>NZ_RDBO01000055.1:280250-301585 GCF_008120935.1 Streptomyces sp. sk2.1
CGCCCAGCTCAGGGAAGGACTCATCGCCGACTGATCGCCGTGGACTCCCGCACCGGAGCACGAGGGTTCAGATTTGACGGTCCGTCAGTCACACTGGCGCGATGCGACGTCAGATGCTCGATTCGAACGGCCGCCGAGGCGACTGTCAGGGTGCCTCGGCGGCCGTTCGAATCGAGCATCTGACGTCGCATCGCGCCAGTGTGACTGACGGACCGTCAAATCTGAACCCTCGTGCTCCGGTGCGGGAGTCCACGGCGATCAGTCGGCGATGAGTCCTTCCCTGAGCTGGGCGAGCGTACGGGTCAGCAGGCGCGAGACGTGCATCTGCGAGATGCCGACCTCCTCGCCGATCTGCGACTGGGTCATGTTGGCGAAGAACCGCAGCATGATGATCTGGCGCTCGCGCGGCGGCAGCTTGGCCAGCAGCGGCTTCAGCGACTCGCGGTACTCGACGCCCTCCAGCGCCGAGTCCTCGTAGCCGAGCCGGTCCGCGAGGGAGCCCTCGCCGCCGTCGTCCTCGGGGGAGGGCGAGTCCAGCGAGGAGGCGGTGTACGCGTTGCCGACGGCCAGCCCGTCGACCACGTCCTCCTCGGAGACCCCGAGCGCCTTGGCCAGCTCGGGCACGGTCGGCGACCGGTCGAGCTTCTGGGCGAGCTCGTCACTGGTCTTGGTCAGCGCGAGCCGCAGCTCCTGGAGCCGGCGCGGGACGCGCACCGACCACGAGGTGTCGCGGAAGAACCGCTTGATCTCGCCGACGACGGTCGGCATCGCGAACGTCGGGAACTCCACGCCCCGTTCGCAGTCGAACCGGTCGATCGCCTTGATCAGGCCGATCGTGCCGACCTGGACGATGTCCTCCATCGGTTCGTTGCGGCTGCGGAAGCGCGCCGCGGCGTACCGCACCAGCGGGAGGTTGAGCTCGATGAGTGTGTCCCGTACGTAGGCACGCTCCGGGCTGTCCGTTCCGTCGGGGTCGGCGGGGCCCAGCGCGGCGAGCCGCAGGAACAGGGAGCGGGACAGAGTGCGGGTGTCGATGGCTTCCGGCGAGCTGGTGAGCGCTGCGGGTGCGGGTTCGTTCTTGGTGAGCGTGAGCACCTTCGAGCTGCCCTGTTCTTCGGACATGCCACCCCCTTGAGGTCGCGGACGGTCGCGTCGAGCCGCGACCATCGGAGGAACGCAGCCTCCACCTGAATACCGGAGGCGAGGCCACGGCAAACGCGGTTCCCGCAGAATGTCACATGTCGGCAACACGCTGTAGTGACAAGTCGACAAGTCTTTGTGGCGTCTGCGCAGTTAACAGGGGGTGCGACGGAACGGGGCCGAGGGAAACGGACTTGAGGCTCTCTACCCGATCCGGTTAGGCCTCGATCCTGTTTGCGGATCGGAGCCGGGCGAAGCTTCTGGCCAACAGCCTTGACACGTGCATCTGGGACACGCCCAGCTCGGCACTGATCTGCGACTGCGTCAGGTTGCTGTAGTAGCGCAGCAGGAGGATGCGCTGCTCGCGCTCGGGAAGCTGTACGAGCAGGTGCCTGACGAGGTCGCGATGCTCGACCCCGGCGAGGGCCGGGTCCTCGTAGCCGAGCCGGTCCAGCAGCCCGGGCAGCCCGTCGCCCTCCTGGGCGGCCTCCAGCGAGGTCGCGTGGTACGAGCGCCCCGCCTCGATGCAGGCGAGCACCTCCTCCTCTGAGATCTTCAGCCGCTCGGCGATCTCGGCGGTGGTGGGGGAGCGGCCGTGGGCGGTCGTCAGGTCCTCGGTGGCCCCGGTGACCTGCACCCAGAGCTCGTGCAGCCGACGGGGGACGTGGACGGTCCGCACGTTGTCGCGGAAGTATCGTTTGATCTCGCCGACGACGGTCGGCATCGCGAACGTCGGGAACTGGACGCCGCGTTCGGGGTCGAACCGGTCGATGGCGTTGATCAGGCCGATCGTGCCGACCTGGACGACGTCCTCCATCGGCTCGTTGCGGCTGCGGAAGCGCGCCGCGGCGTACCGGACGAGGGGCAGGTTCGCCTCGATGAGCGCCGCCCGCACCCGGCCGTGCTCGGGGCTGCCCGGCTCCAGGTCCTTGAGCTGGCCGAAAAGCACCTGTGTGAGAGCCCTGGTGTCGGCCCCCCGACTCCTGGTGGGCGTCGCCGCGTCACTCCGTTCGACGCAGTCGTCCCGATCGGCCCGATCGACCTGACCGCCCTGCCCGGCGTGGCCGGGCTGACTTGTCTGCGCGGACTGGGGAGGCACTTGAGGCGCTGTACTGGCCGGCACGATGAGGCCACCCCTTTGCGGTCAACTTCGGTCAACTCGTCCATTAAAAGCGGTCATAGCATCACAAGACATGTGCACTGTGTGCAAGCACCGTATAACATCGTGTTGGGGTCAAACTGGTTCAACTTGGTTTAAACACCAAAAAAGCCCCTCACCGTGCTGGTGAGAGGCCGACGGAGGTGGCACTCCGTCAGGTGTATCGGGTCACTGGGCTCATCGGGATCGCGGGGGTCGTCGGGCCCGTGGGGTCATCCGCCCCGCCCGCTTCCGACCCGTCCGGATCGGAACGGACAGGACCGAATGGGACAGGACAGGATCAGAACGGGTAGTCGGCGATCACCCAGGTGGCGAACTCGCGCCACTGCCCGGCGGCGGCCTGGTGGGCGGGGTGCTCGATGTACCGCTTCAGGGCGTCCTCGTCGGCGACCGCGGAGTTGATGGCGAAGTCGTAGGCGATCGGCCGGTCGGTGATGTTCCAGGCGCACTCCCAGAACTCCAGCTCGGGGATCTGCCCCTCCAGGTCGCGGAAGGCCTGTGCACCGGCGACGGCCCGCGGGTCGTCCCGCTCGACGCCGTCGTTCAGCTTGAACAGGACCAGATGGCGGATCATGGGGTACTCCTACTTCACGAGCTCGGACATGAAGTCGCCGACGCCCTGTGCGGCACTCGACACGCCCTCGAACCCTACCTGGACCAGGTCGGCGGCCCGTGCCGGGGAGGTGATGATCGTGTACAGCACGAAGACGACTACCACGTAGAGCGCTATCTTCTTCGCTTGCGCCATCAGCCCCTGCCTCCCCTTCGATCCCCTGTGCAGTCGGGCGATTCTATCCGTACGTACGACCGCATCCCCGTGGGGATCGAGCCCACTCACACAGCCTTTAAGGACGAAGGACCCCCCGATCGAGGCCCTTCGTCCGCCCGCCGGCCCCCTTCGAAGCAGCAGGATGGGGAGTGCGCCCGACGGACCCGGCAGGATCCCGAAGGGCGAGGAGCAGGCCCTCACCACGGGACCCCGCCGCGAGATCCCCCCTGACCGCGACGATCCCCGAGAGCCCGTTCCCCCGGGGGAAGCGGCTTGTCCGGGAGGGCATGGAGCCATTTCAGCACTCAGGTGCCGGTGGGGGCGGGCCGTTCCCGGGATGCGGAGGAGAAACTCGAAGGGCCCGACGCGATGCGTCGGGCCCTTCACAAGAGCGGTAGCGGAGGGATTTGAACCCTCGGTGAGTTTCCCCACACTCGCTTTCGAGGCGAGCTCCTTCGGCCGCTCGGACACGCTACCGAGAGAGAGCTTAGACCATCACCGGCCGTGGACAGAAATCGGTTCCCGGGGGCCGCGGGAGCGGGGCGTCAGGAGGTGCGGAAGAAGGACGTCAGCAGGGCCGAGCACTCCGGTTCGAGGACGCCCTGGATGACCTCAGGGCGGTGGTTGAGGCGGCGGTCGCGCACGAGGTCCCAGAGGGAGCCCGCCGCGCCCGCCTTCTCGTCGCGGGCGCCGTAGACCACCCGGTCCACGCGGGACTGCACCAGGGCGCCCGCGCACATCGTGCAGGGTTCGAGGGTGACGACCAGGGTGCAGCCGGTGAGCCGCCACCGGCCGAGCGCCGCCGCGGCCCGGCGTACGGCGAGGACCTCGGCGTGCGCGGTCGGGTCGCCGGTCGCCTCGCGTTCGTTGTGGCCCGTGGCGAGCAGTGCGCCGTCCGGGCCGAGCACGACGGCGCCGACCGGCACATCGCCGGCCCGCGCCGCCAGGTCGGCCTCGGCCAGGGCGCGGCGCATGTGCGCCCGCCACGGGTCTCTCACGGGGTCGTGCGGTTCCGGCGGTCCTTGCGGGTGCGGTGCTTCGCTCACCCGCGGACCCTAACGGACGGTCTCCAGGACCTCGGCCGCACCCAGCGCGTCCGCGATCTCCGCCAGCGCGTCCGTGCGCAGCATCAGAAGTTCCGCCTCGGGGAGTCCGAGGTCGGCCAGGATCCGGGTGTCGCCGAGCGGCCCCGCCGGTACGGCGTCGGCGTCGAATCCGTCATCGATGTCGGTATCGGTGTTGTTGTTGTCGTTGTCGGGGGCGGTGTCCGGATCGCCGTCCTCCGAGCCGTCGAGGCCGACGAGCTCCTCAAGTGCGGCGATCGTGTCCTCGGCCCCGGGTTCGCGGCCGAGCAGTTCGTCGGTGAGCAGGATCTCCCCGTAGGAGGAGCGGGCGGCGGCGGTGGCGTCCGAGACGAAAATACGGGGGTCGTCCTCACCGTCCACCCGGACGACGCCGAACCAGGCGTCCTCCTGTTCGATGAAGACGAGCACCGTGTCCTCGTCGGGCGAGGCGTCGCGGGCCAGATCCGTCAGGTCGGACAGGGTCTCCACATCGTCGAGTTCCGTGTCGCTCGCTTCCCACCCGTCTTCGGTGCGCGCGAGCAGTGCGGCGAAATACACCGTGACTCTCCCACTTGTCATAGGGGTGTCGGTCCGGCGGGAGGGCATCCGGTGGCCCGGCTGTCCTGTGCCCCGCCCATCGGAATCGTGGCAGAAACATGGGCTTCGCGAGAGGAGTTCGGCCGTTGAGTCGGCCATCAGTTCTGTCGGACGCCGCCAGCAGGGGGACACCGGCGGCACTCGGGTCACCAGCGGAAGGTGCGCATGCGCATGGCCTGACGCATCCGGGCGGCCCTGGCCCGGCGGGGCTGCACCCGGTCGCGGAGCGCCTTCGCCTCGTGCAGTTCGCGCAGGAACTGGGCACGCCTCCTGCGGCGCGCCGCGTCGCTCTCCTGTTCGTCCTGCGGGACCTGCGTGTCCTGCGGGACCGGCGCGTCGGGCCGGCTCCGCTTCGACTTTTCCGCGTCGGGCATCGGCTCATCACCCCAAGGCTGGGTCCGTATGCCCCCACCTTCCCTCCGAACATGCGGTTGATGCCAGCGCACGGGTGCGGGGAGCCCGGTTACTGTTGAGCCCATGCGGATCCACGTCGTCGACCATCCACTGGTCGCGCACAAGCTCACCACCCTGCGCGACAAGCGCACCGACTCCCCGACCTTCCGGCGGCTCGCCGACGAGCTGGTCACCCTGCTCGCCTACGAGGCCACCCGGGACGTGCGCACCGAGCAGGTCGACATCGAGACCCCGGTCACCCCGACGACCGGCGTGAAGCTGTCGCACCCGCGCCCGCTGGTCGTGCCGATCCTGCGGGCGGGACTCGGCATGCTCGACGGCATGGTGCGGCTGCTGCCGACCGCCGAGGTGGGCTTCCTGGGCATGATCCGCGACGAGGAGACGCTCCAGGCGTCCACGTACGCGACGCGGATGCCGGAGGACCTCTCGGGCCGCCAGGTGTACGTCCTGGACCCGATGCTGGCCACCGGCGGCACGCTGGTCGCGGCCATCAAGGAACTGATCGCGCGCGGCGCGGACGACGTCACCGCGGTCGTGCTGCTCGCGGCGCCCGAGGGCGTCGAGGTGATGGAGCGCGAGCTGGCCGGTACGCCGGTGACCGTGGTCACCGCGGCGGTCGACGAGCGGCTCAACGAGAACGGCTACATCGTCCCGGGGCTCGGCGACGCGGGCGACCGCATGTACGGCACGGTCGACTAGCAGGGCTTTTTCGGCGGTGTTGTCGGGGCGGCGGCCCCGACAACACCGCCGGTGCCGTTCGTTCCCTCCGGCCGGTCGGGGCCGGTCGCCCCGGACCCGTCGGGAGAGCCATGGCCCTGGAAATGCGCGATCGCTGCGAACGGTGCGGGAGCGCGGCGCTGCCGCAGGACGCGGCTGCCCGCATCTGCTCCTACGAGTGCACCTTCTGCGTGCCCTGCGGCGACCTCATGCGGAACACGTGCCCCAACTGCGGCGGCGAGCTCGTGGCGCGCCCCCGCCGTGCACCGGCCCCCACCACGGCGTAGGGGCGGGGCGGCCGGGAGGCCGGTGGCCGTCAGCAGGACGACGGTGCGGGGGCCGGCTTCGTCAGGGCGGCGAGGGCCGCGGCGGCCGACTGCGGCGTGTTGAACGACTTGAACTTCGTGCCGAGGATCAGATCGACGTCCGCCGTCTTGCGGGCGTCCGTCTTCGGGGTGGCGCCCCGCAACTGCGTACCGAGGACCGGGAACGAGCCGTTCGCCGCCGACGGGGCACCCAGCAGCACCCCGGGGCCGGGGACCTTCTTGTCGTACGCGGCCGTGGCGTTGCCCACCTTGCCGATGGTGAAACCGCGCTTCTCCAGCTCGTCGGCGGCCTTCTTGGCGAGCCCGCTGCGCGGCGTCGCGTTGTAGACGTTGACGGTGATCTTCGCGGGCCTCGGCAGCACCTTCGCGGGCGCCGACGGCTTGGCGGACGGGCAGTCCGTCTTGTGGTCGGCGGCGCTGGCCTTTTGGTTGCCGCCGGTGAAGACGTCGATGAGCTGCATCGTTCCCCAGCCGGCCAGCCCGAGGGCGACCACGGAAGCGGTGGCAGCGAGGATCAGTTTGCCGCGACGCCGGGGGCGGCGCATCCGAGGGTACTTGTCACCCGTGATGCGGTACTTTCCGCCCATGCCGGGGGGAGTGAGCATGCTCATGGGCGCAGCGTAGTGCGACCCGGTGATGATGCCTACTAAATGATCAATGGATCGCACCCGTCCGAGTGCGAAAGCACCCGAACGAACCCCGGGGGTCCGCGGGGCGTGCAGTCGCCGCGGCCGTCTCGCGGGCCGGCCGGGCCCGGAGGGTCGGGGCGGGGCCCGCTCCGGTCAGCCGAGTTCGAGTACGCGGGCGTGGAGCACCTGGCGCTGCTGGAGCGCGGCGCGGACCGCGCGGTGCAGGCCGTCCTCCAGGTAGAGGTCGCCCTGCCACTTCACGACATGCGCGAACAGGTCGCCGTAGAACGTCGAGTCCTCCGCGAGGAGGGTTTCGAGGTCCAGGTTGCCCTTGGTGGTAACCAGCTGATCGAGGCGGACCGGGCGCGGCGCGACGTCCGCCCACTGCCGGGTGCTTTCCCGGCCGTGGTCGGGATAAGGCCGCCCATTTCCGATGCGCTTGAAGATCACACGGAAAGCCTACCGGGCAAGAGCCTCCGGGCGCAGCCACGGGGCGGCACTGCGATGCCGATGACGGCTCCACAAAAGGGCCCATTGCCGCCATTCCGGAATGAGGTCCGGGGCGAGTGGCGGTGCCGACACGGAGGAGGGCGAGCTTCCGGATGAGGGTGACGGTTCCGGCGCGGAGGCGACGCCGGGCAGCGGTTCGAAGGGCAGCGGTTCGAGGCGCAGGCGTTTGAGGGGCGTCGGTTCGAGGAGCGGCCGTTTCAGGAGCGACGGTTCGAGGGGGCGGCAATGGGTTGAGGAGCGGCAGTGGGGCGAGGGGTGGCAGTGGCAGTGCGGGCCGGGTCCCGGGCGGTGGGTACGGGGGCCGCCGCCGCCGGCGTCGTGGTCGTACCGGTCGTTCCTCCGGGTGCCCGAAGGGGCAGCGGCGGCTGCCCCCGGCCGACGGGGTCCGGGCTGGACGGGGCGTCGGCCCGTCGTGAAGGTGGAGTGGTGAGGCCATCACGACGTGCCCTCGACCGGGGCGCGGTCAGGGGAGATGACGATGCACGCACAGGAATGGGACCGGGAACACGACCACGAGCGGGAGCACGGGCACGGCCACGAGCACGACCATGACGAGGCGCCGCATGCGTCGGGGGTGTCCGAGGGCCGGGAGCCGGCGGGCACCCCGCACCTCTACCGCGCCGCCGCCGCAGGGCGGGCCGATGTGGTCGGGACGGGCGGCATGAGCGTGCTCCAACGCGCCGTCGGCAACAGCGCCGTGGGGGCGGTGATCCAGCGCAAGGAGCAGGAGCAGGAGGAGCGCTCCCCCGTGCACGACGTGGTCTCCTCCGGTGGCGGGCAGCCCCTGGACACCGACACCCGTGCCGACATGGAGCAGCGGATGGGCGCGGACTTCTCCGACGTGCGCGTCCACACGGACTCCGCGGCGCACGAGTCGGCGAAGGGCGTGGGCGCCCACGCGTACACGGTCGGCAACAACGTGGTCTTCCAGCGGGACGCCTACGACCCGTCCTCGTCGCAGGGCCGCACCACGCTGGCCCATGAGCTGACCCATGTCATCCAGCAGCGCAACGGTCCGGTGGAGGGCACGGAGGCGCCGGGCGGCATACGGGTGAGCGATCCCTCCGACCGGTTCGAGCGGGAGGCCGTGGCCAACGCCGACCGGGTGCTCTCGGACCCGGCCCCGGCCGCGACGGCAGCCCCTGCCACCGCCCCGGCGCCCGCCGTGCAGCGGTCCGCGACGGAGGACGAGGACGAGCAACCGGCCGACGTGCAGGGTTCGTTCGTCCAGCGGGAGAAGAAGGGCACCGAGGAGGAGGAAGAGGCCCCGCCCGAGTGATGCCGATCGGGTGACCTCGCCCGATCGACCTCGTTCGGTGCCGGTCCGCCGGTCCGCCGGTCCGCCGGTCCGCCGGTCCGCCGGTCCGCCGGTCCGCCGGTCCGCCGGTCCGCCGGTCCGCCGGTCCGCCGGTCCGCCGGTCCGCCGGTCCGCCGGTCCGCCGGTCCGCTGGTCCGCCGGTCGTACCGGCTCGGCGTACCGGTTTTTCCGGAGCGGGCCGTACGACGTGCGCCGCGGCGCGTCGACCCGCATCGTGCCGGGTCGGCGCGCCGCGGCGTTCCGGTGCCGGCCCGCCGTGTCGGTCCGCTGTGTCAGTCCGCCGTCTCCGTCTTCATCGTGCCGCCGAGGAGCAGGGACTCCGCGCATCGCGAGGGCGTCGGCGCGTTCACCGGTTTGCCCACCTTGCGGCAGTCGACGGTCATCGTGACCTTGCCGCCCGCCGGGACCAGGAGCGGCGTGACGAAGTGGTAGTCGGAGTCCCGGAAGTTCTCCAGGGCCAGCCGGAGCACCGGCGCGCCCCGGCCGGTGGAGATCACGACCGTCCCCGCGTCTCCCTGCGGGTTCTGGACCACGATGTCGGTCAGCCGGAAGGTGTTCCCCTCGGGCACCTGCAGGGCCGTCGAGGTGTTCGACCCGCCGCCCACCGAGTCCCTGACCTGCACCTGCGCACTGGTCGGGGAGGCGGCCGAGGCATCCGACGAGCCGCCGGTGCTCGCCGAGGGGCTGGGTTTCGACGACCCCCCGTTCGCCCCGGACGAGTCGCCGCCGCCCGATCCCGCACCGGCCGAGGAACCCTTCTCCGGAGCCTTGCTCTTGTCGGCTGCGGCGGCGGACCGGACCACGTCCGGTGTGACCGCCTCCCGGGCCGCCGACTTCACGGTGGGGCGCAGCAGTGCGTACCAGAGCCCGACCAGCGCGATCAGCAGGACGGCAGCGGTGATCAGGGCCCGGGGCAGCCAGCGCGGCAGAATCGGTTCCTGCTGGTAGGAGCCGTCCACGAGCACCGCGGCGGGCGGTTCCTGGTCCTCCGCCGCATCGGGGGTCGCGACCACCTGGAAGGGATGCGTGATCGCCGTGCCGCGCCACATGCGCTTGGCCGGCCGTATCCGCACCTTCCCGAACTCCGCCCGCCCGGCCTCGATCCGCAGCTCGTCGGAGGCGAACGAGACCCGGGCCCGTTCCGTACCCGACCGGGAGCCCAGACGTACCGTGACCGGGGCGTTTCCCCGGTTGTCCACGGCGATCCGGTGCCGGCCCCGCCAGGCGCCGTGCGAACTGCGCGGCACCAGCTCGGCGGTCGTCTCGGTGAAGGGCAGTACGGTCACCCGGCCCTCGGGCACCACCGTGTCGCCCTGCTCGCTGGTGGGCACCACCCGTATCCCGAAGGGCGTTTCCCCCGCGGGCACGGTCGAATCACGGGGCGGACGCAACACGAAGGACACCGTCTGCGAGTCGCCCGGATACAGGGACAGGGCCGCCGGCTCGACCGTCGACCAGGCGGCGCACGCACCGACCACCTCGAAGCGGTATTCCTCGACGGTGCTGCCGGAGTTGAGGATCCGCAGGGGGACGGCCGTCGCCTCGCCCGGTGCGGCGGTGACGGTTGAATCGTCGAGGCTTGCCGTGAGACTCATAGGGCGCACCGTAGGAGCGGCACGGAACCCGGACATCGGCCGGGAAGGAACACTTCCGGGCAGATTCCGTGCCCGGATCGGCTTTTTTGTTTCCCTGTAGGGATACCCGGGCATCTTTTGACCGCCTCACGACGATTGAGGCATACGAAACAGCCGTGCCGGTTGTGTTCGCTGTGACGTCATGGCTGTTGCCCAGGGGGAGCATTGCCATGGAGCGAACAACTGTCGCGTTGAGGGCCCAGGACCCGATATCACAGGCGGGCGTGGCCAGTCAGTTACGTACCCGGCCCGAAGTCAGCGTCATGGAATGGGGGGAAGGCGATGCCTCCCCCCAGATCGTTGTCGTCGTCGTGGACGCGGTCGACGAGGAAGTGCTGACGATGCTGCGTCACATCCAGCGCACCAGCACCTCGCGAACCGTCCTGGTCACCACGGACATCGACGAACAGAAGCTGGTGAGCGCCGCGGAGTGCGGGGTCGCCGGTGTGGTCAGGCGCTCCGAGGCGACTCCGGAGCATCTGGTGCAGGTCATCGGGACGGTGGCGAGGGGCGAGGGCCATCTTCCGTCCGACCTGCTGGGACGGCTGCTGGAGGAAGTGGGACGCCTCCAGGGCCAGGTGCTCGGCCCCCGCGGGCTGCACTTCACCGGGCTCGCGGCGCGCGAGGTGGATGTGCTGAGGCTGGTCGCGGAGGGGTACGACACCGCAGACATCGCGACGAAGCTGGCCTACTCCGAGCGCACGATCAAGAACGTGCTGCACTCGGTGATGACCCGGCTGCAGCTGCGGAACCGGTCGCACGCGGTGGCGTACGCGATGCGGCAGGGGCTGATCTGAGCCGTCCGGCACGGATGTGCGCGGTGCTCCGGCGGCGGTCGCGTACGGCACCTCGGCCGTAGCCGCGTACGGCACCTCGGCCGCGGTCGCGGTCGCGTACGGCACTTCGGCAGGCCCCGCTGCACGAAAGGGCAGCGGGGCCTACCCGGGGATGTGACTCCCGTACCTCTGTACGCGGGCTGCGCGTACGGGACCGTGGGGCCCGGGTACGCCGATCGACCGGCGAGGGTGGGGGAGGACTTCCGTGCGCTGGTTCCAGCCACTTCAGCGGGTACCGCGGCCGGGCCGGTCGGGCCGGCCGACCCGGTCCCGGCCTCCCGGCGCACCGCGCCGCGGTCTCGCCGTGTTCCGCGTCCCGGTCCTCGCGCTGCTTCTCGTGGCGACGGGTATCGCTCCCGGTCCGGCCGTCGAGCCCGGGGTGCCGACGGTCGCGGTGCCCGAACCCTGGGTGACCCCGGCCGAGTTCACCGACGCCGTCGACCCGGGCGGCTCCACGGGTGTGGACAAGCAGGTGCGTACGCCGGTGATTCCGCCGAGGCCGGACGTGGTCCTGCTGGTGGACGGCACCCGCAGCATGGAGACACCGATCCAGCGGGTGAAGGAGCGCATCCCCGAGATCACCAAGGCGATCCGCGACGAGCAGCCGGAGTCCCGCTTCGCCGTGGCCACCTTCGGCGACGAATGGGCGGACCCTCCCGAGGCCGGTTTCAAGGTGCTCCAGGGGCTGACGTACGACCTGGGCGAGGTGCAGACGGGCGTCAACCAGCTCAAGGCCAACCTGGGCACCGACAGCAAGGGCCCCGCGGAGGACTGGCTCTACGCCATGTGGAAGCTGGCCAACGGCGGTGACGGAAAGACCGTGTTCCGCCCCGACTCCAGCCCGGTCGTCGTCCTGGTCGGGGACGCGTCCAGCCACGAGCCCAGCAACTACAAATGGAGCTTCAGCGACGCCGAGGCCGCCCTCCAGGACGCGGGGGCGCGGGTGATCGCGGTCGGCCTGACCAGCACGCTCGGCGACGGACTCAACGGCAACGGCCAGATACCCGATTACCACGGCGACCCGCCGCACGAGCCCGAGCAGGCCAGCCGCCTGGTGGAGGCCACCAACGGCCGGATGATCGACGGCATCGAGGGCGATGACGTCGTCGACGCCATCATCGACGGCTTCCGCAACCTCCCCACCAATGTGGGCTACCGCCTGGACGACTGCGATCCGCATCTGTCCGTCAGCCTCGATCCGCCCATCCAGCGACTCACCAGCGGGGAAACGGCGCACTTCGCGGAGAACATCGACGTCTCCGCCGACGCGCCCCAGGGCACCCGGCTGAGCTGCACGGTCCAGTTCCTGATGGGCACCCAGCCCCCGGGCACGGACACGATCGGACCGGCCGCCGCGGCCGACCCGGACTTCCAGCAGCGGATCGGCATCGACGTGAACGACATCGACGCGCCCGTCGTCACCGTGGACGATCTGACCGTGCGGGCCGAGGACGACGAGGGCGCGCGCGTGACGTACGACGCCACCGCCCGGGACGCCACCGACGGCACGCTCCCGGTGACCTGCGCCCCCGCCTCCGGTTCGCTCTTCCCGGTCGGCCGCACCACCGTGACCTGCTCGGCGACCGACTCGGCGGGCAACACGGGGACGGACACGGCGCAGATCGAGGTGCTCGAACCACCCGTGCCGCCCTCGGCGGACGTGGCGGTGAGGGTGGACGTCAGCCCGGACCGTACGTACACCGGCCGCCCGGCCCGTGCCCGTTTCACCGTCACCAACGCAGGACCGGACCCGGCGACCGGGGTGGTCCTGGGCGCCACCTGGCCCAAGCCCTCCAGGTCGAAGGACCGCAGCCTGCCCGCGCTGTCCCGCTGCACGGCCGCCGCCCCGTGCACCATCCCGGCCGGCGGACGCATCGTGGTGACCCAGACGGCGACGTACGGGGCGGCGATCACCGGCGACGTACGGGCCACCGTGCGCGGCACGCTGCCGGACCGTCAGTCGGCCGACAACCGGGGCACCGACCGGCTGCGCGTGCTGAAACCCTCGCTGACCGTCACGCCCCAGGTGGTCAAACCGGGCCAGGTGGTCCTGGCCCGCGGCAAGGACTATCCACCGGGGCAGACCGTACGTTTCACGTGGAACATCGGGATCACCGCGGAGATGTCCGGCGTGACGGTGGGGCGCGACGGCACCTTCGAGATCCAGATACCGGTCCTGCGCAAGGACAGACTCGGCCCGCGCGAGCTCCGCGTGGACACCCGGGACATCGACCGGTTGAAGAAGCCGGTCCTGGTGGTCCAGCGCAATCTGCAGCCACCGGACTTCGCGGGCCGCGCATGAGCACCGGCGACCGCACGGGAGCGATTGCGGGAGCGGGAGCGGTTACTGGAGTGATTGCGGGAGTGATCGGGTGATCCACGAGGTCGACGACATACTGCGGGCCCTGATCAGGGCGGAGGTGCTCGAAGGCGGCCAGATCGCGGTGGTCTTCGACGCCCCGACCCGGGAGTGGGCGGCGAAGGTCAACGCGCCCATGGTCAATCTGTACCTCTACGACATCCGCGAGGACATGCGCAGGCGTGAACGGGGCCTGCACAACGACTACGACGAGCACGGCGTGATCGTCGCGCGCCGCCGCCCGCCCCGTTTCTTCAAGCTGTCGTACCTGATCACGGCGTGGACCAAGCGCCCGGAGGACGAGCACCGGCTGCTCTCGTCGCTGCTCGGCTGCCTGCTGCGCCACGAGGCGCTGCCGCCGGAACGGCTGACGGGCACCCTGGCCGGGATCGGGGCGCCCGTACCGATGTCGATCGCGCTGCCGCCGCCGGAGGACCGCTCGTTCGCCGATGTGTGGAGCGCGCTGGGCGGGGAGCTGAAACCCTCGCTGGACCTGGTGGTCAGCGTGCCGGTGACCGCATCGCCGAGCTATGTGGCCGGTCCGCCGGTCGGGGACGAGGGGGTGCTGGCCCGCTTCGGGGACGTGCCGGAGAGGGACGACCCGGTGTCGGAGCCGATGCCGGGGCGTGGGGGACTCCCGGTGTACGGGGGGCGTCCGGGACGGCCGGGCGGGGACCCCGCGTCGCGSGCSCGCGACGCGGAACGGCGACGTGGTTTGTCCCTCCGCATCACGGAGACCCGGGGGGCCCGTACATCCCGTACGTCTCGTGCGTCCCGCAGGGAGGACGGCACGGAATGACCACTTCGGGCGACCCGAACCTGCGCCACCTCCTCGCTCGCGCGGTGGTGGTGGAGCAGCGCATCCGACGGGCGGTCGAGGCCCGTCGGCTCACCGACCCGGACCCGGACGACGCCTTCCGCGGCCTCTACCTCACGGACGAGAACGTCGCCCGGCTGCTGGACGCGGACGAGGCCCGCGCCTACCCGTCCCCGGTCCCGGATCTCGACGAAGTGGCGGGCTCCGGTGAGGTGCCGGACTTCGGCGAGGAGTCGGGGAAGCGGTCCGGACTGACGTCCCTGGCGGAAGAGTTCGGCCTCACGCCCCTCGACGTCGAGATCCTCCTCATCGCGCTCGTACCGGACCTCGACGACCGCTTCGAGGCGTTCTACGGCTACCTGAACGACGACGTCACCCGCCGCCGCCCGTCCATCGGGCTGGCGCTGGGCCTGTGCGGCCTGTCCCCCGCCGACCAGGAGGCACGCGGTCGGCTGGCGGCCCTCGCGCCCCTCCGCGAGGGCCGCCTCCTCCTGGTCGAGGACCTGGACCGCCCGTTCCTGAGCCGAGCGCTCCGCGTCCCCGACCGGGTCACCGCGCACCTCCTGGGCGACGACACCCCCGACCCGCGCCTGACCGGTCTCCTCGCCCCCTGGCACGCCGTACCGGGCGTCGGCGACCCGGCCCCGCTGGCGGCGGCCCTCGCCCACGGAGTCTCGCCGGCCTATCTGCGCGAGGACCAGGGCGGCGCGGGCACGGCCCTCGCGGCCTCCGCGCTGACCCTCGCGGGCCACCGGGTCCTGGGCCTGGACCTGGCACGGCTGGCCGAGGACCCGGCACCCGCCGAGGCGGTCCGCTCCCTGGTCCGCGAGGCCCGGCTGACCGGTGCCGGGGTGGTCTGCGCCCCGCTCGACGCGGTCTGCCGCGAGCACCCGGGCATCCTGCGGCTGCTCACCGACACCCCGGTTCCCACGATCCTGGTGGGCCGGGCGCCCTGGGACGCGTCCTGGTCCGCCGCCCCGCCCCTCCTGCTGCACGCACCCCGTGTGGAACCCGCGACCAGGGCCGCCCTCTGGACCGACGCGTACGCCGCCCCCGTCCCCGGAACCATCGACGTGGACCGGCTGCTCTCGCCGTTCCTCCTCACCCCGGAGCAGATCACCCGCGCGGCCCGGGGCGCCGCCCGTACCACCCACCTGGAAGGCGGCGTCCTCACCGCCGACCACGTCCGCCAGGGCGCCCGCGCCCAGAACGCGGCGGGCCTGGACCGCCTGGCCCGCCGCATCGAACCCTCCGTCACCTGGGACGACCTGGTCCTCCCTCCGGACACCCATGCCCAGCTCCGCGAACTCACCGCCCGCGCCCGCCACCGCGACCGGGTCCTGGGCGAGTGGGGCATGCGCCCGGGAGGCGGCAGGGGCCGGGGCGTGTCGGCGCTCTTCGCCGGCGACTCCGGCACCGGCAAGACGATGTCCGCGGAGGTCATGGCCGCGGACCTGGGCCTGGACCTCTACACGGTCGACCTGGCGACGGTGATCGACAAGTACGTGGGCGAGACGGAGAAGAACCTGGAACGGATCTTCTCCGAGGCCGCGGGGGTGAACGGCGTCCTCCTCTTCGACGAGGCGGACGCGATCTTCGGCAAGCGCTCGGACGTGAAGGACGCCCACGACCGCTACGCGAACGTCGAGAGCGCGTACCTCCTCCAGCGCATGGAGTCCTTCGACGGCCTGGCCATCCTCGCCACCAACCTCCGGGCCAACCTGGACGACGCCTTCACCCGCCGCCTGGACCTGGTCGTCGACTTCCCGGTCCCGGACCCCGAACAGCGCCTCGTCCTCTGGGAGCGCTGCCTGGGCCCCGTACTCCCCCGGGGCAAGGACCTGGACCTCGCCTTCTGCGCGGAGAACTTCGAACTGGCGGGCGGCAACATCCGCTCGATCGCGGTGACGGCCGCCTACCTGGCGGCGGACACGGACGGACCGGTGACGATGCCGACACTGATCCACGCGGTCCAGCGCGAGTACCAGAAACTGGGCCGGCTGACCCTGGCCTCGGAGTTCGGGCCCTACCTGGAACTGCTGACGTGAGACGCGCGCACCGGAAGCTGCTGTGGCAAGACGCGGGGCCGCAGATCCCGCTGCTTCAGATCTTGATGATCCGTACCCGGTCCCCGCACAGCAGCCCCAGATCCTCGGGGTCGGAGGTGAGGATCACCGCGGGTTTCGGCATCAGCAGCGCGGTTGCACCCACGACCGCGTCGATGGCGTACTTGTGCCCGTGAAGCCCGGTGTCGGTCAGCAGCTTCATCGCGGAGCGCCCGATCTCCTCACTCACGGGTTCGACCGTCAGCCTGGACACCACCCAGTTGAACCGGGCGGCGTTCACCTTCCGGTGGTGGGCCTCGATGAGGGTGAGAACGCTGACGACGACCTTCATGTCCTCCTGCTCCGCTCCACGGAGCAGTGTCATGACCTGCCGGTCATCGGCCACGACCTTGGACAGGCCCTCGCTGTCCAGTACGAGTGTTCCGGACCGGGCCATCAGGCGGCGTTCTCCGCACTGTCGGCATCGCCCCGTAGAAGTGCCCGTGCGGCATCGACCTCCATATGACTCAACGCACCGTGTTCCGCCTCGTGCGCGTTGGTCAGTTCCGCGAGGTTGTCCCGCTCGATCTGGCGCTGAACGGCCGCATCGACGTAGGCGGAGAAGCCTCGCTTCCCCACGCGTGCGCGGACGGCCGCGATGTTGCCCGAGTGGAGGCTGACGGAGACATTGGCGGTGGGGCCCTCGCCCACCCCGTAGGTGATGTCGTCGCTCATGACATCAATCTAATACATGAAGTAGTAGAAGGGGTGTGCGTTGCGGCAGGGCGTCGGCCCCTCGGCACGGCCCCTTGTGCCGGGCCGGAGTTGGCGCGACCGTGGTCGGGGCCGACGGGCGGACCGCCCCGGCCCTCTCCGTACGGCGACAGGAGTCAGCGTGACCGCAACGCTCGTTCTGCCCCACGAACTGCACGGCGACGGACCGCACAAGGTGATCGCGGTGCACGGCTGGCTCGCCGACCGTTCCGCGTACGCCCCCGTGCTGCCGGACCTCGACCTCGCCTCGTTCCAGTACGCGGTGGTGGACCTGCGGGGGTACGGCGAGGCCCGGGACGCGAGCGGCGCGTACACCACGGCCGAGGGGGCCGCGGACGTGCTCGCGCTGGCCGACCGGCTCGGTTGGGAACGGTTCTCGCTGATCGGCCACTCGATGGGCGGCTCCGTCGTCCAGCGGGTGCTGGCCGCCGCGCCGGAGCGGGTGCGCAGGCTCGTCGGCGTCTCCCCGGTCCCGGCCTCCGGGCTGCCGCTCCCGCCGGAGCAGTGGGAGCTGTTCGCCGGGGCGGCCGGGACCCCGGACAACCGCCGCGTCATCCTCGACACCACCACCGGGGGCCGCCGCCCGGCGGGCTGGCTGGACCGCATGGTGCGCCGCTCGGTGGAACGCAGCGACGCGAAGGCGTTCCGGGCCTGGCTGGACTCCTGGGCGGGCGAGGACTTCCACGACCGGATCGAGGGCTCACCCGTGCCCGCGCTGGCCGTCGTGGGCGCCCTGGACCCGGCGCTGTCCGCCGAGTTGCAGCGGGCCACCTGGATGCGCTGGTTCCCGAACGCCGAGTTGGTGGAGCTGCCCTCGTGCGGCCACTACGCGATGGACGAGACCCCGCTCGACCTGATCCGGGTGGTGGAGGACTTCCTGCGGGCGGACGCGGAGAACACGGAGGACACGGAGGACGCCGGGGCGAAGCCGTGACCGGGCCCGTACCGGATGTCTTCGACCCGCGGCTGTACGGGCAGGGCATCCCCCACGACCGTTACCGCCTGCTGCGCGACCACCACCCCGTGGCGTGGCAGGAGGAGCCGGAAGTGCTCGGCTGGCCGGCGGGCCCCGGTTTCTGGGCGGTCACCCGGCACGCGGACGTGGTCCGGGTCCTGAAGGACTCCGCGACGTACTCCTCGTACCTGGGCGCCACCCAGATCCGCGACCCGGACCCGGCCGACCTGCCGTTCATCCGCCGCATGATGCTCAACCAGGACCCGCCGCACCACCGGCGCCTGCGCACCCTCGTCAGCCGTGCCTTCACCCCGAGGCGCATCGACCGTTTCGCCGACGCCGTCCGGGAACGCGCCCGCACCCTGCTGGCCGGCGCGGTCGACGGGGCGCGGGCCGGCGACGGCACCTGCGACCTCGTCGCCCGGGTCACCGACGAATACGCCCTGCTCAACCTCACGGACCTGCTGGGCGTACCGGACACCGACCGCGCGCTCCTCCTCCACTGGACGCAACGCGTCATCGGCTACCAGGACCCCGACGAGGCCGGAACGCCGGCCCTCGGCCCGGACGGCAAACCGCTCAACCCCCGCTCCCCGTCCGCCCTGCGCGACATGTTCGACTACGCCCACGCCCTGGCCGCGCACAAACGCCGCCACCCCGCCGACGACGTGCTGACGGCCCTGGCCACGGACCCCGAACTCACCGCCCCCGAGCTGGAGATGTTCTTCTTCCTGCTGGTGGTGGCCGGTAACGACACGGTACGCAGCGCGGCCCCCGGCGGCCTGAGTCTGCTGGCCCAACACCCGGAGGCGTACGCCAGGTTGTGCCGGGGCGAGGCCGGATTCGCGCGCGCCGTCGACGAGTTGCTCCGCCGCCATCCCCCGGTCCTGACCTTCCGCCGCACGGCCGTCCAGGACACGGTGCTGGCGGGCACCCGTATCCGCACCGGCGACAAGGTGGTCGTCCTCCACGCCTCCGCCAACCACGACGAACGCGTCTTCCCCGACCCGTACGCCCTGGACCTCACCCGGTCTCCGAACCCTCACGTCTCCTTCGGCGACGGGCCTCATGTCTGCTTGGGCGCGCACTTCGCGCGGTTGCAGCTCAGCGCCCTGTACGAGGAGACGTGCCGGGCTCTGCCACCAGGGCGACTCCAACTCGCTGCTCCGCCAGGTCGGTTGGTGTCGAACTTCATCAACGGAGTGAAGTCGCTGCCAGTGCGCGTGGTTGGGGACTGATGAATTGCTCAGCGGTCTGACGTCCAGAAGATGAGGCCCTGGCCAACCCTTCTCTTGGAGATGAATTGAAGAATTCATTTGGGCTGATCGATTTCAGTCAATCATTGCGGGGCAGTATTTCTTCGGGTGAAGCTTCGCGGCCTGTGTCGTAGAGTTTGGATTCGAATTCCTGGAGAGCCCATGTGGTGAATTCATAGAGGTGATGATCCACTTCCGTGATTCCGGCCGCAGAGATGATCACTTGCCCCTCGAAGAAGGTTACCTGTCCGAGGTGGTAGTAGTTTCTTTCCGGGGTGTTGAGAATCTCTTGCGCTTGCTCCTCCAGTGCTTGCCGACTTTGAAAGACAATGTACGTCGATGCGTCGAATCTGCAGGTCGCAGGGTTTCTCTCCAGCGTCCTTCGCATCCTTTGTTCTGCTTCTGTCGAGAATTTTCCTCGTGTTGATTCCAGGTAGTATTCGTATGGCATTTCCTGTCTCCTCACAGGCGAATGTTTGTATGTCCGGCGTCTGCCCATATTTGAGTCAAGATGCCTTTTTCTGTCACATTGGGATCCCGCTTTGTGTATTCATGGAACCATGAGAACAGGCGATTGTCTCCAGAATTTGTCCCTGTTGCCACAAGGTTGCCATTGTCTGTCACCTTCGCAACGATGTCATCTTTATTGTATGAGCCGGGATTCTCGGATATCTCGCGGACTGCGTGTGGTATTTTTCTCACCCCTTGCAGTGCTTCCCGGCCCACCTTGATCCGGACCACCGATCCGTCGGGGTGTGTCCACATGTGCTGGCCCCTTTCCACCAAGGGGCCGTTCATCCCGGCTGAGACCAAATCTGCCTCAATGTCTGCCAGGAGTCTGTTTTCCAGGGGAGGCAGACTCCTGGCTACGTTACCGCGTGGCGGAGTGATGGCCGGATGCTTGGACTGATCGAAGTGTTTTGTCTCGAAGATATTCATGTCCACTAGTTCAGCTATTTTGCGACCTCCGAGAGACTTTCCGAGTTCATTCACGGCCGATGCGCCGAACCTGTCTACAGCCTTCTTGAGCCAGCTCCCTTCCGTAGCCCTTCTCCCCTTAACCAAGTTCGGCATGATAGATAGATCAAGCTTTCCGATCAGATCACCTGTCTCGGCTCCGCTCAAGCCGGATGCAAGGGCTTTTACGCCATATGCAGAAACGGTGTCGATGACTGCTATGACAGCACCCTCCGTTGCGATCTTGCAGATCTCGTCCGTCTTTTGCTTTGTTATCAGCTCATCCAATTTCAGGAGCCTTGGGTCTCGCTCGGGGGGCAGGGTGACGGCGTTGCTGGACATTGTTTGTACATGAACTCGCTCGCCGTGGGAGTCCTTGGATTCAACGACGAGGTGCAAAGGTACTCTGTGCCGGCTGGATATCGCAGGAAGCTTCTCGGTGACGGTTTCTTTTGGGTGCCGTTGATTCAGTAGGCGGTTTGCATCCCTGATCGCGCTTCGTTCCTTTGACGTTTTGTCGTCTTGAGGGGAATTGCCCTTCCCGGGCTCAGGGTCATCCTTTTCCTTTATTTTGTTCCAGAGGGCTTTGCCTTTTTTGGTGATGAGGTCGACGATTTTGTCGATGGCGCGGTTGACGGGTTTGGCGACGGCGTGGAAGACGGATTTGACTTTGTTGGCGAGGTTGCCGATGCCGAGGAGGGAGGCGAGGAAGCCGATGAGGAGGGGGACGCTGGCCGCGAGGGCGGTTTCGACCATTTTCGGGACGCCGGCCGATCCGCCGTTGGCGATGGCGATGACCGAATCCAGGACGGCGTTGACGAACTCCACGATCTGGGCGCCCTGGTTCACGATGAACGTGACGATGTCGATGATGCCCTTGACGGCGCGGATGAAGGCGGAGGCGGGGTTGAGGAGGGAGATGATCCAGGTGATGCCGGCGATGATGACGGTGGGGATGAGGTAGCTGGTGAGTTTTTCGAGGATGGTGGCCTTGAGGTCGCCGGCCTCGGTCTGGATTTCCTTGACGGCGCCCGCGGGGCCCTCGGTGGCGAGTTTCTT
>NZ_RDBO01000055.1:301685-303853 GCF_008120935.1 Streptomyces sp. sk2.1
CCCGCATCCCGACCACCCGGCCGAACCCCCGCGGGGCCGACGGACCCCGACGGCTCCGGCCTCGCACGACCGGGCGGGTCACAGCACGGCGGCGGGGCGCGCGGGGTGGTGGAAGACCTGGTCGGTGTGCCAGTCGCGGTGGGCGTCGGCGACGGGGCGGACGCCCGGCCGGGGGCCGATGAGCGGGCGGCCGGCGAGCGCGAGGACGTGCTCGCGGGCGACGGTGCCGCGGCCGGCGAAGCCCTGCGAGACCAGGATGCGGTGGTCCTCGCCGACGCCGAGGGCGCCCTTGTCGAAGAGCTTGTGGTGCAGCGAGCACAGGCACAGCCCGTTGTCGACGTCGTCCGGCCCGTCAAACGCCCACCAGCGCACATGGGCGGCCTCGAGCCCGACCGGGACCGTGCCGATCATGCCGTCGTACCCGCAGAAGGCGCACCGGTACTCGTACGCGGTCAGGACCGTCTCCCGCATCCGCCGGTCCCGTTGCCTGCGGGCGGCCAGGAGGCGTCCCGCCCCGGCCTCCTCCGGCTCCAGACCGACGGCCTCGCAGAGCTCGCCGTGGAGCGAGGGCGGGAAGTTCAGGTCGAGCAGCACCCGCGCCATCCGGCCGAGCAGGGACGGCTCCCGCCGCAGGGCCGCCCGCAGCTCCGGCGCCAGCCGCCCGGCGGCACCCGTCGCCCGCAGCTCCCCGACCCCGGACCCCGGGCTTCCAGGACCGCGTTCGGTGCGCACCTCCCACACCCCGTCACTCACCAGATGGTGGAAGGGATAGGAGGGCGACGTCCGGCGCCCCGGCCCGTACTCGGCGAGCAACCGCCGCAGGTCCTCCTCCACCGCGCTGTACCGCAGTTCGCCGTCGGCATCCTGCTGGAACCGCCCGAGCGCGTACAGGAGGAGCAGCGGTTTGTGCGGGGCCCGTGTCCCGTTCCTCGTCCACTGCCTCAACTGCGCGGTGCGTTCGGCCCAGTCCATGACCGGCGATCGTAGCGGCGCCCGCGGACCTGGGGCCGTCACGGATCTTTCGCGCACGCGGACACCGCCTCCGGCAGGCCGGTGAAGTCGGTTCTCAGCGGGCCGAGACGCTCCAGGCCGGACAGCGTGATGGTCTTCTGGATCCGGCAGCGCTCGTCCAGGACTCGGGTGGGCAGGACGTAGAAGATCCATTGGTCGAGGTGGAGGGGATCGAGCGTCTGTTTGTCCCGGTGATGCAGCAGACAGAAGACGTAGACGTCCGAGCGGCGAAGCACTTCGGCCGAGGTGACACCGGTCCGGGCGTCCCAGCCGGAGGCCGGGGCGATGTCGAACGAGACTTTCGACAACCGGGACTGCGCCCATGACTGCAGGTAGGCCGCCGACTTCACCTCGATGCGCCACTTCTCGGGTGTGCGGATGTCGACCGTGTCCCATTCCGTACGGGTACCGGCGGCGGAGCCCAGTGCCGTGGCCACCAGGTACTCGGCCAGGACGCCACGCATGGTGTTGTTGGCCAGGTCGGAGCACGCCCAGCTCCAGAAGTCGGCGAGCTCACCCACCGTCTCGCCCTTGACCCGTATCGGCTCGCTGCCGCTTTTGCGTGTCACGGCCAACGGACCGAGATCGGCACTCATGCTGTCCTCCGGGCGACGGGGTGAGGTGCCAAGCCTGTCAGTGATGGTGGGACCGGGGGTCGGATACGACGGTTGTGCCGCATGACATCGGCATGTCTCACCGCTCGTCGATACAGGCCACCCCTTCGACGGGGCACGAAATCCGTACACGCTCGAGCGGCTGTCGGCTCCGCGTGACCGAGGGCAACGGGAGAGGCCCCGGCTGCTGACCGCCCGAGCCATCGGCCTCGCCGGCGGACGCCAGGGGAAGCCGTCCATGAAGGCATTGCGGACCACCGGGGCGGCGAGGCCTGAGACAACGTCGAAGGGCCCCACCGCGAACGGTGGGGCCCTTCGACAACGTGCCCGGTGAGGCACTGGCGGAGGATACGAGATTCGAACTCGTGAGGGGTTGCCCCCAACACGCTTTCCAAGCGTGCGCCCTAGGCCACTAGGCGAATCCTCCGCCGCAAACAATACAAGACGTTGAGGGGTGCTTGCGAACCTGTTGCCCTCAAGATCGTTCCGGGGGTCCTCCGGAGGCTTCCGGACGGTCGGGGAGGGTGGGGAGGTGGACCGGTG
>NZ_RDBO01000055.1:303953-331786 GCF_008120935.1 Streptomyces sp. sk2.1
GTGGGGAGGTGGACCGGTGGGGGTGGGAATCGGCTAAGGTGGGCGTCAGCCCCTCACGTGGCGCTATCTGACTGAACTCCCCCAGGGCCGGAAGGCAGCAAGGGTAGGTCGGCTCTGGCGGGTGCGTGGGGGGCCCTTGTGTTTTCCGGGGCGGTGTTCCCGGGGTCCGGGGCCCGGAGTGGGCCTCGGCCGGTCCGGGGCCGGTTGTCAGTCGGCCCGGATAACCTCGTACGTGTGTCGTCCCTTGCGCTGTACCGCCGCTATCGCCCCGAGTCGTTCGCCGAGGTCATCGGGCAGGAGCATGTCACCGACCCGTTGCAGCAGGCCCTGCGGAACAACCGGGTCAATCACGCGTACCTGTTCAGCGGTCCGCGCGGGTGCGGCAAGACGACCAGTGCGCGCATCCTGGCCCGCTGCCTGAACTGCGAGCAGGGGCCGACCCCCACGCCGTGCGGGGAGTGCCAGTCCTGCCGGGACCTCTCGCGCAACGGGCCGGGGTCGATCGACGTCATCGAGATCGACGCCGCGTCGCACGGCGGCGTGGACGACGCCCGTGATCTGCGGGAGAAGGCGTTCTTCGGGCCCGCCTCCAGTCGTTACAAGATCTACATCATCGACGAGGCGCACATGGTCACCTCGGCGGGGTTCAACGCCCTGCTGAAGGTGGTCGAGGAGCCGCCGGAGCACCTCAAGTTCATCTTCGCGACCACCGAGCCCGAGAAGGTCATCGGCACCATCCGGTCGCGTACGCACCACTACCCCTTCCGGCTCGTCCCGCCGGGGACGCTGCGCGAGTACCTCGCCGAGGTCTGCGGCAAGGAGAACAGCACCGTCGAGGACGGCGTGCTGCCGCTGGTCGTGCGGGCCGGTGCCGGGTCCGTGCGTGACTCGATGTCGGTGATGGACCAGTTGCTCGCCGGTGCCGGCGACGACGGTGTGACATACGCCATGGCGACCTCGCTGCTCGGCTACACCGACGGCTCGTTGCTCGACTCGATCGTGGACGCCTTCGCGGCGGGCGACGGGGCCGCGGCGTTCGAGGTCGTGGACCGGGTGATCGAGGGCGGCAACGACCCGCGCCGCTTCGTCGCCGATCTTCTGGAGCGGCTGCGCGACCTGGTGATCCTGGCCGCCGTGCCGGACGCGGGGGAGAAGGGGCTGATCGACGCCCCCGCCGATGTCGTCGAGCGGATGCAGGCCCAGGCGTCCGTCTTCGGCGCCGCGGAGCTGAGCCGCGCCGCGGACCTGGTCAACACGGGGCTCACGGAGATGCGCGGGGCGACCTCGCCGCGGCTCCAGGTCGAGCTGATCTGCGCCCGGGTGCTGCTTCCCGCCGCCTTCGACGACGAGCGTTCGCTCCAGGCCCGGCTCGACCGGTTGGAGCGCGGCGCCTCCTTCGCGACCGCGGGGCCGGGCCCCGCCATGGGGTACGTACCCGGGCCCGAGGCCCTGGCCCACGCGCCGGTGCCCGCCGCGAAGGCGTCCACGATCGAGTCGAGCAACGAGCCGTCGGTGTAGCCGAGCAGCGAGGTCGCCATGGCGTATGTCACACCGTCGTCGCCGGCACCGGCGAGCAACTGGTCCATCACCGACATCGAGTCACGCACGGACCCGGCACCGGCCCGCACGACCAGCGGCAGCACGCCGTCCTCGACGGTGCTGTTCTCCTTGCCGCAGACCGGCCGGGAGGACGGGCGGGGCCGGGAGAGCGCGAGGGCGTGGTTCGCGGTCGGCTCCTGCGTTCCGAGGCTGACGACCCGCGACCCGCAGCCTGTGCCCCACGGGTCGACGACCCGCGGCCTGCGGTCGACGACCCGCGCCCCACGACCCGCGCCCCACGGCCTGCGGGCCCGAGGCCGACTCCCGCGCCCCACGGCAGACACCCCACGCCCCGCGGTACGCCTCGGTCCGGGTGGGTGACCGGACTGCCCGGGACACGGGTGAGCGGCCGGATCGTCCGGGTGTCCATGGGGCGGCGCGCGTCGAGGGGGTCGCGCCCCGGCGGTTAGGCTGCACCCCGTGAAGGTCCTCGTCATCGGCGGCGGCGCCCGCGAACACGCCCTGTGCCGCTCTCTGTCCCTCGACCCCGACGTCACCGCTCTGTACTGCGCTCCCGGCAACGCCGGCATCGCGGAGGTGGCCGAACTGCACCCGGTCGACGCCCTCGACGGCGACGCCGTCGCGCGCCTCGCCACCGACCTGGGCGCCGGACTGGTGGTCGTCGGCCCGGAGGCGCCGCTCGTCGCCGGGGTCGCCGACGCCGTGCGCGCCGCGGGCATCCCCTGCTTCGGGCCTTCCCGGGAGGCGGCCCGGCTGGAGGGTTCCAAGGCGTTCGCCAAGGACGTGATGGCCGGGGCGGGCGTCCCGACCGCCCGCAGCTACGTCTGCACCACCCCGGCGGAGATCGACACCGCCCTCGACGCCTTCGGCGCCCCGTACGTCGTCAAGGACGACGGGCTCGCCGCGGGCAAGGGCGTCGTCGTCACCGACGACGTCGAGGCGGCCCGCGCCCACGCCCTGGCCTGCGACCGCGTGGTCATCGAGGAGTTCCTCGACGGCCCCGAGGTGAGCCTCTTCGCGATCACGGACGGCACCACCGTGCTGCCGCTCCAGCCCGCGCAGGACTTCAAGCGCGCCCTGGACGGCGACGAGGGCCCGAACACCGGCGGCATGGGCGCTTACTCCCCCCTTCCGTGGGCCGACCCCAAGCTGGTCGACGAGGTCATGGAGACGGTGCTCCAGCCGACCGTCGACGAGCTCCGCCGCCGCGGCACTCCGTTCTCCGGACTGCTGTACGCGGGCCTCGCGATCACCTCGCGCGGTGTCCGGGTGATCGAGTTCAACGCCCGTTTCGGCGACCCCGAGACCCAGGTGGTCCTGGCCCGTCTGCAGACCCCGCTGGCCGGTGTCCTGCTGGGCTCCGCCAACGGCACCCTCGACGAGCTGCCCCCGCTCACGTGGCGCGACGAGGCCGCCGTCACCGTGGTCATCGCCTCGCACAACTACCCGGGCACGCCGCGCACGGGGGACCCGATCGAGGGGCTCGACGACGTGGCGGCACAGGATGCCCCGTACGCGTACGTCCTGCACGCCGGTACGAAGAAGGACGGCGACACGGTCGTCAGCGCGGGCGGCCGGGTGCTGTCCGTGACCGCGACCGGCAAGGACCTCGCCGAGGCCCGTGAGCGCGCCTACACGGCAGCGGGCCGGATCCGGCTCGATGGTTCGCAGCTCCGTACCGACATCGCCCGCAAGGCCGCGGGAGCCTGAGACCGGCCGCCCGGAGGGCGGCGGGACACCGATGCGGGGCAGGCCGACCGACCGGCCTGCCCCGCACCGCGTCGCCCCGCCCGGCTCACCGGCCCGCCCCATCGGCACATCCCATCGACGCACACACGCGCGCCATGCCCCGCGCGCGCAACACGCCGTACCGCGCCGCACCGCACTGCCGCACACCGCGCGCGGCGCCACGCGTCGCGCCGCCCCGTGCCGGAACGCGCCGATACCCAAGGGCGGCAGCGCGTCAGCACCTTTACCCAAAGCCATTCCATCGAGTGACGACTGAGCCATCCGGATGACGCCTGCCGGGGCCCCAACTAGGGTGCGGCGCAAGCATTCCGGCACTTGGCCCACTGGCATTGCGATGTCAGTGACGGGTGTCACAGTGGGGGAGTGAAGAACACCGCCGCGGGGACAGAGGGGGTGACGTCCGGCCATGTCCGGTATCGGTATGAATGAGGAACCGGGTGCGCCGGGTGCGCGCGCACGAGCTCTTGCCCTGCTGAGGATCCGCGGCTGGGCGACGGCCGCGGCGATCCTGCCGGCGGCGGTGGCCGTGGTCCTGTTCGTGGCGGGTGCGCAGGGTCATGCCGTGGGCGGCGGTTGGGACACGGCCCGCTGGGTCGTGACGGCCTGCGCGGTCGTCGTGCTCCTGCTCGCCGCCGCCGTCGGAACGGCGATCGTACGGGCGAAGCCGGCGGTCAGCCCGACCGTTCCGCTCGCCGAGGAGGCCGCCCCCGACCTCTACCGCCTGGTCAGGGACCTCGCCGACCGGCTCGGGGTTCCCGCGCCCTCCGCGATAGCCCTGACGCCCGACTGCGACAGCTGGTTGGAGGACCGTACGCACCCCTCGGCGCAGTCGGCCGGGGCCCCTGTCGCGAGCCCCTCCGCACCGCCCTCCGCGGACCCGTCCGCGTCCGGCCCCGCGTCCGCGGCCGGGTCGCCCCGTGCCGCCGTCCCGCCCGGCACGGCCCCGGCGGGGCGTCCCGGCCGCCGTCGTCGGGTCCAGGCGGCCCCGGTGCTGGTCATCGGCTCGCCGTTCCTGTGGTGGATGAGGGTCGGGGAGCTGCGGGCGGTACTCGCCCCGGTCGTCGCGGGCACGGGCCCCTCCGCGCATCCAGACATAGCCGCGGCCCGCCGTTTCGTACGGGGGCTGGACGGCGTGGTCGCCGACGCGGCCGTGCCCGTTCCGGGACCGCTGGCCGGGGTGCGCAGGGTGCCCCGGGTCTTCGCCGGCCGGATCGCCGGGCTGCTGCTGCGCGGCTGTCGCAATCACGCGGCGGAGATGGAGCGGGGCGTCGCCGCCGCCGCGTCGATCCGCGCCCAGGACGTGGACCACGGGCTGCGGATCGTCGCCCAGGAGCAGGTCGGCCTCGCCTACGCGGGCTGGGACCGGCTGCTCACCCGTGTCGCGCTGCCCGCCTGGCGGATGGGCCGCTGGCCCTCCCGGCTGGACGCCGGTGTCGTCTCCGCCCTGACCGAGCTCTCCCGGCGCGACCGGCTCGCCGACGGGTTCGCCGCGCGGCTCGGCGAACGCCCGGCCTGCGACCTGCTGGAGGAGCCGGGCGCCGCCGACGAGGCCGCCTCGCTGCTGGCGGCCCGGCTGTTCCACGGCGGCCCCGCACGCCCCGGGGCGGACTGGTCACCGGTCGACTGGCAGCAGTACCCGGAAGAGGTGGTGGACCGGAAGTGGCGCACCGAGGCCGCCCGCCTGCACCGGGTCCTCGACTCGATGGGCGCGCCGGACGCCGTCCCCGCTCCCGCCCCCACCGGTTCGGTCGCCCCCGGTTCCGCCGCTCCCGGCGCCGGTGGCCGTCCGCTCCGTACCGCCTGCTCCGTCGACGCGGGGGTGCCCACGCTGGCCCGGGTGGTCGACCACCTGGCGGGCCGCGGCGGGAGCGGTGAGGCGCTTGCCGCCGGGATCGGCGCCGCGCTGGCCGGGGAGGAGGCCGCGGCGGCCCGGCGGACTCCGCCCGGCAACGTACCGGGCGCCTCCGGAGCGACAGGCCCCGCCCCGGACCCCTGGGGGACCCCTGGGGCCCCGATCCCCTCCCGTTCCTTCCGCTCCAGCCGCCCCGTACGGGTACGGAGTTGCTCGCCGACCACGTCGTGGCGATGGTCTGCTGCGCCGCGGTGGACACGGCGGGCGCGGCGCCCGGCCTCGACTGGCTCGACGGCCCCGCCCTGCTCGTCGACGGCGAGCGCCGGGCGGACCTGGGCGGTCCCGTCCTCAGTCTGGTCGAGGACGGGGGACCCCTGGGGCCCCGATCCCCTCCCGTTCCTTCCGCTCCAGCCGCCCCGTACGGGTACGGAGTTGCTCGCCGACCACGTCGTGGCGATGGTCTGCTGCGCCGCGGTGGACACGGCGGGCGCGGCGCCCGGCCTCGACTGGCTCGACGGCCCCGCCCTGCTCGTCGACGGCGAGCGCCGGGCGGACCTGGGCGGTCCCGTCCTCAGTCTGGTCGAGGACGGGGACGCGGAACCGCTGCGGTCCTGGCTCGCCTCGGTCGGTGTACGCACCGACAAGCCCGTGCGCCTCGTCTGACACACAGGTCCGTTCCGTCACACCTCAACACCCGGAAGAGTGCTTTCCGTTCACGTCAATTCGCGACGAACGGTGACGGACTGCATGCGTTATGTGATGTGCTGGGGATCGACGCTGACATTCGACGCAGCACCGTCGGCGCACCGATGACGCATGGCCGCGGGTGGCTCGACTGTTGTTGCGGGGGAGCTGAGGGAGGGGACGGGTATGGGGGCGGAGCAGATTCGGCGTTGGGAGTCGGGTGCCCTCGCGCACGCCGTCTCCGACCCCTTCGGCCAGGGCCCCCTGCCCTGGCTGCGCGGCAGCGAGAACTACTTCGACGACACCGGGCACGTCGTCCCCTGGTATGCCGATCCGGCCCTGACCCGTGGTTCCACCGACGGCGGCACCCGTACCGCCGACGACGTGCACCGGCAGATCAAGGGGTTCATCTCCACGGGCGCCGCCGCCCCCGGCGAGGCGGTCGACTTCCACATCACCGTGAACCCGCCCCGGCAGTTCTCCGTGGACATCTACCGCATCGGTCACTACGCCGGCGACGGCGCCGCCAAGATCACCACGAGCCCCCGGATCTCCGGCATCGTGCAGCCCGCCCCGCTCGCCGCCGACCGCACGGTCTCCTGCCACCACTGGTGGCAGTCCTGGCGTCTGCAGATCCCGAGCTACTGGTCGATCGGCGCGTACGTGGCCGTGCTCACCACGGTCGACGGATACCGCTCCCACATCCCGTTCACGGTCCGCGACGAGCACCCGGCCGACCTGCTGCTGGTGCTGCCGGACATCACCTGGCAGGCGTACAACCTCTACCCGGAGGACGGCCGTACCGGCGCCAGCCTCTACCACGCCTGGGACGAGCAGGGCCGGCTCCTGGGCGAGGAGGACGCCGCCGTCACGGTCTCCTTCGACCGCCCCTACGCGGGCGCCGGACTACCGCTGCACGTCGGGCACGCCTACGACTTCATCCGCTGGGCCGAGCGGTACGGCTACGACATCGCGTACGCGGACACCCGCGATCTGCACGCCGGCCGCGTCGACCCGAGCCGCTACCGGGGCCTGGTCTTCCCCGGCCACGACGAGTACTGGTCGGTGCCCATGCGCCGTACCGTCGAGAGCGCCCGCGACGGCGGCACCTCACTGGTGTTCCTCTCCGCGAACACCATGTACTGGCAGGTCAGTCTCTCCCCGTCGCCGTCCGGCGTCCCGGACCGCCTGCTCACCTGCCGAAAACGCCGCGGCCCGGGAAAGCCCGCGCTCTGGCGCGAGATCGACCGCCCCGAGCAGCAGGTCCTGGGCATCCAGTACGCGGGCCGGGTGCCCGATCCGCACCCCATGGTCGTGCGGAACGCCGAGCACTGGCTGTGGGAGGCGACGGGCGCCCGGGAGGGCGACGAACTCGACGGGCTGGTCGCGGGCGAGGCCGACCGCTACTTCCCGCGCATCGCGCTCCCCGAGCACGAGAGCCGCATCCTGCTCGCCCACTCCCCGTACCTGGACGGCGAGGGCGTCGGACGCCACCAGGAGACGTCCGTGTACCGGGCCCCGTCCGGCGCCATCGTCTTCGCCTCGGGCACCTTCGCCTGGTCCCCGGCCCTGGACCGCCCCGGCCACGTCGATCCCCGCATCCAGCGGGCCACGGCCAATCTCCTCGACCGCATCTGCAAGCGCGACTGAACGCCCGGAGGAGCACGGCGGTCGGCGCCGCGGACGCCCCCGTTCCATTCCACCGCACCCGATACGGGAGAATCGGTGCGACTCCTGGATCAACCTACGCGGAGGCAGCGTGTCCGGATTTGTAGAAAAGCCCGAACCAGTGCAGGTCCCGGGGCTCACCCACCTGCACACGGGCAAGGTGCGCGACCTGTACCGGAACGAGGCGGGCGACCTCGTCATGGTCGCCAGCGACCGCATGTCCGCGTACGACTGGGTCCTGCCGACCGGGATCCCGGACAAGGGCCGGGTGCTCACCCGTCTCTCGCTGTGGTGGTTCGACCAGCTCGCCGACCTCGTGCCGAACCACGTCCTGTCCACGGAACTCCCCGCCGGGGCCCCCGCCGACTGGGCCGGCCGCACCCTGATCTGCAAGTCGCTGCGGATGGTCCCGGTCGAGTGCGTCGCCCGCGGCTACCTCACCGGCTCCGGCCTCGTCGAGTACCGGGAGTCCCGCACGGTCTGCGGCCTCCCGCTGCCCGAGGGCCTCGTCGACGGCTCCGAACTCCCGGAGCCGATCTTCACCCCCGCCACCAAGGCGGCCGTCGGCGACCACGACGAGAACGTGAGCTACGAGGAGGTGGCCCGCCAGGTCGGCGAGGAGACCGCCGACCGGCTGCGCCGCACCACGCTGGACGTGTACGGCAGGGCCCGTGACATCGCGCGCGAGCGCGGGATCATCCTCGCGGACACGAAGTTCGAGTTCGGCTTCGCGCCCGCGGTCGACGGCACCGAGGAACTGATCATCGCGGACGAGGTGCTGACCCCCGACTCCTCGCGCTTCTGGCCGGTGTCCGGCTGGGAGCCGGGCCGGGCCCAGCCCAGCTACGACAAGCAGTTCGTGCGCGACTGGCTGACCTCGCCGGCCTCCGGCTGGGACCGCAGGAGCGAGCAGCCGCCCCCGGCCCTGCCCCAGGAGATCGTGGACGCGACCCGGGCGAAGTACCTGGAGGCGTACGAACTCCTCACCGGCACGCCCTGGCAGTAGGACTGCCCGAGGAACACGAAGAAGCCCCCGGCCGGAAGGCCGGGGGCTTCTTGCTGAACCGAGCGGACGACCAGGTTCGAACTGGCGACCTCAACCTTGGCAAGGTTGCGCTCTACCAACTGAGCTACGTCCGCAAGCGCCGAAGCGCGAGACCCACTATACCCATCCCCGCTCCCGTGCGAGACGCACCGCGGCATGCCGGTTCTCCACCCCGAGCTTCGAGACGGCCGCCGACAGGTAGTTCCGGACGGTCCCCTGCGACAGCGAGGCCCGCTCCGCGATCTCCGCGACGGGCGCCCCGTCCGCCGCGAGTTCCAGCACCTCGGCCTCCCGGGCGGTCAGCGGGGAGTCCCCCGAGGAGATCGCGTCGGCCGCCAACTCCGGGTCCACGTAACGGTTTCCGGCGTGCACGGTGCGGATGATCCCGGCGAGCTGACGGGCGCTGGCGGTCTTCGGGACGAAGGCCCGCACGCCTGCCGCCAGTGCCCGCTTGAGGTGTCCGGGCCGACCGTGACTCGTCACGATCATCGTCCGGCAGTCGGGCAGTTCGGTCCGCAGGGATGTGGCGACACTCACACCGTCGGCACCGGGCATCTCCAGGTCGAGGACCGCCACATCGGGCCGGTGGGCCCGCGCCATGGCCAGCGCCTCCGGTCCGCTCGCCGCCTCCGCGACCACCACGAGGTCGTCCTCCAGGGCCAGCAGCGCGGCCAGCGCGCCCCGGATCAGGTGTTCGTCGTCGGCGAGCAGTACCCGCACGGCCGTCATCGTCGTTCCTCCCGGAGGGCGGTGGGCCCCGCGGGCCCCGGAACCACCCGTGCTTCTTCCGTCCCCGCCGTCACTTCCGCTCCCGTGCCCTCTGCCCCCGTGCCCTCTGTTCCCGCCCCCGGCTTCGTGCGGGACGGTGTCCGGGTTTCCGTGCCGGACAGCGGGATCGTCGCGGTGAGCCGGAACAGGCCGTCGCCCGCCGGGCCCGCGTCCAGCGAGCCCTCCAGCGCGCGGAGCCGCTCCCGCAGCCCGGCCAGTCCGGAACCGCCCAAGCCGCCGGCCGTCCCGTCCGGTGCCGCCGCCACCCCGTCGTTCTCCACCTGGAGCACCACCTCGTCCGCCGAGGATCCGATCCGGATCGTGCAGTGGCGCGGATCGCCGTGCCGCAGCACATTGGTCGCGGCCTCCCGCACGACCCAGCCGAGCGCCGCCTGCACGGGCGCGGGCAGTTCCCCGCCGATGGCCCCCCGTACCTCGCACTCGATCCCGGCCGCGCTCAACACCCCGCGGGCCCCGGCCAGTTCCGTACTCAGATCGGCCTCCCGGTAGCCCCGTACGACATCGCGCACCTCCTGCTGCGAGGTACGGGCTATCCGCTGCACCTCGACCATCTGGTCCACCGCCTCCGGCCTGCCGCGCTGGGCCAGTTCCGCGGCCAGTTCGCTCTTCAGCGCGATCACGGCGAGATTGCGGCCCAGCACGTCGTGCATGTCCCGGCCGAACCGCAGCCGTTCCTCGGCGACCGCGAGCCGGGCCTGCAGGTCCCGGGCCTCCTCGGCCTGCCACATCACACCCAGGCTCCAGGCGCTGGGCCGTACGGAGACCAGGATGATCAAGCAGCTGAGGAGCACCGCCGACGCCACCCCGCCCAGCGGCCCGCCCCGCACCCCGACCGCGGCGAGGGAGCCGACGCCCAGCGCGGCGAGGGCGAGCGCCTGGAGCAGGAAGGTGCGGACCGGGACCAGCAGGGTCTGTGTCGTCGCGAACGCCGTCGGCATGTTGATGACCATGAGGAACAGTCCCGAGCCGTTCACCCCGTCCACCCCGACCAGTGCCACCAGCAGCCCCAGGCTCACCAGGATCAGTACCAGGGGCGGCAGTTGCCGACGCCGGGGGAAGACGGACGTACCGAGGTAGTGCCTGTACGCCGGCCGTATGTTGAGGCTGTTCAGCAGGCACTGCACCAGGCTCACGACCAGCAGGGCCAGGCCCAGGAACAGCGGCAGCGGCTCATGGCGGATGTCCGACTTGAAGGGGGTCACCTGCCACGCCAGGGTGAAGAACCAGGGCATCGTCGAAACGGTCACCCGCGAGTACAGATCGATCCGTTCCAGCCTGCTGCGCTGCTGCCAGCCGCGGCGCCAGCCCCGCACGAGCACCGACACGGCACGTCCCCCCTCAGCGTCGCGGTTCCCAGCGGAACCAACGCTGCACAGCAAACACGGCGAACGCGGTCCAGGCCAGCCCCGTCAGGGCGGCCACGAGCAGGTCGGAGCCCTCGGCCCCGCCCAGCCAGCCCGCCCGGACGAGCGTCATCGACCCGGTCACCGGCAGCAGTTCGCACACGGCCGCCACCCGGTCGGGCATGACCTCCAGCGGGACGAAGAGCCCCGAGCCCATCATCGAGACGAGGAACAGCGGGAGGGTGGTGAGCTGCGAGGTCTGCACGGTACGGGTGATTGCCGAGGTGGCCCCGGCCAGCGCCGTCAGCATCACCACGCCCAGCAGCAGCCCCGCCAGGAGCAGGTCGGGCCGCTTCGGCGCGTCGAGGTCGAAGAAGACCGTCCCGGCCACGACGATCACCACGATCTGGGCCAGCGCCAGCGCGGCCGACGGCAGCGCGGTCCCGACGAGGATCTCCCGGTCGGCGACCTCGCCGGTGCGCAGCCGCTTGAGGACCAGGTCCTCGCGCCGGGCCACGTACGACGAGACCATGTTCATGTAGACGGCCTGGATCAGCACGATGCCGATGCCGCCGGTGAGCGCCGCCCCGGCGACGCTCAGCCCGCTCCCGTCGAGAATGGACGGCTTGAGCGTCGACTTCATCGCCAGGACCATGGCGGCGGGCATCAGCAGCGCCACGAAGACGGCCGTCCGGTTGCGGGCGAGCAGGGTGACCTCGGCGCGCCCGAGGGCGGTCAGCCGGTCCCGGACCGTGGTGGTCGTCGCCCGCTCCGCCGGGGCCGGGGTGCCCGCCGCGGTGGTGGTTCCGGTCGTCGTGGTCGTCATCGCACGGCCGCCTTTCCGTTCTCCGTCGCGCTCCGCGCGATGTCGAGGAATGCTTCTTCGAGGGAGGCCGACCGGGCGTCGAGGCCGATCAGCCGGACGTCCGACTGCCTCGCCCAGGTCAGCAGTTCGTCCAGGGACTCCTGCAGCCGGTGGGTGCGGATCTCGATCCGGCCCCCCTCGGCCGCGGCCCGCAGCGTCAGCGGAATCCGTGCCGCCGGGACCCCCTCGGGCAGGTCGAACCGGATGCGGGAGGGGCGGGCGGCCGTCACCTCGGCGGTGGTGCCCGCCGTCACGATCCGCCCCCGGTGCATGATCGCCAGCCGGTCGGCGAGCGTCTCGGCCTCCTCCAGGTAGTGCGTGGTGAGCAGGACGGTGGTGCCGCCCTCGCGCAGCTCGCGCACCAGCTTCCAGGTCTCGCGCCGTCCCTCGGCGTCGAGCCCGGTGGTCGGCTCGTCCAGGAACAGCACCTCGGGCCGGCCGAGCAGGGCCAGCGCCAGGTCGAGGCGGCGCCGCTCGCCGCCGGAGAGCTGCTTGACCCGCACCCGGGCCCGGTGGGAGAGCCCGACCAGCTCCAGCGCCTCGCCGGTCGGCCGGGCCCCGCTGGTGCACCCCGCCCACATCCGTACGGTCTCGGTGACCGTCAGATCGGAAGGGAAGCCGCCCTCCTGGAGCATCACCCCGATCCGCGGCCGGACGAGGGCGCGCTCGCGGAACGGGTCGCGGCCCAGCACCCGGATCGCGCCGGAGTCGGGTGCGGCCAGGCCCTCCAGCAGTTCGACGGTGGAGGTCTTGCCGGCGCCGTTCGTGCCGAGCAGGGCGAAGAGCTCGCCGCGCCCCACGGAGAAGGAGACACCGGCCACGGCCTCGAAGCCGCCCGTGTAGCTGCGGTGCACGCCGTCGGCCTCGATGACGGGATCGGCCACGGGAACGGCGGGGGAGCCGGCCGAGGGACCGGTTGTGGAATCGGTCACGGGATCGGCTGCGGTGCCGCCCGCGCGGTCGCTGGGAATCTCGTCGCTGGTCATGTCCCCAGACTCCCGCCGGATCGGCGCCGCGCTCAGTGCGGGCTGTCACCACTGCACATGACAAACGTCATGGGCCGGCCCCCGGTGGTGGGGGAGGGGAATACGGCGAAGGCCCCGGTCGAAATCGACCAGGGCCTTCAAAAAATCCGATCAAGAGCGGACGACGAGATTCGAACTCGCGACCCTCACCTTGGCAAGGTGATGCTCTACCAACTGAGCCACGTCCGCATTGCTGCCGCTCATTGTACTCCCGGAGGGAGTTCTCCGTGCGGTGCGAGCAACACTCTACCCGATCCACCGGAGTGGTCGTTGAGAGCGATGCAGAGCGGGTGACAGGAATTGCACACTGCGCCTTCCCCCTGGAAGGGGGATGTTCTACTACTGAACTACACCCGCACGCTGCTTGGGGTTCGGCTTTTCGGCCTTGCCCCTCGGCGTGCTCCAGACTTTAGCCGACCTGCGGGGGTGTAGCGCAAGTCGGTGCCCGCGCGGTGCCGTCGCGGGGTGCTCCGGACGGCCCCGGGAAGGCGTTCCGGCCGGTCCGGGCAGGTGGTGCGACCGGCCGGGCGACGGCCGTCCGCCGCCCGGCCCGGGGAGCGGTGCCCGGGCCGGACCGGAGGGCGCCCCGGCTCAACTCGCGTCGCGGAACGCCTCGTAGACCTTCTTCGGAATGCGGCCGCGGGCCGGCACGTCCATCCGGTGGGAGCGGGCCCAGGCCCGTACGGCCGCCGGGTCGGGGGCGAGCGAGGTGTGCCGGTACGACACGGGCTTCTTGCCGTGCCTGCCGCCGCCGGTCTGCCTCCGGCCGGCCGCCATGTACGGCGCGAGGGCCTTGCGCAGTTTCTTGGCATTGGACGGATTGAGGTCGATCTCGTACGACTTCCCGTCCAGGGCGAACGTGACCGTTTCCGCCGCTGCTCCCCCGTCGATGTCGTCGAAGAGCGTGACCACTACGCGTTGAGCCACGGATATCGGTCCTTTCCTGCGGCACCGGCGCTTCTGATGCGAACCGATGCCGGCCTACTGGCTGCCAGGGCCTGTCCGGCGGATACGGGGCCGACGGTTGTCGGCCGTTTAGGGGCAATGCTGCATTCCCCGGTAATCATTTGTACAGCGGTGGGCGCCGCATTGTGAAGCCCACCCAATTACATCCGCGTGTCAGCCTTCTATCTGTGCTGATGGTGAGGATTTTTTTTGCAGGACTTTCCCCATCCGTTGTCACCGATATCTCGACGTGATCCGGGAGCTGTGATATCTACTCGCGTAGAATTTCCGGCCAGGTACGCTGAGGGGACCTGCGGGGGTCTGGGGAGCCCCCCGGAGAAACAGCCGCACCACACCAAACCGGGAGTGCCAGTGGCACGCGTCGTAGTCGACGTCATGCTCAAGCCCGAGATCCTCGACCCGCAGGGACAGGCGGTGCAGCGCGCACTGCCCCGTCTCGGCTTCGAGGGAATCGCGGACGTACGTCAGGGAAAGCGTTTCGAGCTGGAGGTCGAGGGACCGGTCGACGAAGCCGCCCTCGCCCGCATTCACGAGATGGCCGAGACTTTCCTCGCCAACACCGTCATCGAGGACTTCACCGTGAAGGTGGAGAAGGCCGAGGAGTCGAAGTGACTGCTCGTATCGGAGTCGTCACCTTTCCCGGCACGCTCGACGACCAGGACAGCCTGAGGGCCGTACGGGTCGCGGGCGCCGAACCCGTATCGCTGTGGCACCGCGACAAGGACCTGCACCAGGTCGACGCGGTCATTCTGGCGGGCGGCTTCTCCTACGGCGACTATCTGCGGGCGGGTGCCATCTCCCGCTTCTCGCCGGTCATGGAGACCGTCATCGATCAGGCGAAGGCGGGGATGCCCGTCCTCGGCATCTGCAACGGCTTCCAGATCCTGACCGAGGCGCACCTGCTGCCCGGCGCGATGCTGCGCAACAACCACCTGCACTTCATCTGCCGCGACCAGAAGCTGCGCGTCGAGAACGCGGAGACCGCCTGGACCTCGGACTACTCCGCGGGCCAGGAGATCTCCGTACCGCTCAAGAACATGGACGGGCGTTACGTCGCCGACGAGCGGGTGCTCGACGAGCTGGAGGCGGAGGGCCGGGTCGCCTTCCGCTACCTGGACGTGAACCCCAACGGCTCGCTGCGCGACATCGCCGGCATCACCAACGCCGCGGGCAATGTCGTCGGTCTGATGCCGCACCCGGAGCACGCCGTCGAGCCGCTGATCGGAACCGGTCGCACCGACGGCCTCGGTTTCTTCACCTCGATCATCAAGAAGCTGGTCAACGCATGAGCCTGGACACGGTCAAGCACGCGGCCGAAACCCCGGACACCGCGCAGCCCTGGAAGGAACTCGGCCTCAAGGAGGACGAGTACGCCCGGATCCGCGAGATCCTGGGCCGCCGTCCCACCGGCGCCGAGCTCGCCATGTACTCCGTGATGTGGTCCGAGCACTGCTCGTACAAGAGCAGCAAGGTCCACCTCAAGCAGTTCGGCGAGAAGGCCCCCGCCAACGACGCGATGCTCGTCGGCATCGGCGAGAACGCCGGTGTGGTCGACGTCGGCCAGGGGTACGCGGTCACCTTCAAGGTCGAGTCGCACAACCACCCCTCGTACATCGAGCCCTACCAGGGCGCGGCCACCGGCGTCGGCGGCATCGTCCGCGACATCCTCGCCATGGGCGCCCGCCCGGTCGCCGTCGTCGACCCGCTGCGCTTCGGCGCGGCCGACCACCCCGACACCAAGCGCGTCCTGCCGGGCGTCGTCGCGGGCATCGGTGGCTACGGCAACTGCCTGGGCCTGCCGAACATCGGCGGCGAGGTCGTCTTCGACGCCTGCTACCAGGGCAACCCGCTGGTCAACGCCGGCTGCATCGGTGTGATGAAGCACGAGGACATCCACCTGGCCAAGGCCTCCGGCCCCGGCAACAAGGTGATCCTCTACGGTGCCCGCACCGGTGGCGACGGCATCGGCGGCGTCTCCGTGCTGGCCTCGGAGACCTTCGAGTCGACCGGTCCGGCCAAGCGCCCGGCCGTCCAGGTCGGCGACCCGTTCCAGGAGAAGCTCCTCATCGAGTGCACCCTGGAGATCTTCAAGGAGAAGCTCGTCGCGGGCATCCAGGACCTCGGCGGCGCCGGGCTCTCCTGCGCCACGTCCGAGCTGGCCTCCGCCGGTTCCGGCGGCATGCGCGTCGAGCTGGACACCGTGCCGCTGCGCGACTCCTCCCTCTCGCCCGAGGAAATCCTCATGAGCGAGTCGCAGGAGCGCATGTGCGCGATCGTCGAGCCGCAGCACGTGGACCGCTTCCTGGAGATCTGCGAGAAGTGGGACGTCATCGCCACCGTCATCGGTGAGGTGACCGAGGGCTCGCAGCTGGAGATCTTCTGGCACGGCGAGCAGATCGTGGACGTGCCGCCGCGGTCCGTCGCCCACGAGGGCCCGACGTACCACCGCCCGTTCGCCCGCCCGTCCTGGCAGGACGCGCTCCAGGCCGACGACGCCGGCAAGCTGGCCCGTCCGGCCGACGGCGCCGAGCTGCGCGAGCAGGTCCTCAAGCTGGTCTCCTCGCCGAACCAGGCGTCGAAGTCCTGGATCACCGACCAGTACGACCGGTTCGTGCAGGGCAACACCGTGCTCGCGATGCCCGAGGACGCCGGCATGGTCCGGATCGACGAGAAGTCGAACCTGGGCGTGGCCATGGCGACCGACGGCAACGGCCGGTACGCCAAGCTCGACCCGTACACCGGTGCGCAGCTCGCGCTGGCGGAGTCGTACCGCAACGTCGCCGCCTCCGGTGCCAAGCCGCTCGCGATCTCGGACTGCCTGAACTTCGGTTCGCCCGAGGACCCGGACGTCATGTGGCAGTTCGCCGAGGCCACCCGCGGCCTGGCGGACGGCTGCCTGGAGCTGGGCACCCCGGTCACCGGCGGCAACGTCTCGCTGTACAACCAGACCGGTGAGACGGCGATCCACCCGACGCCGGTCGTGGCCGTGCTCGGCGTGATCGACGACGTCACCCGGCGCACGCCGGTCGCCTTCGCGGAAGAGGGCCAGCTCCTCTACCTGCTGGGCGACACGCACGAGGAGTTCGGCGGCTCGGCCTGGTCCGAGGTCGTCCACGGCCACCTGGGCGGCATGCCGCCGAAGGTGGACCTGGGCCGCGAGAAGCTGCTCGCCGAGATCCTGATCTCGGCCTCCCGCGACGGCATGATCGACGCGGCGCACGACCTCTCCGACGGCGGCCTGATCCAGGCGGTCACCGAGTCCTGCCTGCGCGGCGGGAAGGGTGCCCGGCTGGTCGTGCCGGACGGACTGGACGCGTTCACCTTCCTCTTCTCCGAGTCGGCGGGGCGCGCGGTCGTCTCCGTCCCCCGGAGCGAGGAGCTCCGCTTCAACGACATGTGCGGGGCCCGGGGTCTGCCCGTCGCCCGGATCGGTGTCGTGGACGGCGAGGAGATCGAGATCCAGGGCGAGTTCGGCATTCCGCTGAGCGAGCTGCGCGCCGCGCACGAGGAGACCATTCCGGGTCTGTTCGCCTGACGACGACGGTCCGTCCGTGACGACGGTCCGTCCGTGACGGGGACGGTTTCTCCGTGACGGGGACGGCCCCGCCCATCCGTGGGCGGGGCCGTCCCCGTGCGCGTGTGCGCGGGGCCGCACGCGTCACACGACCGTCGGCGCGGTCTGCGTGCCGGCGGGGGAGGCCGGGACCGTCGGGCCCGGATCCCGGCGGGCCGGGATCCGGAACGCCAGGACGGTCGCCAGGAGCATCAGCCCGGTCGCGGCCCAGAAGACCACGTTCATCGACGAGACGAAGGCGTCCACCGCCTGCTGGTGTGCGGGCCCGGTCAGCCGGCCGATGGTGCTGGTCGTGCCGCCGGGGCCGCGGGCCGCGTACACCCGGCTGAGCACGGTGCCGAAGACGGCCGCGCCCAGGGCGCCGCCGAGGGTCTGGAAGAACCGGACACCGGTGGTGGCCACGCCCAGCTGACCGGCCGGCGCGGTGTCCTGGACCAGCTGGATCAGCTGGCCGACGAGCTGCCCGAAGCCGACGCCCATCAGCAGCATCATGGCGCGGACCGCCCAGAGGCCGGTGTCCGCGGTGAGCGTGGCGAGCAGGGCCAGGGCGGCACAGGCACAGGCGCTTCCACTGATGACGAAGGTCCGCTGCGACCAGCCGGCCGAGGCGAGCCTGCCGGAGAACAGCCCGACGACGGTCATGCCGATCGCCATCGGGATCAGGAAGAGTCCGGCGGAGGAGGCGTCGACGTCCCGTACGACCTGGAGGTAGATCATCACGTAGATCAGCGAGCCCATCATGGCGGCGCCGACCAGGCCCTGGACGGCGAAGCCGTACCGGAGTTCGCGGATCTTGAACATGGTGAGCGGGAGCACCGGTTCGGCCGCGGTGACCTGGCGGCGCAGGAAGAGGACGAGCAGGACGGCGCCGCCCGCGATCAGCCCCACGATCTGCGGGGACGACCAGGCGTAGTCCTTGCCGCCCCACTGGGTGACCAGCAGCAGCGCGGTGGAGAAGGCGGCCGCGAGTCCGGCGCCCAGGAAGTCGATCGTGCGGCGGGCGGTGCGCGCGGGCAGCCCGAGCACGCAGACCGCGGCGACCAGCACGGCGAGGCCGACGGGCAGGTTGATGTAGAAGATCCACCGCCAGTCGGCGTGGTCGGCGAGCAGTCCGCCGAGCCACGGCCCGAGCGCCATCCCGGTGCCCGCGACGAGCCCGCCGACGCTGCCGCCCCTGCCGCCGTCGTCCTCCTCGGGGCCCTTGAGCTCGCGCAGCACGACCATGGTGACGCTCATCAGTCCGCCGCCGCCGATGCCCTGGAGCGCGCGGGCGGCGATCAGCTGGCCCATGGACCCCGCCATTCCGCACAGCACCGAGCCGGTGAGGAAGGTGGCGACGGCCCCGACGAAGACCTTCTTGGCGCCGAGCACGTCGCAGAGCCTCCCGTACAGCGGCAGGGCCGCGGTCGCGGCGAGCTGGTACGCGGCGATCAGCCAGGGGATCTTGTCGACGCCGTGCGCCGGATCGAGCTCGCGGACGATCGGCACCGTCGCCGACGAAACGATGTTCGTGTCGAGCACGGCCAGCAGGATCGTGGCGATGCAGAGCACGAAGCCGATCAGGCGCCGGCGGTCGGTCATGGCCGTGGGCGTGGCTGCGGGCATGGCGGATCTCCCCTCCCCGGCGGCTCGGCGCCGCCGTGGTCCGGCATCACCATGACCCACGAAAATGTATCTGGTCAAGAATTAATCCGAGCTTAACTTTCATCCTGGTACAGTGCCGCCATGACCGAGGGGATGAGCCTGCGCGAGCGCAAGAAGCTCCAGACGCGCCACCGCCTGCTGGCCGCGGCCACCGAACTCTTCGCCGAGCGCGGCTTCGACCAGGTCTCGGTCGCCGAGATCGCCGAGGCCGCCGAGGTCTCGAAGATGACGGTCTTCAACTACTTCGCGAGCAAGGAGGACCTGGTCCTCTCGCCGATGGAGGAGCACGTCGGCGATGTCGCGCGGGTGGTACGGGACCGGGCGCCCGGCGAGTCCGCCCTGGCCGCCGTGCGGGCCCAGTTCCTGGACGCGATGGAGCGCCGCGATCCCTCGGTGGGGATGAGCGACCTGCCGATGGTGCTGGAGGTGCGCCGGCTGATCCAGGAGACCCCGGCGCTGCTGATCAGGGCCCATTCGTTCTCCATGCGCTCCTTCGAGCTGCTCGCCGAGGTCCTGGTCGGGGAGGGGCAGGAGCCGCCGATCGCCCGGATCGCGGCGGCCCAGCTGATCGGCACCCGCAATTCGCTGATACAGGCGAACCAGCTGCGGCTGCTGGCGGGCGACCGGGCCGACGCGATCGCCCCGGACGCCGCCGAGCTCGCCGAACGCGGCTTCGGCCTCCTGGCCGGCGGACTGGGCGACTTCGCGATCCGGAACTGAGCCGACGGCATACGGCCGACCACTCATGGCAGACCGCCCGTGACCGACCGCCGACCGGGTCGCCCGGCAGGCCGTAGGCTCCCGGGCATGCCGCCGTCCCGGAAACACGCCCGCCGCTACGACCCGGCCCGGACCCGCAGCGCGGTCCTGGCCCAGTTCGCCCACGTCCGCGGGGCCGTCCGCACCCTGACGCCCGAGCAACTCGCACGGCCGACCCGGCTCGGCGACTGGACCGTGCGCGAACTGGCCGTGCACCTGACCATGGGGCTCTCGCACCTCACCCGGAACCTGGAGCTGCCGCCGCCCGCCGGGGCCGGGCCCGTTCTGGAACTCCTCGACTGGCCGTTCTCGACCGCGGACCGGGCCGCCCCCATCGCCGACGGCACCAGGGAGCTCGCCGCGGCGACCCCGGACCTGGACGCGCTGTACGAGGAGGTCACCGGGCGGTTCGAGGCGCTGGTGCCCGAGGTTCCCGACGACCGGCTGCTGTCGGTCCCGGCGGGGACGATGCGACTGGCCGACTTCCTCGTCACCCGTACCGTCGAGCTCGTCGTGCACACCGACGACCTGAACGAGGCGACCGGCCTCGACGTCCCGTACGACCGCCAGGCGCTCGCCGCCTGCACCCGGCTGCTCGCCGACGCCCTCGCGGAGAAGGCGCCGGGCGGCTCGGTCGAGGTGCGCGTCCCGCCGTTCGCCGTGGTCCAGTGCGTGCAGGGCCCCAAGCACACCCGCGGTACGCCGCCCAACGTCGTCGAGACCGACCCGCTCACCTGGATCGGGCTCGCCACCGGCCGTACGCGGTGGGCGCGGGCCCTCGACGACGCCAAGGTCTCCGCGAGCGGCGAACGGGCCGACCTCGACGCCCTCCTGCCCCTGATGGGCTGAGCGGTCCCGCGCCGGTGACCGGTCCGGGCGCCACCCCGGGGAACCCCGCCGACGGGCCGCAGCCGACAGAGCCATGGGCGGCAACCGGCAGAGCCGCGGGCCGCAGCCGGTAGGACCGTATGACGCACGGTCCCGGCGGCGCGGCCCGCGGACCCGGCGACACGATCCGCGAACCGGCGAGTAGGGCGGAGTTCGATGTGAGGCTCGCCACGAAACGCACGTTCGGCCGGGTTCCGCGACGGTCCGTCGACCGGTTCACCGAGCGCCACCATAGGGCCCGGTGCACCCCCGCGCCGAATGGCCGGAACTCGACGGTCCCAGGGGCGCTGATCCGCGCAGCCGCCGCCCTGTGGCCGGTCCGCGCCCCGTCCTCCGAGCCCGCCGGACCCCGTGGGTGATCACTCCGAGTGATCGCCCGGAAGGGGTCCCGCACCCTCCTCGGGAGCGCTTCCCCGGTGGTCCGGCGCGGTGTCCCGAATTCGGACCAGTGGTCGACCTCGCCTACACTCGGTGGTGTGCCTCGTGGTGATGGACGACTCAACCACGACCTGCTCCCCGGAGAGAAGGGCCCCCAGGACGCTTGCGGCGTCTTCGGTGTCTGGGCTCCGGGCGAAGAGGTCGCCAAGCTCACCTATTTCGGACTGTATGCCCTGCAGCACCGTGGACAGGAGTCCGCGGGCATCGCAGTGAGCAACGGGTCCCAGATCCTGGTCTTCAAGGACATGGGACTGGTCTCGCAGGTCTTCGACGAAACGTCTCTGGGATCCCTCCAGGGCCACATCGCGGTCGGTCATGCCCGCTACTCCACCACCGGTGCCTCGGTGTGGGAGAACGCGCAGCCGACGTTCCGTGCCACCGCGCACGGCTCGATCGCCCTGGGTCACAACGGCAATCTGGTCAATACGGCCCAGCTCGCCGAGATGGTCGCCGACCTTCCCCGCAAGGACGGCCGCGCCACCCAGGTCGCCGCGACGAACGACACCGACCTGGTGACCGCCCTGCTCGCCGGCCAGACCGACGACGACGGCAAGCCGCTCACCATCGAGGAGGCCGCCGCGAAGGTGCTTCCCGAGGTGCGGGGCGCCTTCTCCCTCGTCTTCATGGACGAGCACACCCTCTACGCGGCCCGCGACCCGCAGGGCATCCGCCCGCTGGTCCTCGGCCGGCTGGAGCGCGGCTGGGTGGTGGCCTCCGAGACCGCCGCCCTCGACATCTGCGGCGCCAGCTTCGTCCGCGAGATCGAGCCGGGCGAACTCGTCGCCATCGACGAGAACGGCCTGCGCACCTCGCGCTTCGCGGAAGCGAAGCCCAAGGGCTGTGTCTTCGAGTACGTCTACCTGGCCCGCCCCGACACCGACATCGCCGGGCGCAACGTCTACCTCTCCCGGGTGGAGATGGGCCGCAAGCTGGCCGCCGAGGCGCCGGTCGAGGCCGACCTGGTCATAGCGACGCCGGAGTCCGGCACCCCCGCCGCGATCGGTTACGCCGAGGCCAGCGGCATCCCGTTCGGCGCCGGACTGGTGAAGAACGCCTACGTCGGCCGGACCTTCATCCAGCCCTCCCAGACCATCCGCCAGCTCGGCATCCGGCTCAAGCTGAACCCGCTCAAGGAAGTCATCAAGGGCAAGCGCCTGGTGGTCGTCGACGACTCGATCGTCCGCGGCAACACCCAGCGCGCACTGGTCCGGATGCTCCGCGAGGCCGGCGCCGCCGAGATCCACATCCGGATCTCGTCCCCGCCGGTCAAGTGGCCGTGCTTCTTCGGCATCGACTTCGCCACCCGCGCCGAGCTGATCGCCAACGGCATGTCGGTCGAGGAGATCGGCACGTCGATGGGCGCGGACTCGCTCGCCTACATCTCGCTCGACGCGATGGTCGAGGCGACCACGATCGCCAAGCCGAACCTGTGCCGCGCCTGCTTCGACGGCGAGTACCCCATGGAGCTCCCGGACCCGGAGCTGCTCGGCAAGCAGCTGCTGGAGACCGAGCTGGCGGCAGGCCCGGCGGCGACCGCCGCGACCGACGCGCTGCGCCGCCCGTGACGGCCCGGCCGTCCACCTCCGGCCACCAGCCCCGTATCTCCACACGAAAGATCCCAGGCAATGTCTGAGACAACAGGTGCTTCCTACGCGGCAGCGGGCGTCGACATCGAGGCCGGCGACCGCGCCGTCGAGCTGATGAAGGAGTGGGTGAAGAAGACGCAGCGCCCCGAGGTCGCGGGCCTCGGCGGCCTCGGCGGCTTCGCCGGCCTCTTCGACGCCTCGGCCCTCAAGCGCTACGAGCGTCCGCTGCTGGCCTCCGCGACCGACGGCGTCGGCACGAAGGTCGACCTCGCCCGCAAGATGGGCGTGTACGACACCATCGGCCACGACCTCGTCGGCATGGTCGTCGACGACCTGGTCGTCTGCGGTGCCGAGCCGCTGTTCATGACCGACTACATCTGCGTCGGCAAGGTCCACCCCGAGCGGGTCGCGTCCATCGTGAAGGGCATCGCCGAGGGCTGTGTCCTGGCGGGCTGCGCCCTGGTCGGCGGCGAGACGGCCGAGCACCCCGGCCTCCTCGGCCCGGACGACTTCGACGTCGCCGGGGCCGGCACGGGCGTGGTCGAGGCCGACCGGCTGCTGGGCCCGGACCGCATCCGCGAGGGCGACGTGGTGATCGCCATGGCGTCGTCCGGTCTTCACTCCAACGGGTACTCACTCGTCCGCCACGTCGTCTTCGACCGGGCCGGCTGGTCGCTGGACCGCCAGGTCGAGGAGTTCGGCCGGACCCTCGGCGAGGAGCTCCTGGAGCCCACCCGGATCTACTCGCTGGACTGCCTGGCCCTCACCCGTACGACCGAGGTCCACGGCTTCAGCCACGTCACCGGCGGCGGCCTGGCCAACAACCTGGCCCGGGTCATCCCGGACGGACTGCACGCCAGGGTCGACCGTTCCACCTGGACGCCCGGCGCGGTCTTCGACGTGGTCGGCCGGACGGGACGGGTCGAGCAGCTGGAGCTGGAGAAGACGCTGAACATGGGCGTCGGCATGATCGCGATCGTGCCGGCCGAGTCCGTGGACGCGGCACTGACGACGCTGGCCGACCGCGGGGTCGAGTCCTGGGCCGCGGGCGAGATCATCGGGCGAGGGGCGCACACCTCGGGTGCGGAGCTCGTCGGCGAGTACGCCCGCTAGGCATCGATGGGACACCGGGACGACCTGGTGCGACATGGACGAGCTGGACGTGCACACCGGGACCGCCCGGTGTGCACGAAGCCCCCGACATCCCCGACCGCCGGAATCACGGCAGGTCAGGAGGGCGGGAGCAGGTCATGGACACCGGTTTCCACGCATGAGGTGTGCGGGGAGGAACCGGGCCGGGGCAGCACAGAACCCGGCCCGGGACAGGCCCGGACCGGGTTGATGTGTCAGCGCGAGGTCAAGCGCCGCGGCGCTGTGACGACGGACCGGACTTGTCGTCCTCGTCCTCGTCCTCGTCGTCGTTGTACAGATCCGCGTACTGTGCGTACGGGTCATCCTCCTCGTCGTCCTCGAACGGCTCCGCGTTCGGTGGCTGACTCGAAGGTGATGCGCCCAGCTCATTGGCCAGACGCGAAAGGTCAGTCCCGCCGGTGCTGTACTTCAGCTGGCGGGCGACCTTGGTCTGCTTGGCCTTTGCCCGGCCGCGCCCCATGGCTCGACCCCCTCGGTGACGGGGCTCGACGGCCCCAGAGTCTTGACACGCGTTCATGTTTCAGGACGGACTCTCGCATGGAGAGACCGTGCCCGTAGGGCTTCAACGGTACCTGCTTCCGCGGCCGTACGGTACGTCGCCCGCATCACGCACCCCGGAAGGAGACCTGCGAGGAGCCCCGTCCTTGCTGGTCAACTGCGATTTTAACCTCTTCTTGGCGGGCGACCCGCCGACCGGCGTGAGTCTCGTCTCGCCGGTCGGCGGCCGCTCGGCCCGACCCGTCGCCGCACGCGTACGGCGACGGGTCGACGACCCTCAGCTACGGCGCGCTTCGGCCATCCGCTGCTCGGCGATCCGGTCGGCCGCCGCGGCCGGCGGAATGCCGTCGGCCTTCGCACGTGCGAATATGGCCAGCGTGGTGTCGAAGATCTGGGTCGCCTTCGCCTTGCACCGGTCGAAGTCGAAGCCGTGCAGCTCGTCGGCGACCTGGATGACACCGCCCGCGTTCACCACGTAGTCGGGCGCGTACAGGATGGCGCGGTCCGACAGGTCCTTCTCGACGCCGGGGTGCGCGAGCTGGTTGTTGGCCGCGCCGCACACCACCTTGGCGGTGAGCACCGGGACGGTCTCGTCGTTCAGGGCGCCGCCGAGCGCGCACGGGGCGTAGATGTCGAGGCCCTCGGTGCGGATCAGCGCGTCGGTGTCCGCCGCGACGGAGACCTCGGGGTGCCGCTCGGTGATCCGGCGCACGGATTCCTCCCGGACGTCCGTGATCACGACCTCCGCACCGTCCGAGAGCAGGTGCTCGACCAGGTGGTGGCCGACCTTGCCGACTCCGGCGACCCCCACTTTTCGGCCACGCAGTGTCGGGTCGCCCCAGAGGTGCTGGGCCGAGGCCCGCATGCCCTGGAAGACGCCGAAGGAGGTGAGCACCGAGGAGTCGCCGGCGCCGCCGTTCTCGGGGGAGCGGCCGGTGGTCCAGCGGCACTCGCGGGCGACGACGTCCATGTCGGTGACGTAGGTGCCGACGTCGCAGGCGGTCACGTAGCGCCCGCCGAGCGAGGCCACGAACCGGCCGTAGGCCAGCAGCAGCTCCTCCGTCTTGATCTTCTCCGGGTCGCCGATGATGACGGCCTTGCCGCCGCCGTGGTCGAGGCCGGCCATGGCGTTCTTGTACGACATGCCGCGCGCGAGGTTCAGCGCGTCCGCGACGGCTTCTCCCTCGGAGGCGTACGGATAGAAGCGGGTGCCGCCGAGGGCCGGGCCCAGGGCGGTGGAGTGGATGGCGATGACGGCCTTGAGGCCGGTGGCGCGATCCTGGCAGAGCACGACTTGCTCGTGGCCCCCCTGCTCCGAGTGGAACAGGGTGTGCAGTACATCAGCAGGCGCGCCGGTCACATCGGTCACTGTGGTGACTCCCAAGTACGAAGCGGCGGAGGACCCTCCTGAAGGTGGGGAGGGCCGTGGACCGGCCGACATGGCAGGTCCGACTGGGCAAGAGCGTAAGTCCTACGCGCACGTAGATCTGTTCCGGTGCCGGGATCACCCCCCGGCGGAGTACGGGCATGACACGATCTGCTGCATGTCGGTGGTGTCTTCGGTGCTCGTCCCCTACGCGTCCTACCTCCGGGTGTACGAGCCGCTGGCCGCCTTCCCGGAGCCCGAACGGAGCCACTGGGCCCGGTACGCGGAGCGCTCCGGGCGCCCCACGGCCCAGGACGAACTGCGCCGTTCGCTGGCCGACTTGGCGGCCACGCCGCCGGTCGGGGTGCCCGCGCACGAGAGCGGGGACGCGTTCGTCGTCGAGGCGGACGGGGTGGTGTGCGTCTGTCCGTGGCGGACCAGGCTGCGCGGCTGGCTGGCCCTGGAGGAGCTGGCGGAGATGTTCCCCGCCCCCGTGCTCGACGCGGTGCTGCCGCCGGTGGTGCGCGGGCAGGCGGTCGCGGACCACGAGCGGTGGGCGGAGCGGAATCCGGACGCCAGGCCGTGGATCCGCACCTCGGTGTGGCAGGTGCCGGTGCGCTGGTTCGTGCTCTTCTCCGACGAGGAGCGGGAGTACGCGGCGGGCGGCGACGGCGCGGCGCCCGTGCTGCGGTACCGGACGCCCATGGTGCAGGCCCGGCGCCGGCTGGCACGGGCGCTGCGGACGATGCGGGAGGCGGTGGACGAGGGTCCGCTGGTCGAGGGGCTCGTGGACGTGGGGCGCTGGCTGGAGGAGTTCCATCCGCGCGCGCTGGTCGAGCTGGACTACGCGGGCCTGGTGCACGCCCTGCCGGCCGGGCAGCTCGCCGGGGACCGGTCGGCCGCCGACGTGGCCGAGGGCATCGAGGCGCTGCGGGCCGGTGACACCGAGGGGGCGAGCGCGGCGTACGGACGGCTGGCGGAGCGCTGGCGAGCGGTGAAGGACCGTCAGTTCGCGAACTGACGGGGCGCGCTCCGTGTCCGGTTCTCGTTCCGGTGTGATCTGAATCCGATGTGATGTGAACCGGTGCCCCGTGCGGTACGTGGGGACGTGGAGGCGGAAGTCCGTCCGGGACCTACGTCCCGAACCGGGCCTTTGCCTCAAGCGTGATGGATAGCACTAACTGGGCCCTTGCGCCGTTCCCTACTCCTCGTGCCAAAATAGGACAAGGAGTCCGGGGAGGGCTCCTTCCGCCCAACTAAGGGCGGATTGCTCTGCATTGCACGCTATGGGGGGTCTGGTGACTCCTGATCGCTCTGTGACTGATCGTCACGGCGGTGTGACTGTCCGCTATGGCATGGTCCATCGGCTTCCGTCGCTGATGAACACCTGGGAGGGCAATTCCATCGGTTTGGCCGACGTGGCTGGACGGATGGTGTAGTTGTAGTGCCGAGGACAAGCCGTTCGTCCTATAACCGACTCGGCCCGCGTCCGCCATTTCGGGCAACGCGGGTCAAGGTGCAGAATTTAGAGGAAAGAACCGAGATGGTTCGGTTCTCCCGAGGAGGCCGCTCATGACTGCTCGCACCCCTGATGCCGAGCCGCTGCTGACCCCGGCTGAGGTTGCCACGATGTTCCGCGTGGACCCGAAGACGGTTACCCGCTGGGCAAAGGCCGGCAAGCTCACGTCCATCCGTACGCTCGGTGGACACCGCCGGTACCGCGAGGCAGAGGTCCGCGCACTGCTTGCGGGTATTCCGCAGCAGCGCAGCGAGGCCTGACACACCCCCTGCGTCGCACAACAACCGGGCTTCCGGGTCCCCCAACCCGCACAGGCCCACCCAATGGCTCCAAATGACGGGCGCCCGCCCCAACGGGCGCCATACCTGTGAAATACGGGTGCGTCGTTCGATCGCGCTGGACTCCGCCGGGTCCAGCGCGATCTTTTTGTGCCCGCGCACGCCCGCGCGTCCCTGTGCGCGCCCGCACGCGCCTGTACGTGCCTGCGCGTTGCCGGGTGTTCCCGGGCGGGTTCGCGCACGACCGGGCCGGGCCGTCCGAGGAGGCCGGGACGGGGTGGGCCCGGATGGTCCCACGGGGTTCTCGTCCAGGTGGTGCAATTGCACATATTAAATTCGGCAGTTGTAGGACGGGTGTAAGGTCACCCCTTCTCAGAACTCCTTGAGTGACTCCCGTCACACCGCACGGGTCCCGCTGCTGACGAGCCTGCCACCGCCGGGAAGCGGAACGCCTCGCCATTGGTCGCTCGGCGGGGGGACTTTCGTCCCGGCTTTCCCGGGCGCGGGGATTTTCGCCCCGGCCCTCCCGGGCGTCTCCGGCGCCTCGGGAGCGGCGCGGGCGGTYCGGGGAGGGAAACGGGCCCG
>NZ_RDBO01000055.1:331886-344493 GCF_008120935.1 Streptomyces sp. sk2.1
CGGGCCGGGCGGGGTGGCCGGGAAGGGGGGCCCGAGTGGCGACCCGGACGGTGGTTTGGTGCCGGTGAGGGTGACGGTCCGGTGCGGACGTGAGGACGGGCCCGGGCGACAGAGGCACGGAGGAGGCGGCCGGGCGTGCGGGCGCGCGTCGCCATGTGGACCACCCCCCCCCGGTGGATCGCCGCCCGCACCGGAGAAGGGGCGGCTCCTGACGCCTGACTACTCGTCGACGGTCACCGGAATCAAGAAACGCGAAAGCCCGGATCCGAGGGATCCGGGCTTTCGTCACTGCGGTCCTGACGGGATTTGAACCCGCGGCCTCCACCTTGACAGGGTGGCGAGCACTCCAAACTGCTCCACAGGACCAGGTTTTCGCTGCCTTCCTTGCGGCTGGCTGCGAAGACAGACTGTACAGCAGGTCAGAGGGTCAGGTCGAACTCACCGATGGTGGCGGCTCCGTCACTGCGGAAGGGGCCCGTCCGGACGGGCCCGCTCACGGCGCCGCCGCGTCGATCGCCTTCACGATGCGCTTGTCGGAGACCGGGTGAGCGGTCCCCAGCGCATGGGCGAAGTAGCTGACCCGGAGCTCCTCGATCATCCAGCGGATCTCCAGGACCTCCTGCGGGACGGGCCTGCCCTGCGGCAGCTGTTCCAGCAGCCAGGCGTACTCGTCCTGCATCTCGTGGATCTTCTCCATGCGCGTGGTGTCGCGCTGGGCGGCCGTCGGCATCTGCTGGAGCCTGCGGTCCGCGGCGACCAGGTAGCGCATCAGGTCGGGCAGCCTGCGCAGCCCCGTCTTCGTGACGAAGCCGGGCGGCACGAGGGCGGCGAGCTGGTCGCGGACGTCGGTGACGTTGTCGACCAGGACCAGGCTGTTGGTCGCCTTCAGGCGCCGTTCGCAGGACTGCCAGGCGGCCAGCACCTGCTGGACCTGCTTGACCGCGTGCTCGGTCAGCGCCACCAGGTCGGTGCGCACCTTGTCGTACAGCTTCCGGAACGACTCCTCGTCCCAGGCCGGGCCGCCGTGCGCCTCGATCAGCCGGTCGGCGGCGGCCGTCGCGCAGTCCTCGAAGAGCGCCTGGACGGAGCCGTGCGGATTGCGGGACAGGGCCAGCTTCTGCTGGTTCGTCAGCTGGTCCGAGGCGAACTTCGCCGGGTTCACCGGCACGTTCAGCATGATCAGCTTCCGGGTGCCGAGCCGCATCGCCCGCTGCTGCTCGGCCTCGGTGTCGAAGAGCCGCACGGCGACCGTGTCGCCCTGGTCCACCAGGGCCGGGTACGCCTTCACCGGCTGGCCGGCCCTTCGGGTCTCGAAGACGCGGTTCAGCGTGCCGATCGTCCAGTCGGTGAGGCCCGAGCGCTCGACGGACTCGCCCGAGGGGCCCGCGCTGGCCGCGGCGGCCTTGGAGAGGGCCTGGCGGGCCTTGGGGCGCAGCCGGAGCCGCAGCGCCTCCAGGTCCTTGTCCTCGGCCACCTTGCGGCGCCGCTCGTCGACGATCCGGAAAGTGATCTTCAGGTGGTCCGGGACGCGGCTCAGGTCGAAGTCGTCGGCCGTGACCGGGACGCCGACCATCTGCTGGAGCTCACGGGCGAGCGTGACCGTCAGCGGCTCCTGCAGGGGCACGGCGCGGTCGAGGAACCTGCCCGCGTAGTTCGGCGCGGGGACGTAGTGCCGGCGGATCGGCTTGGGCAGGGAGCGGATCAGCTCGGTGACCACTTCCTCGCGCAGGCCGGGGATCTGCCAGTCGAAGCCCTCGGAGGTGACCTGGTTGAGCACCTGGAGCGGGACGTGGACGGTCACGCCGTCGGCGTCCGCACCCGGCTCGAACTGGTACGTGACCTTGAACTTGAGCTTCCCCTGCCGCCAGGAGTCCGGGTAGTCGTCCTTGGTGACGGCCCCGGCCTTCTCGTTGATGAGCATCGAGCGCTCGAAGTCCAGCGCGTCCGGCTCGTCCCGGCGCTTGTGCTTCCACCAGGAGTCGAAGTGCGCCCCGGAGACCACGTGGGCGGGGATGCGCCGGTCGTAGAAGTCGAAGAGGGTCTCGTCGTCCACGAGGATGTCGCGGCGCCGGGCGCGGTGCTCCAGCTCCTCGACCTCGCCGAGCAGCTTGCGGTTGTCGTGGAAGAACTGGTGGTGGGTCCGCCAGTCGCCCTCGACCAGGGCGTTGCGGATGAACAGGTCGCGCGAGGTCTCGGCGTCGATCCGGCCGAAATTGATCTTGCGCTGGGCGACGATCGGCACCCCGTAGAGCGTGACCCGCTCGTACGCCATCACCGCCGCCTGGTCCTTCTCCCAGTGCGGTTCGCTGTAGGTGCGCCTGAGCAGGTGCTGGGCCAGCGGTTCGATCCACTCCGGCTCGACCCTGGCGTTGACCCGGGCCCACAGCCGGGACGTCTCGACCAGTTCGGCCGACATCACGAACCGCGGCTGCTTCTTGAAGAGCGCCGAACCGGGGAAGATCGCGAACTTGGCACTGCGGGCGCCCAGGTACTCGTTCTTCTCGGTGTCCTTCAGCCCGATGTGCGACAGCAGCCCGGCCAGCAGCGAGGTGTGCACCGACTGCTCCGGCGCGTCCTCCTCGTTGAGGTGGATGCCCATCTGCTTGGCGACCGTGCGCAGCTGCGTGTAGATGTCCTGCCATTCGCGGATGCGCAGGAAGTTCAGGTACTCCTGCTTGCACATCCGGCGGAAGCTGGAGGAGCCGCGTTCCTTCTGCTGCTCGCGGACGTACCGCCACAGGTTGAGGAACGCCAGGAAGTCGGAGGTCTCGTCCTTGAACCGGGCGTGCTGCTGATCGGCCTGGGTCTGCTTCTCCGCCGGCCGTTCGCGCGGGTCCTGGATGGAGAGCGCCGCCGCGATCACCATGACCTCGCGGGTGCAGCCGTTGCGCTCGGCCTCGATCACCATGCGGGCCAGCCGCGGGTCGACGGGCAGCTGGGAGAGCTTCCGGCCGAGCTGGGTGAGCCGCTTCTTCGGATCCTTCTCGTCCGGATCCAGCGCGCCGAGCTCCTGGAGGAGCTGGATGCCGTCGCGGATGTTGCGGTGGTCCGGCGGGTCGATGAAGGGGAACTTCTCGATGTCGCCGAGGCCGGCCGCGGTCATCTGGAGGATGACGGAGGCGAGGTTGGTGCGCAGGATCTCGGGGTCGGTGAACTCGGGACGGGTCAGGAAGTCGTCCTCGGAGTACAGCCGGATGCAGATGCCGTCCGACGTACGGCCGCAGCGGCCCTTGCGCTGGTTGGCGCTGGCCTGCGAGATCCGCTCGATCGGCAGCCGCTGGACCTTGGTGCGGTGGCTGTAGCGGGAGATCCGGGCGTTGCCCGGGTCGATCACGTACTTGATGCCGGGCACGGTCAGCGAGGTCTCGGCGACGTTGGTCGCGAGCACGATGCGGCGGCCCGTGTGGCGCTGGAACACGCGGTGCTGCTCGGCGTGCGAGAGCCGGGCGTAGAGGGGGAGCACCTCGGTGTGGCGGAGGTTGCGCTTGTTCAGCGCGTCCGCGGTGTCGCGGATCTCCCGCTCGCCGGAGAGGAAGACCAGGATGTCGCCCGGCCCCTCGGTCTGGAGCTCGTCGACGGCGTCGCAGATCGCGGTGATCTGGTCGCGGTCGGAGTCGTCGCCCTCCTCTTCGAGGAGGGGGCGGTAGCGCACCTCGACCGGATACGTGCGCCCGCTGACCTCGACGATCGGGGCCTCGCCGAAGTGGCGCGCGAACCGTTCGGGGTCGATCGTCGCGGAGGTGATGACGACCTTCAGGTCCGGGCGCCCGGGCAGCAGCCTGGCCAGGTAGCCGAGCAGGAAGTCGATGTTCAGCGACCGCTCGTGGGCCTCGTCGATGATGATCGTGTCGTAGGCGCGCAGCTCGCGGTCCGTCTGGATCTCGGCGAGCAGGATGCCGTCCGTCATCAGCTTCACGAACGTCGCGTCGGGGTTCACCTGGTCGGTGAAGCGGACCTTCCAGCCGACCGCCTCGCCCAGCGGCGTCCGCAGCTCCTCGGCGACGCGCTCGGCGACCGTACGGGCCGCGATCCGGCGCGGCTGGGTGTGCCCGATCATGCCCCGGACGCCGCGCCCCAGCTCCATGCAGATCTTGGGGATCTGCGTGGTCTTGCCGGAGCCGGTCTCCCCGGCGACGATCACGACCTGGTGGTCGCGTATCGCCTCCAGGATCTCGTCCTTCTTCTGGCTGACCGGGAGCTGGTCCGGGTAGGACACGGCGGGTACCCGGGCGGCACGCAGCGAGAGCCGCTCGGCCGCCTTGGCGGCCTCGGCGGCGATCTCGTCCAGCACGGACTGCCGGGCCTCGGGCTTGCGGATGCGGCGGGCACCTTCGAGACGGCGGCCGAGCCGGTGCGCGTCGCGGAGCGAGATCTCTCCGAGCTGGGACTGGAGATCGGCGAAGGAAGTAGACATACGGAGCCCAGGATCTCACCCGGGCCCGACGAACGGCGAACGCATTTCGTGCGGCCCCGGTCACCACGCCGTCGCGTCACCGCATCGGCACGTCGAGGCGCCCGCACGCCGGCGCACCCGCACACCGGCGCGTCGACGCATCCGCACACCGGCGCATCCGCACACCGACGCGTCGACGTGCCGACGCGCCCGCAGGCCCGGGGCACGGCGGGGAGGCGCGGAAACGCAGCACGTACCATTTCGGGCAGCCGAGTACGCAGCCAGGTGTCTCCTCGCTCCCGTCCGTCGTCCCCGTCCGGAAAGGCCGGTCGCCGTGTCCCGTACGCAGTGGTGCTGCCTGATGGCGGTGGTCGCGGTGGTGCTGGGGCTGTTCTGCGGGCCGGCCGCGACCGTCCCGGGCGGTTCGGGCGGCGGCGCGTCCGTGACCGCGGCGGTGCCGACGGTCGCGCGGGCCGGGCACGACCCCGACTCCGGGCCGGCGGTGGTGTCCGCCGACGAGCGGCAGCAGGTGCCCGGCTGCGGCAGGGGCAAGAAGCGCGACGGCAACGGGCCCTCCCTCCCGGGCCGGGCCCGCGCCCCGTACGACCAGGCCCCCGGCCTCGCCGGGTGGGGCCTGCCCGCGGCGATCGGGCAGGGGCCCGTCCGCCCGCCCGCGCGGATCGGGCTGCGCGGACCGGAGCCCGCCGCCCCCACTCCCGTCGAACTCTCCGTGCTGAGGGTGTAGAGGGCCGTCCGCCCGGCGGTCCTTCCTCCCCTCTTCCCCCTTCCACTCGTCCAGCACGGAGTCCCGCATGTCCAAGCCCACGTCCACGTCCTCCCGCACGCCCGCCCGCGCCCCGCGGTCCAGGAAGCCGGTGCTCTACGGCGCCGGGGTCGTCCTGGCCGCCGCGCTGCTCGGTTACGCCTCCTACCGGGCCACCGCCCCCGATTCCACGGGTTCCACCTCCTCCTCCCCGGCCGCCGACGTCACCGCCGAGCCGGACGCCGGCGTCTACCCGGAGCTGGCGAAGCTGGCCCGGCGCGACGCCGGCGACAAGCTCGCGCAGGGCCGGGCGGACGCCCCCGTGGTCCTCATCGAGTACGCCGACTTCAAGTGCGGCTACTGCGGCAAGTTCGCCCGCGACACCGAACCCGCCCTGGTGAAGAAGTACGTCGAGAACGGCACCCTGCGCATCGAGTGGCGCAACTTCCCGATCTTCGGCGCCGAGTCCGAGGCCGCCGCGCGCGCCGCGTGGGCCGCCGGTCAGCAGGGCCGTTTCTGGCAGTTCCACGCCGCCGCGTACGCGGAGGGGGCCAAGGAGAAGGGCTTCGGCGAGGACCGGCTGAAGGAGCTCGCCCGGCAGGCCGGGGTCGCGGACCTCGCCCGGTTCGCGCGCGACGCGGACAGCTCCGCCGCCTCGGCCGCGGTGGGCAAGGACCAGGAGCAGGGGTACGGGATCGGCGCGACCTCCACCCCGTCGTTCCTGATCAACGGCCGCCCGATCGCCGGGGCCCAGCCCCTGGAGACCTTCACCGAGGTCATCGAGGCGGCGGCGAAGCAGGCCCGCGGGACCGAGGACGCCAAGGGCGGCAAGGACGCCGGCAGCGGCGAGGACGGCGCGGAGCGCGCGAAGTGACGGCCGACATCGGCTACTTCGCCGCCTTCCTCGGCGGGCTGCTCGCCCTGGTCAGCCCGTGCAGCGCCCTCCTGCTGCCCGCCTTCTTCGCGTACTCCGTCGACTCGGCCTCGCGGCTCCTGGCCCGTACCGGCATCTTCTACGCCGGTCTGGCCACCACCCTGGTCCCGCTCGGTGCCGCGGGCTCGTACGCCGGACGGCTCTTCTACGGTCACCGCGACGCGCTCGTCCTCGGCGCGGGCTGGCTGATCATCGCGCTCGGCGTCGCGCAGATCGTGGGCCTGGGCTTCGCCTCGCGCCGGATCGCCGCCCTCAGCGGCCGGATCCGTCCCACCACCGCCCTGTCCGTCTACGCGCTGGGCGCCGTCTACGGGCTGGCCGGATTCTGCGCGGGCCCGATCCTCGGCAGCGTCCTCACCGTGGCGGCGGTCAGCGGCAGCCCGGTCTACGGCGGGCTGCTGCTCGCCGTGTACGCCCTGGGCATGGCGGTCCCGCTCTTCCTGCTCGCCCTGCTCTGGGAACGCTTCGACCTGGGGCGCCGTGCCTGGTTGCGCGGCCGCGCCTTCAGGATCGGCCGTTTCGAGGCGCACACCACGAGCCTGCTGTCCGGGCTGTTCTTCATCGGCCTCGGCGTGCTGTTCCTGGTGTTCGACGGCACGACGGCGCTGCCCGGACTGCTGGACGTGGACGATTCGTTCGCCGTCGAGCAGTGGGCCCAGCGGATGGGCGAGCGGGTGCCGGACGCCACGGCGCTGGTCGCCGTGGTCGCGGTGGTGCTGCTGTTCCTGGCGGTACGGGCGTGGCGCGGCCGTACCGGTGTGAACCCGGCCGACCGGGAAGAGGCCTGACACGACGAAGGCCCCGTCCATCGGACGGGGCCTTCGAATGGTGGCTGGGGCCGGGATCGAACCGGCGACCTATCGCTTTTCAGGCGATCGCTCGTACCAACTGAGCTACCCAGCCACGCAGCTCTACAAGGCTGCAGCGGTCCTGACGGGATTTGAACCCGCGGCCTCCACCTTGACAGGGTGGCGAGCACTCCAAACTGCTCCACAGGACCAAGCTGTTGTGCGACTAAGTGTCGCACAAGGTTGTGCGTGCCCCCAACGGGATTCGAACCCGTGCTACCGCCTTGAAAGGGCGGCGTCCTGGGCCACTAGACGATGAGGGCAGAACTGCTTCTCCTTCAACCCGGAGGTTTCAAGACGGTCGAGTCCTGACCGGCGCCCTTGGGCACGTCGGAGACTGTACTACGGCGTTTCGGGGTCAGCCAAACCGAATAGGTGACAGGGGTGCGCCGGACGGGTGCTCCACCGGCGGACGGGGGCTGACCTCGGCCGTCGCCGCCCCGGGGCGGTCCGGGCCGCGCCCGCGCCGGGCCCGCGGCCGGCGGACCGGCGGAAGCGCTCCGGGCCGGGGCGCGCGGGCGGGGCGTACGGGACAATGGCGGGGTGCTGGAGATGACGCGCGAAGAGTTCGAGGAACTGGTGGCCGAGGCGCTGGACCTGATCCCGCCGGAGCTGGCGCGGCTGATGGACAACGTCGCGGTGTTCGTCGAGGACGAACCGGACCCGAGTGATCCGGAGCTGCTCGGGCTGTACGAGGGCACACCGCTGACCGAGCGCGGCGAGTGGTACGCCGGGGTGCTGCCGGACCGGATCACCATCTACCGCGGGCCGACGCTCCGGATGTGCGAGTCCCGCGACGACGTCGTCGCCGAGACCGAGATCACCGTCGTGCACGAGATCGCCCACCACTTCGGCATCGACGACGAGAGGCTGCACGCGCTCGGCTACGGGTGAGCCGGGGCCGGCCGCGTGCGGTCCTCCGGGGAACCCGCGTGTTTTCGGACACGGGGCGGAGCGCGGGCCGGGGCGTGGGCGTGTCCCCGGCGGGGGAAGGGGAGTTGGGCACGGAAGCCCCGTCCGTACCGCTCCGTCCCCTTCGTGCTTCCGGAGGTGCCTCCCGTGCGCCAGTTCCCCGCCCCCGTCCGATGGGCGACCGTCATCGCAGCGACGGTCGCCGCGTCCGCAGGCTGTATGAGCGTCGGTGACGACGAGGGGAGCGGCGGGAAGCCCGCGCCCTCGCCGTCGCGGTCCTCCGGGACGGAGGGGAGCGCGGCGCGGCCGGACGGCGGCACCGTGGCGGGCACCGGCCGCGTCCGGGCCGGGGGCGGCCGGGCCGAGGCGCACTCCGACTCCGAGCGGGAGGCCGACGGGTCGCCGGAGCCCAGTGCTTCCACCGGGTCCCCGGCCGCTCCCGGTGGCGGTCGCCCGGGAGCGGAGCCGGGCGGTCCGGAGCCGACGCGGGGCGGCGGGGCGCCGACGCCCCCGGCCTCGTCCCCCGGTCCCGGGGTGCCGCAGCCCTCCGGCACCCCGGCGCCGTCCGCGCCCGCGACCACCGGGCCGCCGACCCCCGTCGAGCCGCAGCCCTCCGAGCCGCCGTCGCCGCCGCCGTCCGCCTCGCCGGCCGCCCGGTTCCGCAGCGAGGCGATGGCCGCGCCGTACGGCCCGGCGGTGCTGCGCACCCCGGAGGTGTCGCCGCAGGTGAGGCCGGTGTAGCGAGGGGCCGGAGGAGGCCGGTTTGCGCAATGTGGGAGGGAGTGCGTATGGTAGTAGATCGTTTGATCCCATTGCCCGGCGCCGAAACAGAAGCGCGCCGTGTGGCGCGTACTCTCCCTTGCCGTGGCTGGACCGCATTGAGGCGGTCGAAATTGCGAATCACGGAGTTACGGGCGCGTGCCGAGACTCCGGAAGGTTTCGCATTTCGCATGTCAATTTCCAGTTCTGACCGCACCGTCATGCCCGAGAGCATCGAGAACGACGAGCTCGTCGAGGCCGCCGAGGCCGTCGTCGAGTCCGCCGACTCGGTCGAGGCGGACACCCCCCGGGCCGAGCAGGCCGACACCGACGCCGCCGACGCGGACGCCGAGCCGACCGTCACCTTCGCCGACCTGGGCCTGCCCGAGGGCATCGTCCGCAAGCTCGCGCAGAACGGTGTGACGGAGCCCTTCCCGATCCAGGCCGCGACCATCCCGGACGCCCTGGCCGGCAAGGACATCCTGGGCCGCGGCCGCACCGGCTCCGGCAAGACCCTCTCCTTCGGTCTGCCGACCCTGGCCGCGCTGGCCGGCGGGCACACCGAGAAGAAGAAGCCCCGCGCGGTCATCCTGACCCCGACCCGCGAGCTCGCGATGCAGGTCGCGGACGCCCTCCAGCCGTACGGCGACGTGCTCGGCCTGAAGATGAAGGTCGTCTGCGGCGGTACGTCGATGGGCAACCAGATCTACGCCCTGGAGCGCGGCGTCGACATCCTCGTCGCCACCCCGGGCCGGCTGCGCGACATCATCAACCGGGGCGCCTGCTCCCTGGAGAACATCCAGGTCGCCGTCCTCGACGAGGCCGACCAGATGTCCGACCTGGGCTTCCTGCCCGAGGTCACCGAGCTGCTCGACCAGATCCCGGCCGGCGGCCAGCGGATGCTCTTCTCCGCCACGATGGAGAACGAGATCGGCACGCTGGTCAAGCGCTACCTGGACAACCCGGTGAGCCACGAGGTCGACAGCGCCCAGGGCAACGTCACGACCATGACGCACCACGTCCTCGTCGTGAAGCCGAAGGACAAGGCGCCGGTCACCTCCGCCATCGCCGCCCGCAAGGGCCGCACCATCATCTTCGTCCGCACCCAGCTGGGCGCCGACCGCATCGCCGAGCAGCTCGTCGAGGCGGGCGTCAAGGCGGACGCGCTGCACGGCGGCATGACGCAGGGCGCCCGCACCCGGGTGCTCGCCGACTTCAAGGACGGCTACGTCAACGCGCTCGTCGCGACCGACGTCGCCGCCCGCGGCATCCACGTCGACGGCATCGACCTGGTCCTGAACGTGGACCCGGCCGGTGACCACAAGGACTACCTGCACCGCTCGGGCCGTACCGCGCGGGCCGGCAAGTCCGGTGTCGTCGTGTCGCTGGCGCTGCCGCACCAGCGCCGCCAGATCTTCCGCCTGATGGAGGACGCGGGCGTCGACGCCTCGCGCCACATCGTCGGCGGCGCGGGTGCCTTCGACCCGGAGGTCGCCGAGATCACCGGCGCCCGTTCGCTGACCGAGGTGCAGGCCGACTCCGCGAGCAACGCCGCCAAGCAGGCCGAGCGCGAGGTCGCCGAGCTGACCAAGCAGCTGGAGCGCGTCCAGCGCCGCGCCGGTGAGCTGCGCGAGGAGGCCGACCGCCTCGTCGCCCGTGCCGCGCGCGAGCGGGGCGACGACCCCGAGGCCGCGGTGGCCGAGGCCACCGCCGAGGCGGAGGCCGCCGTCGAGGCCGCCGTCTCCGTGCCGGAGCAGCCCGTCCGCGACGACCGTCGTGACGAGCGCGGCAACTTCGAGCGCCGGGACAGTCGCGGGCACGACCGCCGTGACAACGACCGTCCGTCGTTCAACCGGGACCGTCGTGACGACCGCGGTGGCGACCGGGGCTTCCAGCGCCGTGACAACGACCGTCCGTCGTTCAACCGCGACCGCCGCGACAACGACCGTCCGTCGTTCAACCGGGACCGTCGTGACGACCGCGGTGGCGACCGGGGCTTCCAGCGCCGTGACAACGACCGTCCGTCGTTCAACCGCGACCGCCGCGACAACGACCGTCCGTCGTTCAACCGGGACCGTCGCGACGACCGTCCGTCGGGCGGCTTCCGCTCCTACGACCGTCGTGACGACCGCGGTGGCGACCGGGGCTTCCAGCGCCGTGACAACGACCGTCCGTCGTTCAACCGGGACCGTCGTGACGACCGTCCGTCGGGCGGCTTCCGCTCCGGCGGCAGCGACCGTCCGTTCAACCGCGACCGTCGTGACGACCGTCCCTCCGGCGGCTTCCGCTCCGGCGGCGACCGTCCGACCGGCCGCCGTGACGACCACCGGGGCGGCGGCACCGGCTCCTTCGGCCGCCGCGACGACAAGCCGCGCTGGAAGCGCAACGGCTGACACACCGTGAGGACCCCCGGGGGTCCGCCGAACGGTCTGCGGAAAGCGGGCCCGCTCCTCACGAGCGGGCCCGCTTTCCTTTTCGCCCCCTCCCCCGTACGAAGATCGCCACCGGCCGCCGGGCGTCCCTTCGGAGCATCAGGTTTCCGCCATGACGGGGCCCGGTAACCGATACCCGATCGGCGGCCGGGTTCCGGCGGGCTATGCTCAGGGGTGATGTGCCGGGGGCCGTTAGCTCAATTGGCAGAGCAGCGGACTTTTAATCCGTTGGTTGTGGGTTCGAGTCCCACACGGCCTACATCTCAGCCCCCTGCTCCGGCGACACGGCCGGGGCGGGGGGCTTCGTCGTGTTCCGGGGGGCGGTCCGGCGTGCGGTCAGGACCTCTCCCACGGCCGTGCCGCCCACCGCGGCGGCGGCCAGGGCCAGGGTGATCGTCTCGAAGGAGGCGACGTCCGACAGTGCCCCCACCGCGAGGGTGACCAGGATCAGCAGGCCGTTCCCCGCCGCGTTGGTGAAGGTCGTGAGGGCCAGCAGCCGGTCCGGCGGGCAGTCCTGGATCATGGCCGCCTGGGCCGCGGTGAAGGAGAACTCGAAGACGGCCAGATAGGCGAAGTAGCAGCCGTACATGACGATCGGGCCCCCGGCCAGCGGGACGACCGAGATCGCCAGCGCGGTCGCCGCGTTCGTGGCCGCCGCCAGGTACCGGGGGGCCCGGACGCGCTGCAGCAGCAACGGGGCCGCCACCGCCCCGGCCACCAGACCGACGCCGCTGACCAGTTGCAGCGTCATGGCCGCCGCGTCGCCGAGGCCCAGGACCCGGATCGGCACGGTGGTGCGGGCCACGTTGTGGTAGCCCTGGAAGACGCCCACGGCGACGACGAAGTACCCGGCGGACAGGGCGAGGCGGGGGTTCTCCCGGGCGGCGGCCCGCACCTGGCCGAGGACGCCGCGCTTCCCGTCCGTGCCGGACCGGGGCGCGGTGACGGCGGGCAGCCACCGGTAGCAGCACGCGGAGACCAGGAACGTCGCCGCGTCGATGGCACACGCCGTGGTGATCGGGACGCGGTCGACCAGCACGGCGCCCAGGCCGCCTCCCAGCGCCCCGCCGAGGTAGTAGGAGTTGTTGAAGGTGTAGGAGGCCGGCTTGAGCAGGGGGCCGTCGAACAACTGGCGCGTGTAGACGACCCGGGCCGTCTTGGTGATCCCCTCCAGCAGGCCGCGCAGCAGGAAGGCCACCAGGACCGGGGCGAGCAGACCGCGGTCGAGCAGCAGGCCGATCGAGAGGGAGACCAGCCCCCCGGCCACCTCGCAGAGGACCACCGTGCGGCGCAGCCGCTCTCCCGCGCAGGCGCGCCGGATCACCCCCATGAGGAGGACGGGCAGCACCCACTGGAAGCCGAACACCGAGGCCGCGGTGAGCCCGGAGTCCGTTTCGGTGAGCAGATGCGTCGACACCGTGAGCAGCAGGAAGAAGGTGCCGGTGGAGCTGGCCAGCATCGCCCCCCACAGCACGAGGAAGACCGGTGATCCGAGCAGCGCGGACCACTCGGCACGGCGGCTGTCGGTCACGGTCGTCACTGCCTCACGGGGGTCGGGTGCGGGGG
>NZ_RDBO01000055.1:344593-367779 GCF_008120935.1 Streptomyces sp. sk2.1
CGCCGCCGCCGAGGAAGAGGGTGCCCGGGATGTCCTTCAGCGTCGGGGCGTTCTCCAGGCGCTTGACCAGTTCGGAGGTGGGGGCGTTCCAGGAGACGGCGGTGTAGGCCTTCTTCACGGCCGACTCGTAGGACTGCGGGCCGGCGCCGTCGCCGCGCAGGGTGACGACGGTGTTGCCGTTGCGGTCGACGACGGCGACCGAGACGCGCTGGTTCTCCTTCTCCGCGGCGTCCAGCGTCGCCCGCGCCGCCTTCGTCGCGGCCTCGACCGTCAGGTGGGTGGAGCGCGTGAGGTTCTTGTTGGCGGCGTCGGCCTTGACGGCGGCGGCGGGCGCGGCGGCCGGGGCCGCGGCGTTGGCGGAGACGACTCCGAACGTGCCCGCGATGGCGGCGGCGGCGACGGTACCGGTCAGGACGCGGGTGCGCAGCGACAGCTTCTTCATGGTCAACGACTCCTCGGGTTCGGCCGGGGGCTCGGGAATCTCTGCGTTCCCGCTTCGAGATCCATCCTCCGGCCGGGCCCGCCCCGTACGGGTCGCCCCACGGGCTTCTGTCCCGGCCCCCGACGGACGACGCCCGGGTCAGCCGATCGGACGATGCCGGAGCCGTTCCCGCAGGTCACCGCGTGTCCGTGCCGGACGGGGCACCGGCGGCACGGACGGGCGCGAGGTGCGGGGTCCCGGGGAGGCCCGGGGCCTTTTGCGAGGTCCCGGGTCAGGCCGCCGGTTCGATGTTCTGGTTGGCGTGGAAGAAGTTGTGCGGATCATAGGTCCGCTTGACGGCCGCGAGGCGGTCGTAGTGGTCGCGGTAGGTGGCCCGTACCCGGTCCGGGGTCTCGCCCGCACCGATGAAGTTCACGTACGTGCCGCCCATGGAGTGCGGGTGCAGCGCCTCCCAGTAGTCCACGCACCACTGCCGGAGCCTTCCGGCGTTGTCCGGATCGGGGTCGATGCCCGCGATGATGCCGGACCAGACCGCGTCCCGGTAGGCCCAGGCCGTGTCGTCGGGGCCGGGCCGGTGGGCGGCGCCGTCGACCGGGTACAGGTGCATGGTCGACAGGTCGGTGGGGAGGCGCTCGGCGTACTCGGCGTGCACGTCGACGGCCCCGTCGGTGATCCGGTCGAAGAAGTTGCCGCGCCAGTACCACTGCAGGCCGGGGGGAAGCAGCCCGTCGAACATGGACTGCAGGGCGGGGTAGGGCATCGGCGCCGTGAAGCGGAAGGCGGGCGTCGCGGGGTCCTCGACGGGCTTGAGGGTGGTTTCCAGCAGCTCGGGGTCGCCCGTCCAGCACCACACGACGCCGCACATCCGCCGGCCGTGGATCTCCTCCGGGAACGGCGGCCCCGGCGGCACGGTGAGCGAGGCGAAGAAGCCGTTGAGGTCCTCGGTGGCCCGGGGCAGGAAGTCGCGGTACCAGCGCAGCACCTCGTGGATCCGGTCGGCCGGCCAGAGCGTGACGGCGACGCCCACGGTGTCCACCGGGTGCATCCGGAAGGTGAAGGAGGTGACGATGCCGAAGTTCCCGCCGCCGCCGCGCAGCGCCCAGAACAGGTCGGGGTGGGAGGTGTCGCTCGCCGTCACCGGGGTCCCGTCGGCCAGGACGACCTCCGCGGCCAGCAGGTTGTCGATCGTCAGGCCGTACCTGCGGGTGAGGTGGCCGTGGCCGCCGCCCAGGGTGAGGCCGCCGACGCCGGTGGTCGAGAGGATGCCGGACGGGGTGGCCAGGCCGAAGGCGTGGGCCGCGTGGTCGAGGTCGCCGAGCGTGCTGCCGCCGCCGACCGTGGCCGTGCGCGCCCCGGGGTCGATGTGCGCCCAGCGCATGGGCGAGAGGTCGATGGTGACGCCGTCGTCCACCAGGCAGAGGCCCGCCCCGCTGTGGCCGCCGCCGCGGACGGCGGCCACGAGGCCCTCGTCGCGGACGAAGTCGACCGCGGCCATGACGTCAGCGGTGTCGGCGCACCGGACCACCGCCGCGGGATGTCTGTCGATCATGGCGTTGTAGATCGTGCCGGCCGGGCGGTACTCCGGATCCTGCGGGCCGATGACGGGGCCGCGCAACGCGGTCCGCATCGCGTCCAGGGGGACGGGTGTGGTGCCGTTCATGGCCTGGCCACCCCTCGTGCGTCGAGTCGGGATGGCGGTCGCGCCCCGTACGGCGCCCGGCGGGGAGGCCGGGGCTCCGGTGCCCGGGAGCCGCGGACGGGGACGGCCGCCGTGGGCTGATGTCTCAAGCCTCCGCCCGGCCCCGCGGCCCTGCCAGCCCGCCGGGCCGGGCGGAGGGAGACATGCGCGCCCGGGGCGGCGGGCGGTGCGGGGCCGTCCCGGCCCGGCTCAGACGAGGAGCTTCGTCTTCGCGCGCTGGTACTCCTCGTCCGTGATGGCGCCCCGGTCCCTGAGGTCGGCGAGTTTCGCCAGGTCGTCGACGTGGCTGCCGTGTTTCGGGCCGTCCCCGCCCGAGGTGCCCGCCGCCTCCCGTACGTACGCCTTGAAGGCCGCGTCCCGGTCCTGGGCCTCCTTGATGTCCCGCCTGCTCATGGACTTGCCGCGCACGATCACGTACACCAGCACCCCGATGTACGGCAGCAGCAGCGTCAGGACCAGCCAGCCCGCCTTGCCCCAGCCGCCGAGGTCGTGGCTGCGGAAGATGTCCGTGATGACCTTGAAGAGCAGGAACAGCCACATGACCCAGAGGAAGAACCAGAGCATGGTCCAGAAGAGGTCGAGCAACGAGTAGTCGTCCACGGTTCGCTCCCGATCAGTGCGATGTCGCCGCGTCGGCCGGCCGGTCGATAAAAACAGTCATATCACCGCATATGGGTGCACGCGCGTCGTCCCGGAACGGGTCCGGGCGGGGGTCCGGGCCCGGATCGCCGGTGCGGTCCGTGCGTCGGATGCGGCCCGGGTGAAGCCCCGGGGAACCCGAGTGGTCATGAGTGCGCCGGGAATGGCGTACAGTTGTGTTCACCGACGCGGGGTGGAGCAGCTCGGTAGCTCGCTGGGCTCATAACCCAGAGGTCGCAGGTTCAAATCCTGTCCCCGCTACTGAAGAGTCAGGCCCGGCACGCATGCAGCGTGCCGGGCCTGACTCGTTTCGTTCTCCCGTTCCGATCCCCGTCCCCCCATCGGCCGATGAGCGGTCGCCGCGTCGTCGCGTTCCGGGGAGTCTGGGGGCGGGGCGCGGTTCCGTCCGCAGCCGCGGACGTACCGGGCAGGAGAGCAACGGGTGGTGTGGAAGCGGGAGCAGCGGCGCGGCGGGCACGCCGAGGGCGGCGTCGGCACCCGGCGGTTCGTACGGGCGATGCCCGCCCTGATGATCATCGGCGGGCTGGTGTTCGACGCCTTCACGCCGCCGACCTTCACCGCCATCCCGCTGTTCGTGGCGGCGCCGCTGATCGCCGCCCCGTTCTTCTCGCTGTCCAGCACCGTCCGCACCGGTATCGCCTCGATGCTGGCCGTCATCGCGCTGCGGCTGTCCAGCAGCACGCTGCCCGAAGTGGTGCCGCTGATCGAGCTGCTGACCCTGGCCACCGTCTCGGTCCTCGCGGTCGTGATCAACACGGTGGTGCGGCGCGGCAACGAGCAGCTGGCCTCCGCGCGGGTCATCGCGGAGACCGCCATGCGCGCGGTGCTGCCGAAGCCGTCCGAACGGATCGGCGGACTGCACGTGGCGGCGCGGTACGTGGCGGCGCAGGCGGACGAGTTCGTCGGCGGCGACCTGTTCGCCGTGACGGACACCCCGTACGGGGTGCGGCTGGTGGTCGGGGACGTGCGGGGCAAGGGCCTCGAAGCCGTGGGGACGGTGGCGGTGGTCATCGGGGCGTTCCGCGAGGCGGCCGAGCAGGAGCGCTCGCTGGAGGGCGTGGCGTGGCGGCTGGAGCGGGCGCTGGCGCGGGAGGAGGCGAGGCGGGGCGGGCTCGACGTGCTGGAGGGGTTCATCACCGCCGTGCTGGCCGAGATCCCGTCCGGGCTGTCCCGGGTGCGCGTCGTCAACCGCGGCCACCCCGAACCGATCCTGCTGCATCCCGACGGGGCGCTGGAGGTGCTGAGGCCCACCGAGCCCGCGCTGCCGCTCGGGATGGACCTGGGCGCGTGGCCGCAGCGGACGGACGAGTGGGACCTGCCGGCCGGGACGACCCTGCTCCTGTACACGGACGGCCTCTCCGAGGCGCGGAACGCCGAAGGGGTCTTCTACGACCCGGCGGACCGGCTGCGCGGGCGGATCTTCCCGGGGCCCGAGGAACTGCTGTCCGCGCTGACCGACGACGTGCGCCTGCACACGGGCGGCGAGACGACCGACGACATGGCGCTGCTCGCGGTCATGTGCCCGGCGGAGGGGCAGCCGGACCGGCGCAGGACCGTGCGGATCGTCGGCCTGGAGGAGGCGTGACGGGTGGGCGCGGGGACCGGGTTCCGTTCCTTCCGCTCGCGGTGCCACCGTGCGTGACCGAAGGGCGCCGCTCCGCATAACATTTGACGCAACGTCAGGAACAGGGTATTGGCCGACGTGCGGTCAACTCATACGATTTCATTGGGTTATGTCCCGTAAAGTCCAGGCCAAAGACGTGAACGATCAGTGGGAACAGCTTGGAATGCGGCCCCGGTGTCTATTAACGTTCGATAACGCAGCGCGGTCGTCCCAGCCGTCGCCAGTGGCGGCACCGTGCGCGAGCGCCGAATTCCGCAAGGGAACCGGGGAACCACCTATATGGGGTGAATCGGACGCCTGTGTCTCGTGAGAGGCAGAGGGGCCCGTAGGAGACCTTCCTGCTCCGAACCCGTCAGCTAACCCGGTAGGCGAGAAGGAAGGAAAGGAGTGCGCCCCCGTGGCGTCCAACAAGCCTGCCCCCGAGGCCCCGTCCCGGTTCACCCCCGACTACGGCTTCGGCGCCGACTTCCCCGCGCAGCGCGGTTCCGACACGGCGGCCACCGGGACGGTGACGACGGCGTACGGCAGCGACTACGGCACCGGCCATGGCGGCGACTTCACCACCGAGTTCAGCGGTGACCTCAACGACGGCTTCGGCGGCGACTTCCGCACCGAGGGCAACGGCGCCGAGCCCGCGCGCAGCCCGGAGGAGTGGAACCCCACCGAGGAGTCCGTCCGCCCCGTGCGCGGCCGGCACCGCGTCGCCAAGCAGCGCAGCGGACTCGCCCGCAGCTCCACGGTGCTGGGCGTCGGCGTCATCGCGGCGGTCGGCGCGGGCGGCATGGCCACCGCGCAGAGCAAGCCGCCGGTCTCCATCTCCGTCCCCGACTCCATCACGGAGAACCTCCCCGACGCCGCGTCACTTCCCGGCGTGGGCGCCCTGTTCTCCGACGACTCGGACAAGGACGAGCCCGAGGACGCCACCGCCTCCGCCCCGCTGACCTCCGCCGGCATCACCCTCGCCGAGGCCGAGCAGGGCAGGACGGACGCGGGCGAGGCGCTCCGCGTCCGCATCCTCCAGCAGGCCGAGCAGCAGCAGGACGCGGCCGCCGCCGAGGCCAAGGCCGCCGAGGAGAAGGCGGCCGCGGAGAAGGCCGCCGCCGAGGCGAAGAAGCAGCAGGACGAGGCCGAGGCCAAGGCCGCCGCCGAGAAGAAGAAGGCGGAGGAGGAGGCCAAGAGGAAGGCGGAGGCCGCGCGGCTCGCCAAGCTCGCCGCCAGCTACGCCGTCCCGACCTTCTCGTACACGATCACCTCGACCTTCGGGCAGGCCGGTTCGATGTGGTCCTCCGGCCACCACACCGGCCTCGACTTCGCCGCCCCGACCGGCACCCCGGTCAAGGCCGTGCACAGCGGCACGATCAAGTCGGCCGGTCTGGCCGGTTCGTACGGTTACCGCACGGTGCTGGAGCTGGAGGACGGTACGGAGATCTGGTACTGCCACCAGTCCTCGATCGGCGTCGGCGTCGGCCAGAAGGTCACCACCGGCGAGACCATCGGCCGGGTCGGCGCGACCGGCAACGTGACCGGACCGCACCTCCACCTGGAGGTCCACACCCCCGACGGCACGGGCATCGACCCGATGGCCTGGCTCCGCGGCAAGGGCCTCAACATCTGAGGCGAGCCGGTCCACCGGCCCATGAACCCCGGCAGTCCTGACGCTCCCCCCCGACGTCAGGGCTGCCGGTTCGTCGTGAGCGGTACGTCGGGATCACCGCGCGGAACGACCGCCACGGCCCGTGCCCGAAGGGGGCCGGGCACCCGGGACGGCGGTCCCGCCGGAACAACGGGCCCGAGGCTCGGACGGGCCCGCCGGAATAGCGGCCCCGTCGGAACCCGTTGATCCACTTATGACTTCTCTTCGCAATCTGGGCTCCTCCGGCCTCCAGGTCTTCCCGCTCGCGCTCGGTGGCAACGTCTTCGGCTGGACCGCCGACGAGGCGCAGTCGTTCGCCGTGCTGGACGCCTACGTCGCGGCCGGGGGCAACTTCATCGACACCGCCGACGTGTACTCGGCCTGGGTCCCGGGCAACGAGGGCGGTGAGTCCGAGACCGTCATCGGCAGGTGGCTCGCCGCGCGCGGCAACCGCTCCGACATCGTCGTCGCCACGAAGGGCGGCGCCCACCCCGAGCACAAGGGGCTCGCCGCCGCCACCATCAAGGCCGCCGCCGAGGAGTCGCTGCGCCGGCTCGGCACCGACCACATCGACCTCTACTACACGCACTTCGACGACGAGACCGTGCCGGTCGAGGAGATCATCACCGCCCTGGACCAGCTGGTGAAGGAGGGCAAGGTCCGGGAGATCGCCGCCTCCAACATCAGCGCCGAGCGGCTGAGGGCGTCCCTGGACTTCTCGGAGCGCGAGGGGCTGGCGCGCTACGTCGCCCTCCAGCCGCACTACAACCTGGTCTCCCGCGACACCTACGAGGGCGAGCTCCAGGACACGGCCGCCCGCGCCGGGCTCGCCGCCGTGCCGTACTACGCCCTGGCCTCCGGCTTCCTCACCGGCAAGTACCGTCCGGGCGCCGTGGTGGACAGCGCGCGGGCGCAGAGCGCCGGCCAGTACCTGGAGTCGGAGCGGGGGCAGAAGGTCCTGGCCGCGCTGGACAGGGTCGCCCAGGAGCACGACGCGCAGATCGCGACCGTCGCGCTGGCCTGGCTCGCGTCCCGGCCGACCGTCGCCGCGCCGATCGCCTCGGCCCGTACGGTCGAGCAGCTGCCCGCGCTGGTGGCCGTCGCGGACCTCGCGCTGACCGAGCAGGACCTGGCCGAACTCACCGGGGCGTCCGCCTGACGCACGGCCCCGGCCGTCCGGGGCACGGCCCCCGATCGCCCCGTTCACGGCTGTCCGTCCGCGCCGTCGACGGGGCGAACGGTCCGCCGCGGTGCTACCGCGGGGGCAGGTAGGGGTTGTGGCCCGGACCGGGGCCGGGGTGGTGGCCGCCGTACCGGGCGTGTGCGGGGAACGGTCCGGCGTACGGGGGCGGCGCCGGGTGGTGGGGGCGCAGCCGGCCCGTGGCCTGCGCCGCGTACGTGAGGGCGGGCACGGCCACCTCCCTGCGCTGCCAGAGGTGGTGCAACAACTCCAGCTCCCGGGCCGCGAAGTCCGGCTCGGCCGCCCCGCGCCGGGCCCGCAGCCGCAGCGACGCCAGCGACGTGGCGAAGGACTCGTACTCGGCGACGGCACGGGCGGCCGCCTTGCCGTGGGCCGTGGCCCGCGCCAGGTCCCCGGTCGTCGGGGCGGGAGCGGCGACCGGCCCGTGGCCCGGCCACCCCGTCCCGTACGGGGCCGGTCCCCGCGCCGCGATGGCGTGCCGGCGGCGGGCCTCGTCACGGGCCAGGCCGCGGGCCCGCATCGAGGAGAGGGCGAGCGGCTCCGCCGGGGTCAGCCAGCCGGCCGCCGCGTAGGCGGGCAGTTCGGCGCAGAGCGTGCGCAGCTCGCGTTGGCGCGACCAGATCGCCAGCCAGGTCACCAGACCGAAGACCGGGACCATGAACAGCCCGTACACGGCGTAGAAGCCGTACGGGCCGAAGGTCGCCGACCCGTTCCACAGCGCGTGCATGCCCATGGCGAGGACGAGGCCCAGCAGCGGCAGCACGACCCGGCGGACGCGCCGGCGCCGGGCGGTCGCCGCGGCGATCCCGAAGCCGATACCGGTCAGCACCGTGAAGAGCGGGTGCGCGAACGGTGACATCACCACCCGTACGAAGAACGTCGCGGCCGTCACCGACACGGCGCCGGCGATGCCCGCCTGCTGGTCCTCGCCGAAGGCGTTGCCCAGGTAGAGGATGTTCTCGGTGAAGGCGAAGCCGCTCGCGGTGAACCCGGCGGTCACGACGCCGTCGACGATCCCGTTGAAGTCGCGTCTCCGGAACAGGAAGACCAGCAGTATCGCGGCGGCCTTGGCGCTCTCCTCGACGACCGGCGCTATGACCGTGGCACCGAGGGTGTCGGCGTCCGCCGGGTCGGCGGTGGCCGTGGCTATCCAGCGGGTCGCGAACGAGTTCGCGAGGATCGCGACCAGGGCGGCGGCGAACGCGCCCCAGGCGAAGGCGAACAGCAGGTTCCGCCAGGGGGCCGGCTCGACCCGGTCCAGCCAGCGGAACGCCGTCATCAGCAGCGGCACGGGCAGCACGGCGAGCCCCAGCCCGACGAGGAACCCCTCGGTGCCCGTCTGGTCGCGGACCAGGGCCAGGATCGCCAGCCCGCAGAGCGCGAGCACCGTGAACACGGCCGTGACGCGGAACGCCCGGCTGCGCCACACCATGCCGACGCGGCGCGGCCGGTAGCGCCAGTGCCCGCGCCCGGGAACGGCAGCGAGGATCTCACCGACCCGCTTCTCCTCGAGGAGCGGTACGGCCGGCTGCGACTGCCGCTGCTGGACAGACCCGTCGAACACCACCCGACGACCCTAACGAGCAGCACCGACACCTGGCCATGGGGCGAGGACGCGGGCACGGGCGCGGGCGCGGGCCCGGCGACGGGCGGGACCCGGCCCGCGGGCTCGGCGAACAGGGCCCGGCGGCGGGCCGGGCAGCGTGATCCGGCGGGCCCGGCAGGGTGATCCGGCGGGCCGGGCTCAGCTGCGGGCGAAGAGCAGGTCGTGCACGACGTGGCCCTTGTCCAGCCCCTGCCCCTCGAACCGGGTCAGCGGCCGGTACGCGGGCCGGGGCGCGTAGCCGCCGTCCGCCCGGGTGTTCTCGTACCGGGGGTGCGCGGTCAGCACGTCCAGCATCTGCTCGGCGTACGGCTCCCAGTCGGTCGCGCAGTGGATCACGGCCCCCGGCTTCAGCCGCTGCGCCGCCAGGTCCAGGAACTCGGGCTGGATCAGCCGCCGCTTGTGGTGGCGCTTCTTGGGCCACGGGTCGGGGAAGTACACCCGCAGCCCGTCCAGCGACTCCGGTTCGAGCATCTCGCGCAGCAGGATGATCGCGTCGCCGTTGGCCACCCGGATGTTGGACAGGCCGTTGCGGTCCGCGAGGCCGAGGAGGTTGCCCTGGCCCGGGGTGTGCACGTCGACGGCGAGAATGCCCGTGCCCGGGTCGTCGGCGGCCATCTGCGCGGTGGCCTCGCCCATCCCGAAGCCGATCTCCAGCACCACCGGGAGCCCGTCGAACAGCTCGGGCAGGTCCAGGACGCGCCGCCCGTCGATGTCCAGGCCCCACTTGGGCCAGAGCCTCAGCAGGGCGTCCTCCTGGCCGGGCGTGACCCGGCTGCGGCGGGGCTGGAAGCTGCGGATCCGGCGTTCGTGGTGCGAACCGGCCGGATCGACGGCGGGTCCGCCGGGGAAGCGCGGTTCCTGGCGCAGCCTGCGCTGCCGCTCGAGGGCGGCGGCACGCAGTTCGTCCGGAATCCCGGCGGCGGGGCCGGGCTCCGGGGAACCGGCGTCGGGCACGGCGGAACCGGCGTCGGGACTCGCGGCACGGCTCGCGGAAGGGCTCGCCGGAAGGTCCGCGGCGGTGCTCCCGGCCGGGCTCTCGGAGGGGTTCATGGGCTCAGACACAATGCCCTGATTCTACGGCGGGCGGCCTCCATCCCGTTTCCCGTGCCCTCAGCAGCGCCCTGCGCGCCACTTCCCGCCCGATGGGCAGCGAGGCGGTCGCGGCGGGCGACGGGGCGTTCAGCACATGGACGGTGTGCGGGGCCTCGCGGATCAGGAAGTCGTCCACCAGGGTGCCGTCGCGCAGCACGGCCTGGGCCCGGACCCCGGCCGGGGAGGGGCGCAGATCGTCCTCCGTCACCTCGGGCAGCAGCCGCCGCACGGCCTCGGTGAACGCGTGCTTCGACAGCGAACGCCGCACCTCGCCCGCCCCGTACCGCCAGTGTCTGCGGGCGATCTGCCAGGTGCCGGGCCAGGCCAGGGTGTCCGCCAGCTCGCGCGGGCGCACGACGGGCCAGCCGTACCCCTCGCGGGCCAGCGCCGGGACCGCGTTCGGTCCGACGTGGACGCCGCCGTCGTGGCCCCGGGTCAGGTGGACCCCGAGGAACGGGAACGCCGGATCGGGCACCGGGTAGACCAGGCCGCGCACCAGCTCCGGCCGCGCCAGCTCGTAGTACTCCCCCCGGAAGGGCACGATCCGCACCCCCGGGTCGTCGCCCGCGAGCCGGGCCACCCGGTCGCAGTGCAGCCCCGCGCAGTTCACCAGCACCCGGGCGCGCACCACCACGCCGTCCGCCGTGCGCACCGCCGCGCCCCAGGGGCGCCGGTCGATCGCGGTGACCTCCGCCCCGTACCGGACGACTCCGCCGGCCCCGCTCACCTCGGCGGCGAACCGGGCGGCGACCGCGCCGAAGTCGCACACCCCGGTCGTCCCGACCCGGATCGCGGCGAGGCCGCTCACATGGGGTTCGTGCTCGGCGATCTGGACGGGGCCCAGCTCGCGCACCGGCAGCCCGTGCTGCCTGCCGCGCTGGACCAGGGCGTGCAGCCGGGGCAGCTCGGACCGGTCGGTGGCGACGATGAGCTTGCCGGTCACCGCGTGCTCGATGCCGTGCTCGGCGCAGAAGTCGACCATCTCGGCGGCGCCCCGCACCGCGTAGCGGGCCTTGAGCGAGCCGGGGCGGTAGTAGATGCCGCTGTGGATCACCCCGCTGTTGCGCCCGGTCTGGTGACGGGCGGGGCCCCACTCCTTCTCCAGCACCGTCACCCGGGTGCCCGGAGCGGCGCGCGTGATCGCGTACGCCGTCGACAGGCCGACGATCCCGCCGCCGATCACCAGCACGTCGCAGTCGTACGCCGCGTGCGTCATCATCACGCCACCTCCCACCCCGATAGTGCACTGACCCACTGACAACGTGCTCAAACCCGATGGGGCCGCCGGGCTGTCGGCCGGGCGTGCGAAGGGGCGGGCCGGCAGGACGGCCCGCCCCTCCCGCGCGGGTGCTCGTACGTGCTGTTCGCGCGGGTTACGCGGGTGCCACCAGGAGCGGCCGGGCCCGCTCGCGCAGCTCGGCGACGCGCGGCTCGTGCCCGTACGGTTCGAGCCGGTGCAGCAGGTCCCGTACGTACTCCGTGGTCCGCGCCGAGGAGATCCGGCCCGCCACCTCCACCGCCCGGGTGCCCGCCGCACAGGCCGCGTCCAGGTTCCCCGACTCCAGCTCGGCCACCGCCGACACCACGAGCCGCAGCCCGTGCGAGCGAACGAACTCCTCGGTGGGCCGGGACAGCGCCTGCTCGGTGAAGCGCCGCACCTGCCGGGGCGCCTTCAGGTCGAGGTGGCACTCCGCGGCGTCGGCCGCGAACCGGTCGTACGAGTAGAAGCCCAGCCAGGACGGATCGCCGTCGCCGTCCCTGGAGCGCTCCAGCCAGCTCTCGGCCGCCTTCAGCGCGGAGCCCGCGGCGGCGGCGTCGTTCGCCTTGGCGTGGGCGCGCGCCTCCACCAGGCGGAAGAAACTCATGGTGCGGGCCGTGGCGAGCCCCCGGTTGCGCTCGACGGCGGCCTGGGCGAGGTCGACCCCCTCGTCGGCGAAGCCGCGGTAGGTCGCCTGCAACGACATCGACGCGAGGACGTAGCCGCCGAGGGGCACGTCGGCCGCGGCCCGGGCGAGCCGCAGGGCCTGGATGTAGTAGCGCTGCGCGGCCTCCTGCTGGCCGGTGTCGAAGGCCATCCACCCGGCGAGCCTGGTCAGTTCGGCCGCCGCGCCGAAGAGCGCGCGGCCCACCTCGTCGGTGTACGAACCGAGCAGCAGGGGCGCGGCGTCGACCCGTAAGCACTCGGGGACCATCGAGGAGCGCCAGTCGCCGCCGCCGTACTTGGAGTCCCAGCGGCGCGCGTCCTGGGCCGCCTCGCGCAGCTTGGACACGTCGCTGTGGCCCACCCGCAGCGGGGAGACGTCGCCGGTGACGATCCCGGCGGACGCCGGGGCGGCGGTGCCGGGCACGGGCGGGGCGGCGGTGCCGGGCGCCGTGTCCGGGCGCGGCTGGGCGGGGATGGCCGGAGCCTGCCGGGTCCCCAGCGCTCCGAGCGTGCCGAGCGCCGCCTGGGCCGCCTGTGCGTTCAGCGTCGCGTGCGTCCCGGGTCTCGGCTGCACACCGGACGCGGGCGACGTCCCGGGGGACCGGGTGCCGGAGGGCGGCGCCTCGGGGTTCCGGGCGCCCGGAGGGCGGGTGCCGGTCGTCGCGGCGGTGCCCGGCGCCGGTTCGGCGTCCTTCGCCGTCCTCCCCCGCGGACCCTGCGCCCCTGCCCCCGTGCGTGCGCCCCGTGCGCCCTGGGCGGCCGTCGTGGCCGCCGCCGCGTCGCGTTCCACCGTCGCGTCGGCGGGACATATCAGCCAGCGGGACGCGGGCGTCGCGTACGCGCTCACCGAGAACGAGCCCGCGAGCGACTGCCAGATGCCGCCGCTGCCCGCCCGCCGTCCGGCCAGATCCAGCCGGTACAGCTCGGTGGCCGAACGGACCGCCTCGGCCACGTCGCGCGGGAAGGCCAGCCCGACCTCGGGCGCCGGGTCGGCGTCCGCGAGCCCGATCTCGTGCAGCGGGACCGGCCGGCCGAGCTTGGCGCCGATCGCCGCCGCGATGAGATGGGGCGCGGCGCCCTGCGGCACCATGCCCTTGGAGACCCACCGGGCCACCGAGGTCTTGTCGTACCGAAGTGTCAGACCGCGCTGCGCCCCGAGGTCGTTGACCCGCCGGGCGAGCCCGGCGTTGCTGATTCCCGCGAGGGCGAGAACGGTTCCGAGCTTCTCGTTCGGTCCTCGTTGCTCCCTGGACATGCGCCACCCCTCGACACACAGACAGCCGCCGCGACACCGTTGCGGCGCGCGGCATTCGTACCGTGTCCTCCCCAGCGACGCCCCCCGGCACTCCAGTCGCACACGCATCTGGCCGAGCCCCGAGGAATATGCCTCCAGCAGAGAACCTTCAGTAAACCCAGCGTAGTTCGCCGCATCCCTACCGTTAAGGGGCAGACGTCCGTATGGCGGGATTGTTGTCCGTCGGGTCCGGAGGGACCGGCGGCGCCGCTCCGGGCGTCCCGGCCGACGGCCCGGGAAGGAGCGGAGGCGGGTCCGGCGGAGGGGTGGGAGAGGGCGGAGGGGTGGGAGAGGGGGGCCACGACCGCGGGCTTCGGCTGGTGCCGGGCCTCGGGCTTCGGCTGGTCGTCGCCGGCCATGGCCCAGACCAGCCCGGCCGCGGCGGCCACGACGACCGCCGCCACGATGCCGGCCTTCGCCGGCGCGCCGAGCCCCTCCGAGGCGGCGGCACCACCGGCCGCGCCCCCGGTGGAACCTCCCCCGGTCGCCGCCGCGGCGGCACCCGCACCGGCGGCACCCACCGCGCCCCCGGCGACGATCCCGGCGGCCTTGAGCGTGTAACCGGCGGCGAACCAACCGATGACCGCGACCGGCAGCAGCGCGGGAATCCCGGCGTTGACATGGGCGAGCTCGCCTGCGGCGAGCCGGCACTTCACGCACTCGTCCAGATGCCCCCGCAGCCCGCGCTCGGCCCGCATGCGCAGTCCGCCCCGGGCATACGCGCCGAGCCGGTCGGCATAGCGCGCACAGTCGCCGCCCGCGGTGAGCGCCTGGCTCACGTGCGCCTGGAGGTAGGCCTGCTTGAGGCCCTCGCGGGCCCGGCTGGCCAGCACCGCCGTGGCGTTGGCGGTCAGCCCGAAGAGCGGTGCGATCTCGCTGGGCGACTCCTCCTCGACGGTGGTGTGCCACAGTACGGCCTGCCAGCGCTCCGGAAGACTGCGGAACGCCTGCATCGCCATCGACTGCTCGGCCTCGTGCATCGCCCGCACGTCGGCGCCGAGGTCGAGCGTGTCCGTGTCCGAAATCTGGGAGGACTGGGCGGCCTGCGCGGCGAACACCGCGAAGTCGTCGACCAGGTGCTCCCGCTTCGCGGTCTTGGTCCAGGCCGCCCCGACATGCCTGACGGCCGTCATGAGGTAGGCCCGCACGGCTTCCTCGGGCCCCTTGCCCCGCCGTACCGCCTGCAGTGTGCGGGCGAAGACCTCGGCCGTCAGGTCGTCGGCCGTGTGGGCGTCCCGGCAGCAGCTTCGCGCGTAGCGTCGCACCGCGTCCGAGTGCCGCCGGAACAGCTCCTCGTACGCGAGGTCGTCGCCGCCCCGCATCCGCCGGATCAGATCGGCGTCGGACGGGGCCCCGCCGGAGGTGTCGGCGCTGCCGCCCTCCCGCTGCATCGGCACGGACGCCTCGGCCGCCGCGTCACCGCCGGACTCGACCGGCGCCGGCCACGGACCCGGCAGCACGGTGCCGCCCTCGGCGTCACCGCCCGACCGTCCCGGTCCGCCCTGGCTCGGTACCTGCCGGGAGGGCCGTCCACCGGCTTCCGCGACACCGCCTATGGCGGAGACGTCGTCGAACGACTCTTCCTGCTGCCCGTCACCGCTCATCGCGGTAGCCCCCGTATGCGCTGTCGGACCCGAACATCGGGCAAGCGTGCCACATGGCGCAATCACGCCGAACCCTCAGTCCCCGCAACCACTCATCCGGGGCGTTTTTTCGAATGCGGGTACCGACGGCCATCCGTTCGGGGAATACTCGGCGGTCGCTTTCCCGTGCGAGCGGGCCGCGAACGGCACGCGACAGTTCCCTGCGGGCCCCATCGGCACGAGGGTTCCCGAGGTGCTTCGGCCTGGCTCCCACGAGCCGGAACGAGCCGGAACGGGGTTGTGCCGCAGTCCCGTTGAGACATGGGCGACACATTTCGGCGGCGGGCGGCCGCATTCAATGCAGAACGAAAGGCGCGATCCCCGGGAAATGGGCGCGATGCACCCGAAAGAGGGGCTGGTCGATGGAGAGGGTGACAGCGGACCGTTGACCGAGACCCCATCAAATCGGGCCACATCAACCTTTCGCCTGAACGCCGTGCGCCCATGGCGTCCGTCATGCTCACAAGGTTCGCCCACCGCCTGCACAGTGCCCTCACGCGTCACCCCGAACGCGGCCGCGCACATCAGGCTTTTCGGGCCTCTCGAACCCCTTGGGCCCCTCGGGCTCCTCGAACCTCCCGGCCCCTCGGGCCTCTCCGCGGCCCTTTGGATCTCTTCGGGCCCCGTGCGGCCGGGGGCGGACCCCGGCCGCACGGACGGCCCCCGGGTGGCGTGCCCGGCGACGCGTCGCCGGGCACGCCACCCGTCAGTACTCCGGACTCCAGAGCCTCGGTACGCCGACACCCCGACAACCCGGTGTCCCGGTACGGCCCGGTGTCCCAGTGCTCCGGTCATCCACGCGCACCGCTCCGTCCGAGCGGTCGTGCTCCGCTCAGGCGGCCGGCCGGGAACGCAGCCCCTCCAGCAGGATGTCCAGCAGCCGGCTCGAAGCCGCTGCCTGCTGGGCCGCGTCCGGCAGCGAAGGCGCTGCCGTCGCTATGACCAGCAGGACGTCCGCGACCGTCACGTCACGGCGCAGCTCACCGGCGGCCCGGGCCCGGTCCACCAGTCGGCCGACGACCTCCAGCAGTTCCCCGGCCCCCGAGTCGTCGTCCTCGAATCCGGCCTCCGGGACGGAACGCCCCTCGGCGGGACGGGCCTCGGACTGGCCGTCGGCCTGACGCTGCTGAGGAACCCGGGCCTCGTCCAGTCCGTCGACCGGACCCGGTACGGCCGTCGACTCCCCGGCCTGCGCCGCGTCGTCGGAATCGACATCGACCCCGACCCGCAGGACCTGGGGCGGCAGCAGCCGCCCCGCGCCCGAGGCCACGGACGTCCGCAGGAAGCGCGACAGCGCCGACCACGGCTCGTCCTCCTGGCCGAGCGCACTGCGCGCCTGATCCGTCAGCCGGGAGGTCTCCTCCTCCGCTATCCGCCGGACCAGCACGTCCTTGCTCGGGAAGCGGCGGTACACCGTGCCGACCCCGACCCTGGCGCGACGTGCCACGTCCTCCATCGGAGCCCCGTACCCCAGCTCGCCGAACACCTCGCGGGCGGCTCGCAGGACATGCTCCAGATTGCGCTGCGCGTCCACCCGGAGCGGAGCCGAGCGGCCGTGCGCCGCAGCCGTTCCGTTCACCCCGACCGTGGTGGTCGTACCGGCCGGGGCGGCTGTCGCCACCGCGACCGCTCCCACCGCGCCGTTTCGTCCGTTCCCTTCGGACGAATGGGGCGTAACCGCAGCATTCTGCCAATGAGAATCCTGAATCTTCATAACTGTTCCCCCGGTTATGACGTCTCCCCCCGGAGACTTCCCGCCGTCTGAGCCGGAGAGTGGATCATGGTCTCGACCCGACACCCCGGCGACATACGAACATAGTTGAGCCCGGGTCAATTCAGAAGGGGGTAGTTCCGCATGGAGCGCCCCCCGATCGGAGCAAGGACCGGTTGGTCACTGATTCACCCCCGGTCCGACACCCCCACCGCAACCCCTGACCTGCGCAGCTTCCGTACATCACCGGTGCCGGGCCACAGCCGCCCGGGGAGAACCTCCGGTCACACAATTTGTCGAGGCTGTGGACAAACCCATGAGCACGTTGCGTCATGGGGTGGTGATGGCTTCAGAATCCGGGGGAACACCCCCAGGAACCCCGCCGGGTGCGCGCATCCTCGTCATCGGCGGCGGCTACGTCGGGATGTACACGGCGCTGCGTCTCCAGCGGAAGCTGAAGCAGCGGATCAGAAGCGGTGCGGCCGAGATCGTGGTCGTCACCCCCGAGCCCTACATGACGTACCAGCCGTTCCTGCCCGAGGCGGCGGCGGGCTCGATCTCGCCGCGCCACGTCGTCGTACCGCTCCGCCGCGTCCTGGCGGACTGCCGCATCGTGATCGGCGAGGCGCAGCGCGTCGACCACGCCGCGCGCACCGCGACCGTCACCACCCTCGCCACCGCGGAGGACGGCACCGGCGCCGTGGAGATCCCGTACGACGAACTCGTCCTGGCCCCCGGCTCCGTCTCGCGCACCCTCCCGGTCCCCGGCCTGGCCGACCACGGCATCGGCTTCAAGACCATCGAGGAGGCCATCGGGCTGCGCAACCACGTCATCGAGCAGATGGACATCGCCTCGTCCACCCGCGACCCGGCCGTCCGCGACGCCGCCCTCACCTTCGTCGTCGTCGGCGGCGGCTACGCCGGCGTCGAGGCCCTCGCCGAGCTGGAGGACATGGCCCGCTACGCCTCGCGGTACTACCACAACATCAAGGCCGAGGACCTGAAGTGGATCCTCGTCGAGGCGTCCGGCCGCATCCTCCCCGAGGTCGGCGACGAGATGGGCGTCTACGCGATCCGCGAGCTGCGCGGCCGCAACATCGACGTACGCCTCGACACCCGGCTGGTGACCTGCGAGGACCGGATCGCCGTGCTGAGCGACGGCTCCCGCTTCCCGACCCGCACCCTCGTGTGGACGGCGGGCGTCAGACCCGCACCGGTCCTCGCCGCCACCGACCTGCCCCTCGACGGGCGCGGCAGGCTCAGGTGCACGGCGGAACTCGCCGTCGAGGGCGTCGAGCACGCCTGGGCCGCCGGGGACGCCGCGGCCGTCCCCGACCTGACCGCCGCGGAACCGGGCCGGGAGACCGCCCCCAACGCCCAGCACGCGGTGCGCCAGGCCAAGGTCCTCGCCGAGAACGTCCTCGCGTCGCTGGCCGGCGAACCCCTCAAGGAATACCGGCACGCCTACGTGGGCTCCGTCGCCTCGCTCGGCCTCCACAAGGGCGTCGCCCACGTCTACGGCCGCAAGCTCAAGGGCTACCCGGCCTGGCTGATGCACCGCACGTACCACCTCAGCCGCGTCCCGACGTTCAACCGGAAGGCCCGCGTCCTCGCCGAGTGGACGCTCGCCGGGCTCTTCAAGCGCGAGATCGTCTCCCTCGGCTCGCTGGAACACCCGCGCGCGGAGTTCGAGCTCGCCGCCGGCGGCAGACGCCCCGGGCCGAACGGACCGCCGAACGGGGACGGCCCGCCGGGACGCGGCGGCCCGCCGGGCCCCGACGACCCCCGGGGCCCCGACGACCTGCGGAGGAACGGCGGCTGACGGCCCGTCGAACCGATCGGCCACCCGCCCGGGACGGACCGTGCCGACAACTGTCAGTACGGTCCGTCACACTGGACGTGTGACCATAGGTGGGCCCACATCTGCACAGAGTGACCCGGCCGGCAGTGACCGACAGTGAGCAGCCCGCGCGAGCGGACCAGACCGACACACGAGGCCAGAAATTCCGTGAACTTCACGCGCTGGAGCGCCCGCCTACCCGGAACGCAGCGCCGTGCCGCCGCACGGGACGAGCGCAGTTCCGTGCCCTCGGCCCGTGCCGAGTACGCACAGCCCGAGACCGGGCCGCGCCCGCCGGACGGCGACCCGCGCAGCGACACGCACGACGGACCGGGCCCCGATTCGCACGGCGACCCGCGCGGTGAGCCTCCCGCGGGCGGCCCCGCCCTGGAGGACCTCTCCGCCCGGGACCTCCTCGGCCGGCTGCCCGCCCCGGTGGCCCTGCTCCACGGCCCCGACCACCGCATCGCGTACGTCAACGACGCCTACACCGCCGCCTTCGGCCCCCGCCCGGTCGGCGCCACCGCGGCCGAGGCCATGCCCGAGCTCGACGAGCTCAGCCTGCTGCCGCTGATGGACCAGGTCCTGCGCAGCGGCACCCCCCGCACGGTCAAGTCCCGCAAGGTCCGCAACGGCAACTCGTACACCGTGACCTGCACCCCGGTGCACGGGGACGGGGAGCACGGCGCCGACGGCACCGACGGCAAGCAGAACAGGCCCTCCAGGAATGGCAGGAGCGGCAGGAACGACAAGGGCGGCAGGAACAGGGGCGGCGAAGGCGGAGTGCTCGTGTACGCCGCCGACGTCACCGACCACGCCGAAGCGGCCGAACGGCTCCGCGCGAGCGAGCGCCGGCACCGCGAGACGGCCGTCACCCTCCAGCGCTCCCTGCTCCCGCAGGAACTGGAACAGCCCGACGACCTCCGCATCGCCGCGACCTACCAGCCCGGCGGCACGGACGCCGCGGTCGGCGGCGACTGGTACGACGTCATCACCCTCGGCGCCGGCCGCACCGCCCTGGTCATCGGGGACGTGATGGGCCGCGGGGTGCGCGCCGCCGCCGTCATGGGCCAGCTCCGCACGGCCGTGCGCGCCTACGCCCGGCTCGACCTCCCGCCGCACGAGGTGCTCCAGCTGCTCGACGGCCTGGCCGCCGAGATCGACGCCAGCCAGATCGCCACCTGCGCCTACGCGGTCCACGACCCGAACGAGGGCCACCTCGTCTACGCCTCCGCCGGCCACCTCCCGATCCTGGTCTGCGACGAGGACGGCACGGTCCACCGCGCCGAGGACCCGACGGGACCGCCGCTCGGCACCGGCGGCTGGATCCACACCTCGGGCACGATCGCGCTGCCGCCCGGTTCCACCGCGGTCCTCTACACGGACGGCCTGGTGGAGCGGCGCAGCGAGGACATCGACGAGGGCGTCGCCGCGCTGGGGCGCGCCCTGTCCGGCGCCAAGGGTTCCCCGCAGGTGGTCTGCGACCGGCTGATCCGCTCCCTCGGCGTGACCGCGGAGCACGACGACGACGTGGCCGTACTGGTGGTCCAGCACCCCGCCCGCGAGGGGGCGGACGCGGAGCTGTTCCACAACGCCTCGCTCGACCTCCTCGGCGGCATCGAGGCCGCCCCGCGCGCCCGCGCCTTCGCAACCGGGGTCCTGACGTCCTGGCGCTTCCCGGTCGAGCTCTGCGACCTGGGTGTCCTGGCCGCCGGCGAGCTCGTCGCGAACTCCCTCAAGCACGGCACCCCGCCGATGCGCCTGGGCCTGCGCCGCACCGACCGCCGTCTGATCATCGAGGTCACCGACGGGGACGACCACCTGCCGCGCCGACGCCGCGCCGACCCGGCGGACGAGGCGGGCCGCGGCATCTCCATCGTCGCGACGATCGCCACGTCCTGGGGCAGCCGCCGCACACCGGGCGGCGGCAAGTCGGTCTGGTGCGAATTCGCCCTGCCGCAGTGACCACCGCCGCCGCCGTGGCTCCGGCGGCGGCACATCGGAGGGCGAACAGGGGCCCTGCCGGAAGCAGGACCCCTGTTCGCCCTCGATGTCGTTCTTTTCCCGTACCCGCCCCGTTCCCGCTCCCGCCGTCTCAGCGGGCGGCGGCGCCGGTGGAGGCAGCGGGCACCGGTTCGGCGTCCGGCAGCGACACGGCCACCACCCGGGACGGCGTCGTCGCGATCGACGGCTGGTCCTGCACGGGGGTGAGCCGTCGGCCGAGCCGCAGCGCCAGCACCGTGATGCCCAGCGAGAACAGCACGAACGTCACGATGTACGGACCGTGCAGCGTCGCCCCCATCGGACCGCCCACGGCCGGGCCGACCGCCAGCGCGAGCTGCTTGCACAGGGCGAACGCGGAGTTGTACTGCCCGACCATCGACTCCGGCGCCAGATCGGCGACCAGCGGCGCCACGGTCGGCGACAGCATCGCCTCACCGAGCCCGAACAGCGCGTACGTGGAGATCATCGCGGCCGTCGCCATCGTCTGGCTGCCGTGCCCGAGACCCGCGTACCCCGCCACGATCCAGGCGAACGCCCAGATCAGGCCGACCGCGGCGATGACCCGGCTGCGCCTGCGGCGCTCCACGAGCCGCAGCACGACGAACTGCGCCACGACGATGACGGCGGTGTTGGCGGCCAGGGCGATGCCGAGCGTCGAGGGCTGGATGCCGGCGGCCTCGGTGCCGTACGCCGCGAGCCCGGACTCGAACTGGCCGTAGCAGGCGAAGAACAGCACGAAGCCCAGCACGCACAGCTGGACCATGGCCCGGTGCGAGAGCAGCGCCCGCAGCCCGCCCGGGGCCTTGGACCCGTCGGTGGGCCGGGCGTCCGGGAAGGACGGCGCCCGCGACAGCCGGATCGTGGCGGCGACGACGCCGAGCACGACGAACATCACGGCCTCGATGAGGAACAGCAGGGTGAAGGTCTCCGGCCGGTTCGTGTCGACGATCTGCCCGCCGACGAGCCCGCCGACGCCCAGCCCGAGGTTCTGCAGGAAGAACTGCATGGCGAAGGCGCGGGTACGGGTGGCGGTGCTGGAGCACCACACGAGCATGGTGGCGAGGGCCGGCTGCATGACCGCGGTGCCCGCGCCGAGAACGGCGGCGGACAGCACGGAGGCGGTCACGTTCGACGACAGGCCGAGTGCGACGGCGCCCAGGGAGGCGACGGCCGAGGCGACGACGAGCACGGGCAGCGGCCCGCGCCGGTCGATGACACGCCCGGTGAACGGCAATACGGCGAGCGCTGCCATGGCGAAGACCGCCAGCACGACTCCCGCCGTGCCGGCTCCCAGATCCCTCACCTGCGCCACGTAGACGTACAGATACGGGACGGTGAAGCCCAGCCCGAACGCGCTCAGCGCGCTCCCCAGCTGGATCCGCCGCAGTGCTGCCCCCATCTCCCTGGTCACACTCACCTACCTCAGGTCTCGAAACGGTCCGTCGAGCCATCCGAACGACTCGAACCCGAAGACTTTAGCACTAAAGTTAGAGCCTCAACAATTCAAACCGAAGGACTTCGAAGGTGTTGGAGGGCGTGCCATACTGCCCGCCATGTCTGACACCACCGAGCAGCCCGGCCCGCAGGAGCCGAGCCTCGACGAGCAGATCGCCGCCTACCAGCGCGAGTTCCGCGACCTGGACCCCCAGGTCGAGCAGGTCGTCTCGGCCCTGGGCCGGCTGAACCGCCGGATGAACGTGGCGTACGGGCGCCAGCTCGCCGCCCTCGGCATCAGCAACGCCGAGTGGGAGGTCCTCAAGACCCTGGTCCTCTCCGGTTCCCCTTATCGCCTGGGACCGGGGGAGCTCGCCAAGCGCCTCGGGCTCACCCCCGCGGCGATGACCCACCGCATCGACCGCATGGCGGGCGAGGGTCTGGTCACCCGCGACCGGGACGAGAACAACCGGGTGCGCGTGATCGTCGAGCTGACCGACGAGGGGCGCACGAAGTGGCTGGAGGCGATGCGCATGGCCACCGACTTCGAGGAGGACCTGCTCCAGGACCTCACGGGCGACGAGCGCGGAGTCCTCGGCGACATGCTCACCCGCCTCCTGCGCCGGGTGGAGCACGCCCAGCCGGACGCCGGCGGCCGCCTCACCGACCTGGACTGACCACGGGCCGGGGCCCGCCCCCGGCCCGGCCCGAACCGGTGCCCGGCACCTGAGAAAAGGGCTTGACCTGGCGGGTTGACACACTCTTCATCGGTCCGTAAGGTACTTCGAGTTGTCACGGGGCCGGAACGGTTCTGCGACAGCCGATCCCGCCGCGAACGCGGCAACCAAAACTCAGCACGATCTCCCGCTCGGGGCAATTTCGGCATGCCGAAATTCATTTCGAGGACTCGATTATGAGTCGCCGGGAAAATCCGCTAGAGTTTTGGACGTCGGAACGGCCCAACGGCCGGGAAGACGAATCCCGCTGACTGGGAATCAGGCCCGAAAGGATCTGATAGAGTCGGAACCGCCGGAAAGGGAAAACGCGGAAGCGGAGGACCTGGAAGGCGAATCCCGCTGACCGGGAATCGGGTCCGYAAGGATCTGATAGAGTCGGAAACGCAAGACCGGAGGGAAAAGCCCGGAGGAAAGCCCGAGAGGGTGAGTACAAAGGAAGCGTCCGTTCCTTGAGAACTCAACAGCGTGCCAAAAGTCAACGCCAGATATGTTGATACCCCGGCCTGCTACGGCAGGTTGGTGGTTCCTTTGAAAGTCCTGCGGGATCCTTCGGGTTCCGGCAGGCAATTGCACAGCGAGGACGCTGTGGACGGCCGGTCCTATTCCGACTGGTTGTCCCGCTCTCGTGTCGTGTTGTCCCGA
>NZ_RDBO01000055.1:367879-399450 GCF_008120935.1 Streptomyces sp. sk2.1
GGTGCTGGAGGTACTGGAGTGGTGGGTCGGTATGCGTCGGTGGACTCGTGGAACGCCGACAGCGGTTTCGTGACCTCTGCGGCCTCTACAGCCTCTGCGGCCCCTACGATCACTTCGGCCCCCGAGACCCCTGAGGTCCCTGAGGTTCCTGAGATCCCTGCGGTTTCCTCGGCCTCTTCCGGTGCCGCGTTCGTGGGTCGTCGCGGGTCCTGGGGGGCGGCCGGGGCGGGGGCTTCGGCGTGCTGCCGCTGATCCTGCCCTTGGTCTCGGCCCCGTCCCCGGCCTCGGCTTTTCTCCTGCTTGTACCGCTTCTGCTCCAGGTACGCGTTCCGCAACTGTTCCCGCTGCTCCAGGCGTTCGGCGCGCTGCCTGGCCCGTACGACCCGCCAGCGGGCCAGCGCGCCCAGTACGAACACCGTCAGTACCAGCAGCACCATCAGTTCGCCGATGAACAGGCCCCAGAAGAGCCCGTAGCCCGAGAGCTCGCCCGCCGGGGTGTTCGGCCAGGCGGCCGGGAGGTCGTTGGGCGCGGTGACGAGCCGGCGCAGCGCGAGAGGGGTCTCGGGGAGCGTGACCCCCTCGGGCCAGGCGCCGTGCGCGAACAGTCCGGCCAGGCCGGTGGCCGTCCACATCAGCAGGGTCAGTGCGAGCAGGAAGCCCAGCAGGCCGATCAGCAGGCCGTCCGGAATGCCGCCGGTGCCTCCGCCGCCGGTACGTTCCTCGGCGCGTCCCGCCATCGTCAGGCCACCGTTGACTCGGACGACTCGTTCAGCCGTTGTTGGCGCTCGATCCGTGCGGCGCGTTCCTCCGCCTCCAGGTCGGCGGCGCGTACGTCGTCCGGGAGGAGTTCGGTCGCGGAGGACTCGGTCATCGCGCGGTCGGTGAAGACGAGGGGGCGTTCGGCCTCGGTGATCAGGTGTTTGACCACCTGGACGTTGCCGTTGACGTCCCAGACCGCGATGCCCGGGGTGAGGGTCGGGATGATCTCGACCGCCCACCGGGGCAGGCCGAGGACCCGGCCCGTCGCTCTGGCCTCGTCTGCCTTCTGGGCGTAGATCGTGCGCGTCGACGCCATCTTCAGGATCGCCGCGGCCTCGCGGGCCGCCGCCCCGTCGACGACGTCGCTGAGGTGGTGGACGACTGCCACGAACGACAGGCCGAGGCGTCGGCCGAACTTCAGCAGGCGCTGGAAGAGCTGGGCGACGAAGGGTGAGTTGATGATGTGCCAGGCCTCTTCCACCAGGAAGATGCGTTTTTTCCGGTCGGGCCTGATCCAGGTGTGCTCCAGCCAGACGCCGACGATCGCCATCAGGATCGGCATCGCGATGGAGTTGCGGTCGATGTGCGAGAGGTCGAAGACGATCAGCGGGGCGTCGAGGTCGATGCCGACGCTCGTGGGGCCGTCGAACATGCCGCGCAGGTCACCGTCGACCAGTCGGTCCAGGACGAGGGCGACGTCCAGGCCCCAGGCCCGTACGTCGTCTATGTCGACGTTCATCGCCTCGGCGGACTCGGGTTCCGGGTGGCGGAGCTGCTCGACGATGTCGGTCAGGACCGGCTGCCGGTCGGTGATCGTCTCGTTGACGTAGGCGTGGGCGACCTTCAGCGCGAAGCCGGACCGCTCGTCCAGGCCGTGGCCCATGGCGACTTCGATGATGGTGCGGAGCAGGGCGAGCTGGCCGGTGGTGGTGATCGAGGGGTCGAGCGGGTTGAGCCGGATGCCGCCGTTGAGCGCGGCGGTCGGGTCGAGGCGGATCGGGGTGAGGCCGAGCTCCTGGGCGATGAGGTTCCACTCGCCGACGCCGTCCTCGCCCTGGGCGTCCAGGACGACGACCTGGCGGTCGCGGAAGCGGAGCTGGCGGAGCACGTAGGTCTTCTCCAGCGCGGACTTGCCGTTGCCGGACTCGCCGAGGACCAGCCAGTGCGGGGCGGGGAGCTGCTGCCCGTACAGCTGGAACGGGTCGTAGATGTAGCCCTTGCCGGAGTAGACCTCGCGGCCGATGATCACGCCGGAGTCGCCGAGGCCGGGGGCCGCGGTGGGCAGGTAGACGGCCTGGGCCTGCCCGGTCGACGTGCGGACGGGCAGCCGGGTCGTCTCCACCTTCCCGAAGAGGAAGGCGGTGAAGGCCTCCGACAGTGCGGACAGCGGGTCTCGCATGGCGTGACCGACCTCCCTCTCGTTTCTCTCGGTCGTCGTCCGTGGGTGGCGGGCGGTGGTGATGGCCGGTGACCGGCGGTGGGGCCGGTCCGACGGGTGGTGGTCGGTGGTGGTCGGCGGTCAGCGGCGGATGCCGGTGGCGAACGGGAGCGTGTTCACGAAGGCGCGGTGGTGCTCGCGGTCGCACCACTCCAGTTTGAGATACGACTTGCCGGCCGAGGCCCGGATCGTTCGTTTGTCGCGGGCGAGGGCCTCGGGCGAACGGGACGACACGGTGATGTACCCGACCAGGTTCACCCCGGCCGCGCCGCTCGCGAGGTCCTCGCCCCGCTGGTCGAGCCGGCCGTGCGCGGCGATGTCGCGGGGGTCGACGGTGCGGTTCATCTTGGCCTGGCGGCTGGCTTCCGCCTCGTCGTTCGTCTTCTCGGTGAGCATCCGCTCGATGGCGATCTCGGTGGGTTCGAGGTCCATGCAGACCGCGACCGTGCGGATCACGTCGGGGGTGTGGACGAGGAGCGGGGCCAGGAAGTTGACGCCGACGGGGGTCATCGGCCATTCCTTCACCCAGGCCGTGGAGTGGCACCAGGGCGCGCGGGTGACCGACTCGCGGGTCTTGGCCTGGAGGAACGTCGGTTCGACCGCGTCCAGTTCGGCCGGCCAGGCGTTGCGCTTGGTCATGGCCTGGATGTGGTCGATGGGGTGGTCGGGGTCGTACATCGAGTGCACGAGGGAGGCGAGCCGGCTCTGGCCGAGCGGCTGGCGGACCCGGATGTCGGCCTCGGCGAGGCGGGCGCAGATGTCGGTGAGCTCGCGCGCCATGACGACGGCGAGTCCGGCGTCCCGGTCGATCTTGCGGCCGGTCCGGGCGGCGCGGGCCATGGCGTTGGCCTCGGCGGCCAGCTCGCGGGTGTAGTGCATGCAGGCGACCAGGTAGGCGCGGTGCTGCTCGCTGGAGGTGGAGACCATGGACTGGAGCTGGTCGTACGACTCCTGCAGCCAGACCGGGGAGGACTTGTCGCCGCGCTGGGCGACGTCCTTGGCGTGCGCGTCGGGGTCGGCGGGGAGGGTACGGGCCAGCATCTGGAGGCGGGTCACGAAGCCGTCCCCGTTGGCGACGTGCTTCAGCAGGGTGCCGAAGCGGTCGACGAGCGCCTCCTGGTCCTCGCTGTCGCGCAGGCCGACGCCGGGGCCCTCGATCTCGATCGCGGCGGTGACGGTGCGGCGGTCGGCGTGCAGGAGCACGGCGATCTCGTCCGGACCGAAGGGCGCGGAGAGCCAGTTGATCCGGCCGATGCCGGGGGGCGGTCCGATCTCGACCTCGCGTCCGTCGACGCCGACGCCCGCCTCCATGGCGGCGGAACGGTAGGTCGTGCCGCGGCGCAGGGTGCGCTTGTAGCTGCGGTTGATCTCGAACCACTTGTAGAAGGTGCGGTGCTTGTACGGGAGGTACACGATCGCCAGGGCGAGGAACGGGAACCCGGTGAGCAGCGCGATCCGCAGGGGCAGGACGGGGACGATCAGCCCGCTCATCATGCCGAGGAACGCGCCGACGATGATCAGGGCGATCTCGCCGGTCTCGCGGTTCTTGCCGACGATCGCGTTCGGCCGGGCCCGGCCGATGAGATACGTGCGGCGGGGCGCGATCGTGTGGGACGGAGTCGTCAACGCCCTCCACCTCCCGTGCTGTTGTTGCCTGAACTGCCTGATCCGCCGCCCCGGGGGGAGCGGCTGCCGTGCGGGGTGCCGGAGGTCGGCGCCGATCCGCTGCGCGGCGAGGGCGCGGTGGAGGCGCCCCGGGAGCCGTGCGCGGCGACGCCGCCGCTGATCGGGTTGGCGGGCCGGCCTCCGCTGTTGCCGCCGTCCGAGCCGCTGCGGCCGCTGTGGGTCTTGATGCCCTGGGAGACGAGGGCGGCGGGGGAGCTGACCAGGGCGGCGGCCTGGGAGCCGTCGGTGGCCTGCTTGCGGTTGGTGCGGGCGCCCTGGATCTCGTCGCCGAAGCCGGGGACGAACCGGTAGATCATCGCGGAGGCGAAGATCGCCAGCAGGATGATGGCGAGGCCCGACACGACGGCGGAGATCGCGTCCGGTCCGTCGTTCTGGGAGAGCGCGCCGGCCAGCCCGAGCACGACGGCGATGACCGGCTTCACCATGATCACCGCGACCATGATGCCCGCCCAGCGCCGGACATGGCCCCACATGTTCTTGTCGACGAGCCCGGCGTAGACGACGGTGCCGAGCAGGGCGCCGACGTAGAGCAGGGCGGCCCGGATGACGAGCTCCAGCCAGAGGATGCCCGCGGCGAGGATCGACACGAGCGAGACGACGATCAGCATGATCGGCCCGCCGCCGATGTCGGAGCCCTTCTTGAGCGCTTCGGCGAACGACCCGAAGAAGACGTCCGTCTGCCCGCCCGAGGAGGTGGCGATGACCTCGGTGACGCCGTCGGTCGCGGAGACGACCGTGTAGAGGATCAGCGGGGTGAACGCGGAGGCGAGGACCGTCAGCCACAGGAACCCGATGGCCTCGGAGATCGCGGTCGTCAGCGGCACGCCGCGGATCGCCCGCTTGGCCACGGCCAGCAGCCACAGGACGAGCGTGAGGACGGTGGAGGCGGCGAAGACGATCGCGTACTGCTGGAGGAACTTGGTGTTCGTGAAGTCGACGTTGGCGGTGCTCTTCACGGCCTCGCTGAGCTTGCCGACGATCCACGCGGCGGCGTCGGCGCAGCCGCGGGCGAGGGAGGAGAGCGGGTCGAGCGAGTCGTTCAGACCGGAGGGGGCGACGCCGTTGGAGGGGGCGCTGCCGTCGCCGTTCTCGCAGTAGTCCTTGGCGGGGCCGCGGATCAGATCACAGGCGTCATTGCTCGGTGTCGATGTCGGTGTCGATGTCGGTGTCGGGCTCGGGGAGGGCTCGGCGAACGCGCGGCCGGCCAGCATGACGAGAGTCGTCTGCAGGCCGACCACTGCCGCTGTGAGTGAAAGAGCTCGGCTGGACTGTTTACCGGGCATATGTGAACCCTCCGAACTGTTTCACGGCGTCGGCCATTTCCTCGGCAGGAGATGCGGCCTGGTCACGGCCGACCGGAGTGGGGCCGTCCTTCTGCGTGAAATCGGTGACCTTCCAGTCACCGTCGATCCAGGTCAGGTTGAAGGTGTTGGTGAACCAACTCTCGGACACGGGGTTCTTGGAGCCCTCACCCGCCAGCCCGAACAGGGCTGAGTACCAGACGGCGACGCTCGCGGTGTCCCCGTCAAATTTCACTACCTTCGTGCCGGCCGGGTTGGAGCGTGAGACGAAGGTCAGTCCTGCAGGTGCCGTACCGTCAGGCTTGAGCCCGATACCGGCAAGGAAGTCCTGCCCCGAGTACACCCTGTCGAGGTCGCCTTCGCGAGCAGCCGCGACCTCCGGGGAGTACACGGCGGTGACGATTGCGCGACGCTGGTCCTTGTCGAACATGTCGGTCGAACCGAGTGCCACGGCGTAGTTCGCCGCCGCGCTCTGCGCCCCCTGCTCGTCGTGGGCGAATCCCGACGGGATCGTGCCGTTCTTCCCCGTCACCGGTTTCGTCCCCGTGGCCGCCGTGGACGACGAGTCCGGCTTGCTCCCCGAGCCTCCCGAACCGTCGCCGTTGTCGTTCCTGTCGCCCCCGCCCATGTTGGCGAAGGCGATGGCCGCGAGCAGGAGGACGACCACGCCGACCACCGTGACGAGGGAGCGCGGCTTGCGGGCGGGGCGGCGGGAGGCGCCGTAGCCGTCGCCCTCGCCGTCGGGAAGCCGGGTACGGGTCTGGCGCGTGCCGCCGATGGTGCTGTAGGGATCATCGGTACGGACGGCGTCGTCGCCGTAGCCGCTCTCGTCGCCGTGGCTCATGCCGCGTACGCCCCCTCAACCGTTTCCTGAACCGGGTAGTACGACGGTAGCCGTGCAGGTTTCCGCGCGGACGCGGTGTGATGACTCGACATCAGGGAGACGCAACCTCTGCCGGTGGGCACGACGGACGGATGGTGGGGATGGGCGGGATCGCCCCTGGCGTGGGCCGACTGTCGGTCAGACAGCCATTCCGTAGACGATGGTGAACAAGGTTCCCAGCGATCCGATGATGAACACACCGGTCAGACCCGCGACGATCAGCCCCTTGCCCTGCTCGGCGCTGAACGTGTCGCGCAGGGCCGTGGCCCCGATGCGCTGCTTCGCCGCACCCCACACCGCGATGCCGAGGCAGAGCAGGATGGCGATGGCCATCACGACCTCGATCATTACGCGGGCCTCGTTGCCCAAGGTCCCGAACGGCCCCCAGTTCGGGGCGATTCCGCCGATGATGGTGGTGATGTCGCCCTTTTCAGCTGCCAGGATCATGTAAGTCACCGCCCCTGTTGGGTAGTTCGTTGCCCCCTGCCGCACGGCACGGGTCACTCTCTATCTTCGCTGATGAAACTGCTCTCGCACGACGGCTTGACGGCTCTCTTTACCCGGATCCCGCACGTTTGACCGATCCGACCGTCCTGACCTGCGGATCGAAGCGGTATGTGACCAAATACGTATGGTTACTCTGTGTATCACGGAGAGTGACCCCGGGCAATGATTGCCATCCCGCCACCCTGGCCGAGACTTTTGCGCAGGCCCCGGTGGGTCCTGACGGAGCATCGATCCGGCCGGATCAAGGGCTGCTCAGAGCAGCGGGTGGCGCGGTACGGGTGGTCGGGGTGGGGTTCTCCAGGATCGGGGTGGCCGGAAATCGCACCAGGTGCCGTCGAAGGGAAACGTTCCGGCCTCGGCAAGTCGTGCGACCGAGTGGCCCTCGTCGCGGATGGCCGACGCCTCGTCGGCCGTCCAGTAGGCCGGGTCGCCGGTCTTCTCGGCGAAGGACTCCTCGTCCTTCCACCGCCAGCTCCGGTCCGGGGCCACGTTGATGTCGAGTTCGTGGTCGGCGATGTCGATGTCGTCGCCGCGGTGGACCCGGCGCTCCAGGTTCACGTACCAGCCGCGGAACTTCTGCCGGCGGCCGAAGAGCCAGAGCACCGAGTGCGCGGCGTCGTCCGGCTGGTAGAAGAGCGCGCTGCCCATCGGCCACCGGTCGGCGACCACCGGGTATCCGTCGGCGGGGCGGTCGCCCGGGGCGATGTCCCGCAGGTGCGCCCCGTTCGGGAGTCTCGTGCGCCACATCGGGGTGCCGGTCTCCATCCACACCAGTTGGCCCCTGTCGGTGCGCTCGACGAGGCGCACGGGCACCGATGCGCTCAGGTGGCCGCCTATGAAGAAGTTCCAGTGGAGGATCCGGCCCGGCTCGTCGTTCATGCCGCTGATCATTCCCGCGCCACGCAGATCGGACACGTGACCGGACACATGTCCGGATCATCTGCCGGATCCGCCACGTACCGGACCTGTCGGGTCATCATGTCAGGAGGTCAGGAGGTCAGGAGGTCAGGAGGTCAGGAGGTCAGGAGGCCAGGAGGCATCGAGGCATCGAGGCTCGGCAGGTCCGGCCGGTACAGCAGCGGAACGGGCGGTGGCGGGGCGGGTCGTACGGCGGTCGTGCCGGTGCGGCCTCAGACGGAGGCGATGCCCCGGGCGGCGAGGATCTCCTTCTTGAACGGGACGCCCAGCCCGCAGTTCTCGGCGCCGATGATCCGCCGCAGGTTCGGCAGCAGGTCGAGGTCGTCGAGCGAGTCCACGTCGAACAGGTCGTCCTCGCCGTCCCAGACCGGGGAGCACTCGCAGTACACCTGGAGTCCGCCGTCGATGAGGAGGGTGTCCACGGTCGCCAGCAGTTCCTCGCTGATCTCCAGCGCCTCGAAGTAGGTGCGGGCCTCGTCGAGCACTGTGTAGGCGAGGTCGTTGTCGTACGCGTAGAGCTGTGGGTCGTCGATCCCCTTCGCCTTCAGGCATTCGGCAATGCTGAAGGCCGGGGTGAGCGTCTTGTCCTCGTACATGAGTTTCTCGATGACCATGAGCTTGAAGTTGAAGTCGCGGAAGGCAGGCATACCGGGACCATAACCAGCCCCTCCGACACCGGCCCCGGAGGTGTGGGGAGCCAGTGGCCGCGCGGGGCCCTGTCAGTCCCGCCTGCCAGACTCGTACGCATGACCAGCAGCACCGGATCCTCCGTTCCGCTCCCGGCCAATCACCGCGTCTCCGAGACGTACGTCGACTGGGCACGCGTCCACGCCCCCGGTGCCGAGGGCGACGCCCGCGACGTGCTGGCGGAGGCGGACCGCGACCGGTACAGGGCGGGGGAGAAGCCCGGACGGTTCGTGGACGGGGCGGCGCGTCCGGCCCGGGGGCTGCCGGCCGCCCATCTGCCGTGGTTCTGGGACACCATCGGGCACTGGATGCTGGAGACGCACCGCCGTTCCGCCGCCCGTGCGTACGGGTACGCGCGGGCTGCGGAACGCGACCACGGGCTGCCGGTCGACACCGACTGGCGGTGGGCGAACCTTCAGTTGTTCGCCAGGTTCGGCGCGCTTCCCGCCACCGAGATCAGCGGTGCCCCGGCCTGGCTGGCCGGGGTGTTCGAACCGGGCGACGCGCACCGCGAGTTCGTGCGGCTGCTGACGGTCTGGGCGGCGTCGCCGGGCGATCTTCCCGCCGATCTGGCCCGCCGGGTCCGGGAATCCGCGCGCACGGCCGGTCTCGGCGCCGACGAGGAGGCGCGGGTGCTGGGCGAGGTGCTCGCGGCAGCCCGCGGCAAGGCCGTGCCGGACCGGCTGTTCGACACGGCGCTCGGCCCGCTCTCCGCCCACCGGCCGGCCGACGGCACGGCCACCGCCCTGCTCGACCTGTTCCCCGATTCGAAGAACGACGCGGCGGCCTGGCTGCGGCTGCTCATCGGCTGCGGGGCCGCCGACGCCGCCGCGACCGGCCGGATCACCCCGGAGGGCGGCCTCGGCGAGTGGCTGCGGCGGTACGCCGCCCAGTACTCCCACCGCCCCGCCGCCGGTGGCGGGGTGACCCGTCAGGCCATGCCCGCCGAACTCTTCGACCTGGTGGCCCGGTTCGCCCCGCGGCTGAAGGCGGACGGCACCCCGGTCCGGCTCCACGAGGACCGCTACCGGTGGCAGCACCTGGACGCCGACCTGCTCGACGTCTGCCTCGCCGAGGGGATCCCCGTCCATGACCCCGGCTCCATCATCCCCTTGGAGTTCTGGGACAAGGAGTCGCCGCGCGACCTGCGGGCCCTCGCCGCCGACCCGGTGTTCGGCCCCCGACTGGAGGGCACGGTCCACGCCGGGCTCCGGCCCCGGGGCGGCACCGCCATCAGCCGGCTCCCGCACAACCCGGGCATCGCCGCCGAGGTGCACGGCCGGATCGAGAAGCTGCTCGACACCCTGCGCGGCGGCGGGCTCGCCGCGGCCGACGAGGCCGTGGACGAGCTGCACGGCCTCCTCGACCGGCCCACCGCCGTCGCCCTGGACGGCATCGAGGAGGCCCTCGACGAACTGGACCTCACCGGCCCGCTGGCCCGTGTTCTGCGCGCGGGGCTGCCCGAGGAGCTGGGCTGGCCCGCCCTGGAGGAGGCCCTCGCCGCATTCCGGCCGGACGAGACGGTGCACGTCACCTGCACCTGGCCGGTGCTCACGGTGTACGGGAAGCGCCGCGCGTTCGCCGTCGACCACGCGGGCCGGTGCGGCGAGCACGCCCTGGAACTGCCGGAGGGCGCCGCCTTCCCCACGGTGCACTGGGTCGGCGGCCAGTTCCTCGTCTCCTGGCCGAGCGCGGGCGAGGGCAGCTCCGCCATGACGGCGTACTGGTCGGGCAGCCCCGCCGACACGTTCGAACCGGAACAGCCCCATGGGCTCCGCCCCTACGGCGGCGGCATCCAGGGCGGCCTCGGCTACCAGTTCCGTACCCCGGACGGCGGCGGCCGGTTCGACGGCGGGAACGTCCTGCGCCCCGGCGACACCTCGGGCATCGGCCACCGCCTCCGCGACTACCAGATGTACGACGGCCGGGACTTCTGGAGCAGCGAGGTGTTCGGCGAGGACCACCGCAGGGGGTGGACCCGCATGGACCCCGCCACCGGTGTGCCCACCGCCGACCGCACCCTGCCCGGCTTCCACGCGCCCGACGCGTCACCGGACGGCACCGAACCCTTCCTCAACTACCGCACCCTCGCCGAACTGCCGCCCGGCGCCCCGCCGTCCCCGCTCGGCCAGGACGGCCGGCTCACCGGTTGCCGGATCGACCACCACACCCCGTACGCCGGTCCCTCGTCCCGCGAGTTCGAGCTGAGGTCCGTCGACGGCCGCACCGCGTCCTACCGCACCACCGTCTGGGGCCGCCGCCCGTGGGGCATCCTCGGTCTCCCGGCCGGTGGCGAGGACGCCGTCGTGGTCGGCACCACCACCGTCCGCTGCTACGCCGCCGAGGACAACTCGCTGCTCTGGCAGGTCCAAGGCTTCCCCGGTGCCCGCCACGGCGGACCGGTCCGGGCCACCCTCGGCGAGCAGGCCGGGCCCGTACCGCCGCCCGCCTTCTGGCACTTCCTCGTCCCGCGCGACGAGCCGTCCTCCCACGCGCTGCGCGCGGTCACCGACGAGACCGTGCGCGAACTGCTGTCGTCCGGCGCCGAGGACGCGCCGCCCGGGGTGACCGACCCCCGTGTCCGGCAGGGCGTCACCCGCGCCGTGCGGTTCGCCGCCGAGGTGCTGCGCCGCCTCCGGGAGCTGGCGCACCGGGTGGCCGTCATGCGGGCCGGACCGGTCGTCGAGCTGCCCGACCCGGCACCCGACACCCGGCTCGTCCCGGCCCTGCACGGCCTGCTGCCCCAGCTGCGGGGCTACGAGAAGCGGCCGTCGCAGCCGCAGCCCGCGCTCCTCACGGCGGTCGCCGCCGACGGCCGGTATCTGCGCGGCGAGATCGACGACGAGGTGCGGGTGCTGGCCCTGCCCGCCCCGCCGCCCGAATGGGCGGTGCTGACCGGCCGGATCGACGCCGTGGCCTGGCGGGCGGTCGTCGTCGCCACCCCGGACGCGCACCGGGGGGCCCTCACCGCGCTGCTCGACGTGTGGAGCCGCCAGCCGTTCGCGGAACGGGGCACCACCTGGCGCACCGGCCGGGCACCCGAGGCCGGGGTCGCCGAACTCCGGGCGTCCGGCGCCCCGGTGGCCTCCGGCCCGGTCCGCAGCGACCTGGTGCCCTTCCTGCACCGGGCCGCCGACCCGGAGCCCACCGGCGCCGAGGAGTGCGAGACCCGCACCGTCGTGGGGGACGACACCGCCCGGCTCCCCCGCCTGCTCGCCCTCCTCGCCGAACGCGGCCCGCTGCCGGTGCCCGAGGAGGCCGTGGACCTGTTCCGCTGGCGTACGGGGGTGCCGCGCGCGATCGCCGCCCTGGTCCTCGACGGCTTCTTCGGCAGCGACGACTACGCGGCGCACCTGAAGCTGTGCCGGACCAAGCCGTACAAGGCCGACCGGAACACTGTGTACGCGTACGACGACCTGCGGGGGCGGCTCGGTCCTGCCGGGCGGCGTGCCGTGCTCGCCTCCGCCGTGCCCGCCGACCCGGCGGAGCTCTGGGCCCCCGGCGGCATGACCGCCGCCGCGGACCGGATGGCCGCCGAATGGTCCGAACGGCTCGCGGTCACCGGGTACGTCGACGACGGCAGCCACGCCGCCGCGCTGGCCAAGGACCACGGCCTGCCCGACACCTGGGCCACCGCCCTGCTCACCGGACGCCTGCCGGAACCCCCGTCGGAAGCCGACGGGGCGCGGGCCGTCGTCACCGCCCTCACCTGGGCATTCGCCGAACGACCGGTGGGCGACCCGGCCGCGGAGGGCGCCCGCGCCCTGCTCGACCGGCTCATGGACGGCCCCGCCGGTCCGCTCCGGGACGCCGCCGGTCCGCTCATGGACATACCCGCCGACCGGCTCACCGCCCTGCGCGCCCTGGCGGACCGCTCGGCGGCCACCCCGGTCCCGCCGGGCCAGTACGAGGCCAACCCGCTCTTCAGCGCCCCGGACCTGGTGGACGAGGTGGCGGAGTCCCTCGGCGTCGGCCGCGACGCGGCGGCCCTCCACCTCCAGCTGCACGCCCTCGACCGCCCGGCCGACCGCACCGTACGCCGCTGGAACGCCTGGACCCTCGACCACCACCGTGCCGTCCGCAAGGAACTCACCGCCGCGAAGGCCCCGCGCCCCGCAGCGACGGCCCCGACCGCCGCTGCCGCCGATGCCTCAGCTGTCGCCGTGCCGGCCCCCGCGCACGAACGGTTCGCCCGCGCCTGGGCGGCGACCGGCGCGTGAGGCCCCGGACCCGGACCCGGAGACGAGGCCGGGGCCGGGGCCGGTGGTGGGAGCCGGAACCCGGGGCGGAACCAGGGCCCGGTGGCGTCACGTGTCGAACTCGCCCGCCCAGGAGCGGTCCAGGAGGCGGACGGGCAGGTACCCGGACTCGGCCTCGGCGGGGAAGCCCGCGTCACTCGCGCGGCGACCCGTGCGTCAGGGCCGGATGCCGTCGTACTGCAGGACGCGGTAGGGCGTCTTGCCGTGGTTCACGGACTGCCACTGCGAGGCGATCAGGGTCAGGGACGTGGCGCTCGCGCTGCCGGGGTGGATGTATCCGCCGTAGAGGAACGGGAGCTGGGGCTTGCCCCAGTGGTGCGGCGGGAGGGCGTCGCCGACGATCTGCACCTTGGGGGCGGTCCACACCGCGTCCGGGCGGGGCGCGGTGCGGGTACAGATCGAGTAGTCGTCCACGTCGAAGTAGCTCATGCAGTACGTGTCGCCGATCCGCTTGACGGAGAACTCGCCGATCCTGTTCCCGGACAGCATGACCGACGGGGCCGCCGCCCGGGTCCACTGCCAGCGGCCGTCCAGGAAGGCCCAGTTCTCCTGGGCGCCGAAGTTGCCCGCGCGGAACTCGTCCGGCCGGATGCGGAACAGCTGGATCGCGCCGCCGTCGGCGGTGTTCGAGTGCGTGCCGTTCCAGCGCTTGGAGAAGACGTACAGCCAGCCGTCGGGGTCGATGCCCGCGAACGACCACATCCCGTACATCGACTGGTTCGTCCCCTGGGTGTCGCCGGCCCAGTGGTACGGGTAGTCCTGCCAGGTCACGCCGTAGTCGTCCGAGTAGGCGACGCCCGACATCAGCGAGCCGTCGTACCCGGCCGGGATGTTCTCCCACAGGGCCACGGACGTGTACTGGATGTAGGTGCGGCCCCCGAACTCGATGCAGTCGTTCGGGATGCGGGTGATCTCGAATCCGTGCCCGTTGTCGGCCCAGTGTGCGTAGTCGAAGCACTGCCTGGCGGCGCCCCCGGTGGGCATCGCCCAGGAGAACGAGATCGGGGTCCCGCCGGAGGCGTCGAAGGCGGCCTGGTTCAGGATCACCGGAGATCCCAGGTAGGGGTCGGCCTGGGCGATCCCGCCGAACGCGTCGCCGAACACGTAGCCCCAGGTGTTGTCGTGCTCCCGGTGGTAGGGGATCGCCAGGTCCCCGGAGCCGAGCCCCTGCGCGCTCGCCGAGTCGCCGGGCTGCTCGCACAGGGGCGTGCCCGTCTGGAGCAGCCGGGCGGCCGGGCGGCCGGGGGCCGTCCGGGCGGACCGGTCGTCGGCGGACGCCGAGCCGGGGGCGGCGCCCAGCAGGCCGGCTCCCAGGGCGAAGCCCATGCCTGCCTTGAGCGCCGATCGACGGGTGGTGTGCCGGTGGGCGGTGTTCCGGTGGTCCGGCTGTGAGGGGGTGGGCATGTTCGGTCCTCCGGGGGTTCTTGGGTCCGGGGTTCTTGAATCCGTGGGTCCGTGCGTGGCTCGACCGAACGACGACGCGTGATGTGGAGATCAACGGTCCTGCTGATCGCCGTGGCCATGTCCGGCCTCGTGCCCGGCGGCGTGGAAGGCGTCGTAGATCGCGCCGTGGACGGTGTGGGTGCCGGTCTGCGGGGACCAGAGGAACAGGCCGCGCTCGAAGAACTGGTAGCGGCCCCGGGTGCCGTCCGGCGCCGGTGCGGCGTCCGCCTCGTCCATGGTGGGGAATCCCCAGCGGCGTTCCGCGTCCGTGTCCCAGAACTTCTGCAGGATGTCGCCGTGGATCGCGTGGGCCACGTCCGGGTGCCAGATGATGATCCCGTTGCGGAAGAGCTGGAAGCGTCCGCCGAGCGAGGAGTTCTCCTCGGCGCGGACCGGTGCGCCGAGCGGTCCGCCGCTGCCGCCCATGGCGGTGTACTTCGCGCCGATCGTGCCGTACGGCCGGAACGCCTCGGCCATCAGCTCCCGGGCGTAGCCCTCCGCCTGGCCGTAGCGCTCCGGGTACGCGGAGCGCTGGACGGCCTGGGCCAGCTCGCCCGCGGTGGCCCAATCGGGCTCCATCTGCTGGGCCACCTCGAAGAACTTGTTCGCCGCGTAGTCGACGTCGAGGCACTGGGCGGGTTGGCACCAGCCCATCGAGGGCCGCTGCTGGAAGACTCCGAGCGAATCCCGGTCCCCGCAGGCCAGGTTGTTCATGCGGGACTCGACCCAGCCCGTCTCGAATCCGGCGAGCATCACCTTGGCGGACACGCCGCGGCGCTGCCCGACCTCGTACACCTTGCGGGTCACCGCGATGTCCCGGTTCGCCGGGATGTCGCAGAAGAGTTCGGCCGGGGCGGAGTTCCCGAGGGGGCCCGGTACGTCGCCCGCGTCCTGCGCGAACGCCGCCGGGTTGCCGAGGCCGGACATGGCCACGGCGATCAGCAGGACCGTTGATCTCCACATCACGCGTCGTCGTTCGGTCGAGCCACGCACGTGTCTGCTCCTTCGCGTCGGAACGGCCTTGTGCGGCCCGTCGGCCGGCGGTCCGCAAGGTAGTCACGGGGCGGCCGTCCGGCACATCCGGAACGATCCGGAGTGACAGCCCGCGCAGTGGGCGCCGACACTCACCGCACGGGCGGTACCGGTGACTTCGGCGGTGCGCAGTCGGGCACCCGGGGATGGTCCGTCGTGCGCACGGCGGGCAACCAGGCCGAGGTGCGGTCGCGGTCGGAACCGGCCGGCAGCCGGACCCGGTACCACTGGGTGGAACTCGCGTCGGACTCGTCGATGATGGGCGTTCCCCGGGGGAGGCGGCAGTAGACGGCGAGGACGTCGCCGTGCCACACCCGGGTCGGAACAACGTTGTCGATGGTGTACGGCCGGAGGGGGTCGATCGCCAGGCCGAGGCTGCACTGCGGTCTCCGGTCGGTACGGCCCCGGCAGTCGTCGTCGGCGTTGAACACCCGGAGCCGTCCCGCCGGTTCGCCGAGCGCGTCCGACGCGGTGTCGCCGACGGCGTGCGACCAGATCGTCGCGGCCACCGCGCACACCGCGACGGCCACGGGTGCGGCGCGGAACCACCGGCGGCGACGTGCCGGACGGGGTGTCTGCGCCGGACGGGGTGTCTGAGCCGGGCGGGATGTACGTGCCGGGCGGGGTAATGACGACGGCGACGGCGATCGTGCGGTGATGCGCGCCAGGATGCTCTCGGCGCTGTGCGCGGCGCGTTCGGCATGGGTCGGGGCCAGGCAGTCGAGGGCCAGGGCGCGCCAGAACGGCGGCAGCGCGCTGTCGATCCGCAGCGGGGCGCGCCCGGCGGCGTACTCCTGCGCCGCCGCGCCGCGCGCCGTCGACGTCGCGCCGGGGAACGGCGAGGCGCCGGACGCGAACGCCTCGTGGATCATGATGCCCAGGGCCCAGACGTCGGCGCTGGGCCGGACCTCCACGCCGTGCTCGCCGAGCGGGGCCCGCCAGCGCTCGGGCGGGAGGTAGTCCGGGGTGCCCATCGGCGGCGCGTACCCGTGGGTGCCGTCGGTGCCGGTCAGTTCGGCGGCGAGCCCGAAGTCGGACAGCCGGGGCGTGCCGTCGGCCATCAGCAGGATGTTCTCCGGCTTGAGGTCGCCGTGCACCCAGCCGCTGCGGTGCAGATGGGCCAGGCCCTCGCAGATCCCGGCGAACAGCCGGGCCGCGTCCGCCTCCGCGACCCCGGCGTCGAACACCTCCCGCAGGCTGCGTTCGGCCCGCTCCATCACCAGCACGATCGCCCCGTCCAGGAACGCCCGGCCGGGATCGCTGATCACGACGGAGTCCAGCAGGCGGATCAGCCCCGGATGCCCGGCCCGGTGGCCGAGTTCGACCTCGCGCCGGGCGGTCTCCGCGACCTTGCGGGCCTGGCGCGGTGCGAGTCCCGCGGTCGGCAGGAACTTGAGTGCGACCTCCACCTGCTCGTCCACCGGCTCGTCGATCGGCTTCTCCGCCGGTTCCTCCACCGGTCCCGCCGGTTCGTCGACCGATCGACCCGCGTAGACCGTCGCCCAGCCGCCGGACGCGATGGGTTCGGTGACCTCCCAGCGGCCCACCCGGTAACCGCGCGGGAGCGGCTCCGTGTGGTCGCTTCCCGATGTGTCGCCCCGCGCATGCACCGTTTCCGCCTCCGGTCCCCCGCCCGCACCAGTGCGTGTCGCCGCACACGGTGGGCCCGCGGTGTTCCGTGAGCCCGCGGCTCTTCGTGATCCTGCCGCAGCGCCCCGGGAGCCCGCAGCGTTTCGCGGGTCAACGGCCCAACTGCCCGTACCGCAACGTCACTTGGGTTGCTCTGCCCGCTACCTGGCGTGGGTGGCGGTCCGGGGCGGGAGCAGCGCCAGGTGCTCCTCCCGTACGAGTCCGAACCGCAGCGCGATCCCGACGAGCGCCTCCCGTTTGCCGTTGCGGCGCGCCCCTCCCGACCCGTTCCCGGCCGGAGCGCTGATCCGCATCTTCTCCTCGGCGAGGTAGTCGATGTGCGAGCTGACCGCCCGCGCCCGCAACCGGCCGCACGCGGCGTGCCCCCGGAGCCGTTCGACGATCTGCGGGGTGGTCGGGACCGCGACCGGCGACTCGTCGCGCAGCCGCGGCTCGCAGAGCGCGACCAGGACCAGGAAGTAGAGGGCCGTCTCGTCCAGCGAGTACGCCATGACGGTGCGGCCGTCCCACGGGCCCGCCGGGCCGTCGGGGTCCAGGTAGACGTGGTCGGGGGCGAACACCTGGAAGGCGACGGTGGTGTCGCGACGGGTGGGCAGCACGACCCGGGAGAACTCGAAGGGGATCGGGGCGCCGGCCCGGCGGGGCGGGACCCGCAGGTACTCACCGGCCCCCTCCGGGTTCTCCACCAGGTAGCTCTGGGTCGTGCTGTGGTTGCTGAGCTGCCAGTGGTCGTCCGTCACCCGGATCTCGCCGGCCAGCCGCGAGATGGCCTCGTCGTCCAGGCGCAGTTCGACCGGGATCGTCGCGGAGCCGCGCCCGAAGCGCGCCGTTTCCCCCGGGCCGAGCCGCAACGTCACCGGGTCGCCGCACGGCGCTCCTCCGACGACACCGCTCCGCTGCGGCAGATAGATCACTATCCCGCTCAGTGCCCCCACCTCGCCCCGTGTCGGGTGACTCCCACGCCCTCGAACGTTACCCATCCCACCGGCCGCCGCACCGGTCGTCGCGGTACCGGATTCAGCTCCTCGCGTTCTCCTCGCCGACGGGTTCGGCGAAGTGGTCGAACTCTCCGGCCACGACCCCTTTTGCGAACGCCTCCCACTTGGCCCGGGTGGTCGTGACGACGTTGGCGGGGTCGCCGGTCTCCCGGAGGAGGACGAGCCCGTCCGGCCCGAAGGCGATCTCGATCCAGGGTCCGGGCCCCTCCGCGTCCTCGGGCGCGGCCCGGACCCAGGTGAGGCCGTCGGGGATGCCGGGGGTGTCAGTCACGGGGGAGGCCCTCCTTGAGGGCGCGTACGAGGGCGGCCCAGGCGGCGGGTGTGGTGCGGAGCACCGTTCCGGCGGGGTCGCCGGACTCGGTGAGCCCGACCGCGCCGGGGGCGGGCGCGGCCACGTGTATGCAGGAGTTTCCCTGGGCGCAGTAGGACGACTTCTGCCAGGCGGGAGAGGACATCTCGGGTTCCTTCACAGGTCGCGGACGATGTTGTGGATGAAGTCCCTGGAAGCGTCGTGGCCCAGTGCGGTCGCCTCCATGCGGCCGAGCAGCACGCGGTACTTCTCCAACTGGTCCTCGGCGTCCAGGAAGACGGGGCCGTGGGACTGGTCCAGGTTGACGGTGTCGAGCTGCGGCACCGGACCCAGGAAGTAGTAGATCGACTGGCCGGACCCGGCGAAGGTCCCTGCGGAGAAAGGGATCACCTGGAGGGTGATGTGATCCCGTTCGCCCATGTCGAGGAGGTGCTGGAGCTGCTTGCGGGTCACCTCCGGGCCGCCGAAGCGCATGCGCAGCGCGGCCTCGTGGATGACGGCCTGATGCGGTGTCGGCGATTCCCGGAACAGGACGGTCTGCCGTTTGACGCGGAACGAGATGCGGTGCTCGATGTCGGGAGGTGACAGCTCCGGCACGTCCTGGCGGAAGACCTCGCGTGCGTACTCCGCGGTCTGGAGGAGGCCGGGGATGTGCACGGTCACGGCCGTGCGCAGCCGGTGGGCGTGGTGTTCGATCTCTGCAAGGTCGAGGAGCGGCGGAGGCAGGATCTCCCGGTACTCCTCCCACCAGCCGCGCGTGCGGTCGCCGGTCATGCTCCCGAGCGCGGCGACGATGTCCTTGTCGGAACAGCTGTAGTGGCGGGCCAGGGCGCGTACGCGCGCAGGGCTCACGCCGACGCGTCCCGCCTCCATGTTGCTGATCTGGTTCTGCTTGACGCCCAGGAGTTGACCGGCCTGGGTGGCGGTGAAGCCTGCGTTCTCGCGGAGTTTGCGCAGCTCGGAGCCAAAACGGAGTTGGCGACCCGTCGGGTTGGTTCTCACGGGATTGCTCGCCTCCTTGGGCGGCCGGTCACCCACAAGGGTGGCAGTTTATGGATTCGTCGAAGTTCGGTTAACACGTTAACCGCGAATCGCTACCTTGGATCTCGGGTCCCCGCCCGGAAGCACCCCGCTCGACGGAGCGGCCTCGTCACCGGGCAATCCGAAGCGCAACCTTCAACCCCCCTCCGTGAATGGAGACTTCCATGGCCAGTGCCACGGTATCCCCGCCCTGGACGTACACACTCCAACTCCCGCAGGATCCCCGCGCCCCCGGCGTCGCCCGTGCCACCCTGCGCAACGTCCTGCGCGTGCACGGCATGCGCGAACTGACCGAGACCGCCGAACTGCTGGCGAGCGAGCTGGTCACCAACGCCTACCTGTACTCCTCGGGCCCGTACTCCCTGCGCCTGCGCGACGCCGGGCGCAGCCGGGTCCGGCTGAGCGTGTGGGACACCGACCCGTACATCCCCGCCCCCTTCCACCGGGGCGTCCCGGCCCCGGACGAACTGGCCGAACGCGGCCGGGGGCTGTACCTCGTCACCCTCTACGCGGAGTGCTGGGGCGCCCACCTCATGCGGACCGGGCTGCCCGGGCAGGGAGGAAAACTGCTCTGGGTGGAATGCGTGGCGAAGGAGCGACAGGGGTGAGGAAAGGAGCGGAGCCGGAAGAGACCCGCGTGGAATGATCCTGAACCGCTCATCAAGAACAGAGTAAAGACAGAGAAAGCAGGGGGAAGTTGTTCCGTCGAATATTGAGCTGGGTCGCCGCGTTCGCGGCGATATTGGGTGTGACGGTGGCGTTCGCGCCAGCGGCGTCGGCCGCGGACACCGAGGCGATTGCCAAGTCCGCCGGTCAGAAATGGGTCCTGAAGTCGGAGGCCACCGGCAAATACGTCTCCACCGAGATCAACGACGCCGGAAACCAGTGGGCCAAACTGCGCGCCCGGAGCGATGCGCCGGGCGCCTGGGAGCGGTTCACCCTGCACACCGATGACGAGGGGAAGACCGTCAGCCTGCGGTTCGAGGCCAGTGGGTACTTCGCCAGCACCGAGATCGAGGACGGCGGGACCCACGACGGAATGCTGCGGGCCCGCGGCGCGAACATCGGTGGCTGGGAGCGGTTCGTCCTCAAACCGCAGGGTGACGGGAAGTACGCGCTGCTGGGACAGGCGGAGGGCAAGTACGTCACCGCGGAGAAGAACGACACCGGCACCGACTACGGGCTCCTGCGGGCCCGCGCCGATTCGGTGGGCTCGTGGGAGCGGTTCACCCTGGAGAAGGCCGGTGCGGCCGGGATCCAGGCGGGCGAGAAGGATTCCGGAGAAGCCGTACCACCGGTCGCCGGGCCGGCGGCCTCGTCCACGGCGCAGGTCATGTCCTGGAACGTCTGCGGGAACATCAACACCGTGAGTCCGTGCAACGGCGGAAAGCCGATCGGCAAGGACGCCCTCGCCGCGGGCATCAAGGACCGCCTGGCCAAGGCCGCGTCCTACCCGAATGTGATCTTCTTCCAGGAGTTCTGCGAGAAGCACGCCAAGCCGGTCGAACTGGCGCTGGAGGAGGGGCCCTACGACTGGGACGTGCGCTTCGCGCCGGTCACCTACAACGTCGACGGGACCGGCCTGAAGGCGCAGAAGGAGTGCATGGACGCCGACGGGTACGACCGCGGGGCGTACGGCGTCGCCATCGCGGTGCCCGACGAGAACACCTGGTACCAGGCGTACGAGCTGCCGTCCCCGGCCGCGTACGTGAACAAGGAAGGCGTGACCCGCAAGGCGGAGCAGCGCGCGGCGATCTGCGCGAGCGTTCCCTCCCAGGCTGTCATGTACTGCTCCGCGCACTTCAGCACCGGTGGCAAGGGCTGGGACGACCCCGATCGCACCTGGCAGCCGAAGCAGGCCGCGAAGCTCATGGAGAAGGCCGACCAGGGCGGCTACCGCCCGGTCTTCGGCGGCGACCTGAACGTGAGCCCGCCCGCCCGGGGCTTCGGCGCGCTGACGCCGATGTACGACCGGTACCAGGAGTGCGACGAGAAGAACGGCGTCTACGACGGCGCCGACACCAAGGACGGCGAGAAGATCGACTACATCTTCAGCCCCTACACGTTCAGCGCGTGCTCGGTGCAGACCTACGTCGGACTGTCCGACCACTACTCCATCCATGGCTCGGTGCAGCTGCCTCCCAGGTGACGAGCATCCCGGTCCGGGCGTGCCCCGGGTGGTAGTCCTTCACCGCAAATGACACCGGCACCGCGAACGACGCCGGCACCGCGAACGACGCCGAGGGCCCGGAGCCACCACTCGGTGGGTCCGGGCCCTCGACGCCGGGGGACGGAGTGGGGCGTACGACGAAGGGGCGGGGCAGGGATGGCGCGCCCCGCGGCGTCCGTCGTACGCCCCGGTTCAGTGGGGCGTGATCAGCCCGCGGACTCCATGGAGCTGACGGCCTCGGCGATCGTGCTCTGGTACAGGCCCAGCTTCGGGCTGTCGACCTTGGCGCCCGAGGGGAGCGGGAAGTTCTGGGTGTCGGCGTTGGCCATGTGCTCGCCGTCGACCAGCACGCTCATCTCATTGACCCAGGTCACACCGTTCTCGCCGCTCGGGTTGAAGTCGAGCACCGCGATGGCGGCCGTCTTGGGCTTGACCGCGTACGCCGGGGCGCCGCCCAGCCCGCCGGGAACCGCCGGCTTGATGTCGCCGCTGTGGTCCGAGGCGTTCTCGGCACCCAGGCTGACCTGCGGGAAGTAGCTCAGGCCACAGGAGTTCGCACCGGTGTTGTTGACCTCGATCACCTGCTGGGTGTCCGAGCCCTCGCGGGGGTACACGCGGATCGACAGGTCGCCGATCTTGCACGGGTGCTTGTAGGCGTAGCTGTCGCTGGTGTTGCCGCCGGAGCTCGCGGCGCTGCCGCCGGAGCTGTCCGTCTTCCCGGAGGAGGAGCCGGTGTTCTGCGCGCTCCCGCCGGTCTTCGAGGTGCCCTCGGAGTCCGTGCCCTTCGAGGCGCCGTCGGTCTTCGAGGTGCCCTCGGAGCCCGTGGAGGCGGCGGCCGACGCGCCGGTGCCCGCCGTGCCGGCGGACTTCGTGCCGCTGTCGTCCCCGTTGCAGGCGGTGAGGGCCAGGGCGAGGGCGGCGGTGACGACACCGAGAGCGGCGGTGTTCTTGCGGGTGCGGAGCGTGCGCATGGAAATTCTCCCAGGACGAGGGGTTAGACAAGGCCCGGATCCTGCGGCTAGCCGCTCTCTCTGACCTCTTGACAACTAAAGCTTCCTGTGGATCGCTCACGTTCTGCTGACGTCTCACTGACGTCCTGCTGACGTTTTCGCGGTCGGTTTCGGACAGCCCGTACCGCCGGGTTCCGGCCGTCCGTCGCGGGCAGGTGGTGAAAACCGGTGGCGCGGGGCCGGGAGCCCTGTCAGGCTCCGCGCATGACTCAAGGAATCGAGACCCACTCCGCCCGTTGAGCGCCCAGGAAGAGCGCAGCGCGCTCATCCCCCGGCCCTCGTTGTACGCCTACGCCCTGCGCCTCCATCGCGGAGAGCCCGGCGGCAGGCTCCCCGCAGGGGGGTACGGACTTCCGTCCCGGCTGAGGCTCACCCAAAAGAGATCAGGGTGGGACGAGGCGTGCGAGGCCCTGGAAGCCGTACTGAACCCCTGGCTGACGACCCCGGACGAGACCGCTCCGGACGAGACCGCTCCGGACCGGGCGGCTTCGGATCGGGCGACCCCGGACGAGACCGCTCCGGACCGGACCGCTCCGGACGAGGCCCGTGCGGGCCGGGGCGACGTCGCGCGGGCCGCCGAGGAGATCCATCGGGGCCTTCACGAGCTGGAGGCCCATGACCGCCATGTCCGGTACGTGGTCACCGAGGCGACCATCGAGGACGAGGCCCGGGCCCGTGCGCTCGGCCGTTGCCTGGTGCGTACGGGAACCGCCGCCCTGCCCGTCTGCGTCGGCCTCGCGCTCCTCGCCCGCTTCGGCGAGCCGGAGGACGTGCCGTATCTGAAGGTCCTCGGGCAGCTGAGGGACCTGGCCGACCTCGCCGTCCTGGCGCTCGACGGCATCGACCGGCCCATGGCGGCCCTGGTCTGGCTGGGCCATTACATCGAGGAGCCCGAGCAGCGCCCGCTGGTCGACGCCCTGGCGGCGGGGGACGAGGACGCCGTCCTGTGATGCCTGGTGGCCCTTCCTCGGGAGATGAGGAGCAGCGGGACCATGCGCGTCCGCAGGTTCATCGAAGCCACCCGGCTCGTCGACGTCCTACGGGCACAACGGCTTCCGGAGGACCCGCCGGCCGCCGAACTGCTGGCCTGGTCCGGTCAGTTGCTGCTCTGGACGGCGAGCCTGCACGACGACCGGGCCGAGATCCTCCGTTACCCGGAAGCGATGGACGCGTACGAGGCGTTCGTCTCGCACGCCGCCGAACTGCCGCCCGGCGTCGACCACTACGCGCTTCTGCTGTCGGTCGCCCTCGAACTGCACAGCGGCCCGAGCCGGATACTCGACTGGGAGCCGGGCCGGCGCGAGGCGTTGCTGGACGCGCTGGAATCCGTGCTGAACCGGCCCGGCTGGAAGGCCGTCGTGTCCGACGGCGATACCGAGGAGGGCCGGAGCCCCGAACCGGGCCGGGACGCGGAGTCCGGTGCGACGGCCGTCGAGCGGCGTTGGCGGGTGGAGTGGATCCGGCGGACGGCACGGTGGCCGTTCCGCCGGATCGCCGGGCCGGAGGAGCGGCTGAGGTTCGAGTGCGTCGAGCACGATCCCGGGGAGCGGGGCGGCGCCGAGACGCGCATCCTGCTCGACGGACGTCCCCTGGTGCCGGAGGTGTTCGACCGGGGGCCCGCCAACTCCCCGGCCCACCTGCTGGACGGTGGCCTCCTGCGGGCCACGGACGAACCCCGGGAGGTGCAGCTCGCCGAGGCGTACTGCGCCGAGGGCTGTTGCGGGGCGCTGTACGTCACCATCCGCAGGGACGGGGACCAGGTCGTCTGGTCCGACTGGCGCCTTCCGGCCTGGTGGGACTCGCCCGAGCTGCCCGAGCGCCGCTTCGACGCCGCCGCGTACGACGCGGAGGTCGCACGGGCCGAGAACGACCACTCATGGGCCTCGCCGGCCTACCGGACCGCCCGGCTGATCGCCGCCGGTCTGCGCGACCGGCCGGACCTGCTCACCCGCTGGGACGTCCGACTGCACTGGATCAGCAGTGACTTCCGCGACCGGGACTGCACCAACGTCTCTCTCCTGTACCGCCCGGAACCGGACACCGGGCAGGGCCGGGAGGAGGACTTCTGGCGACAGCGCATGTGGCGCATTCCGGTTGACGGCACCTCACCCGAGGACCGGGCCGCCGCCGCACTGCGGCGCCTTGCCGCGGAGGACCCGCGTACGTACGACGGCTGAGGGCGGGATCGGTGGCACGGGAGGGGGCGGGGTGTGCCGGGCCCCCTCCCGGTGGTGCCGCGGGGCGCCCCCAATGACCCGTAACGGGCTGGTCGGTGGGGGTACGGGATGGGTCGGGCGACGACGTTGAGTCCGGCATTGGGTCCTGGGGCCCATGCCGTGCCCTGGTCAGGTGTGGTCGCATACCGATACCAGGGGGAGAACTGTCGCTGCGCCCATTTACAAGCTGGGGAGACCCGCCGTGTCTGGCATACGAGTATTAACGGTACAGGGCGGTGCCGACACAGGCACCGTCGAGGTCCCTCCGGGCAGACAGTCGCTGTCACGCTCCTTGCAAGCGGTGCTGATCCTCGTCCGATTGCTCTTCGTCGTCACGGTCGTCGGCGCGTTCGACGCGCTGACCGTGGCCTCGTCGATCGATGCGGTGGACGGTCGGCTGCTGGGCATGGTGCTGTACGCGTCTCTGCCCGGCATCACGGGGTTCGTGCTGTCGTTCCATCTGCGAACCGGCGGGGTCTGGGTCCGGCGCGGGCTCGTCGCCGTGCACGCCTGGCTCCTTCTCGGGGCGCTGGCGACGCTGAACGACGCGGAGAACGGCCGGGGCGTGACGCAGCTGGTGCTGCCCGTCGTCGTCATCGTCCTGCTGTCCCGGGCCCGGTCGCGTGCCTGGTTCAGGCTCGCTCCCGAACAGCGGGCCGAGCGGAGGCGGTTCAGCTTCGTCCGGATGGCCAAGTGGCGTCGTGACACCGGTCAGACCGCGATGGAGTACCTGGGCATGATCCTCGTGGTCGTGGCCCTCATCGGCGGGCTCGTGGCCACGGGGATCGGCGGTCAGCTGACCGGCGAGATCCGGAACGCCATCTGCCAGCTGACCGGAAGCGCCTGCGCGCCGCCCGGCGGCGACGTGGTCGCCGGTGAAGGAAGCGGGAGCGGGAGCGGCGGTGGTGGTGGCGGTGACGGCGCGACTTCCGGGGCCGGGACCGAAGGCGCGACCGTGACCGGTGGCTCGGGCTCGTCCGGGGGCAATGGTTCCGGGGGCAACGGCTCTGGCTCCGGCGGCAATGGCTCCGGTGGCTCGGGCTCCGGCGGTTCCGGCTCCGGCGGCGCGGACGCGACCGGCGGCTCCGGCTCCGGTGGTTCCGGTTCGACCGGTGGTTCCGGCGGCTCCGAAGGCTCCGGTGGTTCGGAGGGGACCGGCGGTTCTTCTACAGAGGTCAACGCGGGTAGACAAAACCCGGTCGACGGTTCCACCGGCGAATCCGAGGGCGGTTTCCTCTCCGGCGTCGTCGGCGACGACGGCCTGATGGGCGACATCACCGGGGCGATCGACACGATCGCGAACCCCGTGGACACCGTGAGGGGCGTCGTCGACCAGTACTCCCAGGCCGCCAAGAAGGCCGGCGGCAAGTGGGACAAGGGTCAGTTCATCGCCGCCGCCTGGGACGCGAGCAAGGGCGGCGGGGCGTTCAGCGGAATGCCTGGTTCCGGTACGCGCGTCGACGCCGCGGTGGGGGAGTCGGAGCGCAAGTACCTGGAAGAGCGCATCCCGACCAACGCCAACGCGGCCGCCCGTGAGTTCTGGTGGAACGGGATGACCCAGGAGCAGCGCGACCGCTACCTGGACCTCTTCCCGGAGAAGATCGGGATGATGGACGGGATCCCGGCGGCGGACCGGGACGCGGCGAACCGCCGGAACCTGCCGAACCTGATCTCGAAGCTGGAGAAGCAGACCGACAAGGAGTCGCAGAAGAAGCTCGCCGGGCTGCGGGAGATCGAGCGGCAGCTCAAGGAGGGCAGCCAGCCTCCGATGTACCTCATCGGCATCGGGGACGAGGGCAACGGGCGGGCCATCGTCTCCTACGGCAACCCCGACACCTCCAAGAACGTGTCGGCCTACGTGCCGGGGCTGAACACGGCCCTCGACGAGGAGTTCGCGAAGAGCGGCCTCAAGCGGGCCCGTGACACGGCGATCGGCGCCCAGGGCTACGACCCGTCCAGCGCGGCGATCATCTGGCTCGGGTACGACGCGCCGCAGACGCCGGACGGGCTGCAGAGCCTGGCGGTCGCGGGCACCAAGCGGGCGGAGAAGGGCGGTGCGGCCTACAACGAGTTCATGAGCGGCATCGTCGCCACCAACCGGACCGGTGATCCGCACATCACGGCCATCGGGCACTCCTACGGTTCGCGCGCCGTCGGTGCCGCGACCCAGCACCCCGGCGGCATTCCGGGCGTGGACGACATCATCCTGGTCGGCAGCCCCGGTGTGGGCGTGGACAACGCCGCGGACCTGGGCGTCGGTGCCGGGCACGTCTTCGTGGGTGCCGCGGAGAACGACCCGGTGACCAAGCTCCCGTCCAAGACGCAGGTGGTCGTGGGCTCGATCGGTATGGTGCTGGGCGGACCGGCCGGTTCCTACCTCGCGGGGGATCTGGCCGACCCGGGCGACGACGACCTCTGGTTCGGCAAGGACCCGGCGAGCAAGGCGTTCGGGGCCAGGCGGTTCCCGGTCGATCCGGGCAAGCCGATGAGCTTCGACTCGCACTCCAACTACTTCACCCCGTCACGGGACGCCGTCTCCGCGGACAGCATCGCTCTTATCGTGTCGGGGCACGCCGACCGGCTCAAGATTGAGGAGTACCGATGAGGCGCAAGTTCCAGATCGCGACGGTGGCGCTGGTGGTCGGTCTCGCGCTGTCCGGTTGTGGCAGCGAGCAGGCCGGGTCGGGTACGAATGGCAGGACCGGTGCGGCCAAGAGCGTCACGGGCACCGGGAGCGCCGGGAGCGACAACGGCACCGAGGGGAACGGCATGGACATGCAGGAGGCCGCCGAGACGTCCGACGGCATGCTCGACGCCGTGCTGAAGAAGATCGACCCCGAGGTGCAGTGGGCGCACGGTCCGACGACGAAGGGCAGTTGTGACGTGACGCGCAGGCGTACCGTCATGACCATCGTGTCGGCGGACCGCCGCCAGGACTTCCTGGACCAGGTCGAGAAGTTCTGGCGCGAGAGCGACTACCGCATCAAGGCGAAGAACGTCGACGAGACGTTCCCGGCGGTCTACGCGCAGACGGACACCGGCTTCGGCATCAGCGTGAGCGTCCGCGCCAAGGGGCAGGTCTTCTTCGAGGCGGACACCCCCTGCGTGAAGGAGTCGAAGGTCGCCGAGCCGAAGTCCGCGCCGAACGGGCCGGCGTACAAGGGGGTCTACCCCCTGCCGAGTCCCAACGTGCGCTCCGACTACTGGTCGGCCTGACGATCGATCCGATGCGCCGGGCGGGACGAACGGTCCCGCCCGGCGCATCGGGCTGTACGGGGCCGTGCGCCCGCCGGGCCCGCCCCTGAGCCCCGTACGGCCTCCCCGTGCGCCTGCCGTGACGACCCGTGCGCCGGTCATGACGACCCATGAACCGGAAGGCCCGTCAGGTGCGCCCGGGCGGAGGGACGGTGCTCCGGAGTGCCGAACCGGTGCGCCGGAACGGCGGGTCGGGGGTCCCTGTGACCCGGTTGACTCGTACACACCGTCGAAAACGCCCATGAACCCGTCCCCGATGGGGGATGGTTGAGGGGTGCGCAAATTCTGGGTGGTCGGTGGCATCGGTGTGGGCGTGGCCATGTCCTTCGTGGCCCTGCTCGTCGTCGGTACGTACTCCGCCGCCGCCGGGCTCGCGGGTTCCGGCGGCGGCGGGGCCGTCGCGCTGGCGAAGGGTGCCGTGCCCGCCAAGTACCAGTCGCTGGTGGAGAAGTGGGGCAACCTCTGCCCCGCCATCAACCCGGCACTGCTGGCCGCCCAGCTGTACCAGGAGAGCGGCTGGAACCCGCGGGCGGAGAGCCCCGCCGCCGCCCAGGGCATCGCCCAGTTCATCCCGGGCACCTGGGCCGGGCACGGGATCGACGGCGACAAGGACGGCGACCGGGACGTGTGGGACCCGGCCGACGCGATCCCCTCCGCCGCCTCGTACGACTGCGAACTCGCCGGTTACGTGAAGAAGGTGCCGGGGGACCCGACGGACAACATGCTGGCCGCGTACAACGCCGGCGCGTACCGGGTGATCCGGTCCGGCGGCGTCCCGAACATCGAGGAGACGCGCAACTACGTCAACATCATCCGGTCCCTGGAGAAGAGCTTCGCCCGGCCCGTCGGGCGGGTGCAGCCCTCGCAGCAGGCGGCCGGGGCGATCTACTTCGCGCAGAAGAAGCTCGGTACGCCGTACCTCTGGGGCGGGAACGGCACGCCCGAGCAGAACGGGCGGTTCGACTGCTCTGGGCTGACCCAGGCCGCGTACCGGACCGTCGACATCGAACTGCCCCGGGTGGCGAACGACCAGTACAACGCGGGGCCGCACCCCTCGCGGGACGAGCTGCTCCCGGGCGACCTGGTGTTCTTCTCGGAGGACCTGACCAACTCGCGGGCCATCCACCACGTGGGCATCTACGTCGGAGGCGGGTACATGATCAACGCTCCGTACACCGGGGCCGTGATCCGGTTCGACAAGATCGACACCCCCGACTACTTCGGGGCGACGCGGGTCACCGAGGACGGGGCCGCGGCCCTCCCGAAGACCCGGCCCGCGGCATGACGCGGCGACGGCGATGGCCGGAACTCTCCGTGAAGCCTGGGCCCTGAGCTGCGGTGATGAGTCTCTCTTCGATAACGTCATGGTGATCATTCGGTGGAGAGAGGAACGCCTGCACGGAGGACGTCGTTCCCTGGATGGACCGGAGCGGCGGCGCACCGACCGCGCGACGCCGGCCGGGCAGGCCCTCACGGGCGGAGCGGACGAGAAGCACCGGTCCACGCAGCAGTGATCCACACAGTGATCGAACCGACACGGGGGTTCGTCAGAGCGGGCACATGGGTGTGTCCGCGGCAGCAGACAAGACAAGGGGCCGCGTCAGATGGCTGGACTCGCAGTGGATGGGTCGAACCCCGACGTCAGCCTGCTCTACGACATCAACGGACTCGCGAAGTCCGCTCCCACCTGGTTCGACCGGGTCATGGAGTTCGTCGGCGAGTACGGGATCATGCTCGGCATGGTCCTGGTGGTCCTGTGGTGCTGGTGGAGCGTGCGCCGGCGCGGCACGGCCGACGACTCGGTGACGGCGGTCGCCGGGATCGTCTGGGCGCCGCTGGCCGCCGGGATCGCGCTGCTGATCAACATCCCGATCCGCGGATTCGTGGAGCGTCCCCGCCCGTTCAAGGACCACCAGGGGCTGGACGTCCTGGTGACGGGGAAGACCGACTTCTCCTTCGTCAGCGACCACGCCACGATGGCGATGGCCCTGGGCGTCGGGCTCTTCGTGGCCAACCGGAAGTTCGGCCTCGCCGCGATCGGGCTGGCCCTGGCGGAGGGCTTCTGCCGGGTCTACATGGGCGTCCACTACCCGACCGACGTCATCGGCGGATTCGCGCTCGGCACGGCCGTCGCCCTGCTGCTGGCCCCGCTGGCGATGATGCTGCTGACGCCGCTGGTGACGGCCGTCGCGCGCACGGACCGGTTCGGGTGGCTCGTGCGCTCGCGCAAGCAGACGCAGGTCGCCCCGGCCGCCGGGCGGCCCGGGGCGTTCGGGATCGCCGAGCCGCGGCCCGGCACGGGCGGCGGCGTCGGCGAGAAGGACCTGGCGGCGTAGGACGGGGTTACGAGTACGGCCCCGGGCGCGCCCGCGCAGGGTTGGGGGCCGGGCACGCGGGCCGGGTGCGCGCGGGGCCGAGGAGCATGTGAGGGGCCGGTGAGAACGGCCGACGGGCGGCTTCCCGAAAGGGGGGCCGCCCGTTCTCGTACCCGCCCGTCCGGGGCCTTTTCCCGTCCGCCGGGGGTCCGTGACCGGTGGTCGGGGGACGCGGAAGTCAGAGGGCCTGCGGGAAGGAGAAGAGGCGTCCGGGGTCGTACTGCTTCTTCAACCTGGCGAGACGGTCCGCCGCCGAGCCGTAGTAGGCGCGCCGCCAGTCGGTCAGCGTCGGGTCGGTGTAGTTCTGGTACGCCGCCCCGGACGCGTACCGGCGCATCGACGCATGGGTGTTTTTCAGCCAGTCCTGCTGGGCGCTGCCCGCCGTGCCGGGGTCCCAGGCCCCGATGTACTGGGCGAGCACGCGCGCGCCGCGGTGGACGAAGGCCGTCGCCTGCGGGGAGACCCGGTTGACGGCCCCGCCGAGCGCGGTGAGCGCTATGGAACCCGCTCCTCCGCCCCGTGACGCGGGGATCCGGGTGAACGCCTCGGTCCGGTCGAGCAGGGCCTGCACGCCCGCCGGGGGCAGGGAGCGTTCGTAGAAGTCGGAGGCGGCGGCGTAGGTCTCGCGGCCGAGCGTGCCCTGCGGGGTGCGGCCGGGCGTCGTGCCCGGCAGCCGGCACCGGTCCTCGGAGATGCCCGAGCAGCCCGCGTACACCAGCATCGACTCCTCGTAGCCGCGGCGGCGCAGCGAGACGGAGGAGGCCGGGGCGCCGATCCGGTCGGCGAGGCGGTCCACGGCGTTCTGGAGGTCGCCGTACGTGCCGAGGCTGAACGCGGCGACCGAGACGGTCGGGGCGACGCCGCCCGGTCCCGCGTCGAGATGGGCGGCGGACCAGATCTCGTCGGGCTGGGACGGCCCCCACTCCTGCCAGGCCGTGACGACGGACCGGGCGCGCGACCACGGCCACGACATGTAGGCGGTGACGGTCTGCGGGGCCGGGCTGGTGCGGAAGGTCAGCTCGGTGACCACGCCGAAGTTGCCGTTGCCCGCGCCGCGCAGCGCCCAGAAGAGGTCCGGGTGGTTCCCGGCGTCCGCGGTGAGGGTCTTGCCGTCGGCCGTGACGAGGGTCGCCGAGGTCAGGCTGTCGCAGGTCAGGCCGTACGCGCGGGCGGCGACGCCGTGGCCGCCGCCGAGGGTGAGGCCGGATATGCCGACCGTGGGGCAGGAGCCGCCGGGGATCGTCCGGCCGCCGCGGGCGAGGTTCCGGTAGACGTCCACGAGCTTGGCGCCCGCCCCGATCGTGCCGTTCCGTTCGACGCGGGACAGCGCGGAGACGTCGATGACGAGGTGTCCGTTCCCGCTCGACCAGCCCGCGTAGGAGTGGCCGCCGCTGCGGATGGACACCGGGGTGCCGGTGCGGCGGGCGAAGGCCAGGCACTCGCGGATGTCCGCCTCGTGGCCGACGTAGGCGACGGCGGCGGGCTTCAGGCCGTCGAAGCGGGTGTTGTAGAGCTGACGGGCGGTCGGATAGGACGCGTCCTGCGGCCGGACGAGGCCGCCGTCGAGGCTCTCGGCCAGGGCGGACCAGTCGGCGGACCCGGCGGGGGCGGTCCGCGACGGGGACGGCGGGAC
>NZ_RDBO01000055.1:399550-414288 GCF_008120935.1 Streptomyces sp. sk2.1
GGGCCGGTCGCCGATCGCGGACGAGGGGCGGCGGGGGCCGAGGGGACGGGCATGGGCATGCCGGCGGTGCGAAATGGTCCGTCCGTGCCATGCGCGACGCGTGGTCCGCTCCTTACGCTGGTGCGGGGACCGGCGATGCCCGCCGGGCGGGCACCGGTGGCGCGGGCACCGGCAGTTCGGCGACGGCAGTGAGAGGTGAGTGACGTGATGACGCTCGGCGCGCCGACCGTGTCCGACCATGTGGCCCTCGCCGAGATCGAGCTCTGCGGCGAGCTGATGATCGCCGCCTCGGCCGCGATCGGGGAGCGGCTCAGCGCGGACCGCATCGACGAGGTGCTGGAAGTGCGCGTGATCGCCGAACGGGCCGCCGTCCCCCGGCAGGGCGATCGCCGGGGGTGAGGTGCGGGGCCGTGGCGGACGCGGGGCGGCCGGGCCTCAGGTGCGCAGCAGCCGGGCGATCGCCTTCGTGGCCTCCTCGACCTTGGCGTCGATCTCCTCCCCGCCCTTGACCGCCGCGTCCGCGACGCAGTGCCGCAGGTGCTCCTCCAGCAGCTGGAGCGCGAAGGACTGGAGCGCCTTCGTGGACGCCGAGACCTGGGTCAGTATGTCGATGCAGTAGACGTCCTCGTCGACCATGCGCTGGAGTCCGCGGATCTGGCCCTCGATCCGGCGCAGCCGCTTGAGGTGCTCGCTCTTCTGGTGGTGATAGCCGTGTATGCCGTGGTCGTGATCGGTGACGACCGGTTCGGTTTCCGCGGCGGCGGTGGTCCCGGCGGTCTCGGTGGTGGTCATTACTGCCTCCCGTTTTCTCTCTACCCTGCCGTTCATATACCCCTGGTGGGTATATCCTAACGAATTCCTCTGAAACGTGACCTGGGGCCCGTGCCGATCGCGGTGTTCGATGCGCGACACTGAAGAATGCCGGTTAGCCGTGGCCGGATGATGCGCCTAGCATCAGCCTGACCGAATCCAAAGCACCCCGAGGACCCCACGTGCGCTTTCGTCTGACCCCCAGGGAGACGAGCTTCTACGACATGTTCTCCGCGTCCGCGGACAACATCGTCACGGGCTCGAAACTCCTGATGGAATTGCTCGGGGCGGACTCTGCCTCCCGGGCCGAGATCGCGGAGCGCATGCGGGCAGCGGAGCACGCGGGGGACGACGCGACCCACGCGATCTTCCACCAGCTGAACTCCTCTTTCATCACGCCGTTCGACCGCGAGGACATTTACAACCTCGCATCGTCGCTCGACGACATCATGGACTTCATGGAGGAGGCCGTCGACCTGGTCGTGCTGTATCAGGTCGAGGAACTCCCCAAGGGCATCGCCCAGCAGATCGAGGTGCTGGCCCGCGCGGCCGAGCTGACCGCCGAGGCGATGCCGGGGCTGCGGACGATGGACAACCTCACCGAGTACTGGATCGAGGTGAACCGCCTGGAGAACCAGGCGGACCAGATCCACCGCAAGCTGCTCGCCCACCTCTTCAACGGCAAGTACGACGCCATCGAGGTGCTGAAGCTCAAGCAGATCGTGGACGTGCTGGAAGAGGCTGCCGACGCGTTCGAGCACGTCGCCAACACGGTGGAGACCATCGCGGTCAAGGAGTCCTGAACCACGTGGACACCTTTGCGCTGATCGTGACCATCGGGGTCGCGCTCGGCTTCACGTATACGAACGGCTTCCACGACTCGGCGAACGCCATCGCCACGTCCGTCTCCACGCGTGCGCTCACCCCGCGCGCGGCCCTGGCGATGGCCGCGGTGATGAACCTCGCCGGCGCGTTCCTCGGCAGCGGTGTCGCCAAGACCGTCAGCGAGGGCCTGATCGCGACGCCCGAGGGCCAGAAGGGGATGGGAATCCTCTTCGCCGCGCTCGTCGGCGCGATCATCTGGAACCTCGTCACCTGGTACTTCGGGCTGCCCTCCTCGTCCTCGCACGCCCTGTTCGGCGGCATGGTCGGCGCGGCGCTCGCCGGCGGGACGCTGGTGCACTGGGACGGGGTGCTCGACAAGATCGTCATCCCGATGTTCCTCTCGCCGGTCATCGGTCTGGTCGTCGGCTATCTGGTGATGGTCGCGATCATGTGGATGTTCCGGAAGACCAACCCGCACAAGGCCAAGCGCGGTTTCCGGATCGCGCAGACGGTCTCGGCGGCGGGCATGGCGCTCGGCCACGGTCTGCAGGACGCGCAGAAGACGATGGGCATCGTGGTGATGGCCCTGGTCATCGCCGACGTGGAGAGCCCGAGCGACCCGATCCCGGTCTGGGTGAAGCTGGTCTGCGCGCTGATGCTCTCGCTGGGCACGTACGCGGGTGGCTGGCGCATCATGCGCACGCTCGGCCGCAAGATCATCGAGCTGGACCCGCCGCAGGGCTTCGCCGCGGAGACGACGGGCGCGTCGATCATGTTCGGCTCGGCGTTCCTGTTCCACGCACCGATCTCCACGACGCACGTGATCACCTCCGCGATCATGGGTGTGGGCGCCACGAAGCGGGTCAACGCGGTCCGCTGGGGCGTCGCCAAGAACATCATCCTGGGCTGGTTCATCACGATGCCGGCCGCGGCCCTGGTCGCCGCCGCGAGCTACGGCGTCGTGGTGCTGCTCTTCGGCTGACGGTCGCGGCGGGACGTTTCCGCACGTATGAAACGGGGCCGCCCCCACTCCCTCGCGGGAGACGGGGGCGGCCCCTTCGCCTTGCGGTGGCACCGCCATGCAGCACCTCAAGGCCGTCTGGGAACGGGGCCGGTCCGCCGGAGGGGGAGGCGGTCCGCCGGTGGAGAACCACCACCGGGCGTCACCGCCCATGCCCCCGGCCCACCTCGGCCCCGTTGCCGGGCACCTATCCGAAGCGGCCCGAGATGTAGTCCTCGGTCGCCTGGACGGACGGGTTGGAGAAGATCCGCTCCGTCTCGTCGATCTCGATGAGCTTGCCGGGCTTGCCGACCGCCGCGAGGTTGAAGAACGCCGTGCGGTCGGAGACGCGGGCCGCCTGCTGCATGTTGTGCGTCACGATGACGATCGTGAAGCGCTCCTTCAGCTCGCCGATCAGGTCCTCGATGGCGAGGGTGGAGATCGGGTCCAGGGCGGAGCACGGCTCGTCCATCAGCAGCACGTCCGGCTCGACGGCGATCGCGCGGGCGATGCACAGCCGCTGCTGCTGACCGCCGGAGAGGCCGGAGCCGGGCTTGTTCAGCCGGTCCTTGACCTCGTTCCAGAGGTTGGCGCCGCGCAGGGACTTCTCGACGATGTCCGACAGCTCGCTCTTCTTGTACGAGCCGTTCAGCCGCAGGCCGGCCGCGACGTTGTCGAAGATCGACATGGTCGGGAACGGGTTGGGGCGCTGGAAGACCATGCCGACCGTGCGGCGCACGGTGACCGGGTCCACGTTCGGCCCGTAGAGGTTCTCGTCGTCCAGCAGCACCTTGCCCTCGACGCGGCCACCGGGGGTGACCTCGTGCATGCGGTTCAGGGTGCGCAGGAAGGTGGACTTGCCGCAGCCGGACGGGCCGATGAAGGCGGTCACGGAGCGGGGCTCCACGGTCATCGAGATGTCCTCGATGGCGAGGTGGGAGCCGTAGTAGGCGGACAGGCCGCTGACGTCGATGCGCTTGGCCATCTGAATCACTGCTTCTTTCGTGCCGCGTCAGCGGCCGGTCTTCGGGGCCTTCCAGCGGGCGATGCCGCGGGCCACCAGGTTGAGGATCATGACGAAGGCGATCAGGACCAGCGCGGCGGCCCAGGCACGGTCGTACGACTGGTCGGTACCGACCTTGTACTGCTCCCAGATGTAGAAGGGGAGCGAGGACTGTGCACCCTGGAACGGGTTCGGGTTGATCAGCTGGCTGCCGAAGACCAGCAGCATGATCGGCGCGGTCTCACCGGCGATACGGGCGATCGCGAGCATCACACCGGTGGTGATGCCGCCGATCGCGGTCGGGAGGACCACCTTCAGGATGGTGCGCCACTTCGGGATGCCGAGGGCGAGGGAGGCCTCGCGCAGCTCGTTCGGGACGAGCTTGAGCATCTCCTCGGTGGAGCGGACCACGACCGGGATCATCAGGATCGTGAGCGCCAGCGCACCCATCAGACCGGACGGCTGGATCTTCGCCATCAGCATGATGGAGAGGATGAAGAGGCCCGCGACGATGGACGGGATGCCCGTCATGACGTCGACGAAGAAGGTCACGGCCTTGGCCAGGGCGCCCTTGCCGTACTCCACCAGGTAGACGGCGGTCAGCATGCCGAGGGGGGCGGAGATCACGGTGGCGATGCCGACCTGCTCCAGCGTCCCGATCAGCGCGTGGTAGACACCGCCGGTCGCGTCGGAGCCGAGCACCCCGCCCATCGAGTGGCTCAGGAAGTACCCGTCCAGGCGCTCCGCGCCGCGGCTGACCGTCGTCCACAGGAGCGAGGCGAGCGGCGCGACGGCGAGCAGGAAGCACACCCAGACGATGCTGGTGGCGAGCCGGTCCTTGGCCTGGCGCCGGTTCTCGACGACCGAGGTCGTGACGTACGAGATGACCACGAAGAGCAGGGCGGAGAACAGGCCCCACTGGGTGCGGCTCTGCCAGCCGGCCGCGGCGCCGATGCCCACGCCCAGCGTGATCGCGACGGCCGCGAAGGCGAGCGGGGCCCAGCGGGGGAGCGCCCGGCTGCTCAGAGCGTTCGGGCGGGCGGGCGCCGCCGGGGCGGGCCGCTCCTGGATGTCGGTGTTCACTGCCTGGCTCATGCGTTGGCCCCCGAGTACTCCTTGCGGCGGGCGATGATGAGCCGGGCCGCGCCGTTGACCAGCAGGGTGAGGACGAAGAGGACGAGGCCCGAGGCGATCAGTGCGTCGCGTCCGAACTGGTCGGCCTCGTCGAACTTCGCGGCGATGTTCTGGGCGAACGTGCCCCCGCCCGGGTTGAGCAGGTGCGCGGAGATGACGAAGCTCGGCGACAGGACCGTGGCGACGGCCATCGTCTCGCCGAGCGCCCGGCCCAGGCCCAGCATCGAGGCGGAGATCACGCCGGAGCGGCCGAAGGGCAGCACCGAGAGGCGGATGACCTCCCAGCGGGTCGCGCCCAGCGCGAGGGCGGCCTCCTCGTTCATCCTCGGGACCTGGAGGAAGACCTCGCGGCTGACGCTGGTCACGATCGGCAGGATCATGATCGCGAGCAGGATGCCGACGGTGAAGAGCGAGCGGGCGACGCCGACCTCGGTCTTGTCGAAGAGGTACGTCCAGCCGAAGACCTGGTCGAGCCAGAGGTTCAGGCCCTCCAGGTACGGCACGAGGAAGAGGGCGCCCCAGATGCCGTACACGATGCTCGGCACTGCGGCGAGCAGGTCGACGACGTAGGCGAGGGGCGCGGCCAGCTTGCGCGGCGCGTAGTGCGAGATGAACAGGGCGATGCCGACGGCGACCGGGACGGCGATGACCATCGCGATGATCGAGCTGACGACGGTGCCGAAGAGGAGGACCGCGATGCCGAAGACCGGCGGGTCGCCGGCCGGGTTCCAGTCGAGGGTGGTGAAGAAGTTGCCCTCGTTCTCGGAGATGGCGATCGAGGCGCGGTAGGTGAGGAACACGGCGATCGACGCCATGATCACGAGCAGCAGTACGCCCGAGCCGGTCGAGAGGCTCAGGAAGACCTTGTCGCCCGCGCGTCCGGTCTTCTGACCGGTGCGCTCGCGCGCCGGCGGCGAGGCCGGCGGCGTGTCTATCGGTGTGGTGGAAGCCATGGTCTTTCCGGTCTGTGTGGGGGAGCGGCGTCGGCTCCCCTGGCGGCGGTGCACCGGATGGGTGGTGGCGGCCGGTCCGGAGGGGTGCGCCGGACCGGTCCGCCGGGTGTTGCCCCGGGGGCCGCCGGGCCGTGTGCCCGGCGGCGTACTCGGTTGCTTGCGGGACGTGCTTACGAGAGGGACGCGATGGTCTCGCGGACCTTGGCGTTGATCTCCGCCGGGATCGGCGCGTAACCGGCCTCGGTGAGGAGCTTCTGGCCCTCGTCACCGGCGGTGTAGTTCAGGAAGGACTTGACCGTGGAGAGGGTCTCGGCCTTGTTGCCCTTGTCGCAGACGACCTCGTAGGTCACCAGGACGATCGGGTAGGCGCCCTCGGCCTTGGTGGTGTAGTCCAGCTCCAGGGCCAGGTCCTTGCCGGTGCCCTTGATCTTGGCGGCGGCGATGGCCTTGGAGGCGTTCTCCGAGGTGGCCTCGACCGGGGCGGCGCCACCGGTGTCGATGTCGACGGTGGAGATCGACTGCGAGGTGGCGTAGCTGAGCTCGAAGTAGCCGATCGCGCCGTCGACCTGCTTCACCTGGGCGGCGACACCGGAGGAGCCGGACGCGGCCTGGCCCTGGGGGGCCGGCCACTTCTTCTCGGCCTCGTACTTCCAGTCGTTCGGGGCGGCGGCACCGAGGTACTTGCCGAGGTTCTGCGTGGTGCCGGAGTCCTCGGAGCGGTGGAAGGCCTGGATGTCCTTGTCCGGGAGCTTGACGCCGCTGTTGAGCTTGGCGATCGCCGGGTCGTTCCACTTCTTGATCTTGGTGTCGAAGATCTTGGCGAGCGTGGGGGCGTCCAGCGTCAGGTTGTCGACGCCCTCCAGGTGGTAACCGATGGCGATCGGGCCGCCGACCATCGGGAGGTTGATGCCCTGGCCGCCCTTGCACATCTTCTTCGACTCGGCGACCTCCTCGGGCTTCAGCGCCGAGTCGGAACCGGCGAAGCCGACGGTGCCCTGGTTGAAGGCGATGATGCCCTCGCCGGAGGACGACGACTTGTAGTTGACCTCGACGCCGGAGCAGCCCGCCATGTAGTTCTTGACCCAGAGGTCCATGGCGTTCTTCTGCGCGCTGGAGCCGGAGGCGAGGAGCTGGCCCTTGGCGTCGTCGCACTTGATGTTCGACGCGGCGCTCGTCTTGCCGCCGTTGCCACCGGTGGAACCGCTGTTGTCGTCCGAACCGCACGCCGTGAGGACCAGGGCGCCGGAGACGGCGAGGGCACCGAGCGCGGTGGCACGAAGCCGGTTCTTGCGCTGAAGCTTCACTTTCGGGTGTTCCTTCCAGGAGCCGCCGAGGTCTTTTCGTTCTTACGACGGCGTGCGATGTGGTGGGTGCTCCGGCCTCGCGCCGCGCACCGTGCACCGCCGAAGTTAGGCAGGACAGGTGAAGCGGCCTACGGGGGAGAGTGAACGGAAGGTGAACCGTGCGGGGCGACGTGGTTCCGGCGCGCCGGGCGCCGGGACACGGGATTTCCCCCGGTCGCGCGGTCGTCCGGTCCGCCCGGCCGGACGGGCGCGGCCCCGGGCGCCGGAACTCAGACGTCGGACTCAGACGTCGGACGGGCGCGGCCCCGGGCGTCGGACTCAGGCGTCGGACGGGCGGTGGCCGGGGCGGCCGTCGGGCAGGGCGGTGAGCAGGGCGTCGAGCACGTCCCGGTCGCGGTCCCGGGTGAGCCGGGCGCGGGCCGCCGAGAAGGGGAGCCAGCACACCCGGTCCACCTCGCTGCCGGGCACGAAGGCGCCGCCGGCCGCCTCGGCGGCCCAGTAGGAGACCTCCTTGGGGCGGCCGTCGACGAGGTAGTGGACCGTGGGCAGCGGGGCGCCGGGCACGCAGTGGTGGCCGGTCTCCTCCAGCACCTCGCGCCGGGCGGCGTCCAGGGCCGGCTCGCCGCGCTTCAGCTTCCCCTTGGGGTGCGACCAGTCGTCGTAGCGGGGCCGGTGGACCAGGCAGATCTCCAGCTCGCCGGAGCGCTCGGCACGCCGCCACAGCACGCACCCCGCGGCGAGCACCGGCCCGTGCTTGCGGGCGCGCCGGACACGCCCGGACGATTCCCGGGCACGACCGGACGGGTCCGGGGCGTGGTCCCGGTCGTGGGCGGCGGGGCGGCCCGTGGTGCCGTGGCCGCCGGGCCCGCTCATGACCCGGTCACGGCCGCGGAGGCGTACGGCCAGCTCTCCCGGAACACGCCGCGGGCCGCCTCCACCTCGTGCCGCTGGTCGGCGTGGAGCACCCCGAGGGCGTACGCGGTGGCGGGGGCGATACGGGGGGTGCGGGCCGCCGACGAGGCCGCCGCGGCGGCCTCCGCCGCGTCCCGGTGCAGATCCAGCGCGCGGCCCGCCGCGGTCAGGACCGGATCGGGGGCGCCCCGCACCACCTCGTGGGCGTACCGGTGCAGCCGCAGCAGCAGCCGGGCCCGGTGCCAGGGCGCGTCCTGCGCCTCGTTGTACGGCTCGGCCGTCTTGTCCGAGGGGAGCGCCGCCACCGCGCCGAGCAGCTGCTGTTCGGCCCGGTCGGCGGGGCCGTGCAGCATCTCCTCGGCCGGGGCCCCGGCCGAGGCGGCGAGCGGCACCTCCGAGGCGAGCAGGGCCACGGCGTCGGCCACCGCGTGGAAGCGGGCGGAGCCGAGCGCCTGGAGCGCCGCGGAGTGGGCGCGGGTCCGGGCGAGGGTCAGCTGCCGTTCGAGGAGCGCCCCGGCGCGGGCGGCGCCGACACCGAGGGCGGCGCGCTCCTTGTCCCCGGCGGTGCCGGAGCCCTTGCGGGCGGCGGGCAGCGAGGTGCCGGACAGCGCGTGCAGCGCTTCGAGGAGCCGGTTCAGCCGGGTCGCGTAGGCGTGTTCCCGGGCCAGGGTGCCCGAGAGCCAGGCCAGTTCGGTGCGCAGCTGCTCGGCCCAGGCGGTGTCCAGCGTCGCCCGGAAGGTGTGCAGCGTGCCGCTGATCCGGCGGGCCGAGCGGCGCAGCGCCACGGAGGCCTGCTCGGCGCCGAGGCCGCCGGCGTCGGTGGGGGCGCTGCTCTCGCGGTGCAGGCGCAGGCTGCGGAGGAATTCGGCGGCCTGCTCCTGGAGGTAGGGCGCGAGCACCGCGCCCGCCGTGAGGTCCGCCTGTGTCGTCTGGTGGTCATGGCGTCGCACGCCGGCGCCTCCGGGCGTCAATGAGCATTTCCTGTACGTGCCGCAGCGGTTGGCCCTCCGCGTCCGTGGAGTGCCGGGTCCAGTTCCCGTCGGGACCCAGGTGCCAGGAGGAGGTGGTGTCGGCCATGCCGGTCTCCAGGAGACGGCTGAGCGCGGCGCGATGGGCGGGGTCGGTGACCCGGACCAGTGCTTCGATCCGGCGGTCGAGGTTGCGGTGCATCATGTCGGCGCTGCCGAACCACACTTCGGGTTCGCCGCCGTTGCCGAAGGCGAAGACCCGGGAGTGTTCGAGGAAGCGGCCCAGGACGGAGCGGACCCGGATGTTCTCGGAGAGGCCGGTGACGCCGGGGCGGATCGCGCAGATCCCGCGCACCCAGATGTCCACCGGCACGCCGGCCATCGCGGCCCGGTAGCAGGCGTCGACGATCGCTTCGTCGACCATCGAGTTGACCTTGATGCGGACGTAGGCGGTCCGCCCGGCCCGCTGGTGGGTGATCTCCTTGTTGATCCGCGCGATCAGCCCGTCGCGCAGGGACTTCGGCGCGACCAGGAGGCGGCGGTAGGTCTCGCGGCGGGAGTAGCCGGAGAGCCGGTTGAAGAGGTCGGAGAGGTCCGCGCCGACCTGCGGGTCCGCGGTCAGCAGGCCGAGGTCCTCGTACAGCCGGGCCGTCTTGGGGTGGTAGTTGCCGGTGCCGACGTGGGAGTAGCGGCGCAGCGTGTCGCCCTCCTGCCGGACGACCAGCGAGAGCTTGCAGTGGGTCTTGAGGCCGACGAGTCCGTAGACGACGTGGCAGCCGGCCTCCTCCAGCTTGCGGGCCCACTTGATGTTGGCCTGCTCGTCGAAGCGGGCCTTGATCTCGACGAGGACGAGGACCTGCTTGCCGGATTCGGCGGCGTCGATCAGGGCGTCCACTATCGGTGAGTCGCCCGACGTCCGGTACAGCGTCTGCTTGATGGCGAGGACGTCGGGGTCGCTCGCCGCCTGTTCCAGGAAGGCCTGGACGGAGGTGGAGAACGAGTCGTAGGGGTGGTGCAGGAGCACGTCGCGTTCGCGCAGCGCGGCGAAGATGTCGGGCGCGGAGGCGGATTCGACCTCGGCGAGGTCGCGGTGGGTGCCGGCGACGAACTTGGGGTACTTCAGCTCGGGCCGGTCCAGGGAGGCTATGCCGAACAGCCCGGTGAGGTCGAGCGGTCCGGGCAGCGGGTAGACCTCGGCGTCGGACACCTTCAGCTCGCGGACCAGCAGGTCGAGCACGTACGGGTCGATGGATTCCTCGACCTCCAGGCGGACCGGCGGGCCGAAGCGGCGCCGCATGAGTTCCTTCTCCAGGGCCTTGAGGAGGTTCTCGGCGTCGTCCTCCTCGACCTCCAGGTCCTCGTTCCTGGTGACCCGGAACATGTGGTGGGCGAGGACCTCCATGCCCGGGAAGAGCTCTTCGAGGTGGGCGGCGATCACGTCCTCTATGGGCACGTACCGCTGCGGTGACGCCTCCAGGAAGCGGGTCAGCAGCGGCGGCACCTTGACCCGGGCGAAGTGGCGGTGGCCGCTGACCGGGTTGCGCACGACGACGGCGAGGTTGAGCGAGAGCCCGGAGATGTACGGGAAGGGGTGCGCCGGGTCGACGGCGAGGGGGGTCAGCACGGGGAAGACGCGCTGCCGGAAGAAGGTGAACAGGCGGGCCTGCTCCTTCTCGGTCAGCTCGGGCCAGCGGATCAGCTGGATGCCCTCGTCGGACAGGGCGGGGGCGATGTCCTGCTGGTAGCAGGCGGCGTGCCGGGCCATGAGCTCGCGCGAGCGGGTCCAGATCAGGTCGAGGACCTCGCGGGGCTGGAGTCCGGAGGCGGACCGGGTGGCGACACCGGTGGCGATGCGGCGCTTCAGCCCGGCGACCCGGACCATGAAGAACTCGTCCAGGTTCGAGGCGAAGATGGCGAGGAAATTAGCCCGTTCGAGGAGGGGGGTCGCCGGGTCCTCGGCCAGTTCCAGCACCCGTTCGTTGAACGCGAGCCAACTGCGTTCCCGGTCCAGGAAACGGCCCTGGGGCAGCTCGTCGCCGTCCACATCGGGTTCGTACGCGTCGGCGTCGTTGTCGATGTCGGGGTCCAGGTCGGCCGCGGTGGACAGCGCGGCCCCGTTGGAGGAAGCGGTGGCGACGGCGTGCGGCCGGTGCGCGGCGAGTGAGCCGACCGACGGCTGCACGGCGGGCTGGACCGGGACCTCGGAGCTGGGCTGCTGGCTCATGGACCCATTGTTCCGCGCGGATGGCTCGAAGGGCGCGCCGGAGGGGGCGGAGATCGCGGGAAACGCGGGGCTCACGGCGCTCGCACGGCCCGCACGGCCCGTCGGGTTCGCGCGGTCGCCGCCGGGATCTCTCCCGTTGCGGGGGGTCGGCACAGCTGGCTGCATCCTGAAAGATTGGCAAGCGCTTCTGAATGGCCGGTAACGGCGACATGACGTGCAGGAAGCGGTGTGGCCGTGCCCGGGTGCCCGGAGGCGCCCGGGCACGGCCCCGTGCGGTCCGCTCAGCCGTGGCGGCGGCGCAGGACGCGGAAGGCGACGGTGACGGCGACGGCGGCGAGGGCGAGCAGGATGGTGCTCTCGACGAGTTGCAGCGGCCAGAAGTGCGAGGCCGGATGGTAGTCGGTGAAGAGCGTGACCCCACCCCGGTCGGTCAGGCAACTGGCGTGCTCGTCGGGGCTCAGCCCCCGCCCGAAGCAGTCCTTCCAGTAGAGCTCCCGGCCGGACGGGGTGAGCATGCCCGTTTCGACGATCCAGGGGCTGCCTTCCCAGGTGTGGCGGCCCAGGACGCGGACCGTCGGCCAGAGCTCGTGGCGGCGCTTTCCGAACCCCAGCATGACGGTGCCCAGGACGACCGCGGTGAGACCCATGGACAGGAGCGTGCGGCGGACCAGGACGGCGCACAGCGCACCGACGGCCACGGCCAGCAGGGCGTACGCGACGGCGGTCGGGCCGAGGGCGGGGTGGACCCCGCTCGCGTACCAGCCGAGTTCCCGGGTGTCGCCCCGCAGGGCCGACCGGCCCCACCGGTAGACGAGGACCAGGACGGTCGTCCCGGCGGCGGCCAGGACCGCGGGCAGCGCGATCCGGGCCGCCAGCCACCGGGCGGGCGACACCGACTGGGCCCAGACGAACCGGAAGGTGCCGCTCTCCAGCTCGCGGGCGATCAGCGGACCTGCTGTGAAGACACCGATGAGCCCGGCGAGCACCAGGACGGCGGTCCCGCCGTCCGCCAGATACGTCTCGGCGGTGGTGCGGGCGTAGGTGGGCAGGTAGGTGCCGTCGCCGCAGCGCGTGGTGTCGCCGTCGGCGCAGCGCTCGTACGAGGTGGCGACCCAGATCCGGAGTCCCACCACGAGGGCGATGCCCAGGACCAGGAGTGCGCAGGCCGCCCACAGCGAACGGCGGTGCTGGTGGACCAGGACCTTTACGGGGGCCCGCAGTTCGGCGGGCACGGCACGGATGCGCGCGGCGGTGACGCTCATGCGGCCACCGCCCGGTCGGTCGCCGCGCTCGGGGTGAGCAGCGCGGGTACGTCGGGTGCCCTCAGGTGCGCCAGCAGCAGTTCTTCCAGCGACGGCTCGGCGGTCTCCCAGCCGGAGGCCGCGTCGACCGGTCCCTCCCGCCGGACGAGTGCGGTCTGCCGCCGTCCCGTGGTGCGGGACTCGACCACGGTGTGCGGGGCGAGGTCCCGCACGGGACCGGTGAGCAGGGTGTGCGCGGCGAGCAGGTCGTCCGTCTCTCCGCCGAGACGGACGCGGCCGCCGTCGACGAGGAGGAGGTAGTCGCAGACGCCCTCCAGCTCGGTGAGGATGTGCGAGGACATCACGATGGTGGTGGCGCGCTCGGCGGCCTCGGCCATCAGCACACCCATCAGCCGGTGCCGGGCGAGTGGGTCGAGGTCGGCCATCGGTTCGTCCAGCAGCAGCAGTTCGGGCCGCTTGCCGAGGGCGAGGGCGAGGGCGAGCCGGGTGCGCTGACCGCCGGACAGGGCGCGGACCCTGGTGCTCGCCGGGAGGGGGTCGGCGATGCGCTCGGCGATGTCCCGGTCCCAGGTGGCGGCGTTCAGCTCGGCGCCCGCCCAGAGTGTCTCGGCGACCGTCAGCCGTGGATACAGAGGTCTGTCCTGGGCCACGTGGGCCACGCGCGCACGCGCCTCCCCCGGGGACGTGCCCAGGATGCGCAGCGAACCCCCGGACGGGCGCAGGAGCCCGGCCGCGAGGGAGAGCAGGGTGGACTTGCCCGCCCCGTTGGGACCGACGAGGGCGCACACCCGCCCGGCGGGCAGCCGGAAGGAACAGTCGCGCAGGGCCAGGGCCCCGCCTCTGCCCCGGTACTTCATTCCGAGGCCGGCGGCCTCGATCGCAAAGCCTGTCATCAGGCTCGATCCCCCTCGAAAGTACTGTCCAGTACGGCGGTGAAGAGCGCGCTCACGTCGTCCTTCTCCAGCCCGGCCGCGCGGGCCCGGCGGGTCCAGTCGGCGAGTTCGGCGCGCAACGGCGCGTCATCGGCGGCCGCCGCGCCGCCGAGGCCCCGGGTGACGAAGGTGCCCAGTCCGCGCCGTGCCTCGACGAGCCCCTCGCGCTCCAGCTCCCGGTATGCCTTGAGCACGGTGTTCGGGTTGATGGCGGTGGCCTCGACGACCTCGCGCGCGGTGGGCAGGCGGTCGCCGGGCTCCAGCAGACCGAGACGGAGAGCCTGCTTGGTCTGCTGGACGATCTGGAGGTACGTGGCGACGCCGCTGCGCCGGTCGATGCGGTACTCGACCGCTGCGGACTCTGCCATTTCCACCCTTTCACTAATTGAGTAGTGAAAGGGTGGCGCAAGAAGAGGGCGGCGTCAAGGAACGCCGCCCTCCCGGGGAAGCCGATCCGCCCTGAGCGCCGTACCCGGCTCAGGACTCCGTGCGGTACATCAGGTCCACCTCGTGCGTGGCGAAGCCCATCCGCTCGTAGACGGCCAGGGCCGCCTTGTTGTCCGCGTCCACGTAGAGCATCGCGGTCGGCAGCCCCTCGGCGGCCAGGTGGCGCAGCCCGATCGCGGTGAGCGCCTTGCCGAGCCCGCCGCCCTGTGCGTCGGGCCGGATGCCGACCACGTACACCTCGCCGAGCTGCTCCTCGGCGTGCACCTTCGTCCAGTGGAAGCCGATCAGCTCGCCGTCGCGCTCGGCCAGGAAGAAGCCCTTCGGGTCGAACCAGGGTTCCGCCTTGCGGTCGTCCAGGTCGCGCTGGGTCAGCGAGCCCTGCTCCGGGTGGTGGGCGAAGGCGGCACGGTTCACCGCGAGCCAGGCGGCGTCGTCCTCGCCGGGCACGAAGGTGCGGATCGTGACGCCGGGCGGCAGCACCGGCTCCGCGATGTCCAGCGGCACCAACGGGCGCCGCAGCTGCCGCAGTTCGCGGAAGAGCGAGAGGCCGAGGACCTGGGCGAGGTGCCGCGCCGCGGACTTTCCGCCGTGCGCCCACACCCGCAGCCGCTTCCCGGTCGTGGCGAGCAGCGCCGCGCCCAGCGCCCGCCCGTGCCCCTGCCCGCGGTACGCCGGGTGCACGACCAGCTCGGCGGCCGGGGCCTCGACGGGGTCGGTGTCCTCCAGCTGCGCGTATCCGACCAGGGTGGTTCCGCTGACGAGCAGCAGGTGCCGCACGCCCTCCCGCCGCCCGCCCCGCAACTGCAGCCGCCCCTGCTCGGACACGGCCTGCCTGCCGTCGGACCGGGCCGCCTCCGCGAGCAGGTCCGACACGGCTGCGGCCTGCTCGGGGGAGAGCTCGTCGAACTCGTGGTTGCCCACGGTCGTCACGTCGAGGTCGATCTTGTTGAGCGCCTCGATGGTC
>NZ_RDBO01000055.1:414388-430747 GCF_008120935.1 Streptomyces sp. sk2.1
GGCGGGGTGCGGCTTCGGCCCGTTCGCCCGCATCGTGCCTGCCCCGTACGGGTGATGTGTTCGGTTTCCTGCCGATACCGACCGCATGGCAACCAGTTCGTAACCCCGAACACCTGTCGCGCTACGCGCGTTGACCCTAGGCTGCGGCACGAAGTCTCCAGACTCGTCACCACCGTCAAACCTCCCGCTGAACTCACAAGGGGACCGATGTCAGCGACACCGCAGAAGAACCGCGCGTCCCGGCGGGTGCTCGCCGCCGCGGCCGGGCTCGCCACGGTCGGCGCGCTCGTCGCCGCGATGCCCGCCGGAGCCCAGGACCGCCAGGGTCATGGGCACGGCCACGGCCACGGGCACCACAAGGGCCGTACCGTCGACGTACAGCTGCTGTCCTTCAACGACCTGCACGGCAACCTGGAGCCGCCGGCCGGGTCGGCGGGCACGGTCACCGAGACGCAGCCCGACGGCACGACCAAGGCGATTCCGGCCGGTGGCGTCGAGTACCTCGCGTCCTCGCTGCGCACCGCGCGCAAGGGGCACCCGTACTCGATCACCGCGGCCGGTGGTGACATGGTGGGCGCCAGCCCGCTGCTGTCCGGTCTCTTCCACGACGAGCCGACCATCGAGGCGCTCAACAAGATCGACCTCGACGTGACGACCGTGGGCAACCACGAGTTCGACGAGGGCGCCACCGAGCTGGCCCGCCTCCAGAACGGCGGCTGCCACCCGGACGAGGGCTGCTACGAGAAGGGCAAGGAGTTCGGCGGCGCCGACTTCCCCTACCTCGCCGCCAACGTGACGAACGAGAAGTCCGGCAAGCCGATCCTCAAGCCCTACACGGTGTGGAAGAAGAACGGCGTCAAGATCGGCTTCATCGGGGTGACCCTGGAGGGCACGCCGAACATCGTCACGGCCAACGGCGTCAAGGGCCTGAAGTTCCACGACGAGATCGAGACGATCAACAAGTACGCCAAGGAACTGAACCGGCAGGGCGTCAAGTCCATCGTCGCGCTGATCCACGAGGGCGGGGCCCCGGCCTCCACCTCGTACAACTACGACTGCGACAGCTCCGGCCCCGGTGACGGCATCTCCGGTCCGATCACGGAGATCGCCAAGGGCATCACGCCCAAGGTCGACGCGCTGGTCACGGGCCACACCCACCAGGCGTACGTCTGCACCATCCCGGACCCGGCGGGCAACCCGCGCATGGTCACCTCGGCGTCCTCGTTCGGCAAGCTCTACACCGACACGACGCTCACCTACGACCGCCGCACCAAGGACATCGTCCGTACGTCGGTGAAGTCGGCCGGTGCGAAGAACCCGAAGTCGGCGAACCACATCGTCACCCGGGACCAGCCCAAGGCCAACGACATGACGGCCCTGATCGCCCGCTGGAACGCCCTCGCGGCGCCGATCGCGAACAAGCCGCAGGGCTACATCAGCGCCGACATCAACGGCCGGGGCTCCACGGCCCTGGAGAAGCCGCTCGGCGACCTGATCGCGGACGCCCAGCTGGAGGGCCTGGCCCCGGCGGACAAGGGCGGGGCGGTCGTCGCGTTCATGAACCCGGGCGGCATCCGCGCGGACCTGGTCCACAAGGCGAGCGGCGCCGAGGGCGACGGGGTGGTGACGTACGGGGAGTCCTTCACCGTGCAGCCCTTCACCAACATGATGAACGTCGTCGACCTGACCGGCGCCCAGCTGGTCACCGCGCTCCAGCAGCAGGTCAGCGGCTCCAACGAGGCCAGCCCGAAGATCCTCCAGATCTCGAAGGGCCTCACGTACACCCTGGACATGACCAAGTCCGGCGCGGACCGCGTGGTCACCGACACCATCGAGCTGAACGGTGAGGCGATCGACCCGGCCAAGACCTACCGCGTCGCCATGAACGAGTTCCTGGCGGGCGGCGGCGACGGCTTCGCGGCGCTCGGCGAGGGCACGAACAAGCTGGTCGGCGCCTCCGACCTGGACATGTTCAACGCCTACCTGGCGGCCCACTCCACGGCCGATGCCCCGCTGGCCCCGCCGGCGGCGGACCGGATCACGGTCATCCAGTGACGCGGTGATCCCAGTGACTCCCGTACGCGGGTGAGGAAGAGCGGTGGGTCGGCGGACCCACCGCTCTTCTGCGTGCAGGGGGTGCCGGGGCCTCGTTCTCCCCGCCGCTGTCGCCGTCAGAGCTTCCCGAAGGCCACCCCGCGCCAGGTCCACCCCGCCGCGAGCACCGCGTCGCGCATCGGATCCTTCAGGTCGGAGCCGTCGGCACGGAAGACCTCCGCCGGACCGGAATCCCCGCCCTCCCCGTCCTCCCCGCGCCCGATCGTCCAGTTCCGMCTGCGCGTGCTCACCCGGCCGCGGGTCGCCTCGGCGGAGAGCGCGAGGCGGGGGACGTCTCCCGCCCAGGTGACCTGCCACATCCGGTCGACGGCGCGGACCTCGCGCCGGTCCGGGACCAACCGCAGACGGATCCGGAGGAGTTCGACCACCTGCGTGCGCAGGAAGAAGGACCGCCACGCGGGTTCCAGGATCCGCCACTCCGCCACCAGGTCGGCGTCCTCCGCCGCACCGTCCCGCACCAGCCAGGGCACGTCCGGCCCGCCGAGCGCGAGCAGCGCCGCCCGGACCTCGTGGGCGGGCAGCGGGACCACGTCGTCGACGGGACGCCTCGTACCGGTCAGCTTGTCGAACAGACCCATCGACCACTCCTCTCCGGTCCCCGGACGCGCCGTGCGCCGTCCGCCGGGCACCCTACCGGCGGCCGCGCCCGACCGGCCCCGCCGCGTTCCCGGGCAGTCGCCCGCCCCATTCCCGTGGTGACGTGTACCCGCCATAATCTGACGGCTGATCCCCCACGGCAGACGGAGGCACCCCCGCATGAGCCCGTACACCGCCACGCGACGGAACTTCCTGGCCGGTGCCCTCGCCGCCACCGCCACCGTGTTCATCGGCACGGGCTCCGCGGGTGCCGATGGCCGGCGGGCCCTCACCACCCAGGACTGGATGGCCGCCGTCCCCGACGGCACCGAGCTGCGGGCGCTCACGATCCCCGGCTCGCACGACTCCGGCGCCCGCTACGGCGGGCCCTGGACCGAGTGCCAGAACACCACGATCGCCGAGCAGCTGAACAGCGGCATCCGCTTCCTCGACGTGCGGTGCCGGGTCACCGGCGGATCGTTCGCGATCCATCACGGGGCCTCGTACCAGAACCTGATGTTCGGCGACGTGCTGGGCGCCTGCTGGGACTTCCTGGCGGCACACCCCACCGAGACCGTGCTGATGCGGGTCAAGCAGGAGTACTCGGAGGAGAGCGACGCGACGTTCCGGGCGGTCTTCGACGACTACCTCGACAACCGGGGCTGGCGCCCGCTCTTCCGCATCGACGGCGCGCTGCCCACGCTGGGCGCGGCGCGCGGCAAGGTCGTGCTGCTCGCGGACAACGCCGGTCTGCCCGGAGTCCGGTACGCCGATCCGGCGCTCTTCGACATCCAGGACGACTACATGGCGGAGCCGTTCGCCAAGTACCCCAAGATCGAGGACCAGTTCCGCAGGGCGGCCGGGCAGCCGGGGAAGCTGTACATGAACTACGTCAGTACGGCCGCCCTGCTCCCGCCGCGCTGGAACGCCGACCGGCTCAACCCGCAGGTGCACTCCTTCCTGGACGGCTCGGAGGCGGCGGGCTGGACCGGGCTCGGGATCGTCCCGCTGGACTTCCCCGCCACCCGGTCCGGCCTGGTGGAGTCACTGATCAGGCACAACCCGGGCAACTGAGCCCCGGGACCTGCACGGGTTGCTGGACCGACTGGGGGCTGGAGGAGCCCCACAGTTCGCCGCCGAGTTCCGACGTCGCCTCTGACCCCGCAGCATCACGTCCGTCGCCCCGGTGCCTCACAGCTGCGGTGGCGGCTGGGGTGCCCCCGGCAGGCGGATCGCCGCCACGGTGCCGTCGCCGTCCTCCGCCGGGCGCAGGGTGATCTCGCCGCCCGCCTGCTGGACCGTGCGGGCCACGATGGACAGGCCGAGGCCGGAGCCGGGGAGCTGGCGGGCGGACGGGGAGCGCCAGAAGCGTTCGAAGACGTGGGGGAGTTCGTCGGCGGGGATGCCGGGGCCGTGGTCCCGCACGGTCAGTTCGCCGTCGCGCAGGGCGACCTCGATCGTGCCGCGGGGCGGGCTGAACTTCACGGCGTTGTCCAGGACGTTGACCACCGCCCGTTCCAGCGCGGCCGGTTCGGCCCGTACGTACCAGGGGGTCAGGTCGGCCCTGATCGTCAGTTCGGGGCCGCGCAGCCGGGCGCGTTCCAGGGCGGTGTCCGCGATGTCGTGCAGGGCGACGACCTGGAGCGGGCCGGGGCCGGTCGCGTCGGGGCGGGACAGTTCCTGGAGGTCGCCGATGAGCGAGGCCAGCTCGGTCATCTGCGCCTTGACCGACTTCATCAGGGCCCTGCGGTCGTCCGGCGGGATGGCCCGGCCGGTGTCCTCGCTGCGGGCGAGGAGCTCGATGTTGGTGCGGAGCGAGGTCAGCGGGGTGCGCAGCTCGTGCCCCGCGTCCGCGATCAGCTGGGCCTGGCGGTCGCGGGAGCTGGCCAGGGACGCGGTCATCGAGTTGAAGGAGCTGGACAGCCGGGCGATCTCGTCCTCGCCCTCGACCGGGATGCGGACGGTCAGGTCCTCGGTGCGGGCGACGTGTTCGACGGCCCGGGTCAGCTGGTCCACGGGGCGCAGACCGGTGCGGGCGACCCAGAGGCCGGCCGCACCGGCGCCGAGCACTCCGATGCCGGAGACGGCCAGCAGCACCCAGGCCAGGGTGGACAGGGGCCGGTCGACCTCGCTGACGGGGCGGGCGAGGGAGAGGGCCAGTTCCGTGTCGGGCTGGCCGAGCCCCTGCGACACCCGCAGCGGCGTGGTGTACACGCGCATCCGCGACCCGTCGGCCGCGGTCGCCCAGTGCAGCGTGTCCGCCCGCTCGTGACCGATCACGGCGAGGTCCGCCGCGGTGACCGGCAGCTGGGCCGCCCCGGGCGCGATGCAGACCGTGCCCTGGGAGTCGACGAGCTGGACGGTGAAGCCGGAGTAGGGCCGGGGCGGGAGCTGGGTGGTCCCCCGGCAGTACGTGTACAGCTCGGTCAGGTAGCGCTTGTCGACCTGGGTGTCGCGCAGCGAGGCGTCCAGCTGGTTCTCCAACTGCACCTTCACCATGAACCAGCACGACGCCGCGACCGCCGCCACCGCGACCGCGACCGCGGCCGCGACCAGCAGGGCGAGCCGGGTGCGCAGCGGCCGGGTGCGGAGCCGTCGCAGAACCCCGGTCATCCGTCACCGCCGCCGGTGCGGAGCGCGTAACCGACGCCCCGCACGGTGTGCACGAGCCGCGGTTCGCCGCCCGCCTCCGTCTTGCGGCGCAGGTACATCACGTACACGTCCAGGGAGTTGGAGCTCGGTTCGAAGTCGAAGCCCCACACCGCCTTGAGGATCTGCTCGCGGGTCAGCACCTGGCGCGGGTGGGCCAGGAACATCTCCAGCAGGGTGAACTCGGTACGGGTCAGCTCGACCCTGCGGCTGCCCCGGGTGACCTCGCGGGTGACGAGGTCCATCCGCAGGTCCGCGAAGGTCAGCACGTTCTCGTCGTGGGCGCCGCCGCCGGCCGCCGGGGCCGCGTAGGAGCTGCGGCGCAGCAGGGCCCGGATGCGGGCGAAGAGCTCGTCCAGCTCGAAGGGCTTGACCAGGTAGTCGTCGGCGCCCGCGTCGAGACCGGTGACCCGGTCGCCGACGGTGTCGCGGGCGGTGAGCATCAGGATGGGGGTGGTGGTGCCCGCGGAACGGAGTCGGCGGGCGGCGGTCAGGCCGTCCATCCGCGGCATCTGGATGTCGAGGACGATGAGGTCGGGGACGTACGACTCCGCCCTGGCCAGGGCGTCGAGGCCGTCGACGGCGACCTCGGTGCCGTAGCCCTCGAACGCGAGGCTGCGCTGCAGGGCCTCACGCACGGCGGGCTCGTCGTCGACGATCAGGATGCGCTGCGGATCGTCTTCGGCGGGGCTCATCGCTCGTTGTCCTCTTCTCGTTCCGTACGGCCGTCGGGTGTCCTTCGGCTCTCAGCCTCGCACGGCCGCGGCACGTCGTCGCGCGGCCCGGCGTCCGCGGCCGGTGGAGGTACGGACCTCCGGGAGCCGGTCCGGTCCGGCGGCCCCGCTCGCGGCCCGTTCCGTCATGAGGTCCAGGACGAGGGCGAGGGGGAGTGCGAGATCCGCCGGGCCGGTGGGGGTGTTCGTGGGGTGGTGGTGCATGACCGTCTCCTCAGGAGCCGTCGCCGGACCGCAGGGTGTCGAGGTCGGCCTTGAGCGTGTTCACGGGGATGGCGAAGCCGAGGCCCACGCTGCCCGCGCTCGAACTGCTCGACCCGCCGGACGAACCCGCCGAGTACATCGCGGAGTTGATGCCGATGATCTCGCCGTTCATGTTGATCAGCGCGCCGCCGGAGTTGCCGGGGTTGAGCGAGGCGTCGGTCTGGATGGCCTTGTACGTGGTGGTGGACTCGCCGGTGTCGCCGTTGAACTGCCGACCGCCGAACTCGAACGGCCACTGCTCCTGGCCGCCCTGCCACTGCTCCCGGCCCTGGCTGCTGTCGTCGTCCTTGGCGACCGTGACGTCGCGGTCGAGGGCGGAGACGATGCCGCTGGTGACGGTGCCGGTGAGGCCCTCGGGAGAGCCGATCGCGACGACCTGGTCGCCGACCGCCACCTTCGAGGAGTCGCCCAGCGTCGCCGTCTTCAGCCCGCTCGCGCCCTGGAGCCTGATCAGTGCGAGGTCCTTGTCGGGGTCGGTGCCGACGACCTTCGCGGTGTACGTCCGGCCGGTGCTGAGCCGCACCTCGATCGAGGAGGCGCCGGAGATGACGTGGTTGTTGGTGACGACCTCGCCGTCGGACGTGATGACGACGCCGGAACCGGTGGACTCGCCCGCCGTCGAGGTCGCGTTGATCTCCACGATCATCGGCGACACGGCCTCGGCGACTCCGGCGACGCTGCCCTTGCTGCTCTGCGAGACGGTGGTGCCGGGGACGACGCCGCTGCTGCTCGTGGTGGTCGTGCCGGTGCCGGTGAGCTGCGCGACGACGGTGGCGGTGCCGCCGCCGACGATCGCCGCCGCGATCGCCACGGCCGTCAGCAGGGCGACCGGCCGCCGGGCCCGGTGCCGGGCCGGTGCCGGACCGGCCGCGGCCGGCATCGGGCCCGGACCCTCACCGCCGTGTCCGTCCCCGCCGCCGTGCCCGTTCTCCCCGCCGTGACCGCCGTGACCGCCGTGACCGCCGTGACCGCCGTGACCGCTGTGCCCGCCGGAGCTGCCCGGGCCGGGCCACACGGTGGTGCCGGGGCCCGCCGCGATCGGCTCCGCGGGCCGGTAGGACGGCGGCGGAGGGTGGGCCGCGTCGCCGGTGCCGTACGGGTTGCCGTACGAGGGGTGCGTCGGGTGCTCGCCGCTCGGGCGCTGGCTCTCTGTCATGTATATGAGCGTGTCCGGCGAAGATGAGAGAAGCCTGAGCACGCCCTGAGAAGCCCGGCAGAAGCTCGTATGTCCGATGTAAAGGTCCGCGAGGTGCCGGGCCGCCGGGCGGCCCGTGCTGCCGGGCCGCCCGTGCCCGGTGCGGGTCAGTTCGGCGGGGGCGTCGGTTCCCCGCAGCCGCACGAGCGCCGCACCACCAGCGCCGACGGGAACTGCTTCAGCCGTTCGCGGCGCGAGCCCGCCACCCGCAGCGAGTCGTCGAGCACCAGGTCCACCGCCGCCCGTGCCATCGCGGGCCGGTCCGAGGAGACCGTCGTCAGCGGCGGATCGGTCAGCCCGGCTTCCTTCACGTCGTCGAAGCCCGCCACCGCGAGTTCGCCCGGCACGTCGATCCGCAGTTCGCGCGCGGCCCGCAGCACCCCGATGGCCTGGTCGTCCGTCGAGCAGAAGATGGCCGGCGGCCGGTCCGGTCCGGAGAGCAGCTTCAGCGCCACCTGGTAGGCGTCGTAGCGGTTGTACGGGGCCTGGAAGAGCCGGCCCTCCGTCGAGCGCCCCGACTCGTGCATCGCCCGGCGCCAGCCCTCGACGTGGTCGGCGACCGGGTCGCCGACCGCCGGGGTGGACTCCACGCCGCCGAAGCACGCCACGTACTCGTTGCCGTGCTCCAGCAGGTGCCGGGTGGCGAGCTGGGCGCCGCCGATGTCGTCCGTGACGACCGCGACGTCCTCGATCGCCTCCGGCCGCTCGTGCAGCAGCACGACCCGCGCGTCCCACGCCTCTATCTCGGCCGCCGCCCGCTCGCTGGGGCCCTGGCTGACCAGGATCAGGCCGGAGACCCGCATGCCGAGGAAGGCCCGCAGATAGTGGACCTCGCGCTCGTCGCGGTAGTCGGAATTGCCGACCAGCACCATTTTCCCGCGCTCGGCGGCGGCCTGTTCGACCGCGTGCGCCATTTCCGCGAAGAACGGCTGCCGGGCGTCCGGCACGATCATTCCTATGAGGTCGGTCCGTCGCGACGCCATCGCCTGGGCGACCCGGTCGGGCCGGTAACCCAGCTCCTTGATCGCGGCGAGCACCCGCTCGCGCGTGGCCGGGGCGACCGGCCTGGGTCCGTTGTTGATGACGTAGCTGACGACCGCTGTCGACGTACCCGCCAGTCTCGCCACATCGTCCCGCGTCACCTTGGCCACGCGCGGCAGTCTACGCGGATGGACCCGTCACGTGGCAGGCCGGACCGGGGCTTTCTCCGCGGCCCCGGCCGCCCGTGACTGCTCCGAACGGGTTACGGGGCAGGTGGCGGCCCCGCAGCGGCCCGCGCCCCGGCCCCGGCCCGTGCCTTGTTCTCCGTCCCGGCCCGTGCCTTGTTCCCCTCGGCCGCGCGGGCCTCCTCGGCGGCGCGCTCCACCTTCTCCGGCGCGACGAACCGGTAGCCGACGTTGCGGACCGTGCCGATCAGCGACTCGTGCTCGGGGCCGAGCTTGGCGCGCAGCCGCCGCACGTGCACGTCGACCGTACGGGTGCCGCCGAAGTAGTCGTAGCCCCAGACCTCCTGGAGCAGCTGGGCGCGGGTGAAGACCCGGCCGGGGTGCTGCGCCAGGTATTTGAGCAGTTCGAATTCCTTGAAGGTCAGGTCCAGGACCCGGCCCTTCAGCTTCGCGCTGTACGTCGCCTCGTCGACCGACAGGTCGCCGTTGCGGATCTCCATCGGGGAGTCGTCGACGCCGATCTGCTGCCGGCCGGTGGCCAGCCGCAGCCGGGCCTCGACCTCGGCCGGTCCCGCGGTGTCCAGCAGCACGTCGTCGATGCCCCAGTCGGCGGTGACGGCCGCGAGACCGCCCTCCGTCACGACGAGGATCAGCGGACAGCCCGGCCCGGTGGACCGCAGCAGCTGGCACAGCGACCGCACCTGCGGCAGGTCGCGGCGCCCGTCGATCAGGATGACGTCGGCACCCGGGGTGTCCACCAGCGCGGGGCCCTCGGCCGGGGCCACCCGCACGCTGTGCAGCAGGAGACCGAGCGCCGGAAGCACCTCCGTCGACGGCTGGAGCGCATTCGTCAGGAGCAGCAGTGAACTCATCGCCGCCCACCTGCCCGGGTCGTCGGTCGATGATCGTGCACGTTTCGCTCGCCTTGCTCGCCCATTACGTCGGTCCTCCTCGTTCCCTGCGAGAGGGGCACTCCCGGGCGGGGCCCGGGGGAGTATGCGGCACTTCTTCGTACGTTCGGTGCTGGCTTCTCGTCCTGCCTGCCGTACGACCTCCGTCATACGGTTCCTGCCGGTGCGGTTCCGTGTTCCGGGACCGCTGAGCTTGTGGAAACGTCGCCGTAACAACGCCTGGAAAGCACAAAAGGACCCGGGGGCTGCTTTGCCCGGATCCTCTTCCCAGCAGAATAGCCCACATGAGTTCTGTGTCCGAGGGACGATTTCCGGGTTCCGCTGTTTCCTTGATCACGCGAACTCCGGCGCGGACGGTATTGCGGACCGATGACGGAGTGCGTATCGAGGCCGTGTACGAGCCGTGCGCGGGAAATGCCCGGGGCGCTGCGGAAACATCCTTCGACGGTACTGCGATCGTGGTCGCGCACGGTTTCACCGGCTCGGCGGACCGGCCCGCGGTGCGGCGCGCGGCCGGGGTGTTCGCCCGGCGCGCGGCCGTGGTCACCTTCTCGTTCCGGGGGCACGGCGGGTCCGGCGGGCGGTCGACGGTGGGCGACCGCGAGGTGCTGGACCTGGCGGCCGCGGTGCGGTGGGCGCGGTCGCTCGGGCACCGGCGGGTGGTGACCGTCGGGTTCTCGATGGGCGGTTCCGTGGTGGTGCGGCACGGGGCGCTGTACCGGGAGCGGACGGGGGACGACGGGGGAGCCGCGGGCACCGGTGGCGCCGGGAAGCGCGAAGGGCGCACCGCGGCGCGTCCGGAGGCGCACGCGGACGCGGTGGTGGCGGTGAGCGCCCCTGCCCGCTGGTACTACCGGGGTACGGCCCCGATGCGCCGGGTGCACTGGGTGGTGACCCGGCCCATGGGGCGGCTGGTCGGCCGCTACGGGCTGCGCACCAGGATCGACCGCGACGAGTGGGACCCGGTCCCGCTCCCGCCGGTCGGGGCGGCCGGGCTGATCGCCCCGAGGCCGCTGCTGGTCGTGCACGGTGACCGGGACCCGTACTTCCCGCTGGACCACCCCCTGTCGCTGGCCGAAGCGGCGGGCGACGGCGCGGAGCTGTGGCTGGAGCGCGGCATGGGGCACGCGGAGAACGCCGCGGACGAGGACCTGCTCACCCGCATCGCCGACTGGGCGGTGGCACCGTGACCGATGATGGACAGCTGACGCGAGACGAGAGGAACGCCGCCATGCCTGCGGGAACGATCCGCTACTGGGCCGCCGCCAAGGCCGCCGCCGGGGCCGCGGAGGAGCCGTACACAGCCGCGACCCTCGCCGAGGCGCTCGACGCGGTGCGCGAACGGCACCCCGGAGAGCTCACCCGAGTGCTGCAGAGGTGCTCGTTCCTGGTCGACGGTGACCCCGTCGGGACCCGAAGCCATGAGACCGTACGCCTTGCCGAGGGCGGCACGGTCGAGGTGCTCCCGCCGTTCGCAGGAGGGTGAACCGCAGCACATGAGCAGCAACGATCAGCAGTATCCGTACGGACAGGACCCGGGCCACGGGTACGGGCCCGGCGCCGGGCAGCCCCACTCCGGACAGCCGTACGACACCTCCGGGCACGGCACCCCCGGGCACGACGACCGCTCGTACGGCGCGCACCAGTCGTACGGGGAGCAGCAGTCGTACGGCGGGCAGCAGTCGTACGGGGAGCAGCAGTCGTACGGCGGCGGGCAGCAGTCGTACGGGGAGCAGCAGTCGTACGGCGGCGGGCAGTACGGCGCCCCGTCCCACGGCGGCCAGGACCCGTACGGGGCCCGGACCCCGTACGACCCGAACCAGGCACCCCAGGCCCAGTACGACCCCGACCAGGTGCCCCGGGAGCCCCAGGGGGAGCACGGTTCCGCGTGGCCGACCGGGTACGGGCAGGAGCCGGCCGGGGCCCAGGGGCCGCAGGACCCCGGTGTCGCGCAGACCTGGGAGGGCCAGACCTGGGACACCCAGTACCAGCCCACCGTCCACCGCGCGCAGCCGACGCAGCCCGCGCAGCCCGTACAGCCCGAGCAGCCCGTTCCGGCCGCCGCCGGGACCACCGCCTACCTGCCGCCGCAGGGCGCCTCGGGCGCGTACCCGCTGCCTCCCGAGGTGCCGGCCGCACCGGCCGCCTCCCCCGCGGGGGAAGCGGGCGCGTCCGCCGTCGTGCCCTCCGAGGCCCTGCTCGACGCCGACGGCTACGGCGCCCCCACCACCCTGGGCAACAGCCGTGTCACCGACGCCCAGCGGGCCCGCGCCGAGGGCCGCTCGCCGATCATCGCGCCGGGCATGCAGCCCGCCGCGATCACCGCGGGGCTCGGGCTGCTGCTCGCCCTGGGCGCCGCGATCGGCCAGTACGCCCTGGTCGTGCCGCTGGTGCTGCTCCAGGCCGTGACCGCGGCCGGCTGGTTCCGGCTCAACGGCATGTGGCCGGCCCGGCAGGGCATCATGCTCGCGTTCGCGGGCGGTCTGGTCGCCGACGTCGCGCTGCTCGCCGCGGGCCGGGAGAACGGTCCGGCCGCCATCCTCGGCACCCTCGGCATCTGGGTGCTGCTCACCGTGGTCCTCCAGCTGCGCAGCCGGGCGAGCGCCGACGACCGGATGCACGGGCTGATGGCCACCGTCGCCTCGGCCGCCCTTTCGGTGCTGGCCGCCGGACACCTCGCGGCGGTCCCGGACGCGGTGACGGCGGGGGCGATCGCCGTCGCGGCCGCCGTGGTCGTCCGCGCGCTGCCGCTGCCCGGACCGGCCTCGGTCGTGGTGGCGCTGCTCGTCGCCGCGGGCGCCGGTGCCGTGGCGGGCACCTTCACCGACCTCGGCGCGAAGGGCGCGCTGCTCGGCCTCGCGGCGGGCGGCTGCGCGCTGATCGGGCTGCGGGTGGCGAGCTACGACTACCCGTCGCGCTTCGTCCACATGACCGCCGGTGTGGCGCTGCCGCTCACCGCCGCGGCCCCCGCCGTCCACCTGCTCGGCCGCGTGCTCCCGTAGCACCGGCCGGTACCGTCCCGGTGATCGACGAACGGGAACCGAAGAGGGGCTCCCGCTCGTCGATCACCCGGGGCGCCGTGCACGTCATCGGTGACGCGCGGGGCGTGAGGGGTTCGGCCGAACTGCAGGGTGGGGGAAGAGCGGGCATGCGTGCACTGCGAATACTGCTGGTCATCGTGTTGGTCCTGGGCGGGATTCTCGCCGCCGTGGACCGGGCGGCGGTGTACTTCGCCGAGTCGGAGGTCGAGGGGCGGATCGAGGTCCCCGGCGCCACGATCGGCTCGACGGACGTCTCCATCGGGGGATTCCCGTTCCTGACCCAGATCGTCGGGAAGAACCTCGACGAGGTCGACGTGGAGATCATCGGCATCGAGACCGACGCCAACGGCCGCCGGCTCCGGATCGACCGGATGAACGCCGCGCTGCACGACGTGCGGCTGTCCGACAACTACTCCGCCGCCACCGCCGCCCGCGCCACGGGCACCGCCGTCATCTCGTACGAGGACCTCACCGAGGCCGCCAGCGACGGCGTGGCCGTCGAGTACGGCGGCAAGGGCAAGGTGAAGGTGACCGGCACGGTCGACCTCCTCGGCCGCCCGATCTCGCGCAGCGTGCTCTCCAGCGTCACCCTGGTCGACGGCCACACCCTGCGGGTGCGCGCCGACAAGGTCCCGGGCGAGGGCATCCCCGGGCTGGAGGACGTGGTGCGCAAGAAGACCGACTTCGACCGGGAGATCGGCGGTCTGCCCAGCGGTCTGAAGCTGCGGAGGATCCAGCCGACCCCGGACGGCCTGGAGATCTCGGTGACGGGCACGGACGTCCGGCTCGCCGGCTGAGAGCCGGCCGGGCGCCGACGGGGAGTCGGCCAGGAACCTGTCGGGTGGCCCCGGCCGGGCGGTTCGCCGTCCTGCCGGGGCCACCGGGCTTTTCGGGGGCCTCCGGGTCTTCGGGCGCCTCGGCGCACGGCACGAAAAGGGCTTCGTGGCCCGTCACGCCCCGGTGCGCCACATAGTGAGACGGGCGAGTCCGATCCTCGGGTGGTCGATGCCGCGCGACGGTCCGGGCGCGACACGGGGGCCGTCGCCACCCCATTCCGGTCTCGAATCATGGATGATCGTGTCTCAGTATTCGACACGACGGTGACATGGCCGCCCGTGCCTCCCTACGATCGGTCCCATGCAGTGCTCTATTGGCGGTCTCCCGCAGCGGGGACGGGCGGATCTCACGAAGCGGCGGGCAGTGGACCTGTGCCGCGTCGCCGCCATGCTCTGTCGCACTGTCTGAGCGGGAGCCCCAGGCACCCCGCGTCTTCCCGGCCCTTCGACGACGTTCAGGGCCCTTCCCGATCGCCTTCGTACGTGTGCCGCACGCCGTGCCCCCGTACATCCGCATCACGCACCGTCTCGCATCATCTCGCCGCAGACTGCCCCGGAGGAGAACAGAATGAGCCGCAGTGACGTCCTGGTAGACGCCGACTGGGTCGAGGCCCACCTCGACGACCCGCAGGTCGCTCTCGTCGAGGTCGACGAGGACACCTCGGCGTACGAGAAGAACCACATCAGGAACGCGATCCGGATCGACTGGACCAAGGACCTCCAGGACCCGGTCCGCCGTGACTTCATCGACCAGGCCGGTTTCGAGAAGCTGCTGTCCGAGAAGGGCATCGGCAACGACACCACCGTCGTCCTCTACGGCGGCAACAACAACTGGTTCGCGTCCTACGCGTTCTGGTACTTCAAGCTCTACGGCCACCAGGACGTCCGCCTGCTCGACGGCGGCCGCAAGAAGTGGGAGCTCGACTCCCGCGACCTGGTCGACGGCGACCAGATCCCGTCCCGCCCGGCCACCGAGTACAAGGCCCGGCCGCAGGACGAGTCGATCCGCGCCTACCGCGACGACGTCGTGAAGGCGATCGGCAACCAGAACCTGGTCGACGTGCGTTCGCCCGACGAGTTCAGCGGCAAGCTGCTCGCCCCGGCGCACCTCCCGCAGGAGCAGTCCCAGCGCCCCGGCCACGTGCCGACCGCCCGCAACATCCCGTGGTCGAAGAACGCCAACGACGACGGCACCTTCAAGTCGGACGAGGAGCTCAAGGCCCTCTACGAGGCCGAGCAGGTCGACCTGTCGAAGGACACCATCGCGTACTGCCGCATCGGTGAGCGCTCCGCGCTCACCTGGTTCGTGCTGCACCAGCTGCTCGGCCAGGAGAACGTCAAGAACTACGACGGTTCGTGGACCGAGTACGGCTCCCTCGTGGGCGTGCCGATCGAGCTCGGCGCCAACAAGTAACTCCGCACGATCCGGACCCGTACGACCCCGACCCGAAGGACGAAACACATGTGTGGAGCAAAGGCCGGCGGCCCCGACGCCTCGACCATCAAGCCCGGTGAGACCACCATCCAGGGCAGCGTGACCCGCAACGGCGAGCCCGTCACCGGTTACGTGCGCCTGCTGGACTCGACCGGCGAGTTCACCGCGGAGGTCCCGACCTCGGCGACCGGACAGTTCCGCTTCTACGCGGCCGAGGGCACCTGGACGCTGCGCGCCCTGGTCCCCGGCGGCAGCGCCGACCGCACGGTCGTGGCGCAGACCGGTGGCCTCTCCGAGGTCGCGATCGCGGTCTGAGGCACGACCCGGTCCGCACCGCCGGGTCGTGACGGGTCACGGGGCCCGTCACGACCCGCGTCGGCCCGCGGGCCGCGCCATGGACCGGCCGAGGGGCCGTACCCCAGGGGGTTGGACGCCTTCCTGGTCGGGGTACGGCCCCTCGTGCTGTCGTGCCCGGATCCCCCGCGCCGGCGTGCTTCGCACGGCCGGGGCCGGGCCTACGCTGGAGGTATGTACGCCCGACGCCGGCGTGGCTACTTCCTGATGATGGGTGTGTGCATCGTCCTCTTCGTATCGGCCTGGTCCTTCGTCAGGCTGTGGTCGATGCCTGCCGCGGTGGCGATGTGCGTCGTCGCGATGGTCATCCCGCCCGTCGCGGCCATGGTCGCCAACCGGCGGGGGCCGGAGGACCGCTGGTGGGACGATCCGTCCGGTGACCCCCAGTCCGACGAGTGGTGGGACGAGCTCGACGGCAAGAAGCGGCGGTAGCGGGCGCGGCGCGGACCGTCAGTAGACGAGGGCCTGGACGTCCTCGGCCATGATCTCGCTGACGAAGACCTGGGCACCGGCGATCCGCACGCCCTCCAGGACGTCCTTCTCGGTGATGTCACGACGGGCCGCGCACTGTGTGCACAGGGTGATCCGGCCGCCCGCCTGGACGGACTCGATCAGATCCGGCAGCGGCGCGGCGTGCGGCAGTTCGAACTCGGCGGCGCGTCCCGGCAGCGCGAACCACGCGGATTCCCCGGTCAGCCAGAGCGAGACCTCCACACCACTGGCGACGGCGACCGCCGCCACCGTGAACGCCTGCGAGCAACGCTCGGCGGAGTCGGCACCTGCGGTCACCTTGATCACGAGCTTCTTCGGCATGTGCCGAACTGTAATCGCCGGGCCCGCCGCGAGGTGTCCGCCCGGGAGCGGGGGCGGCGGCTCGGGGCAGGTCCCGGCCCCGGGCAAGCCCCGGCCCGGCGATTACAGTTCGGCACATGCCGAAGAAGCTCGTGATCAAGGTGACCGCAGGTGCCGACTCCGCCGAGCGTTGCTCGCAGGCGTTCACGGTGGCGGCGGTCGCCGTCGCCAGTGGTGTGGAGGTCTCGCTCTGGCTGACCGGGGAATCCGCGTGGTTCGCGCTGCCGGGAC
>NZ_RDBO01000055.1:430847-468687 GCF_008120935.1 Streptomyces sp. sk2.1
GGGCAGGAACAGGTCCCGGCCCCGGGCAAGCCCCGGCCCGGCGGGTCGGGGGTCAACCCATTAGGCTGGACCCCGGCCCGTACTGCTGCCATACCGCTCGTTGCAAGGAGCTCCCGTGCTTGAGGCATTCTTCTCCGCCCTGCTGGTCCTGGTCTGCGTCGGCGTGCTCGCCTTCGTCGGGCTGAGCGTGAAGAAGCTGTACCAGGGCCAGCGCTGACCCCGGCCGCCGTCCCGGCGGCGCGGGTACCCCCTGTCGCGGCAACGTGACACCCGGTACCCGATGTGTCACGTTCGCACGCCACCCCACCTCACAGATCGTCTGAGCCGCTCATGATCGAGATTCCGTCCGACCTCCACCCGGACCTCGTCCCGCTGGCCTTCCTCCTCGGCAACTGGGCGGGCGCGGGCGTTTCCGACTTCCCCGGCGCCGAGCAGTGCAACTTCGGCCAGGAGGTCTCCTTCGGCCACGACGGCCGCGACTTCCTGGAGTACGTGTCGCACACCTGGGTGCTCGACTCCGAGGGCAAGAAGGTCAGGCCGCTGGAGTCCGAGTCCGGCTACTGGCGCATCGACAAGGACCGCAAGGTCGAGGTCGTCATGTCCCGCGACCAGGGTGTCATCGAGATCTGGTACGGCGAGCTGGCCGACCAGAAGCCGCAGATCGACCTGGTCACCGACGCGGTGGCCCGGACCGCGGCCTCCGGCCCGTACAGCGGTGGCAAGCGGCTCTACGGCTACGTGAACAGCGACCTGATGTGGGTCGGCGAGAAGGCCACCCCCGAGGTGGAGCTGCGCCCGTACATGTCGGCGCACCTGAAGAAGGTCGTCACCCCCGAAGAGGTCGAGGAGATGGCGAAGAAGCTCGGCGACCTCCCGGACGACGGCATCGCCTTCTTCAAGTAATCGCCTTCTTCAAGCAGCCGAGTGGCCAAGTGGCCGCGGGTGTGCGGATCCTGCCCGCCCAGCACTGCGGGCAGGGCGGCGCCCGGTCCTACACTGGGCGTGTGGTGAGCACCGACTGGAAGACCGATCTCCGGCAGCGCGGCTATCGGCTGACGCCGCAGCGGCAGCTTGTCCTGGAAGCCGTCGACACGCTGGAACACGCGACGCCCGACGACATCCTCTCCGAGGTGCGCAGAACCGCGTCCGGGGTGAACATCTCCACCGTCTACCGCACGCTCGAACTCCTGGAGGAGCTGGGGCTGGTCAGCCACGCCCACCTGGGGCACGGGGCGCCCACGTACCACCTGGCCGACCGCCACCACCACATCCACCTGGTCTGCCGCGACTGCGAGGGCGTCATCGAGGCCGATGTCTCCGTCGCCTCCGGGTTCACCGCCAAGCTCCGGGCCGACTTCGGGTTCGAGACGGACATGAAGCACTTCGCGATCTTCGGCCGCTGCGCCGACTGCGCGGCGGGGGCGGCCTCCGAGGAGTGAGGGGCGGCCGGACCTACGGCCTTCGGCCGACCGGCTCAGACTTCCGGCCTCCTCCTTCCGACCGGCCCTCCGGCCACCGGCCGGCCACCGGCCGCGTCGTACGCTGGTCGCATGAAGAGCCCCCTGCTGTCCCTGCCCGGCGCCGTCCCCGCCGAAGGCCGCGACGAAGGCGTCGCCGCGCACTACGGCGACCTGTTCCGCGAGCAGCGCACCCTCGCCGACGGCTCCGGTCTCGTCGACCTCTCGCACCGCGCCGTCGTCACCGTCACCGGCGGCGACCGGCTGGCCTGGCTGCACCTGCTGCTCACCCAGCACGTCAGCGAACTCGCCCCGGGGCAGGCCACCGAGGCCCTGATCCTCACCGCCAACGGGCACATCGAGCACGCCCTCTACCTGGTCGACGACGGCGAGACCGTGTGGATGCACGCCGAGCCGGGGACCCAGGGCGACCTCATCGCCTACCTGGAGTCCATGAAGTTCTTCTACCGGGTCGAAGTCGCCGACCGCACCGAGGACTTCGCCGTGGTGTACCTGCCGGCCGGTTCCATCGCCGAGGTCCCGGACGGGGTGACGGTACGGGAGACGGCGTACGGCCGGGACCTGTTCCTGCCCCGCGCCGACCTGGAGGAGTACGCGGCGGCGCACGGCCCGGTGGCGGGCATCCTGGCGTACGAGGCGCTGCGCGTCGAGGCGCACCGGCCGCGCCTCGGCTTCGAGACCGACCACCGCACCATCCCGCACGAGCTGGGCCTGATCGGCACCGCCGTCCACCTCCAGAAGGGCTGCTACCGGGGCCAGGAGACCGTGGCCCGGGTGCAGAACCTGGGCAAGCCGCCGCGGCGGCTGGTCTTCCTGCATCTCGACGGCAGCGAGGTCGTGCTGCCCGGCCACGGCACCCCGGTGCGGCTCGCCGCGGACGGCGCCGAGGGGCGCCAGCTGGGCTTCATCACCACGTCCGCCCGCCACCACGAGCTGGGGCCGATCGCGCTGGCCCTGGTCAAGCGGAACGTCGCGGTGGACGCGGAACTGCTCGCGGGGGACACCGCCGCCGCCCAGGAGACGGTCGTCGAGCCGTAGGGCGCGGTACGGGCCGGGCCGTCAGACCTCGACGAGGACGGTGAACGGGCCCTGGTTGGTGAGCGAGACCCGCATGCTCGCCCCGAACCGGCCCGTCTCCACCCGTGCCCCCAGCGCCCGCAGTCGCGCCACGACCTCGTCGACCAGCGGCTCGGCGACCTCGCCGGGCGCCGCGGCGTTCCAGGTGGGCCTGCGGCCCTTCCGGGCGTCCCCGTAGAGAGTGAACTGCGAAATCACCAGAAGTGGTGCATTCACATCCGAGCAGGACTTCTCGCCCTCCAGGATGCGCAGCGACCAGAGCTTGCGGGCGAGCTGCGCCGCCTTCTCCGCGGTGTCCCCGTGCGTGATTCCCACCAGCACACACAGTCCCTCGCCGACGATTTCGCCGACCACCCGGGGTCCGTCCGAGCCGTCCGCCCCGTCGGTCACCGTGACGCTCGCGCCGTCCACCCGCTGAATCACTGCACGCATATGGACCAACCTATCTCGGCCAACCCGGCTTGGGCTGAACGGGTACAGAGCATCCCCAAGCGCCCCACCGGAGTGGCACCATGCTCGGGAGGCGGTGTGCCGACGCACCGGTCGAGGGGATGGACACAAGCATGAGCACTTATGGAACCGGGCAGTCCCCCGGCGCCGTGCCGGTCGCGCGGAGCGGCGCGAGCACCAGTACCGTTGCCGGCGCCAGTACCAGCACCATGCGTCCGCCCGTGCAGAGAACCGGCCACGGCCCGGAGGGCGGCCCGTCCGCCGGGCAGCAGCCCGAGCTGGGCGCCCTGCGGCTGCCGGAGCTGCGCACGCTGCGCCGCGAGTCGCAGCGCGACGAGGCCGACCTCAGCTATGTGCGCCGACTGGTCCAGGGACGGATCGACATCCTGCGGGCCGAGCTGGCCCGGCGGCTGGACCCGGAGACCCCGGTGGTGGACCGCCTCTCGGAGATCCTCGCCGACACCCCGTCCCGGCACCGCTCCTCCGCCCGGCACGTCACGCTCACCACACCCCGCAGCGACGAGTACCGCCGGCTGGCGGCCGAGACGCTCGCCGAGGTCGAGCTCTCCGACCTCGACGCCCGTACGGACGAAGAGCTGCACACCGCGATGGGCCGCCTGATCCGCTACGAACAGCAGGTCTCCCTGCGCCGTCACCAGCTGCAACGCACCGCTGACGATTGCGGCGCGGAGATCGCCCGCAGGTACCGTGACGGTGAAGCACAAGTAGACGACCTGCTCGCCTGAAGCGACCCTTCGGGGGCGGGTTCCGCCCGTCCCCGGAAGGCCACCATGACCTCCAGCGCCGCCCCGTCCGTCATATCTCCCGCTCTTCCCGTCCTGGCCGAGGTCGTACGGTCCGGGTTCGTGGAGGGCCATCACCGGGGTTCGCTGGTCGTCCTGGCCGCCGACGGCAGTGTGGAACGGACCCTGGGCGACCCGACGGCCCCGGTCTTCCCGCGTTCCTCGAACAAGCCGATGCAGGCGGCGGCCGTGCTGCGGGCCGGGCTGGACCTGTCGGGGGAGCGGCTGGCACTGGCCGCCGCCAGCCACTCCGGCGAGGGCTTCCACATCGAGCTCGTCCGCGCGATGCTCGCCGAGCACGGACTGACCCCGGACGACCTGCAGACCCCGCCCGACCTGCCGCTGGACCCGGCGGAGGCGGAGACGTACCTGGCCGCGGGCCGGGTCCGGGAGCGGATCACCATGAACTGCTCCGGCAAGCACGCGGCGATGCTCGCGGCGTGCGCGCCGAACGGCTGGGACCGGTCCTCCTACCTCGACCCCGAGCACCCGCTCCAGCGGCTGGTGCACCAGGTGGTGGAGGAGGCGGCGGGCGAGCCCGTCACGGCGGTGGGGACGGACGGGTGCGGGGCGCCGCTGATGGCGATCAGCCTGGTGGGCCTGGCGCGGGCCTTCCGCTCGTTCGTGCTGGCGGAGCCGGGGACGGCGGAGCGCCGGGTCGCGGACGCGATGCGGGCCCACCCCGAGTACGTGGCCGGCACGCGCCGCCCCGACACCTGGCTGATGCGGGAGGTGCCGGGCGCGCTCTCCAAGATGGGGGCGGAGGCGGTGCAGGCGCTGGCGCTGCCGGACGGCCGGGCGCTGGCCTTCAAGATCGACGACGGCGCGACGCGGGCGCTCGGCCCGGTGCTGGCCCGGTCGCTGAACCTGCTCGGCATCGACGGTCCGGTGGTCTCCCGGATCGCGCACACGCCGCTGTTCGGCGGCGGCGGCGAGGTCGGCGGGATCAGGGCGGCCTTCTGACCTCGGTCCGGGGGCGGCCGGACCGGTCCCGGGGTCCCGCCGGACCGGTACCGGGACCGGGCACCCCGGTCCGGGGCGGCGGGAGCAGGGGTCGCGGAAAACGGGGCGACACCACGCGCGCGGAGTACTTAGCGTGGGCCCATGCACCCTGAGGTCCGTACGATCACCGAGTCCGATTTCCCCGACTGGCTGGTTGCCAAGCACACCGGCTTCCTGCAGGTTCCGGTGGCCACGGAACGGGAGGTCTCCGGGCGGTTCCCGTACATCGACCCGGCCCGTACGCAGGGCGCGTTCGACAACGGGCGGTGCGTGGCCACGTACCGCTCGTTCGCGCAGCAGCTCACGGCCGTCGGCGGCGCCGTGGTGCCGGCCGACGCGATCTCCAACGTCACGGTGTCGCCCACCCACCGCAGGCGCGGACTGCTCGGCCGGATGATGGCCGCGGACCTGGCGGCGGCGAAGGAGCGCGGCGAGGTGGTCGCCACGCTGATCGCCGCCGAGTACCCGATCTACGGGAGGTACGGCTTCGGCCCGGCGGCGTGGACCACCGAGTGGGAGATCGACGTGCCGAGGACGGGCCTCGACCCGCGCTGGTCGGGCCCCGCCGAACGGGACGGCGGCCGGGTCGACCTGGTGAGCGGCCAGGACGTGCGCAAGCTGGGCCCGGCCCTCCACGAGCGGCTGCGCGCCCGGCAGCACGGTGTGGTCGACCGCGACGCCCGCTGGTGGGAGGTGTACACCGGCGAGAACCTGGCCGGTCCCGAGCCCTGGACGGAGCCCTTCCACGCGGTGTACAGCAACGCGGACGGCGTGCCCGAGGGTCTGATCACCTACCGTGCCGACGACAGGTGGGGCGACGCCAAGCAGCCGCTGAACCGGGCCACGGTGCGGGGGCTGATCGCCGTGACCCCGGCCGCGGAGCGCACGCTCTGGCACTTCGTCTGCTCGATCGACTGGGTCACCACGGTCCGCACCGGTTACCGCGCCCCCGACGACCTGCTGCCCCTCCTCCTCCCGGACCCGCGCGCGGCCCGCGTCGTGACCCAGGCGGACTGGCTGTGGGTGCGGGTCCTGGACGTCGTGCGCGCCCTGGAGGCCCGTACCTACGCCGTGCCCGGCACGCTCGTGCTGGACGTCCACGACGCCTCGGGCCTGTCGGCCGGCCGCTACCGGCTGGAGGGCTCACCGACCGGGGCGAGCTGCGCCCCGACCACCGTCGAGCCCGACATCGCCCTGGACGTACGGGAGTTGGGCACCCTCTACCTGGGTGACGAGTCGCCGGTCAGGCTGGCGGCGCTGGGGCGCGTCGAGGAACGCACGCCGGGCGCGGTGGCGTTGGCCGAGGGGATGTTCCGGGCGGCGCGGCGCGCCTGGTGCCCGGACGTGTTCTGAGGACCGCCGCGGGGGCGACGGACGGACGGGCGCGCGGGGAGCTTCCTCGCGCGCCCGTCCGTGCGTCCGCCCCGTGCGTCCGCGTGCCGTCCCGTGTGCCGCGCCGCGTGGCTGTCCGCGTGCCGGGCCGGGTGGCTGTCCGGGTGGCGCAATGTGGGGGTGGCCGATCGCCGACAGTGCAAGTACGTTGACCTTGCGTCGAGTTGCACCTTCCTCCCGGTGTCGTGACGAGACGGCCGTGCCGGTTCGTGCCCTGCCGCCCTCGCCCTGACCAGCACTGCGTACTCATCGCGCGTACCCAGGAAAGGTTCGAGGGAAGGTGGTTTCCGGTGACTCAGACGAAGGCCCCGGCGGGCGGTGCGGACCTGCCGGCCAGCATCGAGGTCGCCTGGGGGCTGCGGGAGCGCCCGGTCAAGGGGCCGAAACCCGGGATGACCCTGGCCCGCATCGTGGACGCCGCGGTGGCGGTGGCGGCGTCCGAGGGGCTCGGCGGGGTCTCGATGGGACGGATCGCCAAGGACCTGGGCGCCTCGACGATGTCGCTCTACCGGTACGTGTCCGCCAAGGACGAGCTGTACGTCCTGATGCAGGACGCGGCGATGGGCCCGCCGTCCCCGCTGCCCGCGCCGGAGGGCGGCGCCGACTGGCGGGCGGCGCTCGCGGAGTGGGCCCGCGCGCAGCGCCGGGTCCTCCACCGCAACCTGTGGATGCTCCGCGTCCCGGTCCCGGGGCCGCCCGTCAGCCCGAACTCCGTCGCCTGGTGGGAGCAGGGGCTCCAGTGCCTGGAGGGCACCGGTCTGGACGCGGACGAGAGGAACTCCGTCGTCCTCCTGGTCAACGGGTTCGTGCGGAACGAGGCGCTGCTGACGGGCGACCTCGCCGAGGCCGGGGCGGTACGGGGCATTCCGGCGCAGGAGGTGAGGGCCGGGTACAACCGCACCCTGAACCGGCTCGTGGACCCCGTGCACCATCCGTCCCTCTCCCGGCTGCTGGAGTCCGGGACGCCGGGGGTGCGGGGCGGGTCCGACCGCGAGTTCGGTTTCGGGCTGGAACGGGTGCTGGACGGGATCGCGGCGCTGGTGGACATCAAGTCCGGTTGAGGTCGGGGGCGTACGCTTCATGGTCATGAGCGGAGAGAGGCCCGGTCCGGAACCGGTGGAACGCGCGGCGGGCACGGGTGGTGCGGGCGGTACGGACGGGGCGCCGATGAGCCTGCGGGAGCGCAAGAAGCGGCTGACGTACGAGGCGGTCTCCGAGGCGGCGATCGCGATGTTCCTGGAACGGGGCTTCGACAAGGTCTCGGTGGCGGAGGTGGCCGCGGCCGCCGACATCTCCAAGCCGACCCTGTTCCGGTACTTCCCGACCAAGGAGGACCTGGCCCTCCACCGGTTCGCCGACCACGAGGACGAGGCGGCCCGGGTGGTCGCCGCCCGAGCGGACACCGAATCGCCCCTGGACGCCCTGCACCGCCACTTCCTGGCCGGACTGGAGCGGCGGGACCCGGTGACCGGGCTCTGCGACGTGCCCGCGGTGGTGGCGTTCACGCGGCTGCTGTACGGGACGCCGTCCCTGGTGGCGCGCCTGTACGCCTACCAGAACCGCTCGGAGGAGGCGCTCGCCCGCGCGCTGGGCGACGGTACGGGGGACAGGCTGGCCGCGGGCCAGATCATCGCCGTGCTGCGCATCCTGGGGCTGGAGAACTGGCGGCGGATCGACGGCGGGGAGAGCGCGGAGCAGGCGTACGGTCCCGCGGTGGAGGCGGCCGAACTGGCCTTCGCGCAGCTGCGGTCGGGGCTGGAGGCGGGGCGGTAGCGGGTGGCGGTCCGTCGCGGCCGGGTCCGCCGGGGCGTCGGTGCGGCCGGATGCCGGTGCGGCCGGGCGATGGGGCCGGTGGTGGGGCGGGCGGTGCGGTCAGGCGTCCGGGCCGGCGGCGTGCAGCACCGCCTCGGCGATCTCCCGGACCCGGTCGCGCGTGATGCCGGTGCGCTGTTCGACGGCGAGCGGATGGTCGGTGGGCTCCAGCTCGATCCGGGGGCGCAGGCCGATCGGGCGGGTGTGCGCGTTCGTCTTGAGGTTGGTGGTGCGGGGCGAGTACAGCCCCAACTCGGTGCTCAGCCAGCCGAAGTAGGGCTGCTCGGACTCGCGGCCCGGGGCCTCCCACACGTCCAGGGCGCGGGTGAAGTTCTCCCGGCTGAGCGAGACCCAGACACCCCAGGAGAAGGGCTCCGCACTGCCGAACACGGGTATCTCGATCAGGCCCTTGATGAAGTAGTGCTCGTGCCTGACGATGCACTGGTCGGAGGAGAGCATGCTGTCGGGGTCGCTCTCCAGGCGCACGTCCCAGATGTCAGGGGCCATGGTCGAGTACCCCATCGGGAGTTCCGCGTGGTGTTCGCCGCAGCGGGAGCAGGTGTATCCGGGGTCGATAGCCATGGCCCGGATACTAACGACCCGCCGTCGGGGCCGTGCCGTGATCGCACAGGGGGGCGCGGAAGGCCCCGCCCGGCCTACGAGGGGTCGCCGAGCACCTTCTCGCGCAGGGCGGCCCACTCCAGGGAGTGGCGGATGCCCTCCGTCAGCGAGTACCGGGGCCGCCATCCCAGCAGCTGTTCGGCCCGCTCGCCGCGGGTGCACGCCCCCGCGACGTCGCCGGGCCGGGCCGGGGCGTCGACCGCCGGGACGGGGATGTCGACCACGCCGTTGAAGGCGTCCAGGAGTTCGCGCACGGTGGTGCCGGTCCCGGTGCCCAGGTTGATGACGGTGGAGGCGGGGACGGTCGCGGGCCCGGTGCCGGGGGGCGGCAGGAGGGTGTCGAAGGCACGGAGCGCGGCCACGTGCGCGGCGGCCAGGTCCCAGACGTGGACGTAGTCCCGCAGGCCGGAGCCGTCGCGCGTCGGGTAGTCGGTCCCGGTGATCCGGAACGGGACCCCTTCCTCCCGCGCCTGCATCATCTTGCCCAGGGCGTGGCTCGGGCGGCGCAGTTGCAGCCCCGTCCGCATCCTCGGGTCCGCGCCGATCGGGTTGAAGTAGCGCAGGGACAGCACCCGCAGCGGCAGGGACGCGGCGATGTCGGCGAACATCTCCTCGCACAGCGCCTTGGTCCGCGCGTACGGGCTCTGCGGGGCGATGGGGGAGTCCTCGTCGACCGTCAGGTCCTCGGCGGCGGCGTAGATGGAGGCGGACGAGCTGAAGACCATGCGGGTGCAGCCGTTGCGCAGGAGGTGGTCGACGAATTCCAGGCTCTTGGCCACGTTCGCCCGGTAGTAGCCGATCGGGTCGGCGACCGAGTCCGGGACCACGATCAGGGCCGCGCAGTGGACGACGGCCTCGATGTCGGGGTGCTCGGCGAAGATCCGGTCGATCAGGGGGCCGTCCGCGATGTCGCCCTCGTGGAAGGCCCGTCCCGCGGTGAACTCCCGCCTGCCCGTCACCAGGTTGTCGAGGACGACGGGGGTGATGCCCGCGTCCTCGCAGGCGGACGCGACCGTGCTGCCGATGTAGCCGGCGCCCCCGGCGATCAGGATCTTCATGCGGTGTCTGCCTCTCTGGAGCCGTCGGCCGATCGTAGACCGGGGCGGGGGCGCCCGTGTCCCGTTCCGGTCACGGCCGATTGCTGCCGCTGCCGGGCTCCACCACGTCGGCGACCACGCAGCTGACGTTGTCGGGGCCGCCGGAACGGTTGGCCAGGGAGACGAGTTCGCGTACGGCCCGCTCCGGATCGCGGGCCGTCGTGACGACCCGGCGCACCTCCTCGGCCGGGACGACGCCGGACAGGCCGTCGGAGCAGAGGAGGTAGCGGTCCCCGGCCCGGGCGTCGTGCAGGCGCAGGTCGGGCCCGGCGCCGTCCGCCCCGCCCAGGGCCCGGATCAGCAGGGACCGCTGGGGGTGGACGGTCGCCTCCTCCTCGGTGATCCGGCCCTCGTCGACCATCGCCCGGACCATGGTGTGGTCGTGGGTGATCTGGAACAGCTCCCCGTCGCGCAGGAGGTAGGCGCGGGAGTCGCCGATGTGGACGAGGGCCAGCTGCGATCCGGTCCACAGCATCGCGGTGAGCGTCGTACCGGTCCCCGCCGCCGCGGCGTCCGCGCCGATGGCGTCGTGCACGGCCCGTCCGGCCCGCTCGACGGCGGTCTCCAGGACGTTGAGGAGGTCGCCCGCCGGGATGCCGTCGGTCTCCAGGCGTTTGAGCGCTTCGACGGCCGCGGCGCCCGCGGGCGCCCCCGCGCCGCCGAAGCCGTCGGCGACGGCGAGCAGCCGGGACCCGGCGTGGACGGTGTCCTGGTTGCTCTCCCGGACCAGGCCCGTGTCGGAGAGCGCGGCGTAACGGAGTTCCAGGGGCTGGGTGGTCGGGGACATGGCGGGGTCCTTCCGTGACAGGTGGTCGACGAGGAAACCGGCCAGGTCCCGCCGCGCGGCGGTGTCGGCCTCGACCCGGGCCCAGAACGCGCGGACCTCCCGGGCCGCCTCGGCCGCCTCCAGCGTGCCGATGTGCCGGACGAGGGCCAGCGGCATGCCGAGACGGCGCAGCCAGGCCACCAGCCGTGCCCGGTCCAGTTGCTCCGGCGCGTAGAAGCGGTAGCCGGTCAGCGGGTCGACGCGGGCGGGGGGCAGCAGGCCGAGTTCGTCGTAGTGGCGCAGTGCCTTCGGCGACAGCCTGGACGCCTTCGCGAACGCCCCGATGGTCAGCAGTTCCACGGTCCGGTTCCTCCTCGTGCCGGACGCGTCGCCCGGCCCCGTCGATGCTGCGGCTTCCCCCGGGGGGAAGGTCAACCGCGGACACCGGCGTTGCCGGCCCGCCCGTACCGGGCCCAGGCGGGAACCGTCGGTGGGCCCCCGGGCCCAGGCCCGAATCATCCCGCGGGCCCACGCGCGTCCGCACCGAACCGGAACCGTGCGCCCCGGCACCCCTGTTCCCGCCTCGTGGGACCGGGGAAAAAACCGACACGTCCCCCCGTTCGACGGATGTTGCGGATGACCGTTTCACCCGTGAAACGGCGGCCCGGTCACAGAGGTTGCATCCGGCAGGTACCTGCCACGGAGGTGGACCCCAGGACCCTGGAGAGCCCTTTCCCTCTCTGCCATGCTCTCGCCAAATCGCATGCGTGGTCCGCCGGATCGCGGGTGCGGGACGAGCGGGAAACGAAGGAGGACGGGACATGTGTGAGCAGTGCGGTCCGGCCGACGGCGCGGTGGAAGAACTGCGGGACCTCCGGCCGGTGGGCCCGTCGCGCAGAAAGCTGCTGCTCGGCGTCGGCGCCGGGCTGGGGGTGGCGCTCACGGGCGTACCGGCCCTGACCTCGTCGGCCTCGGCGGCGACGCTCAAGGACGGCCGCTGGTGCAACCCCGCCCGGGGCCACTTCCCCGCGGGCGGCCACTACGGGGCCTCGCGCGGCGGCTACCCGCACGCGGGCCAGGACGTCACCAACTCGGTGGGCACGGCCGTCTACGCCGCGGCCGCCGGCACCGTGATCCGCCGCGGTCGCAACGTCCTGTCCGGGCGCACCGGGAACGGCCTGGTCATCTCGCACGGCAGCGGCCGGTACACCTACTACGGGCATCTCAGCGCGTTCCGGATCGGGCTGAACGCCAAGGTCTCCGCGGGGCAGCGCATCGCCGACATGGGCGCCACCGGCAACGTGACCGGGCCCCACCTCCACTTCGAGACCCACAGCGGAGGGCTGGGCTCCACGGTCAACCCGGTCTCCTACCTCGCCGCCCGCGGCGTGGACCTCGGCGGCGGCTGGTCGTCCATCAACCCGGGCGCCGTGGGCGCGACCGTGAAGGTCGTCCAGTACCTGATGACCCAGCGCGGCAGGGCGCTGACCGCCGACGGCAACTACGGCTCGGTGTCGGTCGCCGCGGTCAAGAAGTTCCAGTCCTCCAAGGGCCTGGTGGCGGACGGCCAGGTCGGCCCGAAGACCTGGGCGAAGCTGGTCTACACGCTCCGGAACGGCAGCTCCGGATCGCATGTGCGCGCCCTCCAGACGGCGTTGAACAAGCACAGCGCGGGCCTCGCCGTCGATGGCGGCTTCGGCTCGGTGACCAACTCCGCCGTCCGCTCCTACCAGAGCGTCAACCGCCTGGTCGTCGACGGCCAGGCGGGCCCGAAGACCTGGGAGGCCCTCGTCGGGTGACGGCCCGCCGGGTTTCCGGCGGCGCCGGTCCCGGTGTCCGCCGACGGCATGAACGCGTGGGGGCGGAGCCGGATCGACGGCTCCGCCCCCACGATTTCGCGGCGAGCACGCCGCCGCGACGGCACCCCGCGGGCGGGGGAGGGGCCGCCTCAGGCCGTCGTCCCGCGCCGGTCCGGTCCGAGGGCCCGGTCGATGTGGTGGCCGAGTACCCGTGCGGCGGCGTCCGGCGTGCGGTACCCGAGGGCCACGTCCACTCCGAGGCTCGTGGCGAGCGACCAGCAGATGTCGGCGTCGACGAGCTCCGAGCCGCGGGGTTCGCCGCCCCGCTCCTGGCGGGCCGCGGTGATGAGTCCGGCGGTGAAGGAGAGCAGTTCGTCGTCGCCCGGGGCGAGGATCCTGGCCGTCGTCGGGTCGGAGACGGCCCGCCCGGCCGCCGCCAGCGAGAACCGCATGAGCCGCAGGCCGGCCTCGTCCGGGCTGATCAGGGCGTGGAGGCAGGCGCGGAGGACGGTTTCCGGGTCCGTCGCCCCGGCCGCGTGGACCGCGCTCTCGATGCTCGCGTTCACGGCCCGGGTGGCCAGGTCGAGCGCGTCGCGGATCAGAGCCTGCATCGACGGGTAGTAGTGCTGCACCTGCCCCATGGAGACGCCTGCTTCGTCGGCCACCTTGCGCAGGGTCACCTGCTCGATGCCGCCCCGGACCGCCAGCGCCCAGACCGCCTCGACCAGGCGCTTCCTGCGCTGCTCATGATCCACGACCTTCGGCACGGCGCGTCCTTCCCCATTGGTTGCCATGCGGTTGCATTGCAACCGGCTGCTCGGCGTATTACAGTGCGAGTGCATTGTAATCGCCTCGGTGACAGCGGTGTCGCGGCGTCGTGGCGTTCCGGAGATCTGGGGATTCGGGAAGGTGCCGGATGAAGTACGACCTCCTTCAGGGCCTCGGTGTGGCCCTTTTCGTACTCGGGGCGCAGGGGGTGATCCGCCGGCTCGTCGACCATGACGACGCCGGCCTGCTCGGCTGGTTGCCGGGCGGGTTCGCGGTCGGCGTCACCGTCCACGCGCTCGCCGTCGTGGTGGGCGCGATCGTCGCGAGCCGGGCCCGCGGCGCCGCGAGGGCGTCGGGCCGCCGCGGCTGACGGACCGGCCGGGCCGCCCCGCCGGATCTCCGGCGGGGCCGCGCCGCGCCACTCGTCCGCCCCTGTCCTGTCCCGGATAACTGTTGGCATGCGAAGGCCCTGACCTGCTGTGCTTGCGGTTGAGTGGAACGAACGCGCTCTCCCCGTCCCGCTCATCCGCAGTCGGCCATCTCTCCGGCGTGCGCGGAAGTCCGCTGATCGGCTCGGAGGTCTCATGTCCCTGCGGATGGAACTGGTCGCGATAACCCTCGATTGCCCCGATCCGCCGGCTCTGGCGGCGTTCTATCAGCAGGCCACCGGCTTTGAACCGCACCCGGAGTCGGACGCCGAGTTCGCCGGTCTCAACCGCGGGGACGGACTCTTCATCGGTTTCCAGCGGGTCGAGGGCCACCGGGCTCCGAGCTGGCCCGGCCGGACCGTTCCCCAGCAGCTTCATATCTGCTTCAAGGTCACGGAGAGCCTGGACGAGGCCGAGGCCCGGCTGCTGGAACTGGGCGCGGGCAAGCCGGATCACCAGCCGCACGGGGACAGGGCACGGGTCCTCACCGACCCCGCTGGGCACCCCTTCTGCATCATCGCGCGCTGACTGGCGTTCCCGTGGCGAGGAGCGCGGCCGTGCCGTCGGGGTTGCCGAGCCGGGACTCGATCTCCGCAGCCGATGACCTGACGGTTTTCGCGAGCCGGGCGCGGTCGGCGCCGCGAATCGGGCTCTCGGCGGGGAAGCGCCGGTGGAACCGGGCGATGCTGCCGAGGGAGACGTGGAAGTCGTCGCTCATCGCCGGTTTCCTCCGGCGGGGAGGCGTGAACATGCGGATCGGCGCGGCACGTGCGGGGAACCCGGCTGTTGTCGGCCGGGGTGCCCTCCTGGCCGGCTCGACCCCGGGCCCTTTGACCCGGACCGGGTCGTGAAGGGTCTCGGCCCGGCGGACGAGCCGGTGATGGCGGCGGGCCGGGCCGGAGCCCTGCGGCGAGCTCCTCGCAGAGGTCGATGCGGGCCGGGCCGTGATGTCGGCGAAGGCGCCAGTACTTCTGCCGTGCTCGAACGGCATCGGGACCGCCCACGCATCGCAGGGACAGGACACACGCCACGCGTCCGCCCCCGGTCGCGGCCGAACGAGTGGTGTGGCGCACTTTTGCAAGCGCCTGCTTGCAAAAGTTAGCAAGGGTGGCGCACCATCGGGGCATGGCATCACTCAACGTCGGCAATCTCGGTGAGTACCTGCGCGAGCAGCGGCGTACGGCGCAGCTGTCGCTGCGGCAGCTCGCCGACGCCGCCGGAGTGTCCAATCCCTACCTCAGCCAGATCGAGCGCGGGCTGCGCAAGCCGAGTGCCGAGGTGCTGCAGCAGGTCGCCAAGGCGCTGCGGATCTCGGCCGAGACCCTTTACGTACGGGCCGGGATCCTGGACGAGCGGGAGCGGGAGGAGCTGGAGACCCGGGCGGTGATTCTGGCCGACCCCTCCATAAACGAGCGGCAGAAGAGCGTTCTGCTGCAGATCTACGACTCCTTCCGCAAGGAGAACGGGTACGAGCCCGGACCGGAAGCCGGCGCCGAAGCCGGACCGGGGACCGGCGGCGCGGCCGGGGCGGAGGCCGAGGACCGGTCCGCACCGGACGCCGACGGTTCCCGCGCGGCCGGCGGCGACGGCGCCGATCCGGCTTCCAAGCCCTGAGAACCCTCACACCGAGCCTGATGATCCGGGAGGACCACAGTCATGGCCATCACCGATGACCTGCGCAAGACCCTCACCGACCCGACCCCCCTCTACTTCGCCGCCGGTACGGCCGATCTCGCCGTCGAGCAGGCGCGCAAGGTCCCGGCGCTGATCGAGCAGCTGCGCACCGAGGCGCCGGAGCGCATCGAGGCCGTGCGCAACGCCGACCCCAAGGCCGTGCAGGAGAAGGTGACCTCGCAGGCCAAGGAGGCGCAGGCCACCGTGCAGGCCAAGGTCACCGAGGTGATCGGGTCGTTCGACAGCGATCTGCGGAAGCTGGGCGAGAACGCCCAGGACCTGGCGCTGCGCAGCCTGGGCGTGGCCGCGGAGTACGCGGTGCGGGCCCGCGAGGCGTACGAGAAGGTCGCCGAGCGCGGCGAGCAGACCGTGAAGAACTGGCGCGGCGAGACGGCCGACGAGATCGTCGAGATCGCCGTCGTCGTCGAGCCGCGCAGGGAGTCCCGCCCGGCGGACACCACGAAGGCGAGGCCGGCCACCGGGACGGCGAAGGCCAACGGGACGGCGAAGACCGCGGGAACGGCGAAGACCGCGGGAACGGCGAAGGCGTCGTCCGCTTCGCGGCCCGCGACGAAGCCCGCTTCGAAGCCCGCCCCGAGGCCGGCGGCGAAGGCCGCTCCGAAGACCGCCGGTGCGGAGGGCGGGACCGCCGCCGCATCCGCGAAGAAGGCGCCCGCGCGCAAGCCCGCCGCGAAGAAGACCACCCCGCCGAGCGCGAAGTAGCACCCGCGGCGTCCCGGCCCCGTGACGGTTGCCGGCCGCCGAGGGGTGTGGCGGAGCGTGGGCCGGGCACCTTCAGGGGTGCCCGGCCCTTCGTCCCGGTACCTTGGCCGCGAGGCGCTCATCCATTTGATTAGGCGGTGCACACACCATGTTGCTCACAGGATTCAGCACATTCGTCTGGCTGCTCTACATGGTCATGCTCGTGCTGGCCGTGGTCGCGCTGGTCATGGCGGCGATGGCCCGTGAGGACGCCTACCGGGCCGCGGACAAGCAGAAGAAGTCCTTCTGGCTGATCATCCTCGGCATCGCCGTCGCCGTGAACCTCTTCGTGCCGATGCTGTTCCTCCAGCTGGCGGGCGCGGTCGCGTCCATCGTCTTCCTGGTGGACGTACGGCCCGCACTGCAGGCGGTCTCGGGCGGCGGCCGACGGGGCGGCTCCAGCAGCGACGGCCCGTACGGGCCCTACAACGGCGGACGCTGATCGTCCGCGGCGGACGTCGGGAACCCATCGCGCCCACGCCCGCGTCCGCCGAGGACGATGCCGATCGGGGACGACAACGATCGGGGACGACGGCGATCGGGGATGACGGCGATCAGGGGCGGGAGCGCGCGACGCTCCGGCTCCGGTCGCCCTCGGGGGCCCGGTGGAGGCGGTCCTGGTCGCGGTCGAGCAGCAGGACCGCGACGTCGTCGGTCAGCTCGCCGCCGTTCAGCTCCCGCACCTGTGTGACCGCGGCGTCCAGCAGCTCCTCGCCGGTGAGCCCCTCCGCCAGCTGCCGGTTGATCATCGCGACCATGCCGTCCTGGCCGAGCCGCTGGGTGCCGGTCGGTCCGACCCGTCCCTCGATCAGCCCGTCCGTGTACATCATCAGGCTCCAGGTGCCGCCGAGGTCCACCTGCCGGCGCGGCCAGCGGGCGTGCGGCAGCAGCCCGAGCGCCGGGCCGCCGTCCTCGTACGGGAGGAGGTGCGCGGCCCGTCCCTGCCGGGCGATGAGCGGGGCCGGGTGGCCCGCCAGGCAGAGACCGGCGCGGCGGCCGTCGGGGGCGATGTCCACGGTGCAGAGCGTCGCGAAGATCTCCTCGCTCTCCCGCTCGTGCTCCAGGACCTCCTGGAGGGTGGAGAGCAGGTCGTCGCCGCACAGTCCGGCCAGGGTCAGCGCCCGCCAGGCGATGCGGAGTTCGACGCCGAGCGCCGCCTCGTCGGGGCCGTGCCCGCAGACGTCGCCGATCATCGCGTGGACGGTGCCGTCGGGCGTGCGGACCGTGTCGTAGAAGTCCCCGCCGAGCAGCGCGCGGCTGCGGCCGGGCCGGTATCGGGCCGCGAAGCGCAGGTCGGAGCCTTCGAGCAGGGGAGTGGGGAGCAGACCGCGTTCGAGCCGGGCGTTCTCCTGGGCGCGCAGCGTGGACTCGGTGAGCCGGCGCTGGGCGACGTCGGCGCGCTTGCGGGCGACGGCGTACCGGATGGCGCGGCTGAGCAGCCGCCCGTCCAGGTCGTCGCGGCAGAGGTAGTCCTGGGCGCCGACCCGTACCGCCTCGGCGGCCAGCTCGGCGTCGTCCTCCGCCGTGAGGGCGAGCACGGCGTGGCGCGGCGCGATCCGCAGTACGTGCCGGAGCGCGGCGAGCTCGTCGGGGCCCGCGGCGTCCCCCGCCCCGAGGGCGGCGGCACGGGTCTCGCTGCCGGTGGGCAGGGCCAGGTCCAGCAGGACGCAGTCGACGTCGTCCGTGAGCAGCCGGCCCGCCTCGGTCAGGTTGCGGGCGGTGCGGATGCGGATCCGCGTGCCGGCCGCGGCCGGGAGCTCGGGGACGGTGAAGGTGCCCGCCGGGTCGTCCCCGATGACCAGGAGGACGAGGTCGGAGCCGAAGGAGGCGTCCGCAGCGGTGGCCTCGCATTGCTGCGGTATGGATACGGGCATTGGTTCGGTTTTCCTTCCCTCCCCCCGAGGGCACGGCGGAGCGCCGATCGACGACCCGCCAGACGGGGACGATAGCGGTCCTCGGCACGGGAAAGGAATGGCGTTCCGGGTGCGGTTGCCGTCACACGCACAGCCATAAGCCGCGTCATGTCACGGATCCGGCGAGAAGCATCGGTGGGCGCGGGGCTGCCGGGGCATGACAAAGGTCACGTGGCAGCGGCGGGGCGGGTGGCGCGGGTCACTCCGGCGGAAAGGGAACCCCTGTCGGACCCGCCGCGGGACCTGCCGCCGGACCCGCCGTCCGGTCCTCTCGCCGGGCCCTCCGGTCAGTGTTCCCCGTCCGTCCCCCGCCGCCGGACATCACTTGTCCGGGCGCACCACGCCGAGTATCCGCATCGAGCCCGCGCCCGCCAGTGTGACGTTGCGGCCGGGGCGCGGGGAGTGGACGATCGCGCCGTCGCCGACGTACATGCCCACGTGGCTGGCGTCGTCGTGGTAGATGATCAGGTCGCCGGGGCGCATGTCCTTGATGGCGATGCGCGGCAGCAGCCGCCACTGCTCCTGCGAGGTGCGCGGGATCGGGCGGCCCGCCGCGGCCCACGCCTGGGACGTGAGTCCGGAGCAGTCGTACGAGTCGGGGCCCTCGGCCCCCCAGACGTACGGCTTGCCGATCTGGGCCGTCGCGAAGGCCACCGCCTCCTTGCCGCGCTTGCTCGCGCTGCGGTTGATGTCCTTCAGCGCGCCGGAGCTGAGCCAGGCCGTCTGCTGCTTGTACGCGGCTTCCTGCTCCAGCTTGAGCAGGCGGGCCCGCTCCTCCTTCTTGAGCCGGGACTCCAGCTTCTTCGCCGCCGCTATCTGCGCGTCGATCTTCTTCTTGGCCTTGGCCTGCTTGATCCGGCCGGCTTCGAGCTTCTTCCAGTTGGCGTTCGCGTCCTTGGTGTACGTCTCCAAGTCCTGCTGGGCCCTGGTCAGTTCCCCCAGAACGCCCTTCGCGGCCTGCTGGCCCTCCCTGACCCGGCTCACCCCATCCAGGAACAGCTGCGGGTCGTTGCTGAGCATGAACTGGGCGCCGGGCGGCAGCCCCCCGGTGCGGTACTGCTCGCGGGCCTGGGCGCCGGCCCGGTTCTTCAGGTCGGCGATCTTCGCCTGGCCCACGACTATGGCGCGGGCCAGCTTCACGATCTCGCCGGACTGCTTCTCGGCCCGCTCCTCGGCGAGGTTGTACGCGTCGGTGGCCGCCCCCGCCTTGCGGTAGAGGTCGTCGATCTCCTCGCGGACCTCTTCGAGGGTCTTCTTCGGCGTTTCGGAGGGGGGAGTGGGCGCGGCGAAGGCCGGTACCGGCGTGATGAGCACGGACAGCGCGCAGACCAGAGTGATCGCGGCCGAGGCACAGTGACGTCGGTTCACGGGATTCCCCTCCGAGTAAATCTGATTTCCCGTCAGTAACTTTTCGCCGATGACGAGATCGTGCCATGCCGTACCGAAAAGCAACAGAGGCGCACGCCCGCTGTCCTGACGGTCACCCGCATCGGCCGCTGCACCGGTGACGCTCCCRCGAACTCCTTGCCGCCCCCGCGAATCTCCCCCGCGCCCCCATCGCCCCCCGTCCCCTCTTCTGGACGAACGGCGGCCCGTTCCCGTTCCCGCCGCATCGGCAGGCGTCCGGCCGCTGATCCGTCGGCATCCGGGACGGCCCGTCGACCCGCCGGTCCACCGGTCCGCTGACCCACCGACCGGATCCACTGCGCCGGCGCACCCCGAGAAGAGGCGGTCGCGTCCGGTCCGTTCAGCGCGTGCCGGGCCGAAGGGCGTCCCACCGCACCGTGACCTCGCCCTGGCGCCACCGCCGTACCCCGTCGGCCAGCGGCCAGTCGCCCGACAGCGCCCGCACCGCCGTGATCCAGCGCTGCCGGGCGCCCAGCGACGCGTACGGGGCCGCCGCCGCCCACGCCCGGTCGAAGTCCCGCAGGAAGGCGTGCACCGGTTCGCCCGGCACGTTGCGGTGGATCAGCGCCTTCGGCAGGCGTTCCGCCAGGTCGGAGGGGCGGTCCAGGGAGCCGAGCCGAGTCGCGAACGTGACCGTGCGCGGACCCTCCGGGCCGAGCGCCACCCAGACGTGCCGGCGCCCGATCTCGTCGCAGGTCCCCTCCACCAGGAGCCCGCCCGGCGCGAGGCGCGCGCACAGCCGCTCCCAGACCTCGGCGACCTCGCCCTCGTCGTACTGGCGCAGCACGTTCGCCGCCCGGACGAGGTCGGGGCGCTCGGGGAGCGGGATCTCGAACCCGCCGTGCAGGAAGGTCAGGCCCTCGCGCTCGTACGGCTTCGCCGCCGCGACCCGTTCCGGATCGATCTCGATGCCGACCACGGCGGTGCGCGGCTCGGCGGTGCGCAGCCGGTGCAGCAGCTCGACGGCGGTCCAGGGGGCGGCCCCGTACCCGAGGTCCACGGCGACCGGGCGGTCGGCGCGGCGCAGGGCCGGGCCGTGGGTGGCGGCGATCCAGCGGTCCATGCGGCGGAGCCGGTTCGGATTGGTGGTCCCGCGGGTCGCGGTGCCGATGGGGCGCATGACAGCGAGCGTAACGATTCCGCGGACCCGGCCCGGACGGGCGCGGACCGGCGGACGGCCGCGGACCGGGTGCGAACGGGTCCGGCGGGCGACCGCGCACCGGCCCGGACCGGATGGACGGGCGGCCCGGCGGCACCGCGATCGGTCACTCGCCGTGACGGCGCGCGAGTCGCCCGTCGCGCCGACTCGTCGTAATGATTTGGCAAAGCGGAAATGAAAGGAGAGATTCCGCTGTTGCAGCCCCCGGAGGGGCCCAGGTCCCTCCGGTGTCGTGCCCCGAACGAGCCAGAATCCTGAATGAGGAGGACCGGACGACGTGACCCAGTACGTCTCCCGGCTCGGCAGCAGCCGGGTCGCGCCGCGCCTCAGGTTTCCCACGGCCTTCCCCGGCGGCCACCGAAGGCCCCGCCGGATCGCGATGCTCTCCGTGCACACCTCGCCGCTGCACCAGCCGGGCACGGGCGACGCGGGCGGCATGAACGTCTACATCGTGGAGCTGGCCAGACGCCTCGCCGCGATCAACATCGAGGTCGAGATCTTCACCCGGTCCACCACCGGCGGGCTGCCCCCGGCGGTGGAGTTGGCACCCGGCGTCCTGGTCCGGCACATCGACGCGGGCCCGTACGAGGGCCTGGCCAAGGAGGAGCTGCCCGCCCAGCTCTGCGCCTTCACGCACGGCGTGATGCAGGCGTGGGCCGGCCAGCGCCCCGGCTACTACGACCTGGTCCACTCCCACTACTGGCTCTCCGGCCACGTCGGCTGGCTCGCCGCCCAGCGCTGGGGCGTCCCGCTCGTCCACGCCATGCACACCATGGCGAAGGTGAAGAACGCGGCGCTCGCGGAGGGCGACACCCCCGAGCCGGCCGCCCGCGTCATCGGCGAGACCCAGATCGTCGACGCGGCCGACCGGCTGATCGCGAACACCGCCGAGGAGGCGGCCGAACTCGTCCGCTTCTACGAGGCCGCCCCGGAATCCGTCGCCGTCGTCCACCCCGGGGTCAACCTGGACCGCTTCAGCCCCGCCGACGGGCGCGCCGCGGCGCGGGCCCGCCTCGGGCTGCCGCAGGACGCGCTGATCCCGCTCTTCGCGGGCCGCATCCAGCCGCTGAAGGCCCCCGACGTGCTGCTGCGGGCGGTCGCCGTCCTGCTGGACCGCGATCCCGCGCTGCGCTCCCGGATGGTCGTACCGGTCGTCGGCGGCCCGAGCGGCAGCGGGCTCGCCAAGCCGGAGGGGCTGCAGAAGCTGGCGGCCCGGCTCGGCATCGCCGACGTCGTGCGGTTCCAGCCGCCGGTCGGGCAGGACCAGCTCGCGGACTGGTTCCGGGCCGCGTCCGTGCTGGTCATGCCCTCGTACAGCGAGTCCTTCGGGCTGGTCGCCATAGAGGCCCAGGCGGCGGGCACCCCGGTCGTCGCGGCGGCCGTGGGCGGTCTGCCGGTGGCGGTGCGGGACGGGGTCAGCGGCTTCCTGATACCGGGCCACGACCCCGCCGCGTACGCGCGGGCCCTGGCCCGGTTCGCCGAGGCGCCGGAACTGGTCACCCGAATGGGTGCCGCCGCCGCAGCGCACGCCCAGGGCTTCGGCTGGGGCACCGCGGCGTCCGCGACCGCCGAGGTGTACACGGCCGCGATGCACGAACACCGCCGTCGCCGCGTACGCTCGCACCATGGCTGACGCACCCGACGACGTACCCCGCGGCGCCGCGCCGACCGAAGCGGCGGCGACTCCGGCCGACGCGGTGACGGCTCCGGCCGACGCGGTGACGGCTCCGGCCGACGAGGCGGCGGTACGGGCCGCGCGGGTCATCGAGGCGACCCTGGAGGACGCCGGGCTCGCCTGGGAGAGCCCCGAACCGGGCGGTTACGTGGTCACGCTGCCCGGCACGCGCAAGCTGTCCACCACCTGCTCCCTGCGCGTCGGCAAGCACTCGCTCTCCCTCAACGCCTTCGTCGTGCGCCACCCCGACGAGAACGACGCGGCGGTCCACCGCTGGCTGCTGGAGCGCAACCTCCGCCTCTTCGGCGTGAGCTACGCCATCGACCGGCTCGGCGACATCTATCTGACCGGCAGGCTGCCGCTGTCCGTGGTCACCCCGGAGGAACTGGACCGGCTGCTCGGCACGGTGCTCGAAGCGGCCGACGGTTCGTTCAACACCCTGCTGGAGCTGGGCTTCGCGAGCTCCATCCGCAAGGAGTACGAGTGGCGGGTGTCGCGCGGCGAGTCCACGCGGAACCTGGACGCGTTCGCCCACCTGACCCGCCGCCCGGCCGACTGACGGGCGGGCCCGCGGGCGTCCGCATCGACCCGACGCATCGCGGCATGCCCCGCCGCGGCTCGACCCGACACACCGTCACCCGGGACGAGCCATGCCCCGGTACGGGGTGGCAAGTGATGGCATGCAATGCCATGTTGCGGTATCCGGTGGAAAAGAGCGGTTCGCCCGTCGGTGTCGGTACTCGACGCGCCTTGCGACGACGAATGGCGCTTTCACAGAATGATCACGACGTCGTCACGATCGCATCCCATGCCCAAATTGATTGATCGTCAAACCAAGTTTCGCTCATAAGGTGAGCGCACCCGAAATCCCCGCTCAGAGAGACGGACCGGATCCATGCGCTCCTCCGCCATACGCCGTACCGCTGTTGCCGCCGCCGCGGTGTCCCTGGCCCTGCTCGCCGCCGGTTGTGGCGGCGGCTCGGATTCCGGTTCCGACGCCAAGGGCAAGGACACCAAGGGCAAGGAATCCGCCGCGGCGGAGCCGGCCGCCAAGGCACTGACCGCCGCCGAGCTGGAGAAGGCCGCGCTGGCCCAGGGCGACGTCGAGGGGCACAAGATCTCCGAGGCCGCGGCCAAGGACGTGGTGGCGGCCGACGACATCAAGGTCGAGAAGGAGGTGTGCACCCCGCTCGCGAACGCGCTGATGGGTGCACAGGTCGGCGAGCCCGGCGCGTTCACGAAGCGCACCGTCGTCAGCGAGCCCAAGAAGGGCTCCATGGACAAGGCCACCGACAACCCCGAGGACGCCTTCAAGGCGGCCTTCGACATCACGACGACGCAGCTGGCCCTCGGCTCGTACGAGGGCAAGGGCGCGCAGGACTCGGTCGCCGCGCTCCGCACCGCGGCCACCGAGTGCGCCGGTGGCTTCGAGTTCACGGCGGCCGGTGAGAAGCAGAAGGTCAGCAAGATCACCGAGGCCCAGGTCAAGGCCGGCGAGGAGTCGGTGGCCTGGACGGTGGAGCTGGAACAGGGCGGCGAGAAGGGCGAGATGAAGCTGGCGGCGCTGCGCCAGGGCGCCTCGTTCGCCTCGTTCTCCTCGATCAACCTGGCCGCGATGGGTGAGGGCGGCAGCTTCGACCTGCCGACCGCGGTGATAGAGGCCCAGGCCGCGAAGCTGGCCTGAGGACGGCCGGGACCGCCGCACCCCCTCGCGGCGGCGGTCCCGTGCCGGACGGTCCGCGTCGTACAGCTCGTGCCGGACGGTCCGTGCCGGGTCAGGGCAGCGGGACGAGTCTCACCACGGTGACGATCAGGACGGACCGGGAGACGTAATAGAGCACGATCGCGCCGGCGACCGTCGCCTCGCGGCGATCGCGCTCGCTCTTGACGGCGGTCGAGCCGTTTCCGTACGGGTCGAGACCCAGGGTGCGCGCCATCTCGGTGCGGAAGGTCTCGCCGTCGCGCATCTTGGCCAGGGTGTCGTCGGCGGGCGGGGCGTAGGAGATGCGGAAGCTCAAGCTACGCTCCGCCTCTCGGCCTCGTCCTGAGCCAGCCGGTCCAGGATCTTCTCGGCCTCCGGGTCGGGCACGGCCTCCAGCATCCAGTGCCGCATGACCGCCTGGATCTCGCCCACACCGGCGTCGTTGATGGCGCGGTCGAACTCCTCGCGTCTCTCCTCCGGCAGCGCGGCGCGGATGGCCGGGATGCTGTTGGGCACGTCGACTTCGGCACCGCCGACGAAGGTCTTCAGGGTTTCGCCCATGATTGCTCTCCCCGTTCTCCTTGCTCTCGCCGCACGGCCCGCCCGGTCGGCCCCCGCCCGCGCGCGGGCCGGCGTTCGTGAACCGGTGCGTGGGCCGGTGTCCGACTCACGGTAGCGCCAGGCGGCACGGCGGACGCGGAACGCGCACGATACGTTCGCCGCATGGCAGGAACATCATGGGACATAGTGCTGATCGGCGGGGCTTCGGGTATCGGCAAGAGCCGGCTCGCCGCGCAACTGGCCGATGAGAACGGTGCGTTCGTGGTCGAGTTCGACGACGTGGTCGGCGCGGTCGAGGCGATGACGACGGCCGAGCACCACCCCGCCCTCCACCACTTCGACGACGTCCCGGACATCGACCGGCTCCCCACCGGCCGGGTGCTGGACCTCCAGATCGCCACGGCCCGCGCCCTGGAGCCCGCGGTGCTGGGCGTGGTCCGCAACCGACTGACCGTCGACGTGCCCGCCGTGGTCGAGGGCGACTACCTCACCCCGGCCGCCGCTGCGGCGGCCGTCCACGAGGGCGCGGGTTCCGGCCGCCGGGTGCGGGCGGTGTTCCTGCACGAGGCCGACCCGGACCGGATCACCGCCAACTACGCCGCCCGGGAGCCCGACAGCGGCGAACAGCGCAGCCGGGCGCGGGTCGGCGCCGCGTACTCGCACTGGCTCGCCGACCAGGCGGCCCGGCACGGACTGCCGGTGGTCGACTGCCGCCCCTGGGACGACCTCCCGGGGCGCGTGGCACGGGCGTTGGACCGGTGACCGCCCGGACCGGCTCACGCCCGTCGCCCGACCGGCGGTTGTCACACCCCCGCCGTACGCTCGGCCCATGAGCGTCTCCATCTACTACAGCGCCCGCCGGGCGACCCCGCTGACCGAGGCCGAGTCGGCCGCCGTCGAACGCGTCGTCACCACGCGCGCGAAGTCGTTCCCGTACGACGACGAGGAGAGCCTGTACCTGTACGACCTGGATGACGATGGCCGGGGCGACGAACTTCTCACCGGGTCCACGAAGCTGCCGACCGACCCCGACCGCTGGCTGCCGGTGACGGCCCATGTCCTCGACTCCGTCACCGAGTTGCGCCGCGCCGTCGGGGACGCGGAGTGGCACGTCCACCTGGACGACACCGACATCCCCTGGGACGAGGCCGCGGGCTACGACCTGCCGGGCCTGCGGGACCCGGACCTCGCCGCCGAACTCGGCGGCCTCTACGACCCGGAGTGACCGCAGCCACCGTTCCGTTCGCCTAATCCATGACGACCACGACGTACGCCATGGCGGCCACGACGGCCAGGAAGACGGCGACGGCGGCCACCACGACCACGCCCAACAGCCCCGTCACACCCGCGATCGCGGCCCAGCCGACCCGCGTCGCCTGCTCGGCCCGCTCGACCGCCCTCTCGTAGTCGCCGTCGTCGTCCCAGTCCCCGCTCCGGTCCCGGCCGCCCATGGCATCCCCTCCGGTGGAAGTCTAGGAGGCGCCCCGGGACGCGAAAGAGCCCCCCACCTGCGAAGGAACCGCAGGCGGAGGGCCCGATCGATACGGCCAGTACGGCCTACTTCTTCTTGCCCTGGGTCTTGCCGAGAATCTTGGTGAGCTGGGTTTTTGCTGCTCAGGAGCGGTGGGCTCGTGCGCCTGGTGGTCGTCGGTGGTCGTCATTGGCCACTGGCGAGCGGCCTCGGACGGCCCCCAGACGGCCCGGGATCGATCACGCATCGGCTCCTTGCCGCTCGCCGAGCCAGACCCTGACTTGGTGGTTACGGTCGTTGTGCCAGTAGACCTCACCACTGACGAAGGCCCCGAGGGCCGGGAGCTCCATCCCCAGCGGCATGCACGTGATCTCCGCCAGCGCCATGCCGTCCGGCACACCATCCCCGCCTTCCCATGAGGGGCGGTCAGCCAACAGCGTGCAAAGCCAGGAAGCTTCTGCATCCTTCATTCGCGGGTGGGGATGGCTGCGATGAGGTTGGGGACGCCGCAGGCGGTGGCAAGGAGGTCTGCGTATGCGGTGAGGAGCTGGCGGGTGTCGCGCAGGGCGGTGCGGAGCTGGTCAGATTGAGGCCAAGCCAGCTCGTGGTCGCGTCGGGAGCGGTCGACGGGCCGACGGTGCTCCCAGTCCTCCAGAGCGGGGTGCCAGTGGGCCAGCAGTGGGCGCACTCCGTAGTTGAGCATCGCCACCGCCAAGTATCCGAAGTTGTACTGCCCGTCCCGCTTCGGTTCAGCAATGTCAGGCCCATGCTGGCGCAGGATCTCTCGTGTGGTTTCGAACAGTGAATACAGGCTGCTCAGTGCCTCCCGGAGTAGCCCTTCGTCCTCCCTGAGCGGTACGACCGACACTCGGGTGACCAGCTCCACGTACAGCTCCCATGCCGCACGCCGTTCCTCGTTGTTCGGCTCCCAGCAACCGGAGACTTCTACTCCGGGCAGCTTCAGTTTTACGTCCACACTCTTCGGACCTCGCACCGAGCCCGCCCTTCCGATTTCGCCTATTCCCTACCCGCCTCAGGCTATACGCGGGATCATGGCCCATCCAAGACATCTAGGGACGGGAGCAAGAGTGACCGATCACGCCCAGCAGTTCTTCATCAGCTACGCGGGCACCGACCGGGCCTGGGCCGAATGGGTAGGCTGGCACCTGGAGCAGGCTGGCCACCAGGTCATCCTGGACGTCTGGGATTGGCGCACCGGGGACAACTTGGTCCAGCGCATGGATGAGGCACTCAAGCGCGCCGACGCGGTGATCGCCCTGTTCTCCACCTCTTACTTCGAGGACGAACGCTGGACCACCGAGGAGTGGACTGCCGCCGTTGCTCACCGCGACCGCCTCATCCCTCTTGCCTTAGAACCCCTTACCACCAATGACCTTCCTCGCGTTCTGGCCGCCAAGCTCCGCAAGAACCTCCACGGCCTGGATGAGACCGCCGCCCTGACCGCACTGCGCGAGGCCGTCAACAGCGGCAGCCGCCCCACCGCCGCCCCGCCTTTCCCCGGCACCATCCCGATCCCGGTCACAGCCCCCGTCTCAACGGCGAGCCATAGCAAACCACGCCTGCCCGGAAGTACCGGCCAGCCTCAGGTGTGGAGCGCGCGACGACGCAACCCCGACTTCGCCGGCCGCGAAACCGAGATCGCCCGCCTGCGTCAGAGCCTCGTGAAGGGGAGCAAGTCCGTTCCCCAGGTCTTGCACGGTATGGGCGGGGTCGGCAAATCCCAGCTCGCCCTGGAATATGCCCACCGGTTCGCCAATCAGTACGACCTGGTGTGGTGGATCGACGCCGAACAGCCCGACGAGATCCCCGTCCGCTACACCGAACTCGCCAACCGCCTGGGCATCGCCAAGCCCGACGCCGGCGCCGAAGCCAACGCCCGCGCCCTGCTCTCCCACCTCGACAGCCGCGAGCGCTGGCTACTCATCCTGGACAACGCCGAAGACCCCGCCCAGATCGAGCCCTGGCTCGCCCAAGGCGCCGGCCACACCCTGATCACCTCACGCAACCCAAACTGGGCCGGCACCGCCCGCACCACCCCCCTGAACGTCTTCACCCGCACCGACTCCCTCACCTATCTGCAGGGTCGAGTCGACGGCATGAACGACGAGCAGGCCGACAGCCTCGCGGCGGACCTCGGCGACCTCCCGCTCGCCCTCGCCCAGGCCGCCGGCGTCATCGCCAACGGCGGCATGAGCTTGGACCTCTATCACCAGCTTCTTGCCACCAACACGACCCAGATCCTGGAAAAGGGCGACGCTCCCGGCTACCCCGCACCGGTGGCAGCCACCGTCACCATCGCCGTCAGCCGCCTCACCGACCACCACCCCGACGCGGTCGCGCTCCTTGACCTGGTTGCCCCCCTCGGCCCCGAACCCATTCGAAATAGCTGGTTTGAGACCGTTCGTCCCCGACTGGCTACGATCCCCGGCAACCCCGATGACCCGATGTGGCTCCATGAAGCGCTAAGCCCCCTCAGCCGTTACGGCCTAGCCCGCACCGAGTCCGGAAGCTTCCAGATCCACCGCCTCACCCAAGCCGTCGTCCGTGACCAAACGCCCCCAGACCAAGCCGTGGCCATCCGCAACGACGCCATCACCCTCCTTGCCGCCGTCAACCCCGGCGACCCCCAAAGCCCGGACTTCTGGCCTGGCTGGGCAGCTCTCACCCCCCACCTCACAGCGCACCACCTCGCCACCACCAAGCAACCTAAACTGCGGCCAACACTCCTCAACGCTGCCCATTACCTGATCAGAAGGGGTCAGACCCGCACCGCCCGCGACCTCACCGCCGCGGCTCACACCGCGTGGGCCACCGATCTGGGACAGGACCACCCCGATACCCTCACCGCCGCGCAGTTCCTCGGCCACGCCACCGCCGACCTCGGCGAGCACGCCGAATCCCGCCGCATCATCGAGGACACCCTCGCTCGCCGGCGCCGCACCCTCGGCGACGATCACCCCGACACCCTCCGATCTGCGAACGACCTCGCCAGCGCCCTGCACAGTCTCGGCGAGCACGCCGAATCCCGCCGCATCATCGAGGACACCCTCGCCCGCCGGCGCCGCACCCTCGGCGACGATCACCCCGACACCCTCCGATCCGCCCACAACCTCGCCGTCACCCTGCACAGCCTCGGCGAGTACGCCGAATCCCGCCGCATGGACGAGGACACCCTCGCCCGCCGGCGCCGCACCCTCGGCGACGATCACCCCGACACCCTCCAATCCGCCCACAGCCTCGCCAGCGCCCTGCACAGCCTGCGCCAATACGAGGCCGCGGCTCAGCTCCTTGAAGACGTGCGCAATCGCCGGTGCCGCATCCTCGGCGACGATCACCCCGACACCCTCCGATCCGCCCACAGCCTCGCCAGCGCCCTGCATAATCTCGGTGAGCACGCCGAATCCCGCCGCATGGACGAGGACACCCTCGCCCGCCTGCGCCGCATCCTCGGCGACGATCACCCCGACACCCTCCGATCCGCCCACAGCCTCGCCATCACCCTGCATAATCTCGGTGAGTACGCCGAATCCCGCCGCATGGACGAGGACACCCTCGCTCGCCGGTGCCGCATCCTCGGCGACGATCACCCCGACACCCTCCGATCCGCCCACAGCCTCGCCGTCACCCTGCATAATCTCGGTGAGCACGCCGAATCCCGCCGCATGGACGAGGACACCCTCGCCCGCCGTCGGCGCATCCTCGGCGACGATCACCCCGACACCCTCCGATCCGCCCACAGCCTCGCCATCACCCTGTGCAGCCTGCGTCAATACGAGGCCGCGGCTCAGCTCCTTGAAGACGTGCGCAATCGTCGGCGCCGCACCCTCGGCGACGACCACCCCGACACTGCAGACGCCACCCGCGACCTCGCTAAGGCACTAATCTCGCTGGGGAGGCGATTCGAAGCCCAGCGACTGCTGGCCCCCCAGAGAAAGAAAAAGTTGCGCTTTCGCCGCAAGCGCAAGTAACCCCACTGTGCTGGCTGCACTTGGCCCCTGACGATCTATGGTGCCCCCGGTGACGCAAACCAATACCAATTGCAGATCGGAGACCGAGCACGGCTCACGAAGACCCGCGAGGAGCTGCGCAACGGCGTGGACCTGTCTTTCGGAGCGCAGTAGCAGCGGGTGCCTACCCCCTAGCCTGGCGACACCATCCCTACCCACCACTCACCCCAGCTCCCATCCCGTCCGCCGTCGACCCACACACCGTGGAGCGGGCGTGGTTCCTGGCGTCCAGGTGGAGCGCGCCACTGTACGAACGACCTGGACGCCAGGAACCGCGTCTGCTCGGCTCTGCCTGGGTCGATGGCGGATGGGATGGGAGCTCCCCACGCACACCACAACGGACCCGTGGGCGAGTACGACGCCCCCGCCATCCCGGTGCCGGCCGATCCCCCGCCGGAGGCACTGTTCTGACTTCGGCTGTGCCGCCTCAGTCCATCCCCGGCCTGGTCTTCGCCCCCTTGCGGGCGCGGGCGGGCGACGGCGGGCGGCCCCGGTGACGAAGGCAAGGAGGGGCGGCGCGGGGGCGACCGACCGGCGCCGCCGCGCTGTGCGCGGCACCTCCGATCTCCGATCGGACTGTTTGCAGCTCCAGGAGGCCGGGCGCGAGAGCGAGCGGAGCGAGCCTTGATGAGGTAGAGAAACCCGTAACAGCTCAGGCGAGCAGCGGTTCAGGGCTGGGTGCCTCGTCGGTGAAGCCGTGCTCGGCTAGCCGGGTGGGACGCTGAGCAAGCCAACCGGAGACTCGCGGGCCGCCGTTGATGGCGCCGCCTTCGAGGACGGTCCTGACATGTTCGAAGCCTTGATCCAGGTAATACCGCTGAAGGCTCGCGTTGGTCGTCCAAGCATCAAGGCGGAGCCACTTGGCAGAGGCCCGGTAAGCACGATCGCCCGCCCAGTCCAAGAGCCTGCCACCAAGGTTCTGCCCCGCGTACTCCCGCGCAACAGTCAGTTTGTTGATGAACATCGAGGGCTCGCTTAGCTCGGCCTCCGACCACAACCCCTCTTCTGCCTCTGCGGTAAGAGTGATCGTTCCGGCAGTCCTCCCCCCATCCCTCAGCATGAAGACCGTCCCCGCTTCGATTGTCGCCAGCAGGCGGGCCGCCGGGTATGGGCGGCTCCACTGATCACTGCCGAGCTTGCCGATCCAAGATGCTGCCTCCACGCGAAAAGACAGCAGTTGTTCAAGGTCGGCCGGGGTAGCGCTCACGATCTTCACTGGGCCTCGTTCTCATCCCGGGCGGAAAGGTCGCCAATCTCGTAGTTCATGCGGTTCAGGTCGCCCCGGAAGGTCGTGACCGTGCATCTGATAGGCCGCTCCGTCGAGTAACCCGTGCGGGTCCAGAGAAGAACAGGAACCCCGGCGCCAACGTCTAGAAGGCGGGCCTCCTCCGGTGTGGGCATCCGCGTTGCGATCTCGTCTGCGTAGCCCACCTGCTCAATTCCGAGATCCGCGAGGTACCGCGTGGTGCCCTCCGCGATATCGCCCGGCTCGGTCAGCCGCGGGGCCAGCTGGAGCAGCCAGTCCGGGTAGTGGGTCGCCTGGGTTGACCAAGGCACATCGTCCACAAACCGATGGCAGAACCGCAGAACGGAACGGGCTCCCACCTCTACCTTCAACCGCTGGGCGATGTACTCCGGGGCGGTTGTTACTTCCACACGGAAGGTCTGGTGAGGGTGGCGGCCGGCGCCTGTCACGTCCGTCGAGTATGCGTCGCCGTTCTGGGGAAAGTTCAGGTTCTCGAAACGGGAAGCGTTCAGCTGGAAGACCTCGTGCTTCCGCACCTCATACCCAAGTCCCTGGCTGGACGAGATAAGCCCCTGGCTGACGAGCAGGTTGAGGCCTGAGCGGACCGTGTTGCGCGAGGCGTCGAAACGGGTCGCCAACTCGGCTTCCGAGGGCAGCCGCGCGCCGGGTCCGTACGTGCCCCTGTCGATCTCTCGGCGCAGGGTGTCGGCCACCTGTCGATACTTCGGCTGCTTGCTCATGCCTCCATCATGACGCACTCGCTCAACTTGTTGGTACATGTAGCGCCGAATCGCTTGACGTCGATCGAGTCACACACCAAGCTTGTACCTACAAGTTGAGCAAGAGGGTTAACCCCCTCTTCCGTAGCAGAGAGCGGCGCCCAACCGCCAAGTCAGATCGCCGCTCTCGCCCCATGAAGGGACTCCCCATCATGCCTGCTTCTGCTGTGGTTCTGCGTCGTTCGGTGTCGGGTCGGGCCTGTCCGGCATGCGCGGAGTCGCGTTGTGCCGATCCGGCCGAGTGCCTGTACTTCCTGACTTCTCGTCCATGGGCGGACTGCTCGGAGTGCGCCGGGTCCGGCTGGGCCGGTGACGACGACTGCCTGTCGGTGTTCTGCTGGGTCTGTAACGGTGCCGGGCTGGAGGAGCACACCGCCCGCTCCGTCGTACACGCCACTGTCAGCACCCGGACCCGCGCCCGTCTCCACGCCTACACCGAGCGCCTGACCGCGCAGGTCTCCGACGCCGTGGCGGTGGCCGCATGAGCCTCTTCGACGATGCCCTGTTCGACGAATGCCCCGACGCGGCCGTGGTGGCCGACGAGATGCGGGCCGAGCAGATCGGCATGTACCTCGACGCCCACGACGTACGGCCCCACACCCGGTTCTTCACCGTGGTCGACGACGCGCACTACGCCGAGGAGGACGCGAAGCTGCGCGGCTTCTACCCGCCCCTCGGACACGGCTACCCGAACGAGGACCACCAGTGACGGCCTTCCCGGTCGAGCCCGCGGCCGTGGCGGGTGCTGCTGCGGCCGTGGGCACCGACCCGCTGACCCTGGCCGATCTCTTACGGGTGGCCAACAGCCCCGGGTTCGACCGGTGGCAGGAACAGGTCCGCCGGACCGGCGGCTGCTCCGACCCCATCCACCTGGAGGGCATGACCACCATCCGCGACGTGAAGTCCGGGCAGGTCCTGTACTCCTACAGCACCCAGGGCGAGCCCGGCGGACGGCTGCGGGTGGCCTGCGGGAACCGGCGCGCCTCCCGCTGCCCCTCCTGCGCCTGGACCTACGCGGGCGACACCTTCCACCTGATCCGCGCCGGATTGACCGGCGACGAGTCCAAGGGCACCCCCCTCACGGTGCGCACGCACCCCAAGGTGTTCGCGACCCTGACCGCCCCCTCGTTCGGCCCGGTCCACAACCGGCCCACCCGCGGTGTGTGCCGGTGCGGCACCGACCACCCCGAGACCTCCCCGCTCCTGGGCACGGCCCTGAACCCGGCCACCTACGACTACGCGGGGGCGGTGCTGTGGAACAACCACGCCGGGGACCTGTGGCGCCGCTTCACGATCTACCTGCGCCGTGAGATCGCCGCCCGCGCCGGACTCTCCCAGAAGGCCGCGGCGGAGGTGTGCCGGGTCTCGTTCGGGAAGGTCGCGGAGTTCCAGAAAAGGGGCGCGGTCCACTTCCACGCCATCGTCCGCCTCGACGGCCCCGACGGGCCGGACACCACCCCACCGGCCTGGGCCAGCACCGCCCTGCTGACCGATGCCATCCAGGCGGCTGCCGCCCGCGCCCGCGTGCCCGTCCCCGCCTCCGGGGACCACCCGGCACGGGAACTGCGCTGGGGCGCCCAGGTGGACGTCCGCCCGATCGGCGCCGACAGCGCGAACGACGACCTGACCGAACAGGCCGTCGCCTCCTACGTCGCCAAGTACGCCACCAAGGCCGCCGAGACCACCGGCACCGTCGACCGCCGCATCGGCGAACTCGCCGAACTCGACAAACTCACCGACCTGCCCGCACAGGCCCGGCGCCTGATCGAAGCGTGCTTCGACCTGGACGACGCCTACCCGGACCGCAAGCTCTGGCAGTGGGCCCACATGCTCGGCTTCCGCGGCCACTTCTCCACCAAATCCCGCGCCTACTCCACCACCCTCGGCGCCCTGCGCCAGACCCGCGCCGACTACCGCGCCCGCCAGGAACGCCACGAACGGGGCCTTCCCGACCCCGACGACGCCCCGGAGGGCTCCACCCTGACCCTCGCCCACTGGACCTACGCCGGACACGGCCACACCCCCGGCGAATCCTGGCTCGCAGCCACCATCGCCCGCGACCTCCATACCAACCGCGAAACCGCACGCGACGCACTTGTTGACCTGCCCGACGCTGACGAAATGGAGGTGTGGGCATGACGCATCCGCTGCCTGACCGCTACCTGACCCCGGTTGATCTGGCTGACCTTCTCGGCGTCCCGGTCGAGACCGTCTACCAGTGGCGCCGCAAGCGCACCGGACCGCGCGGATTCCGCGTTGGACGGCATGTTCGCTTCGACCCCGAAGATGTGCGGGCCTGGGTTCAGTGCCAGATCGAAGAGGCCGCCTGATGGCCGGACACGTCCAAGACCGCTGGTACAAGACCGAGCCGGGACCGAACGGCAAGCCGGTCAAGGTCAAGACGGACCGCTTTGGCCTGGGGCTGCGTTACCGCGCTCGCTACGTCGGCCCAGACGGCACGGAGAAGTCCAAGAGCTTCCCCGACCGACAGAAACGGCTTGCTGATCAGTGGTTGGCACACACTGAGGCTGACATGGCACGCGGCCAGTACATCGACCCTCGGGCGGCTCGAATCACCTTCCAGCAGTACGCAGAGCGCTGGGTGGCGACTCAGGGCGCGGACCCGAACACTCAAGCGTCGATGGAGTCACAGCTCCGGTTGCACGCCTTTCCTTACCTAGGGGTGCGCCCGCTAGGCTCCTTTCAACCGGCCCATATCCGGGACTGGGTAAGGCAGTTGCAAGAGAGCGGTATCCGTGGCTCGTATGCGCGGACGATCTATTCCAACGTGCGTGCTGCGCTTTCCGCTGCTGTCGACGATGGGCACCTTCCTCGGAATCCTTGTGCCGCTCGCTCGGTTCGGCCGCCGGCCGTCGACGCGAAGCGCATCGTCCCGTGGACGCCGGAACGAGTCTTCGCCGTCCAGGCCGCCATGCCGGACCGATATCAGACCATGGTCGACCTCGGCGGCGGCTGTGGCCTTCGACAGGGCGAGATCCTCGGCGTCGCCGTTGACGCGATCGACTTCGCGTCAGACACCCTCCACGTCGTCCAACAGCTCAAACTGAGCCGGAGCAAGCCTGTGTTCGCACCGCCCAAAGGCGGCAAGCTCCGGGACGTCCCGCTCCCGGGCCCAGTCGCCGATGCCCTGCGAGCTCATATGAAGGAGTTTCCTCCGGTCGAAATCACCTTGCCCTGGAAGGTCGCCGACGGACCACCGGTGACCAAGCGGCTGATCTTCACCGGACCGCGTGGCGGGCACGTCTGGCGTACCTCGCTCAACGAGGAGGCGTGGAAACCGGCGCTGGCCGGGGCTGGAGTGATCCCGACTCCCAAGCGGGGCGAGTCCTACGCAGAGTCACGCGAGAACGGCATGCACGCTCTGAGGCACTTCTATGCCTCCGTCCTCCTCGACGTCGGCGAGAGCATCAAGGCTGTTGCTGAGTACCTGGGGCACTCGGACCCGGGGCTCACGCTTCGTGTGTACGCACATCTCATGCCGTCCAGTCAGGAACGAACCAGGAAAGCCATCGCCACGGTCTTCGGCCCGGCCCGATCAAGCACCTGACGGCCCAGCAACGGCCCCAGGGCAACGACAAGCCCCCTACTAGCGGGAAAGTCGCAGGTAGGGGGCTTATTCGTGGGCTCTTACTTCTTCTTGCCCTGGTTCTTCACGGCCTCGATGGCGGCCTTCGCCGCGTCCGGGTCGAGGTACGTGCCGCCCGGCTTCACGGGGCGGAAGTCGGCGTCCAGTTCGTAGGCGAGCGGGATGCCGGTCGGGATGTTCAGGCCCGCGATGTCGGCGTCGGAGATGCCGTCGAGGTGCTTGACCAGGGCCCGGAGGCTGTTGCCGTGGGCGGCGACCAGGACCGTGCGGCCGGCGAGCAGGTCCGGGACGATGCCGTCGTACCAGTACGGCAGCATGCGGACGACGACGTCCTTGAGGCACTCGGTGCGCGGGCGCAGCTCCGGCGGGATCGTCGCGTAGCGCGGGTCGCCGCTCTGCGAGAACTCGGTGCCGTCCTCCAGGGCGGGCGGCGGGGTGTCGTAGGAACGGCGCCAGAGCATGAACTGCTCCTCGCCGAACTCGGCCAGCGTCTGCGCCTTGTCCTTGCCCTGGAGGGCGCCGTAGTGGCGCTCGTTCAGCCGCCAGGAACGGTGGACCGGGATCCAGTGGCGGTCGGCGGCCTCCAGCGCGAGCTGGGCGGTGCGGATGGCGCGCTTCTGGAGGGAGGTGTGCAGGACGTCGGGGAGCAGACCGGCGTCCTTCAGCAGCTCACCGCCGCGGACCGCCTCCTTCTCGCCCTTCTCGGTGAGGTTGACGTCCACCCAACCGGTGAACAGGTTCTTCGCGTTCCATTCGCTCTCGCCGTGGCGGAGGAGGATCAGCTTGTACGGTGCGTCGGCCATGGTCCGAGCGTAATCGAACCCGTACGAACTCCGCGCAACCGGTCACAGGGCGGACGCGGCGGGCGGAGGAAGGGCGATCGTCCCTGGTGGCGGCGGGGACGATTGACGGGCGGCGTCAATTCGCTGGCGCACCGGAAACCGGAATTCGTAACGTTCGGACTGCTGCCGGGCCTCTTACCGGCGGTGTTCGTTCCGCACTTCCCGGGGGGATCTCCTCATGTCTGTCGCCGGCCTCGGACGGTCCGTGCGCGAATCCGTGTCCGGGCTCCCCAGGGAGTTCTGGTGGCTGTGGACCAGCACGCTGGTCAACCGGCTCGGTGGGTTCGTCGCCACGTTCATGGCGCTCTATCTGACCCTGGACCGGGGCTACTCGGCCTCGTACGCCGGACTGGTCGTCGCGCTGCACGGGCTCGGCGGGGTGGTCTCCTCGCTCGGGGCCGGGGTGATGACCGACCGGCTCGGCCGCCGGCCCACGATGCTCATCGCGCAGACCTCGACCGCGGTGTCCGTGGCCGTGCTCGGGTTCATGGTCCACCCGGTGGCGATCGCGGCGGTCGCCTTCTGCGTCGGCATGGCGAGCAATGCCTCGCGGCCCGCCGTGCAGGCCATGATGGCCGACATCGTCCGGCCCGAGGACCGGGTGCGGGCCTTCTCGCTCAACTACTGGGCCATCAACCTCGGCTTCGCCGTCTCGTCCGCCGGGGCCGGGTTCGTCGCCGAGTACAGCTATCTCGCCGGATTCCTCGGCGAGGCCGCGATGACGCTGGCCTGCGCCGTCGTCGTCTTCATGAAGGTGCCCGAGTCGCGGCCCGGGAAGTCCGCGGCGCCCGGGGCCGCGGGCACGGACGCCGGGGAGGGGGGCCGGCTCTCCACCGTGCTGCGCGACGGCCGGTTCATGAGCGTCGTCGGACTGTCCTTCGTCATCGCCCTGATCTTCCAGCAGGGGTATGTGGGGCTGCCGGTGGCCATGGGGGCCGACGGGTTCTCCAGCTCCGACTTCGGTGCGGCCGTCGCCGTCAACGGCGTGCTGATCGTGGTGCTCCAGATCCCCGTCACCCGCTTCATCCAGCACCGCGACCCGCGACAGCTGCTCATCGTGTCGTCGCTGCTGGCGGGGTACGGGTTCGGCCTGACCGCGTTCGCCGGGTCGGTCGCCGGCTACGCGCTGACCATCTGCGTCTGGACGGTCGCCGAGATCGTCAACGCGCCGATCCAGAGCAGCCTGGTGGTCCGGCTCTCGCCCGCCGGGGGCCGGGGCCGCTACCAGGGCATGTACACGATGTCGTGGTCGGCGGCCGCGCTGATCGCACCGCTGATGTCGGGCCTGGTGATCGACCGCCTCGGGGCACAGTGGCTGTGGGGGGCCTGCGCCGTCCTGGGGACCGCGGCCGCGCTCGGGTACTGGCTGCTGGTCCGGGGCCCCGTGCCAGTGCGGTGGCTGCTGCGGCTGACCCGCCGCCCCGCCGTCGCGGAGCGGCAAGGGCGCCCCGCGCGGAACGGATCGTTTCCGCGCGGGGCGCCGTCGTGCGTGCGCGGGTGCATGCGGACGAGTGCTCAGGC
>NZ_RDBO01000055.1:468787-496866 GCF_008120935.1 Streptomyces sp. sk2.1
GAGTGCCTCAAGGACGTCGTCGTCCGCATGCTGCCGTACTGGTACGACGGCATCGTCCCGGACCTGCTCGCCGGCCGCACGGTCCTGGTCGCCGCCCACGGCAACAGCCTCCGGGACCGGTGCGGGGGCCGATGCCGCTCCCGCCACCGGACCGGCCGTCGAGCGGACGGCCTGAGCACTCGTCCGCATGCACCCGCGCACGCACGACGGCGCCCCGCGCGGAAACGATCCGTTCCGCGCGGGGCGCCCTTGCCGCTCCGCGACGGCGGGGCGGCGGGTCAGCCGCAGCAGCCACCGCACTGGCACGGGGCCCCGGACTGGCAGCCGCAGCCGCAGCCGGAGCCGCAGCCGCAGGCGCCGAGCAGGGGCAGGTGCACCGCGTCGGCGGGGGCCTCCTGCCGGGGGTCGGTCGTGGGGGAATCGGCCATGGTTCCTCCTCAGGACGTACGACAGGGCCGTACGCCTCGACCGAGCGCGTACGACCGGGGCGTACGGACAAGACGTGCCGCCCCACCCCATTGCATGCCCACCCGGGCGGGCGCATCAACGGCGCACGTACGCAGAGACATGTGTGCGACCGGATGCGCCTTCGCGCACCCCCGCGCGCCCGCGGCCGGTGGAGGGCCGGAGCCGGGCGCCCTCCACCGGGATCAGGCGCCCTCCACCGGGGTCGGCTGCTGGATCTCGTCGGCGTGCTCGCCCGTCACCAGGTAGACGACGCGCTTGGCGACCGACACCGCGTGGTCGGCGAAGCGCTCGTAGTACCGGCCGAGCAGCGTCACGTCCACGGCCGTCTCGATGCCGTGCTTCCAGCGGTCGTCCATCAGGTGCTGGAACAACGTGCGGTGCAGCAGGTCCATCTCGTCGTCGTCCTGCTCCAGCTGGAGCGCCAGGTCGACGTCCTTGGTGATGATCACCTCGGCGGCCTTGGCCATCAGGCGCTGCGCCAGCTGCCCCATCTCCAGGATGGTGGCGTGCAGGTCGTTCGGCACCGCCGACTCCGGGAACCGCAGCCGGGCCAGCTTGGCGACGTGCTGGGCGAGGTCGCCCGAGCGCTCCAGGTCGGCGCTCATCCGCAGCGAGGTGACCACGATCCGCAGGTCCGTCGCCACGGGCTGCTGGCGGGCGAGCAGGGCGATGGCCCGCGCCTCCAGGTCGTGCTGGAGGTCGTCGACCTTCTGGTCCGCGGCGATCACGCTCTCCGCGAGCTTCAGATCGGCATCGAGCATGGACGTCGTCGCCCGGCCGATCGCCGACCCGACGAGCCGGGCCATCTCGACCAGCCCCTCGCCGATCGAGTCGAGTTCCTCGTGGTACGCGTCACGCATGGAAGTCCCTCTCCAGTCCTCATTCGTAAGGCCGGGGCCAGGTATGAACCCCACGCTGCCACCCTGATCGGCGTACGCGTCGGCTTCCGGCCGCCCAAGTGAACCAACCCTTGCTCCTCGGTGAACTCTGGGAGACGAGTGTTCGGACAGACACCCGGATGGCTGGGATAGTCCTCCCGGACCTGCATAACCTTGACGTATGGACGTGAACGCGGCAGTCGCCGCAGCTGCGGCGATCGGCGGTGCGTGTACCGGCGTGGTCGCCATGCTGGCGTTCCGCTGGAGCGAGCGCGACCAGAAGAAGCCCACGCGCACCTCCATGCGGCCGGACAGCAACGCACCCCTGCCGCCCGGGGTGGACACGGTCCTTTCCGTGCTCAGCTCCTCGGCGGTCGTGCTCGACGAGAGCGACAGCGTCGTCAAGGCCAGCTCGGCCGCGTACGCGCTGGGCCTGGTCCGGGGCGGCCGGCTGGCCGTCGACGCGATGCTCAACATGGCCAGGGACACCCGCCGCGACGGTGAGATACGGCAGGTCGAACTGGACCTCCCCCGGCGCGGCACGGGCCGCGGCGAGGCCCTCGCGGTCTCCGCCCGGGTCGCCCCGCTCGGCTCCCGGCTGGTGCTCCTGCTGGTCGAGGACCTCACCGAGGCCCGCCGGATAGAAGCGGTGCGGCGGGACTTCGTCGCCAACGTCAGCCATGAGCTCAAGACGCCGGTCGGCGCGCTCTCGCTGCTCTCCGAGGCCGTGCTGGACGCCTCCGACGACCCCGAGGCCGTGGAGCGGTTCGCGGGCCGGATGCAGATCGAGGCGACCCGGCTGACCAACCTCGTACAGGAGATCATCGACCTCTCGCGGGTGCAGAACGACGACCCGCTGGAGGACGCCGAACCGGTCCGGGTGGACGAGCTGGTGGCCGAGGCCATCGACCGCTGCCGCCAGCAGGCCGGGTCGAAACAGATCACCATGGCGGCCGGCGGCACCGCGGAGCTCCGCATCTGGGGCAACCGCGGCCAGCTCGCCGCGGCACTCGGCAACCTCGTCGAGAACGCCGTCAACTACAGCCCCGCCCGTACCCGAGTGGGCATCGCCGCCAGGCGACTGTCCGTGCCCGGCGGGGACCAGATCGAGATAGCCGTGACCGACCAGGGCATCGGCATCTCGGAGAAGGACCGCGAGCGGGTCTTCGAACGCTTCTACCGCGTCGACCCGGCCCGCTCACGGGCCACCGGTGGCACCGGCCTCGGCCTCGCCATCGTGAAGCACGTGGCCGCCTCGCACGGCGGGGAGGTCACGGTCTGGAGCTCGGAGGGCCAGGGCTCCACCTTCACCCTGCGGCTGCCCGAAGCGGGCTCCGTGCGGGAGCGGGACCGCAGCTCGGGCGGACCGCTCATCGTCAACGACGACGAGGGCCCCTACGGACCCGCCCACCCCGACACCCTTGAACCGTTCCCTGCCCCGGAGGTCCTTCCGTGACCCGAGTGCTCGTCGTCGAGGATGAGGAATCCTTCAGCGACGCCCTGTCCTACATGCTCCGCAAGGAGGGTTTCGAGGTCGCGATCGCGGCCACGGGCCCGGACGGGCTTGACGAGTTCGAGCGCAACGGCGCCGACCTCGTGCTGCTCGACCTGATGCTGCCGGGTCTGCCCGGCACGGAGGTCTGCCGTCAGCTGCGCAGCAGGTCCAACGTCCCCGTGATCATGGTCACGGCGAAGGACAGCGAGATCGACAAGGTCGTCGGCCTGGAAATAGGAGCCGACGACTACGTCACCAAGCCGTTCTCCTCGCGGGAGCTGGTCGCCCGCATCCGCGCGGTGCTGCGCCGCCGCGGGGAGCCGGAGGAGGTCGCCCCGGCCGCCCTGGAGGCGGGCCCGGTGCGGATGGACGTGGACCGCCACGTCGTCACCGTCGCCGGCGGCAAGGTCGACCTGCCGCTCAAGGAGTTCGACCTGCTGGAGATGCTGCTGCGCAACGCGGGCCGGGTCCTGACCCGCATGCAGCTCATCGACCGGGTCTGGGGCGCGGACTACGTGGGCGACACCAAGACCCTCGACGTCCACGTCAAGCGGCTGCGCGCCAAGATCGAGCCCGACCCGGGCGCGCCGCGCTTCCTGGTGACGGTGCGGGGCCTGGGGTACAAGTTCGAGCCGTAGGCCGGCCGGTACGCGAACGGCGGAGGGCGCCCCCGGGATGGATGGGGGGCGCCCTCCGCCGTTCGCGTACCCGGGCCGCCCCGCCGCCATCCGCGCGGTGGGGCGGCGGCGGTGGCCCGGTGGGTCAGTGGCCCTCGGCCGAGGCGGACGAGGCGTCGGTCGGGGTGGTCTCGCCGCCCTTGCCGTCCTCGCCGTTCTCCGCCTCCGAACCGGCGGGGGTGCCGGTGGGCTTCCCGGACGGGCCGGCCGTGTCGGCCGGCGGCGTGGGCAGCGCGCTCGGGCCGTAGCCCTCGAAGAAGCTCTTCGCCGGGACCACGAACGCGCCGAGCGGGACCTCGCCGGTCGAGCTGAACTTGAAGACGACGCGCTGCACGTCGCCGGCCTTGGCGGCCTCCAGGCCGTTCTCGATCACGGCGGAGGCGTTGCCCGTACCGCCCAGGACCACCTTGTCGCCGGCCTGGATCACGATCGGTCCGGTGCCCTCGGCGGGGGTCAGCTTCACCGGGGTGCTCGAACCCGGCAGCGTGATGGTCTCCAGGGTCTGCGGCTTCGTGCCGTTGTTGAACACCGTCGCGGTGACAACGGCCGGGCCCTCGGCGGTGAGCTCGGGCTGGGTGACGACGCTCGCGTTCTGGACGCTGATGTCGCCGATGGTGGTGGCGGCATTGTCCGGCTTGATCTGCAGCGTCGCTGCGTCGTTGCCCGCACCGCACGCGGCGAGCGAGGCGATCGAGAACGCGATGGCTGTGGCGGCGAGGGCGCCGTGTCGAAGGCTGCGGCTCACGGCGGCGGCAACTCCTTGAACGGTTCGGACTGCGGACGGTGGGGCGGGCGACGTAAAGCCGCCCTAAGGGTGTGTCAGCGGCCTTAGGCTACCGAGCCGCCCCCGCCGCCCCGCACCCGACCCCGTGCCGGGGGCGTGCGGTACGGCCCGGGTGCGGTCGGGCCGGACGGGATGCCGGTGGGGTCCGGCGGGATCGGGAACAACGGTTCGCGGACTTCCCGACTTACCGGTAACTTCCGCGATCCCCGCCCCTCCGGGGTCCGTGTCCGGCAAAGGTTTGCAGGTCCGCGCGGTCCGAAACAGGTCGACACACGCCGTTCACATATTGCCGGTGATCAATTCATGGAGCGTGGCGCATTCCGTGCGCATAAGCGCTCGCATCGGGTTGTTGATCAATTCCATTGACCGGCGTCAGTTACATCCGTACGGGTGATCGATCTCCGAACGGAGTGGGGAAACTCCGGTGTCAGGAATCCGACAAAACGGGATGTTAGACCCCTTCGGGAGCCGGTTCCGGTGCGCGTGACGTGCGCGTTTCGCCCCGCCCGCACAACCGCTCCGACCTGCGAATACCGCCTTCCGGGAACCTTCCGCAGCACGTGCGCGTCGCTGTTGTCAAGCCCCGAGATATGCCCTGACCTGCGAAAACGCCATTCAGGAGAAGCAGTTCTCGTGTTACTCTTGATAGCCACGGAAGGGGTACCTGTCACATGACGTTCAAGGTTGGCGACACCGTGGTCTATCCCCATCACGGGGCCGCGCTGATCGAGGCTATCGAAACTCGCCAGATCAAAGGCGTGGACAAGACCTACTTGGTGCTCAAGGTCGCCCAGGGCGACTTGACGGTTCGCGTGCCGGCGGACAATGCGGAGTTCGTGGGCGTGCGCGACGTGGTCGGGCAGGAAGGGCTGGACCGGGTCTTCGAGGTGCTTCGCGCACCGTATGCCGAGGAGCCGACGAACTGGTCCCGGCGCTACAAGGCAAATCTCGAGAAGCTCGCCTCCGGCGATGTCATCAAGGTCGCCGAGGTGGTGCGCGACCTGTGGCGTCGTGAGCGCGAGCGCGGACTGTCCGCGGGTGAGAAGCGCATGCTCGCCAAGGCTCGCCAGATCCTGGTGAGCGAGCTCGCTCTCGCGGAGAACACCAACGAGGACAAGGCCGAGGCTCTGCTCGACGAGGTCCTCGCGTCCTGACCCGGTTTCGCACCGGTTGCAATAAATGTGCCGCAGTGCCCGCTGACGACCGAATTCACGGTATGTCGCCGGGCATTGCGGCATGTCCGGACCCGGTGCGGCATGTCCGGATTCGGAACGCCGCCCGTCCGGATTGCGTTTCGATTCACCGATGCGTTGGCTTCATCGGTGATGCCCCCGATACGTTGCTCGTGATCTTGTACAACCGATACGGCCGGTGCAGCCGATCCCGAGCGGCCGGTGCGGTTCGTCCGATTTCGATCGGGTGTCACGGAAAGGGCCCGGTCGAATCGGGGCGTGGCGCCCGGCTCGCTTGTGGCCATACCCACGTCGACCGTGGAAACAAACATGCCGAAGCTCCGGAGTGCAACCGATGTCTGATCAATCGCGTCCGTACCGCACCGCAGCGGTGATTCCCGCGGCCGGTCGCGGCGTGCGGCTCGGCCCCGGCGCCCCCAAGGCGCTCCGCGCGCTGGGCGGGACGCCCATGCTCATCCACGCGGTACGGGCCATGGCGGCCTCCCGCTCCGTCTCCCTGGTCGTCGTCGTGGCCCCGCCGGACGGTGCCGGCGAGGTCAAGAACCTGCTCGACGAGCACGCCCTGCCCGAGCGCACCGACTACCTCGTGGTGCCCGGCGGCGGCACCCGGCAGGAGTCCGTGCGCCTCGGCATCGAGGCCCTGCCCGAGGACGTCTCCGCCGTCCTCGTCCACGACGCGGCGCGCCCGCTGGTGCCCGTCGACACGGTGGACGCGGTGATCGAGGCGGTGCGCGAGGGGGCGCCCGCCGTCGTTCCCGCGCTGCCGCTCGCCGACACCGTCAAGGAGGTCGAGCCCGGTGCGCCGGGGGAGGCGGAGCCGGTGCTCGGCACGCCCGTGCGGGCCAGGCTGCGCGCCGTGCAGACCCCGCAGGGCTTCGACCGGGAGACGCTGATGCGCGCGCACGCCGCCGTCGCCGTGGACGGCGAGGGCGCCACGGACGACGCGGGCATGGTGGAACGGCTCGGGGCGCCCGTCGTGGTGGTCCCCGGGCACGAGGAGGCGTTCAAGGTGACCCGGCCGCTGGACCTGGTGCTGGCCGAGGCGGTACTCGCGCGCAGGAGGGCGAACGATGGCTTCTGAGGAAACGGCGGCCCGCGAAGAAACGATGGTTCCCGCAGCGGCTTCCGGGGCGGCGGCTCCCGAGGGGGCGGCTTCCGCGGAACGGGCCGTCCCGGTGATTCCGCAGGTCGGGATCGGCACCGACATCCACGCCTTCGAGGAGGGCCGCGAGCTGTGGTGCGCGGGGCTGCTCTGGGAGGGCGAGGGCCCGGGCCTCGCCGGGCACTCGGACGCCGACGTCGTCGCGCACGCCGCGTGCAACGCGCTCTTCTCGGCCGCCGGGCTCGGCGACCTCGGGCAGCACTTCGGCACCGGGCGGCCCGAGTGGTCCGGCGCCGCCGGGGTGACCCTGCTGGCCGAGGCGGCGCGGATCGTGCGGGCCGAGGGCTTCGGGATCGGCAACGTCGCCGTCCAGGTCGTCGGCGTACGGCCGAAGATCGGCAAGCGGCGCGAGGAGGCGCAGAAGGTGCTGTCGGCCGCCGTGGGGGCGCCCGTCTCGCTCTCCGCGGCCACCTCCGACGGGCTCGGCTTCACCGGACGGGGCGAGGGCCTCGCCGGGATCGCGACCGCGCTGGTGTACCGCACGGGCTGACGTCCGTACGGTCCTGACCTGCCGGGACTCCGGGGCCACCGCCTTGTTGCGTATGCCTTGCACGTACGCTGGTGAGGCAAGCGGCAGGGTGTGCGGAGGGTGAGGGCGGTGGCTCGCGGATGAGCGCGACGACGGTGGTTCCGGCACGGGCCGGGGCCGACGGATACGTACTGCGCACCGCCACCGACGCGGACCTCGGCGGGGCGCGGGCCGTGATGCTCGACACCGTCTACCGCGACCTCAAGTCCGGCTACGTGCCGCGCTGGCACGCCGACATCATCGACCCCGGGGCCGCCTATCTGCGCCCGGAGCGCTGCACCCTGCTCGTCGTCGAGCACGGGGGCGAGATCGTCGCCACCGGCGCGGTGCGCGACCGCGGGCCGCAGGCGCCGCCCAACCCGCGGTGGGTCGCGGACCGCTTCCCGTCCGGGACCACCGCCCAGCTCTGCCGGATCTACGTCGCGCCCGACCACCGCAGGAACGGTCTGGCCCGGCGGCTGGTGCGCGAGCTGTGCGACTTCGTCGCGCGGGCCGGCGGGTACGGGGCGATCTACCTGCACACCGATCCGGCCGTGCCGGGCGCCGAGCCGTTCTGGCGGTCGCTGGCGCGGGAGGTGTGCGACGAGCGCGCGCTGCCGGGCGGCGGCCAGGGCATCGTCCACTTCGAGCTGCCGGTGCCGGCCACCCCCGCCCGCTAGATGACAATCATTTTCATATAAGGTCGCTGCCATGCCCACGTCCCGACGCCGTCGCCCCGCGCTGCCGCAGGCCCTCGCCGCGGCCGCCCTCCTCGTACCGCTCGCCACCGCCTGCTCCTCGTCGGACGGCTCCGGCGGATCCGCGGACGGGCAGCGGCTCCGGGTCGCCATGGCCTTCCCGCCCGCCCAGGCCATGTCCCCCTACGGCGACGACGCGGTCACCCTCAGCCGTCTCGCCGTGGTCGAGGGCCTCACCGCCCTCGACCGGAACGGCGACGCGAAGCCCGCGCTCGCCACCTCCTGGAAGCGCGACAACGACCGCACCTGGAGCTTCACGCTGCGCGACGCCGTCTTCCAGGACGGCCAGAAGCTGGAGGCGCCCGCCGCCGCCCGCTCGCTGCGCGCCGCCGACGAGGCGTCCCCCAGGCCCCGCGTCCTCAGCGACACCCGCCTCCTCGTCACCACCCCGGACGCGAGGACCGTACGGATATCCACGAAGACCCCCGACCCGCTGCTGCCCCAGCGCCTCGCCAACCCCTCGCTCGCCGTCCTGTCCGAGGCCGCGTACGAGGGCGGCGGGGTGAACCCCGCCGGGCACGCCACCGGACCCTTCACCCTGACGAAGGTCGACGGCGCCGTCGGCGCGACGCTCCGGCGCAACGACACCTACTGGGGCAAGAAGGCCCAGGCCCCCGGCGTCGACGTGAAGTTCGTCGCCGACGGCACCGCGCGCGCCAACGCCCTGCGCACCGGATCCGTCGACGTCGCCGAGTACGTGCCCATCTCGCAGGCATCCCTCCTCGGCGACGGGCTGGTCCACGAATTCCCCTCCGCCCGCACCAACGGCCTCTCCCTCAACACCGGGCGCGGGGTCTTCGCCGACCCGGCGATGCGCGCCGCCGCCCGCGAGGCCATCGACTCGGCGGCCCTCGTCAAGGGCGTCTACGAAGGCCGCGCCGACACCGCGCAGGGCCTCCTCGGCCCCGGCGTGCCCTGGGCCGCCGCCGCCCGCACCGCCCCCACGGACCGGGCGGAGGCCGCGGGCGAGGAGCAGGTGGCGAAGACGGAGCAGATCGTCCTGGCCACCTACACCAACCGGCCCGAACTGCCCGAGGTCGCCACCGTCGTCCAACAGCAGCTCACCGCCCGCGGCTTCACCGTCAAGCAGGTCGTCCGCGACTACGCCCAGCTGGAGGCCGACGCGCTGGCCGGCCGGTACGACGCGTTCATCCAGGCCCGCAACACCCTCCTGGACACCGCCGACCCCGCCTCCTACCTCGCCTCCGACTTCACCTGCGACGGCAGCTTCAACATCTCCCAGCTCTGCGACGAACGCGTCGACGCCGCTGTGGACGAGGCCGCCGGCCTCGCCGCGACCGACGCCCGCCACCGCGCCGAGATGGCCGCCGAGGCCCGCGTCCTCGGCACCGACGCCCTCGTACCGCTGCTCCACGAACGCTTCGTCCAGGGCTACGACGACGGCCGCGTCCGCGGCGTCTCGCTCGACCCGATGGAACGCACCCTGATCACCGCCGACACCCGCGTCGGGTGACCGGGTGAGGTACCTGGCGGGGCGGCTCGGCACCCTCCTCGCGGTCGTCGCCGTCGTCGGACTGCTGCCCCGGCTGACCCGCACCGACCCGGCGCTCACGATCCTGCACGCCCGGTACGCCGACCGGCCGCCCACTCCCGAGACCCTCGACGCGATCCGCGCCGGGACCGGACTCGACGGCGGACCGCTGTCCGTGCTCGGCGGCTGGCTGGGCGGGCTGCTCCGCGGCGACCTCGGCACCTCCTGGGTCTCCGGACAGCCCGTCGCCCCCGACGTGACCTCCGCGCTCGGTGTCTCCCTCACGCTGATGGGGGCCTCGCTCGCGGTCACCGTGCTGCTGGCGGGCGCCCTCGTCGCGGGCACGCTGCGGCGCGGGGCGCGGCGCCGGATCACCGCCGCGCGGGCCGGGGCGGTCGCGGCCGTCCTCGCCGCGCTGCCGGAGTTCCTGCTCGCCGCCGTCCTGGCCGCCGTCGTCGCCGTGCGGCTCGGCTGGCTGCCCGCGCTCGGCTGGGGCACGCCCGAGCAGATCGTGCTGCCCGCGCTCGCGATGGGCGTCCCGGCCGGGGCCCTGCTCGGCCGGCTGCTGGACGACGCGCTGCCCGCCGCGTTCGCGGAACCGTGGGCGCGGGCCGCCACCGCGGGCGGGCTGCCCGGCCGGCGCGTCGCGGGGCACGCCCTGCGCCGCACCCTGCCCGGACTGCTGCCGCAGCTCGGCCTGGTCGTCGTCGGCCTCACGGGCGGCGCCGTCGCCGTCGAGACGCTGTACGCCGTGCCGGGCCTGGGCGGCACGGCGCTGGCCGCGGCCCTCGCCCAGGACCTCCCGGTCCTCCAGGCCTGCGTCCTGTTCCTCCTGCTGCTGGGCGTCGCCGCCGGGCTCGCGACCCGGCTCGCGGCCCGCGCCCTGCTCGGGCCCGCCCTGCGCGACGGGGCGCWGCCCGCCCGCGGTGGCGGCCCGCGCCCACGGTTCCGCGAACGCGGCGGGCAGCGCGTCGTCCAGCAGCCGGCCGAGCAGGGCCCGAGCAGGGCGAGCACCACCGCACCGGCGCCCGCTCGTCGCCGGTGCGGTGGTGCTCGCCCTGCTCTTCGCCGCCGTGACCGCGGCCGGGCTGCTGCGCGACCCGGACCGGGTCGACGCCGCGCTCCGGCTCGCGGGGCCGTCCGCCGCCCACCCCTTCGGCACCGACTCCCTCGGCCGCGACGTGCTGGCCCGCCTCGGCCACGGTGCGGCCCGCACCGTCCTCACCGCGGTCGCCGTCTGCGCCGTCACCCTCCTGCTGGGCCTGGTGCTGGGCGCGCTGCGGGCCGGCCCGCTCACCGAGACCGCCAACGCGCTGCCCGCGATCCTCGCCGGCCTGATCGTCGCCGGCATCGCGGGCCCCGGGCCCTGGGGCGCCGCCGCGGCGGTCACCGCCGTCGCCTGGGCGCCGCTCGCCGCGCACACCTCGGCCCTGTACGCGCAGGAGCGGGCCGCCCCGCACCTCGCGGCGGCCCGCGCCCTGGGCGCCGGACGGTGGCACCTGGCGCGGCGCCACCTGCTGCCCGCCGTCCTGCCCCCGGTCCTGCGCCACGCGGTGCTGCGGGTGCCGGCCGTCGCGCTGGCCCTCGCCTCCCTCGGCTTCCTCGGCCTCGGCACCCCGGCCCCGGCGCCCGAGTGGGGCCGGATGCTGTCGGAGAACATGCCGTACGCGGAACGGGCCCCCTGGTCCGTGCTCGCCCCCGCCGCCGCGCTGGCCGCCCTGGGCGCGCTGGCCGTCCTCACGACGGCGGCGCTCCGGGGGCGGGCCGCCCACGACCGGAAAGCGGCCCCGTGACCGCCGGGACCGCTCTCCGCACGGCCGCGCGCACCACCCCCTACCTCCGCCTCCTCACCGCCACCCAGTTCGCCTTCAACATCGGCTTCTACGCCGTGCTGCCCTACCTCGCCACCCACCTCGGCACCGGCCTCGGCATGGCCGGCTGGCTCGTCGGGCTGGTCCTGGGCCTGCGCACCTTCAGCCAGCAGGGCCTCTTCGTCGTGGGCGGCGCCCTCACCGACCGGTACGGGCCCCGCCCCGTCGTCCTGGCCGGCTGCGCCCTGCGCATCGCGGGCTTCGGCCGGCTCGCCCTCGCCGACTCCACCGCGGGCGTCGTCGCGGCGGTGGTCCTCATCGGCTTCGCCGCCGCGCTGTTCTCGCCCGCCGTGGAGTCCGAGACCGCCCGGGAGGCCGTCCGGCACGAGCGGGAGACGGGCACCCCGCGCGCCCGGGTGCTCGCCCTGTTCTCCGCCGCCGGACAGGCCGGTGCCTTCCTCGGGCCGCTGCTCGGCTCGCTGCTCCTGCTGCTCGGCGCCGGTTTCCGGGCCGCCTGCCTCGCCGGTGCGCTGGTCTTCGTCGGAGTCCTCGCCGGACACGCCCGGCTGATGCCGCGCCGTGCCCCCGGGGCCCGCCCGGCACCGCCCCGCGGCGCCCTGCGCGAGGTCTTCGGCAACCGCCCCTTCCTCGTGCTCTGCCTCGCGTACAGCGGCTATCTGATCGCGTACAACCAGCTCTACCTGGCGCTCCCCGCCGAGGTGGAACGGGCCACCGGCGGGCAGGCCGCGCTCGGCTGGCTCTTCGCGCTCTCCTCGCTCCTGGTGGTCGTGGCCCAGCTGCCGCTGACCCGCTGGTCCGCCCACCGCCTCGCCCCGCGCACCGCGCTCGTCACCGGGCTGGGGACCGTCGCCGCCGGGTTCGCCGCCGTGCCGCTCACCCCCGGCGGCCCCGCCGGACTGCTGCCCGGCGCCGTGCTCGTCGTACTGCTCACCCTCGGCCAGATGCTGCTGGTCCCGGCCGCGCGGGGCCTGGTGCCGGACCTCGTCGACGACCGGCGGCTCGGCCTCGCCACCGGGGCGCTCTCCTCCGTGTCCGGGCTCGCCGTGCTCGGCGGCAGCGCCGCCACCGGGGCGCTGCTCCAGACGCCGGGACCGGTCCGGTGGGCGGTGCTGGCCGCCGTTCCGCTGGCGGGTGCCGTGCTGGCGTTGACCCTTCCGGTGGGCAGGACCGGGAAGCGGAGGGACCGAGCCGGGGTTGGGGTACGGGTAGGAGCACCACCGATCCCCTGGAGGACGTACGCCATGACCGCCGCACTCTCCGACAACCTCAAGGCGCTTCTCGACAGCCCGGTCTTCGTCACCGTCGCCACCATCCAGCCCGACGGCAGCCCCCAGGTCTCCCCGGTCTGGGTCAAGCGCGACGGCGACGACGTGCTCATCTCGACGACGGTCGGCCGCCGCAAGGAGAAGAACCTGCGCCGCGACCCGCGGGTCACCGTCGTCGTGCAGCCCTTCGACGCCCCGTACACGTACGCCGAGATCCGCGGCACCGCCGACCTGACCACCGAGGGCGGCCCGGAGCTCATCGACGAACTGTCCCGGAAGTACACCGGCAAGGACTACGCGGACTTCAACCCCTCGTCCGCCGACGACGCCCAGCGGGTGGTCGTCCGGATCACCCCGCGGAAGGTCGTCGGACACCTCTGAGCGCACCGCCGGGAGCACCGCCCCGAGAAACTTTTTCCCCGCGATCCCCAAGGGGTCGCGGGGCACTGGTGCGCGCCCACTACCCTTGAGGCGTGACTATTCGCCTGTACGACACCAGCGCCCGGCAGACCCGTGATTTCGTCCCGCTCACGGCGGGCTGTGTCTCGATCTACCTCTGTGGCGCGACCGTCCAGGCCGCCCCGCACATCGGGCACATCCGGTCCGGGCTGAACTTCGACATCATGCGCCGCTGGTTCGAGTACCGCGGCTACGACGTCACGTTCATCCGGAACGTCACCGACATCGACGACAAGATCATCACGAAGTCCGCCGAGCAGGGCCGCCCGTGGTGGTCGATCGGGTACGAGAACGAGCGGGCGTTCAACGCGGGCTACGACGCGCTCGGCTGCCTCCCGCCCACCTACGAACCGCGTGCGACCGGCCACGTCCCCGAGATGATCGAGATGATGCGGGGTCTGATCGAGCGCGGTCACGCCTACGAGGCCGACGGCAACGTCTACTTCGACGTGCGCTCCTTCCCCGGCTACCTGGAGCTGTCCAACCAGGACCTGGACGACCTGCGCCAGCCGTCCGGCGAGGGCGAGACCGGCAAGCGCGACCAGCGCGACTTCGCCATGTGGAAGGCGGCCAAGCCGGGCGAGCCCAGCTGGGAGACCCCGTGGGGCCGCGGCCGCCCCGGCTGGCACCTGGAGTGCTCCGCCATGGCGCACAAGTACCTCGGCTCCGCCTTCGACATCCACGGCGGCGGCCTCGACCTGATCTTCCCGCACCACGAGAACGAGATCGCCCAGGCCAAGGCGTACGGCGACGAGTTCGCGAAGTACTGGGTGCACAACGCCTGGGTCACCATGTCCGGCGAGAAGATGTCGAAGTCGCTGGGCAACTCCGTGCTGGTCGGCGAGATGGTCAAGGCGTGGCGCCCGATCGTGCTGCGCTACTACCTCGGCACCCCGCACTACCGGTCGATGATCGAGTACAGCGAGGAGGCCCTGCGCGAGGCCGAGTCCGCGTTCGCGCGGATCGAGGGCTTCGTGCAGCGCGTCACCGAGAAGGCGGGCGAGACGGTCGAGCCCGCCGCCGAGGTGCCGCCGGCCTTCGCCGAGGCGATGGACGACGACCTGGGCGTCCCGCAGGCGCTCGCGATCGTCCACACCACGGTCCGCCAGGGCAACTCCGCACTGGCCGCCGACGACAAGGAGGCGGCCGTCGCCCGGCTCGCCGAGGTCCGCGCGATGCTCGGCGTCCTCGGCCTCGACCCGCTCGACGAGCACTGGGCGGGCGAGAGCGACCGCGGCGACGACCTGCACGGGGTGGTCGACACGCTCGTACGGCTCGTCCTGGACCAGCGCGAGGCCGCCCGCGCCCGCAAGGACTGGCCCGCCGCCGACGCCATCCGCGACCAGCTGGGCCAGTCCGGACTCGTCATCGAGGACGGCCCGACCGGGCCGCGGTGGACACTCGGCCCGCGCCAGTAGCCGCCACCATGTGCCGCCCGGCGTTCCGGGCGGCACACTTCACTTACGCACGCATGTCTGAGAAGCAACGAAACAGGTAGGTCATGGCCGGGAACAGCCAGCGCAGGAACCGCCGGACGTCCAACAAGAAGGGCGCGCAGGTCGGCAGCGGTGGGCAGCGACGCCGTGGCCTGGAGGGCAAGGGCCCGACGCCGCCCGCCTCCGCCCGCAAGGGACACAAGAAGAACCGGATCGCCAACGCCCAGGCCAAGCAGGCCGCGGCCCGCCGCCCCGCCCCGCGCCGCGGCGGCGTCAAGGGCACCTCCGAGATGGTCGTCGGCCGCAACCCGGTCTACGAGGCCCTGCGCGACGGCGTCCCGGCGACGACCCTGTACGTCCAGCAGTACATCGACAACGACGAGCGGGTCCGCGAGGCGCTCCAGCTCGCCGGCGCGCGCGGCAACGTCAACCTGATGGAGGCCCCGCGCCCCGAGCTGGACCGGATGACGAACGGCCTGAACCACCAGGGCCTCGTCCTCCAGGTCCCGCCGTACGAGTACGCGCACCCGGAGGACCTCACCGCCGCCGCGTACGACAACGGCGAGGACCCCCTCATCGTCGCCCTCGACGGGGTCACCGACCCGCGCAACCTGGGCGCGATCGTCCGTTCCGTCTCCGCCTTCGGCGGCCACGGCGTGGTCGTGCCCGAGCGGCGCGCGGCCGGGATGACGGCGGGCGCCTGGAAGTCCTCGGCGGGCACGGCGGCGCGCACGCCGGTCTCCCGGGTGACGAACCTGACCCGGGCCCTGGAGGGCTACCAGAAGGCCGGTCTCACGGTCGTCGGCCTCGCCGCCGACGGCGAGCACACCGTCGAGGACCTGGAGGAGCTCGCCGGTCCCGTCGTCATCGTCATCGGCAGCGAGGGCAAGGGCCTGGGCCGCCTGGTCGGCGAGACCTGCGACTACCGGGTCCGCATCTCGATGCCGGGCGGCGCGGAGTCGCTGAACGCCGGTGTGGCGGCCGGGATCGTCCTGTACGAGGTCGCCCGCCGCCGGGCCTGAGCGGCCCACCCGTCCGGGGGGCGGCCGACCGGAGCAGCCCCCCGCCGGACCCCGTTGACGGGTCTCGGACACATCGGGCCCGTCAAGGCAGTGTCCTAACCACACATCACTCGGTTAGATGAGTGTGGACACCAGAACGCCTCGGTTCGACGAACCACCGGCCCTGAGCATGACCAAGGTGGACTGCGATCCTGCGCAGGTCATCGTCAACCACGCCAGCTTCCGGGTACAGCTCGCCCCCGGCCAGCGCGCCCGGCTGCGCGGTCTGGCGCCCGTCGGCGGGCCCAGGATCCCCGCCATGAGCGGGGGCGCGGGGGCGGCGCGCGGACGGCGCGCGCCCGTCGTGTGGAGCGGCAGGTCCGCCCCCGGCGACCCCGGCGCCACCGGACTCCTCCAGGCCGTGCGCAACTCCACCGCGGGCCGCCCGGGAGCCGGGTACGACTCCTACGACCCCTACGCGGCCCCGGAGTTCGGCGGCGGGCAGGCCCCCGGCGGCATCGACTGCCTGGAGGAGACCCAGCCCAACCCCGTCGTCACCGCGCCCCAGCAGCCGGGCCCCTACGGCAACGGCCCCCTGCTGCCGCCCATGCGCCGGGCGGTCGGCGCCTACGACCCCGTGGACAGCCCGCCGTACGGAACCCCGGCGTACGCCGCGGACGGCTTCGCGGCGGACGACTACGACGGGGACGGCTACGGGAAGGCGGAGGACCGGGACGGGCGCCCCGGCGAATCCGTCCGGCACGCCTACTACCCGGGCCGCCGGATGAACCTCGGCGTCGTGCTGCTGCCGCTGCGGGTCTTCCTGGGCTTCATCTCCATCTACGCCGGCATGGGCAAGCTGTGCGACCCCGTCTTCTTCGACGGCGGCGAGCGCGGCTCCATGGTCAAGTGGCTGAACTCGCTGCACCCCTGGGCGCTGGCCGAGCCGCTGCGCGACTTCGCGCTCTCCCATCCGGTCGGTGCCGGACTGACCGTCGCCTTCCTCCAGGTCGTCGTCGGCGTGCTCACCGTTCTCGGCCTCTGGCAGCGGGTCTCCGCCACGGTCGGCGCGCTGCTGTCCGCCGCCCTGCTGGTCACCGTCAGCTGGCGCAGCGTCGCCGCCTACGACGCGCCGGACATCATCTACCTCGCCGCCTGGAGCCCGCTGATCATCGCGGGCGCGCCGGTCTACTCGGTCGACGGGCGGCTCGCGGGCGAGGCGTGGCGCAGGCTCGGCCCGCGCTCGGCGATCTGGGAGCTGCGCCGCCGGGTGCTGCGCCGGGGCGCCGTCGTCGCCTCCGTCGTCGTCGGCCTCACCCTGCTGGTGGGTTCCCTGCTCGGTGGCGCGGTGCGTTCCTCCGTGGTCGTCACCGTGCCCGGTCCGAACGGCGAGCCGACCAACCGGCTGCCCGGCTCCCCGCTGCCCGAGGAGTCCCGCAGCGGCCGGGCCACGCACCCGCCCGCCGGCGAGCGGCCCGTCCCGTCCCGCAGCGTCGCCCCCACCACCCCCACGGCAGGGGCGTCCACGCCCGCCGCGGACACCGTCCGCGAGTCGTCCGGCCAGACGGCCGGCGCGGGGCAGCCCAGCCAGACGCAGGGCACGAGCCAGCAGGTGCCGCCGCAGACGACACCGCAGCAGCCCCCGGCCGCCGGCAGCTCGGGCCCGACGTCCTCCGGCTCCACGGGCACGGGCGGCGGCTCCTCCGGCGGCTCGGACGACGGAGACTCCACCGGGGGGTCCTCCTCCGGAGGCCAGAACCCCATCGGCGGCCTGCTCGGCTGAGCCACCGACGACGGGGCCGTGGGCACCGGGCGGGAGGCCCGGCCCGCGGCCCGCACGCCGGCCCGGCACGAAGGGGCGGTCACCGGTTCGTTCCGGTGACCGCCCCTTCGTGCCGCTTCCCGCCGTCCGCCGCGCGTCACCGCGCGCCGCTCCGTACGGCTTTCCGCCGCTCCGTACCGGCTCTCCTGCCGCCCGTACCGCTTCCTACCGCGCGCCGAGTTCCTTGGCCGCCTCGGTCAGGTCCTTCGCCGTGTCGATGGCCCGCCAGTACGCCCCGTGCGGCAACGGGTAGCCGGCGAGCCTGCGCTCGCGGGCCAGCCCGGGGAACGTCGTCCGCTCGTGGTCGCCCCGGTCCGGCAGCAGCTTCGTGAACGCCGGGGAGAAGACGTACACACCGGCGTTGATCAGGTACGGCGAGGGCGGCGACTCGATGAAGTCGGTGATGTGCCCGAACGCGTCCGTCTCCACGGCACCCCAGGGGATGCGGGGACGGGCCAGGGCCAGGGTGGCGGTCGCATCGCGTTCGGCGTGGAACGCGGCCATCTCGCGCAGGGAGAAGCGCGTCCAGATGTCGCCGTTGGTGGCGTACCAGGGCTGCTCGGGGTCGGGCAGCCGGGCGGCCGCGTACTTCAGCCCGCCGCCGCGGCCCAGCGGCTCGGACTCCACGACGGTCGTCACGCGCAGCGGCAGCACCGCGGAGGCCAGCCATTCCTGCAGCACCTCGGCCAGGTGACCGCACGACACGACGGCGTCGGTCACGCCCTCGGCGGCCAGCCAGGAAAGCTGATGGCCGATGATCGGAGTCCCGGTGCCAGGGATCTCGACCATCGGCTTGGGGCGGTCATCGGTGTACGGGCGCAGCCGCGACCCCTGGCCGCCTGCCAGGACCACGGCCTGCGTCGGATACGTATACATGCCAGGCACGATAGGCGGTGCCCGGAACGTCCGGTCAGCTGAACTGTGCGACCCCCGAGGCGAACGAGGTGTCGCAGACGGGGCGGGAGAACCGGTGGGCCTGCGTGGGGCCGTACTTGTCGACCGCGGCGCGGCCCAGTGCCCTGGCGATGGACATGCAGTGCCGGGCGAGCGAGGGACGGCCCTCGACGGAGCGCTGGAGGTCCGTCAGCGCGACACTCGGGTCCTTCTCCCGGAGCTCCACGAGCAGCCGGTCGCGCAGGACGTCCTGCGGGGTGCGCGCCTCGGCGCGCTTCGAGATGTCGTGAGCCGACGCGGTCAGGACCTGCGGCTCGGAGTTGTTCGCCGCCCACGGCACGCTGGTGACGGCGAGGGTCCCGGAGAGGACCATCACGACGGGCAGGACGAAGGCGAGGGATCGGCCGATGCGGCGCGCAGTCTGGGTCACGCAGCGAGCGTAGCGGTCAGTAATGATATGGCGACATTTCGTCACCCCTGAGGGGGAAGGTTCGAGAGTGCTTTTCGAATTCCGTGTTGACGTCCGGCGTCGAAATGCCCGGTGTGCCGGGGAATCCGGGGCCGCGTGCCCCAAACCCGAAACCGCCCCGTGCGTGCGAACGGCCCCGCACTCCACCGGGAGTGCGGGGCCGTTCGTGTGGCGCTGCGGGGCGTCAGTCGGTGAGGCGGGCGCCCGTCGAGGTGGAGAAGACGTGCAGCTCGTCCGGGCGCGGCACGACGTGGAGCTTGGTGCCCTTCTCCGGGACGGCACGGCCGCCGACGCGGACGACCAGGTCCTTGTCCTCGCCGCCGACCCGCGCGGAGCCGTAGACGAAGCCGTCGGCGCCGAGCTCCTCGACCACGTTGACCGAGACGGCCAGGCCGGCCGGGGCGTCCGAGCTGTCCTTGGACATGGACTTCGCGGCGGCGCCGCCGTGCTCGACGATGTCGAAGTGCTCGGGGCGGATGCCGACCGTAACGGTCGTGTCGCCCTTGTCCGCGGCGGCGGAGAGCGCCTCGCGGGAGACCGGGACGACGCTGTTGCCGAACTTCACGCCGCCGTCGGTGATCGGGACCTCGATCAGGTTCATGGCCGGGGAGCCGATGAAGCCGGCCACGAAGAGGTTCGCCGGCTTGTCGTACATGTTGCGCGGCGAGTCGACCTGCTGGAGCAGACCGTCCTTGAGGACCGCGACCCGGTCGCCCATGGTGAGGGCCTCGACCTGGTCGTGGGTGACGTACACGGTCGTGATGCCCAGGCGGCGCTGGAGCGAGGCGATCTGCGTACGGGTGGAGACGCGGAGCTTGGCGTCGAGGTTCGACAGCGGCTCGTCCATGAGGAAGACCTGCGGCTCACGCACGATGGCGCGGCCCATCGCCACACGCTGACGCTGACCACCGGAGAGCGCCTTCGGCTTGCGGTCCAGGTAGTCGGTGAGGTCCAGCATCTTGGCGGCCTCTTCGACCTTCGCCCGGATCTCGGTCTTGTTGACCCCGGCGATCTTGAGCGCGAAGCCCATGTTGTCCGCGACGGTCATGTGCGGGTAGAGCGCGTAGTTCTGGAACACCATGGCGATGTCCCGGTCCTTCGGCGGCAGGTGCGTGACGTCGCGGTCACCGATGCGGATCGCGCCGCCGTTGACGTCCTCGAGACCCGCGAGCATGCGCAGGGAGGTCGACTTTCCACAACCGGAGGGACCGACGAGGACGAGGAACTCGCCGTCCGCGATGTCGATCTCCAACTGGTCCACGGCCGGCTTCGTGGAGCCGGGGTAGACGCGGGACGCCTTGTCGAACGTAACGCTGGCCATGCTGAATCTTCTCCTTCACCGGCAGGAACGTGCCGGACGATCCGAGTAAGGGAGTGGTCTGGTCCACTTGAGTGAACCTTCCGCGACGCTACCTGGCCATTTCGAATCTGTCAGTAGTTCGAAGGCCGCGAAATTTCGGGACCACTCGGGGCGAGGCGTTGGTTACACTGCTCCGGCACGCCTCCTTAGCTCAGCTGGCCAGAGCAACGCACTTGTAATGCGTAGGTCGTCGGTTCGAATCCGACAGGGGGCTCTGCGGGAAGCCCGGGTCGGACGAGTTCCGACCCGGGCTTCTTTCGTTTTTCGCCCGGCGGGCGAGGCGGCGTCCGCGGTCCCGGTTCCGGTCGGGGCTCCGGCTCTCCCCCGTTCCGGGCGGGGGGTGCCCGCAGTGCCGGTCGGCCCGCTGTCCGGATGGTCCGGCGGGAGCCGGGTGGCGAGGCTGGTCGCGCAAGGATCCGCCGAGCAAGAAGGAACCCTCCGTGTTCAGCTTCGAGCCGCTTCGCCGTCGTACCGTCCGTACCGCCGTCATCGGTGTTCTCGCCGCCGGCGCCTGCGCCACCGTCATGGCCGGCAGTGCCGGAGCCATCGTCAACGGGTCGGAATCCAGCGAGAGTTACCCGTTCATGGCGACCATCCCGGCGTCGGCCCCGGAGCAGGGGCTGAACGACGGGAACTGCGGGGCGTCGCTGATCGACCGGCAGTGGGTGCTGACGGCGGCCCATTGCGTGAAGGTCGAGGGCCTCGAACTGGAGGGCATCGTGCGCGTCGGCAGCGACCACCGCAAGACCGGTGGCACGGTCCGGAGGATCGACCGGATCTTCGCCCACCCCGGCTATGTGAACGGCAACAACAAGTCCGCCAACAAGGACGACGTCGCGCTGATACGCCTGGACCGCCCGGTCGCCGAGAAGCCCATCCGGATCGCCGGACAGGCCGGGAAGCCCGGCACGCCGACCCGGCTCCTGGGATTCGGCACCACCGTCGACACCGAGTTCCGGTTCCCGGACCGGTTGCAGGAGCTGGACACCCGCAGGGGTGCCGAGTCCGAGTGCGCGCCCGGCTACGCGGACCGGACCCGGCTGTGCACGGTCTCCACCGTGCCCGGGGCCATGGCCTGCTTCGGGGATTCCGGCGGGCCGCAGATCCGGAAGGGCCGGGGCGGCCGCTGGGAGCTGATCGGTGTCACCTCGGGGCCCGGCGTCCCGGACGTGCCGTGCTCGCAGGGCCCCGGCCTCTACAGCAGCGCGCCCGCCTACGCGGGCTGGATCGGCCGGACCATGAAGGCCAACGCGGCTCCGGCGCCCGGCTCTTTCGAGGCCGGTGCGGGTGAGGCCGGTGCGAACGGTGCCGCCGGGACCGGCAGGGGCGGCATCGTCCGGGCCGGTGTGAGCGAGGTCGGTGCGAACGGTGCCGCCGGGACCGGTGCGAACGGTGCCGCCGGGACCGGTGCGAACGGCACCGCCGCGGCGATCGCCGGCGTGGCCGCCGCGCTGGTCGCCGCGGGTGGCGGCACCGCCGTCGCGGTACGTCGCCGCAAGGCCCGCCGTACCACCTGAGCGGAACCGGCGCGATCCGAGGGCGGCACCCCTGTCGAGGGGTGCCGCCCTTCGTCGTCCGGCCCACCGGGCGAACGGGACGGTAGGACCCCCCTTTCCATCCACTTGCTCGACCAGGTATCTTGCATCGCATGGAACCAGGTGATTCGACCAAGCAGGCCCGCGCAGCCGCCCAGCTGCGCAAGGGGGTCCTGGAGTACTGCGTACTCGCCCTGATGCGGGACCGTCCCCGTTATGGCGTGGAGCTGCTCCAGTCGCTGGAGGAATCCGGGGCCCTGGCCACCAGCCAGGGCACGGTCTACCCGTTGCTCTCCCGGCTCCGCCGCGACGACCTGGTCACCACCAGCTGGCAGGAGTCCGCCTCCGGGCCGCCCCGTCGCTACTACGCGCTCACCGACAGCGGCCGGGCCGCGCTCGACGAGTTCACCCGCGTCTGGCCCGATTTCCGCAATGCCGTCGACGCCTTCCTGGCCACCTCGAAACCCCTCACCGGAGACCTCGCATGAAGACTTCTGCCGACCCCGTACGCGACTACCTCTCCGCCGTCGAGCGCGAGGCGTCCGCACTTCCCGCCGACCGTCGTCAGGAGCTCCTCGCCGACCTCGCCGAGCACATCGAGGTGACGCGCGCCGAGCGGCCCGAGGCCGCGCTCGGCGAGATCCTGGCGGAGCTGGGGGACCCCCGCGCGATCGCGGCGACGGCGCTGGCCGAGGCGGGGGCCGGGGTGATCGGGGCGCCGGCCCCGGGCAGTGCCGCGCCCGCCCCCCGGCGCGGCAAGGTGCACCCGCTGGTCCCGCTCCTGATGATCGTCCTCTCGCTGCCCTTCGTGATGGTTTTCTCCGAGCAGCCCGGCCCGCTGTTCGGCGGACTGTTCCGCATCGTCGGCGCCGTCCTCCTGTGCACCTCGGTGCACTGGACCGCCGTCCAGAAGACCACCGGCGTACTGCTCACCGCCGTCCTGCCGAGCGTCGTCATAGCGACCTGGAACCTGTCCAATGACGCGAGCGGCGATCCGGTCCTGCTGCCCAACCTGGTGATGCTCGCCCTGATGAGTGCCGCGGCGGCGTGGCTCTGGAAGGTCCGGCGCGCCTGAGGCGCCGAAGGCGGGTGTGGGCCGGATCACAGTTGAGGTTGACCTCGGGTCAGGGTGGAGGCTCGTCGCATCGGCAGGCCGCGACGGTCCGTCGATCCGGAGCACGACGGACCCGAGGGAGCACACACACCATGTCCATCAGCCTTTCCGGCCGGGACGAGAACGCGTTCGACGCCACTGCCGCTGCCGCCGCTGCTGCCGGACAGGAGCGCCCGGAACTGCACAAGGCCCTGGAGGAGATCGTCGAGTCCGGCATCACCGGGATCACGCTGCGGGTGCACGACGAGCGGGGCGAGTGGGTCGGCAGTGCCGGATCGAGCCGACTGGGAGAGGCCGCGAAGCCGCCGACGGACGGGCACGTCCGGATCGGCAGCAGCACCAAGACCTTCGTCGCGACCCTGGTGCTGCAACTGGTGGCCGAGGGCGGGCTCGGACTGGACGCCCCGGTGGCCGACCATCTGCCCGGGTTCGGGCTGGACCGGCGGATCACGGTGCGGATGCTGTTGCAGCACACCAGCGGGATCTTCAACTTCACCGGGGAGTACTACGAGGACGGGACGATGGTGCCGGGCATCCCGGCCACCACCGCGGGCAAGGAGTGGGTGGACAACCGCTTCAGGACCTACCGGCCGGAGGAGCTGGCGCGCCTCGCGCTGTCCAGGCCGGCGCGGTTCGAGCCGGGCACGGACTGGAGCTACTCCAACACCAACTACGTGCTGGCCAGGCTGCTGATCGAGCAGGTCACCGGCCGCTCGATCGCCGAGGAGGCGCGGCGGCTGATCCTGGAGCCGCTCGGGCTGTCGGGCACCGTGGTGCCCACCACCCGGACGGAGATCGCCGAGCCGCACGCCCACGCCTACTACCGGTACGAGGACGCGGGCGAGGAGAGGACGGTCGACGTGACCGAGCTGAACCCCTCCTGGATCTCCAGCGGCGGTGACATGATCTCGACCTCCCGGGACCTGAGCACGTTCGTCTCCGCGCTGGTGGGCGGCAGGCTCCTGCCGGCCGGGCTGCTGGCCGAGATGTGCACGCCGCGCCCGACGCCCATTCCCGGCACGGGCTACGGCCTGGGGGTGTTCGTGCAGGACACGGGCGACGGCGGCACCCTCATCAACCACAACGGCGGCGCCGCCGGCCACGCGGCGCTGATGTACGCCACGCCCGACGGGGGCAGGGTCATGACCGGCACGCTGAACTACGTGGACGACGCCGCGCTGTCCCTGGCCGTGCCGTTCCAGCAGGCGACGCAGCGGCTCGTCGACGAGGTGTTCCGCGGCGGGGAGGAAGGTCCGGCCCGGTCCGCGGGCTGAACTCCGGTGCCCCGTGAGTCCCGAGGCGCGTCCGAAGGGGCGTTCCCTTCCGGCCGGACATCGGGTAGTGAGGGGACCGGGGTCGCGCCGGACCCGGCGCGACCCGTCCACCTGCCCGGCCCCGGTGTGCGCACCGGTGGCCGGACCCGAGCGCGAGGCAGGCTTCGGCGGATGAACAACGGTGTCACGATCGGGCGGGCGGCGGCGTTCGTCGGCGTCACGGTGAAGACGGTGCGGCACTACCACAAGCTCGGTCTGGTGCCGGAGCCCGAACGCGACGGCTCCGGCTACCGGCGGTACGGGTCGGCCGACCTGCTGCGGCTGGTGCAGGTCCGCACCCTGGCCGCCGCCGGGGTTCCGCTGGCCGAGACCGGGCCCCTGATCGACGCCGACGCCGCGCACCTCGCCGCCGCACTCGTCGACGTCGAGCGGCAACTCACCGAACGCATCGAGGAGTTGACCGCCCGACGTGACACGTTGCACCGGCTCGCCGACGGCAACCGGGCGCTGCTGCCCGACCGTGCCGTGGCGCTGCTGGAGCGGATGCCCGGCCTCGGCTTCACCGAGGACGAGGTGGCGGCCGCCCGGGAGGGGCTGGTGCTTGCCAGGGCGCTGGTCCCCGAGGGCTTCGACGAGCACCTCGGCCATGTCGAACACGCCCTGCGGGACGCCCGGTTCGTCGCCCTGAGCAAACGCGCCGCCGAATCCGCGGCCTGGGAGTCCGACGACCCCCGCATCGCCGAACTCGCCACCGCCCTGGTCGACCACTACCTGGCCAGCCCCGAGCAGCTCAAGATCGTGACCGGTCTGCAGGCCCGTACCGAGGCCGCGACCCGGTACGAGATGGTCGCCCGCCACGGCGGGGACGAGGCACCGGCCACGGCCCGGCTGGTCACGCTCGTCGAGGCCGGGCTCCGCGCCGCCGGCGTCCGCATACCGGGGGCGAACTCCCGCTGACCGCACCGTGTTCCGGTCCTGCGGTCCTGCGGTCCTGCGGTCCTGCGGTCTTGTGGTTCTGTGGCCCCGCGGTCAGTGGGGGGTGTGGTCCCCGTCGGGGGCGGAGGGCGTGCGGTGGGGGTCGGCCAGGGCGCGGCCGAGAGGGGTCAGGGCGTGCAGCACCATGCAGCCCCTCCGGGTGCTGGTGACGAGTCCCGCCCGGCGCAGCACCGAGGCGTGCTTGCTCGCGGTGCCGATGGACACGCCGGTGCGGACGGCCAGTTCGCCGGTCGAGCAGGGCGGGGTCAGCGCCTGGAGGACCAGTGCGCGGGTCCGTCCCAGCAGGTCGGTCAGGCCGTCGGGTTCCGTGTCCGGCAGGGGCCGGCCGGTGACGGGGTAGACCAGTACGGGGGGAAGGTCCGGATCGATGAGCGTCACCGGGCACTTCGTGCAGAAGAACGAGGGGATCAGCGTGATGCCCCGGCCGCGCAGGTGCAGGTCGCGGTCGCGCGGGTAGTCGGCGACCAGGGTCGGGGAGCGCCAGCGGATCGACGGCGGCAGGGTGTGCAGGAGCCGTTCGACGCCGCCCGCCAGGATGTCCCGGCTGTGCTGTGCGCGTTCGAGGTGGAACGTCTCGCCGATCAGCGGGAGTTGGGGCGCGAGCAGTTCGCGGTGGTACGTGGTGAGGGCGTCCTGGAGTTCCTGCCGGGCGCGGCGGTCGCCGTCGGCGAGCGGGCGGGCCCACGGGGGCGGGGTGCGGCGGCCGAAGTGGACGGCGAGTTCGTCGCGGAGCCGGGCGGCCGGGGTGGCGCGGATGAGGTCGAGCGAGGCGCCGAAACCGTCCGCGCCCGGCGGGGTGAGGAAATCGGGGAAGGCCCCTCGGTACGGGACGAGAGCGGTCACGTACCGGACGAGGGACCTGAGGTCCCGTTCGGTGAATCGGGTCCGGACGTGGCGCAGCCACGGCCCGTACTCCGACGGCGGTCGCGGGGACTGGAGAATGTGGAGGCTGTTGACCAATTCCCACATGTCGTCCGGCCGGGTGGCCACCGTGGTCCGTGCCAGGTCGTCCGCAGTGAAGTGGATGCGCAGTTCCATCGGTCCCCCGATCGGTGCTCCGAACTGTTTTCCCCGTGGTGCAAACTGTTCGCCCCCCGGCGACCTTCGCTTCCATTATGTGGGGAGCTCGGGAATGAGCGGCAGAAACAGGGGATCCGCGGTTCTCGAACGGGGGACGCGGCATCGGGAAAAAGGGGGAATCGCATATGCGCAAGGTCCGGAACGCGATCACCAGGACCGTCGCGGCCGCCGCCGTGCTCGCCGCCGGTTCGGTGCTGACGCTCGGCGGGAGCGCCGCGGCGGCTGAGGCGGGGGCGGCGGCCACGATCCACGGCTGCCCGTCCGGGGCGGTCTGCCTCTACCCGAACGGCAGCTGGGCCAACGACAAGCCCACCTACATCTTCTACTCCTACGGCGCCCACAAGATCTACAACCAGTACGGCATCAAGCGGATCTACAACCACCAGACCGGCGGTGCCACCGCCCGCAACTGCTACGACGCGGCCGGCAACAACTGCGGCGGGTACCAGAAGGCCAACACGTACGCCGACTACGACTACACCCCGTACAACTCCATCCGGCTCGTCAAGTGAGGGTCGTGCGGGCCGTCCGGACCGTCTGAACCGTTCGGACGGGCCGAGGTCTCCGGTGTTCCCGGAGGCCCGGGGGATTCCCGGTGGGGGTTCTCGCCGAATCCCGGCCGGGGCTTGCGGGGAATCGAAAGCCGATTCCCCGCAAGCCTTTTCGAGTTCTCCGCTCCGGAGTGCGGGAATCCGGCATGTGCGCGGGGCGTTTTATTCGGGATGTGCGCCCGCGCGTGCGCCGGGGCGGAAAACCGGCGGGAATCCGGTGGGAAGTCGGTGGGAAGTCGGTGTCAAACCGACGGGAAGGTGACCGGAAAGAATTCGGGAATGCGGTGGAACGGTCGGCCGGACGGTCAGCGGGAGGGCCGGCGGAACGATCCGAAGCGTTCCGCGACGACCGGGAGCCGGTCGGCGGCCAGGGCGTGCGCGGCGGCCCGGGGGGTGCGGTTCTCGGCCTCGGCACGGGTCAGCACCAGGTCGACCAGGGTGCGCATCGACCGGCGGGTGTGGGCGAACGCCTCGTCGGCGTCGGCGCCGATGTCCCCGAAGAGCGTCCACCACCACCAGGCATTGGTACCGGAGTTGACGACGACGTCCGGCAGGACGGTGATGCCTCGGGCGGCGAGCAGCGACTCCGCCTCCGGGAGCACCGGCATGTTGGCGGCCTCGACGATCCAACGGGCGGTGATCCGGGCCTGGTTGGCGGTGTCGATGGCGTACGAGACGGCGGCCGGCACCAGTACCTCGGCCCCGGTGGTCAGCCAGGCGTCGGCCGGCAGTTCGCGGTCCTCGGGGCGGAGCGCCGTACGGTCCACCGAGCCGTGGCCGTCGCGGGCGGCGAGCAGCGCCTCGACGTCCAGCCCCGCGGGGTTGGCGACGGTGCCCTTCACGTCGGCGACGGCGACGACGCGCAGCCCGGCCCGGTCCAGGAAGCGGGCGGTGGCGCCGCCCATCGTGCCGAAGCCCTGCACCGCGACGCGGGTGCCCCGGTGGGCGACACCGGCCCGGTCCAGCGCGGTGAGCACCGACTCGGCGACGCCGCAGCCGCCCACCAGTTCGTCCAGGCCGATGCCGTCCACGTCGATGGCGAAGGCGTCGGCGAGGCGCCGCCGGGCGGCCTCCTCGTCGTCGAGCAGCGGGTACACGGCCTGGATGGAGGAGTCCAGCCCGGCCTCGGCGGCGGCCCGGTCCACGAGGTCCTGGGTGAGCCCCAGGTCCTCGCCGGTGGTCCAGAACTGCTCGACGTAGGGGCGCACGGCGCGCAGGTAGCGGACGAGGACGCCGTAGGCGGCGGGGTCGCGCGGGTCGCAGTCGATGCCGCCCTTGGCGCCGCCCAGCGGGATGTAGCGGTTGCGCGGGTCGTAGTGCAGCACCTCCTTCATCGTCATGCCCCGGGCCAGGCCGGTGACCTCCTCCAGCGTGCAGCCGGCGCGCATCCGCAGGCCGCCGCTGGAGACGCCGCGCACCAGCCGGTCGATGACCAGATGCCCCTGGTGGCCGGTCTCCTCGTCGGTCCAGGTGAGGGAGATCAGCGGGGCGGTGGGGGCCGTGGGGGAGGACGGCACGGCGGTCGGGGACGCGGTCATCGCGGGAGCTCCTGGGGGACGGTGATGAGGGTGGGGCC
>NZ_RDBO01000055.1:496966-512315 GCF_008120935.1 Streptomyces sp. sk2.1
CTCCTGGGGGACGGTGATGAGGGTGGGGCCCGGGGTGTCCAGGGCCCGGCGCAGGGCCTCGGCGAGTGCCTCGGGCGAGTCGGCGCGGGTGCCGTGGCCGCCGTAGGCGCGGGCCAGGGCGGGCAGGTCGACCCGCGGCAGGTCGACCGCGGTGGGGCGGTCGCCGCGGGACACCATCTCGTCGCGGATCTCGCCGTAGCCGCCGTTGTCGAAGACCACGACGGGCAGCGGGAACCCCAGCTGCACGGCGGTGGCCAGTTCCTGGACGGAGAACTGGAGGCCCCCGTCGCCGCTCAGCGCGACGACCGGGCGGGTGGGGTCGGCGGCCTTGGCGCCGATGGCGGCGGGCAGCGCGTAGCCGAGCGTGCCGAAGCCCGTCGGGTGCAGATAGCGGCCTTCGGGGGTGATCGGCAGGTGTGGGAGCGCGCCGTAGTAGCAGCACTGGGCGCTGTCGGAGGTGAGCACCGTGTTCGCGGGGAGCACCGATCCGATCGCCGCCAGGTACGGCAGCAGGTGCGCGTCCCGGTCGCGGGACTCGGCGTTCCGCTCGTCCCGCAGCGCGGCGACGGCCCGGTGCGCGGCGGCGGCCCGATGCGCTCCGGCGGTCCGGGATGCGGCAACGGTTCCGGGGTGTGCGCCGTCGGCTCCCGGGTGTGTGCCGTCGGTTCCGGGGTGCGCGGGGACGGTTTCGGGCAGGGCGGCAAGGAGTGCGCGCAGGGTGTGGCGGGCGTCGCCGACCAGGGGGATGCCGGCGGGCGGTACCGCGTACATCTGCGCCGGGTCGATGTCGGCCCGGACGAGGGTGCCGCCGAGCGCGGGCAGCGGCTCCCACAGGTCGGACTCGGCGAGTTCGGTGCCGACGGCGAGCACCGCGTCGCACTCCGCGAGCCAACGGCGCACGGCCGGGCTGTGCAGGGAGACGCCGAGCGACAGCGGATGGGTCTCCGTGACGATCCCCTTGCCGTTGGCCGAGGTCACCACGGGCGCGCCCAGTTCCTCGGCCAGCCGCAGGCACTCGGCGGCGGCCCCGCGCGCCCCGCCGCCGAGCACGATCCCGGGCCGGACGGCCGCGCGCAGCGTCCCGGCCGCCGCCGCGAGCGCCTCCGGGTCGGCCGCCGCGGGGGAGAGGGGCGGGGCGGTCCGTACCGGTCCAGCCGGTTCCACGGCGGTGAGCAGGTCCAGCGGTATCTCGATGTGCACGGGCCGGGGGCGCCGCGTGCGGAAGAGGGTGAAGGCGCGGGCGACCGCCACCCCGATCTCCTCGACCGAGGACACCCGGTGGCTGACGGCCGCGACGTCCCGCAGCACTTCGGCCCGGCCGTGCGTCTCGTGCAGCAGGCCGGTCGACTGCCGGGGGTGGCGCAGCGGCATGCCGGGCGAGACGACGAGCAGCGGGACGCTGTCGGAGTACGCCTGGCCGACGGCGGCCGCGATGTTCAGCAGGGCCGGGCCGGTGGTGGTGATCGCCACGCCGGGCCGGCCGCTGACCCGGGCCCAGGCGTCCGCGGCGTAGCCCGCGCCCTGTTCGTGGCGGGGGTTGACGTGGTCGATGCCGTGGGCGGCCAGGTGCCGGTAGATCTCCAGGTTGTGGGTGCCGGGGATGCCGAACGCCAGGGTCACGCCGTGCGCGGCGAGCGCCCGTACCAGGGCCTCCCCGCCGGTGAGGTCGTTCCGCGGGGGCCGGGCGCGGGTGGCCGCGAGCGGTTCGGACGGGGTTTCTCCAGGCACTGCACGGACTCCTTACTGAATGAGCAGTCAGTATTTGGAGTGCGGGCGGTCCCTGTCAATGCGCGCGGGTACTGAACATTTGTTCAGTTGCTGGTGCGGGGCCCCGCCACCGGTCCGACGGGGAGGAACGCCGGAGGAGCCGCCGGGAAGACCGCCGGGAGGACCGCCGAGAAGGCAGTCGGGACTGCGGCCGGGGGCGGGAGGGGAGGGCGGACGGCGCGGTGCGGGCGTGTTCGGACCGTTCGGGCTATCCGTCGTACCGGCCGTCATTCCGATGCGTACGCCGGACGGTGGGCGGGCGGCGATCACGGGGTGTGTCATGTCCGGCGGCCGGGCCGGATCCCTACCTTGCCCGGCATGAGGCTGAGACTTTTCGGGGCGCCGACCAGGAGTCGGGTGCGAGGGCGTGGGCAGGGCCGGCCGGGGCGGTTGGCCGCGGGCGGGCTGGGGGTGCTGGCGCTGGTGGCCACCGGTCTGGGGCTGCCGGTCCAGACGGCCGCCGCACAGCCCGTGGGCGTACCGCTGGTGGACGAGACGTTCACCGGGGCCGACGCCATCGCGGAGTTCGAGGCGTTCGGACCGGCCTGCCTGACCGGCGCGCCCCAGGCCCCGGCGCCCGGACCCGGCACCCACCCGCTCACCGGCTGTCCGGCCGGCGCGACCGGTCCCGTCCCGCCGAACAATGCCGCGCCGCACGGCTACCTCAGGCTGACCGACGCGTCCAACGACCAGTCCGCCGCGGTGCTCCACAACCACGCGCTCCCGGCGAACCAGGGGCTGGTCACGACCTTCGACCAGTGGCAGTACGGGGGGACGACCAACCCTCCGGCCGACGGCATCTCGTTCTTCCTCATCGACGGCGCCGCGTCGCTGACCGCGCCCGGGGCCTTCGGCGGCAGCCTCGGCTACGCCCAGAAACTCCCGGACGACGACCCGAACGAGACCTTCCTGCCCGGCGTCGACCGCGGTTACGTGGGCGTCGGCCTGGACGTCCTCGGCAACTACTTCGGCGACTGGGAACACCGCGGCAACGGCTGCGCCACCCGCTCCCCGGCCGGTACGCCCTTCCGCATCCCGGCGCCCGGCGCGAACATGGTGACGCTGCGCGGGCCGGGCGACGGCACCGAGGGCTACTGCTTCCTCGATGCGACGACCAGCAACTTCTCGACGACCGGCCCCTGGCCCTCCACGCTGCCGGGGCAGTTGCAGGGGCCGACCACCTCGATCCCGGCGGACGCCACGCCGCAGGAGGCCGAGGCGCTGCTGGAGCCCTCGCGCCGCACGGTGACCGTCGAGGTCTCCCCGGCCCCGAACCCGGTGATCACGGTCTCGATCGACTTCCACGACGGCAACGGGACGCAGCAGGTGCTGTCCACCCCGGCGCCCCAACCGGTGCCCTCGACCTACAAGTTCGGCTTCGCCGCGTCGACCGGGCTGTTCACCGACGTCCACCTCATCCGCAACCTCAGCGTCCACCCGGCCGCCGAACTGCCCCGACTGAACCTGGTCAAGCAGATCCCCGCGGACCCGCCGCTGCCGACCCCGGTGACGCCGGGCACCGAGGTGCCCTACGAGTACGTGGTGACCAACAGTGGCAACGTCCCGCTGACGGGCGTGAACGTGACCGACAACCGGGTGACGACGGGGGTGAGATGCCCGAAGGACACGCTCGCCGTGGGCGAGACGATGACCTGCATCGGCAGTTACACCGTCACTCAGGAGGACGGCGAGGCCGGTTCGATCACCAACATCGCCACCGCGCACGGGCGGTCCGGGAACGAGACGATCGACTCACCGCCCGACGACGTCACCCTGGAGACCCGGGCCGGGCCCGGGGTCCGGCTGGAGAAGTCGGCCGACGACACCCGCGTGTACGAGGCCGGCGAGAAGGTGACGTACACCTACACCGTCACCAACACCGGCCCCGAGCAGCTGACGGACCTCTCGATCGTCGACGACCGGGTGACGACGGGAGTGACCTGCCGGTCGTACACGCTCGCCCCGGCCGGGCAGACCGGTGACAGCACCACCTGCACCGGCACCTACACGATCACGGACGCCGACGCCGAACAGGGATCGGTCACCAACGTCGCCACCGCGCACGGGCGGTCCGAAGGCAGGGACGTGCAGTCGAAGCCCGACGACGTGACCGTGCCGGTCGCCTCCGAGCTGGGGCTGAGGCTGGAGAAGTCGGCCGACGACAGCCGCGTGTACCGGCCCGGCGACGAGGTCGCGTACACCTACACCGTCACCAACACAGGCAACGCGACACTGACCGGCATCGGGGTCACCGACGACCTCGTGCCGGACGTGGACTGCCCGTTGCCGACGACGCTGGCCCCCGGGGCCTCCACCACCTGCACCGGCATCTACACCGTCACCGAGGCGGACGCCGCACGGGGAACGGTCATCAACGTGGCCGCCGCGCACGGGCGGTCCGGTTCCACCGAGGTGGTGTCGGAACCCGACGAGGTCACCCTGCGGGCCGGGACCGAGCCGGGGCTGCACCTGGCCAAGACGGTGGACGACTCGCGCGTGTACCGGGTCGGCGACGAGGTGACGTACACGTACACCGTCACCAACACCGGTTCCCAGGAGCTGACCGGGCTCTCGGTCACCGACGACCGGGTGACGACGGGCGTGACCTGCCGGGTGACGACGCTGGCCCCGGGGGCCTCCACCACCTGCACCGGCGCCTACACGATCACGGCCGCCGACGCCGGGCGCGGCGAGGTGCTCAACATCGCGGTGGCCACGGCCGAGAACGGGACCGTCCGGTCGAACGAGGACCGGGCCCGCGTCACCGTCGAGAAGAAGCCGTGCGAGGGCAAGCACTGCAAGCCGAAGCCGAAGCCGGACCCGAAGCCGAAGCCGAAGCCGTGCCCCGACAAGCCAGGTGAGCCGGGCAAGCCCGGTAAGCACGACAAGGGCGGCGAGCACTGCAAGCCCAAGCCCGAGCCCGAGCCGAAGCCGTGCCACGGCAAGGACCTGTGCCACGTGAGGTGACGCGCCCCGCACCGGGCCGGTCGCACGAACCGCGGGCCCCCGCCACCACCCGGTGGCGGGGGCCCGCCCGTCGTTCCGGTCAGTGCCGCCCGGCCAGCCGGTCCGCGACCTTCGCGACCGGGTCCGTGCCGGCCCGCGGCGAGGTGAGTTCGCGGCGGTCGGCGGCGCGGTAGGCGGCGTACATGCCGTGGACGCCGATCCAGCGGAAGGGTTCCGGCTCCCAGCGGCGGACCTTGTGGCCGACCCAGGGCAGTTCGGTCAGTTCGGTGGGGCCGCTCTGGCCGGAGTCCTGCTGGATCAGGTCGCGCAGGGTGCGGGCGGCGAGATTGGTGGTGGCGACGCCGGAGCCGACGTACCCGCCCGCCCAGCCCAGGCCGGTGGAGCGGTCGAGGGTGACGGTGGCGCACCAGTCGCGGGGGACGCCGAGCACGCCCGACCAGGCGTGGTCGATGCGGGCGCCCGCGGTGGTGGGGAAGAACCGGACGAGGATCTCGCGCAGGGCCTCGATGGTCGCGGGCTGGGTGCGGCCGTCGTTGTCGGTGGCCGAGCCGAAGCGGTACGGGACGCCCCGGCCGCCGAGCGCGATCCGGTCGTCCGCGGTGCGCTGGGCGTACATGTAGGCGTGCGCCATGTCGCCGAGGGTCTCGCGGCCGTCCCAGCCGATGGTGTCCCAGACCGACGGCGGCAGCGGCTCGGTCACGATCATCGAGGAGTTCATGGGGAGCCAGGTGCGCCGCTGGCCCTTGAGGTTCGCGGTGAAGCCCTCGGTGCAGCGCAGGACGTACGGGGCGCGGACGGTGCCGTACGGGGTGTGCGCGTGCTTGGGCTCGATCTCGGTGACGGGCGTCGACTCGTGGATGGTGACGCCGAGCGCCTCGACGGTCGCGGCGAGGCCCTTGACGAGCTTGACCGGGTGCAGCCGGGCGCCGTGCGGGGTCCAGGTGGAGCCGACGGCCCCGGTGACGTTGACGCGTTCGCAGGTCTCGCGGGCGCCGCGCAGCACGCGGTCCGTCTCGCCGAAGGCGATCTCCACGGAGTGGAAGTCCTTGAGCCTGGCCAGTTGGGCGGGGGTGTAGGCGACTTCGAGGACTCCGCCGCGGTGGATGTCGGCGTCGATGTCCTCCTCGGCGGCCACCCGTACGACCTCGTCGACGGTCTCGTTCATCGCCTGCTGGAGGCGGACGGCGGCCTCGTGGCCGTGGAGCTTCGCGTAGCGGTCGCGGCCCGCGATGCCGTTGTAGAGCCAGCCGCCGTTGCGTCCGGAGGCGCCGTATCCGCAGAACTTGGCTTCCAGGACGGTGATGTTGAGGAAGGGGACGGCCTTCTTGAGGTAGTAGGCGGTCCACAGCCCGGTGTATCCGCCGCCGACGATGCAGACGTCGGCGGTGGTGTCGCCGGGCAGGGGCTCCCGGGCGGGGGGAGTGCCCTGGTCCGCGTACCAGAACGATATGCCGCCGTTGACGGTGCTGACGGTGTTCATGTTGCCCCTGGTTTGTCCGGTGTGACGCCGTCCGGTGTGACGCCGCGGCGTGAAGGGTGTGTGCTCTCCGGGCGGGACGTTACTGCGCCGAGGGGGTTTCCGTCCCGGTCCGGTGCGGTACCAGCGGTCGGCAGGCGAGGCCGACGAGCACGGCGGTGAAGTGGCCGACGTCGGTGAAGCCGCGGCCGGTGGCGAGGGGGATGCCGTAGACGACGAGGACGGAGAAGAGGTACACGCGGCGCCAGAGCGGCGGGACGAGGTACGTGATGACGCCGACGACGCCCGCGAGCGCGTAGCTGACCCCGACGTCGAGGGTGCCGGTGGCGGACTGCGGCACGTGCCCGTGCCGGATCGCCCAGGCCAGGACGCCCTCGCTGACGAGGGTGGCGAGGACGTGGGACAGGACGACGACGGCGAGCCAGCGCGGGGTGCCGAGCCGGCGCTCGGCGGGGGCGTGGAAGACGGTGTACAGGGCGGCGCAGGGGAGCCAGCGCCCGCCGTCGATCCAGAAGGCACTGGCGATCAGGACGCGCACGGGGTCCTGGGAGAGCCCGTCGAGGTTGGTCGAGCGCTCGCGCAGGAAGTCCTCCTCGATGTCCGGCGACATCCGGTGGACGATGACGGTGGTGACGAAGAGCGCGGCCAGCCAGAGGTAGGTGCCGGGCGCACTGCGGATCCACGAGCCGATGCCGCGGAGCCACCGGCCGACGGTACGGAGCCATGAGCCGGCGGCGGTGCGGCGCCGGCTCATGGCTCCGTACCGTCGGCCGGTGGCTCGGGCGGGGCTGCGCGGAGTCATGACCGATTGACGCACGGCCCCGTGATCGTCCGCGTGAGCGACATTCCGGCCGCTCCGACCGCCACCCGGTCCGGCCCGGGGCGGGCATCCGGTCCGGTCCTCGGGGCAGGTGTCCGGTCCGGTCCTCGGGACGGTCATTCGTTCCGGCCCTCAAGACGGGACGGGCCGGAACGGACGTTCCCGTTTACCCTGCCCCCATGATTCGCACCGCCACCCCCGCCGACGTCCCCGTCATCCACGCCATGGTCCGTGAGCTGGCCGAATACGAGAAGGCCCTGGACGAGGTGAGGGCCACCGAGGAGCAGTTGCACGAGGCGCTGTTCGGCGAGCGGCCCGCCGCGTACGCGCACATCGCCGAGGCCGACGACGGCGAGGCGGTCGGCTTCGCGCTGTGGTTCCTGAACTTCTCCACCTGGCGCGGGGTGCACGGCATCTACCTGGAGGACCTGTACGTACGCCCGGAGCGGCGCGGCGGCGGGCACGGGAAGGCGCTGCTGACGGAGCTGGCCCGGATCTGCGTGGAGCGCGGCTACCAGCGGCTGGAGTGGTCGGTCCTGGACTGGAACGCCCCGTCCATCGCGTTCTACGAGTCGCTGGGCGCCCGTCCGCAGGACGAGTGGACGGTGTACCGGCTGACGGACGGGGCGCTGGCCGGACTCGGCGGGCGGTGAGCCGGGGCGGCCCGTCCCCCGAGGGGCCGCCCCGGGGCCGGGACACCCGGCTCCGCCGTCCTCCGGTCCTGGCGGTCCGAGCCGATCCTGGCCGGTTTGTGCCGGATCGCACCGGCTCGCGTCGGACTGTTCGGGGCCGGGCTATCCCGCCGTCGCGGTGCGGTCGGTGCGACGGGTCCGGCCGGTGCGGGTGCGGTGGGTCTCCGTCGCCCCGGTGGCGAGCAGGGCCGCCTCCATACCGCTGTTGAACGACACCTCGCTGAGCAGGCCGGGTGCCGCGACCTGGTCGCCCGCGAGGTAGACGCCGTCGCCGCGGTCGATGGCGGGCCGGTCGCGCCAGGTGGTGCCGGGCCGGTCGACCGCACCGGTGCGGCCGGACGAGGTGGCCTCGCGCCGCCACTCGACGCGCTCCCGCCAGCCGGGGAAGCCGAGGTCGAGGACCTCCTCGGCACGGGCGATGCCCACGGACCGGGGCTCGTCCGGGGCGAGGGGGAACTGTCCCTGGACGAGCTGCTGCCCGGCGGGCGCGAGGGTGCGGTCCTGGGCGCTGAAGCGCTCGATCCAGCCGGGGGCGTCCAGGTCGGACACGGCGAACGCGTCGCCGCGCCGGGTGCGCAGGGCCAGGTCGATCAGGGCGGTCCTGCCGCTGTCCCAGACCAGCGAGGAGTCACCGAGCAGGGCGCGGGCCGAGTCGAGGGAGGTGGCGACGACCACCGGACCCTGCCGGCTCAGGTCGGCGAGCCCGGCGGCGTCGACGCGGGACGCCGTCTCGACCCGGACGCCGAGGTTCCAGGCGCGGGCCGCCATCCGGTCGATGACCTGGGCCCAGCCGCCCACGGGGTAGCGGGCCTCGGGCGGCAGGGCGGCGGCGCGGTGCAGCCGCTCCTGGACGAACGCGGCGGAGAGCGCGCCGGGGTCGTGGTGGTAGAGCGCCACGGCGGAGTAGTGCGAGGCCACGAGGGCGGCCTCCTCGCCGACCTGTCCGGTCGCCCAGGTGCGGAAGTCGACGTCGACGGGGGCGTGTTCCGCGCCCCGGCGGGCGAGTCGGAGGAGGGCGAGCGGCGGGACGCGGCGCAGGGTGCCCCCGAGGCGGAAGCGGAGCCTGGTGCCTTCGAGGGGCGGCACGGCGGCGACGGCGCCGAGGAGCCCCCGCCGTTCGAGCCAGGCCCAGTGCGGCCCGCGGCGGTAGAGGGCGTGCGGCCCCTCGTTGGTGAGGTACCTGCCCTCGGCGGTCCTGGCCCGTCCGCCGGGGGTGTGGTGGGCCTCGTGGAGGGTCACCCGGACGCCGGACTCGGCGGCGGTGATCGCCGCGGTGAACCCGGCGAGGCCGCCGCCGATGACGTGGATGCGCTGCATTTCCCGGTCTCCTTCTCCTTCGCTGGAGCGTGCTGCCGACCACTGGACGGTTCGCGGGGCACGGTTCGTGACATCGGGGAGGGGCGTTGTCAGTGGCGTGGGTCACGATGGAGGGATGGCACGCAGCAGCAGGAAGACGGACACCATCGCGACGGCACGGCGGCCCGAGGTGCGGCTGCCGCCGCTCGTCCCGTACGACGGCGCGGGACTGGAGCCGGACGGCGATTACGACGGGGTGCGGTTCGACGGGACGGACCTCGCGGACGGCTCGGGCCCCGGGGCCCGGTTCATGGACTGCGCGCTGGACGGCTGTGTGCTGGACCGCACGGAGCTGGGCAGGGCCCGGTTCATCGACTCGGTGCTGACGGGCGTACGGGGCGTGGGCACCGACCTCGCGGGGGCGTCGCTGCGCGACGTGGAGGTGGTGGACGCGCGACTGGGCGGGGTGCAGCTGCACGGCGCGGTGTTGGAGCGGGTGCTCGTGCGCGGCGGGAAGATCGACTACCTGAATCTGCGGAAGGCCCGGCTCAAGGACGTGGTGTTCGAGGGCTGTGTGCTCTCCGAGCCGGATTTCGGGGACGCGCAGCTGACGCGGGTGGAGTTCCGCGACTGCGTGCTGAAGCGGGTCGACTTCAGCTCCGTGCGGATGGACGCGGTGGACCTTCGGGCGGTCGCGGAACTGGACATCGCGCGCGGGGTGGAGCGGTTGTCGGGCGCGGTGATCAGCCCGGTACAGCTGATGGAGCTGGCGCCCGCGTTCGCGGCGCAGATCGGGGTGCGGGTGGAGGCGTGACGGCCACGGGCCGGGCGGGGCGCACGGGTACGGGATCCGTACGGGTACGGGATCCGTACGGGTACGGGATCCGCGTATGGGTACGGGCCCGCGGGGTCAGACGCGGGGGAAGCGGGCCTGGAGGTCCCAGATCACGGGGTTGTCGGCGAGCCCCTCGTGCATGTCGGAGAGGTCGGCGATCAGATCGTGCAGGAAGTCGCGGGCCTCGCGGCGCAGCAGCGAGTGGCTGAAGGTGAGCGGGGGTTCGTCGCCGGGCATCCAGTCGGCCTCGATGTCCACCCAGCCGAAGCGGCGCTCGAAGAGCATCCGGTCGGACGACTCGGTGAAGTCCAGCTCGGCGAACTGCTGCCGGTGCGAGCGGTTGCCCCGCGGGTCCTGGTCGATCCGCTCGACGATGTCGCACAGCGCCCACGCGAAGTCGAGCACCGGCACCCATCCCCAGGCCGTGGATACCTCGCGGTCCTCCTTGGTGTCCGCGAGGTAGACGTCCCCGGAGAACAGGTCGTGCCGCAGCGCGTGGACGTCCGCGCGGCGGTAGTCGGTCTGCGGCGGGTCGGGGAAGCGCCGGGAGAGGGAGTAGCCGATGTCGAGCACGCCTCGATGGTGCCATGCCCGCAGGACCGTCGACGCCGGGGCGACCGGTGCGCTCGACGTTCCCGCCGTGACGGACGCCGATGCCGCGGCGATCTTCGCCGAATTCACCGAGGCGGGGCTGGGCGACCCCCCAGCCCGCGGGATCTGGAGGAATGTGATGAGCACGAGCCTCAGCCACTTCCGCGGCATCGTCGCCGAGAGTTTCCGCAAGGAGGGACGCGAGGAGAGGCGCGAGGAGGGCCGGGAGGAGGGCATCGCGAAGGAACGCTCCCCGAGCGTGCTGCGGATGCTGGACCGCCGGGGCGTGGCCGTGAGCGACGCCGTCCGGGAACGGACCGGCTCGTGCCGGGATCTGCGGACGCCCGGCCTCTGGGTCGACCGGGCGTTCACGGCGAAGACGACCGACGAACTCCTCGACGAGGGCTGACGACGGCCCCTCGTGGCAACGGGCGCCGTTCCTCCGCCGAGGGGCGGCCCTCACGGCAGCAGGCGCTGTTCCTTCGCCACGGCGACGGCGCCCGCGCGGGTGTCGACGCCGAGCTTGTCGTAGATCCGGCCCAGGTGGGTCTTGACCGTGGCCTCGCTGATGAACAGGGCCCGGGCGATGTCGCGGTTGCCCAGGCCGTGGGAGAGCTGGGCCAGGATGTCGAGCTCCCGGTCGGTGAGGGTGGGCAGGGGCTTGCGCATCCGGGCCATGACCCGGCTGGCCACCGGCGGGGAGAGCGTCGTACGGCCCTGGGCGGCCGAGCGGATCGCGGCGAAGAGCTCCTCCGGGCGCTCGGCCTTCAGCAGGTAGCCGGTGGCGCCCGCCTCGATGGCGCGGGTGATGTCGGCGTCCGTGTCGTACGTGGTGAGGACCAGTACATGGACGCCGGTGGCGGAGATGCGGCGGGTCGCCTCGACGCCGTCGATGCCCTCGCCGAGCTGAAGGTCCATCAGGACGACGTCCGGGGTGAGCTTGGCGGCCAGGGCGACGGCCTCCTCGCCGCTGCCGGCCTCGCCGACGACCTCGATGTCCGGTTCGCTGCCGAGGAGGGCGAGCAGACCGGCGCGTACCACGACGTGGTCGTCGCAGAGCAGGATGCGTACGGGCGGCGTCGCGGTCATGCGAGGTCCTCCGGGGCGGTCGGCGGTGCGGTGGCCGGGGTGAGCGGCACGGCGGCGGACAGCACCGTACCCTCGCCCGGCGCCGACTCGATCGTCAGCGTGCCGCCGAGCTGGTGCAGCCGGGCCCGGATCGCGGGCAGCCCGTGGCCGCGCACGCCCCTGGCGGGGCCGGGGCGCTCGGGCGGCACGAAGCCCTGCCCGTTGTCGGTGATGTCCAGGACGACCCGGTCGTCGAGGTGGGTCAGGGTCAGCGCCGCCTCCGTCGCGTGCGCGTGCTCCTTCACATTGGCCAGCGCGCCCTGGGCGATGCGCAGGAGCGCGGACTGCACCCGGTCGGGCAGCGCGGCGTGGCCCTCCCCCTCCACGTGGCAGTGGACGGTGAGCCGCCCCTGCGACTGCGCCGTCTCACGGGTGGCCAGGGCGTGCAGGGCCGCCTCCAGGCCGCCGCCCTCCGCGAGGTCGGCCGGGGCCAGGTCGTGGACGAAGCGGCGGGCCTCGGCGAGGTTGCTCTCCGCGATGGTGGTGGCCGTACGGACGTGGCGGCGGGCGGTCGCCGGGTCGGTGTCCCAGGTGCGGTCGGCGGCCTGGAGCAGCATCTGCTGGCTGGACAGGCCCTGCGCGAGGGTGTCGTGGATCTCCATGGAGAGCCGCTGGCGTTCCGCGAGGGTCCCCTCGCGGCGTTCGGTGGCGGCCAGTTCGCGGCGGGTGCGCAGCAGGTCGGCGATCAGTTCGCGCTGCTGCTCGGACAGTTCGCGCTGGCGCGCGGCCTGCCGCCGCATGTGGACGAAGACCGCCGTCGCGATGGCCGCCACGGCGGGCGGGGCGAGCACCAGGCTCGGGTCGAAGCCCTTGGCCAGCCGCAGCTGCGCGGCGACGACGAACAGGGTGAGCAGACAGACGAGGGCGAGCGCGGCGCGCGGCGGGAGGATGCGCAGCCCGGTGTAGAAGAGCGGCACCGCGCACCACGCGAAGCTCGGCGCGAGCACCACCAGCACCATCCACACGGCGACCAGGACCCCCAGCCACACCAGGGAGCGCGGCGTCGGACGCGAGCCGAGCACGGGCCCGAGCACGTACAGCGCGGCCAGGGCGACGGAGAGCGCGATGATCCACGGCGTGCGGGCCTCGCCGGGGTGCCGCAGCAGGAAGCGGGTGAGCGAGGCGCCGAGCAGCAGGAAGAACGCGGCATGCATCAGGAGCGTGAGCCACCGGGCGTCCGGATCGGGCGTCCGGTCGGCGGGGGCGCGCCGGCCCCTGACCGCGGACAGCAGCCGGCCGGTCGCGGGGGAGCGGCCGTCGCGGCCGGCGGGCAGGGGCCGGGTGGTGGCCGCGCCCCGTGCGGCCGGGGTGTCGGCAGGGGCGGCCGGGGCGTTGACCGGGGTGTCGTCCGGCCGGCCCGCGCCGGGTGCCGATCGGGGTCGGTGCTCCACCTCGTACCTCTCGCTCCCCAGGTCGTGATACCTCCACGATCACCCCGGACGGGCGGCTCCGCATCAACCGATCGGCCGATGGGACCGTCGGCCGTCCCGCGCCCGGCATCGAGCCGGTCCATCGACCGTACGGCGCCGTGGGCGGCCGGAGCATGGATGTCGGAGCCGAACGGGCTCGTCCGCCGCTGTCGCAGCCGTAGTCGTAGGAGTCACCGTGAAGAAGCTGTCCGTCCGCACCCGTGTCCTGACCGGTGCCGCCCTCGTCGCCGCCCTCGGTGCCGGTACGTTCGGCGCCGTGTCCGCCAGCGCCTCCACCCCGGCCGCCGCGCCCGCCGCCGTCACGGCCGACGCCGCGGACGGCAACCTCATGCAGAGCACCCACCTGACGGTCGAGGCCGCGACGAAGGCGGCGCGGGCGACGCTGGACGCCGCGGAGAAGGAGAACCAGCGCGTCTCGGTCGCCGTCGTCGACCGCAACGGCAACACCGTCGTCACCCTGCGCGGCGACGGCGCCGGCCCGCAGTCCTACGAGTCGGCCGTGAAGAAGGCCTACACCGCCGTCTCCTGGAACGCCCCCACCTCCGAACTGGTCAAGCGCCTGGAGAACGCCCCGACGCTGAAGGACATCCCGGGCACCCTCTTCCTCGGCGGCGGCGCCCCCGTCACCGCGAAGGATCCTCGGCACCTCGGTGGAGTTCGCCGCCGACAACAGCACGGACGTCGGCGACTACCTCATCGGCGAGAAGATCGACATCAACGGCGACGGCACCCCGCTGCGCTACATGGACGAGCCGAGCAAGGACGGCGGCTCGGCCGACTACTGGGACAGCAGCGTCGGCGACCTCGACGTGCACTACTCCTCCGGTGTCGCCAACCACTTCTTCTACCTGCTGTCCGAGGGAGCGGCGCGGGGAAAAGATGGGGCGCGTCCGGGAAAAGGGGCGGCCCGGTTCACGGGCACGAAAAACCCCCGGCCGTGACGGCCGGGGGCTTTTCCGTTCCGTGCCCGGGGGCCGGATCACCCGCGTCGGGCACCGGGCACCGGGACTCCCGTGCAGGGGTCGGCTCAGATGTTGACGCCGAAGTCCTGGGCGATGCCGCGCAGGCCCGAGGCGTAGCCCTGGCCGACGGCGCGGAACTTCCACTCCGCACCGTTGCGGTACAGCTCGCCGAAGACCATGGCGGTCTCGGTGGCGGCGTCCTCGCTCAGGTCGTAACGGGCGATCTCGGCGCCGCCGGCCTGGTTCACGATGCGGATGAACGCGTTGCGCACCTGGCCGAAGTTCTGGCTGCGGTTCTCGGCGTCGTAGATGGAGACCGGGAAGACGATCTTGTCGACGTCGGCCGGCAGGCCCGCCAGGTTGACGTTGATCTGCTCGTCGTCGCCCTCGCCCTGGCCCGTGACGTTGTCACCGGTGTGGACGATGGTCTGGTCCGGCGTCGACTTGTTGTTGAAGAAGACGAAGTGGCCGTCGGAGACGACCTTCCCCGCCGGGTTGACCGCGATCGCCGAGGCGTCGAGGTCGAAGTCGGTGCCGGTGGTGGTGCGGACGTCCCAGCCGAGGCCGACCGTGACGGCGGTCAGGCCCGGGGCCTCCTTGGTGAGGGAGACGTTGCCGCCCTTGGACAGGCTTACAGCCATGGGAAGTCCCTTTCATCGTCGAGTGCGGGCTTCATGTCATCACGAAGCTACCGTCACAGGTCATAACGCGGGCGGGGGACCGTGAGGTTCCTGCTCCCTTTGCTTTCTTTACCGAAGTACCTCCGGTCGGCCCCGTGCCCCGGCGGCGTCCGACGTCCGGTGACCGGTGCGGCATGAAGGAGGTACGGCAAAAGAAGGTGACGGACACCCCGCGGGCCGGGGAACATGGGTGTCATGTCCGGGCCCTATGTCATCCGCGGCTCGGTCTCCCTGCCGGAGGCCGAGCTCATGTGGCGTTTCTCGCGGTCCTCCGGGCCCGGCGGGCAGCACGTCAACACCAGCGATTCCCAGGTGGAGCTCCGCTTCGACCTCGCGGCGACCGAGGCCCTTCCCGAGGTGTGGAAGGAGCGGGCCCTCCAGCGCCTGGAGAGCCGGCTCGTGGGCGGGGTGATCGCGGTACGGGCCTCCGAGCACCGCTCCCAGTGGCGCAACCGCGAGACGGCCCTCGTCCGGCTCGCCTCGCTGCTGGCCGAGGCGACGGCGCCGCCCCCCAGGCCGCGCCGCAAGACCAGGATCCCGCGGGGGATCAACGAGCGGCGGCTGCGCGAGAAGAAGCAGCGCGGCGAGACGAAGCGCGGCCGCTCCGGCCGCGACTGGTGACGACGCCCCCGCGCCCGTCCCCACGCGCCACGCACGCCTCATCCGTGCCCTGCGGCGCCCCGTCCCCCTCTGACGTCCCGCAC
>NZ_RDBO01000055.1:512415-535592 GCF_008120935.1 Streptomyces sp. sk2.1
GACGGGGGGCGCGGGGTGGGGGGCTTCGTCTGCAACACATCCGGAACGCTAACCGCGCGCCGTGCCGTGCCACATCGGGCCAGGGGACCAGCCGGGTCCTAGGACCCCGGCCCCGCCGGGCGGTCGGCACGGCGACGGAAACGGGCCCGGCGGCCCCCGGATAACCGGAGCGGACACGGCCCCGGCGGAACCCGGGCACGGGAACGGACCCGGGCCCGGGCACTGCAACGTCCGGATTTGCGTTCAAGAAAAGGACGGGGCGGCCCAGGAGGCCACTCGCACCCCTTTACGATCTGTTGTGACTTGAGTCACAGAGTGCAATATTAGTTGACCCTGTGTACCGACGGCACAGCTCACTGTGATTCAGTTGTGGTGACACTGCAGTAAGTACGTCGATATGAAACCTGGAGTGCTGTCGAGGTCTCGGGGAGTGCGAGCAATGGAGGCCGAGTCGGAGCCGTATGTCCGTCTTGCGACGATGCGGCAGCTGCACCAGGCCGTCGCCGATCTCAACACGGCGCGGAGCCTGGCCGACACGCTGCAGACCGTGGCCGACGGAATCGTCGGCGGCCTCGGTTACGAGCTGGCCTGTGTGAACATGGTCCGCCCCGACGGCGATCTCGTCGTCGCCGCCTTCGCGGGCAACAGCGCCGCGGAAGCACTGATCACCGGCCGGGTCGGCTCCCGCGCCTCCTGGGAGCGCAGGCTGGCGATGGGTCAGGCGTGGGACGAGCTGCGGTTCATACCGCACACCGACGGCTGGGTCCTCCTCGACGACGACGTGCCGCAGTGGCACACCGACGGGCCCGATCCCCGTTTCGAGGACGAATGGCACCCCCAGGACCGCCTCTACGCCCCGATGTACGCGTCCGGCGGCAGGTTCGACCTCCTCGGCGTCATCTCCGTGGACCGCCCCCGCAACGGCCGCCGTCCCGGCGCCTGGGGCCGGGAAGCCCTCCAGATGTACGCGTCGCAGTCGGCCATTGCGATCAGCAACGCCAAGCTGAGAGCAAACATGCAACGGGCGCTGGTCCGGCTGGAGCGGGAGCAGCAGGCGCTGCGGGCCAGCGAGGAATCCTTCCGCCAGGCGTTCGAGTACGCCCCCAGCGGCATGGCCATCGCCGAGCTGGGCGGCGACCAGCACGGCCGGCTGCTGCGCACCAACGACGCCCTGTGCCGGCTGCTCGGCCGCCCCGCCTCCGTCCTGCGCCGCTACTCCTTCGCCGACCTCGTCCACCCCGAGGACATCGGCACCCTGCTGCGCACCTCCGCCGAGGGCGGCCGGACCGAGCTGCGGCTCGGCCGGCGCGACGGCTCCTACATCTGGGTCTCGCTGCGCAACTCCGTCGTCGCCGACACCGCGGACGGCCCCCGTTTCCTGCTCACCCACGTCGAGGACATAGAGGAGCGCAAGCGGCACGAGCTGCACCTCGCGCACCGGGCCTCGCACGACGCGCTCACCGGCCTGCCCAACAGCGCCGAGCTGCGCTCCCGGCTGGGCGCCCGGCTCTGCGACCGCCCGCACGCGGCCACCCCCTCCGCGGTCGGGGCGCTGGACGCGGCCTACGGCGACCTCGACGACCCGGAGTCCCGGGCGCACGGCTACGAGGTGGACACGGCGCCCGGCGGCCCGTACGACCACCATGTGCACGCCGTCGCGCCCGATGAGGGCAACGACGACGGCACGAAGGGGCTCGCGGTCCTCTTCTGCGACCTGGACGGCTTCAAGTCGATCAACGACCGCTTCGGCCACCACACCGGTGACGCGGTGCTGATCGAGGTCGCCCGGCGGTTGACCACCTGCGTCCGCGACGGCGACACCGTCGCCCGGCTCGGGGGCGACGAGTTCGTCGTCCTCGCCGACGGCCTCGGTGCCGCGGACGCCGCGGATCTGGCCGTACGCCTGCGCAACGCCATCATTCCGCCCATTCGGGTCGACGGCCGGGCGGTGCGCGTCGGGGCCAGCTTCGGCATCGGCTGGGCCGCCTGCGGGATGACCACGGATGAGGTGCTGCGCTCCGCCGACCAGCGGATGTACATCGAGAAGCGGTCCCGGGCGAAGGTTCACCGCAGGGCGGGCTGACGTTCACGGCCACGTGGTTTCCGGTCTGTGGAGCGCTTCGGGGACCTGCGGCGACAATTCTTGGTGCGGTCCGTTCGGGGTAGGCTCGGCCGGTCGGCCACGGCTGGCAGCATTCGGCGACGGCTGGCGAGATGGTGAGGAGTGACCCAGGGATGACGGCCGGGAACAACGGCGAAAACAAGCCCGAGGACGACGATCCGTTCGGCTACCTGTACGAGGACGGACAGGCGGCGGGCGCCCAGCCGCCACGCCAGGGCGGCTACGGCTACCCGGGCCCGGCGGCCCAGCAGCCCGGCGTGCCCCGTACCTCGTACAACCAGGTGCGCACCGTCGGCGAGCGCCAGTACGGCCAGCAGCAGGTCCCGCAGCAGCCGGGGTACGGCCCGCAGCAGGCGTACGGCCGGCCGAACGCGCAGTACGCCGCCCCGGAGACCTACCCCGGTGCCGCCACCGCCCCGCAGCCGGGCGGCCACGGCCGGGCCGGCGGTCCCTCCGGCAAGGGCGGTCCGAACACCAAGGGCCTGCTGATCGGCGCGGTCGCGGTGGTCCTGGTCGTGCTCATCGGCATCGGCGCCGCGCTGATCAGCGGCGACGACAAGGACAAGAAGAAGGGCGAGGCGACCTCCTCCGCCGGTCCCGGCACGCAGGTCGAGGAGTCCCCGAAGCCGAAGCAGTCCGCCAGCTCCGAGGCGCCGGTCGAACTGCCGAAGCAGGACGCGGCGACGCTGAAGCTCGGCGGCACGGCCCAGCTGGACAACACCGTCAAGGGCGCCGAGAGCGCCAACGGGCAGTACATCAACCTCAACGAGGTGGGCCGGTCGGCGACCTGGCTGGTCGAGGTCCCGAAGGCCGGTCCGTACACGCTGTTCGTGACGTACGGGGTGCCGGGCAAGGACGCCCAGACGTCCCTCACGGTCAACGCCGAGGCCCCGCGCGGCATCAGGATGAAGAACTTCGCCAACGCGGCCGAGGGCGACCTGGAGAAGGGGTGGACGACGACGTTCGCGTACGTCAACCTCACCAAGGGCCCGAACACCCTGATGATCTCCTGCAACGAGGGCGACCAGTGCGACGCCAACCTGGACCAGCTGTCGCTGAAGGCCGGTCACGTGAAGCGCTGAGCCGCACGCGGAAGCGGTCCGGCCCCCACGCCTTCGCGGGCGAGGGGGCCGGACCGTTTCCGTACGGGGGCTCAGCCCATCAGGGCCAGGAAGCCCGCCACCGTCGCGGCCATCGCCTCGCGGCCCGGGGCGATGTACTTGCGCGGGTCGACGCCGGTGGTGTCCTCGGCCAGGTACGCGCGGACCGCGCCGGTGAACGCGGTGTTCAGGGCCGTGCCCACGTTGATCTTGACCATGCCGGAGGAGGCGACGGCCCGGCGGATCTCCTCGTCCGGGACGCCGCTGGAGCCGTGCAGCACCAGCGGGACCGGGACCGCGTCGCGCAGCCGGCCGATCAGCTCGTGGTCCAGGGCGGCGGTGCGCTCGGTCATGGCGTGCGAGGAGCCGACCGCGACGGCCAGCGCGTCCACGCCGGTGGCGCGGACGTACGCGGCGGCCTCGTCCGGGTCGGTCCGGACGCCGGGGGCGTGGGCGTCGAGCGGGGCTTCGCCCTCCTTGCCGCCGACCTTGCCGAGTTCGGCCTCGATCCAGATGCCGTGCTCGTGGCCCCAGGCCACCGCGGCGGCCGTGGCGCGCACGTTCTCCTCGTACGACAGCTTGGACGCGTCGAACATGACGGAGCCGAAGCCCTCGTCGTGCGCCCGGTGCAGCAGGTCCACGGACTCGACGTGGTCGAGGTGGAGCGCGAGCGGGGCGTCGGAGGCGCGGGCGACGGCGGCGGCCGCGGCGGCTATGGCGGAGAGCCGTCCGCCGTGGAACTTCACGGCGTTCTCGGAGATCTGCAGGACGGCGGGCGCCCCGGTGCGCTCCGCGCCGGCCGCGATGGCCTCGGCGTGCTCCAGCGTGATGACGTTGAAGGCGGCGATCCCACGTCCCTCGGCCTGGGCGGCGGAGACGAGTTCACCGGTGCTGACGAGCGGCATGCTGACCTCTTGGTGCTTCTTCGGACCCCCGCTCGGGCGGTGGGTCCGGGACGGGCGCGGCCCTGTCAGGCCGCCGGTGCGTGTTCCTCGACGACGACGCGCGGCAGCAGCTCCTCGTACGCCGCGCGGTCGAAGTCACCGGCCGTCGGGGCGAGCACGGTCGCCGTCGACAGTGCCACCGCCCGCCGCAGCCGGTCCGGCCAGCCCAGCCCCTCGACGAGGCCGGACAGCAGCCCGGCCACCGCGGAGTCGCCCGCGCCGGTCGGATTGCCCAGGACCCTGGCGGGCGGCCTCGCCTGCCAGGTCCCGTCGGGGGTGACCGCCAGCACGCCGTCCGGGCCCAGCGAGGCGATGACCCCGTGCGCGCCCCGGCGGCGGGCGTCGCGGGTGGCGCGCAGCGGATCGCGGGAACCGGTGAGCTGGGCCAGCTCGTCGGCGTTCGGCTTGATCAGGTCGGGGCGGGCGGCGATGCCCCGGCGCAGCGGTTCGCCGCTGGTGTCCAGGAGCACGGGGACGCCGGCGGCGCGGGCCGGGCGGACCAGTTCGGCGTAGGCGCCGACGTGGATGCCGGGCGGCAGGCTGCCGCAGAGCGCGACGGCGTCGGCCCCGGCGAGGAGCTCCTCGTACCGGCCGAGGAAGGCGGTCCACTCGTCGGCGGTGACGAGCGGGCCGGGTTCGTTGAGCTGGGTGGTGTCGCCGGTGGTCCGGTCGACGACGGCGATCGTGCGACGGGTGTTCCCGGTGACGGTGACGAGGGCGTCGGTGATCGGCGCGGGGGCGGTTCCCGGGGCGCCGGCCCCGTCGGGCGACGGCCCGGCCAGCAGTTCGCGCAGCACGGCCCCGGTGGAGCCCCCGGCGAAACCGGTGACCGTGGTCTCGTGGCCGAGGGCGGACAGCACCCGGGCCACGTTGAGCCCCTTGCCGCCGGGGCGCTCGGAGATGTCGCCGACGCGGTGACTGGTGTGCGGGACGAGCTTGGGGACGTCGTACGTCAGGTCGAGTGCCGTATTCAGTGTGACCGTCAGGATCACCGCGGCCGCTCCCCCGATCCCTGTCCGAGCGCCACACCGTGGACGGTATGCGCTTACTGGCTGTTTCCCAGGCGATCATGCCAAAGAGGTGACGGTCGGCCCAGACCCCCGGACCAACCGCCGTCTCTTCGTTACGTACCCCCGGTCCCGCCCGTCACGTGCCCCGGGACCGGGGAGCGGATCGGCCGGGCGGATCAGCCGAGCGGGGGCTCGACGATCCACTCGCCCCGGCGCATGACGCCCTTGAGCGCGAAGTCCGCGTCCAGGACCACCAGGTCGGCGTCCTTGCCCGGCTCCAGCGAGCCGACCCGGTCGTACACGCCGAGCAGCCGCGCCGGGTTGGCGGAGATGGACTCCACGACGTCGCCGACCGGGATCCGGTCGATGGTCACGGCCCGGTGGAACGCGGTGTCCAGGGTGAGCGTGGAGCCCGCGATCGAGTTGCCCTCGACCAGCCGTGCGACGCCGTCCTTGACCTCGACCGCGAGCGGGCCGAGCTGGTACCGGCCGTCGCCGAAGCCGGCCGCGTCCATCGCGTCGGTGATCAGCGCGACGCGGTGCGCGCCCGCGTGGTGGTAGGCCAGTTCCAGGGCGGCGGGGTGCAGGTGCGTGCCGTCGTTGATCAGCTCGACGGTGACCCGCTCGTCCTCCAGGAGGGCGGCGATCGGGCCGGGGTCGCGGTGGGCGAGCGGCGGCATGGCGTTGAACAGGTGCGTGGCGACGGTGGCGCCCGCGTCGATCGCCTCGACGGTCTGCTCGTACGTGGCGTCGGTGTGGCCGATGGCCGCGATCACGCCGTGCTCGGCGAGCAGCCGCACCGAGTCGATGCCGCCCGGGAGTTCGGTGGCGAGGGTGAACATCCTCGCGGTGCCGCGGGCCGCGTCCATCAGCTTGCGGACCTCGGCCGGGTCCGGGTGGCGCAGCAGGTCCTCGCTGTGCGCGCCCTTGCGGCACGGCGAGATGAACGGCCCCTCGAAGTGGATGCCGGCCAGGTCGCCCTGCTCGACCAGCTCGGACAGGACGCCGGCCCGATGGGCGAGGAAGTCCATCTCGCCGGTGACCGTGGAGGCGACCAGGGTGGTGGTGCCGTGCTCGCGGTGGGTGCGGATGCCGGTGAGGACCTCGTCCACGGTGCCGGAGGTGAAGGACGCGCCGCCACCGCCGTGGTTGTGCATGTCGACGAAGCCGGGAACCACCCAGTGGCCGCTCAGGTCGAGGGTGTGGGCGTCCGGTGCCGCGCTGCCCGCGATCCGGGTGCCTTCGACGATCACCCGGCCGTCCTCGACGGTCCCGGTGGGAAGCACCACCCGGGCACCTGCGAGAACCGTGCTGTCTGCGCGTCCGGCCATCAGACGGATACCTCCGTGGAGAGAAGATCCCAGGCGAGCAGCCCTGCGCCCAGGCATCCGGCGGTGTCCCCGAGGGCCGCCGGGACGATGTGGGGCAGCTTCTGGAACGTGACGCGTTCCTCGACGGCCGCACGGAGTGGTGTGAACAGGGTTTCCCCGGCCTCGGCGAGGCCGCCACCGATGATGAGCGTGCTCGGGTCGAGCAGTGTCAGCGCGGTGACCAGCCCGGCGGCGAGCGCGTCGACCGCGTCGCGCCAGACCTCCTCGGCCGCGGGGTCGCCGGACTCGACGGCCTTCGCGCAGTCCGCCGCGTCCGCCTCCGGATCGCCGGACGCGACGGCCCAGGCGCGGCTGACGGCGGCGGCGGAGGCCAGGGTCTCCAGGCAACCGCGCTGTCCGCAGCCGCAGTCCGGCCCGTCCGGCCGGACCACGATGTGCCCGATCTCGCCCGCGTACCCGTGCGCGCCCGCCTCGATCGTGCCCGCGATGCCGATGGCCCCGGCGATGCCGGTGCCCAGCGGTACGAAGAGGAAGCGGTCGGCGTCCTTGCCCGCGCCGATCCGGCCCTCGGCGAGTCCACCGGTGCGCACGTCGTGGCCGAGCGCGACGGGCAGACCGCCGAGCCGCTCGCCGAGCAACTGCCGCATGGGCACGTCGCGCCAGCCCAGGTTCGCGGCGTAGACCGCGATCCCGTTGTCGGCGTCGACGATGCCGGGCACGGCGACACCGGCCGCGACGGCGCTCTCGCCGAAGTGCTCCTCGCCGTACGTCCGCAGGTCCGAGGCGAAGGAGAGGATCGACTCCACGACGGCGTCGGCGCCGCGCTTCCTGTCCGTCGCCCGCCGCGCCTCGTGCAGCAGGGTGCCGTCGGCCCCGACCAGTGCGGCCTTCATTCCGGTGCCGCCCACATCGAGGGCGATGACGTGTTTCACGGGAAACAGTCTCGCCCGAGGAACCAAAAAGGTCTAGTCCACTATCCCAGTTTGTTGCGCGTCCATACAAAATCACGACCACACCATTGCGACCTCTTGGGGCGGCGCCCCGGGACGCGTCAGGACGTGTCGGGACGCCCCGGTGCACGTCGGTACGCTCCGGTGCGCGTCGGTACGTGTGAGTACGTCCCGGTACGGTCCGGGCGCCCCATGACGGGTCAGGGCGAAAGGATCACGCTGCGCGTGAGGTTGCGCGGGCGGTCCGGGTCGTACCCCTTCGACTCCGCCAGCTCCACCGCCAGCCGCTGCGCCCGGATCAGGTCCGCCATCGGATCGGCCGAGGGGTGCGCGACCAGCGTGCCGCCCACCCGGGCCACGTCACCGGCGAGCCCCTCCGGCAGTCGGCCGAACACCCAGGCCACCCGGTGCGGCCCGGTGATCGAGATCGGGCCGTGGCGGTACTCCATCGCCGGGTACGACTCCGTCCAGGCGCCGGCCGCCTCACGCATCTTCAGCCCGGCCTCCTGCGCCAGCCCGTACGTCCAGCCGCGTCCCAGGAACGTCCACTGCTCGGCCGAGACCACCGCCTCGTCCAGCGGCTCGGTCACCGCCAGTTCCGCGTCCACCGCGGCGGCGGCCACCGTCTTCACCCCGGCCGGAAGCGGACCCGACGCCTCCAGGCCGGCCCGCAGAAAGGCCAGCGCGGTGGTGGCGAACCGGGTCTGGACCACTGAATCCTCGTCCGCCCAGTCCAGTACGGCCACCGCGTCGGCGGCCTCCATGACCGGGGTGCCCGGATCGGCGGTCAGCGCGACCGTGGCGACCCTGCCGCGCAGCTCGCCCAGCAGCTCCAGCACCTCGGTCGTCGTGCCGGAGCGGGTGATCGCCACCACCCGGTCGTACGGCCGCCCGACCGGGAACTCCGAGGAGGGGTACGCGTCCGTCTCGCCCTGCCCGGCCGCCTCGCGCAGCGCCGCGTAGGCGATGGCCATGAACCAGGAGGTGCCGCAGCCGGTGACCGCGACGCGCTCGCCCGGCCGCGGCAGCCCGTCGAACACCGCCCCCGCCTTCGCGGCGCGCCGCCAGCAGTCGGGCTGGGTGGCGATTTCTGCTGCGGTACGCGACATGCGGAACGGCTCCTTGCGGCGTGGGGCGTGACGGTGCGGGCGGGGTCCGGTACGGGTGCGGGCCCGTGCCCGTACCGGGAGAAGGGGCCCGCACCCGAACCTACTTAGCAGTAGGCCCAGTTCGAGAGCAATGCCCCGCGGGGGCGCCCGGCACACCTGCCCCGTACGTTGCGAAAGCGATACCGACTTTGGTGTAGACCTTCGGCGAACTCCTGCGGCAGGATCGCAGCTCATTCAGGGACCCCACGACGGCGTGGCCGACGCGGACGACGCTATGGATGAGGACGGTCTGGGCTGTGCGGTTGCGCTACCGGATACTGACCGCGGTCGTGACCGCGCTGGGCATGACGGCGGCCCTGGCGGGCTGCGGGGGCGGGAACGGCGGCGGCTCGGGGGACGTCACCCTCAGGCTCGTCGCGGCCGACTACGGCACCGGCCCCGCCAACAGTTCCGAGAAGTACTGGAACCGGATCGTGAAGGGCTTCGAGGAGACCCACCCCGGCATCAGGGTCGACGTCAGCATCCGCCCCTGGAAGAGCATCGACCGCGAGGTCGCCGAACTGGTGAAGAAGGGGCAGGCCCCCGACATCGCCCAGATCGCCTCGTACGCCGACTACGCCAGGGCCGGCAAGCTCTACCGGGCCGACGAGATGCTCTCCATCCGGGCCCAGGCCAACTTCCTGCCGCGCCTGGCCGAGGCGGGCAGCGTGGACCGCACCCAGTACGGACTGCCGTTCGTCGCCAGCACCCGGCTGCTCTTCTACAACAAGAAGCTCTTCGCGCAGGCGGGCCTCGACGCCCCGCGGACCTGGGAGGACATCCGCGCCGACGCGGCGGTGCTCGGGCAGCGCGGGGTGGCCTACCCGTTCGCCCTGCCGCTCGGCCAGGAGGAGGCCCAGGCCGAGACCATGATGTGGCTGCTCGGCGGGAAGGGCGGCTACCTCGACGACAGCGGCTCGTACGACATCGACTCGGCCGAGAACGTCGAGACCCTCGAATGGCTGAAAACGAATCTGGTCGGCCGGGGCCTCGTCGGCCCCGTCGCTCCCGAGAAGCTCGACCGGGCGAAGGCGTTCGCCGCGTTCGCCGACGGCGAGGTCGGCATGCTGAACGGCCACCCGACGCTGATGCAGGAGGCCGAGCGCAAGGGCGTCTCCGTCGGCATGGTGCCGATGCCCGGCGCCGACGGCCCCGCCAGGGGCTCGCTGGGCGTGGCCGACTGGATCATGGGCTTCAAGCAGAACGGTCACCGCGCGGAACTGGGCAAGTTCTTCGACCACCTGTTCACCGACGAGAACGTCATCGACTTCGCCGACGCCTACGACCTGCTCCCGACCACCGACAGCGCCTCGGCGGCCATGGAGTCCGACCCCGCGTACAAGCCGCTGTGGAAGTTCCTGGCCGCGCTGCCGGAATCGGAGTTCTACCCGTACGGCAAGACCTCCTGGGCCCGGACCAGCGAGTCGATCAAGGAGAACATCGGCAGGGCGGTCGAACCGGGCGGCAGCCCCGGGAGCGTGCTGGGGCGGATCGCGCGCGATGCGGCCGCGGCGGAGCGCGCGAAGTAGGGCGTCACCCGGCGGGCGGGGCCTTCGGGGCCCGCCCTCGGCAGGTGGCGGTCCGCCGGACGGGCGTTATGTTGGCTGATATGACCGCCCCCACGCACGGCCCCGACGACCCGGACGGACTCTCCGACAGGGACCGCGCCGTGCTCGCCGTCGAACGGCAGTCGTGGGCGGGCCCCGGCGCGAAGGAGCGGGCCATCCGCGAGCGGCTCGGCATCTCGCCCACGCGCTACTACCAGCTGCTGAACGCGCTCCTCGACGACCGCCGCGCCCTGGCGGAGGACCCGGTGACGGTGAACCGCCTGCGCCGGGTGCGCGACGCCCGCCGGGACCGCCGCTGAAGCACGCCCCCGAGGGCAACGCCCCCGGAACGGCGCAACGGGTTCGGCCCCGCGCCCCGGCTTAGAGGGGCCGGCAGCAGGTCCCGCGGCGTCGCGGGGCTGGGGCACGCACCCCGCGGCGTTGTCGTCAATCACCATGGCTCCTTCCCCGAGCTTTCGGCTCCGCTCGAGCAGGGGAGACCCCATCTGCCTCAATCCTCCGCCTTGCGATGCACGCACCCCAGCCCCGCTCCTTCACCCGCGCCACCCACTGCCGGGCCCTCTTATAGGCTCGCCCCATGGGCAGCAACCCGGAAGAACGCGCATCCGCATCCGTGCCGAGCGAGATCCCCTCCGAGCTCCCGACCCCCGCCACCGCACCGGGCCGGGAGGCTCTCGCCGCGATCCTCGCGCGCCCCGACCGCGCCGTCGTCGCACTCGACTTCGACGGCACCCTCGCCGACATCGTCCCCGACCCGGAACAGGCCCGCGCCCACCCCGGCGCCGTCCCCGCACTGGCCGCGCTCGCCCCGAAGGTGGCCTCCGTCGCCGTGATCACCGGCCGCCCGGCCGGGGTGGCGGTCCGGCACGGCGGCTTCGCCGGGATCCCGGGCCTCGACCACCTCGTCGTCCTCGGCCACTACGGCGCCGAACGCTGGGACGCCGCCACCGGCACCGTCCACGCCCCGGCCCCGCACCCCGGCCTCGCCGCGGCCCGCGCCGAACTCCCCGGCGTGCTGGACCGGGCCGGCTCCTGGCACGGCACCTGGACCGAGGAGAAGGGGCGGGCGATCGCCGTCCACACCCGCCGCGCCTCCGACCCGCAGGCCGCGTTCGAGGCCCTGCGCGCCCCCCTGGGCGAACTGGCCGCCCGGCACGGACTCGTCGTGGAGCCCGGCAAGCTCGTCCTGGAGCTGCGCCCGCCGGGCGTGGACAAGGGCGTCGCGCTCGCCCGGTACCTACGGGAGACGGACGCCGGGTCCGTCCTGTACGCGGGCGACGACCTCGGCGACCTCGCGGCGTACGCCGCGGTGGAGAAGCTCCGCACCGCGGGCCCCGACGGCGTCCCGGGGCTGCTGGTGTGCAGCGGTGGCGCGGAGGTGCCGGAACTGGCGGACCGGGCCGACCTGCGCCTGGCCGGACCGGCCGCGGTCGTCGGCTTCCTGGCGGCCCTGGCCGCACACATCTGAGCCGACCGGGACCCGCATGGCCGGGGCCGCGCGATCGGGACCTGTACGACCGGGACCCGTACGACCGGGACCGGGCGAACCGGGCATCGCCCGTCGGCCCCGGAGGCCGTACGACCGGAGGCCGCATGGCCGGGGCCGCGCGACCGGGACCTGCACGACCGGGACCCGCATGGCCGGGGCCGCGCGAACCGGAGACCGTACGACCGGAGGCCGCGCGGTCGGGACCCGTACGACCCGGGCCGTCGGTCGGCCCGGGGCCGGGCGGTGCCCGGCCCCGCCGGCCCCGCCGCGACCCTCAGTTCCGCCGCAACGCGTCCAGCTGGTCCAGGAACCACTGCTGCGGCGGCAGCGCGACCGCCGCGGCGGCCAGCCGTTCCGTGCGCGCGGCCCGCTCGTCCTCCGCCATCGTCAGCGCCTCGTGCAGCGCCGCCGCCGTCGCGGAGACGTCGTACGGGTTCACCACCACCGCGTCGCCGCCCAGCTCCTCGTACGCCCCCGCCTCCCGCGACAGCACCAGCGCGCAGCCGTGGTCGGAGACCACCGGGATCTCCTTGGCGACCAGGTTCATGCCGTCGCGGATCGGGTTGACGAGCGCCACGTCGGCCAGCCGGTACGCGGCGAGCGAGCGGGCGAAGTCGTCCTTGACGTGCAGCACCACCGGCGTCCAGCCCGCCGTGCCGTGCACGGCGTTGATCTCGTCGGCGACCCGCCGTACCTCGTCCGTGTAGTCCCGGTACACCGCGAGGTCCTGCCGGGAGGGGTACGCGAACGCCACGTGGACCACCCGCTCGCGCCACTCGGGGCGGTCGTCGAGGAGCGCCCGGTAGGCGAGCAGGCCGCGCACGATGTTCTTGGAGAGCTCCGTCCGGTCCACCCGTACGATCGTCCTCCGGCCGGGGCCCGTCTGCTCGCGCAGTGCCGCCATCCGCTCGTCCACGTCCGCCTCGTGCGCGCGGCGGCGCAGGAAGTCCGCGTCCGCGCCGAGGCCGTGCACCCCGACCTCGGTCCGGCCGGTGCCGCCCACGATCCGGGTGCAGCAGTCGGTGAACGCGTCGGCCCAGCGCCGGGTCAGGAAGGCGGCCCGGTCCGCGCCCAGGATGCCGCGCAGCAACTGCTCGGCGATGTCGTCGGGCAGCAGCCGGAAGTAGTCGACGGGCGCCCACGGGGTGTGCGAGAAGTGCCCGATCCGCAGGTCGGGGCGGAGCGCGCGGAGCATGCCGGGCACCAGCGCCAGGTGGTAGTCCTGCACCAGCACCGCCGCGCCCCGCCCGGCCTCTTCGGCGAGCGCCTCGGCGAAGGCCCGGTTGCAGGTCTCGAACGAGGCCCACTGCCGCCGGAACTCCGCGTCGAAGACCGGCTCCAGCGGGGTCTGGTACAGCATGTGGTGGACGAACCAGAGCACCGAGTTCGCGATGCCGTTGTACGCGTCCGCGTGGACGTCCGCGTCGATGTCGAGCATCCGCACGCCCGGCTCGCCGACCCCGCGCCGGACCGCCTCCCGGTCCCCGTCGCCGAGCGCGGCGCACACCCACAGCTTGTCCTCGACGGCGCTCAGTCCGGAGACCAGGCCCCCGCCGCCCCGTCTGGCGTCGAGCGATCCGTCCTCGCCCAGGACGTACGACACCGGGCCGCGGTTGGAGGCGACGAGAACCTGGGCGGAGGGCTGGGCAGCGGGCTGGGCTTCGTGCTCGGAGGCCATGTTGCGGAATCTAGCCCGATCACGAACCGCCCAAACGTGCGAAGTCGGGCCGGTTCAGGCCGCGCGGCGCGAAACGTACTCCTCGATCTCGCGCATCGGGGGCCGCTCCTCGGTGTCCACGGCGTGGGTGCGCGGCACGAAGCCGTCCGCGCCGCGCTCGAACTGGGTGAGCTCGGGCCGCACCAAGTGGCCCCGGGACAGCCGCAGTTGGGCGGTCCGGTAGATCGTCGCCGCCATCCGGCCCAGCGCCTGCCCGTCCTGGTGCCGGTGCCTGCGCACCCCCACGTCCACCTGGGCCAGCGCGTCCAGCCCCACCGTGTGCAGCGCGTCGACCAGCAGCCCCAGCTCCACTCCGTAGCCGACGGGGAACGGCAGCTGTTCGAGCAGGGAGCGGCGCACGGCGTACTCGCCGCCCAGCGGCTGGACGAAACCGGCCAGCTGCGGCCAGTGCAGGTTGAGCAGCGGGCGGGCCACCAGTTCGGTCACCCGGCCCCCCTGGGCCGCCGTCCCGCCGGTGCCGTCCCCGAAGGGACGGTCGTACATCGCCTTCACGAACTGCACGTCCGGGTCGGTCAGCAGCGGGCCGACGATGCCGGAGACGAAGTCCGCCGAGAAGTCCTTCAGGTCGGCGTCGACGAAGCAGACGATGTCGCCGCCGGTGACCAGGAGGGACCGCCACAGCACCTCGCCCTTGCCGGGCACGGCCGGTATCCGGGGGAGTATCGCGTCACGGTGCACCACCCGGGCGCCGGCCTCCCGGGCCACCCGGGAGGTGGCGTCCGTGGAACCGGAGTCGATCACCACGAGCTCGTCGACCAGGGGGACCTTCTCCATCAGCTCGCGCCGGATCGTCGTGACGATGTCGCCGACCGTCGCCTCTTCGTCGAGCGCGGGCAGCACCACGCTCACGCTTCCGCGGCGCGGGTCCCCGGCCTTGGCGGCCAGCAGACGCTCCAACGGACGGTCGGCGGCCGACCAGGAACGCCCGGCCAGCCAGCGTTCGACCTCTTCCAGCACGGTCGATACTCCCTGTTGTGTGATCCATCTCGCGCTTCGGACTGCTGTCTCGACAGCCTGGTGCTTCGGTTACAGTCTTGAACAACGCGGATGACCGTCGCATGTCGGGGTCCATCTGCCAATAAACGCCCGGATCGAAGATCCGGTGCCAAAGAGCTCATCCAGAGGGACTGAGGGAACGGCCCGTTGAAGTCCCGGCAACCCTCCTGCCGACCGCGAGGACACGGTGGGGAAGGTGCCAATTCCGTCTTGTGGCGAAACGCGTCACAAGGAAGATGAGGAGAAAGGGCCTCCGCCACCATGGCTGTGCAGACTGTTGCAGCGAACACCGAATCCTCCGTCGACCTCGGCCCCGCCGCGGCGCTTTCCTGCCGCGAGTGCAAGGAGCGTTTCGACCTCGGCCCCATCTTCGCCTGCGCGTCCTGTTTCGGGCCGCTCGAAGTGGCGTACGACCTGCCGAGCGGTTCCCCCGAGGAGCTGAGGAAGCGCATCGAGGCCGGCCCGAACAACATCTGGCGCTACGCGCCGCTGCTGCCGGTCCCCGCGGACGTCGCGGACAAGCCCAACACCAACCCCGGCTTCACCCAGCTGGTCAAGGCCGACAACCTCGCCCGCGAGCTGGGCGTCACCGGCGGCCTGTACGTCAAGGACGACTCCGGCAACCCGACGCACTCCTTCAAGGACCGGGTCGTCGCGATCGCCGTCGAGGCCGCCCGCGCCTTCGGCTTCACCACCCTGTCCTGCTCCTCCACCGGCAACCTCGCCGGAGCGGTCGGCGCCGCCGCCGCCCGCGCGGGCTTCCGCTCCTGCGTGTTCATCCCGCACGACCTGGAGCAGGGCAAGGTCGTCATGGCCGCGGTGTACGGCGGTGAGCTGGTCGGCATCGAGGGCAACTACGACGACGTCAACCGCTTCTGCTCGGAGCTCATCGGCGACCCGCTCGGCGAGGGCTGGGGCTTCGTCAACGTCAACCTCCGCCCGTACTACGGCGAGGGCTCCAAGACCCTGGCGTACGAGATCTGCGAGCAGCTCGGCTGGCGGCTGCCGGACCAGATCGTCATCCCGATCGCGTCCGGATCGCAGCTCACGAAGATCGACAAGGGGCTCCAGGAGCTGATCAAGCTCGGTCTCGTCGAGGACCGGCCGTACAAGATCTTCGGCGCCCAGGCCGAGGGCTGCTCCCCGGTCTCCGCCGCCTTCAAGGCCGGTCACGACGTCGTACGGCCGCAGAAGCCGAACACCATCGCCAAGTCCCTCGCCATCGGCAACCCGGCCGACGGCCCGTACGTCCTGGACATCGCCCGCCGCACCGGCGGTGCGGTGGAGGACGTGGACGACGAGCAGGTGGTCGACGCCATCAAGCTGCTGGCCCGCACCGAGGGGATCTTCGCGGAGACGGCGGGCGGGGTGACGGTCGGCGTGACGAAGAAGCTCATCGAGGCCGGTGTCATCGACCCGACGCTGACCACCGTCGTCCTCAACACGGGCGACGGCCTCAAGACCCTCGACGCGGTGGCCGCCACCTCGCAGGCGACCGCGACGATCCGCCCCAGCCTGGACGCGTTCCGCGCCGCGGGCCTCGCCACCAGCTGACCACCCGAGACTTCAGGAAGGGCACCCGACCATGAGCGTGAACGTCCGCATCCCCACCATTCTCCGCACCTACACGGGCGGCCGGGCCGAGGTCCCGGCGGAGGGCACGACCCTCTCCCAGGTCATCGAGTCCCTGGAGAAGGACCACCCGGGCATCGCCGCCCGCGTCCTGGACGACCAGGGCAAGCTGCGCCGCTTCGTGAACGTGTACGTCAACGACGACGACGTGCGCTTCGAGAGCGGTCTGGAGACGGCCACGCCGGACGGCGCCGGCATCTCGATCATCCCGGCCGTCGCGGGCGGCTGCTGACAGCTCGTCGGGCCGCATCCCGAATCACCCGAACGGAATTGCCCTCTCCGGTTTCAAACCTCTCCGGGTTTGAAACGGAGGGGGCAATTCTGCATGGTTGAGCGCGGTAGAGTGTGGGAAGTCCCCCCAGCTGCCCGAGCCGCCCGCATATGAGAATGCGCCGCGTCGCGACAAGATGCAGCCAAAGTGCTCGGACTCCTTGCGCCATAAGTCAGTTTTGTCTGGCCCGACTTGCCCTGGAATATCACCAATTCCACATATTCGGGCGTTCGGCGCTGTCGAGAATTCTCGTCCGATTGACCTGTTGCAGAGGGCAGTTGGGCAGATACATTCAGCCGCGGTCGACGCGTTCCGGCGCACGCACCCTCTCCTGTCGGAGGGTGGGTTCTGACCCGGGACCGCGAAGTGCGGCCCCGCGCAAGGGCCAGTAATAGGGGAGTTAGGCATGGCTCAGGGCACCGTCAAGTGGTTCAACGCGGAGAAGGGGTACGGCTTCATCGCGGTCGACGGTGGTGCGGATGTTTTCGTCCACTACAGCGCGATCCAGATGGACGGGTACCGCACCCTCGAAGAGGGTCAGCGAGTTGAGTTCGAGATCTCGCAGGGCCAGAAGGGGCCCCAGGCGGACATGGTCAAGCTCGCCGTCGGCTGAGTACGACGCGGTCGGCCACCGACACCACTCACGCACGGAGGTCCGTACCCCCCAGGGGTACGGACCTCCGTGCGTTCCGGCACGCCGTCGCGCGGCGGGCCTTCCTCGAAGGCGCTTGCACTCTCCATGGTCGAGTGCTAATTATTGGCGTTAGCACTCTCCAGGTGAGAGTGACAGAACTTGGATCGGGCCGGTGAGGCCCGCAGACCGGCGGGGCAAGGAACCGCCGGTCACGCAGGCCGTCCGTCGCGGGCGCCTCCCGGTCCGGAGAAATCCACCCCTGTCCGGGAGGACCACTTCACATGGCCAAGATCATCGCGTTCGACGAGGAGGCCCGGCGCGGTCTCGAGCGCGGCATGAACCAGCTCGCCGACGCCGTCAAGGTCACCCTTGGCCCCAAGGGTCGCAACGTCGTCCTTGAGAAGAAGTGGGGCGCCCCCACGATCACCAACGATGGTGTTTCCATCGCCAAGGAGATCGAGCTGGAGGACCCGTACGAGAAGATCGGTGCGGAGCTGGTCAAGGAGGTCGCCAAGAAGACGGACGACGTCGCCGGCGACGGTACGACCACCGCCACCGTTCTGGCCCAGGCGCTCGTCCGCGAGGGTCTGCGCAACGTCGCCGCGGGTGCCAACCCGATGGCCCTCAAGCGGGGTATCGAGAAGGCCGTCGAGGCCGTCTCCGCCGCCCTCCTGGAGCAGGCGAAGGATGTCGAGACCAAGGAGCAGATCGCTTCCACGGCCTCCATCTCCGCCGCCGACACCCAGATCGGCGAGCTCATCGCCGAGGCCATGGACAAGGTCGGCAAGGAAGGCGTCATCACCGTCGAGGAGTCCCAGACCTTCGGTCTGGAGCTTGAGCTCACCGAGGGCATGCGCTTCGACAAGGGCTACATCTCGGCGTACTTCGCCACCGACATGGAGCGCATGGAGTCGTCCCTCGACGACCCGTACATCCTGATCGTGAACTCCAAGGTCAGCAACGTGAAGGACCTCCTTCCGCTGCTGGAGAAGGTCATGCAGTCCGGCAAGCCGCTGCTGATCATCGCCGAGGACGTCGAGGGCGAGGCCCTGTCGACCCTGGTCGTCAACAAGATCCGCGGCACCTTCAAGTCCGTCGCCGTCAAGGCCCCGGGCTTCGGCGACCGCCGCAAGGCCATGCTCGGCGACATCGCCATCCTCACCGGTGGCACGGTCATCTCCGAGGAGGTCGGCCTCAAGCTGGAGAACGCCGGTCTCGACCTGCTCGGCCGCGCCCGCAAGGTCGTCATCACCAAGGACGAGACGACGATCGTCGACGGTGCCGGTGACAGTGACCAGGTCCAGGGCCGCGTCAACCAGATCCGCGCCGAGATCGAGAACAGCGACTCGGACTACGACCGCGAGAAGCTCCAGGAGCGCCTCGCGAAGCTGGCCGGCGGCGTGGCCGTCATCAAGGCCGGTGCCGCGACCGAGGTCGAGCTCAAGGAGCGCAAGCACCGCATCGAGGACGCGGTGCGCAACGCCAAGGCCGCCGTCGAGGAGGGCATCGTCGCCGGTGGTGGCGTGGCTCTGCTCCAGGCCTCGGCCGTCTTCGAGAAGCTGGAGCTCTCGGGTGACGAGGCGACCGGCGCCAACGCCGTGAAGCTGGCCCTGGAGGCCCCGCTGAAGCAGATCGCCGTCAACGGTGGTCTCGAGGGCGGCGTCGTCGTCGAGAAGGTGCGCAACCTGGCCGTCGGCCACGGTCTGAACGCCGCGACCGGCGAGTACGTCGACATGATCGCCGAGGGCATCCTCGACCCGGCGAAGGTCACGCGTTCCGCCCTGCAGAACGCCGCGTCCATCGCCGCGCTGTTCCTCACCACCGAGGCCGTCATCGCCGACAAGCCGGAGAAGGCCGCCGCGGCCGCCCCGGGCGGCATGCCGGGCGGTGACATGGACTTCTGATCCTGACGGATCGGCAGTTCCCGCACAGCTGTGCCGCGCAGGCCCCCGGACCACCTGGTCCGGGGGCCTGCGCCGTTCCCGGTACTTCTGCCCGCGGCGCCCGCCCGCCGCGGGAGCCGGTCGCCCGCTACGGGAGCCGGTCGAGCAGCCAGGTGGAGAGTTCCTCCGTCACCAGGGCGTGGCCCTCGTTGCGGGAGGCGAGCTTGAACTCGTCCAGGCCGCTGGGCTCGTACGGGAGCCGGGAGATGTCCATGTACAGCTCGTCGTCCGTGTCCAGGTCGCCGATGTCCACCGCGCTGACGGACGGCACGAAGCAGTGCGAGCGGATGCGCACGTCGGTCTTGAGGCCGAGCGGGGCGGCGAGCGCGTTGAGCCCGTCGGCGAGGATGCCGAACCCTTCCAGCGTGCCGCCGGGCGCGCCGTCGATGGACGGCAGTCCCGCCGTGCGGACCTCATGGGTCCGCTCCGTCACCACCCGCAGCCGCGCGGCGAGTCCGTCGTCACCGGGGGACTGGGTGTAGAGCCTGGTGCCCGCGATCGACGGCCCCCTGCCCTCCAGGGCCAGTTCGCCCGCCCGCACGTCGGTGCCGATGCCGTCGGCCGTCCCGTTGGCGACCCCGATCAGCCGCGGCCTGCGCGGCCACTCGCCGACCGCCCGCATCTCGGCGAGGAAAGCGGTGCGTTCCGCGCTCCGTTCCGGTGCGCCGTCCCACTCCCCGATGTGCCGCCACAGCAGCTGACGGGCGGCCGGGCTGTTGATCTGGTCGGAGAACCGGCTGTCGAGGTCCCTGATGTAGTGCGCGAACGCCTGGAGCGCGAGCGGAACCCAGGCGCCGCGGTGCGGGCTGTCGTACGAGAAGTACAGCCCCGTCCGGTGGTCGACGTCCCGGCTCTCCATCGCGGCCAGCGCGTGCCGGGTGACCAGGCCGCCCGTGCCGAACCCGCCGACGGCCAGCGGGGTGCGGCCCCGCTGCTCCGCGGCGGTGCGCAGGATCGCGGCCCGCGCGGTCGTGGAGTTGTCCGGAATCGACGCGCCGCGCTCGCGGAAGCCGAGGAGGACGACATCCCGGCCGCGGCGGCGCAGCTCGCTGATGAGCGGGTAGTCGCCGAACTCCATGGTCCCCCAGGCGGACACCAGCTCGCTGGGCCCCGTGCCGAAGCCGTCGGCGACGATCACGGGCCGTACGAGTGCCTTGTTCCCCTCGCCGAGGTAGACCCGGGCGGAACCGCCCGGCAGATCCCATACGGCACTGGGCCGCAGGGGGAGGGAGCTGTGCGGTTCGGCGTCGAGGCGGGCCGGGGCGGCGGGGCCGGGCTCGGACGCCCCGGCCTCCGCCACCAACCGCTCGAACTCCGGCGTGACCCGGGCGACGGTGCCCGGGCCGAGGACGATCTGGTACGTGTCGTCCTCGACCACCCCCATGACGGCGGGGACCGCCTTCAGGGCCTCGTCGTCGACGAGCGAGCGGTCGTGCAGACCCAGCCGGAGCCGGGTCATGCAGTGGGCGATGGAGCTGACGTTCGCGGCGCCACCGACGAGCGGGAGGATCGCGGCGGCGGTGGCGCTGTTCTTGTCCTGTGTTGCCATGGTGCGTGGTGCCTTGCTGTGGGGGGTGCGGGGTGGAACCGGTGGGTCAGGTGGTGCGAGGGGCGGCGGCCAGGGCGGTACGGAGATGGCCGTCGGAGGAGGCCAGCAGTGCGGCGGCGGTGGGGCCGTCGACCTGGCCGAGGATGGTGAGGATGGCGTTCTTCACCTCGCCGTCGGTCGCGGCGAGCGCGGCCTCGATCTCCTCGTCGGACGCCCCGGTGGCCAGCGAGACGATCCGGCGGGACCGGGCGCGCAGCTTCTCGTTGGAGGCCCGGACGTCGACCATCAGGTTCCCGTACGTCTTGCCGAGCCGGATCATCGTGATCGTCGAGATCATGTTGAGGACGAGCTTCTGGGCCGTGCCCGCCTTGAGCCGGGTGGAGCCGGTGAGCAGCTCCGGGCCGACGACGACCTCGATGCCGTGCTCGGCCGCCGCCCCCAGCGCGGAGTTCGCGTTGCAGGACAGGCCGAGCGTCAGGGCGCCCTTGCGGCGGGCGTGCTCGACGGCGCCGATCGCGTACGGCGTGCGGCCGGAGGCGGAGATGCCGACCACGGTGTCGTCGGCGCCGAGGTCCAGGGCGTCGAGGTCGGCGGCGGCCAGCTCCTTGCTGTCCTCGGCGCCCTCGACGGCCGTGACCATGGCGGTCGGGCCGCCCGCGATCAGGCCGACGACCTGGGACGGGTCGGTGTTGAAGGTGGGCGGGCACTCGCTGGCGTCCAGCACGCCGAGCCGGCCCGCCGTGCCCGCGCCCGCGTAGATCAGGCGCCCGCCGCGCGCCATGCGTTCCGCGATGCCGTCGATCGCGGCCGCTATCTCGGGCAGTCGGGCGCCGACGGCGTCCGGGACGGACCGGTCCTCGCCGTTCATGATGCGGGCTGTCTCAAGGGTGCTCAGCCGGTCGATCTCGGCGAGCTCGGGCCGGAACGCCTCGGTGGTGAGCGTTTCGAGCTGGGCGCGCAGATCCCCGTGGTCGTCGGGGCCGGCGGGGGTGAGGTCGGCGATGGAGGTCATGGAGGGTGACTCTGCCTTTTCGGTCTCGGGCTCGTACGGTTCCGCGGATGGGGGGTTCGGGGTGAACGGGCGGGGCGGCCGTTTCGTACGTACGCTGTGCCACGCCTATGAACAGGCAGTCGACGACGAGGAGTTGGCTCGTACGGCTCGACATGGCGGCGGGGCGCAGCTCGCTCTCCCGGGCGGTGGACGTGGTCAGTACGTGGTCGGCGTACTGCGTGACCGGGCCGTCGGGGCGGCCGGTGATCGCGACCGTCGTCGCGCCGCGGTCGAAGGCGACCCGCAGCGGCTCGATGACGTCGACGGTGGAGCCGGAGTGCGTGATCGCGATGGCCACGTCGCCGGAGCGGAGCTGCACGGCGTTGGTCACCGCCAGGTGCGGGTCCGTGTGGGCGTGCGCGATCAGCCCGATGCGGGCCAGCTTCTGCGCGAGGTCCTGGCCGACCAGGGAGGAGGCGCCCACACCGTAGATGTCGATCCGCCGGGCGGTGGCGGCGGCGGCCACGGCGGCGCCGAGCTGGACGGTGTCGAGCCCGGCGGCCGTGTCGGCGAGGGTCTGCTGCTCGTCGTAGGCCAGCTTGGCGACCACGTCGGCGATCGGGTCGTCGACCGCTATGTCCGCGGTGACGGCGGGCGCGCGCCCCGACTGCTGGTGCGCGGCGAGCCCGGCGAGGGCCAGTCGCAGATCGCGATAGCCGGGATAGCCGAGGAGACGGGCCGTGCGGACCACGGTCGCCTCGCTGGTGCCGGTGAGTTCGGCGAGACCGGTGACCGTGAGGGCGGCGCAGCCCGCGGGGTCACCGGCGACGGCCTCGGCGACGCGCTGCATGGAGCGGGTCATGGACGGCGCGAGCGTGCGCACCTTGGCCGCGAGGGCCGCCGGGGCGGGCGGGGAGTCGGCGCTGAAACTTTCCTTCAAGTCGTTGGTCACATTTGAAAGATATTTTCAACCGGGTTGCCCGTCAACCCCCCTTTTGGACCTGCGTCCAGGCGGCGCCGTTCCGGCGGGGTCACGGGGGCGCCCGGGGGGCGCTTCGGACAGCGCGGAAACGGCGGGGGCCGGCGCGTGAGGCCCTTCCGGGGGCGGAGCGACAATGGGGCCATGGAGATGAACCCCTTGGAACAGGCGCTGCACACGGCCCGTGCACTGGTCATGGCCGATCTCGCCGCGGGTGACGTCGCCGAGGCCGGGATCGTCTCGTTGGTCGAGGACGCGGTGACCCACCGCCGCTGGTGGGTCGAACAGTGGCCCGACGGGGCCGAGTTCGTGGTCGGGCTCGTCGCCCAGGACGTGCAGGACGCGCTGCTCGAACGGTACGGGCGGTGGCCGCTCTGCCCGGTCTGCGACGCGGGCGACCCGCACGCCCTCGACGTCGAACCGGAACTGGGCCCGGACCCGCACTGGGTGTGCACCAAGGCGGCCGTGGCCGTGGCGCCGGTCGGCTCGCTCGACGGGATACCGCGCCGGTGACGATCTACATCGACCCGCCTCAGTGGCCGGGGCACGGGCGGCTGTGGTCGCACCTGGTCAGCGACGTGTCCTTCGACGAGCTGCACGTCTTCGCGGCGTCCATCGGCTGCCCGCCGCGCGCGTTCGAGCGGGACCACTACGACATACCGGAGGAGCGGTACATGGACGCGGTGCGGGCCGGGGCGAAGGAGATCGGCCCGAAGGAACTCGTCCGCCGGATCACGGAGGCGGGACTGCGACGCCCCAAGGGGCGCCCCGCCCCCAAGGGA
>NZ_RDBO01000055.1:535692-552843 GCF_008120935.1 Streptomyces sp. sk2.1
CGCCTGAGCCACCGACCGCCCGACACCGTTCCCCCGCCCCCGGGGCCTGATGGCGGTCCGGGGGCGGGGGAACGGTGTCGGGCGGTCGGTGGCTCAGGCGGTCGAGGGCTTCGCGTCCGCGCACGCCTCCACCGGCGCGTCCGACGACGCCGCGGCGGGCGCCCCCGCCACCCGGCGCGACCTGCCGCCGCCCTGCAACCGCAGCGAGAGCACCACGGCCGCCAGCGCCACCACCGTCATCGCCGCACCGGCCCACGCGGTCGCCGCGAAACCGAAGTCCGCGTCGATCACCGCACCGCCCAGCCAGGGGCCGCCCGTGTTGCCCAGGTTGAACGCGGCGGTGGTCGTCGCACCGGCCAGCGTCGGCGCGGCACCCGCGACGTTGAACATCCGGGCGTTCAGCGCCGGGGCCGTGTAGAACGACGACAGGCCCAGCAGGAACGAGAGCCCGACCGCGGCGACCTGGTACGAGGCGAACAGCGCCAGCGCGACCAGGAGGACCGTCGAGGCCGCGACCCCGCTCATCAGCACCCCGAAGAGGTGCGCGTCCGCGACCCGGCCGCCGATCGTCGTACCGACCAGCGCCCCGATCCCGAACAGCGCGAGCACCGTCGGCACCCAGCCCGAGTCCAGACCGGCGACATCGGTCAGCAGCGGGGCCAGGTAGCTGAACGCGCAGAAGACACCGCCCGCGGCGAGCGCCGTGACCACGATCGACAGCCACACCTGCCGGTCGCGGTAGATGCCCAGCTCCTGCCTGATGCGGGGGCGCTGCTCCGGCAGCGGAATGCGCGGGATCAGGGTCGTCACCCCGACCAGGGCCACGGCGGACGCCGCGCCCACGGCCCAGAACGCCGACCGCCAGCCGAAGTTCTCGCCGAGGAACGCCCCCAGGGGCACCCCCAGCACGTTGGCGATCGACAGTCCGCCGATCATCACGGCCATGGCGCGGGCCCGCGCGTTCACCGGCACCATCGCGATGGCGACCGCCGCCCCCACCGCCCAGAACCCGGCACAGGCGAACGCGCTCACCACCCGGGACACGAAGAGCACCTCGTACGTCGGGGCGAGCGCGCCCGCGACCTGGCCGAGGCCGAAGACGGAGATCAGGGTGATCAGAGTGGTGCGGCGCGGCAGCCGGAGCGTGGCCACGGCGAGCAGCGGGGCACCGATCACCATGCCGATCGCGAAGGCGGATATGAGGAGCCCGGCGCGGGGTATCGACACGTCCATGTCGTCGGCGATGGGCGGCAGCAGTCCGGAGAGCATGAATTCACTGGTCCCCAGGGCGAAGACCGAGAGCCCCAGGACGTACACGGCGAGAGGCATGCGGGAGCGGATGACGGCAGAGTCGGGCATGACAGCTGCCAACAGCGATCACATGCCGTCGCATTCCCGACGTATCGGCAACGTTGCGGCATTGTTTCCCGGTCCCGGGTATCCGGTCTCCCGGTGTTCTGGTCTTCCGGTCCTTTGCCGGCGGTGCGCGTCCGTCAGCGGGCGAGCAGTTCCAGTTCGGTCAGCAGGTTCCGCCGGGCCAGCTGCTCCCACCGGTCCGCCCCGTACGGGGTGCGGAACAGCCGGGGCAGTCCGAGCAGCTGGCGCAGCACCGTCGCCCGGCCCTCCCGGAACGCGTCGTCGGGCACGAAGCCGTACTCCTCGCGGACCTGTGCCGTGTACGCCGCGTAGTGCTGCGGGTCCGCCGCCAGGATCGCCAGGTCCGCGTCGCACAGCACCTCGCCGTCGGTGTCGCCGGGGGCCGGGTCGTGGGTGACGGTGAGGCGTACGAGGCGGGCCACCTCGGCCGTGACCCCGTCGGGCACCCCGGCCTCCGGAAGTGCGCGTTCGGCGAGCGCCGCGCTGCGTTCCTCGTTCTCGGACCGGTCGGGCCGGTACACCGCGTCGTGGAACCAGGCGGCGAGGCGTACGGCGTCCGGGTCGGCCGCGTGCCCGGCGAGGGTGTCGACGTGGTCGAGCACCGCGGCCAGGTGCGCGGTGGTGTGGTACCGCCGCTGCGGCTCGGCCCAGCGCGCCAGCAGGTTGTCGGCGTACGGCGCGGGATCGGGCGCGGCGGCCCCGCCCCGGGCGCGGACGAGCACCTCCCGCCACCGCTCCCGGAGGGAGCCGTCGACGCCGTCGGCCCCGTGGGCATCGCCTGCACGCGCACTGTCGCTCATGCGGTCGACCCTATCGGCGAACACCGGGCCGCCCGGCGGTGATCCGGCCGGTGATCCGGCCGCCGGGCCGTGCGGGCGTGCGGGCGTCCCACTCCCCGGGCCGGGTCTTGTCGGACCGTGGGGCAGTCGCTAGCGTGCGCCCGTGACGGATCTGACGAACCCGGCGAACCGGACGGCCCCGGCTCCGGTCCCGACGGAGGCTCCGGTGGCGGCTCCGGCGAGGGCCCCGATGGATCTCAACGCGGATCTCGGTGAGGGGTTCGGGCACTGGACCCTCACCGACGACGACGCGTTGCTCGACTGCGTCACCAGCGCCAATGTGGCCTGCGGGTTCCACGCGGGCGACGCCTCCGTGATGCGGCGGGTCTGCGACAGGGCGGCGGCCGGGGGAGTGCGGATCGGGGCCCAGGTCGCGTACCGGGACCTGGCCGGGTTCGGGCGCCGCTCGATGGACGTGCCGCCCGCCGAACTGGCCGCGGAGGTCGCCTACCAGATCGGCGCCCTGCGGGTGTTCGCCGAAGCGGCCGGGTCCAGGGTCTCGTACGTCAAACCGCACGGCGCCCTCTACAACCGCGCCGTGTGGGACGACGACCAGGCCGCGGCCGTGATCGAGGGCGTCCGGCTGGCCGGCGGCGACCTGGCGGTGCTCGGGCTCCCGGGGTCGCGGCTGCTCGACCGCGCCCGGGACGCGGGCCTCGCCGCCGTCGAGGAGGGCTTCGCCGACCGCGCGTACACGCCCCAAGGAACGCTGGTCCCGCGCGGCGAGCCCGGCGCGGTGGTGCACGACGGGGACGAGGTCGTACGGCGCAGCGTCGGCATGGCGCTGGACGGGGGCGTCATCGGGGCGGACGGCAGCCGGATACCGGTCGCGGCGCGCTCGCTGTGCGTGCACGGCGACACCCCGGGCGCGGCGGCGCTGGCGCGCAGGGTCAGGACGGCACTGGAGGCGGCGGGCGTCACCGTACGGGCGTTCACATGAGCGCGGACGACGTCATGAACACGGACGGCGTCATGAACGTGGATGACGTCATGAACGTGGACACCAGCACGCCTGCGGACACCGGCATGAACGCGGACACCGTCACGCCCCCGGACACCGGCATGAACACGGAGGCCGGCACGTGCACGGACGCCGGCACGCGTGCGGACGCCGTCCCGGGCATCGAGGTCCTTCCCGCCGGGCCCGGGGCGCTGCTCGTCGAGCTGTCGTCCGGCGAGCACGCCGAGGCGTTCCACGCCGAGCTGCTGCGGCGCCGCGCGCTCGGTGAACTGCCCGCCGTGCGCGAGATCGTGCCCGGCGCCCGCACCGTTCTCCTCGACGGCATCGCCGACCGCACCCCGGACGGCCGCGCGCGGCTCGTCCGGGAACTCCGCTCCTGGCGGACGCCCCCGCCGCGCCGCGACACGGGCGCGGTCGTCGAGATACCCGTCGTGTACGACGGCCCGGACCTCGCGGACGTCGCGGCGGCCTGGGGCGTCGCCGCCGCCGATGTGCCCCGCATCCACGCGGGGACCGAATTCCGGGTGGCGTTCTGCGGGTTCGCCCCCGGCTTCGGCTACCTCACGGGCCTCCCCGAACGGTTGCACGTGCCGCGCCGCGCCACCCCGCGCACCCGGGTCCCGGCCGGTGCGCTGGCCCTCGCGGGGGCGTACACCGGGGTGTATCCGCGCCCCTCGCCCGGCGGCTGGCAGATCGTCGGGCGGATGCACGGGCCGGGCGCGCTGTGGGACCCGGCCCGGGAACCGGCCGCGCTGCTGAGCCCCGGGGCCCGGGTGCGGTTCGTCGCGACGGAGGCAGGGCCGTGACCGGGGCCGCAGGGCCGGACCGGGGCGGGCCCGTGGGACCGGGACGGGCGGGGCCCATCCGGTTCGGCACCGTCCGGGTGGTCCGGGCCGGGGCCCTGACCACCGTTCAGGACACCGGCCGCGTCGGCCGGGCGCATCTCGGGGTGCCGCGTTCGGGCGCCCTGGACGCCCCCGCCGCCCGCCTCGCCAACCGGCTCGTCGGGAACGGGCCGGACGCGGCCCTGCTGGAGACGACCGTCGACGGCTGCGCGGTCCGCCCGGACCGGCCCGTGCTCGTCGTCGTCGGCGGGGCGCCCTGCCGGGTCACGGTCGACGGGCGGCCCGCGGCCTGGGGCGCGCCCGTGCGCGTACCGGCGGGCGCGGTGCTCGAAGCGGGCCCCGCGGCGCAGGGCCTGCGCGGCTATCTGGCGTTCGGCGGCGGCCTGTTGCCGGAACCCGTGCTGGGCAGCAGGTCGGCCGACCTGCTCTCCGGGCTGGGCCCGGCCCCCCTGCGCGACGGCGACGTGCTCCCGCTGGGACGGGCCCCGGCGGTCCCCCGGGGCGCCGACGCCGTGCCCTGGCCGGCCGCGCCCGCCGAACTCGTCCTGCCGCTGTCCCTCGGCCCCCGCCACGCCTGGTTCACCGACGACGCGCTGCGCACGCTCACCACGGCCGTGTACCGGGTCTCGCCGCACAGCAACCGGATCGGGCTGCGCACGGAGGGCCCGGCCCTGGAGCGGGCCCGCTCGGGCGAACTGCCCAGCGAGGGGATGGTGCTCGGTGCCGTCCAGGTACCGCCGGACGGGCGCCCGGTGGTGTTCCTCAACGACCATCCGACGACCGGCGGTTACCCCGTCGTCGGCGTCGTGGACGAGGCCGCGCTCGCGGGCGCGGCGCAGGCCGTGCCCGGGACCCGGGTGCGGTTCGTGCCCGGCGGGAGGTGATCCGCCCGCCCGGCGCGTTCGTGCGGTGTGCGGCCCGGAAGAGCCGCGGCGTCCGTCACGTCCGTGGGCGGCCCGTCACGTCCGCGCGGCCCGGGAGGGCCGCAGCCGTCACGACGGGGCGGGCAGCCCGAAGTGGTCCATGACGATCCGCATCGTCACGGCACCGTCGGCGTTGAAGCCGGGGTCGGCGTCGTACGCCGGGGTGTGCCGGCCGACTATCCCGGCGTCCAGCAGTTCCCGCAGCAGCAGGTCGCCGCTGCGCCGCGACTCGCGGCGCCGGCCGACGTTGAAGTACGACCGCTCGAACCCGCCCCGGCAGTGCAGGAACTGGAAGGGGTGGTCGGGGCAGTGCGGGACCATGTAGTTCTGCCCGTGCGGGCACTCGCACGCGGGCGTGGTGGCCAGGAACACCGTCTCCACCCGGCCGGGCCCGCCGAAGCGTTCCTCGTAGCGGAACCCGGTGATGTCACGGGCCAGGTCCGCCACGGCCGTTCCCCGCCCCGGCAGGTCGGCCGCGTCGTGCGTCGCCCAGGACCAGCCGGCCGATTCGCCCCGCGTGCGGGCCGGGTACCCCGCCTCGGCGAGGACGGTGGTCAGCGTGGGCAGGTCCAGGCCCTTGGCGTAGGTGACGAAGGTGCCGGGGGCGATCGGGGCGCCCCGCTCCCGCACCACCTCCCGGGCGAGCGGGGGCGAGGGGAGGCCGAAGGCGTCGGCGATCGCCCGCACGAGCCGGTCCTCGTCGTCGTAGTGGTGGTCGAAGCAGTCGTGACCGTCGTCGGTGTCCGAGGCCTCGCAGTACGCGCCGGGGCCTATGAGTCCGGCGGCGAGCAGCTCGGCGGACAGGTGGTCGGGATTCTCGCCGACCCGCTGCCCGATGTTCTCGAAACTGAAGCCGAGGACCAGCCGGCCGTCGCGGTAGTAGTCGAATTCGGGCCCGTGCGCCTTCGCGCTGCACGGCTCGGTCACGAAGACCACGAGCTCCGTGCCCTGCGGGCAGACCTGCCGGTAGTCGACGCCGTCGTAGTCCTCGATCTCGTCGTTGAGCATGTCGTGCACCGCCCAGGCCCACCCGTTCGCCTCGCCGTGGGCGAGCGGTTCGCGCCGCAGCTCGCGCAGGCCGGCGGTGAGCGCGTCGGGCGACAGGCCGCGGGAGAAGACGATGTTCACCTCGTGGCCGGGAAAGGAACCGTGCATCCAACTCGTCATGCCGAAGACGATAGACACCGCCACTGACAACGGGCGCCGCCACCGACGACGGACGCCGCCGCTGACAACGCGAGCTGCCGGGAGGCCAACGGGCCTCCCGGCAGCTCGCGTCGGGTCGTGCGGTCGGTGTGATCGGCATGGTTCCTGCGGTTGTTTACGACGCGGCCCGGAACCCCCTCAGTCGCAGCGAGTTGCCGACCACGAAGACCGAGGAGAAGGCCATCGCGGCCCCCGCGATCATCGGGTTGAGCAGTCCGGCCGCGGCGAGCGGCAGGGCGGCCACGTTGTAGGCGAAGGCCCAGAACAGGTTCGTACGGATGGTCCCCAGGGTCTTCCGCGACAGCCGGATGGCGTCCGCGGCGGCCCGCAGGTCCCCGCGCACCAGCGTCAGGTCGCCGGCCTCGATCGCGGCGTCCGTGCCGGTGCCCATCGCCAGACCCAGGTCGGCCTGGGCGAGCGCGGCCGCGTCGTTGACCCCGTCGCCGACCATGGCGACCGAACGGCCCTCGGCCTGGAGGCGCTTGACGACGTCGACCTTGTCCTCCGGCATGACCTCCGCGTACACCTCGTCGATGCCGACCTCGGCCGCGACCGCCTCGGCCACCGCCCGGTTGTCGCCGGTGAGCAGGATCGGGGTGAGCCCGAGGGCCCGCAGCCGGGCGATGGCCTCCGCGCTGGTGTCCTTCACCGCGTCGGCCACCTCCAGGACCGCGCGCGCCTCGCCGTCCCAGGCGACCGCGATGGCCGTCCGGCCCGCGGCCTCCGCCTCGGCCTTCCGGCGGGCCAGCTCCACCGGCAGGTGGATCTCCCACTCGGCGAGGAGCTGTTCGCGGCCGACGAGGACGGCGTGGCCCTCGACGATGCCCTGGACGCCGAGTCCGGCGATGTTGGCGAAGTCCTCGGGGGTGGGCAGGGCGGTGCCGGTGCGTTCGGCGGCTCCGGCGGCGACGGCCTGGGCGATGGGGTGTTCGGAGGCGTGCTCCAGGGCTCCGGCGAGGCGCAGGACGTCGTTCTCGGTGGTGTCGTCGGCGGTGTGGACGGTGAGGAGGGTCATGCGGCCGGTGGTGACGGTGCCGGTCTTGTCGAGGACGATGGTGTCGACGCGGCGGGTGGTCTCCAGGACCTCGGGMCCCTTGATGAGGATGCCGAGCTGGGCGCCGCGGCCGGTGCCGACCATGAGGGCGGTGGGGGTGGCCAGGCCCAGGGCGCAGGGGCAGGCGATGATCAGTACGGCCACGGCCGCGGTGAACGCCGCGGTCAGACCCGAACCGTTGCCGAGCCAGAAGCCGAGCGTGCCGAGGGCGAGCGCGATGACGACGGGGACGAAGACGGCGGAGATCCGGTCGGCGAGGCGCTGGGCGGCGGCCTTGCCGTTCTGGGCGTCCTCGACGAGTTTCGCCATCCGGGCCAGCTGGGTGTCGGCACCGACCCGGGTGGCCTCGGCCGGTGCCGACCATGAGGGCGGTGGGGGTGGCCAGGCCCAGGGCGCAGGGGCAGGCGATGATCAGTACGGCCACGGCCGCGGTGAACGCCGCGGTCAGACCCGAACCGTTGCCGAGCCAGAAGCCGAGCGTGCCGAGGGCGAGCGCGATGACGACGGGGACGAAGACGGCGGAGATCCGGTCGGCGAGGCGCTGGGCGGCGGCCTTGCCGTTCTGGGCGTCCTCGACGAGTTTCGCCATCCGGGCCAGCTGGGTGTCGGCACCGACCCGGGTGGCCTCGACGACGAGTCGGCCGCCCGCGTTGAGGGTCGCCCCGGTGACGGAGTCCCCGACGCCGACCTCCACGGGCACGGACTCACCGGTCAGCATCGACGCGTCCACGGCCGAGGCGCCCTCGACGACGGTGCCGTCGGTGGCGATCTTCTCGCCGGGACGGACCAGGAACCGGTCACCGACCTGGAGTTCGGCCGTCGGCACGGTCACCTCGCGGCCACCGCGCACCACGGTGACCTCCTTGGCGCCGAGTTCGAGCAGCGCCTTGAGGGCCGCGCCCGCCTTCCGCTTGGAGCGGGCCTCGAAGTAGCGGCCGGCCAGGATAAAGGCGGTGACGCCGGCGGCGGCCTCCAGGTAGATGTTGCCCGCGCCGTCGCTCCGGCCGATGGTCAGCTCGAAGGGGTGCGTCATGCCGACCATGCCCGCGGTGCCGAAGAACAGCGCCCACAGCGACCAGAGGAACGCGGCCGTGGTGCCGACCGAGATCAGCGTGTCCATCGTCGCCGCGCCGTGCCGGGCGTTGGTGAACGCGGCCTTGTGGAACGGCCACGCGGCGTACGTGACGACCGGGGCCGTCAGGGTCAGCGAGAGCCACTGCCAGTAGTCGAACTGGAGCGCCGGGATCATCGACATCGCGATCACCGGCGCGGCGAGCGCGACGGCGGTGAGCAGCCGCTGCCGCAGCGGGCGCAGCTCCTCGGCCCCGTCGTCCCCGGCGGCGGCCCCCGGGGCGTCGTCCCCGGTGCGGGCCGGCGGCGCGGGCTCGTGCGCGGTGTAACCGGTCTTCTCGACGGTGGCGATCAGGTCCTGTACGGAGATGTCCTCACCCCGGTAGCTGACCTTCGCCTTCTCGGTGGCGTAATTGACGGTGGCCTCGACACCGTCCATCCGGTTGAGCTTCTTCTCGATGCGAGCCGCGCAGGAGGCGCACGTCATGCCGCCGATCGCGAGCTCGACCTCTGCGGTGGTGCCGGTGGTTGTCCCGGTGCCGGTACCGGGGCCGGGTGTGGCGGTGTGCGCGGACACGATGTCCTCCCTGGCGGAGACCTTGATACCCCTAGGGGGTATGCATTGCTGACTCATGTATACCCCCCACCCCTATGAATTGCAAGGGTGGAAATGTCACCGGGGCCCGGAGTGTGCGCGTCCGGCCGCCCGAGGTGCGTCTGACCTCACGTATCTTCACCTGGCGTTGAGCTGCGCAGTCGGTGTACCGGCCCGTAGGCTGGTCATTGGACTAGACCTATTGCCGCTTCCTGGAGGATTGGGATCCCATGAGCAACCGTGCAGTCCTGGAGGTGATCGCTCTCGACGCGGAGGACGCGGTCGCGGCCCAGTCGGGTGGTGCGGACCGGCTGGAGCTGGTCACTGACATGGCGGCGGACGGCCTGACCCCGTCCCGTGCGACCTTCGCGGAGATCCGGGCGGCCGTGGACATCCCGCTGCGGGTGATGCTCAGGCTGGCGGACGGCTTCGCGGCCGGTGACGTCGAGGAGCTGGTGGCCAGGGCCCGCGAGCTGCGGGAGGCGGGCGCCGAGGAGTTCGTGTTCGGCTTCCTCGACGAGGAGGGGAACCCGGACCTGGTCGCCGTCGAGCGTCTGGTCGCCGAACTGGACGGCTGCCGGTGGACCTTCCACCGGGCGATCGACCGGGCCGCCGACCGGGACGCCCTGCGCAAGCAGCTGGCCGACCTGCCCGGCCTGGACACCTACCTCACCGCCGGTTCGGCGAAGGGCGTCGACGACGGCATCCCGACCCTGCTGGTCGAGGCGGCGCGCCAGGGCGAGGCCGGGTACGAGCCGCAGATCCTGGTGGGCGGCGGCCTGCGCCTGGAGCACCTGCCGGAGCTGCTGGCCGCGGGCATCGACGCCGTGCACATCGGCGGCGCGGCCCGCCCGCACGGCTGGTCCGGCCCGGTGGACGCGGCGGCGGTACGGGAGTGGCGCACGGTGCTGGACGCGTAACCGTGCCGGAGGCGTGACGGGGCGGGCCGCGCCGCCGATGTGCACGGCCGCCGCCGATGTGCACGGCGGGCGGCGGGGGGGCCGGAGGTACGGAGGGCGGATGCCTCAAGCCTCCCGGCCCGTACCCCTCAGATTCCCGGTGTCGCCAGCTGGTCCGGCAGTTCCGCCGAGTGGACCACGGTCAGCCCCGACACCGCACGCGTCAGAGCCACGTACAGCCGGCGCAGCCCCGTGCGCTCGTCCGGCTCCCCGTCCACCACCGCGGACGGCTCGTCCAGCACCACGTAGTCGTACTCCAGGCCCTTCGCGAGCGAGGCCGGTACCAGCGTCAGCCGGGACTCGGCGCTCGTCTCCTCGCCCGGGGAGAGGTACGTGTGCCCCGCCGCGGTCAGGGCCTCGGCCAGTACCGGAATCCGGGCGTCGGCCGCGATCAGGCCGATCGACCCCTCCCGGGTCAGCGACGCCTCGCACTCCGCGAGCACCGCCGCGTCCAGCTCCGCCGGACCGGCCACCCGCCGCACCTCCAGCGAACCCGGCGACTCGCGCACCGACTCCACCGCCGCCAGACCCGGCGAGATCATCGGCAGCAGTCGCGACGCGTACGCGATCACCTCGCGCGGCACGCGGAAGCCCGCCGTCAGCTCCTCCACCACCGCGTCCGGCTTGCCGAGGTGGTGCAGCGCCTGTGCCCAGCTCTCCGTCGACCACGGCGTGGTGCCCTGCGCGAGGTCGCCGAGCACCGTCGCCGAACCGGTCGTGCAGCGCCGGCCCACCGCCCGGTACTGCATGGGGGACAGGTCCTGCGCCTCGTCGAGCACGACGTGGCCGAGCGAGTGCGTGCGCGCCACCAGGTCGCCCGCCTCGTCGATCAGCACCGCGTCCGCCGCCGACCACTTCGCGGACTTCACGCTCCGGGCGGGCTTCGCCCACAGGATCGTCTTCTGCTCGTCCTCGTCGAGCAGCCCCTCCGCGTGGGCGGCCAGGAACTCCGCGTCCGACAGCAGCCGCAGCACCAGCTTGGCGGGGTCGACGACCGGCCAGATCGCCTTCACGGCCGCCTTCACCGCGGGGTTGCGGGCCACCGCGTTCTGCACCCGGTCGTCGGGAGCCTCGCCCGCCTCCTCCATCCGGACCAGGACGGCGTGCGCGATGCGCTGCGGAAGCGCCTCGTGGGCGGCCCCGTAGCGCATGTCGCGGGCCAGGAGCTCGTTCACGATCTCCTCCAGCTCGTACGCCGGAATCCGCCAGCGCCGCGAGCCGCGCACGACCACGACCGGCTCCGTCGGCGGCGTCACGTGCGAACGGACCGCCCGCCGCAGCACCTCGGCCATCCTGGCGTCGCCCTTGACGACGGCGGCGTCCGCCGGGTCCGTGCCGCGCACCTCGACGCCCGCCGTCGCCACCAGGTCGTCGACGGTCGCCTGCTTCACCTCCAGCTCGCCGAGCGCGGGCAGCACCTGCTCGATGTAGTGCAGGAACGACCGGTTCGGCCCGATGACCAGCGTGCCGGTACGGGCCAGCCGCTCGCGGTGCGCGTACAGCAGGTACGCGACCCGGTGCAGGCCGACGGCCGTCTTCCCGGTACCGGGGCCGCCCTGCACGCACACCGTCCCGCCGAGCCCGCTGCGGACGATCTCGTCCTGCTCGGGCTGGATCGTCGCGACGATGTCCCGCATCGGGCCGACGCGCGGCCGCTCGATCTCCGCCTGGAGGAGCTTGCTGGTCTGCTCGGCCTCCGAGGGGTCGGTGAGGTGCTCGTCCTCGTACGCGGTCAGCTCGCCGCCGGTGTAGCCGAAGCGGCGGCGCTGCCCGACGTCCTGCGGGTCCTTCCGGGAGGCCCGGTAGAACGGCTGCGAGACCGGCGCGCGCCAGTCGATGACCATCGGGTCGCCGTCGGCGTCGTGGACGTGGCGCCGCCCGATGTAGAACTGGTCCTCCCGTCGCCCACCACCGCCCTTGTCCGAGGCGCTGCGCGCCGCCCCTTCCGACGCCCCCTCGGCCAAGTCGTCGCCGACCCGGTGCAGATAGTCCAGGCGCCCGAAGAAGAGCGGGGTGTGGGAGAGGTCGGCGAGCGACTTGATGCGCTCGTCGATCTGGGCCTGCAGGACGGCCGCGTTGACCCAGTTCGCGGTGACGTCGCGGATGTCGAGGGCCTGGGCGTCCTCGCGCATGGCGCGCAGTGCGGAGCGGGACGCGGCGAGATGGGCGCGTTCGCGAGCCAGGGGATCGGTGGTGTCGCTTTCGAGTTCGTGCGCGGGCACGGTGTTGCCTCCGGCTTTTCGACGCAGGACGGCGGACCGCACCCCGCCCCGGGCAGTGCTCGGGAACGGTGTGATGCGGTCCGCTCGGGAATCGATCACGGGTGCGCACAGCGGGTGTGCGCACGGCTGCCGGCCGGTTTCCGTCCGGTCGGCGGCGCTCCCCCGGCTGCCGGAACGGCCCCTCACGGGCCGCCGGTACCACGGTGCGGGAGGCGGGCAGACCGGCGATTGTATCCACCGAGCCGGGTTCGGGCCAACGCGTGTCGCCCGGGGGCGGCACTCCTCCCCGCGGCCGTCGGGCCCGCCGCCGCTTCCCCGGGCGGGGGCGAACGGGCGACGGTCCGGCGAAGGGCCCTGACGCCCCGGGTCGGCGAGGCATCGGGTGGGCACGGGGCGACTCGCCTCGGACAAGGGCGGTGGTGGGCGACGGGGAGCAGGGCGTTCTCCGGGTTGTCCCGGGGCGGTCACCGACGGCCGACGACCCGGCGCGGAACGAGAGTTGGGGTGACGCGAATGCCGCGTCGGCACCGTCCTTTCTTCCCGGAGTCGCCCCGTGCCCACCCGATGCCTCGCCGACCCGGGGCGTCAGGGCCCTTCGCCGGACCGTCGCCCGTTCGCCGCCGCCCGGCGGGTCCCACGGGGCCGTGTCGACCGGGACGCGTGCGGCGTAGGGTGATCGAACCGCCGCCCGATCGGTCCCGTCGTGCGTGGAGCCGGTGCCGCGTGGGCGCCGTCCCTCCGCCACGGACGACACGGCCCCGGTCGTCGCGGCCCGGATCGGGTGAGGGGGAGCGAAGGTGCTGATCACTGTCGCAGAGGTGGAAGCCGCAGCCGAGCGGATCGCGGGGCACGTCGTACGGACCCCGACGGTGCCGAGTCCCGGACTTTCCGCCTTCCTGGACGCACGGGTCACCGTGAAACTGGAACTCCTCCAGCGCACCGGCTCCTTCAAGGCACGTGGCGCGACGGCGAAGCTGCTCGCGCTCGGCGAAGCCGAGCGCGCCGCCGGTGTCGTGGCGGTGAGCGGCGGCAACCACGGCATCGCGACCGCGGTCATGGCCGGCGCGTTGGGCATCCGGGCGACCGTCGTCATGCCGCGGTCCGCCCCGGGCCGGGCCGTGGCCGTCGCCGAGGCCGCCGGGGCGAACGTCGTCCTCGCCGACACCATGGACGGTGCGTTCGCCCTCGTGGAGGAGTTCCGGGCCAAGGGGCTCACCCCGGTCCACCCCTTCGACGACCCCGTCGTCATCGCCGCCCAGGGCACCGTCGGCCTGGAGATGGCGGAGGACGCCGGGGAGCTGACCGACGTACTCGTCAGCATCGGCGGCGGAGGGCTGATCTCCGGGGTCGCCGCCGCGCTGCACGCGCGCCGCCCCGGTGTACGGATCTGGGGCGTGGAGACCGAGGGTGCGCGGGCGATGTCGGAGGCCCTGGCCTCCGGTGGGCCGGTGCCGGTCGAACTGTCCTCGATCGTCTCGACGCTGAGCGCCCCCAGCGCCGCACGACTCACCTACGAGCATGTCTCGGCGCTGGTCACCGACGTACTCACGGTGAGCGACGCGGAGGCCGTGCGGGGCACCCTCGACCTGGCCGACCACGCGAAGGTCTGGGCCGAGCCGGCCGCCGGATGCCTGCTGCCCGCGGCGCACCGGGTGCTGGAGCGCGTCGGCGAGGACGCCAGGCTGGGCCTGGTGGTCTGCGGCGGCAACGCGACGACCGCCGACATGGCCGCCTGGGCCGACCGCTTCGGACTGCGCTGAGACGCGGGGCCGACAGGGAGGCGTGCGGGGCCGACATGCGAGGCGTGCGGGCCCGTACGCCGTACGCGCCTCCGTTCCGCATGCGCTCCGGGACCGTATGCGGACCGGTCCGGGACCGTTCCGCATGCGGTCCGGGGGCTGCCCGTGCCGCCCCCGGCTTTCCCCGGTCGTTCTCCGGCCGCCCCTGACCCTTCCCTGAGTACCCCCGACCTCTCCCCGACTGCCCCGCGGGCCCGGTGTTTCCCGGCGTTTTCCGGCGTTCCCCGGTACTTTCCGGCGTTCCTCGGCAGCCCGCCCGATCTGCCGGTCCACCCACCCGTCCACCTGTGGGTCCATCCCGTAGGGGATGGCATGCGACCGGAGGTCTACGCGGGTCGTGCGTCGATTCAATCCGCGGGCCGATGCCCGCGGGGGCCCGGCGCAGGACCATGGAACACATGAGCACCGTCAGCCTGAACCCCCGCAGGACCGGCCCCGCGCACGGCGCGACCGCGGCCACCGGTCACCACCGCACCCACCGCGTCGGCGACGCGGTGCGTGCCGTCAAGGTCTTCGTCCGCGCCGCGTTCGGCGTGGTCGTGCTCGGCGAGTACGCCGAGGAGGCGGGCATACGCCGCCGCTCCCGCTGAGTGCGCGGAACCCTCCGCTGCGAGTATCGGACCGGAAGCGGTCCGGCCCACCCCGCGGTGGGACGGAGGCATGGAGAACCGCCGCGTCCGCGTCATGACTGACGGCCCGGTCCTGTTCGTGGCGCTCGGCTGCTGAGCCCACCATGACGAATCCCACGCCATCCGAAGAAGCACCACCCGACAACGCACCGCACGAAGAAGCGCCGACCGACCCCGCGCATCCCGACTCCGCAGGTCCCGACCTCACGGGTCCCGACTCCGCGCACCTCAGACCCGAGGACCCCGTCCCCGAGGGCCCCATCCGCCTCGACGGCTGGATCGCTCCCCTCATCACCACCATGGGCGCGGCGATCCTCTCCCACGCGGTGATCCTGGCGGACCTGCTGCCCCTGCTCGTGCTCGGCAGCCGACCGGCGCACGAGGAGTTTCCCCATGCGCCGGTCACCGCCTCAGCTCTCGGACAGCAGCTCGTCCGCGTCGACGATCCGGTACGCGTACCCCTGCTCGGCCAGGAACCGCTGGCGGTGCGCCGCGAAGTCCTGGTCGATCGTGTCGCGGGCGACCACCGAGTAGAACCGCGCCTCGTGCCCGTCGGCCTTCGGCCGCAGCACCCGGCCGAGCCGCTGCGCCTCCTCCTGGCGCGAGCCGAACGTCCCCGACACCTGGATGGCGACGGTGGCCTCCGGCAGGTCGATGGAGAAGTTCGCGACCTTCGACACCACCAGGACGTTGAGCTCGCCCCGCCGGAAGGCGTCGAAGAGCTTCTCGCGCTGGGCGTTGCTCGTCTCGCCCTTGATCACCGGGGCGTCCAGGTGTTCGCCCAGCTCGTCGAGCTGGTCGATGTACTGCCCGATGACCAGGGTCTGCTCGCCCCGGTGCCTGCGCACCAGGGCCTCCGTCACCTTCCGCTTCGTCGCGGTCGTCGCACAGAACCGGTACTTCTCCTCGGCCTCGGCGGTCGCGTACGCGAGGCGCTCCGAGTCCGTCAGATTGACCCGCACCTCGACGCAGTCGGCCGGCGCGATGTAGCCCTGCGCCTCGATCTCCTTCCACGGGGCGTCGAACCGCTTGGGCCCGATCAGGGAGAAGACGTCCGACTCCCGGCCGTCCTCGCGCACCAGCGTCGCGGTGAGGCCGAGGCGCCGCCGGGCCTGGAGGTCGGCGGTGAACTTGAAGACGGGCGCGGGCAGCAGGTGCACCTCGTCGTAGATCACCAGCCCCCAGTCCCGCGAGTCGAACAGCTCCAGGTGCGGGTAGACGCCCTTCCGGCGCGTCGTCAGCACCTGGTACGTGGCGATGGTGACCGGCCGGATCTCCTTGCGGGTGCCGCTGTACTCGCCGATCTCGTCCTCGGTCAGCGAGGTCCGCTTCACCAGCTCGTGCTTCCACTGCCGGGCCGAGACGGTGTTGGTCACCAGGATCAGCGTGGTCGCCTTGGCCCGGTCCATCGCACCGGCCCCGACCAGCGTTTTTCCTGCGCCGCAGGGCAGCACGACCACACCCGAACCGCCGTGCCAGAACCCCTCGACGGCCTGCTTCTGGTACGGGCGCAGCGTCCAGCCGTCCTCGACCAGGTCGATGCGGTGCGCCTCGCCGTCCACGTAACCGGCGAGGTCCTCGGCGGGCCAGCCCAGCTTCAGCAGGGTCTGCTTGATCTGCCCGCGCTCGGACGGGTGCACGGCCACGGTGTCCGCGTCGATCCGCGCCCCGACCAGCGGCTGCACCTTCTTCGAGCGCAGCACCTCCTCCAGCACGGGCCGGTCGGTGGAGGTCAGCACCAGGCCGTGCACCGGATGCTTGGAGAGCGTGAGGCGGCCGTACCTGGCCATCGTCTCGGCGATGTCGACGAGCAGCGCGTGCGGAACGGGATACCGCGAGTACTGCACGAGCGCGTCGACCACCTGCTCGGCGTCGTGCCCGGCGGCCCGTGCGTTCCACAGCCCGAGCGGGGTCAGCCGGTAGGTGTGGATGTGCTCGGGCGCGCGCTCCAGTTCGGCGAAGGGCGCGATGGCACGACGGCAGGCGTCGGCCTGGTCGTGATCGACTTCGAGAAGCAGTGTCTTGTCGCTCTGGACGATGAGAGGTCCGGTCACGCGCGGCCCTTTCTGCTGCGGGGACGGCCGGGAACAGCCGGGACGACCGGCAACGGCCAAACGTCCAGTGTGCCGCATGAAGGGGACATGGCGCGTGTGTCGTCGCGCACGGGACCGGCCGGAAGGGCTGAGGCGTCGAGGACGCCACGGCCGCCGACCGGTCCCGGTGCTCGGGCCGGTGCTCATGCCGGTACCGGGTCGGTGCCCGGACCGTTGCTCAGGTCGTGGCGTCGTCGGCGAGTTCGGCGACGCCGGTGATCCGGTGCAGGGGGTACGTGCGGATCTCGTCCGCCGTGTGGTCGTACGCCGTGACGAAGCCGCCCTCGACCCGGACCGGGGCGATGACGCGTTGGCTGGCCGCGCCGTCCGCGTTGACGTAGCCGATCCAGAGCGCCGAACCGGTCAGGGCCGCGGCCTGGACGGTGGCCAGGGTCTCGGCGGAGGTCGTACGGGGCAGCGAGCCGGGCGGGGCGGCGGGGGCGTCGGAGGTTCCGGCGGTGTCCTTGCGGGCCACCGTGGCGGCGGTGTCCCCGGCGCGGATCGCCCGGACCGCCGCGCCGAGCAGGGTGCCGTCCGGTACCGGCGGGCCCTCGGGGACGGGGTCCTCGGGTCTGAGG
>NZ_RDBO01000055.1:552943-583640 GCF_008120935.1 Streptomyces sp. sk2.1
CCGTCGGCCCCGCCCCGCGACAATGGGTGCCATGCCTTCGCATCCTTCCCCCCTGACGGTCGGCTTCGACCTGGACATGACGCTCATCGACACCCGGCCCGGAATCAAGGCCGCCTACCTGGCGCTCTCCGCCGAGACGGGGACGCCGATCGACGCGGACCTGGTGGTGAGCAGGCTCGGCCCGCCGGTCGACGAGGAGCTGCGGAACTGGTTCCCGGCCGACGTGGTGGCCGCCACCGCCGACCGTTACCGGGAGATCTACCCCGCACACGCCATCACCCCGAGCCTCGCCCTGCCGGGGGCCCGGGAGTCGGTCGCGGCGATACGCGCACGGGGCGGCCGGACGATCGTCGTCACGGCCAAGCACCGGCCGAGCGCGGAACTCCACATGAAGCACCTCGGCATCGAACCCGACGCGGTCATCGGCGGCCTGTGGGCGGAGGCCAAGGGCCACGCGCTGCGCGAGCACGAGGCCGACGTCTACGTGGGCGACCACACCGGCGACGTGCGCGGCGCCCGCACGGCCGGCGCCCTGTCGGTCGCGGTCACCACGGGCCCGTGCGACGCGGACGAGCTCCGGAGGGCGGGAGCGGACGTCGTCCTGTCGTCCCTGACGGAGTTCCCGGCCTGGCTGGAGACGTACGAGGGGTGACCCGCCGGCGGACGCGGGAGGGCGGGCCCTCCCGTCGCCCCGCGACGTCGGGGCGGCGGGAAACCGTTCACGCGCGGCCGGTGTGGGCCTCGATGGCGTCGTTGAGCACGGGCCAGAGTTCGCGGGGGCGGTCGTGCCCCATGTCGGGGACCAGCAGGAGCTCCGCCCCGGGGACGAGGGCCGCGGTGCGTTCCCCGCCACTGGGGTCGATCAACGTGTCGTCCAGGCCGTGGATCACCAGGGTCGGGACCCGGAGCTCCCGGAGCGCGGACGCGCGTGAACCGCCGAGGACCATCGCCCCGAGCTGACGTCCCACCCCGGCCGGGCAGTACGCGCGGTCGTAGCTCTCGGCGGCCAGCTCACGAAGGGCCGCGGGGTCGCCGTAGCGCCTGGAGGCCCAGATCAGGTCCCGTTCCGCCGCCGCGACGTACCCCGCGCGGTCCGTCGGCTTCGGGCCGGAGATCACCGCCTGGGCCTCGGGGCTGGACCGGCCGTACTCGGGTTCGCCGGTCGTGGACATCATCGACGTCAGGGTCAGCACCCGGCCCGGCCGGGCGATGGCCATCAGCTGCGCGAGCACCCCGCCCATCGAGGACCCGACCACATGGGCCCGCTCGATCCCTAGCGCCGTGAGCAGGCCGAGCCCGTCGTCCGCCATGTCCTGGAGCGTGTAGGGCACCATCGCGAGCGCGGCCGGGACGTCTCCCGCGTTCACGGCGGCGATGAGCCGGCCCGTGTCGACGGGATGGTCGTCGAACTTGGTGGACAGCCCGCAGTCGCGATTGTCGTACCGGATCACATGGCGGCCGCGCCCGGCGAGCGCGTGGCAGAAGTCCTCGTGCCAGGCGATCATCTGGGCCCCGAAACCCGACACGAGCAGAACGGGCGGGTCGGCGGGGTCACCGAAGGTCTCGTACGCGATGGACATTCCGGGCGAGACTTCGGCAATCGGCATGCCCGCAGTGTCCCAGCATCCGCTGCCGGAGAACACCTCCATTACCGACGGCGCCCGCCCCTCGCGTTCCCCGCCGCCCCTGCTACCGGGTGAGACGGGTGTCGGGTGGGGTGACGATCTGCGACTCGCGCCCGGTGCGGACCGCGTTGCGCACGACGTCGGTCGGCCGGGTCGTGGTGGCGACCACGGGGCGGCTCCGGATGGCGACGGCGGCCGGCGGCGCGCACGCCACCGGCGACAGGACCTCCATCTGCATCAAGGGGTCCGTCGCAGTTGCAACGCAATTCGAGCCGGATGCGTGTCGGGCCGGGTGCGTGGTGCTATGTGACCAGGATGAAGTGGCGTGATTTACGGGGTGGGGTGGTGGCGCAGGTGTTTGCGGTCGGGGAATTCCGGGCTACTGCTTCGCGGAGCCCGCCCGGGCCGACCGGATCACGCCCGCGGCGGCGATCAGGAAGCCGACGCCCATCAGCATGCACAGCGACCAGGCGATGGACGGCAGGGGGCGGGTGCCGAGGAACAGGGGGGCCACCGTGACCAGGGTGGACAGTGCGCCGATGAAGAAGACGATCGCGCCGATCCGGACCAGCCGGTCGCCCGCGCCAGAAGGTGTAGTACTCACCCCGCCAGGGTAGTTCCCGGGGGCGGCGAACCACCCCGGGGCCACCGGCGCGCGAAACAGGCGCCGTTTCCGGACAGCAGTCCGGATGACCAGGCTTGACGAGGGGTACCCCTCCTGTGGAGGCTGCTGCCAGCAGGGGAGCAGCACCACTGGATGGCCTGACCTGCTGAGGCTTGTTCCGGCACATGGGTTGAGATGGGGTGCGTGCTTTGCCGACTGGCAAGGTCAAGTGGTTCAACAGCGAGAAGGGCTTCGGCTTCCTCTCCCGCGACGACGGCGGCGACGTCTTCGTGCACTCCTCCGTGCTGCCCGACGGTGTCGATGCCCTCAAGCCGGGCCAGCGCGTCGAATTCGGAGTCGTCGCGGGCCAGCGGGGGGACCAGGCGCTCTCGGTGGCGGTCCTGGACCCGACCCCGTCCGTCGCGGCCGCGCAGCGCCGCAAGCCGGACGAGCTCGCGTCCATCGTGCAGGACCTGACCACCCTGCTGGAGAACATCACGCCGATGCTGGAGCGCGGCCGCTACCCCGACAAGGCGGCGGGCAAGAAGATCGGCGGCCTGCTGCGTGCCGTCGCCGACCAGCTCGACGTCTGACCGGAGGCCGATGCCGGAGCCCGGCGGCCGGGTTCGGCGGCCGGGTTCAGACGAACGACAGCGCGTCCGGGCCGAGGGGCGGTACCAGTCCCTCGGCCGCCGCGCGGGTCAGCAGACCGCGGATCGCCGCGTAGCCGTCCTCGCCGAGGTCGGCCGTGAACTCGTTGACGTACAGCCCGATGTGCTGGTCCGCGACGGCCGGATCCATCTCCTGGGCGTGTGCCAGCACGTACGGCCGGGACGTCTCCGGGTCGTCCCAGGCCGCCCGTACCGAGGCGCGCACCGAGTCGGCGAGCAGCTTCAGGGTGGCGGCGCCCAGCGACCGCTTGGCGATGATCGCGCCGAGCGGGATCGGCAGACCGGTCGTGTCCTCCCAGTGCCGGCCCATGTCCGCGAGGTTGTGCAGCCCGTAGTTCCGGTACGTGAAGCGGGCCTCGTGGATGACGAGACCGGCGTCCACCTTCCCGTCGCGCACGGCGGGCATGATCTCGTCGAACGGCATCACGACGATCTCGCCGACACCGCCCGGCACCTTCTCCGCCGCCCACAGCCGGAACAGCAGGTACGCGGTGGAGCGCTCGCTCGGTACCGCGACGGTCTTCCCCGTCAGGTCGCCGTCCGCGCCCTCCCGGGTGAGGACGAGCGGCCCGCAGCCCCGCCCGAGCGCCCCGCCGCACGGCAGCAGCGCGTACTCGTCGAGCACCCGGGGCAGCACCGCGTACGAGACCTTGAGGACGTCGAGCTCGCCGCGCTCGGCCATCCCGTTGGTGATGTCGATGTCCGCGAAGGTGACGTCGAGGGCGGGTGCGCCGGGGATCCTGCCGTGCGCCCAGGCGTCGAAGACGAAGGTGTCGTTGGGGCAGGGCGAGAAGGCGATCCGCAGCGGGTCAGGAGTCGTTTCGGTCATGGTGGATCCAACCTTCCAGTACGGGTGCGAGCTTCCCGAACGCGTCGGTGAGCGCGGCCAGCGCGTCGCCGATGCGCCAGGCGTCCCGGTCGCGCGGGCCGACGGCGTTCGAGACGGCCCTGATCTCCAGGACGGGCAGGCCGGCGAGGTCGGCGGCCTCCGCGACCCCGAAGCCCTCCATGGCCTCGGCGGCGGCCCCCGGATGCGCGGCGAGCAGGGCGGCGGCGCGTCCGGCGCTGCCGGTCACGGTGGAGACGGTGAGGACCGTGCCGGTGACCGCGCCGGTCGCGGCGGCCGCGGCCCGTACCAGTGACCGGGGCGGGATGTGCAGGACCTGACCGAAGCCGAGCCCGGTGACGGGCACGAAGCCCTCCGGGGTCTCGGCGCCCAGGTCCGCCACGACGACGCGGCCGGCCACGACGAGGGAGCCGACCGGCGCGACCCCGGCGAACCCGCCGCCGATGCCGGCCGAGATCACCAGGTCGTAGCGGTCCGAGGCCAGGGCGAAGGCGGTCGAGGCCGCCGCGGCGGCCGGTCCCACGCCGCCCGCGAGGACGTCGAAGGGGCCCGCGCGATGGACCTCCGCGCCCCGGACGTGGAACACCGATGCCTCGGCCCCGCCCCCGGAGGCGCCGACCCCGGAGGAGTCGTTCCCGGAGTGGTCGGCCCCGGGGCGACCGCTCCCGAACGCGCGCGTGACCGCGTCCCGTTCTGCCGGGACAGCGGTCACGACGAGCACGTGCACGAAGGAGTCCTCCGAGGTCAGGAGGGGTTTGCGGAGCGAGCGGCGGGAAGGCGCGGGAGAGGCGGGCCGTGCCGGGCACGGCCCGGGGTCAGGAGGTCTTCTTCAGCTCGAAGTGCCAGATGCCCGTGAGCTTCTTGCCCTTGGTCTCCACGATGCTGATCTGCGTCTTGTTCGTGGTCTCGCCGGTCTGGCTGGAGAAGAAGGCGCTGCCCGGGATCGACCGGTAGGTCTTCTTGTACGGCTCCTGCTCGGCCTGCTGGCCGTTGATGAACAGGGTCCAGCCGTTCTCGGCGATCTCGGGGTCGACGCCGAAGCGGACCTTGTCGTCCATCGCGACCTCGACGGACTTCTCCGCCTTCTTGTTGAGGCAGCCCTTGATGTCGTCGGTCTTGAGGGCCTCGCCGTCGTTGTAGCAGGAGGCCTCGGAGCTCACCGAGTTGCTGCCGACCGTCACGGTCGCGAGCGGCGTCGGCTTGTCGCATGCGGAGAGGACGAGGAGTCCCGCGGAAACGGCACCAAGAGCGACGCCGATTCGACGGCCCTTGCCGGAGAAGAACGCAACGGTCATGAGCCGAAGGCTATCGGTCGCCCCGGCTCACGCCACGCGGGGGTGCGGCGAGCCGCGTCGCGCGGTGCTCAGCAGGCCCCGTACGGACGTGGCGGCGCCGAGGGCGAGGATGCCCGCGGCGACCGACATGCCCAGTACGCCGTTGAGGGGGAGGGAGATGCCGATGCCGCCGCCGACCACCCAGGCCATCTGGAGCGCGGTCTCGGACCGTGCGAACGCGGAGGCGCGCACCTCCTCGGGGACGTCGCGCTGGATCATCGCGTCCAGCGACAGCTTCGACAGGGCCAGGGTGAAGCCCGCGGTGGCGCTGAGCGCGGCGACCATGACCGTGCCGAAGAACAGCGCGGCGAGCACCGCGACGCCCAGCGCCAGGGCCAGCATCGCCACGACGATCACCTCGGGGCCGCGACTGCGCAGCCAGGAGCCGACCGCGGTGCCCAGGGCGTTGCCGGCGCCGGCCGCCACGCCCGCGATGCCGAGCGAGACGGCGGCGCTCTGCCCGGCGAGCGGGTGCTCGCGCAGCAGGAACGCCAGGAAGAAGATCAGGAAGCCGGAGAGCGCGCGGTGCGCGGCGTTGGCCTGGAGGCCGTTCAGCACGGACGGCCCCACGGACCGCAGCCCCGGCCGCCGCTCCCCGTTCCGCCCTCCGTTCCGCTCCCCGCGCCGCGCCCACCGGGAGCGCTTCCCGCCACCCCGTCCCGGACCGGTCCGCCCGGTGCTGTTCAGGGAGACCGCCACCCCGTGCGGCGGCACCAGCCGGGCCTTCCGCTCGCCCTTCGCGGAGTCGACCCCGTGCGGCAGCGTGAAGGCGAGGACGGTCCCGCCGACGAAGACCGCGCACGCCCCGTACAGCGGCCAGGCGGGCCCGGCCATCTGGAGCGCCGCCCCGACCGGGGCGGCGGCACCGGTGGCCAGGAGCCCGGCCAGGGTGACCCGGGAGTTGGCCTTCACGAGGGAGAAGCGCGGCGGCAGCAGGCGCGGCACGACGGCGCTGCGCACCACCCCGTACGCCTTCGAGCAGACCAGTACGCCCAGCGCGGCCGGGTACAGCTCCAGACCGCCGGTGGCGACCGCGCCCGACATGGTGAGCGCGAGCACCGCGCGGGCCAGCATCGAGGCCGCCATCGCGGCGCGGCGGCCGTGCGGCAGCCGGTCCAGGAGCGGGCCGATCACGGGGGCGAGGAGCACGAAGGGCGCCATCGTGATGGCGAGGTAGAGGGCGACCCGGCCGCGGGCCTCGTCCGTCGGTACCGCGAAGAACACCGTCGAGGCGAGCGCGACCGTGATCATCACGTCGCCCGCGCCGTTCACCGCGTGCAGCTCGATGAGCTTGCCGAGCCCGGACTCGCCCGCGCCGTGGGCGTGCGTCGCCTTCCGGATGCCCCTCGCGGTGCCGGTGAACGGCGCGTGGAGGGCATGACCGATCGCCCGGCCCGTCCTGCGGAGCGGGCCCGGCCCCTCGTGCGACCTGGCGGCAGCCACCCCGTCATAGTGCCCCAGCCGCGGTGGCGGCGAACCGGCATCGGCGCGGGACGCGGCGCACTCCGCCCTGTCGGGCCAGCGGTTCGCGCCGGTCGGGCGCGCCCGGCGCGAACCGGGTCCACCGGCGGATCACGAACTCCCGCGGCCATCCCCGGGCCCCTCCGGAACGGCCCGCGCACGGGGCGTGACACCGGACGCGACACGGGCGCGGGGCCGGACGCGGCACGGAGCGCGGCATCGGACACGGCATCGGATACGGCCTTGTTTGGGACGGGCAGGTGGGCGGGGGGCGAGAGAGGGGGTAGCGTGCGTAGCGCGCCACCGGCGGTTGACCTCGGCCGCGCGCCTCTCGGCGATCCCGCAGAATGGATGGCAGAAGGTGCGCCCGAGGCAGGCAGCAACGGGTGCGGACGTCGACGCGGCCCCCAGGTCCGCTCCGCCCGCATCCGTCATGGCCGGGACCGATGGATGTGCAGGCGCGCTCGTGAGACTGGCGTAGGAGAGAAGCGAGACCTGTGAGTGCTGCGACGACGCGAAGCCGTACGGCCCGTACCCCCGCCCCCGACCGTCTGTGCGCCGAGGCGGTAGACCTTGCCCGCGCGGCGGCCGAGGAGGCGGCCGCGCCGGGGGTCGTCGGTGAGCATGTGGGCGTGATCTCCGAGGGGGACCGGGTCGTCACGCACTTCTTCGAGTGCAAGGAGCCCGGCTACCGGGGCTGGCGCTGGGCGGTGACCGTCGCCCGTGCCTCCCGCGCGAAGAAGGTCACCCTCGACGAAACGGTGCTCCTGCCCGGCAGCGACGCGCTGCTCGCCCCGGAGTGGGTGCCGTGGAGCGAGCGGCTGCGCCCCGGCGACATGGGGCCCGGCGACCTGCTGCCCACCGAGGCGGACGACATCCGCCTGGAGCCCGGCTACACCGGCGAGGAGGAGCCGCCGCCGAACTCCGCGGTCTCCGAGGTGTCGCACGAGATGGCCGACCTCGTCGACGCGGAGGACGCGGAACTGACGACGCGCCCCGCGACGACGAGCCGGGGCTCGATCGCCGCGGTCGCCGACGAGCTCGGCATGCGGCGGGCGCGGGTGCTGTCCCGGTACGGGCTGCACACGGCGGCCGACCGCTGGGACGAGGCGTTCGGGGCGAAGACGCCGATGGCACAGGCGGCCCCCGCCTCGTGCATGACCTGCGCGTTCCTGGTGCCGCTCGCCGGTTCGCTGAAGCAGGCGTTCGGGGTGTGCGCCAACGAGTTCGGCCCGGCGGACGGGCACGTGGTGTCGCTGTCGTACGGCTGCGGCGGGCACTCGGAGGCGGCGGTGATGCCGAAGCCGCCGAAGCCGGCGCCGCACGCGCTGGACACGGTGCAGGTGGACGAGTACCCGCTGCGGCCCGCCCGGGACTCCGGCTCGGTCCCGGCGGAGGCGGACGCGCCGACGGAGGACCTCGGCCACTCGTAGGCGGTGGCCGGGGTGGGGCGGCTTCCCGCACGGAGGCTTTCCGCAGGGGCACGGTCTCCCGTGCGGAGGTCTTCCGCGGCGGTGCGGTTTCCTGCGGGGAGGTTTTCCGCGGGGACGCGGTCTCCCGTGCGGAGGTTTTTTGCGGTGGTGCGGTTTCCTGCGGGGAGGTTTTCCGCGGGGGCGCGGACGCTCCGGCGGACCGGCCTCCGTCCCCGAACGCCGGACGGGCCTGTTCGCGCCAGCTGTCCGGCGGCCCACCGGCATGGACCCGAACCGGCCGATGCGCTGTTCGGCGCCCCCCGCCCGACGAGAGGACCCGGTACCTTCGGGCGCACACTTGGCGGCACGGGCAACGCGTAACCGGAAAGAGCGGAGTCAGAGCGTGAGCATGAATGCGACCGAAGGGGCCGATCCGTTCGGGACCGCACGGCTGCGCCGCGGGGTGCTCGACGCCTGGGGCGCCGGCCCCGCCAGGTTCCGCGAGGACGCCAACGCCGAGGAGGACCTCGCGCTCGGCGGCTACCGCGACCGCCTCGTCGTCGAGCTGGCCCAGAACGCCGCCGACGCCGCCGCCCGCGCCCGGGTCCCCGGCCGGCTCCGCCTCACCCTGCACCCGGCGACCGCGGACACCCCCGCGATCCTCGCCGCCGCCAACACCGGCGCCCCCCTCGACGCCACCGGCGTGGAGTCCCTCTCCACCCTGCGCGCCTCCGCCAAGCGCGAGGGCCACGAGGGCGCCGTCGGCAGGTTCGGCGTCGGGTTCGCCGCCGTGCTCGCGGTGAGCGACGAGCCCGCCGTGATCGGCCGGCACGGCGGCGTCCGCTGGTCCCTCGCCGAGGCCCGCGACCTCGCCGCGCGCACGGCCGTCGCCAGCCCCGGCCTCGGCGACGAACTCCGCCGCCGCGACGGCCACGTGCCCCTGCTGCGGCTCCCGCTGCCCGCCGAGGGCACCGCACCCGACGGCTACGACACCGTCGTGGTCCTCCCGCTGCGCGACGGCGGCGCCGAGGACCTCGTCGTCAGACTGCTCGACGCGGCCGACGACGCGCTGCTCCTCACCCTGCGCGGCCTCGACGAGATCGTGATCGAGACCCCGGACACCGTACGGACGCTGCGCCGCTCGCAGCACGGCCCGTACGTTCACGTCGAGGACTCCGCGCACGGCACGACCCGCTGGCGCACCGTCACCCACCACGGCGCCGTCGAACCGGAACTCCTCGCCGACCGGCCCCGCGAGGAACGGCTGCGCCCGCACTGGTCGGTGACCTGGGCGGTCCCGGTGGACGCGGAGGGCGCCCCGGCACGCCCCCGCACCGCCCCCGTCGTCCACGCGCCGACCCCCACCGACGAACCCCTCGGCATTCCCGCGCTGTTCATCGCGTCGCTGCCGCTCGACACCAGCCGCCGCCACTTCGCGCCGGGACCGCTCACCGACTTCCTGGTGCAGCGCGCCGCCGACGCGTACGCCGAACTGCTCGCGGGCTGGCAGCCGGTGTCCGTCGACACCATCGACCTCGTACCGGGACCGCTCGGCAAGGGCGAACTGGACGGCGCGCTGCGCGGCGCGATCCTGGAACGGCTGCCGCGCGTCGCGTTCCTGGCCCCCGCAGTCCCGCGCGACACCACCGCCGACGCGGGCCGCTGGGACGGCTGGGAGGAGCGGGCAAACGACGTCGACGACCCTGCGGCCACCGCCGCGCTGCGGCCCATCGAGGCCGAGGTCCTGGAAGGGGCCGGCGCCGAGACCGTACGGGTGCTCGCCGAGGTCCTGCCGTGTCTGCTGCCCGCCGGGCTGGAGCGCCGCAGCGAACTGCGCACGCTCTCCATCGCCCGGGTCCCGCTGACCGAGGCGATCGACCGGCTGGCCGGACTGGAGCGCGAACCCCGCTGGTGGCGGCGGCTCTACGACAGCCTGTCCGGCATCGACCCGGACCGCCTCTCCGGCCTGCCCGTACCGCTCGCCGGAACCCCCGGGGCGGACGGGGCGCCCGCGACGGACGGGACCGACGGGGCGGCGGAGGCCGGGCCCGTACCCGTGCCCCGCACCACGATCGGACCCCGCCAGGTCCTCCTCCCGCTCCCCGACGCGCTCACCGGCCCGGTCCTGGAACGCCTCGCCCGCCTCGGGCTGAAGGTCGCCCACCCGGACGCCGCCCACCCGCTGCTGGAGAAGCTGGGCGCCCTGCCCGCCACCCCGCGCGCCGTGCTGACGACCCCGCAGGTGCGGGCCGCCGTCGCCGGATCGCTGGACGCGGGCGAGGTCTGGGACGAGGACGCGCTGGACGTCGACGAACTCGCCGAGACCGTCCTCACCCTCGTGCGGGGCGCCGAACTGGCCCCCGGCGACGAGCCCTGGCTGGGCGCGCTCGCCCTGCCCGACGAGGACGGCGAACCGGCCCCGGCCGGTGAACTCGTGCTGCCGGACAGCCCCTTCGCGTCCGTCATGCGGGAGGGTGAACTGGCCCTGGTCGACCGGGAAATGGCCGACCGCTGGGGCGAGCAGCCGCTCACCGCCTGCGGCGTGCTGGCCACGTTCGCCCTCGTGCGGACCACCGACGTCGTCCTGGACCCGGACGAACTGGAGCCGCGCGACGGCGACTTCGCCGAACCCGACGACGCCGGTCTGCTCGACGCCGTCGACGTGTGGTGCGAGGACGTCCTCGACCAGCTGCCCGACACCCCGGTACCGCCGGTCGCCACCGAACTCGTCGCCGTCCGCGACCTCGACCTGGTCGACGACGACGCCTGGCCGCAGGCGCTCGCCATGCTCGCGCAGCCGCCGCTGCGGGACGCCCTGACCCAGCCGGTGCGGGTGCTGCTCCCCGACGGCACCACCCGCTCCGTGCGCCCGTACACCGCCTGGTGGCTGCGCGACCACCCGGTGCTCGACGGCCGGCGCCCCGCCGGGCTGCGCGCCGCGGGCGGCGACCCGCGACTGGCCGGGCTGTACGACTCCGCCGACGCGACCGGCTTCGACGACGCCCAGGTGCTGCGCGCCCTCGGGGTGCGGACGTCCGTGGCCGCGCTGCTCGACGAACCGGGCGGCGCCGCCGAACTCCTGGGCCGGCTCGCGGACGAGGAGCGCCCGGTCGACCCCGTACAACTGCACTCCCTGTACACGGCCCTGGCCGATCTCGACCCCGAACAGGTCACGCTGCCCGAAGAGTTGCGGGCCGTGGTGGACGGCGAGGCACGGGTCGTGGACGCGGCGGACGCCGTGATCGCGGACGCCCCCGACCTGCTGCCGCTCGCCGCCGGGCTGCCGCTGCTGCCGGTCGCCCCGACGCGCGCGGCCGAACTCGCCGAACTGTTCCAGGTGCGGCGGCTCGGCGACAGCGTCGAGGCGGAGGTGACGACGGAGGGCGAGGAGCACCGGGTACCGGAATCGGTGCGGATTCTGCTCGGGGCGGGCACGCCGGACGCGTACGTCGAGCACGGCGAACTGCGCGCGGGCGGCGTCGAACTGGACTGGCGCCGCACCCCCGACGGGATCGTGCACGCCGCCACGCTGGAGGGCGTCGCGGCGGGGCTGGCCTGGGCGGCGGGGCAGTGGCCGCGCCGCTTCGAGGTGGCGGCGCTGCTGGAGGACCCGTCCCGCACGGAGGAACTGGCCCGGGACCGCTGGTTCGACTGACGGCCGTTCCGCCCCGCCGCCGACCCGGTCGGCGGAGGGGCGGGCGGTCGCGGCCGCCGGAACGCGGATACGAACGCCGGCAGCCGGATCTTCGCAAAAAATTCAACTCGGTGTACAACCCTTCACATGGGTCACTGGTCTGGTCTGTCGAGTCAGCAGACTCAACAGACCGAACCAGCTCCGCCCGGCGCACGTACACGTGCCCGCGGAGCTCTTTCTCCACTGGGGAAATACATGCGTATTCGCGCCACTGTCGCTGCCGTTTCCGGCGCGCTGGCCCTGTCTGCTCTGGCTGTTCCGGTTGCCCAGGCGGGCGACCACTCCGCGTCGATCCAGAACAAGCCGACCTCGGGTGCCGAGGCCTTCGGCATCACCGCCCGGGGCGCCGCGAAGGCCGCCGCGGCCACCGCCGCCGATGTCGCGGAACCCGTCATCTCCAAGGTCGTCGTCAACGGCGGCAAGGACATCGTCCTGGGCACCACCGCCACGAAGACGATCTCCATCTCGGTCACGGCCTCGCACGCGACCGGTGTCGTCGACGCCTACGCCGACCTGTGGCACGGCACGGACCCGACGTCCCCGGACACCATCGACGGCGCCATCCTGCCGAACGAGGACGTGTCGAAGTGCACCAAGGTCAACGCGACGACCTCGACCTGCAAGCTGACGTTCACGATCGACCCGCGCTACGACCTGTACAAGAACTCGCTGGCCGGCACCTGGCACGTCTCCGCGGGCGCGCTCGCCGGTAACCAGGCCGACTTCACCTACACCGACTTCCACAGCAAGGCGCGGGTGCAGCGGCTGTCGAAGCTGACGGTCAACGCCGCGCCGGAGCCGGTGAAGAAGGGCGGGACCATCACGGTCACCGGGAAGCTCTCGCGGGCCAACTGGGAGGACCACAAGTACCACGGCTACACCGGCCAGTCGGTGAAGCTGCAGTTCCGCAAGAAGACCAGCTCGACGTACACCACGATCAAGACGATCAAGACGAACAGCGTCGGCAACCTGAAGACCACGGTCAAGGCCTCGGTCGACGGCTACTGGCGCTACAGCTTCGCCGGTACGTCCACCACCCCGACCGTCACCACCGCGGGCGACTTCGTCGACGTGAGGTAGTCCCACGGTCCGGAGCGGGGCCGACCGGCCGCCTCCGCGGCCACATGTGAACAGCGGGGTCCCTGCCGGGGGTCCCGCTGTTCGCGCATCCGCCGTGCGTTCCCGTCCGGCCCCTGTCCGGGGCCTTCCCCAGGGAGAAGCCCATGCGTATACGTGCCACCGCCACCGCCACCGCCACCGCCACCGCGACCGCCACCGCCACCGCGACCGCCGCCGCCGCCGTGGCCTCCGGCGCCCTGATCCTGTCCGCCCTCGCCGTTCCGGCGGCGCAGGCGGCACAACCGGCGACGGCCGGCCCCGCGGCCTCCGGTCCGGGCGCACCCGGCCCCGTCGTCTCCGAGGCCCTCGTCAACGGCGGCAAGGACATCGTCCTGGGGACGACGGCGCCGAGGACCGTCACCGTCTCGGTCACCGCCTCGCACCCCTCCGGCATCGAGACCGGCTGGCTGATGCTGTGGCACGGCAAGGACCAGGAGGAGGGACTGGAGGCCGTACTGCTGCCGAACGAGGACGCGGCGACCTGCCGGGCCGCGAGCGCCACCACCAGCACCTGTTCCCTCACCATCACGGTCGATCCCCGGGTCGACCTGTACAAGAACTCGCTGGCGGGCACCTGGCACGTCCTCGCGGGCGCGCGGGCGAAGGACGGCTCCCTGACCTCCAGCGACTTCCACAGCAAGGCGCGGGTGCAGCGGCTGTCGAAGCTGACGGTCAACGCCGCGCCGGAGCCGGTGAAGAAGGGCGGGACCATCACGGTCACCGGGAAGCTCTCGCGGGCCAACTGGGAGGACCACAAGTACCACGGCTACACCGGCCAGTCGGTGAAGCTGCAGTTCCGCAAGAAGACCGGCTCGACGTACACCACGATCAAGACGATCAGGACGAACAGCGTCGGCAACCTGAAGACCACGGTCAAGGCCTCGGTCGACGGCTACTGGCGCTACAGCTTCGCCGGTACGTCCACCACCCCGACCGTCACCACCGCGGGCGACTTCGTCGACGTGAAGTGACAGCGAAGGGGGCAGCGCCCCGGGCGCCGCCCCCCACTCGTTCCCGTACCGGTGTCACGCCGGGAAGCGCCTGCCGACCAGCCGCCAGGTGTACTCCAGGACGACCGCGGCCACCGCCGAGATCCCCACCGCGGCCCACGGCATCGTCGTCCCCACCAGCTTCAGCGCGAAGAACTCCTGCAACCACGGCACCGCCAGCACGATCAGGAACGCCAGCCCCATCGCCGCCACCAGGCAGATCCGCCACCAGGTGTACGGACGGGCGATGATCGCCAGGACCCACATCGAGACCAGGAACAGCGCGAGCGTGGCCGCGCTGGTCTCCGCCTCCAGGGCGCCCGGACCGGTGTAGTGGTGCCGGGCGATCAGGTACGTCACGAAGGTGGCGGCCGCCGCGATGACGCCCGAGGGGATCGCGTACCGCATGACCCGGCGCACGAAGTGCGGATGCGCCCGTTCCTTGTTCGGGGCGAGGGCCAGGAAGAACGCGGGGACGCCGATCGTCAGCGTCGACAGCAGGGTCAGGTGGCGCGGCAGGAACGGGTAGTCGACCTGCGTGCACACCACCAGGATCGCCAGCAGCACCGAGTAGACGGTCTTGGTCAGGAACAGGGTGGCGACCCGGGTGATGTTGCCGATCACCCGGCGGCCCTCGGCGACGACGGACGGCAGCGTCGCGAAGCTGTTGTTCAGCAGCACGATCTGGGCGACGGCCCGGGTCGCCTCGGAGCCCGAACCCATGGAGACACCGATGTCGGCGTCCTTCAGCGCCAGGACGTCGTTGACGCCGTCGCCGGTCATGGCGACGGTGTGGCCGCGGGACTGGAGGGCGGCGACCATGTCCCGCTTCTGCTGCGGGGTGACCCGGCCGAAGACCGCGTTCTCCTCCATGGCCGTGGCCATCTCGTCGGGGTCGGTGGGCAGCCGGCGTGCGTCCAGGGTGTGCTCGGCGCCCGGCAGGCCCAGCTTCCCGGCGACCGCGCCGACCGAGACCGCGTTGTCGCCCGAGATGACCTTCGTGGCGACCCGCTGCTCCGCGAAGTAGGCCAGGGTCTCCTCGGCGTCGGGCCGCAGCCGCTGCTCCAGGACGACCAGCGCGCTCGGCACGGCCCCGTCGGTGGCGTCGCTCCCCTCGACCCCGTCCCGCGCGCGGGACAGCAGCAGCACCCGCAGGCCCTGCTCGTTGAGCTGCTCGATCTCGGCGAGCGCCGGGTGCCGCTCGGGCAGCAGCACGTCGGGGGCGCCGAGCAGCCAGGACGACTCCCGGCCGCCGCCCTCGTCGAACGCGGCGCCGCTGTACTTGCGGGCCGAGGAGAACGGCAGCGTCTGCGTGCACCGCCACCGCTCGCCGTCCGGGTAGGCGTCGGCGATGGCCTGCAGGCTGGCGTTGGGCCGGGGGTCGGACGCGCCGAGGGCGCCCAGGACGCGTTCCAGGTAGGCCCGGTCCGTGTCGCCGAGGGTGCGGACCTCGCTGACGTCCATGCCGCCCTCGGTGAGGGTGCCGGTCTTGTCCAGGCAGACGACGTCGACCCGGGCCAGCCCCTCGATGGCGGGCAGCTCCTGCACCAGGCACTGCTTGCGGCCGAGCCGTACGACCCCGATCGCGAAGGCGACCGAGGTGAGCAGCACGAGCCCTTCCGGGATCATCGGCACGATGCCGCCGACGGTCCGGGCGATCGACCCCTTGAAGTCGTTGTCCTTGACGACGAGCTGGCTGATCACCAGACCGATCGCGGTCGGCACCATCATCCAGGTGACGTACTTCAGGATCGTGGAGATGCCGCTGCGCAGCTCGGACTGGACGAGGGTGAAGCGGGACGCCTCCTCGGCGAGCTGCGCGGCGTAGGCCTCGCGGCCGACCTTGGTGGCGGTGAAGGCGCCGCCGCCCGCGACGACGAAGCTGCCGGACATCACCGGGTCGCCGGGGCGCTTCAGCACCGGGTCGGCCTCGCCGGTCAGCAGCGACTCGTCGACCTCCAGGCCGTCGGCCTCGGCGACCGTGCCGTCCACCACGACCTTGTCGCCGGGGCCCAGCTCCACGAGGTCGCCGAGGACGATCTCGGAGGTGGAGATCTCGGCGGCGACCCCGTCGCGCCGCACCGTGGGTTTGGCCTCGCCGATGACCGCGAGGCTGTCCAGGGTCTTCTTGGCCCGCCACTCCTGGATGATGCCGATGCCGGTGTTGGCGACGATCACGAAGCCGAAGAGGCTGTCCTGGATCGGCGCGACGAACAGCATGATCGCCCAGAGCACGCCGATGATCAGGTTGAACCGGGTGAAGACGTTGGCCCGGACGATCTCGCGCAGTGAGCGGGACGAGCGGACCGGTACGTCGTTGACCTCGCCGCGGGCGATCCGCTCGGCGACCTCGGCGGCCGTCAGACCGCGGGTGTCCACGGCCGGGCCGGGAAGGTCCACCGGGTGGACCGGGTCGAGCTCGGCCCCGGCGTCGATCATCGCCGGACTGGTGGAACCGGCGGGGCCGGGGGGTCCGACGGAGCCGGCCGAGCCGGTCGTCTCGGAAGGCTGCTCGCCGAAGGAGTGGGGTGACCGGTGCGTCATGGTTCCGACGGTACGGGTGGATGGTCCGGTTCACCCACCGGGTGGTACGAAGATCAGACCGGGGGAGGAGACGAATGGTCCCGTGGGTGGATGAGGACCCCGACGGCGGATGCGGGGCGGGCGTGCGCGGGGCCGGGACGACCGGGTGCGCGCGGCCCGGGGAGGCGGGTGCGCGCGGCCCCGGGCGGCGGGTGTGCGTGGGTGCGCGCGGGTTGTGCGCCGGCGGTCAGGAAGTGGCGCTCTCGGCGGTGTCGCCCCGCCCGGCGGCGGCTGCCGCGGCGGCGGCCCGCTTGATCGCGGCGTCGCGCCCCCGCACGTACCAGATGCCGATCAGTCCGAGCCCCGCGCCGGCCAGGCAGGTCCACAGCCACCACAGGTGGCCGTGGTCGTCGAACCAGCCGTAGAACGGGAGCTGTACCAGGAAGAGGACGAACCAGAGGATCGTGCCGCCGGTGATGGTGGCGACGACGGGCCCCTCCAGGGGCTCGGGTGCCTCGTGCTTCGGTGTCCACTTCGCCATGGGCTCAGTGTATGGGGCCACCCGGAACCCCTCCCCGGGTCCTCCCGGGACTCCCGCCCGGGAGGGCTCGGACTGATCGGCATCTGGTACGTGCGGGGGCGCGACGCCGCGATCAAGCGGGCCGCCGCCGCGGCAGCCGCCGCCGGGCGGGGCGACACCGCCGAGAGCGCCACTTCCTGACCGCCGGCGCACAACCCGCGCGCACCCACGCACACCCGCCGCCCGGGGCCGCGCGCACCCGCCTCCCCGGGCCGCGCGCACCCGGCGGCCCAAGGGTCTACGCGCGGAGATAGCGATCTTTGCCTTATGTATTCATACTGAATCTGCTTAAGACTGTCTCGATTTATTCGTGTGAAAGTCCAAAGCTGACCATATTCAACCCCCCTCTCTGTACGTCTGAGGTCATACATGTCCCCCTCGGCCACCGCTCCGGTCGACTCCAAGCAACCGTCGGCCCAGCAGCCGAACGGCGCGCTGGATCGTTTCTTCAAGATCTCCGAGCGGGGGTCGTCGGTCGCGCGCGAGATCCGCGGCGGATTCGCCACGTTCTTCGCGATGGCCTACATCATCGTGCTGAACCCGATCATCCTCGGCAGCGCGAAGGACATGTACGGCCACCAGCTCGACGGCGGCCAGCTGGTCACCGCCACCGTGCTGACCGCCGCGTTCTCCACGCTCCTGATGGGCGTCATCGGCAACGTGCCGATCGCGCTGGCCGCGGGCCTCGGGGTCAACACCGTCGTGGCGCTCCAGCTCGCCCCCCGGATGAGCTGGCCGGACGCGATGGGCATGGTCGTCCTCGCGGGCTTCGTGGTGATGCTGCTGGTCGCGACCGGTCTGCGGGAACGCGTCATGCACGCCGTGCCGACCTCGCTCCGCAAGGGCATCGCGATCGGCATCGGCCTGTTCATCCTGCTGATCGGCCTGGTCGACTCGGGCTTCGTCTCCCGCATGCCGGACGCCGCGCACACCACCGTGCCGCTCCAGCTCGGCGGCGACGGCCACCTCAACGGCTGGCCGGTCCTCGTCTTCGTCCTCGGCACGCTGCTCACCCTCGCGCTGCTCGTCCGCAAGGTTCCGGGCGCGATCCTGATCTCCATCGTCGCGATGACGGTCGTCGCGCTGATCATCAACGCCATCGCCGACCTGCCGGCCGGGGCGTGGGGCCTGACCGTCCCGGAGTGGCCGGGCAACCCGGTCGCCACGCCGGACTTCGGACTGGTCGGTCAGGTCAGTCTGTTCGGCGGGTTCGGCAAGGTCGGGTTCCTCACCGGCGTCCTGTTCGTCTTCACCGTGCTGCTGTCCTGCTTCTTCGACGCGATGGGCACCATCCTCGGCGTCGGCGACGAGGCGAAGCTGACCGACCCGGAGGGCAACTTCCCCGGCATCAACAAGGTGCTGTTCGTGGACGGCATCGCGGTCGCCGCGGGCGGTGCGAGCTCCTCCTCCGCCACGACCTGCTTCGTGGAGTCCACGGCGGGGGTCGGCGAGGGGGCCCGGACCGGCCTCGCGAGCATCGTGACGGGCGGGCTGTTCACGGGCGCGCTGTTCCTGACGCCCCTGGCGACCATGGTCCCGTCGCAGGCGGCCACCCCCGCGCTGCTGGCGGTGGGCTTCCTGATCATCTCGGGCTCGGTGCGGGACATCGACTGGAGCGACTACACGCTGGCCATCCCGGCCTTCCTCGCCATGCTGATGATGCCGTTCACGTACTCGATCACCAACGGCATCGGCATCGGCTTCATCGCCTTCTGCGTGCTGCGGGTGGCGGCCGGGCGCTGGCGCGAGGTGCCGGTGCCCATGTACGTGGTGTCGGCGGTCTTCGTCTTCTACTACGCGATGCCGGCCCTCGGCCTCACGTGACCTCCCCGGTCCTGATCCCCGGGGCCTCCTCCGCCCCGTAGAACTTCTCCGTCTCGTCGACGGCCGCCTTGAAGCGCTCGTCGAAGTCATCGCGAATGAGCGTCCGGACGACATAGTCCTGGACGCTCATTCCGCGTTTCGCGGCGTGCTGCCGGAGCCGGTCGAGCAGCTCACCGTCTATCCGCAAGCTGAGCACAGTCGATCCCATGGCAAGCAGGGTTACGGCCCCGGGCGTCGTTTCATGTCACTTTCCGGATTCGACTCACTCGTTCGGGTGAGCAATTGGGCGAAGTGCCGCTCGCGCGTGTAACACGAATGGTCTTTAGGTTGGGTAATGAGTTACGCTAATAAACATGCCTGACCTGATCCACGACGGCGACAGTGCCGCCGCCGTGAGCTCCCTCCGCTCCGCCGTGATGCTGCTCAGTCGGCGCCTCAAGCACCAGCGCGTCGACGAGTCGCTGAGCCCCACCGAGATGTCGGTGCTCGGCACACTCGCGCGATGCGGCTCCGCCACACCCGGCGAGCTGGCCCGCAAGGAGCATGTGCAGCCTCCGTCGATGACCCGAATTGTCGCGCTGCTGGAAGCGAAGGGGCTGGTCAGACTGGAACCGCACCCCGATGACCGTCGCCAGAAGGTGGTCAGCCAGACCGAGCAGGCGGAAGCCATGCTCGAGGAGAGCCGCTCCAAGCGGAACGCCTGGCTGACCGCCCTCGCCGAGGGCCTGGACGAGGACGAGTGGGAGACGCTGCGCAAGGCGGCGCCCGTGCTGGAGAAGCTCGCCCACCTGTAGCGGGGCGGACCGCGCCGGCCCCGGCCGGCGCGCCGCCCGCACCGCCGCACCTCGTCAGTCAGCGAAACGTATACGCCCGAGGAGGCGAACCCCTTTGAGTACGGGATCCGGAGCAGACTCCGCCCCCGCACCGACTTCCACCCACGAGAGCAAGCCCGGCGGGACCTTCTCGTCGCTGAAGATACGCAACTACCGCCTGTTCGCCACGGGCGCCGTGATCTCCAACACCGGTACCTGGATGTCCCGCATCACGCAGGACTGGCTCGTCCTGAGCCTCACCGGGTCCGCCGCCGCCGTCGGCATCACCACGGCCCTCCAGTTCCTCCCGATGCTCCTCTTCGGTCTGTACGGCGGTGTCATCGCGGACCGCTTCCCGAAGCGGAAGCTCCTTCTGTTCAGCCAGGCGGCGCTCGGCCTGTGCGGGATCGCCCTGGCGGTCCTCACGCTCTCCGGCGTCGTCCAGGTGTGGCACGTCTACCTCATCGCGTTCCTGCTCGGCATGGTGACGGTGGTCGACAACCCGGCCCGCCAGTCCTTCGTGTCCGAGATGGTCGGCCCCGCGCAGCTGCGGAACGCGGTCAGCCTCAACTCGGCCAACTTCCAGTCCGCCCGGCTCATCGGCCCCGCCGTCGCGGGCGTCCTGATCACCACGGTCGGCAGCGGCTGGGCCTTCATGTTCAACGGCCTGTCGTTCCTCGCCCCGCTCGTCGGCCTGCTGATGATGCGCACGAACGAGCTGCACCACGTCGCCGTCGTGCCGCGCGCCAAGGGCCAGCTGCGCGAGGGGCTGCGGTACGTCTCCGGGCGCCCCGAGCTGATCTGGCCGATCGTCCTGGTCGGCTTCGTCGGCACGTTCGGCTTCAACTTCCCGATCTGGCTCACGGCCTTCGCGGACGAGGTCTTCCACGGCGGCGCCGGGATGTACTCGTTCTTCAACATCCTCATGGCGGCCGGTTCCCTCGCCGGTGCCCTGCTCGCCGCCCGCCGCCGCTCCTCGCGGCTGCGGATGCTGGTGGCCGCGGGCACGGCGTTCGGCCTGCTGGAGATCATCGCGTCCCTGTCGCCGTCCGTCTGGCTCTTCGCGATCCTGCTGGTCCCGATCGGCATGATCGGCCTGACGACCAACATCAGCGCGAACACGAGCGTCCAGATGGCCGCCGACCCGGCCATGCGCGGCCGGGTCATGAGCCTGTACATGATGGTCTTCGCCGGCGGCACGCCGGTGGGCGCCCCGATCGTCGGCTGGATCAGCGACGCCTACGGGGTCCGTACGGGCATGGCCGTCGGCGGTGCGTTCTCCCTGGTGGCCGCGATCGGCGTCGGCATCGTGCTGGCCCGCGTCGGCGGCCTCCGCCTCCGCGTCGACCTGCGGCCGGGCCGCCCGCACGTCCGGTTCGTCCCCCGGGAGGAGCTGGCGACGGCGGCCTGAGCGGAACGCGGCCCGCGCGGCGCGCCACTCATGAAGCGCGGCCCGAGCGGCGCGCTGCTCATGGAGTACGACCCGAGCGGCGCCGCTCGCGGGTACGGCCCGCGCGAGGCGCGCGTCCAGCTCGGGCAGCAGTTCCTCGTCGACGGGCCCGAAGAAGGCGAGCGTGAAGGGGCCGGGGCCGGGGCCGGAATTCGGGCGGAACCGGAGCCGCGATCAGGGCCGGAACCGGGGCCGGGGCCGCGGCCGCGGCCCTTTGGGCGTGTGTTCGTTTCTCGGCTGGATGAGTGAGCGTTTCTGCGTGTCCGTCACGGAACCCCGCCCGGAGCGGTGACGCTGGGCGTCCCCCCACTCGTCGTACCGGTTGCGAGGTCACTCGTGGTTCAGCACCATCCACCATTCCCGAGAATGCTGCGTGCCCTGTGCGCGGTCCTGCCTCTCGCGGGGCTGCTCCTCCCGCTCACCGCGACCGCCGCGGTGCCCGCCCCGCGCGGGGCGGGCACCCAGCGGCCGATCGGACCCGACCCGGCGGTGAACCTGCTGGCGCACGGCGATCTGACGATGGCCTCCAACTCGGTGCTGACCTGCGACGACAGCGACGGATCGCCCTGCAACGACACCGAGGGCAGCAACAACAACCGCACCAAGTACGTGAAGGTCGACCCGGACGCGCCCGGCAACAACGCGTCCTCCGCGCAGCTGGAGATCCCGGCCGGCGCGACGGTGCTCTCGGCGCGCCTGTACTGGCAGTTCAACCCGACCAACACCAGCGTCTCGGGCGGCACCTCGGGTGACATCAACAGGGGCGACCAGGTCTCCTGGAAGGTTCCCGGCAGCTCCTCGTACGAGCAGCTGAACGCCGACACCTACGACTGGTTCAACCAGGAGGTCGGCGGCACCCCGCCCGAGCCGCTGCTGGCCGGGGCGGGCGTCAAGGACGTCACCGCCGAGGTGCGGGCCGCGGGCCCGGGCAGCTACACCGTCGCCGACATCCAGGCCTGCGCCGGCCGCTCCTCGGCGCAGAACTACGGCGGCAACAACGTCGGCTGCTGGGGCGGCTGGTCGCTGGTCGTGGCGTACGAGGACCAGAACGAGCCGTTGCGCTACCTCAACGTCTGGGACGGCTTCCAGCTGCTGCGTTCCCCCGACAACCTGGCCACCCTCACGCTCGGCGGCATCCGCACCCCCGCCACCACCGCCCCGAACGCCACCATGGGCGTGACGGTCGGCGACGGCGACGCACCGATCGCCGGCGACCAGCTCTCGGTCGGCCCGGACACCGACGGCCTCACCCTGCTGCCGCTGCCCGGCCCGGCCGGCGTCACCACCGACAACGCCTTCTCCGGCCGGATCGACCGGGTCGCCGCCGACGGCTCCGGCACCAACATCACCACCCGGGACCCGGCCCCCGTCAACAACTACGGCTACGACGCCCGGATGATCGACGTCACCGGCAAGCTCCCGGCCGGCAGCACCCAGGCCGTTCTGCGGATCAACGGCTCCGGCGACGCCCTGCACCCGCAGGCGGTCTGGCTGTCCGTCGACGCCTTCGAACCCGACCTCCGGATCACCAAGGCCAACGACCCGGCCGGCGAAACCGACGGCAACCCGCCCGGCAACGTCGGACCCGGCGACACCATCACGTACTCCTTCGACGTCGCCAACCGGCACGCCGACGGCAGTACCGACAACCTCGACACCGCCACCGACGTCACCGTCACCGACCAGCTGCCCGCCGGCACCACCTACAAGGAGGGCTCCAACCCGGACTGCACCGCGAGCGGGCAGACAGTCACCTGCCGGGTCGACGACCTCGCCCCCGGCGCCACCGCGAACGTCTCCTTCGAGGTGACGGTCGACCAGGACGTCGCCGGCGGCAGCACGCTGGACGACACCGCGACGCTCGACTTCAAGGGCAGCCAGACCCGGCGCGAGCAGACCCGGACCAGCAACACGGTCCGCAACACGGTCGTCGACCTGCCCGCCTACCGGATCGAGAAGACCGCCACCCCGACCGACGCGGCCCCCGGTGACACCGTCTCCTACCGGGTCACCGTCACCAACACCGGCAGGGTCCCCGCGACCGGCGTCACCCTCGACGACAGCCTCGCCGACGTGCTGGCCGACGCCACCTACAACGGGGACGTCGACGCCGACCTCGGCAACGCGACCGTCACCGGCACCAACCTGCACTGGACCGGTGACCTGCCGGTCGGCGCCACCGCGACCATCACGTACTCGGTGACCGTCGACTCCTCGCTCACCGAGGACGCCGAACTCACCAACACCGTCACCTCGTCGACCTACCGCAACAACTGCGCCGAGGGCAGCACCGACAGCGCCTGCGACGCGACGGTCACCGTCACCGCCCCGAGCCCGTCGCCCTCGCCGTCCACCAGCACGCCCGGCCCGCACCCGACGGACCACCCGCGTCCGACGGACCACCCGCGTCCGACCGGCCATCCGCACCCCACCGACCACCCGCGCCCGACGGGCCACCCGCACCCCACCGACCACCCGCGTCCGACCGGCCACCCGTCATCGAGCGGTCACCCGTGGCCCAAGCCCGACCCCGACCACGGCGGAGGCAACGGCCACGGCGGCGGCCACGGACATGGCAACGGCGGCGGTCACGGCGGCGGTCACGGCCACGGCGGTCAGCTCCCCGAGACCGGTGCCGGTGACGCCCTGCCCATGATCGGTCTGGCCGGGCTCGGCTGCGTGCTGGCCGGTCTGTCCGTCCTCGTGGCGAAGGCCCGCCGCAAGCACATGCGCTAGGACACGCGCCCGGCGGTACCGCCGTCGCCACCACGGACGACGCGAACGGGCCGTCGCCGTTCCGCTCCTCGAATCCTCGAAGGAGACCGGAACGGCGACGGCCCGTTCGTCCGTTCACCCGGCGGGGCCGGGTCTCACCAGGCGAAGGCCTCCGGGGCGGGCCCCGGCCCCGGGAAGATCTCGTCCAGCGACGCCAGCAGCTCCGGGGACAGGTCGAGCTCCAGTGCCCGCAGCGCCGAGTCCAGCTGCTCCTGGTTGCGCGGTCCGATGATCGGCCCCGTCACCCCCGGCTGCGCGAGGAGCCACGCCAGGCCGACCTCGCCGGGCTCCAGGCCGTGCTTGTCGAGCAGGTCCTCGTACGCCTGGATCTGCTTGCGCTGCTCCGGGTCGCGCAGGGCCTCCGCGCCGCGGCCGGAGGACGAGCGGCCGGTCGCGCCCTCGCGCTCCTTGCGGATCGCACCGCCCAGCAGGCCGCCGTGCAGCGGGGACCACGGGATGATGCCGAGCCCGTACTCCCGAGCCGCCGGGATGACCTCCATCTCCGCACGGCGCTCCATCAGGTTGTAGATGCACTGCTCGCTGACCAGCCCCAACGAGCCGCGCCGGGCGGCCAGCTCATTGGCCTGGGCGATCTTGTACCCGGCGAAGTTCGACGAACCCGCGTAGAGGATCTTGCCCTGCTGGACCAGGACGTCGATCGCCTGCCAGATCTCGTCGAAGGGCGTGTTCCGGTCGACGTGGTGGAACTGGTACAGGTCGATGCGGTCCGTCTGGAGCCGCTTCAGCGACGCCTCGACCGAGCGCCGGATGTTCACGGCGGAGAGCTTGTCGTGGTTGGGCCAGGCCACGCCGTCGGGGCCCATGTTCCCGTACATCTTGGTGGCCAGGACCACCTTGTCGCGGCGCTCGCCGCCCTTGGCGAACCAGGTGCCGATGATCTCCTCGGTACGGCCCTTGTTCTCGCCCCAGCCGTACACGTTCGCCGTGTCGAAGAAGTTCAGACCCGTGTCCAGCGCCGCGTCCATGATGGCGTGGCTGTCCACCTCGTTGGTGTGCGGACCGAAGTTCATCGTGCCGAGCACGAGTCGGCTGACCTTGAGTCCGGTGCGTCCGAGCTGTGTGTACTCCATGGTCGTCCAGCCAACGCCTTCGAGTCCGCTCGAAGCAAGGGCACCCGGCCGGTCACGACTGTCGCCGACCACGGCCGCCGTCGGTCACGGCTGCCGGAAGGCGACCTCCGGGTGGTCGGCCGAGGGCCCGTCCAGCAGCGGCTGCGGCGTGCCGCGCAGGTGGAGGCCGAAGAAGGCGGTCAGATAGTCGCGCGTGAGCTGCCAGGACCGCTGCCCGGTGAGCGGCGCGGCGGGGTCGACCAGGCCGAGCTGGTCGGCCAGCACGGGCAGGTCGGTGAAGGTGAAGTGCTCGGCCCCGGCGACCGTCAGCCAGCGCTTCCAGCCGTCCAGGCGCGCCCAGGCGGCCGACCAGTCGTTCTTCCCGCCGGGGCTGTGCGTGGTCTCGGTGCCCATCATCAGGAACGGGCGCCCGCCCAGTCCGTCCTCGGGCAGCGGCGCGAAGAAGCCGCCGTCCAGGTTCAGCCCGGCCCGCACCCGCTGGTCCCGCGCCATGAGCGCGGCGGCGCTCGCTCCCCCGACGGAGTGACCCGCCGCGCCGATCCGTCGCGGATCGACCATTCGGGCGTACGGGAGGGCCGGACGCCCCCGGACGGTCCGGGCCGTCGCCCCCGAAGCGGCCGTCAGCCGGTCGATCACGAACGAGAGGTCGTGCGCCCGTCCCACGGCCACCCGTGCGTAGTCCTCGGTCGAGTCGACCCGTTCGCACGCGGCGCAGGTGAGCACCCGGCCGCCGGGGAAGGCGGTGCCGACCGACTCGTACGCGTGGTCGACGGCGGCGACGACGTACCCGCGGCTCGCCAGGTCGTTCGCCAGGGACGTGAGGGTGCTGCGGGGCATCGAGAAGCCCGGTGAGAGCACCACCAGCGGGAAGCGGCCGGGGGCGGGGCGGGCGTCGACGCGTGCGTGGGTACGGGTGGCGGCGACGGTCCCGGCGGGTACGACGCCGTCGAGTCCCCTCGCCTCCAGCAGGAGCCGGGCCTCCTCCGTGGTCATGTACGCCGCGGAGCCGCCCCCTCCCGGACCGGCCGGGCGGTGCGCCGGGTAGTACACCGACACCATCAACTCCCGGTCCGCCGAGGGCACCCACGGGTCGCGGCGCCGGTGGTCGGTCAGGTGCAGGGTCTGGGTCCCGACCGCGTGCCGGCCCCCGGGGCGCGGCAGGGCCAGCTCCGTGGCGGCCGCGACATCGGAGGCGGTCGCGGTGACGGGGACGGAAGGGGCGGCCGTGGCCGCGCCCGTACCCAGGAGGGTGAGGGCCAGGGAGAACCCGAGCAGTGCGGAGGCGGCCGTGCCGCGGCGTCTGTTCATGCCCGAACGGTAGGTCCGGGCAGCCGCCCGGCACGTCGGCCCACGGTGGTGGAAAAAGCGGCGGAACGTACCACCGCAGGCGTACGCCGTACACCCCTGGTCCTACTCGCCCTCTCCCTCCAACTCCCTTTTCCCAACCCGGACATGACGGACCGATGACGTCACGACGCGCTCCGTGCCGCGAACCGGTCCAGGGCCGCCAGCACCGCCCGGCTCGTCGCCGCGCCGCCCAGGTGCCCGGCGCCGTCGATCACGGTCAGCTCGGCGTCCGGCCACGCCTTCGCCAGTTCCCACGCGGTGACGAGCGGCCCGCCCAGGTCGAACCGGCCGTGCACCAGCACGCCCGGGATCCCCGCCAGCCGCCCCGCGTCCCGGAGCAACTGCCCCTCCTCCAGCCAGGCACCCTGCGAGAAGTAGTGCGAGCAGATCCGCACCAGCGCCTGCTGCGCCCGGCCGGGCCGCCCGCTGTACGGGGGCGGCCCGCTGTACGCCTCCTGGGAGAGCACCGCGTCCTCCCACGCGCACCAGTCGGCCGTCGCCCGCTCCCGGACGGCTGCGTCGGGGCTCTCCATCCGCCGGGCGTACGCGGCCAGCACGTCCGGCGTCGCGTTCCCCCCGACCTCCGGAACCCCGGCCCGGAACAGGTCCCACGCCTCGGGGAAGATCCGGCCCGCGCCCCGGTACAGCCAGTCGATCTCGGAGCGGCGGGTGGTGGTGACGGCCGGGATCACGATCTCCGAGACCCGCTCCGGATGCTGCTCGGCGTACGCGAGGATCAGCGTCGAACCCCAGGAACCGCCGTACAGCAGCCACTTCTCGATCCCGAGCCGGATCCGCAGCCGTTCCATGTCGGCGATCAGCCGGTCGGTCGTGTTGAACCGCATGTCGGTGGCCGGGTCGCTCGCGTGCGGGGTGGAACGCCCGCAGCCCCGCTGGTCGAAAAGAACGACGCGGTACAGGTCCGGGTCGAAGTACTGCCGGGGCCGCTCGGTGCACCCCGACCCCGGCCCGCCGTGCACGACGACCGCGGGTTTGCCGTCCGGGTTGCCGCACACCTCCCAGTACACGAGGTTGCCCTCGCCCACATCGAGCATGCCGTGCTCGTACGGTTCGATCGGCGGGTACTTCTCGTCGGGCCTGCGGTCCACGGCGAACTCCCTCGGTTCTTCGGACTCTTCGACTTGCCGGTTCTTCGTCCCTCCGGCCCGTGGACGGCTTCCACGGGCAAAGGAGCCAGCCTACGGCCGGGGCGTAACCTGAGGGGCGTGACTTCCGCACCGCGCGTTCTGGCCGTACTCGACGATCTGCTCCGTGCCGCTACCCGTGAAGAGCGTGGCGCGTTGTGGCAACTGGCCGAGCAGGGCCGGGAGTTGGACGCCAACCTGGTGCGCCTTCCGCCGGGCGCCGAGGTGGGCGAGCACCAGGAGGACGTCCTGGACGTCCTCCTGGTCGTCGTCGAGGGCAGCGGCCGGATCACCGCGCCGGACGGCGTACTGGACCTGGCCCCGACCACGGCCGTCTGGCTGCCCCGCACCTCCCGCCGCGCCCTCGCCGCCGGCCCGGACGGTCTCGCCTACCTGACCGTCCACCGCCGCCGCCCCGGCCTGACCATCAAGTCCCCGACCGCTTCCCCGGCCACGTCCCGGGTCGAGAGGCCCGCCGTGTCCCCGGTCGCGCCGCCGACGCCGTACGACGGGGGCGGTGAGGCACCCTGCATGCTGGACCGCGTCTGCCCCGAATGCGGACGCCTCTCGCACGACCCGGAACCGGTGTTCTGCAGCCGGTGCGGGCAACGGTTCGCGTAGGTACGGCGTCGCCCCTCGCGGGGCGGGCGGGGCAGGAGAAGAACGGCCCCGTCCCATCGATCGAAGGAGAGCGAACCCGGTGATGACGGAGCCCGCCCCGGTGGACCTGGTCCGCCTGGAGGACGGCGAGGGCAACAGCTGTGTCGTGCGCGTCACCGGGCGTTCCCGCCCCGGGGTGCTGACCGGCCACGACGTCCTGCGTGCCGACGTGCTCGTGTCCGCGAGCTTCCTGGACGCCCGGCTGGACGTGTACCTCTTCCCGCAGGACCTCGACGCCTGGCAGGAGGGCCTGCCCGGCCTCGCCCCGGGGCGGCAGATCGGCCTCGGCGGGGACCGCGGCCTGAGCCTCGTCCTCCGCGCGCACGAGGGCGGCCTGCTGTCGGTCTCGATCGTGGACCCGGACCGCCTCACCACGCTCCTGGGGATCCGCCCGGAAGGAGACTGGCTCGCGGAACTCCGGGAAAGCGCGGACCGGGTCAGGCGGACCTGGCCCGTCGAAGTCGTCGAGACGGCCCCGATGACCTACGAGTGGAGCCCCGACCGCAAGCGCTGAGGCATTGTTCCTGCCCTGGTTGCGCAGGATGCGTTCGGAAGTTCAGAATCTCTTCGCTGAAACGATACTGTCATCGGGAAATTTGAAACCTGAGATGTGTGACAGCATTCGAGGATAGGAAGTGAATGCGGGAAGGCTGATGTCTTCCACTGATTCTCCGGCGAATGACATGTCCCAGCAGTCCGTTCCTGAGAATTCATGGATTCTTTTGTCGCCGGGATCGTGCAGATTTATTGCGAGGTATGACTGGTTCGTGCCGAACCATGTTGCAATGGGGTACAAGCCGGCTTGATCGACGAATAATTCTCTGTCGTCCTCCCCCATGACCCCAGTTTTGATCTGATACCACTGCGTCTCTTCCGAGTCCGACATGCTGCAGTCGTAATCCGGCCTGTCGAACCGAACGAGAACAGGGGGGTGGGTGAGAGTGTCGGGATGAATGAAGGCCAGCGTTTCCCGGGCGTCGCGAAACCAGTCGGGGAAACGTAGATTTTTTTCCCTTTCATGTCGGTTGATTTCTTCCGGTGTGTTCCTGAAGAAGGTGAAACCCGGATAGCTCGCGACAAACTTCTTGAGATGGTCTTTTTCTCTGTCGGGCAGGGATGACGCTGAGATCCAGTTCAGCGCTTCCTGATGATCCCCGATCCGGTCACGTCCTGTTCCTGAATGACGATCCATTTATGGTCCTCATTCGATCAGTGTGTCAAGTTTACTGATGATTTGTGTGTAGTTGCCTTGCTGTCGAGTCGCAGTTACCTGTTCCCCGTTCTTGTCCAAACATTCCGGGTGTACGGCATGTGGGTAAGAACGATTTCCATCCCATATCCATTTCTCTGCAACGGCCTTCAGGTTGGTTGCGACCCCAGATATTTCGTTGGCGTTGTTGAAGACGTTCCGTGCCGCATTGTGGAACTTTGGTTCGTACTTCGTCTTCTGGTCCCCCTTGCAGTAGACGGCACCTATGTGTCCGGTCGGCACTGAGAACTTTTTTCTCGTTCCGTCGACGTTGTCCTGGACAGTTTCCGGGGGAGCTTCATCCAAGTTGTGAAAAACGAGTAGGGAGGTGTCGCTGCGCAAGTCGTGGTGATCGTCTATCCATTTCTCGCCGGCGACGATGGTCTCTGCTTTCTGGGCGCGCTCGACCACGATCAGGATGTAGTCGCTCGGGATCCATTCGTGGTGACCTGGCGTTGCGTCCCGGAATCGTTTCTTGATGAAGCCCCGCGCCTGGCTGTACGGCTTCTTGTCCCACGCCTCCTTGAAGAAGTCCATGTCAACCTTCACTTCGGACCCTTCGTACTCCACGGTCTCGGAGCCGTTCGCCGCCAACTTCTTCAGGAACGGGATGATGTCGGCCGCCCCGGGGATTGCTTTTCTGAGAATCAGTTTGTAGTCCTTGCTGGTGAACCCCACCGTTGCCTGGCCGACCGGTGTGGGCGGGCTGGCTTTTGCGACGATGGAGAACTTCTCTGGATCTCCTCCCGATTTTTCCGTGTAGAGCTGTTTGAGTCCTTTGGGGCGTAGGTGATTGAGGGTGCCGACCACTATCGCGTCGAGTGCAGACTTGGTCGGTATCGGTTTGGCGATATGGGCGGCAAGTCGATCCTTTGCCTCTTTCTTTACGTCCAGACTCCTTTCGGTCTCCCCGCTTCCGTCTTCTTTTCTCTTCTCGCTGCTCCCATTTTTATCTTTCTTGTTGTCTCCCTTGTTGTCCTTGTCCTTGCCCTTGAGTTTGTTCCAGAGGGCTTTGCCTTTTTTGGTGATGAGGTCGACGATTTTGTCGATGGCGCGGTTGACGGGTTTGGCGACGGCGTGGAAGACGGATTTGACTTTGTTGGCGAGGTTGCCGATGCCGAGGAGGGAGGCGAGGAATCCGATGAGGAGGGGGACGCTGGTGGCGAGGGCGGTTTCGACCATTTTGGGGACGCCGGCCGATCCGCCGTTGGCGATGGCGATGACCGAATCCAGGACGGCGTTGACGAACTCCACGATCTGGGCGCCCTGGTTCACGATGAACGTGACGATGTCGATGATGCCCTTGACGGCGCGGATGAAGGCGGAGGCGGGGTTGAGGAGGGAGATGATCCAGGTGATGCCGGCGATGATGACGGTGGGGATGAGGTAGCTGGTGAGTTTTTCGAGGATGGTGGCCTTGAGGTCGCCGGCCTCGGTCTGGATTTCCTTGACGGCGCCCGCGGGGCCCTCGGTGGCGAGTTTCTT
>NZ_RDBO01000055.1:583740-651857 GCF_008120935.1 Streptomyces sp. sk2.1
CTCCCGAGCCCGCCCCGGTGAAGGCGGAGGCGGAGCCGGCGGAAAAGGCAGGGGCGGAAGCGGCGGAGGAGAAGGGGAACGCGGCGTCCGCGCCCGTGACGCCGCAGGCACCGGTGTCGGTACCGCCGCCCGCACCACCCGTACCGCCCGTGCGCGCCACCCGGGAGCCGGAGGGACAGGGCGGCGGAGGAGGCCGGGGCCGGGGACGGCAGAAGGCCGCGGTGGGCGTGGTGTGCGCGGCACTGCTGGCCGGTCTCGTATGGGGCGGCGCGCAATGGCTGGGGAAGGACGGCGGGACGGACCCGGGCGGGCGGTCGGGGCCGCAGTCCGTGCCGGAGCCGTACATCAAGAAGCAGCCGACCCTGACCGTGGGCGTCAAGAAGGACCAGCCCGGTCTGAGCGAGAGGACCAAGGGCGGTACGTACCGGGGGTACGAGGTCGACCTGGCCTACGCGATCGCACACGACATGGGGTACAGCCGTGAGCACGTCGTCTTCGTGCCCGTGAGCAGTGAGAACCGGAGCACGAAGCTGAAGATGGGCGAGGTGGACCTGGTCATCGCCACCTACAGCATCACGGAGGAGCGCAAGCACGCGAAGGCGCCGGACTACAGCGTCGCGTTCGCCGGTCCGTACTACGTGGCGAGCCGCAGCTTCATGGTCCGCAGGAAGGCGAAGACCGTCTCGATCGACGACTCCAGGGTGCTGAAGGAGAGGGAGCTGGAGGTGTGCACGGCGAGGGGGTCGACGTACGAGGGGTGGCTGCCCAAGGCCGGTTACACCATGACGGAGTTGCTCCCGAACGGCTACGACCGGTGCGTACGGGACCTGCTGGACCCGACGTCGCCGGTCTACGCGGTGAGCACGGACGACGTCATCCTCGCCGGGTTCGTCAAGGACGATCCCACCGAGCTGAAGCGGCTGGACAGCAGCGCGGGCGCGGAGGGCTACGGCGTCGCGATGAACCCGGACGAGAAGGGGCTGAAGAAGGAGGTGTGTTCGGCACTGGAGCGGATCATGACCGACGGGTCCTGGGAGAAGCTGTACGCCGACCACCTCTCCCCGCTGCTGGACAGGACGAACCCGCCGAGGAAGCCGAAGATGGCGGAGTGCCGGTCCTGACGTGACGGGTTGACAGGTCGGTGGGCCGGTGGGCCGGGGCGGAGGGTTCGCTCAGCGGTCGACGACCCACGCGGCATCGGCCGGGGGCCGGCCGGTGGCGAGGATGTGGCGGACGATCCGGAACGCCTCGCCGAGCGGCACGGTGTCGGTGTCCGGGTACTCGTCGGACTGGCCGTTCGAGAGCTCGAAGCCGTCGCTCCACCCGTCGGCGTCGGCCCCGGGGTCCGCGGCGTGCTCGCCCGGGTCACCGGGGTGTTCGAGGAGCATCACCATCGCCCGCTCGGTGTTGCTCACGACGGCCAGGGACCGTCCGGACGCGCTTTCCAACCAGGTGTCGAGCTTCCCCGCGGCGATCCGGCTCCGGAGCACTTCCGTCACCGTGTCCGCGGACATCGGGGCGGCGCCGTCCGTCAAGGTCCATGACTCCATGGGGGTGACCCTCTCACGGCGTGGACCTGCGGCATCGGCGCCCCCGACCGGCCGACGCGTTCCCACGCGGGGCGGTGCACGGGGCGGTACGGGGGCGACTCCGGCCCTCGGTACGTGAACGGGCGAGGGGCGAATAGCATGCACCCCGACGCGCACCGCGCGGCCGAAAGGGGGATCGGCCGGGCTCGGGCCGTTGGGTTCGGTCTGTCGTTCCCCCTGGTCGAGTTGGCTTTGCCAGAAGGAATCGAAGACACATGCATCGCCGTTCCAAGGCCCTCCACGGCGCCGTGGCCACCGCCCTGGCCGTCATCGCCCTCACCGCCTGTGGCGGCGGCGAGGACAGCGACGAGATCGTCCACTCCAAGAACGGCGGGACGGTGGGCGAAGCCCGCCGGGAGAGCCCGGCCGCGGAGAAGACCCCGGCGGCGGAGGAGACCCGGGCCGCCGAGGTGAAGTGGGGCCCCGAGCTGACGCCGGGGCAGCCGGCTCCGGGGCTGTACGAGCCCGGCAACACCGGGGGCGGGAAGTTCGAGATCGCCGTCACGAAGGTCGTCGAGGGGACCGTGGAGCAGATGAAGGGGGGCGGCTACGACGAGAGCGACCTGGCGGGCGACACCCCGTACTTCGTGTACGCGGAGTACACGTTGAGGGAGGGGGAGCCGACCTCCGTCAACGTCGACCTCAACGCCCACATCGGGGTCCTCGACGAGAAGGGCGAGGAGGTGGCCGAACGGCCGGTCGTCCACACGGGATACGTGGACGGCGGATGCCCGGTGGCGGACATCTACATGGGCTGGGACATCGGCGAGAAGCACACCGTGTGCACGGTCTTCGTCGGAGAGGCGGCGAACCCGCCCGCCCGGCTCATCTGGACCGCGGAGGAGGCCGTCGACCGCGACTACACGAAGATCCCTTCCTGGAGGTGGGCCGCCCAGTGACTGGTACACACTGACCGGTACGCGCCGGCCGGCTCCGACCGGCCGCCGGGCGTCCAAAACACGTGGAGGCGTCCGGTGCCGGCGGTCATGATGGCGCCATGAGCAATCGCGTGCCCGCAGCCCCCGTGGAAGCCCTGATCGTCGTGGACGTCCAGGCCGACGCCGTGACCGGTGACCGGGCGGTGCCCGACGCCGTACGGCTCGTGGACCGGACGGCGGACCTGATCGCACGGGCGCGGCGGGACGGGGCGCTCGTCGTCCATGTGCAGAACGACGGGGAGCCCGGCGCCGGTGACGAACCGGGCACGCCCGGCTGGGAGTTGCACCACCCCGTCGAGCCGTCCCCCGCGGAGACCGTGGTCCGCAAGACCTGGGACGACGGCTTCGAGGAGACGTCGCTGGGAAGCCTGCTGACCGGTCACGGGGTCCGGTCGCTCGTCGTCTGCGGTGTGATGTCGGAGATGTGCGTACAGGCCACGGCCCGTACGGCCCTGGCGCTGGGGTACCGGGTCGTCATGCCGCACGACGCCCACGCGACGCATGACATACCGGCCGCGCCCGGGATCAGCGACATGGTCCCGGCCGCCGCGGTCTCACGGGTCGCCGAATGGGCCCTGGGCAGTGACCTGGAGGTCGTGGCCCGTGCCGCCGACGTCGTGTTCACCGCCCTGCCCCCGCGTACCGGCTGAAGGCCGAAGAAGGCGACGGGGCGACAGGGCGACGGAGCGGGGCGGTCGGGTTCGGGCGGTCAGTCGGGCCTGAGGGAGCGCCAGATCCGGTCGGGCAGGATGCGCGCGGCCTGCGCGAGGTCCATGTCGTGCGTACGGGCCAGCCAGCGGTGCGCGGCCTCGGTGACTGGCCCCATGACCAGGACCTCCAGGATGGGCACCGGCACGGGTGCGATCTCGCCCGCCAGGACCCGCGGCGCCATCCACTCCGAGATGACCGCCAGTTTGGCCGCCTTGGCGGTGCGGATCTCGTCGGCGTGCGCCGCGAGGTAGCCGGAGTGGGCGGACGTGTGCAGGAAGAGCGCGGCGTCCGGGTGCTCCTCGGTGAAACGCAGGTGGGCGACGATCAGGGCCCGGACCCCGGTACGGGCGGTACGCGCGCGGTGCAGCGCGGCGATCATCTCGTCGAAGAGCTGCTCCGTGCAGCGGGTGTACAGGGCGGCGGCGAGGCCGTCGAAGCTGCCGAAGTGGTGGTACAGACTGCCGAGGCTGACGCCGCCGGCCTCGGTGACGGCGGTGACGGTGAACCCCGGGCGGCCGGACGTCGCGTACACCTCCAGCGCTGCGGTCAGGAGCCGGTCGACGGTGACCTCACCGCGTTGCTGCTTAGCCACGGTGACCCCGCCCCGTCGGTGCCGTCGTGCCCGTCACCCGGTTGTCCTTCGCCCGGTTTTCCGCCATGACGACACCCTATCGCACTGAAATTGGAGGATTTTTCTAGAAAAGAACTCCATGAATCCGGTCATGCGGTTCGTACTCACGGAGGTCCGGCCGGGGAGGTCGGGCGATCGGGAACCGGGGGGCCCGCTCCCGGCGTCCTCACGCGCGCCACCCATGCGGGCCCGCGCCGAAAGCCGTGCGGGGCACGTCACACACAGATCCTGAGGAGCAGCATGAGCGTTAACGGCAGCACGCGATCCCGGAGCGGCAGCCGCGGCAGCACCGGTCTCCCGACCCGGCGCGGCACTCGCCGGGCTCTCCTGGACTGCTCGAAGGCGGTGCTGGTCGTCGGGCTCGTCGTGGGTGCGGCCACCGCGTGCGGCGACTCGTCGAAGAAGGACGGGACCCACGCGGCCAAGGAGTGGAAGGTCGGCGACTGCGCCGGGCCCGACAAGGAGGTCAAGGACAGCTACCAGCCGATGGGCTGCGACGAGGCCGGGGCGACGATCAAGGCCCTCGAGGTCAAGGGCGGTTCCATGTTCTCCGACGCCGTCCAGTGCCCGGCCGGGACGGACACGATCATCTCGGTGAAGGTGTCCTTCGGCTCGGGTGACGCCAAGTCCGGCCTCCCGAGCAAGACCATCTGCGGCCGCAACCTGTCCGGTGACCACCCCGGCGACGCCGGTGCGGGCGGCGGTCAGCTGGTGAAGGGCGACTGCGTCACCGACAAGGCCAAGGAGGTCGCCTGCGCCGGTGCGGGCAGCGGTGTGACCAAGGTGGTCGACCTGAAGGAGAAGGCCGAGCAGTGCCCGTCCGGGTCCGACCCGCTGGAGCTGTTCCCGAGCCCGGGCCGTCCGTACAACGCGATCTGCACGAGCAAGATCTGACCGGACGGATCGGTTCGGGTCCGATCGGGTCCTCGTGAGCGGATCTCACGGATGGGTGCCGCGCGGCCGGTGGAGCACACGCTCCACCGGCCGCGCCGCGTTTCCGGCGTGTACGGATCAGCCGGCCGGAGCCGAAGTCGGAGCCAGGTCCGGGGCGGTGAGGTCGTCGACGGTGCGGGCGACCGTGCCGAACAGGTCGCGGACCGTGGTCAGGCTCGCGGCCTGCAACGCGTCCGCCGTGAGGACGGTGCCGTCCGGGGCCCGCAGCGAACGGGTCGCGGTGGCCTCGGCGACGACGGTCGGGCGGTAGCCGAGGTTGAAGGCGCCCTGCGCGGTGAACAGGACGCACATGTGCGTCATGAACCCGGCGATGACCAGGTCGCCGCCCCCGGCCCCGAGGTCCCGCAGGACCTCGTCGAGGTCCGTGCCGTGGAAGGCGTCGGGGACCTGCTTGACGACCACCTTCTCGCCCTCGGCCGGGGCGACCTCGTCGCTGATCGAGCCGATCTCGGCCCGGATGTCGTACGGAGTGCCCTCGCCGCCGTCGTTCACGACGTGGACGACCGGGGCGCCCGCGGCACGGGCGGCGGCGAGCAGCCGGGCGCCGGCGGCGAGGGCCCGTTCGGCGTCGTCGAGCCGCATCACGCCGGAACGGTAGGTGTTCTGGAAATCGATCATGAGCAGGGTCGACCCGCTCGGGCGGGGCAGCTCGTCGGGCAGGCCGATCACGTCGCGCAGGGTGGTGGACGCCGTCATGGGAGAAGCCCTTTCCGGTCGGGGAGGGGCGGATCGGCCCCACGGTGTATTCGACGCTAACATATTTCGTAAGCGTTGATAACGGTGGTCTGTGATCGCCGGTCTCCGCTGCGGACAAGCCCAGGTCAGAGGTGTTAGCGCTGTTATCGTGGAAGCCATGTCGACGGCACGAGAGCGCATCCTGCAAGCCACCGCGGAACTGCTCGCCACCAAGGCCGCTTCGGCGATCTCGACCCGGGCCATCTGCGACCTGGCCGGAGTCGGCATGCCCGAGATCTACCGGCAGTTCGGCGACAAGCAGGGGCTGCTCACGGCGGTGGCCGATGTCGGCTTCGAGCACTTCCTCGCCAACAAGAGGCGGAACCCGCTCACCGACGACCCGGTGGCGGACCTGCGGGCGGCCTGGGACAGCCATGTCGCGTTCGCGCTGCGCAACCCGCACCTCTACCGGCTGATGTTCACGCCCGCGGCGGAGCCCGGGCCGCGGGCGATCGAGGACGCGCAGGCCCTGCTCCTGGCGGCCGTGGAACGCTGCCGCGACGCCGGACGGCTGCGTACGACCCCCGAACTGGCCGGCCGGTCGATCCTCTCCGCCAATGTGGGCGTGTGCCTGATGGCGCTGTCCTTCCCCGAGTCGTTCGGCGGCCCGGACGTCTCGCAGTCGGTACGGGACGCCGTGATCGGGAAGGTCACCGGCGACGAGCGGGAGGACGCGCGGGTCGGTACCGCGACCGTCCTGGCCCAGGCCCTGGTCGGCACCCTCACCGGAGCGGCGCCGGTGGACCCCGCGGCCGTCGACGACCTGGCCCGCGCGCTCCGACCGCCGACGCCGGAAGCCTGAGCGACCCGGGCGGATCGAGAGGCCCGACAGATCGAGCGGCCCGGGCAGGCCGAGAGATCCGGACGACCCGGATGACATGGGTGGTCCGGACGGCCCGGGCGACCCGAGCGACCTGAGCGACCTGAGCGACCTGAGCGACCCGGGCGATCCGAGGGGCTCGAACGGCCCTGAGATCAGCCGTCGTTACCGGTGTCCCGGCGGAACAGGGCGGTCCAGAGGAAGGGTTCGCCGAAGAACGGGGAGTCGGACGGCTCGTCGCGCATCCGGCGGAGCTCGACCTCGGTCAGGCCGGAGAAGATCCGGCGCAGCGCATCCGGCGTGTAGGCGAGACCGCCCTGCAGGCCGCCGCGCTCGTAGAAGGCGGCGTCGGAGAGCTCGGAGCCCATGCCCGCTGCGCAGGCCTCGCCCGCGGCGAAGCAGCTGAGGGCGAAGTGGCCGCCGGGAGCGAGGCAGTTGTCGAGAAGGGCGAGGTAACTGACGCGGCGGTGGGGCGGCAGGTGGTGGAAGCAGCCCGAGTCGTGGACCAGGTCGTACGGCCCGGCCAGCTCCGTCGCGGCGAGGTCGAAGGCGTTGCCGTGGTGGAACCGGACGGCGTCCCCGACCCCGGCCTCGCGGGCGCGCTCCTCGGCCCAGGCGATGGCCGAACCGGACAGGTCGACGGCGTCCACCTCGAAGCCCAGCGACGCCAGGTGGATGGCGTTGCGGCCCGGCCCGCAGCCCAGGTCGAGGGCACGGCCCGGTGCGACCGTCCCGCGTTCGGTGTACGAGACGAGGTTCTCGTCCGGCTTCGCCACGAAGAACGGCACGGGCCGGTCCCGGTCCGCGTAGAAACCGTCCCACCAGGAGCCCGCACCGGCCGTCCAGCGGTCGGCATCGGGTGCGAACAGGCTGTCCATCAGCCGCAGTACGTCATCCACCGTGTGTATGTCGCGGTCCACGGGGGACCCCCTTTCAGGTCTTTCCGACGGACGGCGATCGTAGGCCCGCCCGGCCCCGCCGCCCGCCCGGAACCCCATACCAGCAACGGTTCGATGGGTAATCGGACTTGGCCCAGGGACCACCCTGCGCGGGTCCGATTGCGTGGCGGAGTCACCAACGGTGCGGCGGAGCGAGGAGAGTGGGGGCAGCGGTACGGAAGACGAAGGAGGACCGTGGTGGGTGTCGTGGCGAACCAGCGGAACGGTGCGGTCGGGCAGTCCATGGAGGTTCTGGAGGCGCGGGAGCGACTCCTGCGGGCGGGGCGCGAGTTGTTCGCCCTGTACGGGTACGCGCACACGAGCGTCGAGGATCTGTGCGTCCGGGCGAAGGTGCCCACGCACGTCTTCCAGCAGGAGTTCCTCTCCCGTGAGGTGCTGCTGATGGCGCTGTACGACGAGGTGGCGACCCATGGGATCCGGGCGGCCGAGAACGCCCTGATGGCGGAGGGCATGGAGGACTGCACCACGACGGAACGGGTCCGGCTGCTCTTCGAGGCCTACGTCAAGGCGGTCACCGTGGACCCGTGCGCCGCCAGGGTGGCCTTCGTCGAGGTGCTGGGGGTGAGCCGGGAGGTGGACAAGCACCTGGCGACCTGGCGGTCGATGTGGATCGAGTTCCTCACGTCCGAGGCCGAGCGCGCCGTGCGCCGGGGCGAGGCGGTGGAGCGGGACCACTTGGTCACCGTCACGGTGCTGAACCACTCGGTGGACGAGCTCATGGCCCACCACGGCCGGCGGCCCCGGCAGGTCGACGCCGAGTGGCTGACCGACGAGCTGACCCGGCTCTCGCTCGCCATGATCCTGTCGTCCTGACCCGACCCGACCCGACCCGACCCGACCCGACTTGACCTGGCCCGATCCGCCCCGCCGCGGACCGGACGAATCGCCGTGCCGCGAACCGCCCGCACCGCGGACCGTACGACCCGCGACGTCGTGAACCGCCCGTGCCGCGGGCCGGACGAATCGCCGTGCCGCGAACCGAATAATGGGGGGATGGCGAACGGCGCGGATCACACGGAACGACCGGACGACGAGATCACGACCGTCCTGACCGGTGTCGGGCCCCGGCTGCGGGCCCTGCGCCGGGACCGCGGCACGACCCTGGCCCAGCTCAGCGAGACGACCGGGATCTCCCTCAGCACCCTCTCCCGCCTGGAGTCGGGCGGCCGCAAACCCACGCTCGAACTGCTCCTGCCCCTGGCCAAGGCGTACGGGGTGCAGCTGGACGAACTCGTCGGCGCCCCGGCCACCGGCGACCCGCGCGTCCACTTCCGCCCCTTCGTCCGCGACGGCATGACGTTCGTACCGCTCACCCGGCACCTCGGCGGGCTGCACGCGTACAAGCAGATCCTGCCCGGCGGGCGGGGATCGACGGGGCCGCTGGAGCAGCGGGTGCACGAGGGATACGAGTGGCTTTACGTGCTGGCGGGGCGGTTGCGGCTGGTGCTGGGGGAGCACGATCTGGTGCTCACGGCGGGCGAGGCCGCCGAGTTCGACACGCACACCCCGCACGCGTGGGCCAGCGCCGGGCCGGAGCCGGTGGAGTTCCTCAGCCTGTTCGGCCGGCAGGGGGAGCGGATGCACGTGAGGGCCCGGCCCACCCAGCGGTGAGCCGCGCCGGGCGCGTACCCGAAGCGGGGCGGGAACGGCTCACGGGCGGGCCGTGTACGGGCCGCCCACCCCCCATGCCTGGTGCATCGCGTCGGCGAACGCGCCCGCCAGCAGGTGTTCGCCGGTGGGGCCGGGGTGTGTCCCGTCGTACGTGTCCCGGTGGATGTCGTACCCCGGCGGGCGGGAGGCCAGCAGGATCGGGGACATCGGCTCGTCGAGGTCGGCGACGACCTTCGCCAGGAGTTCGTTGAAGCGGTCGCACTCGGCGGCGAACGGGGCGTCCGACTCGGCCCGGACATTCGGTATCACGGGCATGAACACCATCCTGACGCGCGGGTTCGCGGTGCGGGCCGCCGCGACGAACGCCCTGGCGTTCAGCGCGGTCTGGTCGCTGTTCGTGTAGAACCCGAGGTCTATCAGGCCGAGCGAGACGAGCAGCACGTCGGTGCGGTGCTCGGCCACCGTGTCGGCTATCACCGGGGCCATGTGCAGCCAGCCCTCGCCCCAGCCGGCCAGGTGGGCGCGGGCCGCGGCGGGGAAGTCCGGCGCGCCGTACTCGTGACCGCCCGGGGCGTTCGCCGACGTGTCGTACAACGCGCTGCGCGGCCCGACGATCGCGAACGGCGCACCGAGGGTGGCGGTGAGGTGCTGCCACATCCGGTAGCGCCAGGTGAAGTCGCCGGCGCAGCCGATGGTCATGGAATCGCCGACAAACGTGAACCGCATGGCGTCATCATCGCGGATCACCGCTCCGGCCTGCGACGTGACGATGGACACTTGGGCCATGCGTTCGTACCTGACTGTGTCCGCGGCCGCCGCGCTGCTCCTCCTCGCCGGGTCGGCCCCGGCCGTGGCCGACGACGGGGCCGACCGGAGTTTCACGATCGAGGACCCCCGGATCACCGAGTCCAGCGGCCTCGCCGCCAGCCGCGCCCACCCCGGCGTCTACTGGACGCACAACGACAGCGACGACGGGCCGTACGTCTACGCCGTCGACTCCCGCACCGGGAAGACCGTCGCGACGATCACCCTGCGCGGGGTCGGGCAGCCGCGCGACGTGGAGGCCATCTCGCTCGGCCCCGACGGCAACCTGTACGTCGGTGACATCGGCGACAACCTGAACGGCAGCTGGGACCACGTCTGGATCTACCGCTTCCCGGAGCCGAAGGAGCTGAGGGACGCGACGGTCCGGGCCACCCAGTTCGACGTGAAGTACGCCGACGGCCCGCGCAACGCGGAGGCGCTGATGGTCCACCCCAGGACGGGGCGGGTCTACATCGCGTCGAAGAACGAGGACGGCGGCGGACTGTACGAGGGCCCGGAGAAGCTGACCACCGGCGGCGCCAACGTGTTCAAGCGGGTGGGGGAGGTGCCGTGGGTGACGGACGGGGCGTTCTCGCCGGACGGCAAGGAACTGCTGCTGCGCTCCTACTTCAGTGCCCGCGCCTACGCCTTCGAGAACGGCGGGCTCGGCGCCGACCACGCCGTGCGGGCCCCGATCCAGCGGCAGGCCGAATCGGTGACGTACACGGCGGACGGGTCGGCGCTGATGTTCGGCTCGGAGGGGGAACAGAGCGACGTGGAACGGGTGGAGGTGATCGGCAGGGCCGGTGAGGACGGGAAGTCGCCGTCCGGGGACGGCACCTCGTCCGGCTCGTCCGACGGGGGCGGGGACGGCGCGAAGGGCATCAGCCTGACCGGCACGCTGGTGCTCGTGGGGGTGGGCTTCCTGGTGTTCCTGGGGCTGCGGAGAAAGAAGGGCTGAGCGTCCGGGGCACGGAAGGGCTGACCGTCCGGGGGCACTCGCCCACTGCCCCGTTCACTCCCCGGCGTGCCGCGCGACGAGCACCTCGAAGCCGTCGATCAGCCGTTGCAGGCCGAACGCGAAATGGTCGACGTCGTAGCTGAAGGCGTCCTCGTCGAGCGCCGCCATCAGCGGATAGTCGCCGCTCGCCATGGCCCGTTCCAGATAGGGGGTCTGGTTCTCCCAGAAGGCGTCGTCGCTCAGCCCGGTCTGCCGCGCGGCCTCGACGGCCTGGAGCCGGGTGCGGGCGATGCCCTCCACGAAGCTGTTGACCGTGATGATCGTCGAGATCAGCTCCCGGCCGGGCAGTCCCATGCCCCCGAGGCCGGCGAGGGCCTGTTCGAGGCCCCGCAGGGCGCTGGGGCCGAGGACCGTGCGTGCCTGGTTGACCTTGAGGAGCCAGGGGTGGCGTTCGAGCTGCTCCAGGTAGGTGCGGGCCATGGTGGCGAGGGCGACGCGCCAGTCCGCCGGTTCCTCGGCCGGGGCGGCGTCCAGGGACTCGCCCAGTACGTGGTCGAGCATCAGGTCGAGCAGTTCGGCCTTGCCGGGGACGTAGCGGTAGAGCGACATCGTGCCGGTGCCCAGGTCGGTGGAGAGCCGGCGCATCGAGAGGGCGGCCAGCCCCTCCGCGTCGGCGATCGCCACGGCGGCGGTGACGATCCGGCCGAGGGTGAGAGCCGGTTTGGGGCCGCGGCTGGGCCGGTCGCCGGTGCCCCAGAGGAGTTCCAGACTGCGCGCGATGTCGCCGCTGCCGGTCGTCGTCCCGTCCGTCCCACCCGCTGAAGCGCTTTTCGTCATGGGTTCAGCGTAAGAGCGCCCGGCAGTGGGCCCCGCGGCGCCTCGGCGCCCACTGCCGGGTGCTCCAGGACCGCGGGCAAAAAATGAGTACGCTGTACTCTGATTCGGGTACGGTGTACCCAATTCATTGACGGAGGGGGTTCCGGCATGGCCGTGAGCGAATGTGCCGTACGTGCCGAAGGATTGGTGAAGCGGTACGGAGGAAGGCGCCGCGGGAAGCGGGGTGCCGAGGAGAAGAGGGCGCTCGACGGATTCGACCTGGCCGTCCGGCCCGGCACCGTCCACGGGCTGCTCGGGCCCAACGGGGCCGGCAAGACCACCGCGGTGCGCGCCCTGTCGACGCTGCTGCGGTTCGACGGGGGGCGGGCCGAGGTCGCCGGGGCGGACGTGGCCCGCGACCCCCGGCTCGTGCGCGAGAGGATCGGGCTCACCGGGCAGTACGCCGCGGTCGACGAGGTCCTGACCGGGCGGCAGAACCTGGAGATGTTCGGGCGGCTCTTCCGCCTGGGCGGCGCGCGGGCCCGGCTGCGGGCCGCGGAGCTGCTGGAGCGGTTCGACCTGTGCGACGCCGCCGACCAGGGGGTCAAGGAGTACAGCGGCGGCATGCGTCGCCGCCTCGACCTCGCGGCCTCGGTGATCCTCGCGCCCCGGGTGCTGTTCCTGGACGAGCCGACGACGGGGCTCGACCCGAGGGGCCGGGGCGAGGTCTGGGACAGCGTACGGGCGCTGGTCGCGGGCGGTACGACGGTGCTGCTCACCACCCAGTACCTGGAGGAGGCCGACCGGCTCGCCTCGCACATCACCGTCATCGACCGGGGCCGGTCCATCGCCGACGACACCCCGGACGGATTGAAGAACCGGGTGGGCGGCGACCGGATCGAGGTGGTCGCGGCCGATTCCGCCGACCTGCCCGCGGTCGCGAGGGCCGTGGAGCGCGTCGCCGGGACCGGCCCCGTCGTCCGGGACGAGGAGGCCCGCCGCGTCCACACCCAGATCGCCACCGACCGGGTCGCCGCGCTCACCGAGGTCGCGCGCACCCTCCAGGACGAGGGCGTCGGGATCGAGGACATCGGGCTGCGCAGACCGAGCCTCGACGACGTGTTCCTGAACCTGACCGGACACCGCACGAAGACGCCCGAAGAGATCGAGACCGAGAAGGAGGTGGCGGCGTGACCGCCCTCGCCCCGCACCCGGCCGGCCCCGCCCCGCACCCGGCCGATCCCGCATCGCACCCGGTCGGCCCCGCACGCGGCCGACTCGGCTGGGTGCTCGCCGACAGCTGGAACGTCACTCGGCGCAGCCTCACCCACTACCAGCGCCAACCGACCGCCATCGTCTGGCAGTTGGGGTTCCCGATCCTCTCCGTGCTGCTGTACGGGTACGTCTTCGGCAGCGCCATGAAGGTGCCCGGGGGCGGCGACTACCGGGAGTTCCTGATGCCGGGCATGTTCGCCACGACCATGGCCATGGGGTTCATGAACACCGCGATGGCGATGGCGACCGACATCGGCAAGGGCGTCGTGGACCGTTTCCGCTCCATGCCGATGGCGCCGTCCGCGGTCTCCGCCGGACGCGGCCTCGCCGACCTGGTGGTCGCCGCCGCCGAACTGGCGATCCTCGCGGTGACGGCCCTTGCGATCGGCTGGCGCGCGGACGGCGGACCGGCCGCCGCCGTCGGCGCGTTCGGACTGTTGCTGCTGCTCCGGTTCAGCCTGATCTGGGTCGGCGTCTGGCTGGGGCTCCTGCTCCCGGACCCGGAGTCGGCGGGCGGTCTGTACGCCGTCGCCTTCCCGGTCACGATGATCTCCAGCGCCCTGGTCGCCCCCTCCCTGATGCCGGGCTGGCTGGGCACCGTCGCCGCCTGGAACCCGATCTCGTCCACGGTCACGGCGGCCCGTGAACTCTTCGGCAACCCGGTGGCGGGCGGCGGGACCTGGGTGGAGGAACACGCCCTGCTGATGGCGGTGGTGTGGCCGCTGGTGCTGACCGCGGTGTTCCTGCCGCTGGCGGTGCGGCGGTTCCAACACCTGAGCCGCTGAGCCGCAGGGCTGCTCAGTCGCAGAGTTGCCGAGTTGCCGGGCCGTCGTTGTCAGTGGCCCGTGCGAGCATGCGCTCCGTAAGGCAACACGGGAAGCACAGGAACAGCGCTTACGGAGGACCCCATGGGCACCTGGGACACCGGCCACTTCGACAACGACACCGCGGCGGACTTCTCCGGGACGGTCGACGACACGCCGGAGAACGAGCGGGAAGCGGTGATCCGTGAGGCCCTGGAGGCGGTGCTCGCCCCCTCGGACTACCTGGACAGCGACGACGGGGCGGTCGCGGTCGCGGCGGCGGCGCTGGTCGCCGCCCAGTGCCCGGGAGGCGAACCGGTGACCACCGCGTACGGCCCCGACAAGCCGCTGCCGACCCTGGCGACGGACCTGCGCCCCCTCGCGGTGAAGGCCCTCGACGCGGTGCTGGGCGAGGACTCGGAGCTGCGCGAGCTGTGGGACGAAGGGGGAGACGAGGAATGGGCCGCGGGCATCGCCCGGCTCCGGGAGTTGCTGGTGGCGGCCTCCGGCTGATCGGGTGCCGGACCGGTCGGCCGGTCAGCCGCGGGGGCGGCCCGCCCGGACGAGCTCGTCGACGTCGAGGGTCACCGGGGCGCCGATCGACTCGGGCAGCGTGACCTCCTGCCCGGGGGCGTACACCTGGTGGCTGTCGTAACCGCCGCTGACGGGCTCCGTCAGGACGTGCACCCGGCCGTGCCTGCGGTCGATGATCACGTACACCGGGATCTTGGCCTCGGCGTACGCGGCGACCTTGTTGCGCAGGTCGTTGTTGTAGTCGATGGAGGTGACCTCCAGCACGAGGCGGAAGGCGGCGGGGTCGTAGCAGTTGTTCTCGATCAGGTGCTCGTCGAGATCGGCGTCGACGATCGCCAGGTCGGGGACGGCGTAGTCCTCGGGGCCGCCGGGGAGCCACAGGCCGACCCTCTGGAGGACATCGGTTGCCTGCCCGTGGAGCTCTGCGGCAAGCAGCGGAATCATGACTTCGGTCAGCACTTCGGCGTGCCGCCCGTCCGGGATCGGGGCCACGACGATGACGCCTCCGATGATCTCGACGCGGTATCCCGGGTGTTGTTCCATGAGTCTGTTCGCCGCGGTCAGCAGGGTTTCCGGCGCACCGGCACGGGGGCGTCGGGTTGTCGCTGCGGGCACGGCGGGCCTCCTGGGGAGAGGGAGTGTCGGGGCCATCGTCGTGGGGAGACTCGGCCGCCCGCACGCCTGCGGTGTTCCGCCACCCGACCGGATGAACGAGGAAGGGCCCCGCGCCGACACGCGGGACCCTTCCTCGTACAGGTGCTGCGGGTACTACGCCGTCACAGCTTCTCGATCACGTAGTCGATGCAGGCCGTCAGCGCCTCGATGTCCGCCGGGTCGATCGCCGGGAACATCGCCACGCGCAGCTGGTTGCGGCCCAGCTTGCGGTACGGCTCGGTGTCGACGATGCCGTTGGCGCGCAGGGCCTTGGCGACGGCCGCGGCGTCGATCTCGTCCGCGAAGTCGATCGTGCCGATGACCTGCGAGCGCTTGGCCGGGTCGGTGACGAACGGGGTCGCGTACTTCGACTCCTCGGCCCAGCCGTACAGGTTCCGCGCCGAGGCGGCCGTGCGGCCGGTGGCGAAGTCCAGGCCGCCCTGGGTGTTCATCCAGGTCAGCTGCTCGTTCAGCAGGAAGAGCGTGGCCAGGGCCGGGGTGTTGTACGTCTGGTTCTTGAGGGAGTTGTCGATCGCCGTCGGGAGCGAGAAGAACTCCGGGACGTGCCGGCCCGAGGCGTGGACGCGCGCGGCGCGCTCCAGGGCCGCCGGGGAGAAGACGCCGATCCAGAGGCCGCCGTCGGAGGCGAAGGACTTCTGCGGGGCGAAGTAGTAGACGTCCGTCTGGGCGATGTCGACCGGCAGGCCGCCCGCGCCGGAGGTGGCGTCCACCAGGACGAGGGCGCCCTCGTCGGCGCCCGCGACGCGCTCGATCGGCGCGGCGACACCGGTCGAGGTCTCGTTGTGCGTGAAGGCGTAGACGTCGACGCCCGCCTCGGCCCGCGGGTCCGGGTGGGTGCCCGGCTCGGAGGCGATCACGGTCGGGTCGGCCAGCCACGGGGCGAGCTCGGCGGCCTTCGCGAACTTCGAGGAGAACTCGCCGAAGTTCAGGTGCTGGGACTTCGTCTCGATGAGCCCGTGCGTCGCGATGTCCCAGAAGGCGGTGGAGCCGCCGTTGCCCAGGATCACCTCGTAGCCCTCGGGGAGGGAGAAGAGGTCGCGCACACCCTGACGCACCGAACCGACCAGGTTCTTGACCGGGGCCTGGCGGTGGGACGTACCGAGAAGGGACGTGCCGGTGGCGGCCAGGGCGTCGAGCGCCTCCGTCCGCACCTTGGAAGGACCGGCGCCGAAGCGTCCGTCGGCGGGCTTGATGTCAGCGGGAATCTGGATATCGGCCACGAACCGGAGCGTAGTGCCTCACGGACACGGCCGGACACCGTGTCCGTGAGGTGAGATATGTGCCCCGGTCCGCGGACGGCGCCGGAAGGGCAGGTGGGCGGGGTGGCAGGGGGTGCCGGTCAGCCCAGTCGTACCGGCAGGTCGTGCAGGTCGTTCTGGGTGACGATCGGCTTGTTCCGCAGCTCGGAGGCGGGCACGGCGAGCTCCAGCTCCGGGAACCGCTCGTACAGCGCGGGCAGGGCCACCCCCGCCTCCAGCCGGGACAGCGCCGCACCCGGACACACGTGCGGGCCGTGACCGAACGCGATGTGGCGGTTGGGGGAGCGGGTGACGTCGAACTCACCGGCCGACGGACCGTGCTGCGTCTCGTCGCGGCCGAGCGCGCCGAAGGAGACGATCAGCGCCTCGCCCTTCGGCAGCACCCTGTCGCCCACCTCGATGTCCTCGGTGGCGAACCGGATCAGGACGTGCGACGTGGGGGAGCTCCAGCGCAGGGTCTCCTCGACCACGTTCTCCCACGGCACCTCGCCGTTCAGCACCCGCTCGCGCTGCTCGGGGTGGGTCTGGAGCGCGACGACCGCGTTCACGATCAGGCTGATCGTGGTCTCGTGACCGGCCGCGATGATCAGCTGGAGGGTGTTGACGATCTCCTCGTCGGTGAGGTGGTCGCCGTCCTCGGAGGCCGCGATCAGGGCGCTGGTGAGGTCGTCGCCCGGGTTCTCCCGCTTGCCGTCGACGATCTTCGTGAAGTGCGTGCCGAGGTCCGCCATCATCTGCGGGACCTCCTCCGGCGGCGTCTGCGTCGAGAAGAACTTCTCGAAGAGCTCCTTCAACCGCGGGTGGTCCGCGCTGTCCACACCCATCAGTTCGCTGATGACGTTCATCGGCAGCGGGTAGGCGAACTCCGCCTTCAGGTCGACCGGCTCGCCCTTGGGCAGCGCGGCCAGCCGGTCCAGGCTCGCCGCGGTCAGCGCCTCGATGCCGGCGCGCAGCCGCTCCACCCGCTTCACGGTCAGCGCCTGCGCGACCAGGGTGCGCAGCCGGCGGTGGTCCGCGCCGTCGACCGTGAGCATGGAGCGGCCCGGGTTGGCGAGGCCGATCAGCGGCCAGTCCATCGGTATCTCGTTGCGCCGCCAGGCGTTCCAGACGTCGATGTCCTTCACGACCCGGCTGTCGGTGAGCAGCTGCCGTGCCTCGGCGTGGTGGGTGACCGCGTAGCAGTGCACCCCGCCCGGCAGTTCCACCTCGGCGAGCGGACCGGCKGSCCGCAGCCGGGCGCTCTCGCCGTCGAGGTCGGTGACGAAGGGGTCGAGGGCGATCCGGGTCATCTCTGGTCTCCGGTGTCGGTTGCCGTGGTGGGGCCCAGGGCAGGAGTGGGCGTGAACGTCACCGGCAGGTCGGTCAGGCCCCGCAGCCACGGGGACGGCCGCCGGGTGAGCTGCCCGGCCGGGACGGCGAGGTCGATGTCCGGGAGCCGGTCGAGCAGGACCTCGATGCCGGTACGGGCGATGACCTCGGCGGTCTCCTGGGCCGGGAACGGGCAGCGGTGTTCGCCGTGGCCGAAGGAGAGGAAGGCGTTGTTGCCGCCGGTCAGCGCGGAACCGTCGGTGCGGACCTGCGGGTCGGCGTTGGCGGCGGCGATGCCCAGCAGCAGCAGGTCGCCCGCCTGGATGTGGCGCCCGCCGAGGTGGGTGTCGCGGGATGCCCAGCGGCCCGCGACGTTCTGGGTCGGGGTGTCCTCCCACAGCACTTCGTTCATGGCCTCGGCGACGCTGTGCCGGCCGCCCGACAGGGAGGCCGCGAACCGGTCGTCGGTGAGCATGAGCCGCAGCGAGTTGCCGATCCAGTCGGCGGTCGGCTGGTGGCCCGCGGCCATCATGACCATGAGGTCCTGGGCGACCTCCTCGTCGGTGAAGCCGCCGCGGTCGGCGAGCATCCGCGAGGTGACGTCGTCGCCGGGCGCGGCGTGCTTGTCGGCCAGCAGCTGCACCATGGACGAGACGAGGTGCTGCTGTCCGGCCAGCGCCCGCTCCCGGCCGTCGATCATGTCGTTGAGCGAGCCGACGAGCGCGGCGCCGACGGTGTCGCTGAAGCCGTAGAGCTTCGCCAGGACGAGGGCGGGGAGCAGCATCGCGTACTCGGCGATGATCTCCGTGCCGCCGGTGGAGCAGAACCGGTCGATGAGGCCGTCGGCGAACTCCTCCGCGTACCGCTTGAGGGCGAACGGGTCGACGGCCTCCAGCGCGTTGCTGATCATCGCGGCGCGTTCGGTGTGCCGGGGGCCGACCGTGTACAGGATCGACGGCTGCTTCTGGCCGATCATCGGCCGCAGCGGCCAGTCGGCCGGGATGCGGTCCCACTGGTTCCACAGGTCGGAGTCGCGGCTGAACAGCACCGGGTCGGCGGTGACCTGGTGCAGTTCGCGGTAGCCGAGCACCAGCCAGGCGGGGATGTCGCCGTCGAGCACGACGGGCGCCACGGCACCGTGGTCGCGGCGCATCTCCCGGTACAGCCGGGCCGGTTCGGTCTGGAACCGGGGGCCGGAGAGCGGCACGCGGCCCTGGGAAACGGGGCGCCGGACCGGTCGGCGATCCTCTTCTGGGAGAGGGTGCGCAGGTGCTCGACCAGCGTGATCAGTACGTACTTGCTGGACGAGCGGTCCCGGGCGTCGCACTCCACCAGGGGCACGTCGTCCGGGAGGTCGAGCGCCTCCCGTATCTGCTGCTCGCTGTGGAGCGGGCCGCCGAAGTCGTTGCACGCCACGATGAACGGCGTGCCGTGGTGCTCCAGGCGGTCGATGGCGTACCAGGAGTCGGCGAGCCTGCGGGTGTCGACGAGCACGACGGCGCCGAGGGTGCCGGAGAACAGCCGGTCCCACAGGAACCAGAAGCGCTCCTGGCCGGGTGCGCCGAAGAGGTACAGCACCGAGCGGGCGTCGAGCGAGATCCGGCCGAAGTCGAAGGCGACGGTCGTGGACGTCTTCGACTGCACGCCGTCGAGGTGGTCGACGGCCTCGCCCGCGCGGGTCATGGTCTCTTCCGTGTTCAGCGGACGGATCTCGCTGACGGAGCGGACCATGGTGGTCTTGCCGACCCCGAAGCCGCCGACGACGACGATCTTCAGTCCGTTGTCGGCCGTCGCCTGCAGGGCGGCACGGTCAGAGGTTGCGGAGTCCAACGAGCACCTGTTCCAGGATGTCGGGGTCGGGGAGCCGGTCCGCGACACGGGCGGTACGGGGGTGGCGGGCGCTGATGCGGCCGGTGTCCAGCAGGTCGGACAGCATGATCCGGACGATGCCGACGGGCAGGCCGAGGCCCGCCGCGATCTCCACGACCGCGGTGGGCCGTTGGCACATCCGCAGGATCGTGACGTGTTCCGACTGCATGCCGGGGGTCGGCTCGCACTCGGACACCACCAGCGTCACCAGGTCGAACGCGTCCGAGTCGGACCGGCTGCGACCCCCGGTGAGGGTGTACAGCCGGTCCGGGTCGTCGTCCCGGCCGGGCCGGGGACGGGGGCGGGTGGTCATACGGCCGCGGTCGCGTCGGCGGCGGGGGAGCGCGGCGGGGCGCTGAGGTGCTCGCCGAGCTGTTCGACGAGTTCGCTCATGTTGTGGCCGATGAGGCCGACGTCGGAGTCCTCGGAGGCGACGACCGCGAGGTGGGCGCCGTCGCCCGCCTCGACGATGAACAGCACACCGCCGTAGAACTCGGCCATCGCGGACCGTACGCCGCCGGTGCCGTCACCGAACTCGATGGAGGCGCCGTGCGACAGGCTCTGGATGCCGGCGGAGATCGCGGCCAGCTGATCGGCCTGGTCGACGGAGAGCTCGGGGGTGCGGCACAGCTTGAGGCCGTCCCTGGACAGGACGAGGGCGTGACGGGCGCCGGGGGTGCGCTCCAGCAACCCCTCCAGCAGCCAGTTGAGCTTCTCGTCGGTGGTCGCGGTCATCGGGTGTTGCCTTCTTCCGGGTGCGGGGAATTGGCCCGAACAGCCTGGCGGAAGCTGCTGAAGCGGGCTGCCTGTTCCTTGGGGTCGGAGGTGCGGGGGCGGGGGGTCCTCGCCCCGTCCGTGTTGGCGTTGGCACGGGCCTCGGCGGCGGCGAGGGTACGGCCGCGGCGGCGCTTGGGCAGTCCGCTCTCGCCGAACCGGGGCAGGCTGCCGGTGGTCTCGGAGGCGGCGGAGGCGTCCTCGGAGGCGTCCGCGGGGGTGTCCGCGACGGCGTCCTCGGATACGGGGGCGGCCGGGGCCCCCGTCACCTCGACCGGATCGTCGCACTGGACGCCCCGTCCCGCACCGCGGTCGTCCAGCCCGGCGTGATCCTGGACGACCTGCGCGCCGCCGCGGCCCCGCACGGCCTCACCTTCGGGCCCGACCCCTCCACGCACGGCCGCTGCACCCTCGGCGGCATGATCGGCAACAACTCCTGCGGCGCGCACTCGGTCGCCTGGGGCACCACGGCCGACAACGTGCACGCCCTGACCGTGGCCCGCTACGGCGGCGACACCCTCCGCCTGGGCCGGGCCGCGACGACCGGCCTCCCCGACGCGCTGCGCGAACTCCCGGCGTTCGCCGCAGCGAACCTGGCCCTCCTGCGCACCGGCTTCCCCGACCTCCCGCGCCGCATCTCCGGATACGCCCTGGACGCGCTGCTGCCCGAGCGCGGCACCGACCTCGCCCGCGCCTTCTGCGGCAGCGAGGGAACGCTCGGCGTGGTGACGGAGGCGACCGTACGACTGGTCGGGGCACCGGCGGCCCGCGCCCTGGCCGTACTCGGCTACGCCGACGAGTCCGCGGCGGCCGAGGCCGCCCCCGGCCTCCTCCCGCACCACCCGCTCACCGTCGAGGGCATGGCCGCCGACCTCGTCCGCGAACCGGCCGGGCTGCCGCGCGGCGGCGCCTGGCTCTTCGTCGAGACGGGCGGTGCCACCCCGGCCGAGGCCCGCGCGCATGCCGAACGCGTCCTGCGCGCCGCCGACGCCCTGGACGGCACCGTCGTCACCGACCCGGCCGGGCAGCGGGCCCTGTGGCGCATCCGCGAGGACGCGGCCGGCACCGCGACCCGCATGCCGGACGGCACCGAGGCATGGCCCGGCTGGGAGGACTGCGCCGTACCGCCCGCCCGCCTCGGCCCCTACCTCCGGGAGTTCCGCGCCCTGCTCGCCGGACACGGGCTGCGCGGCACCCCGTACGGGCACTTCGGCGACGGCTGCATCCACGTCCGGATCGACTTCGACCTGCTGAGCACGGCGGGCGTGGCCCGCTTCCGCCGCTTCTCCGAGGACCTCGCCGACCTGGTCGTCGCCCACGGCGGATCGCTGAGCGGCGAGCACGGCGACGGCCAGGCCCGCGCCGAACTGCTGCCCCGCATGTACGGGGACGGGCTGGTCGCCCTCTTCTCCCGTTACAAGGACATCTGGGACCCGGACGGCGGCATGAACCCCGGCATTCTCGCCCGTCCCGCCCGGCTCGACGAGAACCTCCGCTTCGAGGTGCTGCCGAAACGCCCCGTGGACGTCGCGTTCGGCTACCCACATGACGGCGGCGACTTCTCCGCGGCGGTGCGCCGGTGCGTGGGCGTCGCCAAGTGCCGTACGCCCCGCACCACCGGCACGGACGTGATGTGCCCGTCGTACCGGGCGACCGGCGAGGAGGCCCACTCCACCCGGGGCCGGGCCCGGCTGCTGCACGAGATGCTCGCGGGCGAGGTGATCACGGACGGCTGGCGGTCGGACGAGGTGCGCGAGGCGCTCGACCTCTGCCTGTCCTGCAAGGGCTGCCGCGGCGACTGCCCGGTGGGCGTCGACATGGCCACGTACAAGGCGGAGTTCCTGCACCACCACTACCGGGGGCGGCTGCGCCCGGCCGCGCACTACTCGATGGGCGGGCTGCCGGTGTGGCTGCGCCTGGCCGCCCCGTTCGCCCCCGTCCTGAACGCCCTGGCCCGGATCCGCCCCTTGGCGGCTCCGGCCAAACGGCTGGCCGGAATCGCCCCGGAACGCACGCTCCCGGTCCTGCCCCGGCGGTCGTTCACCCGGTGGTTCGCACGGCGCCGGGGCGGGGGAACGGTGATCGTCTCCGACGAGCAGCTGGTCACCCTCTGGCCCGACACCTTCACCGACCGCCTCTCGCCCGAGGTGGGCCGGGCCGCGGTCCGGGTCCTGGAGTCGGCGGGCCGCACCGTGCTGCTGCCGGGCCGGGGCCTGTGCTGCGGCCTGACCTACGTGTCCACGGGGCGGCTCGACAGGGCCCGCGAGGTCATGCGCCGCACCCTGGACCGGATGGGGCCGAGCCTCGGCGACCCGCTGGTCGTCCTCGAACCGAGCTGCGCCGCCACCCTCCGCACCGACCTGCCCGAACTCCTCCCCGACGACCCGCGCGCCGCCGAACTCGCCGCCTCCGTAAGGACCCTGGCCCAGTACCTGGAGGAGTACGCCCCCGACTGGCGGCCACCCCGCCTGGACCGCCCGGTCGCCGGTCAGACCCACTGCCACCAGCACGCGGTCCTGGGCGACGCGGCGGAACGCCGACTGCGCGAACGGGCCGGACTGACCGGCGAACTGAGCGGCGGCTGCTGCGGCCTCGCCGGAAACTTCGGCTTCGAACGCGGTCACTGGGACGTGTCGGTGGCCTGCGCGGAGGAGACCCTGCTGCCGTCGGTACGGGCGGCGGCCCCGGGCACGGCCTTCCTCGCCGACGGCTTCTCCTGCCGCACCCAGCTGGACCAACTGGGCGGCGTACGGGCCCGGCACCTGGCGGAACTGCTGGCGGAGGGACTGCCCCCGGAACCGGACGCGCCCTGATCCCGAAGCCCTGACCCCGGAGCTCGGGTCTCGGGTCTCGGGTTTCGAGCTCCGGACTTCGAGCTTCGGGAAGGTCCGTTCACTCTTCAGTGTGTACGAAGGAGAGGCGCGGGCCCGGGGCTTGAGCTTCGGGATTCGAGATCCGGGATTCGAGCTCTGCCGTTCAAGCGGTTGGTTGGTTTGTTGGGGGGTTTGGGGAACCCCCCGCCCCTCCCGAACCCGTAACGGCCAGCAAGTATGACTAATCGTGACCGACTTGCGGCACAGGGTCACGGCTGTCTACGGTGCCGAACGTAATGACCCCGAACGCGGTGTTGGAGCACCGGCCGGGGTCTGACCCCAAGATCGATCCGCTGAAAGGCGATCCCGTGGCTGTTTCAGACCTTAGCCCTGCCCCGCGTACGCCCGCACCCTCGCGTGCTCATCCGATGGCCCGAGCGGGCTACGGGAAGCGTTCCGTGCCGGAGCGACGTCCGCCGCTCGAAGGCGATTTCGCATTCCTGCCCGAGCGCGAGCGGCACATCGCGGGCTACATCGAAGCCCTGTCGGACGGCTCGGCGGTGGACACCAAGTCACTGGCCAAGAACCTCCCGCTGTACGGCCAGACGGCCGTCGGCAGCGCGCTGAAAGCCCTGAGCGTGGCCGGTCACCTGCGACGCGTACGAGAACTGCGGGGCGAGGGCGACCAGGTTCGCTGGGTCACCCGGACCTACTGGTCGCGCAACGCCCACGACAACGAATGGTGGAACGCTTTCCTGGCCGCCGAGGCCGTATCCGTACCGGAGCCCGTACCGGTAACAGTGCCCGTTCCCGTACCGGTGTCGGTTCCGGAGCAACGCACCGCAGAGCCGCAGCAGGAGCCTCGGCCGGAAGCGGACGGGGACCGGCGGCCTTCGCGGGCGTTCATGGCCCTGGCGCGGCTGGGCCGTACGGACGCCCGGCTGGCGCTCTCGGCGGCGGACTGTGCGGAGCTGGAGCAGTTGGCGGCCGAGTGGTTCGAACGGGGTGTGGGCGCCGAGTACCTGACCAGTGCCCTGGCCGCCGGGCTCCCCGATGCCATCGGTTCGCCCTTCGGCTTCGTACGACGCCGCCTGCGCGACAAGCTCCCGCCCCGCCTGCCCGCTCCCGCCGCCGGGTCCGCGTCGGAGGCCCCGCTGCGCCGGATGCTGGCCGAGTGCACCGAATGCCGAACCCCCGGCCGCCCCGAGGCGTTCCGCGACGGACTGTGCAGGCCCTGCCGCGAACCCGGCACCGGCACAGGACCGGCGGACTGACCACCGACTGCGGCGGTTGTCGGTGGTCAGCCCGTGAGCGCGAAGACCAGACACAGAAAGACGAAGAACGCCAAGGACCCGCCGAGCAGCGTCAGCGCTGCCGGAACCGCCGCCGTCAGTCGCTTCTTTTCCTTGCGCAGGCCCGAACGGAACACCAGGCAGGCCAGGGCGGGCGGCAGCACCATGAGGACGAGGAAGACCGCCGGCACCAGGAACTGACCGGCCGTGGTGGTGCCGGTGTCGGTGGCCGACTGCCAGATCGCCGTACCGAAGAGCATGGCGGGTCCGCCCAGCAAGAAGGACGAGAGGCCCAGCACGACGGCGACGATGGTCCCTTCCGTCAGCCGCTCGGCCCACCCGTGCTCCGCGCGCACTTCCGCCATGCCTCTGCCCTCCAGACGGACGCAGTCTAGGTCCGGCCCACCGGCCACTTTCCCCCTGGGGCCGGAGCCCGGCGTCCGGGACCGGAGCACCCGGGGTGGAAGACGCCCCGGTCGGCAGTCGTCCTACGAGGCGCCGTCGAGGACCTCGCGCAGCCGGTGCGCGAACTCGTCCGGCTTCCCCGGGTATCCGAACTCCCCGTCGCAGAAGCCGCCGTGGTGGCTCGGGAACACGGTCACCCGCTGCCCGAGCAGTTCGGCGGTCGCGACGGATGTGCGTCCGGTCTGCACGTCCACGGACTCCTCGCCCACGGCGATCACGACGCGGGTCGGCGCGGCGGCGAGCGCGTCGGCGTCCGGCCGGTAGCCGCTGACCGCCCACGACCGGTCGGACAGCAGCGGGTCGTCACGTGAACCGTCGTCCTCCGTGGGCATCCCGAACGCGGCGGGGTCGGCCTCCGGCTGCGCGAAGTACGCGTCGGTGAACTCCCCCTCCCACGAGGTCATGGCCACGAACGCGGCCATCCCGGCCCACCGGCCGCGCTTCTCGTAGGCGTCCCGGACGGCGGCCCGCGCCCGCACGGCCGCCGGGCCGTCCGGCGTGAGGGTGATGAGCGGCGGCTCGTGCGCGACCAGGGTGGTCACGTCCGCGGGATACCGCGCCACGACCGCGAGCGCGGTGACCGCTCCGCCGCTGCTGGCGAACATCTCGACCGGCCCCGCCCCGAGCGCCTCGATGACGGCGTGCACGTCGTCGGCCTGGGTCTGCGGCGTGTGGTCGGTCCTGCCGTCCTTGCGGGTGCTGCGGCCGAGGCCGCGCGGGTCGTAGGTGGCAACGGTCCGCTCAGGAAAGCGCGCGGCGAGCGCGGCGAAGCCGGCGGCGTCCATGGGCTGCCCGATCATCAGCAACGGCGGGCGTCCGTCCGCGGTCGGCAGCGGCCCGCGAACGTCGTAGACGAGGTCCGCACCGGCCGTTTCGAGTGTGTAGGTCTCCATACCCATGCAGACCGGCCCCGCCCCGGAAACTCATCGGTCCGGCGGGCGCCGCTCCACGCGGTGCCGTCGGTGAGCCGGACCGGGGCGGCCCGCCGGCCGGGCGAGGGCCAGGGCGTGCGCGCGGTCGAGGGTGTCGGCGGCGCAGGGACGTCCGGCTGTACGCCGGTGCCCTCCCAGTTCGTGCCGGAGACGGAATCGACGGCGCGGCGGAGCCGGGTGCGGATCGCACTTGAGCTGTGACCCCACGGCGACAGGGTCCTGTTTCCGGCGCTCCCGCCCTATGATCACGCACATGTCGATCGCATCTCCCATACCCATTCTTCACAACTCCAGCGGTGCCACGCTGCGTCGTGAGGGAGACGCGCTCATGCTGCGGCGGCCCGACCAGGAGATCCGGATCCCGCTCCGGGCGATCGAGCGCGTGCGCGCCGAGGGACGTACCGTCGCGGTCGAACTCACCGCGCCCGCGGGAACGGTGGCCACCGTGCACCGCATGGACGACGCGAGCGAGGCGGCCGTGGCCCTGTTCGCCGAGAACGTCAACGAGATCCTCCCGGAGCGTGACGGGGCGGCCGAGCCGGCCGACGGCGCATCCATGGTCGCCATCCGGACCCTGACCGAGAGCCCCGACGAGCGCAGGGAGCGCACCCGGAAGCGACGGCGGAAGATCGGGGCGCTCTCCGTGGGCACCGTCATCATCGCCCTCGCCATCGCGCTCGGGATCTGCGGGCAGTGGTCCGTCGCGCTCACGACGGTGCTGCTCGGCCCGCTCGGCCCGCTCGGCCTCTACTACGGCGGCACCGCGGCGCAGAGCGCGTACCGCACGTGGTACCTGCCGCGGGACGGCATCATCGTCCAGGCGCGGCGGGTCGGGAGCGACACCTTCCTGGGCGGCCGGTTCGGTACGTACGCGTACATCGACCGGCACGGCGTGGCGCGCAAGGCCCACAAGCGCAGCAACGACCTGACCATCATGGTCGCCTACCACCAGGACAAGCCGTACGTCGTGACCGTCGTCGAGTCGCGGGCCGCCTTGATCGGCGACATCGTCTTCGCGGTGTTCGCCCTCCTTTTCGGGCTGTTCGTCACCGGCCTCGTCCTTGCCGCGGCCGCCTACGCCCTCCTGACCGGGGACGCCGGGTAACGCCCCGCCCCCGGAGGGCCTGGGCCGGTACTTCCGCCGGGTGCCGCTTCAACGCCTCGGCGTGCGGCGGCCGTTGTCCGATGTCACCAGCGGGCGACGAGCTTCTCCTCCTTGCCCCGGTTGCGGTACAGCCAGGTGGTTCCCGGCGCGACGGCCCCGGTCAGATAGCCGACGACGGGCTCCCGCTGCGTTGCGCTGTCCAGCTCGCCGAGCAGCTCCAGAGCCTCGGGCAGGGGGAAGAAGGCGGCCTGTTCGATGTCGTCGTCCTGCGGCGCGATGTCCCCCGACCACTCGTCGATCTCGAAGGCGGCGGCCAACGCCGAAGGGTGCCGCTCGGAGTCGATGTGCATGAGGAACGCGGTCCGCACCGGGTCGCCCACCAGCAGCCCGGTCTCCTCCCGCAGCTCGCGTCGGAGAGCCTCGTGCATGAGCTCGCCGTCCTCGACCCCGCCGCCGGGCAACGACCAGAGGATCTCGCCGTCGGCGCCGAGGCTCTCCCGCACGAGCAGGATCTCGTCGCCCCGGCGGATGATGCCGATGACCAACTGCACCCGGGGCCCGGGGGTCTTCGAATCCTCTGCTGCCATGCCGCAGACCGTACGTGACGTCCAGTCCGCCGACAGCCGGGGCCGCCGCGGAGAGGGGTGCGGCAAGCCTCACCTCCTCAACGATCATGCACCGCTCAGCGCTCGCCGGACTTCGGCTGCGGGGAAAGGAGTGCCCTTGCTCCGTGTGATCAGTCGGTGGTGGAAGTCGTCCAGGACGATCGCGTGCCGCGCGTGACGACCGAGGATCGCGCCGATGTCGTTCGGAACGCCGGAGGGCCGGCGGCCCGCGACCCATTCGCGCAGGAAGGTCCCGTGGTCGGCGCCACCACGCACGCTGTCGGGAAGGTGATGACGAAGCAAGTGGCCCGGTGCGTAGCAACGGTCGTACACGAGGTGATCGGCAAGAAAGGCGTCCTCTTCCGCCGAGAGTTCGAAGTCGCGGCTCAGGGCCAGCCCGAAGTCGGTGAAGTACACCTGCCGGCCGTCGGTGAGCAGGTTGGAGAAGTGCGCGTCGAAGTGGACCAGCCCGCGCGTGCTCATGAACTCCGTTCCCCGCCGCAGCGCATCCTCCACCCACAGGTAGGGCGACTGGCCTCCCTGCTCCTGCCCGGCCATGTTCCGTGCCTCGCCGAACCACCCGCCGAGTGTCTGGGGCACATGCTCCAGGAAGAGCACCAGGCTGAAGGACGACCGTCCGATGGCTTCCAGCCTGCGGCGCACCGACGGCGACCCATCCCAATGCGCCACGGCCCCGTCCACGCCCCCGAACTCATCGGCGAAGCCGGTGGGAGGACTGTCCGGCAGGATCCGCCAGTGATACAGCAGCGGGAACCCCGCGTATTCGTTCTTCAGCACCCAGCCCGTTGTCAGGATGTGCGCTGCCAGCTCACGCCAGGCACCGAACCCCGCCGACCCCACCCCGTATTGATAGAAAAGGGGAAGACCGAACAGGTTGGCGGTCGACCGCACGTGCTCCGGCTGCAACTCCATGTCGGTCAACGGGACCCGCTTGACGAAGACGCGCCTCCCCGCCACCTGCATCTCCGCCGACCTGCCGCCGATGCCGGAACCGGGATTCGCCGCAGCAGCCACCGCATCCTCAAGCCGCCGGTCACTGATCAGAGACAGCTGTGCGCGTACATCCGCATACGCGGACACTCGCGCGGAATGCCCTGACTCGGTTACATCCATGTGCAGCTCCAGACCGATGTCGCAACTGACTGTCGTTGATCATGGCAGGCAAGTCGAGGTGCCGAAGTCGTCGCCGGCCCGACTGCCGTTGAAGCGCCACGGCCATCCAGAGTCTGTTCAACCGTGAACCCGCCATGCTCATGGTTGTCGATGAACCACCCACGCGCCGGTTCCTGCGACTCCCCGACCAGAAATCGGCGAACCCGTCTGCTTCGCCGGGCGGCGGAATGGACATGGGCGACTCGCTGCCGGGAACCGCCGTCGGGGAAGTCGGGGAAGTCGGGGAAGTCGGGGAGGAGACCGGTCTGCCCGTCTCCGTCGGAATCTCCGACGCCAGCGCCCACGACAGTCAGGCCCTGATCCCGCTCGTGAAGGCCGACCGCCCATCCGGTCCCGCCGGAGCCCTCGTCGGCGCAGGCCCGGCGAGCGCCATGCCGGCAAGGGCTACGACTGTCGCCATCTGCTGCCGCGGGCTCCCCGATCGGGATGACTTCTAAGGGGCGGCGTAGGCGCGCAGGAAGGTGTCGGTCGCGGCGCGGGCGACGGAGCGCAGCTCGGTTTCGGGGACCTCGCGCGTGGCCAGCCGGGAGCGCCGCTCCATGGGGCCGGTCAGCAGGGCCAGGAACTGCTCGCCGGCCAGGCCGGGGTCACTGATGTCCAGTCGACCGTCGAGTGCGAGCCGGGCCAGACGGTCCGCGAGAGCCTCGTGCAGGCGCTCCGCGCCGTTCCGCTGGAAGTCGTCCAGCAAGTCGGGAAAACGGGTGGCTTCGGCGTGGAGCAGCCAGCGCAGCGCCTGGAAGTCCGCGCAGCAGTGGCTGCGCAGCAGCCGGCACCCGGCGTTCTCCAGCGCATCGCGCACCTCGTCGCCCGGCTCGCGCAACCCATCGAGCGCGGCCAGCGCGTCGGCCGTCGTGCGCCCGACGGCCGCCCGCATCGCCTCGCGGAAGAGGGTTTCCTTGTCGCCGAGGTGGTTGTACACGGTGGGCTTGGCCACGCCTGCCTCGGCCGCGATCTCCCGTACGCACGACTGCCCGTACCCGTCCCGAGCGAAGGTCCGAAACGCGGCTTCGAGGATCGCCTGCCGCTTGTCGATGCGCCCGCGTGACACGGTGCGCCTGCTCGCTTCTGGGGTTCTGGCTCCGCTCACCCCGCCATGGTACGACCAAGGACCACCTATTGAACCAATTGGTTCAAAATAATGGCCTTTACGGTTGCGTGGCGTCGTCGTCCATGGCTACGTTGAACCGCACGGTTCAAATTATTTCTCCTTGCGTGCAACGGAGTGGGAAGACATGCCTCAAATCAGAGACGACCGCCTGGATCCCGCCCTGTTGCGGCTGATCGGCGTGACTCTGCTGGGCGGGATCATGGGGATCCTCGACAGCACCATGGTCACCGTCGCGGCGGACACACTCGCCGAGGAGTTCCACAGCTCCCTCGGCGCCATCAGCTGGGCCTCGACCGGCTATCTCCTCGCGCTCACCGTGACCATCCCCATCACCGGTTGGGCCGTCGGCCGGTTCGGCGTCAAGCCGCTCTGGCTCTTCGGGCTCGTCGTCTTTCTGACGGGATCGCTCGCCTCCGCACTCGCCTGGGACATGGCGAGCCTGATCGGTTTCCGGGTCCTCCAGGGCATCGGCGCCGGTGTGGTCGACCCGCTGGTGCTGGTCATCCTCGCCCGGGCGGCCGGACCCGGCCGGGCCGGACGCGTCATGGGAATGATGGGTGTCGTGCTCTCGCTCGGGCCCGTCCTCGGTCCCGTTCTGGGCGGCATCGTGCTCCAGGGCCTGGGATGGCGCGCGATGTTCTACATCAACCTGCCCATCGGCATCATCGCCGCCCTGCTCGCCCTGCGGGTCATCCCCTCCGAGCCCGCCGGTGAGCACAGGTCCCGGGCACCGCTCGACGTCCTCGGCGCCGTGCTGCTCGCTCCGGGCTTCGCGGCCACCGTGTACGCACTCACGCAGGCGGGCGAGAAGGCCACGTTCGGCACGCCCGCGGTGCTCGTCCCACTGGCCGCCGGCCTCCTCCTGCTCCTCGCGTACGTCCGCCACGCGCTGCGCACCCGGCGTACCGAGCCGCTGATCGACGTCCGTCTCTTCACCAGCCGCAGCTTCGCCGCCAGCGTCACCGTGCAGGGCCTCGTGGGTCTGGGCACGTACGCCGGCCTCTTCGCCCTGCCCCTCTACTACCAGGTGATCCACGATCACGGGGCTCGCGCCGCAGGACTGCTGGTGGCGCCGCTCGGCCTGGGCTCGGCGCTCGCGATGCCCCTCGCCGGACGGCTGAGCGACAAGCTCGGCGCACGCAAGCTGGTCCAGGGCGGGGCGGTGCTGGCCGCGGTCGGCGCGGTCGTCCTCACCCGCCTCGGCGACGGGGGCAGCGAAGTCCGGTCCGCAGTGGCCGTGTTGGCCATCGGTCTGGGACTGGGTGCCGTGGGCGCACCGACCATGGGGTCGTTGTACCGAACGCTGCCGTCGGAGAAGGTGCCGCAGGGCAGCTCCGTGCTCTACAACCTCAACCAGCTCGGCGGGGCGCTCGGCGTCGCCTGTGTCGCCCTGATCCTTGCCGCCGCCGGAACGGGCGGGGCCGCCGGGAGTGGCATCAACGGCTTCCAGCACGCCTACTGGTTCGTCTTCGCCGTTGCCGTGGTGATCCTGGTGGCCAGCCCGCTGCTCCCCGGGCGCCCGGAGGCGGCCCCGGCCCCGGCAGAGGCATCCGGCAGCGAACCGAACCAGGCGCTCGTGGAGTGAAAGCGGATCACGTGATCCTCTTCAGCACCGATTGCCGAAGGCGGCCCAGTGGTGGGAGGCCGGAGGAACTTCACGCGTCCCCGGCCACCCGTCGGCTGCTCGGCGCGTGCCTGGACCTGATCACCGATCCGCTGCTCGAAGAGGTGCAGAACCGCGATCCGGCTGACCTGGCCTGGCCTGGCCCGGCTCCGGACAGTCCATCGGGCCCTTCGGGCTCAGCGTGAGGACCGGCACCGCCACGACCGGGCGAGGAGGTCACTACGCTGCATGAGTGCTGTCATATAGCGAGTTGACCCCGCCGGAGCGCGCGCTGTGGGATGCCTTTCCCAAGGGGCATCGAGTTGATCTGAGCACGGGCATGCCCGAGGCCGACGACCCCGCCGCGGGTGAGGAGTGGGGCCCCGAACGCACTGTCCGCGCAGCCGTCGTGGCGGCGCTGCTGCTCGGCGGGAATCACGATCGGTCCGGCGCCGTCGCCGCCCTCCGGCTCGCCGGGACACGCATCACCGGCCGTCTCGACCTGTCAGGAACGGAGATCTGCCACACGTTCTCACTTGAGGGCTGCCGACTGGACGAGGCAGTGAACGTGTATGGCGCCACGACCGGGACGATGGCGATCACGGACAGCTGGGTCCCCGGGATCGACGCCGAACTCGCCCGAATCGGGGGTGATCTGGACCTGAGACGGTCGGCCCTCGAAGGCGGCCCTCTCGTACTCGCCAACGCTCATGTGGCCGGAAATCTGCTGCTCACAGATGCCAGAATCTCCGGTCCCGGAGAGTGGGCGGTGCTCGCGGGCAGCCTGATCCTGGAAGGCGGCGTCTTCGGCGAACGGCTCACCACGCAAGGCGGGCTACGACTGCCCGGCGCGCACATACCCAGCGGCCTGTTCCTGCAAGCCGCACGGCTGGAGAACGCCGGGGGCGTCGCACTTGCCGCAGGCGGCGTGGTCACCTCGACCGTGGACTGCTCCCAAGGGTTCACCGCACAAGGAGAGGTACGACTGCGAAGGGCCCGTATAGAAGGTCTGCTGACCTTCGAGGGGGCCTGTCTGAACGGGGGCGGCATCGCCCTGGACTGCATAGCGATGCAAGTGGCGGACTTCGACTTCAGGACCGCCGCACCGCTCTCAGGATCGGTTGATCTCCGGTTCGCGCAGGCCGCCTGGTTCCAGGACAGCGAGCGGAGCTGGCCGGGAAAGGTGCTGCTGGACGGGTTCGGATACGGCTCCATCCGATTCGGGGACGCGTCATCCGCGGCAGACGACGGCGGAACGCTCGCGAGGGACGACGTCGCGCGCCGCCTGGCGTGGATCCGCCGAAATCCCGGCTACTCCCCTCAGCCGTACGAAGAACTTGCGGGCTGGTACCGGCAGATCGGCCACGACGACGACGCCCGGCGCGTGCTCCTGATCAAACAGCGTCACCGGCGTCGCACCTTGTCCCTGCCGGCACGCGCCTGGGGGCACCTGCTCGATGTGACCGTAGGTTACGGCTACCGGCCATGGCTGGCGGGTGTGTGGCTTCTGATACTGACCCTGCTGGGCACCCTGGCCTTCCGTACGCAGTCTCCGACGCCGGTGAAGCAGGGCGAAGGCGCCCCGTTCCAGCCCCTCGTCTACACACTCGACCTCTTGATCCCCATCGGGGGGCTGGGCCAGCGCACGGGGTGGTACTGGTCGAACGACTTCCTCCAATGGTTGGCCTACTTGCTGATCGCCTTCGGCTGGATGCTGACGACAGCCGTCATCGCGGGTGTCACCCGCACCCTGCAGAAGAACTAAGAAGAACTAAGAAGAACTAAGCGGTGTCCGACAAGAGCTCGGGTATGCCGGCGACTGCCGACCACCCCCTTGATCACGACTCCGCACAGGCTCTGGGGCGCGTATCGAGTGGTGATCAAAAGCCCGCTCGGGCCAGGTCTTCGACCCGGATCATCGAGGCGCGCAAGTGCAGGCCGGCGAGGCAGCCCTTCGGAGTCCTGTCGTACCGGGTGGCGATGCCGCGCCAGGCCCTCAGCCCGTTGATCAGGCGCTCGACAGCAGCCACCGGCCTGATCGGCTGTCGCCGACTCACCAAGTGAAGGCCGCACGGGCGGAGGCGGCTTCGCGCTGATCGCCCGGATGGGTGCGCGGCCGTGCTTCACAATGTCTCCCTGTGACGAGCACCTTGATGACCACGGCCATCGCGATCGTCGGCACGCTCCTGGGCAGCGGACTGACGGCGTTTGTGACCGCTCGGATCGAGCGGCGAAAGAACGAGGCTCTGGAACGGCAGCAGATACGCCAAGAGGCCGCACAGGATCGCGCCGCGCTTCGTGAACTACGGGTCGAGCACCGGAGGTGGCGCCGGGATCGTCGACAAGCCGCCTACCAGGGCTTGATGGACGCAGCTCATGAAGCGCAGGGGGCTGTCTGGCAACTGGCACAGCTGACGCTGGAGCCCTACGACCAGCATCGCTACGACATACGGCGGGGTGCGGCCATCGACGCCGTACGCATGACCCGGCAGGCGGCGACCACTGTCGAGCTCGAAGGACCCGCTGGTGTGGCACAGGCCGGTGCCGAGTACGCCGAAGCCATGGATCGGCACATCCACCCGCCCATTCAGTACCTGATGGAACTGAGCAGGGGGCCGCTGACCGATGAGCAGAAGGACCGCTATCGCTCCTCGGCTGCGGAAACGGGCCTTGTCGTGGAGGACATGCGGCGGCGCTTCGTCCCTCTCGCGCGTGCGGCTCTGGACGAGTTGGTGGACGAGGCCGACCAGGGGACACAGACGGCCGCATGAGGCGTGGAGGGGCTGTCGGGCCTCTCATCAGGGCTTCCCCGGCACTCACGGTCCCCGGCCCGCCGACGCCCGCCATCCTGCGGACGTATCACCACTCCGAACGAAACGACCTGAGGGAACCGGTGGCGGTCGGCCGAAGAAGCCGAGCCGAGCCTGACGAACGGCCCCCGCTGCACAGCGGGGGCCGCCCGGTCGGGTCCCAGCGGGTCACCCGTGGCGCTTGGCGAGTTCCACGAGGCCGGTGAACCCTTCATGCGTCAGGGCCAGGTGCGGGCCGTCGGGGTTCTTGCTGTCGCGGATCAGGAACTCACCGGTTGCGCGCGCGTGGTCGGGCGCCCACTCGACGCACTGCCCCTCACCGCCGCTGTAGGTGCTCTTGACCCACCGTATGGACCGAGGGCCGGGCATGCTGCTCATGTGGCGTGATCCTCCATGATCTTGCGAATCAGGGTCAGTGACTCTTCCTCGGACAGCGCCGCCATGCGAAGCCGGTCGAACATGCCGACGGCTGTCGTCACCACGTTAGGGGAGTCGTCCACCTGACCACCATGGGTGGGGGTCTCGGTGTAGACCGCGTGGGGGGTGTCGTTCAACGAGAGCAGCGTAAACGGCAGATGGCTGGGCGCGGCACCTGCCCTGTACGGCAGCACCTGGACCGTGACGTGGGGCGATGCCATCTGCGCGATCAGGTGTTCAAGCTGCCCGATCATGACGTCCCGACCACCGACGCATGCGCGCAGGACGGCTTCGTGGATCACGACCCACAGGAGCGGTGGTGCGTCGCGTTCTATGACGACCTGCCGCCTGATGCGCAGCTCCACGCGCCGTTCGATTTGATCCGCCGTCTCGCGCGGGAAGGCGGCGCGGATGACGGCCCTCGCGTACTCCGGGGTCTGCAACAAACCCATGAGGAACGTGCACGAGTAGTCCGTGATCCCGCTCGCGGACTCCTCAAGGGTGATGTACGGCACGAACCATTCGGGATGCCCCTGCTTGCTCAGTTTGGCGCGCAGCCGGGCGTACACGCCGGGCGTTCCGGCCACGCGGTCCATGGCGTCCGCGAAGGCTTCCGACGCGAGCACGGCGCCGTTCTCGACCTTGCTGACCTGTGCCTGCCGGTAGTGCAGCTTGTCCGCGAACTGCTCCTGCGACAGCCGCAGGGCTTCACGCAGCGCCTTGGTCTCCTCGCCGAAGTACACGGCACCGTTCGCCGGCTCCTGTGCCTGGTCGGCCCCTTCGATCACCTGTTCAACTCCCCGGTATTCCGCTTGCGTTGGAATGGCTCCAGGTCTATCGAGCGTACGCGCCCCGAAGCCATGGTGTGAGCAACGGGTCACGCAGAGCAGCGGGAGTGAACGGTCGATGGTGCACGGAGCGGTGGACACGGCGGCAGCAGCCGGCAGGCGACAGTCGGCGGGGGAGGGCATCGGGGAGGCCGAGCGGGCGCGCGACGAACTGGGCGACGCGCTCGGGGCGGCGGGGGTGAAACTGCCGTCCCTGTCCCTCGACGCCGCCTCCTGCGCCGGGACAGCCCCGCGTGTGCTGATCGATCTGGGGCGCTGCAACGTGGCGACGGCCCGCGCGCTCGCCACCGCGCTCCGGCGGGAGGTGGGGCGGTGACCCGGCGGGTGTTCCGCTACGTCCCGTTCTCCGTCGAGCAGGACGCGACGGCGGAACCGGAGTACGAGGCCCGTTGCGTGTCCGGCGACGAAACCGAGTGCGGTGCGGAGTCCGGTACGTACGGCGGTCCCGAACCGGTGGAGGAGTGGCAGCGCGGGCACACGCAGGAGACGGGCCACCGGCGCTACCGCCGGAACTTCGGCGACTACGCGGTGCTGCGGCCGTCGGCGGAACCGGCCCGGCTCGCGCGGACGCACGGAGGCACGCCGTGATGTTCGCCCCCGCCGCCGGTCGGCCGTGGCGCGACGCGTGGCCGCCGGTCGCGCGGACCGGTGACGGCAACGCGTGGGTGACAGGGTCCTGCTGGCTGTACTGCCGCCGCGAGGGTGTGCGCGTGCTGTGGATCGGTTCCGTGAACACCCCCGGCGCGACGGGCGACGTGTACGCGTGCGGCCCCTGCCTGGTGGAACTCGACCGCATGGTGCGATCCCAGACCCACGACCGCGACACAACCGACCGCCACGCCGCACGACCCGTACAGCCCACGCGGCCCGCGAGGCTCGCCCTGCCCGCTCACACACCACCTGCGGGCGGGCCCGGGACGGTGGCGTGCGAGCACCGACAGACCGAGAACCGCGCCGGCAAGACCTTCTGCCGGGCCTGCGAGCGACAGCTCTACCTGTGAGGAGGTCGCTTCCTCTCTTGGGGAGCGATCGGGGTTGTCGCACCCGAGGTCCGAGGCGCCGGAGTTGCAGCCGTTCTCCTCGATCTCCCATCTGTTCCGCGAGTTCCGGCACACGGCGTGGCGGCTGGAGACCCGTCGCGGGTACGCCTCCGACAGGCGCAGTTCGAAGTGGGCGCACTGGCAGGCCGGCGAGAACGTTGCCGGGGATGCGAGCACCTGGCTAAGGATGGGCTTGTGCCGTCGTCCGCTACACCGCCAAAAAATCGACCCACACGGCGGCCGCCCACCCCGGCTGATGTGACCGCTAAGGGTTGCCCGTAATCCACGGTGGATCGGCGCGCGGCGTCAGACGCGGTGCATCGCAAGGCGGAGGGGCATCCGCATGCTGGATGCATTCGGACGTTCCGACAACGCAGCGAGGAGTGGGGTCTCCCTGTTCGAGCGCAGCCGAGAGCTTGGGGAAGTAGCTGTCGTCGCGCGCCCACCGGGGATTGGCGGGACAGCCCTTGGCTCCGCTCAAGGTGCGAGGCGCCCGATACCGATCAGACTTGAATACATGGCAGAAGAACGACAGTCCTGCGGCGAAAACCGCGACTTCCGAGGCGTGGCGGAGCGATTCGGAAGCGCGCACCGCGAGCACGTCGGGATGAGTCCTGAGGGTCCGCTGCCCTGTTGCCAATTCGCCGCCGCTGCAGGAACTCACGTTCAGGCCGCCGGAGTCTGATCATGGGACTGCTCACGCTCCCCATAGCACAGGTCCGCGGTCTGATCGGGGTGGCGGAAGCTCCGCGACAATGCCGAGCGGAACTGCACGACTCAGGAGAGCTCCGTGCCCAGCTGGATTTATTGAAACGGGAACTTGAAGACGGATGTATCGACACGGAGGGAGTTCGAACCGGGAAGAGGAAAGGCTACTCGACCGGCTAGGTCGGCCCCGCACCGAATGATCGAAGGTGACGCACTCATGGATAACGCAGCCAAGGTGACCCTCGCGGCCGCAGTAGTGGGCGGCTATGTGCTGGGCCGGACGAAAAAGGGCCGACTGGCCCTGACCATTGCAACGTACCTGGCAGGGAGACGATTCGGCCTTGAACCCCGACAGCTTGCCGCCGAAGGGATGCGCAGACTGGGAGAGATTCCCCAGTTCGCCGAGCTGCAGGAGCAGCTGAAAGGGGAAGTCTTCGACGCAGGCCGTAAGGCAGTGGCTGCCGCCGCCGACCGGGGCATGAGTTCGCTTGCCGACGCCATCAGTGACCGTACGGCCCGGCTCGGTGAGAAGCAGGATGAGGGGGAGGAAGAGGAGGAGCAGCCAGAAGAGGAGTACGAGGAGGAAGAGGAAGGCGCAGAGTACGAGGAAGAGGAGGAACCGGAAGGAGAAGAGCCGGAGGCCGAGTACGAAGAGGGCCAGGCCGAGGAAGAGGAGGAGCAGCCAGAAGAGGAGTACGAGGAGGAAGAGGAAGAGGAAGAGGAAGAGCCGGAAGCGAGACAGTCGAAGCAGCGCCGCAGTTCTCGTCAACCAGCCCAGCCCAGAGGAGGCGCGGCGCGGAAGAAGGCTGCTCCCGCCCATGGAGAGAAGACTGCTCCGGCCAAGAAGTCCGCCGCCCGGAAGACGGCTCCGGCGAAGAAGACGGCTGCGAAGAAGACTGCTCCGGCCAAGAAGTCCGCCGCCCGGAAGACGGCTCCGGCGAAGAAGACGGCTGCGAAGAAGACTGCTCCGGCCAAGAAATCCGCCGCCCGGAAGACGGCTCCGGCGAAGAAGACGGCTGCGAAGAAAACTGCTCCGGCCAAGAAATCCGCCGCCCGGAAGACGACGTCGTCGAAGCGAGCAGCGTCCAAGCGTGCCGATCGTCGGAGGTAGCCAGCCATGACCAGGACGGAAACAGACCAGTCCACGGCGCAAATGTCGGGTGCGGATCGGCTTCGCGAAGAGGCGTCCAAATTCCTCAGTGCACAGGTGGAGAACCTCGCCGAGAAGGCGGGCGAAAAACTGACCGATGTCACTGGGCAGCTCACCGATGTGGCCGAGAGCGGATCGCTTCCTGCGATCGGCTCCCGTATTCTCCAGGGTGATTCCCCGCTGAAGGCATTCGTTGGAGAGAAAGCCAAGGGTGTCAAGGACAAAGTCGTGGGGAAGGTCAAGGAAGCGTTCGGCGGTGGAAAGGGGAAACGCAAGTCGAGCGGCGGCAAGGTCATGAACATCATCGAGGTTCTCGATGTGGGAGTGCCCCTGCGTGTCGCGTACGACCACTGGACGCAGTACGACCAGTTCAGCAGCTTTGCGAAGGGCGTTCGCGATGTCTCGAAGAGCGACGAGATGTCCAGTGACTGGAAGGTCAAAGTCGGCCCCTCCTCGCGCGGCTTCAAAGCGAGTGTCCAGGAACAGATTCCCGACGATCGCATCGTTTGGACATCCGAGGGGGCCAAGGGGACTACCCGCGGTGCGGTCAGTTTTCATGAGCTGGCACCCAGCCTGACCCGAATCGTCCTGGTCGTGGAGTACTACCCGTCCGGGTTCTTCGAGAAGACGGGCAACCTGTGGCGCGCCCAAGGACGCCGAATGCGACTCGACTTCAAGCACTTTCAGCGATACGTCACCCTTGCCCAGGAAGAACCCGAGGGCTGGCGCGGTGAAATCAGGGACGGTGAAGTCGTCGTTTCCCACGAAGACGCCATGGAAGAAGAGGCCGCCGAACAGGAGGACTCACAAGGCGAGGAGTCCGAGGACGAGGACTACGAGGAGGAGCCCGAGGACTACGAGCCCGAGGACAAGGACTACGAGCCCGAGGACAAGGACTACGAGCCCGAGGACGATGGCTACGAGGACGAGGGTGAGCCCGACGACGAAGAGGACGAGGACGAGGACTACGAGGACGAGGACGAAGGTGAATACGAGGAAGAAGAAGGAGAGGAGGAGGACGTAACCCCCTCCCGAGGGCAGGGACGACAGCGGTGACGCCGTGACCGGCATCGCCTTCAGGCAGGGGGCCTACCTGTTTCGGAGCCGCAGACCACCATCTTGTCGGGCCGCAGCCTGGGCGGGCTTCTCCGGGAGAGGAGTTCGTGCACGGCCTGGTGCCGTTCGTGGATACCGCCGACGATGCGGCGCGGACGGCCATTGACGACCGTGGTTCCGTCCGGGACCAAAGGTGGCTGCTTCGGAAGAGGCGCGCCAGGAACTTCCGCGGGTGGGAATGCAACTGCCCCACCACGCGTACTGCACCGGCCACCTCGATTCGAAGGGCGGTTCCGCGTCGGTCACGAAGGACGCGTCAGCCCTGCCTGCCGTGCAGCCTCTGCCTCGTCCTTGACCGCATCGATGTGCTGCGGATGCCGTGTGCAGGTGTGGGCGGGTGAGTGCTCCAGGTCAGCGTCGATGCTCCGTCCAGCGCAGAGAGCGACCGTCCGGTAGAGCGCGTCCTGTTGCCATGGTGTGTACAGCCGGCGCTGCGGGCGCCGTGCTCCGCTTCCAACTGTGCGTATCCCGGTCAGAGCGGAAGCTGAGGAATCATGCCTGCAGAACACCGGACTGTTGACGCGGCGTGCTGGATCGCCACCGCGCCGCGTACCGGCCATGCCCCCGGCACCGACCTGACCGCAGACGGCGCCTCGTCGAAGTCGGCCTCCACATAGGCGCGGACCGCCCGCACGTGCTCATCCACGTCGTCGTCACAGACGACGTGGATGAGGGACTATGCCTTCGGCTTTCGTTCGGCGGCCTGCTCAAATTTTTTTCGGGGTCGGCAACACCTGAAATCTGCGGCGGCTTCCGACCAAAGGGCAGAAAACACCTCCAGCGGAGAAAGGCTCCGTGCAAGTCACTGAGTGGCGAGGCTCTGCCGGGCTACCAGTAGTGCCTTCGACCAGCGACCGGGTGCCACAGCTACCCCAAGATCCACAAGGCAACCCCGATAACGCGGCCCTGCTCGAGCGCAGCCGAGAACTCGGGGAAGTAGCTCTCGTCGCGCGCCCGCCTGGGATTACGGGACAGCTCTTGGCTCCGAGATGCGGTCGGCCCAGGCCGTATATCATGGAACAGCGTCTTGTGAAGGTGACGCGGGCATCATGTCGTCTCCGATTCCGGAGCGGGAACATGGCCGTAGGCGAAGAGGACGAGACAGGGCGCGTCCGGCGTCCGTCCAGCAAGAAGCCCGTCAAGAAGACCGTCAAGAAAACCAGCACCGGACGGGCCGGCAGCCGCACGAACGAAACGAAGCATGCGACCCGTCGTGTTTCGGCCCCGCGAGCCATGCGTTATGCGGCTGAGCAGCTCCAGGAGCTTTTGGGGCGAGCGCCCGAGTCCGTCTCGGCGTTGAAGCCGACGGAGGACGGCTGGCAGGCGGACGTGGAAGTTTTGGAGCTGGAGCGCATTCCCGCCACGACCAGCGTGATGGCGAGTTACCGGGTGACGCTGGACAAGGAAGGCGAATTGCTGGCGTACGAGCGCACCCGCCGCTACACCCGAGCCCAGATCGACCCGCGTGGCTAGGGCCGGAATACCACTGCTGCACCGCGCGACGGACGAACGGAAGCGGCCTCGTCCGGAGCCACGTGTGAGCTGCTGAAAGGAGGCACCATGACTATGGTGCCGCAGGGCGGAGGAACCGTTTCCAGGGCCGGCGGAGGAGGGTCGGGGAACCTTTACGACATCCTCGAGCTGATTCTGGACCGCGGCCTGGTAATCGATGTCTTCGTGCGTGTGTCCTTGGTGGGCATCGAGATCCTCAAGATTGATGCCCGCATCGTCGTGGCGAGCGTGGATACCTATCTGCGCTTCGCGGAGGCCTGTAACCGCCTCGACCTGGAAGAGGGCCGCAAGGCTCCGTCTCAGCTGACCGACCTGGTCGGAGAAGTGACCGAGGGCGGAGCGCATGGCAAAGCCAAGGGTGCGCTGAGCGGGGCCGCTGACGTGCTGACCGATGCCCTGAAGGGAGGGCATGACGACGAGGAGGCCGAGCAGTCAGAAAAGAAACACAAGGAGCCCGAGGAGAGGCGGGAGCGGCCGCGGCGTCGGCCTGCCGCCCGGCGCCGGGAGGAGTGAACCATGGCCATATACGTGTATTCCATTGTCCTGGCCACCCATCCGCAGCGTTTGGACGGCCTCCACGGGGTGGGGGACCCGCCTGCGCCCCTTCGCACAGTGCACACAGAAGCACTGTCCGCGGTCGTCAGCGACGCGCCCGAGGAGCTGCGTCCCAAACGCCGAGATCTCAGCGCCCACCAGGCCGTCCAGGAACAACTGATGGCCGACGGCACCGTTCTGCCACTGCAGTTCGGCTTCACCACCGTGGACGACGACGCTGTACGAGCGGTCCTGGAGGACGGCACGGACAACTTCAGCGAACGCTTGCGGGCGTTGGAGGGCTGCGTAGAATTCCACTTGAAGGCTGCCCAGGACGAGGACGCGCTGTTGCGCCAGATCCTTCAGGAGTCCGACGAGGCGCGCGAACTCAATGAGGAGATCAGAAGCGGCCGCAGCAGCCCGGAACTGCCGCTCGCCCTCGGGGAGCTGGTCTCTCAAGAAGTGCAAGCGCGGCAGGAACGGCTCGCCGTCGAAGTCCTCGATGCGCTGCGCGGATTCGCGCGGGAAGAGCGCTTGTCGCAGCCGACCGGCAACGACTTCCTGAATGTGTCCTTCCTTGTGGAGCGGGACAACGAGAAGACCTTCCTCGGCGCGGAACAGGATATCGCCAAGGAACTGGGCGAGGACTTCGACCTGCGACTGGTCGGCCCGCTGCCCGCCTACAGCTTCGTCTGAGGAGTCCCCATGGGACTGCTGACTCAACTCGCAACTCTTCCGCTGGCGCCGGTGCGCGGCGTGGCCTGGGTCATGGAGCGCGTCGTCGAGGCCGCGGAGAACAAGTACTACGACCCAGCCCCCGTCGAGCAGGAACTTGCCGCACTTGAGCGAGCGCTCGTGGCGGGAGAAATCGACGAGGAAACCTTCGGCCGGCGCGAGGACGAGTTGCTGGACCGGCTGGACGAGATCAGGGCCCATGTCCAGGGCGTTGATACCTGATCGCGGCAGCCGGCGGAACGGGCCCATTGCCACGCGCTCCCGTCGAAGCTCCGGGACACCAGGAATTGAGGTGCAGAGGCCGTGACCGAACCCGTCGCCAGGAGACTGGGCGACCTCCCGTCCAGGTCCGCCCCGTACGGCCAGGGTTCCTCGGCCAATCTTGCCGACATCCTGGAGCGCGTCCTGGACAAAGGCATCGTCATCGCAGGCGATATCCAGATCAACCTCCTGGACATCGAACTGCTTACCATCAAGCTGCGCCTGCTGATCGCTTCGGTGGACAAAGCGAAGGAAATGGGAATTGACTGGTGGGAGCACGATCCCTCACTGTCGTCCCGCGCCAACGGCGGCTACCACTCACTCGCCGAGGAGAACAAACGGCTGCAGGCCGAAATCACGGCGCTGCGCGAGGACCGTGAGCTGCCACCGGCCAAGAACGAGGAGAGCCGCACCGCGGCCCCCCGCCGCACCGCCCGCACCAAACGGGCAGAGCCGAGCCCCCGCGGTGAGAGGCGGGACGAGCCATGACCGCCACGGTCTCCTATGCGTACGCCGTGGCACGGGACGCCGACGGATCGCTGGAAAAAGCTCTGTCCGGGCTCCCCGGAGTGGCGGAGACGACGGTGCATCTGGTACGTGCAGAACACAGCGACGATGTGGTGGTCGCCGTGAGCCCGGTACCCGAGCAAGACTTCCAAGAAGCCGCACTGCGAGCGCATCTTGAGGACTTGGACTGGCTGGAGTCAGTCGCCCGCGCCCATCACCGGGTGATTGAGGCCCTGGCCGCCCGCACCGCCGTCCTGCCACTGCGTCTGGCAACGGTATACCTCGACGACGAGCGGGTGCGGCTCATGCTCCGGGCCCGTCACGAAGCGTTTGCCGACAGACTCACCGACCTGGCAGCGCAGGTGGAGTGGGGCGTCAAGATCTATGTCGAAGCGGCCGCCGAGGCCGAGAGGCCGGCAGGCCCACCCACGGATGCGGGTCTGACCCCCGGGCGGGCATACCTCAGCCGGCGCAGAGCACAGCGACATGCCCGCGAAAACGCCTATCGGGACGCCGAACAGGCAGCCGAGCGGGTCGAGGCCGCCGCCCGCGCCTATGCGGTTGATCGCGTCCAGCACCGGCCGCAGCAAGGCGAACTCGCCCGCGGGCCGGGAGAGAACGTCATCAACGACGCCTACCTTGTGCCGCTGCAACAGGCTGAAGACTTCCGCGCCGATGTCATGCAGGCCGCAGAAGGGCTACCCGGGGTACGCGTCGAAGTCACCGGGCCGTGGGCCCCGTACTCCTTCGCCACCCTCACCGAGGCCGAACCGCCGAAGAAGGCCACGCCGTGAGGGCGGCGGGCAAGCCGGAGGAGCCGCTGCCGCAACGGCAGATCGCACTGATCGACCTGCTGGACCGGTTGCTGAGCGGAGGCGTGGTCCTCACCGGTGACATCGTGCTCTCCATCGCCGATATCGACCTCGTACGCATATCGCTGCGCGCGCTGATCGTCTCCATCAGCGAACAGAATCCTTCCCCGTGGCAGGCCATCTCGGCACCCGTAGGAGACGATCATGTCAGGTAAGGACCGACCGCCCGGAAGTCGCCTGGACGAGGTCGCCGATGCCGCCGCCCGCGCCTTCCGCATGCTGCCCGCAGTGCCGCAGGACATCCTGCCCCGGGGCGGTGCGGAGGCGCGAAGGCCGGCCCATCGGATCACCACCGCCCCGGACACGGTGGAACGGGACCTGATCAAGCTCGTACTCACACTCGTCGAGCTGCTACGACAGCTCATGGAACGCCAAGCCCTTCAGCGGGTCGACGCAGGAGACCTCACCGAGGAACAGGAAGAGCGCCTCGGAGAAACTTTGATGATTCTGCACAGTCGTATGATTGAACTCTGCTCCCGGTACGACCTTTCCATGCAAGATCTCAACTTGGATCTCGGACCTCTCGGAACTCTGCTGCCACCACCCGAATGACGTCAGGGAGAGCGAAATGGGTATCGGAAAGAAGTCCAAGAACATTGGCGAAATCGCGGAGGGTAAAGCAAAGGAATCGGTCGGGCGGGCCGTGGGTAACGAAAGACTGGAGGGAAAGGGGAGGGTTCAAAAGATGAAGGGTAAAGTGAAGCAGGCCATCGAGAAGGGTAAGGAAACCTTCAGGCACTGAAAGAAGGACACGCCGCTCCGCTCCGCTGCCACACTTTGAACAAAGGGCGGGCCTGCGTTCACCTGATGCGGGGCTGCCGGACTCGGAGATCCAGGCATGGCTGTTGATGCTTGCGGACCGGCTCAAGGAGAGCATCGAGACCGGACAGGATCCACCGCCCGCACCGCCGCAGACCCACTGGGAGTGGCGCGCCCGTTTTCCGGAGCTCGCGCAATTGCTGGGTGGTTGGTACTCGCAGGACATGTCGGACGAGTTCGAGAGCCATGAGGCCGCGTTCCAGGACTATCTGGACAGCACCGACCCCGGACCGGTGGCCCGGCTCGCCGGTGAGCTCCGCGATCTGCTCGCGCTTCCCGTCGAGGAGTTCGACTGCGCCACAGAGCCGGCCGAACTCGGCCTGGAGATCGAGCCGCCCGCTCGGCTCAGCACGGTCGGGTGGCTCGTCGAACTCGCTCGGGCGTCGACCGGTACTGACCTCGTGAGCCGCACTCCGGATGCCGTCGGTTCCGTCTTCTCCCGGCCCGAACCTCTCGGTCATCGGCGACCGCAGCCCGAAGCCACCCCCGGGCCAGGCCCGTTGGGCCCGGCAATACGCTGGGGTCGTGATGAGGAAAAGGACAGGCGGGCGGCTGCTCGGCGCTGTTCTGGTCGCTTCCGTGGCAGTCGTCCCGGGGTGTGCGACCCCGGTCGATGTCGGCAAGTTGCCCGGGGTGTACCGCAACGAGGAGAAGGGCGGCGAGGTCCGGCTCGATTCCGACGGGACGTTCTCCGTCACCGACGTGTCGATGGGGGAGGGCTCCGGACCGGTCGACTTCAGCGGTCGATGGGAGTTCCACGACAGCCGGACGTCCAGCGATTTCGTCTATCTGGCGGTCGAGGACGGTGGACTCGGCAAGATCGGCGGCGTCCAGCTCTACACGAAGGGTGAGGGGACGGTGTACTTCCCATTCGATCCGGACGGGCCGCCGACTCTGGAGCTCGACAAGGTGGACGCTCCGTAGGTCCCGTGTGCCGGGGTGGGCGCGTGGTGTCGCCCCCGTAGCCCCGGCGCGGGTCGTTCAGTCGTCGGGGGCGTCCCGGCGCACGATCTCGTGGGCGAGGGCGGCGAGTGCCGGCAGGGCCGGGTGGCCGGGGGCGTCCCGGATCGCGAGCGGGTACGGACGGATCTCGCGGCAGGAGCGGTACCCGGGGACCCCGCTCGAACTGCTGCGGATCGACGACCGCACCGCCGGGCTGACCCGCGGCGAGGTCGACGCCGCGTTGCTGCGGGGGCCCGTGGAGGCTCCGGGGCTCGTCACGGAGGTGCTGTTCGACGAGGGGGAGGTAGGCGACGCCGGGGTGCGGATGCATGTCGGCGGTGGACGCGGCCGAGACCCCGACGCCGCGGCCCGCCGCGATGGCGGCCAGCCAGTCGTCGGTGTTGGCGACGGTGAGGGTCGCGGCGGGTCTGGCGTGCGGCGGCCACAGGTCCGTGGTGGTGGTGCCGGACACGGTGTTGAGGACGACGGTGTCGCCCGCCAGGTCGGCGAGACGGAGCGTGCCCCGGGCGGCGAGCGGGCCGTCCGCGGCGACCGCCGCCATCCGGTCCTCGTCGAACAGCACCTCCGTGACGAGCCCCGGAGCCTCCACGGGCCCCCGCAGCAACGCGGCGTCGACCTCGCCGCGGGTCAGCCCGGCGGTGCGGTCGTCGATCCGCAGCAGTTCGAGCGGGGTCCCCGGGTACCGCTCCTGCCAGCGGCGCAGCAACGGTGTGGTGTACGGGCCGAACGCCGACCAGGCGTGCCCGAGCCGCAGCGGCCAGCGGCCCGGACCGCCGGGGGCGAGCGCCTCGTCGAACGCGGCGACCGCGACGGCGGCCTTGTCCCGGAAGGCGATGCCCTCGGGGGTGAGGGCGAGATGGTGGGTGGACCGGTCGACGAGCCGGATGCCGAGCTGCTGCTCCAGGGCGGCGAGCGTACGGGAGACCGCGGGCTGGGTGAGGCGGAGGCGGGCGGCGGCGTGGGTGATGTTGCCCTCGTCGGCGACGGCGAGGAAGGCGCGCAGATGGCGGATCTCGACGCCCCGGCCGGGGTCGCGGCCCGGCCGTCCCCCGCCGCGGTCGTCGTCGTCCTGTGCCGGGCTCATGCGCGGGGAGCATAACGGGAGCCCAGCAGGCATTTCACGTGCCACGCGGAGACACCTACCGTAAGAGGGACATACGTGACGGGAGCCCGGCGCGTGCGTATCGGACGAAACGCCGGAAGACGTCTCGGACCGTACTCCCGAACCCGCTCCCGGACCGGCTTCCGGACCAGAAGGAACACCGCAAGTGAACGACCGACGCAGTGCAACAGGGGTGGCGACCGCGGAGCGGGCCGCCGTCGTGGCCGTACCCGGGGCGGTCGCCGCCCCGGGCGGGCGGCCGGGGCCGGGCCGCCCCGGTGGCCGGGCGGCGGCGCTCGCCCCGGTCGCGCTGGTCGTCGCGGGCGGCCTCTCCGTCCAGTTCGGCTCCGCCGTCGCGGTCCTGCTGATGCCCCGGGCCGGTGCGCTCGGCGTCGTCACCCTCCGCCTGGCCGTGGCCGCACTCGTGCTGCTGATCGTCTGCCGCCCGAAGCTGCGCGGCCACTCGCGCGCCGACTGGGGCACGGTCCTCGCCTTCGGGGCGGCCATGGGCGGCATGAACACGCTCTTCTACCAGGCCGTCGACCGCATTCCGCTGGGTGCAGCGGTCACCCTGGAGGTGCTGGGCCCGCTCGTCCTCTCGGTGGTGGCCTCCCGCCGCCTGGCCAACCTGGTGTGGGCGGGCCTCGCGCTGGGCGGGGTCGCGCTGCTGAGCGGGGGCGGCTTCGACCGCCTCGACCCGGCCGGGGCCGCCTACGCGCTCGGCGCGGGCGCCATGTGGGCGGCGTACATAGTCTTCAGCGCCCGCACCGGCCGCCGCTTCCCCCAGGCGGACGGCCTGGCCCTGGCCATGGTCGTCGCCGCGGTCCTCTCGCTGCCCCTGGGCGTCATGGAGGCGGGCTCGAAACTGCTGGTCCCGTCCACGCTGGGGCTGGGCGTGCTGGTGGCGCTGCTGAGCTCGGTGCTCCCGTACACCCTCGAACTCATGGCGCTGCGCCGCCTGCCCGCCCCCACCTTCGCGATCCTGATGAGCCTGGAACCGGCGATCGCGGCCACGGCCGGCTTCCTGGTCCTCGACCAGGCCCTGTCGACCACCGACGCGCTGGCGATCGCCCTCGTCATCGGGGCGAGCATGGGCGCGGTGCGCAGCCAGACGCGGCGCGTGAAGGCCCGCGAACGCGGCTGACGCGTACCGAGCCGGCATACATCGATCGGAGTACGTGGCTGCTCCGATGACGTAGGTCCGGGTGACGCGGTGGGGACGATGCCCCGGCAGGGGGCGGAAACCTACCGTCTAGCCCCATGACGAAGACGATTTCCACAACTCCCACAACTCCCACGACTCCCACGAGTTCCACGAGTTTCACGAAGACGGGTTCCCTGGCCGGCCTCGCGGTCGCCGTCCTCGCCCTCACCGCGTCCGACGTGGTCAACAAGGGGTACGACCCGTTGGCCGAGACGGTCAGCAGATACGTCAACCTGCCGCACGGCTGGCTGGTGACCGTCGGTCTGCTGGGGATCGCCCTCGGGTCGGCGGCCCTGGCCGTCCGGACCGTGCGGGCCGGGGGCGGTGGACGGAGCGGGTGGCTTCTGGGCTTCTGGGCGGTGTGCGTACTGGTCGCCGCGGTCTTCCCGGCCGACCCGCCGGGCAACTGGGACCGTCCCTCGACCGCCGACACCGTGCACGGGGTCGCGGCCTGGGCGGGGTTCCTCGCGCTGGCGGTGGCGATCGTACGACTGACCATGACGTGGCGGCGCGAGCCGGCGCGGGCGTCCGGGGCGCGCGGGCTGACCGTGCTCGCGTGGGCGTCGTCGGTGGCGTTCGTCCTGTTCGCCGCGGCGATGGTGGACCGGGCCGTCCTCACCCACACCGCCCCGCTGGGGCTGGCCGAGCGCGTCGTCATCGCCGTGGACCTGGCCTGGCTCGCCCTCGCCGCCACCACCGCCTCGGCTGCTCCCCGGTCCGCCGCGTCGGGCACCATGAGCCGCATGACGACGGGCCTCACCAAGTGAGTTCACGAACGAACGCGTGGATACGCGCACGGACGGGTGCATGGACGGGTGCGCGGGCGGCCTCGCGCGTGAGCGCACGCGTGGCCTCGCTTCCGTGGAGCGGTGGCAGCAGTGGCAGCAGCCGGCGGGCGCGGCTGGTGGACGTGACGCTGGCGCTGCTGACCGCCGTGGCCATCGGCGCGGGCCCCGCCGCGATGGGCGCGCCGCTGTCATGGAACGGCACGTTCGATCTCGGGGCGGCCCTGGGCGGACTGCTGCTGGTCCGCAGGCGTCACCCCCTGCTCGTGCTCGTCCTGTCCGCCGCCGTGCTCATCGGCTGGCAGAGCGCCGGTCTGTTCGAGGGCGGGTGGATCTGGCCGCTGACCGCAGCCCTGTTCACCGCCGCGCTCGGCCACCCCGGCAAGTCCGCCGGTGTCGGGGCCCTCGTCCTGATGTACGGCCTGACCCCGCAGGGGCCGGACGGCACCGAGACCCTTGCCCGGGGCGGCGTCGAACTGCTCTGGCTGGCCCTGGTGCTGGCCGCCGCGAACGCCTGGCGCCAGTACGGTCGTTGGCGTGCCGAGCACCACGCCCGTCTCGTGCAGCTGGAACAGACCCGGCTGGCCGAGCAGCGCCTGCGCATCTCCCGGGAGGTCCACGACGTGGTCGCCCACACCCTGGCCGTCGTCGGTGTCCACCTGAACGTCGCCGTCGAGGCCCTGGACGATTCGCCGGAGGAGGCGCGTGCCGCGCTGCGCACCGCGATCGCCGCGCGCACGCAGGCCATGAGCGAGCTGAAGGCGTTCGTCGGCGAGCTCCGGGAGGCGCCGCAGCAGGGCCTGGAGTCCGTCGCCGATCTGGTCGAGCAGGCCCGGGCCGCCGGGCTGGAGGTGCGCTACGACCTGGAGGGCGACAGCGGAGCGGTCCCCGCGGCCCAGGCGCTCACCGCCTACCGCGTCGTCCAGGAGGCCGTGGTCAACACCCTGCGCCACTCCGACGCGGGGCGCCTCACCATTCGAGTACGGGTCCTTTCAGGGGAGTTGGAGGTGACGGTCACCGACGACGGGCGGGCGGTGACGTTCTCCGAGGGGCACGGCCTGACCGGGATGCGCGAGCGCGTCACGGTGCTGGGGGGAACGCTGCGCGTCGGCCCCGGTACCGATGTCGGCACGGGCACAGGCACGGGCACCGGTATCGGCACGGGCACCGACGTCGACACCGACACCGACACCGGCACCGGCTCGGGTTTCGTCGTGAAGGCCGTTCTGCCTCTGACGACTGCATGACAGGCTGACCCCCATGACCATAAAAGTGCTGCTCGTCGACGACCAGGCGCTGGTACGGGCGGGATTCCGCAGCCTGCTCGGCCGGGCCAGGACGCTGGCCGTCGTGGCGGAGGCCGCCTCGGGGGAGGAAGCGGTACGGCAGGCGGTCCTGCACCGGCCGGACGTCGTGCTGATGGACATCAGGATGCCGGGAACGGACGGCATCGAGGCCACCCGCCGCATCCTGGCCGAACTGCCGGCGACCAGGGTGATCATCCTGACGACGTTCGACACCGACGAGCACGTCTTCGAGGCGCTGCGGGCGGGCGCGAGCGGGTTCCTCACCAAGGAGGTCGAACCGGCCGAACTGCGGCGGGCGGTCGAGGTCGTCGCGGCGGGCGACTCCCTGCTGTCACCGGGCGTCACCCGTCGCGTCGTCGAACGCTTCGCGCACCGCCCCCGCGCCGCCACGACCCTGGCCGCGCTGACACCGCGCGAGAGCGACGTGGTCCGGCTGGTGGCGGAGGGCCTGTCCAACGACGAGATCGCCGCCGCGCTGGTGATCAGTCCGCTGACCGCGAAGACCCACATCTCCCGGGCGATCACCAAGCTGGGCGTGCGCGATCGTGTGCAACTCGTCATCCTCGCCTACGAGGAGGGCCTGGTCGGCGGCGTCGCCCCGCGCGGGAACGGGTGATCCCCGCGGCCGGAACCGGCCCTTGTCGACCGGCCGCGCGCGGGGAGATCATGGCGGGCCGTACGCATCCGGGCACAAGGGCATACGGGCATACGGGAGTCCGGCCGCCGGGACCGCGGTGACCGGAGCCGAGCAGGGATCACACCGGGGGAGTCCATGGCCGTCGTCGCCGCCGCCGTCTACTTCGTCCTCGCCGTGGGCGCGGCCGTGATGTTCGGAAAGGGCATGGACCGCAACCTCCAGGGCCCCCGGCTCCGGGCCCTCTGGGCCGAGGGGCTCACCGCCGAGGCCCGCTGCACCGCCGTGCGCACCGAGGAGGCCCAGGACGCCGAGGGCGGCTTCATCGTGCACCGGCGCCCCACCCTGGAGTTCCGGACGGGGGACGGGCGCACGGTCGTCTTCGAGGACCGTCAGTCGCGCCTCGAACCGGCCGTGGGCGACTTCGTGACCGTCCACTACGGCGCCGCGGACCCGGAGGGGGACGTGACCACCCGGACCCCGTCCTTCCTCGTGCTCCACGCCAGGGCCGTGATCACCGGGGTGGGGAGCGTCTTCGCCCTGATCACGGCGGTCGTCCTCGCCCTGGTCCTCTGACCTCCCGAAGCCCCGGCCCCGGTCGTCCTCACTCCGGGTTGACGGTGTCGAAGTACAGCGTGTCCGTCGCCGCGTCGAGGAAGAACCGCCCCCGCGTCAGGCCGTCCACCGGGCCGGGGCCCAGGAGCAGCGCGTCGTAGGAGGCGCTGGTCAGCCACCGCGCGTGCGCGGGCAGGAACGCGGCCAGCACCTCCGGCACCCCGGTCGGCCCGGCCGGTCCGAAGGCGTGCGCCGGGTCCGCCGCGGTCCGGGCCGCGGTTCCGGCGGGCAGCCGGGCCAGGCCCACCACCCGGTACCGCGGGTCCGGGCTCGGCAGGTACGAACGCCCCTCCGCGTCCTGGTCGTACGCCAGCCAGTGCGCCCCGCGCAGCCGCCCCGCCTCGCCGAACCTGCGTTGCAGCGGGGCGAGATCCGTCCGTACCCGCTCGCGATCCGGGACGGGTTCGTCGTCGGTCGACGCGTACACCGTCCCCCCGACGGCCGCCGCCGCCGCGACGCCGATGCCCAGCGCCAGCCAGGCGCGACGGCTCGGCCCCCTCGAACGCTCCATGCCCGTGCCCCCGCCGTGCGATGTGCTGCCGGTTCCGTCGTCGGCCGCGAGCGTAACCCCGGGAGAGGACCGAAGTCCGAAGAGGGCCGAAGTCCGGAGAGGACCGAAGTCCGGAGAGGACCGAAGTCCGGAGGGGACCGAACCCCGGAGGGAGACCGGAGGGAGAACTGATCCGGCGGAAAATAATGCAAGCATGCTTGATTGTTTATTGGTCCGCTGCCATGCTCCTGGACACACCGCCACGCCCCGAGGGAGTGCACCGTGTCCGACGCATCGGCCGTGACCGTCGCCGTACTCGACGACCTGCGCCAGGAGAGCGAGGAACTCGACCTGCTGGTCGCCGGGGCGGACGCGGCCCGCTGGGCGGGGCCGACCCCGGCCGAGGGCTGGACCGTCGCCCACCAGATCGCGCACCTGCACTGGACCGACGAGGTCGCCCTGATCGCCGTCACCGAGCCGGACGCCTTCGCCGCCGAGGTCGAGAAGGCGCTCGCGCACCCCGGCACGTTCGTCGACGAGGCCGCCGGGGAACTCGTCGCGCTGCTGTCGCCCGGGGAACTGCTCACCCGGTGGCGCGAGGGCCGGGACCGACTGCGCGAGGCCCTGGGCGCGGCCCCGCCGGGCGTGAAGTTCCCCTGGTACGGGCCGCCGATGAGCGTCGCCTCGATGGCGACCGCACGGCTCATGGAGACCTGGGCGCACGGTCAGGACGTCGCCGACGCCCTCGGCGTCACCAGGACCCCCACCGCCCGGCTGCGGCACGTCGCCCGGATCGGGGTGCGGGCCCGCGGCTACGCCTACCTGGTACGGGGGATGCGGGCGCCCGAGGAGGAGTTCCGGGTCGAGCTCGACACCCCCGACGGCGGGACGGTCGCCTTCGGCCCCGAGGACGCGCCGCAACGCGTCACCGGGCCGCTCCTCGACTTCTGCCTGCTCGTCACGCAGCGCGCGCACCGCGACGACCTCGCCGTCCGGGCGGTCGGCCCCGACGCAGACCGCTGGCTCGACATCGCCCAGGCGTTCGCGGGTCCCGCGGGACCGGGCCGCGCGCCGAAACGAGGAGACGGGGAACGAGGGAACGGCAAGTGACCGACGTACAGGGGCAGCACGCGACCGACGTACGAGGACGGCACACGACCGGCGTGCTGCGGATCGGCAACGCCTCCGGGTTCTACGGCGACCGCTTCGACGCCCTGCGCGAGATGCTCACCGGCGGCCCCCTCGACGTCCTCACCGGCGACTACCTGGCCGAGCTGACCATGCTCATCCTCGGCCGGAGCATGCTCAAGGACCCCGCGCGCGGGTACGCCACCACCTTCCTGCGCCAGCTGGAGGAGGGCCTCGGGCTCGCCCACGAGCGCGGGGTGAGGATCGTCGCCAACGCGGGCGGCCTCAACCCGGCCGGACTGGCCGACGCCGTACGGGAGTTGGCGGACAAGGTCGGCGTCCCGGTACGGGTCGCCCATGTGGAGGGCGACAGCCTGCCCGTGCCCGAGGGATTCCTCACCGCCAACGCCTACCTCGGCGGCGCCGGGATCGCCGCCTGCCTCACCGCCGGAGCGGACGTCGTCGTCACCGGACGGGTCACCGACGCCGCCCTCGTCACCGGCCCCGCCGCCGCCCGCTTCGGCTGGGGGCCCGACGACCTGGACGCCCTCGCCGGGGCCGTCGTCGCCGGGCACGTCCTGGAGTGCGGCACCCAGGCCACCGGCGGCAACTACGCCTTCTTCCGCGGCCACGACCTGCGCCGCCCCGGCTTCCCCGTCGCCGAGATCCACGCCGACGGCTCGTCCGTCATCACCAAGCACGACGGCACCGGCGGCGTCGTCGACCTCGGCACCGTCACCGCCCAACTGCTGTACGAGACGGGCGGCGCCCGGTACGCCGGACCGGACGTCACCGCCCGGCTCGACACCGTACGGCTGACTCAGGACGGCCCCGACCGCGTCCGGATCTCCGGGGTGCGCGGCGAGGCCCCGCCGCCCGCCCTCAAGGTGGGGCTGAACCGGCTCGGCGGCTGGCGCAACGAGGTCGTCTTCGTGCTCACCGGCCTCGACATCGAGGAGAAGGCGCGGCTGGTGCGCGAGCAGTTCGACGACGTCCTCGCCCGCTCCGGCACCCGGCCGCGGGAGGTGCGCTGGGAGCTGGCCCGCACCGACCGGGCCGACGCCGCCACCGAGGAGACGGCCAGCGCCCTGCTCCGGCTCGTCGTCCGCGACCCCGACCAGGAGACCGTCGGGCGCGCGGTCTCCGGCGCCGCGATCGAGCTGGCGCTCGGCAGCTACCCCGGCTTCCACGTCACCGCCCCGCCCGGGAAGGGCGCCCCGTACGGGGTGTTCGAGGCCCGGTACGTACCGGCCGACGAGGTCGCGCACGTCGCCGTGCTGCCCGACGGGCGGCGCGAGACGCAGGAGCCGCCCGCCCGGACGCGGGCCCTGGAGGACGCCGAACCGCCGTCCCTGCCACCGCCGTCGGAACCCGGTCCCACCCGTCACGTCCCCCTCGGGCTCGTCGCCGGAGCCCGCAGCGGGGACAAGGGCGGGGACGCCAACGTCGGGGTCTGGGTCCGCGACGACGAGGCATGGCGGTGGCTGGCCCACGAGCTGACCGTCGAACGGTTCCGGGAACTCCTCCCGGAGACCGCCGGCCTCACCGTCGTACGCCACGTCCTGCCGAACCTGCGCGCCCTGAACTTCACCGTCCGCGGACTGCTCGGCGAGGGCGTCGCCGCCCAGCACCGGTTCGACCCGCAGGCCAAGGCGGTGGGGGAGTGGCTGCGCTCCCGCCACCTGCCCGTCCCCGTATCCCTGCTGGAAACCGCCCACGCACCGGAGGCGCACGCATGAGCCGGCCCCGTACCACCGAAGGCGCACGCATGACCGCCCACGTACCACCGGAGGCGACCGCATGACCGTCCTGCCCACCGCGCTCGACACCGCGGGGCCCGAGTACGCCGCGAACCGCACGGCCATGCTCGCGAAACTCGACGAACTGGCCGCCGAGCACACCAGGGCGCAGGCCGGCGGCGGGGAGAAGTACGTGGCCCGGCACCGCGCCCGCGGCAAGCTCCTGGCCCGGGAGCGGATCGAGCTGCTGATCGACGAGGACACCCCGTTCCTGGAGCTGTCGCCGCTCGCCGCCTGGGGCAGCGAGTACACCGTCGGCGCCTCGCTCATCACCGGCATCGGGGTGATCGAGGGCGTGGAGTGCCTGATCACCGCCAACGACCCGACCGTGCGCGGCGGCGCCTCCAACCCCTGGACGCTGAAGAAGGCCCTGCGGGCCAACGAGATCGCCTTCGCCAACCGGCTGCCCTGCGTCAGCCTCGTCGAGTCCGGCGGCGCCGACCTGCCGTCCCAGAAGGAGATCTTCATCCCCGGCGGGGCGCTGTTCCGTGACCTCACCCGGCTGTCGGCGGCCGGCATCCCGACCGTGGCCGTCGTCTTCGGCAACTCCACCGCCGGCGGGGCGTACGTCCCCGGCATGTCCGACCACACGGTCATGATCAAGGAACGGTCCAAGGTCTTCCTCGGCGGACCGCCCCTGGTGAAGATGGCGACCGGCGAGGAGAGCGACGACGAATCGCTCGGCGGCGCCGAGATGCACGCCCGCACCTCCGGCCTCGCCGACCACTTCGCCGTGGACGAGCAGGACGCGCTGCGTCAGGCCCGCCGCATCGTCGCCCGCCTCAACTGGCGCAAGGCGCACGCAGATCCGGGCCCCGCCGAGCCGCCGAAGTACGACGAGGACGAGCTGATCGGCATCGTGCCCGGCGACCTCAAGGTGCCCTTCGACCCGCGCGAGGTCATCGCCCGGCTCGTCGACGGCTCCGACTTCGACGCGTTCAAACCGCTGTACGGGACCAGCCTGGTCACCGGCTGGGCGCGCCTGCACGGCTACCCGGTCGGCATCCTCGCCAACGCGCAGGGCGTGCTGTTCAGCGAGGAGTCGCAGAAGGCCGCGCAGTTCATCCAGCTCGCCAACCAGCGCGACATCCCCCTGGTCTTCCTGCACAACACCACCGGCTACATGGTCGGCAAGGAGTACGAGCAGGGCGGCATCATCAAGCACGGCGCCATGATGATCAACGCGGTGTCGAACTCGAAGGTCCCCCACCTGTCCGTCCTGATGGGCGCCTCGTACGGAGCCGGGCACTACGGCATGTGCGGCCGGGCGTACGACCCGCGCTTCCTCTTCGCCTGGCCGAGCAGCAAGTCCGCCGTCATGGGGCCGCAGCAGCTCGCCGGGGTGCTGTCCATCGTCGCCCGCGCCTCCGCCGCCGCCAAGGGCCGGCCCTACGACGACGAGGCCGACGCCGGACTGCGCGCCATGGTCGAGCAGCAGATCGAGTCCGAGTCCCTGCCCATGTTCCTGTCCGGGCGGCTGTACGACGACGGGGTCATCGACCCGCGCGACACCAGGACCGTCCTCGGGATGTGCCTGTCCGCGATCCACACCGCCCCGGTCGAAGGCGCCCGCGGCGGCTTCGGCGTCTTCCGGATGTGAGGCCCAGATGATCTCCACGCTGCTCGTCGCCAACCGGGGCGAGATCGCCTGCCGGATCTTCCGGACCTGCCGGGCGCTCGGCATCACCACCGTCGCCGTGCACTCCGACGCGGACGCCGACGCCCTCCACGTACGGGAGGCCGACACCGCCGTACGGCTGCCGGGCGCCGCCCCCGCCGACACCTATCTGCGCGGCGACCTCGTCGTCGCCGCCGCGCTCGCGGCCGGTGCCGACGCCGTCCACCCCGGCTACGGCTTCCTCTCCGAGAACGCCGGCTTCGCCCGCGCCGTCCGGGACGCCGGACTCGTCTGGGTGGGGCCGCCGGTCAAGGCCATCGAGCTGATGGCGTCCAAGACCCGCGCCAAGGAACTGATGGCCGCCGCCGGGGTGCCGCTGCTCGCCCCCGTCGACCCGGCCCGGGCCACCGCCGACGACCTGCCGCTGCTCCTCAAGGCCGCGGCGGGCGGCGGCGGACGCGGCATGCGCGTCGTGCGCGAACTCGCCCATCTGCCGGGCGAGCTGACGGCCGCCGGTGCCGAGGCCACCGCCGCGTTCGGGGACGGCGAGGTCTTCGCCGAGCCCTACGTGGAACGCGGCCGGCACGTCGAGGTCCAGATCATGGCCGACGCGCACGGCGGGGTCTGGGCGCTCGGCACCCGCGACTGCTCGCTCCAGCGCCGCCACCAGAAGGTCGTCGAGGAAGCCCCCGCACCCGGTCTCGACGACGCGCTGCGCACCCGGCTGCACGACGCCGCCACGGCCGCCGCGCACGCGGTCGGCTACCGGGGCGCGGGCACCGTCGAATTCCTCCTCTCCGCCGACGGACGGCCGTACTTCCTGGAGATGAACACCCGCCTCCAGGTCGAACACCCCGTCACCGAAGCGGTCTTCGGACTCGACCTCGTCGCCCTGCAACTGCGCGTCGCCGAGGGCGAACCGCTGCCCGCCCCCGCACCCCCCGAGCCGCACGGCCACGCCGTCGAGGCCCGCCTCTACGCCGAGGACCCCGCCCACGACTGGCAGCCGCAGACCGGCACCCTGCACACCCTGGACGTGCCCGCCGAACCCGGCATCCGCCTCGACACCGGCTACACCGACGGCGACACCATCGGCGTGCACTACGACCCGATGCTCGCCAAGGTCATCGCCCACGCCCCCACCCGCGCCGAAGCCGTACGCCTGCTCGCCCGCACCCTGGAACGCGCCCGCGTCCACGGCCCCGTCACCAACCGCGACCTGCTCGTACGGTCCCTGCGCCACCCCGACTTCCTCGCCGCCCGCCTCGACACCGGCTTCTACGACCGCCACCTCACCGCCCTCACCCCCGCCCCGGACGGGGCGGACCGGCACCTCGCCGTCCTGGCCGCCGCCCTCGCCGACGCCGCCGCCCGGCAGCAGGCCCCCGGCCCCGCACCGGCCCGCCTCGGCGCCTGGCGCAACATCCCCTCGCAGCCCCGGACCAAGCGCTACCGCGCCGAACCCGACGGCACCGAACACGAGGCCGCCTACCGCACCACCCGCACCGGCCCCGCCCCCGAGACCGGCGAACGCGTCGTCGCCGCCCGGCCCGACCACGTCACCCTCGAAACCGGCGACGGCCTCACCCGCCGCTTCCGCGTCGCCGTCCACGGCGACCGGACGTACGTGGACACCGCCACCGGCTCGCACGCCCTCACCGCCCTGCCCCGCTTCACCGACCCCACCGACCGCACCGAACCCGGCTCGCTGCTCGCCCCCATGCCCGGCACCGTCGTCCGCGTCGCGGACGGCCTCGCCACCGGGGCCGCCGTCACCGCCGGACAGCCGCTGATCTGGCTGGAGGCGATGAAGATGGAGCACCGCATCCTCGCCCCCGCCTCCGGCACCCTCACCGCACTCCACGCCGCACCCGGCCTCCAGGTGGAGGTCGGCGCCCTGCTCGCCGTCGTACAAGACGCACAGACCGTCGTGCAAGACGCACAGGAGGAACCGAAGCGATGAGCACCGTCCTCGAAACCGAAGAACACCAGGCCCTGCGCGCCGCCGTCGCCGCACTCGGAAAGCGCTACGGACGCGACTACATGACCTCCGTCATCCGCGACGGGGCCCACCCGCGCGAACTGTGGACCGAGGCCGCCAAGCTCGGCTACCTCGGCGTGAACCTCCCCGAGGAGCACGGCGGCGGGGGCGGCGGAATGGCCGAACTCTCCATCGTCCTGGAAGAGTTGGGGGCGGCCGGCAGTCCGCTGCTGATGATGGTCGTCTCCCCGGCGATCTGCGGCACCGTCATCGCCCGCTTCGGCACCGAGGACCAGAAGCGCAAGTGGCTGCCCGGCCTCGCCGACGGCAGCCTCACCATGGCCTTCGGCATCACCGAACCCGACGCCGGCTCCAACTCCCACCGCATCACCACCACCGCCCGCAGGGACGGCTCCGGGCCGGACGCCGACTGGCTGCTCACCGGCCGCAAGGTCTTCGTCTCCGGCGTCGACATCGCCGACGCCACCCTCATCGTCGGCCGCACCGAGGACGCCAGGTCCGGCAAGCTCAAGCCCTGCCTGTTCATCGTCCCGCGCGACGCCCCCGGCTTCGGCCGCTCGCAGATCGACATGGAACTCCAGGCCCCGGAGAAGCAGTTCGAACTCGTCCTGGACGACGTACGGCTGCCCGCCGACGCCCTGGTCGGCGACGAGGACGCCGGACTCCTCCAACTCTTCGCCGGACTCAACCCCGAACGCATCATGACCGCCGCCTTCGGCATCGGCATGGGCCGCTACGCGCTCGACCGCGCCGTCGACTACGCGAGGACCCGGCAGGTCTGGAAGGAACCCATCGGCTCCCACCAGGCCATCGCCCACCCCCTCGCCCAGGCCCACATCGAACTGGAACTGGCCCGGCTGATGATGCAGAAGGCCGCCAGGCTCTACGACGACGGCGACGACATCGGCGCGGGCGAGGCCGCCAACATGGCGAAGTACGCGGCCGGCGAGGCCTGCGTCCGGGCCGTCGACCAGGCCGTGCACACCCTCGGCGGCAACGGCCTCAGCCGCGAGTACGGCCTCGCGTCCCTGATCACCGCGGCCCGCGTCGCCCGGATCGCCCCCGTCAGCCGGGAAATGATCCTGAACTACGTGTCCCACCAGTCCCTGGGGCTCCCCAAGTCCTACTGACAGAAGACATCCTGTCCCTCCACACCGCGGACGCGGCGGTGGTGCGGCCCCCCGACACCGCCGCACCACCGCCCTTCCGCAGCTCGACGCACCCGCCGCTTCGAAGGGACCCGCCAGGATGCACGTGTTCCACAGCGACCACCCCGCCGTACCGACGCTCGACCTCCCCATCCACGACGCGGTCCTCGGCGACGCCGCCGCGTACGGCGACACGGTCGCGCTGATCGACGGCACGGACGACACCTCCGCCCTCACCTACCGGCAGCTCGACACCTTCCACCGCCGCATCGCCGCCGGACTCGCCGAGGCCGGACTCCGCAAGGGCGACGTCCTGGCCCTGCACAGCCCCAACACCATCGCCTACCCGGCGGTGTTCTTCGGCGCGACCAGGGCCGGTGCCACCGTCACCACCGTCCACCCCCTCGCCACGGCGGAGGAGTTCGCCAAGCAGCTCCGCGACTCCGCCGCCCGCTGGATCGTCACCGTCTCCCCGCTCCTGCCCACCGCGCTCGCCGCCGCGGAACTCGCCGGGGGCATCGAGCGGATCCACGTCTGCGACCGGGCCGAGGGACACCCCTCCGTACTCGACCTGCTCGCCACCACCGCCCCCGAACCCCGCGTCACCGTCGACCCCGCCGAGGACGTCGCCGCCCTCCCGTACTCCTCCGGCACCACCGGAACCCCCAAGGGCGTCATGCTCACCCACCGCTCCATGGGCACCAACCTGGAGCAGCTCCGCCCCTTCGTCCCCATGGGCCCCGGTGCCCGCATCCTGGCCGTCCTGCCCTTCTTCCACATCTACGGCCTCACCGCCCTGATGAACGCCCCGCTGCGGCTGGGCGCCACCGTCGTCGTACTGCCCCGCTTCGACCTCGACCAGTTCCTCGCCGCGATCGAGAAGCACCGCATCACCGGCCTGTACGTGGCCCCGCCGATCGTCCTCGCCCTGGCCAAGCACCCCGCGGTCGACCGCTACGACCTCTCCTCCCTGGAGTACGTCGTCAGCGCCGCCGCCCCGCTCGACGCCGAACTCGCCGCCGCCTGCTCGAAGCGGCTCGGCCTGCCGCCGGTGCGCCAGGCGTACGGCATGACGGAACTCTCCCCGGGCACCCACGTCGTCCCGCTCGCCGCCGAGAACCCGCCGCCCGGCACGGTCGGCAAGCTGCTGCCCAGCACCGAGATGCGCATCGTCCCGCTGTCCGACTCCTCGTCCGGGCACGGCGAGATCCTCATCCGCGGCCCGCAGGTGATGAAGGGCTACCTCGGCCGCCCCGAGGCCACCGCCGACATGATCGACGCCGATGGCTGGGTGCACACCGGCGACATCGGACACGTCGACGAGCACGGCTGGCTGTTCGTCGTCGACCGGGTGAAGGAGCTGATCAAGTACAAGGGCTACCAGGTCGCCCCCGCCGAACTCGAAGCCGTCCTCCTGACCCACCCCTCCGTCACCGACGCCGCCGTCATCGGTGTGACCGACGACGAGGGCAGCGAGGTCCCCAAGGCATACGTCGTCCGCCGGTCCTCCGCCCCCGACCTCACGGCGGACGACGTCATGACGTACGTCGCCGAGCGCGTCGCCCCGTACAAGAAGGTCCGGCAGGCCGAGTTCATCGACGCGATACCGCGCGCCACCTCGGGCAAGATCCTCCGCCGCGAACTGCGCGACCGGGAACGGAACCACTGACCGCGTACAGGACTCAGGGCCGCTCGGGCCTGCGGGCGAGGAAGGTGGCGAAGGTCCTCTCGGCCCCTTCGGCGGGCTCCTCCACCAGCCGTGCGGTGAGGACGAGCCCGGCCTGCCTCAGGAGCTCGGCGAGCCGGTCGGGCGGCAGCAGGTAGGACTCGTAGGACACCGGGAGGCCGCCGTACGCCTGCGTGGGACGCAGATGCTGGCCGGCCCCCACGTGCCCGGCCAGCATCACATGGCCCCCGGGCACGAGGGTCCGGTGGAACTCGCCGAACACCACCGGCAGCAGCTCCGGCGGCGTGTGGTGGGTGGAGTAGTACGCGAGGACGCCTCCGAGGGCCTCGTCCGCGATCGGGAGCGCGGTCATCGAGCCGACCCCGAAGGACAGACCGGGATGGGTGTCGCGGGCCAGCTCGATCATGGCGGGCGACAGGTCCAGGCCGAACGCGGGCACGTCCCGTTCGGCGAGGTGGGCCGTGACCCTGCCGGGCCCGCACCCCAGGTCGGCGACGGGCCCGAGCCCGGCCGTCCGCACCGTCTCCGCGAAGACGTCCAGCATCCCCCGCGACAGCGGGTCCAGCTCCGCCGGGGACCTGACCCGCTCGAAGTAGGCGGAGGCGACGGTGTCGTACGACTTCCGGACGGCGGCGAGGTGGGAGGCGTCGGGCATGCGGGCGACTCTAACGAAGGCCCGTGGCGCCCGACTTCGGGGAACCGGCCGGGGCCGTCCCATGACGGCCGGTCGTCACCGCGGATCGTCGCGCAGGTCCCGGACGTACCAGTCGAACTGTGTACCGCCGTTGCCGGGCGGCCGCTCGCCGGGGCCGAACCCTGCCCGCCGCGCGACCGCGGCGGACGCGCGATTCTCCGGATCGACCTGGATCACCGCCTCCTCGCCGCCCTCGGCGGCCGCGTAGCGCGACGCCAGCAGGACCGCGCGGGTGGCCAGGCCCCGCCCCCGCCAGGAGGGGTAGAGGCCGTAGGCGACGTTCACCTGGCCGGGGGCCAGGCCCTCCTCCGCGAACCGCAGGTCGACCGTCCCCGCGAGCGCCCCGTCGGGGCCCACCCGGATGCCGAAGGCGCGGAGCGGCCCGCCGCTGTCCCACTGCTCCCGGCAGTGCCGGAAGTACGCCTCGACGCCCTCGCGCGTGTCGGGGCCGCCGTTGAGCCAACGGACCAGCAGTTCGTCCTCCCCCGCGAGATGCGCCTCCGCGTCGTCCGGGCGCAGTGGCGACAGAGTGATGGTCCCGTCGGACAGTCTCACCTCATGCATCCGACGATCCTCGACGCCGAAGCCGCCTCGCGCCATCGGATTCCGGGAACGCCACCCGGAACCGGAAAGCGCGGCGACGGAGAAAACGTGGCGACGGGGAAAGTGCGACGACGGAGAAAACGTGGCGACGGAGAAAGCCCGGAGCCGGAAATCATGCAAGCGTGCTTGATTGTTCCTGCTCCCGCTGCCACGCTCGACGCGATGCCCCCGCAGCAAGGAGAGTGACCGATGAGCCGGCTCGCCGCCCCCGTCCACGACCGGGGCATCACCACCCTCGCCCTCGACTCACCGGCCAACCGCAACGCGCTCTCCGCGGCCATGGTCGACGAGCTCGCCACCGCCCTGGACGCGTGCGCGGCCGACGACACCGTACGGGCCGTCGTCCTCACCCACACCGGCAACACCTTCTGCGCCGGCGCCGACCTCACCGCACCGCCCGACCCGCACGCCCTCGTCGCCCTGATGCGGCGGATCGTCGCCCTGCCCAAACCCGTCGTCGCCCGGGTCACCGGACACGTCCGGGCGGGCGGCCTCGGACTGCTCGGCGCCTGCGACATCTCGGCGGCCGGCCCCGACGCCTCGTTCGCCCTCACCGAGTCCCGGCTCGGCCTCGCCCCCGCCGTCATCTCCCTGCCGCTGCTGCCCCGGACCGACCCGCGCGCCGCCACCCGCTACTACCTCACCGGCGAACGCTTCGACGCCGACGAGGCCGCCCGCATCGGCCTGATCACACTCGCCGTCGGACCCGGCGAGGACATCGACAAGGCACTCGCCCCCGTGCTGGACGGCCTGCGCAAGGCCTCCCCCCAGGGGCTGAGGGCATCGAAGGAGCTGGTCACGGCTACTGTGCTGGAAAGCTTCGACCAGCACGCCGAAGACCTCATCGCCCGCTCGGCGGCACTCTTCGCCTCCGCCGACGCCCGGGAAGGAATGACGGCCTTCCTCGAACGACGGGACCCCGCATGGGCGTTGTGATGCCCCCCACCGACCGGACCCCCAAGCAGGACCGCAGCCGCGCCACCCGCCGCAGGCTCCTCGAAGCCGCCGTCTCCTGCCTGGCCGAACACGGCTGGGCGGGCTCCACGGTCTCCGTCGTCGCCGAACGCGCGGGCGTCTCGCGCGGCGCGGCCCAGCACCACTTCCCGACCCGCGAGGACCTGTTCACCGCGGCCGTCGAGTACGTCGCCGAGGAACGCTCCGCCGCCCTGCGCGCCCTGCCCGTCCAGGGGCGCACGGAGGTCGTCGCCGCACTCGTCGACCTGTACACCGGGCCGCTCTTCCGCGCCGCGCTCCAGCTCTGGGTCGCCGCGTCCAACGAACCGCAGCTCCGCCCCCGCGTCACCGAACTCGAAGCCCGCGTGGGCCGCGAGACCCACCGCATCGCCGTCGAACTCCTCGCCGCCGACGAGACGAAGCCCGGTGTGCGCGAAACCGTCCAGGGCCTCCTCGACATGGCCCGCGGCCTGGGCCTGGCCAACGTCCTCACCGACGACACGGCCCGCCGCCGGGGAGTCGTGGCGCAGTGGGCGCGGCTGCTGGACGAGGCACTGGGCCGAGCCGCGGCAAGTAGGGCTGGCACCAGGGACGTTGGGGGGAAATCCGCAGTGATCCCCGGGGTGTCGCGCGGCTAGCGTCGATCCGCGTGAGACACGGACAGAGCAGAGCGAACAGACCTTCCGCCCGCACGGTCGTCCTGGCCGCGGTCACGGCACTGCTGGCCGCCGCACCCGCACCGGCATCCGCGCACGCCACGAACACCGCGCACGCCCCGAGCGGCACCCCGAAGAGCACCGCCCCCGGCCTCGACCGCTACTACGACCAGCGCCTCACCTGGGGCAGCTGCGCCACCGGACCCGACGACACCGTGGGCCAGGACCTCGACAGGGCCGGGGTCCAGTGCACCGACGCGACCGTCCCGCTCGACTACTCCGACCCCACCGGCCGCACCATCACCGTCGCCGTCTCCCGGCTCGGGGCCACCGACACCCGCCACCGCATCGGCGCCATCCTGCTCAACAACGGCGGCCCCGGCGGCACCGCCGTCGAGTCCCCGCCGCACATCCGCAAGGCCATGAAGGGCGTCGGCGCGCTACGACATCATCGGCTTCGACCCCCGCTTCGTCGGCCGCAGCACCCCGCTGGACTGCGACTGGCCCACCGGCATGTTCTTCCGCTCGGCCGGACCCGACCGGGCCGGCTTCGACCGCCAGACCGCCTTCCAGAAGAACCTGGCCGACCAGTGCCGGGCCACCGACGCCGACGTGCTCCCGCACGTCACCACCCGCAACACCGCCCGCGACATGGACGTCATCCGCGGCGCCCTCGGCGAACGGAGGATCTCCTACCTCGGCTACTCGTACGGCACCTACCTCGGCACCGTCTACAGTCAGATGTTCCCCGGCCGCTACGACCGGATGGTGCTCGACGGGGCGATCGACCCGGACGAGTACGGCCCCCGGCTGATGCGCGACGGAGTGCGCGAGAACGAGCGGGCGCTCGCCGCCTGGGCCGACTGGGCCGCCGCCCGCCACGACACCCACCGCCTCGGCCGCACCCGTGCGCAGGTGCTCGCCACCGTCGACCGCGTCGCGAAGACCGCCGCCCGCGAACCGCTGGTCCTCGGCACCGGGGACGACACCTTCCGGATCGACGCCTCCCACATACCGCTGCTGCTCTTCATGTCGCTCGCCGACGACCACGACGCGACCCGGGCCGAACTCGGCGAGACCGTCTCGGTGCTCTCCGAGGCCGCGAAGGGGCGCCCGACCCCCCTCTCACCGGGGCTCGTCGGGGCGTTCCGGTTCATCCTGACCGGCGAGCAGTCGCGGGCGGGCAGCGTGCAGACCGCGATCCTCTGCGGCGACCGGGCCGCGCCCCGCGACCCCGAGACCTACTGGCGGGACATCGAACGCGGCCGCGCCGCCCACCCGCTGTTCGGTCCCATGACCGACAACATCCTGCCGTGCGCCTTCTGGGACCGGCCCCGCGAGGAGCCGACCCGGGTGGAACGGGACGCCCCCGCACTGATCGTGGGAGCCACCGGCGACCCGCGCACCACCTACCGCGGCACCCTCGAACTGCACCGCAAGCTCCCCGGCTCCCGGCTCGTCACCCTGGAGGGAGCCAACCGCCACGGTCTGTACGGCGAGTACGGCAACGCCTGCGTCGACAACCGGGTCAACCGCTACCTGGCCACCGGAAAGCTGCCCACCAAGGACCTGACCTGCGTCAAGTGAGCAGGAGCGGACGGGCGTCCGGCACCGGGGAACCCCGGGACCGGACGCCCGTCCCCGTTCCTCAGTTCGCCAGGTCCGCGAGCTGGTCGTACCCCGGGATCTCCCGGGGGTCGCGCGAGCCCGGACCGACGTACCGCGCCGAGGGCCGCACCAGCCGCCCCGTCCGCTTCTGCTCCAGGATGTGCGCCGACCAGCCCGCCGTACGCGCGCACGTGAACATCGACGTGAACATGTGCGCCGGAACCTCCGCGAAGTCCAGCATGATCGCCGCCCAGAACTCCACGTTCGTCGCCAGCACCCGGTCCGGGCGCCGCGCGTGCAGCTCCTCCAGCGCGGCCTTCTCCAGCGCCTGCGCCACCTCGAACCGCGGCGCGCCCAGCTCCTCGGCGGTGCGCCGCAGCACCCGCGCCCGCGGGTCCTCCGCCCGGTACACCCGGTGCCCGAAGCCCATCAGCCGCTCGCCCCTGTCCAGGGCCTTCTTCACGTACGCGGTGGCGTCGCCGGTCCGCTCGATCTCCTCGATCATGCCGAGCACCCGGGACGGCGCCCCGCCGTGCAGCGGCCCCGACATCGCGCCCACCGCACCCGACAGCGCGGCCGCCACGTCGGCGCCGGTCGACGCGATGACCCGGGCGGTGAACGTGGAGGCGTTCATGCCGTGCTCGGCGGCCGAGGTCCAGTACGCGTCGACGGCCTTCACATGCTTGGGGTCCGGCTCGCCGCGCCAGCGGATCATGAACCGCTCGACGACGGAACCGGCCTTGTCGATCTCGCTCTGCGGCACCATCGGCCGCCCCTGCCCGCGCGCCGACTGGGCGACGTACGACAGCGCCATCACGGCGGCCCGCGCCAGGTCGTTGCGCGCGGTCTCCTCGTCGATGTCCAGCAGCGGCCGCAGACCCCACACCGGGGCCAGCATCGCCAGCGCGGACTGCACGTCGACCCGGATGTCACCGGAGTGCACCGGGATCGGGAACGGCTCGGCCGGCGGCAGCCCGGGGTTGAACGCCCCGTCGACCAGCAGGCCCCAGACGTTTCCGAACGACACGTGGCCGACGAGATCCTCGATGTCGACACCCCGGTAACGGAGCGCACCGCCTTCCTTGTCCGGTTCGGCGATCTCCGTCTCGAACGCGACGACTCCCTCTAGTCCCGGTACGAAGTCGGACATGGCGGCTCCCTCGGTCGACGGCTCTGTGGAGGCCCTGCGGCGGCCTGCCCCAAGATATTGGCGGCTTTCCCCGACCCGGGGGAAGCGTGACATCCGGCACAGGAGGACCCGGTCACCACCGGGTGCGGCTCCTCGTTCCTGTCCACCTGCATACCCCTCCGGTGCCGGGCGGGAACGGACGCTGCGGCAGGATGACCCCGTGCCCACCGCAGACTCTCCCTCCGATTCCACCACCGATCCGGCCGCGATGCGCGAGCAGTACCGCTCCGAGGCCTTCACCGAGGACAAGCTGGCCGACGACCCGATGCGGCAGTTCGCCCACTGGTTCCGGCAGGTGGCCGTGGGCGGGGTGCTCCACGAGCCCAACGCCATGATCGTCTCCACCGCCACTCCCGAGGGCCGGCCGTCCTCCCGCACGGTGCTGCTGAAGAAGTACGACGAGCGCGGCTTCGTCTTCTTCACCAACTACGAATCCCGCAAGGGCCGCGAACTGGCCGCCAACCCGTACGTCTCGCTGCTCTTCCCCTGGCACCCGATGGCCCGCCAGGTCATCGTCACCGGCAGGGCGGAACGCGTCGGCCGCGAGGAGACGGTCGCCTACTTCCGCACCCGCCCGCACGGCTCCCAGCTCGGCGCCTGGGCGAGCGCCCAGTCGACGGTGATCGGCACCCGCGAGGAGCTCATCGCCCGCTACGAGGAACTGGCCGCCCGCTACCCGGAGGGCGAGCACGTCCCCGCGCCCCCGCACTGGGGCGGCTACCGCGTCGTCCCCGACACGATCGAGTTCTGGCAGGGCCACCCGAACCGGCTCCACGACCGGCTGCGGTACGTCCGCGAGGGCAAGGACTGGCGCGTCGAGCGCCTGTGCCCGTAGGACTCCCGGCCCGCCGGAAACCCCCGGCCGCGAAAGGCCCCGGACACGCAGAAACCCGCAGGCTCTGGTCCCTCCTTGCGGAGGAGCCGGCCGGACTTACCGGCGAGCCTGCGGGTCGGTGACTGCTTGGGATTGGCCGACGACCGGCCTGCACTGCAAAGAGCGCGACAACGGGCGTCAGCCCGCAGCCACCTCACGAGTCCGAGAAGAAATCACTTCCGGAACACCTCCTTTCTTCGCTGCCATGCAGCCTAGGAACGCCTGCGGCACCGCACAACCGAATTAATGACGGGGTCGTTTTCCGGGAAGTCGGTGTGCGTCGGTTCCCCTTCGAGTTCAATGGTCTGACGTGCGGAAATGCCGAATGCGTCCTGCGGGGGGTACGGGGTGAGTGCGTCCATGAGCAGTGGAACGGCCGAGGCGCTGGGGCCTGACGAGGGGCCGGGGGCCAAGTCCGGGGCCGAGTTGCTCGCGGCGTTGCTGGACGGGATGGACGCCGCGCTCTGCGCGTTCGACGCGGACGGCACCATCACCCACTGGAACCGAGAGGCCGAGCGGATTCTCGGCTGGTCCGCCGAGGAGGCCGTGGGGCGTCCCGGGTTCGCCGGGTGGGCGGTGCGGCGG
>NZ_RDBO01000055.1:651957-676899 GCF_008120935.1 Streptomyces sp. sk2.1
CGAAGGCGGCACGGTGGCCGGACCGCAGGAACGTCACCACCCCCAGGGTGCGCCCCCGGCTCCGCAGCACCGCGCACGCGCTGTGCGCGGTGCTGCGGAGCCGGGGGCGCACCCTGGGGGTGGTGACGTTCCTGCGGTCCGGCCACCGTGCCGCCTTCGAACGCCCCGACGCGGCGTACGCGGAGAGCGTGGCGGTACGGGTCGCGGCGGCGGTGGACCTGGCGCAGGTGCTGAAGCCGGGGGGATGAGGACGGGGCGGGTGCGGCGGGCCCGCCGTTGCCGGGCCGCGGACCCGTCGTCGGGCGGCGGGCCCCGGGCGTCGCGCGGGGCCCGGGGCCGGTGTCGTTCGGCGGGCGGGGCTACTGGCGGTAGAAGACGCGGTCCCGGTACTCCGTCATGACGCGGCCGTTCCACTCGTGGCCGCCGTCCACGTTGCCCGACCGCAGCAGCGGCGGTTCGATGCCCCGTTGCGCGAGCTGCTCCGCGGCGGCGGCCATCATCGCCTGCATCACCGCGCTGGTGACCACCGTCGACGCGGGGGCGAACGGTGCCTCGATCCCGTCGAGGGTCAGCTCCGCGTCGCCGATCGAGATCTTGCTGTCGAGCACGATGTCGCAGTGGTCCCGCAGGAAGCCGCCCGAGGCGTGCCGGGAGCGGGTGCCGTCCGCGTACGCCACGGACGTGACGCCGATGACCTTCAGGCCGAGCGCGCGGGCGTTCAGCGCCATCTCCACCGGGAGCGCGTTGCGTCCGGAGAGCGAGATGATCACGAGGACGTCGCCGGCCCTGGCGGGGCTGGAGTCCAGTACGGCGCCCGCCAGTCCGTCGACCCGCTCCAGCGCGGAGCCGAGGGTGGCGGGCATGACGTCGACGCCGACCGTTCCGGGCACGGCCAGCAGGTTCATCAGGGCGAGCCCGCCCGCCCGGTAGACGACGTCCTGCGCGGCGAGCGAGGAGTGCCCGGCGCCGAAGGCGAAGAGCCTGCCGCCCGCCTCGACGGTGTCGGCGATCGCGGTACCGGCGGCCGTGATGTTGCCGGACTCCTCGTCGCGCACCCGCTCCAGCAGGCCGATCGCTGCGTCGAAGAACTGACCGGCCAGCTTGCTGTCGCTCATCGAGGAGGCCCTTTCCGGCGGGGAGACGTTCACGGGGGTGTCCATGTCGCGGATCACGTTGCGGTCTGGACCAGTGGCCTGTCAATACCGTCCGTCCGGCTCCGTCGTGACGGTCTTCGACGGGCGGGCACGGTTGTCGGCGGTATGCGTCAGAATTGGAGGAGGGCCAGCGCACAGCGCTTATGACGTTTTCATGTCACAGCATCGAGGGGCACGTATGTCCGGACTGATCGACACCACGGAGATGTATCTCCGCACCATCCTCGAACTCGAAGAGGAAGGCGTGGTCCCCATGCGCGCCCGGATCGCGGAACGGCTGGACCAGAGCGGTCCGACGGTCAGCCAGACGGTGGCGCGCATGGAGCGGGACGGCCTGGTGCAGGTCGCGGGCGACCGGCACCTGGAGCTGACCGGCGAGGGCCGGCGCCTCGCGACCCGCGTCATGCGCAAGCACCGGCTCGCCGAGTGCCTGCTCGTCGATGTGATCGGCCTGGAGTGGGAGCAGGTCCACGCCGAGGCGTGCCGCTGGGAGCACGTGATGAGCGAGGCGGTGGAGCGGCGGGTGCTGGAGCTGCTGCGGCACCCCACGGAGTCCCCGTACGGGAACCCGATCCCGGGTCTGGAGGAGCTGGGCGAGAAGGCGGAGGCCGATCCGTTCCTCGACGAGAGCATGGTGAGCCTGTCGGAGCTGGACCCGGGCGCCGACGGCAAGACGGTGGTCGTGCGCCGGATCGGTGAGCCGATCCAGACGGACGCCCAGCTGATGTACACGCTGCGGCGGGCGGGCGTGCAGCCCGGTGCCGTGGTCAGCGTGACCCAGTCGCCGGGCGGTGTGCTGGTCGGCAGCAGCGGTGAGGCGGCCGAGCTGGACGCCGAGATCGCCTCGCACGTGTTCGTGGCGAAGCGCTGACGGCCGGTCCGTAGCTCCTGTACTTCACGTACCTCTTGCCCGCCCCGTCGACGAGGCGCCGCGGCCGGAACGCGGCCGTGGCGCCGAGGGGCGGTATCCGCTTTCTTTTTTCCGTGCGGAACAGCAGCGCCCGGACGGATCGCGTGCCAGGCTGTGCCTGAGGCATACCTGAGAGTGTCGGCCGGTGGGTCGCGCGGTCGGGGAGGGAGCAGGTGCATGCGCCCGTCGTACTGGCGTGTCCGGCATGTCCGGCACGCGCGTCGCAAGGTGGTCGTCCCGTTCCGTGCCGTTCCCGGGCCGGGCGTCCCCGGGGCGGATGTCTCCGGGCCGGGCGTTCCGGGACCGGCGGTCCGTGAGCCGGGCGCTCGCTCCCGGGGGTCGCGCGCTGGTAAGCGCGCCGTGAGCGCCGCTGTCCGCGCGCCCCGCCCCGCGACTTCCCGCCCCGCCGCTTCCCGCCCGATCACTTTTTGCCCCGCCGCTTCCCGTCCCGTCGTGGCGGCGGGCGGTCTCCCGACAGCAGAGGGCCCCGGCGCCGCGCGGCGCCGGGGCCTGTCCTCCCCTGCTTCGACCTGGAGCCCCGAGCTCTCGAGGTCGGTCCCTACGGGCCCTCATCCCCGAGTGGCCCGCCTCCCGGAGAAGATCTCCCCTCCGACGAGGGCGTCAATCCTTGGAACCGGTCACTCGAACGAGGGGTGTTGGGTGCCGGACCCCGGTTTTCGAATACAGGTTCGATAGTCTGACGTGGCGCGACCACGTGGCGATCGAGCAGTGATCAAGCGGTGATCGAGGACCTGAAGGAGGTGCCAGGACATATGGTGCGGCGCATCGATGTGACCGGGACCGACGGCGTACGCCTCGCGGCCTGGGAGTTCGCCGATCCGCCCAAGGAGCGCGCGGAGGGCGAGCGCGTTCCCGGGGTCTTATTGCTCCACGGCTTGATGGGCCGGGCCGCGCACTGGGCCTCGACCGCCCGCTGGCTCGCCGAGCGGCACCGGGCCGTCGGCCTCGACCAGCGAGGACACGGCCGCAGCGAGAAGCCGGCCGACGGCCCGTACACCCGTGACGCGTACGTCGCCGACGCGGAGGCGGCGATCGAACAGCTCGACCTCGCCCCCGTGACCCTCGTCGGGCACTCGATGGGGGCGCTGACGGCCTGGCAGCTCGCCGCGAAGCGCCCCGACCTCGTCAAGGCCCTGGTCATCTGCGACATGCGGGCCTCCGCGCTCGGCGCGGCCTCGCAGCGGGAGTGGGAGGACTGGTTCCGGTCCTGGCCGGTGCCGTTCGCGACGCTCTCCGACGTACGGAAGTGGTTCGGCGAGGACGACCCCCGGGTGGAGCGGCCCAATCCGGCCCGGGGCGAGTTCTTCGCCGAGGTGATGGCCGAGCGGGCGGACGGCTGGCGGCCCGTCTTCTCCCGCCGCCAGATGCTCCAGTCCCGCGCGACCTGGGTGTTCGACGCGCACTGGGAGGAGCTGGCCCAGGTGCGGTGCCCGACCCTGGTGCTCCGCGGCCTCGACGGCGAGCTGGGCCGGGCGGAGGCCCAGGAGATGGTCCGTGTGCTGCCGCGCGGGCAGTACGCGGAGGTGGCCGACGCCGGTCATCTCGTCCACTACGACCAGCCCGAGGGCTGGCGCGCGGCGGTCGAACCCTTCCTGGAGCAGTGCGCCGAGGAACCCCGGGACGACCGGGAGCCCGCCATTCCGTGACGGGGCGCCACACGGTGACGGACCACCACGAAGCGGTGGTCCGTCACGGGCCGGCGGGCCCTCAGCCCTTGCTGACCGCCGTCAGGATCTCCGGGAGCCGTTCCGCCGCGCGCGGAGCGGCGACCCGCAGCCCCGCCCACGAGATCAGTGCCCCGTACGCGGCCCCCACGGGCAGCAGCACCCACAGCCACTGCTGGTGGTCCGCGACGTGCAGCCAGATCAGCGCCGCGATCAGGGGCGCGCAGAGCAGCCCCGCCGAGAGCATGCCGCCGAAGACCGAGATCCAGGCGAGGCCGCCCTGACCCGGTGCCACGTTCTTGAACCCCTCCTGCGGGATCGAGTACGGGAAGACCGCCGACGCCACCGCGCCCGTCGCCAGCATCCCGCCGAGCAGGGCGAGCGACAGGCCCAGGGCCTCCGGCAGCGCGTCCCAGTCGCCGAGCACCGCCGCGGTCAGCACCATCACCAGGACCGTGTACGGCAGGGTGATCAGCAGCAGCGCCAGTGCCCGCGCCCGCAGTTCGAGATAGGCGTCCCGGGTGGAGGAGATCGTCAGCAGGACCATCCAGAACGCGGAGGTGTCCTGCCCGAACTGGTTGTACATCTGGATGCCGAGCATCCCGGCGGCGAAGCAGGCGAAGTAGACCGAGCCATTGCCCTGGAGCGCGTTGAACAGCGGGACGATCAGTCCGACCGCCAGTGACGTGACCCAGGCGGCCTTGGTCTTCGGATCGCGCGTGATGTACCGCAGGCTGCGCTCCATCACCGTCCCCGTGCGCCCCGCGGGCAGCAGCGCGGAGAGCCGGGAGCCCCCCTTGCCGGCCTTCTCGCGGGCGGTGTCGGCGGCGGCCAGGGTCGAGCCGTCCGGTGCCGTCATCAGCTTCGTCAGGCTCCGCTGCCACAGCCACAACAGTGCGAGCAGGGCCGCGACGGACAGCAGCAACTGCCCGGCGGCCTGCCCGTAGGAGCCCCGCGACGCCGAGTCCACCGCCCCGATCGCGGAGGCGGGCGGCAGCCAGCGCACCACGTCGGCGACCGGGTCGAGCGCGGCCAGGCCGCCCGTCCGACCGAGCTGCTGCGCGCCGAAGTTGACGACCTGGAAGCCCACGGCGATCACCAGACCGCTGAGCACCGCCAGGTCGCGGCCCTTGCGCGAGGACAGCAGCCGGGTGTTGGCCGTGGCCACCGCACGGGCCAGCGTCACGCACAGCAGCAGCGCGAGCGGCGCGCAGACCACGGCGAACGCGGCCCCGGCCGCGCCGTACGCCACCGCGAACGCCGAACCGGCCACCAGGCAGAACGTGAACAGCGGGCCGATCCCGACCAGCGAGGCCACCAGCAGCGCCGAGACCAGCGGACGCGGGCGCAGCGGCAGCATCACCAGACGGCTCGGGTCGAGGGTCTCGTCGCCGCTGGGGAAGAACAGCGGCATCACGGCCCAGCCGACCGCCAGCACCCCGGCCATCAGGACGACGACGGAGGCGACGTGGTCGTGTCCGCGCAGCACGATCAGCCCGATCAGCTGGCTCGCGGCGATCAGCAGGGCGAAGACGACGGACGCGATGTACGCGGCCCGCCGGCCGGCCGACTGCCGCAGCCCGTTGCGCAGCAGGGCCAGCTTGAGCCGGACGAAGACGGGGACGAGGCCCTCGCCCGCGGCCCGGCGGGGAGCGGCGCCCGCGGGGGCGTCGAGCACGCTCATCGGTCGCCGCCCAGCCAGTCGAGGGAGTCGTCGTCGGCGGCGCGGGAGCCGGCGCCGACGAGTTCGAGGAAGGCGTTCTGCAGCGAGGACGCCTCGCCGCGCACCTCGGCCAGGGTGCCCTGGGCCCGGACGCGACCGGCCGCCATGACGGCCACCCAGTCGCAGAGGGACTCGACGAGCTCCATCACGTGGCTGGAGAAGACGACGGTCGCCCCCGAGTGGGTGTAGCGCACCAGCACTTCGCGGATGGTCTGCGCCGACACCGGGTCCACGCCCTCGAACGGCTCGTCCAGGAAGAGCACTTCGGGGTTGTGCAGCAGCGCCGCCGCGAGCCCGATCTTCTTGCGCATGCCGGTCGAGTAGTCGACGACCAGCTTGTGCTGGGAGCCCGCCAGGCCGAGCACGTCGAGCAGCTGGGTGGCCCGCTTGTCCACCTCGGCGCCCGGCAGGCCGCGCAACCGCCCGGTGTACGCGAGGAGTTCGCGACCCGAGAGGCGTTCGAAGAGCCGCAGCCCCTCCGGGAGCACGCCGATCCTGGCCTTCACCTCGACCGGGTCGCGCCACACGTCGTGGCCGCCGATCTCGACGGTCCCCTCGTCGGGCCGGAGCAGCCCGGTGACCATCGACAGCGTGGTCGTCTTGCCCGCGCCGTTGGGGCCGACCAGCCCGATGAACTTGCCCGCGGGCAGCTCCAGATCGATCCCGGCGACCGCGGTCTGCTCCCCGAACCGCTTCCACAGCCCCCGTACGCGAACGGCGGGCGGAGCCGCATCGGCCCCGCCCGTACCGTCCACCCCGCTCGTCCCTGTCGTTCTGCCGGTCCCGGCGTGGTCACGCATGATGTCCTGCCCTTTCGGTTTCCCCGTGTTCCGGGACCAGCCTACGAAAGGACGTTCTAGGGAAAAGAGGGCGGAGTCGTGGACCCGTGCCCTACGGACGGCGGGTCCTGGCGTCGGCCGCCTCCCGCGCGCAGGCGTAGGCGAGCGGGCTGATGAGTTCCTCCGCGTCCGGCAGCCACCGGTTGGCGGGGGTGGGGCGACGGGCCCACTGCACCGCGCCGCGCCCGCCGACCCGGGTCGGCGGCGCCGTCACGTAGTGGCCGTCGCCGCGGCCGACCAGGTCGACGGCGGCGGCCCGCCAGCCCAACTTCCGTACGAGCCCGTCCGACTTGGCCGCCGCGCCCGGCAGCACGAAGAAGTGCATCCGCCGGTCGGGGGTGCAGGTGACGGGGCCGAGCGGCAGCCCCATCCGTTCCATCCGGGCCAGGGCGAGGCAGCCGGCGGACTCCGGTACGTCGATCGCGTCGAAGGCGCGCCCGGTGGGCAGCAGGATCGACGCCTTCGGGTGCCGGGACCACATCCGGCGGGCGGCGGCACCGCTCCCGGTCGCCTGGCCGGCCCAGTCGGGTCCGGTGGGGTGCGCGCCGGGGGAGACGCAGTCGGCGTCGCCGCAGGAGCACCGCTCGGTGCCCCCGTCCGCCTCCAGCCAGGTGCCCGGGCACACGTCCCAGTGCCGCTCCTCCGCGTACCGCACTGCGGCGTCGAGCAGTTGCTCGCCCCGCTGACCGGGCACTTTCACGGTTTCCGCGGCCTTCACGTCCTTCGTGGCCGCGGCGGGGGGTTCTTCGACTGCGATGGGATCGTCCACGCACAGCACAACTGTGGCCAGCGCCCGGGGTTACGGGCGCGGCGGGCGCGTCCCCGGCGTACCGGTCCGCCGCGCGGGGCGCATGGAGGCATGGGCGGGGGGGGTAGCCACATACGGGCGACCGCCGGACAGCCGGTGAACGCGCCCGGAACGGTCGGCCTTTGTCATATGCCGACATGAATGGCAAGGAACGCAACACACCTGACGATCACGACGAATGTGCGCATTTTCCGGGTATCCGCCGGGCAGTGATCCGCCCATGATCACTGCGGCCTCAGGGGGAAACATGGCAGCCAGGCCTCTCGTCGCACGCCAGCCGAACGAACGGCTCCAGGCGCTCATTCAGGAAGCCGGATGCTCCAACGCCGGTCTCGCCCGGCGCGTCAACATGGTCGGCGCGGAGCGCGGGCTCGACCTGCGGTACGACAAGACCTCCGTGGCCCGTTGGCTGCGGGGGCAGCAACCACGCGGCAGGGCGCCGGGAATCATCGCCGAGGCGCTCGGCCGCAAGCTCGGCCGGACGGTCACGATCGACGAGATCGGCATGGCCAACGGCAAGAACCTGGCGTCCGGCGTCGGTCTGCAGTTCGCCCCGACCGTGATCGGCGCGATCGAGCAGGTCTGCGAGCTGTGGCGCAGCGACGTCGGCCGCCGCGACTTCCTGTCCGGTTCGGCGGTCGCCTCCTCCGCGCTCGTCGAACCCAGCCGGGACTGGCTGATCACCGGCGCCGACCCGCAGGTGGCACGGGCCGCCGGTGCCCGGGTCGGGATGCCGGACGTGGAGGCGGTGCGGGCGATGACGGCCGCGCTGGTCGACCTCGACCACCGGTTCGGCAGCGGGCACGTGCGGCCGGTCCTGGTGCACTACCTGAACAGCGTCGTGTCCGGGCTGCTCTCCGGGGCGTACCGGGAATCGGTCGGCCGGCAGCTGTTCGCCGCCGTCGCGCGGCTCACCGAACTCGCCGGGTACATGGCGGTCGACACGGGCCAGCCGGGGCTCGCCCAGCGCTACTACATCCAGGCGCTGCGCCTGGCCCAGGCGGCGGGCGACCGGGCGTACGGCGGCTATGTGCTGGCCGCGTCGATGAGCCACCTCGCCGCGCAGCTCGGCAACCCGAGGGAGATCGCCCAGCTGGCGCGGGCCGCGCAGGAGGGCGCGCGCGGGCGGGTGACGCCGAGGGCGGAGGCGATGTTCCACGCGGCGGAGGCGCGCGGGCACGCCCTGCTCGGCGACGTCCGCACCTGCCAGGCGGTGATGGGCCGGGCGGTGACGGCCCTGGAGCACGCCGAACCGGAATCGGGCGACGACCCCGACTGGATCGCCCACTTCGACCACGCCTATCTCGCGGACGAGTTGGCGCACTGCCACCGCGACCTCGGCCAGGCGGAGGCGGCGGCGCGCCGGGCCAAGGAGGCCCTGGACGGCCTCCCGGAGTCCAGGGCCCGCCGCCGGGGCATCGGCCTGGTGCTGCTGGCCACGGCCCAGGTCCAGATGCGCGAGGTGGAGCAGGCGTGCCACACGGGCACCCGGGCGATGGAGCTGCTGGGTTCGCTGCGCTCCAGCCGGGGAGCGGAGTACCTGGACGACCTCCAGCAGCGGCTGATCCCGTACGGGGACGAGTCGGCGGTACGGGAGTTCGGGGCGCGGCTGGAACTCCAGGCGGCGTGACGGGGACCCGGCCGGGGCGACAGGGCCGGCCGGGCTTCCGGTGCGCATTCTTCCGGTAGCTGTCACTCCGGTACGGGCTCCGGGCGGGGAGCCGGTACGGAGTCCGCGATCGGGGTTGTGACCAGGGAATACGGGACTGCTCCCTTAACTGCGTCTTAAGAGCGCCGGGTGTTACACCTCCTGTGAAGGGGTGGTGAGTGACATCACGCGCTTGGCGAACGGCGGCAGCCACCCGATAGCGTGAGCCGACGATTCCGTAGGTTCACACGTAGGAGTCCCGGTGACGCAGAGCGGACAGGGTGACGAGCAGCAGCTCCCTGCTGTACGGCCCGCGCACGAAGGTGTCGTGCTGCCCGCGGGTGGCGGAGAGCCCTGGATACCAGGGGGGCCGGCGGACCAGGCGGCCCCGGCGGGCGGCCAGCCGTGGGGGCAGCCCTGGGGGCCGCAGGCGGCGCACCCGGACGCCTCGTCCCAGCAGCCCCAGCAGCAGGCGCATGGGCAGGGTCAGGGGGCGTACGGGCAGGCGCAGTACGGAGCGGGGCAGCAGCCGGCCCCGGGGTACGGACAGCAGCCGCCCGCGCAGCAGCCGCCGCAGTACGGGCAGATGCCCCAGCCCCAGGCTCCGCAGCCGCCGCACGCCCAGCCGCCGCACGCCCAGCCGCCGCACGCCCAGCCGCCGCACGCCCAGGCCCCGCACGTACAGCCTCCGCACGTCCAGGCCCAGCAGCCCCAGCAGCAGCCGCCGCAGTCGTTCGCGCAGCCGCTGCCGCCGGAGGCCGTGCCCGGTGGTGTACCGGGCGGGGACGAGGCGGCCACGCAGTACATCGCGCCGGTTCCCGCGGGGCCCGCCCCGGGCGGGCCGCCGCCGGAGAGCCCCGCGGAGTCCACCCACTTCCTCGGCCGCGGGGTGCCGCCGCAGCAGGCGCCGCAGCCCCCGCAGCAGCAGTACCAGCAACAGCAGCCCGGCCAGGGTGCCGACGCCGAGGCGACCCAGTACATCCCGCCGGTTCCCGGTGGCACCCCGTACGGCATCCGGCCCGGGGCCCCGGGCGACCGGCAGCCGCCCGCCGAGTTCGACAACCTGTTCCGCAACGACGAACCGGCCGGCTCCACCCAGCAGATGCCCATGCCGGGCCACCCGCAGCAGCACCAGCCCCACCAGCCCCACCAACAGCACCAGTACGCGGGGGACCGGCAGCCCCCGTACCAGCCCGTGGACGAGGATCCGTACGAGCCGCAGCCGCGCAAGAGGCGGGCGCACGTCACGCTCATCGCGGCGGTCGTGGCCGGTTGCGCCGTCGTCGGTCTCGGCGCGGGCGCGCTGCTGAGCGGCGGCGACGACAAGGGCGACGAGGGCAAGGAGCCGGTCGGCTCGGCGAGCACGCCCGCCGTCCAGCAGTCCTCCTCGCCCACGGCCGAGGCCGATCCGGCGAAGCCGCAGGCCGAGGCGCTCGACAAGCTGCTGGCCGACAGCAACAACAGCCGTGCCGCGGTCATCGGGGCGGTGGAGAAGACCAAGAGCTGCACGGACCTGGACCAGGCCGTGACCGATCTCAAGGACGCCGCCAAGCAGCGCCGCGACCTGGTGACCCGGCTCCAGGGACTGAGCGTCGACAAGCTGCCGAACAACGCCCGGCTGACCGCCTCCCTCACCAAGGCGTGGCAGGCGTCCGCCTCCGCCGACGACCACTACGCCGCGTGGGCCGCACAGGCCAAGCACGGCAAGAAGGTGTGCAAGCACGGGAAGGCGCGCACGACGTCCGAGACGCAGGAGGCCACCGCGCAGAGCGTCGAGGCGAGCCGGGCCAAGCGCGAGGCGGCCGGGTTGTGGAACTCGATCGCGTCGAAGTACGGGCTGACCCAGCGGGCGGCGACACAGCTCTGAGTCGCGGCCCCGACGGGACGGGGGCGGGGCGGGCGGTCCGGGACGGAACCGGGCCGCCCCGCCCCGCCCGTCCGGCAGACGGSCGCCCCGCCCGGGAGTTCAGTTCCTGGCGCTCGCGTCCGACAGCGTCTTCGCGACGTCCACGAAGCCCTGCTCGTCCGCGACGAGCCGCCCGTCGCGCACCACCTGGAACGTCACCTTGGTGTTGACGATCCGCGGGTACGCGGACGAGCCCAGCATGTCCTCCAGGTTCCAGCGCAGCGCCGGGGTGAGGCCGCCGGTCCCGACCGGGGTGCCCCGGTCGAGGGTGGAGGCGAGCTTCCAGGAGGTGATCTTCGAGGAGTCGGCCGCCTTCACGATCTCGTTCAGCACCGTGTACGCGATCCACGTGGTCTGGACGCCCGTGTCGTCCGGGTCGATCCGGTTGTCGCCGAAGGCGTGCTCGCGGATCACCTTCCGCATCCCGTCCCAGCGGTCGTCGCCCGAGTCCGGGTACCAGCCGGTGACGTAGGCGCCCTCGAACGGGCTGTTCCGGCCGCCGGTGCTGTCGATCAGCGGTTGGTCGACGCTGCCGAGCACGGAGGAGATCCGGACCTTCCCGTACGACGGTTCCAGCCGCCGGAAGGAGTCGAAGAAGGTCTCCGTGCTCTTCCCGAGCACGGCCGTGACACACCCGCCGGACGTCCCCGCCGCCCGGAGCGCCGACTCGGCGGCCCCGTCGTAGGAGGTGGCCGACTCCAGCGCCTTGACGTCGGCGGGCGCGGACCGGCCGGACTCGGCGAGGCCGGTCCTGAGCAGCCACGCCTGGCCGTCGCCGCCCAGGGTGTCGGGCCGCACCACGGCCACCCGCTCGCAGTCGCGGCCCAGTTGACGGGCGTTGCCCGCGAGCAGGGCCGACTGGCCGCCGTTGACGGGGTACGAGTTGTAGCTGCTGAACTCCTCGTCGGAGGCGCCGTAACCGCCGATGTAGGGGATCTGGGCGGTCTCCAGCGGCGCCATGAAGGCCGTCCCGTGCCGGCTGTACGAGCCGACGACCGCCACGACCTTCTCCTCGATGGCCTTCCGGGCGCAGTTGGCCGCGCCGATCGAGGTGTCCTTCTCGTCGCAGGTGAGGACGCGCAGCTCGTGGCCGTCCAGCCCGCCGTTCTCGTTGGCCCAGTCGGCGTAGGTGCGGGCCATGGCGGTGACGCCCGCCATGTCGAGCGCGCCCGGCCCGTCCCCGGACGGCGCCCAGGTCATGACGGTGACGGGCTCCCTGGAGCCCCCCGTGGCCCCAGGGAGTACGCCGCAGCCGGTGACCAGCAATGCCCCGACCGCCGCCGTACTCGTGAAGAACTTGTAGGGGCGGGGGGAGGTGGGGCGTCGCCGTCCGGTCATGGATACGAACAATTCCCGCACCGGGGTAACGCCGCAGTGTGCCCCGGTCAACGCTCGGTGACGTCCGGGTGAATTGCGGGGGTCCGCGTGGGAGGTGAAAAAGGGAACGTACGATCGATGACCGTGCAGCAAGGTTCGGAGAACACTTCACGTCGCGGCCGTCGCTCCTCCACCATGGGCGGCATGCCGCTGAATGACATGCCTTGGTGGCGCTGGCGCAGCAACGTGCGCTCGGCGCTGCACATGCTCTCCGACCCCGTCTTCCACCACGAGTGCTGGCTGGCCGGCCGGGAGGGGTACGGCGACGTCACCGACGCCGTGTACCGCCTGGTCGAGGACACCTGGCTGGACAACTGGTCCGCCGAGAAGTACGTCGGGACGATATTCCGCGACGCCGGCGAGGCCGCCCTCGTCGACGTCGCCGTGCTCCGGGTGCTGCGCATCATGCACCAGGTCGGAGCGGACGCCCCGGTCTCGGCGTACATGGAGCACCACGGCTGGCCGGAGGCGGTACGGGCCGCCCGCGAGGCCCATGTGCTGCTCGCCGGGAACGACGGCGAGGACCCCGACACGCCCCCGCGCTCCCTGGACGTGCTCCGCATTCTGACCAGATCGGCCTGATGCCGGGCCGATGTGGCACGCTACGGGAATGACCGAGCCCAAGCCTGCCGACACCGCTTCGGACCAGTACGTCCTCATCCTCTCCTGCCCCGACAAGCAGGGCATCGTGCACGCCGTGTCGAGCTATCTCTTCATGACCGGCTGCAACATCGAGGACAGCCAGCAGTTCGGCGACCACGACACGGGCCTGTTCTTCATGCGCGTCCACTTCTCGGCGGAGGCCCCGGTGACCGTGGAGAAGCTGCGGGCGAGCTTCGCGGCGATCGGCGACTCCTTCCGGATGGAGTGGCAGATCCATCGCGCCTCGGAGCGGATGCGGGTCGTGCTGATGGTCAGCAAGTTCGGGCACTGCCTCAACGACCTGCTGTTCCGGTCCCGGATCGGCGCGCTGCCGGTCGACATCGCGGCCGTCGTCTCCAACCACACGGACTTCGCCGAGCTCGTCGCCTCGTACGGCATCCCCTTCCGGCACATCCCGGTGACCGGGGAGACCAAGGCCGCCGCGGAGGCGCAGCTGCTGGAGCTGGTCCGCGAGGAGGACGTCGAGCTGGTCGTCCTCGCCCGCTACATGCAGGTGCTCTCGGACGACCTCTGCAAGCAGCTGAGCGGCCGGATCATCAACATCCACCACTCCTTCCTGCCGAGCTTCAAGGGTGCGAAGCCGTACCACCAGGCGCACGCCCGCGGGGTGAAGCTGATCGGCGCCACGGCGCACTACGTGACCGCCGACCTCGACGAGGGCCCGATCATCGAGCAGGAGGTCGAGCGGGTGGACCACGGCGTCACGCCGGACCAGCTGGTCGCCATCGGGCGCGACGTGGAGTGCCAGGCGCTGGCACGGGCGGTGAAGTGGCACGCGGAGCGCCGCATCCTGCTCAACGGCCGGCGCACGGTGGTCTTCTCGTAGGGCGTTTTTCCGGGATGGTCCACCGTGATCGGAGGGCGGCTCACGGGACGAGCGCACGTGCCACGGCTGGTATTACTGGGGCATGCAGGAAGAGACGGCACGCTTTGCGATCGACACGTTCATCTCCGCGTTCAACGCCCCTGACGACAGCCATGTGACTGCCCTGCTCTCCCAGGCCCTGACCTCGGACGTAGTCTTCTGGGGGCCGTTGGGTCGCAGCGAAGGAATCGCGGAGGTCGAGCGGTTCGTGCTGGAAATCCGGCGTCACCCGGCGGGGACCGGCACGATGGTGCGCTGTTCAGCGGTGGACATGCCTGACGAGTGGGCCCGGTACCAGTGGGTCTTCACCACGCCGGATGGAGGTCCCCGCCTGGCGGGAACGGACGTCGTCCATCTGCGGCGGAGCCTCATCGACCAGGTCATCGTCTTTGCGGGGGAGATCGAACCGTCCGCCTCCTGAGCCGTCCTTCCGCCGCTGTCCTTCTCGTGAACTTGTTCCTTCTTCGCCCAGCGACGGATGTCGGCGCCGGTATGGGCGGAGAGGTCGTCCGGGATGATGCAGATCGGGGCGCCGTCGGGCGGGCGGCACGGATCGACTTGAGCGCGGCCAGGGTGTTGGCGGTGCCCTTGCGGCGGCGGTTGACGCCCCACAGGCGGTCGTCGCCCACGGAGCAGCAGCCGTGGAAGCAGGCGACATCGCGGGTGCGGCGGCAGGTCGCCGGCGGTCGAACGGACGTCACCGCGCATCCGACCGTCACGACCACCAACCCGGCGAACCCAAGCGGTCACAGCACCAGCACCCGGCCCCGCAGTCGGTCGGTCCCGCGGCCGTCCGGCCGGTCGCGGGACCGGTGCTACAGCCGGCTCAGCGAGGCCGCGGCGAACAGCACGTCGTGGATCGCCTCGCGGTCACCCTGCTGTCCGGCCGCTGCGTCCACCGGCGGCACGTGCCCGGCGACCAGTCGGCAGAACTCCACCCCGTCCAGCGCGACCTGCGCCACCGTGTGCTCGGGCGAGCCGAGCGCGGCCGGGGAGTCCAGCGGGATGTACCAGTCACCACCGCCCGAGCCCTCGATCTCCAGATGCAGCGAACGGCCCGGCGAACCGGCCGTCACCAGATGGCGGGCCGGTCCGGCCAGTCCGGACCTGCGCCGCCCCGCGAGCGCGGCCGGGATCAGCCGGGCCGCCAGGTCGATCATCCGGTTGAGATGGGCGGCGGACGGCGCCTCGTACGGGTAGTCCACCGCGTCCGCGATGTCGCCGCCGTGCACCCAGCACTCGAAGGCCCGGTCCAGCAGGGCGTCGTGCATCGGCAGGGCGAAGTCCCCGTACGAGACGGACAGTTCGGAGACCCCACGACCGGCGAAGGACACCGTGCGGATGAGGGTGTGGCTCTGGGCGCGCCACGGTTCGCGGACGGCGCGGGTGGGCGGCAGCCGGGCGGCGGACCAGTACTTCTCCGTGCGCGGGGTGGGCGACAGCGGCCAGTCGTCGCCCCGGCCCGTGGTGCCGTCGCCGAGGGGGAAGTCGAGGCCGAGGGCGGTGGCGACCAGCCCGTCGACGGTCATGAGGTGGCCGATGACACCCGCGACCGTCGTCCGGCGCCGGGCCCGCTGCTCGTCCTCGAACCACTTCAGGCGCACCGGGGCGTGCCACTCCGAGCCGCCGATGTCGCGGAGCAGCGCGTCCAGCCGCGCGGTCTCCGCGTCGTACGGGGCGGCCCAGTCCGGCACCGGGATGCCGGGCGGGCGGCGGGTCAGACAGGAGTCGATCACCCGGTTGCGCAGGCTCGGGTCGAGGTCCAGGCTGCGGTCGGTGTGCAGCAGGCCGACCGCGTCGCGCAGCCGCAGGGCCTCGTCCGCGCAGGCGGCGCACTCGGTCAGGTGCGCCTCGACGGCCTCGGTCTCCTCGGCCGAGCAGGCGGTCAGGGCCCAGGCGCCGAGGAGGGCCTTGAGGACCTGGTGCGAAAGCGTCGGCACCGGGGCGGGCGGGTCCGATCGGTCCGGTGGTGCCACGGTGGTTTCCGGTTCCGGTGTGGTCGGTGGGGGTGTCGGCCGCACGGCCCCGGGGACGGCCGGCGGCGGGGGAACGATGTCGAGGGCGAGGTCGTCCGCGGCGCCCCGCGGTGCCGGTATGCGCCGGGCGTCCCACACCTCGTCGTTGCGGTCGTGGTCGCCCGCGCGGCCGTCGGCGTCGTCACCGTTCACAGGGGCTGTCCGTATCCGGGCGGCGACATCCCCTCCAGCGGACGGGCGCGGGCGGTGGAGAGCAGCTGCAGTCCGAGCCGCAGCCGGCGGCGGGCCTCGTCCTCGCTGACCCCGAGGTCGGACGCGGTCTGCCGGTAGTCCCTGCGCTGTATGTACGCGAGCTCCAGCGCGGCCCGCAGCGGGGCGGGCATGGAGGAGACGATGTAGTCGGCGCGGGCCGCGGCCGTGGCCAGGCGCACCCGCTCCTCCAGGTCCTTCTCGACCTCCTCGTCCGCGCCGTCCCGGAGATCGGCCTCCTCGCGCAGCCGCCGCACGGACTGGCGGTGCGTGAGCCGGGCCACCCAGGAGCGCATCGAGCCCTGCTTCGGGTCGTACGCGTCCGGGTTCTCCCAGACGTAGCCGAAGACCTCGCGGGTCACCAGGTCGGCGGCGGTCTCGTCGTCGAGCATCCGGTGGGCCTGGCTGTGCACGAGCGAGGCGAACCGGTCGTAGAGCTCGCCGAGGGCCGCCGCCTCACCGCGTGCCAGCCGCTGCTGCATCTTGCGGTCCCAGCGGGGTGGTGCGTTTTTCGCCATGCGAACTCCCAGCCCTGTTCCCCTCGTCACACCGAATGTAGTCGGACACGCCGATCGGGCACGTCTTTTTGCGGCAAGTACGCCCCTGAAGCGGCCCGGGATGATAGGGAATGCGTCGCCCGGCGGCGCCGGAATCGGATCCGAAACGATCATTTCTGTTTGGACGCGGTTGCGCCCCGTGACGCGCCCCGGTGTTTCATCGGCGTACGACCGGGGCACGCGCGAGAAGGAACGGAAACTTCCGGATCGTCGGAATTCCCCGGAACGAGAGGCCGCGTCACGTGAGGAGTCCCCACCCCATCGGAAACCGCCCGGCACCGGTGGCCGCCCACGCCGCCCGGCCCGCCCAGGAGCACCCCCGGGGGCCGCTGGAGGTCGCCGGGACCGAGCAGGACGGGTGGACCGTACTGCGGGTGCGCGGCGAACTGGACCTGGTGTCGTCGCCCGTCGTGCGGCAGTCCGTCCACGACGCGGTCGCGGCCGGCCGCCACGACGTGGTGCTCGACCTCTCCGAGGTCCTGTTCTGCGACTCCAGCGGCGTCGGCGTGCTGATCGCCTCCCGTCGGCTGATGCGCTCCTGCGGCGGCCGGCTGCGGCTGATCCTGCCGGACCGGGGCGCGGAGGAGGGCTCCCACCTCAACCGGGTGCTCGCCGCGCTGGGCGTGCGCCGGCTCTTCGACGTCTACCCCGACCGGGACGCCGCCGTCGACGGCCGGGCCCGACCGCTCTCGGCCTGAGTCCCCGCCAAGAGGCCGTGCGATGACCGGGTCGTGACGATCGCGGGGCGCGCAGGTGACACGTGGCGCCCGCCGACCCCGTACGCTCCACGCATGGACAGCGCAGAGTACGAGCGCAAGATCGCTCACCGCTTCGCCGCCTTCGACCAGGACGGCAACGGGTACATCGATCGCGCCGATTTCAACGCCGCCGCGGCCCGGCTGCTCGCCGAGTTCGGCACGACGGCCCGCTGCGACAGGGGTCAGGCGCTCTACACGGGGGCCGAGGCGTTCTGGCAGGGCATGGCGGGCATCGCCGACGTGGACGGGGACCAGCGGGTCACCCGCGAGGAGTTCGTGGGCGGGGCCGTGAAGCGGCTGCGCGACAACCCGGAGCGCTTCGCGGAGATCGCCCGCCCGTTCCTGCGCGCCGCGATCGCCGTGGCGGACGGGGAGGGCGCGGGCTCCGCGTCCGTGCCCGCCGTGGTGCGGGCGCTCGCGGTGCTGGGCGCGGACGACGGCACGGCGGAACTCGCGGCCCGGGGGCTGGACGCGGACGGGGACGGCCGGATCGCGGAGCAGGACGCGGTGGTGGCCTTCGCCGACTACTTCACGGTGATCGCGCCGGACGCGTAGGGCCCGGGCACGGAGCCGGGCGCGGCGCCCGGCTCCCTCACCCGTTCTCGGGATCCAGCCGCTCCGCGGACCGGAGCAGGTACTCGGGCAGCTTCGAGCGGGCCGCCAGCACCTCGATGCCGATGAGGCGGCCCTGCTCGTCGAAGTCGAGGTTGATCATGCCGTCGACGTCGATCGGATCGCAGGCGTACATGTGCGCCGACCTCACGGGGGTCCGCGGTTCGGTGAGGTACACGTACGCCGCGTTCGCGGTGCTGTCGTAGGTGACTCTGAGATCTGCCACGGCGATCGGGCTCCCTTGCTGTCGTCCGCCGCCGATGATGGCACCGTTCCCGCCCGTGCCGTCGACTCTCAGGCGAACCGTTCCCGCAGGCGGTACTTCAGTACCTTGCGCAGGGTCTCGTTCCGCGGCAGCTCCGTCACCACCTCCAGCCGTTCGGGCAGTTTGTGCACGGCGAGGCCGGCCGCCCGCAGGTGGTCGGTGAGTTCGGGCAGGGTCGGTGGCGGGGTGCCGGGGGACCGTTCGACCACCGCGCAGACGAGTTCGCCGCGGGCCGGGTCGGGGAGGCCGATCACCGCGGCGTCGCCGACGGCGGGGTGCTGGTGCAGCAGGTCCTCTATCTCCTTGGCGGAGATGTTCTCGCCCTTGCGGATGATGATGTCCTTCAGCCGGCCGGTGAGCACCAGGTGGCCGCTCTCCCGGAGGTGGCCGACGTCGCCGGTGATCAGGAAGCCCTCCGCGTCGAACGCCGCGGCGGACGCCTCCGGGTCCAGATAGCCCCGGCAGACGGCCTCCCCGCGCAGCCGTACCTCGCCGTCCGTGCCGGGCGGCAGCGGGGTGCCGTGCTCGTCGGTGATCCGGATCTCCATGCCGGCCGGCGGGCGGCCCTCCGTCTCGGCGAGGTGTTCCGCCGTGTCCTGCGGGTCGCCCATCGTGATCATGGGGACCTCGGTCATGCCGTAGCCGTGGGTGAGCTGGACGCCCATCTCGCGCACCGCCGCGTGGTAGATCTCCGGCGGCTTGGGGGCGCCGCCGCCCGCCAGCAGCCGCAGGGTGGGGACGGGCCTCCCGCCCGGGTCCTTGCGCTGCTCGGCCAGGAACATCGAGTAGAACGCGGTGGACCCGCCCGCGACCGTCACCCCGTGCCGCCGGTACTCCGGCAGCGCTTCTGGCATGGCGAAGTGCTCGAACAGCACCGCGGGGAACCCGTACAGCAGCAGCATCACCGAGTAGTCCGGCCCGGCGACATGGGCGAACGGGAAGGCCATCGAGCCGACGTCGTCCCTCGTCAGCCGAAGCGCGTGGGCCAGGCAGGAGCCGCCCGCGATCAGGCTGCGGTCGGTGTGCAGCACGCCCTTCGGGTCGGAGGTGGTGCCCGAGGTCCAGTAGATCCAGCGCACCGCCGTGCCGTCGTCGGGCGGCGGCGGGAGCACCGACGGATCGCCGTCCGGCAGCGTGTCGTACGCCTCGAACACCACCGCTTTCTCCGCCGCCAGGCGGGCGGCCATAGCCGTGTGGTCGAAGCCGCGCCAGGTGCCCGGCACGGCGAAGAACTCCGCCCTCGACTCGCGCAGCGCGAACCCCACCTCGCGGTCCCGGTAGAAGGGGATGACCGGCGACTGCACCGCCCCGATCCGGGTCAGCGCGAAGGACAGCAGCACCGTCTCGATCCGGGTCGGCAGCTGCCAGGCCACCACGTGGCCGGGGCGCACGCCCAGCCCCCACAGCCCGGCCGCGACCCGCTCGCCGCGCTCGCGCAGTTCGCCGAAGGTCAGGGTGCGGTCGCCCTGGATCAGGAACGTGCGGTCCGGGGTCAGGGCGGCCCGGCGTTCGACGAGTTCCCAGAAGGTGCCCGACGTGCTCAGGGCGTGTGCGGTCTCGGTCACGGCCGACCCCTCTCGAATGCTGACGGATAGTCAGATCGTGCGGAGAGCGTAGGGCGCCGCGCCTTGTCGGTCCAGGGGTGCGGGGCTAGCCTGAGTGCGACATCGATCTGACGGGTCATCAGAAAAGCGTTCGCCGAAGGGGACACCATGACCGAACTGCCTCGGATCGTCAGCGTCGACGACCATGTGATCGAGCCGCCGCACCTCTTCTCGACCTGGCTGCCCGCCAAGTACCGCGAGCGCGGGCCGCAGCCGCTCACCGCGGGCATCGGCGAGCTGGCGTACACCGGCGGCAAGTACGTCATCACGATGGACCCGGACGGGCCGCCCACCGACTGGTGGATCTACGAGGACCTGAAGTTCCCGTACAAGCGCAACATCGCCGCCGTCGGCTTCGACCGCGACGACATGACGCTGGAGGGCATCACCCGGGCGGAGATGCGGCCCGGCTGCTGGGACCCGGCCGAGCGGCTGAAGGACATGGACCTCAACCACGTCGAGGCCAGCCTCTGCTTCCCGACCTTCCCGCGCTTCTGCGGCCAGACCTTCGCGGAGGCCCACGACAAGGAAGTGGCGCTCGCCTGCGTGCGCGCCTACAACGACTGGATGGTCGAGGAGTGGTGCGGCGACAGCGGCGGCCGGCTCATCCCGCTCTGCATCATCCCGCTCTGGGACATCGACCTGGCCGTCGCCGAGATCCGGCGCAACGCGGCGCGCGGGGTGCGGGCGGTGACCTTCTCCGAGATCCCCACCCACCTCGGGCTGCCCTCGATCCACACCGGTTACTGGGACCCGTTCTTCGCCGTCTGCGAGGAGACCGGCACGGTCGTCAACATGCACATCGGGTCCAGCTCGCAGATGCCCGCCGCCTCGCCGGACGCCCCGCCCGCCGTGCAGGCCAGCCTCTCCTTCAACAACGCCATGGCCTCGATGATGGACTTCCTGTTCAGCGGGGTCCTGGTGCGCTTCCCCCGGCTCAAGCTCGCCTACAGCGAGGGCCAGATGGGCTGGATCCCGTACGCCCTGGAGCGCGCCGACGACGTCTGGGAGGAGCACCGGGCGTGGGGCGGGGTGCGAGACCTGATCCCCGAGCCGCCGTCCACGTACTACTACCGGCAGATCTTCTGCTGCTTCTTCCGCGACAAGCACGGCGTCGCCTCGCTCGACGTCGTCGGCCGCGACAACGCCACCTTCGAGACCGACTACCCGCACGTCGACTCGACCTTCCCGCACACCAAGCAGGTCGCCCTCGACCACGTCGACGGCCTGGACGACGAGACCGTCTACAAGCTGATGCGCGGGAACGCGATCCGGATGCTCGACCTGGACCTGGACAAGTAGGCGGCATGGACCTCTCGTACACGCCGGAGGAGGAGGAGTTCCGGGCGCGGCTGCGCGAGTGGCTGGCCGCCGCGCTCCCCGCGCTGCCGGCGAGACCCCGCCCCGACGACTGGCCGGGGCGCCGCGCGTACGACACGGCCTGGCAGCGGATGCTGCACGACGCCGGGTACGCCGGTCTGCACTGGCCCGTCGACGCGGGCGGCCGGGGCGCCACCCCGACCCAGCACCTGATCTTCCTGGAGGAGACGGAGCGGGCCGGGGCCCCGTACGTCGGCGCGAACTTCGTCGGGCTGCTGCACGCCGGACCGACGATCGCCGCCGAGGGCACCGCGGAGCAGCGGGCCCGCTGGCTGCCCCCGGTGCTGCGCGGCGACGAGATCTGGTGCCAGGGGTTCAGCGAGCCCGACGCCGGTTCGGACCTCGCCGCGCTGCGCACCAGGGCGGTGCGCGACGGCGACCACTACGTGGTGAGCGGCAGCAAGATCTGGACCTCGCACGCCGAGGTCGCCGACTGGTGCGAACTCCTGGTGCGCACGGACCCGGCGGCGCCCAGGCACCGCGGGATCAGCTGGCTCGCCATGGAGATGGACGCCCCCGGGGTCACCGTCCGCCCGCTGCGCACCCTCGCCGGCTCCACCGAGTTCGCCGAGGTGTTCCTCGACGAGGTGCGGGTGCCGGTCGCCAACCGGGTCGGCGCGGAGAACGACGGCTGGCGGGTCACCATGGTCACGCTCTCCTTCGAGCGCGGCACGGCGTTCGTCGGCGAGGTCGTCGCCTGCCGCCGCACCCTGGACGCCCTGGCCGCCGAGGCACGGCGCCGGGGCTCCTGGGACGACCCGGTGCTGCGCCGCCGGCTGGGCCGGCTGAACGCCGAGTTCCGGGCGCTGTGGCGGCTCACCCAGTGGAACGTGAGCGAGGCCGGGCGGGGCGGCGTCGTGGGCACCGGCGGCTCCGTCTTCAAGCTGCGCTACTCGCAGGCCCGCCAGGAGCTGTACGAGGCGGCCGCCGAGGTGCTCGGCGCGGACGGCGCGGACCTGGACCGGGAGTGGGCCCTGGACCGGCTGTCCTCGCTCTCGTACACCATCGCCGCGGGCACCTCGCAGATCCAGCGGAACATCGTCGCCGAGCGGCTGCTCGGCCTGCCGAAGGGGCGCTGAAGCGGCATGGACTTCCAGCTCTCGGACGACCAGCGGGCCCTGCGGGCGGGGGTGCGGGAACTGCTCGCCGGACGCTTCGGCAGGGACCGGATGCGGGCCGCCCTCGACGCCGGTGCGGGACTCGACCGGACGCTGTGGCGGGAGCTCGCGCGGGCCGGGTTCTTCGCGCTGCGGCTGCCGGAGGCGGAGGGGGGCGTCGGGCTCGGGCTGCCGGAATCGGTCCTCCTCTTCGAGGAGGCGGGGGCCGCGCTGCTGCCGGGGCCCCTGATCGCCACCCAGCTCGCGGCCGGCGCGGTGAAGGGCGCGGCGGAGGGCGAGGCGGTGGTGACGGCATGGGAACCGGGCCGGCCGGTGGCACACCTGGACGGGGCCGACGCGCTGCTCGTACCGGGGAGCGGGGGGACGGGCGTGCTGCGGGACGCCGGCCGGGTGCGGGAGTCCGCCGTTCCCGTACGGTCGCTCGATCCGTTCACCCCGTTGTGGCGGGTGACGAATCCTCCGGAGACGGGGGAACAGTTGTCGGACGGGGGGCGGTTACGGGCGGAGGGGGCGCTCCTGACTGCTGCCGAACAACTCGGGAGCGCCGTCCGCACGACCGACATGGCCGTTCAACACGCCGGTGCGCGCGAGCAGTTCGGTTCGCCGATCGGATCCTTCCAGGCGGTCAAACACCTGTGCGCGGAGATGCTGGTCCGCGCCGAACTCGCCCGCTCCGCCGTGTACGCGGCGGCCGTGACGGCGGACCCGGTGGAGATCGCGGGCGCCAAGCTGCTCGCCGACGAGGCCGCGGTCCGCAACGCCCGCGACTGCCTCCAGGTGCACGGCGGCATGGGCTTCACCTGGGAGTCCGACGTCCATCTCCACCTCAAACGGGCCTGGCTGCGGGCCGGGCGGTGGATGACGGCGGAGGCGGCCGAGGAGGTTCTCGCGGCGGATCTGCGCTGAGGCCGGGCGGTTCCCGCGCGACCCCGGCACGGGTGGCGGCGGGCCGCCCGCACCCCGGCAGGCCGGGGTGCGAGCTTCACGCTGCGGAGTCACTCAGCGCAGTCGGCGGGCGCGGGCCCGGATGCGTGTCCCCTCCATGATTCGTCACGGGACGGAGTCGGCGTCGGGCTCGGGTACGCTCCGTTGGGTGCGACAGCAACTGGAACCGGGTGATCCGGGGGCGGCCCGTGTGGCGGCCCCGGTCCGGCTCCGGTGTGCTGCTCGTATTTCGCACAGAGGCTCGGGGCCTGCCCGGAAGACGATTCCGGCACCCCGCTCGGGCTTCTGTTCGACCCCCCGCAATGTGCGTCGCACAGTATGCACCACGCGTACTCCTTCGCGCTGGAATATGCCCGAAGCGCTTGTTGCGGTGACTGTACGTCAACCATGCTGTCTCGTAGGGGAGTCACGTTCCGTGACCCCGAGGAGGCGCGAGGCGATGTGTCCGCCGGTTCGGATGGTGTGAGCGGTGCAGGTGCTTCAGGTTCAGCTGGAAGTCGGGCCGGATCCCGCGGAGGTCGGGCGGGCCCGTAGATGGGCGCGGTCGAGGCTGATCGGGTCCGGGATACGGGACGACGAGCCGTTGGCGGAGACGCTCATCCTGCTGATCTCGGAGCTGGTCACCAACGCGGTGGTCCACACCGGGTGCCCGGCCGTGCTGCGCATGCTGTTCGGCTCCGCGGGCGGGTCCGGGACCGTGCGGGTCGAGGTGGCCGACGCCAGCTGCCGCCCGCCGCAGCAGCGGCACGCCGAGGGCGAGGACACCAACGGCCGGGGCCTGGAGCTGGTCGACGGCCTCGCCGACCGCTGGGGCTGGCAGCCGGAGGGCGCGGGCAAGCGCATCTGGTGCGAGGTGGACCGCGGCGCGCCGGTGATCCAGGTCGTACCGGCGCACAGGACCGGGCCGGTCACGCCCGGGGGCGCGGGGTTCCAGGGTGTGCCGGGCGTCCATGAGGCGCAGGGCGTCCACGGCACGCGGAGCGCGCACGGGGTGCAGGAAGCGGGCGGCGGGGACCGCGCGGCGTATCAGTCCTCGCGCACCGTCACCCGAGGTGCATAAAGGTTAAAGCAGTGTCCCGGGGCGGGTCCATGCGCCGTTGTCGAACGGCGGACGCCGCTGCGGGAACCCGGCCTGCGGGGCCGCGGCGGCTGCGGCGCACAGCCGCGCCCGGCCGCGGCCCCGGCCTGCGGAAATGGGCCGCGCGCCCTGGTCCGGCGCGTGTTCTGCCTGGTGAGAGGGGTCTCCTACTTTCGTAGGGTGTCGTACACGTCCGCTGATGGAAGGATCGAATCGTCGATTGAGCTCATCGGGGGAGTATGTCAATGGCAAGTGCTGTGCATGAATCCGCCCGGTCCGCCGAGGACGCCGTCACGGCGCTGCCGGGCCTGATCAGCCGGACCTGCGAGGGCGACACGGTCAGGATCCCCATCCGGTCGCTGCGCATGGCGGCCTCGCCGCGGCTCATGCCGAGACGGGAGGACCACGTGCGGCTGCTGGCCGAATCCGACGCGGACTTCCCGCCGATCCTCGTGGAGCGGCGTTCGATGCGGGTGATCGACGGCACGCACCGGGTCCTCGCCGCCAAGATGCGCGGGGACGAGGAGGTGGCGGTGCGGTTCTTCGAGGGCGACGAGAAGGACGCGTTCGTCCTCGCCGTCCACGCGAACGTCACGCACGGCCTGCCGCTGTCCGTCACCGAGCGCACCGCGGCGGCGCAGCGCATCGTGGAGAGCCATCCGCAGTGGTCGGACCGGGTCGTCGCGGAGGCCGTCGGCCTCGCGGCCAGGACCGTCGCGGGCATCCGGAAGCGTTCGACCGAGGACCGTGCGCAGTCGAACGCCCGGATCGGCAAGGACGGACGGCTGCGACCGCTCGACGGGGCCTCCGGCCGGCTGCGCG
>NZ_RDBO01000055.1:676999-693108 GCF_008120935.1 Streptomyces sp. sk2.1
CTCGGTGGGTGGGGGGACCGTGCCGGACATTTCGGTGGAGTTCATGACCGACAGCGTCGCCGGGCACCGGACCCGGCGTCTTCATCGAAGGGTAGGGTTCCGCTTCATCACTTCGGGGAGGCGCACGATTGCACGCTCCGTCATTCGTAGGAGATGCATTTCGGGTACTCATTTCCGGCCCGAACCCCGCTGATCATTGTGATTTCATGACCGTGTGACAGCTCTCGGCGCCTTACGGAACAGGATTTCCCGCTTCGAGCGGAAGGACGTCCTGCCCGCCGCCGGACTGTTCGTGGTGGGCGCCGCCCTCTATGCCGTCGGCTGGTATCCGTTCTTCCGCGACGTGCACACCTTCGCCCTGTGGAACGTGCCCATCGGCTGGCGGCTGATCTCGCTCGGCGGAGCCTGCGCCGCGGTACTGGTCCGCAGGCGGCTGCCGATGTCCGCGCTCGGCGCCGGCCTGTTCTTCAGCGCGATCGACGTGCTGATGGGGTTCAGCATCTCCATGCTGCTGGTGCTGTCGGAGCTGCTCTACAGCGCCACCCTGCACGCCTCCCGGTACGCGAGCCGGATGCTCGTGCGCACCGTCATCGCGCTGATGGTGGTGTTCACGACGGTCCTGCTGTCGGTGGTGCACGACTGGCAGGTCATCGTGCTGCTGGTCATGCTGATGCTCACCATCATGTTCGTCCCGGTCTGGTGGGCGATGACGGTGCGTCAGGAACGGGACGTGGCGGAGGCGGAGCGCTCCCGGGCGGAGCAGCAGGCCACCATCGCCGAACTCGACCGGCGCACGGCCGTGTCGGAGGAACGGGCCCGGATGGCGCGGGAGCTGCACGACGTGATCGCCGGCCACCTCTCCGCCATCGCCATCCAGTCGGACGCGGTGGGGTCGATGAGCGAGGACCGGGCGGCCGTCGACGAGGTGCTCCGCACCATCCGGAAGAACAGCGTGGACGCGCTGCGCGAGATGCGGGCCATGATCGAGCTGCTCCGGGGCCAGAACACCGAGGGGGAGCAGGTCTCCTACACCGCGCCCGCCCGGCTGGCCGAACTGGACGCCCTGCTCGAATCGGCGCGCGCCGCCGGGCTGGACGTCACCGTGACCGTCGGGACGGAGGACGGCCCGGTGGACGACCCGGCGGGCGGCCCGCTGGACGGGCTGCCCGCCTCCGTGGACCTCGCCGCCTACCGGATCGTGCAGGAGGCGCTGACCAACGCCGTCAAGCACGCGACGGGGGCGCGCACCTGGGTCACCGTGCGCCCCGAGGGCGGCGACCTGTACGTGGAGATCGTCAACGAGCTGGCCGGCGAGGAGATGTCCGTCCTGCCGGGCGCCGGCATCGGCCTGCTCAACATGCACGAGCGCGCGGTGGCGATCGGGGGAACGATTTCAGCAGAGCCGGTCGGCGATCGCTGGCGGGTTCACGCCGTACTCCCGCTGGGAGGAGAGAGGGAGCATGAGCATGAGGGTTCTGGTCGCTGACGACCACGCGGCGGTGCGGTCGGGTCTGGTGCTCATACTGGGCCGGGCCGACGACATCGAGGTGGTCGGCGAGGCAGCCGACGGCAACAGCGCGGTGCGGATGGCGCGGGAGCTGCGGCCCGACGTGGTGCTGATGGACATCCGCATGCCGGGCGGCGGCATCGAGGCCACCCGCATCCTGGTCTCGGAGGGGGTCTGCCAGGTACTGATCCTGACCACCTTCGACCTCGACGAGTACGTCTACGCCGCGCTGCGGGCCGGGGCCGCGGGCTTCCTGATCAAGTCCGTGGAGGCCCTCCAACTGGTGGAGGCGGTACGGCTGGTGGCGCAGGGCGACGGTGTGCTGGCGCCGCAGATCACCCGGCGGGTGATCTCGAAGTTCGCCGGTTCCGTCGCCCCCGTGCAGCCCCGCCCCGAGGGGCTGGAACAGCTCACCGACCGCGAGCGGGACGTGTTCGAGTGCCTGGGCGAGGGGCTGTCGAACCAGCAGATCGCCCGGCGGCTCTACATCAGCGAGACGACCGTGAAGTCCCATGTCTCGCACATCCTGGCCAAGTTGGGGCTGCGCTCCCGGGTGCAGGCCGCGATCCTCGTCCAGGAGCGCAGCCTCGGGGGTGAGCAGCCCGCGCAGTGACGGCCCCTCCGGGCGGCCCGGTGCCGTTCAGAGGACGGCGACGGGTGCGACCGGGGTGCCGGTCGCACCCGTGAACGGTTCCGGCATCGCGGAGAGCAGGAAGGCGTACCGCCGCTCCTGCGCACAGGCCGTGGACAGCTCCTCCAGGTTCCAGTTCTGGCCCTGGATCATGCCCATCTCGACCAGGTCCAGCGCGTGCACCCCCAGCCACAGGTCGTCGATCTCCGGCGGGAAGATCTCGAAGGTCAGGGTGTCGTTGGCGACGGCCGCGACGTCGCGCGCGCGGAACCACTCGGGCGTACGGACCGAGAGGCCGGGCGACGGGTGGGCGTACGCGTTCCGGTCGCCCGCCAGGAGGACCCGCATCTGCCCGGTCCGTACGAGCACGATGTCGCCCGCCCGGACCCGGACGCCCGCCAGCTCCTGCGCCGCCTCCAGGTCCTCCGGGGTGACGGCGTGGCCGCCGGGCAGCCGGTCGACGCCGTGCGCGCGGGCCACGTCGAGCAGCACCCCGCGCGAGACGACGTGCGCCACCTTGTCGATCCCGCCGAACCGGGCGCCCTCGTGCGGGGTGATGGTGTCGGCCGGGCGGCCGTTGTAGATCCTCCCCGAGTGCGAGACGTGGGTCAGGGCGTCCCAGTGGGTGGCCGTCTGCAGGCTCAGGACCGCCATGTCGTCGCTGGTGGCGACGGTGCCGGGACCGAAGAGCTCCTGGTTGATCTGGACCATGGTGTGCACCGGGTTGATCCGCCCGGGGACCAGTCCGCTCTGCACGCCGTCCTGCCCGAGGGGGAGGGCGAGCGGGACGCGCAGCCCGCTGCGCACGGTGGCGGCCGCCTCGCGCACGACGGCGTCGGTGATCAGGTTGAGGGTCCCGATCTCGTCGTCGGCGCCCCAGCGGCCCCAGTTGTTGACCCGCTCGGCGATCTCGTGGAACTCGGCCGGCAGTGACACGGTGCCTCCCGGGGCTTGTGTTAGTGGACCTGATGGCCCATAAAATCTAACGGTCCGTCAGAAACCGCGGGAAGGGGCCGGGCGTGGGGAACTTCTTGGCAGGCAAGGTGGTCGCCGTGACGGGGGCCGGGCGCGGCATCGGGCGGGCGGTCGCACTCGCGGCGGCGGCCGAGGGGGCCCGGGTCGTCGTCAACGACTACGGGGTGTCCGTCGGGGGCGGCGAGCCGAGCAGCGAGATCGCCGAGTCCGTCGTCGAGGAGATCGTGGCGGCGGGCGGCGAGGCGGTGGCCGTGGCCGACGACATCTCCACGATGGCGGGCGGCCGGCGGGTCGTGGACACGGCGCTCACCCGGTACGGGCGCGTCGACGGGGTCGTGTGCGTGGCCGGCATCCTGCGGGAGCGGATGCTGTTCAACATGTCGGAGGAGGAGTGGGACCCGGTGGTCGCCACCCACCTCAAGGGCACCTTCACCGTCTTCCGGGCCGCCTCGGCGGTGATGCGGAAGCAGGAGGGCGGCGGCACGCTGATCGGCTTCACCAGCGGCAACCATCAGGGCAGCGTCGCCCAGGCCAACTACAGCGCCGCGAAGGGCGGGATCATCTCGCTGGTGCGCAGCGCGGCGCTCGGCCTGCACAAGTACGGCGTCACGGCCAACGCCGTCGCCCCGGTCGCCCGGACCCGGATGTCCGCCGGTGTGCCCATGGAGCTCAAGGAGATCGGCGAGCCGGAGGACGTGGCCGCGTTCGTCGTCTACCTGCTCGGCGACCGGGCCCGCAAGGAGGGCATCACCGGCCAGGTGTACACGGTCGCGGGCCCGAAGATCGCGGTCTGGGCCCAGCCGAGGGAGCTGCGGGCGGGGTACGTGGAGGGGGCGTGGACCCCGGAACGGATCGCGGACTTCCTGCCGGGGACGGTGGGCACGGACCCGATGCCGATGCTGGCGCGGCTGGAGGAGATGGCCGCCGCGGCGAAGGCCGGGACGAGGCCGAACACCTGACGGACCCGCTTCTCGTACGGCAGCGGCGGCGGCAACAGCACCGGCATCGGCAGCGGCGGAACCGGTGACGACGGAACCGGCGGCAGCGGCATCGGAGGCAACGACACCGGCACCGGCGACAACGCACCGGCGGTCGTGGCAGCGGCATCGGCGGCAACAGCAGGGAGGCACCGTGGACTTCGACTTCGGCCCCGAGGACACCGCGTTCCGCGAGGAGGCCCGCGACTGGCTGGCGGCACACCTGGTCGGCGAGTACGCGGCGGCGGCCGGCACCGGCGGCCCCGGCAGCGAGCACGAGGGCTTCGCGGTCCGCCGGGCCTGGGAGCGCGAGCTGGGCCGGGCCGGCTGGATCGGCCTCGGCTGGGACGACCGCGCCGCCGGCCACGGCAACCGGCACGCCACCCTCACCCAGCAGGTCGTCTGGGCCGAGGAGTACGCCCGCGCCGCCGCCCCCGCCCGGGTCGGCCACATCGGCGAGAACCTCCTCGCCCCGACCCTGATCGCGCACGGCAGCCCGGAGCAGCGGCGCCGCTTCCTGCCCGCCGTCGCCCGGGGCGAGCAGCTCTGGTGCCAGGGATACAGCGAACCGGGCGCCGGCTCGGACCTCGCCGCGGTGCGGACCGTCGCGGTGCCCGACGCCGCCGGCGGCCACCGCGTCACCGGGCAGAAGATCTGGACGTCGCTGGCGCGGGAGGCCGACTGGTGCTTCGTGCTGGCCCGTACCGAGCCCGGCTCGCGGCGCCACCGCGGACTGTCTTTCCTGCTCGTGCCGATGGACCAGCCGGGCCGGATCGAGGTGCGCCCGATCCGGCAGATGTCCGGGACCAGCGAGTTCAACGAGGTCTTCTTCGACGGGGCGCGTGCCGAGGAGTGCGTCGGCGGCGAGGGCAACGGCTGGCGGGTCGCCATGGGGCTGCTCGCCCTGGAGCGCGGTGTCTCCACGCTCGTCCAGCAGATCGGGTTCGCCGCCGAGCTCGACCGGGTGGTCCGGGCCGCCGTCGGGAGCGGCGCCGTCACCGACCCGGTGCTGCGCGAACGCCTCGTCCGCCAGTGGGCGGAGCTCGGGACCATGCGCTGGAACGCCCTGTGCACCCTGGGCGCCGCGGACGACCCCGGCGCGCCCAGCGTGGCGAAGCTGCTGTGGGGCGGCTGGCACAAGCGCCTGGGCGAACTGGCCGTGGCGGTCAGGGGCGCGGCGGCCGCCGTCGGACCGGCCGACTGGTCGGCGAAGGCGCCGTACGAACTCGACGAGGCGCAGCGGCTGTTCCTGTTCAGCCGGTCCGACACCATCTACGGCGGCTCGGACGAGATCCAGCGGAACATCATCGCCGAGCGGGTGCTCGGCCTACCGAGGGAGACGGGATGAGAGGCGTCGTCTTCGACGGCATCCGGACCGAGGTCGTCGACGACCTGGAGATACGCGGACCGGGTCCCGGCGAGGTGCTGGTGGCGGTGGCCGCGGCCGGACTGTGCCACAGCGACCTGTCCGTGATCGACGGGACGATCCCGTTCCCGGCGCCGGTGGTGCTCGGGCACGAGGGCGCGGGCGTGGTCGAGGCGGTCGGCGCGGGCGTCTCCCACGTGGTGCCCGGCGACCACGTCTCGCTGTCCACGCTCGCCAACTGCGGGGCCTGCGCCCAGTGCGACCGGGGCCGGCCGACCATGTGCCGCAAGGCGATCGGGATGCCGGGGCAGCCGTTCTCCCGGCAGGGGAAGCCGCTGTACCAGTTCGCCTCCAACTCGGCCTTCGCCGAACGGACCCTGGTCCGGGCCGTGCAGGCGGTGAGGATCCCGAAGGACCTGCCGCTGACCTCCGCGGCCCTGATCGGCTGCGGGGTGCTGACGGGGGTCGGCGCCGTGCTCAACCGGGCGAAGGTGGACCGCGGCGACACGGTCGTGGTGATCGGCACCGGCGGCATCGGGCTCAACGTGATCCAGGGCGCCCGGATCGCGGGCGCGCTGACGATCGTCGCCGTCGACAGCAACCCGGAGAAGGAGGAGGCCGCCCGGCGGTTCGGCGCCACCCACTTCCTGACCTCGGCCGACGGGGTGCGGGAGATCCTGCCCCACGGCGCCGACCACGCCTTCGAGTGCGTCGGCCGCACGGAACTGATCCGGGCCGCCGTCGACCTGCTGGACCGGCACGGCCAGGCGGTCCTGCTGGGCGTCCCGGCCGCGACGGCCGAGGCCTCGTTCCTCGTCTCGTCGATGTACCTGGACAAGTCGATCCTGGGCTGCCGGTACGGCTCCTCGCGCCCGCAACGGGACATCGCGCTCTACGCGGACCTGTACCGGGAGGGCCGGCTGCTCCTGGACGAACTGGTCACCCGCACCTACCCGGTGGAGGACTTCGCCGGGGCGGCGGACGACGCGCGCCACGGCCGGGTGGCCCGCGGAGTGCTGGTGTTCTGACCGCCCGCGGGGGCCTTGCCGAAGGCCCCGGGCCTCGTCGAGGGCCCCCGCCGGTCCTCAGACCCGACCGGCCCGGAACGTGCGCCGGTACACCGTCGGGGACACCCCCAGCGCCGCCTGGAGGTGCTGGCGCAGCGACGTGGACGTGCCGAAGCCCGCGTCCCGCGCCACCTGGTCGATCGACAGGTCCGTCGACTCCAGCAGCTGACGGGCCCGTTCGACCCGCTGCCGGGTCAGCCACTGGACGGGGCTGACCCCGACCTCCTCCCGGAACCGGCGGGTGAACGTCCGCACGCTCATCGACTCCTGCTGCGCCATGTCGCGCAGCATGATCGGCCGCTCCAGCCGCCCGAGCGCCCAGGTGCGCGCGGTGATGGTGGTCGCGAACCGGTCGTCGGGCACGGGGCGCCGGATGTACTGCGCCTGCCCGCCGTCCCGGTGCGGGGGCACGACCGTGCGGCGGGCGACGTCGTTGGCGACGGCGGTGCCGTGGTCGCGGCGCACGATGTGCAGGCAGAGGTCGATCCCGGCGGCGACCCCGGCGGAGGTCAGGACGTCCCCGTCGTCGATGAACAGGACGTCCGGATCGACCCGCACCTTCGGGAAGAGCCGCTGGAAGTGGTCGGCGTGCCACCAGTGGGTGGTGGCGGGCCGCCCGTCGAGGTACCCGGCGGCGGCCAGCACGTAGCTGCCCGTGCAGATGGAGACCATCCGGGTGCCCGGCCGGACGTGCGCGAACGCGGCGGCGAGCTCGTCGGTGAGCCGGCCCTCCGTGTGGACGGGGCCGAGTTCGTAACTGGTGGGGATCACGACCGTGTCGGCGGTGGCCAGGGCCTCCGGGCCGTGCTCGACGGTGATCGTGAAGTCCGCGTCGGTACGGATCGGGCCCGGTGCGCGGACGGAGCAGGTCACCACCTCGTACAGGCTGCGGCCCTTGTCGTGGGCTTCGAGACCGAACGAGCGGCCGAAGATCCTCTGCGGGATGCCCAGTTCGAAGGGGAGCAGCCCGTCGAGGGCCAGGACGGCGATCCGGTGCGGCATGGGCGGCATTGGCGGACTCCCTTCACCTCGTCCTAGCTGGTATAGACCTAGTTGGTATAGACCACAAGCCGTCGTGCGTCATCGCACGAGGAGGACAAGGCCGACGGCGCCCCCGCGCATTCCCGGCCCGACGTTCCCGTACGCCCCGTCGTGCCCCCGTCACGCCTCCCGGGGGCGGAACCGGAAACATGGGCACCTGATCGGCCGAGGGAACGCCGCGGCGGGCGGGACGGAAGGGGAACGGGGAGATGCACGAGGAAACGGTGGCGGGGGAGCCCCGCACGGTCCGGCGCGCACGCACGACCCGGCGCGCACGCACGACCCGGCGCGCACGCACGACCCGGCGCGCACGCACGACCCGGCGCGCACGCGCGGTCGCGGCCGGGGGCGCGGTGCTGACCGTCCTCGCCGGGCTCGGGGTCAGGGCGTTCGCGGACGGCGACTTCGCCAAGTACGCCGGGGACGCGCTCTACACCGTACTGATCTGCGCCCTGGTCGCCGTGATCGCGCCCGGCGCGCGCCCGGCCGTCGCGGCCGGGGCGGCGCTGGCGTTCAGCTGGGCGGTGGAACTGCTGCAACTGACCGGGATACCGGCGGACCTCGCCGGCCGCAGCGCGGTGGCGCGGCTGGTGCTCGGCTCGACCTTCAACGCGCCCGACCTGTTCTGGTACGCGGTGGGGGCGGGATTCGCCTGGGCGGTGGCGGCCCTGGTCACTTCCCCTTCTTCTCCCGGCTGCGCTCCTCGGACTTCTGCATCTCGATGACCTCGAAGACGTGGGCGCTGGTCTGCCTGCGCACACTGCCGGCGACCAGCAGCCCCGTACCGAGGACGGACAGGGGCACGGAGATCCCCAGGAGGGTCAGTTGCTTCGGTACGCCGCTCTCCACCTTGTACACCGACGTGCCCCCGTAGTGGTACGTGTCCTCCGGGTCCGCCAGCAGGAAGCCCAGCCAGACCCACAGGGCGCAGGCGATGAGCAGCAGTACGGCGCCCCAGGTCTGCATCAGCGCGGAGCGGTGGTGGAAGTGCTGACGTGCCGTCCACTGCATGGAATCCCCCAGGATCGGCGCGCGACGGGGCCGGCGGGCCCGGCTCGTCGGCCGACTGGCGATCGTACGCGCCCACGGAACCCCTCTCCGGCCCGCCCCTCCGGCCCGCCCCTCCGACGGGGCCTCCGGCCCGCCCCTCCGACGGGGAGGGCGGCGATCCCCGTGGCCCGATTCCTGCGAACCGTGTCCCTCCGGCCACTCGTGGCGGTACGCGCCCGACCGGATGCTGGGTGACGTGACCCAGACGACCCGAAGCCCCGCCGACCGGGACGGCACCCGGCACGAAGGACGCGGCGACGACCGGAACGGCGACCGGCGGACGGCCTCCGAGGCCCCCCGCCGCCCCGCCCGCCGACGCGTCCACCGCGCCTGGATCGTCGCCGTCGTCACCTTCGTGACGATCATCGGCGGCGCCGCCTTCAACTCCCTGCCCGGCCTCCTCATCGACCCGCTCCACACGGAATTCGGCTGGTCGCGGGGGGAGATCGGGCTCGCCGTCTCCATCGACATGGCGCTGTACGGGCTGACCGCGCCGTTCGCCGCCGCGCTGATGGACCGCTTCGGCATCCGCAGGGTGGTCGTCGTCGCGCTCGGCGCGGTGGCGGCCGGGGCGCTGGCCAGTGTCTGGATGACCGCCTCCTGGCAGCTGATGATCTACTGGGGCCTGCTCGTCGGCCTCGGCACCGGCTCCATGGCGCTGGCGTTCTCCGCCACCGTCACCAACCGCTGGTTCGTGGCCCGGCGCGGCCTGGTCACCGGCATCCTCACCGCCGCGGGCGCCTCCGGCCAGCTGGTCTTCCTGCCGCTGTGCGCCTGGATCGTCTCCGAGCACGGCTGGCGCCCGGCCTCGGTGACCGTGGGACTCGCGGCCCTGGTCGTCGTCCCGTTCGTATGGCTCCTGCTGCACGACCACCCGGCCGACGTGGGCCTCGCCCCGTACGGCGGCGCGTACGTGGAGAAGCCCGCGCCCGAACGGGGCGCGGCGGGACGGGCCGTGCGCGTCCTGGTCGACGCGGCGCGCACCGGACCGTTCTGGCTGCTGGCCGGGACGTTCGCGATCTGCGGCGCCTCCACCAACGGCCTGATCCGTACGCACTTCGTGCCCTCGGCCCACGACCACGGCATGCCGATCACCGCCGCGGCCTCGCTGCTCGCCGTCATCGGGATCTTCGACGTCATCGGCACGATCTTCTCCGGCTGGCTCACCGACCGCTTCGACGCCCGCCGGCTGCTCGCCGTCTACTACGCGCTGCGCGGGATCTCGCTGCTCTTCCTGCCGATGCTGATGGCGCCGACGGTCCGGCCGCCGATGGTGTTCTTCATCGTCTTCTACGGCCTGGACTGGGTCGCCACCGTCCCGCCGACGCTGGCCCTGTGCCGGGAGCGGTACGGCAAGGACAGCGCCATCGTCTTCGGCTGGGTCCTCGCCTCCCACCAGGTGGGCGCGGCACTGGTGGCGTTCCTCGGCGGGGTGGCGCGGGACGCGTTCGGCTCGTACGACGTGGTCTGGTACGCGTCGGGGGCGCTGTGCGCGACGGCGGCGCTGATGGCCCTGGTGATCCGGCGGTCCCGCGAACCGGAGGACGCGGTCGCGGCCGCGGGCTGACCGGCGGGCCGGGCGGCCCGCGCCTCAGGCCGCCCGGCCGTCGGCGGAGAGTTCCCCGGCGACGGCCAGGAAGACGTGGAGGTTCACGACGTCGCTGACCGCGGCGTTGCACCAGACACCGGATCCGCCGGTCCTCGTGACGAGGACCCTGCCCGCCGAGATCCGGATCTCCCGGACGTCGGACCAGGGGAGGCGCCCCATCGTCCTGGAGGTCAGACCGGTGCGGGAGAGCGAGAAGTACCCGAAGTCGACCGTCCCGCCCTCCAGGGCCGATTGCAGGGCCGCCGGACCCTGGGCGCGCAGGACGCACTGCTGCATCCGGGGCCCCCAGACCTCGGGGCCTTCGTAGAAGTGTGTGATGCTCGCGTTGTCGAGGCCCCGGCCCACCGCGGAGTAGACGTACTCGGTGGGGCCCGGGATGCCGTTGATGATCTTCTGGGTGATGTCCTGGTAGAGCCGCACGGAATCCCAGCGGATGACGACCGTGCCGTCGCCGGACTGCGGGTTCACGATCAGCCCGTTCTCGAACAGGTGGAGACGCTTGGCGGCCTGCTTCCGGCTGAAGTCCGGCGTCCGGCGCAGCCACCAGAGGAACAGCAGACCGGGTATCACGAACATCACCAGGAGGTGGATCGTCATGAAGATGTAGAGGGCGAAGATCAGTCTGTTCAGGCGCTTGGGGACGAACGTGCCTTCCAGGGCGCCGAGTCGGTGGGCGGAGGCCAGTTCGACGGCCTCGGACGACAGGGGTTTCGGTGCTGCTGCCATGAATTTCTTCCTCGGGTGCGCAGGGGTGTCGGATGCCGGCGGAGCGGGGCCGGCGGCGATGTCCGATCCCGTTCCCCGACGCTAGGGCGGCACCGGGCATCCCACCAGCGACTGGATCGCATGCGAGCCATGCTTGGATGGAATGTGTTCGAGATCGACGCACTGCGTCTGCTGGTGACCGTGGCCGAGTCCGGGTCCTTCACGAAGACCGCGTCCCAACTCGCCTATACCCAGTCCGCGGTGTCCCGGCGCATCGCCTCGCTGGAGAAACGCGCGGGCGGCCCGCTCTTCGAACGGCTCGCCCGGGGCGTGCGGTTGACCCCGGCCGGGCACGCGCTGCACCGGCATGCCGTGGAGGTGCTCGACCGCCTGTCGAGGGCGGAACACGAGATGGCCGCGATCCACGCGGGGCGGGGCGGGACGCTGCGGGTGGGGGCGTTCGCCACGGCCAACATCTCCTTGGTCCCCGGTGCGTTGCGGGCGTTCTCGCGGTCCGCGCCGGACGTCGAGGTCATCGCGACCGAGGGGCGGAGCGGTGCGCTGATGCGGGGCCTCGCGGAGGGGGCGCTCGACCTGGCCGTGGTGAGCGACTACCCGGCCGGCCTGCCGTCCTTCGACGGCGTCACGACCGAGGTCCTGCTGGAGGACGAACTGTTCGTCGTGCTTTCCCGCACGCACCGTCTGGCCGGGGCCGGGACGGTCGACCTGCGCGAACTGCGCGACGAGACCTGGCTCCAGGATGTGTCCGCCGACCGGCACACCTTGCTCGCCGAGGTGTGCGCCCGAGCCGGTTTCGGGCCGAGGAGGACGATCAGGATCGCCGAGTGGACCGGAAAGTTCGGCTTCGCGGCCGCCGGGCTGGGAGTCGCTCTGGTCCCCTCGCTGGCCGTATGGGCGGTCCCCGCCGAACTCTCCGTCTGCCGGCTCGGCGACCTCGCGCCGCGCCGCACCGTGCACGTCGCGCTGCCCGCCGCCCCGCTTCCGGCTGCACTGGAGCTGCGGGAACTGCTGCACGGGGCCGCGGGCTGAACGACCGTCCGCCGGGGCCGCGACGGCGGGTCGGGCGGCTGTCCGCCGGGGCGCGTCGCTCAGTCGCCGAGCGGTCCGAACCGTCCGAACGTCCCCCGGTGGAACAGCAGCGGCCCGGTCCCCTCCGGCCCCGTCCCGTCCGCCGTCCCCAGCGCCTCCACCCGGCCGACGACGATCAGGTGGTCGCCCCCGGTGTGGACGGCGTGGATGCGGCAGTCGATCCAGGCCGGTACGGACTCCAGCAGCGGCGACCCGGTCACCGGCGCCGCCCCGTACGCCACCCCCGCGAACTTGTCCGCCCCGCTCACCGCGAAGCCCCGGCACAACTCGCCCTGGTCCGCGCCGAGGACGTTGACGCAGAAGACCCCGGCGCGGGCGATGCGCGGCCAGGTCGTCGAGGTGCGGGCGACCATGAAGGCGACCAGTGGCGGATCGAGGGAGAGCGACGCGAAGGACTGGCAGGCGAAGCCCGCCGGGCCCTCCTCGCGGTCCGGGGCGGGCGAGGCGACGACGGTGACCCCGCTCGCGAAGCCCGCCAGGTCCTCCTCGCGGTCCGGGGCGGGCGCGGTGACGATGGTGACCCCGCTGGCGAAGTGGCCCAGTACACGGCGGAATTCGGCCGGGTCGACGGGAGGGTGCTCGTCGTCGGCGACCGCCCGCAGCTCCGGGCGCGGCAGCGGGTCGACGGGTGCCGGTCCCGTACCGGTGGCGGCGCCGACGGACCTGAGATACCGGAGGGCGGTGGCGGCCATGCCTGCGTGTCCCATCATCCTTCGATTAGAGCTGACGAGTCGTCAGATTGGAAGGGGGAGGCGGCGGCCGCCGGGCGCGGGGGCCTGGCTATCCTCGCCCCGAAGGCGGGAGCCGGGGAGAGGGACGGGGGAGGGCGCATGCCGAAGTCCGAGGCGGAGGACGCCGGACCGAGAGAAAGCACCGGACCGGAGGGAAGCGACGGGCCGACGGGAGGTACCGGGCCGGTGAAGGGCGCCACGGCATCCGAGCCCGAGTCCGAGTCCGCACCTGAGCCCGAGTCCGCACCTGAGTCCGAGTCCGCACCTGAGTCCGAGTCCGCACCTGAGTCCGAGTCCGCACCTGAGTCCGAGTCCGCACCTGAGCCCGAGCCCGAGTCCGAGCCCGAGCCCGTATCCACGTCCACATCTGCGCCTCCGCCCCCGCCCGAGTCCGGTGACGCGCCGACGGTGTGGGCCGCGCGGCCGATTCTGGCGGCCGCGTGCACGCTGTACATGGCGGCCGTGCTCGGTGTGGAGATCGACGGGTTCGTGGAGCTCGCCCTCCCGTCCTTCGGTCCACCGCCCGGCCCCGGGGCGGTGCTGTTGATCGCGCCGCTCCTGGTCTGCTTCGCGGGCCCGTTCGCCCTGATGGCGAGCCCGCTCCTGGTGCTTCCCACCGTCTCGGCGGCGCGTTGGGCGTCGACCCGGTTCACCGGCCGTGACGCGTGGTGGTGGGTGCCGGTGATCGCGTCGGTCGTGGCCGCGGCGGGCACCGCGGCCCTCGGCGCGGCCTGGGACCTCGGCCCCGGCCCGTCGGCCCTGGGCTGGCCGGCGGCCACGACGTCGCTCACGGCCGCCGCTCTCGTGGCCCGCCGCACCGCACTGCGCGGGGGCAGGGTCCGGCACGTCCTCGGCTGGGGCGCGGTGGTCGCGGTGGCCGTGTTCGCGATCGGCACGGGAGTGTTCGCCACCGGGCTGGTCCCGGAGTACCGACCGCCGCGGATCGACACGGCGGAGCTGTCCAGGAGCTGGACCGACGGCGAGGGCGGCACGTTGCGGCTGGACGCCGACGGCACGGCACGGGCGGACGGGCTGACGGACCACGCCGAGGCGGACGGGGACGACGCGGAGCCCACCGCCGCGAAGTACCGCTGCTCGGGGCGGGGCACCTGGAGCCACACCGAGGGCGAATCCACGACGTGGGACCAGCGCGTGTGGATCCGGATCGAGGGCTGCCCCGGCCTGGGCGACCCCGACGGGTGGCAGGTCGGCGGTACGCCGGACCGGCTCGAACTCGCCATTGGGTACGGCGACCCGGACGCACCGGACTGGTACACGCTCACCCCGCGGTGACCGGACGCCGACGGCCGTCGGCGTCCGGTTCCCGGTCCGACCCCCGACGTTCGTCAGGGGTCGGACCTGCCGTTCGGCCCGGGTGCCCCGCGCCCGCCGCTCCTAGGTTCGCGTCCCATGAGACGAGTGAGACGAGAAACCGGAAGCAGGACCGGACACGGAACCGGCACCGGAACCCGCACCGGTCGGCCCCTGCTCGCCTGCGCCGTCCTGGGCGCGGGCGCGGCGGCCGTCGTGGGCCTCGCGCCCGGGGGCCTGGGCACGGACCGCGCCGTGGAGGTGACGGGCGGCGCGTCGGCGTCCGCGTACCGCTCGGTGACCGGGGCGGTGGCCGACGCCCCGTCCTGGACGGGGCCGGTGCTGGAGGCGGCCACCGAGGGCACCCTGGTGGTCCTCGGCCTGCTGCTGGTGTGGGTCTGGTGGAGCGCCGTGCGACGGCGGGACGACCGGGTGTCCGCCGGTACGGTCCTCACCGGCATCGGCACCGTGCTGGCGTACGCCGTCAGCGAGGCCGTGAAACTGGCGGTGGACGAGGAACGCCCCTGCCGGGCCCTCGACCGCATCGCGGAGACGGCCGCCGAGTGCCCGCCGCCCGGCGACTGGTCCTTCCCGAGCAACCACGCCACCCTGGCCGTCGGCCTCGCGGTGGGCCTGGCCGTGCTGCGGCCGCGCCTGGCCGCCGTCACCCTGCCGGTGGGCGCGGCGGCGGCGCTGCTGCGGGTCATGGTCGGGGCGCACTACCCGCACGACGTGCTGGCCGGCGCGGTCCTCGGGGCGTCGGTGGTCGCGGCCGTGCTGCTCGCGTTCCTGCCGCTCGCCCGGACGGCGGCGTCAGCGATCGGACGGCGGCTGCGCGGGCGCGACGATTCCGGCCTCGTGGGCGACGACCGCCGCGGCGGCCCGGTTGTCCACGCCCAGCCGGGCCAGGATGGAACTCACGTGCGCCTTGACCGTCCCCTCCACCACGTGGAGCCGTCGGGCGATCTGTCCGTTGGACAGCCCGCTGCCGAGGAAGGCCAGTACGTCGCGTTCCCGGGCGGTGAGCGCGGCGACCCGTTCCCGGGCGGCGGTGCGGCGGCCGGCCAGGGCGCCTGCGCCGGTGGCCGAGAGGTGGGCGACGACCCGCGCCGCGACCTTCGGTGACAGATAGGCGGCGCCGTCGGCCACCGCGCGCACCCCCGCGATCAGTTCCTCGGGCTCGCCCGACTTGATCAGGAACCCGGCGGCGCCGCCCCCCAGCGCCCGGAGGATGTAGTCGTCCTCGCCGAAGGTCGTGAGCATCACGACCCCCGTTCCCGGGGCGGTGCGCCGGATCTCGGCCGCGGCCTCGATGCCGTTCGTCCGGGGCATCCGGATGTCGAGCACGGCGACGGCCGGGCGGTGGGCGTGCACCAGCTCCACGGCCTCCCGTCCGTCGGCGGCCTCGGCGACGACCTCGATGCCGGGGTCGGTGGACAGCACGGCGCGCACCCCGGCGCGGATCATCGGCTCGTCGTCGGCGATCAGCACCCGGATCACCGGCCGCTCCCGGGAACGAGGGTCGGACTCATGGGGCCAGGGCCTCCTTGGACATCAGCCGGCCGTCCCGGAAGCAGAGCCGGTAGGAGTCCCCCGACCGGTCGTCGAAACGGTCCGCCGTCATCGCGTAGTACGCGCATGTGATGCCCTTTCCCCTCGGTTCCCCGGCCGCCGACCGTTGTGTGGTCTCGCGGTCGGGCAGCAGCCGCCGGACCGCCTCCCGATCCTGTCCCACCCGCAGCCGGGCGTAGTCCCCCGGGTCCAGCACGGACTGCCGGGCGGAGTGGATGTCCCAGGCCATCAGCGCGGCGCTCAGCAGCGCCCACACCATCAGGGGCAGCACGACCGCGAGACCACACAACGGTCGGCGGCCGGGGAACCGAGGGGAAAGGGCATCACATGCGCGTACTACGCGATGACGGCGGACCGTTTCGACGACCGGTCGGGGGACTCCTACCGGCTCTGCTTCCGGGACGGCCGGCTGATGTCCAAGGAGGCCCTGGCCCCATGAGTCCGACCCTCGTTCCCG
>NZ_RDBO01000055.1:693208-726583 GCF_008120935.1 Streptomyces sp. sk2.1
TCGGCGAGGACCAGGCGCGGTCGATGCTGGCCGAACTGCGCGGCCGGGCCCTGCTGGAGGGCGTGCGCGGCGGGGCCGGTCAGCGGCAGACGGCGAGCGCGTCCAGCGCCACCGCGCCCTGACCGCGCCCCAGCACCATCAGCGGGTTGATGTCCAGCTCGGCGAGGTCGTCGCCCAGCTCCAGCGCCATCCGCTGCACCCGCAGCACGACCTCGACGAGCGCGTCCACGTCCGCCGGGGGCCCGCCGCGCACGCCCTCCAGCAGGGCCCGGCCGCGCAGTTCGGCCAGCATCGACCGCGCCTGGTCCTCGCCGAACGGCGGCACCCGCACCGCCGCGTCGTGCAGCACCTCGACCAGTACGCCGCCGAGCCCGACCGTCACCGTCGGCCCGAAGAGCGCGTCGTGCGTGACGCCGACCATCATCTCGACACCCCGCTCGATCATCTGGCAGACCAGGATCCCGTCCAGCTCGATGTCCTCGAAGCGTGCGATGTCGGTCAGTTCGCGGTACGCGTCGCGGACCTGGCTCGCGGAGGTGAGCCCGACCTTGACCAGGCCCAGCTCGGTCTTGTGGGCGAGCCGGGCGCCGGACGCCTTCATGACGACCGGGTAGCCGACCAGCCCCGCGGCCCGGACGGACGCCGCGGCGCTGGTCACCAACTGCTCGCGCGGCACCCGTATCCCGTACGCCCGCAGCAGCTGCTTCGCCGCGTGCTCGCTCAGCTGGCGGCCCGGACGCATCAGCGCCTGCGCCTTGCGGAACGAGGGCGAGGGCGTGCGGGGCGCCTCGTCGAAGGGGGAGCGGTAGGAGGCCGCGAAGCGGTGGTGCTCCAGATAGGCCCGCACGGCGGTGATGCAGTTGCCGAAGGTGCGGAAGGTGGCGACGCGGGAGGAGCCGAGCAGCGTCGTGCGGTACGCCTCCTCCGTACCGACCGGCGACCCCCACACCACGCACACGAGCTTGTCCGTGCTCTCCGCGGCGTCCACCAGGTCCTGCGCGAGCCGGTCGCTCATCGGCGGGAAGGGGCCGGTGATCGGGCAGATCAGCACCCCGACGCCGGGGTCGGCGAGGATCGCGTCGATGATCTTCCGGCCGCGCCAGTCGCCCACCGGATGGCCGCCGTTGTCGACCGGGTTCGCCACGTTCAGGTAGTCGGGTATCCACTCGTGCAGCTCGCGCTGCTTGGCCTCGGACAGGGTGGGCAGGCTCAGCCCGGCCCCGGTCGCCAGGTCCGCGAAGTGCGCGCCCGTGCCGCCCGAGATCGAATACACCACGACCCCCTCGGCCTGCGGCCTGCGCGCGCGGGCGAGCAGGGCCGAGGCGTCCTGGAGCTCGTCGAGCCCGTCCACCCGGATCACGCCGAACTGCCGCATCGCCGCGTCCACCACCTGGTCGGCGCCGGTCAGCTTGCCGGTGTGCGACGCGGCGGTCCTGGCCCCCGCCTCCGTGCGCCCCACCTTGACCGCCACGACCGGGACCCCGGCCCGTGCCGCCCGGTCCGCGGCCAGCAGGAAGGAGCGCCCGTCCTTGAGCCCTTCCACGTAACAGGCGATGGCGCCGACCTCGGGGCGCTGCGAGAAGTACGAGATGAAGTCGGCGGTCTCCAGATCCGCCTCGTTGCCCGTGGGCGCCCAGTGCGAGAGCCGCACGCCCAGTTCCTGGAGGGTGAAGACGGGGCGGCCCTGGTGGCCGGACTGGGTGATCAGCGCGATCGCCGGTCCGTCGAGGTCGTCCCGGAACCGCTCGAAGGCGTTGAGGTTGGTGTTCGGCCCGAGCAGCCGCAGCCCGGACCGGGCCACCGCCGCGGCCAGCCGCTCCTGGGCGGCGGCGCCCTCCTCGCCGGTCTCGGCGAACCCGGAGGCGAAGGCGACGGCGAACCGCACCTCGGCCTGCGCGAGTTCCTCGATCACCGGGAGCGGGTCACCGACCAGCAGCACCGCCAGATCGACCCGTTCCGGCAGCTTCGCGACGGAAGGGGAACAGGGCCGCCCGAACACGGACTCCCGCGTGGGGTGCACGGGATACAGCCGTGCCCCGACCCGCTCGGCCCAGTCGATCAGCTGCCGGGTGATTCCGGTGTTGGGACGCCCCTCGGCGTCGGACGCGCCGACGACGGCCACGGACTCGGGCCGGAAGAACCGGTCCAGGTCCGGCACGGCCGTGTGCAGCGGCCGACCGCTGACGTCGAGGACGCCCTCCGCGGCGGCGGCCGTCGTGCTGTGGACGGCGGCGTGCGGTTCCTCGCCGCAGGCCACCACCCGGGCGCGGAAGTCGGTGGTGAGGGTGCCGTGAGTCGATCCAAGCATCGTTCCGCCCACTTCTGCTCGGGGTCCGTCGGGTGACCGTGTCCGGCCGACCCATAGCTGACACTCTGTCAGGTTACTGAACTGACGGCTCGTCAGGAATGGGTGTGCAGGCAAAGGCTGGAGGAAGGGAGGGCGGAGCCGGAGCGGCCGGAGCCGGTCGGCCGGATTCGTACAACCTCCGGGTGATCTTGGTTGTCCAACGAGCGGGCCGGACTCACCGGCCGTCGTCCGCCACCCTTGGCGCATCCTCATGGGGAGAAACATGAGACCCGTCTCCACCCGACGCACCGTGCGTCTCGGCTTCTGTGCCGCCGCGGCCGCCGGACTGCTGACCGCAGGGCTCGCGACTCCCGCGTTCGCGGAGGAGCAGACCGACCAGCTCTGGATACAGGCGCCCGGCGAGCAGAAGGTGACGTCCGTCGGCGACCCGTCCCAGGGCAGTCCGCTGGACATCGGGCTGTACCACGACAACGACAACTTCACCGTCACCGACGGCCGGCTCACGGTCGACATCTCCGGTGTCGCCGGAGTCGCCGAGGTGACCTGGCCCGACAACTGCGCGCCGACCGGGACCACGGCCGTGTGCACCGTCCCCGAGGTGCCCGTCATCGGCGACGCCTACAGCCCGCAGGTCCGCCTCACGGTCCGCGCCGCCGACGGCGCCGCGCTCGGCGCCCAGGGCCGGATCACCTACGCCGCCACGGCCACCGGCGGCCCCGACGGCACGCTGGAGGCCCCGCGCGACTCGTTCGACACCACGGTCACGGTCGGTTCGGGCCCCGACCTGTCCCTCGGGCCGATCAGCCCGGTGAGCGGGCTCCGGCCGGGCGACGTCCGGACCGTTCCGTTCGTGGTGACGAACAAGGGCGGCGAGCGCTCCGAGGGCCTCACCGCCAGGTTCACCGCCTCGTACGGACTGGAGTTCCTCAACCGGTACGCCGAGTGCACGTACGCGACGATCGGCGACGCCGACTACGTCCCGATGACCGAGGCCACCTGCTCCTTCGACCAGGTGATCGAGCCGGGCGGCTCCTTCGCGCTGCCCGCGCCGCTCCAGGTGGCCCTTTCCGCGCACGCGTACGGCGAGCGGCTGGACATCACCGTCGAGCCCGGCAACGGCGCCACGGACCTCTCGGACGAGGACAACTACGGCATGGCCCGCTTCACCGCGGCCAACACGGCGGACTTCGAGGCCCGGGGCGCGAACGTCGCCGGTGCCGCGGGCGAGACCGTCACCGCCGAGCTCGGCTTCCGCAACAACGGCCCGGCCTGGATCGGCAACCTCGGCTCCGGCGACTCGGTCGCGACCGTCGACTTCACCGTCCCCAGCGGCGTCACCGTCACCTCCGCCCCCGAGGGCTGCGAACCGCGCACCCTGAGCGGCGGCTACCACCCGCAGGCGACCGGCGCCCCGCGCTACAGCTGCGAGATGCCGTACTGGGCGCTGCCCGACACCACGCGCTCCCTTCCCTTCGAGCTGCGCATCGACCAGGTGATCCCCGACGCGACCGGCCGGGTCATGCTCACCACCGGCGGTTCGACCCCCGCGTCCTTCCCGTTCGACCCGCAGTCCGGCAACAACACCGCACAGCTCGTGGTGAACGCCACGCCCGCCGCCTGATCTCCTCTCCCTGACCCGGTGCGGGGCGCGACCGGTACTCCGGCCGCGCCCCGCACCGGTTTCTCCGCGCCCGTCATGCCCCGCGGCTCAGGGCAGGAATTCGTAGAACGGCCCGTCGGGCGCGAAGTTGCGGGAACACAGCATCACGTCCCGGCCCTTGAGGTAGGCCAGCAGCCACTCGCCGAACGTCATCTCGTAGAGGGTCCAGGACGGGCTGTCGAACTCCTGGACCACCACCTTCCAGGGCGCCGAGGGCCCGTCGGGAATCCGCAGGAAGACCGCCTCGCCCGTCGTGGCCGACGCCACCGGTATCAGCTCCCCGGGCCTCGACCCCACCGGACTCGGCAGGAACTCCACCATGTCCTCGTCACGCCAGAGCTCCAGATCGTCCCTGATGTGCCTCCCCAGGCTGTGCAGGAGATGGCCGGCGGGATGCGTCAGATACAGCTGGTTGTTGACCTGGACCGAACCGTAGGCGTCCACGATCTCGCGGAAGTCCGCGGGGAATCCGACCCCGAGCTCCCGCTCCAGCTCGGTCCAGGGCGCCGGGTCGGACCAGTTGAAGCGGGGCTCGCCCAACAGGGCGGTGATCTCCAAGAGCGTTGCCATCGCGGGTTTCCTTCGGGGACGTCGGGCCGATGCCCGTCCTGGGGCCGGGCGCGGTACGGGAGGGGCGGCCTCCTCGACCGCCGGGGCCGTACACGGCCATCCTCGCCCGTGGCACCGACAGTTCCCCGGCGAGCGCGGACGTCAGGGCTTCCTGACCCGATGGCGCAGGTGGGTGACGCCACTGCCTTCGACCACCGCGACGGGGCTGTCGAACTGCACCGTTACGGTGCCGAGTTCGCCGAAGAGCGTCTTCCCGGCAGCCGTCCAGGGACATCGTCGAGGGCTTCGGCGGTCAACGGGCCGTGGGCGAGGGCGTGTACGGGTATCGGCATGCCGGTCACTCCAGGGGCTGCCCGGGGGCAGATCTGGAACGTCTGATCGATAACATCGCGTCGCGACGCGCCAGGAGGCCGACGGCCGACGGCCCGACAAGGTGGGGAATCCATGAGCGATGACGTCCTGTCGATCATTCCGAGCGATCCGCGGTGGCAGCCGGACAGCGACGCGGCCGACCGCGTCGTCGCGCTCGTCGAGGACCTGGTGCCCAAAGCCGCCGACGGCGTGGACGTGGAGATCGACGTGACGTGGCACGACGCGATGACCGCCGTCGACTGCGGGGAGAACTTGGAACGGATCGGCTGCCCCCTGTGCCGGGCGTCCATCGACACGGAGTGGTGGGGCGACCTCCTTGAGGCCCACTGCGACGACGGGTTCCCCACGCTCGGGGTCGAGGTCCCGTGCTGTGGCGGATCAACCTCCCTCGACCTGCTGGATTACGACTGGCCCTGCGGTTTCGCCCGGTTCGAGATCGCCGTCTGGAACCCCGGACGCCTCTGGTTCGGCGAGGACGAGCTGACGGCCCTGGGGGGCCGGCTGGGCCATCCGGTGAAGCAGATCCGCGCCCACATCTGAGCCGGCATCCGAGCCCGCACCCCGAGCCCACATCCGAGCCCGCATCCGAGCCCCCTGCCGTCCGGTGCGGACACGGGCGGAGCCGCGCCGACGGACACCCCTTCTCACCAGGCGGTGAGGTCGACCGCGCGGACGCAGTGCGGATCGGTTTCGTCGGTCGTCCAGCGCTCCTCCTCGCGTACGAGGGCGGGGAGCGCGGCGAGTAGCGCGGTCAGCGCACCGGTGAGACGCACATCGACCGCGACCGGCCCGTCAGCCTCCTCGACCGCGAGGTAGAGCCGTATCCCGTCCTGTCCGGTGAGCAGGAAGCCGCACAGCGGGGGGTCCGGCGGTGTCTCGGCGAACGGCCGGGTCAGGGTTCGCAGCACGCGCAGCACGCGGTCCGTGCGCGTGGGCGGAGCGGGTTCGACGGCGGAGGCGTCCACCCGGACCAGACCCATGCCCATCACGGACGCATTCGGACGTGGGGGACCGTCGGCCACGAGTGTCCGGATCCAGCCCAGTACCAGCGGGGCGGTGACCGGCTCGTCATCGTCGTCCACCAGCGGTACCTCGTAGACGACCGGTGCATCCGGTTCCACGGCGTCGGTGTCGGGGCCGGTGCCGGTCACGACCCGGACCGCGTCCCGTGTCGGCAGCACCCCGCGCAGGAAGGTCCCGCCGACGAAGGGCACCACCGTGTAGTCGAGGAGGAACTGTGTGACGTATGCCTGCTGCTCGACCGTCTCTTCGTACGGGGCGTTCACTGGTTGATCCAGGCAGGGCACTTGTTGACGCCTTTGCAGTAGGCCGTGATCACGCCGACCTTTTTGCCCTTGCCCGCGTCGTACTCGCCGTCGGCCGTACGGCGGGCGTACTGCACGATGACCACGACATCGACCAGCCGGGTGCCGTTGCGGGCGACCCCGTAGTACTCCAGGCGTCCCCCGTTCTTCTTGTCCACCTTCCCGGCCAGAGCCGCCTCGACGACCCGGCACCTCTTGATGTTGTGCCTGCCGGAGAAATGGTTCCAGCCGAGTTCGCCGTTCCCGTACCGCGTGGGGATCACCCGTCCCTCGGGATCGGTCTGCTCGCACCGCACCTTCTTGTTCCAGTACCGCTGTGCCGACGCGTCCGGCACCGGCCCGGCCACGAGTGCGGCACCCGCGGTTGTCGCCATGATGGCGCTGATCAGTTTCATGAATGGAACGTGTCATGCCTTGTCCCGGTATACGGTCTCTTCGCTGCCGGAGCCCCCGGACGGATGACTCGGGTGCGCGCTCACGCCGGGCCGTCCATCCACATCACGAACCGGAACCTGCGCACGCTCACAGAATCCGCCCCGCACCGCGGGCATCGTGCCGCGCGATCTTTGCCCGCAACCGCTCCATGGGCTCCAAAGCCCGCACATCCGCCGGCTCGGCCCCCCACTCCGTACCGCCGCACATCGGCCGTAACGACCAGTACGGACCGGACACACCCCGGAACTCACCCACCCGGTTCCGGCGACCGGTGTCAACCAACAGCGTTCCCAGGGACGGGACTTGTGGGGGTTCCTGCCGGGAGGGCTGATCCTGTTTCCCTCTCTGGGCAGTACTGGCGGAGAAGGCGGGAGCATGACCGGACAGCGGCCGGGCACCGGCGGCGAAGTGGCTGACGTCCGGACCGGCATGATCGGCACGGGCACCCGTAACGGAATCCTCTGACCCCGTGCCGGCCGTACCCACCGGCCGCAGACGGCCCGCGATGCCCGAAAGCGACGAGGCCGCGGTCCCGGCGAGCAGCCGAAGGCCGGCAGCCCCTGGGAGGGGCCGCAGTGCTGATGCCTCTCCCGGCACGGAGGCAGGCGGGCACTGAAGACGGAGGACGGTCCGATGGCCCGGGTGGCCGTCAGGACGGCGCCGAGGGGGTGTGGTGGTCGAGCTCGGAACGTGGCTCGACAACTCCTCGAATGTGCCGGCCCGGCTGGGGGACGGGGCCGGCGCAGTGCGCGTTACGGGCGCGGTATCTCGGTGGTGACCTGGTCGTACCGGACGAGACGGGGGGTGAAGGAATACGAGGGATGTCTCTGCCGAAGACGTGCCGTGGCATCGTCGAGATACGCCCACATGTCGGCGGGGTCTGCACCGACGCCGAACGTCGCGTCGTTCAGCACCTCCATGTCGGGACTCCCGATGTATGCCACGTACTTGAGGGTCTGACTGCCACTGGCCATGGTTGCCTCGGCCTCCTTCGAGGTGCTGTGCGGTGTGTGTCCGTCCTTGCCACCCGTGGTATCGGCGGCCTGCGCTGTTCCGGTTGCCGTGAGAAGTGTCGATGCGGCAACTGTGCCGGTGGCACCCAGGAGTGCTCGCCGGGAAATGTCTGGCACGGTCCTCCCCCTACTTTGACGGCCCTTCCTGCGAGGGCCCGTGGTTGACGTTACAACCACGTCTTCGCCGTGGAAGGATCATTGCGGTGAATCGGATCCCGGTTCGGGAAGCTTCGCCGGCGGAGGGCGACGGGGGTGCCCGGCGTACGGCCGGGCACGAGGTCTTCGCGGTGGTCATCCCGGCCCCTGATCCGTCCCGGGCCGATCCCGGCTGGAGGCCGACGCACAGACCGGCTGCGAAACGGGGCCCTGCTGAACGTCACGCGGTTCGCCGGCCCGGCGCAACCCCCTGGAGGTCGCCCGACGGTGCGCCGGAGCATACGTGGACGCCTCGCCGGAACGAGGCGAAGTGCGCGCCGGCCGTCAGTCCTTGAGCTTGTATTCGCAGGGCTTGGCCGACTTGCCGTCCTGGTTGTCAGCGACCTGCTTGCCGTCGACCTCGATCGTGCACGGGGCCGGCTTGAGCGTTCCGTCCGGGCCCTTGACCGAACCGGGCACCACCGACACCGTGACGCCGACCTTCAGCTCGGCGCCCTCCAGCCGACCTGCAGGCCGCACTCGCCCGCCGTTGCTCCTGGTGGTGGTGGACGAAAGCTGCATCCGTCGGCCCATCGGTGGGCCCGAGGTCATGGGTGCCCAGTTGGCGCGGCTGATCGAGTTCGCCGAGCTGCCGAACACCTTTTGCCGCCCCGTTCGGCGTGGTCCCTGTCCGTGACCCCAAGGATCCGAACGGCCCGATGCCGAACGCTTTTGCCGCTTCGTTCGCCACCTTCGTGGCGGGTGTCAGGGCCGGAGAGTTCGGCGCCGTCCGAGCCGGCCCCATGCTTGCTCAGCTGGGATCGCGGCTCGATGTGGCATCGCGGATCATGCGCATGTTCGGCAGTTTCCCTCGCCAGAGCTCCCGCTCGCCGGTGGCCCTGAATCCGTAGCGTTGGTAGAAGCGGATCGCGCGCTCGTTGTAGTCGGTGACCCACAGGCGCATGGGCGCACTCCCCGCCCAGGCGAGGAACTCACCCATCAATCGGCCTCCGGTGCCTCGGCCCCGGGCTTCGTCCAGCAGGTACATCGGCCCGAGGTTGACCACCTCGTCCCGGCGGCCGCACAGGAAGCCGACGATCTCCGTCCCGGAGCGGACGACACGGCAGAACAGCAGGTCCGGCTGCCTCCCCGCCGTCTCGATGAACTCTCGCCACTGGGCGATTCCCTCCGCGGTGGCGGAGGAGCCGCGGTGCTCACGGATCCAGGTCTCGTCGATCCCCGCGTCCGCACAGGGATACGTCTGCAGCCAGACCCTCAGCTGCAGGGGGCCCAGAGACGAGGCGTCGTCAGCACGAGGGGATTCGATCACGTGGGTCATGGTGACCATCCTCGACGAAGCGCGCCGAGCGCCTCGCGCGATTTTTGCGATCTCGTCTTCACAGGTCACAGCCCTGGACCAGACCCTCCGAGACGGCACAGGTCATTTCCGGATCCCGTTGAGGACGAGGGCGGCGGGGCGCTCCCGTTGTTGCGGGGTGTGAAGGTTGCGGGGTGTGAAGTCGACCGCTGCCGGAGAAGGGCGGGAGGAGAACCCACTCTCCGCCACTCTCAACGTATAGCGCACCGGGGGACTTGCGGCAAGGCCCCCGGGATGGCGCAGAATCTCCGTTCTCAAGTGGTCCCGCAGTGGACCCGGAATCGGAGAAGACGCCGTGAACCCCCTCGCCACCAGTGCTTTCGACCTTCCCGAGCGCCTCGCGGCCAAGGCCGACCCGGCGCTGACCGCCCGCGACGAGGAGCACTTCGCGGCCATCGCGCGGTGTCTCGACGAGACGATCGCCGAACTGTCCGACCGGCTCGACGCCGAGCGCAGGGCGCCCGGCGGTGCGGGGCGGCAGGCGATGGACCGGGACCTGGAGATCCACCGGCTGTCCTCCCGGCTGCGCGCGCTGCGCCGCTTCGGCCTGGACCTGTGCCTGGGGCACATGGTCGGCGCGGACGGTTCCGAGCCCCTGTACGTCGGGCGGCTCGGCCTCACCGACAGCACGGGGCGCCGGCTGCTGGTCGACTGGCGTTCCCCCGCCGCCGAGCCGTTCTTCGGGGCCACCCACGCCAACCCGATGGGCCTGGCGAGCCGCCGCAGGTACCGCTGGACCAGGGGGAGGATCAGCGACTACTGGGACGAGGTGTTCACCCCGGACGCGTTCGCCGGGCACGCCGCGCTCGACGACCAGTCCGCCTTCGTCGCCAGTCTCGGCAGCAACCGTTCGGAGCGGATGCGGGACGTGCTCGGCACCATCCAGGCCGACCAGGACGCCATCATCCGGGCGGGGTCCCGCGGCGCGCTCGTCGTCGACGGCGGGCCGGGGACGGGCAAGACCGTCGTGGCCCTGCACCGTTCCGCCTACCTCCTGTACTCCGACCCCCGCCTCGGGCACCGGCGGGGCGGTGTGCTGTTCGTCGGCCCGCACGAGCCCTACCTGGGGTACGTCGCCGACGTCCTGCCCAGCCTCGGCGAGGAGGGCGTACAGACCTGCACCCTGCGCGACCTCGTCGCCGAGGGGGCCGGGGCGGGGGCCGAGACCGACCCGGACACGGCCCGGCTGAAGTCGTCCGCACGGCTGGTGCGGGCGGTCGAGGCGGCCGTCCGGTTCTACGAGGAGCCGCCCACCCGGGGCATGACGGTCACGACCCACTGGTCCGACATCGGGCTGACCGCCGAGGACTGGGCCGTGGCCTTCGAGGCGGCGGACCCCGGCACCCCGCACAACGAGGCGCGCGAGCAGGTCTGGGAGGAGCTGCTCACGATCCTGATGGACAAGCACGACGGCGACGCCCCGGACGAGCTGCTGCGCAGGTCGCTGACGCGGAACCGGGAACTGCACACGGCCTTCAACCGCGCGTGGCCGCTGCTGGAGGCGGCCGACGTCGTCGGGGACCTGTGGTCGGTCCCCGCGTACCTGCGCAGGTGCGCGCCCTGGCTCGGCCCCGACGAGGTCCGGCTGCTGCAGCGGACGGACGCGCGGGCCTGGACGGTGTCCGACCTGCCGTTCCTGGACGCGGCGCGGCAGCGGATCGGCGACCCGGAGGCGGCGCGGCGCAGGCGCCGGCACAAGGCGTCCGTGGCCGTCGAGCGCGAGCAGATGGCCAAGGTCGTCGATTCCCTGATCGCGGCCGACCCCGACGGCGAGGGCGTGATGACGATGCTGCACGGCCAGGACATGAAGGAGACCCTGGTCGACGGGAGCGAGGTGTCCGGCACCGAACCGGACCTGCTCGCCGGCCCGTTCGCGCACGTCGTCGTGGACGAGGCCCAGGAACTGACCGACGCGGAGTGGCAGATGCTGCTGCTGCGCTGCCCGTCCCGGAGCTTCACCGTCGTCGGGGACCGCGCCCAGGCCCGGCACGGGTTCACGGAGTCGTGGCAGGAGCGGCTGGAGCGGGTCGGGATCGACCGGATCGACCTGGCCTCCCTGAGCATCAACTACCGGACGCCGGAGGAGATCATGACGGAGGCCGAGCCGGTGATCCGGGCCGTGCTCCCGGACGCCAACGTGCCGACCTCCATCCGGGCCGGTGGCGTACCCGTCGTGCACGGACCGGTTTCGGAGCTGCGCCCGGTCCTCGACGCCTGGCTCGCCGCCCATGAAGAGGGCACCGCCTGCGTCATCGGCGATGCCGCGTTCCGGGCGACGTTCCGGGCGACGCCCCGGGTCCGGTCGCTGACCCCGGAGCTGTCCAAGGGGCTCGAATTCGACCTGGTCGTCCTCGTGGACCCGGAGTCGTTCGGCGAGGGCGTCGAGGGGGCGGTCGACCGCTACGTCGCGATGACCCGCGCGACCCGGCAGCTCGTCGTCCTGAAGAGCTCCTGACGAGCCTCCGGTGAGCCCCTGACGAGCCCCTGGCGGGTCGGCCGCCTGAGAGCCGCCGGTCGCGCACGGGCTCGTGGGCCCCTCAGCCCGTGCGCGCCAGCCTCTTCGCTATCTTCCCGGCGTCCAGGGCCAGTTCGCGCAGCATGCCGCTGATCGGATTGGTGAACCCGGTGAAGTACAGGCCGGGGGCCTGCCGGGGGGTGCGGGCGCCGTGGACCACCGGGCGGCCCCGGGAGTCCAGTACGTCGAGGTGGCCGACCAGCCCCTCCAGGGCCTGCCGGTAGCCGGTCGCCGCGATCACCGCGTCCGGGGTGATCCGCTCCCCGTCGGCCAGTACCACCGCGTCCCCGTCGAACGACTCGACGGCCGCGACCGGCACCACCCGGCCGCTCTTCACCGCGTTGATCAGCCCCACGTCCTGCACCGGGATGGCGCCCTGCCTGGCCCGGCTGTACAGGCCGGTGTCCGGGCGCGGCAGCCCGTGCGCGGTGAGGTCGGGCACGGCGAACCGGGTCATGGCGCCCGCGGCCCGGTCCACCAGCCGGACCGGCAGCCGACGGGCCAGGACGCCGTTCGCCTGGGCGGGCCAGCCCGCCGTCGAGCGGCGCACGATGTGCGGCGCGGTGCGCACCGCGATCCGTACCCGGGACGCCCCGCCCTCCACCAGGTCGACGGCGATCTCCGCCCCCGTGTTGCCGATGCCGACGACGAGGACGTCCTTGCCCGCGTAGGGGGCGGCGTCGCGGTACTCGGCGGCGTGCACCAGATCACCGGTGAAGCCGTCGCGGCCGGACCAGTCGGGCAGGCGCGGGGTGTGGTTGAAGCCGGTGGCGACGACGACGGCCCGGCCGGTCAGCACCCGGCCGCCGCTCGCGGTCAGCTGCCAGCCCGTTCCGTCGGGCGCGCGGTCGATCCGGGACACCTCGACGCCCGTCACCACCTCCAGCTCGTGGTGCTCGGCGTACTTCTCCAGGTAGCGCACCATGTCGTCCCTGGCCACCCAGCGCCCGAACCGGCGCGGCATCGCCAGGCCCGGCAGCGCGGACCAGCGGCGGATGGTGTGCAGGTGCAGCCGGTCGTAGTGGCGGCGCCAGGAGGCGCCCACGTCCCCGGACTTCTCCAGCACCACCGCCCGTACGCCCCGCTCGCGCAGGGACGCGGCGACGGCGAGACCGCCCGGACCGCCGCCGACGACGTAGACGGGCCGGTCCTCGGTGAGACCGAGGGGGGCCGGGACGGAACCATCGGCGGTACGTGCGCTGTCGGACATGAATCGGAGCGTAATCGCGCACCCGGTTGATGGGTCTCGGTCAAGACCGGAATCGATTGCGAATTGGTCACGCCTGCCGCCCGCCCCCGGCCCGTCCGCCGGTCACCTGTGGCACGACCCTTGCGCGGGGCGGCCCGGATCAGGTTACCTGACGTATCGTCAGATTCCTTGAGGGGAGGCACCGTGCAGACGATCTGGCTCAGCGGAGCGGAATGGCTGGCCGTCCTCCGGGTGGGGCTCGGCCTGTGGTGGCTGGAGAGCTGGCGGCACAAGGACAAGAAGGGCTGGTTCGAACGCGGTACGGGCATCGCCTGGGCCGCCGACGTGGCGGGCAAGCACCGGTGGCCGGTGGTGGGCAAGGGCTTCGACCGGATCGTCGCGCCGCGCCCCAAGGTCATGGCCCATGTCGTCGTGTACGCGGAACTCGCCCTGGGGCTGGGCCTGGTGACCGGGTTCCTGACCCCCGTCGCCCTGGCCGCCGGGCTGCTGCTCAACCTGCTCTACCTGGTGCTGATGATCCACGACTGGGCGGAGCAGGGGCAGAACGCGATGATGGCGCTGATCTCGCTCGTCGCGCTGTTCGCGATGTCCTGGCAGACCTGGTCCCTCGACGCGGCGATCGGACTCTTCCGGTGACCGGGGCGGCGGCACGTTTCGACCTGCCCGAACCCGACGCCTTCACCCGGCCCTACTGGGACGCCGCGGCCCGGGGGCAGTTGCTGCTGCGCCGCTGCCGCACCTGCGGGCGGACCCACCACTACCCGCGCGAGTTCTGCCCGCACTGCTGGAGCGAGGACGTCGTCTGGCAGCCGGCGAGCGGGCGGGCCACGCTCTACACCTGGTCCGTCGTCCACCGCAACGACCTGCCGCCGTTCGGCGCCCGGGTCCCGTACGTCGCCGCCGTGGTCGATCTGGCCGAGGGGCCGCGGATGATGACGGAGATCGTGGAGTGCCCGGAGTCCGCCCTCGCCATCGGCATGGCGCTGCGGGTGACCTTCAGACGGGAGGAGGGGCAGGAGGCCGTACCGGTCTTCCGGCCCTGAGCGGAGCTCTGAGCGGGGCCCGGTGAGGTGGGCGGTGTGCGGCGCGGGGTCCGGTGCGGTGGGCGGTGTACGACGAGGGGCCCGGCGTGCGGCGCGGGGCCCCGGCGCGCTACTTGGCGTCGCGCAGCTTGCGGCGTTCGCGGAAGTTGGGGTGGCGGACGGTCACGCCGCCCATGTCGCAGGAGCCCGTCAGCCGGAGCACCGGGGAGCCGGGCGTGCCCGTGCCCTCGGTCCGGTCCTTCAGGCCGCCGATGGAAAGCTCCAGCTCGTCGGCCCGCACGGTCCAGCCCTGCGGGACCACGATCATGATCCCGCCCATCTCGCCGTGCACCTCCAGCTCGACCTCGCGCGGCCGGCACTCGGCGAGGGTGAAGTCGAGCTTGACGCTCCCCATCCCCGCGTGGGCGCGGATCACCGGAGGCACCTTCCAGCGGCCCGAACGGCTCGCCCCGTGCACGCCCCCCTTGAGCACCAGCGGCTCGGCCGGCACGACGGGGCCGAGGTCCTCGGTGAGCGGCGCCAACTCCGCGTGGGTCCTGGCGGACAGGGCCTGCCCGAGCCGGGTGTCCAGCTCCTCCATGTCGATGCGGCCGTCGGCCGCCGCCTCCCGCAACTGCTCGACCACCGCCTCCCGATCGGCGTCGGAAGCGCGCATACGGCCGGCGGAACGCGAGGGATCGACAGTCATGGGGGCGATGATACGTAGATGTGCACGGGCCGCACCGGGCTCTTCGGCGCGGCGCCCCGCGTCACAGTCCTGGCGCGCCCCACACCGGGAACCACCGGGACAGGTCCCGTTCGACGCGGAGGTCGTCCCCGAGCACCGCTCTGATCTCCAGCTCCAGCTGGTTGTCACGTCGTTCCGAACCGCCGGGCAGGGGCGCGAACGGGTAGAACGTGCCGCGCTTGTAGAGGTAGACCAGCGCCAGCGGACGGTCCCGCTCGTCCCGGAAGCCGATCAGCGAGCAGAGCAGATGCGGGCCGAACCCGCCGTCCTGGAGCAGGGTGTTGACCGCGTGCAGGTCGTTGACCAGGCCGGCCGTGTCGTCGGGGGAGTGTTCGGCCAGCAGCCAGGTGTAGCCGTAGCCGTCCTGGCTGAACCGCACCGGGACGCCGCCGCGGCCGGTGTCGGCGTCGAGCAGTTCGCGCACGTCCTGCTGGAGGCGGTTGAAGGCGCCGCCCTCGACGCCCGCGAAACAGACCGACCCGAGGCCGGTCGGAGCGAACCCGGCGCCGGCCTGGAGGGTGAGGGCCGCCGACGGCACGGCGAAGAGCTGGTCGAGGTCGGGGCGGACCGGCTTGCTGCGGCCGAGGATGGTGTCGAGAAAGCCCATGGACGTACCTCCGGACGGGGAGAAGCGGGAGAAGTGGGCTCGCCGGGCATCACGGGCGGGCATCACGGGTGGGTTTCYCGGGCGGGCGAGGTCGGCGGAGATGCGGGCCAGCTGGTCGAGGCGCTGTTCGAGGGTCGGGTGCGAGGAGAGCAGCCGACCCAGGCTCTCCTTGGACGAGAACGCGGGGACGAAGTAGAAGGCGTTGTACGGCTCCGCCTTGCGCAGGTCCTCGGTCGGGATGCGGGCCATCTGGCCGCTCACCTTCGTGAGGGCGGAGGCGAGCGCGGAGGGGCGTCCGGTGAGCAGGGCGGCGGTGCGGTCGGCGGAGAGCTCGCGGTAGCGCGAGAGCAGCCGGGTCAGCAGGAAGCCCAGGGCGTACACGACCGCGCTGACCAGCGGGATCAGCAGGATCGCGATGCCCACGGGGTCGCTGCCGCGGCTGTTGCGGGAGAGCCCGCCCCACAGGGCGACCCGGGTGATGAGGCCGGCGAGCACGCCGAGGAACGAGGCGATCGTCATGACGGCCACGTCGCGGTGGGCGACGTGCGACATCTCGTGCGCGAGCACCCCCTCCAGCTCCGGGGGGTCCAGTCTGCGCAGCAGCCCGGTGGTGGCGCAGACGAGGGCGGTCCGCTCGTTCCGGCCGGTCGCGAAGGCGTTCGGCACATCGCTCCGCGCGATGGCCACGCGTGGTTTCGGCATGTCGGCAAGAGCGCAGATCCGGTCGACGGCGCCGTGCAGCTCGGGGGCCTCCTCCGGAGTGACCTCGCGGGCCCCCATGCCGAACGCCGCGATGCGGTCGCTGAACCAGAACTGCGCGACGAACATGCCGCCGACGAGGAGCAGGATGATCGGCCAGGCACCGCGCAGCACGGCGAGCAGCACCCCGACCAGGACCACGTACAGCAGGCCGATCAGGAACATGGTGCCGACCATGCGCGTGGTCAGCCCGCGGTCCGGGGCGTAGCGGGAGCGGGTTCGGCTCATTGTCGCCTCCATTCCCCCCGACGCCTTCCATATTGCCCCTTTCGTGGGGGAAATCGGATTCCTGGAGCTGGCTCGAAAGCATGCCCGGAGATGCTGCGGGAATATGGCAGACAGAGGTGAAAAGGATCAGAGAAGTGCCCGATCGGGCGCCGGAGGATATTTGGCCGAACATTACCTGGACCCGTTAGGTGCCTCAGGCATCTAGTGGGCGGAGATCGGTAGGACTCCCTCCCCCCTTGCGAGGCTCCGACATGGCAGACGCCGACACCATCCCGTTCCCGCAGAACCGCACCTGCCCCTACCAGCCGCCGGCGCAGTACCGCGGCACCCCCGGCGACCGGCAGCCGGTGTCGTCCGCCCGGCTCTTCGACGGCCGCGTGGTGTGGCTGGTCACCGGACACGCCGAGGCGCGCTCCCTCCTGGTGGACCCCAGGCTGTCGTCCGACCGGGAGAACCCGGACTTCCCGCTGTTCGCCGAACGGCTGGCCGCGTCGAGCCTGCGGCGCGTGGAACTGCTCGGCGTGGACGACCCCGAGCACAACGTCCAGCGCCGGATGCTGATCCCGAGCTTCACCGTGAGGCGGACCGCGGCCCTGCGGCCGCAGATCCAGCGGACCGTGGACGGTCTGCTCGACCGGATGATCGAACAGGGGCCGCCGGCCGACCTGGTCGGCGCCTTCGCGCTGCCGGTGCCCTCCATGGTCATCTGCGCGCTCCTCGGGGTGCCCTACGCCGACCACGAGTTCTTCGAGGCGCAGTCGCGCAAGCTGCTCCGCGGCCCGGCCGCCGCCGACGTCGAGTCCGCACGCGAGGCCCTGGACGACTACTTCCGGGTACTGATCGACCGGAAGCGGGCCGCCCCCGGGGACGGACTGCTCGACGAGCTCGTCGAGAAGCAGCTGGAGACCGGGGCCGTGGACCGCGAGCAGCTCGTGCGGCTGGCGGAGATCCTGCTCGTGGCCGGTCACGAGACGACCGCGAACATGATCTCGCTCGGCACGTTCACGCTGCTCCAGCACCCCGACCAGCTGGCCCGGATGCGGGACTCGGACGACCTGATGCCCTCCGCGGTCGAGGAGCTGCTGCGCTTCCTGTCCATCGCGGACGGGATCTCCCGGGTGGCCGTCGAGGACATCGAGGCGGGCGGCGTGACCATCAGGAAGGGCGACGGCGTCGTCCTGTCCACGTCGGCGATCAACCGGGACGAGACCGCGTACGAGGCGCCGGACGAGCTGGACCTCGGCCGGAACGCCCGCAACCACGTCGCCTTCGGCTTCGGGATCCACCAGTGCCTGGGCCAGAACCTGGCCCGCGCCGAGATGGAGATCGCGCTGCGCACGCTCTGCCGACGCCTTCCGGGGCTGCGGCTCGCGGTGCCCGCGGAGGAAGTCCCGTTCAAACCCGGGGACACCATTCAGGGGCTGATCGAAATGCCCGTGACGTGGTGAACAATTCCCGTCACGCGGTGAAAACGGCCCGAGCGCCGGTGGAAACGGCGGGCCCGGTGGAAACGGCGGGTCCGGTGGAAACGATGACCGCGGTGACCGGGATCGGATCGGAAAGGAATACCGGGATGCGTATCGGTATCGACAGGGACCGGTGCATCGGCGCGGGGCAGTGCGCGCTCACCGCACCGAAGGTGTTCACCCAGGACGACGACGGATTCAGCGAGCTGCTGCCCGATCACGAGGACGCCCTCGAAGGCCCCCTCGTCAAGGAGGCGGCCCGCGCCTGCCCCGTGCAGGCGATCACCGTCGACTGACGGGGAACGGGCGGGGCGCGCCGGGCGGGGCGCCCCGCCCGCCTCGTCCCCGCGCGCCTCGTCCCCGCGCGCCCCGCTCGTCGTCAGGGCCAGAGCAGCTCCCGTTCCCAGCCGTCCGTGCTGCCGTCCGTCCGTCGGCGGTAGCGCAGCCGGACGTGCCGGCGCCCGGCGTCGCCCTGGAAGAACTCGACCTCCTGCGGCTCGACCACGTATCTGGTCCAGCTCGCGACCTCCGCGTCCGGTTCCGCCCGCGCCCGCTGCCGGGCCGCGTCCGAGGCGCGGCCCAGCTCCTCGGACGAGCCGAGCACCTCGCTCTGCCGTCCCACCAGCGCCGACGCCAGTGCCCCGGTGGAGCGGGCGTGCAGATCGGCGCTGCTCTCGGCGGGCGTGCAGGCCGTGACCCGGCCCCGTACCCGCACCTGCCGGCCCTGCGCGGGCCAGTAGAAGCCGAGCGCCGCGTGCGGCCGGGCGGTGAGCTGGCGGCCCTTCGCGCTGGTGCGGTGCGTGGCGAAGTGCCAGCCGCGCTCGTCCGCGTCGTGCAGCATCACCGTCCGCACGTCGGGCCGGCCCGCCTCGTCCGCGGTGGCCAGCGACATCGTGTGCGGCTCGACCTGCCCGGCGGCCACGGCCCCGGCGAACCAGGCGTGGAAGAGCGGGAGCGGGGCTGCGGGGGCGGTGTCCGGGTCGAAGACCGGGAGCTCGACGTCCCAGACCCGCTGGGCGTGCAGCAGATCGAGGAAGCCCTGCCGGGGGTCACTGTGCGCATCACGCTGTACGTCACTCATGCCCCCCATTGCAGCGCATGGTGCGGTGCGGAGGGCGAGGCGATTGCCGTAGCACTGCGGGACACGCCGAGCTGCGCTTGTCCGCATGAAGACCATCACCCAGCGTGAGTTCCGGAACAACTCCGCCGAAGTCATGAACGCCGTGGAGGCGGGCGAGGTCTTTCACATCACCCGCAACGGCATAGAGGTCGCCGAACTGCGGCCGCTCGCCCGGAAGCGGCGGCTGAGCGCGGAGGAGCTGGTGGCCAGGCACCGTCGGCTGCCGCGCGTGGACGCCGCGCAGATGCGCCGCGAGGCCGACGGCTTCTTCGGAGTCGAGGACCGGGTCGGGGACGACGACCCGCGGGAGCGCGAGCGTGGCTGAGCGGCATGAAGCGGGGGTGCTCGACACCTGCGCGTACATCGGCCTCGATCTGCTGGGGGCGAAGGACCTGCCCGTCCTCCCGGTGCTCACCGCCGTGACGATGGCCGAGCTGCAGCAGGGTGTGGCGATGGCCGAGGACCCCGGTGTGCGGGCGGCCCGGACGGAGAAACTCGGCGCGGCCGTGGCCGACTTCGAGCCGCTGCCCTTCGACGCGGACGCCGCCGCCCGTTACGGGACCCTGGTGGCCCTGGTGATCGCCGCCCGGCACGCCTCCGGGCCCCGCCGCGTGGACCTGATGATCGCGGCCATCGCCTCGGTCAGGGGCCTGCCGCTCCACACGCGCAACGCGGACGACTTCAAGGGGCTGGAAGGGGCGCTCACCGTCGTCCCGGTGTGACCGCCCGGCCGGTCGCGGGCCCCGCCCGTTACCCGTTCCGCCCGTTCCTCACCTCCGTTCCTCAGCCCCGCCCCAGCACCACCGTGCCCGACGAGCAGAACCAGCCGCCCGTGCCCGAGGCCACCGCCAGTTCCGGGAGCCGGCCGCCGGCCCGGCGCACCTGGCGGTCGCCCGCCTCGCCGCGCAGTTGCCGTACCGCCTCCACCAGCAGGAACAGCCCGCGCATCCCGGGGTGGCAGGCGGACAGGCCGCCGCCGTCGGTGTTCACCGGAAGCTCGCCGGTCAACCCCGTCCGGCCCTTCTCCACGAACGGGCCGCCCTCGCCCTTCGCGCAGAAACCCAGGTCCTCCAGCGTCACCAGGGTCATGTAGGTGAACGCGTCGTAGATCTCGGCGAGGTCGACGTCCGCGGGCCGCACCCCGGCCCGTTCGAACGCCAGGCGGCCCGAGACCGCCGCGGGGGAGACCGTGAAGTCCTCCCACTCGGACATGGCGGAGTGCGAGACGTGCTCCCCCGTGCCGAGCACCCACACCGGGGCCTTCGCGGTGTCCGCCACGTACTCCTCGGCGGCCAGCAGCACCGCGCAGCCGCCGTCGCTGCGGATGCAGCAGTGCAGCTTGGTGAACGGGTCCGCGATCATCGGCCCCGACAGCACGTCGTCCACGGTGATCGGGTCCCGGAACATGGCGTCCGGGTTGGCCGCCGCGTTCGCCCGCGCCCGGACCGCCACCTCGGCGAGCTGCTCCGGGGTCGTCCCGTACTCGTGCATGTGGCGGCGGGCGGCCATCGCGTACTTGGCGATCAGCGAGTGCCCGTACGGCACCTCGAACTGGAGCGGGCCGCGCGCGCCGAAGGAGAGGTTGGAGGTGCGGCGGCCCGCCTTCACGTCCGACCGGGCCGTCGACCCGTACACCAGCAGTACGGCATTGGCGTGCCCCGCCGCGATGGCGTCCGCCGCGTGGGCCGCCATCACCTCCCAGGTCGAGCCGCCGACCGAGGTGGAGTCCACCCAGGTGGGTTTCAGCCCCAGGTACTCGGCGACCTCGACCGGGGCGAGCGTGCCGAGCCCGGCGGAGGCGAAGCCGTCGACCACGGACCGGTCCAGTCCCGAATCGGTCAGCGCCCGGCGGGCGGCCTGGGCGTGCAGGGCGTACGGCGTGGCCGTCTCGACGCGCCCGCAGTCGGCGAGGGATATGCCGACGACAGCGACCTTGCGGTGGGAAGAAGGCATGAATCTGACGGTACATCAGATACGGGCCGGGGGAACCTTCTCGGCGGGGCCGCGTTCGGGAGCGGGGAGCGGGGAGCCGCCCCCGCGCTCGCCCCCGCCGTCGTCCCCGTACTCCGGCATGCAGGCCAGCGGGGTGACCCGGGGCTGCCCGCTCCGCGCCCCCGGCACCGTCAGGACCAGCCCCGGCAGCATCCGCGCGCTGAGCAGCACCCTGCCGCGGGTGAGCCGGTGCACCGTACGGTCCATGGCGGGAACGACGTGCGGGGCGATCCGCGCGAACGCGCGGGTGGCGGAGACGGGCTGGATCCTGATCGGCAGCAACTTCGGCCGTCCGGGGCATCCGGCCTGGACCGCGAACCTGCTGGCCGGCCCCGACAAGGCCGTCGTCAACCGCAGGGGCCGGGACATCCCGGTACGGGCCGTGCTGCTGGAGGGGGCGGAGCGGGAGGCGGTGTGGCGCAGGGCGCTGGAGTTCTGGCCGCCGTACGCGGCCTACCAGGCGCGGGTCGAACGGGAGATCAGGCTGTTCAGGCTGGAACGGCGGGACGGCCCGACACCCTGAACCGGACGCGGGATCCGGGCCGGACGCGGGCCTTGAACCGGACGCGGACGCGGGCCCTGGGTCGGACGCGGGAGGGGGCACGTGGGGGCACTCGGGGCACGCAGGGCGCGTGACGGTGTGCGGGGCGTGCGGCGGTGTGCGGACGCGTACGGAGATGTCGGACGCGTATCGGGGTGTGCGCCGTGTGCGTGAAAACGGTCCGGGTGCACCGACGGCGGACCACATGAGTGGTCCGCCGTCGGTGAGACAGGACCTGGGGCGCCCGGAACTGCCGCGCGATGCCCAGTGGGGGATGGGGCGTTGGCGCCGGTACTACTTCGTCGGTTTCCTGCCGGTGATGCCCAGGTGTACCAACAGGGCGAGGTTCGGCTTGAGTTCGGCCTGCTTCACGCCCCAGGTCGTGAAGCCCTTCTGGTGCGAGGCGACCGCGGCCAGCATCGCGACCAGTGAGCCCGCCATCGCGGCGGCGCTGACGTCCTTGTCGACCTTGCCCCTGGCCTGGAGCTCCTTCACCGATTCGGTGAGGGAGTTGGTGACCGAGTTCAGGATCTTCATGCGGATCTTGTAGAAGCGCTTGTCGCCCTCGGCCGCACCGAGGTCGACCACGCGCAGGATCGCGTCGTGGTGCCGCCAGAAGTCGAGGAAGCCCTCGACGAGCTCCTCGGCCGTCTGCCAGCCGGCCTTGCCGACCCAGGAGCGTCCGGCGACCAGTTCGGTCAATCCGGCGCCCTCCTTCGCCATTTCCTCGGCGATTTCGAGGACGGCGCCCTCGACGTCGGGGAAGTATTGGTAGAAGGTCGCGGGGGAAGTCCCCGCCTTCCGGGCGACGTCGATGACTTTGACGTCCCGGTACGGCGAGGAGCTGAGCATCTCGCTGAGGCAGTCGAGCAGCTTCTGCCGCGTCGCCTGTCCGCGTCGACCGGCCACGCGGCCGTCGACGGTGCGTACTTGTCCTGTCATGCCGTCAGCTTACCGAGGGGTGATCGGAGCGCGATTCGGCCGAGTGCAAATGGGGAGCCCCGCAGGAACGGTGGGGGGAGTGGCCGGATTTCGACGGATGCGCACCGCTCAGCAGTAAGTCGTATCAACAGCCTGTGGATAGCTTCCGTGGATAACTTTCCGTGACGCCGTGAGTATGGAACTTTTCTATCGAAAATTTGTTCGCTTTTGTCGAGCTGGGGAGTGTCCCGCACGCCCTGCCGTCGCCGCAACTGTGATGAGCGTCACCGAAATGGATCGCGGGGTGTGTGCGGGTGGGATGTGCACCGTTTCCGGTGCGGTGGCGGACGGTCGCGGTCGGAGTGCGGACGTGGCGCGATCGTTTCGTGTCCGGGATGCGGCGGGAGTGTGGCAAAAGTGCTACTGCGAACCGTGGCGCGACGGCCGGGACGTCGCTCGGGCGGGGTGGCCGGGACGTCACGTTCGGTGTGTTCCGTCCGCCTGTGTCCGGGATGGGGGCGGAGTGAGCTGTGACACCCCGATCCGCCCCCGGGTTCGCAACCGGGGCCTCAGCCAGGAAGAATCGGGGGAGCGCACCGCCGGGTGGTGCCCAGTGGTGAGACGCCGTACAGGCGGGTTTTCGCGGGCTTCTGTTCCTGAGGCCCGTACGGGGAGGTGGCAGGGCAAGTGGTGGAGCAGCTGACGCAGCACGACCCGAGGCGGATCGGCCCGTTCGAGGTGCTGGGCCGGCTCGGTGCCGGCGGCATGGGGCTCGTCTACCTCGCCCGCTCGGCTTCGGGCCGGCGGGTGGCGATCAAGACCGTGCGCACGGAGCTCGCCGAGGATCAGCTGTTCCGGGTCCGCTTCACGCGCGAGGTGGAGGCGGCCAGAGCTGTCAGCGGCTTCTACACGGCCGCGGTGGTGGACGCCGACCCGCGGGCCGCCGTGCCGTGGCTGGCCACCGCCTACGTGCCGGCCCCCTCGCTGGAAGAGATAGTGACCGAGTGCGGGCCCATGCCCGTCCAGGCGGTGCGCTGGCTGGCCGCCGGGATCGCCGAGGCGCTCCAGTCCATCCACGGTGCCGGGCTCGTCCACCGCGACATGAAGCCGTCGAACGTGCTCGTCGTCGAGGACGGCCCCCGGGTGATCGACTTCGGCATCGCGTCCGGGGTCTCCAACACCCGCCTGACCATGACGAACGTCGCCGTCGGCACCCCCGCCTACATGTCGCCCGAGCAGGCCAGGGACTCGCGCAGCGTCACCGGCGCCAGCGACATCTTCTCGCTCGGCTCCACCCTGGTCTTCGCCGCCACCGGCCACGCCCCGTTCCACGGCGCCAACCCCGTCGAGACCGTCTTCATGCTGCTGCGCGAGGGCCCGGACCTGGAGGGCCTGCCCGGCGAGCTGCGTCCGCTGATCGAGTCCTGCATGCAGATGGACGCCGCGCTGCGGCCCACCCCCGCCGACCTCCAGGCCCAGCTCGCCCCGCACCTGTTCGCCTCCGGCGGCGACGACAGCGGTACGGCCTCGGCGTGGCTGCCGGCCTCCGCCACCACGATGATCGAGCAGCGCCGCGGCGGTCGGCGGCCCGCGCCCGCCCCTCCGGTCACCCCGCCGCCCCCGCCGCCCGGACCGCCGCCCGCCGGCCCCGACAGCGGCCGGCGCGCCCACCCCGACCCGCGCTCCTCGGCGGCCCCGCGCAGCCCGCCGACCCCCCGCCCGAACCGGACCGCTGGCGGCCCTGGCGGTTCCGGATGTCCAACGACGTGTGGGGGACGCCCGTCGTCGCCGGGGACCTGCTCTACGTCACGTCGTTCGAGGTGCACGCCCTGGACGTCGGCAACGGGCGGCGCCAGTTCAAGACCCGCGACGTGGCCTGGGTGATGGCCGTCGAGGGCGGCAGGATCCACGCCTCCGACGGCCCGTCCCTGTACGCCCTGGACGCGGCGACCGGCGCCGAGCAGTGGCGGCTGCAGACGGACGCCTGGGTGTACTCCCTCAAGGCCGGACGCGGCACCGTCGTCACCGGCACCCGCGGCGGCGGCGTCCAGGCGTGGGAGGCGTCCTCGGGCGAGAAGCTGTGGGAGAGCAGCGGCCTGCAGACCGACTTCGAGACGGCCGAGGCCGGGCCCGTGATCCACGACGGCACGGTCTACCTGTGGCAGGACGCCCGGCTGCGCGCCGTGGACGCCCGCACCGGCATCGAGCGCTGGTCCTACCCCATCGGCGACGCGGCCTCCTGCGGCGGCGTGCCGGTCCGGGTGACGGCCGCCCCGGACGGCTACGTCTACGTCAGCGCGGGGGCCCGGGTGCTGGCCGTCGAGACCATGTCCGGCCACGTCCGCTGGCACTTCGAGTCGCCCTCGGTCTTCCTCTCCCCGCCCGCCTTCGCCCCGGGCCCGGCCGTCACCGGCGGCGGCGTGTACCTCGCCGACTACCTCGGCACGGTCTACGCGCTCGACGCCTCGACCGGCAAGGACCGCTGGCGCATCGCCACGGAGGCCCGCCAGTCGATCGAACCGGTCCTGGTCACGGCCGGGAACGTGCACGTCGGCAGCGGCAGCGCCCTGTACACGCTCGACGCGGTCACCGGCACCCCGAAGTGGCGGTTCGCGGCCGGCGGCGAGGTGGTGGGCTCCCCGGTGGTGGCCGACGGACGGGTCCACTTCGGCTCCGCCGACCACGTCCTGTACACCCTGGACGCGGCGGGCGGGCAGCTCCGCTGGAAGCTGGCGACGGGCGGCGAGATCACGGGCTCGCCCGTGGCGCAGGGCGGCGTCGTGTACGCGTGCAGCAAGGACCGCTGCGTGTACGCGCTGGACGCGCTGAAGGGCACGGGCACGGGAGGCCGGGCGCGGGCCTGACGCGCCCCGCCCGGGGCCGTGGCCCGTGGGCCCACGGGACTCAGCGGCGCGGCGGACGACCGGTACCCGGCCCCTCGTCCTCGTCCGGTGCGGCGGGGCGCGGGGCGGGCTCCTGATCCCCGCGGTCCGCATCCCCGCGGTCTGCGTCCGCGTGGTCCGTGTCCTCGTGGTCCGCGTCCGCGTCCGCGTGGTGCGCCGGGCGGTGGCCCGGGGGCGGCCCCGTGTACAGCTCCGGTTCGGGCTCCGGCAGCGTGCTCGTCTGGACGGACGGACCCGGCTCCTGCGTCGGCGGCCAGGTGTCCGGATGTTCCGAACCGGGCGCCTCGTACGGCCGGTCACGTGCCCCGCGGCCGGGCCACCCCGACATCACCACCACGCCCGCCAGCAGCAGCACCCCGCCCGCGGCGGCCTGGGCCACGCCCCACCCCGGGCCGGGGCGGCCGTCGTACCAGTCACGGAAGGGGCTCAGCACGGCGGCCGCCGCTCCGGCGAGAGCGAGGACCGAGCCGAGGACGTTGCGGATCATCACCGGCCTCCCGCGGTGTACGGGCAGGTGTCACAGCTCTGCACCGCTTCTGCACCGCTCTCGGCCTCGACGCTACGCCCGCCTCCTCGCCCCCGCCACCGTGCGCTAGCGTGTCGCGCGGTCGTTCGACAACAGAAGAAACGGACAACAACACAAGGGGGGCTGCATCGATGATGCGGCAGCACATCAAGCTTTCCGCGGTACTGGTCGTGGTGGTACTCGCCCTCACCGGTTTCTCCACCTCCTCCTCCGGCGGTCGCGGCGGCAAGAGCAAGAGCAAGGGGTCGAGCAGCAGCAGCGGCGGGGGATGCTCCAACTCCAAGAAGAGCAACGGCAGCAGCAGCGACTACGACAACAACGACGACTACGACTACGGCGACTCGTCGAGTTCCTCTTCCTCCTCGGGCGGCACCGACTACGGCACCCCGGCCCCCACCGCCTCGGACGAGCCCAGCGTCCAAGTCCTCCGCTGCGCCCAGCCCCGCAAGGGCAAGCGCAAGGCCGTCACCACCTCCACCGTCCGGCTCACGGCCGCCGCCACCGGCTCGCACACCTACGAGGTCGAGGTGGAGTTCTTCAACGCGGCCGGCAACACCATCGACCTCGGTCACGCCACCGTGACCGCCGAGGGCGGCGAGACCGAGACCGTCTCCGTGCGGATGGACAGCCCGCGCAAGGTCTCCCGGGTGAAGGGATGCCGGGTCGAGGCCGAGCTGAGCTACTGACCCCATCGGACCGGGAGGCCGGCCACCGCCTCCACCGGGCCGGTGGCCGGCCTCCCGTCCTCACCGGGTCCGGAACCCGCCCCGGCCCCCGCTCCCGCCGCCGTCCCGGCTGCTGCTGCCGTCGCCGTCCTGGCTCCGGCTCCGGCTCCGGCCCCGGAACAGCTCGGCCTGCTGCTCCGGCGGCAGGTTCCCCAGCGCGATCAGGTGCGGGGCGTGGGCCATGGCCCGGGCCCTGGCCGCCTCCTTCGCGGACCACACCGCCCGTACCGTCCCCTGCACCGCCGCCGTCGGGTACGAGGCGATGACCTCCGCCGCCCGCAGCGCCGCCGCCACCGCGCCGCCGGCCTCCGTCACCTCGCTGACCAGCCCGATCTCGTACGCGCGACGGGCCGAGACCCGCTCGGCCGTTCCCATCAGGGACATCCGGGCCACCTCGCCGAACGGCATCCGCTGCGCCATGGAGATCGTCTCGTACGCGCTGACCATGCCGTACGTGGTGTGCGGGTCGAAGAACGTCGCCCCCTCGGACGCGATCACGAACTCCGCCTCGCCCAGCAGGTAGAACGCCCCGCCGCAGGCCATTCCCTCCACGGCCGCGATCACCGGCTTCCACAGGTCGTTCGCCTTCGGCCCGATCGCGATCAGCGGGTCGTCGATCGTGTACGGGGACGAGGGCTGCGGCACGTCCACCCCCCGGTCGATCCCGGTGCAGAAGGCCCGGCCGCCCGCCCCCGTGACCACGACCGCCCGCACCCCGTCGTCGAAGCGGAACGCCCGCCAGACGGCGGCCAGTTCGTCCGCCGTCGCCAGGTCGACCGCGTTCAGCCGGTCGGGCCGGTCGAGGGTGACGAGCGCGACCCCGGTCCCCTCGTCCCGCTCCGTGCGCAGCGCCACCGCCGCTCACCTCTCCAGCAGCCAGCGCACCAGCGTCGCCCCGGACCCGGCCGGGCAGAACACCGCCCGCACCGGCGCGCCGATCCGCAGCCGCGCCGGATCGACCGAGTCCAGCGGGGCGTCCGGCCCGCTCACCACGTTCCCGACCAGCCGGATGCCCGGCGCGTCGGCCAGTTCGACCACCACGGCGTTGTACGGGGCCTGCGCGGCGTACGCCGGCAGCAGCGGCGGGTGCGGCAGCACGTACGACCAGATGCGCCCGCGCCCGCTCGTCGGCCGCCACTCGCTGTCGAAGGACTGGCAGTGCGGGCAGCACGGCCGCGGCGGGAAACGCGGCTTCCCGCACCCCTCGGCCGTACACGCCTGCACCCGCAGCTCGCCCCGGGCCGCGTACTCCCAGAACGGGGCGCCGTCCTCGTCCACGACGGGCAGCAACATTCCGTCCATTCCGGTCAACTCCTCAGCAGTACGGCGGATGTGGGCACGCCCTCGCCCGCGGTGACCAGGCACGTGGCGGCACCGGGGACCTGGGCGGTGGAGACGCCGCGCAACTGCTTCACGCCCTCGGTGATCAGGTTGAAGCCGTGCACGTACGCCTCGCTGAGCCCGCCGCCCCCGGTGTTGATCGGCAGCCGGCCGCCGCTCTCCAGCGCCCCGCCCTCGGTGAACGCGGCACCCTCGCCGCGCCCGCAGAAGCCGTAGCCCTCCAGGGAGAGCGGGATGAGCGGGGTGAACGCGTCGTAGATCTGCGCCACATGGACGTCGTCCGGGCCGAAGTCGGCCTGCTTCCACAGCTGCCGGGCGGCCGTCCAGGCGGGACCGGAGAGCGGATCGTCGTTCCAGTAGTTGACCATCCCGTGGTGCTGGGCGGGCAGGCCCTGGGCGACGGAGTGGATGTAGACGGGCTTGCGCCGGCAGTCCCGGGCCCGCTCGGCGGAGACGATGACACAGGCCAGCGCCCCGTCCGTCTCCAGGCAGTTGTCGAAGAGGCAGAGCGGCTCGCTGATCCAGCGCGAGGTCATATACATGTCGCGGGTCAGCGGCCGCTCGTACATCATCGCGTCCGGGTTCTGGTTGGCGCGGTTGCGGCAGGCGAGGGCGACGTTGAAGAGATGGTCGCGGGTCGCCCCGTACTCGTGCATGTACCGCCGGGCCAGCATGCCGATCTCGTCGGCCGGCCGCAGCAGCCCGTACGGGCGGGTCCACTGGCCGGGGGTGGGCAGCTGCGCCGCGGTGTTCTTCCAGGGCCGGGGGCCCGAACCCCGTTTCCGCGACCGCCAGGCGACGCCGACGCTCGCCTGCCCGGTCGCCACGGCGGCGGCGAGGTGCGCGATCGTCGCGCAGGAGCCGCCGCCCCCGTACCCCACCTTGCTGAAGAAGGTGACATCGCCCGCCCCGATGGACTTGGCGATCTCGACCTCGTCGGTCTCCTCCATCGTGTACGAGGCGAACGCGTCCACCTCCGACGCGGCGATGCCCGCGTCGTCGAGCGCCGCGACGATGGCCCGGCAGGCCAAGGTCTTCTCGGATTCGGGGAGCCGTTTCGCGAAGGCCGTCTGTCCTATGCCGGCTATCGCGGTCGCGTCCTTGAGCGCCGTCACCGCCACCTCCCAGGCAGTCATGACTGCTGACAGCGGCTGAGGCTACAGCTAATCTGACGGATAGTCAGCTATTGCGTCAGGAGGGCGAGCGATGCGCGGCGACGAGGAGTGGGACAGCATCCCGAAACTGGTACGGGCGGCGGCACGGCGCTACGGGGACCGGGAGGCGGTCGTCGAGGGCCGGACCCGGATCTCGTACGCCGAACTCGGCGGACGCGTCGAACGGGCCGCCGCCGCGTGCCTGGCCTCGGGCGTGGAACCGGGGGACCGGGTCGCGATCTGGGCCCCGAACAGCCTGGACTGGATCGTCTCCGCGCTCGGCGCCGTCACGGCGGGCGCGGTCCTCGTCCCCCTCAACACCCGTTTCAAGGGCGCGGAGGCGGCGTACGTCCTGGACCGCAGCCGGGCGAGGCTCCTCTTCGTGACGGGCACCTTCCTCGGCACCTCCTACGTGGCGTCCCTGCGCCGGGCCGGGGTGCCGCTCCCGCACCTGGAACGGGTGGTGGTGCTCGCCGACTCCGCCCCCGACGACTACGTCACCTGGAAGGACTTCCTGGCGGCGGGGGAGGAGGTGTCCGGGGCCGAGGTGCGTGCCCGGGCCGACGCGATCACCCCCTCGGACCCCTCCGACATCATCTACACCTCGGGCACCACGGGCCGGCCCAAGGGCGCGGTGATCACCCACGCCCAGACCCTGCGCTGCTACGCGACCTGGAGCGAACTGGCCGGTCTGCGCGAGGGCGACCGCTACCTGATCGTGAACCCCTTCTTCCACACCTTCGGCTACAAGGCGGGCGTCATCGCGTGCCTGATGCGGGGCGCGACGATGGTCCCGCAACCGGTGTTCGACGTGGACACGGCCCTGGCCAACATCGCCGCCGAATCGCTCCTCCCCACGTCGGGTTTCCGACCTGCCTGAATCCGTTGTGCCCAGGGGGAACTGCGGGGGCGGGCGGGAGGCTGACGGTGCGGTCACTCCACGCGGTCGCACGCATACCCCATGGAGCGAACCGGGCTGCCATGCGAGTACGGCCGGAAGTATGGTGGCTGGTATGGCAACCAAGAAGTACACGGTCACGCTGCCGGAGGAGCTCGCGGAGGAGATCCGCAGCGAGGTGGGCCCGGGGGCCTTCAGCGCGTACGTCACCCGTGCCGTGGAGCGCCAGCGCGAGCACGACCGGCTGGGGGAGCTGGTGGCGTGGATGCAGGAGAAGGGCGGGCCGCCCACGGAGGAGGAACAGGCGGCTGCCGCGGCGGAGATGCGTGACATCGAGCGGTGGTTCGAGGAACGGCAGCCGGACGCACAGGACGGAGCGGCGGCCGCGTGACAGCAGATCTCTGTTTCGTGCTGGACAGTGAGGCCCTGTCGAGGGCGGTACGCCGTGAGCGTGCCATGACGGCCATGCTCACCAAGGCCCACCAGGTGGGTGCCAGGGTCCTGACCAGCTCCATGACCCTCGTCGAGGCGTATCACGACAGGATCCGGCGCGCGGACTGGAACTGGGCGATGTCCCGGATCGTCGTCGAACCCGTGACCAAGGAGGTCGCGGACGAGGCGATCGGCCTGCTGGCGGACACCGGCCTGCACGGTCACGAGTACGCCATCGACGCGGCCCTCGCGGTGATCGCGGGGCGGCAGCGGGGCCGGGTGGTGGTCCTCACCTCGGACGAGGACGGCATGGGGAAGCTGTGCGACCCGAAGGTGCTGGTCCGGGGGCTGTAGGAGCGGACACGAAGAAGGGGCACGAGCCGACCGGCCGGTGCCCCTTCACCACTGTGTGCCCGCGTCCGCAGACATGCAGCGGCCGCGACGGCTCCCCCTCCGCGCCGCCGCGGCCGCTCCCCCGTCGAGTGAGGCTTCAGGCCTTCTCGGAACCCGCGTGGTTCTCCTGCGTCTTGAGGAGGTCCTTCGGCGTGCTGCCGGCGTGGTTCTCCAGGGTGGTGATGTCTTCGCCGACGCTGCCGGCGTGGTTCTCCAGCGGCTTGACGGTTCCCCCGTTGCCCGGGCTGCCGGCGTGGTTCTCCTGTGTGATCGCGGCACCGGTCTTCGGCTTCAGTGCGTCGCTCATGCCTGTCAACTCCCCAGAGATCTTGCTTGCTCGGTCGGCGATGCCCGTCCAGCTGTTCCCCCGTGGACTGCTGGACGGGCACGTCAGGGCCGTTCACCCTAGCGGTGTGGTCCCCCCTGCGATCCGTCTGCCCCCCGACACGGCGGATCGATGGACCTAAGACTGCCGAGTGGCGATAAACGTTCGATGAACGCCGACGGTTCTCTTCCGGCTCAGGCGCCTCAGACGGTGTCGACCGGAGTGAGCAGGGCCCGGACCTTGTCGGCCTCCGCGGCCCCGAACTGCTCGTGGATGGCCAGGGCTTCGGTCCAGCATGCATGTGACCGGTCGATCTGACCGAGGCGTTCGAGGGCGTGTCCCAGAGTGATCAGAACATTGCCCCGCATCCACTCGCCCCCGATGACGCGCAGGGCCAGTGCCTGTTCCGCGTGCTGGGCCGCCCGCGCGGGGCGTGCGTCGGCCAGGTGCGCCTCCGCCATCCGGAAGTGGGTCGACCCCTCCCAGAGCCGCTGGCGGTTGTTCTGGAACACGCGCAGCGCCTCGTCGAGCTCCTCCAGCGCCTCGGTCGGCCTTCCGGCCTGGGTGAGCGCGATGCCCAGCGCGAAGCGGCCGTTGGCGGTACGGAGGCTGAGCCCCATCCCGTCGAAGATGGCCGTGCCCTGCCGGGCGAGCTCGACCGCGCTGGCCGTGCGGTCCATGTTCACGTGGATGCGGGAGAGGTTGCACAGCGCGGAGGCCTCGCCGACCAGGTTTCCGTCCGCCCGGTAGCGGTCTATCGCCTCCTGCAGGAACTCCTCGCCCTCCTCGTGCCGCCCCTGGTAGAACGCGATGATGCCGCGGTCGTTGGGCGCCCAGCACGCGGGGATCGGGTCCTTGGTGCTCCTGGCCAGCTCCATCGCGTGCCCGGCCTCCTCGTCGGCCAGCGCGAAACGGCCGGAGACGAGGTAGACGGTGGACAGCGAGGCGCGGGCCCGCGCCTCGGAACGGGGGTCGGCGGCAGCCCTCGCGGCATCGCGCAGGGCCGCACCGGTGATTTCGTACTGGCGGGAATTCGCCCCCGATTCGGCGAGGTCCTTCGCCGCGCAGAGCAGGTCGACGGCACGCTGCAGCATTCCGTTCGACGCGCTCTGATGGGCGCAGGCGAGCAGCGAATCGGCTTCGCTGTACAGCCAGTCCACCGCTTCGTGCCCGTTGGCGAATTCGAGCCCGGGGTGCTCGGTGCCCACCAGATGGGCGACGGCACGGTCCCCCGGTCGCTCCAGCGCGTACACCCCCGCGGCCGTCGCCAGGTAGAAGTCCAGCAGGCGGGAGAGGGCCGACTCCCGCTCCTCCGGGGGCTCCTCGCCGCGTTCCGCGCAGGAGCGGGCGTAGAGGCGCACCAGGTCGTGGTAGCGGTACCGGCCCGGGGCCGCCGACTCCACGAGGCTGGTGTCGACCAGGGCCTCCAGGAGGTCCTCCGCCACGTGCACGTCCAGGTTGAGCAGGGCGGCCGCCGCGGCGAGGGAGATGTCGGGGCCGTCGGCCAGGCCGAGCAGGCGGAACGCGCGGGCCTGGGCGGGTTCGAGCTGGCCGTAGCCGAGTTCGAAGGTGGCCTTCACCGCGAGGTCACCGGCCTGGAGCTCGTCCAGGCGGCGGCGTTCGTCCGCGAGCTTGGCGGCGAGGACGGAGACCGTCCAGGTGCGGCGGGCGGCCAGGCGGGAGGCGGCGATGCGGATGGCCAGGGGGAGGAAACCGCAGGCGGCGACCACGTCGAGGGCCGCCTCGCGCTCGGAGTTGATCCGCTCCTCGCCCACGATCCGGGTGAAGAGCTGGAGCGCCTCCTCGGGCGACATCACGTCCAGGTCGACGAGGTGGGCGCCGGCCAGGTCGACCATGCGGACGCGGCTGGTGACCAGGGCCGCGCAGCCCGCGGTGCCGGGGAGGAGGGGGCGGATCTGGGCCGCGTCATGGGCGTTGTCGAGGAGGACCAGGATGCGGCGGCCGTCCAGGGTGGACCGGTACAGCGCGGCGCGTTCGTCCATCGAGTCGGGGATCGCCGAGTCCGCCGTGCCCAGGGCGCGCAGGAACGCGCCGAGGACCGTCTCCGGTTCGGCGGCCCGTGCCCCCGCGCCCTGGAGGTCCACGTACAGCTGGCCGTCCGGGAAGTGCTGGCGCGCCTGGTGGGCGACGTGCACGGCGAGGGTCGTCTTGCCGACGCCGCCGATGCCGGCCAGTGCCGAGACGGCCATGACGGACCCCTCGGCGGTCGCCAGCCGGTCGCCGAGCTCGCGCACGAAGGAGGAGCGGCCGGTGAAGTCCGGCACGGTGGCCGGGAGCTGGGCGGGGCGCACCGGCCACCGTGCCGGACTTCACCGGCCGCTCCTCCTTCGTG
>NZ_RDBO01000056.1:0-10780 GCF_008120935.1 Streptomyces sp. sk2.1
GGGCCGCGTGGCCGTTGATGCTGCTCGTGCCGATGTGCTCGACGATGTTCGGCACGGCGAGCAGGCTCATCCGGCCCCGGCCGCGGAAGAAGACGGAGAGCAGTTCGTCGTCGTGGCGCTCGGCGCTGTCGCGGGCGTACGCGCGGAAGGCGGCGGCGGTGTCGACCGGCAGGCAGACGCCCAGGGACGGCGTGAACTCGTCGGGCACGGCCCGTACCCAGCCGGCGCCGGCGAGGGCGGCGAGCCGGGCGGCGGCGCCGTTGCGGGCGTGCCAGTTGGTGTAGAAGACCAGTGCCTCGTCGGGGAACCGGGTGGCGGCGCGGGCGACGATCTCCAGGAGTTCGGCGGGGGCGTCGACGTCGTCCTGGACGACGAGGTGGTGGCTGGCCCCGGGGGCCGCGGCCGACCAGGCGACCAGGGCGGTGCGCAGCGCGGAGGGCGGCCCCTGCGGGTCGGGGTCGAGCGCGAGGCCGTCGAGCCGCAACCGGGCGGCGAGGTCCTGGGCCTGGGCGAGGCGCACGGGGTGCGTCATGACGGCCGAACTGATGTGAAACGTGGTCACCTTGGTCACACGGGGCTCCTCGGCAGGGGTCGTCGCCGGTCATGGTCGCAGAGCGCCGGAGGCCGGAGCCGGGTGTGCCGGGAGTTTGGCCGGATCAGTGGCGGTGCCGGGTGCCCCGGTGGGGGCGGGCGAGGGGTTCGCCGTCGGTGGAGCAGCGCACGGCCCGGTGGTGGCGGGGSCCGGAGGTGTCGCCGGGCACGTCCGTGGTGTCGCGGCGGCGGAGGAACAGGACCGCGACGACGAGCCAGCACAGGCCGACGGAGACGTCGGCGTACACGGCGGCGGCGAACGGCAGGACGGCGGCGGCGTGCACCGCCGCCATGACGAGGACCGCCAGTCCGGCCCCCGCCACGAGCAGCAGGTATCGCAGGAGTCGCCGCACTGTGGGCACCTCTCGTCCGTCGCACCGCTTCCGAGCAGTGAACGACAGTGCGTCGCACCTTGTGACGACCCATTCCGGTCACACTGTTTCCGCCACCCGAACCACCGGACGCGTTCCGGGGGACGCCTGACTCCGCCGTGCCCCCGGCCCGCAGGTCGCGTTCAACTACCTGGGACGGGTGCGGACCGATCCCGCCGGGCCGTCCGACCGGGGCGCGGCGCCGGAGGACGTGCGCCTCCCCTCCACCGACCCGGAGCTGCCGTTCTCCCATTGCCTGGAGCTGAACGCGGTCGCCCACGACCGCGCGGGGGGACCCGAGTTGAGCATGACCTGGTCCTGGCCGGCCGGTCTCTTCGGGGAGGAGGAGGTCCGGGCGCTGGCCGGTCTGTGGTCCGAGGCCCTGGCGGCGCTGACGGCGTACGCCCTCGCGTCGCCCACCCCGGACGCGCACGGTCTCAGGCCGTCCGACCTCTCCCTGGTGGATCTGCTCCAGGACGAGATCGACGAGCTCGAAGCCGAGTGGGACATGTGACCGGCCGGGGCCGGGGCTCCGCGCCCCGGCCCCCACTCCCGTTCTCCGTACGGGCCCGAGGCGCCGGCGCGGGCAGGAGGTGGGCGAGCACGCCGAGGAACCGTCCGTCCTCCCCCGTCCGGGCACCGGGGCAGGGCGCGGTTCCCGTACGCCCACCGCTTCGAGGCGGCTCCGCTTCACCGTCCGTTCATCCTTCGGATTCCTCAAAGACTCCTGGAATCAACCCACGTTTCTCATGAGCTCCTCATCCCCGCTTGGTTGCGTGTGCGAGGCCGGTCGGTCCGCAACCTATGAGCGAGGAGGGCATGGTGTTCCTGTCGAAGGCAGCCGCGGTTCGCGAGCGCCGGGCGGAGGGCGACGAAGATCGTGGCGGCGAGGAGCCGCTGCACGTGGCCAGTCGGCTGCACGCGTTCAACCGGTTCGAGCTGAAGTACCTGGTGCCGGTGGAGCAGGCGGCCGAGATCCGTGACGAGCTGGCCGAACGGATGGACCGGGACCTGCACAGCCCGGTCGGCGGGTACGGCGTGTGGAGCCTGTACTACGACACTCCTCAGCTCCGCTTCTACTGGGAGAAGATCGAGGGTCTGAAGTTCCGCCGCAAGCTGCGCATCCGCCACTACGGCGATCTCGACGGGGTCACCGACGACTCGCCGGTCTGTGTCGAGATCAAGCAGCGCGTCAACCGGGTCACGCAGAAGCGCCGCATCACCCTGCCCTACGGCGTGGCACGGCAGTTGTGCGACGGCCGGGAGATGGTGGAGCACTCGGCGAGGGAGAGCGCCTTCGTCCAGGAGGTCCTCGAACTGGTCGTACGGCTGAACCTGCAGCCCACCGCGATCACCGGGTACCAGCGCGAGGCCCTGGTCGGCCGTGACGCCGACACCGGCCTGCGGGTCACCTTCGACCGCCGCGTCCGCGGACGCGACCGGGACTTCCACTTCGGCATCCCCACGCCGGAGAACCGGTTCACGATCCCGCCGCACATGTCGGTCATGGAGATCAAGGTCAACGAGCGCACCCCGCACTGGATCACCGATCTGGCCGCGCGGCGCAACCTCAACCTCGTACGGATCTCGAAGTACGTGCAGTCCATCGAGGCGTTCGGCCTGGCGCCGCGTTCGGTCTTCCACATCAACGAGGCGGACTTTCCGCCACCCACCCCCATTGAAGAACAGCCGGCGCGCGTCGACGCGCCGTCGAAAGCAGGAGCACAGTGAACTTCGATCTCGATCTGCAGGAACTCAGCGGCACGTTCAGCGTCGCCGACGTCGTGGCGGCGATGGCGCTGTCGTTCATCCTGTCCACGCTGATCGGCTACACGTACCGGTACACGCACCGCAACGTCTCCTACAGCCAGTCCTACGTGCAGACCCTGGTCATCGTCGGCATGATCGTCGCCCTGATCATGCTGGTCGTCGGCTCGAACCTGGCTCGCGCGTTCTCCCTGGTCGGGGCCTTGTCCGTGGTCCGCTTCCGCAACGCGGTCAAGGAGACCCGGGACGTCGGCTTCATCTTCCTCGCCATGGCGATCGGCATGGCCTGCGGCGCCCGGTTCTACACCCTGGCCGCCGTCGGCGCCGTGGTCATCTGCGCCGTCGTCCTGGTGATGTTCAAGTTCAACTGGTTCGCCCTGAACGTGCAGCGCCAGGTCGTCAAGGTCCAGGTCCCGGCCGGCGAGGACTGCACGCCGCAGATCCGCGACGTGCTGATCAAGTACACCAGCGAGTTCGAGCTGGTGAGCACCGAGACGATCCGCGGCGGCGCGCTGACCGAGGTCTTCTACACGGTGCGGCTGAAGAAGGGCGCCGAGCCCGGCGACCTGGTCGGCGCACTGCAGGAGCGGACCTCCGGCCAGCGGGTCACCGTTCTGACCGGCTACGACACGACGGACCTGTGATGAGCGGCGAGACCACCGCGCAGCGCAGGCGGCGGTTGAAGGACCGGCTGCCCGTCCGGCTGCGCCACCACTGGAAGCCGGCCGCGGCGCTGGGCGTCGGGCTCGCCGCAATGGTCTATTTCATCGGTGACGCGCGGATCTCCCCGTACGTCACGTCGTCCTCCCGGGTGGAGGCGGACGCCATCACCGAGGACATCCGGGGGACGGTGGACCTGTACGACACCGCTGTGCCGCACTCGATCCAACTCACCTACCAGCAGACCGACTTCGACAAGATGATGAAGGAGTTCAAGAAGGACGGGACCAAGGACTACATCGAGGCCGACCTCGTCATCGACGGCGTCCACCTCGACGACGTCGGGATCCGTCTCAAAGGAAACTCCACACTGTCGTCCCTGCGGGGCAACAAGGGCATGCCCGGTGGCGGCCGGCAGATGCCCGGCGCCCCGCAGGGCGCCCCGGCCGGCGCCGACGGCGCGACCGGGGGCCAGGACCGCCGCCAGGGCCGGCAGCCCGGCGGCGGTCCCGGCGAAGCCGGTGGTACCGGCGGCGCCGGCGGCACTGCCGGTGGTACGGCCGGTACCGGTGGCACCGGCGGTGGTGGCGGCCCGGCCGGCGGCGGTCCCGGCGGGATGGTGCAGTACGACCTGTCCGCGGACAAGCCCGAGGAACTGCCGTGGCTCGTCAAGATCGACGAGTACGTCGAGGGCCGCGCCTACCAGGGCGAGCGGGAGATCTCGCTGCGTCCCGGCAGCAACGCGCAGGTCCCCCTCAACGAGGCGTTGTCGCTGTCCCTGACCGACAGGAGCGGGCAGAAGGCCGAGCGGTACGCCTTCACCGAGCTGAAGGTGAACAACCGGCCCGCCGCCACCCGCCTCATGGTCGAAGCGCCCGACACCGACTACGCCGACGACATCGCCGACGGCAACGGCGTGCTGTACAAGGCCAGGGCGAGCGGCAGCTTCGAGTACCGCGGCGACGACCCCAGCGAGTACGAGAGCTCCTTCAAGCAGCTCAACAAGAAGGGCAGCCAGGACCTCGAACCGGTGATGAAGCTCATCAAGTGGGCCGACGGCGCCTCGGACGAGGAGTTCGCCCGCGACCTGCACAAGTACGTCGACGTCGACTCACTGGCCCATTACGTCGCCTCGCAGAACCTACTGCTGAACTTCGACGACATCGCAGGGCCGGGCAAGAACTACCTCCTCTGGTACGACCTGGACACCAAGAAGTTCTCCGTGCTCGGCTGGGACTACAACCTCACCTTCAGCGGAGACGCGACGGCCGGACCGGACGACTCCACCGGCATGGGCGGCATGCCCGGCGCCCGCCCCGGTGGCAACGCCAAGACCGGGGGCAATGGCACCACGGGCGGGAACACGGGCGGCACGCCGCCGAGCGGGTTCCCCGAGGGAATGCCGGAAGGTTTCCCCGAAGGAATGCCGGAGGGAATGCCCGAAGGAATGCCGGAAGGCGTGCCCGGCGGTGCCGGCGGCGACCAGGAGGGCGGCCCCGGCGGGGGCAGGGGCGGCATGTCCCACGTCCTGAAGACCAAGTTCCTGGCCCTGGACGCCTTCGACTCCGTCTACAAAAAGGCGTACCGCGAGCTGTACCAGAAGTTCTACGCCTCGGGCACGGCGGCGGAGAGCGTCGAGGCGATCGCCGAGCAGGCCCGGTCGGCCGGCGCCGCCTCCAAGGAGCTGGACACCGCCGTGACCAAGCTCTCCAGGACCGTCACCGACCGCTCCGCGGCTCTGGCCAAGGACAAGGAAGTGACCGGCTGAGAACCCCGGTGTCCTGGGCCGCTCCTCCCTCGGAGGTGTCGTCCGGGACACCGGGGCCCGCGCCCCGCGCCCCGCCCCTTCCGCCGGTCCTTCCGCGCACAGATTCGTTGCCTACCATTGCGCCGCTCGACCAGGACCCGCCCCGGCGCGGTTCCGCCCGTCCGGATCCCGAGGTACCAGAACGTGATCGACCAGCACACCCCCACCCGCACACCCGCCGCCGGGTACACGGTCCTGGTCGTGGAGGACGACGCCAGCATCCGTACCCTGCTCACCTCCGCGCTCGGTGTGGCCGGCTACACCGTGGCGAGCGCCTCCAACGGACAGGAAGCCATGTTCGAAGCGGGCAGCCGTCGGCCCCACCTGATCGTCCTGGACGTCATGCTGCCCGACACCGACGGCTTCCGGCTCACCCGCGACCTGCGCGCACAGGGTGTCTACACACCCGTGCTGTTCCTCACCGCCCGGGACGACATCGAGGACCGCATCATCGGCCTCAGCTCCGGCGGCGACGACTACGTCACCAAGCCCTTCCACGTCCAGGAGGTGCTGCTGCGCATCCGCGCCATCCTGCGCCGCAGCAACGCGCCCGCCTCCACCGCGGGCACCGGCCCGCCCCTGCGCTACGCCGACATCACCCTGGACGAGGCCACCCACGAGGTACGACGCGCGGGCCGCCCGCTGAAGCTGTCGCCGACCGAGTTCCGGCTCCTGGCGTGCCTGCTGGCCCGCCCCGAGCGCGTTCTGGAGAAGGCGGAGATCCTTCAGCAGGTCTGGCGGTACGACTTCTCCGGCGACACCCGCATCGTCGACACCTACATCAAGAACCTGCGCCGGAAGATCGACCGGGATCCGCCCGCGCTGATCCACACCGTGCGCGGGGTCGGGTACTGTCTGCGGCTGCCGCGCGACGAGACGGGCGCGGCAGGCCGATGAGGTCGCTCCGCCGACTGCGTCCGCGCTCCCTGCGCAGCCGCCTCGTCCTGATCGCCGGGCTGCTGGCCACCGGCGCGGTCCTGCTGTGCCAGCTCGCCGGCCTGACCGTCCTGCGCGGCTGGCTCACCGACCAGGTCGACGACCGGCTCTCCCACTTCCGTCCCCCGGACCGGGTCTACGAGGACATCGCCGGCAACGGGGTGCCTCGGCCGCCGAGCCCGGACAGCACACTGCCCTCGGACTACCGGGTCTTCTTCTACGACGAGAAGGGGAACCTGCTGCGCACCTCCCTGGGGGACCGCGACGGTCCCGGGCCCCGGCTCCCGGGGCGGGCGGCCGATCTGGATCTGGTCGCCGGGCGGCCGGGCACCCTTCCGTCCGAGGGCGACGCGTCGGGCTCCGGCTGGCGGGTGATCTCGTACCCGGGCCCCGACCGCATGCGTGCCGTCGTCGCCCTGCCGCTGGACACCGTGGACGGCGCCACCACCAAACTGCTCTGGCTCGGACTCGGTCTCGGGGCCGCCGTCGCCGTCGGGGTCGTCGTCCTCGGGAACGGCGCCGTCCGGCTGGGCCTGCGCCCGCTCACCCGCGTCGAGCACACCGCCCAGCGCATCACCGGGGGCGCCCTGGAACTCAACGTCCCCGTGGCGGACCCGGACACCGAGGTCGGCAGGCTCGGCCTGGCCCTCAACACCATGCTCGACCGCCTGCGCACCGCCCTGCACCGCACGGAGACCTCCGAAGCCCGGCTGCGCCAGTTCATGGCCGATGCCGGACACGAACTGCGCACCCCGCTCACCGCCGTCCAGGGCTTCGCCGAACTCCTCATCGGCGAACCCGGCATGCCCGCCCGGCGGCGCCACGAGGCACACGCCCTGATCGCCCGCAACGCCGACCGCATGAGCCGCCTCGTCGACGACCTGTTCCTCCTCACCAAGCTCGGCGAGGCACCCGTCGCGCACCGGGAACCCGTCGACCTGCTCTCCCTGGCCGCCGACGCCATCGCCACCACCGCGATACGCCATCCCCACCGCGCCATCGCCCTGGAGCCGCTCCCGACCCACCCCGCCGGGCCCGGGGGCGACCTCGACGTCATCGAGACGCCCGGCGATCCCCATCAGCTCGCCCAGGTACTGGGCAACCTGCTGTCCAACGCCGCCACCCACACGCCCGCCGACAGCAGCATCCGCGTCGGAGTCGGTGTCACCCGCGCCTCCCCCGGCGGGAGCCTCGGCAGCGGTCGGCCGCTGCCGCCCGGCACACCCGTCTGCGTGGTCGAGGTCACCGACGACGGCCCCGGCGTCAGGACCGAAGAGGCCCCCCGCATCTTCGACCGCTTCTACCGCGCGACACCGCTCGGCCGGCCCGCCGCGCCGGGATCCGGCACCGGCACCGGCCGCGAGCCCGGCTCCGGCCTCGGACTCGCCATCGCCGCCGCCATCGCCGCGGCACACGGCGGACGCCTCGAACTGGACAACCGTCCCGGCGGGGGCTGCACCTTCCGGCTGCTCCTGCCCGACTCGACGACCGCACCGCGGGACCTCCCCGAAGCGGCCCACCACGGCGCGCTCCACACGTGAGCGCGCCGTGGCCCGCGAAGATCCGGGGTCAGCGCGTCCTGCCCCGGGCCCTCAGGCGGGTCGCCGGCACCTCGGGGGCGGGCAGGCGGTCGCCGTCGTAGCCCTTCACCTCGCCGAAGCGGGTGCCGGTCGTCCAGTCCTCGCGGGCCTCGCGGATCTCCTCGTCCGTGCGGCCGATGAAGTTCCACCACATGACGATCTCCTCCTCGAAGGGCTCGCCGCCCAGGAGCATGAGACCCGCGTCGGTGTCCGCGCGCAGGGGGAGTTCGGTGCGGCCGCAGCCGAGGTAGAGCATGGAGCCGGGCAGTACCGGCACGCCGTCGACCTCCGCCCGGCCGGACATCGAGAGCACCGCGTACTCGAAGTCCGGGTCGACCGGCAGCCGTGCCGCGGCGCCGGCGGTCAGGGCCAGGTCGGCGCCGACGATCGGGGTGTAGACGGTGCCGGGCGAGGCGGCCCCGTCGAGTTCGCCCAGGATCGGTGTGGCGGTGAGACCGGGGGCGGTGACGGTCGGCAGGTCGGTGTGGTGCTGGAAGTGGGGCTCGACGTGGCGGTGGGCCTCGGGGAGCGCCACCCAGAGCTGGGCCCCGTGCAGGAACCTGGCGTGGGACCTCGGGCTCTCCTCGGAGTGGCTGATGGCCCGGCCCGAGGTCATCAGGCCGAGTTCGCGCGGGCGGATCGTTCGGAGGCTGCCGAGGCTGTCCCGGTGCAGGACCTCGCCGTCGTGCAGCCAGCTGACCGTCTGCAGGCCCATGTGGGGGTGGGGCGGCACCTGCATCCCGGGTTCGTCGGCGATGTCGTCGGGGCCGTAGTGGTCGACGAAGGCCCAGGCCCCGACCATCCGGCGGCCCAGGTTGGGGAGCAGCCTGCGGACCTCGGTGGACTCCCCCAGCCGGACGTGGCGGGGGCTGAGGAGTTCACGTACGGGCTCGGCGACGACGAAGCCCCGTCCTCCGCAGACGGAGAGTGCGGCCTGGCGATCGAGATTGCTCATGGCGCTCAACCTATTCCCGTGCGGGCCCGGGGCCCCGGCTCCCCACGCCGACCACTTAGTGGAATATTCAACAAGCAGGGGGTGTTCCGACGACTGCGGGATGACCGAGCGGACATCCGGACCGGGAACCGGGCGGTCCGGGCAGGGTGCGGAGCGCCCGGGGGTGATCCGGCGACCGTGCGCGAGCACGGACACCAGGGCTGCGGACAGGCCGTCGAGCCCATGAGGGAGGAGATCCGATGAGCGACACCTACTACGAGTTCGGTACGGCCGCCGAGCGCTGGGACCGTGCCCAGATGTTCTTCGGGGCGAAGGAGTACATGACCGCCGCCCGGATCCTGGAGGGGCTCGTCGCGGAGGTGCCGGAGCAGGTCGCGCCGCGCCTGCTGCTGGCCCGGACGTACTACCACTCGGCGCGGCTCGGCAAGGCCGAGACGGAGCTGCGGGCGGTCCTGGAGCGGGACCCGGTGGAGCACTACGCGCGGCTGATGCTCGGCCGCACGCTCGAACGCCAGGGGCGGAGCGCCGAGGCGACCGGCCACCTGCGGATGGCCGCCGCGTTCACCGGGGACTTCGACTTCGACCCGGAGAACTGACCGGGGCGGAAGACCGCCACGGGGAGGAATCGGCGGGATGCCCCGACAGGACGCCTGTCGGGGCATCCCGCCGGATGTACGCCGGGGCCCGGCGATGAATGCGAGAAGTGTGGTCCGTACCAAAGCATTGACACCCACTTGGTTCACTTCTTAAATCGACAGCAGACCCGAGCACCTCTCCTATGCCCCCACAATCCCTGATTGTCATATACATGACCATCAGGGGTTCCGCACGGGAAGGACCCCCATGACCTCTCCCCCGCACTCTCCCCACCGCGCCCGCCGCCTCCTGGTGGCCGCGCTCTCCGTGCTCGCCCTGATCCCGGCGTCCGCCGGTCTCGCGTCGGGGTCGCCGCTGCCCCGGCCACCGGCCGGAGCGGCGGCGACGACGTTCGCCGACGAGTTCGACGGCCCCGCGGGCTCCGCCGTGGACGGCGGCAGGTGGCAGATCGAGACCGGCGACAACGTCAACAACCATGAACGGCAGTACTACACGGCCGGGAACAGCAACGCGGCGCTCGACGGCCAGGGGCATCTGGTCATCACCGCGCGCCGGGAGAACCCCGCCAACCACCAGTGCTGGTACGGGACGTGTGAGTACACCTCGGCGCGGCTGAACACGGCCGGCCGGTTCACCCGGACGTACGGGCACGTCGAGGCGAGGATGAAGGTGCCGCGCGGCCAGGGCATGTGGCCCGCGTTCTGGATGCTGGGCGATGACATCGGGCAGGTCGGCTGGCCGAACTCGGGCGAGATCGACGTCATGGAGAACGTCGGCTTCGAACCGTCCACCGTGCACGGCACGCTGCACGGTCCCGGCTACTCCGGCTCCGGCGGGATCGGCGCCGCGTACACCCTGCCCGACGGCCGGGCGTTCGCCGACGATTTCCACACCTTCGCGGTGGACTGGGCGCCCGGTTCGGTGACCTGGTCGGTGGACGGCAACGTCTACCAGCGCCGTACGCCCGCCGATCTCCAGGGCAACGCCTGGGTGTTCGACAAGCCCTTCTTCCTGATCCTCAACCTCGCGGTCGGCGGCTACTGGCCGGGCGACCCCGACGGCGGCACCTCCTTCCCGCAGCAACTCGTCGTCGACCACGTCCGGGTCACCGCCGGCGACCTCCGGCCGCCGGTCCGACCCGCGTTCCGGGACCGGGGGGCGAAACGCCCCCGGTCCCGGAACGTCCGCCCCTGACGGGTCCTGCCGGTGAGTCCTGGTCACAGCATCCACAACGACTGGTTGCGGTCGCCCCCGTCCGCCGAGGATGGCGGGCGACTCGGGAGGTGGCGGGAATTGTCGGCGAAACGTGTCGTGGCCGGGGACGATCCCGTACTGCGCTTTCGCGGTGCGGTGTCGTTGCAGCACGGACCGGGCTGGGTGGCGCCCTGGCGGGTGCCGCACGAGGAGGCGCGGCTCCATCTGCCGGAGGGCGGGATCGCGAACAGCTCGGCCAGCGACTCCGCGTCCGTCTCGGCCTCGAAGAGCGGATTGGCCAGGACGGCCTTCGGTTCCGAAC
>NZ_RDBO01000056.1:10880-46449 GCF_008120935.1 Streptomyces sp. sk2.1
CCCCTCCCGTATCCCTTCTCCGAACGGAGCCCCGCCGTGCCCACTCGCCGGTCCTTCCTCCTGCTGTCCGCCGGTGCCCTGACCGCCGCCGGCCTCACCGCCTGCTCCTCCGGCGTCGCGGCCGACTCCGCCCCGGGCACGGGCGGCACCCCGCGCGACGGCGGGACGCTCACCTTCGCCACCGACGTCGAGCCCGACAACTTCGACCCGCACGTGTCCCCGGCCGACATCGTGGGGGTGCTGATGCGCAATGTCTTCGACTCCCTGGTGGCGCAGCGCGAGGACGGCGGGTTCGAACCGTGGCTGGCGAAGGAGTGGAAGGTGTCGGACGACGGCCGCGCCTACACCTTCCGGCTCCGCGACGACGTCCGGTTCACCGACGGCACCCCCTTCGACGCGGCGGCCGTGCGGGCGAACTTCGACCGCGTCGTCGCCCCGGCCACCAAGTCCCAGTACGCGGCCACGCTCATCGGCCCGTACGAGCGCACGGACGTGGTGGACAGGCACACGGTGACGGTCCGGCTGAAGAAGCCGTACGCCTCGTTCCTGCACGCCGTCTCGACGACGTACCTGGGCTTCCACTCCCCGAAGGCGCTGCGCGACCGCCCCGGCGAACTGGCCGCGGGCGGCCCGGCGTCGGTCGGCACGGGCGCGTTCACCTTCGTGTCCCGGGTCAAGGGCCAGCGGCTCGTCCTGGCCCGCAACGAGGACTACGCCTGGGCCCCGGCGTCGGCGCGGAACGACGGGCCCGCCCATCTGGAGCGGCTGGTCGTCACCTTCCTGCCCGAGAACGCGACCCGGGTCGGCTCGGTGACCTCCGGCCAGGCGGACGTCGCCGACGCCCTGCCCGCCAACCGGGTCGCCTCGCTGAAGTCGCAGCCGGGCCTGACGATCAGCGGCCACGACTCGCCCGGCATCGTCTACTCGTACTTCCTCAACACCGGGCGCGCCCCGCTCGACCGGCTCGACGCCCGGCTCGCCGTGCTGCACGCCGTCGACACGGAGGCGATCACGAAGGCGGTCTTCTCCGGGCAGTACCGGCGGGCCTGGGGCCCGCTCAGCCCGTCCACGCCCGGCTACTCCGCGGCCGTCGAGAACACCTGGAAGCACGACCCGGCCAGAGCCGGGGCGCTGCTCGACGGGCTCGGCTGGACCGGCCGGGACTCCGACGGGTACCGGACCAAGGACGGCAGGAGGTTCCGGCTGACGCTGCTGTACGTCCCGGCGTACACCAAGCCCGAGCGGCGCACGTTCGACACCGCGGTCCAGGACGCCCTGAAGAAGGTGGGGGTCGAACTGGTCCTCGAACCGCTGGACGCGGGCGGTTACACCCCGGTGCGCGACCGGGGCGACTACGACGTCATCGCCTTCGCCTGGGGCGGCTCGGACCCGGATCTGCTGCGCACGGTCTTCCATTCGGGAAGTCAGCTCGCCGACGGCGGGGCGAACGGCTCCCGGCTGCACGACCCGCGCATCGACGGCTGGCTGGACGCGGCGACGGCGACCGTCTCGCGCGAGGAGCGCTGGGCGCTGTACGCGAAGGTGCAGCAGCGGGTCGTGTCCCAGGGGTACGCGCTGCCCGCGTTCGTCGGCACGCGTCAGCTGGGCATCCGCGGCCGGGCTCACGACGTGGCGTTCGACGCCTCGGCGTGGCCGCTGTTCCAGGGCGCGTGGGTGGACGCCGACTGATGTCCACGATCCATCGATGGGCGCTGCCCGTGGCGCGCCGGCTCGGTGCCGGGGTGGTGGTGCTGTGGGGTGCGGCCACCGTGTCGTTCCTGGTGCTGCACCTGGTTCCGGGCGACGTGGTGGACACCGTGCTCGGTCCCTCGACGGCCGCGACGCCCGAGCTGCGCGAGCGGATCCGGGCCGACTACGGGCTCGACGATCCGCTGTTGGTGCAGTACCTGCGGCAACTGGCCGGTCTGCTGACCGGGGACCTGGGCCGCTCGTACCAACTGGGCCTGCCGGTCGGCGACGTGCTGGCGGGCCAGATCGGGCCGACGGTGGAACTGGCGCTGGCGGCGACGGTGCCGGCGCTGCTCATCGCGTTCGTGGCGGCCGTCGCGACCGCGGGCCGCGGCCGGGTCGCCCGTGCGGTGGTCTCCGGGCTGGAGCTGCTCGCCGTGTCCGTGCCGTCGTACTGGCTCGGCATCCTGGCGCTCACGTTCCTGTCGTACCGCTTCCGGCTGCTGCCCGCCGCGGGCGACCAGGGGCCGGCGGCGCTGATCCTGCCCGCGCTGACCCTCGCCCTGCCGATCGGCGGGGTGCTGGCCCGGGTCGTGCGGCAGGAGCTCGACGAGGCGCTCGCCAGGCCGTTCGCGCTGACGGCGCGGGCGCGGGGCGCGAGCGAACGGACGGTGCTGCTGCGGCACACCCTGCGGCACGCGGCACTGCCGGTGGCCACGCTGTCCGGCTGGATCGTCGGCAGCCTGCTGGGCGGGGCGGTGCTCACCGAGACGGTGTTCGCCCGGCCGGGTCTGGGCCGGGTGCTGGTGACCGCGGTGACGTCGAAGGACGTGCCCGTGGTGACCGCGCTGGTGCTGTTGTCCGCGGCGGCGTTCGTCGTGGTGAATCTGCTGGTGGATCTCGCCTATCTGGTGATCGATCCCCGGCTGCGCACGGAAGGGGCGAGCGTATGAGCACGGTCGCGCGGACCCGGGGCGGGCTCGTGGCCCGGTGGGAGGGACGGCGCGTGGCCCCGGTGGTCGCCGCCGCGGTGCTGGCGCTGCTTGCGGTGGCGGTGTTCTTCCCCGGGCTGCTCGCCCCGCACCCGCCGAACGACACGGATGTGGTCGCGGCGTTCCGGCCGCCCGGCGGGGCGCACCCGTTCGGGACGGACGAGTTGGGGCGCGACGTGCTGTCCCGGGTGGTGTACGGGGCGCGCCCGTCGCTGACGATCGGGCTCGGCGCGACGGCGCTCGGGGTGCTGGCCGGGCTCGTCGTGGGGCTGGTGGCGGCGACCGGCCCGCGTCCGGTCGACCGGACGCTGATGCGGGGCCTGGACGTGCTGCTGGCCTTCCCCGAACTGCTGCTGGCCCTGCTGGTGGTGACGGTCGTCGGCTCGGGCACGGCGAATGTGCTGGTGGCGATCGGGATCGCGGCCGTTCCCACATACGCGCGGCTGGTGCGGGGCCAGGCGCTGCTGGTGGCCGGTTCGGACTTCGCGGAGGCGGCGAAGGTGCTGGGGGTGCGGCGGCCGGTGATCGTGCTGCGGCACGTGCTGCCCAATGTGACGGGGCCGCTGCTGGTCCTGGCCACCATCGGCACCGGTACGGCGGTGATCTCCGGTTCGGCGCTGGGCTTCCTGGGCCTGGGCACGCCGCCGCCCGCCGCGGAGTGGGGGTCGATGCTGTCGGACGGGCGGGAGTTCCTGGCGACGGCGTGGTGGACGGCCACCTTCCCCGGGCTGGCGATCGTCGTGGTGGTGCTGTCGGTGACGGTGCTGGGGCGTTCGCTGCGCCCCGGTGGACCGAAGGGAGTCGGGGCATGAGCGAGTTGCTGGCCGTCGAGGGGCTCCAGGTGCGTTTCGGGCCCGGTACCGGCGGTACGGGCGCGGTGCACGCCGTGCGGGACGTCGGGTTCTCCGTCGCCGCCGGTGAGTGCCTGGCCCTGGTCGGGGAGTCGGGGTCGGGCAAGAGCACGGTGGCGCGCGCCCTGCTCGGGCTCGCCGGGGCCGGGGCGCGGACGAGTGCGCGGACGCTGCGGGTGGCCGGGCGGGACGCGACGGGGTTCCGGGCGCGCGACTGGCGCGGTGTGCGGGGCCGGGTCGTCGGGCTGGTCGCGCAGGACGCGCTGGTGTCGCTGGATCCGTTGCGCCGGATCGGGGCCGAGGTCGCGGAGCCGATGCGGCTGCACCGCACGGTGGACCGGTCGCTGATCGGCGCGCGCGTCGTCGAGTTGCTGCGCCGGGTGGGCGTCCCCGACCCTCAGGCGCGGGCGGCGCAGTATCCGCACGAGCTCTCCGGCGGTCTGCGCCAGCGGGCGCTGATCGCCTCGGCGCTGGCCGCCGGTCCGGGGCTGCTGATCGCGGACGAGCCGACCACCGCGCTGGACGTGACCGTGCAGGCCCAGATCCTCGATCTGCTGGCCGGGGCGAAGGAGGAGGGGACCGGGCTGCTGCTGATCAGTCACGACCTCGGGGTGGTGGCCCGGATCGCGGACCGCACGGCGGTGCTGCGGGAGGGTTCGGTCGTGGAGACGGGGCCGACGCCCGGACTGCTCGCCGCGCCCCGGCACCCGTACACCCGGGCCCTGTTGGAGGCGTCGGTGCTGCGTGCCCCGGTGCGGGCGCCGCTGCGGACCGGGACCGTGCTGGAGGTGGACTCGGTGTCACTGGCGTACGGGGCCCGCACGGCGGTCCGCGACGTGTCCTTCGTGCTGCGCGCGGGCGAGACGGTGGGGCTGGTCGGTGAGTCGGGCTCCGGCAAGAGCACCGTGGCCCGGCTGGCGACCGGGCTGCTGCGGCCCCGCGCCGGTCGGGTCCGGCTGGGCGGGGAGCCCTGGTCGGAGCTGCCCGAACGGCTCCGCCGGCCGCGCCGCAGCCGTATCCAGCTGATCCAGCAGGACCCGTACGGCGCGTTCGACCCGAGGTTCACGGTGTCCTGGATCATCGCGGAGGGCATCCCCCGGCACGAGGACCGGGCCGCCCGCACGCTCGAACTCCTGGGCCTGGTGGGGCTCGGCCCCGAGCATCTGCGCCGCCGCCCCGACCAGCTCTCCGGCGGCCAGCGCCAGCGGGTCGCCATCGCCCGCGCCCTCGCCCCGTCCCCCGCCGTCCTGGTGTGCGACGAGCCGGTCTCGGCGCTGGACGCGTCGGTGCAGGCGCAGATCCTCGACCTGCTGGACGACCTGAGGCAACGCCTGGGAACGGCCCTGCTGTTCGTCTCGCACGATCTGGCGGTGGTCCGGCGGATGAGTCACCGGGTGCTGGTGATGAAGGACGCGGAGGTGGTGGAGGAGGGCACGGCCGAGGAGGTGTTCGACGCGCCGCGGCATCCGTACACGAAGTCGCTGCTCGCGGCCGTCCTCACCCCCGGTACGAATGCCGCTCCGGCCGTCCGGTGACTCAGTCGTGCGCCGCCGGGCGGACGGTGAGGATCTGTTCGGCGTGGCCGACGGGCCCGTCGACGTCGTGGAGGACGCTGCTGGTGCGCCCCTGTCCCGTCGGGCCGAAGGTGACCGTGGTGTCCAGCCCGGTCCAGGGGCCCCGGGGCCTGCGGTGCAGATGGATCGTCAGGTCGAGGTTGGGGAACACCCACTTCTCGGGGTCCTGCTGCACGGCGATGCCGTTCGCGGTGTCCACGAGCGCGACGTACGAGGCCAGGGCGCTGCTCGGTTCGCCCGCCACCAGGTCGAGGCGCGAGGAGATCCAGGCCGCCGTGCGGCCCCTGCGGGACGGGGGCAGCCGGCGGACGTCGATGGAGGAGACGTAGCCGCCGTCCCACTCCTCGTCCATCGCCCAGGGGGTGAGCTCCTCCGGCGCGGGGAGCCGCTCGTGGGGGCTGTCGGCCACGGACGAGGTGTCCTGGGAGGACAGCAGCCAGGCGCGGGCGCGGACGACCGGGCGGTCGCCGATGACCACGGTCGCCTCCAGGAGCTCGATGGTCCGGCCGGGGCGGACGGTCTCCACGGTGATCTCGCACTCGTCGAGGGCGATGCGGCCGAGGATGTCGTAACTGATCCTCGAAAGGACCAGGTTCCCGGGGCGCTCGGCGAGGTGCTCCTCGATCTCGTGCGCGACGAGCCCCGCGAGCGGGCTGAAGTGTTGTTCGTCGGTGCTCCACGCGCCGCCCGCGTGGACCGTGGGCCGGTAACGGCCCGCGCCCGTCCGCTCGTAGTAGCTCTCGGGCCCGGCGTCACTGGTGCTCACGGAATTCGTCTCCTCGGGTCGGGCGGGTGCTCGCGGTGATAGGTGCATCAGTCACGCATCGTAGGAAGCGGCGTGGCCACCAGTCATCATGATCTACCGCACACCAGGTCGGACGGGGGGCCACCGCTGCCGCCCGGCCCCGGTGGCCCCCCGTCCCGCCCGTTCGCGCTCAGCCCCGGTACGCCTCCAGCAGGCGCAGCCACACCTCGCTGATCGTCGGGTAGGCCGGGACCGCGTGCCACAGCCGGTCGATGGGGACCTCGCCGGCGACCGCGACCGTCGCCGAGTGCAGCAGTTCGCCGATGCCCGGACCGACGAAGGTGACGCCGAGCAGGATCTCCCGGTCGAGGTCCACGACCATGCGGGCGCGGCCCCGGTAGCCCTCCGCGTACAGGCCCGCCCCCGCCACCGCGGCGAGGTCCTGGTCGACGGCGCGGACCCGGTGGCCGGCCCGTTCGGCCTCGGCGAGGGTGAGGCCCACCGAGGCGGCCTCCGGGTCGGTGAAGACGACCTGGGGAACGGCCGCGTGGTCGGCGGTGGCGGCGTGGGCGCCCCAGGGACCGGTCCTTGCCGGGGCCCCGGTGGCGCGGGCGGCGATCGCGGCGCCCGCGACGCGTGCCTGGTACTTGCCCTGGTGGGTGAGGAGCGCCCGGTGGTTGACGTCGCCGACGGCGTAGAGCCAGGTGGTGCCGTCGACGCGGCAGCTGTCGTCGACGGTGAGCCAGGAGCCGGGTTCCAGACCCACCGTCTCCAGGCCGAGGTCGTCGGTGCGCGGGGCCCGGCCGGTGGCGAAGAGGATCTCGTCGGCCTCGACGCTCGTGCCGTCGTCGAGTTCCACGAGGACCGGGCCGTCCGGCACCGTGCGCCGCACGGAGGTCGCCGAGACCCCGGTGCGGATGTCGGCACCCGCCTCCGTCAGGGCGCGGGCGACCAGTTCGCCCGCGAAGGGCTCCATCCTCGGCAGGATTCCGGTGCCGCGGACCAGCATCGTCACCCGGGCGCCGAGGGCCTGCCAGACGGTGGCCATCTCCACCCCGACCACGCCGCCGCCGACGATCACGAGGCGGCCGGGCACCTTCTTGGCGCTCGTCGCCTCCCTGCTGGTCCAGGGGCGGGCCCCGTCGATGCCGGGCAGGTCGGGGACGACGGCCCGGCTGCCGGTGCAGACGGCGACGGCGTGCCGGGCGGTGAGCCGGTGTTCCGTGCCGTCGGGGGCGGTGACCAGGACCGTTCGCTCACCGGTGAGCCGGCCACGGCCCCGGTGGAGGTCCGCGCCGATGCCCTCCAGCCAGGCGACCTGGCCGTCGTCCTTCCAGTGCGAGGCGTACGCGTCGCGGTGGGCGAGCACCGCCGCCGTGTCGAGCGGCCCCCGCACGGAGTCGGCGAGGCCGGGGACGCGGCGGGCGTCGGCGCGGGCGACGACGGGGCGCAGCAGCGCCTTGCTGGGCATGCAGGCCCAGTAGGAGCATTCGCCGCCGACGAGTTCCGACTCGACGACCGCCGTGCTCAGTCCGGCGGCGCGGGCCCGGTCGGCGACGTTCTCGCCGACCGGACCGGCTCCGATCACCACGACGTCGTACTCGGCGTTCAGGGAGGGATCAGTCATGGGGACAGTCTGCTGGTGGGTGTGGGCGGTGGCCACACGGGCAGGTGGAATAGCGCATGCACGGGCACCGTTGTGCCGGACAGGTCCGAACGGGCACAGGAAGAGGTAGCGGAGTATGAGCACCATCGAGCTCACCAAGGAAAACTTCGACCAGGTCGTCAGCGGGAACGACTTCGTCCTGATCGACTTCTGGGCTTCCTGGTGCGGGCCCTGCCGGCAGTTCGCGCCGGTCTACGACGCGGCGTCGGAGCGCCATGACGACCTGGTCTTCGCCAAGGTCGACACGGAGGCCCAGCCGGAGCTGGCGGCGGCCTTCGAGATCAGCTCCATTCCCACCCTGATGATCGTCCGGGAGAACGTGGCGGTGTTCGCGCAGCCCGGTGCGCTGCCCCCGGCGGCGCTGGAGGACGTGATCGGGCAGGCCCGGAAGCTGGACATGGACGAGGTCCGCAAGTCCATCGAGGAGCAGCAGAAGGGGCAGAAGGGGCAGTAGCGGGTTCCGCACACCCCTGGCGGGGTCCGGCCGGTCGGCGGTTCGCGACGGGCCGGGCCCCTGCCGTGTCCGCGTCCGGGCTCGTTGCCGCGTCCGGACTCCCGGCGCCGTCGGCCCCGGGCGCCGGGCGTGTGCCACCGGCGCCCGGCCCGTCCGGGGCCGGCGGTCCGGGCGCCGGACGGTTCAGGCGTCGGCGCCCGTCTCGGCGTTCTTCTCCCCGACCCTCGCCGAGAGCCCGTAGGCCAGTTCGGCGCCGTCGACGAGCAGGGCCTCGACCGCGTGCGTGGCGGGGTCGATGTCCGCCACGATGCCTTCGCCCGCGTACCGCGGGTAGCCCGACGCGCCCGTCTCGCCGGTGGCCGAGACGGTCGCCGAGCGGATCGGACCGCCCGGCTCGGCGTCGTCGTCGCCCTCCCCGGTGAATCCGGGGACGAGCAGGATCTCGTAGCTCTGCGGATGACTCATGGTCATGACGCTAGGCACGTGGTGCGCGGACCGCACGTCGCGGCGGTGCCGCGGGCCGCGGTCCGGGTGTTCCGGCGGTTCAGCTGGACTCGCGGTGGATCGCCCCGGCGCGCAGCAGGTCGTGGTGCTCGGGGGTCCCGCCGGGCTGTCGCACCAGCCGGTCGACGAGGTCCGCCAGCGGCTGTGCCGTGGCCAGTTCCAGGCGTACGGTGCTGAGGCGGGGCCGCAGCAGTCTGCCCAGCATCAGGTCGTCGGCGCCGACCACGGCGGCCTCGCCCGGCACGTCGACGCCCGCGTCCTGAAGGGCGCGCATCAGGAGCATCGCGTACTCGTCGTTGTAGGCGAACACGGCGTCCAGGTCCAGGGCGTGCCAGCGGGCCGCGAGCCGGGCGGCCGCTTCCTCGTCGTACCGCAGCGGCAGCGGTTCGATCCGGGCGTCGCCACCCCGTGCGGCCTGTCTGGCTCCGGCCAGCCGGGGTTCGGAGAACGGGACGAGACCCGCCTCCTCCGGCATGACCACGCCGATGTTCCGCCGGCCGCGCTCCAGCAGGTGTCCGACCGCGCAGTTGCCGACCCTTCGCTGGTCCATGACCAGTGCGTGGGCGCCGGGTACCGGCTGCGGACCGAGGGTGATCACGGCTCGGGCCCCGGAGCGGCCGAGCACGGATATGCCCTGCGGGGTGAGGGAGATCGTGCTGGGGGCGATGACGGCGACGGGGCGGAGTTCGGCCCAGGCGCGGGGCACGTCCTCGGGGGCGAGTCCGGTGCTGCCGTACTGGACCACGGTGTAGTCGAGGCGGCGCAGCCCGGATTCCAGTTCGTGGAAGAACCGGTGCTGGAGCGGGCCGGCCGGGAAGTTCGCGGTGGGCAGCAGCACCATGCGGGTGTGTCCGGCGCGCAGGCTGCGGGCGGCGGCGTGCGGCACGTAGCCCAGGTCGGTGGCCGCCTCCCTGACCCGGCGGCGGGTGGATTCGCTGATCCGTACGGTCGCGTTGTTGTTCAGCACGTACGACACGGTGGCCCGGGAGACACCTGCGAGCCGTGCGACGTCGGCGCTGGTGGGAACGGGGCGTGGGGCGGGTTGGTTCGGTAACTGGCTCATGGCGTCGGGCAGTCTTCCAGACCCGCGCGGCGGGTGTGCGGTCGGCCCGTCGGCGCCGGGCGGGGGCGCCGTGCGCCGGGTGGCCGCCGTCCGGCGCGCGACCCGGCCCACCGGCCCCTTTCCCCGTGACGGGCCGCGCAGGTCCTACGGTGTGGGGATGACCATCCAGCACCGTGACGACCGCGTCACCCACCCGGACGACTTCCCCGGCCGCACCGGCCCGGCCGCCACCCGTGAGGCCGACCCGCGCGACGTGGGCCCGGTCCGCACCTCGTACGCCCCCGACCGGGACGGCGACCCCGACCCCGGCGAGATCGTCTGGACCTGGGTTCCGTTCGAGGAGGGGGACGGGCGCGGCAAGGACCGTCCGGTCCTGGTGGTGGCCCGTGAGGAGGCGGGCACCCTGCTCGCCGTGCAGCTGTCCAGCAAGCAGCACGACCGGGACCACGAGTGGGTGGCGCTGGGGGCCGGGCCGTGGGACGGCTCGGGCCGTCCGTCGTGGGCCGATCTGGACCGGGTCCTGCGGGTCCACGAGGACGGGATGCGGCGGGAGGCGTGCGCGCTGGACCGGAACAGGTTCGATCTGGTCGCCGGGCGGCTGCGGGAGCGCTACGGCTGGAGCTGATCCACCACCGGGACCGTTCTGCCGCCGGACCGGTCTACGGCCGGGGCCGGTCACCGAACACACGATCGAAGGCGGCCCGGGTGGCGGATTCGGGGTTCCGGTCGAGGATGCCGAAGACGATCTGCTCGAAGTGCCCGGAGAACCTGCCGCCGTCCAGGAGCAGCGCCCGGAACGCACCGGCCACCTCCGCCGGGTCGTTGCGGAACACACCGCAGCCCCAGGCGCCCAGCACCAGTCTGCGGTACCCCCGCACCGCCGCCACCTCCAGCACCCGCTCGGCCCGGGAGGCGAGCGCGGCGGGGATGCGGTGGGCCTCCTCGGGGGCGCTGCTGCGGATGACTCCGGCGTTGGGCGCCGGTGAGGTGAGGAAACCGACGGTGTACGGGGTGTCGAGCAGCGTGCCCCGGTCGTCGCGGAACACCGGTACGCCGGGTGAGTGGATCACCCGGTCGGTGTAGAAGGCGCTGCGTTCGGCGCGGTGGTGGGCGTAGTGGTCGGGCGCGCGCAGCAGGGTGGCGTACAGGGCGGAGCCGCGGCACAGGGCCTCCTCCTGGGCCTGTGCGCCGTTGAGGTAGCCACCGCCGGGGTTGCGGGCGGAGGCGTAGTTCAGGACGGCGACCTTGCCGGGGCCCTCGGTGGTCATCCGGTGGGCCGCCCGCAGGCTGCTCTCGTCGGTGACCTCGACGACGGGCGTGCGGTCGGAGTCGAGCACCGCGACCGGCACCGGCTCCGGACCGTACAGCCTGGTTCCCGAGAGCGCGGCGGTCAGGGCGCGTTCGATGCTCACCTCCCGCCCGTCCCCGGTGCGGTAGCGGCCGGCCCGGACGATGGCCTCGGTCTCACGCGCGATGCCGCGCAGGCGGGCGCTCATCGGTACTCCCCCATGTGGTGCATACGGGGCATGCTCGTCGCCGCCGCGATGCGGGCGCAACCGGTTTTCCGGCGCGCGGGGGCGCCCTTGTGCGATCCATCCGCAGGGGTTTGGGTGGTACGGAGGCACTCGGAAAGGAGGCCCCGGCATGTCGTCCGACACACCCGGAGAACACGGTCCGCCCGGCCAGTCCCCGCCCCTCGGCGAGGGCGAGGCGGAGGACTTACTGCGTTGCATCTGCTTCAAGACGGGCCCGCCCCGCAGGGTCGGTGTCGAACTCGAATGGCTCATTCACGACCGCGATCGACCCCGCGTCCCCGTCTCCCCCGACCGTCTCGACGCGGCGGCCGCCGCACTGCGGGCCCTGCCCCTGAACGCGGCGCTCACCTTCGAACCCGGCGGCCAGCTGGAACTCAGTTCGCTCCCCGCCGATTCCCTGATGGCGTGCATCGACGCCACCACCGTCGATCTCACCGCGGTGCGTGACGCCCTGGACCGGGCGGGCCTCGCCCCGGTGGGGCTGGGCGTCGACCCGTGGCACTCCCCGCGCCGGCTGCTGCGCGAACCCCGTTACGACGCCATGGAGGCCGCCTTCGACCGGTCGGGGCCGGCCGGCCGCGCCATGATGTGCACCAGCGCGTCCGTCCAGGTCTGTCTGGACGCCGGTACGGAGGAGCCGGGGCCGCTCGGTCTCGAACGGCGCTGGCAGCTCTCCCATCTGCTGGGCGCGGTCCTGGTGGCGGTGTTCGCGAACTCGCCCTACCGGCTCGGCCGCCCGACGCCGTGGCGGTCCGCCCGGCAGTCGCTCTGGGCCGCTCTCGACCCCTGGCGTCCCCTGGCCCCGCCCGGCCTGCTGCCGCCGCGCGACGCCTGGGCCGCGCACGTCCTGGACACGCCGGTGATGTGCATCCGGGACGACACGGGCCCCTGGGCCGTGCCGGACGGGCTGACGTTCCGCGACTGGATCCGCACCGGCGCGCCGAGACCACCGGTGCGCGCGGATCTCGACTACCACATCAGCACGCTCTTCCCGCCGGTTCGCCCGCGCGGGCATCTGGAGCTCCGCATGATCGACGCGCAGCACGGTGCGGACGGGTGGCTGGTGCCGCTCGCCGTCACCACCGCCCTGTTCGACGATCCGGAGGCCGCCGAGGCGGTGTACCGCGTCGTGGAACCGCTGGCCGGGGCGGCCGGGGCACGGCCCGCGCCGTGCAATCCGCTCTGGACGGCCGCCGCCCGCAGCGGTCTGGCCGATCCCGCGCTGCGGGAGGCGGCCACCGCCTGCTTCGGGATCGCGCTGGAGGCGCTGCCCCGGCTGGGGGTCACGAAGGACGTGCTGAAGACGGTGACCGGGTTCCACGACCGGTTCACCGCACGGGGCCGGTGTCCGGCCGACGATCTTCCCGAACTGCTCGCGCCGGGCTCACCCGACCGGCCGGGCCACTGTTCCGAGGGACTGCGTTCATGACCGAATCCACCGCACCCACCGGGTCCGCCCCGCACGGGACGGACCCCGAACCGCTCCGGGAACGCGCCCTCGCCGCGCTGCTCACCGCGCGCAGACGCACCGCACTGCTCACCGACAGCGTGGACGACCGCGAACTGACGGCCCAGCACTCGCCGTTGATGTCCCCGCTGGTCTGGGACCTCGCGCACATCGGCAACCAGGAGGAGTTGTGGCTGCTGCGCGGGGTGGCCGGACGGAGCGCGATGCGTCCGGAGATCGACGGGCTGTACGACGCCTTCGAGCATCCCCGGGCGACGCGTCCGTCGCTGCCCTTGCTGGCCCCCGCCGAGGCCCGTTCGTACGCCGCCGAGGTGCGCGGCCGGGCGCTGGACGTGCTCGACGGGACCGAACTGGACGACGCCCGGCCGCTGGTGCGGTCCGGCTTCGCCTTCGGCATGATCGCCCAGCACGAACAGCAGCACGACGAAACGATGCTGATCACCCATCAGCTGCGGTCCGGGCCGGCCGTGCTGACCGCGCCGGTCCCGCCCGCACCCACCGACGCCGCGGATCTCGCGGCGGAGGTCCTGGTCCCGGGCGGCCCGTTCACCATGGGCACGTCCACCGAGCCGTGGGCGCTGGACAACGAGCGGCCGGCGCACGTGCGGGAGGTGCCGGACTTCTTCATCGACACGGCGCCGGTCACCTGCGGCGCGTACCGGGAGTTCATCGAGGACGGCGGCTACACCGAGCGGCGCTGGTGGGCGCCGGAGGGGTGGGCGATGGTCCGTGCGCACGAACTGGCGGCCCCGCTGTTCTGGCACCGGGACGCCGGGCAGTGGCTGCGCCGCCGTTTCGGCGTCACCGAAGTGGTGCCCCGGGACGAGCCGGTGGTCCACGTGAGCTGGTACGAGGCCGACGCGTTCGCCCGCTGGGCGGGGCGCCGGCTGCCCTCGGAGGCGGAGTGGGAGAAGGCCGCGCGCCACGACCCGGTGTCGGGGCGTTCGCGGCGCTATCCCTGGGGGGACGAGGACCCGACCCCCGAGCGGGCGAACCTGGGGCAGCGCCATCTGCGGCCCGCTCCCGCGGGGGCGTACGCCGCGGGCCGGTCGCCGCTCGGCGTGGGGCAGTTGATCGGTGACGTGTGGGAGTGGACGTCGAGCGACTTCCTGCCCCACCCCGGTTTCGTGGCGTTCCCGTACCGCGAGTACTCCGAGGTGTTCTTCGGCCCCGCCCACAAGGTGCTGCGCGGCGGTTCGTTCGCCGTGGACCCGGTGGCGTGCCGGGGGACGTTCCGCAACTGGGACCTGCCGGTGCGGCGCCAGATCTTCTCCGGTTTCCGTACTGCCAGGGATGCGTGATGTGCCGTCATATTGCTTACCTGGGGCCGTCGGTGGCCCTGGGGGAAGTGCTGACCGAGCCGCCCCACTCACTCGTGCGCCAGTCCTGGGCGCCGCGCCTGCAGCGGTACGGGACCGTCAACGCGGACGGTTTCGGCGTCGGCTGGTACGCGGAGGGCGATCCGGTGCCGGGCCGCTACCGGCGGCCGGGTCCGGTCTGGGGCGACCGTACGTTCGCCGACCTGGCCAGGGTGGTGCGCAGCACGGCGCTGCTCGCCGCCGTCCGGGACGCCACCGAGGCGGGCGACGACGGTGAGGCCGCGGCCGCGCCGTTCGCCGCCGGGCGGCTGTTGTTCAGCCACAACGGCGCGGTGCGGGGCTGGCCCCTCTCGGTGGCCCCGCTCGCCGCCGCGCTGCCGCCGGCCGAACTGCTCGCCCTCGCCGCCCGTTGCGACTCGGCCCTGGTCTGGGCCCTGGTGAGGCGCCGGCTGGCCGACGGCGACGACCTGCCGCAGGCCGTCGCCGACACGGTGCTCGACGTGGCCGCCGCGGCACCGGAGTCCCGGCTGAACCTGCTGGTCACCGACGGCACCACGATCGTGGCGACGACCTGGGGCGACACCCTGTCGTACCTCTCCGGGCCCGGCCCGCGCACGGTCGTGGCCTCGGAACCGTACGACGACGATCCGCGCTGGCGCACCGTGGCCGACCGCACGCTGCTGACGGCGACCCGTACCGACGTCCTGCTGACCCCGCTCAAGGAGCCCCTTGCGTGAGTCCCTTCCTGCTGACCCGTACCCTGCCGGTGGACGCGACGGACGCGGCGCTGCGCGCCGATGTCCTGCACGGTCTGTCCCGGCATCCGAAGACCCTGCCGCCCAAGTGGTTCTACGACGCGCGCGGCAGCGAACTGTTCGAGGAGATCACCCGGCTCCCGGAGTACTACCCGACCCGTGCCGAGCGCGAGATCCTGGTCGACCGCTCCGGGGAGATCGCCGCGGCGTCCGGGGCCCGGACCCTGATCGAGTTGGGGTCGGGGTCGTCGGAGAAGACCCGGCACCTGCTGGACGCGCTGCCCGGGCTGCACAGTTACGTACCGGTCGACGTGAGCGAGAGCGCGCTGCGCGGCGCCGCCGGGGCGCTGCTCACCGAGCGGCCCGAGCTGTCCGTGCACGCCCTGGTCGCGGATTTCACGGGGGGTCTCGCGCTGCCGGGCACTCCGGGGCCGCGGCTGGTGGCGTTCCTGGGCGGGACGATCGGCAATCTGCTTCCCGAGGAGCGCGCGGTGTTCCTGCGGTCGGTGCGGTCGCTGCTCTCCCCCGGTGACGCGCTGCTGCTCGGCACGGACCTGGTGAAGGACGAGGAGGTGCTGGTCGCCGCGTACGACGACGCGGCGGGGGTGACGGCGGAGTTCAACCGGAACGTGCTGCGGGTCGTGAACCGCGAGCTGGGCGCGGACTTCGATCCGGCCGGTTTCGACCATGTGGCGCGCTGGGATCCGGAGCGGGAGTGGATCGAGATGCGGCTGCGGGCCCGGGAGGCGCACAGCGTGAAGATCCCGGAGCTGGATCTGGTGGTGTCCTTCGAGGCGGGTGAGGAGTTGCGCACGGAGGTGTCGGCCAAGTTCCGCCGGGAGGGTGTCCGGGCGGAACTCGCCGCGGCCGGTCTGCGCCTGGACCGGTGGTGGACGGATTCGGCGGGCCGGTTCGCGCTCTCGTCGTCGACGGTGGTCCGGGAGCCCGCCGGGTGATCCCGCGTCCGCCCGGTCAGGGGCCGCCCGACAGGTCCCGGGCGAGCCGGGCCAGGGCGCGGCGGTCGGTCGGGCCGTTCGCCGGGATCGGCGGCAGGACGCTGATCTCGGCGGTCAGACCGGCCGCCGTCACCACCCGCCACAGCGAGGCGACGAGCGGATCGTCGCCGACGAACGCGGCCGCGCCGGTGTGTTCCGGCGGGGCCGCGCCCCGGTGGCCGGCCGGGTGGCCGCCCGCCGGGGCCCGACCGGCTCTCCCGGCCGGTGCGGTGCGGTAGGTGATGCGTACCGGGCGGACCGTGGCGCCGACGTCGATCGCCGCCTGGAAGGCGGCGGGCGAGAACCGGCCGCCCGGTCCGTGCCCGCACCACGTGGTGCCCTCCGGGAAGACGACCACGCGCGACCCGCCGCGCAGGGCCGCCGCGATGTCGCGCACGGTCGTGGGCAGGGCGCGCAGCCGGTCGCGTTCCACGAAGAGCGTGCCGCCGAGGACGGCGAGCGGGCCGAGCAGCGGCCAGTCGCGTATCTCGCGCTTGGCCAGCATCCGGCCGGGGAACACCGCCGCGACGAGCGGGATGTCCAGCCAGGAGATGTGGTTGGCGACGACGAGCGTGCCCGGTGGGGCGGCTGCCGCGCCGGGCGGCCCCGGTGGGCGGGGCCGCCCGGCGGCCGGTCGTGACGGTCCCGGGGCCGTTCCGGTGGGATGTGACGGGCCCGGAGACGTTCCGGTGGGGTATGACGGGGTGTCGGGGGCCTTTCCTCCGGTGGGTTCCGGCAGGCCGGTGATCCGTACGCGTACCCCGAAGGCGCGCACGACACCGTACGCCCAGCGCCGGATCAGCCACTGCCGCCGGGCCGGGCCGAGCATCAGCACGAAGGGGGCGGCGAGTGCCCCGGCCAGGACGACGGCGCCCCCGGTGAGCAGCAGGCCGGCGGCGGCCGGGCGGCCGCGTGTGCGGCCGTGGTGGGTGGCGCAGTCGCCCGGGGTGCAGGGTGCGGTGGGCAGCCAGGGGTTCATCGCAGCGGGGCGAGGGCGAGGAAGTGGCGCAGGTAGCGCGGGTCGGTGCGGCGCAGCGACAGCAGCACGTACAGGTCGGCGACGTCGAAGTCGGGGTCGTGGGCCGGCGCCCCGCACACCTGGGCGCCCAGCCGCAGGTAGCCGCGGAGCAGCGGGGGGAGCGTGGCGAGCCCGGTGCGCACGGGGCCCTCCGCCCCGGTGGGCCGCCAGAGGCGGTGCGGGGTGACCCAGTGGTCCTCGGGTGCCAGGTACTTGGTCCGTACGGTCTCCCAGGCCCCGGCCGCCGTCGCACCCCCGTCGGAGAGGGGGATGGAGCAGCAGCCCGCCAGCCAGTTGTGGCCGGTGCGTTCCATGTAGCGGGCGAGTCCGGCCCAGACCAGCGCGATGACGGCGCCGTCGCGGTGGGCCGGGTGGACGCAGGACCGGCCGACCTCGACCAGGTCGTCGCGGATCGGGGCGAGCCGGCCGAGGTCGAACTCGCCCTCCGCGTAGAGGCGTCCGGCGGCCCGGGCCCGGTCGGGCGGCAGCAGGCGGTAGGTGGCGACGACCTCGCCGGTGGCTTCCTCCCGTACCAGCAGGTGGTCGCAGTGGGCGTCGAACTCGTCGCTGTCCAGGCCGGGTTCGGGTTCTTCCAGCCTGGCGCCGAGCTCACCGGCGAAGACCAGGTGGCGCAGCCGCTGGGCGGCCCGGACCTCCTCCCGGTCGGTCGCGAGGGACACCCGGTAACGGGGCGGGGCCGAAGAACACCTCGGAGTACTCGCGGTACGGGAACGCCACGAAACCGGGGTGGGGCAGGAAGTGGAACGGTGGGAACGGTGGGGGCGGTGGGGAGCGGGGTGACGGGCAGCGCGTTCATGACGGGAACGGTGGGAACGGTGGGGGCGGTGGGGAGCGGGGTGACGGGCAGCGCGTTCATGACGGTCTCCGGGAACGGATCGGCAAGGGCGGCCGCCGGGCCGTCGCACTGCGGCGACGGCCCGGCCCCCTACTTCTTCCGTGACCGGCTGGATTCGACATGACCGCCATGGAGCGCCGGGATGTGCGAAGTCTGAATCCCGGGGGTGTCCGGAAGCGGTCACGCACCGGCCGCCGTGCTGCCGCGCACCGGTCGCCGTGCGGTCAGCTGCCCGCGAGCCTGGAGGTGATCTTCTCCGAGGCGGCCCTGGCCTCCCGCTCCGGGTCGCCGCCCTCCAGCACGGCCGTCATGTACGGCTTGATCGGGTTGTCGGCCTCGACGTCCGCCCACTGCGGGGAGTTGGGCGTGGCGCGTCCCCGGGTGGCGCCCTTGGCCATGGCCGCAGTGCCCTCCTGGCCCACGATGACACGGGCGAGGTCGGGCTTGTTGGGCACGTAGCTCATGGTCCTGGCGAGTTCTTCCTGCCACTTGCGGCCCGCCAGCGCCTTGACCACCTCGATGCCCGCGGACCGCTGGTCGGCGTTGTCCGGCACGATCAGGTCGGACCCGCCGATGAAGACGGAACCGGGCTCTTTCGCGGTCTTGCCCGGGATCGGGAAGTAGCCCAGTTTTCCCTTGAGTTCGGGGTTCTTCTTCTCGATCTGGGCGACGGTCCCGGGTACCGAAATGATCTGTGCGACATTGCCCTTGGCGAACACGTCGGCCTGCGGGGGCTTTTCCTCGTCCGCGTTCCTGGGTCCGTCGCCGAGCGCCTGGAGTTCCTTGTAGAAGCTCATCCCCTGCAGCGCCTCGGGGCTGTCCAGGGCACCGGCCCAGTTCCCGCCCCGTTCGTCGGCGAGTTCGCCTCCCTCGTCCCAGATGAATCCGGCGAGGACGTACCAGTTCTGGCCCGCGAGGTAGATTCCCTGATTTCCGCCGCTGTTGAGCCGTTCGCTGTCCTCGATCCACTCGTCCCGGGTCTTCGGCGGGTTCTTTATTCCGGCCTGCTCGAAGAGTTCCTTGTTGTAGATCACCACTCGATTGGCCGCGTACCAGGGGATTCCGTACTGGATTCCGTCGATGCTGCCCGGCTCGGCGAGGCCGGGGAGCCAGTCCTCGCTGCCGAGGTCCCGTACGGACTCCAGGGTGAGGTCGCGCAGACCGCCGCTCTCCGCGTACTGGGCGACCTGGGTGTTCCCGACCTCGATGACGTCCGGGGCGTCCTTGCTCCTGAGGGCCGCGGTGACCTTCGGCCCGATTCCGCTCCAGCTCTGGAACTTGAACTCCAGTTCCACGGAGGGGTGATCCTTCTGGTACGCCTCCGTGAAGCGCTTCAGGAAATCGTCGGAAACGCTGTCCTTCATCAGCCAGATCGTGACCTTCTTGCTGCCGGATGCCTCCGTCCCCGAGAGGATTCCGCATCCGCCCAGCGCAAAGGTGGAAACGAGCGCGACGGCTCCGACGAGTATGCGGTTCTTCACCAGGTTCACCTTCTGCGAAACGGCGCGACAAAATTCAGGACCCGGTGTGGGGGACTGCGGGCTGTGCTCGCACGGGTGTGGCTGGATTTTGGTATGGACCAATACTTTGGTCAAGGTCCGTTCACGGAACATTACGCCCACCGACCCCTCGCGCCCCCGGCCCGGGTGGGGCACCGTGGTAGGAACGAAAGGGGACATAAGATGTCGAACAACGTCTATCGGGTCACCGAAATCGTGGGAACCTCACATGAGGGCGTCGACGATGCCATCCGCAGGGGCGTCGCAAGAGCCTCTGAAACGTTGCACAATCTCGACTGGTTCGAGATCACCCAGGTGCGCGGCGAGATCAAGGACGGCCGGGTCGAGCACTACCAGGTGGGACTGAAGGTCGGTTTCCGGCTAGACGAGACGGGCTGACCGCGCCGCCCGCCCCGTCACCCGCCGTCCGCCCACCGGTGACGCCGGTCCGGCCGACGCGCCGTCACGCCGTCCCGTGCCCGGCCGGGCACGGGACGGGCCGGTTCCGCCGCCGGGCTCAGGTGCGGCCCTCGCGCTCCTGCGCGTCCTCCATCGCGGGCGACACCGCCATCCAGCGGGCCCGCACCACGGCGAAGCCGGCCCGCTCCGCCGCGTCGCAGACCAGTTCGTCGTCGTCGACCAGCATCCGCACCTCACGCTCCCGGCCCAGTCGCCGGAGCGTTTCCAGTTTGGTGCGCCGGGCGGGCCTGCGGTCGCCGTCGCGGCGCATGTACAGCCGCCCCTCGGGCAGGCCGTGCTCGGCCAGCCATGCCACCGTGTCCCGGCGGCACCGCTCGGGCCGGCCGGTGAGGTACCCGATCTCGCACTCCTCGGCGCTGCTCAGGGCCAGCCGTACGCCCTCGGCCAGTGGCGGGTCGTCGACGGCCGCGGAGAAGAAGCGGTTCCAGTCGCGCCGGCGGCCTTCCAGGTAGTGCTGCCGGTGGGTGCTGTCCGCGAGCGTGCCGTCCAAATCGAATACGGCCAGGGGCCGGTGGTCGTTCCTCATGCCCTCAGCACATCAGACGAGCGCGACCACCAGGAGCACCAGGACGACCACCCCGGCCACCACCGCGGCGACCCGCAGCGACCGGCGACGGGACCAGACCGGGAGCACCTGCGGACCGTCGTGCCCGGGGAAGACGTAGAAGACGTGGTCGGGGTCGTCCGGGATCTCGACGGCCGCCAGCGGAAGCCAGCCGATGTCGACGCGCCGGGCGACCTCCTGCCGCGCGGGCGCGAGGACCCCTTCGACGGCCCGTACGTGGGCGGGGTCCAGGCCGTCGGGGAGCGGGGCGTCGACCGAGGTCAGGGTGGCCCTCTCCCACGCGCCGGCACGTCCGGTCTGCTGCCGCACGCGCAGCGGCGGCGCCGGGTCCGGGAGCTTCAGCGGGCTCCACTCGGGGGCCTGCCGGACCGATCCCGCCGTCCACAGCGTGACCAGGCCCGTCCCCTCGCACGGGGTGTGCTCCGTGGACCGCTCGCCCCCGCAGGCCGGGCAGTCCCTGAAGCCGGTGTCGTCGCACCGCGGGCAGGCACGGGTGCCCCGACCCCGGCATTCCGGACAGGCGGTGCGCGGCTTGCCGCACTTCAGACAGGTGGTACGCCCCTGGGAGTTGCGCTCCCGCGCCGGACCGGCCTCCGTCCGGTCCTTGCGGCGCTCCCCCGTGCCGTCGCACCAGGTGCAGGGCTCCACCCCCTCGCAGGCCGGGCACATCGGTCCGGTTTCGCAGGGCAGTTTCCCCTTGGCCCGGCAGCGCGCGCACGGCTTGCGTCCTCCGTCGCAGCCGCAGTCCACCGTCTTCCCCGAGCCGCGGAGCACGAGTTCCACCGTCCGCGTCCGGGCCGGGTCCTTCGGCGGTTCGACCGGATGGTCGCGCAGATCGCCCTCGTACGCGGGCAGCTCCGATATGTCGTATCTGCCGGGTCTGCTCTCCGACCGGGTGGTGCGGCTCTCCAGGGAACGGACGATGCGCAGGTCGAGCATGGGGAGCCGGGCGACGTCGGCACCGGTCCGGCGCAACTGCGGACCCCGGCCGGGTCCGCCCAGATGCCGGGCGACCGCTTCGAGGATGTCGTCCTCGGACAGTGAGTCGGCCATGACGGCGCTTCCACCTCCCCGGTAGGCGCGCCCGTGCGCAGAACGCAGCGTACGGGCGGTGTCGCCGGGGGCTCAAGAGGGCCGTACGGTGTACCCCACACCGTTCCGGGAGTCCGTACACAGCGCGTGCGCGCCCGCGGAGGGACGATCACGCCCCCGCGTTCCGCCCGGGTGGCAAAAAGTTGTACAGGATGCGCGTGGAACGAGAAGCGTTTGTAAAGCTATATTCAGGTTTGTGGCATCCAACGTTAACGGTGTGAAGCGAATACTCCTGCGCTCGGGGAAGAGTCCCTACGACGCCGTCCCTGTCGAGCGCGCCCTCCATGAGGACGTGTTCGCCACCAACTCGGGCAACCTGATCTTCAGCGACGCCGCTCACAAGATCCTGGAGACGCCACGTTCGGAGGTGGCGTCGAACGGCATCGCCACCCGGGTCGCCGACGCCGGCCGGATCAACGAGGAGTACGACGTCTTCGTCGTCCCGCTCGCCAACGCCTTCCGGCCCTCCTTCGAGCGCCAGCTGGAGCGGCTGACCCAGCTCATATCGAAGCTGAAGATACCCGTCGTGGTCCCCGGCGTCGGCGCCCAGACCGGCGTCAACTACTCCGCGGACCGGCTGAAGCCCATGCAGCCCACGGTCTACGCGTTCGTCTCCGCCGTGCTCGAACACAGCGCCTCCATCGGGGTGCGCGGGGAGTTCACCGAGCGGTACCTGCGGGACATGGGCTTCCGGGACGTGGATGTCATCGGCTGCCCCTCGATGTTCCTGCACGGCGACGGCCTCACCATCCGGGAGGGCGGCGGACCGCTCGGGCCCGGGTCGCGCATCGCCGTCAACGGATCGCACGACGCGGTGCGCAAGCACAAGCTCGGGCAGATCATCGACCGCACCCACGCGCGCTACCCCCACCTCCGGTTCATCGGCCAGAACATCTCCGAGGCGCGGCAGCTGCACTGGCGCGACATGTCCCACCAGAACGCCGCGCTCACCACCATCCCCACCCACCCCGACCACCCCATGTACGGGGAGGACAAGGTCCGGGTCTACATCGACCCGACCACCTGGATGGAGGATCTGCGGGGCTTCGACTTCTCCTTCGGCTCCCGGATCCACGGCAACATCGCGGCGCTGCTGGCCGGCACACCGGCCACCGTGCTCTGCGGCGACTCCCGGACGCTGGAGCTGTGCCGCTACTTCGAGATCCCGCACCGGACGCTCTCCAAGGTCCCGGCCGACCTCGACCCCGCCGACCTCCACGCCGAGGCGGACTTCGGACCGCTGACGCGCGGTCACCGGGAGCGGTTCGACCGGTTCATGAACTTCCTCGACAAGAACGGCCTGGAGAACACCTTCACCCACGGCGACGGCGGTGCCGCCTTCGAGGCGAGGATGAGCAAGCTGGCCTTCCCGCCGGGCGTCCGGCCCTGGACCGGTACGGATGTCGCCGAGACGGCGACGCGGATGAACTGGCTCCAGTCCCAGCTCACCGAGCTCGCCACCGAGAACGCCCAGCTCCAGCGGAAGCTCGCGAAGACCTCCCTGCTGCCCTCCCAGCGCTCCACGTACCAGCGCGCCCGCAGCGCCGTGGGACGGCCCATCAAGCGCGCGCTGCGCCCCTCCCGCTGAGAACCCGGTGACGGGGCCGGTCCGGACGGGACCGGCCCCGCGACGACGGCTTCCTCCACCGCGGACGCCCGGGGCGCCCTTTCCCGCCGGCGCCCGGCGCACGACGCCCCGCGGGTGAACGAAGAACGGCGCCCCGCGGGTGAACGGAGAACGGCGCCCCCTGTCGGATGCGCCCTAGAATCGGAGTGTTTGTCCCGGGCCGCCGGGTCCGCACCCGATCCCCACGGAGAGCCGCGCGCATGTCCACCCCCCACGATCCGTACGTCCGGGTGCGCGGCGCCCGCGAGCACAACCTCCAGGACGTCTCGGTCGACATCCCGCGCGACACCCTGACCGTGTTCACCGGCGTCTCGGGGTCCGGGAAGTCCTCCCTCGCGTTCGGCACGATCTACGCCGAGGCCCAGCGCCGCTACTTCGAGTCCGTCGCCCCGTACGCCCGCCGGCTGATCCACCAGGTCGGCGCGCCCGCGGTCGGAGAGGTCACCGGGCTGCCGCCCGCCGTATCGCTGGAGCAGCGGCGTTCGACGCCCGGCGCCCGTTCGTCCGTGGGGACGGTCACGACGCTCTCCAACTCCCTGCGCATGCTGTTCTCGCGGGCCGGGGACTATCCGGCCGGTGCCGAACGGCTCGACTCCGACGCCTTCTCGCCGAACACGGCGGCCGGGGCGTGCCCGGAGTGCCACGGCCTCGGCCGGGTCCACCGCACCACCGAGGAGCTGCTCGTCCCCGACCCCTCGCTGTCGATCCGGGAGGGGGCGATCGCCGCCTGGCCCGGGGCCTGGCAGGGCAAGAACCTGCGCGACGTGCTGGACGCGCTGGGCCATGACGTCGACCGCCCGTGGCGCGAGCTCGGCGCCGGGGAACGGGAGTGGATCCTGTTCACCGACGAGCAGCCGGTGGTGACGGTGCATCCGGTGCGGGAGGCCGGACGCATCCAACGCCCTTACCAGGGCACGTACATGAGCGCCCGTCGCTATGTGATGCACACGTTCGCGGACTCCAGGAGCCGCACCCTGCGGGCCAGGGCCGAGCGGTTCCTGACCAGCGCCCGCTGCCCGGTGTGCGAGGGGGGCCGACTGCGTCCGGAGGCGCTGGCCGTCACCTTCGCCGGCCGTTCGATCGCGGAACTGGCCGGTCTGCCGCTCACCTCACTGGCCGAACTGCTGCGCACGGCGGGCGGCGACGACGCGGCGCGGGTGCTGACGGCGGACCTGCTCGCCCGGATCGGGACGGTCACCGAGCTCGGCCTCGGCTATCTCAGTCTCGACCGCACGGCCCCGACCCTGTCGTCCGGCGAACTGCAACGGCTGCGCCTGGCCACGCAGTTGCGTTCCGGACTGTTCGGTGTCGTCTACGTGCTGGACGAGCCCTCGGCCGGTCTGCACCCGGCCGACACCCTGTCGCTGCTCGGGGTGCTCGGCCGGCTGAAGGACGCCGGTAACTCGGTCTTCGTCGTGGAGCACCAGATGGACGTGGTGCGCCGGGCGGACTGGCTGGTCGACGTGGGGCCACTGGCCGGTGAGCACGGGGGCCGGGTGCTGCACAGCGGTCCCCCGGCCGGGCTGGCGAACGTGCCCGAGTCGGCCACCCGGCGCTTCCTGTTCGGCGAGGGGCCCGCCCCGGCGCGGGAAGTCCGCGAACCCACGGGCTGGCTGCGGCTGAACGGGGTCGAGCGGCACAACGTGCGGGGCGTGGACGCCGCGTTCCCGCTGGGGGTGTTCACCGCGGTCACGGGCGTCTCGGGGTCGGGGAAGTCGACCCTGGTCGGCCAGGTCCTGGCCGGGGCCCTCGCCGACCGGCAGGCCGCCGGGGCCGCGGACGCACCCGTGGAGCACCCCGTGTCCGGGTGCGCGTCGGCGCTGGGGCTGGAGGCGGTGGACCGCCTCGTCCAGGTCGACCAGAAGCCGATCGGCCGCACGCCCCGGTCCAACCTGGCCACGTACACCGGGCTCTTCGACGTCGTGCGGAAGCTGTTCGCCGGGACGGACACGGCCCGCGAGCGCGGGTACCGGGCCGGGCGGTTCTCCTTCAACGTGGCGGGCGGGCGGTGCGAGACCTGCCAGGGCGAGGGCTTCGTCTCCGTGGAGCTGCTCTTCCTGCCCAGCACGTACGCGCCCTGCCCGGACTGCCACGGCGCGCGGTACAACCCGCATACCCTGGAAGTCACCCTGCGCGGGCTCGACATCGCGCAGGTGCTGGACCTGACGGTGGAGTCGGCGGCGGGGTTCTTCGCGGACACACCGGCCGCCGCGCGCAGTCTGCGGACGCTGCTCGACGTCGGGCTCGGCTATCTGCGGCTCGGCCAGCCCGCGACGGAGCTGTCCGGCGGCGAGGCCCAGCGGATCAAGCTCGCCGCCGAACTCCAGCGCACCCGCCGGGGCCACACCCTGTACCTGCTGGACGAGCCGACGACCGGGCTGCACCCCGCCGATGTCGAGGTGCTGACGCGGCAGTTGCACGGGCTCGTCGACGCGGGCGACACGGTCGTGGTCGTGGAGCACGACATGGCGGTGGTGGCGGGTGCCGACTGGGTGATCGACCTCGGCCCCGGCGGCGGCGACCGGGGCGGCCGGATCGTGGCCGCGGGAACGCCCGCCGAGGTGGCGCGGGCGGCGGACAGCCGCACGGCCGCGTACCTCGGCGCGCACCTCGGTCCGGCCTGATCGTTCACCCTGCCGCCAACTCACCTTCCTCCACGCCGAGTTGCCGCATCGGGTAAGCAATGGGGAATGAAACGGCAAAGAACATTGACCACGAGTTGGTCCAGACCAATCATGGGCATGCCTCACGGCGGCTGCTCGCCGTGCGGCATGTGACCCCGGCCGGGACTCACAGGAACGGGCCGCGCCCCCGCACCGGGCGCGGCAGAGCCGTGCGATCCGCCCGTTGCCTCACCCCGCTGGGAGCACCCCATGAGACGTCCAAGAGCACTCGGCGCAGTCCTGAGTGTTGTGGCGACGACCGTCGCGTCCGCCGGCCTGGTCCTCGGATCGGGCACCGGCGCGCAGGCCGCCGCGACCGCCGCCACTCCCCTGCCGGCCCATGTCTTCGCCCCGTACTTCGAGTCGTGGAACGGCGACAGCCCGGCCGCGCTCTCGCAGGCGTCCGGCGCCAAGTACCTGACCATGGCCTTCCTCCAGACGGAGGCCCGCGGTTCCTGCACCCCCTACTGGAACGGCGATTCGAGCACTCCCGTCGCCCAGTCCGTGTTCGGCGCCGACTTCACCACCATGCGGTCGCGCGGCGGTGACGTGATCCCGTCGTTCGGCGGCTACACCGCCGACAACGGCGGTACCGAGATCGCCGACAGCTGTACGAGCGTCGACTCCATCGCGGCGGCGTACGAGAAGGTCATCACGACCTACGACGTGTCCCGTCTCGACATGGACATCGAGGACAACTCGCTGGAGAACGGCGCCGGGATCGACCGCCGCAACAAGGCCATCAAGAAGGTGCAGGACTGGGCCGCGGCCAACGGCCGCCCGTTGCAGATCTCCTACACCCTGCCCACCACCACGAGCGGCCTCGCCGACAGCGGTCTGGCGGTGCTGGAGAACGCCGTGGCCAACGGCGCGAAGGTCGACGTCGTGAACCTGATGACGTTCGACTACTACGACGGCGCCGCCCACAACATGGCCCAGGACACCAAGACGGCGATCAGCGGCCTCAAGGACCAGCTCGCCGATCTCTACCCGTCGAGGACCGACGCGCAGCTGTGGGGCATGACCGGCATCATCGAGATGCCGGGCATCGACGACTACGGCCCCGCCGAGACGTTCACCACGGCCGACGCCCCGGTGGTCTACGACTGGGCCGTCTCCAAGGGCGTCAGCACCCTGTCGTTCTGGGCGCTCCAGCGCGACAACGGGGGCTGCCCCGGCACCGGCGGCAACGACACCTGCTCCGGCATCGCCCAGGACACCTGGTACTTCAGCCACACCTTCGCACCCTTCACCAGCGGCTCCGGTCCGGTGACGGACGACTACTCGGTGGCTGTCGCGCCCGCCTCGGCCTCGGTCGCGCCGGGCGGTTCCACCACGGCGGACGTGAGAACCGCGGTGACCTCCGGCAGCGCGAAGACCGTGGCACTGACGGTGTCCGGGGCACCCGCCGGTGTCACGGCGGCGCTCGCCCCGGCATCGGTCACCGCCGGGGGCACGTCGAAGCTGACGGTGTCCGCGTCGGACTCCGCCGCGCCGGGAACGTACCGGCTCACGGTGACGGGTGCCTCGGGGACGCTCAGCCACTCGGCGGCCCTCACCCTGACCGTGTCGGGTCCGGGCGGCGGCACCGGAGTCCTGGTCAACGGCGACTTCGAGAGCGGTTCGCCGAGCCCCTGGACCTGTGACACGGGCAGCGCGGTCGTCTCCGCCCCGGTGCACGGCGGTTCGCACGCGCTGGCCGTCGCGGCCACCGCCTCGCAGACCGGCGAGTGCGCGCAGAGCCTCGCTCTTTCCCCCAACACCCGCTACACGCTGAGCGGTTGGGTGCAGGGGAACTACGGGTACCTCGGGGTGCGCGGTGACGCGACCGCGAGCGTCTGGGGTTCGTCGAGCGGTTACGCGAAGCAGTCGGTGACCTTCACCACCGGCTCGACCGGGGCGGTGACCGTCTATCTGCACGGCTGGTACGGGCAGGGCACGGTCCACGCGGACGACCTCTCCGTGACGTCCTGATCCGTTCCGGACGCGACGACGTCCCGGTCCCGGGGGCGGGCGGCCCCCGGGACCGGGAATCCGTGGTCCGCGCCGGTCAGCGGCGCACCTTGCGGGTGGCCCGCAACCACTCCTTGTTCATGGCCGAGATCGAGGGCAGCGGGATGCCCTTCGGGCAGGCCGTGGCGCACTCCCCGGTGAGGGTGCAGCCGCCGAAGCCCTCGCTGTCCATCTGGCCGACCATGTCGAGGACCCGGGTCTCGCGCTCCGGGGCGCCCTGCGGCAGCACGTTGAGATGGTTGATCTTCGCCGAGGTGAAGAGCATCGCCGAGCCGTTGGGGCAGGCGGCGACGCAGGCTCCGCAGCCGATGCACTCGGCGTGCTCGAAGGCGAAGTCGGCGTCCGGCTTGGGCACCGGGGTGGCGTGCGCCTCGGGGGCGGTGCCGGTCGGGGCGGAGATGTAGCCGCCCGCCTGGATGATCCGGTCGAAGGCCGAGCGGTCCACGACCAGGTCCTTGACGACCGGGAAGGCGGAGGCGCGCCACGGTTCGACGTCGATCGTGTCGCCGTCCTCGAAGGAGCGCATGTGGAGCTGGCAGGTGGTGGTGCGCTCGGGTCCGTGGGCGTCGCCGTTGATGACGAGGCTGCAGGCTCCGCAGATGCCCTCGCGGCAGTCGTGGTCGAAGGCGACCGGGTCGTCGCCGGCGAGGATGAGCTCCTCGTTGAGGGTGTCGAGCATCTCCAGGAACGACATGTCCTGCGAGATGCCGTCCACCTCGTAGGTGGACATGGCGCCGGGGGCGTCGGCGTTCTTCTGGCGCCAGACGCGCAGGGTGAGCTTCATGCGTAGCTCCGCTGGGTGGGGTGGACGTACTCGAAGACGAGGTCTTCCCTGTGCAGGACGGGGGCCTCGCCGGTGCCGGAGAACTCCCAGGCGGCGGCGTAGGAGAACTCCTCGTCCCGGCGGGCGGCCTCGCCGTCCGGGGTCTGCGACTCCTCGCGGAAGTGGCCGCCGCAGGACTCGGCGCGGTGCAGTGCGTCGAGGCACATGAGCTCGGCCAGTTCCAGGTAGTCGACGATGCGGTTGGCCTTCTCCAAGGACTGGTTGAACTCCTCGCCGGTGCCGGGGACCTTGATGCGGCGCCAGAACTCCTCGCGGATCCGCGGGATACGTTCCAGCGCCTTGCGCAGCCCCTCCTCGGTGCGGGCCATTCCGCAGTACTCCCACATGAGTTCGCCGATCTCGCGGTGGAAGGAGTCGGGGGTGCGGTCGCCGTCGATGGAGAGCAGCAGGTTGAGCCGGTCCTCGGTGTCGGCGACGGCCTCCTGCACGGCCGGGTGCGAGGCGTCGACCTCGTCGCGGTGCGGATTGCGGGCCAGGTAGTCGTTGATGGTCGACGGCAGGACGAAGTAGCCGTCGGCGAGGCCCTGCATCAGCGCGGAGGCGCCGAGCCGGTTGGCTCCGTGGTCGGAGAAGTTGGCCTCGCCGATCGCGAAGAGGCCGGGGACCGTGGTCTGGAGGTCGTAGTCGACCCAGAGCCCGCCCATCGTGTAGTGCACGGCGGGGTAGATCCGCATCGGGGTCTCGTACGGGTTCTCCGCGGTGATCCGCGCGTACATGTCGAAGAGGTTGCCGTACTTCTCCTCGACCTTGTCCCGGCCCATGCGCCCGATGGCCTCGGCGAAGTCCAGGTAGACGCCCTGGCCGCCGGGGCCGACGCCGCGGCCCTCGTCGCAGACGTTCTTCGCGGCGCGGGAGGCGATGTCCCGGGGCACGAGGTTGCCGAAGGAGGGGTAGATGCGCTCCAGGTAGTAGTCGCGCTCGTCCTCGGGGATCTCGTTGGCGGGGCGGGTGTCGCCCTTGGCCCTGGGGACCCAGATCCGGCCGTCGTTGCGCAGCGACTCGCTCATCAGCGTCAGCTTGGACTGGTGGTCGCCGGTGCGCGGGATGCAGGTGGGGTGGATCTGGGTGAAGCAGGGGTTGGCGAAGTACGCGCCGCGGCGGTGGGCCCGCCAGACGGCGGTGGCGTTGGAGTTCATGGCGTTCGTCGACAGGTAGAAGACGTTGCCGTAGCCGCCGCTGGCCAGGACGACCGCGTCGGCGAAGTAGGTGTCGATCTTGCCGGTGACCAGGTCGCGGGCGACGATGCCGCGGGCCTTTCCGTCGACGACGACCAGGTCGAGCATCTCGGTGCGGGCGTGCAGTTCGACGTTGCCCGCGGCGATCTGCCTGGACAGCGCCTGATAGGCGCCGAGGAGCAGCTGCTGTCCGGTCTGGCCGCGGGCGTAGAAGGTGCGGGAGACCTGGACACCGCCGAAGGACCGGTTGTCGAGGAGGCCGCCGTACTCGCGGGCGAAGGGGACGCCCTGGGCGACGCACTGGTCGATGATCTCGACGGAGATCTGGGCGAGCCGGTGGACGTTGGACTCGCGGGCGCGGAAGTCGCCGCCCTTGACCGTGTCGTAGAAGAGGCGGTGGATGGAGTCGCCGTCGTTGCGGTAGTTCTTCGCGGCGTTGATGCCGCCCTGGGCGGCGACGGAGTGGGCGCGGCGGGGGGAGTCCTGGAAGCAGAACTGGACGACGTGGTAGCCCTGTTCGGCCAGGGTCGCGCCGGCCGATCCGCCGGCGAGACCCGTTCCGACGACGATGACGGTGTGCTTGCGGCGGTTGGCCGGGTTGACCAGCTTGGCCTGGAAGCGGCGGGTGTCCCAGCGTTCGGCGACGGGGCCGGCGGGGGCCTTGGTGTCGACGACGGGTGCGCCCGTCTCGTAGTGCGTGTAGTCGGTCATGTCAGCTCACGACTCCGGTCATGACGGCGACGGGTACGGAGATGAAGCCCAGCGTCAGTACCAGCGCGAGGGCATTGGCCAGGGCCTTGAGGGCCCGGTCCCGGGCCGCGTTGCCCGCGCCGAGGGTCTGGGCGGCGCTCCAGAAGCCGTGCCGGACGTGGAACCCGAGGGCGAGCACGGCGGCGATGTAGACCGTGTTGCCGTACCAGGTGGAGAAGGTGTCGACGACGTTCTGGTACGGGTGTCCGGGCTGGAAGCCGCCGGGGTGCGCGGTGCCCGTCGTCAGGTCGAGGATGTGCCAGACGATGAACAGGCCGAGGATGATCCCGCCCCAGCGCATGGTGCGGGTGGCGTACCCGGCGCGCGGCCTGCGGTGCACGTACTTGGCGGGGCGCGCCCTGATGTCGCGGCGGCTCAGCTGGTACGCGGAGACGGCGTGCAGCACCACGGCGGCGACGAGCACCAGGCGGACGATCCACAGGGCCCACTCGTAGTGCAGGAAGGGCTCGCCCAGGGTCCGCAGCCAGTGCGCGTAGTGGTTGAACTCGTCGGCCCCGAAGAAGATCTTCAGGTTGCCGAGCATGTGGACGACCAGGTACAGGAGCATGACCAGGCCGCTCACGGCCATGACCGTCTTCTTGCCGACGGACGAGTCCCAGATCGTGCGCGTCATGGACGGCCGTCGGTCCGTCCGTGTTGCCAATGCCATGAACACGACGCTAGGGCCGGACGGCCCCATCAGTCCAAGACATGGAATGGCTCATCTTCATAGTCTGGGACTATTGTGGTAGGTCGAGGTGAGCACATGCAGTTCCAGCAGTTGACGTATTTCGTCGCCGTGGCCGAGACCCGGCACTTCACCCGTGCCGCCGAGGCGGTGCACGTCTCGCAGCCCTCGCTCTCCCAGCAGATCAGGGCGCTGGAGAACGAGCTGGGGGCGGAGCTGTTCAGCCGGGCCCGGGGCAACATCGCGCTCACCGACGCGGGCGAGGCGCTGCTGCCGCTGGCCCGCCGGATCCTCGCGGACGCCGACACCGCCCGCCACGAGGTGCAGGAGCTGGCACAGCTGCGCCGGGGCCGGGTGCGCCTGGGGGCCACGCCCAGCCTCTGCACGGGCCTGCTCCCCGACGTGCTGCGCGCCTTCCACGACCGCCATCCGGGCATCCGGCTGCTGCTGGAGGAGGGCGGTTCGCTCGACCTCGTGCGGGGGCTGGCGCGCGGCGCGCTCGACCTCGCCCTGGTGGTCCTGCCGCTGCCCGCCGCCTCCCCCGCGCTCACCACGGTCGAGCTGCTCCAGGAGGACCTGGTCGTGGTGTCGTCCGCCCGGGGGCCGCGGCCGGGCCGGGGCGGGAGCGTGCGGATCGCCGACCTCCAGGGGGAGCCCCTGGTGATGTTCCGGCACGGCTACGACCTGCGGGAGCTGACGGTCGCCGCCTGCCGGGCGGAGGGCTTCGAGCCGTCGTTCACGGTGGAGGGCGGCGAGATGGACGCGGTGCTCGGTTTCGTCCGGGCCGGGCTCGGCATCGCGGTGGTGCCCAGCATGGTCGCCGGGCGGTTCGGCCACGAGCTGCGGACCACCGCGCTGGCCCGCCCCGGCCTGCGGCGCACCATCGCGCTGGCGCACCGCAGCGACGTGGCCCCGCCGCGTGCGGCGCGCGAGCTCCAGCGGGTGCTGCTCGCCACCCGGAAGGACTGACCCGGACCCGCCGCGGCCGACGGGCTCCCCGCGGCCGGGACGACCGGCCGCGGGGAGCCCCGGGGTCTCACACCGCGTCGGCCAGCAGCAGCGAGTGGATCCGGTCGGGGGCGCCCGGCCGGGCGTAGTACCAGCCCTGGGCCGTGTCGCATCCCAGCTTGCGCAGCTGTTCGGCCTGCGCCCCGGTCTCCACCCCCTCCACCGTGACGGCGAGGTCCAGGCTGTGCGCCAGCGAGACGATCCCCTCGACGATCTTCAGGTCGACCGGGTCCGCCGGGTGCTGCTGCATGCCCATCGTGAAGGAACGGTCCAGCTTGAGCACGCTCACCGGGAGCCTGCGCAGGTTCGCCAGGTTCGAGTAGCCGGTGCCGAAGTCGTCGAGCGCTATGTCGACGCCCATCTCGGCCAGTTGCCGCAGCGGCTTGAGCAGGTCGTCGTCCGCGCCGATGAGCGCGGACTCGGTGACCTCCAGGCACAGCGCCCCGGGTTCGAGCCCCGACCGCTCCAGCACGTCGACGGTCTCGGCGACCAGCCGCGGGTGGTGCAGCTGGGTCGGCGAGAGGTTGACGTTGATGCGCAGCGGTCCGCCGTCGGTGTGCCGCTCCTGCCAGAAGTTGGCCTGCCGGACGGACTCCTCCAGCACCCAGCGGCCCAGCGGCACGATCAGGCCGGTGTGCTCGGCGAGCGGGATGAACCGGTCCGGGCCGAGCACCCCGTGCTGCGGATGGCACCAGCGCACCAGCGCCTCCGCACCGTGCACCGTGCCGTCACCGAGGTGGACGAGCGGCTGGTACTCGATGAAGAACTCGCCGCGCTCCAGTGCGGCGGGCAGCGCGGTGGTCAGCCCGTGCCGTGTGATGGCACGGGCGTCGGCCTCCGCGTCGGCGAACTCGAACCGGTTGCCGCCCGCCCCCTTGGCCCGGTACATCGTGATGTCGGCGCTGCGCAGCACCTCGGCGGCGCCGCGTTCGCCCGCCGGTCCCTCCACGACGCCGATGGAGCCGCGCACGGTCAGCTCGCGGCCTTCGAGCCGGATGGGGGTGCCGAGCGCGTTGAGGATGCGGCAGGCCAGTTCGGTGACCTCCTTCTCGGTGTCGGGGCCGGTGGTCAGGGCCACGAACTCGTCGCCGCCGAGCCTGGCGACCATCTCGCCGGGCGCGGTCGCGCAGCTCTGCAGCCGGTCGGCCACCTCGACCAGCAGCCGGTCGCCGGACGCGTGCCCGAGGCTGTCGTTGATCGCCTTGAAGCCGTCCAGGTCGAGGTAGCACAGGCCGAAGCGGCTGCCGTCGTCGGCGCAGAGCGCCTTCTCCAGCCGTTCGAAGAACAGCGTCCGGTTGGGCAGTCCGGTGAGCGCGTCATGGGTGGCCTCGTACCGCAGCCGCAGGTTCAGCAGTCTGCGTTCCGTGGTGTCCTCCATCAGCGCCAGCTGGTACTGCGGGTTGCCCTCGGCGTCGCGCAGCAGCGACACCGTCAGGTTGGTCCACAGCACGGTGCCGTCGTTGCGGTAGTACGGCTTCTCGACCCGGTAGTGCTCGCGTTCGCCGCGCACCAGCTCGTCGTAGTACTTCCAGACGTGCGGCGAGTCCTCGGGGTGGACCCACTCGTTGACCTTGTGGCTGCGCACGTGGTTGTCGAGGCCGCCGAACATCCGGGTGAGGGTGTCGTTGACCTCCAGCACGTTGCCGTCCAGGTCGGCGATGCCGATCCCGATGGCCGCGTCCTTGAAGACGGCCCGGAACCGCGCCTCCGTCGCGTGCAGCGCCTGTTCGGCGTCGGAGCGGGCGGCGAGAGCCGAACGCGCGATGGCCTCCTGCTCGGCGAGGGTGCGCTGGCGCAGCGCCTCGGTGAAGCCGCCGGCCAGGGCGTGCTGCATCCGCGCGCAGCGGGCCCTGAGGTCCTCGGTGGACAGCGCCGTCGGGCCGTTGCCGCCGCAGTACAGCACCAGGTACGAGTCGATGACGCCGAGCGTGCTGCTGAGCGCGTCGGGGTCCGTGCAGTGTGCGGCGACGAGGGCGGCGCCCACCTCGCCCGCGGGGGCCGCGTCGAAGGGCCGCTCGTGCAGGGTGTCGCTGAGCCCGCGGGCCAGCGGCAGCAGGTGCTGCTCGAACTCCGTGCGCGTCAGGGAGGTGGCCGTCGAGGGGAAGATGGCCCGGCTCCAGATGGTGGCGAATCTTCGGAGCCGGCCCTCGGGTCCGTCGGGCTCCGCGTCCGGCACTCCGGACGACTGGGCGGGAATGCTCACGCCTTGCGTCCCACGCCCGCGAAGCCCGAGAAGGCGTACGGATCCTCTTGCTCCGCCACCACCGGGGTCTCCGGCCGCCAGTGCGGCATCGACACGAGTCCGGGCTCCACCATCTCGTACCCCTCGAAGAAGCGCGTGATCTCGTCGCGGGAGCGCATGACGAGGGGGTTGCGGATGTTCTCGTAGACCCCGACCATGCCGCCCGCCTCCTCCCGGGTGAGCGGGATCCCCTCGTACGAGGCGTGCGTGATGACGACGAGGCTGCCGGGGGCGAGTGCCTCGCGCAGCTCGGCGACCGCGGCCTGCGGCTCGTCGGCGTCCTCGAGGAAGTGGAGCACGGCGACGAGCAGCAGGGCCACCGGGCGGTCCAGGTCGAGAAGTCCGGAGACCTCCGGGCTCTTCACGATCTCCTGGGGGCGGCGCAGGTCCGCGGCGGCGATCACCGCCCGGTCGTTGCCCTCCAGCACGGCCTTGCTGTGTGCGACCGCGACCGGGTCGTGGTCGACGTACGCCACCCGGGCCCCGGGGTCGGCGGCCTGGGCGATTTCGTGGACATTGCCGAAGGTCGGTATTCCGGAACCGATGTCCAGAAACTGACTGATGCCCTCGCCGACCGCGTAATGCACGGCTCTGCGCATGAAGGCGCGATTCGCCTGCATGATCTTGGGGAGTCCAGGCATGAACTCCATGGCCTTGCGCGCCGCTTCCCGGTCCACCTCGAAATTGTGCGATCCGCCCAGATAGAAGTCGTACATGCGGGACACGCTCGGCACCGTGATGTCTATGCCTTGCGGTGCCCAAGCGGGACGCTCCATCGATGTCTCCAACAAGTCGCTACGGCGATCCGGCCATGTTCATGGTCAGTGTTGACCAGAGGCTACTGATCGTCCGCCAAGAGAGCGAGTGGAAACGGAAATTAGCCGTCCGTTATTGGTCACACACCAGTGGCATGTGCAACCGATCAGTCGCTACGTGTGACATTCGGCGACGAACGGCCCTTCCGGGAAGGCTTTGCCCATCACGGGAGGAGCCCGCCGCGCAGGCACCGGAGAGCACCCCGTAACATGTGCCCGCGGAGCCACCGCCATTGCCGTCCCGGTTTCCCGTCACCGCCCCCGGTTTCACCTCGCCGGAAAAGGTACGGACCACTTGACGGACATCGGTCCGCATGGCGGTTCACCGGGGCCGTCGCGAGTGGCGAATCCTTTGCCGGCGGCGCCGTGGCGGCATTTCTTGCCGCCGGGGCAACACCCTTTCCACAAGGGTGATTTGACCGGAGGATCGGGAGCCCGCGCGAAATCACCGGCCTTCCGGGATCGGCCCCGGACACCGGAGCGGCCCGGCACGCGGGAGCCGTCGCCCGGAACCCCGCCCCGACCACCTTCGGCCGGGCATCCGGCCGAGCGCCTTCACTCGATCGCCTTAGCAATCCGCCCCGGGCCCGAACCGGCCGCCCACCCTGCCGGAACACCTGGTTC
>NZ_RDBO01000056.1:46549-61021 GCF_008120935.1 Streptomyces sp. sk2.1
CCCCTCGTCCCCGCCCTCCGCACGTCCCGCGGCCGCCTCGTCCCGTCCCGTGGCGCTCCCCACCTACCGCAAGCCACCGCGCAAGGTCCCCCGACGCGGCACCTCCCTGGTCACCCTCACCCTGCTGATCACGGCGCCCGCGGTGTTCGCCGTCGCCGTCCTGCGTCCCCGCTCCCGCTGACCTCCGGAGAAGTCTCATGTCGGAATGGCTTGTTCTCACCCTCGCCATGGCCGCGGCAAGTGCCGTCGTCCTGACCATCGCCGTGCTCAACAACCGTCGGGTCGGGGAGGACGACGACCCGTCCGAGACCCCCGACGTCATCGAGTACATGACGATGATGATCGGCGTGGTCTACGCGATCGTGCTGGGCCTCGCCATCGCGGGCGTCTGGGAGGGCCGCGGCGCCGCCCAGGAGTACGTGCGCCAGGAGGCCCAGGCGCTGCACGAGGTGAAGGCCCGCTCCGCCGTCTACCCGGCCGAGGTGCGCACCCGCATCCGCGCCGACGTCGACGCCTACGTACGCCATGTCGTGCACGACGAGTGGCAGTCGATGAGCGAGCACGGCACGCTCACCGCCGAGGGCACCCGGCTCCTCGACCGGGTACGCACCGATGTCACCCAGTACCGGCCGGCGAACGACCACGAGGGGCAGGCGTACCAGCCGCTGGTCGACGAGGTCGCCGCGGCCGACGACGCGCGCAGCGCACGCGGGCAGAGCGCGGGGGCGACCATGCCGGGCGTGGTCTGGTTCGGCCTGGTCATCGGGGCTTTGGTAACAGTTGGAATGATCTTCACGTTGCAGATCCGCAGGAGTTTCCGCGAACTGCTCCTGGCCGGTTTCTTCAGCGTTCTGATCGCCTTTCTGCTCTTCCTGATCTGGGATTTCGACACCCCCTTCGGGCGGGGCCTCTCGGCCACCGCCGCACCGTTCCTCGATCTGTTCCCGGAAGCCGCGGGCGGACGGTGACACCGAGGTGCGCCGCTCGGGCGAAACCGGTGCCCCGGGCGGCGTACCCCGATCGCGAGCGGAATGCGCGACTCCTAGCGTTTGGCGGGTCGAGGCGCATTTCTGACACTTTGTGGAAAACCGTTCCGCAAGTGCTCCTCGGGGACCCGGAGGATTCATCCATGCGTTCCATACGTGTCGCACCCGTCGCCCTGCTCGGCGCCGCCCTCGCCCTGACCGTCCCGGCCGCAATCGCGTCCGCGGCATCGTCGGGAGGCGCGTCCTCCGCGACCGGATACACCGTCACCCCGTCGGTGATCGCGCCGGGAGGCCAGGTCACCCTGGCGGCCCGGGGGTGCTCTGCAACCGCAACGGCCGGATCGGGTGTTTTCGACACCGTCACCATTCCCGGAGGTGGTTCCGCGGCGGCCACGGTCGACTGGGACGCGAAGCCCGGTTCCTCCCACGAGGTGACGTTCATCTGCAGCGCGCCGCCCGGCTCCACGGCGAAGGTCCGGCTCACGGTCGCCGCGGCCTCCCGCGCGCCGACGGCCGGTTCCGCGGTCGCCCCGGCCGGTGTGCGGGGCGGTCTCGGCGGCGGCGGTCCGAGCACCGCGGAGCTCGTCGCCGGAACGGTGCTGGCGGTGGCCGCGGCCACCGGCGCCGTCCACATGGCGCGCCGGCACGGGGAGAACCGCCCGCGCTGACGGCAGGGTCGGTACGCCCGTCGCCCCGGGTCCTGGTGCACAGGCCCCGGGGCGACGGGCGTACCGGGGCCGGAACCGGAACGCGTTCAGCGACGCTGCGGCACCGTGATCCGGTAGCCGTCGTCGAGCAGTTCGGGGAGGTACCGGCGCAGCGCCGCCACACTCTGCGAACGGTCTCCTCCCGCGTCGTGCGAGAGCACGACGACGCCGGGCGCAGCCCCCTCCCGGACCCGGCGGACGATGGTGCCGGTGCCGGGTTCGGTCCAGTCCAGCGTGTCCACGGTCCACGCCATGGGCTCCATCCCCAGGGCGGCGCCGATCTCGAAGGAGTTGCGGTTCCACGCCCCGTACGGCGCCCGGTACCAGAGCGGCGCGGCACCGGTGAGCCGTTCGATCACCTCGCTGGTGGGACCGAGTTCGTCCCGGACGCCCGCCCGGGAGAGTCCGGTGACCAGGGGGTGGGTCCAGGAGTGGTTGCCGATGGTGTGGCCGTCCTCGGCGATGGCCCGCACCAGGTCCTGGTTGTCGTGGGCCATTTCCCCGCAGACGAAGAACATCGCGCGGACGTCGTACTCGCGCAGCGTGGCGAGGATGTGCGGGGTGTACCGGGGGTCCGGGCCGTCGTCGAAGGTCAGGACCATGGCGTGTCCGATCTCGGGCAGCTCCTCGAAGGGCCGGGTGCGGACCGGGGGCGCCGCGGGCCGGAAGCGGGGCGGGGCGCCCSCGGTCATGGGCCGGAGCCGGTACGGGGCGGGCCGGTTCCGGACGGCCGACGGAGGTCCGGCCGCCCCGGCCCGTGCCGGTGCGGGATCCCTGAGCGGCGCCCCGGCCGGGTCCGCGGCGATCATGCGCACGGCGGCGGCCGTGCCGAGTCCGGCGGCCAGGCCCAGCAGCGCCCTGCGCCCCGGAAACCTCTGATCATTTTTCATGACCAACTGCTCGCACGGCGGGCGGGCGCGTCCCGGTCGACGACACCGGGGGCGGAGGTTTTTGCACCCGATGGAGGGATCGGCGGCGGGGCAGGCGGCAGCTTCGGACCGGACCGGGCCGCCGCCCGGTCCGAGGACGGCCCACGGCAGCGGATAGCCTCACTGCCGTGACAGAACCGCAGCCTCATGAGTTCGAACGTGGCACAGATGGACCGAAAGTGATCGTCGCCGGCATCGACGGGTCCGATTCCTCCATGCGCGCCGCGGCCTACGCGGCAGGTCTGGCCCGCCGCCAGGGAGCCATGCTCGCCCTCGTCTACGTCCAGCCCGTACTGCCCGCCGGGGCGGCACTCGGCGCGCCCATCGCCGACACCACCGGCGAGGTCGCGGAGGGGCTGGTGAACGAGATCCGGGAGACGGCCCGGCGGCTGAAGGACGTGTGGAACGTGCGCTGGGAGTTCCACACCTTCCGCGGCGACCCCTACAACGGACTCGTGACCGCGGCGGACGAGTTGAAGGCGGACGCCGTCGTGGTGGGCGCGTCGGAGTCGGCCGGGCACCGGTTCGTCGGATCGGTGGCGATCCGGCTGGTGAAAGCGGGTCGTTGGCCCGTCACGGTGGTCCCCTGACCCCTGCGGAATCCTTTCTTCCGCCAAACGGCACGCCTTCTTCCGCAGCGGCTCCGGCTGAGTCATCATGAGCGCCCGTCAGAGACGGCCGTCAGTGAAGAGGTGACTCATGGCAAGGCTCCGAGTGGGCGAGGGCGTACTGCGCCGCAAACCGATCGAGCAGATCGACGAGCAGGGGCCCGCCGGGGAGGCCACCGCTCAGCTCACCAGAACGCTCGGACTGTGGCAGCTCACCGCCATCGGTGTGGGCGGCATCATCGGGGCGGGCATCTTCACCCTCGCCGGCACGGTGGCCAACGGCACCGCCGGCCCCGCCGTCCTGCTCTCGTTCCTCATCGCGGGCGTGGCGAGCGCGGCCGCCGCGTTCAGCTACGCGGAGTTCGCGGGGCTGATCCCGAAGGCCGGGTCCGCGTACACCTACGGATACGCGGTGCTCGGCGAGCTGGTGGGCTGGTTCATCGGCTGGGACCTGTTGCTGGAGTACACCGCGATCGTGGCGGTGGTCGCGATCGGCATCTCCGGCTACTTCAGCTTCCTGCTCGGGGAGCTGGGGCTGGACGTGCCGAAGTGGATGCTGGGCGCGCCCGGCACCGGCGACGGCCACAAGGTGGACCTGTTCGCCGCGCTGCTCTGTCTGCTGGTCGCGTACCTGCTGACCCTCGGCATCAAGAACGCGGCCCGCTTCGAGACGGTCGTGGTGGCCCTGAAGGTCCTGGTCGTCCTGCTGGTCATCGGCGTGGGCGTCTTCCACATCAACACCGCCAACTACCACCCCTTCTTCCCGTTCGGGGTGAGCGGCGCCTTCACGGGCGCGGCCACGGTGTTCTTCGCGGTCTTCGGGTACGACGCCATGTCGACGGCCGCCGAGGAGTCCAAGGACGCCCAGCGCCACATGCCGAAGGCGATCCTGTACTCCCTCGCCATCTCCATGGTCCTCTACGTGGCGGCGTGCCTGGTGCTGACGGGGATGCAGAGCTACGAGGACATCGACCCGGAGTCCGGTTTCTCCACGGCCTTCAAGGCGGTGGGCCTCAGCGGGATCGCCGACGTGATCGCGGTGGGCGCCATCATCGGCATCCTGACCGTCATGTTCACCTTCATGCTCGGCGTGACCCGGGTGTGGTTCTCGATGAGCCGTGACGGGCTGCTGCCGAAGTGGTTCGCCAAGACCCACCCCACCCGGCACGTCCCGACCCGGGTGACCTGGATCGTCGGTGTGGCCTCGGCGGCGATCGCCGGGTTCCTGCCGATCGGCGAGGCCGCCGAGCTGACCAACATCGGCATCCTGCTGGCGTTCGTGGTGGTGTGCATCGCCGTGATCGTGCTGCGTTACAAGCAGCCCGACCTGCCGCGTACGTTCCGCACCCCCGGGATGCCGTTCGTCCCGGCCCTCGGGGTGGTGTTCTCGATCTGGCTGATCACCTTCCTCCAGTGGCAGACCTGGGTGCGGTTCGCGGTGTGGTTCCTGGTCGGCCTGGTCATCTACTTCGGCTACTCCTACCGGAAGTCGGAGATGGCGGGGACGACCGGGACGGGCACGGGGACGAAGAAGTCCTGAGCGCGGCCCCGGCCGTCCGTGGCGGCGTCCGCCGACGGCACGGGACCACGGGCGGCCGGGGCGCGCCGTCCGTGGTCCGGGGCCGTCACCCGTACACACATCGCACCGCCCGACCGTTCACCGCACCATTCGCCGCACTGTGCGACCGCTCGTCGCACGGCGGGGCCCATCGCCTGTTCCTCGGCGCCCCGATGCGTTCGTATACGCCCGTCGGCAGCGAAGCGGCAGGGCCTCGGCGGGAAGGGCGTTCACGATGACCACCACGACGGATGAGCGGACCCTCGCGGGCCTCCAGCGGGAGCACGGTGCCGCGCTCTTCCGCTTCCTGCTGGGGCTGACCTTCGGCGACCGGCAGCGGGCCGAGGACCTGCTCCAGGAGACGCTGGTGCGCGCCTGGCAGCATCCGGAGGCGTTCGACGCCCCGTACGAATCGATGCGGCCCTGGCTCTTCACCGTGGCGCGGCGGCTCGCGATCGACGCGCGCCGGTCCCGGCAGGCCCGCCCGGCCGAGGTCGGCGACGTCGTGCTGGAGACGGCCGCGGACGGGGAGGACACCGCCGAGGCCACGGTCTCGGCCCTCGACGTGCGCGAGGCGGTGCGCGCCCTGAACCCGGACCACCGCGAGGTCCTCGTCCAGATGTACTTCCGCGGGCTCACCGTGAACGAGACGGCCCAGGTGCTCGGCATTCCGCCGGGCACGGTCAAGTCCCGGTCCTACTACGCGCTGCGCCGGCTCGCCCGCAGCCTTCCGGGCTACTCCAGCAGTTCCTCCTCGCCGAGCAGGGCGAGCAGCGAGACGGCCTCCGCGACCTGCACGTAGTCGGCGGCGCAGCCGTCGCAGGTCTGCAGGTGGCGGCAGACCTCACGGGTCTCACCGGCCGTGAGCGCGTCGAGAACATAGGCACCGAGCAACTGCCGCACGTGCGGGTCCTTCCCGGGATCGGCGCTCATCGCATCCTCGTGTCGTGTGCGGACCCGGTCGTGACGGATCCTGCCCTTCTGGCCACGCGGGGCGCGCTCCCCCGGTTCAATGCTGCGTGGAGCCCGGTAGCGAGAACGGAAAGAGGCGAGACGGGATGCGCCCGGAACGTCAGGACGGAACCAATGGGGGCGGGCTGCTGATCCCGATGGCCTGGATGTACGCCGAGTACGTCGCCGACGGGATACTGCGGACCGGTAATCTGATGGAGCCGTCCACACTGGAGTACCGCGCGGGGCGGGACGCCCTCGCGCTCACCGTCTTCCTCTGCGACGACATGATGGTGGCCGATGACCTGCCCGCGGCCCGGCTGGACGAGCTGCGGCTGCTGACGGCGTACGGGACTGCCTGGCGCGGCTGGGTCCGCGAACGGCTCGACGCGCTCGGCGGGGACCCCGATCCCGGGGCGGAGGGCGGGAGTCCCGATCTGGTGCTGGCCCGCGCGGCCTGGCGGTGGCTGGAGGAGACCGAACTGCTCGCGGCCGACCTGGACGCGATCGGTCCGCGGCCCCGGGGGTCGCTGGGCGACGGGCCGGACGCGGAGGAGGCCGCCCAGGTGTGGACACCGGCCTGGCAGCTGGGGCTGCCGCTGGGACATCTGGCGATCCAGTTGCACTGAGCGCTCCGTCCGCCGGTCAGGAACCGTGCACGCCGGCGCGGTACTTCGGCAGCCGCACCGTGATCTTCATCCCGGCGCCGACGCCCGTCTCGATGACGAGCCCGTAGTCGTCCCCGTAGACCTGGCGCAGCCGCTCGTCGACGTTGAGCAGTCCGATGCCGGTGGAGGGGCCGCCCTCGCCGCGCAGGATCTGGCGCAGCCGCCGCGGGTCCATGCCGGCGCCGTCGTCCTCGATGACGACCTCGGCCTCGGAGCCGGCGTCGAAGGCGCTGATGGTGATGCGGGTCGGGGTCTCCTCCGTCCGGCCGGTGCCGAGCGGGCGGGCCGGGGCGGCCGATCCTTCGAGGCCGTGCTTGACGGCGTTCTCGACCAGCGGCTGGAGGCAGAGGAAGGGCAGGGCGACGGGCAGCACCTCGGGGGCGATCTGGAGGGTGACCGCGAGCCGCTCGCCGAAGCGGGCCCGTACCAGCGCCAGGTACTGGTCGATGGAGTGGAGCTCGTCGGCGAGGGTGGTGAAGTCGCCGTGGCTGCGGAACGAGTAGCGGGTGAAGTCGGCGAACTCCAGCAGGAGCTCGCGGGCCCGTTCCGGGTCGGTGCGGACGAACGAGGCGATGGCGGCCAGTGAGTTGAAGATGAAGTGCGGGGAGATCTGGGCCCGCAGCGCCCTGATCTCGGCCTCGATGAGCTGGGTGCGGGAGCGGTCCAGTTCGGCCAGCTCCAGCTGTACGCAGACCCAGCGGGCCACCTCCCCGGCGGCCCTGGCCAGTACCGCGGACTCGCGCGGGGCGTAGGCGACGAGGGTGCCGAGCACCCGGTGGTCGACGGTGAGCGGTACGGCCACGGCCCAGCGCAGCGGGCAGTCCAGGTCGTCGCAGTCGCTGGGGAAGGCGGTGTCCCGGCCGCTGTCGAGGAGGCCGCGCACCTGTTCCATGACGTGCCGGCCGTGGTGCTCGCCCGCGCCGTTCCAGACCAGCACCCGGTCGCGGTCGGTGAGGCAGAGCGCGTCGGTGCCGAGCAGCGAGCGCAGCCCGCGGGCGGCCTTGCGGGCGCTCTCCTCGGTGAGTCCGGCACGCAGCGGCGGCGCGGCGAGCGAGGCGGTGTGCAGGGTCTCGAAGGTGGCGTGCTCGACGGGGGTCCCGACGTCGCTGGTGCGGACGGGCCGGGCGGTGCGGCGGCCGAGCAGGAACGCCGCACCGAGCAGCAGGAGCACGGGCAGGACGAGTACCGCGTGTCCGGCGCCGGTCATCGGTGTCTCCCGGAGGTCAGTGTTTCCGGCAGGTGGAAGCGGGTCATGGCGGCGTTGGTGCCGGGCGGGATGCGACCGGGCGTGGCGAGGGAGACCAGGACCATCGCGAGGAAGCCGACCGGCACCGACCAGACGGCGGGCCAGGCCAGCAGGGCGTGCGCCCAGCCCGGCGGGCGCACCGCGCCGCTGACGGTGATGGTGACGGACAGGAACGCGGAGCCGCCGCCGAGCAGCAGTCCGGCGATCGCGCCGGGCGGGGTGAGCCGCCGCCACCAGATGCCGAGGATCAGCAGCGGGCAGAAGGAGGACGCCGAGACGGCGAACGCCATCGCCACCGAGTCGGCCACCGGCACCCGGCTGACCAGCAGCGAACCGGCCAGCGGGACGCACATGGCGAGCACGGTGGCGAGCCGGAAGTGCCGGACCCCGCGCGAGGGGAGCACGTCCTGCGTGATGACCCCGGCGACGGCCATCGTGAGGCCGGACGCGGTCGACAGGAACGCGGCGAAGGCTCCGCCCGCGACCAGCGCGCCGAGCAGGTCCCCGCCGAGGCCGCCGATGACCCGGCCGGGCAGCAGCAGCACGGCCGCGTCCGCGTCCTCGCCCCGGATCAGCTCGGGGGCGTACAGCCTGCCCAGGGCACCGTAGACCGGGGGCAGCAGGTAGAACACCCCGATGAGGGCGAGGACGACGACCGTCGTGCGGCGGGCGTCGCGGCCGTTGGGGCTGGTGTAGAAGCGGACGACGACGTGCGGCAGGCCCATGGTGCCCAGGAACGTCGCGATGATCAGCCCGTACGTGGCGTACATCGGGTGCTCGGCGCGGAAGACGGAGAGCTGTTCGTCGAAGGTGGCGCGGGGCCGCCCGTCGCCCTGCCAGGCGAGCACCAGGAAGATCGCGGGGACGAGGAGGGCGGTCAGCTTCAGCCAGTACTGGAAGACCTGTACGAAGGTGATGGACCGCATGCCGCCCGCGGCGACGGCGAGGACGACGACCGCCGCCACGAGCACGTCGCCGAGCCAGCCGGGCGCCCCGGTGAGGATCTTCAGCGTCAGCCCGGCGCCCTGGAGCTGCGGTACGAGGTAGAGCCAGCCCGCCGCGACCACGAAGACGCTCACCAGTCTGCGCACCTGCCGCGATTCCAGTCTCCCCTCGGCGAAGTCGGGCAGGGTGTACGCCCCCGAGCGGCGCAGCGGAGCGGCGACGAAGACCAGCAGCACCAGGTAGCCGGCGGTGTAGCCGACCGGGTACCAGAGCATGTCCGGGCCGTGCACGAGGACCAGTCCCGCGATGCCGAGGAAGGAGGCTGCGGAGAGGTACTCGCCGCTGATGGCGGCGGCGTTGAGGCGGGGCCGCACGGTGCGTGAGGCGACGTAGAAGTCGGAGGTGGTCCGGGAGATCCGGAGTCCGAAGCCGCCGACGAGGACGGTGGCGAGGACGACGGCTGCGACGGCCGCCACCGCGTACGTACGGCTCACTGCGCGGAGCGGCCTTCCACGAGCCGGGCGAAGTCGTGTTCGTTGCGCTCGGCCCGGCGTACGTACCACCAGGCCATCAGGACGAGCGGCGGATAGGCGGCGAATCCGAGTACGGCCCAGACGAGCGCGGAACTGTGCAGGGCCTCGAAGACCAGCGGCAGCGTCCCGACGACTACGGCGAGGACGCTGAACGCGGTGAGTCCGGCGCGCAGTTGGCTGCGCACCAGTGAACGGACGTACGCGCCGCCGAGCGCGGTCTGCTCGTCGATCTCCGACTGGGTGCGGTAGCGCGGCAGCGGGCGCACCCGTCGGGGCTCCCCCGTCACCACTTCGCGCCGGGGTGTTGGCTCTGCGGACATGGGCCCGGAGTGTACGCAGCCCCGGTCCTTCGTGGGAAGGGGAACGATTCCCGGTAGGGCCTGGTCAGCGGCCGGTGCGGCGCATCAGCAGATCGCGCAGCGCGCGGGTGTGGCGGCGGCTGACGGCGAGCTCCGCGGCGCCGATGCGCACGCTCATGCTGCCCGCGTCCAGCCGGAGCTCGTCGATCCGGCTCAGCGCGACGAGGTGGCGGCGGTGGATGCGGACGAAGCCGCGCGAGCGCCAGCGCTCCTCCAGCGTGGTGAGGGGGACGCGGACGAGGTGGCTGCCGGTCGCGGTGTGCAGCCGGGCGTAGTCGCCCTGGGCCTCGGCGTAGGCGATGTCGTCGATCGGGATGAACCGGATCACTCCCCCGAGTTCCACCGGTATCTGGTCGCCCGCGGTGTCGAGGACGGGCGCGGAACGGTCGCCGACCTGTTCGGCCGCCCGGCGCACCGCTTCCGCCAGGCGTTCGCGGCGCACGGGCTTGAGGACGTAGTCGACGGCCTTCAGGTCGAACGCCTGGACGGCGAATCCCTCGTGCGCGGTGACGAAGACGATGAGGGGCGGTGCCGCGAAGCCGGCCAGCAGCTGGGCGACGTCGAGGCCGGTGAGGCCCGCCATGTGGATGTCCAGGAACACCACGTCGATGGCCGCCGGGTCGTCCGGGCCCGCCTCGACGGCACCGCCGATGCGGCGCAGCGCCTCGGTGGCCCCGGTGGCCCCCTCCGCGCTGCGGACACGGGGATCGGCGCGCAGCAGGTAGAGGAGTTCTTCCAGGGCTGGTTCTTCGTCGTCGACGGCCAGTACGCGCAGCATGGGCCGGAGTGTAGACCGACCACCGGAGGAACCGCTGAACACCCGTTCAGAGGCCGTAGACACGTTCGGCCGTGGTGGCGAGGACACGGGTGCGTTCGTCCTCGCCGAGGTCGCCGATCAGGGTGCGGGCCGTGTCGACGACCTCCTGGTACGTCGCCGCGAGCCGGCACACCGGCCAGTCCGAGCCGAACATCAGCCGGTCGGGTCCGAAGGCGTCGAGGACGGTGTCGGCGTAGGGGCGCAGGTCGCGCACGGTCCAGGAGCGCACATCGGCCTCGGTGACCAGGCCGGAGAGTTTGCACACGGTGTTGGGGCGGGCGGCGAGAGCCCGCAGGTCGTCGGCCCAGGGGCGCAGCTCGCCGGTGGCGACGGGCGGTTTGCCCGCGTGGTCGAGCACGAAGGTCAGCTCGGGCAGCAGGGCCGCGGCCCGGACGGTCGCGGGCAGCTGGTGGGCCCGGACGACGAGGTCGTGGACGAGCCCGGCGTCGGCGACGGCGCGCAGTCCGCGTCGTACGTCGGGGCGCAGCAGCCAGTCTGGGTCGGGTTCGTCCTGGACCTGGTGGCGGATGCCGACGAGCCGGTCGCCGCCGGGGAGTTCGCGCAGCGCGGCCAGGGTGTCGGTGACGTCCGGGGCCGTGAGGTCGCACCAGCCGACGACGCCCGCGACGAGGTCGCTGCCGTGGGCGAGGGCCAGGAACTCGGGTGTCTCCTCGGGGACGGTGATCGTCTGGACGAGGACGGTGGCCCGCACCCCGGCGGCGCGGGCCTCGGGCTCCAGGTCGGCGAGGGTGAAGTCGCGCCGGAGCGGGGCGAGTTCGTCGCCGGTGATCCAGTCCTGGTCGCGCACCGACAGGTCCCACACATGGTGGTGGGCGTCGACGATCCCTTCCCGGCCGGTCATGGTCAGAGCTCCCAGGCCACGGGGAGGCCGGCCTGCGCGCCGTCCGAGGAGTAGTCGTGCGCGACGTCGAGCAGCTGGTCCATCCGGGCCTGCCAGGCGACGTTGACGGGGAGCTTCTCCAGCCGGGCGAGGAGGGCCGCGTAGTCCTCGCAGTCGATGACGTGGAAGAGGTCGGTGCCGCTGCGCCAGATCGTCCAGGAGGTGGCGCCCGCCGCGCGGATCGCCTCGGTCAGCTCCGCGGGGACCTCGCGGTGCGCGGCCTCGTACTCCTCGATGCGGTCGGCGCGGACCTTGGTGTGCAGGGCGATTCTCATGTCAGTGTCCGTTCTCGGTCAGCAGGCCCTCGGCGCGCAGTTCGTCCCAGAGTCCGTCCGGGATCTCGCGGCGGAGCAGGGCGGCGGCGTCGCGCACCTCGTCCGGGGAGCGGGTGCCGACGAGCACCGTGGCGACGGCGGGGTGGGCGAGCGGGTAGTGGAGGGCGGCGGCCCGCAGCGGGACGCCGTGGTTCTCGGTGACGGCCTCGATGCGCAGCGCCCGGTCCAGGAGGGCCTGGGGCGCGGCCGTGTAGTCGTACGTGGCGCCGGGGCGCGGGTCGGCGAGCAACCCGGAGTTGAAGACCCCGCCGACGACCACGCCGCGGCCCCGGGCGGCCGCCTCGGGCAGCAGTCCGGTCAGGGCCGACTGGTCGAGGAGGGTGTGGCGCCCGGCGCAGAGCACCACGTCGACATCGGTGTCGCGCAGGAACCGGGTCAGCATCTCCGTCTGGTTCATCCCGGCGCCGATGGCGCCGACGAGACCCTGCGCGCGCAGCCTCTCCAGCTCCGGGTACGCCTCGCGGAAGGCGGGTTCGGCGTGGTCGTCGGGGTCGTGCAGGTACACGATGTCGATGCGGTCGAGGCCGAGCCGTTCCAGGCTGTCCTCGATGCTGCGGCGCACGCCGTCGGCGCTGAAGTCCCAGCGGCGGCGGTGGGTGACGGGGACGGCGAAGCCCTCGGAGAGGCCGTCGCCCGCGGCCTTCGCGACGGCGTCCGGGGGCAGCGGGTCGAGCACCCGTCCCACCTTCGTGGACAGCACGAACGCGTCGCGGGGCCGGTCGCGCAGGGCCTCGCCCAGCCGCCGTTCGGAGAGGCCGAGTCCGTAGTGCGGGGCGGTGTCGAAGTAGCGGACGCCCTCGTCCCAGGCGGCGTCGACGGCGGCGGCGGCCCGTTCGGGGTCGACCGCGGTGAAGAGATTTCCGATGGCGGCCGCCCCGAAGGACAGCTCGGTGACCTCGACCGTGCTGTTCCCCAGCCTGTTGCGCCGCATCTCTCCGCCGCCCTCCCCGATGATCGCTTCGTGCACACAGCGAATATTCATCGGATCACTTGGCCGCGTCAACACCTCCGATGCCATGAATCATGGCTCTTTCTCGGAAATCTGTCCGATCTATAACCGGCGCAACTCGTGAGGACGCGTGGTTCACGCAGGTCCCGTGGCCACGCGGGCCCCTCCGGTCGATGGAGGCTCCGCGGTCCGTGCGGGCCCGCGACTCGCGCGGCCCCCGGGAAGCCCGGTCCGCTCACTCCCGCGGCAGCAGCGCGAGCAGTTCGGCCACCTCCTCGTCGGCGCAGCGCGCCAGCCGATCCAGATCGGGCAGCGCCTTGCCGTCCGCCACCAGTCCGACCCGCACCCGGCCGCCGTACGTGGACAGCGCGACGGCGAGGGACTGGCCACGGGCCAGCGGCGCCATCGGGTAGACGGCGCGCAGCGGGCAGCCCCCGAGCGAGAGCTCCGAGCGCGGCAGGGGCACGCTGGTGACCAGGACGTCGAAGAGCATCCTGGCCGCGTTCCCGGCGAGGGGAGCCCCGAAGCGGTGGGCCAGCAGGGGCAGCTGGTCGGCGAGCACGGCGACCGCGCCGGCGCCCTTGAGGGGGCCCGCGGCCTTGTTGCGGTCCATGGCCGCGCGGACGCCGTGGAGCCGTCTCCACGGGTCGGGCTCGCGGACCGGGAGTCCGAGCAGATAGCCGGAGAGCCTGTTCCCCGTCGCGGCGGCCTGTCCCGGCCGTCGGCGGGAGACCGGCACCAGGGCGCGCGGGTCCTCCTCGGGCAGCGACTCGCCGCGCTCGCGCATCCAGCGGCGGAGCGCACCGGCGACGACCGCGAGCAGGACGTCGTTGGTCGTGCCGCCGGCGACGCGGCGGACGCGGCGGACGGCGTCGAGGTCCAGGTCCGCGGTGGCCAGTCGCCGGGTTCCGCTGGAACTCGCGGTGAGCGCGGGCGCGCCGCGCGGGTCGAGGCGGCTGGCCCGCACCATGGAGGCACCCACCCCGAACGCCCGCCCGAGGTCCTCGATCCGGCCCAGCGCGAGCCCGGCCACCTGGCGCGGGCCCGGCATCCAGGAGCGGGGCGGGACGGCGCGCGCCCGGCGGACGGGCGCGCCGCCGTGCGGCCGGCCGGTCGCGGAGGCGATCTCGTCGAAGATCCCGGCACCGATGGCGACCGCGCGCATTCCGTCGGCCAGCGCGTGGTGGAGCTTGACCAGGACCGCGAAGGGACCGCCGCCGGAGCCGCCGATCACGTACATCTGCCAGGGCGGCAGGCCCCGTTCGAGCGGGCGCTCCATCAGCTCGCCGGCGAGCCGGGTGGCGGCCGCCATGAAGGCGCCGCCCTCGTCGCCGGACTCCGCCCCGGCCAGCCGTACCCGTTCGACGTGCCGGCGCACGTCGAAGTCCTTGTCCACGAACCAGGCGGCGCCGCCGACGGGCAGCAGCACGTCCCGCACCCGCATCCGCAGCCGGGGGATGGCGGCGGCGCGGGCGCCCAGCAGTTCCAGCACACCGTCCGCACCGGCGCCGTGCCCGGGGCCGGGTGCCGGGGAGAAGACGGCGAGCGCGCCGAGGTGCATCGGGTGGGCATCGGATTCGAGGTGCCAGAAGGCCAGATCGAGGGGTGCCAGCAGCTCAGTTCCCACGGGTCCTCATGTCATCGAAGACAAATACTGACAAAGCCGCAGTCAATCGCTCGCATGCGGTCACGGTCAAGCACAAACATGTCACTTTCCGTTACCGTCGAGTAGGGGTCGCCCCTCCGCCGAGGCAATCGGCCCCCTTCGGACCGGACGACCCGGCGCCGCCCCCGTTCGTCATTCCTGCGCCGGCATGACGAATTCGCACCAGACGCACTTGCCGCTCCCCCGCGACTCGACGCCCCACATCAACCACCTCGGCATCACCTCCGCCGCCTATCTGCCGCTGATCGCCCAGGCCCGGCCCATCGGCGCGCTCGGCCTGCTCTACAGCGACAAGGACGGGTTCACCGGCGACG
>NZ_RDBO01000056.1:61121-117809 GCF_008120935.1 Streptomyces sp. sk2.1
CGCCCGGACACCCCGGCCTCCCCCGCGTCCCGGCGCCTGGGCAGCGCGCTGGACCGGTCCTCGACGTCGACCCGCAGGCGCCGCTCCGGCCCGGTGAGCACCCGGATCGTGACGATCGCCCCGCCGTCGGTGTGCATCAGCGCGTTGGTGATCAGCTCGTCGGCGGCCAGTTCGACCTCGTCGGCCCGCGCCTTGGCGCCCCAGGCCCGCACCGCGGCCCGGATCATGTGCCGCGCCGAGCTCAGCGCCTCCGGATCGCTCTGCGCGACGTGCTGCTGGAGCCGTCCGCCCGGCTGGGGCGCGTGGGCGGCCTTGCGGCGCAGCAGCAGCACCGCCACGTCGTCCTCGCCCCGGCGCTCGTCGACCTCCTCGCAGAGCCGGTCGGCCAGCTTCTGGAGGTCCTGCGGGCCGCTGCGCACCAGGGCGGTCAGCAGTTGCATGCCCTCGTCGAGGTCGGCGCCGGGCAGTTCCACGAGGCCGTCGGTGAACATCACCAGGGTCTGCCCGGGGTCCAGCTCCACCGTGCTCACCGGGTACTCCAGCCGTCCGAACTCGGCGGAGAGCCCCAGTGGCAGCCCGCCCTCCACGGGCAGCCGGCGACAGGAGCCGTCGCTCTCGCGCACCAGCGGGTCGACGTGGCCCGCCCGGACCAGCTGCACCACCCCGGTCGTCAGGTCGGCCTCGGCGTAGGTGCAGGTCGCGAAGCGGTCCGTGTCCAGCTCGTGGAGGAAGACGGAGGCGCGGGCCATCACCGTGGCGGGACTGTGCCCCTCGGCCGCGTAGGCGCGCAGCACGATGCGCAGCTGCCCCATGACGGCCGCGGCGTGGGTGTCGTGACCCTGCACGTCCCCGATGACGGCCCCGACCCGGCCACCGGGCAGCGGGATGACGTCGTACCAGTCGCCCCCGATGTCCCGGCCCAGCCGGGCCGAGCGGTACCGGACCGCGACCTGCGCGCCCGGCACGTCCGGGATGCGGCGCGGCAGCATGGCCTGCTGGAGGCCCTCGGCGAGATCGTGCTCCTGCTCGTAGAGCATGGCCCGCTGCAGGCTCTGCGCGATGGAGCTGCCGAGCGCGACCAGCAGGTTGCGCTCGTCGCCGGTGAACCCGTCCTTGTCGCTGTAGAGCAGGCCGAGCGCGCCGATGGGCCGGGCCTGGGCGATCAGCGGCAGATAGGCGGCGGAGGTGATGCCGAGGTGGTTGATGTGGGGCCACAGGATCGGGTACGAGGTGGCGAAGTCGGTGGCCGACTCGATGAAGCGCGGCGAGAGCGTGCGCACGACCTCGCTCATCGGGTACTGCTCGTCCGTCCGGGTGTAACGGGTGCCGGGCACGAACGAGTCCTCCGGCCCGTCGGCCACCAGGTGGATGCGCCCGGCCTCGATCAGCCCCATGACCAGGCTGGTCGCCCCGAGGTGCGCCAGTCCCTGGGAGTTCTTCAGCACGTCGATGACGTCCCGGACGGTGCGGGCGTGGGCCAGCGCGGCCGTGGTGCCGTCCACCAGGCTGGTGCGACGCCGGCGTTCCAGGTCCAGTTCGCGGCGGGCCGTGGAGTCGGCCAGTTCCTGCGTCGCGTCGCGGACGATGCCGATGATGCGCCTGGGGCGGCCGGTCCCGTCGCGCCGGATGAAGCCCTGGGTGTGGGTCCAGCGCAGACTGCCGTCGCGCCTGCGTAGCCTGAAGTACGCGCCGTAGTTGGTCTGCCCGCTCTTGAGGGCCTGCGAGACCATGGCGTCGAGCCGGACACCCTCGTCCGTCGGCACCCGGAGCCCGAGGGTCTCCGGCCGGTCGTCGTATTCCTCGGCCCGCAGGTCGAACACGTCGAGGGCGGGCCGGTCCATGTGCATCAGGCCACTGTCGAGGTCCCAGTCGAAGCTGCCCATACGGTTCAGGGCGAGGCTGAGATCCGGGTGGGCGGGCCAGTCGTCCGGGAGTGACAGGGCACCCGCTACCCGATCATCCATGTGGGTCACTCTGCCATCATTTGCCCGATTCTTCGAGCGAACTGCGCGCAGGAAGCCGAATCCGGCGGCTTCGAAACCGCTTCGCTCCGCAGCCGGGTGATCGATGTCACGAGACCGAATGTCTCGCAGAACGAACCGTCCCGGGGTGACGGACGGGTAACGGATACGGTGTGCGTGAAGCGCGGTAAGCCCAGCCTTACCTTTACCCCGCGCCTCACTGTCCGCATCAGCTCGTTCTAAGGACCAGCACCTCCATGACCCGCCCCGTCCGCGTCGCCATAGTCGGAGCCGGCCCCGCCGGCATCTACGCGGCGGACGCGCTGCTGAAATCCGAGGCCGCCCAGGACCCGGGTGTTTCGATCGACCTGTTCGAGCGGATGCCCGCCCCCTTCGGCCTGATCCGCTACGGAGTGGCCCCGGACCACCCCCGGATCAAGGGCATCGTCCAGGCGCTCCACCAGGTCCTCGACAAGCCGCAGCTGCGGCTCTTCGGCAATGTCGACTACCCCAACGACATCGGCCTGGACGACCTGCGGTCGTTCTACGACGCGGTGATCTTCTCCACCGGCGCCGACGCGGACCGCGCGCTCGACATCCCGGGCAACGACCTGGAGGGCTCCCACGGCGCCGCCGACTTCGTCTCCTGGTACGACGGCCACCCCGACGTGGCGCGCACCTGGCCCCTGGAGGCCGAGAAGGTCGCCGTGCTGGGCGTGGGCAACGTGGCCCTGGACGTGGCGCGCATCCTCGCCAAGACGGCGGACGAGCTGCTGCCCACCGAGATCCCCGCCAACGTCTACGAGGGCCTCAAGGCCAACAAGGCGCTGGAGGTGCACGTCTTCGGGCGCCGCGGCCCGGCGCAGGCCAAGTTCAGCCCGATGGAGCTGCGGGAGCTGGACCACTCGCCGAACATCGAGGTCATCGTCAACCCCGAGGACATCGACTACGACGCGGGCTCGATCGAGACCCGGCGGGGCAACAAGCAGGCCAACATGGTCGCCTCCACGCTGGAGAACTGGGCCATCCGCGACGTCGGCGACCGGCCGCACAAGCTGTTCCTGCACTTCTTCGAGTCCCCGATGGAGATCCTCGGCGAGGACGGCAGGGTCGTCGGCCTGCGCACCGAGCGGACCGAGCTGGACGGCACCGGCAACGTCAAGGGCACCGGCACCTTCACCGACTGGGACGTGCAGAGCGTCTACCGCGCGGTCGGCTACTACTCGCGCGAGCTGTCGAAGCTCCCGTTCGACGTGGTCTCCGGCACCGTCCCGCACGCCGCGGGACGGGTCGTGGACGGCGGGGAGCACATGCCCTCGGTGTACGTCACGGGCTGGATCAAGCGCGGTCCGGTCGGCCTCATCGGCCACACCAAGGGCGACGCCAACGAGACGGTGGCCTGCCTGCTGGAGGACCGGGCCGAGGGCCGGCTGCCCGCCCCCGTCCGGCCCGAGCCGGAGGCCGTCACCGCCTTCCTGGAGGAGCGCGGCGTCCGCTACACCACCCGTGAGGGCTGGCACCGCCTGGACGCGCACGAGCAGGCCCTGGGCGCGGAGCAGGGACGCGAGCGGATCAAGGTCGTGGAGCGCGAGGCCATGCTGGACGCCTCCGAGCCCCGCGACTGACCGCACGACGCCTCCGTGCGTCCGCCCGCCCCACCGGCGGGCGGACGCACGTACGCACAGGCCCGTCGGCGGGCGCGCGGACGGGCGGCCCCGCCCCCTTCGGCGAAGCCGCCCGTCCGCGCCCCTCCGCCCCCGGAGCACCGTCCCGGGGGCGGCTGCGTCGGCTCAGCGCCCCTGGAGCGACCTGACGTTGTCCCCGAAGGTCCAACCCTTCGAGCCGTCCCAGTTGAGCGACCAGGTCATCAGGCCCTTGAGGCTGTTGCCGTAGTGGTTCCATGCCTGCGAGACCTGACCCGTCGACATGTGGCCGCCGCCCGCGCCCGGCTGGGCCGGCAGCCCCGGCACCTGCTTGTCGTAGGGAACCTTGATCGTGGTGCCCTGGATGACGAGCCCCTTGTCCAGACAGTCCGTCTGCTTCGTGAAGCCCTCGACCGTGCCCGCGGAGTACGAGTCGCCGGAGCAGCCGTACATGCTGCCGTTGTAGTACTGCATGTTCAGCCACCACAGGCGGCCGTTGTCCGCGTACTTCTTCACGATGGGCAGGTACGCGCCCCAGATCGATCCGTACACGACGCTCCCGCCGGTGACGTAGGCCGTCTCCGGCGCCATCGTCAGGCCGAAGTTCGACGGCATCCGTTCGAGCACGCCGTCGATGATGCGGATCAGGTTGGCCTGCGAGGTCGACAGCTGGTTGATGTTGCCGCTGCCGGTCAGGCCGGTCTCGATGTCGATGTCGATGCCGTCGAAGTTGTACTTCTTGAGGATCGGCACGATCGTCTCGACGAACCGGTCGGCGACGGCGGTGGAGTTGAGGTCGATGCCGGCGGTCGCGCCGCCGATGGACATCAGGGTGGTGAGTCCGGACTCCTTCGCCCGGCACATCTCGGCCGGGGTCGGGACCTTCACGGTGGCGTCCATCCCGTCCTCCCACAGGACGGTGCCGTCCGACAGGATCACCGGGAAGGCCGCGTTGATCACGTTGTAGCCGTGCTGCGTGATCCGGCTGTCGGTGATCGGGATCCAACCGAGCGGCGGATGCACGCCGTTCGACGCGCCGTCCCAGTTCTCCCAGTACCCCTGGAGGACCTTGCCCGCGGGCTTCGACTTGACGGCACAGGTGTCGTCCTGCGCCGCACTCGGCGTCGCGCCCACCAACAGCTGTACGACACATGCCGCCGCGAGGCCGACCCCCAGCAGGCGCGATGTCCGTCCCAACATACCCAGTTCCCTTCCTGTCACCGCCGGACGGCACCGGGGCGGCACCCCCGGGAACGATCCGGCACGGGGCGCGCCGGGCACATGAAAGTCATGCCCCTGACAACGCTGTACGGATTCCTGCACCTCACGGTGCGCCACACGCTAAAGAGGTCCAGACCTTCCGTCAATAGGTCTGGACCAAAGAGGGCGCCCTTGAATCCCCCACCTCCACCCCGAGGCACTTCCGGGGGGCCGGTTGTCGCCACACAAAGGCTTAGCTTAGGCTTGCCTAACCCTTTGCGATCTGCATCGGACGTGCTCCGCGCGTTCCGGCTGCGACCGCCATGTCGGCGACCCCGCTCGCCGGCGCGGGGCCCCTTGCTCCATCCGCCAAACCTGAGGAACCTCCATGTCCCGGTTCACCCGCGCGCGTCGCCGGACGTTCGCCGCAACTGCCGCCGCCGCGGCCCTCGTTCTCGCCCTCGGTGGCTGCTCGTCGAGCGACGGGGACGAGAAGGACTCCGGCGCGTCCGGGAAGAGCGGCGGGGCCTTCCCCGTCTCCATCAAGAGCGCCCTCGGCACGGCCGAGATCAAGGAGCAGCCCGAACGGGTCGTCACCCTCGGCCAGGGCTCGGCCGAGACCGCCATCGCGCTCGGCCACACCCCGGTGGGCATCGAGAAGTACGAGTGGGGAAGCGACAAGACGGGCTACCTGCCCTGGGTCCACGAGGCGGTGAAGAAGTCCGGCGACAAGCTGCCGACCCAGTTCACGGGCGGCGAGGACATCGACTTCGAGGCGATCACCGAGCTGGAGCCGGACGTCATCCTCGCGCCGTGGTCCGGGATCACGCAGAAGGACTACGACATCCTCAAGGACATCGCCCCCACCGTCGCCTACCCGGACCTGCCGTGGAGCACGGACTGGGACCAGCAGATCGAGATCATCGCCAAGGCGCTGGGGAAGCCCGACGAGGCGAAGACCCTCACCTCGAAGATCGAGAAGCAGCTGGCCGACGCGGCGGCGACCCGGCCGAACTACAAGAAGCACACGTTCTCGTACATCTACAACACCGGCCCCGGCACCCTCGGGGTGTTCAAGCCCGATGAGCAGCGCGTCAAGATGGTCTCCTCGCTCGGCCTCACGGTCGACCCGGTGGTGAACACCTTCAAGGAGACCAAGGGCACCGACTCCGCGCTCATCGGCCTGGAGAACGCGGAGAAGCTGAAGGACAGCGACCTGGTCTTCACCTTCTACACGGACGACAAGTCCCGCAAGGAGATCGAGGCCCAGCCGCTGTACGCGGCGATCCCCGCGGTCAAGAGCGGCGCCGTGGTGGCCGGCAAGGACAACTCCTTCGTCACCGCCTCCTCGATCATCAACCCGCTCACCGTGCCGTGGGTGATCGACCGTTACCTGCCGCTGATCGACAAGGCCGTCGAGGCCGCCGACAAGGGCTGAGGCCGAACCCCGCACCCATGGCCGCCACCACGCACGCACCGCCGAGCGGTGCCGGTACCTCACGGACCGGCACCGCTCGGCGGGTGTTCTCCGTCCTGCTCGCGCTCGCCGTCCTCGCACTCGCCGTGCTCGCGAGCGTCATGTTCGGCAGCCGCACCACCTCGTTCGGCGACGTGCTGGACGTCCTGTCCGGCACCGCGGACCCGAATGTCACCACCATCGTCGAGAGCCGCTATCCGCGGACCGCGCTCGGTGTGCTGGCCGGTCTCTGCCTCGCCGTCGCGGGCACCCTCATGCAAGGGGTGTCCCGCAATCCGCTGGCCGACCCGGGCCTCCTCGGGATCAACGCGGGCGCGTCCGCGAGCATCGTCGCCGCGACGGCGTTCCTGGGGGCGTCGGGCAGCACGGAGACCATGTGGTGGGCACTGCCCGGCGCGTTGCTCGCGGGGCTGCTCGTCCACGCGATCGGCTCCGCGGGGTCGGGCGGCGGGCTCGTCCGGCTCGTGCTCGCCGGCGCGGTGCTCTCCGCCGTGCTCACCGCGTTCATCCAGGCGGTGACGCTGAGCCGGCCGCAGGTCTTCGACAGCTACCGGTACTGGGTCGTCGGGGCGCTCGGCGGACGGGACTTCGACGTCCTGTGGTCGGTCCTGCCGTTCGCGGTGGCCGGTCTGGTGACCGCCGCCGTGCTGGGCCCCGGCCTCAACGCGCTCGCGCTCGGCGACTCGACGGCGGCGTCCCTGGGGGCGAGCCCGGCACTGGTGCGGGCGGGCGGGCTGCTCGCGGCCACGCTGCTGAGCGCGGCGGCGACGGCGGCGGTCGGTCCGATCGCCTTCGTCGGCCTGGCCGTGCCGCACGTGGTGCGGGCCGTGGTCGGCGTCGACTTCCGCATGCAGATCCTTTTCTCGGCGCTGGTGGGTCCGGCGCTGCTGCTCCTCGCGGACGTCGTGGGCCGGGTGGTCATGCGCCCGCAGGAGCTGATGGTCGGTGTCGTGACCGCGTTCGTCGGGGCTCCCGCACTGCTCGTCGCCGTACGCAGGATGAGGGGCAACGCATGACGTCGCAACGGACCGCGATCCGCGCCGCATCGCCCAGGAAGGTGCTGAGGATCGGCGGGAGGGTGGCCCTGCCGGTCCGGCGGGTGTCGGTGCTGACCGGCCTCGTCCTGCTGGTGCTGCTCGTGGCGGGCGCCGTCGCCACGCTGTCGCTCGGGCGGCTCGGCATTCCGCTCGCCGATCTGCCCGGGGCGGTGACCGGCGGGGCCGAGGGCAAGGACGCGTTCGTCCTGGAGCGGCTGCGCGGTCCCCGGCTGACGGTGGCCGTGGGCACCGGTGCGGCGCTCGGGCTCTCCGGCGCCCTGTTCCAGTCCGTCACCCGCAACCCGCTCGGCAGCCCCGACGTGATCGGGCTGGCGTCCGGCGCCGGCGCGGGTGCCGCGATCTCCGCGCTGCTGTTCCCGGACACCGTTCCGGTGGCGCTCGGCGCGCTGCTCGGCGCCCTCCTCGCCATGGCCCTGGTCTACGTGTCGACCGGGACCGGATTCCGCAACCCGGCCCGGCTCGTCATCGCGGGCATCGGGGTCGCCGCGATCGGCACCGCGATCACCCAGTACGTCGTCTACGCCATGGAGCGCGACCGGGCCTCCGTCCTCAGCGCCTACGTCAACGGCAGCCTGTCGGCGCGGTCGTGGGAGGACGCCACCACGATCTGGCTGGTGCTGCTGGCCGTGGCGCCGCTCACCGCGCTGCTCTCGCGCCGGCTGGACATCGGGGAGATGGGCGACGACATCGCGGACGCGCTCGGTTCCGAGCCCCGTCGTACGAAGACGGCCGCCGTCGTGCTGGCGATCGTGCTCTCGGCGGCCGCCGTCAGCGTCGCCGGCCCCATCGCGTTCATCGCACTGACGGCCCCGCAGGTCGCCAAGCGGATCACCCGGGTCTCCGGCCCGCACCTGGCGCTCTCGGCCCTGACCGGCGCGCTGCTGCTGGTGCTCGCGGACCTGTGCGCCCAGCAGCTGCCGCTCTTCGACAACCTGCCCGTGGGCATCTACACGATGGCCATCGGCGGTGGCTACCTCGGCCATCTGCTGGTCCGGGAATGGCGCCGGGGAGCCCTGTGAGGTCCGGCGCCGGACGCCACGCGCCGCCCGGGCGGACGAAGCAGTCGTACGGCGCCGCGGACACTCCTCCGACGGCGCGCCGCGGGTCGCCCTCCCCCGCCGTCTGGTCCACCCCGCGCGCCTCCGGCACGTGCGTGGACCAGACGGAGAACCCGGTGTGGAAGTCGTGGCCGATGTCGCACGGGGTGCTGGTGAGCCCCCTGGCGTGCCGTTCCGCCACGACGATGTCGATCAGCCGGTGGGCCGGCCCGATCCTGTCGTAGCCCGCCCAGGCCCCGCCGCCCTGCCCGCCGTATCCGACCTCGACGACCTCGACGGTGTCGTCGGGGGCGCAGGTGATCACCAGCGGCGGCGTGGTGGCGCAGACGAAGGGGGCGCGGCCGAGGGGGCACGCGGCGGACCGATGCGTTCCTCGACCCGGCTCCGGTGGTCCCCGGTCATGACGGGGCCGCGCCGCGCCCGGGAAGGACCTCCATGGCGGCATCCTGCCATCGGCGCCGGGCCCGTCCCTCCCCACCCTTCCCCGACCCCCTTCTTGAACGCGTTCAAGAAAGCTCGTAGAGTCGGCGCCGAACAGAGTTGAACACGTTCAAATCAGGGGGCGGCCGTGTCGGTGCTGGTCAATTCGATCGTGATGCTGGGCATGCTGGTGGTGGTTCCCGCGGGGCTGCGGCTGATCGCCGCGCCCGAGCTGGACCGGATGCGGCGGTTGTGGCCGCTCTTCGCCGTCCCCGGCGCCGTCGCCCTGTGGCTGCCGCGCGGCACCGCCGCCACCGCACTGGCGGTCTGTTACGCGCTCGGGACCGTGCTCCTCGCGCTGCACGCCCCGCCCCGGCTGCTCCGCGGTCTCCGGGCGTCCGGGAGCCCTGCCGTGGCACCCGCCGAGATCGCCCTGCTCACCGCGCTGGTCACCCCGTCGATCGCCGCCGCCGCGCTGGTCGCCGAACGCTCGGGGCACGCGCTCTTCGGCTTCGGGCTCGACATCCTCGCGCTGACCGTGCCGCACTTCCACTTCGCCGGATTCGCCGCCGCGCTGGTCGCGGGGCTCGTCTGCGGGATCGCCGAAAGCCCCGCGGGCGGGTTCGCCGCGCTGAGCGTTCCGCTGGGCACCCTGCTCGTCCTGGTCGGCTACTTCATCGGGGACTGGGCCGAGCTGGCCGGCGCGGTCGTCCTGACCGCGGGGATGTGGGCCGTCGCCCTCCTCACCTGGCGGTCGGTCCGCACCGGGCAGCGGGACCGCACCACCCGGGTGCTGCTCGCCGTCTCGTCCGCCGTGCTCGCCGTCACCATGGTCCTCGCCCTGAGCTGGGCGCTCGGCGAGGCCACCGGAATCCCGCACCCCACACTGACCTGGATGGCCGCCACCCACGGCCTCGGCAACGCCCTGGGCTTCGCCCTCTGCTCGCTGCTCGCCTGGCAGCGGCTCCGCACCGGCACCGACCACGAAAGCAGGACCGCATGAGCACCCTCACCTACTCCGAGGTCGGCGCCACCCGGCTCGGCCCGCTCCCCGACGGGTACCACCACCTGCACCACCGGACCCGGGTCGGGCGCGGCCGGGCCGACTTCGAGGCGGCGGGCGCGGCGGTCACCGAATGGCGCATGCACCGCACCGGCGGGGCCCGGGTCCGCGCGTCGGCGGACCGCGCCGACGCCGGGGTCCGCGTCCGGATCTCGCTGGGCGTCGGCCCGCTCCGGTTCACCGCCCCCTGCCGGGTCGTCTGGGCCGCGTACGAGCAGGGCCGCATCGGGTTCGCCTACGGGACCGAGATCCGGCACCCGGAACGCGGCGAGGAGTCCTTCGTGGTGGAGCTGGCGGACGACGGGACGGTGTGGTTCACCGTCCTGGCGTTCAGCCGCCCGGCCGTCTGGTACACCCGGCTCGCGGGCCCGGTCGTCCCGGTGCTCCAGCGGTGCTACGCCCGGTGGCTGGGCACCGTGCTCCGCCGCGTCGTGGCCAAGGAGCGCGGCGGGCGGGACTGAGGGGCCGGAGCGGGGCGCCACCCCGATACTGGAAGTGATGGAGTGGTTCACCGCGGACGGGTACTGGCTCAGCCGGCTGGTCTTCCAGCGGGCTCTCGCCGGTGTGTACCTGTTCGCCTTCCTCACCGCCGCGCTCCAGTTCCGGGCCCTGATCGGGGAACGCGGCATGCTGCCGGTGCCCGACCTCCTGCGGCGCACGGACTGGCGCGAGGGCCCCGGCCTCTTCCGACTCCACTACTCCGACCGCTTCTTCGCCCTCGTCGCCTGGACCGGCTGCGCGCTCGCCGTCGCCCTGCTCGCGGGCGTGGACTCGTACGTCCCGCTCTGGGCGGCGATGCTGCTGTGGGCGCTGCCCTGGTTCCTCTACCTCTCGATCGTCCAGGTCGGTCAGACCTGGTACGGCTTCGGCTGGGAATCGCTGCTGCTGGAGACCGGCTTCCTCGCCGTCTTCCTCGGCAACGGGCCCACGTCCCCGCCGGTGCTGGTGCTGTGGCTGCTGCGCTGGGTGCTGTTCCGGGTGGAGTTCGGCGCCGGGCTGATCAAGATCCGGGGCGACGCGTGCTGGCGCAGGCTGACGTGCCTGTACTTCCATCACGAGACCCAGCCGATGCCGGGTCCGCTGAGCTGGTTCTTCCACCGGCTGCCGAAGCCCCTCCACCGGGCCGAGGTGGCGGCCAACCACGTCACCCAGCTCCTGGTTCCGGTGCTCCTGTTCACCCCGCAGCCGGTGGCGGGCGCCGCCGCCGGACTGATGATCGTCACCCAGCTGTGGCTGGTGCTCTCGGGGAACTTCGCCTGGCTGAACTGGCTGACCATCACCCTCGCCCTGTCCGCCGTCGACTGGTCCCCGTTCGTCCGGATGCCCGCGCAGTCCGCGCCGCCGCTCTGGTACGAGGTCGTCGTCATCGCGGTCACCGCGCTGGTCGTCCTCCTCAGCTACCGCCCGGCGCGCAACCTCGTCTCCCGCCGCCAGGTGATGAACCGCTCGTTCGACCCGCTGCACCTGGTCAACACCTACGGCGCCTTCGGCAGCATCAGCCGGGTCCGGCTGGAGGTGGTGGTCGAGGGCACGGACGAGCGGGTGCTCCACGACGGCACCCGCTGGCAGGAGTACGGCTTCCGCGGCAAGCCGGGCGATCCGCGCCGGATGCCCCGCCAGTTCGCCCCGTACCATCTGCGGCTCGACTGGCTGATGTGGTTCGCGGCGCTCTCCCCCGCGTACGCCCGGCCCTGGTTCGGCCCGTTCGTGGAGCGGCTGCTGGAGAACGACCGGGACACGCTGCGGCTGCTGCGCCACAACCCCTTCCCCGACGCCCCGCCCGTCCATGTCCGCGCCCGGGTGTACCGCTACCGGTACACCACCTGGCGCGAGCTGCGGGCCACCGGGCGCTGGTGGCACCGGACCCATGTGCGGGAGTTCATGCCCCCGGTCTCGCTCGGCCCCGCCCGGACCGGTCCGGGCCGGCGGTCCTGAGCCACGGGCGCGCCGCCCGGCGGGCCGGGACGCCCGGAACGGCCGAGCTCCGGTCCGCAGCGCGCGGACCGGAGCTCAGTCGTTCAAACGGAGATCCGTGGAGCGGTCTCAGTCGATGCCGGGCAGGATGTGCGGCTCGGCGAGGTCGTCCTCGTAGCCGGCCAGCCGGATCGGCGCGGACCTGGCCCAGACCTCGATGTTCCGGAGCTTCTCGGGCCTGCGGGCCCGCTCCCCGTGCCGGTCGGCGGATCGTTTCTCGTGCTTCGTCATTTCCGGTGTCGTCACCGCGCACTCCTTCGTGTCGCGTAGCCCCGGGCGTCGCCGACGTTCCGGCCTCATCACCGGGAGATCGGCCACTCATGGGGGCAGGGGCAAGAACAGTTCGGTCGCGGTGGCGCCGGGTACAGGGGGCGGGACGGCGACTTGGTTGACAAGCCTGTCCCAGGACAGTCGAGGAGAGTTTGTGGACTCCTCGATTACGTCCGTTCACATCAGAGTAACCAAATGAGCGCCACTGCGCTCGATGGAATGTGTGCTACTGGTCACTTTCGGCCACCTCGTACGCGAAAGACCCGGCCAGGAATGCCTCCCGGCCGGGTCCGCGGCAGCTCGCGCGTCACCGCGCCGCCGGACGGGCTACCACTTGCCCGGCGCGTAGTCCTTGAGGAAGCAGCCGTACAGCTCCTCGCCCGCCTCGCCGCGCACGATCGGGTCGTAGACGCGGGCGGCGCCGTCGACCAGGTCGAGCGGGGCGTGGAAACCCTCCTCGGCGAGACGGATCTTGTCGGGGTGCGGGCGCTCGTCGGTGATCCAGCCGGTGTCGACGGCCGTCATCAGGATGCGGTCCTTCTCGAACATCTCCTGGGCGCTGGTGCGGGTGAGCATGTTCAGCGCGGCCTTGGCCATGTTGGTGTGCGGGTGGCCCGCTCCCTTGTAGCCGCGGCCGAACACGCCCTCCATCGCGGAGACGTTGACCACGTAGGCACGCCCGGCCGCGGTCGCCGCCATCGCCGGGCGCAACCTGCTGATCAGGATGAACGGGGCGGTGGAGTTGCAGAGCTGGACCTCCAGCAGCTCGATCGGCCCGACCTCGTCGACGGTCTGGACCCAGCTGTTGGTGTGGTGCAGGTCGGGGACGAGACCGCCCGCGTCGATCGCCGTTCCGGCGGCGATCCGCTCCAGCGAGGCGGAGCCGGTGACCAGGGCCAGTTCGGTGACGTCCTGCGCGCTCAGGCCCTCCTTGCGGGCGGCCGGGAGCGCGGTGACCCGGTCGACGGTGCCGCTGCCGAAGGTGCCGATGACCTCCGACGCGGGCAGTTCGCCCGCCGGGAGCGGCGCGGACTCGGCGTTGACCAGCTCGCTGTACGCGTTCGCGGAGCGGCGCACGGTCTGCGCCGCGTTGTTGATCAGGATGTCCAGCGGGCCCTCGGCCGCCACCGAGTCGGCGAGCGCGACGACCTGGGCGGGGTCGCGCAGGTCGATGCCGACGACCTTCAGCCGGTGGATCCACTCCCCGCTGTCCGGCATCGCCTTGAAGCGGCGGATCGCGTCGTTGGGGAAGCGGGTGGTGATGGTGGTGTGCGCGCCGTCGCGCAGCAGCCGCAGCGCGATGTACATGCCGATCTTCGCCCGGCCGCCGGTCAGCAGCGCGCGCCGGCCCGTGAGGTCGGTCCGGGCGTCGCGGCGCGCGCGGTTCTCCTGCGCGCACGACTGGCACAGCTGGTGGTAGAACGCGTCCACCTCGACGTACCGGGTCTTGCAGATGTAGCAGGAGCGGGGGCGCTGGAGCACCCCGGCGATCTCGCCGCGGGTGGACGAGGACGGCAGGACGCCCTGGGTCTCGTCGTCGATCCGGTCGGCCGAGCCGGTCGCGGTGGCCTCGGTGACCGCCTTGTCGTGCGCGGTCTTGGCGGCGCGGCGCTCCTGGCGGCGGCGCTGCTTCACGGTCCGGTAGATCCCGGCGGTGGCGCGGCGCACGGCGATGGCGTCGGGGTGGTCGATCTCGATCGTGTCGAGCTCGTCGAGCACGCTCAGGCAGACGGCCAGCCGCTCCGGGTCGATGCCGGGACCGAACTCCCCGGTTCCGGGAGCGAGCTCCGGGCTGTCCTCTGTCACCGTCATCGCCGTTCCTCTGTCATCCGTCTCTCGTGGCGCCGACCGCCGTACCTGACCTGCTCTGCCGGGCCGAACGCCCCGGTCAAGTCTGCCATGCACCCGGCGCTGCTCCGTTCGCGTGACATCGTGCGGCGCCCCGTCGGACCGGCCCGACGGGCGGCGCGCGGGAAGGGGGGTGACCGGCCGGTCCGGCCGTGGCCGAAAACTGGTGGGTTCTCCTCGGAGTGGGACCGTTCCCCGCGGGTAGGCGGACGTCGAGAAGCTGTCACCGGACTTTCCCGCTCGCCCTGGCTGGAGCACATGAACGAACAGGTCACCTCGCGCCCGGCCGGCCCGCCCGCCCCGGACCGGTACCCGGAGGTGCTGCACAGCGCCGAGGTGTTCGCCGGCGAGCCCGGCTGCATCGCGCGGGCACGGGCGCTGGCCGACCGTTTCCTGGTCCGGCTGGCCGCCGAGTGGCTCGCGGTGTTCGGCGAACGCACCCGCGGCGACCTGATGCTGGCGGTGAGCGAGCTGGTCACCAACGCGGACCGCTACAGCCAGGGCCCCTATCTGCTGGAGCTGGAGGGCACCGCGGAGCGCGTCAGTGTCACGGTGTACGACAGCAGCGCCGCCCTGCCGCTGTTCTTCGCCCCCGACCCGGCGCGCCCCGGCGGGCACGGCATGGAGATCGTCGTGGCGCTGTGCGACCGGCTGACCGCCGAGCGCGTGCCGGTGGGCAAGCGCATCCGGGCCGAGTTCCAGCTGAGCAGTTGAGCTGTGGGGCGGGCGGGACGCCGCCCGCCCCACGACCACGGCCGCCCCGGCGCGAGCGGTACGGGCGCCCGCGGTCGTGGGGCGCCCGGACGGGAAGCGCCCTTCCCGCCCGGCACCGGTGGTGCGTCAGTTCCTCTCCAGGACGCAGTCCCCGCACAGTCCGCCGCCCGGAACCCGGTAGTACAGGCAGCAGCTCCGCCTGCGGAACGCCGGGTCGTGCGGGGCCCCGGTGTCCCGCAGGTCCGGGTGGTCGAAGAGCTCGGCGGTCAGCGCGCGGGCCCGCGCGCCGACGTCGGGGCGCCGGTGCGTGCGCGCCCAGGTGACCAGTTGGCGCAGCGAGCCGGCCAGTGCCGATCCCGCGTTGCCCCACAGCAGCCGGTCGGACAGCGGGCCGTCCCGGTGGATCGCCTCGGCGAGGGGCACGAGGTGGCCGTACTGGACCTCCTCCCGGATGCGCCGGGCGGTGCCGGGCAGCGGCACGGTGTCCTCCAGCCACAGGTCGTCGGGGGCTGGCCGTTCCGGGGCCCAGCACAGAAGACCGGGCGTGAGCGCGGGGAAAACGCCGGTCAGCGCGGCGGATCCGAGCGCGACCGACCAGAGGCGCGAGGCCAGTCCCAGGTGCGCGATCGAGGCGGCGACCCGGCGCTCGGACGTGCGCAGCCGGGCGGCGACGGTGTCGATGCGGTCGGTGAGCGGGGCGGACTCCCCCGCGTACAGCTCCGCCAGCGGGCGGGGCGCGCCGTCGGGCGGTGCCCCGGTCCGCAGTGCGAAGAACCCGCCCATCGAGGCCGCCGCGGACCCGTCCACCATCCCTCTGCTCCCTCCCGGCGTCCGCCCGTCCGCCGGCTCGGCGCGCGGGCCCGGACGCCCGCGCCGCGGCGTTCACCGTAATGGTCCGAGGTTCTCCGGAGGGAGAGCTACCCTCGGGAGGAGGACACCGGGACCACACCCGTACTACTTGGGCAGTACGCCGAATCGCAGCCTCAAGGACGACGACGCGGCCGTCCCGAAGGGACATCGTGGTGCACATGAGTTCCCTCGCGCTGTCCGTGCTTCTGTCACTGGTCTCCGCGGTCGCGTACGCGGCCGGGGCGATCGTCCAGGAACGCGTGGCCGCGGACGGGGACGGCGACTCGCTCGCACCGCTGCGCAACCGCGTCTGGTGGGCCGCCGTGACGCTGAACGGGGTGGGCGCGGTGCTGCACGTCGTGGCACTGGCCTACGGCCCGCTCAGCCTCGTCCAGCCGCTCGGGGCGCTCACCATCGTCTTCGCCCTGCCGATGGCGGCGCTCTTCGTGCGCCGCAGGGCGGGGGCCACCGCGTGGCGCGGCGCGATCATGACGACGGTCGGGCTGGCCGGTCTGCTCGCGCTCACCGGGAACGCCGAGTCGCGGGCCCTGAACGCCCCGGACCAGCTGCTGCTCGCCGGTCTGACGCTCGGCACGATCGCGACGCTCCTGCTGGCCTCCAGGGGCGTGCGCCGGCCGGTGGTCCGCAGCGTGGTCCTGGCCGGTGCGGCGGGGGTCGCGTTCGGCATCGCCTCCGTGTTCACCAAGACGGTGGCGGTCGGGCTGACCTCCGGCGCGGTGGGCGCCGGGCTGCCGGCCCTGGTGGCGATCGGCGGTTTCGCCGCCGCCGGCCTCCTGCTCTCCCAGTCCGCGTACCGGGGTGCCGGGCTGACCGCGCCGCTGGCCACGGTGACCGTGGTGAACCCGGTGGTGGCCGCGGTCGTCGGCCTCACGCTCTTCGGGGAGGGGTTCCGGCACGGCACGACCGGGGCCGTGCTCGCCCAGGCCTGCGCGGTGCTCGCCGCGGGAGGCCTGATCCTGCTCACGACGGAACGCCTGGGCGCGGAGCGGCAGGCCGCACGGGCGGCGGACGGCGAGCTCCCGGACGCCGCGGCGAGCAGTGGACTTCCGGACGTCGTGGCGGACGAGCGGGGGGCGCGGGCCGCGGAGGAGGTGCCCGGCAGGGAGACGGCGACGCCCCGGGCCGCGGGCCCCGTCCCGGAGCCGTTCGCGGCCGAGCCCGTCCCGGAGACGGTGCCCGAGCGGCGCCGGCTGCCGTTGTTGATGCCGCTGATGTGTCTGGAGCAGGTGGAGTTCGCGGACGGGCGTCCCCGTTCCGACGCCGCGCTCCGGGGACGCCCGTCCGACGGGCCCGCCGCGCCGGACGACGCGGCCGGGACCCATGGGACCGTTCAGACCCTGGCGCCGCCCGCCCTGAGGTAGGCCAGCGGGTCGATGTCCGAGCCGTAGCCGGGGCCGGTGCGGATCTCGAAGTGCAGGTGCGGTCCGGTGCTGTTCCCGGTGGAGCCGGAGCGCGCGATGCGCTGGCCCGCGGTGACATGCCGTCCCTCGCGCACGTGGAGCGCCGACAGGTGCGCGTACTGGCTGTACTTGCCGTCGCTGTGCCGGATGACGACCTGGTAGCCGTACGCCCCTCCCCAGCCCGCCGAGACGACCGTGCCGGAGGCCACCGCCTTCACCGACGTACCGGTGGGGACGGGGAAGTCGACCCCGGTGTGGTAACCGCTGGACCAGGAACCGGCCTGGTGGTACGGGGTTCCGATGCCGGCCGAGACGGGGGCGACGAGGCCGGTGTGCCGCTCCGGACGCTCCTTGGGCCGGTGGCTCTCGGTCTTCTTCGGGTGCGGCTTGGGCTTCGCGCTCTGCTGCGGCTTCGGCTCCGTGCTCTGGTGCGGCTTCGCGCTCTGCTGCGGCTTCGGCTTCGCCGCCTGCTGTTGCTCGGGGGCCGTCGGCCGGGTCTTCGGCTTCGCCTCCTGGTGCTGCTGCGAGACGACCGGCCGAGTCTTCGTCCCGGTCCCGGTGGTCCGGTCGTGGGACCTGGCCGCTTGGCGCTCGGGGGCCGCCGCGCGGTGCTCGGGCTCCGCCGCGCTCGCCTTCGGCGGCTTCGTCCGGGCCGGGGTCTCCGCCTTCGGCTTCGCCTCGGGGGCCCGGGCCGTGCTCCGCGACCGGGCGGCCGGGTCGATGCTCAGCCGCTGCCCGGGGAAGATGAGGTCGGGGTCGTCCCCCACGACCTCGCGGTTGGCCTCGTAGAGGCGCTGCCAGCCGCCCCGGACGTGCTCGGAGGCCGCGATCGCGGAGAGCGAGTCGCCGCGGGCCACGGTGTACGACTCGCGCTTGCCGGGCACGGTGGTCGGCGAGGCGGCCTCGGCCGCCCGCTTCGCCCGCGCCTTCCGGTCGGCGGCCTGCTCCTGCTTCTGCTTCTCCTGCTTCTCCGACGCCCGTACCTGATCGGTGCGCTGCGACTGCGGGGCGATGTCGGGGGTGTCGCCGCTCCTGGTCAGTCCGGCCTTCGTCGAGCAGCCCGGCCAGGCGCCGGGGCCCTGCCCTTCGAGGACCTTCTCGGCGATGGCTATCTGCTGGTCCTTGGTGGCCAGATCGGCGCGCGGGGCGTAGAGCGTGCCGCCGTAGGCCGCCCAGGTCGAGCGGGTGAACTGCAGTCCGCCGAAGTAGCCGTTGCCGCTGTTGATGTGCCAGTTGCCGGTGGACTCGCAGGCGGCGACCTTCTCCCAGACGTCCGGGGACGTGGCGCCCGCCGGGGCCGCCGCCAGGAGCGGGAGCGCGAGGCCCGCACCGCCCGCGGTGACCGTGAGCGAGGCACGGTTGATCCGACTGGGCTGATATTTGCGGTGCCGTCCGTTCGCGGCCATGACTTGGCTCCCCCACAGGCAATAGGACACGTCGCAAGCGCCCAACTTATGTGCAGTCAAAGGGAGATGACAAGAGAGCACCCGTATTCACCCGTCACATCCACCCCGCCCCCCGCCGCGGCACGGCACGGCGGGGTCGAGCGGAGCACCCGAACGTGCGGAATTGTCCGGAACTGCTGGTGGTCCGTAAGGACCCCCGCAGGGTTCTGAGCACCCGTCGGGTCCGGCCGGTCAGTCCCGCGCCAGTTCGGCCTCGGCCGCCGCCAGGGCGGCGAACTCCTCCTCCGGGGCGTTCGCGACGAGCCGGTGCCGGCTGTACAGGGCGAAGTAGGCCAGTGCCACCCCGTACACCCCGAGGGCGATGAACGCCGCGTTCCGGTCCACCAGGAAGGTCGCCACCAGCGCCGAGCAGGCCAGCACGAAGGCCACCGACGAGGTGAGCGCGCCGCCGGGCGTGCGGTAGGGCCGTTCGAGATTCGGCTCGCGGCGGCGCAGCACGATGTGGGAGAGCGCCATCAGCGCGTAGCTGATGGTGGCGCCGAAGACGGCGACGTTCAGCATCCGGCCGCCGTTGCCGACCCAGGCGGCCAGCACGAAGCCGATCGCGCCGGGGATCAGCAGGCCGAGGTAGGGGGACCTGCGGCGGTTGGTCAGCGAGAGGAAACGCGGCAGGTACCCGGCCCGGGACAGCGCGAACAGCTGGCGGGAGCCGGCGAAGATCAGCGAGAAGAACGAGGCCACCAGACCGGCGAGGCCCGCGTAGTTGACGAACCGGCTCAGGCCGGTGGGGCCGCCGTCGCCCTCCAGCGCGACCACGAGGGGGTTGCCGGCCTCCTGGATGGCCTTCGCGCCCTGCGCCCCGGTGGCGGAGAGGAAGGTGAGCACCGCCAGGCCCACCAGCACGGTCAGCGAGACGGCCAGCGCCTTCGGCATCGACCTGACCGGATCCTTGGCCTCCTCGGCGGCGAGCGGCACGCCCTCGACGCCCAGGAAGAACCACATGCCGAAGGGGAAGGCGGCCCAGATGCCGAGCAGTCCGAAGGGCAGCCAGGACGAGGAGCCGAACGCGCCGGTGTCCACCGGGATGTCGTCGAGGCGGCTCGCGTCGAACTCGGTGAACGCGCCGATGGCGAAGACCAGCAGGGCGGCCACGGCGATGGCGGTCACGACCAGGCTGAACCGCAGCGCCTCGCCGACGCCCCACAGGTGGATGCCGATGAAGACGGCGAAGCACGCGAGGTAGACGGGCCAGCCGGAGGTGAGTCCGAACAGGCCGAGGGATTCGACGTAGTCGCCGATGAACAGCGAGATGGCGGCCGGGGCGAGGATGTACTCGATGAGGATCGCCGTACCGGTCAGGAAGCCGCCCCAGGTCCCCAGGGCGCGCCGCGCGAAGCCGTAACCGCCGCCCGCGGTGGGCAGGATGGCGGAGAGTTCGGCCAGCGCGAAGACCAGGCACGCATACATCAGGCCCATCAGCACGGTGGCCGCGGCCAGTCCCCCGAAACCGCCCTTGGAGAGACCGATGTTCCAGCCGGAGTAGTCGCCGGACACGACGTAGGCGACGCCGAGTCCGGTCAACAGGAGCCAGCCCGCGCTGCCCCGGCGCAGGGTGCGGCGGTGCAGGTACTCGTCCGCGCCGGACGCCCCGCCGCCGGGGTCGCCCGGCGGGCTGGTGGTGGTACCGGTTCCCTGGGTCATGAGGCGCTCCAGTCGTGTGTCGGCGGCGCTGCGCCGGGGCGTGGGGGCGAAGAGCGAGCCTTCTTCAAAGGTTCGGTGGCACACCTTTGTGGAACGCCGGGGGAAACACAAGGGGCGTACGCAAAAGAGTGGTTACGGATGCGCACCGCACCACCGCCGGGCACGCCGGGCGGCCGCGCCCCGGGAGGAGGCGCCGGCCGGCACGGCGCCACGACGACGCCATCCACGACGACAACGGCGCCCGCGCACCGATGTTGCGCGCGGCCGTTGCGCACGGCCCCACCGCCTCCGCGCGAACACCCTTCCCGGGCGACGGCGGAATCATCCCTCCGGCATCCCCCTCCGACCGGCGACGGGCTCCCCGACCCCCTCCTCGCCGATGGCCGTCGCCGATGGCGGCCAGTCCGGGGCCTTCCGGACCGGTCACGTCGACGACGCGGCGGCCCGCCAGATGGCGGCTGAAGGTGCGCCGGGCCTCCCGTCCGACGGTTCGCTGCGCATCGGCAGCCTGCAAGAAAGCGACCGGTGATGAACAACCTGCATCGTGAACTCGCCCCCGTCACGGAAGCCGCCTGGGCGCAGATCGAGGAGGAGGCCCGGCGCACCTTCAGCCGCCATCTGGCGGGCCGCCGCGTCGTCGACGTGACCGGTCCGGAAGGCCCCGGACTGGCCGCCATCGGCGACGGCCATCTGCGCGACATCGACCCGCCCGCGCCGGACGTGATCGCGCGGGCCCGCACCTCGACGCCGGTCATCGAATGGCGGGTGCCCTTCACGGTGACCCGGTCGGCCGTGGACGACGTCGAGCGCGGCTCGGACGACAGCGACTGGCAGCCCGTCAAGGACGCCGCCCGCACCTGCGCGTTCGCCGAGGACACGGCGATCATCGACGGCTACGCCTCGGCCGGAATCACCGGGCTGCGGGACGGTTCCTCGCACACCCCGCTCCCCCTGCCCGCCGACGCCCGCGACTACCCGACCACCGTCAGCCAGGCACTCACCCGGCTGCGGCTGGCCGGGGTCGACGGCCCGTACCGGCTGCTGCTCGGCGCCGACGCCTTCACCGAGGCCACCGAGACCTCCGACCACGGGTATCCGGTGGCCACCCATCTGGCCCGGCTGCTCGACGACCAGATCCTGTGGGCCCCCGCCGTCACGGGCGGGGTGCTGCTGTCCACCCGTGGCGGCGACTTCGAACTGTGCCTCGGCCAGGACCTCTCCATCGGCTACCAGGACCACGACGCGACCGGTATCAGGCTCTACTTCCACCAGTCGTTCACCTTCCGGATGCTGACACCCGAGGCCGTGGTGCCGATCGTCGCCTGAGCGGCCGGGCCCGAACGGGCCCGGCCGACCGGCCTATTGGGGCGACGGCTGGGGTTCGGGCTGCGGTGTGGGCGGGATCGGGTCCGGCGCCGGGCCCGGTGSCACCGGGCCGGGCGGCGGAGGCGGTGGCTCCGGCAGCGGGGACGGCGGTCCGGGCATCGGCCCGGGGGTGGGTGCCGGAGGTACCGGGTCGGGATACGGGTTGGTCATCGGAAGCCTCCGAACGGTTCAGGACGGATCTTGCTTCCACCGTCTCCCGGACCCGCCGCCCGCGCCCGGTGGGGCCGTGCGTACGGGTTCCGAATGCCCCGCCGCACCCCTGCCACGAGGGCCGCGCCCGACCGACCCCGCCGGCCCGGCCGGGTCAGCGCGCGGCGGGAACCGCGTGCGGGCTCCGCTCGGTGGCGGTGCCGGGCACGGGTTCCGACGCGTCGGAGCCGAGTTCGACGATCCGGTTGTCGGCGTCGACATGCACGACCCGCGGGACCAGGCCGCGGGCCCCGGCATCATCGACCTGGGCGTAACTGATCAAAATGACCAGGTCACCCGGGTGGACGAGGTGTGCGGCAGCCCCGTTGACACCGATGACGCCGGAACCGCGTTCGCCCTCGATGACGTACGTCTCCAAGCGGGCGCCGTTGTCGATGTCGACGATGTGCACCAGCTCGCCCGGCAACAGGTCCGCCGCTTCCATCAGCTCGGCGTCGATGGTGACCGAGCCGACATAGTGCAGGTCGGCCTGGGTCACGGTGGCCCGGTGGATCTTGGACTTGAACATGGTGCGCAGCATGTTGGACTCCTGAAAGACGGCTCCCTGCCTGCTTTCTGCAGGTCAGGGGCGCTTTTCACTGTACACCGGCACTCCTCGAACTCGAAGATTCTGAGGAACATCGATCCCACTCGGGCAAGAAGGCTCCTCGGCTGCACTCCCGCGAAGGATGAGGCTGTTGCTCTATCGCCGACCAGGCACCTGTCTCGGTGTGTGCCGGGGGCTCATGCTGACCTAATCTGACGATGCGACAGGCAAGCACCTCGTCGAGCACAGGGCCGTCCTCCGCATCGACCTGGAAGTCGTTCAACACACCTGGCAGCCGGAGGCGCCATCCGGTATGGAAACACTAGGCGGTCGAGTGGACCTGCGACTGGCTGATGCCCCACCGGCGCCTGTGAAGCACACGATCCGGGCAGTCGTGTGATTCAAACAAACCGAGTCCCGGACTGTGACCGATCAATCGCGATCGCTACCACTTGGTGGGCAGCTGCGTTCCGGCCGCTTGCCCAGACTGCTACTCCAAGCCGCAAGGCAACGAAAGGAGAAGGCAGTGGAAGAATCCGAGCCTCAGACCGTCCCGCTGCACGTCTCGACTACGACCGGTGTGCCCACGAGTGGCGAGAACAGGATGTTCGTCGAGGTGCAGCGTGCGGATACGAAAGCGACGGCACTGAGCGGAGTCACCGGTGCACTACTTGCGATCACAGCGGGGACGGCACTGTCCACACCGGTCAACTCGTCGCGCATGCTCAGTGTGGCTGCGGCACTGGTGGGCGCATTGCTCGGGGCAGCCCTGGTATCGGCACTAATCGCCCTGCGCCCCATCTTCCCCAAGGACGACGGGCTCGTTTGGCGTGAGGAGTTCGTCGGCGGAGGCAGCGGAAGCAGGAACTCGTCGGCATCCGTCCCGCGACGTCCGGTGAGCTGCACCGAGTTACCGGAACGCGAGGCCGTTCTGACCACCCTCGCACGCCAAAAGTTCCGGGCGGTCAAGGTAGCCGTCGATCTCACCGTGGCCGCAATCAGTATGGCCGGATTGGTCCTGTTGCTCACCTTCCTCGCGTCCTGAAAATCTCACCCTCTATGGGTTGGTCCCTACGTTTGGGGGGATATACATCAGTCGCACATGACAGTGATCGGCGAGAGTCTGTGGTCGCAATTGCGTGGCCTCGCCCCCATGCGGGTGCGCCCTGCCCGCAGCGTCCTCCTGCGGCAGGGGGATCCCGGCACCCATGTGGTCCTGCTGGCCTCGGGGTCGACCCTCGTGACGCTGACGGGGCCGAACGGGGAACGGGCTTTGCTCGCGATACGCGGCCCTGGTGAGCTGCTCGGCGAACTGGCCGTCCTGGATGCGCAGCCCCGCTCGGCTTCTGTGATTGCCGCGGAATCCTGCCACGTGCACCTCATTCCGGCCCCCGATTTCCTTTCATTTGTCGAGAGCAACGGCCTGCTCAACCCGTTGCTACGCCATGCGATCGCGCAAGTCAGGGAGTCCGAGGCTGTCAGGCTCGAACTCGCCACCGCGTGTGTTCCCGTACGCCTGGCGGGTGCCCTTCGCCGGCTTGTGGATGCGGCTGCGACTAATCAGCCAGCGGTCAGTGTCCGACTGACTCAGGAAGATCTCTCCCAGATGATCGGTGCATCCCGCAACGCCGTCGGTGCGGCGATCAAGCCGTGGCGGGAAAAGGGCTGGCTGGAGACGGATCCGAGCGGTGGACTCCTGATCCACGACATCACATCGATCGTGGCCCACGCCCGCAGCACGATGTGACCGGCTGCACCCGGGTAGTGCCCAGTAGTGGGCACCAGGGCGCCTCCAGACCGATCAGCATGGGGCACTCAATTCCTCCGTCGTAACCGAAAGGTCCGTGGCAGCATGCCCCTTGCTTCACCTTCGTTCGTCAACGTGCCTCCGGAGCAGGCGCTCTTCGCCGTGGATATGCAGGGCTACAGCCAGATTCCGGAAGCGAAGATGGCGCCTGTCCGTTCGGACCTGGACGGCGTCCTCACCAATGTGCTGGCCCACGTTGGGCTGCGGAATCCACGAGACCGGCCCGGTGCATACAAGGACACCGGTGATGGGGCCATCTTCGTTATGCCGGCCAAGGACATCGCACGGCTGGTCGACCCACTGCTGGAACACGTGCACACAGCGCTCGTCCAGTACGACCGTGAACGGCCCGCCAGCGCACCGGCGATCCGATTGCGTGCCTCTGTGCACGTCGGTCCGCTCTCCCTGCCCGACCACCGTGGCGATGCCATCAACGAGGTGTGCCGACTGCTCGACAGCCAGGTCGTGCGCGCGGGCCTCACCATGGCCCGGGAACATCGGGGTGGCTTTCTGGCCGCCGTCGTCTCAGAGGCTGCGTTCCGGCGGACCGTCCGTGCGGGACGCACACCGGACCTCGACAAGGAACGCTTCCTCCGCGCCACGGCGCGGGTGCACGGCAAGGCATTCGAGGAGCCGTGCTGGCTATTCGTACCTCAGATGACACCGCAAGCCCTCGCCCCGCTCATCAGCCCGGAGCCGCTCGGAGGTGGGGGTGGAACAACTGCGCCGACATCGTCGGCCAGCCCGAATAACCCGGCTGGCGCCGTCTTCCAGTTCAACGGCGAAATGACCGACACCACCGTGATCAACAAGGTCGGAACGATGCGCATCGACCGGCGCCGGATCTGACCCTGCCCGTGCCGTCGCACCGAGCCGCATCGAAAGGAACCAGAGAGCGCATGTCCGATGACCGTCCTCTTCTTCCGCCCCGCCATCCCGACGAGCCCGATTCTCCGTCAACGGGAGCAGATGGCATGGCTCCATGGCCGCCGGACCCAAGCAGTAACGCTACTCAAGGCACGGAGGCCGCTGGTGGAGGCCAGGCCCACCCGGCAGCGCTCGTCGTGCCCCCCGTCCCGGACACCGGGCCGGCGCCGATCACGGTGAACCGTCCGGAGTTTTTCGTCAACCACGCCGACAAGATCATCAATGAGACCCGCAAGCAGGGAGTCCTCGAAGGCCCCACTCTTCCTCGTCACCGGATCAAGCAGGAGCCGATCGTCCGCGAAGGCCAATGGGCCGGGACGTGGCAGCAGGCTCTGGATCCGGCGGGGTTACACCCGCGAAAGCACGTCCTGATCATTGTGGCCCCGCGGTCGTACGGATCGACCACCCTGGCCCTTCACCTCCTCGCCCGGCACACGGCCGAGGACACCGACATCGTGAAACTGGACGCGGACTGGAAGACACCCAAAGTGGGCTGGCTTCCCGCCGAGGAGCGCCATGCCTACCAGGTCGACCTCAAGGACCCCAACCACGACCGGGTCTCAGCCGACTTCCTCACCATGCTCGAACAGCATGCCGGGCTGCTCGAAAAGCTGGGCTCCTACCTCGTCCTGAACGTGGCCAAGGACCTCTGGACTGATCCCTACGTCCCGGTACAGTCAGGCATTCACGTCGTCCATCTCAACGAGCCGCCGTCGGCCCAGAGTGTCGTGGAGGCCCGGCTGCGGGCTCGCAAGGCTCCCGGTCTGATTGCCTACCTTCACTCCGCCGACAAGACCAAGGCTTCGCTAAGCCGTCTCGACGCCGTGGAAGCGGTCCGTGTGGCGGACTCAGTCGTGCTCGCGTGGCGGGAACACGAACGGCTGACCAATTCCTCGCTCCCCATGGACGTCCCGTCGTCGTGGTCCGCGCTCGATGCCGGGCTTGCCGAACGGATCGCGTCCGCCCTGTCTGACTGGCGGGACAAACTCGACATCCTGTTCGGAGAGACAGTCTCCGTGTATGGAGGCAAGGACACGTCACTGCCGCTGGAGGACCGCTGCCTCCTGCTGGCCCTCGCTGTGCACCAATCCGCTCCAATGCCCGTAGTGGCCAAGGCCACCCGGGACCTGCAGCAAATCATCAGCGCCGACGTCGGCGAGAGCGGCTTCGCCTCGACGACAAGTGCAGCATTCGCCAGCCGCGGGTTGCGCCGCCGTGTCGTCGATGCCGGAGCCGGAGTTGGCACCCACGACGAAGTCGTCTTCGACCAACCCGGCTACGGCAGGGCCGTCCTGACCTACGTCTGGGACAACTACGAGGTCATGCGCGAGCCCTTGCTGAAGTGGATCACGTCCGGGGAAGACAGCGAGGCGAACGAACATGTCGTGGACGCCATCGCCGCTCTGACCCTGCGGCACGGGAACGTCGACCACCTCGTACAACTCGGCACCCAGACCTACTCGGTGAAGGAGGCACTCCTCAGCGCCCTCTTGGTCCAGGCAGTGCAGGACGAGCATATCGGCCGCCAAGCGTGGGGCATTCTGTACGGCTGGGCATCAGGCAAGGAACGTGCGACTACGGTGGTGACCGCCTGCCGACAGGTCCTGAACTCCCCGGATGTCACGTCTTCTCAGGCCAGGATGGCTATGGTCCGGCTGCGGCGAGCCGCCAACAGCGGGCACGAATCAGCCTGGTCTGATGCTCTCAAAGCCTTCGTCGAGCAGGCGCAACACCCCGCCGGGGTGGCCCGGCTCATCACCGAGGTCCGCGCATGGCAGCAGTCGGGTCGGTCTCGAGGTGCTGGCACTGCGGCCTTCCTGGCTCTGATGTCCGCGCCGGGCACCACCATCCCGTGGCTGCTGTCCAATGAAGTCCCGTCCGAAGTGGACGTGAAGCGGGCACTGCAGGACCTGTTGGGAGACATCGCCACCGCGCCGGACGCCATCAACCGCCTCACCACATGGATCAGGCAGTCGGCAACCGACCCCAGCAACTACGCCCGCGTCCGCGACGGGTTGCTCCCTGTCCTGCGCGGCCAGAAGATCTTCAAAGCTTCCGTGAGCCTGATGCAGGCACTGGAGCACGTCTCAGTCGACGGGGAGACGAACGCGGCCAACGACTTCTGGGACCGCCTCGTAGACCCGCGCGTCCGCACGGTGATTCAGCTCAACAGGGACCCGGCATGAGGTGGTTCTGGCAGCGCCGGGCCCGCACGATCCACTGCACCCAGCCACGGATGCTCCGCTGCGCGACCCCCGGTATCCACTTCCAGGCCACGTTCACGATCGAGTGGCGCCCCGCGTTACGGGCCCGGCCCAATCTCGAAGACCTCGTACTCAGCCGGACCCTAGCGTGGGCCGGCGAAGTTGCGCAGCTCTTCCCAGCCATCGAGGTGCGCACCGCGCAGGACACCATCAACGCCGAGCTCGGCGCCCCAGAACACACCCGCGCCACCGGGTACCGGTGCCTGGCTGCCCGTGTGGAACTGGCGCTCTCGGAGAGCGCACTGGAGGACCTTGCTCAACAGCAGGCTGACGAGGCACGGGTACGGCGGCTGCGGTTCCTGCGCACGAACCTGTACGAGCAGCCCGACCTTTTCGTGCTGGACCGAATCGAGCAGCAGTGCGATTGGCCGGGCGCTGAGCAGGTTGCCGAATGGCAGCGGCTGGCACGGTGGATGGTCGCGGCTGACGAATGGTGGCAGCCCATGCTCGACCAGTGGGAAAAGGTCGGCCAGGGCTTCAACGACATCGAACTGCAGAACCGGGCCATGCTCGCGCTCTGCGATGCGCTCCAGAAGCTGAAGGGCGATGACGCGTCGGACGACGCCTCCGTCCCTTCTCCTGGTGCAGCGGAAGGACAGCGCAAGGAATGAGCCTGGCTCTGTGGCGGATCGTCCTGGCTCCCCTCTCTTCCTGGCGTGCGCTTCGCCTGCGACGCGAAGCGGGCAGCCACCTGTCATTCGATGCAGCCTGGCGGCAGGCACGGATGCTGGCTGCGCCAGACGAGATGGTCTACCGGCTGCACGGCCACCAGTTCCCCATCGAGGACGAGGGAGGCCCTGCGCAACCGGACGGAAAGACGTACCGCCTTCCGTAAGCTTGACTCTGTCGGGGATCTTGATATCGGGGTCAGCTTCCAAGGGTTCGCCAGGACTTCGACCGGGGGATCCCGTGCTGGTCCAGGAAGGCCTGGAAGGCGGTCGGCGGCGTCGGTGAAGAGGTTTCCTCGGTAACTGACCGGCCGCTGAGTCGCTCGATGTTCACGGCGATGGCCGTGAGTACGTGTTGCAGGTGGGCTTTCGGCTGTCCTCGGTAGCGGCAGTGGCGCATGCCGTGTCCGTGGGCGAACTCGTTGATGGTGCCCTCCGCTCCTGAGCGGACCGCGTAGCGGGCCTTCCAGTCGAATGTCTGCTGCTCTGTGCGGACGCGGACTTGCAGGTCGCGGAGTTCTCGTGGGGGAAAGCCCACGTTCTGGGCGCCCTCGCGGGAACTGGCGCACCGGGGACGGTCCGGACACGGCTGGCACTGGCTCTTGGTGAACCGCGCCACGATCAACGGGGCGGCGGTGGGTGAGGAGGTCGGGTAGGGGCCGTGCCAGCCCTGGCTGACCTGACTCTGCGGGCAGGTGACTTGCCGGCGGTCGAAGTCGATGTGGAAGTCGTCCCGGTCGAAGCCTTCGTTCCTACGGTGCTGGCGGGTGGGGTTGCCCGGCAGTGGCCCGCTGACGGTGATCTGGTGTTCCCGCTGGGCTCGTTCCAGGGGGACCAGGGAGGTGTAGCCGCCGTCGACCAGGTGCTCGGCGGGCAGCAGCCCGCGCCAGGCGGGTGGGGATGCCAGGCAGGGCCTGGGCGTCGTTCGTGGCGGCCGAGGTGGTGGCCATGTCCGTGATCACGTTGACGCTGTCGGAGGCACACATCTCGGTGACATGCGCGGCGACCCCCTTCCGACGGATGATGTGCCCGTGACGGACATAGCACGCCGTGGTGTCGTAGGGCGAGACGATCGCCGAGGAGGAGGGCGGCAGCCCGCCGTTATCAGCAGTGCGCCAGCACAGGCGGCCTGCCGTGTCGCGGTAGTAGTTCTGCACAATGATCTGTTGCAGTGCCTCGGCCTGCGGGCCGGGCCGATAGCCCGATCCGTGCCGGTGGAGGTGCTCCAGCAGCCGGCATGCGTCGTCGCCGACGGCAAGGATCCTGGTCTTGGGCCGGGTGGGGTTCTTGCCTAAGCGGATCGGACGGCCGTAGCGGCGCCCCCAGTCCTCGTCCACCAGGCCGACCAGCAGATGTCCGGCTGTGCGGGCGACTTCCTCCAGCGCGGCGCGGACCGCCTCGGTGACCAGTTCCAGCCGGTCAGGTCGCGCACCGCGGCCAGGACATGGGTGGAATCGGTGCGCTGCGTGATGCGCTCGCGCACGAGTCCGGCCTCCTTCAGGCGCGCGAGCGCCAGATCGAGGAGACGGTCGGCACGGTCGTCCTGGGCGAGGCGCTCACGGAAATCAGACAGCACGCTGTGGTGGAAGCCGGGATCATCCAGCTCCATGGCCAGGGCGTACTTGAAGTCGATGCGGCAGCGGACCGCTTCCGCCGCCTGCCGGTCCGACAGGCCGAGCAGGAACTGCAGCACGCAGACGGTGGCCAGCTGGGCAGGCGAGGAACCCGGAAGCCCGTCGCGCGGATACCAGCCGGCGAAATCCCCGTCCTGCCACAACCCGTCCAGCCGGTCACGCAGCCACATCACCGTGGTGCCGTCCGGGTTGCTCGCCCGTGCGATCTGCGCGGCCGGAGAAGGAACTTGCTCACCGGAACGGAAACGGAGCGACAACGGACACCTCAACAGCTACACAGGCCTGCGGAACAGCCCCGAGCATGCCCGTTGATCATGATGCCGCACCGGGAAACTCCAAGATCCCCGACAGAGTCAAGCTCAGGCGTTCTCGTCATGGATCCGCGCACCCAGATCCTCCGCCCACTCCAGCGCCCACGCCTTGAGTTCTTCGATCTGCCGGGAGGTGAGCCCGTACGCGGTGTAGTCCTCATCCTCGTACCAGTCCGCGCCGATCAGCCGGTCCCGGAGGTCTTCGAGGCTGAACTCGTCATGGGCTCGACGGCGACCCAGGGACTCGAGGTCGGCGGTGGAGCGGTGGCGGGAGGCAGCCTGGACGTCGATGAGGTCGCGGACGGTGCCGCGGTCGGCGAGGGCACGGACCTTGGTGCCGATCACGTCGTCGAGGGAAAGAACGGGACCGTAGGGGGTCTGGGCTGGTGGAGCCCAGAACGCCTCCTTGAGAACGTCGACCTCGCACTCCTCGCCAGTGTCCGGATCGGTGACGAGGAACCGGCCGCTGAGCGAATCGGTCTGGACGTGCGTGGTCCGCCATCCGCGCGCGCTGAGACCTGCTGTGAGTGAGGCGACGATCTCCTGCATCGGAGCGGGGTTCTCGGTGGCGACGTCAAGGTCGCGGCTGAAGCGTTCGACCAGGCCGTGGGCCTGCACGGCATATCCGCCGGTGAGAACCAGAGGGTAGGGGGAGCCGAGGTCGAGGATGTCGGCGAGGAGACGCTCGTGGAGCGGAGTGAGCTTCACGCGGCGGCCGTGTCGGCCGGAGCGGTGCCGAGCAGCTCGGGGAAGGCGTCCTCCCAGACCTCGCGGATGCAGGGACTGATCAAGCGCCGCAGCACGGGCCACTGCTCGGTGAGCAGCCGGTGGTGCAGGAGGGCCACCAGGTCCTCGCTCAGTCCTTCGGCGAGGACGGTCCGGTAGAGCGTCATGCGGGACTTCGGACGGTCCAGGCTGTAGCTCGTCCGCCCGGACCAGACGATATGGAGCGGCAGGTCCACGTTGCCCTCGACGGGGCCGGCCAGCTCCTGCAAGCGCTCGGGCAGTCGGCTGCGGTAGCGGTCCCGCAGCACCTCGGCGCGGGGGGCGGTGATCGTCGTGTCCATGCATCCAGTATCGCTGCTGGGAGGCGGCGGCATGGTGGATACGGGGCTCCCCTGTCGTACGTACGGGTCGGGCAGCCGCTCGCCACTCCCTCGGACATCCCACCCAGGGCGCGCTCAGCGCATCATCGTCTACCCGCGCAGGCCCCAGGTGGCGCGGCAACCGGCCGCCCTGCCGACCCAGGACCAGCCCCGCCCGCGGGCACGGGTGATCATGACACAGCAGGTCACGCGGAGGCCGCCGCAGTGGGACCGGCTACGGCTTCGGTGTCTCTGTCGGAAGTGACGACGGCGGCGAAGCCGAGGCCCATGACGCCGGCACAGTGGACGAGAAGGAAACCGGGGCGGGCGAGGTCAGGACCCATGCCGCGGTCGACCTGTCGAGTACGCAGCGAACGTTCCAAGCGGGAGCCAGAGACCTGTCGAGGTCACCCGTCACGGCGGCCACCAGGTCAGCAAGCTGGGACGCTCCTGCGCCCGATGCTGACCGTTTGCTGACCCGAGCAGGGCCATCACGCCGCTGACCTGCAAGAACACCCAAGCGCTAGATCTTGGACTTGAACATGGTGCGCAGCATGTTGGACTCCTGGAAGACGGCTCCCTGCCTGCGTTTTTGCAGGTCAAGGGCGGTTTTCTACCCTACAACGAGTCGCAGGTTCGGGCAGCTTTCCTCAGATTTTCCAGGACTCATGCTGACCACTTGCCGACTTTCCTGATGAATCGCCAGGCGACCGGCAGGAAGGCTCAGCACTCACCCAGAGCCCGCCACGACGACGGCACAAGCCTACGCAGCACCCTCCGAAGGGCGTCCGTGATCACCGTCACTCCGGCGATCCAGGTGGCAGTCGGGAGCGAAGGCGGCCGACGAGGAGCAGGCTACGCGTCACCGCATGTCAGCCGGCCCAGCTCCGTCGGCCCGCTCGAAAGGCAGAGACGCCCATAACCCATCGGGCAATCTGAGCGCCGAAACGGCGCGGCAACGCAGCAGCGGATCGCCGGTTGGCCGAACCGGCGATTCTCATGACTACGGCTGCAGCTCGCCCGGTGGCTCCTGGCTGTAGCACAGGGCAGGTGTCCAGGACGTTTTAAGGGGCGGCGTCTGGGGCCTTCCTGTGCCTGCTGAGCAGAGTGGCGATCGGGAGGGCTGCCGCGAGGCCGCTGAGGAGGATTGCGGCGAGTGCGCCCAGGACGGCTGGCTGGTCGGCGAAGGCGAGGCCGATGGCGGCCAGGGCGGGGCCGGCGTTGCGGACCGAGGCGACACCGCCCATGGTGGTGCGGCGCGTCGTCGGACCGACGGCCAGCAGGGTTCCCACGGCGAAGGCGAAGACGGCGAGCAGGAAGCCCGCGAGCAGGGCGAGTGAGCCGAAGAGGTCGGCGACGTCGTGCCAGCTGCCGAGCAGCATGCCCGCCAGCACGATCAGGAAGGTGACGTTGGAGACGGCGGCTGTCGTGGGGTGCCATGCCCGTGCGGTGGGTTCGGCGTAGTGGCGCAGGAGCAGGCCGATGGCGAACGGGACGAGCTGCAGCAGTGCCACCGTTCGCACCAGCGCGCCGACGTCGAGGGAGACCGTGGTGCCGATGTCGGCGGCGGTGAGGATGGCGTTGGCCGTGGGGGCGAAGGTGAGGCTGCCGAGGGAGGCGAGCAGTACCTGCATCGCCGCGCCCGCGACGATGTCGCCCTGCTGCACGGTCGCCAGTTTCGCCCCGAAGGGGCCGCCCGGGGACGAGGCGATCAGGACGAGGGCGATGAAGGCGGTCGAAGGGAGACTGAACAGTGCGCCGATGCCCCAGCCGAGCAGCGGGATGACCACCATGTTGGCGATCAGCGCCAGCGACAGCAGGGGGACGTCGGTGAAGACGCCGCGCAGTGCTGGGACGGTGGCACGCAGGCCGGCGGCGAACATGGTTGCCGCGATGAAGATGACGGTGACCGCGTTGAGGACGAGATGCAGGGTGTCCATGACGCTTGTCCACCCTGTCAGTCGTGGAGGTCCCCGAGCCAGCGCAACGCGCTGAGGCTCGGCAGGAAGCAGTACTCGCCTCCACGGGTGACGACGAACCGGGGCAGTGGGGCGAGGCGGCGCCGCACGGGCCGCCGGGGGATGGTGTAGCCCGTCTCCCCGTCCGCGGCGCCGACGACGGGGTCCTTCGTGATGCCGGCCCCGAAGAAGACGCCGTCGTTCATCCACTGCGACTGGACGAACTCGAACTGTCGGCCCAGGTGGGCGCCGATGAACGCGAACATCAGGCCCCGGTCCGCTCCGTCGTCCTCCAGCACGCCTTCGGGCAGTGGCGGGCCGTAGACGGCGCCGCGCCGGATCATGCGGTGCAGCCGTACCTCCCCGGCCACTGAGGCGTCGCGCGGGTTGGCCCGGCGGATGTGGCAGCTGCCGGGAGTGGTGAATCCTGTCGGATCGTCCTGCTCGTACAGGAAGGTGTTACGCCGGTGGGGGTCGGCGCCGAGGGCGGGATCGTCGTGCTCCGGGGCGAGCGCCAAAGGGGCCCCGCTGCGCCAGCGCCCCATGATCTTCGCGGCGATCAGTTCCTCGTCCCGCTCGCCGGTGGAGTTGTCCCTCAGATACCGTCTGAACGCGGCGACGTCCTGGTGGAGCTTGCGGAAGGCCGCATAACTGCCGTTGCGGCCGAGCACGGCCGGCTGCGGCGTCTGGAGGCCGCCGATCTCATCCGGGTAGCCGAGGACGAACTCCCCGCTCTTCAGGGGCGCTTCCAGCCTGTTGGACCCCGGGATGCCGCTGCCTTCGACGGCCGGGTGACTGACGCCGTCGAGGTAGCCGAAGTGTTCCTTCTCGGTGGGCAGCGCGTAGCAGTCCTGCCGCCAGATCGCCGTCACGCCGGGCAGGCGGTCGTAGGCGGGGCGGGCTCGGTCGATGGCCTCTTCCAGGCGCGGAAGGTCGGGTGCGACCGCTGTGATCACCACATGGACGTCGCGGGTGCCGAGCGGTGCTTCCCAGTGCAGCGGGCTGCTGGCTCCCTCGTCGAGCAGTGCTCGGGCACGTGCCGCCATGCCCTGCCGGAACTCCCAGGCGAACGACTCCAGCGAGGAGCGCGGTACCCCGAGAGCCTCAAGGCCCCAGTAGGTGACGGCGACACTGACCCAGGTGTCCCCCCGGGGGCTGGAGGTGTCGGCGGCTGAGGTCGCCGCCGCGCTCGCCCGTCGCATCAGCTCCCGGCCCTGGGAGCGGTCGTCGATGCGGAAGACCAGGTACGTGGCCGCGTACGGAGTGGGGCGTGGGCTGAGGATCCCGCGCTGGATGTCGTCGAGTTCGAGTGTGACGTGGGTGGATGCGCTCACGTCGGCCTCCCTGCGACGTCGCTACGTAACGAGGTTGCGCCAGAAATTCCGCAGACTGTCGTCGGCACCGAAGAGCGTGCTGAAGATCGTGGAGTCGGCCAGCAGCACATCGGCCGCGCGGTCGTCGGCCGGGGGCATCCACAGGAACATGTTGAACTCGGTGTTCCCGTCGTCGGTGAACGGATGGGGCCGGGAGGTGTCGATCGGCTGCCGGGCCAGCACATGGACGGCCTTCGGATCATCACTGGTCACCGCGTAGTGCGGCAGGTGCATGTGGAAGTTGAAGTTCGTCACCCCGTTCAGCCACCCCTGGTCATCCAGGTCCGGGACGGTCGACAGAGGGGCGATCCGGTTGTCCGCACCGGTGGCGGGACGCAGCCCGTACCGGTTGATGACCGGCACGCCCAGGCCCTTCATCAGATCCCTGACGTAGGTGGCGAACCGCTGCTGGCGAGGCACCAGGGGATCGCCGTGGTGGCGGTACTCCACCTCCCGCACGGACAGCTCGTCCGACGCGCCGACGTCGTGGTGGGGCCCCAGGACCAGGCGGGCGTCCTCCCGGGCGAGAAAGGCCCGCAGCGCCTCGATCTCCCCCGGCTCGGCTTCCTGCCCGGTGATCATGTGGTCCAGTCCGAAGACGAACAGGACGTCCGTGTCATCGAGCACCCGCTCATCGAGCGGGGTGCGGAAACCGGCCTGGTCGATGCGCTGGTAGACCGGGACGGGATGCCCGGTGACCTCCTCGACGAAATCCTGGAACGGCACCCAGGCCCAGAAGAACAACTCCAGCGACCCCGCGATGCCCTGCTGGAACCGATAGGGGTCCGACCACTTCGGATCCTCATAGGCCGGCCACGCCACCCGGCGCACCTCCGTCAGGGTGGAGAATCGGTTGTCCAGCTCGGCCGCGTTCCGGCCCGCCTCGGCCGGGTAGCTCCACGAGACGTAGACGCTCACTCGCCGTCCCGCGGGCGTGTACTTCCGGGGAATGTGCCGCTGGTTGTAGACCCGCGCGGTTCTGGTCTCGCTCATCGCCCAGCTCCCAGCCCTCACTGCATCTGGTCGAGCATCTCTGACAGAGCGCTCTTGATCCGCAACGCCTTCTTGATCTCGTCCGCAGTCACGTACGGATACTCCCCGTACTCGATGAAGCTCGGACAGTGGTGCTCACGGACGAACCTGACGAACGCCTCCGGGTTGGTCCGCCAGTCCTCCGGGAACCCCTCCAGATGCTCGAACGCCGTGCTCACGCCCGCCTTCGAGAACAGCGCGATGGCGTCCTCGGTGTACTTGTCGAAGTCGGTGTCGAAGATTCCCTGGTACATGAAGCGGGTGTCGTCGTCGAAGAGCACCCAGCGGAGGTAGTGCAGCTTCAGCGGCGCGAGAAGGTAGGGGTCCTGTTCGAGCGCTTCGGCCAGCGCGTGGCCGTACTGGCGCATCGCATCGGCGTGGCCGGGCTTGACCCGCGCGACGATGGTGAACCCGTAACATGCCGGAGTCCTGGGGAAAACGGGCCCGTACTTCCCCTGTTCGAGATGATCCGTCTCCTTGGGGAGGACGACCGCCTGAGGCTTGATCTCCATGTCCGCTCCTCCAGCCGACCGACGGGCCCGGACGATCCCATCTTCCCGCCCCATCACCGGGCGCGCCTGCTGAGCAGGAGAAGCGCAGGTGGAGCCGCTCCCCGCCATTCCCGGGCCGCGGGGTCAGCGGGGTCAGCGGGGCCGGACGCGGTAGTCGCGTTCGACGGTGCAGCCACCTTCTCTCCAACTCCCGGCCGATGGGGCACTCGCCGCGTTCGGAGCAATACCGAGTGTTGCCGCGGGCTGCACCACGGGGATCGACGGGGAGGGGACGGTGGCCCCATCGGGGAGTGGCTTCGTCTGAAGTTTCCCCAAGGCCGGGCAGTTAGCGTTTCCACAGGTCACGCAAGGGATTTGAAGAACTCCTGCCCACAGAGCAACGGAGCCCGTTGGTACAGGCAGTCGTCCAGGACAGCTTGTACCGCAAGGAGCTCCGTTGCCTGTTCATTCTGTCTCGTCACCGGCATTGTCGGCCATCACCCGTACGGTGACTGTGGCCGCGGGGCGGTTCGCTCCCGGACATCTGGGAGCGCTGACGCCGGTCGTGCCGTTCGAACTCGTCGATGGGGTCTTGTCCGAGACCAGGGCCGTACAGCGCCGATTGCGTGATCTGCCCTCGCGGGTCGGCGTGTACTTCCTCCTGGCGATGTGCCTGTTCCCCGAGGTCGGTTATCGACTGGTCCGGGCAAACTGACCGCCGACCTGTCGGGGATGCCTGTCGTCTGTCCGAACACGAAAGCGCTACGTGACCTGCGCCGCAGACTCGGCAGCGCGCCGATGCAGACGTTGTTCGAGGTACTGGCAGGACCGTTGGCCCGGCCGACTACGCCCGGCGTACGGTTCGGCCCGTACCGAACGGTGCCGTTCGACGGCTGCAGCTCGATCAAAGTGCCGGACAGCGAGCGCAACCGGGACTGGCTGGGACGGTGTCCGCGCGGCGGCTATCCCCGGGTCGAGCTGATGACACTGGTCGAGACCGGCACCCGGGCCGTGATCGCAGCCGTCTTCGGCCCCACCCGGGAGGGCGAAACCTCCTATGCCACCCGACTGTTGCACCATCTTGGCCCCGACATGCCGGTGCTGTGGGACTGCGGCTTCGACGGCAACGACGGCCCATGCTTCCCGCCACACGATCGGCGGGCGAGCACGGACCGTCGGCCGGACCCACCGGGTGTTGCTTCGCGTCAGGAGACGGAACGCCGATCGGTCCCGCCCCTTGGGCACGTCTTTCGGCGTGTCGGAATGAATCTGCTCGTGTACTCGGCGGGCGCCCTGTGCCACGACGTTGTCGGCGTTGACCGCCCGCGCCTCGCCGTCTCCTCACGCCGCTTGCCCAGCGCGTCGCGGAAGCGGATCGAGTACGGGTGAGGGCGCGACGAAGGGCTCCATGCCGCGGGCGGACCGTCGGGGCGTGCACGCCATCCGTTCCGGCCCGAGGGCGGTGATCGGAGCGCACGACCATTCGCGTCCCGGTCGGCTCTCCCCGGGTGCTCCGCGAACCGCCCCGCACCTCACCGAGGAGCCGTGGGCCCGTCGGTGAGGTGTCTGCCCGGTCGTACGGGATCTCAGGTCGCCGGGGCGAGCGCGTCCGCGTCCGCGCCGAGGGACGCCGCGAACTCGTCCAGCGCCCGCGACCAGCTCCGTGCGTACTCGGCGGTGAGTTCGGCGAAGTCCTTCGCCTCCTCCTCCGTCGTCACCAGACCGGTCGTACCGGTCTCGTCGTCGCTCACCTGCTGGGCGTGGCCGGTCTCGGCCTTGATGTGGGAGTCGATCCAGGCGAAGTCGTCCGTCCGGGAGAACGGTTTCACCCCGTCGATCGCCACCTTCGCGTAGATCCTGCGGAAGGCCACGGCGATGTCCAGGGCTATGGTCTCCACGACCCGGAGCTGGATCGCGGCCCCCAGCGGGCTGTGTGCCAGCCGCTCCATGTTGTCGATGAGTTCGCTCACCCCGGCGGGCAGCGACTCGGCGGCGCTCCCGACCTCGGCGGGGACGGCGTTCCGGAGGGGGGTGACGACGGAATCCTCCCACCAGATGTAGTGGATGCCCGCGGTTCCCCCGGGCGCCACCGCGCGGAAGACCGGTGCGAGGTTGTCCAGATCGTCCCCGATGACGCGGAACATGGTCTGGAACGCGGCCAGCACGTCCTCGTCGGGGGCGTGCCGGGCCGACAGCACACGGGCCGTCTCGCCCAGGCCCGCGAGGGTGGTGAACATGAACGCCTTGGTCATCGCCCGCCATTGCACGGCGATCGCCAGTGCGCCGCGCGCCGTGACCGTTTCGGTCTCGCGGGCCCTGCCGAAGAAGGGGTTGTCCTGGCGGCGCAACCGGGCACGTGTGAGTTCGTGGTCCACAAGTCGGTCGAGCTCCGCACGGAGTTGTGCGGTGGCCTGGGCTGCGGTCATCGTCGATCCTCGTTTCAGACGCCGAGTCGCTGCTTGATCTGGGCGAAGTAGGGAATGTGCCGGTAGTCGCGGACCGCGGGGTCGTAGTCGGTGTAGCGACGGGTGAAGGCCAGGAGCTCCTCACGCACCGCTTCGAGGGGGCGGTCGTGGATTCCCGCCTCGATCCTCCGGATGGCTCCGAGGAAGTCACGGAGCACGGACGTCAGGCCCGGCAGCAGGACGATCCGGTCCTCGTGCAGGCGGATCCCCTCGTGCTGTACGAGGTAGGTGAAGAGCACCTGCGAGGCGACCGCGTCGTAGTTGGGCCTGGGGATGCCCTCGACCGCGTACCGGAGCAACCGTTCGGCGAGGATGAACTCGAAGGCCGTTCGGGCCTCCTGCCGGGGCAGTCGCTCGTCGTCCAGGCAGGTCAGCATCCCCGAGACGTCGACCCTGAGCTCTTCGAGGCCGGCGAGCGGCTTGGCCTTCTTCGCCGCGAGGAACTCGGGGATCGGCATGTCGCCGTGGCGGTGGTGGTACTCGTGGAGCCGGACCCACCAGGTGGCGGCCTGCTCGATCTGCTTCCCGGACGCCTGTTGGATCGTCGGGAAGCTGCCGGGGGCCATGACCTCGTCGATCATGAGCCGGGTGATCCGCCGGTGCCGTTCGACGAACTTGTCGATGAAGTAGAAGATGACGTCGTCGGGCTCCTGGATCCCGTCCAGGTGGTTCTCCGGAAAGAGGGCGACGACGACGCGGGAGGCGAATCCGCGGGTGCGTCCGACGACGTTCACCGGCAGTGTGTTGCTGGCGTACCGCTCCACCAGGTGCGGATCGGTCGGGAGGGTCTCGTAGGTCAGCCAGTCCAGGCCGAGCGACGGGAAGTAGGAGGCGTCGAAGAGGGAGAAGACATGGGGGTCGCGTTGTGAGTTGATGTGCTGTTTCGTCGCCTCCATCCGGGACCCGGGAGCGAACGTCCGGAGATCCTCCAGGAGTGCCTCGGCCGCGGGCAGGCGCCGCAGGACGGGGCTCGACTCCAGGGCGAGCGCCAGGTCCTTGAGCACGTCCTCGTCCCGGAGCCGGGTCCGGTCCGGAAGGCTCTGCCTCAACTCGTCTATCTCTCTGAGGACTTCACTCACCGGCTCACCGGCCTTCCATGGCGCGCACGAGACTGAGCGGCCGCATGTCGGACCAGTGCTCCTCCACGTACGCCACGCACGAGGAACGCTCCTGCGGGCCGAACACCGGCGTCCAGCCGCCGGGAAGCTCGGCGAACTCGGGCCACAGGGAGTACTGGCCCTCCTCGTTGCGCAGGACCCGGAAGGACGCCTGCTCATCGTCGAACGGGTTGGTCATCGTGCTCCTCCAGCTCAGGCCGGTCACCCGGCTCGGTCATGCGGGCGGCGAGGACCGGCCCGATCCGGGCCAGCGCCGTCGGCCGGGTCATCTCCCCGTGCTCGCCCTCGATCTCGTGGATCTCCACGTGTCCTGTGCAGTGCCGCTCCCAGACGGCGGGGTCGAGCACTCTCCCCACCGGATCCCCGCTCCCGGTGTGCTCCGCGCCGTCCGCACCGCGCGTGGTACCGGTGGCGGCGAAGAAGAGGATGTCGCCGTCGAAGCACGCCGGCCGGAAGCCCTCCGCGAGGGTCGTGTGGTGCCGGAACACCCGGGCCAGGGCGCCGAGTCGGTCCGCGTCCAGCCGGCCGAGCACGTCGTACTGCGCGCTCAGCCACCGGATCAGTCCGGTGTCGGGATCCTCGTCCCCCTCGCCGCCTCCCCCGGCCGTGGGGCCCACCGGATCGTTGTCGCCGCTCCTGCCGAGCGAGCGCGCCAGGGCGGCCAGGACCTCCCGCTCGCTCCGCGGGGCCGTCCGTCCGGGGGCGGCACCGCCCGGATAGGCGTCCATGAGGGCGAGCAGTTCCACCTGTTCGCCCTGTTCCTGGAGCCGCACGGCGAGGGCGTGGGCGGTGGCTCCGCCGAAGGACCAGCCGAGGAGCCGGTAGGGGCCGCGGGGCCGTACCTCGCGGATGTACCGGAGGTACTCCTCGATCGTTCCGTCCCAGTCGAGGGGCTGCCAGTCCGGCCGGCTCAGGGCGGGCGTCTGCACTCCGTACACCGGTGCTCCGGGGGCCAGGTGGCGCAGCAGGCCCGCGTACATCCAGCTCACGCCCGCTGCCGGGTGGACGCAGAACAGCGGTGTGCCCTCGCCCCCGCTCCGCAGCGGGATCACCGGGGCGGCGTCGTCGGCCGCCGACCCCGTGGACAGTCCGGCGAGCGCCTGTGCGAGGGCAGCCGGAGTCGGTGCCTCGAAGAGTGCGCGGATGCCGAGGTCCGCGCCCGTCACCTCCTTGATCCGGCTGATCAGCCGCACGGCCAGGAGGGAATGGCCGCCGAGGTCGAAGAAGTCGTCGCCCGGTCCGACGTGGTCGAGTGACAGGGCGTCGGCGAAGAGCCCGCACAGCACCGCCGTCCGCCCCGAGCCCGGCGCCTGTGGCCCGGTGTCGTCCGCGGTCGCCGCCCGCCCCGGATCGGGCAGCGCGGCCCGGTCGAGCTTGCCGTTGCGGTTCAGCGGAAAGCCGTCCAGGAGAACGTAGCCGGACGGCACCATGGCGGCCGGCAGGGTGCGGGCCAGCCGGCGGCGCAGCGCGTTCGGCGTCGGATCGCCGGTTCCGTCGGGAACCACATAGGCGATCAGCCGGGCGTCGCCCTTCGGGGTCTCGTGCCGGACCACGACGGCCCCGCGCACTCCGTCGACCGCGCGCAGGGCGGCCTGGATCTCGCCGGGCTCGATGCGCAGGCCGTGCAAGGAGATCTGGTCGTCGGTGCGGCCCAGGAAGTCGAGCTGTCCGTCCGCCCGCCAGCGGACGAGGTCGCCGCTGCGGTACATGCGGCTGCCGTCCCCGGCGAACGGATCCGCGACGAAGCGCCCGGCGGTGAGGTCCGGTCGTCCGAGGTAGCCGCGGGCCAGGCCGGCGCCGGCCACGTGGAGTTCGCCGGGCACTCCCGGTGGTACGGGGCGCAGCCGCTCGTCCAGGACGTACACCCGCGTTCCCGAAACGGGGCGTCCGATCGGCGGTTTCCCGCCGTCCGTCAGCGGATCGCTCATCGTGGCGCAGACGGTGGTCTCGGTCGGGCCGTAGGCGTTCACCATCACGCGCCCCGGGAACCAGCGTTCCGCCTCCCCGGGCCGGCACGCCTCCCCGACCACGATCAGTGTCGTGCCGGGGAGCACTCCGTTCTCCGGAAGGGTCTCCAGGACGGCGGGCGGCAGGGTGACGTGGGTCGCCCCGGTGTTCCGGAGGAGTGCCGCGAGGTCTTCGCCGAGGAGCCGGCCGGCCGGTGCGAGGACGAGACGGGCTCCGGAGAACAGTGCCATGCCCCATTCGAAGATCGACGCGTCGAAGCTCACCGACGCGCAGGCCAGGACCCTGCTGTCCGGTTCGACGCCGAGACGGCGGATCTGCGAGCCGACGAGGTCGGCGATGCCCGCGTGGGTGACCACGACTCCCTTGGGGCGTCCGGTCGAGCCGGACGTGTAGATCACGTACGCGGCATGGTCCTCGGAGGCCGGGGTCCGTGTTCCGGCGGGCCCAGGACCCGGCGCCGGTACCGGTACCGACTCCACGCTTCCCCAGGGGCCGAGCACCACACGGGGAATCCCGGGCGGCACCGGGACGCCCGTGCCGGTGCCCGTGACGACGCATACGGGGCGGGCGTCCGCCAGCATGGCCGCGACGCGGTCCCGGGGCTGCTCCGGGTCGATCGGCAGGAACGCCGCGCCGGCCCCGGTCACGGCCAGCAGGGACACGACGGCTCCGGCCGAGCGGGGCAGCAGCACGGCGACGCGTTCCTCGGGCGCGGCTCCGAGCGCCCGCAGGCAGTCGGCCAGGCGCTCCACCCGCCGGTCGAGCTCGGCGTAGGTGATCGACTCGTCGCCCTCCTCCAGTGCCGGCCGGTCCGGGGTCCGGCGCACCTGGGCCGCGAAGAGCTCCGGCAGGGTGTGCCGTGCCCGGTACGGCTCGGGGCCCCTGGACCACGTCCCGATCCTGTCGCGCTCCGCGTCGTCGAGGATGTCCAGGGCCTCTATGGACCGGCCCGGGTCGTCGGCCGCGGCGCGCAGCACCCGGCCGAGGCGGCGGGCCAGGGCGCGTACCGTCTCCTCGTCGAACAGCTCGGTGGAGTACTGCACCTCCACGTCCACCCCGTCCGGTGCCCCGTCGGCCCCCGATCGCTCGGTGGCGTGCACCACGAGGTCGACCTTGGCCTCCTCGACGGTCACCTCGCGGGGGGTCACGACCAGCCCCGGAAGGTCGAGGGTGAAGGGCGCGTTGTTCTGCAGTACGAGCATCACCTGGAAGAGCGGGTGCCGGGAGAGCGACCGTCGCGGGTTGAGCATCTCCACGAGGTGCTCGAAGGGCATGTCCTGGTGCTCGAAAGCCGCCAGGTCGGTCTCCCGGGTCCGTGCGAGGAGCTGCTCGAAGCTCGGGGCGCCCGAGGTGTCGGTGCGCAGCACCAGGCTGTTCACGAAGAAGCCGACGAGCTCGTCGAGCGCCTCGTCGCCGCGTCCCGCGACGGCCGTGCCGACGGGGATGTCGGTTCCGGCGCCGAGCCTGGTGAGGAGGGTGGCGAGGGCCGACTGGAGCACCATGAAGAGGGTGGTCCCGGTGCGGCGCGCGAGCTCGACGAGACGACGGTGGAGGGCAGGGTCGATCATGAGGGGGACGGTCGCCCCGTGGCGGGTCGGCAGGGCCGGGCGCGGGCGGTCGGCGGGGAGTGCGATCTCCTCCGGGATGCCGTCCAATGTCTTGCGCCAGAAGGAGAGCTGACCTGCCGCCACGCTGTCCGCCTCCGCGGCGTCGCCGAGCAGTTCCCGCTGCCAGAGGGTGTAGTCGGCGTACTGCGCGACGAGGGCGTCCCACTGCGGTTCCCGGTCGTCGAGCCGTGCGGTGAAGGCCGTCGCCAGGTCGCGCGCGAGGGGGTCGAGGGACCAGCCGTCGGCGGCGATGTGGTGCACGACCAGGAGCAGTACGTGCTCCTGGGGTCCGGTGACGAAGAGGGTCGCCCGGACGGGGATCTCCGCCGAGAGGTCGAAGCCGGCGTTGGCGGTGCGGGTCACGGCGTCGTCGGCGTCGCCGGTGACGGTCACCACGTCCAGCGGGCAGCGGCCGTCCGGGAAGGACAGGATCTCCTGACGGGGCCGTCCCTCGTGTTCCACGAAGCGGGTGCGCAGGGACTCGTGCCGGTCGACCACGTCCTGGACGGCCCTGCCGAGGACCTCGGCCAGCCGGTCGGTGGGGAGGGCACCGCTCAGTCCGAAGCAGAGGGGGATGTTGTACGCCGGTCCCGCGGCGCCCATGCGCCACAGGAACCACAGGCGCTGCTGGGCGTACGACAGCGGCAGTTCGGCCGGCCGGGGACGGGCCACCAGGGCCGTCCGGGCGAGCGTGGCGCCCCTCAGCCGTTCCGCGAGCGCGGCCGGGGTCGGGGCCTCGAACAGCTCGCGGACCGGCACGTCCCTGCCGAGGACCCGGCGGATCCGGCTGACCAGCCGCATCGCCAGCAGGGAGTGGCCGCCGAGCTCGAAGAAGCCGTCGTCGAAGCCGACGGTTTCCACGCCCAGTACGTCGGCGAAGAGTTCGCGTACCAGTTCCTCCTCGGGGTGCCGCGCACGGCGGAGGGATCCGGGGGTGGTTCCGCGCGGGGCGGGCAGGGCCGAGCGGTCGAGCTTTCCGTTGGAGGTGAGGGGGAAGGAGTCCAGGACCACGACGGCCGACGGCACCATGTAGTCCGGCAGGTGCCGGGCGGTGTGGCGGCGCAGCTCCTGCCCCGTGGCGATGCCGGGCCCCGCCTGTACGTAGGCCACGATGCGCCTGTCGCCGGGACGGTCCTCCCGGACGAGCACGGCTGCTGCGCGCACGTCCGGGCGTTCGGCGAGAACGGCCTCGATCTCGGCGGGTTCGATGCGGAACCCGCGGACCTTGACCTGGTGGTCGGTGCGGTCCAGGTAGTCCAGGCCGCCGTCCGGGCGCCAGCGCACGAGGTCGCCGGTGCGGTACATGCGGGCTCCGGGTGCCGCGAAGGGGTCGGCGACGAAGCGGCCGGCCGTCATGGCGGGCCGGTTCAGGTATCCGCGGGCCAGAGGTGTGCCCCCGATGTGGAGCTCGCCGGTGACGCCCACCGGCACCGGGCGCAGCCGGTCGTCCAGCACGTAGTAGCGGGCGTTGGTGAGGGGGCCTCCGATGGGAGCCGCGACCGAGCCGTCGTACTGCTCGGGGTCGGGCAGCTCCCGGCCGCTGATCACATGGACCTCGCTGGTCCCGTAGTGGTTGTGCAGCCTGTGCCCGGGAAGGGCGAAGAAGTTCCGGGCGGCCTCCCCGAGGACCAGCCGCTCGCCGCCCTGGACCACGTCGCGCAGTTCGGGGAGTTCGATCCCCTCCTCGGCCGCGGCCTCGCACAGGGCGTTGATGACGAGGTTGGGGGCGAGCAGTTCGTTCACCGCGTGCCGGGCCAGCCACCGGGCCAGCCCGACCGGGTCGCGCCGGACGTCCTCGTCGGGCACCACCAGTGTGCGGCCGGTGGTGAGGGCGAAGAAGATCTCCTGCGAGGAGATGTCGAAGGTGAGGGTGGTCAGTTGTGCGTGGCGCGTGCCGGGGCCGCCGGGCATCTCGCGCGCCATCCAGGTGACCAGGTTCGACAGGACCCCGCCCGGCATGAGGAGGCCCTTGGGGCGGCCGGTGGTGCCGGAGGTGTAGACGATGTACGCGGGGTGCAGCGAGGTGTGCGGGGAGTGGAACACCTCGGGGTCCGTGACCGGGCCGTGCTCGACGACCCGGCGCACCGCCGGGTCGTCGAGCAGGAGGAGGGGGGCGGGTCGCGGCGGCAGGCGGCGTGCCACCGTCGTGGTGGTGACGAGCAGGGAGGGTGCCGCGTCGCCGAGGGTGTAGGCCACGCGCTCCTCGGGGTCGTCGATGCCGAGGGGGACGAAGGCGGCTCCCGTCTTCATCACGGCCAGGACGGCGACGATCATCTCGGTGGATTTCTCCAGGGCCAGGGCGACGCGCCGCTCCGGTCCCGCGCCGAGGCCGATCAGATGATGGGCCAGGCGATTGGCGCGTGTGTTGAGTTCGGCGTAGTCGACGGCTTCCTCTCCGTGGACGAGCGCGGTCGCGTGCGGGGTGCGCCGCACCTGTTCCTCGAACAGCCGGGTGGGAGCGGGGTGTTCGAGGACCGGGTCGGCTCCGTTGAACCTCGACACGACGAGTTCGTACTGTTCGGGGCCGAGGATGTCGAGGTCGCGGAGCGGCCGGTCCGGGTGGCGGACGGCGTCGGCCAGCAGGCGTCCGAAGCACTCGGTGAGCCTGAGGGCGCTCTCCCGGGTGAACAGTCCGGTGCTGTGATCGAGGGCTCCCGCCAGTCCGTCGGGTGCGCCGTCGGCGGTGTGCCGCTCGGTGATCTCCCACACCAGGTCGAACAGGGACGTTCCCGTGTTCACCCATTCCACCCGGGTGTCGAGGCCCGGGAACTCCGCGTCGGCCGACGGGGTGTTCTGGAAGACCAGCATGACCTGGAACAGCGGATTGCGGTCGAACGACCGGGTCGGGTTGAGCATTTCGACCAGGTGCTCGAAGGGCAGGTCCTGGTGTTCGAAGGCCGCCAGGTCCAGGGCGCGCACCCGGTCCAGGAGCTCGCGGAAACCGGGGTTCCCAGAAGTGTCGGTGCGCAGCACGAGCGTGTTGACGAAGAACCCGACGACGTCGTCCAGGTCGGGGGTGGGCCGGCCCGCCACCGGGGTGCCGAGCGGGATGTCGGTGCCGGCGCCGAAGCGTGTGAGGGTGGCGGCCAGCGCGGTCTGCATCACCATGAAGACGGAACAGTGGCTGCGCCGTGCCAGCTCCAGGACCATGCGGTGGGTCTCCGCGTCGATGGCGAAATCGACGGTGGCGCCGTCGTGCGCGGAGCCGGTGGAGCGCGTCAGGTCGGGACGCAGCTCCAGTTGTTCCGGTATGCCGTCAAGCCGTTCGCGCCAGAACGCGAGCTGGTCACGCGCGAGTTCGCCGGGTCCGTCCTCGCCGGCCAGGGCCGCGCGCTGCCGCAGCGCGTGGTCGGCGTACTGGGTCGTCAGCGGCGGCCATCCGGGGTGCCGGCCCTCCCGCCGGGCCGTGTACGCCTGCGCGAGGTCGCGCAGCAGCGGGGCCATCGACCAGCCGTCGGCGACGATGTGGTGCATGAGCAGGGACAGGGTCCAGTCCCTCTCGCCGGTGCGCAGCAGCCGTGCGCTCCACGGAATTCCGTCGGCGAGGTCGATCCAGCGGGCGCCCGCCTCCCGCAGGAGGGCGCCGAGGGTTTCGGGGGCCACCGTCTCGATGTCGAGGGCGAGGGGCACCTCGCCGGGGTCGAGCACCCTTTGGACCGGCTGTCCCTCGTGTTCCTCGAAGACTGTCCGCAGGCTCTCGTGGCGGGCCACGAGGTCGTGCAGGGCGGCGCGCAGTGCCGGTACGTCCAGCTCGCCGGTCATGCGCAGCACGAGCGGGACGTTGTACGCGGCCGAGCCGTGGCCGAGCCGGTTGAGGAACCACAGCCGGTTCTGCGCGTAGGAGAGCGGAAGCGGGTCCGGCCGGCCCCGCGGGTCCGGTCCGGGTCCGGCCGGCACCGGGTCGCCCCGGCCCGGATCGTCCTCGCCCGCCGCGCGGCGCAGCGCGGGGAGCCCGAGCAGCCGCCGCAGGGTGCCGGCCTCGAAGAGGTCGACGAGGGTCGCCCGGACGCCGAGTTCGGTGCGGAGTCGCTGGACGAGCCGGGCCGCCGTCAGGGAGCTGCCGCCGAGCGCGAAGAAGTCCTCGTCGGGTCCGGCGGCCGTGCCCAGGGTCTCGGTCCACAGGGCGGTGACGCGCGCGGTGAGCGCGGTGTCCTGTCCGCGGGCCGTGGACCCGTCGTACGGGACGGCCGGCCCGCTCAGCCGTACCGCCGCCCCGTCGGGGCCGGTGAACAGTGTGCCGAGCGAGGCTTCCGGGGTGGTCGTCGCGTTCGTCAGGACCGCGACGAACGCGTCCGCCACGGCCTCGACGGTCCGCTCGTCGAAGAGTTCCTCGGCGAAGCGCAGCACGCAGCGGGGGCCGGTCGTGTCGGTGACGACGTCGAGCAGCAGGTCGAACTCGGTGGTGGCGCCCGACACCCGCTCGAATTCCTCGGTGAGCCCGGTGACGCGGACCCCGGGCAGCCGCAGCGGGGTGTCGGACTCGACGACCTGGAGGGCGACCTGGTACAGCGGGTGGCGCCCCAGGTCCCTGGGGGGATTGACCGCCTCCACCACGCGGTGGAAGGGCACGTCCTGATGGGCGAGGTCCACGGCCAGGTCGGTGGTGACCCGGCGGAGCAGGGTGTCGAAGGACTCGTCCTCGGGGCAGTGCAGGGGCAGTACCACGTTGTTGACGAAGAAGCCGAAGACGTTCTCGAGTTCGGGTTCGGAGCGTCCCGACACCGGGGTGCCGACGACGACTCGGGGTGTGGCCGCCCAGCGGCCGAGCAGGGCGCCGAAGGCGGCGAGGTACACGGCGTACGGCGTGGTGCCGGCGTTCCGGGCCAGGGCGTCGACGCGCCGGACGAGCGCCGGGTCCAGTTCCCGGGTCAGGACACCGGCGGTGAACCGTCGTACCGGGGGCCTCGGCCGGTCCGTGGGCGGTCCCCCGGCGGGCAGGTCCGCGAGGCGCTCGGACCAGTAGCGCAGGCCCGCGGCGAGTCCCGGTTCGATCTCCTCGCGCTGCCACTGGGCGTAGTCCGCGTACTGGACCTCGGGGTCGGGGAGTTCCGGTTCCCGTCCCGCCAGTTCCGCCGCGTAGAGCTCGGACAATTCCCGGAGCATGAGCGACTGGGACAACTCGTCGGAGACGATGTGATGCGTCACGAGAACCAGAACGCCGCGGTCGGCTCCGCGTCGTATCAATTCGGCGTGCAGGAGGGGCGGACGGAATGAGAAGGGCTCTTCGTACCAGCGCCGGAACAGGGCACGGACCGCACCGTCCGCGGCCGCTTCGGGAAGTCCGGTCAGGTCGATCTCGCCCAGTTCGCATCCGGCGTGGTCCCGGACGGTCTGCGTCGGCCTGCCGTCCACCTCCGCCAGCTCGCTGCGCAGCAGTTCGTGCCGGTCGACGAAGTGCCCGATGGCCCGTCCGAGGGCGGCCCCGTCGAGGTCTCCGGTGATTTCCCAGGCGGCGGCCAGCACATAGGAGGAAAGCCCGGGAAGCAATTCCTCCGTGAGCCACAACGATTCCTGACTGAATGAGAGCGGTGCCCTGTGACTCACGCTCGAATTCCCTTCGGCCGGTGTCGTTCTGGGGAACTCACTGAGAACAGCACTGCCGTGGAATCTAGGGCCCTCAGGTTAGCGGCGAGTTACGCGAACGCTCGGCGAGGGCGCGGCGGTCGGTCTTCCCGCTGCTATTGCGCGGAAGCCGTTCGAGAGTCACCACGCGTACGGGAATCATGTGTTCGGGAAGGCGGGCCGCCAGGTCGCCGCGCAGCCTCGTGCGCGTGTCCGGGGCGGCGCCGGGTTCCGGTACGACGAAGGCCGTGAGGATCGGCTCGTCGCGTGCGGTGCGGTGTACGACGGCGGCCGCGTCCCTGACCCAGGGGAGCGCCCGCATGGCGTGGTCGACCTCGCCCAGCTCGATGCGGAAGCCCCTGATCTTGGTCTGCTCGTCCTTGCGGCCGATGTAGTGCAGGCCGCCCGCCTCGTCGGCGAAGCCCAGGTCGCCGGTGCGGTACCAGCGGCCCGCCCGCCCGGGAACGTGGAGGAAGCGCTCGTTCGTCGCCGCCCCGGCGCCCGTGTACCCCTTGGCCACCTGGTCCCCGCCGATGAGGATCTCCCCGGTGTCCCCGGGCCGCACCGGCTCCAGTGCCTCGTCCAGGACCAGCGCGGGGCTCTTGGCGAACGGCCGGCCGATGGGTGTCGCCGCCGCCGCGAGTTCCAGATCCCGTTCCGTGAGCCGTCGGAAGGTGTTGTACACCGTCGTCTCGGTGATCCCGTAGGCGTTGGACCAGACCGTGGGGCGTCCCGGCTGGGACCTCGTCCAGCTCCCGACGGCGGCGTAGTTGAGGGCCTCGCCCGCGAACGTCACGTGCCGCAGGGGGATCTCGATGCCTTCCTCCTCCACCGCCTCGGCGAGGTGGCGGAAGACGCTGGGCACGATGTGCAGGCGGGTGACCCGTTCGCGTACCAGGAGTTCCGCCAGGAGTTCGGGGTTGCGCGGCACTTCCCCCTCCACCGCGACGAGGGTGGCGCCGATCGCGACGGCGGCCCACATCTCCCACACGCTCACGTCGAAGGTGTGGGCGTGCTGCATCGGCCAGACCTCGTGCGCGGCGAAGCCGAAGGCGCCGATCCCGTCCCTCAGGAGTGCGAGCACGTTGGCGTGGGTCACCTCGACGCCCTTGGGGACGCCGGTGGTGCCGGAGGTGTAAATGACGTACGCGGCCGAGTCGGGGGTGGGGTCCGGTCCCTCCCACCGGGGTCCGGGGCGGGGCGTCAGGTCGTCGGGGCCGAGGGGCACCACGTCCTCGGCTCGATCGGCGAGCGCATCCGCCCCGGCCCCGTCGGCAAGCAGCGCCGAGGCTCCCGAGTCGTCGACGCAGTGGAGCAGCCGTGCGCCGGGGTGCCGGGGGTCGAGCGGCACATAGGCGCAGCCCAGCCGCATCAGCGCGGCCGCGCCGAGGAGCGCCAGCGGGCCCCGGTCCACGCACAGACCGACCCGGCCGCCGGGCTCGACGCCCGCCCTCGCCAGCCTGGACGTGAGCGCGTCCACGGCCTCGTCCAGTTCGCGGTAGGACAGGGTGCGGTGGGCGCAGCGCAGCGCGGGACGGTCGGGGTGGCGCCGTGCCGCGCGGCGCAGGAGCTCGGGCACGTGGTGCGGCGCGGCCTGCGGTTCTCGGTTCATGCGTCTCTCCTCGGCACGTCGCCGGAGCGGTGATCGGGGGACGGTGCGGTTTCGGGGCGGGGCCGCGCGGAGTCCGGCAGCAGGGGCGGCGTATCGCCCGAGGCCCAGTCCAGCAGGGCCTTCGTCTGGGACGGTTCACGGCCCGACTGGCTGCCGGGGAGCCCGAGCAGGGCCCGGTGGGGGCGTGCCGGGTCGACGACGAGCCGCATCGCCGCGCCGAAATCGGGCTGGGCCACCCGCACGCTGTCGGCGCAGCCGGAGAGCTCGACCGGGGGCGTCGGCCCGCCGGTTCCGGGCGGTGCGGCGCCGAGCGCGTTGGCCGCGCCCCAGCGCACCGGCGCCGTGTCACCCGTACGTTGCGTCAGCAGTTGTCTCGCCAGGGCGAGTTGGGCCACGACGAATTGCCGGGCGCTCTTCCACGGGGCCGGTACCAGGCCGTCGTCCATCGCGCCGAGCAGTGCGCGCAGAGGCCCTTCATGGCCGTTGTAGCAGTAGCGGAACGACGGGTCGTGGCGTTGGCAGGGGCGGGTCGCGGCGGCGAACATCTCCTCGCGCAGGAGTTCGCGGAAGACCACGAGCAGGGCCAGCCCCTCCTCGTCCCGGTGGGAGCTGCCCCGCCAGGCGGAGACCTCCGCCCTCAGTGCCTCCAGCGGTGCGGGGAGCCCGCCCGCGCCCAGTCGGCGCAGGGCCAGGTCCCGGTAGAACCGGTAGAGGCCGGCGTCCAGGTCGAGTTGCAGTTCCAGCGCCCCCGCCTCGTCCGCGCCGTGGCCGTCCGCGATCCGGGTGGCGACGCGCCGGGCCCGCACCCCGGTGAAGAGGTTCCAGCCGAGGCCCGCCTCCCGTATCGGTGTGTTGCCGTTGTTGCAGCTCACCACCACACCGCTCGCGGGTGTCAGCAGGCGCGGCAGCAGGCGGGGCGGTACCCAGTCGGCCGGGCCCCGGGCCGGGGCGCGGTCCGCGAATCCGCGCGGTGTGCCCGTGCGCCCGTGCGGATAACGGCCGGCGACGGTCCAGCAGATGTCGCCGCGGGCATCGGCGAGCACCGCGTTCAGCGCGGGCAGTCCGCTGTCGTTCACGACGTCCGCCGCCTCGGCGACGCTGTCGGACTCGTAGAGCCGCCAGGCGCCGAAGTCCAGGGCCGCCGGATCCGTGTACGTGGCGCTGAAGGCGATGTCGGCGTCGCCGAGGCGGTCGACGACCGGTCCCCAGGGGGTGTCGGCCACCTCCAGGGTGTGGTCGTGCGCCCCGCGCACGGCGATCCGCTCGGTCCTGGTGCGGTCGGCCGCCTCCTCGCTCCCGCGCCGGTGCGTCCCGTCCCCGCGGGGTTCGAGCTCCGTCAGGTCGCAGCCGTCCGCGGGGAGGCGGGTGAATCCCCAGGCCACCGAGCCGTTGGTGCCCGAGACGAGGATGGGCAGGCCCGGGACGGTGACGCCCTGGACCGTCCTTCCGGGAACGGCCAGCCGGACCGCGTACATCACGGAGGGCCGGGTCAGCTCCAGGTGCATGTCGTTGGCCAGGACGGTGCGGCCGTCCCGGACCGTCGCCCACGCGTTGCTGCCGACCGGCCGCCCGTCCGCCACGACCAGGCGCCCGCCGCCGTCGGGGGGTTCGGCCATCAGGGCACGCAGCTCGGCCATGGGCGGCGGGTCCGCGCGGGTCTCCCGGGCGGGGCTGCCGTCCGCCTCCGTGGCGTACTCGTCCCTCGGGTCGAGCAGGAAGTCGACGACCGGTTCCGGCAGGGTCCGCCGCATCACCTCCACCATCCGGTTGTCGCTTCCGTCCGAGGCCAGTTCCTGAAACATCCCCTGGGCGACGGCGATGGAGCGCGGGGGCTCCCACGGTGTGACGTCCGGCGGGCGGTCCGCGTCGGCCGGGGCCCCGGTCCCGGTGCGCTCCGCGGCCAGGTTCACCCCGGCCGCGTAGGCCGACAGCATCCGCCGTTCCTCCTCGGGGAGGAGCGACCAGCACTCCCGGGCGGCCCCGGCGAGGTCCAGGGTGCGCTGCCGGATGTCTCCGGGCAGCGCGGAGGGGCCGGCCACCTCCGCGAGGCGGCCGTGGCTGCGCCGCCACAGCAGCTCCATCTGGGTGCGCCGGTGCCGGGCGGTGACCCAGCCGAGGCCGAAGGCGGCCGCCGTCCAGTCCGGGGCCCGGACCGTCGGCCGTTCCCGTTCGTCGTACTCGATCCCGACCGGTCCGTACGGGGAGGTCAGGGTCAGGGCGGGCCGGGGTCCGCCGGCGGGCCGCGCCATCACAGGACCGCCGCCGGGTGGCCTTCCGACGCGGGGATGGTGCCGTCCGGCGCGTCCGCGAAGAACCTCAGCATCGTCACGATCCGGTCGACGACCTCCTGGGCCGTCGGTCCCGCTTCCGGTGCCGCGTACTCCACCGACACGTGCACGTCGTCCGCGCGTCCCACGGAGAGGCCGATCCCGAGGCGGGGACCGAACGGCAGGTCGACCAGGCGGGCGTCGACCTCGCGCAGGTCGGCGATCCGGACCGCCGCACGGTCCTCCTCCTCGGCCGGTGGTCCGTCGAACCAGAAGACCGCGTCGACGAGTTCCGACGGATGCACGCCGAACCTCCCGCAGGGCTCCTCGATCAGGACGCCGAGCGGGACGTCGGCCCAGCGGCGCGCCTCCGTCAGCCGCTGCCGCACCTCCGCCGCGACCTCCCCGGGTGTCGTGCGGTCCGGAACCGGGACGGCGAGCAGGGTGCTGTTGGCGAAGGCGCCGACGGTTCGGTCCAGGCCGAAGTGGTCGCGGTTGTCCAGGAGCGTGCCGATGCCCAGGCAGGAGCGGTGGGTCAGCCGCCCCAGGGCCGCGGCGACGGCACCGGCCAGTACGACGAAGTCGGTCGCGCCGCCGGACCGCGCCCACTCCCGGACACGGCGCAGCACATCGCCCTCCACCCGTGCCGCGGCCCGGACGTGACGCGACGGCCGGTCGCCCGCCGGGGGCAGTTCCAGCATGTCGGCCGCGAGGTCGCCGACCGTCCGCAGCCAGTGGCCGCGTCCTCGGGCGAGGAGCCCGTCCAGCGCCTCCCGCTGGCGCACGGCGTAGTCGACGTAGGTGGGTCCGGCCCCGGACGTGCCGGTGACCGGGTCCCCGTACGGCGGCGCCGGGTCCTCCCGGCCGTCGAGCGCCCCGGCCAGTTCCCCGGCCAGCACCCGTCCCGAGGCTCCGTCGAAGGCCGTGTGGTGGAGGTGGCAGGCGAGCAGGTCCGGACCGTCCGGGCGCCGGAACAGCTGGGCGCGCAGGAGACTGCCGGCCGTCAGGTCGAAGGGCCGCAGGTGTGCTTCCCGCAGCAGCGCGCGGATCCGCCGGGTGGCGGCCTCCTGCGCGCCCGGCACGTCGTGGACGACCAGTTCCACGCCCGGTTCCGGCGGGGGCGGGACGACGGCCTGCTCGAAACCCTCGCCGACGGGCCGAAAGGCCGTCCTGAGGGCGGGGTGGCGATCGAGCAAGCCGTGCAGGGCCCGCCGCAGGACCTCGGTGTCCCGCCGGGCGTGGACCTCCAGCAGGACGACGACGTTGTTGGCGGGCGACGGGCCGAGAGCCGCCTCCAGCCGGAGCAGTTCCTCCTGTTGGAGGGAGACCGGGCCGCTGTCGCGGCCGGTGTCGCGGGAGGCGTCCCCCGCCGTCCGGCCGAGGGCGGTCTCGACCCCGGTGACGAACTCGTGGAACACCGGGTGCTCGAAGATGATGCCGGCGGGCAGTTCGAAGCCTCCGAGTTCCTTGCGCAGCCGGGTCATCGCCCGGGTGGCGAGCATCGAGTGGCCGCCCAGCACGAAGAAGTCGTCCTCGTCCCCGATCTCGGGCACGTGCAGAAGGTCGCCCCAGATCCTGCGGCACCGCTCCGCCGTCGTGACCTCCTCGGCGTGCGGGCCGCTCGCCTGAGCGGGACGTGCCTCGGTCATGCTGTGTGCTCCTTCCCGTACCTGCGTCGTGACCGCCCTCCGCGAGCCGGAGGTGCGGTGTCCATGTCCGGGGTGGTGCTCAGAAGCGCGCGCCGCCCCCCGCGGGTGTGTTCGCGACGGTGCGCACGGCGTCGCGCACGTGGGCCAGCAGGCCCGCCTCGTCCTCGTGGAGGAAGAGGTGTCCGCCGGGCACGACGATCTGCGTCAGGGAGAGGGCGGTCTCCTCCGCCCAGCCCGCCATCGTGGCCGGGGCGATCTCCGGGTCGTCGCTTCCCCCCACCGCCACGATCGGTGTCGGCAGCGGCTCCCCGGGGGTGTACCGGTAGCGCTCCGAGAGGGCGAAGTCGGCGCGGAGCATGGGCAGCAGCAGCCCGATCATCTCGGGCTCGTCCAGGATGGCCCCGGGGGTCGCCCCCATGTCCCGCAGCAGCGCGATGAACTCCCGGTCGGGCAGCGTGTGCCGGCTCCTGCCCTCCGGGAGCAGGGCGGGCGGGGGGCAGGCGGCCACCATCAGCAGCTCCGGTGCCCTGCCCCGCCGGTGCAGCCTGCGCGCCACCTCGAAGGCCAGCAGTCCGCCGAGGCTGTACCCCAGCAGGACGAGCGGCCGCTCGTCCTGGAGGGAGGCGGTGGCGTCGGCGATGTCGTCGGCCAGCCGGTACGGGTCCTCCGCCAGCGGTTGCCGCCAGCGGTGCGCGTGGCCGGGCAGGGTCAGGGCGTGCACCTCGGCCGCGCCGTCCAGGCCCGCCGCCCAGGTGCGGAACACCGCTCCCGACCCGCCCGCGTAGGGCAGGCAGACCAGTCGTACCGGCGCCGTGCCCGCTCCGCCCGGTCGGAGGAACCAGTCCGCGTGGTGTGCCGCCTCCTGCCGGGGCGGGCCCGGCCGGCCGTCAGGTGTAGGCACGGGCCTGCCTCTCGTACAGGTCGCGGTACAGGCCGTCGGGCTGTGCCATCAGCTCCGCGTGGGAGCCGAGTTGGGAGATCCCGCCCCGTTCCACCACGACTATCAGGTCCGCCCGCCGGGCGAGCGCCAGCCGGTGCGAGGCGAAGACGGTGACGGCGCGGGCGTCCGCGGACGCCTGACGCGCCTGCTCCAGGTAGGAGGAGAGCACGGCGTCCTCGGTGAGCGGGTCGATCGCCGCGGTCGGTTCGTCCAGCACCAGCAGGGAGGGCGATCTGCGCATCCGTGCCCTGCCGAGCGCGAGCCGCTGCCACTGGCCGCCGGAGAGTTCCGTGCCGTCGTCGAAGGAACGGCCGAGGCGGGTGTCCAGGCCGTCGGGGAGCTTCTCCACGATGTCGGCGGCGGCTCCCGCGGCCACGGCCTCGAAGACCTTCTCCTCGTCGTCGACATGGGGCAGGTGGCCGACGCCCACGCTTTCCCGGACCACGAACTCGAAGCGGCCGAAGTCCTGGAAGCAGGCGCTGGTCCGGGTGTGCCACCCCTGGGTGCTGAGTTCCTCCAGATCGACGCCGTCGACCGTGATCCGGCCGCTGGACGGCGAGTAGAGCCCCGCCATCAGCTTGATCAGTGTGGACTTGCCCGCTCCGTTGGTGCCGACGACGGCCACCAGCGCCCCCGCGGGCAGGTGCACGTCGATGTCGCGCAGGGCCCAGGTGTCGCTGCCGGGGTAGCGCAGTCCGACGCCCTCGAACCGGATGCCGTCGGTCAGTCGGTCCGCGGGGGCCTTCGTGCCCCGGTCGCGTCCGGCCGCTTCCCGGGCGTACCGCTCCAGCCAGAGCAGTCGGCGGGAGGACGCCACGGTCTGCGAGAGGAAGCCGAAGAAGTGGACGGCCTGGCCGAGTTGGGTGCTGATCGACGTGACCAGTCCGAGCATCAGCACCACTTCGCCGAGCGAGGCGGCGCCGTGCGAGAAGTCGCGCAGCACCAGCAGCAGCGCCGCGCAGTAGCCGAGGGCGAAGACGGCGCCGCTCGCGGAGGTGGCGAGCTGGTTGCGCCACACGGCGCGGGTGACGGTCCGGTCGGCCGCCTCGGCCGAGGCCAGGTACCTCGACGTGATGTGGCGGCCGGTGCCGAACAGCCTCAGCTCGTCGGCGTGCCGCACCTCGCTGCCGGTCCGGTAGAAGTGCTGGGCGAGCCGGGCGGTCCCCGCCGCCGCCTCGACCGCGTCGGCCCGACGCCGCTGACCTCGGCGGGTGACGAGCAGCGCGGGCAGCGCGAGGAGCGGCAGGAGCAGCAGCACCGGTGCGACGAGCGCGAGGATGACGCCGGTGAACAGGGCTCGCGTCGTCGCTCCCAGGACCAGGGAGAAGGCGTCGGCGCCCTCGGACAGGTACACGCGTTCCTGGCGCAGCACCTCGATCCGGTCGAGCACCTCCGGATTGTCGAGGTCGGAGACGCCCGGGAGGGTGCCCACCAGGCGCATGAGCCGGTGGTCGACCACGGCCGAAGTGCTCTCGATCATCCGGATGGAGAGTTCCACGGCGTAGGCCGAGGTGCCGACGGTGAGTGCCGTGACGACGGCCACGGTCACCGCGGCGGCGATCATGGTGGCGTTGTCGTGGGCCACGGCGGCGTCCACGACGACCTTGACGAGGTAGAGGATCGCGACCGGGACGATGGGTCTGAGCCCGAAGTTGACGAAGGTGAGCAGCGTGGTCCGCCGGTCCGCCTCCAGGGAGAGGCCGATGGCGGCCCGCAGCGGGCCTCCGTGCGGGGAGCGGGGGGCGGGTTCGGCGGATGCCGGTGG
>NZ_RDBO01000057.1:0-10766 GCF_008120935.1 Streptomyces sp. sk2.1
GGACTGGGGACTGGCGGATCCGTTTCGGGGCGCTCTCGCTCATCTGGGGCTTCAGCTTCCTGCTGATCAAGGTCGGCACCGAGGGGTACGCCCCGTTCCAGGTCACCCTCGGCCGCCTCGTGGCGGGCACGGCGGTGCTGGTGGCCGCGATCGCGTAGGACAAGCGAGATTTTGTACGAGTGTCTGCGTAGCATTGCTTACATGTTGAATCTGGAGCGCCTGCGCACCCTGGACGCCTTCGCCCGGCACGGCTCGGTCAGCGGCGCCGCGGAGGGGCTGCACGTGACCACCTCGGCCGTCTCCCAGCAGATGGCGAAGCTGGAGCGGGAGGTGGGGCAGCAGCTTCTGGCCAAGAACGGACGCGGGGTCCGGCTCACCGACGCCGGCCGGCTGCTCGCCGACCACGCGGCCCGGATCCTGTCCCAGGTCGAACTGGCCCAGTCCGACATCGAGGCGCAGCGCGGCGAGGTGGTGGGCGAGATCCTGATCTCGGCCTTCCCGACGGCGGCGCGCGGGCTCTTCCCCGCGGCGCTCCGCACGCTGCGCGCGGACCATCCCGAACTGCGCGTGCGCACCCGGGAACTGGAGCCAGAGGACGGAATCCGCGCGGTGCTCAGGGGGGACACGGACCTCGCCGTGGTGCTGGACTGGAGCAACAAGCGCCTGCCCGTGCCCGGCGGCCTGTCCAAGGTCGAACTGCTGGACGACGCGCCGGACATCGCGATGCCCGCCGATCACCGGCTCGCGGACCGGACCGAGGTGGACCTGGAGGACTTCGCCGACGACGACTGGGTGTCCTGGCCCGAGGGCGAGTTCTGCTACGACTGGCTGATGTTCACCCTCCGTTCCAAGGGCATCGAGCCGCGCATCGCGCACCTGGCGGGCGAACATCACACCCAACTCGCCCTGATCGCCGCCGGGATGGGCGTTTGCGTGGCACCAAGACTCGGCCGCGGTCCGGTGCCCGAAGGGGTGCGGCTCGTGCCGGTGCGGCAGAAGATGCGCAGGCATGTCCACGCTGTGTGGCGCACCGACGCGGACCGGCGCCCGTCGATCAGGGCCGCGGTGGCCGCCCTGCGCGAGGCCGGCCGGACCCTGGACGTGCCGTGAGCCGTGACCGTGCCGTGAGTTGTGGGTGTGCCCGAGCTGTGACCGTGCCGTGAGTTGTGGATGTGCCCGAGCCGTGGCCGTGCCCTGAGCCGCAGGTACGCCTGAGTTGCGGGAGCGCCCCGAGCCCCGCAGGCGTGCCCGAGCCGTGGCCGTTCCCCGACGGTGAATGTGCCGTGTGCCGCGGATGCCGGCGCGGCGTGCGGGGGTTGTCCCCCGTGGCAGCGTCCACCGATCGGTGGACGGCAGGTTCAACCTGACACCTCTGTCCGTCAACTGCCCTGGTCAACAAGGCTTTCGGGCATGAACTCACTCACTGTGCGCATGGCGCGCCGCAGCGCGCGGCACCCCTGGCGGGCACTCGTCGGCTGGTTGGTGTTCGTGGCGCTGTGCCTGGCCGTCGGCGGGGCCGTCGGCACCAACGAGGCCAGGACGGCCGACTACCGCGTCGGCGAGGCGGGCCGGGCCGAGGCCATGGCGGCCGAGGGCGGCCTGGAACGTCGTTCCACCGAACAGGTGCTGATATCCGCCCGCTCGGGCACCGTGGACGGGCCGACCGCGGAGGCGGCCGCGCGGGACCTCACGGCCCGGATGCGGAAGCTCCCGGAGGTCGCGGACGTGGCCGCGCCGCTGTGGTCGGACGACGGCCGGATCCTCATGGTCGAAGTGGCCCTGAAGGGCGAGGAACGGGACGCGGGGGACAAGGTCGACGCGCTGATGTCGCAGACCTCGGCCGTTCAGGAGTCCCGCCCCGGACTGCTGATGGAGCAGACGGGCAGCCCCTCCACCAGCAAGGGCGTCGACCAGCAGCGCGACGACGACCTGGCCCTCTCCGAGAAGATCACCCTGCCGGTCACCCTGGTCACGCTGATGATCGTCTTCGGATCGGTCGTCATGGCCGCGGTGCCGCTGCTGCTGGCGCTCTCCTCGATCGCGGCGGCCATCGGCCTGTCGATGGTGGTCTCGCACCTGTCGCCCGACGTCGGGGTCGGCACGAACGTCATCCTGATGATCGGCCTCGCGGTCGGCGTCGACTACACGCTCTTCTACCTCAAACGGGAACGCGAGGAACGGGCCCGCAGCGGCGGCCGGCTGAGCACCGAGGCGCTGGTGGAACTGGCGGCGGCCACCTCGGGCCGGGCGGTCGTGGTCTCGGGACTGGCGGTCGCCGTCTCCACCGCGACGCTGTACCTGGCCTCCGACGTGATCTTCTCCTCGCTCGCCACCGGAACCATCGTGGTCACGCTGGTCGCCGTGGCCAGCTCCCTGACGGCACTGCCCGCGCTGCTGACCGTGCTCGGGCGGCGGGCGGAACGACGCGCCCGGCGCCGGGCCGAACACGGGAAACCGCCCCGGCGCCCCGCCCGCGAGGGCACGGGCCGGATCTGGACGGCGCTGCTGCGCCCCGCGGGCCGGCACCCCCTCGCCACGCTCTGTGTCCCGGTCCTCGCCCTGCTCGCGCTCGCCCTGCCCCTCACCGGGCTGAAGATCACGGAGATGAGCCGGGACACGCACTCCCGCGAGATTCCCGCGATGCGGGTCTACGACCGTCTCAACGAGGCGTTCCCCGAGCAGCGGGTCATCCATGACGTCGTCGTGCGCGCCGACGCCCCGCGCGGCCGGGAGGTCACCGCGGCGCTGCGCGAACTCGTCCGGCTCGCCGACGGGGACCCGCTGTTCGCCGGTGGCTCGCGCATCGACACCTCGGCCGACCACCGGATCAGCGTGCTGCGGCTGAGGACGCCGTACCTCGGCAACTCCCCGCAGGCCCGCGACTCCCTCGCCCACCTGCGCGACGAGTACCTGCCGGCCACCGTCGGACGGATCGCGGGAGCGGAGTACGGCGTCAGCGGGGACGTCGCCCGGTACGCCGACTACCCGGCCCACCAGAACAGCAGGATTCCGCTCGTCCTCGGGGCGCTGCTGCTGGTGACCTTCGCGATGACCGTGTACGCCTTCCGCTCCGTGGTGCTCGGCCTGATCGGGGTCGCGCTCAACCTGCTCTCCGCCGCGGCCGCCATCGGACTGCTCGTCCTCGTCTTCCAGGGCACCTGGGCCGAGGAACTGCTGGGCTTCACGTCCACGGGCTCGATCGGGTCGCGCGTCCCGCTCTTCCTCTTCGTGATCCTCTTCGGGCTCTCCATGGACTACCAGGTGTTCGTGGTGAGCCGGATCAGGGAGGCGGTGCTCGCCGGCGTGCCCACCCGGCAGGCGGTCCTCGACGGAATCCGCACGTCGGCGAGCGTGGTCACCAGCGCGGCGGTCGTGATGACGACCGTCTTCGTGAGCTTCGTCCTGCTGCACATCATCGAGATGAAGCAGATCGGCTTCGTGCTCGCGGCGGCCGTACTGCTCGACGCCTTCGTCGTCCGCGTCATGATCCTGCCGGCGGCGCTGCTCCTGCTGGGCGAGGCGACCTGGTGGCCGTCGCGCCCCGCTCCGGCCGAACCGGCCGCGGACGTCCGCGCCGAACTCCCGGCCGACGTACGTTGATCGGCATGACTGCTCTCGCCGGATCCTCCGCCGACGCCCTCTGGACCACGTCACTGCGCCGCTGGAGCACCGTGTGCTGGGTGCTGTTCGCCGCGATGGCGGTCGGGCTCGCCACGACGGACGGGTCCGTCGGGAGCAGGTACGCGGCGCTCGCGCTGCTCGGCTGCGTGGTGCTCTGCTACGCGCTCCTCGACCGCCTCCCGGGCAACCCCGTCGTACGGCCGCACACCTACCTCTCCGTGCTGGTGCTCGCGCTCGGCGGACTCGCGTATCTGCGCGGCAGCTACGCGGCACTGTTCATGGTGACGCTGCCGCACTACTGGATGTTCGGGCGCAGCCCCAGGGTCTCGATGGGGTTCCTGGGGCTGGCGACGGCGGCGACGCTGGCGGGGAGCTGGTGCCGGCAGGGCTGGTCGCTGCAGTTCTTCGGCGAGACCATGGTGTCCACCCTGATCGTCGTCGCCGTGGGGGTCCTGATCGGCCTGTGGGCGCATTCGGTGGTCGCGCAGAGCGCCGAACGCGCCCGGCTGATCGACGAGTTGGAACGGGCCCAGGCGCAGCTGTCCGAGGCGCATCAGCGGCAGGGGGCGGCGGACGAACGGGAGCGGATGGCACGGGACATCCACGACACCCTCGCGCAGGGGCTCGCGTCGATCGTCGTACTGGCGGAGGCGGCCGGGGCGGCACTCGCGTCGGACCCGGCGCGAAGCGCCCAGCAACTGCGCTCGATCGAGTCGACGGCCCGGGAGAACCTCGCCGAGGCCCGGGAACTGGTGGGCTCGGTCCAGCGGCACGGCGGGGCGGCGGCCGGGTCGGTGGCGCACACGCTGCGCCGCATCCTGGACCGTTTCGCGGAGGACACCGGACTCACGGTGGTCGGCGACCTGGCGGACGTCGAGTGCGACCAGCAGACCCGGATCGCGCTGCTGCGCTGCACGCAGGAGTCCCTGGCCAACGTCCGCAAACACGCGCGCGCCTCCACGGTCGGTGTGATGCTGAGCCGTCGCCCCCACGGGGTGGAGCTGGAGATCACCGACGACGGCACCGGATTCGTCCCGGAGGAGTCGACGGGCTTCGGGCTCGACGGGATGCGCAAACGACTGGCGGAGCTGGGCGGTCGGCTCACCGTCACCAGCTCGGTGGGCGACGGCACGAGGATCCTGGGGGTGATCCCCCTGGACCCGGTGCCCGGGGACGGCGGCACGGAGAACGACGAGGGAAACGAGGGGACGCGATGACCGGCGGACGGATCAGGGTGGTCGTGGTGGACGACCACACCGTCATGCGGGCGGGTGTCGTCGCCCTGCTCGCCGGCGAGGACGGCATCGAGATCGTCGGGGAGGCGGGGGACGGCCGGGCCGCCCTCGACCTCGTCGGGCGGCACGACCCCGATGTCGCCCTGGTCGACCTGCGGATGCCGGTGCTGGACGGGGTGGGCGCGACCGCCGGGATCGTCGAGAGATACCCGCGCACCCGGGTCCTGATCCTGACGACGTACGACACCGACCGGGACATCGAACGCGGTGTGGAGGCGGGCGCCATCGGCTACCTCCTGAAGGACACCACCCGGGAACAGCTCGCCGACGCCATCCGCGCGGCGGCGCGCGGCGAGACCGTCCTCGCGCCCCGGGTGGCCGAGAAACTGATCGCGCGGATGCGCCGGCCGGTACAGGAACCGCTCACCGCCCGCGAGACCGATGTGCTGAACGCGGTGGCCGACGGCCTGACCAACGCCGAGATCGGCAGACGGCTCGTCATCGCGGAGGCCACGGTCAAGACCCATCTCCTGCGTCTGTTCGCCAAGCTCGACGTGAGCGACCGGACGCGGGCGGTGGTGGTGGCCATGGAGAGAGGACTGCTGCGGCGACCCTGAAGGGGCCCCGGGGCCCGCCGTTCGTGCGGCGGGCACACGTACGCACACCCGGCCGCGGGTGGTGCCACCGGTTCACCGGCCGTCGCCGTCCGCACCGGCCCGGACCGGTGTGCCCGGCGGCGGCCGTCCCGCGGGTCAGGCCGTGGGCGGTCCGGGGAGCTTGTGGAAGTCCCAGGAGGTGATCGTCCTCGGCGTCAGCCGCAGCCAGGCGTGGCGGCCGTCGTGCGGCATGGTGTCCATCGCGAAGTACTTCTCCGCGAACAACCGTTCCGGTACGTCGAGTTCGGGACACGGTTCGCCGGTGCGGGGTGCCTCGCCCACCGGGACGGCCCCGCCGCGCAGCTCGATGCCGCGCAACTGGGTGTACTCCACCCCGTCGTCCACGACCACCGCGACCCTCGGATCCCCGCACAGCTGGGACCAGCGCAGGCTGCGGGTGATCGAGTACAGCCAGAGGGAGGTGCCGTCCCAGACGAACCAGAGGGCACCGACGTGCGGGCTGCCGTCCGCGGACACGGTGGCGACCCGGCAGGTGCGCTGCTCCGTGAGATAGGCGTCGCGTTCGGCGTCCGTCATCATGATCCGGCGTCCCCGCCGCTGACCGGTGGTCATGGGTGCCCCTCCCATAGCTGACTAAGTGTCAGAAATCATGGGGCCTCTTCCCCCTTCGCGCAATGGCGGATAGCCTCGCGCGCCCCGTCCGCCGCCGAAAGGGGCAGCCGTGCCGTCGACGGAACGACTCGCCGCACAGCTCGATCCGGCCACCACCGCGCTCATGACGGTCGAATGCCAGGAGGGGGTCGTCGGCCCCCGCAGCGCCCTGCCCGAACTGGCCGGACAGGCCAGGTCCTCCGGCGTCCTCCACCGGGTCGCCCGGCTGGTCGGGGCCGCCCACGGGGCCGGGGTGCAGGTGCTGCACGCGGTGGCCGAACGCCGTCCCGACGGGCGGGGCTCCAACAGCAACGCCCGGCTCTTCCGGGCCGCCGGCCGGCTGCCCGTGCAGCAGCACTCCGGAACCACGGCGGTACGGGTCGCCGCGCCCATCGAGGTGGCCCCCGAGGACCTGATCGTGCGCAGGCTGCACGGGCTCTCGCCCATCGCCGGGACGGAGGTGGACGCGTTGCTGCGCAACCTCGGCTGCCGGACCCTCGTCGTCACCGGGGTCTCCGCCAATGTCGCCGTGCCCAACGCCGTGTTCGACGCGGTGAACCTCGGTTACACGGCCGTGGTGCCGTCCGACGCCATCGCGGGGGTACCGGCCGAGTACACCCCCGCGATGGTCCGCAACACGCTCGCCCTCGTCGCCACCGTCACGACCACCGACGACGTGCTCGGATGCTGGTCGGACCGGACACGGTTCAGGGCAGGAGCGTGATCGAGCCGTCCGTGACGGCGATCTTCTTGACCGGCAGCGGTTTGGTGGCGGGTCCGTGGACCACGGCGCCCGACGCGGCGTCGAACCTGCTGCCGTGACAGGGGCAGTCGATGGTGCCGCCCGACACCCTCGACAGGGTGCACCCCTGGTGGGTGCACTTCGACGAGAACGCCTTGAACTCGTCGGCCTTCGGCCGGGTCACCACGACGCCCCGGTCGGCGAAGACCTTTCCGCCGTTCTCGGGGATGTCGGCCGTTCTGGCCAGGACGGTCCCGCCGTCCGTCCTGCTGGCCGTCCCCCCGTCGGAGGGCTTCACCACGTCCGAGCCACCCGACTCCTCCCGGCCGCCGCACGCGGCGAGTACGGCGGCCAGCGGTGCGGCCCCGAACGCCATGACGACGGTCCGGCGGCCGGAACCGGTCCCGGGGTCCTGCGATGCGCTCATGCCGGTCTTCCCTTCCGAGGTGTCCACGTCCGTGCCGTCCCGGCCGTGACGCGCCCGGCGGGGAACCGGTGCGTGCGGGCGGCGGCCATCAAGTCATCGGCAGGTCCGTGCGCCGGCATGAGCGGTCGGGACGTCGGCCCTCAGGCGTCCGTGCGGAAGACCGGCTTCCCCTCCCGCAGCCGGGCGAAGAGGAGTGTCTTGTCGAGCTGTTCCTCCTCCTCGTCCTCCTCGGTGCCGAACACCTCGTCCACCAGCAGCTCGCGCAGCTGCTCCTGTACGCCCTCGCCGTAACCCTGCTGGAAGTCGTCCAGGTCGAAGTGGGTGCCCGCCTTCACCGTGGCGATCGTCTCGTGCTCGTCCTCGATGACCAGACGGGCGCGGATCGTCCCCGCCCGGAGCGTCTGGTCGTTGTAGTAGCCGTAGACGATCCCGGCCTCGATGTCGCCGCCGACGGACATCTCGCCGTCGGTGTGCACCCCGAGGGCCGTGACGTCGCGGCCGACGGCGACGACGGAGGAGGGGCCGCAGTCGGCCAGGCAGCCCCCGACCGTGAGCGAACCGGTGACCACGAACGGGGCCAGCACGTCCAGATGGCCCTTCACCAGCAGGTTCCCGTGGTGGAAGAACGGCTCACGGATCTCCTGGTCACCCGTCAGCGTGCGGTCCGCACGGGCCCCGTCGCCCAGTGTCCGCGCGCACAGCTCCGGTATCAGCGGCACGTGGTCGGGGTCGATGCCGTCGCGCAGCCCGGTGAGGAGGTCCTGGAAGCTGTCGAAGTCCGGCCGGGTGAACTCCGTCAGCCGGCCGCTGTCGTCCGGCACCCCGGCGGCCCGGCAGGTCTCGGACAGCTCGGCGCGCATCTCCTCCGCGACCCGGCGGGCGGCCGCCATGTCGATGGGCAGCGGCCCGCCCTCCACCGCGGGGTACTCGACACGGGCGGGCGCGCCCGCCGCCTCCAGCGCGGCCACGAGCTCCGCCCGCGTCCTGCGCTGCTCCCGGCTGAGCTGCGGCAGGCGCAGCGCGACCCCCAGCGGGGTCCGGCCGAGCCGGTCGACCGCGCCGGTGTCGGCGTGCCGCTCCAGCAGCAGTTCCACCAGCCGGGGGCGGCCGCAGTCGACCGCGGAGTGCAGCGGTGTCCTGCCGCGCTCGTCGACCGCTTCGAGAGGGGCGCCGTGGTCGAGCAGGAACGCCAGGACCGGGGGCGCCGCACAGCCGTGGTGGGCGAACGAGCCCCCGGTGGCGAGGGAGCAGCGCCCGTCGAGGCGGGCCCCGGCCCCGACGAGGAGCCCCAGCACCTCCACCGAACGGTCCACCACGGCCTCCGGATCGGAGTCGTTGGCGCAGACGGCCCACCCGGCGGCCGTCACCCCGTGCTTGTCGACCGCGTGCACGTCCGCACCGCACTCCAGCAGCGCCCGGACGACCTCCGGGGACGGCAGCGGTCCGTTGCCCTCGTACGGGGCCCTCACCGCCCGGTGGAGAGGGGTGGCTCCTTCCTCGTCACGGGCCGACGGGTCCGCGCCGTCGGCTGTCAGCGCACGCACCTCGGCGGCCCGCCGCTCGGGGTCGGCGTCGGGGGCGGGGATGACGGCGGCAAAGAGTGCTCTGTTGGCCAAGTCGCTCATGGGCGGGACTCTAGGGTCCGCCTCTGACACCCCGTCCCCGTGCCGTGCACGCCTCCGGACCGGGCGAAGTGACCGGGTGTCAGACGCCGGGGGCGCGGTGGGTGGGGCGGCCGTCGAGGACGGTGAGCAGGACGGGCAGGTCGGACAGGTCGGTGTCCGGCACGGTGAGCGGGTTGTCCGCGAAGACGGCGAGGTCGGCGCGGTGGCCGACGGCGAGGCGTCCCGCGAGCCCCTCCTCGCCCGCGGCGAGGGCGGGGTTGAGGGTCATGCCCCGGAGCGCCTCCAGCGGCGTCAGTGCCTGCCCGGGGTTGTGCGGGGGCTGGGCCAGGTCGCGGGTGGGGCGGCGGTGCCGGCTGCCCGCCATGACGGTCAGCGGGGGGTAGGGGGCGATCGGCCAGTCGGAGCCGAGCACGACGGTGGCGCCCGAGTCCCACAGGTCGCGGCAGCGCCAGGCGCGCGCGGCACGCTCCTCGCCCAGGCGCCGGGACCAGTTGTCGGTGTGGTCGGCGCGGGTGAAGTCGCAGCAGTGGGTGGGCTGCATGGAGGCGATGACGTCGAGTTCCCGGAACCGCCTCAGGGTGTCGTCGGGCACCGTCTCGATGTGCTCGATCCGGTGGCGCACCCCGGTGTTCCCGGTGGCGCGGGCCTTCTCCACGGCGTCGAGGACATGGCGTACGGCGGCGTCCCCGATGGCGTGCGTGGCGGTGGGCACCCCGGCACGGTGGAACTCCCCGATGACCTCCGTGTACCTCTCGGGGTCGGGCCAGAAGGCGTGGGTGGACTCGCCGTGGCAGTCGGGACGCTCCAGCCAGGCCGTGCCGTTGTCGATCGTGCCGTCCATGAAGAGCTTGACGCCCTCCGTCCGCCAGAGCCGCCCGCCCGCGCCCTGCCCGGCGATGAGCGCGCGCAGCGCCTCCGCGTCGGTGTCCGGGCGGCACCAGGGAGCGACCCGGAGCCGGAGCGGGAGGGCGTCGTCGGCGTCGAGCTCGGAGTACAGGGCGAGGCTCTCGCCGTTGGCGTCCATGGCGTGGCCGCCGGTGAGACCGGTGGCGGCCATGCCCCGCAGGGTTTCGGCGAGGTGCTCGCGCAGCTCGGCGCGGCTCGGCCGGGGCGCCGCCGCCTCGACGACCGCGCAGGCCGCCTCCTCCAGCAGGAGCCCGGTGGGCCGGCCCTCGTCGTCGCAGACGATCTCGGACGCCTCCTCGAACCGGCGCGGGCCGTCGACGCCCGCGAGTTCGAGGGCGCGGGCGCTGGCCAGCATCGAGTGCGCGTCGAAGAGCAGGAGGAGGGCCGGGACGCCGTCCAGCACGGGCCCGAGCGCGGCCGAGGTGACCGGCCGGTCGCCGAACACATTGGGGTCCAGGCCCCAGCCGTGCAGCCAGGCGCCGGGTTCCAGCGACCGGACCGCACCGGCCAGGGCGCTGCGCACCTCGTCGAGGTCGCCGCACTCGGAGAGGTCCAGCCCGCGCGAGAGGTCGGCGCCCGTCACCGGGTGGATGTGCCCGTCGACGAGGCCGGGCGTCACCACGGCGCCCTTCAGGTCGATCACCGTCGTCGAGGAGTCCGCGAGTCCGCGCATCCGGCGGTCGTCGCCCAGATCGGTGATCCGCCCCCCGGAGACGGCCAGGGCCGTCTGGGGCAGCAGTCCGCCGGTGAGCGGGTCGAGCAGCCGGGCGGAGAGCAGAACGAGACTGGTGCGCACAGGGACTCCTTGAGGTGGTGCGGGCCGGCCCGTCGCGGTCGGGCCGGCCCGCACCACCTCAAGGAGTCCCTGTGCGCACCAGTCTCGTTCTGCTCTCCGCCCGGCTGCTCGACCCGCTCACCGGCGGACTGCTGCCCCAGACGGCC
>NZ_RDBO01000057.1:10866-12679 GCF_008120935.1 Streptomyces sp. sk2.1
ACGTCCTGCTCGGCCTGAACCAGGGCCTGACGTGGTCGATGACCGTCAACATGAAGATCGACCTCGTCGGACCCGCCCGTCGGGGGCTGGCCACCGGTCTGAACGAGGCCGCCGGATACACCGCGGTCGGCGTCACCGCCCTGCTCACCGGCTACCTCGCCACCGGCTACGGCCTGCGCCCCGTCCCCGAGCTCATCGGCGCCGTCTTCGTCGTCGCCGCCCTGTTCGAGATCGGAGGCGCCTGGCTGGTGTGGCAGGGCATCCGCGAGCACAAGGGCTGGATCTGGATCGGCGCCGGTGTCATCGCACTCGGGCTGTACGGCGTGGTGGCCACTTTCCAGTCCGACGACGACTTCGGGCGCATCCTGGCCGCGTACGGCGGGATCTTCGTCGCGGGGTCGATCGTCTGGGGCATGGTCGCCGACGGCTACCGCCCCGACCGTTTCGACGTCATCGGCGCCCTGGTGTGCCTCGCCGGGATGGCCGTGATCATGTACGCCCCGCGCGGCCACTGACCGGCCGGGCCGCTGCTCGGTGATCCACCGGGCGGCCAGGAGGCCGGAGGCGGCGGTGAGGACGGCCGCGGCGATGACGGTGGCGCCGAGACCGAGCCGGTCGGCGAGGACACCGGCCATGAGGGCTCCGGCGGCGTAGCCGATGTCGCGCCAGAAGCGGTAGGTGCCGAGGGCGTTGGCCCGCCAGGCGGGATGGGCGTGGTCGGAGACCGAGGCGATGAGGGCCGGATAGACCATGGCGGTGCCGAGGCCGAGGGCGACGGCGGACAGGATTCCGGCCAGTAGCGGCCGGTCGAGGAGGACGAGGGCGAGGACGAGCCCGCCGGCCTGGACGAGCATGCCGTGGACGATGAGGGGTTTGCGGCCGACGCGGTCGGCGAGGTGGCCGGCGGGGATCTGCCCGAGACCCCACAGGATGGGGTACAGCCCCTTGATCAGGCCCACGGCGGCCAGTCCGAGTCCGTGGTCGGTGAAGAGCAGGGGGAAGACACCCCAGGTGAGGCCGTCGTTGAGGTTGTTGACCAGCCCGGCCTGGCTGGCGCCGCGCAGGGAGCGGTCGCGCCAGGAGGTGCGGGTGAACGTGGCCTTGAGGCTGGTTTTCTCATCCGTCGGCAGCGGCTTGGTGTGGTGGGCCAGTTCCAGGGCGACATGGGCGGCGGTGTCGCGGACGACGAGGGCCAGGGCGAGACCGGCGACGACGAAGACGGCGCCGATGAGCTCGGGGACGGGGCGCAGGCCGTAGCCGGTGGCGAGGTAGCCGGTGAGCAGGGCGGTGACGCCGACCGCGGTGTATCCGGCGGCCTCGTTCAGACCGGTGGCCAGCCCCCGACGGGCGGGTCCGACGAGGTCGATCTTCATGTTGACGGTCATCGACCACGTCAGGCCCTGGTTCAGGCCGAGCAGGACGTTGGCCGCGACGATCCACCCCCAGGAGGGTGCGTACGCGAGGGCGAAGGGGACGGGTACGCCGATCAGCCAGCCCGCCACGAGCAGCTGCTTGCGGCGGAAGCGGGCGGTGAGGGCCCCGGCGGCCAGGTTGGTCAGGGCCTTGGTGAGGCCGAAGGCGATGATGAAGGAGAAGACGGCCAGGTCGCTGGTCAGGCCGAAGGTCTCGGAGCCGATCAGCGGCACGGTGGTGCGCTCCAGGCCCACCAGGCCGCCCACGGCCATGTTCACGATGACCAGCAGGGTGAACTGCGGCCAGTTCTCGCGCAGCCCCAGTCGTACGGGGCGGACGGAGCCGTCGGACGGCGGGGCGGGCGCGGCGATGGTGTTCACGGGCGGGTGTCCTCAGGGTC
>NZ_RDBO01000058.1:0-11073 GCF_008120935.1 Streptomyces sp. sk2.1
TTTTTGGGTGCGTGGGTGCGATGACGGTGCCGTTGTTGTGGGCGGCGGTGGACTCGGGGTCCCAGCGCAGGGCCATGCCGCCGCCGTCGCCGGGGCGGGTGTGGCCGGCCAGGAGGATCTGGGTGCCGGTGGCGAGCGGTCTGGTGTTCAGCTCGCGCAGTTCGGCGACGGTGTCCAGGCGCAGTACGTCACCGGCCCGGGCGGGCGCGGCCTGCGCGCTGCCGGAGGCCGCGGCCGTACCGGCGATGACCAGACCGGCCAGACCCGAAGCCCGCAGCACGGCACGACGGGACGAGACGGAGGAGGGATCTGGGGACGAGGCATGGACGGACATGGCGGAGGCGCTCCTCGCGTTGTCGATGCGTGTGTCGATGCGTGCTCGATGCGTGTGTCGATGCGTGCTCTGTGGGGGCCGACCGCCGGTCGGCCGCGGTCAGATCGTGTTGCGGTACGGCGGCATGAAGCGCATGCGCGGCATCTGGTCGGCCAGCACTCCCCCGTCGACGACGATGCGCGCCCCGGTGAGGTACGCCCCGGCGTCCGAGGCGAGCAGCAGCAGGGCGCCCACGCATTCGTCGGGCCGGGCGTACCGGCCGAGCGGGATGCGCTCGCGGTACGCGGACTCGAAGGCTTCCCGGTCGAAGGGGAATTCGCCGTCGATGGGGGTCTCGACCATGCCGGGGGCGAGGGTGTTGGCGGTGATGCCGTGCGGGGCGAGTTCGACCGCCAGGGTCTCGGTGAGGAGCTGGGCGGCCGCCTTGGAGGCGTTGTAGTGGGCCAGTCCGGCCTCGGCCACCAGGGCGTTCTTCGAGGTGATGGTGATGATGCGGCCCGGCACGGAGTCCGCCGTCATGTGCTCGGCGACGCGCTGGCTGAGGAAGAAGACGGCGTCGACGTTGACCCGCATGATGTGCGACCAGCTGGCGGGGGTGATCTCGTTGAAGCGTTCCAGCGCGGCCGTGCCCGCGTTGTTGACCAGGACGTGCAGCGGTCCGGCCTCGGCGCGCACGGTGTCGACGAAGCCCGGCAGCGCGTCGATGTCCGCGAGGTCCTGTCCGTAGGTGCGGCACCGCCGGCCGAGCCCCTCCACGGCAGCCGCGGTCGCGTCGATGCCCTCGGCACCGGGCAGGTCGACGAGGACCAGGTCGGCGCCCGCCTCCGCGAGGCCGACGGCGAAGGACCTGCCGAGTCCCCGGGCGGCCCCGGTCACGACCGCGGTGCGGCCGGTCAGGTCGAAGCGCTCGGTTCCGCGCGGCGGGAGGGCTGCGGTCATGGCGGGGTTCCTCCAGGCGGAGAGGTACGGGGAGGGAGGGTTCCGGTCCGGGCGCCGGATGGGTCCGGAAGAAGGAGTCCCGGTCGCCGGATGGGCCGGGGGCAGGGAGTTCCGGTAGCCGGAGGGGTCCGGGCCGCCGCGCAGGGACACTTGGGATCGCGCGGCGGCCCGGCTGTCGGCCGTGCCCGGGAGCAGGGGGATTGACCCGGGCGCCGTGCCGACAGGTTCGGGGGACGGTGGATCAGCCGTCCAGGCCCAGCAGTTCCAGCGACGGCCGGTGGATGATCTCCTCCACCTTGTCCACGTCGAGCGGCGGCAGCCCGGGGATGCCGGGGACGCGGGCGATCTCCCGCAGCCCCTTCACCGAGTCGTCGACCGTCGTGAACGGGTAGTCGCTGCCGAACATCAGCTTGTCGAAGACCCCGTAGTCCTGGACCAGCCGCAGGCTGTGCCAGAGCTGGAAGGGCCGGTAGTGCAGGGCGCTGATGTCCGCGTACACGTGCGGGTGCTTGCGGATGACCGCGATGCACTCGCCCTCGAAGGGGTGGCCGAGGTGGGCGAGGACCATCCGCAGTTCGGGGTGGCGGATGGCCACCGCGTCCAGGTGGCGGGGCATCGCCCACTCCAGCGGCGCGCTCGACACGAAGGTCGTGCCGGTGTGCACCAGGAGCGGGAGGCCGTGCCGTTCGGCGTACGCGTACAGCTCGTCGTACTCCTCGGCGGCCGGGTCGAAGCCCGCGTACATCGGCATCAGCTTGATGCCGCGCAGGCCCAGTTCCTGGTGGCCGTACCGGAGTTCGTCCTGCCAGCCGGGCTGGGTGGGGTCGAGCGAGAGGTAGCCGATGAGCCGGTCGGGATGCGCCGCCACGTACGAGGCGACCGCGGTGTCGTCGACCCAGAGGCCGCTGCGCCGCGCCTTGCCCCCGACGACGATCGTGCGGGTGCCCTCGGGGGCGGTGGCCGCGTACTCCTCCCACTTCACCGTGAGGTCGACCTCGCCCGCGTGGGCGCGGGCGGAGTCCGACTCGAACGGCTCGGTGAAGTCGTGGCTGTGCCGGAAGAGGTGGGAGTGGACGTCGACGATCATGTCCGGTTCCGCTTCTCCCAGCCGTCCGCGAACATGTTCCAGAAGCGGTGGCTGGGCGGGTGCTCCTCGAAGACCTCGTCGACGAGTTCGACACCGAGGCCGGGTGCGGTCGGCAGGCCGATGCGGCCGTCGACGATCGGAAGGGTGCCCTTGAGGGCGTCGAAGACGTAGTCCTCCAGGAGGCCGTCGAAGGTCTCCAGGATCTTGAAGTTGGGGATGCCGAGCGTCGCGTGCACCGAGACGGTGGTGCAGAGCGGCGAGTTGGAGTTGTGCGGGGCCACGAGCATGCCGTGGGTGTCGGCGATCGCGGCGAGCTTCCTGACCTCGGTGAAGCCGCCGGCCATGGAGAGGTCGGGCTGGATGATGTCGACCGCGTTCGTGGCGAAGAGCTGCTTGTACTCGTAGCGGTTGTGGAAGTGCTCGCCGCCGGAGATCGGGAACGCGGCGCGCTGGCGCAGTTCCGCGTAGCGCTCGATGTGGGTCCAGGGCATCGGCTCCTCGAACCAGCCGATGTCGAACGGCTCCAGCTCGCGCACCAGCCGGGCCGCGGTCGGCATGGCGAACCGGGCGTGCCCCTCGATGAAGAGGTCCACGTCCGGCCCGATGGCCTCGCGGACGGCGGCCACCAGCTCGACGGAGCGGCGCAGTTCGGCGCGCTCCAGCTCGTGCAGGCCGGGCCCGAAGGGGTCGAACTTGAGGGCGGTGAAGCCCTTGGCGACGGTCTCGCGGGCCTTGGCGGCGAAGGTCTCGGGCTCGCGTTCGCCGGTGTACCAGCCGTTGGCGTACACACGTACGTCGTCCCGGCAGGCGCCGCCGGTCAGCCGGTAGGCGGGGACGCCGAGCGCCTTGCCCATCAGGTCGTACATCGCCTGGTCGAGGCCGGACAGGGCGACGCCGCCCATGTCGCCGCCGCGCAGGAAGTCGCCCTGGTAGACGCGGAGCCAGAGCTCCTCGATGTCGAAGGGGTCGGCGCCGATGAGGTGACGGCGGGCGATCGCCTCGGTGAGCTCGCAGACCTCACCGACCCGGTAGGGGTGGGTGATCTCGCCGATGCCGGACAGGCCCTCGTCGGTGTGGACCCGGACGTAGCCGAAGTCGCGCCAGGAGGTGCCGAGCATCAGGGTCTCGACCCGGGTGATGCGGCCCGCGGGGCCTGCGGGGCGGGTGCGGTTGACGGTGAGCATCAGCGGGTCGCTCCGCCCATGGTGGAGGTGTTCTCCAGGTCGCGGGCGCCGCCGTCGGCGAGCACGGCCTTGACCGCGGCCTCGGTGCCCTCGACGAGGCGGTCCACGTCGGCGTCGGTGTGGGCGTAGCTGATGTGGCTGCGCTTGAGGTTGAGCGGCAGCTCGAACAGGCCGTGCTCCAGGAGCTTGCGGCGGTAGCCGACGAACAGCGAGGCGTCGTTGTTCAGCAGGTCCGCGTAGGTGCGGGGGGCCTCGCCCGGCATGAAGTAGCTGACGAAGACGGAGCCGTAGCCGGTGACGACGGCGGGGACGCCGAGGCGCTCGTACAGCGCGGTCAGCTCGGTGCGGACCCGCTCGCCGAGCCGGAAGACGTGCTCGTGGACGGGTTCCTCGCGCAGCTTGCGCAGGGTGGCGAGGGCCGCGGCGACGACGGACGGGTGACCGTTGTACGTGCCGGCGAAGAAGGCGGGGGCGCCGGGGCGGGTGGAGAAGAGGTCCATCAGGTCGGCGCGGCCGCCGATCGCGCCGACGGGGGCGCCGTTGGCGATGGCCTTGCCGAGGGTGGTGAGGTCGGGGGTGACGCCGGAGATCTTCTGCCAGCCGCCGATGTCGTGCCGGAAGCCGGTGATGACCTCGTCGAAGATCAGGACGCTGCCGGCCTTCGTGGTCTCCTCGCGCAGCGTGGTGAGGAACTCCTGGTACGGCAGGAGCGCTCCGACGTTGTGCGGGACGGGTTCGACGATGACGGCGGCGATGTCGGAGCCGTGCTCGGCGAAGGCGCGGCGGACGGCCTCGCTGTCGTTGAACGGCAGGACGAGGGTGGCTTCGAGGACCTCGGGCAGGATGCCGGTCGAGATCGGGTCGTGGCCGCCGACCTTCTCGGGCGCGGAGATGACGTTGAGGCTGACCGCGTCGTGCCAGCCGTGGTAGCAGCCCTGGAACTTGACGACCAGGCGGCGGCCGGTGGCGGCGCGCGAGACGCGCAGCGCGTGGAACGTGGCCTCGCTGCCGGTGCTGGTGAGCAGCACCTTCTCGATCGACGGGATCAGCTCGGCGAGCTGTTCGGCGAGGAGGATCTCGCCCTCGGTGACGCCGACGCCCATGTGGCCGATGGTGGCACCGGCCTCGGCGGTGGCGCGGGCCACGTCGGGGTCGTTGTGTCCGAGCAGCGGCGGGCCGAAGGCCGAGTGGAAGTCGGTGTACTCGCGTCCGTCGGCGGTACGGAACCGCGCGCCGTCGGTCCCGGTGACGACCAGATCGGTCAGTCCGGGAACGCTGCGCTGACCGCTGTTCACTCCGCCGGGCACGACCAGGCGGGCGCGTTCGGCGAGTCGGGCTCCGGATCCGTTGCCTACCGGGCCTGAACTCATATCGCTTGCTCCTTGCGTCGAGAGTCGTCGGTTTTCGCAGGCCCTGCCCGGCCCGTGAGTCCCTGGCGCCATCCGCCCGGCAGTCGCCGCAGGAAGAGGGTGATCCGTGGTGTTCGGGGTGGTGCGTTTCGTTTTTTCGAACGCTGTTCTGTAGAGCAGAACAGTGCCTGGATATTACGTGCGGCACCAGGGGTGGTCAACCCCTCAGGAGCCACCGGAAGGACCGTTTCCGCGCTTTCTTCACAGGCAAACCGCCGTATGCCCACCCGGGAGGCACTAGGCTGTTCTGCCATGACGAACAGTGCTGCCCCAGAAGAACCGAAGTACTGGGTCAAGAGCGTGGCCCGGGCAGCGGACATCCTCGAGGCGCTCGCCGCCCCCTCCCAGGGGAACGGCCTGAGCGTCACGGAGGTCGGCCAGGCCTGCTCCATCTCCAAGAGCGCCGCCTTCGGCATGCTCCAGACCCTGCGCGCCTACGGCCTCGTCTCGGACGACGGCGAGGGCATGAACCGCCGCTACCGGCTCGGCATGAGCCTGGCCAGGCTCGGCGACCGGGCCCGCTCCCAGGTCTCTCTGCGCGGGGTGGCCCACCCCGTGCTGACCGAGCTCACCCGCACCACCGGCATGGCCTCCCGGCTCGCCGTGCCCGAGGACGGCCACGCGGTCGTGGTCGACCAGGTCGAGCTCGACCAGCGCGTCCGGCTCGACCTGCGGATGGGCCAGCGCGAGCTGCCGCACTGCACCGGCCTGGGCAAGGCGCTGCTGTCGGCCGTGCCACAGAGCGAGGCGGCCGCGGTCGTCGAGCGGTTCGGGCTGCCCCGGCGCACCTCCCGCACGATCACCGACCCCGCGACCTTCCTCTCGCACCTGCGCGACATCGCCCGGGTCGGCTACGCCCTGGACGACGAGGAGGACGCCGAGGGGATCATCTGCATCGGCGCGCCGGTCTTCGACGACCGTTCGGTGTGCGCCGGGGCCGTCTCCATCACCGGCCTCAAGCTCGGCCTGCCGGCCTGGCGCTACCAGGAACTGGGCGGCCAGGTACGGGACGCGGCCCGCCGGATCAGCGTCTCGCTCGGCTGGGTCGAGGAGCCGGGACAGGTCATATCCGACAGCGACACACCGCATTCCGACGGATTCGGCTCTTGACCAAACGACGCAACCAGTCGTAGGTTCCCTGCCAACCCCGGTGACACTCCCACGTCACCGGCGATTTACCCCTTCCGGTCCGCTTCCGGCGCCTGCCCATCGCGCCGCGAACACCTGATGACCGGACCCTTTTCAGCCATCCGCCTCATGGCAGTCTCCCGCAGGAACGCTCCCTCACTTATCGCACTTCTCGGAAGGCGAAGTCCGCATGAGCGTTCCGCCCCCCTCCTCCGTCTCGTCCCGTCGTGCCGTGCTGCGGGCTTCGGGTCTGGCCGGTCTGGTCATCGCCGGTACGGCCGCGGCCTCCGGCAGCGCGCAGGCCGCGCCCGCCCGGGCCGGTGACGTACTGCGCCTGGACACCGTCGCCGAACTGCGCGAGCTGAACACCAGACCGCTCGCCACCGGCACCCAGATCCTCCTGGCCGGCCACACCCGCCCCGGCGACGGCGGCGGCATGGCCCTGCGCTGGGACCCCGAGTCCACCGCCGCCCACAACAACGGCACCGTCATCGCAAGACCGGCCGCTGGCACCAGCTCCACACCGGCACCCTCGACTTCCGCACCTTCGGCCACTTCGACGCCAAGACCCCCGCCGACGCCGCACTCGACGCCATGATCGCCGACAAGAGCGTCCACCGCATCGAAGCCCACACCGACCTCCTGTTCACCAAACGCCACCTCTTCAACCGCTCCCACATCGAACTCGACTTCGGCGGCAACCTCATACGCACCGAAGGCATCGAGAAGAACACCCACGACAACCCCTTCGGCGCCGTCCTCTCCTTCCGCGGCACCCTCACCGACACCACCGTCAAGCACACCCTGGGTGCGGCGATGCCGGACCTCTCGGACCTGTTCGAGGTCGGCGACTCGTCGAAGTTCTCCGTGGGCCAGTGGTGGGCCGTGGAGGTCAACGCCCTGGCGGGCAAGTACGAGAAGGAGATCCAGCGGCTCGTCCAGGTCACCGATGTCGTCGACGCGACGCACATCCGGGTCAACTACCAGATCGGCTGGGACCTGGCCGCCGGACGCACCCTGACCTGGACCCGCGTCGAGCCCGTCGACCGCGCCCACGTCCGCAACATGGTCTTCGAGGGCTGGGGCGAGGACGAGATGTCCGGCTCGCACCCGGTCGCGTACGAGTACGCGGTGCGCTGCGACGTCTCCGGGATCGAGGCCGTCGGCACCTTCTGGCCGGTCGTGATGCGCCGCTGGTGCACGTACTACCGCACCGAGCAGTGCTCGCTGACCAACCCGAAGTCGGTCACGTACGGCGGCGCGGGCTACCTCACCCAGCAGATCTACTGCCTGTACGGGCACGTCGAGGACTGTCACACCTCCAACGCCCGCCACCTCAACGACTTCACGGCCTCCGCCTACTGCTACGTCACCAACTGCCACGGCGACGGCGACGACGAGGGCCCGTTCGTGACGCACGGCCAGTTCGAGCACGACCTCGTCTACACCGGCAACTCCGGGCTGATGACCTTCGCCAACTCCGGCGCCGCCTGGGGCGGCCGGGCCAAGCGGATCACCGTCCGCCGGCACGCCTGCTCCTGGTTCGTGGCCCGGGTCAAGATCACCGATCTGACCCTGGAGGACGTCCTCGTCATCGGCAAGAAGTCCCTGTCCGGCTCCGGAATGCTCTGGGTCAACGCCGACGGCGTGCAGATGCGCGGCTGCACGGCCACGGGTCCGCTGATCGTCTCCCGGGCCTCGGACCTGTCCGCCCGCCCCAATGTGATCGCCGACTCCTCGTTCGCGTTCGCGGCCGGCGCGGAGATCACCCAGGCCAACGTGACCGCCCCGCTCACCCTCCAGCGCAACGTCCTGAAGGGCGTCGACGGAGCGGTGTTCAACGGCACCGGGCCGCTCGTCCTGGACCAGTGCACCCTCACCGGCTCGAAGGACACCGCCCCCGTCTCGCTCAAGCACACCGACATCACCGTGCTGGGCGGCGAACTCCGCGACACCGGGCTCAAGCTGGCCTCCGACAAGGACCAGCGGCTGCGCGTCGACGGAACGCGGCTGAACGGCACCAACAAGGACGGCGCCCTGCTGTCGCGCACCGGTGCCGGACGGACCGTCGACTGGCAGCTGTCCGGCCTCGACTCGACCGCGCCCAAGGGCACCGCCCACGTACTGGTCACCGAGGGCACCAACCGCTACCGGGCCACCGGCTCCACCTTCACCGGCGGCCGGCTCGAACTGCGGCCCGCGGCGTTCACCGGCGACAGCCATCTGCTGCACACCGGCTGCGTCGAGGACGGCACCGAGCGCACCGCGCTGCCGGACGAGGGCGAGCGCGTCGCCCACAGCGCGGCCACGCTGCGCATCTGACCACCCCATCGAGCACCAGGGATTCCCGTGTCCACGCATACCCCGATCACCGGCCGGCCCGTACGGGTCGCACTCGTCGGCGCCGGCAACCGCGGTCTGACGTACGCCGAGTGGATCAAGGCGCACCCCGAGCGCGCCGAGCTCGTCGCCGTCGCCGACCCGCGCCCCGCGGCGCGGGCCGCCGCCGGCGCTCCCGTCGAGTTCGACGACTGGCGGCCGCTGGTCGAGAACCGCATCGCCGACGCCGTCGTCGTCGCCACCCAGGACCGCTTCCACGTGGAGCCGGTGCTGGCCCTGGCCGAGGCCGGCTACGCGATCCTCGCCGAGAAGCCCCTCGCCCCGACCGAGGAGGAGACCCGGCGGATCGTCGAGGGCGTGGAACGCTCCGGAGTCCTGTTCGCGGTGTGCCACGTCATGCGGTACACCCCGTACACCGACCTGGTGAAGGAGGTCGTGGACTCCGGCGTGCTCGGCCAGCTGGTCTCCCTCGACCATCTGGAGCCGGTCGGCTGGTGGCACTACGCGCACAGCTACGTGCGCGGGCCGTGGCGCAGCGAGAAGGACTCCTCGCCGATGCTGCTCGCCAAGTCCTGCCACGACCTGGACTGGATCACGTACGTCATGGGCGGCCGGATCGAGCGGGTCTCCAGCTTCGGCGGACTGAAGCACTTCCGGCCCGAGAACGCCCCGGCCGGGTCCGCCGGGCGCTGCCTCGACTGCGCGGTCGAGGACGGCTGCCCGTACAGCGCGCTGAAGCTGTACATGCCGACGCTGCGCGAGAAGGGCGCGGTCTGGCCGGTCACCCACGTCACCGAGGCGACCGACGAGGCCGGCCTCGTGCAGGCGCTGCGCGAGGGCCCGTACGGGGTCTGCGCGTACCGGAGCGACAACGACGTGGTCGACCACCAGGTCCTGGCCATGCAGCTGACGGACGGGGTGACCGCGACCTTCCAGATGGTGGCGTTCACCGAGCAGACCCACCGGCAGACCCGGATCTTCGGCTCGCACGGCTGGCTGATCGGCGACGGCGAGCGGGTCACGGTGCAGGACTTCCGGACCGGCGAGTCCACCGTCCACGAACTCGGCACGTCCGGTTCGAACGCGGCCGACGGGCACGGCGGCGGGGACGCCGGACTCGTCGACGCGTTCGTCACCGCCGTCGCCACCGGTGACGCCGGGGCGGTCCGCTCCGGTCCCGCCACCTCGCTCGGCAGCCACCTGGCGGCGTTCGCCGCCGAACGCGCCCGGCACACCGGCACCGTCCAGACGGTTCCGGCCCGGTGACTCCCCCTCTTCCCCGCCCCACCCTCACGTCCTCGGAGGACCAGCTCATGTCCCGTCTCCTCACCCGCCGTTCCAGAGTCCGCGCCGTCGCCGCCCCCGCGCTGGCCACCGCGCTCGCCGTCGGTGTGCTGGCCGGCTGTTCCGGCAGCGGCAGCGACGACAACACCGTCACCATGTGGACCTACCCGGTCATCTTCGACGAGGCCAAGAACAAGGCCTACTGGGACGGCCTGGTGAAGGCGTTCGAGAAGGAGCACTCGGGCGTCAAGGTGAAGGTGGAGACCTTCCCGTGGGCCAACCGCGACACCGCGCTGGCCACCGCGATCGCCTCCGGCAAGGGCCCGGACGCGGTCTACCTGATCCCGGACCAGCTGCCGAAGTACGCCAGGAGCATCGTCCCGGCCGACGAGTACATGCCGGCCGACGCCAGGTCGGACTACACCGACTTCGCCCTGAAGTCCGTCACGTACGACGGCAAGGCGCTCGGCACTCCCGTCCTGACCAGCGCCAACCCGCTGATCTGCGACAAGCGGGTGTTCGAGGCGATCGGCGAGAAGAACTACCCGACGAGCTGGGCCGAACTGGAGGCGCTGGCACCGGAGCTGAAGAAGAAGGGCTACTACGCCACCAGCTACAGCGGCGACACCCAGCAGACGCTGAACATGACCTTCTACCCGCTGCTGTGGCAGGCCGGCGGCGACGTCTTCTCCGAGGACGGCAAGCAGGTCACCTTCAACGACGCGGCCGGCGTGAAGGCGCTGACGTACCTGAAGAAGCTCGTCGACGGCGGCTACACCGACAAGGACCTGGTCACCACCACGCCCAAGCTGGAGCAGACCCCGACCGCCAAGGGCAAGGTGGCCTGCACCTGGCAGAACACCCCGGCGGACGTCGAGCCGTTCTGGGGCAAGGAGAACATCGTCGTCCAGCCGCCGCTGAAGGAGACGGCATCGGTCGGCTACGGCACCGTCGGCGCACTGTCCATGCTCAAGGGCGCCGACAAGAAGAACACCGGCGACTGGCTGAACTTCGTCGCCGAGTCGAAGAACACGGCCGGTCTGCAGACGGGCGCGGGCTACTTCCCGGCCCGCAAGTCCGGCGGCGACCTCTACCCCGGCGACGCGCTGCAGACCGCGGTCGGCGCCACGCTGCCGACCATGACCGTGGGCCCGCTCCAGGACAAGGCCCGTGAGGTCCAGGGCGTGCTCGCGCCGGAGATCCAGGCGGCGCTGCTGGGCAAGAAGAGCCCGCAGGAGGCGCTGGACGCCGCGCAGAAGGCCGCGCAGGCAATGCTCGGCCGCTGACCGACCGGGCGCGGTACCGGGTCCGGCCGCACTCGGACCCGGTACCGCACCCTCCCCGGGGCACTCCCCCGACCCCCCGCAA
>NZ_RDBO01000058.1:11173-21332 GCF_008120935.1 Streptomyces sp. sk2.1
CGTCAGGTGTTGCGGGCGGGGCGGAGGTCGGCGGGCTCGTCGTGGGCCGTGGGCCGMGGTGGCCGGGCTCGACCCGGGTCGCATGGCCGGGCAGCAGGGACAGCCCGACACTGAGGCCGACGACGGCCAGGACGGAGCCGGCTGCCCTCCGCGCGGCGCGTCTCCGATGACGGACACGCACCCTTGCCCAGAGACGTTCCCGGTGCTTCGGCTCGAACGGTGCGGGCGCCGTCCCGGTGTCGCGCATCATCTGTGCCAGCTGCCGTTCGAAGTGATCCATGGGGTTCTCCCTCACCGCACCGGCTCGTTCACGTTGCCCAGGAGCTGCCTCAGCCGAGCCACTCCGCGTGTGGCATGGGACCGAGCCGTGCCCACCGGGCACCCGAGCACCTCCGCCACCTGCCCCTCGGGCAGGTCCTGGTAATAGCGCAGTACCACCGCCACCCGCTGCTTCGGCGACAACTGGGCCAGCGCGGCCTCCAGCCGGGAACGCTCCACCACGTCCGCTGACACATCGCCGACAACAGCCGTCTCGGGCAGCTGCTCGACGGGGCGTTCACCCCACCAACGCCGCTGTCCCGAGCGTGCCGCCGCACGCATCATCACCTTGCGGACGTACGGCTCCGGTGCCTCGTCCGCGACCTTGGGCCAGACGAACCAGAGCTTGACCAAGGACTCCTGCAACAGGTCCTCGGCCCGATGCCGATCGCCTCCGACGAGCAGACGTGCCAGGTGGATCAGCACCGACCACCGGGCAGCCACGAACTCGTCGAACGCACGGGCTCGACTCTGCTCCATCCGCACTGTCCCTGTTCTCGCCGGTCGCCTACACCCTGTAGAAGGCACTGGGAGGCGGCCCACGATGCACCTGCGGACCATGATCTGGATCACAGGCACATCGACGACAAGCGCCTCGGGCCGCAGCCGGTTCCGGTATCTCCGGGTGGGAGGACGGCCCGGTCGGCGCCACCCGGCTCCGCAGCCACCCGCTTGCGCAACCGCAGGTCACGACGCCACCGCCTCGGACGACATGCCGTGGAGCAGAATCTCGCCCGAGAACGGTCCCCGGGACTGCCGGCTCAGAACGAGTCGCCGTGCCAGTGGGTTGCTCCCGTGGCCTGCAGCGTGGCGCGTATCGACTCCGGCGGGGCGAGGAGCGGGCGGGCCATGCCCACCGTCCGCGTCCGCTCCCGGGCCTGATCCCGGGCGAGAAACCGGGGCAGGGCAGCGCGGACGGCCGGGTCCTCGGGGAGGTGGGACCGGCCGACTGCGGCGCCCGCCGCACGGGCCCGGCGGGCCACCGCAGCGAACAACTCACCGAGGGCCGCCGGTGCGGCTTCCGTCACCGCGCACTCGCGGACCTCGACGGCCTCGCCGATGTGCCGGGCCACGGTGTAGCCGACCGCCGTCCCCCCGTCGTCCTCGGCGATCAGCCATTCGGCGCCGGGGCCGTACCAGGCGGGCACGCGGTGGATCCAGTCGTCGGCCGTCCGCATCGCGGTGAGTGGGCGTGCGGCGTTGAATCCGGCGTGCAGTTCTGCCAGCCGCGGGGCGTCGGCCGGGGTGGCCGCACGGATGCGGAAGCGGGGCTCGGGTGGGCCAACAGTGGTGAGCGGGCCCTCGGTCCAGGAGGTGCGGAAGCCGGTCCAGCCCGAGCGCTCGTAGACCCCGGGAGTGGCCGTGAACAGCAGGGACCATGCGCAGGACTCGGCGGTCATGGCCTCGGCGGCAAGGGCGAGCAGTCGGCGAACCAGGCCCTGGCCCCGTGCTTCGGGGCGGGTGGCGACATTGCCGATACCGCCCACTCGTTCGACCCGGCCGTGGGCGTCGCGGAGCTGCCGCGGCACGTAGCAGACGACGGCGTCGACCGTGTCACCGCGCGCGGCCACGAAGGTCCGCCGGTGGCGGTCGGGGTCCAGGGCGTGCAGTGCCGGGAGGTGCGGGGCGTCGAAGCAGATCGCCCATAGTGCGTGCACGGCTGCCTCGTCGGCCGGGGCGAGGGTGCGCAAGGTGTGTGTCATGACGTCAAGTTTCTTTCTGTGTACACCCGGTCACCGAAGGGTGGCGGAGCTGAGCGTCGTACGCCGTGTACGCGGCGGGGCGGATGAAGCGCATCCGGTGCGTCTGTTCGGCGAGCACGCCGCCGTCCATGACGATCCGGGCCCGCTGATGTACGCCCCGACGTCCGAGGCGAACAGCAGCAGCGCCCATGTTCTCGCCGGGCACCCGGTAGCAGCCAAGCGGAACACGCTCCCGGCAGGCCGTCCCGAACGCGTCGCGGTCGAAGGGGAACGCGCCGTCGATCGGGGTCCGGAACGCGCCGAGTGCGAGGGCACCGGCGGTGATGCCGTGCGGTGCGAGTTCGACGGCGGGGCTGAGCGCCGCGTCGACGACACCGGGCCACGGCGTACGGTCGCCGTGGCCCGGTGTCCGTGCGTGGGTGTCACCCACGCCTGGTGCGCTGAAGGCTCACCGCGTCGACGTATCCGGTCATGAGGTTCCACGCGGACGAGTACAGCGAGACGCGGACCGACGCCGTACCGGGCGGAGCCGTACCACTGGCCTGCGTGTCGATCCAGCGCCGCTGGTCCACGCCGCGGAGCGGTGCGCTCGCCGTCCGGCCGGCCGGCCGGCCGGCCCTGTCGAGGAAGCTCAGCAGCAGCACCGAATCGTCGGTGCTTCCGTCCTCGATGTACACCTTGGCACGGGCCCGGTAGTACGCCCCCGCGGTGGCCGGCACCGGCTCACCGGTGAGCTCCGCCGACGCCTCGGGGCCGCTCCGGGCCGCATCGACGATCTTCATGCTGCGTCTGCCGGTGTACGCCCGCTCCTGGGAGAGGGCGAACAGGGTGCCACCGCCCTGCCACCCCGGGACGGCACCGCCGTCCAGCCGCGCCACCTCGAAGCCGGCGTTGTGGACGGCCACCGTGCCGACCGGGCCGCGGCGCACCGGGATCATCCGCAGCCGGGACTCCGCCGTCTTGCCGAGGAAGTAGATGTTCTCGTGGCCGTCGGAGTCCCGGGCCAGGGTCATGAAGGCGACCTCCTCGTCGTAGTCGCCGAGTGTCACGTGGTCCATGGTCCTGGGGTCCACAACGGTGAGCTTGCCGGCCAGGGTGGTGTACAGCAGGCCGTCGGCGCCCCAGCGGAGGTAGACCGGCCGCCACATGCCGTAGTTCTTCACCTCGGGGTAGACGTTCTCGTACTTGACGACCTGGAGGGTGTCCGGGTCCATCGCGAACAGGAATCCGTCGGCCGCGCCCCACAGCAGGCCGTCGCGGCCGAAGCCGAGACCACTGATCATCTTCGGGCTGTCGAGGCCGGGGAGGTCGAGGGTGAGCTCCTTGACCTTGCGTTCGCCGGCGACATCCCAGACGAACATCTTGGCCTCGGACTCGGTGGCTTCGGTCCCCAGACCGCCGTGGACGGTGGTGGAGCCGTAGATCCGTCCGCCGCGCTGGGCGAGCCCGGCGACGCTCTGGTTGTGCACGATGTCGGGGTAGGTCTTCTTCTCCCCGTCGGCGGGGTCGTAGATGGTCAGCGCGCCGCCGAGCTTCCCGTAGTCGGGGATGGAGCCGATGAGCAGCTTGCCGTCGTGGGCCTTCATCACGTACGGCCGGTCCTGTTCGGAGCCGAGACGGAACTTCTCGGAGACGGCCGGGGTCGCCGCGTCCAGCTTCGCCGAGGAGATGATGCCTCCGGGGTAGATGCCGAAGTACATCGTGTCGCCCAGGCCCGCCATGCCCTCGGCCTGGCCCATCGGGAAGCGGGTGGTGCGGCCGGTGCGCGGGTCGAAACGGGACCCGGTGCCGCCGGGGTAGCCGCTCATGAACAGCGTGCCGTCCGGCGCCGCCTCCAGGTTGTGCAGCGGGTTCGGCGCGCCCTGCATCACCGAGGGCAGCGCCTTGCTGCGCCGTGAGGCGATGTCGAAAGCGGTGATCCTGCCGCCCGACTGCAGGGTGACGAGCGAGGTCCCGGGGAGGTCCGGATCATTGAGCGGTATCCAGGCGGCACCGCGCAGCGAGGTACCGAAGGCGATTCGGGTCGAGCGGGACTCCAGCGTCGCCGTGTCGATCTCGTACAGCTCGCGGTTGTTGGTGACGTACACCTTCCCGTCCCGCGACTGAAGCTGGTTGAAGGAGAAGACCCCCGCGTCCGAAGGCGTGTTCTTGCCGACGGACTTGTCGCTCCACTTGCCGGCGCCGAGGTCGTAGAAGAGCAGCTTCATCTGCGGATCGGCGAACTTGACGAACAGCCAGCCGTCGACGACCGCCATGTCGTAGGCGAAGGGCACCTGCCGGGGCTCCACTCCGAGGAGCGCCGGGACCTGGTCGGAGATCTTCGTCTTCGTACCGGTGGCGGTGTCGAGCCGGATGACGTCACCGACGGAGCCCACGCCCGCGTAGACGGATCCGTCGTGGTAGGCGAGGGAGCGCACGTACTGCTGGCCGGGCACCATCTGCCCGTAGTCGTGGAAGGCCCTGCTCCGCGGGTCGTATCTGAACACCTTGCCGTTGGGGAAGGTGCCGATCCAGACATTGCCCTCCGGGTCCGTGGCCATCGACCACAACGACTTCTCGCCCGGAACGGTGCCGAGTTTGCGCACTTCCTTGTCGGCCGGGCCGTAGCTCCACAGCTCTCCCGTCTGGCCGCCGGTGATGGCGGCGATGTAGACGGTGCCGTCGGGGCCGATCGCATGCCGCCAGGACTGCTGCACGCCGGGCAGCGTGAACGAGCGCAGCAGCCGGTTGTCCTGGACGTCGATGACGTTGAAGATCGCGTTCTCGGCGGAGACCGTCGCGTACATCGTGGGCCGGCCGTCCTCCGTGCCCACCACGGCGTCGTTGACGGAGACCGTCTCCTGCTGGACGCCGAGGTCGGCCTCGGGGCCGAACCACGTCCGGTCCAGTGCCGATTTGCCAGCACCACCGCCCCGGGCCGCGGCCAAGGGCGCGGGACCCGCGATCAGGACGGTCAGGGCGAGCAGCAGGATGAAGAGCGGTCCAGGGGGTTTTCGGGGCACCGCGTCCCTCCAAGTTATGAGAGTCTTCCAAATAAGTGGTCGTTTTGTTCGCGACTCAGAGCGGCATCTGCGCCATCTTGGCGCTTGACCGCCGCAATGTTTTCGTGGACTCTCTGATTAATCACGATGGCCGAAACGACGTCAAGAGGAGTACATGAACGCATCCCGACCCGCTGGCGGTGACTTGGCGCAGCTGCGTCGGCTCAACGCGTTCGGCGCGCTGCGGGCGCTGAGAAGCGCCGGCGAGCCGGTGACGCTGACCGAGCTGGCCACGCTCACCGGTCTCTCCCGCGCCTCGGCGGAGGACCTCGCCACCGAGCTGACCGACCAGGGGTGGGCGGCCGAAGTCCCGCCCGCGCCCGGCGCGGTGGGGCGGCCGGCCCGCCGTTACCGGTTCCGGGCCGAGTCCGGTCATGTCTTCGGGCTGGACATCGGTGCCCACAGCGTCCTCGCCGTGCTCGCCGACCTCTGCGGCACGGTCGTCACCACGGCCCGCCGAACGGTGCCGCCGGACATCCGGCGCGCCGACCGGCTCGCCGTCATCGGCGAGGTGATGACCGAGTGCCTGGACGACGCGGGGATCGACGCCCACCAGATCTGGACGATCAGCGCCGGCACCACCGGCGTCGTCGGCCCGGAGGGAGAGGTCGTACTCGCGGGAGCGGCCGCCGACTGGACCGGTGTACGGCTCGCCGAGCACCTGGACGAACGCTGCGCCGGGGCGGTTCTGGTGGACAACGACACCCGGCTGGCCGCACTCGCCGAGCAGCGCCTCGGTGCGGCACGGGACATCGAGGACGCCGTCTACATCCACGCCGGTCTCGGCCTCAGCGCGGCGCTGATCATCGGCGGCCGGGTGCACCGGGGATACAGCGGCGCGGCGGGCGAGATCGGCAGCTTCCCCGTCACCCCCTGGGCGACCGCCGCCACCCGCCTGGCGTGTTGTCCCGCCGTCCCGTCCGACGTACCCCCGCGGAACGCCGCCGCCCATGTGCTGGCCGCCGCCCGCCGGGGTGACACCGTCGCCGTGCGCGCCGTCGACCGCTACGCCAGCGACGTGGCCCTCGGCCTTGCGGCCATGGTGCTGACCGTCGACCCGCAACGGGTCGTGCTGGGCGGCGGACTGGSCCAGTCCGCCGACGTCCTGCTCCCTCGCCTCCGTAACCGTCTGGAGCCGCTGTGCATCCGGGTCCCCGATCTCCAGCCGTCCTCGCTCGGCGACGACCGGGTCGCACTCGGTGCGATCTGGCGAGCCGTCGAGCACATCGAGACGACGTATCTCGCGCACAACCGGCGGCCCACGGCGGCGCGCCCGTGAACGGCCGTTCCGGACCTGCCGCCATCACCCGGGCAGCCCGTGCTCCGGATCGCGGAGACCACCGCGCGGTCCGCCTTCCGGCTTTCGGGCGGCCCCGGCACGCACCGTACGCATCAGCAGCCGGCCCCTGTCGGTTCTCCGCACCCGGCAACCGTTGACGGCTTCGCGTCCAGGCATCGCAGCGGGAGACGCCCCCCGGCCCCACCGCACGCCTTGCCGGTCGCGTGCCTTTCCTTCACCTCCAGGGAGCTCTTGGGAATGTCCATGCACCTTCCGATATCCGATCGGCCCGTCCGCGTGGCCCTCGTCGGCGCCGGCAACCGCGGTCTGACGTACGCCGCGTGGATCAAGGCCCACCCCGAACGCGCCCGCCTCGTGGCCGTGGCCGATCCCCGGCCGGCGGCCCGCGCCGCAGCCGGGGCGGAGCTCGAGTTCGACGACTGGCGGCCGCTCGTCGAGGGGGATGCCGTCGCCGACGCCGTCATCGTCGCCACCCAGGACCGCAATCACGTCGAGCCCGTCCTGGCACTGGCGCGGGCCGGGTACGCGATCCTCGCCGAGAAGCCACTGGCGCCCAGCGAGGCCGAGACCCGCACCCTCATCGAGGGCGTGGAGAAGGCGGGCGTACTCTTCGCCGTCTGCCATGTCCTGCGCTACACCCCCTACACCGACCTGGTGAAGGAGGTTGTCGGCTCGGGCGTGCTGGGCGAACTCGTCAGCGTCGAGCACCTGGAGCCCGTCGGCTGGTGGCACTACGCGCACTCCTACGTGCGCGGGCCGTGGCGTAGCGAGAAGGACTCCTCGCCGATGCTGCTCGCCAAGTCCTGTCACGACCTGGACTGGATTTCCTACATCACCGGGGAGCGCATCGAGCAGGTCGCCAGCTTCGGCGGGCTCAAGCACTTCCGGCCCGAGAACGCCCCGGCCGATGCCGCGGAGCGCTGCCTGGACTGCGCGGCCGAGGACGGCTGCCCCTACTCCGCACTCAAGCTGTACGTGCCGACGCTGCGCGAGAAGGGCGCGGTCTGGCCGGTCACCCACGTCACGGACTCCACGGACGAGACCGAGCTGCTGACCGCGCTGCGCGAGGGCCCGTACGGCCTGTGCGCCTACCGCGTCGACAACGACGTGGTCGACCACCAGGTCCTCGCCATGCAGCTGTCCGGCGGCATGACCGCGACGTTCACCATGGTCGCCTTCACCGAACAGACCGACCGCCAGACCCGGATCTTCGGCTCGCACGGCTGGCTGATCGGCGACGGCAAGCGTGTCACCGTCCACGACTTCCGCACCGACGAGGTCACCGTCCACGAGGTTGACACGAGCGGTTCCAACGCCGCCGAGGGACACGGCGGCGGGGACATGGCGTTGATCGATGCCTTCGTCCACGCCGTCGCCACCGGTGACCCGGCCGCGGTCCGCTCCGGCACCAAGGCCACGCTCGGCAGCCACCTGGCGGCCTTCGCCGCCGAACGCGCCCGCCTCACCGGCTCCGTACAGAGCGTGCCGGCGCGCTGATTCACGTCCCCGAACAACACCGTTCCCCGCTCATCCCCAGGAGGTTTCCGCTCATGTTCCGTATCGCCCGTCGCCGCCCGAGACCCCGTGCCGTCACCGTGCCGCTGCTCTCAGCTGCCCTCGCCACCACCGTCCTCGCAGGCTGCGGATCCGGGACCGACGACGACACCATCACCATGTGGACCTACCCGGTCATCTTCGACGAGGCCAAGAACAAGGCCTACTGGGACGGCCTGGTCAAGGCGTTCGAGAAGAAGCACACCGGTACCAAGGTGAAGGTGGAGACCTTCCCGTGGGCCAACCGCGACACCGCACTGGCCACCGCGATCGCCTCCGGCAAGGGCCCGGACGTCGTCTACCTGATCCCGGACCAGCTGCCGAAGTACGCCAGGAGCATCGTTCCGGCCGACGAGTACATGCCGGCCGACGCCAGGTCGGACTACACCGACTTCGCCCTGAAGTCCGTCACGTACGACGGCAAGGCGCTCGGCACTCCCGTCCTGACCAGCGCCAACCCGCTGATCTGCGACAAGCGGGTGTTCGCGGCGATCGGCGAGAAGAACTACCCGACGAGCTGGGCCGAGCTGGAGGCGCTGGCGCCGGAGCTGAAGAAGAAGGGCTACTACGCCACCAGCTACAGCGGCGACACCCAGCAGACGCTGAACATGACCTTCTACCCGCTGCTGTGGCAGGCCGGCGGCGACGTCTTCTCCGAGGACGGCAAGCAGGTCACCTTCAACGACGCGGCCGGCGTGAAGGCGCTGACGTACCTGAAGAAGCTCGTCGACGGCGGCTACACCGACAAGGACCTGGTCGCCACCACGCCGAAGCTGGAGCAGACCCCGACCGCCAAGGGCAAGGTGGCCTGCACCTGGCAGAACACCCCGGCGGACGTCGAGCCGTTCTGGGGCAAGGAGAACATCGTCGTCCAGCCGCCGCTGAAGGAGACGGCATCGGTCGGCTACGGCACCGTCGGCGCACTGTCGATGCTCAAGGGCGCCGACGTCAAGGCGGCTGGAGAGTGGATCTCGTTCGTCGCCGAGGCCAAGAACGCCGCCGGTCTGCAGAAGCAGTCCGGTACCTTCCCGGCCCGCACCTCCGCCGGGAACCTCTACCCCGACGACGAGATCCTCACCGCCGTGGCCGACACACTCCCGGCCATGGAGACCGGGTCGCTGGAAGAGAAGTCCCGTGAGGTGATGGGCGTGCTCGCCCCGGAGATCCAGGCCGCGATGCTCGGCAAGAAGTCTCCCCGGCAGGCCCTCGACGACGCTGCCAAGGCGGCCGGTCCGCTACTCGGCCGCTGACATCGGCGCCCCCGCCCGTCCGTCGAACCACACGCCCGGCGGACGGGGGACCACCTCTCCCCCCTTTCCCCGTATCGCAAGGAGATCGCCGTGGCAGTCGTCGCGGAACCCACCCGCCGGGGCCGTCGCAGCGGGCCGCAGGCGCGCCGCGAGGCCCGGATCGGCCTGCTTTTCGTCCTGCCGTGTTTCCTGCTCTTCCTGGCGTTCCGGTTCGGTCCGGGTGTCGCCGGGGTGCTGATGAGTTTCACCGACTACTCCCTGACGGGTGGCGGCAGTTTCATCGGGCTGGACAACTTCACCCGTCTGTGGGACGACCCGTTGTTCTGGCAGGCGCTGAAGGTCACCGTCCTCTACACGGTGCTCGCGGTGCCGGGCACGCTGATCGCGTCGGTGTCCCTGGCGCTGATCACCCGCCGTGCGTTCCGCGGCGCGAAGTTCTTCCGGTCGGTGTTCTTCCTGCCGGTCGTCACCTCGCTGGTGCTGGCGGCCACCGTTTTCGTCTGGATCTTCTCCACCGGCGGGCCGTGGTCCACCCTGATGGGCTGGCTGGGGATGTCCGAGGGCTCCTGGCTCTCCGACGACGTGCTGGTGCTGCCCGCGCTCGCGCTGGTCGGTGTCTGGTCCCGGTTCGGGTACGGGATGCTGATCCTGCTGGCCCGGATGCAGGACATCCCGCGGGAGCTGGAGGAGGCGGCGCTCACCGACGGCGCGGGCCCCTGGCAGCGGTTCCGGCACATCGTGCTGCCGCAGCTCAAGCCCGCCCTGTTCTTCCTCGCCGTGATCGAGACGACGGCCTCGTTCCAGGTCTTCGACGCCGTCTACACCATGACCGGCGGCGGCCCCGCCAACGCCAGCTACACGCTCGTCTTCCAGCTCTACGACGCGGGCTTCAAGTACTTCGACCTGGGTTACGCCTCCGCCATCGGCGTCGCGCTCTTCGCGCTGACCGTGGTGGTCGCGGTGATCCAGCGGCTCGTGATCGGGAAGGACCAG
>NZ_RDBO01000059.1:0-18748 GCF_008120935.1 Streptomyces sp. sk2.1
ATCACCGGCCCCGCCCTCGCCGAGGCCCRCAAGACCCTGCGCCGGTGGCGCGGACAGGTGGCCGACTGGGCGCGCCACCCCTCCAAACCGATCCCCGCCGACCTGCTGCGCCAGTCGTACGCGGCACTCACCGAGAACCTCGACACCGCCGCCGTCCTCGACCTGCTCACCGCCCTCACCGACCGCCCCGACGTCCCCCCGGGCGCCAAGTTCGAGACCTTCGCCCACCTCGACCGCGTCCTCGGCCTGGACCTCGCCCGCGACATCGGCCGCTGAACCGCGCCCCGCGCCGAGCGACCGCCCCGGGCCGTGAGCCCGGACCGGGTGGCCGGGAACGACCGCCGCGGCACGTCCGGTCCCCGCCTGTCCCTGCGGCCCGTGACGACCTCCCCACCGCTGCCGGACCTGCCCCTGCGGGAGCTCGAATGTTTCTCGGTGCTGGCCGAGGAGCTTCATTCGGCCGCGCCGCCGAGCGCATCGGGGTCTCCCAGGGACGCGTCTCGCAGATGATCAAGCGGTTGGAGTGACGGGCCATGGCTCCATGGGCTGTAGCCGCGTCGTTGACGGGCCGGTGCACTCGCGCCACCCGGACCATCACCGTTCTCACCGATGACCGCTGTACCGGCGTTCTCCCAGGCCGAATCAGCCGGGAACCCCCGCGCCGACCTCCGCACGGCTCGGAGGCAGGGACAGCGCGCCGGCATCGCCTTCCGGGATTCCGACGACCTCGACGGCCACCCCGCGTGCCGCCAGGGCCTTCGCGGTCTGGGAGATGGTGATCTGGGAGAAGCCGAAGACGGAATCCGGGGTCAGACTCTCGCGGTTCTTGAGCAGCATGGCGAGAATGATCCGCCTGGGTGTGAAGTCGTCGGGAAGCACACGGCCGCCCCCACTGATCCGGGCGACCTTCGCGACGAATTCCGCCCGGACCCGCGCGGACTCCTGGAGCAGTTCCACGGCCACCCTGGCCTGGCTGAACAGGTGGCTCAGCGGACCGGAACCGCCTGCACGCTTGACGAGGACCAGGGTGCCGTCGGGCATGAGCAGGTCGCAGATCTCGACCTGGTCCCGGGACCGGAGGGGATTGGTGACGTTCCTGGTGTCGAGACAGAGCCAGCCCGGCCGTTCCTCATCGGCCACCCTGTTGTTGTAGGCGTTCTCGGACTCCCCCTTGAGCCAGGCGGGCATCGAGACGGAGGGAGTGGGAGAGAACAGGGCCGCCACAGTGGCCCGGCTCTCCACGACGTAGGCGGCACCGCCCTCGTACCACTCGCCCTCCAGGAGGAAGAACCGCCTGGAGCCCAGGGAGGATTCGGCCTCCAGCCAGGCCAGTGCGCTGGTCACGGTGGGGGTTGCCCGGCGGTCCCTGGCAAGGGTTACCGTCCCTTCGCGCAACACCCTGAGACGTCGTCCGGGCGGTGCGAGCCGGGCCCGCATGAGTACGTAGCCGAGGTCGAAGTCGTCGGAGCACCAGGCGTCGGTGCTGTTGATCCGCGTCATGTACACGGTGGCCTCCGCGTATGCCGCGTGGTGGTCGGAGGGGACGACGGAGGAGATCCGTCCGTCGGCGGGCCGGCCGAGACGGTCGTCCAGCTGCCGGTCGAGGGCGTCGAGGGCCGCCGGATCGGTGACCGGGACGATGTGGTCGACGAACTCCAGCTCCTGGTGCGGGATGTCCTCGCGGCAGATCCTGGAGATGGTCCGTAAGTCGGAGAGCAGGGCCTCGGGTTCGATCCCCAGCGCGATCCGCAACCCGCATCCGCCCTGGGCGCTGACCGCCTTTCCGCGCGTGTACCGCGAGCGGGTGAGCGGCAGGTCGTCGAGGTAGCCGCCCAGACTGCGAACGACACGCGAGTGTTCACGCAGGCCGAGCAGCGGGACCGGGGCGCCGCTCGGAACCAGGGAGATGTCGGTACGTGCCTGGCCGAGCGACTGCGAGACCGCCCCGCGGATCATGTTCGGGTCCATCTGCCGGATGGCGAAGGAGAGCCCGAAGCGCTTGTCCTTGAGACGGTCGGGGACCAGCCGGTACCCCTGGTCGCAGCCGATGGCGTACACCGTGCCGTCGACGGCGAGCAGCAGGACGGCGGCGGTGCGGCGGACGTTCTCGGCGACGGTGATGCCGGTGGTGCGCGCCATGGGTTCGCACCACGGGGCCTCGCCGTGCTCCATCCCGCAGGTGACGTACACAGCCGGAACGCCGAGTGCGTCGGGGAGGTACAGATCGGCATCGAACCTGTCCAGAAGCTCCGGGTCGAGGGCGTCCAGCATGGCCTCCGGGGTGGGCGCGACACCGGTCAGCCGGTAGACGGTGCGTACCGCGGTGTTCGATGCCAAGGCGGGCCTCCGTGGTGCAGTGGGCGAAAGGTCTGAAGGTGGGCGGGACGCACCGGTGTCCTTCGTCGTCGTGGCCGTACGAGGACCACGGGGCGAGGGAGGGGGGCGCCGCAGGCCGGTCCGGGCAGCCCTGCGGCCGCGGGACACGACGGGATGAGGCGGCTGCGGCAAGGACGCGCCGCATGCCGTACCCGCCCAGGATGGATCAGGTACACGATGACATTGACATCTGTCTGTGTGCACTGTCAACAGACTTCACTCTGGAGATGGAATGTTGATCCGTGTACGCTGGGTGTATGACGGACAACGCAGCTTCACCGGTCGGCCCCCTGGTCACCGGTGCCGAGATCGCTCGACTGGCCGGCGTCACCCGGGCTGCCGTCTCCAACTGGCGTCGGCGCCACGACGACTTCCCGACGCCGGCGGGGGGCGCCGCGAACAGTCCGCTCTTCGCGCTCGCCGAGGTCCAGGAATGGCTGGACCGGCAGCGCAAGGGCCAGGAGATGTCACCCGAGGTCGAGTTGTGGCAGGCCCTGCGGGCCGCGTACGGGGAGCAGATGGTCGCGGGCCTGGCGGAGGTGGCCGCGGCGCTGGCCGGGAGACCCGCGCCGGGGCTGCCGGACGACGTCGCCCCCCGGGTACGGAAACTCGCCCGGACCGCGGCGCCCGCCGACCTCGTGAACGGGCTGACCGAACGGTTCATGGACTCCGCCCGGCGCGCGGGATCGGAGCAGGTGACTCCCGAGCGCGTGGTGCGTGCCGTCCGCCATTTCGCTCCCGAACTACCCTCCGACGCCACGGTCTTCGACCCCGCCTGCGGAATCGGGGTGCTGCTCCTGTCCGTCGCCTCCCGGCCGGGCATGCGCTGCCGCGGTCAGGAGCTGGACGCCGACAGCGCCCGCTTCGCACAGCTCCGCGCCGACCTCCTGGGCCGGTCAGGAGTCCACGTCGTGGCGGGAGACTCCCTGCGCGCGGACGAATGGGCGGATCTCAGGGCGGATCTCGTCGTCTGCGACCCACCGGCCGGAGTGACCGAGTGGGGGCGGGAGGAGCTGCTGCTCGACTCGCGCTGGGAGCTCGGCACTCCGTCCAAGGCCGAGGGTGAGCTCGCCTGGCTCCAGCACGCGTACGCGCACACCGGGCCGGGCGGCCAGGTCCTCATGGTCATGCCGGCATCGGTCGCCTACCGCAAGGCGGGCCGCCGCATCCGGTCGGAACTCGTACGCCGGGGCGTCCTGCGCCAAGTGGTCGCCCTGCCGCCAGGGACGGCGACCTCCCACGCCCTGCCCGTTCATCTGTGGTGTCTGCGGCGTCCCGAGCGCGCGGAGGGCGCGGACACGAACCGCACCGTGCGCATGGTCGACCTGACCGGCAACGGCCCCGACGGCGATCTGGAACCGCGGCCCGACCAGGTCGCCGACGTGTCGCCGATCGAACTCCTCGACGACACCGTCGATCTCACCCCCGGCAGCCACCTCCGCTCCCGGCACCACGACTACTCCGGCGAGTACACGGCCCTGCGCCAAAAACTGGAGGAGCAGATCCGCCGACTCGCCGCCCTCCTGCCCGAATTGGCGGTCGGGSACGGGCCGGGCCCGTCGGCCGGTGCGACCACCGGCATCGCGGATCTCGTCGGCGCCGGACTCGTCGCGTACGAGGGATCGGAGCCGGTCTCGGCCAGCGAGCAACTCGACACCGACTACCTCCAGGGGTTCCTGCGGAGCTCCGTCAACACCCGCCGGTCCACGAGCGCCAGTGGGACGTACCGTCTCGACGCCCGGGGCTCGCGCATCCCTCGCATGGGCATCGACGAGCAGCGTCGCTACGGGGCCGCCTTCCGGGCCGTGTCCGAGTTCGAGGAAGGCATGCGCAAGGCCGACGAACTGAGCAGACGGCTCGCCGAAGTCGCCCGTGACGGCCTTGCCACGGGCGCCCTGACGCCGGAGGAATGAAGCACGGCGCAGGCACCCCTCGGCGGGTGCCCCGCACCGGCCCGTGCCCGCACCGGCCCGTGCCCGCACCGGCCCGTGCCCGCACCGGCCCGTGCCCGCACCGGCCCGTGCCCGCACCGGCCCGTGCCCGCACCGGCCCGTGCCCGGATCGGCCCGTGCCCGGACCGATCAGGCCGGGCGCGGCAGGAACGGGCTCGGGGCCCCGCTCCACGTCACGCTCAGCGACTCGCGCGCACGCGTGCACGCGACGAAGAGCAGACAGCGCTCCCGGAGCAGGTCGGCGTCGTGCTGGAGCAGGTCCGCCTCGCGCGGGGTCACCGCACGGGCGAACGGTACGGAGCCCTCATTGACGGCGAGGACGGACACCGCCCGGAACTCCAGCCCCTTCATCGCATGCATGGTCGCCAGCCGTACCCCCTGCGTTCCCGGAGCGGACTGCCCCTTGACCCGGAGCACCGGGACACCGGCGGTCCTGAGCTTGGCCTCGGCCGCGTCCAGGGCGAGATTGAAACGCGCGCACACACCGATCTCGTGCGGTGCGAGGCCGTCGGCGAGCAGCGCCCGGACGCGTTCCACCAGGGCATCGGTCTCCTCCTGCCGGGTGCCATACCCCTGGACCCGGGGGCGGCGCCCATGGAGCAGGGAGCGGTAGCCGGTCAACGAGTCCGTCCCCTCACCCTCCAGCGCGTCGACGGTGACGGGCGCGAGAAGCCCCGCCGACCAGGTGAGAATCTCCTCGGTGGACCGGTAGTTGACGCGCAACCGGAAGCTGCGGCCGGTTGTGGCGATGCCCAGGGAACCGAGCGACACCCGGGAATCGTAGATCCGCTGGTGCGGGTCGCCGGTGATGAACAGGTCGTCAGGACCGGGAGCCACGGCGGCACGCAGTACCCGCCACTGCGCCGGGTGCAGGTCCTGCGCCTCGTCGACGACGACATGGGTGTAGGGGGCCGGCCCGTCGGCCAGCAAGTCCGCCGCCCGGATGCAGACCCCCAGGTGGGTGGTCTCACCGCGCTCGCGCAGGAGCTGCTCGAACCGTTCGACGCCGCTCCACACCTCCCGGCGGCGCGCGGGCCCCATGCCGGTGCCCCGGCCCCGGCGGCTCGCACCGAGGTAGGAGTCGAGATCACGGAGATCCTGGCCGAGCACGACGTGCCGGTACTCCTGGGCGAGGAACTGGGCGGTGTACGGCAGGCCGAGCTGCTTGACGGTCTTCTCCCACAGCTGCCGCTGTTCCCTGTCCCCGATCGGCTGCGGCGCCGCCCCGGACCTCGCGCGCACGACCCCGTTGGCGTAGGCGTCGACCGTCGTCACATCGACCCGGGCCAGCAGCCCCTCGTCCTCGTCGAGGAGGAGGTTGAGCATCTCGCGCAGCCCGGCGGCGAGCGCGTTCGTGTACGTGGTCAGGAGAATCCGGCCGTCCTCGCCGAGCCCCAGCAGATGCTTGACCCGGTGCAGGGCGGCGACCGTCTTGCCCGTCCCCGGCCCGCCCGTGACCTGGACCGGACCCCCGTACGAGGGGCGGTAGGCGGCGCGCCGCTGAGAGGGGTGGAGAAAGACCCGCCAGGCTTCGAACGGCTTCTGCAACACCTCCTCCAACTCCTGCGGCCCGGTGACCAGTCGGATGCGCGCCGAAGTGTTGGCGATCACCGTGGCCAGGTCCTCGACCGGTTCGGCGGGTGCGTCGGCGGGCCGGCGGACGGCGACGACGTCCCGGTATACCTCCTCCGGACCGAAGCCCTCGGCGAGGTACTGGAGCACCTCCAGCTGGTCCTCCGGCAGAAGAGTGGAGAACGCCTCCAACTGGGCCTTGTCGACCAGGGAACGCGCGGCGCGCAGCACCTGGTCGTCGAGGCCCAGTTCACGCAGGGCGCCGTCGGAGATCTCTGCGAACAGCAGCCTGGGCGCACCCGCCGCAGCCGTCTCGTACAGCGGGGTCAGCTCGTCCAGGGCGACGGCGTCGCGCACCTCCAGGGCCCTGGTCGCCGTGTTCGCGCTGTACAGGCGCTTCGCCGCCCACGTATAGGCGTCGTCGTGCGGCAGGACGTTGACCAGCAGGAACACATCGCTGCCGTCGTCGGGCGCGAGAACGACACCCCGCCAGAAGTCGGTGATGCGGATGGTCCGCATCCGTGGGTCACGGGCGTTGTTCACCGACTCCAGGTGCAGGCCCTTGTCCGCGTTGAGCTCGGCGGCGGTCAGGGCGTGGAACTTGCCCATGGCCTTGCGTACGCCGGCGCGCACCGGCTTCTCCAACGTGTCGTAGCCGTCCCAGAAGCTCTGGGCGAAGGCGAGCCGGGGCATGAATCTCTTCCTTACTGGGTGATGTCGGCCGGCGAACGAGGGCGTGACGCCGCCGAAGCCAGCTTTCCGGCGAGTTCCCGGATCGTCGACAGGAGCTGTTCGGGCGTACGGGAGAGGTCGAGGCTGTGCTGGTACAGACGCACCCCGGGCCGACCCCCGGCGGCCGTGCCGCGCACCTCGTGGAAGCGCTCCGGTTGCCGCCCGGCCGCGTACACGAGGTGGGCCTCGCGCAGACCGAGCACCGTGGCGTACGCGAGGGCCTGGTACAGGTCGGCGTTGAGCAGCCCGTCGGCCTTCTCGATCTTGTACTTGGCGTCGGCCACGGCGACCGGAGTGCGACCGTCCCCGGTCCGGACGACGAGATCGGGACGCATTCCCACCAGACCCGCGAGGTCGAGGTGGTGGGGGTCCTGGAGCCGCGCGGTCAGACCGTGCTCACGAAGAGCCTCGCGCAGCGCGACCGTGACGAAGTCCTCGAACAGCTTGTTCATGTCGAACAGGAAGCCGTCCACGACGAGTGGTTCGGCCCCGGTGGCCGGCCGGTGCTCGGGCGAGGCGCCGCGCAGGACGGCTTCGGCGAGCCGCAGCGCGGGCTGATAACGGGAGTTGAGACGCGACGGCTGCCAGAGCGGCAGCTCCTGCCCCCGCACCAGCGGCTTGACGTCGGCGAGACGCAGGCGCTGATGGGCCAGTCGCCGACGGACCGGGCCGGGCACGCCGGGCAGCCGCAGCAACTGCTCGACGGCGGCGCGCAGTATGCGGTTCTCGGCGGTGTCGGTGGTGAACGCGTCGTACGCGATCTCCACGGGCGGCGTCCGGCCGAAGTGCCGCCGGATCTGCTCGGCCTCGCGCAGCCGCCCGCGCACGACCAGCGCGGACTCCTCCACCTCGCGGTAGCCCTGGAGCACCCCCTGCCGCAGAGCCGCGTCGACCTGCCGCTCCACGGCGTGCGCGAGCGCGGGGACGACGTCGTCGTGAGCACCGGTGTCGACGGTGCCCTCCCGGCTGTCGCGCCAGGCCCGTGCCGGGTCGAGACTGAAGCCGAGGAGGAAGAACAACCGGCTCACGGGGGTCTTGGGCATGATCCGCAGGATTGGACCACCGGGAGTGCGCACGGCGCCGACCCGGCTGCCCGCCCGCAGCAGCCAGTGCCCCTCCCGGCGGGGGTCCGGGGTCGCGCTCTGCAGGATTCCGGCGGCGGCGAGGGCCCGCCCGGCCCCGGCGGTCAGGGGGACGGAGAGCGCGGGCCCGTACTCGCGCAGCGTCACATCCGGCACGGTGGTCGCGGCTGCGGTCACGGGTGCGGTCGCGGTCACGGGTGCTGCTCGCGCAGCGAGTCGAGCCCGTAGCGGGCGGAGACGTCGAGCCCCTCGCCGTAGTGGTGCTCCTCCAGCAGCGGGAGGATCTTCGTGCGCCAGGTGCGGTCGAGACCGCCCTCGCGGTACACACCCGGCTTCATCAGGTAGGAGGGCCCGATGGCGAAGTCCGGGTCGTCGATACGGGAGTTGAGGGCGTCGAGAAGACGGGCGGGTTCCCCGTCCCGGCCCTCGCTCTCCAGCCACCGCGCGAGCAGCCCGGCGGTCGGCTCGGTACGGGGCGACAGCTCCACGAACGCGAAACGGCGCCGCATCGCCGTGTCCACCAACGCGATCGACCGGTCGGCGGTGTTCATGGTGCCGATCACGAACAGGTTGGGAGGCAGCGCGAAATCGTCGCCGGAGTAGGTGAGACGGACGGACCGCGTCCGGTACTCCAGCAGGAAGTACAGCTCACCGAAGACCTTCGCGAGGTTGGCCCGGTTGATCTCGTCGATGATCAGGAAGTGCGGGACGTGCCGATTGCCCTCGCGGGAGGCGAGATCGGCGAGTTCCCGCAGCGGCCCCGCCGTCAGCCGGAAGGCGACCTCATGGGTCTCGTCGTCCTCCACCGGACGGAACCCCTCGAAGAAGTCCTCGTAGGCGTACGACGGGTGGAACTGCACGATCTTGACCTGCTCGGGACCGCCGCCGAAGTGCTCGGCCAGCTTCATCGCCAGATAGGTCTTGCCCGTGCCGGGCGGGCCGTAGAAGACCAACTGCCGCTCGTCGACGAGCAGTTCACGCACATCGTCGAGCCATTCCTTCTTGTGGACGAGGAGGTCGGCGGCGAGGGCGTCGGTCACGTCCGGCAGGACCAGCTCCCGGGGCACGGGCCGCTCGGTGACGGGTCGCAGGGCGGGGTCGGCGGACGCGGCCGGGTCGGTGGGGCCGGCGAGTCCGTCCAGCGCCTCCAGGACACCGGTCAGGTCGACGACGTCATGCTGCACGGACAGCTTCTGCTGCACGGCCTCCGGCAGTTCCTCGTACGGGTGACTGTCGGGTTCCCAGACGACCGTCCGCCGCAGATTGGACAGGCCACCGGGGGACGCGGTCTGCGCGGCCTCCCCGGTGATCCGTCCGAGATGGAGCCGGCCGTCGCCTATGGTGACCACCGTGTCGCCGACGCGCATCTGCGTCAGGAAGCCGTGCAACTCGTCGACGAGACCGCGCTTCTGGTTGTACGAGGCCGCACCTTCGTACCCGTCCTCGACGAAGCGACGGAGCGTGCTCTTGGTCGGATCGCTCTCCTCCAGGGGCGGCAGATGCGCACCGGAGAGCGAGACGATCCCCTCCTTCAGCCACAGCTGTCGCACCAGGTTGTGCCCCGAGACGTTGTTGCCGCGCACGAGCCACGCCTTGCGCGGAGCACGCCAGGCGGTGGACAGGTAGTCGGCGAGCGGATGGCCCTCGGCTGTCCGCCAGGACTCCGGCCCGGAAGCGTGGTAGCCGTACACCAGCGCGGCGGCGGAGGAGGAGGAGTTGCACGGGATGTCACGCGTGGCGACCCAACGCGGCGGCGCCCCGGCCCGGTCGGGGTCCACCGGGACGTCGACCAGTGCGCCGTCCGCCCGCAGTTCCGCACGGATTTGGCGTCGGTGTGCGTGGAGACTGGGCGATGCCTCCGCCACCACGAACGATCCCTCGTGCAGAAGGAACTTGTGCGTGCCGTTCCCGCCGAACTCGGTGAGCAGATGCCCGTGCGCCTCTCCACCGTCATTGGGGAGCTTGAGCCGGAAGTCTGGCGCGCCGAGGAGACGGTCGGGCTGGGACATGGGTGACCTTCCGTGCGGGGTGAGGTCTGTTTGAGTGTCGCACAGCCTACCTGTTGACACTGTCAATCGATTCAAACTCTTCAGGTAAACGGATCATTCCAGTCAGCCGTAGGCTGCTGTGGGAAAACAAGGGGGAGACGATGATTGACTACCGCAAGGCAACCGTTCCGGTATGGACGCTTGTGACCGGTGACGTCCGGGTTCCTGCATTGGCCGGAGACGGGCCGATGACGGCTGAGCGCCTGGGTGAACTGCGCGGCGTGCTGGCCGTCCTGGCCGACGAGCCGATCGTCACACTTGAGGTACATCCGCTGCCCGACGAGCTCGACCGCAGCCGAGGCATCCCGCTGGATGCCGTGAGTCCCCTGGCACAACACTTGTCGCAGCTCGTCACGCAATCAGCGCGGAGTTCCTCCACGGCGGCCAGGGCGACCGCCGTCGGCGAAAACCTGTATCGCATGGTCGTTCCGGCGAAGGTCGCCGCCCAGTTCGGTCAGGGCATCGTTCGCCCGATGGCGTCGAAGGCGGTGGCCGGTGGCATCCGCGGCCCACTCGTGAACCCAATGGGCCGCATCGTTGCCGGCGCGACGTTCATGCCGGTCGGTAAAGCGGCGGCAGCAGGCGCAGCCGGTGGGGCCGGTGCAACGGCCGGCGTCGCGGCCACCGGCAGCGCGGCGCTCACCTTGGCCGCGCCGCTCGTGCTCATGGCCGTAGCGGTGGGGGTGAGTGCGCATGCCGACCACAAGCGCCAGCAGGCCATCGAGCACATCACAGAACTGCTGGAGCAACTGCACGAAGAGAAGCTCGATGACGAGCACAGCGAACTCGACGGCTGCCGCGATGCCATCGACAAAGCCACCGCCATTCTGCTCGACCAGGGCAAGCTCGGTGTCTCGCTGGGACTGGACTCGGCAGTGCATGCCATCAACACGGCGCTGGGCGCCGCTGACCGCCGCCTTGCCCGGTGGCAGAGCGCACTCGACAAGCTGCCCGACGGCGAGGCCGTCGAGATCGGCACGCTGACCAAGTTGTTCCCCGGCGTCGAAGACCAAGGCGGCAGGTTCCGCGCCCACCTCGAACTCGCTTCCCTGGCCATTGCGCTGAAGCAGCGGGTCATCGTCCTGCAAGCCGTCGAGCATGCCCAGAACGATCCCGGCAACCTGTTCGGGAACTTCACCCGCGCACTCAAGCGCGACCACCAGCGCCTCGACGAACTGGAGTCGGGCATCGCCGGTGTCCTGCTACGCCTGTCGGCGCTGGAACTGGCACGCCCGAACGGGTTGCGACCCGTCTTCACGCCTGGTGAAGTCGATCGCCTGATGCGCGCGGCACACCGGATTCACCAGCTGGGCGACGGCGTCACGGTCAGCAGACGCACTACGGACGTGGCGATTGAGATCGCCCGCAACAGGGACGGCTCGGTGGTCGTGTTCCCCGCGCTGCCCGCTTAGGGGGGGCGGCTTCGGAAATTCTTCGAAGGTTGACATCGGGGCCCGATTCCAGATCGGTCCAACCTGACCAAGATTTTCGCATTCAGGGCATGTGGTGCGATGCGCGCATGCCAGAATTCGTCCTACTCTCTTGTCTCTCGAGGCGTTCGTCTCGCATGCTCATCGGAGGACCCGGAGTTGGGGCAGATCGACACCCGTCTCATCCAGACCGCGGTCATTGGCGGCCGAGACTCGGACCAGCCGGTGATTCTGCCTGAACAGCCGCACAACCTCGATGAGTTGCTCCGCCAGTACGGGAAGGACGACTTCTGGTGCGGCACGCTTCTCGGCGGCTGTGGAGAGCCTCTGCGCCCCAAGCGGTATGTGACAAGGGTCTGTCACTTCGCCCACGAAGCCGACCCTGGCCGTGGGGAATGCCACCGGACCACCAACAGTGTGGACGGTGCCGACCACTTGTTCGTCAAGGCCCATGCCACTCGCTGGCTCGCCGGGCAGGGGCACGCGGCCCAAGGCGAACTGCGCAGCTTCGGGCATTGCCACGGCGATGCCGTGGACTTCCGGCTGCGTCGCACGAAAACGCGTCTTCGGTTCGAGCTCCACCCGGAGGACTACCGGAGCTGGCGCAAAGCGGCGGACAGCCTGGGCGCGAAGGAAGGCCGTATCGAGTGGGTCTTCGGCCGGGATGACACGCTCGCACGCGACATGGTGGCGCGTCGCGGGTACGCGCTCCTCGTACGGTGCGAGACCGACGGCAATGACCGTCGGGTGTTCATCGGCACCGTGACCGACGGGAAGAAGACGCCCTGGGTTCCCCTGGAGCTTTGCCGGATGACCGAAAGCGGCCTTGTCACGCCCGCGCTCGAGGGGCTGCGCGCCGAGGGGGTGGTCCGCGCCGATGGTATCGACTGCGAGCCGTTTCCCAGCAGCGTGGCCCTTCCCGGCGGACAGGTCGTGTTCGCGGTGGACGCGGAAGCGGCGCCCTTGTCCTCGTCCCCGTTGGACGTGCCCGGCAGGCGTCTGGTCCCCGGCTTCGTCAAGCCGGCGGGAAGCCGTATCGTTCGGGCCTGTCTGTCCTTGCCCGACACGGTGCCGGATCCCACGGACCAGTACGTCTACCGTCTCGCGGGCTCGGTCCGTCTGCTGGTCACGGATGTCATCGAGGGAATCGGTTCCTCGTGGGCCGTCCGGGCCGACGCCCTGGTACGGCTCAACGGCCTGGAGGCGGAGCGCACCGGTCTGTGGCGTCCCAGTGTCGCGCTCGACGAGAGGCACGTCCCGGCGCCTCGCGCCTTCAGTGTTTGTGAGCGGACTCCGCTTACCGAACCCGCGTCCAGCGGACCGAAAGCGCCGGAGATCGCACCGGGGAAGACTGCCGACGCGCTCAGGAGAACCCTGGAGGAGGTCGCTGCGAAAGGTGCCACGATCACGTGGAGCGAGTTGACCGTGCGGCTCGGCGGATGGGTCCATGACCTGCCGAACCCCGCGCGCCGGGAGCTGCTGGTCGAGGTGGACAAGCCGCGGGTGCCTGAGAACCCCCTGCTGAGCGTCCTGGTCGTCACCTACTTGGGCAGACCTCTTTCGTACCTGGACCAGGTACTTGGCCGGCTGGGGGTGGCCGAACCGGCCTCGAAGCTTGCTCTGCAGCAGTGGGCGGCGGCCGAGACCAAGAAGACGCACGAGGCTTACGGACACCGGAGGACACGCGCGTCAGCCGCTCCGCCGCCTCGTGTGAAGCAGCCGGCCGCCAGGGTGCAGGCCCCATCCGAGAGCGACCTGCGCCGGGCGCACCAGAGACGTGCGCAGATAGGGGAAAAGCTCGAAGAGGCGGCGAGGACCCGAGTCCGGGCGAAGGGGGCGCGTGTCCAGCGCCTGTCGGAGGCGATTCAGCAAGGAAAGGAGCACCTCGGACAGTACGAAGAGGTCCGCTCCCATGGGAAGGCCCTCCGTGCCTGGCTGAAAGAGGGCGACCGCGTCCTGGACCTCCTCGACCGTCTGATCGGCCGCCCGATCACCGTCACCCCGGCCAAGACGGAGCATCGGACCGCCGCTCCCGAACCGAAGCCGGCCAAGAGGGAGCACCGGGCCGCCGCTCCCGCACCGAAGCCGGCCAAGGTCCTCGAACCGAAGCCGGTGGAGAAGAAGGATCCGAACCTCAGGAAGATCCGACGCCTGCTCGGTGAGGTGGACCGGACCCATAGGCACCGGCCCACCCAGGAGCTGCTGCGGCTGCTCGATGAGATCGGGAAGCATCGCGATCAGCTCATCCGGCCGCTGCCCGCCGCGGAAACCAAGCTCGTCGAGCGGTGGCGGAGCAGGCTGGAGAACCAGAGGTCCGCCGAGCGCTCCGCCCAGGCCGCGGCCGCCTCGCGGAACACGCCAGCAAGGGCAGGCCGTACCGTTGAGCCACCGCAGGACGACCGCCTGCCGGCCGAGAGGATCGACAAGCTGGCCCCCACGGTCCGCGACATCCTCCAGGAACTGGCCCGCGCCGACGGCACCCCGCTGAACTGGGGTGACCTCCGGCTCAGGGCAGGTGGGCAGCTTCCGCCCCTGCATCCCGATGATCAGGTCGCGTTGCTTGTCGCGGCTGACCGGGGCACACCGGCTGACGAGCCGCTCCTCTCCACGCTGGTCGACAATTCCGTAGCCGCCCCGCACCGGCTCTATCGCCAGGTGCGCCTCGGCCTCGGCCGGGAGTCCGTCCCTGATGCGGAGCTCGAGTCCTATCGGGCCATGGAGGCTCTACGGCTGCGGCAGATCTGGCGTTACCGGCGGTGAGCAGAGCCGCTGGCCCGGCATCCGTACAAACCGGTGCTGCGAGGAACGGTCGAGTCCAGGACCGGCACCCTGATCACTTTTTGGGTTTCTGGAGCTTGGTAGCAGCGAGGCGCTTCTTGCCCATCTCGATGATCAGGCCCGCTGCCTTGAACGTGAGGTTGAGGGCGACGCTCTCAGGAACCTGCTGGTTGAGGCCGAGGTGTCCGGTTATGTAGTCGCCCATCTGGACATCCGGGTCCAGCCGCTTGAGGACCATGTAGGCGATGGACTCGGCCTCGACCTCATCGCGGGCATGAGCTGTGACGCGTTCCTCGTCCGAGAGGGGCCGCAACCGCCGGTCTGGCCAGGTTTGCCCGGGGCCTGCGCCGAGGTGTCCGCAGAACAAGTGGCCGAGCTCGTGGGCGAGCGTGGCGTACTGGTCCAGCAGAGGCAGGTTCCGGTTGACCTCGATCTCGAACAACGTCGGGTATGTCTCCGGCCGGTCCCCGGGCCTGCTGCCGGAACGCTCGACGGAAGCGCCGGACCTGCTGGGGTACGTACGCCCGCAGGAGGAGGCCCCCTCATTGACCAGGGTGAGCCGGATTCCCAGAGGTGCGAGGTTCGTCGTGGTGTGGTGCCAGACCTCGACGAGTTCCTTCTCGCCGGCTCGAGAGGACACCGACGCAGGGGCGGTGATTGCCCTGGGCAAAGGCCGAGCCCCGGGCAGGGCTTCGGTGTCCCCGACGTCGTACACGAGCATGTAGGGCCCACGCGGCTGAAAGATCAGCAGCGGCTGGGCACCGGGCTTGAGCACGCGCCGGTACTTCGACATCCACTCCGAGGAGGAAAGGACGTAGCGAGCCCCGGGCTTCTGGATGTGGACCACCATCGCGTTGAACGGGGCATACCGCTTGAACCGGCCTACGAACTCGAGCATCTGCAAGTAGTCCGAGGACGAGCGATAGCGCTGGGCGCCGCGGACGAGGTCGTCGATCGAGGCCTTGGCCAGTTCTGCCTGCGAGATCTCGACCTCCTCGTCCCAGAACAGATCGAGTCCGTGCTCCGCGATCACCGGTTCTTCGTACTCAAGGGGAATCTCGCGCAGACGCTTCCAGTCTGCGAGTTGCTTCTCGGCCCAGCCGGGCTCGACCATGTGCGCGAACGACAGCAGCCCGGTCACATGGGCGTCCAGTTCGGCCAGACCCTTGAACTCCTGGTGACGGCGGTGCTGCTCGATACCGAACGACGCAGCCCCTCGTACATGCTTGGTGATGCGGCGCTTGTACTCGCGCGTCAGGCGAGGGGTGGGGCCGTCGACGAGGATGCCCAGCACGCTGCGGCGTGCACCGGGACGCGCCACGTAGGTCTTCTTCGTGTTGAGTTTCATGCCCAGTGGGGTCAATGCCTTCTTCACACCGACCACGAGACGGTCGACCTTCTCGTGACGAACGAGCCGACGACTGGAGAAGTACATGTCGTCGCTGTAGCGCGTGTAGCGCAAACCCAAGGACTCTGCCAGGTGGGCGACCACAGCATCGACGTCGCGCATGACGAGGTTCGACAGATATCCGCTCGTAGGAGCGCCCTGCGGCAGGAACCCCTCGCGGGTGTGCTTGTAGAGCGAGTCGGGCCGGCTGACGGAGAAGGTCTGTCCGGTGGCCTCCAGGTACACGCTGCGACGCCCGGTGCCACGGTTCGGCCAGGTCTGGTTCGGCCCGGGCGGAGAAACGGTGACCAGCCGGGTGGTGGTGTACGTGCTCAGCGTGCGGCCGATACGACGCAGGCCGATCTCCCGGAGACCGTTGCCGTTCTCTACGAGATCGATCCGGTACTCGCGCTCCGTCGGGCGAGCCCAGGCGTCCTTCAGCGCGGCGTGGACGTGCCGTTCCCGGATGCTCCCGAAGAAGTCGGCGATGTCCAGGCGGATCACGGTGTGGGCTCGTAGATGGATGGCGGCGCAGTCCACGACCGAGCGGCCACCTCGGTAGGCGAACGCTGCCGGGTGGGGCTGGAATCTGGCTGGAAGAGTCTCCAGACGGGCCAGGATTCCCTGCTGTATCTCGGACAACCGCGGGACCGGGGCGTGCAAGGTCCGCAGCCCGCCGCTGTGTTTGGGGATCCGGTGCTCGGTGTACGGGAAGATCGAGCCGCTGACAACCGCCTCGAGGAACTGCGCAGGGGTGAGGTCTGCGAAGTTGTCTGCCATCGTCACCGAACTGCCTCGTTCCTCACCTGTGAGACGCAGCCGGCGAGCCTCACCTTGAGTAGTTCCACCGCCCCGCCACGGGCGGTCCGCTGTATCCCTCCGCCACCCTGTGCAAGCACAGGGCCCGATCCCCAGCACCCGATGTGATCAGCACCGAGGTGCCCCGGACCGGAGGGCCCATCGCAAGGGATGGGTTCCTGAGACCCGCCGACTGCGTTGAGTCGGATCGTAGCCTCCTCATGAGTCGAACTCACCATGCGGGGTCACCTGATGACACACCGAATCACGGTGCTCCTCACAGCGTCCGGCAGCACGATGACAGCCGCGGTGTTGACCTGCTCGTGATTGTCCTGAACGTCGAGAGCGGCGGCCCGTACGGTGACGAACACCTGCTGGTCAAGGAGCCGACAGCTCGGCCCGGACGGTCTTGCCGCTGGGCGGATGAGGGACCGTCTCCCAGTGGTCGGAGAGCGCGGTGACGAGCGCGAGGCCGCGACCGCCGGTGTGGAGCGCGCCGGGCGCGGCGTCCACGGACGGGAACCGGGGCGGGCGTTCCCCACGGGCATCGGTGACGTCGACGCGGAGGCGGCCGGACGGGGCGTCGAACACGAGCGTCAGCCGAAAACTCCGGCCGGGCACGAAGCCATGGAGGACGGCATTGGAGGCAAGCTCCGCGATCACGATTTCGGCACGCTCCGTGAGGTCTTGCGGGGCGCTCCAGGACCGCAGTTCAGTCACGCCGAGGAGCCGGGCGAGCCGGGCGCCGCGCCGTGTGGACGACAGCAGCTGGGTGAAGACGTGCTGCGAAACGGCCAGTTGGGGGGTGGGTTGGTTCATGGCGCCATCGTGGCGGCCAGATATGGCCGGATGCGAGCGCCGCACCCCGTACGCGGAGTCAGCGTACGGGCACATGGAGTAGGTGGTACGTGAGGTTGGCTGTCACGCTGGGTGGTGAACGCGGGCGGCGGCGAGGAGCTGCCGCGGGTGCGGTACGGAGAGAGGAGCGGCGGATGGAAATGGTCGAAGGGGAGACGGGGACGGCCGAGAGCGCCGAGGCCCGGGTGGTCACGGCGGGGGAGGGGGAGCGGGAACCCCATCCGTCGGACAGTCTGCGCACGTTCGGCGCGGTCGTCCAGGCCCTGCGCGAACACGCGGGGCTCAGCCGGACCGAGCTCGGTGACCTCGTCCAGTACTCCAAACACACCGTGGAGTCCGTCGAGTTGGGCCGCCGCATGCCGGACGAGGAGTTCGTCGAGCGCGCGGAGGGGGCGCTCGGCAACACGGGCGCCCTGCGGAAAGCGGCCGGTCACCTCAGCCGGGGCGAGGTCGGCCTCGCGGCGTGGTTCAGGCGCTGGGCCCGGCTGGAGCGGAAGGCGGTGAGCCTGCACACGTACGAGTGCCGACTGGTGCCGGGGCTGTTGCAGTCGGAGGCGTATGCGCGGGCGGTGTTCGACAACAGCATCCCGCTGCTGACCGACGAGCAGATCGAGGATCAGCTCACCGCGCGGATGGAACGGCAGCGGATGATGCGGGAGCGGCCGACCGTGCCGTTCAGCTTCATCGTCGAGGAGCATGTGTTCCGGCGCAGGCTGGGTGGGGTGGAAGTGCACGCGAGCATGCTGGATCATGTCCTTGAGCTCACCGCCCCGCGCAACGTGACGCTTCAGGTGGTGCCGATGGATCTGGAGTTCCACGGGTGCCTGGACGGGCCGGTTCAGCTGTTGGAGACTCCGGACGGCAAGCGACTCGGATACTCCGAGGGGCAGCAGAACGGGCGGCTCATCTCCGCCCCGAAAGAGGTGAGTCTGCTCTGCCGCCGCTGTGAAACACTGCGCTCGCAGGCCCTGAACCCCAAGGAATCCCGGGACCTGTTGGAGCGACTGCGAGGAGAGCTATGAACAGCCGTACGACGGAACTCGCCTGGTTCAAGTCCAGCTACAGCGGCACCCAGGGCGACAGCTGCGTGGAGATCGCAGTCGCCGAAGACGCTGTTCACGTACGAGACTCGAAGGACCTGGCCCGCCCGGCCTTCGCCGTGGGGCGCGCGGAGTGGGCGCCTTTCGTGCGGTTCGTGTCGGGTGCCTCGGAGGCGTAACCGAGCGCGGCACGATTGATGAAGCGGTCGCCGAGGTCGGGTTCCGGCCTCGGCGCCGCCTTTTTGGCTGCGACCTTCTTGGGTGCGGTCTTCTTGGGCGTGGCCTTCTTCGGAGTGGGTTTCGCGACCGCCTTCTTCTTCGCGGCATTCTTGGCGGCCGTTGTGTCGCGTGCCGTGAACTTCTTCCGCAGCAGCGCCAGTTGCTCTCGTTCCTGGACGGTCTGGTCGGCGGGCAGGGCGTTGACGAGAACCCTGGCCCGGTCGAGCTCGTAACGCGCCAGTGCCCAACGCTTGGCATTGATCGCCATACGAATCACCCCGAGGCACTGCTGCAATGCCTTGACCTTCCCCGCCTGCCACCGGGGTATCGGGGACTCCGCCCCACTGCTCCGCCGCTGCCCGGCGGCACGCGTCCCCCAGCCCGCGCCCGAGGTCAGGACGACGGACGTGCGCGGGTTACTGGTCTGGCTTCGGCGTACCACGGGGTGCTCGGTTCCTCGGGGGTGATCTCAGGTG
>NZ_RDBO01000059.1:18848-75686 GCF_008120935.1 Streptomyces sp. sk2.1
GGTTCGGCGGATGCCGGTGGGGCGGCGGGGCGTTCGGGTTCGGCGGATGCCGGTGGGGCGGCGGGGCGTTCGGTCGTCACGGTGTCTTCGTCTCCGTCTCCGGGGTGAATCGGTCGGCCTGGATCCGGAACATCCGGGCGTAGTCGCCGTCCATGGCGACCAGTTCGTCGTGGGTGCCCTGTTCCGTGACCGCGCCCCGTGAGAGCACCACGATCCGGTCGGCGCGCCGCACCGTCGAGAAGCGGTGGGAGATGAGTACGACGGTCTTGTTCTCGGTGATGTCGAGCAGGAGGTCGTGGAGTTCGGTCTCGCCCCGTACGTCGAGGGCGGACGTCGGTTCGTCCAGGATCAGGACGCCGGCCCCGTGGTACAGCGCCCAGAGGGCCCGTGCGATGCCGACGCGCTGCCACTGGCCGCCGGAGAGGTCGACGCCGCCGAACGCCCGGTCGAGGACGGTGGACCAGCCGTCCGGCAGCTTCGCGACGACCTCGTCGAGCCCGGCGGCGCGGGCGATCTCCTCCAGGGCCGCCGGGGCCGGTTCCTCGTCCGGGGCGCCCATGAGGACGTTCTCGCGCACGGTCAGTCCCCAGCGGATCCAGTCCTGGAAGAGGACCGCGAACTGTTGCCACCACTGTTCGGTGTCGACCCGGGCGAGGTCGACGCCGTCGACCAGGATGCGGCCCTCGGTGGGTTCGTACAGTCCGCCGAGGAGTTTCACGAGGGTGGTCTTGCCCGCCCCGTTGACCCCGACGACGGCGACGGAGCTGCCCGCTTCGAGGGTGAGGTCGAGGTTGCGCAGCACCCAGACGTCCGAGCCGGGGTAACGGAAGCCCACGTTCTCGAAGACGATCGAATGGGCGAGCACGGGGGGTGTGTCCGGCTTCCGCGCGGTCCCGGCGCCCGTGGTGTCGTCCCCGGGGGGCCGGTTCGGGGCGGCGTGCTCCTCCAGTTCGCGCACCTGGCTCAGCAGGGCGCCCCCCATCGCGATGTTCAGCAGGTCCGGGGTGAGCACGGTCAGCCCCACGAGACCGATCGCGGCCACGGCGAAGGTGGTGAACCGGCCGATCGAGAGGTCCCCGTTCCTGGCGTCGAGGGCGAGCAGGACGAACACCAGGGTCTGGGCCACGAGGACGGCTCCGCCGCTGAGCAGGGAGACCCTGGCGACGGTTCCCCGTCCCCCGCGCACCTGGGCGAGAGCGGTGCCCCATTCCCTGCGGTAGCGGCCGACGAGCCAGTCGGCGAGTCCGAAGACCCGGACCTCCTTGCCCATCCCGGGAGTGGTCAGGGTGTCCTTGAGGTACGTGACCCGCCGCATCAGCGCGGGTGTGCTCTCCGCCGATTCGAGGCCCCGCTGGTAGAGGCGGGAGACCGTGGTCATGGCGTACGCGTAGGCGGCCAGGAGGAGCAGGGCCACCCACCAGCGGTAGGCGAACAGGACGAGGGCGCCGAGCACGGCGCCGCCCCGGATCACCGCCACGTTGGCCACGCCCACCACGGCGTCCCTGACCCGGGTGCCGGACATGCCCGCGTTGATGCCGGACACGAGCCCGCGGAACTCCGGGCTCTCCGTGTCCGCGGCGCGTGCGGGGCGTTGCAGTGCGGACATGACCCGCACGCCGACCTGACGGCCCAGCCTGCGGCCCAGCGATTCGGCCCATGCCTGGGACAGCGGGGGCAGTACCTGGAGCAGGAGGAAGACCACGCCGAGCACGAGTGCCGCGGCGGCCGCCCCGCCCGCGAGGAACGGGGTCCCCTCGCCGCGGGCCGTTCCGGCGAGTTCACCGGCGAGCAGGCCCGACGCCACGGCGAGCGCGGCCGGGAGCGCGGCGATCACCGCGATCAGCGCCGTCAGGGCGATGGTGCGCGACCGGTTCGCGCGGACGAGCTCGCCGAGCAGAACGACGGTCGGAGCAGGGGGTCTCCGGGTTCGCCGGTCCTCTCCGGAATCGGCCTCCCGGCCCGGCAGGACATGGTTCTCCGCTGACACGTTCCATCCTTACGTTCGCGGCGTCGGCTCGCGCTCTCGTGGCAAGGGGCCGGGACATCCTGGAACGGGCCCGGTTCACGACGACTGGTTATGCGGAGAGATTCTGCCGCCGCCCCCCTGCCGCAGCCACTACAAGATCAGCCAGTTCATCGGCAAGTTCCGACACCGTTCCGGGACTCCACAGGGCGGGCGGGGACCAGAGTTCGAGGAGTCCTCCGTGGCCCTCCCCCATGCTCAGGGTGAGGTCGTGGCGCAGGTGCAGCGAGGCCCTGGGCAGTGGTTCGACCGTCAGCGGCCCGAGCCGTACGGCCGACATGGTGACGTTGAACTGCTCGGTCCCGACGTTGGTGAGCGGATCCGCGGTGGAGAGCACCGGTCCCGCCGCACGGGCCACCTCCCGGTAGGGCACGTCCGTGTGCCGGAGCGCGGCGAGCACCGCCTCGCTTCCCCGGGCAACGGCCTGTTCGGGGGTGTCGCGCGGGGTCGTCCGCACCACGACGGGCACGGCGTTGACCATGCAGCCCATCACCGGGGCGTCCTGCGGACGGCGCACGGCCACGGGGGCGGCGAAAACGGCCCCCGTCCCCCCCGTGGTCCGGGCGAGGAGCAGCGCCAGGAGACCGGTGAGTCCCATGTAGACGGAGGCGCCGGACCGCGCGCAGGTCCGGGCGAAGGCCGGCCGTTGCGCGTCGGGGACGGGGACCCGCACACCGACCGCGCGCCGTTCGCCGCGGTTCCCGGTCAGGTCCGGATGGCCGAAGCGGTACGGCTCGCGCGGCAGTTCGCGGGCGACCAGGTCCGCCGTCCCGTTCGCGGTGGCGGCCCGTTCCCGCGCCAGCCGGTCGCGCAGCCAGTCCCGGTAGCCGGTGGCCGGGGGCCGCGGCTCGGGTGCCCGGCCCAGGACGCGGGCGCCGTAGCCGGCCAGCAGGGTCCGCAGCAGCACCCCGTGCGACCAGCCGTCGGAGATCAGGTGGTGCACGACGCAGACGAAGAGGTGCTCCTCGGCGGAAAGACGCAGGAGGCGCACCCGCCACAGCGGCCCCTCGCTCAGGGCGAAGGGCTCGGCGGAGGCGAGGGCGACGCAGCGGTCCACCCGGTCCCGGCGGACCTGTTCGGGCAGCGCCGACAGGTCCAGGACCTTCCAGTCGACGTGTTCGGCGTCGAAGACCTGACGGGGCTCGTCGGTGCCGACGATCCGGCACCGGAGCGCCTCGTGGGCCGCCCCGGCGGACCGGGTCGCGTCGTGCAGCGCCCCGGTGTCCAGGGCGCCGGTGAGGCGGAGGACGGCGACGTCGTGGTAGCCCGACAGGCCGGGCGCCAGCTGTTCGGCGAGCCACATTCCCTGTTGTGTCCCGGTCAGCGGCAGCGCCGCCGTGGCCGGCCGCCCGGAGCGGTGGCGCAGCAGCGCGGCCAGCCGCGCGCGGTCGACCGCCGGGGCCCCGTCGCTCACCGCCGTGCTCCCCCGTCCGCGACGAGTTCCAGCGGCAGACTGCTCATGCCTCCGAAGAAGTTGGAGTACACGGGTTCGGGTTCGCCCGCGAGACGGATCTCGCCGACCATCGCGCGGAGTTCCTCCAGGACGACCTTGATCTCCAGCCGGGCGAGGTGGACCCCGAGGCAGAAGTGCGGTCCCGCGCCGAAGGCGAGGTGGGGGTTGGAGGCCCTGGCCGGATCGAGCCGGTCCGGGTCGGCGTGGACCCGCTCGTCGCGGTTGGCGGAGACGTTCCACAGGGTGACGATGTCGCCCGCGCGGATGCGTCGGCCGTGCAGTTCGCTGTCCTCGACGGCCATGCGTCCCTGGTGCATCGACGGCGTGGTCCAGCGCAGGAACTCCTCGACGGCCCGGTCGGCATCCAGCCGTCCGTCCTTCAGCGCCTGCCACGTCTCCGGTCTGCGGGCCAGTTCGTACGCCATGCCGACGATGGTCAGCCTGGTGGTCTCGTCCCCGCCGAGGATGAGGCTGTAGCAGTTGAACACGATCTCGTCGTCGGTGAGCGCCCGTCCTCTGACCCTGGCGGTCGCCAGCAGGCCGGTCACGTCGTCCCGCGGTTCGGCCCGGCGGTCCTCCAGGAGGCCGGCGAAGTAGAAGAGGATGTTGTTCTTCGCCTTCCACGCGTCGGCCTCGGTGTGGTCGGGGGACACCGAGGAGACGGCCGACGAGGTCATGGCCAGGAGGTGCGGACGGTCCGCGACGGGCACGCCGAGCAGGTCACCGATGGCCGTCAGCGGTATGGCCGCGGCCACGTCGCGGGCGAAGTCGCAACGGCCCCGGTCGAGCGCGTCCCGCAGCAGTCGCCGGGCCGCGTCGCGGATGAGGCCCTCGGTGGCGGCGAGCGCACCGGGCGAGAAGCTCCGGGTCAGGAGCCGGCGGAGCGCCGTGTGCTGCGGGCCGTCGGTCACCGAGACCATGCGCCCGCCCGCCGAGTCGCCGTCCCCCCGCAGCGCGTCGAGGACGTTGCCGCGCTCCGAGGTGAAGCGCACGGCGTCGCCGTAGACGGCCCGCACGTCGTCGTGCCGGGTCAGTACCCAGAAGCCTTCCCGCGTGCCCCGGGGCGGCTGCCAGTGGACGGGGTCCTCGTCGCGCAGCCGGCGCCAGACGGGGCCGAGGTCGTGCTCCGCGTGCAGGCGCGGGTCGGCGAGGTCGATCCGGTCGAGGTCCCGTGTCGGGAGGGGTGGACGGTTCATCAGGCTGCTTCCTGGCCGGGAGGGGTGGGGCCGGTACGTCAGGGGAGGCGCACCTGCACGGGCAGGTGGGTCGGCCCGAGCATGAAGTTCGAGCGCAGTTGCCGGGGCGGGCCGTCCGGCTCGAAGCGCAGGCGGCGGGTGGCGATCTCCTGGAGGAGGAGACCGACCTCCATCTGGGCGAGCCCCATGCCGATGCAGCGATGGGCGCCCACGCCGAAGGCGATGTGCCGGTTCGGGGTGCGTCGCACGTCGAACCGGTCCGCGTCGGCGAACTGGCTCTCGTCGCGGTTCGCCGAGGCGTTCCAGAGGGTCACCGAGTCCCCTGCTTCGATCCGTCGGCCGTGCAGGTCGATGTCGCGGGTCGCGGTGCGCTGGACGTAGGCGTTGGTGGAGGTCCAGCGGAAGATCTCGTCGAGCGCGGTCGGCAGGCAGTCCGGTTCGCTGTTGAGCACGGCTGCCTGGTCGGGCCAGTCGATGAGGGTCTGCACCGCGGCGGCGGCGGTGAAGGGCGTGGTCTCGTTGCCCCCGACCGCCACGTTGAGGCAGTTGTAGAGGATCTCGTCCTCGGTGAGGCCGCGGCCGTTGACGGTCGCGTTCAGCAGGATGGTCACCAGGTCCTCGGCCGGTGACCGGCGGCGTTCCTCGACGAGCGCGGTGATGAAGTCGAAGATCTCGACCTGGGTGGCGGCCAGCCCGGTGGCCCCGGCGGAGGAGGACCGGTACGCGGGGTCCTGGAAGCCGATCATGGAGCGGGTGAGCGACAGCAGGTGCAGGGCGTCGGTGCGGCCCAGGCCGAACATGACGGCCAGCAGCCCGGCGGGGAGTTCCGGCGCGACCTCCCGGGCGAAGTCGCCCCCGCCCTCGTTCTGGAACCTGTCGAGAGCGGCGCGGACGCCGCCCCGCACCGCGTGCCTGGCCCGTTCCACCAGCTCGGGGAGGAACGCCTTGTGGATCTGCTGGCGCAGGAGGCGGTGCTGCGGGTCGTCGGACGCGATGAGCATGCGTCCCGACGCGGAGTCGGCCTCCCTGCGGTAGGAGCCGCCCAGGACGGTGCCCTGCCGGGAGGAGAAGGCGGCGGCGTCGACGTACGCGGCCGTGACGTCCTCCATGCGGGTGAGCGCCCAGAATCCGCCCTGCGCCGTGGCGTTCCAGTACACCGGGTGCTCCGCGCGCAGTTCCTTCCAGACGGCGTGCGGGTCGCCCCCGGTGAAGAGGTCGAGATCGGTGAGGTCGATCACTGAGGTGGTCACTGCGGCACCGCCTCCTTCCTGAGCGTGTCGATCAGCCGCGCCTGGTCCTCCAGGACGCTGTGCTCGAACAGGGCCTCGGGGCTGACCTCGACGCTCAGCCGTCGGCCGACCTGCAGGCGTACGCGCACCGCCAGCAGCGAGTGGCCGCCGAGCGCGAAGAAGTCGTCGCTCCGTCCCACGGCCTCGACCGCCAGCAGGTCCTCCCAGACCCGGGCCAGGAAGCGTTCCGTCTCGGTGCTCGGCTCGGCGTAGGCACCGCGCCGGGCCGCCCGGTCGTCCCGGACGTCGAGCAGCGCCCTCCAGTCGCGCTTGCCGTGGAGATCGGCCGGCATGGTCTCCAGGACGACGATCTCCGCGGGCACCAGCGGGGCCGGTACGTCCCGGGACAGTTCGGCACGCAGTTCCCTGAGCACCAGCCGCGTCCCCTCCTGCGGTACGACGAACGCCACCAGCCTGCGTTCACCCGCCTCCCCCGCGGCGGTGACCGCGGCCTCGGACACCCCCGAGCAGCGCAGCAGCAGCTGTTCGACCTCCAGCGGTTCCACGCGGTGGCCGCTGATCTTGACCTGGTTGTCGATGCGTCCGAGGTAGGACACGACACCGTCGGCGTCGCGTACGACCCGGTCGCCCGTCGCGTACATCCGCGAGCCGTCCGCGGCGAACGGGTCGGCGACGAACCGGGTGGCGCTGAGCCCCGGCCGGCCGTGGTAGCCGCGGCCGACGCCCTTGCCCGCCACGTACAGCTCCCCCGGTTCGCCCGGCGGAACGGGACGCATCGCCGGGTCGAGCACATGGAGTCCGGCGCCCTCGAAGGCGCTGCCGATGGGTACTTGCTCCTCGGGGCCGACCGGGCCGTCGACCGGGAAGCCCGTGCAGGCGACGGTCGTCTCGGTCGGACCGTAGAGGTTGAACAGGTCCCCCTCGAAGCCGCCCTCGCGCAGTTGCCGACAGGTGGCGGGAAGGAGGACGTCCCCGCCGGAGCAGAGCAGGCTCAGCGTGGCGAACGCCTCCCGGTCGTGGCGCGCCACGTGGTTGAGGGCGACGGCGGGGGCGAGCATGGCGGTGACACGGCGTCGCCGGATCTCCTTGCCGAGGTCGGTGGCCATCAGTTCGGGGATGCCGGGCGTGACCACGATCTCGGCCCCGCCCGCGAGGGCGCGCCACACCTCGAAGGTGAAGGTGTCGAAGGAGATGCCGGACGCCTGGGCGAAGCGGTGGCCGGGCCCCAGCCGGGGCAGGGCCTCGTCGACGGCGAAGCCCACCATCTGCCGGTGTTCGAGGACGATTCCCCGGGGTGTCCCGGTGGAGCCGGAGGTGTAGAGGAGGCAGGCGCCCGACGCCGGGAGCGGGCGGGCCGGCCCGGTGGGCGGCGTGGTGCGCGGCGGTTCCTCCCGGCCGGGGTCCCACTCCCATTCGATGACGTACGGGACGGTGGCCGCCAGTCGCTTCGCCCAGCCGGGGGCGGTGATCGCCGCGGTGGCGCGGCCGTCCCGGAGCATGTGCTCGCGGCGCCGCCGCGGGTAGACCTCGTCGACGGGGAGGTAGACGGCGCCCGCGGTGAGCACCGCGACCACCGCGACGACCACGCCGACGCCCCGGGGCATGTGGACGGCGACGACGTCGCCGGGTGCCACGCCTTCCTCGGCGAGGCGCGCCGCGAGGGCCTCGGCCCGCTCGGTGAGCTGTGTGTAGGTGAGCCCGCCCGTCGCGTCGCTCACGGCCGGTGCGTCGGGGTGGTGCCGTGCGCTCCGTGCGAGCAGGTCGACGAGTGTCTCCGGGTGGCTCTCCGTCATGTTGCGGCTCCTGAACCGTTCGGTGCGGTGTCCGTGACCGCTTCGGTGAACTCCTCGTCGATCAGCCTGATGAGGGCCGTCGGCGCCGAGAGGTAGGTGAGTTTCCCGCCGGCGAGCACGCGTTGGCGCACCGTGCCGTACGCGTTCCACCGGCTCATGTCGGCCGGTGCCGTCTCGGGGTCGTCCGTCCAGCCGATCGTGGTGATGGGGAATGTCAGCGGTCCGGGCCCGGGGGCCGTGTAGCGGAAGCACATCTCGACGTCCCCGCGCAGCACGCGCACGGCGAGCGGCATCAGTTCGGGCAGGACCTCGCCGCCGCCGGTGGCGTCCACCACGGCCTGGATCTCCTGGGCGAACTGGGTGTCCGTCATGGACGGGTGGAAGACCCCGGTGAGACCCGGGCCCGGTGGCCGGTAGCGCCGTTCGGGCGGCTCGTGCGGGACCTTCGCCGACGAGACGACCAGCAGGCTCGGCCGACGTACGCCCAGGCTCTCCAGCCGGGCGGCGAGGGCGTGGCCGAGCAGTGCCCCCATGCAGTGCCCGAACAGGACGTAGGGCCGGTCCAGGTGCGGCCGAAGGGCCTCGGCGGCGCCTTCCGCGAAGGCGTCGAAGGTCTCGTACGGGGCTTCCCCCACGCGCCCCTCCCGACCGGGGGGCTGCACGGCGCAGACCTCCAGGTCCCCGACGCGGGAGGGCCAGTGCCGGTACGAGGACGCGCCCGTCCCCGCGTAGGGCAGGCAGAAGAGCCGGGCTTCGGCATCGGGGGACGGAGGGCGCAGGAACCACCGTCCGGTCGATCGCATCACTGTCCTCCAAGTCGCGGGCGCACGGGTCGGCGGTCCGGTGCCCGCCGGGCGTGCCCGCTCCCGCGGACCCGCCCGGCGGTGACCGGCCCCCCGTCATCGCAGGGCGGAGTCCTTGGGGCGCTCGGCACGGGCGGTCGCCGCCCGGTCCACCTCGGCGCGGAACCCGGCCAGCGCGCGCACCGGGTCGGTGCCTTCCGCGAAGAGGCACGAGTTGACGAGCACCGACTGGAATCCGCGGCGGAAGGCGTCCCGGACGTGCTCGACGGAGCCGATCCCGCCGTCGAGCATCACCGGCACGGGGCTCCCCTCCAGGAGGGCGGTGACCTCGTCGAGGGACTCGGGGGCGATGCCCCGGCGGGCCCCGATCCCCGACCCCATCACCCGCACCATGGTGCTGCCGAGTTCGACGCACTGGTCGAAGGTGCGCCGGTCAGGTGTGATCAGCGGCCACACCTCGAGACCGTCGTCGATCAGCTCGCGGGCGGCGGCGACGACCTCCTCGTTGACGCCGAGCTTCAGGCCGGGGTCCAGGACCTCCAGCTTGATGACGCGGATGCCGGTGAGTTCGACGGCGCGCCGGGCGCGCTTGACCGCCTCGGCGGCCGTGGTGGGGTGGTTGATGTTGAGGACCGGGCGCAGTCCCAACTCCCCGCCCACGAGGTCGCGCACGCCGCCGAGGGTGGCGTCGGCGTAGCCGACGGGCAGGTCGTCGCCGTCGTCCACGCTGTCGATGGTGTGCGTGTTGACGGCGAGGTAGGAGCACTTGCTGGCCCGGAGCATCTCGACGGCCAGCTGGGTCGTCACTCGGTGGGAGGGCTGGGCGCCGAAGCAGTGGAAGAGGTCTATCACGGTTCTCCTCGGGGCGGGGAGCGGCGGACGGGAAGGGTTCGGATGAGGTTTCGGGGGTCGGCCGGTGTTCACCGGACGACCGGGGTGAGCCAGCCGGGGCGGGCGGGCACGCGGCCTCCGACGCAGTCGCGGTAGGCGCGGTCCAGTCGGTCGAACACGGGCCTTTCGGGCGGGAGTTCGCGGTTCTCGAAGTGCGCGACGGGAACCAGGCCGAGCGCCGTTCCGGTGAGGAAGAGCTCGTCGGCCCCGGCCAGGTCGTCGACGGTGAGCGGCTCCTCGCCGGTGTCGACGCCCAGGTCCTCGGCCAGCCGCAGGACGGTGTCCCGGGTGATGCCGGGGAGCAGGCTCTCCCGGGTCCAGGGGGTGACCAGCCGGCCCGAGCGGACGGCGAAGACATTCGCGATCGTCGCCTCGGCGACCCGCCCGGTGTGCGGGTCGAGCTGTACGGCGTCGTCGTAACCGGCCTCGGCGGCCCGGGTCTTGGCGAGCGCCGACACGGCGTAGTTGCCGGTGGCCTTGACCCCCGTGGGGAAGGTGCGGGGGGACGGCCTGGCCCAGGGGGACACGGTCAGCCGGATGCCGGGTCCCGCGGGGGTCCCGGTGCCGGGCGCGGCCCAGGTCTCCGCGCCGAACCGGAAGGCGAACCGGGCCAGGTCGACGCCCAGTCTCGCCTCGGGCGTGTACAGGACGGGCCGCACGTAGGTGTCGGCGAGGCCGGTGGCCGCCGTCGCCCCGACGATCATGCGGCGCAGTTCGTCCTTCCCGTACGGGTGCTCGATGCCCAGGGCGGCGGCCGATGCCAGGAGCCGGTCGATGTGGTCGTCGAGACGGAACAGCAGTGGTCCGCCGGGGCCGGCGTGGCTCCGTATCCCCTCGAAGACGGCGGTCCCGTGCTGGACGCTGTTGCTGCCGAAGGGCACCGAGGTGAGCCCCGGGGCCCCTTCGACGACCGTGGCCACGGAGACGGCGCCGAGCTGCGGCGAGGCGGCCCGCGGCGTGCTCATCGCCGCTCCAGCAGGGCACGCAGGCGTCCCAGTTCGTCGACGCTCTCCAGTACCTCGGCGCGTGACAGGCCGAAGTCGACCAGGCAGCCCAGCTCGTTGATCCCGGCGTCGACCAGCCGGTCCACGAAGGGCAGGCAGCTCTCCGCGGAGCCGAACAGGCCGGCCGAGCCCATGTAGCGGCGCAGTCCGTGCTCGACGAGGGCTTTCCTGTCCGCCTCCGAGACGTCCTCGGGGCGCACCCCGATGTCCTTGCCCGCGGCGAACTTGGTGAAGAGGCTCATGTGCTCCTGCAGGTAGCGGCCGAGGGGGCCGCGCACCCGTCCGGCCACCGCGTCGGGGTCGGCCGCCAGGTGGGTGTGGAGCATGCAGGTCACGGTGCGGTCCGTCGGCCGGTGCCCCGCTTCGGCCAGCGCCTCGTGGTACAGGCGCACGTGTTCGGCCACGTTCTTGAGGGGCTGTTCCAGCAGCGCGGTCAGCACGTGCAGGTTCAGCCGCCCGGCGGTGCGCCAGGTCTCCGGGTTGCCCGAGCTGGTGAGCCAGACCTCGGGGCTGCGCTGCGGGCGGGGGTGGGTGCGCACCTCGACGGGGCGTCCCCCGGGCCCGGGGCGTACGACGCTGCCGCCGGCCCACAGGGTGCGCAGCTCCGCGAGCCCTTCTTCGAGGACCTGTTTGCGCTCCTCGTATCCCTCCGGGTTCAGGACGAAGTCGTCCGTGTGCCATCCGGAGGCGAGGGAGATGCCGGTGCGTCCCCGGCTCAGCGAGTCCAGTACGCCCCATTCCTCGGCCACCAGGAGCGGGTCGTGCAGCGGCAGGACGACGCTGCCCGCCCGGAGCGCGATGCGCCGCGTCCTGGCGGCGATCGCCGCGAGCAGCAGTCCGGGGCTGGGGTAGGGGGCGCCGAACGCGTTGAAGTGGCGTTCCGGCACCCATACCGCGTCCAGGCCGAGGGCGTCCGCGCGTTCGGCGCATTCGAGGACGAGGTCGTGCTTGTCGCGGACGTTGTCGTCGGTGTCGGCGGAGAAGAAGAAGAGGCTGATCCGGGGTACGACGGCGGTGCGGTCGCCGGCCGGGGCGGGGACGGGGTCGGTGCTCGCCCCCTCGGGCCCGGTCCGCCGGCCCCGCAGCCGCTCGATCAGCAGCCTGCGCTCCTCGTCGAGGCCGTCCAGCACCACGTTCCCCCTGGGTCGCTCGGTCACGGGCGTTCCTCTCCTTCCAGCTCGGCGAGACGGGCGCGTACTTCCTCGTCCGTGAGGGCGGCGACCTCGGCGAGCAGCGCCTCGTCGGCCTCCGCCTCGGTCACTCCGGGTGGCGGCGTCCCGGCGTCCGCCGTACCGGTTCCGGAGTCGGTCGTCCGCGTCGTCGGGCCGGTCCCCTCCGGCGGCCGGGCTCCCAGCGCCTCCAGCTGCGCCGCGAGGTCGGCGACGGTGGGCCGTTCGAAGAGCGCCGTCATCTCCAGCTCCTCGATGCCGTCCTTGCGCATCTGGGTCACCATCTGCATGGCCAGCAGGGAGTGGCCGCCGATCTCGAAGAAACTGTCGTGCAGGCCGAAGCCGTCGTCACCGAGCAACTGGGCCCAGAGCCCCGCCACATAGCGCTGCATCGGGGTGGTCCCCCGCTCGGTGCGGGCCGCGGCGGGCGCGGCCCCGGCCGGGGTCGCCCGGGCCACGGGCTCCGCCGCTGCCGCCGGGCGCGGGCGGGCGGTGTGCGCGCCCGGCGCGAGTCCGTGGCGGACCCGGGCGAAGGGGTAGCCCGGGGTCGAGACGGGGACCCGCTGCTCGCCCCGGTAGTACGTGGCCCAGTCGACCTCACCGCCCTCCAGCCAGTGGTCGGTGAGGACGTCCAGCAGGTCCTGCGGTTCGTCGCCGCTCCCGTCCGCCATGGTCGCGAGGCACACCGTGTCGTCCGTGGCGGCCTGGGCCAGTTTGCTCAGCGAGCGCCCGGGGCCGACCTCGATGAAGACGGTGACCCCGTCCCGGGCGAGGGTGTCGAGTCCGTCCGCGAACCGGACGGGCTGCCGCAGCTGCTGTGCCCAGTAGTCCGGGCTGGTGGCCCGCTCCTCCGTGAGGTAGGCGCCGTCGACGTCCGAGACCACGGGCACGGTCGTGCCGCTCAGTTCGTGTGCGCCGACCGCCTTGGCGAAGTCCGCCGCCGCCCCGTCCATCAGCGGGGAGTGGAAGGCGCGGGTCACATCGAGCCGGCCGTGCGGCACGCCGTCGGCCCGCAGCCGTCCGGCCAGGTCGTCGACGGCCTGCGGGGTCCCGGAGACCACCACCAGCTGCCCGGCGTTGACGGCGGCGACGGAGAGCCCGTCGCCGAGGAGGTCCTCGACCTCCCGCTCGGAGAGGTTCACGTAGAGCATGGCGCCCTCCGGCGCGGCGGCCATCAGGCTGCCCCTCCGTGCCACGAGTTCGGCGGCCGTGGCGAGGTCCATGCCCCCGCCGAGGGAGGTGGCGACCAGCTCCCCGACGCTGTGGCCGAGCATGGCGTACGGGCGGATCCCGTAGTCGAGGAGGGTGCGGCCCATCGCCCACTCGACGGCGAAGAGCGCCGGCTGGGTCAGTTCCGTCCGGGCGAGCACGGCCCGCGCCGCGGCGTCGTCCGGGTCCGCGTGCAGCGCTTCTCGCAGTTCCGGTCCCGTCCACGGGTCCAGCGCGGCGAGCGCCGCTTCGAGGTGTCCGGCCAGGACGGGGTCCCCGGCGGCAAGCCGTGCGCCCATCCCGGGCCGTTGCGCTCCCTGGCCCGGGAACAGGAAGGCGGTGCGCACCGTTCCCCTGGCCCGGGACTCCCGCTGGCGGCGGCTGCCCCGCGCGGACAGCCCGAACGCCACGTCCTCCAGGTCGCGGGCGTGCAGGGCGCGCCGCAGGCGCAGGTCCCTGCGGCCCGTGGCGAGGGTGAAGGCCAGGTCGGCGACGGGGACCTCCGGGTGCTCCCGGGCCCACTGGCCGAGGTTCTGGCTCAGTTCCTCCAGGCTCTCCGGCGCGGCGGCCGAGAGCAGAACGGGATGGCGTCGGCGCCCGGTCGGCCCGCCGGTCCGGCCGACGGGTGCCTCCTCCAGGACGACATGGGCGTTGGTTCCCCCCATGGCCAGCGAGTTGACACTGGCGAGCAGGGGCTGGTCGGACTCCAGCGCGGTGAGTTCGGTGGCCACCCGGAACGGCGAGGTGGCGAGCTCCAGCTTGGGGTTGGGCCTGCGGAAGTTCACCAGCGGGGGGACCCGGCGGTGCTTGAGGCTGAGGACGGTCTTGATGAGGCCCGCCACGCCCGCGGCCGCGTCGAGGTGGCCGATGTTGGGCTTGGCGGAGCCGATCCAGCAGTAGTCACGTGCGTCCGTCGAGGACCGGAACGCCCGGGTGAGGGCCGCGACCTCGATCGGGTCGCCGAGCGGGGTGCCCGTGCCGTGCGCCTCGACCAGGGAGATCTCCTCGGCCGTCACCCCGGCCCGCTGCAGGGCGCGCTGGACCGCGCGGCTCTGGCCGTCGATGCTCGGTGCGGTGAAACTCGCCTTCGCCTGCCCGTCGTTGTTGATGGCCGAGCCCCGGACGACGGCGTGGATCCGGTCGCCGTCCCGCAGCGCGTCGGCCAGCCGGCGCAGCACCACCACTCCGGCGCCGCTGCCCACGACGCTGCCGCCCGCGTCCTCGTCGAAGGTCCGGCAGTGACCATCCGGCGAGGAGGTGCCCCCGGGGTTGGCCAGGTACCCGGCGGCGTGGGGCATGCGGATGGACGCGCCGCCCGCCAGTGCCGTGTCGCACTCCTCGTCGAGCAGTGCCCGGCACGCCATGTGCACCGCGACGAGCGAGGTCGAGCAGGCCGTCTGCACGGCGACGCTCGGGCCCCTCAGATCGAGCTTGTGCGAGACCCGGGTGGTCAGGTAGTCCTTGTCGTTCCCGAGCATGGTCTGCAGGTCGCCGACGAGGGCGACCACGTCGTCGGCGTGCGGCATGACGTTGTGCAGGATGTACGTGTTCATCGTGGAACCGCCGTAGACCCCGACCAGTCCCCGGTGGCGCCTGCTGTCGTACGCCGCGTCCTCCAGGGCGTGGTACGCGCACTCCAGGAACACCCGGTGCTGCGGTTCCATGATCGACGCTTCCCGCGCGGAGTAGCCGAAGAACGCCGCGTCGAAGCAGTCGGCATCGTCCAGCGGGGCCGAGACGTCGACGTAGTGGGGATCGTCCAGCTGCTCCGGCCGGGCACCGTTCGCCAGCATCTCCTCCCGGCTGTGCCGGGCCATGCTCTCGACGCCTTCGCGCAGGTTGCGCCAGAACTCCGTGACGTCCCGGGCGCCGGGCAGCTTCGCCGCCATTCCCGTGATCGCGATCGAGTCGGGATGCTCGTGTGCGGGAATCCGAGTCACTGTACGTCCTTCACTGTCGCTGCTGACAGAACTCCGCCGCGGGGGCGGGATGCCTCTTCCCTCCGTCGTGCGACGAGCGCCTGGGCCAGGTCACGTGGACACGGGTATTCGAAGAGGTGGTGCACGGGGAGAGGGGAGCCGAACGCCGCCTCCAGACGGCCGTGCATCCGCGTGACCACGAGGGAGTGCGCGCCGAGGTCGAACACGTTGGCTTCCGGCGGGACCCGGGGGACGGCCAGCACGGATGCCCACAGCCGGCAGACCGTGTCCTCCACATCGGCGAGGGTGGCGTCCGCGGACACGGGCGTCGCGTACGCGTCGTCCGCGCTGCGCTCCAGCGCGGCGTCGTCCAGCTTGCCGTTCGTCGTCATCGGCAGTCGTTCGAGCACGACGAGCTGTTCCGGTACCAGGGCCGGGGGCAGCTGGTGTGCGGCATGCTCCAGGACCGCCCGGTGCCGGACCCCGGCGCCCGTGACGAAGGCGACGAGCCGGCCGGGCCTGCCCACCACCCTGACCACGGCGCTCGCGATCCCGGGGGCGGACCGCAGCACGTGTTCGACCTCGCCGAGTTCGACGCGGAATCCCCGGATCTTCACCTGCCGGTCGGCCCTGCCCAGAACGACGACGTGGCCGTCGTGGGAGGCGTACGCCCGGTCGCCGCTGCGGTACACGGTCCCGCTGCCGTCGGGTGCCGCGACGAAGCGCCGTGCGGTCAGTTCGGGCCTGCCCAGGTAGCCGTCGGCGACTCCGGTCCCGCCGATGAGCAGTTCCCCGACCGCCCCCACCGGCAGGGGCCTGCCGTGTTCGTCGGCGATCTCGATCCGGGCGGAGGCGGAGGCGCTGCCGGTGGGCAGCACCGGGGGCAGCAGGGCGTCGGGCAGGTCCGCCGGCACCTCGTACATCAGGCAGTTGACGGTGGCTTCGGTGGGGCCGTAGCCGTTGAACAGCCGGCACTCCGCGGGGACGAGGGCCCGCAGACCGGCCACGGTGGAGGCGCGCAGGACCTCGCCGCCGAGGAGCACCAGGCGCAGGTCGGGCAGTGGCTGTCCGGCGGCGATCAGCTCGTCCGCGAAGGACGGGGTGGTGAACAGTACGCTGACCCGTTCGCGGCGCAGGAAGCGGGCGTAGGACAGTGCGTGGGCACGGTCCTCGCGCCGGGGCACGACCACGCAGCCGCCGAACGGGAGGACCGTGAACAGTTCCTGGAGGCCGAAGTCGAAACCCAGGGAGAGCGTCTGCGCGATCCGGGCCCAGGCGCCGAGGCGCCAGGTGCGGCCCGACCATTCGATCAGCGGTTCGATCTGGTCCCGGCGGATCACGACGCCCTTGGGGGCGCCCGTGGACCCGCTGGTGTAGACGGTGAAGGCGGCGGTCGGCCCGTCCGGCTCGGGGGCCGGTGGCTCCGGGGCGGCGGAGGCGGCCTGCTCGATCCCGAGCACCGTGATCTCGTGGGGCAGCCCGCTCACCAGGGCCCGGGCGCGTTCCTCCAGCTCGGCGGAGCTGAGCAGGCAGACGGGGCGGCAGTCGGCCAGCATGTGCCGCAGTCGTTCGTCGGGGAACTCTACGGGGAGCGGGAGGACTCCGAGCCCGGCGCTCCAGGCTCCGTACATGCCGACGGTGAAGTCCTCGGGGGCGGAGACGAGCAGGGCGGCCTGGCGGCTCGCGAGTCCGTCGGCCCGGCTCCGGTCCTCGGGGCCGGCCCCGGCGGGGGCGGACGGCTCGGTGCGGATCCTGTCGTTCATGACCGTCCTCCCGGCTTTTCCGTGACGGCCCGCAACGCGGCCGCGACCCGGTCCACCCGGTCGGTGAACCCGGCGAAGGTCAGAACGCCGTCCGGACCCTCGACCGCGGGGGCGTCGGGCCGTTCCCGGGCCAGGTGCCGCATCCGTTCGAGGACTCCCGGCCGCAAGGGGTCGCCGTCCCGCCGGCCGACCCGTCCGAGCAGTTCGCGGTCCGCCGGGGACAGCACCAGCACGTCCCCCAGGCACCGGTCCTCGCCACCGGTGGCGGAGGTGGAGGCGGCGAGCGCGGCGGCGAAGGTGTCCAGGACGGCGCGGGCCGTCCTTGCGGTGAAGAGGTCGGCGGCGTGGTCGAGGGCGAGGTGGTACCCGTCGTCGAGCGGCGTGATCACCAGGTCGAGATCGCACCGGGTGCTGCGCGCGGGTGTCGGCACGGTGCGCAGGGCCAGTTCGCCCAGGACGAGTTCGGCCTCGTGCCCGGCCAGGGCGGCGAGCAGCCCCGGCGTCCCGGGCAACGGGTTCTCGTGCACCGTGATCATCGATTCGACGAGGGGGGTGCGGCCCGGTTCACGGGTGGGTCCGACCACCTCCACGGCACGTGCCAGGGGGTACATCCCCGCCTCCATCGCCCGGTCGAGCTGCCGGCGCACCTCTTCGGTGAGGGTCGTCAGCGGCTGCTCGGGGTCGATGTCCACGGCGATCGGCGCGGTGTTCGTGCACAGGCCGCCGATGCCTCCGTGGCGCCCGGCGGTGCGTCCGCTGACCGGGACGCCGACGACCACCGGCACCGGGGTGCCGTACCGGTGCAGCGTCGCCGCCCACAGGGCGGTGAGCAGGGCGACCCGGTCCTTCCCCGGAATCGCGCCGATCCCGGTGCGCGGGACCTTCGTGGTCACCCGTCGCCCCCTGACGGCGCGTCGGGCGGAGCGGGGGCTGTCGGTGCGCACGTCCAGCGGGCGGGAGCGGGTCGGCATCAGCGCGCGCAGCTCGGCGTCCCGCTCCAGGGCCGCGGCGGAGCCGGAGTACGCCTCCTGCTCCTCGACATAGGCGTCGTAGGGGGTGGTCCTGGTGAGGAGCACCGGCCGTCCGGTGATCTCCGCCGAGTAGAGTTCGCCGACGTCCCGCATGATCTGGGCGAGCGACCACAGGTCCGTCACCAGGTGGTGGACCACCAGTTGGTACACGGTCCGCCGGGGCGACTGCCAGCGGTGGCACCGCAGCAGCGGCCCCTTCGCGGGACGGAACGGGGTGGCGGCGGCTTCGGCGAGCCGCTCCTCCATCAGTTCGTCCGGCACCGGACGGGGTTCGAGGGCCAGGGCGGCGCGCAGTTCCTCCTCGGCGACGGGGACGCGCCGGGTCCCGTCCGCACCGGTCTCGAAGCGCATGGCCAGTTCGGGCTGCCGGGTCAGGGCGGTGCGCAGCGCCCCGTCGAGCGCGGTGAGGTCGGTGCCCCCGGCGGGCTCCCAGGCGAACGCGATGGTGTACTCGTCGCTCTCGGGCGCGAGCATGTGCAGGAAGAGCAGGGCCTCCTGGGCCCGGGACAGCCGGCCGTGGCACTCGGTGGCCCCGCCCGCGGCGAGGGGGCGCATGGGCTCCGACGCCACGGCGCGCACCAGTTCGTCCGGGGTCATCCCGGCCAGGATCGGCCCGACGGAGAGGTCGCGTCCGCATTCACGGGCGATGCCGGTCGCGATCTGTACGGCTCTGAGGGAGTCGAGGCCGTGGCGGACGAGCGGTTCGTCACCGGGCACGTCCACGCCCAGCACCTCGCGGACGACGCGCCGGACTCTGGCCCGGGGGCCGCCGTCGGTCCCCGGTGCGGGGGCGGCGCCGCTTCCGGCGCGGGCCGCGTCGTACGCGCCGGCGAGGAAGCGGGTGCGGCACTCCTGGCGGCGGATCTTGCCGCTGGTGGTCTTGGGCACCGTGCCGCGCGCCACCGCCACCAGTTCCGTCAGGGCCACGCCGTGGGCGGAGGCGACGGCCCCGGCGAGCCGGGTCCGGTCGGCATCGGTCAGCCGCTCGCCGTCACGGAGTTCCGCGACCACGACGACGCCCTCGCCGTCCGGGGACGCGAACGCCGCCGCGCAGCCGGAGCGCAGGACGTCGGCGTGTGCGCAGACCAGTCGTTCCAGGTCCTGCGGATAGTGGTTGCGGCCGCGGACGATGATCAGGTCCTTGGCCCGTCCGGTGACGTGCAGTTCGCCGTCGGCCAGGAAGCCGAGGTCGCCGGTGCGCAGCCACGTCGCGCCCAGATCCTGTCCGGCCTCCCCGGTGACCGTCGTGCCGAACACGTCGGGGTCCCGCCCGTCGCGGGCCCAGTAGCCGGTGGCGACGCCGGCGCCGCTCACCGCGATCTCGCCGATCCGCCCTTCGGGCAGGGCGCTTCCCGAGGCGTCCACGACGGCCAGGTCGCATCCCCGGGGCACGCCGCAGGACACACCGGAGGTGCCGTCCTCGGCCGTGCGGACCGAAGTGCCCCGGCCCACCGGGACCGAACTCACCAGGAGGGTCGCCTCGGCCAGCCCGTAGCAGGGGACGAACGCCTCCTTGCGGAAGCCCGTGGCCGCGAGGTGTTCCGCGAACCGTTCCAGGGTCGCGCGCGCGACGGGCTCCGCCCCGCTGTAGGCGGTGCGCCACCGGCTGAGGTCGAGGCCGTCCCCGATGGGGCCCTGCCGTTCGAGGGTCTTGTTGACCAGGGCGTAGGCGAAATCGGGTGCGCCGCTGGTGGTCACGCCGTGGCGGTGCACCGCGGTGAGCCAGGACAGGGGACGGCTGATGAAGTCGAGGGGCGAGGCGAGGTACGCCCGGCAGCCCGTGTGCAGCGGATGCAGGATGTTCCCGATCAGCCCCATGTCGTGGTACGAGGGGAGCCAGCTGAGCACGGTCGTGTCCCGGTCGTGCTCGAAGGCGTCGCGGATGGCCGTGAGGTTCGCCGCGAGGTTCCCGTGGCTGACCCTCACTCCCCGGGGCCGCCCGGTCGAGCCGGAGGTGTACTGGAGGAACGCCGGCGCGTCGGGGTCCGCCGGGCCGTCGGCCCGCAACTCCTCCCCGCACGGCTCCCACAGGGCGGGCAGGCCGGTCCGCTGCGACACGTACGCGGCCATGCCCTCGTCGGAGGTCCAGGCCAGCCCGGCGCCGCTGTCGGCGACGATGCGACGGATCCGGGCGATCTCCTCCTCGGTGTTGAGCAGGGGGTAGACGGGGACGGGCACGCAGCCGGCGTACAGGCTGCCGAAGAAGCCGGTCACGAACGTCAGCCCCGGCGGCTGCACCAGCAGGACCCGGTCCCCCGGCACGGTCCGGGTGCGCAGGGCGCCGGCGATCCGTGCGGCGGCGACGTCCAGGTCGCCGTAGGTCAGTGACTCCTCGATCTCGTCGAGACCGGTGAGCCAGGACAGCGCGATCCTGTCCGGGTACTGCGCGGCGTGCCCCCGCAGGGCGGTGAGGACGTCGAGGGCGGGCTCCTCCACGTTCACTTCCCTCCTTCCTCGTCCTCGTGGGCCCCGTGGCCCGGGTCCGTCCCGTGGACTCCGCGGCCCGGTGCGGGCGGCGGGGCCGCGGAGTCCAGGTGCGCGGCCAGATCGCGCAGGCGGGGGTGCTCGAACACCGCGACCATCGGCACCGCCCGGCCCAGTACCCGGCGCAGCCGGCCCGCGAGCCGGATCGCCAGCACGGACTGGCCCCCCAGCAGGAAGAAGTCGTCCAGCGCCCCGATCGGCCCGACGCCGAGCACCGCGGACCACGCCTCGGCGAGCAGGGTCTCCGTGGGGCCCTCGGGTGCCACGAACGCGTCCCCCTCCCGGCCCGCGGTGGCCGCGGGGGACGCGAGTGCCGCCCGGTCCGCCTTGCCGGTCGGCGTGGTCGGAATCCGGTCGACGGCTGCGAACACGGCGGGCGTCATGTAGGCGGGGAGTTCCCGCCGGGCGGCTTCCCGCAGGGCGGCGGCGGGCACCTCCCGTTCGCGGGAGGTGTAGTGGACGGCGATTCCCCGGCCGCCCGGCAGGTCGTCATGGACCGCGGCCACGACCTGGCGGACGCCTGGCACACGCGTGAGCACGGACTCGATCTCGCCCAGCTCGATCCGGTGGCCCCGTATTTTCACCTGGCCGTCCTGCCGGCCCAGGTACTCCAGTTCGCCGCCGGGCTGCCGAACGGCGAGGTCACCGGTGCGGTACATCCTGGTTCCGTCGCCCGCGAACGGGTCCGGCACGAAGCACCGGGCGGTGAGTCCGGGGTTGCCGTCGTAGCCGCGTGCCACCCCGCTGCCCGCGAGATGGATCTCCCCCGGCACGCCGTCGGCGACCGGACGCAGCCGATGGTCCAGCAGGTGGACCCGTACCCCGGGCAGCGCCTCTCCGAGGTGCGGGACGCTGCTCCCGGCCACGGGGGCGACGGTGGAATCCACGGTGCACTCGGTGGGTCCGTAGAGATTGACGGCCCGTACGGAGCCCGCCTCCTCCAGCTCCCGCAGCTCGTCCCACAGGCCGGCGGGCAGGGCCTCGCCGCCGATGAGCATTCTGAGCGGTTCCTCCCGGGGGGCGCGGTCGAGCCGGTCCACGAGCAGAGCGAGGTGGGACGGCGTCACGTCGAGGTCGGTCAGCCGCTCCCGTTCGATGACGCGGGCGAGTTCGTCGGGGTCCTGGCGGACCCGGTCGTCGAGCAGCACCAGTGTGTCCCCGCGGCAGACCCTGCTCCACTGCTGCACCGAGGCGTCGAACGAGACGCTCGCGTTCCATCCCACGCGTCGCGCGGAGCCGTCCGTGACGCCCGCCCGTGCCAGTGCGTCGACCAGGGCCATGACGCTCCCGTGCTCCACGGCCACGCCCTTGGGCCGGCCGGTCGTTCCCGAGGTGTAGAGGACGTAGGCGAGTCCTCGGGTGTCGACGGGCGGGACGGGGGGAACGTCGTCCGGTGCCTCCTGGAGCAGCCCGTCGATCCGCAGGGCCTGGACGTCGGAGGTCGGCCCGGTGCCTGCGGATGTGCCCGCCCGTTGCCGTACGAGCAGTTCCCCCTGCGGCGAGGCGGCCGTCGTCGGGTCCGTCAGCAGCCATCCGGCACCGCTGTCGGCGAGCATGAAGGCGAGCCGTTCCGGCGGCAGTGCCGGATCCAGGGGCACATGGGCGGCGCCGCACCTGAGCACGCCCAGGAGCGCCGTCAGCAGTGCGGTGCCCCGGCCGAGGAGCAGCGCCACCCGCTGCTCCGGCCCGGCGCCCCGGTTCCGGAGCGCGGCGGCCACGGCCCCCGACCCGCGGTCGAGTTCGCGGTAGGTCAGCACCCCGTCCGGTGCGACCAGGGCCGTGCGGTCGGGATGCCTGCGCACGGCGTCGGCGAATCCCTCCGCCAGGGACCGCACCCCGGGGCCCGCCGCCGGGACCGCGCTCCGCCCCTCCAGGGTCAGTGCTTCAGCCATCCTGTCCTCCACTCCTCGCACACCTCGTGGCGTTCGGCCGGAACACGTCAGAACCGGAAGCGGGAGGGCTCGGGGTCCACCGCCGCCACCGCGGCCTCGAAATCACGCCACAGCTGCGGAAGGAGCCGGGCCTCCTCCGGCCGGCCCCCGTCCCGGGCGGCCATGATCCGCTGGCTGATCCGCAGCATCGGGGTGAGCTGCTCGACGGTGACCCCCTTGCCCTCGAGATAGGGCAGGGACCAGAAGTCGAAGTCGTAGAGGGGGAGCCAGACGGATTCGGTCACCCGCTCGAACATGGAGTCCGTCAGCGCGGCGGCCTCGCTCGACGTCATGGACGTGTGCGACCAGGTGTACCCCTCCCCCTCGATCCCGTAGAGCTCGCGGTTGCGGTACACGGGGGACCTCGGGTTCGCCCACCACGCCTGTGCCCGCCAGAAGGTGGGACGGGACTCGTTGAGGAAGTCGACGGTGTTCTGGACGCTCCGCTCGGTTTCGCCCGGGAACCCGACGATGATCGAGGCGAAGCTGGTGATGCCCCGTTCGTTCAGCCGCTCGATGCCCTGCCGGTACTGGCTGTCCTGGGCCAGCTTGTGCATGTTGCCCAGCACTTCCGTGTCCCCGGACTCGATGCCGAGGAACACCCCCGAGCAGCCGCTCTGCGCCGCGAGGTCGAACGCCTCCTCGTCACGGGCGTTGGAGCACCGGAAGTACGAGTACCAGTGGAGACCGAGGTCCTCCTCGATCATCATCCGGCAGATCTCCTTGAACCGCTTCGGCGGCACGTTGAACGTGTCGTCGACGAACACGACGTTGCGCACGCCGTGTTCCGCCAGCGCGCGCAGTTCCTTGCGCACGGTCTCGACCGACGCCGTCGTCAACGCCCCCGCGCGGGAGGGGTAGTCGCAGAAGCTGCACTTGAAGGCGCAGCTCCTGGCGGTCCGGATCTGGGCCGTCGGGCCCACGAGTCCGGGTGAGAAGCCCGCCCAGTCGATGGACCCCTCGTCCAGGCTGTTCGCCTCCGGCCTGCGCCTGGTCAGCTCCCAGGTGTCGGCCGGGCAATGGATCACGTTGGCCACCCGGGTGACGTCCTGGCCGTCCCGCACCGCCCGGACGAGCTGCACGAGGGCCGACTCGCCCTGGGACTCCTGGACGTAGAGGTCGGCCCCCATCGTGAAGAAGAGGTCCTGCGCGGTGTCGGTGATGCCGTCGCGGCACAGGTTGTCGATGAGCGGCCCGCCGATCACGATGCGGCTCCCGGGCGAGTGTTCCCGGACCATCTCCACGATCGGCAGGACCGGGAGCACGTTGACGTAGAAGGTGGTCGTGATCGCGACCACGGCCGGGCGCTCCGCCAGCAGTTCGACCAGCCTGTCCCGTTCCGCGCTGAACAGCGAGACCGGTTCCGCGGTCATGCCGTGCCGGCGCAGGAAGCTGGTCAGGTACAGCGCGGCGAGGTTGAAGACCTCACCCACGTGGTACCGGTCGTCGCGTCCGGTGATCTTGTTCCGTACCGTGCTGAAGGCGTCCATCCACGGCAGGGGGCGTCCGTCCACGGACAGATGCTCTTTGCGGAAGATCTGGTACTCCGGCGACATAGGTCCGGCACGCTCGCTCATTACCCGGTACGCCTCGAAATCACCCTCGTTGTATCCGACGACCACGCAATCCAGACCTGCCACGGAATGCACCCCCGAGGGTTCGATTCGGTACCCGTATACAAAAAAACGCAAACGCGATGAGGACCACCAGGAATCGCACCTTAGGCGGGTCCGGTTGTCGGACAGTTATGTTCGGGTATCCCATGGGGCAGCACACCGGGTTTCACGCTGTCCCGATCGCCCGAATTGACGTACTGAGCACTGATCCGACCTCCGGTGGACACGCCCTTGCCCGTCGTTGGAGAGGTCACGTAACGTCTTCACCAGGGGCAGGCATATGCATCGTGGCAACAAGTGGTCGATGCGTCTGCCGAGGGTTGAAGAAGCTTCAGGGAAGCCGGAGGGAAAGACGTGCGGAACTTCTGGCACATGCGAGCAGCCCAGTACCGCATCTCCGCCAGACAGCCCTGATTCGCACTCCCGGGGCTGGGGCGATCACCCCCGATCCACATCACCACCAGGACGTTCCGTCATTCATACGGGAGAACCGGCCGGCTCGCACGACGCCGGGACCGGTCCGATCGGCATGACCTCAGTCACTGGCAAGGAGCCATGGAGCGATCGATACGCATTCACATGTTCGGAAGTTTTCGTCTCGTCATCGACGAGCAACAGGTGGGGCGCTGGAGGGCCGGAAAGTCACGGGATCTCCTTCAGTACCTGCTGCTTCGGGATGGCCGTGAAGTACCGAGATCGACCCTCTACGAGGCGCTCTGGCCCGATGCCGCGTGGTCCTCCAATTCGAGTTCGCTCAAGGTGGCCGTTCACATGTTGCGTCGAGTACTGGCAGAAGCGGGAGAATCATCGGATCCGGACAGTCCGACGCTCCGTCTCGTCACATCGGAACTCGGCTATTCATTGGAGTCGCGCAACATCTGGCTTGATTGTGACGTCTTCGAGGAGCTGACGGATCGCGGCATGCGGGCGGAGGCCGCCGGACACCGCGAAGAGGCCCAGCGCTTCTTCCGTGAAGCTGCGGAGTTGTACGAGGACGACTTCCTTGTCGGTGTCCACACGGAATGGGCGGCGCTCCGCAGGGAATGGCTGCGCAGCCGGCTTCTCCAGGTCCTGCACAAACTCGTCAACATGGACGTGGAGCGCGGTGAACTGCTCGCCGTCACCCATTGGTGCCGTCGCATGATCGAGCTCGAACCCTTCCACGAGGAGGCGTACCGCACCCTCATGCTGGTCCACGCCCAGCTCGGCCAGCTCAACCAGGTGCGGCGCTGGTACGAGCTGTGCACCGGCCGGCTCCGGGACGAGATCGGCGCCGCCCCCGCGGCCACCACGGTCGACCTCTACCGGCGGGCCATGCGTGGGGCGCTCACCCTCCGCGATTCCATCCCCCTCTGACCCCGCGCCGGACCCGGGCGGTCGGCCGCGGCGGCCCTTCGGCACGTCGTCCCCGGGGGGCCTCGCCGCGCCGACCGCCCTCGCGGTCCCGCACCGGGGGTTCAACGGCCGCCGGACGAACCGGCGTCGGCGAGGGCGAGGCGCAGCTGGGCGAGCGCCCGCCGGTAGGAGTCGTCGGGCCAGGCACCCCGCAGGCTCCGCACCACCCCGCGCAGCCCTCCGTCCTCCCACAGCTCCAGCACCAGGGGGAAGGGGGTGGGGTCCACCGTGTCGCCCGACTCCGTGAACTGACCCGTGGTCACCGCGCAGCCGGGCAGCTCGATGCGTCTGGCCGGGCTCGTCTGCAGTGCGAGCCCCAGGCCCGGCAGGCCCGCGCGGACGTCGAAGCCCTCGTCGCCGAGGAGCGACAGCGCGGTGTCGAAGGGCATCTCCTCGTGGCGCAGCGCCTCGACGACTCCGGCGCGCGCCGCCGCGACCACCTCCTCGTGCCCGTTTCCCGCCACCGTGAGGACGTTCGAGAAGCACCCCACGATGTGCTCGCTGCCGGCCCAGGAGCGGTTCGCCGCCTGCACGGACACCTTCTGCTCCGGCTCACCGCTCAGCCGTGTGCCGAGCCTCGTCATCGCGGCGACCAGGAGCACGAAGAGGCTGGTGTCCTGCCGGACCGCCGCCTCGGCGAGCCGCTGCTCGATGGCCCCCGGCACCTCGAACTCCTCCACCCTCGCCAGGAACCCGTAGTCCCGTTCCGGCGCCGGTGCGATGCGCGGACAGGGCCGGTCCAGGACGGCCCGGATCCCCTCCAGGTGTTCGGCGAGCCGGTCGCCGCGCAGGGTGTCGCGCTGCCACTCGGCGAAGTCCGCGTAGTGCCGGCGGAGTTCCGGCCGGGGGTCGCCCGCTCCCAGTCTCACCGCGTACGCGTGGGCGATCTCATCGACGAGGAGGTCGCAGGACACTCCGTCGAAGGCCACGTGATGGACCGTCCCGACCAGAACCGTCGTGTCGTCCGCAAGCCGTACCAGCCGGAACCGTGCGGGCACCCGCCGTTCCAGGTCGAAGCCCTCGGCGGCCTCCCCCGCCATGATCCGGCGCAGTCCCCTGCCGCCCCGGTCGCGCAGATCGGTCCGCTCCACCGGGACCGGCTGCGTCAGCACCCTCTGGGCGGGCCTTCCGCCGTGCGACTCGATGACGGTCCGCAGCGCGGGCTGCCGGAGCACGGCGTCGTTCACCGCGTGCTCCACCGAGACCAGGTCCACGGCGCCTTCGAAGCGCATCCACCAGACGCTGTTGAAGAAGCCCGCGCCCTTCGCGCCCCGGTCCATCGCGTAGAGCCCCTCCTGGCTGAGGGAGAGGGGGAAATGACGTCCGGCACGTCGTCGTGCCCGGCTGCGCAGGGAGGAGCCGGGCGCGGCCCCGTCCTCGCGGCTCCGGCGCAGGGCGGCCTCGGCGAGTCCGGCGGGTGAGCCATGGGCGAAGAAGTCCCCGAGTCGCAGGGAGACCTGCTCCTTCTCGCGCAGCAGCGACGCCACGCGCAGGGCTTCCAGCGATGTGCCGCCGAGCTCGAAGAAGGAGGCGCCGGACTCCACCCGCGCCTCCCCCAGCACTTCGCGGAAGGCTCCGGCGATCCGCTCCGCGATCGCGCCGGCCCGGTCGGTTCCGGCCCCGGCGGGCCCCTCCCCGCACCGCTGGGGACCGACCGTCAGGCACACGGGCCCGTCGGCCGCCCCCGAGCCCTCCACCCGTACCCGCCGTGCGTCGAAGAGGAACGCGTGTCCCGGCGGCACGTCGGCGCCGAGGCGTACGGCGGCCGGCCCGTCGGGGGCGCGCCGGGGGCGACCGGCCCGGCCAGGACCACGGCGAGCCGCAATCCGCCCTGCTCCCCGCTCGGGCGGCGGCCGTCCGGCAGAGCGCGCAGGCCGTCCGAGAGGGTTCTGAGCCGGGTCCGCGCGAGTTCCTCGGCGGCGCGCCCGTCGACCGCGTGGCTCGCCCTGGCGAGGGCGAGTTCCGCGTCGCCGAACAGCCCCGTGACGAGGGCGTACCCCTCGTCGGCCAGTCGGTGCGCGATGGCGGCCAGGTCCTCGGCAACGATTCCGTGGGTCACCGCGGTTCCGCCCCCTTCCGGTGGCCGTCGGCCGACGCCGCGTCGATGTGCGCGGCGAGGGCGGCCGGTGTCCTGAGCCGGTCGAGGGCCGCGGGCGGCACCTCGACCGCGTAGTCCTTCCGGATCCGCTCCAGGACCCGGCCCACGCCCACGGCCTCCTCCTTCACCGGCAGGTCGTCGTCGAGTCCGTACGACGCGCCGAGCTCTTCGCGGCAGATCCGCAGGACGCAGTTGGCCAGCACCTCCTCGTCCGACTTCACCAGGGTGTGGGCGCCCCTGAAGCCGATCACGAGGACGGGACGCGGGCTGTCGCTCCCGTTGGCCCCGCTCACATGGATGGTGTGGCAGTCGAACAGCGCCCCGCTGCCGGCCGGGAAGTCGGGCTCGATCCGCAGGGGCGCCATTTTGTCGAGGAGCGTCTGCTCCACTCCGAAGTACCGGCTCTGCTGGACGTGCGGGGCGATGCCGAGCCGGTGCGAGCGCCGGTAGAACGCCATGCCGCCGTTGGCGCTCGTGACGTCCACGAGGGGGATCCACAGGTGGACGAAGTCCGGGGGATCGACCGGGACGGTGAAGATCTCCTGATGGGCCGGCAGCGCCCCGGCGCCCGGGGGCTTCGGGAAGGTCTCCACGTAGTACAGGACCGGCTCCCAGGGGACGGCGCGGCGCACCAGGTCCATGAGTCGCGGGTCCTGCGCCACGGTGCGGAACCAGCTGTCGTAGCGGTGCAGATCCAGCAGGCTCCTGAGGGTTCCGTCGTCGTACCGGTCCACGTGCGCGGCCGGCACGGTGTCCAGCACCTCGCGCTCGTACCTGTCGAGAGCCTCCCGGGTGCTCGCGACCTGCTCCGGGTCGAGCAGGGCGTCGAAGAGGACGACGCCCTCCTTTCGGAGCACGGCGTCGGCGTCCGGACTGTCAGGGCTGAGGAAGTTCGCCTTCATCGTGTTCTCCGTCCTCGGTGCCGGACACGCCCTCGTCGTCCTCCTCCAGCGCGTCGAGGGCCTCCAGGTACATCTCGCGGGCCTTTTGCAGCTCTTCCTCGTCGAGGAATCGTGAGAAGGAACTAGGCATCACACACCACCTCCGGGTACGCGACGATAGGAAGTCGGAGTTAGTACGGAGTTACGCGGTTCACCGGCCGCGCAGCGCCTCGGCGACGGCGGCGAACGGCTCCATGGCGGAGGCCGGCACGGTGACGAAGGAGAAGCCCCACCGCTCCCGCCGCTCCAGCAGCCGCTCCACCAGTTGCGCGCGTGTCCCCACGAGGAAGCAGGGGACCTCGTCGATTTCTTCGGGTTCGCAGTCCGTCGCCCGGGCGAGCGCCTCGACGATCGGGCCGGGGCGGGGGGAGACGAAGCACTCCCACACCAGATGGTTGAGCACGGGGCTCCGTCCGGCCGCGTCCGCGGCCTCCCTCACCAGGGCGATCCGCCGGTCCGTGGCCCCGGGCAGGAGGTCCTGGCGGCCCCTCGGTCCGTCCGGTCCGAGGCTCGGCAGGATGCTGACGACATCGGCGGCGCGCGCGGCGAGGCCCAGCGCACGCGGTCTGCTCCCGCCGAGCAGCAGCGGTGTCCCGGGGAGGGCCCGGCCGAACTCCGCGACGGCCCGTTCGAGCCGGTCCAGTCGTACGGCTCCGGGGTCGCGGCCGATGCCCGTGCTCTCGTAGTCGCCCCGGAACCAGCCGGCGCCCGCCCCGAGGAGGGCACGGCCGCCGGAGAGTTCGTGGACGGTCCGGAATTCCTGGACGACCAGCGCCGGGTTCCTCAGGTCGTTGTTCAGCACATAGGTGCCCAGCCGCAGCCGGTCGGACACGAGGGCCGCCGCGGCGAGCGACGGGAGCGGTGCGAGCCGGTGATGGACGTGATCGCTGACGAGGAGCACGTCGTAGCCGAGGGCGTCGCAACGCCGGACGGTTTCGAGCCACTCCCCCGCGGTGCAGTCCGCCTCGGCCACGACACCGAACTCGAATGGGCGCTGGAAGCTCATGCCGCATGGTCGGCCGGGCCGGTTACCCCGCGGTTACATCTGTGGGCGGTGGCCGGGCCCACCCGCCCGTCGTCGGGCCGGTGGTGCGTCATTCGAACCGCCGGGGCCCGCGGACCGCCCCGCCCGCTTCCGTCCTTCGGTCACTTTCCCCCTGAAGCCCCCTGGAAGTACCGATACCGACGACGGGGGCGGCCACTGACATCCGGGCGCGCACCCGATGCCGTCGCACGTCCGCCCCGCGTCGGCCGGCGGGACCTGTGGGGATTTCCGGGAGCGCGTGGTCAGGAGCCGAGGATCCTGCTCTTCTGGGCCGCGAACTCGTCGTCGGTCAGGATGCCCTGTTCCTTCAGCTGCGCGAGTTCCTTGAGCTGGGCGATCCTGCTGTCCATGGCGTCACCGGAGGCGGCGGGCTCCGGTGGCGGCGGTGCCGGTGTGCTCTGTTGTGCCGGTGCGTTCTGCCCGGTGGCCGCCACGTCCTGCGCGGCCCACCGGCCCGCCTGGCGTCGCGAGACCCTGTTGGAGACCGCTGTCGCCGTGCCGGCCACGACTGCGGTCCGGGCGACTCCTCGAAGAAGTCCTGGCATGACCGTCCTCCTTGGCTGCTTTCGAGCTGATCGGCTTCCCCGGCGCCCCGTCCGGTGGCGTCAGGGGGCGGCTTCGCCGACGGCCTGCGCCTCCGCGGCGTCGAGCGAAGCCAGCAGGGCCTGTACGGGAACGCGTCCGCCGGCCACGAGTTGTGCGCCGCCGCGTCGCAGGGCCCGCGCGAGAGGGGCGGCCCAGAGGTTCTCGTAGACCAGGATGCCGGCCGAACTGCCCGGTTCGAGAGCCGTCCCCGCCTCGTCGAGGTCGTCCTGCCCGAGGAGTCCGGACGACGAGCCCTCGAATACCGACAGGTCGAACTCGCCGTCGGCGTCCAGCTCCCTCAGGTCCAGGGCGACGATGCTCCCGTCGATGTCCTTCCGGACGAACAGCAGGTCGAGAACGCGGATGATTCCCCTGTCGACCAGGTCGAGGAGCAGCGGGAAGCCCTCGCCCGTCATGCGGTTGCCCGGGAACTCGATGACCAGGAAGTCGACCGGGCCCATGTCCTCGAAATCTTCGTTCATGACCGCTCCACATTGCTGGAGTACTGGAGGATGATCGTGCCCGCCCCGGCGCGTCCCACGGACGCGACCGGACGGGGCTTCGCACTTCGTCGCGGCGGACGGGTCACGACCGCTTGGCGGCCGAGCGCTTCGGTTTGGCGGACGGTGCGGCCTTCCGGCTCCGGGTGGCGGGCGCGGGCTGTTCGGCCGGAACGCTCCCGGGCTGCTCGGGTCGCTCGGTCTTCCGTGCGGGAGCGCCGGACGCGCCGTCCGTCCGCCATTTCAGTTCGATCTCCAGCTCGATCTCGCCGTCGCCGACCTCGAACTCCACCTCGCTGCGGAACTCGTCGGGCACTCGCATGCTCAACACACCGGTGCCGAGCTCCAGTTCGGCCTCTCCGCCCTTCCGGAACGCGTCGGCGAGTCCCGCCAGCCGCTCCGCGGCCTCACTGCGGGACAAGGAACCCTTCTGTTCGAACTTCAGGTGCTTCACGGCTGCCTCCAGCGGACTGGTCGGGGATCACGGGACGGCCCTCAGTGGCTGCCGCTCAGGACGAGTTCCTTGGCCCGGCGGAATTCCTCGTCGGTGATGTCGCCGTGCGAGCGGAGTTCGGAGAGCTTGGAGAGTTCCTCGGCCCGGCCGGTGCCGCCGCTGCCCGCGGCCTCGCGGATGTAGGCGTCGAAATCCGCCTGCTGCTTGCGGGCGTGTGTGATCTCCCGGCGGCCCATGGCCTTGCCGCGCGCGATGAGGTAGACGAACACGCCGAGGAAGGGCAGCAGGACGACGAACGCCATCCAGCCCGCCTTGCCCCAGCCGCCCAGTGTGTCGTCGCGGACGATATCGCCGATGATCCGGAAAAGCAGGATGAACCACAGGACCCACAGGAAGAACCACAGCATGGTCCAGAAAGCGCTCAGCAGCGGGTAGTCGTAGGCGAGAGTGGTACTCATCTCCGTGCTCCGTTCCGGTCGGTTCCGCGGTGCCGCCCCGATCCGTCTCCAGCGTGCGCGGTCCCGTGCGGGGATGCCTCACCCGGCACGGGTGAGTGCGCCCACCGGCTCCGGGCACGGTCAGTCCAGGAGCCGCCGCAGTTCCACCACGTGGAGGCCCAGCGACTGGAAGCGGGCCAGCAGTCCGTAGAGGTGCGCCTCGTCCACGACGGGGCCGTAGAGCACCGTCTGGTCAAAGATCGTCACGTGCTCCAGTTCGGGGAAGGCGCCGACCAGCGTCTCCGACATGTGTCCATCGACGCGGATCTCGTACTGCATGCTGCGATGGTCCGTCCCGGGCACCCCGGTCGGCCTCACCCCGTGCGGGTGACCCGCGCGTCCGGTTGCGGCCATCACGTCCTCCTCGGCCTCTGCGGGCGCTGCTTCGGCGAGGCGGAGGACCGGCTCGGGCCCGCCGGTCGTGCCGGTCCTGCGGATCCTTTCGGCGGGGTCGGTTCGCCCGCTCCGGGGGCCGGGCCCGCGGTGGGCAGGGCCCGGGTCACCAGGAAGCTCGCCAGTGTGATGCCCCCTGTCGCGAGGACGGCCGTCTTCAGGCCGTTGAGCTGGGCCGAGGCGTAGGACTCCGTGATGGCGTCCACCTCGTGCGGAGGGAGCCCGGCCCGTACGGCCGCCGAGCGGACCTGGTCGGTGGGGACGAAGCCGATTCCGGATTCCAGGGCGATGCTCGTCTCCTGCCGGGCCTTCTCGGAAAGGCGCGGGTCCCGCTCGACCTGTGTGGTGAATGCCTGGGCCAGGGCGCCGATCAGGATCGACCCGATCAGGGCCGTGCCCAGCGCGGACCCCAGGTTCTGGGCGGTGAACTGCAGGCCGCCGACCTCACTGCGCTCCTGCTCCCCCGCGCTGGACTGGACGACGTTGCCGAGTTGCGAGGCGAGCATCCCCATGCCCAGTCCGAGGAGCGCCATGGCCCCGAAGAACTGGCCGTCGTCGATGACCGGGTCGATGGTGGCGAGCAGCCAGACGATCGCCGCCACGAGCAGCGCCAGCGCCACCCGCACGACCCGGCGCGGTCCCGCCCTGCGTCCGAGCCGGGCCCCGCCCAGGGAGGCCACGAGCATGGTGACGGAGACCGGCAGCAGCCGCAGCCCCGTCTGGAAGGCGTCGAGCCCCTGCACCACCTGCAAGTACAGCGGGATGGTGAAGAACAGCCCCAGGAGGATCAGGTTCTGGCTCAGCAGTGTCAGCAGCCCCGAGCGCAGCACGGGTCTGCCGAGCAGGGCCAGGTGGACCAGCGGGTCGTCACCGCGCCCCTCCCGGCGCCGCTCCCAGGTCTGGAAGAGGCAGAGGAGTCCGATTCCCGCCGCGACCACGAACAGGGTGGGGGCGAAGCCGAACACCGTGAAGGGCGGATCGCGCGGCTTCACCCATCCCCAGACGGTGCTCTGCAGCACCCCGAGAACGCCGAGGCCCAGTCCGGCCGCCGACAGCACGGCGCCGACGACGTCCAGGCCGGGGGTCCGGCCCGCCGGGGGCCGCTCCACGACCGCCCGCCGGAAGATCAGTACGCCCAGCACCACCACGACCTCGCCGGCGAAGACCAGGCGCCAGGTGAGGTACGTCGTCACCCAGCCGCCCAGCAGCGGTCCCACCGCGATGCCGGCCCCGGCCAGGCCGCCGATGACGCCGTAGGCGACGGCGCGGTCCCGGCCGCGGTAGGACTCGGCGACCAGGGCCGCCATGGACGGCAGTACGAGGGCGGCACCCAGCCCTTCGATGACCGACCAGCCCAGCGCCAGGACCCACAGGGTGGGCGAGACGGCGGTCAGGGCCGATCCCACACCGTAGACGGCCATGCCGGTCAGGAAGACGCGACGACGCCCCAGGATGTCCCCGATCCGACCACCGATGATCATGAACGCGGCCATGACCAGGGCGTACAGGGTGATGACGGCCTGGATCGCGGTCACCTCGGTGTCGAAGTCATCGACCAGTTGGCTGATGGAGACGTTCATGACGGCGGTGTCCAGCACCATCAGGAACTGGGCCGCCCCCAGGACGATCAGTGCCCGCCACCGGCTCACCCTGTTCACCCCAGCTCGTCGGGCCGGGCGGCCCGGGGACCGGTCGACCGCCCGGCGGAGCGCGCCGCCGCTGCGACGGCCTCGCCCCGCCGCTGCCATCGCACCCGAAACGCCCGCGGACCGCCTCACCCGTCACGGGTGAGCGAGCGCCCGCCCTCGAACACCCCGGCGGCCCGGCGCTGGGGAATCACAGCAGGCCGAGGTCACGGGCCCGACGCACCGCGTCGTTGCGCCGGTGCACCGACAGCTTGCGGTAGACGCTCTTGAGGTGGGTCTTCACCGTGTTGACCGACACGTACAGATCGGCCGCGATGTCCTCGGTCGACATCGTCCGGGCGAGCCGCCGCAGCACGTCGCGTTCCCGTTCGCTCAACGGTTCCACCGGCGGCCCGGCTCCGGTGTCCGGACCGGTCGCGTCGGCGTCCCGTACGACCGCGGGCGCGGGCCGGTCGGCGGTACGGGTCCACGGGGGCACCGTCGCCAGGAAGGGGGCCAGCCAGGGCCCGGCTTCCAGGAAGGGGCGCCGCAGCTCCTCGGGCTCGGCCTGCCGAAGCGCCCGGTCGAGCAGCCGGTGCACGGCGGAGAGGTCGCCCGCCAGCCTCGCGGCCTGTGCCCGCACCAGGGCGGCGCGTACGGTCACCGCCGGTCCGGTGCGTCCGGGGCCGGGAAGGCCGTCGAGCAGGCGCAGGGCCGTGGCGCGGTCACCGGCCGCGAGGTGGGCGCGGGCCGCGCCGACCAGACACGCCGGCTGGTCCGCGGTCACCGCCCGAAGGGCCTCGACGGCGGCGTCCGGGCGGCCTTCGGCCAGGCGGACGGCCGAGGCGACCAGGGCGGCGTGGGCCCGGGCCCAGGGGGATTCCTCGTCGGCGGGGACGGTTCGTTCCGCGACGTCCAGCGCGGCACGGGTACGCCCCTGCGCCAGGAACAGGCGGGCTCCGGCGATGTGGCGGCCCGCGGCCGTCACCGGGTCCGGGGGCGCCGTGTCGGGCATCCGGTCGAGCAGGTCCTGGGCCCGGTCCGTCTCGTCCCGCTCGACCGCGACCGCGGCGAGGACCGCCTGCCCGATCCCGGACTCGGCGGACCGGGGAAGGCCGAAGCGCTCGGCCTCGGCCGCCGCCGCCCGGATCCTGTGCTCGGCCCGGCCCGGCCATCCGTCGAGGTAGTCGATGAGCGCCAGGTGCTCCGAGGACTCCCTCCGGGGCAGGGCCGTGGCGGCGGCTCCGGGGCTCCGGGACACCACCTCGTCGAGGGCGGCCCGCGCCTCGTCGAGGTGCCCGGCCCACAGCCGGGACGAGCCCAGCTGGGTCTGCAGCAGGGCCCAGAGTTCGGGGTGCTGGTCGAGCAGTGCGGTAGGCACCGACCGGAGCAGTGCCGAGGCGGCTCGGGCGGCCTTCTCGGCCCGGTGCGCGGAGCCGGTCAGCCGGCCCGCCGTCGCTTCGAGCAGGGCGCAGCCGAGCCGGGCCGCCGCTCCGTCGCGGGCCCCGGAGGCCAGCTGCTCCTCGGCGTGCCGGAGGTGGTCCAGGCCCCGGTCGAGGTCGTGGCGGGACAGCTCGCACGCGGCGCGGACCAGGTCCGCGGCCGGGCCCGCCCGCTCGGCCTCCGGGCCCGTGAACAGCTTCGTCAGCCCGTCCGGGCGCGGGCCGGTGAGCAGTTGGCCGATCGCCAGGTCGTGCACCAGGGCCTCGGCGACGAACGTCCCGTCCCCCGCGGTGGCGCCGTGGGCCAGCGCCTCCGGCAGCGCCCCGGAGCGCCACAGCCATTGCGCCGCCCGTCGGTGCAGCTGCCGTTCCAGGCCGGGGGAGCGCCGGCGCAGATGGGCCAGGAGGATCTCCCGGAACAGGGGGTGGAGCCGGTACCCCGTGTGCCCGAAGTCCTCGACGAACGTGTTGTCGCGGACCAGTGCGGCCAGGATCGGTGCCGCGTCGCACCGCCCGGTCAGCGCGTCCGCGAGACCGGGCCGGAACCAGTCCAGGACGCTGACCCGGAGCAGCAGGTCCTGGGTCGGGGGCGGCTGCCGCTCCAGGACCTCGGCGAGCAGGAAGTCGGCGATCGTGCTGCGGCCCGCCTCGAACTCCTTCAGGTAGACCTCCGGGTCGTCGGGGCTCAGCCGCGCGGCCAGGGCGCACAGCCGAATGCCCGCCGCCCATCCCCGGGTGCGCTCCACCAGCGCGCCGACCGCGCGGACGGGCAGGTCGAGCCCGTGCAGCCGGAGCAGCGCGGCCGCCTCCTCCACGGTGAAGGCCAGTTCGGCGTCCCGGATCTCGGTCATCTCGCCGGCCACCCGGTAGCGGTGGAGCGGGAGGAGCGGTTCGGTGCGGGTGATCAGGACCAGGTGGAGCCCCGAACCTCCGTGGCGCAGGACGAAGGCGAGCTGCCGCGCGATCTCCGGGGTGTTCGCCCGGTCGAACTCGTCGACGACCACGGTCACGGGCCGGTCGCGGCCGTCGAGCTGCGCGGCGAGCCGGGAGAGCAGTGCGTGGTCGGCCGAGCTCGCCGGGCCCGCCGGGACGGGCGGGCCGGTCGCGGAGGGCATCGGCACGCCTCCGACGCGCAGTGCCCGGAGGAAGTGCGCCCAGAACATGTCGGGCGTCCGGATCGCCGGGTCGAGGGTGAGCCAGGCGGCCGGCGGGTCGAGCCGCCCGGCCCAGTCCGCCACCAGCAGGGTCTTGCCCGCGCCGGCGCGGCCCTCGACCACCGTCAGCGAGGTCCGCGGCACCTGTCCGAGGCGCGCGGTCAGCCGCCCCCGCCGCAGAAACGTGGCGGGCCTGGCCGGCGCGACGAACCGGGTCCGCAGGAACGGGTCCCCGACGGGATCGACATCGGTGCCGTCCGGTCCCTGCGCGAAGTCGTCACGGGGTGCGTCCACGCTCACCACCCTCCGGGGGTTTCAGGGGCAGGCCCCACAGGAACCAGTCTCTTCCCATCTTGGGCATCCGGCCCGGGAACCGGGTGGACGCCTGCCGGGCGGCCGCGGATCCCCGGCCCGCTCCGCCGCCGGGCCCGGCCCCGTACCCGGCCGTGGCCCAGGCCCGTACCCGGATCGGTGGCCAGGCCCGTACCCGGATCCGTACCCGTACAGATTTCGATGGTCAGGCATGAATGGCTTCATCATCTTCCGTTCACCGGGGCACGGCTGCCAGCATCGGCGCACCGCCACCCGTGAGGGAGAAATCCGATGAATCGTCCCCGTTCCCTGCGCTGTCTGGCCGCCCTGGCCGTGGTGGCCCTCGCCGCCACCGCGTGTGGGCGCTCCGGTCAGAGCGATGCCCCGGCCGGAGCCGAGTCCCGGGCCGCCTCCGGCCGGACCGCCGCCGAGCTGCTGCCCGCCCAGGACCGGCAGAAGGGGGTGCTCCGGGTGGCCACCGCGGTCGGCTACCCGCCGATGGAGATGTACGAGCCCGGCACCACCCGGCTCACCGGTGTCGACCCCGACCTCGCCGAGGCCATCGCCGAGCGGCTCGGGCTGAAGCTGGAACTCACCAACGCCGCCTTCGACGGACTGATCCCCGGTCTGGAGTCCGGACGGTTCGATCTGGTCATGTCGTCCATGACCGACAACGCGCAGCGGCGGCAGGCGGTCGACTTCGTCGACTACTTCCGCACCGGCGGCGTCATCATGACGAAGCGGGGCAACCCGCAGGGCATCAAGTCCCTCGCGGACCTCTGCGGGAAGACCGTCGTCCTCGCCAAGGGCAGCTCCAACCTCCACATCGGTGAGGAGCAGAACGCCAAGTGCGGGGAGAAGATGCGGATCTCGCAGAGCGAGGACGCGCCGACCGGGCTGCTGCAACTGGACAGCGGACGCGCGGTCGCGACCATCGTCGACTACCCCGTCGCCAAGACGTTCACCAAGAAGAGCAGCGCGTACGAGGTCCTGCCGGAGCAGTACGGCACCGCCCCCTGGGGCATCGCGTCCGCGAAGAGCCGGAGCGGGCTGCGCGACGCCGTCCGCAAGGCTCTGCAGGAGCTCATCGACAACGGCGACTACAAGAAGATCCTCGACACCTGGGGAGTCGGCGGCAGCGCCGTGCCCGAGGCCACCGTCAACGACGGGCAGTGAGAACAGTCATGAAACTCCAGAAGACGCCGGGCGCCGCCCTCGGCACCCCGCCGGATTCCGCCCCCTCCGACATGGCACAGCCGGAGGACGACCTCTCCCTCCAGGTGACCGGACGCCCGCGTCCCGGACGCTGGCTCGCGGTCCTGGCCGCCGTGCTGTTCGTGGCGTGGCTGGCCTACACCATCATCGTCAATCCCCATCTGCACTGGGACATCGTCGCCAAGTACCAGTTCGACGGTGTGATCCTCAAGGGCCTCTGGGTGACCGTTCAGCTCACCCTCGTCTCGATGGCCCTCGGCATCACCATCGGCGTGGTCGTCGCGGTGATGCAGCTGTCCGACAGTCCGGTCCTGCGGCTCACCGCCGGTGCCTACACCTGGTTCTTCCGGGGCACCCCGCTGCTGGTCCAGCTCATCTTCTGGTTCAACCTGGCCCTGCTGTTCCCCGTGATCAGCATCGGAATCCCGTTCGACGGCCCCAAACTCGTCAGCTGGCAGTCCAACCAGGTGATCACCGGGTTCGTGGCCGCGCTCCTCGGCCTCTCGATCAACGAGGGCGCCTACATGGCCGAGATCGTGCGGGCCGGCATTCAGAGCGTGGATCCCGGCCAGCGCGAGGCGGGTGCCTCCATCGGGATGTCGAACCGTCAGATCCTGTCCCGGATCATCCTCCCGCAGGCGATGCGGGTCATCATCCCGCCGTTCGGCAACCAGTTCATCTCCATGCTGAAGACGACCTCGCTGGTCTCGGTCATCGCCGGCGCCGATCTGATGACCGTCTCCCAGCACCTCTACCTCGCCAACTTCGAGGTGGTCGCGCTGCTCATGGTGGCCTCGATCTGGTACCTCGTGCTCACCACGGTCGCCAGCATCGGCCAGCACGCCGTCGAGCGGCGCTACAACCCCGGTACCGCTCCCGTGCTGCGGAGCAGGATCCTGGCCAATCTCCGGCCCGGACGCGCCAAGAAGGGAGCGACGGCATGAAAGACGTGATCCTCAGGGCCCGCGGGGTCCGCAAACGGTTCGGTGACACCGAGGTGCTGAAGGGCATCGACCTCGACGTCCGCAGCGGTGAGGTGCTCTGCGTCATCGGCCCCTCCGGCTCCGGTAAGTCCACACTGCTGCGCTGCTTCAACCACCTCGAACGGATCGACGCGGGGCGGGTGTGGATGGACGGCGAACTGGTCGGCTACGAACAGCACGGCCCGTCCGGCCGGGTGCTGCGCGAGCGGCGCCCCCGGGACGTGCGGCGCCAGCGCGAACGGATCGGCATGGTGTTCCAGCGGTTCCACCTGTTCCCGCACCGCACGGCGGTGCAGAACGTGATGGAGGGTCCGGTCGCCGTCAAGGGACGGTCCCGTGCGCGGGCCGAGGAGCAGGCCCGCGGGCTGCTGGCCGACGTCGGTCTCGCGGACCGGGCGGACCACTACCCGGGACAGCTGTCCGGCGGGCAGCAGCAGCGCGTGGCGATCGCCCGCGCGCTGGCCATGGAACCCACCGTCATGCTCTTCGACGAGCCCACCTCCGCCCTCGACCCCGAACTCGTCGGCGAGGTGCTCGGCGTCATGCGCGACCTGGCCCGCAGCGGCATGACGATGGTCGTGGTCACCCACGAGATGGGATTCGCCCGCGAGGTCGCCGACCGGGTCCTGTTCATGGACCAGGGCGCCGTCGTCGAGGCCGGGAGCCCCGACCTGTTGTTCACCGACCCGCGTCACGAGCGCACGCGGGCCTTCCTGTCGACGGTGCTGTGATGGGCCGCTCCCCCGATCTGCTGCTGCGCGGCGGCACGCTCGTGGACGGAACCGGCGCACCCGCCCGGGAGGCGGACGTCGCGGTGGTGGACGGGCGGATCGCCGTGCTCCCCGCCGGCGCCGCCGTCACGGCCGCCGAGACCCTGGACGTGACCGGGCGGGTCGTCACGCCCGGCTTCATCGACGTGCACACGCACTCCGACGCCCTCGCGGCGCCGCACGGGGCCGGCGGTGCCGCGGAGCCGCTCGACGACCTCCGCCTCGCCCCGCTGCTCCAGGGCGTCACCACGGAGATCTGCGGCAACTGCGGGACCAGCCTGTTCCCGTCGCTCCCCGAGCGGCTGCCGGAACTCGCCGAGCACCTCCGGGTGACGTTCGGGCTCGGACCGGTACGGCCCGCCGTGGACTTCGACGCGTTCGCCGCCGGTCAGGACCCCGCTCTGCGCCACACCCACATCGCCTCGCTGGTCGGCCACGGCACGCTGCGCGCCGGAGTGATGGGCTTCGCGGCGCGGCCTCCCCGGCCCGCCGAGCTGGACGCCATGTGCGCACTGCTGGACCGGGCGCTGGCCCAGGGGGCGGCCGGTCTGTCCACCGGGCTCATCTACCCTCCCGGCACCTATGCCGACACCGAGGAGATCGTCGCGCTGGCCGGGGTCGCCGCCCGGCACGGCAAGCCCTACGTCACCCATCTGCGCGACGAGATGTCGCAGGTGGAGTCCGCCCTGGAGGAGGCCCTGGAGATAGCGGTGCGCTCCGGCGCCCCCTTGCAGGTCTCCCACCACAAGACCGCGGGCCGGCACGCCTGGGGCGCCACGCTGCGCACCCTGCCCCGGCTGGAACGGGCCCGTGCCGAGGGCGTGGACGTGCTGTGCGACGTCTATCCGTACACGGCGGGGAGCACCGTCCTGCACGCCATGCTGCCCCCCTGGGTGAGCGAGGGCGGCATCGGTGCCCTGCTGGAACGGCTGCGCGGGCCCGGGACCCGCGACCGGATCAGGGCGGACATCGCCCGGGGCGTCGAGGGATGGGAGAACACCGTGGGGAACGGCGGCTGGGACCTCATCTCGGTGGCCGCCGCGCCGACGTCCCCCGAGGCCGAGGGGCGCACCGTCGCCGACCTCGCGGCCGAGCGCGGCGTCGATCCGGTGGACCGGGCGTGCGACCTCCTGCTGGCCGAGCGGGGCGAGGTGACCATCATCAGCCACTCGATGCGCGAGGACGACGTCCGACGGGTGCTCGCCAGCCCGCTGTCGATGATCGGCTCGGACGGCGTCCCCAAACCGGGTCGGCCGCATCCGCGCTGGGCGGGAAGTTTCGCCCGGGTGCTCGGCCACTACGCCCGCGACGAGCGGCTGTTCCCGCTGGAGGCCGCGGTGCACAAGATGACCGGGCTGCCCGCCGGGCGGTTCGGCCTCACCGACCGCGGCACGGTGCGCGACGGCGCCGTCGCGGACCTGGTCGTGCTCGACCCGGCGTCGGTGCGCGACACCGCCGGCTTCGACCGCCCCCTGCTGATACCCGAAGGCATCGATACCGTCGTGGTGTCGGGGCGGATCGCGGCACGGGACGGCCGCCCGACCTCGGCACGGGCGGGAGAAGTGGTGAGAGTCCGATGAGTCTGGCCCAAGTGGCCGCGGCGGCGCGGCGTTCGGCCGCGCTGCCGCTCACCCTGGCCGTCGCCGCCGTGGACATCGACGGCGGCGGCACGGTGGGCGTGGACGAGCACACCGTGCTGCCGGTGGCGTCCGCCTCGAAGCTGCTGCTGCTCGCCGAGGTCGCGCACCGGCTGGACGGCGGGGAACTGGCCGCCGACCGCGTGGTGGAGGTCCTCGACGAGGACGTGGCGGAGGGCACCGGTCTGCTGCGCCGACTGAGCGGGCGCGACTGGACCGTCGAGGACCTGGCCTGGCTGACGGCCTCGGTGAGCGACAACACCGCGACCAACGCGCTGTTGCGTCTGGTGGGGCGCGAGTCCACGGCCCGGCGCGCGCGGGAGCTCGGGCTCGACCACCTCACGCTGCACGACAAGGTCCGCGACGTCCGGGGTCCGGACGTGCCGCCGGTCTTCGCCACCGGCACCGCACGGGACCTGGCCCGGCTGGTGGCGCACGCGGTGCGCGGCACCATGAGCGGCCCGGCGGCCTCCGCCCGGCTGCTGCGCTGGATGCGCGCCAACACCGACCACGGGCTGGTCCCCGCGCTGATCGACCACGACCCGTACGCCCCGGGCTTTCCCGAGCAGCCGGGCGACGGGCTCCTGGTGGCCAACAAGACCGGCACCGACACCGGTGTCCGGGCCGATGCCGGTGTCATCGTCGGCAGGCGCCGGCTGGCCTACGCGGTGGTGGCGCACTGGGACACGGCGTTGGGCCCGAGCACCGAGCGGGCCGCCGTGCACGCCATTCGGGACGTGGGGCGGACCCTCGCGGCCTGCGCCGGACGCCGGACCGCCGACCGGAGGACGGGCACGAACGCGAGCACGGGCTCCGGCTCCGGCTCCGGCTCCGGCTCCGGCTCCGGCTCCGGCTCCGGCTCCGGCTCCGGCTCCGGCTCCGGGGCAGTGTGACCGGTCCCCCCGGTCACGCCCACTGCACCTCCAGCAGCGACCGGATCTCCTCGGCGGCCGACCGCAGGTCGTCGAGGAAGATCCGCAGCAGCGGGTTGCGGTTGGTGGGCCGGGTGGCGACGCCGATGCGCCGGTGCAGCCGGGGATGGTCCAGCCGGCAGACGTGCACGCCGGTGGTGTCACCGATCCCGAGCGCCGGGACGAGTGCGATGCCCATGCCCGCACGGGCCAGGTTGATCGTGACCTGGTAGTGGTCGCTGCGGCAGCGGACCCGGGGGCGGAAGCCCTCCGCCGCGCACGCGCGTTCCAGCACCGGTTCACCGGTGTGGCCGCCGTGCGTGCCGATCCAGCTCTCCCCCTCCAGGGCGGCGAGCCGTACCTCGGCGTGCCGGCCGAGGCGGTGCCGCAGGGGAAGGACCACCAGCTGCGGCTCGTCGAAGAACATCTCCACGTCCACGGTCGCCTGCCGGCACCAGGGGTCGAGCGGATGCTCGAAGACGACCGCGGCGTCGAGCCGGCCCGCCTCCAGGTCGGGCACCAGCTCGTGCGGCTGCCCGAGGATCAGTTCCAGCTCGACCTGGGGCCGGGTCGCCGCGAACGCCGACAGGGCCCGGGGCAGCAGCTCCAGGCCCGAGGAGGCGAAGAAACCCAGCCGCAGGACCCCGGCCTCGCCCTCGGAGTGCGCCCGCAGGTCGTCCTGGGCCACGGCCATCAGGTCGGCGACCGCCTGCGCGTGCTCGGCCAGGCGCACCCCGGCCTCGGTCAGCCGCAGACTCTGCGGCTGACGCTCCACCAACGCCACCCCGAGCTCCTGCTCCAGCCGGGCGAGCTGGTGCGAGATCGCGGAGGGGCTCAGATGCAGCGCCCGGGCCGCGGCCACGATGGTGCCGGTACGGGCGATCTCCAGCAGGACGAGCAGTCGGGCACTGTTCAGCATCGGGTCAGGTTAGGACGTACCGACGCATTGTGCCGCTCCGGCACCAAATCGTTGTACCCGGGTCGGCTCCGGGAGCCCGGCGGACTCGTCCACGTCCAGGCGCAGCAGGTCCTCCTCGGTCTCCCGGCGCACCACGGCGCGGGCGCGGCCGTCACGCACGAAGACGACGGCGGGGCGCGGCAGCTTGTTGTAGTTGGAGGCCATGGCGTATCCGTAGGCGCCGGTGACCGGCGTGGCCAGGAGGTCGTCCACCGCGACGTCGGCGGGCAGGGCCGCGTCGTCGACGATCACGTCACCGCTCTCGCAGTGCTTGCCGACCAGCCGTGCCCGCATGGGCCGGGAGGCGCGCGGGCTGCGCGGCAGGAACACCTCGTAGCGGCTGCCGTACAGGGCGGGGCGCAGGTTGTCGCTCATCCCGCCGTCCACGCTCACGTACGTCCGCACGCCCTCGATCCGCTTGATCGTGCCCACCCGGTAGAGGGTCAGCCCGGCGCGGGCGGCGATGGACCGGCCCGGCTCCACCGTCACCGAGAAGCCCCAGCCCGCGTCGCGCACCGCGGTCCGCACCCGGGCCGCCCATTCGGCGAACGACGGCGGGGTCTGTCCCGCCTCGTACGCGACGCCGAGGCCGCCGCCGACCGTGAGCCGGTGCACGCGGGTGTCGGCGGCGAACCGGGCGACGGCCGCGGCACCGGCCGCGAGTTCCGCCGTGTCCAGCACCTGCGAACCCACGTGCGCGTGGACCCCCTCCAGGACCATCGCCGGGGAATCGGCGGCCCGGCGCACGGCGGCCGCCGCGATCCCGCCGGCGAGGCCGAAGCCGAACTTCGAGTCGTTGCCACCGGTCCGGATCGCCTCGTGCGCGCCGGCGGCCACTCCGGGCGCCACCCGCAGCTGGATCCGGGCGGGCGGCAGGTGCTCCTCGGCGTGCAGCCGTTCGATGCGGTCCATCTCGTCGAAGCTGTCGACCACCAGGTGCCGCACCCGGGCGGACATGGCCGTGCGCAGCTCCGTCGCGTCCTTGTTGTTGCCGTGCAGGACGATCCGGTCGGCGGGCACCCCGGCGTGCAGCGCGACCCGCAGCTCGCCCCCGGACGCGACGTCGAGCAACAGCCCCTCCTCGTGGGCCAGTCGGGCCATGGCCGTGCACAGGAACGCCTTGGAGGCGTAGGCGACGTTGTCCCGGCCGAAGGCGGCGACCGCCTCCCGGCAGCGCCGTCGCAGATGCTCCTCGTCGTACACGAAGAGGGGTGTTCCGAAACGGTGTGCCAGTTCGGTGAGCAGGACGCCGCCGACGGCCAACCCCTCCGGACGGATTTCGGATGTGCCGGGCAGCAGGCCCGATTCGATGGCTGACGTCACGCGTTCCTCCCCAGAAGCCGGATCGCAGCCATCCTGCGGCTTGCGCGGGGGGCATAAAAGCGCATTCTTCTATGGCTGAGCCTCACGCTTTTCGATGCTCGTTCCGTACCTGCGGGTCCGGCCCGCGTCCGTTGTCACACCCCTGTGCCAGGCTCCTTCGTGAACGCCCGGGAGCACCGCTCCCCGGTGACGGCTCCGGCCGTACGATCGCCCGACCCCACGACCGCCCGAGGAGCGCACGTCATGTCCGACACCGATACGGTCCGTACCTCGCTGGAAGCCCTGGCGGCGCTTCTCGCACCGGCCCATCCGGACGTCGCCGAGCAGGTGCTGCACGCCCACGACGATCCCGAGGGCTATGTGCGGGCGCATGCGGACCGGCTGGATGAGCGCGGCATCGACGAGCCCGTCGCGGACCTCGCGTGGATAGCGCTCGTGGACGCGCTCGACGCTCACCGGCTGCTCGTGGAATTCGACTGGAAGGAGGACCCGGAGGAGATCCGGGCCCAGTTGGGGATGCTCGCCTCCCGGCCGTCGGTGGACCCCTGGGTGCTCCTCGACGCCGCCGAGACGTCCCTGCCGACCCACGAGTTCCTGACCGCCTGCGGTCGGCACCATCGCGAGGTCGGCGCGGCGCTCGCCGTGCTCGACATCGAGTCGGACTGCTACCCGGTGGTGTGTCTGCGTGCGGCGCGGGCCGAGGAGCTGACGGCGCTCGCCGCCCGCGCGGGTTTCACCGCCCGGACCCTGGGGGACTGAGGACACCGCCCCGGTCCGCGGTGGGCGGAGGGCCGGCGTCCCGGATCGGCACGGACGGTCAACTCCCCTTCCGGGCAAGGTCCGAAGCCAGCAGGACCTCCTGCGGGGCGAGGGCGGTGGAACCCGGCGCGGTGCAGGCGTACGCCCCCGCCACGGCACCCAGTCGGGCGCATTCCAGCGGGTCCCGGCCGGCGAGCCTCCCGTACAGGAAGCCGCAGACGTACGCGTCCCCCGCTCCGTTGGAGTCCACCACCGGTGCGGACGGGACGGTTGCCGGAATGTGGTGCGGGGTGGAGCCGCCGTCCCGGGTGAGTACGTGGGATCCGTCCGCGCCCGCCGTGGCGATCACGGTGTCCGCGCGGCCCTCGCGGAGGATTTCCCGCATCAGGGCGAAGGTGTTCCCGCCCGCGCCCGCCGCGCTGAGGAAGACGAGGTCGGAGCGGAGCGCGAACTCCCGGTGGTGGTCCGCCAGTCCGTCCCAGTCGTGCAGGTCCGTGGAGACCGGGACGCCGAGTTCCTCGATGTCGTCGTAGAGGAAGCGGGCGAAGTTCATGATGGACAGGTGGACGTGGCGGGTGCGCCGCAGCCTCGGCAGGTAGAAGTCCCGGGGCATCCTCAGGTCGGCCGGGTCGCGCGCGTCGTAGAACGACATCCGGCGTCCGGTCGCGTCCACCAGGTTCACGGCGCGGCGGGTGCCCGCCGCGGAGATCAGCGGGTCGAACTCCACGTCTCCGGCGGCCATTCGCTCGCGCACCTGGGCGCCGATCCAGTCGTCGCCGATGCAGTCGAGGAGTGCGACCTCCAGGCCGAGCGCCCGGGTGCCGAGGGCCACGTTCCCTCCGGTGTGGCCCGGCCACTCCTCGATCGGCCCGACGTGGACCGAGTCGGCGAGCGGGACGGGCAGGGCGTCGACCCGCACGATGGTGTCCACCCCGCTGCCTCCGACGACCAGGACGTCGTACCGCGTGTTCTCTCGGGTCATCTCCGAACCTTTCCGTTCCCGCCGCGGCCCAGTATGCCGTGGCCGAAGCGGCCTTCCACGGCCGCATGCCGTCGTGCCGGACCGGTGGGCCCCTCAGTGGGTACGGAGATGTGCCGACGGGCTCGCAACGATGCAACTCCCTTTCTTCTCCGCTCCCTTGCCCATCGTCTTGTCGCCCCCACGGGGAAAACGGGAGGGCGGCACCGGACGTGTGTTGTCCCGGGCCCGGGAATTCGACCGGGTGCGGCTCGTTCTTCCGCCTCGGGCGCTTCCGGAACCACCACGGAAATTCAATCCTGGCGCGGAAACCAAAATGATCGGTCCCGCTCCGACGGAAAACCCGGGTCCATGGCGAAGGCCGAATGTCCGGCGGAAGGTCTCGTGAATGTCGTCGCCGAAATCCGGCGCGGGTAAAGTGACCGGCCGAACCACCGGGAGGGCGCCGATGAGGACGTTGGCAGGGATACGGGGACGGGGACGGGCCGGGACGTTCAGGGTCCGGACGGGCACGGCACTCGCGGCCCTCGTGCTCCTCGGTGGCGCGGGAACGGCCGTCGCGGCCGGCCCGGGCACCGCGCCGGGCGTCACGGCAGCGCCCACCACGACCACCGCCGGCGGGGGCGCGACCCAATCCGAGCGCCTGGCCGAGGAGCTCCGCAAGGATCCGGTGTACGTCTCGGCCGACCGTCCCCGCAGGCTGCCGCGCTCGCTCTCCCCGAAGATCGCCGCCCTCGCCGAACGCACCGGCGTGCCCACCTACGTACTGGCGCTGCCCGCGGGGGACGCCACGCTGCTCGCGCTGGTGCACGACCGGCTCGGCAAGGACGGCCTTTATGTGCTGATCAGCGACAACGGCACCATCACCGCCTCCGCGTTCGGCGTCGACGTACCGGTCGACGAAGCCCGCCGCATCGCCCTGTACGGCACCCCGTACGGGGCCGGACCGCTCGCCGCGTTCGAGTCCTTCGTCGACGCGATCGCCTCCGGCCACGACCGGGCCGCCGCCGAGGCCGACGAGTTGCACGACCGGTACCACGAGCACGACAAACCCGATCTGTACATCAGTCCCACCGACCGGCAGAACCAGAACCTGCTGCTCGGTCTGGCCGTGGTGGTGCTCCCGGGCCTGGTGCTGGCCCTCGGCATCCGGCTCTCCTACCGCCGTCCCGGCCGACCGCGACCGGCCGGGGGCGGAAAGACCGGGAACGAGAAGGCCGTCGGCGGTCCGAGGCGCCCGGCCGTCGTCCTGGACAAGGGCCCCGCCAAGCGCTCGGGCACGACCCCGGGCAAGGGTCCGGCCGGGCGCTCGGGCAGAGCCCCGGCGGAACCGAAGGCCCGGACCCGTACCGGTTGGCCCGCCGCCCGCCGTCGCGGTGTGCTGCCGGTGACGTTTGTGGCGACGGTGGCCGCCGTGTTCGCCGTGGTGCTGTCCGCGCCCACCGTCTTCCCGCAGACCATCGACAGCCCGTACCTCGACGTCACCCGGGCCGACCTGGACGCCCGGGTGGAGGAGGTGGCCGAGGGGCTCGCCACCGGACCGGTCTACCAGGACCCGTCCGCCGCGGACGTACTGACCGGGGCCGACCTGCCCGCGCTCCAAAAGCGGATCGCCGAACTCGCGCCCAAGGGCCCGGTGCACGTACTGGTCACACCGTCCGACAGCGACGACGAGAGCGGCGGCGACGACGGCCTCCTGCTCGCCCTGGTCCACCGGCGCACCGGCCAGGACGGTGTCTACGTACTGGTCGATCCGGTGTCCGGCCGGATCGCCCTGGAGACCTTCGGCACCGACCAGGACGCCGCACGGCGCTTCGGGCTCCTGCCGTACGACGTCCGCCACCCGGAGTACCGCAGGGACGGCGACCTGCGGGTGATGCCGCGGCTCGACCGGACCCTGGACGCCGTCGCCGCCGCCCGGCCGAGCAAGGGCTACGACCCCGCGGCCCGCGACACCGAACTGCCCCCGCTGCACGACAACCGGCTGCCCGGCCTGTTCAGCAGCGACTTCGGGCCCGGGATCGGACTCGGCGTCATGCTGCTGGGCGTGCTGCTGCTGATCGCCTGGCTGGGGATCGTCATCGCGCGGGCCGTGCTGGAACGCCGCCGCGCCCGCGCGGCCGACCCCTCGCCACCGCGGCACACCGTCCCCCGGCCCGCCGCCGCGCTGCCGTCCGTCCGGCAACTGCGCGCCTGGGCCGCGGCCGACGTCCGCGAACTCACCGGACAGCTGGCCGCCGCCGAGCAGGACGCGCCCGGCCGCGCCCGCGCCTGGGACTGCCTGGATGCCGCCGGGCTGCTGGCCGACACCGGCGACGAGGCCACCGGGGCGGGTGACCTGGCCGCCGTCGTGGTGCTCTCCCGGGCCGGACTCGACGCCCTCCGGGGGCACCTCCACTCCTCCCTCTGCCGGCTCAACCCGCTGCACGGCGAGGCCACCGGCGGCAAGGTCCCGGGGTGGCTCACCGGTCTCGGCATCGGCCCCGGGTCCGCGCGGCTGTGCCCCGCCTGCCGGGACGCCCTGCGCGGCGTCGCCCGGGGCCCGGCCTCCCGCGAGCACGAAGCCACCGAACGGCTGCTGCGGCTGCCCGGGACCGGCGGCCATGACCGGACCGCCTGGGACGAGGCCGGACAGGTCCTGCCGGCCGCCCGCGAAGGCATCGAAGCACTCGTACTCAGGGCCAGGGAGTCCGCCAGTGTCCAGTGAACGAATGACCGACGACCGTCCGTCCGGTGCCTCCCGCGGCCGTGCGGCCGGGCTGCTCGCCACGCTGCTGCTGGCCTGCGCGGTGCTGCTCGGCACCGGCGCCCCCGCCCGTGCCGAGAGTGCCGGGCCCGGGCCGACCGCCTCGACGATCGCCGGGGCGCTGGCCACCGACCCCGTCTACGTCGACCCGTTCTACTCGGCCGCGGTCACCCCCACCCAGCAGCGGGCCCTGGCCGATCAGATCGCCGCGACCGGCCTGCCGATCAAGGTGGTGCTGGTGCCGCTGAAGAAGGGCGACGCCTTCGACGGCAGCGCCCGCGCCCTCGCCTCGGTGGTCAAGGAACGGCTCGGCCTGCGGAAGCTGATCCTGATCACCACCGACGACTACGGAAAGTGGCTCAGCGGCACCGAGTGGCCCACCGACGCCCATCAGACCCGCGACGCCGCCGCCGCGGTCGGCTTCCTGGACGAACTCGACGACGCCGGGCTGGCCGCCCGGGTCGGCAGGGCCGTGGAACTGATCGAGGACGGCAACGGCACCGAGGTCTACGAGGCCGAGACCGCCGAGCTCGACAAGAAGTACTCGGCCCGGCCCGAGAACGACGGGAGTGCTTCCGGCTCCTTCGGCGTCCCGGGGACCCTGCTCGTGGTCGCCTCGGTGCTGGTCCTCGCCGGCGGCGGGGTCTTCCTGGCGCGTCGCCGCCGCTCGCCCCGGCACACCGCCTTCGCCTTCCCCGACGCCGTCTTCGCCGCCGACGAGGCCGCCGACGAGGCGGGGCTGCGCCGCCGGGCCGCCGACGAACTGCTCGCCCTCGGCGAGGCGGTGGAGGACACCGACGGCGCCGCCACCCCGGGCCTGGGCCGGGCCCTGGACGCCTACGACGCGGCCGGCCGGGTGCTGGACGCCGCACGGGGGCTGCCCGACCTGGCCGGAGTACTGGCCCTGGTGGCCGAGGGACGCTCCGCCCTGGCCCCGGCCCCCGGACTCCCGCTGTGCTTCTTCGACCCCCGGCACGGCACCGCGGTCCGCCGGACCACCTGGCGCCCGCTCGGCCGCCGGGAGCGGGTCGACGTCGCGGTCTGCGAGGACTGCGACCGGGCCCTGCGCGCCCGCCGGTCGCCGCAGGTGCTCGCGGTCCGGGACCGGGGCCGCACCGTGCCCTACTTCGAGGTGCCCGCCGCGCGCAGCCTGTGGGCGGCGACCGGTTACGGTTCCCTGCTGTCCGGCCCCGACGACACCCTCGCCGCCCGGGTCGGCTCCGGCGAGTTCAGCCGTGCCCGGCGGCGGGCCGAGGACCACGACGCGGCCGGGGGCTGAGCACCGCGTGCCCCTCGGCCGGGCGCCGGTTCCCCGAGGGGACCGGCGCTCCGCCGTTCCGCCGCCCGCCCGGACCGTACGGAGGGGGATGCGTCCCGCGGCGAGTGCTCTTCGCAGGGCCTCGTCGAGGATGTGGCGCGGTCGGCCGGCGGTGCCCGCCGGTGCCCGGTCAGGAACCGGCACACCGCGCGGCCCTCCGGCACCGACGGTGGCCGGTCGACGAGGGCCGTCCGCGGGAAGATCGCCCGTGGTGGCGGCTATCCGACCGTCGGGGCGTGGAGGTCCAGCCGCTCCCGCACCTCGCGGTGGACGACGTCGGCGGCTTCCGGGGCGGCGTCCAGGAGCGTGGCGCACAGGGCGAGGGTCGCGTCGACGTCGCCCGCACAGTACGGGGCCAGGGTCGCGACGACCTTGCGCAGGTTGTCCGGCACCCGCCCGTACGGCGTCTCGGGCGCGCGCGAGGCGATGGCCCCCGCCACGGCCGGGCCGTCGGCGGGGAGTTCGTCCAGGCTGCCGGTCAGCAGGTCGAGGAAGCCGCATGCGGCCGCCGTCCGGGCCCTGGCCCGCAGGGCGAGCGGGCCGGAGCCCAGGAACAGGGAACCGAAACGCCCGTGTTCCGAGGTCCTGATGCCCTCGACGAGTTCACGGGCCCGGTCGACGTGCCCGCCCTCGAACACCGCCTCGGCGAATCTGCCCTCGAAGGTGAGAGCCGTCTCGCTCAGCCCGTCCCGTTGCCCGTCGTGGGCGGAATCGTCCCGCTCCCCCGGCGCGTAGGGGTCGCCGCCGACCGGAATGTTCATGGCCAGCCAGTCCTCGGCCTCGTCGGCGAAGAGGGCACCGGCGTGCCGGAAACCGGCGACGGCCTCGTCGTACATGCCGAGACGCGCGTGGAGTTCGGCGAAGAGGAACCCCCTGCGACACTGCTCGAAACCGATCGCGGGGCCGTGCTTCCGCAGGTCCGCCAGGCGCTCCAGCATCAGTTCGGCCAGCTTGTCCGCCCGTTCGGTGTCGCCGTGGTCCAGAAGCACTCTCCTCAGTCCCAGGTGCACCCCGATGGGTACGTCCGGGGACATCGCCTGCCGGAGCGCCTCCTCCGGCCGGCCCTGCTCGGCCAGGACGAGGATCCGGGCCCTGTCGTTCCTGAGGCCGAACGCATCGAGGAGGTTCAGGGCGCCCCGCCGGTCGCCGCGTCCGACCAGCCGATCGGCCGCGGCCGTCACGCGTTCGGCGCGCCGCCCGCCCATCCGTTCCGCGGCCGTCCTCGTGGCGGCTCCGTCCCGGACCCCCGAGAAGTGGACGGCCAGGGACTCGTACCCCGCGTCGGGTCCACCGGCGGACGGCCCGTCGAAGTCCGGGGGATCCGCCCAGAACAGGGCCCGCGCGACACAGTGCGCGACACGTCCGCCGTCCTCCCCGCGTCCGTCGTTCTCGCGTCGCTGATGGGCGGCCGCCAGCCGGGCGTACAGGACCGCCATCCCGGAAGGGGCGAAGCGGAGGTCCGTGCGCCGGTCGCTCAGCAGCTCGCACACGAGTCGCCCGGCCTCCGCCTCCAGTTCCGAGGCCCGTCGCTCCGGCAGGACCTCCGACAGTTCGCGGGAGATCCGCAACAGGTACGTCGCCAGGTACCGGTGGGACGTCGTCCGCTCGCGGAGCAGGGCCACGCAGTCGTCCAGGAACGCGTCCGCGCGAAGACCCTCGCCGTGTTCGTGGAACCGGCGGATGAGGTCGACGGCGATGGTCACGCCGTCGTGGCCGTGGAAGGCGAGCATCTCGCGGGCCAGGTCCTCCGCGTCCGTGACGCGTCCGGCGCGCACGCACTCACGGGCGATCTCCAGGACGAGCCCCTGCTGGCACGGGCCGTGGACGAAGTCGTCGTGCGGTGGGGTCACCGGCTGGAGGAGACCCTCCGTGTCGAACAGGTCGGGCCGGCCTCCCAGCAACCGGCGCATGGTGCCGTCGGCCAGGTCGTCGGCGCCGGAACGTCTCGCCAGCCGGGCCCCGTTCAGGTCCACCCACAGCCGCTCGTACGGCGTCATGTCGCGCGGGCGCAGCAGGTCCATCGCCTGCGACGCCCGTTCCGCCTCGTGCCGGGCGGCCGTGTCGACGGGCGGGCGCACCGACGCCAGTGCCGAGGAGTACTCGATCGGGAAACGCGACAGCCGGACGAGCATGCCCGGCCGTTCCCCGGACCGCTCCCGCGGTACCCAGGACAGGGCCATCGCGTGCACCGCCTCGACCGTGGCGTTCCTGCCGTACGGCTGCCGCGCCAGTTCGGCGGCGATCCGCTCGGCGACGCGGTGGGGCGGAACCGGCCCCGTCCGTTCGGCCGCCGACCACAGCGCGTGGCCGTGGAGCTTGGCGCGTGCCTCGACGGACTCGATCCGCCACGCCGCGTCCATCCCCCGCTCGACGGCCCCCCGGTCGAGCAGATGCCGTGCCAGCATCCCCGTGTGGAACTCGTCGAGCAGCCCGGCCCCATGGACCGTCGCCGGATCGTCGCCCTCCTCGGGCTGCAGGCCCGCGAGGAGAACGGCCGCCAACCCCTGTGACCGCTCCGGCAGTTCGTCGCGGTGGGTGGCGTCGAACCACCGGAGGTGCTCGGCGCACTCACCGAACCGGCCGTCCTTCCGGAGCCGATGAGCGATCATCAGCTGCCACAGGGCACCGTGTTCGTACGGGTAGGCGCCCGCCAGCTCGCGGGCCGCCTCCGGGCCCGTGTCGGCGAGCACCGCCAACGGGTCCTCGGCCAGGAGGCGGGTGGCCCCGGCCCGGCGCAGCAGCACCGGGGCCACGGCGGTGAGGTCGTCGGTCCGGACGGCGGACGCGAGTGCGTGTCCGAGGTGCTCCAGGTCCGCGCCGGAGAAGGCGGCGGCCCTCGTCCCCGGGCTCCCGACGGTGGCCAGCACATGGGCGCAGAGCTCCTCGTGCATGCCCGCCCGGTGGAGGTGGTGGCTGTAGTGCCTGGACAGGTAGGGGTCGTCGGCCTTCCCGGCGAGGAACGCCGTGCCCACGGCCCGGTGCGCCTCGACCGGGTGGACGCGGTGCCGGGTGCCGGACAGGAGGTGGGTGCGGAAGGACTCGTGGTAGATCCGCACCGCGTCGCCCTCGCGTCGGGTGAACTCGCCGATGTCGGCGAGGGCGTCCTCGACGTCCGAGAGGTTCCTCGTGGTCACGGCCGCGAGGAGTTCGGCGGTCATGCCGGGGGCGCGGGCGACTGCCAGCAGGGTCAGGACCGGCCTGACGGTGCGCCATGCGAGGGACGCGAAAGCCCGGTCGAGGAAGTCGTCGTACACCTCGCCGAGGTCGCCGGGCAGTTCGACGGCGTCGATGTCCGCGTCCTGCCGGTCGGTGTCCAGGGACGAGATGACGTGACGGGCGTAGAGGTAGTTGCCCGCCGCCCCGGCCGCGATCCTCGACGCGAGGGTCCGTCGGGACCGTGCCCGGGCCCCGGGGCGGTGTTCCCCGTCGCGGTCGGCCGCGCGGAGGTGTGATCCGTCGCGGGTCAGGCGGGCCAGGCAGTAGTCGTGGACGTCGTCGGTCCCGGCGGGCGCGTCGTGCGCGAGGTGCACGCGTCGGCCCCCGATGCGCCGGAGCGCCGGTTCCTCGACCTCGCGGCTGGTCAGCAGGATGCGGAAGTCCAGTCCGGTACGGCGCAGGCCCGAGGTCATGTGGGCGAGCAGCGTGATGACGTTCTCGTGGGAGTCGATCGACCGTGCCTCGTCGAGCGCGTCGACGACGAGGACGACGGCCGGTGGATCCGGCATGTCCTCCAGTGGCTTGCGCACCAGGCGGTTGAAGGCCGAGCGCGCTGACTCCGCCCCCAGCCGCAGGGACTCGACGTTGATCCCGCGGATGTGCGCGCCGGGCTCGGCGGAACCGACCGTCACGGTGGCGTTGAGGGTCGGGCCGGGCTCCGCGCGCGTCAGCCCGGCGAAGTGCCCGTCCCGGCGGATCAGGGCGTCGACCAGAGCCGTGACGAGGCCGTGCCCCAGGAGCGTGTCGTCGTCGTCCGCGCGGCACAGGTGCCCGACCACGACCGTGGAGGCGTCGCCCGGTCCGATCCTGTTCAGCAGTTCGAGCGCCAGGGCCGTCTTGCCGGAACCCGGCTGACCGACGATCAGGAGCGGTTCGTCCCCGCGCCGGGCCAGATGGTCGAGTGCGCGCTCCACGATCCAGGAGCGTCCGACGAACTCACCGTCCCCGCGCTCCCGTTCCGGTGCCATCAGCCGATGTCGCCCTGGATCTCGACCCCGGACACGGTGCCGCCGCGCGCCACCGTCCCGGCCACGACGCTGCCCTCCACCCGGCCGGAGTTGACGCCGCGGGCGCGCACGCCGGCCACGTCACCGGCGATCTCCTCGGCCCGCACCCGGCCCGACACCGCGAGCTCCCGCTCCGTGCGGGTCTCGCCCGCGAAGGTGAGGCGCCTGCCGTAGACCGCCTCGAGGATGTTCCGTACCGCGTCGGCCGTCTCCAGCAGGGTCCGGTCCTCGGGGTCGATGTCGGTGATGCCGTTCGCGTACGGTGCCAGTACCTGCCAGAACGCGGTCAGGTCCGCCCGGAACCGCTGGACGACCTCGGTGTCCGCACGGGCCGGCTCCACGGTCGCGGGGAAGAGCCCGGGGTGGGTCACGTCCAGCGTCACGGGGTCGCTCGCGCCCGCGCCCTCGGCGTCGTCCGCCCCGTCGCGGCCCCTGCGGCGCTGGAGCAGTTCCCCGGCCTGTTCGTAGAGGAACCTGACGCCTTCCGTGAGGACGACGGAACTGAGGACAGCGAGCGTGATCGGTTCCATGAATGCCTCCTCGGGCCACCTGCGCCAGATCGTATTACCGCCCGTGCGCGGATGTGGCGGAACCCCGGGCATTCCGCGGCTTCCCCGGTGGCACGCCGTGTTCACCGGTCGCCACCGGTCCTCACCTCCGCCAGGGAAGAGCCTCGATCGATGCGATGTCGCCCGCCGCCAGAAGACGGAAGAGCCGAAGGGTCTCCTCGCGGCCGGCCACCCGCATCTCCCCCGGAGCCGTCGCGGCCGCCGGGTCGTCCTCCACGTTCTCCCAGATCAGCAGGCCGTCACGGAACGCGCTGAGGGACCAGCCGCTCTCGTGGGACAGCGACACGTCGGGGTGTTCGTCGTCGGCGTCCGCCAGGCCGTCCAGCACCCGCCCCATCGCCTCCGGACCGGGTTCGTCAACCGTCCCGCCCATGACGTCGTACATGAAGTGACTCATGGATCCATTGCCTCACACCGCGCCCCGCGGTCGCCGCCCGGCCGGGGCCATGCGGTCGTTTTCCCCCGCCTCAGGGCCGGTAGACGCACTCCGCCAGCGTCGCGTGCTTCTTCCAGCCCAGCGTCTCGTACAGCGCGCGTCCGGCGTCGGTCGCGCCGAGAATGCCGAGGACCGCGCCCGCCTCCAGGGCACGGTCGGCGAGCGTGCGCATCACGAAGCCGCCCAGCCCGCGCCGCCGATGGGCCCCGTCGGTCACCACCCGGTCCACGACCACCTCCTCGCCGAGGAACGCCATCTGCCCCTGGGCCGCCGTCGCCCCCGCCCCGTCCAGCACCCGGACACGGGTCACGGCCCCGGCGGTCTCCAGGGTCGCGGTGTACCCCTCCGGCGCGACCGGGTTCGTGGCCATCAGGTCCATCACCATCAGATGCCCGGTGTCCTCCCAGGCCATCACCCAGTCCCGGGGCAGCCAGGGTTCGATCCGCTCCGGTTCCGCGGGCGTCTTCATCCACGTCCGCGGCGCGGTCACCGAGGCGGCGGCACTGCGGACCAGCGACTCCTCGGCCTCGGGCAGGACATGACGCCCCACCTCGACGGGGCTGTCGGCCACTTCGATGTGGACCCCCCAGGGCTTCTCGACCGGCGGAGGCGTCCGCCGGGAGACGGCCCAGCCCGCCGCCCAGGTCCTGACCGTGTTCGCAACCATCGAGCCCTCCCGGACCGGCGGCCGAACCACCGATCAAGTAATGGTCATTTCATCGAAGCAAACATTACTTCGCCGGATGGTTCGCGGCAGTCGTTTTCCTCGCCGGGTTGGACGGGCCGCGACGAACTCCCCGGCACGAAACGCCGGTTCGGTACTCGCGGCCAGCCTCGGACACGGTCGCTCCGGCCGCTTGTAACATGGCGGGCGACGAGGCCGGAAGGGAACCAAACCATGCACGCTGGTGTCGACGCCGACTCCCTCGACCGGGCCACGGAGGACTTCCTCGCGGCACGCCCCCGGCTCTTCGGCATCGCGTACCGCATGCTCGGCAGCGCCGCCGAGGCCGAGGACATCGTGCAGGAGGCGTGGCTGCGGTGGCAGCAGGCGGACCGTACGAACCTCCTCGAACCCACGGCCTACCTGACCACGATCACCACGCGCCTGGCGATCAACCTGGCCCGGTCCGCGCGGGTGCGGCGGGAGTCGTACGTCGGCCCGTGGCTTCCCGAACCGGTCGACACCGCCCCGGACCCGCAGCTGGGGGCGGAGCGGGCCGAGGCGCTGGAACTGGCGGTCCTCCTCGTCCTGGAGAAGCTCAACCCGGTGGAACGCGCCGCCTACGTCCTGCGGGAGGCCTTCGACTACCCGTACGGGCGGGTCGCCGAGATCCTGGAGACGAGTGAGGTCAACGCCCGTCAGCTGGTGAGCCGCGCGCGCAAGCACCTGACCGCCGAGCGCAGGCGACGTGTCAGCCCGACCGCCCACCGGCGCCTGCTGGAGGTGTTCCTCTCCGCGGCGCGGACGGGTGATCTGGCGGTGCTGGAGGACGTACTCGCCTCGGACGTCGTCAGCTACTCCGACGGCGGCGGGATACGCGGGGCCTCGAAGATCCCGGTCGTCGGGCGGCTGCACGTCTCCAAGTACCTCGCGGCCTTCGCACCGCGCTTCTGGCCGCAGGCGGACGTCCGGTGGGTGGAGGCCAACGGGCGGGCGGCCGTGCTCGTCTCGTCCGGCGGGAACGCCATGGCCCTGCTGTGCGTCGACGTGTCCGCGGAGGGCATCGACCGGATCATGTGGGTGATGAACCCGGCCAAGCTGTCGCCCTACGTGGAGTCCCTGGACGGCTGATCGCCCGCCCGTTGGCCTCCACCCACCGGACGTCCGCCTGCGGCCAGAAGCGCGGTGCGAAGGCCGCGAGGTACTTGGAGACGTGCAGCCGCCCGACGACCGGGATCTTCGAGGCCCCGCGTATCCCGCCGCCGTCGGAGTAGCTGACGACGTCCGAGGCGAGTACGTCCTCCAGCACCGCCAGATCACCCGTCCGCGCCGCGGAGAGGAACACCTCCAGCAGGCGCCGGTGGGCGGTCG
>NZ_RDBO01000006.1 GCF_008120935.1 Streptomyces sp. sk2.1
GGGGTGGGGCGGCAACGAGCAGCGTGCGGCGGACCCGGCGTCCCGCAGCGTCGGCCAGGGCACGTCCACGCCCTCTTCCCACAGCCGGGCCACGCCGCCGAGCAGGGCGGTGGCCTCCTGGTCGGGGTGCCGGCCGAGCAGCGGGACGGCGACGGCGTCCACCGCCTGGCGTACGGCCTCGCGGGTGAGGGAGTCGCCCGGTCCCAGCTCGATCAGCAGCCGGGCCCCGGCTCCGGCCAGGGTCCGCATGCCGTCTTCCAGCCTGACGGTTCCCAGGAGTTGTTCCGCCCAGTACTCGGGGTCGACGGCCCGGTCCGTCCCGGCCCATGTCCCGGTCGGGTTCGCTATCCAGGGCACCCGTGGCGCCCGGGCGGGCACGGTGGCCAGCGCACGGCGCAGGGCGTCGGCCGCGTCGGCCATCAGCGGGGAGTGGAAGGCGTGCTCGGTGTCCAGCAGGCGGGCAGCGGTGCCGCGTCGGCCCTGTTCCAGGGCGAGTTCCTCGATGCGGGCGGCCGGTCCGGACAGGACGACGTGGCCGGTTCCCGCGACGGCGAGTGCGACGCCGTCGCCCAGCAGGGGGGCGGCTTCGGCGGGAGCCACGCGCAGGGCGAGCATGCGGCCGGGACCGGCCCCGTGCATCGCGGTGCCGCGCGCCCACACCAGTTCCAGGGCGTCCTCCCGGCTCCAGACACCGGCGACGGTGGCCGCCACGTACTCGCCGATGCTGTGGCCGAGCATCGCGGACGGCGTGACGCCCCAGGACTCCAGTTGCCCCGCCAGCGCGTGGCCGTGGGCGAACAGGGCGAGCTGCTGGTGGCGGGTGTCGGAGAACCAGGAGGGGTCGGTGGCGGGGTCGAGGGCCCGGGCCAGGTCGATGCCGAAGCGCGTCCGGCAGCGGGCGCGGCATTCCTCGAAAATCTCCCGGAAGACCGGCAGCAGGGCGTGGGCGGCCCTGCCCTGCCCCGCGCGCAGCGTGCCCTGCCCGGGGAAGAGGAAGGCGACCTCGGGAGGCGACCCGGCCCGGGTGGTCCGGTCGGTGGCGCGCAGCTGGTCCGCCGCCCGCGGGCCGCTGTCGGCGACCACGGTGAGGCGGTGGGCGAACTGTCGGCGCTCCGTCAGGGTGTGTGCCACGTCGCGGAGTCGGGGCGGGTCGTCGTCGGTCAGCCGGTCGGCGAGGCGCTCGCGCAGGATGTGCAGAGCCTCGGGGGTCGCCGCCGACAGGCACAGGACGTGGGGGGCCGCGGTGGCCTCGTGCCCGGTGGGCGGGAGCGGTGGGGCCTGTTCCAGGATCAGGTGGGCGTTGGTGCCGCCGATCCCGAAGGAGCTGACTCCGGCCAGTCGGGGGCCCTCGGATTCCCACGCCCGGTGTTCGGTACTGACGCGGAAGGGCGAACTCTCCAGCTCCAGGGCCGGATTGGCCCGGTTGAAGTGCGGGGTGGGGACGAAGGCGCGGTGCTGGAGCATCAGCGCCGCCTTGATCAGTCCGGCGATGCCGGCGACGGCGCCGGTGTGACCGATGTTGGCCTTGACCGTCCCGACGAGGCAGGGGCCGGAGCGGATGCCGGGTCCGGCGCCCTCGCGGAACGCGGCGGTGAGTGCGGCGAGTTCGACGGGGTCGCCGACCGGGGTTCCGGTGCCGTGCGCCTCGACGTATCCGATCTCCTCGGCCCCGACGCCGGCCTGGGCGAGCGCCATCAGGATGACGTCGCGCTGTCCGGTCACCGACGGCGCGGTGTAACCGATCTTGTCACCGCCGTCGTTGTTGACGGCCGACCCCCGGATGACGGCAATGATCCGGTCGCCTTCGTCGAGCGCGTCGGTGAGCCGTTTGAGTACGACCGCGGCGACCCCCGCGCTGCTGACCGTGCCGGCCGCCGCCTCGTCGAACGCGCGGCACAGACCGTCCGGGGACAGGATGCCGCCTTCCGTGTGGAGGTATCCGCCCGCCTCCGGCAGTCGGAGCGACGCGCCGCCCGCGAGGGCCACGTCGCACTCGTGGCCGAGCAGCGCCCGACACGCCTGGTGCACGGCGACGAGTCCGGTGGAACAGGCGGTCTGCACGGTGACGGCAGGTCCGCGCAGACCGAGTTTGTAGGCGACGCGGGTGGCCAGGAAGTCCTTCTCCCGGCCGATGATCCGCTGGGTGGCGAGGGCGGGATCGGCGGCGTCGGGGACCGGCGGCAACGTGGTTTCGCATCCGGCGTAGACACCGGCCCATCCGCCGACGCGCCCCGGGTCGATTCCCGCGTCGTCGAACGCCTGCGCCGCGCACTCCAGGAAGACCCGGTGCTGGGGGTCGATGCCGGCGGCCTCGGCGGCGCTGTATCCGAAGAAGGCCCGGTCGAACCGGTCGCCCCCGTCGATCACCCCGCGGGCGGGAACGAAGTCGGGGTGCGCGGCGGTCCCGGGGTCCACCCCCGCCTCCCGTAACTCGTCCGGGCCGAACCGGCTGATGCCGTCGGCTCCGGTGCGGAGGTTGTGCCAGAACTCCGCGACATCGCGGGCGCCGGGCAGGCGGCAGCTCATACCCACCAGGGCAACGGCGTTCTCGTGGTGCATCGGCTGTGCATCTCCCAGTGGGGGTCGGTGAGCAGGACGACGACACGGGTCCCGGCCCGCCCGACCACGCGGGCGCCGGGCCGGCCGGCACGGACGAACAGGTGACGCGGGAATCGGCGGAGCGGTGAAGCGACGGAGCGGCCGGGGACGGCCTTCGAGCGGTTCCGATTTCTACGTTGCGCCACCCGCCGACCGCCGGGCCATCGTGGTCGACCACGAGATCGGGAGCGGATTCGGGGGTTACCCGGTGTGAAGTGAGGCAGGTCACAGACCTGTCGGGATGGGTGGCGTTTCCTCTTGATCTTCCTTGCGCAAGACATCGAATGGTCCTCATCGCGTCGGGTCCCGCACCACGACCGGGGGATCGGACAGCGGTCCGGCAACGTCGCCTTGAGCGCTCAGAGAGGATCAGGATGATCTCCATCGCACCGCCCGTCGGTACCGGCGGGCACGTGACGGGACTGTTGGACCGTGACGGATCCCTGTCCCGGATGACGGCCCTGGCGGACCGGGCGAGAGCGGGCGCTGGAGGAGTGCTGGTGATCCGTGGCGGCGCCGGCACCGGTCGCACGGCACTGGCCGGGGCGTTCGCCCACCACGAGACGCTGCGCGGGACCACCGTCCTCGGCGCGCGGTGTTCCGCCGAGGAGGCCGGCGCCTCCTTCGGGGGCGTTCTCCAGCTGTTCGAGGGCGACCTCCTCGGGCTGCGGGACGCGCCGTCGACGGCCGGGGGCGAGCGCTGGGGCGGTTCCCTGCACGGCGACGACCTGCCGTCCCTGCTGTGGAGGCTGCTCCGGGCCAAGGCGTCGGCGGGGCCGGTGCTGCTCGTCGTGGACGACGTCCATCTGGCCGACGCGCACTCGCTGCGCTGGCTCGCCCAGGTCGCACGGCGTCTGGACCGGCTTCCCGTGCTGCTCGCGGTGACGGAACGAAGCGGTTACGACCTCGTCCGGCCGGACCCCGGCTTCGCGCAGGTCGTCGGAGAACCGCGGGCCCATCTGTGCACCCTCGAACCGCTCGGCCCGGCGGCCACTCTGTCCCTGGTGCGCACTGCTCTGGGAGAGGGGGCGCCGCTCCCGCTGGCGGCGGACTGCCACCGTGCCAGCGGCGGCAACCCGATGCTGCTGCGCGCGCTCCTCTGCGACCTGCGCGCCCTTTCCTCCGACGGCGCGGACACGTCCCGGCTGCCGGAGCGCTGCGCGGAACTCCACCCGGGCATGTTCGCCGACGCGGTGGCCCGGTGGCTGCGCGGTTGCGGTCCGCGGGCCGCCTCGGCGGTCCGCGCCTTCGCCGAGATCCAGGACGAGGACGACGCCCTCGCGCTCCTGCCGCAGGTGACCGGCTGCGACCCGGCACGGGTCACGGGGTGGGCCGCCGGCCTCGTACGTCAGAGGCTGTTCCGCGACGGTCCCGTTGCCGGTCGGCCGGTCTTCGCCCACCCCCTGCTGCGCCAGGCGGTGGTGGATTCCTCGCACGCGCACCAGCGTGCCGAAGTGCACCGGCGCACCGCCGAGTTGCTCCACCACCGCGGTGATCCGGAGGCGGCCGTGGCACGCCATCTGCTGCTGGTGCCCGCCGTCGGGGCTCCTTGGGCCGCCGAGGCGCTGACCGGCGCGGCGGCCGAGGCGGCCCGCGACGACCGGACCGACGACGCCGTGGCCGCCCTGCGGCGGGCTCTGCTGGAACCCCTGTCCACCTGGCGCCGGGGCCAGGTCCTCACCGAACTCGGCTGTCTGGAGTTCCGCACCGAGCGGGCTTCCGGAACACGGCACCTCGCCGAAGCCCTGCGACTCCAGCAGAACGACGGCGCGAAGCTGCGGGCCGCCACCATCCTCGGCATGGCCCTGGTCGCCGGTGGCGCCGTGCACACCGCGCTCGAAGTACTGGGCGAACTCTCCGAGGAGTTCACATGTTCGACGGACCTCGCACACGCCGTACAGGCGGCGACCGCCATGATCTCCTCCCACGACGGGGCGAGCTGGCTCCAGGTCGTGGCCCGGCTCAAGCACCTCACGGAGCGCACGCCCGGCGAGCTGGCCCCGACCGCGGCGGCGCTGCTCACCGAGTACGAGGCGACCGCGGGGCAGCTGTCGGCGCGCGAAGTCATGGGGCGCGTCCGGGCGTTGACCGCCATACCCACCGATCCGCACCTCGAACCGTACCTCCTGGCGTCCGCCGCCACGTTGGCCCAGTGGGCGGACCAACTGGACGAGGCCGACCGGCTGGTGGCCCGCGGGCTCACCATTCACCGGTCGCCGCTGCTGCACCCCGCCCACCAGAGCCTGCTGAGCGTACGGGCCGAGAGCAGGGTGATGCGCGGCCGGTACGACGCCCTGCTCGGGGACGATTCGTTGTACCGGGCCCCCTCGGAGGCGCGGGCGGACCCCGGACCGGGCAACGTCCACCTGCGGGCCCAGGCCGTGATCGCGCTGACCGAGACCGGACGGCTGGCCGAGGCCGAACGGCTCTGTGCCGCGGTCGCCGCCGGCGGGGAGCACGACTGCTGGGAGTGGAGCGAGTTCCTGTACGCGCGGGGGCTGCTCCGCCTGGCGGCCCGGAACCCCGGCGACGCCCTGGCGGATCTTCTGGAATGCGGCCGACGGCAGTCCGCCCGGGATTCGGAGAGCCCCGTCGTGACGCCCTGGCGGTCCGCCGCCGCCGACTGCCACGTGGCCCTGGGATCGGCCGAGCACGCGGTGCCGCTCGCCGAACAGGAATTGCGCCTGGCCGAGGTCTGGGGCACCCCCCGCACCAGGGGCCGGGCCCTGCGGGCCCTCGCCGTTTCCGTCGGCGGCAGGCGCGGCCTGGAACTGGCCGGGCAGGCGGTCGACATCTTGCGGGACGCGCCGGAACCGATGCCCGAACTCATCACGGCGCTCGTCTCGTTCGGCCTGGCACTCCACGACTCCGGCCAGTGCCGGCAAGCACGCGAGACCCTGCGCGAGGCGGCACAGCAGGCCGAGCGGCTGGGCGCCGCACGGGCCCAGCTGACGGTGGCACGGGCCCTGCGCCGGTGCGGTGCCCGGGCACCGCGGGCATCGCACACGGGAGCGAGCGCGCTCACCTCCTGCGAGAGGCGCATCGCGCAGCTGGCCGCCGCGGGCTACAGCAACAAGGAGGCCGCGAAGCTGCTGCACCTGGCCGTGCGGACGGTGGAGACCCACCTCACGCACTGCTACCGCAAGCTCGGCATCCGCCGCCGCGGCGATCTGGCCGCCGCCCTGGGAACCGCACCCCGGTTCGGCGCCTGACCACGGCCGGGGTTCCCGGACGGAGCGACGGGACGGGCGACCGGCGCCGCCCCGTCGCGGGGCGCCCGCCGGTCCGGTGCGCCCCGCGCCACGAGGGACACGACGACGCGGACGGGGAAGGACGCCGCCACGGCCCGCCGGCGCCGACGACGGCCGCTGCGCCGGGGTGTCACCGTGTCCTCGCCGGCCTCCAGCACGGCGCGGGCGGTGGTCAGCCGCACGCGCAGACCGCCGTCGACGGGGACGGTGTCGGTGTGCGGCAGGCTCGGCACCATCCGGCCGACGGCCTGCCCGTCCATCGCGGCCCGGCAGCGGGCGGGCGACATCGGGTCGTCCAGCAGTCCGGCGAGCCGTTTGCGCATGTTGTCCATGGCGTGGGCCCGGATGTCCGGTGCGGCGAGCAGCGGCAGGTCGCGCCGCCGGTCCTCGTGTGTGAGCAGTTGCTCGGACACCCACGCCATCAGGGCGGTCGCGTGTGGGTCTGCAGGCCGCAGGTGATGTGCAGCGGGTACCCCGGTCTGCAGAGACGGCGTGCCACACGCCGCGCGGCACGTACAGGACGTCGCCCGGCCGCAGCACCAGGTCGGTGACCGGCTCGGTGGGTGCCTCGCCCTGGTCCTCGATGTCGCGGTACAGCGGGTAGGGGCGGGTGGTGCCGTAGATCCGCCACCGCTTCACGCCGTCCAGCTGGACCACGATCGTGTCGTGGACGCCGAAGCCCTCGGTGCCGGGTGTGCCGGTGTCGTTCGGCGGCAGGGAGGAGACCTGGGGAGTATCAAGGAAGTCGCGGGAAGTCGCGGCTGGTCATCCGATTGCTTCGATCACGGTTCTGATCAGGGCGCGGGCGGAGGCTCCGAAGACGGCCAGTTGCCGGAGTTCGCCGAACGCCTTGGCGTACACGGCGATCTCGGTGGGCCGGGTGATGGCCATCTCCGCGGACAGGGTCTCGACCAGGACGCGGTCGGTGTCGAAGACCATGAGGGTCTCCAGCGGCCGGATGGTGCGCGGGGCAGCCGGCGGAATTCTTCGCCGGCGCGGAGGTGGGCGTCGATGATGGCGTGCTCGAAGCGGCCACAGCCGGTGACCGGTTCGGACACGACCCGGGCCCGAAGGGCCTTCACTCCGCAGGCGACGGTCCGCTCCACCAGCGGCAGTCACCCGCCCCGGAACACGGAGCCGTCGGCGGGCACGCTGCCGTCCTCGAGGAACATGTCGTAGACCTCCCGTTCCTCTCCCCCGGCGTAGACGTCCCGCAGTTCCAGGTGCAGGGCGTGGTGCTGGGTGGAGTCGAGCAGGTCCTCAAAGCCGGGTGCCGGCGGCTTCTACGGCATCGCACGCCTTCCTGATCTGCTTCACCATCCGGGCCGGGATGCGGATGACTGTCTCGTCGGCAGCGGGCGGGCTGTCCTGGCCTCAGGCGGCCCGGGTCGCTGCGTCGGCCGTTGTGCCCCGCAGGACCAGTTCCGGACCCTGGCCTGTGTCGGTGTCCACCCACACGGCGGGGCAGTTCCCCCATTGTCTCCCGGGCGAGCTGGTTGCGGGTAGTCGCGCCCTGACCGTCCTGCGGGCCGAGATCGTCGTCAAGTGTCCTGCTCCACAGGGAAACGTAGGGAGCCTTTTCGGTGTCGGGCTCGTTCCTGCGCACCGGCCCGATGACCGTCTTCGAGAACCACGGTTTCACGTGGGCCCGGCCGATCTCACCCCACCGCTGGGTCGTCACCCTCACCATCGCTCCGGTCTGAGGCCGTACTTGCTCTACGGTCCATCGATGGCCGCAGGAAGGAGCGACGGCCTCCTCGGCGATTGGTGTCACGACTCATCGGCAGATGCCCTGGAACGCCACGGTCGGGATGAACCGCTTCCAGTCACCGCGAGACAGGGGGCCGCCGGCGCGGCGGCAGACGGTGGCGGCAGCTGCGGCGGGGCCGATGCCGTACGCCTGGAAGAGGATGTTCCGCCCGCTGGTGTACAGCTCATTGCCATTGGGGGAAAACCGCAGGTTGGTCACGCGGTCACCGGAGGTGAGCAAGGGGGATCCGATGGGCCGACGGGAGGCGATGTCCCAGATCCGCAGGCTCCCGTCGGCGGACGACGCCGCCAGTCGACGGGAGTCGGGGGAGAAGGCCAGCGCCAGTATCGGGTCCGACGCCCCGGGGCCCGAACCGATCAGCTCTCCGTCGTGTTCGCCGTTGGACTGCCGCGTACTCCACAGGGCGATCCGCCCGGAAGGATCGCCAACTGCCTGGTACGCGCCGTCCGCGGTGGCGGCCAGAGGAAAAGCCTCGGTAAGGACTGGCGACGCTGCCGGGGGCTCCCATCCGGCAGTCTTGTGCACCTCGTACACCCAGCCGTCGGGCGTGATGAGCCACCTGCCGTCTGGAACCTGCAGCAGAGCCTTGTTGCTGCCCGCCCATGCCATGGCGCCCCGGCGGTCACGCACATCCCACCGCCCTGCGGAAGAATTCCGCCCAGACGGTTGCCTGAGCAGCAAGGAACGGCCGTCCGGAGCGTAGAGCATGTCGGTTGCCTGCCGCAGTTCGGCAGACAGCAGGTCGTCCGTCCGCGTCAGACGGTGTCGGCGGACGTCCCAGAAGCGGAGCTTTAGCGCCTGGCGAGAGGCATCCACGTCGTCGGTGCCGAAGGCGAGGGTTCGGCCGTCCGGGCTGAAGGCCAGGAGCGTGGAGCACAGCGCACGGGACGAGAGGCGGCAGGGCATGCTCGGCAGTTCGAGCCATCCGCCGCCCGGACGCAGATTCCGAAGGCGGAATCGGATGCGCTTCCCTTCCTGATGGACGGTGACGAGCATGGTGCCGTCGGGACTGAACGCGCTCCCGGTCGATGGCTCGGGGCGCCAGTCGGCAGCCAGAATCCGGTTCAGGTCCAGACCACGGACGGTGGTACCCCAGGAGGCGTTGGAGTTGCTCAGGTAGAGCAGCTGTCCTGCCGCCCGGTCAAAGCGCAGGTCGGTCGCCACCTCCCCTCTGAGGGGGTAGCGGAAGACCGGGGTCCGAGGGTTCCGTGTCCGCCAGATCAGCAGTTCGGTGCGGTCGGCCATGGCAAGGAAGCTTCCGTCGTCGCTGTACCGCACCTCCCGTATGCCGCTGTGCTGGATCGTGGTCCTCACTCGGCCGGTGGCAAGGTCCCAGGAACGCACACCCTCCGGCCCGACCACGACGAGCATGCGGTTGTCCGGGGTGAACCGAACCGCTTCGTCGAAGCACTGCTGGCGGGAGGTGGTCGGCGCCCATGGCGCTGTGACCTTGCGGTGCCGGGCCAGATCCCAGAGCTGGACGGGTTTGTCCGGGATGCACAGGGCGAGCAGGCGGTCATCGCCGCTGAGGGCCACGTCCTGGACGACGTCGACTCCGCGCCGTTCCCGCGTACGTCGCAGTTCCGTCGCCCGATCACCGGCGTCGGGAACGGTCATGCCGGGCCGAGATGCCGGCCGTTGCCGGGGCGGCAGGGCGAGAAGGACTTCGCCGCTGTCCATGGTCCGTACGACGGCGGTCTGTTCGATGGAGTCACGGACGCGCAGCTCCTCGTACGTCACGAGGATGCGGCCGCTGCTCCCCATCTCGGCTCCGGCGGCAGCGGGGGCTTGCCACGTACTGAGGCGACCGCTCGTGAGGTCCCGGACATGCACACGCTGCTTCATGCCCCTTCCGGTGAACATGGGCAGCCAGCGCGAGTCGGCACGGGGCGGGACGGCGCCGGGGAGCGATTCCTCAAGGCCGGGCAAGGTCCGTTTGCGCGTGCGGTGCGCCACGTCCCACTCCGCGACCTCAGCCGCGCCGATATTGAGCAGCGTACGGCCGTCGGCGCTCAGGCGAAGCATCGTGTCGGGGCCCGGATAGGGGACGTCGAACGAGGACTGCTCGGGTTGGGCCATGGCGCTCATCAACGCCGCGCGGGTCTCGGGAAGGCGTGCGATGCGCCATGAAGCGAGGCCGAGACGCATGGCGGTGACCGGATCGGACTGGCGCATGCTCTCGGCAATGCCTGCGATGCGACGGGCCTCGGCCTCGATGCGGCGTCGCTCGTCGGCACGGTTCTGCTGCCAGACGGTGAGGCCGGCCATCAGCGCGAGGACGAGAAGGACACACAGGGCACCGGTGCGGGTGCGGCGAAGACGCCGGGCGCGGGTACGCGCGGCCAGACCGGCGGTGAGGAACTCCCGCTCCAGGGAATTGAGTTCGTCCTCCTCACCGGGGCGGCGTGCGAAGTGTCCCTCGGCCGCGGTGAGCCGTGCTCCTCGGTACAGGGCTCCCGGATCCCGGCCCAGGGCGTGCCAGCTGGTTGCGGCGTCGGTGAGGAGGCGATGCTGGCGCATGCGCTCGCGGTCCGCCCCGATCCAGGCGCGCAGCCTCGGCCAGGCGGTGATCAGCGCTTCGTGGGCGAGGTCGGCAGTCGTTTCGTCCAGGGTGATGAGGCGAGCTCGGGCCAGACGTTCCAGGACAGTCGTGACGGCGTCGGGATGCCCGGTCGTGAACTCTGTGCGATCGGTCGGGCGGCGGGTGTCCTCGGTTCCCTGCCCCGGGGTGACGAGGCGGAGCAGGATACGCCGGGCTTCCGTGCGCTGTTCGGGCGTGAGCTCGTGGTAGAGGTCCTCGGCAGTGCGGAGGATGGCTCCGTGAATGCCGCCGGCCGCCTCGTAGTCGGCTTCCTTGAGGGTCCTTCCCCGACGGCGGCGCCAGGTCTCCAGCAGGGCGTGGGACATCAGCGGCAGCCCGCCGGGCTCGTCGCCCGTCTCGTCGATGATGCGGGTGGTCAGAGCGCGCTCGACGACGAGCCCGGCGGTGGCGGCGGGTTTGACGATGGCCTGGCGCAGCTCCGCCGGGTCCATCGGGGGCACCAGCAGGGTGCCGCCCGCGAGGGCTTCGGCCAGAGCACGGTGTCGGGCGAGGTGGCCGTAGAAGTCGGCCCGGACCGCGATGAGTACGCGCTGGGACGGCGCCGCGCCGAGGAGCAGGTCGATGAAGCGTGTCCGCTCGGCCGAGTCCTCGCACAGAGTGAACGACTCTTCGAACTGGTCCACGATCACCAGTGCTCCGGCCCCGGTCCGTGACGGGTCCAAGAGCGTTCCGTGGGTGGACGCGGGGCGCGGACCGGGCGTGAGGATCCTGATCGCGGTGGGGCGGTGCGCGGGCGGGAGACGGTCCTGGAAGTGGGGGATCAGGCCGGCGCGAAGCAGCGATGACTTGCCACTGCCGGACGGCCCCACCAGGACGGTCACGGACCTGCTCCGGACCAGGGCGGCAAGTTGCTCCACCGGCCGATCCCTGCCGAAGAATCTCTCCCGGTCGGCAGTGGTGAACCGGGCCAGGCCCAGGTACGGGGCCGACGTCTCGTCGTCAGGGACCGGTCGGTCGGCCATGTCGTGCTGCGCCGCGTTCCATCGCTCGGCCCATGCCTGCACGTCACCACCGCACGCTTGGACGTACGCAAGGGTCACGGGCAGGGACGGAAGCCGTTCGCCGGCAGCCGCGTGGGCCAGTGTCGCGGTCGAGTAGTGGGCCTTGGCCGCCATCGCCCGGTACGTGAGGCCCGACTCCTTGCGCACCTTCCGTAACTCGTAGGCGAACAGGGCCACCGGTCCCTCGGCCGGATCCAGTGCTCGCTCGGCACGTCCCATCGCATCCCCTCAGCTCGCACCGGCACGACCGGCCGCAACCTACGCACCGGCCCTGCAAGCGGCAAAGGGTGCGCACCCGTCGGCATGTCGAGACACACCGGGCAGTGCGCCCGAAGGCTTTGTCCGGAGTGGTGGAAGGGGCCTGCCAGACATCGCCGGGGCCGCGAAGACCCGGTTCGACGCCGTCGTCGGCCCCGTTCGAGGGCCGGGAGCGCGAACGACCGAGAAGGACGCGCCCATGAACAGGGAACCCCTGTGCGCGCTGGCCGCAGCCGCGGCACTCGCCGTCGCCGTACTCTGCGGGACCGGCCCCACAGCCACGGCCGCACCTGCCCACGCCTCCCAGAACCCGGCCGCCGCATCGAGCGCACCGTCCTCCGCGGTGCGCAGTGCCCGCGACGGTCTGCGGTTCGACGCCGGGTGGACCGCTGACAGGAAGTACCTGCCGGCCGGCGTGTACTTCGTCCACTGCTTCACCAACGGTGAAAGCCACTCCGCCAATGGCCGCCCCAACACCGTCTGGCTGCTGATCGACGACGACAGCGGCAACGCCGACGTCTGGGTGAGCAGGGTCTGCCTCAGCGCTGCCGACTGCGACGCGGTCCTGTCCCGCTGCTGACACAGCACGGCTCCATGAGTGCCCCGGTGGCCCCATCGAACTGGTCCACCACGACGAGCGTGCCCACGCCCATGGCCGGGGGCCGAACGGTTCGGCATGAGTGTGCACCGGGCGCGGGCCAGGCGTGGGGATGCGGATCGCAAACGTCCGGTGGTGACCGGTCCTGCCCTCCTGCACGCGGTGGAGCAGCCCCGCCCGCAGCGAGGAGGACTTGCCGCTGCCGGACGGGCCGGCCATCGCCCGGTGGGTGAGGCCTCCTGCTTTGTGGCGCAGTTCCCGCAAGGCTCGGGCGAATGCGGCGACAGGTCCCTCGGCCGTGTCCAACGGCCGCTCACGACGTCCCATGACGCCCCCTCATCGCAGATTGCACACAGAAGCCATGAATTCCGGCGGACGTCCACAAGGCGGCGCACCGCCCGCCCGGATGCACTCCCTCGCGATTGTCCGAAGTGGTGAAAGGGGTCTCCCGGACAATCGCCCGCCCCCGAAAACTGAGGTCACCGCCGGACGGCCGCACCTATCGCGGCGGTCGCGGACGGAGCCGCCGACCGTCGGTGGCTCCTTGGCCTAAGGAGGCAACACCACATGGCACGTCATCGTCTGACACTTGCCGCACTCGGAGCCGCACTTGCGGTGGGGAGCGCGCTGAGCACCGGATCAGGCACTGCGGCGGCCGCACCTGCCGGCGTCCAAGCGGCGTGGGACGGCTGCGACGTGGGGGACATCTGCGTGTACACGGGAGCGAACGGCACCGGGTCGGTGTGTGCGTGGGACGGGGATGACCCCGACTGGACCAGCGGCAACATCCGGTGCAGCTGGGCCGAGTCCAAGAACGTCGTGTCGATCTGGAACCGAGGTACGGGAGGGGCGGGCACCCTCCGGCACGTGAAGTTCTACAAGAAGGCCAACTACCAGGACTACTACGGCTGCGCCGCCCAGGGGTTCAAGGGCAACACGGGCCCCGACGCCGGGTCTTCGCTCCGTTCTCACAAGTGGGTCACCAGCTGCTGATCCCTTCTGGCGGCGTCGCGACAGCACCGCATCGCTGACGCCCGCGCCGTGGTCAGGTACCCGAGGGCGGCGACGATCCGGGTGCCTGACCACAGGCGTACTCTGCGTCTTCGAGCCCGAGGTCCGGGAGGACTGTGGCCGAGAGGAAGAAGGTTCCGCATGGGGACTGGCTGCTTTCTCGGCAACGCAGGGGCCCGATCGGCTACTGCACCGGCACGGGCCCGGAGAGGCTCTCGACCCCTATTGGCATTACTGAGGTTTTCGGGTTGTCATCGGTGGTGACGGTTGGTGATCCCTGCGGTATGCCGGTGAGGTGAGGTATCCGGAGGGTGGGGGCCTGGCTGCTGAGCGTCGGGCGTTTCGTGAGGGGATCCGGCTTCAGGTCGGCGAGCGATTCGTGGCGGGTGAGAAGACCGCGGTGATCGCGAAGGACCTGCGGGTGAGTGTGCGGTCGGTGGAGTGATGGCGCCGTGCCTGGCGCACGGTGACATGGAGGCCCTGCGCTCGACAGGTCCGGCGAACTCTCCGACCGTCACCGATGCCCAGTTCGCCGTCCTCGAGGAGGAACTCGGCAAGGCCCGTCGGCGCACGGCTTCGAGGATGAACGCTGGACTCCGGCCCGGATCCGGACGATGATCCGCCGCCGACTGCGGCTGACGCTGTCGGCGGCGACGGTGTGCCGGCTGCTGAAACGGCACGGCTGGTCCCGGCAGGCACCCGCCCGCAGAGCACTCGAACGCAACGAGCACGCGGTGGAACTGTGGAAGAAGGAGGTGTGGCCCCGGGTAAAAGGCTCGCGGCGGCGTGTCGCAGCTGGATCGTCTTCGGGACGAAGCCGGATTCTCCATGACGCCGCCCCGCGCCCACACCTGGGGTCGACGCGGACACACCCCAGAAATCGGGGTGAGAGGCAGGTCCCGCCGTCGGACCCCGACTGCCGCACTGTACTGCTGCAAACCCGGCAAAAGAGCCGTCTCATCCACCGGCCCCGCATCCATCTCGTGCTCAAGGGCGCCCGCAGGAGCTTCTCCTGGAAGGACTACCGCGACCTGCTGGTGAGGTCACACATCCAGCTCGGCGGCCCGATCGTGGCGGTCCGGGACAATCTCAACACCCATCTGGCCGCCGGGCTGAAACAGTACGGGGCCGAGCACGACTGGCTCACCACCGTCCACCTCCCGCCCTGTGCACCCGACCTGAACCCCGTCGAGGCCATCTGGTCACTCGTGCGCAGGGCCATGGCCAGCACCGCCTTCGAGACACCCGACGACCTCGACCACAAACTCCGCCGTGAGTTACGCAGAATCCAACTCCGGCCCCACCCGATCGACGGCTGCCTCAGCGCCACCGGCCTGACTCCCACACCACCGACTCCACCCTGAAAACCTCAGCAGGAAAAGCCGGCGCGGGCGGCGATCTCACGGCGGAGGCGGGTCATGAAGCGCATCCGCAGGTCGCCCGCATGGTTGTTGAAGAGGACGGCGACGGGCTCATTGTGGCGTGCGTGGAGGCTCCCATCCCGTCCGCCATCGCCCCAGACAGAGCCGAGCAGTCGCGGCCCTGGGCGTCAAGGTCGTTCGTACAGTGGCGCGCTCCACCCTATTGACCATCGCGGCCGGTGAACGACCACCATCATTTACCGAGTATTCAGCGCAGGCGGAAAGGCGGACCTTGGGCACAGCCGGGCGGCACATTATTGCCGCTCACATTGAAGTCTGCGCACGTAAGGAACAGGTCGTTATATTTGCCGAGCAGGAAGGCGATGATACCGATCACCACCGTGATACCGACGGCCATGAAACGCTGAACCGCAGGAAGTTCGTCATAGTCGGACAGTAGAATTTTCGACAGCAGCCAGGTTAGATAGGGAGCACCCACCAGGGTGATCAGCACCTCGAAGTAATGAAGGTAGTGAAAACCTCCGCTCCTCGGTGCCGTAATTCCCAGAACAATCCAGAGGGACGGCAATAGCAATGCGACCCAACTGCTCCAGGGCACGGCAACTCTTCTGTGTAGCGCCAGGCCCGAGAGCAGCACGGCCGTGGCCACGGCCCAGAGAGCCATCGCACTGTCGAAGAAGATGTCGCCATAGGCACCGAATGTGAACGCCGGCCACCAGATGACTAGTGTTCCACCCGCCGCCGCGGCCGCGGTGGTCCGCAGAACAGAGTGGATTTCAGGTAGGCCACGCTTGGTGTTCGGGCTCGGATCGCGCGGCTCCCCATGCATCATTCCGACTCCATCAATTCACCGTCAAGTCAGTAGGCGATTACTTCTATTCGCTTCTCTTTGCAAGATAAATTCGGCTCACCCGACAATATATGGGTGCGGCTTCTCAAGTTATGACAACACGCCGTTGCGGCAGTGAGCCCATTCCAACATGGCTGGGGGTCGCTGGTGTTGGCGTGGCAGAACGACGAAGCTCCCGGTAGATGGGTTGTCGACCAAGATCGACCTTCGCTGCCAGGAGCTTCGCGTGCTCGTCCACCCGTCCGGACTGGACCTGTCCACTTCCGCACTACGGCTGCTGCGGCGGAAGCTGACCGCTCGGCGGCGACGGATCGGCACCCGCTGGCGTCGGCTCACTTGCGGCCGACAGGCGTTGAYGACCCTGGCCCACCTGCGCTGCGGTCACACCTTCGCCCAACTCGCGGCCGGGTTCGGCGTCGGCCTGGCCACCGCCCACCGCTACGTCACCGAGGCCGTGGATGTCCTGGCCGTCCTCGCCCCCACCCTCCAGCAGGCCATGGCGGTTGCCGCACGCAAGGCGTTCGTGATCCTGGACGGAACCCTGCCGCCCATCGACCGCATCGCGGCCGACCGCCCCTTCTGCTCCGGCAAGCACCGCATGAACGTCCAAGTCCTCACCGACCCGTTCGGGAAGCTCATCCGGGCTTCGCCGGCCCTGGCGGGCTCGGTCCACGACATCAGGGCAGCCCGCTCCCACGGCCTGCTCGACGCCCTCAACACTGGAGGCATCCGGTGCTGGGCCGACAAGGCGTACCAGGGCTCCGGCCCCGCCTCCGCGTCCCCTTCCGCGGCCACTGGAACAAGCTCTCCGCCGGGAAGAAGGCCGTCAACCGCGCCCACGCGAAGATCCGCGCACTCGGCGGCCACCCTCAAGTCCTGGCGCCTGCTGCGGAAGCTCCGCTGCAGCACCACCCGCATCACCGACCTCGTCAAGGCCGTCCTCACCCTGGAGCTGACCGCCTCAACCCGAGGAGGAAGCCTCGCTGCCTCCTATACTCCTGGCGTGCTTGATACCTCGAACCTCTTCCACGTTTCGTCCGTGCTCAATCGGCAGTCGATCGCACAGCATGGCCTGGATTGGACCCGGATGGGCGCCGCACGGGGAATCGCCGGCAGCCGCCGCCCTGAGGTGGAGGGGATCTTCGTCTGTCGAGGCGAGGAGGAAGCAGGGTTCTTCCTTCAGATCAACAACACCGGTGGGCCGGTTGATATCTGGTCCGTGGACGGCATCGATGAGGGGTTGCTCCTCGACAACGGCAACGGATTCGTCTACCTGCCCGGCTCCATACCAGCCGCGCGAGTCCGCCTCGTGTGATCAGGCGTTCCTCCGCAGCTTGGTTTTTGACTTCGCGCGGCGGTACGGCTGGGGGCAGGCCCACGCGGAATCTGGCTGCGAGCTCGGCGAAGGTGTGACCGCAGCGAAGGTGGGCCAGGGTCGTCAGCGCCTGGCGGCTGCAGGTCAGCCGCCGCCGGGTGCCGATCTGTCGTCGCCGAGCGGCCAACCCCCGCCGCAGCAGCCGYAGYGCGGARGTGRACAGATGCAGCCCGGATGGGTGGGCAATGAATCGGGGCTCTGGGCGGAGAAGGTTGCTGTTAGCCGACAACCCATCTACCTGGGGCTTCGTTGTCCCGTCACCGCACCCCCTCGATCTCACAGCCAGGTTGGAAGAGGCTCAGCGGGTCTCGCGTTGCTTCGCATGACCGCCCAGCCGCAGCGGGTTCCCTCCTCGCCCGCATGCGCGCCCGCGGCGTGCGCGGGTCTTGATGACCTATGGACAGTTCTGCCGCGCCATCGTCAGGAGGCCAGGATGCCGATGCCGTCACCGAGGAGTTTCAGCCCCGGGACGAATAACAGGACCGCCATCACGGCGACGTTGCCTGGAAGCCTGCCGCTCCTTCCGCGACGGGCTGCGCCTGTTCCGGCTCCCGCCACATCTTCCACGGCCTCCAGGAATTCCTCGACCCCCGAAGGCAACGGGGATGCCTTCGGGGGTCGAGGAACAACTGGTCGGCCTCTGGGGCCCGGTGTGGTTGCGATCGAGTGGTCAAAGGACGCGAGCCAGTGCGTCCGGCCCCACGAAGTGCAATGGTGGATCGCCGCGCAGGAACCGCAGCACCTCCTCCACGGCACTTGCGCCGAGCCGCTGACGGCACTCGGCGGTGCCCGCCGCCTGATGAGGGGTCAGCAGAACGTTCGGCAGTTTCCGGAACGGGTGGCGGACCGGCAGTGGTTCCGTGTCGAAGACGTCGATCGCCGCGTCCAGCCGGCCCGCCGACACCTGCGCCAGAAGCGCGTCCTCGTCGACGAGCCAGGAACGGGCGGTGTTGACCAGACCGGCGCCATCGGGCATCAGCGCCAGTTCGCGCGCACCCAGCATGCGCCGGGTCTCGGCGGTGGCAGGGGCGTGCACGGCGACGATCCGGCTGCGCGACAGCAGCACGTCGAGCGGTACGCGCTCCACGCCGAGCTCCCGCGCGTCCGCCTCGGAGAGGTACGGGTCGTTCACGCCCACCCGCGCCCCCATCGCCTTCGCCAGCTCGATGTACGCACGACCGGTGCGGGACGCTCCGATGACGCCGATCGCACAGCCCTGGATCTCGTGCCGCGGCGGGGCCTGGCCGGCCTCGTTCCAGTCGGCTCCGCCGCGCAGCGCGTGGTCGAAGCGGTGGATGCGGTGCAGCAGAGTGAGAGTGAACGCCAAAGCCACCTCGGCGACCGGGCGTGCCATCGCGTCACCGGCCTGGGTGACGAGGATGCCCCGCCGGAAGACTTCCTCGGTGACGTACGGGGCGACCGCCGATCCGGTGTGGGCGACGACCGCCAGTCGGTCGGCGACGTCGAGGAGTTCCTCGCTGAGGCAGGGCATTCCCCAAGCGGTGATCAAGGCACGGGCACCGGGCAGCGCCGCACCGAGTGCGTCCCGGTCGGTGTGCTCGTCGAGGACGGTCGGCTGCGCCGCGGTGCAGAGGCTCTGCCACACCGCGGGGGTGAAGAACTGCTCACGAAGGTGCGGGGGTACGGCGACGACGACCCGCGGCAGACGGGCCGCCCCCGGGTCAGGAGAGCCAGTCATCGACGTGCTCCGCGACGAAGTCGTCGTCGGTGAGCCAGGGGTGGGCCGCGGCGACCCGGGTGATCTCCTCGGCCTGGCCGGGAGACAGGACCTCCTTCGGATCGAGACACCAGATGCCCTCCAACAGGCCCTGGCGGCGCAGCACTTCGTGGACCCCGGCGATGCAGCCGCGGAACGCGCCGCGCACGTCGAACACCGCGCTGTTGGCGTCGGTGAGCTCCGGGCGGCGGCCCAGGCAGCGCACCATGGCGTCGTGGTCACCGGCACGTGCCCTGCGGACGTCGTCGAGGAGCGTCACCGCGGAGCTCGTCCACACGGCCCACTGGCCGAGGAGCCCGCCCGCGAACCAGCGCGGCCCGCCGCCCGCCGTCTCGTACGGGGTGAGCAGGTCGCCGATGATGTCGTCGTCGTTGCCGGTGTACAGCGCCACCTCGTCGGCCCGGTCGGCGGCGGCCACGGCGCGTACGACATCGGCGGTGCGGTAGCGGTCGAACGGGGCGATCTTGATGGCCGCGGTGTTCGGCAGGTCTGCGAATGAGCTCCAGAACGACGGCGAGAGATAGCGTCCGCCGACGGCCTCCTGGGGGTAGAAGCCGATCACCGGCAGTACCTCGCCGACGGCGCGGGCCCGGTCCAGCAGCCCCTTCTCGTCGGCGCCGGACACGGCGGGGCTCAGCAGCACCGCGTCGTAGCCGAGGGAGGCCGCGAGCTCGGCTTCGGAGACGGCCTGCGCGGTGTGGCCGCAGGCCCCGGCGACGGTGACGACGGGGCGGCCGGCCTCGTTCCGCACGGTCTCGGCGGCGAGTTCGAGGACCGGTGCCAGCAGGCCGATGCCCGGTTCGCGGATCTCGAACTGGGTGGTGTGGACGGCGACGGCGAGGCCGCCCGCGCCGGAGGCCAGGTAGTAACGGGTCAGTGCGCGTTGCCGGCGTTCGTCGAGCTTGCGGTCGGCGCCGAGGGCGAGTGGATGAGCGGGGATGACGGCTCCCTCGGCGAGCACGTCCATCGGAGTGCGTGCCGGGGCTGTCGCGGCCGCCGAGGAGGGTACGGGTTTGGGAGTGGTAGCGGCTACGGGGCCGGGTGCGGGCGTGGTCGCGACCACGGACGTACGGGACATGGGGTGGATCAGAACCTTCCGTCGCGGACCTGGAACTTGGTGGGCTTGCCGGACAGCGGCAGCCCGCGGCGCAGCCAGTCGGCCTGCCATTCGACGAGGGTGCGCAGGGGGATGTCGGGGTAGCCGAACAGTGCGTGGCAGCGGCTCGCGTCGGAGAGCAGCGCGGTGGGCGCCTCCTCGCCGGCGAAGACCGGCTCCTTGCCGAACTCCTCGCCGAACCACCGGGCGATGCGGCGCACCGAAGCGGTTTCGGGGCCGGTGAGGTTGAGGGTGAACGCCTCGCCGTCGGTGGCGTGCAGCAGCGAGCGCAGGGCGACTTCGTTGGCGTAGCCCTGCCACACCACATTGGCGTGACCGGTCGTCACATCGACGCTCTCGCCGGCCTGTACCCGGTACGCGATGTCGGCGAGGACGCCGTAGCGCAGGTCGACCGCGTAGTTGAGGCGGATGTTGGCGACCCTGGTGCCGCGGGTCAGCGCCGCGTGGCCGAAGATCCGCTCCCGGCCCAGGCACGACATGGCGTACTCGCCGACCGGGCCCACCGGGTCGCTCTCGGTGCAGCCGCCGGAGGAGACCGGGACCAGCGGGTACACGTTGCCGGTGGAGAAGGCGGCGATYCGTGCGTGTGGCCAGCGGTGTGTCACCCGGTCCGGCATCGCGGCGTTCACGGCCCAGGCGTGCGAGGGTGCTCCGGCGGAGCCGAATTTGGCGCCGACCATGAAGACGATGTTCCCGGCGTCGGGCAGTTCGGTCAGGTCGGCGGTGGGGTTCATCAGGTCGAAGGCGACGGTGGAGATGCCGGCGGCCTCCAGTTCGTCGGCGGCGGCCCGGTCGGACCAGCGGGAGACCGCGTAGACGGTCACATCGGTGCGGCCTGCGGCGTCCAGGGCCCGGCGGGCCAGCCGGCACAGGCTGGGGCCCATCTTGCCGCCGGCGCCGAGCACCAGCAGGTCGCCCTCCAGGCGGCCGAGGTCGGCGATCAGTGCGGGGGTGGGGGTGGCGAGCCGCTCTTCGAGCGCGGCCTCATCGGTGAACATTGGTTGCTATCCCTTGATTCCGGACGCGGTGACGCCCTCGGTGAAGTAGCGCTGGCCCACCATGTACGCGGCGAAGATGGGCACGAACGCGATGACGGAGCCGGAGAGCACCACGTTGAGCGGCACGTTCTGCTGCTGGAGCGAGGCGATGCCGACGGTCAGGGTGCGCATGTCGGTGGACTGGCCGATGACCAGCGGCCACAGGAAGTCGTTCCAGTGCCACAGGAAGACGAAGACACCGAGGGTGGCCAGGATCGGCTTCAGCAGCGGCAGCACGATCCGGTGGAAGATCTGCCACTCGCTGCAGCCGTCCAGCCGGGCCGCCTCGAACAGCTCGTCCGGCAGGCCCTGGATGAACTGCCGCATCAGGAACACCGCCTGGGCGTTGGCCAGGGTCGGCACGATCAGACCCCAGTAGGTGTCCACGCCGCCCAGCTTCGCGATCATCGCAAAGGTCGGGATCATCGTGACGTGGTAGGGGACCATCACCATCGACAGGAACGACCAGAACATCGCCTCCCGGCCCGGGAAGCGCTTCTTGGCGAAGGCGTACCCGGCGAGCGAGGCCAGCAGCAGCACGCCCACGACCGAGACGACCGAGTAGACCAGCGTGTTGAACAGCCAGCGCGGCACGTCCTGGGCGTTCATGACGGTGTCGTACGCCTGGCCGGTCAGCGGCCACGGCAGCAGGCTGCCGGGAAACTCGACCGCCGCGGACGGCTTCAGGGAGAGCACGACCATCGCGTAGAACGGGAAGACCGTCACGACCGCGGCCACCGTCAGCAGCACGGCACGCCCGATCCGGCCGGCCCGGGTGGGGCGCATGCCGTGCGGAACGGTGTCCTGCTCGGAGAGTTTGCGCAGCTTGCGCGCGGCGCGGCGCTCGGCCCGGCCGGGGGCGGCGGGGGTTTTCGCCGCGGGCGGGCCGAGCGCCGCGCGCCCTCGCGCCACAACTGGTGCCACTGATAAGCCGACTTCAGACTCACCCGCAGACGCCGTGCCACTTCCGGCGGCTTGACCTCCTGCTCGAACAGCTCGGCCGCCTGCATCCGCACCGACTCCCGACGCACCCGTCCCGCAACGGTCAGCCCGCCCCCATCCGAATACCTCACACACCATCGAATACAGCCACCACACCAAGCCCATCAGGGACTTCGGGAAAGTTCACCCTGACGAGCCGAAGTCAGTAACGCAGCGGCGCCCAGTTCGCCACGAGGACCTCCCCCGGGTCCTGCCAGACCAGGGCCCCGTCGGCCAGGAGGATCAGGGCGTGGTGGAGCCTGATCTGGGTGCGCCACTGGGGGTAGGTGAGGCCGAGGTCGTCACGGAGGTGGCGGGAGAGGGTGCGGGCGCTGGCGCCGATCTGGCGTCCGAGGTCGTCGAGGGTGTCGGGGCGGTACTGCAGGCGCTTGAGCCGGTTGCGGACGAGGGCCTCGAGTCGGTCGAGGGCCATGACGGCGAGGTTGGCCAGGCTTCGTTTGACGTGCGCCCAGACCCACTCGACGGGGTTGAGGTCGGGCGAGTAGGCGGGAAGCAGGAACACCGTCAGCCATGCACGCTCGGCGATCAACTCGCGCATGGCTGGGTGGAGGACCAGGTGTGGACCGCGGCGCGGGTGGCCACGCTGATCGGCCGGAAGTTCCACGTCTCGTACAGCGTCTCGGGCGCCACGAGGCTGATGCACCGGCTCGGCTTCAGCCCGCAGGTCCCCGCGCGCAGGGTGGCCGAGCGGGACGAGCAGGCCGTCACCGCGTGGAAGGAGGCGACCTGGGCGGAGGTAAAAGAGCCCGGGCGGCCTGCGGGGGCTACATCTGCTTCGAGGACGAGGC
>NZ_RDBO01000060.1:0-9210 GCF_008120935.1 Streptomyces sp. sk2.1
GTCTGCCGGCCGTGAGGCGAGTCAGAAACCGTTGATGTAGGCGAAGGACATGCGAAAGGTCCGGCGTAGAGGGTAAGACCCCCGTAGCCGAAACATTGACGGCTTGCTTGAGAGACACCCAAGTAGCACGGGGCCCGAGAAATCCCGTGTGAATCTGGCGGGACCACCCGTTAAGCCTAAATATTCCCTGGTGACCGATAGCGGATAGTACCGTGAGGGAATGGTGAAAAGTACCGCGGGAGCGGAGTGAAATAGTACCTGAAACCGTGTGCCTACAAGCCGTGGGAGCGTCGCTGTATGTGCTTGCACATGCAGTCGTGACTGCGTGCCTTTTGAAGAATGAGCCTGCGAGTTTGCGGTGTGTTGCGAGGTTAACCCGTGTGGGGAAGCCGTAGCGAAAGCGAGTCCGAACAGGGCGGTTTTAGTAGCACGCTCAAGACCCGAAGCGGAGTGATCTAGCCATGGGCAGGTTGAAGCGGAGGTAAGACTTCGTGGAGGACCGAACCCACCAGGGTTGAAAACCTGGGGGATGACCTGTGGTTAGGGGTGAAAGGCCAATCAAACTCCGTGATAGCTGGTTCTCCCCGAAATGCATTTAGGTGCAGCGTAATAGGCCGAGGGCTTGTCCTCAGTTGCTCGCGTCCACTGTGTTTGTTCTGAAATAACGAACGGCTGTGTTGTCACCGGTTGTTCAGAATTTCATAGTGTTTCGGTGGTCATTGCGTTAGGGAAACGCCCGGTTACATTCCGAACCCGGAAGCTAAGCCTTTCAGCGCCGATGGTACTGCAGGGGGGACCCTGTGGGAGAGTAGGACGCCGCCGAACAATCATTCCGGGAGAGCCCCGCACCTCATGGTGCGGGGCTCTTCTGCGTTCACCACCCAGATCCAGGACCCGGTCATGCCGGCCGCGGCCGGTCGTCTCCGCCCCTGTGGCCCCGGCGGGTGACATCGGAGCCAAAAAATCTTGGGCAATGATGTCGAGAACCTGTGGTTGGCTCCGTCCCCGTAGTGAACGCGACCAAGATGGGTCGCAGCCGCATCAGTACCGAGGAGAGACACCATGGCCAAGTACCTGCTGCTCAAGCACTACCGAGGCGCCCCGACCCCCGCCAACGACGTGCCCATGGACCAGTGGACGCCGGAGGAGATCTCGGCCCACATGCAGTACATGCACGACTTCGCGGCCCGGTTGGAAGGGACCGGTGAGTTCGTCGACGGACAGGCGCTCGCCCCCGAGGGGGCATGGGTCCGCTACGACGGGGAAGGGCGGCCCCCGGTCACCGACGGGCCGTTCGCCGAGACCAAGGACCTCATCGCCGGCTGGATGGTGATCGACGTCGACAGCTACGAGCGTGCCGTCGAGCTGGCCGGGGAACTGTCGGCCGCTCCCGGGGCCGGCGGAAAGCCGATCCACGAGTGGCTCGAGGTGCGTCCGTTCCTGGCCGCGCCGCCCACCATCGCGGAGTGACCACATCGATGAACGAGGTCCTGCTCCGGAGCCTCACACCGAACGTGCTCGGAATCCTCGTCCGCCGCGGAGCCGACTTCGCGGCGGCCGAGGACGCCGTACAGGACGCGCTGGTCGAAGCGGTCCGGGTCTGGCCGACCGATCCGCCGCGGGATCCGAAGGGCTGGCTGATCACCGTGGCCTGGCGCCGGTTCCTCGACGCGAGCCGGGCGGACGCGGCCCGCCGCCGACGTGAGGACCTGGTCGACGAGGAACCGGCGCCCGGCCCCGCACCCGCGGCGGACGACACGCTCCAGCTCTACTTCCTGTGCGCCCACCCGTCACTGACGCCGTCCTCTGCGGTCGCCCTCACCCTGCGCGCCGTCGGCGGACTGACCACCCGCCAGATCGCCCAGGCATACCTGGTGCCCGAGGCAACCATGGCGCAGCGCATCAGCCGGGCCAAGCGCACCGTCTCCGGCGTACGGCTCGACCGGCCCGGCGATGTCGCCACCGTGCTGCGCGTCCTCTACCTGGTCTTCAACGAGGGCTACTCCGGCGACATCGACCTCGCCGCCGAGGCGATCCGGCTCACCAGGCAGCTCGCGGCCGCGATCGACCACCCCGAGGTGGCGGGGCTGCTCGCCCTCATGCTGCTCCACCACGCCAGACGTGCCGCCCGGACCGCGTCCGACGGCAGCCTGGTGCCGCTCGCCGAGCAGGACCGCGGCCGATGGGACATCGGCTTGATCGTCGAAGGCGTCGAGATCCTGCAGGCGGCCCTCGCCCGTGACCGACTGGGCGAGTTCCAGGCCCAGGCCGCCATCGCGGCGCTCCACGCCGACGCGCCCAGGGCCGAGGAGACCGACTGGGTACAGATCGTCGAGTGGTACGACGAGCTCGTACGCCTGACCGACAATCCGATCGTCAGGCTCAACCGTGCGGTGGCCGTCGGAGAGGCCGACGGACCGCGTGCGGGGCTGGCGGCTCTCGCGGCGCTGGACGACTCGCTGCCCCGTTACACCGCGGTGGCGGCGTACCTCCACGAGCGCGACGGCGATCCGGTGACGGCGGCACGGCTGTACGTTGAGGCCGCCCGGAAAGCCCCCGACCTCGCCGAACGGGACCACCTGACACGCCGGGCCGCCCGCCTCAACACTCACCACCGGCGCTGATGGGACGGGCCCGGCCCCTCTCGCGGCCGCATGGCGTGGCTCAGAGCCGCCCGGCCCCCTTGAGAGCGAGATAGGCGTCGGCGAGGGCCGGGGCGAGATCGTCCGGAGTGGCGTCCACCACCACGGCGCCGTGGCGCTGCAACCGCTCCGCGGTACGCAGTCGACCCGCCCTGTCCCGGGCGCCCGCGGCGGCCTCGTAGACCGCGTCCACCGTGCCCCTGGCCTTCGCCATCCGCTCGACATGGGGATCCGCCACGGAAGCCACCAGCACCGTGTGGCGCTGGGTCAGACGGCGCAGCACGGGAAGCAGACCCTCTTCCACGGGGGCGGCGTCCAGACCGGTCAGCAGCACGACCAGGGAACGGCGGGGCGCGCCGGCGAGGACAGCGGCGCTGAGGCCCCGGGCATCGGTTTCCACGAGGGCCGGCTCGACGGGGGCCAGGGCGTTCACCATGGCCGACAGGACCTCGCCCGCCGACCGGCCCTGGACCTGCGCGCGGACCCGGCGGTCGTAGGCGAGCAGGTCCACGCGGTCGCCCGCACGGGTGGCGAGCGCCGTGAGCAGCAGGGCCGCGTCCAGGGAAGCGTCGAGGCGGGGCACGTCACCGACCCGTCCCGCCGAAGTGCGGCCGGTGTCCAGGACGATGAGGATGTGGCGGTCCCGTTCGGGGCGCCACGTGCGCACCGCCACGGCGGACTGGCGTGCCGTGGCCCGCCAGTCGATGGACCGGGTGTCGTCGCCGGGCACGTACGCGCGCAGGCTGTCGAACTCCGTTCCGTCGCCGCGGGTGAGCACGCTGGTGCGGCCGTCCAGTTCACGGAGCCTGGAGAGCCGGGACGGCAGGTGCTTCCTGCTCGTGAAAGGAGGAAGCACCCGCACCGTCCAGGGGACCTGGTGATGTCCCTGGCGGGCGGCGAGCCCCAGCGGGCCGAACGAGCGGACGGTGACGCGCTCGGCACGGCGATCGCCCCGCCGGGTGGGCTTCAGGAACGTGGTCAGCCGACGGCGTTCCCCCGTCGGGACCGTCAGCCTGTGCCGGGAGGCGGCCTGCTCCGTCCCCGCGGACCAACTGCTGGGGGGCCAGGCGTCACGGAGGTGTGCCCGTAGTCGGCGGCGGGAAGGGTTGGTCACGGTGAGTTGCACCTCGGCGGTCTCGCCGAGTCGAACGTTCGTGTCACCGGATCGGGTGAACTGGAGCGTTCGCACTGGTGCAGCCAGGACGTAGTCGCACAGAATTGCGAGAGAGAGCGGTGCGTTGACCGCGAGCAGGCCGGTCCAGCTCGGGGCCAGGATGCCTACGGGGAGTGACCCCAGGGCGGCCAGCAGGGCGGTACGTCCGGTGAGCGCCACGGTCACCGCCTCATCGGGGTACGGGGACGTGGGCGAGGACCGAGGTGATGACGGAGTCGGGGGTGACCCCCTCCATCTCCGCCTCGGGCCGCAGTTGAACGCGGTGGCGGAGCGTGGGGAGTGCCAGGGCCTTCACATCGTCCGGGATGACGTAGTCACGGCCGGTGAGCCAGGCCCAGGCGCGGGCGGTCGACAGCAGTGCGGTGGCACCTCGGGGGGAGACGCCGAGGGCGAGCGAGGGGGATTCACGCGTGGCACGACAGATATCGACGACATAGCCGGCGATCTCGGGAGAGACCTTGGTCCGGGCGACCGCGTCACGGGCGGCCTCGAGGTCGGCCGGACCCGCGACGGGGCGTATGCCCGCCGACTTGAGGTCGCGCGGATCGAAGCCGTCTGAATGCCGGATGAGGACGTCGACCTCGTCCTCCCGTGAGGGGAGCGGCACCGTCAGTTTGAGCAGGAAGCGGTCCAGCTGGGCTTCGGGAAGCGGGTAGGTGCCCTCGTACTCGACGGGGTTCTGCGTGGCGGCGACGAGGAAGGGGTCGGGCAGCGGCCGAGGGGTTCCGTCGACGGTGACCTGGCGCTCCTCCATGGCTTCCAGGAGGGAGGACTGCGTCTTGGGAGGGGTGCGGTTGATCTCGTCGGCGAGAAGCAGGTTGGTGAAGACGGGACCGGGCTGGAAGGAGAACTCCGCTGTGCGGGCGTCGTAGACCAGTGAGCCGGTGACATCGCTGGGCATCAGGTCGGGGGTGAACTGGACGCGCTTGGTGTCGAGTTCGAGCGAGGCGGCGAGGGCCCGGACCAGGAGGGTCTTGGCCACGCCGGGCACGCCTTCGAGCAGGACGTGGCCCCGGCAGAGCAGGGCGACGACGAGCCCGGTGACCGCGGGATCCTGGCCGACCACGGCCTTGGCGATCTCGGAACGCAGTGCTTCCAGGGCTGCGCGGGCCGTGTCGCCGTTCCCGGTGGTCTCGGGGGTGCCGGCGGGCACCGGGGGCGGGGCGCTCATGACGTGCGTACCTCTCTTTCGAGGGTGTCGAGTTGGTCTGCCAGGCGGACGAGGGCGGCGTCGTCGGCCGGAACGGGGCCGAAGAGCAGCGCCTGGATGCTGTCGTCGGTGGTGCCGAGGCGGGCGGAAAGAGCGGGGACGAGCACCGAGGGGGAGTGGGCGTCGCGGGAGGGGACGCCGATGAGCGGGGCGATACGGGCACGGGACGCGGTGCGCAGCGAGTCGGCGGCGCGGTCACGGGCGTTCGCCCTGCGGTAGAGGCGGGCCCGGCCCTCGGTGGATTCGGAGGCACGGATGGCCACGGGCAGCCGCTCGGCCACCAGGGGGCCCAGGCGGCGGGCGCGCCAGACGGCGGCGAGCACGGCGGCCAGGGCCAGCTGGAGCGTGCCCCACAGCCAGCCCCGCGGGATCAGGTCGGTGAAGCTGCGGCCGTCACCGGCTCCATCGCCGCCGTCGCCGACGGCGGAGGTATCGGCGAGCGAGGGGAGGTACCAGACCAGATGAGGACGGGAACCGAGGAGTTGCAGGGCCAGGGAGGCGTTGCCCCGGTTGGCGAGCCGGTCGTTGCGAAGGAGGTCGGGGGAGCCGAGGAGCACGGTGTCACCGGCGCCCCGCTCGACCAGGAGCAGGGTCGGAAGGCCATTGCTCGGGAAGCAGGAGGTGGTGGCGGAACCGCCCGCGATGTAGCGGAAGCCCCCTGTTTCGACATCGCCCGCGGCGCGGGCGGCGGGCAGCGGGCATTCGGGGTCGCGGGGGACCACGGAGCCGGCGGACTCGGCGCCGACACCGGGCACCAGCGTACTCACGGAGGAAGGGCCCGCCGCGAGGAGGACGGTGCGGCCCGCCGAGTCCTCGGCCGCAGCGCGGAGCCTGTCCTGTTGCTCCGGGGCCAGCAGGTCGGGGGAGGTGACGAGCAGCGTGGTGTCGGGGCCCAGCCGGGCCGTGGCCTCGCGGAGCGTGGTGGCCACCTGGACGGAGACCCCGCGGTCCTTGAGGAGTTCGGCGACGGCCCGGCTGCCGTACCGGTCGGCGGAGCGGGGGTCGAGGCGGCCGTGCTGGTCGCCGGAGCGCACGCTCGCCAGGACGATCGCGGCGACGACGAGCAGAAGGAGGGCGAGCAGGAGACCGCGGACGCGAACCCAGACCTGGCGGGGGGTGAGGGATGCCGAGGTGGCGGCGGTGGCTCGGGTCATTCGGCCGCTCCCCGGGTTGCGGCCGTCAGGACGGGCTTGGCGGTTTCGAGCGCGAGGTCCAGGTCCCGCACGTCCAGGTACGCCCGCTCGTCGGCGGCGCGGCCGCCGTACGTGACGTCGTCGAACTCCCTGGCGGCGGCACGGAGCCGCGTCGCGTGCGCGGGCAGTGAACGGCCCGCCTCCGCGGCGGCCTCGTCGGCGGTGCGTCCGGGGCGGGGGGCCAGCAGGGCGCGTTCCTCCAGGGAACGGACGAGGGCGCGCATGCGCTCCTGGACCGCCTCGTTCCAGCGATGGGCGGCCGCGTGCGCCTCCGCGGCCTTCCGGTGTTCGGCCGCGCTGCGGGGGCCTTCCTCGAAGAGGGCCTCCGCGGAACGCACGACGGGACGCGGTGTCCCGAGCCGCCACCAGAGCGCGCCGAGCAGGCCGATGACGACCAGCACGAGCACGACGAGGCCGAGCGGGCCGCCCGGTGCGGCGCCGGACGCCGCGCCCAGGAGGTCGCCGATCCAGTCCCAGAGCCGGTCGAGGCCGCGCTGGAGGAGGTTGGGATCGTTCTCGTGGTACATCGGCTTGGACAGTTCGCGCTCGGCGGCCTCCCGGGCGGGAACCCGTGGGGTGTCCACGGGTATGTCGCCGCTCGCGCGGATCAGTGACCGTACTGCTGTGATGCCCCCCGCTCCCGACACGGCATCAGTTCCCGGTGTCGTATCCGGGCAGGCCCGCCGCCCGGCCGAGTTCGAGGTCGAGTGCCTCGCGGCGGATGCGCTGATCGATGTAGAGCAGGGCCATCACACCGGCGGAGAGCGGATAGGTGATCGTCGAGATGACCACTTCGCCGATGCCGGAGACGATGAGGAAGGGCCAGCCGAAGTCCATGGACCCGTCCGTGAGGACGGAGCCGATCCCGCCGCCGTCCACGGCCATCGCGATGACGCCGAACGGGATGGCGACGATGATGGACACGATGAACGTCAGCAGCCAGGTGAGGGCCAGGACGCCGAAGGTCCGCCACCAGGCGCCCCCGACGAGCTTCGCGGAACGGCGCATGGAGGCGGCGATCGACTGCCGCTCCAGCATCAGGGCCGGGGAGGCGAGGCTGAAGCGGACCATCAGCCAGATGGTGACGGCGGACGAGGCCAGGAAACCGATGAGGGCCAGTGCCGCGCCGGCGGCGGAGCCGATCAGGAGACCCGGCAGGATGCCGACCGTCAGGATGGCGGCGCTGATCAGGGCCAGCAGCAGGGTCAGCCCCAGCAGCTGAGCGAGCCGGGGCCGGGCCTCCGCCCACGCCTCGGCGAGCGTCACCGGGCGCCCCAGCACCGAGCGGCTGATCACCACGGTCAGCACGGAGGTCGTGATCAGCGTGGCGATCATGCCGATCAGCACGGAGGGCAGGCTGCTGATCAGCGCCGACTGTGCCGAGTCGGCGGCCTGCCGCAGCGCCTCCGGCCCGGTGGCGTCCGGATCGATCTCCACGGGGTCCGGCAGCAGGAAGCGCTGTACGAGGATGATCGCGATCTGGGCGATCACGGACACGGTGAGGGTGATGCCGAGGACCGTGCGCCAGTGGGCGCGCATGGTGGAGACCGCACCGTCGAGGATCTCGCCGACGCCGAGGGGGCGGAGCGGGATGACACCGGGCTTGGCCGCGGCGGGCGGCTGCCCCCAGCCGGGGCCGTACGGTCCGCCGCCCGGACCGGGACCCGGGCCTCCGGCACCCCGGCCGACGGCGGGAGGAGGCGTGTGGGGACCTGCGCCGGGAGCGCTCGGTGGGGACCACTGCCCTGCGGGCGGCTGGGTGGAGGACCAGTTGCCTCCCTGGCCGCTGCCGTCGGCGGGCTCGGAAGGCCGGGGGACGTTCGCGCCCTGGCCCTCGGAGGGGGCGGATCCGGGCGAGGCCCAGCCCGGAGTGTCGTTCATTCTCGCTCCTTCACGGTCCTGACCGCTCATCGGGGCAGCAGGTTGGCAGCCATCGTGCCACGCGATGCCCCGCCGTGGACCGGGCGCTCCATCTCCTTCGTACCTTCATCCGCAGGGGCCTCACCGGGCAGACTGGGCGAATGGCTGATCAGGACGAGCAATCGGCGGCGGGCATCGAGTCCCCCGCACCTTCCGTACTCCGCTGGGCCGAGCCTCCGGAAGGACCTGTGCTGGTGCTCCTCGACCAGACCCGCCTGCCGGTGGAGGAGGTCGAGCTGGGCTGCACCGATGTGCCCGAGCTGGTGCGGGCGATCCGGACGCTGGCGGTGCGCGGCGCCCCGTTGCTGGGCATCGCGGGGGCCTACGGGGTCGCGCTCGCGGCCGCGCGGGGCGACGACGTCGAGCGGGCCGCGGAGCTGCTGGAGCGGGCGCGCCCCACCGCGGTGAACCTCGGGTACGGGGTGCGGCGGGCCGCCGGGGCGTACCGCAGGGCCGTCGGGAAGGGCGCGGACCGGGAGCGGGCCGCGGCGGCGGTGCTGGCCGAGGCCAGGGCGCTGCACCGGGAGGACGCCGAGGCCAGCGGGCGCATGGCCCGGTACGGCCTCGTCCTGCTGGACGAGCTGCTGCCCGGCGGGGACGGGCACCGGCTGCTGACGCACTGCAACACGGGGGCGCTCGTCTCGGGCGGTGAGGGCACCGCCTTCGCCGTGGCGCTCGGGGCGCACCGGCAGGGGCGGCTGAGGCGGCTGTGGGTGGACGAGACACGTCCGCTGCTGCAGGGGGCCAGGTTGACCGCGTACGAGGCGGCGCGCAACGGCATGCCGTACGACCTGCTCACGGACAATGCCGCGGGTTCGCTGTTCGCCGCGGGGGAGGTGGACGCCGTGCTCATCGGGGCGGACCGCATCGCCGCGGACGGGTCGGTGGCGAACAAGGTGGGGAGCTACCCGCTGGCGGTGCTCGCCAAGTACCACCACGTGCCGTTCATCGTGGTGGCGCCGACCACGACCGCCGACCTGCACACCCCGGACGGTGCGTCGATCGTCGTGGAGCAGCGGTCGGCGAACGAAGTGACGGAGTTCACATCGCCGGGGGCGCGAGGGGTGGACG
>NZ_RDBO01000060.1:9310-42644 GCF_008120935.1 Streptomyces sp. sk2.1
CGGTCAGCCCCGCCGACGTGCCGGCCGACGCCGTCACCTCCGTCCCGGAGCAGCGGGTGATGTCCGGTCAGCCCCGCCGACGTGCCGGCCGACGCCGTCACCTCCGTCCCGGAGCAGCGGGTGATGTCCCACCTCCGTGCCCTCCAGCGCATCGCCGACCGCAACGGCGGCAACCGCGCGCACGGCACGAAGGGGTACGCGGCCTCGGTGGCGTACGTGCGAAGGGCCCTGGACCGGGCCGGTTTCCGTACGGCGCTGGTGCCCTTCGTCCACGACGGCGTCCCCGGTCACAACCTGGTCGCCGACTGGCCCGGCGGGGACCCGGACCACGTACTGCTGACCGGCGCCCACCTCGACAGCGTCGCGGAGGGCCCGGGGATCAACGACAACGGCTCGGGTTCGGCCGCGGTCCTGGCCGCCGCCCTCCAGGTGGCCGAATCGGGGCTGAGGCCCCGGCGGCACCTCCGGTTCGCCTGGTGGGGCGCCGAGGAGCCGGGGCTGATCGGCTCGGCGGACTACGTGCGGAAGCTCTCCGCCACCGAGCGCCGCAGGATCGACGTCTACCTCAACTTCGACCAGACGGGCAGCAGGAACACCGACAAATGGCTCGTGGTCCATGACGACGAGCACGGCGAGACCGAGGCCCGGCAGGCGTTCGAGGAGTGGTTCGCCGCGCGGGGCGTCCCCACCTTCGAGATCGGGGTCGGCGGCTCGGACCACGAGTCGTTCGGCAACGCGGGCATCCCGTCGTCCGGCTTCAGCACCGGCATCTCCGACTGCATCCACGAGGCGTGCGACGACCTCGCCAACGTGGATCCGGGCACGGAGAAGACCAGCACCGACGCCCTCGTGGGCGTGCTGTGGAAACTCGCCGCCACCACTCCCCGGAACTGATCTCCCCCGAATCCCGCAGGAGCAGGACATGCGCAGACCGCCGAACCGGCACCCCAAGGCCGCCGCCCTCGTGGCCGCGGTCATGAGCGGTGTCGTACTGACCACGCTCCCCGCCTCGGCCGCCCCCGGCGGGCCGGGCGTCGGCGACCCCTACTTCCCCGACGACGGCAACCCTGGCTACGACGTGTCCCACTACGACGTCAGGATCGCCTACGACCCGGCGCGCCCCGACCGCCTGGACGGCGTCACCACCGTCACCGCACGCGCCCTGGACGGCCTGGACCGCTTCGGCCTGGACCTCAAGGGGTTCACCGTGGCGTCGGTCGAGGTGAACGGCACCCCGGTGAAGTCCTTCTCCCGGTCCGGCGCCCACGAGCTGGTCGTCACCCCGGCCCGCCCGGTCGCGAAGGGCTCGACGTTCGCGGTGCGGGTGGCGTACGCGGGCAGGCCCGACCCGGAGGGCTGGCACACCTTGCGCGACGGCGGCGCGTACGTCGCCGGAGAACCGCACTCGGCGACCTCCTGGTACCCGGCCAACGATCACCCGTCCGACAAGGCCACCTTCTCGCTCACCGCGACCGTGCCCGAGGGCTGGACGGCCGTCGGCAACGGCCTGCCGGGGCCGGTCACCACGAGCAACGGCGAGAAGACCTTCCGCTGGTCCGAGGACCGGCCGATGGCGACGTACCTGAGCACGGTCGCCGTCGACCGGTTCACCGTCCACCGCGGGCGGACGGCCGCCGGGACACCGGTGATCACCGCGTACAGCCCGGACGCCGTCATCGACCCGGCGGCGGAGGCCGAGCAGACGGACATCCTGGACTTCCTGGCCGCGAAGTTCGGCCCGTACCCCTTCTCGTCGGCGGGCGCCGTCGTCGTCGGCGCCACGAAGGAACCCACCGACGCTCCCGTCGCCCTGGAGACGCAGACCCGCCCCACGTACGGCGGCGGCATGCTCTTCGACGCCTCGGTGGTCCACGAGAACGCCCACCAGTGGTTCGGCGACAGCGTCTCGTTCAAGGACTGGCGGGACGGCTGCGTCGCGGAGTGCTTCGCCCAGTACGCCGGGCAGTTGTGGGAGGAGCACAAGGGCGCCGACCTCGACGAGGACTACTACCGGTCCGAGGTCGAGGCGAGCGCGGACGACCCGTCGTTCTGGTCCGTCCGGCTCTACGACCCGGGGCCGGGAAGGGAGTTGGACGCCGCGCTGTACTTCAAGGGTTCACTGATGCTGCACGCCCTGCGGCGCACGGTGGGCGACGGGGCGTTCTTCGGGACGCTCAGGGCCTGGACCCGCGTCCACGCCCACGGCAACGCCTCGTTCCGGCAGTTCGAGGCACTGGCCGCGAAGGTCTCGGGCAAGGACCTCAGGGGCTTCTTCGCGGCATGGGTGGACGGCACGGTCGTCCCGCCGCGGAAGTACCTCTACCCCGGCTCCCTGGGCGCGCCGGGCCGGTGAACGGGCGGGGCGCGGGGGGCAAGGCCCCCGCGCCCCGCTGCTCGCGCGTCCTCAGCCCCCGTTCACCAGTTGTTCGAGGGCGATGTTGAGCCGGAGGACATTGACCCTCGGCTCCCCGACGAAGCCGAGGATCCGGCCGTCGGTGTGCTGCTCGACGAGCTTCTCCACCCGTTCGACGGGCAGGTGGTTGCGCTCGGCCACCCGGCGCACCTGGAGCCGTGCGTACTGCGGGGAGATGTCCGGGTCGAGGCCGGAGCCCGAGGAGGTGACGGCGTCGGCCGGCACGTCGGCGGGGCTGACCGGGTGGCCGGGTACGGAGTTGTCCTTGACGACGGCGGCCTTGGCGGCGGTGACCCAGTCGATGAGTTCCTCGCTGTCGCCGGAGCGGTTGGTCGCGCCGGAGAGGATCAGTTCGTACCGGGTGTTGACACTGTTGGTGCCCAGGCCGTTGGAGGGGCGCGGCTGGAACCACTTGAGGTCGGGGGCCGCGGTCTCCTGTCCCTTCTTCAGCGGCAGGTCGTAACGCTGGCCGATGAGTTCGGAGCCGACGACCTTGCCGTTCGCGGTGATCTCGGAGCCGTTGGCCCTGTCGGGGAAGACGCCCTGGGCGACGCCCGTCACGGCGAGCGGGTAGAGCACGCCGCAGACGACGGTGAGGACGAGCAGGGCGCGCAGCCCGGCCCACAGCAACCGGGCGGTGTTCGCTACGGAGTTGTTCATGGCGGTCAGCCGATTCCTCAGTTCAGTTCAGCCCGGGTACGAGCGAGATGACCATGTCGATGATCTTGATCCCGATGAACGGGGCGACCAGGCCGCCGAGTCCGTAGATCCCCAGGTTGCGCCGGAGCATCGAGTCGGCGCCGCTGGGCCGGTAGCGCACGCCCTTCAGGGCGAGCGGCACCAGGGCGACGATGATCAGCGCGTTGAAGATCACCGCCGAGAGGATCGCGGACTGGGGCGAGGACAGCTGCATGATGTTGAGCTTGTCCAGGCCCGGGTACACCACGGCGAACATCGCGGGGATGATCGCGAAGTACTTCGCGACGTCGTTGGCGATGGAGAAGGTCGTCAGCGCGCCCCGGGTGATGAGCAGTTGCTTGCCGATCTCGACGATCTCGATCAGCTTGGTGGGGTTGGAGTCCAGGTCCACCATGTTCCCGGCCTCCTTGGCGGCCGAGGTACCGGTGTTCATGGCCACCCCGACGTCCGCCTGGGCGAGGGCGGGGGCGTCGTTGGTGCCGTCGCCGGTCATGGCGACGAGCTTGCCGCCCGCCTGTTCGCGCTTGATGAGGGCCATCTTGTCCTCGGGCGTGGCCTCGGCGAGGAAGTCGTCGACGCCGGCCTCCTCGGCGATGGCCTTGGCGGTCAGCGGGTTGTCGCCCGTGATCATGACCGTCCTGATGCCCATCCGGCGCAGCTCGGCGAATCGTTCCCGCATGCCCTCCTTGACGACGTCCTTGAGGTGGATGACGCCGAGGACCCGGGCGCCGTGCCCGTCATCCACGGCCACCGGCAGCGGTGTGCCGCCCGCCGAGGAGATCGCGTCGGTGAGCGCCCGGACCTCCCGCGCGACGGTGCCGCCGCGTTCCTCGACCCAGGCGACGACCGAGCCGGTCGCCCCCTTGCGGACCTTGCGTCCGGCCACGTCGACACCCGACATCCGGGTCTGGGCGGTGAAGGCCACCCACTCGGCGCCGGACAGCTCGCCCCGGTGGCGTTCGCGCAGCCCGTACTTCTCCTTGGCGAGCACGACGATCGAACGGCCCTCCGGCGTCTCGTCGGCGAGCGACGACAGCTGGGCGGCGTCGGCCAGTTCGGCCGCGGTCGTGCCCTTCACGGGTACGAACTCGGCGGCCTGCCGGTTGCCGAGGGTGATGGTGCCGGTCTTGTCGAGCAGCAGCGTCGACACGTCCCCGGCGGCCTCGACGGCACGCCCCGACATCGCGAGGACGTTGCGCTGGACGAGGCGGTCCATGCCGGCGATGCCGATGGCGGAGAGCAGCGCGCCGATGGTGGTCGGGATCAGGCAGACCAGCAGCGCGGTCAGCACGATCATCGACTGTTCCCGCCCGGCGTACACCGCGAAGGGCTGGAGGGTGACGACGGCGAGCAGAAAGACGACGGTGAGGGAGGCGAGAAGGATGTTCAGCGCGATCTCGTTGGGCGTCTTCTGCCGGGCGGCGCCCTCGACCAGGGCGATCATCCGGTCGATGAAGGTCTCGCCGGGCCTGGTGGTGACCTTGACGACGATGCGGTCGGAGAGCACCTTCGTGCCCCCGGTGACGGCGCTGCGGTCACCGCCGGACTCCCGGATGACCGGGGCGGACTCGCCGGTGATCGCGGACTCGTCCACGCTCGCGACGCCTTCGACGACGTCTCCGTCGCCCGGGATGATGTCACCGGCCTCGCAGACCACCAGGTCACCGACGCGCAGCTCGGTGCCGGGCACCTGCTCCTCGTTCCCACCGGTCAGCCGCCGTGCGACGGTGTCGGTCCTGGCCCTGCGCAGCGTGTCGGCCTGCGCCTTGCCGCGTCCCTCGGCGACCGCCTCCGCCAGGTTGGCGAAGATCGTGGTCAGCCACAGCCAGGCCGCGATCGCCCAGCCGAACCACTCCCCCGGTTCCAGGCACGCCAGCACGGTCGTGAACACCGAGCCGACCAGCACCACGAACATCACCGGGGACTTGACCATCACCCGGGGGTCGAGCTTGCGCACGGCGTCGGGCAGGGACCGGACCAGCTGCGCGGGGTCGAACAGACCCGCGCCGACACGTCCTTCGCCCCGCCGCTCCGCGGGCGCGTCCCGGTGCGGTGCCCGGGTGGGGGTGACAGTGGACATCGAGTCCTCTTGCTCCGTACGAGTGGTCATGACGCCAGCCCTTCGGCCAGCGGCCCCAGTGCCAGGGCCGGGAAGTAGGTCAGCCCGGCGATGATCAGGATCGTGCCGGCCAGCAGTCCGCTGAACAGCGGTTTGTGCGTGCCCAGGGTTCCCACGGTCGCCGGTACGGGCTTCTGCTCGGCGAGCGAGCCGGCCAGCGCCAGGATGAACACCATCGGCAGGAACCGGCCGAGCAGCATCGCGAGACCGATCGTGGTGTTGAACCACTGCGTGTCCGCGTTCAGCCCGGCGAACGCGGAACCGTTGTTGTTCGCGCCCGAGGTGTAGGCGTAGAGCACCTCGGAGAACCCGTGCGCGCCGGAGTTCAGCATCGAGTGGGGCGGAGTGGGCAGCGCCATCGCCGCGGCGGTGAAGCAGAGCACCAGCGCCGGGGTGATCAGGATGTAGCAGGCGGCGAGCTTGATCTCGCGGGTGCCGATCTTCTTGCCGAGGTACTCGGGCGTGCGGCCGACCATCAGTCCGGCGATGAACACGGCGATGACCGCCATGACCAGCATCCCGTAGAGGCCGGAGCCGACCCCGCCGGGCGCGATCTCGCCCAGCTGCATCCCGAGCATGGTGATGCCGCCGCCGAGGCCGGTGTACGAGGAGTGGAAGGAGTTCACCGCGCCGGTGGAGGTGAGCGTGGTGGCCACGGCGAAGATCGACGAGCCGGCGATCCCGAACCGGGTCTCCTTGCCCTCCATCGCCCCGCCCGCGATGTCGAACGCGGGGCCGTGGTGGGCGTATTCGGTCCACATCATCAGGGCGATGAAGCCCAGCCAGATGGTGGCCATGGTGCCGAGGATCGCGTAGCCCTGCTTGAGCGAGCCGACCATCCGGCCGAAGGTGCGGGTCAGCGCGAAGGGGATGACCAGGATCAGGAAGATCTCGAAGAGGTTGGACAGGCCGTTGGGGTTCTCGAACGGGTGGGACGAGTTGGCGTTGAAGTAGCCGCCACCGTTCGTGCCCAGTTCCTTGATGACCTCCTGGGAGGCCACCGCGCCGCCGTTCCACTGCTGGGAACCGCCGGTGAACTGTCCGACCTCATGGATGCCGGAGAAGTTCTGGATCACGCCGCAGGCGACGAGCACCAGGGCGCCGACCACGGCGATCGGCAGCAGGATCCGCACGGTGCCGCGCACCAGGTCGGCCCAGAAGTTGCCGAGTTCACCGGTGCGGGACCCGGCGAAGCCCCGTACCAGGGCCACCGCGACGGCTATGCCGACGGCGGCCGAGACGAAGTTCTGCACGGCCAGGCCACCGGTCTGCACGACGTGGCCCATGGCCTGTTCGCCGTAGTACGACTGCCAGTTGGTGTTCGCGACGAAGGACGCCGCCGTGTTGAACGCCTGGTCCGGGTCGATCGAGACGAAGCCGAGCGAGCCGGGCAGGCTGCCCTGGAGCCGCTGGAGCAGGTACAGGAAGAGGACGCTCACCGCGGAGAAGGCGAGCACACCCCTCAGATACGCGGGCCAGCGCATCCGGGTGTTCGGGTCGACGCCGACGGCCCGGTAGATCCACTTCTCGACGCGGAGGTGCTTCTCCGAGGAGTAGACGCGGGCCATGTGGTCGCCGAGCGGGCGGTACACCAGTCCCAGCGCCACGACGAGCGCGAGGACCTGGAGCACACCGGCGAGGACGGGGCTCATATCGTGCTCAGAACCTCTCCGGGTACAGAAGGGCGAGGACGAGGTAGCCCAGCAGGGCGGCGGCCACGACGAGGCCGACGACGTTTTCGACGGTCACAGCCTGGCCACCCCCTTGGCGACCAGAGCCACCAGCGCGAACACCGCGATCGTGGTGACGACGAAGGCCACATCGGCCATCGTGTGCTCCTAGATGAGGTACGGATTTCTCGGACCTCTTGAGCAAACCTCCCCCCGCAGCCCCCCTGGCCTGCGTTGATGGCTTCCTTACGGGGAACGGCGGGCCTTTGACGGCGCTCATACGTGGCCGATACGCGCCCCATACGCGCGCCCTCCGCGCGCCGCCGGACTCCGCTCCCGGACGCGAAACGGCCGGTGGGCCGCACCCCCTCGGAAGGGGATGCGGCCCACCGGCCGAAGCCGTGCCGGGCGGCTGCCCGGCGCTGCTCAGCGCACCTCGGTGATCTCGGGGCCGCGCTGGAGCCGGCCCATGTCACCGGAGAACCTGGAGCTCTCCTGGTCCTCCTGCTGGACGCCCTCGGGCACCATCTGGGCGTCGTTGGGCAGCTTGAGGACGATCGGGTCGCGCGGCGCCATCGGGCCCTCGCCGCGGACGACCACGGTGTCCCGGAAGATCGTCTCCAGCAGCCCGGCGGCCTCCGGCTGGACGGCGCCCTGGCCGGAGATCACTCCGCGCAGGAACCAGCGGGGTCCGTCGACACCGACGAACCGCACCAGCTGCACGCCGTTCGTGCCGTCCGGGAGCTGTACGGGCACCTGGGCACGCAGCTCCCAGCCCAGCGGACCCTCGACCTCGTCGATGATCCCGCCCTGCTGGGTGATGCCGGTGGCGATCTCCTCGCGGACCTCGCCCCAGATGCCCTCCTTCTTGGGGGCGGCGAAGGCCTGCAGCTGGATGGCGCTGTCGCGCAGCACCACGGTCGCGGCGACGATCGCGTCACCGGCCACCTCGACGCGCAGCTCCATGCCCTCGACGCCGGGCACGAAGACGCCGCCCAGGTCGACCCGGCCCTCGCCGGGCTGGGAGACCTCGGAGACGTCCCACGGCCCGTCCGGCCGCGGTGCCGGCGGGAGATTCACCCGCCGCGGGCCGCTGTCGGCCCCGTCCGCGTCATCGAGCTCGTCGACGACCTGCTCGGCCTCGCGCGCTTCGCCCGCCACGTCCTCGGCGGAACCACTCTTCTTGCGACGTCCGAACACGTCACTGTCCTTCCCGGTCGGGTACGACCGAAGCGTAGCTGTTCCCGCCCTGGGTGATCCCGTCCCTGACACCACCGACATCACCGGAAGCATGTCCTCCGGTGGATCCGAAGCCTCCGTCGCCGCGAGCCGAGCCGGGAAGCTCCGCCACCTCGTGGAAGCGCACCTTCTCGACCTGCTGGACAACCAGTTGGGCAATCCGGTCGAACCGGTCGAACCGCACGGGCTCACGCGGGTCGAGATTGATGACGATCACCCTGATCTCTCCACGGTACCCGGCATCAACCGTCCCCGGGGCATTCACCAGGGCGACTCCGCAGCGGGCCGCGAGGCCGGAGCGCGGGTGCACGAACGCGGCGTACCCGTCGGGCAGCGCGATCGCCACTCCGGTGGGCAGCACCGCCCGCTCGCCCGGAGCGAGTTCGACGGCCTCGGTGGTCACCAGATCGACTCCGGCGTCGCCCGGGTGCCCGTAGGCCGGAATCGGCACTTCCGGGTCGATCCGGCGGATCAGTACGTCCACGGGGTGGCGCATCAGGGGTTCACCTCGAACGCACGGGCGCGCTTGACCTGGTCGGGGTCGGCCATCGCGGCCCGGATCTCCGCCGGACGGCCGTTCTCGATGAAGTGGTCGACCTTGACCTCGATGAAGAGGGCCTCGGCCCGGACCGCCACGGGCCCGTCCGGGCCGCCGATCCGGCCGGTCGCCCGCGAGTAGATCTTCCGGCCGTGCACCGCGACGACCTCGGCGTCGAGGTGCAGCACGGTGTCCACCGGCACCGGGCGCACGAAGTCGGTCTCCAGCCGTCCGGTCACGGCGATCACCCGGAGCAGCCAGTTCAGCGAGCCGAGCGTCTCGTCCAGCGCGGTGGCCAGGATGCCGCCGTGCGCCAGTCCCGGGGCGCCCTGGTGGGCGGCCTGCACGGTGAACTCGGCGGTGACGCGGACGCCGTCGCCGACCCGCGTCTGGAGGTGCAGCCCGTGCGGCTGCMCCTCCCCACAACCGAAACAGTGTTCGTAGTGCGCGCCGAGGAGTTCGCCCGGGGCCGGGGCTTCGGGGTGCCGGACCGGTTTCACCGCGTCGGCCGGGGGCTTCAGGGCCTCAGATGTTCCACTCACAGGCGCAGACCTTACCCGCGCGGCTACCCGCGGGTCGCACCGTGCCAAGCTTGGGTTCATGCAGCCTTCCCCGCCGCCTTTCGACGAACGACTGACCGCGCCCCGCTCCTGGTGGCTCATCGCCTTCCTGGTCGGCATCGCCTGCGCCCTGATGCTGCTGCCGCTGGGAACCGTGCCGCTGCTGGCCGGTCTGGTGGGCGGCACGGCCCTGGCGGCGGTCGCGGTCAGCTCCTACGGCTCGGCCAGGGTCCGGGTGGTGGGGGGCGCCCTGGTGGCGGGCAACGCGCGGATCCCGGTGACGGCGCTCGGCGAGGCCGAGGTGCTGGAGGGGGAGGAGGCGCGCGCGTGGCGCTCGTACAGGGCGGACACCCGCGCGTTCATGCTGCTGCGCAGCTACATCCCGACGGCGGTCCGGATCGAGGTCACCGACCCGCAGGACCCGACTCCGTACGTCTATCTGTCCACCCGTGAGCCGCAGGCCCTGGTGGCGGCGCTCACGGCCGTACGGGCGTAGCCACCGGGCGGAACCCGCCGGGCCCTTCCGGGGCCCGGTCGCGGCCGTCGCACGCCCTTCCCGGCGCCTCCGGACCGCCCCCGTGGGCCCTCAGGCCTCCAGCTCGCCCCGGATCACCTCGTGCGGGTCCTTCGGCTGTTCCAGTGGGGGCAGCGCCGGCAGCCGGTCCCAGGGGACCTGGCGCTCGCGCAGGTCCTTCCTGACCCGTTCGGCGAGCTTCCTGGTGTCGCGCCGGTTCATCATCGCGCCGACGGCGGCGCCGATCATGAAGGGCATCAGGTTGGGCAGGTCGCGCACCATGCGTTTCATGATCTGCTGGCGCAGCTCGCGCTTCATCTGGCCGCCCAGCGCCGCGTTCACCGTCATGGGGCGGCTGACGTCGATGCCGCGCTCCTCCGTCCAGGAGGTGAGGTAGGCGCCGGAACGCTGGACGAGCCCGCCCGGCGGGCGCAGCCCGTAGACCTCGTGCAGCTCGGCGACGAGCTTCATCTCTATCGCGGCCACCCCGGTGATCTCCGCCGTCAGCTCGGCGAGCATGACGGGCGGTACGGGCATCATGGCCGCCGCTCCGATGCCTGCGCCGACGGCGGCGGTGCCCTTGCTCGCGCCCGCGATGAGTTTGTCCGCGAGCTCCTCCGGCCCCAGGCCGGGGAACTGCCTGCGCAGGGTGGCGAGATCGCGCACGGGGACGCGGGGAGCGGTCTCGATGATCAGGTCGGCGATATGGCCGATCACCGCCCTGGCGCTCTCCCCGCTCCTGCGCACGCCCCGTTTCACCGAATTCAGACGGCCCGCCCCGGTCACGGGCTCCGTCCTGCCGGTCCGTTCGACCCCTCCGGCCGGGTCGGCTCCTTCGGTCGCCGTGACCGCCGGGGCCGCTTCGAGCGAGGCCGGTCGGCCCCGCCCGTCGTCCCACCCGTCCGGGGAGTGCGGCAGGGCGGACCGCTCGGCGGGCGCTGTCGCGCCCTCTGCCGGGCCTGTGCCGCCCTGATGCGTCTCCGACGACCTCTTGCGCCGCAAGCGTCGCTTCCGGAAGGGTGTGTCGCCTACCACGGTCGGCGCGACCTAGTCGCAGTCGCGGCAGATCGGCTGGCCGTTCTTCTCGCGCGCGAGCTGGCTCCTGTGGTGCACGAGGAAGCAGCTCATGCAGGTGAACTCGTCGGCCTGCTTGGGCAGGACCCGGACGGCGAGCTCCTCATTGGACAGGTCCGCGCCGGGCAGCTCCAGTCCTTCGGCCGCGTCGAACTCGTCGACGTCGACGGCGGACGCCGTCTTGTCGCTCCGGCGAGCCTTGAGCTCCTCCAGGCTGTCCTGATCGACGTCGTCGTCGGTCTTGCGTGGGGTGTCGTAATCCGTTGCCATGTCGCTCTCCCCCTCTGGGTGTCTGCGGTGTCTCAGCGCTCGTAACGCGTGAGAGGCCGGACTTGTGCCCGACCCGAGGCGGAGATTTTGCCTCACATCAAGGTCTGTTACTCAATCGACACCCAAAAGGACCGCTCGGGAGCGATCGGCTTGGGTGGCGATGGGGACCGTACACGGTCCCCGCGTCGTGCTCCACGGGCGCCACCCCGTGTACTTCCCGTGACCTCAAGCCTCGAAAACCCCGACTTTTACGGGTTTTCGGGCAAGGTTCCTGATCACGGAGCGTTGGCGGGCAGAAATTCGTTTCTGTGATCGATCACACACGGCACTCCCGGGAACGGGTCCCGAAAATTCCGCTCAAAGCGAACAAACTACTTCGCCCACGAATCGGTCCGACCTGCCGGTCAGACCGGCAGTGAGACACGCATCACAAGCCCCCCGCCCTCGCGGGGCTCCGCGATGATACGGCCGCCGTGGGCGCGCGCCACGGATCTCGCGATCGACAGGCCGAGGCCCACCCCCTTGTCGCTGCCCGTCCGCTCCGTACGCAGCCGTCTGAAGGGCTCGAAGAGGTTGTCGATCTCGTACGCGGGCACCACGGGACCCGTGTTCGAGACCGTCAGCAGGGCCTGCCCGCTCCGCAGCTCGGTGGTGACCTCCACCCAGCCGTCCTCGGGGACGTTGTAGCGCACGGCGTTCTGCACGAGGTTCAGCGCGATCCGCTCCAGCAGGACGCCGTTGCCCTGGACGACGGCCGGATCCCGCTCGCCGCGGATCTCCACCCCCCGGTCCTCGGCCTCGCCCCGCGTCTGGTCGATCGCGCGCGAGGCCACCTCGGCGAGGTCGACCGGCTTGCGCTCGACGATCTGGTTGTCGCTGCGGGCCAGCAGCAGCAACCCCTCCACGAGCTGCTCGCTGCGCTCGTTGGTGGCCAGCAGCGTCTTGCCCAGCTGTTTCAGCTCCGCTGGGGCCTGGGGGTCGGAGAGGTGGACCTCCAGCAGCGTGCGGTTGATCGCGAGCGGGGTGCGCAGCTCGTGCGAGGCGTTCCCGACGAACCGCTGCTGGGCCGTGAAGGCCCGCTCCAGCCGGTCGAGCATCTCGTCGAAGGTGTCGGCGAGCTCCTTCAGCTCGTCGTCCGGGCCGTCCAGCTCGATCCGGCGGGACAGATCGGTTCCGGCCACCTGGCGGGCGGTCCGGGTGATCCGGCCCAGCGGGGAGAGCACCCGGCCGGCCATGGCGTAGCCGAAGGCGAAGGCGATGACGCTGAGGCCGACCAGGGCCAGCAGCGAGCGGTTCAGGAGGGTGTCCAGCGCCTGCTGGCGCTGGTGGTTGACGCACGAGTTCATCGCCGCGTTGAAGGCCTCCGGGGACGCCTTCTCGGGCAGGTTGCAGACCTCGCTGGTCACCTGGCCGTTGACGATCTTGAACGGCAGCTCGCTGCCCACGTGCAGGGCCTGCGCGGCCAGCATGTAGATGATCGAGAGCAGCAGGATGCCCGCGATCAGGAACATGCCGCCGTAGAGCAGCGTGAGCCGTATCCGGATGGTCGGGCGCAGCCAGTAGGGCGGCTCCTGCGGTTTGGGCTCCCAGGTGGGCTTCGGGGGCGCCGTCGTCTCGGCCGAGCAGCTGCTGGAGAAGGCCTGGGACGAGAACACCGCCTTCGGGCCCGGGCGGGAACCCCGTTCCGCCCCTCCCGCCCGGCGGAGGGGACGGTGACCACCGGACAGTCGGCGTGATGAAGCAGGCCGTGAACCGTCGAGCCGAGGCGCATGCCCGTGTAACCGCCCCGCCCCGTGCGTCCGACGACGAGGGCGAGGGAGGACTGCGCGGCCAGGGCGAGCTGTTCGACCGGGTGTCCCCGGCAGACCTCCGCGACGATGTCCACGTCCGGATACCGCTCCGCCCAGCCGGCCAAGGACTCGGCGAGCAGACGCCGCCGCTCGGACAGCCCCTCCTCGGTGTCGTCGTGCGCGAGGACCGGGCGGGGCCAGACCCAGACCGCCCGCAGCCGTGCCTCGCGCAGACTCGCCTCCTCGACGGCGAACGCGACGGCCTCCCGGCTCGACCCGCTGCCGTCCACGCCGACGACGAGGGTCGGTGGATGCACCGCGGTGTGTTCCGGAGCACGGACCACGACGACGGGGCAGGGAGCACGCGCGGTGAGCGGGACGACCACCGAACCCTCGCCGAGCAGTTCGACGGCCCTGCCGAGACCGCGTGACCCCACGACGACCAGGTCGGCATCGGCCGCCCGGTCGAGCAGCACCGTGGCCGGCGTCCCGGCCGTGAGTTCCGCCGAGGTCCTCACGTCGCCGTGCAGTTCCCGTACGAGGTCCTCCGCGTTGGCGAGCGCCGACTCCGCCCGCAGCCGCAGGGCGCTCCCGTGGCCGACGGCGTCGTACCACAGCCGGTCGTGGACGGGGGGCAACGCGACCACGAGACACAGCCGCAGCCGTCTGCGGCCGGCCTCGGCAGCGGCCCAGGCGACGGCCGGTACGGCCAGTCCCTTCGGATCGACGCCGAACAGGAGGTCGTTCATGTCGTGCCGTCCCTGCTCACGAAGCCCGCCGGAACGATCTCCACGGGGCAGTGCGCGTGATGGAGGAGGGCATGGGCGACACGGCCGAGGGACCGTCCCACTCCCAGCGGGTGGCGGCCCCGGCCCATCACGAGCAGGTCGGTGTGGGCACTCGCCTCGATCAGGATTCCGGGGGTGCTCGTTCCGGTCTCCACATGATGCCCGACGATCAGGTCGGGATACCGCTCGCGGACACGGTCGGCGAGCGCCTTCATGTCATGCACCCGCCGCTGGGCGATCTCGTCGAGGTCGTCGAGCATGGTCGCGACGGTGCCGACGTGGGTGAGCACGTTCCATACGCTCACGATGCGCAGTGCCGCCTTGCGGGCGTCCGCCTCAGCGGCGGCCAGGAGCAGCCACCCCAGGTCGGCGGAGTCGTGCACGGCCGCGGTGACCGAACCCGACTCGGGGCGCTCCGCCTCCCCCCGTACGACGATCACGGGCACCTCGGCACGGGCGGCCACACCCAGTCCCACGGAACCGAGCAGGAGGGAGGAGAAGCCTCCGAGCCCTCTGCTGCCGACCACGATCGTTCCCCGGCCGCCGGCGGCGGCCAGGAGTCCGGCGACCGGCTCCCGGCGGCCGAGCTCCTTGGTGACGGTGAGGCCCGGGAGTCGCTCCCGGACGGCGTCCGCGGTCTCGACCAACAGGTCGTGGCCGGCTTCCCGCACCGCCTGGATCGTCTCCGCGTCGCTCCAGTAGGCACGCCGGTCGGTGTCGGCGGCGTGGACGATGTGCAGGGGCCGGGACCGCCGGTCCGCCTCCGCGGCGGCCCAGAGCGCGGCCGTCCGCGCGGAAGGGGACCCGTCGATCCCCACGACGACGGCGGCGAGCTCGGGCCGGGCGAGGTTCTCACTGCTCATGGTTCCTCCTTCGGTCCGCCCGGGGGTTCCCGAACGTCCCCGAGGACGACACTCCTCACACTCGCACCCCTGCGGGCCTCACCGGCATGGGCCGTTCGGCCCCGATCGAGACCTGCCCGGCCCTCTCTCCCCGGGAGGCGCGGTACGAGTCTGGAGCCGTGAACCGGCACGGTCGAGGAGGCAGTGATGACAGCCCAGGTCACCGTGGGTCTGGACGGATCGGACGAAAGCCTCGCCGCGGCTCGTTGGGGGGCGGGGGAAGCGGTGCTGCGCGAGGTTCCGCTCCGGCTGGTGCACGTGGAGGAATGGCCGAACACGCCCGAGGTGCCGCTTCCGTACGCCCGGACTCCCGCCGATCGGGCCGCGGAGCTGCTGCGGGACGAGTCGGACCGCGCGCGGAAGGGGCATCCCGACCTGGAAGTGTTCACCGTGCGAACGCGCGGACGGACGGCGCACGAGCTGACGGCCGCGGCGGACGAGTCCGATCTGATGGTGCTCGGGTCGCGGGGTCTCGGCGGGGTCCTCGGCTTCGTCGTCGGCTCGGTCTCCCTCTCGGTCGTCGGCGCGGCGCGGAAGCCGGTCGTCCTCGTGCGCGCGGAGGGGGCGGGGCGGCATGCGGAGCCGGCGGCCCCCCGCGACGGAATCGTGGTGGGCGTCGACATCCACCATCCGTGCGAATCCCTGCTGGCGTTCTCGTTCGCGGAGGCGGCCCGACGGCGGGTTCCCCTCCGGTTCCTGCACAGCTGGACGCTGCCCGCCTCCTACGGCCACGCGTCCGTCGTGGACCCGGGGATCGGCGAGGAGCTCGGGGCCGGCCTGCTCCGCGATCTCGACGGTCTGCTGGCGCCCTGGCGCGAGCGGTTCCCGGGTGTGGAGGCCACGGCCAGGGCGACCTCGGGTTCCGCCGCCCACCGGATGGTGCAGGCGTCACAGGACGCGGAGCTCGTGATCGTGGGTCGCCGGACTCCCGGGCTGCCCGTCGGGGCACGTCTCGGCCACGTGGCCCACGCGGTTGTCCACCACAGCCCCGCCCCGGTCGCGGTGGTTCCCCTGAGCGGGCCGACCGGGACGGGATGAACCGGGGGACGGATGTCAGGGCTCCCGCTCGTCGGGCCCTTCGGCGGTGCCGGGCGCGCCCGGCACCAGGATCCGCCGCCCCGTCACGCGGTGCGGCGAGAGCAGCACGGCCGTGTCCCGTCCGTCCCCGGCCCACGGCTGCGAGTGCGGGGCGTCCCGGAGGGCCCGTGCCTCGACGGGGTCGGACACCGTGCGCACCGGGCCGACGAGGAGCACGCTCCAGCCCTGGCGGAAAGCCTCGTCCAGGTGGTCCTCCTCGAAGGCGATCTCGGCACCGGCCGCCGCCGCGATCCCGAGCGCGGACGTGGACGTGGTGATGAAGAGCACCTTCCTGCCGAGGACCCGGTAGTTGACGGGGAAGACGTCCGGTCCGTCCGCCGCCTCGACGGCGACCCGGCCCACGCCGTGGTCGTCGAGCAGCGCCCAGCACTCCTCCTCGTCGACCGCCTCCAGCCTCGGCCGGCTCCCCGCCGGGCCTTCGCCCGGTGCGAGTTCGGCCGTGAGACCCGTCAGATCCTGGACCGTCGTCTCCAGGGCGTTCGCGAGCCGGACCAGGAACTCGATGCCGGGGGCGGGCAGCCGCTCCTCCACGTAGGCGATGTAGCCGGGGCTGGAACCGGACCGGACCGCCACCTCCTCCCGGGAGAGGCCGAGCTGTCGGCGCCTCGTCGCGACCCGGCGGCCGAGATCGCTCCGGTGGTGCTCGTCGGCGGCGTTCATCATGCTTCTCCCCCGACGGTCACCGCTCGGTTCTGCGGCACGACGGCGACGGGGCACGCGGCGTGGTGCAGGGCGCGGTGGGCCACCCTGCCGAGTTGCAGGCCGAGGGCACCGTCCCGGCGGCGTGCCCCGACGACCAGCAGGTCGGCGGCGGCGGAGCGTTCGGTCAGCACCCTGTGCGCGGGCCCCTCGACGGTGCTCCTCCGCAGACGGACCTCGGAGTGTTCCCGCGTGCCCGCGTCGAGGGCCCTGGCGAGCATCCCGGATGCCCTCTGCTCGAGGCCGGGACTCGTCTCACCGGTCGGGAGCAGGTGGTCGACCGGTTCGGGGGCGGGGCGCCGCCAGGCGCGGACGACGTCCAGCTCCGCCTGCCGCAGCGCCGCCTCGCGGAAGGCGAACCTGACGGCCGGCGAGTCCGTGTCGTGGTCGCCGATGCCCAGCAGGACCCGCTGATGACGGGCGTCCTGGGCGTGCTGGTCCCCCCGGACGACGACGACCGGGCAGGAGGCCCGGGCTGCGACAACGAGACCGACCGAGCCGAGCAGGAGGTCGCCCAGTTCGCTCCGTCCACGCGACCCGATGACCACGGCCATGGCTTCCCGCCCTTCCCTGAGCAGGGCGCCTGCCGCGTCCTCGGCGGCGACGTCCGTGCCGAGGGAGAGGCCGGGTGCCCGTTGCCGGGCTCGTTCCGCCGCCCCGCCGACGATGTTCTCGGCGAGGACCTGGGCCGAGGGACGGTCGGTGGTCCAGGCCGGTACCACTCCTTCGTACCGTTCCCACAACGAGGCGTGCACGATGCGCAGGGGACATCCGTGCCGCACGGCCTCGTCGACGGCCCAGTCCAGGGCCGCGAGACTGGCGTCGGAACCGTCGACGCCCACCACCAGGGGGGCTTCCATCGTTCCCACCGCCTTCCGGTCGCATGATGGCCTGCTGCCACGCTCGCACCGGCGGTGGGAACGGGGTAGGGCCGGTCGGTCCCGGGTACGGTCCGCCCGGTCCTGTGCCGTCCGGCGAGGACGGGCGTGGCAGGAGGAGATCCCCGTCCGCCTCTCCGGGGCCCGCCCCGCCCCCGGTCGGGGAGATCGTCCGGTCCGTTCGGCCTCGGAGGGGGCGCGGTACCCGTGCTGTCGGCCGGGGACGGCGTGGTGCCGGAGGCGGACGTTCTCCCCGAGGTGCCCGCCGTACGGGTCCGGGACGGGTCGTGGCACGTGCCGGGCATCTGCCAAGGTCCGTGCCGGGGAATCCGGCCCGTGCGGTGCCCGGGGCGGTGGACGCCTCGGCGGGGTTCACGGCGTCTGCGCGGAAGCCTTCGTTCCATTCGACGGGTAGTGGTGGACCCGGGCGTCGGGGCCGGGGAACACCAGGGTGACCCGGCCCGTGTCCGACCAGCGGACATCGTAGGGCGGAGTGCCGTCCATGTGGTGCAGCCCGATGATCTCGCCGTCCCGCCCCTCGTCCCCGACGGTGGCACCACCCACGATCAGCCGATCGCCCACCCGGGCCCACAGTCCGGCACGCGGTTCCACCGGGCCGTGTCGTCCCTCGGTCCCAGCCATGGCCTTCTCCCGATCGCCGCGGGTCGCCGGGCCGTCGCGTCCTCGGGCGGCCCGTGCTCCCGAACCCACCCTGCGCCCGGCCGACTTCCCCCCATAGGGGCCATCGGTCCCGGAAGGGGACCGTTCGGCACTGCCCGCCCGCTGCGTCGGCGCAGCAGGGTGGGACCTGCCGGGATCCCGCGCCCCCGTGAGGAGGGCCGTCATGCAGCATCGAACGGTTTTCGAAGTGATGACGCACGAAGTCGTCACCGCGGCTCCCTCGGCCTCGTTCAAGGAGATCGCCCGTCTCTTCGCCGGGAACGACGTCTCGGCGGTCCCGGTCGTGGACGAGAACCGGCGTCTGCTGGGCGTGGTCTCGGAGGCCGACCTGCTGCGGGCCACCGCCGGGCTCCCCGACCTGGAGGGCCGCTGGGCGGGCGTCCAGCTCCTGTCCCAGGAGCACGGGCCGCCCGACGCGGAGACGGCGGCCGAGCTGATGACCTCCCCGGCCGTCACGGCACAGCCCGGGTGGAATCTCGTCGAGACGGCCCGGACGATGCACCACAAGGGAGTGAAACGGCTTCCCGTGACCGACGAGACCGGTCGGCTCGTCGGGATCGTCAGCCGCAGCGATCTGCTGCGCCCGTTCCTCCGCAGCGACTCCGCGATCCGTGCCGAGATCGAGCACGACGTCCTGGCCGGCACCCTGGGGCTCGCCCCCGACACGCTCCGCGTCGCTGTCGCCGACGGGGTCGTGACCCTGACGGGCCGCGTCGACGAGCGCGCCGACATCCCCGTGATCGTGCGGCTGTGCCGTTCCGTCGATGGAGTCGTCGCCCTGCACGAGTGCCTCGACTACGCCTACGACAACCTCGCCCTCGACGTGGAGCCGCCGCGATGAGCGCCGTGCGGGTGGCCCCCGTCATGCCCGACTACGCCGAGGCCCGGGCCACGTTCTCCTGGCGGCGCGAGCGTTCCCGGCTCGCCGGACTGCCGGGCGGGGGCGTCAACACCGGGTACGAGGCCGTCGACCGGCATCTGCGCGAGGGACACGGTGAACGGGTCGCGCTGCGCTGCGTCGCCCGCGACGGGTCCGTACGGACCGTCACGTACACACGGCTGGCGCAGGACAGCTCCCGGTTCGCCCATGTCCTGGAGTCGCTCGGCGTCGGCCGCGGCGAGCGGGTGTTCACCCTGCTCGGCCGCTGCCACGAGCTGTATGCCGCCGTCCTCGGGACGCTGCGCGCCGGCCGCGTCCTGTGTCCCCTGTTCGCCGCCTTCGGCCCCGAGCCGGTCGCGCTGCGCATGGGACTGGGAGACGCACGGGTGCTGGTCACCACCCGGGAGCTGTACGAACACAAGGTGGCGCGGGCGCGCGGCGGCCGGCTCCGGGCTTCCGGGACCGCCGACCCGAGTCTCACCGTCACCAACCTCGGTGATCAGGGCGTCGAGACCGTTTTCGGTGTCGTCCATCCGCCACAGGTCGCGCTCGTCGGCCTCGGCCGGATCGTCGAACGGCCGGTGGCCGTGCGGGGACTGCTCGGGGTACGTCCCGTGCTGACGGCGACGTTGTCCGCCGATCATCGTGCCGCCGACGGTGCGACCGGCGCGCGCCCCCTGACCTCCCTGGACCGATTCCTGCAACGACCGGAGGAACTGTGAACCACGACCAGGCAGGTGCGTTCGTCCGGCGGGCCGTCCGGGATGTCGTTCCCGATGCCGACTTCACCGGGCTCGATCCCGACACGTCCCTGCGGGAAACATTCGAGATGGATTCGCTGGACTTCCTCGAATTCGCCGAGGCGCTCGCCGGACTCGGTGGCCGGGAACTCACCGAGGACGACCACGCGGCCCTCGACACCTGGAACGGCTGCGTCGCCCGCTTGCTGACCGCGGCGGAGACGCCCGCACGCGGAAGGAACGGATGATGCGTCACAGCAGGATCGCGGAGTTGATGACCCGCGACGTGGTGAGCGTCCATGGCGACGCCCCGTTCAAGGAGATCGCGCGGGTGCTTGCACGGCACCGGGTGACCGCGGTGCCCGTGGTGGGCGGTGACGGCCGGGTGCTCGGTGTGGTCTCCGAAGGGGACCTGCTGCGCAAGGCCGCCGACCGGGCCGCCACGCCGGGCGGTCCGCCCCCCGTACCGGGACTGGAGGCGTGGGAGCTGGCGAAGGCCGAGGGAACGCGCGCCGAGGAGCTGATGTCGGCTCCCGCCGTGTGCGCCCGCCCCGAGTGGACGGTGGCGGAGGCGGCCCGGCTGATGGAGGTCCAGGGCATCAAGCGCCTCGTCGTGGTCGACGACGAGGACCGGCTCGTGGGAATCGTCAGCCGCCGGGATCTGATGCGGATCTTTCTCCGTGAGGACGACGACATCCGCCGCGAGATCGTCGACGACGTGCTCGTCGGCGCCCTGCGCCTCGCCCCGGCCTCGCTCACCGTCGAGGTGAGCGGGGGCCGGGTCGAGCTCGGCGGGAAGTTGCCGTCCCGCGGCATGATCCCGGCCGTCGAGCGCATGTGCGCGACGGTCGACGGGGTGGTCTCGGTCTCCTCGGCCCGCCTTGCCCCGGACACCGATGACACGGACTGAACCCAGTGGCCGCGGAGGTTCGCCGGACCGGCCGGTCGGCCCGGCGAATCCCCTTCCCGATACGGATGCGGGCGTGTTCGCGGCGTCGGGGCGGCGCGCGGGCCTCGGCTTCGGTGGACGGCCGGACCTCGGACCGGCCTGCCCGGACAGCCCTCTTCGCTCACCGCGCCCAGGGAGCGGAAAGCAGATCGGCGACGCTGCGCCGGTCGCGAGTCCCCGGCAGTTCTCCGGCCGCCTTTCCCAGCGCGATCATGGAGATGATCGCCCATCCCGGATTCGGGCGCAGCTCTTCGGTGAGGCCCTCCAGGTCGAAGGCCCTGAACTGGTGGGAAGCCAGTCCCATCGCCTCGGCCTGGACGGTCATGTGGGCGATGGCCTGGCCGAGGTCGTAGTCCGCGAACTCGGAGTAGAGCAGCTCCGTGCCGTCCACGTGGCGGCGCGCCGACGTGACGACGAGCAGCCCGGCGTCCGTCGCCCACCGGGCCGAGCTGGGCGCGAGGTGGCGGACCACCCGCTCGTGCTCCGGCTCGCCCGGCCGGCTCGTGAAGAAGCCCCAGGGTTGGGAGTTCCCGGCGGACGGTGCCCACCGCGCGGCCTCCAGCAGCAGGCCCAGGCAGTGGTCGTCGACGGCGGCCGACGGGTCGAACCGGTAGGGGCTGAACCGTCCCGCCAGAAGAGGATGGATACTCCCGGGCAGCTCCGAATCATGTTGCATGACCCGGTACAACTGATCACCGTACAGGCATATTCCGGCCGGGCCCCGCTCCGAACGCACCGGGCAGGCAGCGTCCCCGGGGTGCCCGTTTCGACGGCGTGGCCCACGCGGTTCCGCACGGTGGTACCGCTCCGGTCGTCCTCCTCCCGCGCGGCTGAACGGCGGTACGGCCGAACGGCCCGCGCGACCTCGGGTGCCCATGTTCCGGGTTCCTCCGCGGTGCCGGACCTGGCCTGCCGGAGCCCGGCGGCCAGCAGGCCGTCGCGCCCACCGCGCCGTGCGGCCACCTCACGGAGCCCGTCGCGGGCCTCGTCAGGTCCATGCGGAGTCCGACCGGCCATGGTCCCAGCATGGCCAGAAACATTTTGGGACGCATCCCGGTCCCTGCGGGCGGTCGGCGAGGGAACAACCTGCCGGCCCCGCCGGCGGCGTACCGCACGGCACGGGCCGCGGGTCGTCGCTCATCCCTCCGCCCGCCGCCGCACAGGCCCGTCCGGGTGTGTGCTCGACCGCCATGGCCCGGTGGACGGCCGCGTCGGAGGATGTGCCGCGGCTCCGTTCCCGGCGGCCGGCCCGGGCCCCTCGGCACGGCCGGCGTCCTCCATGGACGAGGGACGGGGAAAGGAATCCGCGGGCGGGCGGCGGCAGGCGTCGGGCACTCCCCGGCGGGGCCCGATCCGGAACCTCAGCCGGCAGACCACGGCGTCCGTGTCCCGGCGGACGGCGTGGGCGACGACCGCGCCCCGCTGGTTCTGCAGCACCCGCTGCCACAGGTGTTCCGGCTCCACCTCGGGCACGAGGACGGTGACCCGGGTGTCCGGCTCGGCAGCGCGCAGTTCGCGTACGTACGCGGTGACGGGACGGCCGAGCGTCCGCCGCTCGGAGGGGAGCCGGACCAGGGGGACGCCCGGGTTCCACAGGGCCCAGTCCCGGGCCAGGGCGTCGGCCTGCTCGCGGTCCTCGGGGTCCGGGTGGCAGACGGTGACCGCCCGCACCTCGTCGCCCAGGGAGACCGCCGCGGTCAGGGCCTCGCTGGTGAGCCGGGTCAGGGAGGAGACCGGGACCAGGACGAGCGAGCGCTCGCGGTGCGGCGGCTCCGGGATCCGGCCGACGCCCAGTCGCTCGCCGATCCGCCCGTACGACCGGTGCACCGCCTCCAGGACGAGGACGAGCAGCGGCAGGGCGATCACGACCAGCCAGGCCCCGTCGTGGAACTTGGTCGCCGTGACGACGACCGCGCCGGCACCGGTCAGGACGGCGCCGAGGCCGTTGAGCAACGCCTTCGCGACCCACCTGGTTCCCCGCCTCCGGTGCCAGTGGAGGACCATGCCGGTCTGGGCGATCGTGAAGCCGACGAAGACGCCGATCGCGAAGAGCGGGACCAGTGTGTTCGTGTCACCGCCGGAGAGGATCAGCAGGGCCGCCGACACGATCGACAGCCACACCACACCGTGCCGGTGCACCTGGCGGTCGGCCCTGAGGCCGAAGACGTGCGGTACGTAGTTGTCGCGGGCCAGCAGTTTCAGCAGGACGGGCAGACCGCCGAAGGAGGTGTTGGCGGAGAGCGCGAGCAGCACCATGGTGGCGAACTGGACCACGTAGAAGGCCCAGTTGTGCCCGAGGGAGGCATCGGCGAGCTGGGCGAGGACGGTGACGCCTTCCACCGGCCGCAGCCCGAAGCGGGAGATCAGCACCGCCAGGCCGATCAGCATCACGCCGAGCAGCACACCGAGCGCCGCCTCGGCACGCATCGCCCGGCGGGCCGCCGGGGCGCGGAAGGAGGGAACGGCGTTGGCCATCGCCTCGACGCCGGTCAGCGCCGAGCACCCGGAGGCGAACGCCTTCAGCAGCAGGAGGGCGCCGACGGTCGAGGCGTTCGCGGCGAGGGCGGAGGCGTGCCCCTCGGAGGCGGCCGTGGACACCGGCCCGTCACGGAAGAGGCCCACCACGATCAGCGTCAGGATCGCGGTGACGAAGACCGCCGTGGGAACGATGAACACGCGTGCCGAGTCGACGATCCCCCGCAGGTTCACCCCCGTGATCAGGATCAGGACCGCCAGGCAGATCCACAGCCGCTCCCCGTACAGCCCGGGGAAGGCCGAGGTCAGGGCGGCGACTCCGGCGGTGACGGCCACGGCCACGTTCAGGACGTAGTCCAGTACGAGCGAGGCGGCGGCCACCAGGGCGGTGCGCCGTCCCAGATGGGCACCGGCCACGGCGTACGAGCCGCCGCCGTCCGGGAACGCGGCGATGACCTGCCGGTACGAGGCGACCAGCACGGCCAGCAGGCCCGCGATGCACAGGGTCACCGGCAGTGCGAAACCGAGCCCGTGCCCACCGGCGGTCGCCAGGACCAGGACGATCGCCTCGGGGCCGTATGCCACCGACGCCATCGCGTCCAGCGACAGTGCGGCGAGACCGGTGACGGCGGTCAGCCTGTGCCGCGCCCCGGGGTCCGGGGGTGCGGGGTGCCCAGGCCAGCCGCCCGGTCGCAAGAACACCCGGCCCACCCCACGCCACGACGTGCACACAGTCGGCAAAACGGACCCCACAAAGCGACGAACGAAGAACGACCCCACGTCCACGCCGCACAGGTTAAAGATCAAGTTAGACGACGGACAGCTGCCCGATGGAGGCGGCGCGGACATCCTCGCCCTCCGGATCGCCTTCTCTGTCGGGTTCAGCGTGTTGGGGGCTGGAGGGGCTTTGCGTTCCGCACTGGCGGGTGCTCGGGCAGCGGCACGGTGAGGCCTGAGCACCCTGGGACGTGCGGGTCAGCCCTCGCCCTGACCGGCGCTCCCCATCGGGCCGACCTTCATCGAGGAGCCGGCATCGTCCGTGATGGGCAGCGTGGCGGCGCCCGGCCAGTCGAGGGTGACCGACTGCGTCTCGTCCGGCGGGGTCACCACCAGCCCGGTGATGCGGACGCCGGAGCCGCCCGACGTGTTGAACGGGTAGTTGATGCCGAAGTACACCGACTTCCCGTCCTTGAGGGTCATCGGGGTGGCCTTCTCACCGGTGTGCTCCACGGACAGTGATCCCGCGTTGGTCTTCAGGTCGACGCCCGCGTACCCGGAGAGCACGCAGTCCCGGCCGCCGCTGTTCTTCAGCTGCACCGCGACGGTCCCGTCGGTGTCGCCGTCGATGGTGCTGTCCGTCGCCGTGATCTCCAGCTCGTCGGTGCGGCACTTGCCGGCCTTGCCGTTCCAATCGGAGCCGGTCCCGGCGGCCGTGCCCTGCCCCCCGGCCCCCTTCCCGGCCGAGTCCTTCCCGCCGCCCTGGCCCGAACCGCCCGAGCCCGAACCGCCGCCCGCGGAAGACGCGGAGGACTCGGACGACGGGGCGCTCTGTCCCATGTCTTCGTCACCGTTCTGGCAGGCCGTGAGCGAGAGACCCGCGACAACGGCCAGTGCGGCGAAGGTCAGCTTGTGAACGCGCAACGTTTCTTCCTCAGCATCGGTGGGGGGTGCCGACTGCTCGGCACGGTCGGTACGAGCGAGCATTTCTGATCACCAAGACCTACCCGGCCCGGCGGCCCGTTCCACCCAACCGCCCCCTAGTAGTGCTTGGTCAGGTTCACTCGCCGGTGGCGTGTCCGTTTGATCGGGTGTGTCGTTGACTGGCTGTGCTGGGTGAGGAGTTGGCTGCGGTCCGGTGTGATCTGGAGGACTTCGCGGCGGAGATGTTCGAGCCGTTCGCGCGGGCGGATCAACGCCGGTGGGGCGCCGTCTATCTGCGAGGACTGCTGCTGGACGGGCGGCGCAAGTCGGTGGAGCCGATGGCCGCCCGTCTGGGTGAGGACGGCAACCGGCAGGCCCTGGCCCACTTCATCACCACCAGCCCGTGGGACGCGCCGCGACCCACTCGGACCGCGTGACGCCAGCGCCCCGACCCCGCCCTCGCGCCACAACTGGTGCCACTGATAAGCCGACTTCAGACTCACCCGCAGACGCCGTGCCACTTCCGGCGGCTTGACCTCCTGCTCGAACAGCTCGGCCGCCTGCATCCGCACCGACTCCCGACGCACCCGTCCCGCAACGGTCAGCCCGCCCCCATCCGAATACCTCACACACCATCGAATACAGCCACCACACCAAGCCCATCAGGGACTTCGGGAAAGTTCACCCTGACGAGCCGAAGTCAGTAACGGAACTGGGCGTCCCTGTCAGGGTGCTGAGCACCTTCGATGGTCTTGGCGTTGGCCTGCAGACTGAAGCCCTCCTCCCGCAACAGGCCGGCGACCGTGTCGGCACAGACCCGGTGGCCCTGCCGGGTCAGCTCCGCTGCCAGCTTCCGCGTCGACTTCGTCGTCCAGCGCAGTGGGGACATCGGATCGCCCCGCTCGTCGGGCTCTACCAACGCCAGCAGCGCCGGCCGCAGTCCCGGGTTCAGCTCAGTCGCCTTCTTCCGGCCTCCGCCCGCCCGGCGGACACGCCCCAACGGGTCCTGACCGGATTCCAGTTCAGCCACCCCACGCGAGACCGTACCCTCCCGGACCCCGGCCGCAGCAGCAACGAGCCTGATCCCGCCATGCCCCAACGACCGCGCTTCCGCCCCTATGACCAGCCGACGCTGACGTTCATCCAGATGCGGCAACAACGCCTGGAACTTCGCAGCCAGGACGGCCTCGATCCCCTCCGGTCTCCCCATACCAGAACAACGAGCCCCACAGCCGGAAGCTACGACTTGTTTCCCGGCAAGCCCAAAGGAACCAGAACGATGCATTCCGGAATACAGAACAGCACAGGATGGCCGAAAGGTCGCCACCTATATCGGACACAAGAGGGCGTTCGGGATAAGCGCACGGCTCACATTCTCGCCAGATCGGCACTAACCAGGATCGGCCGCCAGGCGCGCATGCTATTGTGACCGCTGCACATGGGGGGACCATGTAGTTACTCGTGCACAGATCTAATTTTGGGGGGATTATGAATTCTCTGCTTTCCCGTACCATGAAGGGCAAGGCAACCAAGGGCGCCGTGATCGGAATTATGGCTGCTACGGCCATCGGCCTTGCCGCCCCGATATCCAGCGCCTCCGCAGAATCCTCGTGGGATCGCGGCTGCCGGGGCTACTGGTACACCACCTCCGGGCACGGGTACTGCTCGAACGCGCAGTGGGTCGTCGAAAGGTTCGAAGTCGCCTACGACTGCAACGTCGAGATCGACACGGAGCACAGGAAGACGGTCAAGCTCGGCTACACAGGAAAATTCGACACCCATGAGTGCACGTTCAAGATCAACGGCACGGACGTGTCTTCCACCTACTGAGAAAAACTAACCGAGGGAGAGCCCGCCAAGCAGGCGGGCTCTCCCTCCATATGAAAGTCATGCAATGACGCTCAGCCCTATCGCTCGACTCGCTTCTGTCACACAGGGCTACGGCAGCCACCGCATTATCGAGAATCTCGATCTCTCCGTTTACCCGGGTGTCACTGGACTGCTGGGCCCTAACGGCGCGGGTAAGACCACGCTATTCCGGACCTTGGCTACGATCACGCCACCGTGGAGCGGGCATGTAGAGCTGTTTGGTCGACCGGTTAACGGTGAACGGCACGCTCGTCGAGCTCGCCGCCGCATCGGTTATCTGCCGCAAGACTTCGGGTTCTACCCGGCGTTCTCGATCGTAGATTTCGTCCGCTACTGCGCCTGGCTGCGGGAAGTGCCGCCCAAGAACGCCGACTCTATGACCAGGGAGGCGCTAGGGGCAGTTGGTCTGGCCGATAGGGCACAGGACCGGATGAGGTCCCTGTCCGGTGGCATGCTTCGCCGGGCCGGTATCGCAGCCGCTATCGTCGGGGCGCCCTCGCTACTCCTGCTGGACGAGCCAACTGTCGGTCTCGATCCCGCGCAGCGCCTTGATTTTCGTGAACTCATTCGTTCCCTCGCGCTCGCGGGAACAGCAGTTGTTCTGAGTACACATCTGGTCGAAGACGTCGGCGCAGCGTGTGACACCGTCCTCGTATTGAATGAGGGCCGTGTGCTGCACAGCAGCACACCGCTACAACTAGCCGAGCTGGCGGACCTCGCCGCCCCCGGCGACAACCCTCTGGAACGCGGGTACATGACTGTTCTCGGAGGCCACCGGATCAACGGTGGGAGCACATCGTGAACGCCTATCTCATCGAGCTGCGCCGCTCCCCTCTCCTAACGGCCTTGCCACTATTGGTCGTTGTCGATCTTGTCGTTCTCTTCGGCCGCTCCCGGTACTGGATCGGTGTCTGGCCTGAAGCGAGCGTGGCCGCCCAAGTTGTCACCATCTTCCTCGGGCCTCTGCTCGCTGCCGTCTCGGCATGGCAGGCTGGCCGCTCGTCCCGCTCAGGCATGCCCGAGACCGTTCTCGCTGCGGCCAGGCCCCTGTGGCGAATCGAGGCAGCGCGGCTCGCCGCGACCCTCACGCTCGGGCTCGCCGCGTACATGATCGGGTGTGTTACTGCCGCCGGGGTCTCCCTCAACGAGGCAGGCCCTGGTTTCCTCTGGCCTTCCTACCTCCTGCTGGGCATGGCAACGCTGGTCATCTTCGCCTCTGTCGGTCACCTCGCCGGCCGGTGGTGGCCTTCCGCCGCATTCACTCCGATCGTGTGCGCGCTGGGCTGCTTCATCAGCATGTTGGCCTTGCCTATCAAGTTCAATGTCCTGGCCGGCCCACCCAACCAGCACCTACAGCCTCTCCCCGTCGCTCTGCGGCTGCTCTTCGCGCTCGCCCTTGCAGTTCTGGCGGTGACAGCACCGCCATTGCGTCGGTCCGACGAGCGCCAGATGCCGCGGCAGAAGACTGCCCGGCACATTCGTTTTGCCGCCGTCGGATCAGCCGTCCTTTCCCTGATTGCGCTAGTGGCAACTTCGGCCGCAGGCGAACTCCGCGTCGACCGGCCTGCGGCAGCGGTGAAGCCGCTGTGTGATCGTGCTGAGAAGGACTCTCCGGAGGTATGCGTGTGGCCCGAGCACGGCAAGTACCTCCCCGAGCTGACTCTCATGGCGCAACGTTTGGACCAATCGGAGTCGTGGCTGAAGTCGCCGCAGTCGTTCCACGAGTTCGGGCTGCGGCGGACTGACCTAGGCGATCGAGGGTTCGACATCGCCGAAGGGCATGTCCGCACTGCGGCGATCGCGATGGCCGACGGAGTTTTCGCCAAGTCCCTGGGAAACTGCTCGCCCCCTCCCGAGGAAGACCGGGTGTGGCAGGCCATGGACAACATACGACTCTGGCTTGAGTACCGCTCCATGGGTCAAGACCCGTCTGTATCCGACAAGGGGCTTCACATGGAGGGGGTAGAGGCTGCCCAGAATGAAGCAGTTCGCGCTTCACGGGCATCAGAGTCCGAGCAGCGTAAATGGCTCGCCAAGGAGCGAAGCTACATCCTTCAAGATTCTGCCTGGTGCACGGCTAATGATCAGCTCTGATCTCGTTCGCTACGCGAGAGTCCACCGCGCTACAGCCATCCTGACGGGGGCAGCCGTTGTCGTAATTCTGTCTGCGCTTTTCGGCGGCTCCAATATTGCATTGCCTTCTATCGGCAGCGGTGGAGTCACCACGGGGGTCCCGTTCAGACGCGAACTCCCTCTCTTCTCCGCGGTCTTCCTCTCTGCAGCGCTCAGTAGCGCCATGGCGAAGCACGAGGAGATGGGCGCATCGGCTATGCACCGGTATCGGTTGAAGTATTGCTTCGGCCTCACGTTGACTGTCTGTGTCCTCTCCTTCGGAGTCGAGGGACTCGCCGTCGGCGTGGAAGCCGGAGTGGTGTTCGTTCGCTCCATCTTGATCTGGTTCGGTCTCGCGCTGTTGTCGATCAGGATGCTCGGTCCGCAGCTCAGTTGGCCACTGCCCTTGGCGTCGGCACTCGTGCTGATCTGGTATCCACAAGAGTGGTGGGACTGGACGGCGAATTCCGCTACAGATCTGGCCAGTTGGGTGGCCGCCGCGGTCGCCCTGGCTTTCGGAGCGACCGCGAGCGCGGCAACCTCTTGGCGGACAAGGAACTGGTCACGTAGAGCTCGTAACACGATCATGTGCGGGTCTTCTTGAGGCGTCTGTAGCAGATGAGGCTGCAGGCGAGGGAGACGAAGGCGTCGTGGAGTTCGGTGCGGCGTTCCCAGCGGACGGCGAGACGCTTGAAGTGGTGGAGGAGAGCGAATGAAGCTTCCCCGTGATCTTGGACACTCGATCTTTATGCCGCGAGGTCGTGTTGGTGCCGCTGTCGGGTCTCGGCTGGGGTGAGGTAGCCAAAGACCTTGTGCTTGCGTAGTCGGCGGCGGTTGTAGAACGTCTCGATGAAGTCGAAGATCTCGGCGCGGGCGGTGGCCCGGTCGGGCCAGACACGGGTGCCGATCTCTTCTTTGAGCAGGGCCCAGAAACTCTCCGCAGCGGCGTTGTCGAAGCAAGATCCGGTGCGTCCGCAGCTTTGCCGGAGGCCCAACTCGCTTATGTGGTAGCGGAAGTGGCTGCTGGTGTATTCGCTGCCGCAGTCCGAATGCGCTATGCAGCCGGGCTGGAGACGGCCGCGTCCGGAGGCCATCTTCAGCGCGTTGACGACGAGGTCGGCGCGGTGGTGGTCGGCCATCGAGTAGCCGACGACCTCGCGGGTGGCCAGGTCTAGCCAGCAGGCGAGGTAGAGCCAGCCCTCGCCGGTGGGCAGCGCGGTGATGTCACCGACCAGCTTCGTGCCGGGGGTCTTGGCGTGGAAGTCGCGGCCGATCAGATCGGGGGCCGGCTTCGCCTTCTTGTCCGGCCGGGTCAGCGACCGCCGCCTGCGGCGGTGGGCTCCCTGGATGCCGTGCTCGCGCATCAGGCGGGCGACCCGCTTGCGGTTCACGCATCGCCCCAGGCGCCGCAGTTCGGCATGGACGCGCGGGACCCCGTAGGTGTGGCGGGAGGCGACGTGGATGACGGTGATCTCGTGGGCCAGGGCCTCGTCAGCGGCCTTGCGGGCCGAGCGGGCCTTGGCCGCGGCGAGCCAGGCATAGAAGGAGGAGCGGGCCACCTTGAGCAGCCGACACAGGAAAGCGACGCCGTGGGTGGTCTTCTCCGCCTCGATGAACGCGTACGTGTCGTTCATCGATCGCTCTCCTTTGCGAAGAAGACCGCGGCTTTTCGCAGCACCTCGATCGTCTTGGCCTGTTCGGCGTTCTGCCGACGCAACCGCTTGAGCTCTTCGCGTTCGGCCGTGGTGAGCTCGCCCGGGGCGCCCTCGCCCCGATCTGCCTTTGCCCGGCGGTACCAGCCGCGCAGGGACTCCGAGCTGATGCCGAGCTCCCGGGCGACCGCCGTAACCGTCTTGCCCGAGGAATCGACGAGCGCGATCGCGTCACGCTTGAACTCCTCGGTGTACCGCTTCGTGTACTTGCTTCCCACCTGGTGCTACTTCCTCTGGAACCTCACGTCCCAGTCTCCAGGTGTCCACGATCAAGGGGAAGGTTCACCTGTGCCGATGGGTTGAGACTTCGAACACCTCCCCCAACGGCACGGGAGCCTTGTGCGTTGTGGCCCTCACCTCAACCACACCGGCGTCACCCGATCAGTGGCCACGCTGAATACGCTCAGTGTTTCCCCGCCGGTCGTGAGCCGGTCCCGGGCCTCGCGCAGGTTCGTCCGCATCCGGCTGAGCTCGTCGACCACGGCCCGGGTGGTGGTCTCCTGGGCGGCCTGCCCGCTCGCCTCCAGCTTCTCGATGCCCTTGCCGATCACGTCCCGCAGATCGGTTCCTGTGGTCATCACGGCGGTGTGCAGCATCGTCAGCGTGCCGGTGTAGCCGGTGTCCTTGGGCCGTGTCATCTGCCCCCAAAAAGTTGCGATCAGTAGCGGCTCGATTTCAATGCGTATGCTGCCCAACTCGGCTGCCTGTCACGGGAGATACGGACCAGCCTGACCCCCGGGCCGGTGCCATCCGGCCAACACCGCCGCAAAACCACCGGTCCGGCACCCTGGCACCTCTGGCGGAAGAGGGCGCACGGGCCTGCGGTCCCGGCCGGCTCCGGAGCGGGGGCAGGGGGTGGCCCGTTCGCTGAAGCCGCGTTCCGTCCGCCGCCCCGATGGCCGAGCCCGCGGCCCGGGTGCGCGCMCACCCGGGCCGCGGGCGTCCGCCCCTCGTCGGCCGCCGCGCGGAGCGCTGCGACTTCGTTACGGCTGGGTGCGCCGGCCACCGATCGGCTGCCCTCTTACCAGTCAGAAGCCTTGCTTCGCAGGGGAGTTGAAAGGATTCACCCTGTCGTGGCAGGTGATGGTGCCCGCAACACCTGCCACTGCTGTGACATCCGTCACTCGACAAAGATCCTTTGTCGGCGGCGTACCGCGAAGAGTGGGATGTCACCGCAGGTCGGCACCCTTACACCATCCGTTACAACATCACTTTCCGCCGACAGGCCGTACCGGTGCGTGATATTCGTTCGGTCGCGCATGCGCGTTCGGCTGATTCGGCCGGTTGAGTGATCCCTGACGGCACCCCGGGCGTGCCGGACTCCATCCCAGCCCTCAACGAAGAGGACCCATGACCGACGAAGTACGTGAGGAGGACGGCCACAGCCCCGTGGCCGAGGCCCCGCTCCCGCTCCCGCTGGATTTCGAGGCCCACTACCTCACCAACCAGGAGGCGTTCCACGAGTACGCCCTGGTCATCCTGCGCACGAACGACCGGGCGGAGAAAGCCGTCCACCGCGCCTTCCTGGAGATCCTGCGGCACTGGGACGACCTGCTCACCGAGCCCGATCTGCAGGAACAGACCTGGCAGCTCATGCGCCGCGTCGTCGCCGACGAGCTGATCGACGGCTTCCGCGAGAACCTCACGACGATGGACAGCGGCATCGGCCTGTACCCGGCCCTCAGCAAGCTGCCCCCGCGCCAGTTCGACGCCATCGTCCTGCGCCACATCGCCAAGTACGACACCAAGCACATCGCCTGGTACATGGGCCTCTCGCCCAGCACCGTCAACCACCACTGCCGCAAGGCCCAGGAACGCCTCGCCCCCGTCTACCGCCGCGCCACCCGGCCGATCAAGAAGGAGGACACCCCGTGAACGCCTGGGAGAAGGTCTTCGCCGACGCCGACATCTCCGTCCGCGAGCRCCGCCGCCCCTTCGATGTCGGCGCTGGCCTGCGCCGTCTCGCCCGGGACGCCGTCGACGTCGACGGCGCTGGTCCAGCAGCAGTGGGCGTTAAGTCCGATCTTCCTCGGTTCGTGATCGCTCGGTCGTGGTACTGATCGCGGTCCGGACCGCCTCATGGGCATGTCCATGTTGAGATGCGGGGCGTGAAGAGAGAGCCGTACCTCAGCGACTTGCCGGACGAGCAGTGGGCGTTGATCGAGCCGATGATCACGACCTGGAAGCAGGACCGGGTGGCGGGGTCGGCGACCGGAGATCCCGGGTCCTGCGACCTGCGGGAAGTCGTGAACGCGATCTTCTGCCGGAACCGGACGGGCTGCCAGTGGCGCCTGCTGCCGCACGATCTACCGGCCTGGCCGGCGGTGTTCTACCACTTCGGCCCGTGGCGCGAGGACGGGCTGGACCAGCGGATCCAGGAACTCCTGCACTGCCAGGTACGGGAGAAGGCCCGCCGGTTAGAGGACCCGTCCCTGGTGATCATCGACACCCAGTCCGTCCGCGCGGCCGCCGGTGTCCCCAAGACCACGACGGGGCTGGACGCGAACAAGAAGGTGTCGGGGCGCAAGCGGGGACTGGCCGTGGACGTTCTGGGGCTGATCATCGGTGTTGTCGTGCCGGCCGCCTCCGCCCACGACAACACGGCCGGCACCGCCCTGCTCGACCAGGCCGCCGAGCGGTGCGGGATGCGTCTGGAGAAGGCCCTGGTGGACCAGGGCTTCAAGGACGAGGTCATCATCCACGGCGCCCTGCCGGACATCGACGTCGAGGTCGTCCGCCGAAACCCTGCCGACCAGGGCAAAGGGTTCGTCCCGCAGCCCAGGCGGTGGGTGGTCGAGCAGACGCACGGCACGCTGATGCTGCACCGCCGTCTGGCACGTGAGTACGACCACCGGCCCGACACCTCCGCCTCACGCGTCCACTGGGCCTCCACCGCGGACATGACCCGCCGCCTCACCACACCGAGTCCCGCCTGGCGCGACACCCTCGGACCGGCCGCGCGAACGTCGCCGAACTCCTCGCCCGCCCCCAGACCCAGCACGACGAGGCCACCGCCCGAGCCGG
>NZ_RDBO01000061.1:0-3924 GCF_008120935.1 Streptomyces sp. sk2.1
CGCGAAGCTGCGCTGGCGCATCGAGCACGACTACCGCGAGATGAAGCAGGCCCTCGGCCTGGCCCACTTCGAGGGCCGCACCTGGCCAGGCTGGCACCACCACGTCACCCTCGTCTCCGTCGCGCACGCCTTCTGCACCCTCCAGCGGCTGACACGGTCCCCAAAAGGAACGGCGCCGGCCTGAGCCTCTATCAGGTCACCCGCGAACTGCAGTTACTCCTCGCAGTCTGGACCGGCGCCTGCCCCACCTGTCACCGCAACACGCCAGAACCCATCCCGATCTGACCAAGCACTACTAGTGCTCTGACCGGGAAGGTTCGCCGGGTTGGCGCTTGGAGCGGTTGGATGGGCGGTGGACGTCCGTTCCGACCGCTGGAGGTGTGGTGGCTGAGGCTGTGCGAGTGCGCGGACTGACCGACCAGGAGGGGCAGAAGCTGCAGCAGATCGTGCGCCAGGGAAGTACAAGCTCGGTGCGCTATCGGCGGGCGATGATGCTGCTCGCGTCCGCCGGTGGGAACCATGTCCCGGTGATTGTCCGGCTGGTACAGGCCGACGAGGACACGGTGCGGGACGTGATCCACCGGTTCAACGAGATCGGCCTGCACTGTCTGGACCCTCGCTGGGCGGGAGGCCGTTCCCGCCTGCTCAGTCGTGACGACGAGGACTTCGTCGTCCAGACGGCCACCACTCGCCCCACCAGGCTTGGCCAGCCCTTCACCCGCTGGTCGATCCGTAAACTCGCTGCCTACCTGCGTCGCGTGCACGGACGCGTCATCCGTATCGGTCGTGAAGCGTTATGGTGCCTGCTGCTGCGCCGCGGTATCGCCTTCCAGCGCACCAAGACATGGAAAGAGTCTTCCGACCCCGAGCGCGAGGCCAAGCTCGACCGGATCGAGCAGGTGCTGGAGCACTTCCCGGACAGGCTCTTCGCCTTCGACGAGTTCGAGCCCTTGGGAATCCGGCCCACCGCGGGCTCCTGCTGGGCGAAGCAGGGCAAGCCCGACCGCCTGCCGACGACCTGCCATCGCACCCACGGTGTGACCTACTTCCGTGGCTGCTACTGCGCCGACGACGACCTGCTGTGGGGCGTCAACCGCCGCCGCAAAGGCACCGCCAACACCCTGGCCGCGCTGAAGTCGATCCGCGCCGCCCGACCCGACGGCGCCCGATCTGCATTGTCATGGACAACCTCTCCTCCCACACCGGCCAGTACATCCGCCACTGGGCGAAGGAGAACAAGGTCGAACTGTGCTTCACCCCGACCCACGCCTCCTGGGCCAACCCGATCGAGGCCCACTTCGGCCCGCTGCGGCAGTTCACCCTGGTCAACTCAAACCATCGCAGCCACCCCGCACAGAACCGGGCCCTGCATGCCCATCTGCGATGGCGCAACACCCACGCCCGCCACCCCGACGTACTTGCCGCACAACGCCGAGAACGTGCCCGCATCCGCAGCGAGAAGGGCATTCGCCGGGGCAGACGCCCGCTCGCTGGCGCGGCCTGACAGCGCTTCGTGCACATCGCCTCCGACCCATCGAAGGATCCAGAGGACACCCGTGAGCATCCGTACGACGCATCGCGCTCTGCTGAGCCGTCTGCTGCCCGACGACAAACCGGACGACCTGGCAGTACGTCAGGGGCAATTCCACATCGTGGTCATTGGCTCAGACCGCGTTGTGTGTCTGCCCCGCACCCGGGCAGCGGCCGCCCGGTTGCCCCAGCGGGCGGCCGCACTACACGCACTCGCCGGCCTCGACCTCGGCTTCCGCACACCTGAGCCGCTGCTCCAGGGCGGCGCCCACGGCACCGACGAGGCGCCGTTCCTGGTACTCAGCCGCATTCCCGGGGAACCGCTGGAGACCGACGCCCTCAACGGTGCCCAAGTGGTCGACACCGTGGCGGCGCAGTACGCCACGCTGCTGTCCGCTCTGACCCGTGCTGGCACCGAAGAGACGGTACGAGCAGTTCTGCCTCAGGCAGCAGAAGGCCAGTGGCAGCGATTGGCGGAGAACGTGCGCGCGGAGCTGTTCCCGCTCATGTCCGACAGCGGACGCCTGCGGGCCGAGCGGGAACTCACAGCACTCGACAGCCTTCCCCACCTCACCCGAGCAGTGGTGCACGGCGACCTCGGTGCCGAAAACGTCCTATGGGAGTGGACGCACGGCCTGCCGCGCCTCTCCGGAGTACTCGACTGGGACGCCGTCGCGCTCAGCGACCCGGCCGAGGACCTCGCAGCCATCGGCGCCAGCTACGGCCCTGAGCTCCTGGAGCGGGTGCTCACCCTTTGCAGCTGGTCAAACCACGGGCTCCTCACTCGCATCGCCGCGATCCGCGGCACATTTGCCCTGCAGCAAGCCCTCTACGCAATCCGCGACGGCGACGAAGAAGAACTCGCGGACGGCCTGGCCGACTACCGCTGAGGCACACCGGCACATCCGCTGCATCGAGTACTTCACAGCAACAGCAACCCGGCGCACCTATGCGGTCGCAGCACTAGGTTGCGTCCGGGTGGACTCGTAGGACCTTTGCGACCAGGTCGTGGATGAAGTATTCGTCAGGGGCCCGGTTTTCCTTGAGACGGGGAAGGTTGCCGGGGCCGAACCAGTCGTAGGCAGTGTGCTCGGACCACTCCAGGGCAGGACGGTCCAGGTCGCCGTCGACCTCGACGAGGTAATCGGCCTCGTGTCGCTCTCCGACACCGTCGTCGCCGGTCCAAGTGGTGATCCCGAGCAGGCGCTGGACGCTGCGCAGGTGCCAGCCGGTCTCTTCCTCGACCTCACGGGCAAGGGCGTCCAGCAACGATTCGCCGGGCTCGACGTGGCCACCGACAATGTCCCAGCAATTGGGGAAGAGCCGCCTGTCAGGACTGCGTTTTTGGGCGAAGACCCTGCCGTTCCGGTCGAGGACGACTGCTCCGACCACCCAGACCTCGCCGTCGGCAGGTACGGGAATCTCGACGTCGGCGTCCACGGCCACGTGGCGTTGTATGTCTGACATGCCCTCACTGTAGGGTCGCGCCCGATCATTGCCCCTTCCTCTGGCGTGGGTCATTGATCACGGCGGGACAGAGGGCGATTCATCGAACGCTGCGGGCACGCGCAGACTCGGGTCGCGGTTGACGGCGGCAGACGCATACGGACAGAGGTTGAGAATGAACCCCATGGACCATCAGCCGCACCTCGATCGCACGCTCGACGAACTGGACCCGCCCCGCTGGGCTCCTCCTGTCGCCGACTCAACTCAGCTGATCCGCAAGGTGCATGAACTGCGGCGCGTCCCGCTGCGCGCACTTGGCCCGGCGGAACTGCGTACTCTCATCTCCCAGCAGGTCGCACTGCCGTATGTCCTTCCGCTCGCAGTGCGCCTGCTGATCGAGGAACCACTGCTCGACGCATACTTCTACGAGGGTGACCTGCTGCTCGCCACCGTCAACGTCCCTGCCGCGGCCTGGGCTCTGCTGCCTGAACTCGGCGTCCGGCTGCGCGACGTGATCGAGAAACTGCCGGAGGTGGCGATCGCTGACCTGCCCCGAGGCGCCACTGAGGAGATTGCCCGCTTTGCCGCGCGGATCGAATCGCTTCGCTGATCTGACGAAGGTGCGGGCGGGTGGGGTTTTAGTGTTGTGCGTAGTAGAGGGTGTTGTGTGTGGTGTCGGGGAGGTAGAGGATGTCTTTGCCGTCGGTGTTTTGTTGTACTGCGAGCCGGTCCGCGCTCACGCCCGGAGCGGCGGACTGTGAGGTCCAGGTTCCGTCGGTGTTCTGGGTCGCGACGAAGACCTGGTCGGTGCCGGTGGTGGTGATGTAGTAGATCCGTTTGGTGTCTGTGGTGTTCCAGGTGATGCCGAGGGCTGCTGTGGTCTGGGTGTTGGTGTATACGGTTTTGCTGGTCCAGCTGCTGCCGCTCGGGTAGGCGTAGTGCACGTGG
>NZ_RDBO01000061.1:4024-28241 GCF_008120935.1 Streptomyces sp. sk2.1
TCTTACCTGCGGAAACGCGGCATCAAGGCGGTGATCCCGGAGAAGAAGGACCAAGCCGCCAACCGCACGAAGAAAGGCAGCCGAGGGGGCAGGCCGGTCAGCCACGACGCAGACCTCTACAAGGAGCGCAACACCATCGAGCGCCTGATAAACCGGCTGAAGGACTGGCGCGGCATCGCCACCCGCTTCGACAAGACCCCCGAGAGCTACCTCGCCGGCCTCGAACTCCGCGCCTCGATGATCTGGATCGAAGACCTGTTACGAGCAGCCGATTGATCGCGACATCACACAGACCCTAGCTGGCAGACGGTCAGGGTGCGTCCGGACTTGAGGGCGATGCCGATCGCCTCCAGGTGCTCGCCGGCAGCCGGCGCGAGAAGGTTGATCTTGTACTCGACGGTGAGGACCTCGGAGTCCTCGTCGAACAGCGTCAGCGCCGCGTAGCCGCCGGCGCTGTCCGCGATCGCACTGGTGGCCCCGGCGTGGACGTAGCCGTGCTGCTGGGTCACCTCAGTCCGGGCCAGGAGCACGATGTGAACGCGGCCCGGGCCGATGTGGGTGAGGCGGGCTCCAAGGAGGGCCATCAGACCCTGCCGGTCGAAGCTGTCCTGGACCCGCTTCTTCACCGCCGGGCTTGCCTGCTCCTGCGTCTGCTCTGTCACGTCTGTGCTCTCCTTCGTGTCCGTGCCGTGTGAAACGGGGCGGGAACGGCGACTCAGACAGCGAGGCGTTCCACCAGCAGGAAGGCTCCGATGGCGATCATCATGGCACCGCTGACGCGGGTGACGGCCCGGGCGGCCGAAGGCCGGGTGCTTAGCACCGTGCGGGCCAGGACGCCGACGGCGAGGTAGACGACGGCGCACGCGGTCAGGTGCACCGTGCTGAGCAGCCCGGTCTGCGCGGCGACCGGCCAGCCCGTGGCCGGGTCGATGAACTGCGGGAACAGCGAGAAGTACAGCAGCAGCGCCTTCGGGTTCAGACCGCTGATCCCGAACCCCTTGACCGCGACCTGCAACCTGGAGGCGCCCGGGCTCCCATCCCCGGCCGCCGGGACGGACGGCTGCCGCAGCACACCACACCCCAGCCACAACAGATACCCGGCGCCCGCCACGGTCAGAGCGGTGAGCGCGGCCGGGGAGCTCGCCACGACCACCGCCAGACCCGCGAAGGCCACCAGCGAATACGCCAGGTGCCCGGCGATCAGACCGGTGACCGCCGGGACGACCGAGCGCCCCCGCAACCCGGCGGAGATCGCATACGCCCAGTCCGCGCCGGGCGTGAAGACCAGCAGCAGGTCCACGGCCAGGAAGGCCGCCAGCGTCGTGGTGTCCATCGATCGTTCCCTCTCGCACTCTTGCTCTGGAGGGAACGCTAGGCCGGATAGGCCCGAAGGTGTTTGTTTCTTTCCCCCATGATCGCGAGATATGGGGGAGAATCTTCTCCATGGATGCCCTGGACCGGAAAATTCTTACCGAGCTGCAGCTCGACGGCCGCCTGACCGTCACCGAGCTGGCCGCCCGGGTGCAGCTCAGCGTCTCGCCCTGTCACCGTCGGCTGCGCGACCTCGAACGCGAAGGGGCGATCCGCGGCTATCGCGCCGTCGTCGACCCCGCCGCGGTCGGCCTGAACTTCGAAGCCGTCGTCTTTGCCACCCTGCGCTGGGAAGATCCCGACACCGTCAGCACCTTTGAGGAAGCCGTGGCCGCCGTACCTCACGTGCTCCAGGCGCAACGCCTCTTCGGCGAGCCGGACTACCTGCTCCGCGTCGCCACCGCCGACCTGGCCGCGTTCCAGGAGCTCTATGACCAGAAGCTCGCCCGCCTGCCCGGCGTCCAGCGCCTGACCTCCACCATCGTCATGAAGAACGTCGTCCAGGACAGACCTCTGCCCGAGTAGCCACGGCCCCGCCGACGGCCTGTCGTCAAACGATTGTGTGCTCACGCCATCACCTCCGCAGGAGCGTCGCTGGTCACCCGCGCGCGGTCAGGGCCGCCTTCGGGTAGGGCGGGACCTGCTGGCGCAGCTGCTCCAGCCGCACGGTCAGCAGATACTCCGCCGTACGGGTCCGTGCGGCCTCCGCTTCCCTGGTCGCGGCGGCAACGGCGTGCGCACCGGTCGGGTTGTGCCGGTACCAGCGACGGCCCTGCTCGGTGGTGTAGGCGCGGCGGGCCTCGGCTTCGGCCTCGTCGGTCCGGCCGAGACGTCCCAGCGCGCTGCTGCGGTACTCCGGCAGGGCCTGCTCGACGACCTGGAGCGCGGTGAAGGCGAGGGCGGATGCTGCCGCGGCCGGGTCCGCCTCCAGCTCGCCGGGTGTCATCAGTCCCAGGAACTGCTGGGTGGCGGCCTCGATGACGGTGTTCAGGTGTGCCCGTACGTCGGCGGCGGTGGCGGCGACGTCGGCCGGGTCGGTCAGGTCGGCCGTCCAGGTGGCCGCGACCAGCCCGGCCTCCACGATCGCCGCTTCGGTCCGGCGCCGGTAACCGCACACCTCGCACAGCCCGGCCACCTGGGCACGGCCGCAGTCCGTGCACGGCAGCACCTGCCGGGCTGCGGCCTCGGCAGCCGCGCGGGTCTCGGCTTTGGCACGGGCGGCCGCCCGCTGAGCCTCCCGCTCCTGGGCTGCTCCGCGGCGGGCCACGAAGTCGGCGGCCTCCGCCTCGGCGTGCCGACGCATCCGGGCCTCGATCTCGCGGTCCCGCTCGTCCTGGTCGAGGCCAGGCAGCTGCTCGTCGACCTCGGCCGTGATCCGGGCCCGCCCCGCCCTGCGGTTGTGCAGGACGTTGCGGCAGTTGTCACAGCGAGCGCCGGTATCGAGCCGGACGCCGTCGTCGCAGCGGACATCGGAGCAGGACGGGCGGCGCACCAGGCCGCAGTGGGTCAGCCATCCGAACGGGGACGTGATCAGGGCCTCGCCACCGGTCTCGTCCAGCCTGGCCTTGAGCCGGGCCGCCAGCAGCGACGGGGCCTGCGCCGGCCACTCCAGCAGCGAGGACAGCGACTTGAGCTCTTCCTTCGCTGCCGCCTCGACCTGATCCTGCTGCCATCCGGACAGCCGCTCCCACAGCCACGAGATCGGCCCCAGCGCCACCCGCAGACCAAAATCAGCCGGAAGGACCGCCCTCCGCTGCCGCTGCGCTTTCCCACCACCCACGGTCTTCGGCTGGCCTCCGGCCCCAGCCCCGGCAACGCGCTGCTCCACCCGCTCATCGACCGGGGACTCCTCCGGCTTTTCCCCGCGAAGCGGGCCGCCCTCAACCACCGAAGACCCGGTCCCGGAGGAGGCGGGCCTGGGCCCGAGGGCCGTGGGGTAGCGGGTGAGCAGCTGGTGCTGCTGCTCGGGGGGGGTGCCCCTATGGGTTCGGGCAAGTCTCTGCGGGGTGGTGGAGGCTCGGCGGTGTCAGCCTTCCGTGGTGGTGTCGGCCTTGGCGTATTCGTAGATCCAGCCCGCAGAGGTGTCGGGGGCTCGGACTGCCAGGTAGGTGTGTTTGGCTGCGGGATTCCAGGGTCCTGGTGCTCGACCGGGGCGGCCTCGGAAGCCGGCGGGTGGCAGTCCTGCCTGGCTGAGCTCGACGATTTTGGTCCGCCCGTTGAAAGGGCCGCCGACGATCTTGATGCTGACGGTGTTGTTGACGATTTCACCCGCGAGCCAGCGACGGATGAGTGCCAGGTGATCGGAATTCTCGCCCCCCATGCCCGAAGCTGACCATGGGCTTGGGCAGAGGGCAAGCAGGTCTCAAGTCGCTCGGACGGGTTGGGGTTCGTAGAAGGTTCCATCGCGGAGCATGGCGAAGAGGACGTCGGCCCGGCGTCGTGCGAGGCAGAGCAAGGCCTGGGTGTGGTGCTTGCCCTGGGCGATCTTCTTGTCGTAGTAGGCCCGGGATGCCGGGTCGCCCAGGGCGGCGAACACGGAGAGGAAGAAGGCCCGTTTGAGCTGTTTGTTTCTCCGTCTGGAGGGCTGATCGACGAGCAGCACATCGCCGAGCCCGGACTCGTAGCCATGGACATCACCGCGCGGACGAGATCACCCTCCGCGCGGTGATGGACGGCCTCCAGCAGCAGTGGGCCACCTCCGGGATCACCCCAGTACGGCGCCTTCCGGGCGAGCCCGGGGTCCGGGCACGGGTGTATGCCAATGTGCGCCAGCGGGGCGGGCAGCTACCGGCGGCGCGGGAAGGTACGGGGCTCCGCCAGGAAGGTGCCGGTCGCCGGGTCGCGGTGCACCTGGGCGTACAGGCCTCAGTCGGCGTCACCGGCCGTGAGCCAGTTCCCGGCCCACGGGGCGTTGGTGGTTCTCAGCATGCGGCCAGCGAGCGGGCTGCACACGAGTCGAATGATCACGGTGGTGCCTCCATCTGGCGGGAAATTCTCGCCTCCACCCCTTGGTGGGGCTCGGCACCGGGAAGACAGCACCGAGGCGTCGGCGAATTCCGTCCTGGCTCCGCCTCCGGGCTGACACCGGGCGGGCGCACCGGATGCAGACCACCGCGTCTCCGCTCGCCGGGTGGACCCCGCTTCCGTCCGGTCGGCGGTCTGCACACCGGGCGCGCGGTGGAGTTCGCCGTGCGTGCTGATCCCCCGGCGGCACTGCGCGGTGCGCCACGGGTTCGGCCGGCCGCCGGGGTACTGCCGCGTGCGGGAGCGGCACCGGACGGGCGGCAGCTTCGGCAACGGGTACAGCGCCGCGCGCAGCTGGGGCGTGTCGGCGAGTTACTGGAGGCGCTCCGGCGAGATGTGTGTCGGGATCGGGGCAGCCATGCGGGTCTTTGCGTTCATGGGTCGGCTCTCCGCGTCCTTGCCCCTCCCGGGCAGTTCCGTGACCAGGTCGAGCGTGTACACCCGTGCTGTGGTTTGCAGATTGGACACGTCTATCGGCTTGACATGCCTTCACCTCCTGGCGTGCCCCTTCTCTTGTCTCGGAGCAGGAGGGACTTTCTGGCAGGGGTTTCGCTCCTCACTCGAGCCTATTCGGTCAAGCGTCCGAGTGATCCAAGCCATTCGCTGTACGCATGTGCGAATTTGCGATAGGAGTGGGGGTCTCGCGTCGGTTCCGATACCGGCGCGTCTCAAGGGGGTTGCTCATGCCGAAGGTGCTTGATTACCGCGCATGGCGCGGACGTGCTTGGGTTAGCGACCGCGGCCGTGATTTCTGTCGGCTTGCCGCCTGCGGCAGCCGACTCTGACAGCAGCGTTGAGGTGATCTCCTCCACGCTTCCCGCAGGTATACCCGTTCCGTCGCTCGGTGCGCTGCAAGCTCTGGGCAGCGGCTGGAAGGCCGGGCTGCCGGTCCGGGAGACGGCGGCGGGCAAGTTGCCGCGTGAGGCCATCGCCCCTGCCCGTTCCGGTCTGCCGAAGGCGTCCACGCCGTCGTTCCTCTCGGACGGGATGGCCGGCAGGGTGCCGTTCGCGGCCACTTATCCGGAGCCGCCGCGGACGATGACGAAGGACGACTGCAAGAAGGGCCTTCAGGGCGGCCGTCTCTTCGCGGTCAAGTCCCGGTACGCGATGTGCACGGGGACCCAGTTCGTGCAGACCTGGCTGCAGCGCGGCCGGCCTGTGGGGCAGAGCTCGTTCACGCTGTGGGTGATCGACACGGTTCCGAAGAAGAACGACCGCACGATTCAGATCCGGTACTTGTTCACGGACTTCGCCAAGACCGGCATCACCCGTACGAGCGGCCTGAAGATCAATACCGACGGCGACGTGACGACGTGGCCGAAGCAGGCAGCGAGGAAGTACGGCGGGCAGGTACCGCCCACACAGAGCTTTGACGCGCTGAAGGCCAAACCCGAGTACGTCCACACGATGCTGGTCGAGCCCGGGCAGGGCACCGGCAAGGACGACCTGGTGCAGATGGCGTACGAGCCCTTTGTGAAGCTCACCTTCCCCTCGCCATACACCTCGCCCAACACCGGCCGTGTCAGCGTCGGTTTCCTCGCTGGCCGCTGGGACACCGCCTCCTACCTCTTCAACAAGACCGGCGGCGGAAACCCCAAGAAAAAAGGCGGCGCGGCCCTGCCGGTCGTGCCCACCCTGCCCTACAGCTCCAAGACCGGGGCCCCCGAGCGCGCGGTGGCCCAGCACCTGCGGGACGCCCACACCAAACCCGGCGTCACCAAGCCGGTGAATACCCGCAAGGCGGTACCGGGGTTCGATCTGAAGCACACGCTGCACCGGCTCCAGAACGACGGCGACCGCGTGAAGGCCAATCGCCGCGCGGCCATCGCCACCTGCGTCAAGTATTGGGGGGCCAACTACGCCACAAGCGTTCCAGGAGTCTCGCGGGAATGCGACGAGTATCCCTTCGCCAGCACCTACGAAGGCGCAGCTCAAAGCAAGTACGACAAAGCGAAGCCGAAGGACAACTTCTCCGCCAGGCCCCTGCCCAAGGCTGACAACGGAGCCGGCGGAAGCATCCTGAAGATATTCATGGACCGGAACCGCATCCTGGACGGGTTCAGCAGCGGGGCCGACGTCGACGCCTACGTCGTCTCGATCTCCTGATGCGCCCTGGGGGCAGAGCCCAGTGCTCTGCCCCCAGGTTCTCAAGTGTCAGCCGGCCAGAACTGCACCAGGTACCGTTCCACCCCGACGGGCACGTCCACCGCCGCAAGCCGGGCAGCCTCGGCCCTGCCCGAACAGAAGGCGCGGACCTTCCACAGCGTTTCGGGGCGCCCGAGCTCCACCCGGCCTTCGCCGACCCCGGACATCGTCTCAACCGACAGGTTCCCCGTAGTCGAAAAAACCTCTGCCTCGCCCTGAGCTTCCCAGCGGGCGTCACCGGCCACCGACGGCTCGCTGCTCCACACCTCGGCTGTCAGAGCTGCCTCGTGGGTGTGCCCGGCGCTCTCGAAGTCGAGACGCTTGTCGTAGGCGGTCAGGAAATCTTCCCCTGGAACCTCTGCCCGCTCCTCGGGGAAGGGAGCGGAGACCTCCATGTCGTCCTCTTCCTGAAGGGCGAACGCATGGAACTCCACGGACACTTGAACTTCTTCGCGCGCCACCAAATCGGCCACAGAGAACTCCCGTATCTCCCACTACCGTCACAGAAACTCTATCCGGTGGCGACAGCCGCGCTACCGGCTCCGCCTCACGCAAGATCGCGACTACCTGCATGCAAGCAGGCTGCGGGGCACGACCAGCGGCACCTGAACATCACTGCTGAATACCGGAGCCGAGGCCGGGTTGCTGCTGGTGCTGCTCGTACTCCTGGCGGGGCGGGTCGACCGGACTGGCCGGGTCGGCGGCCGGGGCCGCCAGGTCCTCGATGGCTCGGCGGCGGGCGTCGGCTGCGCGGGTGAGGGCGGCGAGCCGGTCCAGGTTCTCCGGTGTGCGCATCCACGTCACGGGGGCGGTCGTCCGACCCTCCAGGTACTCCTTGGGCATCGCGGCCTGCTGGCAGGCATGGACGACGACGGCCCGCTGCGCCGGGTCGGGTGGAGTGTCCCGGCCCGGGTGGTCAACGGCATGCGGCGCGTCCGACACGGTCGCGGCCGGGGCATCATCCCGGGCGGTGTGCCCGAGACGGGCGGCGCTGATCGCGTTCTGCACGGCGAGGCCGGTGACCCGGGCCCGCTTGTACCGGCTCGACTCGCGGGGCGGTTTACCGTCGGTGCTGGCGATCCACCAGCGACCGGGCTCGGCGAACGCCAGCCCTTCCCCGACTCCCCCTCTACGCCGTCATGCTCCGCGGCCTCCCCAGCACATAGACCGATTCACGACGGCCGTCCACCGAATCCACTCCCGCGCCAGACCGGTACAGGTACCGCTCCGCGCGGCCGCCGGCCCCCGGGAGACGGACAGGCATCTTCTCTCAGCTATCGCGAGGAAAGAGGTGTCGTTTCCCGAAGGAGGCTTGCCCACGGCATCTGACCTGCACGAATGGAAGATCATCATTTTCGGGGGTTCACACCTCCGGCAGTACCTCCGGTCCTCCGCCTAGTGCAACCGTGCAGACAACTGTCCAGCCCCCTTCCGGTGCAACTCTCCCGGCTGCCTGACGTTGCCGTCGGCATCTCTCGTGTGACTGGTCGCGACGACTGACACCCAGAGCACGACCGAACCACCGCTAGTGCCGTGACCACGTAGGTTCGCCGGTTTGGTGGTCGGGGCGGTTGGATATGCGGTGACGTCTGATCCGACCGGTGGAGGTTCGGTGGCCGAGCCTGTCCGTGTGCGCAGACTGACGGACCAGGAAGGGCTGAAGCTGCAGCAGGTGGTGCGGCGGGGCAGCGCCAGTTCGGTGCGCTACCGGCGCGCGATGATGCTGCTGGCTTCGGCTGGCGGAAACCGCGTCCCGGTCATCGCCCAGCTGGTGGCGGCCGACGAGGACACCGTGCGCGATGTGATCCACCGATTCAACGAGATCGGGCTGGCCTGTCTGGACCCTCGTTGGGCGGGAGGCCGTCCCCGCCGGCTCAGCCCTGACGACGAAGACTTCGTCGTCCAGACGGCCACCACCCGACCGGCCAAGCTCGGCCAGCCCTTCACCAGCTGGTCGATCCGCAAGCTCGTCACGTACCTGCACCGTGTTCACGGGCGGGCGATCCGCATCGGCCGCGAGGCGTTACGGTGCCTGCTGGCCCGACGCAACGTCACCTTCCAGCGAACCAAGACTTGGAAGGAGTCCCCAGACCCCGAGCGCGACGCCAAGCTCGACCGAATCGAGCACGTCCTTGAGTGCTTCCCTGACCGAATTTTCGCGTTCGACGAGTTCGGCCCGCTCGGGATCCGGCCCACCGGGGGCTCGGGCTGGGCCGCCTCCGGCCATCCCGAGCGGCACCCCGCGACCTACCACCGCACCCACGGCGTGAGGTACTTCCACGGCTGCTATTCGATCGGCGACGACACCTTGTGGGGCGTCAACCGGCGCAGGAAGGGTGCCGCGAACACCCTGGCCGCGCTGAAATCGATCCGCGCCGCCCGCCCCGACGGTGCCCCGATCTACGTGATCATGGACAACCTGTCCGCCCACAAGGGCCAGAAGATCCGTCGCTGGGCGAAGAAGAGTCGGGTCGAGCTGTGCTTCACCCCGACGTACGCGTCCTGGGCCAACCCGATCGAGGCCCGCTTCGAGCCTCTGAGACAGTTCACCATCGCCAACTCGAACCACCCCAACCACCCGATGCAGACCCGGGCCCTGCACGCCTACCTGCGCTGGCACAATGCCAACGCCCGCCACCGGGACGTCCTGGTCGCCGAGCGCCGCGAACGCGCTCGTATCCGCTGCGAGAAGGGCATCCGCTGGGGCGGACGCCCCCTCACTACCGCAGCCTGACCAACACCAGAGCCAAGCTCAACCGACCTGGTCCAGCCATGTGCGGTAGCGGCTTCCGAAGGGTTCCGCACCGTCACGCAGCGCGGCTGACAGCCACTCGGCGGCACTCTGCGCGCGCGTGATGATGTCTTGCGGATAGCCGTACTGCCTCTGATGACTGGCGAACTCGTCCTCGTCGTCCACAAAGACGGATCCGCCTTGCCGTATCCGGCAGACATCCAGATCCAGGTCAACCATGGCCACTTGCCCCTTATGCGGCCAATCGGAAGGAGTGGTCACATCGCAGTAGACGTCCAGGCGGGCTGGAGCTGCCTGGAACAGGGCCGTCCACCAGGCACCGCGAGGAAAGAGCATGACTCGCCGCTCTTCGGTTGCGTAGACCTCGCCCTCCCCGCCCTTGCTGTAGATCGTCCCGATCGGAGCACCAAGCCAGACCCCGAACTCATCCTCGCCCAACCACACCATCGAGTGGTGCCAGTGCAAGCTGCCATCGAACTTACGGACCACGACCCGGACCTCGGCTTCTCCCATGGGCGGGAGGCTACTGGCGGCCGGGCAAACCCGGTGAACCTTCTCGGTCACAGCAGTACGCGGTGCCCTGCCAGTGCCGCCGGGTCAGCTCGGCCAGCTGCGCGCTGACAGTGTGGGGGTTGCGCGAGCTGGCACGGTTGAAGACGAGCAGCAGCGGTGGGTGCGGCTGGTCGCCGTGGCGGCCGTCGGGCGCCCACCAGCGGGTGCGCCACATCGGCCGCTCCGTGCCGTCGACGTCCTTCACCTTGCGCTGGCAGAACCGCATGTACTTGTCGATCTTCGCGGCGAGGACCTGTGCGGACTCGTGGCAGTTGTCGATCTCCACGAACAGCAGCGGGACCCCGTCCTCGGGGGAGGTGATGACGATGTCCGCCTGGGCGCCACCTCTGTCGGAGTTGGACCAGGTGCCGGTCGTGGGCAGTGCCACCTCGGTCGCGTAGGAGGCGATGGTGCCCAGCCCGGCGGGTGCGTCGACGGCGGCCTGCGCGGCGGCGAGGACGTCGGCCGGCTCGCCTGTGAGCTGGGCCAGGTCCGGCTTCGGGCGCTGCAGGGCGAGTGCGGCTTCGTTGACCGTCATCGGGTGGGAGGCGCCGGTGCGGCCCGCGCCGCGGGCCGGGTTGCCCGTCTCTCCTACCGGGCGGCCGAGTTCCCGGGCGGCGGTCTTCAGGCCCATGGGCGTCAGGTTGCGCAGTGTGTCCCCGCCCGGGAGTTGCCCGCCGTTCTCCGCCAGGCCGTGCTTGTGCAGATCGGAGAGCGCCCCGGTGTGGGAGGCGGTGCGGGCCTGTTTCCGCTTCGAGGGTGTCGGCTTGTCGGTGTGGCGGTAGCTCAGGTGCGGGAGCGCGATCTGCTGGATCTGTTCGGCCGTGGCGACCTTCAGTACTCCGAGCACGTCGCCACGCAGGTTGTTCGACGACCCCGCCGGGTTCTCCTCGCGCTTCCCCGCCATCAGCCCTGCTCCCTTCCCTTCGCTTGCCGCGCGCGGCCACCGGCCGGGCACCGGCCGTGCCCGGCCGTGAAGGGCGCCGGGCCTCCGGACCCGATGATCTCCCCCTCCACTGACATCACACAGAAGTTCAGGAGGAGGGAAGAGGGTTGTGACAACGCGGCGAACGCCCGTATCTGCGTGGTGACCTGGGCTTTCTCCATGCGGGTCGGTGCCGGGCACCAAAGTGGGTTCCGCAGTGGTGTCCCGAGTACGTGCCCCAGGAAGGCGGGGCGGCTTGCCCGACGGTGGTCGGGCCCATGGTCGGGGCGGGTACTCCGGGCGCCTGCCGGGAGTCGGCGAGTGGTCATCGTGGTGTCTCCTTCGCTCCAGGCCGCCCTGGTGGGCGGTGATCGAGCGAGCAGCGTGCGGGAGACCCCCTTGTCCGCGGTCTGACCGTGGCCGGTAGCGGGCCGTGTCAAGGAGAAGTGCGGTGGTGGTCGGGGCGGTAGCAGAGGTGGACAAGGGGGCGTGGGCGGGCTCGTGGTCGGCCGACCACGCTGAACTCGGGTGCAGGGTTTGACCCTTGCAGCCCCGATTCGCCCGATTCGAGTTGAGGAGGGGAGAGTTCTCCGTCCTCTGTCCACAGGCCAGGACACCGACCATGCGGGAACGACGCCGCGAGTCGCGCGGCAGTCATCGTGAGGAGAGCGTGATGCCGTACCTGATCCCGTCCCCGTACACCGCTGACGCCCGAGCAGCTGGAGCGGGGCTTCGCCTACCTCCTGGCCTTGCAGGCGGGTGGCGGCGCCGCTGTCGCCGGGCGCGGGGAAGCAGACCCGGAACTGGCGTTCGTCCTTCTGCGGCTCGCCGAGGACATCGTCTGGCCCGTCACGGCCCTGGACCTGGAGGCAGAACTGAGTGCGGACTCCTTCGCGCTGGACGAGGTCGGATGCGCACTGCTGTCCGCGCTGCGGGACTGGGCACGGGACTCCCCCACCACCGCCGCGCCGGGCATCGCCCGGAGCATCATCCGGTTCACGGTGAACGTCATTCCGGACCCCGACCACCCGGACACCGCCGACACCCTGGAGGCCATGCGCGACGAGCACCTGGTGCTGGCCCACGCGATGCACTCCGCACCCGGTACGCACCACTGACCGCACCACCGTGCGGGTGGGTGCGGTGGCGCGCACCCACCCGGTGCGCGCCGAATCCATCCCGGGTGGGGAGGGAGTCGGGTGTTCCGGGGTCGCGCCCCACGTCCGTGGGCCCAACTCGCTTGTGGATCAGATGAGTTCAAGCCATCGGGTGGGCCCGGCACCGGCAGGCCCGGCGCAGGTTGACCCGCGTAGACCCTCTTGACCGAAAGGGCGTTCGGCCCCACGATCACGGCCATGACTTCTCGAGTCTCGCTCGTGGTCGCGGCGCGTGGCTCCGCGCTGCTCGCCGAACGTTTCGACGACGACCGGCCGCTCGACCAGGCCGGCTGGCACGAGGTCCAACTTGCCGCGCACGCCCTGATGCCGCTGGGCGCCGCCGAGTTGCGCTACTGCTCGCCCACCCCGCGCAGCCGCGCCACCGGGGACGCGCTCGGCTTCGCCCCGCTCGTCCAGCCGGCCCTGCGCGACTGCGACATGGGCCGCTGGCGCGGGTACACCCTCGCCGACATCACGGCGTGCGAACCGGCGGCGGTCGATGCCTGGCTCGCCGACCCGCGCTCCGCCCCGCACGGCGGGGAACCGCTGCTCGCGTTCATCTCGCGGATAGGGGGCTGGCTGGACACCCGGCCCGCGTGCGACGGGGCCATCGTCGCCGTCGCCGAACCCGCGGTGGTCCGGGCCGCGCTCGTCTACGCGCTCAAGGCCCCGCCCGCGACGTACTGGAGCGTGGACGTCGGACCGCTCTCCACGGTCACGCTCACCGGTGTGCCGGGCCGCTGGAGCCTGCGGCTCGAAGCGGGCACCCGCTGACCGTCCGGCTCCGTCGGGCGGGGGTCTTTCCACCGGTCCGGCCGGTCGGTACGTCGCGTGTCCGGTGCGTCCGAAGGGTGCCGTCCGGGCGAGGGAGGCCGCCGTGCCACCGGTCCACGGCCGGTGCGACGACCGTTTTTCCGCGGTGTGCGCCGCGTTCGAGGAAAATTTTCGGGAGCGTGGGGAGCTGGGCGCGGCCGTCACCGTGCTGATCGCCGGGGAGCCCGTGGTCGACCTCCGGGGCGGCTGGGCCGACGGCGCCCGTACCCGCCCCTGGGAGCGGGAGACGCTGGTCAACGTCTGGTCCACCGCCAAGGGGCCGACCGCGCTGTGCGCCCCCGTCCTCGCCGACCGGGGCCTGCTGGACCTCGACGCGCCGGTCGCCGCGTACTGGCCGGAATTCGCCGTGGCGGGCGGCGGAGATCCCCGGGGTCAACGGCCACGGCACCGCCCGAGCCGTCGCCGCGCTGTACGGGATCCTTGCCGGGCAGGGCACCCGGGACGGCCGCCGGATCCTCTCCGGGGCGGCTGCCGAGCGGGTCCGCGAGGGGCAGGGCGTCTGCCGGGACCTGGTGCTCGGCGAGGGCCTCGGCGACGACACGGAGATCGCCCTCGACCCCTGGCCGAGCGGCCCCGAGGGCTCGTACGGGCCCGATCCGCGGGCCTTCGGCCATGACGGCGCCGGCGGCTCCTGCGGCCTGGCCGACCCGGAGGCCGGCCTCGCCCTCGGGTACGTGATGAACCGGATGGGGCCGAGGATCTCGGCCGACCCGCGCAAGAAGGCCCTGGTCGAGGCGGTGTACGGGGCGCTCTGACCGTACGGGGCGGAGCCCGGCGGCACGTACGGCGCCGCGACGGGGCCGCCCCGAACGCCCCGACGCCCCGGGCGTGCCGGGTCACCGGCGCGCCCGGGGGCGCGGGGATGCTCACTTCCTCCGGCTCACTCCTTCTCGGAGGCCTCCCCGGGGGAGACGGAGACGACGGCGAGGGCCTCGGCGATGGCCGTCTCGGCGGTCGCCTTGTCGACACCGAGACCGGTCAGCACGCCCTCCCCGTCCTCCTGCTCCAGCAGGGCCAGCAGGATGTGCTCGGTCCCGATGAAGTTGTGGCCCATCCGCAGGGCCTCCCGGAACGTCAGCTCCAGCGCCTTGCGGGCCCCGGCGTCGTACGGGATGAGGTCGGGCACCTGGTCGGCCGGGCCGGGCAGCGCCTCGGTCGCGGCCCGGCGGATGTCCTCGACCGTGACGCCCTGGGCCTTGATGAACACGCCGGCCAGGTCCTCCGGCTCGCTGAGCAGCCCCAGTACGAGGTGCTCGGTGCGGATCTCGTCGTTGCCCGCCTCGCGGGCCTCGTTCTGCGCGGCCATCACCACGTTCCGGGCCCGCGGGGTGAAGCGGCTGAAGCCCTGGCTGGGGTCGAGGTCCGAGACCTCGCCCGGGTCCTTGGCGACGAACCGCTTCTGGGCCGCCTGCCTGGTCACCCCCATGCTCTTGCCGATCTCCGTCCAGGAGGCGCCCGAGCGCCGGGCCTGGTCCACGAAGTGCCCGATCAGGTGGTCGGCCACGTCGCCGAGGTGGTCCGCGGCGATGACGGCGTCGGCGAGCTGGTCGAGGGCGTCGGTGTGCACCTTCTTGATGGCCTCGATCAGGTCGTCGAGGCGTACGGGGTTGCTCATGCGTACGGGATTCTCCATGTGTCAACCGTAAGTTGACAGCGTCCGAGTGTCAACCTTCGGTTGACAGTGCATCGATCGGTCCCCTCGACGGGCTTCCTCACCGGTGCGAGAGGCAGAAGACGCAGTCCTCCCACCAGGCCGGTGCGGACAGGACGCGGTGCCGTACGCACATGGCCGTGGCGGCCTCCTCCGGGGTGGGGAAGCGGGAACGGTCCCGCTCCTCGGCATCGACGTCGGCGGGGTCGAACGCCTCGACCATCTCCCGGTACCGCCGCAGGCTGTCCTCGATGAACGGCGGATCGTAGTCCAGCTCGTCCCACCGGTGCCTGCGCAGCGCGAGATCGAGCACCCGCAGCACGAAGTCCTTCGCCGCGTCCCGTTCCTGCGGGGAGCGGCCCCAGTCGATGTCCTCCAGGTCGAAGCCGACCGCTCCGCGCCCCATGGCCCACTGGTCCTGCCGGCACAGCAGCGCGGCGAAACGGTGCTCCCAGACGGTGCCGGCGAGATCGGACACGGCCAGCATCAGCACGTCGACGAAGACTTCCGTGCCCCCGTTGGTGAGATACAGCGTGCGGCTCCCGCCACCGAAGTCGTTCCCCATGCCCGTCACCGTACCGAGGGGGCCGAAACCCGTGCGGGGAGGCGGAAAGCGGCGCGCCCCCGACGGAGGGACCGTCGGGGGCGCGCCGGGTTCAGCGGTTCGGTGCGCGGGTCAGAGGACGCCGCTGTCCGCGATGGTGATCTTCGCCTTGGGGCGGCCGCTCTGCGAACCGAGGGCCTCGATCTTCTTGACCAGGTCCATGCTCTCCTGGTTGTCGACCTCGCCGAACACCACGTGCTTGCCGTCCAGCCACGATGTCACGATCGTCGTGATGAAGAACTGCGAACCGTTGGAGTTCGGGCCGGCGTTGGCCATGGACAGCAGACCCGGCTTGGTGTGCTTGAGCTCGAAGTTCTCGTCGGCGAACTTGGCGCCGTAGATGCTCTTGCCGCCCGTGCCGTCGCCGCGGGTGAAGTCGCCGCCCTGCAGCATGAATTCCGGGATGATGCGGTGGAAGGACGACCCCTTGTAACCGAAGCCCTCCTCGCCGGTCGCCAGCTTCCGGAAGTTCTCCGCCGTCTTCGGGACGACGTCGTCGAACAGCTTGAAGGTGATGCGCCCCTCGGGCTTGTCGTCGATGGTGATGTCGAAGTAAACCTTGCTCGTCATGGGACCATCCTGACATCGACGGGTCCGGTGTCGACAATCGGGAGCCCCTTGCGGTGCCGTGCCCGGCGGCCCGCACCGTCCCGCCGTCGCGCACCCCCTTCCCGCCCGCCGGACCTCTGCCCGCTCCTGCACCCGCTCCTTCTCCGTCCGGCCCGATCCAGGCGGAGGATCTAGCCTGGTAGAGGGGCTGCCCGAGGAGGTCCGACGTGACGGTGGAGTACGGGGCGGCGGCCGGGACACGACGGGTTCCCGGCGGTCTTCAGGGTGCCGAGGACGTCCGCTACCCGCCCGTCGCCGAGCACGGCCTGATCGGCGACCTGCGCAGCGCGGCGCTGGTGGACACCCGGGGCACCATCGACTGGTACTGCTGTCCGCGCTTCGACGCGCCCAGCGTCTTCGCCTCGATCCTGGACGCCGACCGGGGCGGGTCCTTCGAACTGACCGCCGACACGCCCGCCCGCACCAAGCAGTTCTACTTCCCCGACACCAACGTGCTGATCACCCGCTTCTTCGCCGAGGACGGCGTCGGCGAGATCCAGGACTTCATGCCCGTCGTCGATGACTCGCGCGAGGCCGGGCGGCACCGGCTGATCCGCCGCGTGGTGTGCGTACGCGGATCACTGCCGTTCCGCGCCCGGGTGGCACCCCGCTTCGAGTACGGGGCCCGGCCGCACACGGTACGGGCCGGGCACGGCCAGGCGGTCTTCGAGACGCCCGGGCTCACCCTCGCCCTGACGGCCAGTGCGCCCCTGGAGGTCGCCGGGCCGGACGTGTGGTCGCTGTTCAAACTGCACGAGGGCGAGTCCGCCGTCTTCGCCCTGGACCGGATCGGCGGCGACGTGGCCCCCCGCTTCTGCCCGCTGTCCGAGGCGGAGCAGCAGTTCAACGCCACCGTCGGGTACTGGAGACGGTGGCTGTCCCGGTCGCGCTACCGCGGCCGCTGGCGGGAGATGGTGCACCGCTCCGCCCTCACCCTGAAGCTCCTCACCTACGCCCCGACCGGCGCCATCATCGCCGCGCCGACCACCAGCCTGCCCGAACGCATCGGCGGCGAACGCAACTGGGACTACCGCTACGTGTGGATCCGCGACGCCGCGTTCTGCGTGTACGCGCTGCTCAGGCTCGGCTTCACCGAGGAGGCCGAGGCGTTCATGGGCTTCCTCTCCGAGCACGTCCGGCTGGAGATACCGGCGGACGACGGGGCGGCGGGGACGAGCCGAGGCACCGGTCCGTTGCAGATCATGTACGGCATCGACGGGCGCCGTGAGCTGCCCGAACGCGAGCTGTCCCATCTGGAGGGCTACCGGGGCTCGGCCCCCGTGCGCGTCGGCAACGGCGCCGTCGGCCAGCTGCAACTGGACATCTACGGGGCGCTGATCGACGCCCTCTACCTCTACGACAAGTGGGGGCGGCCCATCTCCAGCGCGCACTGGGAGAGCATCGGCGAGGTGGTCGACTGGGTGTGCGACCACTGGGACCAGCCCGACCAGGGGATCTGGGAGAGCCGGGGCGCGGGCGAGAAGCACCTCTACTCGCGGCTGATGTGCTGGGTGGCCGTCGAACGCGCCATGCGGCTCGCCCAGCACCGCGGACTGCCCGTCGACATCGTGCGGTGGGGGCGGGCCCGCGACGCGATCTACCGCCGGATCATGGACCACGGCTGGTCCACCGAACGGAACGCCTTCGTCCAGTACGAGGGGGGCCATGTCCTCGACGCCTCCCTGCTGATGATGCCGCTGGCGAAGTTCGTCTCCCCCACCGACCCGAAGTGGCTCGCCACACTGGACGCGCTGGGGGAGGACCTGGTGTCCGACTCGCTGGTCTACCGCTACGACCCGCAGGTCAGCCCGGACGGCCTGAGCGGGGACGAGGGCACGTTCTCGATCTGCTCGTTCTGGTACGTGGAGGCGCTGACCCGGGCCGGCCGGCTCGACGAGGCCCGGCTCGCGTTCGAGAAGATGCTCACGTACGCCAACCACCTCGGCCTGTACGCGGAGGAGATCGGCCGCACCGGCGAGCAGACGGGGAACTTCCCGCAGGCGTTCACCCATCTCGCGCTGATCAGCGCGGCCTTCAATCTCGACCGCGCCCTCGGCTGAGCGCCGGTCCCGAGGGAAAAAGGGGTGCGCCGCGCGAGCGCGCCTCGGGCAGGATGGCCGCCGTGCATGAGGACAGGAGCCGCCGCGGCCACGGGCGGTACACGCTGACGGAGACGGAGCACGGCCGGGCCTGGGGGGTGTGCGACGCGGTGGACGGGTTCTTCGGGGAGCCGAGGCGAGGGACGTACGAACTGTTCGGCTGGGTGCCGGAGGGCGCCGAGGCGCGGGGCTGGATCGGCAACCGGACATGGCTGGTGCCGGACGACGGGACGGTCGAGCCCTGGCTGCTGGAGGACGCGGAGAGCCCGGGGCGGCTCCCCGGGGCGGACAGCCTCGTGCTCACCGGTGCGGACGACTACGAGGGCCCGCCCGAAGGGCACCGGGGCCGCGTCCGGGTGCACGACGGGCGCCGCTGGCTGGGCTCCTGCCGGGAGTTCACCCGCATCCTGCCGCGCGAACGGCCCGCACCCCCCTTCGTCCTGCGGGGGCTCGCCCCGGACGACCGGCTGCGGGCGGTTCTGGCGAAGGGCACCCGGCGGGCGCTGGACCTGGAGCAGGCCGCCCTGGAGATACGGGACGACGGGGGCCGGCCGCTCACCGAACGACTGCTCTGGGCCAGGATCACGGACTGGCGCCCGTCCTCCCGCAGGGGCGATCTGATCGACCTGGAACTCGACGGGTACTTCTTCGAGCCCGCCCCCGAACACGTCCGGCCGGTCTGGGAGCGGTGGCTCGCCGGGCCGCCGGACGCCCCGGGTGCCTGGGCGGGCCTCGACACCCGGCGCCGCTGGGCCTGGCACGACCTCGTCCGGGAACGGGCCGCCCACCGCACCGCCGGTGACCGGCCGGCCGGTCACGCCTACGAACTCGACGGCCGGCACATCACCGACGAACCGGGCTTCCACCTGGCGCTCGGCGAGGCGGTGAACGGGCCGGGCGGCTACTTCGGCGGCTGCCTGCCCGCCCTCGACGACTGCCTGCGCGGCACCTTCGGCTACACCGCTCCCGCGACCCTGCTCTGGCGGGACTCCGCGACCGCACGCGCGCACCTGTCCCGGACCCTGACACCGGAGGGTCTGCCCTGCGACCTGTTCGCCGTCCTCCTCGACGTCCTCGCCCAGGGCGGCATGCGCGTCACCCTGGCGTGAGCCGGGGACCACCGGCCCCGAGGAGGAGCCCGCCGCGGGCGGCGGCGGACCGAAAACCCGTCGATGCCCGCACGGCGCGCCGTCTACGCTGCGCCCCATGGCCGACCCGGAGACCACCACGAGCGCCTGCGACCGGCTGATCCGGCTGGTGGCGCCACCGACCGCCCCCGTGGACGCCCACGGGGACCGGGCCGCGGCGGAGGCGGCGGCCGGTACCCGGCTGCCCGACGACTACGGGCGACTCGTCGAGACCTACGGCTGGGGAGAGTTCTGCGACTTCCTCTACCTCCGCACGCCCTTCGGCACGAGCGAGCACAACGGCATCGAGTGGCAGTGCGCCCGCCTCACGGGAGCCGCCGAACGGGACCGCGAGCGCTACCCGTACCCGCTGCACCCGGCTCCCGGCGGGCTGCTGGTCTGGGGCACGACCATGGACGCCGACCGGCTGTGCTGGCTGACCGCCGGGCACCCCGACGACTGGCCCGTGGTGGTGTGGTGCGGCGAGGGCCGGTACGAGACCCACGACATGGGGGCGGCCGCGTTCATCGAGGGCTGGGCCACCGGGCGGATCGAATCCCGGCTGCTCGTGGGGATGGAGCCGGACCTGGCACCGTGGTTCAACGCCTTCCGCCCGCGCGTCCACCGCTGCCTGCGCCTGTCCGAGGGGCCCGTGCCCCACGACGAGCGCCTGCGGCTGCTGCGCGAGGCACTGGCCCCCACCACGGACCGGGGCGCGTGGCGCTCCGAGGACGGCCGCACGGGACAGGACCACTTCGCGACCGTCGACACCGACTGGCTGCTCACGTACGACATGTCCCGCCCCCACCAGATCCGGATCGACTTCCCGCCCGAGGACGGTGAACGGGCCCGTCGGCGCCTCTTCGCCGCCGCCCGGCTCATGGGGTGCGAGGTCCTCCACGTCACGGGCGCACCGGGAACGCCCCTGCCGTCCTGGGACGCGGCCGCGGACGGGTGAGGGCCGCCGCGCGGACGTCCGTGGTCCCTGCCGCGCGGCGGTCCCGGGTCAACCCGTTTCCGGGCCGTGGGTCCCGTCGCGGAAGATGAGGACCGACATCTTCGTGTCGTACTCCTCGCGCAGGTACCCGCCGTATCCGGAGTCCTCGACGTGGGGCGCCAACAGGTCCAGGACCGTGGTGAGTTCGCCGATGTCGTCATCCATCCAGAGGTTCCGGACGAACAGGCCCCAGGCGTTCCGGCCCCCGAGGGACTGGTACCGCAGGGACGCGGATTCCCCGCCCGGCAGCCGGCTGTCCGGGTCCGGGGCGAGCAACCGGTACGGGTGCTCGTCCTCGTCGAGGTGCGGCGGCCGGTCCTCGACCGCGCCCGTGTGCCACCGCAGTGCCTCCAGGACGGGTTCGGGGGTCCCGTCCCGGAGGAAGCAGGTGAGGACCACTTCGTAGTAAAGGCTCACGCCCGTATTCTCCGGCCCGGCTCAGCCCTTGACGGCCTCGGCGATCCGCAGGGCGGCCTGTTCGGGTGTGAGGCGCGTGGTGTCGACGACCTCGGCCTCGTCGTGCAGCCAGGTCCGGGCCGCCTCGGCGTAGGGAGCGAGGTGTTCGAGACGGAACCCCCAGGTGCCGGCGGGACTGTCCCCCTCGATGCGTCCCCGGAGGGTGTCCTGGTCGGCGTGGAGGACGAAGTGCCGTACCGGGATGGAGTGCCGGGCGAGGCCCGCGGCGATCTCGCGCCAGTACTCCTCGACCAGGACGGTCATGGGGATCACCAGGGTGCCGCCGGTGTAGTCGAGCACATGGCGGGCGGTCTCGACGACGAGCGGCCGCCACGGCGGCCAGTGCTGGAAGTTGCCCGTCCAGGGAAGTTCCGGCTTGATGTCCATGAGCGTCTCGCCGACCTTCTCGGCGTCGAACACCCGTGAGTCCGGGATCAGTTGCTGCACGAGCGCACTGGTCGTCGTCTTGCCCGCGCCGTGGGTGCCGTTGAGCCATACGATCATGGGCCCCAACGGTACTTTCTCCCCGGCCGGACCCGCCCGACGCTTCCGAGCCATTTGGTCATCGGCCATCGGCGTCGGCCGGCCGCGGCGAATCCGTGAGGACCGCGATGAGCGCCGGTGACGAGCCCGCTGCGATGTCCCGGCCACCGGGGCAGGGGCGCGGGGATGGCTCGCGCCCGGGCGTCGGATTCAACTGGCCGACTCCATGGTTTCCCTCGAACTGTCCCGGTCACTGTCAGTAGCCTTCCGGGATGACTGTGACATTCGACGAAGCCGTCCGCGCCAGGCTGCAGGCCCCCAACATCTGGTACGTCGGCACCGTGTTCGCCGATGGAGCACCGCAGGTCAGCCCCATGTGGGTGGATCTGGAGGGGGAGGGGGAGCTGACGTTCAACACCTCGGTGGGCCGAGTGAAGGAGGAGAACCTGCGCCGCGACCCCCGCGTCTATCTCTCGCACGCGGACGCCGCCGACCCCTTCGACCGAGTGCAGATCAGTGGCGTGGTGGCCCGCTTCGTCGAGGGCGAGGAGGCACACGACCGCATGGACCGACTGGCCCGCAAGTACCTGGGCAGTGACTTCGAGTGGATCATGCCGGGGGAGCAGCGAGTCGCGGTGATCGTGCGCCCGGGCAAGGTGCGGCACATCGTCGGGGTGGAGCGGTTCCGGCCCGGAGGCCCCATCCCCGCTCCCTGACCGGCAGGCACGCCCGTCGTGGCGTCGCCGCCGGCGGCTTCACCCCTGCGAGGGAAGGGCGAAGGTTCTGCCGCCGACTGAGCGCTCGGTTCTCACCGCTGTGACCGAGAATTTTTGTTGGCACATGGCGAGTGTTGGTTGGCACACCTTGGTCACGTAGCGCTGTGTAGCCAGAGCAGCTGTGTAGCCGGAGAGCCTTGCGCGAGGAAGTCGTACGCGGTGGTGCGCGACGGAGTCGTACGTAACTGGGGACGATCGGCGGTACATCCCAGGCCACCGACGCGTGGAGCCGGGCTCCCGGTCCACCCCGGGCCACCACGGCTCCGCTCCCGGCCGCCCACGGAGGCCGGCAGTGTCTTCAAGTTGCGCGTTGATCGGTGTCCGCGGCGTCGGCACGGCGCCGACCGACAGGGCCTGAGGATGGGCTGCGGCCGAGTGGGACCAGAGCCCACACCTCACTGAGCTGGCGACCGGAGGGCCAGATGCTAGTGGTCAGCGGCCTGAACGGGATCACTGCGACGTTCTGGGCGGCGAACGGGGCCGAGCCGAGATAGCTCATGCCGCCGATCCCGCACAGATACGCGCGAGCGGATCTTCCCGGTTCGTGATGCGGACCGTACCGGCCCCGGCCACGCGCACCCCGAGCGCCACAACCGGCTCAAGGGCGATCTAGCTTGCAGCGTCCACCGGGGCGAGCGGCTCGTCCGCCAGCAGATCGAGATGACCACCGGCGACCGCATCTGGCACGTGTTCAACACCGAGCGCCGTACGGTCTGGATCGGCAGCAACCCATGACCAACGCCGGGGCCGATTGGAGCGCCCGGCCCGCCCGGCCCGCCTCTCTCGGAATCTAACCAAGATCACTGGCTCGGCGCCGAGACCGTAACCGGAACCACGCCGAGACTTGCCCGGAGCGCGAGCCAGCTATTACCCACGCCTCGGATCCGCCGGACAGCTCTCACTATTAGCCGCGCCGCATGGGTGCCGCATTCAGGGAGCCGCTTTTCAGTAGGCGCGATTCTGCTACTGTCGAGACACCCCTCCAAGAATTCCGGTGGATTTCAGCTGGTCTACCGGGAGGAGGTGATTCGGTGTCCGGCAGGAACCCCGACGAGGGAACCAAGCCGGACCGGACCAAGCGGCAGTCAGCCGTCCAGGTATGCATCCTGATCGCGCGTGCCAGCCAGGCCGCGTACTGGGTGTACAAGCTCTGGCAGCTGAACTAGCAGCAACGATGGGCCCGGCCGATGCCACGGCCGAGCCCATCCCAGGTCCGGAACCGGGGGCCCCACGATCTCGTGCAACAGAGGCGTGGGGCCCGACTCATTTGTGGACCGAGTGATCTGTCCGGCTTCCCGGAACTGGCGATCAGCTGCCAGCATACATCCCTTTTCCTATTTGCGGAACCCGATGAATTCCGGATCCCGATTCCCAAATCGGGAAACTGTCGAATCTCGGGGTCCTCCAATTCTCCGCGAATGTTGGCATTTCATTCTTTCGATTCGCCCCTGCCGTATGACTTCATTTCCTCATCCTGTGTGGTGTTTCGAGGGCACGGCCATCGGCTTCGGGGGCGTCCCCGTTCGCTTCGGGAGCACGCTGCCGGGCTTCGAGGCCAGCCGGTCTCGCGGGGCAATTCTCGGTCTCGCATAGGTCTCGCGGGAGGTCTCGGCGTTCAACGACACAGGTCTCGTCTTCATCGCGACAAGATCGGCGTTCAGCGACACGGGGCCCGTGTTCAACGGCTGCTGTCGCGACACGACGGCGACATCCGTGTCGACGGCGACGCCTTGTCCGCGGACAGTCCGCGCGGACGGATCTGGATGTCCGCCCGGGCTGGGGAACAGGTGGGGACCGTCCCCGCTCGGTCCCCAGCGCCTGAGCGCGTTCACGCTCGGTGAGCGTGAACGCCGTGAATCAGTGAGCGTGAACGCCGTGAACTGGGACCGTGAACCGAGCTCACCGCACCGGTTCACGCTCACCCAAGAACCGGTAGTTCCAGTCACCGTACGGGCGGCATCGCTGCCGCACTACCGCACGCGGACAGCGCACGTACGGGTGCATTGCCGAGGCGTACGTACGGCGCCTGTACGGCGTACGTACGGCCCCGGCGAAGGGCCGGACGAACTGCGGAGAACCCAGTTCCCGCCTGGGCGGGAAGCACTTCGCAGATCACGCGCAACTGCATCCGGTACGGCCGTACGTGCGCCGTACGGTACGGCCGTACCGGTCGTACGCCGCGGTGCTCGTACAGGCGCCGTACGAGCACCCGTACCGGTACGGATTACCGCTTCCTGATTACCGGTTYTTGGGTGAGCGTGAACCGGTGCGGTGAGCTCGGTTCACGGTCCCAGTTCACGGCGTTCACGCTCACTGATTCACGGCGTTCACGCTCACCGAGCGTGGTCCCGCTCGGTGAGCGTGGGACCGGGTGGGGATGGTCCCCACTCCGTCCCCACGCCGTCCCCAGCTTGGTCCCCCAATGTGTCCCCGGTCCCCAGCCCGGTCCGTCCCCGGTCCGTCCCGGACCGCGTTGCGGTCCGTCCCCACCCGGTCCCCACTCCGGTCCGCCGGGGACCGTCCCGGTCCGCGTTGCGGTCTGTCCTCGGCCCGCCGCGACGGCGGGCCCGCGTCACAGCGGGGGCGGACAACCCGTCGGACATCAGGGGTATCCGGGCGGACATCCAGATCCGTCCGCGCGGACTGTCCGCGGAC
>NZ_RDBO01000062.1:0-6134 GCF_008120935.1 Streptomyces sp. sk2.1
CCGACAACCCCCGCAGCACCCTCCAGATGCCCCACATTCGTCTTCGCCGACCCCACCCGCAACACACCGGAACGACCCTCCGCCCGCCCCAGCACACGACCCAGCGCAGCCGCCTCCACCGGATCACCCACCCGGGTACCCGTACCGTGCAACTCCACGTAATCCACATCAGCCGGGGCGATCCCCGCGTCCGCGTACGCCTGGCGCAGCACCCGTTCCTGCCCCGAGACCGACGGCTGCGTGAGCCCTTCTCCGCCGCCGTCGTTGTTGACCGCGCCGCCCGCGATCACACACACCACGTCGTCCCCGTCCGCGACCGCGTCCACCAGCCGCTTCAGCACGACGAGGCCGCCGCCCTCACCCCGCACATAACCATTCGCCCGCTCGTCGAACACATACGCCCGACCGTCCGGCGAAAGCCCACCGAACTTCGACACCACCACCGACGACTCCGGGGTCAGCATCAGGTTCACACCACCCGCCAGCGCGAGCGACACCTCACCCCTGCGCAGCGCCTCGCACGCCTGGAAGACCGCCACCAGGGAGGACGACTGGCCCGAGTCCACCACCAGCGAGGGACCCGTCAGGCCCAACAGATACGACACCCGGTTGGCGATCACGCTCCGGGCCAGACCCGTCGAGGTGAACGCCCCGATCCCCTCCGCACCGGCACGCCGCGACAGCGTCGCGTAGTCGTCGGCCATCGCTCCCACGAACACACCGGCCGGGGTTCCGGAAAGCTTTCCCGGTACCAGCCCCGCGTTCTCGCACGCCTCCCACGCCAGCTCCAGCATCAGTCGTTGCTGCGGGTCCATCGCCGTCGCCTCGCGCGGCGAGATCCCGAAGAAACGCGCGTCGAACCCGTCGACCCGATCCAGGAATCCGGCACGCCGCGCCACCGTCCTCCCGGCCGCCGACGGGTCCACGTCATGGAACGCCTCCGCGTCCCAGCGGTCGGCGGGCACCTCACCGATCGCGTCACCGCCCGCGACCAGGAGGCCCCAGAAGGCTTCCGGGCTTTCTCCGCCCGGAAAACGGCACGCCAGACCCACCACTGCGATCGGTTCGTTCTGCGGCATGTCAGATTCAGAAAGCACGATGCCCGGTCTCCGTTTCATCAACACGCAGAAATCACACGCTGGGTGGAGTTCCCGCGCCTACGCCCACCATCCGGTCGGCCACCCTCACAAGCAGGGCTAAAGCCCTTCTTGCGGGTTGCTGAGCCGGGTTCCGGTCACGATCGGAGGGGGGCGGATTCACAGGGGTCGAATTCGAGGTCCAACGGCAGGTCCCGCCGCCGGGTTATGTGCAACTTGCGGTAGATCCTGGTGAGATGCTGTTCGACGGTGCTGGTGGATATGAAGAGTTCGGCCGCGATCTCGCGGTTCGTGTATCCGGCCGAGGCCAGCGCGGCGACCTTCCGTTCCGATTCGCTCAGCCGGTCGGCCTTCTCCGCACCGACCACACCGCCCGTGCCGCGTGCGGAGCCCGGTGCGCCGGGATCCTGGCCCGGCAGGATCTCCTCGCACAACGGCGCCGCCCCGCAGTCGGCGGCCAGGCCCCAGGCGCGTCGCACCACGGAGCCGGCGCGCGTTCCCTCGCCCAGCGTCTGGAAGCCCCGGCCCAGGTCCGCGAGGGCCCGTGCCAGTTCCAACCGGTCGCCGCTGCCACGGAGTTCGGCGACCGCGCGGGTCAGCAGCCGGGTTCGTTCGCGGGGCGTCTCGGTGGCCGCCCTGAGGCGCAGCGCGACGCCGCGCAGTCGTGGCCCCGTCGCGTCGGGCAGGGCCAGGTGCTCGGCGATCAGTTCCGCGGCCTCCTGGTGTCTGCCCAGTCTCAACAGCGCCTCGGCTGCGTCGGTGCGCCAGGGGTGTTGGCGCGGCCGGTCCAGGCCCCACCGCCGGGCGAGACGGCCCAGGTCGAGGAATTCGCCCAGCGCCGCCTCCGTCCGCCGGGTGGCCAGGAAGTACTGTCCGCGGGCGCGGAGCAGGGGCAGTGCGTGGACCGTCGCCAGGGTCCGTTCCGGTATCAGCGGTTCGAGGTGCCGTGCCGCTTCGTCGTACCGGCCCATGTCGGTGAGTGCCGTGACGAGAACGGCGACCGGTGCGGACCGGAAGTGGCCTCCTCGGCCGGTGACCGCCCGGATCGCCGCGGTCGCCTCCCGTTCGGCGCCCGCGAGGTCGCCCAGGCGCAGCAGCGCCTCGCCGTGCAGGGTGCCGTACATGGCCCGGAGTCCGGGTGCCCGGTGCCTGGCGATTTGTTCCTGGAGGCGTCGGCACCAGTCGGCGGCCCTGCGGGGCTGGTCGGCATGGATGAGTGTCCGTACCGCCTGGGCCAGGGCTTCGTGGGTGCCCTGGGTGGCCGGGGCACCGTCGAGGAAGCGCCCGGCGTCCTGCGCGTCGTCCTGGTGGCCCGGGTGGGTCCACAGTGCCGCACAGGCGTTCAGGTGTTCTCCGCCGGGCGGAGCGGGGGAACTCCCGCCCGGCGGAAGCGCGAAGAGTTCCCGCAGCACGTCGGCCTCCGCGGCACGGCCCGTGGCACCGGCCCCCGCGGCACGGTCCGGGCCACCGCCGTCCGTCGTCGCACGGTCCGGGCCACCGCCGTCCGTCGTCGCACTGCTCGTGGCATCGGTGCCCGTCGCGCGGCGCAGTGCCTCGGCTCCCTCCTCGATGCGCCCCTGGGCGACGAGGAGTCTCGCGAGGTGCCCGGCGGTGGCGGTGCCGAGCCGTCCGGCGCGCAGCGCGGCGAGCGGCGCCTCCAGGTGCTGTTCCGCCGCTGCGGGGCTCAACCGCCAGGTGATGGCCGCGAGTTGGAGCATGATCTCGCTGCGGGTCCGTTCGTCCGTGTCGGTCGCGCAGGATGCGTGGGCGAGTTGCAGACAGGCGGCGGCCCGCTCGGGTTCGTCGACCGCCATGGCCTGTTGTGCGGCCTCGCGCAGTACGGGTACGACCCAGCCGCGGTCGGAGCCGTCGAGGTCGTCGCAGCCCCCGGAACCCTGGGAGCCGTCGATGCCGCCGCAGGCCCGCAGGCTGTCGGCGATGACGGCTGCTTCGGCCCGGGACTCATGGAGGACGCGGGCCACCCGCCGGTGCAGTGCTTCGCGTTCCCCCGGGTCCATGTCGTCCAGCACCGCCGCCGCTGCCGCGGCGTGCCGCAGCCGGTGGCCGAGGACGAGACCCGCGGCCCGGAGTGCGGTCAGGATGCGGTCGGTCTCGGTCGGTGTCGTGCGGAGCACGCTCGCCACGCGTTCCGTGGTCGCGCCGTCCCCGAGGGCCGCGAGCGCCCGGGCCAGGTGCGGGGCGGTCGCTCCGCAGCGTTGCAGGCAGGTGAGGACGGCGCGCGAGAAGGGGCCGCCCGGCTCGGGGACGTGTCCGGGCTCGGCGAGCAGTGCGCGCAGCAGCAACGGGTTCCCGCCGCCGGCGAGGTACAGGCCGTCGGTCACGGCGGGGGCGGCCGGCCCGCCGGTGTGCCGACGTACCAGTGCCGCGGTCGCGGTGCGGTCCAGGGGGCCGACGCGAATCCTCGTGCACGCGGGGTGTTTCAGCAGTTCGGTGGCGAGTCCGGCGTCGTGGTGGGACGCGTCGGTCGCGGCGAGCACGAGCAGCAGGCCGCCGTCCCGGGCCGTGTGGGACGTGGTGCGCACCCAGGCGGTCAGCCGGCCCAGGGATGCGGCGTCCGCGTGGTGGACGTCGTCGAGGCAGACGACCACGGGGGCCCGCTCGGGAACGTCGCCGAGCGCGGTGGTGAGGTCCGTGGGGCAGTCCGGGTACGCGGCGCGCACGGTCGTGACGCCGTGGCGGTGCGCGGCGTCGGCGCAGTACCGCAGCAGGGCGGACTTGCCACAGCCCACGGCGCCCTCCACCAGCACGATGCCGGTGCCGCCCCGCCCGCAGGCGGTCAGCGCGTCGTCGAGCTGCGTCCGTTCGGCGTCTCGGCTCAGCAGCGTCATGAGCAGCAGGCTATGTACGTTCCGGGCGGGTGGGGGCCGGGGAGCGGTGGCCACAACCTGCGGGGCAGCAAGTTCGTCCCGCACCCCCTRGCGGCCGGGAAGGGAACACCTCTCGGCCCGGAAGGGCGCGCCCCCGGCCGGGAGGAACGCGCCCCTCAGCCGGGGAGGACGACGCGCGGGACGGTACGGGGGTGGCCCGGCGTGCGCCACTCCCGGGGGTAGCCGACCGACACCTCCTCGAAGCGCACGCCGTCGTACCAGCTGGTGCGGGGGATGTGCAGATGGCCGTAGACGACGGTCCGGGAGCGGAAGCGCAGGTGCCAGTCGGCGGTACGCGTGGTGCCGCACCACTGGGCGAACTCGGGGTGGCGCAGGATCCTGGTCGGCTCGCGCACCAGCGGGAAGTGGTTGACCAGTACGGTCGGCAGCTCCGGGTCGACGGCCAGGAGCCGTCGCTCGGTGGCGGCGACCCGCTCGCGGCACCACGCCTCGCGGCTCGGGTACGGGTCGGGGTGCAGGAGGAATTCGTCCGAGCAGACGACGCCGCTCCGGTACGCCTGCGCCAGCGACTCCTCCTTGTTCCGGGCCGTTCCGGTGCGGAAGGTGTAGTCGTACAGCAGGAACAGCGGGGCGACGAGCACGGGTCCGCCGGGGCCGTGCCACACGGGGTAGGGGTCCTCCGGGGTGACGACGCCCGCGGCCCGGCAGAGCGACACCAGGTGCCGGTACCGCTCCTCGCCCCGCAGCTGCACCGGGTCGTCGGGCGGGGTCCACAGTTCGTGGTTCCCCGGGGCCCACACCACTTTGGCGAAGCGTTCGCTCAGCAGCCGCACCGCCCATTCGATGTCCGCCACCAGCTCGCCGATGTCACCGGCGACGATCAGCCAGTCCTGATCGGTGGTGCTCCGCAGTCCTTCGACGAGGAGGCGGTTCTCGGGGTAACCGACGTGCAGGTCACTGATGGCCAACAGCTTCCCGTGCGCCACGGGTTCAGTGGGTGGCGGGCTGGGCGAGCGAGGCCAGGTCCTGGGCGATCGCCGCGGTGACGGCGTCCTGCTGCGGGGTCAGGAAGAAGTGGCCGCCCGGGAAGCTGCGGAAGGTGAAGGGGCCGTTGGTGAACTGCCGCCAGGCCCTGGCCTGTTCCAGGGTGACGCGCGGGTCGGAGGCCCCGGTGAGCACGCTCAGCGGGCAGTCGAGGGCGGGGCCCTCCCCGTCCGGCCGGTAGCGGTAGGTCTCGATCGCCTTGAAGTCGGCGCGCATGGCGGGCAGGACCATGCGCAGGATCTCCTCGTCGGCGAGGACCCCGGGGTCGGTGCCCGAGAGGGTGCCCATCTCCGCGATCAGCGCCTCGTCCCCGCGGGTGTGCACGTTGTCCGCGGCGTAGATGTCGGGGGCGCGCCGCCCCGAGACGATGAGGCCGCTGGGCGGCCGGCCCTCGCGTTCCATCCTGCGGGCCAGTTCGAAGCCGAGGATGCCGCCCATGCTGTGGCCGAAGAGGACCAGCGGGCGGTCGTGGTAGGGGGCGAGCACCCGGTGGATCCGGTCCGCCAGGGCGCTCACCGTCGTCAGCGGCGGTTCGTGCCGCCGGTCCTGGCGCCCCGGGTACTGGATCGTGAGCACGTCCGCGGTCGCCGCGAGGATCTGCGAGTAGCGGAAGAAGTAGGAGGCGGTACCACCGGCGTGCGGCAGGCAGACGAGCCTGATCGGCTTCTCGGGAGCCGGGTGGAAGCGCCGGATCCACAGCTCTGCTTCGGTTTCGTGGATGCTCATGTACCGGGAAGCTAGCCCTCACCGGTTAAGCGGAGCTTGTGCGCGCGGCCGGGGCGTCGATCGTCGCCGCCGCGGGTGCCCGATCCGGCACGAGGGAACCGCACCGGACCCGCACCGGTTCCGCATCGGACCCGCATGTCGTCGATCATCACCGACCGTCGTCGGTTGTCGTCGGTTGTCGTCGGTTGTCGTCGGTTGTCGTCGACGGAGTCGACCGCCGTCGCCCCTTCGGTCAGCCCTGCTTGCGGGACCGGGCCTGCGGGGACAGATGGCGGGCCAACACGTCCAGGGCCTCGGTGACTTCCTTGAGCCCCTCGGCATCGTCGCCGAGCGCATCGGCCAGCGCGCCCTCGATGGAAGTCGCCCTGACCTGGGCCATCCGGTCGGAGGGGCGGGAGGACTGCCGGACCAGGAGGCG
>NZ_RDBO01000062.1:6234-22462 GCF_008120935.1 Streptomyces sp. sk2.1
GTGGTGCTGCGGCGACTGGCGGACGCCCAGGCCGACGGGCAGCGGATCTACGCCGTCATCCGCGGCACCGCCGTCAACCAGGACGGCGTGGGCGTTGGTGCCGCCCATGCCGAAGCTGCTGACCCCGGCGAAGACCTCGTCGGCGGGCAGCCGCACGGGGGCCTTGAGCAGGCGCAGGCCGCGTTCGGCGAGCCGGAGCTGCGGGTTCTCGCGGGTGGCGAACCGGCTGGCCGGCACGATCCGGTGGTGCAGGGCGAGCGCGACCTTGATCAGGCCGGCGATGCCGGCGGCCCCTTCGGTGTGGCCGAGGTTGCCCTTCACGGAGCCGATGCCGCAGGGCTCCTCCCGTTGCACGGCGTGCAGCTCGCCGAGGGCGGCGCACTCGATGATGTCGCCGAGGGCGGTTCCGGTGCCGTGGGCCTCCATGAAGCGCACCTGTCCGGCCGTGATCGCGGCCCGGCGACAGGCGGCGGCGACGACTTCGCGCTGCGACCAGCGGTTGGGGGCGGTGACGCCGTTGCTGCGGCCGTCCTGGTTGACGGCGGTGCCGCGGATGACGGCGTAGATCCGCTGCCCGTCGGCCTGGGCGTCCGCCAGTCGCCGCAGCACCACGGCGCCCACGCCGTCGCTGCGCCCGATGCCGTCGGCGTCCGCGCTGAAGGGTTTGCAGCGTCCGTCCGGTGCGGCCAGTCCCATGCGTGCGTAGACCAGCCCGAGGGCCGGGGTGAGGACCAGGTTGACGCCTCCGGCGACGGCGGTGGAGCACTCGCCCGACAGCAGCGAGTTGACCGCCAGGTGCACGGCGACCAGCGACGAGGAGCAGGCGGTGTCGACGGCGAGGCTGGGGCCCTTGAGGTCGAGGTGGTAGGAGATGCGGTTGGCGGTCATGCCGGAGCTGCTGCCGGCTCCGAGCTGGGGGGTGACCCGGGCGTAGTCGGACATGTGGAGCTGGGCCCATTCGGTGCCCATCACGCCGACGAAGACGCCGGTGTCGCTGCCCGCGAGCGCGGAGGGGGAGCGTCCGGAGTTCTCCAGCGCCCGCCACGCGCACTGCAGGAGCAGCCGTTGCTGGGGGTCCATCGCGGCGGCCTCGCGCGGCGAGATGGCGAAGAAGTCGTTGTCGAAGGTCCCGATGTCCTCGATGAAGCCGCCGTGGACCGCTTCGTCGAAGCCGGGGCCGGTACGGCGCTGCTCGGGCAGTTCGCCGATCGCGTCGGCGCCCCGGATCAGCAGGTCCCAGTACGCGTCGGCGTCGGGGGCGCCGGGGAAGACGCAGTCCAGGCCGACGATGGCGACGGCGCCCGGGTTCATGCCCGCCGCCCGTCGGCGGGCGGCTCGACGCCGCGTGCGGCCAGATAGCCGGCCAGGGCGGAGACCGTGGGGTGGTCCCAGGCCAGGGAGGGGTCCACGGCGATGCCGAAGTCGTCCTCGACGTCGCCGCACAGGCTCAGCGCGCACACGGAGTCCATGCCGTACACGGCGAGCGGCACCGTCGGGTCGATGCTCTCCGGGGCCCGGTCCAGATAGGCCGCCAGGCGGTCGGTGAGCCAGCCGTGCAGGCGGGCCGCCGCCTTGGGCGGCGCGGAGAAGGTCATGCCGGGTCTCCTCGGGGGCTTTTTTGGGGGGCCGTCGTCGGCGGGTGGTCGTGCCGCCGTCGGCGGTCAGCCGGGTAGCGGGGTGTTGTACAGGTCGTAGCTGCGGCGGTCGCCGAACCTGGCCAGTACCTCCTGGTGGACGCGGGCCATGCACTCGACGGGCAGGTCCACGGCGGGGGCGCCGAGCCGTCGGGCGATGCGGTGCAGCGCCGCGGTCGCCCAGGCGGGGTCGGCGAGGAAGGGGTCCGTGCCGTCGTGGGCGTGCCGCCACACGCCGAGTACGGCCGCGGCGGCGAGCACGAGGACGTACCGGTCGGTCAGGGCGAACCACGCGGGCCGCACCGGGGTGTGCTCGTCCACGGACGGCAGGGCCAGGACGCGGGTGCGCAGGTCGCGCAGTTCGTCGACCATCTGCTCGGCCAGGGCGCGCAGTGCGCGTTCGACGGGGTTGCGGCCGGTCAGTCCCGCGGCCGTCGCGACCAGGGAGGCGCTGAGGCTGTCCCGGCCGCAGGCGAGTGCGAGGCGCGGGTAGGAGAACGGGGCCATCGGGGCGCCGGGGCGGAACAGGGCGGGGTGGGCGGGCTCTCCGGTGAACCAGTCGCGGGCGAGCCGTTGGAGCTGCGGGATGATCGTCGTCTGGCAGGCGACGGTCCCGGCGTGCCCGAGGCTGACGACCGGCACGTCCCGGATGTGCTTCTGGAAGACGCCGATCGTGCCGCCGCGGGTGTAGAGCTGCGAGCCGAGCACGGTCGCCAGGTCGTACATCGTCTCGCTCAGTACGCGCGGCAGCAGGGCCTTGATGGCGGCGGAGTAGACGCTGGTCTCGGCCGGGCACAGGTGCAGGGCCCGGGTGGCGACGACGGCGAGGCAGTCGTAGAACAGCAGGTTCACGAAGGCGTTGGCGAGGGTGGCCGCCGTGTGCTCGGGGTCCACGGGCGAGAGCCCGCCGTCGCCGGGGCCCTGCATGCGGTCGACGAGCACGGCGGTGCGCAGGCTGGTGTCGACGGACGCGGCCACCAGTGCGGCGGTGAGGGTGCGGCTCATCTGGAAGGACCGCAGGGCGGTGGGGACCCCGCTGCCGGCCGGTCCTAGCAGGGCCTGTGCGGGGACCGGGCAGTCGTCGAACTCCATGCCGTCCAGCAGGCATCCGCGCAGTCCGACGGAGGGGCGGCGGGCCCTGACGCGGTACCGGTCGGCGGGCAGGGTGTGCGGGTCGAGCAGCAGCGCCGAGTGGCTCCGGCTGCCGACGCGTTCGTCGGTGCGGCAGAACAGCACCAGGGCGTCGGCGCGGCGGCCGTTGTTGACGATGGTCTTGGCGCCGGTGACGTGCAGTCGGCCGTCCTTCGGCGTCGCGCGGACCTGGCTGCGCACGAAGTCGTTGGTGTGGGCGGTCTCGTGCTGGGCGATGGCGGCCTTGGCGCGGGAGCGCAGCAGCCCGGCCAGCCAGGCGCGCTGTTCCGTGCCGCCGGTCATCCACACGTCGGAGGCGGCCATGAAGGTGCTCATGCCGTACCCCATGCCGAGGGCCACGTCGCGGCGGAAGACCGGCCGCATCACGCGCAGCAGCGTCTCCGCGGAGTCGAACCGGCCGCCCAGTTCGCGCGGTACGTATTCCAGGTGCATGCCGAAGTCGTCGAGCAGGTCCTCGGCGTCGGCGGACAGCACGGCGCGCCGGTCGGCGGAGAGCAGGGCGGCGAAGCCGACCGGGTTGCCGCGGGCCGCCGGGTCGCCGAGGAGTTCCTCCAGTTCGGCCGCCCGGTCGGGGAGCGTCGCCGGGCCGCCGGGCCGGACGACGGGGGCGGGGGTCCGCGGCGGGGCGGCGACGCCGCTCACCACGAGGTGTCCCGCCACCGTGCGCCGGTGGTGACCGGCAGCGGGCCGTCGGCGTCCGGGTGCGGCTGGAGGAGTGCCCGGACCTCCGGGTCGAGGACCTCGTACAGCGCGGACAGCTGTCCTTCCAGGAAGAGCCTGCGCATCAGGGTGCGCTGGACCTTGCCGCTGGTGGTGCGGCGCAGGGTGCCGGGGCGCACCAGTACGACGTTGGCCGCGGGGACGTCGAAGTCCCGGCCGATCAGGGCCTGTACCCGGCAGGCGAGGTCCTGGAGCCGTTCCCGGTCGGCGTGGGGGGCGCGCACCTCCTGGACGACGACGAGCTGTTCGCGGTCGGCGCCCACCGTGAACACGGCGCCGTGGCCCGCGCCGAGTGCGGGGCTCGCCTCGCGCACCGCCCACTCGATGTCCTGCGGGTAGATGTTGCGGCCGTTGAGGATGATGACTTCCTTGAGGCGTCCGGTGACGTACAGTTCGCCGCCGTCGAGCACGCCGAGGTCTCCGGTGCGCAGGTAGCCGCCGGCGCCCCCGGCGAGGGTGGCGTGGAAGGTCTCGGCGGTCTCCAGGGGCTTGCGCCAGTAGCCCTGTGCCACGCTGTCGCCGCGCAACCAGATCTCGCCGACGTGTCCGGCGGGCAGTTCGCCGCCGCCGACGGGGTCGACGATGCGGAGGTCGAAGTCGTCGGCGGTGCCGCTGCTGACCAGGGTGCGGGCGCCGTGGCCGGTGGCGGGGGCGCGCAGGGTGTCGTGTTCGAGGCCGGGGCCGTCGACGGTGAGCCAACCATAGGGGCGGCCGGGGGTGCCGCCCGACACCATGAGGGTGGCCTCGGCGAGGCCGTAGGCCGGGTAGACGGTGTCCGCCCGCAGGCCGGCCGCGCCGAAGCGGGCGGCGAAGGCCTCCAGGGTCCGGGCGCGTACCGGTTCGGCGCCGTTGAGGGCCAGTCGCCAGTTCGTCAGGTCGAGGTCGGCGAGCTGTTCGTCGGTGACCCGGCGCAGACACAGGTCGTAGCAGAAGTTGGGGCCGCCGCCGATCGTCACCCCGTGCTGTTCGATCATCTTCAGCCAGCGGACGGGGCGTTTGACGAAGGCGGTCGAGGACATCTGCACGGAGGCGCTGCCCAGCCACAGGGGGTGCAGCAGATGGGCGATGAGGCCCATGTCGTGGTAGTGGGGAAGCCAGCTGCCGAACCGGTCGGCGGGGGTGGTGCGCAGGGCGCGGTGGATGGTCGCCTGGTTGGCGAGGAGGTTGCGGTGGCTGACCATGACGCCGCGCGGCTTCGAGGTGGAGCCGGAGGTGTACTGGAGGAACGCCAGGTCGTCGGGGCCGGTCAGCGGGGCCTTCCAGTCGTCCGGGTCGGTCCCGTCGTCGATGTCGGAGGCGAGGCAGACGACGTCACCGCGGCCGGCGGTGGCGAGCCACAGCGACACCTCGGGGGCGTTGGCCGTGTCGGTGAGGACGAGTTGCGCGCCGGTGTCCTTGATGATGCCGGTCACGCGCTGCAGGCGTTCGCCGCGGTCGCCGGGCAGCGGGGCGGGGACGGCGATCGCCCCGGCGTACAGGCAGCCGATGAACGCCTCGATGAAGTCCGGGCCGGGCGGGTGGAGCAGCAGGACGGGCTGGCCCGCGGCGCCGCGCTCGCGCAGCCGGACCGCCAGGGTCCGGGCGGCGCGGTCGAGTGCGGCGTAGGTGAGGTGTTCCGCGGTGGTGCCGGTGCCGGAGTCCCGCAGGAATATGTGGGCGTCGTCGTGGGCCAGGGTCCGCGCCCGGTCGAGCATCAGCTGGGTGAACGTGCCGTGCCCGGTGTCGTCTCGTGTGGTGTCGGCGGTGTAGTTGCCGGTCATTCTCGACCCCCTCGTGGTGCGCTCGGGACCGGGGCGGGAGGTGTGGTGTCCGCTCAGGCCAGGGCGTGCGCATGCTCGTCGCAGGGGCTAAAGCAGGGCTTGCAGATCCCGTGTGCGGTGCGGGCGGGGTCGGGGCGGTGTCCGGCGGATTTAGGGGGGAGCCTGTCCGAAAGCAGGGGTGTCACCCCGCCTATCGTGGGGCGCCGAGGACAGGGGGCCGCATGCGATTCAGGATTCTCGGACCGTTGGAGGTGCGTGCCCCGCGGGGGGCCGCCGGAACCGCGGGGGCCGCGGGGACTGTCGGAACCGCAGTAGTTGCGGGGGCTGCGGGGGATCTGACGCCTCGTGCGGCGAAGATCCGGGTCGTGCTCGCCACACTGCTGGTGCGGGCCAACGAGATCGTCTCGGTGGACGGTCTGATCGACGAGCTGTGGGGGGAGAACCCGCCCCGTACCGCGACGACGACACTCCAGGTGTACGTCTCGCAGCTGCGCAAGCTGTTGCACGAGGCGGACGCCGAGTTCGGCCGGGACGCGCTGGTGACCCGGCCACCGGGTTACGAACTGCGGATCGACCCGGCCCAGTTGGACCTGACGGTCTTCGAGGAGCTGCACGGCCGGGGCCGGGAGGTGATGGAGCGGCAGGACTACCGGGCCGCGGCCGATCTCCAGCGTCAGGCGCTGGGGCTGTGGCGCGGACCGCTGCTGTCGGACACCCCGCACGGCCCGCTCCTGGACGCGACGGCGGTGCGTCTGGCGGAGGTGCGCACGGCGGCGCTGGAGCAGTGCATCCGGGCCGAGCTGCATCTGGGACGCCATCGCGAGCTGATCGGCGAGTTGCAGTCGGTGGTCGCGGAGCTGCCGTTGCGGGAGGAGTTCCACGCGCACCTGATGGTGGCGCTGTACCGGTCGGGACGGCAGGCGGACGCGTTGCAGGTCTTCGGGCGGCTGCGCCGGGGGCTGGTGGACGAGTTGGCCATAGAGCCGGGCCGTTCGCTCCAGGCGTTGCACCAGCGGATCCTGGTGGGCGACCCCTCGCTGCTCAGGCCGACGGCGCGGGCCGGGCACGCGCCGGCTCCGGGACACGCACCGGGCTCCGGGCACGCTGCGGACCCCGGGCGCGCACCGGGCTCCGGGCACGCTTCGGGCTCCGTCGGGCACGTGCCGGGTGCCGGGCCCGATGCGGGTTCCGGGCCCGCGCGGGCCGTCGGTGCCGCGCGGGCCGCCGGCCCGGTGCCCGCCCCCGGGTCGGCGGCCTCCCGGCCGCAGGTGCCGTCCGGCGGCTCGACGGTGGCGCAACTGCCCCCGGCCGACGAGCTGTTCACGGGGCGCGAGGAAGAGTTGGCGGCGCTGCGGGACGTGCTGGGAGCGCCCGGCGGAAGGCTCGTGATCGTCACCGGTACGGCGGGGGTCGGCAAGACCGCCCTGGCGCTGACGGTCGCACATCGCACGGGGGACCTGTTCGACGTGCCGGTCTTCGTGCGGCTGCGGCCCGACGGGCGCGGTCCGCTGGATGCCGTCGGCGTACTGACCGGGGTGCTGCGCCGGTACGGGGTCCGAGGACCACTGCCGGAACGGGTCGGCGAACTGCGCGACATGGTGGCGGAGTCGACGGACGGGCGGCGGGTGCTGCTGGTCCTGGACGACGTGGCCGATGCCGAGCAGGTGCGGCCGGTGCTGTCGGCCGTACCGGACTGCACGGTGCTGGTCACCTGTCGGCGGGTGCCCGACGGGCTCGCCGGGCGGGTCGTCCGCCTCGACGTGCCGACGGCGCGGGAGGCGCGGCGGCTGTTCGCGGCGGCGGCCGGACAGCCGGCGGATGTCGCGGAGGGTGCGGAGTGCGCCGGGGTCGTGGAGTCGTGCGGCCGGTTGCCGTTGGCGTTGCGGGCGGCGGCGGACGCGCTGACCGGCCGGTCGCGGCTGCCGCTCGGCGGCCTCGCGGCCCGGCTGCGCGACGAACGCACCCGGCTCGCGGAGCTGGAGGCGGCGAGCCCCGGGTTCCGTGCCCGGCTGTGCGCCGCCCTGGACGGGGTCGGTGCCGCCGAGCTGCGGGCGTTCCGGCTGTTCGGGCTGTTGCCCGCCGGTCCTTTCGCGCCGGACGCCGCGGCGGCGGTGCTGGACACGGATGTGGCGACGGCACGTGCGACGACCGACTCGCTGGTGCGTGCGCGGTTGCTGTGCGCGGAGCTGCCGTCCGCGGGGCGCCCGGACCATCACCACCTGCCGGAGCTGTTGCGGCTGCTGGCCCGGGAGCGGCTCCAGGCGGAGGAGGAACCCGAGGCGGTCCGGGCCGCGCTGGCCCGGTTGTGCGGGGCGTTCGCGAGGGCGGTGGAGGAAGCGGGGCCGTCCGGGCCCACGACGGTCGACGGGGCGCATCCGCTGGAGTGGTTCCGCCTGCGGCTGCCCGCGCTGATGGCCGTGGTCCGGCAGGCGCACGCGGCCCGGCTGTGGGCGCAGTGCCTGCGGCTGGTGGACGGCATGACGGGTTTCCTGGAGGTGCTGGGGGCCTGGGAGGAGCGGGACGCGTGCCAGGGTCTGGCCCTGGAGGCGGCGCAGCACCTGGGTGATCTCGCGGCGCAGGCCCGGCTGCTGCGGTCGCTGGGCGACCTCGCCTGGCAGCGGCGCCGCCTGGACACGGCCGGGGAACTGTACGAGCGCGCCCTGATGGCGGCCGATGTGGCGGGGGCGGAGATCGAGCGTTGCCGGGCCCTGACCGGTCTCGCGGGTCTGCGTCTCGACGCCGGGGCGACGGACGCGGCCGCCGCGCTGGTACCGCCCGCGCTGGATTGCGCGGCGCAGGACGCGCGGACCGGGTTCGAGGCCCATCGGGTACTGGGGCTGCTGGCCCTGGAGTCCGGTGAACGGGAGGTGGCGCAGGGGCACTTCACCACCTGTCTGACGTACGCCGCGTCCCTGGCCGATGCCCGGCTGGAGTCCTACGCCCGCCGCCGGCTGGACGGGCTCGACTCCGGAGGGCCGACCCGCCCCGGCTGGTCGGAGGTGCAGCCCGGCGTCTGGAGGTTGTGCACGGCGGCGTAGGACGGCCCTTCCCGCGCGGTTTTCTCAGCGCTCGCGCGGGACGGTTCGCCCCGGGCACTCGCGCGGGGCGGCTTCCCGCAGCGTCCGCGCATGCCTGCCTTTAGCCGGGACCGGATGGTTGCGCCGACCGGCCACGTGGGCCGGTCGGTGCTGCCCTTCCCCACCGTGCAGGAGGTTCCATGTCCGATCCGGCCGAACGGCCCGTCGACGGCGTCGAGTCCGTCGGGTACATCAGTGGTACAGGCAGGGCGGATGCCGCCACTCCCCGTCTGCGGAGCGCGGTACCGGCCGACCTGGAGCAGATCATCGCCGACATCGGCGACGGACCGGCCCCGCGCACCTGACGCGGGGCCCCGGGGTGCCGCCCGTGACGGCGCGGGCGGCACCCCGCCATACCCCGGTATCGGCCCTGCGGCAGCCGGGAATGCCGGACGCCCTCCGAGGTCTCCGGGATCTCCGGTGCCTCCGGTGCCTCCGGTGCCTCCGGTGCCTCCAGGATCTTCGGCCACCGGTGCCGACGACGGGTTCGACCGGTGGCAGACGGATCAGGGCCACCGCGGAAGCCCGGCGATGCCGAGCCCGAGGCCCACCACGGCCGCGCGGGCCTGCTCGATGTCCACACCGCAAGAACCCACGCGGCCGTCGCCGCGTCACGCGCCCTGCACGCTCGCAAAGGGACGGGCGGAATCCGCCAGCGCGGCATCCCTCCGCGACGTCCACCGCCCCGCTCGACCGTCGATCCGCTCGCGCAGGAAGTCGGCGTGACCGTGTTCCACCCCGGCCATGTGGCGCACGAGCCCCAGCAGCGACAGATCGGACGGCTCCGTCGAACGACGGGCCAGGGCGGCGGCATCACGCGCCAAGACCTCGGCAATCGCGGGGCAGCCCGGGGCAGCCCGTCAGTGCCGCGAGGGACGCCGCACCCGCTGCGAACGCCAATGCGCCCGGAAGGGACCAGATCACGAGCGGTCCGGCAACGGCTGCGCCCAGGGCGAATCCAGTGATCTTGAGGCTGGCACCCGTGGTGAAGATCTGGCTCCGCAGGTGTTCGGGGGACTCCCGGTGGCGAACGGCGAACAGGGCGGTCAGTTGGGGCCCCTCCCCGATCCCCGCCATGAGCACGGCCACGATGAGCGCAACCGGCCGCCCCCATGCGGCAAGGGCCAACGCCGCGGCCTGAACGAGAGCACTGGCCCAGATGATCGTGTCGGGGGCGACCGCACGCGGAAACCGGGCGAGTACGGCATTGGCCGCCAGGGCGGAGACCGCCGCGCAGGAGAGCAGCGCCGCGCCGTGGCCGGCCCCGCCCAGGACTCGTTCGCCCAGGAGCGGGATGCACGCCATCAGCATTCCCTGGGCGACGCAGGAGACGACGGAGGCGATGGTCGCCCGGGCCAATGCCGGCCTTCCGGCGATGACCCGCATTCCGTCGACGAGGTCGCCGATCACCGAAGTCACCCCGGTCCGCGGCGTCCGATCCGGGCGAGCGGGCAGCCGCCACGCGGCGGGCAGTGCCGAGGTGATGAGCACCGCGGAGACCACCACGGCCGTCGGTGCTCCCAGCGCCTCCGTCACGCCACCGGCGAGAGCCGGACCAGCGAGACCCGCCACGCCGAACGTCATGGCGTCGAGCGCGTTCGCCCGCGGCAGGCGGTCGCCCGGCAGCACACGCGGGAGTTGGGCCGTCCAACCGCCCGAGAGCGCCGGTCCCAGCAGCCCTGTGAGCACCGCGATCAAGATCGTGACAGTGAACGGCAACCGGCCCAGTCCTGCAACGATCGTTCCCAGCCCGGCCGCGTAGAGGACGAGGGCGCCGGCCAGCAGGCGTCCCGGTCGTCCTGCCCTGTCGAGGAGCGCCCCCAGCACCGGGCCACCGACCGCGGCGGAGACGGTGATGCCCGCAAGCAGCGACGATGCTTCGAGGGTCGATCCGGTCAGGGCGAATCCTGCCAGCATCAGCGCCGGTCCTGACATCTCGTCCCCGGCACGGGCTGTCGCCGTTCCCGCGAGATACAGGCGAAGCGAGTAACGCTTTCTCATGACTAGCACGTTACGGAGGTAACTCAAAACTGCACAAGTTGCGTTACATTGCATCCGTGTCCCTCAACAGCGACGACTGGTCCACCCGGCACTCCGTACTGACAACGGCCCGGCGGGCCGCCGCCCTGGTCAACGTCCTGGCCGACGAGTGCCCCGACCCGGCCGATGTCGCCGACGTGCTCCGCGCGTACGGTGAGGCCGAACCCATCGACCTCACCGTCCACGACATTGCCGGGATGCGTACGGCAGCCGCGTTGCTGCGGCAGGTCTTCGCCGCCGAACACGCCGACGACGCCGCGGCCGCGCTCAACCGCCTCCTGAAGGACCGCACCGGACCGCTCCGCCTGACATCGCACGGCGGCAGCACTCCCTGGCATCCCCACCTCGACCACGACGACGACGCCCCCTGGGACGAGTGGCTCCTCGCCTCGTCCTGCATGTCCCTGGCCGTACTCGTCTGGGACCGCCAACGCCCGCCCGGCAGGATCTGCGCATCACCCAGCTGCCGGAACGCCTTCATCACCCAGGGCGGCGGACCGGAACGCCGCTACTGCTCCCGCCGGTGCGCGACCCGCGAACGAGTGGCGGCCCATCGCCGGTCGCGCTCCGCCGAGCAGCCGAACGGAACCGGATGAGGCGCGCCGATCCGGCAGCCGGGCGCGGCGTCGGCCGTGCCCGTGTTCGGTGTCAGTGCCCCCTGGCCCGCAGGACCTCGCGCAGGCGGGTCGCGAACGCCGTGGGGTGGGTCTTGAGCCCGACGTGTCCGCCGGGGAACTCCTCGACCGGGAGGCCGATCCGGTCGGCGAGGCCGTGCGTGCACCGGTAGGACCAGTTGCGCTCGGAGGCGGTACCGGTGGCGAGCACGAGACGGCCCTTCTCGGCCCGTACGACGTCCAGCCCCGTCCCGTCCAGCTGGACGGTGCTGTAGGCGGGCATCTCGTGCGTGATGAAGAAGTCGATGTTGGCCAGCTGCTCGTCGGTCATGGGCGACAGCTGGGCACCCGGCTCGAACTCCAGGTTGCCGTAGTCGATGTCGTTGAACGCCGCCCAGCGGGACATGGCGGCGCCGAACCCCTCCTTCTTGTACGTCTCGTACGCCGTCAGCACGACCTGCCCGGCCTCCGCCCGCTCCTCCTCGGTCAGGAACAGGAACTCGGAGGGTTCGTGCGCCACCAGGGTGTCCACCAGTTGCGGGTGGCGGGCCAGCAGGTGCAGCCCGACCTGGGCCCCCAGGCTGGTGCCGAAGACCAGCGCGGGTTCGTCGGCCAGCGACTTCAGCAGCAGGGCCAGGTCGTCGGCGTGGGTCCGCGGCGTCAGCTCCGGCATCGGGTCGCCCGCGGGGCTGCGCGACATGCCGCGGCGGTCGTAGGTCACCACCGTGTAGGAGTCCGTCAGGCGGTCGACGAGGCCGGGGATGCGCCTGGCGTCCCCTCCGGCGCCGTCCATGGCGAACAGCAGGGGGCCGGTGCCCTGCATCACGTAGTGGAGATCGGTGCCGGGGGCGGGCACCGTGCCGGTTGTCACCATTGCGGAACTTCCTTGATCGTCACGACGCCGGCCGAACTGATCCAGCCGGGGCCTTGGGAGAGCAGCAGGACGTGATCCCCCGGCGCCACCTCACCGGTGCGCGCCAGGTGGTCGAGGGAGATGATCAGGTCGGCGGCGCCGACGTGACCGACGGTGCGGCCGAAGTCCCAGCTGGAGCGGGACATGGGCAGGCCCAGCGGGCCCATGATCGAGTACTCGATCATGCGGCCGTCCTGGTTGATGGGGACGACCTTGGCGATGTCGGAGGCGTTCAGGTCGGCGTCGACCAGTGAGCGCTGGACGATCGAGAGGTCGAACTCGCTGATCCGCTCGACCGTTTCGGCGAGCGACATCTCCCGTTCGTTGAACAGCGCGGCCCGTTCGGCGACCGCGACCTCCCGGCCGGACCCGTCCTGCGGCGGCAGCAGCGACTCGTCGCCCCGGTGCCACCGCTCCAGTTCGGGCAGCGTCCCGGAGTTGAGGGACCGGACCTCGGCGAAGCCGCTGTCGCGGGTGACGACGGCCGCGGCCGCGCCGTCGGCGAGGATGTACGAGTCACCGAAGCCGCGCCAGCGGTCGATGAGCGGGGTGGCGAAGTTCTGCCCCGTGGTCAGCAGCGCGGCCTCGACCTCGGCCGCGCCGGTCATCTGACCGATCACGACGTCGAGCGCCGCCAGCATCCCGTTGCAGCCCTGCCGGATGTGCAGCGAGGGAATGTCCCCGGTGCCGAGTTCCCGCAGGATGTACGCGGGCGGGTAGGAACCGTCGGGGCCCTGGTGGTACACGCCGCTGTGGACGTGGGACTCGATGTCCTCGATGTCGAGGCCGGAGCGCTCCATCGCACGACCGGCCGCGATCACCGCCATCTCCAGGGCGGAGATGCCGTCGGCGATGTGCGTGCCGGTCAGCCCGCTCGCCTTGTACACCTCCTCGTCGTAGCGGCCCTCGGCCACGGCATCCTCGGTGCTCACCCGGTCGGGCAGGTACACCCCGACCGAGTTGATGAACACGCCTTCTGTTCTCACGACCACGTCTCCTTTCCTGTTGGTGGTGGGGTTCGTCACGGGGGCGGCCCTCCCGTTCGTCACGGGGACGGCCTTCCCCTTCGTGGCGGGGCCCCGGCCSGGCCGGGGCCGCCCCCTCAGCGGCCGAGCAACTGCTGCTTGATGTGCTGGGCGAGTTCGGTGCCGGTGGGGTGGTCGAACACCACGCCCGGGGGCATCCGCAGTGCGGTGACACCGTTGAGCGAGTTGCGCAGGGCCAGCGCCGACAGGGAGTCGAAGCCGAGGTCGCGGAACTTGCGGTCCGGGTCGATGGCGCCGGGCGAGCCGTGCCCCAGCGCGGCGGCGGCGTGGTCGAGGACGAGGGCCAGCAGGAGCCGCTCGCGCTCCGCCTCGTCCGCCCCGATCAGCCGCTGCTTGAACGTGGTGCCCCGGCCCGCGTCGTCCTGCTTGACGACGCGGCGGCCCGGCGTGCGCACGAGGCCGCGCCACAGGGACGGCAGGTTCCCGGACGCGGCCTTCGCGGCCAGGCCCTCGAAGTCCGGCCGGGCGACGACGACGGCCGCATCGGCCGACCGGCGCAGTCCGTCGAGCAGCTCCGGGTCCTGTACGTCCGGGGCCACCCCCGCCGAGACGACGGACACCCCTGCCGCCCGGCGTTCGCGCGCCCACTCGTCCAGGAACGCCCCGACGGCCGCGTCGGCGGCGTGACCCGCCCCGTCCACGGTCCCGGCGGACGAGGACAGCAGGACGAGCTCCGGTGCCTCGGCCAGGTCCTCGATCGCCTCGCCCAGCGCCCGTACGGCCGCCGTCCCCGCGTCCAGCGCCTCGGCCAGCCGCTCCGGCGTCAGCTCGGCGACCGGCGTCTCCCCGACAGCACCCGGCGCACCGGCCGCACGGCCACGGGTGTCGGCCACGTGGATCACCGTGCGCAGCGGGCGGTCGGCCGGCAGGTTCCGCACCAGTGCCTTCAGCGCCTGCGGGTCGGTGATGTCGCACACGACGGACTCGGCGCCGGTGCCCGCCCCGGCCGCGGCGAGTTCGGCCGCCAGTTCCTCGGCTTCCGCCGCCGTGCCGTCGGATCCGCAGATCAGCAGGTCGCGCACGCCGTGCCGGGTGACGAGGTGCCGGGCGAGCAGGCCGCCCAGCTGTCCCGCTCCCCCGGTGATCAGGGTCGTGCCCGTTGCCTCCGGCCCATCCGCTTCGTCGCTGGGAGCGGCGGGCGCCTCCTCCGCCGGACCGGCCTGGACGAGCCTCGGCACCCGGACGGTGCTGCGGCGCAGCGCCACTTGGTCCTCGTCGGTCGCGAGCGCCTTGACCAGGGCGCGCCAGGACGCCTTGCTGCCGTCGGTGTCCGCCAGTACGAACCGGCCCGGCGCCTCGTCCTGGGCGGACCGGACCAGCCCCCGGGCGGCGGCCGCGGCGGGGGCGCCGCCGTCGGACGCGGTCGCGCCACGGGTGAGGAGGACCAGTCGGGAGGCGGCGAACCTGTTGTCCGCGAGCCAGGTGCGGACCCACCGGAACGCGTCCTGCGCGGACCGGCTCACGGCCGCTGCCGTGCCGTCCTCGTCCGGGGCGCTCGTGACCAGGACGACGTCGGGGGACGGCGCGCCCTCGGCCTCGATCCCGGCCGCCAGGGCGTTCAGGTCCGGGTACGCCTCGGCGTAGACGCCCGCGGCCATCAGCCCGGAACGCGCCCTGAACGGGTCCTCGCCCACGACGGCCCAGGTCCTGGGCTCGTACACGGCGCGCGGCATCCGCTTCACCTCGGTCCACCGCACCCGGTACAGGCCGCCGCGCTGCACGGTCGCGGCCCGCTCGATCCGCTCCGCGGACTCGGGCCGCAGCACCAGGGCGTCGACGGTGGCCACCGGGGCCCCGTCGTCGTCCGCGACGGCGAGCGACAGGTTCTCGAGGTCCCGGCCCGTGATGCGGACGCGCAGCGCGCGGGCGCCGACCGCGTGGAGGGTGACTCCGCGCCAGTGGTGGGGGGAGCTGAGGATCGGGCCGACGGGCCGCCGGATGTCGGTGCCCCCCTCGGTACCGGTGCTCTGCTCGGTACTGGTGTCCTGCAAGGAATCGTGGCTCGGCGAGGCGTCGATGAGCGCCGTGAGTCCGAGTGCCGCGTCCAGCAGGGACGGGTGAATGCCGAATCCGTCCGTTCCCGTCCGCTCCTCCTCGTCGAGGGCGACTTCCGCGTACAGCTCCCCGTCCCGCCGCCAGGCCGCGTGCACCCCGTCGATGCCGGTGGTGTCCACGGCGGAGGCGTCGAGCGGCGGCCAGACCTCCAGGTCCCACGACGGCGACTCGCCCTCGGTGTCGAGCACGGCGTCGGCGTGGCCGGTCCACGGGGTGCCGGGGGCCCGGCCCTCCTGACGGGAGTGGACGGACACGGCGCGCCGGCCGTCCTCGTCGGGTTCCCCCACTTCGACGCGGAGCTGGACGCCGCCCTTCTCGGGTACGACCAGGGGCTCGCGGAGGGTGAGTTCGTCGATCCGCCCGCAGCCGGTCTCGTCGGCGACGTACAGGACGAGGTCGGCGAGGGCGGTGCCGGGAAGCAGTACGGTTCCGGCGACCGTGTGGTCCGCGAGCCACGGGTGTGTGGACCGTGTCAGCCGCCCGGTGAACAAAAGCGACTGCGAGCCGGGCAGTTCGACCGCCGGTCCCAGGATCGGGTGTCCGGCCGTGGCCGTGCCCAGGTCGGAGACGGCAGCGGTCTCGTTGTGCGCGGAGTTGAGCCAGTACCGGTTGTGCTGGAAGGCGTACGTCGGCAGCCCCACGAGGCTCCCCGCCTCGGGCAGTATCTGRCCCCAGRCSACYTCCACGCCGTGGGTCCATGCCTGGCCGAGAGACTGCAGGAAGCGCTGGATGCCGCCCTCGTCGCGGCGCAGGGACGGTATCGCGGCGATCGCGGGGCCGGTGTCGGCGGKCTCGAAGGTCTCCTGGAGACCGATCGTCAGCACCGGATGCGCGCTGCACTCCACGAACGCGGTGAACCCGTCCGCCAGCAGGGAGCGGACCGCGCTCTCGAACTCGACCGTGCCCCGCAGATTGCGGTACCAGTAACCCGCATCCAGCACAGCACTGTCGATCACCTCGCCCGTCACCGTCGAATACAGCGGAACGGCCGGAATCAGAGGGGACACCGGGGCCAGGAGGCGGGCGAGTTCCTCCTCGATCGTCTCGACGTGCGGGGAGTGGGAGGCGTAGTCCACCGGGACCCGCCGGCACCGCACCCCCTCCCCCTCCAGAACCGTGACCAGCTCGTCCAGAGCCGCCGAGGAACCCGAAACCACCGTCGAGGAGGGGCCGTTGACCGCGGCCACCGCCACCTCACCCGACCACCGCTCCAGACA
>NZ_RDBO01000063.1 GCF_008120935.1 Streptomyces sp. sk2.1
GGCGACTTCCTGGTCCGGGAGGCCGCCGCGGAGGCCGAGGGGAAGATCGTCGCCCTCGGCCGGTTCGACATGGACAAGCGCGAGGGGGGCTCGCAGATCTACAACGTCGGCGTGTCCGTCGGAGTCGGGGTATCCGTGGGCGTAGGCGTGTCCGTCGGAGTCGGCGTGTCGGTGGGCGTAGGCGTGTCCGTCGGAGTCGGCGTGTCCGTGGGCGTGGGGGTGTCCGTCGGAGTCGGCGTGTCCGTGGGCGTCGGCGTGTCCGTGGGCGTCGGCGTGTCCGTGGGCGTGGGCGTGGGTGTCGGTGTGGGTTCTTCGGCGCAGCTCGGCAGGTCCCCGTCGAAGGGGTAGGCGTGCAGTTCCTGGCCGCCCGACTGCCCCGCGGACGTGTGGATCAGCGAACCGGCGGTGTAGAAGCGGCCGTTGGTTCCGCTCATGTCCAGGGTGGTCGTGCTCGACGGCCGGCCGATCAGCACGCTGCCCTGGAACTGGGTGGAACCGTGCAGCCCGATCTCGGTGGCGTCGGGGAAGTTCCACAACAGGCGTTCGCGCAGTCCGGCCTGGGGCAGCGACCCCATGTACGTGTTGATGTTGCGGCTGCTTCCGTAGACGTTGACGAGCACCGTCGCCCCGTCCGGGATCGCGTTGAACGTGATGCCCTGCTGGCCGCCCCCGCCCGCCGCCACGTCCGCGTCCACGGCGAACACCTGGAGGGCGGAGGTGCCGTCGCCGGTGAAGGTCGTCTCGAAACCGGCGTTCACCGCGGTGCCCGTGACGGGGCGTCGGCGGCTCTGGCCGTCGTCGTACGCGTAGCAGTGGCTGGCCGCGGTCAGCTGGTCGCGCAGCGCCGTGTACGGGTCCGTGGCGGCGGGGTCCCTGCGCGGCTCCGGAGTGACCGTTCCGCTGACGGTGTCGGCGTACTTGACCACCCCGTGGTTCGGCCCCTCCTCGGCGATCAGCCGCTGCCCGTCCGCGACGGTCAACGGCCCGCCCACCGTCAGGTAGTCGGAGTCGTTCGGGGGCGGCACCCGGGAGCCCACGCCGACCACCCCGACGTTGTAGATCTGCGAGCCCCCCTCGCGCTTGTCCATGTCGAACCGGCCGAGGGCGACGATCTTCCCCTCGGCCTCCGCGGCGGCCTCCCGGACCAGGAAGTCGCCACCGACGAAGATGTTGATGTTGCTGTCGTGATGGGTGACGGCCCCGTTGTTCGGGTCGAGCCAGGTGGTCGGGCAGTCGTCCCCCCGGCAGGGGCCGAGTCCGCCGGGCAGCGGGTCGGCGAGAGCGGTGGCCGCCAGCGTGCCCACCAGTGCCGCGGCCGCCGCCGCGGCCACCGCCGCCTGGATACTTTTGCCGCGCCTGCGCGCATCTGTTGCCATAAAGGGCAATATGCAGCTTTACGTATCAAACGCAGCGGAATGCCACGCCGGATCGGATTCGATGTACCCGGATACCTCGGCCGTGCTCCGTCGCCCCGGCGCGCCGGAGCCGGTCAGGCCCGTTCCGCCAGCAGTTCGGCCTCCACCCGCGGGTCCAGGCCGAGCGTCGGCCGGTCCGCCCGCTGCGGGGCCCGCCCGCCCAGCTCCTCCAGCCACTTCCAGGTGTCGGCGACCGTCTCCTCGACCGGTCGGCAGCGCAGGCCGGACGCGTACGCCTTGCTCACGTCGCCCTGGTGCACCGCGGCGTACAACTCGCCCGGCGGCACCCAGACCGGCAGGTCGCTCCACGGCTCCACGCCCGCCGCGAGGACCGTCTCCGCGGGCGTCCAACGGAGCGTCGCGTCGGAGCCGGTGGCGCGTACGCAGGCGTCCAGCAGCTGCCCCATGGTGGCATGGCCCGACCGGCTGACCAGGTTGTACGGGCCGCCCAGACCGCTGCTGCCCGCGTCCAGCAGCCAGTTCGCGAGGTCGCGGGCGTCGATGTACTGGAGCTTCAGGTCCGGGGTCCCCGGGGCGAGCACCGGTCCGCCCCGGGCGATCCGCGTCAGCCACCAGGGCAGTCGGCCGACGTTCTCGCCGGGGCCCAGGATCAGACCCGCGCGGACGAGCAGGGCCCGGTCCCCGAAGGCGTCGAGCGCGGCCAGTTCGCCGCCCCGCTTGGCCAGGGCGTACGGGACCTCCCCGCCTTTCCCGTCCTCGTCGGGCGAGGCCCCGGCCACCAGCGGGGCGTCCTCCGGCAGCCCGGCCGGGGCCGGGTGGTCGTACACGGAGCGGCTGGAGACGTACACGTACCGGCCGACCCGGTCGGCCAGCAGCCGGGCCACGTCCCGTACGGCGGAGGGAGCCCCGGTCCAGGTGTCGACCACCAGGTCCCAGTCGTACGCGTCCCCGTTCGCGTTCCCGGTACGGGGGCCGGGCGCGGCCAGTGCCGCGAGTCCGTCCTCGGCGGTGCGGTCGCCGAGGAGTTCCGTCACCCCGGGCGGGGCCGCGTGCCGGCCCCGGTGGAACACCGTGACCTCCCAACCTCGCGCGAGCGCCTCCTCCGTGACGGCACGGCCGACGAATTCCGTACCACCCAGCATCAGAAGTCTCATGGGACCGACTCTGCCTGCCGCACCCCCGGTCCGGAACCGGTCCTCGCTCTCAGCGGAATCGGGCACCGGTTCCGCCCCTCCGGCCGCCCACCCGCCGTCGGCCGCCAACCGCGGAGGGCTTCGGTCAAGGGGCGCAGACGAGCGGGCTGCGGTTGCGCAGCAGCCACTGGTGGTAGCCGGCCGCCCGCTGGGCCGCCTCCCGGTAGGCCGCCTCCAGCTCCGCGTACGCCGCCGTCATGTCGGTGCCCGGCCGGGACACCAGCAGCAGCCGCACCGCGAGTGGGTCGTCGCGCAGCGGGCGGATCGCCATGTCGTCGCGCGGTCCCGAGGTGGGCTGGCAGGGGGCGACCGCCTCGCCGAGCACGATGAGGGAGGCGGCGGTGAGGTAGTCGCCGTGCAGGACGGTCGGCGCCAGGCCGGCCTCGTCGAACACCCGGCGCAGCCCGTCCCATTCGCCGTCCACCGTGGGGTCCACCATCCACCGGTCGGCGGCCAGGTCCTCCAGGTCGACCACGGACCGGGCCGCGGCCGGATGGTCCCTGGCCATGGAGATGAACTGCGGTTCGCGCTCCAGGAGCACCCGCTGCTCCAGGCCCTCGGGGACGGCCAGCGGGCAGCCCTCGACCTCGTGCACGAAGGCGACGTCCAGCCCGCCCGCCCCGACGTCGTGGAGCAGTGCGCGGGCCGACACGTCGACCCGCAGCGAGATGTCCGTCTCGGGCAGCCGGAGCCGCAGTCTGCGCAGCCAGCCGCCGATGACCCGGCTCGCGGTGCAGCCGATGCGCAGTCGCGGGCCGGTGGCGCGTACCGCGGCGGCCTCCGCCTTCGCGTCGCTGACCAGGGCGGTCATTCCGTCGACCAGGGGGCGGGCCCGGCTGAGGACGGCGCGGCCGAGCAACGTCGGTCGGCAGCCGGTCCGTTCGCGGGAGAACAGCTCGGCGCCCAGGGTGTTCTCGATCCGTCGCAGCTGGGTGGTCAGGGAGGGCTGGCTCACGCCCAGACTGCGTGCGGCCCGGTGCAGACTGCCCGTGTCGGCGATGGCGCACAGCGCCCTGAGGTGTCTCACCTCAAGCTCCATGCCGTCGAGCGTAGGGCGGCGGGCGACGGTCGCACCAGACTCCCCAATCCCATCAAAGCCCGTTAATTCACCTGGAGTTGACGCAGGATTCGGTGAAGATACCGAGGACGGTGATAGTGCGGCGCTATCGCCGGTTGACATCATCCGCCGCGGCCTCCGCTCCCCGACACTCTCTCCGTACCCCACCCCGTCCCCGTCCGGTCATCGGACAGGTTCACCGGACGGGTCCATCGGACCGGTAATCGGTAGGAGACCCCCCATGAGACACCCCAGGACCGTCATGTCGGCCGTGGTCGGCCTCGGCTTCGGCCTCGCCGCCGTACTGGGCACGGCCCCCGCCATCGCCGCCTCCACGGCCTCCGACGCGGCGCCCGCCGTCGCCGCGCCGGAGGCCCGGGCCGGCTACACCGCCTACTCCGAGTCGAAGGAGAACGCCGCCGCGAACAAGGCGTTCTTCGAGGCGGTCGCCAAGTCCGTGGCGAAGAAGCGGGCGGCGAACCCCGGCGCCCAGGCGGTCACCGTCGTCTACAGCGCCACCAACGCGCCGAGCTTCCGCAGCCAGATAGCCAGCAGCGCGCAGATCTGGAACAGCTCCGTCGCCAACGTCCGGCTGCAGGAGGGCTCGAACGCCGACTTCGCCTACTACGAGGGCAACGACTCCCGCGGCTCGTACGCGAGCACCGACGGACACGGCAACGGGTACATCTTCCTGGACTACGCGCAGAACCAGCAGTACAACTCGACCCGGGTCACCGCGCACGAGACCGGGCACGTGCTCGGCCTGCCGGACCACTACTCCGGTCCGTGCAGCGAGCTGATGTCGGGCGGCGGTCCCGGCACGTCCTGCACCAACCCGTACCCCAACGCGAGCGAGCGCAGCCAGGTCAACTACCTGTGGCAGTACGGCTTCGCGGCCGCACTGGCCCGCAACTCCTCCTGATCCGTTCCCTCGCACCTCCCCCGGGCCGCGTCACGGCCCGTCGCGCGGGATCCGGGGCCACCTCGTAGGACGGGGTGGCCCCTCGGGGTCTCCGGGGACACCGGCCGAGGGCTCCGGGCCGGGCCGGGCGCCCCGGCCTCAGGGCGCGTTCAGCGCGGTACGCACCAGATCCAGCAGCTCGTCCTCCGTCATCCCCAACTCGCGTGCGTCGGAGACCACTTCGCGCACCCTCTCCAGCAGCCGGGCCCGGTGCGGCGGAACGCCGCCGGTGACGACCGCGCCGCGGCCCCGGCGCAGCTCGATGAGCCCCTCCTCGCGGAGCCGCTGGTAGCCGCGCAGCACGGTGTGGACGTTGACGCCGAGGGACTCCGCGAGCACCCGGGCCGCGGGCAGCCTCTCGCCCGGCACCACCGTCCCGTCGGCGACCGAGCGGCGCACGGAAGCCGCGATCTGGTCGCCGAGCGGCACGGTGGACGTGGGATCGACACGGAACAGCATGCTCAGTGCTCCGCCTTGCGCTGGTCGATCAGGGTGTTGAGGAGCGCGGCCCCGGTCGCCGAGTCGTCGACGGTCACCGCGAACTTCCGGCCGTCCGCCAGCGTCGCCACGATCCCCTCGCCGGAGCGGAGCATCACACCCGTGCGCCCCGGCCGGATGCGGTACCCCCAACCGCCGTACTCCGCGAGGGGGTTGATGTGCCGGCTGCTCGCCGCCTCGATCCGGTCGAGCGGCACCCTGACGCGCGGCCAGCGCAGCGTCCCGGAGACGGTGATGCCGCGCCGGTCCACCACCACGCACGGCCGCACGAACCCGGCCATCAGCACGGCGATGAGCAGCGGGGGCAGTCCGGCGGCCCAGCCCGACACGATCAGGCCCACCGCGCCCAGAGCGACGAGCAGGAGCACGATCAACGGCAGCCACAGGCTCCCGACGCTGCGCGTCCAGCCGACGACCTCCCCGTCCGCGAGCGCGATCCGCGCGGTGTCACCGGCCGGTTCGTCCCCGGCCGGTGGCACCGGCGCGGGACGGAGCGCGGCCAGTCCCGCGCCGATCCCGCCCGCGAGCACGGCGGCGCCCAGGGCGGCGGCGAGCTGCCACATCGGGAGCGAGACGCCCTGCGCCTCTCCCCGCGCGCCCTCGACGGCGTCCACGTTGGCGAGCAGCGCGGCGGCCAGCAGCCAGCCGAGGAACGCCGCGAAGGCGTAGCCCCCGGCGACGGCCAGGCGGTGGGCCCGCCCGTGGAACTTGCCCCGCGTCACCGTGAGGACCCACGAGACGCCGGTCACGGCGAACACCAACGCGCAGAGCACCGGGTACCAGATCAGCTCCATGTGCCTGTCCGCCCGGCCGTCGACCGCGAAATGGCTGGCCGGCCGGTCGGGCAGCCGGTCCCGGAACACGAGGAACAGCACCAGGTCGACGACGGGCGCGAGCAGAAACGGCAGGACGACAAGAGCGGTCCCGCCCAGGTTCTTACGGTTCATCAAAACCTCCCTTGTTCGCATGCTAGTAGAACAATGGCGGGACAACAATTCCGTTCTCCGCCTCTCACCGCCCCACACACCGCTCGCGCCGTCCCGCCCCACCCCGTCCCGCCCTGGAGCAACGGAGCAACGGAGCTGCCCCGTACCGGAACTGTTCCGGTACGGGGCCGGCGGCTACCGCGGCACCGGCCTGATCATTCCGCACCGCCGCGAACGCGGCCAGACCGAACTCCCGGACTGGAAAGAAGAACACAACGCTTCCCACCGCAAGGTCCGCGCCCGAGTCGAGCATGCCCGGCGGCTACCGCGGCACCGGCCTGATCATTCCGCACCGCCGCGAACGCGGCCAGACCGAACTCCCGGACTGGAAAGAAGAACACAACGCTTCCCACCGCAAGGTCCGCGCCCGAGTCGAGCATGCCTTCGCGCGGATGAAGACCTGGAAGATCCTCCGCGACTGCCGCCTGAAAGGCGACGGCGTCCACCACGCCATGCTCGGCGTCGCCCGCCTCCACAACCTCACCCTCGCCGGATGACCGGGAAACAACGCTGGTCAACCAGCATGCCGTAGATCATTTACGGGACAGCGCTTAGTGTGACGACCGCGCAGGTGCACCGGGTTCCGGACGGTGCCCACCGCTTCGGCGGGATCGGCCCACCGCACCGGCCCCCTGCGGGACACCCGGTCTTCGCATGCTCTGCCGCGGGGTGGAACGTCCCGGTGAACCTCCCCGATCAACCTTCCCGGTCACAACACCAGGGGCGTCCCACCAACCATCGGTCACTGGCCACTGGCCACTGGTCACTGGCCATCGGCCATCGGTCGGGACGGGTCCGGGGCCTGCCTGACCGGACGGGTCCCGGCCGCCGGTGCTCAGCGGCGGTACGCGGCTGTGGCGATCTCGACGAAGGACCGGACCAGCGGGTTGGTGTCGCCTTCGTTCCACACCGCCACCACTCGGCTCGGCACCATGCCGAGCAGCGGCACCATGACCAGCTCCGCGGGCAGGTCGTGCCCGAACGGGGCCAGGCCGACCGTGCCGTTCCACAACACGGCATGCAGGCACTCCTGGACGGTGCGCACCACCGGGCCCTCGCGCGGGCCGCCCTCGTGCCAGTACGACTGCCAGACGGGGTCCGTTCCCCGCGGGAACCGGAACCAGCGGCGGTCGCTCAGATCGGCCGGCCGCAGCTCTTCGCGGCGGGTCGGCGGATCGTCGGCGCGCAGGACCACGCCGACCGGATCGGCCCGCAGCGTACGGACCGTCAGGGCGGTCTCGTCGAAGGGCGCGCGGGTGAGGGCGACGTCGACCAGCCCGGCGCGCAGCCCGCACGTCGGGTCGGTCAGGTCGGTGTCGCGGATGCGGATGTCGACGCCGGGGTGGCGCCGACGGTAGGCGGCCGCCAGCCCGGACACTCCCGGGTCGGTGCCGTCGCCCAGGATGCCGACGGTGATGGTCGCGACACCGGCCGCCGCGTCCACGCGCACCCGGACGCGGTCGGCGTGGTCGAGCAGGGCCCGTGCCTCGTCGAGCAGCACCGTGCCCACCGGGGTGAGCGTGACCCCGGCGGGCGAGCGGGTGAACAACAGGGCACCGATGTCGGCCTCCAGCCGCTTGATCGCCCGGCTCAGGGGCGGCTGGCTCATGTGCAGTCGGGCGGCGGCCCGGCCGAAGTGGCGTTCCTCGGCGACCGCCACGAAGTAGCGCAGGGTCCGTAGCTCCACGCTGCGACCATACCCATGGGGTATCGGTGCGGCAGGACAGGTCTTGGACACTTCCGGGGCTCCGGCGGTGCACTCGTGGCATGACCGAAGAACCGAGGACCAACGAGCCGCAGACCGCCCCCGCCGTATCGGTGGTGGGTCCCGGCGACGGCGAGACGATCGTTCTGGGCACCACGCGCATGCGCGTGCTGGAGGACGGCAGCCACACCGGGCACCGCCTCGCGATCGCCGAGTCCGTCCTCGCCCCGCACACCCAGGGCCCGCCGCAGCACCGCCACGCCCGGCACGACGAGGGCTTCTACATCCTCTCCGGCACCGTGCGGTTCACCGTCGGGGACGAGGACCACGACGCCACCGCGGGCACGCTCGTGATGGTTACGCCCGGTACCCCGCACACCTTCGCCAACCCGACCGACCGACCCGCCGTCATGCTCAGCACGTTCACCCCCGACCTGTACGTCCAGTACTTCCGGGACCTCCAGGAGGCGCTCGCCGACGGTCGGCCGCTGACGCCACGGGCCAATGCCGACGCGATGAGCCGCTACGCGACCGAACCCGTCACCGACCTCGCCACCGATCTCGCCTGAGCCGATGGACCTGGCCACCTCGCACCGGCCACCGGCCATCGGACCGTGATCGGGCACAGCTCTCGGCCGGTGGCCGCGGGAACTGGAGGAGGCAGCCGTCCGACTCCTGTCATGTCGTCACTCCAGGAACAGGAGCACCACATGGATCGCAGGCAGTTACTCCGCGCCACCACCGCCCTCGGCGCCACGGGCGCGCTCGCGGCCACCGCCACCACCGCCCGGGCCGCCGGCCCCGGGCCGGACCGGTCCGATCCGGCCCGGCCGCTGCGCGTACAGGTCGTGATGTTCGACGGAGTCGAGGAGCTGGACTTCGCCGCCCCGTACGAGGTCTTCTCCGCCGCCGGGTTCTTCACCCCGCGCCCGGTGGAGGTCCGGTACGTCTCCGCCACCGGCGCCCGCCGGGTCACCTGCGCGTACGGCACGGTCGTCCGGGACATCCGCCCCTGGGCCCCCGACGAGGCGGATGTGCTCGTCGTCCCGGGCGGTGGTTACGCGCGGCGCGACAGCCCCGGCGTGTGGGCCGAGATCGACCGCGGCACGCTGCCCCGCGCCCTGGCGGACGCGCCCCGCCCGGGGCTGACCGTCTCGGCCCTCTGCACCGGCGTCATGCTCCTCTCGGCCGCGGGCCTCACGAAGGGCCGCCCCTGCACCACCCATCACAAGGCCGAACCGGACCTGGAGGAACAGGGCGGCCTGCTGAGGAACGCCCGCGTCGTCGACGACGGCGACCTCGTCACAGCGGGCGGCGTCACCTCCGGCCTCGAACTCGCCCTCTGGCTGGTGCGCCGCGAACTCGGCCCGGACGCGGCGACGAACCTGGAGGCGATGCTGGAGTACGAGGCCCGGGGCACCGTCTGGACCTCCCGCCCGACCCGCTGAGGCCGAGCCGGAGTCCCCCGCGGCCCGGGGAGTCCCACGCCGAGGCGGACGCCGTCGGGAGCGTACGGACGCAGACGGGATCGCCCGTTGCCCAGGAGGGCACGGGCAACGCCGGGCCGCGGTCGGGGCCGGTGCGCCGACCCCGACCTCCCGGGACGGGACGGCCCTCAGGCGGTCCGTGCCAGGGTCTCCGCCTCGCCGCGCTCCAACTCCGCGGTCAGGGCGGTGCGCGCGCGGGCCACCCGGGAGCGGACCGTGCCGACCGGACAGCCCGCCGCGCGGGCGGCCTCCGCGTAGGAGAGCCCGAGCAACTGGGTGAGGACGAACGCCTGCCGGCGGTCGTACGGGAGCGTGGCCAGGAGTTCCTGGAGCGCCACCCCGTCCTCGAAGCCGGGCAGTCCGGTCGGCTGGGCGCGTTCGACGGTCGCGCGCCAGTCGTCGGTGTCGGCGAGCAGGGGGCGCGCGGCGGCCCGGCGGAAGTCGTCGACGACGGCGCGGCGCGCGATGGTGAGGAGCCAGGTACGGGCCGAGGAACGGCCCTCGAAGCGGTGCAGGGTGCGCAACGCGCGCAGGAACGTGTCCTGCGCGAGGTCCTCGGCGGCCTGCGGGTCGGCAGACAGGTGGGCCACGTACCGCACGACGTCGCGGTGCAGGGCCCGCACGAAGGCGTCGGCGGCCTCGCGGTCCCCGGCGCGGGCGGCGAGCGCCCAGCCGGTCGAGACGGTGTCCTCCGCCGTCCTGTCGCGCGGGACGGCGGCGCACTGCGACCCGCGCGGGGCGGGCAGTGTGGTGTTCATCGCCAGGTGTGTCCTTCACGGATCGGTCCGGCACCCGGGCGTCCGGCCACGGCGCGGGGGCGCGCCGTGGCTGCGGCGCGCGTGGCGGCGGTACGGGACGGGGCCGGGTCTCCGGTGAATGGGCACCCGGGCCCTTCGGGGCCGGGTGTGCCGGAGGACTCCCGCGGGGTGCGGGCACGGCGGCGGGCCGGTCGGCGACCGGTCCCGGGCCGGGGTCTCGTACGTCCTCCGGAATGCCTGCCGCGCCCTCAGGACGCGGCGAGCACCCCGGGCGGCCCGCGCCGGTCCCGCGCGCGGGCGCACCGCAGGCCCAGCGGCAGCCGGTCGCTCAGGCCCCGGCGGGGGCGCAGACGGCGGCGCGGGGCAGGCAACGGTGCTGTGAGGAGGGGATGGGGAGGGGCGAGCAGCCGGCTCGCGACCGCGCGCAGGACCTGGAAGGCGGCGCGTTCGCCGCGGGCCAGCCACACCCCGCAGAGGAGGGCGGCGAGGACGTGCGCGGCGAGCATCCCCGTCGAGGACATCCCGGCCATGTCGTGGCCCATGTGGGCCATCGAGTCCATGTGATCCACGGCGGAGGCGTGTTCCGTGCCGGTCATGTGGTGCATGCCGGTCATCGCGTTGCTCGCACTGCCCGTGCCGCTCGCGGCCGAGTGGTCCATGTCCGCCATGTGGTGCATGCCGGCCATGGCGTCCGGCGGTGCCGCGCCCGTTCCGGCGACGGTCCGCGCGGCCGTGCCCCCGGCCGTTGCGAGGGCGGACTGCGCGGCGGCGAAGGCGTTGTGCAGCACGCCCTGGGTCGCGACCGCTAGGCCCGTGACGAGCCAGGGGCCGCGCTCGCGGGCGGCGAACCACCAGCCGGGAACCGCGAGCGCGAGGAAGCCGGTGGCGAGCACCCAGAAGGGAATCGGGTCCTCGGACATGAGGACGTGCCCGGTCGCGGCGAGTGTGACGGAGACGGCGGCGAACACCGCCGCCCTCACCGCGCGTCCGACCGGCCCGGCCTCCATGGCGCCTCATCCTCCCATCGCGGAGGGCCGGGCGACATGGCGTGTCGTCCGGTTCGCCGCACATGTCGGAAAAGTGGCTGCTGGGGCGGAGTTCCGGCATGTGCGACGGGAACGGGCGACGGCGCGGGGCGCGGTGCTACGGGACACGTCGGTGCGGGACATGGGGCCACGGGACACGGCGGTGCGGGGCGCGGTGCTACGGGACACGGCGGTGCGGGCGAGGCGGGCGGCCCGTCCCCGCACCGGCCTTCCCGACGCCGACGGCGAGCGCGTCCGTACCGGCCTTTCCGGCACCGGCGGCGAGCGCGTCCGCACCGGTCGCGAGATCGACGGTGGCGCGTACGTCCTCCCGGGCGCCGAGTCCTCTCCCGGCCCCGTGCACGCGGGCCGTGCGCGTCGGGCCGCCGATGACCGGCCCGGTCGTGACGGGCGGAAGCGGGAAACCTCCGAGCGGCGCGTACGGCACGGGGGCGGAACACCGTCCGGTGGAAGGCGTCACCGAGTGGTCCATGAGAGCGGCTCCGGCGAGAGTGCGGGTCGTACGGTCCAGAGGTCGGCCGGACCGGGCCCCGGGTTCCCCCGCGTCCAGGTGACGCGCGCCACATGCCGGACACCCGTCGCACGCGCCCCAGGAGCATCACGGTCCGGGACGCGCGTCCCGGGGCGTACGGGTCGGCCGGCACCCAGGACCGTGCGGGCCGAGGCCCGTACGGCCGTTGCCGGTCTCCCGCGCGGATCACACCATCACGACGAACATCACCGCCATGCCCAGTGCCATCAGCCCGTGACAGCCCAGGTCCCACGCGGCGTGCACCGCGCTGCCCGGGCCCCCGTCGCCCGAAGCCGTGCCGTCCGTCGTGCGGGGTGCGAGTCGGCCCGTGTCGAAGCCCTTCGCGAGCCACCGCAGCGCGAGCGCCAGGAGGACGAGGGCGAGCAGCATTGCGCTCCAGCGGTCGGTGGTGCCGTCGAGCGTCATCGTCGCGGTCGCTCCCGGGGGCGACATGTCCATCCCGGGCATGTCGTGCGCGTGGCCCCCGCCCGTCGCGTCCATGGACATGGCCGAGGACATCGCGGCGACCATCCACGCCATCGCCCCGGTCATCACGGCGTGCGGCAGCGCGTCCACGAGGGCGCGCGTCCGGGACCCGGGGCCTTCCGGCAGGGCGAGGGCGGCCGACACGAACCAGGCCGCGGCGACGGAGAAGAAGACCACCTGCGGCGTGCCGGGCAGGTCCATGCCCCAGGTCCAGGCCATCGCGAACATGGCGAGGGCCATGACCGCGTGCAGGGCGTGGGCGAGCCGCGCGGTCCACGGGCGGGAACGGGCCGTGAGGGCGCGCCACAGTCCATGGGCGGCGAGCGCGCAGAAGAGCAGCGTCAGGATCCAGCGCAGTCCGGTGGCGGCGATCATCGGACCACCTCCTTCGACGTTTTGGTACGCGCTTCCGGGCGCGTGCGCTCGCGGCGGCGTACCTGTGCGACCGTCAGGTCCACGAGCAGGAAACAGGCCAGGGGCAGCCCGAACAGCGGCAGGCAGTGGGCGAGGACGGCCGTCACGACGACGAGCGGCGCCATGACCCTGCCCGGTACCCGGCGCCAGGCCCCCCGCACCGGCGGGCGGCCGAACCGTGCCCCGCCCGCCCGGGTGGGCCTGCGCAGCCACCACATGCGGTAGCCCCAGAGGAGCATCCCGATGAGCGCGACGGCGATGAGCGCGAGGACGATCTGGTTGGCGGGACCGAAGAGCAGGCCCATGTGGGCGTCGATGCCCCAGCGGGTGAGCTTGGCGAGGACGGGGAAGTCGTCGAAGAGCAGCTTGTCCGTGACCTCGCCGGTGGCCGGGTCGATCGCGATCGAGTCCTGCTGCTCCGGCCAGCGCCGTGTGTTCTCGCGGACGACGTACGCGCTCCCGGTGTCCGCGGGCGGGGTGATGACGAGTTTGCCGCGCAGCCCCTCGGAGCGGGCGATGCCGACGGCTTCGTCGAGATCGACCTTCCTGGTGGGGGAGTCTGCGGCGGAGCCATCCGTCCCGGCTCCCGCCCCCGCCCCCGCTCCCGCTTCCGCCGAGCCGCCGTGCGCGCCGTGGCCGAGGGCCGAGGAGACGGAGGGCGTCGCCCCGCCCAGCGAGTCCTGGATCCTGCCGATGGTCGCGCCCGCGTGTGCCGACCAGGTCAGCCCGGTCGCCGAGAGGACGAGGAAGCCGATCGACACCCACAGCCCGACCGCCCCGTGCCAGGACAGTGTGCGCCTGCGCCCCTTCGGGCCCCGGCGCGGCACGAACAGCCCGCGCAGCCGCTCCCGGCTCCGCGGTGCCCCGAGCCACAGCGCGATCCCGCCGAGCACCTCGACCCACAGCCAACTCGCGGCGATCTCACTGTAGTTGCGGCCGAATTCGCCGAGGTTCAGGGTGCGGTGCAGGTCGTCGAACCAGGACCGCACGGGCAGCCACTCGCCGGAGGTGCGCAGTGTGCCGCGCACCTCCGCGTCGTACGGGTCGACGAAGGCGGTCTGCGTGCGGCCCTCGGGCAACCCCTCGACGTCGAAGGCGACCCGGGTCGTGTCGTCGGCCCCCGCACCCCGGGTGACGGAGACGAGCCGCCCGCCGGGTACCGCCTCGCGGGCGGCGTCCACCTGGGCGGCGAGCGGCTTCGGCTCGCCGCGCGGGGTGACCTTCAGTTCCTGCTCGTAGACGACGGACTCGATCTGCGGGGTGGCCGTGTAGAGCAGTCCGGTGACGGCCGCCACGAGCAGGAACGGGCCGATGAGGACGCCCGCGTAGAAGTGCAGGCGGAGCAGGAGCGGGCGCAACCCGCTCCAGGTCCCGCCGCCGTCGCCCGGAGCGGACGTGGTGAAGCCCTCGACCGGGGCGGTCCCTTCGGTTGGGACCGTCCCTTCGGCCGGGACGGCCCCTTCCGCGGGGGCGGTCCCTTCGGCCGGGCGTTGTCGGGACGGTGGCGATGAGGCAGGCGTGGTCCCGGTCATCGAATCCTCCTCGTACGTGGACCGGTGGGGACGGTGACGTACAGGAGTCGGTGCGAGAGGTGGGCGAGTTCCCGCGCGTGCGGTGTGACGCGGATCACGGGGCGGTGCGCGGTCCCGCCGGCCGGCGGGACGTGGGAGCCGATGCCGTCCGATCAGGACGTCTCGGCCGTCGGGGCGGTGGTGCCGTCGCTCGGGGCGGCAGGCCATTCGCGGTGCCCTTCGTCGTGCCAGAGCGGGCGCCGGTCGACCCGCAGACCGAGGATCTCCGGTCGCGCGTAGTGGCCGCGGGAGTCGACCCAGACCTTGACGGCGTCGATGTCGGCGAGGTCGATCCCGGCGGTGACGAGCTTCTCCTCGGCGCCGGTGTGCGGACCGGCGAGGTACTGGTTGAAGGGATGGATCACGGCCGACCAGCCGCCGCCCGCGGTGATGTGCTTCTGCGGTCCGACAGTGGACTCCATCCACCGCAGGCACGTCTCGTCCACCGGGTTCCCGGCGGAGACGACGAACGTCTGCGCGGTGAGTGCGTGGGTCTTCATCATGGCGTCGATCTGGATGTCGGCGACGGCCTCGAAGCCGGCCATGGTGGACAGGCCGGGCCAGGCCGCCGCGTGGATCTGCTGACCCTGGGTGATCAGGGACTGCCGGGCCAGGTTCATGGTGTGCTCCCAGCAGGCCAGGCCACCGATCCGGCCCAGAGAGCTGTCGAAGACGCTGAGGGTGGCGCCGCCGCCCTGGGCCCACACCATCCGTTCGGCGTAGGTGGGCTGGAGCTTGCGGTGGACTCCGAGGAGGGCGCCGTCGGGGTCGACGAAGACCTGGCTGTTGAAACACGTGCGGGTCCCCGGGAGCCGTTCGCTGACACCGAGGACGACGCCGGTCCCGGCGCGGGCACAAGCGGCCTGGACCCGGGCGATCTGCGGACCGGGCACCTCGACGGACGCCTCGGCGTAGGCGGCGTTGGCACCCTGCTGGTCCAGCGGGGCGTAGGCCTCGATCCAGTACGGGTAACCGGGCACGAAGGTCTCGGGAAACACCAGCAGGTCGATGCCTTCCCGGCCGGCCTGCTCGACGAAGCGGACGACCTTGTCGACGGTCGCCTCGGTGTCCATGAACACCGGAGCGGCGTGCACCGCCGCGACGGTTCGTTTCGTGGAAGTGGGGGACGGCATGTCGGAGCCCTTCTCGGAAGTGGGGCGCACCGGCGGGAACGGGCCGCCGAACGGTGTCCGGGGCGCACGTCCGGATGCGGATGGACGGGTGAGCGGTGAGCCGGTCACGAAGAAGCCTGCCATCGTTCGCAGCGACATGCGCCTGCGCCGACCGGCTCGGACAGGACGCGTCAAGTTCTATCAACTCCTGTCACGAGAACCGGAGTTCGATACCGGTGCGCCGCCGACGAACTGTCGTGCCCGTCTGCCCGTGCGCCTGCCTGCCCGCGTGCCGCCGTGGCCGATCGGCCCGAGGGCATGGCCGGTCGGCCGACGCGGTGCCGTGGCGGGTCCTCCTAGTGTCGAAACCGATCGGACACCGGAGCCGAAGAGGGGATGCCCGATGCATCAGCGAGCCACGACGGACCAGCGAGCCACGACGGACCAGCGAGGTACGACCACAGTGCACGGGGACGCCGCGGCCGGTACGAGTGCGGAGTTCGAGACCGACGTCATGACGCTGTTCGTCGTGGCACTGCGCGGTGCGGTCAAGCTCGGTGCGACGGCGGTGGGGACCGAGAACCTGTTGGCCGCGCTCGTGATGGGGGACAGCGACGCGGGTGCGGCGATCGCGCCGGGTATGCGGAAGGCCGGTGCGCTCGGCGGCCTGGTCTCGGGACGGGGCGGGCGCGGCTGGGCGAGTACGGACGAGGCGGCCGGGACCGTACCCGAAACAGCCGGGACCGTGCCCGACGAGGACGCGGCCGATGCCTACGAGATCACCGCCGCCTGGCGCGAGGCACATTGGCGGTTCGGGCTCGACCCGCGCCGCCCGGCCGCCGGGAGCGACCGGCCGCTGCCCGGCATGACGGGAGCACTGCGCGCGTGCCTGGTGTTCGCGCTGAAGGCGGCCCGGGCCGAAGGGACCGTCTCCGTACGCTGTCGGCACGTGGCGCGCGCCCTGCTGGAGCTGCCGGACAGCCGCGCCCGCGAGGCGCTGGTGGTGAGGAGGACGGACCTGGCCGCCGCCGCGACCGCGCTCGACGCCCTGGACGCGAGCGCCCCGGCCGGGGCGGAACGGCCGGAGTCGCACGGCGTCGTGCTTCTTCGCAGGGCCGGCACGCTGGGCCGGAGTGGCAACCGCCTGACGCGCGCGCTGACATCGTGGCTCTCCGGGTCGGGGCAGTACGGCTCCCCGGTGCTGTTCGCGGTGTCCCTCGAAGCGACCCGGCAGGCGGTGCGGTGCGGGCGTTCCGAGGCCCGCCCCGTCGACCTCCTGCTGGGCATCCTCGCCCTGGACCGCGCCCTGGCCGTCGCCGGGGGAGCCCTGCCCGAGGACCTGGCGGCCGCCAACTCCGCCGCCGCGCTGCTGAACCGGCACGGCGTACGGCTGAACCCGCTGAACCGGGCGGCGAACACCACCACGGAGACCGGCGCCGCGGGGGAGGTGTCGTTCTCCGACACCGCCGAGCGGGCCAGGGCCGTCGCCCAGCTCACGGCGGCCGAGCACGGGTCGGCCACCGTCGGGACGGTCCACCTGCTGGCCGCCCTCCTCGACGAGCCCGCAGCGGACACCTCGGCCCAGGACGCCACGGTCGTCGGGCTGTTGACCGTCCGGCACGTGGACCTCGCCGCGCTGCGGGCCGACCTGCCGCTCGGGCCGGGCGCGTGACAGTGGGGGCCGCCGGGACACGGCAGCCCCGCCCGGCGTTACCGTCCATCCCGGCGAGTCCATCGTGTCGGAGGCGGAGACGACCATGAGCGAGGTACCCGGAAACGCGGGCCGGGCCCGTGTGCCCACACGGCGGGGGCCGGGCGACGTGGTCCGGTGGGTGCGCGCCGAGGTGATCGCGAGCCGGGCGGCGGTACGGGACGCCGCGCGTGCGGGCATCGCCGTCGATGTCGTGCTGGGCGTCCTCGTGCTGGCCTTCGGACTGATCCCGCTGCTGGTGGTGCATCCGGCCCGGCCCGTCCTGGCGGTGCTGGAGGCGTTGTGGACGGCGCTGCTCGTGGTGGGGCGGCGCGGCCGGCCCGTGGCGGCGGTGGTGTGCACCGCTCCGCTGCTGGTGGGCGCCAACGTGTGGACGATGGCGGCGATTCCGCTGATCGTGCTGTCCGCCACCCGCCGGATCGCGCCGCCACGACGTGCGTGGCGGGTGGTGGGGGTGGCCTGCGCGGTGGCCGGGGCACTCACCGTCGCACGCGGTCCCTTCCGCTGGGAGTCCCTGCCGACGGACCTGGCCGGCAACGCGGTCTCCGCGGTACTGCTCCTTCTCCTCCCGGCCCTGTCGGGGACGCTGCTCGGCAGACGGCGGCCCCTGGTCGACCTGTTGCGGGAACGCAACGCCTATCTGGAACAGACCCGCACGCTGACCGCCGCGGCGGCCCGGATGGAGGAGCGGACCCGGATAGCCGGTGAGATGCACGACCTCCTCGGCCACCGGCTGAGCCTGATCTCGGTGCACGCCGGGGCACTGGAACTGGCCGCCGGCCGGCAGGCCCCCGCTCTCGCGGGACAGGCGGAACTGCTGCGCACGACGGCCGGTACGGCGATGGAGGAGCTGCGCGAGATCCTCGGCGTGCTCCGGCGCGCGGACCTCGCCGACGAGGGCGAGGACGCCGCCGCGGACACGGGTGCGCGGGGGACGTACGAGGACATCTCCGCGCTGGTCGCGCAGTCCCGGCAGACGGGCGGCGGGCCGGTGGAGCTGGAGTGGTCGCTTCCCGTGACGGCCGGGGCCGACGCCCGTACCCGGCAGGCGGTCCACCGGGTGGTCCGCGAGGGGCTGACGAACGTACTGAAGCACGCCTCCGGCGCGCCCGTACGGGTGGAGGTCCGGGCCGAGGGAGCGGAGCTCGTGGTCGGTGTGGCGAACGGGGCTCCGCGCGAGGGCGGTTGCTCGCGAGGGGGCACGCACAGCGGTCTGGCCGGTCTGCACGAGCGGGTCTCCATGCTGGGCGGCACCTTCGCGGCGGGGCCCCTGCCGGACGGGGGCTTCGCCGTGACGGCCCGTCTGCCCCGTCACGACGTGGGCGGCGGCCCCCCGCCCGCACGTCCTCGACCCTCCGCCGACACCCCCGCGTACGGGCCGCCGGTGCCCGGGAATCCGGCACACGGACCGTCGGTGTTCGGGACATCGGCCCCCGGGCAGGACCGGAGGGGAGCGCATCCCCCGGCGCGGGCCGAGGCACTGACCTGGCCGCGGATCCTGGGAGCCGGCTGCGCCGCGGTGGCCGTGGTCCTGCCCACGGCGGGCTTCCTGGTCGTACTGCTGGTGATGGCGGTTCTAAGATGAGCGGGTGATCCGAGTTCTGGTCGCCGACGACGAGGCGCTGATGCGTACGGGCATCCGGCTGATCCTGGAGAACGCCGAGGACATCGAGGTCGTGGCCGAAGCCGCCGACGGCGGGGAGGCGGCGGCGGCCTGCCGTTCCCAGGAGGTCGATGTCGCGCTCCTCGACCTCCAGATGCCGGGCCGGGACGGCATCGCGGCCGCGCAGGACATCACCCGCCTCTCACCCCGCACGCATGTGGTGATGCTGACGGCCTTCGGCGAGGAAGCGAGCGTCACACGCGCCCTGCGAGCCGGCGCGGCCGGCTACCTCCTCAAGGACACCGGCCCCAACGAACTGATCCACGCCGTCCGCCTGGCCGCGAAGGGCGAACCGGTCCTGGCCCCCCGCGTCACCCGCCAACTCCTCGAACGCCACGTCCAGCACGGCCGTGACACCGAGGACGCACTGCGCAGGACCGAGGAACTCACCCCGGCCGAACGCGACGTGCTGCGCCTGCTCGGCCGGGGCCTGTCCAACCCCGAGATCGCCGACGAGTTGTACATCAGCACCGGCACGGTCAAGGCGCACATCAGCCGCATCCTGACGCGCACGGGCAGCGCCAATCGCGTACAGGCGGCCGTGCTGGCGCACGACGCCGGGCTGCTGGGGGACCGCTGAGCGGTTCACCGGCACATGGCGGAGCGGACCCACCCCGTTCTGCCGTACCGCGTGCGCACGATGTCCCCACTCCCACCCCGCCAGTTGTGATTCATCCCCGGTACGAGAATCGAGTCGCCAGCATGTCTGCCACGTCCCACCCCGACCCGTTCGCCGAATGGCTCGGCGGTCATGCCGCCCCACTCACCCATCTCGACCCCGAGGCACCCCTCGACGACCTGGAGCCGCTGCGCGACCTCGTCGGCGACGCGCGGGTCGTCGCGATCGGCGAGCACTCCCACTTCATCGACGAGTTCATCCGCCTGCGCCGACGCATCGTGCGGTTCCTCGTCGAACGCTGCGGCTTCACCGTCCTGGCCTTCGAGCACGGCTTCAGCGAAGGCTTTGCCCTCGACGCCTGGGGCCGGGGCGAGGGCACGGACGACGACCTGAGGGACCACCTCGCCGAGGCGGTCCCCGTGGGCGTCGACGGGCCGCTGCGCTGGATCCGCCGGCACAACCGCACCGCCCCGTCACCCGTGCGGTTCGCCGGCATCGACATCCCGGCGGCCGGTGGATCCCTGCTGCCCGCCCTGGCCCCGGTCGCCGACTACCTGCGCCGGATCGACCCCGACACCCTCCCGCTCGTCCAGGGGGCGATGCGGATCGCCGAATCGTTCGCCGGTACCTCCGCGGCCACCGCCGCGCCCGCGTGGACCCGTCTGCCCGTCGCCGACCAGGACGCCCTCACCTCGGCCCTGGCGCGCCTGCTCATCCGGTTCCGGGCCGTCGAACCGCTGTACGTCGCCCGCGGCGACCGGCGCGGCTACGACATCGCCCTGCGCCGCGTCGAGGGCGCCTGCCAGGCCGACCACGGCTTCCGTGCCATGGCCGGCCTGTTCGCCGGGAACGGATTGACCGCCGACACCTCGGCCCGGGACGTCTACATGGCCGAGTCCGTCCGATGGCACCTGGAGCGCGTCGAGCCCGGAGCCCGCGTCGTGCTGGTGGCCCACAACGCCCACATCCAGAAGTCGCCGATCTCCTTCGGCGGCCACCTCACCGGGTTCCCGATGGGGCAGTATCTGCACGATGCCCTCGGTGACGACTACTTCGCCCTCGGCCTGACCAGCTCCGGCGGACACACCGCGGAGATGGTCCGCGACGAGCGGGCGCGCTTCGGCTTCACCATCGAGCACACCGCGCTGCAGCCGCCCGAGCCGAACAGCATCGAAGCCGCCTTCACCGCGGCCGGTACCGGACTCGGCCTCGCCGACCTCCGCCGGGCGCGCACGGAGGCCGCCGACCCCGTACCCGTCCCCGGTCCCGACCGCATCCGGCTGCAGAGCACCTTCCTGCACACCCCCGTCCTGGACGCGTTCGACGGCATCCTGCACACTCCGGTCTCCACCGTGGCCGACATCGACATCGACATCGACATCGACATCGACATCGAAACCGAGCCGCCGTCGCTGTGACCGGGCACGACGCCCGCCCCGGCCGCTTTCCGTGAGGCACGGCCCCAGGAGAAGCCCGTCACCGCCGCCTCCCCGATCCGGTCCGCCCGTGGACGACCGCCAACTCACTCGTAACGCAGGCGCAGGGATTCCCGTTCGGCCTCCTCGACCTGATCGACGGTCAGCCCCGGCAGGTTCAGCTGGGCCAGTGTCACCTCGGCGCTGGTCGGCTGGGCGTCGGGGGACACCCACTGCTCAGGGTTCCAGGCGTCGGCGCGCATCAGCGACTTCGGGCAGTGCGGATAGACCTGCTCGACCTGTACCACGAGCGCCGTGACCGGTGGCTTTCCGACGGGAGTGAGCCGGGTGAGCAGTTCCGGCCGTGCCGAGACGCAGGCGCGGCCATTGACCCGCAGTGTGGTCGGACGGCCGGGGACGAGGAAGAGCAGGCCGACGTGTCCGGTCTCCAACACGTTGTGCATGGTGTCGAGCCGCTTGTTGCCGGTCGCGTCGGGAATCGCCAAGGTCCGCCCGTCCAGCACCGAGACGAACCCGGCCGGGCCGCCGCGCGGCGTCACGTCCGCCCGGCCCCCGGCGTCCGCACTGCCGATGAACACCAGGGAGGAACAGCCGATCAGCGCCCGGGCCTCCTCGGTCAGATGATCGGTCTCCTTGCGGAGCGAGTTCGGGTTCGGCTGCGGGTAGAGCTCGCGCAGCTGCTCCGGGCCGGTGAGGGCATCCGCCCGGAGGGATTCGAAGAGCAAGCCTGAGGCTCCCGTGTCGATCGTCATGCGGACAACCCTAGAAGACGGCCGGGCAGCGACTCCGGGCCGGCTTCGCGATGGGTGGATCCAACTTCCCCGATCCAACTGTCACACATCAACTGCCTTGATTCCACGAGCAGATGACCGCACGTCCGGACGGGGTATCGCGCCATGAGGTTGCGCGGCGTTCCAGGAAGTTTTTTTCGGATGGTGGTGCAACCTGACCGCGGATGCCCCCGTCTCCTCTCACGCAAAGGCTCCGGTGCCACCGAAGCCCCCCTATTCGAATCGCCCGAGAGATCCGGGAACCCCGAGCATCTCGGGAAATTCGAGACAGAAGAAGACCGCTGACGAACGGACCGTGCCGGGGAGACCCGAACCCACCCGCGCGTTCCTCCCCGGACGGGAAGGAAGCGTCAGCATGGCATCAAGGGACCTTGTGTTGTGTTTCACCACCTCCATAAGTTCGCGCTGAAACGGTCACAAAAATGAGTGGAGCGGATGTGCGCCCCCAACAGGGCCCGTCGATGGCCGAGTTGTCCGGCCGGCGGACAGTGTGTTCCATCCCCGCAGGGCTCCCGGGGCTGATCAGGGAAGTGTCCCGGACGAGGCCCACGGCCGTCGCCGTCGAGTGCGGCGACGAGAGGCTGACGTACGCGCAACTCGAAGCGTGGTCCGACGAGACGGCCCGTACGTTACGGGCCACAACACCGCCGGGACCGCCCGTGGCGGTGGCCGTTCCGCGGAGCGTCCCATTGCTCGTGGCACTGCTCGGCGTCCTGAAGGCGGGCCGCCCCTACCTCCCCCTGGACGCGGACGACCCCCCGGACCGGCTGCGACGCGTACTCGACGTATCGGGCAGCACCCTGGCCCTGGTCACCGACACCACACGGGACCGACTGGCCGCACAGGGGCTGCGCACGCTCGTACTGCCCGCGCGCTTCGAGGACCCGGCGGCGGGGGAGACGGAACGGTCCCCCTCGCCGACGGACCGGGACTCCTCGCCGACGGAACAAGACCTCTTGCCGACGGACCGGGACTCCTTGCCGACGGAGCAGGATCTCTTACCGGCGAACCGGGCTCCTTTACCGACGGAGCAGGACCTCTTACCGGCGAACCGGGCCCCTTCACCGACGGAATGGGACCCCCTGCCACCGGTCCCCGACGCACAGCCCGTCTACGTGCTGTTCACATCGGGATCCACCGGCACGCCCAAGGGAGTCGTGCTGCCGAGCGCAGCCCTCACCAACCGGCTGGTGTGGATGCGTGACGCCTACGGGGCAGGCCCGGACGACCGTGTCCTGCAGAAGACCCCCATCACCTTCGATGTTTCCGGCTGGGAGCTGTGGCTCCCCCTCATATCCGGCGGCACCTGCGTCCTGCTGCCGCCCGGGGAGCACCGCGAGCCCGGACTCGTGGCACGCACCATCCGCGAACGGGGCATCACACTCTGCCACTTCGTCCCCACCATGCTCCGCGAGTTCCTCCGCCACCGCGATGCGGCGCGGTGCACCTCTCTCCGGCACGTCTTCTGCAGCGGCGAAGCGCTGCCGGCCGAAGTGGCGCGTGCGTGCGTGGACACCATCCCCGCCGCCCTGCACAACCTCTACGGCCCCACCGAAGCGGCCATCGAGGTCAGCCACTGGACCGTCCCGGCCCCGGCGCGGGAGATCGACCGCGTCCTCATCGGCCGCCCGATCGACAACTGCGTACTGCTCGTGGTCGGCCAGGACGACGGACCGGTCCTCGACGGCGACGAGGGGGAGTTGTGCATCGGGGGCACACCACTGGCCCTGGGCTACCTCGACGATCCCGTACGGACCGCCCGCGCCTTCGTACCCGCACCACCGGGATCGTCCGTGGACCGGATCTACCGGACCGGCGACCGGGTACGCCTGATCGACGGGAACCTGGAGTACCTGGGACGGACCGACGACCAGGTGAAGATCCGGGGACAGCGCATCGAGCCGCAGGAGGTCGAGCACCGGCTGCACTCCCACCCCTCGGTGAACGAGGCCGTGGTGGTGGCGGTGAGGCTCGGGGAAGACACCGAACTCGTGGCGTGGATCCGCACGGCCGAGGCAGGTACCTCCCCCCGCGAACTCTCCGCCGCCCTGCGCGCGCACATCGCCTCCGCCCTCCCCTCCGCGTACGTGCCCGGGCACTACCTGACGCTCGACGGGATTCCCCGGACCGGCAGCGGCAAGCTGGACCGGGCGGGGCTGCGCGCACGCGCCGAACAGCGGCTCGGTGCCGGGCGGAACGCGCCCGTCGCACCCACCGCCGCGCCCGGGGACCGGCCCCTGCTCGCGGCCCTGCTGCGGGAACGCGACACCCGTGCCGTCGCGGGCGAGTCCCGCGACAGGACCCGCTGACCGGACGGTCGGCCCCCACCGGGGTGCCACGCGCCCCGCTCTTTCTTTTCAGCCCGTCCGAGGCGCCCCCGTACCCACGGGGGTTTGTTCCCACGCGCCACGGTGCCCCGTCCCGCGGCGCCCCCGAAGATCTGGAGCCATCCCGATGCAGGTCGATTCCCCGCAGCAACCACGGTCCGAGGAGCAGTTCCCTCCCCGGACGGTCCACGACCTGGTGGCCCGCCGGGCCGCCCACCACCCCGAAGCCACCGCCGTGATCGCGGGCGAGCGCAGAACGAGTTACCGGGAACTGCTCGCCCTCGCCGCACGGATCGGCGCACTCCTCCCGACCTCCCCACGGGGCAGAACCGGAATCTGCCTCGGGCGCGACGAACGCACGGTCGCCGCCTTCCTGGGGGTGTGGCGGGCCGGCCGCTCCTGCGTGGCCCTCGACCCCGCGCTCCCGCCGTCCCGGCTGGCCCACATGGTCGATGCCGCCGGCATCGGCGAGGTCCTCACCACACCCGAACTGGCCCCCGTCGTCGCGGCCGCGGGCGCACGCCCCCTCATCGTCGACACCGTCCCGCACCAGGACGTCCACGACAGCCCCGCACCGCCCCCGGCCCGAACCGCGGGCGAGGAGGCGTACGTCCTGTTCACCTCCGGCTCCACCGGCACCCCCAAGGGCGTCGTCATCGGGCACTCCTCCGTACTCGCCCTGATGGAATGGATGACCCGGACGATCGACCCCGCGCACCTGCGGGTGGGCCTGGCGACCGCGTCGCTCTCCTTCGACGCCTCCATCCACCAGATCTTCGGCCCGTTGTGCGCGGGAGGCAGCGTCGTCATCGCCGACGACATCCTGGCGCTCCCCGACCTCCCCGCACGGGACGAGGTCACCATGATCAGCGCCCCTCCCTCCGGCCTCGCGATACTGCTGGAACGCCCGCTGCCACCGGGCGTACGACGGGTCAACGCCGGAGCGGAACCGGTGCCCCGCCCCCTCGTCGACCAGCTCTACGCACAACCGGGGGTCGAAACCGTCGTCAACCTCTACGGGCCCACCGAATGCACCGTCTTCTGCGCCACCCACCCGATAGGCCGTGACGAGACGGGCACGCCGCCCATAGGCACGGCCGTCGCAGGCTGCGAACTCTCGGTGCGCGACCCCCGGCAGCGCCCGGTGCCGGACGGCACCGCCGGCGAACTGTGGGTCGCCGGCCCACTGGTCGGCCTCGGCTACCTGGACTCCCCGGAGGCGACGGCGGCGAACTTCGTCACCGACCCCGAATCGCCCGGCGGCAGGCGGTACCGCACCGGCGACCTCGTGCGCCGCACGAACGGTGTGCTGCACTACCTCGGACGCCTCGACGAGCAGATCAAGGTACGCGGCTTCCGCGTCGAACCCGGTGACATCGAGGCGGTCCTCGCGACGCTCCCGGGCGTGCGGCACGCCGTCGTCCTCGCCCCCGTGGACCGAGGGGGGACACGGACCCTGCACGCGCATGTGGAGGCCGTCCCGGAGAGCGCTCCCGCGCCCACCGAGGAGGAACTCCTCCGGCTGCTGCGCACCCGCCTCCCGCACTACCTCGTGCCGGCCCGCGTCCTGGTGACGGACCGGCTGCCGCGCAGCAGCAACGGCAAGGTGGACCGCAAGGCCCTGTCCGCCGTGACCCCGCCCGCCGGTACGACGGAACCGGGCGAACGCCCCCGGCCGGGAGCGGAGACCCGGCTCGCGGCGATCGTCGGCGAGGTGCTCGGCACGGACCGGCCGGTGGGCCGCACCGACCGCTTCGACCTCCTGGGCGGGCACTCCCTGGCCGCCGCGCGGGTCCTCGCCAGGGTCCGTACCGAATGGGGAGCGGTGGTCCCCCTGGGGGACTTCCTCACCGAGCCGACCGTGGCGGCCCTGGCCGGACTCATCGACGAAGCCCCTCCGGTGCCCGCGCCGGCCCGGCGGCCGGACGCCACCGAGTCGCCGCTGAGCGACATGCAGCGCGAACTGTGGACGACCCGGCAGATCAGCCCGGTACCCGGCGTCACCACGGAGGCGTTCGTCCTCGGCATCGACGGCGCCGTCACCACCGACGCGCTCCGCGCCGCCCTCGACGCACTCGTGGTGCGGCACGAGGCGCTGCGTACCGTCGTGGCGGAAACCCCGCACGGCCCGGTGGCACGGGTGCTGCCCCCGGCACCGGTCCCCCTCACCGAACACGACATGACGCGGCGGACGGCGGAGGAGGCCGACGCGCTCGTCGACGCGGCGGCCCGGCAGGTCTTCACGCCCGAGGACACCCCGCTGCTGCGCACCGTGCTCGTCCGCACCGCCCCCGACCGCGCCCGGCTGGTGATCGCCGTCGACCACCTGGCCTTCGACGGATGGTCGGGGAGCCTCGTCCTGGACGAACTCGCCGCGGCCCTCGACGGCCGGCCCGTACCGGAGCCGGACGTGCAACTCGGGGACGTGGCGCGCTGGGAGGAACACGCCCTCGCGCTCTCCTCCCGGTCCGACCGCGACTTCTGGCACGAGGAACTCAAGGGGGCACTGCCCCCGTGGGACCTCGCGCGCCGCCCGCGCGCGGGGACCCCCGCGCACCGGGGCGCCCGGCTGGTGCGCCGGCTGCCGCCCGGCACCGCCGAAGCCGTACGGGACCTGGCGGCCTCCTCGGGCGTCTCGGAATTCGCGGTGTACCTGGCGGCGCTCGACGTGCTCGTCGCGCACTGGACCGGACGGCACGACGTCCTCGTCGCCGTGCCGGTGGCGCGGCGCCCCGTACCGGAACTCGACCGGGTCGTGGGGCCCCTGCTCTTCGTCCCCCCGGTCCGGGTCGGCTTCAGGCCCGAGGAGACCTTCCGCACCGTGGCCGCGCGGGCGGCCCTGGCACGCAACCGGGCGCTCGCACACACGATGCTCCCCGCCGCCGCACTCGCCGAGGCGGCCACGGCAGCGGGGCTCCCGAGGCGCCCCGGCGCGCCCCTGACCCCGGTCTCGCTCTCCATGCGGCCGTCGGGGGCACCGGTCCGGGTCGACGCCGGCCCGGTGACCCTGCGGGTCCTCGGCGAACGCGACACCGGCAGCGCGCGGGACGACGCCACCTTCCTCGTCAACACAACGGTGTCGGGCACCGAGATCCACCTCGTCCACGACCTCGAATGCTTCGACGAACGGGCCGCCGGGGCCCTGCTGGACGGGCTCCTCCACGTCCTCGCCCGGGGCACCGCGGCACCCGACCGCTCCTGCTCGGCCATCGACCTGCCCCTCCCGCCCCCACCGGCCGAACTCACAGACCAACCCACCGAACTCCCGGATTCCTCCGGCGAGTTGCCGGGTCCGGACGGGAGTCGAAGGGCCGCACCGCCCACCGTCGTCGAGGAGTTCCTGGCGACCGTCTGGGAACAGCTGCTGCCGGTGGAGGACGTGTCCGCCTCCGACTCGTTCCTCGACCTCGGGGGGACCTCGCTCACCGCGATGCGGGTCGCGGCCGAGATCTGGGACGCGCTCGGCGTCGACGTTCCGGTGCGCACGGTCTTCGCCCTGCCGGTGCTGCGCGAGCTGGCCGCCGAGGTCGAACGACAGGCACTGGCCGCCCTGGACGCGGCGGAACCGGACCGGAAGGAGGGGACGGCATGAGCGATACGACGACCACGACCTCACAGGCCGACCAGGACCGGCTGCGCGCCCTGCTGTCCGCCCGCAGGGCACAGCGCCCGCAGGCCGCCGCACGGCGGGGGGACGAACCCCTGCCGCTCGGTCCCGCGCAGCACGCGATGTGGCTCGCTTCCCAGCTCCAGCCGGACAGCCCCGCCTACCTGGTCCCCGTCCTGCTGCGGCTGAGCGGCCCGCTGGACCGCCCGGCCCTCCTGACCGCCCTGCGCCGGCTCGTCGAACGGCACGACGTGCTGCGCGGTGTCGTCGACGCCTCGGGCCCCGTCCCCGTCCTGGCCCTGCGCCCGGCCTCGGCCGTACCCCTGGACGTCGTCGACCTCGGCGCCGCCGCGGACCCGGGGGCCGAACTCGACCGGCTCGTCCACGAGCACGTACGGCAGCCGATCGCACCCGAGCGCGAGTGCCCGCTCCGCGTCACCTGCTTCCGCCTCGACGAGCAGGAGCACGCCCTCCTGCTGGTCCTCCACCACATGGCGACCGACGCCTGGTCCAACGGCCTCCTGCTCACCGACCTGGCCGCGCTCTACGCCCACGAACTGGGGCAGGGGCCGCCGCCACCCCGGCCCCCGCAGTACTCCGAGGTGGTCGCACCCGCCCCCGAGGACCTGGCCACCCGTCATCTGCACTGGTGGCAGGAACGGTTGCGCGACGCACCCACCGCACTGGACCTGCCCGCCGACCGCCCCGCCCGGCCGTTCCCCTCCGACGCGGGCGACGGCGTCCCCCTCGACTTCCCCGCCGGGCTCAGGGCACGACTCGAAACCCTGGCCGCCGACAACGGTGTCACGCTGTTCATGGTGCTTCTCGCCTGCTGGCAGGCGCTGCTGGCACGGGTGTCCGACAGCGAGGACATCGCGGTGGGAGTACCGGACGGGGGACGGCACACGGCACGCGCCGGGCAGGCCGTCGGCCCGTTCGTCAACACGGTCGTGATGCGGACGGTCCTGTCACCGGCGTGGTCGGGGCGGCACCTGCTGACCGAGGTGCGCGACGTCGTCCTCGACGCACTGGCCCGGGCGGACGTCCCGTTCGACCGCGTCGTGCACCAGGTGCGCCCCGAGCGCGCCTCCGGCACCGGGCCCCTCTTCGAGACGATGGCGAACCTGTACGTCCGGCCCGACCTCACCGGCCTCTTCCCGGGACTGACGACCCGGTTCGCCGAGATCGCGACCGGCGCCGTCAAGAGCGAACTGGCCCTGCACTGCTTCCTGGCGGGCGCCGATGGGCCACTGAGCGGAGTGCTCCAGTACCGTCGCGAACGCTTCGACCCGGCGACCGCGCGACGGCTGGGCGAGTCCTACCTGCGGCTGCTGACCGGCCTGGTCGACGAACCCGACCGGCCCGTGGGCGAACTGCTCCTGACGGACCCGGTGGAGGCGGTGCTGCGCGGGCCGGTACGCACCTACCCGGGCGACCCCGTTCCCGAACTGGTGCGGCGCCGGGCCCGCTCCGTACCCGGACGGACCGCCGTCGTCGCGGAGGACGGCACCCTCACCTACGCGGAACTGGAGGAGCGGGCCGCCCGGGTCGCCGACGGTCTGCTCGCGGCCGGGGTACGCGTCGGCGAGCCGGTGGCGGTACTGGCCGAGCGGGACGTCCTCCTGCCCGTGGCCCGGGCCGGTCGGCGGGGGTGGTGCCGGGGGCGGACAGGTCCTCCGTCACCAGGACGTGCGCCGCCCGCACCCACAGTGAAGGTACGCGAAGACATGTCACTTCTCTCCGTCTCAGAGACGCCGACCGGGCGGCCGACTTGCGGCGAACGTACCGACAGGTCACATACCTGTCATTTCGGGCGAGCCCGGGGCGTGACGCCGCAGGACTGGTCGGGTACAAAGAAGGAATTCTTCGCATATCTATTTCGATGCCACTGTGTCAGGAGCTGAGCGCTCCGGCCCCGGCCGGGTGCCAGCAGTCGCGGCGACGGAGGCCGCGCCGGTCAGGCCCTGACTCCCGCAGCTGACGGCCTGGAAAATGGGGTGCAGTCGGCTGATCTGCGGTGATAGGTAAGCGACGTGACAGAGAGTTTTGAGTATTCCGCCCTGCTGCAACTGATCGACGAGCGGTCGGCCGCGTTCCGGAGTGCGGTTGCCGCCGCGCCCAGCCTTGACGCGCCGGTGCCGTCCTGCCCCGAGTGGACGGTGTTCGATCTGGTGCAGCACCTGGGTACGGGCCAGCGCTGGTGGGCCGCGATCGTCGCCGCGGGCCCGGCCGAGGCGCCGCCGGCCAAGGGCGCCGCGGAGGTGCCGCGCGAGCCCGAGGCGCTGCCGGCCTGGTACGCCGAGTCGAACGAGCTGCTGCTGAGTGCGCTGCGCGGGGCCGGCCCGGAGCGCGAGTGCTGGACGTGGTGGGGCGCCGGCGTGTCGCCGGCGAATGCCTGGGGCGTTGCCCGGCGCCGGGTGCACGAGCTGCTGGTGCACACCTACGACGCCCAGCTCGCCGCAGGCGCCGTGCAGCCGATGCCAGCGGACGTCGCGATCGACGGCGTGGCCGAGTTCCTCGACACCTGCAACTCCACCCCGGCGGCCTGGCCGCACGAGGCCGCCACCATCCACTACCACGCCACCGAGGGCCGCTCCTGGCTCCTCGCGCTGGACGGCACCGGCGCCTGGCCCGCACCCCTCACGGACGACGCCGCGCCCGCCTCCGCTTCGGCCACGGGCACGGCCGAGCAGCTGCTCCTCTTCGTCTGGGGCCGTCTCACGCTGAGCGACCTGAAGATCGGGGGCGACCAGCAGGTGTTCGAGCAGCTGATCGCCTGGGAGCCCGAGGAGTAGCCGGTCAATACCGCCGGCGGACGGCCGATACGGCCTCGTACAGCTCGGGCCCGGGCGCCTCACACAGCGACGCCGAGAAGCAGCCCGAGCACCCAGTGCGGAAGACCATGCCGCAGGTGAAGCAGTGTGGCCGCAAGCCGGTCGACGAAGACCGGTCGGTGCCGGGCGCCGGCCCCCGCAGCCCGCTCCCTGCCCCCGCCGCGTCCTCCGTGACGGCACCCCTCGACAACAGCCCGCCAAGGAACGGCCAACTCCTCGGCCAAGCAAGCCAGATGACGCCGGGACATCCCTGTGGACGACTGCTGCGCGAGGACCACCCGGTCAACCGTGATCGCCACATCCGGATCATGCCACCCACCGGCAAGAACACATCACCTGCTATCACGTACCAGCTCGCAGGACCACCGACAGAGTCGAGCCGACAGGGGTCGGCTTCATATCCGGATGGCGTACAGAGCGTGGTCGTTGCTGCCGACGTAGAGCACATCGCCCGCCACCGTCGGGGAAGACTCCAGATCATCGCCCGTGTGGAAGGCCCAGCGCTTCTTCCCTGTCCGCGCGTCCACCGCGTACAGATTGCTGTCGGCGCTGGGCACGTAGACCACCCCGTCCGCCACGGCCGCGGCGGCGAAGACACTGCTTTCGGTTTCGAAGGCCCAGCGCTTCCTGCCTGTCGCGGCGTCCAGCGCGAACAGGTACTCGATGCTGTCGCCGACATACACCACGCCGTCGGCCACGGTCGGCGACAAGAGAGCGCGGTTGCCGGCAACCGGGTTCTTGTATTTGGCGCCGGCGCGGGACCACCGCTGCTTCCCCGTCACGGCATTCACCGCGTACAAGCGGCTGCTGGAGACGTAGACCAGGCCGTCGGCCATGACCGGGGCGGAGTTCACGCCGTCGAGCACGGGGAAGGCCCAACGTCGTTTTCCCGTCTCGGCGTCCAGCGCGTAGAGATGATCGTCGTCACTGCCGAAGTACACGACACCGTTCACCACGACCGGCGCCTCTGTCACATCGCCATTCTTGCGGCAGCGAAAGCTCCATTTCTGTTTGCCCGTCACCGCGTCCACCGCGTAGAAGTGCCCGTTACTGCTTCCGACGTAGACGACGTCGTCGACCACGACCGGCGACGAGAATATCGATCCGTCGCCGAAGACCCAGCGTCTTTTTCCGGTTGCGGCATCCACCGCGTACAGGCCGTTGAGGTAGGTGCCCACATAGAGGAGATCGCCCACGACGACGGACGACGAGTAGACCACACTGCCGGTGTCGAGGGACCAGCGCTTCTTGCCCGTGGCGGCGTCCAGCGCGTACACGTTGTTGTCGTTGCTGCCGAAGTAGACGACGCCGTTCGCGATGGTCGGCTTCGTCTTCACCTTGTCGTCGGTCTGGAAGGACCAGAGTTTTTGGCCCGGCTTGCGAGGGGCCGGCGGAGCGGTGGTACGGGTGGGCTTCCGCGCGGATGGCTGGAGGGCGGAGGGCGAGCCGGCGGACCCGGAACCCCTGTCGGTGGTCTTCCAGACCGCGACGGTGAGTCCAGCGGTGGCCGCCGTACCCGTCACGGCGAGCAGGACGCTGCGCCGGGAGAGGGTCGGAGTCGGGTCGCCGGGGCTCTGCGCGGCATGGTCAGTGGTCCGGGTGGGCGCGTCGTGCAGGGCCGGGGCGGTGGCCGGAGAGGTGCTGGTCGCGGCGGGTGTCGCGGGTGCGGCAGGCATCTGCACCGGTTCGGGCGTGGCTCCGTGCGGTGCGGCGGGTATGTCCGGCGCGGTCGGGGTCGGTGCTGCGGCAGGCGCGGGGGCAGGCGCGGGCGGCATGGGACAGGTGTATCTG
>NZ_RDBO01000064.1:0-2199 GCF_008120935.1 Streptomyces sp. sk2.1
GGGGTGTTGTGTGCCGGTGGTGCGGGTGCGGTGCGTGGTCGCGGGGCCTTGTGGGGCGGGGGGTGGGGACGGTATTTGTTCCGGCTGCGGGTCGGTGGATTTCAGGAACGGCGCCGGACCGGCACGGTATGCTGATGCAGATTGTGCAAGCGATTTGCAAAATGAGGAGGGTCATGGCTACTCGGGCGGCCGACGCCGGTACGAACCAGAGTGTCGAACGAGCGGTCTCGGTGCTGCGCGCACTCGACTCCGGCCGTGCTGAACTGCGTGTCTCCGATGTCGCCGAACTCACCGGGCTGGGTTCCTCCACCACCTCCCGGCTCCTGTCCACCCTTGAGCGCCTGGACATGGTCGAGCGCGATCCGGTCAGCAATCTCTACCGGCTCAGCCTCGGGATGCTCCCGCTCGCCGCCACCGCCCTGAACCGCCATCCCGTCCACCGGGCCGCCCGCATGGTCCTCCAGGACCTCGCCGGCCGCACCGGGCTGGGGGCCAACGTCGCCATCCGCCGCGGCACCGAGCTGATGTTCCTGTGCAACTTCGAGGGGGCCCGTGCCCCGAAGTCGTACACGCAGGCCGGGCACGGCGCCCCGCTGCACGCCACCAGCATCGGCAAGTGCCTGCTGACCGGGCTGACGCCCAAGGAGCGCCGCAGGCTGCTTCCCGAGCCGCTGGCGGCGCACACCGAGTACACGACCACCAGCCACGACCTCCTGGACGGCGAGATCGAAACCGTGCGGCGCACCGGGTACGCGGTGGAGGCCGAGGAGCGTGCCCTGGGGCGTGCTTCGCTCGCCGCGCCGGTCCGGGACGCCTCGGGCGAGGTCGTCGCCGCGATCTCCCTGTGGGGTCCCACCTCCCTGCTGGGCGGCCGGACCGAGGCCGAGGGGCAGCGGCTGGCCCTGACCCGTGAGGTCATCGAGGCGGCCGACGTCATCAGCCAGGCGCTCGGCGCCCTCTGACCCGCCCCGCACTTCGCGCACCCCGTACCTCGCGCACACCCCGCGCACTTCGCGCACCTCGCGCCTCGCACCACCTCGCGCGCACCTCGTACCCCGTACCCCGCACACTTCGTACCCCGCACGCACCTCGCGCACCCGCGCACCCGCGCACTCTGCGCGCCTCGCAGAAGGGGGGAAGGCCCTGTGGCCTTCCCCCCTTTTTCTGTCTGCCGGTTACGCGCCGTAGGCCTTGAACGCGATCACGTGGGCGTGCCGTGCCCCGTGCGTGGCGTCCACGACCAGGCGCAGTGCGTCGGTGCGCACGGGGTTGCCGTCGGTGCCGGTGAGCCGGTGCACGCGGTGGCGGCGGCGGTTGTCGGTCACCGTGAGCAGGGTGTGCCAGGTGCCGTCGGGCTCGCGGCTCTGGATGCGGTAGTCGCGGACCAGTTCCGGCATGATCTCGAACGGGGTGCGGTGGCGGTGCAGGTTGTTGAGGTATTCGTCGACGTCGTCGTCGAAGACCACGCGTGTTTCGGTGAGCTGCTGTTGTTCGTCCCAGTCCAGGAGCAGCCACTGTTCGGCCCGGTCGGGGTCGGGCAGGGGTGCGGAGGACCACATCTGGGGGCCCTTGTAGGGGCGCTGGTATCCGCCGACGGCCCGCTGGGGCAGGAAGGCGGCGGTGTCGGGGGCGGCGCGGAAGGCGAAGGTGTGGCGGCGCAGGCCGCGGGCCTGCCATTCCAGGACGAGCTGGCCGTCCTCCTCGGGGATGTCGTGGTCGACGGCCGCGTCGCCTTCGGCCTTGCTGCGCAGGGCGAGGACGCCGTCGGTGCGTTCGGGGAGCAGGACCAGGGCGGTGTCCGGGCAGGCGCGCACGATGAGGACGGCGTTGTGGGGGGTGTCGGGGCGGTGGTCGAGGCGGGCGGTGACCCAGTGGGGGCCGTCGGCCGGTGCGGTCACGGTGGTGGTGAGCAGGTGGTCGGTGGGGACGGCGTTCTCGGGGCGGCCGGTGCTCCACAGTTCCACGGTCAGTTCACTGGTTCGGCCGGGGGCGCCGTGGACGAGCAGGTCGACGGTGTCGAGTGCGGGGTCCACGGGGATGTCGTCGGGGTACACGGAGCGGTTGGGTGCCGCGGCGAAGGTGGCGACGGTGCTCCAGCGTGAGGCGGCGTTGTCCCAGCGGTACAGCTTGCCGGGCCGTTGGTCGGCGCCGGCGCCGACGCGGGCGGCCAGGTACAGGTCGCCGTTGGGTGCGGTGGTC
>NZ_RDBO01000064.1:2299-8024 GCF_008120935.1 Streptomyces sp. sk2.1
GGTTCCGTCGGTGTTCTGGGTCGCGACGAAGACCTGGTCGGTGCCGGTGGTGGTGATGTAGTAGATCCGTTTGGTGTCTGTGGTGTTCCAGGTGATGCCGAGGGCTGCTGTGGTCTGGGTGTTGGTGTATACGGTTTTGCTGGTCCAGCTGCTGCCGCTCGGGTAGGCGTAGTGCACGTGGAAGTTGCCGTTGCTGTCGGCGAGGCCGATGACGGAGGCGTCCTGGCGCAGGAGGGTGCGGCGGACCAGGTCGGGGTGTTGGGTGGCCAGTTCGCGGGGGGTGAGGTTGTGGGCGGTGCACAGGGCGGCGGCGGTGCCGGCGGCTTCGCCGAGGGTGGCGCAGGTGGCCATGACGCGGGTGGCGCCGAAGGCGATGTGGGTGGCGGAGATGTTGCGTCCGGCGAACAGGAGGTTGGTGACGTTGGCGGAGTACAGGGAGCGCAGGGGTATGTGGAAGATGCCGTCGGCGTAGCGCTGGCGGGCGCCGGGTTCGTCGGCGTACATGCCCTGTGCGGGGTGGAGGTCGACGGACCAGCCGCCGAAGGCGACGCGGTCGGTGAACTGTCGTTGTTCGAGGATGTCCTGCTGGGTGAGGATGTGGTCGCCGAGGAAGCGGCGGTATTCGCGTTTGCCGGGGAGGCTGCCGACCCATTCGAGGGTGAGGTTCTCGGCGTCGGGGAACTGGCCGGAGTTCTTGATGTGGTCCCAGATGCCCATGATCACGGCCTGGAGTTCGTCGCGGATGCGTTCGTTGTCGTGGACGGTGTCGATTTCGCCGCCCCATTCGATCCACCAGTAGTCGCAGCCGTTGTCGCCGGTGCGCAGGACGCGGTTGCGCAGGATGGGGGTGGTGGCGAGGTCGCGGGCGTAGGCGGGGGGGACGAATTTGACGGGGCGGCCGGTGTCCTTGGTGTGGAAGAGGATGGTGGAGCCGAGCAGGGCTCCGTCGGCTTCCTCGGGGGCCCAGGGTTCGCCGAATTCGGCTTGTGCTTCGCGGCCGATGCGGTGGTGGGCGCCGGCGAGGTGGCCGAGCAGGCCGTCGCCGGTGCAGTCGAGGAACTGCTGGGCGTGGAAGGTGATGCGGCGTTCGGAGCCCATCATCCAGCCGGTGCAGGAGTGGATCCGGCGTGCGTCGTCGGGGCCGGTGGCGTGGGCTTCCCGTACGTCGGTGTTGAGGTAGAGGTCGATGTTGGGTTCGGCGCGTACGGCGTCGAGGACGACCTGGTCCCAGTAGTAGGGGTTGCCTTCGGGGTTGCGGTACTGGTTCTCGGTGTACAGCTCGCCCATGATGCCGGTCTCGCGGGCCCAGCGGTGGACGCCGTGGGCGGTGGCGCCGCAGACCCAGACGCGGATCTCGCTGCTGGCGTTGCCGCCCAGGACGGGCCGGTTGTTGACCAGGGCGACGCGTCGGCCGAGGCGGGCGGCTGCGATGGCCGCGCAGGTCCCGGCCAGGCCGCCGCCGATGACGGCGATGTCGTAGTGGGCCTCTTCTTCCCGCACGGTGCGGCCTCCTTGGTGTGAAGCTCGGGTACTCTCCGGCGTAGCGGAGCCGCCTTGAACGTACATCACATGCATATTGTGCAACCACTATCCAGCTAGTGGGATGTGCTGTAGATTTCCGGCGCAGTCGACGATGCCGTCGCCGTGGGCCGACGGCTGGATTCGACCTGTTCGGCGATGCCGCCGTCCTGCTATGGAACCGGCGTTTCGCCAGCCAGAAGGGTTGACGCCGTCGCGCGATATGGAGAACGATCCCGCATGCTGCAACTTGCGTTCAATGGAGCATGCATGGCATTCACACAGGGGTCCGGCCGGGACAGGGGACGGGGCGCGTCCGCGCCCGCGCCCGGCCGTGCCGCGTCCGCCCTCCGGCGCGCGGCCCGTCGTGCCATGCCCCGTACCACCGCTCCCGCACCGCTTGAGAGGACACATCCATGAGTACGGCCGCACCTCCTCACAAGGCCGCACCCCCCCGCACAGCCGCCGCGCGCCGCAAGCGGTCCGGCGGGCGGCTCTCCAACGGCGCGTTCGCACTGCTGCTGACCGCACCGGGGCTCGCCCTGTTCGCGACGATCATCATCTATCCGCTGATATCGGCGCTCTTCACGGGTTTCTTCAAGCAGGACCTGCGGCTTCCGGGCCGTGAGTTCGTCGGGCTGGAGAACTTCGCGCACTGGCTGGACGGCGACTTCCTCACGATCCTCAAGCAGACGATGGTCTTCACCGTCGGCGCGACGATCGTTCCCTTCGTGATCGGCTTCGCGCTCGCGCTCGCGCTGAACTCGGGCCTGAGGGGCAGCGGCTTCCTGCGCGGCCTGTTCCTGTTCCCGTGGGTGATCCCGGGCGTGGTGGTCTCCTTCCTGTGGATGTGGATCTTCAACGCGAACTACGGCGTGCTCAACGGCGTCCTGATGAAGGCCGGGATCATCGAGGAGTCGATCTCCTGGCTCGGCCAGCCCGGCACCGCCATGCTCGCCGTCATCATCACCAAGACCTGGGCGAGCTTCCCCTGGATGATGGTGATGCTGCTGGCCGGCCTGCAGACCGTGCCCAAGGAGCTGCACGAGGCGGCCTCGATGGACGGGGCGGGCGCGGTGCGGCGCTTCTTCGCCGTGACCTGGCCGCAGGTGCGCGGAGTCGCCTCGATCGTGCTGCTGCTGGAGTTCATCTGGAACTTCCAGCACTTCGACACCATCTACGTGCTCACCGGCGGCGGCCCGGCCGGCTCCACCGAGACCTTCGCGACCGCCGTGTACCAGACCGCCTTCAAGGGCTTCGACATCGGCCGGGCGACCGCGCTGGGCGGCCTGTGGATGCTGCTCCTGCTGCTCCTGGTCGTCGTCTACATCCGGATCACCGAGCGGAAGGGCGACGCCCGATGACCTCCACCACCTCCACCACCCCGCTGTCGCGCACCGGCCGCCACCGCACCCGCACCGCACCCGCCGGGCGCACCTCGCGGCGCCGGATCCGCAAGGACCTGCTGCGTTCGCGGATCGCCGCCTGGAGCGCGGTCCTGGTGATCGGCGCGTTCGGCATGCTGCCGGTGTACTGGCTGCTGGCCACCGCCCTGAGCAGCCCCGAGCAGACCTTCCAGTTCCCGCCCAGGCTGATCCCCACCGAGATCACCTTCGACAACTTCACCGCCCTGGCCGGGAACGAGCAGCTGATCACGTACCTGGTCAACTCCCTGATCGTGGCCTCGATCACCGCCGTGCTGAGCGTGGTGGTCGCCACGTACATGGGCTACTCGTTCTCCAAGTTCCGCTACCGGGGCCGTCGCTCGCTGATGCACCTGGTGCTGGCCTCCCAGATGTTCCCCCAGGCACTGCTGCTGGTGACGCTGTACGCGGTGTTCTCCAGCTTCGGGCTGCTGAACACGTACACCGCCCTGGTGCTGTCCTTCACCACGTTCACGATGCCGCTGTGCGTGTGGATGCTCAAGGGCATCTTCGACACCATCCCCGACGCCCTGCTGGAGGCCGCCTCCATCGACGGCGCGTCCCGGTGGCGGACGCTGCACTCGGTGGTGGCACCCCTGGCCGCGCCCGGCATGATCGCCGCCGGCCTGTTCGCCTTCGTCCGCGGCTGGAACGACTTCATCTTCGCCGTCACCCTGGCCGACAAGGAGAAGCAGACCCTGCCCCCCGGCCTGGTCTCCACCTACATCGGCGAGTTCCAGACCGCATGGCCCGAACTGATGGCCGCCTCCCTCGTCGTGTCGGTCCCCGTGGTCATCGCCTTCATGTTCCTCCAGCGCTACCTCGTCGGCGGCATGACCGCCGGCTGCTTGCCCCTTTCCGCCCACTCCCCCATCCATGGAGACACCATGACCACCTCTGGCATCAGCCGGCGCGGCGCGCTGCGCATGTTCGGCCTCGGCGCGCTCGGCGTGGCAGGCGCCGGCGCGCTCGGCGCCTGCGCGCCCTCCGGCGCGAGCTCCTCCTCCAACGGAGGCGACACGAAGTCCAAGGACTTCGACTTCACCTCCTGGTCGCTCAACGAGGAAGCCGCCAAGCCCGCGATCGAGAAGATCATCAAGGCATGGGAGAAGGCAGAGGGCTCCAGGATCCGCGCGGTCTCCTACCCGTACAACGAGTACCTGAGCCAGCTCACCCTCAAGCTCGGCGGCGGGGAGACCACCGGCGCGGTGCACCTGGACATCGCCTGGCTGGCCGCGGTGGCGCAGATGGGCAAGCTCGCCGACCTCAGCCCGGTCGCCCTCAAGGGCGGCTACACCAACGTGGCACTGGACAGCGGCATGTACGACGGCAAGCAGTACGGCCTGCCATGGAACACCGGCTCGATCGGCGTGATCGCCAACTCCAAGCTCCTGGCGAAGGCCGGCATCAAGAAGCACCCCACCACCATCGAGGAGTTCGAGGGCGCGCTGCGGGAACTGAAGGGGCTGGGCGGCGGCATCGTGCCCTACGCCGCCGCCACCAAGGTCGCCCAGCTCAAGGACATCTTCCCCTGGATGCAGACCTTCGGCTGCACCCTCCTGGAAGGCAACAAGGTCACCATCGGCGACGACGCCTCCGTCGACGCGGTCACCTGGTACAAGAAACTGCACGACGAGAAACTGATCGCCGCGGACGTGGACCGCTTCGACGCACGCGCCCTGTTCGGCCAGGGCAAGGCCGCCTTCTACGACGACGCCATCATCGGCAAGGGCGTGACCGCCGCCCAGTCCAAGGACAAGACCCTGGCCGACGCGATGCAGCCGATGAAGCGCCCCGTCCTGCGCACCGGCGACAAGCCCCAGGCACTGCTGTGGGGCGGCGTGATCGCGATCGTCAAGGGCAAGGGACAGGACGCGGCAACACAGTTCGCACTGCACGCCACCTCCGACCGCGCCACCACCACCCAGTACTTCACCGAACGCGCCCTGCCCCCCTCGACCACCGCGGGCCTGTCCGACCCGAAGGTCGCCCAGGACACCTTCACCACCCAGTGGACCGAAAAAATCACCGACACCGCCACCGGCAGCCCGTTCTGGCAATTCGCACAGAACGCCCAGATCGAAGAAGCCGTCGCCAAGCAGGTCCAGGCCGTCCTCGTCGGCAAGGAAAAGCCCAAGAACGCCATGAAGAAAGCCGCCGAAGAAGTCACCGACCTCATCAAGCGCTAACCCCCCACCCCTGGCCCCGGGTACCAGGGGCCAGGGGTGCCAGGAGTGCCAGGGGCCCGGGGTACCAGGGGTACCCGGGGGCCAGGGATGCCAGGGCCCGAGTGCCGGGGCCAGGGATGCCAGGGCCCGAGTGCCGGGGCCAGGGGTGCCAGGGCCCGAGTGCCGGGGCCAGGGGTGCCAGGGGCCCGGTGCGGACCGTTGCGGTCCGTACCGGGCCCCTGGCCTTTCCGCACGCCCATCCCCCAAGGCGGTATCCCAAAGAACACCTTCACCACCCGACAGCCACCGGCAGCCCGTTCCGGCAATCCGCACAGAAAACCCAGACCGAGGAAGCCGTCGCCAAACAGGTCCGGACCGTCCCGGCCGGCAAGGAAAAGCCCAAGACCACCGTGAAGAAGACCGCCGAAGAAACCACCGACCCCATCAAGCACTGACACCCCCACCCAGAACCCAGAAGCCCGGCACCCCAGGGGCCAGGGGACCCGGGGGCCGGGGAACCCAGGAGCCGGAGACCCGGAGGCCGGGGGCCCAGGAGCCGGGGGCCAGGGGGCCAGGGGGCCAGGGGGCCGGGGACCGGGGGCCAGGGGCCAGGGG
>NZ_RDBO01000064.1:8124-9440 GCF_008120935.1 Streptomyces sp. sk2.1
CACCCCCACGCCCGCGAAGGAGCTCACCTTGCGACGTCCCCCCGCACGCGCGTACGCCGCCTCGGCCGCGGCCCTGGCCTCCCTGCTCACGGCCCCGCAGGCCGCCCACGCCGACAGCGCCGGCGACGCCGCGGCGACGGTGGTCGAGAAGGTCCCCTACGCGATGGACTCCTCGAACCAGGCCGCCTGGTGGACACCGGTCGCCACGTACAAGGGACGCGGCCAGTACACGTACTTCGCCTTCAACGAACCCGGCTCGACGGCCGCCACCCACCGCCCGGCCATCGCCCGGCGCGACCCCGACGGGGTCTGGAGCCGGCTCCCCCTGCTGAACAGCGACGGACAGCAGGCCGAGTTCCCCGACGACAACGGGCACAACCAGCCCTCCGTGGCACGCGACGGCAACGGCCGCCTGCACGTGTTCGCCTCCATGCACGCCAACTCCTGGCGCTACTACCGCACCGAGGCCCCCGGCACCGACGTCACCGACCACGCGGCCGAACTGCCCGACCAGGGCGTGGGCATCACCTACCCCGTCGTGACCACCGCACCCAACGGCGACCTGTACCTGGCCGCCCGCGTCGGCGCCGGCGCCGACCAACGGCCCGGCAAGCTGTACCGCTGGGACAACGCCGCCTCACGCTGGAGCACCGTCGCCACCTTCGCCGCGGCACCCAACCGCTCCGTGTACCCCGACGACATCACCGTGGACCCCGCCGGACGCGTACACCTGCTGTACGAATGGGCCAAAGCCCCGGCAACCGCGTTCCGCCACCAACTGTCCTACCTCCGCCACGACCCGGCCACCGGCACCTTCACCGACAGCACCGGCACCACCCTCACCACCCCCACGACCCCCGCCACCTCCGACGTGATCCAAAACCTCACCACCGGCGAGGAATGGAGCACCGACAACACCTACACCGGCCCCGCAGTACAAAGCGCCAAACTCACCCTCGACAACTCCACCCCGAAAATCACCTACCGCTACCGCTCCGCCGACAGCAACGGCAACTTCCACGTGCACTACGCCTACCCGAGCGGCAGCAGCTGGACCAGCAAAACCGTATACACCAACACCCAGACCACAGCAGCCCTCGGCATCACCTGGAACACCACAGACACCAAACGGATCTACTACATCACCACCACCGGCACCGACCAGGTCTTCGTCGCGACCCAGAACACCGACGGAACCTGGACCTCACAGTCCGCCGCTCCGGGCGTGAGCGCGGACCGGCTCGCAGTACAACAAAACACCGACGGCAAAGACATCCTCTACCTCCCCGACACCACACACAACACCCTCTACTACG
>NZ_RDBO01000065.1:2768-21578 GCF_008120935.1 Streptomyces sp. sk2.1
TGGGTGGCTGGTCGTTGTTTGAGAACTGCACAGTGGACGCGAGCATCTGTGGCCAAGTTTTTAAGGGCGCACGGTGGATGCCTTGGCACCAGGAACCGATGAAGGACGTGGGAGGCCGCGATAGGCCCCGGGGAGCTGTCAACCGAGCTTTGATCCGGGGGTGTCCGAATGGGGAAACCCGGCAGTCGTCATGGGCTGTCACCCGCTGCTGAACACATAGGCAGTGTGGAGGGAACGAGGGGAAGTGAAACATCTCAGTACCCTCAGGAAGAGAAAACAACCGTGATTCCGGGAGTAGTGGCGAGCGAAACTGGATGAGGCCAAACCGTATGCGTGTGATACCCGGCAGGGGTTGCGCATGCGGGGTTGTGGGATCTCTCTTTCACGGTCTGCCGGCCGTGAGGCGAGTCAGAAACCGTTGATGTAGGCGAAGGACATGCGAAAGGTCCGGCGTAGAGGGTAAGACCCCCGTAGCYGAAACATTGACGGCTTGCTTGAGAGACACCCAAGTAGCACGGGGCCCGAGAAATCCCGTGTGAATCTGGCGGGACCACCCGTTAAGCCTAAATATTCCCTGGTGACCGATAGCGGATAGTACCGTGAGGGAATGGTGAAAAGTACCGCGGGAGCGGAGTGAAATAGTACCTGAAACCGTGTGCCTACAAGCCGTGGGAGCGTCGCATGCAAGCTTGCTTGCATGTCGTGACTGCGTGCCTTTTGAAGAATGAGCCTGCGAGTTTGCGGTGTGTTGCGAGGTTAACCCGTGTGGGGAAGCCGTAGCGAAAGCGAGTCCGAACAGGGCGRTTTTAGTAGCACGCTCAAGACCCGAAGCGGAGTGATCTAGCCATGGGCAGGTTGAAGCGGAGGTAAGACTTCGTGGAGGACCGAACCCACCAGGGTTGAAAACCTGGGGGATGACCTGTGGTTAGGGGTGAAAGGCCAATCAAACTCCGTGATAGCTGGTTCTCCCCGAAATGCATTTAGGTGCAGCGTCGTGTGTTTCTTGCCGGAGGTAGAGCACTGGATAGGCGATGGGCCCTACCGGGTTACTGACCTTAGCCAAACTCCGAATGCCGGTAAGTGAGAGCGCGGCAGTGAGACTGTGGGGGATAAGCTCCATGGTCGAGAGGGAAACAGCCCAGAGCATCGACTAAGGCCCCTAAGCGTACGCTAAGTGGGAAAGGATGTGGAGTCGCAGAGACAACCAGGAGGTTGGCTTAGAAGCAGCCATCCTTGAAAGAGTGCGTAATAGCTCACTGGTCAAGTGATTCCGCGCCGACAATGTAGCGGGGCTCAAGCGTACCGCCGAAGTCGTGTCATTCCAGCATATAAGCCCCAACGGGTGCTGGGATGGGTAGGGGAGCGTCGTGTGCCGGGTGAAGCAGCGCCGGAAGGCAGTTGTGGACGGTTCACGAGTGAGAATGCAGGCATGAGTAGCGATACACACGTGAGAAACGTGTGCGCCGATTGACTAAGGGTTCCTGGGTCAAGCTGATCTGCCCAGGGTAAGTCGGGACCTAAGGCGAGGCCGACAGGCGTAGTCGATGGACAACCGGTTGATATTCCGGTACCCGCTTTGAAACGCCCAATACTGAATCAGGCGATGCTAAGTCCGTGAAGCCGGCCCGATCTCTTCGGAGTTGAGGGTAGTGGTGGAGCCGACGAACCAGACTTGTAGTAGGTAAGCGATGGGGTGACGCAGGAAGGTAGTCCAGCCCGGGCGGTGGTTGTCCCGGGGTAAGGGTGTAGGACGCACGGTAGGCAAATCCGTCGTGCATATAAGTCTGAGACCTGATGCCGAGCCGATTGTGGTGAAGTGGATGATCCTATGCTGTCGAGAAAAGCCTCTAGCGAGTTTCATGGCGGCCCGTACCCTAAACCGACTCAGGTGGTCAGGTAGAGAATACCGAGGCGTTCGGGTGAACTATGGTTAAGGAACTCGGCAAAATGCCCCCGTAACTTCGGGAGAAGGGGGGCCATCGCTGGTGAGGGAACTTGCTTCCTGAGCTGGGGGTGGCCGCAGAGACCAGCGAGAAGCGACTGTTTACTAAAAACACAGGTCCGTGCGAAGCCGTAAGGCGATGTATACGGACTGACGCCTGCCCGGTGCTGGAACGTTAAGGGGACCGGTTAGCCGACTTTCGGGTCGGCGAAGCTGAGAACTTAAGCGCCAGTAAACGGCGGTGGTAACTATAACCATCCTAAGGTAGCGAAATTCCTTGTCGGGTAAGTTCCGACCTGCACGAATGGCGTAACGACTTCTCGACTGTCTCAACCATAGGCCCGGTGAAATTGCACTACGAGTAAAGATGCTCGTTTCGCGCAGCAGGACGGAAAGACCCCGGGACCTTTACTACAGTTTGATATTGGTGTTCGGTTCGGCTTGTGTAGGATAGGTGGGAGACTTTGAAGCGGCCACGCCAGTGGTTGTGGAGTCGTCGTTGAAATACCACTCTGGTCGTGCTGGATGTCTAACCTGGGTCCGTGATCCGGATCAGGGACAGTGTCTGATGGGTAGTTTAACTGGGGCGGTTGCCTCCTAAAGAGTAACGGAGGCGCCCAAAGGTTCCCTCAGCCTGGTTGGCAATCAGGTGTTGAGTGTAAGTGCACAAGGGAGCTTGACTGTGAGACCGACGGGTCGAGCAGGGACGAAAGTCGGGACTAGTGATCCGGCAGTGGCTTGTGGAAGCGCTGTCGCTCAACGGATAAAAGGTACCCCGGGGATAACAGGCTGATCTTCCCCAAGAGTCCATATCGACGGGATGGTTTGGCACCTCGATGTCGGCTCGTCGCATCCTGGGGCTGGAGTCGGTCCCAAGGGTTGGGCTGTTCGCCCATTAAAGCGGTACGCGAGCTGGGTTTAGAACGTCGTGAGACAGTTCGGTCCCTATCCGCTGTGCGCGTAGGAATATTGAGAAGGGCTGTCCCTAGTACGAGAGGACCGGGACGGACGAACCTCTGGTGTGCCAGTTGTTCTGCCAAGGGCATGGCTGGTTGGCTACGTTCGGGAGGGATAACCGCTGAAAGCATCTAAGCGGGAAGCCTGCTTCGAGATGAGTATTCCCACCAACTTGATTGGTTAAGGCTCCCAGTAGACGACTGGGTTGATAGGCCAGATGTGGAAGCCCGGTAACGGGTGGAGCTGACTGGTACTAATAGGCCGAGGGCTTGTCCTCAGTTGCTCGCGTCCACTGTGTTGCGATGCCGCGAGGCGGAGCGAATCTCAAAAAGCCGGTCTCAGTTCGGATTGGGGTCTGCAACTCGACCCCATGAAGTCGGAGTTGCTAGTAATCGCAGATCAGCATTGCTGCGGTGAATACGTTCCCGGGCCTTGTACACACCGCCCGTCACGTCACGAAAGTCGGTAACACCCGAAGCCGGTGGCCCAACCCCTTGTGGGAGGGAGCTGTCGAAGGTGGGACTGGCGATTGGGACGAAGTCGTAACAAGGTAGCCGTACCGGAAGGTGCGGCTGGATCACCTCCTTTCTAAGGAGCACTTCTCACCCGGTCTTCCGGGTCAGAGGCCACTACGTCGGCAAACGTCCGGCGGTGGTTGCTCATGGGTGGAACGTTGACTATTCGGCACGACGGTTTGTTGTTCARCAGTACTGCTTCGGCGTGGAACGTGAGTCAGCGGATGGTCGTGTCGGGCACGTTGTTGGGTGTCTGAGGGTACGGCCGTATGGTCGCCTCAGTTGCCGGCCCCAGTGAACCTGCTTCTTCGGAGCGGGGTGATGGGTGGCTGGTCGTTGTTTGAGAACTGCACAGTGGACGCGAGCATCTGTGGCCAAGTTTTTAAGGGCGCACGGTGGATGCCTTGGCACCAGGAACCGATGAAGGACGTGGGAGGCCGCGATAGGCCCCGGGGAGCTGTCAACCGAGCTTTGATCCGGGGGTGTCCGAATGGGGAAACCCGGCAGTCGTCATGGGCTGTCACCCGCTGCTGAACACATAGGCAGTGTGGAGGGAACGAGGGGAAGTGAAACATCTCAGTACCCTCAGGAAGAGAAAACAACCGTGATTCCGGGAGTAGTAACAACGGGTGGAGCTGACTGGTACTAATAGGCCGAGGGCTTGTCCTCAGTTGCTCGCGTCCACTGTGTTTGTTCTGAAATAACGAACGGCTGTGTTGTCACCGGTTGTTCAGAATTTCATAGTGTTTCGGTGGTCATTGCGTTAGGGAAACGCCCGGTTACATTCCGAACCCGGAAGCTAAGCCTTTCAGCGCCGATGGTACTGCAGGGGGGACCCTGTGGGAGAGTAGGACGCCGCCGAACGATCATTCCGGGAGAGCCCCGCACCTCATGGTGCGGGGCTCTTCTGCGTTCACCACCCACTCCTCCAGAGCGTTTCCGTCACCCCTGTGGCTCCCCCCGCGGCAGCTGAAGGTAGGGTCAGGGGGCATCATTGGCACGTTCTTCACAGGAGGCCCCCGGGTGGAGGTCCAGGAGACTCGGGTTCAGACGGACCGGGTGCTCACCATCCCCAACATCCTCAGCATGGCTCGCCTTGCCGGGGTTCCGCTCTTCCTGTGGCTGATTCTCCGCCCCGAGTTCGGCGGGCCCAAGAGCGATGGCTGGGCGCTGCTGGTGCTGATGCTCAGCGGTGTCAGCGACTATCTCGACGGCAAGCTCGCCCGTCGGTGGAACCAGATCAGCAGTCTCGGCCGGCTCCTGGACCCCGCTGCGGACCGCCTCTACATCCTTTCGACGCTTGTCGGCCTGACCTGGCGCGAGATCCTTCCGCTGTGGCTCGCCGCGGCACTTCTCGCCCGCGAACTGATGCTCCTCGTGATGGTCGGAATCCTGCGCCGGCACGGTTACCCGCCGCCCCAGGTGAACTTCCTGGGCAAGGCGGCCACGTTCAACCTGATGTACGCCTTCCCCTTGTTGCTGCTCAGCGACGGAAGTGGTTGGCTTGCATCGCTGGCTGCCATTTTCGGATGGGCGTTCGCAGGTTGGGGTACAACGCTCTATTGGTGGGCAGGGATCCTCTACGTGGTTCAGGTCCGCCGGCTCGTCAAGGCGGATGCAGTAGCCGATTGAGCTCGTTGACGCGGTGCCGCGCAGTGTGGCCGGCCCGCCGCTGATGAACCGGATGGTGCCCCCGACGGGCGAAGTCGGCTGATCGTCGTCTCTTCAAGGAGGACGTTTCCGACATGAAGGCCGTCGTGATGGCTGGTGGCGAAGGCACTCGTCTTCGCCCCATGACCTCGAGCATGCCCAAGCCGCTTCTGCCCGTAGCCAATCGGCCGATCATGGAGCATGTGCTTCGGCTGCTGAAGCGGCACGGGCTCAATGAGACCGTGGTGACGGTCCAGTTCCTCGCCTCGCTGGTCAAGAACTACTTCGGGGACGGCGAAGAGCTCGGGATGGAGCTCAGCTACGCCAACGAGGAGAAGCCGCTCGGCACCGCCGGGAGCGTGAAGAACGCCGAGGAAGCACTGAAGGACGACACCTTCCTCGTCATTTCCGGTGACGCGCTCACCGACTTCGACCTCACCGAGCTCATCGCCTTCCACAAGGAAAAGGGCGGCCTCGTCACGGTGTGCCTGACCCGTGTGCCCAACCCCCTGGAATTCGGCATCACCATCGTGGACGAGGGCGGGCAGGTCGAGCGTTTCCTGGAGAAACCCACCTGGGGCCAGGTCTTCTCGGACACCGTCAACACCGGCATCTACGTCATGGAACCCGAGGTGTTCGACTACGTCGAGGCCGACGTGTCGGTGGACTGGTCCGGTGATGTCTTCCCGCAGCTCATGAAGGAGGGCAAGCCCATCTACGGCTACGTCGCCGAGGGCTACTGGGAGGACGTCGGCACCCACGAGAGCTACGTGAAGGCCCAGGCCGACGTTCTCGAACGCAAGGTCGATGTCGACATCGACGGATTCGAGATCTCGCCGGGCGTATGGGTCGCGGAAGGCGCGGAAGTGCACCCCGACGCGGTATTGCGCGGTCCGCTCTACATCGGCGACTACGCAAAGGTCGAAGCCGGGGCGGAGATCCGCGAACACACGGTCATCGGATCGAACGTGGTCGTCAAGAGCGGCGCGTTCCTGCACAGGGCCGTGGTGCACGACAACGTCTACATCGGCCAGCAGAGCAATCTGCGAGGCTGCGTCATCGGAAAGAACACCGACGTCATGCGGGCCACCCGCATCGAGGACGGCGCGGTCATCGGGGACGAATGCCTGATCGGCGAGGAGTCGATCATCCAGGGCAATGTCCGCGTCTACCCGTTCAAGACCATTGAGGCCGGCGCCTTCGTCAACACGTCGGTCATCTGGGAGTCACGCGGACAGGCGCACCTCTTCGGCGCCCGGGGAGTGTCCGGGATCCTGAACGTGGAGATCACGCCCGAGCTGGCGGTCCGGCTCGCCGGAGCGTACGCCACGACGCTGAAGAAGGGTTCCACGGTCACCACCGCACGCGACCACTCCCGTGGCGCCCGCGCCCTGAAACGGGCGGTGATCTCGGCCCTCCAGGCCAGCGCCATCGACGTCCGGGACCTGGAGAACGTACCGCTGCCCGTCGCCCGCCAGCAGACCGCGCGGGGCAGCGCCGGAGGGATCATGATCCGCACGTCCCCCGGGGTGCCGGACTCGGTCGACATCATGTTCTTCGACGAGCGGGGAGCGGACCTCTCCCAGGCACGGCAGCGGAAGCTGGACCGGGTCTACGCACGCCAGGAGTACCGGCGCGCCTTCCCCGGGGAGATCGGGGACCTGCACTTCCCGTCCAGCGTCTTCGACTCGTACACCGGGGCCCTGCTGCGGAACGTGGACACCACGGGGATCGCCGACGCGGGGCTCAAGGTGGTCGTCGACGCGACCAACGGAAGCGCCGGGCTCGTACTGCCCAGTCTGCTGGGACGGCTCGGCGTGGACGCGCTGACCATCAATCCCGGCCTCGACGAGTCCAGACCCACCGAGACCGCCGAGTCCCGGCGATCCGGGCTGGTACGGCTGGGCGAGATCGTCTCCTCGGCACGGGCCTCGTTCGGGGTGCGGTTCGACCCGGTCGGCGAGCGGCTCTCCCTGGTCGACGAACGGGGCAGGATCGTGGAGGACGACCGGGCCCTCCTGGTGCTGCTCGACCTCGTGGCGGCCGAACGGCGCAGCGGCCGGGTGGCACTGCCGGTCACCACGACACGCGTGGCCGAGCAGGTCGCGGCGTACCACGGCACGCAGGTCGAATGGACGACGACATCGCCCGACGACCTGACGCGCGTCGGACGCGAGGAAGGAACCATCTTCGGTGGAGACGGCCGCGGCGGCTTCATCGTTCCCGAATTCAGCAGCGTCTTCGACGGATCCGCCGCGTTCGTGAGACTCCTCGGGCTCGTCGCCCGGACCCAGCTCACCCTCAGCCAGATCGACGCCCGCATTCCCCGTGCCCATGTCCTGCGCCGTGATCTCGCCACGCCGTGGGCCGTCAAGGGCCTGGTCATGCGCCGGGTCGTGGAGGCTGCCGGTGACCGCAGCGTCGACACGACGGACGGCGTACGGGTCGTCGAGGCCGACGGGCGCTGGGTGATGGTGCTGCCGGACCGGGCCGAGGCGACCACTCATCTGTGGGCCGAGGGCCCGGACGACGCCTCCGCGCAGGCACTGCTGGACGAATGGGCGGCGGTCGTGGAGAGCGCAGGTCAGTAAGGGGCTGCCCGGTGTGCCCGGAGGCGTCCGGCAACGCCTTCGGGCACACCGGTGGGGCCATTCGGCGGTAGCGGTGACGACGTGCGACGATGTGCGGCATGTCGCAGCAGCCCCCCGATCGGAGTACAGCCTCCCCGCCCGCGCGTCCCGATGCGTCCATGTCGCTGCTGACCAATGTGATGGACCACAGCCTGGACGACGGATACGCCGAAGCCTCGGCGCGTCGCAAGGCGGACGGAAGCGCGGGCATGCCCCGCACGCTCAAGGCGAAGCTCGGCCTCGCCGCCTGTCTGGTGCTCGCGGCCCTCGTCGTCACGCTCGGTGCCGCGGAGGCGCGCGTCGCCGCACCCGTCCTCGCCAAGGAGCGCCAGGAGCTGATCGACCGGATCGGCGACGAGACGGAGGCGGCCGACACCCTGGAGTCCCAGGTGGACGAGCTCCGGGCGGACGTGGGCAGGCGCCAGCGCAAGGCGCTGGAGAAGCACGGCGGGGACCAGGGCGAACGGGTGGCGCTGCTCGCCGGGGCCACCCTCGTGGAGGGGCCCGGCGTGAAGCTCGTCGTCGACGACGCCGAGGACACCGCCCAGGGCGGCGGCGGGCCCAGGGAGACCAGCGGGTTCGCCGACACCGGGCGGGTGCGCGACCGGGACCTCCAGCGGGTCGTCAACGGCCTGTGGCAGTCCGGTGCGGAGGCGATCGCGATCAACGGCCAGCGCCTGACGGCCCTGTCCGCGATCCGCGCGGCGGGCGACGCCATACTGGTCGACAACAGACCGCTCGTGCCGCCCTACACGGTGCTGGCGGTGGGCAACGGCAAGCAGCTCGGCAACGCGTTCCGGGAGAGCGCCGACGGCCAGTACCTGCAGGCGCTCAAGGACACCTTCGACATCCGGACGAGCCTGTCCGTGCAGCAGAAGGTGAGCCTTCCGGTCGCGCCCAGCCTGATCGTACGTACAGCAGAGCCTTACAGGGCCGCAGACACCGGCAGTGGTGCGGCAGACACAAAGAAGGGCACATCGTGATCGCCGTACTGGGCCTCGTCGTGGGAGTCGTGGTCGGACTGTTGGTCCGGCCCGAGGTGCCGGCGGTGGTCGAGCCCTACCTGCCCATCGCCGTCGTGGCCGCCCTCGACGCGGTCTTCGGTGGCCTGCGGGCCATGCTCGACGGGATCTTCGTCGACAAGGTGTTCGTCGTGTCGTTCCTGTCGAACGTCGTGGTGGCGGCCCTGATCGTGTTCCTGGGCGACAAGCTGGGCGTCGGAGCGCAGCTGTCCACCGGTGTGGTGGTCGTGCTCGGCATCCGGATCTTCTCCAACGCCGCGGCCATCCGCCGGCACGTCTTCAGGGCCTGAGGCCGATGAGCAACGAAGAACTCCCCGCCGGTGGGCTCCCCGAGGACGGGGAGAACGAGGAAAGCACGGCCGAGCGGCCGGTCGGCCCCGCCAAGGAGCTCACCGGGCGCCAGCGGCTGATCGCCGGACTGTGGCCGCCCCGGGTGACACGGGCCCAACTCGTCGTCGCGCTGCTGCTGTTCGGGCTCGGCCTCGGGCTCGCCATCCAGGTACGGTCCAACAGCGACAACAGTGCCCTGCGAGGGGCCCGCCAGGAGGACCTGGTCCGGATCCTCGACGAGCTGGACGACCGCACGCAGCGCCTGGAGGACGAGAAGCAGCGGCTGGACGCCCAGCGCACGGAGCTGGAGAACAGCTCCGACCAGGCCGAGGAGGCGCGCAAGCAGACCGTGGAGAAGGAGCGGCAACTCGGCGTCCTCGCGGGCACCGTGGCGGCTCACGGACCCGGGATCACGCTCACCGTCAACGACCCGGGCAACGGGGTCAAGGCGGACATGCTGCTCGACGCGCTCCAGGAGCTGCGTGCCGCGGGCGCCGAGGCGATCCAGGTCAACGGGGTGCGCGTGGTGGCCAACACGTATTTCTCCGGTGACGGGGGCGACGTCAAGGTCGACGGCCGCAAGATCGCCGCGCCGTACGTCTTCGAGGTGATCGGCAAGCCCCAGGATCTGGAGCCGGCGCTGAACATCCCGGGCGGCGTCGTGCAGACACTGGAGAAGGAGCAGGCCACCGTGCAGGTCGTGCGGGCCGACGACATCGTGGTGGACGCCTTGCGACCGGCGAAGCAGCCTGACTACGCTCGGTCGTCGTCACCGTGAGTCCGCGGCGTGGAGGGGCCGGAGGAGACGGGCACGAGGTTGCGGGGGGTCGCCGCATCGTATTGGTGGCGCGTGGTGGAAACTGTCGAGTGGATACGGACGTTGTGAAGATGTCCGGGTCGGCAGGTGTGTTCATTCAGGGTTCGTCCTGCCCCACGGGCGGGTCTATTTCGGTCAAGGGGAATCGCCCGTGAAGTTGTTTGGGAAGTTGTTCGGCAAGAGCGCTCGCGACGAGGCCGCCCGCCATCGCGCACCGCGCCATGGCCAGGGGGATGAGCAGGGCACGGAACGCCCGCTCTTCCGTGATGAGGTGGCGGGCCAGGGTGGTGACAATTCGGGATTTTCCGGCGCGTCGTCTGTTGACCCTGCCGGTCCCGGCCGCATAGGTTTCGGAGAACCGTCGACCTCAAGTACGGGTGGAGGGTTCACCCCCGGACAGGAAGGCTCGTCCATGCCGGTCTGTACGAGGTGCGGGCACCGCAATGCCGAGGACAGTCGTTTCTGCTCCAACTGCGGTGCGCCGCTGCGGGGCGGAATCCCCGAGCGTGCCTCGGAGACGACCTCGACCATCTCCATCTCCGGTCTCGAGGCGTACGAGGCGGAGGTCACCGGGCAGACGGCCGTACCGTCCCTCTCGCCCGAGGCGCAGGCCGCCGTCGACGCCCTTCCGCTCGGCTCGGCGCTCCTGGTGGTGCGCCGCGGGCCGAACTCGGGCAGCCGCTTCCTGCTGGACGGTGAGCTGACCACGGCCGGCCGCCATCCGCAGAGCGACATCTTCCTCGACGACGTGACGGTGTCGCGTCGACATGTGGAGTTCCGCAGGAGCCCCGACGGCAGCTTCACGGTCGCGGACGTGGGCAGCCTGAACGGCACCTACGTCAACCGCGAGAGCATCGACTCCGTGCCGCTGTCCAACGGCGACGAAGTGCAGATCGGCAAGTACCGGCTGGTCTTCTACGCGAGCCAGCGCGGCATCTGACCCGTCCCCCGGCTCCGTCGGGGGACCCCCAGGAAGGGCCATGCTGAGAACACCGACGGGCGGTGCCGTGACCGGCGCCGCCACCGCCGACGACCGCCCGATGAGCATCGGCACGGTGCTCCTGCGTCTGCGGGACGAGTTCCCCGAGGTCACGATCTCCAAGATTCGCTTCCTGGAGGCCGAAGGACTTGTCGAGCCGCAGCGGACCCCTTCCGGTTATCGAAAGTTCCGCAGCGCCGATGTGGAACGCCTGGCCCAGGTGCTGCGCATGCAGCGGGACCACTACCTCCCGCTGAAGGTCATTCGCGAGCACCTCGACGCACTCGCCCGCGGCGAGCAGTCCGCATTGCCGGCCGCGGGCGGCGTGCGGGAGCTCGTCGGCGGCCGGGAGGCGGAGCCGGGGCGGACCGCGGCCCGGATCGGCCGCGCCGAACTGCTCGCGGCCGCCGAGGTCAGTGAGAGCGACCTCGACGAGTGGGAGTCGTACGGCCTGGTCGCTCCGACGGCCGAAGGCGGCTACGACGCCGAGATGGTCACGGTGGCCAAGCTTGTGGCGGATCTGGGCAGGTTCGGTCTGGAACCGCGTCACCTGCGTGCCATGCGGGCGGCCGCGGATCGTGAGGCGGGGCTCATCGAGCAGGTGGTCGCGCCTCTGCGCCGACACCGGAATCCGCAGACCAGAGCGCATGCGGAGGCCACCGCGAAGGAGCTGGCGGAGCTGTCCGTGCGGCTTCATTCGGCCCTCGTCCAGACCGCTCTGGGAATCCGGCTGCACTGATCACGACGGTGCCCGACTACCCAAACCTGCCGAGCACGTCCTAGGGTTGCTGTGTGAACGAGCTCGACGTTGTGGGTGTCCGGGTGGAAATGCCCTCCAACCAACCGATCGTGCTCCTGCGTGAAGTGGGAGGCGACCGGTACCTCCCCATTTGGATCGGTCCTGGTGAGGCGACCGCGATCGCCTTCGCCCAGCAGGGCATGGCTCCGGCCAGGCCGCTGACCCATGATCTCTTCAAGGACGTGCTCGAGGCCGTCGGCCAGGAGCTGACCGAGGTCCGCATCACGGACCTGCGGGAAGGGGTCTTCTACGCGGAGCTGGTGTTCGCCAGTGGTGTCGAGGTGAGCGCGCGGCCGTCCGACGCCATAGCGCTCGCGCTGCGCACCGGAACGCCGATCTACGGCAGTGACGGTGTGCTCGACGACGCGGGCATCGCCATCCCGGACGAGCAGGAGGACGAAGTGGAGAAGTTCCGCGAGTTCCTCGATCAGATCTCTCCGGAGGATTTCGGTACCAACAGCCAATGACCGTTCCACGGGGTCGCCAGCAGCGCATCCGGCAAGCCTTTCCCGCTCGCGAGACACGGGAAACCACCCTCGGGGTGATTATCACTCGGCGTGCCGAGTGTGGCGATCGTTGACGCACCCCGAGTGACTGCCTACCTTCGAGATGGCAGGTCAAGGACGGAGGTCGGCGTGAGAAGCAGCGGCGACGGTACGGCGGCGGGTGGGCCGTATCCGCAGCAGGGGAGTACAGCCGACCACACCATCGTGCAGCCGGTTCAACCGGCCGCGGTGGCGGGGGACGGCGGGGCATCGGCCGGCGACATCGGCTATCGGGGGCCCACGGCCTGTGCGGCCGCGGGCATCACCTACCGGCAGCTCGACTACTGGGCGCGCACAGGGCTGGTGGAACCGAGCGTGCGCCCGGCGTACGGCTCCGGTACGCAGCGGCTCTACAGTTTCCGGGACGTCGTCCTGCTGAAGATCGTGAAGCGTTTCCTGGACACGGGCGTCGCCCTCCAGAACATCCGCACCACGGTGCAGCACCTGCGGGCCCGCGGGTTCCAGGACCTGGAGCGGATGACCCTGATGAGCGACGGGGCCACGGTCTACGAGTGCTCATCGCCCGACGAGGTCGTCGACCTGCTCCGGGGTGGTCAGGGTGTCTTCGGCATCGCGGTGGGCGTGGTGTGGCAGGACGTCGACGCCGCCCTGTCGCAGCTGCACGGCGAGCGGGTGGACACCGGCGAGACGCTGATCGGCAACAACCCCACCGACGAGCTCGCACGGCGGCGCAACCGCGCCGGCTGACCCCGCCGCGGCCCCGGGCCCGGCGATTGTCAGTGCCGTGGTGCAGCATCGGTTGATGTGAGAACCGCTCCCACCATCCTGCATCTGGACATGGATGCCTTCTACGCCTCCGTGGAGCAGGCGGCGAAGCCGAGCCTGCGCGGCAAGCCGGTGGTGGTGGGCGGGCTGGGGCCCAGGGGAGTCGTGGCGACCGCCTCGTACGAGGCGCGGCGCTTCGGGGTCCACTCGGCGATGCCGACCGCGCAGGCGCGTCGGCTGGCGCCCAACGCGGCCTATCTGGTGCCCCGCTTCCAGCTGTACCGGGCGGTCAGCAACCAGGTGATGGAGCTGCTCGCACGGCTCTCCCCGCTGGTGGAGCCCCTCAGCCTGGACGAGGCGTTCGTCGACCTGGAGGCCGGTGGGAGGGCCGACGACACGGCTTCGGCGCGGGAGATCGGCGAGCGGCTGCGCACCGCCATCAGAGCGGTCACCGGGCTCACCGGCTCGGTCGGGCTCGCCGGTTCCAAGATGCTGGCCAAGATCGCCTCGGAGGAGGCGAAGCCGGACGGCCTGCGGGTCATCGAGCCGGGCACGGAGCGGGAGCTGCTCGCGCCCATGCCGGTGCGGATCCTGCCCGGGGTCGGCCCCGCCACGGCGGACCATCTGCGCCGGGCCGGGATGACGACGGTGGACGACCTGGTCGCGGCGGGGGAGGCCGAGCTGGTGCGTCTGCTGGGCAGGGCGCACGGCGGCTCGCTCCACCACATGGCGTTCGGCCACGACGACCGGCCCGTGGTCGCGGAACGCGACGCGAAGTCGGTTTCGGTCGAGGACACCTTCGACGTCGACCTGCACGACCGGGTGAGGGTCAGGACGGAGGTGGAGCGGCTGGCCGACCGGTGCGTCCAGCGGCTGCGGGGTGCGGGGCGGTCCGGGCGGACGGTGGTCCTCAAGGTGCGCCGGTACGACTTCTCGACGCTCACCCGGTCCGAGACGCTGCGCGGGCCCACGGACGACCCCGCAGTGGTCCGTGAGGCCGCCGCGCGGCTCCTGGAGGCCGTGGACACCACCGGGGGCGTCCGGCTGCTCGGAGTGGGCGTCACGGGGCTCGCCGACTACACGCAGGAGGACCTCTTCGCCCAGGCCGCGGGTGAGCTGGCCGCCGACGGGCGGGCTGCGGCCGGGGAGGCGGCGACGGCCCGGGACGACCGGGCCGGACCGGCGGACGGCCCGCGCCCGGAGCCCCCGGGCACCCCCGAGGACCCGGCCGCGCGGCACTGGCACGCCGGGCACGACGTGCACCACGACACCTACGGGCACGGCTGGGTGCAGGGCAGCGGTGTCGGGCGGGTGACGGTGCGGTTCGAGGAGCCGGATTCGGCGCCCGGCCGGGTGCGCACGTTCCGGATCGACGACGCGGCGCTGCGGCCGGCCGACCCGCTCCCGCTGGTGCGCAACCCGGCGGACTACTCCTCCTGGCCCGCCAGCCTGCCGAAGTCCCGGTCGGGGCCGACCTCCTCGGGCGGGGAGTCCAGACCGTAGTGCCGGTAGAGCTGGAGCTCCTGTTCCGGTGAGAGGTGGCGGCCGACACCGAAGTCGGGCGCGTCCTTGATCAGCGCGCGGTCGAAGGGGACGCGGAGCGTGTCGTCCACGAATTCGCTGGGTTCCAGCGGGACGAACGCGTCCCGGCTGAAGAGCCCGGTGCGTACGGCCGCCCATTCGGGCACACCGGTCGCGTCGTCGAGGTACACCTCGTCCACGGTTCCGATCTTGGTGCCCCTGCGGTCGAATGCCTTGCGGCCGATCAGGCTGCGCGGATCGATGTCGGTCTGCACGATCCCTCCCATTGGTCGCGGCTACTCCACAAGCACTACAAAAGGGCAGATTCGGGGGGTCGGCCACTCGAGGGTTCGACGAAGAACCCCGCTGGTAGGCTGGTGACGGCCGCTGACCCCGTGCGGGAGAGTCCTCCGGAACTGATCCGAAGGCGCCGAAGGAGCAAATCCTCCCCGGAATCTCTCAGGCCCCCGTACCGCACGGACGAGGTCACTCTGGAAAGCAGGGCGGGTTCCGTGCGGCCGGGTGCCGAAGCGGTTCCCTTCCTCACCGACGGTGAAAGCCGGCAGTCCGTAGGGCATGCCGGTGAAGCTCTCAGGTTGAGATGACAGAGGGGGAGGCCGTCCGGGCACCCGCGCCGAGGTGCCCCTCGCAGGTCGTGACAGACCAGGAGGCCTCCATCATGACCCCCCGTCGCACCCCGCTCTCCCAGCTGGAGCAGGGCATTCCGTTCGAACAGCGGCACGTCGGCCCCGACGCCGAGGCGCAGTCGAAGATGCTCGCCCAGGTCGGGTACGGCTCGCTGGACGAGCTCACCGCGGCCGCGGTGCCCGATGTCATCAAGAGCACCGAGGCACTCCGGCTGCCGGACGCGCGCACCGAGGCCGAGGTCCTCGCCGAGCTGCGCTCCCTCGCGGACCGCAACCAGGTGCTGGCCCCGATGATCGGGCTCGGCTACTACGGCACCTTCACCCCGCCGGTGATCCTGCGCAACGTCATGGAGAACCCCGCCTGGTACACGGCCTACACGCCGTACCAGCCGGAGATCTCCCAGGGGCGCCTGGAGGCGCTCCTCAACTTCCAGACCATGGTCGCCGAGCTGACCGGGCTGCCCACCTCCGGTGCCTCCCTGCTCGACGAGGGCACTGCGGCCGCCGAGGCCATGGCGCTCTCCCGGCGCGTCGGCAAGGTGAAGAACGGCGTCTTCCTGGTCGACGCCGACGCCCTGCCGCAGACGATCGCGGTCATCGAGACCCGTGCCGAGCCGACCGGTGTCGAGGTCGTCGTCGCCGACCTGTCCGACGGCATCCCGGCGGAGATCGCCGAGCGCGGTGTCTTCGGCGTGCTGGTGCAGTACCCGGGCGCCTCCGGAGCCGTCCGGGATATCCGGCCGGTCATCGAGCGGGCCCACGAGCTCGGTGCGGTCGTCACCGTCGCCGCCGATCTGCTGGCCCTGACCCTGCTCACCTCGCCGGGCGACCTGGGCGCGGACATCGCGGTCGGCACCACCCAGCGCTTCGGCGTGCCGATGGGCTTCGGCGGACCGCACGCCGGGTTCATGGCCGTGCGCGAGAAGTTCGCCCGCAGCCTGCCCGGCCGCCTCGTCGGCGTCTCCGTCGACGCGGACGGCAACAAGGCGTACCGGCTGGCCCTGCAGACCCGCGAGCAGCACATCCGCCGCGAGAAGGCGACCAGCAACATCTGCACCGCGCAGGTGCTGCTCGCCGTCATGGCCGGGATGTACGCCGTCTACCACGGCCCGGACGGGCTGCGCACGATCGCCCGGCGCACCCACCGCTACGCGACGATCCTGGCCGAGGGCCTGCGTGCCGCCGGTGCCGACGTCGTGACCGGCTCCTACTTCGACACCCTCACCGTGCGCGTCCCGGGCCGGGCCGCGGAGGTCGTCGAGGGTGCCCGCGAGCGCGGGGTCAACCTGCGGCTCGTCGACGCCGACGTGGTCTCTCTCGCCTGCGACGAGACCACCACCCGTGAGCAGATCGCCGCCGTCTGGGCCGCCTTCGGCGCCGACGGGGACATCGAGGCGCTGGACGCCTCCGCCGCCGACGTGCTGCCCGAGGGGCTGCTGCGCACCGACGAGATCCTCACCCACCCGGTCTTCCACCAGCACCGTTCCGAGACCGCGATGCTCCGCTACCTGCGCCGGCTCGCCGACCGGGACTACGCGCTGGACCGCGGCATGATCCCGCTCGGCTCCTGCACCATGAAGCTGAACGCGACCACCGAGATGGAGTCGATCACCTGGCCCGAGTTCGGCGCGCTGCACCCCTTCGCCCCGGCGGAGCAGGCGCAGGGCTTCCTCACCCTCATCCGTGAGCTGGAGGAGCGGCTCGCCGAGGTCACCGGGTACGACGCGGTCTCCATCCAGCCGAACGCGGGCTCGCAGGGCGAGTTCGCCGGCCTCCTGGCCGTACGGGCGTACCACCGGGCCAACGGCGACGAGCAGCGGACCATCTGCCTCATCCCGTCCTCCGCGCACGGCACCAACGCCGCCAGCGCCGTGATGGCCGGCATGAAGGTCGTCGTCGTCAAGACCGCCGACGACGGCGAGGTCGACGTCGAGGACCTCCGCGCCAAGATCGAGAAGCACCGCGAGGAACTCGCTGTGCTCATGATCACCTACCCGTCGACGCACGGTGTGTTCGAGGAGCACGTCGCCGACATCTGCGCCGAGGTGCACGACGCCGGCGGCCAGGTGTACGTCGACGGCGCCAACCTCAACGCGCTGGTCGGTCTCGCCCGGCCGGGGCGGTTCGGCGGCGACGTCTCGCACCTCAACCTGCACAAGACCTTCTGCATCCCGCACGGCGGCGGCGGCCCCGGCGTCGGCCCGGTCGGCGTGCGCGCGCACCTCGCCCCGTACCTGCCGAACCACCCGCTCCAGCCCACGGCGGGCCCCGAGACCGGCGTCGGGCCGATCTCGGCCGCTCCGTGGGGCTCGGCCGGCATCCTCCCGATCTCCTGGTCGTACGTCCGCCTGATGGGCGGGGAGGGCCTCAAGCGCGCGACGCAGGTCGCCGTGCTGGCCGCCAACTACATCGCCAAGCGGCTGGAGCCGCACTACCCGATCCTGTACACCGGCCCGGCCGGGCTGGTCGCGCACGAGTGCATCGTGGACCTGCGGCCGATCTCCAAGGCCACCGGCGTCAGCGTCGACGACATCGCCAAGCGTCTGATCGACTACGGCTTCCACGCGCCGACCATGTCGTTCCCGGTCGCCGGGACGCTGATGATCGAGCCGACCGAGAGCGAGGACCTCGCGGAGCTCGACCGGTTCTGCGACACGATGATCGCCATTCGCGGCGAGGTCGAGAAGGTGGCCTCGGGCGAGTGGAGCACGGACGACAACCCGCTGGGCAACGCCCCGCACACCGCGGCGATGCTGGGCGGGGAGTGGAAGCACGGCTACAGCCGGGAGACCGCGGTCTTCCCGGCGGGCGTCTCGGCCGCCGACAAGTACTGGCCGCCGGTGCGCCGGATCGACGGTGCCTTCGGTGACCGCAACCTCGTCTGCTCCTGCCCGCCGCTGGACGAGTACGACAGCTGAGTCATCGACGCGGAGGAGTGACGCGGACACGCGTCGGGGCCGGTTCGGAGGGATCTCCGGGCCGGCCCCCGTTCGTACCGGCCGCGGTCAGGCGGCCCTGACCACCCGGCCGGCCTCCAGCGGGCGGTGCGGGGCGATGATCTGCCCGTCCGGAAGCAGCTCGCCGGTGTCCTCGAAGAGCAGGACGCCGTTGCACAGCAGACTCCAGCCCTGTTCCGGATGGTGGGCCGTCAGGCGGGCGGCCTCCCGGTCGGCTGAGTCGGCGGTCGGGCAAGGTGGCTGGTGCTGGCACATGGCTGGGTTCTTTCGCTGCGTGGTGGTGAGTGTCCTGCGACTGGCTGAGCTGTTCATGGCCGCCCCCGTCTCGATCGGTCCGGTCCCAGTGTTGCCCCACGGGCGTCTTTCCGCAGGGATTTCGCAGCAGCACTTCTTCTTACTCGGAGGACGCGTCACCCGGGAGGACGGTTCACCGCAACTGCACTGTCCCTTCGGGTGGTTCGGGGTGGCCTGAGCGGGCTAGGCAGCGTCCGGCGGATCTTGTGACTGTCGGATTGCTGACTCGTTGTGTCTGGCATGGGGCGGGGCGATCTGACGAATGCCGAGTGGGTCCGGCTGGAGCCGCACTTGCCGGCGTCGGGGCTGCGTGGAGGACGGTGGAACGACCACCGCAGAGTGATCAACGGGATCTTGTTCCGGGTCCGGACGGGTATACCGTGGCGGGACCTTCCCGAGCGTTTCGGCAGCTGGAAGACCGTTTATGAACGGCACCGGCGCTGGTCGGCGGACGGCACGTGGGACCGGATCCTGTGTGC
>NZ_RDBO01000065.1:21678-47343 GCF_008120935.1 Streptomyces sp. sk2.1
TCAAGAACTACGTGGCCCAGCTCGATCAACTCACCAACTCACGCGCGAACTCATCAGTCAGCACACCTACAGGCAGCCTCGGTACCTCCTCCAACAGGGTCGACACCTGCCGGTGGTTGAAAACGGTGTCCGCGTACGGCAGCAGGTGTCCCAGCATTGGAAACACTGACTGATCAAGACCAGCCAGCTCAGGCCCCCAGGCCACACCGTGCTTCGCGCGGGCCTCGATCGTGCCGTTCTCGCGTCGGATCTGGAGATCAATCACGATCAGATCGTATGGCCTCATGATCCGCCGGACAGAACCTAGTCCGGACGGGCGCGAGTGCGCCCCCACAGCACTGTGCCCCGCCACTCGGGGCGGGGCACGGGGTGCGGGTGCGACGGCGCGGCCGTCCTCAGGCGGGCGATCCGAGCAGGGGGCCGGGGCCGGGCGTGATGCGCAGGGTCATCACCCGGAGCAGGTCGGCGACCCGGTGCGGGCGGTGCGCCGCGATGCCCGGCGGGGCGGGGGCCAGCGGAACCAGGAGGTCGGCGGGGGCCAGCGCGCCGCCGGCGGCGTCGGCCTCGGCGTCGGCGTGCAGCCACAGCGCCAGCATGTAGAGCTCCGGGATGGACAGCAGCCGCGGCTGGTAGGGCGACGTCACCGCCTCGGCCTGGCGCAGGGCGAGTTCGGTCGAGGCGATGTAGGGCCCCTCGAAGAAGTGCGAGAAGGCCCAGCCGTCCGCGGTGAGGATGGTGTCCGCCGCGGCGACGGCCTGCTCCGGGCCGCGGATCAGGAAACGCCACGCGGCGAGCCTGGTGGCGGGTGCCACACCACCCGGTCCGATCCGGTCCAGCACATGGACGGGAAGCGGGAGTTCGGGACTCAGCGGTCCCTGGGCGGACCGGAGGGCGGGCGTGCGGGCCTCGCGGACGGCGGTGGGTGAACCGAGTGCCGCGAGGACGCTGCGCAGAGCGGGCGCGGGAGCCGGGGGAACATGCAGCGGCATGATGGGTCGCCTCTCACTTCGGAGACACGGTGGTGCGTGGGCGGGTGCAGACGGCGTTGTCGGCGTGCGGGGCCAGAGGGGCCGGTGACCGATCCGGTGCGTCAACTCTCTGCCTCGTCCGCGGAGTTTATACGACACGCGTTCACGCGGTGATTCCACTAGCCGTCGCAGCTATTGCCGACAAGGCGGTATCAGGACTTTATTATGCGGAGAATCTACTGTTTTCGTGTCCGCCGCGCAGTCACCGCCTGGTGTTTTCTCCCCGGCGTGGTCGGCCGAATCACGTCGGCGTTTTCACCGCGTCCCCGGCGGGATACCGCGTGCTGCTCCATGCCCATGGAATGTGCCGCGGGCCGCAGGGCTCAGACTACTGGGTCGGCGGCGTTCGCGTAGGCGTTATGGATCACTCGGTCTGGGCATTATCGATCGTGACGCGAGTGGCCTGGGCCGTGGGTCGCCCACTTGAGGGAGGGACGCTCCGATGGGGGAGAAGGTCGTGTCCGGAGCCTTTGACCTGTCCGATCCGCAGAGGTACCGGAGGAAGCTCCACCAGTGCCTGGAGGGGTTGGGGAGACTTCTGGCGGAGCGGAGGTTCGATCGCCCCCGCAACCTCATGGGCATGGAGATCGAGCTGAATCTCGCGGGTTCCGACGGGATGCCGAAGATGCTGAATGGGGAGGTGCTCCCGCGCATCGCGAGCCGCGATTTCCAGATGGAACTAGGGATGTTCAATTTGGAAGTGAACATAGTCCCGCACCGCCTGGAGGGGCGAGTTTTCGACCAGTTGGCCGAAGAGCTCAGAGCCGGGCTCGGATATGCCCACCGGAAGGCGGGCGAGGTCGATGCCGGGATCATGATGATCGGTATTCTTCCCACCCTGGGGCAGACGGACCTCGTGGCGGCGAACCTCTCCGAAGCGGACCGCTACACCCTGCTGAACGATCAAATGGTGGCCGCCCGGGGCGAGGTTTTCTCACTCGATATCCAGGGTGTGGAGCGACTGGCCTGCACCTCCGCCTCGATCACCCCCGAGGCCGCCTGCACCTCGGTCCAGCTCCATCTCCAGGTGACCCCGGAGCGGTTCGCGGCCGTGTGGAACGCGGCCCAGGCCGTCGCCGGGGTGCAGATAGCACTGGGTGCCAACGCGCCCTTCCTGTTCGGCAGGGAGCTCTGGCGGGAATCGCGCCCGCCGCTCTTCCAGCAGGCCACCGACACCCGGCCGCCCGAACTGCGGAACCAGGGCGTGCGGCCCCGGACCTGGTTCGGCGAGCGGTGGACCGGATCGGCGTACGAACTCTTCGAGGAGAACGTGCGCTACTTCCCGCCGCTGCTGCCGATCTGCGACGAGGAGGACCCGCTGAGGGTCCTCGACGACGGCGGCGTGCCGCGACTGCAGGAGCTGGTGCTCCACAACGGCACCGTCTACCGCTGGAACCGGCCCGTGTACGGCCTGGTCGACGGCGTGCCCCACCTGCGGGTGGAGAACCGGGTCCTGCCCGCCGGCCCCACGGTCACCGACGTGATCGCCAACGCGGCGCTGTACTACGGGCTGGTACGGGCGCTGGCCGAGGAGCCCCGCCCGGTGTGGACCCGGATGCCGTTCGAGGCGGCGGCGGAGAACTTCGACACCGCCTGCCGCCGGGGCATCGACGCGGAGCTGATCTGGCCGCGTCCCGGCCGTACGGGCGGACTGGCCCGGGTGCCCGCCGTCAAGCTCGTACGGGACGAACTGCTGCCGCTGGCCGCGGCGGGGCTCGACGCCTGGAACATCGAGGCCGCGGACCGCGACCGCTATCTCGGGATCATCGAGGAGCGCTGCAGGCGACGGGTGAACGGGGCGTCCTGGCAGGTGGACACCTACCACGAGGCGCGGGAGGCCGGGCTCGGGCGGCACGCGGCACTGGCCGCGACCACCCGGCGGTACGCCGAACTGATGCACGGCGGGGAACCGGTGCACAGCTGGCCGACGGGCGCGCCCAGGCCGTGACGGGCAACGCCGTACGCGCCCGCGGCGACGGATGCGTGCCGTACGGGCCCGGTGCGGTGGATGCGTCGTACGGACATGCGTCGTACGGGCCCGGTGCGGTGGATGTGCCGTACCGGCAGACGCTGTACGGGCCTGGTGCGGCGAATGAGTCGTACGGGCCCGGTGCGGTCGGCGCGTCGTGCGTGCCCCGGGCCGCAGGCGCGCCGTCCGCCGCCCGGCCCGGGGCGCGCGGCGCTAATCCTGGGCGACGCGGCCGTTCTGCCCGGCCGTCATGATGGCCTGGAGGATCACTGCCTGGATGTCGGCCGGGTCGGTGACCTGGTAGCCCCCGCCGCCGGTCACCTTCGCTATCTCGTGCACCTCTTCGCGATCGGCCTCGGGACCTACGGCGATGGCGAGCAGCGGCACCGGACGCTGCGGATCGGCGATCCGCTTCAGCTCCGCGATCAGGGCGCTGCGGGACAGGGACCGGACGTCCTGGTTCGATCCGTCGGTGAGGATCACCACGGCGTTGAACTTGCCCTTCACATAGGTCGCCTGGGCGTCCTTGTAGGCGGCCAGCATGGTGTCGTACAGGCCGGTCGCGCCGCCCGGCACGGGCTGCAGCGCGGCGAAGGCGGCGGAGAGCTTCTCCCGGTGGGTGCCGCCGCCCTTCGCCGGGTCGCCGAGCCGGTGGGCCGGCATCAGCCTGCGGTAGTCCTTGTCGCCGTCGAGCGTGGTGGCGAACTCCCAGAGCCCGATCTCGTCGTTCGGGGTGAACTGGTCGAGGGCCTGGATCAGGGACGCCTTGGTCACGTCCATCCGGGACTGGTTGCGTCCCGGCACGATCGTGGCCATCGACCCCGAGGCGTCGACGACCGTGGTGAGGCGCGCGCTCTGGACGGTGATCGTCCACATGCCGAGCGTCTGCTGGAGTTCCTCGGCGGTCGGCTGGATGGTGGCCGCGGTGGCGTACGGCTGGGGCTTCTTGCCACCCGCCGATGCGACCACCGATTCCCCTGCGGTTCCGTCGACCTTCCGGAAGCCGTGCTTCTCCAGGAACGCCTGCGAGTCCGGCTCGTTCAGCAGGGTCATGAACCGCAGCGCCGCCCGGCCCTCGGCCGTGCTCATCCTGTTCTCGTCGACCATGGTGTACGGGTAGTTGAGGAGCGGGGTGCCGTCCTCGGGGTAGAAGAGGTCGAGCTTCGCGGCGTCGGCCGACTCCGCGTTGTGGGCGAACGCGGCCTGTTCGGAGAGCAGCAGCGCCTGATTGCGGTCCGGGTCGCCCTTCTTGCCGCCCGACCCGCTCCGCGCCAGTGTCTTCAGCACCTGGCCGTCGCTGTCCGACATGCGCTGGGCGAGCAGCTTGGCGGTCGCCGCCACCCGGGTGTCGCTGTCACCGTCCTGCTTCTCGGAGGACGTGCCGATGCCGGTGAGGGCGAGCAGCGCGGTGGCGCTGCGCGCCGGGTCGGCCGAGCCCAGGCCCGTACTGTCCGACTCCATGGTCGCGGCCGTCAGTTCGGCCCAGGAGTACTTCTTCTTCGGCCAGCCCAGCCGCTTGGCCGCGGACGGCACCATGGCCATGGTCACGGGGGAGGAGGCGACGGAATCGCCCGGCGTCAGCGGGACGCCGTCGCCGGAGCCCTCGGCCCGGTCGAGCCAGAGGTCGGAGTCGGGCAACCAGATCTGGTAGTCCGGGGCGCGGGTGTCCCTGGAAAGGGCCTCGGCGACCTTGTAGGAGTCCCGGGCGGTCACCGTCACGTACAGGCAGCGGCCGTCGGACCGCACCTCGTCCTTGCGTGCCCGGTCGGCGAGGGCACGCACGGAGGGGGCGATGTCCGGCGAGGCCACCATGGACAGCCGTACGGCCGAGTCCTCGCAGGATTCCGAGAACGACAGCAGACCGCCCCGGGCGGCGACCGCCGTTCCCGCGGCCACCGCGAGGACGAGCGCGGTCGCGATCACGACGGTGCGGCGACGGCGGGGCGGTGACCCGTCCCCGCTTCCGTCCCTCGCGTGGTCGTCGGGCAAGCTGTGACGTCCCATGTCGGTGGTGCCCCTCCTTGAGGATGAACAAGGAAAAGGGGGACCACCCCATCACCATGGTGGTCGTCCCCCGGCCAGTCGCGCATGATCTTCGTACCTGCATTCGAGACCTTAACCGGACGGGGAGCGGAACGGGACGTGAATGCACAACTCAAGGCAGGTGTACAGGTGGAGGCGGGGTTTGTGGCTGATTCTTTTCCCCGGGAGGCCGTGCCGCGACGGATTCTGCGGTCCGAGACAGTGCTCGTGCTGGCCCTCTCGTTGGGCGCCAGCGGAGTGTCTGCCCTGATCAGTTTTGTCGGTTCACTGACGAAACCAGGCGGCTTGAAGGATCAGGCCGCAACGCTCAACGGATCGTACGCCCCCGGGCGTCCATGGCTGGATCTCGCCTGGCAGCTCTTCGACATCACGACCGCTCTGGTGCCCGTCGCACTGGTCGCGCATCTGCTGATCAGAGAGGGAACAGGGCTGCGGGCCATCGGATTCGACCGCGCCCGGCCGTGGTCGGACCTGGGGCGCGGCACGATGATCGCGGCGGGCATCGGGAGCGCCGGACTCGCCTTCTACCTGGTGGCGCGGGCCGCCGGGTTCAACCTGACGGTGGTGCCGGAGTCCCTGCCCGACGTGTGGTGGAAGTTCCCGGTCCTGATCCTGTCCGCGCTCCAGAACTCCGTCGTCGAGGAAGTGATCGTCGTCGGGTACCTGCTGCGCAGGCTGGACCAGTTGGGGTGGACGCCGACGGCTTCCCTGGCCGCGAGTTCGGTGCTGCGCGGCTCGTACCACCTTTACCAGGGCATCGGCGGTTTCATCGGCAACATGGTGATGGGCGTCGTCTTCGTGCTGCTGTACCGGCGCTGGGGCCGGGTCGGGCCGCTGGTCGCGGCGCACGCGCTGCTGGACGTCGGGGCGTTCGTCGGATACGCCCTGCTGGCGGGGAAGGTGGGCTGGCTGCCCACGCCGTGAGACGGCGAACCGCGCCGGGTCCGTACGGGAGCCTTCTGCACGGGAGCCTTCCGTGCAGGGGCCTTTCGTACGGGAGCCTTCCGTGCAGGGGCCTTTCGTACGGGAGCCTTCCGCGCGGGAGCTTTTCGTACTACGGGAGCCTTCCGCACCGACCGGGCGCGGTTCGCCGCGGGGCCGGGGCTCAGGGCGCCGTCAGCAGTTCGCCGTCGATGACCGTCACGGCGTTGCCGGTCAGCAGGGTCCGCCCGCCGCGCAGCGAGGTGCGGACCAGGCCGGAACGGGCGGAGACCTGGAGCCCGGTCAACTCGTCCCGGCCGAACCGCGCGGACCAGAAGGGGGCCAGAGCGGTGTGGGCGCTGCCGGTCACGGGGTCCTCGTCGATCCCGAGGCGCGGGAAGAAGCCCCGGGAGACGAAGTCGTGGCCGAGGGCGGGATCCTGCGCGGCGGCCGTGGCGATGACGCCCCGCCGGGAGAGACCGGCCAGCGCGACGAGATCGGGTCGCAGCCCTCGTACGGTCGCCTCGTCGGACAGCTCCACCAGCAGGTCGCCGACGTACGGGCCCGTGTCGTGGACGGAGAGCGGCTGTGCGCCCAGGGCGGCGGCCAGCCCGGTCGGGGCGGGCTCCGGCGTCAGCGGGGCGGTGGGGAAGTCGAGCGTGATCGCGCCGTCCGGTCCGACGGCCGCGGTGAGGATTCCGCACCGGGCCGTGAAGCGCATCGTGCCGCTCGCCGCCCCCGTGGTGTGCAGGACGTGCGCGGTGGCGAGCGTGGCGTGCCCGCACATGTCGACCTCGGCGGCCGGGGTGAACCAGCGCAGCGCCCAGTCGGCCCCACCACCCGGGGGCAGGGGGCTGACGAAGGCGGTCTCGGAAAGGTTCAGTTCCGCGGCGATCCGCTGGAGCAGACCGTCGTCGCCGAAGGTGTCGGCGTCCAGGATCATGACTCCCGCGGGATTGCCGGTGAAGGGACGGTCGGTGAACGTGTCGACGGTGCGAATCCTCATGACGTGAACGTAAGCGGGGAGCGGAGCCGCGGGCCAAGGCCAATCCCATGACATTGGCCCCGAAAACCGGCCGACGGGCGGTGGGCGGCGCTGGGACGGGTGGGGCCCGGTGGACAAAATCGGTTGAGTCGTCGGGCCGGGGGAGGTGGGATCGAGCGGTACGCCGCCCGGTCGCGAGCAGGGGACGTGGGCGGTGGTCGCCGAGATCGTGAGGTGGGAGTGACGGGCATGTCGCTGGACACGGCGCTGTGGGACCGGCTGGACGAGGTGCCCTGGGGCCGGTTGGAGTCGGCACTTCCACAGCATCCGGTCGCGGAGGTGCCGCGCACGCTGCGCCGCCTCGTACGGGCGGGTGGGGCCGCGACGGAGGAGGACTGTCATCCGCTGTTCTCCTGTCTCGTCACGGAGGACGGCCGGATGATCCCGGCGGCGGCCGCCGCGCTGCCGTTCGTGGTCGCCCTCGCCGCCGATCCGGGCATGGGCGCCCGCGGCACACTCGTCGAGCTGCTGGAATGCCTGCACCGGGCGGCGACGAACGGGCCGCGTCCGGCCGGAGAGGACGAGGCCGACGAGGAATGGTCCGCGGCATGGCGGCGCCAACGGGACGCGATCCGGGCACTGCGGGCGGACCCGGACCCCGTGGTGCGGCGGGCGGCCCTTCTCCTCGTGACCGGTGTCGCGCCGCTGCTGGAGCGGTGGCGGACCGAGACGGATCCGGCGGTACGACTGCCGGTGCTGCTGGAACTGGGCGCGGCCGCCGCCACCGAGGTGGAGGCGACGGGGCAGGGCCCGGACGGCGCGTCGGAGCACGCGACGGCGGGGAGCGGCGCCGGGCCGGTCGAGGAGGTGCGGGCGGTGCTGGCCGACGTGCTGCGCGACGGCGAGCCCGTCATGAAGGTCGCGGCCCTGCACGCCTGGGCGCGCCTGGACCGGGATGCCCCGGTGCGGCGGGCCGACGTGCTGGTGGAGGTCTTCGCCGACCCCGGTTCGCGGCCGCGGTTCGCGGAGATCTGGTGGGAGCAGGAGGTCGAGGACCCCTTTTCCCGCGAGGACGTCATCCGCTGGACGGGACGGCTGTTCGACCACGCCCCGCAGGCCGCGGCCGCGTTCGTGGTCCGGCTGGCCGGGGCGGCGGACCGGACCGGGGACACCGTCCTGCGCCGGGCCGTGCTGGACGAGGCGTGGCAGCTGCTGGTGTGCCGGCCGTCCGTCGCGGCCGCACTGCTGCCGGTGGCGGGCGGACTGCTGGCCGACCCGGACGACACCGTACGGCTCAAGGCGGCGAGCCTCCTGGCGGTGCTCGGCCGGCGGGCCGCCCCGTACGCCGACCGGCTCGCCCGGCTCGTCGACGACCCGGCAGAGGACGACCACTCGTACATCGAGGGCACCGTCGGCGACTACGCGCGCTGGGCACTCGCCCGGATCGGTGACACGCGTGCCCTTCCGGGGCTGGTGGAGCGGCTGTACGAGCCGTACCGGGAGCACTACTCACGCGGTTACTGCAGCGACGAGCCGAGGCTTCCGGACATCGACGACGTGCTCGTCCCGCTGCGGGCGCACGCGGACGTCCTGCTGCCGCCCCTCCGGGAGACGATGCGGCACCACGCCGCGCGCTGCGGTGGCCACGGCCCGTTGACGGGTGCCTTCCTGCGGGTCCTGGAGGGGTGGGGGCGGGACGCACTGCCGGCGCTGCCCGAGGTCCTGCCGCTGCTGGGCGACCCGCGCGGCTCGTGGGCGGCCGATGACGTACTGGCGGCGATGGGACCTGCCGCGGTGCGGGCCGAACCGGCCCTGCGCGAACGCATGGTTCCCGACCACCCGGCGGGCCATTGGAGGGCGGCATGGGTCGCCTGGCGCCTGGGCGGCGACGCCGCATCGGCGCTGCGCGTCATCGGCGGCGCGGTGCTGGACGGGGAGGGTCCGCGCGACGGACCGGTCCACCTCCTGGCCGACTTCGGCGCCGCGGTCGCACCGTACGCCGACCGGGTGCGACACATCATGGAGAACACCGAAGGATGTCGCCGGACACAGGCGGCGCTCGCGTTGTGGGCGGCCACGGGCGAGCCGGAGCCGAGTGTTTCGGTCCTGGAGGAGTTCGTCCTGGCGTTCGCCGCCGGTGACGACGGTTACGGGGCCTTCGGCGACGCGCTGCGGGCCCTGATCCGGATCGGCACGATCACCCCGGCGGCCCGTACCGCCCTCCGGACGATACGGGAGCGCGACGGACGTTTGTCGCCCTACTGGGACTATCGGGCCTTCCTCCAGGACGAGGAGCTCCGGGCCATGATCGAGGACGCGCTCGCCCTGCCCTGACAGGGGGAACGGCAAAAGTGACGGAAGCGGCGGAAGCGGGGGAAGCGGGGGAGCGGCGGGAGTGACGAGAACGGCAGATCAACCGTTCAGTCGTTCAGCAGGAGCTTCAACGGTTCGTGGAGATCGGCGGGTTCGCGGTAGTGCACGCCGGTCATGCCGAGCGCGACCGCGGCCTCGACGTTCTCCAGCCGGTCGTCCACGAAGAGGCACCGGTCCGCGGCGACCCCCGCCCGTTCGGCCGCGATCTCGTAGATCCTCCGGTCCGGCTTGGCCACCTCGACCCGGGCACTGCTGACGACGTGGTCCGCGAGGTCGGCCAGCCCCAACGATGCCAGATCGTCCTCCAGCGCCACGCTCGCATTGGTCACCAGTACCAGGGGAACGTGCGCCCGTACGCGACGGAGCATGGCCACCACGACCTCGTCGGCCCGGAACGGTGCCCGGGCGAGCGCGGTGCCCAGTTCGCGCGCCCGGTCCTCTCCCACCTGCCCCGAGAGGCCGGTCACGATGGACTCCACCCATTGCCGCTCGGTGATCGTGCCCAGAAGCAGCGGAAGGTCCGTCTCCGGTGCGTAGGCCACCCGCATGGTCGTGCCCTGCGCCACCCCCGCGTCACGCTCCAGGCGGGCCAGCTCCGTCGTGTCGTAGAAGCGGATCACGTTGTCGAGGTCGCACAGCACCGCGTCGAAGGGCCTGCCGGAGATACTGGAAGTCGTCATCGCCCCTGGATAGCACGGGGCTCGGCGGTGTCCGGCACCTGGTGCCCGGCGTCCGGCGTGAGGTGTGAGGCGTGCGGTCATGAACTCGTGCCGCCGGCGTTCGGGCGGCGCCGAGCACGGGACGTCCGCCCCGGCGACAAATCCCTTTCCCGACCGGCCGGCTAAGGCTGGTGTCCGGGCTCGACGAACGATCCACGAGGAGCTGAGGCATGCCCGGTCGCCCGAGCGCGCGTTGACGTCATGGGCCGTGATCGGCCCGTCATCGCGTGCTGCCCCTGATGCTGCGGCACAGCGAGCCCTTTCCGCCCGAGCCGTCGGTGCGCCCGTCGCGCACCGGGCGACGGGCCTCGTCGTCGGCAGTCCGAGGGGTCACCGTGCCGTCCTTCTCGTCCTTCGCCGTATCCGATTCCGACCGTCCCGTTTCGCCTGCTCTGTGGCGGGACGGCGACTTCCGCAGCCTCTGGGTGGGACAGACGGCCTCCCGACTCGGCGAACACACGAGCCTGTTGGTGCTGACGTTCTTCGCCGTCCTGACACTCGACGCCGGCGCCGGGCCGTTGGGCGTGCTCCGTGCGGCGGGGCAGGTTCCGGCGTTGCCGCTCACGCTCTTCGTCGGTGCGTGGGTGGACGGGTGGCGGACCCGTACGGTGATGATGCTGTCGGACGCCGGACGGGCCCTGGTACTGGGCGCCGCAGCGTCGGTCGGACTCCTGGGCCTGCTCGGTCTGCCCGTGCTGATCGTGGTCGCCTTCGTCGTCGGAGCCCTGTCCGTGTTCTTCGACGTGGCGTATCAGGCGTCTCTCGTACGGCTGGTGGAACGCGACCGGTTGGTGCGGGCAGCAGTGTGCTCGAAAGCAGCCGGTCCGCGGCACTGACCGCCGGTCCCGCCCTCGGCGGCGCGTTGGTGTCACTGCTGTTGGCGCCGATCGCCGCCGCCTGTGGGGCGTTGTTCTTCGCGCTGTCGTTCCTGTCGTTCCTGTCGATCCGGCGGCTCCGGCACCGCGAATCGATGCCGGAGTGTCCGGAGCATTCGGATGAACCGGAGCATGCGGAACGTTCGGAACATTCGGAACGTCCCCCTCCCGTGTGGCGGAGGATCCACGAGGGTCTCCGTTTCGTCGTGGGCGATGCCTCGTTGCGGACCGTGTGCCTCGCGTCGGCCGCCTTCCAGTTCTTCTTCGCGGCCGTGATGACCGTCCAACTGCTTTTCCTGCCAAGAGAACTGCACCTGTCGGGAACCGCCGTCGGGCTGTCGCTCACGGCGGTGGGACCGGGCGCGCTCCTGGGGTCGGTGCTGGCCGCCCGACTGCCGGGCCGGTTCGGCCGCGGCGCGGTGCTCGTGTCCGCGGCGGTACTGGGCGGCGGCGCGTTCCTGTGCGTGCCCGCGCTGCACGGTTCCCCTGCGGTGACGGTCCCCGCGCTCCTCGCGATCGGTTTCGTGTTCGGGGCGGGCGGTCAGTTGGTGAACGTCACGGTCATGGCCGTCCGACAGGCGGTGACTCCGGCCGGGACGCAGGGCCGGGCGGCCGCGACGGTCACGTTCGTCGGCATGGGCCCGGCCCCGCTCGGCTCGCTGCTCGGCGGCTTCCTCGCGCGGGAGTGGGGACTGCGCACCGGCCTCCTGGTGGCGGCCGCGGGCATGATGCTGTCCCCACTGCTGGTGACCCTGTCCCCTCTCGCACACCTGGCACGGACACTGCCGCGCTGAGAGGGGACCAGCACATGCCGGATCCCGTGCTGCGCGCCACGATCCGTCGGGCGTGCCCGGGACGGCGCGGTGTCAGGTCCTGCTCCTCCGGCTCCCCGGCACGGAGCAGGTCGAACAGCTGCCGGTCGCCGTTGAGTTCCACGGAGTCCGCCGGGGTCCGGCCGTATATGAAGAGGACCAGCGCACCGGCCGTTCCCCGGGCGGAGGCGTCGGCCGCGTCCGGCCCCTCGTCCGCAGCGGCGCCGGGGGTGGCGAGGCGGGTGGAGTGCGCGCCGTCGGCGGAGAGCGGGAGGCGCCAGGAGCGGCCCTCGGCGGCGCGGAAGCCGATGGTGGCGGGTTTGCGCGGCCAGGCGCCCGGCGTCGCGCAGCAGGTGAACAGGAAATCCTCGACACCGTCGAGTGCCGCCTCGTCCGGCAGCGGCTGCGGAGCGCCCACGGTGGTCTGGGCGTCGTAGGTGTGCACCATGATCTCCTGGTGCTGGTGCTGGTGCTGGTGCTGGTGCTGGTGCTGGTGCTGGTGCTGGTGCCGGGCGACGGCGCCACAGGTCTGCGGCGACTGCGACGAACCCCACCACGTTCAGCAACCGCGATCCGGACCGGTCTCGCGCAGCGCGTCCAGCATCAGTTCCGTCGACTCGGCCAACCAGGCCAACCAGGCCGACAGGGCCTCGGGTTCCCGCGGTGCGACCGGGGCGTCCTTCGTCGCGGAACCGGCCGGGGGCGCGGTGGCGGGCCCGGCCATGCGAACGGACGCACTGGCCATCGTCTGCCGGGCAGCGCTCTGCTTCGCTGCCGTCCTCGTCCGGGCCCGTACAACAGGGGTGTCGGGCCGCACATTTGGAGAGGTGCTTCCTCGATCCAGCGTGGCAGCATGCGGCCATGGCCTTCCGACATCCCGACGGCGACTACGCGATCACCGCGATGTACTCCGTGCCCGATGACGCCTGGTACCTGGAACTGGATCTTGTGGCCGGGCAACGAAACCTCATGACCGCGATCGTCCCCGACGAGGATCCGGCACGGGAGCCGACGGTGTGCTTCAACCCGCAGGCAGGGCACGTGGACGTCCCGTACGAGGTCATGCGCTGGTTCATGCACCATGTCGATGAAGAGATCCGTACCTCCCGTGCCTGGATGCGGCTGAGGCCGGAGCTCGTCGAGACCATCTGCCGACTCCGTCAGGAGCACATGGGCGCCATCGACGATGACGATTTCCCCCGGGTTCTGGCAGAGGTCCGCGCCACGGTCCCCGAGGCAGACCTCTTTGCTGTTCTGGAGGCCGCCTTCGGGCGAAATCCTGATGGCACCCTCGTGGATCATCCGCAAGCACCCCGGCCTGTGGACGGTCAAGGAGACATGCCTCGGATGATCTGGTCCAAGGGGCCAGTGGGCGTAGGTGGTCAGTGAGGGTAGGACGGTTTGTCCGGTGGCGTTGTCGTGCCAGATCGCGGTGGTCGGCGTGAGGATGCGTTCAGAGAAGCTCGCACTCGACGGCCAGGGGTCGAGGAGGGCCTCGCGTGCGTCGGCCGCATTGCACCGGGGTGGAGTCCACGGCCCATACGTCGTCGCTCCACACCGAAGTGGTGATGGCCAGGATCGGGTTGACGCTTTGCGTCGGACCGGCGGCCTTGCGCAGCCGCTTGTTGCAGCCGGGCTGCTGGGGCAAGTAAGGGAAGAGGTGGCGCAGGTGGGCACGGGCATGGCGGAGCCATTTGGCCTCGGAGGTGCAGCCGAGTATGGCCTGCATCGTGGCGAGGGTGACCAGTTCGGCATCGCTCAGGCGGGACGTGATGCCGACCTGTGGGCGCCACGGCGCCAAATCGGGATGCTCCCTCAGTATCTTGTCGGTCGTCGCATGGAGCGCTGTCGCGAGGGTGTCCACGTCGTTCGTCACAGAACGACCTTGGGCACCCTCGTTCTCGTCTCCGCAGGCACCCCTTTGACCGCACCACCAGGAGGAACCGGTGTCATACCCGAAACTGCTCACCCCCGAGGAGAAGCTCGCCGACGCGAAGAGGCTGTTGAGCCTCCCGCGTATCGTCGTGATCTGCGGCTCCACCCGTTTCATGACCGAGATGAACGAGGCCGATCTACGGGAGACCGGAGCCGGAAGGATCGTCGTCAAACCGGGCTGTGACATGAAGTCGCCGCACGAACTCTGGTCCGATCCTGTCGAGGCCCGGGCGCTGAAGGTTCGACTCGACGATCTGCACCGGGCGAAGATCCGGCTCGCTGATGAGGTGCTCGTGGTCGGCGACTACATCGGAGACAGCACCCGAGCCGAAATCGCCTACGCCCGGTCGCTGGGCAAGCCTGTGCGGTTCACGCACCCCGAAGTCGGCCCTGACGCCTGACCGCCCGCTGCCACCTCGACAACCAGGGCCGGTAGCCCGCCGCCCGACCGTCTCGCGGTGGTTTTCGACCGCCGCTCACCCCACACCTTCCGCAGGCATCCCTTGGAATTGGTCGTCTAGGTCCAATACCGGTGACTTTGAGCCGTGTTGGTCGTCGGATGTGTTGTGCCAAGGCCTGGGCAGGTGAAGTTGTCGGGTGAGCGGTTGTCGGACCGGATCGCTTTGGGGGTGTTGACGCGGGTGTTTCCACCCGGGGTGGTGGATGAGGTGATCGCGGAGTGCGGGCGCCGGGAACAGCGTTCCCGGCTGCTGCCGGCCCGGGTGGTGGTGTATTTCGTGCTCGCGATGTGCCTGTTCTCCGGGCAGGGCCATGAGGAAGTCGCCCGGCTGCTGACGCAGGGCCTGGAACGGGTGCGGCAGTGGGAGAAGCCATGGCACGTGCCGACGTCAAGACCCACCAAGGTGGCCGCCAGCTGGTCCTGAGATCGCAGTACCCCGATGGCGTCGAGCAGGAAATCTACGGCTTCCTCCTCGTCCACCACGCACTTCGGGACGTCATGCACCACACCGCTCACCGGGCCGGCCTCGACCCCGACCGGCTGTCCTTCACCCCGCACTCTTCGCATCGCCCGCCGCCACGTCACCGACCAGGCGGCACTTTCCCCCCTCACGACTCAGCCAAGCTCTGACCCACACCATCCGTGAGCTGCTGGAACGACTCCTGCCACCCCGCAGGCAACGCTCCAACCCCCGCGTCACCAAACGCAAGATGGCCAACTGGCACCTCAAACACACCCACCACCGCGACCCGCCCCGACCACCCACCAGGGCAATCACATTCGTCCCACCCATCAAAACAACCAGCAAGCACCAGAAAAACACCTAAATCACCGGTATTGGACCTAGTAGGGCTTGGTCATGTGCGGTCCGTGATGGCGTGTCTTCTTGATCGGTCGTTTCGTTGATCGTGTGTGCTGGGTGAGGAGTTGGCTGCGGTCCGGTGTGATCTGGAGGACTTCGCGGCGGAGATGTTCGAGCCGTTCGCGCGGGCGGATCAGCGGCGGTGGGGCGGGGTCTATCTGCGGGGCCTGCTGCTGGACGGCGGGCGCAAGTCGGTGGAGCCGATGGCCGGCCGCCTGGGCGAAGACGGGAACCGGCAGGCCCTGGCCCACTTCGTCACTTCCAGCCCCTGGAATGCGGCGCATGTGCGGGCCCGTCTGGCCTGGCGCATGCAGCCCGTCATCAAGCCCACCGCGTTGATCATCGATGACACAGGATTCCTCAAGGACGGAGATGCGTCGGCGTGCGTGACCCGGCAGTACACCGGCACCGCGGGCAAGGTCACCAACTGCCAGGCCGGAGTCTCGCTGCACCTGGCTTCCAACGGCGCCTCCGCGGCCGTGAACTGGCGTCTGTTCCTGCCCGGGAGCTGGGATCCCGCCTCGCCCAAGGCCGACCCGGCCAAGGTGGCCCGCCGCGACAAGTGCGCCATCCCCGTCCAGGTGGGCCATGTCGAGAAGTGGCAGCTGGCCCTCGACATGATCGACGAAACGCGGTCCTGGGGCATCGAGGTGCCCCAGGTCATCGCCGACGGAGGCTACGGGGACACCGCAGCCTTCCGGCTCGGTCTGGAAGAACGCAGCCTCGAGTACGTGGTGGGCATCTCGACCACGACCACCGCGCAACCCGAAGGCGCACAGCCCTGCACCCCGGCCTACCCCGGCCTACTCCGGCCGCGGCCCACGGCCGGTTCCTGCCTACCCCGAGGCGGCCCAGCAGGTGAAGGGCCTGGTCATCGCGGCCGGTAAGAACTCCGCGCGGCCGGTGCAGTGGAGGGAGGGATCGCGGCCGGGCAGCGGCCGCAGCGGGTACAAGCGCATGTACTCGCGCTTCGTGGCCCTGCGGGTTCGGCCCGCCGGACGTGAGATCCGCAAGGCCACGGTCGGCACCGGGCTTCCGGTCCGCTGGCTGCTGGCCGAATGGCCCGCCGGCCAGGACGAGCCCGTGCAGTTCTGGCTCTCCAACCTGCCCGAGACCACCCCGCTGCCCGTCCTCGTGCGCACCGCGAAGCTCCGCTGGCGCATCGAGAACGACTACCGCGAGATGAAACAGGCCCTGGGCCTGGCCCACTTCGAAGGCCGAACCTGGCCAGGCTGGCACCACCACGTCACCCTCGTCTCGGTCGCCCACGCCTTCTGCACCCTTCAGCGACTGACCCGATCCCCAAAAGAGACGGCGCCGGCCTGAGCCTCTACCGAGTCGTCCGCGAGCTGCAGATACTCATCGCGACCTGGACCGGCGCCTGCCCCACCTGTCACCGCGACATGCCAGACCCCGCACCAACATGACCAAGCCCTACTAGTCGCGGCGTCGCAGGATGTAGAGGTCCCAGCTGTCGGGGTCGCCGATGTAGACGAACAACTTTGGATGCTCAGGGCTCCCAAAAACCTTCCAGGTGTCCATGGGGCAGTCGTCGAGGGACACATCGACCTCTTGGGACCACGGTCCGGTACCCGGGTCGTACTCCCAGGTGCCGGTGCCGGTGCACTCGTGCACCACGGGGTCGGAGGAGTCGTCGAGACCGAACGTTTCGATGCGGGTCGCCGTGGCCCTGCCATCCGCCGTGAGGACGAGTGTGCCGCCCTTTCCGTCGGACCACGTACCTGCGACCCGTTCCGTGCTCAGCCGCGGAGGCTCGTATCCGATCCCGGCGTACAGGCCGATGACGCCGAGTGCGCCGACGGTGACGACAGCGAGCGTTCCGTACAGCGTCACCCACCCGAACATCGCGCCGCCGGAGAGCCATGGGCGGTCCGGCAACAGCAGCCTGCGGGCGACCAGTGCGGTGACGGCCACCGCCGCCGTTGCCGCGAGCCATCCGCCGGGACCTGCCAGGGGGCCGGTCTCCACGAGCGCCGACACGGCCAGGGTCGGCGGGGCGGTTCCGGCGGCTGCCAGTACCGGGACCCACCACCATGCCTCGCGCCCCGGGAACCGGCGACCGAGCCACCCGGCCACGACCAGGAGCGGCATCACCACGCCGACCGACAACAGGGCGCCGAGGGCAGCTCCTGCCGCCGCGATGAACGGTGCCAGCACGATCAAGAAGATGATTCCCAACGCGTTGTAGGGAAGGCCCGGGCTCTCCCGGGTCTGCTCCCACACGATGAGCGCGATCGTCCCGATCACGGCCTCGACGAACAGCACCGACATCGAAGCCGTCAGCACCGCGCCGAACCTGTCCCTCACGCGCGCCTGCGTCCGCACCGACACCTGCGTCTGCACCGGCACTTGCGTTTCTGAACGCATTCAAATCCCCTCCCGTGCCGCATCCTCCCCCATGCGGTACGGGCCCATGTGACCGAGACCCTCTGGCGGGCGCCGTCCTGCACCGGAGTGCGGCCGGGGGCAGGCGGGCCTCTCCGTACCGGGAGTTGTCAGTGGTGGACCGTTCGGACCAGGGCGACAGGGTGCAGCCGTACAGGGCGTCACACGCCGCTGTGAGCATCGGGGAAGTCCTTGGCCCCGGCCCCTGGGAGCGCGGAAAGCGTTGGGACCTGCATGGGGCCCCGCCAGTGGCGGGAAGGGTCGTGCACGCTCAGGGGGCCGCGGTACAGGGGCGGCGTTCCGGGCCTGGGCGGAAGCGCGTGCCCACCGGAAACTGGAAGCGCCGCCATGAAACCCCGACGCGAGAGGCGTTCCTGGTGCCGGACGCGGTGTGCCACTTGCCGTTGCCGGGCGTCTTCGGCGGCCCCGAGTTCTCGCCTCACCCGCAGGTACGGTCAGCGCACCGAGCGGCCGCGCTCCGCCCCTGCCGCAGTCGGTCCCGTACGGATCGGACAGGCCGGGGCAACAATCGTCAAGGCCGGTGGACGGGATCAGCGACCCAGCGGTGAAAGGCGTCCATGTCGACATTGCCGCCGCACACGATGGTGGTCACGTGCCGGTCGGCGAAGCGGTCACGGTCTTCGAGGATCGCCGCGACGCCGAGCGCGGCCGCCGGTTCGACGACGAGGCCGGCGTGGTCGAGGAGCATCCGCATGCCGGCGACGATCGATGCCTCCCGGACCAGGACGGCGTCGTCGGCGACCAGGAGGAGGTCGTTCAGGACGGCCGGGATGGGGTGCCGGCCGGCGACGCCGTCGGCGATGGTGTCGGTCGAGTCGGTGGTGACGACGCGCCGTCGGTGCCAGGAGCGTGTCATCGCCGGTGCGCCGAGCGGCTGGACGCAGATCACCTCGACCCCGGGCGCCAGAGCCTTCACCACATGACCCACGCCGGTGGCCAGTGCCCCGCCGCCGAGAGCGATCAGGACGGCGTCGAACGACGGCGCGGCATCCACCAGTTCCAGGCCGATGGTCGCCGCTCCCTCGCAGGTCTCGATGTCCAGGCTGTCCTCGACCAGCCGGATGCCGTCGTGCCGTGCGATGTCCGCGGCCCGCTCGCGCGCCGCCTCGTGGTCGCCGTCCACCAGCTCCAGCCGGGCGCCCAGGGCGCGGATGCGATCGAGCTTGGCCGCGGTCGCGAAGCGGGACGCCACGACGGTGACGTCGAGCCCCCGGCCGCGACCGGACCAGGCGAGGGCCTGGCCCAGGTTGCCCGCACTCGCGCACACCACTGCTCGCGAACCGTCATCGGCGAGCCGGCTCGCGACCACCTCGGTGCCGCGCCCCTTGAAGCTGCGGACCGGGTTCGCCGTTTCGAGCTTGATGCTCACCGCGCACCCGAGGTGGGGCTCCAGCGCCTCGCAGCGGTACAGAGGGGTGTCGAGGAACATCGGATCGATCACCCGGCGGGCTGCTCGGATCCGAGCGGTGTCGAGGCGTGTCTCCTGCACGGCACGGCAGCCTAGCGCCGTCGGCCGCCCCTTCACGAGTGATTGCCGAAGCCCGCTGAACGGGCCGTCGGCCATCCGGTGCGACGAGCGGGCCGGGCCGGATCGCCCGGGGCAGGGCGTGATCCGCGCGGGGACGGGACACGGGCGGACACAGACGGAAAGGATTGCCGTGCGATCGGTTCCGATATATCGTCGAAGCATCGCGACAGATCAACGATAGAAGGAGTGCCAGTGATGCGTTCACATGGACACGAGCATGAGTACGGGCATGGGCGCGGTGGCCCCCACCGGGGATTCAGTGACTTCGAGGGGCACCGGGCGGCCTTCGGGCAGTTCGGGCCGCCGTTCGGCGGCGGGCCCTTCGGGGGTGGCCCCTTCGGTGGCGGGCACGGCCGGGGCGGCGGCAGGGGAAGGGCGCGGCGCGGTGATGTGCGTGCGTCGATCCTGGCGCTGCTGAAGGACCGTCCGATGCACGGGTACGAGATGATCCAGGAGATCGGCGAGCGCAGCGGCGGGGCCTGGAAGCCCAGCCCCGGCTCGGTTTACCCGACCCTCCAGTTGCTGGAGGACGAGGGGCTCATCGTCAGTGAGAGCGAGGGCGGCAAGAAGCTGTTCACGCTCACCGACGCCGGTCGCGCCGAGGCCGAGTCGGGGGCCGAGGCGCCCTGGGAGGAAGTCGGGCGCGGCGTCGACTGGGAGAGCCTCAACGAGATCCGGCAGGCCGGCTTCGGCCTGATGGAGGCGTTCGGCCAGGTCTGGAAGACCGGCTCCGCCGATCAGCGCCAGAAGGCGCTCACGGTCATCAACGACGCCCGCAAGAAGCTCTATCTGATCCTTGCCGACGAGCAGTGAGCCCGTGGGCACGGTGTCGGGGCCTCGCGGCCGGGCCGCGAGGCCCTTCTCCGTCGGTGGAGGGGTGGTGCCGGTGGACGGTCCTCGCGCCCTCGGGCGACGGGGTGTGGTCCTCGGGTCCTCAGGTGACGAGGCCGTCCAGCCTGCGCAGCGACTCGACGAGCGCGGCCGTCGCCGAGTCCTTGAGCTTGCCCGCCATCAGGGACACCGCGGCGCCGGTGAACTCGCCGTCTATCCGGACCGTGGTCGCGTCCCCGTCGGGGGTCAGGGAGTAGCGCATGGCGAGCGTGACCCCCATCGGCCCCTTGCCCCGGGTGGCCAGCAGGCGCGTGGTCTCCAGCTCCGCCACCGTCCACGTCACCTCGGCGGGGAAACCCATGAGCTTCATGTTCTCCTCGTAGGTGGCCGAGAGTTCGAGCGTCTCGGGGCCACCCTTGGGGAAGCTGGTGTGGGTGGCGTTCCACCGGCCGTACGCGGTGAAGTCCGTCAGCTGGGCCCACACCTTCTCGGCCGGTGCTCCGATGCGCGCTTCCGCACTGACTTCGGCCATGCGACCACCCCTTCTCGGTGGGTAACGGTGTCGCGGAACGTAGCCGCAGTGGCGTGAACATTCAATACTGATGAACCGTCAGATCGGTTCGTCCGGTCCCCTCGGCCCCCGCCCGCCAGATCAGGGCGGCGTCGAACCGGTCGCAGGCGCGCGGGTGCGGGCCGTCGTCGTGACAGTGGAACGCTGCCCAGAAGAGGTCGGCGCGCAGCGCGTCCTCGGGCGCGTGGACCCGGTACACGTAATCCCGCCCGTCGAGAGCCGGCAGGGCGACCAGCCAGGACACGTCCGCGGTCTCCCTTCCGGCTGTCGCATGGGGTGTGGGCTGTGTGGGACGTACGGGAAGCTCTCCGCGGTTGCCCGGGGGGCGCGTGGCAAGACGGCGCGCGCCGTTTTTCCCGATCGGATCCAGAAATGGCGAGATCTCATCCGCAAGGAGGAGAAACCGCTCTGGTGTGCCCAACTTGCGTGGGATGCCTAAATGGGCCGCTCCGGCGATGTCCCGGCACCGCGGAACTGATGGGGTGGGAGACGTGCAGAACCGGACGTCGCGGATCCCCCAGCAGCCCGCCCTTGGCCATGCCGGGCTCGACGCCAGACTCACCGCGGAGCTGGCCGTCGTGGTGACGGGTGCCCGCAGGCGTGCACTTCGCGACGGTGACCGACAGATCGACACGGCTCATCTGCTGCACTCTCTCATCGAATCGGACCCCGAGGTGCGGTCCGCCTTCGAAGGGGGGCCGCAACTGGCCAAAGTGCTCGGCTACCTCGTCCAGCGCAGCATCGGGTACGGGCTCCGCTGGCAGGGGTCGGTGGAGGACTCCGGGGCCGTTCCGGTCGTCCCGGACCCGGAATCCATCGTGTGGGACGTCGCGGCGGAGGGCTGGTCGCCCTCGGCCGCCTCGGCGATGGCCGGGGCGCGGGAGCGGGCGGAGTCGCGCGGTGACGTACGGGCCGGAGGGCTCGATCTGCTCGCGGCGCTCGCCGCGGACCGCGAGTGCCGGGCCGTCGAGGTGCTGGAGCGGGCCGGGGTCGACGCGGAACTGCTCGCCGCCCGGATCGTGGGGACCGTCGGCCGGGAGGCGTGGGAGGTCGACGGCCGGCCGGGGGTGACCGGGTGGACCAAGGGTGACTGAGTGGCGCAGGGGTGACCGGGTGGGCCGGAGGGGCGGACGGTCAAGAGCCAGGTGGGGCGGAATTGCTCATTCCATGGGGGGCGTGAGTCAGGGGTCACAGGGGTGACGCTCCTGACCTCAGCTGTCATGATGTGCCGATGCACGCGTCTCAGGGGAGAAGCGCCGGCCTGGGAATCGCCCTGGCCTCGGCCTTCGCATTCGGTGGTTCAGGGGTGGCGGCCAAGCCGCTGATCGAGGCCGGGCTCGACCCGCTCCATGTGGTGTGGCTGCGCGTGGCGGGTGCCGCCGTCATCATGCTGCCCGTGGCCTGGCGTCATCGGGACCTGGTGCGCAGCCGGCCGATTCTGCTGCTGGGCTTCGGGCTGCTCGCCGTCGCGGGCGTACAGGCCTGCTACTTCGCCGCGATCTCCCGCATCCCCGTCGGCGTCGCCCTTCTCGTCGAGTACCTGGCGCCCGCGCTCGTCCTCGGCTGGGTCAGGTTCGTGCAGCGCAGACCGGTCACCCGGCGGGCCGCGGTCGGTGTGGTCCTCGCCGTCGGAGGGCTCGCCTGCGTGGTCGAGATCTGGTCGGGGCTGAGCTTCGACGTCGTCGGGCTGCTGCTCGCGCTCGGTGCCGCCTGCTGCCAGGTCGGCTACTTCGTCCTGTCGGACCCGGGCGGTGGGGACGGGGCGGACGGCGTCGAACCGCCGCACCCGGTCGGCGTCATCGCGTACGGGCTGCTGATCGGCGCGATCGTCCTCACGCTGGTCGCGCGGCCCTGGGGCATGGACTGGACGGTCCTGGGCGGCGACGCGGGCATGAACGGCACGGAGGTCCCCGCCTGGCTGCTGCTCGTCTGGATCGTGCTGCTGGCGACCGTGATCGCCTATGTCACCGGTGTGATCTCGGTGCGGCTGCTCTCGCCGGCCGTGGCGGGGGTGGTCGCCTGTCTGGAGGCGGTCATCGCCACCGTGCTCGCCTGGGTGATGCTCGGCGAGCACCTGTCCGCCCCCCAGCTCATCGGCGGCGCCACGGTCCTGATCGGTGCCTTCATCGCCCAGTCGTCGGCCCCGAAGGCCCCTTCGGGGCCCGTCGCGTCGGGAGGGGTGAGCCCCGAGGGGGCGGACGGTGGCCGGGGCGCCGCCGGGGGAGAGCCGTCGGCCGGTGGGGCCGCGAGGCGGGGCCGGCCGTCGCCCGGTCAGAGCGCCGTGATGTAGTCCGGGACGCCGATCGCGGGGTCGAGGTCGTCCGACGGGAGCGGCGCCCCGTAGCCGCGGGCGAGCGGGACGACCCCCGCCCAGTGGGGGAGCGATAGGTCGCGGGCCTCGTCGTTGGGGCCACCGGTGCGGATCTTGGCGGACACCTCCCGGAGGTCCAGCCGGATCACCGCCGTCGCCGCCAGTTCCTTCTCGTCGGCGGGCCGCGAGTCCGCCGACCTGCCCGGCACCACGTGGTCGACGATCGCGTCGAGGGCGGTCCGCCGCTCCTGCGGGTCGGTCACGGTGCGGGCGACGCCGTGCACCACCACGGAGCGGTAGTTGATCGAGTGGTGGAAGGCGGAACGGGCCAGCACCAGGCCGTCCACCTGCGTCACCGTCAGGCAGACGGGCAGACCGGGGTCGGTGCGGCCCGCCTCGCGCAGCGGCCGGGAGCCGGTCGAGCCGTGCACATAGAGCCGCTCACCGATCCGGCCGTAGAGGGTCGGTAGGACGACCGGCGCGCCGTCGCGGACGAAGCCCAGATGGCAGACGTACGCCTCGTCGAGTATCGAGTGGACCAGCTCCCGGTCGTAGGCCGCGCGCTCCCGGGAACGGGTCGGCACGGTCCGCCCGGTCGGCGGGTATCCGGTCGCGTCCGGGGACGTGGCCTGCGGGGAAGGGGTGTCCGACATTGCGCACTCCATTGCACTAGTGCATAATCTTGTTTGTGCTAGGAGAGTATCGGATTGTCGGGCGGCGTGCATCGGAGATTGCCGCCAGTGTGGAGCGCGGGGTCGGGTCGGGCGAGCTCGCGCCGGGCCAAGTGCTGCCGCCGATGCGGGAGTTGGCGGAGAGACTGGGGGTGAACGCGAACACGGTGGCCGCCGCGTACCGCACGCTTCGCGAGCGCGGAGTGATCGAGACGGCCGGGCGGCGGGGCAGCAGGGTGCGACCGCGCCCTGCCAGCACGGCGCGCGGGTCGCTCCGGGTCGAGGCGCCTCCCGGCGTGCGGGACCTGGGCGATGGCAACCCCGACCCGGCCCTGCTGCCCGCGCTGGGGGACGCCTTCGCGGCGGTCGCGCAGGAGTACGCCCGGCGGCCCGGCCTGTACGGGCAGGCCCCGGTGGACCCGGAGTTCGCCGCGCTCGCCCGTGCCGTGCTGGACGCCGACGGCGTGCCGGCCGGATCCGTGGTCGCCGCCTCCGGCTCGCTGGACGCGATCGAGCGGGTTCTGGCCGCGCACCTCAGGCCCGGTGACGCGGTGGCGGTCGAGGACCCGGGCTGGGGCAGCATGCTGGACCTCGTGCCCGCGCTGGGGCTGCGCCCCGTGCCCGTCGCCCTCGACGACGAGGGGCCGCTGCCCGACGCCGTCGAACAGGCGCTGAGGGCCGGGGCCCGTGCCCTCGTGGTCACCGGCCGGGCCCAGAACCCGACCGGTGCGGCGATCGGTGCCGGGCGGGCCTTCGAGCTGCGGGGCGTCCTCGCCGGACACCGCGGGGTCCTCCTGATCGAGGACGACCACGGACACGGCATCGTCGATCTTCCGCTGCACCCGCTGTCGGGTGCCACGGACCGCTGGGCGTTCGTGCGCTCCGTGGCCAAGGCGTACGGCCCGGACCTGCGGGTCGCCGTGCTGACCGGCGACCCGGTCACCGTCGATCGGGTCGCGGGACGGCAGCGGCTGGGGCCCGGCTGGGTCAGCAGACTGCTGCAACGGGCCGTGGTGCACCTGTGGACCTCAGAGGCCGTGGACCCCGGCAGGACGGCGCGGGCGTACGGCGTGCGGCGGGACGCCCTCGTCCGGGCGCTGGAGGAGCGGGGGGTGGAGGCCCACGGGCGCAGCGGGATGAACGTGTGGGTGCCGGTCAGCGACGAGACGGGCGCCGTGGCGCGGCTGCTGCACTCCGGCTGGGCCGTCGCGCCCGGGGCGCGGTTCCGGATGGCCGCGCCCCAGGGGATCAGACTCACCGTCTCGCCGCTCGCCATGGCCGACATCGAGCCGCTCGCCGACGCGGTGGCGGCAGCGGCGGGCCCGGCGAAACCGCTGAACTACGGATGACGCCGGGGCCGGGGACGGCCCCCGGGGCGCCTGAGGCCCTTGAGGTTTCCGAAGCCTTCGAGGCCGCCGGGTGCCGTCAGCGGCTGCGGGCCCTGCTCTGGGTGAGGGCGGCGCCCGCCAGCACGACGAGGGCGCCGACCGGGGTGTTCCAGCTCAACCGTTCCCCGAGCAGGGCCACCCCGGCCGCGGTGGCGATGACCGGAATGAAGTAGGTGACCATCTGCGCGGTCGTCGGCCCGACCTCCTCCACCAGGCCGTACTGCAGCAGCACCGCGAGGCCCGTGCCGAGCGCCCCGAGGGCGAACACCGCCAGGGTCGGCAGCAGCGGGAAGCCGTCGGGGGCCGAGGTGAACAGCGGAGTCACCACGGCGAGCTGCACCGTGCCGAGGAAGAGCTGGCTCCCGGTCAGCGCGAGCGTCGAGGAACCGCTGCCCGCCAGCGTCCTGCGGACGTAGATCCAGCCGATCGGGTAGCTCAGCGAGGCCAGCAGGGCCATGGCCGTACCGCCGAAGTCCAGTCCGGAGAAGCCCTGCCAGGCGCCGAGTACGGTCAGCACCCCGAGGAAGCCGAGCCCGAGACCGGCGACGCGGCGACGGGTCGGGCGGTCCTCGGAGAGCGCCACGAGCGACAGGGCCATGCCCCACAGGGGGGACGTCGCGTTGCAGATGCCCGCCAGCGTCGACGGGATGCTCAGTTCGGCGTAGGCGAAGAGCGAGAACGGCAGCGCGTTCAGAAAGAACGCGGCCACGGCCAGATGGCCCCAGGTGCGCGCGCCGCGCGGCAGCCGTTCGCGCCGTACCGCGATCGCGGCCACCAGCACCGCCGTGCCCGCCACGAGGCGGCCGAGGGTGACCTGGAACGGGGCGTACCCCTCGGTGCCGACCTTGATCAGCAGGAAGCTGAAGCCCCAGATGAGCGAGAGCGCCCCGAAACGGATCCGCCAGTCCAGCGCCCGGCGGGCGGCGGGGGCCGGGGCCGACGGGGCCGTTCCCGGC
>NZ_RDBO01000065.1:47443-111406 GCF_008120935.1 Streptomyces sp. sk2.1
GCTCAGGCCCCGGAACCGGCGGGGGCGTCCTCGGCGTCGGACGTCGCCGGTGCCGCGGGGCGGCCCGTGTCGAGCCCTTCGGCGAGTTCGGCGAGCGKSMCGCTCGCCAGGCCGAGTTCGCGTTCGGCCGTGCTGACGGCCATGCGGGTCACCGCCTCGGGGCGGTCGGCGGTGGCGGTGTTGGCGTGGGCGCCGAGACCGTCGATGACGACCAGGATCTGGATGGTCGCCACATGGGCGTCGTCGGTCCGGAACTCGCCGAGGAGGACTCCGTCACGGACGAGGTCCTCCAGCCTGCCGCGCCACAGGGACTCCTGGTGGTTGACCCGGTCGCGGAGGACGGGGCGGTAGCGGCTGAGGTGCCGGGCGTTGATCCACAGGCGGCTGATGTCGTCGTACGCGGGGCCCGTGGCGAGCGCGAAGAAGCGGGCCAGCCGCTCCATGGGCGGGCCCGCCGCCGGGTCCGCGGGCAGGAGCGTGTCCAGTTCGGCACTGGCCGCGGCGCCGAACGCCTCGGCCACGAGATCCTCGACGGCGGGGAAGTAGTGGCTGATGAGCCCCGGCCGGACATCGAGCCGGTCACCGATCCGGCGCAGGGTGATGGACTCCAGCCCTTCGGTCAGGGCGATGGTCGCCGCCGCGTCGACGATCTCCGCGCGCCGGTCGGAGGGAGACTTCCGGATCCGCTTCCGCTGCATGCTTGACGACATACCGGCGATGCTATTGAGTGCTCGACCAATAAGCAACCGGTGAGTGCAGGCGATGTCCTGGTCCCATGATCCCCGACCCGGGCGTGAACGTCTGCCGACCGGGCTCGGCCCCGCTCCTTATTGCACATATATTGCAGTTGCTCAGCCTGTGCGTGAAAGGAGATCCGGTGGGTGGACCCGTGGTGCTGGGAATCGAGTCGTCGTGCGACGAGACCGGCGTGGGCATCGTGCGCGACGGGAGACTGCTGGCGCATGTGGTGGCGTCGAGCATGGACGAGCACGCGCGGTTCGGCGGCGTGGTGCCCGAGATCGCCTCCCGCGCCCACCTGCAGGCCTTCGACCCGGTCGTACGGCAGGCGCTGGAACGGGCCGGGCTGCGGCTGGGCGGGATCGACGCGGTCGCCGTCACCACCGGACCGGGGCTTTCGGGCGCGCTGCAGGTGGGCCTGGCCGGTGCCAAGGCCCTCGCCTACGCGGCGGGGGTACCGCTGTACGGGGTCCACCACCTGGCCGGACACGTCGCCGCCGACACCCTCGAACACGGCCCGCTGCCCGCCCCGTGCGTGGTGCTGATCGTCTCCGGCGGCCACACGTCCCTCCTGCTCGTGCGGGACCTGGTGCGCGAACCGATCCTGCACCTGGGCGACACGCTGGACGACGCGGCGGGGGAGTGCTTCGACAAGGTGGCCCGGATCATGGGCCTGCCGTACCCGGGCGGCCCGGCCATCGACCGGGCGGCGCGCGACGGCGACCCGCGCGCGGTGCGCTTCCCGCGCCCGCTCACCCGCCCCGGCGACGACCCGTACGCCTTCTCCTTCTCCGGCCTCAAGACCGCCGCCGCCCGCTGGGTCGAGCTGCACCGGGCCCAGGGCCTCGACCTGCCCGTCGCGGACGGGGCCGCCGCCCTCCAGGAGGCCGTTGCCGACGTGCTGACCCGTAAGGCGCTCGCGGCCTGCACGGCGTACGACGTGAAGACGCTGATCGTGGTCGGCGGCGTCGCGGCGAACTCGCGGGTCCGCGGGCTGGCCGAGCAGCGGTGCGCCGCCGCCGGGGTGGAGCTGCGCGTGCCGCCGATGACGCTCTGCACCGACAACGGCGCCATGATCGCGGCCGTCGGCGACCTCCTCGTACGATCCGGGGCCGAACCCGCACCGCTGGACGTGTCGATCGACCCGTCCGCGCCCCTGGAGTACGCCTCCCTGACCCCGTTCGCCGGTGCGCCCGCACGAGTTGCCCGAAGGGCCGGCGCCCGGCGGGTCCGCGGGGGAACCTCGCCCGGACGGCGGGCACGGGTCAATGGATAGCCTGGGGAAATGCTTACAGAAGTGACAGCGACCCGCTACGTCACGCCCCTGCGCGAGGGCGGCTCGCTCCCCGGGATCGTCGAGGCCGACGACTCCGGCACCTACGTCATGAAGTTCACCGGTGCCGGACAGGGGCGCAAGACACTGGTCGCGGAGGTCATCTGCGGACAGCTCGGCCGCAGGCTCGGCCTGCGCGTCCCCGACCTCGTGCAGATCCAGCTCGATCCGGTCATCGGCCTGGCCGAACCCGATCAGGAGGTGCAGGAACTCCTGAAGGCCAGCGGCGGCCTCAACCTGGGGATGGACTTCCTGCCCGGCTCGATCGGCTTCGACCCGCTCGCCTACCGGGTGGACGCGCGGGAGGCCGGACGGGTCGTCTGGTTCGACGCGCTGATCAACAACGTCGACCGGTCCTGGCGCAACCCGAACATGCTGGTCTGGCACGGCGACCTGTGGCTCATCGACCACGGCGCCACCATGATCTGGCACCACAACTGGCCCGGGGCCCAGGCGTCCGCCGCCAAGCCGTACAACGCGTCGGACCACGCCCTCGCCCCGTTCGCCCCCGACATCGCGTCGGCCGCCGCCGAACTCGCCCCGCTGGTCACCGAGGAACTGCTCGCCGAGGTCGCGTCCGACGTCCCCGACGAGTGGCTGGTGGACGAACCCGGCTTCGCGTCCCCCGACGACCTGCGCCGCGCCTACGTGGAGGCGCTGCTGCCGCGTGCCGCGACCATCCACGAGCGGATCACCATGGACGCCCCCACCGAGCCCAAGCCGTCCCAGGCCCCCGGCTGGCTCACCGAACACCTCACCCCCTGGCCGCACCCCACCAAGAAGAAGGACGACCGGCCGTGAGCGAGCGCGATGTCTTCGAGTACGCGCTGCTGCGCGTGGTGCCGCGGGTGCAGCGCGGCGAGTGCTTCAACGCGGGCGTGATCGTCTACTGCCGCGCCCGGAGCTTCGTCGCCGCCCGCACCCATCTCGACGAGACCAAGCTGAAGGTCCTGGACCCGGCCGCCGACGTGGTCGGTGTACGGGCCGCCCTGCGCGCCGTCGAGGGAGTGTGCCTGGGCGGAACGGACGCGGGCCAGGCCGCCCGTGACGACGCCGGACGGCGCTTCCGCTGGCTGATCGCGCCGCGCTCCACCGTCGTCCAGCCGGGCCCCGTCCACAGTGGTCTCACCGCCGACCCGGAGGCCGAGGTGGAACGGCTGCTCGACCTGCTGGTGCGCTGACCCCTCCGCGCCGTGCCGCCGTCCGCGACCACCGCGGCGGCGGCGCCACCGGGTGTGACATGCGCCCCGGCCGTCGCGCGCCGTTGACACCGGGTGCCAGGGCTTCTAGCGTCTCGTCTGCTGAAGGTACTAAGCGGTCGCTCAGCCATCGGGAAGGTTCCGCGCACACGAGGTCCCGTGCCGGGGCGCCCCGACGTCCGCTGGGCGGCGATCCAAGGGCGAGGAGAACCAAGCATGTCCACCACCGAGCAGCGCGTCGCCATCGTGACCGGAGCGGCGCGGGGCATTGGCGCCGCCACCGCGGTACGCCTGGCGGCCGAGGGCCGCGCCGTCGCCGTACTCGACCTCGACGAGGCGGCCTGCAAGGACACCGTCGAGAAGATCACCGCCGCGGGGGGCACCGCCCTCGCCGTCGGCTGCGATGTGTCGGACAGCGCCCAGGTGGAGGCCGCGGTCGCGCGGGTGGCCGCCGAGCTCGGCGCCCCGACGATCCTCGTCAACAACGCGGGCGTGCTCCGCGACAACCTGCTCTTCAAGATGAGCGAGTCCGACTGGGACATCGTGATGAACGTGCACCTCAAGGGCGCGTTCCTGATGGCCAAGGCGGTCCAGAAGCACATGGTGGACGCCGGGTTCGGCCGGATCGTCTCGCTCTCCTCCTCCTCGGCGCTCGGCAACCGCGGCCAGGCCAACTACGCCGCCGTCAAGGCCGGTCTGCAGGGCTTCACCAAGACCCTCGCCAAGGAGCTCGGCAAGTTCGGCATCACCGCCAACGCCGTCGCCCCCGGCTTCATCGTCACCGAGATGACCGCGCAGACCGCGGCCCGGATCGGCATGGGCTTCGAGGAGTTCCAGGCCGCGGCCGCCACCCAGATCCCGGTGCAGCGCGTCGGACACCCCGAGGACATCGCCAACGCCATCGCCTTCTTCACGGGGGACGCGGCGGGCTTCGTGTCCGGCCAGGTCATGTACGTCGCCGGCGGACCGCTCAACTGACCCGAAGGGCTGCGGAACCATGACTGTGCAGGACAGTGGGAAGGTCGCGCTCGTCACGGGCGCGAGCCGGGGCATCGGCTACGGCATCGCCGAGGCGCTGGTGGCCCGGGGTGACCGGGTGTGCATCACCGGGCGCGGCGAGGAGGCGCTCAAGGAGGCCGTCGAGCGGCTGGGCTCCGACCGGGTGATCGGGGTGGCGGGCAAGGCGCACGACGCGGAGCACCGCGAGGTGGCCGTCGCGCGCACCATGGAGGCCTTCGGCCGGGTCGACTTCCTGGTCAACAACGCCGGTACGAACCCGGTCTTCGGGCCGATCGCCGAACTCGACCTCGATGTGGCCCGGAAGGTCTTCGAGACGAATGTGGTCTCGGCGCTCGGTTTCGCGCAGCAGACCTGGAAGGCGTGGCAGAAGGACAACGGCGGGGCGATCGTCAACATCGCCTCGATCGCCGGTGTGTCCGCCTCGCCCTTCATCGGCGCCTACGGCATGAGCAAGGCGGCCATGGTCAATCTGACCCTCCAACTGGCGCACGAATTCGCGCCGGTCGTCCGGGTCAACGCAATTGCTCCCGCGGTCGTGAAGACGAAATTCGCCCAGGCGCTGTACGAGGGCCGTGAGGCGGAGGCCGCGGCGGCCTATCCGCTCGGACGGCTCGGGGTCCCCGAGGACATCGGCGGTGCCGCGGCGTTTCTCACGTCGAGTCAGGCCGACTGGATCACCGGTCAGACCCTGGTGGTCGACGGGGGAATCTTCCTGAATGCGGGCGTGGGCTGAGAACGGCCTGAGAGGGTTTGGCCCTGATTGACTCAAGTGCCCCGCCGGACCTGCGGATTGACCTGGCGGGGCGCTGCGGTATGGTCTGCCGACCCATGGCTGATCGAGGAGCGTTCACGTGTTCTACCGGGCCGGTCGTCAGGCCGTTGCAGCTCTTGCTTCCCTTTCTCTGCTGTCGGGCTGCGGACTTTTCTCCGACAGCGGATCGGAGGTCGAGCAGAAAATAGTCGTCGGTACGACCAGTGAGCCTTCCACTCTCGATCCGGCGGCCGCATGGGACAACTCCTGGGAGCTGATGCGCAATGTCTTCCAGACCCTGGTGAGTTTTCCCACCGGAAGTACGAGTCCCCAGCCCGATGCCGCGGAATGGTGCAAGTTCACCGATACCACCAGCACCTCCTACCGGTGCAAACTTCGCAAGGGTCTGAAATTCTCCAACGGGGACGTGCTCGATGCCGAGGCCGTGAAGTACTCCATCGACCGGATCAGGGAGATCAATTTCAAGGGCGGCCCGGTCGGCATGCTCGGTTCGCTCGACCGGATCGAGACCAAGGGGGAGGACATCGTCATCTTCCACCTCACCAAGCCGGACGCCACCTTCCCGTTCGTCCTCACCACGCCCGCCATGTCGTTGGTGGCCCCCAGCGCCTATTCGAAGCACAAGCTGCGCAGTGACGGGAAGATCACCGGATCGGGTCCGTACCTCCTCGATTCGTACAAGCCGGGAAAGCGCACCGAACTGGTGAAGAACCCGGACTACAAGGGGTTCGCCAACCGCAAGAACGATTCCGTGACGATCCGTTACTTCAAGGAGTCCGCCCCCGTCGTCGAGGCCCTCCGGAAGAACCGGATCGACGCGATCTACCGGGGCCTCACCGCCGAGGAGGTCATCGCCCTGGAGAGCGGCCAGAACAAGGACGGCAGCCCGCAGATCGTCGAGACGGTCGGCGCGGACATCCGTTTCCTGGTCTTCAACCCCGAGGACCCGGCCGCGGGGAACGTGGCCGTGCGGCGGGCCATCGCCCAGCTCGTGGACCGTGACGCGCTGGTGGCCAAGGTCTACCAGGGCACGGCCGAGCCGCTGTACTCCATGGTCCCCAAGGGCATCACGGCGCACACCACCAGCTTCTTCGACGCCTACGGGGACCCGGACCGGGCCAAGGCCAAGCAGATCCTGAGCAAGGCCGGCATCACCAAGCCCGTCAAGCTGACGCTCTGGTACACGACCGACCGGTACGGCTCCTCCACGGCCCTGGAGTTCGAGGAGCTGAAGCGCCAGCTGGAGGGTTCCGGGCTGTTCCGGATCACGCTGAAGAGCAAGCCCTGGAAGACGTTCCAGGAGGGCTTCACCAAGGGCGAGTACCCCGTGTTCGGCCGGGGTTGGTTCCCGGACTTCCCGGACCCGGACAACTTCATCGCCCCGTTCATCGGCAAGGACAGCGTCACGGGCATGCCGTACATGAAGAACGAGATCACCCAGGAGCTGCTGCCGCAGACCCGCAAGGAGAGCGACCGGGGCGCGGTCGTCAAGCAGTTCGAGCGGGCCCAGAAGATCCTGGTCGACGACGTGCGGATGCTGCCGTTGTGGCAGGGCAAGCTGTACGTCGCCTCGGGCGAGGACATCGGCGGCGGCGAGCGCGCCCTGGACCCGCAGACGGTCATGCAGATGTGGGAGTTCTACCGCAAGGCCAGCTGGTAGGGCGAAAGGGGCGGAACCGGACCGGCGGGGGGCGTTGTCAGTGGGCCCCGGTAGGTTCTCGGATGAAAAGCCGATTGCTCACCGGAGGTTGTTCACGTGACCGACACCGACCTGCTGCCCGAGTCCTGGCGCGGCGTCCTCGGCGAAGAGCTGCAGAAGCCCTACTTCAAGGAGCTCACCGAGTTCGTCGAGGAGGAGCGGGCCAAGGGGCCGGTCTACCCCCCGCGCGACCAGGTGTTCGCCGCCCTGGAGGCCACGCCCTACGACAAGGTGAAGGTCCTTGTCCTCGGCCAGGACCCGTACCACGGGGAGGGGCAGGGGCACGGGCTGTGCTTCTCCGTGCGGCCCGGCGTGAAGACGCCGCCGTCCCTGCGGAACATCTACAAGGAGATGAAGGAGGAGCTCGGCCTGCCGGTCCCGGACAACGGGTACCTGATGCCGTGGGCCGAGCAGGGCGTGCTCCTGCTCAACGCCGTGCTCACGGTCCGCGCGGGCGAGGCCAACTCGCACAAGGGCAAGGGCTGGGAGAAGTTCACCGACGCGGTGATCCGCGCCGTCGCGTCGAGGCCCGACCCGGCGGTCTTCGTCCTCTGGGGCAACTACGCGCAGAAGAAGCTCCCGCTGATCGACGAGGAGCGCCATGTGGTGGTGAAGGGGGCGCACCCCTCGCCGCTCTCGGCCAAGAAGTTCTTCGGCTCGCGTCCGTTCACGCAGATCAACGAAGCGGTGGCGGCGCAGGGCCACGACGCGATCGACTGGCGCATCCCCGACCTGGGCTGACCCGCCCGGTCCGTCGGCCGGGCCGGGCCCGGCCGACGGCGGCACCCGGTGGACGGCCCCGGGGCGTCCGCCCGAGCCTCAGCGGGATCGACGGCGACTGCGGTTAGCGTCGGGGGAAACGGGCGGACGGGTCGTGCAGGGAGGCCGTGGTGACGGAGCAGCAGGAGGCGTCGAAGGACGCCGTCATGACCAGGATCGGCCAGGCGGTCATGCTGCTGCACGGCGGCGACCGGGAAGAGGCCCGCAACCGCTTCGGCGCGCTCTGGTCGGAGATCGGCGAGGACGGCGGTGCCCTGCACCGGTGCACCCTCGCCCACTACATGGCCGATGCCCAGGACGATCCCGGCGACGAGCTGGCCTGGGACCTGCGGGCGCTGACCGCGGCCGACGGGCTGTCCGACGAGCGCGCGGCACAACATCCCGACGCGCCGGCGGTGCGGGCGCTCTACCCCTCGCTCCACCTCAACCTCGCGGCGGACTACGTGCGGCTCCAGTACCCCGGGGCGGCCCGGATCCACCTGGACCGGGCCCGCGCCGCCTCCGTCGTGCTCGCCGACGACGGCGCGGACGACGGGTACGGGGGAGGGGTGCGCGCGGCGATCGCGCGGCTGGAGCTGAGGCTGCGCGAACTGTGAGGGCGGCCCGTCCGCGGTGGACGGGCCGCCCTCGCGTCGTTCCCCGGGGTCAGCGGCCGTAGGTGTTCTCGCAGATCCGGGACTGCGGGCTGCCCGCGGGCCAGTGCCCGTAGCCCCGCCCCAGCGCGCAGACGTCCGTCCCGGCGACGGGGGCCGGCAGGGGCGGGGAGGCGGGCGGCTCGGAGGCGGGTACGGCCTCCAGGGAGTCGTGGACGGGCGGCTGGGCGGTCTGCGGGGTCAGGTCCTGGGCGGGTCCGCCGGTCCCGGGCCGGGCCGGGGCGTCCGGCCGGGGCTGCACGGACACGCAGCCGGTCAGTGCGGTGGCGGCCAGGCCCGCCACGAGGCCCATGGTGATCCTGACGGTGATTCCGGTTCGTTGCACCCGGTCAACTCTGCGGTGCGGACCCGGCTCCGGGCGGGGCACACGACGGGGATTGGTCCGCACGGGTGACACCGGTCAGCGCGGCGCCCACCGCGGTCCGAGCATTCCGCCCAGCAGTTCGGCGAAGCCCGCGCGCAGCTCCTCCTCGCTCGGCACGGAGCGGTTGTACGACCCCGCCGCGCACGAGAACATCAGCCCCTCGCACCAGGCCACCAGGGACAGGGCGTGCCGTTCGGGCTCCGCCGATCCGGCCGCGGTCATCAGCGCCAGCAGCGGCTCGCGGAACTGCCGGCCCGTGGCGTCGAAGAACTCCCGCAGTTCCGGGCGCCGGGTCGCCTCCAGGGCGAGTTCGTAACGGCAGACGAGCAGTTCGGGGTGGTCGGTGAGGTAGCGGTGCAGCACCCGGGCCAGACCGGCGACCAGTTCCGCCGCCCCGGCGGCCGGGTCGCCGTCCGCGCCGGGTCCGCGCCCCTCGGGGTCCGGGCCGCTTCCCGCCCCGGCGGCCGGGGCGGGAAGCGGCCCGTCGGGGGCCAGCACCCGGGCCTCGCGCTCCGCGAGCCGCCGCACCGCCGTCTCCAGCAGCGACTGCCGGGTCCGCGCGCAGTTGGACGTCGAGCCCTGGGGAAGCCCGGCGCGCTCGTCCACCGCGCGGTGGGTCAGCCCGCGCATCCCGCGCTCGGCGAGCAGGGCGAGGGCGGCGTCGGCGATGAGATCGGCCCGGGAGGTACCGATGGTGCGTGTGGCCATGGGGTCAACCTACCCCTCCAACTACAGCCGTAGTACGGTGAGCGTGTCACTACGGATGTAGTGACGACGTAGTTCCGAGGAGGAGTCATGGACAAACCCCGTGCCGTCGTCATCGGAGGCGGAATCGGAGGTCTCACCACGGCGGTGGCCCTGCACGGCCGTGGCTGGCACGTCACCGTCCTGGAACGCGCGACCTCCCTGGAACCCGTCGGGGCCGGGATCTCCCTGGCCCCCAATGCCCAGCGCGCCCTTGACGTCATCGGCCTCGGCGAAGAGGTGAGGTCCCTCGCCGCCTGGCAGGGCGAGGGCGGCATGCGCGCCCCGAACGGCCGCTGGCTCTCGCGCACGGACAGCGCCGCCGCGGTCGAGCGGTTCGGCGGCCCGCTGGTCCTGCTGCACCGCGCCACCTTCGTCGACCGCCTCGCGGCCCGGCTGCCCGAGGGCGCCATCCGCACCGGCGCGGCCGCGCGACTGCTGGACCCGGGCACCGTGGGCGGCGCGCCCGCGGTGGTCGGGACGGAGGCCGGGAGCATGGAGGCCGACCTCGTCGTCGGCGCCGACGGCATCGGATCGGCCGTGCGCGGCGTGCTCTTCCCGGCCCACCCCGGCCCCTCGTACGCCGGATTCACCACCTGGCGCATCGTCGTCCCCGCTCCCGAGCGGTCCTTCTCCCCGCACGAGACCTGGGGGCGCGGCGCGCTCTGGGGCACCCAGCCGCTCAAGGACGGCCGGATCTACGCCTACGGGGCCGCCGTCGCCCCCGCCGGGGCCCGCGCGGCCGACGACGAGAAGGCGGAGATGGCGCGCCGCTTCGGCGACTGGCACGACCCGATCCCCGCGGTCATCGCCGCCGCCGAGCCGGACCAGGTGCTCCGCAACGACGTGTACCAGCTGATCGACCCCCTGCCCGCCTTCCACCGGGGCCGCACCGTCCTCGTCGGCGACTCCGCCCACGCGATGGCCCCCAGCCTCGGCCAGGGCGGCAACCAGAGCGTCGAGGACGCGATCGTGCTCGTCCACCGGCTGACGACGAGTCCGGACCTCGGCACGGGACTGGCCGCGTACACCGCCGACCGCCTGCCCCGTACGTCGGCCGTCGTCCGCAGGGCCGCCCGGACCGCCCGCCTGATGCGGCTGAGCAGCACCCCCGCCGTCGCGGTGCGCGACGCGCTGATGTCCACCGTCTCGCGCTTCGGGCCCGCCCTCGTCCTGCGCACCTTCGACGGGATCATGGACTGGCGGCCGCCGCGGTCCACGTATGCTGCCCGGACGAACGACGCGCACGGGACGCTGCGGTAGGACATCGGCTCCGGGGAGCCCGCGGGGCGCTCCCGCCCGGTGGCCACCGCACCGGGCGGGCGCCGGACTGAGAGGGAGATCCCGTGAAGGTCGGCTGCATCGGACTCGGCGACATCGCGCGGAAGGCGTACCTGCCCGTCCTGACCACCGTGCCCGGGATCGAACTGCACCTGCAGACCCGCACCCCCGCCACGCTGGAGGCGGTCGCCGGGACCCACCGCATCCCGCCGCGACAGTGCCACACCGACCTCGGATCGCTGCTCGCCCAGGACCTGGACGCCGCCTTCGTCCACGCCCCGACCGCCGCGCACCCCGAGATCGTGGGCAGGCTGCTGGAGGCGGGCGTCGCCACGTACGTCGACAAGCCGCTGGCCTACGAACTCGCCGACTCCCGGCGGCTGGTGGAGCTCGCCGAGGAACGCGGGACGAGCCTGGCCGTCGGCTTCAACCGCAGGGCCGCACCCGGTTACGCGCAGTGCGCCGAGCATCCGCGCGAGCTGATCCTCATGCAGAAGAACCGGGTGGGCCTGCCCGAGGAACCGCGCAACATGGTGCTCGACGACTTCATCCACGTCGTCGACACCCTGCGCTTCCTGGTACCGGGGCCGGTCGACCAGACCGTCGTGCGGGCCCGGATCCGGGAGGGGCTGATGCACCACGTCGTGCTGCAGCTGTCCGGCGACGGGTTCACCGCCATCGGCACGATGAACCGGCTCAGCGGATCGGCCGAGGAACGGCTGGAGGTCTCCGGCCAGGACTCCAAGCGCGAGGTCGTCAACCTCGCCGAGGTGATCGACCACAAGGGACAGCCGAGCCTGCGGCGGCGCGGCGACTGGGTACCGGTGGCCCGCCAGCGCGGTATCGAGCAGTGCGTGCTGTCCTTCCTGGACGCGGTGCGCGCCGGTACGGTGCTGAGCGCCCGGGACGCCCTGCAGACGCACGAGCTGTGCGAACGCATCCTGCGCGACCTGGGCTGCGCCTGAGGGCCGGACCCCGGACCGCGGAGGGCCGCCCGGCCCCGGGCACGGCCTTCCGGATGCGTGGGGCCGGGCACCGATGCAGGCTGGGGGGATGGACCACCGGCCCGTGGAGGTGACCTCGTGAGGCCCCACGACGAGCCGAAGGGCTGGGGAGCTCTTCAGCCGCCGCCCGGCTACTACTCCGCCGACGGACGGCCGCCCGACGCGACGCAGCGCGGGCTGATCCTCGACTGGGCGGTCAACCAGCGGATCGCGAGCGGCTGGCGGGTGGAGTCACGGGCCGAGACGCAGGTCGTCATGGTCCGGGGCAAGCCGCTCAACCACGTGCTGCACGCCCTGCTGACGGTGTTCAGCTGCTTCCTCTGGGGCGTCGTGTGGCTGGTGCTGGCGGTGACCAACAAGGTCGAACGGGTCGCGCTCACCGTCGACGCCCAGGGCCACATCGTCTCCGTGAACGGACCCCACCGGAGACTGTGCGGATGAGCCCGCGGGGTCACCGTCCGCCGGGACCACCGGAATCGGCGCCCGCCGCGACGGGCCCGCCCCGGGCACCGGCCGGCCCGACCCGGCCGCGCCGCCCCGCCGACCGCGCGGCTTCGAGGGCGCCGTACGCCACCAGCACCGCCGCCGCACCCCACAGCGGCCAGTCGCCCAGCCGCACGTAGAGCGTGGTGCCCGTCGCCAGCGGCACGTCGAACACGGCGGCGCCGCTGGTGTCCGTACCGAGCGGAGCACCGACCGGTGCGCCCTGCGGGCCGTACACCGCGCTGACGCCGGTCAGCGTGGCGTGCACCATCGGGCGGCCGTTCTCGGCGGCCCGCAGCGCCCCGAGCGACGCGTGCTGCTCGGGCGCCCAGCTGTGCTGGAACGAGGAGGTGGACGACTGCGCGACCAGCACCTGCGCGCCGTCCAGGGTCAGTCGGCGGCTCATGTCGGGGAACGCGGACTCGAAGCAGACCAGCGGCCCGAAGCGCAGCCCGCGCCCGCCGTCCGCCCCGGGCAGCGACATCGTGACCGGGGCGGTGCCCCGCAACCGGTCCTCGCCCGCGGCCCGGCCCATGGAGGTGACCCAGCCGAGCACCGGACGGGCCGGGACGTACTCGCCGAACGGCACCAGCCGCATCTTGTCGTAGCGGTCCCCGGTCGGCCCGTCCGGGCCCACCAGCACCGCCGACTTGAAGATGCCCTTCCGGCCCGATCCGTCGGTCTGCCGGGCGTCCGTGTTGACCAGCACGTCCGCGCCGACCCGGCGCGCGAGGGCCGCGATCCGGGCGGCGATGTCCGGACGCCGGGTGAGATCCGCCCCCACACTGCTCTCGCCCCACACCACCAGGTCGAGATCGCGCCCGGCCAGCGAAGCGGTCAGCCGCTCGCCCACCGCGAGACGGCGCTCGACGCTGTGGGGCCCCGCGACCACCCCCGGCTGCACGACGGCGATCCGGACCGTTCCCGACCGCTCGGGCCGCGGCGCCCAGCCCGCCATCGCCCCCACGGCCAGCGCGCACACCACCAGGCTCACGACGGCCGCGGTGCGGGCGGCCGAGGTCACGAACAGCAGGGCGACGGCGGTGTTCACCGCCACCACCAGGAGACTCACCAGCCACACTCCGCCCACGGACGCGACACGGAGCGCGGGAGCCACCTGCCACTGGCTCGCGCCGAGCAGCCCCCAGGGGCCGCCGAGCGCCTCCCAGGACCGGACCAGTTCGATCATCAGCCAGCCGCAGGGCACCACGACCACCGCCCGCGCGGCACCCGCCGCCGACACCGGCCCGCGCAGCGTCCGCAGGACCAGCAGTCCCCACGGGGCCCACAGCAGACCGAGCAGGGCGGCCAGGAGCACGATGAACACATGGAGGCTCGGCACCAGCCAGTGATGCACCGCGATCATGTAGCCGATGCCGCCGAGCCAGCCGTCCAGCGCGGCCCTGCGCCCCGTACCGGCGGTCCGGATGAGGAGCAGCCACGGCACCAGGCCGACGCCGGCGAGCCACCACAGGGAAGGGGCGGGAAAGGCGAGCGCGGGCAGCGCGCCCGCGAGGACCGCGAGGCCGCCGCGCCATCGGCCGGACCGCAGTCTCCGCGCCCACCACTCGCCCCGACCGGCCGGAACCAGCATGTTCCGCCTCCTCGTCCCACCTGATCAGCAGTCTCCACCCTGGTACCCCGCTCCGCAGTTCTTCCCCGGCGCGGAGAACCGGAAGCCTCACCGCGTACCGGCGCGGCGGCGGGGCCCCGGTGCGGGCACCGGGGCGCGGGACCGGGAGGAGTACGCGGACGGCGGGACGGCACCGCCACCGTCAGCAGGGCACCACCGCGACCGGGCCGAGCGCGTGCGAGAGCGTGGTCTGGGCGACGGGGGAGAGGCCGAGCCCGAGCGACTCCCCACCCTTGCGCCGACCGACCACGGTCAGTGCCGCGGTCGCCGAGGCCGTGACCAGGGTGCGGGAGGCGGAGCCGCTGACCGGTTCCCGGACGACCTCGACCTGGGGGTACTTCTCCTGCCACCCGGCGGTGAGCTCGGCGAGGGTCCGGTCGGCCGAGTCCGCCACCGCCGCCCGGTCGAAGACGGGTCCGCCGGACAGGATCGAGGAGAACATCGTCCAGCCGTGCACGATCCGCAGCCGTGCGCCCGGCCGGGAGGCGGCGGTCCCGAAGGCGAACTCCAGCACCGCCTCGCTGCTCTCGTCCGCGGCCACGCCCGCGACGATGTCGGTGAACTCCTCCGCCGTCGCCCCCTCGTCCTCGTCCGCCGCCCCGCCGTGGATGACGACGACGGGACACTTGGCCATCGAGGCGGTCGCGAGGCTGTTGGACCCGAGCATCAGGGACCGGAACCCGCCGAGCCCGCGCGAGCCGACGACCATCAGCGACGCGTCACGGCTGAGCGAGGTGAGGGCGGCCGAGGGGAAGTCCAGCGGCGAGAGCGTCGTCGGGTGCAGGGTCGGCTCGATCCCGGACACCCGCTGCACGGACCGTTCGAGGAGTTCTTCGGACTCGCGCCGCAGTGTGTCCTGCGCGCTGCGCCGATCGGGCGTCCGGGCGTGCACGACGACCAGTGCGAGTCCTCGTCGCACGGCTTCGTGGGCGGCCCAGTCGAGGGCTTCCCGGCTGTGCGGGGAGCCGTCCACCGCGGCGATCACGGGACGGTCGGTGGCGGTCATGATTCCCTCCAGAATCCGGCGATATCCCGTCCCAGGTTGGTACGTACGGCCGTCGTACGGCAGGGACCTTCGGCCCCTCCGTTCCGGGACATCCTGCGGGACCACCATCCGCGCGCGGCGGTGGGGCGTCGCGGACGTCCGCCGGGGCCGTTTCGTACGCTACGGCCCGCCGGGGCCCGGTGCCCGTCCGGAAACCGGGATCGTCCCGCCGCGCCGGGCGGCCGGCGTGCCCGCGGGGCCCGGCGGACGGCCGGGGCGCCGCTGTCAGTGCCGGGTGCGATCCTGCCCCCATGGACGAGCTGATGCGGCAGCGGCGTGTGTACGGCGCCGACCACGACGATCCCGATCCGGGACCCCGGCCGGGCCATTCCTACCGGGAGCTGGTGGGCGGCCCCCTCGACGGGCTGCTCCTCGACGTGACCGGCTGGACGGACGCGGCGCTGTGCGAGGGAGCGGCGCTGAACACGGAGATCGGACGGTTCGGACCGGGCGGCCGGGCGGAGTACGGCCCCCGGGACGGCGATCCCGACCGGTGGGACTGGCGGGGCGACATCCCCTGAGCCGCCCGGCACCCCGTGCGATGTACGGGAACGCCGCCGGACCCGGCACCTGACGGGTCGCATGCGGCCCGTCAGGACCGATCGCCCGAACCATCCGATACTGGATGAATGGTGCAGAAGACCTCTCGATCGGATGCTCCGCCGACCCTGACCGTCAAGGGCCGGGACATCCGGCTGCGCACGATCGGGCTCGTGGTGCTGGCGGCGCTCGCGATCTGGTTCATCGCCGTGAACACCGCGTCCGTCGGCATACGGCTGTGGGTCGGCACGGTCACCCTGCCGCTCTGGGCGGTGCTGACCGTGACCCTGGTGGTCGGGCTCCTCATGGGCGTCCTCCTGGCCCGCCGCCGCGCGAAGCGCTGACCCGGATCCGGCACGGGGCGGGCGGATCGCCGCCCGCCCCGTGCCGGACGGTGCCGCCCGGTCAGCCCGCGGACTCGCCCGCGTGCGGGCTCAGCACCCCCGCGCCGACCAGGATGAACAGCACGATGCCCAGGATGATCCGGTAGATCACGAACGGCATGAAGCTCTTGGTCGTGATGAACTTCATGAACCAGGCGATGACGGCGTAGCCCACGCCGAACGCGATGAAGGTCGCGAAGATCGTCGGCCCCCACGACACGTGCCCCTCGCCCGCGTCCTTCAGCTCGAAGACGCCCGAGGCCAGTACCGCGGGGATCGCGAGCAGGAAGGAGTACCGGGCCGCCGCCTCACGGGTGTACCCCATGAGCAGACCACCACTGATGGTGGCCCCGGAGCGGGAGACGCCCGGGATCAGGGCCATCGCCTGGCAGAAGCCGAAGATCAGGCCGTCCTTCACGCCGAGTTCCTTGAGCGTCTTGCGCTCCTTGCTGGCCCGGTGCCTGCCGCCCGCCTCGTCGCGCGCGGCGAGACGGTCGGCGATGCCGAGGACGATGCCCATGACGATCAGGGTGGTGGCGATCAGTCGAAGATCGCGGAAGGGGCCCTCGATCTGGTCCTTGAGCGTCACGCCGAGCACGCCGATGGGGATGGAGCCCACGATCACCAGCCAGCCCATCTGGGCGTCGTGGTCGCCGCGCATCGACCGGTCCACCAGTGAACGGAACCACGCCGAGACGATCCGGACGATGTCCTTGCGGAAGTAGATGAGGACTGCCGCCTCCGTGCCGATCTGGGTGATGGCGGTGAACGCCGCACCCGGGTCGTGCCAGCCGGCGAACGCCGCGGTGAGCCGCAGATGCGCGCTGGAGGAGATCGGCAGGAACTCGGTCAGTCCCTGAACGAGGCCCAGGACGAACGATTCGAACCAGCTCATGGGGCTTTGGCCATCCCGGAGGTGATCATGCATCGGCCGACGGCGGAGCCGTCGGCGACGTGCGTATGTCGGTCAATGGAGAACGGGGCCGCGCAGGATCCGCGGCCCTTCGGTCGGTCGCGGGCAGGGTATCTCCCCCGGGTGAACAGCGCCGCCCGTGCCCCGGGCCGTCGGCCGTCCCGCCACGGGGACCGGGACCGGCGCCGGTGCGGGACGGAGAGGAAGGTCACTCGGAGGCCAGCCGGTGGCGCTTGCGCCAGGCGACGAAGGCCGCGCCGATCCCCGTCAGCACGATGAAGCCCATGGCGGCCAGGAACGCGGGCGAGGTCGGCGACGTCGCCTCGCTGCCCGCCACCACGTACGCCGCGGTGTTCGGGATCGAACCGAGCCCGGTGGCGACCAGGAACGGCGGATACCCCATGCGCGACACCGCCGCGCAGTAGTTGGCCGCCGCGAACGGCACGCCCGGGAACAGCCGCAGCGCCAGCATCGAACGGAATCCGTGCCGGCTCAGCTGGCCGTCCGCCGCCCTGAGCCACCGCCCGCGCAGCAGCGTGCGCAGCGCGTCCTGCCCGAGCACCCTGCCCAGCCCGAACGAGATGCCCGCGCCCAGCACCGTCCCCGCCAGCGCGGCGGCCAGTCCCGACTGCGTGCCGAAGAGCGCGCCCGCGGCGAGGTTGAGCAGGGGGCGCGGTACGAAGGCGACGGTGCACACGCCGTACGCGACCCCGAACAGGAGGACCGCGACGACGCCGCCGTCGAGCCGGGCGGGCCAGCCGGTGGCGAGCAGCCGCTGGGGTTCGAGGAGCAGCATCGCGACCGTCGCGGCCAGCAGCACCACCACGAGCAGCGAGAACCGGGACCAGGGCGAGAGCAGCACCCTGGTGCAGCGCACGGCGAGGCCGGTGGCGGGCCGGGCGGCGGGGGCGGGGTCGAACATGCCGGGAGAGTAGCCGACAGCGGTGAACGAACGCCGCACCATGCGCGGCACGGAGGCGGCCGCGCACACGCCGTACGACGGGCCGCCCGCACCGCACGGCCGCGCGCCTCCTGTCCCTCGCTCGCGCCGCGCCGGACCGTCTGTCGGACCGCCGCGCCGGGTCGTCCGCCGTACCGGCTGCCGGGCCGTGGCGGTGGGCGCGGGCATCTCGTTCGGGCTGGGCAGGGTGCTCGGGCAGGACGCGCTGCGCACGCTGCTGCGCGGGCGGTGCCGACGGGGGCGTGTCCAACTCCCGTACCGGCCCGGGGGAGTCCGCCGGAAAACCATTCGACGGGGAGGTACGGGTCGGACATCATCGGAGCCATGTTCCGGTACGCCTTCCCCGCAGCGCCGTCCGCAGTCGCGGACGCGCCGAAGGCTGCCGTGAGCCCCGCGACCGCAGCAGTCGTCACGGCGGCGTGCACCGCCGCCGCAGCGCCCCTCGGCGGCGCCCGAAGCTGACCCTCCCCCGACAGTCCGGCGGACCCCGCAAGGGGAGGGTCGGCCGGGCCCCGGGGTCCTCACACAGCTTCGAATCCCAAGGAATGAACCATGCCCAAGACGGCATACGTGCGCACCAAGCCGCACCTCAACATCGGCACCATGGGCCACGTCGACCACGGCAAGACCACCCTGACCGCCGCCATCACCAAGGTCCTCAGCGACCGGGGCACCGGCGCGTTCGTCCCGTTCGACCGGATCGACCGGGCCCCGGAGGAGTCGCGGCGCGGCATCACCATCAACATCGCGCACGTCGAGTACGAGACCGACACCCGGCACTACGCGCACGTCGACATGCCCGGACACGCCGACTACATCAAGAACATGGTCACCGGCGCCGCCCAGCTCGACGGGGCGATCCTCGTCGTCTCGGCGATCGACGGGATCATGCCGCAGACCGCCGAGCACGTCCTGCTCGCCCGCCAGGTGGGGGTCGACCACATCGTCGTCGCCCTCAACAAGGCGGACGCGGGGGACCCCGAGCTGACCGACCTGGTCGAGCTGGAGGTCCGCGAGCTGCTGTCCGCGCACGGCTACGGCGGCGACTCCGTGCCCGTCGTACGGGTCTCGGGGCTGAGGGCGCTGGAGGGCGACCCGCGCTGGACCGCGGCCGTCGAGGCGCTGCTGGACGCCGTCGACACGTACGTACCGATGCCGGTCCGCTACACCGACGCGCCGTTCCTGCTGTCGGTGGAGAACGTCCTGACCATCACCGGCCGGGGCACCGTCGTCACCGGGGCCGTCGAGCGCGGCACCGTCCGCGTCGGCGACCGGGTGGCGGTGCTCGGGCCGGACATCGAGACGGTCGTCATCGGCCTGGAGACCTTCGGGAAGCCGATGGAGTCCGCCGAGGCCGGCGACAACGTGGCCCTGCTGCTGCGCGGTGTGGAGCGCGACCGGGTCCGGCGCGGACACGTGGTCGCGGCGCCGGGCAGCGTGACGCCGAGCCGGCGCTTCACGGCGCAGGTGTACGTGCTGTCGGCGCGGGAGGGCGGCCGCAGCACGCCGCTCACCACCGGCTACCGACCACAGTTCTACATCCGCACGGCGGACGTCGTCGGGGACGTGGACCTCGGCGAGGTGGCGGTGGCGCGCCCCGGCGACACGGTCGACCTGACCGTCGAACTGGGCCGTGACGTCCCGCTGGAGACCGGACTCGGCTTCGCGATCCGCGAGGGCGGCCGCACGGTCGGCGCCGGCACCGTCACCGGGCTGCTCTGAGGCCCGGGGCCCGCCTCCCGTACCCCACGGGAGGCGGGCCCCGCACCGTGCGCGAGACTGACGGCATGACAGAAACAGCACTGGTGCTCGGTTCCGGCGGTGTCACCGGCGGGGCCTGGGAGATCGGGATCCTGCGCGGACTCGCGGAAGCGGGCGCGGACCTCTCCGCTGTCGATCTGATCATCGGCAGCTCGGCCGGAGCCTCGGTCGGCGCGCAGCTGGCCTCCGGACTGCTCGGCCTCCCCGAACTGTACGAACTCCAGCTCGCCGACCCGCGGGACATGAGGGGCGGCCGGCTCGGCGCGCTCACCCTGCTGCGCTACGCGGGGGCCGTGCTGCTCTCCCGCACCCCCGAGGAGTACGGCCGGAGGCTGGGCCGGCTGGCGCGGGGCGCCCGGCTCGACATCGACGCGGAGGAGCGGCGCGCGGCGATCGGGAGCCGCCTTCCCTCGCCGGAGTGGCCCGACCGCCCCCTGCGCGTCACCGCCGTCGACGCCCTCACCGGCGAACTCCACACGTTCGGCAAGGAGGACGGCGTCCCCCTCGTGGACGCCGTCACCGCGAGCTCGGCGGTCCCCGGGGTGTGGCCCGTCGCCCGGGCCGGGGGCCGGGACTGGATCGACGGCGGGGTGTACTCCACGGCCAACGCCCACCTCGCCGCCGGTCACCGGCGCGTCGTCGTCATCGCCCCGTCGGCGAGCGGCAGCAAGGCCATCGCCGCACCGGCCGCACAGGCGGCCGGGCTCGTCGCGAACGGCGCCCGCGTCGAGGTCATCACCCCCGACGCGGCGTCGAAGGGGGCGTTCGGCCGCAACCCCCTCGACCCTGGCCACCGGGCCGCGGCGGCCCGGGCGGGTCTGGCCCAGGCGGCCGCGCACGCCGAGGCCGTCGCCGCGGTCCTCGGCAGCTGATCCGGCACCCCACAATGGAGGGGTGAACGAGTCGATACCCGTCATCCGGGACGTGGACCAGGGCACCGCCAGACTCCTCCCCGACGTGGACCGGGACAGGGCCTGGCTGCTCACCGTCGACGGCGCGCCCCAGTCGTACGTGGACCTCGACGCTCCGGACCATCTGGAGTTCGAGTACGTGCGACGGCTCGCCCATGTCGTCGACCGCGCCGGACCACCGGGCGCGCCGCTGGACGTCCTCCACCTCGGCGGCGGCGCGCTCACCCTGCCCCGCTACGTCGCCGGGGCCAGGCCGGGCTCCCGCCAGGACGTCGCCGAGGCCGACCTCGGGCTGCTCGAACTGGTCGCCGAACGGCTCCCGCTGCCCGAGGACAGCGGGATCACCGTGCACGGCACGGACGCCCGCGGCCTGCTGGAACGGACCGCGGAAGGCTCCCTGGACGTGCTGATCGGGGACGTCTTCGGCGGCTCGCGGGTGCCCGCCCACCTCACCTCCGTCGAGTACGCGCGAGCCGCCCGCAGGGCGCTGCGCGACGGCGGGATCTACGCCGCCAACCTCGCGGACGGGGCGCCCTTCGACTTCCTCCGCTCCCAACTGGCCACCTTCGCGGCGGTCTTCGAGGAACTCGCGCTGATCGCCGAACCGGCGGTGCTGCGCGGCAGGCGCTTCGGCAACGCCGTCCTCGTCGCGTCCCGGCACCCCGTCGACATCGCGGCCCTGACCCGCAGCTGCGCCGCCGACGCCTTCCCCGCCAGGGTCGAGCACGGCCCCGCGCTGGACCGGTTCATCGGGGCCGCCCGGCCGGTCGGGGACGGCGAGGCGGTCGCCTCACCCGAGCCGCCCGACGGGGCCTTCGGCATCGGCTGAGGCCGGGGCCGGGGTCCCGGCCGGGCCCGGGGCCGTGCCGGGAACCGGGCCCGGGGCCTTGGCCGCCACCTCGGCGGGGTCGGGTTTCCGGGTCAGGTTGCGCACCTCGGGGACGAACAGCACGGCACCGGTGACCAGCACGATCAGCCCCGCACAGCCCCACAGGGCCTGGCTGCGCCCCACCAGTGACTCCACCGGGCCCGCGAGCGCCGTCGCCAACGGCATCATCGCCACCGAGCCGAACCAGTCGTACGCCGAGACGCGCGACAGCTTCTCCTCGGGGATCTCCTGATGCATGGCCGTCATCCAGGCGACCCCGAACACCTCGATGGCGACGCCGCTGACGAACATCACCAGACAGAGCCAGACCACCGGCAGCGGCACCGCGAGGCCCGCCGACGGCAGGGCCAGCGGGAAGACGCAGAGCGTCCCGACCAACAGCATCCGCTGCGGTTTCCAGCGCGTCATCAGGAGCGCCCCGCCCAGCGTGCCGACCCCGAACGCGGCGAGCGCGAAGCCCCACGGGCGGGCGCCGCCGAGCTCGTCCCGGGCGACCAGCGGCCCGTACACCGATTCGGCGGCACCCACCGCGGCGACCACCACCGAGAACTGCGCCACGATGCTCCACAGCCAGGGGCGGCCGGTGAACTCCTGCCAGCCGTCCCGCAGGTCGGCGAGCAGCCCGCCGCCCGGCGCGCGCGAGGGAATATGGCTGACGTCCAGGAACGCGCGCAGCACGCCCGCCACGGCGAAGGCCGCGGCGTCGACGGCCAGCACCCAGCCCGGGTCCATCGCCGCGATCATGGCGCCGCCGAGCGCCGCCCCGCCGATCGTCGCACCCTGCGTGGCCATCCGGAACAGCGCGAAGGCGCGGCTCGCCTGCTCGCGGCTGACGGTGGACAGCAGCATGCCCTCGGCCGCCGGATTGAAGAACGCCTGCCCGGTCCCGCACAGCGCGGTGAGCAGCATCATCTGCCACAGCTTCGGGTCGCCGGCCAGCACCAGCCAGGCGAAGACCGCCTGCGAGAGACAGTTGAGGGTGTTCGAAGCGACCATCACCCGGTGCCTCGGCAGCCGGTCCGCGATCGCCCCTCCGACCAGCAGGAAGAGCACCAGCGGCACGCCCCTGGCCGCGGCCACCAGGCCGACGTCGCCCCCGTCGCCTCCCGCCTGCAGCACGGCGAACGCCGCCGCGATCAGCGCGCCATGGGTACCCAGGCCCGTGATGACCGCGGCGGCGGTCAGAAGACGGTAGTTGCGGGCGGAACGGCTCGATGGAGCGGCGGAGGCGGAGGAGGCGGCGGTCACCCAGGGACTATCGCCGCTCCGCCCCCGCCGTGCCAACTGGTTTCCCGGGGAGGACCGGAGGGTCAGGACTCCGGTGCGACCTCCACCAGCCGCACGGTGCTGAGGATCTTCTGGATCGTCTCGTCCGGGAGCTCGTCCTTGACGGAGTCGGCCCCGTAGAGGACCCAGGACGCGAATTCACCCTTCTTGTTCTTGAAGGTGAAGGCGATGGCCTTGCCGTCGCTGTCGCACTTCTCCTTCTTCGTGACGTTCGGAGCGGTGGCCGTGACGACCTGGCCGGTGAGGCCCGACTTGGTGGTGTACTGCTTGGCCGGGGTGAACTTGATGGTGCTCTGCGGCATGTGCTGCGCGTAGGCGGCCCACACCCAGGTACCGGCCTCGCTGTGTGCGTTCTTGGCGGCGTCGGTGGCACCCTGGGCGCCCCTGGTACCGGCGCTCGCGAGGCTCATGCTCTCTTCGACGCCGTCCTTGTCGGTGTCGTCCACGCACCACTTCTTCTGGTAGAACGTCGGCGCGGAGAAAAGGATGAGGGGCGAGCCGTCACCTTTCTTCTCGTCCTCGAAGTATGAGCCTGCGCCGGGCTTCCCGACCTCCCAGTCGCCGGGCACGTCGAACCGGGTGCCCCACTTGGGGTTGGTGACGACCTTCCAGCCGGGGATGAGGGGCTTGGCGTCCTCGTCCTCGCCGCGCGGGTTCGTCTCGGGGGAGGCGGACCCGGACGGCTTGGCCGGTGCCGAGGACTTGCCGCCGCCGGCGATGTCGTCGTTCTTGTCGTCGTCCTTGTTGAGCACGACGACACCGGTCACCACGGCGGCCACGACGACCGCGGTGGCCGCGACGATCGCGATCGCGGTGGTCTTCTTCCGGCCGTTGTCGCCGGGCTGCGGGGCGCCGGGCGGGCCGGGCACCGAGTACTGCGGCACGGTCGGCTGCTGGTACGGGTTCGGCTGCTGGTAGCCGGGCTGCTGGTACCCCGGCTGGCCCTGCTGCTGACCGGGCTGGCCCTGCTGCTGGTATCCCGGCTGCTGATAGGGATTCGGCTGCTGGTACCCCGGCTGCTGGTACGGGTTCTGATTCTGGTCCTGCGGGTTTTGCTCGCCCCCGGGCGGCTGCTGTCCTGGCCACATGGCGAGTAACGATAGAGGGGCGGTGGCCGGTCTGCTAAGCCCGCCCCCGTGTGCGGATGGTGAAGGACGCGGTCCGGTGGGGCGGGGCCCGGGGTGGCCAAAGATTCTACTCGCAAGTAACATCCGGCCATGAGCGCTGAACAGATGTCCGTCGGCGAGATGCTCGTCGCGACGGTTCCGATGGCCCGGACCCTCAATCTCGAATTCCTGGAGACGACCGCGGAGCGTGCGGTCGTCCGGCTTCCGGATCAGGCCGACTACCACAACCACATCGGCGGACCGCACGCCGGGGCGATGTTCACGCTGGCGGAGTCGGCGAGCGGCGCGATCGTCATAGCGGCCTTCGGCGACCAGCTGTCGCGCGCCGTGCCGCTCGCGGTGAAGGCGGAGATCGGCTACAAGAAGCTGGCCAAGGGCGTCGTCACCGCGACGGCGACCCTCGGCCGCCCGGTGGCCGAGGTCGTCGCCGAACTCGACGGGGGCAAGCGCCCGGAGTTCCCCGTGGTCATCGAGATCCGGCGCGAGGACGGTGCCGTGACCGGCGAGATGACGGTCGTCTGGACGCTGCGGCCCAACGCCTGATCCCGGCCGGTTCCGCACGGGGCCGCCACACCTCCCGGAAGGGGGCGCGTGGCGGCCCTTCGCGCTGTCCGGACGAAGGCCGCTACGGGTAGGCTTCCCGCCGCGCGTCGAGGAGTTGCCCGGCGGGCAACGGGACATCCGTACGGAAGGAACCGGCGTTGCACATCCAGGAATGGCTGGAGACCGTACCCGCGATCAGCGTGTACGCCCTGGTGGGCGTCGTCATCGGGCTGGAGAGCCTCGGGATTCCGCTGCCTGGCGAGATCATCCTGGTCAGCGCGGCGCTGCTGGCCGCCGGACACGACGGGATCAACCCCTGGATCCTCGGCGCCTGCGCCTCGGCCGGCGCGATCATCGGCGACTCCATCGGCTACGCCATCGGCCGCAAGGGCGGACGGCCGCTGCTGGCCCGGCTCGGCGGGAAGTTCCCCAAGCACTTCGGCGAGAGCCAGATCGCGCTGGCGGAGCGGTCGTTCCACAAGTGGGGGATGTGGGCGGTCTTCTTCGGCCGCTTCGTCGCGCTGCTGCGGATCTTCGCGGGCCCCCTGGCGGGCGTGCTCCACATGCCGTACTGGAAGTTCCTGATCGCCAACGTCTTCGGCGGCATCGTCTGGGCCGGTGGCACCACTGCCGTCATCTACTCGGTGGGGATCGTCGCCGAGGCGTGGCTCAAGCGGTTCTCCTACCTCGGCCTCGTGGCCGCGGTGCTGATCGGCGTGACCTCGATGCTGATCCTGAAGAGCCGGGCCAGGAAGATGGCGGCGCGGACCTCGTCCGCTCCCCTGCCCGACGCGGGGATCGTTCCGGCCGCGGACTGACCGGGACCGCACGGGTCGGGGGCGCGGCCCGCGGGACCGGCGCCCGGTGCCGTCCCTTCCGCGCTCAGTCCTCGTGCGCCCGGCGGTGGGCCCTGGCCAGCTCCACGTAGCCCGCCGCGTTGAACTTGATGCCCTCGAGCTCCTCCCCGGTCAGCTCCCGCTTGACCTTGGCGGGGACGCCCGCGACGAGCGAGCCCGGGGGCACCCGCATCCCCTGCGGGACCAGCGCCTGCGCCGCGATCAGCGAACCGGCCCCGATGTGGGCGCCGTTGAGGACGGTGGCGCCCATGCCGACCAGGACGTCGTCCTCGACGGTGCAGCCGTGCAGTACGGCGTTGTGCCCGACCGAGACGCGCTCGCCGACCGTGACCGGGAACCCCGGGTCGACGTGGACGCTGCAGTTGTCCTGGATGTTGCTGTCGGCGCCGATGACGATGGGGCCGCAGTCGGCCCGCAGCACGGCCTGGTACCAGACGCTGGAGCCCGCGGCCATCGTGACCTCGCCGATGACGACCGACGTCGGCGCCGTGAAGGCGTCCGCGTCGATGTCCGGCTCCTTGCCGCCCATTCCCGTGACCAACGCCCGCTCTGCCATCGCCCGTTCCTCCGTGCTCAGGTGCCGTGCGGCCGGGCCCGTCCGGTCCGGTCGGCCGACCGCGGTCGTTCGACCGCTCCGGAGGAACGGTATGCGACGGCCGGTCGTCCGCCGCCCGGTGGGGCGAACATCACAGGTCGTCGCGGCGATCGGGTCCGGCGGGGACGACTACCGTGTGCGGGTGCCGAAGAACAGGAACGCGTTCTCATCCCTGGCCGCCTGGCGTCGGCGCGCCCTGTCCGGGGCCGTCCACCGCGGCTGGCGCTGGGTGCAGGAGGCGGGCGCGGTCACCGCGGACCGTCCCGGCAGGCTGCGCTTCGGCCGGATCGGCGCCGGAACCCGGCTGGCCTTCCCGCAGGGCACGGTCTTCGGTGAACCGTGGATCGAGCTCGGCGCGCACTGCATCATCGGCGAGCAGGTCACGCTGACGGCCGGCCTCATGCCCGACCTGGACCTCGGCCCCGACCCCATCCTGACCCTGGGGGACGGGGTGGTGCTCGGCCGGGGCAGCCACGTGGTCGCCGACACCACGGTGACCATCGGCCCGGACACGTACTGCGGGCCGTACGTCTACATCACGTCCACGAACCACAGCTACGACGACCCGCACGAGCCGGTCGGCCGGCAGTGGCCCCGCATGGAACCCGTTTCCATCGGACCCGGCTGCTGGATCGGCACCGGAGCGGTGATCCTCCCCGGTGCCAGACTCGGACGCAACGTGGTGGTCGCCGCGGGAGCGGTGGTGCGGGGCGAGGTGCCCGACCACGCGGTGGTGGCCGGTGCCCCCGCCCGCGTCGTGCGCAGCTGGGACCCGGAGAAGGGCTGGCAGCCGCCGCTGCGCACCCCGGCCCCGGTGCCGATACCGACGGGGGTCACGCCCGAACAGCTGCTGGCCCTGGCGGAGCCGGGCGAGACACCGGACCCGCCCGACGCCTGACGGACCGCGCACGACCGCCACGGCGATCCCGCTCCTGCCCGCATGGCGGGACGGACCGCCGGGGCGGCCGAGGTGTTGTTAGCGTGATGCGCATGCGCGCCCCCATCGGATCCTTCGACACCGCCGCTCCGGCCGCCGACCGCCTCGACCTGCTCCCCGGGCCCGTCGCCGCCGCCGTGGCCGAGGGCTGGGGCGGATTCCCCGCCGAGCGGATCATCCACGTGGACACGGACCCGGCCGTCGCCGACACGGCCGTCTTCGTCGAGCACCACGGGGCGGAACTGCTCGACACCTCGGCCAACTGCGTCGTGGTGGCGGGCAAGCGCGGCAGCGGGACGACGCTCGCGGCCTGCCTCGTCCTCTCCCACTCCCGTGTCGACGTGAACGGAGCGGTCCGCAGGCACCTGGGCGCCCGCAAGGCGTCCTTCGCCGCCATGGACACGGCGATCGGCGAGACCGGCATGGAGTACGGCGGCATCACCCCGGTCGGACTCCCGGCCGCGTGGCCGCTGCTGATCGACCCCGCCGTCGTCGACGAGGAGTGGGTGCTGATCGGCAGCGGCAGCCGCCGGGGCAAGCTCATCGTCCCCGGAAAGGCCCTGGCCGCGCTGCCAGGCGCGACGATTGTCGACGGGCTCGGCATCCGGGGCTGAACCGGTCGGCCGCGGACCGTCAGAACAACTGCGCATCGGGGCGGCGGGGGTGACGGTTCGCCTCCTTCAGCAGATTGACGCACCGCTCGTGCGTGTCACCGACCCGGTCGACGACGCGTACTCTGACGACGACGCATTCGGCCTCGCGCATCGCTCTCTCCGTGAACCAACCCAGAAGCATCAGCCCCTGACCGGGAATGGGCCGCCCCGGGCCGATGGCGTGCAGGGTGAAGTCCTTGTGCTGTTCGAGCCCCCTCGACGCCAGGGCCGCGATCGCGGCCCGGCCGCTTTCCCAGTGGGCGATGTCCACCGCACCGTCGCTCAGGGCGGACCGGGTGAACCGGACCTGGTAGTCGATCTCTTCGACGACCGCTACGTCCTGTGCGCCATTGATGAGGTGGCACGTCCATGCGAGCTGCCCGTCGGGCGCGAGGTCCGCCATGGTTCTGCCGAAGTAGCCGAGTACCGGTCGTACGACGCGGGCGTACTGGGCGCGGGCCAGCAGGGCGCCCACGGTGCCGATCGTCGCAGTCGTCGCGCTCTGGATGTCGAGCAGCCGCAGTTTCCACGGCCACGTACTGGTCAGCCGGGACGGCATGTTCTCCCTGAGCACGCTGTAGCACAGGAGCAGAAAACATAATCCGGCCATGGCCGACATCAGCCGTGAGAACAGTCCGCTTTTCCGGATCACCCGCTGTGCAGTCTCCACGACGCCCCCCGCTCGGTGTGAGGGGAAGAATGTAGAGGTTCAGCCGGGCGAGTGACAGAGGGCCTGGGACTGTGCTCCGGTGCGGTGCGAGGACAGCCAGCGGGCCGCGAAGTCCACGGCGTGGTCGAGGCGGAAGAGCCTGCTCGTCGCCGAACCCACCGTCCCGGTACGGACGGACGTTGCCAGGTCCGATCGCACGAAGTCGGCGCCCAGGGCCGCGAAGTCGCTGTCGTCCAGGGCGACGTCCTCGTACTCCCACCACCGGCGCCGGCCCCCGGCCGTCACCACGCAGCGGTAGTCGCGCCGGGGCGGGGCCGGTACCCGGTACTCGCCGAGGTGGAAGGCGGTGCAGGTGTCGAAACCGGTGCCCAGCATGAGCACATGGGCGCGCCGGTCGTAGAGACGGGCCAGCGGCGAGGCCTCGCCGAGGTGGCAGTCGGGGGAGTGACGGGCCATCAGGTACCGGGCCAGGGGGCCGAGCGCGGCGAAGGACGTCTGCGGATGGAGGCTGCGCACCGCCCCGTCGGAGAGCCGCACGGCCTCCGGCAGGGCCCCCACCGACGGGGCCGGCGACGTCGCCGGGTCGAAGGGCGGCATGCTCGCCCGCACCGCCTCCCGGGCCCGGTCGGTGAGACCGCGCACCCGGGCGAGGTAGTGCGGGGAGGTGTCGGAGTTCTCCGGTGTGAAGGCGGGCACGACGAGTGTGCCGTGGCTCCCGACCGCCTCCCGTAGGGCGCCGACCACCGCGCGGACCCCGCCGCTCACCGGGCCGACCGCGCGCATCGAGGCATGCACCAGGAGGACACCGTTGCGCTTCACGCCGAGTTCGGACAACTGGCCCGCCAGCCCGCTTCGGGCGTGGGGGAGGGGCGGCGCGGTCGTAGTACTCACAGCGGGCCATTCTCCCAGCCCCGGACCGGACGTGATACCGGGCACATCCGGCCGGGTGAGGCGCCGCGGCCGGATTCCGGCCGTCGGTTTCAGGACGGCAGGGCGGGGATCTCGATGGCGGGGCACCGGTCCATCACCATGTCGAGCCCGGCGGCGCGCGTCCGGTCGTACGCCTCCGTGTCGATCACGCCGAGCTGGAACCAGACGGCCCCGGCGCCCGCCGCCACCGCCTCGTCGGCCACCGCGCCGGCCAGGTCGCTGTTGACGAAGACGTCCACCACGTCGACCGGGAACGGGATGTCGGCCAGCGAGGCGTACCCCTCCTCGCCGTGCACCGGCTCCGCCTTCGGGTGCACCGGAACCACCCGCTTGCCGAAGCGCTGCAGCACCTCGGCCACGCGATAGGCCGCGCGGGACCGGTTGCCGGACAGGCCCACCACCGCCCAGGTGTCGCCGCCGTCGCGGAGAATCCTGCGGATCGTCTCATCGTCTGCGTACATGACCCGGACAACGGGTGGTGGCCCCGGACCATTCCCGTCCGGGGCATAGGCTGGCGGGATGCAGGAGCAGTACCGGACAGTCGCCCGAGCGGGCGTGCACGAGACCGAGATCAACCGATCGCGCTTCATCTGCGCGCTCGCCCCCGCCGCCACCGAGCAGGAGGCGCAGGACTTCGTCGCGCGAATCCGCAGGGAACACCCCACCGCCACCCACAACTGCTTCGCCTACGTGATCGGCGCCGACGCCTCGGTGCAGAAGGCGAGCGACGACGGGGAACCCGGCGGCACCGCCGGCGTGCCCATGCTCCAGATGCTGACGCGCCGCGAGATGCGGTACGTCGTCGCCGTCGTCACCCGCTACTACGGCGGCGTCAAGCTCGGCGCGGGCGGACTGATCAGGGCCTACGGGGGAGTGGTCGGCGAGGCCCTCGACGCGCTCGGCACCATCACCCGCCGCCGGTTCCGTCTCGCCACGGTCACCGTCGGCCACCAGCGCGCGGGCAAGCTGGAGAACGACCTGCGCGCCACCGGCCGCAGCGTGCGCGAGGTCCGCTACACGGACGCCGTCGTCATCGAGATCGGGTTGCCGGACGCGGACGTCGAGGCGTTCCGCGGCTGGCTGGCCGACGTGACGGCGGGCGAGGCGGAACTCGAACTGGGCGGCGAGGCGTACGGCGACGCCTGAACCGGCGCAGAAAAAATCCGGTCATATGAGTCGAAATGGCGCGGAACGGCTCCCTGTCGAAGGGTGGATCGATCTTCCCGCCCGACGGTGCCGGTGGTGATGGAAGACTGTCGGGGGCGAAGCGAGGAGCCCCCGCCGACGGGGTCGCCGGCAGGCACGGCGCGGGCCCGGGGGCGAGGAAGGGAACGATGAAGGTCGGAGCCGGCTCTTGAGAATCCTGCACACGTCGGACTGGCACCTGGGGCGGTCGTTCCACCGGGTTCCCCTGATCGAGGCCCAGGCCGCCTTTCTGGACCACCTGGTGGCGACGGTGCGCGAGCACGAGGTGGACGTCGTGCTCGTCGCGGGTGACGTGTATGACAGAGCCGTTCCGCCCCTGTCCGCCGTGGAGCTCTTCGATGACGCGCTGCACCGCCTCGCCGCCGCCGAAGTGCCCACCGTGATGATCTCCGGGAACCACGACTCGGCCCGCAGGCTGGGCGTCGGCGCGGGACTGATCGAGCGGGCCGGAATCCACCTGCGCACCGACCCCGCCGACTGCGCCACCCCCCTCGTCCTGTCCGACCGGTACGGCGACGTGGCCTTCTACGGACTGCCCTATCTGGAACCCGCCCTGGTCAAGGACGTCCTCGGGGCCGGGCGCGCCGGGCACGAGGCGGTGCTCGGCGCGGCCATGGAACAGGTGCGCGCCGATCTCGCGAACCGCCCCGACGGCACCCGCTCCGTGGTGCTCGCCCATGCCTTCGTCGCGGGCGGCGAACCCAGCGACAGCGAACGCGACATCACCGTCGGCGGAGTGGCCGCCGTCCCCGCCGGCGTCTTCGACGGCGTCGACTACGTGGCACTCGGCCATCTGCACGGCTGCCAGACCGTCACCGAACGGGTCCGCTACTCGGGTTCGCCGCTCGCGTACTCCTTCTCCGAGGCCGACCACCGCAAGACCATGTGGCTGATCGACCTCGGCGCCCCGGGCGCGTTCGCCGCCGAACGGGTCGACCTCCCCGTGCCCCGTCCGCTCGCCCGGCTCCGGGGCCGTCTCGACGATCTCGTCGAGGACCCCGCGCTGGAGCGGCACCGGGAGTCCTGGATCGAGGCCACCCTCACCGACCCGGCGCGCCCGGCCGAACCGATGGCCCGGCTCGCCGAGAGGTTCCCGCACACGCTCAGCCTCGTGTTCGAACCCGACCGGGCCCCCGAGGACCCGCTCGCCTCGTACGCACAGCGCCTCAAGGGGCGCGACGACCAGCAGATCGCGGAGGACTTCGTGGCACACGTGCGGGGCGGATCGGCGGCCGACGAACAGGAACGGACGGTGCTGCGCGGCGCCTTCGACCACGTACGGGTGGACGACGCGGTGCGCGAGGTGAACCGTTGAGGCTCCACCGGCTCGCCATCACCGCCTTCGGCCCGTTCGGCACCACCCAGGACATCGACTTCGACGCGCTCTCCTCGGCCGGGCTCTTCCTGCTGCACGGGCCGACCGGCGCCGGGAAGACCTCGGTCCTCGACGCCGTCTGCTACGCCCTGTACGGGGCGGTGCCCGGAGCGCGACAGAGCCCCGGTACCTCCCTGCGCAGCGACCACGCCCCGGTGGACGTCGCCACCGAGGTCCGGCTGGAGCTGACCGTCGGCGGCAGACGCCTGGAGATCACCCGCCGCCCGGCCCAGCCCCGCCCCAAGCGGAAGGGCAGCGGCTTCACGACGGAGAAGGCGCAGAGCGGGCTGCGGGAACACCGCCCGGACAAGGGCTGGCAGCCGCTCAGCCGCTCCCACCAGGAGATCGGTGAGGAGATCACCCAGCTCATCGGGATGAGCCGGGAACAGTTCTGCCAGGTGGTGCTCCTGCCGCAGGGCGACTTCGCGCGCTTCCTGCGCGCCGACGCCGAGGCCCGCGGCAAACTGCTCGGCAGGCTCTTCGACACCCGTCGCTTCGCCGCCGTGGAGGAGCGCCTGGCGGAACTGCGCCGTACCGCCGAGGCCCGGGTCAGGGCCGGGGACGAACGCATCGTCGGGACGGCCCAGCGGATCGCCCAGGCCGCCGGACCGGTCGCCGGGACACCGCTCCCCGACACCCGGCCCGGAGAACCCGGCCTCGCCGACGGCGTCCTGGAATGGGCCGCGACGGCGCGCAGCGGCGCCCGCGAACGGCTCGACATCGCCACGTCCGCACTGACCATGGCCGAAACCCGACGGGCGGCCGCCCTGGAGGACCTCGACCGGGCACGCGAACTCGCGGCGCTCCAGCAGCGCCACGAGGAGACGCTGCGCCGCTCCTCCGCGCTGGAGGCCCGCCGCCCCGGCCACGAGGAGAACCGCGACCGGCTCGCCCGCGCCCGCAAGGCGGACCTCGTCGCCCCCGCCCTGGACCTGCGCGACGAGGCCGAGCGCGCGTACCACGCGGCCCTGGCGGCCCGCGACCGTGCCCGCGCGCCGCTGCCGGACACCCTGGCCGACGCCGGTGCCGAACAACTGGCGGAGCTGGAGGGGCGGCTGAGGCAGGAGCTCGGCGGCCTCGACGCCGCGCGCGGCGCCGAGCGGCGCCGCGCCGAGATCGACGTCGAGCGCGCCGCACTGGACCGCCAGGCCAGGGACGACGACGAGCTGATCCGGGAGGCGGACGGCTGGCTGGCCGGCTGGGAGGACACCCGGGACGGCCTGCGGGCCCGCATCGAGGAGGCCCAGGAGGCCGCCACCCTGGCCGAACAGCTCGCCGGCCGACTGGATCCCGCCCGTGTGCGACTGGAGGCGGCCCGCCGCCGCGACGCGCTCGCCCTCCGGGTGTCGGCCGCGACCGAGCGGCTGGCCGGGGCCCGCGAACACGCCGCCGACGCCCACGAGTCCTGGCTGGAGCTGCGCGAGCGACGGCTGCGCGACATCGCGGCGGAACTCGCGGCGGAACTGGTGGACGGCGAGGACTGCAAGGTCTGCGGCTCGGCCGACCACCCCAGACCGGCCCGCGCCGCCGACGGACACGTCGACCGGGCCACCGAGGAACGGGCCCTCGACGCGTACCGGCGCGCCGAGGAGGCGCGCACCGCGGCGGACCGGGAACTGGGCGTCGTACGCGAACAGCACGCGGCCGCGCGCACGGCCGCCCGCACGGCGGAGCCCCGGCCGGGGGACGGGGCGGAGGCCACCGGTCCGGCCGGACAGCAAAGGCCCGGAACCGGGCCGGAGCCCGCCGCCCCCGATCCCGCCGTCTCCGAACTCGGCGCGCTCGTCGACCGGTTGGCGAGCGCCCACACCGAGGCGCACCGCACCGCGGCCGGTACGCACGCGGCGCGAGAGGCCCTCGCGGCCGCCGAGCGGGAGCAGGCCGAACGGCTCGACGACCGGCAGCGGGCCGAGCGCCGGGCCGCCGCCCGCACCTCGCTGCGGGAGGGCCTGGACCGTGAACAGGCGGCGCTGGAGGCCGGGTTGACGGCCGCCCGCGGCGAGTCCGGCAGCGTGGCCGAGCACGCCGCACTGCTGGAGCGCCGGGTCGGCCTGCTCGCCGGGGCCGCCGCGGCGGTGCGCGCGGAGGAGGAGGCCGCACAGCGCCGCAAGGAGGCCGACGACCGGCTCGCGGACGCCGCGTTCCGGGCCGGTTTCGACACCCCGCGGGCCGCGGCGCTGAACCTGCTCGACGAGACCGCGCAGCGCGAACTCCAGCGCCTCGTCGACGACTGGCAGTCCGAGGCGGCCGCCGTGGCCGACCGGCTCGCCGAGGCGGGGACCAGGGCCGCCGCGCAACGCCCGCCGGCCGAGGTGGCCGCCGCGCAGGCCGCGTACGACACGGCCGAACGGCTGCTGCGGGACGCCTCCGCCGTGCTGGCCGCCGCGCGCGAGCGCCGCGCCGAACTCGGCCGGCTCTCCCGGGACGCCGAGCGGGAGGTGCGCGGGCTCGGCCCGCTGCGCGAGGAGTACGACCGGGTGGCCCGGCTGGCCGGGCTCACCGCCGGAACCTCCGCCGACAACGAACGCAAGATGCGGCTGGAGTCGTACGTGCTCGCCGCCCGGCTCGAACAGGTCGCCGCCGCGGCCACCGCCCGGTTGCAGCGCATGTCGTCCGGTCGGTACACACTGGTCCACTCCGACGCCCGTACCGGGGGCCGCAGGGCGGGCCTGGGCCTGCACGTCGTCGACGCCTGGACCGGCCGGGAGCGCGACACGGCCACGCTCTCGGGCGGCGAGACGTTCTTCGCCTCGCTCGCCCTCGCGCTCGGCCTCGCCGACGTCGTCACCGACGAGGCGGGCGGCGTCCGGCTGGACACCCTCTTCATCGACGAGGGCTTCGGCAGCCTGGACGACCAGACCCTCGACGAAGTGCTCGACGTACTGGACTCGTTGCGCGAGCGGGACCGCAGCGTCGGCATCGTCAGCCATGTCGCCGACCTGCGCCGCCGCATCCCCGCACAGCTCGAGGTGGTGAAGGAGCGGCACGGATCGGCGGTCCGGCACCGTACCGCCGACGTGCTCAGCGGCTGACGGGGCGCCGGGGGAGCGGCGAGGAGTAGACGACGCTGGTGGTCACGGAGCCGAGGGCGCCGATCCTGCCCGAGACCTCCTCCAGGTGCCGCATCGAGCGGGCGGTGACCTTCAGCACGAAGCAGTCGTCGCCGGTGACGTGATGGGCCTCCACGATCTCCGGAGTCGTGTCGAGCAGATCGTGGAACGGCTTGTAATGACCGTTCGGGTAGCGCAGCCGCACGAGGGCGAGGATCGGCAGCCCGAGCCGTTCCGGGTCTACCACGGCGGCGTAGCCGCTGATCACCCCGGCCTCCTCCAGCCTGCGCACCCGTTCGGTCACGGCGCTCGGTGACATCGCCACCGCCCGCGCCAGCTCGGCGAAGGTCGCGCGGCCGTCACGTTGCAGGACATCGAGGATGCGCCAGTCGGTGGCATCCGGGGAATAGTCGGTCATGCCCGGAGCCAACAGGGAAATCCTCGGCGGATCAAGTGATGTGCCGGGGATCTCCTCTTCAGGGAGTGGGGTGTCGACCGTAGGTTTTCGGTCATGACATCGCAGCCCACCGCAGCAGCGGCCAACCCCGTCCTCCGTGTCCCGCCGGCCTCCCCGGCGGCGGCCGTCGCCCACTTCGGCGCCTCGCTCGCCCTCCACACCGACGTCTCCGACGTGGCCGCGGCGCTCGCGGCGGACGGGGACCCGGGCTTCGTGCTGCTGGACTCGCGCTCCGCCGAAGCCTGGGACCAGGGGCACGTGCCCGGCGCGGTCCACCTGCCGACCGCCCTCGTTCCCGAGCGGGCCCGGACCCTTCTCGACCCGGCCGTCCCCGTGGTCACGTACTGCTGGGGGCCCGGCTGCAACGGTGCGGCACGGGCCGCGCTCGCCCTCGCCGGACTCGGCTACCGGGTCAAGGAGATGCTCGGCGGCTTCGAGTACTGGGTGCGCGAGGGCTTCGAGTCCGAGACCGGGCAGGGGCGCGAGCGGCGGGCGGCCGACCCGCTCACCGCGCCGGTCGGCTCCGCGGCCTGCGGCTGCTGACACCATCTCCGCGACCGCCGGGTCCGGCCACCGCGCGGAACGCCGCGGCGGCCGGGTCCGGCACTCTCCGGCCCTCTCGCCGGACGGCCGGTCAGAGCCTGGACAGCTCGTCCACGAGGTCGTCGAGTCCCAGCGGCCCCTGGGACAGGGCGGCCATGTGCCAGGACTTGGCGTCGAATGCGTCGCCGTGCGCCTTGCGGGCGTTCTCCCGGCCGAGCAGCCAGGCCCGTTCGCCCAGCTTGTAGCCGATGGCCTGCCCCGGCATCGACAGATAGCGGGTCAGCTCGCTCTCCACGAAGTCGGCGGGACGGCCGCTGTGGTTGCCGAAGAACTCCTGAGCCAGATCGGGGGTCCACCGCTCACCCGGGTGGAACGGGGAGTCCGCCGGGATCTCCATCTCCGCGTGCATGCCGATGTCCACGATCACCCGGCAGGCCCGCATCATCTGCGCGTCCAGATAGCCGAGACGGCGCTCCGGGTCGGGCAGGAAGCCCAGCTCGTCCATGAGCCGCTCCGCGTAGAGCGCCCAGCCCTCGCAGTTGGCGCTGACCCCGCCGATCGACGCCTGGTAGCGGGACAGGCTGTCGGCCACGTGCACCCACTGGGCGATCTGCAGGTGGTGGCCGGGCACGCCCTCGTGGTACCAGGTGGACACCAGGTCGTACACCGGGAAGCGGGTCTCGCCCATCGTGGGCAGCCAGGTGCGGCCGGGGCGCGAGAAGTCCTCGGACGGGCCGGTGTAGTACGGCGCGGCGGCACCGCCGGGCGGGGCGATGCGGGACTCCACCTTCCGCACCCGCTCGGCGAGTTCGAAGTGCGTGCCGTCGAGCGCCTCGATCGCCTCGTCCATCAGGCCCTGGAGCCACTCCCGGACCTCCTCGACCCCCTCGATGTGCGTCCCGTGCACGTCGAGGTGGGCGAGCGCCTCCCAGGGACCGGCGCCGGGCAGCACCTTCTCGGCCTCGGTCCGCATCTCGGCGAGCAGCCGGTGGTACTCGGACCAGCCGTACGCGTACGCCTCGTCGAGATCCAGGTCGGTGCCGTTGTAGTAGCGCGACCAGCGGGCGTACCGCTCGCGGCCCACCGTGTCCGGCGCGCCCTCCACCGCGGGGGCGTACACGTCGCGCATCCAGTCGCGGAGCGCGGCGACCGACTCGCCCGCCAGCCGGGCGCCGTCGTCCAGATCGGTACGGAGCCCCGCCGGACCGGCGGCCACGAAGTCCTGGAAGAAGCCCGTGCCGTTCTCGCCGACCCACTCGTCGAGCTGGCCGATGAAGGTGGCGGTGGCGCGCGGCCCGCCGTACAGCTTGCGCTCCAGGCCGAGCGCGAGCGACTCGCGGTAGCCCTCCAGCGCGGCGGGAACCGCCCGCAGCCGGTCCACGACCGCGGCCCACTCCTCGTCGGTCCCGGTCGGCGTCACCGTGAACACCTCACGGAGGCTGTGCGCGGGGGAGGACAGGTTGGAGACCGTGCGCAGCCCCTCTTCGGCGTCGTGGACGGCGAGTTCCGCCATGAGGCGCTCGCGCAGCAGACGGCCGCAGCGGCGCTCGGCGTCGTCGTCCGCGCCGGGCAGCCGCTCCGCGGCGTCGAGCTTCGCCAGGGTGGTGCGGGCCAGCTCGGCGAGAGCCTCCTGGCCTGCGGGGGAGAAGTCGGGAAGGCGGCGCGAACTCTCCGCGATACCCAGGTACGTACCGGCGATCGGGTCGAGTGCGACGTAGGCGTCGACGTAGGCGTCGGCGACCTGGCGGGGCAGCGCGCTGCTGGAAGTGTCTGGCATGTGGACATCCTCGTACGGCAGAGGGCTTTCGCGCCATCGCCATTCGGCTTCAGCGGCCGGACTCCGCCGGTTCCGCGGCCGGCGGCAGCAGCGGCCCGCATTCCCACTGCTGGAAGATCAACCGGGTCTCGACCCGGGCCACTTCGCGGCGCGAGGTGAACTCGTCGAGCACGAGGCGTTGCAGATCGGCCGTGCCCGTGACCGCCACATGGACCAGATAGTCGTCCGGACCGGTCAGATGGAAGAGCGCACGGGACTCCGGCAGCGTCCTGATGCGTTCGACGAACGGGCCGATGAGCTCCCTGCGGTGCGGGCGGACCTGCACGGAGAGCAGCGCCTCCAGACCGCGGCCGAGCCGCGCGGGGTCCAGGCGCAACTGGTGGCCGAGGATCACGCCGGTGCGCCGCAGCCTGGCCACCCGGTCCAGGCAGGTCGACGGCGCCACGCCGACCTCGGCGGCCAGCTCGCGGTAAGTGGTCCGGGCATCGTTCTGCAACAGCCGCAGAATATGCAGATCCACCGGATCGAGAACGACCGAATCAGCCATTGGCCGAACGTAGCACGGGACATTCCCACCTGGACCCGGCGAATGTTCAGAGTGATGGCATGGACACCGAAACCTCGATGGCGCCCCCGACGGCAACCCGGTCCAGGGCGCTGGCCACCGAAGCCGTGCACGCCGGCCGCGACGATCTCGCGGCCCTCGGACTGCACGCCCCGCCGATCGACCTGTCCACCACCTACCCCTCGTACGACGCCAGGGGCGAGGCCGAGCGGATCGACACCTTCGCCGCCACCGGCGCCAAGCTCGAAGGGCCGCCGGTCTACGCACGGCTGGACAACCCGACGACGGCCCGGTTCGAGACCGCCCTCGCCCGCCTCGAAGGGGCCGAGAGCGCCGTGGCGTTCGCCAGCGGAATGGCGGCGCTCACCGCCGTGCTACTGGTCCGGGCGAGCGCGGGACTGCGCCACGTGGTCGCAGTCCGCCCGCTCTACGGATGCAGCGACCACCTGCTCGGCGCCGGTCTGCTGGGCACGGAGGTGACCTGGACCGACCCGGCGGGAATCGCCGACGCGATCCGCCCGGACACCGGCCTGGTGATGGTGGAGACACCCGCCAACCCGACGCTCGCCGAGGTCGACATCCGCGCGATCGCGCACTCCTGCGGCTCCGTGCCGCTGCTCGTCGACAACACCTTCGCCACCCCCGTGCTCCAGCGGCCCGTCGAGGACGGCGCGCGGATCGTGCTGCACAGCGCCACCAAGTACCTGGGCGGACACGGCGACGTGATGGGCGGGGTCGTCGCCTGCGACGAGGAGTTCGCCGCCGGGCTGCGGCAGATCCGCTTCGCCACCGGCGGGGTGCTGCACCCGATGGCCGGATACCTGCTGCTGCGCGGCCTCGCCACGCTTCCGGTACGGGTGCGGGCGGCCTCCGCGAGCGCCGCCGAACTGGCCCGCAGGCTGACCGACGATCCGCGCATCGCCAGGGTCCACTACCCGAAGGTGGGCGGCGCGATGGTCTCGTTCGAGGTCCACGGGGACCCGCACCGGGTGATCTCGGCCGTACGGCTCATCACGCCCGCGGTCAGCCTCGGCAGCGTGGACACCCTGATCCAGCACCCGGCCTCCATCAGCCACCGCATCGTGGACGAGGGGGACCGGCGGGCGGCCGGCGTCGGGAACCGGTTGCTGCGCATGTCGGTCGGGCTGGAGGACGTCGAGGACCTGTGGGCCGACCTGTGCCAGGCACTGGACTCATCGGCGGACGGCGTCCCGCAGGAGGTCCACGACCGCGGGGACGTCCACCCGGACACCCTGCCCGAACCGGTCGCCGGGTAGGGCATCCCGCACGGACCGCGGGAAAGGACGCCCCGCACGGACCACCGGGCGGGGCCTCCCGTGCGGACCGGCGGGCGGGGCGTCTCGCGCACAGATCGCCGGGCAGGGCGTCCCGTGGCCGGGCGGTGTCAGCGCCCGGCCTGCTCGTACGGGGGCAGCGAGCGGACCGCGGCGGCGTCCAGCCGGGCGGTGACGACCAGGGTGCCCTCCTCGATCTGGTAGTCCAGCGGCAGGGACAGCGCGCGCATCGCGGCGACCATGCCGGTGTTGGACGCCCGGGTGACGGCGTAGACGCTCTCGCATCCGGCCTCGGCGGCGAGCGCCACCAGGCGGCCGAGCAGCTCGGAACCGATGCCCCGGCGCTGCCAGTCGTCCTCGACGAGGAGTGCCACCTCGGTCTCGTCGCCGTCCCAGAGCAGGTGGCCGAGGGCGACCAGCCGGCCGGACGCCGTCTGCGCGGCCAGCGTGCGGCCGAACCGTGGACTCAGCAGGTGGCCGAGGTACCGGTCGGCGTCGCGTACCGGGCCGTGGTAGCGCAGCCGCAGCGTCTGCTCGGAGCAGCGGCCGTGCATCGCGCGGGCCGCCGGCAGGTCGTCGCGGTCCGCGCGGCGGACGGTGATCTCGTTGCCCTCGGGGAGGGTGAGGACGTCCTTGCCGCGCGGGACGCGGGGGCCGAGCCGGGCATCGAGCTCGACCAGGGCGCGGGCCCGGGCGAACTCGGTCGGGGTGAACGGGAGATGGGGGCGCTCGATGGTGAGGACGCCGCCGGACGGGTCGCGCAGTCGCATCACCGTCTCCTCCAGCACCCCCTCGACCGGTGCGCTCTCACCGGTCGCGCGACCGGTGACCGAGACGGCGGGCAGCGAGTGGATGGTGCAACGGCCGAGCAACTGGCGCAGGGCCAGGGGGAGTTCGGCCGCGTCCAGGGCCGTGCGGGTGGCGAGGCCCAGGACGCGCGTCGGGGCGTCCACCAGATCGTGCGCGTCGGCCCGCTCGATCCAGGTCGAGCTGCCACCGGCCGCGGAGACCGCCCGGCTCAGCTGCCGGGCCGGGAGCCGCGCGGGTGCGCGCAGCAGGAACTCGTCGACCGTGCCCCGCGAGAGCGGGTGCGTCTGCAGGGTGAGGATGTCGACCCGGTGCCGGGCGAGCGCGCCGCACAGTGCCGCCAGACTGCCGGGGGCATCCCGCACGGTGGTGCGCATCCGCCACAGCACCGTGTCCTCGGCGGACGGGGCCGGAGCCGATGCGGTCCCTTCGGCGACGGACGTGCCCGCGGGCACGCTCCCTTCGGTGCCGGTGCCGGTGCCGGTGCCGGTGCCGGTGCCCGTGCCCGTACCGATGCCGCCGACGGCGTGGAGGGAGGCTTCCGCGTCATCTCCGTCGGGGCGACCGGCATCGGCCGGAGGCGGTGCGTGGCTGTGCCGCCGTGCCCACCAGGTGTGGAAGCCGGCCGTCACCGCCAGCACCACGGCCGAGGCGACCAGCAGGAACGGCCCGTCCGGTTGGTGCCCGATCAGATTGGCGAGGGCGTCGGCCACCGCGACCGCGGTGAACAGCGCGGCCAGCTCGGTCACGTCCCGCCGCCAGTGGTGGGGGCGGCGGGCGGTCTTCGTGGAGGTCGCATCAGTCATGCATTCACTCTGACTGAGCGTTGTTGCCTGATCACGAACAGCCTGTGACCGATGGGTTAAGTGCGAATCTGATCCCTTTCCTGTCGTTTTCGGCCACTGCTGTCCTGGCGGGGAACCCGTCCGCGTCGGCCCCGTCGCGCCTCCCGGCCGTCCACCGCGTCGGACCCGCCGCCCCGCTCGGGACCGTCCACCGCGGCGGGCCCGGCGGATCCGGACCGCCGCCCGCCACGGTGTCCCGCCCCGCACCGTCACACCCGTTCCGCACTCCGTTCCCAGGCGTCCTTCAGACGTGCCGCCTGGCGCACCAGCTGCGACGTCCCGCCGCGCGCGGCCGTCTCGGCGAGCCCGGGTATCGGCTCGGCCCCCGTCGCGCCGCAGTGCTCGACGCACTCGGCGGCCACGGAGAGCAGGTCGCTCAGTCCGCGAGACGCCTTCTCCTGCGCCAGCAGCACGGGCAGAACACCGGTCAGAATGGACAGCACCGTCCGGTACGCGCCGGTGGTGGCGGCGATACGGGCGGAATCCGCGAGGCGGTTGGGCTTGATCAGCCCGTGTCCGAGGAGCGTCGCCAGCTGTTCGCCGAGCAGCGCCGCGTCGAGCTGCTGCCGGGCGGCGAGCATCAGCAGGGCGTCCACCGCCGTCAGCCGGTCCTCCGGGAACCGTGAACCCAGCCCGTACGCCGCCGTCAGATGAACGGCCTCGCCCGCGGGCGAGTCGAGTTCGGCGAGCAGCAGGAGCGGCCGGATCGTGTCCCGTATCTCGTCGGTCACACCCAACACGATGTTCGGCAGCAGCCAGGCGGCCATCGTCTCGGCGTCCTCGGGCAGGGTGGCGACCCAGTGCTCCGGGTGCTCCCCCCAGTGGTAACAGAGCTGATGCGTCGGGGTCCGTTCCCGGCCCAGGCCGTGGAAGGAACGGGGGAACTCCTCCAGGACGAGCGGGCGTTCCCGGCCGGCCATCAGGGCGCGGTGCGACCGGACGACCGACTGTCCCACCCGGGTCCTGCTCTCCAGATCGAACCGGTACACCTGGGTGAACGGCTCGTCGGCCCGCAGCCATGTCGCCAGCCGGTCGCCCTCGGGGGTGCCGAGCAGGGCGGCCGCCCCGGCGGCCTCGTGCTGATCGCCGCGTCGCACCCGCAGCAGGGCCTGGGCGAAGTCGGCCTCGCCGGGCCGGACGCCGAGTCGCTGATACGCGCGCAGCCGCTCGACCAGCACGGCCGGTTCGAGCGAACCGGTGTGCCAGGTGGGGACGGCCAGCAGGAACGGGAGACCACCGGTCAGCATCGCGTGGGCCGCTTCCCACAGCCGTGCCTTCATGACCCCGTTCAGCGCGGCGTGGGGGCAGGTCCCGGCGGCGGTCCAGGAGGCACGCTCCTCCTGCACGGCCCGTACCGACACCTGTCCGAACAGTGCGGCCAGGACGGCCCTGAGGCTCACCTCCGAGCGGAGCTGCCGCTCGGTCTGCGCCTGCGGCCCGCCGCCGAGCCACCACTCGCCCGCCAGCGCGTCACGCAACGCGTCGGTCAACGCCGCCCGGTCGGAGTGGGCGTGGCGCACCAGCCCGTCCAGCGCCCGCTCGAAGGCGGTGACGTCCGGCGTCGTCGATCTGACCAGGGTCACCACCTCCTCGACCAGCTCGGGCAGCGTCGCGGGCGCCGGGCCGAGAGGCTGCGGGGACGGCACCGGAGGCAGCAGCTCCTCGTACTTCGCCGTGCTGACCTGCTCGGCCACCGGACCGCCGAACACCTCGGCCACCATCGTCCGGTGCGCAGGCCCCAGCAACGCGGCCGACGCGGCGAGCCCCTCCCGCACCGGGGCCCCGGCGGCGGGCAGGTACCGGGCCAGCAGCTTCAACGCCCGCTCCTGGATGTCGATGTCCTCGTGCTCGAAGGCACCCCCGACGGCGGGCAGCAGCTCGTCGACCGCCGACGGATCGCGGCGCAGCACCTTGCCGAGCAGCACGAGCTGGGACCGGACCAGTTTCTTCTCGGTGCGGAACAGCACCGACTCCGAGACCTCCGCCAGGGCCCGCACGGAGAGCTCACCGCGACCGTCCAGCCGGGCGAGCACCCCCTGGGCGTGACCGGCCACGGTGGAGATGCCGTCCGCGGCCATCCCGGCCCAGTCCGGGATCCGCTCCGCCTCCTCCTGTTCGGTCAGGCCGAGCTCGCGCAGAACGGTCAGGAAGAAGCGCATCTCGCTGGAGTTGCCCCCGCGCAGCAGCCGGGCCACACAGCCGTCGACGACCACCGACCGCTCCAGCAGGCCCTCCTCGGCGAGCGCGGCCAGCGTGGCGCCCCACCGGCACGGGCTCTCCGGGTCGTCGCTCCAGGGCATCTCCGCGGGCAGCTCCGTCATGTCGAAGATCCGCGGCAGGAGATCGACCGTGTACGGATCGGCCCGGAGCACCTCGATGAGAGGCGTTCTCCGCCGCCGCTGCCATTGCGCCCTCGACACCGTGCTGACCCAGCCCCGCACGAAACCCTCCGTCGTGGGCAGGGGGCACTGCGCCTTCTTCACCAGGGCGGCGATCAGCTCGTACGAGACCTCCGCCGTCGCGGTCCGGGCCGCCAACCGGTGTGCGACGTCACCGAGCCACTCCGGATCACGGTCCGCCAGGACCGCGAGGATCAGGGGGACGGGCGGGCGGTCCCAGCCGATCAGGTCCCGGCCGCCGAGCCAAGTGGCACATCCGGCGGCGCCGGCGTGGCAGCCCGCACCGGCCACCAGCAGGGCCCTGCGGACCTTGCCCTGCTTCTCCCAGGACCAGCCCCGGACCTCCTTCCGGAGCGCCTTCAGCTCGGCCAGCGCCGCCCTGCGCTCCGCCCGGTCCATCCCGGCCAGCAGGGACGGCACGTGGTGCGCGGGCGATTCCCGTACGGCGGTGAGGAGCTCCTTCATCGCACACCCCCGGCGACCGGCGCACCGCGGCGGACCATCCGGACGGCCAGGGCGTGCTTGCACGGTCCCCGCCGCCCGCGGTAATCGGCCCACCACTGGCAGGTACAGCTCAGCATTCCGTCCTTCTCCCTCACTTGGTAACGGCGTTCTCCCGAGGTCACGGCAGCCACATCGCCGTCGAGCACCACCGCGCCCGAACCGGCCAGTTCCCGCGCCGCCACCAGACGCGGATTGTGGCGCTCGGCCCGGTCGGCGTCGTACGGCAGCTCGCGGTGGAAGTAGGCCGCGTCGGCGAGGTCGTAGCCGACCCGGCCCGCCGTGCCCAGCCGGGTGAGCGCGGCCCGTACCCGTTCCACCGTGAGGCCGGACTGCTCAGCCAGATCGGCGGTGTCGATCCGGGGCTCCCAGGCCAGCAGCACCGACACCAGCTCGGCGTCGGCCGCCGCGTCGTCGGTGGCCAGCGCGTCGAGCACCCCGCCCTCGCCCGAGAAACCGCGCGCGGCATCGGGCGAGAGCGTCAGGGTGAGACGCATGCCCGGCAGCACGACCTCCCAGGCGCTCGCGGTCGCCGCCCCGTCGGTGACCGGCCCGTACACCCGCAGCGACGTGGCATGACGCAGCACCCGCTGCAGCGCGGAGAGCCGCTCGGGGCCCGGCAGGCACACCGCCCCCGCCACCGGCCGGGTCGTCGGCCGGAGCGTCTTCCCGGCGGGTATCACCCAGCGGGCGCCCCGCGAGGCGCTGCCCGACGAACGCGGCAGCGACCGCAGGAACCGGACGGCCTCGGCGGCCGGCAGCTCGGCCCGCAGATCGAAACCGGCGGACAGCACCTGCGCCTCGGCGAAGCCGCGCAGCCACCGGTCGGGCAGCGGCACCTTCTTCTCCACGACCGGGCCGTCCAGCGTGGTGACGGCCATCTCGTCCGGACCCACCCGCAGATGCAGCGGATCGTCCCCGGCCATCCGCGAAAGCGCCTCCCGCAGCGGGTTGTTGACGTCCACATTCGTGGTGCCGTGATCCGTCCGCTGACCGTCCAGGCCCTCTTGCAGCACGTCGAGGCGCGCGTACACGCCGCAGCAGCCGGAGAACGACTCGAAGCGCAACCGGTCGCCGTTGCCCGTCACCACCGGGTCGAGCGACGAGGCCAGCGTGCGCTGGTAGTAGCGCGTGGACGCCACGTCCGCCACGGCCAGCAGACCCTGGGCCGCGATCCTCGGCGAGGTGAGGAAACCGGAGAAGAACCGGGGATGGAGCTCGGTACCCCGCGGGGTGAGACCACCGGAGGTCTCCAGCCCGAGGAGCTGCCCCGTCTGCGAGGACTCCAGGGCGGACGGGCGTGCGTAGGCCAATGCCTGAACGGATCGGGTCATGGAAAAAACCGTAGGACCCACCACTGACAATCGGCCCCCGGCCGTCACCGGGAGCCGATCGCCGACGGGTTCACTGCCCGACGCGCCCCGGGCTCAGCACCTTGCTGAACAGCACCGCCCCGCCCTGCGCCCGCAGCCGCACGGTCAGTTCGCCGCTGTCGCCGTCGATGTCGACCTGCCCGAAGTACTGCGGCGACTCCATCGGCGACACGTTCGCCCGGTCGGGAGCCTGCACGAAGACCCGGTCGGGGCCGAACGTCGCGTCGAGGGCGTTGGCCGGGAACTGACCGGCGGCCAGCGGCCCCGACACGAATTCCCAGAACGGCGCGAAGTCCTTGAACGCCGCCCGCTCGGGCGCGTAGTGCTGCGCCGAGGTGTAGTGCACGTCGGCGGTCAGCCAGACCGTGCCGGTGATCCGCCGGTGCTTGACGAACCGCAGCAGCTCCGCGATCTGCAGCTCACGCCCGAGCGGAGCCCCCGGATCGCCCTGGGCGACCGCCTCGAAGTCCGTCGCGCCGTCGGTGACCACCAGCCCCAGCGGCATGTCCGCCGCGATCACCTTCCACACCGCGCGGGACCGGGAGAGCTCGTGCTTGAGCCACCTCAGCTGCTCGGCACCGAGGATGCCCGTCGTGTCGTCGGCCTGCCGGCCGGGCGAGTTGGCGTTGCGGAAGGACCGCATGTCGAGGACGAACACGTCGAGCAGCGGACCGTGCCGCACCACCCGGTGCATCCGGCCGTCCCCGGACGGGCCGTGCGGCGTGGACACGGGGAAGTACTCGCGGAACGCCCGCACCGAACGGGCCGCCAGCACGTCCACGTCCTTCTCGGCGTACCGGGCGTCGTCGAGGATCTGCCCGGGATACCAGTTGTTGCGCACCTCGTGGTCGTCCCACTGGACGATGGAGGGCACCTGCGCGTTGAACTCGCGGAGGTTGCGGTCGAGCAGGTTGTAGCGGAAGTTCCCGCGGTACTCGGCGAGGGTCTCGGCGACCTTCGACTTCTCCTCGGTGGTGACATTGCGCCAGACCCGTCCGTCGGGCAGCGTCACGCTCGGCTCGATGACGCCGTCCGCGTAGATGTTGTCGCCGCTGCAGAGGAAGAAGTCCGGGTCCAGGCGGCGCATCTCGTCGTACACCACGTAGCCGCCGATGTCCGGATTGATGCCCCAGCCCTGTCCCGCGATGTCCCCCGACCACAGGAAGCGCACCCCGTCCCGGCGCCGGGCGGGCGCCGTCCGGAAGGTCCCGTGCACCGGCTTCCCGCTCCGGCGGGGGTCCTGGGGATCGAGGAGCGTCACCCGGTAGTGCACCTGCTCGCCCGGCGGCAGCCCGTACAGCGGGGTCGTCCCCGTGAAGTCGCTGCCGGGGCCGAGAAGCGGCCCGTGCCAGGTGCGCGCCCGCCGGAAGGACTCGGTCGCGGAGGTCTCCACGACCATCCGCGCCGGGCGGTCCGAGCGGACCCAGACCAGCGCGGAGGACGAGGTGACGTCGCCCACCTGCACACCCCACGCCGCGCTCGGCCGGCCGGAGAGCGCGAACGCGGGGGCCGACGCGCCCACCACGGGGAGCGTGAGCGCGGCGGACGCGGCGAGCGAACCGCGCAGCACACTGCGGCGGTCGGGGGACGGAACACGGGGACGGTACGACATCGAGGCGCCTCCGGGGCACTGGTCGGTGGGACTCGGGACCCGGTCCGGACCGGGTGCCGGGCACACGACCGGCACGATCCGGACAGGAGGCCCCGAGGGCGGCTGGTCGGCCGGTGCCACCCTCGTGCCCGCCGGCGGCGCGCACACCAACCTCAGGTGAACACCCGGCCCCGGCCCTCCCCGGGGTCCGGCCCGGCCGGGTCCCGCAGGGCCTCCGCGAGCAGCCGCACCCCCCGTTCGATCTCCGAAGGAGCCAGATGCGCGTAACCGAGGACCAGGTTCACCGCGCGGTCCCCGGACGCGGCGGTTTTGGCGGCGAGCGGCCGCAGGGCCACTCCGGCGCGGGCCGCACGCGCCAGGAGCACCGGCTCGGGGCCGTAGCGTCCGGGCAGCCCGGCGATGATGTGGAGCCCCGCGGCGATCCCGCTCACCGCGGTGCCGGGGAAGCACTCCGCCAGCATCGACGTGAGCGTGTCACGGCGCTCGCGGTAGGCGCGCTGGCAGCGGCGCAACTGCCGGTCGTAACCGCCCCGGGTGATGAAGTCGGCCAGGACCGCCTGGTCGACGGAGGGATTGCCCAGATCCATGGTCCGCTTGCGGGCGACGATCTCGTCCGTCATGTCCGCCGGCGCCAGGAGCCAGCCCAGCCGCAGCCCGGGAGCCAGCGACTTGCTCACCGAACCGGTGTACGCGACGCGCCGCGGGTCGAGCCCCTGCAGCGCGCCGACGGGCGCGCGGTCGTAACGGAAGTCGCCGTCGTAGTCGTCCTCCACGATCAGCCCGTCCACGGTGCGCGCCCAGTCCAGCAGCCGGCTGCGCCGAGCGGCGGAGTAGGCGATTCCGGTGGGGAACTGGTGCGCGGGAGTGGTCACGACCGCGCGCACGCCCGAGCGCACGAGGGGCTCGATCGCCAGCCCCTCGTCGTCGAGCGGCAGATCGGTGGTGGCGAGCCCCGCGGAGGTGAACAGCGCGGAGTGCTCGTGGCTCCCGGGATCCTCGACACCGACGGTCCGCAGCCCGCGCCCGTGCAGGACGAACCCCAGCAGCGTCGTCGCCTGTGCCACGCCGGAGCACACCACCAGGCGCTCGGGATCGGCGACCACCCCGCGGCGGCGCGCCAGCAGGGCGGCCAGGGCCTCCCGCAGCACGGGCAGCCCCCGAGGGTCGGGATAGCCGAGCGCGTCGTGCGGCAGCCGGCCGAGCACCGAGCGGTGCGCGGCGGCCCAGGCGGCACGCGGGAACAGCGACAGGTCCGGCGTGCCCGGCCGGAAGTCCACGCGTACGCCGGGGGCGCGCTCCGCGAGATCGCGGACCTCCGGCGCGGCGGCCCGGACCGCTTCGCCCACCCAGGTGCCCGCCCCGCGCCCGCTGCGCAGGTACCCCTCGGCGGTGAGCTGTTCGTACGCCTCGGTGACCAGACCGCGCGACACCCGCAGATCGGCCGCGAGCGCGCGGCTGGACGGCAGCCGCGTCCCCGGGACGAGCCGGCCCGAGCGCACGGCCTCGCGCAACGCCGACTGCAGCGCGCGCCCGCGCCGACGGGCGGGCTCCTCGACGGCCGGGAGCAGCAACTCCCAGGCGGGGGAGCCGACATCCGTACCGGCCGCACGGTCCGACGGCGGATTGGTCCTCGAAGACGTCATGGAAGTGGACCTTAAACGGGACCGCCCGGCTGCCTAGCGTCGGTCCCATGAACGTCACTTCTCTGCGCGGCTCGCTTCTCGCGGCCTTCGCCTGCGTCCTGGTGGGCGCCTCCTTCACCGCCAACAGTGTTCTGGGGGACTATCCGTACGCGGGCGGCCAGGCGCTGCGCTACGGCCTCGCGGCGCTGCTGCTCGTACCCGTACTGGCCCGCGACGGAAGGGCCCGGACGACCACCGTGCTGCGCGCCCTCACCCCGCGGCAGTGGGGAAGGCTCGCCCTGCTGGCGGCCGTCGGCATGGTCGGCTTCAACCTGGCCGTCCTCGCCGCGGAACGATCTGCGGAACCCGCTGTTCCGGGGGTGTTCGTCGGCTGCGCCCCGATCCTGGTCGCCGTCCTCGTGCCGCTGCTGGGCGGCCGCCGGCCGACGCGCCCGGTGCTGTACGCGTCCGCGCTCGTCGCCGCCGGGGCCTTCACGGTGCAGGGCTGGGGCCGCACGGACCTGGCGGGCGTCCTCTGCTCGGCCGGGGCCCTGGCGGGCGAGGTCGGCTTCGCGGTCCTCGCCGTCCCCGTGCTGCGACCGCTCGGGCCGCGGCTGCTGTCCGCCACGGTCTGCGCCGTCGCCGCCGTCGAGTCGGTGCTGCTGGGCGTCGTCCTGGACGGCGGCGGCGTGCTGCGGATGCCCACGGCGGCGGAGGCCGTCGCGCTGGTGTGGCAGGCGGCGGTGGTCACCGTTGTCGGCTTCGTCTGCTGGTACATGGGCATGCAGCGCATCGGCGCCGAGCGCGCCACCCTCTTCTCCGGCCTGATCCCGGTCTCCGCCGCGCTCACCGCACCGCTGGTCGGCGCCGGTTCGTACGGCGTCGCGCAGGCCGGTGGCAGCCTCCTGGTCGGGCTCGGGGTCGCCCTCGGGTCGGGTGTCCTGACCCGGGGAGCGACGGGCGGGGCCACCGGGGCGGGCTCAGCGGCCGGTGTCGAGGATCACCCGGGACACGAGCGCGGGATCGTCGTTCATCGGCACGTGTCCGCATCCCGGAAGCCGGACCAGCCGGGCGTCGGGGATGACGTGCTTGGCCCTGACGCCCTGCCGGCGCAGCAGGATCCGGTCCCGGCCGCCCCAGGCGACGGTCACGGGCAGCCCCGGCACGTCGTCGGTGAACAGCGCGTCCCGGCCGGCGGCGAGCGTCTGGTGAAAACCGGTCGCCTCGCGCAGGGCGACGGTCTCGGCGACGACGGCGTCGGGTGAACGACGGCCGGGCCGGGCGTAGATGGTGCTGGTCAGCGTCGTGCGCCCGGCCGCGCTGCGCGACAGCCGCTCGATCAGCGGCATCGGCATCGACAGGGCTGCCCGCCGCATGGCCCGCAGCGTCGTGAACGCGTAGCGCCGCTCTCCCGGCGCCCAGAAACCCGCGGGCGACAGCGCGGTCACCGACCGGACGAGCTTCTCCCGGCCGAGCCCCAGCGCCAGCAGACCCCCGAGCGAGTTGCCCGCCACGTGCGGCCGGTCCACGCCGATCGCCGCGCAGAACGCGCCGAGCACCGCGACCACGGTCGGAAGGTCGTACGGCAGACCGTCGGGCAGCGCGGGGGAGACGCCGAAGCCGGGCAGGTCCACGGCTATCACGTCCCGTTCCACGGCCAGGACGGGCAGCACCGGGTCCCAGGCCTGATGATGGTGACCGATCCCGTGGAGCAGGAGCAACGGCTCGCCGGTACCGGTCCGTTCGTACGCCACGGACACGGTCCGGGGCCCTTGTGGTGATTCGACGCTGAACGAGACCGTGGTGGCCATGCGGTGCTCCCCGGGTGATCCGGCATGAAGGGGCCATGCCTGAAGGCGACTTAGACGTCTTGTCAACAACAATTACCGTTCGGTAGCCAGGGGTTCAAGGGGGGTGGGCGATTCGTGCTGGACAGGGTGCGACGGGTCGGCTGGGATGGAGAGGTGACAGCCGACACCGCGACCGACGTCTTCGAGGACCACCGCCCCGTGCTCACCGGGGTCGCCTACCGCATGCTGGGAAGGATCGCCGACGCCGAGGACGTGGTCCAGGAGGCGTGGCTGCGCTGGTCGTCCGCGTCCCGCGCGGACGTGCGCGAACCACGTGCCTTCCTCGTCAGGATCGTCACCCGCCTGGCCATCGACCGACTGCGGCAGGTGCAGTCGCGCCGCGAGGCGTACGTCGGCCCGTGGCTGCCGGAGCCCGTGGTCACCGACTTCGGACCGGCCGTGCCCGACACGGCGGAACAGGCCGTTCTGGCCGACTCCGTGTCGATCGCCGTGCTCGTCGTCCTGGAATCTCTCTCCCCGCTGGAACGGGCCGTCTTCGTGCTCCGCGAGGCGTTCGGCTTCCCGTACGCGGAGATCGCCGCCGCCCTGGACCGGAGCGAGGCCGCGGTGCGCCAGCTCGCGGGGCGCGCACGGCACCACGTGGAGGAGCGCAAACCCCGCTACGACGTCGACCCGGCACACCGCCGCGACCTCACGGAACGGTTCCTCGCCGCGGCGGCGGGCGGTGACATCGAGGGGCTGCTGGCCCTGCTCGCACCCGATGTGCGGCTCGTCGGCGACAGCGGCGGGAAGTCCAGGGCCCCGCTGCGGGTCATCGAGAGCGCCGGCAAGGTGGGCCGGTTCCTCGTCGGCATCGCCCACGACCCGGTGTCGGACTTCGACACCAGGCTCCTGGAACTCAACGGCGGGCCGGGCCTGCTGGTGCTCCTGGACGGAAAGGCCGACGCGGTCCTCCAGGTGGACATCAGGGACGGGCTCATCCAGTGCGTGTACATCGTGCGCAACCCCGACAAGGTCGCCCACCTCTCCGACGCCGCGACGCAGTAACGGGCCCGGCCCTCTCCGGCCCCGTCCGGCCGGTACGGGCTGTCCCGCCGGCGCTTTTGTACGAAGCCCCATGCCCCGGCCGGCGTGGGGCTTCGTGCTGTGCCCGGCGCACGGGGTCACGAACATCCTGTGAACGCTCTGCGGCAGAGTCCCGTTCCGCTGTGTGACCGACCGAGGATTGGTCTTGACCAAGGGGGTATCCCGTCCTATCGTCTCACCGTTAAGACAGGAACCTTTAATAAATAACGTCGCGGAAAAGCCGCTGGGCGATTGCGGAGGACAGGGTGGGGACCACGCAGCTGGAATCGGTGCAGGAGCCGAAGTACTGGCACCTCAAGACCGTGCTCAGTGAGGCACTCGACTCGGACTTTGCGGTGGGCGAGATCCTGCCCAACGAGCGTGAGCTCGCCGCCCGGTTCGGAGTCGCCCGAGCCACGCTCCGGCAGGCTCTGGAACAGCTCGAACTCGAAGGAAGGCTCCAGCGCCGCCGCGGTGTCGGGACCACCGTCGCCCCGCCGCGCGTCGGGGTCGCCGTCTCCACCGCGCAGCGGGACTGGTCCGGCGGCGGTACGGCCGAGGCGTGGCAGCCGGTGGACTGCACGACGGCCGTCGCACCGGCATCGGTGTCGGCCGCGCTCGACGTGGACGCCGACGAGCCGGTCCACATCGTGCGCCGGATCCGGGTGACCCACGGCCAGGCGGTCGCGGCGGAACTCCTCTATGTCCCGGTGTCGTCCGTGCCCGAACTCTCCGCGATCGACACCCCCTCCGGCGCCGTCCGGGCCCGCGGCGTCCTGCGCGAACTGCACCGCCTCCGCCTCGAAGGCCAGGACCGGTCGGTGGAGCTCGGATCCGCACGGGTGGACGACGCCAAGGAACTCGACCGGCTTCCCGGCGCCCCCGTGCTCGTCGTCACCACCCGCTACCTCGCTGCGGGCGGCACCGTCGCGCTCTCCGTCGCCACGTACCGGGCGGACACCTGCCGGCTCACCTTCGGCGACTCGGGAGACCTGGAGATCAGCCACCACGCCCAGCCGCGCCAGGCGTCCTGAGGCCCCGCTCGGGCCCGGGAACTCCCGGGCCCGGGAGCTTCGGACGATCCGGGCCCCCGCCCAGGAACACCGGACGTCCCACGGCCCCGTCCCGGAAACGACAGCCCACCCCGGGCGCCCCGAGGCGACTGCGGGCCCCGGRCACCCCGGGGCCTCTCACCGGTACGCCGGCCTGCCCGGTACGCCGACACGCGCGGCCCGTCGCACTCAGCGGCGGGCCGTCACCGTTCCCTCCACCGCGAAGAGCTGCTCCTCCACATGGTCGAGAGCCAGCCGCAGCGCACCGGTGGCCACCGCCGCCTCACCGAGCAGCGACAGTGTGACCCGGGGCGGCCGGAGGCAGTAGCGGGCCAGCTCACTACGGAGCGGCTCCAGCACGTCGTCCAGCCCGGTGGCCCAGCCGCCCACCACCACCAGCTCCGGATCCAGCGCCAGCACCAGCGCCGCGACATCGTGCACCAGGCGCTGGATGAACCGCTCGACCGCCGCCTGGGCCCGGAGGTCGCCCTGGCGGGCCTTCGAGAACACCTCGGCCACGGCGGGCTCGTCCAACGGGTCCAGCGGCGTGCCCGTCGTGGACAGCAGTCGCTCCGGAGTGGCTTCGCGGCCCAGCAGATGCAGTGCGCCGATCTCGCCCGCCGCACCGCCGAAGCCGCGGTGCAGACGCCCGCCGATCAAGGACCCGGCACCGGGGCTCAGCCCCGCCAGGACGAAGACGATGTCGTCGGACTCGACGGCGGCGCCCTTCCAGTGCTCCGCGACCGCCGCCGCGTTGGCGTCGTTCTCCACGAGGACGGGACAGCGGAAGGACCGTCTCAGCCGCTCGCCCAGAGCCAGCCCCGTCCACCCCGGCAGCGCGGTGCCGAGCCGTACCGTCCCGTCGGCCTCCACGATGCCGGGACTGCCGATCCCCACCGCCCGCAGACTGCTCCGGGCCACCCCGGTCCGCCGCAGGATGTCGGCCACCACGGCCCTGACCTTGTCGAGCCGGTCGTCGGCACTCGCGGTCTCCGACACCTCGCGCGAGCCGGAGCCGATGATCCGGCCGTCCAGCCCGGACAGCAGGGCGGACACCCGGTGCGGGCCGATCTCGATGCCGAGCAGATGCCCGGCCTCGGCCCGGAACCTGAACCGGCGGGCCGGCCGGCCCTGCCGCCGGGCCCCGGCCCCGTCGGGCACCGATTCGACGACCAGCCCGGCCTCGAAGAGTCCCTCCATCACGCCCTCGACCGTCGGCCGGGACAGGCCCGTGATACGGGTGAGATCCGTGAGCGTGGGGGAGTCGGCACCCCGGAGAGCGTGCAGCACCACTGCGGAATTGATGCGCCGCAACAGTGACGGATCTCCACCGGTCAGCCGGCCCACGAGGTGTCCTCCCTGCTCGAGCGCATGTCAGGCGGATGGTACTCGCTGGCCGGGTGCGGGGCGACCGCGGGTCGCGATGGATTTCCGGGACGGGGCCGTCACCCCGGAGCGACGAACCCGGACTCGTAGGCCGCGATCACCGCCTGGGTGCGGTCCCGCGCCCCCAACTTGGTGAGCACGGCACTCACATGGGTCTTCACCGTCTCGACCCCGACCACGAGTTTGGCGGCGATCTCCGCGTTCGACAGGCCGCGGGCCATCAGACGCAGGACGGCGGACTCCCGGTCGGTGAGCGCTGCCCGGTCCATGACCGCTCGCGCCTTGCTGGTGCCGTACTCGGCGGCGAGCTGCCGGACCGCCGCCGGGAACAGCAACGACTCGCCCTCGGCGACCAGCCGCACCGCGTGCACTATCTCGGCGGGACGGGAACGCTTGAGGAGGAAACCGTCCGCGCCGGCACGCAGTGCCTCATAGACGTACTCGTCGTTCTCGAAGGTGGTGACCACCAGGATCTTCGGCGGTTCCGGCACCGTGCGCAGCACCACCCGGGTGGCTTCGATGCCGTCCATCAGCGGCATCCTGACGTCCATGGCCACCACGTCGGGATTCAGCCGGCGCAGCAGCGGGATCACGGCGGCACCGTCGCCCGCCTCGCCCACCACCTCGATGTCGGGCTGGGCATCGAGAACCGCGCGCAACCCCGCCCGGACAAGGGGTTCGTCGTCCACCAGAAGGACACGGATCGGCATCGGATCACCTCAGCCCGTTCAACGGAAGGCTCGCCCGCACCCGCCACTCGTCGCCGTGCGGACCCGTCTTCGCCTTTCCGCCCAGCAACGCGGCCCGTTCTCGGATTCCCCGCAATCCGCTCCCCCCGCCCGGTTTGTGTGCCGTGTCCGTGAGCGGATTGGTGACCTCCAGCTCCAGCCGCCCGTTCGTGATGCTGATCCGCACCCGGATGGGAACCGCACCCGAGTGACGCAGCACGTTGGTGAGGGACTCCTGAAGGATGCGGTACCCCTCGCGGGAGACGGCCCCCGGCAACTGCCCCAGCGGGCCGGACACATCCGCGTCGACTTCCGCGCCCGAACTGCGCGCGGAGTCCAGCAGCCTGTCCGCTTCCACCAACGTCGGCTGTTGTCCCACCGGTCCTCCCGATTCACGCAGCACCCGCAGGACCCGCTCCAGATCGTCGAGCGCGTCGCGGCCGGTCTCCTCGATCGCGGTCAGCGCCCGTTCGGTGAACTCCGGGTTCTGCGCCGCCCGGGCCGCGCCCGCCTGCACGACCGCGACCGTCAACGCGTGCCCGATCGAGTCGTGCAGCTCACGGGCGATGCGATTGCGTTCCAACAACTGTTCCGTGCGCTCCTCCAGCGCGGTCAGCCGCTGCACCGGCGAGAGGCCGAAGGACCACCGGGCGGCTGCGGTGATCAACCGGCCGCTCACCACGACGAGGGCGAGCAGAACCAGCAGGGGAACAGGAACGATCAGGGCGTACCACCAGTGCGGCTCCACCCCGCGGACCAGCCAGTCACCGCTCAGGCGGGATCCGGACGCGGCCATGGCGAGATCGACCGCGGTCGCCGGCAGCCACACGCTGGCCATCCCCACGGCAGCGGCGAACACCAGCCGTATTTCCAGCCATGCCACGGTTCTCCAGCGATCCGCCCATGTGGTCGCGGGGCTCGCCGATATCGAGGCATCGGGCTTGCCCCGCTCGCCGGGGGTGAGCAAGAGCTGTGCCTGGACCCCCTCGGCGAGCCGCATCCCGGGCAGCAGCCCGACCGGAACGGCGAAGAGCATGGGCGCCCACGGCGTGTCCGGTGAGATGAACATCCACACGCTGCAGACCGCACCCGGGATGACGATGTGGAGCCATCGGGTGTAGGTCACGGACGAGGCGAGCGGGCGGAGAAGACGGAACATGCCGCCATCGTGTCAGCCCGCGCAGCCGGGCGGCTCCCCCGAGCGAGGGAGATCATCCCCACTCGCGGGGGAGGCGGGGCCCGGGGCACGAACGCGAGGCTGAGGGCATGACCAACATCGACGTCCAGCAACTCACCAAGGAATACGGTGCGAACCGCGCCGTGGACGGCCTCACGTTCAGCGTGGAGCCCGGACGCGTCACCGGTTTCCTCGGCCCCAACGGCGCGGGCAAGTCCACCACCATGCGACTCGTTCTCGGCCTCGACCGGCCCACCGCCGGCAGGGCCACGATCGGCGGGCGGCTCTACACCGCGCTCGACAACCCGCTGCGCCGCGTGGGCGCCCTGCTCGACGCCCAGGCCGCCCACGGCTCGCGCACCGCCCGTAACCACCTGTTGGCCCTCGCCGTCAGCAACGGCCTGGGTACGCGCAGGGTCGAGGAGGTCCTGGAGGAGGCGGGCCTCGGCGAGGTCGGCGGAGCGCGGATCAAGACCTTCTCGCTCGGCATGCGTCAGCGGCTGGGCATAGCGGCCGCCCTGCTGGGTGATCCGGAGGTCGTGATGCTGGACGAGCCGTCGAACGGGCTGGATCCGGAAGGCATCATCTGGATCCGGGAGTTGATGAAGAGACTTGCCCGGGAGGGCCGGACGGTCCTGGTCTCCAGCCATCTCATGAACGAGACCTCTTCGTTCGCCGACCACCTGGTGGTGCTCGGCCGGGGCCGGCTCCTCGCCGACCTGCCGATGCGGGAATTCCTGGAGTCCCGCAGCAGGCCCCGGGTGAGAGTGCGCACGACCGAGCCCACCCGGCTGCGCGACATATTGCTCCGCAAGGGATACGAGCCGGCGCAGGACGGTGACGGTCGTTGGACCGTGGAGGGCGCGAAGGCCGGGGAGATCGGCGCGCTGGCCGCGGCCGAGGGCATCGCCGTTCTCGAACTCGTCGACGAGCAGGTCACGTTGGAACAGGCCTACCTCGACCTCACCGCCGATGCCACGGAATTCGCATCGGCGTCCACCTCGACCATCGACCCTCGGGAGAACTGACCATGTCGACTGCCGCAGTACTGCACTCCGAGTGGATCAAGATCAGATCGGTGCGGTCCGTCGCCGGGTCCCTGGCCGCGATCCCTCTCGTGACACTCGCCATCACCGTGCTGGCCTTCGCCACCGTCGGCCAGGCCGAGGCGGACAACCCGGGCGCCGATCCGGTCTTCAACGCCTTCTACGCACTGAACTTCGGCCAGATCGCGGCCATCAGCTTCGGCGCGACCGCGATCTCGTCCGAGTACCTCAACGGCGCTCTGCGCATATCGCTCGCCGCCGTGCCGCGCCGCAACCTCTTCTACGCCGTCAAGATCGCGCTCATCGGAACGACGGCACTCGCCGTCGGCCTGGTCACCAGCCTCAGTTCCTTCCTGGTGGGCCAGATGTTCATGGGTGAGTACGCGATCGGCCTCGGCGAGCCGGGTGCCCTGCGAGCGGTCGTCGGGGGCGGGACGTACCTGGCCCTGATGGCGCTGTTCGCCGCCGGACTGGCGGTGGTGCTGCGCAGCGCCGTCGCCGTGCTCAGCCTGCTCATCCCGTTCATACTCATCGTCTCCTTCGTGGTCGGAGACGTCGCGGGCAGCGTCGCGCAGTATCTGCCGGACCGCGCGGGACAGCTGGTGCTCCACCAGAATCCCGAGGGTGGTCTCGGACCGTGGGGCGGGCTCGCGGTGGCAGCGGCCTGGGCGGCGGTCGCGGTGCTGGCCGGCTGGTGGGCGATCAGACGGCGGGACGCATGACCCGCCGCCGTGACCTTCCCACGCGGAGCGCCGTGCGGCCGAAGGCCCTTGGTCCAGGGGGCTGCGGACGGAAGAGGCGGGGCTCGGGAGGCTTCGGTGGAAGGAGCAGGGCTCAGGGGGCTTCGATGGGAAGGGGCCGGGGCTCGTCGTGGTCGACGGCGGCGCGGAGGCGCGCGTACTCCTCCGCCATGGTCAGGGTGGTCCAGTGGGCGTTCAGGCCACTGGGGTTGGGCAGGGCCCAGACGCGGGCGCCGCCGATGGTGTGGTCCTGCGGACCGATCCGGGCGGTTCGCCGGTTGAAGGCGGTGCGGTAAGCCGTGACTCCCACGACCGCGAGCCACCGCGGTCGCAACTGCTCGACCTTGGCCGCCAGGATCCGGCCGCCTTCGCGGAACTCCTCGGCGGACAGCTCGTCCGCCCGGGCGGTGGCCCGGGCCACCACATTGGTGATGCCGAGCCCGTGGCGCAGCAGTTCGGTCTGCTCGACCGGTTTCAGCTGACGGGGGGTGAAGCCGGACCGGTGGAGGACGGGCCAGAAACGGTTGCCGGGATGGGCGAAGTGGTGGCCCGTGGCACCGGTCGTCAGACTCGGGTTGATCCCGCAGAACAGCACGCGCAGACCGCCCGCGACCACATCGGGAACGGTGTGGTCGCGGGCGGCACGGAGCTCTTCGGGGGTCATCCGGCTGTGGGCGCGGCCGTCACAGGATGGAGCCCGGCGCGTACGCGGCGGCCTCGGGGTGCTGCTTGACGACCTCCTCGATGCGGGAGACCAGCGAGGCGACCTGGTCGCCGGCGGCCCCGGTGAAGGAGAGCTTGTCGGCCATCAGGGCGTCCAGCTCCGCGCGGTCCAGCGGAATGCGCTCGTCGGCGGCCAGCTTGTCGAGCAGCTCGTTGCGCTCGGCACCCTGCTCGCGCATGGCCAGTGCCGAGGCGACCGCGTGCTCCTTGATCGCCTCGTGGGCGACTTCACGGCCGACCCCCGCACGCACCGCGCCCATCAGGACCTTGGTCGTGGCGAGGAACGGCAGGTAGCGGTCCAGCTCACGGGCCACGACGGCCGGGAACGCCCCGAACTCGTCGAGCACCGTCAGGAAGGTCTCCAGCAGCCCGTCGAACGCGAAGAAGGCGTCCGGGAGCGCCACCCGGCGGACCACGGAACACGAGACGTCGCCCTCGTTCCACTGGTCGCCCGCCAGCTCGCCGGTCATCGACGCGTAGCCGCGCAGGATCACCATCAGGCCGTTGACACGCTCGCAGGAGCGGGTGTTCATCTTGTGCGGCATCGCGGACGAGCCGACCTGGCCCGGCTTGAAGCCCTCGGTCACCAGCTCGTGCCCGGCCATGAGACGGATCGTCTTCGCGACCGACGAGGGCGCAGCGGCCAGCTGGACCAGGGCGGTCACCACGTCGTAGTCGAGGGAACGGGGGTAGACCTGGCCGACCGAGGTGAAGGCCTGGCTGAAGCCGAGGTGCGCGGCGATGCGCTGTTCGAGGTCGGCGAGCTTGCCGGCGTCGCCGCCCAGCAGGTCGAGCATGTCCTGCGCGGTGCCCACGGGGCCCTTGATGCCACGCAGCGGGTAGCGGCCCAGCAGGTCCTCCAGCCGCCCGTACGCCACCAGGAGCTCGTCCGCGGCCGTCGCGAAGCGCTTGCCGAGCGTGGTCGCCTGCGCCGCGACGTTGTGGGAGCGCCCGGCCATGACCAGCTCGCGGTACTCGCCCGCGAGCTTGCCGAGCCTGGCCAGAACCGCCACCGTGCGGTCGCGCATCAGCTCCAGGGAGAGCCGGATCTGAAGCTGCTCGACGTTCTCGGTGAGGTCCCGGGAGGTCATGCCCTTGTGGACCTGCTCGTGACCGGCGAGGGCGTTGAACTCCTCGATCCGGGCCTTGACGTCGTGGCGGGTCACCTTCTCGCGCTCGGCGATCGAGGCCAGGTCGACCTGGTCGACGACACGTTCGTAGTCGGCCAGCGCGGCGTCCGGCACCTCGATCCCGAGGTCCTTCTGGGCGCGCAGCACCGCCAGCCACAGCCGGCGCTCCAGCTTCACCTTCTGCTCGGGGGACCAGAGGACGGCCAGCTCCGTGGAGGCGTAGCGGCCGGCCAGGACATTGGGGATGCGAGGCTTCGCAGACACAGCAGTCACGTGTCCGGATTCTACTGGCGATTTGTGCAGGCCAGCGCCGCGGTCCGGTTTGTGGGTTGCTACGAGAGCGGGTCCGCGTCCACCCGGCGCCACCCCGCCACCGGGCCGGGGGTGCGGGCGTCCTGGGGGGTGACCCAGAAGGCCCTGCCCAGTTCGGAGCTGTACTGGGCGCCCGTCCGGCCGTCTCCGGACGAGCGGCCGGTCAGCCGACGGCCGATCCACGGCATCAGGTGTTCACGGGCGAAACGGAGGTCGTCGACGCGTCGCCTCGCCCACTTCGGCGGCACCGCGGCAGGCAGTGGGGTCCGCCAGTCGTTCTCCGGCGGCAGCCCCAGCGTCTGCCAGACGGCCTCGGCGACCCGGCGGTGCCCGTCGGCCGTCAGGTGCAGCCGGTCCACGTCCCACAGCCGGGGATCGCCCAGGGCCGGTGCCCCGTACAGATCGACGACCACCGCTCCGTGCCGGGCCGCGAGTGAGTCGACCAGGGAGAACAGCTCTTCCATCCGTGGCCGGAAACGCTCCATCACCGGGCCGTTCCGGCCGGGGCTCCGCATGAGCACGAGCTTCTTGCAGGAGGGGGCGAGGCGCTCCACGGCCTCTTCGAGCCGCCCCCGGACCATGCCCATGTCGCACTTGGGGCGCAGGGTGTCGTTGAGCCCGCCGACGAGCGTGACGACATCCGCGCGCATGGCCGCGGCCGCGTCGATCTGCTCGTCGACGATCTGGCCGATCAGCTTGCCCCGCACGGCGAGGTTCGCGTAACGGAACCCCGGAGCGCGGGTGGCGAGCCGTCCGGCGAGGACATCGGCCCAGCCGCGGTAGGAACCGTCGGGCAGCAGGTCCGACATGCCCTCGGTGAACGAGTCGCCGACCGCGACGAGACTGTTGTAGGAGGCATTCATCTTCATGGCGATGCGATCGTATCGCGGTGGCTCCGGCCCCTCTCCGGGTTCTCGGTCACCCGAGGTCCGCAGTGCGGAGGCGGGCCCGGAGCGGCCCCGGAGCGGGCCCGGAGTGGCCCCGGAACGGAACCGGGCCGGTGACACCCCCGCTGGAGGTGTCACCGGCCCGTCCGGGCGATGGTGACCGGAGTGGCGGTTCAGTGGGCCTTGGGGCGGCCCACCAGTTCGCGGAGCACGTCCTCCATGGTGACCATTCCGGCCAGCCGGTCGTCCTCGTCGAGGACCGCTGCCAGGTGCGTACGACTGCGCCGCAGCGCGGTCAGTACGTCGTCGAGCGGGGTGTCGGCCCGGACCCGGGCGATCGGCCGCATCGCCGTCACCGGGAACGGGACGTCGCGCGGCACGGCGTCGAGGGCGTCCTTCACATGGAGGTAGCCCAGGGTCCGTTCCTCGCTGTCCATCACGGGGAAGCGCGAGAAGCCGGTCTCGTACGAGAGGCGTTCCAGCTGCTCCGGCGTGGTGCCGACCCTGGCGTACACGACGCGGTCCACCGGCATCACCACGTCCCGCACCGGGCGGCGGCCCAGCTCCAGGGCGTGGTGCAGTCGTTCGGCCGAGCGGTCGTCGACCAGTCCGGCGTCACCCGCGTCCTTCACCAGCCGGGCCAGCTCGTCGTCGGAGAACGTCGCCGCCACCTCGTCCTTCGCCTCGACGCGCAGGATCTTGAGCAAGGTGTTGGCGAAGGCGTTGATCGTGAAGATCACCGGGCGCAGCGCCCTGGCGAGCGTCACCAGCGGCGGTCCCAGCAGCAGCGCGGCCCGCACGGGCTCGGCCAGGGCGATGTTCTTCGGGACCATCTCGCCGAGCAGCATGTGCAGGTACGTCGCCACGGACAACGCGATCACGAACGAGATCGGATGGATCAGTCCGTGCGGCACCCCCACCGCGTCGAAGACGGGCTCCAGCAGGTGCGCGATGGCCGGCTCGGCGACGATGCCGAGCACCAGCGTGCACAGTGTGATGCCCAGCTGCGCCGCCGCGAGCAGCGCCGATACGTGTTCGAGGCCCCAGACGACGCTCCGCGCCCGCCGGTTCCCGGCCTCGGCCTCGGGCTCGATCTGGCTGCGGCGCACGGAGATCAGGGCGAACTCCGCGCCGACGAAGAAGGCGTTGACGACCAGGGTCAGCAGTCCGATGAGGAGTTGGACGGCGATCATCGTTCGTCCTCCGTCCGCTCGTCGTCGGGCAGTGGCGCGTGCAACAGGGCCCGCGCGGCACGGCGTCCGGACGCGTCGACCACGTCGATCCGCCAGCCCGCCATCTCGACCGAATCACCCACGGCGGGAATGCGGCCCACCTCGGTGGCGACCACTCCGGCGAGGGTTTCGTACGGTCCGTCGGGCACCCGCAGCCCGATCGTCCTCAGCTGGTCGACGCGCGCGGCGCCGTCGGCCGACCACAGGGTCCGCCCGTCGGCGTCCTCGCCGGCCGGTGCGAGGTCCGGCGTCTCGTGCGGATCGTGCTCGTCGCGCACCTCGCCGACCACCTCCTCGACGATGTCCTCCAGCGTCACGACCCCGGCCGTGCCGCCGTACTCGTCGATGACGACGGCCATCGTGAGCCTGCCGGACAACCGGTCGAGGAGCCGGTCCACGGTGAGGGTCTCCGGTACGAGCAGGGGCTCGCGCAGCATCTCCGAGACGCGCGTACGGGGCCGCTGTTCGGCGGGGATCGCCAGTACGTCCTTGATGTGCGCGACGCCGATGACGGTGTCGAGGTTGCCGCGGTAGACGGGGAAGCGGGACAGCCCGGTCGCCCGGGTGGCGTTCGCCACGTCCTCGGCGGTCGCCTGCGCGTCGAGGGCGGTGACCTGGACCCGGGGGGTCATCACGTTCTCCGCCGTGAGCTCCGACAGGTTGAGGGTGCGGACGAACAGCTCCGCGGTGTCCGCCTCAAGCGCGCCCTCCTTCGCGCTGTGCCGTGCCAGCGCGGCCAGCTCCTGGGGGCTGCGCGCCGACGCGAGCTCCTCGGCCGGTTCCAGGCCGAAGCGGCGCACGATCCGGTTCGCGGTGTTGTTGAGGTGGCTGATGAAGGGCCGGAAGATCGCGGTGAAGATCCGCTGGGGGGTGGCCACGGCCTTCGCCACGGCCAGCGGGGAGGAGATCGCCCAGTTCTTCGGGACCAGCTCGCCGACGATCATCAGGAAGACGGTGGACAGCGCGGTTCCCAGGACGAGGGCCACGGAGGACGCCAGGCCCGGGGACAGTCCGATGGCCTCCATCGGGCCGCGGATCAGCTTCGCGATGGACGGTTCGGAGAGCATGCCGACCACCAGGTTGGTGACGGTGATGCCGAGCTGTGCGCCGGAGAGCTGGAAAGTGAGGCTGCGAACGGCCTTCATGGCGCTCGCCGCACCCCGTTCGCCCTGTTCGACGGCCCGTTCCAGCTGTCCGCGCTCGACCGTCGTCAGCGAGAACTCCGCCGCGACGAAGGCGCCGCAGGCGAGCGAGAGCAGGACCGCCACGAGCAGAAGGAGCACTTCGGTCATCGGTTCACCTCCGTCCCATGATCGGGCAGGGGCAGGAGGATCGCGCGGTGCCTGTGGCAGCGGCTACTGGGAGGCTCGCCCATGGAAGGACGCTCACACCTTTCGGAAGGGACGGACAGAAGAACACCCATAGTAAAGGATCGGCAAAGTCGACCCCATTTCGGTGATCGTCTCACTCCGTGAGCGGTTTCACCCAGCGTCGCCAGTGATCCTCGCGGTGGTAGCCGACCGCGGCCCATGCGTGATGTGCCCGTTCGTTGGCCTCCAGGACCATGGCGTCAACGCGGCGCCCGCCCAGATCGGTGAACCTCTGCTCCGCCGCCGTCATCAGTGCGGCGGCGATGCCCTGTCGGCGCGCTTCCGGGTGCACGGCCAGTCGGTAGGCGGAGCACCGCCAGCCGTCGAAGCCCGCTATGACCGTTCCGACGAGCCGCCCGTCCCGCTCCGCCAGGAGCAGGGCCTCGGGGTCCCTCGAAATCAGTCGGGCCACTCCGTCGTGGTCGTCGCTGATGCTCGTCCCCTCCGCCGCCTCGCGCCAGAAGTCCAGTACGGCGTCGATGTCCGGGAGGCCGGCATGGCGGATGCGGAGGTCGTTTCGGTGATCGTCCATCGGGCGAGCCAAGCAGAGCGCCGGCCCGTTCGGCGAACGGTTTGTGCCGGGGGAGGGGGTGGTGCCGATGTCAGTAGGCGGAGTTGACGTTGTCGATGGAGCCGTAGCGGTCGGCGGCGTAGTTGGCGGCCGCGGTGATGTTGGCGACGGGGTCGGTGAGGCTGTGGGCGGTGCCGTCGACGTGGTAGGCGTCGAAGGTGGGCTGGATGACCTGGAGCAGGCCCTTGGAGGGGGTGCCCTTCTGGGCGTTGACGTCCCAGCCGTTCTGGGCGTTGGGATTGCCGCTGGACTCGCGCATGATGTTGCGGTGCAGGCCCTCGTAGGTGCCGGGGATGCCCTTGGCCTTCATGATGGCCAGTGCTTCCTTGATCCAGCCGTCGAGGTTGCCGGCGTTGCCCTTGTCGCCCTGGGCGGCGGTGGTGACGGTGGAGGTCTTGGCCGCGGGGGCGGCCTGGGGGGCCTCGGCGGCCTGCGCGGAGGTGGAGGTGAGGGTGAGGGCGGCGGCCGCGGCGGCGGTGGTGGCGACGGTGGCGGTCAGGGCGCGCAGACGGGTACGGGTGATCATCATGCGGGTGGGTTCTCCTGGTGTGCGATGCGGTGCGGTGCCCCGGTCCGGGCACGGGAGTGCCGCGGGTGGGGG
>NZ_RDBO01000065.1:111506-252732 GCF_008120935.1 Streptomyces sp. sk2.1
GGCCCGTCCGGGGCCTCCTCCGCAGTCACCGGCCGGAACCACCGGCGGAGGAGGCGCCGGTGATCGCGGTGCAGCCGGCCGAGCCGATCGCCCGGCGCCCCGTCGTCCGGCCGGTGACTGCGGAGGAGGCCCCGGACGGGCCGCCGTGCCCGGCGTGCGGCACCCCGAACCTTCCGGAACGCCGGTTCTGCCGACGCTGTGCCGCACCGCTGCGGTCCCGGGAGCAGCCGAAGCCGCTGCCGTGGTGGCGCACGGTGTGGCCGCTGCGCCGCCGTGCGCGGGGCGGGTCGGGCCGGATGCTGCGGCGGATCCTGCTGGTGCTGGTGGTCGTCGGGCTGCTGTTCACGGGCTTCCTGTTCCTGCCCGTCGGGCGCTACCTCTTCGAGGACGTGCGGGACAAGCTCGGCGGGACGGCGGAGATCGGCCCGTCGAGGACCACCGCGAGCGCCCAGGTCCCCGGCCATCCGGCGGCCGACGCCGTCGACGGGGTGACCAACACCTACTGGGGGGCGCCCGCGCTCGACTCGTCCTTGACCTGTGCCTTCAACAAGCCGTTCCGGCTGGTCGGCGTCACGGTGCACACCGGGGTGTCGAAGGATCCCCGGGAGTTCCGGCGGGGGGCCAGGCCCACGCGGGCCGATCTGTTCATCACCACGGCGGACGGCGAGGTGCGCAGGAAGGCGATGCCGCTCGCCGACAAGCCGGGCCCGCAGACGATACGGACCGGCATCAGCGACGTCGTCTCCGTCCGGATCGTGCTGCGGGACGCGTCGGGGCGGGGCGAGGGGCGTCCCGTCGCGGTCGGGGAGGTCGAGTTCTACAAGCGCACCTGAGCCGGCGGGGAGGCCCCCGGACTTCGGGTCCGCGCCCTTCCCCGTACGACGGGAGCGGGTGCCCGGAAGCAGTCCTGCCGGGCACCCCGCCCTGCTAACGTTCACGGCATGTCTGCTGCTTCGTGCGCGGCCGCTTGCGCCGCGGTGACCAGGATGCCCCGCTAGCGGCGGGGCGTTCGACGCACACTCCCCCGGACGTCCGGCCGCTTCGTGATCAGACCGGAGCGGCACATTCGTGCTGCTCGGAACCTCTTCTGAGCAACGGAGCACCTGATGTTCCCCGGCATTCCCTCCTCGCACGGGCACGGCCCGTCCCCCGTACGCGCGTGGCTGGTGCTGTGCGCGGTTTCCATGCTGCAGTTCTTCATCGCGGTCGACGTGACCGTGGTCAACATCGCCCTGCCCTCGATCGGCGCCGCCTTCGGTGTCGGCGGGCACTCCCTGACCTGGGTCGTGGTCGGCTACACGGTCGCCGGCGGCGGGTTGCTGATGCTCGGTGGCCGACTGGGCGACCTGTTCGGGCGGCGGCGCGTACTGCTGCTCGGCACCGGCCTGTTCGGCGCCGCGTCGCTGCTGGCGGGCCTGGCCCCCAGTTTTTCCCTGCTGGTGGTCGCGCGCCTGCTGCAGGGCGCCGGTGAGGCCGTCGCGCTGCCCGCCGCGATGGCCGCCGTCGTCCTGATGTTTCCCGAGGGTCCACGCCGGTCCCGGGCCCTGGGCGTGTGGGCGGCGGTGGCCAGTTGCGGTCTCGTGCTCGGATTCGTCCTGTCCGGAGTCATCACCGCCCATCTGGGGTGGCGGTGGGTCTTCCTGGCTCCGGTCCCGTTCATCGTGGTCGTGCTGCTGGCGGCCGTCCTCCTGGTCGAGGACGACCGGGCCGCGGCCGGGGGCACCCCGCCGCCGGACCTTCCCGGCGCGCTGCTGCTGACCGCCTGCCCGCTGCTGTTCACCTTCGGCGTGGTCGGGGCCGGTGAACCCGGAACGCCCGCATGGGTGGTCCCGGGGGCGCTGGCCGGGGCGGTGGCGGCCGGGTTCGGGTTCGTGCGCGTCGAGGCGCGCTCGCGCGATCCGTTGCTGCCGCCACGTTTCTTCGCCGACCGCACGCGGGTGGCGGCCAATCTGGCCACGATGCTGCTGAGCGGGGCGTTGTCGACCTCGTTCCTGCTGTTCACCTTCTACCTGCAGGACCGGCTGGGCGTCGGCCCGTTGGGGGCGGGCCTGGCCATGCTGCCCCTGGCGGTCCCGCTGATCGTGTTCTCCGTGCTCGTGCCGCGTCTGCTGGGCCGTTGGGGAGCGCGCGCGTGCGTGCTCGCCGGCATCGGGTTCACCGCGGCCGCGATGGCCGCGATCGCACTCGCCTCCGTCCTGCGGGCGGGCGGGGCGGCACTGGTCCCGGCCATGCTCCTGATCGCGGCCGGAATGGGCTTCGGCCTCGTGGGACTGCAGTACGTCGCGGTCAGCGGTGTCACCGGGGACGACGCCGGGATCGCCTCGGGCGTCCAGCGCGCGGCCGACCAGTTGGGCGGTGCGACCGGGGTGGCGGTCTTCGTCGGAATCGGGTTCGCTCCGGGCCTGCACTCCTTCGACCCGTTCCCGGTCGCCGCCCTGTCGGCCGCCGCGGGGCTCGTGATCGGCGCGGTCGTGGCCTGGCGCATGCCCGTGCCCGCCGATGCCGCGGCCCCGCAGGAACGGGCCGGGTGACCTCCGTCCCACCAGGGTGCGCCGCCCGACGGCCGGACGGCGTGCCCGGTGGGACCCACCGGGCACGGGTCGTATGCCCCGTGCCCGCCCGTCGTCGCCCCGTCGTGGGACTCCTTGGGGCCCGGTGACAGGCCCCCGGACCCTGTCCGTGGGCCCGGGGGCCATCGGTACAGTCCGAGCCCCGGCAGCCGGACGGCCCCGGTGACACGCGGAAACCATGACGAGGTGACACATGAGACGAAGCGATCGGATACGCGTGGGCATGCACTCGGGTACGGGGCAGACGGCGATCGAGTACCTGGCCCTGCTGGGTGTCGTCGCCGTCGTGGTCGGCGCGATCGCCGCCACCACCATCGGGGGCGACATCTCCCGTTCCGCGCACCGCCAGGTGTGCCGCATCGGTGTGTCCCTGGGCAGCTCCTGCCCGGAAGACAACGATGTCATCGGTAGCGGGCCGACCGACTCCCACGATCCCGTCAAGCCGGGCACCCTTCTGCGCAGCAGGGCCGACGGCCCCGCCGGCAGGGCGGTCGCCAAGTCCGCCGATACGCCCCCCGACAAGACGGTGAACGCGCTCCCCGACATGTGCTTCGAGGCGCGGGAATCACAGTCCTCGGTGTCCGTTCCGGGCGATGGCGTGCTCGGCGAGGCAGCCGCCTGGGGGTACTCCTGGCTGGTCAATTTCGTCATCGACAAGATCGACAACGAGAAGAACAAGGAGAAACGGGTCAAGCAGACGCTCGACGACCTCGCCTGGTGCCTCCCCGGCTACAACATCGTCATCGCGCAGCCCCACGAGGGCAATCTGCAGGAGATGGATGGCACGGCGATGGTCGAGACCGTCTCGATCAGCGGCACGACCTACCGCGTCTACGCGTTCAAGACCGGCAGGTTCACCTGGGCGGACGACGCGGAACTCGGGTGGAAGAACCGGGGTTTCCGCGGCGTGTTCGACGTCAGCGAGGACCGCCGCACCGTCACGTTCGAGGAGCCGCCGAAGCCCCGGCGCAAGGAGGGCTGGAAGCCCGGCGACGAGGGCTGCCAGGTCGAGGGGCAGGAACCGCCCGACCGGAACCGGTACTACGACACGTACTCCCCGCTGCACCCCGAGGCATCCACCCAGGCGGTACGGATGCTGGTGAACGACATGCGCCGCTGCTACCCCGACTACAACGTGGTCGCGATGCACTCGGAACAGAAGTCGCACTGGGTCGAGAAACCGGACGCGTTCGTCCACGAGGGCAGGTACCGGCTGAACTCCAACGAGTACCACGCCGAGGAGCAGGGGGACGACATCGCCTCCGGCCGGGCCGTCTTCGACGTCTACGTCTTCGACAAGGGCGAGTTCAGCAACGACGGCGACGGCGGCTACACCAACTGGGCGTGGTACGGCGACTTCGACCGCGACGGCTCGAAGGTCCGCTTCGACACCCCGGACCCCGCCGACCTGGACGCCGACCCCTACCCCGTCGGGTCGGGCACGGTGAACTTCGACGACGGGACCCCGAAGTACACGGACGGCGGCCCGTACCCCGGCACCGACTACTCCGGCAAGGTGCCGGGCGACGCCTCCGAGCTGACCCGTTCGCTGATCGACGAGTACAGCCGCGCCTTCCCCGGCAAGAACATCATCACGGCGAAGTCGTTCAACGACCTCTCCTTCACCAAGGTGTCCGGTCTTGAGCACCTCGCGGTGGTGAACGGTGTCGACGTGTTCGCCATCGACGAGGGAACCGTCACCAACAAGGGCGACGGCGGATGGAAGAACTGGGGCTTCACCGGCAACTACGACTACGACGAGGGCGGAAAGGAAGTGACCTTCGCCAAGCGGTGAGGGCGTCCCGGATCCGGCGTCCCCAATGGCTTCGAGGGGCGGGGACGCCCGCGGGACAATTGGCTTGGTTCCGACATGGGCCTGTGGCAGGGTGCTCCGTCGTGACAGAGAAAGACAGCATCCGGATCGTCCCGCTCCACGAGAATCCGTCGTTGATCGACCGCGTCTACGAGATCGACGACGCGTGGCCCGCCTTCACGTCCCACGAGCCGGTCGCCAACGCCTTGTTGAGCCGCGTTCCCGAGGAGTTCCCGCAGTACTGCGTGGTGGCGACGGACGGCGACCGAGTCGTCGCGCGGGGGTTCGCCGTGCCGTTCGACGCCGAGCCCGACGGGCGCGAGGAGATGCCCGACCAGGGCTGGGACCGGGTGCTGGTCTGGGCGTTCCGCGACCGGCGGTACGGGAACGCCCCGACCGCGGCCAGCGCGCTCGAGATCTCGGTGGACGTCGATTACCTGGGCCGCGGTCTGTCCCCCCGCATGCTGACGGCGATGCGGCAGGCGGCCGGCCGCCAGGGGCACGACGCCCTGCTGGCGCCGGTCCGCCCGACGGCCAAGCACCTGGAACCGCGCGTCCCCATGGCCGAATACCTCCGTCGGCTGCGGGACGACGGACTGCCCGCCGACCCGTGGGTGCGGGTGCACGTCAGGGCCGGCGGAACCGTCGAGAAGGTCGCCCCCGCCTCGATGACGGTCAGCGCCTCGCTGGCCCAGTGGCGGGAGTGGACCGGTCTGCCCTTCGACCGGGACGGCGATGTCGAGGTGCCCGGCGCCCTGGCACCGGTGCACTGCGACACCGCGCGCGACCACGCCGTCTACGTCGAACCCAACGTCTGGATACGGCACGGCATCCGGCCCCGTACCGCCTGAGGGCGGTACCCGCTACGACAGCGTGTCGGCGACCACGGAGGCCGCCCGCGCGACGAGTTCGTTGTCGTACTCGGCGTCCGCCTCGCCCCGGTTCGACAGGATCGCCATGACGATCGGGGCGGCGCCGGGACGCCACACCACGGCGATGTCGTTGCGGGTGCCGTAGAAACCACCGGCTCCCGTCTTGTCGCCGACCACCCAGTTCCCGGGCACCCCGGCCCTGATGAGCTCGTCCCCGGTGGTGTTGGTCCGCAGCCACTGCGCCAGCTGCGCGCGCTCGTTCTCGCCGAGAACGTCTCCGAGGACGAACGCGCGCAGGTCCTTCGCGAGCGCCCGCGGCGTGCTCGTGTCGGCCGTGGCGCCCGGGGACCACTCGTTGAGCTGCGGTTCGTAGCGTTCCATCCGGGTGACGTCGTCGCCGAGCCCGGCGAGCACGGCCTGCAGTCCCCGGGGACCGCCCAGCCGGTCGAGGAGCAGGTTGCCCGCGGTGTTGTCGCTGTAGCGGACGGTGGCGTCGCACAGGGCTTTCAGGGTCATCCCGGTGTCGACGTGCTTCTCGGTCACCGGGGAGTCGCTGACCAGGTCGTCCCGGGAGTACGTGACCACCTCGTCCAGCCCGTCCAGGGAGTACTTGCGCAGCACGGCAGCGGCGGCCAGCGCCTTGAACGTGGAGGCGTGGGCGAAACGCTCGTCGGCGTTGTGGGTGACTTCGCGGCCGGTGCCGGTGTCGATGGCGTACACGCCCAACCGGGCGTCGAACTCGCGCTCCAGCTGCTTGAATTGTTGGGTGAACGGCTTCGGTTTCCCGCCCGGCTGCACCATCCCGACGGGCGAGGAGTACGCCGCCGGGGAAACGGGGGACGAGGAGCGGGGCTCCTCACCGCCGCATGCCGCGAGCGGTACGAGGGCGAGGGCGGTCAGCGCGCCGAGAAGGGCGCGCCGGACACGGCTGTTGTGCTGCTGCATGGGTCCGAACCTCCACAGGGCGCCCTTCGGGCAGGGCGCATGGGGGGGACGGGGCGGCACGGCCCCGTCCCGGAACGTGGTCACGAGTGCCGGTGCAACCCTCACCGTTCGGCGGTCATGCGGTCCAATACGCTCACGTGCCGTTCCATGCGGATCTGACATAGGGTTCGGGGCGTGGATCTGGTCGGAGCGTGTCGGGCATTCGTCAGCGTCAGCGAGCACAGCAGTTTCACCGTCGGAGCCGCCGCGGCCCGGATGTCGCAGCCGGTGGCCAGTCGTCGCGTCGCCGCCCTGGAGGAGCTCTTCGGGGAGCAGTTGTTCGAGCGCATGTCGCGGCGGGCCGTTCTCACGTCCTTCGGCCGGGACATGCTGCCGGCGGCCAGACAGCTCGTGCAGACGGCCGATGTGCTGCTGCACGAGGCCGACGCCGCGAAGTCCAAGCCCTGGCGGCTCGCGATGCCCGGCCTGTGCTCGACGGCCGGTCTGGCCCGGCTGGTCGCGGAGGCCCGGGAGCACGGCATCGTGCTCGACCTCCGCATCGCCGCGCCCGCGCAGCGCGTCGAGCTCATCCACTCGCAGCTGGTGCGTGCCGCCCTGCTCGCGGTGCCCGCCGACGAGGCGACGTGGTCCGTGCCGCTCGGGCTGGCCGGGGTCCGGGATCCCGGCGTGCGGCGCGTCTACATCGAGACGTTACGGATGGGGCGGGCGTCGCCGGGCCCGGCCCGCCGCGTCTGGATCCAGCCGGAGGACGACGTGCCGCACATCCGCGACCCGCTGACCCGGCTGCGGGACGCGGTCGGTCTGCGGCCCGCCCAGCTCGTCGCGGCGGCCGATCTGACGACTGCCGCGGCGGAGGTGTTCCGCACGCACGACCTGCTGCTGTGCTCCCCCGCGCAGGCCGAGGAGCTCTCCCTGGTCTGGCGGCCCATCGGTGAGATCGCGCTCGGCCGGGGGTTCGCCCTCGCCGCGTCGGCGGGCGGCAATCCACAACACGTCGAGGCGCGGCTGGGCGGGGCCATCGGCCGCTGCCTGGGCGCGGACGCTGCGACGAGTGGTACGGGAGCGGCGGGCGGTACGGGAGGGGCTGAGAAGTGAACACCGAGGCGCTGCTGAGCGACCTGCGCCGGCAACTGCTCGACGGCGGGCTGAACGGCTGTCTGCTCGTGCGGGATCTCCACACGGGCGAGGAGGTGGGGATCGATCCGGACACCCCGTTGCCCGCCGCGTCCCTGGCCAAGGTCCCGCTCGCGCTGGCGACGGCGGAACGCATCCGGCTGGGCGAGCTCGACGGGGCCACGATGCTCGACGTGCCGCCCGGACGCATCGCCACGCCCGGCCCCACCGGGCTGAGCCGGTTCCGGCACCCCGCCCGGATAGCGATCGACGATCTGCTCTACCTGAGTACCTGTGTGAGCGACGGCGTGGCCGCCGACGTGCTGTTCGGCCTCACTCCGCCCGCCCGGGTCACCAGCATGCTGCGCGGGTTCGGTCTTCTCGGCATCACCGTCCGGCACGGCCTGGACGAGCTCAGCGACACCCCGCTGGAGCGCCTGGACGCCTCCCAGGCCCATCTCGCGCTCTCGCTCGCCATCGGCGCCGGTACCGACGGCCGGGGGCACCGGATGCCCCAGCTCGACACCACCCGTGCCAGCACCGGCAGCGCACGTGCCTACGTCGAGCTGCTGGAGGCCCTGTGGAAGCCGTCGAAGATCCATCCCGAGGCGGCCGCGCGCGTGCGTGAGCTGATGTCCCACAACGTCCTGCGGCACCGGCTCGCGCCCGACTTCAGCTCCGACGCCACCACGTGGTCGTCCAAGACCGGCACATTCCTCAATCTCCGGCACGAGATCGGTGTCGTCGAGCACTCCGACGGTCAGGCCTTCGCCGTCGCCGTCCTGACCGAGTCGCTCGTACCGGCCAGTGTCCAGCCCGGTGCCGACGCCCTCATGGCGCAGGTGGCCCGCACGTTGCGTGATCACCTGCGGCAGCTCTGAGGGCCGTCCCGCAGTGGTTCCGCATGGGGTCGTGGGCGTTCGCCGCCCGGTCCGATCGACCCGTGACGCCCTTGTCAGTAGGCGGAGTTGACGTTGTCGATGGAGCCGTAGCGGTCGGCGGCGTAGTTGGCGGCCGCGGTGATGTTGGCGACGGGGTCGGTGAGGCTGTGGGCGGTGCCGTCGACGTGGTAGGCGTCGAAGGTGGGCTGGATGACCTGGAGCAGGCCCTTGGAGGGGGTGCCCTTCTGGGCGTTGACGTCCCAGCCGTTCTGGGCGTTGGGGTTGCCGCTGGACTCGCGCATGATGTTGCGGTGCAGGCCCTCGTAGGTGCCGGGGATGCCCTTGGCCTTCATGATGGCCAGTGCTTCCTTGATCCAGCCGTCGAGGTTGCCGGCGTTGCCCTTGTCGCCCTGGGCGGCGGTGGTGACGGTGGAGGTCTTGGCCGCGGGGACGGCCTGGGGGGCCTCGGCGGCCTGCGCGGAGGTGGAGGTGAGGGTGAGGGCGGCGGCCGCGGCGGCGGTGGTGGTGGCGACGGTGGCGGTCAGGGCGCGCAGACGGGTACGGGTGATCATCATGCGGGTGGGTTCTCCTGGTGTGCGATGCGGTGCGGTGCCCCGGTCCGGGCACGGGAGTGCCGCGGGTGGGGGCGGTGCGGGTACGGATCCTGCGGTGCGGGTGGCACGGACGGCCTCGTACGTGCTCGGCCGGTCCGGCGGTTCCGCGATGACAGCCATGGTTAGCGGCGGCCCCGGCAGGGGTCAACGATGTGACGTACTACCYGAATACGGAGCAATGTCCGAAATGRGAGTTTTGGTGGCTCTTTGAGGCGTCCGAAGAGGGTTCGTTGCTACTAAGCGCCTTGGTATGTGATCCAGCTCCTATGGGTGGCATCACATCCACGGGCCCTGATGAGCCCCTCGCGAGGGGTGCGGCCGAAGGGTGTACGAGGCATCGGGAGCAGCTGTTGCCGGTGCTAGCGCAAGCGCGCTAGCGTGGTTTCGTGCCCAAGACTCAGCTGAACGTGAGAGTGGACGAGGCCACCGCCGAGGCCGCGCGGCAACGCGCGTTGCAAAGGGGGATGAGCGTGAACCGCTACATAGAGGAGCTCGTGCGGCAGGACGCGGGCGAGGTCGGACACACCTTCGTCGAAGCAGCGGCCGACTTCATGAAGCAGTACGAGTCGGTGTTCGCCGAGGAGTTCGGCCCGGAGCGCAAAGGCACGCGTTGAACCTCAAGATCGACCTGTCCTGGCTGCTCATGGTGGCCGAGCACAAGACCCCCGGCGATCCTCAGGTCGTCGACTGGGGCGCGCTCGTGGCCGCGGTGGCCCGCCATGAGGCCGAGATCTTCGGCAGCCCCGTCTACAGCGACCCGCACACCAGGGCCGCCGCGCTCCTGCAGCTGCTGCTCCACGTTCCCGCGCTCGAACACTCCAACGCGATGTTCTCCTCCGCCGTCGCGTACGGCTACCTCGTGGCCTCCGGGCTCAAGGTCATCACCTCGCCCGAGCAGGTACGCGATCTGGCCAGGCTGGTCAAGGAAGGCAAGGCCGACGTCCGGGCCATTGCCGACGAGCTGCGCCAGTGGAGCCTGTGACCGCAGCACCGCAGCACCGCAGCACCGCAGCACCGCAGCACCGCAGCACCGCAGCACCGCAGCACCGCAGCACCGCAGGGCGGCACGGTGGGCGACGCGCCCGCCCCGGTCCGTGACGGCGCGACGGGCGGGCGGTTCGGGCCCGGAGACGGCACGGGACGTCAGTCCGGCCCGTCCGGTCGCCGGGCTGTGCCCAGTACGCATGACGAGGTGGGCAGCTGGACGCCCCGCTCCGGCATCCTGACCCTGCGGTAGGACTCCACCACGAACCCGGCCCCCTCGATGGCCGCCAAAGTGTCGCGCGCCGTATGGCACCCGCCCGTCAGCAGCGGCCAGACCGTACGGTCCAGTACCTGCTGCGTCAGCGCCATGGCCCGGCCCTCGGCCCGCACGTGTTCGAAGAAGCGCAGCTCACCACCGGGCCGCAGCACCCTCCTGATCTCCGCGAGCGAGCGCTCCACATCCCGTACGGTGCACAGCACCAGCGACGCGACGGCTCCGTCGAACGCCTCGCTCCTGACCGGCAGCGCCTCCGCCGTGCCCGGCACCACGTCCACCGGAATGCCGGCGCGCACCGCCGACCGCACCGCCAACTGCCGAAGGCCGCGCTCGGGTTCGACGGCCACCACCTCCGCCACCCCGGGCGGGTAGTGCGCGAAGTTCAGCCCGTTGCCCGCGCCCACCTCGATGACCCGGCCGGACATTCCGGCCAGCAGCTCCGCACGCACCGCGCCCAGCCCCGCCCTGGTCTCCGCGACCACGCTCACCAAGGCGTAGAACCGGGCGAAGACGGGATGGTGCACCGCGTCCTGCGGGATTCTCTCGTTGCGCAGACGCATGACGGACCTCCTCGGCCGGGCGCACGAGCGAAGAGTGCGGCTCTCCTTGGATTCTTCCCGCTCCGTGCAACAAATTCTCCCCGTCGGCCCGCCCGGCCGGTTCCGTTCCGTACGGCACGGCCGCTCAGCGGGGCGGCCGGTTCCCGCCCAGCTCCGCGGTGAGCCAACTCCCGGACCGCGCACGGAAGTCGGCGGGCGCCAGCGCACCCGCACCGGCCGGTACCGCGCCCAGGAGCGGCGCGCCCGTCACCACCGGCAGGTCCACCAGGTTGCAGCGCGCCGCCAGGTCCGGCTCGGCGGGCATGCTGCCCACCACCAGGCCGCGGCATTCGAGCCCCCGGGCCCGCAGCGCCTCCGAGGTCAGTGCCGCGGTGTTGAGCGTGCCCAGCCCGGCGGGCGTCACGACCAGCACCGGGGCGGCCAGCAGCCGGGCCGCGTCGGCGAGGGTCGCGCCCTCGTCGTCGAACCGCACCAGCAGACCGCCCGCGCCCTCGATCAGCACGAGATCGTGCTCGGTCGCCAGTTTCTCCGCCGCGTCGGCGATCTCGTGCGGCCGCACCGGAGGCAGCCCCGCCCTGCGGGCGGCCGTGGCGGGCGCCAACGGCTCGGGGAAACGCGCCAGTTCGACCGCGGTGACATGACCGCCGGCCAGCCGCGCCACCTCGGCCGCATCCCCCGGCTCACCCGGCGCGAGCCCCGTCTGCGCGGGCTTGAGCACCGCGACGGAACGGTCCGGGCGCACCGCCGCCACGGCCGCCGTCACGATCGTCTTGCCGATCTCCGTGCCCGTACCCGTCACCACCAGAACGGTCATCTCAGCCCTCCCGCGCAGCCGCGCGCACGGCACGGCAGATCCGCGCCACGTCCTCGTCGTCGGTCACGTACGGCGGCATCGTGTAGACGAGGTCGCGGAACGGCCGCAGCCACACGCCCTCCCGCACCGCCGCCCGGGTCGCGGCCGCCATGTCCACCTCATGGTCCAGCTGTACGACGCCGATCGCGCCCAGCACCCGTACGTCCCTCACCCCCGGCAGTTCCGCCGCAGGGGCGAGGCCGTCCCGCAGCCCCGTGCCGATCCGCTCCACCTCTTGCCGCCAGTCCCGGCCGAGCAGCAGGTCGACGGAGGCGCAGGCCACGGCGGAGGCGAGCGGGTTGCCCATGAACGTCGGACCGTGCGCGAGCACCGGCACGTCGCCGCGCGAGATGCCCTCCGCCACCCGGGAGGTGCACAGCGTCGCCGCCATCGTCAGATAGCCGCCGGTCAGGGCCTTGCCCACGCACATGACATCGGGCGACACCCCCGCGTGCCCGGCGGCGAACAGCTCGCCCGTGCGGCCGAAACCCGTGGCGATCTCGTCGAACACCAGCAGGACGTCATGGGCGTCGCACGCCTCGCGGAGCACCCGCAGGTACGCGGGGGAGTGGAACCGCATTCCGCCCGCGCCCTGCACCACCGGTTCCACGATCACCGCGGCCAGCCGGTCGGCGTGCTCGGCGATCAGCTCCCGCAGGTGTTGTGCGTACGCGGCGTCCGGTTCCGCGTCGAAACCGGCCGGGGGCGCGTCGGCGAAGACCTGCCGGGGCAGGACGCCCGACCACAGCTCGTGCATCCCGCCCTCCGGATCGCACACCGACATCGGCTGCCAGGTGTCCCCGTGGTAGCCGCCCCGCCAGGTCAGCAGCCGCTGCTTGGCCGGTCGCCCGGCCGAGCGCCAGTACTGCAGGCACATCTTCACCGCGACCTCGACGGAGACCGACCCGGAGTCGGCCAGGAACACGTGCCGCAGCGGCTCCGGGGTGATCTCGACCAGCCGGGTGGCCAGCCGCACGGCGGGCTCGTGGGTCAGCCCGCCGAACATCACATGGCTCATCCGGTCCAGCTGGCCGCGGGCCGCCTCGTTGAGCACCGGGTGGTTGTAGCCGTGCACCGCCGACCACCAGGACGACATGCCGTCCACCAACTCGCGCTGCCCATGGGCCGGTTCGGCCAGCCGCAGCCGCACCCCGGACGCGGACTCCACGACCAGCGGCTCCTGCCGGCCCGGCATCGGGCCGTACGGATGCCAGACGTGGGCCCGGTCCAGGGCGCGCAGCTCGGCCGGGGAGAGGACCTCAGGCATTGGGGGCGAGATCCGTTCCCGCGCCGCGACGGCGGACCGCCACCAGGTCCGTGCGCGCGGCCGGTGCCTCCCGGGGAGCAGCCGCGGCCTCCTCGGGAGCGTCGCCGCACGGTGCGCAGCCGCCCTCGTGCGAACCGCAGCCGCCGCCGGACTCCGCACGGTGTGCGGGCAGCGTCGTGGTGTCCGCTCCCTCCACCTCGAAACCGGCGTCCGCGATCATGTCCAGGTCCGCCTGGCCCGCCTGTCCCTCGCTGGTGAGGTAGTCGCCCAGGAAGATCGAGTTGACCAGATGCAGGGCGAGCGGCTGCATCGAGCGCAGATGCACCTCGCGCCCGCCCGCGAGCCGTACCTCCACGTCCGGGCAGACGAACCGGACCATCGCCAGGATGCGCAGGCAGCGCTGCGGGGTGAGGTTCCACTCCTTGGCCAGTGGAGTCCCCTCGAACGGGATCAGGAAGTTCACCGGCACCGAGTCCGGGTCCAGCTCGCGCAGCGAGAAGACGACATCGACCAGATCGGCGTCGCTCTCGCCCATCCCGGCGATCAGCCCGGAGCACGCCGACAGCCCGGCGTCCTGCGCCTGCTGCACGGTTTCCACCCGGTCGGCATAGGTGTGGGTGGTGGTGATCTCCCCGTACGTCCCCTCGGACGTGTTGAGGTTGTGGTTGTACGCGTCGGCGCCCGCCGAGCGCAGCCGTTCGGCCTGCCCGTCGGAGAGCAGGCCGAGACAGGCGCACACCTCGACGCCCTCGTTCTGTTCCTTGATCGCCTCGATGGTCTCCGACACCCGGTCGACGTCGCGGTCCGTCGGACCGCGACCGCTCGCCACCAGACACACCCGCTTGGCACCACCGGCCACGCCCGCGGCGGCGGCCTTGGACGCCTCATCGGGTTTCAGCCAGGTGTACTTGAGGATGCCGGCCTTCGAGCCGAGCCGCTGCGAGCAGTACGAGCAGTCCTCGGGGCACAGACCGGACTTGAGGTTGACCAGATAGTTCAGCTTCACGCGCCGCCCGAACCACTGACGGCGCACCTTTCCGGCCGCGGCCACCACTTCGAGCAGATCGTCGTCCGACGTCGCCAGTACGGCGAGTGCTTCTTCGCGGGTCGGCAGCTCGCGCCGCAGCCCCTTGTCCACCAGCGTGTTCAGGAGGTCCATGGCGATGATCCTGGCCTACCGCACGGCCCGCAGCCAAGGAGGAACCGGACAACAGAGCCTGTCGAGGGTGTGTGTATTGCCACACCATGACCTGTGGCGCCCGCGGTTAGGGTCTGTGAGCTGCCTACAAAAGGGATCGCTCATGCCCCTCGACCCGTTCGGCTGGATCGACGACGAGGCGCGCCGCCGCGCGGACGCCGGTCTCGTCCGCACGCTCCGCCCCCGGTCCGCCGGGTCCGACGTCCTGGACCTCGCGAGCAACGACTACCTGGGGCTGACCCGGCACCCCGAGGTCACCGCCGCCGCGGCCGGGGCCGCACACCGGTGGGGCGCGGGCGCGACCGGATCCAGACTTGTCACCGGCTCCACCGCACTGCATGCCGAACTGGAGCGTGAGCTGGCCGATTTCTGCGGTTTCGAAGCGGCCCTGGTGCTGTCGTCGGGCTACGCGGCCAACCTCGCGGCCATCACGGCGCTCACCGGACGCGGCTCGCTGATCGTCTCCGACGCGGGCAACCACGCCTCGATCGTGGACGGCTGCCGGCTCTCCCGCGCCGAGACCGCCGTGGTCACGCACGCCGACCCCGACGCCGTGCGCAAGGAACTGCGGGCGCACGGCGGCAGGGCGCTGGCCGTCACCGACTCGGTCTTCTCCGTCGACGGCGACGCGGCACCGCTGCCCCACCTGGCCGAGGTCTGCCGCGCGGAGGGCGCCGCGCTGCTCGTCGACGACGCGCACGGGCTGGGCGTACTGGGGGAAGGCGGCCGCGGCGCGCTCGCCGCCGCCGGTCTCGCGGGCGGCACGGGGATCGTCGCCACACTCACCCTCTCCAAGTCCCTCGGCAGCCAGGGCGGAGCCGTCCTCGGCCCCGTCCGGGTCATCGAGCACCTGGTCAACACGGCCCGTACGTTCATCTTCGACACCGGTCTCGCACCGGCCGCGGCGGGTGCCGCGCTGGGCGGTCTGCGGCTGCTGCGCCGGGAACCCGAGCGCGCGGGCCGGGCCCGTGAGGTGGCCACCGCCCTGTACGAGCGGCTGACGGCGGCCGGTCTGACCGCCGTGCGCCCCGACGCGGCGGTGGTGTCGGTGCGCGCCCCGTCGGCGGAGGCCGCCGTGCGCTGGGCGGCCGACTGCCGTGCCGCCGGGGTCGTCGTGGGCTGCTTCCGGCCGCCGTCGGTGCCGGACGGGGTGTCCCGGCTGCGACTGACCGCGCGCGCCGACCTGACCGAGGAACAGATCGGCGCGGCCGTGGCGACCGTGCGGCGGACCGCCCCCGTCAGCTGAACGGATCCCGGCACAGCCCGGAGACGAAGGAGGTCCAGGCCACCGCGGAGAACCGCAGCGGTGGCCTGGACACGTCCTTGGAGTCCCGTACGGCCAGCCGCCCGTCCGTGAACGGAGCGGCTTCCACACAGTTGTTCATACCCGTGCTGCGGCTGCTGCGCCGCCACCGTAAGTCGTGTTGTGCGAGGGAATCCGACATGACGTCCTCTCGGGCGGTCCGAAGTCACCGGTCGCCGCGGTCGATCGCGGCGATGAGGTCCAACGAGTGCTCGGGCGACAGCGCGTGGGCCTGCATGGTGCGGAAGGCCGAGCTGTACGCCTCAAGGTCTTCTTTCCGCTCCAGGTAGAGGCTACTCGTCAAATGGTCAAGAACAATCACGTCGAGATCAGAAGTGTTCGGAAAAGAGAAAATAACGAAAGGTCCGGTGAGGCCGGCGTAGCCGCCGACCGAGAACGGCAGCAACTGGAGTTGCACATGGGGGAGTTGAGCCACTCGGGTCAGATGCCGCAGCTGGTCCCTCATCACCCGGCGCCCGCCGACCTCCCGCCGCAGGACCGCCTCGTCGAGCACCGCGCTCAGCCGCAGCGGCGGATCGCTGCACAGCACTCCCTGCCTGGCGAGGCGCACCTCCACCAGTGAGTCCAGCCGGGCGGCGGGCAGTCCGTCCAGCGACGCCCGGGTCACCGCACGCGCGTAGTCGGCCGTCTGGAGGAGCCCCGGCACCACCGAGGTCTCCAGAGTGCGCGCGGTCCGCGCCTGGGACTCCAGGCTGATGAAATCGCGGTACTGGGGCGGGATCAGGCCGCGATAGGCGTGCCACCACCCGGTGCCGCCCCCGCCCGCCGAACCCGCCAGTGCCGCCAGGAGATCCCGCAACTGCGTGTCGTTCACCCCGTAGGCGTCCAGCAGCCGGGTCACATCGGCCGGCCGCACCCCGCTGACACCGGTCTCGATCCGACTGACCTTCGACTGGTGCCAGCCGAGTATCCGCGCGGCGTCCCGGCTGGTCAGCCCCGATGTGTGGCGCAGGCTCCGGAGTTCCTCCCCGAGCTTGCGACGCCGTACCGCAGGACCGTGCCGCATCCGCGGCCTCCCTCCCTCGCCCGCCGGACGGACAGTCTGTCGCCCGCTCACGGTTTCGCGTGAAGGGGTTCACCGCATCGAGCGACAGATATATGCATATCTTGGTGGATCACCGTTGCAGAGGGCAGCATCGGTGGCAATCTGGCGCGAAGCACGACCCGGACAGACAGCCGGTCGGTCCGGGTGGGAAAGGGGCGGCTTGCCATGGCGGATCATCAGGAAGCAAGCGTCACCCTGCCGAGCGAGCCGGTATCGGTCGCGGCGGCCCGGAAGTACGTGGCCAGGGTGCTCACCGAATGGGGTCTGGCCGTCGACGGCGAATTCGCCGACGGCGTCCGGCTCATCGTCTCGGAACTCGCGACCAACGCGGTTCAGCACACCTTCGGGCAGTCGCCCACCTTCACGGTGGACCTCCGGCTGGACCGGGAGGAACAACTGTCGCTGGGGGTGACGGACAGTCACCCGCGTTGGCCCCGGCGACTGCCCGCGGCCGTCCAGCAGGACAACGGACGAGGCATGGTCATCATCCGGACCCTGGCCAAGGAGTACGGGGGACGGCTCGCGGTCACCCCCACCGCCGACGGCGGCAAGACGGTGTGGATCGTGCTCCCCTGGCCCGGTCCCGTGCACGGCTGAGGGCGGGGCGGACGGGCGATGGGCGCCGCCACCGCCCGTCCGGGGCGCGGCCCGGGGCGCGGTCCGGGGGAGGGCCCCGGGCCGTCGGGCGTACTTCAGCGGACCCGCCCGTAGTAGACGCTCCTCGTCCAGATCTTCTCCAGCCGGACCACCGCGCCGGTCCTCGGCGAGTGCCAGATCTTTCCCTTCCCGGCGTAGATCCCCACGTGGTAGACGCTGCGGCCGGAGTGGAAGAAGACCAGGTCGCCGCGTTGCCGGTTCGAGGCCGAGATGTGACGGGTCTTGTTGTACTGCTGCTGGGCCGTGCGGGGCAGCTTCTTGCCCGCCTTCTTGAACGAGTAGAGCGTCAGGCCGGAGCAGTCGAAACGGTTGGGGCCGGTGGCTCCCCAGCGGTAGGGCGAACCCTTCTTCGACGCGGCGATGCTGAGTGCCTTCATCGACCGGGTCGCGGCCTGGGCCTCCGTCGTGGCACCCGGGGCGATCATGGTGCCGCCCACGGCGGCGAGCGTCAGAACCGAGGCCGTACCGGCCCGGGCGAGCAGAGACGGGACATGAACCTGCGCAGTCATGCGCAACCCTTCGTCAGCCGCCTGTGAAGGATGACCTGTCGGGTTCGGGCTGGCGAAGTTGCCCGGCCGCTTTCGGCGGCTTCACCCCGAGGGACGACCGATGTTCCGGCCGACCCGTTGTGCTCGGGTCCTCCACTCCTGCCGATCCACTTCCGTCGACCAGGCATCCGGGCGGCGGCAGGACTCGGCGTCCGCCCGGACCGCCCCGCCGCGGTGGCGGGGGCTTGTCGTCCAGGGGATCTTGACGCACTCACTGTCGGATTTCCGAGTCGAAACAGTGATTTGTGAGGCTCCTCACGACTGACCCGTTCGAGTGGACATGGCGATTCCGACGGCTGTTCGGGACATTCGCCCCGGTCTCGTACCAGGGACGGAACGGCCGATTCCGTCCACTGGTCACGCAGAAAACGCAAGTTGGCAAGTCCCTCGCGCGAGGGACTCCCTACGCCGAACGAGCGAGGAATTTCGCCGTGCGCTCCGGGCGTGTCGAGTACGGGAGTTGAGTGACGCGCGCCGTGCTCCGGAACGGGAGGGGGCGGCGCGCACTCCGGCGGACGCGAAGGGCCGGGCGCCGGTCAACTCGCCGGAGCGGGCGGTACGGTGACGCGCCCGGCCCGCCGCTCCCCGTCCAGCACGCGCAGCGCCCGGGCCAGGGTGGCGGCATGGATCCGGGCCTCCCCGCGCTCGTGCATCAGCGCCAGCGCGTCCCGCAGGTCGCCGGCCCGTGAGACCAGTGCCTGCGCGGCGCGCAACGCGCCGTAGGTGTCACTGCCCCGGGCCGGGTTGATCCGGCCCAGCTGGTCGAGGACTTCGAGGTAGTGGTCGATGAACTCCCCCTCGGCGCGGGTCAGTGCGGGCAGCGGCGGGAAGTCGGGCGGCTGCATCGGGCGTTCACCGCGTGCCGTGCGGAGGGAGCGACGCCTTGCGGCTCGTCACGATGTGGTCGACCAGGCCGTACGCCTTGGCTTCCGCCGCGTCGAGGACCAGGTCGCGTTCGATGTCGGTGGCGATGCGTTCGGCGTCGCGGCCGGTGTGACGGGCCAACAGGTCGATGAGCATGCCCCGGACCCGTTCCAGCTCCCGCGCCTCGATCTCCAGATCGGACGGCTGGCCCCGCAGGGGCTCGGGGAGCGCGGGTTGTTGCACCACCACCCGGGCCCCGGGCAGTGCGTGACGGCGGCCGGGGGTGCCCGCGGCGAGCAGCGTTGCCGCGCAGGAGCCGGCCTGGCCGAGGCAGTAGGTCTCCACCTCGCAGCTGAGGTACTGCATCGTGTCGTGGATCGCCGACATGGCCCCGAACGAGCCCCCGGGGGAGTTGATGTAGAGCGAGACGGGCCGGTCCGGGGCGTCGTGCTCCAGGTACATGAACTGGGCGATCAGGTCGGAGGCGGCGGCGTCGTCGACCGGGGTGCCGAGGAAGACGATCCGCTCGGAGAGCAGCTTGGAGTACGGGTCGAGGGTGCGGGTCCCGCTGCTGGTGCGCTCGGTGAACTCGGGCAGCACGTGGCGGGCGGTGGGGTGGAACAGCATGGCGATGCCTCTCCTCCGGGTCTGCACGGCAGCCTGCATATGCTTCTGTAAAAAATGTACAGGACGTACAGAAGGTTATGATGGGGGGCATGGCCTATGAGATTCCGGTGACGCAAGCACGGGCTGAGCTCGCCGAACTGATCAACCGTGTCGTCTACGGCGGCGAACGCGTGGTCGTGACCCGGCACGGCAAGCCGTTGGTGGCGCTGGTCTCGGCCGCTGACCTGGAACGACTCGAGAACGACGAGGCGGCGGCCGAGGAGCGGGCGATCAGCTCGGTCTCCTCGATCGGCTCCCCGCCGTCCGCTCCCGGCGAACGGCAGCGCTTCGGCATCGCGGCGGAACACCCCCGGCACCGGGAGCCGGGCAGCTGAGGGCCGCGGCGGGGCGGCCCGCCGCCTCCCCGGTCCGCGGTACCGGGGCGGCCCCTCGCGTCGGCCCGCACGCCGCCCCGTGCACCGGCCTGCGTACCGGTTCTCGCGTCGGCCCGCGCGCGGGCCGTACGTCCATGGATCGGCAAAGGGTCAGTTAACGCGCCGGAAAAACTTCGGCCCTAACGTGCAATACCTCGCCGCGGGGCACCCTTACGGCGTTCAACAGTCTGTTGAGCGCGGCTAGTGTCCCGCTGTGCCCGGGGCCGGGCACGGGACTGTGAGGTGGAAGCGTGCGACTGACCCCGCACGAGCAGGAGCGCCTGCTCGTCCATGTGGCCGCCGACGTGGCCCGAAAACGCCGGGAGCGCGGGCTGCGGCTCAACCACCCCGAAGCGGTCGCGCTGATCACGGTGCACCTGCTGGAGGGCGCCCGCGACGGCCGTACCGTCTCCGAACTGATGGTGTCGGGCCGTGCGGTGCTCGGTCGCGACGACGTCATGGACGGGGTGCCCGAGATGATCCATGACGTCCAGGTCGAGGCCACCTTCCCGGACGGCACCAAGCTCGTCACCGTCCACGAGCCGATCGTCTGACGGGGGACCGCCGATGATTCCCGGAGAGATTCTGTACGCGGACGGGCCCGTGCCGTTCAACGAGGGCCGCCCCGTCACCCGCCTCACCGTGCTCAACACCGCCGACCGGCCCGTCCAGGTCGGCTCGCACTACCACTTCGCCGAGGCCAACCCCGGCCTGGGCTTCGACCGTTCGGCCGCCCGCGGCCTGCGGCTGAACATTCCCGCCGGGACCGCCGTGCGCTTCGAACCCGGCGTGCCCGTCGACGTCGAACTCGTCCCCATCGCCGGACGGCGCGTCGTCCCCGGCCTGCGGGGCGAGACCGGAGGTGCCCTCGATGGCTGAGCTCGACCGCGCCGGGTACGCCGACCTGTTCGGGCCGACGACCGGCGACCGCATCCGGCTCGCCGACACCGACCTGCTCGTGGAGATCGAGGAGGACCGCTCGGGCGGCCCCGGAATCGCCGGGGACGAGGCGGTGTTCGGCGGCGGCAAGGTGATCCGCGAATCGATGGGCCAGGCCCGTACCACCCGCGCCGAGGGCGCCCCGGACACCGTCGTCACCGGCGCCGTGATCATCGACCACTGGGGCGTGGTCAAGGCGGACGTCGGCATCCGCGACGGCCGGATCACCGGGATCGGCAAGGCCGGCAACCCGGACACCATGGACGGTGTCCACCCCGACCTGGTCATCGGCCCCGAGACCGAGATCATCGCGGGCAACGGCAGGATCCTCACCGCGGGCGCCATCGACGCCCACGTCCACTTCATCTCGCCGACCCTGGTCGACCAGGCGCTCTCCGCCGGGATCACCACCCTGGTCGGCGGCGGCACCGGACCGGCCGAGGGCACCAGGGCCACCACCGTCACACCGGGACCGTGGCACCTCGCCCGGATGTTCGAGGCGCTGGACGCGTACCCCGTCAACATAGGTCTGCTCGGCAAGGGCAACACCATGTCGCGCGAGGCCATGCACTCCCAACTGCGGGCCGGAGCACTCGGATTCAAGATCCACGAGGACTGGGGCGCCACCCCCGCCGTCATCGACGCCTGCCTGGGTGTCTGCGAGGAGACGGGCGCCCAGCTCGCCATCCACACCGACACCCTCAACGAGGCCGGGTTCGTCGCCGACACCCTCGCCGCCGTCGCCGGGCGCACCATCCACGCGTACCACACCGAGGGTGCCGGCGGCGGGCACGCCCCGGACATCATCGGCGTCGTCTCGGAGCCGTACGTCCTGCCCAGCTCCACCAATCCGACCCGGCCGCACACCGTCAACACCATCGAGGAACACCTCGACATGCTGATGGTCTGCCACCACCTCAACCCGGCGGTGCCGGAGGACCTGGCCTTCGCCGAATCACGCATCAGGCCCTCGACGATCGCGGCCGAGGACATCCTCCACGACCTCGGCGCCATCTCGATCATCTCCTCGGACTCCCAGGCCATGGGGCGCATCGGCGAAGTCGTCCTGCGCACCTGGCAGACCGCCCACGTGATGAAGAAGCGCCGCGGCGCACTGCCCGGCGACGGGCGGGCCGACAACCACCGGGTGCGTCGCTATGTCGCCAAATACACCATCAACCCGGCCGTCGCCCAGGGACTCGACCGGGAGACCGGCTCGGTGGAGACGGGCAAGCTCGCCGACCTGGTGCTGTGGGAGCCGGCGTTCTTCGGCGTGAAGCCGCACCTGGTCATCAAGGGCGGCCAGATCGCGTACGCGCAGATGGGTGACGCCAACGCCTCCATCCCGACGCCGCAACCGATGCTGCCCCGCCCGATGTTCGGTGCGGTGGGCCGTTCCCCCGCGGCCAACTCCCTCAACTTCGTGGCGGGCGCGGCCGTCGAGGACGGCCTGCCCGAACGCCTCGGGCTCGGGAAGCGCTTCGTGCCCATCGCCGGCACGCGCGGCGTCACCAAGGCCGACATGCGGGAGAACGACGCGCTGCCACGGGTCCACGTCGACCCCGACAGCTTCGCCGTGACGATCGACGGCGAGCCGGTCGAACCGGCACCGGCCGCCGAACTGCCCATGGCCCAGCGCTACTTCCTCTTCTGATGCGGAACGTGCGACCGATGCGGACCGTGCGGCCGACGGCACGGACCATGCGACTGATGACATGGACCGCGCGGCCGACAGCACGGACCGTGCGGCCGCGGCCGATGACGAGGACCGGGCGATGAGCCGGGCGGCCCTGCTCGTCCTCGCCGACGGCCGCTTCCCCGCCGGGGGCCACGCCCACTCCGGTGGTGCCGAAGCGGCCGTGGAACAGGGGCGCGTCCGCGACGCCGGGGACCTCGCCGCGTTCTGCCGGGGCCGACTGCACACCACCGGGCTGACAGCCGCCGCACTCGCCGCGGCGGCCGCCCACGGCCACGACCCGCTCGCCCTCGACGAGGCCGCCGACGCCCGCACCCCCTCGCCCGCACTGCGCGCCGTCGCCCGCAGACTCGGCCGGCAACTGATGCGGGCTGCCCGCGCCACCTGGCCCGGCCCCGAACTCGACGCGCTCGCCGCGGCCCGGCCGCGCGGCGCCCACCAACCGGTGGTGCTGGGTCTGACCGCCCGGTCGGCCGGTCTCGCACCGCTGGACGCCGCGTACGCGGCGGCGTACGAATCCGTCGGCGGCCCCGCCACCGCGGTCGTCCGGCTGCTCTCCCTCGACCCCTTCGAGGCCACCGCCGTCCTCGCCCGACTCGCGCCCGACCTCGACCGGATCGCCGAACGGGCCGCCGCCGCGGCGCACGGAACCGTCGACGAACTGCCCGCGGCCTCCGCCCCCCTCCTCGACATCACCGCCGAGGCGCACGCGGCCCGCCAGGTCCGCCTGTTCGCCTCGTGACCCCGCACGGACCAGGAGCCGAACCCATGCACCTCGACCACACATCCCACGGCCCCGCCGCCGTGAGCGCCGACGCCGCCCGCCCCGACGGCACCCGCAGGGCCCTCAGGATCGGTCTCGGCGGGCCGGTCGGTTCCGGCAAGACCGCCACCGTCGCCGCCCTCTGCCGCACCCTGCGCGACCGGTACTCCATCGCCGTCGTCACCAACGACATCTACACCCGCGAGGACGCCGAATTCCTGCTCCGCGAGGCCGTCCTGCCGCCCGAGCGCATCCAGGCCGTGGAGACCGGCGCCTGTCCGCACACCGCGATCCGCGACGACATCTCCGCCAACCTCGAAGCCGTCGAGGACCTGGAGGACACCGTCGGACCGCTCGATCTGATCCTGGTCGAGTCCGGTGGCGACAACCTCACCGCCACCTTCTCCAGGGGACTCGTCGACGCCCAGGTCTTCGTCATCGACGTGGCCGGCGGCGACGACATCCCCCGCAAGGGCGGCCCCGGCGTCACCACCGCCGACCTGCTCGTCATCAACAAGACCGACCTCGCCCCCCATGTGGGTTCGGACCTCGGTCGGATGACCCGCGACGCCGCACAGCAGCGCGGACCGCTCCCCGTGGTCCTCACCTCGCTCACCTCCGGGGAAGGCGTCGGCCCCGTCGCCGACTGGGTGCGCGGGCGGCTCGCCGCCTGGACGGCATGAGCGTCCGGGCCACCGCCCGGATCGTCGCGGTCCCCGACGGCCGGGGCCGCACCTCGCTCCCCGTGCTGGAGAGCGACGGGCCGCTGGCACTGCGCCGGACCCGGGCGGTGAACGGGCCCGGCGCCCGGGTCACCGTCGTCGGAGCCATGAGCGCACCGCTCGGCGGCGACCGGCTGGCCGTCGAGGCACGGGTGGAGGGCGGTGCCCGGCTCACCGTCGACGCCGCGGCGGCGACCGTCGCCCTGCCCGGAAGGAGCGCCGAACCCGCCTCGTACGACATCGAGTTGACCGTGGGGGAGGAGGCCGAACTGCGCTGGCTCCCGGAACAGCTCGTCTCGGTGCGCGGCAGCGTGCTGCGCACGCGTACCCGGATCCGGCTCGCCCCCACCGCGCGGCTGGTGCTGCGCGAGGAACAGGTCCTCGGCCGGCACGCCGAGGATCCCGGCACCCTCACCAGCCGCATCACCGCGCACCGCGACGGCCGTCCGCTGCTCGACCAGGAGACGTCGTACGGGCCGGGTGCGCCCGGCGGCTGGGACGGGCCGGCGGTCCTCGGCGGCCACCGGGCCGTCGGGCAACTCCTCCTGGTGGATCCGGCGTTCGCCGAACGTCGTCCCGAAGCACGGCTGCTGGGACCGACGGCCGTACTCGCCCCGCTGACCGGTCCCGCCGCACTCGTCACCGCCACCGCCCCCGACGCGCGCCTGCTGCGCCGGGTCCTGGACGAGGCGTTGAACGCGTACGACGAGGAATCGGTCACGCGCAGGACGACCGGAGGCTGAACACCGGTCAGCGGGACACCGGTGTCCGGTTATCGATTCGATAAAGAAGTGGATGTGCGATCTGTTCTCAGGAACCTCACAGGAGACAGGATCCGCGAAAGGTCCCGAATGAACCGCGCCACCACCGGTGGCGCTTCGGATCCGATGGGGGTTCCACTTGAGACGCACCGCAGTGCTCGGCCCGGCCGGCGCTCTGATCGCGGGCACACTCGTGGCGGGCGTGATGTCCGCGCCCGCGGCCACTGCCGAGAGCCGTCACCACCGTGGCTCCGAGGCCCGTGGCGTCGAGCTCGCCGCGGCCCGGGCAGCCAGGGCAGGCATCGACTGGAAGGACTGCCCGGCCGACTGGGGCATCGCCGCACCCATCCAGTGCGGCTGGGTGACCGTGCCGCTCGACTACGCCAGGCCCGACGGCAAGAAGATCCGAATAGCCGTCGACCGGCACGTCAGCACCGGTACCCCCGACGAGCGCCAGGGAGCGCTGCTCTACAACCCGGGCGGCCCCGGCGGGTCGGGCATGGCGTTCCCCAAGCGCGTCGCCACCAAGAACCCGATCTGGGCGAACGCCGCGAAGGCCTACGACTTCGTGGGCTTCGACCCGCGGGGCGTCGGCCACTCCGCGCCGATCTCCTGCGTCGACCCGCAGGAGTACGTCAGCGCCCCCAAGGCCGACCCCGTGCCCGACTCCGAGGCCGACAAGCTCGCCCAGCGCAAACTCGCCGCCGAGTACGCGGCCGGCTGCGCCGAACGCAGCGGCGACATGCTGCCGCACATGACCACCCCCAACACCGCACGCGACATGGACGTCATCCGCGCCGCGCTCGGCGAGAAGAAGCTCAACTTCCTGGGCGTCTCCTACGGCACCTACCTGGGCGCGGTCTACGGCACGCTCTTCCCGGACCACGTCCGCCGCATGGTCGTCGACAGCGTCGTCAACCCGGCGAAGGACAACATCTGGTACCGGGCCAACCTCAACCAGGACATCGCCTTCCAGAAGCGCTGGGACGACTGGAAGGCCTGGGTCGCCCGCAACGACGCCGCCTTCCACATCGGCGACACCCCCGAGAAGGTCGAGCAGGAGTGGCTGAAGCTGCGCGCCGAGGCCAAGAAGAACCCGCTCGGCGGCGTCGTCGGCCCCGCCGAACTCATCGGCTTCTTCCAGCGGGCGCCCTACTACGACTCCACCTGGGTCTCCATCGCCCGCACCTGGAGCGACTACCGCAGCGGAAACACCCAGGCCCTGATCGACGCCGCCGGGCCGGACATGTCGGACATCGCGGGGAACATCTCCTCGGAGAACGGCAACGCCGTGTACACCGCGGTCGAGTGCGCGGACGCCAAGTGGCCCACCGACTGGCGCACCTGGGACCGTGACAACACCCGGCTGCACAAGGACTACCCGTTCATGACCTGGGCCAACGCCTGGATGAACCTGCCCTGCGCCACCTGGGGGGCCAAGCAGCAGACCCCGCTGAACGTGAAGACCCGCAAGGGCCTGCCGCCGGTGCTGATCGTCCAGTCCGAGCGCGACGCCGCCACCCCGTACGAGGGCGCCGTCGAACTGCACCGGCGCTTCAAGGGCTCGCGGCTCATCACCGAGCGGGACGCCGGTTCGCACGGTGTCACCGGCATCACCAACCCCTGCGTCAACGAGCGGGTGGACACCTACCTGCTCACCGGCCGGACCGACCGCCGCGACGTGACGTGCGCCCCGCACGCCACGCCGAAGCCGTAACGGACCGCGGACACCGGCGCGGGCGGCCGCACCACCGGCCGCCCGCGCCCCCTCCTCAGGCCTTCCGGTCGTAGGCCTCCAGCCAGGCGTCCTCCGGCGCGTAGTTGAACAGTTTCTTGCCGTAGGTCCGCAGCATGGCGGGGAACATCTCCGTCCAGTCCCCGTCCGCCAACTGCGCGGCGAGCCACTCGACGGTCTCCGGCAACGACTCCACGTAATCCGTCACGGGCCGGTACCCGAGTTCCCGCTCGGCGGCCGTCATGTCGTACACGATGGAGTGGGCGGAAGTCCACGGCGTCACGCCGACGAAGTCCTCCCCGGGCGCGCCCGCCATCAGCACCGTCTCGGTGCTCCGGCCGAGCACCGCGTCGATCGCCGTACCGATCTCGAGGACCGTCGGCGCCTGCGGGTCCCCGGCGTTGAGCACCCGCGAACCGGGCCGCAGGGCGGCGAGCCGGATCAGCTCCGCCAGGTTGGACACATGGACCGGGTGGAAGCGCGACCGCCCGTCGAAGGCGAGCACCCGCCGCGTCCGGCCGTCCAGCAGCCGCTTCACGAAGTACAGCTCGCGCGGTGTGCGGCAGTACGGCCCGTGGATCGCCCCGGCCCGCAGCAACGTCACCGGCAGCGCCTCCCCGGCCGCCAGCAGATCCCGCTCCAGCCGTATCTTCCGCGTCCCGTACGTCGCGTCCCCCGGCTCCACGGTGCGCTGCGACTCCGGGATCGGCACGGGGTAGCACGGGGAGCCGTCGGGCTCCTCCTGCGTGTCGAAGCTGCGGCCCCGGTCGTCCTCGTACACCGCACCGCTGGAGATGACCACCGCCGAACCGATCCGGTCGGCGAGACCGGTCAACTGCCCGGCGTGGTCCGCGCCGTACGCCACCATGTCGACCAGTACGTCGCAGCCGTCGCCCAGTGCCGCCGCGAGCGCCCCCTCCTCGTTCCGGTCGAGTGCGACCGTGCGCACCGCGTCGTCCCACCGGTCGTCCCCGCCGCCGCCGCGCGAGGCGGCCGTCACCTCCCAGCCGTCCTCGACGAGCGCCCGCACGGCTACCCGCCCGATCTGTCCCGTCGCTCCCAGAACCCATGCGCTTCCCTTGGTCATGGCAAGGACGCTAGGCCGGGACCGCGGGCCGGGGCAGCGGAGTTCACCGAGCGCGGATCCGCCGTCGGCGTCGCAGTTTCGGGAACTTTTCCGACGGACCGGCCTGTTCGGCCTGCGCGGCCTTCACCTTGGCCGCGTACTCGTCGACGTACTCCTGCCCCGAAAGCCCCAGGATCGCGTACATGATCTCGTCGGTGACCGCCCGGACCGCCGCCTTCTGGTTCTCCAGGCCCGCGTAGCGGGAGAAGTCCAGTGGTTCGCCGAAGCGGATGGTGACCCGCTTGATGCGCGGGATGGTCTGACCCGGCGGCTGGATCTCGAAGGTCCCCACCATCGCGCACGGCACCACCGGCACCTGCGCCTTGATCGCCATGACGGCCACGCCCACCTTGCCCTTGTAGAGCCGGCCGTCGTGCGAACGGGTGCCCTCCGGGTAGATGCCCAGCAGCTCGCCCCGGCCCAGCACCTTGAGCCCTTCCCGGATGGCGGCCTGTCCGGCCTCCTTCCCCGAACGGTCCACCGGGATCTGCCCGATGCTGTGGAAGAAGGCGGCGGTCAGCCGTCCCTTCAGGCCCGGCCCGGTGAAGTACTCCGCCTTGGCGAGGAAGGTGATGCGCCGTCCGAGCATCGCGGGCATCAGGAAGTGGTCGGAGAACGACAGGTGGTTGCCGGCGATGATGGCCGCGCCGTCCTCCGGCACGTGCTCCAGGCCCTCGATCCTGGGGCGGAAGAACAACCGCAGAAGTGGTCCGATGACGACGTACTTGAGCACGTAGTAGAACACAGGGCGGCTCCTAGGGCCTTTCGGTTGGATCATGCCGGGCTCGCGTGCCCCGGTACTTCCCCGAGCTCTCGGCTGCGCTCGGGCAGGGGAGACCCCATCGCTCGCCGCGTTGTCGTCACTCGCCAGGGCTCCGCCATTGTCTTCCTCCTCCGCCTTGCGATCGCACGTACCGGACCCCGCTCACTGATCCGGCCTGATCCAAACGAAAGGCCCTAGCACTGCCGGGTCGGCTCCAGGGCTGCATTCTGCCAGGGCGGTGAACGCCTCCCCGGAGGGTGGTCCCGGTACAACTGCCGCCCCGGTCAACCGTGTTCGAAAAGGTGATGGCACGGCAGCGCCGCCGGGTCCGCGGTCCCGGGAGGGACCGGACGGGCCCGGCGGCGACCGGTCGGAGCCTGCGAAGGAGTCCCGCTCAGCGCACCGGTGCGGCGTCGAAGCCGTCCGGCACGGTCAGGTCCGCCGCCGTGGCGGCCCGGACCTCGTCGACGGTGACGCCGGGGGCCAGTTCGGCCAGGACGAAGCCGTCCGGGGTGACGTCGACGACCGCGAGATCGGTGATCACCCGCTGCACGACGGCCCGGCCGGTGAGCGGCAGGGTGCATTCGGGCACGAGCTTCGGGCTGCCGTCCTTGGCGGTGTGCTCCATGAGGACGATGACCCGGCCCGCGCCGTGCACCAGGTCCATGGCACCGCCCATGCCCTTGACCATCTTGCCGGGGATCATCCAGTTGGCGAGGTCGCCCGAGGCGGAGACCTGCATGGCGCCCAGCACGGCCGCGTCGATGTGGCCGCCGCGGATCATGCCGAAGGACAGCGCGGAATCGAAGAAGGAGGCGCCGGGCAGGGTGGTGACGGTCTCCTTGCCGGCGTTGATGAGGTCGGCGTCGAGCTCGTCCTCGACCGGGTACGGGCCCACGCCCAGAATGCCGTTCTCGGACTGCAGCACCACCTCGATGCCGGACGGCAGGTGATTGGGGACGAGCGTGGGAAGGCCGATGCCGAGGTTGACGTAGCTGCCGTCGGTCAGTTCCCGGGCGGCCCGGGCCGCCATCTGCTCACGGGTGAGGGCCATGTCAGACACCTCCTTCCCGCCGGACGGTACGGCGTTCGACGCGCCGCTCGGCCGCGGGGTCGCCGGGATCCACGCGGACCACGCGCCGGACGAAGACGCCGGGGAGGTGGATCTCGTCCGGGTCGAGCTCGCCGGGTTCGACGAGCCGGTCCACCTCGGCGACGGTGATCCGGCCCGCCATGGCGGCCAGGGGGTTGAAGTTGCGCGCGGACGAGTGGAACACGAGGTTCCCGTGCCGGTCGCCGACCTCGGCGCGGACCAGCGCGAAGTCGGTGGTGATGCCGTGTTCGAGCAGATACGGGCGCCCGCCGAACTCCCTGGTCTCCTTGGCGGGCGAGGCCACGGCGACCGATCCGTCGGCGGCGTGCCGCCAGGGCAGCCCGCCCTCGCCGACCTGGGTGCCGGTGCCCGCCGGGGTGTAGAAGGCGGGGATGCCGGCGCCGCCGGCCCGCAGCCGCTCCGCCAGCGTTCCCTGCGGCACGAGTTCGACCTCCAGCTCCCCGCTCAGGTACTGGCGGGCGAATTCCTTGTTCTCCCCGACGTACGAACTCGTCATCCGGGAGATCTGCCCGCCGGCGAGCAGGATGCCGAGCCCCCAGTCGTCGACGCCGCAGTTGTTCGAGACGATGTGGAGGCCGCCCACCTCACGGCGCCGGAGGGCGTCGATCAGCGTGCCCGGTATGCCGCACAGACCGAAGCCGCCCACGGCGAGCGAGGCCCCGTCGGGGATGTCGGCCACCGCCTCCATCGCGCTCGCGACTGTCTTGTCCAGACCCATACGGTCCCTTTCCCTCGGGCAACCGGGATGACCTCGCAGGTCGGAGCCGGTGCCAGTACAACCGACGGGCAGTGAGCCTAGGAAGGCGTGCCGGGCGCGGCCATGGGTGCCAAACACACTTCACCCCGGAGGGGGGTGTGGGTGAAACACTTGTCGAGGTGCATGACGGAGGCGCTGGTTCCGCCCGCGGCCCCGATGCGGAATCCGCCCGGGACCGCGGGTGGGGGTCAGGCGGGGCAGCCGGAGTCGGCGATCACGTAGTGGCCGGGCGAGGTCTGTTCGAGGGTGTGCACGACGGAGGTGTTCCACAGCCCCATGGCCTGGCCGGACCCCAGGGCGTAGGTGTACCCGCCGCTGTGGCGGGCGCGTCCGGCGACCGTGTGCGCGTAGTTGTCCGCCGTGTGGCACGTGGGCGTGAACCCGGTGGTGGTCGCGGTCACCGCGGCGGAGGCCGCGCCCCGCGCGCCCGAGGAGTCGACCGCGGCCACGGTGTAGCGGTACGCCGTGCCGGTGGCCAGACCGGTGTCGGTGTAGCCGGTCGACGTGGCGGTGCCCACCTTCGTGCCGTCGCGGTGGATGTCGTACGAGGCCGCGCCGGTGACCGCGTCCCAGCTCAGCGCGGCGGTGGTGTCGGTGGTCCCGGTGACGGTCACCCCGGTGGGGGCCGGCAGGGTCCCCGGGGACTCGCCGCCGCCGTCCAGCCCCCAGAACCGGGCGGTGCGGTAGCTGGAGCAGATGGTGTCGAGGTAGTACGTGCCGGCGGTGCCGCACTGCTCGGCGCCGCTGCCGGGGTCGACCGCGAGCCCGTGGGCCATGCCCGCGACCGAGTAGACCTCGACCGCGGGCGCGCCGGAGGCGTCGTCGTAGACGCTCAGCGTGGTGCCCCCGGCCAGTTCCTCGGTGCGGGAGGGGGTCTGCCCGATGCCCCACACGTCGGTCCACTGGTCGCGCAGCTCGGTGGCGTTGGCGGGCCGGACGGTGGTGTCGGCGGTGCCCTGCCAGATCGCCACCCGGGGCCAGGACGCGGTCCCGGCGGGAGCGGCGGACCGCACGAGGTCGCCCCACTGGCCGGGGGTCCTGTCGGCCGGGGCGTACATGCAGGTGTAGGCCGCGGCCACGCTGTTCGCGCAGTGCGCCGGCAGACCGGAGGCGATGGACCCCGCCGCGAAGACGTCGGGGTACGCGGCGAGCATGTTCGCGGTCATGCCGCCGCCCGCCGACAGGCCGGTGATGTACACCCGGCCGGGGTCGCCGTCGTACCGGGCGACGGCCTCGTCGACCATCTGCTTGATCGACAGCGCCTCGCCCTGTCCGCGCGTGCTGTCGCCCGGCTCGAACCAGTTGAAGCAGGAGTTGGCGTTGTTGGCGGCGCTCGTCTGCGGGAGGACCAGCGAGAAGCCGTAGCGGTCGGCGAACTCCGGCCAGCCCGAGTGGGTGTAGTAGTCGTTCGCGTTCTGGGTGCAGCCGTGCAGGGCGACCACGACGGGCGCCTCGGCCGGCAGCCCGTCGGGCGCGTACGCGTACATGGAGAGGTTGCCGGGGTCGGTGCCGAAACCGGTGATCTCGGTGAGGCCGGCGGCGGACGCCCGCGGGGCGACGGTCAGCAGACCCGCGGCGAGGGCCAGGGCGCCCGCCGCGACCGTGAGCAGGCGGCGGACACCTCCCGTGCGGCGGCTTCCCGTGGAGCGGTGCGGGGGGTTCGGCTGTCGCATGTGGACTGCCTCCTGGGACGACGAGTACGTTCTCCGGGCCGGTACCGGGCGGGGCCGCCCGTCGGCGTGGCGCCCATCATCCGGGCGCCCGTGCCGGGGCCGGCATGGGCTCGGCAGCCAGGCTTGGCGGACCCCCTGTGTGACGGCCATCCATGGCCGCGTCCCCGAACAGGCGGTAGGACGGCGGTACGGGCGGCGCCTCCCGCCCGTGCGCCCGCCCAGATTTCCGACGGGGCGTCATCATCCCTCCTCCCCGGCCCTTCCGTACGGCCCGGGGTGGCGTCCCGCACCATCGCCGGGATCCTGACGGTGGTCCGCGGACCCATGGAACCGGCCGAACCGGCGGCATAGCCTCCGCGCGTCCGACCACACGACCCCGGAGGCAGCCCGATGCGCCGCTCCACCGATTCCCCGCCCCGCTTCTGGAAACGGGGCGCCCCGGCCGTACTCGCCCTGGCCGCCCTCGCGTTCACCCCCTCGGCGGCGACGGCCGACACCGGCCACCGCGAAGGCCGCTGCGTGAACGCCGCACAACTGCGGGTCCCCGGCGCCGAGCGCCAACAGACCGCCTGCCTCGACGAGTTGACCACGGCCGGGACCGTCGCCTCGGGACACACCGACGAGGCCGACTGGGCCGGGCTGACCCCGAAGGACCTGCCCGTGCCCACCGGAGTACCCGGCACGCAGATCGACGGGTACTTCCCCGACACCTCCACCACCAACACCAACCACGGCTGGAAGCACGACGCCCAGTTCGTCATCCGGCTGCCCGACAGGTGGAACGGCGGCCTCGTCGTGGCCGGCACCCCCGGCAACCGCGAGCAGTACGCCAACGACCGGGCCATCGCCGACTGGGTGCTCTCCCGCGGCTACGCCTACGCCGCCACGGACAAGGGCAACACCGGCCTCGCGTTCCACCGGGACGGAAAGGCGCCGGGCGACGCCCTGGCCGAGTGGAACGACCGGCTCACCCAGCTCACCCGGGCCGCCCGCGCCACGGTCGCCCAGCGCTACCACCGGCCGCCGGCCCGCACCCTGGTGACCGGGCTGTCGAACGCCGGCTACCTGGTGCGCTGGCAGCTGGAGAACCACCCCGAGCTCTACGACGGGGGAGTCGACTGGGAAGGCACCCTGTGGCGCTCCGACGGGCCCACGCTGCTGGACTTCCTGCCCGAGGCGATGCGCCACTACCCGGTGTACGCGGCCGGGGGCGAGGGCGCCGGGGCGGCCCGGGACGCCCTGCACGCCGCCGGCTACCCGGCGGGCTCGGAGTTCCTCTGGCCGTACCACCACCAGGTCTACTGGGACCTGACGCAGCGCATCTACCGCGAGGAGGTCGACCCGGACTTCGACGGGGCACTCGAAGCGGGCACCCCGTACTGCGCGCCGGGGACACCGGCCTGTGACGCCGACTACGACTACTCGACGCGCCCCGAGGAGGTGCGCCGGGCCGTGCGGAAGATCGGGCTCACCGGGCGCATCGGCAAACCGCTGATCACCGTGCACGGCACCCTCGACGTCCTGCTGCCGATCAGCCGGGACTCGGACGTCTACGCCCGCATGGTGAAGGAATCGGGCCGCGGTTTTCTGCACCGCTACTACCGCATCGAGGGCGGCACCCACACCGACTCCCTGTTCGACGTCTTCCCGGACCGGCTGCGGCCGCTGACCCCCTGCCACCGCTCGGCGTTCACCGCGCTGGAGGGCTGGCTCACCGAGGGACGGCGGCCCCCCGCCTCCCGGACCGTGGCACGGCCCGCCGGGGCGGATGCCGCGACCCTCGTCAACGACTGTTCCCTCGGCGGACGGGGAACCGGCCGTCCCGCACCCCGGACCTGACCGGCACCACCGCACCGCCACCGCCCGACCCGGCCGGATCGCCCCTCGCGATCCGGCCGTCGTCGATCCGGCTTCAGCGATCCGGCCGTCGTCGATCCGAAGGAAGGACGAAACCGGCGGACGGCGTCCCGGCGTGAACCGCCTCCGGCCGGACTGTGGCGGAGAGGGCCACCGAAGACCATCACTTTGTAGCGGTTCATCACATGGGACGAACCCGGAGTGCTCCTTACTGTTTCCGGCCATGACGAACACATTTCCCACCCCGGCTCCGCTGCCGCCGCCCGCCGCGGGCGACCTGAACGGACGCACGGCCCTCGTGACCGGCGGCGGCAGCGGCATCGGCCGGGCCTGTGTGCTCGCCCTGGCACAGGCGGGAGCCACCGTGCACGTGGTCGACCGGGACGCGGCGGCGGCCGGTGCGGTGGCGGAGATCACCGGCGGTCCGGTCCACGTGGCCGACCTCGCGGACCGGGACGCCGTCGACCTCCTTCCCGCGGAGGTCGACATCCTGGTCAACAACGCCGGCCTGCAGCACGTGGCCCCGCTCACGGAGTTCCCGGTGGAGCGCTTCGAGCTGATCCAGAAGGTGATGGTCACCGCCCCGTTCCTGCTCATGCGGCGGGTCCTGCCGCACATGTACGGACAGGGCTGGGGCCGGATCGTCAACATCTCCAGCGTCCACGGACTGCGGGCCAGCGCCTACAAGTCCGCCTACGTCGCGGCCAAGCACGGCCTGGAGGGGCTGAGCAAGGTCGCCGCGATCGAGGGCGCCCCCCACGGCGTCACCAGCAACTGCGTCAACCCCGGGTACGTCCGCACCCCGCTCGTCGAGGGCCAGATCCGGGACCAGGCCGCCGCGCACGGCATCAGCGAGGGCGACGTGCTCTCCGACGTCATGCTGGCCCGCTCACCGGTCAAGCGGCTCCTGGAGGCCGAGGAGGTCGCCGCCGCCGTCCTGTGGCTGTGCGGTCCCCACACGAGCTGCCTCACCGGGGCGTCCCTGCCGCTCGACGGCGGCTGGACCGCCGGCTGAACCACCCCGCCCCGTCCCGCACCACCCCGCACCACGCCCTTCCGTCCCCACTCGTGAAACCCGGTGAATCCATGTCTGACACCCCCAGGCCAAGAGGCGGCATCGGCCGCATCGTCGCCGCGAGCCTGATCGGCACCACCATCGAGTGGTACGACTTCTTCCTGTACGGCTCGGCCGCCGCGCTGGTGTTCAACACACTGTTCTTCCCCTCAGCCGACCCGCTGGTGGGCACCCTGATCGCCTTCGTCACCTACGCGATCGGATTCCTGGCCCGGCCGCTGGGCGGCATCGTCTTCGGCCACTTCGGCGACAAGATCGGCCGCAAGAAGCTGCTGGTCGTCAGCCTCCTGATGATGGGCGGCTCGACCTTCGCCATGGGCCTGCTGCCCACCTACGAGACCCTCGGCGTCGGGGCACCGATCCTGCTGACCGTGCTCCGGCTGGTGCAGGGCTTCGCGCTGGGCGGCGAGTGGGGCGGTGCCGTGCTGATCGTCTCCGAGCACGGCGGGGACAAGCACCGCGGTTTCTGGGCGTCCTGGCCGCAGGGCGGCGCCCCCGGCGGGAACCTCCTGGCCACCGGGGTCCTGGCGCTGCTGGCCTCGTTCCAGTCGGAAGCCGCCTTCCAGTCCTGGGGCTGGCGCATCCCGTTCCTGCTGTCCGGGCTCCTCGTGGTGATCGGGCTGTGGATCCGGGTGTCGGTCTCGGAGTCCCCGGTGTTCCTGGAGGCACAGGCCAGGGCGGAGGCGGAAGCCGCCCGGGGCGTCAAGGAACAGGCCCCCGTCGTCCAGGTGTTCCGGCGCAGCTGGCGCGAGGTCCTCTCGGCCATCGGGGTCCGCTTCGGCGAGAACATCTCGTACTACATCCTGACCTCCTTCGTGCTCGTGTACGTCACCACGCACCTGGAACTGCCCAAGAGCACCGCGCTCAACGCCGTCCTGATCGGCTCCGCCATCCACTTCGTCACCATCCCGGCCTGGGGCGCGCTGTCCGACCGGATCGGGCGCCGCCCGGTCACCCTGATCGGCTCCGTGGGCATGGCCGTCTGGGCGTTCGCCTTCTTCGCCCTCGTCGACTCCGAGTCGTTCGCCGTGATCACCCTGGCCGTCACCACCGGCCTGGTGCTGCACGGCGCGATGTACGGGCCGCAGGCCGCGTTCATCTCCGAGATGTTCGACACCAAGGTCCGCTACTCCGGCGCCTCCATGGGCTCCCAGCTCGCCTCCATCGTCGCCGGGGCCCTCGCCCCGATCATCGCCGTCGAACTGCTCCGGGAATTCGGCTCCTCCACGCCCGTCAGCCTCTACCTCTGCGCGGCGGCCGTGGTCACCACGGTCACCGTGGCGGTCACCCGGGAGACCCTCGGCCGCGACCTCGCCCGCAGCCGGGACGAGGAGCGGACGGCGAAGCGGCCCCCGGTCGCCGCGGGCGACCCGGCGTGACCCCGCCCCGTCCGTGAACCGCCCGGTCCACCGGCGGCGCGAGCCGTCCGGCGGACCGGGCCGCATCCCGTGGCCGCGGCGCGCGCCCGCGCACGGCCGGGGCACGGGTTGGCGCAGGTCGGCGAGAAGGCGCGGCCCGTCCCCGGCCCCGGGTCAGCCGCAGCAGAACGGGTTGTCGCAGGGATCGCCGACCTCGCTGCCGTACGCGGCGAAGTCCAGGAGGGGACCGAGCAGTTCCCGCCCGGTACGCGCGTCCAGCGGGGGCGACGAGGGACTCAGGGGCCGTCCCCAGGCGGGCGGGGTGCCGTCGGTGTCGAAGCGCCTGACGCCGTCCACGAACAGCGTCCAGAGCGGGTGATCGGGAAAGCGGTTGATCCGCAGGACCCACCACCGGCCCCCGACCTCGGCGGCGGCGGGGAAGGACGTGTGCCCCGTCGCCCGCCATCGGGGCTCCGCCCGGAGTTCGTCGTACGACACGCCGCCAGTGTGCCCGCACGCCCCGGCGCACGCCATCCCCGCACCGGGCCCGGACCGGTCCATCGCCCCGTCACGTCCTTTCCACCCGCAGCCGCACGGGGCCCGACAGCCCGCTCACCCGCTGCCCGGGGAAGACGAAATGCGTCGGGCTCGTCGCGTCCAGCCGGGGCGCCAGCGTCCCGAACACGGTGATGTCGACGGTACGGGTGCCGGGACCGGCCAGTTCCGTCAGGTCGAACACGTACGGGGAGCACACCCGCACCCCGGCGGCCACCCCGTCGATCCGCACCTCCGCCGTCCCCCGGACCCGCCCGAGGTCGAGCAGGACGCGACCCCCGGCGGCCCCGTCGGGCACCGTCACCTCACGGCTGTAGCGCACCCCGCCGCTGTACTCGGCCAGGCCCAGGGTCTCCCAGTCGCCCAGGCGGATCAGCCCGGGACCGACCGTGCAGCGCAGCGGGCCGGCCAGCGCGGCACCGCCCTCCAGGCCGGGGCGGGTGCGAAGGCGCAGGGCCGCGGTCCGCGGACCGCGCGGCCCGTCGGCCGGCAGCTCGACCGTCACGGTGCGCACCCCCCGCTCCCCGACGGCGCCCACCCCGGCGGCGCACTCGGCGCCGTCCACGTACACCGTGGCCCCGCCGTGCACCGGCACCGTCAGCCGGGTCGCGCCGGGCGGCAGCAGGCACCACAGCCACTCCACGGCGGGCCGACGGCCGGGGACCGCGAACCGGACCGGCACCACCGTGCCGTCGTCCGCGTCCGGGTCCAGCCAGCGGGCTCCCGGCAGCGGGTGCGGGCGACGGCGCAGATGCAGGGCCGCAGGGTCGCCCACCGGCTCGCGGCGCACCGCGGCCGGCTCGCGCCCCCGGGCTCCTTCGGTCCACCACGTGGCGTCGCTGTGCAGCGTCACCACCTGTCCCCCGGCCCCGTCGTCGAGGACCGCGTCCACGAGCACCGCGCGCTCGCCGTCGCCGGAGGTCTCCACGGTGATGTCGTTGTCGCCGGGGCGCAGGGCCGCCGTCACCTCGTGCCGGCGCACCCGGGGGACCGCGTGCTCGGCGTACGGGTCGAAGCCGCCCTGCCTGCCCATGAGCCGCCCGTTCACCCGCAGCGCGCAGGGCACCCGGGAGGCCAGCTGGACCACGGCCCGGACGGGGAGGACCGGCAGGCGCAGCGTCGTGCCCACCGTCCCGGGAGCGAGGATCCACTCCGGGCGCCGGTAGCGCTCCGGATCACGGACGAGCGCCAGGTGCGCCCGCAGCTCGCAGTCCCGGTCGGGGACCAGGTCGAGGCGGAGCAGCCGGGGGCCGGCCGCCGCCCGCACCCGGCCCGTCGCGAGATGGCCCCGGTCGTCCAGGGGCACGGGCGCGCCGTCGAGCCGGACGCTCTTCGCCGCCGCGGCCCCGATCGCGAGGTGACCGTCGAAGTCCTCGTCGAGGTGCAGCACCGTGCGCAGCCGCACCGGCTCCCCGGCGACCGCGTGGCCCAGGTGTGCGAACTCCTCGGGCACGTGCCCCTTCGGACCCAGCACGGCGCGGTGCACCGGGTCCTTGCGCACGCCCAGCGAGTCGGACCATTCGAGGACCGACGACCGGACCCGCCCGGGGGCGCCGCGGGAGACGACCGCCCGCGGACCGAACGTCGCGTGCACCGTGGCCCGTGCCCGGCGGGCTCCTTCCGCCCCCGCCCAGCCGTCCCGCACACCGTCCTCGCCCGCCGCCTCCACCCGGTGCCCGAAGGTCCGGCACTCGGTGACCGCGGGGCCGGCGGACGGCGGACCCGTCGCGGGGCGGGCGAAGTCGCCCCAGGTGTCGTCGAGGGTCGGGACGAGCGTCATCCGCCAGTCCGCGTCCGGGGGGACCTCGACGGTGACGACGGCCGGATCCGCACCGGACGCGACCGGGGAGGACGGGGGCACGGTCGTCGCCGGGGTCCCGTTCCCGGCCGGGAAGACCAGCAGCGCCGCCGGCCCCGTGTCGAAGGGGACCTCGACCTCCACGGCGCGGGCGTCACCCTCCGCGGGCACCGCCGGCAGGGCCCGCGGCGCCCCGCCGAACGGGTCCAGCAGGACCGCGGGCCCCGCCACGTCCCGCACCCGCACCCGGGCACTTCGCGCGTAGCGGCCGGGATCGAAGTCGTAGCGGGCGTCCAGCCAGCCCAGCGCGGCGCCCCGCTCGTCGGGGGCGGCGACGCTCGCCCGGGTCGCCCGGGGGCTGCCCGCGGTCAGGAACACCACCGTGGCACCGTCCACCCGGCGCGCGAGCGCGGGCACCGGGGCGCGGACGGCCGGGACCGCCCCGGCCAGCGCGGCGGCGAGGGAACCGTCCGAGTCGTCCGCGGCAGGGACGTGCACGGCCCGGCCGTCCGTGAAGCAGGCCCGCAGCTCGGCCGCCGTGACGGCCGGACCCGGGCCGACGAGACGCTCGGGAAGCGCGCCGAGCGCGATCAACCGACCGCCGGCCGAGGCGAACTCGACGAGCCGGTGCGCCGTCTCCCGCTCGACGACGGTGCACGCGGGCAGCACGACCGTGCCGTACGCCTCGTCCGCCACCTCCAGCCGCACCCCGTCGCGGGACCGGGAGAGCCGGGCACGGGCCAGGGAGGCGTCGTCGACGACGTCGGCGTCCAGCCCCAGCCAGTCCAGGGCGCCCGGCCGGGTGCGGAACCAGGACATCTCCCCGACGAGGCCGAGGTACACCGACTGGGCGTGCTCCGCCGCGTCCGTGACCCCGTCCAGGGCGGCACCGGCCTGGGCCGTGGCGGTGGGCAGCAGGACCGCGACGTCGCACAGGTGGCGGCCCAGGCTCAAGGCCGCGCACAGCCGGGCCACCGCGTCGGCCAGGACCCGGTGGTGACGCCAGTACGGCTGCCGCCAGTCGGTCGCGGGCGGCGCCCACTCCCACCAGCCGCCCTTGGTCGTGTAGTAGACCGCGTGCGGGTTGTAGAGCGTCGCCCCGGCCCGCAGCCACGGCAGCAGCCAGTCGAACGTCTCCTCCGGCGTCCCGCCCCAGCCGGTGGAGTGGAACGCCTCGATCCAGGTGCGGGGGCGGCCGTAGAGGTGGGCGAGCGAGGAGTGGACGCGGGCGTCGCCGTGGTGGTCGCAGCCGGGGGCCGAGAACCAGCGGTGGGTACGGGCGTAGTCGGCGTACAGCCGCACGCCCCCGACGGGGTGCCCGGCACGGGCGGGGTCCTGCTGGTCGCAGCCGACGAGCAGACCGTGCCGCTCGTGCCAGGCGGCCAGCGGCCGGAAGAACGCCTCCTCGGCCAGTTCGGCACGGGTGTCGTGGTAGTCGCGGCGGACCCGGTGGGCGTCCGGGTCCGTGCTGTCGGCGTACAGGGCGTCGAGCCGTGCGGTGACGTCGTACCCGTGGCGGCGCAGGAACGACGCGGCGAAACCGGTGGACCAGGTGGGCAGGGCGGGCAGCTCGTCCTGGAAGGAGCCGACGACGACGGTCCCGAGGCGGTCGCCGAGCCGGCGCCCGAACTCCCCGTGCACCCGGTCCAGCAGCGCCGCGCACGCCTCCTTCCCGAGGTAGTCGAAACCGAGCGCGTCGTGGTGATGGACGGTCAGGCGCCAGCGTCCGGGGCCGGGCGCCCGCACGACCCCGTCGGCCACCGGGACCCGCACCGCGGGACCGGTGCCCCGGCCGTCGCCGTCGACCGGTTCGGCACCGCCCGCCAGCGGCCGGGCGCCGGGGGGACAGCGCAGTTCCCCGGGCCGGGCGGCCGAGGACTCGACCACGGCGCGGGTCCGGTCGAGTCGGCGCCCGGCGCGCTCGGGCCGCTCGTCGACGAGACGGGCCTGGAGATCGGCGCCGGAGAAGCCGAGCTGGTCGTAGAACCAGAGCCCGACACCGAGTTCGCGGGCGTCCTCGCACACGCCGTCGAGCAGCGCCCACCAGGCGTCGGAGAGGAAGGGCGGATCATCGGCGTCGGAGCCGAACAGCGGGCCCGACGGCGCCAGGTTGAGGAGGACGAGCTGGTGCACCCCGCCCTCGGTGAACCGCTCCAGCTGGGCCCGCAGCCGGGACCGTTCGAGCCGCTCCCCGCTCCACCACCAGATGGCGACGGGCGAGAAGGCGCGCGGCGGATCGGCGAACGCCGCCGCCACGTCCGGCGGGAGGGGCCGGTGTCCGGGAAGTGCCATGGGATGTCCTCACCCCTTGAGGCCGCCTGCGAAACCCTTGATCACATAGCGCTGGAGGAGCACGAAGACCACCAGGATCGGCAGGGCGGCCAGCACCAGCCCCGCGAAGACGAGGCCGTAGTCGGAGACGTACTGCCCGACGAAGGCGAAGATGCCCACCGGCACGGTCTCCCGGCCGGAACCGCCCAGGTACAGCAGCGGGGTGAAGAAGTCGTTCCAGACGAACACGGCGTTCAGGATGATCACGGTGCCGGTGATGGGGCGCAGCAGGGGGAAGACCACCCGGGCGAAGGCCTGCCGGTGGTTGCAGCCGTCGATCAGCGCGGCCTGGGCGTAGTCCTGCGGCAGCGCGCGGATGAAACCGGTGTACAGGAAGACGGTGAACGGCAGCTGGATGCCGGTGTAGAAGAGCACCATGCCGTGGTACGTACCGAGCCAGCCCAGGTCGTCGACGAGTTTGTAGAGCGGGATCATGCCGAGCTGGAACGGCAGCACGATGCCCAGCAGGAACAGGACGTACAGCCCGTAGCCGATGCCGCGGGCCCGGCGCGCCAGGTAGTAGGCCCCCGTGGACCCGAGGACGACGAGGAGCAGCAGGCTGACGGCGGTGATGACCGTGCTGCTGAGCAGGGCGGGCCCCAGCGACGCGGAGGACCAGGCGTTGCCGAAGTTGTCGAAGGTGGGCGGCGAGGGCGGCGCCAGGGGCGAGTCGGCGATCTGCCGGGGGTCCTTCATCGCCAGGGTGACCAGGGCGTACACCGGGAAGAGGAAGACGACCGCGACGGCGATCATGACCAGTTCGAGGGCGTACCGTCCGAAACGGGGTCCGCGGCCGCCGCGGGGCCGCTTTCCCACCGGACCGCGGGCCGTTGCGACGCTCACGCGGTGACCTCCCTCGCGCGCAGGTAGCGGAGCTGTACCAGGGACACCGCGGCCACGAACAGGGCGAGCACCAGGGCCACCGCGGTGCTGTATCCGAACTTCCCGTAGACGAAGGCCTCCTTGTACAGCACGGTCGACAGCGTCTCGCTGGAGGTGCCGGGGCCGCCGTTCGTGGCGGCGTACACCTGGTCGAAGAGCTTGAGGCCGCCGATGGTCGACAGCATGAGGTTGATCGTCAGCGCCGGGGCCAGGAGGGGCCAGGTGACGTAGCGGAAGCGCTGCCAGGGGCCCGCCCCGTCGATGCGCGCCGCCTCGTGCAGCTCGGCCGGCACGCCCTGGAGCCCGGCCAGGAAGACGACCATGGAGTAGCCCGCGTACTGCCACACGACCATCGCGGCGACCGACCACAGGGCGAGCGAGGGATCGCCGAGCCAGTCCTGGCGCAGCCCGCCGAGCCCGATCGCACCGAGGACCCCGTTGAGCCCGGCGCCGTTGTCGGGGTTGTAGATGTACTTCCACAGGATCGCGACCATGACCGGGCTGACTATCGCGGGCGCGAAGAAGATCAGCCGCAGCACGGCACGGGACCGGATGCGGGCATGGACGCCGAGGGCGAGCAACAGCCCGATGCCGTTCTGGACGACGACCACGGCGACGGTCAGCAGCAGGGTGTTGCCGACGGACTCCAGGGCCCGGTCGTCGTCGAGCAGGGTGCGGAAGTTGTCCAGGCCGGTGAAGGAGAAACCGCCGATGCCGGACCAGTCGGTGAAGGCGTACATCACCCCGGCGAGGCTCGGATAGAGGACGACGACCGCGTAGACGACGAGCGCGGGCACGACGAAGAGCCGGGGCGGGAGGGTGTGGTCACGGCGCCGGGCCGGACGGCCGGGACCGGGGCGCGGCCCCGGCCGCTTCCCGGCGACCGCGCGTTCCTCGGAGGAGGTGCTCGTCACAGTGCCTTCCCGTAGGCCTCGTCCATCCGGGCCAGCGCGCCTTCGACGTCCGTCTTGTCCGCGAGCAGTTCCTGCACGGCGGCGAAGTGGGCGGGCTGCACCTCGGCGTTGGGCCAGCTCTGGTCCATGAAGGGGACGGCACGGTTGTCGTCGATGAGGGGCAGGAAGGAGCCGAGGACCGGATCGATCCTGGTCGAGGAGTCGCGCTTGAACGGGATCGCGGCCACGGACTGCGCCCAGCGGTCGACGTTCTCCTGCTTCCCGAGGAACTCGACGAACGCCTTCGCCCCGGCCGATTTCCTGGACCGCGCGGAGATCCCGACCCCGACGACGATGCCCGCCGGGATCCACAGCTTCCCGGCGTCGTCACCGCCGGGGAAGGGGAACATGCCGAGGTCGTCGGGGTTCCGGGCGGCCTGGCGGAAGTTGGCGAGCACGGCGGAGACCTGGACGGCCATCGCCGCCCTGCCGCCGGCGACCATCGAGGTCTGCTGCTCGTACGTCGTCCCGTTGGGGTTGTCGTTGAAGAAACCCCGGCGCTGCAACTCCTTGTACCTGCCCATGGCCTCGGCCCATCCGGAACCACGGAAATGGGCCTTGCCGGAGGCCATTTCGGCGTCGAATCCAGGATTCTTCGCATAGACGGCATTGGGGACCAGCGCGTAGGTGATCAATTGGGTCACCCAGGGGGTCTGGGCGCCGAGCGCGATCGGGATCACGCCCTTCGCCTTCAATTTCGTGCAGACGGCGAGGAGTTCGTTCCAGGTCCGGGGCGGTTCGACCCCGGCGTCGGCGAAGACTTTCTTGTTGTGGATGGCACCGATGACGCTGCTGCCCGCCGAATACAGATAGGTCTTGCCCTCGTGCCGGTAGGCGGGGTGGAAATTCTTCGGGACCTCCTCGGTCCAGCTCTGCCCGCTGAGATCGGCCAGCAGCCCGGCCCTGGCCAGCTCGACCATGGACATGGCGCTGCCGCTGCCGGGATAGAGCACGTGCACGTCGGGGGCGTTGCCGCCGGCGAGCTGGGTGCGCACCACCGTCTGGACCTGGTCCGTGGGCGCGAAGGAGGTGGCGAACGAGGCGTCGGGGTGGGACTTGCGGTAGCGCGCGACCATGTCCTCCATCGGCTTCTGCTGGTCGGCGACGCCGACGACGCGCAGCTTCCCGGAGCCGCCGTCCGAGCCGGAGCAGGCCGTCAGGACGGGGGGAAGCGCGGCGAGCGCCGCGGCCCCGCCACCGATGCGGAGAAAGCCGCGGCGGCCGACCGCGCCCCGGCCCGGCCGGGGATGGGAAGGCGTCGTCATGGTGTGTCCTCCTCGTGCTGACGGACGGGCGGGTTCGATGTGCCGCGGCCGGGGACGGGCGACGGCCGGACCGTGCCGGGCGCCCCGGGGGGAGTGCCCGTCGGGGCGTAGGCGGCGGTGAAGCGGTACGTGCCCGAGGACACGCGGTGGAACACCTGGCCACAGGCGGCGGTGACCGGTGCGACATGGGGGTCGCCGGCCCCCGGCACCGCTCCCGACTCGCGGACCGAGCCGGGGTCCGTGGTGGGCACGTACACGTCGGCGGTGGCGCCGGGCGGCACCCGTACGCACAGGATGATCCTTTCTTCGTCCCGCTCCCAGGAGACCGCGACGGTGCCGCGGACCGATTCGTGGCGGGCGCTCGCGCGGCGGAGGGGGCCGGGCCGCGGCCGGATCAGCAGCCGCCGGTACCCCGTGGAGTCCGGCGCCTGGTCCAGGCCCGCGACACCCCGGTAGAGCCATTCGCCGATCGAGCCGAGCGCGTAGTGGTTGAAGGAGTTCATCGAAGGGGCGCGGAACCCCGCGTCGGGCGTCCACCCGTCCCAGCGTTCCCAGATCGTGGTGGCGCCGTGCCGCAGGGGGAAGCGCCACGACGGCACCTCGTCGCGCAGCAGGAGGGCGTGGGCGAGGTCGGAGTGTCCGTGGGCGTCGAGGACGGGGGCGGCGAGCGCGACCCCGAGGAAGCCCGTCAGCAGGGCGGGACCGGCCGAACCGACGAGTTCTGCGAGCCGGCCGGCGGCGGCCCCGGTCAGGGGTGCGGGCAGCAGCTCGAAGGCGAGCGAGACGAGGTACCCGGTCTGGGTGTCCCCGGCGACGCGCACCCGGGGGCCGTCCGCCCCGGCGTCGTCGACGGTGACGAAGCGCTCGGCGAAGACGCGACGGATGTCGTCGGCCAGCCGGTGGTACCGCCGGGCGGTGTCCTCCTGCCCGAGGACACCGGCGGCCTTCGCGGTGAGCCGGGCGCTGTGCGCGAAGTACGCCGTGGCGATGACGTCGCGCGGGGTGGGGGTGCCGGGGGCGAGCCAGTCGGAGAAGTGCGGGCCCACCCGGTGGCGCCAGACCAGATCGGGGTTGTGACGGCGGATCAGGTCGACCCAGGCGCACATGCCGTCCAGCGCCCGGGAGAGGAAGCGCGGATCGTCGTAGACGCGGTGCAGGTGCCACGGGACGATCACCCCCGCGTCGCCCCAGCCGGGCGCGCCCTCGTCGGCCACCCCCACGAGCCGCGGGGCGACGTTGGGGAAGCCGCCGTCCGGGGTGCGGGCGTCGTCGACGTCGCGCAGCCACTTGGTGAAGAACGCGGCGACGTCCGCGTTGAGCGCGGCGGTGGGCAGGAACACCTGCGCGTCCGCCAGCCAGCCGAGCCGCTCGTCGCGCTGCGGACAGTCCGTGGGCACGCTGACGAAGTTCGAGCGCTGCCCCCACGCCACGCAGTCGTGGAGCCGCCGCAGCTCGGCGTCCGAGCAGTCGAACTCCCCGGCCCACGGGGTGTCGCTGTGCAGGACGACGGCGACGACATCGTCCTCCGACAGCTCCGGCAGCCCGCTGATCCCGGCGTACCGGAACCCGTGGTACGTGAACCGCGGCTCGAACACGACGGGGCCGCGCCCGTCCCCGACGAGCACGTCGGTCGCGGCGGCGGTGCGCAGATTCGCCGTGTACAGCTGCCCGGCTCCGTCCAGGACCTCGGCGTGACGGACCGTCACCCGGGCCCCGGCCGCGAGCCCGGCCACCCTCAGCCGCACCCGGCCGGCGATGTTCTGGCCGAAGTCGACGACATGGGTGCCGGACGAGACCCGGCGGACCGAGCGCGGGCGCAGCTCCCGCGTCGCCCGCACGGGCTCGTCGACGGACGCCACGAGCAGTCGGTGGTCGGTGTCCGTGACCAGGGCGGGGGACCAGTCGGAGTCGTCGAAACCGGGCAGCTCCCAGCCGTCGCGCGCGTGGCGCAGGTCGTGGCACTCGCCCATCAGCAGATCCGCGTGCCGCACCGCCCCGGTGGCGGTGCGCCAGGTCCCGTCGGTGACCACCGGGGCGTCGGTGCCGTCCGCGCCGGTCGTCCGGAGCTCCGCCAGGAACTGGGGGAACGAGCCGTAATGGGCCCCCGCCCGGCGTGGCTCGAAGCCGACGAACCCGCTCCACCAGCCGTCGGCGAGGGTGGCCGCCAGCACGTTCTCCCCGTCGCGCAGCAACCCGGTCACGTCGTACGTCTGGTACTGGACGCGGTGGCGGTAGTCCGTCCAGCCGGGTGCCAGTTCGGCGTCGCCGACCCGTACGCCGTTGAGCCGCACCTCGTACAGCCCGCGCGCGCTGACGTACAGCCGGGCCCGGGTGCCGGCCGCCGAGGTGAAGGAACGCCGCAGGATCGGGCACGGGGCGAGCCCGTGGTCGTCGAGGGCGAACTCGCCCTCGGTGGGCGCATCCATGACATCGACCGGGCCCGGTTCGTGGGCGATCCACGCCGCCCGCCACCGGGCGGCGCCGGTGAACGCCGTCTCGAACCAGGACGTGGCCTCGGCGGGGACGTCCGTCCCGGCCCGCCACACGGACACCCGCCAGTGACAGCGCGTCAGGGGCGTCAGGGGCGGCCCGGCGTACTGGACGGCCGTCGCACCGGTGTCGGCCACCCGGCCGGTGTCCCACAGGAGTTGGCCGTCCCCGTCCAGGTCCTCGACGCGTTCGGCGACCCGGACCCGGTAAGCCACGGGATCGTCGCCCCGGTGGTCGGACACGAGCCGCCAGGACAGCCGGGGCGCGGCCTCGTCGATCCCCAGCGGGGTGGTGCGGTGCTCGCACCGCAGGGCGTGGGGTCGCAGCGTCGTGGTTCCGGAACGGCTGTGAGCCGCCCCTTCGGAGGGTCGGGAGACGGGTGGATCGGCTGCCGGGGAACCGGACACGAGCACGTCCTTCCGTCGCACCGAATTTCCCGATGTGAAATCTAACGTTAATTCTGTGGCGTGGAGACTATGAGCCGCCCTGGGGGGTGTCAAGGGTGTTGCCGATGTGTCTCCCGTTCACCTCGGAAAAGGGGTGATGTTGCCCCAACTAACCGTCTGTGAACGGTATTGCGGACGTCGGCGGGTGGTCTTGTGGCACGTGATTCCCTGTGATATTCACCCTGTGATTACCACATGGACGGACGTGAAATCACGTGCCGCTCCCGGCTCGTACCGGACGGAATTCCGCCCGACGAAGGGACGAGTTTCATGCAGATGGACAGTGCGTCAAGTGGTACCGGAGCGTTCGGCAGACGGATGATGCTCGGCGGAACGATCGGCCTGGCCCTGGCCGCGGCCGGCGCCTCCGCGGGCAGGGCATGGGGCGACACGCCCTTCCACGAGGACCCGTTCGCCCTCGGGGTCGCGTCCGGCGACCCGTGGCCGGACGGGGTCGTGCTGTGGACCCGCCTCGCCCCCCAGCCCCTCGCCCCCGACGGAGCCGGGGGCATGCCGCCGTACGCCGTCGACGTGCAGTGGGAGATCGCCCGCGACGAACGCTTCAGGTCCGTCGTGCGCCGGGGACGCACCCGCGCGGTGCCCGAACTCGCCCACTCCGTCCACGTCGAGGTCTCCGGACTGCAGCCGGGCAGGCACTACTACTACCGCTTCCGGGCCGGCGGCGTGCACAGCCCCGTGGGACGCACCCGCACCGCGCCCCCGCCGCACAGCCGGCCCAAGGAACTCGACTTCGCCTTCGTCTCCTGCCAGGCGTGGTTCGAGGGCTTCTACACCGCCTACCGGCACCTGGCCGAGGAGGACGTCGACCTGGTCCTGCACCTGGGCGACTACATCTACGAGAACCCCATCGACGCCATGGGCGGCGTGCGCAACATCCCCGTCGCCGCCGAACTGCGCCCCGAGCCGATGAACCTCGCCCAGTACCGCAACCGCCACGCCCTGCACCGCTTCGACCCCGACCTCATCGCCGCCCACCGCGCCCACCCGTTCGCCGTCGTCTGGGACGACCACGAGGTCGAGGACAACTGGGCGCGCGACAGGTCCAAGGTCGACACCGAGCCCGACCAGGACCCCGCGGTCTTCCGCGAGCGGGCGGCGGCGGCCTTCCAGGCGTACTACGAGCACCTGCCGCTGCGGCTGCCGAACCGGCCGAACGGATTCCGGGCACGGATGTACCGCAGCCTGCGCTACGGGCGGATGGCGACCTTCCACATCCTCGACACCAGGCTCTTCCGCGACGACCAGCCCTGCGGCGACGGCTCCAGGAGCGGCTGCACCGACCGGCTGACCCCCGGCCGCACCATCCTCGGCCCGGAGCAGGAGCAGTGGCTGTACCGCGGCCTCGGCCGCTCCGACGCGACCTGGAACATGATCTCCCAGCAGATCCCGGTGACCCAGGTCGACACTGACCCCGGCCCCGGCCAGACCTTCGTGATGGACTTCTGGGACGGCTACGTGGACGCGCGCCAGAGGCTGTTCAAGGAGATCACCGACCGCAGCGTGAACAATCCGGTGGTGCTCACCGGCGACATGCACCGGCACCTGGCCGCCGACCTCAAGCAGAACTTCGACGACCCGGAATCACCCACGCTGGGCGTGGAGTTCGTCGGCTCGTCCATCTCCACCAGCAAGGACGGCATGGACCTGGACCCCTCGGGAGCCAAGCTGCTCGCCGCCAACGAGCACATAAAGTTCACCAACTTCCAGCGGGGATACGTGCGTTGCGCGCTGACCCGGGAGACCTGCCGGGCCGACTTCCGGGTCCTGCCGTACGTGACCGCCCCCGGCGCACCCGTCTCGACCCGGACCTCCTTCGTCACCGAGGCGGGCAGGCCCGGACTCCAGCAGGCCTGAGCGGGCGGCGGGCCCGAGCGGACGGCGGACCGCCCCCGCCGGGAGAGCGGCGGGGGCGGTCCGTATCCGGTCCCGTCCCCCTCGCCGCCCACGTGGGCGGCGAGGAGGACGGTCAGGCGGCGCAGCCGCCCGACGGGGACGACGCGCCCGGGGTCACGCGCTCCCGCCGCCCAGCGGCGGGTAGGCGTTGCGCACCAGCTCCTGGAACTGGGCGGAGAACCAGTGGCCCGCGAGCGGGGAGTCCGGCAGGGCCCCGGACGGGTTGTAGCCGTTGCGGCCGTTCCCGGTGTACGTCGGATCGCACATCCGGTCGAAGCCCTTGCCCTCGTCGTTGTCGATGGGCCGGCTGTTGCCGTCCGACTCGCCCGGCGGCTTCGCCCAGACGTAGGCGTCGATGCCCGGCTCGGGGGCGGCGGTCGGCCGTTCGCCGATGCCCGCACCGCTCTGGTTGCACCAGTTGCCGGCGTGGATGCGCCGGTCCACCCGGCCGCCGTCGACATAGGCGTCCACACCGGTCAGCGGGCCCGCCGAGGTGGGCCGGGCGGAGCCGCCCCAGCCGTTGCGGGCCGTGTCGATCAGCATGCCGATGTCCGGGGCGAAGCCCTGGCGCACCAGCTCGGTGCGCAGCGCCTGCGCGAACGACAGCTCGTCGACGTAGTAGTTCCAGTCCACCCACTTGGACTGGCGCACGGTCGTCCCGTTCACCGCGTCGGTGACCTTGAAGTGGGGCTCCTCCAGGGCCGAGTAGTTGGCCGTGTTCACGATGAAGCCATGCACGTCGGAGACCGTCGCCCCCTCCGTGGTGGCGGCCTTCTTGAACTCCTGCGCCGCCGGTACGAAGTTGGAGTCCCAGCCCAGCCAGCCGTGGTGGGCGGCGTCGACGTAGTTGTAGACGTTGGGGATCGCGCCCAGGGTGTGCAGGGCGTAACCGACCCCCTTCTCGTAGTTGCCGTTCGACTTCATGGTCGCGCAGGCCTCGGTGGAGCCGTCCGTGCCGCCGGCGTTGGTCACCAGGTTCGGCAGCGAGTCCGGCTCGATGAGGGTGACGATGCGCAGGCCCGCGTAGGCCGGGTCGGCGAGGATGTCGGCGATGGGGTCGATGTACTCGTTCCGGTACCGGTCGATCTCCGTGGGACCGAGTTCGCCGTTGGAGGCCAGCGCGGCGCAGTCCCGTCCCGGCAGGTCGTAGACGACCACCTGGAACAGGTCGGCACCCTGCTCCAGCGCCGTGTCGAGGTGCTCGCGCAGCCCCTTCGCGTTCCCCGTGCCCTCGATGGCCGCGATGCGGTCCATCCAGACGAACGAGGGCTCGTCGGCGATGGCGCCACCGCCCGGTTCGGCSGCGGCCCTGGCGGACCAGTCGGGGTTCACGTAGGGGGTGGCGCCCGCGTAGGGGTTGTCGACCCGGGCCGCGGCCGACGCGGGCGGGGGAAGGGCGACCGTCAGCGCCGCGCCCAGTGCGAGTGCGAGGAGCGCGGCCGGCCTCCGGCGTGAGGCGGCCGGCCTTCGGCGTGTCCCGTGCGAGGTGGTGCCTGTCCTTCTCATTGCGGCTCCATGTTTCTCTCGGGTGCCCGCGGGAGGTCGGCCCGCGGACCTGGGGGGTGTGCCGTACCGGGACAGCGGCTCGGGGTGCGCTGCCCCGCACCGGACCCCGCCGGTGAGGGCGGTGGCCGTCGGTGCGTCGTGGGGGAGAGGTGCCGGAAGAGGAGCGGCGTACGGGGGGTGCGCGCGGTGCGGAATGGGCCCGTGGGACGGTGGAACCTGGCGTGCGGGGGTGCTCCCTACGTCGGACGCACGGCCGTCGCCGTGTGCGATTCTTGATTGTGGGAGCGCTCCCAAGGTGGCGTGATGATGCGCACCTGTCAAGAGTTGAAGCGCAACCGCCTCGCGGTCCCGCGGTGGGCGGAAGTCGGACGAGAGCGACCCGACGGCGCGCAATCGCAGGTGAAGGCCGGTGTCGCCGGGAACCGGAGAAGAGCGTTCCGCCCGTGCCCGGCCGACCGGCCCGGGAAACGGCGATCGCCCTCTTCGCCGACGGGTGAAAGGGGCTATCGAACGGATGTGCCCCTGGGTGATGGGGAGGGGGACGCGGTCCCACGGCCTCGGGGGCCGACGGAACCGGGGCCGGTGCTGGGGCGATCGCGGTCCTTGACCGGTTCGGGCTTCGCGCCCGACGCGATCGGCGCCGGCGGGATCGACGGAACAGCGGTCGGCGAGCGCGGGCTCTTGACCCTCACGTGACGTCAGGCCGCATAGTCGGACCCGTGAAAGACCACTGGACCGTGGGGCGGGTGGCCGAGCTGGCCGGTGTGACCGTCCGCACGCTGCATCACTACGACGAGATCGGACTCGTGCGTCCTTCGGCGCGGACCCCGGCCGGGTACCGGGCCTACTCGGCGCGTGACGTGGAGCGGCTCCGGGAGGTGCTGGCCTACCGGCGGCTGGGCTTCGGTCTGCGAGAGGTCGCGGAACTGGTCGGCGACCCGTCGACCGACGCGGTCGCGCACCTGCGCCGACTGCGCGGCCTGCTGCTGGAGCGGCGCGACCGCGCCGACGCCATGGTGGCGGCCATCGACGGGGAACTCGGGGCACGGGCGAAGGGACTGACAGTGACACCGGAGAAGCAACTGGAGATGCTCGGTGCGCGGCTGTACGACGCGATCGGCGGCGCCTACACCGCGACCCGGCGCACCGAGCCCCGGATCGCCGCACAGATCCTGGACGCGCTCGGGGACGCGCAGAGGGTGCTGAACGTCGGGGCCGGCACCGGTTCCTACGAGCCCGCCGGTCGTGACGTGACCGCGGTGGAGCCATCGGCGGTCATGCGGGGGCAGCGGCCCGCCGGCTCGGCGCCGTGCGTGGCCGCCGCCGCGGAGAGCCTGCCGTTCGAGGACCGGTCCTTCGACGTCGCGATGGCCGTCTCCACCGTTCACCACTGGGAGGACCCGCTGGCGGGGCTGCGCGAGATGCGGCGCGTGGCCCGCCGTGTGGTGGTGCTCACGTTCGACACCGACGAGCCCGGATGGCAGGACCGGTTCTGGCTCACCCGCGACTACCTGCCCGAGTTCGCCATCGTCCTCACGGGATTTCCCTCGCTTGCCGGGATGGCCGACGCGATCGGCGCCCGCGCCGAGCCGGTACCCGTCCCGTGGGACTGCGCCGACGGCCTGTTCGAGGCGTACTGGCGCCGACCCGGGGCGTATCTGGAGGATCAGGTGCGCCGTGCGACGTCGGTGTGGACGAGGGTCGGGCCGGAGGCCGAGCAGCGGGCGGTGCGAAGCCTCGGCGACGACCTCGACTCCGGCCGGTGGGCCGAGCGCAACAGCGACCTCGTGGACCTCGACGCGGCAGACCTCGGCCTCCGCCTGCTCATTTCCTGAACGGACACCGGCAGGCCGGCACCTCCCGAGGCCGTCTCAGGACTCGCGCGTCGCGGCCATCCCCAGAGTGATCAGGCCGAGCACGACCCAGCCGAACCAGAGCCAGCCGCTGCTCCCCAGCGCCACCGTGTACGCGGTGACCACCACCAGGGCTACCAGCGTGAGCACTCCCATGGTCTTCGTGGATCCGGACATGCCCGCACCCTCCTCGTCGGCCGCACGGCCGTGGGTGCCATCGTCACCCCTGAGGCGTGTCCACCGCTACCGTCCGCGCGCCTGCAAAGAGGCGAGATAGGCGTTGTACGCCTCCAGCTCCTGGTCACCGTTGCGCTCCGCCGCACGGTCGGAACGCTTCGCCGTCCGCTGCTCGGATCGGTACCACTGGAAGACCAGCGCGATCAGCACCAGCACCGACGGGATCTCGCTGAAGGCCCAGGCGATGCCGCCCGCCCAGTTCTGGTCGCTCAGCGCGTCGATGCCGAGCGAGGCCGGCGGATGCTGGTACGTCTCCACCATCGGGGTGGACGCCATCATCAGCGCGATGCCGAAGAACGCGTGGAACGGCATCCCGGCGAACAGCTCCAGCATCCGCATGACGTAGCCGGGCCGGTGCGGCCCCGGGTCGACGCCCATGATCGGCCAGAAGAACACCAGGCCGACCGCGAGGAAGTGCACCATCATCGCGATGTGGCCGGTCTTCGAACCCATCAGGAAGTCGAAGAGCGGGGTGAAGTACAGCGCGTACAGGCTGGCGATGAAGATCGGGATCGTGAAGGCCGGGTGCGTGATGACCCGCATGTACCGGCTGTGCAGCAGCATGAGCAGCAGCTCGCGCGGACCGGTGCGGCCGCGCCCGGCGACCGGCAGCGCGCGCAGGGCCAGGGTCACCGGGGCCCCCAGCAGCAGCAGGATCGGCGACAGCATGCTGATCACCATGTGCTGCACCATGTGCACGCTGAACATGACCATGCCGTAGTCGTTCAGCTTGGTGCACATCACCAGGGCGATGCTCAGCACGCCGACGACGAAGAAGACGATCCGGCCGACCGGCCACTCGTCCCCGCGTCTGCGCAGCCGCACCACGGCGTACCCGTACAGGGCCAGGCCCAGCACACAGCCGATGAGGAAGAACGGGTCGGCGGAGAATTGAAGCCCCCGTCCCAGCGTGAACGGCGGCAGGTCCATGTTCATGCCGTGCCCGCTGTGGTCCATCTGTTCACTCCCGCTGGGGACATCCCCGTTTCGCGCCGGTTGTCCCGACCAGAGTAGAACCGCCCCCGGCCGCGGTTGCGGCCGGGGGCGGTCCCGGGGTCGGGAGGTCGCTCAGAGCACGCACTCCGCCTCGGCGTACCGCTCCGCCGGAACCGTCTTCAGGGTCTCCACGGCCTGGTTCAGCGGCACCATCACGATGTCCGTGCCGCGCAGCGCCGTCATCATGCCGAACTCCCCGCGGTGCGCGGCCTCCACCGCGTGCCAGCCGAAGCGGGTGGCGAGCACCCGGTCGTACGCGGTCGGCGTGCCGCCGCGCTGCACATGGCCGAGGATCACCGGGCGGGCCTCCTTGCCCAGGCGCTGCTCCAGCTCGGTGGAGAGCCGGGTGGCCATGCCGGCGAAGCGCTCGTGCCCGTAGATGTCCTTGGTGCCCTGCTCGACCTCCATGGACGAGCCCGCGCGCGGCTTCGCGCCCTCGGCGACGACCACGATCGCGAACTTCTTCCCGGCCGAGAAGCGCTTGCCGACCACCTCGGTCAGCTCGTCTATGTCGAAGGGGCGCTCCGGCACCACGATGGCGTGCGCGCCGGCCGCCATGCCCGAATGCAGGGCGATCCAGCCGGTGTGGCGGCCCATGACCTCGACGATGAGCACCCGCTGGTGGGACTCGGCGGTGGTCTTGAGCCGGTCGAGCGCCTCGGTGGCGACACCGACGGCGGTGTCGAAGCCGAAGGTCACGTCGGTGGACGCGATGTCGTTGTCGATGGTCTTGGGCACACCGACGATCGGCAGGCCCGCCTCGGACAGCAGGTGGGCCGCCTTCAGCGTGCCCTCGCCGCCGATCGGGATGATCGCGTCGAGGCCGAGGTCGGAGACATGGCCCCGGGCCTGCTCGACGCCGCCGCGCAGATGGGCGGGCTGGACCCGGGAGGAGCCGAGGATCGTGCCGCCGCGGGCCAGGATGCCGCCGACCGCGTCGAGATCGAGCCTGCGGTAGTCGCACTCCAGCAGGCCCTTCCACCCGTCGTGGAAGCCGATGACCTCGTCACCGTGGTCGACCACCGCGCGATGTACGACGGAACGGATGACGGCGTTGAGGCCGGGGCAGTCGCCGCCGGAGGTGAGAACACCAATTCGCATTGCCCGGGAAACCTTTGCAACGTGGGCCGACGACCGGACCCCGTCGTCCGGTTGGTTCCCCGCCACCCTACCGGCGCAGGGTGGCGGGACCGAACCGGGCGTCCACCTGCTGGAATCTGCTCAGACGAGCGAATCCGACCTCATCAGGCGGGCTGTGTCGCGGACGCGATGCGCTCGGCGCGCAGCGCCTCGTACCAGCGGTCGTCGGTCGGCGGCAGGGCGTTCACATCGAGGGCCAGCTTCAGCAGCAGGTCCGCGATCTGCGGGTTGCGCGCCATGACGGGGCCGTGCATGTACGTGCCGAAGACGGTGTCGTTGTACGCGCCCTCGGTGCCGTCGCCGGTGCCGTTGCCCCGGCCGAGCTTCACCCGGGCGAACGGCCGTGCCGTCGGGCCGAGATGGGTGACGCCCTGGTGGTTCTCGAAACCGGTCAGCGGCGGCAGGCCGAGGTTCGGGTCGATGTCGGCCAGCACGTCACCGACGCACCGGGCCCCCTCGCCGCGGGTGGAGACCACGTCGAGCAGCCCGAGGCCGGGCTCGCGCTCGCCGAGGTCGTTGATGAACTCGTGCCCGAGGATCTGGTAGCCGGCGCAGACCGAGAAGATGATCGCGCCGTTGGACGCGGCCCGGCTGAGCCCGCCGTCGCGGCGCAGTCGTTCCGCGGCCAGGCGCTGCGGCCGGTCCTCGCCCCCGCCGATCAGGTAGATGTCGCCGGACGTCGGCACCGGCTGGTCGCTGCGCACGTCGACGCGCTGCACGTCGAGCCCGCGCTGCCGGGCCCGGCGCTCCACCACCAGCGCGTTGCCCTGGTCGCCGTAGGTGCTGAGGAGGTCGGGGTAGACCCAGACCAGACGCAGACCGTTGTTGCTCATGCTTCGTCCTCTCCGGAGGTGGCCGGGGCCGGGGTCAGTTGCCGACACGACGGCGCAGATCCTGGAAGGCGGTGTAGTTGGCGATGACCTCGATGCGGCCGGGCGGGGCCTGCTGCACGGCCTCGTCGAGGGTCTCGCAGACCCGGAAGTCCAGACCGGCCACTTCGAGGCGGACCGCCAGGTCCAGCTTGCGGTCGCCGAGCACGAAGATCGGGTGACCGGCGAGCTGGGTGTAGTCCACGTCCCACAGCCAGGAGGTGTCCGTGCCGTCCGCGCCGCGGGCGTTGACGGAGAGGATCACCGGCGTCGGCGGCGGGTCGATCAGGGAGAACGTCTCCAGCCAGCCCGCCGGGTTCTTCGCCAGCAGCAGCCGCAGCTCGCGGCCGAGGAAGGTCACCACGTCGTAGCGGCCGGCGACGGCCTGCACCTGGTACATCCGCTCCAGTGCGACCTGCGGCGGCACGCCGAAGACGGCGGCCACGGCGGCGGAGCTGGTGGCGTTGGCCTTGTTGGCGCGGCCGGGCAGCTGGAGGTGGATCGGCCAGGCCGAGCCGTGCGGGTCCAGCACGTAGTCGCCGTGCAGCACCCAGCTCGGCGCGGGGCGGCGGAATCCGCACTCGCCGCAGAACCAGTCGTCGCCCGGACGCTGCATCACACCGCCGCAGGCGGGGCAGGACCAGGCGTCGTCCTTCCACGCCTGACCGGCCGCCACCCACACCACGTTGGGGGAGGAGGAGGCCGCCCAGACAATCAGCGGGTCGTCGGCATTGGCGACGATCACGGCCTTGGAGCCGGACAGTCCCTCACGCCACTTCTCCGCCAGCATCCGGGTCTCCGCCGCGCGGTCCAGCTGGTCGCGGGAGAGGTTGAGCAGCGCGATCACCTTGGGCGTCGTGTCGCGGGCGACTCCGGCCAGGTACTTCTCGTCGACCTCGATCACGCCGTACTGCGCGTCCGAGCCGCCGGCCAGCGCCGAGGTGATGCCCGCGGGCATGTTGGCGCCGAGCGCGTTCGACACGACCGGGCCGGCGGCCCGCAGTGCCTCGGCGATCAGCCGGGTGGTCGTCGTCTTGCCGTTCGTCGCCGACACGAGGATCACGTCCAGGTGCTGCGCCAGCCGCCCCAGCAGGTCGGGGTCGAGCTTGAGCGCCACCCGGCCGCCGATCACCGATCCGCTGCCGCGCCCCGCGGCGCGCGACACCGCCGCCGCGGCCCTGCCCGCCGTCACGGCCAGCTTGGCCCGTGGCGACAGCGGCTCCGTGTTGCCTGCCATCGTCCTAGATCCTCCTTGCATCGGTCCGTGCCCAGCCTATCGATGTCCGGCGCGACGGCCGCACCCTGGCACCGCCGGAGAGGCCGTGGCCATGCGGAACGTACGATTGCGGCCATGCGAAACCGCCCGATCCCCGGCAGTTCCGGCCTGATCCGCGCCATGAGTCTGCTCGGCGATCCGGTGCTGCACGGCGCCTGCGAACCCGTCACGGACTTCGGCCCCCCGCTCGCCCGGCTCGTCGAGGACATGTACGCCACCATGTACGCGGCCGAGGGGGTCGGCCTCGCGGCCAACCAGATCGGCGTTCCGCTGCGGGTGTTCGTCTACGACTGCCCGGACGACGAGGACGTCCGCCATCTCGGACATCTCGTCAACCCGACGCTCGTCGAGGCGGACGGCATCACCGTACGCGGCCCGGAGGGCTGTCTGTCGCTGCCGGGGCTGGAGGCGGGCACCCCGCGCTTCGACCGCGCCGTCGTCGAGGGGTTCACGGTGGAGGGCGAGCCGGTGCGGGTCACCGGCACCGGCTTCTTCGCGCGCTGCCTCCAGCACGAGTGCGACCACCTCGAAGGCACCGTCTACACGGACCGGTTGACCGGACTGCGCCGCCGCAGGGCGCTGCGCGCGGCCCGCCGGGCGCCCTGGGCGCGCACCGCCGGCTGAACGCCCGTCGGCCGGCCTCAGAAGCCCGGCCCGCCGGGCCGGTCCTGCGCGGCGGACAGCCGGCCCCACAGCAGGTCCGCCAGGCTGCGCACCAACTGCTCGCGGGAGCAGGGGCGTTCGCCGAGCCACCAGTCGCCGGCCGCGTGCATCATGCCGACGATGCCGTGGCCCCAGATGCGGGCCGTGGCCTCGCTGTCCGGGCCGAGGTCCACCCGCTCGGCGATCACCAGGGCGAGTTCCTCGCCGAGTCGGCGCAGCAGCGGAGCCGAGTGCCGCCCGACGTCGAACCCCTGCTCCGTCGAGGGGGCCGCGTCGTCGGCGGGGTGCATCAGGAAGCGGTAGACCTGGGGGCGGGCCTCGATCGCCGCGAGGTAGGTGTCGAGCGTCGACTCGACGCGCTGCCGGCGCTCGGCGGGGGCGTCGAGCGCGGCGCGCAGGGCGATCAGCAGGGCGTCGGTGTGGCGCTTGGCCAGGGCGCGGTAGAGGCCGCCCTTGTCGCCGAAGTGCCGGTAGAGGATGGGCTTGGTGATCCCGGCCTCCGCCGCGATGGCGTTCATCGAGGCGCCGGGACCGTCCCTGAGCACCACGCGGTCGGCGGCTTCGAGCAGCTCGCGACGGCGGTTTTCGGCCGCCGTCCGCTGGCGCTCGGCCTGTCGTGTGGTCTCCATGTCGTTTCTCCCCGCCCTGGCCGTGCCCTGTACGTCCTGCCTGCGCAACGTAACACTCTGCCCAGGGGAGCGCGGATCGGAAGCGGTGTGGTTGACAGAGGCTACTTGTCGGTAACAGACTGCGGTTACCGCAAGTAACGAGTGGTTTTCACGGCAGTACGTGGAGGGGAACATGGCGGAGTTCACGCTCGAACTCAACGACGACCAGAAGCAGGTGCGTGACTGGCTTCACGGTTTCGCCGCGGACGTGATCCGGCCGGCGGCCTCGGAGTGGGACGAGCGTGAGGAGACTCCCTGGCCCGTCATCCAGGAGGCGGCCAAGGTCGGCATCTACTCCCTCGACTTCTATGCCCAGCAGTTCTTCGACCCCACGGGTCTGGGCATCCCGATGGCGATGGAGGAGCTCTTCTGGGGCGACGCGGGCATCGCCCTGTCGATCGTCGGAACGGGCCTCGCGGCCGTGGGCGTCCTGGCCAACGGCACCGAGGAGCAGATAGGCACCTGGATCCCGCAGATGTACGGCGACCCCGACGACGTCAAGGTCGCCGCCTTCTGCTCCTCCGAGCCGGACGCGGGCTCCGACGTGGCCTCGATGCGCACCCGCGCGGTGTACGACCAGGCCAAGGACGAGTGGGTGCTGAACGGCACGAAGACCTGGGCGACCAACGGCGGCATCGCCAACGTCCACGTGGTCGTCGCCGTGGTCGACCCGGAACTGGGCTCCAAGGGGCACGCCTCGTTCATCGTGCCGCCGAACACCCCCGGCCTCTCCCAGGGCCAGAAGTTCAAGAAGCACGGCATCCGCGCCTCGCACACCGCCGAGGTGGTCCTGGAGGACGTCCGCGTCCCCGGTCACTGCCTGCTCGGCGGCAAGGACAAGCTCGACCAGCGCCTGGCACGGGCCCGCGAGCGGGCCGCGTCCGGCGGCGAGCGGGTGAAGAACGCCGCGATGGCCACCTTCGAGGCGTCCCGCCCCGCGGTCGGTGCCATGGCCGTCGGCACCGCCCGCGCGGCGTACGAGGTCGCGCTGGACTACGCGAAGACCCGCACCCAGTTCGGCCGGCCGATCATCGACAACCAGGGCGTCGCCTTCCAGCTCGCCGACATGCGGACGCAGATCGACGCGGCCCGGCTGCTGGTCTGGCGCGCCTCGTGGATGGCGACCACCGGGAAGCCGTTCACCTCGGCCGAGGGCTCCATGTCCAAGCTGTACGCGAGCGAGACGGCGAAGAAGGTCACCGCCCAGGCCGTCCAGATCCTCGGCGGCAACGGCTTCACCCGCGAGTACCCGGTGGAGCGGATGCACCGGGACGCGGCGATCTACACGATCTTCGAGGGCACGAGCGAGATCCAGCGCCTGGTCATCGCCCGCACCCTGTCGGGCATGCCGATCCGCTGACGCGGGACGGAACGGGGCGGGGCGGACGCCCCGCCCCGTCGTCGGCCGCCGGGGACGGGACGGCCGACGGACGGGCCCGGCCGGGCTTCCCGGCCGGGCCCGCGACGCAACGGATCAGGCGGGCAGCTGGGCCTCGATGGCGGCGATGAGCTCCGGGGCCTCCGGCTCCACGCGCGGGCGCAGCCGGGCGACCGGCACGCCCGCCGGCGAGATGAGGAACTTCTCGAAGTTCCACTGGACGTCGCCCGCCTCGCCGTCCTCGTCCGCGAGGGCGGTCAGCCGGGTGTAGAGCGGGTGGCGCCCCTCACCGTTCACCTCGATCTTCTCCAGCAGCGGGAAGCTGACCCCGTACGTCGTCGAGCAGAAGGTCTGGATCTCCTCCGCACTCCCCGGCTCCTGGCCGGCGAACTGGTTGCACGGGACGCCGAGCACGGTGAAACCGCGGTCCCCGTACGTGTTCTGGAGCCGCTCCAGACCCGCGTACTGCGGGGTGAGCCCGCACTTCGACGCGACGTTCACCAGCAGGACCGCCCGCCCGTCGTAGTCGGCCAGGGAGGTGGGTTCGCCGGTGAGGGTGCGCAGGGGGATGTCGTGCAGCGTCATGAGGGCCTCCTCGTAGGTGTGGCTACCGGCGGTCATTGTCGCGCCCCCGACCGGCCGACACGAAACCGGTGGCGGAGCTGTTCGAATTCCGCACACGCCGCCGACCTGCGGGAGCCCGGTCCCGCACCGGACGGGGCGTGACCCCGACGGGCGACCCGTGACCGGATACGGGCCGGGCCGCCGGACTCCCGTGCCCTGCCCGCCGGTTCGGTGCGGTCTACGCCGTCGCCCCCGGCCGGGCGGGGCCGATGGCCTTGTAGTAGAGCGTCGTCGGCTTCAGGACCCCGGCCGGGTCGCCCGCGTAGTCCGGGATCGAACCGCACCGCGTCCAGCCCGCCGAACGGTAGAGCCGCTCGGCGGGGCTGCCGCTCTCGGTGTCCAGGACCAGCAGCGTGACGCCGGACTCGGCGGCCGACCGCTCGGCGGTGTCGAGCAGCGACCGGCCGAGCCCCCGGCCGCGGGCCGACGAACGGACCATCAACTTGGCCACCTCCGCGCGGTGGCGGGCGTTGGGCAGCCGGGCCCGGGCCAGCGTGACGGTTCCGGCCACCCGCTCCGCGTCGAGGGCGATCCAGACCTGGAGGAGACCGGCGTCGACGGCCTCGGCCCGCTCCCGCCACCAGGCGGCGGCCACGCCCCGGTCCAGCGGCGCGAGGAAACCCACCGACGAGCCGCCGTCCACGGCGTCCATCAGCAGTGCGGCCAACTCATCGGCGTAGGTGATCAGTTCGGGTCCGGACGCACGGACGATCCCGGTCATGGGCGGAGTCCTTTCATGGGGTTCACGGATGCCGCGGTCCTCTTCCCGGCCGTCGGGGCCGTCGGGCCGTCACGGCAGGACGATCATCAGCGCGTAGCGGACCGGCTCCGGCCCGGGACAGTGGAAGTGCGAGGGGCCGCGCAGCCGGAAGCGGAGGCAGTCGCCGCTGCGCACCGTGTGCGCGGTGCCGTCGACGGTGATCTCGACCGTTCCCTCCAGTACCCAGACGTGCTGCTCCATCCCCGGCACGGGCGCGTCCTCGTAGGCGATGGCGGCCCCCGCGTCGAGGATGCCCTCGACGACCTCCGCGCGCAGACCGGCGTGCGGCGGCGAGACCGACCGGCGTACGAAGCCCGACGCATCGTCCCGCCACACCGACTGCCGTGCCGCGGGGACGAGTTGCGGGGCCTCCGCCTCCACCTCCAGCAGCAGCCGGGACATCGTCCGCCCGTAGACCGTGCACAACCTGCCGAGCAGGGACGCCGTCGGGCTCAACTCGCCGCGCTCCAGCCGGGACAGCGTGGAACGGCTCACCCCGCTGCGCCGCGAGAGTTCGTCCAGCGACCAGCCGCGCTCGGCGCGCAGCCCGCCCAGCCGGGCGGCGAGCCGGGCATCGACGGAGTCGGGCTCCATCTCCTCGGGTTCTCCCATGACGGAGACAATATCCCGGGCTTGAGACGGATCGGGCCGTGGCGACGCCGCACGCCCCGTCCGTTCTGCCGAACGGGTGGCGACGTGCCAGGCTTGTCCGGAGGAGGCCCCGGTGGCCCGACCCGGGCCGCCGGACCGCTCTGCTACCCGAGGAGGCCGCAATGGCCAGCACTGGTCACGCACCGGGAGCGGTGCCCAGCGCCACGAGTTCGCACCAGCCCTTCCGGTTCGGCTGGACCGCTTTCGCGGCGGTCCTGATGATCTTCGGCGGGGCGATGACGATCTTCGAGGGCATCGCCGCCATCGCCAAGGACGACGTGTTCGTCGTCGCACGCGACTACCTGTTCCGGTTCAACCTCACCGGCTGGGGCTGGATCCACCTCATCCTGGGCATCGTCATCCTCATCGCGGGTTGCGCGCTGTTCACCGGCGCCGCCTGGGCGCGCGTCGTCGGCATCGTGATCGCGGGACTGTCGGGACTCGCCAACTTCCTGTGGCTGCCCTACTACCCGTTCTGGGCGCTGGTGCTCATCGCCATCAACGTCTTCATCATCTGGGCCCTGTGCGCGGACCCGTACAAGGAGAGGGTCACCTAGGGTCTTCCGTTCGGGTCGGGCCGGGTCGGCGGGCGCGCGTGTCGGGGCACGCGAGCCCGGCATGATCCGAAGCGGGAGGCCCCGGGGCGGAGAAAGGCCGGCCGGGCGTCTCAGGACGCCTCGGCCGCCGGGAGCCGGCCCGCGCGCACCGCGTCGACGAGTGCCCGGTGGTCCCGCTCGTTGCGGTCGGCGTACTTCTCGGCGAAGCGCGCCACCGCCCGGTCGAACGCGGGCCCGCGACCCAGGTACGCGGCGATGGCGATCCGGTCCCCGGAACGCGCGTGGGCCCGTGCCAGCGTGGCGCCGCACACCTCGCCGAACACCCGCATGCCGGACGGCACCATCTCCTCCGGCTCGGCGATCCCCTTCCAGTCGCGCAACTGGCGCACGTAGAAGTCGCGGCGCCGGCCGTCCAGGCCCTCCACCCGCTCCCAGCCGAGGAAGATGTCGCTCGCCGCCTGCATCATCCGCTGGCCCGAGACCACGCGCTCGCCCTGGTTGTCGCAGGAGGAGGCACCGACATGGGGCGCGAGGACCGAGACGTCGGCCTCCTTGGCCTGGAGGAGGAGCGGGTCGTCGCCGTCCCGGCCGAGCATGAGGATGATCCAGCAGCGCGTGCCGACGCTGCCGACGCCGACCACCTTGCGCGCCATGTCCACGAACCGGAAGTCCGAGAGCAGGGCCCGCCGGTCCGACGGCAGACTGTGTCCGTAGCGCGTGATCAGCCCGCGGAACAACTGCTGCACCGCGTCGCGCTCGACGTCCGGGAGCAGATCGGCCACCGGCACCAGCAGCGGCGGGTCCGCCGCGATGCGCGGCTGCCCGTCCACCGTCTCGGTGAGTCTGCCGAACGCCTGCAGACTGTCCCGGGTACGGGCCTTCGCCGCGACCCGGTCCAGCTGTCTGCGGCCGCGCTTCGCCAGCTGCCCGGCCGCCACCTCCTTGAGCCGGTCGATGTCGATCCGCGAGTACCAGACGTCGAGATTGCGCATGCCGGCGAACCGGTGCATCGACTCCCGGTACGACCTCAGCGTGGTGAGCACGATGTCCGCGCGCTCCTTGTCCGTGAAGCCGTTCGCGCGGCCCGCGATGACGAAGCTGGTCGCCAGGCGCTTGACGTCCCACTCCCAGGGGCCGGGCAGCGTCTCGTCGAAGTCGTTGATGTCGAACAGGAGGTTCCGTTCCGGCGACGCCAGCAGCCGGAAGTTCAGCAGATGGGCGTCCCCGCACAGCTGGGCCCTGATCCCGCTGTCCGGGGTGGTGGCCAGGTCGGAGGCCATGATCGCGGCGGCGCCCCGGTAGAAGCGGAACGGCGACTCGATCATCCGCCCGTAGCGGATCGGTACGAGTTCGGGCAGCCTGGCGGCCGACTGGACCTCGAGGATGCCCAGCGGATCGGGCCGGTGGGCCGGTGGTTCGAATTCGGCGTGGCTCGAACGCGGGGTGTCCCGCCTGGCCGCCTTCCCGCGGGCCGCCCGCTGCTCGGGCGTCGCGTGCGGTGCGGTCCGGAGCAGCCGGTCCGGGTCCTGGGGCGTCGAGCCCGGGTCCTGGGACATGGGGACCCTCCTGCCACTGTGCGGGCGCCGCGCCGTACGGCACCGGGAACGGGTCCGCGGGACGGGCGCCTTCCCGGCAGGTGCCCGCGGACCCCGAGTCCGATCATCGCGGCTCGACGGGCTTCCGGCATTCCGGGCCCCGGGCCCGGAACACCGCAAGCCCGGTCGGCGCGACGAGGTCGTCGGGGCGGCACGGCCCGGATCAGTCCCGTTTGTCGTCCCAGGGCGTGCCCAGCCAGCTGTCGAAGGTGGGTATCAGCGCCGCCAGCGCGGCCGCCAGCCGCCAGTCGACCCAGGAGGCGTGGACGTGGATCTCGTTGCCGTCCGAGAGGAACTCCAGCGGAACCTCCCGGCCGGCCCGCCAGATGATGCGACGCGGCCCGCGCGCCACGTCGCCGCCCCCGCTCAGGAGACTGCCCACGCCGATGGCCGTCTGGACGGGCAGCAGCAGCCACCACACGAACCACCAGAAGATCCGGCCCTTGAAGCCGACCGCCTCCGGGCAGCCGGGCTGCGCCACCGTCCACCGGGTCCGCAGCCCCTTGCCGGAGAGAGCCTTCTCCCGCACGAGCGTGCCGATCGTCTCGCCACCCGCGCCCAGCACCCGGTAGACGCAGACGCCGTCGGACGCGGACTCGGTGATCAGCGTGGCCAGCCGGTTGCGGCGCTCCGGGTCCGCCCACAGCACGAGGGAACGCGCCCCCGACTTGCGGGCCGCCAGATACGCGGGAACGCCGCCCGGAGGCAGCTCGCGCTCCACGTGCGCCACCTCCCGGTGCAGGCCGTCGGTTCCGTCGGTCGCCTTGACGACATGACCGACGGGCGCGACCGCCCCCGGGACCGCTGTCTCTGCCCCGCGTCCCTTCTCGGGCCGCATCACCGGCTTCAGCGCCAGCACGTTGCTCATCAGGGAGCCCCCTCCGTCGTGTGCTCGGAAGTCGCACAGTAGACGGCCGCTCTGGGAAGATCGATTCCGTGGTGTCCGCCGAACTCTTCCCCGAGCCCCTCCCCGCCCCGGCCCCCGGCGCCGAGCCCGCGCCCGGGGACGGCCCGGCCGCCCGGCGGCGGGTGGTGCGCTGCCGCCTGTGCGGCCGCCCGCTCACCGGCGCCGAGTCGCGCCGCACCGGCCTCGGCCCCGCCTGCGACGCCAAACTGCACCCCGCGCCCCCGGACATCCGCACCCGCCGCCACGAGGTCGAGCAGGACCCGCTGCCCGGCGTCTGAAGAGGTACGGCTACGAGCCCAGGGCCCGGAACAACCCCTCCTGCACCACGGACACCAGCAGATTGCCCCCGCGGTCGTAGATCCGGCCCCGGGCCAGCCCCCGGCCGCCGGTCGCGACCGGCGACTCCTGGTCGTACAGGAACCACTCGTCGGCCCGGAACGGCCGGTGGAACCACATCGCGTGGTCCAGGGACGCCATGTCGAAACCGCGCGGTCCCCACAGCGGCTCCACCGGGATGCGGACCGCGTCCAGCAGCGTCATGTCACTCGCGTACGTCAGCGCGCAGGTGTGCACCAGGGGGTCGTCGCCCAGCGGGCCGACCGCCCGCATCCACACCGTGCTGCGCGGGTCGGAGCCCTTGACCTCCTCCTTCGTCCAGCGCAGCCGGTCGACGTACCGGATGTCGAAGGGCTGCCGCCGGGCCATCCGCTCCAGCGCCTCCGGCAGCACGCCCAGGTGCTCGCGCACCTCCTCGGCGACGGTCGGCAGGTCCTCCGGATCCGGGACCTCCCGGGCGGGCGGCAGCTGGTGCTCGAACCCCGCCTCCTCCGGCCGATGGAAGGACGCCGTCAGATTGAAGATCGTCCGGCCCTGCTGGACGGCCGTGACCCGGCGCGTGGTGAACGACCGGCCGTCCCGGACGCGCTCCACCTCGTAGACGATCGGCACCCCCGGCCGCCCCGGACGCAGGAAGTACGCGTGCAGCGAATGGACCGGGCGGTCGCCCTCGGTGGTCCGGCCTGCCGCGACCAGCGCCTGCCCGGCGACCTGTCCGCCGAAGACCCGTTGCAGGGACTCCTCGGGACTGCGCCCCCGGAAGATGTTGACCTCGATCCGCTCCAGGTCCAGCAGATCCACCAGGCGCTCGGCGGGGTTCGTCATGCGGTTCGTCTCCACTCTCGCTGCGGTGTCCGCACGGCGGACGCCCTCACAACTGGCCCACGGAGGTGACCTTGACGACGGCCCGGCCCTCCTCGTCGGAAGCGGCCAGGTCGATCTCGGCGCTGATGCCCCAGTCGTGGTCGCCGTTCGGGTCGGCGAATGCCTGCCGGACCCGCCACACCCCGTGCGCCGCGTCCTCCTCGATCCTCAGCAGCTTCGGACCGCGGGCGTCCGGGCCGGTGCCCAGCTCGTCGTACTCGTCCCAGTAGGCGTCCATCGCCTCGCCCCAGGCGTCCTCGTCCCAGCCCGCGTCGCCGTCCAGCTCGCCGAGCTCGCCGACCCGGTCCAGCGCGGCCAGCTCCACCCGGCGGAACATCGCGTTGCGCACCAGCACCCGGAAGGCGCGGGCGTTCGCCGTCACCGGCTTCACCTCGTCGGCCTTCTCCTGCGCCTGCTCGGCCGTCTCGATCTCCGGGTTGGCCAGCTGCTCCCACTCGTCCAGGAGACTGGAGTCCACCTGGCGCACCATCTCGCCGAGCCAGGCGATCAGGTCCTCCAGGTCCTCGGACTTGAGGTCGTCCGGAATGGTGTGCTCCAGCGCCTTGTACGCGCTCGCCAGATAGCGCAGCACGATGCCCTCGGTACGGGCCAGCTCGTAGTGCGAGGTGAACTCCGTGAACGTCATGGCGCGTTCGTACATGTCACGGATCACGGACTTCGGCGACACCGGGTGGTCGCCCACCCACGGGTGGCTCCTGCGGTACACGTCGTACGCGTGCCACAACAGCTCGCTCAGCGGCTTCGGGTACGTGACCTCCTGGAGCAGCTCCATCCGCTCCTCGTACTCGACCCCGTCCGCCTTCATCTGCCCGACCGCCTCGCCGCGCGCCTTGTTCTGCTGCGCCGCGAGGATCTGCCGCGGGTCGTCCAGCGTCGACTCGACGACGGAGACCATGTCCAGCGCGTACGAGGGGGAGTCCGGGGCCAGCAGGTCGAACGCGGCCAGCGCGAAGGTGGACAGCGGCTGGTTGAGCGCGAAGTCCTGCTGGAGGTCGACGGTGAGCCGGACGATGCGGCCCTCCGCGTCCGGCTCGTCGAGCTGCTCCACCACGCCGCCGTCCAGCAGCGAGCGGTAGATCGCGATGGCCCGGCGGATGTGCCGCAACTGCGCCCGGCGCGGCTCGTGGTTGTCCTCCAGCAGCCGCCGCATCGCCTCGAAGGCGTTGCCGGGGCGCGCGATCACGGACAGCAGCATCGTGTGCGTGACCCGGAAGCGCGAGGTCAGCGGCTCCGGATCGGACTGGATCAGCTTGTCGAAGGTGGTCTCCGACCAGGCGACGAAGCCCTCGGGGGCCTTCTTGCGGACCACCTTGCGCTTCTTCTTCGGGTCGTCGCCCGCCTTCTTGACGGCCTTCTCGTTCTCGATGACGTGCTCGGGCGCCTGGGCCACCACGAAGCCCGCCGTGTCGAAACCGGCCCGGCCCGCCCGGCCCGCGATCTGGTGGAACTCCCGGGCCCGCAGTGTCCGCACCCGGGTCCCGTCGTACTTGGTGAGCGCCGTGAACAGCACCGTGCGGATGGGGACGTTGACGCCGACGCCGAGCGTGTCCGTACCGCAGATCACCTTCAGCAGACCCGCCTGGGCGAGCTTCTCCACCAGGCGCCGGTACTTCGGCAGCATGCCCGCGTGGTGCACCCCGATGCCGTGCCGCACATAGCGCGAGAGGTTCTTGCCGAACTTGGTGGTGAAGCGGAAGTTGCCGATCAGATCGGCGATCTTCTCCTTCTCCTCCTTGGTGCACATGTTGATGCTCATCAGCGACTGCGCCCGCTCGACGGCCGCGGCCTGGGTGAAGTGCACGATGTAGACCGGCGACTGCCGGGTGTCCAGGAGCTCGGTGAGCGTCTCGGTGATCGGGGTCAGCCGGTACTCGTAGCTGAGCGGCACCGGCCGGGTCGCCGAGCGGATCACGGAGGTGGGACGGCCGGTGCGGCGGGTCAGGTCCTCCTCGAACATCCGGACGTCGCCGAGCGTGGCCGACATCAGGACGAACTGGGCCTGCGGAAGCTCCAGCAGCGGGATCTGCCAGGCCCAGCCGCGGTCCGGCTCGGCGTAGAAGTGGAACTCGTCCATCACGACCTGGCCGATGTCGGCGTACTTGCCGTCGCGCAGCGCGATGGAGGCCAGCACCTCGGCCGTGCAGCAGATCACCGGGGCGTCGGCGTTGACCGAGGCGTCGCCGGTGAGCATGCCGACGTTCTCCGTGCCGAACAGCTTGCACAGGTCGAAGAACTTCTCCGAGACCAGCGCCTTGATCGGCGCGGTGTAGAAGGTGACCTTGTCCTGGGCCAGCGCGGTGAAGTGCGCGCCCGCCGCGACCAGGCTCTTCCCGGAACCGGTCGGGGTGGACAGGATCACGTTCGCACCGGAGACCACCTCGATCAGCGCCTCCTCCTGGGCCGGATAGAGGGAGATGCCCCGGCTCTCGGTCCATGACGAGAAAGCCTCGAAGAGGGCGTCGGGGTCGTCGGTCGGGGGCAGCTGATCGATAAGGGTCACGCCCCCCATCTTGCCTGCCTTCCGCCCGGATGAGGGAACCGGACGACCGTATGAAGATCATGGGCGATACGCTGCCCACTCAACTCGGCCGTGCCACAACGGCAAACGGCGGCAGGACGATTTTGGGGGCGGAAGCACCATGATGGGACCGGCACACTCGCTGTCAGGGGCGGCGGCCTGGCTGGGGGTGGGCGCCGCGGCCGCCGCCACGGGCCACGCGATGCCGTGGCCCGTCCTCGTCGTGGGCGCGCTCATCACCGCCGGAGCCGCGCTCGCCCCGGACCTCGACCACAAGTCCGCGACCATCTCGCGCGCCTTCGGACCGGTCTCGCGCGGGCTCTGCGAGATCGTCGACAAGCTCTCGCACGCCGTCTACAAGGCGACCAGGATGCGCGGCGACTCGCAGCGCAACGGCGGTCACCGGACCCTGACGCACACCTGGGTCTGGGCCGTCCTGATCGGCGCCGGGGCCTCCGCCGCGGCGGTCACCGGCGGCCGCTGGGCGGTCCTGGGGATCCTCTTCGTCCACCTGGTGCTGGCCGTCGAAGGACTGCTGTGGCGGGCCGCCCGGATGTCCAGCGACGTCCTGGTCTGGCTGCTCGGCGCGACCAGCGCCTGGATACTGGCGGGCGTCCTGGACGAGCCGGGCAACGGCTCGGACTGGCTGTTCACCGCCCCCGGCCAGGAGTACCTGTGGCTCGGGCTGCCGATCGTGCTCGGCGCCCTCGTCCACGACATCGGTGACGCGCTGACCGTATCGGGCTGCCCGATCCTGTGGCCCATCCCGATCGGCCGCAAGCGCTGGTACCCGGTCGGCCCGCCGAAGGCCATGCGGTTCCGGGCCGGCAGCTGGGTGGAGCTGAAGGTGCTGATGCCGGCCTTCATGGTGCTCGGGGGAGTGGGCGGGGCGGCGGCGCTGAACATCATCTGACCACCGGGGCCGGGGCACCGCACGGTGCCCCGGCCCCGACCGCCCCACAGGCCCCCGTCGGGACCGCACGCCTTCCGACCGGGGCTTTTCGTTGCCCCGGGACCGGGACCGGCCGTCCCTCAGCCGTGCCAGGACCGCCACAGCGCCGCGTACGCGCCGTCCGCCGCCACCAGTTCGTCGTGGTTGCCCAGTTCACTGATCCGGCCGCTCTCCACCACCGCGATCATGTCCGCGTCGTGCGCGGTGTGCAGCCGGTGGGCGATCGCCACGACCGTGCGCCCCTCCAGCACCCGGGCCAGCGACCGCTCCAGGTTCCGGGCGGCCCGCGGATCCAGCAGCGACGTCGCCTCGTCCAGCACCAGCGTGTGCGGATCGGCCAGGACCAGCCGGGCCAGGGCGATCTGCTGGGCCTGGGCCGGGGTCAGCGCCAGACCGCCGGAACCGACCTCGGTGTCCAGCCCCTCCTCCAGCGCCCTCGCCCAGCCGTCCGCGTCGACCGCCGCGAGCGCCGTCCACAGCTCCGCGTCCTCGGCACCCGCACGGGCCAGCAGGAGGTTGTCCCGCAGCGAACCGACGAACACGTGGTGCTCCTGGTTGACCAGCGCCACGTGCGCACGCACCTGCTCCGCCCTCATCCGGGACAACTCCGCGCCGCCGAGCGTCACCTCACCCGCGCGCGGGGCGTAGATCCCGGCCAGCAACCGGCCCAGCGTGGACTTGCCGGCCCCCGACGGACCGACCAGCGCCAGCCGGGTGCCCGGCGCCACGTCCAGCGACACCCGGTGCAGGACGTCCAGCCCAGCCCGGTAGCCGAAGCGCACCTCGTCGGCCCGTACCTCCCGGCCGTCCGGGACCACCTCCGCGTCACCCGCGTCCGGCTCGACGTCCCGTACACCGACCAGCCGGGCCAGCGACACCTGGGCGACCTGCAACTCGTCGTACCAGCGCAGGATCAGGCCGATCGGATCGACCATCATCTGCGCCAGCAGCGCACCCGTCGTCAGCTGCCCCACGGTCAGCCAGCCCTCCAGGACGAACCAGCCGCCGAGCAGCAGCACCGCGCCCAGGATCGTCACATAGGTGGCGTTGACGACCGGGAAGAGCACGGAACGCAGGAAGAGGGTGTACCGCTCCCACGCCGTCCACTCCTTGATCCGCCGGTCCGACAGCTCCACCCGGCGCGCGCCCAGCCGGTGTGCCTCCACGGTCCGCCCGGCGTCCACGGTCTCCGCGAGTGCCGCCGCGACCGCCGCGTAACCGGCGGCCTCCGAACGGTACGCGGACGGGGCCCGCCGGAAGTACCAGCGGCAGCCGACGATCAGGACCGGCAGCGCGAGCAGCACCGAGAGCGCCAGCGGCGGGGCCGTCACGGCGAGCGCGCCCAGCAGCAGCCCCACCCACACCACACCGATCGCCAGCTGTGGCACGGCCTCGCGCATCGCGTTGGCCAGCCGGTCGACGTCCGTGGTGATCCTGGAGAGCAGATCACCCGTCCCGGCCCGCTCCAGCACCCCCGGCGGCAGCCCCACCGACCGCACGAGGAAGTCCTCGCGCAGATCGGCCAGCATCTCCTCGCCGAGCATCGCGCTGCGCAGCCGCATCATCCGGGTGAACACGGTCTGCACCACCAGCGCGAGCGCGAACACCCCGGCCGTGCGTTCCAGATGCAGGTCCCGGACCCCGTCGGAGAGATCCTCGACCAGCCCGCCCAGCAGGTACGGGCCGACGATCGAGGCGATCACCGCGATGGCGTTGAACGAGATCAGCACGGTGAACGGCCCGCGATGGCGCCGCAACAGCTCCCGCACATAGCTCCGCACGGTGGCGGGAGTACCCACCGGCAGGGTCGTCGCCGATTCCGGCGCGGCCGGGTCGTACGCCGGTTCCGCGACGCCGATCATGCCCGTTCCCCTATTTCCTCGATCGTCCTGAACGCGTCCCCGGCACCCGGGGCGGCGATCTCGTCGTCCGTCTCGCGCGTCACGACCGCCCGGTAGCGGGGCTCCGTGCGCAACAGCTCGCGGTGCGAACCGACCGCGACGACCGTGCCCCGGTGCGCCAGCACCACCCGGTCGGCCAGGTCGAGCAGCAGCGGCGACGAGGCGAGCACCACGGTGGTGCGTCCCCGGCGCAGTTCCTTGATCCCGGCGGCCACCCGGGACTCCGTGTGCGAGTCGACGGCGGAGGTCGGCTCGTCGAGAACCAGCACCTCCGGGTCGGCCACCAACGAGCGGGCCAGGGCCAGGCGCTGGCGCTGGCCGCCCGAGAGCGAACGGCCGCGTTCGGTGATGCGCGTGGTCATCGGATCGCCGCTCGCGTCGGCGGACGCCTGCGCCAACGCGTCCAGCACGTCACCGCACCGGGCGGCGGCCAGCGCGTCCTCGGCGGCCACCAGGCCGGACGACGGCACGTCCAGCAACTCGCCCAGCGTGCCGGAGAGCAGCACCGGGTCCTTGTCCTGGACGAGCACGGCGGTCCGGGCGGTGTCCAGCGGGAGTTCGTCCAGCGGGACGCCGCCGAGCAGGACGGACGGGACCGTTTCCGGCTTCGGCACGGCTTCGGGCGCCCCGTCCTTCGCCGCGTCCCCGTTCCCGCCCGCGTCCCCGTTCCCGTCGAGGTCCGCGAGGCCGCGGTGCACAGTGCGCGGATGTGGTCGTTGATCTCGGCGATCCAGGTGCTGCTGCCCGGCGTGCTGCTCATCTCGCTGGTCGTGTACGGGGCGGCGCTGGCCCGGGACGGCCGGATCGAGGTCGGCCAGCCGTCCCGCCTCGTCCGGGTCGCCGCAGACCACCGCGGTGAACAGGCCCGCCGGGGCCATCAGCCCGGTGACCGGGTCGTACAGATCACCGGTGGGCGCGGTGTCGAGGCTCGCCGGCCGGTCCGCGCGGCCCAGCGACAGGACCCGCACCGCGCGCCTGGCGGAGGGCCGGGAGAAGGAGTACGCCATCGCGATCTCCTCGAAGTGCCGCAGCGGGAACAGCAGCAGCGCCGCCGCGCTGTACACCGTGACCAGCTGGCCGACCTCGATCCGGCCGTCCCGGGCCAGCGCCGCCCCGTACACGACCAGCGAGATGAGCAGCACGCCGGGCAGCAGCACCTGGATCGCCGAGATCAACGACCACATCCGCGCACTGTGCACCGCGGCCTCGCGGACCTCCTGCGAGGCACGCCGGTAGCGGCCGAGGAACAGCTCCTCGCCGCCGATCCCGCGCAGCACCCGCAGCCCGGCGACGGTGTCCGAGGCCAGCTCGGTCGCCCGGCCCGCCTTCTCCCGCTGGAGGTCGGCGCGCCGGGTGGCCCGGGGGAGCAGCGGCAGCACCGCCAGGGCCAGCAGGGGCACGGAGAGGGTCACCAGGAGGCCCAGCGACGGCAGATAGAGCAGGAGCCCCGTGCAGATCAGCACGAGGGCGGCGGCGGCCGAGGCGAAGCGGGAGAGCGCCTCGACGAACCAGCCGATCTTCTCGACGTCGCCGGTGGACACGGCGACGACCTCGCCCGCGGCGACCCGGCGGGTCAGTGCGGAGCCGAGCTCGGCGGTCTTGCGCGCCAGCAGCTGCTGCACGCGCGCCGCGGCGGTGATCCAGTTGGTGATGGCGGTGCGGTGGAGCATGGTGTCGCCCAGGGCGATCAGCACGCCCAGGACCACGATCAGACCGCCCGCCCATGCGAGCCGGTTGCCGGAACGGTCCACGACGGCCTGCACGGCGAGACCCGCGGCGAGGGGGAGACCGGCCAGCGAACACTGGTGCAGCAGGCCCCAGGCCATCGATTTGAGCTGCCCGCGGAGCTGGTTGCGGCCGAGCCAGAGCAGAAAGCGTGGGCCCGACCGGATATCGGGGTCGCCGGGATCCGAGTACGGAAGATCGCGAATCTGCATGACGTCCCATGGTTCGATGTGCCGGTTCGTGCAGCGAATGCCGCGAACCGTCCCAGGTTCGCCCCGGAACGTCAGTCGGAGCAATTGATTTTCTGGACGTTCCGGACGGGGCCGCAGTGTCCGGAACGGCTCGGCCGAGCAGCACCGGACCCACGGCCCCGACCTGGGACGTCAGGCCTTCTCCGGGTCCTCCGAGTCCATTCCGGAACGGGCCTTCTTCCACTCGCCGCGGGTGAAGTCGGGGATCTGCTGCGGCGCGCCCTTCGCCTTGATCGACAGGTGGCTGAGCGGCACGGGCGCCGTCCACGTCGCCGCGTCGTACACGTCGAAGTCGGGGACGAGACCGAGCCGCATGCACTGCATCAGCCGGAACACCAGCATGTAGTCCATGCCGCCGTGACCACCGGGCGGGTTGGCGTGCTCCTTCCACAGCCAGTGGTCCCAGTCCTGGTACTTGGAGAAGTCGCCCCAGCTGTCGTTCGTGTGGTCGGGCTCGATGTAGATGCGCGCGGGGTAGTCCTCGAAGACGCCCTTCGTCCCGCCGAGGCTGTTGATCCGGGAGTAGGGGTGCGGGGTGGACACGTCGTGCTCCAGCCGGATGACCCGTCCCTTGGCGGTCTGGACGAGACTGATCGTCCGGTCGGACTCGATGTAGGTCTCCTTCCAGCTCGGGTCACCGGCCGGCATGTGCTTCTCGCGGTACTCGGCGAGTCCGAGCGCCGGGGAACCGACACTGGTGATGCTCACCGCGCGGTCACCGCGGTTGATGTCCATGTAGTTGGCGACCGGACCGAAACCGTGGTTGGGGTAGAGGTCGCCGCGCAGCCGGGTGTGCCACAGCCTGCGCCAGGGCCCCTCGTAGTAGTCAGGGTCGAACATCAGGCCGCGCAGATCGTGGTTGTACGCGCCCGCGCCGTGCAGGAGGTCGCCGAAGAGCCCGGCGTGCGCCATGCGCAGCACCCGCATCTCGTTCCGCCCGTAACAGCAGTTCTCCAACTGCATGCAGTGGCGTCTGGTGCGCTCGGAGAGGTCGACCAGCTCCCAGAGCTGATCGAGTTGGAGCGCGATCGGGCACTCCACGCCGACGTGCTTGCCGTTCAGCATGGCGGTCTTCGCCATCTGGAAGTGGAAGTCCCAGGGCGTCGCCACATAGACGAAGTCGATGTCCCCGCGCCTGCAGAGGTTCTCGTAGTCGTCCTCGCCGTTGGTGTAGACGGCGGGCGCCGGCTGGCCCGCCGCGGTCACCTTCGCCGCGGCCCGCTGCGCCTTGTCCTTGACCGGGTCGCAGACGGCGACGACCTGCACACCGCTGACGGCGAGGAAGAGGTCGATCATGCTGCCACCGCGGTTGCCGAGGCCGACGATGCCGACCCGGACGGTGGAGCGCCGGTCGAACGGCACCCCCGCCATGGTGCGCCCCTGGCGCCTGGGGACGGACGTCTGTTCCGCGGCGGTGTCCTCGGGGCTCCGGGCAGGGGTGGCGGCGGACGCGGTACCACCGGCGAGGGCGCCGAGCCCGAGCCCGGCACCGGCCACACCGGCGGTCGTGCGCAGGACCGAGCGACGGCTCATCGAGCCCTCGTCGCCGCCCTGAGTGCCGTCGTCCTGCTGTGCTGCGTCGTTCATCGATCCTCCGGAAGGGGGTCTGACGTGCGCGGCTTCTGAATGAACCTCGGTAAGGACCTTGGTAGTTGGCACTGCTGGTGCGCAAGGGGAGCGATTGGACTCCTGCTTTGAAACCATGGACTTTTGTGCGCGCGGGAAGGACTTTTCGTGCACGTGCGAACTTTCGTGCGCGCGTGCGCTTCCAGGTACGCGCACGTGCGGTGTGTGCGAACCTGCTGCACACGCGAACGTGCCGCGTCCGCGGGTCCGCCCTGCGAACTCCTCGCGCGCACGGGCACGGAAAAGCCGGACGGGCCCGAGGGTTCGGGCCCGTCCGGCGGGTCGGTCCGCGGGGCCGCCGTCTACCGCTGCCCGGGGGACGAGGGCGTCACCGCCCGACCGGTCCCGGTCGCGTCGCCCGTTCCAGCTCCATCAGGACCGAGTAGTACGAACGGCCCGTGGCCCGGTCCATCCCGATCTCGCACATCCGGTTGGCCGAGAGATGGGCGTCGTACTCCCGTTGCCTCACCTCGGCGGCCTCCTTCGCCGTGGCGGACTGCGTCAACTCCTTGTGCAGCATGCCGCGGTCGCCCGCGAAGGCGCAGCATCCGGCGTCGTCGGGGATCACGACCTCCTCCGCGCACGCCTCGGCGACCGCGCGCAACTGCTCCACATCGCCCAGGTGCTGCATGGAGCACGTCGGGTGCAGCACCGCCGAACCGGTCTTCCGCAGCACGGTCAGCTCCGGGAGCAGTTCGTCGGCCGCCCAGACGAGGGAGTCGACGACGGTCAGCTCCCGGTGCAGTTCGAGGTTGTCCTCGGTGAGGTACGGCACCACCTCGTGGGCGATGCCCAGGGTGCACGAGGAGGCGTCCACGACCAGCGGCAGTTTTCCGCCCGCCGTCCAGCCCCAGGCGGCCTCCACGATGCGGTTGGCCATCACGGTGTTGCCTTCGTCGTACCCCTTGGAGTGCCAGATCGTCGCGCAGCAGGTCCCCGCGACGTCGTCCGGGATCCACACCGGCTTTCCGGCACGGGCGGAGACCGCGACGACCGCCTCCGGCAGCGACGGGCCGCGATGCCCCTCGGGCCCGCCGAAGATGCGGTTCACGCACGCCGGGTAGTAGACGGCGCTCGCTCCGGTACGGGAGGTACGGGGCAGCTGCCGGGCGGCGGCGCCGGGGATCTCGGGCAGCCATTCGGGCACCAGGTCGGGGCGCACGGCCCGGCGGGCGAGCCCGGTGATGGTCTCCAGCGGCCCGTCGCCGATGCGGTCGCCGATCCGGTCGGCCGCGGCGATCGCGAGCCGGGCCGCGGCCTCCACCGCCTTGAAGTTCTTCGCGGTGAGCGCCGCGATCCGCTCCTCGCGGGGCGAATGCCGCCGATGGCGGAAGTCCTTCATCATGGCGCCGGTGTCGATGCCCACCGGGCAGGCGAGCTTGCAGGTCGAATCGCCGGCGCAGGTGTCGACGGCGTCGTAGCCGTACGAGTCGAGCAGCTGCGTCTGCACGGGGGAGCCGTCCGGCTGCCGCATCATCTCCCGGCGCAGCACGATCCGTTGGCGCGGCGAGGTCGTCAGGTCGTGGCTGGGGCAGGTGGGTTCGCAGAAACCGCACTCGATGCAGGGGTCGGCGACCGGCTCGACCTCGGGAATGGTCTTCAGCCCGCGCAGATGGGCCCTCGGGTCGCGGTCGAGGACGATGCGGGGGGCCAGCACCCCGTCGGGGTCGATGACCTGCTTGGTGCGCCACATCAGCTCGGTCGCCTTCGGACCCCACTCCAGCTCCAGGAAGGGGGCGATGTTGCGGCCGGTGGCGTGCTCGGCCTTCAACGAGCCGTCGAAGCGCTCCACCGTCAGCCGGCAGAAGTCGTCCATGAACGCGGCGTAGCGCTCGACGTCGGACGGCTTCGCCGCGTCGAAGGCGAGCAGGAAGTGCAGATTGCCGTGCGCCGCGTGGCCCGCCACGGCGGCGTCGAAGCCGTGTTCCTCCTGGAGTGCGAGCAGGGCCTCGCAGGCGTCGGCCAGCCTGGAGGGCGGCACCGCGAAGTCCTCCGTGATCAGCGTCGTGCCCGAGGGCCGGGAGCCGCCGACCGCGGTGACGAACGCCTTGCGGGCCTTCCAGTAGCCCGCGATGGTCCCGGCGTCACGGGTGAAGCCATTGGTCACCGACGCCACCGGGGCGACCAGGTCGAGCTCCTCGACGACGGCCGCGGCCGCCCGCTCGTACGCCTCCTGGCCCGCCTCGTCGGGGGCCCGGAACTCCACCAGCAGGGCCGCGGTCTCCTTGGGCAGCCCGGCCCAGTCCGCGGGCACGCCCCGGACGCTCACCGACGCGCGCAGCGTGTTGCCGTCCATCAGCTCGACGGCGATCGCCCCCGCCTCGTTGAAACGGGGCACGGCCGCCGCGGCGGCGGTCAGGGACGGGAAGAACAGCAGGGCCGTCGAGACGTGGCGGTCGAGCGGCAGGGTGTCGAAGACGACCTCGGAGATGAAACCGAAGGTGCCCTCGGAACCGACCATCAGACCGCGCAGGATCTGTACGGGCGTGGCGCCGTCCAGGAAGGCGTCGAGCCGGTAGCCGTTGGTGTTCTTGATCTCGTACTTGGCGCGGATCCGGGCGGTGAGTCCGGCGTCCGCCTCGATCTCCGCCTTCAGCGCCATCAGCGCCTCGCACAGCCGCGGCTCGGCGTGGGCCAGGTCCTCGTCCGCCGCCGGGTCGCCGGTGTCGACGACGGTGCCGCTCGGCAGCACGAAGGTGAGGGAGGAGACCGTGCGGTAGGAATTGCGGGTCGTGCCCGCGGTCATCCCGGAGGCGTTGTTGGCGACGACTCCGCCGATCGTGCAGGCGATGGCGCTGGCCGGGTCGGGGCCCAGCAGCCGGCCGTACCGGGCGAGGGTGGCGTTGGCCCGCAGGACCGTCGTCCCCGGGCGGATGCGGGCCCGCGCGCCGTCGTCCAGGACCTCGATGCCCGCCCAGTGGTGGCGCACGTCGACGAGGATGTCCTCGCCCTGGGCCTGCCCGTTCAGACTGGTGCCGGCGGCCCGGAAGACCACTTCGCGGCCCCTGCCGTGCGCGTACGACAGGATCGCGGAGACGTCGTCGATGTCCTCCGGGACCACGACGACCTGGGGGACGAACCGGTAGGGACTGGCGTCGGAGGCGTACTTCACCAGGTCGGAGACCTTCCACAGCACCTTCTCCGGCCCGAGCAGGGCGACCAGTTCGTCGCGCAGCGCATCGGGGGTGCCCGGAGCCTGGCGGGCGGGAACCCTGTCCACGGAGGGCGTGCGCGGCACCTCGGGGCGGAGTGCTTCCGGCTTCGGCTCCAGCAGTGGCATGTCGGGTTCTCCTCGGCGGTTCGGTCGGTACGGCGGCGGACACGCCCGCGCCCGTCGGGCGGAGCGCGGCCGCGCGTCTAACAGCGGCGCTCCGGCATTCCGTTGACCAGGGCGGTCAGCAGTCCGCCGAGCACCTCGCGCTGTTCGACGGTCAATGGAGCCAGGATCTCCTCCGCGGCCGCCCGGCGCGCGTCGCGCAGCGACCGGAGGGTGGCGCGGCCCTCCTCGGTCATCTCGATCCGGACCACCCGGCGGTTGTCCGGATCGGGGGCGCGACGCACCCGGCCGCTCGCCTCCAGGCCGTCGACCAGGCTCGTCACGGCACGCGGGACCACGTCCAGGCGCTGGGCCAGATCCGCCATCCGGGGCGGGCCGTCGTAGTGCGCGACGGTGCGGAGCAGGCGGAACTGCGCGGGGGTGATGCCGATCGGCTCCAGCTGGCGGCTCTGGATCCGCTGGAGCCTGCGGGTGACCCGCAACAGCTGCTCGGCGAGGACGCCGTCGGCGTCGGAGGAGTCCATGGGGGAACAATATCAGGACCTTGTACATTGTGAGTATAGGTAACAATGAGCTATGCTCCCAAAAGTCCTGACCGGTCGATCCCTCAGGGTCGAGCCGCCGCTGCCGCACGGCCGACGGCTCTCGCACGCCCGACGAAGGAGCCCATGAAACCCGACGAAATCAACTGGACGCCCCCGCCGCGGGACGAGGAGCGCCCGCCCGCCGAGGTGCGACGCATCCTGCGCCTCTTCCGCCCCTACCGCGGCCGGCTCGCGCTGGTCGGACTGCTCGTCGGCGCCTCGTCGCTGGTGTCGGTCGCCTCGCCGTTCCTGCTGCGCGAGATCCTGGACACGGCCATTCCCCAGGGGCGTACGGGACTGCTGTCGCTGCTCGCCCTCGGCATGATCCTCACCGCCGTGATGAACAGCGTCTTCGGAGTCCTGCAGACCCTGATCTCCACCACGGTCGGCCAGCGCGTCATGCACGATCTGCGCACCGCGGTCTACGCCCAGTTGCAGCGGATGTCGCTCGCCTTCTTCACCCGGACCCGCACCGGTGAGGTGCAGTCCCGCATCGCCAACGACATCGGCGGCATGCAGGCGACCGTCACCTCCACCGCGACGTCGCTGGTCTCCAACCTCACCGCCGTCGTCGCCACGGTCGTCGCCATGCTGGCGCTCGACTGGCGGCTCACCCTGGTCTCGCTGCTCCTGCTGCCGGTCTTCGTGTGGATCAGCCGCCGGGTCGGCCGGGAACGCAAGAGGATCACCACCCGGCGCCAGAAGCAGATGGCCGCCATGGCGGCCACGGTCACCGAGTCGCTCTCCGTCAGCGGCATCCTGCTCGGCCGGACGATGGGCCGCTCGGACTCCCTCGTCAAGAACTTCGCCGAGGAGTCCGAGAAGCTCGTCGACCTCGAAGTGCGCTCCAACATGGCCGGGCGGTGGCGGATGTCGACGATCGGCATCGTCATGGCCGCCATGCCCGCCGTCATCTACTGGGCGGCGGGGATCGCCCTGCAGTCCGGCGGACCGGCGGTCTCCATCGGCACGCTCGTCGCCTTCGTCTCGCTCCAGCAGGGCCTCTTCCGGCCCGCCGTGAGCCTGCTCTCCACCGGGGTGCAGATGCAGACGTCCCTCGCGCTCTTCCAGCGGATCTTCGAGTACCTGGACCTCGACGTCGACATCACCGAGCCCGAGAACCCCGTCCGGCCCACGGAGATCCGCGGCGAGATCCGCTTCGAGGACGTCGACTTCGGCTACGACGACAAGAGCGGGCCGACGCTCGGCGGCATCGACCTCACCGTCCCGGCCGGCAGCAGCCTGGCGGTCGTCGGACCGACCGGATCGGGCAAGTCCACCCTCGGCCACCTGGTGCCCAGGCTCTACGACGTCACCGGCGGCAGGGTCACGCTCGACGGCGTCGACGTGCGCGACCTGGACTTCGACACCCTGGCGAGGGCCGTGGGAGTGGTCTCCCAGGAGACGTACCTCTTCCACGCCTCGGTCGCCGACAACCTGCGCTTCGCCAAGCCGGACGCCACCGACGAGGAGATCGAGACGGCGGCCCGCGCGGCGCAGATCCACGACCACATCGCCTCGCTCCCCGACGGCTACGACACCCTCGTCGGCGAGCGCGGCCACCGCTTCTCGGGAGGCGAGAAGCAGCGCCTCGCCATCGCCCGTACGATCCTGCGGGACCCGCCCGTGCTCGTGCTCGACGAGGCGACGAGCGCCCTGGACACCCGCACGGAGTTCGCCGTGCAGGAGGCGATCGACGCGCTTTCCGAGGGCCGCACCACCATCACCATCGCGCACCGGCTCTCCACCGTCCGCGACGCGGACCAGATCGTCGTCCTGGACGGCGGCCGGATCGCCGAGCGCGGCACCCATGAGGAACTCCTGGCGCGGGAAGGCCGCTATGCCGCCCTGGTCCGCCGGGACACCCGACTCGCCCCTGTCACGGGGTGATCGGGGACGGGGCGGCTTTGCTCCTGCTTGCTCGGTCCGCCCCGCCCGCACGCGCCCGGTTCCGCCGGTCCCGATTGCGATCCGTCCGGAAAAGCGGCGACGCCGCCGCTCCCGTGGGACGGGGAGCGACGGCGTCGGGCGGGGCGATGGTCAGACGAGCCAACCCACGAAGTGGACGATGCCGGCGAGCAGGTTGGTGATGACGTTCATTCGGTGTTTCTCCTTGTGCGATGCATATGTGGGACAGCACAGTCGCGGTCTGCAGCCCGTCGCTTGCGCCCTGTAATCATCATGCGTCGCAGGTGCCTCGGGCAACGAATGGCGAAACGATCACGCGTTCCAGCGAACACCCGATCCCTTGTTCGTGTGTTCTGTTTTCCGGAGTGGGGCATGCGGCCCCGGCTCGCAGGGGCCAGGGCTCGTGCCGTTCGGGGGCGTGTCGTCCCCTCACGATGTGACGGGTGCGAATTCCTCGTCGGTCCGTGCCGTGGCGTCCCGCCCCTCCAGCAGCCGGGCGATCTCGTGCACCGCGGCCCGCCCCGCCCGGTTGGCGCCGATCGTGCTGGCGGACGGCCCGTAGCCGACAAGATGGACACGGGGGTCCCGCACCGCCCGTGTGCCCTCGACCCGGATGCCGCCGCCCGGCTCGCGCAGCTTCAGCGGTGCGAGGTGGTCGATGGCGGCCCGGAAGCCGGTCGCCCAGAGGATGACGTCCGCCTCGACCGTCCGGCCGTCGTCCCAGGCGACCCCGTCGGGCGTGATGCGGTCGAACATCGGCAGCCGGTCGAGCACCCCCTGTTCGCGGGCGCGCCGGACGGCGTCGGTGAGCGGCAGCCCGGTCACGCTCACCACGCTCTGCGGCGGCAGCCCTCGCCTGACCCGTTCCTCCACCATCGCCACCGCGGCCCGACCCCGGTCCGCGTCGAACGGGCCTTCCCGGAAGACCGGCGGCCGACGCGTCACCCAGTACGTCTCGGCCGCCACGTCGGCGATCTCCATCAGGTGCTGCGTGCCGGAGGCGCCCCCGCCGACCACCACCACGCGCTGTCCGGCGAACTCGGCCGGGCCCGGGTAGTTCGCGGTGTGCAACTGCCGCCCCCGGAAGCTCTCCTGGCCCGGGTAGCGCGGCCAGAACGGCCGGTCCCAGGTGCCGGTGGCGTTGATGAGGGCGCGGGTGGCGTACGTGCCCTCGGACGTCTCGACGAGCAGCCGTCCGTCCCCGCCCTCGCGCACCGCGCTCACCTCGACGGGGCGGTGGACCCGCAGGTCGAAGGCGTGCTCGTACCGCTCGAAGTACTCGCCGATGACCTCGGAGGAGGGGCGGTCGTCATCGGCCCCGGTGAGCTCCATGCCCGGCAGCGCGTGCATGCCGTGGACCTTGCCGTAGGTCAGCGAGGGCCAGCGGAACTGCCAGGCGCCGCCGGGGCGCGGGGCGTGGTCGAGCACGACGAAGTCGCGATCGGGTTCCAGGCCGGTGCGCCGCAGATGGTGGGCGCCGGACAGGCCCGCCTGTCCGGCGCCGATCACGACGACATCGACCGTACGGGCCGCAGCCACCCCAAAATTGTTCACGCTTCTACTAACTGTCGCGGGGGTGAGGATCTTCCCGGGACGGCGCGGGGGAGGGCCAGGGACCCGGGGGAGCGCCCCGGCCCGGATCATCGGCTCCGGTCCCGGCCCTCCGGCTCCTGCTCCTCCTGCCCCCGGACTCACCCGGTGCGGCGGTGATCTCGCAAACCATGGGATCGCATACGGCCTCGGGGCATCGGTACGGCCGATGGGGCCGAGAGCGATCATGCCCCTGGGGGCGAGTGTCCGGGCGGGCCCGCGGGCGTGGTTCCGTCCGGGGCCGGCGGCTCGGTCGGGTGCTTCCCGTCCGGTCCGGAGGAGGAGACGAGCCGCAGGGCAGGGCGCTCCGGTGCGAACTCGCCGAGTTCGAGCGCCGTCTCGCGCCATTCGGCGGCGAGCTGAAGCAGACGTTCGCCGTCCTGGCGGAAGCCGGGCAGTGGGGCGTCGGGGGCGTCGGGCCGCAGGATGGTGGCGGCGAACCGGACCGTGCGCATGGCCGCGGTGGCAGGGGGTTCGAGGGCTCCGCCTTCCCCGACGCCCCGCCGGCCCCGTCTTTCCGGACCGGCAGGGCGCTTCGTCGTGGGTCAGTCCCGGCGGACCCCCCGGGCGATCCGATCGATGACGGCTGCGGCCCGCTCCGGGCCTTCCTCCAGCCACCTGCCGAGGTGGTCCCGGACGGCCTGTCCGACGCAGTCGCGTACTTCGGCGTTGCCCAGCACGCCCCGCGTGGAGCCCTTGAACTCGGGACGGTCCAGCTTCACCGACACGACCGCCGTCAGTCCCTCGCCGATCCGCCCGGTGCCGAAGCCGGGGTCCGTGGCTGTCAGCAGCCCCTGTTCCCGCGCGTACGCGGTGATCGCGGCCGTCATTCCGTCGCGGAAACCCACCGCGTGCGTGCCGTCGACGGTGGGCCGGCTGTTGGCGAAGGTCCGGACCCGCTCCCCGGGGCGGTCGCACCAGCGGAAGGCCACCTCCATCGTCCCCGCCATCCGGGGGTCCTCGTGCTCGAAGGCGATGGTGTCCATGGGGGCGGACGCCGCCGTGCGGCCGTCGAGGAAGGCGACGAAGTCCCGCGCCCCGTCCGGGAAGCGGAGCCGCACCGACCGGGGCTCGTCCGGGCGACGCAGGTCGGTCAGGGAGATGTCCAGGCCCTGGTTCAGGAAGGCCAGTTCCCGGAATCGCTCCTCCAGCCCGTCGAACGAGAACTCCGCGGCTCCGAAGATGTCGGCGTCGGGCCAGAAGGCGATGGTGGTCCCGCTTCCAGCTGCCGTACCCGCTTCGGTGATCGGGGTGGTGGCCATGCCGCGCGCGTACTCCTGTACCCAGCGGGCTCCCTCGCACCGCACCTCGGCCGTCATCCGTCGCGACAGGGCATTGACGACGGCGGGCCCCACGCCGCAGAAGCCCTGCGTCACGTTGTGGCGGCCTTCGGCTCCCGTCCCGGTCCGCATCTGGGTGAGCAGGGCTTCGAGCCCGGGGCCGCCGACGGCTCCCGTCCCGTCGAGGGCAATGCCCGGCCCGTCGTCGGTGACACGGACGCCGCCGTCGGGCGTGAGGGTGACGTCGACGGAGGCGGCACGGCCGTCCAGAACCTCGTTCACCGCCCGGTCCGCGACCTCGAACACCATGTGGCGCAGGCCGCGTTCACCTGTCGAGCCGATGTACATTCCGGGCCGTTTCCGAACGGCTTCCCACCCCTCCAGTACCTGGATGTCGCTGGCGTCGTACCTGGTGGCTTCCTCGTCCACGATGCCCCGTCCGATGGTGTCCGGCAGAACTCCCCAGAGTAGGAGAATCCCAGGAAAATGCCAGGTCAGGGCCTTTTCCTCGATGTCGTGGGCGGGCGTGTGAGCGGCTGTCCGGAAGCGGTCGGCCCAGGGGTGGCGAATCATCGCCGGAGTGCCGCCACGGCCCCGTCGAGGGCGTGAACGGCACCCTTGTCGGCGGCCCCGAGGCCGGTAAACGAGGTGCCGGGTCCCATGCGCCGCCCGGCGATGCGTCCGGGGCCGTGGCCGCTCCTGTCGTCGGTGGAGCCGCTACCGGGCGACCGGCCGCAGCCGAACGGGCAGGGTCACGTGTCCGTTGCTGATCAGGGTCGGCAGCGGCCGCAGTTCTTCGGCGGGCACCGCGAGCCGGGCGTCGGGAAAGCGTGTGAACAACTGACGCAGGACGGTGGCGACTTCGAGGCGGGCGAGAGGGGCGCCGAGGCAGTAGTGGACGCCGTGCCCGAAAGCCAGGTGGTCCTTGGCGGCCCGGGTGGCGTCGAAGAGGTCGGCGTCCCGGCCGTGCCAGTCCGGGTGGCGGTTGGCGGCCGCGTAGGAGGCGAGGATCGCCTCCCCGGCCCGGATCGTCCGTCCGTCGGGCAGGGGGATGTCCTCCAGCGCGTAGCGCAGGGGCAGGTGCTTGATGGCCGGCTCGTGGCGCAGCGTCTCCTCGACGACGTCGTTCCAGTCGCACCGGCCCGCGCGGACGTGGGCCAGTTGCTCCGGATCGGTCAGCAGGGAAGCGATGGCCTGGTCGATGACGTTGAGGGTCGTCTCGTACCCCGCGCTGATCATCAGCACGAGGGTGCCGCGCAGTTCGGCGTGGCCGAGGGCGCTGCCGTCGCCCTCCTCGTCGCGGGTGGCGATCAGGAGGGAGGTCATGTCGTCGCCGGGCGAGGACTGCTTCACGGCGATCAACTCGTCGAGGAGCCGGTAGAGGGTGGTCGTGTTCGCGACGGCCTCGTCGGCGGAGAGGGTCGTGTCGAACACCCGGTCCACCACGGTACGGAGCCCGTTCAGCCGGACGGGGGAAAGACCCAGCATCCGGCCGATGACCGCGATCGGCAGCGGATGGGCCAGGCGCTCGCGCAGGTCGACGACTTCACCGGCCGGGAGGGCGTCCAGGTCGTCGAGGATGCCGGTGACGAGGTCCTCGACGACGGGCGTCAGGGCGGCGACGCGGCGGGCCGAGAAGGCCGGGGCGACCAGACGGCGCAGACGGCGGTGGTCGCTGCCGTAAGCGGTGAACATGTTGTCGACCGTCACCCAGAGAGCGAGTGGCCAGGTGGGGACGGTGTCGGCGAAGGCGGGCCAGTGCGCTCGGGCGTCCTTGGAGACGCACGCACGCGTCAGGAGACGCTTCAGGAGGCCGGGATCGGATATGGACCACGCGGTCACCCCGAGGATGTCGACGAGCGTGGCCGCCCCGCGGGCGCGCAGGCTTCGGTCCTCGGCGTGGTGGTCGGCACCGGTGGGGTCGAGGACGAGCGGCTGGTCATCGGTCATGTCCGGAGTTCCTTTCTGGCAGGTGCGCACGATTCCTGACGGAGCGGGTGGCACGTGCTGCGAGTGGTGATGACGCCGGAGGCCCGGGGAGAGGAAACCCGCCCTCCGGCCGATGCCGTCACCCCATGGACCGGGCAGCCGGTGGATCTGTGACACGCACGAGGCCCTGTTCCTCGACGAGTGCTCCGCGGACGGAACCGGGAGGGGCGATGACTGTGGCGGCAGCACACGTCCATGCCCCACCTCGACGTGGTTCCTGGTCACACAGTGCTCGGGGAGCATGAAGCCATCACACCGCCGACGGCCCGGACCCGATGCGGTGCCGCGCGAGAAACCGCCCGGGGGACGAGCAGCGCGACGCCGCCGACCGGGTGGCGGCTCCGCGCACTGTCCGTACGGCAGAACCTCGTTGCCCGCTGTCGGGCTCCGTGGGAGCATCGCGGATCTCGACGGTCCGTCTCCTTTCCTTTGAGCTCGTAACACGATCTTGTTGAGGCTTCCTGGTCGGGGTGACCAGTGCGACGATTCGGCAGTTCGATACGCTGGGGCCGTGATGATCAGGGGGGACAGGATGATCAGGGGGATAGTCGGACGGTGGTCCGTCGCTGTACTGGCCGCTTCTTCGGCACTCATCTCAGGGTGTGCGTACTCGGTCGACCCCGACGAGCTTCCCGGCGTGTACCGCAACGGCAAGACCGGCGGCGAGATCACGCTCGATTCCGACGGCACATTCACCGCCACTGATCTGTCGACAGACGAGCAGTCCGACCCCGCCGATTTCCACGGCCAATGGGAGTTCGTCGACAGCAGCGGCAGCGACTTCGTCTACCTGGACATCGATGAGCGTGGCATCGGTGAGGTCTCCGGTGTCCAGCTCTACGCGCGCGGCGGAGGGAAGGTGGAGTTCAGCCTTCCGGATGGGTCGTGGTCCCTGGTGCTCACCAAGGTGTCCGCCCAGTAGATCAGTGTGCCCGGTCCGGCGTGTGGTGGCACCACACCCGGCGGCGGCCGATCCGTGAGCGGCAGCTCCGGGTGGCGACCAATGCGTTGATGAATCTGCGAGGCTGCCTCAAGCTCCGAACTGCGTCGGGTGAGCCTGAAACACGATCATGGTTGGGGTTTCTTGAGCCGGCGCCGGCGGATGAGGCTGCATGCCAACGCGATGAAGGTGTTGTGGAGTTCGAGGTGTCTTTCCCAGCGCACGGCGAGGCGTTTGAACTGGTGGAGCAGGGCGAAGGTCTGCTCCACAACGTAGCGGAGCTTGCCCGGGCCCTTGATGTTCGGGGCGCCCCTGCGGGAGATCACCGGCATGATGCGTCGGCGTCGCCACTCGCGGCGCACAGCCGTCGAGTCGTACGCCTTGTCGCCCAGGACGGATTCGGGGCGCCGCCGCGGGTGTCCAGGCCGTCCGGCCACCGGCTGGATGCCGTCGACCGGGCTGAGCGTCTGCGTGATGTCGTTGACATTCGCCGCAGTGGTGATGACGTGGAGCGGTGTTCCCTTCCCGTCACAGATCAAGTGGTGTTCGCTGCCCGCCTTCCGCCGGTCGACCGGCGACGGACCGGTCGCGGCGCCCCCTTTTTCGCGCGGACGTGGGAGCCGTCCACGCACGCGCGAGTCCAGTCGAGTTCGTCGGCCGCGTTCAGCTGGGCGAGCAGCAGCCGGTGGAGCTGGTCGAAGACTCCGCCCTGCTGCCAGCGGTCCAGCCATCGCCAGCAGGTCTGACCGGATCCGAACCCCAGTTCCAGCGGCCGGAGTTGCCAGGCCACATCGTTGAACAGAACGTACAAGATCCCCTGCAAACAGAGCCTGTCCGGTACCGGCCTGGGGCCTGGAGAACGCTCTGGCCACGGGACAGCCCTCAGGGTGGCAGCAGCGGTTCGATCAGCGCCCACAAGTCATCGTCCACGATCCACGGCCGAGTGCTCACTCCCTCACCAACGCCAGGATCATCACACCAGTCACGCTCTACCAGGGTGCTACAAAAAGATCGTGTTACGAGCTCTTTGCGCTGTGCAACGCAAAAGGAAGAGTGCGGACCATTACCATGTCCGAGGTTTTGGGAAATTCATCAAGGTCTGTGAACGGCGGGTGCTGTTTGATGTACGCGACAGAGTCGGCAGAAGCCCGCATCGAGGATTCGGGCAACGTCCTGGTCGCGCCTTCGGCGTTGCAGGACGACGAACTGGGAAGGGACTTCGACGAACTGGTCGGGGACTTCTTCGGGGCCGTGATCACGCCGGAGGAACTTGCCTCAGGTTCGCCCGACCTCACGCGGAAGACCGTCTACCTGTGCGGTGACATGTCCGGGATCAGCGGTCGCCAACTGCGCGATGCCGCCCGGGTGTTCGTCGTCCGGGAGCTGTCGCACGGCTACCACGGGCATGCCCACGGCCCCTGGACCCTCGTCGATCTCGGCCGGGTTCCCATCCGCGTACACGGCGTCGGCGTGTACTACCGCCGGTTTTTCGGACTCGACGCCGACCACTTCGGACGGATCCGTGCGGAGCACGCGTTCCAGTCCCTGACGGAGTCCACCAAGCCCGGGACGGCCCGTCGCAGCGGAATCTATCTGACGCCCGTCACGCGAAACGGCGACGAACTGCATTTCCGCCTGCTCCGGTGCTCCACGAATCTCTCGGGGCCGACCGAGAGCTTTCGCCCGACCGACACGGGCATCGTCGAGGAATTGAACCGCGAGGCCGTCACCGTCTTCCGGAATCATGCACCGCTGAATCACGTCCTTGCCCAGACCTATCACAACACCCTTGCCACGGCCGAGCGCAAGCAGTCCAAGGCCAAGATCTCGGCCCACGCCGACAAGACCAAGGACATGCCCGTCAACGGCATCATGGCCTTCTGCACTTTCTATGACGGGCTCGAAAGGCTGCGGCCCCTGGCCGAAGACGCCTTCGATCACGGCGTGAAGAAGGCCAGCGGGCTGACCAGGCTTCAGTTCCGCCTCAAGGAGTCGGCCGTGGAACACGGCGGGGCCGGGCTCCCGCCGAAGTTCGCCCTGACCCTCTATCCCGGTTCCGTGTTCTTCATGCCGCTGTCCACCAACCGCTTGTATACGCACGAAATCCGGCCGTCGACGTTGGACGCCGATCTGCTTCCGACCCGCCTGGGATACGTGGTGCGCTGTTCGAGCACCGAAGCCGTTCACAAGGACGGCCAGACATTCCTCAAGAGGGCCGGAGGTCTGGTGGAGCTGGAGCCGCCCACGCCGGACGGAATGGACGATCTGCGCAGGCTGTACGCCGAGGAGAACAGAACCTCGTCCTTCGTCGATTACGGCGAAAAATTTCTCTTCAGCATGAACTCGGGAGACTACAGTGCCCCTCGGATCTAGGATTTCGGACGAGATCCTCTCCTGCGTTTTTCCGGCCGAGGAGAACCTCTTCGCGGAACTGTCCGCATCGGCTCGTCTGGAAGACGTGGGGAAAGGCCGGCGAGGTGCCGTACTCACCAGGACCGACGAGGCGGGCGGTGTGCCTCTCGTACGCACCACCACCCGATACGGCGACCCTGCGCAGCGCTTCCGGACGGTGCACGAACGGCTGGCGCAGCGGATCCAGGAACGCGCGGCGCTTCCGGTCGGCTTCAACAACGCTCTCGTCGAGAGCTATACGAACGCTTACGCGACCATGGGCAGCCATTCCGATCAGGCCCTCGATCTGGCCGACGGATCGTTCATCGCCGTCTTCTCCTGCTACCGGCATCCCGAGGCCGGCCCGCCGAGGAAGCTGATCTTCGAATCGAAGGAGTCCGGGGGCGAGAAAATCGAGATTCCCCTTGCCCACAACAGCGTCGTCGCGTTTTCTGTCGAATCCAATCGACGGCTCAAGCATAAAATCGTGTTGGAGGCGAGTGCTCGGGCAGTGGAAAATCAATGGCTGGGCATGACCTTTCGTACGTCGAAGACCCTCGTTCGGTTTCGCGACGGACACGTGTACCTCCCGCAGGGCGCGCGCCTCATGTCGGCCGACGACGAGCAGAGAAGCGAGTTCTACCGACTGCGACGCCGTGAGAACAACGAAACGGACTTCGCCTATCCCCCGCTGGCGTACACCATCAGCGAGAGTGATCTGATGCCGCCCGTCTGACCCCGAAGGCTCGGGACGAAGTGGGCCGGCCGCGGAGGCGCGCCCGACGGCCCGCCGCGGGCCTTTCCCCGGCCGCAGCCGTGTGCCGGTGTCCTTGCGGGCGGTCCCCGGAGCGATGCCGCGGGCGGGGAGCGGCGCGAGCACCTGTCGTGGCCGTGGTGACCCCGATCGGGGAACACCCGTCCGACAAAAGCCGTGTGACGGATCGCCACTTCGGGTTTACTCGCGTCATGAACGAGCGAACAGCCCCAGCGCACAGCACCGGCCTGCTGACCGGCAGGACCGTGATGATCACCGGAGCGTCGAGCGGCATAGGCGAGGCCGCGGCGCGGCTCTTCGCCTCCGAGGGCGCGGCCGTCGTCCTCATGGCACGCCGGGAGGACCGGCTCAAGGACCTCGTCCATGAGATCGAGGCATCCGGTGGACGGGCGGCCCACAGCGTCGGCGACGTGACGCTGACCGACGACGTCGAGCGCGCCGTCGCGACGGCCGTCGAACGCTTCGGCGGCCTCGACGGCGCCTTCAACAACGCCGGTTACGCCGGTTCCACCTTCGGCCGGTCGCACGAGCTGCCGGAAGAGGATTTCGACCGCGTCATGGATGTCAACGTACGCGGGACGTGGAACTGCCTGCGCCGTCAGATCCCCGTCATGCTGGACGCCGGCCGCGGGGCGATCGTCAACACCGCCAGTTCGGCGGGGCTCATCGCCACCGGCGCGCCATCCCCCTACGTCGCGGCGAAGCACGCCGTCCTGGGCCTGACGAAGGCCGCGGCCGCCGAATACGGGGCGTCCGGCATCCGCGTCAACTCCTTGATCGTGGGCACCACCCGGACGGAAATGATCAACGCGGCGGTGACGGCCGATCCGGCTCTGGAGGAGGCGTTCGTCGCGCGCCAGATCCAGAAGCGGATGGCCGAGCCGCGAGAGGTGGCGGAAGCGGCCCTGTGGCTGTTGAGCGACCGCTCCTCATTCGCCACCGGCAGCCATGTGGCGGTGGACGGCGGCATTCTGGCCGTCTGAGCGGACAGGGGCCCGGGACGGCCGGCGCCGCCGGGCCCCACGCGCGAGCGTTGCCGGGTTCCACGCGCGAGCGCCACCGGCGCCCATGCGTGGGTGCTGCCGGTGCCGGGGCGTCACCGGGACGGCCCGACCACCTGGTCGCGGAACTGCTGGAAGGCGTGCCAGCCCGACGGCCGCCCCGGAGCGAGCAGCTCCCCGTCGGTGCAGTCGAGCGCCCCGCACCGCAGGGACCCGGCCAGACGGAAGACGGGCGTCAACACGTCGTCGCCGGAGCCCCGGATGTGGAGCATGATCGAGTCCACCGGGTCCTTCGAGCCGATGTTGAGTTCGATCGACCACGTGGGGCCGGAAAGGGTGCCCCAGCCGGGGTCCGAGAGATCGGCTCCGGGAACGGCCCGGGCGACAGCCGCGAGTACGTCGTGCCGCGGGCCGAGCGGGGCCGGGGCGTGGTCGGCGGGAATCTCCTGCACCGACGTGATGTCGTCGGGCAGGCGGAGGAGGAGCACGTCCCAGCTCATGGTGGCCTTCCGGGCAGGGGTCGTTGTCGACCGGGGCATCCTGACAGAGGCCACTGACAGCAGCCGCGAAGGCCGGGGAGACGCCCGTGCGCACCTCGGGAGGCGGGTCCCGGGGAGGGAGTTCGGACGGTCCCGGCCGTCGGCCCTCCGGGCGCCTCGCGGAGCCGGGCGAGCCCGACGAGCAGTACGGGGGACATACCCGTCGCGACGGGCGGTTCGGCGATCGGTCGTGCCCCTTTCGGGTGCGTCGGGCGCCGACGGAGCCGTCCACCTGCTGAGACCCGTGGACGAGAAGCCGCCGCAGCCCGCCGGACAGGCCCGGACACCAGGTGGGGGCGGCCCCGGCGTCGACGTCACCCGCTTTGCTCCGCCCCACTGCCCTGCGGCTAGTTTGTGTGCAGGAAAGATAGGCAGGCCCGTGGCGACAGAGGCGCACGGGGGACTGGAGGTCGGGAAGAGTGTCGCTGCGCGGAGGTGATCCGACCGAGATCGGCGGCTACCCGCTTGAGGCTCGGCTCGGCTCGGGTGGCATGGGCACGGTCTTCCTGGCCCGTACGAGTTCGGGGCGGCCCGTCGCGATCAAGCTGATCCACCAGCAGTTCGCGGGGGACGACGAGTTCCGCATCCGCTTCCGGCAGGAGGTGTCGGCGGCGCGGCGGGTGAGCGGCGCGTTCACCGCCGCCGTGGTCGACGCCGACCCCGAGGCCGATCAGCCGTGGATGGCGACGGCCTACATCGAGGGGCACACGCTCACCCAGCACATCGCCATGAAGGGTCCGCTGGACGGGGCGGAGCTGAGGAGGCTCGCCATCGGGCTGGCCGAGGCGCTGCGCGACATCCACCGGGTGGGGGTCGTCCACCGTGATCTGAAGCCCTCGAACGTCGTGCTCTCGCCCGAGGGCCCGCGCGTCATCGACTTCGGCATTTCGCGCGCCGCGGACCAGGAGACGCTGACGATGACCGGTCGGGTCATCGGCACGCCGCCCTTCATGTCGCCGGAGCAGCTGCAGGCGCCGCGCGGCGTGGGGCCGAGGTCCGACGTCTTCTCACTGGGGACACTGCTGGTGTACTCGGCGACGGGCCGCGGCCCCTTCGACGCGGACAGCCCCTACATGACGGCGTACCAGGTACTGCACGAGGAGCCGTCGCTGGACGCCGTGCCGGTGGCGCTGCGCGCGGTCGTCGAACTGTGCCTGGACAAGGAGCCCGACAAGCGCCCCTCGGCGGACGAACTCCTCGTGCTGCTGCGGGACCTGCCGGCCGACCTCGGAGGGGTCGACGCGGGCGGGGCCGACGCGGGCCGTACCCGCGACGTGGCCACCGAGCACGACTTCGCGGCGCGGGACACCCCGGCGCCGACGGCCCCGGTCGTCACCCCGGCCGGTCCCGACACGGGAGGCACCGGTGTGGGAACCACCGGTACTCCCGCCGGCCGCCGTCCGGGGCGCCGGTGGCGGCCCGTGCTCGCGGCCGCGGTCGCGGTGGCTGCGATCGGCGGGGGCGTGGCCGTGCTGAAGGTGGCCGGCCCCGGGGGCAACGACGGCAGCGGTGGCGGCGGTGACAGCGTCGCGACGCCGGGCGCCGCGCTTCCGGCCGGTTTCGAGCCGTGGCACACGACCGTGCGGGGCGGTCGCCCGGAAATTCCCGACGAGCTGCGCTGCGTCGCGCGGGACGAGGCGCTGTTCTGCGGGGGCGGCAGCGTCGTCGCGACCCGTATCGAGGTCACGGACGGCTCGTCGAAGTGGACGGTGAAGAGCCCGGGCGTCCCCGTCCGGGGCATGCACCTGGTGGGCGCCACCGACGACACGGTGCTCGGCTACCGCTTCGCCGCCGAGAACTTCCCGCAGGACCCTCCCAGCGAGGTGGTGGCCATCGACGCGAACAGCGGCCGGGAGCTGTGGTCCGCACCGTCCGGCGCCCAGTCGCAGGCCGTCACGGGCCGGACCCAGGACGCCCTGGTGCTCGGCTCCGCCGTCGTGACGGTCGACGCCTTCAACTCCCGCCTGGAGTCCCGGGACGCGCACAGCGGTGAGGTCGCCTGGACGACACCGTTCCCCGCGGACGCGCAGTGCGCCCCCGTCCCGGTGGGCCCTCGACTCTTCGCGATGTGCGCGCCGAACGCGGAGGTGGACTCCGTGGAGGTGCGCCACTCCACCCTGTACCCGGTCGACCGCGCCTCGGGGGCGCTGGGCAGGCCCATCGCGGTCGACGGCCCCGTCGTGCCGATGGGCGTCGCCGACGGTGAGCTCGTACTCCTCCGGGTGCACTTGGAGGGACCGGAACTGACCGGTTACGACGGGGTGGCGCGGGTCGACCCGGCCTCGCGGAAGGTCACGTACTCCCGACTGGCCAAGACGTACGAGGGGACGCCCGGCATGGCGGACGGCACCCTCTACGTGAGCGGGCAGACCGGTCTCGTCACGGCGCTCGACCCGGCGACCGGCAGGGCGAAGTGGTCGCGGCAGACGAGCGTGGAGGGTGCGTCGGGTCCCGCCGCGGGCGGCGACGCGCTGTACTTCAGCTCGGCCACCGGCCGGGTGGTCGCGCTGTCGTCGCGCGACGGCAGGATCCTGTGGACGACCGACCCGAGGGCCGATGGCCTGACGGGCGAGATCGGCGCAAGTCCGCGTGTGACCGTCGCGGGCGGTGCGGTGGTCGTGGCCGCGGCCAAGAACACGCTGTTCGCCTTCGACGCGCAGAAGCCGCCGAAGCCGAGCTGATCCGGGCCGGGCCCCGCCGCCCGCCGAGGCCACCGAGGAGGGAAGGGCCGTACCGAGGCCCTCGTCGCCCCCGTACGGCCCCGGCGCGAATCCGGCGGGAGGTCTCGCCGCTCGGGCGCTGCCCTTCCGGATCGGTTCCCGGGCACCACCCGTCGGCGCGGACCGTCGTCCGTGTGGACAACGTCGTGTTCACCGTCGGTTACGACGTCGACGTCGCCCAGGAGGACGAGGAGACGTACGCGCGCCTCGCCGAGGTCACACAGGAGCCGGCGGGCACCGTCGTGGAGCGGCTGGGGACCGCCCCGTGATTCCCGGCGCCGGCAGCGGTCACCGCCACGGCCGGGGCCGCGCCGCGTGATCTGCGACGGGCCCGCCCGCCGCCTCCGCGCGCCCGTTCGAAGGGCCGGTGAAATCGCTGGAGACGTCGATCCGGGCGGCTTATATTTGCCGCGTTCAAGATCCGTGCGTCCGGAAGAGGTGCTTTTGATGACGGTCCGAGCAGCGGCGGTCGACTCCGGTCGGCTGTCCTCCGTAAACGCCATGACCTCATCGAACCCAAGGAACACCTCTCGTGGATCTTCCTCGCATCTTCACCATTCGTGAAAGCAGCCACCGCATCCACAACCCGTTCACCCCGGGAAAGCTCGCCGCCCTGGGGCGGGCGCTGCGTTTGGCGCCCGGGACCCGCGTGCTCGACCTCGCCAGCGGATCGGGCGAGATGCTGTGCACCTGGGCCCGTGACCACCACATCACCGGGACCGGGGTGGACATCAGCACGGTGTTCACCGAGAAGGCCCGCGCCCGCGCCGTCGAACTCGGTGTCGCCGACCGGGTCGCCTTCGTGCACGGCGACGCCTCCGGCCACGTCTCGGACGAACCGGTCGACCTCGCCGCCTGCGTCGGCGCCACCTGGATCGGGAACGGCGTGGCCGGCACCGTCGAGCTGCTGGGCAGCAGTCTCCGCCCCGGCGGTCTGATGCTGATCGGCGAGCCGTACTGGCGCCGGGAAGTGCCGGACCAGGAAACCGCCGAGGCCTGCCTCGCCGGTGGCAAGGACGACTTCCTGATGCTGCCGGAGCTGATCGAGCAGTTCGGCGGCCTCGGGTACGACGTCGTGGAAATGGTGCTGGCCGATCAGGACAGCTGGGACCGGTACCAGGCGGCGCAGTGGCTCAACCTCCGCCGCTGGCTCGACGAGAATCCCGATGACGAGCTGGCCGCCGAGGTGCGGGCCGAACTCACCACCGAGCCCGCCCGCTACACGCGTTACCAGCGTGAATACCTCGGCTGGGGGGTCTTCGCACTGATGGGCCGCTGACGGTCCCACCGGCGCGGTTCCGGGCGGCGTGCTGCCCGGAACCGCGCGCGTTCCCACAGCCGTGAACCGGGCCGTCGGCGTTCCACCGGGGCCGGGCCGGGTCCGGCCCGGGTCTCTGCCGGAGGGGCGGGTTCCGTGATCGTCCCGGAAGCCCCGGCACCCCGTTTGTCAGTGGTGGTCGCCATCATGGGGACATGACCGGTCCGGGCCCGGACACCGGTGGAACCCGACGGGGCCCGGCGGTGTCCCAGCACGATGACCGGGAGAGGGCGGCACGGCCGATCGTGTCCGGTCGCGGAACGTACGCTCGCCGGGCGAGCGGCCAGGGAGGGCGCAGTGGGACATTTCGAGGGCTTCGACATGGCCGGGTTCTGGGACGACTCGGCGTACGCGCTGAAGGAGTACGTGGAGGAGGTCCCGCCCACGCGGGAGCTGATCGCGTCGGTGGAGGAGGAAATCGGCGGGTACCGGCTGCCCGACTCCTACATCGCGCTGATGACCGCGCAGAACGGCGGCGTTCCGAACCGGGACCACTTCCCCATGACCGAGCCGACCTCCTGGGCCGACGACCACATCGTGATCAACGGCATCAGGGGCGTGGGACGGACCAGGCCGCAGTCGCTCGTCGGCGAGTTCGGCAGCCGGTTCTGGATCGAGATGTGGGAGTACCCGGACATCGGGGTCTACTTCGCCGACACGCCGTCGGCCGGCCACGACATGCTCGCCCTCGACTACCGCGCGTGCGGCAGAGACGGCGAACCGGCCGTGGTGCATGTCGACCAGGAGGACGACTTCGCGATCACCCCGGTCGCGGAGAGCTTCGAGGCCTTCGTCAGGGGCCTGGTCGACGAGTCCGTCTACGACACCTCGGAACAGGACCTGATCGACGCCCTGGAAACGGTGCGCGACGGCAGCTTCTCCCCGGTGCTGGTACGGGCCTTCCGCGAGGTCGCCGACGTCCTGCCCGACGCGGACCGGCGGATGCGGGCCCTCGCGGAGGCCGTCGTGCACGACAAGGGGTTCTTCGCGCTGCACGCCGACGCGCGGTCCACGCTGATGTACGACTACCTGTTCTGGCTGTTCACCGGTTTCAACCGGGTCGAATCCTTCGACCGGTACCTGAAGGCGCCCGCGGGGCAGGAGCGTTCCTACGCGGCGCCGGACTACGAACTCATGATCGTCTTCGGTCTCGTGGCCGAGCCCTACGGGTTCAGGACCGGCGGGTACGCCCCCGGCTTCCTCGAGGACTGGTGGGAGTCCCGGGTCGCCTCGGGGCGCATCGCCGAGACCGCCGACGGCTACCGGATGACCGATGCCGCCGTCGCCGCCCTGCTCGACGAGCTCGCCGCCGCGGTGGGCGACCGGTAGCCGCGCCCGCCACCGGACCGGAGGAGAGGGGGCCGCCGTGTCCGGAGATTCGGTGCCCGGTCGGGCCCGGAGGCGCCCAGGGGTGGCGAGCCGAGGCTCTGATAGGTTCCAGGTTTTGATCCATCGGTGAGGGGGCTCCATGGACCGGGTGCCGTCATGGCTGCGCAAGCCGCTGTTCATAGGGGTGCCGCTCGTGGCGGTGGTCGCCGGGGCGCTGTTCTTCCGCGGCGCCGACCGGGCGGACGACGGTGGGCATTCGGCGGCGAACCGGGCGCAGTTGAAGCGTGCCTGTGCGGGGCTGCTGCCGTACGAGGAACTGCGGGACCGGGTGCCGGACGAGGTCGCCGGTGCGGTGCGTCAGTACGGCACCGTGCTCGATCCCGGTGAGGAGAGCCGCTCCCTGGTGAACTGCTCCGTCACCTGGCCGGGGCACGGGTCGGTGCGGGTGCGGGCCGTCGCGCTCGTCTACCGGATACCGATGACGGTGCGGGCCGAGGACATCCTGCCCGGCGGTGGCGAAGAGGGTTACGAGGCGCCCGGAATCACCGGCCGGGCGGGCAGGGGCGGGCGGGCCTGGGTGGTCGCCGAGTGCCCCGGCGGGCTGGAGGGGCGGTTCCGCGAGGCGCCCGGGATGTATGTGACGGCCGATGTCGACCTGCCCGGGCCCGACAAGGGCAAGAAGGCCGGATACCTCGCCGATTTCCGTACCGCCGTCCGGGTCGCCAACGGGATCACCGCCGCGCAGAAGTGCGGTGGCTCCCCACTGAAGATGCCCACCCGGATCATCGACACCTACGAGGCCCATGTCACCGCGGACGAGGACGGGGCCAACATGGAGGTCGAGAGGATCGACGAGCCGGGTCTGGGCGTGAAGAAGTGCCGGGGGCTCGGCACGCGGGCGGGCTTCCCCGGCAAGTGGACCGCCAGTGGTGATCTGCAGGACTCACGGCTGTTGAGTGTCTGCGACGCCACCGTCCTGGACCGCGAGGACCCGATGGCCACCGATCCGGAACCGTCCGACGGCGCGGTGGTGGAGGTCTCGGCGGCGAGTTGGGCCGGGCCGCTCGGCGAGTCGGTCAACGACCAGTACGACCGCACCGGTGACAGCTTCGGCTTCCGCGAGGGGGAGCGGACGAGGGTCATCCCCGAATCGAAGCCGCACGAACTCGCCCTGTGGGCGCGGTCGGAGTGCGCCGCGGGCGCCACCTACCACCGGGTCACCGTCCGCACGGAGACCTCCGTCATCGACGCGCGCACGCTCGACGAGGCCGAACGCACCGAATTCTCCGGGAACGTCCGCAAACTGATGGACAGTTACCTCGCCGACCCCGACGGCTGGCCCCGACAGCAGCGGTGTCATGACACCGAGATCCTGGGAGAGGTGGAGGGATGGCGATGAGGCGGATCGTTCTGGGAGCGGTCGCGGCCGTGGTCGCGACGGCCGTCGCCGTCGCCGGTTATCTCCTGGTGCACGGCGACTTCCAGCGCTGGAGCGACGAGGCGGCGCTCGACGGAGCCTGCGACGGCCTGCTCGACCGGAACGTGGTGCGCGACGTCCTCGGGCCGGGAACCGTCGAGGTCGAGGACCCGATCCACGCCCTGGACAGGAAAGCCGCCGAGGCGAGCGGTACGGACCTGGTGGGCTGCAGGGTGAGTGTCCAGGACGGCGGATCCGCCGAGATCCGGGTCCTCGACACCACCCGCGCCGTACAGGACCTGGACAACCTCTACTACAGGGGTACGTCGGACGAGCTCGCCGTGCCGGTCGGCCACGGCTGGACGGGGCTCTTCGGCGCGATCCCGGCCCGCTTCGGAACGGAGGACCCCTTCGAGGCCGGCGAGGACGAGGAGGTGACCATGAGCCTGGTCCTCCGGTGTGCCCGGGGGAGCGGTCCCGAAAGCCTGTCCGTCACTGTCGGGACCATCCTCGACGAGTCCCCGGACGACCCGGCCGTACGACCGGAGTTCGCCAGGATCGCCACCTCCACCGCGGCCAGGGTCTCGAAGGCCCGGCACTGCGGGGCCGAGCTCGGGAAGCCCGTCGGCAGCCTCGACCTGCCGGTGCGCGAGGACGAGTACGAGCCGCTCGGCACGGCCGACGGGACCTGCTCCGGCATTCCCGCCGCACGGGGCGTGACGACCGCCACCGAGACCGCTCGCGGAGGAGCACCCCACGAGATGTGCCGGCTCGGTGACGCCGACCGCACGACACGCTACGAACTCGAAGCGGACTACGGTCCCTATGCGCGGGAGCGGTTGTACGGCTACGAGGAGCACCGGCGGCGGCTCGGCAGCGAGGAGGCCGCACCGGGCAGCGACACCCCCGCGCACCACCGGGACCGGTACGGCCGGATGAGCTGGACCACGGCCATGTGCGAGGACGGCCGGGCCCTGTTCGTCCTGCGTCCCTTGGACGAGAGGTACGAAAAGGGGAAGCGCCTGGGGCCTCCGAGCGGCGAGGCGGACCTCGCGTACGAACGTGCCGTGCTGAAGGCCTTCGCCGAGCGCTCGGCGAAGGCCCGTGGATGCTCGGCCCCGGCCACTTCCTGAGACCGTTCCGGTCGAGGAGCCACGCACCGGGTCCGTGAGCGCCGCGCTCACGGACCCGGGGAGGCCCGCGGCCGTCCTCCGAGTGCACGCCCCGGAGCCGGGCGGTAACGTCGGTATCACCTGACGTCAGCAGCGGGGCAGCGGCAACGACACCGTCGCCCCCGAAACCGGTGTCGCCGTCATGTACGGCCGCGATACCGCCGCCGCCCCGTCGCGGCGGTATCGCGGGGCGAGGGGCACGGGCCGGGGGCTCATGAGGCGTCCCGGTGCCGACCCCGCTCACGGGCACCCAGGCGCAGCCACACGTATCCGGCGACCGCCGCCAGGACCATGACGAGAACGGCCTTGGACAGGACCCCCACATAGGTCTCCACCAGGTCCCAGCGGTCGCCGAGCCAGTACCCGGCCATCACCAGCACCGTGTTCCACAACAGGCTGCCCACGGCGGTCAGCGACACGAAGAGCGGCAGCCGCATGCGCTCCACCCCGGCCGGCACGGAGATGAGGCTCCGGAAGATCGGCACCATGCGGCCGAGGAGGACGGCCTTGGTGCCGTGTCTGGCGAACCACCGCTCCGTACGCTCCAGATCGGATGCCTTCACCAGTGGCAGCCTCGCCCAGATCGCGTGCATCCGGTCGCGGCCGAAGAGCATCCCGAGCCAGTACAGGGCCACCGCGCCCACCACGGAACCGAGCGTGGTCCACAGGAGCGCGGAGGCCAGGGAGATGACGCCCCGCCCCGCCGCGAAACCGGTCAGCGGGAGGATGACCTCGCTGGGCAGCGGTGGAAAGAGGTTCTCCAGGGCGATGGCGAGGCCGGCTCCCGGACCTCCCATGGCGTCGACGAGATCGGCGGCCCAGCCCGCGACGCCTCCCGCGGGTTCCTGGGGAAGGCTCGACTGCACGAAATCCATGACCTGACTCCCGGCCGGTGGTGACGGGCGCGAGAAGTCCGTCGCGCCTCACCGGCAACGCTAGGAATCGGCGGTCGGCACCGGTACGAGGATCGCCCCCGAACCGGGTGCGGTCCTCCGCACCGGCCACCCTGCGGTTTTCCTCAACCGCGAGGCCACGGGGCCACGGTGTCACGAGGTCATGGGGTCACGGTGCCGCGCGGACGCGACGGCCGGGGGAGTCATCGGCCGGGATCCCGGCCGGGCAGAAGCGGTCCGCCGCCCCCGGCCGGGGGCGGCGGTGTGCCGGGCCCGTACTCAGTACGGCAGCGGGCGGCCGGACGGAGTCCGCAGATCGAGGGGCGCCGGCCGGGCCGGCGGTTGTGGACGTCGGACGATCCTGATGCGGCCCATTGCCATCACCTCCTGATCGGTAACCCGTCATATGCCCGGTGCGCGACCCACTCATGCGGATCTTCCGGGACTCTTCGAAGCGGGACGGCGCATCCGCCCTTCGCGACCCATCACGCGTGCACCGGAGGGAACATGACGCCCCGTCCGTCACCGGCCGCGCCCCGGCGCCGTCGCGTCGTACGCGGGACGGAACGGGAGGCAACGGGAAGACGCCATCTTTACCTCGCACAGGGGACAGCGGGCGCGCGTGCTCGCTATTCTCCCGACCATGAGCCATGAGCGTGGCACGGGTGGGGAGTTCGACGGGGTCGCGCGGAGTTCCGGGTGATCACCGAGGGCATGGGCCCTCTGCCGGACGCCCGTACCGCAGAGGTGTGGCAGGACTTCGGGACCAGACTGCGGCAGTGGCGCAGGCGCGCCGGGCTCACCCAGGCCCAGGTGGGTGCCCGTGTCGGGTACGACCACACCGCCATCAGCAAACTGGAGCACGGCACCCGCAGGACGCCGCTGCCGCTGGCCCGCAGACTGGACGAACTCATGGCGGCGGGCGGCGACCTCCTCGCCGCCTGCGAGGCCGCGGCACGGGCCGAGAGCGCGGCGGGCCAGGGCGAGGAGGCCGGGGGAGCACCGCCCGCACCGGCCCCCGCCCGGACCGGCCCGCTGCCCGGGGAACCCGCCGGCGGCTCCCTGCTCGCCATGCTGCCGCCGGACACCGAACTGCCCCGGAGCCTGCCCACCTACGGGCTGGTGTGCCCGCTGCACGGCCGCGACGGGTGCGCCGTTCCCGCGCTCGACGACGTGGTCGCCCTGCACACGGCCTTCTGCGCGCTGGACCCGGCCACCGCGTCCCGCCCCGCGCTGGACACCGACACGGTGCACGCCCTGACGGCGCTGCTCGCCGTCTGCCTGCGGGCCGACGAGGAACGGGCCTGGCCCGGAGCGACCGTCGTGGTCGAGCGCACCCTGCACGCGATGCTCCGCTGGATGGCCCTGCCCGCGGCGCCCTACCAGCGCCAACTGGCGCCGCTGGCGGCCGAGTACGCGCAGTCGGCCGGTTGTCTGAGGCTGCTGTGGGGCCGCAACGCGACGGCGATGGCCTGGCTCGACCGGTCACTGGTCTGGGCCGGACTGGCCGGGCACATCGGGACGGAGGTGGCCGCACTCGGCGACATGAGCACCCTGGCCCGGCTGGAGGGCGACGGCCCGTCCGCCCTCGCCTACGGGGGCGCGATCCGGCAGGTGGCCGCCGGCCGCTACTGGGCGGGTGCCATGAGCGACCTGTACCAGGCCCGCGGCCACGCCGTCCGCGGCGACGCGCGACGGACCCTGGACCACATCGAACACGCCTGGTCGGAGCTGGACCGGGTCGGCGAACGGGACGAGACCGAGGCGCCCTGGCTGTCCGTCGCCTCCGTGCGCCTGCGGGTGGAGTCCGGCGCCGCGGGGGCGCTGCGGGACCTCGCCGCGGCGACCGGCGACCGCCGGCTGGCGCTGCGCGCGGTCGGGGCGTCCCGCGCCGCGCTGAACCTGCTCCCGCCCGGGATGCACTCGGCGCGGAAGCTGTTCCTGGTCCGCATGGCGGACGCCCACGCCTGCGCCCAGGACCCGCAGGCGGCCATTGCCATCGCCCGGCCCGTGCTCGACACCACCGAGATCACCGCCTCGACCCTGCTCGGACAGGAACTGCGCGGACTGCACGGCAGACTGGCGTCCCGGCGGGACGACCGGTCGGAGACCGAGGACTTCCTCCGCCGGCTGGCCGCCGTCGTGCGCTGAGACGGCGGAGGGCGGGACGCGCGCACGCACGTCCCGCCCCGGTGGTTCACCGACGGATGATCAGCCGGCGTTCAGCTCGACGTCGTCCACGACGAAGCTGGTCTGCAGGTAGGCGTCCTCGTTGCTGGTGAAACCGAGGGTGACCGTCTGGCCGGCGAACTCGCCGACGTCGAAGGTCCGCTGGACGTAGGAGCCCGTGGCGTCCGTGTTGGAGTACATCGCGAGCGTCTTGGTGCCCAGCTTGACGGTGAACGTGTCGTACGCCGTCGGATCGCCCGCCGACTCGTCGGTGTCGGTGCGCAGGTGGAACGACAGCTTGTAGGCCGAGCAGCCCGACGGGACGGTCAGCGACTGCGAGACCGTGTCCGAGTGGGCGGAGCCCCAGCCGCCGAGCCACGCCGTGTACGAGCCGCTGTGCGCGGGCTTCTCGGACGTCCGGTTGTTGATCACACCGTCCGTCTGCGTCCAGGGGGTCACCCCGTTCTCGAAGCCGCCGTTGACGACGACCTGCCGGGCCTGGCAGCTGCCGCCGCCACCGACGACGAGGGAGTACGTGGTGGTGTGGGCGGCCTTGCCGGTCCCGGTCACCGTGATGGTGTAGGTGCCCGCCGCGGTCTGCGCCCCGGCGGAGACGGTCATCGTCGAGGAGGAGCCCGACTGCACGGACGCCGGGTCGAACGAGACGGTGACACCGCTCGGCGCGCCGGAGGCGGACAGCTTCACGGACTGCGCGGAGCCGCTGGTGGTCGCGGTCGACACGGTCGCGGTGACCGAGGCGCCCGGCTGCACGTTGCCGGTGACCGGCTTCACCGAGACGGAGAAGTCGTCGCCGGGCGCGGTGGTGCCGACGGACGTCTTCCAGAGCGTGTGGGCGACGCCGTCCGCGCTGCGGTCGAGCGCGGTCGCGTTGATGTTGGCCGTGGTGTCGCAGGACGAGTGGTAGCACGGGTCGTAGGAACGGCCCGCCGTACCGCCCCACTTGGCGGCCTGCGCCGACGTCTTCGTGTCGCTGGCGCCGGTGGCGTAGCCCGAGGTGGGGATGCCGCCCTGCTGGAAGGAGTAGTCGTCCGACCGCCCCTGGCCCTCGATGTTCTCCTCCGGAGAGAGGTTCAGCGAGTCCCAGTACTCCTTCATCGGGGCGGACGCGGCCGAGTTGAGGTTGTTGATGAAGTAGCCGCCGTTGGTCGAGGCGACCATGTCGAAGTTGTAGTACGCCTTGATGGCGCCGCGCTGGGCGGAGGTGAGCTGGCCGACGTAGTACTCCGACCCCTGCATGCCCTGCTCCTCGCCGTTCCACCAGGCGAAGCGGACGTGCTTGGTCATGGTCGGGTTGCGCTGGGCCAGGGCGAGCGCGTTCTCCAGCAGGGTGGCCGAACCGGAGCCGTTGTCGTTCATGCCGGGGCCGGCCGAGACGCCGTCCAGGTGGGCGCCGAACATGATGGTCTGGTCGGACGGGCCGCCCGGCCAGTCGGCGATCAGGTTGTTGCCGCGGTAGGTGCAGCCGGTGCAGGTCTGCTCGGTGACGGTGTACCCGGCGGCCTGCAGCTTGCTCTTCACATAGGCGACCGAGGCCGTGTAACCGGCGCTGCCCGCCCGGCGGTTGCCGCCGTTCTGCGAGGCGATGGTGTTGAGCTGCGTGAGGTGCGCCTGCACGTTGGCGACGCTGATGTCGGGCGCGTCACCGCCCGGGGTGCCGCCGCCTCCGACGGTCAGGGTGTACTGCGCGGTGTGGCTCTGGGTTCCCTGGCCCTTGACGGTGAAGGTGTACGAGCCGGGCGCGGCGCCGGAGGACGCCGAAACCGTCATCGTCGAGGACGCGCCGGACTGCACCGACGACGGGCTGAACGAGGCGGTGACCCCGTTCGGCAGACCGCTCGCCGTCAGCGCGACGGCCTCCGCGCTTCCGGAGCTGACCGAGGTGCGCACCGCGGCCGTCACCGAACTGCCCGGCTGCACCGAGCCCGACGACGGGTCGAGGGAGATCGAGAAGTCGTTGTTCCCGCTGGGCGTGCAGGTCGGGTCGCCGCTCTGCGCCGGGACGCTGATGGCGTCCCACGCGGCCCTGGTGCGGTCGAAGAGCGTGCACCCGGCGTCGAGGTTCTTGGCGGCGGTGAGCGTGGCCGTGCGGTAGCGCTTGTACGTCATCCCGCTCGTCTTGAGCAGCATGCCGCCGTAGAAGACCTTGCCGGCGCTCTGGATGCCCACGCCGGTGAGCGAGGAGTTGTTGCACGTGGGGCTGGACGGCTTGCCGCCGCCCGGGTTGGAGCCCTCGGCCAGCAGGTAGAACCAGTGGTTCAGCGGGCCGGCCGCCGCGTGCTCCTCGGTGTTGGGTATGGAGGAGCTGTAGCAGTTCGGGTCCCCGGTCCGCGAGGGGTCGTACATGACCCGGATCGGCCCGTTGCCGACCAGGTCGATCTTCTCGCCGACCGTGTAGTCGGGGTCGTCGTACGGGGCGGGCTCATTGGTGTACGCCTCGGTCAGGGCGCCCATGATGTCGCCGGTGGCCTCGCCGAGCCCCGACTCGTTGTTGGCGCCGCCCGGCGTGTACTGGTCGATGCCGTGGCCGAACTCGTGGCCCACCACGTCCATCGCGCCGATCCACTGGTTGGCGTTGTTGTGGCCGATGGAGACCGACGAGCCGTCCCAGTAGGCGTTGACGTCGTTGAGCCCCACCTTCACCGGCCAGCTGCGGCCGTTGCCGTCGTGCCCGTTGCGGCCCAGCCAGTCCTTGAGCATGTTCCACTCGTGCTGCGCCCCCCACATGACGTCGACGCAGCCGGTCTCCTTGCTGGTGGCGCTGCCGTTGCCCCAGGAGTCGCTCGACTTGCTGAAGACGCTGCCCGTGCTGTAGTCGGCACAGCTCAGGCCGGGCCGGTTCGGGTCGCGCAGCGAGAAGCTGCTGCCCGACGCGGTGGTGTCGATGGCCAGCGGGGACGGGCCGTTCCACTGGCTGTTGCCGGTGCCCGACTTGACGTCGTCGTAGCTGTCGAGGACCTTGCCGGTGCCCGCGTCCACGAAGACGTGCAGCTTGCTGGGGGCCTTGGCGGTGCGTCCGGAGAGCACCGTCTCCCATGCCAGCCGGGAGGTCTTCTCGGTGGCGCGCACCACCAGGCGCTGCGATTCGACCCGCCGCACCGTACGCAGCTCCTTGCGGGCGGTGGCCTCGGCCTTCTTCGCGGAGACGGTCGGGGCGGTCGGCACGTTGATCCGCCGGGAGACCGCCGACTGGGTGCCGCGGACCCGGCCCTTGGAGTCGGCCACCACGACGGCGTCCCCGCCGACGACGGGCAGGCCGCGATAGGTGCGCTGGTACGCGACGGAGTACAGACCCTTGACCCACGGGGTCACCATCTGCCGCTCGTACCGCTCCTCGGGCCCCTTGGCCAGGGTGTCGAGGCCGCTGGCGGCGGCCCGGTCGGCGGCGGACACCGCGGCCGAGAGGTCGGACGGGGCGGGCGGGGACGGTTCGGCGGACGCCGACTGGCCGCTGGTGACCACCAGCATTCCGGCGAGGACGGCCAGGGTGGTCCCGGCCGTCAACGGTCTGCGTTTCATCGAGGCTCCTTGTGTAGGGGGTCCTCGATCGCGGACAGCAGCGCACGAAGACGCGACGGCGGCGGCCGCCGGTTTCCGGCGCCCGTGATCGAGCGACCGAACACTCACACGTCGCCATGAACTCGTCAATGAACTGCGTCGGCCGTCGGGGGACTTGGCAAGTTTGGTCAAGCCGCGGTGGTGCGATCGCACGACAGCCGGAAACGGCAACGGGGCCGGGGCGGTCGCCCCGGCCCCGACGTGCGGCCGCTCTGCCCGGATCCGGGCCGACGCCCGGTCAGGGAGCCGGTGCCGCGGGCCCGGTGGTCGCGGTCGAACCGGTCTCGGGGGTGCCGTCCGGCCCGTCGTCCGGGGAGAACAGGGTCATTCCCAGGTACACCGCCGCGATGAAGGCGATCGTGCCGGCGATGGCGCTCGCCACCCGCGGGCGCCGTCTGATCGCCTCGCGCGTACCGGTGAGCGGACGGTCCGGCGCGGCCCGCCGGCCGGACGCCGGACGCTCGGCCGCGCGCCGCCGGTGGCCACCGCTCTGCTGCGGCAGGCGGTACGTCGCCGGGCCCCCGGCCTGCGGGTCGGAGCCGGGAGCGGGCGCGAACGCGGGCGCCGGGGGATGAGGGGCGCCCGCGCCCGGCGGCGCGGTGCGGGGGGCGCCGGTCGCCGCCGGGGGCGCGGGGGAGTACATCGGGAGCGGCTCGGGCTGTCCCCGCCAGGCACCGCTCTGGAACCAGTCGGCGACCTGCTGCGCGCCGGGCCGGTCCTCGGGCTGCTTCGCCAGCAGCCCCAGCAGATAGGAGTCGAAGGCCGGGGACAGCTCGACGCCCTGCTGGCGCAGCGGCACCGGCGCGGTGTCGACATGTTGATAGAGCGTCGCGGTCGCCGTGTCCGAACGGAACGGCGGCCGCCCCAGCAGGAGCTGGTAGATCACGCAGCCGAGGGAGTACATGTCGGACGCCGAGCCGGCCGTGCGGCCCAGGGCCCGCTCCGGGGCGAGATAGAGACTGGTGCCGACGATCTGCCCCGTGGTGGTCAGCGCGGCCGAGGGGTCGTCGACGAACTGGGCGATGCCGAAGTCACCGATCTTGACGGACCCTTCGGCGTCCAGCATCAGGTTCCCGGGCTTGATGTCGCGGTGCACGATGCCCTGACGGTGGGCGGCGGCGAGCCCGGCGGCCGCCTGCCCCGCGATCCGGGCGACCTGTTCGGCGCCGAGCCGCTCCTCGGCCGCGAGCAGATCGCCCAGGCTCCTGCCCTCGACGAGCTCCATCACGAGGAAGAAACGGTCCTCCCAGGCGCCGAAGTCGAACACGGCCACCAGGTGGGGGTGGCTCAGCCGGGCCGCGGTCTGCGCCTCCAGGCGGAACCGGGCGGTGGCCGACTCGTCGGCGTGGTCGCCCAGCAACAGCTTCACCGCGACCGCCCTGCCGAGCACTTCGTCGGCGGCGCGCCACACCTCCCCCATGCCGCCGCGGCCGATGGGGGATATCAACCGGTACCGACCAGCTACCAGCACCTGTGCACCAATTTCGGATCGTGGGCCGCTTCTGCTGCCACGGCGGCGACCCGACGGGATCGGGTCGAGGTGGGGGGCGCGCGGCAAGATCAGGATATCGGTCCGCCGAACCCCGTCCCGCCCCGTCCCGTACCGTCGGCGGACAGCCGGCCGGCCGACCGGTGGCCCCGAGCCCCTCGGCACGCCGGACCGGCGATCACTTCCGGCCACCGGCCGTCGCGCGCCCCACCGACTCGACGAGCGGCAGCAGCCGGTGCGCGACCCGCTCGCGCAGCGCCACCTCGGTACGGGTCCTGACCACGCCCGGCAGCCGGATCAGCCGCTGGATCACGTCCTCCAGATGCCCGTTGTCCCGGGCCACCACCCGCGCCAGCAGATCGCCGCCCCCCGTCGTCGAGAACGCCTCGACGATCTCCGGCACCGCGGCGAGCGCCTCGCCCACCTCGTCCAGATGCCCCTGGGTGACCTCCAGATGGACGAAGGCCAGGACGGGGTGCCCCAGCGCGGCGGGGGACAGCACCGGTCCCGTGCCCGTGATCACCCCGTCCCGCTCCAGCCGGTCGATCCGGGCCTGGAGGGTGCCCCGGGCGATCGAGAGGATGCGCGCGTACTCGCGGACGCTGGTGCGCGGCTGCTCGATGAGCAACCGCAGGATGCGGGTGTCGAGGGCGTCCACCGCCATGGTTCCGTCGGTCTCTTCCTGGTGAATCGGTCGGGGCTGCGAATGTACCAACGGTACGAAAGGCGGGCCTGACGGACATGTCCGGCCCGGCTCGATGCCGCCTCATACCCGTAGTCCCTCAGAGCTACGAGGAAGGTTCACACCCCGGTGGGACGCCGACTACGGGGCGCCGTCCATAACTTCTGTACCCGAAGCCCCCGGCCACCCGGCACGGGAGGCCCCGGTCGACCCGGTACGGAAGGAACACCCTCATGCCGTCCCATCCGCGCGGAACCCGACTGCGCCACGGCCTGTTCGCCGCGCTGGTGGCCGCCTCGGTGGCCGTGCCGGTCTCGGGCGCGGCGGTTCCCTCGGCCGTGCCCGCGCCCGCCCCGGCCGCGCACGCACCGCTGCGCACCGCCGACCCCGGTGCCCTCGCCGAGCGGTACGCCGCGACCCGTGCCGACATCGACGCGGCCGGGCGGGCGGCGACCCGGCACAAGGACCACGGACGGGCCGGGGCGCTGCGCGAGATGGCCGGACCCGGCCGCCACTTCCTCTCCTTCGACGGACGCGACGGGGGCCGCGGCGTCGAGGTCGTCGGCGACCTGTCCCGCGCCGAGCGGATCGCCGTGCTGGTCCCGGGAGCGGGCGTCGACCTCGACCACTACTGGCGGCTGCGCAAGGGAGCGCTCGCGCTGCGCGAGGAACTGGGCGGACGGTCGGCCGTGATCGCCTGGCTCGGCTACCGGACGCCGACCACGGTGAGCACGACCTCGCTGACCTCGGGTCGGGCCGCCGAGGCGGCCCCCGGACTGCGTTCGTTCATCGGGGAGTTGAGAAGACTGAAACCCACGGCCAGAACCACCCTGCTCTGCCATTCCTACGGCTCCGTCGTCTGCGCGCGGGCCGCGCACGGTCTGCGGGTCGCCGACATCGTCCTGTACGGCAGCCCCGGCACCGGCTACGGGAACGCCGCGGCCCTGAACACCCGGGCCACCGTCTGGGCGGGCCGCGGCAGCGGCGACTGGATCGCCGACGTGCCCCATGTGAGGCTCCGACTGCCTTTCACGGACATCGGGTTCGGGACGGACCCGGTCTCGCCCGGGTTCGGCGCCGAGATCTTCGCGGCGGGCTCCGCCGGCCACAGCGACTACCTGCGGAGCGGCTCCGAATCGCTGAGGAGCATGGCCCGGATCGTGACCGGGGAGAACCGCGCGGACGGCGGGGCCGCGGACGCGGCGCCCGCCCCGGCCCCGGGAGGACGCCGTGCGTGACCTCGTCCGGCGGATCGACGCCGCCACCCCCGCCGACCGCGACCGGGCCGTCGACGCCCTGCGCGCCGTCGCCATCCTCGGAGTCGTCCTCGGCCACTGGCTGGTGACCGCCCTGGTCGCGGACAGCGGCACCCTGCACGGCGCCAGCCCGCTCCAGCACCTGCCCGGACTCGTACCGGCCTCCTGGGTCCTCCAGACCCTCGCGCTCTTCTTCCTGGTCGGCGGACAGGTCGCGGCCAGGAGCCACGCCAACGCCATGGCCCACGGCGAAAGGTACGGCCAGTGGCTTCGCGCCCGCATGACCAGGCTGCTGCGCCCGGTGGTCGTCGTACTGGCCGTGTGGACCGCGGCGGCGTGCGCGATGCTGGTCTCCGGAACGGACCAGGAAACCGTGCGGACCCTGTGCAAACTGGTCTGGTCCCCGCTGTGGTTCCTGGCGGTCTTCGCGGCGCTGACGGCGGCCACCCCGCTGGTGGCGAGGCTGCACCCGCTCTGGCCGTTCGCCGTCGTCCTCGTCGTCGACCTCTACCGGTTCGGCCTGGACACGCCCACCGCGTTCGCCTCGGTCAACGTGGCGGCCGGCTGGCTGGTGCCGTACTGCCTGGGCGCGGCGTGGGCACGCGGTGAGCTGCGAAGTCGCCGGACCGGCTGGACCCTGCTGCTCGGCGGGGCCGCGGCCACCGCCGGACTGGTCGGCTGGGGCGGCTACCCCGCCGCCATGGTCGGCGTGCCCGGCACGGAGGTCTCCAACCTCGACCCGCCGACCCTCGCCGTGGTCACCTTCGGCCTCGCGCAGTGCGGCGCGGCGCTGCTGCTGCTCGGCCCGCTGCGCCGGGTGCTGCGACGTCCCGCCGTCTGGGCGGTGGTGGCGGTGCTCAACCTCTCCGCGATGACGGTGTTCCTGTGGCACCAGACCGCGATGATCGCGGTCACCGCGCTCGGCCTGTCGGCGGGCGGGGCCCTGACGGGACTGCACACCGTCCCCGACCATCCCGGCTGGGTGCTCGCCCGGCTGGCCTGGCTGCCCGTGTTCGCCCTCGCGCTGGCGGTCTGCTGGGCGGCGTTCCGGGGCCACGAGCAGGGACGGTCGCGGAGGAAGAGCCTGGTCGTCCGCGAAGGGCACCCCGGACGGGCGGCGGCACGACGTGCATAAGGTGCGACCTGTGAACCGGGGAGACATGACGAAGCGGGCGGCGCGGGTGCTGCGGGAGTTGCCCCGCACCCTGCACAAGGACCTCATGACATCGGCCACCGACCCGAACGGGCGGTACGGGCAGCCGCGTTGGCTGGACTGGCGACCGGTGATCATGGTGCCGCTGGTGCTGCTCGCGGTGTTCCTGCTCGTCGCCAACACCAACCAGTACACCTTCGAACTCGGGACGGGCCTCCTGCTCGGCCTCCTGTTCGCCGGGATCCAGGCGGTGGCGCTCGTCGTCACCCTGTACCGCCCGGTCCCGGCCTGGTGGACATCGGTGCTCGTCATGGTGGTCGTCACCCCGTTCGCCGCGAACGCCGGTTCCGGTCAGATGGTGTTCCCCCGGGAGGGGATCACCGTCCCCGACCGGGTGGCGTTCCCCTGGAACGGGGCCGGCATCGCGGTGCAGGCCGGTGTGCTGTTCCTGCTCGCCCTGCGGGTGCGCCCCCGGATCACCGCCGAGGCGCTGACGATCACCGTGCTGGTGGGATTCGCCTGCGGCGCGGCCGTCCCCTGGGACGACGGCCCCGGCCCCGGAGTCGCCGCCGCCGTCCTGCTGGTCGCCGCGGTGATGGGCGCCGCCCTGCGCGGCCTGGCCGTGGCCCGTACCCGACTCGTCGTGCAGGAGGAGCTCACCGCCGAGGAACGCGCCCGGCGCACCCTGCTGGAGGAGCGCAACCGTATCGCCCGGGAACTGCACGACGTGGTCGCCCACCACATGTCGGTCATCTCCATCCAGGCGCAGGTCGTCCCGCACCTGGTCGACAACCCGTCCGACGAACTGCGGGAGAACGTCGAGGGCATCCGCCGCAACGCGGTCGACGCCCTCACCGAACTGCGCCGCGTCCTGGGCGTACTGCGCTCCGAGGATCCCCTCCCGCAGGCGGCCAGGCACGCCCCGCAGCCCACCCTCGACCGGCTGGACGAACTCATCGGCAACGCGCGGGGCGCCGGGGTCGAGGTCACCGCCGGGACCACCGGGAAGCCGCGCCCGCTGTCCCCGGGCGTCGAACTGTCCGCCTTCCGCATCGTGCAGGAGGCACTCAGCAACGCGATGCGGCACGCACCGGGCGCCCGGGTACGGGTGGAGATCGGCCACGGTGCGTCCGAGGTCACCGTACGGGTCACCAACACCGCCCCCGGCCGGGCGGTGCCGCCCTCGCCGGGCGCGGGCCACGGCCTGCTCGGCATGCGCGAGCGCGCCGCGATGCTGGGCGGCGAGATCGTCACCGGGCCCACCCCCGACGGCGGCTACGAAGTCGCTGCGATACTGCCCGCACAGCCCCCAGCGGGGCACACCGCCCCCGCCGACCCTGCCGAGGACCACCGATGACGGCCATTCGCGTTCTGATCGCCGACGACCAGATGATGGTCCGGCAGGGCTTCACGGTGCTGCTGAACGCCGAACCCGGCATCGAGGTCGTCGGCCAGGCGGTGGACGGCGTCGACGCCGTCGAGAAGGTGGCCGAACTCGACCCGGACGTGGTCCTGATGGACATCCGCATGCCCCGGCTCGGCGGGATCGAGGCGACCCGCACCATCACCGGACGCGACGGTGCCACCGTCAAGGTCCTCGTCCTCACCACCTTCGACCTCGACGAGTACGTCTACGAGGCACTGCGCGCGGGCGCGTCCGGCTTCCTCCTGAAGGACGCGTCGGCCGACGAACTCGCCCACGCGGTACGGGTGGTGGCGGCCGGCGAGGCCCTGCTCGCCCCGAACATCACCAAGCGGCTGATCGCCGAGTTCGCCCGGGTGAGCGCCGCGCCGCGCCCCCCGGCGAAGGGCCGCACGGGCGATCTGACGGAACGTGAGACCGAGGTCCTCTCCCTGATCGCGCAGGGCCTGTCCAACACCGAGATCGCCGTACGCCTGGTGGTCGCCGAGCAGACCGTGAAGACCCATGTGGGCCGGATACTGCTCAAGTTGGGGCTGCGCGACCGGACCCAGGCCGCGGTCCACGCCTACGAGACGGGACTGGTGCGCCCGACCGGTTACTGATCCGGCGCCGCCGCCCGCCCGGCACCACCACTACCACCACCCGCACGCGCCGTCCGTTTCCGCCTGCCCGGAAACGGGCGCCCGGAGACATCCGCCTGCCCGAGAACGGCCGTGCGGCACCGACCCGTGCCGTACGGACCGCGCCGCGCCGCCCCGTTCCGCCACGCCGTCACGGTGCGAAACCACGCGACCACGGTGCGGAACCGCGCCCGCCCCCGCTTCCCCGCGGACCGACCGATCCCGTCCAACCGAAGGAACCGATACGCCCATGGGCTCCACCCTCGTCATCACCAACGACTTCCCGCCCCGCCAGGGCGGCATCGAGACCTTCGTCCACGCGATGGCCACCCGCGTGCCCGACGACGACGTGGTCGTCTACACCTCGCACGAGCCCGGCGACACCGCCTACGACGCGCGGCTCCCGTTCCCCGTCGTGCGGGACCGCAGCCGCGTGCTGCTGCCGACCCGCCGGGCGACCCGCAGGGCCGTCGAGATAGCCCGGAGCCACGGCTGCGACCGGGTCTGGTTCGGGGCCGCCGCCCCCCTGGCCCTGATGGCACCGGCCCTGCGCCGCGGCGGCGTGCGGCGCATCGTGGCCACCACGCACGGCCACGAGATCTGGTGGGCCCGGACCCCCGGCGCGCGCGGGCTCATGCGCCGGATGGGCCGCGGCGTCGATGTCGTCACCTACCTGGGGCAGTACACGCGCGACCGGATCGAGCCCGCCCTCGGCCCGGGGGTGCACATGAGCCGGCTGGTGCCCGGCGTCGACGCCGAGGCGTACCGGCCGCCCGCCGGCGCCGCGGCGGACCTGCGGGCCGGACTCGGCCCCGACGGGGCGCGCATCATTCTGTGCGTCGCCAGGCTCGTCCCCCGCAAGGGGCAGGACATGCTGATCCGGGCCATGCCGCTGATCCGGAGCAAGGTGCCCGACGCGGTGCTGGTGGTGGTCGGTCAGGGCCCCGACGAGGCCCGGCTGCGCAAACTGGCCGAACGCCACGGCGGGGGAGCCGTCCGCTTCGTGGGCGGTGTCTCGCACACCGACACGCCCCCCTACTACGCCGCGGCGGACGTCTTCGCGATGCCGTGCCGCACCCGCAGGGCCGGACTGGAGGCCGAAGGGCTCGGGATCGTGTTCCTGGAGGCGGCGGCGAGCGGGCTGCCGGTGGTCGTCGGCGACTCGGGCGGCGCCCCGGACACCGTGCTCGACGGCAGGACCGGCCGGATCGTGGACGGCACCGACCACACGGCCGTCGCCGAGGCGCTGACCCGCGTACTCCTCGACCCCGGCCGGGCCGCGATGGGCGCCGCGGGCCGCGCCTGGGTCGAGGAGACCTGGTCCTGGGAGGCGTCGGCCCGCCATCTGACCCACCTCCTGACCCCCGCCGGGGAACGGGCGCCGACACGCTGAGAGGCACGGTTCCCGCTGCGGGAGCGCCGTCCCGTCGCCGCCGGTCCACGGGGCGACGGGACGGCCCGGACGCGGTGCGCGGCCGGTCCGTTGGCTTACCCGTGGTGCGCCGGACGGGCGGTTCACTGTGCCAATGGCCCATCGCTTTCGCACCGAGTTGAGCCATGATTCGGAAAGATGTTGTGATGTACCCGTCGATGGCGCTGCGGATCTCCGCGGCGCCTTTTTCATGCCGGTGCACGGAGCCGGTGCGCTGAAGCGGGAGCATGCGGTGCTGAAGAGGATGTTCGTTTCCCCGGATCCGGGCCGGGCGCGGCTGCGCGGCGCCCTCCGGGCCGTCCTCGGCATCGGAGCGGCCGTCGCGCTGTGCGGACTGGCCGGCCACTCGCTCGTCGCGGCCATCACCGGCGGGCTCGCCGCGCTGCTGGCCATGTTCACGGTGCTGGACACCACGGTGCGGGGCCAGGCGGTCACGACGGCCCTGCTGCCCGTCGCCGGTTTCCCCGTGCTCGCCCTCGCCGCGGGGCTGCACGACCACCCGGTGGCCCGCGACGCGGCCTTCCTCGCGATCGTGGGCGCGGGCGTGTACGCCCGGCGCTGGGGGCCGCGCGGCCACTCGCTCGGCGTGTTCGCGTTCATGGCCTTCTTCACCGCGCAGTTCCTCCACACCCTGCCGGGGCAACTGCCCGAGCTGTACACCGCGATCGCCCTCTCGCTGCTCGTCTCCTCGACCGTCCGCTTCGGACTGTGGTGCTACGAGCGGCGGCAGCCGGCCGCCGTCGCGCTCGCCCCGGTGGCCGGCCGGGGCCTGGCCAGGGCGACCACGCGCCAGGCGGTCCAGGCGACCGTCGGCGGCGCCCTCGCCCTCGCGGCGGGACTGCTCCTCTCCGAGGAGCGGTGGTACTGGGCCGTGGGTGCCACCTGGTGGGTGTTCGTGAACACCGCCTCGCGCGGCGAGACACTGGTGCGCGGCTTCCGCCGGATCCTGGGAACGCTGATCGGCGTCCCCGTCGGCCTGGCCGTCGTCGTCCCCCTGCACGGGGCGCCCGTGCCCACCGCGGTCCTCGTCGCCGCCGGGGTCTTCGGCATCTTCTACACCGCGGCGGTCTCCTACACCTGGATGGTCCTCTCGGTCACGGTGATGGCCGGCGCGCTCTACGGACTCCTCGGCGTACTGGACCCGGCGCTGCTCGCGCTGCGGCTGGCCGAGACCGGCGTGGGCGCGCTCGGCGCGATGCTCGCGGTGCTCCTCGTCCTGCCCGTCACCACGCACGCCACGACCGACGCCTGGATCCAGCGGGCCCTGCGCTGCGTGCACGCCTGCACCGAGGAGGCCGCCGCCCGGCTCTCGGGATCGCCCACCGCCGACCCGGCGCCCCGGATCGCCGAACTGGAGGCACTCCTGGGCCGGGTACGGCTGTCACTGGCCCCGCTGGTCCACCCGCTGAGCCCGCTGCGGGCCCGCCGGGTCCGCGCCGGGCAGGTGCTCGCGCTGCTGGACGACTGCGCCCGTGAGGTGCGCGGACTGGCCTCCGTCGCGGCCGACCCGGAAGCCAGCCACGACGCCCGGCTCGCCGCCGCCTGCTGGCGCGTGGAGGCGTCCGTGGAGGCCCTGACGACCCCGAAGCCGCCGCACGGCACGGACACCGCGCCGAACCTCCCGCCGCACCCGGCCGCGGCCGGGCCCGCGCTCGCCCATCTGCACGGCCTGGAACGGGCGCTCGCCGAACTCGCCGCACCGCTGCGCTCCGACCCCGGGGCGCCGCTGGTCGGAGCGTGAGACACCCCCTCGCACCGGCCAGCGACCGAGGTGCTGGTCCGTACCAAGGCGGTCACTGCTACCGTCGCCCCGGAAGATCACAGCCGCACGCACGGCCGTGATCAGTCGGCCGAGAGGGGCAGTGCGATGGGCAGCGACAACGGTGCGACACGGGCGTTCATCGGCTCGTTCACCTCGGCGGGCGGACCGGGAATCACCGTCGCCGCCGTGGACGGAAAGTCCGGGGCGCTGACCGCCCTCGGCGCCACGGACGCGGTGCCCGACCCCTCGTACCTCGCCCTCGGCCGGGGCGCGGGGCCGGACTGCGGCGTGCTCTACGCGGTCAGCGAGACCGAGGACGGCGCGGCTGCCGCGCTGGACGTCACCGGTGACGTACCGCGGCCGATCGACGGAACCCGCCCGGTGGACGGCGCCGGCCCGACCCACCTGGCGCTCGCGGGCGGCCACCTGCTCACCGCCAACTACAACTCCGGCAGCGTCACCGCCCTGCCCGTCCGGGCGGACGGCTCGCTCGGCCCGGCCGCTTCCCTGCTCCGGCACGAGGGCAGCGGCCCGGACCCCGACCGCCAGCGGTCCCCGCACGCCCACCAGGTGCTGCCGGACCCGTCGGGGAACTGGGTCCTCTCCGTGGACCTGGGGACCGACTCCGTACGGATCTGCGCGCTCGACCCGGCCACCGGGGAACTGCGGCCGCACGGCGAGACGCCCCTGCGGCCGGGCACGGGCCCGCGCCATCTGGCCTTCCACCCCGCGGGCGGCCACGCCTACGTCCTGAACGAACTGGAACCCACCGTCACCACGTGCCGGTGGAACGCCGCCGCCGGAGTCCTGGAGCCGGTCGGGGAGACGCCCGTGCTGCCGGACGGGGCACCGGCGGACGGCGACGCGGTGACGTACCCGTCCGAGGTGGTCGTCTCGCCCGACGGACGGTTCCTCTGGACCGCCAACCGGGGACCCGACAGCATCTCCGTCCTCGCACTCGACGGAACCGGCGAGCGGGTCACCCCGGTCACGACCGTGGACTGCGGCGGGCACTGGCCGCGCGACCTCGCGCTCGACCCCACCGGGCGCCGGCTGTACGCGGCCAACGAGCGGTCGGGGAACGTCACCTGGTTCGACATCGACCCGGAGACCGGCGTCCCGGAGCGCGCCGGCTCACTGGACGTCCCCGCCGCCTCCTGCGTGGTCTTCGGCTGACCGCACCCCGCACACGACACGATCGCCGGACGGGGCCGGTCCTCCGGTCCCGCCCGGCGATCGCGGACGGCTGGGCTGCCGGGAAACCGGCACCGGGTCAGTGCGCCTGGGCGCCCTGCGGCGTCACCGGCGTGATCCCGAGCGTCGTCATGTACATCGACAGCACGAGCTTGCCGATCGCCGGGTACGCGCCGAGCGGCTCGGCCGTCGCGCAGCCGGCCTCCTTCGCGGCGGCGTCCAGCAGACCCTCGGCGACCTCCGGGCCGACCAGGTACGGCGCCACCGCGAGCTGCACCGAGCCGGACGCGGTGAGCTGCTCGGCGATCGACGCGACGGAACCCTCCACGTCGAGCGCCGCGGCCATCACGGGCACCGCCAGCCGGGCGGCCAGCAGCATGCCGGTGATCCCGGCGGCCTGGACGGCCTCCTCGCCGCCCACCGTGGCCAGCACGATGCCGTCGGCGGCCGTCGCCACCGTGAAGAGCCTCGCCCGGTCGGCGCGGGCCAGCCCGGCCTCGGAGAGGCGCACGTGCAGCGCCTCGGCGAGCAGCGGGTGCGGGCCCAGCACGTCGGTCAGCTCGGCCTGCGTGCCGCTGTCCATCACCGCCTGCCGTATCCGCCGGATCAGGGCGCTGTCGGGCCCCGCGAGCAGCGGTACGACGACGGAGGACGGCCCCTCGGGCTCGGCGACCTCACGACCCGCGGCCTGCGCCTGCTCGTAGCGCGCGACGCGTTCGGCGGCGCAGTGGGCGAGCACGGAGGAGAGCGTCGGGTACTCGGCGTCGTCGCCGTCGAGGTAACCGATCCGGGCGTTGAGGCCGGGCAGCTCGGAACGGGCGATGCTGATCACTTCCTCGGCCAGACCGCGGGTGGCCGAGGAGGGGGTGCCGGGGACGGCGAGGACGAGCGCGGCGGCGCCCTCGGGTGCGACCACGGGCTCCGGGCGGCGGTGCCGTCCGGACTGGCGAGGTCGCGGCATTCGTACAGGCAGGCCGGAAGCGGGCCCAGTGGGGGTGCTCATGGCGCCGCATGCTACTGGTTTTGGGTGTGCCTCTGTTCGGGGAGGGCCCGGACGGGCGACATCTGTCCCCTTTTATCCGATGAGCGGCATACCGGTCGACTGCCCCGCTCTGCCGCCCCCTACCCGACTCCTCGCGCAGGCCCGTCACCAGGCACGCCGAGCAGTGTCGGGTGACGGGGCAGCAGCAGGTCCCCGGCCGCCAGCGCCCGGGCGATGACGAGCGCGCCCGTCAGCGGATCACCCGAACCGGGGACCACCCGTGCTTGCGGAAGTCGGCGCGCCAGCTCCGCGCGCAACGGCCGCAGCAGCGGATCGCCCATCCGGAACAGGCCGCCCGTCAGCGCCACCTCGCACGGCTCGCCGTCGGCCCCGGCCCCGGGACACACCGCCTCGGCCGCGTCCGCGACGTGCCCGACGGCCTCGCGCAGGATGCCCTCGGCGACCGGGTCGTCCCCGGCGCACGCCGCGACCTCGGGCGCGAACGAGGCCAGCACGGCGGGCCGGTCGGTACGCGGGTAGAGCAGCCCCGGCAGTTCCGGCGCCGGTCCGAACACCGCCTCCAGCCGGGCCAGCAGCGCGGCGGACCCGCCGCGCCGCCCGTCGTGGGCGCGCATGGCCGCGTCGAGCCCGGCCCGGCCGATCCAGGCGCCGCCGCCGCTGTCGCCCAGCAGGTGCCCCCAGCCGTCGGCCCGGCGCCAGCTCCGCAGGTCCGTACCCAGCGCGATCATGCCCGTGCCGCCCGCGACGACAGCGCCCGGACGCTGGCCGACCGCTCCCGCGTACGCGGTCACCGCGTCGGCGGCGAGGGCCAGCCGCCGCACCCCGAGCGCCTTCTCCAGGGCCGACGGCAGCTCCGCGCGCAACTGCCCGCCGAGCGTCGCCATGCCCGCGGCGCCGATCGCCACGGCCCCGATCCCGCGGCCGTCCGCACCGCCGTGCTCCGCCAGCAACCGGCGGGCGGCGGGCAGCAGTTGTTCCAGCAGATGGTCCGCGTCGATCCCGGCGGGGCCGGTGCGCACCGGCCCGGCGCAGACCGCCGTCGCCACCGGACCGGAGGCGTCGACCGCGCCCAGCGCCACCCGCAGTCCGGAGCCGCCCGAGTCCACGCCGAGCACGTACGGCCCCGACGCCGCAGCGGTGCTTTCCGGCGAACGCCTGGCTGAGCTCATGGACCGGCTCCAACGGGGAAGGGGATCACGACGGCGGCAGCCTATCCCCACCCCCGCGGACCGGAACCGGGGGAGCGGTCGTCACGCTTCAGCGGGCGGCTCCGGGCCGACGTGGGGCGATGCGGGTGGGAACGGACGGGAGTTGTCCGACTACGCCGGTAGAGTGATCCACCGTGGCACCACGACCCTTGAATGAAGTAGTAGAGCCCGGTTGGGCCGAGGCACTCGCCCCCGTGGCCGGACGCGTCGCCGCGATGGGCGATTTCCTGCGGGCGGAGGTCGCGGCCGGCCGCACCTACCTGCCGGCCGGGGCGAACGTCCTGCGCGCGTTCCAGCAGCCCTTCGACGAGGTACGCGTCCTGATCGTCGGTCAGGACCCCTATCCGACCCCCGGAATGGCGATGGGGCTGAGCTTCTCGGTGGCCCCCGAGATCCGCCAGGTGCCCGGCAGCCTGGAGAACATCTTCCGGGAACTCCACACGGACCTGGGCCTGCCGCGCCCGTCCAACGGCGACCTGACGCCCTGGACGCGCCAGGGCGTGCTGCTGCTGAACAGGGCGCTCACCACGGCCCCCCGCAAGCCGGGCGCCCACCGCGGCAAGGGTTGGGAGGAAGTGACCGAACAGGCCATCCGGGCACTGGCCGCGCGCGGCAAACCGCTGGTGTCCGTGCTGTGGGGGCGCGACGCCCGCAACCTCCGGCCGTTCCTCGGCGACTACCCGGCGATCGAGTCCGCGCACCCCTCGCCGATGTCGGCGGACCGCGGTTTCTTCGGCTCGCGCCCGTTCAGCCGCACCAACGAACTCCTGCTCGGCCAGGGCGCCCCGGCGGTGGACTGGCGACTGCCGTAGCGCGACCGCCCGCGGTCCGGAACGGCACCGACCCTCCAGGGGCCGGTGCCGTTCCCGTCACCGGGCTCGGCGGCACCCGGCCCGTGTCACGGCGCGTCGCGCACCGTACCGGTGAACACCGGCCCCTCACGCGGCTCCCAGGAACCCTCGTCGTAGGTGATCAGCCGCAGCCGCAGTGATTCCTCCGGCCCCTCCAGGCCGTCCCGCACGGTGGGCACGACCACTTCGAAACTTCGCTCGCCGGCGGGCACACCGGCCCACGGGTACGGCGTCGGCACCACCCGGGACAGCGGCCGGGCCGGGGCCGGCGACTCGTCGAAGGTGTCCCGCACCCAGCGGCCGTCGACGTCCTGGGCGGACAGCTCCGGACTCCCGTCGGCCGCCGGCACCTTCAGGTCCGTCAGCGGCCCGGGGCAGGTCCTGTCGAGCCCCGGCCGGAAACCGCGCCGGTCCCGAGTGGCCACCGGACGGCCCGGGAGCCGGTCGCCGGCGCGGAACTCGACACGGGCATCGCCCATGGGCATCGGCTCGGGAGGACTCCAGACGAGCTGCCGTCCGGCCCCCGTGCCGGTGATCCGCCGGCCCGGCGGGAGCGCGTTCCCCGAATTCCCCGCTTTCCTCGAACTCCCCGGCATTCCCGAACTCCCCGCCATTACCGAACTCCCCGGTGGCCCCCGGGGGGCATGGAGCCGGCGGAACGCTGCGGGGACATCGGCTGCGGCGACGCGCGTGCCGACTCCGTCCCTCCCGCTGTCAGGGCGAGTACCGCGAGCGCGGTGGTGACCGTGCGCGAGTCACGGATCGAGGCGGTCCTCCTGGTCATCGGCCTTCTCGAAAACACCCCGGAGATCCCCGGGGGCCCCGCCCCCGGAGGACGGTGCCCGGGGGTTGCCCCGCCTCCGCGCATCACACGGAATCGAGGCCCTCCGGAACCGAGTTGGGCCGATGGCCATCAGGAACAAGCCATGCGTGGGCGCCCGGACGTCCCCGGGAGGAGGACCCGGGGCAGGCCGGGCGCGCCGACGGGACCGGTCGCACGGACCGGCCGGCGGCGGTGGTCAGGTGCCGATGACCGCCGCCCGCACGCAGAAGACGTCCGGCAGGTGCGAGGCGAGCTGCTGCCAGCTGTCCCCGTCGTCCGCGCTCGCGTACACCTCGCCGTTGCGATTGCCGAAGTAGACGCCCGCCGGGTCGGCGTCGTCCGTGCACAGGGCGTCCCGCAGCACCGTGCCGTAGTGGGCGCCGTCGGGCAGGCCGGCCGACAGCGGCTCCCAGGTCCCGCCCGCGTCGTCGGTACGGAACACCCGGCAGCGGTGCTCGGCGGGCACCCGGTCGGAATCGGCGTTGATCGGGAAGACGTACACCGTGTTCGGACGGTGCGGGTGCGCGGCCGCGGCGAAACCGAAGTCCGAGGGCAGGCCCCGCCCGATGTCGGTCCAGTTGTCCCCGGAGTCGTCGCTGCGGAACACCCCCCAGTGGTTCTGGAGGTAGAGCCGGTCGGGGTCGACCGCATCCCTGGTCACCTTGTGGACGCACTGGCCGAACTCCGGATCCGGGTCGGGCAGGAAGACCGCCGACACCCCCTTGTTCGACGGGGCCCAGCTCGCGCCGCCGTCCTTGGTCCGGAACACCCCGGCCGTGGACACCGCGACGGTCACGGCGCGGGCGTCCCTCCGGTCCGTCAGGACGGTGTGCAGCCCCTCGCCGCCACCGCCGGGCTCCCACCGCGAACGCGTCGGGTGCTCCCACAGCGGACGGACCAGCTCGAACGACTCCCCGCCGTCCTCGGAGCGGAACAGCGCGGCGGGCTCCGTCCCCGCGTACACGACGTCGGGCGCCTCGGGGCCCGCGGGGTGCAACTGCCAGACCCGCTCCAGCGACGCCCCGGTGAACCGGGGGAACTTCACGGCCTGTTGCTGCGGCTCCACCCACGTCCTGCCCAGGTCGTCGGAGTGGAAGACCGAAGGGCCCCAGTGCGAACTGTCGCCGCCGACCAGCAGTCGGGGGACCTTCCGCCGGGTGTCGATGGCGACCGAGTAGATCGCCTGTGCGTTGAAGTGCGGGCCGTCGAACTCCCACGCGCCACCGTGCCTGCGGCCGATGAAGAGTCCCTTGCGGGTGCCCACGGTGAGCAGTACGTCGGTCATGGCCGAACCTCCCGAAACGCCGTTGTGTCGGATACGGGCCAGTCTGCACCCCGCCACTGACACCGGCCCGCAGGGCGGCACCGGCATCCGGGGGCTGTCGCGGCCGGGGTGGTGCGAGTACGGTACGGACAGGCGTGGAAAGCGCTTGCCAAGCATCCGGCGCGAAGAGCCCGGACGGAAGGGCGGAGGAGCGACTGTGCCCACCTTCGAGGGGCTGCCCGGCTCCGTCGCGGTGTCCCACCTGCGGGTCTACGACTGGCCCGCCGCGGACGGCCTGCACGGCGGGACGCCCCATCTCCACCTCACCTGCTCCGAGGGGTACGTGGTGGTCGGGGGCGCGGGCTCGGTGCAGACCCTGACCGCCTCGGGATTCCGGCAGACACCGCTGTCGCCCGGCGCGCTGGTCCGGTTCGCTCCGGGCACGATCCACCGGCTCGTCGACGAGGACGGGCTGCGCATCGTCGTCCTGATGGAGAACAGCGGGCTGCCCGAGGCGGGCGACGCGGTGCTCACCCTGCCGCCGGAGCACCTGACGGACCCGGAGAGCTACCGGGCGGTGGCGGCCCTGCCCGTCGACGGCTCCGAGGCGGAGCGGGAACGGGCCGCCCGGGCACGCCGCGACCTCGCGATCGAGGGCTTCCTCGCCCTGCGCGAATCCACCGAGGCGGGCGACCCCGCACCGCTCGCCGCCTTCCACCGGGCCGCGGCCGCGCTCGTGCGCCCCCGGATCGAGGACTGGCGCGACCGCTGGCGGCGGGGAGCCGCCGCCGCTTCCGCGGCGACCGGCGAACGGCTCGACGCGCTGGAGCGCGGGGACGGCGGTTACCTCGCCGACGCCCGCGTGCACGCGGAACGGCCCTCCGGGCACGGGAAGTTCGGCATGTGCGGCTACCTGGACGTCTACCGGGGCTGACCGGCCGGGCCCCGGGCCGGGCACGGGCCGGGGTCAGCCCCGTGCGTCGGCGTCGGCACCGGTTTCGGAACGGGGCGGGGCGGAACGGGTCAGCACCCGGGTCGTGCCGCCGTCGTCCTCCGTCACGTCCCGGACGTGCCGGAACCCGATCCGGCCCAACAGGGCCAGGGACGCGGTGTTCCCGGCGGCCACCGTGGCATGCACCTCGGGGAGTTCGAGCGTGCCGAAGCCGTAGCCGGTCAGCACCTCGGCGATCTCGGTGCCGAACCCCCGCCCCCACGCGGTGACGGCCAGCGCGTAGACGATCTCGTGGCCGCCCACCTCCTCGGAGGGCTTGATCTCGGCGTGCCCGACGAACCGGCCCTCGTGCCGGACCGCCCACACGTCGAACAGGTCCCGCGCGTACACCTTGCTGAAGATCCGCCCGAACAGGGCGCGGTCCTCGGCCTCGGTGCAGGGCCCGTCCCCCATCCAGCGGGAAACCCGGACGTCCTGGAAGAGCGCGACGAAGTCCTCCTCGTCGCCGGGCGTGTACGGCTCCAGACTCAGTCGTGCGGTGCTCAGGGCAGGGGTCGTCATGACCGGTGACGCTACGCAGGGAAACAGCCGGCCCGCAACGGACATTTCTCGTGGCCGACGGGCGGAATGGCGGAATGCTCCGCGGGGTTGGGACGTCCATGACCTTCTCCGTGGACGTGACCGTCCGAGGCTACGAACTCGACACCCAGGGCCATCTGAACCAGGCCGTCTATCTGCAGTACGCCGAGCACGCGCGCTGGGAGCTGCTGCGCGCGGCCGGCCTGCCGCAGGACAAGTTGCTGGCCAGCGGCGTGGGCCCGGTGGCACTCGAAACGACGGTGAAGTTCCTGCGGGAGCTGCGCGGCGGCGATCGGGTGCGGGTGACCTGCCGGTTCGTGTACACCGAGGGGAAGACGTTCACGGTCGCGCAGCAGATCCTCAAGGAGGACGGCACCGTCGCGGCGGAGGTCACCGGCGTGGCCGGGATGCTGGACCTGGCGGCCCGCAAGCTGATCTCCGACCCGGCCGGGCACCTCGCCTCGCTCGCCGACAATCCGGACCTGCTCACCGGCTGACCCGGACGGCCGGGCCGGGGCGTCCGGCGCCGGTCCTCGACGGACGTCTCCCGCGGCGGCCTTCCGTTCTCGAACTACGATGGGTTTCGTAGTATGGGGGGCGGGCCGGACCGATCACGGGAGACCGGCCGCCGGAAGGCCGGGACAGGCCAGGAACGGAGCCGTCGTGACCCCTCTCAGCGCCCCTGCCGCAAGCGCCGCCGAGGCCGGCGGACGCGTGCTCGACCATCCCGCGAGGGACGAGATCCGCGTCGAGGCGGTGCTGCACGCGCTCTCCGACCCGATGCGGCTGCGGGTGGTGCGCGAACTGGCCGCAGCCGACCGGGAGCTCAGCTGTTCCTGTTTCGACCTCCCGGTGTCCAAGTCCACCTCCACACACCACTTCCGGGTGCTGCGCGAGAGCGGGATCGTCCAGCAGATCTACCGGGGCACGGCCAAGATGAACGGGCTGCGCCGCGACGACCTGGAGGCGCTGTTCCCCGGGCTCCTCGACAGCGTCCTCGACGCGGCGAACCTCCAGGCGCGGCGCATCGGCGAGGACCGTTAGGGCCTTTCCCCGGAAAACGCCCGGAGGCCGTCGGCTCCCCGCGTCCCCGGTCAGGGCGCCATGGCGCGCATCCTGTTGATCTCCACCGTCTGCTGTGCGACGACGTCCCCGGCCATCTCCTCGATCTGCACGTCGTTCCCCTCCGAGAGGACCTCGGTCGCCATCGTGACCGCCCCCTGGTGGTGGGTGATCATCAGCTTCAGGAAGAGTTCGTCGAAGGCGGTGCCCTTCGCCCCGCGCAACCGCTCCAACTGGGCGGGGGTGGCCATGCCGGGCATCGCCGCGTGGTCGTGGGCGGTTTCGCGCTTCTTGCCGCCGTTGTGCGTGAGCCATCCCTCCATGGCGCCGATCTCCGGCTTCTGGCCCGCCGCGATGCGTTCGGCCAGCCGTTCGACCGCGGTGGATTCGGCGCGGGCGGGGACGAGACCGGTCATCTCCAGTGCCTGGGCGTGGTGCTGGATCATCATCTGCGCGTAGCGGAAGTCGGCGGAGTTCGCCCGGTCGTTCCCGGCGGCCTTGGCGGCCTCCTGCGCGGACAGGGTCCGGGCGGGCTCGCCCGGCTTCCCCGGCGCCACCACCGAAGGGCCCCCGCCCGCCCCGGCGGCCCGGTCCCCGCCGCCGTCCGCGTCGCACGCGCTCAGGGCCAGGGCCGCGGACAGGACGACCGCGACGAGCGCGGACCTGCGTGCACACATGGTCTGACGGCGGATCAACAAGTGGACCTCCATTGCCCCATGGGTCGGTTGTGGCCGTGCTGACACGCTTCCTCGTGGCGGCGACCGGAAACTTTCGGCACGTCTCCGTCGCCATCTGTCGGGATCATCGCGGGAAGGACCATACTGCCGGGGACCGTGAACCGTTCAACTACGTTTGGACACATGGGAGGACGCAAGTGATTTCGTTGCGTACGAACCCGGCGCGGCGCAGACGCCTGGGTGTGGTGGCGGCCGCCGCCGGCCTGCTGGCCACTCTGCTGACGGCCGGGCCCGCGGCCGCCTCGCCCGACCCCGGTGACACGTCCACGGCCCGCACCGATGCCTCCACCGCCCAGCAGGCCGAGGCCGAGGCCGCGATCAGGAACGGCGAGATACCCGGCGTGGACGAGGTGATCCACAGCGGCAACATCACCCACCTCGCCAACGTCCCCAAGGACGCGCTCAAGGGGCTGAACACGGACCTGGCCTTCCAGGGGAAGTACGCCTACGCCGGGAACTACGACGGCTTCCGGATCTTCGACATCAGCAACCCGAAGTCCCCGAGGACGGTCTCGCAGGTCCTCTGCCCCGGCTCGCAGAACGACATCTCGGTCTCGGGCGACCTGCTCTTCCTGTCCACCGACTCCTCGCGCAGCGACGACTCCTGCACCAGCACCACCCAGCCCGCCACGGAGAAGTCCTCCTGGGAGGGCATGAAGGTCTTCGACATCAGCGACAAGCGCAACCCGAAGTACGTCGCCGCGGTCGAGACCGCCTGCGGCTCGCACACCCACACCCTGGTGCCCGAACGCAGGAACGTGTACGTGTACGTCTCCTCGTACTCGCCGAGCGAGGCGTTCCCGGACTGCCGGCCCCCGCACGACGGGATCTCCGTCATCAAGGTGCCGCGCAGCGCGCCCGAGAAGGCCGCGGTCGTGAACTTCCCGGTGCTCTTCCCGGACGGCGGCAACCCGGGTGCCCCGACCAACCCGGGCGTCTCCAGGACCACCGGCTGCCACGACATCACCGTGCTGCCCTCGAAGGACCTGGCCGCCGGTGCCTGCATGGGGGACGGCCTGCTGTTCTCCATCGAGGACCCGGAGAACCCGAGGATCATCGACCGGGTGCAGGACAACGTGAACTTCGCGTTCTGGCACTCGGCGACGTTCAACCAGAAGACGGACAAGGTCGTCTTCACCGATGAGCTCGGCGGCGGTGGCGCGGCCACCTGCAACGACGAGGTCGGCCCGGATCGGGGCGCCAACGGGATCTACGACATCGTCGGCAGGGGAGACCACCGCAAGCTGGTCTTCCGCAGCTACTTCAAGATCGACCGCCCTCAGGCCGACACCGAGGTCTGCGTCGCCCACAACGGTTCGATCATCCCGGTCAAGGGCCGCGACCTGATGGTCCAGGCCTGGTACCAGGGCGGAGTCTCGGTGTGGGACTTCACCGACTCGTCCAGGCCGAAGGAGATCGGCTACTTCGAGCGCGGCCCCGTCACCACGGACGCCGTCACCACGGCCGGCCCCTGGTCGGCGTACTACTACAACGGCTACATCTACTCCAACGACATCGCCAAGGGCCTCGACGTCCTGAAGATCGACGACCGGCGTACCGACCCGGCGAAGCGGGTGCGGCTGGACGAACTCAACGTCCAGACGCAGCCGGACTACTTCGACCGCTGACCGACGGCCACGGGCCGGCCGGTCGGCCCGGAGGAACCGGACGGTTCCACCGCGTGACCGAGGCGTGCCGCGGGGTGCTTCCGCCCGGCGGCACGCCGATGGTCACCGCGGGGCGGTGCGGGGCTGCCGGGAGGAGCCGGGCGCGGCCGGGGCCGTACGCCGTCGCCGCCGGAAGGGCGGGGTCAGGCGGCGGACCGGGTGCTTCCGTGGGTCGCCGCGGCCCACTCCACCAGCAACCGCTGGTACTGCTCCTCGTCCTCCGGGGACAGGCAGCCGCCCGAGCGCTGCCACAGGTCGCGAATTTCTTCGTTCACCACGGCGGCGGTACGCGTGGAATCGGAGGAGCACGGAGAACGGGACATACATACAGGCTAAGGCCACGATGTGATGATCCGACCCATTGGGCGTCAGGGACATCTCTCACATGTTCGTCAGGCAACGCCCGGTACCAGTTCGAGCGTCCGCAGTCCGTCGGGCCGCTCCTCCACCGGCAGATGCCGCACGAAGCGTACGTCACAGCCCAGCGCCGCCGCCCCGCCGTCCGCGTGCCGGTCGTCGCCGACCATCACCACATCCGTCGGATCCAGTCCGAGAAGTGTGCAGGCGGTGTGGAAGAGTCGTGGATCCGGCTTCTGGACGCCGTGCTCGTACGACAGGACGTACGCGTCGACCGGGGCGTCCAGCCCGTGCGCCCGGAAGACCGGCCGCAGGTCCCAGCCGATGTTGCTGACCACGCCGATCCGGACCCCGGCGGCACTCAGCGCGCCGAGCACCTCCGCGGCGTCCGGGTAGGGCCGCCAGGCGTCGGGCGACCTGTGCCGCTCGTACAGCGCGTCGTACAGTCCCGGATCCGGCAGGTCCACCTGCCGGGCCAGCGCCGTGTACGCCTCCCGGTGCAGTTCCGCGCTCTCGTCGCGGGCGGCCCACACGGCGGCGAGTCCGGCGGGGACGTGCCGGGGGGACGGGCCGCCCGGCAGCGCTCCGGCGGCCTCCAGCTCCCGCGCGTACCGCTCGAAGTCGGCCCCGTCCACCGTCACCTCCCGCTCCACGAGGACCGCGCGCAACCAGGACCGGACCGACTCGATGCGGAAGAGGGTTCCGGAGAAGTCGAAGAGCACACCCTTGATCTGCATGGAGGCGATCCTCCCCGGTCGGGGAGCGGCGCGACAAGACGGGCCCGGGGGTGCCGCCCCCGAGTCCGTGCGGCACGGACTCAGGAGCGGTGCGGCCCGTGCTCGGGAACGGCGCGTCCGCGGCGCTCATGGCGTACGAACCCGGCGATCGAGAACCCCACCAGGGCCGCCCCCAGCAGCCACCCGCCCAGTACGTCGCTCATCCAGTGCACACCGAGGTAGAGCCGGGTGAGCCCCACCCCGATCACCGAGACGGAGGCCACCACCAGTGCCGTCCACCACGGTCCGGCCCCCGCGCCGTGCCGGTGCAGCAGCCAGAGCAGCAGGCCGCAGCTCACCGTCGCGGTCATCGCGTGACCGGACGGGAACGCCGCGTAGTGGGCGCTGTCCACCGGGTCGGGCCACTGGGGCCGCTCCCGGCCGACCGCGGCCTTCAGCCCCTGCTGGAGCAGCGTGGACAGCAGGCTCGTCACCGCCACCCAGCCCGCGAGCAGCCGCGCCCCGCGCCACCACAGCGCCACCACGGCCACCGCGATCAGGACACGCATCGTCCACGGGTCCCACACCCAGTCGCTGAGGATCCGGTTCACGTGGACGAACCCGGGTTCGGTCACCGCTCTGCGGTGCAGCGGGGTCGCGACCGCACGGTCCGCCGCCATCAGCGGTGACCACCGTGCGGCGACGAGGACCAGCAGCGCCAGGCCGAGGACCGCGCAGACCGCGCCGACCGAGAAGGGTGTGACACGAGGACGCGTCCCGGTGGACCGGGCGGGCGTCGGGGTTGCCGTCGACATGGGGCGATCTTCGCGGAAGAACGGCGTCCGGTGCTATCCCAGGGCGCTGAGTCCCGGAAGGAAGGCCACCAGCAGCGGAACCGCCGGCACCAGCGTGGCCGCCGCGGTCAGCCGGAGCCGGCGACCGGCCGTGAGCCGCTCCATCGGGGCCAGCAGACGGTTCACCCGCAGCGGAAGGTCGGCGTCCGGCGCGGGGCCGGGGCCGAACACGCCCCGGTCCTCGTTGAGTTCCACCAGGGCGAGCGCGACCGTCAGCCGTCCGAAACGCCGCGACGCCACGTCGTCCGCGGCCAGTTCGACCAGCCGGTGCATCTCGTCCCGGAAGGCCGCGAACACCGGCACCTGCGGAAACCCGGTCGCGAGCGCGCCGGAGCAGTGCAGCAACCAGTCGTGCCGCGCCTTCGCGTGCCCCTGCTCGTGCGCCAGCACCGCATCGAGCTGACGACCTTTCAGGCGACTGAGCGCCGCAGTGGTGATGACCAGCTGGGGCGCGGCACCCGGCAGCCACCAGGCGTCCGGACGCTTCCCCTCCAGCACGACGAGACGGCCGCTGCCGGGCTCCTCGCCGGGCAGCAACGGGGCCCGCAGCCGCAGTTCGGCACGGCGCTGCCTGCGACGCGCCTGGGCCCGGTGGATCTCCCGGGCCAGCATCACCGCGGACCACACCCCGCCGAGCGCCAGCAGCACGGCCATGACGGCGGACCACTGCCCGTGCCCGCCCAGGGCGTACGCGTCCACCACGGCCCGGGGCGCCGGCGCGAAGACATGGCCGCGCACGGCCTGCCAGGCCGCCGCCGCGCTGAACGTCATGGAGAGCCCGAAGGAGAGCAGCACCCCGGCCACCACGCACTGCCACACCCACAGCGCCACCACGGGCTCGCGCTCCGGCCACCGGGCCCGCGCCATCAGTCGCGGGGTCAGGACGGCAGCCAGTGCACCGAGCGACAGCAGCACCAGGGAGACCAACATGGCGTCAGCCTATGAGGGCGCGGTACCCACGGGTATGGCTGTGCACGGCAAGTGACGTACGCCACGGTTTGCCGCGTCCCACGTCTCACAGAGCGAGCAGCATCGCGAACATGGCCGTCCCCATCGCCAGCCGGCAGGCGAGCGCCAGCTCGGGCCGCGCTCCCCGTCCGCCCTTCGCCGGACCGCCGCCGTCGCCCGCGCCCGCCGCGGCGGCCACGGGTATCAGCCGGGCCCCCGACCGCACCACGTACACCGCGTAGTAGGCCAGCAACAGCCCGGTCAGCAAAGGGATTCCGCCGGCCGTGGCCGCCGCGCCGTGGCCCGCGTGCCCTCCGTGCCCGCCCTGCGCCGCCGCCCCGCCGGGCGCCATCGTCAACGCCATGTAGACCATCGCCGCCGAACCCACCAGATGGTGCAGGTGGTGCCCGCTGCGCCGGGAGAACCACAACGCGCGCAACGACGCCGCGCCGAACAGCACCGCGTACACCGCCCATCCCCACTCGGGCGGCGGCACGACGGCCGCGGGCACCGCCATGGCGGCCATGCCGAAGCCCATCAGCGCCTCCGCACGCGCCGTCCTGAGCCCCTCGCCGGTCTCGCTGCGGGTGCGCAGCAGGCAGTACGCGCCCGTCAGCGCGCACAGCGCCATCAGCAGCCATCCCGACACCGCCGGTCCGTGCACAGCGCACCTCCCCCTGGACGTACGACGTGGTCCCCCTGGTCGATGCCCGGCCGGGGAACGCCGTACGCGGCGCACTGGGGTGCACGGGAGCGCGCGGAGGTGGTGTTCACCGCCGCGCCGTGTGCTCCCGTGCCTCGCTCAGCCGACCGTGAGCGACTTGAAGGCGCGTGCCTGCTCGGTGATGGCGCGCTCCGTCGGCAGCCGTTCCATGGACGAGGCGCCGAAGAACCCGGCGATGCCGGAGGTGTGCTCCAGGATGTAGCGGGCGTCCTCGGGCTCGGCGATCGGGCCGCCGTGGCAGAGCACGACGATGTGGGGATTGACGAGCTTGGCGGCGTCGTGCATCTCCTGCACGGCGGCGGCGGCCTCGTCGAGGGTGAGCGCGGTCGAGGCGCCTATGGACCCCTTGGTGGTCAGCCCGACGTGCGGCACGAGGACGTCCGCACCGGCCCGCGCCATCTCGGTGGCCTGCTCGGCGTCGAAGACGTACGGCGCGGTGAGCAGATCGCGTTCGTGGGCCTGGCGGATCATGTCGACCTCCAGCCCGAAGCCCATGCCGGTCTCCTCCAGGTTCTCGCGGAACTTCCCGTCGTACAGGCCGACCGTGGGGAAGTTCTGCACACCGGTGAAGCCGACGGCCTTCAACTGGTCGAGGAAGTTGCCCATGATCCGGAACGGGTCGGTGCCGCACACTCCGGCGAGCACCGGGACGTCCCGCACCACGGGGAGGACCTCGCCCGCCATGTCGAGCACGATGGCGTTGGCGTCGCCGTAGGGCAGCAGGCCCGCCAGCGAGCCCCGGCCGGCCATCCGGTAACGGCCGGAGTTGTAGATGATCAGCAGGTCGACGCCGCCGGCCTCCGCGCACTTGGCGGACAGTCCGGTGCCCGCGCCCGCGCCGATGACGGCCTTGCCGGAGTGGATCTGCCTGGTCAGGCGGGCCAGGGCTTGGTTTCGGTTCACGGTGGGGCTCCTGTTCGGTCGTGGTGCGGGCGGGGTGTGCCGCCCGGTGCGGACGGCCGGGCCGTCGGCGTCCGCTCGGTATCGGGGGTCCGCTCCGCTCAGGCGGATGCGGCCGGGCGCCCGTGGGCGCCGATCAGGCGGTGCAGGTGGTCGGCGGCGGCGACGGCGAACACCGGGTCGTTCACGTGGGCGTCGAGCTCGCGCAGTTCGACGGCGCTGCCGCGCAGGGCGATGCGCAGGCCCGCCAGCCCGGCCGCGTCGGCCTGCGGATCGTGGAAGGGGCCGCCCGGGGCGTCCACGGCGGAGACGCCGCCCAGCGGCCACAGGACCGCCGTCGGGCCCTGCGCCGTGGCCAGCTTCCGCCCCATGGACCCGCCGAGCTCCGCCATCTCCTCGGCGGTGGTGCGCATCAGCGTGACGGTGGGGTTGTGCACGAGGAGGTGCCGCTCGGCGAAGCGTTCGGGGACGGTCTCCCGGGCACCGAAGTTGACCATGTCCAGCGCGCCGGGCGCGACGACCTGCGGGAGACCGGCCAGGCCCGCCGCGGTGAGCCGGTCGGGGCCCGCGCTCAGCACGCCGCCGACCAGGTCGTCCGCGAGTTCGGTGGTGGTCAGGTCCAGTACGCCGGCCAGGAAGCCGCCCGCGGCGAGCTTCTCCAGCGCCCGGCCGCCCGCACCGGTGGCGTGGAAGACCAGGACCTCGTAGCCGAGCTCGTCCAGGCGCTGCCGCGCGGCGTCGACCGCGGGGGTGGTGACGCCGAACATGGTGGCGCCGATCAGCGGGCGCCCGTGGTCCTGCGGCTCGTTCAGGCTCCGCTCGTGGTGGACGGCCATGCCCGCCGCCGCGGCCACCGCGTTGCCCAGGATCCGGGACGACACGGAGTTGATGCCCGCCACGTCGACGACGCTGTACATCATGGTGATGTCGCTGCTGCCCACGTACGGCGACACGTCCCCGCCGGCCATGGTGGACACCAGCACCTTCGGGACGCCGACGGGCAGGGACCGCATCGCCCGGGCGGCGATGAACGATCCGCCGCTGCCGGCCACCGCCAGCACCGCGTGCAGCCGCCCCTCGCGGTGCAGGTCGCCGACGACCAGCTCGACGCCCCGGGCCATGGCGGTCACCGCGGCGCCCCGGTCCCCGGCGGCACGCAGCGCCTCCAGGTCGTACCCGGCGCGGCGGGCGACGGTCGCGGCGTCGACATCGGCCGAGGGGGTGCCCGCGGGCGGGGGCAGCACCCCGGCGTCGACCAGCACCACGTCGCACCCCGACGCGCGCAGCCGCTCCGAGAGCCACGCGTACTCCGTCCCCTTGGTGTCCAGCGTCCCGACGAGCACCACGGTCGCCATGTTCTGCTCCTTTGCAACGGCGTTCCCCCGATCATGGGACGGGCACCGGAGGGCGGCAAAGACCACTTGACGGCAATTGGCCTGGGGCGGGCCATGATGGGGTCATGGACCGGATTCCTCCCACCCGCCTGTCGCGCCTGCTGACCGGATGGTCCAGGGGCGGCCCCGGCCCCCTGCCGCAGCTGCTGGCACAGGCGCTGCGCGAGCTGGCCCAGCGCGGGGACGTGGCGCCGGGCACCCTGCTCCCCTCGCAGCGCGCCCTCGCCTCGGCCCTGGGGATCAGCCGCAGCACCGTGACCGCCGCGTTCGGGATGCTGGAGGCCGAGGGCTGGCTGGAGAGCCGGCAGGGCAGCGGCTCCCGGCTGCGGGGCTCCGGGACGATGGGCGAACCCGTGACCGAGGGACGGCTGGCCAGCTTCGCGACCCGGGACGGCGGCATCGACCTGTCCAGCGGCGCGCTGGACGGCCTGCCCGCCGTCGCGGAGGCGGTCGGCGACCTGTCGGCCCACGACCTCTCCGCGGCGCTGACCGGTGACGGATACCTGCCGTACGGGCTGCCCGAGCTGCGCGAGGGGATCGCCGACTACCACCGGGCCGCGGGCCTGCCGACCTCCCCGGAGCAGATCCTGGTGACCGCCGGGTCCCAGCAGGCCGTCTGGCTGATCACCCAGGGGCTGGTCGAACCGGGCGACACGGTGATCGTGGAGGACCCGACCTACCGGGGCGCCCTGGAGGCGCTACGGGCCCGCGGCGCCCGGCTGGTCCCGCTGCCCGCGGACACCACTCCCGGTGACAACGCCGCCGCCCTGGCCCGGCTGGCCCGCCACGTCCGCCCCCGCCTGGTCTATCTGCAGCCGGCCGTCCACAACCCCACCGGGCGCGGCATGACCGAGCACACCCGCCGCACCTGGGCCGCCGTACTGGCCGAACAGGGCCTGTACACCGTGGAGGACAACGCCTACGCGGAACTGTCCCTGCACCACGACGCCGCACCGGTCTCCCTCGCCGGGCTGCTGCCGCCCGCCGCGACGGCCACCGTCGGCACGCTGTCCAAGCTCTTCTGGGGCGGCCTGCGACTGGGCTGGATCCGCGCCTCCACCACCGTCATCCGGCGCCTGGCGGACATCAAGCGGTCCGTCGACCTGGCCTGCCCGGTGGTGGACCAGATGGTGGCCGTGAAGCTGCTCCGGCAACTGCCCGAGGCCCGCGCCCTGCGCCGCTCCCGGCTGCGCGAACGACTGGCGGAGACCGAACGGCTGCTGCGCGACCGGGGGACCGGCTGGCGGTGGGAACGGCCCGTGGGAGGCTCCGCCCTCTGGGTGGAGATCCCCTGGGCGGACGCCGAGGCCACCGCCCAGCTGGCCCGCCGCGCGGGCGTGCTCATCGTCCCCGGCCCCGCGTTCTCCGCCGTGGACGGCTTCCGGCACCACCTGCGCCTCCCGTTCGCCGATCACGACGGCGGCCTGGAACGGGCCCTGCCGCTGCTGGCCGACTGCGCGGAACGCAGCCGCACCACGCACTGAGCGGCCCACCGGCCGCGAGGGCTCAGGGCCGGTGGCGCAGCGGATGGTCCGCCGGTACCTCCACCACGACGATCCGGTGCCCGTCCGGGTCACGGATCCACATCTCCACCAGTCCCCACGGCTCGCGCACCGGCGGCCGCGGCACCTCGACGCCGCGGGCCGACAGGTCCTCGTGGGCCGCCCGCACGTCCGCGACCTGCAACCACAGTTCGAGACCGGGCACCGGTGGTTCGGCGGCCCGCCCGGAGACCTCCAGGAAGCCACCGCCGAGGAAGTAGACCGTGCCCCGCTCGGGGCCCGTACCGAACTCCCGGTAGACGGGCAGCCCGAGGGCCTCCCCGTAGAAGCCCCGGGACCGCTCGGGGTCGACCGGACGCAACAGGATCCGACTGCTCAGCACATGGACCATGTTCCGAGCCTAGGGGCGGCCCGCCCGTCCCGCGACGGACGCCGCCCGCCGGGCCGCGGCACGGGGTTACCCTGCTCCGGCACGGCCACAGCAGAGAATTCGGAGAGCCATCGCCATGGACACAGCCCCTGCCCAGGACCCGGGACAACTGACCTTCCGCGACGCGGACGACACGGATGTGCCCGCGCTCGTGACGCTGATCGAGTCGGCGTACCGCGGCGACTCCAGTCGGGTCGGATGGACCACCGAGGCGGACATCCTCCAGGGGCGGCGGACGGACCCGGACGGGGTCCGCCAGGTCGTCGAGGCCCCCGGCAGCCGACTGCTCGTGGTGGAGCGCGACGGCGCCCTCGTCGCCTGCTGCCAGCTCGAACACCGGGGCGAGGCCGCCTACTTCGGGATGTTCGCGGTCCGCCCCGAGCTGCAGGGGGAGGGGCTCGGCAAGGTGATCATCGCCGAGGCCGAGCGCGTGGTCCGGGAGGACTGGGGAGCGGCCGAGATGCACATGACCGTGATCTCGGTGCGCGACGAGCTGATCGCCTGGTACGAGCGGCGCGGATACCGCCGTACGGGAAGGCTCACCCCCTTCCCGTACGGCGACGAGCGCTTCGGCATCCCGCAGCGCGACGACCTCCGGTTCGAACTGTTGGTCAAGGACCTGGTCTGACCGGACCCGTCCTCATGCGGTGAAGCGGCCGGCGCGGCGGATCTCCGGGTAGTCGGTGGTCGCGCCGTCCAGCCGCAGGGCGCGGGCCAGCCGCAGGTGGTCCTGGGTGTTCACCACCCAGCCGATGACCTTCAGCCCCTCGGCGTGCGCCCGCTCGACCACCTCCAGGGTGAGGCGGCGGATGTTCAGGGCCAGGGTCGCCGCCCCCACCGCCTTCGCCCGCTCCACCACGTCGCCGTCCCAGCGGCTCGCGATGAGCACGGTCCGCACGCCCGGCACCAGCCGGGCGATCTCGGCGACCGCCCCGTCGTGGAACGACGACACCTCGACCCGGTCGACGAGCCCGCGCCGCAGCATCACCCCGGCCAGGACCCGGGCCGCGTCCGCGTCCTTGATCTCCGCCTGCAGGGGCGAGCGCACGGCGTCGAGCACCTCCTCGAAGACCGGTACGCGCTCGCCCCGCCCGGCGTCGAGCGCACGCAGCTCGGACAGGGTCTTCAGGGCGATCGGTCCGGTGCCGTCGGTCGTGCGGTCGACCTCGGCGTCGTGCATGACGGCCAGCGCGCCGTCCTTGCTCAGATGAAGGTCCAGTTCGATGGCGTCCATCCCGGCCCGCTCCGCGCGGACGAACGAGCGGAGCGTGTTCTCCGGCTCCACGCCCATCACCCCGCGGTGACCGATGGTGAGAAAAGACAAGGCAACCCGCTTCCGTCGACGGCCTTCTGCGCGTGCGACTCCTACCCACGAGGCGCCGGGGCATCACGGCGCAGCGGGCGGGAACCCGGCACGGGCGGTCCGGCCCGCTCAGGGCCGGAGGAGGGACATGACCGACGGAAGCCATCGCTGACACGGTTTTAGGCAGGAAGAATCGCGGTGACCATGGGGGTGCGGCAGGATAATTTACTGATGGTCCACTTGTCCTTAGCAACCGCACATGTATACGGTTGCTTGACGCGAGGTTCTCCCGTGGAGGAAGTGTTATGACGGAAATTCTTGTGCAGGACGTCACCACGGGTGACATAGCTACGGATCAGCGGGTGGTCGAACACCCCGCCTGGCCGACGCTCAAGAATGCCGTGGAGGAGATCCGCCCCTGGCAGTCGAAGGACGGTTCCATCGACTTCGAGGCCGAGGGCGCGCCCACCCCGGACGCCGCCCGGGCGACCCTGGACCGGGTGATCTCCGCGGTCGAGGAGCTGTCCCCGCTGCTGCCGCACGACGCCGCCTACCACCACGCCCTCGTCGAGGACCTGCGCCGCTGGGCCGCGGACGGCTTCGGCGTGCCGGACTTCCTCGACTCGCTGCTCGCCTTCCAGCCGGCCGCGGACCGCGCCGACGGGCTCCAGCACCTGGTCGTCTTCGCGATGTACACGCAGAACGGCAACCCGGACCGCAACCTCGAAGCGGTCGTCCTGCGGATGGTCTGGCCCGAGTGGCTGGCCGAGCTCGAAGCGACCCGCTACGACAACCCGCTGTTCTGCGGCATCACCTTCGAGGACTTCACCTCGGGTTACGACACCAACTCCGCCGTGCTCTTCCCGGAGACCATCGCCGTGCGCGAGGCCCCCGAGCGCTTCAGCTGGGGCGGCATCTTCTGCGACCGCGAGGCCGCCCGCTTCCGCCGGGTCACCGAGGCGTCGGTCGAGCTGCTCGGCGTCGAACTGCCCGAGGACATCAAGGAGATGGTCGGCGACCAGCAGCGCTGCGAGCAGGCCTTCGTGCTCTGGGACATGGTCCACGACCGGACGCACAGCCACGGCGACCTGCCGTTCGACCCCTTCATGATCAAGCAGCGCCAGCCGTTCTGGATGTACGGCCTCGAGGAGCTGCGCTGCGACCTCACTGCCTTCAAGGAGGCCGTGAAGCTGGAGGCCGACGGCTTCGCCCAGGGCCGCGACGTGCAGTACGCCGTGCTGTTCGACCGGATGTTCCGCTTCCCCGTCACCGGCGAGCGCGTCCGCAACTACGACGGCCTCGGCGGCCAGCTGCTCTTCGCGTACCTCCACAAGCACGACGTGATCCGCTGGACCGACAACAAGCTGCGGATCGACTGGGACCGTGCCCCGCAGATCACCAACCAGCTCTGCGGCGAGATCGAGAAGCTCTACCGCGACGGCATCGACCGCCCCAAGCTCGTCCACTGGTTCGCCGCGTACGACCTGGTCTCCACCTACCTCGCCCCGCACCCCGGCTCCCGCTGGGCCAGGGGCCCCGAGGCGCTGGACCTGTCGCAGCCGCCGCGTAAGCTCGTCGACGATGTGCTTCCGGACGAGTTTCCCCTGAGCATGTTCTATGAGGCGCTCGCCAAGAAGCTGAAGAACGTGATCGCCTCCACCAAGGGGATCACTGCCGCGGACGCCGAGAAGGCAGCCGCGTGAGCGCCGGATCCGAGGAGGCGGTGGCCATGAACGCAAACGGCAAGGGCAACGGGAGCGGTGCTCTCGAAGGGGCCGTGGTCGCGGTCGCCGGGGCCGCGGGACCGGCCGGCCGGGCCACCCTGCTGAGGCTCGCCGAGGCCGGTGCGACCGTCGTCGCCTCCGACGCGGACGCCACCCGCCTGGCCGAGGCGGTCGACGCGGCGCGCTACGCCCACGGCGGCGCCACCGTCACCGGCGACACCGTCGACCTGCTCGACCTCGGGGCCACCCGGGAATGGGCGGACAAGACCGAGAAGGAATTCGGCCGGATCGACGGACTGGTCCACCTCGTCGGCGGTTGGCGCGGCAGCAAGACCTTCGCCGAGACCGACCTCGCCGACTGGAACCTGCTGGAGAAGCTGCTGATCCGCACGGTCCAGCACACCTCGCTGGCCTTCCAGGAGGGGCTGCAGCGCAGCGACCGGGGCCGCTATGTGCTGATCAGCGCGGCCGGGGCGAGCAAGCCCACCGCCGGGAACGCCGCCTACGCCGCGTCGAAGGCGGCCGCCGAGGCGTGGACCCTCGCCCTCGCGGACGCGTTCCGCAAGGCGGGGGGCGAGGAGGGGCCCAGGACGGCGGCTGCGATCCTGATCATCAAGGCACTGGTGCACGACGCCATGCGCGCCGAGCGCCCGAATGCGAAATTCGCGGGCTTCACCGACGTCGAGGACCTGGCCGATGCCATCGCCGGCGTCTGGGACCGGCCCGCCCCGGAAGTGAACGGAAAGCGCCTGTGGCTGACCCCACAACCGTAAGGACCGACGCGCGACGTCACCACGACCCGCGGGTACGCGGCTTCGCCAGCGACAACTACGCGGGCACGCACCCGGAGATCCTCGCGGCCATCGCCCTCGCCAACGGCGGTCACCAGATCGCCTACGGCGAGGACGCCTACACCGACCATCTCCAGCGCGTCATGCACAGCCACTTCGGCCCCACCGCCGAAGCCTTCCCGGTCTTCAACGGGACCGGCGCCAACGTCGTCGCCCTCCAGGCGATGACCGACCGCTGGGGCGCGGTGATCTGTGCCGAGTCCGCCCACATCCACGTGGACGAGTGCGGCGCCCCGGAACGGGTGGGCGGCCTCAAGCTCCTCACCGTGCCCACCCCGGACGGCAAGCTCACGCCCGAGCTCATCGACCGGCAGGCGTACGGCTGGGACGACGAGCACCGGGCCATGCCGCAGGTCGTGTCGATCACCCAGAACACCGAGCTGGGCACGGTCTACACCCCCGACGAGATCCGCGCCATCTGCGACCACGCCCACGCACACGGCATGAAGGTCCACCTGGACGGGGCCCGGATAGCCAACGCCGCGGCGTCCCTGGACGTGCCGATGCGCACGTTCACCAACACCGTCGGCGTCGACGTCCTGTCCTTCGGCGGCACGAAGAACGGGGCGCTCTTCGGCGAGGCCGTGGTCGTCCTGAACCCGGACGCCGTCCGCGCGATGAAGCACCTGCGCAAGCTCTCGATGCAGCTCGCCTCGAAGATGCGCTTCGTCTCCGTGCAACTGGAGGCGCTGCTCGCCGGGGACCTCTGGCTGCGCAACGCCCGGCAGGCCAACGCCATGGCCCAGCGGCTCGCGGAGGGGGTGCGCGCGGTGGGCGGCGTCGAGATCCTCCACCCCGTCCAGGCCAACGCGGTCTTCGCCCGGCTGCCGCACGCGGTGAGCGAGCGGCTGCAGGAGCGCTTCCGCTTCTACTTCTGGGACGAGGCCGCCGGCGACGTGCGCTGGATGTGCTCCTTCGACACGACGGAGGAGGACGTCGACGCGTTCCTCCTCGCGCTGAAGGAAGAACTGGCGAGGTAGCCACCGCCGGACCGGCATGCGGACGGCCGACGGCCCTTGGTCCACAGCCGCTGCGTCCCCCACAGCGCCATCGGGATCAGCGGCACGCCGGCCTCCTGGGCCAGCCGGGCGGCGCCCGACTTGAAGCTCTTCAGCGTGAACGACTCCGAGATCGTCGCCTCGGGGAACACCCCGACCACCTCGCCGGAACGCAGCGAGGTGAGCGCGTGGGCGTAGGCGTGCTCGCCCTGCTTGCGGTCGACGGGGATGTGCTTCATGCCACGCATCAGCGGCCCGGAGACCTTGTGCCGGAAGACCGACTCCTTCGCCATGAAGCGGACGAGCCGCTTCTGCGGCAGAGCCGCGAGCCCGGTGAAGATGAAGTCCAGATAGCTGATGTGATTGCTCACCAGTACCGCGCCACCGGTCTTCGGGATGTGCTCGGAACCCTGAGTGTCGATCTTCAGGTCAAGCGCCTTGAAAAACGTGAGGGCGGCGCCGATGACCGGCCGATAGACGAGCTCTGCCATCTGGGGAAGACCCTTCTTCAGCGCCTGAGGAGGGTTCTCCCGGCGGAAGTTACGCAGCCGTAGGTTTGCGGCATGGCGCCGATCGTGCCCCATGTGCGACGCGGTGGCCAGTCTCAGAGGGCTCGGGGCGCGAGATTCTCGTCACGTGGAACCGACGGGAATGTCCTGTCGGCCGGTGGCGCTGACCACCTGCGGGGAGTTCCGACAGGAGGTCGAAGGTGGACGGGCAGGGAACCGGGGGCACGCTCGACGCGGCCCGAATCGGCGCGGAACTGGGGGAACGGGCCACGCTCGTGCAGTTCTCCAGCGCCTTCTGCCAGCCCTGCCGGGCGACCCGCCGCACCCTCGCCGAGGTGGCGCGCATGGTGGACGGCGTGGCCCATGTCGAGATCGACGCCGAGGCGCATCTCACTCTCGTGCGGGAGCTGGGGATCAGCCGGACACCGACCGTCCTGGTCCTCGACGCCGACGGCAGGATCGTCCGCCGGGCCGCGGGACAGCCGCGCACCGTCGACGTGGTCGCCGCCCTGGGGCAGGTGTTGTGACGGACCGTGATGCATCTCCCACATCGCGGAACACCCTTGACTGCACCCACCGTGCATCGTCAGTCTGACGCTATGCCGCCTGAAATCCTTCTCCACGGCCGGGTCCACGTGGACCTCGCCCGCAACGCGAGCGCGCGCTGTCCGGGTGCCTGAGCAACCACGGCCCCGTACGCCCTCTTCGCAGAAGGACATCTCCATGACGGCTTCCCCCGAGCTCGGCACGCCCCGCACGGCCTCTCCCGAACTCCTCCGCTCCGTCTTCCGGCAGCACGCCGCCGGAGTCGCGGTGATCACCGCGACGGGCGACCGGCCGGTCGGCTTCACCGCCACCTCCCTCACCTCCGTCGCCGCCGAACCCCCGCTGATCTCCTTCGGCGTGGGCACCTCGTCCTCCAGCTGGCCCGTCGTGGCCGAGGCCGAGCACGTCGGCGTCCACATACTCGGCGAGCACCAGCAGGAGCTGGCCGCCACCTTCGCCCGCAGCGGCGCCGACCGGTTCGGCCCGTCCACCTTCTGGCGCAACGGGCCCGAGGGAGTGCCGGTGCTCGACGGCGTGGCGGCGTGGCTGGTCTGCCGCGTGGTGGCGCGGATCCCGGCGGGCGACCACCACATCGTGATCGCCGAGGCCGTGGTCGGGGACCCGGCCGGGGGCGGGCGTCCGCTCCTCTACCACCAGGGCCGTTTCACCACCCTGCGGGACTGAGAACGGCCAGGCGGCACAAGGGCTCCGGGCGTAGGCCAGATCACAGCTCCGAGCGCTTGCCCATCAGTGGGCCTCTGGGTGTACTGGCTAGTAATATTTCGTTCGGAGCGCCGGTCACCCCGACCGGAATCCGCCCCATCAGGCGCCTATGCTGCGTGCAACAAGGCAGCCCGGAAAAGACGATGCAGTAGGAGAGCCGGCGTGAGCTTGAGGATCGTTGTCTGTGTGAAGTACGTGCCCGATGCCACGGGTGAGCGGCGTTTTGCCGATGATCTGACGGTGGACCGTGAGGATGTGGACGGTCTGTTGTCGGAGCTCGACGAGTACGCGGTGGAGCAGGCGTTGCAGATCGCGGACGGGGTGGATGACGCGGAGGTCACCGTGGTGACGGTGGGTCCGGAGGATGCGCGGGACGCGTTGCGCAAGGCGTTGTCGATGGGTGCGGACAGGGCGGTGCATGTCGAGGACGACGATCTGCACGGTACGACG
>NZ_RDBO01000065.1:252832-254719 GCF_008120935.1 Streptomyces sp. sk2.1
GTAGGAGAGCCGGCGTGAGCTTGAGGATCGTTGTCTGTGTGAAGTACGTGCCCGATGCCACGGGTGAGCGGCGTTTTGCCGATGATCTGACGGTGGACCGTGAGGATGTGGACGGTCTGTTGTCGGAGCTCGACGAGTACGCGGTGGAGCAGGCGTTGCAGATCGCGGACGGGGTGGATGACGCGGAGGTCACCGTGGTGACGGTGGGTCCGGAGGATGCGCGGGACGCGTTGCGCAAGGCGTTGTCGATGGGTGCGGACAGGGCGGTGCATGTCGAGGACGACGATCTGCACGGTACGGACGTGATGGGGACGTCGTTGGTGCTGGCGCGGGCGGTGGAGAAGGCCGGGTTCGATCTGGTGGTCTCGGGGATGGCGTCGACGGACGGTTCGATGGGTGTGGTGCCGGCGTTGCTGGCGGAGCGGCTGGGTGTGCCGCAGGTGACGCTGTTGTCGGAGGTTTCGGTGGGGGGTGGTGTGGTGTCGGGGCGTCGTGACGGGGATGTGGCCTCGGAGCTGCTGGAGGCGTCGTTGCCGGCGGTGGTGTCGGTGACCGACCAGTCGGGTGAGGCGCGTTATCCGTCGTTCAAGGGGATCATGGCGGCGAAGAAGAAGCCGGTCCAGTCGTGGGACCTGTCCGATCTGGGGATCGAGGCGGAGGAGGTCGGGCTCGCGGGTGCGTTCACCGTGGTGGAGTCGGTGGCGGAGCGTCCGGCGCGTACGGCGGGCACGGTCGTGAAGGACGAGGGCGAGGGCGGGCGGCAGCTGGCCGAGTTCCTGGCGGGCCAGAAGTTCATCTGACCGGGTCGCCGGCGGCCGCTGTTTCGGTGGTGGTGGCTGGTGTTGCCGGTGGCCGCTGCGGTGGTGGGCCGGTGTTGGTGTTGTCGTTCCGTCTTTGATTCGCAGGAGGTTGGGGTTCCATGGCCGAGGTTCTGGTTTTTGTCGATCACGTGGGCGGTGCCGTGCGCAAGCCGACGCTGGAGTTGCTGGCGTTGGCGCGGCGGGTGGGTGAGCCGGTGGCGCTGGCGGTGGGTGAGGGTGCCGGGGATACGGCCGGGGTGCTGGGTGAGCATGGTGCGGTGCGGGTTTTGACCGTGTCGGGTGCGGAGTTCGGCGAGTTCCTGGTGGTGCCGAAGGTGGATGCGCTGCAGGCGGCGTGCGAGGCGGTGTCGCCGGTGGCGGTTTTGGTGCCGTCGTCGGCGGAGGGCAAGGAGGTCGCGGCGCGGCTGGCGTTGCGGCTGGGTTCGGGTGTGATCACCGATGCGGTGGACGTGGAGGCGGGTGCGGAGGGTGTGGTGGCGACGCAGTCGGTGTTCGCGGCGTCCTTCACGACGCGTTCGCGGGTGTCGCGGGGTGTGCCGGTGGTGACGGTGAAGCCGAACAGTGCGGCGGTGGAGGTGTCTCCGGCGGCGGGTGCGGTGGAGGAGCTGGCGGTGGAGTTCTCGGAGGCCGCGCGGGGGACCCGGGTGACGGGCCGTACGCCGCGTGAGTCGACGGGGCGTCCGGAGCTGACCGAGGCGGCGATCGTGGTCTCGGGCGGGCGCGGGGTCAACGGTGCGGAGAACTTCGCGGTGATCGAGGCGCTGGCCGACGCGCTGGGTGCCGCGGTGGGTGCCTCGCGGGCGGCGGTGGACGCGGGCTGGTACCCGCATTCCAGCCAGGTCGGGCAGACCGGCAAGAGCGTGTCGCCGCAGCTGTACATCGCCTCGGGGATCTCGGGCGCGATCCAGCACCGGGCCGGGATGCAGACGTCCAAGACGATCGTCGCGATCAACAAGGACGCCGAGGCCCCGATCTTCGACCTCGTCGACTACGGCGTGGTCGGCGACCTCTTCCAGGTCGTCCCCCAGCTCACCGAGGAAGTCAACACCCGCAAGGGCTGACACCC
>NZ_RDBO01000065.1:254819-288073 GCF_008120935.1 Streptomyces sp. sk2.1
GCGCTGGGTGCCGCGGTGGGTGCCTCGCGGGCGGCGGTGGACGCGGGCTGGTACCCGCATTCCAGCCAGGTCGGGCAGACCGGCAAGAGCGTGTCGCCGCAGCTGTACATCGCCTCGGGGATCTCGGGCGCGATCCAGCACCGGGCCGGGATGCAGACGTCCAAGACGATCGTCGCGATCAACAAGGACGCCGAGGCCCCGATCTTCGACCTCGTCGACTACGGCGTGGTCGGCGACCTCTTCCAGGTCGTCCCCCAGCTCACCGAGGAAGTCAACACCCGCAAGGGCTGACACCCGGCGGAGAGTGCGGACGGCCCGGGGCCGCGCGGTGGAACCCACCGCGCGGCCCCGGGCCGTTTCCGGTCACCATTGACGCGGGTGCGACCGCCTTATAACTTCACCATACGGATTGTTGATTCCGGTAAGCGGAAACAGCGTGACTGTGGAGGGTGTGGAAATGGGTCAGCAGGAGAAGGTGGCAACGAGCCTCGCCGGTGCGGTCAGCGAGGAGATCAGCGCTTCCCTCACCGCGGTCGACGCCGAACTCGCCCGCCGCTACCCCGGAGACCCCGGCACGCGCCAGCCGGTCCACACGGTCTACGTCCCCGGTGACACGTTCGCCGCGGGCACCATCCGCTCCTGGGGCGACCAGGCGCTGAAGGCCCTCGACGAACACGCCCCCGACGCCGCCTCGTTCGCCGCCGTCCTCGGGATCCCGGACGAACTCGCCGGACCCGTTCACGACCGGGTGCGCGCCAAGCTGGAGCGCGAGCCGGTCGAGGACCTGCGCATCGACTTCGAGGACGGTTACGGCCCCCGCCCCGACGCCGAGGAGGACGAGGCCGCGGCCCGCGCCGCCCGGCTGGTCTCGGAGGCGTACGCGAACGGCACGGCGGCCCCGTACATGGGCATCCGGATGAAGTGCATGGAGGCCGCCGTGCGCGACCGGGGCATCCGCACCACGGACATCTTCCTCACCGGCCTCATGCGGGCGGGCGGCCTCCCCGACGGGCTGGTCCTCACCCTGCCCAAGGTGACGTACCCCGAGCAGGTCACCGCCTTCGTCCGGCTCCTGGAGGCGTTCGAGGAGGCCCACGGCCTGCCCGCCGGGCGGCTCGGCTTCGAGATCCAGATCGAGACCAGCCAGTCCATCCTCGCCGCCGACGGCACCGCCGCCGTCGCCCGCATGATCGACGCCGCCCGGGGCCGGGCCACCGGCCTGCACTACGGCACCTTCGACTACAGCGCCTGCGTCGGTGTCAGCGCCGCCTACCAGGCCAGCGACCACCCGGCCGCCGACCACGCCAAGGCCGTCATGCAGGTGGCCGCCGCGGGCACCGGCGTGCGGGTCTCCGACGGCTCCACCAACGTCCTCCCGGTCGGCCCCACGTCCCGGGTCCACGAGGCCTGGCGGCTCCACTACGGCCTCACCCGCCGGGCCCTGGCCCGCGCCTACTACCAGGGCTGGGACATGCACCCGGGCCACCTGCCGACCCGTTACGCGGCGGTGTACACCTTCTACCGCGAGGGCCTGGAGCAGGCCGCGGCCCGTCTCGCCGCGTACGTGGCCAAGGCCGACGGGGACGTCATGGACGAACCCGCCACGGCCAAGGCGCTCAGCGGCTACCTCCTGCGCGGCATCGACTGCGGAGCCCTGGACACCGCCGAGGTGGCCCGCCTGACCGGGCTGACCCGTGCGGACCTGGACACGTTCGCGTCGCCGCGGCGGGCCGGGCTCACGGTGACCGCGCCCTGACGGCCGGCCGCGGGGGCAGCCGCGCGGCTCAGGCGGGCGGCAGCTCGCCCGAGCCGCGCGGGATGAGCGTCGTGGGAAGTTCCACGCGGGCCGGGGCGTGATCGGCGCCGTCCAGACGGCGGAAGAGGTGCTCGGCGGCGGTGCGGCCCACGGCGGCGGCGTCCTGGGAGATGACGGTGATGCCGAGCAGATCGGCGAGTTCGATGTCGTCGAAGCCGACCAGGGCGATGCGGCGCTCCTGCTCCGCGAGGACGCGCACCGCCGTCACCGTCACCCGGTTGTTGCCCGCGAAGATCGCGGTGACGGGCTCGGGACCGGAGAGCATCCCCTCGACGGCGGCCCGGACCCGGCCGGGTTCGGTGGAGCCGAGGGAGACCCAGGCGTCCTCGACCCGCGTCCCGGCGTCCGCCATCGCCGCGTGGTAGCCGCGCAGCCGCTCGGTGGCCGTGTGGATGCGCGGCCGGTCGCCGATGAAGCCGATCCGCCGGTGGCCGTGCGCGATCAGGTGTGCGACGCCCTCGCGGGCACCGCCGAAGCTGTCGGAGAGGACCGTGTCGGCGTCGACCCGGCCCGCCGGGCGGTCCACGAAGACGGTGGCGACGCCCGCCTTGATCTCCGGCTCCAGGTAACGGTGGTCGTCACCGGCCGGGATCACGATCAGCCCGTCCACCCGGCGGGCGCACAGCGCGAGCACGAGCTCCTGCTCGCGCTCCGGGTCCTCGGCGCTCGACCCGTTGATGAGCAGGGCGCCGTGGGCCCGGGCCACCTCCTCGACCGCGCGGCTCAGCGGACCGTAGAACGGGTCGGCGAGATCCTCCAGGACCAGGCCGATCGAGGCGGTGCGGCCCTTGCGCAGGACCCGCGCGCTGTCGTTGCGGCGGAAGCCGAGCGCCTCGATGGCCTCCTGGACCCGGCGCTCGGTGTCGGGAGTGACGCCCGGCTCGCTGTTGACCACGCGGGAGACCGTCTTGAGGCCCACTCCGGCGCGGGCGGCGACGTCCTTCATGGTCGGCCGGTTGCCGTAACGGGGCTCGGGGTGACGGGCGGTCTCGGCCACGATGCGCTGTCCTGTCCTCGGGGGCGGGCGGTCCGGCGGGGGTCCGCGGGCGTCGCCACGGGGACGGCCGGAGGCTGTGCCGTCGAGCATAGGCCCTGGACAACGTTGTCAGCTGAATGGAGACTGGGCAGACCGATTACTGACCCCCGGGGTCCTTTGTTCGGATCGGGCCGGACCGGCGCATGTGTGCCGAGCCTCGCGGGTCCGGCATGATCCGGAGGGGAAGTCCCAGGTCCCCGCCGCCTACTCACGGAGCCTCACCGATGCATACCGACCTCGTCGCCGCGCTGGACATCGGCGGTACCAAGATCGCCGCCGCGCTGGTGGACGGCGACGGCGGGCTGCTCGTGCGGGCGCAGCGGCCGACCCCCGCCCGGGAGGGCGCCGAGACGGTGATGGCGGCCGTGGAGGAGGTCGTCGCCGAGGTGTCCGCCGCCCCGTCGTGGGAGCGGGTGAGGGCCGTCGGGATCGGCAGCGCGGGTCCGGTGGACGCGTCGGCCGGCACGGTCAGCCCCGTCAACGTCCCGGCCTGGCGCGACTTCCCGCTGGTGGAGCGGGTCGGCAAGGCGACGGGCGGACTGCCCGTCGAACTGGTCGGCGACGGGGTCGCGATGACGGCTGCCGAGCACTGGCTGGGCGCCGCCCGGGGGTACGACAACGCGCTCTGCATGGTGGTGTCCACGGGGGTCGGCGGCGGGCTGGTCCTCGGCGGCAGGCTCCACCCCGGCCCCACGGGCAACGCCGGACACATCGGCCACCTCAGTGTGGACCTGGACGGCGATCCGTGCCCCTGCGGTTCGCGCGGCTGCGTGGAACGCATCGCCAGCGGCCCGAACATCGCCCGCCGGGCGAGGGAGGCCGGTTGGCGGCCCGGCCCGGACGGCGACGCCTCGGCCGCCGCGGTGGCCGCCGCGGCGCGCGCGGGGGACCCGATCGCCCTCGCGTCGTTCGAGCGCGCCGCGCAGGCCCTGGCCGCCGGGATCGCGGCCACCGCCACGCTCGTCGAGATCGACATCGCGGTGATCGGCGGGGGAGTGGCCGGTGCGGGCGACGTCCTCTTCGGCCCGCTGCGCCGCGCCCTGCGCCAGTACGCCACGCTCTCCTTCGTCCGGCAGCTCACGGTGGCCCCGGCGGTGATGGGCACCGACGCCGGGCTGGTGGGGGCCGCCGCGGCGGCGGTGCGAGCAGGCGCGGACGGGGCCGCGGCTCCTCGGGACTGATGGTCACTCAGGCTGCTTGATCCCGGGGCCGACGGGGGGCCGGGCCCGGAGCCTCACGGACACCGGCAGTATTGCCGTACGAGTCCGCATGATCTACGGAAGGCAGACGTGACCACCACCTTCGATGACCTGCCCGGCATCCTTTACTCGGCCCACCGCGGCGGCGCGGGCGAGGCCCCGGAGAACAGCATGGAGGCGCTCCGCTCGTCGGTACCGTGGGCGGACGTCCTGGATCTCGACACGCAGGTCCTCGCCGACGGCACACCCGTGCTGATGCACGACGCGTCCGTGGACCGCACCACCAACCGCTCCGGACCGGTGGCCGAGTTCGGGCTCGCCCAGTGGCTCCAGCTCCGCGCCGACCCCGCCACATGGTTCGCCGCCGCGTCGCCCGCCCTCACCGTGCCCACGGTCGCCCAGGTCCTCGACGAGCTCGGCGGGGTGCGGGTGATGACCGTCGAGGCGAAGGACCCGGCCGGGGTGCAGGCGTTGGCCCGCCTGATCCTGGACCGGGGGCTGCAGGACTCCGTGCTCGTCAACACGAACGATCCGGCGGTGGTACCGATCGTCCGGGCGGCCGGGTGCCGGGCCCACCTGTGGAGGTCCGCCGCACAGATGGCCGGCGACGACTTCGGCGCGTTCGTCGCCGCGGGGGCCGACGTCCTCGACATCGACATAGCCGCATCCGACTCCCTCATCACGGCGGCTGTCGCCGCAGCCCCGCCGCTCGGGGTCTGGGCGCACACCCTGACCCGACGCGTGCAGCGCGACCGCGCCCTCGGCCTCGGCTGCCGCGGCATCGTCACCGACTACCCGGGCTACGTCTCCGGCCGCGCACCGCGCCGCACGGCCACGTCGACGGACACCGGGTTCTGGGGGCTCGGCTGGGCACCCTCCGGCAAGACCCGTCCCGTGCTCGACTCCAGTGGTCGCATCCCCCTTCCCGCACCCACCGCCGCGACCGACACCCAGGTACTCCTCGCCGGCGAGGTCGGTGCGGCCGCGCCGACCGGGACCTTCGAGGTCCGGTTCAGCGTGCCGACGGCCGGGGGCGCCGGCTGGTCGCTGCTCTCCCTCCACCTGGGCGCCGACGACGCACCCACCAAACTGACCTCGGCCGAAATCCTGCACAACGGGTACACCGTTCAGGTGAGCAACTCCGGCTCCCTGCGGATCTACCGCGACGACGCCACGGCCGGTACTTCCACCCAGCTGGCCAACACCGCGGCGGGCACCACCCTCCCGGCAAACACCGTCCACACCCTGCGCTGCGTCATCACCGCTACTCAGATCACGGTGTCCGTGCCCGAGGCAGGAGTCTCCACGACGGTGACGGACAAGGTGTACCGGGTGCCGTGGTCGGTATTCGTCGGCCGGAACCACAACGCCGCCGCCTCCGGACTGATCAACATCGTGGGCATCAGCACCCCCTGACTCCGCCTCATGCCCATGGCGCCCGGCATCGGCTGTTCGGTGACGAACCGCCGGGAGCGGCAACCCCAGGGGCCGGTTCTTCACGGACCGCGACCTGCTCGCCGCGGGCTCGGTGATCGTCGCCCTGCCCGCGGTCGTGGTCTTCCCGCTGCTCCGGCGCCACTTCGTCGAGGGGCCCACCCCCCCGGGTCCGGCAAGGGCCGAGTACCGTCCCGGACCCGGGGGAGGGAGGCCCCGCCCCCGGTGGCCGCTACTCGCAGCCGACCCCGTCCCCGTCCCGGTCGAGATGACGGCCGTAGCCGGGCTGGCCCACGCGGATGGGGTCGGCGCCGGCCGCGCGCACGGCGCTGCAGTTGGCGTAGTACGTGCTGCTGCCGCCGCCCCCGCCCGATCCGGATCCGCCGGAGGTCCCGTCGTCCTCGGCCTCGGGCGGGACGGTCACCCGGACGGTCCGGGTCCTCGTGACGGTCGGCGCCGGCTCCGGGCTCGCGGTCACCGTCTCGGTGACGGCCGGCGCCGGGGTGGCCGTCACCGTGGCCGTGGCGGTCACCGTCGCGGACGGCGCGGCCTCGGCAGCCGCGGTCTTCTCCGTCCTGGCCGGATCGTCCGCGCCGCCGATGCCCACGCCGATGAGGAGCAGGACGAGGGCGGCCGGGATCAGGATCCGCTTCCGCGCCCACTTCGGACGGGGGTCCGGCGAAGGGGGCGGCCCGTACGGGACGTTGGCGGGCGGCAGGGGCGGCTGACCCCATGGCGGCTGCTGACTTCGAGACATATGTCCCCCCTGGTACGGCTCATGGAGAGATGAACGTAACTGCCCCGCCGAACGCCCAGGAGTCACATGTTCCGTTGGTGATTCAATTGTGATGAAAGGGTGGAAGGTCGGTGTCCGGGCGGCGATCGCGGCATCCGTCGGCACGTGCGCCGCCGCTCGGTGGCGGGCCTGCCGCACCCGGTCGGGCGGGGACGTTTCCCGCCCCCGTCTCCGCTTCGACTCCCTTTGTGCGCCCCCGTACCGGCCGCGGGCCCGGCCGGAGACGTGCCGCGGGCGCGGGCGGCGGGCTGCCGCCGGTTCCGTTCGGGCAACAAGCATCGCCACGGCCTGGTTTTCGCGGCAGGGTGTTGCGGGCAAGCCACAGGGGGCTACGGAAGAGGGGGAACCGTGATCATCTGGATCAACGGTGCGTTCGGCGCGGGCAAGACGAGCGCCGCGCGCGAACTGATCGATCTGATCCCGAACAGCACCTTCTACGACCCCGAACTGATCGGCGCGGGGCTGCGCCGGCTGCTGCCCCAGAAGAGACTCGCCGAGGTGACGGACTTCCAGGACCTGCCGATCTGGCGGCGTCTGGTGGTGGACACCGCGGCGGCCCTGCTCGCCGAGATGCCAGGGGTGCTGGTGGTACCGATGACACTGCTGCGACAGGAGTACCGCGACGAGATCTTCGGCGGGCTCGCCTCCCGCCGCATCCCCGTGCGCCATGTCCTGCTCTCACCCGAGGAAACGATCCTGCGCCAGCGGATCGCCGACCGGGTGGAATTCCCCGACGACCCGGAGCACAGCGAGCGGGTACGGCAGTGGGCCCACCAGCACATCGAGTCCTACCGGGCGGCGCTGCACTGGCTCACCCAGGACGCCCACACCATCGACACCGGCGCGCTCACCCCGTCCGAGACGGCCGGGCTCATCGCCGAGGCGGTCACCAGCGGGGCGGCGCCCCCGTGCGAGATCGTGCAGACGCCCGAGCCGACCGGGGAGACCGTGGCGGCCGGTGTCCTGCTCTTCGACGAACACGACCGGGTGCTGCTCGTCGACCCGACGTACAAGCCCGGCTGGGAGTTCCCCGGCGGGGTGGTCGAGTCCGGGGAGGCGCCCGCCCAGGCCGGCATCCGCGAAGTGGCCGAGGAGATAGGCATCCACCTCGACCGGGTGCCGAAACTCCTCGTCGTCGACTGGGAGGCACCCCACCCGCCCGGCTACGGAGGGCTGCGGCTGCTCTTCGACGGTGGACTGCTGACCGGCGCGGACGCCGGACGGCTGCTGCTGCCCGGCTCCGAACTGCGCGGCTGGCGGTTCGTCACCGAGGAGGAAGCGGCCACCCTGCTGCCCCCGACCCGCTACGAGCGGCTGCGCTGGGCCCTGCGCGCCCGGGAGCGGTCAACCGTGCTCAACCTGGAGGCCGGAGTCCCGGTCGGCTGAGGCGAGCATCGCGGCGGCGGCGTCGGTGGTGAGCGGATCGCCGTGGCCGAAGCAGACCGTGGCCGGCTCCAGCGCCGCCAGCCGCCGGAAGGAGGCCACGGCCCGTTCCCGGTCGATGTTGAACACGCCCAGCATCACCCGGTCGACCCGGGCCACGCAGTCCCCGGTGAACAGCACGCCGTGGTGCGGCAGATGGATTCCGATGGAGCCCGGGGTGTGGCCCGGTGCGTGGACCACCCGGGCCCCCGAGCCGAAGCCGAGCTCGTCGCCGTCGGCCAGCTCGCGGTCCACCCGGGTCGGCGGGGCGGGCGGAACGGTCTGCGCGTGTTCCCACAACGGCCGCTCCCAGTCGAGCAGGACCGGGTCGGCGATCTTCTCCTCGTCCCGGATCACCGCCGCGTCCAGGCCGTGGGCGAGGATCTCGGCGCCGTACCGGTCGGCGAGTTCCTGCGCGGCGCCGTAGTGGTCGCAGTGCCCGTGGGTGATCACGATCCGCGAGATGCGGTCCGGGTCCAGGCCCAGGCCGCGCACCCCGTCCTCGATCGCGGCCGCCGCGTCGATGTCGCCCGCGTCGATCAGGGTGAGGTCGGTGCCGTCGCGCCACAGGTAGGCCTGGCCGATGCGGAAGCGGAACATGTGCAGTTGGGGGAGTACTTCGACGATGTCCATGCCGCGAACGTACGCGGACGGCCCGCCCGTGGTCGCCGTTCTACGCTCTGGGCGAGCTTCGCCGAACGCGTAGCGGCGCCGCGGCCGCCCCCGGGGATCACGGCAGGGGTGCGGACCGGGTTCAGCGCCGGGACGCACATCCGGCCGGTCACGGGATCGTGCTGCGAGGGGAACGGGGCGATGCACGCCCGGGGCGTCGGCGTGCAGCCGGGCGATCATCACAGGGAGCCGGCAGCGGGACAGCGCGTCGGGCACCGCCCCCGGGTCCCCGGACTCCCGCAGCAGCCGTTCGGTCTCCATCGGCGGCGTCCAGCCGGTTTCCGGCCCGGTCGTCACGGACCGATCCTGCGGAACCGGGCCCGGACCGACCCGTGACGGGGGCCCGGGCCCGGACTCCGCCGGGAATCCGGCGCGACCGGTGACGCGGGATCAGGACTGCTTGGACTCCGCGTACTTGAGCAGGAACAGGGCCTCGGCGAGGGACAGCCGCTCCAGCTCCTGGGGGGACACGCTCTCGTTCACCGCGTGGATCTGCGCCTCCGGCTCGCTCAGACCGATCAGCAGGATCTCCGCCTCCGGGTAGAGGGCGGCGAGGGTGTTGCAGAGCGGGATCGAGCCGCCCATCCCGGACGTCTGCATCTTCTCGCCGGGGTACGCGACCTCCATCGCCTGCGCCATGGACGTGTACGCGGGGCTGGAGGTGTCCGCGCGGAACGGCTGGCCCTGGCCGACCTGTTCCACCGTGATCCTGGCCCCCCACGGGGCGTGGGCCCGCAGGTGCGCGGTCAGCAGCTCGGTCGCCTCGGCGGCGTCCTGGCCCGGCGGCACCCGCAGGCTGATCTGCGCGCGGGCGCTCGCCTGCACCGAGGGCGTCGCGCCGAGCACCGGCGGGCAGTCGATGCCGATGACGGTGACGGCGGGCCGGGCCCAGATGCGGTCGGCGACCGTGCCCGTGCCGATCAGCCCGACGCCGTCGAGGACCTTGGCGTCCTTGCGGAAGTCGGCCTCCGGGTACTGCAGCCCCTCCCACTCGGTGTCCGTGGTCAGCCCGTCCACGGTCGTGGTGCCGTCCTCGGCGCGCAGCGACGCCAGCAGCTGGATCATCGCGGCCAGGGCGTCCGGGGCGGCGCCGCCGAACTGCCCTGAGTGCAGGTTCCCTTCGAGGGTGTCGAGCGTGACCCGCAGCATCGTCATGCCGCGCAGCGTCGCGGTGACCGTCGGCAGGCCGACCCGGAAGTTTCCGGTGTCGCCGATGACGATGGTGTCGGCGGCCAGCAGCTCGGGGTGCGCCTCCGCGTACCGCTCCAGGCCGCCGGTGCCCTGCTCCTCGGAGCCCTCGGCGATCACCTTGACGGAGACCGGGACGCCGCCGTTCGCCTTGAGGGCGCGCAGGGCGAGCAGGTGCATGATGAAGCCGCCCTTGCAGTCGGCCGAGCCCCGGCCGTACCAGCGGCCGTCGCGCTCCGTCAGCTCGAACGGCGGGGAGAGCCAGGCGGACTCGTCGAGCGGCGGCTGCACGTCGTAGTGCGCGTAGAGCAGCACGGTCGGGGCGCCGGCCGGGCCGGGCAGGAAGCCGTAGACCGACCGCGTGCCGTCGGGGGTGTCGAGAAGGGCGACGTCCTGGAAGTCCTCGGCGCGCAGCGCGTCGGCGACCCAGTCGGCGGCCGCCTCGCACTCGCTCTTCGGGAACTGCGCGGGATCCGCCACCGACTGGAAGGCCACCAGCTCCGTCAGCTCCGCCTTGGCACGGGGCATCAGCGAGGCGATGGTCTCGGAAATCGGACGGGCGGTCATGGGCACGCTCCTCGTGGGTGCGACGTTATATGTACGAATCCGGCTACATGCACACCGGGTGTGCGGCGGTGCGTGCAGGCCGAACGCACGGTCGATCCTCCCACAGCGGGGACCGGGACCGGCGCGCCGTAGGATGCCGTGAGCAGCATGGGCCACTGGTGGGATCGGGAGCAGAAGCACATCGTGAGCAGCGAGAACGCAGACGCCGTACATGAGCACGAAGAACCGGCCGTGTGGGACGTGGTCGTAGTCGGCGGCGGACCGGCCGGAGCCTCCGCTGCATACGCGGCGGCGGTGGCCGGCCGACGGGTGCTGCTCCTGGAGAAGGCGGAACTTCCCCGCTACAAGACCTGCGGCGGCGGCATCATCGGCTTTTCGCGCGATTCGCTGCCGCCGGGGTTCGAACTGCCGCTGCGGGACCGGATCCACGCGGTCACGTTCTCGCTCAACGGCAGGCTGGCGCGGACCCGCCGCTCCAAGCGGATGCTCTTCGGACTCATCAACCGTCCCGAGTTCGACGCGGGCCTGGTCGAGGAGGCGCAGAAGGCGGGCGCCGAGCTCCGCACCGGTGCGACGGTGACGAGGGTCGAGCAGCACGGCGCCTCGGTGCCGGACCGGCGCACGGTCGCCGTGGTGCTGTCCGGCGGCGAGACGATCCTGGCCCGCGCGGTCGTCGGCGCCGACGGCAGCGCGGGGCGGATAGGAGCCCATGTCGGGGTGAAGCTCGACCAGGTGGACCTCGGCCTGGAGGCGGAGATCCCGGTTCCGGCCACGGTCGCGGAGGACTGGGCGGGCCGGGTGCTGATCGACTGGGGCCCCATGCCCGGCAGTTACGGCTGGGTGTTCCCCAAGGGCGACGTCCTGACCGTCGGTGTGATCTCGGCGCGGGGCGACGGCGCGGGGACCAAGCGGTACCTGGAGGACTTCATCGCCCGGCTCGGTCTGGCCGGTTTCGAGCCGAAGATCTCCTCCGGGCATCTGACGCGCTGCCGCAGCGAGGACTCCCCGCTGTCGCGCGGGCGGGTGCTGGTGTGCGGCGACGCGGCGGGGCTGCTGGAGCCGTGGACCCGTGAGGGGATCTCCTTCGCGCTGCGGTCGGGGCGGCTCGCCGGTGAGTGGGCGGTCCGGATCGCGGAGTCGCACGACGCGGTGGACGCCAGGCGCCAGGCGCTGAACTACGCCTTCGCCATCAAGGCCGGCCTGGGCGTCGAGATGGGTGTCGGCCGGCGCATGCTGAAGCTCTTCGAGCGCCGCCCGGGAGTGTTGCACGCGGTGCTGACGGGATTCCGCCCGGCCTGGAACGCGTTCGCCGGAGTCACCCGGGGGACGACCTCGCTCGGCGAGCTGGTCCGTACGCATCCGCTGGCGCAGCGGGCCCTGTCGGCGATGGACCGCTAGCGGGCGACGGACCGCCGGGGGCTTCGGCCCGATACGTGCGGGGCGGGCCGGGGGCCGAACGGCCGGGAGCCCGGGCCGTGACGCGTCGGGTGTGCGGGCCGTGACGCGTCGGGTGTGCGGGGCCGGGGTGCGGGGCGGGCCGGACGGTCAGCCCCGCACGGTGAACCGGAAGACGGGGTGGTCCGGGCAGGCGGCCAGGATCTCGGCGTCCGTGGACTTCGCGGTGACGCCCCGGAAGTACTCGTTGACCTGCCAGCCCCACTGCTCCAGGTACGTCCGGACGATCATCGCCTTCTCCGCGTCGTCCGCGATCTCCACGGCGTCGAAGGCACGGACCTTCCGCCCCACCCGCAGCTCGCCGCCGCCGGCGACCCGCATGTTGCGCACCCACTGGGAGTGGCCCCGGGCGGAGACGAGGTACTGCCCGCCCTCGTGGGTGTGCGGGTTCACGGGGATGCGCTGCATCTGCCCGCTCTTGCGGCCGCGCACCGACAGTTCGGCCGAGCCCTGGAGGCTGATGCCGTGCCGGGCGAGCCAGCCGATGACGCTGTTCATCCGGACGTTGAAGGCGCTGCCCCGGAGGTAGTACGGCTGGGCCGGGGGCTGCGCCTGGGTCGGGTGCTGGGACTGGTTCTGGGGCTTCTGCTCCTGGGACATGGTGACTCCTTCATGTTTTGAGAGCGGTGCTCTCGCTTGAGATCAGTGTGCACGAGAGTGGTGCTCGAAATCAAGAGCAGTGCTCTCGTTGTTGGTCGGTGCTCTCTCCCGTGGCAGACTGGTGGGCATGAGCACAGTCCGAGGAGCCAGGGAACGGGCCCGTATCGAGATCACGGCAGCGATCAAGGACGAGGCGAAGAAGCAGCTCGCGGCCGAGGGCGCCGCGAAACTCTCGTTGCGCGCCGTCGCGCGGGAACTGGGCATGGCGTCCTCCGCCCTCTACCGCTACTTCCCCAGCCGTGACGAACTGCTCACGGCCCTGATCGTCGACGCGTACGACGCCGTGGGCGAAACCGCCGAGGCCGCTCACCGCGCCGCCGAGGCCGAGGCCGCCCCGCACCTCGCGCGCTGGATCGCCGTGGCCCGGTCCGTGCGCGACTGGGCCCTGGCCCACCCCCACGAGTACGCCCTGATCTACGGCTCGCCCGTGCCCGGCTACACCGCGCCCCGGACGACGGTCGGCCCCGCGGCGCGCGTCGGCCGGATCCTGATCCGTGTGGTCGCGGACGCCTACCGTTCGGACGGCCTCGCCCTGCCGCCGCTCGCCGACGACCTGCGCGCGGAGGCCGGGCGGATGGTCGCGGAGATCGCCCCCGAGCTCCCCCCGGAGGCCGCCGCCCCGCTGGTCGCCGCCTGGTCGCAGCTGTTCGGGCTGATCTCCTTCGAGGTCTTCGGCCAGTTCCACAAGGTCGTGGAGGCCCGCGAGACCTTCTTCCGGGAAGCCGTCACCGAACTGGCCCGCTCGGTCGGCCTGCTCGACAGCCGCCGGGGCCGGGACTCCTTCCGCCCCTGAGGGGCCACCCGGCACGGCCGAGGGAGTGGTCGGAGGGGCGGACCGGCCGGGGCGCGTGACCGGAGGGGCGTACCGGCCGGGGAGGCGTACCGGCCGGGGACGCGCGGTGCCCGGAGCGGTCGGGGCGTCGCGCCGGGCCCGTACGCCGTACTCCACCGGGAGTACGGGCGACCACCACGCCCGGCTGACGTCTCCGCCGGGACTCGCGGTCTAGCGTGACCGGCATGGAAGAGCAGCGCTCACGCAGAGGCGGCGGCCCCTTCCGGCCGCACGGCGAGCCGCCCCGGTGGCTGACGGGCGAGCGGGGGGAGGCGGCCGGTCGCCTCCCCTGGGCCTCGACGATCCTGATCGGTGTCCTCGTCATGGTCGGATCGACCGTGGCAGCCCGGTGGCAGGTGGGCGAGCGGGCGCCGCTCGACCCCTTCGCGCGGCTGCTGCTCTTCCTGGCCGTCGCCGTGCTCCTGCTGCGCCACCGCCACCCTGTGGCGGCCGTCTTCGGCACTTCGGCCGCGGTGATGGTCTACCTGGCGGCCGGCTATCCGTACGGGCCGGTCTTCCTGGCCGTAGCCGTGGGCTGCTTCGGCGCCGTCGTCTCGGGGCACCGGAAGGCCGCCTGGGCGGCCGTCGGCATGGTGTGGCTGGGCCACGTGGTGATGGGCCACTGGCTCTACCGGTGGCTGCCGCCCTCCGGCGACCACGCCGCGCCCTGGGGGCAGGAACTGGGCATCACCGCCTGGGTGCTGGCCATCGTCGCCGCCGCCGAGTTCGTACGCGTACGGCGTGAGCAGTGGGCGGACCGGCGGGCGGAGCGGGAGGCCGCGGAGCGGCGGCGGGCGGACGAGGAACGGCTGCGGATCGCACGCGAACTGCACGACGTCCTGGCGCACAGCATCTCCGTCATCAACGTCCAGTCGAACGTCGGGCTCGCCCTGCTGGACTCCGATCCCGAACAGGCCCGTGCCGCCCTGACCGCCATCAAGGCCGCCAGCAAGGAGGCGCTGGGTGAGGTCCGGCAGGTCCTCGACACCCTGCGCGCTCCCGGGAACGCCCCCCGCGCCCCGGCCCCCGGACTCGACCGGCTCCCCGAGCTCGTCGAACAGGCGGCGGGCGCCGGACTGACCGTCACCGTCGAGACCGACGGCGTGCGTCCGGCGGTACCGCCGGGCGCGGACCTCGCCGCCTTCCGGATCGTGCAGGAGGCGCTGACGAACGTGGTCCGGCACTCCGGATCGCGCACCAGGCGCACGGCCTCCTCGCCGTCCGCGGCCTCCCCCACCACCTCGATGTCGGGCTGGGCGTGCAACAGGGCCCGGAAGCCCCCCAACTCCGGGATCACCTGGTCCTGACGGCGGGCCGACGCCACCCCGGCCCGCCGTCAGGACCAGGTGATCCCGGAGTTCTCGCGCCAGATCCGGGCGGGCTCCGGGTCGCCCGTCACGGTGACCGCCGTGAACGGCAGCCGGTTCCAGAGCGTCAGATAGAGGTCCTCGGCCGACGCGCTCATCTCGCAGTCCACCGGCTCCTCCGGGGAGACCCCGTCCGTCCGCTCGGCCTGCGGCGGCTCCGCCGAGAGCCGGACGGTCCAGGCGGCGTCGGTGTCCGTGGCCCGGACCCGCAGTGAGTACGGCGTGTCCGTGCGCACCCGGCTCTTCGGGCGGCTGTGCATCTTGAGCAGCAGCTCGTCGATGCCGTCCTCCGCGTGATCGGCCCCGACCGGTGACGGCCGTCCGCCGAGGGCCGACTCCGCGTCCACCCGGTGGATGGTGGTCTCGTGGGCCTGCCGCCGGGCCCAGAAGGCCAGCGGCGACGGGGCGGGCAGGAAGGTCCAGCATTCCAGTTCGGCCGGTGCGGTCTCCAGGGCGTCGACGAGGAGGCCGTGGCCCTCGCGGAACCAGTCGAGGAGCTCCGCCCCGTCCAGGTCGGGTTCCCCGCCGTCGGGGTGGTACGAGGTGTGGCCCTCGGCGACGAACGCGGTCGCCCAGCGGTGCACCATGCCGGTGTGCCGGAGCAGGTCGCGCACCCGCCAGTCGGGGCAGGTCGGCACCGGTGCCCCGGTGCCCGCCCGCTGCGCGGCGTCCGCCAGCAACTCTCCCTCGGCGGACAGCGATCGGATGTGATCCGTGATCTTCATGCCCCGATTGTGGCAGCGCTCCGGGATTCCCGGTGCGACGCGACCGGCTCCTCCCGCGATGCGACCGGTCGGCCGTGCGCGGTCGCGTTGCGCGCCCCGTACCCCAGCGCCGCGGCCGCGACGGCCAGCAGTGCCACCGTGGTCAGGGCGGCGGGCAGGGAGAACCAGTCGGTCAGGAAGCCGATCGCGGGCGGCCCGAGCAGCATCCCGCCGTAGCCGAGCGTCGAGGCGGCGGCCACTCCGCCGGGGCCGGCCAGTTCGCCCGCCCGGCCGACCGCGACCGGGAAGATGTTGGCCAGGCCGAGGCCGGTGACGGCGAAGCCGATCAGGGCGGCCCAGGCGGAGGGCGCGAGCGAGCCGAGCAGCATTCCGGCGGCGGCCGTCGTGCCGCCCACGACGAGGGTGCGGGTCTGGCCGAGCCGTTCGAGCATGGTGGTGCCGGTGAGCCGGCCCGCCGTCATGGCCAGCGCGAACAGGGAGTATCCGGCGGCGGCGACACCGGGGTGGGCGTGGAGGTCCTGCTCCAGGTGGAGCGCGCCCCAGTCGGCCAGCGCGCCCTCGCCGTAGGCGGTGCAGAGCGCGATCACGCCGAACAGGACCACCAGGCGGCGGGTCCTGCCGTCCGGCCGTCGCGGCTTCCCGGTGCCGTCCGTCCCGGACGCGGCGACGGGGGCCGGGTGGCGCAGCAGTACCGGCCCCGCCGCGGCGGTGACCAGGAGCCCGGCCCCGGTGAGGGCGAGGAGGTGCGCGGCGGGGGAGAGGCCGCCCGCGACCAGTCCGCCGAGCCCGGCGCCGATCATCCCGCCCAGGCTGAACGCGGCGTGGAAACCGGGCATCACGGGGCGGCGCAGGGCGGCGACCAGATCGACCGCGGCGCTGTTCATCGCCACGTTCATCCCGCCGTACGCGGCACCGAAGACCAGCAGCACCAGGCCGAGCGCGAACGCCGAATGAGTCTGCGCGGGCAGGGCGATGGCCAGGGAGAGCAGGACACCGCAGACCACGGTCACCGGATGGCTGCCGAAGCGCCGGCACAGCCGGCCGGTGAACATCATGGTCACCACGGCTCCCGCGGACACACCGAGCAGGGCGAGGCCGAGGGTGGTGGCCGAGGCGCCGGTCTGGTGCTTGATGGCCGGGATACGGACCACCCAGCCGGCGAAGAGGAATCCGTCGAGGGCGAAGAACACGGTCAGGGCGAGACGGAGACGGGCCGACGGGGCTGCGGCGGTGTTTCCGCCCGGTCCCCCCGACAGTGCCGTCCGCAGTTTGTTTAGTTGTGGCACAAACTCAGCATAGGGGCGCCGGGACAGCGGGTGCAAGACGGATGCGCACGGGGGGACACGCGGGGGAACGCAAGGGGCGCGACCGCGCCACCGGGGCGTCGGAGGCACCCTCGGACCATGGGAGACTCGCCCCCATGAACGGCAAGGTGTCCACCACCCGGACAAAGCTGGAGAGGGGCCGCAGCGCGCTCGGGCCCGCGCTGGAACTGATCCACACCGGACGTGCGCCCACCCGCGCGGTCCTCACCTCCGAGCTGGGGGTGACCCGGGCGACGGCCGGCGCGGTCGCTGCGGAACTGGAGGCGCTCGGCCTGATCAGGGTCGATTCCCGGCCAGGTTCCGCCGCCGGCTCGCAGGGCCGGCCCTCGCACCGGCTGGCCGTCCGGGAGTCCGGCCCCGTCGCCATCGCCGCCCAGGTGCACGCCGACGGGTTCCGGGCCGCCCTCGTCGGTCTCGGCGGCCGACTGGTGGCCACCGCCCCCGGCTGCGTCATGGTCACGGCGGACCCGGCGCAGGTCATCGGCGAAGTGGTCGACGCCTGCGCCCGGTTGCTGCGGGAGAGCGGACTGCGCTGCGTCGGCGCCGGTCTCGCGGTCCCGTCGGCGGTCGCCGAACCGGAGGGCAACGCGCTCAACCCGCTGCACATCGCCTGGCCGGCCGGTGCCCCGGTGAGCGAGATCTTCGCCACCCGGGTGCGCGAGGCGGGCATCACCGGGCCCGCGTTCACCGGGAACGACGTCAACCTCGCCGCGCTCGCCGAACACCGGCACGGCGCCGGCCGGGGCGCCCGGCACCTGCTCTGCGTGGCCACCGGCCACCGCGGCGTGGGCGGTGCCCTGGTGCTCGACGGCCGCCTGCACACCGGGAGTTCGGGGCTCGCGCTGGAAGTGGGTCATCTCACGGTGAACCCCGAGGGGCGCCCCTGCCACTGCGGCGGTCGCGGCTGCCTGGACGTCGAGACCGACCCGCTGGCCTTCCTCGTCGCCGCCCGCCGCGAACCCGGGCCGGAGGAGTCCCTGCTCAAGCAGGCCGGCGATCTGCTGCGCACGGAGTACGAGGACGCGGCGGTACGGGGAGCCGCCGAGGAACTCACCGACCGGCTCGGCCTCGGACTCGCCGGACTGGTCAACATCCTCAACCCGGACCGCATCGTCCTCGGCGGACTGCACCGCGCCCTGCTCGACGCCGACCCGGAGCGGCTGCGCGCGGTGGTGGCCGACCGCAGCCTGTGGGGGCGCAGCGGCAGCGTGCCGATCCTGCCCTGCACGCTCGACCACAACAGCCTGGTGGGCGCGGCGGAACTGGCCTGGCAGCCGGTGCTGGACGACCCGCTGGCCGCGCTCTCCTGAGATCCGGGTGCCCGGACCCGCCGCGCGGGGGAGGGGTGGCCGGGGCGGTGCCGGGAGCAGCGGAGGGGGCGTCGCGTACTCCCGAGGGGGTACGCACACGGCCGCCGGCCGCACGACGACCCGGACCCCCTGCCGGGGCCAGTCTCGGAGGTGTCGGGAAAACCTGGCCACGAACCCCCGAACGAGGGAGCTGACCGAGATGAACACCCTGGCGCACAGCGGTGGACCCGGGCCCTGGATCCTCCTCTTCCCGCTTCTCTGGGCGACCGTCGTCATCGGCGGCGTCACCCTGCTGCGCAGGACCGTCCGGCGCGGCGGCCCGGCCTCCTGGTGGGCCCGTACCCCCGGAGGGACGCCCGCCGAACCGTCGCCGATCGCCCTGCTCGGCCGCCGCTTCGCGGCCGGGGAGATCGACGAGGACGAGTACTGGCGCCGGCTCTCCGTCCTGGACGAGCAGTTCGGCCGCGGCGGCAAGGGGGCGGGGGCATGACCGCCGCCCCCACCGGCACCGCCCGCCGGGGCCGCGCCGGACGCCGTCGCGGCACGGCCGGCCGCCGACCGGCGCCGGAGGCCCACTCGGACCGGGGCCTCGGCGTGCCGCCCACCGGGCGTCGCACCCGGACCGGGTCCTGGGCGTGCCGCCCACCGGACACCGGTGACACGCGCTAGCCGACCACCGCCGACCGCACGACGGAGGGCAGCCCGAGCCCCAGCTCCGCGACGAGGTCCGGTTCGAACGGGCCGTCGGTGGTCGCCCCGTACACCGAATGCGGTGCCGGTGCGACGCACCGGGGAGGGGCCGGAAGGGTGAACCAGACGACCTTGCCGGCCCCGCCCCTCGGGCGGACCCCCCAGCTCTCGCTGACCGCGGCGATCAGTGCGAGCCCGCGCCCCGACGTGCTGGACGTGCTCGCCTCGCGCACGGTGGGCATCCGCGGGTCGTGGTCGTGGACGGACACCGTCAGCCGTTCGAGCAGCAGCTCGATCTCGACGGTGCATGACTTGTCCGGCTGGGCATGCCGGTGAACATTGGTCAGCAGTTCGGTGACGCCGAGCGCGGCCTGGTCGATCAAGGGATCGAGATGCCAGTAGCGCAACTGCGCCGAGATGATTCTGCGGACCTGACCGATCCGCGACGGCAGGGCCTGGAGCTCCACCGTGCAGTGCCTGCTTGGCTCGCTGATCACGGCTGCGACTCCCCGAAATAGGTCCGGAAGAAGACGGAGTGACGGACGCGGCAGCCGACCGGCTGCCGAATCCCGTCCGGCGGCGCTTACCACAGTGTCACCGCCGGTGAACCATGAGTGATGCGTGTCCAATGTCACCCAGGGGTCGCGGCTCCGCAACTCGCGGTGTTCCGGTGGCGCCGCCGGATCAGGTGGTCCGCCCGCCCGCGCTGCGCAGCGTCTCCAGGAAGCGGCGGGCCGGTCCCGTCCGGTCCGGGTCGTGATCGCGCTGCCCCATCGTCAGCCGGTACCGCGTCCCGTTGAGCCGGGCCACGGCCGCCCCGGCCCCGGCGAACCACGGCCTGCCCGCGCTCACCGCCACCACCGGCGCGCTGTCGATCTCCCGTCCGTTACTGGTCAGCAGGGCCAGCCTGCCGTCCTTGACGATCACCTGCCCGGCCCGCGTGAGCGAGCGGGCCCAGCGTTCGATCCGTACCCCCGTGGCACTGAACTCCGTTTCCTGCATGACGGCTTCGCCCCCTTCGTGATGCTTCTGATGGGAAGTCTGCACAAGCGGGGGCCGACGCGCCAGGCCGCGTCGGCGGCCGTTCGGCCCCACGGGGCCAAGGCAGCCCTATGGGGCCTCAAAGTAAACGTTTGTGCAGGTGGGGGGAATATCGTGGGGTCGGGAAGTCCGGTCGTACGAGGAGGAGCGCGCTGATGGACATCGCTGGGTACAGGGACGACGGGCGTGTCGCGGCGACCGTCGACGTCGACCGTTCCGACGCCGACTACCGGGCCTGGCTCAAGGAGGCCGTCCGCAAGGTCCAGGCCGACGCCAACCGCTCCGCCGACACCCATCTGCTGCGCTTCCCGCTGCCCGAGGCGTGGGGCATCGACCTCTACCTGAAGGACGAGTCGACGCACCCCACCGGCAGCCTCAAGCACCGGCTGGCCCGCTCGCTCTTCCTCTACGGGCTCTGCAACGGCTGGATCCGGCCGGGCAAGCCGGTGATCGAGGCGTCCAGCGGTTCGACGGCCGTGTCGGAGGCGTACTTCGCCAAACTGATCGGCGTGCCGTTCATCGCCGTGATGCCCCGCACCACGAGCCCCGAGAAGTGCCGGCTGATCGAATTCCACGGCGGCCGCTGCCACTTCGTGGACGACTCGCGGAAGATGTACGAGGAGTCCGCCGCGCTCGCCGAGGAGACCGGCGGGCACTACATGGACCAGTTCACCTACGCCGAGCGGGCCACCGACTGGCGCGGCAACAACAACATCGCCGAGTCGATCTACCAGCAACTGGAGCTGGAGCGCTACCCGGAGCCGACATGGATCGTCGCCACGGCGGGAACCGGCGGCACCTCGGCGACCATCGCCCGCTACGTGCACTACATGCAGTTCGACACCCGGATCTGTGTGCCCGACCCGGAGAACTCCTGTTTCTTCGACGGCTGGACCCGGCACGACCCGCTGGCCACCAGCGACTGCGGCTCCCGGATCGAGGGCATCGGCAGGCCCCGGATGGAGCCGAGCTTCGTGCCCGGGGCCATCGACCGGATGATGAAGGTGCCGGACGCGGCCAGTGTCGCGGCCGTGCGCGCCCTGGAGAAGGCCATCGGCCGCAAGGCGGGCGGCTCCACCGGGACCGGGCTGTGGAGCGCGTTCAAGCTGGTCGCCGAAATGGTCGCACAGGGCGGCACGGGCAGCGTCGTCACGCTGATCTGCGACCCCGGCGACCGCTACCTCGACAAGTACTACTCCGACAGCTGGCTCGCCGACCAGGGCCTGGACATCGCCCCGTACGCGGCGACCATCGACTCCTTCCTCGCCGACGGGAAATGGCCCTGCTGAAGACCGTCGCGGTACTGGCCCGGGGAAGCCGGGGGGTCAGGACGCCGGGCGGCCGGCCAGCCGTCCGTCGAGGTTGCGCACCGCGCTCCGGAAGGCCCGGCCCAGTCCCGGCCGGCCCAGCCGCAGGGCGAGCCGGAAGGGCGCGGAACCGTCGGCGGCGAACGTCCACCGCACCCGGGTCCCCGTCCCGGCCGGGGTGAGCCGCCACTCCTCCAACAGGGCGCGCACCCCGGGGGCGTTGGCCTCGTCGACCCGGTAGGCGTACCGCTCGCCGGGCTCCGCCGCCACGATCGTCTCGCGGAGCGCCCCGCCCCCCTTGAGCCGGATCTCGCGGCCCGCGCCGTCCTCGGTCGGCCGGGCCGCCGTCACCGCCGTGAACCAGTCGGGCCAGCCCGGCACGTCGTCGGCGAGCGCGCGGTAGACGGCGTCGACCGGTGCGGACACCTCGGCGGAGAAGACCAGCCGCAGCGGGGCGGATTCGATGAAGTCGAGCCCCACGGAACGGAGTCGGCGTGGCATGGAACGCACCTCCCGTGCGATCGGTGGCGGACGGGCCGCGCACACCATAGCTGGCGTACCGTCAGATGTCTTCGTGCGCCCGGCGATCGGCCGGGGGACCGGGCGGGGCGCTGCGGGCGGCCGCGATGATGTTCCGGGCCATGCCGCCGAACACCACCGAGTGGAACGGCCACACGCTCCACCAGTAGGCATGGCCCAGCAGCCCGCGCGGATGGAACAGGGCCCGCTGCCGGTAGACCGTCCGCCCCCGCTCGCCCCGGCCCACCGAGAGCTCCAGCCAGGCCGGACCCGGCAACCGCATCTCCGCGCGCAGCCGCAGCAGCTCGCCCGGCACGATCTCCTCCACGCGCCAGAAGTCCAACGAGTCCCCGACCCGCAGCCGCTGCGCGTCCCGCCGCCCGCGCCGCAGCCCGACGCCCCCGACGATCCGGTCCAGCCACCCGCGTACGGCCCAGGCGAGCGGGAAGGAGTACCAGCCGTTCTCGCCGCCGATGCCCTCGATCACCCGCCAGAGCGCGTCCGGCGCCACCGGCACCGTCAGCTCCCGCTCGTCGCGGTAGAGGCTCCCGCCGGCCCAGTCGGGGTCGGTGGGCAGCGGGTCGCTGGGCGCGCCCGCCACCGCGGCGGACGACCAGCGGGTGTCCACCCGGGCCTCCTTGACCCGTTGGAGGGCCAGCCGCAGCGCCCGGTCGAAACCGATGACGCCGCCCGGCGGATCGGGCACGTACCGGGCGATGTCGTGCTCGCGGCAGACCACCTCGTGGCGCAACGACTCCGCCAGCGGGCGGGCGATGGCGGGCGGCACCGGGGTCACCAGCCCGATCCACAGACCGGAGAGCCTCGGGGTGAGCACCGGTACGGGCAGGATCAGCCGCCGCGGCAGCCCGGCCACCCGGGCGTAGCGCCGCATCATGTCCCGGTACGTCATGACGTCCGGCCCGCCGATGTCGAACGTGCGGTTCACCTCGGCTGGCAGGCCGGCGCAGCCGACGAGGTAACGCACGACGTCCCGCACCGCGATCGGCTGGATCGAGGTGCGCACCCAGCTCGGGGTGATCATCAGCGGCAGCCGCTCGGTGAGGTGGCGCAGGATCTCGAACGAGGCCGAGCCCGACCCGATGACGACCGCGGCCCGCAGCACGGCCGTCGGCACCCCGGAATCCAGCAGGATCCGCCCCACCTCGGTCCGCGACCGCAGATGCGGCGACAGCTCCCGCTCGGGCACCCCGGCCGGGGTGAGCCCGCCGAGGTAGACGATCCGGCCGACCCCCGCCGCCCGCGCCTGCTCGCCGAAGATCCGGGCCGCCTCGCGGTCCCTCTCCTCGAACCCGGGCCCCGAGCCGAGCGCGTGCACCAGGTAGTACGCCACGTCCACACCGGCCATCGCCGACCGCACCGACGCGGCGTCCCCCACGTCGCCCTCGACCACCTCGACCCGGTCCGCCCACGGGTGGTCCCGCAGCTTGCGCGGGGTCCTGGCCAGCGCGCGCACCCGATGGCCGGCGTCGAGGAGCGCGGGCACCAGCCTGCCGCCGATGTACCCGGAGGCACCGGTCACCAGACAGCGCAGCCGCGCGTCACCGGAGGATTCGTCCACCTGTCCGAGTCTCGCACCGATCACCGCGCGGGGCGGGCGCAGGCACCCGAACGGCGGCACCCGGGCCACCCGCCCGCCACGACCCGGACGAAGGCGCTACGGCCGTCGTCGGGCCACGGGATCCAGCATGCTGTCGAGCACCCGGCCGAAGACCCGTCGGCCCGCACCGGCGATCAGCGGATCGCCCCACCGCGGCAGCAGCCGGACGGTCAGCTCCTCCACCCACACCACATGCGATCCGGAACCGGTCGGATACACATCGATCGAGGCCCGGCCCCGGATCAGCCGGCCGCGCTTCTCCAGCCTGCACAGCCCCGCGCGCCCGGCGGAGGGCGGGGACCACCGCACCACTTCCATCGGGTCGTCGAAACCCAGCGGACCCAGCCCCGTACGCGCCACGAAGACCGTCCCGACCGAGGTGGGCAGCCCCGTGGGCACGGTGATCCTGGTCAGCGGAACCTGCGCGGCATGCCGTTCCCAGTCCGTGACGCGGCGCCAGGACTCGGCCGCGGTCAAGGAACTGAATCGCTCGATCCGGAAGACTGCCACCCCACGATCCTAGGGCGTGTCCGACAAATGCCGTCCGGCCCACGCGATCCGGCCGCCCTTTCGGGGGAGGACAAACGGAATCCCCGGTGGCTCGTCGGCTCAGGAGTCGCTCGCCGCGCCCCGCCCCGCCACCACCAGACCCGGCAGGTGCTCCTCGATCTCCGCACGGGCCGCGGCCGACAGCCCGTCGTCCGTCACGAACGTGTCGACCTGCTCCAGCGACGCGAACGAACTCAGGCCCACCGTGCCCCACTTGGTGTGATCCGCGACCACCACCACGCGCCGCGCCGACTGCACGAACCGGCGGTTCGTCTCGGCCTCCGCCAGATTCGGCGTGGAGAGACCGGCCTCCACCGAGATCCCGTGCACCCCGAGGAACAGCACGTCGAAGTGGAGGGAGTCGATCGCCCGGTCGGCCACCGGACCGACCAGCGAGTCCGACGGGGTCCGCACCCCGCCGGTGAGCACCACCGTCGCCGCCCCGTCCCGCGCCCCCGACGAGGCCCCCGTCCGTCGGGCGGAGTGGAACGCGTCGGAGACCCGGACCGAATTGGTCACCACCGTCAGATCCGGTACGTCCAGCAGCCGTTGGGCGAGCGCGTACGTCGTCGTGCCGCCGGAGAGCGCGATCGCGCTGCCGGGCGCGGCCATGGCCGCCGCCGCCCGCGCGATGTCCTCCTTGGCGGCCAGCTCCAGTGCCGACTTGGCCTCGAAACCGGGCTCGTGCGTGCTGGCCCCGGCCACCGGGACGGCCCCGCCGTGCACCTTCTCCACGACCCCCATGCGGGACAACACGTCCAGGTCCCGGCGCACGGTCATGTCGGAGACGTTCAGCCTCCGGGTCAGTTCGTTGACGCGGACCCCGCCGCGCCTGCGCACCTCGTCGAGGATCAGGGCACGCCGTTGCTCCGCGAGCAGATTCTGATTCTCGCTCAACGCGGGGTCCCGTCCTTTCCTCAGGCCGTGCGGCAGTCCCTCCGGACGGGGTCATCCTGCCACGCGGTGTGGCCGCCCGCCGCACCGGGGAGATTCGGGGGAGAGGGTGCGGACACCACCTCTCTTCCACAATTCTGGTGACACCGCATCAGCACCTCCCCCCCCACGACCAAGAGAGCGAGTCACCTCAGTGCCACCTGCCACCCCGGCCCCGCAGAGTCCCGGGCCCGCGCTGGAGCTGCTGGTCCACGGCGTGGGCGGCGCCACTCCCCAGGAGATGCTCGACGACCCGTCCACGGTCAGGATCACCGGCGACGCGACCGCCGCCATCTACCGGCGCGCCGACGACAGGGAAGCCGAACAGCACCCGGAGCGCTACCGCGACCGGCCCATCGCCGAGGCATACTGCTGGTCCAACCTGACCTCCGGGAACGGCTCCCGCGCCCTGTGGCTGCTGCTCCTGCCGTTCATGGTGGTCAACCTCGCCCACTGGATGCGCCCGACCGCCAGGAGCCGCACCCGCGCGGTGCGCCTGTACGGGGTCCTCGTCCGGCTCCTCGCGCTCAGCCTCACGGTCCTGCTGACCGCGGCGGTCTGCGAGGTCGCGCTCGACCTGGCGGCCTGGCAGTGCGCGGGCGTCCCGGACTGCTCGAACCAGCGCTCCTGGCTCGGCTTCCTGTCCACGGCCCAGGGCGGCTGGTGGTCCCAGCCGGGCCGCCGGCTCGCCCTCGCCGCCCTGGTGCCCACCGCCCTGGTCGTACTGCTCTGGTTCCTGTCCAACCGGACCTGGAGCGCGTACGAGTCGCAGCGCCCCCTGGCCGGATCGGAACCCGAGGACGACACCCTCATCGAGCCGGTCGCCGAGCCCGGCGGCCGGCCCGCCCTCGGCCGCCCCGGATTCTGGTACGGCCGCCGCCTGGTCGCCCGGCTGCGCGCCGCCCACACCGCCGCCGGGTTCCTGACGGTCGCCGCGTCGGTCGCGGGGGCCGCCGCACGCCACGACCGCGCGGTCACCGGCCCGGTGCCGGACCTCGTCGGCCGCCTGATCGAGGCGGCGCTGGCCGCGGGCGCGCTCGTCGTGCTCTGGGTGGTCTGCCGCCGCGGCCGCAGCGAACGGCGCCTCGACAACCGGCTCGACCGCGCCCTCATCACCTACCTGCCCGGCGCTGCCCTGGCCCTGCTGCTCCTCGCCGCGGTGTACGCCTCCTGGTCCCGCCCCGACTGGACCTCCTCCGGCACCCTGCCCGGCGACTTCGCCTTCAGCGCCATCGCCCTCGGCCAGGGGGCACTCGTCGTCGTGCTCGCCGCGGTGGCCCTGAGCCTGTACCGCCGGACCCCCGAACCCCGCACCGTCATGTACGGACTCGGCGGACCCGTGGTCGCGATGCTCGCCTGCGCCCTCGGCGGCGTCATGAGCGGCGGGGTCTCCCAGCGCGTCGCCGACTGGCTCGACGGCCCCGGCACCCCCGGCATGGGCAGGAGCTCCGTCATCGAGGGACCGCCGGTGCTGCTCAGCTGGCAGGCGTCCGTCATCCCCGTCCTCCTGGTGCTGCTGGCCGTTCCCGCCCTCCTGCTGCTCGTACGGACCTGGCTCGCCGCCCGCGCCCTGGAACCCGGGATCGACCAGGAGTACGAGCAGGAGCGGCCGGACCCCGCCCGGACCCGGCAGATCGCCCGCATCCGGGCCACGGCCGCCCTCACCGACTCCGCGCCCTGGATCCTCGGCCCGGTCTGCGCGGCCGCCCTGCTGCTCGGCGCGGGGGCGGTCGTCGGGGCCTGGGTGAGCGGAGAGGTGCCGGGGCTCGCGATGAAGGGCAGCGGCCCGTTCGTCGAGTCCCTCGCGCAGGCCGCCCAGTCGACCGGCTCCTGGATGATCGGCCTCGGCTTCATACTCTTCGTCACCTGGGGCCGGCGCGCCTACCGCGACGCCTCCGCCCGGCGCACCATCGGCATCCTCTGGGACGTCGGCACCTTCTGGCCGCGCGCCGCCCACCCCTTCGCACCGCCCTGCTACGCCGAACGGGCCGTCCCCGACCTGGCGTCACGGATGTCCGGCTGGACCGCGCTCACCCGGGGCAGGCTCGTCATCTCCGGACACTCCCAGGGCAGCGTCCTCGCCGCGTCCGCGGTCTGGCAACTGCCCGCCGGTACCCGCCGCCGGGTCGCCCTGCTCACCTACGGCTCGCCGATCGAGCGGCTGTACGGGCGCTGGTTCCCGGCCTACTTCGGTCCCGTACCGCTGGGGGCGCTGCACCGGTCCGTGCACTGCTGGCGCAACCTGTGGCGGGCCACCGACCCGATCGGCGGCCGGGTCCGCCTCGACGAGGGGCCGGGGCCCGAGGTGGACCGGGGACCGCTGAAGGACCCCCTGGTCTACGGGCGGACCCCCGAACACCCGCTGCCCGAAGCCGTCCTGGGCCACTCCGACTACCAGGCCGACCCGGTCTTCGCCCAGGAACGGGCCGCGCTGCTGGACCGGCTGGACCCGGTCCTGCCCCACCAGGCCGACGGGGCGGGCGACACCGGATCCCCCCGCCCTCAGGGGAGTTCGGGCAGGTCCTCCGGGTAGAGCAGGCTGAGGTCGTCCGTGCTCGGCTCGGCGAGCTGGGCGACCCGGCCCGCGTGCCGCTCCACCATCGACTCGAAGGTCTGGCGCGCGGTGCGGCCGTTGCCGAACGCGGGGCCCTTCGGCAGCTCCGTGAAGTACTTCAGCAACGCCTCCCCGGTCCCGGCCGCCAGGCTGTACTCGTGCTCGTCGGACTGCTGCTCCACGATCCGCAGCAGTTCGGCGGGCTCGTAGTCGCTGAAGGTGATGGTCCGTGAGAAACGGGACGCCACACCGGGGTTGACGGTGAGGAACCGCTCCATCTCGCGGGTGTACCCGGCGACGATGACGACCACCGCGTCCCGGTGGTCCTCCATCAGCTTCACGAGCGTGTCGATCGCCTCCCGGCCGAAGTCCCGGCCGGAGTCCTCGGGCGACAGGGCGTACGCCTCGTCGACGAACAGCACCCCGCCGCGCGCCCGGTCGAACGCCTCCTGCGTGCGGATGGCGGTGGAGCCGATGTGCTCACCGACCAGGTCGACACGGGACACCTCGACCAGATGGCCCCGCTCCAGCACCCCGAGCGAGGCGAGGATCTCGCCGTACAGCCGTGCCACGGTGGTCTTGCCGGTGCCGGGGGAGCCGGTGAAGACGAGGTGGCGCCGGACCGACGCGGCCTTGAGCCCGGCCTCCCGGCGCCGGCGGCCGACCTCGATCATGTCGGTGAGGGCGCGCACCTCCCGCTTGACGCTGTCCAGGCCCACCAGCGCGTCCAGTTCGCCGAGGACGGCGTCCGGCGAACGCGCCGGTTCGACGGCGGGCGCCTCGGCCGGGGCGGGCTCCACGGCACGCTGTCCGGGCACCCCGCCGAGCAGCCCGGGGGCCGACTGGGTCGCCGTCAGCACGGCGGGGGCCGGGGGTGTCGCGGGGGAGCGCAGCGCGCTCTCGTCGCTCGTGCAGTCCTCGACCACGGGACCGGCCCCCTGGCCGTCGCCGTGCGCGCCGYCCTCGGCGAACTCGTAACCCCCGCGCGAGCACCGCTCGGTGCGGCAGCGGGACAGCGTCGTGCGGCAGCCGTCCATCACGTGGAAGCCGTAGCCGTCGCTGCCGGTGACCCGGCACTGGCGGAACGTGCCGCGGCCCTCGGCGGAGACGTAGAAACCGGCCTCGGCGGTCGAGGTGACCGTGCAGCGCTCGATCGTCGGGTCGGCGCCCTTGGTGACGATCACTCCGGTCTGCACCGCGTCGACGGTGCAGTTGTTCAGCGTGCCGCCGCTGCCGTGGTCGCGGAACCAGGCACCGGTGGACGCCTCGCGGATCCGGCAGTCGTCGAGCTGCGCGGTCGCCCCGTCGCTCACCGACACCGCGGTGTTGCGCACCTGGGACAGGTCGCTGTCCACGACGTCGGCGCGCGAGCCCCGGTCGAGCACGAAGAGGGCGTCCGGCACGTCGTGGACCCGGCAGGAGTCCAGCACCACGGTCGCCCCGTCGCTCACCCAGACCGCGGGATAGTCGCCCGTGCTGTCGTGGATCTCGCACTGGTTGGCGTCGACCCGGGTGCCCGGGTCCCAGACGGAGAGTCCGTTGCGGCCGAACCGGCGCACCGTGGAGCGGGTCAGGGTGAGCACCGAACGGGAACGCAGGTCCACCGCGTTCTCCGGGATGTCGTGGATGTCGCAGTCGGCCAGCGTCAGCACGGCGTCGGTGTCGAGCGTGATGCCGTCCGCCGAGGTCCGGTGCACCGTGCACTCGCCGAGGTGGGCGGCGGCCCGTGCGGTCACCTGGACGCCGCTGCCCTTGACCTCGTACACCTCGCAGCCGACCCCCTCCAGGCCGCTGCCCTCCCCGGTGACGCTCAGCCCCGCGCCCGAGGCGTGATGGACCCGGCAGCGCTCCAGGCGGGGGTGCGCGCCGTCGCGCACCGAGACCCCGGCCTGCCCGGCGGAGACGACCTCGCAGTCCTCGAACACCCCGCCCGCGCCGTCGAGCACGGCGATGCCGACCCCGGCCGGGTTGTCGACGGTGCAGCGGCGCACGGCCGGCCGGGCCGCGCCGCGCACCTCGATCCCGGCGGCGGAACGGGTGACGATCCGCAGGTCCGCGATCTCCGGCGCGCCGTCCTCGACGAGCAGCGCCGGGACGGTCGAGTCCTGGCCCTCCACGTGCAGGTCCGAGACGACGGCGGAGGCACGGACGGTCAGCGGCACGCCGTCGACCGGGGCGATCCGCACGGAACCGACGGAGCCCTCCGGCCCCCGCAGGGTCACCGCGCGGTGCAGGACCAGGTTCTCCCGGTACGTGCCCGGTGCGACGGTGAGGACGTCGCCGTCCGCCGCGGCCTCCAGGGCTGCGGTGAGGGAGGCGTATTCGCCTGTGCGGCGCCGCCACCGCGATGTGCCGGTGTGCGTCACCTGGACCGTGCCCTGTGCCATGGCGCTGTTGTGCCCCCACCTCGTGCGTGCGTGATGCCCGGACCACTGGTCTTCCGGCAACGGCGGACCCCGGGGCGCGCCCGCCGGGAAGGCGGGCGGGCCGGTCCACCGTAGCGCGCGCGGCGGGCGGGAGTTGTCCGGATCAGGAGGTGATCAGCTGCCGGTCCCGGTCCTGCCCCAGTCCGGACCGGCCTCGGCCCAGGCCCGGTCGATCCGGGCGTACCGTCTGCGTGTCATGGACCGGATGACCAGTCGGCGACCGCCCTCGACCAGTCCGGCGGCGAGCAGGGCCACCCCGATGCCGGCCAGCACCGCGTGGGTGCGGGCGGTCGCGGCGTCCATGGGGCGCTGCGCCGCGCGGCCGTCGGGGCCGGTCCAGATCTCCACCTCCGAGCCGGACCTGACGCTGCGTGAGAAGGTCGTGACCGTGCCGCTGCGGGCCGTGCCGTCCGGGGCCCTCCAGCGCGCCACCACCGAGGCCCGCAGGCCCCGTTCCGCGGCGGTCTCGGGGTCGGTGACCAGCCGCGACGCCCCCGGTGCCAGGCGCACCACGACCGCGGTCGTGGCATGGAGCCGGGCCCGCTGCTCCCGCACCGTCCGCTGCAGCGCCCCGTCGGTGAGCGCACCGCACACCCAGCCCAGGGCCGGTGCGGCCACCGTCACGAGGAGCAGCGAGACGAGAGCCACCCACGCCTCGCACCGGTCGGTGGCACGGCGCAGGGGACTGCGGCGCCAACGCCACACTCCGGTGACCGCTCGCACAGTCCGGCACCCCTTCCCGCATCCGTCATGACCCGGTACGGCCCGCTTCGGGTGCCGAAGGGGCGAAGAGGGAGCGACTTCGCCCGGTCGGTGCAAGGGCCGCCCCGGGGGTTCCCGCGCGACGGGCCGGGTTGACGGACCGTCCGCCGCCGGAACACCGGGGCCGCCGCCGAGTCCCCATGGCTCGACGACGACCCCGTGCGTCCGTGCGCGACCGCCGGCTCAGTACCCCCGGCCCTGGTACGGGCGGTTGTACGGGTCCTCATGGGGCGAGGGAACCGGGGCGGGGCGCGGCGACGCCGGACGCATCGCCTCGTACCCGGTGCCCGGCGCGGGCCGCTGGTACTGCTGCTGCGGCGACGGGGGCGGCKGGTACCCGCCGCGGGGCGCGGCGGGCTGCTGCGGGATGTACGGCGCCGGGGCGTGCTGCAACTGGGCGGGCTGCATCGGCGCGTAACCCTGCGGAGCCGCCGGCTGGGGGTAGCCGTACGACGGGCCGGGCTGGGAGGGCGCCGCGGGAAGGGCCGGCAGGGCCGCCGGGAGAGCCGGCAGATAACCATTGCCGGTGTCATAGGCGGCGGGCACTCGGATCGGAGCGATCTGAGGGGTGCCCCGCTCCGCGACCAAGGAGTCGTAGATCGGAGTTTCGGGGAACGACGAGGTGGCGTAGTAGCCACCGCCGAAGGTGGAGCGAGGGGAGGTCATGGCACCTAAGTTAAGCCCACGATGTGCTGGTTGGGGAGACCTAATCTCGGGGGTATCCGTTTTATGTGGTTTCTGGCCGCCTGACCTGCTAGAACATTGATAAAGGTCCCGTTAGTGACGGGGACTTTTCGGGGGTGGTTCCGCATGGTTGCCGAGAAGTCGCGGCCGGACTGCAAAGGGCGGCATCCGCGTGGCGCCCATGGGGGCCCGGGGATCCGGTCCGTGCGCCCCTGACCTGGTGATCCTCGGCCCCGGAGGGGTGTCACCGGCGGGCGGTCGGCAGACCGTGCGGCCGACCGGATCACCGGTGATCACTTCCCCATTGCGCGCCGTACACACTTCTTTTACGGGGAAAACGGCGCGCGCCCCTCGCCGACCGAAACCGGGCGCCGACGAATGACGCTATTCGCTGTGCACATGACCGCTTTCGCGCACTCGTCCCATGGCGTCAGCCGCCGTGGGCACGACGGGAGTTGTCGCGCGGACCGCATTTTCACTTCCGGGCGACGAACCCCCACTGGTCAACGGGCTCGGCATCGATTTCGTTCCCCTCCGGACGCCACAGGGAGATGGAACCGAAGCCCGGCTCGATCAGCTCCATGCCGTCGGCGCTCGCGAGGATCTCCTCGGGCCGGCGCACCAGGTAGGGCGGGGTGTCCCCCGAGGCGTACGCCTCCTGCGCGGCCAGCGTCTGCGGTGTGGCGATGGTGTCGCAGAGCACCAGGTAGCTGCCCGGTACGACGCCGGCCATGTACCGGCGCATGAGGTCGATGCCGTCCCGGGGGGCGACGTGCCCCAGTGTGGACAGCACCATGACGGCCACCGGCTGCGTCATGTCCAGGGTCTGCCCGGCCTCCTGGAGCACCTGCTCGGCGCTCAGCATGTCCGCGTGCACGTAGTTCGTCATGCCGTCCGGCGCACTCGTCAGAAGGGCGCGGGCGTGGGCCAGCACCAGCGGGTCGTTGTCGACGTAGACGATGCGCGCCTTCGGCTGGAAACGCTGCGCGACCTCGTGGGTGCTGTTCTGGACGGGCAGTCCGGTACCGATGTCGAGGAACTGGGTGATTCCGGCCTCGCTCGCCAGGTGGCGAACGGCGCGCGCCTGGAAGGCCCGTGACGCCCGGGCGAGGTCGCGGGTCTGGGGATAGGTCGCGATGACCTGGTCCCCCAGTTCCTGGTCCACCGGGTAGTGGTCCTTGCCGCCGATCCAGTAGTTCCACACACGGGCCGAGTGCGGTGTCCCGCTGCGGATTTCTGTTTCGAGATCGAGCTCTTCGCCCATGCGGGGCCCCTCTTCTGATCGCGTGCGGCCGGACGCGCAGGCACGCCGTTCCGCCGAACTGGTTCTGTCCATAAGCTTCTTCCGGCCCGAGGATAGGGCTTCGGCGGACCGGCCGGTCCGCGCCCCCGTGGCCGGAAAGGGAGACGGCGGGAACGTTTCGGCGGCATCTCCCTCCGGTGCCGCACCGATTCTGGCTCGAAACCGCGCACGCGCACACGATCCGCCGGGGCCGCCGCAAGGCCCGTACGAACGGCCCGGGCCGGTGACGGCACCGCGCCGGCGCCGACGGACGGGGCCCGGACGAAGACGGAGCCCGTGTCCACGGACCCGTTCGTGGGTCCCGTACCGGTCGGGGGGATTAGGTTGTCGGGGAAAGGTTTTCGGGCAGCCGGACTCGCGATGGGGGCGAAACATGACCATGCCTAAAGGAGCCAATGTTCCGGTGACGGCTCAGGCCGTGCGGGTCGAACTGGGGTGGCACACCTCCCCGGGGGCCCCGGACGTGGACGGCTCGGCGCTCCTCCTCGTGTCGGGAAAGGTGCGCGACGACGCCGACTTCGTCTTCTACAACCAGCCCTCCCACGCATCCGGGGCGGTGCGCCACGAGGGCAAGCGGAGCACCGGCACGGGGACGACGGACAGCCTCGCGGTCGACCTGGCGCGCATCGAACCGGTCATCGACCGAGTGGTCCTGGCCGCCTCCGCGGACGGCGGCACCTTCGGCCGGGTGAGCGGGCTGTACGTGCGCGTCACGGACGCGTCGAACGGCAGGGAGATCGCGCGCTTCGACAGCACGGACGCGACGGTGGAGACCGCGTTCATCCTCGGCGAGCTCTACCGCCGCCAGGGCGCCTGGAAGTTCCGCGCCGTCGGCCAGGGGTACGGCTCCGGCCTGGAAGGGCTCGCGACGGACTTCGGGATCTCCGTCGACGAACCGCAGCGGCCGCAGCAGACCCAGCCGACCCAACCGACGCAGCCAACCCAGCCGTATCACCAGCCCCAAACGCCGCAGCAGTACCAGGGTGCGACGCGGGCCGACCACCGGACACCGGCCCAGCCCGTGTTCCCGCCCGCCCCGCCGGCGGCACCGCCCGCACCCGCAC
>NZ_RDBO01000066.1 GCF_008120935.1 Streptomyces sp. sk2.1
GGGGACAGCGGAGGCGGCCGTTCTCCACGCTTCGAGATGTCGAGTCACGAAGTACAAGAGAACGGCCGCTGTGTATGAGTCTGTCTGCCGATGCGCCCACAGGCCAGGCGTTGGACGTGTTGTCCCGCTTTCGGGTCGAGTTCTACGAATGCCTCTACGCCCGTGCCGATGCGCTCTTCGAGCTTACCGACGCGGTGCTGTGTGCGGACGGGCCGGTGAAGACGCTGGTCGAGTTGTCGCTGGCGGCCGAGCACCGGCGTGGGCACGGAGCCCTGTACGCCGCTTTGGATCGGGGCTGGCYGGAGCCGACGCGGTTGCGCCGGACCCTGGCCGGCCTGCCGCTGCCAAGGGCGGCCGACGGGCGGATCGTGCTGGCCGTGGACGTGTCCAACTGGCTCCGCCCCGATGCCCCGACCAGCGACGAGAGGCTGTTCTGCCACGTCTACGGACGCGGTGACCGCAAGACGGACCAGTTCGTGCCAGGCTGGCCGTACTCCTTCGTTGCCGCTCTGGAAGCGGGCCGCACCTCCTGGGTGGCGATGCTGGACGCCGTGCGCCTGGGCCCCGCGGACGACGCGACCGCTGTCACCGCCACCCAACTACGCGATGTTGTCGGGCGGTTGATGCAGGCCGGGCACTGGAATCCGGGCGATCCCGAGATCCTGATCGTGATGGACTCCGGCTACGACGTCACCTACCTCTCCCACGCCCTGGGGGATCTGCCGGTGGTGCTGGTCGGGCGTCTGCGCTCGGACCGCGTCATGCTCCGTGACCCGGGCCCCGCGTGTTCCGGGCCCAAGGGCGGCCGCCCGCGCCGACACGGCGGCGTACTCACCTTCAGCAAGCCCGAGAGCTGGCACCAGCCCGAGGTCACCACAACTACGGACACCACCCGCTACGGCAAGGCCGAGGCGATGGCCTGGGACCGGATGCACCCCCGACTCACCCACCGCGGCCCCTGGCTGAAGCACACCAAGGAGGAACTTCCCATCCTCCACKGCACGTTGATCCGGCTGAAGGTCGAGCGCCTGCCTGGCGACCGCGACCCGAAACCGGTCTGGCTGTGGTGTTCGGCRACCGGCGCCACCGGCACGGATGTCGACCGCTGGTGGCAGTCGTTCCTCCGCCGCTTCGACCTGGAGCACACGTTCCGGCTGATGAAGCAGACGCTCGGCTGGACCGCCCCGAAGGTCCGCCACGCGGACACCGCCGACCTGTGGACCTGGCTCGTCATCGCCGCCCACACCCAGCTCCGCCTCGCCCGACCTCTCGCCGAAGACCTCCGCCGCCCCTGGGAACGCCGCACCGAACCACGACGCCTCACCCCCGCCCGCGTCCGCCGCGGGTTTCGCAACCTCCGACCGACCACGGCCCGTCCGGCAGCCACACCGAAACCGTCCCGCCCCGGCCCCGGGCGGCCGCCCGGCTCGAAGAACAAACACCGCGCCAAGCGCCACGACGTCGGCAAGACCGTCAAACGCGCCGAGACCATCAAGGAACACGAAGCCCGCCGAGGATAAACGCCAAGCGCGGTTCTGGACGCAGCGGATGGTGCCCTTGGGCGGTACGGACAGGCGGCGGTCGGCTTCTTGGAGGACGATTTCGGCGAGGGCTCCGCGGCCGTCGTTTTTGGGCAGGGTGGCAGCGTGGCGGCGGACGTCGTCGGCCACGGCGCGGGCGTGGCCTGGGCCTCGTCCTTGCGCACCCACGACTTCGCGGTGATGCCGAGATCTGCGGCCACCGCCACGTACGTCCACACCGAGGGTGGCCCGTTGACGAGCGCGCCCCGCTCGTCTTGACGAACCGAGGTCAACCGCCGAGACAACGTCCAGTCCTGACCTGCACCTAGCCTGCGTCCGCAGATCTSGGRATCACCGCGAAGTCGTGGGTGCGCAAGGACGAGGCCCAGGCCACGCCCGCGCCGTGGCCGACGACGTCCGCCGCCACGCTGCCACCCTGCCCAAAAACGACGGCCGCGGAGCCCTCGCCGAAATCGTCCTCCAAGAAGCCGACCGCCGCCTGTCCGTACCGCCCAAGGGCACCATCCGCTGCGTCCAGAACCGCGCCCGCCTGGTCCGGGCCCTCTACGAGAGGCTGGACCGGCTGGAGGCCGCGCACGCCCCGGACAGGGCTGCACCGTCCGTCGGCTGACCCGCGCTGCACAAGACGGAGAAGCGGATGGACCACGCCGCCCGGGTCCTGGCCCACCGGGTCACCTACAGGATCACGGACCAGGTCCTCGCACTCGGCGCGGCGCCCGACACGTACGTGCCGCGCCGCACCGAGTGGCACCGCGAACTCGTCGAGGGCCTGCGACGCTGGCAGCTTGCGCGGTGACGACGCCGAAGGGGTACATGTACCGGTATGGCTCGTGAACGGATCCGGTGGACGGCCGTGGTGCACCGGGCGCGGGAGATCGTGGACGGGCACGCGCCGCTCAAGGTCACGCTGCGCCAGGTGATGTACCGGTTCGCCGCCGAGGGAGTGCTGCCGCACACGCCGCCGATGTACCGGCGGCTGTCCGTGCAGCTGGCCCAGGCCCGCCGGGAAGGCCGTTTCCCCGACCTGATCGACACCGTCCGCGAGGTCCACGTCCCGCAGGCCTGGCCGGACGGTGGACCTTGGTCGTGAACCCGTCTACCAGGAGCTTCGTCGTTCCATAGATCCGCCCAACACGCAATCAGCGCCGCCAGGTTGGAAACGACTCAACGTGGGCTCGGACAAGTCGAGCCTCCCATGCCGCACAAGGCGCCCAGGACTGTTGTCTCGCAGTGCTGCATGCTGCGGATGCTCGATGCCCTTCATCATGGCCATGCCGCTACACGCCGGGTTCCGGATTCCAGCGCGCCCCCGCGTGGCGGGCGAGGGAGCTGACGAGAGACTGATGCTCCTGCTCGGTCATAGGGCCCAGCGCGCAGAGGGGCCAGCGGCCTGCCTTCCCTTGCGGGGAACGCGGGTGGACCATACCTGCGGGTCTGATGGAGTTGACAGGTGTGTCCTGAGCTTGACGTTTAACGTCGCAGGTCACCCGGCCTGCTGACCTGCGGTTCTTTCCGGGACAGCGGAGGCGGCCGTTCTCCACGCTTCGAGATGTCGAGTCACGAAGTACAAGAGAACGGCCGCTGTGTATGAGTCTGTCTGCCGATGCGCCCACAGGCCAGGCGTTGGACGTGTTGTCCCGCTTTCGGGTCGAGTTCTACGAATGCCTCTACGCCCGTGCCGATGCGCTCTTCGAGCTTACCGACGCGGTGCTGTGTGCGGACGGGCCGGTGAAGACGCTGGTCGAGTTGTCGCTGGCGG
>NZ_RDBO01000067.1:0-24581 GCF_008120935.1 Streptomyces sp. sk2.1
GCCCAGGCCCTCGCCTGGGGACTGGGCCACGTCGTCGCCCTCGAACACGCCAACCGCTGGGGTGGACTCGTCGACCTGCCCGCCGAACCCGACCCGACGGCGGTCCGCCGACTCCTGGCCACCCTCGCCGCGCACGGCACCCCGGGCGCGGAGGAGCACGTCGCGCTGCGCCCCGCCGGACGCCTCGTCCGCAGGCTGCGCCGTACGGGTACCGCAACGGCGACCGCACGGCCCTGGACCCCCCGGGGCACCGTCCTGATCACCGGCGGCAGCGGAGCACTCGCCGCCCACCTGGCCCACCGCCTCGCCGAACGCGGCGCCGAACACCTCGTCCTCGTGTCCCGGCGCGGCCCCGACGCCGAGGGCGCCGCCGAGCTCACCGCCGCACTCGAAGCCGCGGGCACCCGCGTGACCCTCGCCTCCTGCGACGTCACCGACCGGCGCCGGCTCGACGAACTCCTCACCGCGCTCGACCGCGACGAGGCACCCCTGCGCGCCGTCTTCCACACCGCGGGCGTCCTCGACGACCGGCTCATCGACCGCCTGGACGCCGAAGCCCTCGCCGCCGCGGCCGCCCCCAAGCTCACCGCGGCCACCCACCTGCACGAACTCACCCGCGACCGCGACCTCGACGCCTTCGTCCTGTACTCGTCGGTCGTCGGCACCCTCGGCAACATCGGCCAGGCCAACTACGCCATGGCCAACGCCGCCCTGGACGCCCTCGCCGCCGGGCGCCGGGCCGAGGGCCTGCCCGCCGTCTCCATCGGCTGGGGCCCCTGGGCCGACGGCGGAATGACCCACGGCGCCGCCGAGAACCAACTGCGCCGCATCGGCCTCGAACCGATGCCCGCCGAACGCGCCCTGGACGCCCTCGACGCGGCACTCGACCGCGGAGGCTCGACCGTCGTCGCCGGGATCGACTGGCCCCGGGCCGCCGCCGCGTACACCGAGGGCGGCGACCGCCCCTTCCTGCACGAGGTCCCCGAGGCCCGCGCAGCAATCGCGGACGCCCCCGCCGAGCAGACCAACCCCCTGCGCACCACCCTGCTCGCCCTGGCCGAGGACGCCCGCGAGAACCACCTGCGGTCCCTGCTCGCCGTCGAGGCGGCGGCGGTGCTCGGCGCCGAGAACCCCGCGTCGCTCGACCCCGAGCGCGGCTTCAAGGACCTGGGCTTCGACTCGATGATGGCCGTCGACCTCAGCGTGCGCGTACAGAAGCGCACCGGCGTCATCACACCCAAGACCCTGATCTTCGACCACCCGAACCTGGCGGCCGCCGCACGGTGGCTGCTCGGCGAACTCGCCCCCGCCCTCACCGACACCTCCGCCGCCGTCGCAGCGCACCGCACCGACGAACCGCTCGCCGTCGTCGGCGTCGGCCTGCGCATGCCGGGCGACGCCCACGACCTCGACAGCCTCTGGGACGTGCTCGCCGAGGGCCGCGACACGGTGCGCCAGGTACCGGCCGACCGCTTCGACATCGACGCGTTCTACGACCCGGACCCGGACGCCGAGGGCCGGACGTACGCCCGCCACGCCTCCTTCCTCGACGACGTGGCCCACTTCGACGCGGCCTTCTTCGGCATCTCGCCGCGCGAGGCCGAACCGATGGACCCCCAGCACCGGCTGCTCCTGGAGGCCGCCTGGAACTCCCTGGAGAACGCCGGCATCCGCCCGCGCGAGCTGCGCGACTCCCGCACCGGCGTCTTCGTGGGCGCAGGCGTGGGCGAGTACGGCAAGTACCGCCCGAACGGTGCCCCGGACACGTACACCCTGACCGGCACCCTGCCGAGCTTCAACGCGGGCCGCCTCTCCTACCACCTCGGACTCCAGGGCCCCGCGCTGTCCATCGACACCGCGTGCTCGTCGTCGCTGGTGGCCCTGCACCTGGCCTGCGAGGCGCTGCGCAACGACGAGTGCGAACTGGCGCTCGCGGGTGGCGTCCAGGTCCTCACGGACCCCGGCGCGTTCATCGCCCTCAGCCGCTCGCACGCGCTCTCCCCGGACGGCCGCAGCAAGGCGTTCTCGGCCGAGGCGGACGGGTACGGGCGCGGCGAGGGCGTCGGCGTGATCGCCGTCATGCGGCTCTCCGACGCGATCGAGCAGAATCGCACGGTACTGGGCGTCATCCGGGCCACGGCCATCAACCACGACGGCGCCAGCAGCGGCATCACCGCCCCCAACGGCTCCTCCCAGCAGAAGGTCATCCGCGCCGCCCTCCGTTCGGCCGGCCTGTCCACCGAGGACGTCGACTACGTCGAGTGCCACGGCACGGGCACGTCGCTGGGCGACCCGATCGAGGTGCAGGCGCTGGCCGCCGTGTACGGGGAGGGCCGCGAGCCGGGCCGGGAACTCGGACTCGGCACGGCGAAGAGCGTCATCGGCCACCTGGAGTCGGCGGCCGGCATCGCCGGTGTCTGCAAGATGCTCGCCTCCTTCAGGAAGGACGCCCTGCCCGGCACCCGGTACAGCTCGCCGCGCAACCCGAACATCGCCTGGGACGACCTGCCGGTACGAGTGGTCGACGAACTCACGCCGTGGGAGCGGGAAGAGGGCCGGGTCCGGCGTGCGGGTGTGTCGTCGTTCGGTCTGAGCGGTACGAACGCGCATGTGATCGTGGAGGAGCCGCCGTTGGCGGAACCGGCCGCCGGAGCCGTCGGAGACGGTGTCTTCCCGGTGGTGGTGTCGGGTCGTGACGAGGCGGCGTTGCGGGAGCAGGCGGGGCGCTGGGCGTCCTGGCTGTCGGACCTGGCCGGTGGTGAGGGTGTGCGGGTGGCGGATGTGGCGGTGACGGCTGCTCGTCATCGTTCGCACTTCGAGTCCCGGGCCAGTGTGGTGGCGCCGGATGCGGTCGGGCTGGTCGAGGCGCTGGAGGCGCTGGCCGGGGGGCGTTCGCATGATGCGGTGGTGACGGGTTCGGCCGAGCGCCGCGGGAAGGTCGTCTTCGTCTACCCCGGCCAGGGCTCGCAATGGGTCGGCATGGGGCGTGAACTCCTGGAATCCAGTGAGGTGTTCGCGCAGACGGTGGATGCGTGTGATGCGGCGCTGTTGCCGTTCACGGGCTGGTCGGTGCGGGAGGTCCTGGCCGGTGAGGAAGGTGATCATCCGCCGTTCGACCGGGTGGACGTGGTCCAGCCGGCGTTGTTCGCGATGGGTGTGGCCCTGTCCGCACTCTGGCGGTCCCTCGGTGTCGAACCGACGGCCGTGGTCGGTCACTCGCAGGGCGAAGTGGTCGCCGCGGTCGTGAGCGGTGCTCTCACCCTGGAGCAGGGCGCACAGATCGTCGCCCAGCGCTCCAAGGCCGTCCTGGCCTGCGCCGGACAGGGCGGCATGGCGCTGATCGAACGCCCCGTCGCGGTGGTGGAGGAGTTCCTCGCCCCGTACGGCGACGCCCTGTCCGTCGCCGCAGTCAACACCGCTGGTTCCACCGTGATTTCGGGCCAGGCGGACGCGATCGAGCGGATCGTGGCCGAGCTCCAGGAGAAGGAGATCTACGCCCGCAAGATCAACGTGGACTACGCCTCCCACAACGCCCAGATGGACCCCCTGCTCCCCGCCCTCGCCAAGAGTTTCGAGGACCTGGCCCCGCGCCGCGCGGACATCGCGTTCTACTCCACGGTGACGGGCGAGGTGTCCGACGGCACGGATCTGGACGGTACGTACTGGTGCCGCAACCTGCGCGAGCCCGTCCGCTTCGACCGCGCCCTGAACAGGCTCCTCGACGACGGCCACACCGTCTTCGTCGAGATCTCCGCGCACCCGGTGCTGTCCATGCCGCTGACCGACGGGAGTGCGGAGCGGGGCGGGATCGTCGTGGGCTCCCTCGCCCGAAGGAACGGCGGCGCGGCTCAACTCATGCGAAACCTGGGCCTGTTGCACGTCCAGGGTTACGACGTCGACTGGGGCCGGGCCCTCGGGATCGTCCCGTGCACCGGCTCCCTGCTGAACCTGCCCACGTACGCCTTCCAGCGTGAGCACTACTGGCTTCCGGTCCCGAAGGCCACCGGTGACGCCGGATCGCTGGGCCTGGAGACCTCGCCGCACCCCTGGCTGGGCGCGGTGACCGAACTCGCCGACGGCGAAGGCCACTTGTTCACCGGAAGGCTCTCGCTCACCGACCAGCCGTGGCTGAAGGACCACACGGTCTTCGGGACCGTCATCGTCCCCGGTACGGGTCTGCTGGAACTGGCCACCGCCGCCGCCCACGAGGCGGGCGCCGACGGGGTCGCCGAACTGACCCTGGCCGAGCCGCTGGTGATCGACGAGGCGGTGCGGATACAGATCACGGTCGGCGCGCCCGGCACGAACGGCCGCCGCCCCCTCGCGATCCACAGCCGCCCCGACGACACGCAGGACGACTGGACCCGCCACGCGAGCGGCGAACTGCGCGAGGAGCCGGCCGGCCCGGCCCCGGACGACTTCGCGGAACTGCGCCACTGGCCGGTGGCCGGGGCCGAGCGGGTCGACCTCGACGGGTTCTACGACCGGTTCGGCGCCCAGGGCATCGACTACGGCCCCGCCTTCCGGGGCCTGACCGAGCTGTGGCGCAAGGGCGGCACCGCGTACGGAATCGTCCGTCTGCCCGGGGCGGCGGGATCCACCGGGTCCACCACCGCACCCACCGGGTCCGCGGCCGGGGCCGAGTACAACCTGCACCCCGCACTCCTCGACACGGCCCTGCACGTCATGAAGGGCGCGACCCCCGCACAGGGCGCGGAGGAACCGGAAGGGGCGCTGCTGCCCTTCGAGTGGAGCGACGTCGAGCTGTACGCGGCGGGCAGCGCCGAGCTGCGTGTCCGCATCGACGTCGAAGCCTCCGGGGCCGGACAGGAGATCCGGGTCCGGGCCGCCGACACCACGGGCGAACCCGTCGTACGGATCGGTGCGCTCCACCTCCGGCGGGCCACCGCCGAACAGCTCCGCGCCGCGCGCAACACCGGCGCCGACGGCCTCCACCGCCTGGAGTTCCAGCCGGTGGCGGCCCCCGCCCCGCAGGGCGCGGTCGCCGACGCCGTGCTGACCGGCACCGGCGAACTCGCCGCCCCGATTGGCGTGCGGACCCTGTCCGACATCGACGCGCTGACCGCCCTGCTCGACTCCGGCCAGGGGGCGCCCGCCCGCGTCGTCGTCGACACGACCGGTCGGCCGCCCTTCTACAGCGAGCCCGAGGCCGCCTACAAGGCGACCGAGTACGTCCTCGCGCAGCTCCAGGAACTGCTGTCCGACGATCGGCTCGACTCGACGGAACTCGTCTGGGTCACCCGCGGCAGCGTCGCCGCGGCCCCGGGCGACCGGCTCGACGGGCTGCCGTACGCACCGCTGTGGGGACTCATCCGGTCCGCCCGCGCCGAGCACCCCGAGCGCGGCCTCCGCCTGATCGACCTCGGCCCGGACGACGCGGACCGGGACGCGCTCGCCCGCGCCCTCGCCGTCACCGGCGAACCCGAACTCGCGGTCCGGGAAGGCGAGGTGCTCGCCGCCCGTCTGGTGCGCGAAGCCACCACGGACGACGGGGTCGCCCCGGAGGACGGGACAGCCCCGGACGACGGGGCCGTCGCACGGCCGCTCGACCCCGAGGGCACGGTGCTGATCACCGGCGGCACCGGCGAACTCGGCCGCGAGACCGCCCGGCACCTCGTCCGCCACCACGGCGTCCGCCACCTGGTGCTGACCTCACGGCGCGGCGCCGAAGCCCCCGGAGCCGCGGAACTCATCCACGAACTCGAAGAGGAAGGTGCGCGATGCGTACGTGTGGTGGCCTGTGATGTCGCTCGGAGAGATGACGTGGCGCAGGTGCTCGGTCTTGCTGAGGAGGGCCGGCCTTGGACGGTTGTCCTGCACCTCGCGGGAATCCTGGACGACGGCGTCCTTCTCGGCCAGGATGCGGAGAGACTCTCCCGCGTGATGGCGCCGAAGGTGAAGGGCGCCCTCTACCTGGACGAACTCACCCGGGACCTCGACCTCGCCGCCTTCGTCCTCTTCTCCTCCGCGGCCGGCACCGTCGGCACGGCGGGCCAGAGCATCTACGGCGCGGCCAACACCTACCTCGATGCCTTCGCCGCCCGGCGGCGCGCGGAGGGCCGCCCGGCAACCGCCCTCGCCTGGGGCCTGTGGCACCAGGCGGGCGTGGGCATGACCTCGCACCTGGGCGCGGTGGAACTGGAGCGCATGCGCCGCCAGGGCATCGCCCCGCTCCCCTTCGAGCAGGGCCTGGCCCTCCTCGACGCGGTGCTCGCCCGCCCCGCCGACAACTTCGTCCCCGTGAAGCTCGACCTGCGGGCGGTACGGCGGGCGGCGGAGCAGGGCCAGGACGTTCCCGCCCTGTTCCGTGCGCTCGTACGCCGGCGACTGCGCCGAGCCCCCTCCGCCGACACGGCGACGAGCCCGGCCGGCCTGCGCGAACGACTGCTGGCCGCAGCCGAGGACCGGCGCCAGGACCTCGTCACGGAGATGGTGCTGAGCGAGGTCGCCACCGTGCTCGGGGTGAGCGGGGGCGGTTCGCTCTCGCCGCAGCAGGTCCTCAAGGACCTGGGGCTCGACTCCCTGATGGCGGTCGAGCTGCGACGCCGCCTGTCGGCCGAGAGCGGCATCTCCCTGCCCGCGACGCTCGCCTTCGACTATCCGACCCCCGACCACATCGCACGGCTGATACTCGGCCGGATGGACCTGCCGACGGAGGCCCCCGCGACCGGCGCGCCCGGGGTCGGCGCATCCGGGGCCGAGGACCCCGAGTCCGTACTCGGCTGGGTCCTCGAACAGCTCTCCGCCGACCGGATCCACCGCAGCGGGCTGCTGGAGCAACTCGTCGAACTGGCCCGGCAGGAGGGTCCCGGCACCGCGGCGGTCGCCACCCTGCCGATCGCACCGGCCGAGGAGGAGCGTTCGGTGGACGACATCAACGCCGAACTGAACGCGCTGCTGGAGGCATCGGGTCTCGATCTCGACTGAGCGGCCGCGCGGGGGCCGACGTCCCGTCGGTCTTCGCGCGAGGGGCCCCGGCGATCATCCGATCGCCGGGGCCCCTCGTGTGCTCACACGGTCCTTCGACCGGCGGCGCCCACGGAAAGAACCGGCCCGCGCCCGGGTGGTCCCGGGCGCCGTCCACGCAGATGCCGGCGTCGTCGACCCCGCCCCCGAACGCACCGCCGGCGTCGGTCACCAGCAGGTCGAGCCCGCCCGTCCGCCCGGCCGCCGCCATGATCAACCCGCTTGCGCGACGCCCATGAGGACGGTGTCGAGCATGCGGTCGAATTCCGCCTCCGATCCGAAGTCGGCCATCTGCGGCGCGAGTTCGGCCAGCGCCGGGTATGCGTCGGCGTCGAGGTCCGGCACCGCCGCGGCGCCGTGGACCTCGGCCGAGGTGCGCGCCAGCAGGTGACCGTTGAGGAACCCGAACAGCACCGACGGAGTGTCCGCGACGACCTGTTCGGGCACGCCCGCATCCCGCATCGCCGCCACCAGCCGCTCCAGCGCGACGAGTGCCGGGGCCGACGTCTGGGCGCGGTCGGCCAGCAGCGGGAAGACCCGGGGATGGCGGTGGGCCATGTCCCGATACGCGTGGGCGGTGCGGCGGGCGATGGCCTGCCATCCCTCCGGGCCGTCCTCCGGGCCGTCCTCGGGGGCGATCCGGACCTCGGCCAGGACCACCTCGCAGACCGCGTCCAGCAGCGCCGCCTTGCCCTTGACGTGGTGGTAGATCGACATCGGGTCCACCCCGAGCTCGTCGGCCAGCCGCCGTACCCCGAACCGTTCCAGCCCGTCGCGGTCGACCAGGCCGACCGCCGCGACCGCGATGCTCGCGCGATCCAGCCCGGCCGAGGTGCCTCGTGCGCGTCGTGCCACGCCGTCCTCCTGTCACTTGCCAAACCTACGGCGTAGAACATATCGTGCGGGGCGAAATCTACACCGTAGGTTTAATGATCCGGGGAGGGACCCGCATGACCACCACCGACGCCCCTTCGCAGCCCGCACCCGCCGCACGCCCACCGGGCGCCCCCATCGGCGTGATGTATGTCGGGCTCGCGCTGACCGCCGTGGCCGCGATCGCCCCGCTGGTGGACGCGGTCACCGTCGACACCATCGCCGGGCACGTCCGCGCGGCGTACCCGGACTGGGGCCCGGGCCCGGTGGGTCGGGACCGCACCGCGATCACCGCCTACCTCGCCGTCACCGGCGGACTGGGGGTGCTGCTGTGGCTCCTCGTGATCCGCGCGGTCGCGGCGGGCAGGCGCTGGGCGCGGGCCGCGGCCACCTCGGCATGGGCCGCGGGCGTGACGGTGGCGCTGGTCGACCTCGGCATGGGCGGCGAGCGGTACGAGGTGATCGTGCCCGTCGGGTACGGCGTGCTGACGTTGCTGCCGTGCGCGGCCGGGGGCGTGGCGGTCGTCCGGCTGTGGCGCCGCAGGGACGCGCACGCGCACGACGGCCCTGCCACCCGCTGACCCCGCTGCCCACCGACCCCGCTCCGCCGAGACCGACAAGGAAACATGACATGGAAAACCCACTGGACGGCGCGGCGCTGGATGCCGCCATGGAGAACGTGCGCCGTGCCGGGGTGCCGGGGCTGTTCGCCGAGGTGCGCGATGGGGACCGGGTGTGGCGCGGGGCCGTCGGGGTCGCCGATGTGGCCACCGGCCGTCCCGTCACCGCCGACATGCGGCACCGGGTCGGCAGCATCACCAAGACCTTCACCGCCGCCGCGGTCCTGCGGCAGGCCGAGGCCGGCCGGATCGAACTCGACGCGCCGGTCGGCCGGTACCTTCCGGAACTGGTCCCCGGGGAACGCGGGGCAGCGATCACGGTCCGGATGCTGATCAACCACACCAGCGGCCTCGCCGAGTACCTCCCCTGCGCCTACCCCTCCCTCAAGGCGTTCCCCGACCTCGCGAACACCGGACCGCAGAGCCTGGACGACCACCGGCTCACCCGGTTCGACCCCGTCGAACTGATCGGGATGGGAGTCACCGCACCCCCCGCCGGCCCCCCGGGCGGTGCGCCGGGACTGTACTCCAACACCAACTACCTGCTCCTCGTCCTGCTCCTGGAACGGGTGACCGGCACCACGGCCGAGCAATGCATCACCCGCGACGTCATCGAGCGCGCCGGGCTCCAGCACACCGGGTTCCCCACCGGACCGAACGTCGAGGGGCCGCACTCGCGGCTCTACGAGGCGTGGTTCGGCATGATCGACCCGCCCCGCGACTACAGCGTCTACGACATGTCCTGGGTGGGGCCGTCGGCTTCACTGATCTCGACCGTCGCGGACCTCAACCGCTTCTACGGCATGCTGCTGGCCGGAAAGATCGTCAGCCCGTCGTCGCTGGCACAGATGCGGCGCACCGTCCGGGTCGTCTCCCAGGAAGGAAAGCCGATCGACTACGGCCTCGGCCTGCACCCGATGGAGGACCCCGGCCAGGACACCTTCTGGGGCCACGGCGGCACGGTCTGGGGCGGTGGGACGCTGGCCATGACCAGTGCCGACGGCAAGCGGCAGATGGCGGTCGCGGTGAACCTGCAGAGGTGGAACGGGCTCGACTCCTCCGGCAGACCGCAGCCCCACCCCATCGACGACGCGCTTGCGACTCTGTACCGCGTGGCGATGCACGGCTGACCCGGATCCGCGGGGCCGACCGGGACGCCGACACCCCTCCATGCGGGTGTCGGCGTCCCGGGAAACCAACGGGCCTGTCGTCCCGATACCGGAGGTTTCACCCGTGGGTTCGCGGTGAAGTCGCGGGGCCGACCGGCTCGCCGAGGACGGCCAACTCCTCCTCGGTCAGGCGCAGGCTTCCGGCGGCGATGTTCTCTGCCAGGTGCACCGGGTTCGCGGTGCCGGGAATGGCCAGCACGTGCGGACCGCGGTGGAGGGTCCAGGCGAGCCGTACCTGGGCCGGCGTCGCACCGTGGGCGCGGGCGACGGACCGGACACGCGCGTCCTGCTCCTGGTCCGCGGCTGCCTCGCGCCGCAGGCCGGAGACCGCGAAGAACGGGACGAAGGCGATGCCCTGCTCCCCGCACAGGTCCACCAGCCCACTCTCGTCGGCGCGGCGCCAGTCCAGGCCGTAGGAGTTCTGCACACAGACCACGGGCGCGATCGCTTGGGCCTCGGCCACGTGCTCGGGCAGGACGGCGGAGAGCCCGAGGTGCCGGATCAGGCCGGCCTCACGCAGTTCGGCGAGGGCGCCGAACTGCTCGGCGATCGAAGCCGTGCGGGGGCCGTCGGCACGCAGGTTCACCACGTCCAGGTGGTCCCGGCCGAGCTGTCGCAAGTTCTCCTCGACCTGGCCGCGCAGTTGGTCGGGGCGGGCCCTGGTGATCCACTCGCCGGAGGGATCGCGTGCCGGGCCGACCTTGGTCACCACGACCACGTCGCCGTGCCAGGACGAGAGGGCCCGGTTGATGAGCTCGTTCGCGGACCGCAGCGGCGAGAAGTAGAAGGCGGCCGTGTCGATGTGGTTGACGCCCTGCTCGAACGCGCTGTGCAGCAGGCCGATGGCGGCATCGCGGTCGATCGGCGTGCCGTCGGAGTTGCCCATCATGCCGTTGCCCGTCAGCCGCATCGCGCCGTAGCCGATGCGATTCACTTCCAGGTCCCCGAGCTTCCAGGTCCCTGCTGCCGCTGCTGCGCCCACTGTGCTCCTTCACCCGCCGGTTCGTCAGGTCCTGGAGTATGGGGCCGTCACGGTGTGCTGCGACAGGGCGACGGGCTGGGCGAAACGTCACATTCCCATCGGGAACCAATCGATGCCGCAGAGCCGTTGGATCTGTCGAGGGAGCTTCGGTCAGGACGAGGTTTCGGACGTCGGGACCGGCGCCCGGATCTCGCGCAGGTCCCGTACGACCGCCAACGCCGGCCCGGGCCTCCTCACCTTCAACCCGACTGCACATCGGCCGGACACGGTGAGGGCGCTTCAAGAGCCGACTGTTCCGCCCGTTCGGCCTCGCCGCGCAGCTTGCCGGCCCGCTCGGCCGGGTCGTAGTCCGGTCCGACGCCCTCGATCAGCAGCAGATCGCCTTCTATGTGATCGGTGCGCAGCCGCAGGATGTCTCGATAGGCGGGCGAGTCGTACCAGGCACGGGCCTCGGCCAGGCCGGGGAACTCGATCAGCACCATGCTGCCGGGCCAGGTGCCCTCCACCACCTCGGTCGGCGGACCATGGATGAGGAAGCGGCCCGCGAAGGGATCGAGGGTGGCCTGGATGCGCTCCAGATACTCGATGATGTCGGTGTGATGGCGGCGGCTGCGGAGATGGGCGAAACCATAGGCGGACACGGTCGGGCTCCTTCGTTCCGTTCGTCCCGGGGCGGTGCGACGACCAGAACGTAGCCGGGAGCGATGGAAGAGGGCGATTACCTCGGAAGTAATCGCGGCTACCGGGCAAGGGTCGGCCGACCACCACGACGAGCCGGGCGCCGGCACCGATGACGACCTGGTGATTCATGGAGCAGCGGTGGTTTTGACTGGGGTCCTGTGATGAGCGAGCAACTACCCGGCGGCGGCATCGAGCTGTCACCCGACGAGATCGAAGCCCTCCAGGCCAAGCCCGAACCTGCCCGGCCGCTACAGCTTCACCGCCTTCGCCTCGGCCGCCGGCGCCCTGCGCCCACTGCGCGACCCGGATGCGCCCGAGCCGGACGAAGGCGACGACGGCGGGCAGGAGTGCGTATCAGGCGCCGGTCGGATCAATCCATGACGGGCAGGCACTCGGCGAGCAGGGCGACGATGTCACGCCAGGCTCGCTGTGCGTGCCGTGGGTGGTGGCCGACGCCGGGAGGCACGGTGTGGTCGACCGATGGGTGGTGGAAGGCGTGAAGGGCTCCTCCGTAGACCACGAGGCGCCAGTCGACGCCCGCGGCCTGCATCTCTTCGGTGAACGCGACCCGTTGCGCGGGCGGCATGATCGGGTCTTCCGACCCGACCCCGGCCCATACCGGGCAGCGAATGCGTGCCGCCTCGCCCGGTCGGCCCGTGGTCAGCGCGTTGACCGTTCCGATCGCGCGCAGGTCGACGCCATCGCGACCGAGCTCCAGTGCGACTGCGCCCCCGGTGCCGTAGCCGATGGCGGCGGTCCGGTCGAGGTCGGCCCGTGGTTCGGCACGCAACACGTCGAGCGCCGCGTGACCGATCCCTCGCATCCGGTCGGGGTCGGCGAGCAGCGGCATGCAGCGGGCCAACATTTCCTCCGGGTCCTCCAAATAGCGCCCGCCGTGGAGGTCGAAGGCCAGCGCCACGTACCCCAGCTCGGCCAGAGCCTCGGCCCGGCGGCGCTCGACATCGCTGAGCCCCACCCCCTCGGGTCCGACCAGGACCGCGGGCCGGCGCCCGGTACCGGCCGGGAGCGCGAGGTGTCCGATCATCGTCAGGTTGTCGGCCGGGTATTCGACCGTACGGGTTGTGACCGTTGTCATGAGACCGGACGGTAATGACTGTTGCGCCCGCTCGGGGCGGTGTTCACCGATGGCAGACAGCAGCCTGTCCCGACCGCATCACCCGGACGCGTCGACCGCCCGTCGGCGAACGATCGAATGCGGCAGAGGCGAGGGACGGCGCGGCCGGGCGAAACCGTGCACATCTCCGAGACGTTCCGCCTCGTGCGCGGCACCGGGCACATCCTCACCCGGCCAAGACCACCGGCCCGGCGTCAACCGCTGTACCGATGTTCCGACCGCCGGTTCGTACACTGCGGGGGTGGAAGACCATGCGGCCACCAGGATCCACGCACGTCCGGCGCCCGCCTTGCGGCGGTACGTCGGCTCGTATGTCGGTTTCGATCTTCGTGGGTTCCCGGCAGGGGTGCACTGCGGTCCGCCGGGCCGCGTGCTCACTGCGGTGATCAGCCTGTCCGGCCCCTTGGAGGTGGCGGCGGGCGTCGACGACGGGTCACCGGTCACCCGGTTCGACAGCGTGGCCGGCGGTCTGATGCGCCGGTCCGTCGCGATCCACCACGACGGACGCCAGGAAGGCGTGCAGGTGTCGCTGACACCGCTCGGGGCCCGGGCCGTCTACGGCATGCCCGCCGCTGATCTCGCCCATCGACTGGTCCCGCTTGACGAGCTTCTCGGAGCGCTCGGCGTCGAACTGGTCGACCGGCTCCGCGCGGCGACGACATGGGCCGTGCGGTTCGCCACGCTGGACGAGTTGCTCCTGCGAGCCGTCGGCCGCGGCGCCGGCGGCGACCCCGTGTCCCGGGTGCGCCCCGAGGTGGCCGAGGCATGGCGCCGCCTCTTGGCCGCGCGGGGCCGCGTCCAGGTCGGGAGGGTCGCCGCAGAACTGGGCTGGAGCCGTCGGTACCTCACCGAGCGGTTTCGCGGTGAGGTGGGCCTGTCGCCGAAGACCTTCGCCCGGGTCCTGCGCTTCGAGCACGCGCACGAACTGGCCACCATGCACGACCCGCTTCCGTGGGCCGATGTGGCGACCGTCTCCGGCTACGCCGACCAGGCCCATCTCGTCCGGGACTGGAGCGAGTTCACGGGCCGATCGCCGACAGCATGGCGTCGCGGCGAAGTCCTGCTCGGGGCCGGGTAGTCGCCGACCGGCCGCCCATCGCGTCGGCTTCCGTTCCCTTTTCTTCAAGACCACCCCATTGCTGCCCTGTGACGATCGTCGGCATGAGACTCGTCAATCACGAACCCAATGCCATCGACCTGCGGACCACCCCCGTGCACCTCGGGTTGGGGTCGAGAGCGAACCCCGTCGAGGGCTTCGCCTGGGACCCGGAGGTGCTCCATGCCTACAGCGCCGCGGTCGCGGTGGACGGCGCCGAGGGCCGGATGGTGACGATCTTCGACGGCGACGGCCTCGGCGACCATTGGGAGCGCCACCCCGCCGGCGACGAACTGGTCGTCTGCCTCAGCGGGTCGGTGACGGTCACCCGCGATGCGGACGGAGTGCCCGACCGGGTTGTGCTCGGGCCGGGCGAGGCCACCGTCAACCCGGCCGGGACATGGCACGCGGTCGACATGGCGGGACCGGCGTCCATCCTGACCATCACCGCCGGCCTCGGCACCGACCACCGTCCCCGGACCGGAGCCCGCCCGACCGAGCACGCCGGCACGTCCGGCCCGCGAACACCGTGACGACCCGTGTCGCATGCCTCGGCGACAGCCTCACCCGCGCGCAACTCAGCGTCGACTACCTGGACCTTCTCGAACGACGCCGGCCTCCCGGCGACGTACGGCTCGCCCGCTTCGGCGTCAACGGCGACTTCGCCCACAACCTCTCACAGCGCCTCGATGCCGTCGTCGCGGACCCACCCGACGTGATCACCGTCCTGATCGGGACCAACGACGCCCGAGCGAGCCTCGACGGCTACCCCGTCGAGCGGGCCATGAAGCGCAAACAACTCCCCGAGCGCCCGTCGGCCGGCTGGTTCCAGCAGTGCCTGGGAGCCGTCGTCGAACGGCTGCAAACGCAGACCGACGCAAGGATCGCCCTGCTGTCCCTCCCGGTCCTCGGCCAACAACTCGACGGAGCCGCGGCACGGGCATCACAGACGTACAGCCGCATGATCGCCGAGATCGCCACCACCAACAAGGCGACCTACCTCCCGCTCCACGAACGCCAGACCGAGGAACTACGCCGGGCGGACCCGCCGCCGATCCCCTACCGGGACCCGACGCCCGCAGCGAGCGTCGGCGTCCTCGTCCGGCGCACCTTGCTGCGCCGCAGCCTCGACACGGTCTCACGGCGCCGGGGTCTCGTGCTCACGACCGACCACATCCATCAGAACAGCCGCGGCGCCGCCCTTGTCGCCGAGGTCATCGACACCTGGCTCCCGCCCCGGAGCGCGTAGCGGGTTCCGGCGGCCCATTCCCTGCGTAGTCGGTTCCCGCCCCTGCCGGGCAGGCAACGACGACCGGACCATCCCGAACGCTCTCGGCCACCACGACAGAACCACCACCCGCGGCGGGACCTGGAGCCGATACGCAGTTGGGGATCACACGGTCACCGGCAGGTTGGGTTCCACGGGGAACCGGCGACAGTCGATCACGAGAGTCCGCCAGTATCACGCCCGTGAAGGCCCGTGAGTTCAGGGGAACTGAAGGTTTTCCGTTGGGAGCCCGAGGGTCTGGTGTCCTGATTTCCGGTTGCGGCCCCTTGGGCTGGTTGTGAACCCGCGCCGGGGGTGCGTGCAGCCTGGAATCGGTCTCACGCCTCGTCGCGGTGCATGAGGTGGCCGTCGGTCAGCCGCCAGTAGTGCTGGTGGTCAGTCAATTGCCAGGTCTCGTCGGCAGCGATCGCCTGCGTGATCCATTCGTGGAGTTGCGGGAGGGCCTGCGCTCGTAGAACAGCGCGGATGGCTGCACGTTCAGTGGCATCGACGGGGTGGACGTCAATGCGGAAGCCGACCATGTCCGGATGGATGCCGCGGCCGTAGTTGCGGGGGTTCGGAGCGGTCCATGCTGCTCCCAGGACGATGGTCCCGCTGTCATGTCCGGTGAGGAATGCCAGGTCCGTGACTCGGCTCATGTAGGGGCCGAGGCACTCGTCGATGTCGGTGGTGGTCAGTGGCCAGGCACGGTGCCGGGGCAGTCTTCGATTTCGTGCGGACATGGCAAGCAGAATGGCAGAAGGTCACTGTCGGCTCTCGGGTATTTGTTCGGCGGCCTGCTCCAGCAAGGCCCGTGTGGAGTCCGCGTAGCGCATCGCGGTCTCTTCGTCGAGCCCGAAGACCTCGGCGAGGTGGAGCGGGTCAGGGCCTCTGACCGTGGCCTCTTCGAGCTGCCGGTCGACGCGGAGGCTCTCCGGGGTTGCGCAGGTCCCGTACGACTGCCGGCGTCGCCAACCCGAGCCCCCTCGCCCTCGACCCGGCTGCGAATCGGCCGGACGAGATGAGAACGCTTCAAGAATCCCGAAGCTACGTCACAAACCCGCAGAGCACACGAAAGAGAAGAACTCCCTGGCCGCAGGGTCAGTGACTCAGCGGGACCCAGGGGAACTCACGGGATGTCGCACAAACCGGGACCGGAACACTTCGGGGCCGGAAGACGGCGTGAGCCCCGCGCTCGTCCCGGCCGCCGTGTGATCGCTGGGCAACCATTCCTGTGATCTGACGGTCATGTCTGTGTCACCCGCGTACCGGGTGGCCATTGTCAGCTCTGCCTCGGGAAGTTCCTGAGGCGCTGGAACATGGGGATACGCCTTCATGCATCACCGCACCACCGTGGCAGGCCTCGCCGGGGCGCTCGCCCTGTCCGCGCTCACGATTCCGGCGACCGCCCGGGCGGATGACTTCTCTGGTGACATCGAGATCACGAAGGTGGTCGTCAACGGAGGGAAGGACATCGTCCTGGGGACCACGGACGTGAAGACGTTCACCATCGCGGTGACCGCCACGGACGACTCGGGCATCGAGACCGGAAACACCTTCCCGGTCATGTGGCACACGCCTCTCCCGAACGGCGGCTTCTACGGCCTCGTGGTGCCCGACAACATCGCGGGCAAGTGCGTGCGCCAGAGCTTCACCACGACCACCTGCACCTACACGCTGAAAATGAACCCGCGCATCCACTCCCGCGACAACACCACAGCCGGGACCTGGACCGTGAGAGCCCACGTCCTGGCCAACGACGGTGACTACATCACCAAGAATTCCGTGGCCAAGGCGAAGGTCCTGCGCAACTCCAGGCTGACGGTCAACGCCTCGCCGGAACCGGTGAAGAAGAACAGGACGATCACCGTCACGGGTGCCCTGACCCGCGCCAACTGGGAGACCTACAAGTACGGGGGCTACACCAAGCAGCCGGTCAAGCTCCAGTTCAAGAAGAAGGGCACCAGCACTTACAAGACGCTCAAGACCGTCACGACGGACAGCAGGGGCAACCTGAGGACGACGACGAACGCCACGGCGGACGGCTACTTCCGTTACTCCTTCGCAGGCACGTCCACCACCCCGGCGGTCGCCTCCGCGGCAGACTACGTCGACGTGAAGTAACTCTCAGGAGGGTCATCCACCCTCCAGCAAGCGCGGAAGGCCCGAGCCGGAGACCCTTCGGTCCGGGCCTTCCTGGGCCCTGGCTGTTTCCCGGCCGGCGGGCCGATCAGCCGCCGCGTCCCTTCGCGCTCCCCAGGACGATCGACGATCCCGGTGTCCTCCAAGCCCGCCGGCCCCACCGCACCGACCGGACGCCGGCCCTGGGACATCCGCCCCGTCGCGGCGCGGTCACCGGTTCGCCGAAGCGGCATGAGCTCAGCCCTGTGAACGGGGCTGTCCGGGACGGGGCCGACGCCGTGATCACTCCGGGCGCGACAAGATCATGGCGTCGCACCGGGCTCCGGTTCCACTGCCCGGTCACCGGCTGTCCGGTCGGGGTTTCACCCGTAGTTGCACCATGCTCAAGGCACCGTCGGGGACCGGCAACGAGAATCTGGTGAGGAGCAGGGCGTGGGAAGTCTGTTGAGGGGCGTCTCCGGGGTCCGCTGGGGAGAACTGCGCGATGCGACGGGGGCAGGGGCCGGCGGTGTTCCCCCTCTGCTGTCCCGGATCGCATACGGGGATGAGGACACGGCTCGCATCGCCGTCGATGAGCTGGGCGATGCCGTCTGCGCGTTGGGATTCGTCGTCGGCGAGGCGACGGCTCCCACGGTCCCGTTCCTTCTCGAACTGGCGGGGTCCCCGCACGTTGCCTGCAAGGCCGAGTTGCTGGACCTGCTGGGAAGTATCTGCCGGACCGACCAGTGGCACTCCGCCGCTGCGGCGACCCGGGACCGCAAGCACGACGCGGGTTACCAGCGGCAAACCGGCTGGGAGGCGGCCTCAAGGGCGGCCGTGCACGCAGGCCGGTCGGTCATCGAGGGTGTCGCCTCCTCCGTGCGGCCGGAGGAGGCGACCCCTGCTCGGAAGTTGTTGCAGGTGATGGATGGCACCCCGCCGTTCCCGAAGCCGTGAGCGGCCCTTGCGGGACAGTCCTTGGCCGCGGATCCCCGTGTTCGGGTGCGGCCGGGCCGGAGGCGTTGTCGGAGGGGGCCGCCTCCGGTGCGACCCCGACGAGGTCCGCGTGGGCCCGCCTCCCGGCATAGCGTTCACTTCTCATTCATTGCAATGAGTGAAGCGGCTTTCGTTGCATTACTTTTCAGAGTGTTGCAATGATTGTTCTCCATCTACCTGCGGAAATGCTGTTTCTGTGCAACAAGAACGTTGTCGAACTTTGGAAAGCAACGTAGCTTTTCTCATGTCGGAAACAACGAGTGAGCACAGGAGAGCAGCATGCAGACGTTCGACATCACCGCCCCGGTCTCCGTCGTCCTGGACGTTCCCGCGGGGCGCATCCAGGTGATCGCCGGGGACCGGGCCGATGCCGCGGTCGAGGTGCGGCCCGTGAACGCCTCGAAGGGCCGGGACGTGAAGGCGGCCGAGCTGACCGGGGCCGAGTACGCCGACGGGGTCCTGCGGGTCGGGACGTCGGCGGACGGCAACCGGTACACCGGCCCCCGCGGGTCCGTCGAGGTCACCGTCCAACTGCCCGCCGGCTCCCGCGTGGAGGCGAGGGCCGCCGCCGCGGAGTTCCGGGCCGTCGGCCGGCTCGGGGACATCGCCTTCGAGGGCGCCCACCGGCAGATCAAGATCGACGAGGCCGCGAGCGTCCGCCTCACCGCAATCGACGGCGACGTCGAGATCGGACGGCTGGGCGGGCCCGCGGAGATCAGCACCGCCCGGGGCGACATCCGCATCACCCAGGCCCTGCGCGGCACGGTCGCACTGCGCACCGGCTCCGGCGACATCTCCATCGGCGCCGCCCCCGGCGTCTCGGCCTCCCTCGACGCCGGCACCACCCACGGCCGCATCGACAACACCCTCAAGAACGACGGCACCACCGCACTCGACATCCACGCCACCACCACCCACGGCGACATCACCACCCACAGCCTCTGACCCGCAGTCTCCGGAACAGGACGCCTCACACGACCGGGGGGAGAACCCATGAAGAGCAGCACAGTCCCGACCCGCGCACAGTGGACCGGCATGGTGCCGGTCGACGACACGGCCCTGGCCGTCACCGACAGCGGCGGCCCCGGAATCCCCGTGATCTACCTCAACGGCCAGTTCGCCACCCAGGGTTACTGGCGGCGGGTCATCGCCGAACTGGGAACGGAGTGGCGGCACATCACCTACGACGAGCGGGCGCGCGGCAGGAAGTCGAAGCGTTCGGCGGACTACTCCTTCGAGGCGGCCGTCCGCGATGTCGACGCCGTTCTCGATGCCAGGGGCGTGGACCGGGCGCTGGTGGTGGGCTGGTCCTACGGGGCGGTCGTCGGGGCGCACTGGGCCGACCGGAACCCGGGGCGCGCCCTGGGCGCGGTCCTGGTCGACGGCGCGTTCCCGTACGACTGGCTCGACGACGCCATGGAACAGCGGATCCGGAAGCTGTTCCGGCGGATGGGCTGGTTCCTGCCGCTGCTGCGCCCGACGGGCCTGGCCCCGCGGATGACCGCCGGACAGCAGGCGGACAGCAACATCGAGCTCGGCAAGCTCTCCCGCGAGCGCGAGCTGGGCCCCGTGCTGGACAACATCACCGTCCCGGTGCGGTACGTGGTCGCTTCGGGCACGTCCTTCGGAAGCCGGGGCGACGAGCAGGAACGGATACGTAACGGCCTCGACGCGGCGACCGTCCGCAACCCGAACATCCGGATCAGCGCGAAGGTCGCCGGCAACCACGGTGCGATCCTCAAGAAGGACTTCCCGGCCGTCGCCGAGGCCGTACGCGAGGTCGCCGCCCTCGACAGCACGGCGTGCTGAGAACGGACCGGCGAACCGGCGGACCGATGGCCGGTCGGGCGGGGGGACGGTCATGGCCGTGCGGCCGTGCGGACCGGTCCCGCGAGGGCGAGGGAGTCGAGGGAGCGGCCGTGCGCGGCGAGGGTCTGCCCGGCGGGCAGAACAGCGAACTGCCCCTCGGTCATCAGCCCCTCGCTGTCGAACCCGGCGAGGAAGCCGAACGGTCCGTGCACGAGCGCCGCGTCGGCGCGGACGGGGCGACGCCGATGCCGGTCGGTGAGGCCGGACCGCGGACACGGAGGAGGGGCCCTGCCGTCCGGCCCGGACGGCAGGGCCCCTCCTCCATGACCTCCGTGTCTTCCGTATCGGGTCAGTCCGTGTGCGCGGCGCCCGCATCGATGGCCCGGAGCGCCGCCAGCAACTCGGCCACCATCGCCTCCGGGTTCTCGATCGGGGCGGCGTGCGTGCCCGCGATCGTGTGATGGGTGAACGGACCGTCCGTCAACTCTGCCCAGCCCGGCTGGACTTCGTTCGGCAGGACCGGATCGAGCGAAGCACCCACCGCCACCACCGGGATGTCCAGCGGCGCGCGACGGTCCGAACGCAACAGCACCTCATGGTTCTTCGCCATGGTGATGTCGGTCTGGAGGTTCGTCACGTAGGACGTCAGCACCTCCTCGTTCTCGAGGAGCGCTTCGGGCAGGATTCCCCGGAACGCCGTGGTCAGTCCGCCGATCTCCGCCGAGTCGACCATCTCCTCGGTCGAGTGCAGCTTCGCCAGCTCCGGCGGCTGCTCCATGTGCGGCGGCAACCCGCAGGCCACCACCATCGAGAGCGGCGACCGACCGGGGACCCGGGTCAGCCGGTGCGCGATCTCCCAGGCCAGCCAGGTGCCCTGGCTGTGCCCGTACAGGACGACGGGCACGTCGAGCCGGTCGGTCAGGGCCGCGGCCACCTCGTCCGCCACCGCGGTGGCATCCGTCGGGGGAGTCTCTCCCGTGCGGGTGTCACGGCCGGGCAACTGGAGCCCCACCAGCTCGATGTCCTCCGGGAGGTGCCGGATCAGCGGTACGTGGGAGTCGGTCGTCCCACCACTGCCCGCGATGGCGAACACCCGGGCGCGCGGCTGCCCGGCGGGCTTGAGGACGCGCAGCCAGGGGCTGCCGGACGTGTCGACCTCCTCGTCCGGCCCGTCCTCGGTCGGCAGGAGCCTGCCGATCACGTAACGGGCGACACCCGCGCAGCCCGTGGACCTGAGCAGCACCTCGGACGGTACGCCGACGCCGGTATGACGGGAGATCGCGGAACGCAGCCCGACCGCCAACAGCGAATCCAGGCCGATCTGTTGCAGGGACTGCGATGCCGGGACCTGGTCGGCCGTCATGCCCAGCAGGGTGCCGGTCTCCTCCCGCAGGAGGGCGACCACGACATCCAGCCGGGCGCCGGCGTCGAGGTCGGCGAGCCGGGTCCGGAAACGGTCCGCGGCACTGCCCCGGCCAGTAAGGGTCCCGTTGTCCTCACCGGCTGCCGAAGCCCCGCGGGACGGTTCGCGGAGTTTCTGCTGCCAGGCCGCGAGGTACGGCAGAAGCCCGTCGAGGTTCCGGCGGAGTTCCTCCGGTACGTCGAGGAGATCGGCGACCTGCGACACCTCCCCCTGCCCGGCTGCCTGCCAGAAAGCCTCCTCGTCGGGGGAGCGGCGCATGCGCGCGGCGGGAGTGACGGCCGACCAGTAGCTCTGACGCTGGAAGGCGTAGGTGGGGAGGTTGAGGAGGGAGCCTGTGTCCGGGTTGGTGCCGAGGGCCTGGTTCCAGTCGATGGTGTGGCCCTGGACGTGGAGGAGGCCGAGGTTGCGCAGGAGCTGGGCGGTGGTGCCGTGGTCGCGGGCGAGGGAGCCCACGACGATCCCGCCCCGCTCCGCACTCCCGTCGGTCAGCGGCATCGACAGCACCGGGTGCGCGGAGATCTCGACGAAGACGGTGTGACCGTCGTCGAGAAGCCTGTTCAGGGCGCGGTCGAAGCGGACGGGCTCGCGCAGGTTGCGACACCAGTACGTACCGTCCAGATCCGTGCCGTCGGAGACGTCTCCCGTCACCGTGGAGTAGAACGCGAGGTCGGCACGGCGCGGGGCCAGGTCCTCGAAACTCTCGGCGAGGTCGGGGAGGAGGGGGTCCATCTGGGCGTTGTGGGAGGCGTAGTCCACGTTGATCTTGCGGGCGTAGACGTCCCTGTCCTGGAGTTCGGCCACGATCCGTTCGATCGCGTCCGCCTCCCCGGAGATGATCGTGGACCCGGCGGTGTTCACCGCGGCGACGGACAACGCGTCGCCGTACGGGGTGAGGAATGCCTCCACCTGGGCGACGGGGCGTTCGATCAGCGCCATGCCGCCCTGTCCGGCGCAGGCCAGGACGGCCTTGGAGCGCTGGGCGACGATCTGTGCGCCCTGCTCCAGGGTGAGAGCACCGCTCACCACCGCGGCCACCACCTCGCCCTGCGAATGACCCACCACGGCCACCGGCTCGACACCGAGGGACCGCCACAGTGCGGACAGGGCCACACCCATCGCGAACAGCGCGGGCTGGACCACGTCCACCCGGTCGAACGGCGGGTTCTCGCCCTCCTCACCGGCCAGGACCTCCCGCACCGACCAGCCCGTGAACGGCCGCAAGGCGGCGTCACACGCATCCACCGTCTGCGCGAACACCTCACTGGAATGCAGGAGTTCACGTCCCATGCCGACCCATTGCGAGCCCTGGCCGGGGTAGACGAAGACGACCTTCCCGCGGCGCTCGGCGCTGCCGGTGACGACCGCGTCATGGGCCCGCCCCTCGGCCAGCGCCTCCAGCGCCTCGACCAGCCCGGCCGCATCCGACGCCACCACACTGGCCCGGGACTCGAAGTGCGAACGATGACGCGCAGCCGTCACCGCCACATCCGCCACCCGCACACCCTCACCACGGGAGATCCAGGACGCCCAACGCCCCGCCTGCTCCCGCAACGCCACCTCGTCACGACCCGACACCACCACCGGCACCGCACCGCCCGTGCTCGTGGCCGTGTCCGGGGTCCGCTCCGGCTGTTCGGGGCGTGCCGGTGCCTGTTCGAGGACGATGTGGGCGTTGGTGCCGCCGATGCCGAAGGAGGAGACTCCGGCGCGGCGGGGTCCGTCCTCGTGCCAGGGGCGGGTTTCGGTGTTGACGTGGAAGAGGTTGGGGTCCATTCCCATTTCGGGGTTGGGGTGTTCGTAGTTGAGGCTGGGGACGAGTTCGCCGTGGTGGACGGCGAGTGCGGTCTTGATGAGTCCGGCGATGCCGGCGGTGGCGTCGGTGTGGCCGATGTTGGTCTTCACGGAGCCGATCGCGCAGGGTTCCTCGCGGTGTGCCGGGCCGAAGGCCTGTTGCAGGGCTTGTATTTCGATGGGGTCGCCGAGGCGGGTGCCGGTGCCGTGGGCCTCGATGTAGCCGATGGTGGCGGGGTCGATGCCGGCGTCGGTGTGGGCCTGGGTGATGACGCGGGCCTGGCCCTCGATGCTGGGGGCGGTGAAACCGACCTTGGCGGAGCCGTCGTTGTTGATGGCGCTGCCGCGCAGGACGGCGTACACGGTGTCCCCGGCCTCGATCGCGTCGGACAGCCGGCGCAGCACCACCACACCGACACCGTCCGCGCCCACCGTCCCGGCGCCCTTCTCGTCGAAGGCCCGGCACTTGCCGTCCGGGGAGACGACCAGGCCCTCCTGGTAGGGGTAGCCCTGGATCAGGGGAACCGTCACCGACGCCCCGCCGATGAGCGCGATGTCGGACTCGCCGCGCAGCAGGCTCTCGCGGGCCAGGTGCGTGGCGACCAGCCCGGTCGAGCAGGCCGTCTGCACGGTCAGTGCCGGGCCGCGCAGGTTGAGCTTGTGCGAGAGCCGGGTCGACAGGAAGTCGTTCCGGCCCCCGATCATGGTGCGGTAGAACGACGTCATGTCGTCGCCGGTGGACTCCGGCTCGTAGCCGCCGATGCCCGCTCCCGCGAAGACCCCGATCCTGCCGTCGAAGCTCTCCGGGACGATGCCCGCGTGCTCGACGGCCTGCCAGGCGGTCTCCAGGAACAGCCGGTGCTGCGGGTCCATGACCTCGGCCTCGGCCGGGGAGTAGTCGAAGAACGCGGCGTCGAAGAGGTCGGCTCCCTCGATGTGTCCCTTGGCGGGTACGTAGTCGGGGTCGGTGATGAGTTCCTCGGGCAGTCCGGCGGCGCGGAGCTCGTCGAGGGTGAAGTGGCGGATGGATTCGACGCCCTCGCGGAGGTTGTTCCAGAAGGTGTCGATGTCGGGGGCGCCGGGCAGCTTGCACGCCATGCCCACGACGGCGACGGCGTTGTCGAGGCCCGTGCGGTCCGTACGATCCACGCGGTTCGACGGGCGGCCCGTGTCGTGTTCGAGGTGCTTCATCGTGCCGGTGCCGTCGAGGTGGGCGGCGAGGCGGTGGACGGTGGGGTACTGGAAGAGGGCGGAGAGCGGGAACTCCCGGCCGAGTTCGGTGGTGATGATCTTGTGGGCGTTGAGGGCGGTCATGGAGCTGCCGCCGATCTCGAAGAAGCCCTTGTCGGGGTCGATGTGGGGGATGCCCAGGACGGTCCGCCAGGCCCCGGCGACGACCGCCTCGGTGGCACCGGGAGCACCTGGAGCGCCGGCCGGGTCGGCGGCCGGGACCGAGTGGCCCGGGTGGTCCGGGTGGTCGTGGGCGGTGGGAAGGGTGAGGAGCGCGTTGCGGTCGATCTTGTTGTTGGGGGTGTGGGGGAGCGTGTCGAGGTGGTTGATCCGGGTCGGGACCATGTGGGCGGGGAGCTGCCGGGCGAGATGGGCGCGGAGGTCGGTGGGGGGGGTGGGAC
>NZ_RDBO01000067.1:24681-80958 GCF_008120935.1 Streptomyces sp. sk2.1
AGATCCGGGCCACGCTCCAGGCACACCCCGACCAGCGAGCCGGCCGAGACCCCGCGCGCCGCCAGGTGACGCGCGAGCCGGTTCGACCGGGCATCCAACTCACCGTACGAAAGCGACTCCTCGCCCACGGTCAACGCCACGGCGTCCGGACACTCCCGCGCCCGCTCCGCCACCAGACCGTGCAACGTCGCCGCATCCGCGACACCCGCCCCGACGCCGCCCCGCTCTTCCGACAACGCCCGCAACTCCGCCGCACCCAGCATCTCCAACTCGCCCACCAGCGCTGCCGGATCAGCCACCAAGGACGACAGGAGCGCGGCGAAGTGCCCGGTGAGACGCTCGATCTCCTCGTGCCGGAACAGACTCTTGTCGTACGTGAATTCCGCGAGGAGCTGCTCGTCGGTGTGGCCGACGGCGGCGGTGAGGGGGTAGCCCGTGCGGGCGATGCCTTTCTGGTGGTGCACGGCGAGGTTCCCCGGCAGATCCGAGTCGCCGAGGATCTTCGGGTAGTTCTCGAAGACGAGGATGGACCGGAAGAGCTGTTCGCCCTTGGGGACCGCGCTCCATGCCTGTGCGTCGACCAGCGACGTGTATTCGAACTGCCGCAACTCCACATGCTCGCCCTGGAGTTCACGCAGCCATTCCGCCACCGGCAGATCCGACCGCACCCGGGCACGCACCGGCAGCGTGTTGATGAACAGGCCGACGATCGATTCCGCGTCTTCGAGCCCCGCGGGGCGCCCGGAGACGGTGGATCCGTAGACGACCTCGTCGCCTCCGCCGTAGCGGGACAGGAGCAGCGCCCAGGCGCCCTGCACCACCGTGTTGACGGTCACCCGGTGGGCGCGGGCGAAGTCGCCGATTCGGCCTGCCAGGTCGGCGCCGAGCTCCAGGTCGACGTCCCCGAAGCCGTTCGCGCCGGTCGCCCCGCCGATGCCGAGTGCCGTCGGCTCGGCGAATCCGCCCAGGTAGCGGCGCCAGAACTGCTCGGCGCGGTCCCGGGACTGCTCTCCGAGCCAGCCGATGTAGCGGGCGTAGGGGACGGGGTCGGGGAGTCGGGCCGCGGTGCCGTCCGTGGCGGTGCGGTAGAGGGTGAACACCTCCTTCTGCACCATCTGCGTGCTCCAGCCGTCGAGCAGCAGGTGATGGAAGGTCCACAGGACCGTCGCGCGCTCGTCGGCGAGGCGGACCACCGTCAGGCGCAGCAGCGGCGCGGAGCCCAGGTCGAAGCCGCGGCCTCGGTCCTCGCCGAGCACGTCGTCGAGCCGACGTTCCTGTTCGTCGGCCGGCAGGGACCGCCAGTCGAGGACCTCGAAGGGCAGCTCGACCCTGCGCTGCACCACCTGCAGCGGCTCGTCCAGGCCCTCCCACACGAACGCGCTGCGCAGTGCCGTGTGCCGGTCGACCACGGCCTGCCACGCCTCGCGCAGCCGCGTCACGTCCAGCGGGCCGGTGAACTCGTCGATGGACTGAGCGACATAGGGGTTCGCATCCGACGCGTCGTACAGGACGTGGAACAACATCCCGGACTGAAGCGGCGTCAGCTTGTAGATGTTTTCGACGTTGGTCATTTTGAGAACCTTTCAAGGACTGACGCCAGACCCGCTTCATCGAGTCCCGCGAGCGGGAAGCTGTCGGCCGAGACGGTGTTCCGGCCTGCGCCGGCGGTCTCGTCGAGCAGTTCCGTCACGCGGCTCCGCAGGCTTTGGGCAAGTGCTTCGATCGATCCCTCGGTGTACGTGTCGGTCGCGTAGGCGAGCTCGAAGGACAGCGACCCGTCGTTGAGCACGGCGGTGACATCCACGGGGTGGACGCGCACGCCGGACGGTGCGGCGAACCCTCCTTCTTCCAGGGGTAGTCGCACTTCTTCCCCCAGGCCGGCGGGCGGCGGGCCGGACGGCTGAGCCACGGTCAGCGTCACGGCGGGCTGTTCGCCCCCGGGGTGCAGCAGGCAGCCGACGGTGCGGGTGAGGTCCATGCCGTCGATGGGGCGTTCACGGGCGCTCATGGCGAGCTCGACCCGTGCGGGTCCCTCTCGCCAGTCGCGCACCGCCGACTCCAGTGCCTCCAGGGCGACTTCGGCGAGCCGGGTCCGCCGCTCCTCGTCGGTCGTGTGCGCGGGCGTTCCGCTCGGGGCCCACTCGGCGTGCGTGCGCACGCGGGCCGTGGCGGAGGGCGCTGTCGCCGCGTCGGCGACGCGTGCCGCCCAGGCCGTGAACGGCGCGCTCTTCAGGGGAAGTACGACGTCCTTGCCCGCCACGCGCGCCTGGTGGGCGATGTCCAGGTCCGTCAGCAGGATCGGCCAGGACTCCTCGTCGACCGCGATCCGGTGGGCGGCGAGGAAGAGGTACCGGGCCCGGTGCTCGCCGATGTCGAACACGGCGCCGCGCAGCAACGGGCCCTCGGCCGGGTCGAGACCCGCCCTCAGGGTGTGACAGACGGCCTCCATCGCGGCGCGTCCGGCCTCTTCCGTCCGGTCCGTCAGGTCGTGGTGGTCCAGGAGCGCGTCCGCTTCCGGGACGACGTGCAACTTCAGTGCGTCGCCGCCACGTTCGAGCCGCAGACGCAGCGCTTCGTGGTGGTCGATCACCGCGGTCAGTGCCTGGCACAGCGCTTCGACGTCGAGCTCCGGGGCGGCGATCAGCCGGGCGGTGGTGCCCGGAGCGCCGTGATACGCGGTGTCGTCCAGGAGGACCCTCTGGTGCGCGGTCGGCGTCACCGCCCCTGTCACCGGGGGCTCGTCGGTCTCGCTTCCGGGTGCCGCGTGCTCGGCCAGTTCCGCGACCGTGGGGTGACGGAACATCATTGGTGGGGTGATGTCCACGCCGAACCTCCGGGCGCGGGTGATGGCCTGGATGCTGAGGATGGAATCACCCCCGAGTTCGAAGAAGTTGTCGTGGGCGCCGATCCGGTCCACGCCGAGCACGTCGCTCCAGACGCGGGCCACCACCCGCTCCACAGGCGTGCGCGGGGCGACGTACGTCTCCCTCAGGTCGGGGCGCTCGCCCTCGGGCGCGGGCAGGGCCTTGCGGTCCACCTTCTTGTTCGCCGTCAGGGGCAGCCGGTCGAGGAGGACGAAGGCACTGGGCACCATGTACTCGGGCAGGCTCCGCGCGCACCACGCACGCAGAGCGGACACGTCGGGCCGTTCCGCGCCGCGGCCCGTGACGCAGTAGGCGACGAGCCGCTTCGCGCCGGGCGTGTCCTCGCGCACGACGACCACCGCGGATTCCACGGCGTCGTGGCGCACGAGCACGGACTCGACCTCGCCGAGTTCGATGCGGTGGCCCCGTACCTTGACCTGGTGGTCGATGCGCCCCAGGTATTCGACGGTGCCGTCGGCCAGCCGGCGCACGAGGTCGCCGGTGCGGTAGACGCGGGCCTGCGGGTCCGTCGAGAAGGGGTGCCGCACGAAGCGTTCGGCGGTGAGCTCGGGGCGGTTCAGATAGCCGCGGGCCACGCCGGCCCCGCCGATCCACAGCTCGCCCGGCACACCCACCGGGGCCAGGCGGGCGAACCGGTCCATCACGAACAGTTCCGTGTTGGCGATGGGTCCGCCGATGGCAACGGCGCGCGCTGCGGGCACCACCTCGGCGGCAAGTGACCAGATGGTGGTCTCCGTCGGCCCGTAGAGGTTGGTGACCCGGCGGGTGCGCCGCGTCAGCCGCTCGGCGAGGTCCAGGGGCAGCGCCTCACCGCCGGTCAGGACGTGCAGTCGCGCCGCTTCCTCCGGCAGCTCGTCGACGAGCATCTGCCAGACCGACGGGGTCGCCTGCATGACCGTGATGCGCTGCTCGGCCAGGAGTGTGGCGAGCGCCAGCGGGTCGCGGGCCTGTTCCCTGCTCGCGAGCACGACCCGGGCCCCGGTGACCAGGGGCACGTACAGCTCCAGGTTGGAGATGTCGAACATGATGGTCGTGACGGACAGCAGCCGGTCCTCGGGTGTCACGTCCAGCGTGTCACGCAGGCCGAGCAGCAGGTTGGTCAGAGCGCTGCGGGGCACCCCGACGCCCTTGGGCATGCCCGTGGATCCCGAGGTGTAGATGACGTACGCGAGGTCGTCGCCGGACGCTTCGGACGGCAGGTCCGCCGCGCTCTCCCGCGCCACGGCCGCCGCGTCCGCGGCACCGTCCACGCTGACGACCGCGGCACCGCTGTCGGGCAGCCGTCCGCGCAGGCTCTCCTGGGTGACCACGACCGGGGCCGCGGTGTCCGCCAGCATGAACGTCAGCCGATCCAGGGGGTATTCGGGGTCCAGCGGAACGTAGGCGCCACCGGCCTTGAGCACGGCGAGCAGGCCGACGAGCATGTCGGGGCCACGTTCCAGGCAGACCGCGACGAGCGTGTCCGGGCCCACTCCCAGCCCCGTGAGACGGCGGGCGAGCCGGTTGGCCGCCACGTTCAACTCACCGTAAGTGAGGGACTGTTCGCCCGCGGTCAGCGCCACCGCGTCCGGGCGCTCGCGCACGAGCTCCTCGAAGAGCTCGGGGACGCCGAGGTCCGCGGGGAACGGGGTCGCCGTGTCGTTCCACTGGACGAGGAGCCGCTCGCGTTCGGCGCCGGTCAGCAGCTCCAGTTCGCCGACACGCCGGTCGGGGCCCGCGACCGCGGCCGCGAGGAGCACTCCGAAGTGCCCCGTCATCCGCTCGATCGTCGCACGGTCGAAGAGGTCGGTGGAGTACTCCACGCGCGCCGCGATGCGGTCGCCGTCCTCCCGCACCGACATCATCAGATCCAGGGCGGAGGTGGCCGCGCGGAGCGGCAGCCGCTCGGCGTCCAGACCCGGGAACCGCCAGTGCTCGTCGGAGCTGTCCTGCGGGGCGAGCATCACCTGGAACAGCGGGGTGCGCGAGAGGTCCCGCTCGGGAACCAGCTCCTCGACCAGGCGCTCGAAGGGGACGTCCTGATTGCCGTACGCGTCCAGGGCGCGGCCCCTGACCTGCCGCAGCAGCTCACGGACCGTCGGATCGCCGCCGAGGTCGGCCCGCAGGACGAGGTTGTTGACGAAGAACCCGACCAGGCCCTCGGTCTCCGTCCTGTTCCGCCCGGCGATCGGCACGCCCACCGCCACGTCGGACTGGCCCGAGTACGTGGACAGCAGTGCCTGGAAGAGGCCGAGCAGCACCATGAACAGAGTGCAGTCCTCGCGCCGTGCCAGTTCCCGCAGCCCCTCCGTCACATCACCGGGCACCTCGAACTCAAGGCTCGACCCGTGCCCCGAGCGCACCGGGGGCCGCGGCTGGTCCGTCGGCAGTTCCAGCGGCTCGACGCCCGCCAACGCATCTCGCCAGTAGTCCAGTTGGCGGTCGACGGCGGCTTCGCGCAGCCACTGACGCTGCCAGAGCGCGAAGTCCGCGTACTGCACGGGCAGTGCCGCGAGGTCCGCGGGGCGCCCCGCGCGCTCGGCCGCGTACAGCTCCGGCAGCTCCTGCGCGACGAGCCGCATCGACCAGCCGTCGGACACGATGTGGTGCACCACGACCAGGAGCAGATGCTCGTCCTCGGCGGCCCGCACCAGGGCCGCCCGCATCGGCGGCCCCATCTGGAGGTCCATGGGCCGGAACGCCTCGCGCCGTACCACGTCCAGCGGGTCGGGCCCGCCGTCGAGCCGGGCCAGGGGGAAGTCCGCGGGTGCGTCCACGACTTGCCGCGGATCGCCGTCCCGGCCCGCGACGAACCGCGTCCGAAGCGCCTCGTGCCGCTCGACGAGCCGCGCGAGGGCCCGCTCCAGGGCCGCGTCGTCGACGGCGCCGCGCAGGCGGACGACGACGGGCAGGAGATACTCGGCCGACCCGGCCTGCAGCTGGTCGAGGAACCACAGGCGCTGCTGCCCGAAGGACAGGGGCAGTTCTGCGTCGGCGGCCCTGGGGAGCAGGGGGACGCGGTCCGCGTCCTCGGCCCGGCCGCCCAGGTGCTCGGCGAGGCCCGCCACCGTCGGATGAGCGAAGAGATCACGTACCGGCACGTCCACCTGCATCTTGTTCGCGAGGCCGTTCACGGCACGCATCGCCAGAAGCGAATGGCCGCCGAGTTGGAAGAAGTTGTCGTGGACGCCGACCCGGTCCACGCCCAGCACGTCGGCCCAGACGCGGGCCACCTGCTCCTCGACCGGGGTGCGCGGGGCGGTGTAGCCCTGCGCGAGCTCCGGCCGCTCGACCTCTGGTGCGGGCAGCGCCTTGCGGTCCACCTTCTTGTTCGCCGTCAGGGGCAGCCGGTCGAGGAGGACGAAGGCGCTGGGCACCATGTACTCGGGCAGGGTCCGTGCGCACCACGCTCGCAGCGTGGACATGTCAATATCATGGCCGTCCCTCGGTACGCAGTACGCGGCGAGGCGCTTGTCACCCGGCCCGTTCTCCCACGCGAGCACCACGCAGGACGCCATGTCCTCGTGCTCCATGAGGGCCGACTCGATCTCGCCGAGCTCGATGCGGATGCCGCGCACCTTGACCTGCTGGTCGATGCGGCCGAGGAAGTCCAGCGTGCCGTCGGGCAGCCACCGCACGAGGTCGCCCGTGCGGTACATGCGGCTGCCGGACGCGCCGTAGGGGTCGGGCACGAAGCGCTCGTCGGTCAGCTCCTGGCGGCGCAGATAGCCGTGGGCGAGACCGACCCCGGCCGCGTACAACTCGCCCGCCACGCCCGGCGGCACGAGCCTGCGGTGCGCGTCGAGGACGTACAGGCGCGTGTTGCCGACAGGCCGGCCGATGGGGGCGACGCCGGGCCACCGCGAGACGTCGGTGGGCAGCGCGTGGTCGGTGACGCCGTGCGTCTCGGTCGGCCCGTAGCCGTTGTGCAGGGTGCACCAGGGGTGGCGGGCGTGGAAGGCACGGGCGGAGTCGCCGAGCACGTGCGTGTCGCCGCCCTGGGCGATGACGCGCAGCTCCGGCAGGACGGCGCCCGTGGCGTTGGCCGCCTTGTAGAACTCCTCCAGGACGAGGTTCGGGGCGTTGAGCTCGTGGATGCCGTGCCGCTCCAGCCAGCGCACCAGGCCGACCGGGTCGATGCGGACGTTCTCCGGCGCGACGACCAGGCACTTGCCGTACAGGAGGGCGCTGAGGATCTCGTAGGGGGCGATGTCGAAGCTGATCGTCGCGAACTGGGCGACCCTGCCGTGCGGTTCGCCGGGGGTGGCCACGCGCAGCCAGGACGTGAGGTTCACCAGGCCCGTGCCCGGCATCACCACGCCCTTGGGGCGCCCGGTGGAGCCCGAGGTGTACATCACGTAGAAGGGCGTGTCCCGGGTGACGGGCCCGAGCCGTTCGCCGTCGTGCGGATCGGTGGCCGGGCACGCGTCGATCCGTGCCGCGCAGTCCGGGTCGTCCAGGGCGAGCCGGTGCGGCTCCGCGGGCAGCGCGCTCTCGACGGTGGTGTGGGTGAGAACGCAGGTGGGCCGGGCGTCCTCGATCATGTACGCGATGCGGTCGGCCGGGTACTGGACGTCGATCGGCAGGTAGGCGGCGCCGGTCTTGGCCACGCCCAGGAGCGCCGCGACCAGGTCGACGGACTTGGGCAGGGCCAGCGCCACCACCTGTCCCGGTCCCGCGCCGGCGGCGATGAGGCGGTGGGCGATCCTGTTGGCGCGCCGGTTGAGTTCGCCGTAACTGAGCCCGGTGTCCTCGTGGAGCACGGCCGGTGCGTCCGGGGTCGCGGCCGCCTGCTTCTCGAAGAGGGCGGGCACGCTGTCGGCGGGCAGCGGGTGACCGGTGTCGTTCCACTCCTCGAGGAGCCGGTGCCGGTCGGCGGCGCTGAGCATGTCGAGCGCGCTCAGCCGGGCGTCGGGGGTGTCGACCGCCCTGGCCAGCAGGTTCTGGAAGTGCCCCGCCATCCGCTCGGCCGTGGCCCGCTCGAAGAGGTCGGTGCTGTAGCCGAGCTGCCCGTGGAAGGCGTCGGGGGACTCCTGGAGGACGAGGGTGAGGTCGAACTGGGCGCCGTCCATGCCCGTGCGGAGCGCCTCGCTGTGCAGGCCGGGGAGGTCCCACACCTCGTCGGAGAGGTTCTGCGGCGTGAGCATCGCCTGGAAGAGCGGGGTGCGACTCAGGTCGCGGTCGGGCGCGAGGTCCTCCACGAGCCGCTCGAAGGGGACGTCCTGGTGGGCGTAGGCGCCGTGCGCCGCCTCCCTGACCCGGCCGAGGAGCTCCTCGAAGGTGGGGTCGCCCGACGAGTCCACGCGGATTACGAGGGTGTTGACGAAGAAGCCGATCAAGTCTTCGGTTTCGGCCCGGTTGCGGCCCGCCGTGGGCACCCCGACCGCCACGTCGTCCTGCCCGCTGTACTTGGCGAGGTGCAGCTGGAACACCGCGAGGAACGCCATGAAGGGGGTCACGCCCGTACGGCGTGCCAGGCGCCGCAGCCCTTCGGACACCTCGGCGGGGACGGCGAACTCCACGCTCGCGCCGGCACCTGTGCGCCGCGGCGGCCGCTGGCGGTCAGTGGGCAGCTCCAGGGGGTCGAGCCCCGCCAACCGGTCGCGCCAGTAGTCCAGTTGGCGATGCAGGAGCGGACCTCGGATCCTGTCGCGCTCCCAGACGGCGAAGTCCGCGTACTGGACGGAGAGCTCGGGCAGCGCGGGAGCGCGGCCCTCGACGGTCGCCGCGTAGAGCTCCCCGACCTCCTTGGCCAGGACGGAGGCCGACCAGTCGTCGGAGACGATGTGGTGCAGAACCACCAGCAGAAGGTGCGCATCGTCCGTCTCGCGTACCAGGACCGCGCGCAGCAGCGGGCCGTCCTCGGGGTCCAGCGGCCTGCCGGCCTCCTCGCGCGCCAGCCGGAGCGCCTCGTCGGCTCCGGCCGCATCCCGCCGCTCGACGCTGAACTCGACGTTCGGTAAGACCTGTTGACGCGGTTCGCCGTCGTCGCCCCGCACGATCCGGGTGCGCAGCACCTCATGGCGTTCAAGCAGCGCGGTGAAGGCGGCGTCGAGTGCGGGGGCGTCCACGGCACCGCGCAGCCGCACGACCCGGTGGGTCAGGAGCTGTCCGCTGTCGGGCGTGAGCCGGTGCAGGAACCACAGGCGCTGCTGTCCGAACGAGAGGGGAGCGTCCCCCTCTCCCCGGTCGCGCGGCTCCAGGGCGGTGGCCGCGGCGTCCGGGAGTCCCTCCGCGCGCTCGGCCAGCGCGGCGACGGAGGGGCGGGCGAACAGGTCTCCGACGGTGAGGTCGAGGCGCAGGTCGCTCGTGATGCGGTTGACCACGCGCATCACCAGCAGCGAGTGCCCGCCGAGGTCGAAGAAGTCGTCGTGGATGCCCACCCGGTCCACGGCCAGGGCGTCGGCCCAGATCCGGGCGAGCCGTTCCTCCGTGGGGGTACGCGGCGCCACGTACCGCCCGTCGAACTCTGCGCGCAGGCCGCTGGGCTTGGGGAGGGCCTGCCGGTCCACCTTGCCGTTGGCGGACAGCGGCAGCCGCTCCAGGACCACGAACGCGTTGGGCACCATGTGCTCGGGGAGCCGCTCGGCGACGTGCCTGCGCAGGGTCCCGCGGAGCTCGGCCCCGCCGCCGTCACGCCCTCGCCGGGAGACCGCGGCCGGCCCGTCGCGGACGATGTAGGAGACCAGACGCTTGTCGCCCGGCTGGTCCTCACGCATCACGGTGACCGCCTGGGTCACCTCCGGGTGCGCCAGGACGGCGGCGTCGATCTCGCCGAGCTCGACCCGGAATCCGCGGATCTTCAGCTGGTGGTCCATCCGCCCGAGGAAGTCGATGTTCCCGTCCGGGAGCCATCGGACGAGGTCGCCGGTGCGGTAGACGCGGGCGTCCGGGTCGTCGGAGAACGGATGGGGCACGAAGCGTTCGGCGGTGAGTTCGGGACGGTTGAGATAGCCGCGGGCGACGCCCGCCCCGCCGACCCACAGCTCGCCGGGGACGCCGACGGGGGCGGGGCGTCCGTGCCCGTCCATCACGTACAGCTGAGTGTTCGCCATCGGCCGGCCGATGGGGAGCGTGCCGCTCCGCGCGGGCATGCCCGGGGCCACCTCGTAGAGGGTGGCGCCCACGGTCGTCTCGGTGGGCCCGTATTCGTTGAGGACGACGGTGTACGAGGCGCAGCCGGCGGCGGCCGACCTCGCGAGGTCCGCGGTGAACGGCTCGCCCGCCACGACCAGGGTGCCCACGTCGAGGAGGGCGTCGCTCCCCTCCAGCGCCTCCAGGAGCAGTTCGAGGTGGGAGGGGGTGAGCTTGACGGTGCTGAAGTGCTCGCCCCGGGCGAAGGCCGCGGCGAGCATGCCGACGCCGGCCGGACCCGACTCCTCCATGATGACCACTGACTCCCCCTGGACCAGTGGCAGGAAGAGCGAGGGGATCGGCAGATCGAAGGCGATGGACGACAGCAAGACCGATCCGTGGCCGCGTCCGGTCCGCGGGAACGCGGCGTCGGCGCTCATCAGGAAGTCCGCGAAGTTGCGGTGACTGACCTGGACGCCCTTGGGCGTTCCCGTCGATCCGGAGGTGTAGATGACGTACGCGAGATCGTCAGGACCCGCGGAGGGAGGCACGTCGTCGGCGGGCAGCCTCGCGATGGCCGGCCCGTCGCTGTCCACGCACACGACGCCGGGCCCCGCTGAGGGCAGCCGGTCGCGAAGGGCCTCCTGGCTGACGACGACCGACGCTCCCGTGTCTTCCAACAGGAACGCGATTCGCTCCGCCGGGTGGTCCGGGTCCAGGGGGACGTACGCGCCGCCGGACTTCAGGACTCCCAGCAGTGTCGGAACGAGTTCGACGCCTGGGCGCAGACAGACCGCCACCAGGCTGCCGGGGCGCACACCAATGTTCCGGAGGTGCCGGGCCAGCCGGTTCGCCCGGGCGTTCAGTTCCGCGTACGAGAGGGTCCGCCCACCAGCGATCACGGCTGTCGCCTGCGGGAAGCGCGCCGCCTGCTGAGAGATCATCCGATGCGCCGACGCGTCAGCCGGGTGAGGCGTTTCGGTGTCGTTCCAATCGACCAGGATCTGCCGTCGTTCGGCTTCGGTCAGCAGGTCCAGGGTGCCGACGGGTGCCGTGGGGTCCGAGACGAAGGCAGCGAGCAAGGTCCTGAAGTGGCCTGCCGCCCTGTCTGCGAGCCCATCGGGGAGCTCGTGAGATGCGGCCGCGAGGCGAACGGAGCAGCCGTCGGCAGCCAAGGACGCCGCGGGGCACGTGACGCCACCGCTCCCGGCCGTGCCATACGTCGTCGGCTCCAGCAGCCACTCACCGACGGGGGTGTCGGCGTCCGGAAGGGTCGACTCCCCGTCGACCCGGCCGCCGTATCGCGCCATGAGGAGGTGCCCGGCCTTCTCGACCACCACCTCCGGAGCCACGCCAATCTTCCTTGCGAACTCGCCGACACTGCCGATGAGTCGAGAGTCCAGCGGGAACACAGTAGATCCGGCGAGGTCGTCACTGCCCACAACCATTCTCAGGGAACCCTTTCTGCGCATGGATCAGCTCCTTACCCGTTGGCGCGCACGGATTTCACCGAAACTCCTCCGCAGAGGAGCGTCGGCCGCACAACGGGTAGGTTTCACTGACGATGGAGTCAGAAAATTCGGAAGTGGAACTTGTCAGGATCACGCACCGGGCAATATGCCGGGTGACGCACCTGGCACTTCAACCCCTGGTGCCGGCGCCCTCGGGAGCCGCGTCGTCCTCGTCGGACAACGAGGGGAACTTACGCATTCCGCGCAGTGGTGACAAGAGAATCGGAAGGAAAGCGGCACACCCGGCGGCCGCACATACGAGGAGTGCCTCGCGCGACCCGAGCCACCCTGCCACCGCGCCGCCCAGCATGGAACCGGCCGGCATCGCACTCCAGGTCAGGAAACGCATCGTCGCATTGACACGCCCGAGATATTCATCGGGCGCCAGAGCCTGTACACAACTGACCTGAGTGACGTTGTAAACGACTGTCATGAATGCGGTGAAGCCGTTCGCGCACGCAGCGATCCAGAGGGACCAGCCGGAATCAACGAACGCAAGGACAAGCGCGAAAGGGGACCCGATCAGCAGTATCAGCCACATGGCTGGGCCGGGCCCAAACTTCTCGGATATTCTCCTGGAGACAAAGGAAGCGAGTAGCCCACCCACGCCGGACACGCTCAGGAAAAGGCCGATCAAAGCAGGCGAAAGGTCCAGCGTCCTCGCCAGGAAGAGCATGGTCACCGTATAGACGGCATACGACGTCAGGTTCAGCCAGGCTGTCGAGCCCGCGATGGCGAGAAGCCGGGTGTTTCCCCACACCAGACGTAGTCCGGACTCGACCTCCTTGAACATGCGGGACTCCGGCCTGCGGACGGGCGCCTTCTCCGGAGTGCGAATCCGGAAGATGGAGATCGAAGCCACGGCGAGACCCACGCTGGTCACCACGAAAGAGACCGGAGCGGTAAGCAGCGCCACCACCTGACCGCCGAGGGATGGGCCGCCCACGGCGAACACCTGTTGAACGCCGACGAGCTTCGCGTTCCCTTCCAGAACTCTGTCCCGCCCTATGAGGCTCGGCAGGTAGCTCTGATAAGCAACATCAAAGAAGACATTGCAGGAACCGAAGAGAAGAACTGTGACGTAGAGCTGCCAAATCGAAAGGACGTCCATCCACCAGAACAAAGGGATGGAGATCAGGATGACAGAACGAGCCAGCTGACAGAACGCCAGTATATTGCGGCGCCTCAGTCTGTCCACCCATACGCCGGCCGGAAGGCCGATCAAGAGAAAAGGAAGGGTCAAAAAGGTGGAAACAAGACCCACCTCGAATTCGCCAACATCCAGTGCTATAACGGCGACCAGGGGAATAGCAATTCTTGCAATGCTCACGCTTGCGGCGCTGGCCGCTGTTGCAACGAATAGGTTCCTAAATCCCTGATCCCTAAATAACCCCGCTGGCTTGATCATGTGATTTAACGTATCAGCCGCGTTGATCGACTCACAAGACTCCCTAATCATGAAGGGCGTTTCGTGCGCAAATATGCATCCCCCAGGTTGTTCCGGACCGGCACGATCAGGCCACCAGGGCTGGATGTTTGCTTGCCCGGCCGATCGCGCAGATCCTGCATGCCAATGCCCGTCGGTTCACCCTTGCGGCCCCGGTACTCACGGAGCGGTCGGTGCCCCCGGGGCCGTCCGCCCGGCCTGCGGCAGGTCGGCCCGGCCATCGGTACAAGGCCAGACTCCGGCCGCATGCCGGGACCGCCGGCGTGGGTCCCTGGGGTCAACTCCGTTCGTGCGGTGGCGTCATCGCCTGACAGCTTCGTCCCCGAAGACGATCCGGCCGCTCAACGCCACCACGGTTCCTTTACCAACGGCCACGTCCACGTCCCGCGATGTGTTTCTCCTTCCCCGTTGTGTTCTTCACGGTCCTGCAAGAGGGCCGCCGGCCTCCGGGCCCGGCATGGCTGTGTCCCCCTGTCGAACAGATGGCCTGGGGAGTGGTGTCACCGGGCCCGGGAGGTGCCGTCGGAGACGTTGACGAGAGGTCCGGCCGCTGCGCCCGGTCCGGCGCAATGCCGGACGGCTCGCGGACGGCAGGTCTGCATGACGTGGATGCGCGCGTACGACACCACTGCCGAGGCCGGCACGTTCAACTCGCCTGGAGAGACGCGATGTTCGATACCGAAGGCGTGGGCGTGTTCCTCGGCCTGGACGTCGGCAAGAGTGCTCATCACGGCCACGGACTCACCCCGGCCGGGAAGAAGGTCCTCGACAAGCAACTGCCCAACAGCGAGCCGGGGCTGCGGGCCGCGTTCGACAAGCTGACCGCGAAGTTCGGCACCGTCCTGGTGATCGTGGACCGGCCCGCCTCGATCGGCGCCCTCCCGCTGGCCGCAGCCCGCGACGCGGGCTGCAAGGTCGCCCACCTGCCCGGCCCGGCAATGCGCCGGCTTTGACCAGCCGTTCCACCGTAGCCTCGACCCGTTGTGTGCGGACGTCCAGCGGGACGTCACGGCCCCCACCGACCTTCAGGTCGAAGTGCCACCGATTCACTAGGCAAGTGGGTTGTCGGGATGACACTTGTCGGGGCTTGGGTCAGTCGCTCGGGCTCGACGAGCCACGGTGGGGAGGTTGGGTTCCACTCCAGGGTGAGCCTGAAACCCGCTACCAGATGACCTTGAAGCCCTGACGAGGAGGCCGCGCGACCTGGCCCGCCCCCACGTCCGGCTGTCATCGGTGTGATGCGAGAACTCGGCCTTCAGGTGATACGAACCGGATCACAGGACACTAGCCCTGCCGTTCCAGCCATTCCGAAATCACCTGGTTGGTTTCTTCTGGCATCTCCTCCTGGACCCAGTGACCGCAGTCCAGGCCGACCACTTCCACGTTGGGCACGAACTCTGCCAGTCTTTCGAACCTCGGGATCGCGAAGTCCTGGTCGCCGTAGATCATGAGGGCGGGCTGCTTGATGATCGGGTCCGCGTCCGCCAGCTGGTGCCAGTTGCGGTCGAGGTTCCTGTACCAGTTGATGCCGCCCGTGAATCCCGACGTCTCGAACGCGGAGACGTAGACGGCCAGGTCGCTGTCGCTCATGACGGGCTCACCGAGTGGTGTTTCCGCCTTGGCGAGGTTGATAAATGCCATGCCCGGCTCAGGGGGTGCGGGGGGCACGTTCTTCCGGTAGAGGTTGCGGAGGAACTGGGAGGTGTTGGCATCGAATGCGGCGTCCGCGACGCCCGGCTGCCGGTTGAAGTGGACGAAGTAGAAGTCGCCGCCGAGGAAGGTTTCCATGACCTCGATCCACGGCGCTTCTCCGCGCTCCTGGTAAGGCAGGCTCAGGTTGATCAGCTTGTTCACCCGGTCGGGGTGCAACAGGGTCAGTCCCCAGACGACGAACGCACCCCAGTCATGGCCGACGAAGGTGGCGTCCTCGTAGCCATAGTGGTCCAGGAGCGCGACGAGGTCACCCGTCAGGTGTTCGATGTCGTAGTCCGTCACCTCGGTCGGGCGGGATGAGTTGCCATAACCCCGCTGGTTCGGTGCGATGACGTGGTAGCCGGCCGCTGCGAGGACGGGCATCAGGTGACGCCAGGAGAAGGCGTGCTCCGGCCAGCCGTGGCAGAGCACGATGGGCTTTCCCTTGTTCTCCCGGCCTGCCTCGAAGACTTCGAGCTCCACACCGTTGACCTGGATCAGGGTGGGCTCGGGAAATTCTGCTCGATTGAACACTGCATTTCCTCTCGGGGGGCGTTCGCTGGCGGTCGACCTCCTCGATGAGGTCATGTCGCCAGCTTGCTCCCCAAACCGGTCACCTCATGGCCGGTTTTTATGAGAGTTTTGTCTGTATGCGATCCGATCGGCTGGTGGCCATACTCCTCTTGCTCCAACGGCGCGAGCAGGTGACAGCCGCAGAGGTCTCCCGAGAGCTGGACGTCTCCGAGCGCACCGCCCGCCGTGACCTCGACGCCCTGGCCATGGCCGGGGTGCCCGTGTACTCCGTGCAGGGCCGAGGTGGCGGCTGGCGCCTGGTGGGCGGCGCTCGTACCGACCTGTCCGGGTTGACCGCCAGTGAGGCACGCGCCCTGTTCCTGGCTGTCGGTCCGGCCTCGGATGCGACGCCGGCGATGAAGGCAGCTCTGCGCAAGCTCGTCCATGCTCTACCGAAGCCCTTCCAGGTGCAGGCCGAGGCAGCGGCGTCGTCGCTGGTCGTAGACCCGCAGCGATGGGGGGCGAGCCGGATCGAGCACCGGCCGCCTCGCTTCCTCGACGAACTCCAGGACGCGGTGATCCGCGGCGTCCAGGTGTCGCTCGGCTACGTCGACAGCAAAGGCGTCGAAACCCGGAGAACCGTCCACCCGCTGGGCATCGTCGCCAAAGGTCCTGTGTGGTACCTCGTCTCCAACACCGAGACCGGCCGACGGATCTTCCGGATCGACCGCGTGTCGTCCGCCGACCCGACCGGCGACCCTGTGCACCGCCCCGGGGACTTCGACCTTGCCGAGAGCTGGAATGAGATCGCCAAAGAGGTCGATCGCAAACGAACGCCGCTGGAGGTCCAGGCGGTATGCACACCCGACGGGATAGGCATACTCCGGATGGCGCTCGGCGACCGGCTCGACGTGGGAGGTTCCACGACCGATGGCCGCATCGAGGTCGTGATCCGCGGCCCCAATGAGTACATGCTCGCCGGCGAGCTCTCCGGGCTGGTCGAATGGGTCGAGGTGACCGGCCCTCCGGGGGTCCGAGACCACCTGGCCTCGATCGGCAACGCCCTCGTCGAACGATACGGCCGGCCGCGCACCAGCGGAGACCTTCACCCGTCTTGAAGCGGACGAGGCAGGGCTTCGAGAACAGTTCCGCTCAATAGGCTGGGTTTGTCCGTTCCGGCAGGAGCCCGGTCACGACGCCGGCGGGTCCGCCGGCCTGGCTCGCTGCGGGTGGACCGTCTCGTGCCGGGCCAGCATCGCCACGCACTCGGCGATCTTCCGGGTTCGCGTCTCGGCCCGCTTGACGGCATTGACCCGGCTGATGAGGGCGAAGCGGTTGGTCTTGGTGAGTACCTCGAACATCGCCTGCGCCGCTGGGTCGGCGGCGATCGCGACGCGCAGGTCGGCCGGCACCTCCGCTTCCGATGACGGCGCATAGGCGGCCGTCCACCGCCCGTCGGCCTTCGCGGCGTCCACCGCGGCGCGGCCGACGGGCAGCATCAGGCCGGCCGCCTCCAACCGGGCCACGTTGGCGACGTTGCGCTGGGACCAGATGCTGCGCGGTCGGCGCGGGGTGAACCGCCTCCAGGAACTCCCCTCGTCGCGCTTGCGGGCCTGCCCGTCGATCCAGCCGAAGCACAGTGCTTCGTCGACCGCCTGCTGCCAGGTCAGCGTGGTAACGGAGCCGCCCTTCCTGGTCAGGGCGAGCCACACGCCAGGAGAGGCGGTGTGGTTGTCCAGCAGCCACGCGCGCAGCGCCGCGCCGTCGGCAACGATCAACTCATCCAGCTCGGTTCCGGTCACCACCGCAGGTTAGTGCCGCAACCAGGTGTCGCGACCTGTCGGGGTGACTCGTTGAGCCCGCGGCGTCGATGTCGGCCCGGCTCGCCCTCGCCGACGCCACCGTGAAGAACGGCTGCCCTCTCCGGTCAGCTCAACGACCTCGGCGTCCCCACAGCCGCCGCCCGGACCGGAGCGATCCGCCACAGTGGGTCCTGGAGATGCCCGCCCCGTCGTCGTCGACGCCCTCGGCTACCACGACGCCCTCGGCCACCACGACGTCATCGCGACCCGCCTCGCATCCGAGGTCGGAGAAGTCTGGAGTCGCTACGCCGACGACCACGTACGGTCACCAGCAGGTTGGGCCCCAGGCGGAACTGGCGACAGTTGAATAGGCGAGCCCACCAGTATCAACCCCCGGGAGTCCCGTAGGTTCACGCAAACTGAAGGGTTCTCGGTGGGAACTCAAGGGTCCGTCGTCGTGCTCTGCGGAGTTGCTTCCGTGGGTTCGGGGCCAACTCGCGACCTTGCCGTTCCTGGTCCCCTGGACCGGCAAGACGCCGAGCGGCCCCCTGCTCGAACGCAGCGAAGCGGAGTTGAGAGCTTGGGGAAGGAGTTGAGAGCTTGGGGGCGGGGCAGCCTCGGGTCGCTGCTGTACCGGCGGGCGCTGGGCGAGGCCGTCGCCACGGCGCTGGCGGTACGCGACGGCGCGCCGTCGACCGGCCCCGCACCCACGTACGCGCAGGTGCAGTCCCTCGTCGACGGGCCCGGCGTCACGTGCCGGTGAGCTTGTCGAGGTCGGGGGCGTAGACGGTCATCCAGTGCGGGTTCAGCCGGTAGTAGACGACCTCGCGGTTCCAGTCGAAGGCGTCGTCGCCGTAGAAGTCCTTCAAGTAGGCGAGGAGTTCCTGCCAGTCGGCCGTGGTCTCGGCGTCCTCGGGGTTCAGCTCCTCCACCGTGCCGTGGGTGAACACGCCGAGGTCCTCGCCGCGCATGTGCGCGACGCTGGCGGCCGGACGGGCCGCGAGATGACGGGCCTTGGCGGCGTTGCGCGCCGTGCCGAAGTGCCACCGGCCGTGCAGGAAGTGCCCGTCGGCGCCGCTGATCCGCGGTTCGCCCTTTGCGGTCACCGTGGAGAGGGCGAGCGTGCACATGCCGGTGAGGACCTCGGTGAGCTGCGCCGCCGTGATGGTGCGGCCCTCGACGATCGAGCGGAGGTGTGCGGTCGAGCCGGAGAGGGAGGAGCCGAGGAGGGACTGGAGCTTGTTGAGTTCTTCTGGGGTTTCGCGCATACGTCCATCGTCGGCCGTAAACCCGACACCCTCTGTCGTCATTGATGAAGCAGCGGTGAGGTTGCTCCGCGCGGGTTGCGCTCGGTGCTGCGTGGATGGCAACAGGTGGGGGACGAACGCCGGGACATGTTCATGTATTCGCGGTTGATTGACGAGCTGTGATGCCGTTGGTCCTGCTGTCAGGCCGCACGACGCGGTGTTCCCTTGAACTGATTGAGCAGCCATGATGTGCCGCCGTGACGGATTTCGTGGTTCCTCTCGCCATCGCAGTGATCGGGTTAGTGGCAACCGGCTTGGGAGCGGTTGTTGGGGCGCGGGCAGCTAAGTTCGGCGCGGAAAAGAACGCCGAAGCCGTCCGGCGGCAAGTACAGGACCAAGGTGCCGTCGAGCACGGTCACTGGATGCGCCAAGAACGCCTCAACACCTACGAGAGCTTTCTTGAAGCCTGGGATGAGTGCCTGCGCCTCTCCCAAGGATCTGCTGACGCCGACTCCAAGTCGCGTCAATCCGGGCCGAGTTCTTTTCCCGAGGGCGATGCCGAGTGCTCGGCTGCCTGTTCCAGTAGTGCCGTGCGGAGTCCGCGTAGCGCATCGCGGTCTTCTCGTCGAGCCCGAACACCTCGGCGAGGTGAAGCGGATCGGGCCCGTGGGTCAGGGCCTCTTCGAGCTGCCGGTCGACGCGGAGCCGCTCCAGCGTCGCGCCCTGGCTGCGCATCGAGGAGCTGATCCAGTGGTTGCTGGCGCGGCTGGTCTTGGTGGCGGTCTGGTTGTTGATCAGCAGATGGAGGTTCGCGGTGCTCGGCCACCGGTTTCGCCGGTGCTCCAGCCAGTCCAGCAGCGGTTTCAGGGTGAGGTCGTCGAGCGGGCGGACGCGTCCGGCGATGGTCGGCCGTCGGTTGCCGAGGTCGACGTCGTCGAGCATGAGCATGCCGATCTGGGCGACCCGGGCGGCGTGCACCGCGGCGAGGGCGAGGATGAGCCGTGTTGCCGGGGCGGTGGCCGCCGCGACGGACCGGCCGACCTGGGCGGGGACCAGCGGCTGCAGCACGCCGTACTCGTACTGGCCGGCCTTGATCCGGTAGGTCGGGTTGCGGAAAAGCAGCCCATTCCGCTTGGCCCAGGTGAACAGCGAGTGCAGGGCCACGAGTTGGTCACGCCGCTGGTGGCCGTGCAGTGTCTTGATGTAGGTCAGGACGTCGTCGCGGGTTACTTCCCGCAGATGGTCATAGCGGTCCGACCATTCCAGCAGGGCCGGCCGGACACGGTTGAGGTAGAGCCAGACCGTGCCTTCCCGTCGCGGGAGGCTGCGGGGGCCACCGTCGCGCAGGACGCGGGTCCAGCGCTCGGCCTCCGCGCGGATGCCGGGTGCGAGACCCTGCAGACGCTCGGCGAGCCAGCCCTCGAAGGAGGGTTCGCTGTCGTCCTTGAAGATCCCCATCTCCTCCAGGACCGTGACGACGTGGCCGACCGGGAGGTCGCGGGACCGGAGCGGGGTGAAGATCTCGCTGTGCCGGATGACGTCGCCCTCGACGTACCCGGTGAGGACAAGGGCCAGGCCGCGGTTGACGGCGAAGCGGATGTTGCGTCCCCAGCCCCGTGCCTCGGCGAACCGGTGAGCGAGGTACTTCGCCCAGGTCAGCCAGGGGCTGGTCAAGTCGACGCCGGAGGGGTCGAGACGGCCGTAGTCGCGCGGGACCTGTCCGAACAGCGGCAGCTGTCTCCAGTCGGCATTCGGCCGCCAGGCCGGCGCGGGCGGCGGCTTGCGAGGGGCGCCCCGCCGTCCACCGCGTCGCCGAGGGGCGGGTGCCGATCCGTTGCGGTGGTGCATGCCCATGAAGAACAGCTGATGGTGCCGGACCGCGTTGAGGCGGGCCCTCATATCGGCCTTCGCGGCCAGCCGGTCGACAGCGGTCTGGGCGCCCAGCCGGGCCTGGCACCAGCACAGACGACAGAAATCCCACTTCAGCGGCTGGACACGGCGGCAGCCGACGCAGACGGCCGTCGCGTGGCTGCGGCCGAACATGTAGCAGGTCGGGCAGAGCCGTCCGCTGAAGTCGCCCCAGGCCAGGCAGCCGTCGCAGGAGTCGGTGGGCTTGCGGTGGCCCTTCGGATACCGGCTCATGCAGGCGGCAGCGACCGGCCGTCGCGACGCTTGGGCACCACCGCCGGAACCGGTGCTGCGGCACCGACAGCGGTCCGGCTGGTGTTCTCCTTGCCGGGGCGGGTGACCTTCTGCGGTTCCGGGATCAGCAAGTCGCCGATTTCGCAGCCCAACACGACGCAGATGACGTCCAGGTCGTCCAGCTTGAGGGAGACCGGCTGGCCGGACCACAGCCCGGACATCTTGCCGGCCGAGATCACCAGGCCGTGCTCGGCCAGACTCCGCTGGAGCTCGGACGCCTTCCAGATACCCTTGTTCGCGGCGGTCAGCCGCAGGTTCCACCTCATCGGGCCAGTCCTTCCAGCCGCCTCGCGGCCCGTTCCATTCCGGCGACCCAGGCGTCCTCGACCCGGGTCTGCTGCACGTGTAATGGTGGGCTCGGGTATTGCAACCTCCCGAATGCCTGCCTGAGGGCGACCGCCCTTTGCGCCGTTTACATTGATATGCCCCGTCCTTCATAGGACAGCCTGAGCAGGTCTTGCCGCCGCTGGTCGAGGTACCAATTGCCGGACTGGTCGAGATCGATGGTGGTTCGGATGACGGCGGTGTCGCCGGAGGTCACCTCGGCCAGGACCTCTCCTCGCGGCGAGATGATCATGCTGGGGCAGTGCTGGTGAGCGTCCGCGACATTTGCCGCAACGACGAACCGCTGGTTCTCCGCTGCGCGGCTGATGAGGTGGCTTCTCCAAACCCCAGCTGGCTCGGCCGTATTTGCGGCGTGGGTGAGATAGATGAACGCCTGTGCTCCGCTGCTGGCAAGGTGCTGCCATTGCTCGGGGAAGCGGATCTCCCGGCAGATCTGGACACCGAGGCTGACTTGCCCGCCGGTCATCGGGATGGAAAGGGGGGGAGAGGTCGGTCCCCGCTTCCAGTCGGCCGCGTTCGTTCATCGCCAGGTTGATCTTCCGGTAGATCCACCTCGCGCCGTTGGGTGAAAAATAGACGGCGGCGTTGCTCCAGACTCCCTGGTCGAAGAGCAACGTGCCGCAGAACAGATGGACCGCTTTCCGCTGCGCCAGGTCGGCGACACGGTCTGTGGCGTGCGCCAGGGCCAGAGTGTCGAGGTCGTCCAGGACGGACAGGTCAGGCCCGTAGCCTGACAGTGCGCCCTCGGGCAGGACGACGATGTCGTCGGGCCGGGCTTCGGCCAAGACCTCGGAGATCAACTCCACATTCCGCTTAACGTCCCAGGTGATAGGGAACTGTGCGACCGTTAGCGATACCTTCATGAATCCTTCTTCCGGCGGCTGATCTCGGCTGCGTATGCCGCCCAGTCTCCGGCGGCGGCTCGCTGCCATTTGACGGCGACGGTGATGTCGATGCCGAGGGTGCGGGCGAGGACAGCGGCGGGCAGCTCGGTGGCGAGCTGGAACAGTGCGGTCGAGCGGGCTTGCGCGAGCCGGATGCCGAGTTTGCGGAGTCGTTCGCCCATGGCCCAGGCGCTGATCGGGCGGCCGGGTTGGCCTCCGGGGATTCTGTGTGTCGCTGTGACCACGCGACCTGCGGTTTTCTCGCCCGTCTGATGCAATTCCCGAGGGTTGATATACCGCATTGTGGCGGCGATCCAGGAATATCCCAAAACCTCCTGGATTGCGAGCAAGTCCAGCCCATTTCCATAGAGCTGGGACGCGCAGAAATGCCGCAGGACGTGCGGCGTCAACTTGTCCAGCCAGCCCGGCAGATGAGCCTTGACCGCGTTGTCGAGCCCGTTGCGCAGAGCGTCGTCGCCGATCCGGCGGGCGGAACCGTCGGTGTTCTTCCGCTCGCTCGGGAACAGCGGGGCGCCGGGCCGGATGTGATCGGCGTCGAACTGGCCCCACACGTCTTCGATGAACCACCGAAGCGTCCGGTCGGCGCCATTGATCAGCGGAACCATCCGCTCGCGCGGCCCAGAGCCGCGGGCCCCCTTGCCGTGGCGGACGTGGAGCTTGCCGAAGCGGCCCAGGTCCCACTTGATGTGGTCCAGGTCGAGCCCACACGCCTCGCTTACCCTCAGGCCGACCTGGGACATCAACTTCGAGGCGGTGCAGTTCCGGGCGGTCGGGGCGAACTTCCGGCAGGTGGCCGGCTCGCCGCCCCAGCCGGTGAACAACGTCCCGATCTCCGGCTCGCTCGGCGGGATCCGCAGCTGGGCGTCCTTGGCCCCGCGCGGCCGGTTCATCTCGTCGATCGGGCACTCGACCACCCGGCCGGTCATCCGGTGGATCTCGACCTTGTGCCGCAACTCCAGGAACATGAAGTACGTGCTCAACGCCTGCGACCGGCCCAGCCGAGTGCCACTGGGCGAATGCCGCAGCACCTTCCCGAAGTACACGTCCGCGTCAGCGGGCTCCATGTTCCACAGCGGCCGGCCGAACCAGGACCTGATCTGATCCAGGTGACCGACGTCCCCGCGGATAGTGCCGTCCGCCAGCCCTGCCCAGGCCCGCGCCAGGACGAACCCTGACAGTACGTCGGTCTCGAACCGCTCCAGCTCCTCCGCCGACGCGGGCGCCCAGTGCTCACGCAGGTCCCGTACGACTGCCAGCGCCGCCAACCCGAACCTCCTCGCCTTCGACCCGACTGCGAATCGGTCGGACGAGGTGAGAGCGCTTCAAGAATCCCGAAGTTACGTCACAAGCCGGCAGAGCACACGAAGGAGGAAGAACCCCCTGGCCACGAGCCCAGAGAGTCAGCGGAGCTCAGGGGAACTCGCGGGATGTCGCACAATCACACGAGTCCGCCCCGACGGCCAGGGCTCATGAGAAACCCAGGCCGCGAAGAACACCAGCACATCCACATGCGTCAGGCCGCCCCGGCCGGTGCGATACGGGCGGCCAGGAAGGCGAATGCCAGCGCAAGGGCGGCCTGCACCGTCACGGCGACGGCGAAACCGTGGGGCAGTCCGGCGGCGGGACCGCCCGCCGTTGCGGTGGCCACCGCGTGGAAGACGCCTCCAAGGAGCGCCACGCCCAGGCCCAGACCGAGCTGCTGCAACGTGGTGAAGAGCCCACCGGCCACACCCGCCGCCCATGTCGGTGTGCGGGACAGGACCGTGCGCAGGACCGGCCCGTACATCAGGGCCTGAGTGACACCGAGCACGATCAGGAGCGGCTGCAGGGCCGACGGAGACCCACCGTCCGCGCCGTTCACGATGAAGGCGAGGCCCAGGAGCACAGCCGCCTGCCCGATGGCCGCACCCGTCATCGTCCAGCGTCCGGTACGGCGCTCCACGGCCGGCAGGGCGAGGGCGGTGACGACGAACGCCGCGCCGAACCCGAGCAGCAGCACGACGGCGCCCCAGGCGTCCACGCCGAACGCGCCCTGGCAGAGCGCCGAGAACTCGTACAGGAAGGCCCCGTAACCGGTGAAGAACAGCAGCGTCATGATCAGGCCCTGGCGTACGGCAGGGGTGCGCAACACGCTCGGCGGTACGACGGGCAGTTCGTCGCGGCGCTCCGCGGCGCGTTGCGAGCGGACGAAGACGGCGAGCACCGCACCGCCTGCGGCCAGCATCGCGAGCACCGGGGCAGGACCGCCTGCGGAGGTGCCGAGCGTCAGGGGCACCACGACGAGGAGCAGGCCCGCCCCGAGGAGCGCGGCCCCGCGCAGATCGAGCGCGAGCGGTGCTGTCGAGCGCGACTCGGGCACGGTGCGCAGGGCGAGCAGCGCGACCGCTCCTATCGTCCCGGTGAGTATCTGGACGAGCCGCCAGCCCCAGTGGTCACCGGCGGCCTGGGCCACGGCGCCCGCGAGGAGCTGTCCGGTGACGGTCGCGATGCCGCTGATGGCGGCGAACAGTGTGACGCCCAGCGCCCGCAGCTTCTCCGGCGCCGTGGACTGGATGATGGACAGGACCTGCGGGGTGAACAGTCCCGCGGCGATGCCCAGTACGGCGCGCAGCGCGACGAGTGTGACCAGGTTCGGTGCGAGTGCGGCGAGAACGGAGGCCACGCCGAACGCGCCGACGCCGATCGCGAGCAGCCGACGCCGTCCGAACCGGTCGCCCAGACGCCCCGCGACGACGAGGGTCGCGGCGAACGCCGTGGTGTACGCGGACAGCACGAGCTGCCCGCCCGACACGGTCACACCGAGATCATCGGTGATCGCGGGTTCGAGCAGGTTGACCGACCCGAACGTCATGTTCACGGGCAGGTAGGCGACGAGCAGGACGGCGAGGCCGGCGCCGGTGAGGGCGCGCGCCGGGTGCGACGCCACAGCGTGCGCGGTGGGAATGGTCTGTGTGGTCATGACCACGACCCTGCGCCCCTCGTCATCCTGGTACCAGGGGCCCAGCTATAGGGGTACCAGTACTACCTGGACCCACCGGCCCCGAGCCATGACACTGGGATGGTGACGTCTTCGACACCCGACCGCAGCACCCTCGGCGCCTTCCTGAGAGCCCGCCGCGCCCGCATCACCCCCGGTGAGGTGGGCCTGCCCGCAGGCGGCCGACGCCGCACGCCCGGTCTGCGGCGCGAGGAGGTCGCGCAGCTCGCCGGCGTCGGGGTCACCTGGTACACGTGGCTCGAACAGGGGCGGGCCAAGAACGCGTCCGACCAGGTACTGAACGCGGTGGCGCGCGTCCTGCGCCTGGATGCCACCGAGCACCGCCACCTGATGGTACTCGCGGGCCGCGGCACGGCCACCGAGCCAGGACCGCCCATGGACCTGCGCCCCGAGCACACCGCCGTCCTGGCCAAGCTGCTGCCGTACCCGGCCGCCGTACAGACTGACTGCTACGACCTGGTTGCGGCCAATCGCACCTACCGGTACCTGTTCGCCGACCTGGACGCGTACCCGGTCGAAGAGCGCAACTGTGCCTGGCTCATGTTCACCGAACCGAGCTGGCGCAACAGTCTGGTCGACGAGGACAGCGTTCTTCGCGAAATCACCGCGAGGCTCCGCACCCGCCAGCCGGAACACCGCGACGACCCCCGCTGGAACGCGCTGATCACCCGGCTGCGCCAGGAGTCGCCGGACTTCGTACGGCACTGGGAGTCGTACGAAATCGTGGGCGACCGCACCCAGCTGCGCCGCTACCAGTCACCGCGCGTCGGCGCCCTCGACGTCCAGTTCCAGAGCCTGTGGCTGGACCGGGTGCGGGGCGAGCGGATCATCGTCATGACGCCCACCGACGTCGCCACAGCCCAGCGTCTGGAACGCCTCGACTCGCTGGTCGGCGCCGCACCGGCGTGGACCTCCCGTGGCGACTCCGCCGACGGTTCGGCCGCAGGGGCCTGAGGACCGGCCGGTGGTGCGGTCACCGGCGCAGAGCCACCACGGTCTCCACCACCGCACGGACCAGCGCCACCTGCTCATCGCGCAGCGCCTGCAGAGCCCCGACGACATCCGTAGGCGTCGGCGATGAGTTCGGTGGAGCGCAGTCAGGCCCGGAGGGAGTGGCCGACGCTGCCGATCATGAGTTCGTCGGCGCCGGAGTCCCGCTGAACCTGGTTCAGGTGGGCGGTGACCTGGTCGGGGATGCCGTGGGGGATGTGGTGCAGCCAGCTGTCGATGGCCTGGCGTTCCTGGGCGTCGTAGGCGCAGGCGTCGGCTTCCTCGGGCGAGGGCAGCAGGTAGGACTTGCGCTGGAACATGCGGAGCATGGCGTGCGCGAGGTGCCGGCCTGGCGGGCCTGTCGCGCGTCGTCGGATGCCGCGACGGTGAAGCTGACCAGCGCGTACGGCTCGGCCAGCGCCTTGGAGAGGGTGAAAGGCGCAGGGCGGCCACGACGTCGCGGGGGTAGAAGTGGGCGGCGAAGGCGAACGGCAGGCCGAGCCGGGCGGCGAGCCGCGCCGAGTAGCCGGAGGAGCCGAGCAGCCACACCGGCAGGCGGCCGACGGTCGGGGCAGCGCCGTTGAGACGGTCCTGGGCGGGGCCGGGCACGGCGTAGGGGTACTCGGCAGGGAAGTCGTCGCCGAGGAAGTGCAGCAGTTCGACGACTTGTTGGGGGAGGTCCTCGGCGCCGCTTGTGCCGCGGCGCAGGGCGGTGGCGGCGGCGGTGGCGTGGTCGGTGCCGGGGCACGGCCCAGGCCCAGGTCGATGCGGCCGGGGCGAGGACGTTGAGCATGCCGAACTGTTCGGCGACGACCAGCGGCGGATGGTTGGGCGGCATGATCCGCCCGCGCCGAGCCGCAGCCTGCTGCTCTCCGCGGTGAGCCGGGCGAGCAGGACGGGCGGACTGGAGGTGGAGACGCCGGGCATGGCGTGGTGCTCGTTCATCCAGTAGTGGGTGAAGCCGCGCCGGTCGGCGAGCCGGGCGAGCTCGATGCTGCCGGCCAGCGCCTCCGCGGCGGTCTGCCCGGTGCCGGTCATGGCGGAGTCCAGGACGGACAAGGCGGCGGGGGCGGTGCCGTGGCGGGTGCCGCAGATCGGGTCGGTCCTGGTGGTGCGGGTCCTTCAGGTCTGCGGTTCTTCGGCTTCGGGGTGTGCGGGGAGGCAGTGGGCGCCGGCCGACAGCCGCGGCAGGCCTCTGTCGGCCGGCGCCCGGTGTGCGTGCCTTACGGGGGCGGGGTCAGCCACGGATGCCGAAGTCGACGCGGTCGGCGAAACCGGCGTCGGCGAAGGCGGCGGCGAGGTGGTCGCGGCCCTCGGTGAAGTGGGCCCAGCTGTCGTAGTGGACGGGGACCACGCGGGCGGCGTCGAGGATCTTCGCGGCCTCGGTGGACCGGGCGCTGTCCAGGACGATCACCTTGCCGTCGAAGAGCCCGGTGAAGCGGGGTGCTCCGGCGAAGAGGAGGGCCGTGTCGACGGGGCGAAACGTTCGGCGATTTCCCTGACCGCGTCGAGGGAGGCGTTGTCGCCGCTGACGTAGCCGGTGGGCAGGCCCTCACCGGCCAGGACGAACCCGACGACCTCGCCGGTGATCGGCCCGACCTCCTCGCGCGGGCCGGGGCCTGCCTCTGGCCGTCGTCGTCACGCCGGGCAACGTCAACGACTTCACCGTCTTCGGCGAGGTCCTGAACGCCGTGCGAGTGCCCCGGGCAGGCGTCGGCCAGCCGCGCCGCAGGCTCGACGCGGTCATCGCCGACAAAGCGTACTCATCACGGGCGATCCGCCAGACGCTGCGAGGCCGGGGCAGCCGGGCGGTGATCCCGGAGAGGGCCGACCAGAAGACCGACCACGTGCGGCGCGGACGGGCCGGAGGCGGACCGCCGGCCTTCGACCGCGACCTCTACAAGGGCCGCAACGTCGTCGAACGCTGCTTCAACCGGCTCAAGCAGTTCCGCGCCATCGCGACCCGCTTCGACGAACTCGCCGCCTGCCACCGGACCGGACTCCACCTCGCGGCGCTCATCCTCTGGCTCCGCGAACCCAGCTGTCCTGTCGTGTTGGGTTTGTCTGTGGATCTTGTGCTCAGCTGCGGGGTTGCCAGGTTCGGTGAGAACGCTCGGCTTGGGACTCTCAGCGCATCTGGTTTCTGCGGAATCCACGGCGAGTTCGTGATCACCAGGGGACGACGCCGTCGTCCTCGAAGAACGAACCGGTCGGGCCGCCGTCGGGCAGCGTGGCGAGCCGGATCGCCGTGGTCGCGCCCTGTTCAGGAGTGCGGGGCCCTTGGAAGCCCGTGAAGTCGGTCGCGACCAGACCCGGGCAGGCGGCGTTGATCAGGATGTTCGTACCGGCGAACTGCCGGGCGTACTGCACGGTGAGGGCGTTGAGGAACGACTTCGACGGCGCGTAGGCCGCCATGACCGGGCCGATCTCGATGTCCGGGTCCGATTGCCGGGTCAGGGAACCGACGCTGCTGGAGACGTTGACGATGCGTGGCGAGGCCGAGCGCCGCAACAGGGGCAGCACCGCGTTGGTGACCCGGACGACACCCATGACGTTGGTGTCCACGACCGTGCGGAGCACCTCCAGGTCGAGCGCGGTCGGGTCCTGCACCCACCTCGGGCCCATCTCGCCCGAGATGCCGGCATTGTTGACCAGGGCGTCCAGACGCCCGGCCAGCCGTTCGATCAGTTCCGCGGCATCAGTGACGCTCCGGTCGTCGGTCACGTCCAGCGGTACCCCGAACGCGTCCACGCCGACGGCGCGCAGCTCCCCGACGGCGGTTTCGCGCCGGGCCGCGTCGCGGGCTCCCACGCCCACGCGGTATCCGAGGCTGCCCAGCCCGGCCGCGATCTCGTACCCGATGCCCTTGTTCGCGCCGGTCACCAGCGCAATCATCGTTTCGCTCATGCTGATGATGTTGGCTCGCGGACGAGTGGCGCGGCCAACACCGATACGGTGCCCTGTCATACTTTCCGGGTATCACCGCGTATGCTGCGGCCGTGGACACCCTGGAAACCCGCGAGTTGAGGTACTTCGTGGCTGTCGCCGAGGAACTGCACTTCGGACGCGCCGCCGAGCGCCTCGGCATGGCCCAGCCGCCGCTGTCGCGGGCGATCCAGCAGCTCGAACGGCGCCTCGGGGTCCGCCTGTTGCAGCGCAACCGCCGCGGTGTCCGCCTGACCGGTGCCGGAGAAGTGCTGTTGCACGAGGGCCGGGCGGCCCTCGACGCGACCGCTGCCGCCGCTCGCCGCACCCGGCGCGCGGGCGGTGCCGACAGCCCTGGCGGCCCCCACGGCCGGCTGGTCCTTGCGGTGAAGGCCGCCGCGTCGCACGAACTGCTGCGGAAGCTCCTCGACGCCTACGCGGCCGAGCCCGGCAGTGCCGAGATCGAGGTGCTGCTGTGCGGTCCGTGCGAGCAGGAAGGGCTGCTGCGCGACGGACGTGCCGATGTCGCACTCATGCACGCGCCGTGGAACTCCCTCGCGGGGTTCGACAGCGAGGCACTGACGACCGAAGGGCAGGTCGCCATCCTGCCCGCCAAGCACCCTCTCGCCGCCCGCGAGACCTTGTCCCTGGCCGATGTCGGGGACATCCCGGATCTGCCGCTCGCCCGCTGGCCCACCCACGGCACCTACGCACCCGGACCGGGCCCCGAGATCCACAACCAGACGCAACTGGCCCAGTTGATCGCTCTCGGACGCACCGTGGCGGTCGTCCCCGACTCCGCTCGCTCCTGGCTGTGGGCCGAGCACACCGCCGTCCCCTTGACCGACGCACCTCCCGTCGTGACCCACATCGCCTGGCCCGCGCACAGCCGCTCCCTCGCCCTGGCCGACCTGGTCCGCACGGCCGCACGGCTGTGACCAGGCCCTGCCGCGAACGCCCGGAATTCGAAACGGTGAGAATCCGACAACACGGATGAGATCCGGTGAGAATTCGTCAGCTCCGGTGCGACAGAAAACCAGCCAAGATCATTTGCCAGGCAGGGCCTGGCCGCATTGGTGACAGATGTTGCGCTCAGGTGACAGATAACGTGCTCCGGTGCAATCGGCCAGCGCCCCGCGGCCTGTCTCCCCGGACTTGAAATCGAACGCACATATCATTCAGGCGTGGCTGAAAACCCCTTCCCCGATGCTCTCCGCGCTACTCGGATCCGTCTGCACCAGGCCACCGCGGAGCTCACCGCGCTCGGGCGCGCCCTGCCCTGGTCCGTGGAGCCGCACGACGGGTGGCCGGGCAAGGAGCACTCGCACACCGGTGAGGTCACGGGCGGCCGGCCGCCGTCGCCCGGCTGGACGGACGAGCAGAAGGCCGCCGTCGACGAGTTCCGCCAGGAATGCCTGGCCCTGTCGGAGACCGTCAGCGCCCACCCGTACTGGGCGGACTTCGCCGGCGGGGCCCTGGTGGACCGGCGGATGGAACTGAAGTCGATCACACGGCCGGGTACCGTTCCGGAAGCCGAGGCCATCCCCGCGGCCTGACCCGATGGCCCTGCCCGCCCCCACCGGCACGCCGACCCTCGGCGCTGTACGGGCAGGCCCCGGAGGAGCCCATCGGACCATGACCACCGCGGGCGTCCGCACCCTGCACACCCTCCCCGACCGCGCAGCCCGACGGCACCCTTGAGGGCGGCATTCGCGCCGCCCTCGCCATAAACACCGGGGCACCCCCGCGCCGGCGGGGTTGTCTTTGAACCGTGTGCCGATCAAGCCAACTCGTGCGAATGCAGGCGAGGGAGCGATCACCACGACGAACGCTCACACGCCCGGGTCATGCACGCCCGCAGGCACGCGCGGGACTACGAACGGCTCGTCCAGCACTCGGAATCGCTCATCACCTGGGCCGCGATCACCCTGATGACCAGGCGCATCACCCGCCGAAACTCCCGCAGGAGCGGACAGCCTGCCTCCCGCGAGGCCCACCGCGACTGATCCTCTCGGCACTGACGGCCAGCAGTGCCACCTAGAGGTCACCGGCCCTCAGGTCCGCCCAATTCTCGCACCACCACGACGACTTCATCAGCGCAACCGGCAACATCGAGGCCGGTGTCCTGTTGCCCGGAAAACCCGGGTCGCGCTGCCGGACGGCATAGCCGGGGTCGCCCTGCGGCCACCAGGTCGGCACGCTCTGCTCTACGGGTCTGTAGTGTGCTGAAATGACAAGAAGCGAGCGGCTCGCGGAGCAGTTGGACTGGTACTGGCGCAAGAACCTGCGGCCGCGGCTGGACGGTCTTACCGATGAGGAGTACTTCTGGGAGCCGGTGCGCGGCTGCTGGAGCATCCGCCCACGTGGCACGTCGGCCGCACCGATGTCGGCAGGTTCGGGGAAGTGGACGATGGACTCCGCGTCCCCTGACCCGGTGCCGGCGCCGGTGACCACGATTGCCTGGCGGCTGGCGCACATCATCGTCTCGTGCCTGGGCTATCGGGTCGGATGGTACTTCGACGGCCAGGACGTCGACTCCCAGACATTCGCCTACGCGGGGACCGCTGACGAGGCGCTGAAACAGCTCGATGAGATGTATGGGAGATGGAACGCGGGGGTCCGCGAGCTCTCGGACGCTGACCTGGAGAATTCGCCCACGGTGGGTCCCGAGCGGTTTCCCATGGAGGGGATCGTCCTGCACGTCAACAGGGAGCTGATCCATCACGGCGCCGAGATTTCCCTGCTGCGCGACCTCTATCGCCGGCAGGACGGAGGCATACCGCGCCGAGGAGCCGCCCCCGCCACCCAAACCCCGCCGTTCGAATTCTGAGCTGGGCAAGCGCCCAGACACCACGGGTGGCCATGTCATGCCCGGCTCGGAAACAGGCGCCTAGGGTGCGTCGATACTGTACCGGCCCGCCGTCCGCGCGCTGGAGGTGGGCGGTGACTGGTACGACCTGGTGGAGCTGCCGGGCGACCGGCTCGGGGTCGCCGTGGGCGACGTGGTCGGTCACGGACTGTCGGCGGCCACCGTCATGGGGCAGCTGCGCAGCGCGCTCAGTGCCGCCTCCCGCTCCTGCGGCGGCCCGGCCCGCGCTCTGGAGATCCTGAAGCTGCACGCCGACTCCGTCGTGGGGGCCGAGAACACGACGGTGGCCAGCGCGGTCGTCGACTGGGACGCCCACCACATCACGTACGGCGTCGCCGGTCATCTGCCGCCGGCCCTGCTGCGGGGCGACGGCACCGTGGAGTTCCTGGACAGGGCCACCGATCCGCCGCTCGGCGCCCGCTGCGACCCGGGGCCCTGGCCGCAGGCGGCGGTGCCCTTCACCAAGGGCGCGTTCCTCGTGCTGTACCCCGACGGCCTGATCGAGCGCCGGAACGAGGACATCGACACCGGGCTCGACCGGCTCGCCGCCTCCCTCGCCCGCCACCACGGGGCCGGGGCCGAAGTGCTCGTCGACGCGCTGCTGGCGGCTCTGCTGCCGCCGACGGGCGCCGACGACGACACGGCCCTCGTCATCGTCCCGCTGCAGGCGCCCGGCCATGCACGCCCCGCGCCCCGGAGCCGTCCGCCGGCCCCGGAACGCGGAGCGCGAAAGGTCTACTCGGGCGCCTCGATCGTCACCGGCTTGCCCAGGTCGTAGAAGTGCTGCGTGGTCGTGCTCATCACGCCGGCCGTCCGGGACTCGGCCTGCCCGCCGTAGGGCGTGAAGTCGTCCCCGAACCAGAGGATGTGCTCGCGCACGGCCGCGCCCATGAATGTGTACGGCTTCTTGTTCACGATCCGCCACGCCGTGACGTCCTCCCCGTTCTCCAGGGAGAGCACGGGCCGCTCCTGCTCGACGGTCCACTCCGGCGCCGACGCGATCATCTGGGCCGTCATCTCCGGATCGGCGAGCGCGCGGTAGAGCTTCCCGGTGGCGGCCACGATCTGCTCCTGCGGGTCACTGCTGTTCTTGTCCCCCTTGACCCACTTGCCGAGCCCCGGCGTCTTGATCCACTCGTCCTCGCCCTTGAAGACGTACGCCTTCTCCCCCTCCGGCCCCGTCATCGACCCGGCCAGCGCGGGCTCGTCCCCGAAGAGGAACCGCGACGTCCCCGACTCGTCCCCCGACTGCACGGCCTCCGTCCCCGATCCGTACGCCTTCAGGGCGGCCACCAGGCACTTCGACAGGGCCGAACCGGCCAGGGTCGTACCGCCCTTGAGCTGGAGGCCGTCGCACTCGGACGGGGTGGCGAAGGCCGGGGACGACGCCTTGGGGCTCTCGTTCCCGGGCGCGGGCCGGCCGGACGACGATTCCGAACGCGTCGGCTCGGCCGACCCGTCCGACGAGGAGCAGCCGGCCAGGAGGCCGACGGCGAGGAGGGTTCCTATGCACGCGTAGGGGCGCGGACGTACAGGTCTCATGTTGTTCGAACTCCACTGGTCACGGACAGCCCGCGACCGCGGGCCGTCTTATGGGCTCTCGCAAGCGAATCCATAGCCCCGCACCACCGGTCGTGAAGGTGTTCGCTTCACGGGCCGCGGATGCGGGCCTTGGGATCCTACTGACTTCGGATTGTTGGGGTGAATCTACGCGAAGTCCCTGGACTGCTGCACAGTTGGGTGTCGCGGTGGCAGCGCAACGGGTCGGCGTCGTCGGACCGGTCGGCCGAGCCTGCACCGGGCGGGCGGATGCGGGAGGCCGAGCGCGCCGAGCTGGAGCGGCTGCGGCGGGAGATGGGCGAGAAGAACAAGCGGATACGCGAGCTGGAGGTGGAGCGTGATGTCCTCAAGCGATGCATGGTCCTCTGGGAGAAGCGACCGGGACGGACCCGGCCGCCCCGGCCGTGTTCATCGGTAACCGGAGGACCAAGCACCGCGTCCCGCACCGTCTGGCCTGCAGAGCCCTTACTGATCGTTTCAGAATGAGTTCAGCGTGAGGGCTTGGCGACCGGGGCTGGCAGGGGCAGAGTGGTGCGGGTGTCGGATGATCTTGTGCCTGATGACCTGTGGGAACGCATCGCTCCGCTGCTGCCGCCCCGGCCGCCGCGGCGTCATCGGTATCCCGGGCGGTTGCCGGCGGACGACCGTGCGGCTCTTCGGGGCATCGTGTACGTGCTGCGCAAGAACGTCAGCTGGAGAGACGTGCCCGCCGAGCGGACCGGCTGCAGTGGGGTGACGGCCTGGCGGCGGCTGCGGGACTGGACCGCACCCTGCCCGCCCCCCAACAGCCCCTGGCAAACGCGGACGCTCCGCCCGGCCCTCAACGCAGACAGAGGAGACTTCGATCATGAGCAGCGTCCCCGAGTCGCAGAGGCTGCGGCGGGAGGTGTCCCCGCTGGAGCTGTTCTACGACCTGGTCTTCGTCTTCGCCGTCTCCCAGCTCTCCCACCACCTCCTGGAATACCTCACCTGGCGCGGCGCGGCGGAGACCGCCGTCCTGCTGGTCGCCGTATTCGGCACCTGGGCCTACACCAGCTACGAAGCCACCCTCCTCGACGTCCACCGTGACGTCACCCGCTGGATGATCGTCATCGTCATGGGTCTCGGCCTGTTCATGAACGCCGCGATCCCCGGCGCCTTCGCCGACCGGGCCTGGGCGTTCGTGATCCCGCTCCTCGCCATCCTTTTCTTCGCAGGCGCGGTCACGGCCCTGGCCGGCCGCACCGACGCCCTGCGCGAGCACTTCCGCCGCACCCTGGTCTGGATGGCGCTCTCCGCCCCCCTGTGGATCGTCGGCGCCGCGGTCAGCTCCGGCTCCCGCCTGTGGTGGTGGGCCGCCGCCGCCCTGATCGACCTCACCGGCACCTGGCTCGCCCACCCTCTGCCCGGCCGGACCCTCAGCGGCCGCGAGCTCGCCTTCGATGCCGAGCACATGCTCGAACGCCTCCGGCTGTTCTTCATCATCCTGCTCGGCGAGACCGTCCTCACCGCCGGTCGCGCGATGACTGAAGCCCCCGTCGACATCCCCAGCGTGCTCGCCACCGCCGGCGTCTTCACCGCCCTGGTGTGCCTGTGGGCCGCCTACTTCGGCGGCGGCGAAGACGTCATCACCACCGCCGTCACCACCTCCACCGACCCCGTGCGCTCCGTCCGTCTCGGAGTCAACAGCGCCTACCTCGTGCTGGCCGCCCTGGTCGCCCTCGCCGTCGGCAGCGAACTCGTCATCGCCCACCCCACCGGCCACGGCTCCACCACCCTCGCCCTCCTCCTCTTCGGCGGCCCGGCGCTCTACCTCGCCACCACCGCCTGGTTCTTCGGCACCACCGCCGGCGGCGCCTGGAAAGAACGCCTCCTTGCCGCCACCACCCTCGCCATCACCGGCGTGGCCGCCATCTGGCTGCCCCCACTCGCCTCCCTCGCCCTCCTCGACATCATCCTCATCGCCACCGCGGCCATCCTCACCCGCGCCCACCGACGCCTGACCACCTCGCTGAAGACCGCGGTCACACGCTGAAGAACGCGACCGCAGATCCCGGAATACCGCACGGTTCGAATGACGCTCCCTGCCAGCTGAGGCCTCGGCCTGGACCGCGGCCCGCCGCGAGGCCTACGCCAACGACCTCGGCCGGCGTCCTCGCTCGTGGCGGTCACCGCCCGCACCAACAGGTCCAAGGCCGACCAGGACCCCGCCGAGTGGCTCCCCGTTATCTTTTTCGCGGTCCTGCAATGGGGCCGCTGGCCTCCGGGCCCGGCATGACTGTGTCCCCCTGTCGAAGGCATGACCTGGAGGGGGTGGTGTCACCGGGCCCGGGAGGTGTCGTCGGAGACGCTGATGAGAGGTCCGGCCACCGTCCGGTCCGGCGCAACGCCGGACAGCTCGCGGGCGACAGGTCTGCATAACGTGGATGCGCGTGTACGACACCGATGCCGAGGCCGGCACGCTCAATTCCCTGAAAGGGCTCGATGTTCGACACCGAAGACGTGGGCGTGTTTCTCGGCCTGGACGTCGGAAAGACAACCCACCACGGCCACGGACTCACCCCGGCCGGGAAGAAAGCCTTCGACAAGCAGCTACCCAACACCGAGCCCAAGCTCCGCGAGCTGTTCGCGAAACTCCAGGCCAAGCACGGGACGGTGCTGGTCGTGGTCGACCAGCCGGCCTCGATCGGGGCCCTGCCGCTGGCGGTCGCAAAAGACATGGGCTGCCCGATCGCCTACCTTCCCGGCCTGACGATGCGACGGATCGCCGACCTGTATCCCGGTGAGGCCAAGACCGACGCCAGGGACGCGTTCATCATCACGGACGCGTCCCGCGCGATGCCCCACACGTTGCGGGCGATCGATAGCGAGGACGAGACGATCGCCGAGCTGGAGATGATCGTCGGCTTCGACGACGACCTGGCCAGGGAAGCGACCAGGGTCGCGAACCGGCTGCACGGGCTGCTGACCCAGATCCACCCGTCGTTGGAACGGGTGCTGGGGCCCAGGTTGCAGCACCCGGCGGTGCTGGCCTTGCTGGAACGGTTCGGTTCACCGGCCCAGATCCGCAAGGCCGGCAGGCGCCGCCTGGTCACCCTGTTACGGCCGAAGGCTCCGAGGATGGCCGAGCGGCTGGTCGAGGACATCTTCACCGCGCTGGACGAACAGAGCGTGGTGGTGCCCGGAACCGACGCGGCCGCACTGATCGTCCCGAGCCTCGCCGGATCCCTCGCCGCCGTCCTCGACCAGCGCAAACTCCTGGCCGGGCGGATCGAAGAACTCCTGGATGACCACCCTCTTTCCAAGGTCCTGACAAGGTCCTGACCTCGGTGCCGGGCATCGGAGTCAGGACCGGCGCACGAATCCTGATCGAGGTCGGCGACGGCAGCACCTTCCCCACCGCAGGCCACCTCGCCGCCTACGCCGGACTCGCCCCAGCGACCCGCAGTTCCGGATCATCGATCCGCGGCGAACAGCCCTCCCGCAGAGGAAATAAGCAGCTCAAACGGGCCTTCTTCCTCTCCGCGTTCGCCGCCCTGGGAGACCCCGCGTCCAGGACCTACTACGACAGAAGATCGCCCAGGGTAAGCACCACGCCCAGGCCCTGCTCTGCCTCGCCCGACGTAGGGCCGACGTCCTCTTCGCAATGCTCCGCGACGGAACCTTCCACGAGTCCCGGCCCACTGCAGTGGCATGAGACCGCTCACGACTCGCGCTGCATGGATGTCGAGAGGGGCGACTCGCAGTCGAACTCGAAAGTCTCTACGACGGCGTCAGCGGGGAACTCCGGGTGGTCGTGCCAGATTCCAGCCAAGGCGACCAGCAGGTTCCACGAGGCGGTTGCATGCAGCTCCGTCTCCCCTGAGCGCTCAGCCGGAGAGTTTCGGTGGAAGATCACCGCCGCGATCTGTTTGTTCGCGGCCAGGCGCAGGGCTGCGGCCGCGCGGCGGGCTTCGCCTTGAAGCGGAGCGGTTTCGGAGATGCGTGCCGACACGAAGCCGACCAGCCGCGCGACCTGGTCCCCAGTGATCCGTTCCACTCATACCCCCTGCGGCTAGCAACCCTACTCACCTGCGACGGCGCCAACTATCGCACCGGGCTGACACCACCACGGGCGACGAGGGCCCAGACAGCTTGACCCAAAAATAGGGGCACCCTCCAGACCTACGTACGCCCGCCTGCGACTGCCCCACTACGCCGGGGCAGTCGCAGGGACGCCTCATATCGCGGTGGTTTGCGGCCCGGTCCGGCGGCCTCTGTTGGACACCACGGCGCAGACCGCGAAGGTCACGCCGAACAGACCGAAGATGATCGCCAAGTTGCCCTTCGCCTGGATGCCGGCCCGCCGTGCTGCAGTCTCCCTTTCCCAGAGCGCCGCACCCTGTTGATTGGCCGACTGGTACTCGAAGAGGCACTTCATGTCCGCCTGAGTGGGTGCGGCGTCGCGATCAGCGCGGCAGTTGGAGTCCGCGTAAAGAGTCAACGCTCCGCTGGCGCCACCCAGTGGCTCATCAGCCACCTTGGAGGCCGCGTCCAACGCGACCGCCGACAGGATCACCGCCGTGATCATGCTGATCATGGCCACGACGATGCACAAGACAGTTCCGGCACTACGCCCTTGGGATGTCATGCCCTGGAGAGTAACGACACGCGTGAACCACCGCCCCACCAACCGAACTTACTGAGCAGTTCGCCGGATGCACCCGACTCGTCCCTGCCGGCGCCACGCCCTGCCGGGCACCTCATCAGCTCCAGGCACGGGCATCGGACGCGGGCGGGTGCCTCCCGAACTGCTGCCGAAACGCTGCTCCACGACGTGAACAGAGCCAGGCGGGCGACGGTGACATGCGGCGGGGGCGCAGCGCGGGCCGGGTCCCGGAGCAGTCCGGTCGGTCGACGACCCCGCGCGAAACCCCGGCCCCCCGTCCTGCGGCTGGCCCCGGCACCGCCCCGKMCGGGGCGGGCGAGGAAGGTGGTCGACGACGCGGCGGCAACGAGACCGCGGACGGCGGACGGGGCGGTGACCAGACCTCCGGGACCACGCCCCGCACAGCCGGGCCCCGCGGCCCCGCGGCCCCGCCGCCCCGCGGCAAGAACGAACTGTGTACCCGGACCCAGGCGTTACACCCCGGCCCGGACAGAACGACCAGGCACAGCAACGGGCCGGGCCACGGGGCCGGACGGCAGGGCGCAGCTGCGGGGCCGCGGCGGCCTGGCCCCGGCGGTCGACCGGGCAGGGCAGGCATCGGCGGACAGCCGAGCGGCGACACAGGACGGCGGGGCGGGGACTGCGTGCGGTGCACCAGGCCGTCCTGCGGCACTTTGCCGCCACCGGGATCGCACCGGAGCCTGACGAGCTGGAAGCAGCCGCCGCTTCAGCCGGCCGGACGGCCGGGCAGGTGCTGGAGGAACTGTTCCGCGAGGACTTCCTGACACTCGACGAGCACGGCCGCATCCGAGCCGCGTACCCGTTCTCCGCCGTACCGACCCGGCACCGGGTACGGATCACGGGAGGCATCGAGGCGTGGTCGATGTGCGCGATCGACGCGCTCGGCATCCCGCCGATGCTCGGCCAGGACGCGGTGATCACCTCCCTCGACCCGGTCACCGAAGAGGCGGTCACTGTCACGGCCACCAGCGGGCTGACGGTCTGGGAGCCGGCGGACGCCGTGGTGTTCGTCGGACAGCGGCCGGGTGGCGGCCCCGCAGCCACCACCTGCTGCGACGCACTGAACTTCTTCACCAGCAACGCCACCGCCCACGCCTGGGCGAAGGCGCATCCCACGATTCCCGGCCGGATCGTCGGGCAACAAGACGCGGAGAAGCTCGCCACGCAGACCTTCGGTCCATTGCTGGCCCCCTAACTCCCCGCCCTCGCACCTCAACGACCGAGTCTTTCCGCTCGCACCGGTCGGCCCGCACCACGTCCGACGCTTCGTTGACATCCGCTCGCCCGAACACGCACGCCATCGAGCCAGCCGCCTCGCACCACCGGAAGCTGATCTTCAACGAACAGCAGGTGACGAAAAGGCTGATCATCTACCGCAGGTGACAAGTAGCCCGAGTAGATGGTGACAGCCATCGCGCTTCGTCCGACGGCTTCCCCCAGCACGGCCGCCGCGCTCAGTGACAACTACGGGGCTCTGGCACAACGGGGCACTCTTCCTGTCCCCTCCTTCAGGCTGACTGGTATCTGCGCCGCCGCCCGCCCGCCCCGGCAAGCCAGGTCCTCTCCGGTCCCGGACTCTCCTCGAAGCCTACGGCTCCACCGGCCCGTCGCCTACGGGGTATGGCTGTGCTTGCAGATGGCGTCGCCGCCGTGGTGGCCGGCCATCTTCCAGAGCACGCGCTCGTCCGGGTCGGACGGCCCGGGAAGCGTAGCGGTGAGCTGGGACTCCCACGCGCCCAGGGCGTCGGCCACGGCCTCGGGCGTCACGCACGCCCGGCCCCGGTACGTGTACGTGTCGACGTCGGTGACCGCGGCCGACGACAGCTGGTCCAGCGCCGCGCGGGCGGTGCGGAGCGCGGCGATCGCGTCGGTGACGAGGGCGTCGCGGTGGGTCTCCTCCTGGTGGCGGGCGGCGCAGGTGGCGGCGCGGTCGTCGTGCTGGTCGCCGCGCACCGTCTTGGACGCCCCGCACCCGTCCCTCTCGCAGGTCCACCGGGACCAGACATCCCGGCGCTCCGTCCTGTAGCCCCTGCTGTACCCCACAGTGCTCCCCTTCTCCAGGCTTGGAGGGGTCAGTACATCAGCGGGGGCGGTGGTGTACGGCGGACTCGTCGAGGGGCGGCCCGCAAAGGGTGACGGGCGGGCCGGTGCCGGTCCGGGCGGGTGAATTTTTCCCTTGTGTACGCGGGCGCGAAACTATCCGAGTGCACCCAATTTGACCTGAAATAATGCGAGTTGACCTGACTTGCGATGGCCTGTCACGGTGTGGTGCATCGGGGCCGACCTGCCCGAGGAGCCGTGAGGAGATCGCTGTGGAGTCCTTGTCCTTGTCGCAGATCGGGCAGCGTGCGGGCGTGGGCCGCGTGGCTGTCGTCGCCTGGCGGCGTCGGCAACCGGACTTCCCGGAGCGCGCGTCAACGACACTGACAACTCCCTCACCGTCGGCGACCGCGGCCCACCCTGCTGGAGGACTTCCAGCTGCACGGAGGCTCACCCACTTCGACCACAAGCGCACCATCCATGGTTGTTCGAAAATGAATAAGCAAGGAGCTCAAACACCAGTAGGAGGCGGTGATCATGAGCACCGTTCCCGTGCCGCCCGATCCCGACATCACCTCCGTCCCGCCGCCTGAACCCCCATCGCCCCCGGGACCGCCAGAGCCGCCTGTGCCGCCGGATCCTCCGGCGCCGCCCGGGTCGCCCACACCACCGCCTGAGCCACCCCGCCCGGATGGCCCGGGTGTTCCCGGTCCCGAACCCGAGCCGGGACAGCCGCGCCCACCGGAGCCGCCCGACTGAACGCAGACCGATTGACGCGAGTGGGCCGGACAGATGATGGCGGCCCCATACATGCAACGCTGCCCCGGGCGACAGCGGATCGGGACCAGTACGTCCTGGCCACTCGGGTGCTCTGCTCTGCATTTCGCAGGGCCGCGAGGACGGCATCCTCAGCCTGTCACTGGGCTGAGGAACGGCAGAGCCAGCGGTACGGCGGGGGTACGGCGGGAGACGGAGGCCGGTCACGGCACAGCGGGAACAACGACAGGGCGGCCGGAGCCCGGCAACGCGAGGCAGGGCCAGCACGGCGACGGCCCGGCCCGGACAGCAGCGAACCGCAAGAGCCGCCCGAGCCGCCCTCCCCGAAAACCCCGAAGAACGAACCGGCCACCCCCGCACCCTTGCAGGCGCTCTCCGCATCCCGGGAACCCGGCCGCACCACGGCCGACGACCAGGAAACCGGCAACCCGGACCTGAGCGCGCCGGAGATCCGGGTCCTGGGACCGGTGGAAGTCGACGGGCCAGCAGCACCGGCCACGGTCCGCGCATCGCTCAGCCCGCTGCGCTGATGTACTTCCGCCCCGGGCAGACCGCCCGATGTGCTGTGCGCCGGCATGGACCCGCTCACCCCCTGGTCGGTGGCCACCCTCAACGCCCGGCTGCAGGGCATGCGCCGGGCCCTGGGCAACGACAGCGCCGGCAACCCCTACCGCCTCGCGCCCGCCGTGCGCTGCGACTGGGCCCGGTTCCTCCAGCTCGCCGAACGCGCCCTGCCCCAGGCCGCGGCCGGCCTGCCGGACCTGGAGAAGGCGCTGTCGCTCGTGCGGGGCCGCCCCTTCGGCACCCGGCCGCTGCCGTGGGCCGAGCCCTACCAGCAGGAGATGATCACGCGGATCGTCGACGTCGCGCACACCGTGGCCGCCTACCGCACCGCCGCCGGCCCCCACCACGACCTCGGCGCCGCCCGGCAGGCCATAGTCACAGGCCTCGAAGTCGACGAGCACGCCGAGCTCCTGTACCGGGACTGGATGCGGATCGAAGCAGCGGCCGGGAACCGGTCGGGGCTGCACACGGCGATCTCCCGCGTCCAGCAAGTCAACCGGGCCCTGGACTGCGACCTGGAACTGGAGACCGAACAGCTGATCAGCGAACTCCTCAACAGCCCTGCCCGAAGCTCCCCGCCGCCGCGCTCTAGGCGCAGTGCTCCAGGTGCCCTGAACAAAACCAGGCTCCGTCGCCGGCTGCGCGATGGCTACGAGGAGGCTCCGCAACTGGCCCTGGACCCTGCCCGGTCACCGAAAGGCGGGCTCTTGGACTGGCAGCGGCGCCCCGGCTGATCACCTGCCGGTGCGCCGTGGCCAACGCCGACGTTCCTCCTGCCGTCAGTACCGTGCCGGGGGCACACCGCGAGTGGTTGGTGATCTACACGGTCGTGATGGCCTTGATCTCGGCGTACAGGTCGCACCATGCGGTTGACGTACCGCCCGACCCTGCGACGTTGCCGTAGTGGGTGTACCAGTAGTCGGCGCTGCTCTTGTAGCAGAGGATCGCGATCTGGAACGTGGTCCCTGTGCACGAAATCGACGCTCCGTGATGCCCTCCACTGCCGAAGAACATCTTCGGGGTGGCGCAACTCGCGTCCGCTCCTGCCGGGGCGGGGACTGGGCCGGCCGTCGCGGGAGTTGAGGCCCCCAGCATGAGACCCGCTCCGAGAGCGAGCGTGGATAAGGCCGCAGCAGCACGGCGTACGAGCATCAGTGTCTCCCCGTTCGGTAGTTGGTCGGTGCTGCGACAACGTAGCCGGGCCAGTGCGTTCCAAGCAGGCACATCGAGAGCGCACACAGAGCAGAAGACGGCGCACGGCCCTGCCGCACGAGGCCAGAAGATCGTGCTCTGATGCGCCACCGCTCAGAGCACGGCCGGCTACCGGCGGGCGGCGACGTCACGCACGGCGTGGACGAGAAGTTCGTGCACGGCGGCCTCCCCGGTCGAGGCCCGCCATGCACGAATGCGGTGCACGGCGGCCGACGCGGCCGTGGCACCGTGACGCCGTACGGCTGTTTGAGGCCGCGGCGAGGCGGGCCGGCCCTGTGCTTGGCCCGCCTCGCCGCGCTTCGGCACCGGTGCCATACGGAACGACGGGTGGCCTGCCGACTCCATGACGAGGTCGCCAGCGAGGGCGGCAGGAACCACCAGCGCGGCACCGGTCCGCATCGCGATGACGGGATCGTCGCATCGATCCGACCGACTCGGGCTTCGAGCACTCAGACTGTCGCGGTCTTCGCGCTCCTGACCTCGCGTCGGACGAGCAGTGCTCCGACGGCAGCACACAGGGCGAGCGGGGCGAGGCCGAGGACGGGCAGGCGCGCGGGGTCGAGGCCGTCGCCGAGCGCGGTCGCTCCGAGCCAGCCGGCAAGGGCGATGCCGATGTTGAAGGCGGAGCTGTTGACGGCCAGCGCGAGGTCGGGCGCGACGCCGTCGGCGTGTGCGGCGATCCAGGTGTTCAGCGGCGGGAACGTCGAGAAGTAGGCGAATCCGACCAGCGCCAACCCGATCACCGCGCCCCACAGCCATCCCGACAGGAGCAGTGCGGACGCGAGTGCGACCAGCGCCAGGACGGGAGCGAGCGTGATGGCACGTCGGAGGTCCCGGTCGGCGAGCCGGCCGCCGGCTGCGTTGCCGAGCAGGCAGGCGAGCCCGTAGGCGAGCATGATCGGTGCGACCCACTCCGGCGCGGCTCCTGCGCCTTCGGTGAGGAAGGGCACGGCGTAGGCCAGCAGCGACATCGCGCCGAGTCCTGCCAGGGCGCTCATCGCGACCCCGCCGCCGACCGCGGGCCGCGCCAGCACCCGAAGCGAGGACCATCCGCCGGTTCCGCGCGGCACGTCCTCACGGGGGACGGCCATCAGCACGATGACGAACGTCCCGATAATGAGGGCCGCGATCAGTGCGAATGCCCACCTCCAGTCGAAGGCCTCTGCCAGCCAGTTGCCGACCGGGACGCCCAGCACTGTGGCGATCCCGAGGCCGAGAGTGATCCGTGCAACGGCCCCGGCGCGCTGATCCGCCGGCGCGAAGCGGATCGCCGTGAGCATGAAGCAGACCAGTGCCGTCGTATGCATCGCCCCCGTGAGGATCCGGGCAGCGAGCAGCGCCTCGTAGGACGGTGCGAAGACCGCCAGCACGGAGCCCGCGGCGTAGACGCCGACCACGGCCGGCGCGAGCATCCGCATCGGCACGCGTGGGGTGACCAGCGCCAGGACCGGCCCCGCGACGACCGCCGTCGCGGCGTAGGCGGTCATCAGCAGGCCGACCGACGCCACCGGGACCCCGAGAGACGCGGAGAGCTGCCCGATGATGCCGGCGATCACGTTCTCGGAGGTGCCCAGCGCGAACGCTCCGAGAAGGAAGGCGAAAGCCAGCGGAGCGGGCAGCACCGTGACGCGCTGCGCCGCTGTCGTCAATGAAGTCATGCTCGGACGGTAGACTCTGACATTGATGTGAGAGTCAAGCCGGAGGGGTGCCGCGTGCGGATCGGCGAACTGTCCCGGAGGGCCGGAGTGAGCGTCCGTTCACTGCGGTACTACGAGGAGCAGCAGCTGCTGCAGCCCGAACGCCTGCCGAGCGGATACCGGGTGTACGCGCAGAGCGACGTCGTCGCCGTGCAGCGGATCCAGGCACTGCTCGCCGCGGGCCTGGGCACCCAGAAGATCAAGCATGTGCTGCCCTGCCTGCGCCAGCACGACGACGGGCTGGCGCTGTCGTGCTCCGACCTGCTGGACACCCTCGTCGCCGAACGCGACGAGATGCTCGACCGCATTCGGACGCTTCAGGTCTCCGTCGAGGCCCTCGAGACCGTGATCGCCGGCAGCCCGCAGGGCTGATCACGCGGGCCGATCACAGCGGCCTCATCGTCGACGGACTCAGACGACCCAGCCCGTTCGGCCGGATCCCCTCCGCCAAGCATGTTTTGTACTCTCTGATCCAGAATGGTGTAGAGTCGTCGACATGGGACGACCACGCACATTCGACGAGGCCGCGGTCCTCGATGCCGCGGCCCGCGAGTTCAGGGTGCACGGCTTCACCGAGACCTCGACCGAGCAGCTCTGCGAGGCGGCGGGCGTGCGCCGCAGCAGCCTGTACAACGCCTTCGTCTCGAAGGACGAGCTGTTCGTCCGGGCCTTGGAGCACTACGTCGCGACCACCGGGGCGCGCCAGGCGTCGATCCTCGCCGACGACGCGCTCCCGGGCGCGGAGAGGCTGCGGGCCCTCGTCGACGTCGTGGTGGGCGAGGAACTGCAGGCGTCGAGCCACGGCCACGCGGCCGGCTGCATGGTCGTGCAGAGCCTCATGAGCCCGGACCTGCGCGCGCGGGACGAGCGCGTGGCCCGGATCCTCGACCGCGACCTGCGCGAGAGGCTCTCCACCCTGTCCGCAGCGATCAGAGCCGGCCAGATCGACGGGTCGATCGCCGAAGATGTCGACCCCAACGACGGGGCCCTGCTCGTCAGCACCGTCATCTCGGGGCTGCGCGTGAGCGCGCAGACCGGCATCGGCGTCGAGACGCTCCGCCGGATCGCCCTGGCCGGAATGAGCTCCCTCCTGAACTGACAGCGCCGCCGCCCTGCGGCGCTTCTCCATGCCCACGTTTTGGATAATCAAGTACAGAAAGGCTGTCCCTTGAGCACAGCAGCAGCACCAGCCATGAAGAAGGCCGTTCCGCCCGCGGTGTACGTCCTCGCCGCGGGAGTGTTCGCGATGGTGACCAGCGAGTTCACCGTCGCGGGCCTCATGCCGCAGCTCGCGGAAGGCCTCGGCACCGGGATCCCGCAGATCGGCTACCTCGTGACGATCTTCGCCGCGGCAATGGCCGTCGGCGGCCCGCTGCTCACCGTCGCCCTGCTCAAGACCCCGCCGAGGACCGCGCTGATGATCGTGTTCGCGATCTTCCTCGTCGGCAACGTCACCGCCGCGCTCGCGACCGGCTATCCGATGATGGTCCTCGCCCGGATCGTCAGCGGAGCCGCCTCGCAGGCGTTCTTCGGCATCGCGGTCTCGATGGGCGTCCAGTTCGTCGACGAGCGGGGGCGCGGACGCGCGGTCGCCGTGGTGATGAACGGCCTGATGCTCGGCACCCTGCTGGGGCTGCCCTTGGCGACCTTCGTCGGCGGCCGGTTCGGCTGGCAGCCCGCGTTCTGGGCGATCACCGTGATCACACTGCTCGCCGCTGCCCTGACCCACGCCGTGGTGCGCAATCCCTCCATCCCGTCCGACGAGGGCAACGACTTCGCCGCCCCCGCTGGCTCGCAGCTCGCGGTGCTCCGCCGGCCGCAGTTCCTGCTCGCCCTCGTCTCCAGCACACTGATCATCGGCGCGACGTTCTCGGCGTTCAGCTTCTTCACCCCGATCCTCACCGAGGTCACCGGGTTCTCCGAGGGCATCGTGCCCGTGCTCCTGCTCGTCTACGGCGCAGCGACCCTGCTGGGCAACATCGTCGTCGGACGCCTGGCCGATCGGCACACGATCTCGACGCTCCTGATCGGCACCGGCCTGAACGCGCTCTTCCTGGCCGGATTCGCGCTCTTCGCCGATCTGCCCCCGCTGGCACTGGCGTTCATGCTGGGCATCGGCCTGGTCGGGGTGACCATGAACCCCGCGATGGCGGTGCGCGTCCAGCGCAGCGGGAGCACCGCGCCGCTGGTGAACACCATCCACGGATCCTTCATCACGCTCGGGGTCGTCATAGGCTCCGCCGCCGGCTCGGCACTCATCCCGCAGCACGGCCTGCGCGCCCCGATCGTCCTCGGCGTCGGCCTGGCGGTCCTGGCGATCGTCGCCATCCTGCCCGCCCTGTCCAGCCCCGGCCTGCGCCGCGGCGCACCCGACGACGCACCCCCGCTCGCCGAGCCGCCCGCGCTCGCAAGCGCTGCGCCCACCACCGACTAGCACGAACAAGACAGAACAGGACACGGACATGACCAGCTCGCCCCCATCCCTTTCCCACGACGCCAACGACCTCGCCGCGCAGCGCGCGGCCATCGTGCGGCAGTACTTCCGGATGGTCGACGCCGGCGACCCCGGACTGCTCGATCTCTACACCGACGACGTCGAGCTGTTCTTCCCCAAGTTCGGCCACGGACACGGCAAGGAGGACATGGTCGAGTTCGCCCGCAGGCTCTGGACCGACCTGGGCAGCATCGGACACGACATCGACGGCCTGGACATCATGGTCTGCGGCGACCGCGTCATCGTCGAGGGCCGCGAGTGGGGCACGCTCGCCGACGGAACGGCGTGGCCGGACGGTACGGTCTCCACCGGCCGCTTCTGCAACGTCTTCACCTTCCGCGGGACCCGGATCAGCTCCGTGCACATCTACGCCGACCCCGACATCGCCAGCGCCCACACCGAAAAGATCCAGCAGCTGCACCGGGCCTCGTGAGGCGGTGACGCAGCGCCTCCGATGCTGTGAACGCAGACGGAAGAACCCCGTGACCTTCATGGCCACGGGGTTCTTCCGTCTGCGTTCACAGCGCCATCGGATGCTCGATCACACGACGCTGCACGCCTCCGCCTGCGCGGGATCGGGGGCCCTGCGCACTGCCGCCCTCGTCGCAATCCAACCGGTGAGCGCCAGGGCCAGCACAGCGGGGACAAGCGCCCAGGCGGCGAGGTCGGCCGCCCGGATCCCGGCGGTGAGCAGCGCTCCGCCGAGCGCTGCGCCCACGGCGGAGCCGAGGTACATCGCGGCCATCTGGAACGCGATGACCGGCATCGCCTGCGCGGGCCGGTCCGCCGTGAGCGCCTGCTGCAGCGTCGGGACGCTGGCCCAGCCCGCCGCGCCCCAGACCGCGGCCGCGACCAGCCATGCCGCCGGCGAAGAGGTGAGCCACGCCACGGCGAAGCTCAGCGCCAGCAGGGCGGGCAGCGCGACCAGCAGCGGCCTGGGGCCGAAACGGTCGAGGGGCCTGCCGATCAGCGCCGAACCGGTGACCCCGCCGATGCCCCAGGCCCACACCAGGGCGAAGCCCAGGCCCCCGAGCCCTCGGTCCTCGGCCATCGGCAGCAGGTACGTGTAGAGCCCCAGGCTGGCCACGCCGAGCAGGAACGCGGCCACGACGCCGACGCCGGTCCGACCCGACCGCAGCACCGCGAAGGCGGACCCTCCGGAGCCCGCGTCGAGCCGCGGGAGCGCCTTCGCGCGAAGGGCCAGCGCCACCATGCTGACCACGCCGATGAGCACGACCAGGGCCATGGTCCAGCGCCAGCCGGCGCTCTGCCCGATGAGCATCCCGACCGGCACGCCCGCGACGGTGCCGGTGGACAGCCCGAACGTCACCAGGGACATCGCGCGGCCCCGCTCATGGTCGGCGACCATCGCCGCGGCCGTGGCCGTCGCGACGGCGGTGAGGACGCCCGCCCCCACGCCGGCGACCACGCGCGAGGCGAGGAAGACCTCGACTCCCGGAGCGAGTGTCGTGACGAGGTTCCCGAGGTTGAACAGCCCGAGCGCGACGAGCAGGGCCCGCGCCGTGCCGCCGCGGGCGAGCCGCCCCGACAGCAGGGGGCCCGCGACGGCGTACGCGGCCGTGAATGCCGTGACGCCGAAGCCGATCATCGCCGTCGTGGTCGTCATCGAGTCGGCGATCTGGGGAAGCACCCCAGCGAGCACATAGGCGTCGATCCCGAGCGAGACGGCGGCGGCGACCAGCGGCCAGACCCTGCGGATCATGCGCCCGCCCCCTCGTGGTCGCCCGCGGCGCTCTCGTAGCCCGCGAGCACCGTGCCGAGCAGGCCGGGGAAGCGCGCCTCGAGGTCCTCGTCGCGCAGCTTGATCATGCACTTGCGGCCCTCGGCGCGGACGAAGACCACCCCGGACTCGCGCAGCAGACTCGTGTGGTGGGTCAGGGTCGAGCGCGGCAGATCGGGGCCGAGGCCGATGCTGTCGACCTCCCCCTGCTCGGCGAGCATCCTCACCATGTTCAGCCGCAGGGGCTCGCTGAGGGCGAAGAGGACGCGCGCGATGGCGATCTCCTCGACGTCCGGGTGGTGGTAGATGCGTGGGGGCACGGGGCGCCTCCTATCGTTCGAACTTTCCCGCACAATAATAGTTCGAGAATTCCCGCACGATCAAGTCGGCGGATCGTCGCCCGATGGGGACCTCGCGAAGCCGTTCACGTGCCGCCCGACGGCCTTCGGCGACTCCCCGTCGGCGACCCCCTGCGTCTGGCGGCGGCGCTCCGCGCCCGCGCCGCCGTACGGGGCGCGGAGCTGTCCGTCGGTTCGATCCTGGGCGACGAGCGCACGCGGATCGGCTGACCCCGGGCATCACGGCGACCGCCTACCCGTCCGCGGCCAGGCCGAGCTGCTCCCGCAGCCGACCGGCTTCCGCCTCGATCTTCGCGAGCCGGGCCTCGGCCCTCGACCGCTCCGCCTCTGCCGGCTTCGGCGATCGACCGCGTGTACGCCCGGACCGAACCGCACATGGCCTGCTCCAGCTTCTCTCCCGGGCATCGGCTGTACCGCGAGAGCTGGCCGTCGCGCGGCAGAGTGGACGGGATCGGCGTCGCCCTGCCCTGGGGCTACTGGGACTGGACGCCTCCGACCGCTTCCCGTTCAGACGGCGGCGAGGGAAGCGGGGCCGGGGCCGCTGTGGCCGGGTTCCTTGCCCCCGGCCACAGCGGGACGTACCTGTTCGACTTCGGCGACCGGTGGTGTCACTCGGTCAGGGCTCTGCGCTGGACGGTGGCGGAGGAGGACGCACAAACCGGCGGCGGGCCGCCGCTGCTGGCGGTGTACCCAGGGTGCGAACTTCCCTCGCAGTACGACGGGGACACGGTGCCCGGGCTGAACCATTTCCCCAGCCTGGACACCCTCCAGATCACGGGGAACTGAGCGTAACGGTCGGTTCCGGCCCGCGCTTCGGCGGCGATGACGCGCTCCCCACAGGCATATCGAAGCGAATCGTGGGGCTCACGAAGGAGACCATGGCAATGGCTCGAGTGGGTGCGGGGCCGGGCGTGGAAGGCTGGGCGTACCGCGCAGCCCCGCGATCCGCAGGGCCAACTGCTGCAGGGCTGCGCCCGCTTGCGACCATTCAGCCGGTCCCGGCCTTCATGTCCGGAGCCCCGTCAGGACGGAATCCTGCCGTGAACCACCCGCTTCTCCCTTCCCCTTCTGTTCCCGCTCCCCTGTCGGCCGTCGGCGAGACACCGCGGGGCGTCTGGGGCCCACACACACGCTGATCCTGTTGATCTCGTTCCTGGCGCTGGGCACCGTCCTGTTCCTCCGGGGGACGCCGCTCGACGAGGTCTTCCTGCTGCTCGGCGGGTGCGGGGCGATCGGCGCCGCCACCCTCACCGCGGCCAGCGGCTGATGGCCGTTCTCGTCGAGACCGCAGTGCGCTCCGGCGCAGGCAAGTAGGGGCCGGCCATGGCTTCACCTCTCCTCGACGATCCACTCCCGCCCTTCGCCGGTCTCGCCGAACACCTGATCGCCCTGCGCCGGGCGCAGCGGATGTCCCAGCGCGACCTCGCCGCGGCCGCGGCTGTCCCCCCGTTACCGTTTTCGTGGCTCCGCAATGGGGCCTCCGGCCTTCGGGTCCGGCATGACTTCCCCCTCCTGTTGTTGATGATCCGGGGGGTGGTGTCACCGGGTCCGGAGGCATCGACGGACCGCTGATGAGGGGCTTGAGCACCGGCTTCACCCAAGGCCGGAAGAGCTCTCCGTAACGTGGATGTGGCAGCTCGGTGCCGAGGCATGGCCGGACGAAAGCGTGATGGAGGGGCTGGCACGTGATCGACACCGGCGACATCGACGTCTTCCTCGGCCTGGACGTCGGCAAGGGCGAACACCACGCCACCGCCGTCACCCCGGCGGGCGAGAAGACCTTCGACAAGCGGCTGCCCAACACCGAGCCCAAGCTCCGCGAACTGTTCGCGAAACTCCAGGCCAAGCACGGGACGGTGCTGGTCGTGGTCGACCGGCCGGCCTCGATCGGGGCCCTGCCGCTGGCGGTCGCCCGGCATATGGGCTGCCCGGTCGCCTGCCTGCCGGGGCTGACGATGCGGCGGATCGCCGATCTCTGTCCAGGTGAGGCGAAGACGGATGCGAGGGGCGCGTTCATCATCGCGGACGCGGCCCGGGCGATGCCGCACACGCTGCGGGCGATCGACGGCGAGGACGAGACGGTAGCCGAGCTGGAGATGATCGTCGGCTTCGACGACGACCTGGCCGGTGAAGCAACCAGGGTCGCGAACCGGCTGCACGGCCTGCTGACCCAGATCCATCCCTCGCTGGAACGGGTCCTGGGACCACGGCTGCAGCACCCGGCCGTCCTCACGCTGCTGGAACGGTTCGGGTCACCGGCCCAGATCCGCAAGGCCGGCCGGCGCCGCCTGGTCACGCTGTTACGGCCGAAGGCACCCAGGATGGCCGAGCGGCTGGTCGAGGACATCTTCGCCGCCCTGGACGAGCAGACCGTCGTCGTTCCGGGCACCGAGGCGGCCGCGCTGATCGTCCCGATCCTGGCCGGATCGCTGACCGCCGTCCTTGACCAGCGCAAACTCCTGGCCGGACGGATCGAGGAACTCCTGGAGGCTCACCCTCTTTCGAAGATCCTGACCTCGATGCCGGGAATCGTCGTCAGGACCGGAGCCCGGATTCTGATCGAGGTCGGCGACGGCAGCACCTTCCCGACCGCCGGCCACCTCGCCGCCTACGCCGGCCTCGCCCCGGCCACCTGCAATTCAGGGTCGTCCATCCGTGGCGAACAGCCCTCCAGGAGAGGAAACAAGCAGCTCAAACGGTCCTTCCTCCTCTCCGCCTTCGCCGCCCTGGCCGACCCGGCATCACGGGCCTACTATGACAAGAAGATCAGCCAGGGTAAGCACCACACCCAAGCCCTGCTCTGTCTCGCCCGACGACGAGCCGACGTTCTGTTCGCCATGCTCAGAGACGGCACCTTCTACGAACCCCGGACACCTGGAGCGAGTTGAGGGCAACCGGCCCTGCCTGCGAACCAAGATCATGCAGGCCCATGGCGGCAGCCCTACATATCGTGAACCTCCACGGAGAACCCTTCCGCAAGGACGGAGTTCAGGTGCTCCGCATGCGCACCCAGCCATTGGCGCGCGTCAGAGAACTGCGCTGTCAGTTCGACGAGCACATAATCCTCGGCGCCGTCAGTCGGCCCGCCACAGACACAGCAACGGAGACGCTGACTCACCGCACCCGTCCACTCCGCTCCGTTCCCGCCCACTGCCACCGTCTCATCATCAACATGCACGGGCACATCGTTGCAGCCGCCCTAAAACAGCACCCATCCACCTTGACCAAAGAGATAGGGGCACCCCCCTGGGGGCGGTGTGGTGAAGACGGCGCCCCTGGTCCCGGTCCCAGACCCGCGGGGCCGCGCAGCAGCAGCGGCCGCCGCGACAAGGGTGAACTGTGTACCCGGACACAGGCGTTACACCCCGGCACGGACAGAACAACCAGGCACAGCAACGGGGCCAGGCCGCAGGACGGGGCGGGCGGCGGCACGCGGCGGGCTGGGGCGCAGCGCAGGGCGGGCGACGGTGGCATGCGGCGGGGCGGGAGCCGGGCCGGGCCCCGGAGCAGTCCGGTCGGTCGACGACCCCGCGCGAAACCCCGGCCCCTGTCCTGCGACTGGCCCCGGCACCGGAACCACACCCCAGCACGCTTCGAAGCTCTACCGACCAGTCACTCGCCGTCAATGTGACAACGCCCTGCCAGGTCCTCGGCCACGAACTCCTGCCCAAAAACGTCGAGGGCATCCGAGCCAAGCTGAAGCGCCTGGTCAAACTCGGCTCCTCATCGAAGCCGACACGGACAGCTTCGCCAGGAAGCAATAGTCACCGCCACGACCAGCACCCCTGACACAACCCTCACCCGGAAACGGATATCACCTCACGAACCGCCCACTGAGCGTTTTCAACGTTGCCTCTCCAGGGTGAGGACGGCTTTGGCGATGACGGTCATGCGGTTGGGGCTGATGCGGGATCGGCGGAAGATCTGCCAGGACTTCAGCCGTGCCATGCCGCGTTCGACCGGTGCTCTTGCAGCGGCCAGGGCCCGGTTGACGGTGCGCTGGGTGGGGGTGAGTTCACCGCCCGGTGGGCGTTTGAGTCCGGTGGTGACCCAGGGGCCGGCGCCCTGGTAGGCGCGGTCGGCGACGATGGGGACGCCCTGGCGTTCGCAGATCCGGATGATGCGGTGGGTGCGGGCCGCGGTCAGGTCGTGGGTGCGGCCCGGCAGCGCGGGCGAGATCCACAGGATCTCACCGGTGGGGTCGGTGACGACCTGGACGTTCACGCCGTGACGGCGGTGCTTGGCCGAGTAGTCGGTCCGGCTGTCGCCGACGCGGTCGCACTCGGCGAGAGTGCCGTCCAGGAGGACGAACTCCGGATCATGCTCGCGAAGCGTCTTGAGCAGGCCCGGGGCCCGGTCGGCGAGCAGGCCGGTCACGGCGGTGACGTAGGCGTGGGCGGTGCCGACGGATACCCCGAAGCCGGACGCGATCCGGGTGAGGGTGTCGTGGCAGCGTAGGTACACCAGAGCGACGAGCGCCCGCTGGTGCGGCGGGAGCTTGCAGCGCCGGTCACCCTCACGGGTGACGATGAGCATCGTGACCCACTCGACCAGGGCATGTGGGAGGTCGAGTGCGGCAGGATAGGGAACCAACAGGGCTCCTGTGCCGATGGGTTGAGACTTCGAACACCTCCCCCAACGGCACGGGAGCCTTGTGCGTTGTGGCCCTCACCTCAACCACACCGGCGCCACCCGATCAGTGGCCACGCTGAATACGCTCACTGATGCCTCACGCCTCGTCAAAGGCCTCGAGCAGGCGCTCGTACGCCAGCTTCGGCCGCAGGGCCGCGTCCCACGGCAGGGAATCGGCCGTGCGCGGAGGATAGATCTTGGTGTCGGCGGTGGAACCGTACCGGTCGGTGAATCCCCACGTGGAGAACGATGTGCAGTTCGGCTCCTCCAGGCAGACCCGCAGCTTGCCCACCATCTCGTCGGCCTGGGTCTCCCGCCCGTCCTCCTCGTTCTCGCCTATGGGGACGTCCATCTCCGACACCCGCGCCTGGACCCCGAGCTCCGCCAGATCCCGCACATGGCTGCGGAAGGTCTCCGGGTCGATGCGGTCGCCGGGTGCGTACTCATGGTTCTGGAAACCCACGCCGTCGATCGGTACGCCCCGTTCCTTGAGCCGCTTGACCAGATCGTAAAGGGCGTCCCACCGCTCGCCTTCCTCCTCGACCCCGTACTCGTTGAGGAACAGCCGTGCCTTCGGATCGGCCCGGTGGGCAGCCCTGAACGCCTCGTCGATGTACTCCTCGCCCATGGCCTCGAACCACGGGCTCTGCTCGGAGCGCAGACCAAGATCCCCGTTGGTGTAGCTCTCCTTGTCGTCGGACATGGGCTCGTTGACCACATCCCATTCCGCGACCTTCCCCTTGAAGTGACCGGCGACCGTGGCGATGTGCCGGAGCATGGTCCGGCGCACCTCCTCGGGATCGTCGTTCTCCCGCATCCAGTTGGGCAGAGCCTCGTGCCAGACGAGGGTGTGCGCATGAACCTTCATGTCGTTTGCGCGGGCGAAGCGTACGAGTAGGTCCGCGTCGCGAAAATCGTAGACGCCCCGGCGCGGGTGGAGGAACTGTGGCTTGAACGCGTTCTCCGGAGTGAGCATGGAGAACTGGCTCCCCGCGAGCGCCCGGTAGCGGGAGTCGGTGAGCAGCGGGTTCTCGGCTAGGGCGGCGCCGACGTCGAACGGCCGCCCCACGTCTGCGGCCCGCGCACGCAGCGAGTCGTCGGACTGCTCCTGGCGTAGCTGCGGCGCGTTGACCACGCGGAGCAAGTCACCGCTCTCTGCCCGCGCGATCAGCTGCGTCAGACGCCATCCCTCGCGGCGCTCGTCTTCGCCCGCGTCCGCCTCCAGGCCGAACCAGACAGTGCCCTCGGCGAACACCCCCGGGTCCCGCACGGTTCCCAGCCGCCGCCCGTCGGCTTTCACGCGGAAGGTGTCACCGATGCTCGACACGGCGAGCGTCACCGTCCCGGAGCAGCCGCAGTCGAAAACCTTGGAGGTGGCTGGCTCGTCGCCCTCGCCGTCCCATATCTGTACCTTCACTTGTCCGTCGGCGGTCACGCCGACGCGGAGTGAGGGCCGCTCCTGCCGCCACTCGTCGTAGATGACCGGTACCTGTCCGTACAGCCGCAGCCATGAGTCGCCGTCATCGTCGCCCACACCGGCCATCCGTGCGGTGACGGTGAAGTCGCCATCGGACTTCAGATGCGGGCCGGCCAGGTTCAGCGGGGGATTGGGCTGGCCGCCGGAGGAGTCCTGCTCCACGATGTGCCGATCCGATGCGCTGACCCGCAGGACGTCGTTCCGCGCGGTGGTGCCCGGCATCTGCGTCCAGTCGTGGTTCCGCAGCAGGTCTTTGTCGTTCCCGCCCTCCGGCCCTTCGCCCTGCCCCGTACACCCGGCCGCCACCGCCATGACGAGCGCCACGGCGGTCAGCCGCTGCCACGTCCCCCTGCCAAGGTTCACGGTCCCTCCCACTTTCTTGCCGAGACGAGATCAACGTCTGGAAACCGGGCCATAGTTCATCACACATGAGGTATGGCGGCGGGCGTGACCGCGGCCGGGCCACCGGCGCGAGGGGAACCCGGGGCGCGGATTCCCCTCGCATCGACGGCCCGGCGGCCTGGCGGCGGGGTACGGCCCGGCAGCAGGTCAGGGACGTCGGCGGGACGGGTGCGCCGGCGGGTTGGGGGCACCGGCGGCCGGGCCCGGACCCGACGGCGCGAAGCAGCGGGGCGGGGACGGCCGGCGCGACGGAACGCGGAGCGGCCCGGCTCGGCGACGATGCGCGGGGCGACGCAGGGCCGCAGCCGGGCCGTCGACCACGACACAGCCCGGCGACGGCACAGCCCGGCCTGGCGGCGCTGGGGCCGCGGAGTAGGTGGTCGACGACACGGAGCGGTGAAGCGGCGGCCCGGACGGGGCGGGCGAGGAAGGTGGTCGACGACACGGTGAGGCGACGAGGGCAACGGGCGGGCGGGGCGGTGACCAGACCTCCATGGACACACGAAGTCGAACCTGACCGCCGGGCGGCCGGGCCGCCGACGCGACAGGAACCCGGGACGGCGGGGCCGAGCGGTGAGGCCCGGCGCGGCGACGACACGGGAGCGGCGACCCGACGACAGGCGCGGAGCGGGGCAGGGCCGCGGCCAGGCCATCGACCACGACACAGCACGGCAGCGGCCCGACGCAGTGAGGCGGGGCGGGGCAGGAGCGCGGCGGGAGACGGAGGCCGGTCACGGCGCAGCGGGAACAGCGACAGGGCAGCCGGGTCCCGGCAACAGCGAGGCAGGGCCGGCACGGCGACGGCCCGGCACCGCAGCGGCGAGGTCGTCGATCACGGCCCGGTACGAGACCGCGACCCGGCATGGCCCGGCACCGCGGCGCGGAGCGCGGGGCGTGGTGCCGGGCGGCGCAGGGCCGCGGCGCGGCCGAGGCCGCCATCGTCATCTCCGCCATCGCCGCGGTGACTGTCCTGGCCGTCCTGGAGCGCCCGTTCCCCGCCGTCCTGGCCGTCCTCGCCTCGGCGGCTGTCCTTCTGCTTCTGCCCGGCCGTGCCCTGCGTCTGCTCGCGGTACTCACCGGCGGCCGGCCGTGAACCGCGCCCCGGGCCATGGCCGCCCGGCTGCCGAAGAGTAGTGGCTCCAAGGCGCTCGCCGACCGGATCGGTGCCCGCATGTTGAGGGGTGTGACGGGTACGGGTATCGGCTACGGGTGAGTGTCACGTGCAGTGCGACGCCGGGCACGGCCGGGCAGAAGCAGAAGGACAGCCGCCGAGGCGAGGACGGCCAGGAC
>NZ_RDBO01000068.1:0-27101 GCF_008120935.1 Streptomyces sp. sk2.1
GCCGTGGGCCAGTCTGGCAGGGCCGGGGAACGAAGGGGAGGGTGCCGGGGCGAGGGTGACCCGTTTCGGGGCGGTTCGGCGCGTCGTTCGCATCGCTGCTCGAACAGGAAAGCGCCCTCGCCCGTGCAGAGGACCGTCTCCTCCCGCGGGCCTCGTCTCCCGCGGGGCCCCGTCCTCGATTCGGACAGGATCTGACCTAATTGATGTCTACTCTCATGGCATCAGCCGGGATGCGGGATCCGCGGCGGGGGAAGAAGGGGGCAACTCATGCTGCGAGGACTCACCACCGTCAGTTTCTGGGCCGACGACCTGACGGCGGCGAAGAACTGGTACGCGGAGCTGCTGGGTGTGGAGCCGTACTTCGAGTGGCCGGGGTACGCCGAGTTCCGCCTCGGGGACCACCGGCACGAGCTGGGGCTGATCGACAAGCGCTACGCGCCCGCCGGCGCGGGTGCCGCGCCGGGCGGCGCCGTCGTGTACTGGCATGTCGACGATGCGGGCGCGGCTCTCGAAAGGCTGCTGTCCCTGGGGGCGAAGGAGTACGAACCGCTCACGGAGCGCGGAGCGGGATTCGTCACCGCCTCCGTGATCGACCCCTTCGGGAACGTCCTGGGCGTGATGTACAACCAGCACTACCTCGACGTACTGGACGCGCGCCGATAGCAGCGGGGGTGCCGCAGGGGCGATCCGGGGCCGGGTCGGGCCGTGATCTGCGAGGGGCCGTACGGGGCCGGGCGAGTGGTGGAGCCCGGTTTCGTACGGCCCGCTGCCGTTCGGAACCGGGCCCCGCTCCGCCCCGCACGCGAAATGAATTGAGGCGAGACGGTTCGTCTTGTTAAGGTGGGCGCATGGCTTTCCTTTTCTTCGTCTGAGTCCGGGCACGGCCGATGCCGCCGTTTCTGCTGCCCGTAGACCCTTCGCATGCCCGAGGAAAGTCATATGCGCGACCGCGCCCGTACCATCGCCCTGCCCACCGCCACCCCCGCCGCCGTGGCGCAACTGTCCGTCAAGGACGTCACCAAGTCCTACGGCACCCGGACCGTCCTCGACCAGGTCTCCTTCACTGTCCGGCCGGGCGAGAAGGCCGCCGTCGTCGGCGAGAACGGTTCCGGCAAGTCCACCCTGCTGCGGTTGCTCGCCGCGGCCGAGACGCCGGACGCCGGGGAGATCACCGTCGGCTTTCCCGGCGGCATCGGCCACCTCGCCCAGACCCTCGACCTCGACGCGGCCCGTACCGTGCAGGACGCCGTCGACCTCGCCCTGACCGAACTGCGCGACATGGAACGGGCGCTCCGTACGGCGGAGGAGTCCCTCGCGGACGCGTCGGACGGGGAACTCGCCGCGTACGGCGAACTGCTGACCGCGTACGAGGACCGCGGCGGATACGGGGCGGACGCCCGGGTGGATGCCGCGATGCACGGGCTCGGACTCGCCCGGATCACCCGTGACCGCACGCTCGGCTCGCTGTCCGGCGGCGAGCAGTCCCGGCTCGCGCTCGCCTGCGTCCTGGCCGCCGCCCCCGAACTGCTGCTCCTGGACGAACCGACGAACCACCTCGACGCGGCGGCCGTGCACTGGCTGGAGAAGCACCTGCGCGCACACCGCGGCACCGTCGTCGCGGTCACCCACGACCGCGGCTTCCTGGAGCACATCGCCACCACGATCATCGAGGTCGACCGGGACGAGCGCACCGTGCGCCGGTACGGCGACGGCTGGACCGGCTACCGCGCCGCGAAGGCAGCCGCCCGGCGGGGAGCGGAGCAGCGGTACGCGGAGTGGGTCGAGGAGGTGGCCCGTACGGAGGAACTGCTCGAGGCCGCGGGAAGGCGGCTCGCCACCACCGGCCGCGACCCGAAGCAGGGCTTCGGCAAGCACCGCCGGTCCAGCGAGGCGAAGCTCGGCGGACAGGTGCGCTCCGCCCGGGAAAGTCTGGACCGGCTGCGTCGCCACCCGGTGGCGGAGCCGCCGGCACCGCTCCGTTTCACGACGGCGCTGCCGACGGCGGACGGCGGCCCGGCCCGAGGCCCCCTCGCCGAGCTCGACGACGTACGGGTCGGCGAACGCCTGCGCCTGGACGGGCTCCTGACGATCGCCCCCGGACAGCGGCTGCTGGTCACGGGCGAGAACGGCGCGGGCAAGACGACGCTGCTGCGTGTCCTGGCGGGCGACCTGGAACCGGACGCGGGCACCGCCCGCCGCCCCGCCCGGATCGGCTACCTCGCGCAGGAACTGCCCGCGCGTTCCACCCGGCTCCCGCTGCTCGCCGCGTTCGCCGCCGGGCGGCCCGGACCGCCGGACGAACATGCCGGACAGCTGCTGGCCCTGGGCCTGTTCCGGGAGGAGGACCTGCACGTCCCGGTCGCGGACCTGTCCGCGGGACAACAACGGCGGTTGCAGATCGCGATCCTGGTGACCCGGCCCGCGGACCTCCTCGTCCTCGACGAGCCGACCAACCACATCGCGCTCGACCTGGTCGAGGACCTCCGGACCGCGCTCGCCGCGTACCCGGGGGCGGTGGTCGCGGTCTCGCACGACCGGGGCTTCCGCGCACGCTTCGAGGGGGAGCGGCTGGAGCTGCGTGCCGGCCGCAGGCACTGACCCCGGCCGGGCCCGTTCCGTCGCCCTCTCCCTTCACTTCCCGAGAATCCACCGAAACGAGGCATCCGTGACCATCCCGACCACCCCGACCACCTTCCTGACACCGCGACAGCTCGCCGACCGCACCTCCGCCGCCGTCGGGGCGGCCGTCGCGGCCGGACGCGGGCTCGGCCTGACCGTCACCGATCCCACGGTGCTCCACGACGTCTTCTCCGTCGTCGTCCACCTGGCGCCCTCGCCGGTCGTGGCCCGGATCCCCACCGTCCTGCCCGACAGCCCGGCCGCCCTCGCACGCCGCCAGCAGGACGAACTGGACGTGGCGAGCTGGCTCGACGGCCGGGGAGTCCCGGTGATCGCGCCCAGCCCGCTCGTGCCGCGGGAACCCGTGCGACGCGACGGGTTCTCGATGACGTTCTGGCCGTTCGTCGAGGAGGCCCGGGACAAGGAACCCGACTACGTGGCGAACTCCGAGAGCGTCGCCGACCTGCACGCGGCACTGCGCTCCTACCCGGGCCGCCTGGAATTCCTGTCCACGGCCGAGCCGCAGTTCGTCGCGGACGGCCTCGCCCGGCTCGACCGGCACCCCGACCTGATCGGGGCGGCCGAACTGGACCGTGCCCGCCGCGAATGGCAGGTCCTGGAACCCCTCGTGCGCTCACGCGAGGCATTCGAGGCCCGGTTCCCCGGCATCGACCTCCAGCCCGTCCACGGCGACTGCCCGCCCGCGAACATCTTCTCCGGGGTGGACGGCGACCTCCACGCCGACTTCGAACTGGTCACGCTGGGGCCCGTCGAGTGGGACCTGGCCGGGCTGGGGCCCGAACACGTAGCCGCCTACGACCGCGGCGCACGGCGCAACGGCATGAGGCAGCTCGACAAGGAGGTGCTCGGCTTCGCCAACACCCTGGGCATGCTGCGGATCATCGCCACCCTCACGCTGGCCCCGCAACTGCCCGATCTGGTGGGGTACCTCAAGCCCGTCGTCGAGCAGTGGCAGACGAAGCCCTTCGCCGGCGGCATGAACGGCTGACACCGGCTGGCCGACCGACCGACTGACCGATCGACGGCCGGGCCCGGTGCCCGGCCGTCGATCGGTCCTCAGGAGCGGGTGGCGGTCGCGCAGTCGTCGCCCGTGGCCGTCGCGTCGATCGGCTTGCTGCGGTCGTACGGGTCGACCCGGCGGTCCTTGTCGGTGGGCTGCTCGTCGGCCGTGCCGAAGGGCGGCACGAAGTAGCCGGTCGGGGCGGAGCAGCCGCCGTTGACCATGTCGAGCGTGTACGAGACGAGGGACATCGTGCCCGGTTCGGTGATGATCCTGGCCGGATCGTCCCAGCTCATCACCACCTCGCGCCGCACGATCGTACGGAGGACCTCGGAGTCCCGCCCGCCGCCGTCCGCCGGCGTGACCGGGTACACGAAGGTGACGTCCGCCGTCACCTCGACCGCCCCCTTCTCCCCCTCCCGGTACGTGAGCCGGCCACGGGTCTTGACCACGTCGCCGACCAGCCGGGACTGCTCCGGCCGGAAGCGGCTGAACAGCAGCAGCGGATCGGTCCTGGGCGTGGGCCGCTTCGACGACAGGGAGGTACGGAGGTACTCCTGGACGTCCTCCTGACGCGGGTTCAGCAGCGCGATCGCCTCCGTGGGCCGCTCGCCGCGCAGCACCCGGGGGTCGAGCCCCGCGGCCACCAGGAAGTCCCGGCTCTTCCGCAGCGCCCGCTCGACCTGGGCGGCGTCCATCCAGCCGGTCGCCCTGGCCGGCGGCACCGTGATCCCCGCCGCTCCGTCGGCCCAACGGGCGGCGGGCGAACCCCGGAAGGGCTCGTCGGGGGTGGGGGGAAGGTCCCGCTCGGCGCCGGGAGCCTCCCGAGGGGTCTCCGATTCGGCGGCCGACGGCGCCCCGTCCTGCCCGCCGTCGTCGCCACCGAACCAGCCGAGGACCTGCTGCGGGAAGAGCGACACGACCAGGAGGGCCACGACCGCCACCAGCCCGGCCACGTACCGGCCCGTCCTGCGCCGGGGCCGGGCCGGTGAGTACGTACGCCAGCCCTCCGGCTGCCCGGGGCGCTCCCGCAACCGCCGCTCCACCTCACGGGCGCGCGCCGACGGCTCCAGGGGAGCCCCGGGCGCGCCCGCCACCGATTCACGGAGGAACCGATCCCACTCCTCGTCGGGTACGGACGACCCGTCCTGCCCCCCGGCCCCGCTCACACCGCACTCCCGTTCTCGCTCGATCGCCCGATGTCCGATGCCCGTTGACCGGTCGGTCGACGGCGCACCGGCCCATCGAGAGCCGCCCGTATGATCGCACGAACAAAGCATCGACCTGCCGGGGGCGGTGAACGGTGCTCGGCCGCGTACGGCCGCATGCGCACCGCATCCCTGATCCCCGTGTACCGCATCCCTGATCCCCGAGAGGCCGTTCGTCGAGCTTGACCTCAACCATGGTTGATGTCGTGGGGTGAGTGAGGGCGGCGATCACAGCCGTCACTTGAGCGATTCGGTACGGAGAAGGGCACTGTCATGACGAGCGACATTCTTTTCGTGGGGACGATCTCGCCGGAGACCCGGGCGGCGGTGACCGGTGTGGTGAAGGCGCTGGAGAAGGCTTTCAACGAGAAGGACCCGATCGCGCTGGGCGAGCAGTACGCCGAGAACGCCTCCTGGACCAACGCGAAGGGCACGCGCCTTGACGGCAGGACGGCGATCGTCGAGTTCAGCGCTCCGGCGCTGAAGAGCTTCCTGAGTGAGTCCTTCGCCCGGTACGAGGTGGTCAAGATGCTGGCGATAGCCCCTGACGTGATCGCGGTGAACGTGGTGCAGACCCCCACCGACAGCACGGGCGAACCCACCGACGGCCCGTGGGGCGCGACGCTCTACGTGATCGCCGAACAGGCGGACGGCTGGCACATCGCGGCCGGCCAGAACATGGCCGTCGCCCCGCCGACGCAGACCGCGTGACATCCGGCCCCGGGACGGCCCCGAAACGGCGGCGGGCGTCTCGGGGCCCTTTCCCGCAGCCCCGGTCCACGGCGTCGTCGTGCCGTCGGGCGGAGCTGCGGGCTCCCTGGCGGGGCGGCGGCCCGTGGCCTGCCGCCATCGAGTGGGCGCCGACGGGCACCCCTGAACGCAACGGCAGGGCGAGGCGTCCCGCTCCGCTGCTCACGGTTCTCCGACGACCGCGAGCGCCGGAAGGGGACGGGCCTGCCGACCGCACCCCGTCGTCGCCCGCCCCGGCGGAGTGCGACAGTGGCCCGTGAGACAGTCGGGACACGGCTCGTCGATCGTCAACGAGGAGAAGAAGAAGTCATGAGAGTGCTGCCCGCCGTCGTCGACCGCGGTGAGTTCGACGCCCTGGTCATCAGGACCGACCACCACGACGACCGGGCGTGGCAGAACGTGGTGGCGGCGCTGACGGAGCCCTGGGGGGACGAGCGGTACGAGGCGCACATCCACTTCGTCGACGATCCGGCCTGGGCGGAGGCGACCGTTGACGAGGTGCTGACCGCGGTCCGCGCCGACGAGGACCTGTCCGTCGTCTTCCTCGCCGACCGGACAACCATGCAGGCCGGAAACCACACGCTGCTGGCGGTCACCACGCTGACCCGGGAGGACTGCGCGGACGACGAGGACCACGAGCAACTGATCGAGTTCGGAAGCGAGTTCCGCACCATTCCCGCAGGGGTCCACGAGGTCCACGCGAACCTGAGCATCGGCAACCTGGGCTTCGAGGAGTACGCGGCGGCGGCCCACGACGATCCCGAGGGGATCTACCGCTCCCTCTGAAACACCGGCTGGTGAACGCCCATGTCTCCGGGAAAACCAGGACGTCGGGCCGGCCGACCCCTACGGCGGTTCTCCGGGTGCGCTGGGGGTGCCGTCCGGATGACCCGTACGCGTACGGGCAGCGACTGTATGTGCATGACATCGACCACACGCGCAACTCGACTGCTCTGCTTCCTCATTCCCCTTCTTCTGCTGTCGTACGGCGTGCTCCGTCTGATCGACGGCATGGACGGCGACCACGGGCCGGGGGTGGCCTGGAACCTCGGTCACGCGTTCTTCCTCGCCGCCTTCCTCCTGTTCGGCGCTTTTGTCGTGATGCTGCGCAGCCTCGTTCCCGCGCACACCATCCGGATGAGAACCGCCGCCGGTGCCGCCATGGTGGCCGGGGTGTTCGGCGCGGGCTGTTTCGTCTGGGTGATCCTCGGCGATCTGTTCTCCGGCTTCGCCGAGTCCTTCCCGCTGCCCGATCCTCTTGAGCTCGCGGGGCCGTTGGCCTTCCAGCTCGGAATGCTCGCCCTGTTGATCATGATGGCGGCCGCACGGCCCGGGCGGCTGCCCGTGTGGAGTCCGGCGCTCGTGTTCGTGGCCTTCGCCCTGATCGCGGTCGGTCTCGACCTGATCCCGCTCGCGGCCGTGGTCCTCATGGCCGGCCTCGCGCCACTGGCCCGCAACCGCACCCCGGGCACCACGCACGCGCCCGTCGGCGAGGGCGCGACCGGCTGAACGTTCCCCGTCGGGCCACCGCGGGCATCCGCGGTCCCGGAAGGCCGGGCCTTCGGCACTCCGACACGCGGCCCGTCCCCGCCCGCGTACCTCATACGCCATGGATGCGAACAACTTCCCTCATCCGTAAAGGACTTCGGGAAAGGCCATCCCGGTGGGCAGAAGCCGACGACTGCGGCACGGTCTTGACGGAGAGGGAGATCCGCCGCCCCGTGGGGGTCCTGCCCGGACGCTCCGCCGAGGCCCTGACCGACCGGTTGCCCGCCCATCTCGGCGTCGAAGTGACCCGTTGGATTTCGCCTCGGCCAGTTTGCCCCGAAGCCGGGGTTTCGCAGGGCGGCGGCGGTTAGGATCGGTTTCCTTCAGGGGGTGATCATGACTACGACGCAGAGTCCGGCGGCGCCACCCGCCTCGCGGGACACCCGGGACGGGAAACTGTCGTGGTGGACACAGTGGACGGGGCCGCGCACGCCGGCACGGTTGCGTCGTGTCGGGGTGCTGTTGACCCTGGCCGGCCTGATCACTGCCGTGCTGAGTCTGATCGGCGGGTCTTCGCGGGCCGGCGCGGTGACCGACGCGGCCGGCCGGGACACCACGCTCACGCGGCACGCCGGTGAGATCTACCAAGCGCTCGCCCACGCCGACGCCATGGCCACCAGCGGTTACGTGTCCGCAGGTCAGGAGCCCGCGGCGATCCGCACCCGGTACGACGCGGACATCGCCAACGCCGGGCAGCGCCTCGCCGAGGCGTCCCGGCAGGTCGCGCCGGACGCCCCGGCCGCGAAGCCGCTCGACACCCTGATCACCGGGCTGCCCGCGTACACCGGATTGGTCGAGACGGCCCGCACCTACAACCGTCAGGGGCTGCCGCTCGGCCAGTCGTATCTGGCGCAGGCGTCGCAACAGATGCGCACCGAACTGCTGCCCGCGGCCGAAAAGTTCCGGCGCATCGAGGTCGACGCGCTCAACACCGACTACCGCGCCGCCAGTTCGCTGCCGATCGCCGTCGTGGTGTTCGGGATCGCGTTGTTTCTCGCGGCACTCGACTTCGCCCGCCGGGAGTCCTGGCGCACACGGCGCCGGTTCAACCTCGGGGTGGCCGGGGCGACCGCACTCGTCGTCGCAGGCGTGTTGTGGTGGGCGCTGTCGACAGTGGCCGGTGAGAGCGCGCTCGCCGACGCGAACAGGGCCAGCGACGCGACCACCGCGCTCGACGAGGCCCGCACGCTCGTCCTTCAGGCCCGCAGCAACGAAAGCCTGGTGCTGGTGGCCCGCAGCGGCGGCAGCGCGTCCGACTCGGGCTTCACCGAACAACTCGACCGGCTGACCGCCAAGGACGGCCCGCTCGGCGTCGCCGAGGACTCCGGAGCCGACGTCGACGACATCCGCGCCGCCACGACCGCGTGGTCCGAGGCACACGCCCGGCTGCGCCGGTTCGACGACAGCGGTGACTACCAGAAGGCCGTCCGGTCGGCGGTCGGCACCGACGCCGGCAGTTCCGGTGCCGCGTTCGCCGTTCTCGACAAAACCGTGAGCAGTGCGGGCGCCGACGCCCGGACCCGGCTCGCCGACGCGACATCGGCCGCCGACGACGCGACGACGTTGCTCGCGTTCGGGCCCGCCGTGTTGTTCACGCTGGCCGCCGCGGGCTTCGCGATCGGCGTCGCACGTCGGGTGGAGGAGTACCGATGACCAGTCCCCACAACGGTTCCCGCACGCCGATGGTCAACGTCCGGCGACCGCTCGTCCTCTTTTCCGTCGCCGTCGTGCTGTCGCTCGTCGGGATCGCGCTGCCCGCGTTGCACGGCACCGACGCGAACACGATCGACAACGGCAAGGGCGCGTCGCGGCCGCCGACGGCGTCGCAGCCCGAGTGCGCGACCGTGAAGGACAGCCTGCGCCCCGACGGCGCGCTGCCCGAGCCGGGCGCCATGCCGTCCGGGTCGACGATGGCGAAGATCCACGCGCGCGGACGGCTGATTGCGGGCGTCGACCAGGGCAAGTACCTGCTCGGCTACCGCGACCCGCAGACCGGGAAGCTCGAAGGCGCCGACATCGACATCGTCCACAAGATCGCCCAGGCGATCTTCGGCGACCCGGACAAGGTCCAGTTCGTGGTGCGCGACGTGGCCGACCGGGCGCTGCTGATCCAGCGGAAGCAGGTCGACGTCGTGGTCAACACGTTCAGCGCCACGTGTGTACGGCAGCGCACCGTCGAGTTCTCCAGCGCGTACTACAACGCGACGCAGCGGTTGCTGGTGCCGAGCCGTTCCAAGGTCAAGGAAGTGGAACAGCTGGCGGGCAAGAAGCTCTGCACCTCCAAGGGGTCCACGACCGAGGTCACGCTGCGGAAGCTGCCGGTGCGGTTGAACGTGGTGACGCTGCCCAGCATCCCGGACTGCGTGGTCGCGTTGCAGCAGAGCAAGGTCGACGCGGTGTCCAGCGACGACGGAATACTGGCGGGGATGGCGGCGCAGGACCCGCAGACCAAGGTGGTCGGGCGGCCACTCGCCAACGCGTACTACGGTGTCGGGATGAGCCCCGAGCAACCCGATCTGGTGCGGTTCGTGAACAAGCTGCTGGAACGGGACCGTGCCGACGGGAGCTTGGCGGACAGCGCGCAGGATTGGCTCGGGAAGGAGTTGCACCCGGTGCCCGCAATCCCCGACGCCGCTTACCGCGACTGACGCCTTCGCCCCGGGGCAGGATTCCGGGACGGCCTGCCGGTGCGGGAGGAGGATCCGGCGCCGGAGCCCCGGCCGGCGGATGCGAGGGGTGCGATCATGGGCGAGTCGTGTCCGTTCGCCCGTGAGGTGATTTCTTGAGGAAGGTGGCACTGCGTTCCCACGCACTGTTGCCTCGGCAGTACGACCACCGGAAGGTTCTGGCGACCACCGTGGACGCCTGGGACCGGACCCTCTGGTTGGTCTGCCCCGATGCGGAACTCCAACCGAGCCCGTACGGCAGGCCCCGTCCCCGGCCCCGCGGCTTTCCGTACGACGCGCTCCTGGTCGTCGACGGCGGCGGCACGGTCCGCGAACAGCCCCTGCGCGACCTGAGCCTGCGGGTGACCCATCTCGACGCACTGCCCAACGGCCGGTTCGTCGTGCAGGGATACGGTGCGGCAGGGGACCGGAACGCGCAGATCCACGGGCCGGACGGGCGACGCCGCCGCAGCTTCGAGATGGGGAGCGCGGTCGAGTACCTGATGGCGGACCGGCGGCACCACGTATGGAGCGCCTACTTCGACGAGGGCGTCTACACCGACCCGATCAGCGCCGCCGGCCTGGTGCGTTGGGACAGCGGCGGCAACCACCGATGGGGGTACACACCGCCGGAGGGCGTCGAACACATCGACACGGTCTACGCCCTCAACGTCGACGACGGCGTCGCGTGGGCCGACTACTACCCGACCTTTCCACTGGTCGAGGCCCGGACCAACGGTGAGGTCCGGCTGCGGCGGACCCCCGTGGTCGCCCCCGCGGGCCTGGCCGTGCACGGAGAACACATCACGATGCTGGGAGGCGACCGGCAACCGGACCGCCTGCACCTCTGCCGCCTGACGGAGAGCGAGGTCCTGCCGGTCGAGGAGGCCCGTCTCACCCTCCCCAACGGGGCACCGCTCAAGCGGTACGCACGCCCCGTGGGACGAGGCGGGCAGCTGTACCTGCGCGGCGCGTCGCCGAGGCAGTGGTACGTGCTGGGTGCCCAGGAACCGTCCGGCTGATCACGTCCGGAACCATCACCGGACGCCCTGGAGCGCCATCGGCACGATCCGTCGGGCGGACGGGTACGGGACCGGCTCCCCCGCTCGGGGGAGCGACCCGGCACCACGACCGCCTCGGAGGATGAGCGGTCGTCGGCCTCGGGCCCGATGTCCTGGGAAGCGGTCCGTGGAACCGTTTCTCCTGTTCAGCTCCTTCTTCCGTCGCATCAGGAGAACCGGGCCATGCCGAAATCCACCCTCCCCCGTTCCGAAGGCACAGTCGCCGAGGTTCCGCCCCCGCCCCGATGGGCCGTCCGGGCCGCTCATGCCTCGGCGCTCTCCGCGACCGTCGGGTTCATCCCGCTCCACGCGGTCTGGGCGCTGGGCATTCCCCTCTGGGCGGACGAGCGTGCGTTCCAGGAGTGGTACGAGGCCGGCGGCGGCCCGTACCTCTTCGCGCTCAGCGGCATGGCCCTGCTGGCGGGAATCCTGGCGGTGAGCCTGGTCCGGCCGTGGGGGCTGGTGTTCCCGGGCCGGACTCCGTTCCTGGCCGGGCGAAGAGTTCCGCGCCGGACGCTGACCGCCACGGCCTACGCCGTCTCGGTCTTCCTCCTCCTGTACACCGCCTGGGCCGCCGTGCAGCTGTTCAGAACCTTCGACGACGAGGGCGTTTTCAGCCCCTGGATCGTCGTCTACGGAATCCCGCAGTTCCTGGTGTGGGGCATCGGCCTGTACATGGCCGCGCACTCCTACCGCCACCGCACGGCACCGGGGCACTGAGACCCGCCGAGGAGGGGCGGTCCGGGGACGGGAGAGGCGCCCGGCGGGGCGTTGTCAGTGGGCCCGCCTACTGTGACGACAGCTGATCGAGGGATCACGCTGCTTGGAGTGGGCCGAGGAGGGGCTGTGCAGGGCTTGCCGGAAGGGACCGAGGGTTCGGTGCGGGACGAGGAGGTGTCCGGGGCCGAGGCCCCCGGGGGGACGGTGGTGTTCCCGGACGAGGAGACCTTCGAGGTGCCGTCGTCCTGGCGGCGGCTCGTGCATCCGCGGCGCGGCGGCTTCCCGCAGAGCGTGCCGGACCCCGACCCGGACGCCGGACAGGTGGCCGAGAAGGAACTCGCCAGGCAGTCCGACTGGCTGGAGGAGATGCTCTCGTCACCGGACAGCGATCCGGAGATCGTCACCGCCACCCGCGCCCACCTGGCCGGCAGCCCGAACCCGCTGGGCGCCGCCGCGGTGGCGGCCGTGTCGCTGCGCTGGGACCACCGCCCCGGCGTGCTCGTGGACGCCTGGGTGCCGGCCCACGGACTGTCCTTCGCCGCCCGGGCGGTCGTCGAGTACATCGACATCGAGGCGATGTGGACGCAGCACGGATCCGTCCGCTCGGACTCCCGGCTGCTGCGCCGCCCCGCGGACGGTTCGGCCGACGAATACTGGGCGCGGCCCCGGTTCGCCGACCGGATGCGCGCGCTGATCGCCGTGTCAGGGGACGAGGAGTACGGACAGGTCGTCTCCGACCTCACCGGTTACCGGGACAACCTGCGCCGCCGCTGCTCGGTGTCCTACCTGGTGCCCGGCGAGCAGCACTGGGTCGACGAGTGCTGCGCGGAGGCGGACGCGGCCGGGGCGACCCTGCGCGCGATGCTGTTGTGCTCGCTCGGCTCCCCGGAACAGGTCGAGAAGTTCCCGCGCCCGGTGCACCTGTCGTGGAACGGCTGGGGCATGGAGCTGGTCGCCACCCTGGCCGAGGGCACCGGCCAGGCGTTCGCGCCGCTTCTGACGGAGGCGCTCGCCACGGCGCCGGGCGCCGACCGGACCCGTACGGTGGCCCGCGCCCTGGTCGCGCTGCCGACCGACGACGCCTTCCGGATCCTGCTGTCCCACGCGGACGACAAGCACGTCCGCACGAGCCTGGTCGAGGCGATGGACCGCTACCCCGTGCGGGCCCTGCGGCTGCTCGCCGAGGCTGCCGCGGCCCCGGGCGACCAGGACCGGTCGGCACAGTCGGCCGGCCGCATGCTCGCCCACCACGTCATGGCCCACCGCGCGTTGGCGAAGGCCGCCCTGTCCGGCCTGACACCCGAGGCCGCGGCCCGTGTGGAGCCGCTGCTCGACGGCGCCGACCGCGTGGCGGACGCCCCCGCCGAGGTCCTGCCCGCGCTCCTGGTCGATCCGCCGTGGACGCGCAAGCGGGCGAAGGCCCCCGAGAAGCGGGTGGCCGCCGAGATCCCCGCGGCTCCCGGACCGAAGGCCGTGTGGCAGCCCGGCGAGCGGGAGGAGTGGTCGGCCATGCCGACCTGGCTGGCCCGGCGCGCCTTCCCGGCCGAGCAGTGGGCCGAGCGACTCGAGGAGCTGCGCGGGGGCCAGCGGTGGAATCGCCTGTCCTGGTGCGCCCATCTGTTCCTGCACGGCCCCGAGGACGAGGCCCGTCGGCTCGTGTCCACGTACAAGTCCGCCGAGGGCTACGGGAACCCCGAGATCATCAGGCCGCTCGCCGCCCGGTTCGGGACCGACGCCCTGCACCTGGTGCTCGACGCGGCCGCGGACTTCTCCGTGAAGCTGGGCGACCTGGTCCTGCCGTTCCTCAGCACCGAGGTCGCCGTGCGGATCGGCGACTGGCTGATCCGCCTGAAGTCGGCCAACGCCACGGCCCGCGGCTGGCTGACGCGCCACGGCCTCGCCGCCGTCCCCTACCTGCTGCCGCAGGCGGTCGGCCCGACGGGCCCCGCCCGCAACGGCGCGGAGACGGCCCTGAAGGTCATCGCCCAGAAGCACGGCGTCGACGCGGTCCGCGAGGCCGCCGCCGCGGCAGGCGGACCGGAGGCGGCGGGCATCGTCGCGGAGACCCTGGACGGCGACCCGATGGCGTTCGCCCTGCCCAAGAGGATGCCCACGGTGGGCTCCTGGGCCGATCCCGGACTGCTGCCGCAGATCCTCCTGAAGGACGGCGGCGCGCTCCCCGTCGGGGCGGCCCGGCACGTCCTCACCATGCTCGCCCTCTCGAAACCGCACAGCGTCTACCCGGGCATCGCCGTGGTGAAGGAGCACTGCACCCCCGATTCCCTCGCGGCGTTCGCCTGGGGCCTGTTCGAGCAGTGGCAGTTCATCGGCATGCCGGCCAAGGAGAGCTGGGTGCTGCAGGCGCTCGGCCTGCTCGGGGACGACGGGACGGTGCGCCGCCTGAGCCCGCTGCTGCGGGCCTGGCCCGGCGAGGGCTCCCACAAGCGCGCGGTCGACGGCCTCGACGTGCTCGCGGTCATCGGCAGCGACGTGGCCCTGATGCATCTGCACGGCATCTCGCAGCGGGTGAAGTTCAAGGGCCTCAAGGCCCGCGCCCAGGAAAAGATCGCGGAGGTGGCCGACGGACTCGGCCTCACCGGCGAGCAGCTGGGCGACCGCCTCGTCCCGGACTTCGGCCTGGACGCCGACGGCAGCACCGTCATCGACTACGGCACCCGTCGGTTCACGGTCGGTTTCGACGAGCAGCTGCGGCCGTACGTGAAGGACGCCGACGGCACGGTCCGCAAGGCCCTGCCCGCACCCGGGGTGAAGGACGATCAGACGCTCGCACCGGCCGAGCGGAAGCGGTTCGCGACGCTCAAGAAGGACGTCCGCACGATCGCGTCCGACCAGGTGCGGCGGCTCGAACAGGCAATGGTGACGCAGCGGTCCTGGACGGACGGCGAGTTCCGGGAGCTGTTCGTGGACCACCCGCTGATGAGGCATCTGGTGCGCCGCCTGGTGTGGGAGGGCGAGACGGACGGTGCGGTGACGACGTTCCGCGTCGCCGAGGACCGCACCTTCGCCGACGCCGAGGACGAGCTGCTGACCCTGCCGGAGGGGACGACGGTACGGCTCGCCCACCCGCTGCGCCTGGGCGAGGAACGGGACACCTGGGCGGAGCTGTTCGCGGACTACGAGATCCTGCAGCCGTTCCCGCAGCTGGGCCGCCCCGTGCACGCCCTCACCGGGGAGGAGGCCGCCGGACACCGGCTGGCCCGCTTCGAGAAGGCCACCGTCCCGGTCGGCAAGCTCCTCGGCCTGACCAAGCGCGGCTGGGAACGCGGCGCACCGCAGGACGCGGGCGTGGAGTGCTGGATGTCCCGGCCGGTCGGCGCGGGCCGGTACCTGGTCATCGACCTCGACCCGGGCATAGCCGTCGGCATGGTCAACGAACTCGGGGACCAGACCCTGGAAGCGGTCTGGATCGGCAGTTCGCCCGGCTACTACTACACGGGCGACGACCACTCGCTGCGCCTCGGCGACCTCGACCCGGTACTGGCCTCCGAGCTGCTCGCCGACCTCACCGAGGTGACGGCGGGATGACCGCGACCGTCCCGCCGGGCCCCGGGGCCCGCGCCGGGCGGCGGCATCGGTGACCACCTGCCGGGCCCGGTGACCACTCGTCGGGCCCGGTGACCGCCTGTCGGGGCCGGCGGTCGCCCGCCGGGGCCGGGTGACCGTTGCACCCGGCCCGGGCCCGCCACGGGCGGCGTCGGTGCGCCGCAGATCTGAGTACGCTCGCCCCGTGCGGGCGGCGCGTCGGTGCGGACACCGCGGAAGCCCGACCGGCCCGGACGCGGGCCGGAACACGGCTGCGAGGGGGGAGCGGGGCAGTGTGGCGGATCGGTGAGGTCGTCGACGGCCGGTACGAGGTGACCCGGGTACTGGGCCGGGGAGCCATGGGCGTGGTGCACCACGTACGGCACCTGGGCTGGGGCACCGACCTGGCGGTCAAGAGCCCGCGGGGCGAACTGGTCCGCGACCCGCACGGCCGGGACCGCTTCGTCGCCGAGGCCGAGGCATGGGTGTCACTGGGACTGCATCCGCATGTGTGCGGCTGCTACTACGTCCGCACGCTCGACGGAGCGCCCCGGGTGTTCGCCGAGTACGTCCGCGACGGAAGCCTGCGGGACCGGATCACCCGGGGCACCCTGTACGAGGGGGACCGGGACCAGGTCCTCGCGCGCATCCTCGGCCTCGCCGTCCAGGCGGCCCACGGCCTGGAACACGCGCACGCCCAGGGGCTCGTGCACCAGGACGTCAAGCCCGCGAACATCCTCGTCGACGCCGGCGTCGCCAAGGTCGCCGACTTCGGCCTCGCCCGTGCGCGGGGCGCACTGCCGCCCCTTCCGGGAGGAACGGGGGACGACGCGAGCGTACTGGTCACCAACGGGGGCCTCACCCCCGCCTACGCTTCCCCGGAACAGGCCCTGGGGAAGCGGGTGGGGCGGCGCAGCGACATCTACAGCCTGGCCGTTTCCGTCCTGGAGATGTTCACCGGCGAGATCGTCTGGGCGTTCGGATCGGTCGCCGGGCAGACCCTTGAGGAGCTGCGGGGGTCGGACGGGTTCGCCTTCCCGCTCCCGGACCGGGTCGCCTCCGTCCTCGCCCGATGCCTGGCGGTGGACCCGCGGGACCGGCCCGGTTCCATGGCCGAACTCGCCGCCGAACTGGGCGGGGCGGCCGAGCACCTCACGGGCGGGGCCGCGCCGCGGACCCCGCCCCGAGCGGTCGACCTGCGCGCGGGCGAACTCAACAACCGCGCGCTGTCCCTGCTCGACCTCGGCCGGCCGGAGGAAGCGGCCGAGACCTTCGAACGGGCGGCGGCGACCGATCCGCACCACGCCGCCAGCCGGTACAACGCCGGACTGCTGAGCTGGCGGCGCGGGGAGATCACCGACCGCGGGCTCGTCACCACCCTGGAAGAGGCCAGGGCCTCGGCGGACGGCGAATCCCCCCTCGCGTTCCTGCTGGCCCAGGTGCACCTGGAACGCGGGGATCTGGAGGCGGCACGGGCCCTGCTGGAGAACCTGGCGCGGCACCCGGAGGCCCCCGACGCCGCCGAGGTCGAGGCGGCCCTGAACACCGTCCGCTCGGGAGACGTACCGGACGCCCGCTGCACCGCCGTACGGGAGGCTGCCTGGCAGACCTTCCCCTTCTCCCGGATGAGGGACGAACGGCAGCGCCTGGCCAAGGAGATCCGGATGCGGATGGCCCCGGACGGAAAGACCCTGCTCACCGGAGGCTGGGACGGCACGCTCCGGCTCTGGGACACCGGGGACGGCCGGAGCCTGAGCGTCATGCGGGGACACCCGGGCGCCGTACGCTCCCTCGACCTCGGCCGGGACGGACGTCTCGCGCTCTCCCTGGACTGGAACGGTGTGCTGCGCTGGTGGGACCCCGGCGACGGCAGCTGTCTGCACGAACTCTCCCTCACCGCTTCGGACCGCGGCCCGGCCCGGTACCCGGTGGTGCGGCTGGTCCCGGGGAGCAGCACCGTGCTGTGCGGAACGTCCGACGGCCGGGTGGTCCGCCTCCACCGGGACGGCCGGACCGTTCCCGTCACCCCCTCCGCCGACCCCGCGGGCTCCGGCGTCTCCGCCCACTCCGCCGACGAGCCGGTCCTGGCGCTGGAGGTGAGTGCCGACGGCCGCAGAGCCCTGGCGGGCGGGACGCACGGCAGCCTCTGGCGGGTGGACCTCACCGACGGCTCCACCCGCCTGCTCCCGGACACCGGGGGCGGATTCGTCCACGCGGTGTGCCTGAGCGCGGACGGACGCCGTGCGCTGAGCGGCCACGGACGCTCCATCCGGCTGTGGGACATGGACTCCGGGCGCTGCCTGCGCACCATCGACGGCCCCTTCCACGGTGCCCACTCACTCACCCTGAGCGCCGACGGCCGCCACGCGCTGTCCGGCCGGTCCGGCGCGCTGCAATGGTGGGACCTCGACACCGGGCGCTGTCTGCGCACCTTCCACGGGCACCGCGGAGAGGTGAGCGCGGTGTGGCTCTCGCCGGACGCCGGGCACGCGCTCTCCGCCGCCCAGGACAACACACTGCGCCAGTGGTCGCTGCCGGGCACCTACATCGCCCCGCCCCATCTCGACCGCCCCCGCCCGCCGGCCGATCTCAACCGGTCCCGGGAACACGTCGCCGACCTGGTCGTGCGCGCGGAACGGGCCCTGGAGCGAGGCCGGTTGCCGCAGGCGCTGGAATGCCTCACCCGGGCCCGCTCCGTCCGGGGCCACGAGCGCGACCCGAAGGTGCTCGACGCCTGGCACCGGCTCGACGGCCGCGCCACCCGCGTGGGTCTGCGCGCCGGGTGGCAGGCGCGTGAACTCACCGGTCACACCGCGTCCGTGAACTGGATCGACCTCACGGACGACGGGCGGCTCGCCGCGTCCGCGAGCGCCGACCGCACGATTCGCCTGTGGCGGACCGGGGACGGCGAGTGCCTCTCGGTCCTCGAAGGACACGACCACCTGGTCGATCACGTCGCCTTCAGCCCCGACGGCGGGCGCCTGCTGTCCCTGGGCCGGGACCGCAGGGCCCGCCTGTGGGACGTCGCCACCGGTACGTGCCTGCGCGTGCTCGACTCCTCGGCCTTCGGCACGGCGGCGCGCTTCTGCGGCGACGGCAGCCGGGCCCTCATCGCCGGCCAGGGACGCGTGCTGCGCCTGTGGGATCTGGACGAGGACCGGCCGCTGCGCGGCTTCGACGGCTTCGAACTCTCGCTCAACGCGGTCTGGACGACGCCCGACGGTCGCCTCGCCGCCACCGGGGGCGACGACAGGACCGTACGGCTGTGGGACCTGGACAGCGGGCGGTGCGTGCGCACCATGACCGGGCACGCGCACCATGTGATGTCCGTGTGGCTCAGCCCCGACGGCCGGTACGTGCTGTCCGGCGGAACCCATCGCGAGAGCGCGATCCGGTTGTGGGACGCCTCGTCCGGCAGCTGCCTGCAGACCTTCGAGGGGTACACGCACTTCGGAGCCCGCCTCACCGCCGACGCCCGCTTCGCCGTATGGAGTTCCGCCGGTGCCGTGCAGGTGGCCGACACCCGCACGGGACGCGTCGTCCACCGTATCGACGGCCGCAGCCGGGGACTCTTCACGGCCGTACCGACCCCCGACGGCCGCCATGTGCTCACCGGGGACATGGAGGGGCTCGTCCGGATGTGGGAGCTCGACTGGGAACTGACCGTGTGACCCGCGCCCGGCCTGCCCCGGCCCGCCCCGGACCGGTTCCCGGGACGAGCCGGACGGACCGCACCGGCCCGCCCCGGGCGCGGGTCAGCCGGTGGTCGTGGAGCGGGGTGTCCGTGGGCCGCCCCGTTCGCGCCACTCGCGGAAGGGGACGGCCTCCGCGAGCGCGGACCGCACCGCCACCAGTCCGTCGGCGAAATCGGCGGCCAACTCGCTGAGCATGGAGAGGAGTTCGCCCTGCGGCAGGCGTTCGCATTCCGGGTCAGGTACCCACCGCGTGCGTGAGGCGCAGTGAATGGCCACGACCCCGCCTTCCGGGCGGAAGGTCAGCGTCCTCTCCAGACCCTGGGAGTAGAGGTCGACCTCCACTTCCCGGTGCGCCCGCACCCCCGCGAGCAGGTCCGGAAGCTGCTCCATGAACGCGGACAGGTCGTACGCCACGTCCACCGGCCACTCGGGGGTACCGAAACCACCCATCCGGAAGCTGCCGTCCCCGGCCTCGGCGAGGGCCTCGCACGCCTCCATGACCAGGGTCTCGTACTCTTCGTCCGGCTCCGGGGAGACCGGGTCGCCGACGGGGGCACCCCTGGGGGCGGGCGGACGGAACGATACCGAGAAACTCATGTCGCCAAGTCTCCTACTCCAGGTCGACGACCGGGTACGCCGTGCGGTAGAAGCCGCCCGGACTCGGGACGAGGGTCGCCGCCCGGGCGGGGGAGATGGTTCCGTCCGGCATGATCACCTGCCCGAGCCCGTCCGGGATGCGCACCGTACGGGGACCGGAACCGGGTACGTGGACACTGCGCAGGAACTGCGCGGCGGCCTCGTTGTCCAGCCACTGGCCCTGCTGGTTGCCGGTGCTGCGGGCGCGGTCGGTCAGCGCCTTCGTGTTCTTCGCGCCCGCGCCATGGGTCTTGAAGGTGTGCCCGAAGGTCTTCACGCTCCTGGAGGACCAGTTCACGCAGTCCTCGTCACCGACGGGCCGCGCCGTGAGCCGGGCCGGGCGGTCGCGACGGGGGAACACCGCGCTGTACCAGGCTTTCAGGACCCCGCCCCGGACCGACTGCCGGGGAACGCCGGAGGCACCGGGAACGCCGGGGAGGCGGTGGGTCACCCCCGAGGCGCTGCGGGACACGGGGCAGTCGGCCCCGTCGCGTTCCTGCCGCACCTTGTCGACCAGCTTCTTGACCTCGGTCGTCGCCAGGGCGCGGGCGGTGATCAGGGTGTCGGCGCGGTAGGGGATGCGGTACTGGACCGGACGGCCGCCGCTGGCCCGGGAACGGGCCCGTGCCTCGGCCTTCTTCCGCGCCTCGATCGAGGCGAAGGTGGGACCGGCGCCCGGGGCGGAGCAGGACAGGCTCCCGGAGACGCCGGTGCCGGTGACCGAGAAGGAGCGCTGCGGGCTGGTGCACCGGCCCGCGGAACTGCCGTCGATGCTGAAGGAGGCGGTCATCACCGCGGTGACCTTGCCGCCCAGGAGGCGGCTTTTGGCGTCGGTGGTGATCTGCCCGGCGAAGCTGTTCCTGGCCGTGCACCCGCCCGAACCGCACTTCACCGTTCCCGAACCACTGAGGGACAGGGAAATGCCGCTGTCGGTGGCGCCGTTCAGTTCCCTGGCCTGCTTCTCCAGGGTGTCGAACATCGGGTCGACGGCATCCCCGGTGACCGGCGCCAGGTCCAGCCCCTCGGAATCGCTGCCGTCGAGCGGACCTTCCGTCACCTCGGGGGTTTCCGAGGGGTTCTCGTCCCCGGAGGACTCCTGGACCTGGGGCTGGACCTGGGCCCGCGCCTGGGGCCGGACCACGGTGGTCGCCGATCGGGCCGAGACCGCCCGGGCCCGGTCGCCGGAGGACCCGGACGAGGGGGAGGAACCGTAGGGTTCCAGGCGCAGCACCCGATGGGGTTTCTTGTCGGTGACGAGCAGACGGCCCATCGAGGTGTCCGCCACGAGCGCGGGCGCGCCGTTCACCGTGGGAGGTTCGGTGGGTTCGTCGGGGGCGGGCGTGTTCTCCAACCTGTCCAGGGACTTGGAGAGCTGGATCGCCAACAGGGCCGGGGACGGCCTGCGTTCCACGAGCTCACGTGCCTCGTCGTCGCTCTCCCGCGCGGCCGTCCACGTGCCGGAGGCCCGCGCGTCCGACCCCGTTCCGGAGGCCGGGTCCTTCTGCCGGGTGAAGGTCCTGCCGCCGATGTCCAGGATCTCGCGGGCGAGTTCGGTGTCGTCCGACCCCGTGGAGCCGAAGCGGCTGCCGGAGGCGGTGACCGTGACGTCCCGCTTCGTCGGGCCGGTGGAGGAGTCCTGGTACCGCAGGCCGGGGGAGCCGGCCAGCGCGGCCACGGCCTGCCGGAACGGCTTCAGGTCCTGTGCGGCCTCCGCTTTCTCCGGGCCGAGGACGCCGTTCCAGAACAGCAGCCCGGCCAGCAGCGCCACGACCAGCGCACCGATGCCGCCGAACAGCAGGAAGCGCCCGCGCCGTTGGGCGAGCGGCCCTTGCCCACCCGGCCCGTCCGGCGGCGCCGGGGGCTGAAAACCGTATGGGTGGCCGGGCACGGGACCGTGGGGGAAGTTCGGCGGCGGTACGGGCGGCGGACCCTGCGGGGCGTACGGCCCCTGCGAGGAGTACGGGTCCTGCGGCGGGTACGGGCCCTGCGGGGGCGGTCCGAAAGCGCCGGGTGGCGTGGCGTACGGGGAGTGCTGGGGCGGTACGACCGGCGGGGCCGGGGGCGGTGGCCCGAAAACGCCCGGTGGCGTGCCATGGGGAGAATCCTGCGTCGGACGGCCCGCCGGGGGCCCGGGTGCGTCTTCGTGCTCCGTCATGTTCGTTCCCCCGTATGTGGGCTGCGGACTGTGGGCCGGGCCGCCGCCCGCGGGCGTGGCATCCGGGCGTCCGGCCGGTCGTGGACCCCGGGGCCGGAACAGGCGCCGGAGGCGGCAGGACTTCGATCGTCAGGGGAACAGTGTGGAGGTGACGTGACATCAGACGCTGCCGGTTTCCGGATATTCGACCGGAAGTGAGCTGGTGGCAAGGCCGTGTTCGCGCCCCTGCCGGACACGCCCTTCGACTGCGCGGTTCGGCGGGTCCCGGCGGACGTATCGGGGCCGGCGGAGACGGCGCTCGCGGTATCGTGCGGGGGCTCTGGCTCTGGCTCTGGCTCTGGCTCGGGCCCGGCAAGGAGGCTCGCATCTCTTCGACGCGGAACCGGCCGCCCCCGACCTCTCGGCACCCTGTCCCCGATGCGGAGCGACGGACCTCCGCCGCCGGTACCGGGTGGAAGGGCCGCAGGACGAGGTGCTCGACGGGGGCCGCGCCGTCGCCCACGGTCGGCGGACCGGGTGGTGCGCCTGATGCCACCTCTGCCACGAGGACGGCGACACGTTCGTGCCGGACTGCTGGCCGTTTCCGTACGACGTGCCCGAGGCAGCCGAGATGAAGTCCGCCCCGCGCCACATCGAGGCCGCCCGCCGGGCGGAGCCCGAAGCCGACACCGAAGGGCACGCGATGCTCGGACCGAGAAGATCTGGTCCCGTGGTCATCGGCCGATGACCACGGAGTCGGCTCACAACCGCCATGACCGCTCACCACCTCAAGATCTGATACGGGAAAGCCCTCGGGCCGAAGCCCGGCTCCGGCGGCCGGGCCCCGGCAGGAGTCGCCCGCCCAGCAGCAGCACCGCGCAGGCCCCGGTCGCCAGCAGCCCGCCGACGAGGAAGGTGCCGCGTACGTCGGCGAGCGGCAGGACCAGCCCCCCGAGCGCGGCGCCCGCCGCGATGCCGGCGTTGTAGGCGCCGGAGTTCGCCGCGAGCGCGATGTCGGTGCGGCCCGGTGCGCAACGCAGCATCTCGTTCTGGGTGGCCATGAACACCGGCCCGAGCGCACCGCCCATCAGAGCCAGGAACACCACCGCCGCCACCGGACGGGAGCCGGCGGCGTACAGGCCGAGCATGCCCACCACCTGCGTGGCCACGGCGGTGGTCAGCGCGGCCCGCGGGAAGCGGTCCAGCACCGTCCCGGTGATGCCCACCCCGATCAGACACGCGACGCCGAAGACCATGAGCAGGGCGCTGATCGCGCTCGGGGAGAACCCGCTCACATCGCCCAGGAACTTCACGATGTAGGTGAACCCCGCGAACGCCCCGGCGGCGGACAGGGTTCCCGCCGCCAGCACGATCCCGAACCGGCGGGCGTCGGGACTCGTCGCGTAGGCGGCGGACTCCTCCTCCGGGCGCGAGGTCGGCAGCAGAGCGGCGACCGTCACGAGGGAGACGAGCCCCAGGGCCGCCGGTATGCCGACGGGCACTTCCCAGCGGCTCTGCTGGCCCAGCCAGGTGCCGACGGGAACACCGAGCACGAGGGCGAGCGAACCGGCGACCGACAGCGCCCCGACCACACGTCCGCGGACCGAGGGCAGGAACAGCCCCACCGCGACCGGCCCCATCACGGCCCAGAACAACGCCTGGGCGAGTGCGGTCAGCAGCCGTGCCGCGAGGAGCAGCCAGTAGGAGGTGGCCAGCGCCGCGACGAGACTGGACACCACCAGCGCGGCCAGCACCCCCGCGAGCACATGGCGCCTGGGCACGGCCCGCATGGCGTGGGCGAGCGGCAGGGACGCGACGGCCACCGTCACGCCGTACCCGGTGACCAGGAGACCGACCGCCGACGTGGACACCTCCAGGCTTTCGGCGATGAGCTCCAGGAGACCGACCGGGAGATTCTCCGCGGTGTTGAAGGTGAACGCGGCGAGCATCAGCGCCGCGAGCACCGCGAACCTGTGCCAGGGAGCCGGTCGGGGCGCGCCCCCGCGGTCTCGCCCTGCTCCGGACCGTCGGGCCTGCTCCGTGTCACCGTCCATGCGAGCACCCCACTGGGCCCGCACGTCCCGCCGCAACCGAATTTGCCGTCATGCAAGGATGTTCGAATGAATCGAGTCGGTGTGCGGACGGGTGCGGTCGGTCCCGGCGGCGAGCACGGCGAGCACGGCGAGCACGACGGCGCGCAGGTCGTCCGGCGCGCGGCCGAGGCGTTCGTCGGCGAGTTCGTAGCGGGTGCGCACCGCCCTTGACCTTCGAGCCGGGGCGAGGGTTTACCGTCGGTGCTGTGAGCACCGTGCGGATCTCCCGGCTCGCCGAACGCTCCGGCGTTCCGGCCACCACGCCGCGGTTCCACGAAAGCACCGGGCTCTTCGGCCCGGCCGCCTGACCCGACCCCGCCCGAACGAGCCGATCGGCCGGCCGAACTGTTCGCGCGCCTTCACGTGTTCGACGGTACGTTCCAGCGCGCTCGCCGCCGATCCCACCGCCTCCGCGGCGAGCAGTGCGGCGGCCGGTCCGCCCACCCCGGCCAGTGCGCCGATGACGTCCCGCGCATCGCGCCACCGGAGCCACCGGGACCACCGGGACCACCGGGACCACCGCGCACACCACCACACCGAAACCGCCGCACGCGCCCGCGCATCGCGCCACCGGAACCGCCGCACACGCCCGCGCGTCACCGCCCCGCGACCGCCGCGCGCCTCGCACCGTGCGCGCCCCGCCCGGGTCAAGTGCCCCTCCGCCCGGGGCCGGTGCGCCATCGCGCCCCGTTCGTTCCGCGTTTCCCGGAATACCTTGGACGACCGGAAGGTTTCACTCTGCACGCACTTGGCGGGCGGCATCGCCCGCCGTCGGGCCCGCGCACTCCGTCGAACCCGCACACCTCGCCGGGCCCGCACGCTCCGCCGGACCCTTCACCGCACTCGACCATGCCGCCCGGAGGCCGCACGCATGCCACAGACGTCGAACGAACAGCACGCCGGGGAACCCGCCGAACCGTCCGCACCCCGGGCGGGCGGCGTCGTCCCCGTACTCGCCTTCGCGGGTATCACCGTCGCGGTGATGCAGACCCTGCTCGTCCCCGTCATCAAGGACCTGCCCGCCCTGCTGCGCACCGACCCGTCCGACGCCACCTGGGTGCTGACCTCGACACTGCTCGCGGGGGCCGTCGCCACCCCGATCATGGGCCGCCTCGGCGACCTCCACGGCAAGCGCCGGATGCTGCTCGCCAGCCTCGCCGTGATGGTGGTCGGCTCCCTCATATGCGCCTTCACCGACGACCTCGTCGTCATGATCGCGGGACGCGCCCTCCAGGGCTTCGCGATGGGCGCCATCCCGCTGGGCATCGGCATCATGCGCGACGAGCTGCCGCGCGAGAAGCTCGGCTCGGCGATGGCGCTGATGAGTTCCTCGATCGGGGTGGGCGGCGGGCTCGCGCTGCCCGCCGCCGCGCTGGTCGCCCAGCACTTCGACTGGCACACCCTGTTCTTCGGCTCGGCCGCGCTCGGCGTGCTGTCGATGGCGCTCACCGCCCTGATGGTGCCGGAGCCCACGCTGCGCGCCCCCGGCCGGTTCGACCTGGTCGGCGCGCTCGGGCTGTCGCTCGGCCTGGTCTGCCTGCTGCTGCCCATCACCAAGGGCGGCGACTGGGGCTGGACCTCGGGCGCCACGCTCGGGCTGTTCGCCGCCGCCCTGGTGGTCCTCCTCCTGTGGGGCCTGTTCGAACTGCGCAGCCCCACCCCGCTGGTCGACCTGCGGACCTCCGCCCGGCGCGAGGTGCTGCTCACCAACCTCGCCTCGGTCATGGTCGGGGTCGCCTTCTACGCCGTCTCGCTGATCCTGCCGCAGCTGCTCCAGCTGCCCACGTCGACGGGGTACGGCCTGGGTCATTCGATGGTGGTCGCCGGACTGTGCGTGGCGCCGCTCGGCCTGACGATGATGTTCGTCGCCCCGCTGTACGCCCGACTGTCGGCCCGCCGGGGCCCCAAGGTGTCGCTGATGCTCGGCCTGCTGGTCATCGCGGTCGGCTACGGCGCGGGGCTCGGCCTGATGGGCGCCGCCTGGCAGACCGTGCTGATCGCGGTGACGATCGGGGCCGGCATCGGACTCGCGTACTCCTCGCTGCCCGCGCTGATCATCGGTGCCGTCGACCCGTCCGAGACGGGCGCGGCCAACGGTCTGAACACCCTGATGCGCTCGATCGGCACCTCGGTGTCGAGCGCCGTGATCGGCATGGTGCTGGCCGACACCGCGCTGCCGACGGCCGACGGACCGCTGCCCTCGATGGAGGGGTTCCGCATCTCGTTCCTGATCGCGATGGGCGCGGTGGTGATCGGGCTGGTGCTGGCCTCGTTCCTGCCCGCGCGGCGCGAGGCGATGCGCCCGGCGCTGCTGGCGAGCAGCGAGGACGACGTCGAGGAGCCGGCCCCCGCCCCCACCGCGTCCCGCACCGTGGCCGGTTCGGGCGGTTTCCGCGGCCGGGTGGTGGGCACGGACGGGGTGCCGGTGGCCCGTGCCAACGTCACGCTGATCGACCACCGGGGCCGGCAGGCCGGGCTCGCCGTGGCGGACGAGCACGGCCGCTACGTCCTGCCCGCCCCGGCCGGCGGGAACTTCGTGCTGGCCGGTTCGGCCACCGGGTACGCGCCGCGCGCCTGCCCGGCGACGTACCCGGGTGACGGCCTGCCGGTCGACACCGATCTGGTGCTGGGCGTCAACGCGCCGGGGCGTCGAACCGCGGTGTCGTCGTGAGCAGATGAGAGACGTCCGTCCCGGCCGCGAGCTCCCGCGGCGGTGCGCCGCGGGTGAACAGCCGGGCGGGACGGGCGCCCTGCACCCGGGCCAGCTCCCCCTCGACCCGCAGCCACGAGCCCTCGCGCAGCCCGAGCACCGGCACGTCGTTCTCCTCCAGGAACTCGGTGAGCCGCTCCTCACGGGTCTCGCCCTTGTGGGTGCTGGCCGGGTCCGGGTCCAGGTAGTGCGGGTTGATCTGGAACGGGACGAGGCCGAGCGTCTCGAAGGACGGCGGCTGCACGATGGGCATGTCGTTGGTGGTGCGCAGGGTGGGCGCCGCCATGTTCGTACCGGCGCTGGCCCCCATGTACGGCAGCCCGTCCCGCACCGCCTCGGCCACGGCCTCCCGCAGACCGGTCCGGTACAGGGCGCTCAGCAGCCGGAAGGAGTTGCCGCCGCCGATGAACACGGCGTCGGAAGCGGCGAGTTCGGCGATCGGGTCGGGGTTCTCGTGGACGCCGCGGACGGTGATCCCGGCCGGTTCGAGGGCGCCGCGGACGCGCGCGGTGTACGTGTCGTGGTCGGCGAGCGCGTAGGGGACGAAGGCCAGCCGGGCGCCTTCGGGCAGGAACGCGGTGACGGTGTCGAGGGCGTGTTCCAGGTAACCGCGTCCGTACTGGGTGGAGTTGGAGAGCAGCAGCAGATTCATCGGGTTCCTCTCGGGTCGTTTCCGGGTCGTCAGGTGGTGCGGGGG
>NZ_RDBO01000068.1:27201-32484 GCF_008120935.1 Streptomyces sp. sk2.1
CCCGCCGCTACCGGATCGGCCCCGCAGTGCTGCGCCTGGGCAGGCTCTGGGAGCGGTCCGGATCGCTGGAGCTGCTGGCCGGGCCGGTCCTGGAGGAGCTGCGCCGGGTCACCGGCGACACGGTGCTCTTCTGTCTGCCGGACAGCTTCCACATGCGGTGCGTCGCCGCCGAGGAAGACCGGTACGGCGACGGTCGCGATGCCGGTGTCGTACTCGCCGACCGTCCAGGCGTAGCCCTGGGCGCGGACCTTGAGGAACTCCTCCTCCAGCCGGTCCGGGTCGGTGACCGTCCGGTCGGTGAACCGGGCCATGGGGCGGCCCCGGAAGAGCCGGTGGCGCTGTTCGTCGGGCAGGTACGCGTAGTACGACTTGCTGGTCGCCCCGGCGTGCGCCGGGTAGAGCTCGCCGACCAGCGGGTAGTAGCGCAGCGGCCCGGCCACGCCCTCCTCGGCGGCGACGCACCGCATGTGGAAGCTGTCCGGCAGACAGAAGAGCACCGTGTCGCCGGTGACCCGGCGCAGCTCCTCCAGGACCGGCCCGGCCAGCAGCTCCAGCGATCCGGACCGCTCCCAGAGCCTGCCCAGGCGCAGCACTGCGGGGCCGATCCGGTAGCGGCGGGTGACCGGGTCGGAGACCAGGAAGCCGCGTCCGGCGAGGGTGGCGAGCAGCCTCTGGGCCACCGAGGTGTCCCAGCCGAACTCCTCGGCGACCTCGGTGACGCCCCAATCGGGCCGGGTCCGCTCGAAGGCGAGCAGCACGAGGAGCGCCCGGTCGACGGTTTGCAGGGCCCCGGCGGGGGTGCGCCGGTCCAGATCGAAGTCCGCCATCGTCATCTCACCATTCAGACCTGAATTGCAAATAACGGGAAACAGTTGCGTTCAACGCTATCCGATCCCGAATGTGTCCTCAGCACCCCGCCCCGCGCTTCCTCCCGTCGAACGTCGGCCCGGGTGTCCGGATCAGCCCGGGTGTCCGGATCAGTGAGATCGGTGAGACCGGGTGAGCGAGAAAGGCCCCCCATGTTGAAGTACGTACTGGACATCGTCGATCTGCTGGACGATCCCCAGGTCAATGGCAAGACGGTCGTCGAGTACCTCGACTCCGTGAGCGGCGCCGAGGGCTCGTCCGCGAAGGTCACCACGGTCGTCGGCGCGCAGGGCTCGACGGACTTCGTGATGGTCCGCGTCCCGGGCTCGCGAGGGCGCTCCTCCGGGGGCGACGCCCGCACCCTGGGCGTGGTGGGCCGGCTCGGCGGCATCGGCGCCCGGCCCGAGGTGACCGGCCTGGTCTCCGACGCCGACGGCGCGGTCTCCGCGCTCGCCACCGCCGCCAAGCTGCTGGACATGCGCCGCCGCGGCGACGTGCTGCCCGGCGATGTGATCGTGGCCACCCACATCTGCCCGAACGCGCCGACCGAGCCGCACGACCCGGTGCCGTTCATGGGCTCGCCCGTGGACATCGCCACCATGAACCGGCACGAGGTGACCGACGAGATGGAGGCCGTGCTCTCCATCGACACCACCAAGGGCAACCGGATCATCAACCACAAGGGCCTCGCCCTGTCGCCCACCGTCAAGGAGGGCTGGGTGCTCCGGGTCAGCGAGTCGCTCGGCGAACTGCTGGCCGTGGTGACGGGTGAGCCGTTGGTCACGTATCCGGTGACCACGCAGGACATCACCCCGTACGGTAATGGGGCACACCACATCAATTCGATCCTGCAGCCCTCCACCGCGACGGCCGCCCCGGTCGTCGGCCTGGCCATCACCTCGGCCGCGGCGGTGCCGGGCTGCGGTACGGGCGCGAGCCACGAGACGGACATCGCGTCCGCCGCCCGCTACGCCGTGGAGGTCGCCAAGGCCTACGGCAGCGGCCACCTGGACTTCCACGACGCGGTGGAGTTCGACAACCTCGTCAACCGCTACGGGTCGCTGGCACACCTGCAGACCTTCGGCCGCACACCCCAGGAGTCCTGATGGCAGCCACCCCGCAGGCCGAGGCCGGGACCCACGAGTCCAAGGCCATCGGCAGCGACGACTACTCGCTGTCCCGCGTCCCGCGCGACAAGCGCTTCGGCTTCTGGTCGATGCTGCTCCAGTGGCTGGCCCAGTCCGGCTCGATCTCGCAGTTCACCCTCGGCGCCACCATCGGCGTCGGCATGACCTTCGGGGACGCCTTCCTCGCCTTCACGCTCGGCGCGGTGATCCTGGAGGTCGTGATCTTCGCGATCGGCCTGGCCGGCATGCGCGAGGGCCTGGCGACGCCCATGCTGACCCGCTGGGTCGGCTTCGGCCGCAACGGCTCGGCGCTGGTCAGCTTCATCATCGCGGTCAGCCTGGTCGGCTGGTTCGGCGTCCAGAACACGATCTTCGGCAACAGCGTCTCGGCGCTGATCGGCGGCCCGGCCTGGATGTGGTGCGTGCTGGCCGGCATCGCCATCACCGCCCTGGTGATCTTCGGCTTCAAGTACATGGCCACCTTCGCCAAGATCGTCACGCCGCTGTTCTTCGCGATGGTCGCCTGGTCGATCATATCGACGCTGAAGGACCACTCCATCAGCGAGCTGATCAGCTCCCCGCCGCCCGGCGAGACGATCCCGCTCGCCGTCGCCGCCACCGCCATCGCGGGCGGCTACATGACCGGGGCGATCGTGTCCCCGGAGATGACCCGGTACAACCGGAAGGGCTCGCACGTCTTCCTGCAGAGCGCCTCGTCGATGATCCTCTCCGAGTACATCGTCGGCCTGACCGGCGTGCTCCTCGGCCACCTGGTCAAGAGCAGCGAGGTCTCGCACATCGTGCTCTCCACCTCCGGCGCCTTCGGCGTGATCGTGGTCCTGATGTCCACCGCCAAGATCAACGACTGGAACCTGTACGGCTCCTCGCTCGGCGTCGTCAACTTCTTCCAGGTCGTCTTCCGCAAGCGGCTGCACCGCGGCGCGGTCACGATCGTCCTCGGCATCGCGGGCACGGCCCTGTCCGCGGTCGGGATCATGACCCACTTCACCGAGTTCCTCTCCGTCCTCGGCGTCGCCATCCCGCCCATCGGCGGCATCATCGTGGCCGAGTACTGGGTCGTGAAGCGGATGCGCAAGCCGCTGGACGAGACCCGCGAGTCCGAGACCCTGCCGACGTCCTCGCCGACCTGGGTCCCGATGTCCATCGCCATCTGGATCGCGGCGTTCTGCGTCGGCAAGTTCTACGACGGCGGCATCCCGGCCCTGAACTCGCTGGCCACCGCGTTCGTCCTGTACAGCGTCCTCGGCCTGCTGGGCTGGGTGAAGCCGTACGGCACCTCCACCCTGGACGACGAGGACGCCTCCGCCCCCGCCGCCCGCGCGACAACCCCTGTGGGAGCAGCATGACCGACCCCACCACCGCCCCGCTCGTCCCGGCCTCGGCCGAGGCCCAGGACGAGGTCATCGGGCTCTGCGCCGAACTGATCCGGTTCGACACCTCCAACCCCACCAGCGACGAGCGCGCCTGTGCCGACTGGGTGGTGGGCCGCCTCGCCGAGGTGGGCATCGAATCCGAGCTGGTCGAGTCCGCCCCGGGCCGCGCCAACGTCATCGCCCGGATCGCGGGCGCCGACCCGGAGCGCGGCGCCCTCCTGGTCCACGGCCACCTGGACGTGGTGCCCGCCGACGCCGCCGAGTGGCAGGTCCCGCCGTTCTCCGGCGAGATCCGCGACGGCTACCTGTGGGGGCGCGGCGCGATCGACATGAAGGACACGGTGGCCGTCATGCTGGCCACCGCCCGGCACTTCGCCCGCACCGGCACCAGGCCGTCCCGCGACCTGGTCCTGGCCTTCCTCGCCGACGAGGAGGCGGGCGGCAAGTTCGGCGCCCACTGGCTGGTCGAGCACCGCCCGGAGCTGTTCGCCGGGGTCACCGAGGCGATCGGCGAGGGCGGCGGGTTCTCCTACGCGCTCGACGACACCCGGCGCCTCTACCCGATCGAGAACGCGCAGCGCGGCATGGCCTGGATGGAGCTGACCGCCACCGGCCGGGCCGGCCACGGCTCGTCGCCCAACGACGAGAACGCGGTCACCGACCTCGCCGAGTCGCTGACCCGCATCGGCCGCCACACCTTCCCCGTCCGGCTGATCGAACCGGTGCGGGCGCTGCTCCAGGAGGCCGCCGACCTCCAGGGCGTGGAGCTCGACCTCGGGGCCGAGGACCTGGACGCCGAGCTGGCCAAGCTGGGACACGTCGCCGACTTCATGCAGGTGGTGCTCCGCAACTCCGCGAACCCCACCATGTTCGACGCCGGCTACCAGACCAACGTCATCCCCGGAAAGGCCACCGCCCGGGTGGACGGCCGCTTCCTCCCCGGCCACGAACAGGAGCTGATCGACACCGTCGACAGCCTCCTGCTCCCCTCGGTCACCCGCGAGTGGGTCAACCACGACATCGCGATGGAGACCACGTTCAACGGCCCGCTGGTCGACGCCATGTGCGCCGCCGTGCGCGCCGAGGACCCGGACGGCCACCCGGTCCCGTACTGCAACCCGGGCGGCACCGACGCCAAGGCATTCACCCACCTCGGCATCCGCTGCTTCGGCTTCAAGGGCCTCAAGCTCCCGCACGACCTGGACTACGGCCGCCTGTTCCACGGCGTGGACGAACGCGTCCCGCTGGAGGGCCTGCGCTTCGGCGTCCGCGTCATGACCCGGCTCTGGCAGAGCTGCTGACTCCCCACTCGGCATCCCTGCCAGGGGCCCCGACCCGGGCCCACCCCATGTACGCCCCCACCGGAATCCATGCCGTCGGTGGGGGCGTACGCCCTGCTCGGTAGAGTGCCGGGCATGGGTGCAACGTCCGCTCGGCCTGCCGGGCGCCCCGCTTCGTGGTGGCGCGAGCAGTGTCTCGAACTGCTCGACGCGGGCGACTGGTACGGGCTGTACCGCACGGCGATGGCATGGCGGGTCGGCGGCGGGGGATCGTTCACCCCGGACGCCTGGCTGATGGACGTGTGCTCGGCCCTGCTGCACGGTCGGCCGAAGACCGCGCTGCACTGCTGCGACATGGCGCTGAGCACCTGGGTCGAGCGCCCCGGCGACCGGGCCGTGCTCCGCTTCGTCCGCGGCCTGCTGATCGCCGACCACGTCAAGGACCCGCTGCGCGCCCTGGAGGACCTGGAGTCCGCGCTCCACGGCCCGAACTGGCTGGCGGAGCGCGCCGCGCCCGAGCTGGAACGGGTGACGGCGGAGGCGAACCGTTCACGGATACGGAAACCCCGGGCGACTCCCGCCCCCGAGCCGGACACGGCCTACCGGGACCTGACC
>NZ_RDBO01000069.1:0-7225 GCF_008120935.1 Streptomyces sp. sk2.1
ACGATCCGGTCGGCCGCCGACTTCGACACCCCGAACAACGGAGCCAGTTGGCGCAGGGTGAGGTTCGTGCGCCAGTACGCGGCGACCAGCAGGACCCGGTCCTCCAGCGGCAGACTCCAGGGCCGGCCCTTGCGGACCGGGTCGGCACCCTCGCGCCGCAGCGCGGTGACCAGCTTGCCGAACTGCCGCGGGCTCAGCCCGGTGAACGGGACTATCCAGGACGGCTCCGACGCCGCAATCACACCAACCACAGCAAGATCATCTCACCTCTGACCAGCAATTACGGGACAGCGCTTAGGCCGTGTTTTAGGTAGCGGGTGAGTCTTGGGCGGATAGTTCTTCCGCCAGTTCCATACAGCGCAGGCGGGCTGGGGAGAAGTCGTAGGGCATCTTGCCGGTGGCTTCGAACACGCTCATGGAGTCAGCCTCCCGCCTGCCAGAGCCGAGGTCGGCCTCGCCCTCGCCGTCATCGGCGGTGGCAGGGTGCAAAGTGTCCCAGGCGTCGAAGAGGGCATCGTCGTCCTTACCCAGGCCGGACTCCTCGATGACGGCCTGCAGGGCGCTTTCGAAGGCGTGCCGCTCGAAGGCCACTTGAGCCACCCGTGGATCATCGACGGCGACACTGTCATCGAGTGCCTCCTCGGCGTCATCGATGCGGTCGGAATCCTCCCGCAGAGTGGGATGCGTGGCCAGGGCGACGAAGCGGGTGGCCTGGAGGGCCGCGCCGAGGGGGCCGAAGATCCGCTCAGTGACCAGCAGACTGTCCAGGTCCGCCTGGCGCAGGGAGCCCTCGGGCAGGCTCTTGAGGCGTTCGGTGACGAAGTCGGAGAGCAGGCCCATCCGGCTGCCTTCGGTGCGCATCCGCTGCACGGCGGTCCGTTGCCGCCGTAATTCCGCCTCCTGCTCGGCGAGGGTTTCCTCCAACCGCTCCAGGATGCCCGCGATACCGTCTCCGCTGTCCGCACCGGCGGAAGCGGTGCCGGTGGTAAAGGCGTCACGGATGTCGTCCAGGGCGATCCCGGCGTCGGCCATCTTGCGAATCCACAGCAGGCGGATCATGTCCTCGTACCCGTAGCGGCGGCGGTCATCGCCGCCCCGCTCAGGCTCGGGGAGCAGGCCGATCTCGTGGTAATGGCGAATCGCCCGTGGCGTGCTGCCGGCGAAGGCCGCCGCGTCACCGATCTTGACTTGGCGGGGTGGCATGAAGGACGAATGCATGAGCAGGGACCTTTCCTCAAGGCATCGGGACGTAAGTCCACCGGACCACATGCCGCTACGGAAGGTGCAACCCCATACACACCGCGCCGCGCCAATGCCAGGAAATGCGCCCTTCCTCCGTAATGGCCGCAGGGCCGTCCTTTGCTGCTGGGGCATCCGCACGACGGCAGGCTGAGGGTTCACAGCCACTGATGAATCGCCGCGACCTGAACCGTCGCCTCGAACCGAACCGCAAGTTTGTCGAACCGGGTCGCCACGGCCCGGTGCTGCTTGAGACGGCTGATCCCGCATTCGACCGCGTGCCGGGCCTTGTAGTCCTCGCGGTCGAAGAAGGGCGGACGGCCACCGCCACGTCCGCGGCGCCTGCGGTTGCGGACCTGATCGGCCGGCTCAGGAATCGTGCACCTGATTCCACGTCTGCGCAGGTAGGCGCGATTCGCGCGTGAAGAGTACGCCTTATCGCCTCGCACCCGCAGCGGGCGGCTTCTCGGCCGACCGACTCCAGGCCGGGGTACCCCGATCGCGTTCAGGACCGGCTCGAACTGCGGACTGTCGCCGCGCTGCCCGGCGGTGATCAGCAGCGACAACGGCTTCTGTCCCTGCTCACACGCCAGATGAATCTTCGTGGTGAACCCGCCTCGCGACCTGCCCAGTCCATGGTCTTCAGGTTCGGTGCTGACTCCGCCTGGCGGTTCCTTCTGCACAGCACCGTGCCGGCGGGCACCGGCAGCATGCTGGTGTGCCCGGCAGATGGTGGAGTCGACATTGACCTCCCAGAAGATCAGCCCGGCCGCATCAGCTCTCGCCTGCAACAACGTCAGCAGTCGGGCCCACACACCCCGACGTTGCCATCTCCGGAACAGTCCATACACCGTCTGCCACGGTCCGTACTCGAACGGCAGGTCCCGCCACGGAACTCCGGTCCGAACCCGCCACCGCACACCGTCTATAAGCCGCCGGCAGCCAGGCCACCTGCGACTTATGCCCACCGCAGGCAGCAACGACTCCAGCACCGACCACTGCTCATCAGAAAGATCCCCTCGCCCCACATCTTGATCATCATCATGCAGGGCGCGCACAGGAAGCCGAACCTAAAACACGGCCTAGGCCCAGCACCACGTCCCTGACACCTACGCGACGCATCGCCCCAGGTCACGCCTAATACGTGAACCTCAGCGATCGGAAAACTGGAGCTGGCCATCGCCGCTCGGGCGGCGGGATGGCGAGCCGAACTGGAGGTGAACAGTGAGGCCCGGAACTGGCGGGCCGACGTGATGGTCTTCGACGAGCACGACCGCCCCTTCATGGCGCTGGAGGCGCAGCTGTCGCCCATGACGCAGGAAGAGGCGCAGATGCGTACGGACCGCTATGCCCGGGACGGTGTGGCGGTGTGCTGGGTCGCCCTGCAGGACCGGCCGTGGGAACGCGTCGTGCCCTCGCTGAGAGTGCGCTCTCCGCGCCAGCGAGGCGAGAGCTGGACGGTGTGGCACGGGGTGGCGCGCTACGCCTGGGAGCCGCGCACGCTGAAGGCGAAGGCGAAGTGGGTGCACATCACCTGCCCGCTCGGTGACGCGGTCAAGTGGATCCTCGACGGGCGGGTGCGCGCCCACACCGGGCTGAACGGCACGGTGTGGTGGACGGCGCCCGCGTACGAGCAACTGGCCGTTGCGCGTGCCCGGATGGAAGCCGATGCCGAAGCCGTCGGGCGGGTGGAGGCCGCCGAGCGCCGTCGTCGGGAAGCCGAGCAGCGGGCCGCGGCCGCCGAACGGCGGGAGCTGGAGCGGCAGGCGGAACTGCAGGAGCGACGGGCGGAGCTGCAGCGGCTGGCGGGCTTCTTCCAGCACGCGGGGCTTGACGCCGGGGTGTGGGAGTCCTTCGCCCAGATGGTCCGCTCCGCCTCGGGCAAAGCGATCCTGTACGGCGACCAGAGCCCTTCTCGTGGCAATGGGCTGCTCGTCTACGCCCGGCCGCGGTGGACGAGCGACACGTTCAAGCTGGCCGGGGTGGTCTGTCCTGATCCCGAAGCACTCGTTGAGTGGCCGGCGGAACTGACGATCCTGGTCCCGGACCAGACATGGCTCTCGCGCATCCAGGCCGCCGCCCGAAGCCCGCTGAAGGTCGCGGTGCTGAACCCGGCCACCGGACGCACCACCTTCACACGCGTCGGTCCGACGCCAGATAGGGCGTGACATGCGACGGCGTATCGGGGAGCGCCTGGCCACCGAGGGCCGGCGCCTGCGGGGCTCACCGGCTGGCCTGCGTCACGCCGCTCGTGAACTGTCCCAGGAAGCTCAGGATGCCCTGGCCCATTGACATCTACATGGCGGACGTGGACGGGATCGGGCGATGCGCACTGACCGAACGGGTCCAGGGCGCACTGGTCGGTATCAGCTCGAGGTCGCGCAGATTCGAATGCCGGTAGGGGGCGGGTACCTCAGCCCCACAGTTTGCGGGTGAACTCCTTCGCCCACTCCACCCGCTCGTGGTGCTGACCGTGGGGCACGCACGGGGAGTTCGGGCCGGCCTGGCACTTTGGGCAAGTGACCTCCTTCGCATGCCAGGTCCGCGCCGCCGAGCCCGCAGTTTCCTGCGCTTCCCGCTCTTTTCTGCTCGGCCGACCTGACCGGGCTTCAGTCCGGGCAAGCGGCGGGGGCACGACGTCGACGGACTGCTGCTGGAGTTCGCCGCGGGCGCCCTTTTGCTTCTCGCTGGGGTCAATGCGGTCGTCGCTCTGCAGGACGCGGTGCAGGCGTTCGTCGTGGGGAAGCTGTCGCTTTGCGCTGGGGCCGACGCGATCGTCGTTGTCGCACAGCTTGCCCGGTCCGGCGTGGCATCGCGGGCACATCATTCGGTACCAGTCGCCGCGTGGCACCTGATGGTGCAGCCGGGCCGCAGTCTTCTTGCCCGCCTCCTTCGCCTGGCCCCCCGGGGCCGGCCGCATCGGCTCGGCAGGATCCTTGGCCTCTTGCCGAGCCTTCTTCTGTTGCCGGGCCATCTTTTGTGTGGCTTTCCGCTCGTCCACGACCAGCTGCAGCCGCTCATTGTGGCCGTCCTTGCGCGGCTTCCCGCTGCTGGGCCCCTCGACCAGCACACAATCCTTGCCCTGCCCCGCGTTGCAGCGCGGACAGCTCCGCTGGATCCAGTACCGCCGCGCCACGCGTAGCTGCTCCTGCGGCCCCAGCGCCGCCCGCTTCTTCCAGACCTCCACACGCCGCGCTTCACCACGGGTCAGCAGTTCTCCGGCCGAGGCCGCGGCCCGCAGAAGCTCCTCCACATGAGGGCGCAGGTCGAACGTGTACGCGTCGTACCTGCGAAGGCGTGAGAGGACGCTGCGGACGCAAGCCGCAGCCTTGTGTGCTTCCTTCTCAGTGTCAGCTTCCGCTTCGACCGTGTCCCGCGTGAGGTCGTCCAGGCTGTCGAAGTACGTGATCGCCCGCTTGTAGACGGCGGACTCGGTGTCCGTGCGATCCTCGGCTGCCGTCGCGTTGACGCGCATCAGAAGCCTGCGCACCCGCCCGGGCTTCTGCTCAGCGACCGCCTTCTTCAGGTTGTCGAACAGCTTGCGCCGCTCTTCGTTCTGCTTGACCAGCCAGATCCTCGCGTGGCGAACGGCAGCCTCGAGCTGCTCCTGGAGCTCGCCCTCCATACCGTTCAGGTTCTCGATCTCCCCGCACACCTGCTTCGCCAGGGGCACGGACTCAATCCGGCGTGCATACACCAGCCGGCGCTGCAGGGCCTGGGCGCGGGCCTGCGGTTCCGGCACCTTTCTCGCCCTGCCGGGCGACCACAGCGATGGACGCGGTGCGTTGCGGGCCTGAACGATCTTTTCAACCGCCGGTGTCGACAACCCGCGCTTCGTCATCTCGCACTCGTCCAGAGCAAACCATTCGATCGGCCTGGCGAACGCCTCGGTCCCGATCTGTACGCGGCGCGCAGTGCCCACGCTGTCCAGCCGGATTCGGTGCACGTACCAGCGGCGGATCAGTGTGTCGCGGTCGACCGGCACCATCGTCCCGAGGACAGGCTCGACACCGTCGTCCCACACCGGCGTCACCGCCTGGTCCAGGTGCACCCGCAGAGCGCCATGCCGCCAGCGCACATCCACGATGGACCCGATCGGTGCCCCTTCAGCACGGGTGTACTCGAAGGTCGCCTGCTCCCCGCGGCCGGCGAGCCAGGCCGAGGCCGCCGACCGCACATAGAGGTGGTCTGCACTGTCCACGCCACGGGCACGGCGCCCGCACACGTGCGGCAGCCCGTCCGGATCCGGGTGATGAGCGAAATGACAGGCCCGGTCCGTATACAGCTTCGTGGTCAGCTGGCCACCGCAGCCGCCGAGCAGAGCCCCGCACCAGAAGGTGTCGTCCCCGTGAGCACGGCGGAATGCATCCAGCTCGATCGCTTCCATCGGCAGCATCAACGGCTCATCCGAGTCCGCCCCGCCGAGCACCGCCGTCTGGATCCGTCGCCTGTCCGTGCGCACAAACTCCCCCGTCCCATCCTGCCAACACATCCTGGCACCAGTGGAGTACACCAACCAGAACGCCTCTCGGCCCGACTCAGGCCGTACGCCCCAACTGTGATGCCCTCGCCGCCCTGCCGATCACGCCGTCCGCGGCCTGCCCCTTCCGGGCAGCAAGCTCGGGCCCGGCGCAGTGCGGCCCTTCGGTGGCCGCGGCCTCGCGGAGGGGGCTGGTCGTGACCGAGGCCCCTGAGATCACCGGTGCCGGCACATCCGCCCGATGCGGGCCGACGGTACGATGTCCGCCGGCTGGGCCTGATCCACCACCAGTGATCGGCATTTCACCCCAGCCCTCTGTGCCCCCGAACCAGCGCTCTGGCCGGGGCACACATGTCTTCCCCGTCAGGAGATCCTGCTCCGGTCACCGGCTCCGTCGGTCCGCTCGGCAGTCGCGGTGAAGGGCGCCTCGGCCGTCGGCGGCATCTCGGTCCAGGGGCGGGTGACCCGCCACCCGCCCTGCTCCAGGGCCCGGGTGGCCGCGGCGGGGTCGAAATTCTCGTCGGGTCCGGTGCCGGTGCAGTAGCCGAGCGGGCCGTCGACGGGGTCGTCGACATAGATGTGCCAGTCGGAGTGGTACTCGGGCCGCGCCGTCAGCGCGGGCGGCGTCGTGGCGGGCGCGGTGAGGTGATCAGGCGTCATATCCTCATGGTAGGAACGGTGTTGGGCCCGTGGCTGGTCTTCCGGATTCCGGTCCGCCGGTCCCTGGGAACAGGTATATGCGGTGGCCACAGGACGTGGCGACGGCCTCCTCGGCGGTGGTCCGTACGATCGGAGAACATGACGACCCGCCGCCAGCTGGGCCCCGGCCACGCCGAACACCACTCCCCCGCCGAGACGAACGCCAACGTCCCCCGGCCTGTCGGCGGCGGGTGATTGGTCTCCCCGTTTGAGGAAGGGGCTTTGGGGCGGCAGGCTGGGGCGTTACGGTCATAGCGTCGGATGGGGAGCGGAGCGAGGGGACGGCGAATGCTGACGGAGGCGTTGACAGCACTGGCTGCGGTGGGGGGCACTGCGGTGGTGCAGGCTGCGGGAACCAGTGCCTGGCAGGGGCTGCAGCAGGCGGTGGCCGGGTGGTTCGGTCACGAGGACGAGGAGCGCGTACTCATTGAGCTGGACCGTAGTGCGCATGCACTGGCCGTTGCCGATGAGGCCGAGGCGGAGGTCGTGCGGCGCGGCGAACAGGCCGCATGGCAGGCGCGTTTCGAGGCAGTCCTCGCCGGGCTCGGTGAGCACGAGCAGAGGTTGGCCGCCGAGACCCTGCGCGCCTTGCTCAACGCGCATGTGCGTGCCCGTGCCGACGGGGTGTCCTCGACTGGCGACGGGCTCGCGGTGGGCGGGAATGTCGAGATCCGGGCCGACCATGGTTCTGTGGCCGCCCTGCGCATGGGGAACGTCTCGCTGGGAAACCCTCCCCGGCCGGGCCCGCCACGACGCCGCCCGCGCTGACGGCGCGGCCCGAGTACCACTCCGACTGGCACATCTATG
>NZ_RDBO01000069.1:7325-17139 GCF_008120935.1 Streptomyces sp. sk2.1
CGGATACTGACTTCGGCTTGCCGAGGGTGAGGCCGGTGCCTGCTATGAAGCCGTCGAGGGTTTCGGGCCGGTACTGGAGTCGTTTGAGCCAGTTGCGGACGAGGACCTCCAAGCGGTCCAGGTCGACGACGCGAAGCGGTGAGGCACCGGCCCGGAGGGGCGGGGCGGACGACGCCTCTGACCGACGCACGAAAATGGCTGACGGTGTTCCTGCTGCCCGCCTACTCGCCCGACCTGAACCCGGTCGAGAGCGTGTGGCCCCATGCCAAGCGCAGCCTGTCCAACCTCGCTGTCGTCGCCCTGGACCGCTTGGAGGTCCTCGTCCGCAACTGGCTCAAACGACTCCAGTACCGGCCCGAAACCCTCGACGGCTTCATAGCAGGCACCGGCCTCACCCTCGGCAAGCCGAAGTCAGTATCCGTGGCCGGCGGCGCCGCACCACCGTCCCGGAGCCGTTGGCGCCCCGGCCGCTGGACCTGGTCGACCGCGACTTCACCGCCTCCCGGCCCGACCGGCTCTGGGTGGCGGACATGACCTATGTCCGCACCTCGCAGACCGGCTGGGCCGCAAACGGACGCTCATGACAGGGCTGTCCGCAGTAGTGGTGGCTGCGGTTGTCGGCGCGCTCGCCCCGACTGCCGGCGTACTCATCGCGGCCCTCGCCTTGCAGGGCGCCGGTGCCGCGCTGGTGGCGCCCGCCGCGCTCGCGCTGGTCGCGGCCCAATTCGTCGACCCCAGGGAGCGAGGCCGGGCCTTCGGTGTCTACGCCGCGGTCGCGATCGGCGGCTGGCCCGCGGGGCGGGGTGATATCCGAGTCCGTGGGCTGGCGCGGCTGCCTGTACGCCAATGTCCTCCTCATACTGATCGCCCTCATCGTCGCGGCCAACCGGGTGCATGACCGCGCGGGGCCCGGCGGCCCCGGGCTCGCAACGCCGAGCCTGCTGTTGGGCTCCGCGGGCGCCGTGCTCACGGGCAACGAGTTGTACGGGGTGGGCCCGCACGACTGGGCAGCCCCCTCGACCCTGGTCCCGCTCGGCATCGGCGTCATCCTGCTCGCGAGTGCGGGCGCTGCGCACTCCGCGCGCACCTTCGCCCGTCAGCACGACCGGATCGGCACCCTGGTGGTGCTGTGTCTGGGCTCGGCGGGCCTGTTCGCGCTCTTTCCTGCGCTGTCACTCTCCATGGGGCCTGCCATGGGCTTCTCGCCGGCAGCGGCCGGCGTGGCCGTACTACCGACGGGCGTTGCCTTCGTCATCGGCTCCACCCGGATCGCCTCCGGCCTGCTGCGGTGCATGGCGCCGTGAAGGCTGATCGCGGCGGGCCTGCTGCCGGCCGCCGTCGGGCTGCTGCCCCTGGGCGGCATCGGATCCGGCGGGGCGTTCGCCCTCGTGCTGACCGGCTCGGTGCTGGCCGGACTCGGTCTGGGCACGGCCATGACGCCGCTGTTCTCCGTGGCCACGGCGGGCCCGGCGGACCGGGGCCACGGCGCTGCCGCGGCGGTGACCGCCACCGCCCTCCAGCTGGGCACGGTCCTCGGTGCCGCCCTGTTCAGCAGCGCCGCGATGCCCACACGGGAAGGCCTCGACACCAGCGCCCTGTTCGGCGCCGCCAGCCTCACCCTCGTCGCGGGGCTCTGCACGGGGGCACTGATCACTACCGCCGCCACGGCCGGCTCCCGCCTCCCCGAGTAAGGAAGCGCGGCCACGTCCAGGTCCCGGTACGAAGCGGGTGCCCCTTACCCGGTCCCGGCCGTCATGGCCGCCACGATGCGTGGCAGAAGTACGGCGTTGGCACTGCCGAGTGACACCCTCACCGCCTGTGGTCGGCCCTGCTCGTGGATCCAGACCAGGCCGTTCGCGACCTCGACACCGGTCAGCGAGCGCCAGTTGGCGTCCATGACCCCGCGCAGCGTGAGCCCGTCACGGTGCACGCGCACCTCGCCGATGATGATCGCCCCGCCCCGCCGGATGAGGTCGAGGTACTTCGCCAGGAGCCGGGGTTCGACGATGCGCTGGACGAAGTCGACGAGGGCCAACCACTCCGCGGGGTCCGTGGGCCGCTTCCCGCCCCTGCTCCAGCCCAGATCACGCAGGCCTTCCGGCGAGTCCGCGTACGTGCCCACGCCGAAGGTGTACGTGGTGGTGTACATAGACGGAAACAGGAAGCCCTGGTGCTTGGTACGGGAGACCGGATACCGGACCCACTTGACCTCGTCCCAGTCCAGCGTGTGCCGCCCGTAGGTGATGCGGTGCCGGTCGGCCACCAGGCGTGTCGACCAACCGACGTTGCTGTCCACGAAGGGGCGCTCGGCCGGCCCCGGACACGGGCGCTCAGCACGCGTGCCGCGTGCTCCCATATAGCCCGTCAGCCAGGTCGGCACCTCGGTCCGCGGGTAGGCGGCGAGGTCGTTGCGGTAGTGCGACGGGGCGAGCAACTGACCGTCGGGCAGGCGCTCGTCACCGTAGTCGTACTCGGTGGAGACCTGCGCACGCCCGTCCGCGGCCTTGGCGACGGTGAGCAGCATGCGCAGCCACGGGCCGGCCGGCATGGCGGCCGCGAGGTGCCGCTGGCGACGTACGAGGAGCGCGATCTGCTCGGGGACCCGAACGTCCATGGGCCGTTCGCGGTTCCAGAAGGAAACGTCGGCCGTCTCGGCGGACACCGTGCATGAGAAGACCGCGGTCATGCGGTCCCACTGCACCGGTCCGAGCAGGGCCAGTTGCTGCGCGGTCTCATGAGCGAGCGCGGACACCCGGCCCGCGATCAACTCCTGGGACGGGGCGGAGACGACGGTGAAATCCGCGACGGCTCCGGGCTGCCCCGATCGGGCGTCGAGGCGCTCGAACTCCTCCTTGAGGCCGTTCATGAACGACTCCTCGACGGGTGCGCGCCGTACGAAGGCCTCCTCGGCTGTGAACAGGGCCCGTACCTGTTCGGGTGGGATCGCGGTGGTGACCTCCTTGATCCGCCCCACGTCGCTGATCAGGAACACGGATCGGTCGAGCGGCAGGTCGAGGAAGGCCATCGGGTCGCTGTCATCGATGTCGACGGGTGTGTACACGCTCCACCCGGCGGCGAACCGGTCCGCCTCCAGGCCGTGCACCGGATAGTCGAGACCGCGGGCGCTGATGTGTTCCTGGACCAGAACGACGGCGCGCCGAGTCGATGCGCCCGCCAGCCCCCGCCGCAGGAGCCCTGCCGAGCGGATGGCCCTCATCGGTCCCGTCGGGCCCCGGATAGTGGTGGGTGAGGTCGAACCACAGACGCAGCTCGTCGACGGTCGCGGCGTCGGTACCGGCGCACACGAGGTCCCACGTCCCGCCATGGTCACGGGCATAGAGACTCACGGACGCGTCCTGAGCCACGACCACGTAGTCGCACGCATGGAGATCGCCGTACGAGGCGACCACTGCCAGCGGGGGCGGGGTGGTGCGGGCCTCCTGCGCGACCGGCTCGCCTCCGACGCCGACGGCGGTCAACACATGGTGAGTCATCGGCACGGCTCCTTTCGCCACCTCGAGCGGTGACCGTAGCCCAAGGCGACCATCGTGGTGAAGGGAGCCACCTATATCGCGCCAGCTCCGGGACACTTGCATCGCGCTGCGGCCAGCCGCTGTGCGTCCATGGGCCGCCGGCCCCTGCGACGCCTTCGGCCGGGGCGACGAGGCCGCGTTCGGTCATCATCCGGCTGATGGCGCTGCCGAGTCCGAGCAGCTCGCGGCCGTCGCGCCGCAGGGCGTGCCGGTGCGCCATCCCGGTTTGGTCTTCCGGGCGTGCCCGGTCCGCTGCACTGCTTCGCGGGCGGCGAGCAGCGCCTGGCGGGCGAGGCCGACATCGGAGGGCTGCGGGGTACTGGTCATCAGGCCACCACCCCGGCGATCTGCCGGACCATGTGCCGACGGCACAGGCGGCGCAGCGGCAGGGTCTCGCGCGTGCACGGCGCGCCCTGCTCCCGGCCCTGACAGATCCGCGGACCGGGCTGTTCGACCGGCTCAACCGGGGCGGGCGTCCCGGTGCGGGGCTGGGCGGGCGCCGGAACGACCGCGACGGTCCGGGGCGCGGAGGCGGTGTCCGGGTGGAGCTCCTGGCGGCAGGGCTTGCACAGGCTGTCGGTCAGGGCGGGGCCGGTCATGAAGATCCGCGCGCCGCATTCGGCGCACGTTCCTTGCTCCGGTCCCTCCACGGTCCGCCGGGCCGGGATGTCGGCAGGCCGGGCGGCCATGGTCTCGAGGTCGCAGTCGTTGCATCGGCCAAAGGGGCCCGGGCGGGTGCCGTGCTGAAGGCACAGGCCGGCGGCGGCACGGCAGGCGCGCTCGCGAGCGGCGGCCTTGTCCTGGACGATCTCGGCGCACAGCTCGCAGGCCGTGCGGGTACGCCAGATGGTGCCGGACTCGCAGTCGGCGTAGCCACAGCCCCAGCGGGGCAGGGCCACCCCGAGCAGCCACCGGCCCGGGTCACGGATCTGGTCCGCCATCGTCCCGGTCAGCCGGGCCGTCGGCCGGTGCCGCAGGCGCTCGGCACTGGTGCCGACGGTGATCTGGCGGCCGACCTCGCGGGCGATCTTCCGGGCGACGAACGCGTTGGTCACCTGGGCCAGGAGGTGGTGCACCGGCTCCAGCACGGTGTAAATCTCCGGGCTCATCGCCAGCCGCGGACCGGTGTGCGACGAGCCGCAGCCGCCCCCGGTCCCGCTGCCGCGGTTCTCGACCACCGGCTTCTTCGACGAGGGCTGGGTCTTCCCACCCGCGCGAAGCGCGAGACCGGGCTCGCCCCGGCCAGCGGCAGTGCCGTCACCGGCCGGGTTTTCCACAGGCGCAGCGCCCTTACTCACCTGTACCTCGCCTACGGCGGATGAGAAGAGCGCTCGCCCGTCCTCAGGTGAGTCAGTCCTAGGTGAATCCTCATTCGCGAGGGATCCCTCACTAACCGGGGAACCCGATCCCTCACCAGCTTGGGAACTGGACACCCCATCAGAAACACCCGGAACAGGGGACTCGGGAACCTCGTCAGCAGCCGGGCAGGGCGCTGCGGGAGCCGCCGCCCGATGCCCTGGTCAGACCTGCAGAACGCGCAGGGTGTGGCGACCCTCGGCGAGGTCGAACGTGGCGCCGTCGACGGTGAGCCTGAGCGGCTTGCTTACTTCCACGCTCAGCAGGCCGTTTCCGTCGTCGATTGCGCTCAGCGAGGTCGTGCCGCACCACAGGCCCCGGATGCCGGCCGCACGACCGGGACGGGTCCAGGTCACCTCGTTGCGCGGCGCGTCGACCCGGAATCCGAGGACATGCTCGATGAGCATGGCGATCGGGGCGAGCGCGGACCAGCCGCAGAAGTCGGGGCGGACGATGTACTGGTCGTCCTTGCCGGTCGACGGCGCGGCGAGGTCCGGCGCGTACGCCTCCCAGATCGTCGACGGGCTGTGATCGGCGTAGGTCCGGGCCATGTGGTCAAGGAGTCGGCGTGCGGCGCGGGCCGCCACGGCGCCGTGCCCGGCGTCCGAGAGTGCCCGCGCACTCATGTAGGCCAGCGGGATCCACACCCCACCGCGCCAGTAGTGCCCCGTGCCCCGGAACGCCGCGTCCTCGCGTGCCACCGAGGGCCATGGCACGTCACCGCCGAACACGGCCTCGTCCTCCAGCGCGGCGGCCAGCTTCGCCGCCTGCTCCGGGCCGGACGCGCCGGCGAGCAGCGGCCAGTAGGCGGCCGGTGTCTTCACTCGGTGGAAGTTGAACGGGGCGGTGGAAGCGCGGTCGAAGTACATCCCCGTCTCCGGATCCCAGAAGTCCTCGACCAGCTTGACCAGTTCGGCGTGACGGGCCGAGAATTCGGCCGCGAGGCCGTGGTCCCCCACGAGCTCGGCGAGCCGGGCGATGCTCCGTGCCGAGAGCGCCTGCTGCGCTGCGGCGTCGAACCAGAGGATGTCGCCGTACGTGCCGCCCTCCCCCTGCTCAGTGGCCCGCGCCGTGTTGTCCATGCCGCTGCATACGCCGTTCCAGAGGTAACCCCGGTCGGCGCGTTCGACGGTGGTGGGGACGACGCTGTACGGGAAGAGCGATCCCGGTCGGACCGTGTCGAAGAAGGCGAAGTGCTGCTGCAGGTAACCCCGTTCGATGATGCGGGCCACCCGCGCGAGGTCGCCCGTGTGGCGGACGTACTCCTCCTCGGACCAGGCGAACAGCGGTGGATTGTCGGGATGCTGGACGGACACCGAGGACTCGACGCCGTCGTACATCACCCCGTAGAAGTTCTCCAGGCTCTCGATGCCGGGGAACCTGCCGGGCGCGTACTTGCAGAAGTGCGCCATGAAGCAGGTGTCCCAGATCCAGATGGTGTCCGGGTCGAAGCCCTCGTCCATGTACGGCGACTGCGCGACGCCCTCGCGCTCGACCACGTGGTCCCAGGCCATCGCCCATGCGGCCCAGTAGAGCTTGATCAGGTGGGGGGCCGAGTCAAGGACCGGCTCGGGAATGCCTGAGCGGTCGAACGGTATCGGGTCAGCCGATGTCATGCCCAGGTCCTTGCCCTGTAGTCGTTTCCACCCCGGTTTCCCTCGGTGCCTTTGCCGACGGCGGGCGGCTGTTCGGAACGGAATGGACGGGACCGGAACCTATCGCGGAATAAATAACTTCGTCCAGTATTGATTCCCAGGGGGCAGTCAATCGCACGGCAGCGAGGGACCCGGCAGTGCCGAACTCCAGCACCCCTCCCCCCTTGCTGACCAAGTGCCACCCCAACTCACAGAGAGCTACTTGCCACTTCGCCGTGGCTTCGGGATGCCATGCGGGTCGGCATCGCGCACGGGACTCCCAACCCAGCCTCCGCCAACAGCTGAGCCCCATCCGCAGGACAACCCGGCGACCGTCCCACTATCACCAAATCCGTTCCGATGCTTCCCCAAGGCCCTGAGTGGTGCTCGGTGATCCGGGCCCGCAGTGCTTTCTCGGTGCGGGCGTCGGCGGCGACGGCCCGGTACATGGCCGCGTTCTCCCGGGCCTTGAACGCCTGGCCGTGGGCGCGGGAGAGCTCCTTCTCCCGCTCGGAGGGCACCGTGTGCCCGCCCTCCTCCAGAAAGATCTCGGTGTCCGCGACCGCCAGGTGGGGCAGCGGCCGGGGCCGGTCAGGGCTGGCCAGAAAGGCGCCGAGTTCCCGCCCTTCTGCGGGATCTGCGGCACGAGATCGTCTCGGCGTGGGGACGCTGGCTGCCGTTGGGCAACACGAGGGGCTGATGGGGTACACCGTCGTACACCCGGTGTGGGGCCGGCTGGACGCGTCGATGGACGGTCTCGGGTGCGGCCGCGCCTGGACGGACGTCCACCGGATCAAGGGGTTGTGTCTGGCGTGTCCGGAGTGCGGTGGTCGGGCCTTCGCCCGGGCCTCCCGGCAGGTCGTCCGGCACTTCTACCACCAGGTTCGGCCCGTGAACTGCGAGCTGGCGAACGAGTCAGCGGAGCACCACCTCCTGAAGCTGGAGCTGGCCATGGCTGCTTGGGCGGCGATGGCGAGCCGAACTGAAGGTGAGCGGCGAGGCCCCGAACTGGCGGGCCGACGTGATGGTCTTCGACGAGCGCGACCGCCCCTTCATGGCGCTGGAGGCGCAGCTGTCGCCCATGACGCAGGAAGAGGCGCAGATGCGTACGGACCGCTGCGCTTGGGACGGTGTGGCGGTGTGCTGGGTCGCCCTGCAGGACCGGCCGTGGGAACGCGTCGTGCCCTCGCTGAGAGTGCGCTCTCCGCGCCAGCGAGGCGAGAGCTGGACGGTGCGGCATGGAATGGCGCGCTACGCCGGATCACCGGCTCCCGGCCGCCAACGCGCCGCCTTCGCCCGGGGACGGTCGTGTGAGGCTTTGGGGCACAGACGGCAGGTGGAGCTTCATCCCTGCGAGTGGAAGTCGTACCGGGAGCATCAGCCAGACTGCGGCAGCCACCGAGTACAGCGCCGATCGCCCTGCTCGCCCTCAGGCGCATGGGTACTGTCCAGGTTCGAGCGAACGGAGTTCTTCGGCCATCTGCCGGTCGGTTCAGGGCGGGTTCGGGCTCGTGGTGGAACCCCTGCTGTCGCCGGTGGAGGATGCTCGCGTGGAGAGTCGACAATCCCGCGGCAGGAGCATCCACGGGCGCAGGGCTGACAGGGCACCGTCGGCAGGAGCGAGACAATCCCGGCTGACGGTGGGAGTCGAGGAGGAGTTCCTCCTCGTCGATCCACACTCACGCATGCTCGCACCAGTCGCCATGCCGGTCATCGCCACAGCCCGGACCAAGCTGGCCGACCTGATCGCGCCGGAACTGACCTGCTACCAGGTGGAGACACGTACCGAGCCGCACCAGAACCTGGGCGCACTCGCCGAACAGCTCTACGCCAACCGGCTGCACCTGTCACGCGCGGCGGTCGCGCACGGAGCCAGACTGATCTCCAGCGGTTCGCCAGTTCTCTCGCCCGGGGGCGCACCGCCGTTCATGCCCGGGGAACGGTATGAGCGCAGTGGGCGGATGTTCGGGGCGCTGGATGAGGAGCAGGTGTGCTGTGCGTGTCACGTCCATGTCGGTATGGACAGCCGTGAGGAGGCAGTTCTGGTCAGCAACCATCTGCGGGGCTGGATCGCGGTGCTGGCAGCGATGGCGGTGAATTCGCCTGTATGGGGCGGGCGGGACACCGGGTATGCCGGCTGGCGCAGCATGTGCTGGGCTCGCTGGCCGGCTGCCGGTCCTCCGCCGTACTTCGCCTCTGCCGCGCACTACGACGATGCCGTCGACACACTGGTCGGGACGGGCGTGGTTCTCGATGTCGGGGGGATCTACTGGGATGTCCGGCTCTCTCACCACGTGCCCACACTGGAGATTCGGGTCGCGGATGCGGGCCTGTGCGTCGATGACACGGTGCTGTTCGCCGCTCTGGTCCGGGCGGCTGTGGCGACAGCGCTGGACGATGTCCGCGCGGGCCGGCCTGCTTCGCGGCCTGATGCCCATCTGCTGCGCGCCGCGTCGTGGCGTGGTGCCCGTGAAGGACTCGGCGGAGTGCTTCTGGACCCGGTTTCCCGTCGGCTCGCCCCGGCCTGGCGTCGGGTAGGGCAACTGCTGGCCTGGATCCGGCCCGCTCTCGTTCAGCATGGTGACGCAGCCCTGGTCGACAGCCTGGTCTCCCGGCTGAGCCTTCACGGTACGGGTGCGGTTCGTCAGCGGGCCGCCCTGCGCCGGCGTCAGCGCCCTGCTGACACCGTCGACTACCTCCTTGCCGGTACCCTCACCGCCCCCAGCTGTCTCGGACGCTGAGCTTGTCCCTCACAGACTTTCGTCGATGGAGGGTGATGAGCGCTCTTCCAACAGCGGCATAAAGCAGACCGTTCACCGAGCAGTGGTCGGCCTGTCCGGGATGCCCGGTTCTTTCTCCTCGCCGTGCTCTCGGCCGGTTAGGACGCAGGGTCACGAATGGGGGCTACGGTTCCAGGGGAAGGAGGGCCAGTTACCGCGAACAGGCCTGGGGTCGCCGCTGTCCGCGTGGTCGTAGCGGACGTGCTGGCCGTTCTTACTGATCGTTTCAGAATGAGGTTCGGAGTCGTCTCAAACAGATGATGCTGCAGGCGAGTTGGAGCAGTCCGAGGTGGAGGTCGGCGCGTATCTCGTAGCGGATCCGCAGTCGTTTGAACTGGTGGAGCCAGGCGAAGGTCCGCTCCACGACCCAGCGCGTCTTGCCCAGCCCCGAGCCGTGCGGGACACCTCGACGGGCGATCTTCGGGGTGATGCCCCGAGCCCGCAGGATGCGGCGGTACTTGTCGTAGTCGTAGCCGCGGTCGGCGAACAGCCGTCGCGGCCGGTGACGAGG
>NZ_RDBO01000069.1:17239-37053 GCF_008120935.1 Streptomyces sp. sk2.1
CCCCCGAGACGAACCACTGCGCGAGCCCGGACCACCGGTCCGCCCACCGCTCGTACGCCACCGCCTCCGCGTGCTCGGCGTCGTCGGGGGAGGCGTCGACGGCCTCCCGGGCGGCCGCGATCCGCAACAGCGGCCCCACCCGCCCCTGGTCCTCCAGCTCCCCGATCAGCAGGGCGATCCGCCCGCCGAGGGTGATCAGGTCCTGGATGAACCGTTCCAGGTACTGGATCAGCCGGTCCTTGTACGCGAGGAACGCCTCGACCTCGATGTCGTGCAGATCGATGGTGCGCTGGAGCGACCCCATGAAGGCACGGGCGTTGTCGGCGAGGTCGGTGAAACGCGCGGTCAGCACGGACAGGGCGACGTACGCCTTCGCCGGGTCCGGCTCGTCCTGTGCCGCGATCACCAGCAGCGCCCGCAGCTGCGTGACGATGTCGTGCAGCGCGACCGCCTGGAGCTCCCCGCGCCGCCCCAGCACCTCGTCGTACGCCCCCAGTGCCGCCTCGGCCGCCTCACCGGCCCGTGTGAGCTGGTAGATGAACCGTCTGCGGTAGAAGTCCTCGACCGCCGTCACCCGCGCGTGGTCCGGGTCGGCACGCAGGTTCCCCCAGCCGACGAGGCTGTCCAGCGCCTTCGTCACCGCCTCGACATCGGAGGGCCGGCTCCCCGCCTCCAGGGCGGCGTACACGTCCTCCGGCCGCAGGTGCACGGCGAACCGTTCCTTGGCGGCGAGGAAGGTGCGCATCACCTGTCGGTAGAGGGGAGCGTTGGGGACGGTGAGGTGGGCGAAGGGACTGTAGTCGGCGGAGGACGGAACGGGGCCCCGGACCGCCGCCTCCCGGTTCCGTTCGTGGACCGGCTGCCGGTCCTGCGCGCTCCCCCGGTCCCCGTCCTCCAGCATGACCATGCGGTTCGTCGCCCCCACCCTCGCACTCGCGTCGTCCCGGATCGTTCCGAGTCGTTCCGGATCGTTCCGCCCTTCCCGACCTCCCCACCCTACCGACCGTGATTCCGCCGTACCGATCGAGTGATGGTCAAGGCAGGGCGACCTCGCACCAGACGGTCTTGGTGCACGGGTCGCCGCAGATGGTTCCCCAGCGGGCGGACAGGGCTTCGACGAGGAGGAGCCCCCGGCCGGTGTCGAGGTCGGCGGACGGCGACGGGATCGCACCGGGGGAAGGCGGACGGCGCTCGGGCCTCGCGTCCGTGACCTCGATGCGGAGCGAGGTCCCGTCGGGGCGGAGGGTGAGCCGCAGCCTGAAGTCACGCCCCCGCACCCGGCCGTGCCGCACCGCGTTCGTGGCGAGTTCGGCCACGAGCAGCGTCACCGTCCGGTTGGCTTCGCTGTCGTACGGCCGGCCCCAGCGGTGGAGCTCCTCGGCCGCGAGACGCCGGGCGAGACGGGCACCGCGCGGGGTGGCCGAGAGCCGGATGACGAAGTGGCCGGTGGCGGCGGAGTGTTGGGCGAGCCCCGGACGAAGTGCCGAGTGAGGTGCCGCCGAGTGGCCGGTATCACGATTCATGTCACTCAGCGTGGTCGACCACCTCTACGCCGACCAGTGACGACGTCGGTACGCGACGTCACTGTCCGGATGCCGTCCGGGCCTGTCCGGGCGGTGCGGCGTTACGCGGGGCGCCGACGAGCAGTTGGGCACGGACGGAACGGACGTGGAGGTGCGCGAACGTGGGTGTGACGGGGCAGGGAACGCAGGGCGGTGGCGACGGGATGGAGCCGTACGACGGAGACGACGAGGAGTCGGCGGCCGTACTGCGGACGATCGGCCGGGTCGTGAAGGCGTGCCGCGAACGGAAAGGGCTCACCCAGGCCGAGTTGGGCACGGCCATCGGCTACAGCGAGGAGCAGGTCTCCTCGGTGGAACGGGGACGGCGCGCACCGAGCGCGACGTTCCTGGAGAAGGCCGACGAGGTGCTGGAGGCCGGTGGGTTGATCGTCGGGCTGAGGAAGGAGGCGGAGGAGGCCAGGTTCCCGAAGAAGGTAAGAGATCTGGCGAAGCTGGAGGCGAAAGCGGTCGAGATCTGCACCTATGCCAACTCCGTCGTCCACGGCCTGCTCCAGACCCCTGACTACGCGAGGGCTCTGTACGGGATGCGGCGTCCGGCGTTCTCCGAGGAGGAGGTGGAACGGCTTGTCGCCGCACGACTGGCGCGTCAGGGGATCTTCGATCGGCAGCCCGCCCCCGTCTTCGCCTTCATCCAGGAAGAGGTGACGTTGCGGCGCCCGATCGGGGGCAGAATGGTGATGCGGAAGCAGCTCGAACACCTGTTGGAGGTCGGCCATCGGCGGAACGTGGAGATCCAGGTGATGCCCACGGACTGCGAGGACCACGCCGGTCTCGCGGGGTCGCTCCAGTTGCTCCGGCTCAAGGGCGGAGACACCGTGGGACACAACGAGGTTCAGCTCACCAGTCGACTGATCTCCCATCCCCAGGAAGTCCAGATCCACGAGATCCGCCATGGCATCATCCGGGCCCAGGCCCTCACACCCCGTGAGTCGCTGGCCCACATCGAGAAAGCGCTGGGAGAGACATGATGACCAACCCCTCGCCGGGGAACGGTTCCGTGCTGGAGTGGTTCAAGAGCAGCTACAGCACGAATGACGGCCCGGAGTGTGTGGAGGTCGCCCTCGCCCCCGGGACCGTCCACGTACGCGACTCGAAGCACACCCGGGGCCCCCGACTCGCCTTCGCCGCCCGGCAGTGGGCCGCCTTCGTGTCGTACGCCGCCGATCACCACTGACACACTGCCGCACCACCCCACCGTTGCCCCGCACCCGGTTCCGCACCGGGCGCGGGGCAACGGCGCGAGATCGTCCTCATTCCCCCGCGCCGAGCCGCACACAGAGGCGGGCGAGGTCGAGCGAACGCTCCAGATCCTCACGCCCCCACACCGTCGTGGTGTCCACCGCCCTGCGGGCGTCGAGCACCCGCGAGAGGTGGCCCCCGAACTCCGGGTGCCTGTCGGCGGCCAGCTCGCCGCCCTCCGACTTCGAGACGATGCGCCCGGTGAGAACCGTCGCCAGCAGGCGGGCCGGTCCCAGGGACATCCATTCGACCTCGAACGCGGACACCGGGTGGGTCGCCCCGTCGGCCAGATGAATCTGTTCGGACAGGGTGATCCTGTTGCGCCAGTACTGATCGAGATTGGCCCGGGAGAACCCGACCGCCCCGTCACGCGCGACCTCCCCCTCGATCGGCACCCCGGCGTTCCTCGGGTCCACCACCGCCATCGCCCCGTCCTCGGCGAGGGGAACCCGGACACCGGACTGGATGATGTTGAGCCAGGTGGCCCAGTTCATCGGACCGTCCGTCGACCCGGGATACAGAGTCCCGGCGACCGACGCCACGACGGACCGCAGGCCGTCGGGCCCCTTGGCCAGACCGTCCCTGGTCACATACATCGCGTCGATCGTGTGACCGTACTCGTACCGGGATTTCTCGTGCAGCGGCGCGACGGCATCCCGTGCACGCGAATCCAATTCCCTCTCCACCACGCAGACGAGGTCGATGTCGCTGTTCGCCTGCCAGTCACCGAGGGACGCGGACCCCACCACCACGACATCACGGAGAGCGTCCCCCAGGACTTCGACCAGTCGATTCGTGAAACGCCGCACGAGAATCCACGGTTCCCGGTCGCGGTCGATCACATATGAAGAATTCAACTCGACGCCTCTCTTCGCGTTTTCCGTGGCACACACGACGCCCACCGAGACCGACGTCATCCCGTCGTGGTGGGCAGGACCTTACCCACGCCCGCCTCGGAAACCGAGCACCGCTCCAGGCACTTCGAACGCCACCTGCGGGCTGTCATTCAATTGGCAGTCGAGTATGAAGGCACCCTCTGCACCGAAACCGAAGCGCCGCTGAAGAAATAAAAGAAGATTCCTCGTCACAACGATCCGCTGAAAACAGCCCGACCGCTCCGGGGAGAGGGCCGGGCGGGGCTTTCCTCATTGCTGCACCGGGAATCCGTCCTCGTACCGGGCAAGCATTTCGGCCGGCGTGCTCCGCTTCTTCTCCCGCAGCGGCGGCCCCACCACCTCCGCCCCCGCGCCCAGCGAGAGCAGTGCCGGGAGCGCCCGTTCGGCGGACCCGATGGGACGACCACCTGCGTCCAGCCGTCCGCGTCGGGTTCCGCCGACTCCGTGGCGGCACGGACCGCCGCCGGTTCGAGTACCTGCCCGATGCCCGCGAACGCCTCGGCCGACAGGCGCGGCACCGCTCGCTGATCCGGGACACCCGGCAGGTCCGCACGCCGCGCACGGACCCGGCCACCAGGTACCAGCGACCGGCCTTGAGGACCACTCCGCAGGGGTCGGCGGTCCTGATCGCCCCGTACGGGGTGGCCCAGCGTTCGTACCGGATCCACATGCGCTGCCGGCCCCGCACCGTGCTCGCCACCGAGTCCGGCCGAGGGGTCTCCTCGGAGTCCTGGTACCAGCCGGGCCGGGGACGGTTCCCCCGTCGCCCCGTGGTTCGGTCATACGTCTCGCGCGTGCAGCGTCGCGCCGCCGAGGGCCAGTGCGCCGACGGCCCACAGGGCCGCCACGCCGAGACCTTCCCAGGGACCGATCGGGAGCTGGTCGACGCCGATCGTCGTCTGGACGGAGAGACCGGCCGTCATGGGGGCGATCTGCTGGAGGAGTCGCTGCCAGTCCGGGTCCGTGATCACCTGGGCGAGGATCGGGAAGAGGAAGAGCAGCCCCAGAACGATCCCGATCGCCGTCGCCGAGCTCCGAACGATCAGGGCGATGCCGAGGCTGAGCAGCCCGACCAGGGCGAGGTAGAGGACGGATCCCACGGCGGCGCGCAGTGTCTCCGGGTCGGCCGACGGCATCGCCTCGTACCCGTGCGCCTCGGTGAAGCCCCGGCCCGGCTGCACCGTGCCGCCGATCAGCAGCGATCCGAGGACACCGATGGCACCCGCCACCAGGATCACCGCGGTGAGGACGACCGCCTTCGAGAAGAGGACGGTCGTCCTGCGCGGTACCGCGGCGACCGTGGTCCGCATCATGCCGGTGCCGTACTCGTTGCCGGCCATCAGCACCGCGACGATCGCGACGACGACCTGGCCGACCATGACACCGGTGAGACTGAGCCTCGTGGGGTCCTCCCCGCAGCCCGGGGAGTCGCACTGGGAGGTCATGGCCACCGCCGTGCCGACCGCCAGGGTCAGGACCACGACGCCGAGCAGCAGCCAGCGGTTGCTCGGGTCCGTCCGCAGCTTCGTCCACTCCGCGCGTCCCGCGTACCTCATGCGTCTCTCCGGCGGATCAGGACCAGGGCACCGGCGAAGGCGGTCGCCGCGTAGGCGCACAGGACGGCGAGGCCCTCCCACGGCGCCAGCGGGAAGTAGCCGTGCGCCGGCGAGTAGACGGTGACGACCTGGTCGTAGTGGGTGACGGTCTGCTGGATGGCGAACCCGGCGGCCGGTGTGACCTTCAGGAGCCAGTCCGAGGCCGCGGGAGGCAGGACGGATGCGGTGGCGAGCAGGTAGGGCAGCACCATGCCGACGACCACCGCGGTGATGGTCACGGCGCTGCGCCGCAGGATCGCGCCGAGCGCCAGGGCGAACACGCCGGCAGCCGCGAGCAGCAGCCCCGTCCCCACGACGGCCCTCAGTTCGGTTGATGGCGGCACTGTCAGAACCGGGAAGCCGTTCGCGAGCGACCGCGCCGCGCCGAGGGGCAGCATGACAGCGGCAGCGAGCGTTCCGGCGAGGAAGGCGGCGCAGCCCACCACGAGGGCCTTGCACACCAGCACGCGGCCTCTGCCCGGGCTGGCCGCGAAAGTGACACCGATCAGTCCTCGCCGGTACTCGACGGTCATGCAGCTCGTGGCCACGACGACCATCATGATCAGTCCTGCGAACGCACCGACGAGGAAGTTCGAGAGGATGCGCACGCCGCCGGCGGCGGGTCCGCCGACCACCGGCGCGATGTCGCCGGCCCCGGTGATGCGGTACCCCGTGCCGGACCGGATCGCTTCGCCCTTCGTCGACTGGCTGTAGCTGCCGCTCGTACCCGGGCCACCGCCGACCTGCCGGTCCTGCCAGGCGTTGCCGCTCCACCCACCGCTCAGGGCGGGGGCGCCGAACGTGCCGGTGGCGACGGCGGGGTTGAACCCTGTTCCCGTGCCGGTCTCCACCGTGGCCGACGGCGACGTCACGAACAGCCCGACCTGCGGGGACTCCGAGAGCCCGGAGAGGCGGGCCGTGCCTGCCTCGGACCACGTGCTGCCGTCCGTCGACTGATAGCCGGTCACGGTGTCGCCGGAACGCTCCAGCCGGAGCCAGCGCGGCGCCTTTGCCGACACCGCGCCGGGCAGTCCCGCCGTGTCGTGCGTGTAGTCGTACTGCATCCGCACACCGTGGGCGGCGGTGACCATCATCGCCGCGTACGAGGACCCCGGCTCCAGGGAGTCCTTCACGATGATTCCGGCCTTGGCCCAGGGCGCGAGACCGGGCCTGTTCCCGGTGGGTGTCGACGCGACCCGGCCGGTCAGCGAGGACACGGACACCGTGATGCTGCCGTCGCCCTTCAGCGGTTGACGCAGAAAGTAGAAGGCGTCGTTGACCGCTTCGCCGGAGGGGCCGACGGGCAGCTTCGACGCCTTGAGGCCGCCTTCGTTGCTCTGGGCCGTCGCGAGCAGACCGACCAGGCAAGTGACCACCAGCGCGCCGACCGTGCCGAGCACCCAGCCGCGCACGGTCCGGAATTTCGTCCACTCCGCGTGCAGTACGCGTCCGAAGCCGCCCCGTTCCGGCCGGCCGGTGGCGGGCGGCGGCGAGAGGGTCGTGGTCATCGTCCGGCCTCCCCGGTGACGGTCCCGCGGTACTGCACGGAGCCCCGGGTGAGTTCCATGTACGCCTCTTCCAGGGACGCGCGGTGCGAGGACACTTCGGAGAACGACACCGCGTTCGCACCGAGCACGGAGACAATGTCCTCGGCTGCCAGGCCGATGACGCCGATCGTGTCGCCACCCGTGGAACTCACCGTCGCGCCGGCCCGCGCGAGCACCTCCATCGCCTGCGCACGCGCGGACGTGCGCAGGGTGACGCGCCCCTCGGAGAACGAGCCGAGCAGGTCACGCACGCTCATGTCGGCGACGACCTTGCCGCGCCCGACGACGATCACATGATCGGCGGAGTCCTGAAGCTCGCTCATCAGGTGGCTGGACACCAGTACGGCACGGCCCTGTTCGGCGAGCGACGCCAGGAAGCCCCGCATCCACCGGAAGCCCTCGGGGTCCAGACCGTTGAACGGTTCGTCCAGCATGAGCATCGGCGGGTCGCCGAGCAACGCGGCCGCGATGCCCAGCCGTTGCCGCATCCCCAGGGAGAAGCCGCCGGCCTTCCGGTCCGCCGCGTCCTGGAGGCCGACCCTGCGGATCGCGTCGTCCACCGCGGCGGTGCCGAACCCCTGCGAGTGGGCCAGCCACAGCAGGTGATGGCGGGCGGTCCGGCTCGGCTGCACGGCGGCTGCGTCGAGCAGCGCGCCGACGTGTTCGAGGGGAGTGCGCAGCGTCCGGTACGGGCGCCCGCCGACCAGCGCACTTCCCTTGTCCGGCTTGTCCAGGCCGAGGATGACACGCATCGTCGTGGACTTCCCGGCGCCGTTCGGACCGACGAAGCCGGTGATCTGCCCCGGCCTGACGGAGAACGACATTCCGTCCAGCGCCTGAGTGCTGCCGAAGCGCTTGTGGACATCCCTGACCTCGATCACGGATTGCGAACCATCGATCGTCTTAGCCATGGGGGAAGGCTAGGGAAACGGGGGGCAGGACTCGTCACGGCAAGGAGCGAAGTTCCACGGCGCTCGTCCGGGGGACGCGCGGCAAACCGCCCTCCCCCGTGGGAGGGAGGACGGTCCGCTCCTGAGGATGAGCCCCCAGGATCGGCCGTGCGGATCGGGCCCGGGGCCCGGGGTTCCCCGGGCTCCCGCGTGTGGGTCGTGCCGGGCCGCTCCGGACGAAAGTCCCTAATCGGTTCTGCGGAATCCCGGGACGACGAGTCCCGTTTCGTACGCCGCGATCACGGCCTGGGTGCGGTCCCGCAGGCCCAGTTTGGTCAGTGTGCGGCTGACGTGCGACTTCACCGTCTCCTCCGTGACGAGGAGGCGGGCCGCGATCTCCCCGTTGGACATGCCGTCGGCGACGAGCAGCAGTACCTCGGTCTCCCGTGCCGTGAGCGTCTTGAGGTCCGGCGACGGCTGGGCCGGGCTCCTGGCGGGCATTCGCGCGAACTCACTGATCAGCCGACGGGTGACCCCGGGGGCGAGCAGTGCCTCTCCGGCGGCGACGACGCGCACGGCGTCGAAGAGCCGCTCGGCGGTGGCGTCCTTGAGCAGGAAGCCGCTGGCTCCGGCGCGCAGGGCGTCGTAGACGTACTCGTCCAGGTCGAACGTCGTCAGGATGAGGACGCGTGGCGCCTTCGCTCCGTCGGGCGCGCCGCCGAGGAGTTGCCGGGTGGCCTCTATGCCGTCCATCTCGGGCATGCGGATGTCCATGAGGACGACGTCCGGGGACACCTCACGGCAGACACGGACCGCGTCGACGCCGTTGGTGACGGTCTCGACGATGGTGAATTCCGGCTGGGAGTCGAGGAGTGCGGCGAATCCGGTGCGGACGACCAGGTGGTCGTCCGCGACGACGACGCGGATCGGTGTCGGCGGGAAGGTCATGTGATCCGTTCTGACTTGGCGGGGAAACTGGCTTCGACGATGAATCCACCGGAGTCCACCGGACCCGTGTCGATCCGCCCGCCGACGGCGGCGACCCGTTCCCGCATGCCGAGCAGACCGTAGCCGCCGCCCGGCTTCGCGGGCGGCGCTCCGGGGCCGTTGTCACGGATGCTGACGTGAAGGGCGTCGTGGGCGTAGCGCAGTTCCACGTCGACCGGTGCGCCCATGGCGTGTTTGCGGGCGTTGGTGAGGGACTCCTGGACGATGCGGTAGGCGGCCAGCTCGATTCCCGGGCCCATGGGGCGCGGGTCACCGCTGAGGACGAGCCGGATCGTGGCGGTGGAGGCTCTGCGGGCCTCGTCGAGCAGGGCGTCGAGCCGGGTGAGGTCGGGTTGCGGCCTCCGCCCGCCGCCGGTGGCGGGCTCGTCGTCGCGCAGCACGCCGAGCAGGCGGCGCATTTCCGTGAGGGCCGCGCGGGCGGTGTCGCCGATGCCGAGCAATCGCTCACCGCCTGCGGCGGGCATGCCGGGGGTGGTCACGCGGGCGGTCTCGGCCTGCACCGCGATCATGGAGACATGATGGCCGACGACGTCGTGCAGTTCGCGGACGATACGGGCGCGCTCCTCGTGGGCGGCGTTCTCCCATTGGCTGCCGGCCATGACTTCGCGCGTGGCGTCGTGTTCCCGGTCGTCCTGTCTCGCGCGATGGGCGAGACCGGCGAAGGCGGCCATCGGGGCCAGCGAGGCAAGGAGCACCGTGCGCACCCGGTAGTCGGTGTCCGTGGATCCGACGACGGCCAGTGCGACGAACGGTGTGGTGAGGAGCATCGCCGCAAGGACGTTTCTGCAGCGGCCGAGCCGGTACTGGGCGATCAGCTGGGCGGTGAAGCCCGCCAGTGTCAGCGTGTGGAAGCCGACGAGCGAGCCGAAGCTCGCCGCGGTCACCGTGAACCCGGCGAGGACGGGCCGCAGAAGAGCCAGTGGCAGCGCGGTGCACAAACACAACAGCCCTACGAGCATGGCGAGTTGGAAACCACCGACGCTTCCGCTCCCGGACGTGTCCTGCGAGGCGGCCGCGAACATCCGGGGAATCGACCCGCGGACGGCCACCAGCTCGCCGAGCGATTCGGCGATCGCGAGCACGCACAGGGTCGAGATGAACAGGGCGTCGCGCGGGAGGACCGACGCCCGCCTCAGCATTCCGGTCCAGCTGTCACGCCAACCAGTCGCACGGTTCACGCCGGTCATTATGGCAGTCGGCCCGGTGCGCGGCCGTGCCCCCGAAAAGTGATCAGCTACTCCCTCGCGCGAGGGACAGGGGCATCGCTCGCACGAGGGAGGGGAGTTGCGCACGACGAGGCCGGACGTTGGTGGAACAGGGCATCTGCACAAGGCAGTTGACCCGCCGCCACCCGTGAGGACGAACCGCCGCCCCACCGGAACGAGCGTCACCCCAGCGTTGGGACATCACCCAAAACGCCCGCGCCACACATCCCGCGCTCCCACAACCCACAGGCCGACGCCCCTACTTGACCAGCTCCAGAATCGCCACGCACTCCACGTGGTGCGTCATCGGAAAGATGTCAGCCTGAATGGGGCCCACAAATCCCCATTTCAGAAGTGGTTTTCCGGCTCGCCTCCCTTCATGAAGGCTCCACGAGTGTCAAATGAGCTTCATGGCCCGGAATGCATCCGCCTGGGACGGAGCAGGTACGGTCGCACACGGCTCCCTCTCAGCCCGTCGACGTGGAAGCACCAGGGGAAACCAGCAGGAGCGGCCGACACCGAGCAGTTGAGATGTCATCCTCAGGTCATGGCTGACGCTGACATCGACCTGAGGAGAACTGTGAGACGGTAAAGCGACCGCGACAACCTGGACAAGCTGATCAAGGACTTCGATCAGACCAGAAGTTCCTGGCCAAGCTGGACAAGGTGGTTCAGGCCGGTCTCCAGGTTCATCTGACCCTGGACAACTACGCGACCCACAAGACGCCCGGCATCAAGAAGTGGCTGCTGGCGCACCCACGCTTCCACCTGCGCTTCACGCCGACCAGTGCGTCCTGGCTGAACCTGGTCGAGTGGTGGTTCGCCGAGCTCACGCAGAAGAAGCTCAAACACGGTGCCCACCGCTCCGTCCAGGCCCTCGAACGTGACATCCGGACCTGGCTCGCCGACTGGAACGAGCACCCCAGGCCCTTCGTCTGGACAAAGACAGCCGACGAGATCCTCGACAAAGTCGCTGCCTACTGCCGACAGATCTCCGACTCAGATCACTTAGGGCTTGCCGGGAATCAACATGGTGATTCTCTGCGAGCCTTAGCTTGTTCTTTATCTACCAAGATCTTCCGGGCTTGCCGATGGCCTTGAGGGTTTCGGGGCGTTTGGCGGTCTTGCCGACGTCGTAGCGGGGTGCCCGGTGTCTGTTCTTGGCGCCGGGTGGTCGTCCGGGGCCGGCGCCGCGGGGTTTGGGAACGCGGGCCGGGCAGGCGAGGTGAGCGCGGATGTTCCTGAATCCCCGGCGGACCCGGGCTGGGGTGAGCCGGCTGGAGGCGGTGGGCTTCTCCCGGGGCCGGCGGAGGTCTGTGGCGAGAGGGCGGGCGAGCCGGAGTTGGGTGTGAGCGACGATCAGGATCCAGGTCCAGCGGTCCGCCGCCTCGGGGGTACGGAGTTTCGGGGTGGTCCAGCCGAGGGTCTGCTTCGCGAAGCGGAGGGTGTGCTCCAGATCGAAGCGGCGGAGGAACGCCTGCCAGAAACGGTCCACATCGTCCGGTGTGGCACCGGTCCAGAGCGTGCGGCCCTGATGGTCGGCGACGACGGTGGCCTTCATCGTGTTCTGTTTCTTCTTGCCCGGGACGAACGCACGGCGCCCGCCGCGGCCGGCCGGGGGCCGGCGGACCTGGACCTCGGTGGCGTCCAGCCGCAGCTCGATGCCCTCGGCCCGGGCGTATGCGAACACATCCGCCAGGGTCCGCAGCCGCAGACCGGGCCGGTCGGGGACCGCGCATCCCCGCTCGGCCAGCAGCCCTCGTATCTCGGCGATCGCACGGGTGATGGTGGAGCGGTCAACGCCGAACAACAGCCCCAACGCCGCATGCGGCAGATCGTGCCGCGGGTGAATCAGTGTGGCCACGAGCCGGTCGACGAACACCAGCCGATGCGGGGCACCGGCTCCTGCCTCGCGCTTCCTGGCCCCGCCGCGAGCTCCGTGACGACGCCCCTCGACCACGGCCTGCCACGGATCAGCCAACTCCTCAACCAGGCAGGCGAGATGACCCCGGGAGACCCCTGTGAACACCTGATGCGCGAGAACCGTCCGACTGAGCATGATCGCCACATCCAGATCATGCCACCCACCAGCAAGAACACATCACCCGCTATCACGCACCAGCTCGTTAGCTTGGCGTTTATCGTCCGCGGTCGAACGTAGCGTCGAACTTGGTGTCGCTTTCGGCTGAGTGCCTGACGCGAGAGCGGCCTTCGCCTGATCCTGTGCTCCGTCACAGAGGCACTTGACCAGCACGAAGGCCGGAACAATGAGTCTGCTGCAGCGGGATGCGTTTGCCGAACTGTCGGGCTTCCGGAGGGAGTTCTATGCCTGCCCGACCAAGAGGCCCGACGCCTTGTTCGAGCTGAGTGACGCCTTGCTATGTGCGGACGCCCCAGTGAGGACGTTGGTCGAGCTGTCCCTGGCGCTGAGCATCAGCGTGGGCATGGTGCGTTGTACGGCGGGCTGAACCTTGGGCATCTGGATGTGGCACGGCTGCGCCGGGCGCTGGCGGGTCTGCCGCTTCCCCGGACGGCGGAGGGGCGGTTGGTCCTGGCGGTCGATGTCGGCAACTGGTTGCGGCCTGATGCGAATACCAGCCCGGATCGGCTGTTTTGCCATACATACGGTCGGGGCAGGGGCTCGGCCCAGATGATCCCCGGGTGGCCCTACTCCTTCATTGCCGCTCTGGAACCGGGGCGGACGTCGTGGACTGCCATGCTGGACGTGGTCCGGCTGTGTCCGTGGGACGACGCGATCGCCGTCACCGCAGCCCAGGTCCGGGACGTGTTCCAGCGGCTGTATGCGACAGGGCAGTGGCAGATCGGTGACCCGCCCATCCTGGTCGTCGTCGATGCCGGCTATGACGTGACCCGTCTGGCTTTCCTGCTCGCGGACCTGCCCGTGGAACTGCTGGGCCGGATGCGTTCGGACCGCGTCCTGTACTTCCCGCCCCCGCCACAGCCGCCGGGCAAATGCGGGCGCAAGCCCAAGCGCGGGGCGGAGTTCGCGTTCGAGGTTGCGGCCACTCAGCCGATCCCGTCGGTCACCACGGTGACCGACACCACCCACTACGGGAAGGTCGTCGCCACCGCCTGGGATCGACTGCACCCACTACTGGTCCGGCGCTCGGCCTGGGCCAACCACCCCGAAGGAGACCTGCCGGTCATCGAAGGCGCCGTCATCCGTCTTCAGGTCGACCACCTCCGTGGAGACCGCAGCCCCAGGCCGGTCTGGCTGTGGTGGTCGACCACCGCCGCGACTGCTGGGGATGTGGACCGGCTCTGGCAGGCATTCCTGCGCAGATTCGACCTTGAGCACACCTTCAGGATGTTCAAGCAGACGTTGGGGTGGACCGCTCCCAAACTCCGCGAGCCGGCCGCCGCCGACCGCTGGACTTGGCTCGTCATTGCAGCCCACACCCAACTCCGCCTTGCCCGGCCCCTCGCAGAAGACTCCGCAATCCCTGGGAGCGGCCCGCCCGCCAAGGGCGCCTCACGCCCGCGCACGCGTCCGTCGAGGATTTCGCCGCCTCCACGGGAAAACGCCTCAGCCGGCCAGCGTACCGAAACCCAGCACCGCAGGCCGCGGCCGGCCAATTGGGATGAAGAACAAGCACCGCGCACGCGAGCACCCCGTCGGGAAACAGGACAAACCAAACCTCGTGGCAGCCATCACAAACAGCAGAGCTGTATAAACGCCAAGCTTAGCGGGTCGCTACCGAGCCGGGCCCGCCAGCGTACTGATGGGCAACGGAGGGCACATCTCCGGCTTCCGGGTGAGTCTCACCAGTTCCTCTGAGGGTTCGTTCCCGTCCCGGACAGCCGTGACATAAGCCTTCGCCTGCTGTGGTCCCAACAACGGAGCCTGCTTCCGTAGGTGGCGTATCGCGGCCACCGTCCCGTCAGAGTGCACGAGTGCCAGGACATCCGTGATCAGCGGATCGGGAGGTCGGACACCTCTGACCTGCTGAAGGTAGAGCTCCTCCCAGCCTTCGCCGACGAAGGTAGTGACAGGGATGTGGTGGATGCTCCCGTCTTGTCGATCCACCAGATAGGGCCCATGGCCCACCAACATCTTCCCGGTATCGCGGCTGCGGGTGTACTCCACCGACTGCCAGAAGACCAGCCACCCGAAGGCGTGTTCCTCCACGTCGAGGACAGCGAGCTCGGGCAGCTGTGCCATCCATGGTGACTCCTGCCGCTCTCTCGACAGCAGGGCCTCGACCAGCTCCACGGCGCGTTCCTTGATGACCACGTCCCTCATCTTTCACCATGGCGCAACCAGGCCTCGATCCCGACCGGACCAGTCGTACATCGCCCAGATCGAGATCTCAAACGCGGTCTGAGCTTGTTCTTTATCTACCAAGATCTTCCGGGCTTGCCGATGGCCTTGAGAGTCTCGGGGCGTTTGACGGTTTTGCCGACGTCGTAGCGGGGTGCCCGGTGTCTGTTCTTGGCGCCGGGTGGTCGTCCGGGGCCGGCGCCGCGGGGTTTGGGAACGCGGGCCTGGCAGGCGAGGTGAGCGCGGATGTTCCTGAACCCTCGGCGGCCTCGGGCGGGGGTGAGCCGGCCGGAGGCGGTGGGCTTCTCCCAGGGCCGGCGGAGGTCTGTGGCGAGAGGGCGGGCGAGCCGGAGCTGGGTGTGAGCGACGATCAGGATCCAGGTCCAGCGGTCCGCCGCCTCGGGGGTACGGAGTTTCGGGGTGGTCCAGCCAAGGGTCTGCTTCGCGAAGCGGAAGGTGTGCTCCAGATCGAAGCGGCGGAGAAACGCCTGCCAGAYKCGGTCCACATCGTCCGGTGTGGAACCGGTCTTCGAGGACCACAGCCACACCGGCGGAGCGTCCCGGTCATTCGACAGATGCTCGACCTTCAGCCGGATCAACGTGCCTTCGACCAAGGGCAGTTCGCCGTCGTGGTCGAGCCAGGAGGAACGGTGGGTGAGCCGGGGATGGACCCGGTCCCATGCCCTTGTCCCGGCCTTGCCGTAGTTGGTGGTGTCGGTGACCGTGGTGATCGCGGGTTCGGGCCAGGTCTCCGGTTTGGTGAAGCGGAACTCCGGTCCGTGCCTGGGCGGCCGGCCGTTCGTCCCCGGCCGCCGGGGCGGCTTCGGCAGGCGCATGACACGGTCGGAGCGGACTCGGCCGATCAGTTCSACGGGCAGGTCACGCAGGACCCGGGCCAGACGGGTGACGTCATAGCCGGCGTCGCTGACGATCACGATATGTGGATCCCCGGCCTGCCACTGCCCCACGGCGATGAGCCGCTCGACGACACCCCGCAGCTGGGCGGCGGTGACCGCGGTCGCGTCGTCCGCCGGGCCGAGCCGGACCGCGTCCAGGATCGCGGTCCAGGACGTGGCGCCCGGCTCCAGCGCGGCCACGAAGGAGCAGGGCCAGCCCGGGATGAACTGCGAGGCCCTCTTCGCCCGGCCGTAGACGTGACAGAAGAGCCGCTCCGCCGAGCACGGCGCGTCCGAGCGAAGCCAGGGCGACACGTCGACGGCCAGGACCAGGCGCCCGCCGTCGAAACGCGGCAGCAACAGCCCTGCGAGCACTGTCCGCAGCCGATCAGTGTCGATCCGGCCATGGTTCAGCCCGCCGTACATCGCTCCGTGTCCACGACGGTGCTCGGGCAGCAGCGTCAGGTCCACCGGGGACTTCACCGCACCGTCCGCACACAGCACCGCGTCCGCCAGCTCGAACAACTCGTCGCGCCGGGCGGTCAGACACTCGTAGAACTCGCCCCGGAAGCGTGACGCTTCCCTCCGCACGACATCAGGCAGCAGACTCACCCTCACGGCCTTCGTCTTGGTCAGTGCACCTTGGTCGGAGCACATGATCAGACGAAGGCCGCCCCCACGTCCGACGAATCCCCAGGTGAGCGACTCAGTACGAGACACCGTTCGAGACCGGAAGAAAAAGAACAAGCTGAGGGGGGCGAACACCGTTGCGCTGACGGCTCGCTCCCCTATCCAGTGATGTTCAGGTTGTGCAGTCGCGCGATACCACTCATGGCGTGGTGAATGCCGTCGCCTTTGAGACGGCAGTCACGCAGGATCTTCCAGGCCTTCATCCTTGCGAAGACGTGCTCGACGCGGGCGCGTACTTGCTTGTGGGACTTGCTGTGCGCCTGCTTCCACTCGGGCAGGTCTTCGCCTTTCCGGCGTCGGTGGGGCATCACGAGCCCGGTGCCCGGGTAGCCGCCGTCGATGACGATCTGGTGGTTGGTGGAGTACCGGTAGTTTTTCGACTGCTAAGCCACCGTGTGGTCGCGCGTGGGCACGAGGGTGCCGTCGACGATCAGGACGGTGTCCTTGGCGAAGCGGCGTCGGGGTCGCAGGCCCAGCAGCGGGCCGAGATGGTCGATGATGCGGCCGACTGCGGACTTGGAGATACCGAAGAGCGGGGCGAGCTGTCGCGTCGTCAGATTCGTGCGCCAGTACGTCGCCACCAGCAGAATGCGATCCGACAGTGGCAGGCTCCAGGGGCGTCCCCGCCGGATCTCGTCGACACCCTCACGCTGCAACGCGGATACCAACTTGCTGAAACAGCGCGGGCTCATTCCTGTGAATGGCACTATCCATGACGGCTCCGACACAGTGAGCGTTTTCCAACCTCACGCTGATGCGTGGTGAGGGACGGGGACAGCCCTGACGACGTCGGTGATGCGGTTGGTGCTGCGGCGGAGCTTCGCAGGAGGCGCCACCCCCTGAGGGTGGCCATGACCTGCTCGCCGAGGCAGCGGATCTTGGCGTGAGCGGTGTCGTGGCGGCGCTTCCGCTTGAGGCGGCGGCCCCGAAACGGGCCCCTTCTTCACCATGATGGTCGCCTTGGGCTACGGTCGTGCCCCGTGTCTGCAAGGGAGTGGTGCTGATGCCCCGCCATGTACTGGCCGCGACGCGCATGGACGGCAGGGAGATCGCCCGCGAGGAGCGCCCCGCCGCGCCATCGCTCACCGTGGTCGCCGCGTACGGAGATCTCCATGCCTGCGACTACGTGACCGTCTCCCAGGGGGAGTCCGTCGGGCTCTACGCCCGCGACCCCGGAGGCACGTGGGACGCTGTGAGCCCCGGAACCGACGCGGTGACCACCGACGAGATGCGCCTGTGGTTCGAGCTCATCCACCACTACCCGGGCCCGGACGGGGCGGACCCGAACCATCCGCTGGGCAGGGCCCCGCAGCCGGGTGCCGTCGGACGCATCGACGAACGGCGCGCCATCGCCCTGGTCCAGGAGCACATCGCCACCGGAGGCCTGGACTACCCGCCCCAGGGCCTGGTCGCGGATCGGTTCGCCGCGGGCTGGAGCGTTTACGCGCCCGTCGACGTCGACGACAGCGATCCCATGGCCTTCCTCGACATGCCCGTCGGCCGTTCGGTGTTCATGGTCGGCGACACGGGGCGCATCAAGGAGGTCACCTCCGCGATCCCGCCCGGACAGGCCGACGCCCTGTTCACCGCGGAGGAGGCCTTCGTACGGCGTACGCCCGCCGAGGAGGCGTTCATGAACGACCTCAAGGCGGAGTTCGAGCGCCTCGACGCCCGGTCCGGGCAGCCGGGCGCGATCACCGACTTCACCGTCGTCGGCACCCCGCCCGAGGACATGACGGCGGCCCGCGTGACCGCGCTGACCGACGAGATCGCCCGCCAGCTGGCGCTGTGCGGACCACAGCGGTGGGAACGCATGGTGGCGGCATTCTCCTGCGCCGTCTCCGCCGAGACGGCCGATCTGTGCTTCTGGCAGCACGAACGGCCCATAGAGGCACGGGTGCCGGAGCAAATAGCCCTCCTCGTACGCCGCCAGCGCCACCTCGCGGCCGCCATGCCGGCCGGACCGTGGCTGCGTCTGATGGTCGCCGTCACCAAGGGGCCCGGCGGCCAGGCCCAGGTCTCCACCCAGTACGACTACGGTGACGAGCGGCTCCCCGACGGGCAGTTGCTCGCCCCCAGGCACTACCGCAACGACCTTGCCGCCTACCCGCGGGCCGGGGTACCGGCGTGGCTGCGGGCCTATGCCGGGGCGAACGACCGTCGCACGGCATCCCCGCGCCAGGAGGCCCCCGAGCGCCCCTTCGTGGACAGTCTGGTCGGCTGGACGACACACGTGGTCGCCGACCAGCAGCGGATCACGTACGGCGGTGACTCGCTGACCTGGGAGGAGATCGAGTGGGTCCGGTATCCCGTCTCGCGGACCAAACACCAGGGCTTCCTGTTCCCCTCCATGTACACCAATACGTACACGTTCGGCGTGGGCAGATACGGGAACTCACCGAAGAGCCTGGAGAATCTGACCTGGAGCAAGGGCGGAAAGCGGGCCGAGGCCCCCGAAGCGTGGCTGGCCCTGGTCGAGTTCGCACAGCGCGTCCTCGAGCCCCGGCTGCTCGCGCAGCGTCTCGACCTGATCCGGCGCGGCGGGTCGTTCACCATCGGCGAGATGCGCGTGCACCGCGGCGGGCTCACGCTGCGCGGGGTCATGGAGGCCGATTGGGGTTCGCTCACGGACGTCAAGGTCGCGGACGGCCTGGTGTGGATCCATGAGCGGGGCAGGCAGCAGGCGGTGAGGGTGTCCCTCGGCAGCGCCAACGCCGTTCTCCTGCCCCGCATCGTGGCGGCCATGGCCGGCTGAGCCGCGGCTATCCGTGCAGGCGCCCCGAGACCTGCGTGATCTCCTCGGCGCCCAGCGGGTACGGGCTGCCGTACAGCAGCGGACCGGCGACGACCGCCGGACCGGTGACGGGCGCCGCGCCGTGCTCGGCCGCGAGCCGGCTGGCCACGGGGTTGGGCGGGCCGGAACGCGCACGACCCGGGCCGTCCTCGGCGTACCAGAGGGTGAGCTCCTCGCCGAGCTTGGTGGAGCGTATGTGCTCCGAACCGAGAAGACGAGCGACCTCCTGCACGAGATCCATCCCGTACGACGCGGTCTTCACCTGCTGGATGCCCCTGTCGGACACGAGCAGCAGGCCGGACGTCGCCTTGTTCCGCTTGAAGAGTCCCATCCCGTCACTCTATTGACGCGGCCACATCACCTGCCACCCTCTTCCCTGACTCCGTCACGCTTCTCGGGCCCCGTCACGCGTCGGCGCTTCCCCGCGCGCGGTGCTCCTGGCAATCCGCACATGCGGAGCCATGGATTTCGCTCGGCGGGAGTGAGTCTTCTCGAAGCTGGCCGCTGGACGAAGACCCGGGCGGTGAGGTGACCAGCGAGCCCGTCATGGCTGCTTCCATCGCGGGCGCTGGCGTGAAGCCTGAGTGCGGCAAAGGCGGTCGCCCCCGTGCAGGAGGTGACCGCCGGAAGTCTGCGTAGGGTCAGCCGTTTCCAACCTGACGGGTGGTCGAATCGGCAGCCCCGGCGGTGGGTATGAAGAAAGCTCCTGGTAGACGGGTTCACGACCAAGATCATCAGTCCGCCAGGAGTCTCAATGACGAAGTCAAGACTCCTGCGCGACGGGGGTGAACAGCCTGTCGTCGAGCAGGAGAGCCCACAGCACGCCGGCCCGGCGCCGGGCCAAGGCGATGACGGCCTGGACATGCTTGCAACCCTCGCTGCGCTTCTTGAGTGGGCGTTAAGTCCGATCTTCCTCGGTTCGTGATCGCTCGGTCGTGGTACTGATCGCGGTCCGGACCGCCTCATGGGCATGTCCATGTTGAGATGCGGGGCGTGAAGAGAGAGCCGTACCTCAGCGACTTGCCGGACGAGCAGTGGGCGTTGATCGAGCCGATGATCACGACCTGGAAGCAGGACCGGGTGGCGGGGTCGGCGACCGGAGATCCCGGGTCCTGCGACCTGCGGGAAGTCGTGAACGCGATCTTCTGCCGGAACCGGACGGGCTGCCAGTGGCGCCTGCTGCCGCACG
>NZ_RDBO01000007.1 GCF_008120935.1 Streptomyces sp. sk2.1
GGCGAGGTGGTCGCCGGCGAGGTTGGCGAGTTCGCGTTTCTTGAGTGAGGACCACAGCAGTTCCACCGGATTCAGCTCGGGGGCGTATGCCGGGAGGCGTTCCAGGGTCAGCCAGTCCTGTTCGGCGACCCAGGCCCGCATCGCCCGGCTCCAGTGGGCGGACAGGCCATCCCGGACCAGGACCACCCTCTCGCCGCGGTAGAACACCTTCATCTGCTCCAGGACCTCGATCAACCCGTCGGTGTCGTAGCTGCCGGGCTTGAGGTGAAAGCAGAGACGAGCCCCGCGGTCGGGGTCGGCGGAGTGGTAGCCCAGGGCCCCGGCCATAGAGGCCCGCTTCCAGTTCAGCCGGTGCCGCAGGAGCGGGGTTCGTCCTCGGGGCGAGTAGGTGCGGCGGATCTGAGGGAGGAGTGAGACACCTGATTCGTCGAGGAACACGATCCAGGCACGTGTGTTCACCGCCCCTTTTTGATCCGCGGCCACTCGTGTGCGATCCAGCGGGCGATCTCCGACTCGTCCCGCTCGACCGCCCTCCGCTCGGGCCGCTGCAGACTCCACCCCAGCCGGCCGGTCAGCAACCGCCACACCGACGCTCTGGACAACGCCACCCCGGCGAGGTGGTCGCCGGCGAGGTTGGCGAGTTCGCGTTTCTTGAGTGAGGACCACAGCAGTTCCACCGGATTCAGCTCGGGGGCGTATGCCGGGAGGCGTTCCAGGGTCAGCCAGTCCTGTTCGGCGACCCAGGCCCGCATCGCCCGGCTCCAGTGGGCGGACAGGCCATCCCGGACCAGGACCACCCTCTCGCCGCGGTAGAACACCTTCATCTGCTCCAGGACCTCGATCAACCCGTCGGTGTCGTAGCTGCCGGGCTTGAGGTGAAAGCAGAGACGAGCCCCGCGGTCGGGGTCGGTGGAGTGGTAGCCCAGGGCCCCGGCCATAGAGGCCCGCTTCCAGTTCAGCCGGTGCCGCAGGAGCGGGGTTCGTCCTCGGGGCGAGTAGGTGCGGCGGATCTGAGGGAGGAGTGAGACACCTGATTCGTCGAGGAACACGATCCAGGCACGTGTGTTCACCGCCCCTTTTTGATCCGCGGCCACTCGTGTGCGATCCAGCGGGCGATCTCCGACTCGTCCCGCTCGACCGCCCMCCGCTCGGGCCGCTGCAGACTCCACCCCAGCCGGCCGGTCAGCAACCGCCACACCGACGCTCTGGACAACGCCACCCCGGTCACCCGCTCCACGACGACGCCGACGCGTTCCAAGGTCCACAGATCGGCCTCGAAGCCGTGAGCCCGGGCACCTCGTTCCAGTGCGGTCCGGACTGCCTCGACCCGGGCGTCGTCCAGCTTGGCCGGGCGTCCGGTGGCCGCACGACGCCGCAGGGCTGAAGCACCGCCGGTCTCCCACACTCGCCGCCAGCGTCGCACGCTCTCGGAACACYCCCCCACCGCACGAGCGATCTCCGCGTTCGAGACGCCGTCRTCGAACAACTCGGCCGCCCGAACGCGACGCGCCTCCGCCAACTGGGGCCGAGACAGCGGCGGGAGAGAAGAATCAGCAGTCGAGGACGAAGGTTGATATGGCACCCTGACAGGCTCCCACCCACGAGCCCACCACACCCACCGAACTTACGAAAAGATCAGTAGTGTGATGCGCCAGAAATTCAGAGGATTAGTTTTGCTCTGTTTTCTGGCGCATCACACTAGCTCGCGGTCCTCCAGCAACCCCACGACCGACGCCATCTCGCACCTCCACAGACTAGACAAAACGACAGCCCGAGCCTCCCTCTCCGTCCTCGACGTCATGCCTGACTTGGGGAAACACGTCCATCAAGTTCGGTACAACAACGCCTTCTCAGCTTGGCGTTTATCCTCGGCGGGCTTCGTGTTCCTTGATGGTCTCGGCGCGTTTGACGGTCTTGCCGACGTCGTGGCGCTTGGCGCGGTGTTTGTTCTTCGAGCCGGGCGGCCGCCCGGGGCCGGGGCGGGACGGTTTCGGTGTGGCTGCCGGACGGGCCGTGGTCGGTCGGAGGTTGCGAAACCCGCGGCGGACGCGGGCGGGGGTGAGGCGTCGTGGTTCGGTGCGGCGTTCCCAGGGGCGGCGGAGGTCTTCGGCGAGAGGTCGGGCGAGGCGGAGCTGGGTGTGGGCGGCGATG
>NZ_RDBO01000070.1:0-25669 GCF_008120935.1 Streptomyces sp. sk2.1
CGGAAAGGTGGGTGCAGACCTGCCGGCGTGAGCTGCTGGACCGCACCTTGATCTGGAACCAGCGGCACCTGCTCCACGCACTACGGGAGTTCGAAGAGTTCTACAACTCCCACCGGCCGCATCAGGGCATCGCCAACGCCCGTCCGCTGCACCCGCTGCCGGTGCCGATCACCGATCCGGAGCAGATCACCCGCCTCGACATACGAAAACGCGAACGACTCGGCGGCATCCTCCACGAGTACCAACATGCCGCCTGAACTGGGCGGATGAGGTTTTCGGCAGCAGCAACCTCCGCACCACCGCCGGGCATCGCCTCGAGACGACCATCCGCTTCACCGTCTGGGACCACGTCACCGAGAACATCTGCCGACCGGCCGCGGCCTGAACGGGCACCGGAACCACACCCCAGCACGCTTCGAAGCTCTACCGACCAGCCACCCGCCATCAATGTGACAACGCCAGCCAGGCCCCCACCCGACCCCTACATACCCTGACGCGCCCTCAATCGATCAACACCGCACCAACGTGACAACGCCCACATCGTGCCTTCGGGGAACGAGAGCACCCGGGGTCAATCGTTGCGGGCGAGGGCGTGACGGGGTGAACATCCGGCGGGAGAATGGAGCGCCGATCTCCCAACGCCGTAGAGTGCTTGGGGTCAATCAGTGGCCACGGCGACCACGATCGCGATCACCGTGGCGAGGACGGCCAGTCCGCCGAGGAGGAACAGGCCGAGGCCCGCGCAGTTCGCGGCGAAGTTTCCTACCGCGCGCCAGCCCTGGGGGGAGAGGCCGGCGATGCGGCGGGAGGGGGCTCTGGTGTACGGGGGGTWCTCGGCGTACGCGGGGATCTTGCCGTACAAGGCATCGGCGTCGTGCATGGGGCTTTCGTCGTATGCGGGGCCTTCGGCTCCTCGCGCCGGGTCTCCCGCGTGTTTCTCGGCCAGTTCCCGCCCCTGCTGCTGGTACGCCAGGACGATCCCCGCCCAGCGGTCCGGCATCCGGGACGCGCCCGTTCGGCCCACCGCTTCCGCCCGCTCCCGCAGCTCCCCCGGACGCGGCCGGTCCGCCGGATCGACCGCGAGACACGCTGACACCAGCCCGAGCAACGGCTCCGATACCCCTGCGGTGTCAACGGCGCCGCGTGCAACGAGTCCCAGCAGCCGTATGGGATCGCCGATGTCGGGGTAGGGCGCCCGGCCGGTCGCCAGGGTGCACAGCGTCGCGCCGAGCGCGTACACGTCTCCCGCCGGAGTCGCCGGTTCGCCGCGCGCCTGCTCCGGGGCTATATACGCGAGCGTGCCTAGCGTCAGCCGCGTCCGGGTCAGATCAGTGGCGTGCGAGATACCGAAGTCGATGACCTTGACGCCATCGGCCGGCAGCAGGATGTTCTGCGGTTTGAGGTCGCGGTGGACCACACCGGCCGCGTGTAGCGCCGTCAGAGCCGTCGCGCATTCAGCGGCCAGCCAGGCGGCGGTCACGGCGTCCACGGGCCCGCCTCGGGCGACGAGTTCGCCGAGGGAGGGCGCCGGTATGTACTCCGTTGCCAGCCACGGCCTCCGCGCCCCGGGGGCCGCGTCCAACAGCCGGGCCGTATGCCGTCCCGGCACCCGCCGGGCCAGGGCCGCCTCCCGCGCAAACCGCTGCCGGTCGGCGTCGCCAATCTCGTCCTCCACCAGCAGCGTCTTGACCGCCGCCAGTTCGCCCGTGACGGAGTGCACGGCGAGGTAAACGCGGCCCATGCCGCCGACGGCGAGCCGGCCCACCAGCCGGTACGGACCGAGGTCCGGCGGATCGGACCGGTGCAGCGGGCCCGGGGTCACACCAGGGCCAGACACAGCAGGTGCCCCCGTTCGGCGAACCGGTACTGCACGACGGCCTCTTCGGGGCAGCCCCTCTCGACCTGCGCGGAGGTGACAACCCGCAGCACCGCCCGCCCCGGGGGAGGCGTGCCGGAGCAGTCGACGGTAGTGGCGAAGACGGTGTCCCCGGTGATCGGCGTGACCTGGAGGACAGCGTTGTCCGTCGGCTCAGGCCCGAGCACGCACTCCCCGTCGGTGAACCTGCGCTCCAGGCACAGGCTGACCATGCCCACGCCGCTTTGTCGCGTCCACGCCATCGCCCCGTCACCGCCCATGCACCGCTCGACGAGCCCGCCCTTCTCCCGCGCGATCACCCTCCACGGCGCATTGGTCGCGGTGCGGCAATCGGCGGTCCGGGGTGCCTCGTCCGTCCAGCCGTGTTCGAAGTCGAGGTCGGTGGTGACGCAGTCGCCGGTCGCGACGGCGTCGAAGGCTCGATCGGCCTGGCTGTACCAGTAGTAGCCGTACGCGGCGCCGCCGGCCAGGAGCAGGAGGAGGGAGGCCATGACGGCCTGTACGGAGCGGACCAGGACACGGGCACCTCCGCTGGTGCCGGGGTGGTCGGCGGGTGTGGGGGTGGCTGCTTTTGTACGGGAGGGGGCTTCGGCCTCCGCTGCAACTCCTGTATGGAACGGCCCTTCGACCGCCGTACGCGCAGGGTCCCCGTGCGCGGTCTCGGTCACGGGCGCCTCCCGGAATACCCGCGTCGTCGCCGTCCCGTCCTGCGTCTTTTCGCGCAGCACCCGCGTCCGTGCCTCGTCCTCCGGCGCCTCGGCACGCGGGTCGGCGGCCAGGGCGCGGCCCTGACGTGCGTAGCCCTCAATCAGCCGCGTCCACGGCGTCGGCAGCCATCCGCCCGCGTCCGGCGCCGTCGGCATCTCGGCCAGCTCGAAGGCGAACCGCTCCAACAGTTCCTCCGCGCTCGGCCGGTCCTCAGGCGACAGCGCAAGGCAGGCGCGGACCACCGGCCCGAGTTCCTCCGGCAGCCCGGCCAGATCTGTGGCCGCCTCCGCCACGTACGTCAGCAGGAGCAGCATCTCGGTATCGGGCGGATAAGGGGAGCGCCCGACGGCGAGGTGGAAGAGGGTGGCGCCGAGCGAGTACACATCGGACGCTGCGGTGGAGGGCTCACCGCGCGCCTGTTCGGGGGACGTGAACGCGATGGTGCCCAGGGTGAGCTGGGTACGCGTCAAATCCGCCGCGTGCGAGATCCCGAAGTCAATGAGGCGCGGACCGGAAAGCTCCAGCAGCAGGTTCTGCGGCTTGACGTCCCGGTGCACGATGTCCTGCCGGTGCAACTCCACCAACGCCTCCAGCGCGCCGCGCGTCACCCAGCGGGCGGCCGTACCGCTCAACGGCCCAGCGCGGGACACGAGTTCGGAGACAGACGGCGCGGGCACGTACTCCGTCGCCATCCACGGCCGCTCCGCCTCCGGATCGGCGTCCAGCACCCGGGCGGTGCGCACTCCCTCCGCGCGCCGAGCAACCTTCACCTCGCGTGCGAACCGCCGCCGGTCCACATCACCGATGTACCCCTCGCCAAGAAGCGTCTTGACCGCAGCCAGCGATCCGTCGCCTCGTGACCGGGCGAGAAAGATCCGCCCCATCCCGCCCGCCGCGAGCCGTCCGAGCAGCGTGTACGTGCCGAGGTCCGTCGGATCGCCCTCCTCCAGCGGCTGGATCCTCGCCCCGCGGCCGGCCCCGAACGTCTCTCCCCCAGCGGTCAACGCCAGCCTCCCCCAGCTCCCCGTTTGCCGTCAGCCCCACGGTCGACCCCGCAGTGTAGCCAGGGGCCCTCATCCAGCAAAGTGGTCCTCGATCACGGCTGGCATCGCCCACCGCCCTTGGTTGACACTCCGCACCGGTTCTCGTTGTTTTCGGACCGGACAGGTGCTACGCCCGAAACACCTGGCCGACGAGCCGGCAAGTGTCACCCGCGTGGGTAGGAAGTCGTACTGAGGCTGATCCCTTGGAGTGGGCACCCTGACAATGGATCCCTCCCCCAGGAGCAGAGGGCCGACGGCGAGGGTGGCGCCCTGCGGCGAGGTCCGCTGCACGAGCCGGACCCGCGCGGGACTGCTGCGTCAGCCCTTCTGGCACCGGCTGTGCCCCGACCTCGCCGCCGACGACATCACCTGACCCCGCCGCGGTTCTACTGCGGCTGCAGTCCCGTCTGCGGATTACAGGTCTGGCACGGCTCGATGTCCGGCTCGGCCAGCGCGATTATCGCGTCCTCACGGCTGATGAACCCGAACTGGGCGCTGTACAGGCCGCGCCCTCCACGGTGCAGCAACGCCGTATCGCCCGACCGCTTCGGTGCGTCTTCCACGACTGCTCGGCCCGCGCCCGTTCCCGGGCACCCCGCTCCTGCCGCTCCTTGATCTCCAGCTCCCGGATCCGGCCCCTGACCTGACACAACTGCCACTCCAGCCAGGGCGTCCCGGGCCTTCCCGACGGCGCCGAGGATGCTGTCCAGCGCCGTCAGGCCAAGCAGGCCGGTGTTCGCGCGCCGAGCCGGTCGTGTTCGCGGGGCACGGTACGAGGCGCCGTTGCCGCGCAGCACGACCAGCCGGTACTCCTCAGTTCCCACCATGACGGCGGACACGCTACCGAGGGCGAGTGACACCGGCTGAGGCGCGCTGAGACACCGTCAGCGTTCCCCTTGCGCCCGGTCGCCGAGCGTCTGGACGGGGGTAACTCGCCAACCCCGCTTCCTGGCGCGGCCGATCTCGGGCCGCGAGCAGGCGGCTGTCGGAACCGCGGCCTACGGGACCTCAAGAGAGAATATTGTACTAGTGCAAAATATGTTTGCATCTAGTGCTAAGTCTGGTTAAGTTCAACGGCATGCCTACCTCCTTTCCCACACCAGTCACGCTCACCGGCCGCCACATACGCCTGGAGCCACTGACAATGGAGCATCTCGACGAGCTGTTCGCGGCGGGGGGCCGCGATGAGGAAGTCTGGAGGTGGCAGGGTGGGCCAGCGCCACAGACCCGGGAGGAACTGGGTGGCAAGCTCGCCGCGCTGTTGGAGGGCGCCGCGCGTCGTGAGTGCGTTCCCTTCGCAGTCATCCACGGCGCGAGCGGTCAGGCCGTCGGCTGGACCACATACATGGACATTGACGTGGCCAACGAACGGCTGGAAATCGGCTGGACGTGGTACGGGCGCGCGTTCTGGCGCACCCAGGTCAACGCCGAGTCGAAGCTGCTTCTCCTCACCCATGCTTTCGAGGACCTGAGCATGGGACGCGTGCAGTTGAAGACCGACCATCTCAATCACCGCTCGCAGGCGGCCATTGCTCGTCTTGGCGCGCACCGCGAAGGGGTCTTGCGCCGTCATCGCCGACGGCCGGACGGCACCTGGCGCGACACGGTGTACTTCTCGATCCTTGCCCAGGAGTGGCCTGCGGCCAAGGAACGTCTTGCCATCCGCCTCGAAGGGCACGGCCATCACAGATAGCGCCGACGCGCTGGAGGCTACATCGACGACGTCTACTACGACCGATGTCGAGCCCACGGGAAGACCCACACAGGCCCTCCTCCGCCTGATCCAGGTCGAACCCGAGGAACCGAGGGAGGACGGTACGCAGGTCCGCCCGAGGTGAACGGGGCCGACCCCGTCGTGACACCGTGGATGGAAGCCGGCCCCGACCGGCTCACCATCACCCGCGACGGAGTCATCGTCCACCAGGGCCCCTCGCCCTGCCCCTGTCTCGATGCGGGCCTCAGTTGTCGGCAACTGCTGGGCGGATCGCGTCGCGGTAGAGCTGGAAAAGGCTGACTCGCTCGCTCTCCTCTGTGTACTTGTCCAGGAGCGACCAGCTTTGCGCAACGAGTTCACGGGCCTGTGCGCCGGGCCAGGGCTGGGGCAGCAGTTCCGGCGGCAGGAGGGGGTCGGGCTCCATGGCACGGGTGAATTCGGCGGCCAGTTCGATGGCGATCGTCAGCCGCTGGGGGCTGGGGAGGTAAGTGTCTTCCTGGAGTCGGCGTAGCCGCGGTCGGGCGACGGAGGCGAGTCGCTGGTAGCGGTCGGCGATCTCGTTCTGTGGCCAGAGGTTGCGGGCGATTACGGCGGGGTCGTGTTCGTTGCCGTGGCGCAGGTTGTCCGTGGTCAACAGTGTGAGGTGGTCGAGGACATCGAGGTGGCGGGCTTGGTCTTCGACGTAGGGCTCCCAGGCGTTGGCGCTGATGTAGAGGCCGCCCTGTACGGGTGCGCCGCCGAGCCTGGTGAGAGCGGCTCGCAGGGCGTCGCGTGCGGAGCGGGCGGTCTCGGGGACCGCGAAGGCGACGAGGTGCCAGGTACCGTCCCAGGGGGCGAGGCCCGCGTCCTGCCGGAAGGCGTGTGCGACGAACTCGACGTCGGGCCCAAGAGTCTGCTCGGTGATGCCGGTGGCCCGCAGGACTGCTTTGCGTCCCCTGCCTTCCTGGGTGAACCGCCCTTCGGCGACCAGCCGCTTGACGCACAGCCTCACCTGTTGGTCGGTCATGCCGAGCAGCGGGGCGATGGCGTAGAGCTCGCCGGTGTCAACAGTGTTGTCGGTGCGGATCAGTGCCTCGACGAGTGTCCGGGTGGGGACCTGGACGGCTGATTCCGGAGTGCGGGGCAAATCCGTTCCAGGCATGGGGTGGTGGGCCTTTCGGGCGTCGTCGAGATGGTTGATCAAGGTGCCGCGTCAGGAGGCTGGATCGAGGAGCGATCGGAATCGATTCGATCGTTTACGGAACAGATTACCTTCGGCTCATGGGCTCTGGGAGTGAACGACTACCGCGACGAAGTTCTGATCGGGGGGCGCGAGGCCTGATCGTTATGGTCGCCCCGATCCAGACCGGGGCGACCATGTGGCCTACCGGCAGGCGTGTATAAGAGGTCGTTTCTTATGGCGGCACGGCTTGAATGAGGGCAAGCGATCGGTTCGCCGTGTGGGGGCTGCTCAGGGCAGCGGGGTATGAAGATGCATACTCATCTGAACGCGTGAGCGTGGGAAGAGTGGCTGATGTTTGCTGTCATGGTTGGAGCCGTCGTGGCGGGCTTCGGGATCTGCCTCGTGGCGAACCTGTGGAACCTCGCAGATCGGATCTTTTCCTACTATTCCTGCCGCGTTTCGATGGGAAGCGCTACGGCTGGGACGTTTCGTCTGGTGGGAGGAGGAGCGGTTCTGGGCGGTTCTGGGGGTGGGTTGGGGCTCCGGCTGTGAGAATCGTCGCCCCCGGACGTTTGTCGGTGAGGCGGGTTTCATGTTCAGCGGCTACCGCCACCGGCAAGGGTGGCGCTCTCGGGTTCGGGGCCCGTGCGTCCGGGGAGCACGGCCCGCTCGGTGCCTTCCCTCATCCCGGCGGAACGGTCGACGAGCGCGGCAGACCGAGCGACGACACAATGAAGGAAGCGGGCCCGGCTTCTGCTCACGCCCTGACAGGACGCTTTCGCCATTCGTCGCCGCTCAACAATTCGACCATCACCCACACCGCTGCGCAATGCGGACAGGGCGGCACGAAAGGCCGTTGTGCGGCTGCCTCCAGCCTTTCGGGCTGACGGCACGCACGCTCCCGACGGGCCGGCGGCACACCGTCCTTCTGGAAGCTGGTGTCGTCCACCACCCACACCTGCGGACGCACCACAGCCGCCGCTCGCCGGGCCAGCCCCGCACGGACCGTGCCCACCGGCCAGGTCGACGACGTCCAACTGCTGCAACTGCTGATGGTCCACACCCGGGCACCCAGCTTGTCATCCCTTCGTGTGCACATGGGCGTTCATAGCTTGCGGTGAAGAATGTGGAGGCCGACAGCACCGTGGCGGGGGGTGGTCGTACGCGTCGGGGACCGTGCCCAGGATCGTGAAGCCCAGGGACAGCCACAGCCGCAGCGTGGGGTTGGTCTTCACGAGGGCGTTGAACACCATGGCTGTGTAGTGCTGTGACCGCATAGGTTCGCCGGGTTGGCCTGCGAGGCGGCTGGAGTGTGAGACCTCCCGCGACGAGGGGAGGCGCCTATAAGATCATGGTCGGGGACTTGGGTGTCGGAGGGCGTGATGATGGAGAGACCGCAGATACGCCTCGGCAGCGATGATGCGTGGCTGGGGCGCTGTCACGTTGTTGAGTATGTGAGTGCCTGACGGCGTGTCGGGTGTGGTGGGGCCGGGTTCCGGCTCCGTGCTCACGCTGCGGTGGGCAGGCCGGCGACGCCGGTGACCTGATCCCAGATGGCGAAGCGGGTGATCATCTCAGCGCGGTATTCGGTGGCGGGCATCCGGTGGCGATAGGGCCTGAAGTGGGGTGAGATGCCGCTGAATGCGGACAGGAACTGCTGGGCTCCGCCGACGGAGCGGAAGCCTTTCATGGCGCGTTCGCGCTGCCTCGTCGGCTGATGACTGTTCTCGGCCCGATTGTTCAGGCCCTTGTGGGAACGGTGTTCTACGGAGGGCATGACCTCTCGGTGGGCCGCACCGTAGGAGCGGAGCTTGTCGGTGATGACCACGCGCGGCACGGCGCGGGTCTTCTTCAGGAGCTTGCGGAAGAAGCGCCGGGCCGCAGCCTTGTCCCTCCGGCCCTGGACCAGGATGTCGAGCACGTTGCCGTCGGCGTCGACGGCCCGCCACAGGTACTTCGGCTCCCCGTTGATCCTGACGAACACCTCGTCCAGATGCCATTTGTCCCCGGGCCGGGGCCGGCGGCGGCGCAGGCCGTTGGCGTAGGTCTGCCCGAACTTTGCGCACCAGCGGCGGACGGTCTCGTGGGAGACGGTCACGCCGCGCTCGAGCAGCAGCTCCTCCACCTCGCGAAACGACAGCGGGAAGCGGAAGTACAGCCACACGCAGTGCGCGATGATCTCCACCGGGTATCGGTGCCCCTTGTACGACGGCGGCGCGGACGACACGAGCGAACCCCTCCCCGGCACGACCAACTCCAAGATCATCCCAGGCCGGTCAGCCAACGTGACAACGCCCTGGTGAGAGTTCTCGGCCCGGTTGTTCAGTCCTTTGTGAGCGCGGTGTTCCACCGAGGGCATCGGCTTCCGGTGAGCGGCGCCGCAGGGGCGGAGTCTGTCGGTGACCGGCACCCTCGGTACCCGGCACTGCTTCTTCATCAGCTTGGCCATGAACCGCTTCGCGGCTCTGGTGTCCCGCCCGGACTGCACCAGGACGTCGAGGACGCTGCCGTCCTGGCCAACCGCCCGCCACAGGTACCGCCGCACCCCGTTGATCTCGATGAGGACCTCGTCGAGATGCCATGTGTCACCGGGCCGCGGCCGACGGCGGCGCAGCCCGTCGGCGTAGGCCTGGCCGAACTTCGCACACCACTGGCGGACGGTCTCGCAGGAGACGATCACGCCGCGTTGGAGCATCAGTTCCTCAACCTCGCGGTAACCGAGCGGGAACCGGAAGTACAACCACACGCAGTGGGAGATGACTTCGACCGGGTAGCGGTGCCCCTCGTACGACGGCGACACGCTCCCCACGGACGATCCCCCTCCAGCATGATCAACCCGAAGATCCAACCATGTCATCCGCCAACGTGACAGCGCCGCCCAAGCCCTTTCGGCGCTGGCCGAAGTGCCTGACGCAAAGGCACCTTGGCGTAGTGCGAGAGCGCGGAGAGGATGACACCTTCAGCCAGCCTCGCAATGGAGGACGTCTCGTGCTGCGCATTAATTTCACGTCTGAGGACCTCGTCCGGACACGCGTCGCGTCAACATGGGGGCCTCTCGGCGAGACTTTCTTTTCCCTGATGACTTTGCAGCAGCCCGGGTGTCGAGCCCTGTTCGGTGGGTGGCGCCAGAGCGTTCACGCCGAGTCCGACGCTTGCAGGCACCCGGCTTCCGCGCTCTTCCGCGAGGCGTTCCTGGACTTGTTCACAGTGACGGGAGCATCGGCCTCGATTGAGGAAGGTCTTGAAGCCTTGCGAGCGGCTCGGCCCGACTACCTTGACGCCGAGCTCGTCGGAGCGGTCCAGGCCCGTGCCCACTACTCGCGCTGCACGGGTCCCTGGGCGGGCACCGCGTGGGGAGACATTGCGCACGACCGCGCCGACCGCAAAGAACTGCTGGCCTATCTCCAGGACTCTCACCGCGCTGCCGTGGCCCCCTACTGGCCGCGCATCCTGTCGAGGTTAAGGGCTGAGCAGGCCAGTCATGCCCGCACACTCGCGGAGCACGGAGTCGAGGCGATGCTCGCCGGACTGCCGCCCGGATTCCGCTGGCAGTCCCCGACGCTAGAGATCGGCCGAGGCGCACTCACCGGTACGGTCGAACTGGCCGGCCGAGGCCTGCTGCTGGTTCCCTCCGCCTTCTGTCAAACCAGGCCCATCACGTACACCAGCCCGACCGACGACCAGGCACCCGTCGTGTTGTTTATCCCAGTCATACGGAGCATCTCCGACGCCGCCACCTTGCTGACCACACGGGAATCCGGGTCGGTGAAGGCCTTGTCGGCACTCCTCGGACGCACGCGCGCACATACTCTGGAGGCCATCAGCGAGGGATCCTGCACCACTGGGCAGCTGGCCGTGCGAATCTCCGCATCCCTGCCCACCGCGAGCGAGCAGGCCACCGTGCTTCGCCAAGCTGGCCTCATCGCCACCACCCGCCACGGCAGCGGCGTCCTTCACACACTCACTCCACTCGGCAGCGCATTGCTCGAGGGGAATTACTCGTCCGCCCAACGACACGACCGCCGCGGGTAGGCGCGCACGTCGCTCCGTTCCTGTACTTCTTGATCACGCGCAAGACCGGCCGCGAGGGCGGCGGATGTGTCACTCGCGAGTGGCTCAGGTCCCGGGATCGCGTCGGCAATTGCGGCCGCGGGCGCTGTCACGTTGGCTGGCTGGGTGGGATGACCTTCGGGTTGATCACGCTGGAGGGGGTTGTCCGTGACCCCGCCTGGACCGCAGCCGCTTCCTGTACCGGACCGGACACTGAGGTTGATCCCGGGGAGTGGACACCGGGTTTCATGCGACGCGTGACAGCGTATGTGTCGTGGTCAGTTGTTGTTCGAACTCGGCTGGTGTGAGGTAGCCGAGTTCGGAATGGCGACGGCGCCGGTTGTAGTACGAGAGCCAGCGGAATAGCTCGAGCCGGGTCTGTGCCTTCGAGGTCCAGCGGCGTCCGTGGAGCAACTCGCGCTTGAGGCCCTGGAAGAACGACTCGGCGAGGGCGTTGATCCCCCTATGGATGTCAAGCGGCATCTCGGGCTGGTCCCGTGCCGTTGGCCACGGTGTTTGTGGGGACGATGAGCCGGTAGATCTCTCGTGCGACGTACCGTTTGAGGCAGCGGATAATCTCGCGTTTGGTCTTGCCCTCCGCGAGGCGTCGCCGCAGGTAGTCCTGGGAACGCCCCTCCCATCGCAGGCGGCTGAGGACGATCCGGTAGAGGGCGGCGTTGGCCTGTCGGTCACCGCCTCGGTCGAGTCTGCGGCGCTGGGTCTTGCCGGAGGACGCTTCGACGGGGCTGGCGCCGCACAGGGCGGCGAAGGACGCCTCGTTGCCGAGGCGTCCGGGGTTGTCACCGGCCGGGATGAGCAGGACAGCGGCGCTGTCCGGGCCGACGCCGTGCACGTCGAGCAGATCAGAAGTAGTCGTTTTGATTGCTTCGGTTATCCGCTTGGTGAGGTCGTTGATCTCTTCGGTCAGGTGCTGGATGCGGCGGGCCAGCAGTTGCAGGGTATGACGCGCGGCTTCTGCTGGCCCAGAGTCGTTCTCCACACCGACAGGGGCGCCCAGTACAACGCGGCCGCCTTCACCGACGTCTGTAGCCGGTACGGCATCCGCCGCAGCATGGGCCGGGTCGGCTCGAGCTACGACTGTGAGGATGATCAGGTGTCGATCCGGGCCTGGCTGCGGCGCCGGGGCATCACGCACACCATCCCGGAACGGGCCGACCAGATCCGGAACCGCGCCCGGCGCGGCCGCCTCGGCGGACGCCCGCCAGAGGTCGTGCCAGACCTCGGAGTCGAACAGCGACCCACCGCGCAGGCCTCCGCCGACGGTGGCGGCCTGTTCGTGGACGTGCACGGTCAGCCCGGCACGGGCCATGGTGACGGCGGCGGCCAGACCGTTCGGGCCGCTGCCAACGATGGCGACGTCGGCGCGCGTCATGCCAGCGCTTCCTCGGCAGCAAACTGCTGGCCGGCAAGCCGCCGGTACACCTCGTCGGACTCGATGAGCTCCCGGTGGGTGCCGACCGCTCGCACGCGTCCCTTCTCCAGCACGATGATGCGGTCGGCTTGCACGATGGTGGACAGCCGGTGCGCGATGGCCAGCACGGCGCACTCGCGAGCGGCTTCCGTCATCGCGTCGCGCAGCGCGGCCTCGGTGTCGCTGTCCAGATGCGCGGTGACCTCGTCCAGCAAGATTACCTCCGGCCGCTGCAGCAGCGTGCGGGCGATGGCGAGCCGCTGCCGCTGGCCGCCGGAGAGGCCGGCGCCGCGCTCACCGAGCTCCGTGTCGAGCCCATCGGGTAGCTCGGCGACGAAGCCCTCCAAGCTAGCGAGCCGCAGCGCGCGGGCGATGTCGGCGGCGTCGGCCCCGGGGTTCGCATACGTCAGATTCGCGCGGATCGTGCCGCGCAGCAGCGGCGTGTCCTGCTCGACATAGCCAACCAGCGACCGTAGTTCGGCGAGCCTGAGGGGGGCGGTGTCGTGGCCCGCAACCTGGATCGTGCCGGAGTTCGGCCGGTAGAAACGTTCGATGAGCTGGAACGTCGTCGTCTTGCCGGCGCCGGAAGCACCGACGATCGCGGTCAGGCCGCGGCGCGGCAGGGCGAAGGAGACGTCCCGCAGCACCGGGGCGTTGTCGTGGTAGGAGAAGCTGACGTGCTGGAAGCGGACTGCGGGCGCCGACTCCGCTGCGGGCTCGCGTTCCTGCCGCTGCCCGGGTTCGGTGTCCACTTCCCCTTCCTCCTCCTGCGGGATCGTTCCCAGTTCCGTCACGCGCTGGACGGCGGCACGGCCCTGCTGGATCTGGCCGATCGCCAGGAAGAGCAGCACCAGCGGCGTCACCAGGTAGAAGAGGTACATCACGAACGCGGTGAGGTCGGCGGCTGGCAGTGACCCCGTGGCGACTCGGGACATGCCCCAGGAGATGACGACGGCGAGCGTGAGCTGAGTGCCGACGTTCATCGCCGGAGTGAGCAGCGAGCTGAGCCCAGCGACCCGGATCCCGCTGCGCCGCGCCCGGTCAGCCAGCCGTGCCAGTTCCTGGGTCTCCCGTTCCTCGGCGCGTGACGCCTTGACCGTGGTGAGGGCGCCGAGCACCCGCTGCAGGCCCGAACCGAACGCGCCGATGCGCTCCCGGTTCCGCAGGGCGGCGATGCGCACCTGGCGGGCCAGCAGCAGCGCGCCGCCACAGGCCAGGCCGAGGCAGCCGACGGTGGTGAGCAGCAGTTGCCAGTCGAGCCTCGCCATCAGCAAGATGCCGCCGCCCACCATGAACACGGAGGTAGCCATCTGCGCCATCGCCTGGGCAATGACCAGGCAGGCGATGGAGGTGTCGGACACGGTGCGCGCGAAGATGTCACCGTGCTCCAGACGCGAGAAGTGCGGGATCTGGCTGCGCAGCAGGCGACCGCCGAGGGTGCGCCGGGCGTCGAAGACGATGTTCTCGCCGGCCCGGCCGATCGCGTAGGCATGTCCGGCGCTCAGGCCCGCGTCGGCGAGGAAGAACAGCACGATGAACGTGATGGGCCAGGCGATCGCCTTGTCCAGGGCCACGGCTTCGATCAGCCGACCTAGCATCCAGGGCTGGGCGAGCTTGGCAGCCGCTCCGGCCAGGCCCATGCCCAAGCCGAGGACCAGCAGAACCCAGTGGCGGCGGACCGTCTCCCGGAGGTTCATGCTGGCTTGAGGTAGGACGCGACGAACAGGCCGGACGCGGGAACGTAGTCGGTCCGCTGCCAGTCGCTGTAGTGGCCCTCGGGCCGCAGCCCGGAGTCCTGGGTGTAGAGATCCACCTCGTCCGGCGTGAGCAGGCGCGTGGTCTCGGTACCGATGCGGTGGGTGCCGTCCGCCTCGAACAACAGGGTGGACACCTGCCAGATCCGGTTGTCCGCCAGGAGCGTGGCGTGCATTTGGATGCCGGTGTCCGGCTCCGGATAGGGCACGAACATCGTGGAGTGCGCCAGCCCCTGGTGCAGGATCACGACGCCGGGACGGTTGTGCGTCTCGATCAGCAGCCGGCCACCGGGGCGCAGGTGTTCGGCCGCGCGGGCGATGACTTCCCGCTGTCCCTCGGGGTCGAGGATCAGCGAGAGCGTGGAGCAGACGCAGTAGACGAGGCCGTACCGCCGTTCGGCGCGCCAGGTCCGGATGTCGCCGAGCTGTGCGGTCACCTCGCCCTCGTCGGCCTTCTTCTCCAGAGCCGCCAGCATCTCCTGCGAGGAGTCCACACCGGTGATCGGGCCGACCCGGTGCGACAGCGGCAACGCGATGCGGCCGGTGCCGACGCCGAGCTCCAGCGTGCCCCAATCCGGGTTGGGGTGGAATCCGGCCACGGCGTCGACGGTGGCCCGTGTGAGCGCGTCGTTCTGGAAAATCCGGTCGTACCAACCCGCGAACTGCCTGCCGTAGCCGATATCCGTGATCGTCATGAGTTCTCCGTTTCTGTGGTCGCGGCGTGCCGGTATAGCGCGTCCACGCAGTTCATGCGGCGAGGGCGGCAGTAGGCCGAGGCGTGGCAGCCAGCTCGCGCCGACGCTGTGACAGCACGTAGTGGATCGCCGGATGCGTGGCGCCGAAGGCGAGAGTGAACCGGTTGAGCCCCATGAACTCGCCGATGCCGAGGTGGAACGACGTCATCGTGGCGAGGTAGGCGCGGGCGGCGGGTTTGGGGAGCACGTAGATGAGGGGGAAGCCGCACTCGATGGCGATCGTGCCCCAGCACAGTGCCTTGGAGATCACCGGGTAGCGGGTGAGGAGCTGGTGGGCGCGCGGGTCCCCGTAGTTCTTGGTTCGCAGCACCCCGGCCACGGCGTCTCCCTTCAGCCAGACCGGGGAGACGGCCTTCACCAGCCCGGAGGCGACGTAGGACAGCGAGGTCTCCAGCGCCAGCGTCCGCATGGCGAGGTCGTCGGCCTGCTCGCGTTCGCGGATCAGCCCGGTGGAGGCCATCGTGACGTTGATGACCTGCTGCAGTTGGTCGGCGCCGTCGCGGCCGAACGGAATGAAGGTTGACTGCGCGCTTTGCAGGGCGGCCAGCGTCGCGCCGCCTGCGATCCGCAGCGGCCGGTTCCTGGGCCACAGGAAGGTGGCCGCCGACACTGCGGCCTGCGTGCCGAAGACCGCGTAGGGGAACGCCCTGGACGCCAGCGCGCGGTTCACCTTGGGGTATCGCTTCGCGAGCCACGGATGGAAGGCCTCGACCTGACTTCCCAGCAGGTCGCCTTTCACGAACCGCTTGTGCTGGCTGAGTGTCTCCAGCGCCGCGACGAACGTTCCGGCGGAGGCGATGCGGCGTGCTGTGGTGGGTGGGTCTAGCGGGGTGAGGGACGAGGCCACCCGGGTCAGGCGACGGAACACGGGGTCTCCTTACGGCGGTGTTGTGGTGGGAATTAGGTGCCGGGGACAGGACGGTGCCTGTCCCCGGCCGCCGGCGGTCCCGGCTGGGTGAGGTCAGCGGCACTCGGTTTCGCAGCTGGGAGTCAGTAGTTGTTGCGGTCGACGTAGTTGGCGATGTTCGCCGCCAGCATCCCCGTCGCGACGGCGAAGACCTCGACGGCGAGGACGGTGGTCGGGGTGGCCATCACGGGGTCCGCGGGGGTGTCCAGACGGGCGGCGTCGGTCTCCGAGAGCATCCCCGGAGCGATGTCGGTCAGGGACTGGTTGGCGAACTGGGCAACGAGAGACATCTGGTCCCTTTCTTCGTGATCCTTGTGGCGGATCTCTTGGCGGTCTTTTCCGATGGAGCAGTGACTGCTCCCCAGCGGGGCGGTGACGCCCGTCTCGGCTGGGGGTTCCGCTCTCACGCGCGAACACGGCGGCGTGAGGGCGAAACTTCCGGCCGATGCGGTCTTACCGTGCGGCTGCGTCCGCGGGCAGCGGGTCGCGGAGGGGAAGGTGCTCGGAGGCGAACAGGGGCTCCACCGCGTGTTGTTCGAGCTCGGGGTGGGCGCGCAGCAGCATGAACTGGGTGTGGTCGGCGCCCGGTTCGTGCGGGATCCGGGTGGTCAGGTAGCCCTGGAGGATTCGGTAACCGGGGCTGGAGACGATCCGGCCCATGTCCGCCGACGACTCGTTGGCCGCCTTGATGATGACCTGGAGCGCGTCAAAGAGGACCTTGGGGGCGCGGTTGCCCGCGTTCCAGGCCAGGGCGTACCAGGGCCGGTCCGGGGTCACCTCGATCTCCCTCCAGGGGGCCGCCGTGCCGCCGGTGATGTCCCGGTAGAGCAGGTGCGAGTCCGACACCCCGGGATTGGGGCCGAAGAACCTCCAGTTGGGTGCCCGGAAGAGGCGCAGGGGACCCTTCGCGAGCAGGTGGTCGAACCTGCTGTCGGGAAGCTGGCCGGCGGCGGTGCTGACCAGCCACGCCGCGAGCCCGGTGGATACCGCTGTGTACACGGCACGCTGCCCGTTCATGGCCTGCTCCCGGGGACGATCAGCTCGGCGAGGGTCTTCGCGTGTGTCTCCTCCGCGACGACTCCCATGTGGTCGGCGTCCTCACACACGTGGTGCCAGGAGGATTCCGACAGCTCCAGCATCCGTTCCTGCGACGTGCGGTGCTTCACGGCACTGCGTGTGCCCTGCAGCGCCGTCACCAAGTGCAGCGGGACGGTCAGCCTCTCGACGGGAGGGTAGGCGAGCGCCGCCATGTACTCGCGGTACGCGGTGGCCCACACGCTCGGCATGGCGTGGTACGCGGTGAGGCTTTCCTTGATGTCCTCGGCATAGTGCTCGCGAGCCAGGGTCATCGGACGCAGGACGTTGAGCCCGGAGGCGGCCCACAGGCATTCCAGCAGCAGCCGCTGCCGCGTCCACCAGTCGGGTAGCTCGTGGAGGCTGGCCTGCAGGTCGGCGATGATCGTGGGATCCACCATCACCACGTGGGACAACCCCGCGTCGCCGCGCGACTCGGCGTACGCGGCGGCCAGGTAGCCGCCGATGGAGTGCCCGACCATCACGACGGGCACTCCGTCGAGGTAGCGCTCACGCAGCTCGTCGACGATCCGGAGCTGTTCTTCCAAGGTGGCCTCGGGCCGGGGGCTGCTGAGCCCGTGGCCCGGCCGGTTGTAGCCCACGCAGGCCGCGTTCTCGGGCAGGTGCTCGCGCACCCAGGTCCACTGCTCGTGCGGAAGGCCAAGACCGTTGAAGAAGATCACACCGAATTCGGCGTCCGGCGGTCGCCGGTGATCGATCTCGACCACACTGCCATCGGCGCGAGTCATCGTGGAAAACGCCGCCATCCGTTGGCGCTTCCCAAGAAACCGCGTCCGCGCACCGGTCGCCCAACTGCCGACGCACAGTGCCGCCACGCCGATGGCGAACTTCCGTTCGATTGACATCGTCCTTACTACTGGCACGCCCATCTTCTCTCCTCTTGCGTCCCAAGAGCCGGTCGTGATCCTGGCCAGACGGCAGTCGCACGGAAGGCGGGTCATCCCGGCCACCGGTGCGTCAGCCGACCGGGCTGGGCCTGTATGCATGGGCCCGCTGTATGTCTCGCCGTGCCGTAGCGACGGTTTGGTCGGCCGGGCACCACAGAGACTGCTGACCGTCGGCGGGCCGAAGCAACGACAACCGGCGGTCCCGGACAGACGCGGGCTGTCCGGGCTGGTCAGGGCCTTGTCCGGATTGCGCCTCGGACAGTGGGGCATGGCGGAATCCACCATTGTCCCGTGCGTCATGACCACAGCAAGATGACGCCATGGGGAACCCGGGGGAGTTATCGCCGTACGAAGCTCAAGACACTGCCGGCTTTATCGAGTCGATGCAGCAGCTCAAGGAACGTTCGGGGCTGACGTATCGCGAATTGGAAGAGCGGGCCGCCCGAAGCGGTGACGTGCTGGCGCGCAGCACGCTGGCCGACACACTGCGACGGACGAGCCTGCCGTCGCCCGACGTACTGGCCGCGTTCTTCCGCGCCTGCGGGGACGAACAGCGGGTCGGCGCCTGGCTGGATGCCAGGGACCGGACCGCCGCAGATATCGCTGCCGTGCCCGCCACGACGCCCGACCTCGAAGCAGAAGCTCGACCGCAGACCGAAGAATCCACGGGCTCCGGCGGAGCCATCAGTTGGGGCATAGGTCAGTCAACGACTCCCCATCTTGTCGCGCAGTTGTAGGGAGTGCCGGTGAACCCATTCTGGATGCACGAGCTCATGAGATATTTGAGACCGCTGTAGATGAGGTCTGCGTCCACGAAGAGCTCTCTTACACAGCCGTTGTTACTGCCGTTGGCGTCCTGCACTTCGTAGTAGCCGCCGGCGTTGGTTGAGATGGTGGTGACCGCGCGACGGCTGTCGCCCGGTCCCATGTCGCATGCTTCGACGATGGCGGTGGAACCGCCAACAGCGGCGTATCCGCGGTTGTATCCGCCTTGCGCCGACTGGTAGCTGTTCAGGTAGAAAATGTCGGCCGTGGCGGGGGTTGCCATGAGGAGGGAGACGGACACAGCGCTCGCCGCCAGCCCTATGGATAGAACATTTCTACGCCTGCGCATCGATTCTCCCGAGGTTCCTGTTTTCTCTGAGGTCTTCGGCGACAGCGAGCCATTTCCGACTTGCCTGGATGGGCTCCTTGCCGCGCTAGCAAGACGATCCTGAAGGCTGCCCCCGCCGACCGGCCACCCCTTTCGGCCTCGGCCGAAGCGCCTGACGCAAAAGGATCTAGCCTGAGAGTGCGGTACGTGACCTTCCGTCCAACTTGTCATCGCTCGATGGTGTGACGTTGAGGCATCGCTGCCGGTCAGGAGTTCGGGGTTCGCTTGGGTTGTGGCATGAGCATGCGCAAGCCGTACCCGAGCGATCTCACCGACGAGCAGTGGGAGCTCGTCGAACCCGTGATCACGGCATGGAAGGCCCGGCATCCGTCAGTCAGCGGGCATCAGGGCAAGTACGCGATGCGGGAGATCGTGAACGCGATCCTCTACCAGAACCGCACGGGGTGTCAGTGGGAGTTCCTGCCGCACGACATGCCCCCGCCCGGAGCGGTGAAGTACTACTTCTACCTCTGGCGCGACGAGGGCACCGACCAGGACATTCATGACCTGCTGCGCTGGCAGCTGCGGGAGAAGCGGAAGCGATTGGCCGACCCGGGCCTGGTGGTCCTGGACACGCAGAGCATCCACGTCTCCGTCGGTGTCCCGGCCACGACGACGGGCCGGGATGCCGCGAAAAGGGTGCCGGGCAGGAAGAGATGCCTGGCCGTGGACGTACTGGGCCTCGTCATCGACTGCGTCGTCCTGCCCGCCTCGGCACACGAGAACACCGCCGGCATCGCCCTGCTGGACGGTGTCGCCGGGCAGTGCGACACGGTGGCCAAGGCCCTGGTCGACCAGGGCTTCAAGAAGAAGGTCGTCGATCACGGCAAGAACGTGGGCATCGACGTCGAGACCGTCGAGCGCAACCCGGACGACAAGGGCTTCGTCCCGCAGGCCAAGCGGTGGATCGTGGAGCAGACGAACGGGATCCTGATGTTCTACCGCCGTCTCGTGCGCGACTACGAACACCGCCCCGCCTCCTCCCGCTCCCGCGTCCTGTGGGCGATGACCTCCGTCATGAGCCGCCGCCTCACCGGTGCCACCCTCGCCTCCTGGAGGACCGCATGAGCGAGAACCCACAGGTCAAATCCATCCTGGAACACATCGAGACCCGCGAGCGCGAACTGGCCGACCAGGCCGAGCAGTTGAGGACCAGTGTCGAGGAACTCACCCGGCAGCTCGGCGAACTCGACGCGGAGAGCGAGAATCTGCGCATCACCCGCAAGACGCTCCTCGCCCTCCCCATGCCTCCACCCGATGCCGAGCCGGAGCGTCCCGGCATCCCGGACCACCCCGCCCACCAGCAGATCCTCACCGCCCTGACCGACGCGGGCCGGCCGATGCGCGCCCGCGACCTCTGCCAGGCCCTCGACCTGCCGATCCTCCCGAAGAACACCGAAGGCATCCGCTCCAAACTGAAGCGCCCGGCCAGCCGAGGCATCCTCGTCGAAACCGAACCCGGCTTGTTCGCCCGCCCCGAAGCTTGAGGGCCAGCCTCACTCCGTGACCAGCACTCCTTCTCCAACCTCAACCACGAAACGGACAAGAGCTCACGTTCCGCACTCTCAGAAGTCCTCCTTGCCGGCAGTCCGCGTGGCCCGCGCCGTGGAGCAGCAAGCCGAGTGAGAGCATCGCGGACAGGCTGAGCAGCACCGTGGACCAGAACCAGAAACGTACCCATGTATCGGGGACAGGCAGGAGGATCGCCAGCACGGCCGGATACAGGACCAGCAGCCACCCCAGCCGCCGCTCCGTTTTGGACTGTTGGTGCAGCCGTCTGGCTGTCCTCTCGCCCTGCCCGGCGGCCCCACTGGTGATCAGTCTCAGCCCGTCGGCGATGGTCAGCCGACACGTATGCACGAGCGTCACGATCATCGTGAGGAGCAGGGCGAGCCCCAGTAACTGGGCCCATTCGGGCACTCTGGGATGGCCTGGTGTGGTGACCATCAGCATGGGCACCGCGAACAGCAGGGTGCTCAGCGCCTCGAAGGCGAAGAGCCGGGTGGCGGGGGTGCGGGGCCTGGACACCAGCGACTCCTTGGATGGAAGTCTCCGGTGGCCGCAGGGGCAACCGATCGCTTGGGGGCGGTGTGAATCCGTCATGACTTCGGCTGCGCTTCGCCGACGTCCGCGCGGACGGACCCGTCGGAGATGGACTGGTGCGGGCCGACGCGCGGCGCCGTCAGTACGTACTCACCCGGGTCGATGGCTCGGGTCCGACGGCGAAACTGCCAGGTCGATGCGGGCCAGATGGTGGTGACACGGCCAGTGCGGTCCTGGTACCAGCCGGAACAACCGCCCGAGGCCCAGACGGTGGGGGCCATCCGGTTCTGCAGTTCGGCGTTGTACGCGTACTGCGTCTCCGCGCGCACGTCCACGGAGCCCAGACCGCGGCTCTGCATCAGCTGCAGGGTGCTGACGAGGTAGTTGATCTGCGACTCGATCATGTAGATGAGGCTGGTGTGTCCCACGCCCGTGTTGGGTCCTGCCATCAGGAACAGGTTGGGGAATCCCGCGACGGTCGCTCCGAGGTGTGCCTGTGGGCTGCCTTGCCAGACCTCGTTCAGGGACCGTCCGTCACCACCTATGACGCGCTGCGCGTAGGAGGCGTCGGTGACACGGAATCCGGTTCCGAAGATCAGTACGTCCACTGGATGTGTGGTGTCGGCGGATGCGGCGCCACCGGGTGCGGCTTGCGTGCCGCTGCGCGGGGTGGTGAGGACCGTGTTCGGTCCGACGCTCACGATCGGGTCGGTGACGACGTGGACGTTGGGTTGAACCAGTGCCGGGTAGTAGTTGTCGGAAAGCAGGACCCGCTTGCAGCCCAGTGCGTAGTCCGGGGTCAGCTTGGACCGCAGCTCGGGGTCTTTGACCTGGTGGTGCAGGTGGGACAGTGCCTCCCGCCGCCCCAGTGCGGCCATGGTGCGGTTGCCGAGCAGTGCCGGCAACGTGGCCTCCCGGGTCATGTACTCCCAGCCTCGCGCCAGTCGCTGCACCGGCGGGGCCAGCCGGAACAGGCGACGCTGCCACGCCGGTACCGGCCGATCCCGGCGCGGGGCGATCCATGACGGAGTGCGCTGAAAGACAGTCACCTGCTGGGCCGTGCGTTGCAGGTGAGGGATGAACTGGACGGCGCTCGCGCCGGTGCCGATCACGCCCACCCGCTTGGCAGACAGGTCCAGGTCGTGCCTCCATCCGGCGGAGTGGAACGCTTCTCCGGTGAAACCCTCCAGGCCGGGCAGTGAGGGGATGGCCGGCTCCGAAAGGGGCCCTTGGGCCATCACGAGCAGTCCGGCGCTGAGCGGTCCGGTGCTGGTGTCCAGGTCCCAGCGCAGCCGCTCGGCGTCCCAGGTGGCGCGCTGCAGTTCGCAGCCGAACCGAAGGCGGGGCGTCAGGCCGTATCGGGCGACGCAGCGCTTCAGGTACCGCTCGATCTCTTCCTGAGGCGCGAAGCGCCTGCTCCAGGTGGGGTTGGGCGCGAACGAGAACGAGTACAGACGCGAGGGCACGTCACAGGCGCACCCGGGATAGGCATTGTCCCGCCACGTCCCGCCGACCTCATCGGCCCGCTCCAGTACCAGCAGGTCGCGGTAGCCCTCCTGCAGCAGCCGGATGGCTGTTCCGAGGCCCGCGAATCCCGCGCCGACGATGACGACGGATACATGTCCGGGTGAGGCTCCGGCTGCTTCGTGCTGGGCCGGGCTCGTGGTGTGCGGGTCGGTCATGATTCTCCTCCACTCAAAAGAATGCTCACATCTGTGACGATCGTTTGAGCTACGATCGTATCTCACACGATGAATGGAGTGGTGAATGAAGATTCTGGCTCTCGGAGGCCCTGGAGCAATGGGTGCCGTAGCGGTACGTGTGGCGGCCGGACTCCCCGGCGTCACCGAGATCGTGGTGGCCGACCGGAACCCGGAGGCGGCCCGGACGCTGGTGCGCCGGCTCAACGGGGACGGCACGGATGGCGCGCCGATGCGTGCACTGAAGGTGGACGTGACCGATAGCGGCGCCCTGCACGCCGCTCTGGAGGGCGCGGACGTTGTCCTCAACACCGTCGGCCCGTACTACCGCTTCGGCCTGACCGTGCTGCGAGCCGCGATCACGACCGGCACCCACTACCTGGACATCTGCGACGACTGGGAGCCGACCCTGCAGATGCTCGACCTGGACGAGGAGGCCCGGGCCGCCGGGGTCCGTGCCGTGGTGGGAATGGGCGCCAGCCCCGGCGTCAGCAATCTGCTGGCCACACGTGCCGTCCGGCAGCTGGACCATGTCCAGGATCTGTACACCGCATGGCCCGTCGACGTCTCCGGCAGCGGTGGGGACGACGAGCAGCTGAGCGACCCAGACGGGCGCCCCAGTGCGGCCGCCGTGCACTGGATGGAGCAGATCAGCGGGAAAGTCGCGATGGTCAGCGACGGACGGCTCGTCCACCGGCGGCCACTCCGGCCGGTCGCCCTCTCCGTATCCGCCGGACACACCGGCACGGCCTACACCGTCGGCCACCCCGAGCCAGTCACCCTGCACCGAAGCTTCCGACCGGCCGGCGAAGCCGCCAACCTCATGGTCGTCACCCCGGGCACGATTGCCTACCTCGACGTCCTGCGCCGCGACATCGACGCCGGAAAACTCACCAACGAGACCGCGGCAGCCGAACTCGCCAAGCCCTCGGTGTCCCGCGCGCTGCGGGCCACCGCAGGCGCCGTGACCCGCAAGGGGCCCGGCTCACTGCCCCCGTTCTTCGCTACCGCCACGGGCACCCGCGACGGCCGCCGCGTCACCGCCCTGGCCCGGCTCGCCGATACACCCGGCGCCTCGGCGCTGCTCAACGACATGGCGGAGGCAACCGGTCTGCCCCTGGCGCTGGGGCTCGCGCAACTACTGGACGGAACCGGTGGCCACCTCGGCGTCCACCCGCCGGAGACAGCCATCGACGCCGACCGCTTCTTCCTCGACCTGGCACGCCACGTGCCCGACCTTCCTGGCGACGACGGCCCTCGCGACGGCGTGATCATCGACGTGACCCCGACCCAGTGAAACGCAACAGGAGACACAACGTGCCATCAAGAAAAGCCACCACACCCCCCGACGGCTTCATCGACGTCGCGGGACGTACCGTTCACTACACCGCGACGGGCAGTGGCCCACCGGTGCTCCTGCTGCACGGTCTGGACCGCAGCGTGGCGGACTGGGCACCGCTCCAGGCCGCCCTGCCCGACCACCGGCTCATCGCAATCGACCTCCCGGGGTTCGGCCGGTCGCAGCCCCTGCCGGACTGCCGGCTCGCCTCACTGGCCGGGCATGTCGAGCGGGTGCTCGACCGACTCGGCCTCACGTCCGCGGTACACGTGGTCGGCAATTCCCTCGGCGGCGCCATCGCGATGCAGCTCACCGTTCATGCCCCCGCGCGCGTGTCCTCGCTGACACTGCTCAACAGCGCCGGATTCGGCCGCGAGGTCACCTGGGCGCTGCGTATCCTCGACCTGCCGCTGCTCTGGCGGCTGCTTCTGCGCCCCGATGAGGGAAACGCACAGTTGGCGGAGCGTTCCCTCTTCCACGATCCGGACTTCGCGACCCCCGAACGGATAGCCGCAGCACTGGATCTCGCCCACCGTGAAGGAGCGGCCCGGACACTGCGACAGGTGGCCCGCGAACTCGGTTCCTGGCGCGGCGTACGTTCCAGTTGGCGCACGAAACTGCTCGTAGAGGTCTCGGCGCTCGATACCCCGACGCTGGTTGTCTGGGGGACCCACGACCGCATCCTCCCCGCCCACCATCTCATCAACGCCGCGTCCACCCTGCCCCGGGCACGTACCCACCTCTTCCCGCGAACCGGTCACCTGCCGCAGATCGAGCGCACTGAAGAGACAGCCGCCCTGCTCAGCTCGTTCTGGAACAACCTGTGAAGCGCGTCGCACGAGGGCTTGGCGGCGGGTGCAACGCGCAGGTCCCGAACCCGGACCGCCTTACTGATCGTTTCAGAATGAGGTTCGGAGTCGTCTCAAACAGATGATGCTGCAGGCGAGTTGGAGCAGTCCGAGGTGGAGGTCGGCGCGTATCTCGTAGCGGATCCGGAGCCGCTTGAACTGGTGGAGCCAGGCGAAGGTGCGCTCGACGACCCACCTGGTCTTGCCCAGGCCGGAGCCGTGGGCTGCGCCCTTGCGGGCGATCTTGGGTGTGATGCCGCGGGCCCGGAGAAGGCGGCGGTACTTGTCGTAGTCGTAGCCGCGGTCCGCGAACAGTCGGCGCGGCCGGTGCCTCGGCCGCCCGCGGATGCGGGGTATCGCGTCCAGCAGGGGCATCAGTCGAGTGACGTCGTGACGGTTTCCGCTGGTCAGCGAGACGGCCAAGGGGGTGCCGTGCCTGTCGACGATCAGGTGGTGCTTGCTGCCTGGACGCGCGCGGTCGACCGGCGAAGGTCCGGTGTGAGCCCCCCTTTGAGAGCCCGGACATGAGAGCCGTCGACTGCCGCGTCGTCCATGTCCAGCAGGCCCGCGGCCCGCAGCTCGGCGAGCAGTACCTCGTGCAGCTGCGGCCAGACGCCGGCCTCGGTCCAGTCCCGCAGCCGACGCCAGGCCGTCACACCGCTGCAGCCGACCTGTTCGGCCGGAACGTCCCGCCAGCTCACGCTCTTGCACAGCACGTAAACGATGCCCCGCAACGCAGACCGGTCATCCGCCGGCAACCGTCCGGGATACCGATGCCGCCGCGGCGGACGAGCAGGCAACAGCGGGGCCACACGTTCCCACAGGTCATCAGGCACAAGATCAGCAGACACCCAACAGATTTTGCCGACACAACACCCAACTGCCAATACCCACAACGAACTTCATTCTGAAACGATCAGTTAGACGTCGTTTCTTATGGCGTTGTCGTTCGTTGAAAAGTGCATGACGGATCTGGTTGAGCGGTTGGTGCCGGACGAGTTGTGGGTGCTGTTTCGGCGGGTGGTGCCGCCGACGGAGGTGAAGCGTCCGCAGGGTGGGGGTCGGCGTCGGGCGGGTGACCGTGAGGCCCTGGCCGCGATCGTGTTCGTGGCGACGTCAGGCTGCACGTGGAGGCAGTTGCCTCCGGTGTTCGGTCCGTGCTGGCAGACGGTGTACCGACGTTTCGCCCAGTGGAGCCGGGAC
>NZ_RDBO01000070.1:25769-33825 GCF_008120935.1 Streptomyces sp. sk2.1
TCAAGACCCACCAAGGTGGCCGCCAGCTGGTCCTGAGATCGCAGTACCCCGATGGCGTCGAGCAGGAAATCTACGGCTTCCTCCTCGTCCACCACGCACTTCGGGACGTCATGCACCACACCGCTCACCGGGCCGGCCTCGACCCCGACCGGCTGTCCTTCACCCCGCACTCTTCGCATCGCCCGCCGCCACGTCACCGACCAGGCGGCACTTTCCCCCCTCACGACTCAGCCAAGCTCTGACCCACACCATCCGTGAGCTGCTGGAACGACTCCTGCCACCCCGCAGGCAACGCTCCAGCCTCCGCGTCATCAAACGCAAGATGGCCAACTGGCACCTCAAACACACCCACCACCGCAACCCGCCCCGACCACCCACCAGGGCAATCACATTCGTCCCACCCACCAAAACAACCAGCAAGCACCAGAAAAACACCTAAATCACCGGTATTGGGTCTAAGTGATCTCAATGCTGAGCTGGGAGCCCAGCTCCTCGAAGCCCAATGCAGCCGCAACACGCCGGGAGGCGGGCGGGCGCGCCACTGCGGCAGCAGCCCGACAGCGAGGGCATGAGCGACCGCCGCTGAGCCCGTCACCCGTGCCAGTCCTCGCCCGCGCGTTTCTGGCGCCGTCAGAACGCAGACATGAGCTGTCCGCCTCGGCCAGGCCCGATATCCCGCAGCAGCCACCACTTGACCATGCTCGCGAACCACCGATCACGGCGATACTGTCACTCGGCGCGGTCACGATCGCGGATCCGCCCAGAGCTACCGGGACTAGGGTCTGTGTGATGTCGCGATCAATCGGCTGCTCGTAACAGGTCTTCGATCCAGATCATCGAGGCGCGGAGTTCGAGGCCGGCGAGGTAGCTCTCGGGGGTCTTGTCGAAGCGGGTGGCGATGCCGCGCCAGTCCTTCAGCCGGCCCTGTCACGTTGGTGAGGGTGGGGGCGCCGGATGGTGTGTCGGGGCGTAGGTCGGCCCCGGGCGGCGGTCTGGGTCAGGCCGTTGTGGGCAGGGCGGCGCGGCCGGTGATCTGGTCCCAGATCGTGAATTGGGCGCTCATCTCGGTGCGGTACTCGGTGGCGGTCATCAGGTGGCGGCGGAGTCGGAAGTGGGGTGAGATGCCGCTGAACGCGGACAGGAATCTCTGTGCTCCGCCAGCCGAGCGGAAGCCCTTCATGGCGCGTTCGCGCTGCCGGGTGGGTTGGTGGGAGTTCTCGGCCCGGTTGTTCAGGCCCTTGTGGGAGCGGTGCTCCACCGACGGCATCGCCTCGCGGTGGGCGGCGCCGTAGGAGCGGAGCTTGTCGGTGACGATCACTCGTGGCACCGACTGGGTGGTCTTCATCAGCTTCCTGAAGAACCGCTTGGCCGCAGCCTTGTCGCGGCAGTTCTGCACGAGTATGTCGAGCACGTTGCCGTCGGCGTCCACCGCCCGCCACAGGTACTTCCGCTCACCGTTGATCTTCACGAAGACCTCGTCCAGGTGCCATTTGTCCCCCGGGCGGGGGCGCCGGCGGCGCAGCGCGTTGGCGTAAGCCTGCCCGAACTTCAGGCACCACCGCCGGATGGTCTCGTGGGAGACGACCACGCCGCGCTCCAGCATCAACTCCTCGACTTCGCGGAAGCTGAGCGGGAAACGGAAGTACAGCCACACGCAGTGCGAGATGATCTCCACCGGGTACCGGTGACCCTTGTACGACGGCGGCACACTCTCCACAGACGGTCCCCTCGCCTGCCCGATCAACCCCGAGATCATCCCACGTCGTCAGCCAACGTGACAGTGCCTTTATTTCCGCTGGTCAGGCATAGTTCCGGCGCCTCGATGGCAGAGACGGGGTGTCGTGTCGTCTCTTCGGCGGAGGTGCCGGATGCCGTCGGTGATGGGGCTGTTGGAGGAGCGCGAGCGTGCCGCCCGGCAGCGGGTGGAGGCCCTGCAGGCCGAGCTGCAGGAGGCGGAAACCGCATGGGAGCGGTTCGTGATTACTCGTCAGACGGTGGCTGAAGTCCTGGCGGAACCTGCTGCGGGCAAGGAGTCGCCGCCGGACGGGATGGCCGGTGAACGGCCGCCTGTGCGGGTCGCCGGGGCGGTGCCCGGATCGGTGGTTCCCACTTGGGGGGAAGGGCTCGCGCCCGACTCGCCGGCACCGGACTACCAGCGGCTCGTGGAGGTCCTGGTGGCAAGCAGGGAGGGAATGGACTGCCGGCAGCTCGCGGCTGCCTTGGGTCTGGAGGTGGTCGCGGCAAAGGTGGAGGGAGTGCGGTCGAAGGCGAAGCGCCTGGCCGTGCGGGGCTGGCTGGCCGAGGAACGCCCCGGGATGTTCAGCGTGCTCGCCGGGCGAGTCGGCGGCTCATGACCATGGTCATCGACCAGCGGATCATCGCCTCGGAGGTGTCGGCGCGGGTCTCGTAGTCCCGGGCCAGGCGGCGTGAGTGCATCAGCCACGCAAACGTCCGCTCCACCAGCCACCTCTTGGGCAGCACAGTGAACCCGGTGGCGTGGTCATTGCGTTTGACCACGCTCAGCGCGATCCGCAGAACGTCGCGGGCGAGGTCGACAAGACGCCCGGTATAGCCGCCGTCGGCCCACACCAGCGAGATGCGCCAGTGCCGCTGACGCAGCCGTTCCAGCAGTGTCCCGCCGGCCTTGCGGTCGGTGACGGACGCCGCGGTGACCAGCACCGTCAGCAGCAGTCCGAGGGTGTCCACCACGATGTGCCTCTTGCGGCCGTTCACCTTCTTCCCGCCGTCGAACCCCCGGCTCGCGGCCGGAACCGACGCCGCTGCCTTCACCGTCTGGGCATCGATGATCCCGGCAGTCGGCTCCGGATCACGGCCCGCCGCCTCGCGGACCCGATCCCGCAGCCGGTCGTGGAACTCCGCGACCAGGCCCTTGTCCCGCCAGCGCCGGAAGAACGCGTAGACGCGGTCCCACGTAGGAAAGTCCGCGGGCATCGCCCTCCAGGCGATGCCACCCGCGACCAGGTAGCGCACCGCGTCGACCAGCTGCCGGTGGCAGTAGCCCTCCGGCTGCCCGCCCCTTCCCTCCAGCCAGGCGGGCACAGGCATCGCGTCGCGCACGGCGGCCCATTCCGCATCGGTCATGTCCGAGGGATACCTCGGACGCCTGTACAGCCGGTCCCCGGCGTTCCCGAACCGGTGGGCGAGACAATCACACTCCCGGGCAGCCGAGTTGGAACCGACCGGCGCGAGGGCGTAAAACTGCGACAACAGGGCCTCCTGGCGCGCTCAAGGTCTCGACAACCCCGAGCTGCACCAGAGGCCCTGTCTTCATGCTCGGCACGCGGCAAGACCACCCAACCGAGCTGTTCCAGTCGAACTCACGTCCACCAAGATCGGTACGACAACGGCTTCTCAGGCCTGATCGCCATCTGTTTGTGTGTGTGCTGATGCGGCGGGCAGTTGCACCGTGACGCGGAGCCCGCCGGCGGGGCGGGGGGTGAGGGTGAGGGTTCCGTCGTGTGCCTGGGTGATGGTCTTGACGATAGCCAGGCCGAGGCCGACACCTGCGTGGCTGCTGTGTATGCGTTCGGTGCCGCGCTGGAATGGCTCGGTGAGTGTCGAGACCAGCTGTGAGGTGAGCTTCTCGCCAGTGTTCTCGACAGTGAGCACAACAGTGTCGGGGCGGACGCTGGTATGCACCCATACGGTGCCCTGTTCAGGCAGGTTGTGGCCGATCGCGTTGTGCAGAAGGTTTGTGACCATCTGCAGCAGGAGCGCCTGTGAGCCGATGGTGGTGCTCATGTCGCCGGAGGTTTCGATGGTGACGCCATGCTTTTCTGCCAAGAGGAGGAGCGTTTCAGTGGCTTCTTCCGCCAGGAGGGACAGGTCGACGTCTTCCCTGGTGAATGACCGCTGGTTGGCGCGGTTGAGCAGGAGCAGTGCTTCAGTGAGGTCGATGGCTCGGGTGTTGACCACGCGGAGGCGCTCGACAAGCTCACAGGTGTCGCGGTTCGGATCGTTGCGGGTCGCATCGAGAAGCGTCTGCGTGACCGCCAGCGGGGTGCGCAGTTCGTGAGAGGCATTGGCCGCGAATCGCTGCTGTTCGGCGACGTGGGCTTCGAGCTGCGCGAGCATGGTGTCGAAGGAGTCGGCGAGTTCGCGGAACTCATCTCGGCGGCCCGGTAGGCGGATCCGGTGGGAGAGCGGTCCGTTCGCCACCCTGTGTGTGGCGTCGGTGATGCGTATCAGCGGGGCGAGCATCCGGCCGGCCAGAATCCACCCGCCCACGAGACCGAACAGCAGCAGGAACCCCAGCGCCAGGATTCCCGCCGGGACGAAGACGACTGGGCCGAAATTGCTTGGCTTGAAGACGCGTAGGAAGTCGGACCAATCGGGGACGGCCAGGCTGTTCGACCTTCCCCGCAGAAGGAACACCCACACGGCGGCGAGCAGCAATGCGCCCGCGATCACGAGGAACCCGGCATAGCTGAGGGTGAACTTGAGGCGGACGCTCAACCCTTGACGCCTATCCACGCACCGCTCCCCGGTCATCGGCGTCCGGTCCTGCGTCGATGCGGTAACCGACCCCAAGCACGGTGGCGATCAGCCAGGGCTCGCCAAGGCGTTTGCGCAGGGCCGAGACCGTGATGCGCACGGCGTTGGTGAACGGATCGGCGTTCTCATCCCACGCTCGCTCCAGCAACTCTTCTGCGCTGACGGCACCGCCTTCGGCAGCGACGAGGACTTCGAGCACAGCGAACTGCTTCCTGGTCAGCGCGATGTAGCGGCCCTCGCGGTAGACCTCGCGGCGGAACGGATCCACGCGTAAGCCTGCGATCTCTCGCACAGGTGGTCTGTTGTGGGCTCGCCTGCGGTCGAGTGCTCTGAGCCTGAGCACGAGTTCGCGGAGTTCGAAGGGCTTGGTGAGGTAGTCGTCGGCGCCGATCTCGAACCCGGTGGCCTTGTCGTCGAGCCGGTCGGCAGCGGTCAGCATGAGGATCGGCATGCCGCTGCCGGAGGCGACGATGCGTTTGGCGATCTCGTCACCGGTAGGTCCGGGGATGTCCCGGTCGAGGACGGCGATGTCGTAAGCGTTGGTGCTCAGCAGTTCCAGAGCAGTATCACCGTCACCGGCGGTGTCGGCCGCGATCGCTTCCAGGCGCAGCCCATCGCGGATCGCCTCTGCCATGTAGGGTTCGTCCTCGACGACTAATACACGCATAGTCCGATGTTACGAGCCGGTACGTATCGTCGGTATATCGAAAACTGGATACGGACTGGTAATATCACGCCCCCTTGACTGGAGGCATGAACGAGCCACACGTTATCCCGCTTCGGCTCCGTGACCGGCTGTTCACCGTACTTGCGGTGGTGCTCGCCGTGCTCCTGCTCCCCGTTGCGTTCGTCCGCGATCCCGGCCGCGCCCGTGAACTGGCCTGCCACTGGGCGTTGGGGATCCGATTTCCTGCCGAGGATCTCACCGGGCTCACCGACGGTGCCAGGGCGGCGTTCACCGCTGCACGCGCTGAGGCGCTCTGGCATCATGGGCAGCTCGTCGGCCTCACCTCGGGATACCGCGATCCCCTCGTCCAGCAGCGGTTGTTCGACGAGGAGGTGCGCCGCGTCAGCTCACTGGCCGCGGCCCGGATGCTCGTACTGCCACCGGCGGAATCCAGGCACGTCAAGGGCACCGCGCTGGATGTGTGCCCGTTCGAAGGCGCGCGCTGGCTCGAGGAGCACGGTGCCCGCTACGACCTCTACCGCATCTACGACAACGAGTGGTGGCACTTCGAACGCCGACGTGCCACCAACGACCCAGGAGATCCGCGATGCCCTGCAAGCTCGTTGACGAGGGGCAGCATGCCGGGCGCCTGGAGGGGCGTCTCCAGGCCGCGAGGCAGCGTGCCTTCGTCGGACGAAAGGAAGAGCTCGCTGCCTTCGAGGAGGCGCTGTGCACCGGCGGCCGAGTGCTGTTCATTCATGGCCCCGGCGGTGTCGGCAAGTCGGCGCTGCTGGGACGCTTCGCCCAGCGGGCCGCAGCAGCGAATCGCACCGTACTGATGCTGGACGGGCGGAGTCTCGAGGAGTCCCCCGCAGCCTTCGTGGCCGAGGCCAGGGCGGTGCAGCGCCTGCGCGCAGGCCACCGCACACAGCGCCATCGTCCCCGAACCCACGACGCGCGCGACGGCACCCCACCCCGACGCTCTCCCAGAACGCCGCAAGCAACGGGAGCGCGGGCCAGGGGCGGCAGTTCGGATCCAGGAAATGCTCAGCTACCTCGCAGCCGGGCTCTGTCACGTTGTTGGGTGTGAGTGTCTGATGGGGCGTCGGGGTGGGGTGGGCTTGCGTTTCGGGCCTGGGGTCAGGCCGTGGTGGGCCGGCTTGCAGCGCCGGTGATCTGGTCCCAGATGGCGAAGCGGGTGGTCATCTCGGCGCGGTAGTGGGCGGCGGTCATCAGGTGGCGGCGGGGCCGGAAGTGGGGTGAGATGCCGCTGAACGCGGACAGGAACCGCTGTGCTCCACCGATGCTGCGGAATCCCTTCATCGCGCGTTCGCGCTGGCGGGGGTGTGGTGGTCAAGCTCGGCACATGGCTCGACAACGTCCGCAAACGCGCCGCGAAACTCCCCGAACAACGCCGTGCGGACCTGGACCGGCTCGGAACCCTCTCTGTCAGCCTTGGGTGAGACGTCCCGCTTCGTCGGGTTAGCCTGAGAGGGCACGACAGGAGAACCACCCGCTCATGACCAGCACTACCCCCGCCGGGTCCGATCCGGCTCCCCGGCCGAAGCGCCGCACCTTCAGCCCGGAGTACAAGCTGCGGATCGTGGCCGAGTACGACGCCGCCCCGAAGAACGAGAAGGGCGCGGTCCTGCGCCGCGAGCGTCTGTACCACTCGCACGTCAAGGAACGGCGGGCCGCGCGGGATGCCGGGGCGCTGGAGAAGCTGGTCGACCAGCGCACCAGCCCGGCGAGGCCGAAGAAGCCGGCTGCCGAGACGGAGAACGAGAAGCTGCGCCGCCAGGTGGAACGGCTGGAGAGGGAACTGGCCCGGAACAAGGCCGCGCTGGAGGTCATGGGAAAAGCTTCCGCGCTCTTGGAAATGATCTCCGGGGGCGCGGACTGAGGGCTGCCGCCGGACCGGTGGTCGACGACGCGTTCACCGGCGTCGAGCACGAGCTCGGTGTCACGGCGGCCTGCCGGCTGACCGGCCGCTCCCGGGCCACCCACTACCGCCGGCTGCGGCCCCCGCCCGAGCGGAAACCCAGAAAACCGCAGGTCCAGCCCTCATCCCTCACCCCTGAGGAGCGGGCGGCGGTCCTGGAGCTGATGAACTCGGGCGAGTACGCCGAGTTGCCGCCCGCGCAGATCTGGGCCCGTGAGCTGGATGCCGGGCGCTACCACTGTTCCGTCTCCACGATGTACCGGATCCTGCGCGCCAAGGGGCAGGTGGGCGAGCGCCGCCGCCCGGCCGCCCACCCGGCGAAGACGGTGCCCGAGCTGGTCGCCACCGGGCCCTCGCAGGTGTTCACCCGGGACATCACCAAGGCGGCCGGACCGGCCAAGGGCATCTGGTATCACGCCTACGTCATCATCGACATCTTCAGCCGCTACGTCGTCGGCCATACCGTCGAGGCCGCCGAATCAGCCACACGGGCCGAGGAGTTGATCCGGGAGACCATCGCCCGCAACGGCACCGTGCCCGAGACCGTGCGCGCCGGCCGCGGCACGTCGATGACCTCGAAGAAGGTCTTGCAGCTGCTGATCGACCTCGGCGTCACCAGGTCGCACTCGCGGCCGAAGACCTCCAACGACAACCTCTGCAGCGAGGCCCACTTCAAGACCATCAAGTACATGCCGGACTATCCCGAACGGTTCGATTCGCTGGCCCATGCCCGTGAGTGGTTCGAGGCGTTCATCGCGTACTACAACCACGAGCACCGGCATTCGGGCATTGGCTGGCACACGCCGGCCAGCGTGCACTTCGGCACCGCCGAGGAGGTCCGCGACCAGCGTGCCGTCACCCCCGCCGAGGCATACGCCCGCCACCCCGAACGCTTCGGCCGCGAGTGCGACCTGGTGACGCCGAGGTCGATC
>NZ_RDBO01000071.1:0-2765 GCF_008120935.1 Streptomyces sp. sk2.1
ACATTCCGGTGCGGGACCGGCGTTCTGACTGCGTGACACACGCGCCGGTGGGGTGCGGGTGCCGGAGGTCCAGAGGGGGGAGGGCACGGGCAGTGCCGTTCGGGTGGAGGACCCACCCGATGTGGGAGCGCTCCCATGCGTCGATGCCGGAAGGTTCCTGCCTGGAGGGGGCGGGTGTCAAGACTTGAAGGCGCTTCCGTTGCCCGAGCGTGTCCTGCAAGTCACGGGACCGTGTCCCGCCGAGGTCTTGCCATAACGCGCGCAGAACGGGGCGGAGTTCGGCCCGAAGTCCATTCCGCCGAGGAAAGCAGCAGGTCAACGGCGTATCGGAGCGGACGTACGGGGTCGGCCGCACCGGAGCGCGCAGACCGGGTCGCGTTTGCGGACGCCGACGGGTGCGGACGCCGTCATCCCCGGTTCATCCCCGGGCGCCCGCCGGAAGATGAACGGGGTACCGCTCGACCGGGGCGGCTGCGGCGATGTCCGCGTTCTTTCCCCGAACCCGGAAGGCCGGTCAGAGGTTTGGCGTCTTCCCCCGGAGGAGTCGGGGGACCGTGTTCCCGCGTGTCGCCCCGCGCCGGCCCCGGCTCCGGCCCACCCGGTGTCCGCGCCGGCCGCGTTCCCGCCGGTGTCCGTCGAGGCCGATCCGGACGCTCACCTCCGTACCGCCGAGCACCGAGCGTCCGATCCGCACGTCGCCGCCGGTGGACTCCGCGGCCCGGCGGACGATGTCGAGGCCGAGCCCGGTCGAGCCCACCGCGCTCCCGGCGCCCCGCGCCCCGTCCCGGCCGACGCCGCCCCTGGCGAGGGCCGCCGCCGGGTCGGCGATCCCGTCCCCCGCGTCCGAGACCAGCACGATCACCGCGTCGTCGCTGTGGTGCACGTCGACGGCGAAGGCGGCGCCCTCCGGGGTGTGCCGGAACACGTTGCCGAGCAACGCGTCCAGCACCGCGACCAGTTCGGGCCTGGCGACCGGGATGCGGACCGTCCGGTCCACCCCCGCCAGGCTCACCTCGCGGCCCTCGTCCTCGGCGAGCGCCGACCAGAAGGACATCCGTTCCCGGATCACCTCGGAGAGGTCGCAGCCCGCCCCCGGCCCGCCGTTCAGCCCCTGGGTCTGCGGGCGCTGTTCGCGGGCCGTCCTGATGATGATGTCCACCTCGTGCTCCAGCTGCCGGACCGCGGCCCGGGTCTGCTCGGCGGCCGTGCTCTCCCCCAGGGAGGCGGCGTTGAGCCGGAGCACGGTGAGCGGGGTGCGCAGCCGGTGCGACAGGTCGGCGGCCAGTTCGCGTTCGTTGGCGAGGAGCTGGATGACCTGGTCGGCCATGGAGTTGAACGCGGCGGCGGCCGAGCGCAGTTCCGTCGGGCCCTCCTCCGCGACCCGGGTGCCCAGCCGCCCCTCCCCCAGGTCGTGGGCGGCGCCCGCGAGCCGGCGGGCGGGCTCCACCATCCGTACGCCGAGCCGGTCGGCGACCGCGACGGAGCCGACGATCAGCGCGACGGCGACGCCCGCCAGCACCAGCCAGGCGGTGCCGACCCCCTTGGACACCTCGTCCTGCGGCACGAAGACCTCGACGACGGCGATGTCGTCGGGGCCCAGCGCGGTCGGCTGGAGCAGCGTGAAGCCGCCCCCGACCTCGCTGATCGAGGCGCGCCCCGAGTTGCGCACGGTCTCCAGGTCCTCGGGGGCGGCGCGCCGGGTGCCGATCTCCAGCGGTTCGCCGTCCGGTTCGCCGACGGCGGGGACGTGCACGGCCATCCGTCCCGCGACGCCCGGTTCGGTGGCGAGCACGGCCGTTTCGAGTTCGGTGCGGTCGGTGGTGATGGAGAGCGTGGGGCCGATGGTGGCGGCCTGCCGTTCGGCGTCGGAGAAGGCGCGGTCCCGGGCCATCTCCGCGACCACGATGCCCAGCGGTACGGCGAAGGCCACCACGACCATCGCGGTGACGGCCAGACAGACCTTGACCAGCGCCCATCTCATGCGGGCCGCTCCGGGGCGCCGGGGGCGGGCGGCTGGAGCTTCACCCCGACACCGCGCAGGGTGTGCAGGTAGCGCGGCCGGGCGGCCGTCTCGCCCAGCTTCCGACGCAGCCAGGACAGGTGGACGTCGATGGTCTGGTCGTCGCCGTAGGACTGCTGCCAGACCTCGGCCAGGAGTTCCTTGCGCGGGACGACGACGCCGGGCCGCCCGGCGAGGAAGGCCAGCAGGTCGAACTCGCGGCGGGTCAGGTCGAGCGCGGCCCCGTCCAGTTCGGCCTGGCGGCGCAGCGGGTCGATGGCGAGCCCGCCGACCCGGATGACGCTCGGCGGCGGCGCCTCTCCCCCGGCGGCGCGCGAGCGGCGCAGCACGGCGGCCATCCGCGCGGACAGGTGCTCCACCGAGAACGGCTTGGTCAGGTAGTCGTCCGCGCCGTCGTTGAGCAGCCGGACGATCTCGCTCTCGTCGTCCCGCGCGGTGGCGATGATCACCGGCACGTCGGTGATGCCCCGGAGCATCTTGAGCGCCTCGGCGCCGTCGAGATCGGGCAGGCCGAGATCGAGGATGACCACGTCGAAGCGGAGGTGGGCGACCTCGCGCAGGGCTTCCAGCGCGGTGCCGACGCTCCGCACCGTATGGGCGGCCTCGGTCAGGTGCCGGATGAGGGCGGAACGTACGAACTGGTCGTCCTCGACCACGAGCACACTTGCCATGGGCGGCACCGTACGCCATCCGGAGGGGGCGGGTCCTGTCCGCGGGGTACCGGAGCGGGCGGGGGCTCCGATGG
>NZ_RDBO01000071.1:2865-33899 GCF_008120935.1 Streptomyces sp. sk2.1
GTACCGGAGCGGGCGGGGGCTCCGATGGGGCAGGATGTGCCGGTTGTGCCGGATGCGGCGAGGAGCCGGGTCCTACCGGAAGGCCGAGGGGGGCGGGGCCGGGGACGGCGTCGCGGTCGCGTCGTGCACCGCCGCCGCGCCACCGGTGAAGTCGGCGAGCGCCCGCCCGTGCTCGACGCGGCCGGGGTGCGGGTCGGTCGCGACCCGGCGGGTCAGTTCGGCGGCCTTCGGCGGCAGGTCCGACGCGAGCAGCACCGCGTTGCCGAAGCGCCGGCCGCGCCACACGGTCGGGTCGGCGGCGAGCGCCAGCTCGGGGAAGACCGCGGCCGCGGTGGCGATCTGGCCGCGCAGATGGGCCAGCGGCGGTCCGTCCGCCAGGTTGGCCACGTAGCTCCCGCCGGGCCTCAGCACCCGCCGGACCTCGGTGAGGAACTCGGTGCTGGTGAGGTGGGCGGGGGTGCGGGCCCCGCTGAAGACGTCGGCGATGACGAGGTCCGCCCAGTCGTCCTGGACCTTCCCGAGCCCGGCGCGGGCGTCGGTGGTCCGGACCCTGATCCTGGCCTGCGGGTCCAGCGGCAGTTCCCGGCGGACGAAGCCGACGAGCGCGGCGTCCACCTCGACGATCTGCTGGGTGGAACGGGGCCGGGTCGCGGCGATGTAGCGGGCCAGGGTGAAGGCGCCGCCGCCCAGGTGCACCACGTGCAGCGGCTGCCCGGCGGGGGCGACGAGGTCGACTATGTGCCCGATGCGGCGCTGGTACTCGAAGGACAGGAAGGTGGGGTCGTCGAGGTCCACGTGGGACTGCGGGGCACCGTCCAGCGTCAGCGTCCAGGCGTGCGGGCGCTCCCGGTCGGGCACCAGCTCGGCGAGGCCGCCGTCCACCGGTTCGGCGAGGGGCTCCGCCCTGCGCCCGGCGCGTCCCGCACCGCGTTCGGCCCTGCCGTCGGCCCCGCGGTCCGGGCGCCCTCGACCGCCCGCACCTTTGCCCGACGCTCCTCGACGTGCCACTGCTGCTCGCGCCCGCTCACTGCTCTTCGCTCCGGGCCGGTACGCGACCGGCCGGGCCGGGGAAACCCGCCCACCGGCCATTATGGGCGCGGACCGGACCCGGCGGGTCCTCCCGGACCCGCGGCGCGGACCCGGGAGGACTCTCGTGCGGTCAGTGGCGGTTGTCGGCCGCCTCGATGAGCCGGGCGGCCTGGTCGAGGGCGGCCCGCAGCACGGCGGGGTCGGTGACCGGGGCGTCCTCGACCGGCGGCAGCAGCCAGCCGCTCCCGGGGGCCGGCGGCTCGGCGGGGATGCGCAGCCCGCGGCCGGCGGTCCGCGTACAGGCGCTGCCGGGTACGTCCCACGCCTCGGCGGTGCCCGGCGGCACGAGGAAGCCGAGGGTGTCGCAGGCGCCGTCGTGCAGGACCGGGCCGATGTCCCGCGCGGTGTCCCGGCGCAGGATGTCCACGGCCTCAAGTCCCTGGCGGGCCGGGACGGTCACCAGGTCGCAGGGGGCGGCCCCGTGGTCCTCCGTGGACGCGGGTGCCGGGGCACCCGTCGCGGCCGGGGTCGTCGCAGTCGTCCGTGCGTCGGTCTCCGTGCCGAGATGCAACAAGGGACCTCTCCTCTCATCGCCGGGCGGAGCCGGGTTCCGTCTCCGCATGGACCAACGCGCCGACTGCGTCAAGGGCTACGGTGCCACGCCGCCGCAAAGGGTGGCAGTTCATGGCAAATCACGGGCGAGATGCCCGATTTGAAAGTAAACGCTCCATGTGGAACTTGTCACAGCGGGTACGTTCTTGCTCCGCCGGGACATCCACCGGGACACCGGAAGCGGGAACCCCGGCTGCAGAAGAGAGGTTCCGGTCCATGGTGTCGACAGGGGCAGTTCCCAACCTCGCCTTCCGGCGGCTGCGCGGACAGCGCTCCGCCGGGGAGTTCGCCGCCGCGGTACGCAGGGCCGCCCGGGAGATCGGCGAACAGGTCGCGTGCGACGCCCGGTACATCGGACGCGTGGAGTCCGGGGAGATCCGCTGCCCCAACTACGCGTACGAACGGGTCTTCCTGCACATGTTCCCCGGCACGACCCTGGTGGATCTGGGCTTCTCGTCGCGTGAGACCGTACGCGGCAGGGGGGCGCGGGCCACCGCCGACACCCCACCGCCCACCGCGCCCCACCGCGACACCGACGAGGAGAGCGACGTGCTGCGTCGCGTGTTCATGACGAGCGGCACCGCCACGATGGCGACCGCGACCCTCGGCCTCGGCGGCACCCCCGCCGCCGCTGCCGCCCGTCCCGCCCCGCGCCGGGTCGGCGAGGCCGAGGTGAGCGCCGTCGAGAAGGCGGTACGGCAGATCCGGCTGCTCGACGACCGGCACGGCGGCGACGGCCTGTACCGCAAGGCCTCGCAGCCTCTGCGGATCGCGTACGCGCTGCTCGACTCCGGCGTCGCCGCCAAGCGCTCCACGGCCGGTCGGCTGCACGCCGGGGCGGGCGAACTGGCCATCTCGGTGGGCTGGCTGGCCCATGACTCGGGCCGCTTCGAGGACGCCCGCTCGCACTACGCGGAGGCGCTGGCCACGGCCCGGGTCGCGGGCGACGCGGCGCTGGAGGCGCACGCGTTCTGCAACACCTCGTTCCTGGCCCGGGACACCGGGCGGCCCCGGGAGTCGGTCCGCGCGGCAGAGGCCGGGCAGCGTGCGGCGCAGCCCCTGGGCTCGCCCCGGCTGCTGGCACTGCTCGCGCTGCGGGAGGCCGGGGGCCGGGCTGGGCTCGGGGACCGCACCGGCTGCGAGCGGGCGATCGGCCGGGCGCACGCCGCGTTCGGGCGCGGCCGGTCCGACGCCGACCCGGAGTGGATGAGCTTCTTCCGGGAGGCGGAGCTGGAGTTCCTGGAGGCGCAGTGCTGGTCGGTGCTGGGCGAGTGGTCGCGGGCGGCCCGCCACGCGCGGCGTGCGGTGCGGCTCCAGGACCCGCACTTCACCCGGAACCTGGCGCTGTACCGGGCCGAGCTGACCTGGGACCTGGCCCGCGCGGGCGAGGCCGCGCAGGCCGCGGCGGAGGGACACCGGGTGCTCGACCTGCTGGACCGCGTCCGGTCGACCCGCATCCGGGCAATGCTGGCCGGGTCGGTGACGGCGCTGAGGCCGCAGCGGGGCACCCGGGAGGTACGGGAGTTCCTGGAGCGGTACGCCGAAGTAAGCGGTACGCCGAAGTGAGCGGTACGCGGGAGTGAGCGGCGCGCCACGGTGACGGCGCCCGCGCCCGCGCCCGCAGGACCGACGGGCCGGGCGGGTTACCGCTCCAGGTGGCCCGTGTCGTTCCAGCGCTCCAGCGCGGGGGCCCCGTACGCCCACCCCAGTACCGACAGGGACGTCGGGTCGAGCCGGATGCGGGCCGCGAACGTCACGTCCTCGCCGAGCCATCGGGCGCCCAGCGCCCGCAGGATGTGCCCGTGGGCGAAGACCAGCACGTCGCGGTCGGCGGACCGGGCCCACTCGACGATCTCGTCGGCGCGGGCGGACAGCTCGGCCGGGGTCTCGCCCTCCGGGACCCCGTCGCGCCAGATCAGCCAGTCGGGCCGGATCGCCCTGATCTCGGCCGGGGTCATCCCCTCGTACGCCCCGTAGTCCCACTCCAGCAGCGCGTCCCAGGGCTCGGCCCGGTCCCCGAACCCGGCGAGGGCACAGGTCTCGCTGGCTCGTCGCAGGGGGCTGGTGCGGACTTCCAGCTCCGGGATCTCCGCCCACGGGCCGCGGTGCAGCCGCTCACCGAGGAGCTCGGCGCCGGCGCGGCCGGTGTCGAGGAGCGGAATGTCCGTCCTGCCGGTGTGATTGCCCTTGACGGACCACTCCGTCTGGCCGTGCCGGGCGAGCAGGATACGCGGTGCCATGACGGCTCTCCCTGAAACCGAGATCTTGGGCCGGGGACCACGACAGAATGATCGTCCGGTTCTCCCATCATCGCGCACGTGGGCGCGAGGCAACCTCCGGGGCCGAACCGGCGTCCCACGGGACGCGGAGAAAGCCGTGCGCACGAGACCCCGCCGGAACCCCCGGAGGAGTCGCGACCGACTCGCACCGTACGGTTGAACGCCCGCCGTCGGTCATATGAACACATGATGGAGAGCTTCCGGATGCAGCATGCCAGCACCGCGCCCGACGCGCGCCCGCGGCCCCGTTGGTGGACCGAGCTGTCACTGCTGGTCCTGATGTACGCGGCCTACTCGGGGGGCCGGCTGGTGGCCCGCGGCGACGTGTCCACTGCCGTCGACAACGGCCTGGCCATCCTGCGCCTGGAGAAGACCTTCCACCTCAACGCCGAGCATCCGCTCAACCGGCTGCTCACCGCCCACCCCTCCATAGGCATACCCTCCGACTTCGCGTACGCGTCCCTGCACTACCTGGTCACCCCGATCGTCCTGGTCTGGCTGTTCCGCCGCCGCCAGGAGGTGTACCGCAGGGCCCGCACCTGGCTGATGACCTCCACGATGCTCGGCCTGATCGGCTTCACGCTGATGCCGACCTGCCCGCCCCGGCTGCTGGAGGCGAAGCACGGCTTCGTCGACACGATGGCGCAGTACAGCTCCTACGGCTGGTGGGGCGCCGAGGCGAGCGCCCCGCGCGGCATGGGCGGGATGACCAACCAGTACGCGGCGATGCCGAGCCTGCACGTCGGCTGGTCGCTCTGGTGCGGGATCCTGCTGTGGCGCCACTGCCGGAACCCGTATCTGCGGGCCCTGGGCATCGCCTACCCCCTGATCACCACGTTCGTGGTGATGGGCACGGCCAACCACTACCTGCTCGACGCGGTCGCGGGCGCCGCCGTGATGGGCGTCGGGGCCCTGCTCGCCCGGCCCGTGATGCGTCTCGCGGACCGGGTCAAGGACCGCGTCGGGACCCGGTTCCCGCGAATCGCCCCGTCGGCCAAGTCCCCGATTGTCAGTGCCGGATGCAACACTTCCGCGGGTGAGCGAATCCCCGGCCAGCGGACCTCCTCCGCAGACTCCACCGACGCCGCGGCACCGGCCGACGCAGACCTCCCGGCCGGTCGTGCGTCCCGGGCCGCCCCCGGCGCCCCCGCAGGAGCGGGAGCGGCGGGCGGCGACGCTCCGGCGGCGGCTCGCTGAGCTGCGGGGCCCCGATGTGGCCCCGCGCCCGATGGACGCCCGCGCGCTGGCCGCCCTCGCCGCCAATCCCGGCTGCCGGCGCCGCGCCCTGCTGGACGGCGCCGGGGTGGACAAGGGCGCGCTGGCCGAGGCACTCGGCGCGCCGGCGCCCTTCGGCCAGTCTCAGTTCGCCCTCGTCCGGGGCAACGCCTTCGAGGCCAAGGTCAAGGCCGACGGCGGCACGGAGCTGATGCGACTGCTGTACGAACGGCTGGGCGGCGGCGCCGGGGAGCCGCGCGAGGTCCTGGTGCCCGATCTGACGGCGGCCGGTCCCGAGGGCCGCGCCGCGCGTACGGCCCTGGCGCTGCGCGAGGCGACCGGGGCGGGCGGCTGGGCGCTGCTGGACCACCCGATGCTGGCCCTGGACGTGGCGGGTTCCCCCGCCTATCTGGAGCCGGACGCGGTGGCGGTGCATCCGGACGGCACCTGGACGGTCATCGAGATCAAGTCCTTCCCCATGCTCGACGGTTCCGCCGACGCGGCGAAGGTCGGCGCCGCGGCCCGGCAGTCCGCCGTCTACGTCCTGGCGCTGGAGCGGATCGCGGAGCTGACCGAGGGGGCCGGGGTCGGCCACCGGGTGCTGCTGGTCTGCCCGAAGGACTTCTCCAACCTGCCCACCGCCTCGGTCGTCGACGTGCGCAAGCAGCGCGCGGTCACCCGGCGTCAGCTGGCCCGGCTGACCCGGCTGGAGGACATCGCGGCGGCCCTGCCCGAGGGCACCACCTTCGATCCGGGGTGCCCCCGGCAGCAGTTGGACGCCGCGGTCGCTTCGGTCGACGCGGCGTACGCCCCGGAGTGCCTGGCCGCCTGCGAGCTGGCCTTCCACTGCCGGGAGAAGGCCCGGGCGGCCGGTGCGGTGGAGGCGTTGGGGCGGAGCGTGCGCGGCGAGCTGGGCGGGCTGACCGCGGTGGGCGAGGTGCTGGCCGCCGCCGCGGGCAAGGAGGGTGATCCGGCGGACCCGACGGTCGCGGCCCTGCGACGGGCGGCGGCCCTGCGCACCGAGGCGCTGGAGGGCGGTGCGGCATGTCGCTGATCAGCACCCTGGCCCGGATGGAGGCCGTGGAGAGCGGCCGGGCGCAGCCGTTGGCGACGGTCCGGCACCGGCATCTGACCGACCGGCCGCTCGTCCTGGTCCCGCTGACCACGGCCGGTGAGGCCGGTGCCCCGCTGGGCGCGCTCGTCGGGACGGACCGGGAGGCGCCCCGGCTGCTGGCGGTCCCGCAGCCGCGCGACCGGGACCTGCGGTTCGCGTTCCTCGCCGAGCTGGCCGAGGCGGTGCTGCCGCACATCGAGGCGTACGAGGACGTCGTCGAACCCGCCGAGCGCAACGAGACCGATCCGGCGACCGGGAAGAAGACCAAGGTCGAGGTCGAGCTGTGCGCGGACGCGCCGCAGTTGATCGTGCCGAGCCGGGCGGGCGTCGAGTTCGTCCGGCTGCTGGGCCGTTCCATGCGGTTCCGGCGCACGGCCGAGGACGACCCCGACGCGCCGTACCCCGCGCCCGCCCGCGTTCCGCTGCTGGGCCGCTGGCTGACGCATTACGGGGAGCGGGCCCGGGTGCCCGGCTCCGCCCTGCTGCTCGCCGCGACGGATCTGCTGAACCGGCACTGGGCGACCGGGCAGAGCAGCCTGGAGGATCAGCACCTGGGCGCGCTGCTCGCCTGGATCGACGTGCCGGCGGGCGGGTCGGGGGCGTCGGCGGCGCTGCGCGCGGAGCTGGAGCGGGACGACGAGGGGCAGTTGTGGTGCCCGCCGGCCGGTCCGGCCACGGACCCGGCGTTCGACAACCGGTTGCTGGCGCCCGCCATCGAGCGGTACGACCGGGCCCGCACGGCGCTCGCGGCGGCCGAGGACGGTCTCGCGGCCGATGCCCTGCTCGCCGGGGTGACCGCCGCCGAACGGGAGATCAGGGGGTTGCTGGCCGGGGTGATGCGGCCGACGTGGGACGCGGTGTGGCGGGGGCTCGATCTGCTGCGGGGGCTGCCCGAGGGGGCCCGGGTCGAGGACCGCTGGACCAGGGACCGCTGGTCGTTCACCGGTCATCGGGACCGGGTGCGCTCCGGCGAGCCGCCGCAGCCGCGCCGGGACGACGCGGTGACGGCGGCGCAGAAGCTGGCCTCGCGGGAGACGGCGCAGGCCCAGTTGGAGGCCCAGGAGGCGTTGGACGATCCGCTGGTGCTGGCCGGGCGGCGACTGGCCGGGGAGGCGTTCGTGGGCGAGGTGACGGAGATGGTGATGGCGTACAGCGAGTCCAGGCGCCCGTCCCCGCGCCCGCTGGTCACGGTCCGCACCGACGAGCGTCCGCACCTGGGCGAGCGCACCAAGGTGTACCGCTCGCTGGACGGCAGACCGCAGACCGCCGAGTTCGTGGCGTACGCCGAACCGGAGGACGGGGGCGCGCCGTCGCTGGTGCTGCGGATCCTCGACCGGATGGGCCGGAGCAAGGAGCCGGCCCCGGGTTCGGTGCCCGGGCCGGGCGACCGGATCGCCTGGACCCTGTTCGAACACGACCAGCGCGGCGGCCCGAAGCTGCCGGACCCGGAAGAGACGCCCTGGACGCACGGCGGTCCGCCGGGCGCGGCGGCCGGGCATGCCGAGCACCCCGACCCGGTGACCGCGGAGGACCTGCTGTGACGGATGTCTTCGACCCGGGCGCGCGGGCCGCGCGGGCGACCGACGCGATCCTCGCCGACACCCTCGGCGGTACGTCGCGCGGCATCGTGGTGGACTCCCCGCCGGGCGCGGGCAAGTCGACGCTCGTGGTGCGCGCCGCGCTCGAACTCGCGGCGGCCGGGCATCCGTTGATGGTGGTCGCGCAGACCAACGCCCAGGTCGACGACCTGGTGGTGCGGCTGGCGGAGAAGGACCCGGGGCTGCCGGTGGGCCGGCTGCACAGCAACGACTCCGACCCGTACGACAAGGTGCTGGACGGTCTGGCCAACGTACGGAAGTCGGCGAAGGCGGCCGATCTGGCCGGGCTGGACGTCGTCATCTCGACGGCCGCCAAGTGGGCGCACGTGAAGAACGTGGAGCCGTGGGGGCACGCGATCGTCGACGAGGCGTACCAGATGCGCTCGGACGCGTTGCTGGCCGTGGCGGGGCTCTTCGAACGGGCGTTGTTCGTCGGCGACCCGGGGCAGTTGGACCCGTTCTCGATCGTGGGCGCGGACCAGTGGGCGGGGCTCTCGTACGACCCGTCCGCGAGCGCGGTCTCCACCCTGCTCGCGCACAATCCCCAACTGCCGCAGCACCGGCTGCCGGTGTCCTGGCGGCTGCCCGCGTCCGCCGCGCCGCTGGTCTCGGACGCGTTCTACCCGTACACCCCGTTCCGCAGCGGGACGGACCACGGCGACCGGCGGCTGTCGTTCGGCGTCGCGTCGGACGGCTCGGCCCCGGACCGGGTGCTGGACGAGGCCGCGGAGTCCGGCTGGGGTCTGCTCGAACTCCCGGCCAGGCACACGCCGCGCACCGATCCGGAGGCGGTGCGGGCGGTGGCCCTGGTGGTCCGCCGGCTCCTGGACCGGGGCGGCGCGGCGACCAGCGAGCGCTCACCGGACCCGGTGCCGGTGACGGCGGACCGGGTCGCGGTCGGCACCGCCCACCGCGACCAGGCGGCGGCGGTCCGGGCGGCGCTCGCGGAGCTGGGCGTGAGCGGCGTCGCGGTGGACACGGCGAACCGGCTCCAGGGCCGCGAGTTCGACGTCACGGTGGTCCTGCACCCGCTGTCCGGCCGCCCCGACGCCACGGCCTTCCACCTGGAGACGGGCCGGCTCTGCGTACTGGCCTCGCGCCACCGGCACGCCTGTGTCGTGGTGTGCCGGGCGGGTGTCACGGAGCTGCTGGACGAGCACCCTTCCACGGAGCCGGTGCAGTTGGGCGTCACGGTGAAGTTCCCGGACGGCTGGGAGGCGAACCACGCGGTGCTGGCGCATCTGGCGGAGCACCGGGTGGCCTGGCGACCGTGATCCGGCCCCGAACGGTCCCGGCCGCTCCGCGGCCGGATCCCCCGACCCGAGCACGCTCACGAGAAGGACTTCCGGAATGAGATCACGGACCCGCGGCATGTGGTGGGGCACGACGGTCGAGGCGCCGGACCCCGGCGCCTCGGCGAGGTTCTACGCCGGGCTCCTGGACTGGCACGTCGGGCACGAGGAGCCGGGCACGTCCGTCGTCGCCGCCTCCCCCGAGGGACCGTTCCTCGTGTTCCAGCGGGCGGACGGTTACCGGGCCCCGGTCTGGCCCCCGGTCGACGGGGAGCAGCGCCCGATGATGCACTTCGACTTCCAGGTCGGCGACCTGGACTCGGCGGTCGCCGACGCGGTCGCGCTGGGCGCCACCGTGGCGGAGCACCAGCCGCAGGAGAACGTCCGGGTGCTCCTCGACCCGGCCGGACGCCCGTTCTGCCTCTGCTCCGACCAGGCGTGACCGCGAGCCCCACCGGCCGGACACCGCCCGACACCCGACACCCGACACCCGACGACCGACAAGGAATCGCCCCGTGCCCGACCCCGCCGTCCCCGCCGACCCGACCGTCCTGCACCCGATGCCCGGGCAGTCGCGGGTGGTGCTGCTGAAGCCCCTGGTGAAGTCCGAGCTGATCGAGGTCGGGGACTTCTCGTACTACGACGACCCGGACGACCCGACCGCGTTCGAGACCCGCAACGTGCTGTACCACTACGGTCCGGAGAAGCTCGTCATCGGCAAGTACTGCGCGCTGGGGACCGGTGTGCGGTTCATCATGAACGGGGCCAACCACCGGATGGACGGCCCCTCCACCTTCCCGTTCCCCTCCATGGGCGGCTCGTGGAGCGAGCACTTCGACCTGCTGACCGGGCTGCCGAACCGGGGCGACACCGTCGTCGGCAACGATGTCTGGTTCGGCTACGGCTCCACGGTGATGCCGGGCGTGCGCATCGGGCACGGCGCGATCATCGCCGCCGGCTCCGTCGTCACCTCCGACGTGCCCGACTACGGCATCGTCGGCGGCAACCCCGCCCGCCCGATCCGCACCCGCCACGACGAGGAGACCGTCGCCCGGCTCCTCGCCGTCGCCTGGTGGGACTGGCCCGTCGAGCACATCACCGAGCACATCCGCACCATCATGTCCGGCAGCGTCGACGACCTGGAGAAGGCGGCGTCCGCGCTCCCCCGCCGGTGACCCGGTCGGGGCCGGTGGTCCCGACCGGAGGCGTCGCGTCCGGGATCCGGGCCCACTTGCGGGACGTTGGACAATGGAGGGTGGCCGTCCGGCCCATCCGAGGAGGGAACACCACATGCCACAGTCCGAGCGGAACGAACGGCAGCGGATGCGTCCGGCGCCCCTGCTCTTCGAGCCGTCGGCGGCCGTCGCCGATCCCGAGCACTTCTTCGACCTGGAGTCGATGGACGACCCGAAGGAGCTGCTGTCCCGCGCCACCGAGCTGACCCTGGCGTTCCGGGCCGCGACCGACCGGGCGGTCGAGTTCCAGGCGATCGCCGCCGCCCGGCTCGCCGATCCGCGCCGGTTCGACCGGCTGACGACGGCGGACATCGCGGAGCGCGCGGAGTGGACCGAGGACTACGCCAGGAAGATGGTCGAGTTCGGCCGGAGCCTGCTGGGCCGGACACCCTCCTGACGTCGGACAACGGCCCCGGTTACGACCTCTGGCATATGCCCGCGCGCAAGATACTCCTTGCCACCCCGCCCTGTCCCGGTTTCCGGCAACTCTCGGAATCCGCTCGATCACTCCCGGTAGACATGGGCGCATGACCGCATGGCTGCCAGACGACACCATCCCCCATCACGGCGAGACCCCGCACCACGGCGTCGGCGTCCTCCCCGCCCCGCACCACCGGTCCCCGGTGCATCAGACGTCCCAGGTCACGGCGGCCGGGGCCGCCTGGCTCGCCGGTGCCGCCGCCTATCCGCGCAGCACACTGGCCCAGTGGGAGGCCCACCCCTCCTCGCCCGGGGTGCTGCCGTGCGGATCGGCCTTCGACGTGGTGAACGTGCCCACCCTCTTCGGGCGCCGGATGCTGGAGCACCTGTGGTCCGACGGTCCGGGTTCCGGCCCCGTCGCCACGCACCGCGGCCGGATGCTGCTGTTCGCCTCCCCCGGCACCGCCCAGCGGCTGCCGTCGCTGCTCGACTGGGAGGAGTGGGGCGGCGGCCCCGAGCCGCGGGCGGCCATGGACCCGCAGCTGCGGGACGGCGAGGGCGTCGAGGGCCCGGGAGGCGCCGACGGCGACGGTGACGGCAGCGACGGAAAGGTTCCACCACTGCTCTGCCACGGCACCGGGGACGCGGTCACCGTTCCGCCCCTGACCTGCGCGCCCGCCGCTTCCGACCCCCGCTGGGTGGTCGCCCCCGACACCCGTACCCCCTGGCTGCCGGGGCCCGACGTACTGCTCTGGGCCTGCGTGCGGGTGACCAGGTCGACGCCCTCGGCGGCGGTCCGAGAACCGATTTTTCCTCCCGCCGATCGGGGTGCTAAGGTCTACGACGTCAGCAGGCGCCGCTAGCTCAGTTGGTTAGAGCAGCTGACTCTTAATCAGCGGGTCCGGGGTTCGAGTCCCTGGCGGCGCACAGACGGGAGAAGCCCCCTCGCGGAAGCGAGGGGGCTTCTTCGTGTGCCGGGAAGCGGAGGGCGTCGCGAAGGGCCCTACGTGCCGGTGGTGATCCGGACGGTCCAGGCGCCCGACGGGGTCCGGTCCGCGACCTCGACCCTGGTGTGCCCGTCGGGGATGCTGTACGTCTCGCCGACCCGCAACGGGGCGTCCGCGAGCGGGGCGTAGACCGACCGGTCCCAGCAGCCGTCGGTTTCGGGGTGGGTGTCGATGACCTCGACCGGACCGCCGCCGGACGGGGTCTTGCCGCGCACCCGGTAGAGCAGGACACCCTCGGCGCAGGTCGTGCTGTCGTTCCCGGTGGAGCCGCGCGCCTCGATGGCGACGGCGCTGTCCTCGCCGGTCCTGATCACCGCGAGCCGGGTGCCGAGGGAGGCACCCGGCGCGGGCACGGCCGCCATCGGCTCCAGGGTGATGTCCCGGCTGCTCTGGACGCAGACCACCTGCCTGCGGTCCAGCCAGCCCAGCTTCCACTTGTGCCAGCCGAAGAGATCCGGCGCGAGTCCGAACTGGCTGCCCATCACGTCCCAGTCGCCGACGTAGGTGTCCCAGTCGCCCTTGCCGTCGGCCGGCCGGTGGTAGAGGTCCGGCAGGTCGAAGACATGGCCGGTCTCGTGCGCCAGCACGTTGCGGTCCGGCGGGTGCCGCTCGAAGACGGTGACGACGCGCCGGATGTCCGTGCCGTCGGCGTGCAGTGGCTCGTCGAAGTTGACCACCTTGGTGGCGTCGGAGTCGACGCCCGGGGCGTCCGGGTCGGCGACCAGGTAGACGACGGCGTACCGGGAGAAGTCGACCTGCGGATCGGCCGCGGCCACGGCGTCGCGCAGATAGGCGCCGCGCCGGCCGTTGTCCCAGTCGCGCCGTATGCCGTACCGGTCGGACGTCTCGGGCATCCGGATCCACTGCCGCAACGGGTGCGGGCGCAGGGTGAACTTCCCGTACGAGGCGCGCTGGAAGAACTGGGTGGTGGCGGGGAAGTGGTCGGCGGCGAGTTCGCCGGGGGTCGTGGCCGGCCGGGCGTCCGGGAAGGAAAGAAAGGCAGGTGGTCTGCGTCCAGAGCAGCCGGGACATCACCCTGGAGCCGATGGCGGCCGTGCCCGCGCCGGGTGCCTCCCTCGGCACCCGGCTCGCGGTGATCAGGACCGGCGAGGACAGCGCCGTCGCCATCGAGGCGCGCGGCTCCACCGGGAACGACAGGAAGATCATGACCGCGTCGAGGGGGTGGTCGGGGCGGGGGTAGGCGTTGTTCCAGTCACTCACGCCGAGCGAGTGGTGCGCCTCGGTGCGCGGCAGGGCGCACGGACCCGCCTCGCCGGTGGCGGCCGCGGCGGGTCCGGCGACGAGGGAGGTGGCGGCGAGCGCCAGGAGAGAGGTCAGGGCCGCGCCCACACCGCGCAGACTCGGCCTCTCCACTCCCCCGGTTCTGCGCTGACGCGGCACGCCTGCCTCCGGGTACGAGATGGGGTCACGCACCCACCCTGTGATGATTCAGGGCTTTCGTCCTGTTGTGCTGCCCCAGTCGAGTCAGCGATCGGCCGAGCCCATGAACTTCACGGACAGTCACAATCGGTCATTCGGGCATCACGGTGGCGCAGAAGCGCTCGGAAACAATCACTTGCGGGCAAATCGGATCGGCGCGCAAATGACCCATGCGAGGCGTACGCAAGGCGTGGAAGGGTCGGGGCGCTGGAACGGCCCAGGTCCCTGCCTCTATGCTTCACCAGGCTTTCCCACGCGGTTTCCGCCTGCGGTCGAGGCGATCCGCGCGGCGGGCCGGTCCGGCCACACCTGTTCAAAACCGAACTGCACGGCAGGAGCGAACGGTGAGCGGAACGTCCGAAGGGCCGAGGCCCCCGGCGGGCACGTCCCCCTGTTCCGCGGAACCTTCGACCACGGAGCGTGATCAACTGTGGCCCCCCGTCGGGGGCTGCGGCTCCGAGCCGCACGGCTACCGGGCGGCGTTCCGGGCCGCCGCGCTCCCGATGGCCGTGGTCGACCACGAGGGCCTGGTCGTCACCGCCAACGACGCCCTCGGCAACCTCCTCGGCCGCCCCGCCACGGCGCTGGCCAACCAGTCCGCGGCCGATCTGCTCGACCTGGCGGCGGACGGCCGCACCTGGCACGCGTACCGCGAGGTGCTGCACGGGCGGCGCTCGCGGTTCCGCCGCACCCACCAGCTCAAGCACCCCGACGGCCGCTCGCTGTGGGCCGAGGTCACCGTCGTGCCGATGCCGGGGCCGGAGCACGGTACGGGCCCGGGCACGAGCGCGGCGACCGGTGCCGACACGGGCGCGGGCTCGGGCGCAAGCACCGGCGCGAGCACCGGCGCGGACAGGGATACGGGGACGGGTGCGGGCGGCGCGCGGGGGGCCGGGCAGGTGCTGCTCTCCGTCTCGGACATCAGCGACCGGCGCGAGCTGCAGAAACGGCTGCGCCACCTCCAGATGCACGACCCGGTGACCCGGCTGCCCAACCGGACGCTGTTCTTCGAGCGGCTCACCGCCGTCCTGGAGAACCCCTCCCCCCGGGACGACGGCGCCGAATCCGGGAGCGGCCGGGTCGGGGTCTGCTACCTGGACCTGGACGGGTTCAAGGCCGTCAACGACACGATGGGCCACCGGGTCGGCGACCGGCTGCTCGCCGCCGTCGCCGCGCGGCTCACCGACTGCGCGGAGCAGGACGGGCCGCGCCGCCCCGGCTCGCACCTCGTGGCCCGGCTGGGCGGCGACGAGTTCGCGATCCTGGTCGAGGACTCCACCGGCACGCAGCAGCTCACCGACCTGGCCCGCGCGGTGCTCCACGCGCTCCAGCAGCCCTTCGACCTGGCCGGGCAGCGGCTCTCCGTGTCCGCGTCGATCGGGGTGGTGGAGCGCCCGGTGGCCGGGACCTCGGCCACCGGACTGATGCAGGCCGCCGACACCACGCTGTACTGGGCGAAGGCGGACGGCAAGGCCCGCTGGACGGTCTTCGACCCGGAACGCAACGCCCACCGGATGACCCGGCAGACCCTCTCCTCGAACCTGCGGCCCGCCGTGGAGCGCGGCGAGTTCACCATCGAGTACCAGCCGCTGGTCGGCATGGCCGACGGGGTGGTGCACGGGGTGGAGGCGCTGGTGCGCTGGAATCACCCGCAATTCGGCATGCTCTCGCCGAATCGGTTCGTCGCGATCGCCGAGGAGGACGGCTCGATCGTCCAGCTCGGCCGGTGGGTGCTCCGGTCCGCCTGCCGCCAGGCCAGGCGCTGGCAGCTCGAACACCCGACCGATCCGCCGTTGTTCATCAGCGTCAATGTCGCCGTGCGCCAGGTCTGGGACTCCGACCTGGTCACCGATGTCGCCGAGATCCTCGCCGAGACCGGTCTCGATCCGGCGCTGCTGCAACTGGAGCTGACCGAGTCCGCGGTGATGGGTTCGGCGGGCAGGCCGCTCCAGGCCCTCCAGTCGCTCAGCGGCATGGGGGTGCGCATCGCCATCGACGACTTCGGCACCGGCTATTCGAACCTCGCCTATCTGAGCCGGCTCCCGGTCTCCGTGCTGAAGCTGGACGGCTCGTTCGTCCGCGGTTTCCGCTACGACGACGGCGCCCACCCGAGTCCGGCCGACGAGACGATCGTCGAGGCGATGGTGCAGCTGGCGCACCGCCTGGGTCTGACCGTCACCGCGGAGTGCGTGGAGACGGCCGGGCAGGCGGAGCGGCTGCGCAGGATCGGCTGCGACACCGGGCAGGGCTGGCTGTACTCGCGTGCGGTGGCCCCGGAGCGGATCGCCGAGCTGATCGGCAGCGGGAAACTGCCCGCCTGATCCGGCCCCGGGGCGACCGGCCCGCGCGAAGGCGCGGGCGAGCCGTCCCGGGCACGGATCGGTCAGGCCGCCCCGGGCAGGGGCCGGTCAGGCCGTCGTGGGCAGTCCGTACGCGTCGGCGATCAGTTCGTAACTGCGCAGCCGGGCCTCCCCGCCGTGGGCGTTGGCGGTGATCATCAGTTCGTCGGCGCCGGTGCGCTTGGCCAGGGCGTCGAGGCCGGCGCGGACCTCGTCCGGGGTGCCGTGGACGATGTCGGCGAGCCAGCCGTCGACGAACTCTCGCTCCATCGGGGTGAAGGCATACGCCTCCGCCTCCTCGGGCGTCGGGACCAGGCCGGGGCGGCCGGTGCGCAGGCGGACCATGGACAGGGCCCCGGTGAGCACCTGGCGGCGGGCCTCGCGCTCGTCGTCGGCGGCCAGGGCCGCGACGCCGATCAGGGCGTACGGGGCGTCGAGCACCGCGGACGGCCGGAACGACTCCCGGTACAGGTCGAGGGCGGGCACCGTGTTCCGGGCCGAGAAGTGGTGGGCGAAGGCGAAGGGCAGGCCGAGCACACCGGCCAGCCGGGCGCTGAAGCCGGAGGAGCCGAGCAGCCAGATCGGCGGCCGGGCCGTGGACTGGACGCCGCCCTCGGCCGTGCCCTGGACCGGGCCGGGGACCGCGTGGATACGGGCGTAGGGGTGGCCGTCGGGGAAGTCGTCGTCCAGGAACCTGGTCAGCTCCGCGAGCTGCTGCGGAAAATCTTCCCCGAGGTCTCGGCTTCGCTCGACCAGGGGAGACCCCATTGCCCCCTCGTTCAGCCGGTCGCTGCGGCGCAGGGCGGCGGCGGTGGCCCCGTCGGTGCCGGGGGCCCGGCCGAGGCCGAGGTCGATGCGGCCGGGGGCCATGGCCTCCAGGGTGCCGAACTGCTCGGCGATGACGAGCGGCGCGTGGTTGGGCAGCATCACACCGCCGGAGCCGAGCCGGACGCGCTCGGTGCGGGCGGCGAGGTGGGCCAGGATCACGGCGGGCGACGAGGAGGCGACGCCGGGCATGGAGTGGTGTTCGGCGACCCAGTAGCGGTGGAATCCGCGCCGCTCGGCGAGCTGCGCGATGTCCACGGAGGTGCGCAGCGCCTGGGTGGCGGTGCGGCCCTGCCCCACGGTCACCAGGTCGAGTACGGAGAGCGGCACCGGGGCCGTTCCCTCCGCCTTGCCACGGATCTCGTCGCCTCGAATCTCGTCCACGTCCTGGCCTCTCCGGATGACGCGCCTGCGCCTTGCTCATACGTCCGGGAGAACAGAACAGGAGGGAGTCTCCGTTTATTCCCGTGCGGAGTGGATCACCTCTCCCGGTGCCCGTGCCTCCCGCTGTGCGCCCAGGCGCGGCCCTCGCCCCAGGTCGCCACCGGGGCCGGGGGCGCCTCCCGGCCGGCGAAGAGCCTGCCCAGCCTCGGGGACCAGGCGCGGCGGCCCGCCAGTCGCAGCCCCTCCCGGACCGTCACCTGGTTCCCGGTGAGGACCGGCTTGCCGAGGGCCTCCTCCAGTTCCGCCTCGTGACCGGCGGTGTGCAGCGCCGTGTCGGGCAGCAGCACCGCGTCCGCCTCCGGCCGGTCGGCGGCGACGGCGAACTCCCGCACCCGGTCCGGGTCCCAGGCCGCGGCCTCGGCGGCCGAGCCGAGACCGGCGGAGCGGGCGGCGGCCACCTCGACGCCCGCGGTGCGGAGGAAGTCGAGCAGCAGGTCGGTGATGTGTCCGGGGTAGGTGGAGGCGACGGCGATCCGGTCGGCGCCCAGCTCCCGTACCGCGTGGGCGAAGCCGAGCGAGGTGCTGGAGGCGGACACGCCCACCGCCCTGGCCAGGGCCGCGGTCTGCTCGTGGGCACCCTCCCAGCCGTGGAGGAAGCTGCCGCCGGCGCTCGCCCACACGACGGCCTCGACGCCGGAGCGCCGGAGTTCCTCCACCCCGGCTGCCAGGCGCTCGGGCGCCCCGGTCCGCACCAGCGCGTCGACCCCGTAGGAGTCCTCGTCGACGTCGGTGCGGTACACGACGAGCCGGACCGCGTCGAGCAGGATCTCCATCCGCGGGAAGTCGTCCACCGCGAAACGTCCGGGGTAGAGAAAGCCGACAGTCGTCATGTCCACGCTTCCCGCCTTCCCGCGCCTGCCCACCCGGACCGGAACCGGCCGGATCGGAATCGGCCGGATCGGAACCGCTCGGACCGGAATCGGCCGGACCGAAACCGGCCGAGCCGGAACCGCCCGGACCGGTCCGGGGCACACGGCGCCGCTCACCCTCCCCCTTTTTTCTTCGTTTCATCCAAGTATTCCCCCATCTACCCCCACTCCCACCACGACCTGTTGACGGGGCGGGGCGCGGCTGCGAGCGTGGTCCATCCGCCCTTCCCGGACGCAGCACAGCGGAACGGAGCGACCTCCCCCCATGTCAGAGCCCACCCTGCTCGTCCTGGACACCGATCCGTCACCGCGTCTCGGCCGGCTGACCGGCCGGGCCCGCATCCGGTACACCGACGGGGCCGGGCTCGCCGCCCGGCTCCCGGAGGCCGATGTGCTGCTGGTGTGGGACTTCGCCTCCGACGCGGTACGGGCCGCCTGGCCCGGCGAAGGCCCCCGCCCGGCGTGGGTCCACACGGCGAGCGCGGGCGTGGACCGGCTGCTGTGCCCGGAACTGGTCGCCTCCGACACGGTGCTGACCAACGCCCGGGGCATCTTCGAGCGGCCGGTGGCCGAGTACGTGACGGCCCTGCTGCTGGCGTTCGCGAAGGACCTGCCGGGCACGCTGGACCTCCAGCAGCGGCGGCAGTGGCGCCACCGGGAGAGCGGGACGCTCGCGAACAGCCGCGCGGTGGTCGTCGGTGCGGGCCCGATCGGGCGGGAGATCGCCAGGCTGCTGATGCCCCTCGGGGTCAAGGTGGCGCTGGTGGGACGTGCCGCGCGGCGCACCGTCCACGGCCCCGAGGACCTGGACCGGCTGGCGGCCCTGGCCGACTGGGTGATCTGCGCGGCGCCGCTGACCGAGGCGACCCGGGGCCTGTTCGACGCCCGGTTCTTCGGGCTGATGCAGCCGTCGGCCCGCTTCGTCAACGTGGGGCGCGGGCCGATGGTCGTCGAGGAGGACCTGGCCGACGCGTTGCGCAAGCGCTGGATCGCGGGGGCGGCGCTGGACGTGTTCGAGCAGGAGCCGCTGGACCCGACGAGCCCGCTCTGGGACGTACCGGACCTGATCGTGTCGCCGCACATGAGCGGCGACACGGCGGGCTGGCGGGACCGGCTGGGCGAGCAGTTCGTGGCGATGTACGAACTGTGGCTGTCCGGCGCCCCGTTGCCGAACGTGGTGGACAAGCGGCGCGGGTACGTGCCCTTCCCCGGTCCGGGCGAGTGAATCCGTCGGGACCGTACCGCGGCCCCGTCACCGCGCGGTGACGGACGGAAGGATTCGACGGCCCGTCATTTTCGTTTTCTCGCAAGGCATTTCGCACCCGGCCCCGGCTTTCGGGGCCGGCCGGAGGGGACACGGGAAGGTCACGCTCCGGCCACCTTTCGATCACATGAGGTCGCTTTCTGCATAGACGTGCGGGATCGGGCAGGCGCTCCCCCTGTCCGGACCGTTCGATCCCTCCAGGAGATTGCGAACCATGGCTGACTTCCCGAACCTGTCCCGCCGGGGCTTCCTGAACCGATCGGCGGCCGTGGGCGGACTGCTCGTCGTACCCGGGCTGCTCTCCGCGTGCAGCAAGACCGACGCCGGCTCCGCGGACGGTGCGGGTGCGCTCGACAAGCTCCGCAAGCAGGGCTTCGTCCGGGTGGCGTACGCCAACGAGGCCCCGTACGGCTACCTGGAGGGCAAGGAGCTCAAGGGCGAGGCGCCCACCCTGCACCGGGAGATCTTCAAGGCGCTCGGCGTGGACGAGCTCAGGCCCACCCTCTCCGAGTGGGACGGCCTGATCCCCGGGCTCCAGGCGGGCAAGTACGACGTGGTCAGCGCCGGCATGGCGATCACGCCCGAGCGCTGCGCCAACGCCGTCTTCTCCGAGCCCGAGTTCATCTCCCCCACCGCCCTGATGGTGAAGAAGGGCAACCCGAAGAAGGTCACCGACCTGGCGTCCGCGAAGGCGGCCGGGATCACCGTCGGTGTGATGTCGGGCGCCGTCGAGGGCAAGTACGCCGAGGGGGCGGGCATCCCCGAGGACCGGATCAAGACGCTGCAGAAGCCGCAGGACGGCGCCGACGCGGTCAAGGGCGGCCGGGTCGACGCGTTCCTGCTCACCGGGATCTCGCTGCGCTGGCTGGCGAGGACCAACCCGGAGACCGAGGTCACCGGGGCGTTCCTGCCGGAGCTCGACGGCGTGAAGCAGTACAGCCCCGGCGGCGCAGTCTTCCGCAAGGGCAACGAGGAGCTGCGGGACGCCTTCAACCGCGAGCTGAAGAAGATCGTCTCGGACCGGTCCCGCTACGTGGAGCTGCTCCGGGAGTACGGCTTCTCGGCGACCGAGCTCCCGCCGGCCACGCTGAAGACGGCCGATCTGTGCAAGGGCTGACGGGGACGGGCCGCGCCGCATGAATGATTTCTTCTCCGCCTTCGTCGACGAACTCCCGCAGGTGCGCTCGGGGTTGTGGGTGACGCTCGAAGCCACCGTGCTGGGCGCGCTGGCCGCGCTCCTGCTGTCGTTCGCCCTCGGCCTGATGTCGGTCAGCCGGCTGCTGGTGCTGCGCGGCGTGTCGCGCGTGGTCGTGGAGTTCTTCCGCGGCACCTCGCTCTACATCCAGCTGTTCTGGCTCTACTACGCGATGCCGACGCTGACGGGGTACGAGCTGGATCCGCTGCTCTGCGGCGTCGTCGCCTTCGGCCTCAACTACGGCGCGTACGGCGCCGAGGTGGTGCGCGGGGCGGTCAACTCCGTGCCGCGCGGCCAGTACGAGGCGGCCGTCGCGCTGAACATGTCGCCGCTGCACCGGATGCGGAAGGTGATCCTCCCGCAGGCCTGGGTGCAGATGATCCCGTCGTTCACCAATCTGCTGATCCAGCTGCTGAAGTGCACCCCGCTGCTGTGGCTGATCTCCGCGGCCGACCTGATGACCGTGGTCCAGCAGCTGCGCGACCGCACCGGTGAGACGCTCACCGCGTACGTGACCCTGCTGGCCGTCTACTTCGTGCTGGCGTACGCCCTGACCCTGCTGATGAACCTGCTGGAACGGGGCGCCAAGCGGCGGCTCGGGCTGCCCACCGGGGCGGGTTCGCTGCTGCGCAGCCGCAGCGCCACCGAGGCCGTCGCCTCCGCCCCGGGGGGTGCCCGGTGAACGGTTTCGACTGGGACGCGGCCCGGGACGCCCTGCCGCTGCTGATCGAGGGCTTCCGGGTCACTCTGCTCGCCACGGTGCTCGGCACGCTCGTCGCCGCGGTCCTCGGGCTGGCCGTCGCGGTCGCGGGCCGGGCCCCGAGCAGGTTCGTGACGGTGCCGGTGCGGGCCGTGACGGAGTTCGTCAGGTCCACCCCGCTGCTCGTCCAACTGGTCGGCGCGGCGGCCCTGTTCACCTCGGTGGAACCGCTGACGGTCGGCATCGCGGTGCTGGGCGTGCACTACGCCGCGTACACCTCCGAGGTGTACCGCGCCGGGATCGACGGCGTGCCCAAGGGGCAGTGGGAGGCCTGCCGGGCGCTCTCGCTCTCCCCCCGGCGGACCTGGCGGGCCGTGATCCTTCCGCAGGCGGTGCGCAACGTGCTGCCCGCCCTCGGCAACTACGCGATCTCGATGTTCAAGGAGACCCCGTTCCTCGCCGTGATCACGGTGCAGGAAATGGTCTTCGAGGCCCGCAAGTACGGCGCCGACCACTTCGCGTACACCGAGGCGTTCACGCTCGCCGGCCTGGCCTTCCTGGTCGCGAGCTACCCCACCTCGCTGCTGATGAGAAAGCTGGAGAAGCGCCTTGGCCACTGAACCCCTCCCCCTGCGCAAGACGGCGGCCCCCGGGGACACCCCGTCGGCCGCCGCACCGGCCGCCGCGCCGGGGACCGGCCATCCGCTGGTCCGTTTCGACGACGTCGTGAAGCGGTACGGCGACCACACCGTCCTCGACCGGCTGAACTTCTCGGTGGAGCGCGGCGAGCACGTCACCCTGATCGGCCCCAGCGGCTCGGGCAAGACCACCATCCTGCGGCTGCTGATGACGCTGGAGAAGGTCAGCGGCGGTGTGATCTGGGTGGACGGCTCCCCGCTGTCCCACGTCAGGGCGCCCGGCGGGGCGCTGAAACCGGCGCCCGAGAAGCATCTGCGCGAGGCCCGGAAGAAGATCGGCATGGTCTTCCAGCAGTTCAACCTCTTCCCCAACATGAAGGTGCTGCAGAACATCACCGAGGCCCCGGTCAGCGTGCTGGGCATGGACCGCGACGAGGCGGAGGTCCGGGCCCGGGAGCTGCTGGACCTGGTGGGGCTGTCGGGGAAGGTCGACGCGCACCCCTCCCAGCTCTCCGGCGGCCAGCAGCAGCGGGTGGCGATCGCGCGCGCCCTGGCGATGCGGCCGGAGATCCTGCTGCTGGACGAGGTGACGTCGGCGCTCGACCCGGAGCTGGTGGCCGGGGTGCTGGAGCTGCTGAGCGACATCGCCAGGAACACCGACATCACCATGCTCTGCGTGACCCACGAGATGAACTTCGCCCGGGACGTCTCGAAGACGGTGCTGATGTTCGATTCCGGACGGGTGATCGAATCCGGTCCGCCGGAAAAAATCTTCTCCGACCCGGAGCACGAACGTACGCGCGAGTTCCTCGACGCGGTGCTGTGACCTCGCCACTTGTTGGACGCCAATGACACTGGCATATGCCGGACGAATGCGCCCCAGCTCATCGGGGTGGGGCGCCCCTGCCGGGTCTCCAACAGCCGCCCCGTGAAGGGCCCTTGACGGCTATCGTGTGGACAGAGCTTGCGGTCACAACCTGCTGGGGGGGAAACCGTGGCGCTGATGCCCGAACCGACCACACCGCTCCATTCGGTGCAGTACGCCTTCCGTGTCCTCGAAACGATCTCCGCCCACGACGACGGCGTACCGGCCGCCCGGATCTCGCGCGAGACGGGACTGCCCGCCGAACACCTCTCCCCCCTGCTGCTGACCCTGCGCCGCGAGGGCTACGTCGAGCAGATCACCGACGGCGCGTACGTCATCGGCTCCTCGCTGCTGCGCCTCGGTTCCGGCCCGGCCCGCCGGCAGGCCCTGGAGGCCAGGCTCCAGCGGACGCTGACGCAGCTGCGCGACTCGGTCGGCGCGGCGGTCTACATCAGCCGGTACGTCGACGGCGAGATCCGGGTCACGCAGTACGCCGACGGCCCGCTCACCCCCGCGGTCAACGAGTGGGTGGACTTCCGGTCCGCCGCGCACGCCTCGGCGGTCGGCAAGTGCCTGCTCGCACAGCTCGACCAGGACGGCCGCCGCGACCACATCTCCCGCCACCGGACGCCCCGGCTCACCTCGCGGACGATCACCAACGAGAAGGTGCTGTTCTCCAAGCTGGACAGCCAGCCGGCGACGGTGCCGGTGCTCGACCTCCAGGAGTACGCGGTCGGCACGGTGTGCGCCGCGGTGCCGCTGACGGCCGGGGCGTCGGCGGGCTGCCTGGCACTGTCGCTCCCGGTCGAGGACGCGCACCGGCTGCGCGCGGCGGCGCATACGCTGAACCGGCGGGCGGCCCCGGTGATGCTGTCGATGGCACTCTGATCCGTACCGCTTCACCACCTCTTGCCCCGGTTTGCGGCCGGTGTCATCGACACCCCTCCGGAGCAGGTATTATTTTCGAGTCAGCAGGCGCCGCTAGCTCAGTTGGTTAGAGCAGCTGACTCTTAATCAGCGGGTCCGGGGTTCGAGTCCCTGGCGGCGCACCGACAACGCACCGGGCGGTTCACGTACACACGTGGACCGCCCGGTGCGTTTTTTGCCGCCCATCGATCCATACGATCGTTTTACACAGTCGTACTAGACAAGCGTTTTAAACGCTCGTACATTTCTCGGCATGACGAACGCCACGAGCACCACCGCCGATCGCGGCACCCTCGCCGGCCGCCGGGAATGGACCGCCTTCGTGGTCCTCCTGCTGCCCCTCCTCCTCGTCTCGATGGACGTCTCCGTCCTCTTCTTCGCGATCCCGGCCATCGACCGGGACCTCGCCCCCAGCGCCACCCAGCAGCTCTGGATCTTCGACGGGTACGCCTTCGCCCTGTCCGGACTGCTCATCACGATGGGCTCGCTCGGCGACCGGATCGGCCGCCGCAGGCTGCTGCTGCTCGGCGCGGTCGCGTTCGGCGCCGCGTCCGTGACCGCCGCGTACGCCGACAGTGCCGGGATGCTGATCGCGGCCCGCGCCCTGCTCGGGATCGGCGGGGCGACGCTGATGCCGTCGACCATGGGGCTCGTGCGGAGCATGTTCCGCGACGAACGGCAGCGCGGCCGGGCCGTCGGGATCTGGTCGGGGGCCATGGCCGGCGGGATCGCGCTCGGCTCGGTGCTCAGCGGGGTCATGCTCCAGCACTTCTGGTGGGGCTCGGTCTTCCTGATCAACGTGCCCGCGATGGTGCTGCTGCTGGTCCTGGTGCCGCTGCTGGTGCCGGAGTACAAGGACCCCGCCCCGGGCCGGTTCGACCTCCTGGGCGTGCCGCTGTCGATGGGGGCCGTGCTGCCCGTCGTCTACGGGATCAAGGAGACCGCCGCCCACGGCATCGGTCCGGAGAACACCCTGTTCGTCGCCGTCGGGCTGCTCGTCGGATGGCTCTTCGTCCACCGCCAGCGCACCCGCGGCGACGCGATGATCGGCCGGGAGCTCTTCCGGGACGGCCGCTTCTCGGCCGGGATCGGGCTCAACGCGCTGGCCGCCTTCGCGATGATGGGTTCCTCGTTCTTCACCACGCAGTACCTGCAGTCGGTGCTCGGCATGGGCACGCTGGAGGCCGCGCTGTGGAGCCTGGCCCCGTCCCTGGCGGTGAGCGCCGCGGCCCCCACGGCCACGACCGTCGCCCGGCGGACCGGCCGCGGGCGGGTCGTCTGCGCCGGGTTCGTCGTCGCCGCCGCCGGGTTCGCCGTCCTCGCCCTGACCGGTACGGACTCGCTGTGGCTGCTGCTCGTCGGCTGCTCCGTGATGAACTGCGGCATCGTGGCCGTGATGGCGCTCGTCTCGGACCTGGCACTGTCCACCGCCCCGCCCCGGAAGGCGAGTTCGGCGGCCTCGCTGCTGGAGACCGGCCAGGAGTTCGGCGGCGCGACGGGAATGGCCCTGCTGGGCGCGCTGGCCACCGCCGTCTACACCGCCGACATGCCCGCCTCCGCGCCGGAGGACGCCCGCAAGACGCTGGCGGGCGCGGTGGCCACCGGCGACGACTCGCTGATCTCGATCGGCAGGGACGCCTTCGTGCACAGCATGCGGTACGCCTCGGTGGCGGGATCGGTGCTGCTGCTGGTGGGCGCGGTGCTGGCGGCGGTCCTGCTGAGCCGGGGCGCCGCGGCGGCGAAGCGGGCCGAACCGGTCGCGGCGGCCCGATGACCGTTCACGCGGTGCGGCCGGCGCGGGCCCGTGGTTCGGGTCCGCGCCGGCCGCTTCGGCGTGACGTCCGTCGTGCGGCGGTCACCGTTCGGGACGGGGCGCCGGGGTCAGAACTGGACGTCGGAGCACGCGTAGAACGCGTTCGCCGTGTCGGCGATGTTCCAGACGCTCAGGATGATGTGCTTCCCGGACTTCTGGGTGGGGATGGTGCCCTGCTGGGTCAGGGTCGAGGGCGGCTGCTTGCCGCCGTACGGCACCGTCATGAAGGGCTGCGACTCCAGGTCCGCCCTGGTGAGCGGCTTGGTGGGGTCCCAGCCGTCCTTGGTGATGTAGTAGCGGAAGTCGGTCGTGGCGTGGCGAGCGGTGAACTGCCAGCGGAAGCTGAAACCCTGACCGGCCGTCACCTTCGTGGCGGGCCAGTTGCCGCCGCGCGGGTCGTCGAGCTGGGCGAACTCCCCGTGACCGCCGGAGCAGATCCGGCCGTCGGCCGGGCCCGCCGCCGGGAAGCCCTTGGGCCCCTCGACGCTCTGCGGCTCCCACTGGATGTTGCCGCAGCCGGTCACCGTGCCGTTGGCACAGAGCTTCTGACGGCTGATGGGGTTGTCGGTGTAGCCGTGACTCCCGGCACTGCTCGTGGCGAGCATCGAGGCGCCCGCCACCACCAGACCGATCACGGCCGCACTAGCCCTTTTACGCATTGCTGTCGCTCCTCGAGAACGTGGGGGAAGTTCCATGAGCCCTGCTGCACGCGTGTTCTGCGGTCTAGACCAAGACTTAGATTATTGACGGGATATGAACATGTCCAGACCAATGAGAGTCCGATTCCGCTTGGTCGCCCCAGGGGGCCCGGCAGGCCCTCAGGCCCCTTCCCCGCCGCTGCGTCCGGTGTAGAAGGCCACCGTCAAGTCCTTGACCAGGGACTTCCGTTCGTAGTCGTCCAGCTCGACGATCCCCCGCGCGGTCAGCCGGTTGACGGTGTCGTCGACGGCGTCGACGACCGAAGTGAGCACGCTGTCGCGGTGCTTGGCGTCGATGGCGGCAATTCGCCGTCGCTGCATGGCCGCGGCGACCTCCGGCGCGTACTCGATCCCGGTCGGCTGTGCCGAGTACACCTCGATGCCGACGGGTTCGCAGTCGGCCTTCAGCAGCCGGGTCAGCGCGTCGCCGACCGCCTCCGCGTTGCGCAGGGTGTGCGCGTCCTCGTGGAAGGTGTCGGCGGGCAGTTGCGAGAGCACCCGGGCCATCGCCGCCTCGACCTGCTCGCGCAGGTACGCCTCGTGGTCGGCGACCCCGAGCACCGCCCGGGCGGTGTCCTTGATCCGCCACACCACGAGGACGACGACGCGCAGCGCCGTGCCGTTGGCGTCCACGGCGGGCAGCGGTTCGCTGCGCCAGTGCCGCAGGCGCACGTCGACCCGGCGGCGCAGCAGCAGCGGGCTGATCCACATCAGCCCGGTGCGCCGCACGCTGCCCCGGTACTCGCCGAAGAGCGTCAGCACCCAGGCGTGGCCGACCCGTCCGCGGCTCAGCCCGCCGAGCGCGAAGAGCACCGCCGAGAGGAGCGCGGTGAGCGCCGCCCAGGCGCCCGGTCCGAGCCCGTCGTACGGGCGCGGGCCGATCCCGAACCGGGCGAGCGCGGCGGCGGGCAGGGCGCCGACCCACCAGAGGACGGCCCCGCCGGCCGCGGCGCCGGCCAGGGCGGCGAGCACCGCCACCCAGCCGGGCAGCGCGGGTCCGGGCCGCTCGGTGAGCCGCGGGTCGCCGAGCGGTGCCGGTCGCGTCGGGGGCCGCACCTGCGGTCCCCTCGGCGCGGGCGGCCGGCGCACCCCGGCCGCCGGCCGGTCGCCGCCGCTCCCCCGCCGCACCATCCCGTCGGGGAGCGCGGCGGCGTCGACCCGTGCGGCGTCCTCGCGGAAGAGCAGGTGCACGGGGATGGTCGCGGTCCGCTCGTTGGCGATGACCGCGTGGTGCCGCCCGGCCTCCCAGGGCGCGTCGCCCGACTGCACGGCCCCGTCGCCACCGGAGACGGGCAGGGAGTCGAAGACGGTGTCGGGCGCGGTGCGGCGCAGGGACGCCTCCGGGGCGGCGGCGGGGGCGGGCACGTCCGGTACGGAAACGGGTCCGCCCGCCCCGGTCGCCCCGGCCGGGACCGACACCGCCGCCGAGGTCGCGCCGAACAGGGTGCCCGCGCTCTCGCCCGGCACCAGGTCCAGCACGAGATCGACCACGGAGTCCGGCCCGTCGTCCGGAACGGAACCCGGGCCCGCACCGCGGACGCCCGGCACCTCGCCCCCGGCGCCCGGCCCGGCTGCCGGGGAGTCCGCGTCCCCGTGCGGCACCGTCCGGCCGGGATCCCACGCGCGGACCGGCTCCCGCCTCCCGCCCCGTTCCGTCCTCCGGGTTTCCGGAACTGTCCGACACCGTGGATCGCATTCCCACCTCCGTCATGTCCGTGCTGTCACGCGAAGAGCCGCCGCCAGGTCTCCGGGCCGGGGTAGCCGTCGGCCGCTCCGCCCCGCCAGCCCTGCGCCCGCTGGAAGGCCTCGACATTGCGCCGGTCCGCCTCGGTCCACCGGGGCCCGGGGCCCGACACGTAGTGCTTGCCGTACCCCTTCTTCACCAACTGCCTGCCGAGCCTCTCGACATGGCCGTTGGACCGACCGGGCCTGAAATGGCCCCGGCCGGGGAACTTCGAATCCGGGTTCGAGCCGTTCTGCCCGGCCCCCGTCCCGCTTCCGCCCCCGGTCCCGGGGATGTCGCGTCCGGTCCCGGCGATCAGGAGCCGCCAGGTGTCGGGGCCGGGGATGCCGTCCGCCTCCTTGCCCTTCCAGCCCTGGGCCCTCTGGAACGCCTGGGTGGCCCGCCGGTCCGCGTCGCCCCAGCCGGGGCCGGGGCCGACCCCGTAGAAACGCTTGCCGCCGCGCTTCACGAGCATCCGGCCGAGCTGGGTGACGTACGTGTTGCTGGCGCCGGGGCCGAACATCCCCGCGCCGGGGAACCTCGTCGTCGCGGCGCTGCCGCCGCTGCTCCCGCCGGTGAGACCCTTGTAGCGGTACGCGACGTAGTTGCCCGAGTGGGTCCAGTACGCCATGGGCGTCGTCCGCCTGCGGGTGTGCGGCTTCGTCTGCTCGTACGCCGTGTAGTGGGTGTGCGTGTAGTCGGTCCAGCCGCCGAAGATCGTGACGTGCGAGCCCTTGGAGGGGTCGGCCGGGTTGTGGAAGAGCAGGATGTCGCCGGGCTGGAGCTCCTCCCGCGCGATCCGCGTCCCGAACGCGGCGAGGCTGCCGGTCCACTCGTTGCCCGGCAGGTTCCAGGCCATCGACACGAAGCCGGAGCAGTCCTGCCGGTAACCGTCCGGCCAGTACTTCACCATGCTGTACGGGACCTGCGCGGACACCCACTTCTTCGCCCGGTTGATGATGTCGGCCCGGCTGGTGGCGCGCAGCTTGGGCGTGGTCGTCGTGGACGAGGGCGGGCCCGATGCCCCGCCGCCGCGCAGCGGTCCGGGACCGCCCTGCGGACTGTCCGGGTCCGGATCGACGGGGACGTCCGCCGATGCCATCGGGTCGGCCGGGGCGAGTGCGTCGGCCGGGCCCGCGGGGGCCGCCGCGTCCGTCACCGTCGGCGCACCCGCCACATCGGTCCCGGCCGCCTCCGCCACTCCGCTGCTCAGCACCACACCGGCCGCGGTGACCAGCACCATCGCGCGGCGCGCGCCGTGGGCGGCCGGGTGGCCGCCGTCCCGCACGGGCAACGCGCCGGCGGCCCGCCGTTGCGCGGCGCATCCCGCGCAGACGCAGTCGACGGCGGGTACGTACTCCTCGAAGGACGGCACAGTCATGTGGTTCCCCTCCGCACTCGTCAAGATCTTTTGGCCCGTCGGCACGGGCGCCAGTGTCTCAACTCTCCTGACATAACGCATTTTGACGGACAGAAGAGAAAAAACGACCATCCGACAGGCCGGGACGGGCGGGAAATGGTCGGGAGCACCTCCCGACTTCGGGTAGAGTTACGCAGGTCAGCAGGCGCCGCTAGCTCAGTTGGTTAGAGCAGCTGACTCTTAATCAGCGGGTCCGGGGTTCGAGTCCCTGGCGGCGCACGCACAGTCGAAACCCCCTCACCATGCGTGAGGGGGTTTCTTCGTTCCCACCACCCTTCGCGACCGACGAACAGCCAACTCGCAGATGTCGCACAGTGACCGATTCGTCACCCAGCGATAGGAAGGCTGCCCTCACGAGCCCCCGCGCACGCCCCTTCGCGAGGATTCCGCAAATCGCACATACAACTGGCAACCCGGCCTTTTCGCCCTTGCGGGCGGGATCGCTGCCTGCCGATGCGCCCCGAGCCGCGCCGACGCCCGCCGATGCGCACTGACGTGCCGGGCAGTTGGGGACCCGCGGGGTGTTCCGGTCGTCCGCGGCACGGGGCGGGGCGCCGTCGGCCCGGCCGGGGTGCGCGGCCGGGGCCGTACTGGTCCGCGCGGTCCGGGAGTTGGGGGCGCCGCCTGCGAATCCGCCGGCCATTTCCCTCGGCCGGCGGCCGCTCCCCTCAGCCGGCGTCGTTCCCGCCCGGCTTCCCACCCGGTTTCCCGTCCGGCTTCCCGCCCGGCTTCCCGGCGGGCCTCTCGCCGGTGAGGTAGGCCGAGACGACCACGTTGGCCTCGTAGGAACGCGACGCCCGGTCGTAGGTGCCGCCGCAGGTGATCAGCCGGAGTTCCGCCCGGCCGTCCTCGCGCGGGCCGTACGCCTTGGCGGCGTCGAAGCGTGCCCGGGTGAAGACCTGGACGTCGTCGACGGTGAACTCGGCGACGGTGCCGTCCGCGCGGGTGACCTCGACCTCGGCGCCGGGGCGGGTGGCGCTCAGCCCGTAGAAGACGGCCGGTCTGGTCTCGGTGTCGACGTGGCCGACGAGGAGGGCCGGGCCGTTCGCGCCGGGCCGGATGCCGTCGCCGTACCAGCCGACGGTCTGGGGGCGGTCGAACGGGGGCGGTTCGATCGCGCCGTCCTTGTCCAGGCCGCGGGCGATCACGGGTGCGTCGACACCGATCGACGGGATCTCGACGCGCCTCGGGACCGCCCCCCTGATCGGGTCGTGCGGCGGGGGCAGCGCCACGCCGAGGGGGCGCCCCACCGCGGCGACGTCACCGGTCGTCGGGGCGGAACCGGCACCGGAGCCGTCGGTGATGCCGCGCCCCCAGAGCCACAGGCCCAGCAGCAGGACGACCCAGACCACTCCGGCGAGCAGCCGGCCGTGCCCGGCGGGGCGGTCCGGGGCGGGCCCGGTCACTCCGGGGCCGGGCGGCGACGGCGCACGCTGCGCAGCGCGACGGCGACGGCCGCGACGGCGGCCAGGACCAGCCCGGTCACGGTGTGCGTGGTGCCGGGGCCCTCCTGCCGGGCCTCCCATTCGGCCAGGGAGGCACCCCCGCCCGCGCGCGTCTCGGACGGGGAGGTGCCACCGCCGCCCGCGCGCACCGGGGCCACGGGGGTGGCCTGGCCCCGTTCGGTGACGGTGACCGTGCCGACGGCCTCGGTGCCCCTGCCGTCCTCGCAGACGACGCGGATGTCGTGGTCGCCCGGGGAGGTGTCCGAGCCGATCCGGGTCTCGGCGAACAGGCCCCCGTCCGCGGCGGGCGAGAAGCGTGCCGGGGAGACGAGGACGTCGGCCGTCCCCTCGGCCTTCCGGCCCTCGCAGCCCTCCAGCCGCAGGTCCACCTCGCCGCCGGGCCCGACGGTGGACGGGGTCACCGCGAGGGAGGCCCGCGGGCCCCGGCCCTCCTCCCGGTCGGCCCCGGCCGTGGAGTCGGCCAGTGCGGCGGGGACCGGTACCAGGATCGCCGCGATGGCCGCGGCGGCACAGAACGTGAGGGGCAGGGAACGCATGGTGAACCTCCTCAGTGCAGGTTCGCGCCTGCGGAGGCTTTCCGCATCCGCAGCGCCCCCGCCCGTGTCCC
>NZ_RDBO01000071.1:33999-36118 GCF_008120935.1 Streptomyces sp. sk2.1
GTCCACGGTCGTCGACTCGATCGCCGACCTTGGCGCCCTCGTCGACGAGGGCGACCAGGTCGGCGATCGAGTCGACGACCGTGGACGGCCGGAAGGGGTACTTGTCGATGTCCGCGACCGTGGTGAGGCCGGTGAGGACCAGGAAGGTCTGCATCCCCGCCTCCAGGCCGGCCAGCACGTCGGTGTCCATCCGGTCGCCGATCATGGCGCTGGACTCGGAGTGGGCGCCGATCGCGTTGAGCCCGGTGCGCATCATCAGCGGATTGGGCTTGCCCGCGAAGTACGGGGCCTTGCCGGTGGCCTTGGTGATGAGGGCGGCGACGGAACCGGTGGCGGGCAGCGGGCCCTCGGCCGACGGGCCGGTCTCGTCGGGGTTGGTGCAGATGAAGCGGGCACCGTTGTTGATCAGCCGGATCGCCTTGGTGAGCGCCTCGAAGCTGTAGGTGCGGGTCTCCCCGAGGACCACGTAGTCCGGGTCGTGGTCGGTGAGGACGTAGCCGATGTCGTGCAGGGCGGTGGTGAGCCCGGCCTCGCCGATGACGTACGCCGTGCCGCCGGGCCGCTGGTCGTCCAGGAACTGGGCGGTGGCCAGGGCGGAGGTCCAGATGTTCTCCACGGGCACGTCCAGGCCCATGCGGTTCAGCCGGGCGTGCAGGTCGCGGGCGGTGTAGATGGAGTTGTTGGTGAGGACCAGGAAGGGCAGGCCCGAGTCACGCAACCGCTTGATGAAGGCGTCCGCGCCGGGGATCGGCGTGCCCTCGTGGATCAGGACTCCGTCCATGTCGGTGAGCCAGGACGAGATCGGCTTGCGCTCTGCCATGCGTGGGACTCCTGCCGTACGTCGTGTGCGGGGACGCCGGCGGCACCGCGCTGTGCAGCGCCGACGCCCCCGATTTTAGGCCGCCCCGGACGTGCTGGTTCCGGCCGTCCCGGGAGCCGCCGGGAAGCCGTCCCGGGAGCCGTCGGAGGAAGCGTCTCCGGGCCGTCCGGCGGGGCCCGTCGGGCGGGCCCCGTCCGGTGCGGTGGGGTCAGCTGCCGGTGGCCGACTTCCAGGCGTCCACGTACACGTCCAGGTTGGTGCCGATGTCCGACCAGTTCGGCTCGAAGACCTCCACGCCGTCCATCAGCTCGGCGAGCGCGAGGGCGTTGGCGTCGGTGGCCTCGACGTCCTTGCGGGCGGAGAAGCCGCCGCCGACCGCGCTGACGTCCTTCTGGGCCTGCTCGGAGAGCATGAAGTCGAGCAGCTTCTTGCCGTTCTCGGTGTGCGGGGCCTTCTCCACCAGACCGGCCGCGTACGGCAGCGCGAAGGTGGTGGGCTTGCCGCCCTGCTTCGCGGGGAACCAGATGCCGAGGTTCGGCATGTCCTTGGACTGCGCGAAGTTCATCTGGACGTCGCCGTTGGCGACGAGCAGTTCGCCCTTGTCCACCTTGGGGGCCAGCTTGCCCGTGGAGGCGGACGGGCCGACGTTGTTGACCTGGAGCTTCTTCAGGTACTCCATCGCCGGCTCCTTGCCGCCGAAATCGTTCATGGCCTTGATGAGCACGGCCGTGCCGTCACCCGCGACCCCGGGCGTGGAGTACTGCACCTTGTTCTTGAACTTCCCGTCGAGCAGTTCCTCCCAGGTGGCGGGCGCCTGCTTCATCTCCTTCTTGTTGTAGATGAAGCCGAAGTAGTTGTTGACGACCGAGGTCCACTTGGAGTTGTACGCCTTGTCGGCGCCGTCGACCTTGTCGGAGCCGGCCGGCTCGTACGTCGCCAGCAGGCCCTTGCTGTCGGCCTGCTGGATGAACGGCGGCAGGGTGACCAGCACGTCGGCCTGGGTGTTGGACTTCTCGCGGACGGCGCGCTGCACCATCTCGCCGGAACCGCCCTCGACGTACTTGACCTTGATGCCGGTCTTCTTCTCGAAGTCCTTGAACACCTTGTCGTACCAGCCGTCACCGTTCTCGCCCTTGAGGCCGTCGGCGCTGTAGACGGTGACGACCTTCTCGTCGGACGCGGCCGACGAGCCGCCGCAGGCGGAGAGCGTGGCGGCGAGGGCGAGGCAGCCGGTGACGGCGGCTACGGGCTTGAGGTGGTTCTTGCGCATGACAGTCGTATCTCCTGGATGTCGGCCGG
>NZ_RDBO01000071.1:36218-52197 GCF_008120935.1 Streptomyces sp. sk2.1
GCGACGACGCTGCTCGTGCTGCTCGGCGTCTCCCGCATCCGCACCAGGGCCTCGTACCGCTGACACCCGGGGCCGSSCGGCCCCGGGTGTCAGCGGTACGAGGCCCTGGTGCGGATGCGGGAGACGCCGAGCAGCACGAGCAGCGTCGTCGCCATCAGGACCACGGCGACGGCCGCGCCGGTGAAGAGCGAACCGCGGTCGGTGGCCGCGAAGATCTGCACCGGGAGCGGTGTCCAGTCCGGCGGGTAGAGCATCATCGTGGCGCTCAACTCGCCCATGGACAGCGCGAAGCAGAGCCCCGCCGCCGCCGTGAGGGACGGCAGCAGGAGCGGCAGCCTGACCCGCCACAGCACCCGGCCGGGGCCCGCGCCGAGGCTGGCCGCCGCCTGCTCGTACATCGGGTCGAGACGCATCGTCGCCGCCGAAACCGACGAATAGGCGAACGCGGTGACAAGAATGGTGTGCGCCAGGATCACGATCCAGCGCGTCCCGTTCAGCAGCATCGGCGGCTTGCTGAACGCGACGAGCACGGCGAGGCCCACCACGACGGACGGCACGGCGACCGGCAGCATGAACAGCGCGTCGAGGAACCGCTTGCCGCGCCTGCGCATCGAGGCGGCGGCGAGCGCGGCCCAGGAGCCGATGGTGAGGGCGAGCAGGCTGGCGGCGACGGCGGTGACCAGGCTGGTGGTCAGGGCCTGGAGGGAGTCCCCGCCGGTCGCGGCCGCGTAGTGCTCGGCGGTCGGCCCGGAGGGGAAGGCCCCGGACCAGTTGGTCGCGAACGAAGCGGCGACGACGACCAGCAGCGGCACCGCGAACAGCGGAACGAAGAGCACGAGGAACACGGCCCAGGTGGCCCATTTCCCCGTACGGCTATGCACCAACACGACGGCTCACCATCCGATACAGGCTGTAGAGGCCGACGGAGATCACGATGTTGACGACGGCGACGACGCAGGCCGTCGGGTAGTCGGACTCCAGGATCGCCTTGCCGTAGACGAGCATCGGCAGGGTCGTGACTCCCTTCGCGCCGGTGAACAGCACGATGCCGAACTCGTTGAGGCACATCACGAGGACGAGGCTGCCGCCCGCGGCGAGCGCGGGGAGCGCCTCGGGGAGGATCACCTGCCGCACGATCCGGGCCGGCTTCGCGCCCAGCGAGGACGCCACCTCCAGTTGCGCGCTGTCGAGCTGCGAGAACGCGGCGAGCAGCGGGCGCATCACGAACGGGGTGAAGTAGGTGATCTCGGCGAGCAGGACGCCCCACGGGGTGGTGAGGAAGTCGAAGGGACCGCTCGACGCCCCGGTGAGATCCGTCCAGACGCCGTTGGCCATGCCGACGTTGCCGTAGATGAACAGCAGGGCGAGCGTGATCAGGAACGACGGGAAGGAGAGGAAGACGTCGATGAACCTGGCGACCGCCCGGCAGCCGGGGAACGGCACGAAGGCGATGATCATGGCCAGGACGAAGCCCAGTACGAGGCAGCCGGCCGTGGAGCCCGCCGCCAGCCAGACGGTGGTCGTCAGGGCCGAGCGGAACGCCTCGGAGGCGAACACCTCGCCGTACGGGGCGAACGAGGTGCCGCCCTCGTCCGGAGTGACGGACTGCTGGACGACGAGGGCCAGCGGGTAGAGGAAGACCAGGGCGAGGACGGCGACGGGCGGCAGCGCCCAGACGAAGCGGGGCACGCGGCGGGCCTCGCGGGCCGGGGCGGACGGACCGGACGGGGCCGGGGGCGTCGCCCCGGCCGGGCCGGTCCCGTCGCCGCCGGTGCGCGGGCGCGGCGCCTTCGTCATGGCACCGGGCCCGGTGACGCCGGACGCGGTGATGCCGGACGCGGCGGGGTGGGCGGCGCTAGCCATCGGTTCCTCCTCCGGCTCCGGCTCCGGCTCCGACCGCTGCTCCGGTCACGGTTTCGGTTCCGGTCACGGCTCCTGCTGCGGACGCCGTGCCCGCGGGCAGCAGCACCGCGTCCTCGGCCGCGAAGTGCACGGTGACCCGGTCGCCCAGCGCCGGGGTCTCGCGCAGTTCCCGCAGGTCGGCCTTGACCCGGTGGCCGTCCACGTCGACGTACAGCCGGTGGGTGGAGCCGCGCCACTGGACCTCGGCGATGGTGCCGCTCAGGGCGTTGGGTCCGTCGCCGAGTCCGACCAGGTGGGGCCGGACGCACAGGGTGGCGGTGGCCCCGCGGGCCGCCTCGCCGGTCGGTACGTCCAGCGCGTGCCCTGCGAAGTCGACGGTGTCGGTGCCGTCGGCGACGGTCACCGGCAGCAGGTTGGCGTTGCCGACGAACGAGGCGGTGAACTCCGTGCGCGGGCGGCGGTACAGGTCCTGCGGGGTGCCGCAGTCCTGGAGGCGCGCCCTGTCCATGACCGCGATCCGGTCGGCGAGGGTGAGCGCCTCGACCTGGTCGTGGGTGACGTAGAGGATGGAGACGTCGGGCAACTCGCGGTGCAGCCGCGCCAGTTCGGCGAGCATTCCGGAGCGGAGCTGGGCGTCGAGCGCGGAGAGCGGTTCGTCGAGCAGCAGGACGCCGGGCCGGATGGCGAGCGCGCGGGCGATGGCGACGCGCTGCTGCTGGCCGCCGGAGAGTTCGCGCGGGTAGCGCTCGGCATAGGCGGCCATGCCGACGAGTTCGAGCGCCTCGGCGACCCGTGCGGGGATCTCGGCCTTCGCGACCTTGTGGGACTTGAGCCCGAAGGCGACGTTGTCCCGGACCCGCATGTGCGGGAAGAGGGCGTACTGCTGGACGACCATGCCGATGCCGCGCTTGTGCGGCGGCAGCCCGGTCACGTCGCGGTCGCCCAGGTACACCCGGCCCGAGGCGGGCCGGACGAATCCGGCGACGGCCCGCAGGGCGGTGGTCTTCCCGGACCCGGAGGGGCCGAGCAGGGCCATGACCTCGCCGGGCTCGACGGTCAGGTCGAGCCGGTCGAGCACGGTGTTCCCGCCGTACACGACGCTGACCTGGTCGAACCTGATGCCGCTGCGGACGGACCGCTCTCCGCCGGTCATGCCTCGGCCCGCGCGATCAGGTCCGGCAGCTCGGCGACGGAGCCGAGGACGTGCGTGGCGCCGTGCCGGGCCAGCTGGTCCCTGTCGTGGGCGCCGGTGAGCACCCCGGCCACGATCCCGGCCCCGGAGCGCACGCCGCTGAGCATGTCGTACGAGGTGTCGCCCGCGACCACGATGCGCCGGACGTCGTCCACGGCGCCGGTGCGCAGGAACGCGGCGAGGACCATGTCCGGGTGGGGGCGTCCGCGGCCGCCCGCGTCGGCCGGGCAGAGGGTCAGGGGCACCAGGTCCTGCCAGCCGAGCGCGGCCAGGATGGCGTCCTGGGTGACGCGGGCGAAACCGGTGGTCAGGACCACGGTCCGGCCCTCGGCCCGGAGCCGCTCGATGGCCTCGCGGGCGCCGGGAAGCGGTGCGATGCGGCCGCCGTCGACGAGTTCGCCGTACGCCTCCTCGAAGGCGGCGTTGGCCCGTCGGGCCAGGTCCTCGACACCGAAGAGGTGGCGGAAGACCGAGATCTTGGACTCGCCCATGGTGGCGCGCACGTAGTCGAGCTTCTCGGCGTGGTCGGCGGATCCGGGCTCCACGCCGAGGCGCTCGGCCGCGACGGAGAACGCCTGCTCGACGAGGCCGCCGTCGGCGACGGTGGTGCCGGCCATGTCGAGGACGACCAGGTTCAGCTTCCCGGCGTCCGGCTTTTCGGTGTTCGGGTTTCCGGTGTTCGGGTTCTCGGTGTTGCTCAACTTCTTCACCAGCCCAGTTCGTCGGCGGTCGTTTCGGCGATCGCGGGCGAGCAGGTCATGCCCCTGCCACCCGGTCCGGTCACCAGCCAGACGCCGTCGCGCACCTGCCGGCGGTGGACGACCCGGCTGGTGTCGGTGCACTGGGCGTAGACCCCGGCCCAGCGGTGGCGGATCCTCGGCAGCGGGCGGCCGAGGAAGGACTCGACGACCCCGGTGAGGTGTTCGTACGGCTCCTCGACGGTGTCGAAGGAGAAGGGGTGCTCGTACTCGTGGGTGTCGCCGATGGTCAGTCCGCCGTCGCGGCGCTGCACCATCAGCAGCTGCATCCTGTGCGCCGCCGCGGTGGGGGCCTGTGCCTGCTCGGCGTTGAGGGTGTCGAGCGCCTCGCTCCGGTACGCCGGGTAGTAGCGGAAGCTGTCCGCGTCGGCGACGGAGGTGGTGAGCGGTTCGCCGAGCGGGTCGGTCTGCATCATCTGGAGCCGGACGCGGCGCACCGGGAGGTCCGGGCCGGCCAGTTCGCGGACGAGGCCGCCGAGCCAGGCGCCGGTGGCCAGGATCACGGCGTCGCCGGTGTGCACGTCGCCGTGGTCGTCGCGGACGGAGGCGGTGCCCACCACCTCGCGGACCTCGCGCCCGCCGAGGAACGTGTACCGGCCCGACTTCAACAGCTCCTTTTTCAGGGCCAGTTGGGCGGTGCGCGGCTCGACCGCCGCGTCCCGCTCGCACCACAGGGCGGCGGCGAAGTCACCGCGCAGCGCGGGGTTGATCGCGCGGGCCTCGTCGGCGGTGAGCAGCTTGTAGCCGCGCGCCACCGCGTCGGGCCGGGCGACGGCCGCGTCGGCGACCGTGATCTCCAGCTCGGTACGGAGCGGGGTGAGCGAGCCGCAGGCCCGGAAGCCCAGCTCCGGGACCCGTGCCCCGATGCCCTCCCACAGTTCACGGGCGCGCAGCGCGGTCTCCAGCTCCTCGCCGCCGGCCCGGCCGCTGACCCATATCTGTCCGAAATTGCGGAGCGATGCCCCGCGCGCCTCGCTCTCGCGCTCGATCTGTACGACCTCGTGGCCGCGGTTCACTGCGTGCCAGGCGTGCATGGTTCCCACCACGCCGGCTCCTACGACGATGACTCTCACGGCGGCCACGCTCCTCGGGACCGGTGACCCGGACTGATCCGCACGGCAACGGGATGGTGAACTGGACCCCAAAGTTGGCCTAGACCCGTTACATTCTCGTTATCCGAATGGGGTGTTCGGCCGGGCGGGATCGCCGTCTCCGCCGCTCACCGGGGCGGGTGGAGAAGTGTTCAGTGACCGTCCTGCGCGCCCAGGTGCGCGGTGAAGGAGAACCTGTCGCCCCGGAAGAGGGTCCGCACGCGTTCCAGCGGCTTGCCGTCCGTGTCACGTGAGATGCGGTGCATCAGCAGCATGGGCAGCGCGGGCGGGGTGCCGATGAGCAGCGCCTCGCGGGGTGTGGCGAGCACGGTCTCGATCCGCTCGTCGGCATCGCCGAAGGGGATCCCGAGCCGGTCGCGGAGATAGGCGTAGAAGGACGAGTCGGGGTCGAAGTCCCGGTCCAGGTGCGGCACTCGGGCGACGGAGACGTACGTGCTCTCCAGCCCGACCCGGTCGTCGTCGGCGAGCAGCACCCGTTCCAGGTGCCAGACCGGCTCCCCGCTCGCCACCCCTATGTCGACGGCGAGCGCCCCGGGACAGGGGAACCGCTCCAGTCCGATCAGGTGGCGCCCCGGCGTACGGCCCTGGCGGCGCACGCCCTCCGTGTAACTCGCCAGCGAGAGCGGCTGCTCCAGCTTGGGCCCCGCGACGACCGTGCCGCGCCCCTGACGGGCGAGCCGCCCCTCCAGAAGGAGTTCGCGCAGCGCCTGACGCACCGTCTCGCGCGAGACCTCGTACCGCTCGGCGAGGTCGCGTTCGGTGGGCAGCATCCCGCCCTCGCCCAACTCCTCCACGAGCGTGGATACACGGGCCTTCACCGCGTAGTACTTGGGGATGCGGCCGTGCTCCGGGATGCCGGAACGGATGGGTGCGCCAGGTGCCTGGTCCTGCGGGTAGTCCACGGCCCGATGGTGGCAGACGGACATGAACGGGGGTGAACGTTCAGGATCGGGACGGTGAGCTTCCGGGGTACGGGAGTTGCCCGGGGTACGAGGGGTTTCCGGGGTACGGGCGTGACCGGTCGGAGGTGGGGTGGTCATGGGTGGGCCGGTCAGGAGCGGGCCGGTCATGGGTGGGGGTGGCGCGGGCGGCGGGTCCGGATCACCACGGCCCCGGCACCGATCAGAAGACCGGCGCCGACGAGGCCGGACAGCGGGGCGAGGCCGGGCCCGGTCTCGGCCAGTTCCGGCGGATCGTCCCCGGTCGTGGGCCGTCCGGGCCCGACCGGACGCGAGGGGTCGCCGTCGGTGTCGGCTTCGATCCGGGTCCCGTCCGTCCCGTCGCCCTCACCGTCGTCGACGACGGTGAAGGGGTAGTCGTCGGACTCGCCCACCCACGCCCCGTCGTCCCCGCCCGGCTCACCGGTCGCACCGCCGCCGCCCGCGCGCTGTCGCTGGACGATCGCGGCGTTGGCGGTGATCCGCCCGGGGAGCGTGTCGGAGGTGAAGGCCATCCGGACCTGGACGGTGACGGTCTGACCGGCGGGGACGGTGAAACCGTCGAAGTCGTCGCCGTCGCCCCCGAAGACCCCGATGTGTTCGTCCCGGTCGGTGGTCTCCCAGGTGACGCGGTGTTCCGTACCGGGCCGGGCCTGCTCGGAGAACTTCAGCTGGATCTGGTCGGAGGTCAGCCTCCGGTCCTCGTCGGTGAGGACGAGCACGGGGTGGATGGCCCGGCACGGCTCGGTGGTGGTGTTGGTCAGGTCCAGGAACCAGGTCCCGTAACCGCCGCCGGACGCGTAGGTGTCCGGGCCGCCGTGGATACGGGTACGGATCGGGAACTCGCTCGCCTTCGGGTCGCCGCAGGCGGATTGCTGGTCGGCGGCGGTGGTGTCCGGCGCCGAGACCGGGGTGGCCGAGGAGGAGGTGGCGGAGGCGGACGCGACGGACGTGCCGCCGAGGACGACGGCGGGAACGACGCTCGCCGCGGCCAGCCCGAGTGCGAGCCCGTGCCGGGTGCGTCCGGGCGGGGGCGAGGGAGGACGCGTCGGGGCGCCGAACACGGAGATGGACGCGGCGGAGGTCACGGGGACGGACGTGGGGCTCGTCGTGGGGCCCGGTCCGTGGCGCCCGACACGCCTGCCCGCGGTGTCGCCGGAATGCCGCGCCCCCGTCCGGCCCGCCCGCGCCATCCGCCGCGCCCGACCTGTCCGGCCCGCCCGCGCCGTTCGCCGCGTCCGCCCTGCCCTCCGTACCTGCCCCGCCCGCACCGTCCGTGCCGTCCGCCCGGCCGAACAGCGGGGCCAGGATCAGCTGGGCGGCGCCCTCCGCGACCGGCCGGTCACCGCCCTCGACGGCGGTGACCGGCACCGGCGCGATGCCGCCCCGCCAAATACGCTCGTCGATCACGGCGCGCACACCCCGTACGTACGCGTCGGGATCGGCCGCGACGGTACGGCCGCCGAGCACCACCCGGTCGATGTCGAGCAGCCCGACGAGGTTGGCGGCGCCGGTCCCCAGCACCCGGGCCGCCTCGGCGGCATCGCCGCGGGCGACGGCGGCGAGGCAGAGCGCCTCGATGCAGCCGCGCCCCCCGCAGCCGCACTCCGGCCCGTCCAGCCGGACCGTCTGGTGCCCGAACTCACCGGCCCCGGTACGGGCCCCGCGGTGCAGCTCCCCGCCGAGGAACAGCCCGGCGCCGAGCCCGGTCCCCAGGTGCAGGTACGCGAAGTCGCCGCCGCCCGCCGCGCCGTCGCCGCCCGTCGTCCGCAGGGCGAGCCCGAGGGCGGCGGCGTTGGTGTCCTTGTCCACGACGACGGGCAGTCCGGTGCGTACGGCGAGCGCGTCCCGCAACGGATACCCGTCCCACCGCGGGAACCCGGTGACCCGGCGCAGCACGCCGCCCCGGTGGTCCAGCGGCCCGGGCACCGCCACCCCGACCCCGAGCACCGTCCGCCCCTCCGGCCCGTCGCCGCCCTCCGGCCCGTCGCCCCGTATCGCCGCGACCGCGTCCGCCGCGGCCGTCAGCACCTCGTCCGCCGGGGCGCCGAGGTCCAGCGGGGCGGTACGGCTCGCGACGACCGCGCCGGACAGGTCGACGAGCACCGCCGTCAGCCCGTCCCGGTCCAGATGCAGGCCGACCGCGTGCCCGGCGTCCGGCACCAGGCGCAGCACGGTGCGCGGCTTGCCCCCGGTGGACGCCCGCCGGCCCGCCCCGGCCGCCAGGCCCTCGGCCCGCAGCCGGGCCGTGATCTTGCTGACGGCCTGCGGTGTGAGCCCCGTGCGCTCGGCGAGTTCGATCCTGCTGATGCCGTCCCCGCCCGCCGACCTCAGCAGGTCCAGCACGAGCGCGGCGTTGTGGCCGCGCAGCATCGGCAGGTTCACACCGCCGCTGATCCTGTTCACCACTCACCCTGTTCGCCGTCGCTCCTGTTCACGATCCCATTGTCGCCGTCGCTTGCACTTCGGCAACAGCGTTGTTTAAGTGGTCGGCATGACTGGCACCCCGTCTCACCGGACCTCCGAGCCGTCCGGGACCCCCCTGCGCGTCGGGCTCGTCGGCTACGGCCTGGCGGGTTCCGTCTTCCACGCCCCGCTGATCGCCGCGACCGACGGGCTCGTCCTCGACACGGTCGTCACCGCGAACGAGGAACGGCGGGACCGGGCCCGCGCCGAGTTCCCCGACGTGGCGTTCGCGGCGTCGCCGCAGGAGCTGTGGGAGCGCGCGGACGACCTCGACCTGGTCGTGATCGCCTCGCCGAACAGGACCCACGTCCCGATCGCGACCGCCGCGCTCGAAGCCGGCCTGCCGGTCGTCGTGGACAAGCCGATCGCCGGCACCGCGGCCGAGGCGCGCGGGCTCGCGGCCCTGGCCGAGAAGCGCGGGCTGCTGCTCTCGGTCTTCCAGAACCGGCGCTGGGACAACGACTTCCGCACCCTCTCCCGGCTGATCGCGGACGGCGAGCTGGGCGAGGTGCAGCGCTTCGAGTCCCGCTTCGAGCGGTGGCGCCCGCGGCCGAAGGGCGGCTGGCGCGAGTCGGGCGACCCGCAGGAGATCGGCGGGCTGCTGTACGACCTGGGGAGCCACGTCGTCGATCAGGCGCTCGTGCTGTTCGGGCCCGCCGTGCGGGTGTACGCGGAGTCCGACGTGCGCCGCCCCGGCGCCGCCGCGGACGACGACACGTTCATCGCGATCACCCATGCGAACGGGGTCCGCTCGCACCTGTACGTCAGCGCCACGGCGGCGCAGCTCGGCCCGCGCTTCCGGGTGCTGGGCCGGTCCGCCGGCTACGTGAAGTACGGCCTCGACCCGCAGGAGGCCGACCTGCGGGCGGGCGCCCGTCCGGCGGCGGCCGMCCGGGCGTGGGGCGAGGAGCCGGAGGAGCTGTGGGGCCGGATCGGTTCGGGCGAGTCCCCGCTGACGGGCGGCGGCGCCCCGGTCCGCAGCCTGCCGGGCGACTATCCGGCGTACTACGCGGCGGTCGCCGACGCGCTGCGCGGAAAGGGTGACAATCCGGTGACCGCCTTCCAGGCCGCGGCGGCACTTGATGTCCTGGAGGCGGCCCGCCGCTCGGCCCGCGAGGGCGTGACCGTGTCCCTGCCCGCCTGACCACACCCCGTACCCGCTTCCCCGTATGACCCCCACCGCTCCGACCATCTCCGAGCTCATCGCCCAGGAACGCCGGCTGACGCTGCCGCACTTCGGCCACGACGACGCGTACGCGCTCGGCGGCCTGCTGGTCTCGATGGCCCGGCAACGGCACGCGCCGGTCGCGATCGACATCCGCCGCGGCGCGCAGCAGCTGTTCCACGCCGCGCTGCCGGGATCGAGCGCGGACAACGACGACTGGATCGACCGCAAGCGCAAGGTCGTGGAACGGTACGGCGAGAGCTCGTACCTGGTCGGAACGCGGTTCCGGGCGAAGGGGACGACCTTCGAGGACTCCTCGCGCCTGGACCCGGGCGTCTACGCCGCGCACGGCGGCTCGTTCCCCATCGCCGTCGAGGGCGCGGGCGTCATCGGTTCGGTGACGGTCTCGGGCCTGCCCCAGGCGGAGGACCACGCCCTGGTGGTCGAGGCGCTGGAGCGGTTCGCGGCGACGCTCGCCGCCTGAACGCGGCGGAGGGGTGGGGCGCCGCTCGCACGGCACCCCACCCCTCCGATCTTTACGTCTCCACGGCTCCGGGAGACCACCCCGCCTCACGCCCGGAGGGCCGCCCGCCCCTAAGGCCCTAGGCGTCCTTGAGCTCCTGGCGCTGCCGCCCCAGTCCCTCGATCTCCAGCTCCACGACGTCCCCGGCCCGCAGGTACGGCTTGGGTTCGGGCCGGCCCAGGGCGACCCCGGCCGGGGTGCCGGTGTTGATCACGTCGCCGGGGTGGAGCGTCATGAAGTGGCTCAGGTAGCGGACCACCTCGCCCACCGGGAAGATCTGGTCGGCCGTCGTGCCGTCCTGCTTCAGCTCGCCGTTGACCCAGAGCCGCAGCGACAGCGCCTGCGGGTCGGCGACCTCGTCCGCGGTCACCAGCCACGGCCCCAGCGGGTTGAACGTCTCGCAGTTCTTGCCCTTGTCCCAGGTGCCGCCGCGCTCGATCTGGAACTCGCGCTCGGAGACGTCGTGCGCCGTCGCGTATCCGGCGACGTGCGCGAGGCCCTCCTCGGCGGACTCCAGGTAGCGGGCGGTGCGCCCGATGACGACCGCGAGCTCCACCTCCCAGTCGGTCTTGACGCTGCCGCGCGGCACCAGGACCGTGTCGTCGGGTCCGACGACGGTGTCCGGCGCCTTGAAGAACAGGATCGGCTCGGCCGGGATCTCCGCACCGGTCTCGGTGGCGTGGTCGTGGTAGTTCAGCCCGATGCACACGATCTTGCCGATCCGGGCGAGCGGCGGCCCGACCCGCAGCCCGTCGGCGTCCAGCTCGGGCAGCTCGCCGGGCGCGGCCGCCGCGGCCCGTACCCGGGCGAGCGCGGACGCGTCGGCGAGCAGCGCGCCGTCGATGTCGGCGACGACTCCCGACAGGTCGCGCAGGGTTCCGTCCTCGTCCAGCAGCGCAGGTCGTTCCGCACCCGGCGTACCCACACGAAGCAGCTTCAACGGTCTTTCTCCCCTTGGTCGAGATCGGGCCCGTCGGATGGGTGGCGGCCATCGCAGGCTTGTCCGATCGTCCAAGACATCCGATCACTCTGCAAGACCCTGTTCACAACCTGGACCGGGGCACCCGCCCCGGCCCTCCACCGGACGCCCGTCCCCGGCCCTCCATCGGACCAGTCCCGGGGCCGCCCCGCTCACCCGGTGGTGACCGCGGCGGCCCCGGCGGCCGGCACGTCCCGGTACAGGAAGGCCCGCTCGACCGCGGTCCAGGTGGTGCTCGTGACGACGTACAGCGCGGCGGCGAGCGGTACGACGGCCACGGTGAAGAGCGTGGCGAAGGACATCAGCGGCATCAGCTTCGTCATCGCGCCCATGCCCGGGACCGGCTGCCCGTCGGGGCCGGTGGCCGGGGTGACGGGGTTGGCGGCCATCTGCTGCTTCGTCCGCCGGTAGTTGAACGTGGCCACGGCGACGACGATCGCGAACAGGCCGAGGTAGACCAGCCCCTGCTCGCCGAACGGCCCGCCGTGCGAGAGCGCGTCGTGCCAGCGCTCGCCGAGCGGGGCGCCGAGGAGCTGGTGGCCGAGCAGTTCGTTGGGCTCGTCGCCGATCGTCCCGCTGGAGAAGAGGTGGTAGAGGAGGAAGAAGGCGGGCATCTGCAGCAGGCTGGGCAGGCAGCCGGAGAGCGGCGAGACCTTCTCCTTCTTGTGCAGTTCCATGAGCGCCCGCTGCATGCGCTCGGGGTTCTTGCCGTGCTTCTTACGCAGCTCGGCGATCTGCGGCTGGAGCCTGGTGCGGGCCTTCTGCCCGCGCGCCGCGGCCCGCGACAGGGGGTGCACGGCGAGCCGTACGAGCGCGGTGAACAGCACGATGGCGGCGGCCGCGGACGCGGTCTGGAACAGCGGTTCCAACGCGTCGGCCAGCGCGCCGACCAGGGCGGCGAATGCGGACATGAAGACGGACATGGGTGAGCCCTCCGAGGGTCTCGTCGTGCCGGGGGAAGTACGTGATCGGCATGACGGACCGCAGAGGTCACCTACAGCTGTCGACGGGTGCCTGCTTCGGCACCCACCGGCGTGGGCGAACCCCTACGCGGCCGTCGGGAGGGCACGGCCGGGGGCTCGGGGGCGTCTGCGCCCCTTGGCGTCCGGGTCTCGTTGCGGCAGGAACGCGGTGCGTCTCTCCCGGTCCCGGATGGCGGTACGGACCCGGGTGCGGGGCACCGGGGCGGCGCAGCGGGCGCTGATGAGCGAGGCGACGGCGAGCGCGGAACCGGCCGCGGCGGTGGCGGCGAGCGCGACCGCGGCGGAGAGGCTGCCGCCCTCGGCGAGCAGGATCTCGGTGACGAGGAAGAGCAGCAGTCCGGCGGGGCGGAGCAGCCGGGCGAGACCATCGCGCAGACGGTTCGCGTCCCCGGTCATCGGTCCCTCCCCTCTTCTCCCCGTTCACACATGTGTGTGTCCGGCGTGTGCGTGCGTTCGGCTCTCCAGCCGTTATACACGATGGGTCCGACAGCGCCATCCGCCCTCGGTACCGTCTCCGGCCCCGGACGCGTCAGCCCCCCGCGCCCGTTTCCGTACCCGCGCCCGCGCCCGTGCCCGTCCCCGTACCCGTACTCGTCCGGACACCGCCGTCACCACCGCCGCCGCCTCCGTCGCCGGGCTCCGCGTCCCGCACCACGGGCCCGATCTCGTCCCGGGCCAGCACCTCGTCGTCCGGCCGGTCGTCGCGTTCGCGCGGCCCCGCGTACGTCACGGCGAGCGCGACGGCGAGGTTGGCGCCGAGCGCCACGATGCCCGCGTTCACCCCCCACACCGGGTCGTTCTCCGTGAACACGAATCCGCACACCACCCCCACGCCGACGACCAGCCCGCTCATCGCCCCGAGCAGGGTCAGCCGCCGCCACACCAACCCCAGCAGCACCATGGGGAGCAGTTGCGCCATCCCCTCGTACGAGATGAGGGAGAGCCGCACCAGGGTGTTCGGCGCGGTGTACGTGAGCAGCAGCGCCAGGCTCCCCGCGACCACGACCACCACCTGCGCGGCGCCCTTCTGCCGCCGCTCCCACCGGGGTACGAGCGAGAGCACGCTGCGCCCCCACATCGTGCCGATGACCAGCATGAAGACCGCCATCGGCACGATCGAGGAGAGCGCCGCCGCCACCCCGACGAGACCGACGGTCCAGGCCGGCAGCGAGTCCACGACCAGCTTGAAGAGCGCCAGGTTGGACTCGGCCCCGACCAGTCCCGGCACGACGAAGAGGGCCGCCATGCCGAGCAGCATCGGCACGAAGAGCAGCACGTTGTAGGCGGGCAGCAGCATCGCGTTGCGGCGCAGCACGTCGGCGTTCTTCGCGCCGAGGTAACCGGCGACGGTCGTCGGGAAGATCACCACGGTGAGGGAGTTGAGGAACGAGGTCGTGATGAACCACGCCTGCCCGAGCCCGCTGTCCCCGTGCCCGGGGAAGGTCAGCCACTCGCTCTTCTCCGCGACGAGCCGGTCGAGGAAGGGCCCGTACCCGTCGAAGTAGTGCATCGGCACGTAGACGGCGAGGAAGCCGAGCGTGGCGATCACGAGGACGTCCTTGAGCACCGACACCCACGCGCTGCCGCGCAGCCCGCTCACCACGACGAAGCCGGTGGTGACGGCGAAGGCGATGAAGTACGCCTGGTTCAGGCCGATGGCACCGTAGGAGATGGTCGAGACGACCACCCCCATGCCGGTGATCTGGAGCTGGATGTACGGCAGCAGGAAAACGGTCGCGAGCACCGCGACGAGCGCGCCGAGCCAGGGCCGGCCGAAGCGGTGCGCCACCATGTCGGTGATCCCGACGAGCCCGTGCCTGCGCGCGTACGCCCACAGCATCGGTCCGACGACGTAGCCGACGGCGTACCCGCACGACATGTACGCCACCACGTACAGGACCGGCGCCCCGTAGTTGTAGCCCCATCCCGCGGCGCCCAGGTAGCTGAAGCTGGTGTAGCCCTCGCCGGCCATCAGCACCCAGATGAAGACCGTCCCCAGGCTGCGCCCGCCCACGGACCACTCGGCGAGGCCGCCATCGCCCTTCCCCTTCCGCCGGCCGCGCGTCGCGAGCAGGCCGAGGGCGACGGTGACGACCATGAAGACCCCGAAGACGGAGGTCGCGACCGTGGCGTTCACCGGCGGTCCCCCCGCCGGGTCAGCCATACGGCGACAGGGGTCAGCAGGGTCGCCCCGAGCAGCCACACGAAGAGGAACGGCAGCCCGAGAACCACCGGGTGGACCCGGTTCACGAGCGGCAGCGCCCCCAGGTAGAGCGCGTAGGGGACCAGCAACCACAACAACTGCGGACGTCGTCTGAGCACGTCAGGGAACCTTAGTGCGGCCCGGCCGCCGCGTCCGGAGATCCGGGGGGACACCGCGTCGGGTGCCCGGCTACCGCATCCGGACGTCCGTGAGCCTTCCCCACACGACGAGCCGGTACCGGGAGGTGAATTCGGGTGTGCAGGTGGTGAGCGTCACATAGCTGCCGGCCGTGTCGTACCCGGCGGACGGCTTCACGATGCTGCGCGGTACGGCCGCGATGACCCCGCTGTCGTGGGCACCGGTCCGGGCGAGCGTCCGGTCGACGGTGTACGTGTAGACGGCGTCCCGGGTCTCGATGCCGATCCGGTCCCCGCGCCGCAGCCGGTTGATGTACCGGAAGGGCTCGCCGTGCGTGTTGCGGTGCCCGGCGAGCGCGAAGTTCCCGGGCCGTCCGGGCTGCGCGGTGCCCGGGTAGTGCCCGACGTACCCCTTGTCGAGGACGCCGCGCTTGCCGACCCCTTGGGCGACGGGGGCGGCGAGCCCGATCCGGGGGATGCGGATGACGGCGTACGCCCGGTCCTCCCGGGGCGCCCCCGGGGCCCGGGACGAGGTGCGGGCCCCGGCACCGGCCTGCCGGTTCGTCCACCACAGCTGATGGACGACGAGCAGCAACAGGACGACGCCGAGGGTCACCACCACCTCGGCAGCCGTCCAGAGCCCGCGCGCGACGACCCTGCGCCCCCACGGGTTCCGCTGCACCACAACCGGTATCCGCTCCCGCACGGCCCGCACGATAGGCCCATCATCCGTAACTCTCCAGGGCCCGAACGTCCCTCCGCCCAGGAGCCGTACAGCAGTACGGTGTGATCCATGCGCCCCGACACGCCTGCCGACCACACCACCGAAGCCGAGCGCCTGCTGCGCACCGCGGCGCGGTATCCCGAGGACCGCGAGCCGCTGCTCCTGCGCGCCGCGGCCCATCTGGAACTCGCCGGCGACCGCGCCCGCGCCACCACCCTCTACGGCGAACTGCTCGGCTCCCCCGACCTCGACCACCCCCACCTGGTCAAGGCCCTGAACGCGGCCAACCTGTGGGAGTACGGCCACGAGGCGGAGGCCCGCGCGATCATCGAGGGCATCCGCACCGCGGCCCCGCTCGACCCCGCCGCCTGGGAGGTCGCGGCCGGGACCCTGGAGAACCACGACGAGCTCGAAGCGGCCCACGACTGCTTCTCGACCGCGCTGGCCCTGCTCCTCACGCCCGGCGAGGAGGTCCCGTACGCCACCCGGTCGTTGCTGTTCGGCCGGCACCGGGTACGCCGGCTGATGGGTGCCGACCACGACGCGTGGGACACGCTGGCCGACACCGTCCACACGGCCGCCGTCCCGCTGGACGAACTCCACGACCCCAAGCGCCTGTGGTCGCTGGGCTCCTCGGACCCGGGCGAGCTCCGCGCCGAGATCACCCGCCTGCGAGCCGAACTGGGCGCGTACCGCACGGAGTTGTCCCGCCCGTTCCCGGTCGCGACCTCCCAGGCGGCGGGGTCGAGCGGGGCCGCGGTGCGGATGCCCTCGATGATCGCGCGGGCCTCCGCCTCGTGGCCGTACTCCCACAGGTTGGCCGCGTTCAGGGCCTTGACCAGGTGGGGGTGGTCGAGGTCGGGGGAGCCGAGCAGTTCGCCGTAGAGGGTGGTGGCGCGGGCGCGGTCGCCGGCGAGTTCCAGATGGGCGATGGGC
>NZ_RDBO01000071.1:52297-61996 GCF_008120935.1 Streptomyces sp. sk2.1
CCCCGGGTCCGGACCCGGGGTGGGCCAAACTCGGCACCGGACCGGGGTGTACACGTGTTCACCCTCAGGGTAAACGTCTGTGCACCCCCTTGGCGACAGCTGCCCCCGGTATCGGGTTAGCCTCGAAGACCCGGGCCCGGGCCCGGGCCCGGACTACCGAGACATGAAGGCGAAGGTGGCGGCGATGGCGAAGGTTCCGGCAGCGGCGGTGGCGGCGAGCGGGCTGGTCGGCGGTTACGCCGTCGCGCGGTGGACCGGGAAGCGGCCGCTGGGTGGGGTGGCCCTCGCCGCCGCGGGCACCGCCGCCGCCTACGAGTGGAACCGGCAGGCGGGACCGCGCGCGGCCGTCGGGCTGACCACGGCGTACGTCGCCGCGTTCGCCGGCTCGCACCCGCTGGCCAAGAAGGTCGGCGCCTGGCCCGCCGTCTTCGCCGTGGCGGGCGGCATGGCCGCCGCGTCGTGGGCGGTCACCCGCCGGGCGGCCTGAACCTCGTACGCGACGGGTCTCCGGACCGCGTACACGGCGGGGGTCCGTTGCCTCCGTACCCCCTGCGCCCTACGGCCCTACGCCCCCAGCGCCCGGGACACCGTGTAGATCAGCAGGCCCGCCAGGGCGCCCACCACCGTGCCGTTGATCCGGATGAACTGCAGGTCGCGGCCGATGTGGGCCTCGATCTTCTTCGACGTCTGGTCCGCGTCCCAGCTCGCGACCGTGTCGCTGATCAGCGACGTGATCTCCGTGCGGTACGTCGTGACGACATAGACCGCCGCGTCCTCCAGCCAGCCGTCCAGCTTCGCCTGGAGCCGGTCGTCCGTCGCCAGCCGCGCCCCCAGCCCCATCAGTGAGGCCCGCGCGCGCAGCCGCAGCTCGCTCTGCTCGTCCTCCGCCGCCGCGATGATCATCGAGCGCACGGACGCCCAGGCCGAGGCGATGACGTCCTGGACCTCGCCGCGCCCCAGGATCTCCGACTTCAGCCGCTCCACCCGGGCCCGGGTGTCCGAGTCCGTCTGGAGGTCGGACGCGAAGTCCGTCAGGAAGGTGTCGATCGAGGCGCGCGCCGGGTGCCCCGGCATGTCCCGCATCTCCGTGACGAACCGCAGCAGTTCCTTGTAGACCCGCTCCCCGATCCGCTTGTCCACGAACCGCGGCGTCCAGCCCGGCGCCCCGCCCTGCACCGCCTCCATCACCGAGTCGCCGTGCAGCACCAGCCAGTCGTGGGCACGCGTGCAGACCAGGTCCACCACCCTGCGGTGGCCGCCGTCGGCGACGACCTTCTCCAGCATCTTCCCGAGGCCGGGGCCGATCTCCACCGCGTTCGCCCGCCGGGTGATCGCCTCGCCCACCACGGCCTGCACATCGGCGTCCCGCAGCACGGTCAGCGCGCCGCGCAGCGCGGTCGACAGCTCGGCGGTGACCCGGTCCGCGTGCTCCGGCTCGGCCAGCCAGGCACCGAGCCGCCGTCCGACTCCCAGGCCGTGGATGCGGCCCCGCACGACGTCGCCGGAGAGAAAATTCTCGCCGACGAAGGAACCCAGGGAGGCCCCCAGCTGGTCCTTCTTGGTGGGGATGATGGCGGTGTGCGGGATCGGCAGGCCGAGCGGGCGCTTGAAGAGCGCCGTGACGGCGAACCAGTCGGCCAGCGCGCCCACCATGCCCGCCTCGGCGGCCGCGGCGACGAAGCCCGGCCAGCCGCCCACCCCCTCGTTCTTCGCCCAGGTGGCGAGTACGTACACGAGCGCGACCAGCAGGAGGAGGCCCGTGGCCGTGGTCTTCATCCGGCGCACGCCGCGCCGCTTCTCCTCGTCGGCCGCCGTGTACGCGAACGAGGCGAGGGGAGCCGGGCGGTCACCGGGCACGGTGCGGGCCGCGCCCGCCGCCCGCACCGGCCGCCGCGCGCCCCGCGCCCCTTCCGCCGGTCCGGTCCGCTCCTGCTCCGGTCCGGTGCGGTCCTCTTCCGGTCCGGGTCGTTCCTCCGGTCCGGTCCGATCGATCCGTTCCATCCGCTCCACCCGTCCGCGTACGCCCCGCTCCCGGTGCCCCGTACGCATTGTGCCTACCTGACCTACTCCCGGGCCGCACGCCGAGTTCCCGACGACCTGTCCCATCATGGGACCAGCACAATCGATCATGAGGAGACCCACCGACCATGCCCAGGCGCCAGGGGTACGCCCTGCTCATCGCCCTCCTGGCGGGCACCGCCGTGCTCGCCGCAGCCGTGGCGTTCACGGGCACCCTGCTGTTCTCCGGCCCCGGCGGCCGACCGGCACCGGCCGACGCCCCCGGGGCCGCGGCCCGCGGCCCCGCCGCGCCCGCGCGCTCCGCCGGGCTCTGGACCGCCACCTGGGCGGCGGCCCCCATCGCCGGGGTCCCCGACACCGCCCACGGCAGCGCCCTGAACCGACGCACCATCCGTAACGTCGTGCACACCAGCATCGGCGGTGACGCGGCCCGCGTCACCCTCTCCAACGTCTTCGGCACCCGCCCGCTGCACCTGGACCGCGTCACCGTGAACGCCCGCACCGTGACCTTCGGGGGCGCCGCCCGCGCGACCGTCGCGGCGGGCGGGCAGCTCGTCAGCGACCCGGTCGTCGTCCCGGTCGCCGCCGACGCCGACCTCGTGGTCGCGCTGCGCACCTCCGCCCCCGAGGGCCCCGTCACCATGCACCCGGGCAGCCATCAGACCTCGTACGTGGACACCGCGTGGGGCACCTGGCGGACCGACGGCTGGCGCTACCTCACCGCCGTCGACGTGCGCACCCGGGCCGCCGCCGGAACGGTCGTGGCGATCGGCGACTCGCTCACCGCGGGCACCGGCTCCACCTCCGACACCAACAGCCGCTGGCCCGACGTGCTCGCCGACCGGCTGGGCGGCCGGTACGGGGTGGCCAACGCCGGCATCGCGGGCAACCGCGTCCTGCGCGACGGCCGCGGCGTACGGGCGAGCGTCCGCTTCGACCGCGACGCCCTGGGCGTCTCCGGGGTGCGGACCGTCGTCATCGCGCTCGGCATCAACGACGTGCAGAAGTCCCCGCAGGAGACCGACCCGCACCGCATCGCGGACGCCCTGCGGTCCATGACGCGGCGCGCCCAGGCGCACGGACTCCGGGTCGTGGGGGCGACGCTGATGCCGTACGAGGGGTTCCGCACCTGGACCCCCGCGCGCGAGGAGGTACGGCAGCGGGTCAACGAACTGATCCGGGCGGGCGGGGTCTTCGACGCCGTCGTCGACTTCGACGCGGCGGCCCGCGACCCGCACCGCCCGACGCGGCTCCGGCCGGCCTACGACAGCGGCGACCATCTCCATCTGAACGACGCGGGCTACCGGCTGCTGGGCTCGACGGTGGATCTGACGACCCTGGTCCACGAACGCCCCGTGTCCGACGAGCTCTGAACGATCGGGCCGGGGCGGAGGCGGTACGAACACGGGCGGGGCGGAGGCGGTACGGCACCCCGCACCGCGCGCACCCCGTACCGCGCACCCGTACCGGCCCTCAGTACCGCGCGCCCCGTACCACCCCGCACCGCGCGCACCCCGTACCGCGCACCCGTACCGGCCCTCAGTACCGCGCGCCCCGTACCAACTCCCCGGCCCGCCCCGACCCGTCCCGGCCTCCGGCCCGTCGGTCCTCGACCCGTCAGTCCCCGGGCCGGTCCGAGGAGCCGGGGCCCTTCTCCAGGCGGCCCCGGCCGCTCTCGCGGTCCAGTTCCCGCAACCGCTCCAGCTCCGCTTCCTTCAGCCGCTGCTTCTCCGCCTTGCTCCGCTTGCGCTCCACACCGACGCCGCCCATCAGCGCGAAGCCGGTGATCCGCACCCGCGGGGAGTCCGGCGACGGAACCCCCTCGTCCTTCGAGGACTCCCCGAAGCCGCCCATGATGCCGATGCCCCGGACCTCGACGTTCAGCTCCGGCGGAACCGTCACATGCATCCCGCCCATGATCGTGAAGCAGCGGATGACCACCTCGCGGTCCTCGAAGTTCGCGTCGCGCAGATCGATCTCACCGCCGCCCCACATCGAGAACGCGGTGAACTTGCGGGCCACCGTCCAGTTCCCCCGGCGGCCGAACCCGCCCCAGAACGCGAACGCGCCGCCCGACGTGGCGGGCTTGCCGACCCGGTCCGCCCAGCTCGCCGCCGAACCCGTCCGCGCCGGCCCCCGGGCGCCCACCGGAGCCACCGCCGTGCCCGGCGCCGGGAGGTCCCGGACCAGCGGCTCCAACTCCCCGTGCGTGCGCGCCTTGTAGGCCGCTTCGAGCCGCTGCTCGAACTCCTCCATCTCCAGCCGGCCCTCGGCCACCGCCTCGCGCAGGGTCTCGGCGACGCGCTCGCGCTCGGCGTCGGAGGCACGCATTTCCGGAAGGTCACTTGTCATACCGCGCAGCCTATTGAACGGGCGCGCTCCCGTCACAGCTCCACGTGCCGGTTCCCCGGCCCGGCCCGCCGGAACCGCGCCCCGCCCGCCGGGGCCGAGCCCTACCGTTCCGCGGCCGACTCGTACATCTTCGCGATCACGGCCTCGATGTCCGGCTCCCGCACCGACAGGTCGACCAACGGGTAGTCCGCGGCGATCCCGGCGACCAGCGGGGCCGCCGACTCCGAGGCCGGAAAGGCCAGCCACTGCCGCGGCCCCTCCACCTTCACGTTGCGGACCGAGGGCGCCGACTCCAGTGTGATCGGCGGGAGTTCGCGCTCCAGATCGACCACCAGCGTCCGCTCGCTCCGGCCCACCTCGTGCAGACCGGCGAGCGCGCCGTCGTACATCAACCGGCCGTGGTCGATCACCATCACGCGCTTGCAGAGCTGCTCGATGTCCGTCAGGTCGTGGGTCGTGAGGAGCACCGTCGTACCGCGTTCGGCGTTCAGGTCCCGCAGGAACTGGCGCACCTTGGCCTTGGACACCACGTCCAGGCCGATCGTCGGCTCGTCCAGGTACAGCACCTCGGGGTCGTGCAGCAGCGCCGCCGCGATGTCGCCGCGCATCCGCTGCCCCAGCGAGAGCTGCCGCACCGGAACGTCCAACAGCTCGCCCAGATCGAGGAGTTCGACGCAGCGCTCCAGGTTCTCCCGGAAACGGGCGTCGGGAATCCGGTACATCCGGTGCACCAGCCGGTACGAGTCGCGCAACGGCAGGTCCCACCAGAGCGTGGTGCGCTGCCCGAACACCACCCCGATCCGGTGCGCCAGCCTCGTGCGCTCCCGGGACGGGTCGATGCCCGCCACCCGCAGCCGGCCGGCGCTCGGGGTGAGGATGCCGGTCAGCATCTTGATCGTGGTCGACTTCCCCGCGCCGTTCGGGCCGATGTAACCGACCATCTCACCGCGCGCGACCCGGAAGCTGATCGAGTCGACCGCCCGCACCTGGCGGCGCTCGCCGCGCATGAAGCCGGTCCTGCGACGCACGTCGAAGACCTTCTCCACCCCGTCCAGCTCGATGAAACCGCTCCCGGGCCCGCCCTCCGCGCCCGCTTCCCCGCCTGCCTCCGCACGTGTCCCCGTTCCCGCCTCCGTACCGGCTCCCGTTCCGGCTTCCGTATCGATTTCCGCGCCCATGTCCGCCGCCCCGCCTCACTCGTCGTCGTGCGTTGTCATGCGTTGTCATGCGTTGTCATGCGTTGTCGTGGCTCGTGGATCAGCTTCCCGTGCTGCGGTACGCGCGCAGGCCCATGCGCCAGGCCGCGCCCGCGGGCAGCAGGCACAGGCCCGCCACCACCGGGGGCAGGAACGCCACCCAGTCCGGCAGGCCCACCGGGTACTCCCGGCCCAGTACGTACAGCGCGGGCAGCCAGTTCACGAAGGCCAGCGGCACCACGAAGGTCACCCCGCGCACCAGGTCCTTCGCGAAGATCGTCGGCGGGTACTGGAGCAGGGTGTTCCCGCCGTACGTGAAGGAGCTCTGCACCTCGGCCGCGTCCTGCGCGAGGAACTGGAACGCCGCCCCGGTCACGAACACCGCGGCGAAGATCGCCGTCCCGCTCAGCAGCATCATCGGGATCATCGCCGCCTTCAGCGGCGTCCACTCGATGTCCAGCGCCACCAGCGCGTACCCCAGCACCATCAGCCCCTGGAGGATCCGCCCCACCCTGCGCAGCGCGAACCGGTCCGCCGCCACCTGCGCGAGCACCGGCACCGGCCGCACCAGCAGGGTGTCCAGCGTGCCGTCGCGCACCCGCCGCCCCAGCCGGTCCATCGACCCCAGCAGCAGGTCGGCGAGGCCGAAGGCGGTGCCCGACGCCCCGTACAGCAGGGCGACCTCGGGCAGGGTGTACCCGCCCAACGCGTCCACGTGCGAGAACATCAGCAGGATCGTCACGAAGTCGAAGGCCGTCGCCGCGAAGTTCCCGAACGCCGTCATGGCGAACGAGGCGCGGTACGCCATCGTCGAGCGCAGCCACATCATCACGATCAGCCCGTACGCGCGCAGCCCCTCGACGAGGCCGGGCCGTTCGGCGAACACCACTTCGGGCCCGCCCGCGGGACCCCATCCGGCCGTACCGGCCGTGCCGGTCGCACCGGCTCCGTCGGCCGTCCGCACCGCACCGCTCGTGTCAGCCACCCTGGACCACCACCCTCCTCGTCGCCACCGACTGCACCGCCCGGCCCACGAGCAGCAACGCCACCGCCCAGCCGGCCTGGAACCCGTACGCCTCCACCAGACCCCACCCCGTGCGCTTGCCGAGGAACACGTCGACCGGCACCTGGAGCAGCGAGGACCAGGGCAGTGCCCGCGCGATCTCCCCCAGCACCCCGGGGAACAGCGTCAGCGGGAGCAGCATCCCGGAGAAGAACATCCCGGCCAGCCACGCCATCTGCGCCGCCCCCGCCCCGTCCAGCAGCCAGAACGCGCTGAGCGCCACCAGATAGCGGATCGCGAAACTGACCACGACACCGAGCGTCACCGAGACGAGGAAGGCCAGCCAGCTCAACGGCTCGGAGGGCAGCGCCAGATCGAAGGCGAGCGCCCCCACCAGCAGCGGCACGATGCCACGCCCCAGCAGATGGAACGCCGCCCTGCCCAAGTCGCCCGCGAGCCACCACAGTTGGAGGTCCACCGGCCGGTAGAGGTCCACCGCCACGTCCCCGGTGCGGATGCGCTCGATCAGCTCGTCCTCGAAACCGCCGCCCATCATGGCGCAGGTCATCAGCAGCGCCTGCCCCAGCCACACATAGGTCAGCGCCTCGGACATGTCGTAACCGCCGAGCTGCGGACGCTCGTCCCACAACGCCGTGTAGGTGTAGGCCAGGATGAAACCGAAGACGGTGTTGGTGAAGACGCCCGCCGCCGTGGCGGTCCGGTAGGTGGCGTGACGCCTGAACCCGCCCGCCGCCACCACCGCGTAAAGCCGCACCGCATCCACCACCCATCAGATCGGGTGCCCAACGGCTTCGGACACCAAAGCGCACGACCCTAGTGCAGCCGGGACGGCCGCCGCGACCGCTTTTCGGAGGTCGATCCGGTGGTTATTCAGAAGAAAGGGGCACTATGGGGGAAGTGACCGCGTCCGAGGAGTCCGTACGGAAATGAGCGACGAGCCACAGCAGCCGAACGGGGAACGCGAACCCCGGGGCTGGGCCCCCAGGGACCCCGCCTCCCACGACGCCCCGGGCGGCGGCGACGCCGCGGCGGCCGACGGCAAGGGCACCCCCGGAACCGACGGGACCGACGGCACCCCCGGAGCCGACGGAACCACCCCCGAAAGCGGCCGGGCGAAGAAACCCGGACGCCCCAAGCGCACCGGCTGGCGCCGCGCCGTCCCCACCTGGCGGATGACCCTCGGCGCCATCCTCCTCCTCGCCCTGCTCCTGATCGGCGGTTTCATCGCCGGGTACGAACTCGTCGACATCCCGCCCGCCAACGCCAGCGCCACCGCGCAGTCCAACGTCTACCTCTACGAGGACGGCAGCACCCTCGCCCGTTCGGGCGAGGTCAACCGGGAGAACGTCAAACTCGCCCAGATCCCCCTCACCGTCCAGCGCGCCGTCCTCGCCGCGGAGGACCGCGACTTCTACTCCGAACGGGCCGTCGACCTCAAGGCCATGGCCCGCGCCGCCTGGAACACCCTCACCGGCAAGGGCAAACAGGGCGGCTCGACCATCACCCAGCAGTACGTCAAGAACTACTACCTGGGCCAGGAACAGACCCTCGTCCGCAAGGCCAAGGAGTTCTTCATCGCGGTCAAGCTCAACCGCGAGGAGTCCAAGGACCAGATCCTCGAGGGCTACCTCAACACCAGCTACTTCGGCCGCAACGCCTACGGCATCCAGGCCGCCGCCCAGGCCTACTACAGCAAGGACATCGACGAGATCACCACCGCCGAGGGCGCCTACCTCGCCTCCCTCCTCAACGCCCCCAGCGCCTACGACATCGTCGTCCACCCCCAGAACAAGGCCGCGGCCCTCGGCCGCTGGAACTACGTGCTCGACGGCATGGTCAAGGAGAAGTGGCTCACCCCGGCCGACCGCGCCGCCATGCAGTTCCCCGTGCCCGGCAAGGTCAAGCCGTCCACCGGGCTCTCCGGACAGCGCGGCTACATCGTCCAGGCCGTCGAGGACCACCTCACCAGCAACAAGATCATCGACGAGAACACCCTGGCCACCGGCGGCTACCGGATCACCACCACCCTGGAACGGAAGAAACAGGACGCACTCGTCGACGCCGTCGACGACAACGTCATGTCCCAGACCAGCCCCGACCGCCCGGCCGACCGCAACGTCCGCGTCGGCGGCGCCTCCGTCGACCCCCGCACCGGCCGGGTCGTCGCCATGTACGGCGGCATCGACTACACCAAGCAGTACGTCAACAACGCCACCCGCCGCGACTACCAGGTCGGCTCCACCTTCAAGCCCTTCGTCTTCACCTCCGCCGTCGCCAACCGCTCCACCACCCAGGACGGCCGCCGCATCACCCCCGACACCGTCTACGACGGCACCAACAAGCGCATGGTCCAGGGCCCCGACGGCCCCACCGGCTACGCCCCCGCCAACGAGGACGACATCAGCTACGGGCCCATCACCGTCTCCACCGCCACCGACAAGTCCGTCAACGCCGTCTACGCCCAGATGGCCGAGGACGTCGGACCCGCCAAGGTCAAACAGACCGCCATCGACCTCGGCCTCCCCGAGAACACCCCGGACCTCACCGCGTACCCGTCCAACGCGCTCGGCGTCGCCACCGCCAGCGTCCTCGACATGGCCGAGGCGTACGCCACCCTCGCCAACCACGGACGGCACGGCGCGTACACCCTCGTCGTGAAGGTCACCAAGGACGGCGAGGACATCGAACTCCCCGACCGCGGCACCACCGAACAGGCCGTCCCCCGCGAGGCCGCCGACACCACGACCGCGATCCTCCAGAGCGTCGTCGAGGGCGGCACCGGCACCGCCGCCCAGGCCGCCGGCCGCCCCGCCGCCGGCAAGACCGGCACCGCCGAGGAGGACAAGGCCGCCTGGTTCGCCGGCTACACCCCCGACCTCACCACCGTCATCGCCGTCATGGGCCAGGACCCCGAGACCGGGGTGCAGAAGCCGCTGTACGGGGCGCTCGGCCTGGCCCGCGTCAACGGCGGCGGCCCGCCCGCCCGGACCTGGGCCCAGTACACCGAGGCCGCCCTGCGCGGCACCGGGGTCCGGGACTTCGACCTCGACCTGGAGAGCGGTGTCGAGGAACCCCTCCCGCCCACCGACGAGGAAACCGGCCCCCAGG
>NZ_RDBO01000071.1:62096-73020 GCF_008120935.1 Streptomyces sp. sk2.1
GTGGTGAGGTCGGGGGTGTAGCCGGCGAACCAGGCGGCCTTGTCCTCCTCGGCGGCGCACAGAACGGCGGCGGGGWCAACGGCGGCCCCCAGGGCGGCGACAACACCGGCGGCAACGGCAACGGCGGAGGAAACGGGGGCGGGAACACCCAGGGCCCGGACGGCTACGGCTTCGCCCCCGGCAACCGGGGCACCCCGGCACCGGGCCCCGCCCCCGCCTCCGGCCCCGGTCAGTGACCCGAGGTCGCCTTCAGCCCCACGACGGCGACCAGCAGCAGACAGACGAAGAATATCCGGGCGGCGGTCACCGGCTCGTTCAGCACCACCATGCCGAGCACCGCCGCCCCGGCCGCACCGATGCCGACCCACACCCCGTACGCCGTACCGATCGGCAGCGTTTTGGCCGCATGGGACAGCAACACCATGCTCGCCACGATCCCGAACCCCGTGAACACACTCGGCCACAGCCGGGTGAACCCCTCGGTGTACTTCATCCCGATCGACCAGGCCACTTCCAGCAGACCGGCGACAACGAGCAGGACCCACGCCATGACGGCACCTCCGACGAGACAGAACACGCGATCAACACAGGTGCGTCGTCTTTGCGAAACCCGGTACGGCGCGTCTCGTCGGGGTGGTCCCACCGTAGCAAAGAACAGGCAAAAGGCCCGGTGACGTCGGTCACCGGGCCGAATGCCCATCATCATGAACAGGGACGACGGAACGGGTGGAGCGGGCGGAACAGGACGGGGCGGGGCGGGGCCACGGACACGGCCCGGCACCGACAGCCCCAACGCCTACGGCTCCGGCAGCCCCGGCGCCCTACGACTCCGGCAGCCCCGGCGGCTACAGATACAGCCCGGTCGAATCCACCGAACCCTCGAACCGGTCCGCCGCCACCGCGTGCAGGTCCCGCTCGCGCATCAGCACGTACGCCACGCCCCGCACCTCGACCTCCGCCCGGTCCTCGGGGTCGTACAGCACCCGGTCGCCCGGCTCCACCGTCCGTACGTTCTGACCCACCGCGACCACCACGGCCCAGGCCAGCCGACGGCCGACCGCAGCGGTCGCCGGAATCAGGATGCCGCCACCCGAACGCCGCTCGCCCTCGGGCGTATCGGACCGGACCAGCACACGGTCGTGCAGCATGCGGATGGGCAGCTTGTCGTCGGTGTTCTCGCTCACGCCCCGCAACCTACCTGTCCGTCGCGACTCCGCACGCCTCCGGGGTGCGCGGACCGCCGCCTCAACGCTTCCGGCGCCGCTTCGACGCCACCACCAGACCCACGACGCCCACCCCGAGCAGCGCGGCCGGGATCACCCGCTCCAGACGCGGGGCGCCGTCCTCCGACACGAACTGCGCCTTCACGTCCGACACCGCCCGGTTCACCGCGACGAACGCCCGCCCGGCCGTCCGGTCCACGGCCTCGGCAGCCCTGGCCTTCGCATCCTCAATGATCGTCTTCGGGTGCACGCGCACCCCGATCTCATCGAGCACCACCGCAAGCTGCTCACGCCTGCTGATGATGTCCGCCTCGATCTGCGCAGGGGTCCTGGCATCCGACACTGCGCCGCCTCCGTGGTCGTCGTCCGGTAAACCTTCGTCTGAATCTTCATCGACAGTCTGTCAGCTCGACCGTCCGCACACTCGGCGGCACCCCTATTGCTCCCCGGGTCGTTACGCTCGGTCCCGTCATCACCCCGTGCCACCCGAGGAGAACCATGAGCGAGCGACTCCAGCCCGGCGACACCGCCCCCGCCTTCACCCTGCCCGACGCCGACGGCAACGGGGTCTCGCTCGCCGACCACAAGGGCCGCAAGGTCATCGTCTACTTCTACCCGGCCGCCCTCACCCCCGGCTGCACCAAGCAGGCCTGCGACTTCACCGACAACCTGGAGCTGCTCACCGGCGCCGGGTACGACGTCATCGGCGTCTCCCCCGACAAGCCCGAGAAGCTCGCCAAGTTCCGCGAGAAGGAGAACCTGAAGGTCACGCTGGTCGGCGACCCCTCCAAGGAGACCCTTGAGGCGTACGGCGCCTTCGGCGAGAAGAAGCTCTACGGCAAAACGGTGACCGGCGTCATCCGCTCCACGATCGTCGTCGACGAGGACGGCAAGGTCGAACGGGCCCTCTACAACGTCCGGGCCACCGGCCACGTCGCCAAGATCATCAAGGATCTCGGCATCTGATCCGGACGCCGCCCGGTTTGCGGCCGCCATGACCGAGCAGAAGCCTGTCCTGGAAGAGTCCTCCAGGAAAGGACCGGCCATGGCGGCCACCGACCCCCACCGGGCGGCCGACCCCGCAGCGGTCAGACGCCACCCCACCCTCTTCCGCGCCATCCGGCAGCGGAGGAACCCGAGGCTGCGCAGGTCGGACATCACCATCACCGACGACCAGGCGGTCAAGCGGGCGGTGAAGGCGGCCTCGCTCGGCAACGCCATGGAGTGGTTCGACTTCGGGATCTACTCCTACCTGGCCGTCACCCTGGGCCATGTCTTCTTCCCGTCCGGGAACGACACCACCCAGCTCCTCTCCTCGTTCGCCACCTTCGCCGTCGCCTTCCTCGTACGTCCCCTCGGCGGAATGTTCTTCGGCCCCATGGGCGACCGGATCGGCCGCAAGAAGGTCCTCGCCCTCACCATGATCCTGATGGCGGTCGGCACCTTCGCGATCGGCGTCATCCCCTCCCACGACTCCATCGGCCTCTGGGCCCCCGTGCTGCTGATCTTCTTCCGCCTGGTCCAGGGCTTCTCCACCGGTGGCGAGTACGGCGGCGCGTCCACCTTCATCGCCGAGTACGCCCCCGACAAGCGCCGCGGCTACTTCGGCAGCTTCCTCGAATTCGGCACCCTGGCCGGCTACGTCGGCGCCGCCGGGCTCGTCACCGCGCTGACCGCCGTCCTCGACCCCGCCCGGATGGACGCCTGGGGCTGGCGCATCCCGTTCCTCGTCGCGGGCCCCCTCGGCCTGGTCGGCCTCTACCTGCGGCTGCGGCTGGACGAGACCCCCGCCTTCCAGAAGCTGGAGGGCGGCACCGTCCACACCTCGGAGGCCGCCGACCACGTCGAGACCACCACCAAGGGCGACCTCGCCAGGATCTTCCGGCAGTACTGGCCGTCACTGATCCTCTGCGTCTGCCTGGTCGGCGCGTACAACATCACCGACTACATGCTGCTGTCGTACATGCCGACCTACCTCTCCGACGAGCTCGGCTACAGCGAGACCCACGGACTGCTCGTCCTGCTCGCCGTCATGGTCCTCCTGATGCTGATCATCAACCAGGTGGGCAGGCTCTCCGACCGCTTCGGCCGCAAACCGCTCCTGATGAGCGGCATGCTCGGCTTCCTCCTCCTCTCCCTGCCCGCGTTCCTCCTCATCCGCCGGGGCGGCGTCCCCGCCATCACGGCGGGCATGCTGATGCTGGGCCTCTCCCTCGTCTGCATGCTCGGCACGATGTCCGCCGCCCTCCCGGCCCTCTTCCCCACCCCGGTCCGCTACGGCTCCCTCTCCGTGGGCTACAACCTCTCCGCCTCCCTCTTCGGCGGCACGACCCCGCTGGTGATCACGGCACTGATCAGCTGGAGCGGAAGCAACCTGATGCCGGCCTTCTACGCGATGGCCGCGGCCCTGGTCGGCGCGATCGCCGTGGCCTGCATGGAGGAAACCGCCCAACAACCCCTGGCCGGCTCCCCGCCCTCGGTGGAGACCCACGAGGAAGCAGCCGAACTGGTCGCGTCCCGGGCCCCCGAACCGAAGTTCTGACCCGGACGCCCCCACCCACCGGAATGACCCCCGCTGCTTCAACCTTCCTCGAAACGGCACAGACCATTCCACATCTTGTCGGATATCGGACGTGACGCCCCGATAAACGGCTCGTTGATCCGTACGAGGCCACGAACGTGCGGCCGGATATGGAGGGGAAACATGGGGGCAAGTCCGTACACACGAGAGCGGCTGGAGTCGGCTGCCTCGTCATCGCGAACGCTGTCCGAAGCGCTGGCGAAGCTCGGGGTCGATCCGAAGAGCCCGACGAGGCGATACGTCGTTGCCCGCATGAGAAAGATGGGCATCGGCACCGGGCACTTCGAGCGCGAGGGCGCGCGCTGGACGAGAGAGGTCCTGGAGCCCGTGATCGCCTCCTCGACAAACATGTGCCAGGTGCTGCGAGCTCTCGGCCTCGATGTGGTGGGCGGCCATCACACGCACATCAGCCGCCGGGTGAAGGCCCTCGGGATTGACACTTCCCATTTCGCGCCGACCTCCAGGAAGGGAAAGAAACAGCGCCGCAGCCCCGAGGAACTCCTCGTCGCCCAGCACCCCTCCGACGCCCGCCGGGTACCGGGAGATCGACTCAAACGAGCCCTGGTCACCATCGGCATCGAGCAACGCTGCGTGATGTGCGGTACCGAGCCCTTCTGGCGCGGCCGACCGCTCCCACTCGAAGTCGATCACATCGACGGCGACTGGCGGAACAACCACCCCGGGAACCTGCGTTTCCTCTGCCCCAACTGCCACTCGGTTACGGACACTTACCGCGGCCGCGGCAAGGCGCGACGCAACTCGCCCGCAGGAGCGGCGCAGTGAGCACCGGCACCCGATACACACGCGAACGGCTGGCTGAAGCAGCTGAGAAGTGCAACGGCATCGACGAGGTCATCGCATTCCTGGGCACACGTCCTTACGGCCACCTCCGCCGGTATCTTCTCAGGCGTTTCGAGCATTTCGGCATCGACGTCTCGCACTTCCGCAGCCATGTCCGCCGCAGAACCGGGCCACGCCCTTCCCGGACGGAGCTCGCCGAGGCCGTCGCCGGGGCCGTCTCCGTGGCGGGCGTCCTCCGGCTGCTGGGTCGCATCGACACCACGAGAGAGCGGAACCGCCTGCAGAACTGGGTGGCCGAGGACGGCCTCACCATCACCCACTTCCTGGGCCAGGGCCATCAGCGGGGACGAGCCGGCCCCACCCCGCTGAAGACCGCCGAGCACGTGCTGCTCAAGCACAACGGCGAACGCCGCACGAAGACCGTCCTGCTCCGTCGCGCCTTGCTGGAGATCGGCGTCCCGCAGGAATGCGCCGAATGCGGAACCGGCGCCACGTGGCAGGGCAAACCGATGACACTTGAAGTCGATCACATCAACGGCGACTGGAGCGACGACCGCGCCGAGAACCTGCGGCTTCTGTGTCCGAACTGCCACGCCGTCACGGCCACCTGGTGCCGCGGGGGCCGCCGCGGTGCGTGTTGACAAACCCGCTCTCCCGTTTGGCACCTTGCCGGATACGATGATGCGGCGGGCGGCCGTGTCGGAATGGCAGACGAGCGGCGCTTAGAACGCCGTGGGAGAAATCCCGTGTGGGTTCGAATCCCACCGGCCGCACATACTGATGGGCCGCCCTCGATCGGGCGGTCCATCGGCATGTCTCACCCCACCAACTCCCGCACCACCGGCACCAGTGCCCGGAACGCCTTGCCGCGGTGGCTGATCGCGTTCTTCTCCGCGGGGGTCAGTTCCGCGCAGGTGCGGGTCTCGCCCTCGGGCTGGAGGATCGGGTCGTAGCCGAAGCCGTTCGTGCCGGAGGGGGCGGGGCGCAGGGTGCCGGTGAGGCGGCCCTCGACCACGCGTTCCGTTCCGTCGGGGAGGGCGAGGGCGGCGGCGCAGGCGAAGTGGGCGCCGCGGTGGGCCCCGTCGATGTCGGAGAGCTGGGCCAGGAGCAGGTCCAGGTTGGCCTTGTCGTCGCCGTGGGTGCCGGCCCAGCGGGCGGAGAAGATGCCGGGGGCGCCGCCGAGCACGTCCACGCAGAGGCCGGAGTCGTCGGCGATCGCGGGGTGGCCGGTGGCCCTGGCCAGGGCGTGGGCCTTGAGCAGGGCGTTCTCGGCGAAGGTGACGCCGGTCTCCTTGACGTCGGGGATGTCGGGGTACGCGTCCGCGCCGACGAGCTCGTGGGTGAGGCCTGCGTCGGCGAGGATCGCGTGGAGTTCGGTGATCTTCCCGGCGTTGCGGGTGGCGAGGATGAGGCGGGTCATGTCACCCAGTATCGGGGGTGCTCCGAGTGCCGCCCGGGGTGGTCAGGGGGTGCAGACCTTGCCGATCTCCTTGGCCGCGTCGGCGACCGGGGTGATGTCGGGGGTGGCGTCGCCCTTGTCGATGGAGTCGCGGACGTTGCCGACGCCTTCCTTGAGGTCGTCGACGGCCTTGCCGAGGTCGGCGTTGTCGGTCTCGTCGCCGAGCTTGCCGAGTTCCTTCTCGATCTCGTCGAGGGCTTCGGACGCCTGGGTGGGGTCGCTCGCCACGTTGGAGACGGCCTGCTGGAGGTTGTCGACGCTGGTGGCGATGGCGTCGGCGGTGCGGACGCAGTCGAGTGCCTTGTCGACGGCGGCGCAGCCGGTCGCCGCGGTGAGCCCGAGCGCGAGTGCGGTCAGGGTCAGTGCGACGGTGGCGCGGCGGCGGGCGGTCTTGGCCATGGTGCGGTTCCTCCCCGGGGACGGATATGTGGACGGGCGCACGGTTCGAACCGTGCGCCCGTGTTCATAACGACGCGGGGCGACGCGTGCAAGGTTGCTTCGTCAGTCGCCGAGAGTGCGGGCGAGGGCCTCGTTCTGAAGGATGGTCAGGTCCGCGCAGCCGGCGGTGGCGAGGTCGAGGAGGGCGCCCAGTTCCTTGCGGTCGAAGGGGGTGGCCTCGGCGGTGCCCTGGACCTCGACGAAGCGGCCGTCGCCGGTGCAGACGACGTTCATGTCGGTTTCGGCGCGGACGTCCTCCTCGTAGCAGAGGTCGAGGAGGGGGGTGCCGTCGACGATGCCGACGCTGATGGCGGAGACGGTGTCGGTCAGCGGCTTGCGGCCGTGCTTGACGATCTTCTTGCGCTGGGCCCAGGCGACGGCGTCGGCGAGGGCGACGTAGGCGCCGGTGATGGCGGCGGTGCGGGTGCCGCCGTCGGCCTGGAGGACGTCGCAGTCGAGGACGATGGTGTTCTCGCCGAGGGCCTTGTAGTCGATGACGGCGCGCAGGGACCGGCCGATGAGGCGGCTGATCTCGTGGGTGCGGCCGCCGATCTTGCCGCGTACGGATTCGCGGTCGCCGCGGGTGTTGGTGGAGCGGGGCAGCATCGAGTACTCGGCGGTGACCCAGCCCTCGCCGCTGCCCTTGCGCCAGCGGGGGACGCCCTCGGTGACGGAGGCGGTGCAGAAGACCTTGGTGTCGCCGAAGGAGATGAGTACGGAGCCTTCGGCGTGCTTGCTCCATCCGCGTTCGATGGTGACGGGACGGAGCTGTTCGGGGGTGCGGCCGTCGATACGAGACATGGCGTCGACCCTATCGGGTGCGGGGTGGGCGGCCGTTCGGGTGTGTATCGGGTGCCGGTGCTCACTGCGCCGCTCCTGCGGGCGAGTTGCGTCGCGCCTTGCCGCGGCCGCGGTAAGTGTCCGTAACCGAGTGGCAGTTGGGCAGGACCGCCCGGTACCGCCACAGGCCCCGCCCACCCCCGGCCGGGGCCTGTGGCGGTACCGGGCGGTCCTGCTCAGCCGGGGGTGCGGCGGCCGGTCACATCATGTCTTCGATGTCGGCGGCGATGGGGTCGGCGTCGGTGCCGATGACGACCTGGATCGCGGTGCCCATCTTGACGACGCCGTGGGCGCCGGCGGCCTTGAGCGCGGCTTCGTCGACCTTGCTCGCGTCGTGGACCTCGGTGCGGAGGCGGGTGATGCAGCCTTCGATCTCGTCGATGTTGTCGATACCGCCGAGCCCGGCGACGATCTTCTCAGCCTTGCTGGCCATGGACTTCTCCTTGGTTCTTCACATGCGTGCGACGGCCCACCATGGGTCCGTTTCGTCACCGTAACGCACGTTTGGCCCAGCTTCGCGAGCGAGTGACTGGACCGTCCTCAATGATGACGATCACTGGCGCCCTGTCTTCCAGGCGGGTTACGCACCGTACCTCAACTGGTCTACACCATTCTGCGACGACTGCCGAACGCGCCTCGTTCCGGGAGGATGCCGATGAGCTCAACCAGCGCCGAAGTACCGCGGAAGACCTGGTGGAACGGCTTCTTCCAGGGCCTTCAGAAGATGGGGCGCAGCCTCCAGCTCCCGATCGCGGTGCTGCCCGCGGCGGGCATTCTCAACCGGTTGGGCCAGCCGGACGTATTCGGTGACGAGGGGCTGGGCTGGAACAACGTCGCCAAGGTGTTCGCGGCGGCGGGCGGCGCGCTGCTCGATTCCGGGCTCGGCCTTCCGCTGCTGTTCTGCGTCGGTGTCGCGATCGGCATGGCGAAGAAGTCGGACGGTTCGACCGCGCTCGCCGCGGTGGCCGGTTTCCTCGTGTACTACGCGGTGCTGCACGCCTTCCCGGTGGACTGCGCCCCGGGCGAGACGTTCACCTCGGGCGGCACCTGGTTCGGCACTTGTGTGACCGAGGACGCCAAGGTCACGGCGGCCGCGTACCAGAATCCCGGAGTGTTCGGCGGCATCGTGATGGGGTTGCTGTCCGCCTGGTTCTGGCAGCGGTACCACCGGGTCAAGCTGGTGGACTGGCTGGGCTTCTTCAACGGCCGCCGGCTCGTCCCGATCATCATGGCGTTCGTCGGTCTGCTCTTCGCGGCGCTGTGCGCCTGGCTGTGGCAGCCGATCGGTGACGGTCTGACGAGCTTCTCCAAGTGGCTGGCGGACCTGGACTGGGTGGGCTCGGGCATCTTCGGTGTCGCCAACCGCGCACTGCTGGTCGTCGGGCTGCACCAGTTCCTGAACACCTTCATCTGGTTCCAGTTCGGCGACTTCACCAAGCCGGACGGGACGGTCGTGCACGGTGACATCAACCGGTTCCTGGCGGGCGACCCGACGGCCGGCCAGTTCACCTCGGGCTTCTTCCCGATCATGATGTTCGCCCTGCCCGCGGCGGCGCTGGCGATCTACCACTGCGCCAAGCCGAACCGCCGCAAGGCGGTCGGCGGCATGATGCTCTCGGTCGCCCTGACGTCGTTCGTGACGGGCATCACCGAGCCGATCGAGTACTCGTTCCTCTTCGTCGCGCCGCTGCTGTACGGGATCCACGCGGTGCTCACGGGTGTCTCGATGGCGGTGACCTGGGCGCTGGGGGTCAAGGACGGCTTCAGTTTCTCCGCGGGGCTGATCGACTACGTCATCAACTGGAGTCTGGCGACCAAACCCTGGCTGATCATTCCGATCGGGCTGGCGTTCGCCGCCGTGTACTACGTGATCTTCCGGTTCGCGATCACCAGGTTCGACCTCCAGACGCCGGGACGCGAGCCCGACGAGCTGGAGGAGGAGATCGAGAGGAACCTCACGAAGTAGCACGTCGGCCGGGTCGGTGACCCGGTCGACGAAGGCCCCCGGACCGTGTGGTCCGGGGGCCTTCGCCATGTCGCCGAACGTGTGGTGTTGCTCATGCGAAGCAATCCGGAATCGCTGGTTCCTTATGTGGCGCTCACCGTGTTACAACTGGTCTACACCACTGAGTGGTCCAGACCACGTGGCGCTCTGCCGCGTTCTTCGAGTCGCCGCCTCCCCCCGTCAGAGATCCGGGCGGCGCCTTGTCCAATGGAGGAAGTTGATGTCCACGGCAGACACCGCGTCCGCGGTCACCAAGAAGAAGGGCGCCGGCGTGATGGCGGTCATGCAGCGCATCGGCCGCAGCCTCATGCTGCCGGTCGCGGTGCTGCCCGCAGCGGCCCTCCTGGTCCGGCTCGGCAACGAGGACATGCTCGGCCGGGAGTCGTTCCCGGGCTTCATCACCAGGATCGCGACCTTCATGGCCGCGGGCGGCAACGCGATCCTCGACAACATGGCGCTGCTGTTCGCCGTCGGCATCGCGATCGGCTTCGCCAAGAAGTCCGACGGTTCGACCGCGCTCGCGGCCGTCACCGGCTACCTGGTCTTCCAGAAGGTGCTCGCCACCTTCACGGACAGCAACCTGCCGCAGGTCGCGACGGTCGTCGACGGCAAGGTCGTGATGGCGGACGCCCCCGTGGACGCCAAGGTCCTCGGCGGTGTGGTGATGGGCCTCGTCGTCGCGCTGCTCTACCAGCGGTTCCACCGCACGAAGCTGCCGGCCTGGGCGGGCTTCTTCGGCGGCCGCCGCCTGGTCCCGATCCTCTCCGCCTTCGCGGGCCTGGTCATCGGCATCGTCTTCGGTTACGTCTGGCCGGTCCTGGGCACCGGTCTGCACAACTTCGGCGAGTGGCTGGTCGGTTCCGGCGCGGTCGGCGCGGGCATCTTCGGTGTCGCCAACCGTGCGCTGATCCCGGTCGGCATGCACCACCTGCTGAACTCGTTCCCGTGGTTCCAGGCCGGTGAGTTCGAGGGCAAGAGCGGCGACATCAACCGCTTCCTGGCCGGTGACCCGACGGCCGGACAGTTCATGACCGGCTTCTTCCCGATCATGATGTTCGCCCTTCCGGCGGCCTGCCTGGCGATCGTGCACTGCGCCCGTCCGGAGCGCCGCAAGGTCGTCGGCGGCATGATGTTCTCCCTCGCGCTCACCTCGTTCGTGACCGGTGTGACCGAGCCGATCGAGTTCACGTTCATGTTCATCGCCCCCGTCCTGTACGCGGTCCACGCGGTGCTCACCGGGGTGTCCATGGCCCTGACCTGGGGGCTCGGGATGAAGGACGGCTTCGGCTTCTCGGCCGGCCTCGTCGACTTCGGGCTGAACCTGGGCATCGCGAGCAAGCCGTGGATGCTGGTGCTGGTCGGCCTCTGCTTCGCGGCGGTGTACTACGTGGTCTTCCGGTTCGCGATCACGAAGTTCAACCTGCCGACCCCGGGCCGCGAGTCCGACGAGGAACTCGCCGAGCTCCTCAGGGCCGAGGCCAAGTAGGTCCCGCGACCACCACGCGCTCCGCGCGGCGAAGCCCCTCATCTCCCCGGGCGGGAGGTGAGGGGCTTCGCCGCGTCCGGGACCCGCGGGC
>NZ_RDBO01000071.1:73120-74605 GCF_008120935.1 Streptomyces sp. sk2.1
GTCTGAGGGCCGTTCCCCGAGGGGCGCCGGGCGCCCCTCGGGGAACGGCCCTCAGACCTCGTAGACCGCGCCCGGGACCGCGACGTCCGCCGGTCCGTGGAAGACCGCGCGGGCGTCGGCCAGATTGCGGTCGGCGTCGGTCCACGGCGGGATGTGGGTCAGGACGAGCCGCCCCACCCCGGCGCGGGCGGCGGTCTCGCCCGCCTCGCGGCCGTTGAGGTGGAGGTCCGGAATGTCCTCCTTGCCGTGGAGGAACGATGCTTCGCAGAGGAACAGGTCGACCCCCTCGGCGAGTTCGTCCAGGGCCTCGCAGATGCCGGTGTCCCCGGAGTACGCGAGCGAGCGGCCGCCGTGCTCGACGCGGATCGCGAAGGTGTCGACGGGGTGGCAGACCTTCTCCGTGCGGACCGAGAAGGGTCCGATCTCGAACGTTCCCGGCTTCAGCGTGTGGAAGTCGAAGACCTCGCTCATCGCGTGCTCGGACGGGGTGTCGGCGTGGGCGGTGGTCAGCCGCTGCTCGGTGCCCTCGGGTCCGTAGACGGGGATGGGGGTGGGGCGGCCGCCGTCGTGCCGGTAGTAGCGGACGACGAAGTACGCGCACATGTCGATGCAGTGATCGGCGTGGAGGTGGCTGAGGAAGATGGCGTCGAGGTCGTAGAGACCGATGTGACGCTGCAGCTCGCCGAGGGCGCCGTTGCCCATGTCGAGGAGCAGCCTGAAGCCGTCGGCCTCTACGAGGTAGCTCGAGCATGCCGATCCCGCGGACGGGAACGAGCCGGAGCAGCCGACGACGGTGAGCTTCATGGAGCGTGAACCTCCGGGACGTGGGAACGGGGAGGGTTCGTACGGTCTGTTGAGCGGTTTGTCGAGCGTAAGGCGCGAAAGTGCCGGTCGCTCCTCCACGGCCGTCCGTTGTGGGGGAACTCACCTGTGCTGTCACCGGTTCGATGGAAGCGGCGGGGACGCCGGTACGGTCGGGGGCATGGACATGTCCTGGTGGTGGCTCGCACTCGTTCTGGTGGTACTGCTCGCACTCGTCGCGGCGGTCGCCGACGGCCGGGGGCGGGGCGGTGGCCGGCCCCGCGGGCGTTCCGGCGGCTCGGCGGGGACGCCGCCCGGTACGCGGCCGGGCGGGCGGACCCGTCCTCCGGCGGCGCCCGGTCGCGGGACCGGCCCGGAGCGGGGGGCGCGGCCCCGGCCGGGAGAGATCTGGTGGGCGGAGGTGCCGTACGAGGACGGGCCGGGCGCGAAGGACCGGCCCTGCCTGGTGCTCTCGGTACGGGGTGACTCGGCGCTCGTCGCGAAGATCACCAGCAAGTGCCACGAGGACCGGCCGGGAGTGATCGCGCTGCCCGCGGGGACGGTGGGGGACGCGCGGAACCGGGCGAGTTATCTGGAGACGGACGAATTGCGGCAGGTGGCCGTGCGGGGGTTCCGGCGGCGGGTGGGGAACGTGGACCCGAAGGTGTGGGAGCGGGTGCGGGG
>NZ_RDBO01000071.1:74705-109048 GCF_008120935.1 Streptomyces sp. sk2.1
ACGGCCCCGACCACGGAAGCCGCCATCGAAACACTCCAGGGCCAGCTCTGGGCCTGAGCACCGACGGGCCACCGGCGGATCACCGGAACCGAGACCGTCACCAGAGCCGGGACCGTCACCGGGGAAGACCCGCACCACATCCGTCCGCCTGGCGGGCCGGGGTGTTCGGCCCGCCAGGCGGACGGATGTGGTGCGGGTCTTCCCCGGTGACGGTCCCGGCTCTGGTGACGGTCTCGGTTCCGGTGATCCGCCGGTGGCCCGTCGGTGCTCAGGCCCAGAGCTGGCCCTGGAGTGTTTCGATGGCGGCTTCCGTGGTCGGGGCCGTGTAGACGCCCGTCGACAGGTACTTCCAGCCGCCGTCCGCGACGACGAAGACGATGTCGGCCTGCTCCCCCGCCTTGACGGCCTTGTTCCCCACGCCGATCGCCGCGTGGAGTGCGGCGCCGGTGGAGACGCCCGCGAAGATTCCCTCCTGCTGGAGGAGTTCGCGGGTGCGGGTGACGGCGTCCGCCGAGCCGACGGAGAAGCGGGTGGTGAGGACGGAGGCGTCGTACAGCTCGGGCACGAAGCCCTCGTCGAGGTTGCGCAGGCCGTAGACGAGGTCGTCGTAGCGCGGCTCCGCGGCGACGATCTTGACGTCCGGCTTGTGTTCGCGCAGGTAGCGGCCGACGCCCATGAGCGTCCCCGTGGTGCCGAGGCCCGCCACGAAGTGGGTGACGGAGGGGAGGTCGGTGAGGATCTCGGGGCCGGTGGTGGCGTAGTGGGCGCCCGCGTTGTCCGGGTTCCCGTACTGGTAGAGCATGATCCAGTCCGGGTGCTCGGCGGCCAGCTCCTTGGCGACGCGTACCGCCGTGTTGGAGCCGCCCGCCGCCGGGGACGAGATGATCTCGGCGCCCCACATGGCGAGCAGGTCGCGCCGTTCCTGGGAGGTGTTCTCCGGCATGACGCACACGATGCGGTAGCCCTTGAGCTTGGCCGCCATGGCGAGCGAGATGCCGGTGTTGCCGCTGGTGGGCTCCAGGATGGTGCAGCCGGGGGTCAACCGGCCGTCCTTCTCCGCCTGTTCGACCATGTGGAGCGCGGGGCGGTCCTTGATCGAGCCGGTGGGGTTGCGGTCCTCCAGCTTGGCCCAGATGCGGACGTCGTCGGAGGGGGAGAGCCGCGGGAGGCGGACGAGGGGAGTGTTCCCCACGGCCGCCAGCGGGGAGTCGTACCGCATCAGCGCATTCCGCCGGCGACGGCCGGGAGGATCGTGACGCTGTCGCCGTCGCTCAGCTTGGTGGAGATGCCGTCGAGGAAGCGGACGTCCTCGTCGTTGAGGTAGACGTTCACGAAGCGGCGGAGTTCGCCGCCGTCGACGATGCGCTCACGGATGCCGTTGTGGCGGCTGTCCAGGTCCGTGAAGAGGTCGGCGAGGGTCTCCCCGTTGCCCTCGACGGCCTTGGCGCCGTCGGTGTAGGTGCGGAGGATGGTCGGGATGCGGACCTCGATGGCCATGGCGTGGGCTCCTGTCGGAAGCGGGGAAGTGGCGTGGGGCGCGCGGCTCTGCCCCCGCGCGGGGGTTGGTGCGTACGTGCGGTGCTCGGGCCGCGGCCCGGCTCAGACCTCGCGGTCGGCGGGCGGGCGGCTCGTACAGATCGCGCTGGAGAGCCTGCACAGGTCGACGTGCAGCCGCGCGACGAGCAGCATGCCCGGCGTCTTGTCGCTCACGTCATGGAGAACCATGCGCTCATCGTATCGATTCCCGGTCCGCAATCCCGAGTGTGATCTCACATGACGGATGGGTGGCGTTCGGCAGGTGGACGATCTGTGTCGTCCCGGGTCCGCCGGGCCGCCGGGCGACTCCCGTCCCGGCGGCCGGGCGGGGCGGTCAGGCGACCTCGTACGCCTCGACGACCTCGACGTCCTCCTCGGTGATCACGCCGTCGACGATGCGGTACGAGCGGAACTGGAAGGGGCCCGCGTCGTCGGTGTCCGCCGTGGAGACGAGGACGTAGTGGGCGCCGGGTTCGTTGGCGTAGGTGACGTCGGTGCGCGAGGGGTACGCCTCGGTCGCCGTGTGGGAGTGGTAGATGATCACCGGCTCCTCGTCGCGGTCGTCCATCTCGCGGTAGAGCTTGAGGAGGTCGGCCGAGTCGAACTCGTAGAAGGTGGGCGAACGGGCGGCGTTGAGCATCGGGATGAACCGTTCGGCGCGGCCGGTCCCGGCCGGCCCGGCGACCACGCCGCACGCCTCGTCGGGGTGGTCGGCGCGGGCGTGCGCGACGATCTGGTCGTGGAGCGCCTGGGTGATGGTCAGCATGGCGCCAGGATAGGCCGCGGGCCATGGCGTACCGAGATCTGATACACCACGGCCCGAATGGCGGACACGACCGTTGGGGCGTCCGGCTTCCGCGGGGGCGGAGGGGATGCCGGAGGTCTCGGAGCGTCCGGCAGCGGGTGTCGCAGGGCTCGCCGCCGGGCGCTCTCAGTTCCCCGTGGGGGTCCTCCGCCTCCCGCCCCTCGCGGGCGCCGCGCCGCCGGCCTCGGGCCGGGCCTTCGCGAACGCCCCGCCCTCCGGGTTGCGGGCCCTGAGGACCAGGTACGAGACGCCGAGGAGGGCGGCCCAGAGCGGGGCGCAGTACAGCGAGATCCTGGTGCTCGGGTCGATGCCCATCATCACCACGACCACCGCGATGAAGGCCAGCGCGAAGAAGCTGGTGAACGGGGCGCCGGGGGCCCGGAAGTCCGAGCGCGGGAGCAGTCCGCGGTCGGCGAGGCGCCGGTAGCGGATCTGGCAGACGAGGATCATGATCCAGGCCCACATGCCGGAGATGGTGGCGAAGGAGACGACGTAGGTGAAGGCGTCCCCGGGCCACTGGTAGTTGATCCAGACGCCGACGAGCATCAGGGCGGCGGAGAAGGTCGTGCCGACGAGCGGGGTGCCGCTCCGGGTGAGCCGGGTGAAGAGCTCCGGGCCCTGGCCGTTGAGCGAGAGGTCGCGGAGCATGCGGCCGGTGGAGTACATGCCGGAGTTGCAGGAGGAGAGGGCCGCGGTCAGCACGACGAAGTTGACGATGCCGGCGCCGACGCCGAGGCCCATCTTCTCGAAGGCGGCGACGAACGGCGAGACGTCCGGCCGGAACACGGACCACGGGACCACGGAGAGGATCATGACGAGGGCGCCGACGTAGAAGACGGCGATGCGCCACGGCACGGTGTTGATGGCCTTGGGCAGCACGGTCCTCGGGTCCTTGGACTCGCCCGCGGTGACGCCGACGAGTTCGACGGCGAGGAAGGCGAACATCACGATCTGCAGGGTCATCAGGGTGCCCTTGATGCCGTGCGGGAAGAAGCCGCCGTCGGCCCAGAGGTGGGTGACGGAGGCGGTTCGACCGGCGTCGGAGAAGCCGAGGGTGAGGATTCCGGCGCAGATGAGGATCATGCCGACGATGGCGGTCACCTTGACCATGGAGAACCAGAATTCGAGCTCTCCGAAGAGTTTCACGGAGATCAGGTTCACCCCGTACAGGACGATCGTGAAGAACAGCGCCGACGTCCACGGGGGGATGTCGAACCAGAACGTCATGTACTGGGCGGCCGCGGTGACTTCGGTGATTCCGGTGACGACCCAGAAGAGCCAGTAGGTCCAGCCGGTGGCGAATCCCGCGAAGGGGCCGACGAATTCGCGGGCGTACTCGGAGAAGGAGCCCGAGACCGGCCGGTACATGAGGAGTTCGCCCAGTGCCCGCATGATGAGGAAGATGACCAGGCCCGCGACGGCGTAGGCCAGGATCAGGCTGGGCCCGGCCTTGGCGATCGCCTTTCCCGCGCCGAGGAAGAGCCCGGTGCCGATGGCTCCGCCGATGGCGATCATCTGGATCTGGCGGGCGCCGAGGGCCCGCTGGTATCCCTCGCCCACCGGCCCGGTGGACTCGTCCCGTGCGGCCGGCCGGCCGCCTTTCCCCTCGTCGATCTGCGCCGATGTCATGTGCTGCGCCTTTCGCCGTGCCCGCCCACCGGGAATTACGTGGCGGTCAGCACAAGGAAAAGCGGATGAAGGCATCCCGTCTCAGCGACAAGGACCATTCGGGTGAGGTGTTCGCCGTCCCGTTCCGACGGCGCGCGGGGCATCCGGCGTCACTCCGGCATCAGCGTTTCCACGAGGGTCTCCTGGAGCCCGCCGAGCCAGAGGTAGGCCATGACCATCGGCTTGCGCGGGTCGCTGTCGGGCAGCCGGTAGAGCGAGCCGGCCTCGCCCTCGTCCTCCTCGGAGACCTCCAGGCGGGTGCCGATGGTGAGCCGGAGGTCGTTGAGGGTGCCGAGCCAGTTGCGGCACTCGTCGGCGGTGAGTTCGAGCACGGCGCCGCCGTTCCCGGCGGTCGTGAGCGCGTCCAGGGTGCGTACGACGACGAGGGCGTCGTCGCGCTTGCGGGCGCGCAGGTCGTTCTCGGTGAAGCGGCGGAACTCGGCGGAGGCGGCGCGCAGTTCGCCGTCCTCGTCGCCGTACGCCTCGGGGAAGAGGCGGGCCAGGGCGGGGTCGGCGGGCGGTTCGCTGGGCCCTTCCGCGAAGAGCGCGGCGAGCGGGTCCTCGCCCTCGGCGGGCTCGTCGCCGGGGCCGATCAGTTCCAGCAGCTGGACGGCGAGGGAGCGCAGGATCGCGATCTCCACCTCGTCGAGCGCGACGGCCGCGCCGCCGCCTGGGGTGGCCTCGAAGTGGCCGGCCATGGGTTCTCTCCGATGATGGGGATGATGGGTCGGTCGGTCTGTCGGGCTGTGCGGTGCGAACCCTGCGGTGCGGGGCCGGCGGCGCGCGTGCCTCGGCGCCCCGGCGGGCCCCGCCGGACCGGCCCTAGTTGCGGTCCTGCGTGAGGGTGGCCCACAGCCCGTAGCCGTGCATGGCCTGGACGTCGCGTTCCATCTCCTCGCGGCTGCCGCTGGAGACGACGGCCCGCCCCTTGTGGTGGACGTCCAGCATCAGCTTGTGCGCCTTGTCCTTGGAGTAACCGAAGTACGCCTGGAAGACATAGGTCACATAGCTCATGAGGTTGACCGGGTCGTTGTGCACCAGCGTCACCCAGGGCACGTCAGGCTCGGGGACGACGAGGCTCTCCTCGGCCGATTCGGGGCGCTCGATCTCTGTAGGGGCGACACTCACCCACCCCATGCTGCCACCCGGGAGGGGTCATCGCACAAACGACCCGAGATCTCGTCACTTTGACGAAATAGGGGTAGCATCCGGAACATGAACTCTGCGGACCTTGGGCGTCGGGTCGGTGTGCCGTCGACCGCGCTCTTCACCGACCAGTACGAGCTCACGATGGTGCAGGCCGCGCTGAAAGCCGGCACGGCCGATCGGCGCTCGGTCTTCGAGGCGTTCACGCGCCGGCTGCCCGAGGGGCGGCGCTACGGCGTCGTCGCGGGCATCGGACGGGTGCTGGACGCGGTGGAGAACTTCCACTTCGACGACGAGATGCTCACCTTCCTGCGCGAGCAGGAGGTCGTCGACGGGCCCACCCTCGCCTGGCTGGCCGACTACCGCTTCAGCGGTGACATCTGGGGCTACCCGGAGGGCGAGGTGTACTTCCCCGGCTCGCCGATCCTGCGGGTGGAGGGCTCCTTCGCCGAGTGCGTGCTGCTGGAGACGGTGATCCTGTCGATCCTCAACCACGACTCGGCGATCGCCGCCGCGGCGTCCCGGATGTCCACGGCGGCGGGCGGGCGCGGCCTGATCGAGATGGGTGCACGCCGCACCCATGAACTGTCGGCGGTCGCGTCGGCGCGCGCCGCGTACATCGGCGGCTTCAACACCACGTCCGACCTGGCGGCGGGCTTCCGCTACAACATCCCGACCGTCGGGACGAGCGCACACGCCTTCACCCTGCTCCACGACACCGAGCGCGACGCGTTCCGGGCCCAGGTCGACTCGCTGGGCCGGGGCACGACGCTGCTGGTCGACACGTACGACGTCGCCGAGGCGGTCCGTACGGCGGTCGAGATCGCCGGTACCGAACTGGGCGCGGTGCGGATCGACTCCGGCGACCTGCTGCTGGTCGCGCACCGGGTGCGCCAGCAACTGGACGAGCTGGGCGCCACCGGGACGAAGATCGTGGTGACCTCGGACCTGGACGAGTACGCCATCGCCTCGCTGGCCGCCGCGCCGGTCGACGCGTACGGGGTGGGCACGCAGCTGGTGACCGGCAGCGGGCACCCCACCTGCTCGATGGTCTACAAGCTGGTCGCCCGCGCCGGGTCCGCCGATCCGGCGGAGCCGCTGCGCCCGGTGGCCAAGAAGTCGCTCGGCGCGAAGTCGTCGGTGGGCGGTCGCAAGTGGGCCGCGCGCCGCCCGGACGAGCACGGGGTGGCCGAGGCCGAGGTGATCGGCACCGGGCCCGTACCGGTGGAGCTGGCCGACCGGCAGCTGCTGGTCGAGCTGGTCAAGGGCGGCGAGGTGGTCGCCCGCGAGCCGCTGGACACGGCGCGCGACCGGCACGTCGCGGCGCGGGCGGGGCTTCCGCTGTCGGCGCTGCAGCTGTCCCGCGGGGAGCCGGTCATCCCCACGGAGTACGTCTGACGGGGCCGCCCGGGGCGGCGGCCGGGCCCGTCCGGCCGCCGCCCCTCCCCCGTGACGCCGCGAGAGGCCCGGTGCCGACCCCTCGCCCGGGCGGGCCCCGAGTATCTAGGCTCGAAGCCCCGGGGCCGCGAATCCCCCGGCCCGGGACCCCGGGAATCCGGGGCCGCAGTCCCCGGCCCGGAACGACGCCCCACGACCGCCGACCGTCCCCCACCTAAGGACACCCGTCATGCACCGCGCCTTGATCGTCGTCGACGTTCAGAACGACTTCTGCGAGGGCGGCAGCCTCGCAGTGGCGGGAGGCGCCGACGTCGCCGCCGCCATCACCGACCTGATCGGCGACTCCCAGCCCGGGTACCGCCACGTGGTGGCCACCCGCGACCACCACATCGACCCGGGCGACCACTTCTCCGCGCAGCCGGACTTCGAGCACTCCTGGCCCGCCCACTGCGTGGCCGGCACGGAAGGGGTCGGCTTCCACCCGAACTTCACCCCCGCGGTCGCCTCGGGGTCGATCGACGCGGTCTTCGACAAGGGGGCCTACGCCGCCGCGTACAGCGGTTTCGAGGGCCTGGACGAGAACGGCGTGGGGCTGGCCGACTGGCTGCGGGAGCACCAGGTCACCGAGGTGGACGTGGTCGGCATCGCGACCGACCACTGCGTACGGGCGACGGCCCTGGACGCGGTCCGGGCGGGCTTCACGACGCACGTGCTGCTCGACCTGACCGCGGGGGTCGCCGAGACGACCACGGAACGGGCCCTGGAGGAGCTCCGCAGGGCGGGCGTGAAGCTGTCCGGCAAGCCGGTGGTCTGACGGGGCCGTCCCGGCCCCGTGAGGGGCTCCGGCCCGGCCCACCCCCGACGAGATCACCGCCGTGCTGCACCACCCCGACGGGCTGCTGTGGCGCGCGAGGCCGGAGCGGGAACAGGAGCTCTGGCACCCGATACGCACCCTGCTGCGCCCGGCGATACCGGCCCGGCGCCCGGCCTGAGGCCGGGGCGGACCCGGCATGTGGCCGGGCCCGGCACGGGGCCGGGCGGACCATGCACGGCGCCGGGCGCAGCAGGGTGCGTATCGGGTGCCAGAGCTCCTGTTCCCGCTCCGGCCTCGCGCGCCACAGCAGCCCGTCGGGGTGGTGCAGCACGGCGGTGATCTCGTCGGGGGTGGGCGGTTCGGCGTTGCCCCGGAGGTAGACGGCGCGCAGGCCCAGATTGCGCAGCCGGGTCAGGGCGCGGGCCCGGTTGGCCGCGTGCACCAGGACCCGGACCGGGGTGCCCGGCCCCGTCCCGTCCGTCGGGCTGGGCAGTGTGATCGCCACCACGACCCTGCCGTTCGGCAACTTGCTGAACCCTCCGCCTGCCATGCTCCGCGCTCCCCCGTGAGACGTCGTGTCAATAAGGATCTGAACAAGACGCACCTAAACACGATCGGCCGCCGCCCGCTAGAGGGCGACGGCCGATCATGCTTTGACCTGCGGTTATGTAAAACTACTTACCCGAAGGACCGACCTTGACGGTGATCGTCGAGCCGTTGCGGGGCTCGCTGATGATCGAGATCCGGGTGTTGGTGTCAGGAACCTGAACGCTTCCGGTCGGGTTCTCCTTGTACCAGTAGGTGCCCTTGCGGTCGTCGAAGACCGGGACGCCGCTCTGCGACTTGATCCGGACCGGAACGTCCGCGTTGTGCAGCGTGAAGCCGTCCGTGCGGTACCAGCTGAACGGGGCGTCGAAGGGCTGGATCTTGTTGCGGATGACCGTGCCGTCGGCCCACTTGAGCGGCTTGGCGTGGGAGTCGACCGGCAGGATCAGACCCTGGCCCGGGTGCTGCGAGACGTTGTTGTCCTTCTGGGACTTGTCCCAGAGCCAGACGAGCAGACCGTTCTGGTACGGGTAGTGCTCGACCCAGTCCGGACGGGTCTTGGAGAAGCCGAAGTTGTACGGGCCGACCTCGAGGGTCTTGTCGTAGCTGACGTACTGGCGGTTCTCCGCGATGTAGTACTGCGGGTAGTCCTTGGTGAACGACTCGCCGACGCGGGAGAAGCCCTTGGCGGTCCAGCCGTTGTCGTCGCCCTCGGCGTTGTCGGTGAAGAGCGCGGCACCGTCGGCGTTGACCGAGATGGTGTCGGCGGCGAAGCCGATGCCGCCCGCGCCGCCGTCGGTGGCGTAGCGGAAGCGGATGTCGATCTTCTTGCCCGCGTAGGCGTCCAGCGAGTACGAGAGCTTCTGGTACTTGCCGGAGACGTCGGTCAGGGCCGGCTTGTCACTGGCGTCGCGCGGGATCGCCTTGCCGTCGGCCGTGCCGTCGATCGCGGTCCAGCTGGTGCCGCCGTTCTCCGACACCTCGGTGTAGAGGTAGTCGTAGTCCTTCTCGATGTCCCACCAGCCCGAGAGGTCCAGGGACGCCTTGGACTTGCCGGTCAGGTCGACCGAGCGGGACAGGGTGTTGCTCAGGTTGTCGCCCATGTCGCTCCACCACTGCTTGGAGCCCTCCGCCGGCTTGGTGACGGCGGTGGTGACGGGCTTCTCGGGCAGCGTGACGACGAGCGCCTGCTTGTTCTTGGTGTTGTACTCGGACACGCCCAGCTTGTGGACGGACTTCGTCGCGGCCTTGGCCTCGGCGAAGTCGAGCCAGCCCAGCTGGAGCTTGTCCCAGGCGGTCATGTCGCCGGGCAGGTCGCCGATCTCGCCCTTGCCCTTGCCGAGCCAGGAGCCGGCCGACATCAGGGACCAGAAACCGACCGAGTTCTCGGCGGTGTTGGTGGTGTCGTACAGGTCGGGCAGGCCCAGGTCGTGGCCGTACTCGTGGGCGAAGACGCCCAGGCCGCCGTTCTCGGGCTGCGCGGTGTAGTCACCGACCCAGATGCCGGTGTCACCGATCTCGGTGCCGCCCGCCTTGTTGTCGGCCGGGCCGGTCGCACCGGCGTTGGTGCCGTAGGCGTACCAGCGGTGGGCCCAGATGGCGTTCTTGCCCTCGGCGCCGCCACCCGCGGACTCGTCCTCACCGGCGTGGACGATCTGGAAGTGGTCGATGTAGCCGTCGGGCTCGTTGAAGTTGCCGTCGTTGTCGAAGTCGTAACGGTCCCACTGGTCGTACTGGGCGAGATCGGCCTTGATCTGCTCCTGCGTACGGCCCTTGGCCTTCTGGTCGGCGGCCCAGGCGTTCACGCCGTCCCGGATCATGTCCCAGGCATTGGCGCAGTTGGTCGAGCCGCAGTAGTTGGAGCCGTAACGGGCCTCGTTGTACGGGACCTTGACCCAGTCGGAGACCTGGCCCTCGACCGAGTAGCGCCCGGAGGACGTCTTCTCGTAGTACGTCTTCAGCGAGTCCTTCCCGGCGCCCTCACCGAAGTAGAGGTCCTGGAAGTGCTCCTGGTTGTAGTCGGCCTGCCAGGCCGTGCTGTTGTCCTTCTTGGGGTCCGGCTTGGCTATCTTGTTGTGCAGCGGGCCGGGCGTGCCGCCGTACTTCGGGACGGCGGGCTCGGGGCCGTCGCCGTCCGGGTCGAACATGGTCGTGTCGTCGACCTTGTCGCCGAACTCCACCAGGATCGTGAAGATCTTGTCGGTCTTCTCCCGGCCGAGCTCGACGTACTTCTTGTCGTCGAGCTTGACGACCTGGGAGCCGCCGCGCTTCGAGATCTTCTTGTCGCCCGCGATGACCTGCTCCAGGGCGGCCTGACGCTGAGCTTCCTGCTGCTCGCTGAACGGGCCCTTCAGGTCGTGCTCGTTGCCCTTGGCCGACCCCGGGTCCCGGCGGTCGACGGTGGTGCTCTTCGCACCCGACGCCTTGTCGTCAGCCTGAGCCGTGGCGAAGGTCGACGCCGTGGCGGCCGTGGCGGCCATGGCCACGACAATCGCGGCAGCGCGAAGCGCCCCTCTGTTTGTGGTCACTTGATGCAGTCCTCCCCGGCACCCGCCGCTGCGGCCGAAAGTGAGGTGGGGCCGCGCGCAGGTACGCGTCACAAGTGACGACATTCGACCGGAGTTACTCGAAAAAAGACAGATCTTGACTTGAACAAGCCAAGTGCACTATGCAGGAGATCGTTTCCGTTATCCGGACGTTCACCGGACGGGCAACCGGCGCGCCGCGGGCCATGGTTGGGGTACGGAATGACTCCGTGCGCCCCCCGTGCACCAGTACCGTGGGTTAGGTCACGCTTACTGCTGGTCCTGCTCGGGCATCCAGCGTCGTAGAGTCGATTGACAGTGCGACCGCGTTGAGAGACTGCCCATCCGATGCCCCGAGGACGGATACCGCCATGCCGCATCCCACTGCCGCACAGTTCTCCTACGGTTCGGTCACCGTCGTCTTCTCGACCCTCGCCATGCTGCTGCTCTCGCGGACGGAGTCGGGCGTCGGCATCGCCGTCATCGGCACCGCGGCACTCGCGCTCGGTCTGCTGGTGGCCGTGACCGTACCCCACCCGTCACGCGCGAAAACAACGAAGCCGGTCCGGACCGGTGCCGCGACCGGTGCGAACCACGACGCGGTCACCGCGGCCATGAAGGCCGAGGGCCTCACCCGCGAGGCGACCGGATCCCCGATTCCCCCGGCCCGCGAGGCCGGGCAGCGCTCCGGGACCCCTGCCGACGGGCAGCCGGCCCGGCATTCGCTGCGGCGCTGAGATCCCGTGCGGGAGCGGGTCCTTCCCCCGCTCACCGCGCCGGGGCAGCGCGACGAGGACGGACACCGGTGTCCGCTCACCGGTCCGTCCCCGGGCCGGGCCCGCCCCCTCTTCCGGCGGCCCGGCCCGGCCCGCCGAACGGAACGGGCCGACCGTTTCGCAGCCCGGTCGGTCCGGTTCGTGGTTGGTCGGTCGGTCAGTCGGTCTGGACGACCACCGTCTTCGCCGCCTTGTCCTGGAGGCCCTGCCGGTACGGCTTGTCCGTGAACATGAGCACGATGTTGATCAGCCACCACAGGCACGGGCAGCACAGCAGTGCCGGCAGCCACAGCACCACGGCCCGCAGGAACGACGTCCCGGTGTCCGGCACCCGGCCGTCGTCGAGCATCGCGACCCGCAGTTTCATGAGCCGCTTGCCGAGGGTCCGGCCGTCCTTGTGCGTGAAGTACGTGTCGTACGCGACGTAGGCGACGAGGCCGATCAGCGACCACACCAGCTGGTGCCCGCTGTACGTCTGGTTGAAGACGTTGCCGTCGTCGTCCGTCACCTCGACGACTCCGCCCCACGGCAACGAGATCAGGTACAGCGGGATCGAGATGATCAGGAAGTCGACCAGCCGGGCCAGGATCCGCTTACCGGGCTCGCCGAGCGGCGGCATGCCCGCCAGCGGGTCCGCGCCCCCGTACGGGCCGCCACCGCCGTAGGGGCCGGGATCGTACGGCGGCGGGGGCGGAGCACTGTCGTACGGCGAGCCCGACGGCGGCGACGGTTCCTGCGGCTTCTTGCGGAACGGGTCGTCCTCGGGCGGCTGACCGGACGTCGGCTGATCGTTGCTCATGGGGGCAGTGCACCCCGGCCCCGGGGCCCCCGCAACGGCTCAGGTGCGTTCGGGCGAACGGGGCGCCCCGGCGGTCCTCACCCGATGGGCCGTCGGCCGTGGGAGCGGTCCGGGCGCCCCCACGAGGCCCCGTCAGCCCGCGACGAAGGTGTGTGCCGCCTTGTCGTGCCAGCACTGGCGCCACGGCTTGTCGATCAGGCACCACAGCACTTCGACCACTCCGATCACGAGGAGTCCCAGCACGCCGTAGACCAGCCAGCGGCGCAGCGCGGCGCCGAAGGACGGGGGCTCGTGGGACTCGATGTCCCGTACTTCGAGCCCGCAGAGCTTCTTGCCGAGCGTGCGGCCCCACTTCGCCGTCGGCAGCGCCTCCAGCAGGACGCCCAGCACGAGGAACGCGCCCAGCACCCCGCCGAACAGGCCGGCCGTGGTGGAGTCGATCAGCCAGACGGTGACCGTCTCGCCGGACAGCTTCGCCGCCTCGATCTTCCCGTCGATGTGCTCCAGGGCCCGCGAGACGAGCGGGAAGCCGACCGCGCCGACCAGCGCCATCAGCACCACGGCGTCGATGAGCCGGGCGGCGAACCGCTTGCCGAGCCCGGCCGGCCTCGCCGCGGCCTGGGCCCGGGCGAGTTGCTGGAACGGGTCGTCGACCGGCGGCTTCCAGGGCACGACGGGCTGGTCCGGCCGGTCGGACTGCGCACCGCCGAACTGCGGCCCGGGCTGCGGAAGCCCCGGCTGTGGAAGTCCCGGCTGCGGGCCCGGCTGCTGGAGGCCAGGCTGCTGGGGCTGTGCCCCGTACTGCTGTCCCGGGAACCGGGAGCCGACGTCCTGCTGCGCCCACGGGGCCGCGCCGCCCTGCGGAACGGGACCGCCGGACTCGGCGGGGGCCGGAGCCGGGACTTCGGGAAAAAATTTTTGGCGGCATCGGAAAGTGGTCCAAAGCCCTGGAGCCGCCCGGGGGCGCACGGGCTTCTGGTAGATGTGGACCCGTCGCATTCATGCCTCGAAGAGATACGGGAACGGTGATGAGCGCCCCAACCCCGGTACCCGGTGACGAGAGCCCCTGCGAGGGCTACTACCCCGACCCGTCCATTCCCGGTTCCGCCCGGCGGGCGGGAGCGGGTTCGCCCCCGCCGAGGGAACGGATCGTCATCGTCCCGTCGGAGGGCGGGGCTCCGGCCTCGCCGCCACTGCCGGTGCCGCTGTTGCCGGGGCGGCCCTGGCGGCCGACCCGGATCGCGACCGTGTTCTCGGGAGCCCCGTCGCCGCCCGCCGCGGCGGGACGCCGCGGGTCCACGGGCGCGCCGTCGGCGGGGGTCCGGACCTCGGGCATCCGGTCGGCCGTGGCCCGGCCCGCGGGCGTACGCGGATCGCGGCCGGGTTCGGCGGCGACGTCCCCGGGCTCCGGCGCCCCCGCCGTCCCACGGCCGTCCTGCCGCCCCGGCTCGTCCGGGCGGCCCATGGTGCCCGACGGGTCGGGGGCGCCGCCCTGTTCGCCGGACCGGCCGGTGCCGCCGCCCCAGGAGACCCGTCGGTCGTGCTCCCCGCCGAAGCCGGTCTGCCGGGAGGCGTCGGCCTGCCAGGCACTCGCCGGTTCGGGGCGGTTGCCCGGGGAGGGCTCCCCGTCCAGGAAGATCGGACCGGTCTCCTCCGCCGGTGCCGGATCCGACGACTGCGCCCGCGGCTGCTGCGACTGGGGCAGGGACTGCGGGCCGGACACGGCTTCGGGGAGCGCCGCGGCCGCCGACCCGCCCTGTTCCGGGGCGGGCCGACTCGTGCCGGGCACCCACGAGGCGCCGTTCCAGTACCGGACGTATCCGGGAATGGACGGGTCGGGGTAGTAGCCCTCGCAGGGGCTCTCGTCACCGGGTACCGGGGTTGGGGCGCTCATCACCGTTCCCGTATCTCTTCGAGGCATGAATGCGACGGGTCCACATCTACCAGAAGCCCGTGCGCCCCCGGGCGGCTCCAGGGCTTTGGACCACTTTCCGATGCCGCCAAAAATTTTTTCCCGAAGTCGCGTAATAGGTGGCGGGGAGTGCGCTCTCTCCTTGTGCGGGCCGGTCATGGGACCGGTCCACAGGCACCGGAAGGACGCACTCATGCACACCGTCGTGGAACGCGAACTGGAACTCAAGCTGGTCCTGTCGCCCGAGCGCAGCATCCCCGTCCCCGCCCGGCTGACGTATCGCACGGAGGACCCGTACGCCGTGCACATCGCCTTTCACATCGGCTCGGACTTCCCCGTCCACTGGACGTTCGCCCGCGATCTGCTGGTCGAGGGCGTGTTCCGGCCGTGCGGTCACGGGGACGTGCGGATCTGGCCGACCAAGGTCGACCAGCGCAACGTGATCTTCGTCGCTCTGACCTCGCCGGACGGGAACGCGCTCCTGGAGGTGCCCTCCGCCCAGGTGGCCGCGTGGGTGGAGCGGACGCTGCGGGTGGTCCCGCCCGGCACGGAGGCCGAGCGGCTCGGCATCGACGAGGGCCTCGCCGAACTGCTCGCCCCGCTGCCGGCCGACGACCTGTGGCTGCGCGACCCGTGGCCGTCGGACGAGTCGCAGGACGGCGACGCGTGAGGGAGTCCGGAGGGGAGCACGGAAGAGGGCAGTACGGACGGGAGCGCGGGCGGAGGTGTCCTGCCGCCCGCGCTCCCGGAACGGCGCCGCACCGCCCCGTGCCGCGCGTCCCTCAGAACACCTTGCCGGGGTTGAGCAGTCCCAGCGGGTCGAACGCCTGCTTGATGCCCCGGTGCACTTCGACGCCCACCTCGCCGAGTTCGCGTGCGAGCCACTCCTTCTTCAGGACGCCGACGCCGTGTTCGCCGGTGATCGTGCCGCCGAGTTCCAGGCCGAGCGCCATGATCTCGTCGAAGGACTCGCGGGCCCGCCGGGACTCGTCGGCGTCGGTGTGGTCGAAGCAGACGACGGGATGGGTGTTGCCGTCGCCCGCGTGCGCGCAGACGCCGATGGTGAGGCCGTGCTTCTCGGCGATGGCCGCGGTGCCCTCCACCATCGCGGCGAGCTTCGAGCGCGGTACGCAGACGTCGTCGATCATCGTGGCCGAACTGACGGTCTCCAGCGCGGTGAGCGCCGTCCGCCGGGCCTGGAGCAGCATCTCGGACTCGGCCGTGTCCTCCGCCGGAACCACCTCGGTGGCGCCCGCGGCGGTGCACAGTTCGGCGACGGCGGCCAGGTCGGCCGACGGGTCCGGGGTGTCGAAGGCGGCGAGCAGGAGCGCCTCGGTGGTGTCGGGAAGACCCATGCCGGTCAGCCGGTTGACGGCCCGGACCGTGGTGCGGTCCATCAGTTCGAGGAGTGACGGAGTGTGACCACGCTCCATGATCCGGCAGACCGCGTCGCAGGCGGTCGCCGCACTCGGGAACTCGGCGGCCAGCACCAGCTGCCGCGGCGGCCGGGGCTTCAGCGCGAGCACGGCCCGGACGACGATGCCGAGGCTGCCCTCGGAGCCGACGAAGAGCCGGGTGAGGTCGTATCCGGCGACGCCCTTGGCGGTGCGACGACCGGTGGTGAGCAGGCGGCCGTCCGCGAGGACGACGTCGAGCCCCAGTACGTACTCGGCGGTGACCCCGTACTTCACGCAGCACAGACCGCCGGACGCGGTGCCGATGTTGCCGCCGATGGTGCACATCTCCCAGCTGGAGGGATCCGGCGGGTAGTAGAGGCCGTGCTCGTCGACCGCCCGGGACAGCACCGCGTTGATCACCCCGGGTTCGACGACGGCGATCCGGTCGACGGGGTTGATCTCCAGGATCCGGTCCATCTTCACCAGGGACAGCACGATGCAGCCGTCGGAGGCGTTGGCCGCGCCCGACAGGCCGGTACGCGCTCCCTGCGGAACCACCGGGACGCGCAGGGCAGTCGCGGTGCGCATGACGTGCTGGACCTGTTCCACGGTGCGCGGGAGCACGACGACGGCGGGCGTGCCGGCGTCGCAGAAGCTCGCCATGTCGTGGGCGTACGAGGCCGTGACGTCCGGGTCGGTGATCAGTGCGTCGGCGGGCAGGCCCGAGCTCAGTCGTTCGAGAAGACCGTTCATGATCCAAGCGTGGCATCCGGGCCCATTGGTGTGAACCCGTCTGCGGCAGCCCCAGCAAGGCGCAGTGTGTTCTTATTACTGACGCACTGATCACCGACCCGGACGTCACGGCCTCGTACGCCCACGACATGGCGAGCTTCTGCGACGCCGGCACGCCCGCCGTCGTCGTGCTCCCGCGCACCGTGGAACAGGTCCAGCACGTCATGCGCACCGCGACTGCCCGCAGGGGGGCGTCTGCGGACGTGACACCTGGAGGGTGAACTGTCACGTTCTTCACGAGGGGGTGTCTCCCCCGGGCGCCGGGCGGGTGTTCGCCCGCCCGGCGGACCGACGGTCAGAGGTTTCCGCGCTTCTCCTGCTCGCGCTCGATCGCCTCGAACAGGGCCTTGAAGTTGCCCTTGCCGAAGCCCATCGAGCCGTGGCGCTCGATCATCTCGAAGAAGACGGTCGGGCGGTCCTGGACCGGCTTGGTGAAGATCTGCAGCAGGTAGCCGTCCTCGTCGCGGTCGACGAGGATCTTCAGCTCGCGCAGGATCTCCACCGGCACGCGGGTCTCGCCCGCCCACTCGCCGAGGGTGTCGTAGTACGAGTCGGGGGTGTCCAGGAACTGGACGCCCGCCGCGCGCATCGCCCGCACCGAGGCGACGATGTCGTTCGTGGCGAGCGCGATGTGCTGGACGCCCGCACCGCCGTAGAACTCCAGGTACTCGTCGATCTGGGACTTCTTCTTGGCGATCGCCGGCTCGTTGATCGGGAACTTCACCTTGAGGGTGCCGTCGGCGACGACCTTCGACATGAGGGCGGAGTACTCGGTGGCGATGTCGTCGCCCACGAACTCCTTCATGTTGGTGAAGCCCATGACCTTGTTGTAGAACTCGACCCACTCGTTCATCCGGCCGAGTTCCACGTTGCCGACGCAGTGGTCGATGGCCTGGAAGAAGCGCTTGGCGGGCGGCTCGACCATCGGGTCGGCGGCGACGAACCCGGGCAGGTACGGGCCCTCGTAACCGGAGCGCTCCACCAGGGTGTGGCGGGTCTTGCCGTACGTGGCGATGGCGGCGAGCACGACGGTGCCGTGCTCGTCCTTCACCTCGTGGGGCTCCTCGATGCCGCGGGCGCCGTGCTCGACCGCGTACGCGTAGGCCGCCCGGGCGTCCGGGACCTCGATGGCCAGGTCGACGACGCCGTCGCCGTGCTCGGCGACGTGGTCGGCGAGGAAACGGCCCCGGTCGGTGGCCGCCTTGATGACGGAGGTGAAGACGAAACGGGCCGAGCCGTTGGTCAGTACGTAACTCGCCGTCTCACGGCTGCCGTTCTCCGGTCCGGAGTAGGCGACCAGCTTCATTCCGAAGGCCGTCGAGTAGTAGTGCGCGGCCTGCTTGGCGTTGCCGACGGCGAAGACGACCGCGTCCATTCCCTTGACCGGGAAGGGGTCGGCCTGCCGGGCAGTGTCGGGGGTGGTGTGCAGAGTCTCAGTCATGTTCGAAGGCTCTCGCCGCTCCGCAAGGTGCGCAACAGTTCGCGGATCCACTGGTCAATCTGTACAGCGGTTGGGGATGATGACCGGGCTATCTGTACATGATGACCATCGTTTCGACCTTCCGGGAGATGACTCATGGCGATCGATCGACTGGACGGCAGACTCATCGTGCTGCTGGCCCGCGAACCCCGCATCGGGGTGCTGGAGGCGTCGCGCAGACTCGGTGTGGCACGGGGCACCGTGCAGGCCCGCCTCGACCGGCTTCAGTCGAATGGCGTCATCCGCGGTTTCGGCCCGACCGTCGATCCGGCTGCGCTCGGATACCCCGTCACGGCGTTCGCGACGCTGGAGATCAAGCAGGGTCAAGGAGCCGATGTACGGGCCCACTTGGCCGGTGTGCCGGAGGTGCTGGAGCTGCACACCACCACCGGGCACGGCGACATGCTGTGCCGTCTCGTCGCGCGTTCCAACGCCGATCTCCAACGGGTGATCGACCGGGTTGTCGGTTTTGATGGCATCGTCCGGGCCTCCACGGCGATCGTCATGGAGAACCCGGTCCCGCTGCGGGTCATCCCGCTCGTCGAGCAGGCCGCGGAGGACGACGACTGAGCCGAGGGGTGGCGCGTGAGCTTCTGGGAGTATCTGGGCAACCGGCACCAACAGCTGCTCACCGACGCGTACCAGCACGTCAGCGCCGTGTTCCAGTGCATGGTCATCGCCACCGTGCTGGGCGTCCTGATCGGGGTCGTCACCTATCGCAGCGGATGGGCCGGGTCGCTGGCCATCACGTCCACGGCGACGATCCTCACCATCCCCTCCCTCGCCGCGATCGGTCTGCTGATCCCGCTGGTCGGCCTCGGGGTCGCGCCCACGGTGATCACCCTGACGCTGTACGGGCTGCTGCCCATCGTCCGCAACTCCATCGTGGGGCTGCGCGGGGTCGATCCCGCGCTGGTCGACGCGGCGAAGGGCATCGGGATGTCGCGCCCGGCCCAGCTGTGCCGGATCGAACTGCCGCTCGCCTGGCCGCCGATCCTCACCGGCATCCGGGTCTCCACCCAGATGCTGATGGGCATCGCCGCCATCGCCGCGTACGCCTCGGGCCCCGGTCTGGGCAACGAGATCTTCCGCGGCATCGCCTCGCTGGGCAGCGCCAACGCGCTCAACCAGGTCCTCGCGGGCACGCTCGGCATCGTCGTCCTCGCCCTGCTCTTCGACGCCGCGTACGTACTGCTGGGGCGGCTCACCATCCCGAGGGGGATCCGTGTCTGAGTCCCACGGGGCATCCGCGTCCGGGGCCGCCGGCAGAAGCACGACCGCTTCCGGGAGCACCGCGGACGACGGAGGTGCGGCCGCCGACGGCGCGACGGCGAAGACCGCTTCCGGGGCCACCATCCAGCTGGAGGACCTGACCAAGCGGTACCCGGGCAACCCCGGTCCCGCGGTGGACAACGTCTCGATGGACATCAGGGCCGGTGAGACGGTGATCTTCGTGGGGCCGTCCGGCTGCGGGAAGTCCACCACCCTGAAGATGATCAACCGGCTGATCGAGCCGTCGTCGGGGCGGATCAGGATCGGCGACGAGGACGTCACCGACATCGACCCGGTGAAGCTGCGCCGCAAGATCGGTTACGCGATCCAGTCGTCCGGGCTCTTCCCGCACATGACGGTCGCCGAGAACATCGCCCTGGTGCCGCGGATGGTCGGCTGGTCCAAGTCGCGGGTGAAGGACCGGGTCGAGGAGATGCTCGACCTGGTCGGACTCGATCCGCGCGAGTTCCACGGCCGCTATCCGCGCCAGCTCTCCGGCGGGCAGCAGCAGCGGGTGGGCGTGGCCCGGGCGCTGGCCGCCGATCCGCCGGTGCTGCTGATGGACGAGCCGTTCGGCGCGGTCGACCCGATCACCCGCGACCACCTCCAGGACGAGCTGATCCGGCTCCAGCACGAACTGCACAAGACGATCGTCTTCGTCACCCACGACTTCGACGAGGCGATCAAGCTGGGCGACCGGATCGCGGTGCTGCGGGAGCGTTCGCACATCGCGCAGTTCGACACCCCCGAGGCGATCCTCACCAACCCGACCGACGATTTCGTCTCGGGGTTCGTGGGTGCCGGCGCGGCGCTGAAGCGGCTCAACCTGACCCGTGTGCGGGACGTGGAGATGGCCCAGTTCCCGACGGTGACGGTCGACGACCCGCTCCAGTCGATCTTCAACAAGCTGCGCAGCGGCCCGCACAACGAGCTGCTGATGCTGGACCGCAGGAACCGCCCGTACAAGTGGCTGCGGCGCGGCGACCTGATGCGGGCCCGCGGTTCGCTGGCGCGGGCCGGGCAGTTGGTCCACGACACGGTGACCCGGGACGCGACGCTGCACGACGCGCTGGAGGCGGTGCTGACCGACAGCGGCGGCCGGGTCGCGGTCACCGGGCGGCGCGGCGAGTTCATCGGGGTCGTGGACATGCACACGCTGATGAACTCCGTCCACGAGCTGCTGGAGGCCGACCGGCTCGCCGCGATCGAGCACCAGCACGACCTGGAGGAGATGCGCAGCCACCAGACCGAGGCGGAGCTGGAGGGCGGTGTGGACGGATGACCCCCCGCTCGCCCGAGGACGGCCGGGAGCCCCGCCGGGACCGGGAGTCCTACGGGAACCGGGAGTCCGGTCGCCGGGACCGGGAGCCCGCGCGCCGGGTGCGTTCCGGGGCCCGGGTGCCTTCCGAGCCCTCCTCCGACGAGGACCGCCCGCCCGGTGAGCACGACGTCAAGGGCCATGCCTTCCGAGACGAGGAGGAGGAGCCCGCCCCGCCGCCGGCCGGGCCGCCGCGCCGGATCACCTGGCGCAAGCTGGTGACGATGCCCCTCGTGCTGGTGGTCGTGCTGGTCATCACCTATCTGTGGATCACCAACGTCCACCTGGATTCGATCGCGCGGAACTCGCTCACCGGCGGCAATGTGCAACTGCGCTGGTGGCAGCATGTGCGGCTGACCGCGATCTCGACGTTCTGGGTGCTGATCATCGCCATTCCGCTGGGCATCGCGCTGACCCGGCGCAGGCTCAGCCGGGGCGCCCCGGTGGTCACGGCGGTCGCCAACGTCGGGCAGGCGACCCCGGCGATCGGTCTGCTGGCGCTGCTGGTGATCTGGCTGGGCATCGGCCCCTCGACGGCGATCATCGGCATGGTGATCTACGCGGTGCTGCCGGTGTTCTCCAACACGGTCGCCGGTCTCAAGGCGATCGAGCCGAACCTGGTCGAGGCTTCGCGCGGCATCGGCATGTCGGCGATGGGGACGCTCACCAAGGTCGAACTGCCGCTCGCCGTCCCGCTGATCCTGGCCGGGGTGCGGACGGCACTGGTGCTCAACGTCGGTACGGCGACCCTGGCCACGTTCGTCGGCGGCGGCGGCCTCGGGGACCTGATCACCTCGGGCATCCAGACCCAGCGGATGCCGGTGCTGGTGCTCGGTTCCGTACTGACGGTGGTACTGGCGCTGCTGGTGGACTGGTTGGCCTCGCTGGCCGAGCTGGCACTGACGCCGCGCGGACTGGAGGTGGGGTGATGCGCGCGCGGCGGGTACGCGCCGGACTGGTGGGAGCGCTGGTGGGGGCGCTGGCGCTCGCCGGGTGCGGGCTGAAGAGCGGTTCGCCGATGGTGGACGACGTGGTGCCGGGCTCGGTCGGCCGGGGGCGGCCCCTGGACGGCGCCTCGCTGACCGTCACGTCGAAGAACTTCAGCGAGAACATCATCCTGGGCCAGATGATCGGCCTGGTCTTCAAGGCCGCCGGCGCGGAGGTGCTGGACCGGACGAACCTGCCCGGCTCGATCAGCGCCCGCGAGGCGATCGTCAAGGGCGACGCGGACGCGATGTACGAGTACACGGGCACCGGCTGGATCACGTACCTGGGCCACGCGAAGCCGATCCCCGACCCGTTGAAGCAGTGGGAGGCGGTCCGGGACGAGGACCGGAACAACGGGGTGACCTGGCTCCCGCAGTCCACCCTCAACAACACCTACGCACTCGCCATCAGCCGGAAGAACAACGCCGGGTACCACCTGCGGACGCTCTCCGACGTGGCCGCCCTGGCGAAGCGGAACCCGGCGGCGGTGACGATCTGCGTGGAGAACGAGTTCGCCTCCCGCGACGACGGACTGCCCGGGATGGAGAAGGCGTACGGGATGTCGGTCCCGGCCGCCAACATCAAGAAGATGGACGCCGGGATCATCTACACCCAGGTTTCGAAGTCCGACTCCTGCCTGCTGGGCGAGGTGTTCACCACGGACGGCCGGATCAGGGCCATGGACCTCGAAGTCCTCGTGGACGACAAGCACTTCTTCCCCAACTACAACGCGGCGCCGGTCATCCACACCAGGACCTTCGAGAAGTACCCGCAGATCGCGGCGCTGCTCGACCCGGTCAGCCGGAAGCTGACGACCGAGGTCGCCCAGGTGCTCAACGCCAAGGTCGACGTGGACGGACAGGACCCGCACGAGGTGGCGAAGGACTGGCTGATCCAGGAGGGGTTCATCGAGGAGGGGTGAGCCGCGGGGCCTTCCCGCACCCCTCGGCGAGATACAAAGAAAATCTTGCAAAGAAGTAGTTGCAAAGACGGCTTTGCAACTCTACGGTTGTGCCATGCCCGAAACAGAGGACGGCGGCCCCGCTCCCGCCGAAGCCGAGAACGTCCACATGGTCGACGCCCGCACCCTGCGCGGGCTGGCCCACCCCCTGCGCCTCCGACTGCTGAACGCACTGCGGGAGTTCGGCCCCGCCACCGCCTCCGGCCTCGCGGACCGGCTCGGCGAGTCCAGCGGCGCCACCAGCTACCACCTGCGGCAGCTGGCGTCGTACGGCTTCGTCGAGGACGCCCCGGAGCGCGGCAAGGGCCGTGAACGCTGGTGGCGGGCCGTCCACCGGGGCACCGCCTTCAACACCGACCGGTTCCTGAGCCACCCGGACCCCGAGGTGCGCGGCGCCGTCGGCGTCGTGCTCCACGAGATCGCCGGCAACCACGCCCAGGAGCTGAACACCTGGATCGGCACCATGCGCGAGTGGCCCGAGGAGTGGCAGCACGGCTGGGACATCAGCGACTTCAAGGTGCGCCTCACCCCCGACCTCTCCACGGAACTGATCCTGAAGATCCACGAGCTCATCGAGAGCTACCGGGGCCGGGTCCCGGAGGACACCGAGGGATCGGCCGTCGTCCGCAGCCACGTGCACTTCTTCCCGCGCCCCACCGAGTGACACCGACCGCCGGCCCCCGCCGCACCGAGTGACACCGGCCGCCGGCCCCGGCCGCGGCCCACCGAGCGACACCACACCGAAGACCGAGAGGAATCCGTCATGAACCCGGAAACGCACCTGTCGCTGTTCCGTGCCCGCTCCACCGAACTGCAGGAGCAGGCCGTCGAGTTCCGCACCGCCCGCGAGGCCGGGCCCGCCGGATCCCTGCGCACCGTCCACTCGTCGCCCCGGACCCTTCGCACGCAACTGGGCTGGGCCCTGGTCGAGTTGGGCCTCCGCGTACTGCCCGGCCGGGAATCGCTCGCCTGCCACTCGCCCCGAACGGTCTAGCCGTGAACGGGGGGAGCCGAAAGGGGAGCCGAAAGCCGATCGCCGCGGTCCTGGCCGCCAACTCCATATCCACTGCCGGCACTTCGCTCACCCTGATCGGGGTGCCGTGGTTCGTCCTGGAGACCACGGGCAGCGCGGGACGGGCCGGTGTCGTCGCCTTCTGCGCGACCCTGCCGATCGTCGTCTCCGCGCTGGTCGGCGGCCCCGTCATCGACCGGATCGGGCGCCGCCGGGTCTCCGTCGCCTCCGACCTGGTGTGCGGCGCGTCCGTCGCCGCCGTCCCGCTGCTGCACCGGGCGGGCGCCCTCTCCTTCTGGATGCTGTGCGCGCTGATGGCGGTCAACGGACTCCTGCACACCCCGGGCAACACCGCCCGCTACGTCCTCGTCCCCGACCTCGCCGAGCACGCGGGCACCACCCTGGCGCGCGCCGCCTCCCTCTTCGACGCGGTCTCGCGCGGCGCCCGGATGGCCGGGGCGGCGCTGGCGGGCATGCTGATCGCACTGGTCGGCGCGGAGACCGTCCTGCTCCTGGACTCGGCGACCTTCCTGGCGTCCGCGCTGCTGGTCGCGACGGGGCTGCGAGGCATCCCCTCGGCCGAGCCGAGCGGGGCCACCGAGCCGATCTCGTTCCGGGCGTACCGCGGCGAACTGCGCGAGGGCTACGCCTACTTGCTGGGCAACCGGCTGCTGCTGGCCGTCGTGCTCATGGTGCTCTTCATGAACGGCACCGATCAGGGCTGGGGCGCCGTGCTGCTGCCGGTGCACGCCTCCGAGGAGCTGGGCGGGGCCCGGGACATCGGACTGCTCACCGCCCTGTTCGGTGCGGGCGGACTGACCGGGGCACTGCTGTACGGGGCGGTGGGGCACCGGTTCTCGCGGCGGACCGTGTTCACGGTGTGCGTGGTGCTGTGCGGCGCGCCCAGGTACGCGGTCGCGGCGCTGACCGGGACGACGACGCCGCTCGCCGTGACCATGGTGCTGAGCGGTCTGGCGGGCGGGGTGCTGAACCCGATCCTGACGACGGTGATCTACGGAAAGGTGCCCGAGGAGTTGCGCAGCCGGGTCTCCGGGGCCCTCACGGCGGGCTGCGAACTGGCCATGCCGGTGGGCGGTCTCGCGGCCGGGCTGCTGGTGGAGAGCATGGGGGCGAGAGGGGCGCTGCTGGCGATGGGCGGGGCGTACCTGCTGGCCACGCTGAGCCCGCTGGTGTTCCCCGTGTGGCGCACGATGGACGAGACCGACGGGGCCCACGGGAAGGCGGGCGACGTGCCGGGGCCGTCGGCCGATGGGGTCAGCAGCCCGGAACCTTGTGCCCCTGCGCCAGGTCCCGGAGCGAGGACACCGCGCCCTTCAGCGTCGTGACCGGGATCAGCTTCATCCCCTCGGGCAGCTCGGCGCGCGCCTGCCGGCACTCGGCCTTCGGGACGAGGAAGACGGTCGCCCCGTCGCGGTGGGCGGCCTGGGTCTTGAGCGAGACCCCGCCGACCGCGCCGACCTTGCCGTCCGCGTCGATCGTGCCGGTGCCCGCGATGGTGCGGCCCCCGGTGAGCTCGCCGCCGCGGCCGTCGCCGTCGAGCTTGTCGACGATGCCGAGCGCGAAGAACAGACCCGCGCTGGGCCCGCCCACGTCGGCGAGGTGCAGGGTGACGTCGACCGAGCCCTTGGGCTTGCCCAGGTAGCCGAGGGCCGCGTCCACGGCGTCGTCCTGCGACTCCCGCATGTCCTCCAGGTTGTGCTTCTCGATCTCCTTCTCGGAGCCGCCGGTCGGGTAGACGGAGTCACGGGGCAGGACCGCGCGGTCCGTACGGAACCAGCTGTCGATCACGTCGCCGATGCCGACGTCGGCGGTGGGCCCGGTCGCCACGATGGTCGTCATCCGCAGCTCGCCCTTGGTCGGGCGGGTGGGTTCGCCCTTGATGCTGATCACCGGGGTGCCGTGATCGCTCCCGAGCACGTTCGCGGTCGTACCGGGCTGTGCCAGGGTGAACGGCAGCGGCGCGAAGGCGGCCACGCCGAACAGGGCGAGGACGGGCAGGGCGCACAGGGCGAGGGTCCGGGAACGCGAATGACGAGTGAACACCCGCCCAATCTAACCGCCGGGGCGGGCCCCGACGCCAAACGGTGCGCCCGCCGCCCCGGAGCCCGGGGCCGGGCGCCCGGTCATGTGCGTACGCCGTGCCGCCCGCGTACGTGCCCCGGACGTCGGCCATCGGTCATCCGGCCGTCCGCCGGTGGACGGGCGGGCCGCCCGGCGTGTCCCCGCCGGGCCACCCGCCGCGGCTGCCGCACCGGACACGGGACCGGCCGCCCGGACCGTGCCGGATGCCGTCCGCGCACTTCCCGCCGTGCCCGCCGCGCACTTCCCGCCGTGCCGTCCGCGTACCTCCCGCCGCGGCTACCGCAGCGCGTCCGCCACCTCGCGGGCCGCGTCCACCACCCGGGGACCGACCCGTTCGGGCACGGAGTCCGCGAGCATCACGACGCCCACGCTGCCCTCGACGCCCGTCACTCCCACCAGTGCCGCCGCCGCACCGCTCGCCCCGGCCTCCAGCTCGCCGTGGGTGAGGGTGAAGGCGGTCTCGCCGACCGGCTTCTGGCGGGCCGCGAGTATCGCCCGGCCCGCGGCGCCCCGGTCCAGCGGATGGCGGAAACCGGCCCGGTAGGCCACGTGGTAGTCGGTCCAGGTCGGCTCCACCACCGCGACCGCGAGCGCGTCGCTGCCGTCCACCAGCGTGAGGTGTGCGGTGGCCCCGATGTCCTCGGCGAGGGACCGCAGCGCGGGCAGCGCGGCTTCCCGTACGAGGGGATGCACCTGGCGGCCCAGGCGCAGCACGCCCAGACCCACTCTGGCCCGGCCACCGAGATCGCGGCGCACCAGGGCGTGTTGTTCCAGGGTGGCGAGCAGACGGTAGACCACGGTCCGGTTGACCCCGAGTCGGTTGGACAACTCGGTGACGGTCAGGCCGTGATCGGTGTCGGCAAGCAGTTTGAGGACTCTCAGTCCCCGGTCGAGCGTCTGGGAGGTCTCCGCGGTCACGACGCCCTCTCCTCTGTGGTGAGCGGCGGCGGCTGATCCCCACAAAGTGTGCGCCGCCGGTCCCAGCGGCGACGCACGGAGAGGCCGCCGGCCTGGCCATGGCACCGGCTGCGCTCCGCGGCTGTACTGCCACGGGGCGTGCAGTTTTTTTGGACAGTAGCGAGCGAGTCCGCTCAGCGGAAGACCTCGTCCAGAATCCGGGCGTCGCCGGAAGCGGTGCCGGGGCGCCGGAGAATAACCGCCGGTCAGCGCGGCGCCGACCGATAAGCGAACATCTACGCGCGTCCTGGTCGGTCGACGCCTCCGGCCGCCCTTCATGCACCACGGGTGAATCGGCGTCAACCCACGGTGAACGACTGCTGAATAATTTTTCCGTTCACGAGCACCTCGCAGGCCCTGATCGCCTTCGTCGCCGGGTCCCGGACGGTGAAGTCGAGGGCGAACGTCCCGTCGAGTCCGACGATCCGGGTGACGTACGGGTCCGAGGTCTGCTTCCCGTCCGCGGTGCGGCCGGTCACCGAGACCGTGGCGACGGGGGCGAATCCCCGGCCGGTCACCTGGACCGCGGTGCCGACGGGCCCTTCGGGCGGCGAGAGGGCGAAGGCCGGTCCGGCGGGCACGGTGCCGTCCTGGACGGTGAACGCCGCGGTCTCGGTGCGCGGGTTGACGAGGACCTCCCGGACCCGGATCGCGACGGTGTCCGCGGCGTCGACCTTGAAGGTCTGCGAGAACGCCCCGTCCAGCCCGACCACCTTCGTCCGCACCGGGTCCGAGGTCTGCGAGCCGTCGGCCCGCAGTCCGACGATGGACACGGTGGCGACCTTCGCGAAGCCCTGCCCGACGACGGTGACGGCGGTGCCCCGGGGCCCGGCGGACGGGGTGAGGACGACGAAGGACGGGGCCACGGTCAGCGGGGTGAGGGCCTGCGCTCCCCCGGCGGTGACCCTGAGCGCGTACACGGCGCGCGGGGTGGATCCGGCCACGGTGACGGTGCCGGCGAGCGCTCCGTCGGTACCGACCCGGAGGGTGGAACCGCTGATCCGGGCGCTGTCGCAGGCGCTTCCGTCGGCGGCGCAGAGCTCGGCCGCGGGGGTGACGCCGGTGGGCCAGTCACCACCGGAGAGGGCGATCGTGCCGCCCGGCTTCACCTTCGCCGCGCCCGCGGAGAGGCTCGCGGAGGCGTCGGTCACGGTGAACGGCGTGGTCAGCACGGTGGCCGGATCGTTGCCCTCGTCCACCTGGATCGCGGTGATGGCCGGATCGGAGACGGTGAAGTCGACGCCGAACGTTCCGTCGGGGGCGCTCTTCACGTAGACGGCGGTGTCGTCGAGGGTCGCCCCGTTCGCGTCCAGGCCGACGGTGTTGATCCACCGGTCCTGGAAGTAGTTGGTGCCGGTGACCCGCACGACGCTGCCGACCGGCGCGCCGGAGCGGGAGAGCGCGATGGCCCGCGGTCCGGTGGGGACGAACGCCCGCACGGTCAGGGGCGCGGTCGCCTCCTTGGTGCCGTCGCCGACCTTCACCAGGTACGAGCCGTCGGGCACGGCGCCCGCGGCGGCGAGCACCGCGCTGCCGGTCAGTTCTCCCGAGCCGCTGATCGCGAGGGTGTGGGAGGCGAACTTGCCGGGGTCGCAGCCGCCGCCGTCCGCCGCGCACAGCGAGGGGACGGGGGTGGCCCCGGCGGTCCACAGGCTGCCGGTCAGGGCGACGGCGGTGGACGGCCATACGGGGGTGGCGGGCGCGGACAGGGTGGCCGGGTGGCCCGCGGTGCCCTCGGCGGTCACGGTGCCGACGGAGCCGCTGCCGCTCACCACGTCGCACGGGGTCTCGTAGGTGGAGCCGAGCACCTTGGTGCGCGTGAGGTTGCGCACCGGCGTGAAGGTGATCGGGCCGCTCGCGTCGGCCGGGATGAGGAAGTCCCCCTCGTACGGCGGGATCTCGATCGGTTTGCCGGACGGGATGTCGAGGTTGACCTGGGGGCCGGTGACGGTGACGGTGCCGGTGGCACCGCCGGACATGACGAGGTCGATGCTGGGGGTGGTGGGCACGTCGTTCAGGCTGAGCCCGCTGGTGGCGGGGGACGGGCCGAGGGCGACCTTGGCGTGGACCTTGCCGCCCGGGTCGACGATCGACGGCGAGAGGTCGACGCTCATCTCCTGCGGCCCGGTCGCCTCGCCCTGCCCGGCGGGCAGGGAGCAGTGGACGGTCGGGGTGACGGTGCCGGCCAGGGCGGCGGGGGCGAGCGCGAAGGTTCCGCCGGTCCAGACGAGCACGGCGCCCGCGGTGAGGGCGACGGCTCGGCGCAACACCGCACCCGGCCTTTCGGTTCTTCTCGTTCTCCGGACGGGCATGCTGCTCCTCCATGGGTGTCGTCGGATGTCGTCCGCGGTTCTCGTCCGCGGTTCTCATCTGCGGGAATTTCTTCGGATTCGGAATGGCGATGCCCGCCCGCTCCGATGAGTCGGGGAGCGGGCGGGCACCTCGGACTTTCCCTTTTCGCACCGGGAGATCTCGGGAATCCCGGGCCGGAAACCGGAGACCGGAGATCAAGGACCGAAGATCAGGGATCAGGGATCAGGGATCAGGGATCAGAGAAGCGTGAGGGTCAGGGTGGCGCCGTAATCTCCGGGGCGGGTGAATCCGGGAAGGGTGAGCGTGAGATCGGCGTCGGCGTCGAACCGGCCGCCGGTGAACGGGCGGGAGCCGTCCGGCCCCATCCGGCACAGGCTCGCCGCCTCGCTGCCGAGCGCGGTGGGCGACCCGGCCACCGGCACCCCCACGCTTCCGTTCTGCGCCGCGCACCTGGGCGTCCACCGCACGGCCCCGGCGGGGATGGTGTTCCCGCCCGCGCCGGTGAAGTCGGTGAGGGTGGCGGTGAGGGACCAGCCGCTGTTGACGCCGCGGGCGTCCGACACCTCGACCCGGTTGAGCCGGGAGCGCTGCACTCCGCTGCCGGTGCCCAGGACCGTCGTGCCGAAGTCGACGGTGTCGCCGTCCTGGACCATGGACAGGGTTCCGGCCCGGACCGAGGTGCTCAGCTTCTGGTCGGCGCTCGTCCCGTCCCCTCCCCCGCCCGTGGAGACGGTGAACGGGACGGTCCGCACGGTCGCCGGATCGTTGCCCTCGTCGGCCTGGACCGCGGTGACGGCGTCGGAGATCACGGTGAACTCCACGGCGAAGGTGCCGTCCGGTGCGCTCTTGACGTAGACCGCGCTGTCGTCGATCGCGGTGCCCGTCGCGTCGAGGCCGATGACGTTGATCCAGCGGTCCGGGTTGTAGTTCCTGCCGCTGACCGTGATCACGCTGCCGACGGGGCCGCTGTCCCGCGAGAGCGAGATCTCGCGGTCACCGGACGCGACGGCCTCGACGGTGAGCGGCGCGGTCGCCTCCTTCGTGCCGTCGTTGACCTTCACCTCGTACGAACCGTTCGGCACCGCGCCGGCCTCCGCGAGGGTCGCGGTGCCGTGCAGCGTCCCGTAGCTGTCGATGGTGAGGCCGTTCTCCTTGAACTTCAGCGGATCGCAGCCGCCACCGCCCACCGCGCACAGCGAGGGCACCGGCGTGCCGCCCGGGGTCCAGCCCGAACCTCCCAGTGCCACGGGGGTGTTGGGACGTACGGGGTCGGCGGGGGCGGTCAGGGTGGCCGGCTCGGAACCGGTGCCCTCCACCGTGACGGTGCCGACGGAGCCGCCGCCGTCGACGACGTCGCAGGGCGTCTCGAAGACCGAACCGAGCACCTTGGTCCGGGTCAGCGTGCGGACCGGGGCGAACGAGACGTCCCCGGAGGCGTTCGCCGGTACCAGGAAGTCGCCTTCGTAGGGCGGGATCTCGATGGGCTTCCCGGCCGGGATGTCCATCGTGAGCTCGGCGCCCAGCACGGTGACGGTGCCGCTCGCCCCGCCGGACATGGCGAGGTCGAGGCTGGGAACGGTCGGCACGTCCTCCAGGGCCAGGGCACTGGTGGCGGGGGACGGGCCGAGGGTCACCTTCGCGTGCACCTTGCCGCCCGGGGCGACGACCGCGGGCGACAGTTCGACGGTCATCTCCTGCGGCCCGGTCGCCTCGCCCTGGCCCGCGGGCAGGACGCAGTGGACGGTCGGGGCGGCCGTGCCCGCGGGCCGCTGCCCGTCCGCCGGCCCCGCGGACGGCGCGGCCGTGGCCCCGACGCAGCCCAGTGAGAGTACGAAGCAGGCGGCGAGCAGACCGGTCATACCTGGTCTTCGTCGTCGGATCACCAGACACCCCTCCATGGCCCATTGATTGCGCACATTGAGGAGGTCGCATGCGGAGAAGTCAAGAGAAAGCCAATTGATCCTTGACCGGCCGCCCCGACCGGATGATCCTTTTCCGGAAATACCCAAAAGGCATTTCGGAGGGCACTCCGAGTACACCCGACAAAATCTCTTGACTTCTTTGATGATCATGGTTTCACTGCACCCGACATGCCGGGCCCGGCACGCAGTTCCGCAAGAAGATCGCACGGCACGATTTCGGTTCTTCTTCGGCGGAGCCGCGGAATTCAGAAACCGGAAGGAGTTCCCACCGTCATGTCGATCACTTCAGCACGGTCACGGACCGTGCGGCCGGCGGGCCCCCGCCCGTCGTACCGAAGACACCTCCCGCCGGCGCTGGTGGCGGCCTGCGGCCTGGTCGGCGCGCTCGCCCTGGCGCCGACGGCCCAGGCGGTGACCCCGCTCACCGCGACGGCCACGTACGACTGCGGCGCCTGGGGCAGCGGTCTGGCCACCCTGACCGCCGCCGACTCGGGCACGTCCAAGACGATCAAGATCACCTCCACGGCGATCACCATGCCGCCCGGGACCAGCGCCGACCCGAACAGCATCACGACGACGCTCAAGCTCACCAAGACCTCGGGCGGCGTCACCAGCCAGGTGCAGTTCTCCGGGAAGACCAACCCGGGCCTGAGCGGCGGCAACCCGATCACCCTGGGTCCGCTGAAGCTCACCTCCGGCACCCTGGCGGCGGGTGACAGCACGAACTCCGTGGTGCTTCCCACCCCGCCGAGCGCCACCAACTGGTCCCTGCAGATCGTGGCGTCGTCCCCGACGTCGGCCACGGTGCCGTGCGTGGCCACGTCCAACCAGTCCGCGTCGTTCGTCTGGTAGACGTCCCGCCCTGCAGGACCACCCCGCCGCCCGAGGTCTTGGTGAGCTTGAGCGTCGTCGTGATGCTGTTCGGGTCGGCGCTGGTCCCGGGCGGCATGGTGATCGCGCCCCGGCCGACCCCCCGATCCGCACCACCGGCCCGTCCGCACCGGCGGCCCGTCCGCACCGAGAACGCCCGTACCGCCGAACACCCCGTACCGCCGAACACCCCGCGCCGAGAACGCCCGTACCACCAAGCGCCCCGCGCCACCGAACGCCCGCATCACCGAACGCCCGCATCACCGAACGCCCGTACCGACGGCACCGGCCCGGGGCAGGACCGCCGTCCCCGCCCCGGGCCGGTGCCCGTACGCCAGTGCCCCGCTACCTCATCCGGGTGGCCCACTCCTGGACCTTCTTGATCCGCTGCTGGATCTGGCCGGCCGTCGCCTCCGCGCTGGGCGGCCCGCCGCACACCCGCCGCAACTCGGTGTGGATCACACCGTGCGGCTTCCCGCTCTGGTGCGTGTACGCCGACACCATCGTGTTGAGCTGCTTGCGCAGCCCCAGCAACTGCTTGTGCGTGACCACCGGCCGCGCCTCGGCCGGCTTCTCCAGCAGGTCGGCCTCCCCGGCCGGCTTCTGGCGGCTGTGCGCGATCTGCCGGGTCTGCCGCTTCTGGAGCAGCAGTTGCACCTGGTCGGGTTCGAGCAGTCCGGGAATCCCCAGGTAGTCCTGCTCCTCCTCGCTGCCCGGGTGCGCCTGCATGCCGAATTCGGCACCGTCGTACAGCACCCGGTCGAAGACCGCGTCGGATTCGAGGGCCTCGAAGGGCAGCTGCTCCTCGGTCTCCTCGTCCTCCAGCTTCTCGGCGTCGGCGAGGAGCTTGTCCTCCTCCGCGAACGGGTTCTCCTCGTCGCTGCCCTTCTTGGGCTTGTCGAGGGCGTGGTCCCGCTCGACCTCCATCTCGTTGGCGAAGTCGAGCAGCATCGGGATGGTCGGCAGGAAGACCGAGGCCGTCTCGCCGCGCCTGCGCGAGCGCACGAAACGCCCGACGGCCTGGGCGAAGAAGAGCGGCGTGGAGATCGTGGTGGCGTACACGCCCACGGCGAGACGCGGCACGTCGACGCCTTCCGACACCATGCGCACCGCGACCATCCAGCGGGAGTCGTCCCCGCTGAACTGGTCGATCTTCTTCGACGCGGCCTTCTCGTCGGAGAGGACGACGGTGGCCTTCTCGCCCGTGACCCGCTTCAGGATCTTGGCGTACTCGCGCGCCGAGTCCTGGTCGGTGGCGATGACGAGGCCGCCCGCGTCCGGGATGCCCTTGCGCACCTCGGTCAGCCGCCTGTCGGCGGCGGCCAGCACGTTGGGGATCCACTCCCCGGTGGGTGCCAGGGCGGTGCGCCAGGCCTGTCCGATGGCGTCCTTGGTCATCGGTTCGCCGAGCCGGGCGGCGACCTCGTCACCGGCCTTGGTGCGCCAGCGCATGTTGCCGCTGTAGCTGAGGAAGATCACGGGCCGGACGACGCCGTCGGCGAGCGCGTTGCCGTAGCCGTACGTGTAGTCGGCCGAGGAGCGCCGGATGCCCTCGTTGTCCTCCTCGTACGCGACGAAGGGGATCGGGTTGGTGTCGGACCGGAACGGCGTCCCGGTGAGCGCGAGCCGCCGGGTGGCCGGGTCGAACGCCTCCTGGCACGCCTCGCCCCAGGACTTGGAGTCACCGGCGTGGTGGATCTCGTCGAGGATCACCAGGGTCTTGCGCTGCTCGCAGCGGTTGCGGTGCAGCATCGGGCGGACGCCGACACCGGCGTAGGTCACCGCGACGCCGTCGTACTCCTTGCTCAACGGACCGGCGCTGTAGTCGGGGTCGAGCTTGATGCCTATCCGGGCCGCCGCCTCGGCCCACTGCTTCTTCAGGTGCTCGGTCGGTGCGACGACGGTGACCTGCTGCACGACGTGGTGGTGCAGCAGCCATGAGGCGAGGGTCAGCGCGAAGGTGGTCTTCCCCGCGCCGGGGGTGGCGACCGCGAGGAAGTCGCGCGGCTGCTCCTGGATGTACTTCTCCATGGCGCCCTGCTGCCAGGCTCGCAGCTTGCCGGCCGTGCCCCAGGGGGCTCGGCCGGGGAAGGCGGGTGAGAGGTGGTGGGAGGCGGTAGTAGTCACGGTCTCCGGTTCGGGTCTCTCGGGTACGTGGGGCGTTGCCCGCCGGGGCCGGAACCGACCCGCACGCGATACGACAACCGGGCCACCCTACCGGTGCCCCGGACGGGACCATGTATGAACGACACCGGCGCCCAGCACCGCGAGACCGGGGTCACATGTCGTCGTGCAGCGCCCTCAAGCGCTCGGCGATGCGGTCCACGTCCTCAAGACTGCCCATCGCCACCTCGATGACGAGTTTGTACGCCTCGTCCTGGTCGACGTCGAGCATCTCGGTCCCGTTGAAGTCGAGAAATACGACTGTGGACATCCAGGCCATGCGCTTGTTGCCGTCCACAAGAGGATGGTTCACCGCAAGCGACTGCAACAGCGCCGCAGCCTTCTGGAACAGGTCCGTGTATGCCTCGACGCCGAACATGGCCGACTGGGGACGGTGCACCGCCGAGCTGAGCAGGCCGAGGTCGCGCACAGCGACCTGCTGCCCCCCGCAGGCCAGCTCCGCGAGGTCCAGGACTTCCTGGACCGTCAGGTACTTCACCTACTCCCCCAACCGCCGCAGCAGGTCGGCGTGGCCCACCGCATACTTGGCCCCGAGCCGCTTCACCGACTCCCGGTCCGCTTCGACCTCCAGGTACCGGTCGATCGCCTGAAGCACTATGGCGTGCATACTCCGACCCTCTGCTTCAGCCCTGAGCTTCAGCGCCTCCTGCTGGTCCTCACGCATACGCAGATTCATTGCCATACCAAAACGGTACCATCAGAGGGGTCACACTGGTACTACTTCACACTCCGCACCCGGGCCGCCACCCACGCCCCCACCAGCGCCACCCCCGCCATCGGCAGGAAGACCACCGCGAACGCCCCCGGGTGCGATCCGGCGGCCCGGGTGCGGAGTGTGAAGTAGTACCAG
>NZ_RDBO01000071.1:109148-120535 GCF_008120935.1 Streptomyces sp. sk2.1
GCACCAACCGCATCACCGACGTCGTCAGGGCTGTCCCCGCCCCCACCACCTCGTGCACGGCGCCCACCGCGCCGCCGCCGAGCGCCGCGAAGGCCGCTCCGCCCGCGGTGAGCAGCAGCACGTTCGACAGCCCGTCGGAGATCTGGAGAGCGGCCGAGTTCGCCCCCGCCTCCTCCGGCGCCGACAGCTTCAGCAGCAGCACGCTCGTCGAGGCGATCACCATGCCCATGCCGAAGCATCCGAAGGCCCAGGCCACGGCCACGGTCCAGACCGGCACCCAGTCGATCAGCACGGACGGCGCGGCCGCTATCGCCGCGGCGACCAGCACCATGCCGCCCACCATCAGGCGCTCCCGGTACGGTTCCAGGCGCGGCCGGGACTGCACGTACGAACCCAGGGCCCAGGTCCCGCCCCCGGCCGCGAGCGAGAAACCGGCCATCGTGGGGCTGAGCCCGCGCTGGGTCACCAGCATCAGCGGTACGAACGACTCGGCGGCGATGAACGACCCGGCCGCCACCCCGCGCAGCAGCACCACTGCGGGCAGCCCGCGCGCCGCCCGGATCGTCCCCGGGGGCAGCAGTCCGCGCACCGCCGGGACGAGCAGCGCGAAGCCGGCGACGGCCGGCAGCAGCGCGAACCAGTTCCGCTGCTGCCCGGCGTACTGGAGCAGCGCCGCGCCGGCCGAGATCCCGAGCGCGAGCAGGATGCGCCGCCGGTCGTACGGCTCGACGGGGGCCGAGGGGTCGGCCGGGCCGGATGCCCGCCGCCGGATCGCGGGCAGCGCGAGGGCCAGCGGGAACACCACGAGGGCGGGGATGCCGACGAAGACCCAGCGCCACCCCAGGTGCTCGGTGACGCTTCCGGCGGCGAGCGGTCCGACGACGGACGGGATCACCCAGCTCGCGGCGAAGGCGGCCAGGATCGACGGCTGCAGGCGCCCCGGGTACGCCCGGCTGATCACCACGTACAGCGCCACGATCACCAGGCCGCCGCCGAACCCCTGGACGGCCCGGCCCGCGACGAAGACCCACATGCTCCCGGCGGTGCCGCAGAGCAGCAGGCCCGCCACGAACGAGCTCATCCCGGCGGCGAGCGGCCCCAGCGGACCGCGCCGGTCGGCCCACTGCCCGGAGAGCACCATGGCGAAGAGGCTGGTCGTGAAGTACGCCGAGAACGCGTACGCGTACAGCGGGATGCCGTGCAGCTCACGGGCGGCGACCGGCATCGCGGTGCCCACGGCGGTCGCCTCGAAGGCGATCAGGAACACGACGGAGACGATGCCGACGCTGAGCGCCCGATAGGTCCGCCCGAGCACCCCTTCGGTCCCGGCGGGCGGGGCGGTCTTCGCCATGTCGGCACGGGGACCGGTACGGGGGGTCGTGTCCGTGTCCGTGCGGGGGCCGGCGTCGCTGCCGGTGTCTCGGGGGTCCAGGGCACTCATGAGCCCAAGAGTAAGGGGCATGACCTCGGGTGAACCCTGTCGTGAGACGGTCCTCCGGTCCGCCCTTGGTCGTAGGACCGCCCGGCCGATCGTGAACGCCGCATGGCAGTCGTGTTGCGCCCCGCCCCTTTCCCTTGAGCCGCACGTCCACCGGGCCCTACGGTCGAACCACGACGAGGAACACATGGCCGTGTGCCCGAGTGGCTCAGGGGCTCGACTGCAACTCGAGTTACACCGGTTCGAATCCGGTCACGGCCTCCGAGGAACACGCGACGGCCGCCCCCATGGCGTGGGGGCGGCCGTCGCGTGCGTTCAGGAGCGGGGCAGGCCCCCTCACCCGTCCGGCGGCATCCGGTCGACGCACCGGCCCGGGAACCCGGAACCCGCCCCGGCGAGCAGTGGCGGCACCGCGCGCCTCCCGGTCGCGCGTGCGCCTGCCGGACGGATCCTCAGGACCCGGTCGACGCCACCGCCGCCTGGGGGCGGATGGGGAGGCGGTTGATCGGGCGGCCGGTCGCCGCGCGTACGGCGGCCGCCACGGCTGCCGGGGAGGTCACCACGGGTACCGCCGAGGCGGGTTTGGCGCCGAAGGGGGCGACCACGTCGCGCTCCTCGATGAGCTCGACGATGCGGATGTCCGGGGCGTCCAGGGCGGTCGGCAGTGTGTAGCCGGTGAGGTCGGGATGGCGGATCAGGCCGCGTGCGCTGCGGAGGTTCTCGGTGAGGGCCGCGCCGATGCCCTGGGTGACGCCGGCCTCGATGCGGATCGCCAGCTGGGCCGGGTTGAGGACCCGGCCGACGTCCTGGGCGAGGGCCATCTCCACGACCCGCACGGAGCCGATCTCGATGTCGACGTCCACCACCGCGCGGATCGCGCAGAAGGCGAGGCCGACGAAGGCGTCGCCCTGGCCGGACTCGTCGAGGGGTTCGGTGGGGTGCGGGCGGCACTGGGCGGTGGCCCAGAGCTCCTTGCCGTCCATGGCTTCCGTGACCGTCGTGGAGAGCACCCCGTCGTACGAGGTGATCTTGCCGTCGGCGATCTGCAGCAGCTCGGTGGACATGCCGAACTTGTGGGCCAGGGGCTGGAGGAGCTGGGTGCGGACCATCTTCGCGGCCCGTTCCACCGCTCCGGCCGAGACCCAGGTGTGACGGCCGTGGGCCGCCGGGCCCGCCGGGGGCTGGTCGGTGTCGACGGAGGCCACGTGGACCTCCTCGATGCCCAGGGTCTCCTGGACGACCTGGCGGGCGAGGGTCGAGAAGCCCTGGCCCGTCTCGACCGCGGCGCAGATGACCGTGGCGACGCCGTCGTGGACCCTGACCGTGGCCGTGGAGACCTCGTCGGCCCCCTCCGCACCGAGCATGTGGACCATGCCGAGCGCGTAGCCGACGCCGCGGCGCACCGCGCCCGGTTCGCCCGCGCCCTCCGGGCCGCCGGGCAGCAGCCAGTCGTCCTCGGGGGTGTCCTTGGGAAGGTCGGGCAGCGGGAAGTCCCGTACGGCGGTGAGGAGTTCGGAGACCGGCGCGGGGCAGGTCACCGTCTGGCCGGTGGGCAGGATGTCACCGGTGGCCAGGGCGTTGCGCAGCCGCAGTTCGGCCGGGTCGATGCCGAGCTTGGCGGCCAGCTTGTCCATCTGGCCCTCGTACGCCGCGCAGACCTGCATCGCGCCCTCGCCGCGCACATGGCCCGACGGCGGGTTGTTCGTGCGGACCGCCCAGCCCTCGATGAAGGCGTGCGGGACGATGTAGGGGCCGCAGGCGAACGCGACCGCCGCGGCCAGCGACTCGGACGAGGAGTCGGCGTACGCACCCGCGTCGAGCAGGATCTGCGCCTCGACCTTCACCAGCCGGCCCTCGGCGTCCGCGTGGTGGCGGTAGCGCAGCAGGGTCGGGTGGCGGTGGGAGTGGCCGAGGAAGGACTCCTCGCGGGTGGCGGTCAGCTTGACGGGACAGCCGGTGCGCAGCGCGAGCAGTCCGAGCGGGAGCTGGAAGCCGGGGTCCTCGCGGTCGCCGGTCGCTCCGGGCACCCCGGTGACGACGATCTTCACCCGTTCCGGTTCGAGGCCGAAGCAGGCGGCGGCCAGGTCGCGGTCGGTGTGCGGGTCGGTGGAGGCGGTGTAGATCTCCACGCCGCCGTCGGGGCGGGGCACGGCGAGTCCGGCCTCGGCGCCGATCGGGGCCGGGTCCTGGCGGCCGATGCGGTACAGGCCCTCGACGACGACCTCGCCGGTGGCCTCGGGGTCCCCGTAGCGCAGCGGGATGTGGCGGATCAGGTTGCCGTCGGGGTGCAGCGGTTCGGCGGCGAAGGACTTCTCCGGGTCGGTGACCGGTTCGAGGACCTCGTACTCGACGGCGATGGCGGCGGCGGCGAGCCGGGCCGTGTCGGGGTGGTCGGCGGCGACCGCGGCGATCGGCTCGCCGTGGTGGCGGACCAGGTCGGAGGCGAAGACCGGGCGGTCGACGATCCTGCGCCCGTACTCGCGCTCCCCGGGGATGTCCTCGTGCGTGATGACCGCCCGTACCCCCGGCATCCCGACCGCGGCCGAGGTGTCGACGGACAGGATGCGGGCGTGCGGGTGCGGGGACCGCAGCACGGCCGCCCACAGCAGGCCCTCGGCCCAGAGGTCGGCGGCGTACGGGAAGGTGCCCTCGGTCTTCGCGCGCGCGTCCGCGGGCGGCAGGGAGACGCCCAGGCCGAGCACGGGCGGCTCGGCCTCGGAGCCCTCGGACCCCGGGGTGGTGATGCGGGCGCTGGTCGCGTTGGCAGCGGTGGCCGCGTCGTTGCTCACGCCATGCCTCCGTCCTGCGAGTGCGGCTGGGGGTCACCGACGGCGCCCGGGGACATGTCCGGTACGGGCCCGGGATGCGGGGAGCCGGCGTGGGGGCTCCACACCTCTTCGATGCCGGACGCCGCCCGGGGCGGGACGCGGTTCTCGTCGGCCTCCGGGAACGAGGAGTCCGGTGCGGCGGGGTCGGCGGCCGCCTCGCGGCCCGCGATGACCTCGTTCACCGCGTCGAGGACGCCCCGGTAGCCGGAGCAGCGGCAGAGGTTGCCGCAGAGCGCCTTGCGCGTCTCCAGTTCGCTGGGGGCGTGGTTGCCCTCCAGCAGGTCGTGGACGGTCATCGCCATGCCGGGGATGCAGAAGCCGCACTGGACGGCCCCGCACTTGGCGAGGGCGCGCTGGACGTCGGACGGTTCGCCGTCCACGGCCAGGCCCTCGACCGTACGGACCTCGCTGCCGGCCGTGGTCGCCGCGGGGACCAGGCAGGAGGCGACGAGCCGGCCGTCCACCTGGACGTTGCACGCGCCGCATTCGCCCTGCGAGCAGCCGTCCTTGGCACCGGCGAGGCCGAGGCGCTCGCGGAGCACGTAGAGCAGCGACTCACCGATCCAGGCGTCGGTGACGGGGCGGTCGGTGCCGTTCACGCTCAGGATGTACGAAACGGCGGGGCGCTCGTCGGGTACGTCGAAGGGCTGGGGCTCGACGAGGGCCGCGGGGTCGGCGAGACCTGCGGGGTCCGTCGGATCCGTGGGATCCGTGGGATCCGTGGGATCCGTGCGGTCTGCGGAGTCCGTGGGCTCGGCGGGAGTTGCGGGGTCTGCGGGCTCGGGCTCGGTGGCCCCGGCGGTTTCGGCAGCCGCGGGCTCCACGGACTCCGCGGGTTCCGCAGGTTCCGCGGGCTCTGCGGTCTCCGGCCCGGGCTCCGGGGTGGACTCCGCCTCGGGCCCGGGGTTTCCGGTTTCGGCCGCCCCGGTGATCTCGGGGGTCCCGGTTTCGGCCGCCCCTGTGGTCTCGGCGGCCTCGGGGGTCCCAGGGGCCTCGGTGACCTCGGGGGTCCGTTCCTGCGGTGCCGCTTCGGCCTCGTCGGCCGGAGGCGTGGGCCCGGGGGCGTGCGGGGTCTCGGGGACGGCCTCGGACGGCTCGCCGGGACCGGCCTCCGCCGGGTGCCCGCCGGGAACGTCGTCCGGGGCGGTGGCGGGGGCCTCGCCGGAGGGCGTCCCCCGCACGGCGTCCGTGCCCGCGGGCTCCGCGCCCGTGGAGTCCGCGTCCTGGGCAGGGGCGGTTCCGACCACGGGCGGTTCCGGCGCCGCTTCCGGGAACGCGACCGCACCGGAGGCCCGCAGGGCGTCCTCGTACGTGACGGACGAGGTCACCGGCTCCGTCGGAGGCGTCGCGACAGGCGCGGCAGGTACGGCGGGCGGCATCGCGGTGGGCGCCGGCGCGAATTCCGCGCTCGGCGCGTGCTCCGGCTCGACACCCGTCCCGGGCGCCGGTCCCGTCGCGGATCCGGCTCCCGGCTCGGGCGCGGGCTCCGGGACCGGCCGCTGCGTCGCCCACGGGGCGGGCGCGCCGCCCGGCAGCGTGGCGGGCGGGGTCCGGTCGCCGTACCACTGGGCGGCCAGGGCCGAGGCCGCGAACTCGCCGGACTCCTCGGGGAGATCGCCCTCGGCGACCGGGATCGTCCACTGCCCCGTGTGACCGCCGTGGCCGCCGTGACCGGACTGGTCGTCGTGACCGCCGTGACCGGGCTGTTCGCCGTGACCGGGCCGGCTGTCGTGCTCGACGTGACCGAACTGGTCGGTGTGGCCCGTGTGACCCGTCTGTCCTGCGGGCCCTGTGTGACCCGTGTGGCCGTACTGACCACCGTGCTCCGTGTGCCCGAACTGCTCCGTGTGCCCGGTGTGACCGCCGTGCTCGACATGACCACCGTGCCCGTTGTGACCGCCGTGCTCAACGTGGCCACCCTGCTCACCGTGGCCGCCGTGCTCGACGTGCCCCGGGTGGATGCCGTACTCGGCGGACTCGGTGAAGTTCCACTGGCCCGTCGCCGCCGCCGACGACTCCGAATACTGCTCGTGCGGCAGCCCCGCCTGCCCCGCCTGCCCGGTCAGGCCGTCCTGCTCGGCGTACGGGGCGGGCCCGGTCTCCGTGATCCGGGGGATCCGCTGGGTCTCCTGGAACTGCGGGTACCCGTATCCGTACGGCGACTGCTGCTGGTTCGGGTCCGGCCAGTGCACCGCCTCGGGTGCCTGCTGCTCCGGCGCCGCCCCGGGCTCCTGCCCGTCCGGCGTCCGCGCGACCCAGTTGTCCGTGGACGCCGGGTCGAACCCGGCCGCGGGCGTCAGCGGCAGGATCATCGGCGGCACGAAGCCCTGGCCCGGCGCGGCCAGCGGGATGTTCGCCAGGTCCTCCGGCGGCAGGTGGACGAAGGCGGTCGCGCCGTCGTCGTACTCCCCGCCCTGCGGAGTCGGCTGCCAGCCCCCGTACTGCAGCGAATCCTGCTGCCCGTGCTGATCGTGCCGATCGTTGTGGTCCTCGTTGCTCACGACAGTGCCCTCCCCAGCGCGCGTCGGGCGAGCGCGGCGACGGTGCGCCGCAGGTGCAGTACGGCCGGGGGCAGCGGCGGCGCCCCTCCCCCGTCGGCGGGCGGTTCCTGGTCCGGGATGCAGGCCGCGGCAACGTACTCGCCGAAGGCGGCCAGCGCGTCGGGGGCCAGGCCCCGCTCCCCGTCCCAGTCGATCAGCGAGGCGATCCAGCGCTCGGCCTCCAGCGGCCGCAGCGGCATCGGCGCGATGGCGCCGACCGCGCAGCGCACCCCGCGCCGGGCCGGGTCGAGGACTATCGCGACGGACGCGGTGGCGCGGCCGGGGCCGGTGCGGCCGGTGGCCTTCAGGAAGACCTGCGGGGCGTGCAGGAGCGGCACCCGGACGAAGCCGATCAGCTCGGCGGGTTCGAGCATGGCGCGGCCGGCCAGCAGGTGCGAGACCGGGATCTCGCGGCGGGCGCCGCCCGGCCCCGCGACGACCAACTCGGCCTCCAGGGCGGCGAGCACCGGCAGGGAGTCGCCGGTCGGGGCCGCGGTGGCGATGTTGCCGCCGAGCGTCCCGGCGTTGCGGATCTGGGGCGGGCCCGCGGCACGGGCCGCCGCGGCCAGGGCCGGGATGAGGGCGGCGAAGTCGGGCCGCCCCATGCGCGCGTGGGTGAGCCCGGCGCCGAGCAGGGCGTGGCCGTCCTGGTAGTGCCAGCCGCGCAGTTCGCTGATCCGGCCGAGGCCGACCAGTCCCGAGGGGCGCAGCAGCCCCTTGTTGACGGCTGCCATCAGGTCCGTTCCGCCCGCCACGGGAACGGCGGCGGGCATGGCGCCGAGTGCCGCCACGGCCTCGTCGAGCGAGGCCGGCAGCGTCACGGACTGCGTCGCCTGCGGTGCGTGCGTGGTCAACCCAGCTGCCCCTTCCCGGTGTCCGGCCGTCCGGCTGTTTCGCCGTACGGTACGTGCTCGGAGCCCGGACGTGGCAACTCTGGCACATCTTCGGATCGGACCGACGCGAGGGTCCGCGAAGGACGTGTTCGTACCCGGTCGCGTAAACACTCCCGGTTTGGAGCACTTCGGCACGGAGTGCGAATCGCCGCCGTTCAGCATGGCTTGTACCGGTTGTTCTGTTCCGGTGGTTCCCTGTGCGCGGGGCGAGTTCCGGACAAAAAACGACGGCCGGCACGCCCCCCACGGGGAGGCGTACCGGCCGGGTACCGGATGCGACCGGGATCACACGTTCGGGGGCGGACCCTCCAGCGGGCGGCCCAGGACGCCGGGGCGCTGCTGGCGGGGCAGCGGGCCGCCCGGCGGCCGGTAGTCGACGCCCAGGGCGTCGAGTCGGGCGTAGTGCGCGGTCATCCGGCGTTCGAAGCCGGCGTAGTCCCGTTCGGCGGAGGGCGGCAGCGGCGACCAGGCGACCTCCGCGAACGCCGCGAGGCGCGGGAAGACCTGGTAGTCGACGCGGGCCCGGTTCTGCATCACCTCGGTCCACACGTTGGCCTGGGTGCCGAGGATGTGACGGGCCGCCTCCTCGGAGAGGCCCGGCGGGACGGGCTCGAAGCGGTAGACGTCCTCCAGGGTGCGGACGAAGCCGATGGGCATCGGCTCGTCGGGGCCGCCGTCCTGGCGGTGGTCCAGGTAGACGTGCTGCTCGGGGCACATGACGACGTCGTGGCCCGCCTCGGCGGCGGCGATGCCGCCGCCGTAGCCGCGCCAGGAGGAGACGGCCGCGCCCGCCGGGAGGCCGCCCTCCAGGATCTCGTCCCAGCCGATGAGGCGGCGTCCGCGCGCGGTGAGCCAGGCGTCGAAGTGCCGGATGATCCAGGACTGGAGCTCGTCCTCGTTGGCCAGGCCGAACTCCTCGATCCGGGCCTGGGCGGTCGGGGACTCCTTCCACTGCTCCTTGCGGCACTCGTCGCCGCCGATGTGGATGAACGGCGAGGTGGCGGCGGGGAAGAGGTCGAGCACCTCTTCGAGGACGCCCTCGAAGAAGCGCAGGGTGCCGTCGGTGGGGGCGAGCACGTTGGCGTTGATGCCCCAGGTGTCCCAGACGGTCAGGGCGGCGGTGTCGACGACGTCGGCGTTGCCCAGTTCGGGGTAGGCGGCGATGGCGGCCTGCGAGTGGCCGGGAATGTCGATCTCGGGGACGACCCGGATGTGCCGCTCGGCGGCGTACGCGACGATCTCCCGGATGTCGTCCTGCGTGTAGAAGCCGCCGTGCGGGGTCTCGTCCCACAGTTCCGACGCCCGGTGGCCGTGCTTGGTGCGGGACCGCCAGGAGCCGACCTCGGTGAGCCGGGGGTGGCGCTTGATCTCGATCCGCCAGCCCTGGTCGTCGGTCAGGTGGAAGTGGAAGACGTTCAGTTTGTGCGCGGCGAGGAGGTCGAGGTAGCGCAGCACGTCGTCCTTGGGCAGGAAGTGCCGTGCCACGTCGAGCATCATGCCGCGCCAGCCGAAGCGGGGGTGGTCCTCGATGTCCGCGAAGGGGACGGCGGGCCGTGCGCCGGGGTCGACGGGCGCGCGGCGGAAGGCTTCCGGTCCCAGGAGCTGGCGGAGGGTCTGGGCGCCCCAGAAGACGCCCGCGGGGCCGCCGCCGGTGATCTCGACGCCCCGCCCGGTCCCGGTGGTCAGCCGGTAGCCCTCGGGTTCCAGGGCCGGGTCGATGTTCAGCCGGACGGTGTTCGCGGCGTCCTCGCCGCCGGGGGCGAGCGGCAGGCCGAAGGCGGCGCCGAGGGTGGTGCGCAGCCAGCGTTCGGTGCTCTCCGTGCCGGGGGCCGCGGTGATGGTGGTGGAAGGGTCGAACAGGAAGCCGCACCGCCCGTCGTCACCGGTGTGCACGGGTGCCGGGATCAGATCCATGTCCATGGCGTCAGTCCTTTACCGCTCCGCCGAGTCCCGAGACCAGGCGGCGCTGTACGAGTACGAAGAAGACCAGCACGGGAACGGTCATCACCGTCGAGGCGGCCATGATCCCTCCCCAGTCGTTCTCATCGGGTTTGAAGAAGACCAGCAGCGCCATCGGGAGCGTCGACTGGGAGGTGTCGCTGATGATGAACGACTTCGCGAACAGGAAGTCGTTCCAGGTGGAGATGAACGAGAAGACGCTGGTGGCCACGAGGCCGGGGAAGACCAGCGGGAAGAGGATCTGCCACAGGAAGCGGGTGCGGCTCGCGCCGTCGATGTACGCGGCCTCCTCCAGCGCCTCGGGCACCGCCTTGACGAAGCCGCGCAGCATCCAGATCGCGAACGGCAGCGAGAGGGCGAGGTGCGGCAGGATCAGCGAGCCGAGGGTGTTCAGCTGGCCGAAGTCCCGCATCAGGAAGAACAGCGGGATGGTCAGGGCCTCGACCGGCACCATCTGTGCGATCAGGAACATGATCAGCAGCGTGGTGCGGAAGCGGAACCTGAACCGGGTCACGGCCGTCGCCGCCAGGAAGGCGACCAGCGCGGAGACCAGGACGACGGTGCCGGCGACGATCAGGCTGTTGAGGAAGTAGCGGCCGAAGTCGTTCTGTTCGAAGACCCGGCGGAACGAGTCCAGGGACGGCGACAGCGTCCAGGGGCGGGCGTCGGTGGACTGGATCTCGCCTGCCGGTTTGAAGGCGGAGAGCACCATCCAGTAGAGCGGGAAGGCGACCGCGGCGGCGATCAGCAGGGCCGCCGCCTCGGCGGCCAGCCGGCCGGGCCTGCGGATGCGCAGTGCGTTCCGTGCGTTCACAGTTCCTCCCCCCGGCGCCGCACCAGCCGCAGATGGACGAGCGTGACGGCCAGCAGGATCAGCAGCATCACGACGCCGATCGCCGAGCCGAGGCTGTACTGCGAGGACGCGAACGCCTTCTGGTACGCGTAGACGTTGAGCACCAGGTTCTGTCCGGCGATGCCGCCGCCGTTGGTCATGACGTAGATCTGGGTGAAGACCTTGAAGTCCCAGATGATCGACTGGATCGTGACGACGACGAGGATCGGCCGCAGCATCGGGGCCATGACCGACCGCCAGATCCGCCATTGCGAGGCGCCGTCCAGGGCCGCGGCCTCCAGCACCTCGCCGGGGATGGCCCGGATGCCCGCGTACACGGTCACCATCACGAACGGGAACGAGCACCACAGGACTTCCAGGAGCACCAGGGCGAAGGCGCTGTAGCGCCCGTACGTCCAGGAGAAGTCGCCGAGCCCCAGGACCCGGTTGACCGGGCCGAAGTCGGGGTCGAAGAGGAACACCCAGACGGTGGAACCGGTGATCGCGGGGGTCGCCCAGGCGCCGAGCGCGGCCAGCATCAGGGCGAGCCGCGGCACGGCCCGGATCCGGGTCAGCAGGACGGCGAGCGCGCAGCCGACCAGCAGGGTGGTCAGGACGCAGGCGGCGGCGAAGACCACGGTCGCCAGGAGCACCTGCCAGAACTGGCCGTCGCCGAAGAGGGTCGCGTAGTTCCCGAATCCCCGGAAGGTGGTCGGTTCGCCGCCGCTGACCTGGGCCTGGGTGTACTCCAGGAAGGAGATCAGGCCGAGCTGGTAGATCGGGTAGACGAGCAGTCCGCCGAGGAGGACGAGGGCGGGCAGGAGGTAGAGCCAGGGGGTCCAGCCGGAGCGGCGCGCGGACGGGGCCGGGCGGCGCTCCGGCTGGACCCCCTGGCTC
>NZ_RDBO01000071.1:120635-144369 GCF_008120935.1 Streptomyces sp. sk2.1
GCACGTCCGTGTACGTCGGCAGGAAGCCCATCGCGTCGAACATCTTCGCCTGGGTCCGCTTGCCGGTCAGGGACTTCATCAGGTCCACGGCCAGGGTGCGGTGCGAACTGCTCTTCAGCACGCCGATGTTGTTCCCGCCCGCGAACGCCGGGGCTATGGAGTCCTTCGCCACGCCGGGCAGCGGGACGACCGCGTACTTGCCCTTCACCGCGCCCGCCTCGACGGCCGCGTGGCTGAAGTCGCCGCCGATCGCCATGGCGGCCTTGCCGGAGGCGAAGGCGGTGACGGTCGCGTTGCCGCCCATGGAGGCGCACTTGGCGGCCGGGCAGTTGTCGTCGCCGAAGAGCGAGGTGTACGCCTCGATGCCCTTGCGGGCCTCGTCGCCGTTGATGGCCGAGGTGTACGTGCCGCCCTTCTCGTCGGCGAGTTCGCCGCCGTGGGCCCAGATGAACGGCATCGCGCCGTAGGTGTACGCGCCGCCGACCGCCAGTCCGTACAGGTCCGGCTTCTCCTTGTGGATCTTCTTCGCGGTGGAGATCAGTTCGGCCTGCGACTTCGGAGCCCCGATGCCCAGTTCGTCGAAGACGTCGGTGCGGTAGTACAGCGCGCGGACGCCGACGAAGAGCGGCGCCCCGTAGACCTTGCCGTCGACCGTCACGGACTGCCGGGCGGTCGGGTCGGTGTCCTTCGCCTCGTCCCAGGCGGCGAACTCGGCGCTCACGTCGGCGAGTCCGCCGTCCTTGACGTATCCGGCGGTGTCGGTGTTCCCGTACTCGATGAGGTCCGGGGCGCTCCCGGGGTCGTTGAACGCCGCCTTGATGCGCTGGGCGCGGGTGTCGACCGGGATGTACTCGACCTCCACCTCCGCACCCTCGTGGGACTTCTCGAATTCGGCGACCGCCGCGTCGACGACCTGTTCCTTGGGCTTGTTGCCGACCTCCTGGAACAGCCAGACCCGCAGCGTGCCGGTCTTCTCGTCCCCCTCGGCCGCGGTGTCGGAGGTCTGCGGCGCGCAGGCGGTGGCGGTGAGCCCCGCCAGTACAAGCGCCGCCACCGGAGCGGCAATTCGGGCAGAAAGCTTCATATCGGAACCCCTACCGATAAGCATTGCAACATGCGCAACGCGCGTTTCGTTCTGCACAACTTGCAGGAGAGTAGGTGCGCGTGCGGACGCCGACAAGTGGTCTCAACCACTCTGTGACCCGTGGGAGCAGCCCGTGCAACGCGAAGGGCCCCCGGGGCACGCGTCGAAACGCGTGCCCCGGGGGCCCGGAGCGATGCCGCCGGAGGGCTCGGGACTACTTCTTGTCCTTGCCGCCCTTGTCCTTGTCGCCACCGGCGCCCATGGACTCGTAGATCTCCTTGCACATCGGGCAGACCGGGTACTTCTTGGGGTCGCGCCCCGGTACCCAGACCTTGCCGCACAGTGCGACCACGGGGGTGCCCTCCAGGGCACTCGCCATGATCTTGTCCTTCTGGACGTAATGGGCGAAGCGCTCGTGGTCGCCGTCGCCGTTCGACACCTGTGGTGTCGGCTCCACGAGGGTGCCGGTTCCTGCCCCGCGCTCGGGCTCAAGAGTGCTCATAACCGCCAAGGGTACTGGGAGCCCGGAGCTTCGGAGCGCCCGGCGGCGGGAAGCGCGGGCGGGGCAGGAACCGGCACCCTCGTGGAGCCGACACCACAGGTGTCGAACGGCGACGGCGACCACGAGCGCTTCGCCCATTACGTCCAGAAGGACAAGATCATGGCGAGTGCCCTGGAGGACATCCTCACGCCCTGGGCCGGTCTGGCCGGTGAGCCGGACGTCGTCTTCCAGGGCGGCCCGGTCTCCCTCGACTCGGCGCTCGGGGTGGCCGTCATCCCCGGCGACGAGGGCCCGCTCGGCTGGCGCCGGGTGTACGGGGCGATCGGGCTGGTGGACCTGGAGGCGCCCCCGGAACTGCTGGCCGCCGCGCTCGGTTCGCTGCGCTGACGGCGCAGGACCGCGCGCCAGAGGTGTTCGGGCCGCGGGGACGAGACGTCGCCGGGCTCGGACTCGACCACGTACCAGGCGCCCTCGGCCAGTTCCGTCTCCAGCTGCCCGGGGCCCCAGCCGGCGTACCCGGCGAAGATCCGCAGCGAACCGAGCGCGGCGGCCAGCAGTTCCGGGGGCGCCTCCAGGTCCACCAGCCCGATCGCCCCGTACACCCGGCGCCAGCCGAGCGGGCCCTCGTCGCCGGGGATGACGGCCACCCCGAGCGCCGAGTCGAGGGAGACCGGGCCGCCCTGGAAGACGACGTCCGGCTCACCGGCCAGACCGGCCCAGGGCGTGAGGATGTCGCGGACGCCGACCAGGGTCGGGCGGTTCAGGACCACGCCGAGCGAGCCCTCCTCGTCGTGGTCGAGGAGCAGCACCACCGCACGGTCGAAATTCGGGTCCGCGAGCGCGGGTGTGGCCACGAGCAGTCGCCCTGTGAGCGAGGACACCTCGGTCATGGCAGAAATGATCCCGCATCTTCGCTTCCCGCGGGGGTCAAGTGGGCCACCCGACCCCCGAACGGGCCGCGGCGCAGCTCAGGGCGCACGGATGCACGGGGAGCGCGCATTCCGGGGAGCCATGCGGACGGTAACCCTCCGCAAGACCCGGGGAGCAGAGCGTGTTGTGGCGGATTCATGACGTTCGTACACCCCCCGTTCCCTTACGGAGTGGGGGCGGTCGGCCATTACTCTTTCGTTTGGCCCCCTGCCCGACCACTCCGGAACGCGAGATTCATGACCGGCACAGACGATGTCCTGCTTGTCCACGGCGGAACCCCGCTGGAGGGCGAGATCCGCGTCAGAGGCGCCAAGAACCTGGTGCCGAAGGCGATGGTCGCCGCGCTGCTCGGCAGCGGGCCCAGCCGGCTGCGCAACGTGCCCGACATCCGCGACGTGCGGGTGGTGCGCGGGCTGTTGCAGCTGCACGGCGTGACGGTCCGGCCCGGTGACGAACCGGGTGAGCTGATCCTGGACCCGACCCACGTGGAGAGCGCCAACGTCGCCGACATCGACGCCCACGCGGGCTCCTCGCGCATCCCGATCCTCTTCTGCGGCCCGCTGCTGCACCGGCTGGGCCACGCGTTCATCCCGGGGCTCGGCGGCTGCGACATCGGCGGCCGGCCGATCGACTTCCACTTCGACGTGCTGCGGCAGTTCGGCGCGACCATCGAGAAGCGGGCGGACGGCCAGTACCTGGAGGCCCCGCAGCGGCTGCGCGGCACGAAGATCCGGCTGCCGTACCCGTCGGTGGGCTCCACCGAGCAGGTGCTGCTGACGGCCGTGCTCGCCGAGGGCGTCACCGAGCTGTCCAACGCGGCCGTGGAGCCGGAGATCGAGGACCTCATCTGCGTTCTGCAGAAGATGGGCGCGATCATCTCCATGGACACCGACCGGACGATCCGGATCACGGGTGTCGACCGGCTGGACGGTTACACGCACCGGGCGATCCCGGACCGTCTGGAGGCGGCCTCCTGGGCGTCCGCCGCGCTGGCCACCGAGGGCAACATCTACGTGCGGGGCGCGCAGCAGCGCTCGATGATGACCTTCCTGAACACCTTCCGCAAGGTCGGCGGCGCGTTCGAGATCGACGACGAGGGCATCCGCTTCTGGCACCCGGGCGGCGCGCTGAACGCCATCGCCCTGGAGACGGACGTGCACCCCGGCTTCCAGACCGACTGGCAGCAGCCGCTGGTGGTGGCGCTGACGCAGGCCTCGGGGCTGTCCATCGTCCACGAGACGGTGTACGAGTCCCGGCTCGGCTTCACCTCCGCGCTCAACCAGATGGGCGCGCACATCCAGCTCTACCGGGAGTGCCTGGGCGGCTCCGACTGCCGCTTCGGGCAGCGCAACTTCCTCCACTCCGCGGTCGTGTCCGGGCCGACCCGGCTCCAGGGCGCGGATCTGGTCATCCCCGACCTGCGCGGCGGTTTCTCGTACCTGATCGCGGCGCTGGCGGCGCAGGGCACGTCGCGGGTGCACGGCATCGACCTGATCAACCGCGGCTACGAGAACTTCATGGAGAAGCTGGAGAAGCTCGGCGCGAAGGTGGAGCTGCCGAACGGCTCGCCGCTGGTCTGAGGCCGGACGCACCGGGCGGGACCGCTGGTTCGGACGCGGTCGCCGAAGGGCTGCCGACGGCTGCTGACGGGGGTTCGGGGCACTTGCCCCGGGCCCCCGTTCCGCGTTTCCGGGCTCCCGTTCCGGGACGCCGTTCCGCGTTTCCGGGCCACCGTTCCGGGCCGCCGGGCACCGGGGCGGGGCCGGGCGATCCGGGTGCGGGCCTTCGCAGGGGCACAGAACGGGGCCCTGACGGCCGGTACGCCGGAGGGCGGTCACCCTGGATGGGTGACCGCCCTCCGTCGCGCCTGTGGGGCTGTGGGACTTACTTGCCCTTGGCGGCTTCCTTGAGCTTGGAGCCCGCGGAGACCTTCACGCTGTAGCCGGCCGGGATGTTGATCGGGTCGCCGGTCTGCGGGTTACGAGCGGTGCGAGCGGCACGGTGGGTGCGCTCGAAGGTCAGGAAGCCGGGGATGGTGACCTTCTCGTCGCCCTTGGCGACGACCTCACCGACGGTCTCGGCGAGCGCGGCCAGCACGGCGTCGGCGTCCTTGCGAGTCACCTCGGCGCGGTCGGCCAGGGCGGCCACCAGCTCACTGCGGTTCATGTTGTTACTCCCGTGTTCTTCTTGCCTGTGAGGCGTGAGATCGAAGCCGATGCTGCCAGGGCCCTCGGACAGTCCCCGGACCCGGGTCTGTCGTCAGACCCTCGCGCCCGATTACGCATCCTGCCCCCACCTGCGGCGGTAACGCCAATCCGGCACCCCTCGGAGTCACACGAAAAGCGCCACCGCCTCGTCGTGGTGACGTTCCGTCGACTCCCCGGAAGCGGTCCGCAGCGGATGCGGGGCTCGACGGGACGCGCCGCCCGCCCACCCTAAAGGGGCGTTTGGGGCATCGCGCCCCGCGACGCGCCGACGTGCGGCCACCAGGGGCGTGGCCCATGCCACAGGGCCCCGGGGAGCCCCGCGGCGGACGCTGTGACATGGACCTCAGCCGGGACCCGGCCGGGACCTCCGGAGCACCCGGTCTCCGGGCGCCGGGACCTCGGAGCCCGTCGGTGGCCTCCGATCGGGCAGCGGACGGGCTCTCAGCCGCGGCCGCCCTGCGCCGCGGCGGAGCCGCCGACCGCCCTCGCCGCGTCCCGGACGGCACCGGCGACCGCGCCCGCGACCCGGTCGTTGAAGACCGACGGGATGATGTAGTTCGCGTTCAGCTCGTCCTCGGCGACCACGTCGGCGAGCGCGCCCGCGGCGGCGAGCATCATCTCCGTGTTGACGGTGCTGGACTGGGCGTCCAGCAGACCGCGGAAGACGCCCGGGAAGACCAGCACGTTGTTGATCTGGTTCGGGAAGTCGGAGCGGCCGGTGGCGACAACTGCCGCCGTCTGGCGGGCGATTGCCGGGTCCACCTCGGGGTCCGGGTTCGCGAGCGCGAACACGATCGCACCCTCGGCCATGGCCGCGACGTCGGCACCGTCCAGCACGTTCGGGGCGGAGACGCCGATGAAGACGTCAGCACCGACGACGGCCTGCTTGAGGGTGCCGGTGACGGACTCCGGGTTGGTGTTGTCGGCGATCCAGCGCAGCGGCGAGTCGGCGGCGGCGGAGACCAGGTCCTCGCGCCCGGCGTGCACCACCCCGTGGATGTCGGCGACGACGGCGTGCTTGACGCCGGCCGCGATGAGCAGCTTCAGGATGGCCGTACCGGCCGCCCCGGCGCCGGACATGACGACCCGTACGTCCCCGATCCCCTTGCCCACCACGCGCAGCGCGTTGGTCAGCGCGGCCAGGACGACGATCGCGGTGCCGTGCTGGTCGTCGTGGAAGACGGGGATGTCCAGGGCCTCGCGCAGCCGGGCCTCGATCTCGAAGCAGCGGGGGGCGGAGATGTCCTCCAGGTTGATGCCAGCGAAGCCGGGGGCGATCGCCTTGACGATCTCGACGATGGCGTCGGTGTCCTGGGTGTCCAGGCAGAGCGGCCAGGCGTCGATGCCGGCGAACCGCTTGAAGAGGGCGGCCTTGCCCTCCATCACGGGCAGCGCGGCCTTCGGGCCGATGTTGCCGAGCCCCAGCACGGCGGAGCCGTCCGTCACGACTGCGACGGAGTTGCGCTTGATGGTGAGGCGGCGGGCGTCCTCGGGGTTCTCGGCGATCGCCATGCACACCCGGGCCACGCCCGGGGTGTAGATCATCGAGAGGTCGTCACGGTTGCGGATGGGGTGCTTGGACGCCATCTCGATCTTGCCGCCGAGGTGCATCAGGAACGTACGGTCGGAGACCTTGCCCAGGACGACGCCCTCGATGCCGCGCAGCCCCTCGACGATCTCGTCGGCGTGCGAGGTGGAAGTGGCCGCGATGGTGACGTCGATGCGCAGCTTCTCGTGGCCGGACGCGGTCACGTCGAGGCCGGTCACCGAACCGCCGGAGGACTCCACGGCCGTGGTGAGCTGGGAGACCGCTGTACCGCTCGCGGGCACCTCCAGCCTGACCGTCATCGAGTACGAGACGCTGGGCGCCGTTGCCATGGCCGAGTCCTTCGCTTTCCTTAGCTTCATTGCCGCGCGGCCGGGGCGCTCGCCCCGGACACGCTCCCCGATCGTCGCACCTACCGGCCGGTAGCCGGTAATGACTGCCACTCTTCGGAAAGTTTTTTCCACCATACGAGAAGAGACGGCCCCGACGGAAGCCCCGGGGCGCTTCGGGCCCGGGGCGCTTCGGGCCCGGGGCGCTTCGGGCCCGGGGCGCTTCGGGCCCGACCGTACGCCCGGCCGGGGCTGGCGCACGGTCGGGGCGGGCGCACGGAACACCCGGAGCGGGGCGGGCCCGTAAACCAGAACAGACCCGCGCCACCGGAAGGTGACGCGGGTCTGTCAATTGAGTTGAGCGGCACCGACCCGCCATGCTCGCCTCGCGGCAAGTGGTCGCTCGTAGCGACGAAGGTTGGGCCCGGGGGCTTGGATCGAGCCGGTGCCGACACCAGGCTAACAAAGACCCCGAAGAAGTGATTCCCACAGTGCGGGTTGACTGCAAAAACAATCCTGCACGCGGCCCCCGCACCGTGGGCCGGCCGTGTGGGGCCGGCCCACGGGTGTCAGTCCCTCAGCAGGTCGGGCACGCCGTCCTCGTCGGGCAGGTCCCGCTCCCCCGAGACCACCGTGAGCTGCTGCGTCGCCCGGGTGAGCGCCACGTACAGCACCCGCAGGCCGGCCGGGGACTCGTCGGCGATCTCCGCGGGCGAGACGACCACCGTGGCGTCGTACTCCAGTCCCTTCGCCTCCAGGCTGCCCAGCGCCACCACCCGTTCGCCGAGCTCGGCCAGCCACTCCCGGGCCTGTGCCCGGCGGTTCATCGCCACGACCACGCCCACCGTGCCGTCCACCTCGTCCAGCAGCCGCCGGGCCTCCTCGCGCACCGCGGCGGCCAGGTCGCCGCCCCGCACGGTCTCGAAGCGCGGCCGTACGCCGGTGGAGCGGACCGCGGCCGGTGACGCCGCCCCGGGCATCGCGAGCGCCAGGACCTTGGCGGCCAGCTCGGCGATCTCCGCCGGGTTGCGGTAGTTGACCGTGAGGGTGAAGCGGCGGCGCGGCCGGTTGCCGAGCGCCTCGTCGCGGGCCCGGGCGGCCTCGTCCGGGTCGGACCAGGAGGACTGCGCCGGGTCGCCGACGATCGTCCAGGTGGCGTGCCGGCCGCGGCGGCCGACCATGCGCCACTGCATGGGCGTGAGGTCCTGCGCCTCGTCGACGATGACGTGCGCGTACTCGGTGCGCTCCGCCGCCAGCCGTTCGGCCCGCTCGCGCTGGGTCTCCTCGCGCTGCGGCATCAGCTCCTCCAGGCCGGTGAGCTGGTCCAGCGGGTCGAACTCGCGCTTCTTCCTCGGCCGGGCGGGGGTGCCCAGCAGCGTCTGGAGCTCGTCGAGGATCGCCACGTCGTGCACGGAGAGCGGGCCGTCGCCCGCGTCGTCGAGCCGCTTCAGCGAACGGGCCAGGCGCCGCACCTCGCCCTGGTTGAGCACCCGGCGCGCCCAGCGGCCGAGCCGCTTCTCGTCGGCCATCGCGGCGAGCACCCCGCGCGGGGTGAGTTCGGGCCACCAGGCGTTCAGGAAGTCGAGGAAGGGGGTCTCGGTGGACACGTCCTCGTCGAAGGAGGAGCGCAGTTCGGCGGCGAGTTCGGGGTCGGTGTAGCGGCCGCGGCCCGAGGACTTGTTCCACAGGGCGTCCAGGAGCATCCTGCGGGCGCGCGGGCGCAGCAGGTTGACGGGGGCGGTGCCGCCGAGGACGGACTGCCGGATGCGGCGCAGCTCGTCGGCCTCCAGCTCGATGCGGGCGCCGAACGCGACGACGCGCAGCCGGGTCGGGGTGGCCGGGGCCGTACCGCCCTCCGCCGCCTCGTCGCCGAAGGCCAGTTGGCCGTCCTGCCGCTCCCCGCCCTTCGGGCCGCGGGGGGTACCGGGCTTTTCCAGCGCGCCGCGGGCGGCCTTGCGCAGCACCGCGAGCATCCTCGAGGAGCCCTTGATCCGGGCGACGGCGGGTTCGTCGTAGGTGGTGGCGCCCTCGACGCCCGCCGCCTCGTCGGAGAGCGAGCCGACCGCGCGGATCGCGACCTGCCCCTCCTCGCCGAGCGAGGGCAGCACGCCTTCGGTGTACGCGACCAGGAGCGGGGTCGGCGAGACGACGAGGATGCCTCCCGCGTACCGCCTGCGGTCCTGGTAGAGGAGGTACGCGGCCCGGTGCAGGGCGACGGCGGTCTTGCCGGTGCCGGGGCCGCCGGAGACCTCGGTGACGGAGGCGGCGGGGGCCCTGATCACCAGGTCCTGCTCGGCCTGGATGGAGGAGACGATGTCCCGCATGGTGTGGCTGCGGGCCTGGCCGAGCGCCGCCATCAGGGCGCCGTCGCCGATGACGGGCAGCTTGTCGCCGCCGAGGTACGCGGTCAGCTCGGGGCGCATCAGGTCGTCCTCGACGCCGAGGACCTTGCGGCCCTTGGAGCGGACGACCCGGCGGCGCACCACCCGGCCCGGCTCCTTCGGCGTCGACCGGTAGAACGGCGCGGCGGCGGGGGCGCGCCAGTCGATGACCAGCGGCGCGTAGTCGGCGTCGAGGACCCCGATACGGCCGATGTGCAGGGTCTCCGCGATGTCGGCCGAGTTGTCGTCGCGCACGGCGTCGTCGGCGGGCTCGACGGAGGTGTAGGCGCCGTCGGGGCCGCGTTCGCCGTCCTTGCCGAGCAGCAGGTCGATCCTCCCGAAGAGGAAGTCCTCGAACTCGCTGTTCAGCCGGTTGAGGTGGATTCCGGCCCGGAACACCTGGGCGTCGCGCTCGGCGAGCGCTCCCGGGGTGCCGACCTGACCCCGCTTGACGGCGTCACTCATGAGAAATTCCGCCTCGTGGATCTTCTCCTCAAGGCGGTGGTACACACGGTCGAGATGTTCCTGCTCGACACCGATTTCCCGGTCCCGCAACGAATCGACAGCGGCATCCTGCGCGGCCACCGAGGCCCCCTTCTGACGTGCATTGGGCAGCCGTCAACCCTATGCGAAGGGGGCCCGCCGCGCACCTGCGAGGTACGCCTGCACGCCGGTGCGCACCGATCGGGGGTCCCGCGGTGCCGTCACCACCGGTACCGGCACGGCCTCCGGCACCGGCCGGGGCTCACGGTGCCGTCGCCGCCGGTACGGTCACGGCCGCCGCCCTGCGCCGGTGCCGGGCCACCCGTTCCCGGTTCCCGCACACCTCGCTGGAGCACCAGCGGCGCCGGTGTCCGCGCGAGGTGTCCAGGTAGAGGCGGCGGCAGCTGTCGGCCTCGCAGCGGCGCAGTCCGGCCCGTGCCACGGGGTCGGTCAGCAGTTCCACGGCGTCGCGGGCGACGGCGGCCAGGAGCGCCCCGCACTCGGGATCGGCGCTCAGCGTCCGCACCAGGGCGCCGCTCCTGCCGCGCACGGCCCGCAGCCCCGGCGGCGCCCCGGCGGCCAGCGCGTTGACCCGTTCCAGCGCGGTGTCGGCCCTGCGCCCGCCGAGTTCGGCGCTCAGCAGCCGGTCCACCCCCGTCCGCAGCTGCCGGAAGCGCACCACCCAGCTGTCGTCCACGGCGTCGAGCCGGGTGCCGCCCGGTACGACTCCGGCGGCGACCAGCCAGTCCGCGAGCCGTTCGGCGCCGTCGAGCAGCTCGCAGGCACCGGAGGTGCCCGCCCCCGTCGCCACCAGGTCGAGGCAGGGCCGACCCGAATCGAACCGCCAGTCGCGCGAACTCCTACCTGCCGCCATGCGCATGTCACCGCCTCGGGGTCTCCGATGGGCCTCCTCCAGAGTGCCCCTCGGGGCGCCCGCCCGGAACCCCTGCCGCCGCACGGTTCCTCGCGCGAACCCCCGGCGGTGTCCGGGCACGGGGCCGTACGGTGTCCGGATGAACGACGCCCTCCTCAACGCCACCCTCACGACCGGCCCGTTCCTGCTCAGGCCCTGGCTCGCCGAGGACGTCCCTGCGCTGGTCGGGGCGTACCGCGATCCCCGCATGCGCACCGCGCTGCGGACGCAGGTCAGGGACGAGGCGGAGGCGTGGCGGTGGCTGCGGGTACGACAGGAGGGCCGGGAGTCCCGCAGTTACTTCGGCTTCGCGGTGGTGGACCGCGAACACGGGGACGAACTGGTCGGCAACGTGGCGCTCACGGCCCCCGCGCCGGGCTCCGGCAACGCGGAGGTCGGCTACTGGACGATGCCCCCGGCCCGCGGTCGCGGCATCGCCCCCCGGGCGCTCGGGGCGCTCACCGACTGGGCCTTCGAGGCGTTCACCGAGGACGAACTGACCCGGCTCGACCTGCTGCACCAGGTGGACAACGAGGCGTCCTGCCGGGTCGCGGAGAAGAGCGGGTACGGCCTCGCGGGGATTCTTCCGGCGCGACCGCCGTGGCCATTGGACGGACACCTGCACACCCGGCTGCGGAACGGCGCGGCGGCCGGCGCCGACCGCTGAGGGCACCCGCGCCGCGCACACCGGTCCGTGCCACGCCGGTCCACGGGGCGCCCCGCGTCAACCGCCGGTCAGCCCCTGCCGGCCGTCGGCAGGTCCTTCGGCGGGCCGTCGTGCAGGATGCGCTGGAAGAGCCGGTGGTCGCGCCACTGCCCGTTGATGTACAGGAACTGCGGGGCCGTGCCGTACTCCTCGAAGCCGCATTTGGCGAGCACCCGCTGCGACGCTGCGTTCTCGAGCACCGTCCCCGCGTCGATCCGGTGCAGGCCCAGCCCGTCCCGGGCCATCTCGCAGATCAGCCGCACGGCGGCCGTGGCCAGGCCCCGGCCCGCGTACTCGACGTCGACCCAGTAGCCGAGGGTGCCGCTGCGCAGGGGGCCGAGCACGATGCCGGAGAGGTTGAACCCGCCCACCGCGCGGTCCTCCTCGTCGGCGAGCACCCACGGCGCCGCCCGCCCGGCGTCCCGGTCCTCGAACAGCGCGACCAGCCGCTCCCGCTGCCCCTCCTCGGTGTAGAAGGCGTCGGGCCGGATGGGCTCCCAGGGCTGCATGTACGCGCGGCTGCGGGCCAGCGAGACGGCGAGGGCGGCCGCGTCGGACGGAACGGTGGGGCGGAGCCGTATCCCCGCGTCGAGTCGGTGGGTGTCAGGAATCATCCCCGCACGCTATCCCGGCACGCCCCGGCCGCGTACCCGGCACGCGCCGCGTCGCGGCCGGTGACGCCGCCCGGCTACTTCCGCTCCGCCAGGGCCGCCAGCCGGTCGAAGGTGCGGATCAGCTCCGCGCGTCTGTCCTCCTTGTGTCCCGGCGCGGGTTCCAGTTCGTCGATGGTCCGCTCCCACACGTCCATGAACGTCTTCCGCCAGCCCGCGACCACCGCCGCGTCCGGCACCGCCGAGCCGACGTGCCCCTGCTCCGCGATCAGGCACAGCAGCTCGATGTCGCACGGCACCGCGACGCCGTCGTACTCGTCGGGTTCCAGGGCGACCGGGTCGCCGGACATCGCCTCCCCGATCCGCGAGACGAGCCGCCCGGTGACGTCCGACAGATGGTCGGCCGCCGCGTCGCTGTCGAAGTTGCCCGCACCCCAGGTACCCACAGGACCTCCCGTGTCGTCGTCCCCGTCCCCCCGGTTCTAACAGGCGGGTCCGACAACGGACGTTCCCCCGGGTGTTCTAACCGGCGGAGGCGTCCCCCGCCCCGGCCCCCGACCTGTCCTCCCGCGTGTCCGACGCCAGTCGGTAGCCGCGCTTGACGACCGTCCGGATGAGATGGGGCACGCCAAGAGCCGTGCGCAGCCGCGCCACGGCCGTCTCCACCGCGTGCTCGTCCGTGCTGCCGCCGGGCAGGGCGCGCAGCAGGTCGGCGCGGGACACCACCCAGCCGGGGCGACGGGCCAGGGCGTGCAGCAGCGCCATCCCGGCGGGCGGCACCGGGCGCGGCACGCCGTCCACGAGCACCGCGTGGCCCCGGACCTCGACCCGGTGCCCGGCCACCGGCAACGCGCGTACTCCGGCGGGCAGTTCACGGCACAGCAGCTGGACGAGCGGGGCGAGCCGGAACCGTTCGGGCCGGACGGTGTCGATGCCGCGGGCCTGCAACGGCAGGGCGGTGACGGGGCCGACGCAGGCCACGAGGACGTCGTCCCGCAGCGCACCCAGGAGTTCGGGGAGCAGCCCGCGCTTCTCGGCCCGGCGCAGCAGCGAGGCGGCGGCCGGGGCGCTGGTGAAGGTGAGGGCGTCCAGGCCCCGGGCCAGGGTGGTGTCGATCAGCCGGTCGAGCGGAGCGAGGTCCTCGGGGTCCTCCCAGCGGTAGACGGGCACGGTGACCACCTCGGCGCCCGCCCCGCGCAGCGCCTCGACGAAGCCGGGGGCGGGTTCGCCGTGCAGCTGGACGGCGATGCGGCGGCCCGTCACGCCCTCGGCCAGGAGCCGGTCCAGCACCTCGGCCATGGACTCGGAGGCGGGCGACCACGTCTCGGTCAGTCCGGCGGCCCGGACGGCTCCCTTGGCCTTGGGGCCGCGGGCCAGCAGCTCGACGCCGCGCAGCACCTCGGTCAGCCGGTCGCCGAGCCCCCAGCCCCCGGCGGCCTCGATCCAGCCCCGGAAGCCGACCGCGGTGGTGGCGACGACCACGTCGGGCGCGGAGTCGACGACCGCCCGGGTGGCCGCGAGGAGTTCGGTGTCGTCGGCGAGCGGCACGGTCCGCAGGGCGGGCGCGTGCAGCACCCTGGCGCCCCGCCGTTCCAGCAGCGCGCCGAGCTCCTCCGCGCGCCGGGCGGCGGTGACCCCCACGGTGAAGCCCATGAGGGGCTCGTACCGCTCGTCCCCGCGCCGCTCGTCCTCGTACTGCCCGTTCCCGTACCGCTCGTCCTCGTGCATGTGGTCTTCCCGGCTCTCGTCCCGCTGCTGCCCGATGATGCCGATCCGCGAGCCTGCCAACGGCGCGTGACGGATCTGGTTCACCCGTATTTCCCACTGGTTACGTCACATGACATCGGACGGTCACGTCCGCCTCCGGCGCTACTGGATCGGAGGCGCAGGAACCGGGCGTTCCGGGCGTTCCGGGCGCGCCGAACGTATACCGGCGCACGCCCCGCAGCCGGGCCGCGCCGGGCGGGCGGGCCCGTCAGCCGGTTCCCGCCATGAGGAGCGCGTCGGCCTCCGGGAGCCAGCTCCCGTCCGGTCTGACCATCCAGCCCTCCTCGGCCCCCAGCCGGGCCGCGGCCTCGCGCAGCGCGTCGAGGCCGGGGTGGCCGAGCCCCTTGCGCCAGACCAGCAGCAGCGGCGAGAGCGGCACCGGCCGGACCAGCGGGCGCACCACGGTGCCGGGCATCGGGGGGAAGTCGACGACGGCCAGCACCGGGTTCCGGGACTTGGCCATGACCCGCTGGAACTCGGCGACGCCCACGGCGAGCGGGGCGGGGGGCGCCAGTTCGATGCCCCACCGGGCGAAGAACGTCCGGGCGAGGTCCGTCCACTCCCCGGTGCGCGGGTTGCCGGCGCCCGCGTACACCGTCTCCCCGGCCAGTTCGCCCGGCTCCACCTCATCCCGCCCGGCGAGGGGATGGTCGGCGGGGAGCATGACGGCCATCGGCTCGTACCGCACCGGCTGCGTCCCGAGCCGGGCCAGCACCGCAGGGGGGAGCCCGGCGGCGCGGCCGAAGGAGACGTCGAGCCGCCCGGCGAGGATCTCGCCCGCCGCCCAGGTCAGCCCGCTCTCGAAGCGCGCCATCAGTTCGCACTCCGGAGCCAGTTCCCGGGCGCGGGCGAGCACCCGGGCGGCCGTCATGCCATCGGTGTTGAGGTCCACGAGGAGCGGCCGGGCGGCCGGGTCGGCGAAGGCCGCCGTGAGATCGGCGTGGGCGTCCAGCACCCGTCGCGCGTGCGGCAGGAGCCGTTCGCCGTCGGCGGAGAGGGCGACCTGCCGGGTGGTCCGCACGAACAGCTCCGCGCCCAGCTCGCGCTCCAGCCGGCGGATGTCCCGGCTCAGCGCCTGCTGGGCGACGTAGAGCCGGGCGGCGGCCCGGGTGAAGTGCAGTTCCTCGGCGACCGCGACGAACGCGCGGAGCAGCCGGGGATCGGTGTGCGCGTCGTGCGTCCGGGACCCCGGACCGGTGGCGGATGAGGAGGTCACACCAGAATTTACAACACAGGTGCGTCAATCGGCCCGGAGAAGGTGTTGGACCCCGTTGACCGCCCGCCCCGAGGCTTGTCCCCATGCCGTACGAGAGAACCCCCGCCACCGGTCCCGTGCTCGCCCTCTCCGGCGACCTGCTGGTCATCGCCCCGCGCGCCGCCGCCTCCGCTCCCGCCCGGCGGGCCTCCACCAACCCGTACCGCAGGCTGCTCGCCACCCCGGGCGCCCGCGCCTTCACCGCGGGCAACCTCCTCGCCCGGCTGCCCATGGGGATGTTCAGCGTCAGCGCGGTCATCATGATCGCCGGTTCGCGGGGCTCGTACGCCCTGGCCGGTGCCGTCACCGCGACCGGCCTCGCCGCCACGGCGGTGGTCGCCCCGTGGACGGCCCGGCTCGTCGACCGGTACGGACAGGCCCGGGTCGCGGTGCCCGCCACCGCGATCGCCGTGCTCGGCTCGCTGGCCCTGCTGCTCTGCGTGCACTACGACGCCCCGTCCTGGACCCTCTTCGCCTCCTACGCCGCGACCGCCACCACTCCCAACACCGGCGGGATGTCCCGGGCCCGCTGGGCCCATCTGCACCGGGGCGACCCGGCCGCCCTGCACACCGCGAACTCCTTCGAGCAGGCCGTGGACGAGCTCTGCTTCATGCTCGGCCCGGCCCTGGCAGCCCTGCTGTGCGCGACGCTCTTCCCGGAGGCCGGAACGCTCGTCGGGGCGATCCTGCTGATGACCGGCATCCTGGTCTTCGCCGCCCAGCGCGCCACCGAGCCGCCCGTGTCGCCCCGCACCCCCGCGGGCTCCCCGCTCCGCGCCCGGGGCATGCCGGCCCTGCTCGCCGCCTTCCTCGCCACCGGCGCGGTCTTCGGCTCGATGGAGGTCGTCACGATCGCCCACGCCGGGGGCGCGATCCTCGCCCTCCAGGCGGCCGGATCGTGCGCGGCGGGACTGCTGTACGGCTCGCTGCGCCCGGCCCCGGACATCCGGCGCCGGCTGCTGATCTGCCTGACGGGGATGACGGCACTGATGTCCCTGCCCCTGCTCGCCGCCTCCTCGACCCCCTCCCTGCTCGTCCTCGCGGCCGCACTGCTGCTGGCCGGCGCCGCGACGGCCCCGACCATGGTCACCGGCATGACCCTGGTGCAACGCCTCACCCCGGAGGGCCAGTTGAACGAGGGAATGACCCTGGCCGTGACCGCCCTGCTGGGCGGCATCGCGGCGGGCTCGGCGACCGGCGGCTGGCTGGTGGAACACACCACCGGGACGACGGGCTACATCGCCCCGATCTGCGCGGCGGCCCTGGCCCTGACCATCACGGCGACCGGGGTACGGACCGCCCGGGACCGGTGACGACCCCGCCGGGGCGGCCCGGGTACGCGGGAGTCGGTCCCCGGCGGGGGCGCAGTGGTCGCCGAGCATGTCCCCGTCGCCCCCACCTCGACGCCCGGGCGCAGGCTTGGGACGGGACCACAGCCGCGGAGCCCGGATCGACACGGGCGTACACCCCCGTCCTCACGATCGGAGACCCCCATCACCGGCCCTGACCCGATTCTCTGGATCGGCACCGACACCTGCGCATGGTGTGGCTCAAGGTCCTCGCCCCCGACGCGGCGGGGATCAACGCCTGCGCGAAGGCGGGGTTCCGGAAGGCCGGGACGCTGCGCCGGGCCGGGTACTGGCTCGACCGGGTCTGCGACGAGATCGTCATGGACGCGGTCGCGTCGGAGTTCGTCGGCCCGTCCGCGGTGAAGAATCTGTTCGCCCCGTGAGCCGCGGCGGACGGCCGCCCGTCGGGAACGAAAAAAGCCCCTGCCCCGCGAAGGATCTCGCGGGGCAGGGGTTCACATGGGAATTGTGGAGATGGCGGGAATCGAACCCGCGTCCAACGGTGCGGAATCAGGGCTTCTCCGTGTGCAGTTCGCTGCGATTTTCTCAGCCCCGGAGATCACGCGAACAAGTCTCCGACGGGCTCAGTCACTGTTTGATTTCCTTCCAGGCCCCGTGACCGGGTCTAGAAGTTTAGATCCCTTGATGATGCCAGGATCCGGGTCGGGATCACCCCCGGGCTGACACTTCGCAAGTCGCTACTTAGGCAGCGAGGGCGAAGGAATCGCGCTTGGTGTTGGCGATTATTGGTTGCGACATATGGTTTACGAGATCATTGCCGCTTCCTCGACACGCTTCCCCTGCTTCGACAGCCGCTGTCGAAACCGATCATCCCCATGTTGTGTTTTCAATGCGTGCACCTTCTGTGAGGTGCGATGCCATCGTACGTGACCAACGCGCGACGATGCCAGCCTATTCCCGCCGGGGCCCGGCGGGAGCCGGACGGGGGCCCGGTGGGGCCGGTCGTCCCCGAGGGGCTCAGGCGCTGCGCTGGCGCCTGCGGGCCGCCGAGATCGCCCGGTTGGTCTCGCGCAGGTCCTGCTTCTCGCGCAGGGTCTGCCGCTTGTCGTACTCCTTCTTGCCCTTGGCGAGCGCGATCTCGACCTTGACCCGGCTGCCCTTGAAGTACAGCGCGAGCGGCACGATCGTGTGGCCCGTCTCGCTCGCCTTCGACTCCAGCTTGTCGATCTCCGCCCGGTGCATCAGCAGCTTGCGCTTGCGCTTGGCGGAGTGGTTCGTCCAGGTCCCCTGCACGTACTCGGGGACGTGGATGTTGTGCAGCCACGCCTCGCCGCCGTCGATCTGGACGAAGCCGTCCACCAGGGAGGCCCGGCCCAGCCGCAGCGACTTGACCTCGGTGCCCATGAGCACGAGGCCGCACTCGTAGGTGTCGAGGATGTGGTAGTCGTGCCGCGCCTTCTTGTTCTGCGCGATGAGCTTGCGCCCCGTGTCCTTTTCCTTAGCCATAGTGCGGCCATTTTCGCACTACGACCCACCCCCGAGGCCACTCAATACCGTCTCGGCCCGCTGCTCGGCCCGGGAGTCGACCGTGAGGTCGGGGGTGATGCCGCGTTCCTCGACGCTGCGCCCCGCCGGGGTGCGGTAGTGGCCCACGGTCAGCTCGGCGACCGAACCGTCCGGGAGCTTGCTGGGCATCTGGACCGATCCCTTGCCGAAGGTGCGCGAGCCGACGGTGACGGCGCGGCCCCGGTCCTGGAGGGCGCCGGTCAGGAGCTCGGCGGCGCTCATCGTGCCGCCGTCGACCAGGACGACGAGGGGCCGGTCCGTGTCGCCGCCCGGCTGCGCGTAGAGGGCGCGCTGCTCACCGCGCACGTCGTACGTGGCGACCAGGCCGCCGTCCAGGAAGGCCGAGGCGGCGGTGACGGCCTCGGTGACCAGTCCGCCGGAGTTGCCGCGCAGGTCGAGGAGGACCCCGGCGCCCGTCGGGGCGTCCTGGACCGCGTCGCGGACCTTGGTGCCCGACCCCCTGGTGAACGAGTCGACCTCGATCATCACGGCCGAGGAGGGCCCGGAGCGCTCCGGGCCTATCCGTCGCACGGTGACGGGCTCGGTGCTGAGCCTGGCCCGGCGCAGCGTCTCGGTCCGCAGGGCGCTGTCGCGTTCGACCCCCAGGACGACGGTGCTGCCCGCGGCGGCGTCCGTACGGTCCCCGCGCAGCAGGGCGACGACCTCGGCGACGGGGCGCCGGTCGACGCGGTGGCCGTCGATCGTGCGCAGCAGGTCGCCGGAGCGGATGCCGGCCAGGTCGGCGGGGCCGCCGGGCTGCACCCGGGCCACCTCGACCCGGCCGTCGGCGGAGCGTCGCGCGGAGAGCCCGACACCGGTGTACGCACCGTCCAGGGCCTGCTCGAACTCCTCGTACTGCCGCTCGTCGTAGACCGCGCCCCAGCGGTCGCCGCTGCGGCTGACGACCTCCTCGGCCGCCTCCTTGCCGGACTTGCCCTCGGCCTCGGCGCGGGCCGCGGCGGCGGCCACCTCGTCGCCGTCGACGACGGAGGCGACGGAACGGGTGGCGATCTCCGAGGACTTGGGACCGCCGCGCGGCAACGATCCGGTGACCGCCCCGGTGGCCAGCACGCTCGCGAAGACCAATGTCAGAGCCGCCCCGCGACGCACACCGCGGGGCCCGGAACACTGCTCGGGGTCGGACATGTCGCCGAGTCTAGGACAACGCCCCCTGGCCGCACGGCCCGTCGGCCGTGCGTTCCAGGGGGCGCATGTCACACCTTGAGGTACTTGCGGAGCGCGAAGAGCGCGGCAACGGCGGGCATCAGCAGGCCGATTGCCAGGACCAGGGGCAGCTTGGTGAACACCGCGTCCCAGCCGATGAAGTCGATCAGGTTCAGCTTGCTCTGGAGTTCCAGGCCGCCGTCGATCAGGAAGTACCGGCCGGCCAGCAGCATCACGCAGGCCAGCACGCCCCCGATGAGACCGGCGAACGCGGCCTCCATGATGAACGGCATCTGGATGTAGAAGCCGGAGGCCCCGACGAGCCGCATGATCCCGGTCTCGCGCCGTCGGCTGAACGCGGACACCCGGACGGTGTTCACGATCAGCATCAACGCGATGACCAGCATCAGCGCCATCACGAAGAGCGCGGCCACGTTCATGCCGTTCATCAGCCCGAAGAGGTTGTCCAGGATGCTCCTCTGGTCCTGGACGGACTGCACCCCGTCACGGCCGGCGAAGGCGGTGGCGACGACCTTGTACTTCTTCGGGTCGTGGAGCTTGACCCGGAACGACTCCTGCATCTGGTCCGGCGTGATGTTGCTCGCCATGGGCGAGTCGCCGAACTGGTCCTGGTAGTGCTTGTACGCCTCGTCGGCCGACTCGTACGTGACCGTGTCGACGGCGTCCATCTTCTTGAGATCGGCTTCGATGTCCTTCTTCTGCTGGGCGGTGACGGCCCCGGACGCGCACTTGGGCGTCGAGGTCACATCGCTCTTGCTGCAGAGGAAGATCGAGACGTTGACCTTGTCGTACCAGTAGTCCTTCATCGTGCTGACCTGCTCGCGCATGAGCAGCGCGCCGCCGAACAGGGCGAGCGAGAGGGCGACGGAGACGACGACGGCGAAGGTCATCGTGAGGTTGCGACGGAGGCCGACGCCGATCTCCGACAGGACGAACTGGGCGCGCATGGCGTCCTTTCAGTGCTCGATGCTCAGTGCTGGTAGCCGTAGACGCCGCGCGCCTGGTCACGTACGAGACGGCCCTTCTCCAGCTCGATGACGCGCTTGCGCATCTGGTCGACGATGTTCTGGTCGTGGGTCGCCATGATCACGGTGGTGCCGGTCCGGTTGATCCGGTCCAGCAGCTTCATGATGCCGACGGAGGTCTGCGGGTCGAGGTTGCCGGTCGGCTCGTCCGCGATCAGCAGCATGGGGCGGTTCACGAACGCCCGCGCGATCGCCACGCGCTGCTGCTCACCACCGGAGAGCTCGCCGGGCATCCGGTCCTCCTTGCCGCCGAGGCCGACCAGGTCGAGGACCTGGGGCACGGCCTTGCGGATCTCGCCGCGCGGCTTGCCGATGACCTCCTGCGCGAACGCCACGTTCTCCGCGACGGTCTTGTTGGGCAGGAGCCTGAAGTCCTGGAACACCGTGCCCAGCTGGCGGCGCATGTGCGGCACCTTCCAGTTGGACAGGCGCGAGAGGTCCTTGCCCAGGACGTGGACCGCACCCTGGCTGGCGCGCTCCTCACGGAGGATGAGCCGCATGAAGGTGGACTTGCCGGAGCCGGACGAGCCCACCAGGAAGACGAACTCGCCCTTCTCGATATCGAGGGACACATCCCGTAGAGCGGGGCGGCTCTGCTTCGGGTAGGTCTTGGAGACGTTGTCGAATCGGATCACGGATGCACCACGGTCGGCCGGGAGTAGGTGTGCGTGACCATACGCGAACCGGGCCGAGGCATGCAGGCGAGCGTCCGAGGATGGGCGTTTTATGCCGGATCGGTACCGGCTGTGATCGGCGCCGAAAGTACTACGGAACGGGTGATGTCCGGCGGGCCGCGCCGAAATCCGCGTGAGCTGGCACAGTGGTAGGGGGAACGGTTGCGTTTCCGTGAGCGTTGTGCGGAGAGAAGGCGTATGCGGCTCCGCCGCGCGGGAGGAGGAAAGCGCATGACCTATGACCGACTGGTGTGCGCGAGCTGCGCGGCGCCCGTGAGCGAGGGCCGCTGCCCCGTGTGCCGGGCGAGCCGCGAGCGACTGCAGCAGGAGCACGGACAGGGAATGTTCGCCGGGCTGAATCCGGCGATGCTGGTGGCCCTGCTGGTGGTGCTGCTCGGCGCGGTGGCGCTGCTGGCGCACCAGACGGCGTAGCGGGGCCGCACGCGCGGGCCGGGCCCGCCCGGAACGGGTGGGCGCCGCCGCGAGGGCGCGTACGTGTACGCGGAGGGGCCCGGGAAGCCGATCGGCTTCCCGGGCCCCTCCTGTGTGCGTGTCCGTACCGCTACGGGCCTCAGGCGGCCGTGCGGCCGTTCACCAGGCGCGGGAGGATGCGGAAGCCGATGCCTCCGGCAATCATCGTCGCGGCGCCGACGAGCAGGAACGTGGTCTCGGCCGCACCGGTCTCGGCGAGCTCGTCCTTGCCCTTGCCCTGCTCGACCGGCTGGTTGCCGACCGAGTCGGGGGTGGTGTTGTCCTCGCAGGTCGCGCCGTCGAGGTCGTAGGTGCAGCCGTCGCCACCGGTGGTGGAGCCGGAGGTGCCGCTGCCGGTGGTGCCACCGTTGTCGGTGCCGCCGTTGTCGCCGCCACCGTTGCCGCTGCCGCCGGCCTGGTTTCCACCATTGCCGTTGCCACCGTTGTTGCCGCTGCCGCCGGCCTGGTTCCCACCGTTGCCGTTGCCACCGTTGTTGCCGGTACCACCGTCATTGCCGGTACCACCGTCGTTACCGGTACCACCGTCGTTACCGGTACCACCGTCATTGCCGGTACCACCGTCATTGCCAGTGCCACCGTCGTTACCGGTACCACCGTCGTTACCGGTACCACCGTCATTGCCAGTGCCACCGTCATTGCCGGTACCACCGTCATTGCCGGTACCACCGTCGTTACCGGTACCACCGTCATTGCCAGTGCCACCGTCATTGCCGGTACCACCGTCATTGCCGGTACCACCGTCGTTACCGGTACCACCGTCATTGCCAGTGCCACCGTCGTTACCGGTACCACCGTCATTGCCGGTACCGCCGTCGTTACCGCCACCACCGGTCTCGTTGCAGCGCGGGTCGAGCGGGCTGCACTCGCCGTCCTCGTCGTCGCCGCCGTTCACCTCGGCCTGGACCGACAGACCGGCGACGTCGACATCGACGCCGACGGCCGAAGCCACACCGGCAGCGGTGAGCGAGGCACCTGCGGCGATCACCGCACCTGCGGCTATCCGCGCGACGCGTACACGCGTCTTCTTCGTCATGTGCTGCTACCCCCAGTAGCTGTTCTCGTCAGTGGAGCAGCCATATGCGGGGCGATGGCCCGGCGGGGTTTGCTCCGAACGTCGGCCCACGTAGCGCCGTGGCCTAGCCGCCCGCCCCCGTTCACACCCGTCCCAGACATACGCATGCTGCCCTAGCAGCCTGTCCAGAGTTAAGGACTACGTCAAGGCCGTTCCATGCAATCTGGACCGTTTTGCCCGTAGTTGATCCTCATTCAGCATCACGACTGTGACGCACCCGCCATGACACCACCGCGAACGGAACCCCAACTCCCGTTCGGGAGCGGCCCGTGTCCGGTCCGACGAGAACGGCGGTGCCGGAACCCCGTGGGGGTTCCGGCACCGCCGTGAACCGTTCGGACGCGGGCCTCCGGGGCCCGTCCGGGCTACTTCTCGCGCTGCTTGCGCCAGCGGATGCCCGCTTCGAGGAAGCCGTCGATCTCGCCGTTGAAGACCGCCTCGGGGTTGCCCATCTCGAACTCCGTACGCAGGTCCTTGACCATCTGGTACGGGTGCAGGACGTACGACCGCATCTGGTTGCCCCAGGAGTTGCCGCCGTCGCCCTTGAGGGCGTCCATCTTGGCCTGCTCCTCCTGGCGGCGGCGCTCCAGGAGCTTCGCCTGGAGGACGTTCATCGCGGAGGCCTTGTTCTGGATCTGCGAGCGCTCGTTCTGACAGGAGACGACGATGCCGGTCGGGAGGTGGGTCAGACGGACCGCGGAGTCCGTGGTGTTGACGCCCTGGCCGCCGGGGCCCGAGGAGCGGTACACGTCCACGCGCAGCTCGGACTCGTCGATCTCAATGTGGTCGGTCTGCTCGACCACCGGCAGCACCTCGACGCCCGCGAAGGACGTCTGGCGGCGGCCCTGGTTGTCGAAGGGCGAGATCCGGACGAGCCGGTGCGTGCCCTGCTCGACGGAGAGCGTTCCGTAGGCGTACGGGGCCTGGACGGCGAAGGTGGTCGACTTGATGCCAGCCTCCTCCGCGTACGACGTCTCGTAGACCTCGGTCTTGTAGCCGCGCTGCTCGGCCCAGCGCAGGTACATGCGCTGGAGCTTCTCGGCGAAGTCGGCGGCGTCCACGCCACCGGCCTCGGCCCTGATGTTGACCAGGGCCTCGCGCGCGTCGTACTCGCCGGACAGGAGGGTACGGACCTCCATCTCGTCCAGCGCCTTGCGGACGGAATCGAGCTCCGACTCGGCCTCGGACAGGGCGTCGGCGTCGCCCTCGTCCTGTGCGAGCTCGAAGAGGACCTCGAGATCGTCGATCCGGCCGCGGAGGGCCTCGGTCTTGCGGACCTCGGCCTGGAGGTGAGAAAGCTTGCTGGTGATCTTCTGTGCCGCCTCCGGGTCGTCCCAGAGGGAGGGCGCTGCCGCCTGCTCCTCGAGCGCGGCGATGTCCGCCCTCAGCGCATCCAGGTCCAGGACGGCCTCGATCGACGCCATGGTCGAGGAGAGGGACTTCAGCTCTTCGGAAATATCGACGACTGCCACGGGTCCAGCGTAACGGCTGTCGGCGCGGACGTTCCTCGGACCGCATGATCACCGCCCCGCGGACGGGTCCGCGGGCCCTCATGGACCGTGCGGCGGCCGGGCTCCAGGGCCCGGACCGGGGCGCGGCCCGGTCCCCGGGCCGGGATCAGGGAGCGGCCGGGGCCGAGTTCTCCGTCTCCTGCGGGGGCGCGCCCCCGCAGGAGACGGAGAACTCGGCCCCGGCC
>NZ_RDBO01000071.1:144469-146003 GCF_008120935.1 Streptomyces sp. sk2.1
GTCAGGCAATCGGTCGGGCAATGACCAGGCATTACGAAGGGGCGGAACTGTGGCGGACATCGAGTCGGCGGAGGAGCCGGGGACCAGCGGGACCGCGCCGCGGCGGCGGGGCTCCTCGGGGGCGGGGGCGTACTGCTGCTCGTCGTACGTCCGGGGTTCCGGTTCCTCGGCGCCCGGTTCGTCGACGTCGAGCGGCGGGATGCCGGCCAGCTGCGGGAGCTGCTCGCGCAGCCGGGCGGCGAGTTCGGAGGCGCGCAGCCGGGAGGCCGGGGCCTTGGCCAGGCACTGGACCAGGAGCTGCCAGAGCTCGTCGGGAATGCCGGGGAGGGGGACGACGGTCTCGGTGACGTGCCGGCGCAGGACCGCGCCGGGGTGTCCGCCGCCGAAGGGCGTGAAACCGGCGAGGAGTTCGTACAGGACGGTCGCGAGGGCGTAGATGTCGACTGCGGCGCGGGGCGGAAGGCCCTCGACTATCTCGGGGGCGAGGTAGTCCGGCGTGCCGATGATCTTGGTGGCCTTGGTGCGGCGCGGGGTGTCGATCAGCTTGGCCACGCCGAAGTCGGTGAGCAGCGCCGGGTGCGAACCGCCGGGGCCGAGCGGGCCCTCCATGTCGAGCAGGATGTTCTCCGGCTTGACGTCCCGGTGGACGATGCCCGCGGCGTGCGCGGCGGCGAGGCCGTCGGCGACGTCCGCGATGATCGCCACGGCCGCCTCGGGGGCGAGGCGGCGTTCGCGGTCCAGCCGGGTGCGCAGGTCGGTGCCGCGCACGAGGTCCATGACCAGGGCCAGGTCGTTGCCGTCCACCACGAGGTCGCGGACCGCGACGACGTGCGGGTGGTCCAGTCCGAGCAGGGCGGTGCGCTCCTGGACGAAGCGGCCCACGAGCTCCTGGTCGGACGCGAGGTCCTCGCGGAGCAGCTTGATGGCCACCGGGCCCTCGGGCCCGTCGCCGAGCCACACCGTGCCGGCGCTGCCGCGCCCCAGGATCTGGTGGGCGGTGTACCGGCTGCCGATATTCCGTGCCAAGACTGCTCCCTCAGCGGCTGGCGATGGACCGTCACTCATGACCCCCGGTCGACAAAGTTACGCGTCGATCGGGGGGTTGGGTGCCCTGGTTGGCGCCAAGCCTCGCTTCTGCGGGCGATATGCGTGGAAACCGGCCCGCAGAAGTCGATATAGCTACAGATTCGATGGTGCGCCGACGGTTCAGGGGGTGCCGGTGCCGTCGGTCCCGGTGCTGCCGCCGGCACCGCTGTCGCCGCCACCCAGGTCCGAGATCCAGTCGGTGATGGTGGAGACCGTGTCGGTGATCGCCTTCCAGTAGCTCTTGCCCTGGCCGATCCAGTCCTGCAGCGGGGTCAGCTCCCAGATCAGCCAGCCCGCGACGAAGAGCAGGATCAGGGTGAACAGGCAGCCCTTGAGGCAGCCGAGGCCGGGGATCCGCATCGGGTTGGCGCTGCGCTGCCGCGGCTCGCGGGGCGGCCGGGGGGCCGGCTGCTGCGGCTGGGGCTGCGGCTGCTGCGGGGGCGCGTAC
>NZ_RDBO01000071.1:146103-155981 GCF_008120935.1 Streptomyces sp. sk2.1
TGCTGCGGGGGCGCGTACTGCTGCGGGGGCTGGGGCTGCGGCTGGTACTGCTGCTGCCGCTGCTGGGGGTACTGCTGGGGCTGCTGGTACTGCGGCGGCGGTTGCTGCTGCCGGTGCTGCGGCGGTTGCTGCTGCCGCTGGGGCTGGGGCTGCCGCTGGGGGCGGCGGCGCAGCGGGTCCTCGCTCGGGTCGAGGTACTGGACCTGGGTCTGCTCGTTGCGGTCGCGGGCCGCCCGGAGCTGGGACTGCCAGGGGTGCGGGTCCTCGGGCTGCGGCGGGCCGTCCGGGCGGGGCGGCACCGGCGGCAGGACCGAGGTCGGGTCGGCGTGCCCGCCGCCCTGGCCGGAGGTCTGCGGCAGGACGCTGGTGGCGGCGGCGGGGTCGTACGAGCCCGCGTTGCTCGGCAGCACCTGCGTGGGGTCCGCGGCGCCGGGGGCGCCCGGGACGGGCGCGGGTGCCGGGTCGGGGGCGAGGAGGGCGCCCACGCCGTCGGCCGCCGCGATCTGGGCGGAACTGGCGTGCACGCCGATGCCCTCGGCGACGACGCGCAGGCCGCGGGCCAGGTTCTCGGCACTGGGGCGGCGCTCGGGCTCCTTGCTCAGGCAGCGCTCTATCACCGTCCACAGGGGCTGCGGAACGGTGCTGGGGCGGCGGGGCTCCTCGCTGAGGTGCCGGTGCAGCACTTCGAGGGCGGTGCCGCCGGCGAACGGCGGACGGCCGGTGACCAGCTCGTACAGCAGGATGCCCGCGCCGTAGATGTCGACGGCGGAGGTCTGCGGACGGCCCTCGGCGGACTCGGGCGCCACGTAGGCGGGCGTGCCGACGAACTCGTGGGTGCGGGTGAGGCCCGGGGAGTCGGCGAGGCGGGCGATGCCGAAGTCGGTGAGCATCGGGCGCATCCCGCCGCCGCTCTCGTCCAGCAGGACGTTGGCGGGCTTCAGGTCGCGGTGGACCACGCCGTCCGCGTGGCTGGCGGCGAGGGCGTCCGCGATCTGCGCGGTGAGCAGCGCGGCGGCGACCGGGGTGAGCGGACCGTTCTCGCGGAGGTAGCGGTGCAGGTCCGGACCGTCGATCAGGTCCATGACGAGGGCGAGGAGATCGCCCTCGACGACCAGGTCGCGGGTGCGCACGATGTTCTCGTGGGTGAGCCGGAGCAGCACGGAGCGCTCGCGCAGGAACCGCATCACGACGTCGGCGTCGTTGGCGAGTTCCTCCTTCAGGACCTTGATCGCGACGGTCTCGCCGGGCTGACCGGCGACGGCCGCCTCGGCACCCGCGGTCTCCCGCTGGCGGGCACGCCAGACGGTGCCCGTGGCGCCGCGTCCCAGCGGCTCCTCCAGGAGGTACTTGCTGCCTACCGGCCGCACGTCATGCGCTCCCTGCAGATTCGTGGTGCTTGCGGTGCTCCCGGTTCCGCCCGGGAGTTCCGGCCCACTCTAGTGGGGTGACCGGCGGGGCCAGGAAGCTCCGTCCGGTTGCTTTCGCCGCTCCGTCCGGTCGTTGGCCGGATGCCGCTCCGAGAGGACACCGGCCGGTTTCGGAACAAGACGCGCGCTCCGGGCGAATGGTTGCCGCACACATGTGCGACGAATCGCTCCGGGCGGCTTTCCGGAACGGTTCCGTCCTCCTGGCCGGGGTGCCAAGCAGGCACTTATGGGCGCACAGCCGACGTTTCAAGATCACTTCGCGGTGACCCCCGGGCGTGTTGTCGGTCGCAGGTGCGAGGATGCCTCCAGCACGGAACTGCGGGGACGGGAGCCCCGCGGCACGTGACGAACCTGTACGGACGACGCGTCCGTGTCGGGTGGGGGGAATCACAGGGCGTTTCCCCTGCCCGGCGCCCCGCGCAGAAGGGACCGCCGACGGCGATGCAGATCCGGCTGACCGTCCTCGCGCCGCGCAGCGGCCAGACCCCGGCGCGCGCGTGCGACGTGCTGGTCACCGCCCCGCCCGGAACGGCGCTGGCCACCGTGGCGTCCGATCTGGCCGCGGCCGCCCTCGGCCCCGACGGATCGCTCGGCGGCGGCGCGGTGGTGCTGTTCGCCGGGCGCGAGCGGCTCGACGCGCAGCGGTGCGCGCTGGGCGAACCCCCGCTGGTGGACGGGGCGGTGCTCTCGCTCCAGGTCCCGGGCGAGGACGAGGCGGTGGACGACGCCGTCCCGGCCCGGCTGCACGTGGTCGCGGGGCCCGACGCGGGCGGGGTCCACCTGCTGCACGGCGGCCGGATCCGGATCGGCCGCTCCGTCGACGCGGACGTGCCGCTCGACGACCCCGACGTGTCCCGGCTGCACTGCGCGGTGACGGTCTCCGCCGACGGCCGGGTCTCGGTGGCGGACCTCGGCTCCACCAACGGCACCCTGCTCGACGGCGCGGAGGTCCGCGACCGCCCGGTCCGGCTGAAGCCCGGCGCGCTGCTGCGGCTCGGCGAGTCCACGCTCCGGCTGGCCCCCGGCGCGCCCGGTCCGGCGCTGCCCACGGCGCCGGACGGCGAGGGACACCTGCGGGTCTCCGGCACTGCGGTCGGCGCCGGGTCCGACGGAGGACCCGGCTCGAACCACGACTGCGCCCCGGACGCCCCCGGCGCACCCGCGCCCCGCGGGGCGTCCGGCGCGGAGCACGACCGCGGGAGCGACGGGGACGGCCCGCACCGGTCCGCCGCGCCTCCCAACCGCCTCCCGGACGGCGGAACGAACGACGGAACGAACGACGGGGCGGGTGGCGGGACGAACGGCGGGACCGCCCGACGGGGCGGGATAGGCGCCTGGGCCCGCCGCCTCGCGGGCAACCGGGGCGAGCCCGCGCACGGGGCGGTGCCCGACGGGTCCGGTGCCGCCGGACCGGCCTCCCCCGACCCGGGCGCGACGGCGTCGGGGGCCGACGGGCGGAGCACCTGGCCCGACCCCGCGGCCGTGCTGCTGACCGCGCTCGGCCCCGGCCCCCGGCTGTGGGAGCGCGGCGCCGACCACCCCGAGGCGCTGGTGGTGCGGCTGGGGACGACGGACCGGGCCGAGCTGCCCGCCGTGCCGGTCACGGTGGGACTGCGGGAGGCGGGTTCGCTCGGGCTCGCGGGGCCGCGGACCCGGCTGGCCGGGCTCGCCCGTTCGGCGGTGGCGCAGCTCGCCGCGCTGCACTCCCCCGCCGACCTGGAGATCGTGCTGATCAGCGCCGACCGCGCCCGCGGCGCGGAGGAGCGCAGGCGCGAGTGGGCCTGGCTCGGCTGGCTGCCCCATCTGCGGCCGATGCACGGCCAGGACTGCCGGCTGCTCCTCGCGTACGACCGCGAGCAGGCCACCGCCCGTACGACGGAGCTGGTGCGCCGGCTGGACGACGGGCCGCTCGGGCCCGGCTGGGCGAGCCTGGACCGGGGCACGGTCGCCGAGGCCACCGAGCGGTACACCGGGCCGTACACGGTGGTGATCGTCGACGGCGACCCCGGCTCGGCGGTGCTGCGCGAGAACACCGCCCGGCTGGCCGCCGCCGGGTCCGCGGCGGGCATCCACCTGATCTGTCTGGCCGAGACCCCGTCGGCCACGCCCACCTCGCCGGTCGCGGCGACGTACGAGGCCGCCTGCCACGCCTCGATCGCGTTCCGCGAGTGCGGGGCGGTGGCGATGCTGAGCGGCGACGTGGCGACGGCCCTGCGGCTGCTGCGGACGGCGGACGGCCGGGCCGCGGGCCGGGGCACGGTCGCCGCGGTGGACGCGGTGTCGGCGCACTGGGCCGAGCGGTTCGGCCGGGCGCTGGCCCCGCTGCGCGCGGAGGGTTCGGCGGCCGCCCACGGCAGGCCCTCGGCGGCGCTGCCGACGACCGCCCGCCTGCTGGACGAGCTGGGCCTGGCCCGCGCCACCCCGGCCTCCCTGATGGCCCGCTGGGCCTCCACGGCCGACGACCAGCCCGGTGCCGCGGGCCGTCGGCCGGGCGGCCCCGCGAGCGGTGACGCGGACGTCCGCGGTTCGGGCCGTACGGCGTACCCGCGCGTGGGCGCCCAGCGCACGGGCGGCGCGCCGGGGTCCGACGACCACGCCCCGGGCTCGGGCCGCACCCCGTACCCGGGCAGCGAGAACGCCACCCACATCGGCACCCCGGGCCACGCCCTCGTACCGGACGACGCCACCCCCTTCCCCGGCTCCGGGCGCACCCCGTACCCCGGCAGCGCGACGCATCACGTCCCCGTTCCCGCCGACGACGCCCCCGGTTCGGGCCGCACCCCGTACCCGGGCGGCTCCGCGCCGCGCACGGTGGGTCAGCGGCAGGGCTCCCCGGCCTCCCGGACGGTGCCCGGGTCCGGTACCGGTCCCTGGGCCGGCGCACGGGGCGACGACGCCGGGGGCGAGGCCCCGGGCACCGGCTCCCGTTCCGCCGGGTCCGGACCGAGCCGGGTCAGCGGGCCGCGCGGCGATACGCCCCGAATCGCCGCCCGGGGTGCAGGAACCGGAAGTGCAGGAACCGGAAGCACCGCCACCGCCCGGACCGCCGTCGAGGCGGACGCGGCGGACGGCGCCGCCGGCCCCGTGACCGTCGGGCGGCCCGTGGTGGTGCTCGGGGCCGGTCCCCGGGGCCCGGTCAGCGTGGACCTGGCGCAGGAGGGCCCCCATCTGCTCATCGAGGGCCCGGCCGGCAGCGGGCGCACGGAGCTGCTGCGGGCCGTCGCCGCCTCGCTGGCCGCCGCCGCCCGGCCCGACCGGCTGGGCATCCTGCTGGTCGACGGCGCGGGTGGCGAGCGGGGCGAGAGCCTGAGCCCGTGCACCGAGCTCCCCCACGCCTTCATGCATCTGGTGGCCAACGACCCGGTGCGGATGCGGGAGTTCGCCCAGGCGCTGGGCGGCGAGCTGAAGCGGCGCGCCGAGTTGCTGGGGCCGTACGGCTTCGCCGAGTGGCACCAACGGCACGAGGCGGCGGAGCACCTGGTCGGGCAGCGTCCGCCGACCGCCGCCGAGCAGCGCGGCGACCTGGATTCCCCGATGAGCGGGACGCTCCGGCTGCGCCCGGCCGCCCGGTCCGCCGCCCGGTCCGGACCTCCCCCGATGCCCCGGCTCGTGGTCCTGGTCGACGACTTCGACGCGCTGGTCGCCCCGGCGCTCGGCAGTCCCGGGCGGCCCGCCGCGGGGTCGGTCGTGCGGGCCCTGGAGGCCGTGGCGCGGGAGGGCGGCCGGCTCGGCGTCCACCTGGTCGCGACGTCCGCCCGCCCGGACCGCACGCAGGACACGGACCTGGCCGACGGGGCCCGGCTGCGCATCGTGCTGGACGCGCCCGTGGTGCCGCCGTCGCCGGACGAACCGGCGCCCGGACGCGGCAGGCTCGGGCATCCGGACGGCCGGGTGACCCCGTTCCAGGGCGGCCGGGTGACCGGTCGCATACCCCGTACGGCGACGTTGCGTCCCACCGTCGTCCCGCTGGAGTGGGAACGGATGGGCGATCCGCCGACCCGGCGTCCGGTGCGCGAACTGGGCAACGGGCCGACGGACCTGGCGCTGCTGGCCAGTGCCCTGGAGCGGGCGGCGCGCTCGGTGGGAGCCGAGCCGGCGGCCCCGCTCGGCCCCGTTCCCTCCTGACCTGCGCGGCGCCCGGAGAATTGACTGACATTACGTCACGAGCCCATCACGATCAAGGAGTTGACGCGAGAAGCGGTATTGCGGCGTCCGCCCTCCCGGCGTAGGACTGTGCGCACACATCGATGTGAGAGACGGGGAAGCAATGCGCACAACCCATCGGATCGGCAGGGCGGCCGCGGTGTTCACCGCCGTCGGCGCACTGGCCCTCACGGGCTGCAGCGACGACGGCGGCAAGGACGAACCGGACAAGGCGTCGGGGAGCGAGGCGAGCCCGTCCGTCGCACTGCCGAAGCTGAACGGCGAGAAGCTCTCGGTCGCGGCGGTCTGGACCGGCGCCGAGCAGGCCAACTTCGTCAAGGTGCTGAAGGAGTTCGAGAAGCGCACGGGGGCGACGGTCACCTTCGTCCCGGCGCAGGACCCCATCGTCAACTTCCTCGGTACGAAGATCGCGGGAGGTCAGCCGCCGGACGTCGCGATGATCCCGCAGGTCGGCGCGATCAAGCAGGCCGCCGAGAAGAAGTGGGCCAAGCCGGTCGGCCCCGAGGCCAAGGAGCAGCTCGCCAAGAACTACTCGAAGGTCTGGCAGGACCTCGGCTCGGTGGACGGCACCCAGTACGGCGTCTACTTCAAGGCCGCCAACAAGTCCCTGGTCTGGTACAACACCAAGGCGTTCGAGAACGCGGGCGCCAGTGAGCCGAAGACCTGGAAGGACTTCCTGGCGACGGCCGAGACGGTGTCCGCCTCGGGCGTCACCCCGGTCTCGGTCGGCGGCGCGGACGGGTGGACCCTCACCGACTGGTTCGAGAACATCTACCTCTCCCAGGCCGGTCCGGAGAAGTACGACCAGCTGGCGCAGCACAAGATCAAGTGGACGGACGGGTCCGTCAAGGACGCGCTGACCACGCTCGCGCAGCTCTTCGGCAAGCCGTCGCTGATCGCGGGCGGCGCGGACGGCGCGCTGCAGACGGAGTTCCCGGCCTCGGTCACCCAGACCTTCACCGGCGGTGACACGCCCAAGGCCGCGATGGTCTTCGAGGGCGACTTCGTGGGCGTCAACATCGCGCAGACGAAGGCCAAGATCGGCACCGACGCCAAGGTGTTCCCGTTCCCGGCGGTCGGCCCCGAGGCCCCCGTCGTGACCGGTGGCGACGCCGCGGTGGCGCTGAAGGACGGCAAGGGCGCCCAGGCCCTGCTGACCTGGCTGGCCTCGGCGGACGCCGCGAAGATCATGGCCGAGCAGGGCGGGTTCATCTCGCCGAACAAGTCCCTGGACGCCGCCGCGTACCCGAACGAGGTGCAGCGCACGATGGCGAAGGCGCTGATCACGGCCGGTGACGCCGTCCGGTTCGACATGTCCGACCAGGCCCCGCAGTCGTTCGGCGGGACGCCCGGCAAGGGTGAGTGGAAGATCCTCCAGGACTTCCTGAAGAACCCGAAGGACATCGCGGGGACCCAGACGAAGCTGGAGTCCGACGCGGCCAAGGCGTACAAGAGCTGACCCGATGACGACATCCGCAGCGGGGGGTGCCGACGCGGCGCCCCCCGCCGACAAGCATCCGTCCCCGGCCTCCTCCCCCCACAGATCGCTCGGCAGGCCGGACCGCAGCCGCAGGAGCGTGACCGGCACCCGCCGGCTCATAGCGGGGCTCTTCCTGGCGCCCGCGCTGGTCCTGCTGGGCGCGCTCGTGGTCTATCCGATCGCCTACTCCGTCTACCGGTCGTTCTTCGACCAGGCGGGCACGGGCTTCGCCGGACTCGACAACTACAAGGCGCTGTTCACCGACGACACCATCCGCACGGCGGTCAAGAACAACGCGGTCTGGGTGGTGTTCGCGCCGACGGTCGCCACGGCCCTCGGGCTGATCTTCGCGGTGCTGACCGAACGCATCCGCTGGGGCACCGCGTTCAAGCTGGTCGTCTTCATGCCGATGGCGATCTCCATGCTCGCGGCGGGCATCATCTTCCGGCTGGTGTACGACCAGGCGCCGGAGCGCGGGGTGGCCAACGCCGTGTGGGTGGGCGTGCACGACACGTTCTCCGAGTCGGCCGGCTACCCCAAGGCGCATCCACTGCCCGTCCACCCCCTCAGGGCGGGAGGTGGCGGCTCGTTCGTCACGAAGACCACGGTGCGGGCCGGGCAGCCGGTCCAGTTGCCGCTGGTCGGCGTGGCGCCGACGAAGATGCCCTCGGACGCGGAGCCGGCGAAGGCCGCCGTCGCGGACGACGGGAAGATCACCGGTACCGCGTGGCTGGACTTCACCCGGGGCGGCGGCGGTGAGCCCAACGTCATCGACCCCAAGGAGCTGGGACTCAGGGGCATCGAGGTCGAGGCGGTCAAGGACGGCGAGGTGGTCGCCACGGCGAAGGCCGGGGCGGACGGCACGTTCACCCTGCCCGCCTCCGCCGACGGCGCCGAACTCCGGCTCCCCGCCTCGAACTTCAGGGAGCCGTACAACGGGGTCGAATGGCTCGGCCCGACGCTCGTGACACCGGGGATCATCGGTTCCTACGTCTGGATGTGGGCCGGGTTCGCGATGGTGCTGATCGCGGCGGGGCTCGCGGGGCTGCCGCGGGAACTGCTCGAAGCGGCCCGGGTGGACGGCGCGAACGAGTGGCAGGTGTTCCGCCGGATCACGGTGCCGATGCTCGCGCCCGTGCTCGTGGTGGTGCTGGTGACGTTGATGATCAACGTGCTGAAGGTCTTCGACCTGGTCTTCATCATCGCGCCGGGCTCCTCGCAGGACGACGCGAACGTGCTGGCGCTCCAGCTCTACCGGTCCTCGTTCGGCACGGACGCGGACCTCGGGATCGGCAGCGCCATCGCCGTGCTCCTGCTGCTGCTGGTACTCCCGGTGATGTACGTCAACATCCGCCGGATCAGGAAGGAGGGGCGCCGATGACGACGTCGACCACGACCTCGGCCGCGGGCACGACGGCCGGGGACGGGCCGGTGAGGGCCCGGCGGCCCCTCGGCTCGCGGCTGGCCGCCCGCGCCGGCGGGGGCCTGATGCGGGTCTTCCTCGTCCTGGTGGCCCTGTTCTGGCTGATGCCGACCGTCGGGCTGCTGCTGTCCTCGTTGCGGGGTTCGGACGAGATCGCGTCGACCGGCTGGTGGAAGGTCTTCACGGCCCCCTCCCAGCTGACCTTCGACAACTACTCCCGGCTGCTGGAGAACTCGACCATCACCGACTCCCTCCTCAGCACGATCATGATCACCGTCCCGGCGACCGTCCTGGTCGTCGTGATCGGTTCGCTGGCCGGATACGCCTTCGCCTGGATGGAGTTCCCCGGCCGCGACTGGTGGTTCCTGGTGGTCGTGGGGCTGCTGGTGGTCCCGGTGCAGGTCGCCCTCGTCCCGGTGTCCAAGCTCTTCGGGGCGGTCGGGATCTTCGAGACGACCCTGGGCGTGATCCTCTTCCACACGGCCTTCGGGCTGCCCTTCGCGATCTTCCTGCTGCGGAACTTCTTCGCGGAGATCCCGAGGGAGCTGCTGGAGGCGGCCCGGCTCGACGGGGCGGGCGAGATCCGGCTCTTCACCCGGGTCGTGATGCCGCTGGGCGGACCGGCGATCGCCTCGCTGGGGATCTTCCAGTTCCTCTGGGTGTGGAACGACATGCTGGTCGCGCTGATCTTCGCGGATTCCGACTCGCCGCCGATCACCGTGGCCCTCCAGCAGCAGGTCAGGCAGTTCGGCAACAACATCGACGTGCTGGCGCCCGGCGCCTTCGTGTCGATGGTGATTCCGCTGGTGGTCTTCTTCGCCTTCCAGCGCCAGTTCGTCTCCGGCGTGATGGCGGGCGCGGTGAAGTAGCCGCTCCTGCCCGGCCGACCGGGAACGGGAAGAACCGGACGGGCCCGGAAACGGGCCCGTCCGGCGTTCTCGGCACTACTGGCCCACCATCACGGTGATGAGGCCGACGACCACCAGAAACGATCCTCCCCAGGTCCACATCGAGGTCCGCTCGTGCAGCACGGTCGCCCCGGCCAGCACGATCAGCAGGTACCCGAGGGCGTTGAACGGGTAGGCGATGGACAGCGGCACCGTGGCCAGGGTGATCATCCAGGCGAGCGCGGACACCCCGAAGACCACCAGCCCGAGGACGACCCAGGGGCTGGTCGCGGCACGCATGGCGAGGGAGCCCTCGTGCCCCGCGGCGGCCGCGGCGCTCCGCATCCCGTGCTTGAGCATGATCTGGCCGCCCGCCGAGGAGAACACGGCGAACAGCAGCAGCATCAGACTGGGCAGGTTCAACGCCTTGCTCCTGACTGCGGCGTCCGGGGGCGGGGACGCCGCAGTCAGGAGCAAGGCGTTGAACCTGCCCAGTC
>NZ_RDBO01000071.1:156081-169627 GCF_008120935.1 Streptomyces sp. sk2.1
CCCCCGGCCGACCCGTTGTCCCCACCGGTGTACGCGCCGGGCGAGCTCGCCGCGCTGGCCGCCCGGCACGGGCTGACCACGAGCGGGGCCCGCCCCCCGCTGGGCACGTACGTCCGCCGGCTGTGGGGGCGGCGGCACTTCATCACGGCGTTCGCCACCGCCAAGCTGACCGCCCAGTACAGCCGGGCGAAGCTCGGCCAGATCTGGCAGATCATGACCCCGCTGCTGAACGCGACGGTCTACTACTTCATCTTCGGCGTCCTGCTGGACACCAGGCGCGACGTCGACGACTTCGTGCCGTTCCTCGTCACCGGCGTGTTCATCTGGACCTTCACCAGCAGTTCGATCACCGCGGGCACCCGGGCGATCAGCGGCAACATCGGCCTGGTGCGGGCCCTGCACTTCCCGCGCGCCTCGCTGCCGATCGCGCTGGCCCTCCAGCAGCTCCAGCAACTGCTGTTCTCGCTGGGGGCACTGGTGCTGATCCTGATCGGCTTCGGACAGTTCCCGAAGCCGTCCTGGCTGCTGGCGGTGCCGGCGCTGTTCCTCCAGGCCGTGTTCAACACCGGCGTCTCCATGGCGGTGGCGCGGCTGACCGCCCGGACGCCGGACGTCGCCCAGCTGATGCCGTTCGTCCTGCGCACCTGGATGTACGCCTCGGGCGTCATGTGGAGCGTGGACACGATGCTCGCGGGCGACCGGGTGCCGCACTTCGTGAAGGTGATGCTGGAGTGCAATCCGGCCGCCGTCTTCATCGACCTGATGCGGTTCGCCCTCATCGACAGCTTCGGCGCATCCCACCTCCCGCCGCATGTGTGGGCGATCGCCACGGGCTGGGCGCTCGTGTGCGGCGTGGGCGGATTCGTGTACTTCTGGCAGGCGGAGGAGCGGTACGGACGTGGCTGACCACATGACCGACATCGACGAGCGGGTGCCGACCGTCGTCGTGGACGACGTCCACATCACGTACAAGGTGAACGGCGCCCGTACCGGAAAGGGCGGCGCCACCTCGGCGCTCAGCCGGATCGTCTCGCGCCGCCGGTCCCCCGGGGTGCGCGAGGTGCACGCGGTGAAGGGGGTGAGCTTCGCGGCGTACAAGGGCGAGGCCATCGGCCTGATCGGCTCCAACGGCTCGGGGAAATCCACCCTGCTCAAGGCCATCGCCGGTCTGCTGCCCGCGACGAGGGGCCGGGTCCACACCCACGGCCAGCCCTCGCTGCTCGGGGTGAACGCGGCGCTGATGGGCGATCTGACCGGGGAGCGCAACGTGGTGCTCGGCGGCCTCGCGATGGGCATGACGCGGGCTCAGATCCGCGAGCGCTACCAGGACATCGTCGATTTCTCCGGCATCAACGACAAGGGCGACTTCATCTCCCTGCCGATGCGCACGTACTCCTCCGGCATGGGCGCCCGGCTGCGCTTCTCGATCGCCGCCGCCAGGAGCCATGACGTCCTGCTGATCGACGAGGCGCTGTCCACCGGCGACGCCAGGTTCCAGCGGCGCAGCAAGGAGCGGATCAAGGAACTGCGCAAGGAGGCCGGCACGGTCTTCCTGGTCAGCCACAGCAACAAGTCGATCACCGAGACCTGCGACCGGGCGATCTGGCTGGAGGCGGGCACGCTCCGGATGGACGGCCCCGCGAAGGAGGTCGTGGCCGCCTACGAGCGGTTCACCTCCGGAAAGAAGTAGGCCGCGTCCCCTCCGTACGGGCTGTAGGATCCCGGGGCTCACCAGGGGATGTCAGCCGAACGGTCCGATCACAGGGGGACACATGCAGGACGGGGTGCCGGGGCCGCTGCGGGCGGACGATCCGCGCGAGATCTCCGGTTACGTGCTGCGGGCCCGGGTGGGCGAGGGCGGGATGGGCACCGTCTACCTCTCGCACACCCGGGGCGGCCAGCCCGTCGCGCTGAAGGCGGTCCGCCGGGAGTACGCGCGGGACGCGGCGTTCCGGGTGCGGTTCGCCCGCGAGGTGGCCACCGCCCGCCGGGTCTCCGGCTACCACCTGGTGCCGGTCGTCGACCACGACGCCGAGGGGGAGACGCCCTGGCTCGCCACCCACTACGTCCCCGGCCTGCCGCTGGACACCGTCGTCGACCGGTACGGGCCGCTGCCGACGGCCACCGTGCTCCGGCTGGCCGGCTGTCTCGCCGGGGCGCTGGCCTCGGTCCACTCCTCCGGAGTCATCCACCGCGACGTCAAGCCCGGCAATCTGCTGCTCGCCGCGAGCGGCCCCTGGCTGCTCGACTTCGGCATCGCGCGGACGTCGGACCTGCGCACCCTCACCACGGTGGGCCGGCTGGTCGGCACCCCGAAGAACATGTCGCCCGAGCACGCGCTGGGCAGGCCGCTGACGTCCGCGTCCGACATGTTCGCGCTCGGGCTGCTGGCCGCCGAGGCCGCCACCGGGGAGCACCCGTACGGGCGGGGCCACGGTCTCGCGGTCGCCGCCCGCATCGCGGAGACCGACCGCGAACCCCCGGCGCTGGACCACCACCCCGAACCGCTGCGCCGACTGCTCCGGCTCTGCCTGGCGGCCCGGCCCGAGGACCGCCCCTCGGCCCCGGAGGTCGCCGAACTGTGCCGGCGGGCGCTCGGCGCGGACGACGTGCGGGGGCTGCGGGACTTCACCGGCTGGCTGCCGGACCCGGTGGCCTCGGCCGTGGCCCGGATCGAGGCGGCGACCCGGCCCCGTTCCGCCGCGTACACGCCCACGTACGTGCCGACCGTGCGCGATCCGCTGGCCGCCGAATGGAATCGCCGGGTCCGCCGAAACCCGTCCCCGGGCAGCTGACTTGACGGACCGGAAGGTGTCGTAGTCTCATCCGGCACACTTGCAGTGATGAGCGGGGGAGGCTCCCATCAGTACCGGCACCGGTGACGTGCTCACACCTCTCGGCCCCCAGGATCCGCGCGAGATCTCCGGGTACCGGCTGATCGCCCGGATCGGCGAGGGCGGGATGGGCACCGTCTACCTCTCGCACACCCGGGGCGGCCAGGCCGTCGCGCTGAAGTTGATCCGCCGCGAGTTCGGCGACGATCCGGAATTCCGCCGCCGGTTCGACCAGGAGGTGCAGGCCGCCCGGCGCGTGCAGGGCTACCACCTGGTGCCGGTCGTCGACCACGACACCTCCGGCCCGCTCCCCTGGCTGGCCTCGGCGTTCGTCCCCGGTCTGGCGCTCCAGGCGGTCCTGGAGTCCCACGGCCCGCTGCCGCTGTCCGCGGTCTTCCGGCTCGTCGGCTGCACCGCGCAGGCGCTGAGCGCCATCCACGCGGCCGGGGTCGTCCACCGCGACCTGAAGCCCGGCAACATCCTGCTCGGCGCGACGGGCCCGTACGTCATCGACTTCGGGATCGCCCGTGCCACCGACGCCACCCAGCTCACCGGCAGCGGGGTCATCGGCACGCCGCAGTACATGTCGCCCGAGCACGCGCTCGGCGAGCAGGTCGGCCCGGCCACGGACGTGTTCTCGCTGGGGCTGATCGCGGCCGTCGCGGCGACCGGACGGCACCCGTACGGGGCGGGCGGCGCCCTCACCGTCGCCACCCAGATCGCCAACACCGCCAGCCGCCCGCCGCGGCTGGACGAGTACCCGGCCGAGCTGCGCCCGTTGCTCGAACGCTGTCTGACCGCCGATCCGGGCACCCGCATCACCCCCGCCGAACTGGCGGCCCTGTGCGAGCAGGCCGCGGGCCGGCCGCTGCGGGAGGCCGGGGACTGGCTGCCCGCGCCGGTCGCCGCCCGGATCGCCCACCACGAGCAGGCCGCGCAGCTGCCCCCGCAGCCGACGGATCCGGCGGCCCCGCCCGCGTACCCGCCGAACGCGCCGCAACCCGGTCCCAACCCCTACGCCACCGGCACCGGCACCGGCACCGGCACCGAGCCCAACCCCTATGCCACCGGCACCGTGCCGCCCGCCGCCTCCGCGCCGTCGTACGCGCCGGGACCGGGACAGGCGGCGGGCGGCGCGTGGCCCGGCACGATGCCGCTCACGCAGGCCCCCGGCGCGGTACCGCCCGCCCAGGGCCCCGGCAGCGGGCCGTTCCCGGCGCACCAGCCGGCCCCGCAGCCCCCGGAGACCGGCTCCGCCGCACCCCGCCGCAAGCGGCCGGCCCTGCTGATCGCCGCCGTGGTGGTCGCGTTCGCCACCGGCATCGGCGGCACGCTCTGGGTCCTCGGCAAGGACTCGGACGACGAGAAGAAGAGCAACAACGGCAGCAGCGCGCAGAGCCCCCGGAAGTCCGGCACGGACGGCGGATCCACCGCGGACGACGACTCCTCCGGCGGCTCCACCGGCGAGCCGGCCGGCACCGGGTCGGAGAACCCCCCGCCCGCCTCGTACAAAGAGATCTTCAAGGACAAGCCGCTGACCCTGCGCACCCCGTCGGGCCTGGACAACACCTACGTCGACATGGACGTCCCGCTCGTGGACCCCAACAGGGGGATCGACTCGGAGGACCGCGAGCTCAACGCCTCGTACGACACGCTGGAGTTCAACCGGGCGCTGGGCAAGGCGAACGGCGAGACCCCCGAGGCGTGCCACACCGCCGCCAAGCAGAACCCCCTCCCCAGTTCGGTCTCCAGCGAGACGCTGAACAAGGAGAAGACCATCGTGGCGGGCGACGTGATGTGCAGCGTGACCTCCGAGGGCAACCTCGCCCAGTGGAAGATCTCCAACGTGGTGTTCAACACCAGCGAAAGGACCCCCACCTACGAGGGCACGCTGACCCTCTGGAAGATCGACTGACGGTCGTCCCGGCCGTTCCCGGGGCCCCGGAGTTCCGGGAACGCCCCCGGAACGGCTCCGACCGCCGCCGTCCGGAAAAGACGGCGGCGGTCGCCGGACCGACCGACCCGGCGACCGCCTCTCACCCCTCGGGCGTCACGCGTGCGTGCGCAGCAGCGTCCGCATCGTCCGCATGGCCACCGACAGGTTCGCCAGGTCGAAGGCGTCCGAGCCCTGGATCTCGTCGAGCGTGGAGCGCGAACGCGTGAGGATCGCCGCGTTCTTCTCCTCCCACGCCTTGAACCGCTCCTCCGGCGTCGAGCCCCCGTTGCCCACCGACAGCACGTCCGCGGTGAGCGCGGCGTGCGCCGCGTACAGGTCCTCGCGGATGGAGGCGCGGGCCATGGACTGCCAGCGGTCGGCCCGCGGCAGCTCGATGATCCGGTCCATCAGCCGGGTGATGCCCAGCCGGTCGGCGAGGTCGTAGTACACCTCGGCGACGGCGAGCGGGTCCTTGCCGGTGCGCTCCGCGATCGCCACGATGTCCAGCGCCGGGAAGGCGGAGGAGAATCCGGCGACCCGCTGGGCCAGCTCGCCCGGGACGCCCGCCTCGGTGAGCTCGTCAAGGATCGACTGGTACCACTCCAGGTCGGTGCCCTTCAGCATCTTGGGCAGCTCGGCCCAGACCTGCTCGACCCCGGCCTTGAAGAAGTCGACCGTCTCGGCGATCTCCAGCGGCTGCGGCCGGTTGCCGAGCAGCCAGCGCGAGCCGCGCTCGACGAGCCGGCGCGAGTGCAGCCGGACGCGGGTCTGCACATCGGCGGCGACCTCGTTGTCGAGCGCCTCCACGGCGTCCCACACCTGGCCGAGACCGAAGATCTCACGGGCCGCGAACTGCGCCCGCACGATCTCCTCGATCGAGGCACCGGTCTCTTCCCGCAGCCGGTGCAGGAAGGTCGAACCGCCGCTGTTCACCGTGTCGTTGACCAGGACGGTGGTGATGATCTCGCGGCGCAGCGCGTGCCCGTCGACCGCCTCGGGGAACTGCGCGCGCAGCTGGTGCGGGAAGTAGGCGTGCAGCAGCGTCTGCAGGTGCGGGTCGTCCGGCAGACTGGTGCGGATCAGCTCCCGGGCGGCGGTGATCTTCGTGTAGGCGAGCAGCACGGCGAGTTCGGGCTGGGTGAGCCCCTTGCCGGAGTTGAGCAGCTCGCGGATCTGCCGGTCGTTGGGCAGGAACTCCAGACCGCGGTCGAGGTCGCCGTCGCGGCCCAGTCGGCGCATGAAGCGCTGGTGGGCGTGGAGCAGGGAGGACGACTGGGCCGTGGCGTTGGCGAGTGCCACGTTCTGCGCGTAGTTGTTGCGCAGGACCAGGCGGCCGATCTCGTCGGTCATCTCGGCGAGCAGCTTGTTGCGCTGCTTGACGGTCATGTCACCGTCCCGGACCAGGCCGTTGAGCAGGATCTTGATGTTCACCTCGTGGTCGGAGGTGTCCACGCCGGCGCTGTTGTCGATCGCGTCGGTGTTGATCCGGCCGCCGGTGCGGGCGAACTCGATCCGGCCGAGCTGGGTGGCGCCGAGGTTGCCGCCCTCGCCGACGACCTTGGCCCGCAGGTCCTCGCCGTTGACCCGGATCGCGTCGTTGGCCTTGTCGCCGACGTCCGCGTTCGACTCGGCGGAGGACTTGATGTACGTGCCGATGCCGCCGTTCCACACCAGGTCCACGGGGGACTTGAGGATGGTCTGCATCAGCTCGGCGGGCGTCATCTTGGTGACTCCCGGCTCGATGCCGAGCGCCTCGCGGATGTGCGCGTTGATCGGGATGGACTTGGCACTGCGCGGGTGGACGCCGCCGCCCGCGGAGAGCAGTTCCTTGTCGTAGTCGGCCCAGGAGCTGCGCGGCAGCTCGAACAGGCGGCGCCGCTCGGCGTAGGAGGCGGCGGCGTCCGGGGTCGGGTCGAGGAAGATGTGCCGGTGGTCGAAGGCGGCGACGAGGCGGATGTGCTCGGAGAGCAGCATGCCGTTGCCGAACACGTCACCGGACATGTCGCCGACGCCGACGACGGTGAAGTCCTGGGTCTGGGTGTCGTGGCCCAGCTCGCGGAAGTGCCGCTTGACGGACTCCCAGGCGCCGCGGGCGGTGATGCCCATGCCCTTGTGGTCGTAACCTGCGGAGCCGCCGGAGGCGAAGGCGTCGCCCAGCCAGAAGCCGTACGCGACGGCGACCTCGTTGGCGATGTCGGAGAAGCTCGCGGTGCCCTTGTCGGCGGCGACGACCAGGTAGGTGTCGTCCTCGTCGTGCCGGACGACGTCCTTGGGCGGCACGACCTCGCCGGCCACCATGTTGTCGGTGATGTCGAGCAGCGCCGAGATGAAGGTGCGGTACGAGGCGATGCCCTCGGCCATCCAGGCGTCGCGGTCGACGGCCGGGTCCGGGAGCTGCTTGGCGACGAAGCCGCCCTTGGCGCCGACGGGCACGATGACGGTGTTCTTGACCATCTGCGCCTTGACCAGGCCGAGGATCTCCGTGCGGAAGTCCTCGCGCCGGTCCGACCAGCGCAGACCGCCTCGGGCGACCTTGCCGAAGCGCAGGTGCACGCCCTCGACGCGCGGCGAGTAGACCCAGATCTCGAAGGCCGGCCGGGGCGCGGGCAGATCCGGGATGGACTGCGGGTCGAACTTCATCGAGACGTAGCCGTGCGGCTTGCCGCTGTCGGCCATCTGGAAGAAGTTGGTGCGCAGGGTGGCCTTGATGACGGTGAGGAAGGAGCGCAGGATGCGGTCCTCGTCGAGCGAGGCGACCTGGTCCAGGGCCCCGTCCAGCTCCTCCAGGAGGCCGTCGGTCAGCTCGGTGCCGGCGCTCTGCCGCTCCGGGGACATCCGGGCCTCGAAGAGCGAGACCAGCAGCCGGGTGGTGTGGACGTTGTTGCGGAGAGTGCTCTCCATGTAGTCCTGGCTGAACGTCGATCCGGCCTGGCGCAGGTACTTGGCGTAGGCGCGCAGCACCACCGCCTGGCGCCAGGTCAGCCCGGCGCCCAGGACCAGCGAGTTGAAGCCGTCGTTCTCGGCCTCCCCGGTCCACACGGCGGCGAAGGCGTCCTGGAAGCGGTCGCGGGCGTCGTCGGCGAGGTAGTTGCCGCCGGTCTGCGGCATCCGGAGCCCGAAGTCGTAGATCCAGGCGTGCGTACGGTCCGCGCAGCGCAGCTCGTACGGGCGCTCGTCGACGACCTCGACGCCGAGCCGCTGGAGGGCCGGGAGCACGGCGGACAGGGAGACCTGCTCGCCGGTCCGGTAGATCTTGAAGCGGCGCTCGCCGGGGCCGGCGCCGACCGGCTCGTACAGGCTGAGGGCGAAGTCCTTCTCGTCCTTCTTGAGCGCTTCGAGGTGGACCAGGTCGGCCACGGCGGCGCGCGGCGTGTGGTCGGCCTTGTAGCCCTCGGGGAAGGAGTGGCCGTACTGGCGCAGCAGCTCGGCGGCCCGCTCCTCGCCGCACTCGGCGCCCAGCGCCTCCTGGAAGCCGTCCGCCCAGGAGCGGGCGGCCTCGACCAGCCGGGCCTCGATGCGGTCGGCCTCGGCGTCGGTGAGGTCGGGCAGTTCGGTGCCGGGGGCGACCCGGACGACGAAGTGCAGCCGGGAGAGGATCGACTCGGTGTTCCAGGCGGTGAAGTCGACGCTGATGCCGCCCAGTTCCTCCTTGAGGATGTCGATCAGGCGCAGGCGCACACCGGTGGTGTAGCGGTCGCGCGGCAGGTAGACGATCGCGGAGTAGTAGCGCCCGTACTCGTCCTGGCGCAGGTAGAGCCGCAGCCGGCGGCGCTCCTGGAGGTAGAGGACGGAGGTGACCACGGAGCGCAGCTGGTCGACGGGCGTCTGGAAGAGCTCGTCGCGCGGGTACGTCTCCAGGATCTGGAGCAGGTCGCGGCCGTCGTGGCTGTTGGGCGAGAAGCCCGCGCCCTCCAGCACCTCGGCGACCTTGCGGCGGATGACGGGCACCCGGCGCACGGACTCGGTGTAGGCGGCGGAGGAGAACAGGCCGAGGAAGCGGCGCTCGCCGATGACGTTGCCGTCCTCGTCGAACTTCTTCACGCCGACGTAGTCGAGGTAGCTGGGGCGGTGCACGGTCGACCGGCTGTTGGCCTTGGTGAGGATGAGGAGCTTGCGCTCCCGGGCCTTGGCGCGGGCGTCGGCGGGCAGCCGGTCGAAGGAGGGGCTGACCGGGTGCGCCTCGTCGACGCTGTGGTGCGGGTCGGAGCGCAGGATGCCGAGGCCGGTGCCGGCGACGGCGGCCAGCGAGTCGGTGTCCTTCAGCTCGTACTCGCGGTAGCCGAGGAAGGTGAAGTGGTCGGCGGCGAGCCAGCGCAGCAGTTCCCTGGCCTCGTTGACCTCTTCGTCGGCGAGGTCGTCGAGCGGCTCGCCGGGCAGGTCGTCGGCGATGCGCAGCGCGGCCTCGCGCATCTTCTCCCAGTCCTCGACGGTCTCCCGCACGTCGGACAGGACGCGCAGCAGGTCGGCGGTGATCTGCTGGAGGTCGGCGCGGTCGGTCTCGCGGTCGATCTCGACGTGGATCCAGGACTCGACGAGCGCGTCGTGCGGCAGCTCGGCCTTGCCGTCCTTGGCGTTCTTGCCGCCCTTCGGGCCCGCGTGGAGGCCGTTGCCCTCGGCGAGGACCTCGATGAGCTTGCCGGTGACGTCACGGCGCACGACGACCTGCGGGTGGATCACGACGTGGATGCCGCGCCCCTGCCGGGACAGCTCGTTGGTGACGGAGTCGACCAGGAACGGCATGTCGTCGGTGACCACCTCGACGACGGTGTGGCTGCACGTCCAGCCGTTCTCCTCGACGGTCGGGGTGTGCACCCGGACGTTCGCCGTGCCCTGCGGGCGCATTTCGGCCAGTCGGTAGTGGGAGGAGGCGGCCCCGAAGACGTCCACCGGGTCGCGGCCCGTGATGTCCTCGGGAGCGGTGTGCAGGTAGTAGCGCTGGAGGTAGGAGAGAAGTACGTCCTGCCCGGGACGTTCCTGCTCGTCCCCGGTGCCCGCGACACGGACCCGGGAGGTACCGCCCGGCCCGCCGACACCACCGCCCGGGCTGTTGTCAGCTACCCTCGCGGCTCGTGCGAGCAGCTCGGCCTTGGCTTCGTCCAGCTTGGTCTGCATGTCCTCTGGCTCCTGTCGCGCGCCGTTGCGTGACGTAGGTGGAATAGGCGGCATAGCACCACGACCCGGATCTTCCGGTCCGGTTCGACGCTACCGCTCTGCCGCTGTGAGAGATGCCCGGGACCGTTTCGGCCCCTTCGGGGAGTCGGTCCGGGCGGTGAGGATCGGCGACGACCCGGAGGGTGTGGCACTCCGGGTGCGGGCCGGGGGCTCCACTGCCCCCGAGGCGTATCGCGCTGATCACGGGGTCCAGGCTATCTCGCCCGGACCCTTCGTCGTCATGAGTTGTATATGTCCAAAAAACGGCGCCGAATTTGACACCTTGGACAGCGCGCCCGTCCGTATTGCCGCACTCTGGTAACGAACAGGCCGACGAACCGTGGGAGCCCCGCCATGGCACCGAAGATCCTGATCGTCACCGGCGACGCCGCCGAGTCCCTGGAGGTCCTCTATCCGTACCAGCGACTGCGCGAGGAGGGGTACGACGTCCACGTCGCGGCCCCCAGCCGCAAGACGCTGCGCTTCGTGGTCCACGACTTCGTGCCCGGGTTCGACACCTACACCGAGAAGCCCGGCTACACCTGGCCCGCCGACCTGGCCTTCTCCGAGGTCGACGCCGGGGACTACGCGGCCCTGGTGATCCCGGGCGGCCGGGCCCCCGAGTACCTGCGCAACGACGCGGAGCTGCGCAAGATCCTCAAGGCGTTCTTCGACTCGGACCGGCCCGTGGCCCAGATCTGCCACGGGCCGCTGATGACCGCGGCGATCGGCGCACTGACCGGCCGGCACGTCACGGCGTACCCCGCGCTGGAGCTGGACATGCAGGCGGCGGGCGCCACCTTCGAGGACCACGAGGCGGTGGTCGACGGCGCACTGGTCTCCGCCCGGGCCTGGCCGGACCACTCGGCGTGGATGCGCGAGTTCCTGAAGGTCCTCCGCGAGAAGGCCCCGGTCGACGCCTGACCCCGGGCACCCGGCGCCCGGCCTCCCGGCCCCGGCGCCTCACCCGGCCGGTGCGGCCCCGGCTCCTCACCCGGTCGCTGCGGCTGCGGCGCCCGCCCGGATCCCGTACGTGAGATGTCTCACCCGGTCAGCTGCTCGGCGAGGTGCGCCGCCTCGGCCAGGCTGTCCACCACCGGCACCCCGGCGGCCTCCAGACTGGCCCTGCTGTGCGACCCGCCGGTGTAGAGCACGGCCTTCGCCCCGACGTGGGCCGCGGCCACGGCGTCGTCCACCGCGTCACCGATGACCACCGTGTACTGCGGGGATATCCCGTCCAGCGCGGCCAGGTGCCGTTCCATGTACCGCGCCTTGCTGCCGCCGGACGGCCCGGTGCGCCCGTCGACCCGTACGAAATGCGGCTCGATGCCGTAGCCCCGCACCACGGGGACCAGCTCGTCGTGCCCGTACATGCTCAGCAGCGACTGGCTGCGTCCGGCCAGCCGCCACTGCGCGAGGAGCTCCTCGGCCCCCTCGGTGAGCCCGCAGGCGGCCCGCTGCTCGGTGTAGTGCCGGTGGAACACCCCGTCCATCCGCTCCCACTCGGCCTCCGTGGGCAGCCGGCCCAGCAGCCGTTCGTAGAAGCGGGGTATCGGGACGCAGTACATCTCGCGGTACTGCTCCAGGGTGATCGGTTCCAGGCCGATCTCGCCGAACGCGGCGTTCGTCGCGCCGATGACCGCGACGTTGTCGTCGAGCAGTGTGCCGTTCCAGTCCCAGACCAGATGCGTGCGGTGCTTCCCATGCGTCCCCATGCGTAAGAAAGTACCCGCCAGGTCCGACAGCCCGTTCGAGAAATCACTCCACGGATGCCTCCGACCGGCTCCTCGCCGGGGTCCCGGCGGTCGGTCCGGGGCCGGGGCCGACCCCCTCAGCCGATCAGGTTCGGGATCTCCTGGATGCCGAACCACAGCAGCTCGTGGTCCTCGGCGCCGTCCACGGTGAACTGCGCGTCGTCGTCACCGAGGTCCGCGGCCCCCAGCGCCGTGACGGCGGCCGTGACGTCCTCCCGCGCGTCGTCCGAGTCGACGTGCACGGCGGCGGCCTCGGCGAGCGCCACGGAGGACGCGATCCGCACCTCGCCGAGCGAGGACGAGTCGAGGCTGCGGTCCGGGTCGGCGACGGCCGCGCCGTCCGGTACGTCGACGGCGACGACGACCCGCCTGCACACCTCGCCGGGGTCCCGGGCGATCATGCGCAAGGAGGCGGAGGCGGCCCGGTTGAGCGCCGCGTACTCCAGTTCCTCGATGTCGTCGGAGACGTACCACTCGCGCAGCCCGGGAGTCACCGCGTACGCGGTCAGCGGGCCGGGACCGATCTCGCCCGCCCCGTGCGCCGCTGCGAGACCGGAGAGGGTCAGGGGGACGTACACGCGCATGGCTGGGCCGCTTTCGTAGTCGGAAACGCCCTCAGGATACGTGCGACGTCCCCCTTTGGGGTCACCTGCGCCGACGCCGGTCCGTCCACCCGGCGACCGCCCCTCACCCTCCCGCCGCCCGCCGCACACCCCGCCCGCCGACGCCCGCATCACCCGGATAGGTGATTCGCCCCGGCCGTCCCGGGCGCCCCGCCACCGCTTGCGGCCCGTTCCCGGCCGCCGTAGAAGATCCCCATCAGAAGTTACCGCCCGGTATGCGACCGGGACTCTGAAGCACGGGGGCGATGAACGATGAGCACGAACAGGACCCGGCCCGCCGGACGCCACGACCGGCGCGGGCCCCACTCCGTACCACCCCAGCGCACGAGGGTTCCCCGGCGCGTGCGCCCCCACCACTGGTTCGCCGAACGCCTCCTCGCGGTGCTCAGCGGCCAGCGTCCGGTGCACTGGATGCTCGGCCACACCATCGGCGAGGCGTACGACCAGCTGGCCGAGCTGGCCCCGCGCACCCCGCTCAGGAGCCGCGGCGCCCGCCCCGTGATCCGCATGTGCCACGGCGCCCAGCCGGCACCGGGCGTGGTGGAGGCCTGCGCGAGCATCGCGGCGGGCGAACAGGTACGGGCGATGGCCTTCCGTCTGGAGCAGGGCACCGACCTCCGCTGGCGCTGCGCCGCGGTGGAACTGGGCGGCGAACGCCTCCAGGCCCCTCTGCCCCACTGAGCTCCGGGGACCGCCACTGGCCTCCGGGAATCGCCGGGGACTGCCGGGGACTGCCGGGACAGGAACCGAAACGGGGGAATGAAGGAATGGAGGAACGAAGGAACAGCGGCAGAACGCGACGAGACGGGCGCACGGGGGGCCGAATGCCTTCCCCGCCCGGAAAGGACTTCAACGCCCCACAGAACCCGCCCAGAGCGCCCCGGAGCCCACTCCGAGCGCCCGGCACGGCCCGCTCCCGCTCTCTCGGCCCCTCCGACGGTCGAGGAGCAGGGTGCGATCCGCCCCCCTCCGCGTTCGACAGGTGGGGCGAAACCCTGCCCCTCCACTGATTGGAGCGGGGCGAAATCCCCCTCCGCATCCGAGGGACAGGACGAAACCCAGCCCTTCCCGCGATTGAGGGACCGGACAGAACCAGCCCCTCGCATTCGGGACGGGGCGAAACCCGGCCCCTCCGGCGGTCGAGGAGCGGGGTCCGGGGCGGAGCCCCGGTCACGGGAAGCGGTGGGCAGGGGACGGCCCCGCGCAGCGGCCGCCCCGCACAGCACGGCCCGCCTCCGACACCCGCCC
>NZ_RDBO01000071.1:169727-182460 GCF_008120935.1 Streptomyces sp. sk2.1
TGATGGTGGCGTCCGGCCCCGCCCCGAATCCAAAACAGGCCGGGGCCGGACGCCACCATCACGCGCCCGACCCCGGCCCCGGACCGACCGCCGCCACCGCCGACAACGTCAGCGGAACCGGCGGCCCCGGCCCTTCCTCACATCACTACTTCTTGCGGCGCCGACCCCCACCGTTCTTCTGCGCCTTGCGCCGCTCCGCCCGGGTCAGCCCGTCCGACTCGGACCCGGTCGTACCGCCGCCGTTGGAGAAGTCACCCTCGACGACGCCGCCCTCACCGTCCACCGTGGGGGCGGAGAAGTGCAGCCGGTCGGGGCGCTGCGGAGCGTCGAGCCCCTTGGCCCGGATCTCCGGACGCGCCGCCGGTACGGCGTCCTCCTTGACGAGCGAGGTCCGCTCGGCCTCGTCCTGCACCGGAACCTCCTCGACCTGCTGCTCGACCTGGACCTCCAGGTTGAACAGGTAGCCGACGGACTCCTCCTTGATGCCCTCCATCATGGCGTTGAACATGTCGAAGCCCTCGCGCTGGTACTCGACCAGCGGGTCCTTCTGCGCCATGGCCCGCAGGCCGATGCCCTCCTGGAGGTAGTCCATCTCGTAGAGGTGCTCACGCCACTTGCGGTCGAGGACGGACAGCACCACACGCCGCTCCAGCTCACGCATGATGTCCGAGCCGAGCTGCTTCTCGCGCGCGTCGTACTGCTCGTGGATGTCGTCCTTGATCGACTCGCCGATGAACTCGGCCGTGATCCCGGCCCGGTCACCGGCCGCGTCCTCGAGCTCCTCGACGGTGACCTTCACCGGGTAGAGCTGCTTGAACGCGCCCCACAGCCGGTCCAGGTCCCATTCCTCGGCGAAGCCCTCGGTGGTCTCCTGGCGGATGTAGTCGTCGATCGTGTCGTCCATGAAGTGGCGGACCTGGTCCTGCAGGTCCTCGCCCTCCAGGACGCGACGGCGCTCGCCGTAGATGACCTCGCGCTGCCGGTTGAGCACCTCGTCGTACTTCAGGACGTTCTTGCGCGTCTCGAAGTTCTGCTGCTCGACCTGCGACTGGGCCGACGCGATCGCCCGCGTCACCATCTTGTTCTCGATCGGCACGTCGTCCGGCACGTTGGCCATCGACATGACCCGCTCGACCATCTGCGCCTTGAACAGCCGCATCAGGTCGTCGCCGAGCGACAGGTAGAAGCGGGACTCGCCCGGGTCGCCCTGACGGCCGGAACGACCGCGCAGCTGGTTGTCGATGCGCCGCGACTCGTGCCGCTCGGTGCCCAGGACGTAGAGGCCGCCGAGCTCCTTGACCTCTTCGAACTCCGCCCTCACGGCCTGCTCGGCCTTCTCCAGCGCGGCGGGCAGCGCGGCCGCCCACTCCTCGACGTGCTCGACGGGGTCGAGACCGCGCTGGCGCAGCTCCGCCTCGGCGAGGTCGTCGGGGTTGCCGCCGAGCTTGATGTCGGTGCCTCGGCCGGCCATGTTCGTCGCGACCGTGACCGCGCCCTTGCGACCCGCCTGGGCGACGATCGTCGCCTCCCGGTCGTGCTGCTTGGCGTTGAGCACCTCGTGCTGGACACCGCGCTTGGAGAGCTGCTGCGAGAGGTACTCGGACTTCTCGACCGAGGTGGTGCCGACCAGGATCGGCTGGCCCTTCTCGTGCTTCTCGACGATGTCGTCGACGACCGCGGCGAACTTCGCGACCTCGGTGCGGTAGATCAGGTCCGACTGGTCGGCGCGGACCATCGGCCGGTTGGTCGGGATCGGCACCACGCCGAGCTTGTAGATCTGGTGGAACTCGGCGGCCTCGGTCATCGCCGTACCGGTCATGCCGGAGAGCTTGTCGTAGAGGCGGAAGAAGTTCTGCAGGGTGATCGTGGCGAGGGTCTGGTTCTCGTCCTTGATGTCCACCCCTTCCTTCGCCTCGATCGCCTGGTGCATGCCCTCGTTGTAGCGGCGGCCGGCGAGGATACGGCCGGTGTGCTCGTCGACGATCATGACTTCGCCGTCGATGACGACGTAGTCCTTGTCCTTCTTGAAGAGTTCCTTGGCCTTGATGGCGTTGTTGAGGTACCCGACGAGAGGGGTGTTCACCGACTCGTAGAGGTTCTCGATGCCGAGCCAGTCCTCGACCTTCGAGACGCCGGGCTCGTGGATGGCGACGGTCCGCTTCTTCTCGTCGACCTCGTAGTCGCCGGTCTCCTCGATGCCCTTGAGCGGGTTGCCCGCCTCGCCCTTGGTGAGGCGGGTGACCAGCTTGGCGAAGTCGCCGTACCACTTGGTGGCCTGGTCGGCCGGGCCGGAGATGATCAGCGGCGTACGGGCCTCGTCGACGAGGATCGAGTCGACCTCGTCGACCACGGCGAAGTTGTGGCCGCGCTGGACGAGCTCGTCCGCGGACCACGCCATGTTGTCGCGGAGGTAGTCGAAGCCGAACTCGTTGTTCGTGCCGTACGTGATGTCGCAGGCGTACTGCTCACGGCGCTGGGCCGGCGTCATGTTGGCGATGATGCAGCCGACGGTCAGACCCAGGAACTTGTGGACCCGCCCCGTCAGTTCGGAGTCGCGCTCGGCCAGGTAGTCGTTGACCGTGATCAGGTGCACGCCCTTGCCGGAGAGCGCGTTGAGATACGCCGGCAGGGTGCCGACCAGGGTCTTGCCCTCGCCGGTCTTCATCTCGGCCACGTAGCCGAGGTGCAGGGCTGCGCCGCCCATCATCTGGACGTCGTAGTGGCGCTGTCCGAGGACTCGCTTGGCGGCCTCACGGACGGTCGCGAATGCTTCGGGGAGCAGGTCGTCCAGGCTCTCGCCGTCCGCGTACCGTTCCTTGTACTCGTCGGTGAGCGCCCGCAGCTCGGCGTCGGAGAGGTTGACGAAGTCCTCTTCGATGGAGCTGACCTGGTCCGCGATGCGGTGCAGTTTGCGCAGGATCTTGCCTTCGCCTGCACGCATGAGCTTGTTGAAGACGGACACTGAGGCTGGTCTCCTTGCCGGTCGGGCCTGGCACTGGGTCGTGTGTGGACTCTGGCGCGGGCACGGCAGGTGGGCCCCACCGCAACGGCCATCGTAAGCGAGGACCCGGCCGCGCCGGGAGGGCTGCCGCCGCGTTGGCCCCACCGTCCCTCATGGGTCAACGGCCGGGGAGCTCCGAAGGTGCCGGGAAGTCACGAAAAGTGTTCGCCCCGCGACCGGCGCCTCACCAGAATTCCGTGCATGGACCCGATCACCCTCACCACCGACCGCCTGTCGCTGCGCCCCTTCACCGGCGAGGACGTCGACGGAATCCACGCGGCCTGCCAGGATCCGGACATCCGGCGCTGGACGGTCGTGCCCTCCCCCTACAGCCGCGCCGACGCCGAGCTCTTCGCGAAGAAGCTGTGTCCCGACGGCTGGCGCGACGACTCCATGTACAACTTCGCGGTGGTCCTGCGCACCGGCGGTGCCCTGGTGGGCGCGCTCGGCATCACCCGCCGCGGCCTCCCGGGCCTGTACGAGGTGGGCTTCTGGTCCGCCGTCGAGCACCGGGGGCACGGCTACGCGACGGAAGCGGTGCTGTCCGCCGCCCGCTGGGCGTTCACGGAACTGGGCTGCGACCGGCTGGAGTGGCGGGCCGAGGTCGGCAACGCCGCCTCGCGCGCCGTGGCCCTGCGGGCGGGGTTCCGGATGGAGGGCGAGCAGCGTTCGGGGCTGTTCAACAAGGGGGTGCGGCGCGATGCCTGGGTGGGGGCGCTGCTCCCCTCCGACCTCGGCCTGCCGGGCACCCACCCCTATCTGCCCGTCCCCTGAACGAGTGGCCCCGCCGGCCTGTCCCGGTTCCGCCGGAACCGGGACCGACTGTCAGTGCCTGCCCCTAGGGTGCGGGGCATGACCTCTGTGCCGCCTCCCGCCGTCGAACTCTCCGCCGACCAGGCGCGCAGGATCGCCCTGCGCGCCCAGGGCTTCCTCGGCGCCCCGGACCGCCGGGCCGGAATCCCGGGCGTGCTGCGGCATCTCGGCGCCGTGCAGCTCGACACGATCTCGGTGCTCGCCCGGTCGCACGAGCTGATTCCGTACGCCCGCCTCGGTGCGGTCGGCCGGCGCACGATCGAGGAGGCGTACTGGTCGGGCGGCCGGGCCTTCGAGTACTGGTCGCACGCGGCCTGCATCCTGCCGGTCGAGGAGTGGCCGCACTTCGCGTTCCGCCGCCGCGCCTACCGCTCGCGCCCGCAGTGGCACCACGACCTGCCGGACGGCGTGTACGAGACGGTGATCAAGCAGTTGCGCGCCGAGGGTCCGCTGACGGCGACGGAGCTGGGCGGCGCGAAGAACGGCGGCGAGTGGTGGGACTGGTCGGGGTCGAAGGTCGCCGTCGAGCGCGCCCTGATGTACGGCGAGGTGGTGTGCACCGAGCGGCGCGGCTGGAAGCGGGTGTACGACCTCGCCGAGCGGGCCCTGCCCGATGCCGTGCTCCACGACGACCTGGACGACAAGGAGTGCCTGCGGCGGCTGGTCACGCTCGCGGGGCGGTCCCTGGGGGTGGGCACCCGGGCGGACATCGCGGACTACCACCGGCTGAAGGGCGAGCAGTTCGACGCGGTGGTGGCGGACTCCGGGCTGGTGCCGGTGACGGTGCGGGGCTGGGCGAAGCCCGCCTGGGCGGACCCGGCGGCGCTGGCCTCGGAGCCGCGCGGCCGGCACCGCACGACCCTGTTGTCGCCGTTCGACTCGCTGATCTGGGAGCGGGCGCGCACCGAGCGGATCTTCGGTTTCACCCACCGTCTGGAGGCGTACGTCCCCAAGCCCAAGCGGGTCCACGGCTACTTCGCGATGCCGCTGCTGGCGGGCGGGAGGTTGCAGGGCCGGGTGGACCCGGCGCGTGAGGGCAGCACGCTGGTCGCCCGGCAGGTGTCCCTGGAGAGCGGGAAGGCCGTGGCGCCGATGGCCGAGGCGCTGGTGGAGGCCGCGTCCTGGGTCGGCTGCACGGATGTCCGGCTGGAGCGGGTCGACGCGCCGGAACTGCGGGAACCGCTCGCCCGGGAAATCGCCCGCGCCCTGGCGTGAGCGCGACCGTCTCCTTGCCGGTGCTTTACCTCTTTCCGGTACTGCTTCTTTCCGGTACTACCCCTTGCCGGTAGTGCTTCTTTCCGGTGCCCGGCCCTCGGCCCGGCGTCGTTCCGCCCGGTCCTGCCGTCGTGACCCGTCCCTCCGCGGGCGGGTCACCTGATCTCCAGGATCTTCTCCCTCATGGCATAGACCACGGCTTCCATCCTGGAGTGCAGCTGGAGCTTCTCCAGAATGTTGCGGACGTGGTTCTTCACGGTGTTCTCGGAAATGAACAGTTCCTTCGCGATATCGCGGTTGTTCATGCCCGTGGCGACGAGTTTGAGGACTTCGAGTTCCCGGTCGGTGAGCCGGGGCGCGGGGACCAGCCTGCGTTCGTCGGTCTTCTGGATCATCGACTTGAACTCGGTGAGCAGTTTGGACGCCATGGAGGGGCTGATCTGGGACTGTCCGTCGGCGACCGCGCGAATCGCCGTGGCCACCTCGTCCGTGGAGATCTCCTTGAGGAGATAGCCGGTGGCGCCGGCCTTGATCGCGTCGTAGAGGTCGGCCTCCTCGTCGCTGATCGTCAGCATGATGATCTTCGCGCTCGGGGCCACCTCCTTGATCGCCGTGCAGGCCTCGATGCCGCCGCGCTTGGGCATCCGCACGTCCATCAGGACGATGTCGGGCAGCAGGTCGGCGGCCTTGTCGACCGCCTCCGACCCGTCTCCGGCCTCGCCGACGACCTGGATATCCTCCTCCTGGGCGAGGACGATCTCCAGGCCTCTGCGGAAGAGCGCGTGGTCGTCCACCACGAGGACCCGGATCGGCTCCTTGCGGAAACCGTTGTCCGCGTCCGGGCCGCAGGCCCTCGCGATGTCGTCGGCGTCATTCGCGTCACGCACGGGCCCGAAGGCGTCCGCCATCGTTCCTCCCCCTGAAGGCCATGGCCTGAAGTTCACAAGCAGTCCGCCAACGGCAGTGCGCAGCGCACCGGTTGGCCTGGGACGCCATGATTCCATGCCCGGACGTCGGAGCGGTGATCATGTGACCGCGCACCGGTGCCCCTGGGAGCGCACAGACGTTCCAGGGGCACCGCGAAAGCGTGGCGTCAGCCGCCGAGCGCGCCGCCTGCGCCACCGGCTTCGTCGGCGGCCAGCGGGTCGGTCCTCAGATGGATGACACCGTAGTCATAGGCGTGCCGCCGGTAGACGACACTGGGTTCCTTGGTCTCGGAGTCGACGAACAGATAGAAGTCGTGCCCGACCAACTCCATTTCGTAGAGCGCCTGATCGAGCGACATCGGTGCGGCGACGTGCGTCTTCTCGCGCATCACCAGCGGACCCTCGCCCTGGATCTCGAGCGAGCCGAACCTGGTGGTGGGCACGGACTCGGTCGTCTCACTGGCGATCAGGTCGCCCTCGCCGTTGAACGACGCCGCGTCCGGCACGTTCTCGGCGACCTCGGCAGCGGGAATGCGGCCGTTGCCACGGCGGCTGTAGCGCTTGTCGTGCTGCTTGCGCAGCCGCGCCTCCAGCTTGCCGGTGGCCAGGTCCAGCGCTGCGTACGGGTCGCCTGCGGCCGCTTCCGCCCGAATGACCGGACCGCGCGAGCGGAGCGTGATCTCCACCCGGTCGGAACGGTCGGCCTGACGGGGGTTCGGCTCCTTGGACACCTCGACGTCGAGGCTGATCACCTTGCCGTCGAACTTCTGGATCTTGTCCAGCTTCAGCTTCTCGGCCACGTGCTTGCGGAACCGCTCGGGCACCTCGGTCTTGCGGCCCTTGACGACGATGTCCACGCAGAACTCCGTTCCCGGAAAACCCCGCTCAGTGGCGGAGCATCTCCCTTTTGCACCAGGCCCCGGTGATGACCGGAGCCGCGGACTCGGTGACTTCCACCTCCTCCTCCCCCGACGGCGGGGACTCCACCCCACCGAATTCCCAGCTATGGGCTACTGGTGAGTTACCTGCCCGAAACCTGGTGGTGCATTCATCGAGGTCCGGCATTCACCATTCCTCACAACCGAACATAGCCTGCTCCGCCGGTTGTCGGCACCCGCTACTCGCGCGTACCTCCGTTCCGGGCTTTTTGCTCACTCACTACCTGCAACGATGCAAGTTCACCAAGAGTTCCGGTTTATTTCGAAGGCCACGGGAGATACTGCGACAACAGCCGCCTGCCCGGCGCCGGAAACAGCTGCCGCGCGCCCGTCGGCCGCACCGCCCGCCGCGCCGATCGCCCGCGCCGCCTCGGCGAGCGAGGCCCCGGTCGTCAGAAGGTCGTCCACCAGCACCACCCTTCCGGGTCCGAGCAGTCGTTCGCCCCCGGCCACGACCTCCAGGGCCCCCGCCAGGTTCACCTGCCGCTGCCGGGCCCCCAGCCCCGCCTGGTCCGCCACCGGACGCCGCTGGCGCAGCACCGCGACCACCTGTGCGCCGGTGCCGCCGCGTCTCAGCTCTCCCGCCGCGGCCAGCGCGATCCGGCGGGGATCGTGAAGCTGTCGCCCGGCGACAACTGGCAGACGGTGGTCAAGAAGGGGTCCTCACTGGTCTACCCGGGCTGAGTTCCGCAAGCCTCGTCCGCGTTTTCCACAGGGGTGGCCGACTGCCCGCCCGTACGGCACCCGCCAGCGCCTTGCCGAGCGCACCGGCCAACCCCAGCGCGCCACGCTCCTTGTGGGCCAGGAGCACCGCCCGCACCGCTCCCTCGTACGCCGCCGCTGCATGCACCACCGGCAGGCCCGCGGGCTCCGGAGCGGGTCTCACCCGGCGCGGTGTCCCGCCGAGGAGCTGCGCACGGCACTCCTCGCACAGCTCCGCGCGCGGTCCGCCGCAACCGCCGCAGGACACCGGCAGGATCAGCCCGGAGATCTCCCGCCACCACCCGCGCATGACTCCACTGTGCCCTCCGGGCGGGAAGTCGGCCACCCCTGTGGAAAACGCGGACGAGGCTTGCGGAACTCAGCCCGGGTAGACCAGTGAGGACCCCTTCTTGACCACCGTCTGCCAGTTGTCGCCGGGCGACAGCTTCACGATCCCGTCGCTCGACGTGGCCGCCATCAGCGGAAGCTGCTCGTCGTCCGCCGCCGCGACCGACGAGACCTGGTTCACGCCGGGCAGGGCGCCCGACGCGGACGTCGAACCGTCCGCCTGGACGTAGCGCACCTGCTGCACGCCGCCCTCCTCCTTGCCGACCACCACGAGCCGGCTGCGGCCCGACCACGACATCGCGGTCACGTCCGTCAGCTGGGGCGCGGCCTGGCGCAGCTGCACCACCGACACCTGTTGCCCGGACTCCGGCCCGCGCCGCTCGATCCGGCCGATCTTCAGGGTGTTGCGGCCGTCCTGGGTCACGAGCAGGGCGATCCGCACCCCGTCCGCGGACATCCGCAGCGCCTCGATCCGACCGCCGGCCAGGTCGGGCACGGCGACCTCCTGCGGCTTGCCGGTGCCCCCGTCCAGCAGCAGCAACCGGGGGTCGTCGGGGTCCCGGTCGGCCACCCAGAGGTCGCCGCTGCCGTCCCAGCTCGGCGCCGACAGCCGGTTCTTCAGGCCGTGGGCCCTGCTGGTCACCGAGGGGGCGGGGAGTTCTTCGTCCGAGATGATCGACGTGACGTAGAGCGCCGATCCGTCGCGCGAGACCGCCGCCGCCGACTGCTCGTCCCTGGCCACACCGATCATGCCCATCGGCATCGGGCCGTTGCCGAGCGGACCGGCCACGGCCTCCGGAGTGCCGCTGCCCTTGGTGCTGCCGGGGATCCGTTCCACGTGCCCCTTGTCGTTCACGAAATACTGGCTGTCCGGGCCGCTGGACGAACCGTCGGGGGCGAACTCCTCCGCCTGGTCCGTCCCGAGCGCGCACAGCGTGGAGCCGTCCGAGCGCTGCAGCTCGACCTGTTCGACCCGAGCCGACGTCAGGTCCCGCAGGGTGTAGAGGACCTGCGAGGCCATCATGCGGCAGGACCGCTGCCCGACGCCGTCCGCCTTCTTGTTCAGCGGCACCTTCAGCACGTTGCGGTCGTCGGGCGCCAGGGAGGTGACGCCCTTCTTCAGCTCCGTGCCCGGGGGGAACCGGGACTCGACCACGGGCCGCAGCCAGTTGGTCGGCCCCGCGAGGAGGCTGCGGACGGACTGGGTCACGGTGTCCATCCCCGTGACGGGATCCGTCCGGCTGCGGAGGTAGACGGGGTCGGCCACCAGGGTCGACGGCACCGTCTTCCGTTCCGCCGCGAAGTAGTACTTGTTGACGGACCGGAAGAGGCGCTTGAAGTCCGACTGCCCGAGCAGGAGCCCGTCCGGCACCCGGTCGATCCGCCACTCCTTGCCCTCCGGCCCGTCCTCCTTCACCACGTGCAGGGTCTGGCTGTAGTCGGCGGGGGCGAGCGGCTGGTAGACGCTCTGGGCGTCGACCGTCGCCACCCTCGTGCCGGTCAGCGTGTAGGTGACCTCGGTGATGTTGTGGTCGCCGTCGCGGACGGGACGGTCCTTCCGATTCGGCGCCTTGGTGAGCACGGTGGTGAACGCGCCCGGATTCCAGCTCTTGGCCGCCCTCTTCGTCAGGTACTTGCGGGTCGTCCTGAACTCCGAGTCGTCACTGGTCATCGACTCCAGGAAACCGTCGACCACTTCGTCGGTGGTGGCGTTGTCACGCGGCGCGACGGCGTACACCTGCACCTGGGAATCGCCCGGCTGCGAGGCATCGACGGCCTTGACGTCCCCGGTGACGGGCATCGAGCTGCACGCGGACAGCAGCACCGCGCCGCAGCCGAGCAGCACGAGCAGTCCCGGCACACGCCCACGGCCGTCCCTGCGACGGTCAGCGCCCACGATTCATGCCCCTTGCTCCGGATCCTGCACCACCGTGTCCAAATCGCCGCCCGGCCGGTCCTCGGCGGGACGCGCGACCACTCGTGCGCCACTGCCGGGAAGGGCCGCCGGATGCACCGAGGCAGGTGCCGTCCGCGGCGCCGCGGGGGTCCGCGGCGGCACGGACAGGGCGGGCCGGTCGCCGCTCCCGGGCTGGATCGGCACGGCCGTCAGCCGGTGCCCGTCCTCCGCCCCGGCCCCGTTCCGCCCGGTGTTCTCCCGGTTGCGCCGGGAGTCCTCGGGCTCCAGCGGTATCGGCGAGCCGCGCAGCGGTTCGTCCGCCGTGCGCGGCAGCGTCAGCCGGAACTGCGAACCGCCGCCGGGCTCGCCCCACGCCTGCAACCAGCCGCCGTGCAGCCGGGCGTCCTCCACCGCGATGGAGAGCCCGAGGCCGGTGCCGCCGGTCGTACGGGCCCGGGCCGGGTCGGCCCGCCAGAACCGGTTGAACACCCGGGTCGCCTCGCCGGGCTTGAGCCCGACCCCGTAGTCCCGGACGGCCACGGCGACCGCTCCCCCGGCGGCCCCCATCCGCACCACGACGTCCCGTCCCTCGCCGTGCTCGACGGCGTTGACCACGAGGTTGCGCAGCACCCGCTCGACCCGCCGCGCGTCGGCCTCCGCTATCACCGGCTGCTCGTCGCCGACCACCCGGATCCGGGTGCCCTTGCGCTCGGCCAGCGGCTCGGCCCCGCCGATCACCCGCTGCACCACCTGGCGCAGGTCTATAGGCTCGGCCTCCAGCGCCGCGGCGCCCGCGTCGAACCGGCTGATCTCCAGGAGGTCGGAGAGCAGCGACTCGAACCGGTCGAGCTGGTCCCCGAGCAGTTCCGCGGAGCGCGCCGTCACGGGGTCGAAGTCGCTGCGGGCCTCGTGGATGACATCGGCGGCCATCCGTACCGTCGTCAGCGGTGTCCGCAGCTCGTGGGAGACGTCGGAGACGAAGCGCCGCTGCATCCGGGAGAGCTCCTCCAGCTGCTGGATCTTCAGCTGGAGGTTCTGCGCCATCTTGTTGAAGGCCTCGCCGAGCCGGGCGATGTCGTCCTCACCGGTGACCTTCATCCGTTCCTGGAGCCGGCCGGCCGACAGCCGCTCGGCGATGCCCGCCGCCATCCGCACGGGCGTGACGACCTGCCGCACCACGAACCAGGCGATGGCCCCGAGCAGCACGACCACGAACAGTCCCGCCGTCGCCAGCGTGGTCCTGACCAGCGTCAACGACTTCTCCTCCTGCGTCAGCGGGAAGAGGTAGTAGAGCTGGTACGGGTTGTGGTCGATGTCGTAGAGCCGCTTGCCCACGACGAGGCCGGGCTGCGGTTCCTGCCCGCCGGACTCGTACTCGATCAGGGAGTACGTCTGGAACGCCCCCTGGCCCTTGTTCACGGAGTCCCGCAGCTTCTGCGGGATGCTCGCCGCGTTCACGCTCCCCGATCCGCGCGGCGCCCGGGTGTCCTCGTCGGCGCTGAGCGCGACCACGTGGAAGGCGTTCTTCCCGCCGCTGGCGAGCTGGTCGACGAGCTCGGTCCGCCAGGAGTTGTTGGCCGTGCCGCCGTCCGCCGTGCCGCCGCCCTGCCCACCGGGAGCGAGCGGGGCGTTCGCCTTCTCCTGGGCGGCGGCGAAACCGCCGGCGGCCTGGGTCTGGGCGGCCTTGCCCTTGGCCTCGAGCAGGCCGTTGCGCACCTGCCCGATCACGACCAGGCCGAGGAGCAGCACCACGCCCAGTGACATGAGCAGCGTGCCCGCGACGACCCGCAGCTGGATGTTGCGCCGCCACAGCCGCACGACGGGCAGCAGCGGACGGCGCACCCAGCGCATCAGCAGACGCGGCACGGGGCCGCCGGGCGCCCGGTCGTGGAACAACCGGCCGCCCTGCAGAAGGCGCCCGACCTGGGACGCCTTGTTTCCTGGGCCGGCAACCCGCTCCGCACGGGCTCCCGGCTCCCCGGGCTGCGGAGCAGCGTTACCCAGGGTCATGTCAGCTCGGTCCGGCCTTATAGCCGACCCCTCGGACGGTCACCACGATCTCCGGCCGCTCCGGGTCCTTCTCGACCTTGGAGCGCAGCCGCTGGACGTGCACGTTCACCAGCCGGGTGTCGGCGGCGTGGCGGTATCCCCACACCTGCTCCAGCAGCACCTCGCGGGTGAAGACCTGCCACGGCTTGCGCGCGAGCGCGACCAGCAGGTCGAACTCCAGCGGGGTGAGGGCGATCGACTGCCCCTCCCGCTTCACCGAGTGCCCCGCCACGTCGATGACCAGGTCGCCGATGGCGAGCTGTTCGGGTGCCGGCTCCTCGGACCTGCGCAGGCGCGCCCTGATCCGGGCGACCAGTTCCTTGGGCTTGAACGGCTTGACGATGTAGTCGTCGGCCCCGGACTCCAGGCCCACCACCACGTCGACCGTGTCGCTCTTGGCCGTGAGCATGACGATCGGCACACCCGACTCGGCCCTGATCAGTCTGCAGACCTCGATGCCGTCCCTACCGGGCAGCATGAGATCCAGCAGGACCAGGTCCGGTTTGGCCTCACGAAATGCGGCAAGTGCCTTGTCGCCGTCCGCTACGAACGACGGCTCGAACCCTTCACCACGCAGCACAATCCCGAGCATCTCGGCCAGTGCGGTGTCGTCGTCGACGACAAGGACGCGTCCCTTCATAATCGACATCATCCCATTAGCTAATCGTTACCTGCGATGATCTGGCACACAGCTCCGCCAGTCCGGCCCCCGTCACCGGGGAAACGACACCCTCCTCCGTGACGATCGCCGTGACCAGTTCCGGCGGTGTGACGTCGAACGCGGGGTTGTACGCAGGGGTTCCCACCGGCGCCACGGGCACCCCGCCGACGCCCCCGTCCACCC
>NZ_RDBO01000071.1:182560-186416 GCF_008120935.1 Streptomyces sp. sk2.1
TCAACATATCTGGCGTTGACTTTTGGCACGCTGTTGAGTTCTCAAGGAACGGACGCTTCCTTTGTACTCACCCTCTCGGGCTTTCCTCCGGGCTTTTCCCTCCGGTCTTGCGTTTCCGACTCTATCAGATCCTTTCGGACCCGATTCCCGGTCAGCGGGATTCGCCTTCCAGGTCCTCCGCTTCCGCGTTTTCCCTTTCCGGCGGTTCCGACTCTACCAGAACCTTTTCCCGTTCCGTTTCCGGACCGGATTCCGAATTCTCGGTGACCGTCGAAGTGGTCTTTTGCCTTTCGGCGGATCCAGACTTTACCAGAAACATTCTGCCGAAAAATCGGCTTCACGATTCGAAGTAAGAGGATCGATGGCTCTGCGGAAATTCCATTTCCGGTGAGAGCGAAGTAGAGACTAACTGTCGAGCCCGAACTTGTCCAGTCCGAGGCAACCGTTAAAATCTACCTCCCCAGATCCGCTGTGTCAACAGTTTCCTGGGCGAAGAGGAGACTAGCAGGTCAGCGGGGCCGTACGCACATCAGGCGGCGACGGGGAGTTCGGCGCTGCGTTCCGCGGCCTCGACGTCGCCGCTCTCGCCGGCGCGTGCCGCTCGGCCGCCCAGGACGTAGACGTAGGCGAGGAAGGCCAGCTCCGCCACGATGCCGATGGTGACGCGGCCCCAGGTCGGAAGGCCGGAAGGGGTGACGAAGCCTTCGATCACGCCCGAGACGAACAGGACCAGGGCCAGGCCGATGGCCATGCCGATCGCGGCCCGGCCCTGTTGGGCGAGGGCCGAGCGCCGGGTGTGCGGGCCCGGGTCGATGACCGTCCAGCCGAGGCGCAGCCCCGTACCCGCGGCGACGAAGACGGCGGTGAGTTCGAGCAGGCCATGCGGAAGGATCAGCCCCATGAAGGTGTCGAGTCGGCCCGCCGAGGACATCAGGCCGATGCCGACCCCGAGGTTGAGCACATTGACGAAGAGAATCCAGATCACCGGAACGCAGAGGAACGCGCCCAGGACCAGGCACATGGCCGCGGCCTGGGCGTTGTTCGTCCACACCTGGGCGGCGAACGACGCGGCCGGGTGGCTGGAGTAGTACGTCTCGTACTCCCCGCCGGGGCTGGTGAGGCGGCGGAGGTCGTCGGGGGCCGCGATGGCCGACTGGACCTCCGGATGCGTGCCGATCCACCAGCCGATGACCGCCGCCAGCACCGTGGAGAGCACGGCCGTGGGTATCCACCAGTGCCGGGAGCGGTAGACCGCGGCGGGGAAACCAACGGTGAGGAAGCGGGTGACATCGCGCCAGGAGGCTCGGCGGGTTCCCGTGACCGTGGACCGGGCGCGCGCCACGAGCTGGGTCAGTCGGGCGGTGAGCATCGGGTCCGGGGCGCTGGACTGGAGGAGCGAGAGATGGGTGGCCGTGCGCTGGTAGAGCTCGACGAGTTCGTCGGCTTCCGTGCCGGTGAGGCGGCGCCCGCGACGCAGGAGCTGGTCCAGGCGGTCCCACTCGGCACGGTGGGCGGTCACGAATACGTCGAGATCCATGTTCGGCTGCTGCTCCAGGCATGGGTGCGTACGGGTTCGTACTACGGCGGCGGCGCGCTGCGGGCCAGCTTGGCAGACTGAGGGCCCGAGGGGCAGGGACGGATCGGCGAAGGATGGGGCGGCGATGAGTGAGCTCGTGACCGGGGACGCGGTCGTGCTGGGGCTGCGGCCGGCGAAACTGCCGAGCCGGGCGCTGGCGGTGACCATCGATCTCGCCGTGGTGGGGGCGGCGTTCGTCCTGGTGTCGATCGGGCTGGCCGTCGCGACGGCGACGCTGGACGACGCGGCGCTCGCGGCGGTGTCCGTCGCGAGTTTCCTGCTGGTGCTGGTGGGCGGCCCGATCGCGGTGGAGACGCTGAGCCACGGGCGTTCGCTGGGGAAGCTGGCGTGCGGGCTGCGGGTGGTCCGGGACGACGGGGGGCCGATCCGGTTCCGGCACGCGCTGGTGCGCGGGGCCGTGGGGGTCGTCGAGATCCTGCTGACGCTCGGGGTCGTCGCCTGCATCGCCTCGCTGGTGTCGGCCCGAGGGCGGCGGCTGGGGGACGTGTTCGCGGGGACGCTCGTCGTACGGGAACGGGTGCCGGCCTCGCGGGCGGCTGCCGTGCCGCCTCCGCCGCCGTGGCTGGTCGGGCGGTTCGCGGGGCTGGACCTGTCGGGGGTGCCGGATTCCCTGTGGCTGGCCGTCCGCCAGTACCTGACCCGGATGCACCAGCTCGACGCGCAGGTGGGCGGGGCGATGGCGGAGCGGCTGGCCGGGGAGCTGGCGGGGCGGACCGGGGTTCCGGTGCCGGAGGGGGTGCCGGCCGGGGCGTACCTGGCCGCGGTGGTGAACGAGCGGCAGGCGCGGGACGCACGGCGGATGTTCGCCGCGGCTCAGGAGAGTGCCCGGGAGCATGGTGCCCGGGAAAGCGGTGCGCGGGAGAGTGCCGTGCGTCCCGGTGGTTCCGGTGAGTCCGGAGGTATGGCTTCCGGGTGGGCGCCGGTGGTGTCCGGGCCCGTCGCGGAAGGCTTCGGGGCGGGTGCGTCGGGGCGGTCCGCGGATGCGAAGGGGCCGGAGCGGGGCGCGGGGGGCGCGGACGACCGGACGTCGCCGCCCGCTGCCACCGGGTTCGCCCCGCCCGCCTGAGAGCTGCCCGCCCGAGGACCGCCTGCCCGGGAGCCGGCCGCCCGAGGGCCACCACCGGTCCGGGGACTCCCCCGTGTGCCCGAGGGGCCGACCGCTGCTCTCAGGCGTACGAGGGCGGGGAGTCCAGGTCCTCCAGCTCGATGCCGGGGGCTGCCAGGACCACGTCACCGGCGATGTGAACGGTGTGCCGCTCGCCGGTGTCCAGGGCGCTGACCTGGTATTCGTCCACGGTCAGGGGGCCGTTGTCAGTGGTGTGCGCTTCACTGTTCACCAGGGCCCAGGACTGGTCGACGGTCCGGGGTGCGAGGACCGGATCCGTGAAGGCGACCAGGCGTACGCGGGTCGCGGGCGAGCCGGGGGTGAGACGCAGCAGTCGTGCGGTCGCGATGAGGAACGCGGGGGACGTGCCGGTGAAGGCGTGGGCGGGGACATTGCCTTCGGTGGCATGGGTGCCGGTCGGGTCGGTGCGGACCCAGGTGACGCCTTCGAGGGCGGCGCCGCGGACCTGCCAGCTCGCGGCGTGCAGTTCGAGGCGGATGGGGCGGCCGAGTTCGTCGAGGGTGAGGTCGACGGAGCCGAGGTGATCACCGGACGGGGCGGTGGTCCGGGAGATGTAGCGCCAGCCGGAGGGGCCGGGGGCGCATTGGAAGTGCTCTTCGCCGAGGGGGGTGTGATCGTGGAGATCGTGGAGCGAATATCGGCCGCGGGGCATGGGGTCCTTCTGGGGTCCTCGGGCTGAGCGGGCGCGGTACGGCGCAGGCCCCCGACACGGGGGTGCGGGGGCCTGCGTTCGTCACTGCTGCTGAGACCGTTCCGGTCGTCGGCGGCCGGTCGTCACCGACCGGTGGAGGCCGGCTGGGTGGTCACCACCGGTCGGTGCCGGGGTGGTCGTCGGCGGGTGGGGTCAGTAGCGGTAGTGGTCGGGCTTGTACGGGCCCTCGACCTCGACACCGATGTACGCGGCCTGCTCCGGGCGGAGCGTGGTGAGCCTGACGCCGAGGGCGTCGAGGTGGAGGCGGGCGACCTTCTCGTCGAGGTGCTTGGGCAGCACGTAGACGTCGGTCGGGTACTCCTCGGGCTTGGTGAACAGCTCGATCTGGGCCAGCGTCTGGTCCGCGAAGGAGTTGGACATCACGAAGGAGGGGTGCCCGGTCGCGTTGCCGAGGTTGAGCAGGCGGCCCTCGGACAGCACG
>NZ_RDBO01000071.1:186516-188536 GCF_008120935.1 Streptomyces sp. sk2.1
GCGGGTGGGGTCAGTAGCGGTAGTGGTCGGGCTTGTACGGGCCCTCGACCTCGACACCGATGTACGCGGCCTGCTCCGGGCGGAGCGTGGTGAGCCTGACGCCGAGGGCGTCGAGGTGGAGGCGGGCGACCTTCTCGTCGAGGTGCTTGGGCAGCACGTAGACGTCGGTCGGGTACTCCTCGGGCTTGGTGAACAGCTCGATCTGGGCCAGCGTCTGGTCCGCGAAGGAGTTGGACATCACGAAGGAGGGGTGCCCGGTCGCGTTGCCGAGGTTGAGCAGGCGGCCCTCGGACAGCACGATCAGGACCTTGCCGTCGGGGAAGGTCCAGGTGTGGACCTGCGGCTTGACCTCGTCCTTGACGATGCCCTCGATCTGCGCGAGACCGGCCATGTCGATCTCGTTGTCGAAGTGGCCGATGTTCCCCACGATGGCCTGGTGCTTCATCCTGGCCATGTCGGCGGCCATGATGATGTCCTTGTTGCCCGTCGTGGTCACGAAGATGTCGGCCTGGCCGACCACGTCGTCCAGGGTGGCGACCTGGTAACCGTCCATCGCCGCCTGCAGCGCGCAGATCGGGTCGATCTCCGTCACGATCACCCGGGCACCCTGACCGCGCAGCGACTCCGCGCAGCCCTTGCCCACGTCCCCGTAGCCGCAGACGACCGCCGTCTTGCCGCCGATCAGGACGTCGGTGGCTCGTTGTCGAAGTGGCCGATGTTCCCCACGATGGCCTGGTGCTTCATCCTGGCCATGTCGGCGGCCATGATGATGTCCTTGTTGCCCGTCGTGGTCACGAAGATGTCGGCCTGGCCGACCACGTCGTCCAGGGTGGCGACCTGGTAACCGTCCATCGCCGCCTGCAGCGCGCAGATCGGGTCGATCTCCGTCACGATCACCCGGGCACCCTGACCGCGCAGCGACTCCGCGCAGCCCTTGCCCACGTCCCCGTAGCCGCAGACGACCGCCGTCTTGCCGCCGATCAGGACGTCGGTGGCACGGTTGATGCCGTCGATCAGCGAGTGACGGCACCCGTACTTGTTGTCGAACTTGGACTTGGTGACCGCGTCGTTGACGTTGATCGCCGGGAACAGGAGCGTGCCGTCGCGGTGCATCTCGTACAGCCGGTGCACACCGGTCGTGGTCTCCTCGGTGACACCACGGATCTCGGACGCCAGCTGCGTCCACTTCTGCGGGGACTCGCCGAGGGTGCGGTTCAGCAGGGTGAGGATGTGGGCGTACTCCTCGCTGTCCGCGGTCGACGGGTCCGGGGCCGCGCCGGCCTTCTCGAACTCGACGCCCTTGTGGACCAGGAGGGTGGCGTCACCACCGTCGTCGAGGATCATGTTCGGGCCGCCGGTGGGCGTGTTCGGCCAGGTCAGGGCCTGCTCCGTGCACCACCAGTACTCCTCCAGCGTCTCGCCCTTCCAGGCGAAGACCGGGACGCCCGCGGGGGCTTCGGGGGTGCCGTTCGGGCCGACGGCGATGGCCGCGGCGGCGTGGTCCTGGGTGGAGAAGATGTTGCAGGAGGCCCAGCGGACCTCGGCGCCGAGCGCGACCAGGGTCTCGATCAGGACGGCCGTCTGCACGGTCATGTGCAGCGAACCGGTGATACGGGCACCGGCCAGCGGCTGCGCGGCGGCGTACTCCTTGCGGATCGACATCAGACCGGGCATCTCGTGCTCGGCCAGGGTGATCTCCTTGCGGCCGAACGCCGCGAGGGAGAGGTCGGCGACCTTGAAGTCCTGTCGGTTGGCGACCGTCGTCATAACGGGCTGCTCCTCGTGAATGGGTCGAGGTGGGTCACGGATGGCTCTGCGGCGACGGGCACACGAATGCCCGGTGCTCGCAGCGCAGTCCGTCGGAGGCCCTCTCTCCCTCGGCCGGTCCGCACATGGGGACCGATCGACCGCCATCAGCAGCGACGTCTGACTCTGGCGTCGAATCTACACCGATCGGCCGGGTCATCTACCTGGAGCCGGACATCTACAGCGAGGCCGCCGCCGCGGCCGGTACCAACCC
>NZ_RDBO01000071.1:188636-197812 GCF_008120935.1 Streptomyces sp. sk2.1
GCACCCTCTGCATCGGGGCCCTGCTGATCATCATCGCGATCGTGCTCGCCGCCGAGACGAAGTCGCTCCTGCTCGGTGAGGCCGCCGGTACCGACGAGGTCGAGAAGATCAAGAACGCGGTCGTCGACGGCGACACGGTCACCCGTGTCATCCACATGCGCACGCTCCACCTCGGCCCCGAGGAACTGCTCGTCGCGGCGGGTTCGGTCAGTGGCCGGATTCCGTCGGGGTGTCCGGGGCGCCGCCGGGTGCCTTGGCGGGGTTGGTACCGGCCGCGGCGGCGGCCTCGCTGTAGATGTCCGGCTCCAGGTAGATGACCCGGGCGATCGGGACCGCGGCGCGGATACGGGCCTCGGCGGCGTTGATGGCGTTGGCCACCTCGACGGCCGTGTCGTCGTGCTGCACCGCGATCTTGGCCGCGACGAGCAGTTCCTCGGGGCCGAGGTGGAGCGTGCGCATGTGGATGACACGGGTGACCGTGTCGCCGTCGACGACCGCGTTCTTGATCTTCTCGACCTCGTCGGTACCGGCGGCCTCACCGAGCAGGAGCGACTTCGTCTCGGCGGCGAGCACGATCGCGATGATGATCAGCAGGGCCCCGATGCAGAGGGTGCCGATGCCGTCCCAGACACCGTCGCCGGTCGCGAGGGACAGGCCGACGCCTCCGAGGGCGAGGACCAGACCGACCAGCGCGCCGAGGTCCTCCAGGAGGACGACGGGCAGCTCGGGGGCCTTGGCCCGGCGGACGAACTCCTTCCAGGAGAGCGATCCGCGGGTCTCGTTGGACTCCTTGATGGCCGTGCGGAAGGAGAAGCCCTCGGCGATGATCGCGAAGACGAGCACCCCGACCGGCCAGTACCAGGCCTCGATCTCGTGCGGGTCCTTGATCTTCTCGTAGCCCTCGTACAGGGCGAACATGCCACCGACGGAGAACAGCACGATGGAGACGAGGAAGGCGTAGATGTACCGCTCGCGGCCGTAGCCGAAGGGGTGCTGGGGGGTGGCCTCGCGCCGGGCCTTCTTGCCGCCGAGCAGCAGCAGTCCCTGGTTGCCCGAGTCCGCGACCGAGTGGACGCTCTCCGCGAGCATCGATGACGAGCCACTGAACAGGAACGCCACGAATTTGGCCACCGCGATGGCCAGATTGGCGCCGAGTGCCGCCACGATCGCCTTGGTTCCGCCTGACGCACTCATGGGTGCCTGGTGTCCCTTCTTCGCTGCTGCGGCCCTGGCGCCGCCGTACGGCCGGACATTGTTGCAGTCGCCGGTGCGGGTGGTGCGTCAGACCACCACTGTGGCACGGAACAAGGTTCCCGTACCGGACACTTCGACCTCTTCCCCGGCGGGTACGAAGACGGAGTCGCCGGGGGCGAGGTCCAGCGCGCCCGCCTTCGTGGCGCCCTGGGTGCAGAGCAGGATCTGCGGGGCGTCGCGGGTCAGGTCCACGGGGGCGGCGCCGGGCGAGAGGTCGAAGCGGGAGAGCCGGAACTCGTCCACGGGCGTCTCGTACGGTTCCTCGCCGGACGGTGCGGCCTCGGGGCGCAGGATGCCGGGGTCGGCCGCCTCGAAGCGGACGACGCGCAGGAGTTCGGGTACGTCGATGTGCTTGGGCGTGAGGCCGCAGCGCAGCACGTTGTCCGAGTTGGCCATGATCTCGACGCCGAGGCCGTCGAGGTAGGCGTGCGGGACGCCCGCGCCGAGGAACAGGGCCTCGCCGGGCTTGAGTTCCACGTGGTTCAGCAGCATCGCCGCGATGACACCGGGGTCGCCGGGGAAGTGGTGGGCGAGCCGGGCGTACGGGGCGTGGGCGCCGCCGAGGCGTTCGGCCGCGGCGGCCGCGCGGTGCACCGTCTCGGCCATCTCCGCCGGCTCGGCGCCGAGGATCGCGGTGAGGACCTCGCGCAAGGCGGCCTCCTCGGGGTGGGCGCCGAGGAGGTCGACGTACGGCTTGAGCTCGTCGACGCCGAGGGCCGCGATCGTCCGGGCCGCCTCGGCGGGGTCGCGGAAGCCGCACAGGCCGGTGAAGGGGGTGAGCGCGCAGATCAGCTCGGGCTTGTGGTTGGCGTCCTTGTAGGTGCGGTGGGGGGCGTCGATCGGGACGGACCGGCGCTCCTCGTCCTCGTAGCCCTTCCGGGCCTGTTCGAGGTCGGGGTGGACCTGGAGGGAGAGCGGGGCGCCCGCCGCGAGCAGTTTGAGGAGGAAGGGCAGGCGGGGGCCGAACTTCTCGACGGCGGCCCGGCCCAGTTCGCGCTCGGGGTCGGCGGCGATGACGTCGGCGAGGGACTGCTCGGGGCCGGCCTCCCCGGTGCCGGTGGTCCGGGTGAGGCGGGAGGGGGCGCCGGGGTGGGCGCCCATCCACATCTCGGCCTGGGGTTCGCCGGTGGGGGCGACGCCGAGCAGTTCGGGTATGGCGGTGGTGGAGCCCCAGGCGTAAGGGCGCACGGTGTTGGAGAGCCGGTCCATGGGATTCGTGTCCTTGTGAGGTGCGTGGATCGGGTGGATCGGGGTGCGGTGTGTGCTGCTGGGTGCCCGGGTGCCGCGGGACCGGGCGCGGGGCCCGCCGCCGTACGGGGATGCGGGGGCGGGCCGGGTCAGACGCGGGCCTCCGACGCGAGGGCCAGGTACACGGCGGCGAAGTCGGTGACCGCGAGCAGTTCGGCGAGGGATTCGAGGTCGGTGCCCTCGTCCGGTTCGAGTTCGCTGATCGCGGTGTCGTGGCCGAGTGCCAGTTCGCGGGCGGCGGGAGCCGCGCTCAGGCCGCCCGCGGGACGGTCCCGGAGCAGTACGACGCGGGCGTGCAGCGGCTCCGGCTCGTCGACCCGGTCGCGGAAGAAGTCGTCGGGGTCGGCGCCCGCTGCGAACGCGCCCGCCAGCAGTCCGCCGTGCGCGGGGAGCGCCTCGGGCAGTTCCGCGGCGAGGGCGGGGCGCCCGGACAGCTCGGCCAGGACGGCGGCGAACCTGCGGCCGACCGGGCCGGCCGCGTCGCCCTCGGTCCAGATCAGGGGCAGGCTGTCGGCGAGTTCGGCGGCGAGGGTCTTGGCCGGGTTGCTGTACGTGGCGATGGCCGGGCCGCAGCGTTCCGCAGTGCGGTCCAGCCGGTCCGCGACGCCCTGCAGCGCGTCGGCGGGGGCGGTGACCAGGCCGACCCGGTCCAGCAGCGCGAGCAGCGGGGTGAACAGCGCCCAGAGCGTGCCGGGGCCGGCGGCCGAGGTCTCGGCGTCGTACTCGCCGTGCGGGGCGGAGGCCATCGGTACGAGGAGGCCGCGCACGCCGTCGACGGCCTCGCGCAGCGGTGACCGGTGGGGGGCGACCGCGACGACGCTGCAACCCCGGCGGTACGCCTGTTCGGCGAGGAGGGCGAGGCCCGGCTCGGCGCCGTCGGCCGTGACGATGAGCAGCAGGTCCACGGGGCCGGCCCAGCCGGGCAGCGTCCAGCGCAGCGCGCCCGCGGCGGGGGCCACCCCGGTGGGGCGGATGGCCGTGACGGGTGCGGCCGCGCCGACCAGGGCGGTGACGAGGTCGGCGACGCCGGACGCGGCGGTGCCGAAGCCCGCGACCAGTACGGCGCGGGGGCGGCCCTCCGGGTTCAGTTCGGCGATCCCGGCCTCGGTGGCGTGCCGGGCGGCGGTGCGGACCCGGGCCCCGGCCTCGGCGGCGCCGCGGAGCAGGCCGCGGCGGTCGGCTCGGGCCAGGGACTCCGGGGCGTCGAGCAGCGACTCGTCGAGCATGGGGACGGTCCTCCGATCACATGCTGATCACCGTGCGGGGCGGGGCGGCGGGCGACGGCGTCGTGCGCCCGGACGCAGGTCGCTCGGGGCGCGGGCGGGGTCGTGCGCCCGGGCTCCGGCTCACGCGGGGCGGCGGGCCTCGTCGACGAGGAGGACGGGGATGCCGTCCCGTACCGGGTAGGCCAGCCCGCAGTCGTCGCCGGTGCAGACCAGCTCGGGGGCGTCGGATGCCGACCGGTCGTCGAGCGGAGAGTGGCAGGCCGGGCAGGCGAGGATCTCCAGGAGGCCGGCTTCGAGCGGCATGGGGCGGGTCCCTTCAGGCAACGGATCAGGCCACGTCAGCCTACCGCCGGAGGGCGGGGCGCGCGGGGCGGACGGGCGTGGATGGAGCCGGGGTGTACGCCGGAGGGATCGGCGCTAAACGGCGGGGGTCTTCGGGGAGCGGACCAGGGCCAGCACCTCGTCCCGCACCGCTGCCATCGTCCGCTCGTCGCGGGCCTCCACGTTCAGGCGGAGCAGGGGTTCGGTGTTGGAGGCGCGGAGGTTGAACCACCAGTCGGGTGCGGTGACGGTCAGGCCGTCCAGGTCGTCGGTCGTGACCCCGTCGCGGCCCGCGAAGGACGCGCGGACCGCTGCCGTGCGGGCCCGCTGGTCGGCGACCGTGGAGTTGATCTCGCCGGAGCCGGCGTAGCGGTCGTACCGGGCGACCAGTTCCGACAGGGGGCCCGGCTGCCCGCCCAGCGCGGCCAGCACGTGGAGCGCGGCGAGCATGCCCGTGTCGGCGTTCCAGAAGTCGCGGAAGTAGTAGTGCGCGGAGTGCTCGCCGCCGAAGATCGCGCCGTGCTCGGCCATCTCCGCCTTGATGAAGGAGTGGCCCACGCGGGTGCGGACCGGGGTGCCGCCGTTCTCGCGGACGACCTCGGGGACCGAGAGCGACGTGATCAGGTTGTGGATGACGGTGCCCCGGCCGCCGTTGCGGGCGAGTTCCCGGGCCGCCACCAGGGCCGTGATCGCGGACGGGGAGACGCCCTCGCCCCGCTCGTCGACGACGAAGCAGCGGTCGGCGTCGCCGTCGAAGGCGAGGCCGAGGTCGGCGCCCTCGGCCACGACCCGGGCCCGGAGGTCGACGAGGTTCTTCGGGTCGAGGGGGTTGGCCTCGTGGTTGGGGAACGTGCCGTCGAGTTCGAAGTACATCGGTACGAGGTCGACGGGCAGGTCCGCGAAGACGGTGGGGACGGTGTGGCCGCCCATCCCGTTGCCCGCGTCGACGACGACCTTCAGCGGGCGGATCGACCCGAGGTCCACCAGGGACAGCAGGTGGGCGGCGTAGTCGGTGAGCGTCTCGCGCCCGGTGACGGTGCCGGGGGTCCCGGCCGGCCGCGGGGCGCCGGTCTCGGCCCACTTCTCGACGAGGGCGCGGATCTCCGAGAGGCCGGTGTCCTGGCCCACGGGTGCGGCGCCCGCCCGGCAGAGCTTGATGCCGTTGTACTGCGCCGGGTTGTGCGAGGCGGTGAACATCGCGCCGGGGAGGCCCAGGCTGCCCGAGGCGAAGTAGAGCTGGTCGGTCGAGCAGAGGCCGATCAGCGTGACGTCCGCGCCGCGTGCCGCGGCCCCGCGTGCGAAGGCTCCCGAGAGGCCGGGCGAGGAGGGCCGCATGTCGTGTCCGACCACGATCGCGTCCGCGTCCGTCACCTCGACGAAGGCCGCCCCGAACTGCTCGGCGAGCGATTCGTCCCACTGGTCGGGCACCACTCCGCGCACGTCGTACGCCTTCACGATCTGCGACAGATCAGCAGCCACGGGCCGGTCCTCCTGAGATTCCTGCGGACCGCCCAAACTACCCGGCAACCCCCCGGGCGGACCGCCGGGCCTTCCGGCCGCGTGCGCGGAGCCGGCGGACGGCGGGTTCCGGGAGCCCGGCGGAGGAGCAGGAGACCGGCGGAGGTCAGGGTTTCGTCGGGGCCGGCGACCGGCGGACGGGCGGAAGTCCGGCGGAGGCCGGGGCCGATGAACTGGAGACCACGGACTACGGAAGTCCGGCAGAGGTCAGGAGTCCGGGGAGCGCAGCACCCGCAGGTGGCCGCGGCGCGCGACCTCCATCGGGTCGGCCGTCTGCGAACCGCCCCGGCCGTCGTCGGTCCCGCGGTCGTGCGGCCGGGCCGCTTCCCGTACGGCGTTGGCGAGCGCTTCGAGGTCGTCGCCGCTGGGGCGGGAGGGCGCGGAGGGATCGGAGAGCCGGACGACTTCCCAGCCGCGCGGTGCCGTCAGCCGCTCGCTGTGCTCGGCACAGAGGTCGTAGCAGTGGGGCTCGGCGTAGGTGGCGAGCGGGCCGAGGACCGCAGTCGAGTCGGCATAGACGTACGTCAGTGTCGCGACGGCAGGGCGGCCGCACGCGGTGCGCGAACAGCGACGTACAGGGCTCACGATGTTGGACGGTACCGCACTCTTGAGCGGGCTGCGACGACTCGCCCCCGGGTCACCCCTCCGTGTCGCGCTGTGACGTCCGGCACAACCGCCTTCCGGGCGACCTTTCTGACCTGCGCGGGAGGGGTCGGGAACGCCCCGTACCGGCAATGGTTCCGGTCACCATTCGGCATAAAAGTTGTCATTCGACAGGAGTCCGGCGATCAGTAGCGGGGCCTGAAACAAGCCCCCGGTTGGCCGGATTGTTCAGGATTGGACATGCCGATGCCCCGTCAGGGAGCGGCGGCCGGTCCGCCCTCCGGAGCGTTACCCTGCGTCCGTGATGGACAGTCCTGTACCGCCCCACCCGTCCCCGCCGTCTCCCCCGTCCGAGCCGCGTCCGCGCCGCCGGGACCGGCACGGCCGCGGCATGCGCGGGCCCGTCGCCCCGCCCCAGGTGCCGCTCTCGGTCAGCAGGGCGGAGAACTTCCGCGATCTCGTGCAGGACTCGGTGGAGCGGCTGGAGCGGCGCTGGCCGCAGCTGGCGGACGTCGACTTCATGGTGCTCGACGTGCCGGGGACCCAGGAGGAGACCGTTCCGCTGGGGCACGCGGTGTCCGCCGAGAAGGGCCGGCCCGCGCAGATCGTCATCTACCGGCGGCCGGTGGAGATCCGCACCAAGAACCGCGACGAGCGCGCCCTGCTGGTGCACGAGGTCGTGGTGGAGCAGGTCGCGGACCTGCTCGGGCTCTCGCCGGAGTCCGTGGACCCGCGGTACGGGCAGGAGTAGCGGAAACGGGAACGGTGGTGCGTGGGCGGCCGTTCCCGGCCCGCCCGCGCACCACCGTTCCCACCCGGCGATCCGGCCCGATCCGAACGAAAGGCCCTAGTCCCGCAGGACCGAGAGGTCCTGGACGGCCTCGGGCACCTCGACCGTTCCGCCGTCGTCCGGCAGGGTCTGCACGGTGAACATCTTGATGCCGCCCTGCGTGACGGTGAGGGTGCGCGCGGCGTGGACCGGGCCGCCCGACTCCGTCTCCACCGTCAGGGCGTAGCCGCCCTTGAGGCCGGACGGCACGGGCGGGACGACCGCCAGCGTCGTGCTGCCCCTGACCGTGTACTTCTTGACGACCTTTTCGCCGCCCCCGCTGCCCACCGATGCGGTGACCTTCACCGTGGCGGCGGCTCCCGGGGCGGTCAGCGAGAGCACCGAGCCCTCGGAGCGGTTGTCGGCGACGGTGGCCCGTGCGCCCGCCGGGCCCGTCGCCGGGATGTAGGCGACCTCCTGCTTGTCGCCGGAGCCGCGGACCACGCGCAGCGCGGCGACGACCGGGGTGGCCTTCCCGTCCTTCTCCGGGGTGAGCAGCAGGGAGCCGGGCTCGCCCTTGGTGAGGTCCTTCAGGTCGATGCTCGCGGTCATCTGCGACTTGACGTGCAGTCCGTCGTTCCCGGCCGGGGTGATCGCACCGGTCTTGCCGAGCAGTTTCACCTTCAGGTCGGCGTCGTCGTCGCCGGGCGCGAAGGCCACGAGGCGCACCGAGGTGGCGTCGTCGGGGATGCCGGGCATCACCAGGGTGCCCGTCGGGGCGGTGGAGGCGGCCAGCCAGTCGCTGCCGGCCTTGTCGTCCGCGGCCCTGACGGCGGCCCCGACGCGTCCGGTGCGGGTGGTGACGTGGACGGTCACGTCGTCGACGGCCTCGCTGGTGAGCGTGGAGATGAGCACCGGGACGCTGGACCGGGCGGGCACCGTGATGCCCTCGCCGACCTCGGACTTGAGGGAGCCCTTGGGTCCGTAGAGCTCGATGTCGGCCACGGCCGCGGTGTCGTCCGGGTTGGTCAGGTGGACGTAGTCCTGGCGGGACTTCGCGGTGCTCGCGGCCGGGAACCAGAAGTCCGTGTCGGGGACGGTGCAGCTGACGCCGAGCAGGCCGCGTCCCTCGCCCGCCTCGACCATGGTGGTCTGCTGGGCGGTCCAGCCGGGGGCCAGGCGGCCGGTGGCGGTGCCGACCAGGGCCGGGGTGTCGGCGCCGGACTCCTCGGCGACGGCCGGTTTGCCGGGCTCCTTGAGGGCGACGACCGGCTTCCCGGCGTCCGCCTTCTTGTCGTCCTTCTTCTTCCCGTCCTTGTCGTCCTTCTCGTCGCCCTTGTCCTCGCCGTCGCCGTCCGTGATCTCGGACGGCGCGGTCGGCACCAGCTCGGCCGCGCCGGCCTCGCCCGCGCCGTCGCCCGCCGGGGTGAAGGAGGTGTAGGTGGTCTCCGAGAGCTCCGAGAGTCCGGGGGCCGGGCAGAGCAGGGTGGACCGTTCCACCGGCAGTCGCGCGGCGGTCGCCGCCTTGGCGGTGTCCCCGTCGCCGGGCACGGTGAGCACGGCGAATCCGGTGACGGCGGCGAGGGCGACGGTGCCCGCGATGAGGGACAGGCTGCTGGTGGACTTCACTCGGACTCGCCTCGCGATGCGTTGCCGGTCGGCCACGGGTTCTGGCCCGGGGCGGGGTTCTCGTCGGGGTTCTGCGGGGTGTACGGGGCCGGGTGGCCACCGCCGACCTGGTCGTAGTGCGCCGGGGACGCGTACGTGCCGGTCTGCGGGTCGTACTGCTGCTGTTGCTGTTGCTGCTGGGCGTAGCCGTACGGGTCGTAGGAGTTCTGCCCGTACGGGTCGGCGGGGGCGGGCTCCTGGTGCGTGCCCTGCGTGCCGTATCCGCCGTCCTGGTACTGGCCCTCCTGGTACTGGCCCTCCTGGTACTGACCGGTCGGGTACTGGTCGTTCGGGTACTGGCCCTCGTCGTACCCGTTGCCCGGGTACTGCTGGTAGCCGGTGTCCTGGTACTGCTGCCCGTCCCATTCGCCGTACTGCTGCTGCGGCACCGCCGCGTACCGACCGTCGCCGTGAGATCGACGACGACCTGCCCGAGGAGGCCGTGGCGGCCCCCGTGGAACCGGTCACGGGCGAGGGGCGCCGGGCCCGCAGGCTGCGCGCGGCCGCCCAGGCGGAGGCGGAGGCCGGGCCGGACCCGGACGCCGCCCCCGGACAGGCGCCGCACGCGC
>NZ_RDBO01000071.1:197912-224035 GCF_008120935.1 Streptomyces sp. sk2.1
GGGTCGTACTCCTCCGCCCGCTGGGCCGGGACGTACTCGCCCGGCGCGTGCGGCGCCTGTCCGGGGGCGGCGTCCGGGTCCGGCCCGGCCTCCGCCTCCGCCTGGGCGGCCGCGCGCAGCCTGCGGGCCCGGCGCCCCTCGCCCGTGACCGGTTCCACGGGGGCCGCCACGGCCTCCTCGGGCAGGTCGTCGTCGATCTCACGGCGACGGCCCGGCAGGGCGAGGACCAGCAGGACGAGCGCCAGCGTGCACTGGGCCCAGATCCAGGCGGTGTGGGTGAACGGAGTGTCGTACGTGAGGTCCAGCGTGCCGCCCTCGGCGGGCAGCTCGAAGCCCTGGGCCCAGCCGTCGACGGTCTTGCGGGTCAGCGGCCGGCCGTCGAGCGTGGCCTGCCAGCCGGAGTCGGCGGCGTCCGCGATCCGCAGCACCCGGCCGGACTCGCCCGCCGGGATTTTGGTGTGCGCCTCGACGGGCAGGGAGCCCACGGGCAGCTGCTCGCCGCCCTCGCCGGGCGGAACGATCATGACCCGGGCGACCTGGCGTTCCACCCGCCACAGCGCGCTGCCGTCCAGCTGGCTCAGCCGGCTGAGCCCCGGGGTCGCGTCGAGGACCCGGCTCATCTCCTTCGGGGCGCCGTCGCGGACCAGTACGTACCGGATCGCGAAGCCGCCGAGCTGGCTGCCCTGGTCGGCGCCGGAGCCCGCGACCAGGTTGGCGACGACCTTGTCGAGGTGGCTGTTGCTGCCGCCCGCGGCGGTCAGTTCGGCGTCCCCGAGGCGCGCCCCGGAGCCGCGTACCAGGGTGTACGAGACGGTGGAGGGCGAGGAGCCGCCGAGCACCAGGGTGCGCGGCTGGTCGCGGGTGGCGCTCTCCTCCGCCACGAACGCGGGCACCTGCACCGGGTCGCGGCGCTCCAGCGGGCCCCCGGCGCCGCCGATCATCCAGCTCACGGCGGCCACGGCCGGGGCGAGGCCCGCGGCGAGGGCGATCAGCGCGGCGACGGGCTGGCGCCAGCCGAAGCTGAGCTCGGCGACGCGCACCCGGGCGCCGTCCGCGCCGACCAGCGCGGCGGCGATCAGCGCGATGCCGTACACGAGGGTGGCGGGGCCGGCCCAGCCCGAACCGTTGGCCAGTGCGGCGAAGACCATCGCGACGAGCGCGACCGTCCAGGCGGTGCGCACCGCGAACTGCCGCTCCCCGCGCAGCAGCGCGGCCAGGGCGGCGAGCACGATGCCGAACAGCAGCACGCTGCCCGCGGCCTTGGGGCCACCGGGGCTGATGGCGAGCAGGTCGAGCGCGGAGGCCGTGCCCGCGCCGATGTCCAGGCCCGCCTCCTCGAAGAAGCGGGACGGGCTGGTGAGCAGCGAGAGCGACCAGGGCGCGAGCACGAGAAGCGGGGTGCCGATCGCGGCGAGGAAGCGCAGGCCGTACGCGGTGATGTCGTCGCGGCGCAGCACGAGCACGCCGATGCCGAGGACGACGGCGAGCGGCCAGACGATGGGCGTGAACGCCATCACGAAGGTGATGAGCAGGGTGTACGCCCAGGTCGCGCGCCAGCTGCCCCGGGCGCCGCCGGAGGCGCGCATGCCGTGCGCGGAGACGGCGGCGCGGGCGATCGGCGGGAGGAACACGGCCAGTACGGCGGTGCCGAGGCGGCCGGTCGCCAGGGCGCCGGTCGCGGCGGGCAGGAAGGCGTACGCGACGCTCGCCCAGGCCCTCAGCAGCCTGGATTCGAGCAGCGGCCGGGAGGCGAAGTACGCGGTGAGTCCGGCGAGCGGGACGGAACAGACCAGCAGGAGCGTGAGCGCGAGGCCGGTCGAGCCGAGGAACAGCGCGGACAGCGCCGAGAGCACGGCGAGGTAGGGCGGTGCGGTCTGGGTGCCACCGGTGCCGACCGTGTGCCAGCCGTCCGCGTACTTGCCCCACAGGTCGGAGACGTCGCCGGGGGCGGGCAGCAGCGCGCCGCCGGTCAGCGAGCCGCCGCCGAGGAGGCCGCGGCAGGCGACGAGCGAGACGAGCAGCAGGACGGCGAAGAGCACCGGACCCGGCTTGCGGCCGATCCGCTTCAGCCGCGCGAACTGCTCGATCTCCAGGAAGTCGGCGTCGTCGCCGCCGGGGCCGGACTCCACGGCGCCGTGCCGGGAGCCGCCGGAGTCGGTGTCGGAGCCGCTGCCGAAGTTGCCGGCGACCTGCTCGACGGTGGCGCGGACGGTGGCGCCGGGCGGCGGGAAGAGGCCGCGCAGTTCGGCCTGGTCGACGGCGCCCTTGCCGCGGGCGCGCCGGGCCGCGAGGATCCTGCCCGGCCGCAGCAGGGTGCCGAAGAGCCCGGCGACCTCGTCGAGGGCCTGGCCGGGCACCTTGCCGACGAGGTAGGCGAGGGTGCGCAGCAGGGTGCCGACGACGAGCCGGAGCAGCACCCAGGGCAGGACCTTGGAGCGTGCGTTGACCAGCATCGTGTAGACGGCACCGGCCTTGTCGACGCGGTGCGGGGAGGCGACCGAGCGTCCCGCGCAGTCGATGGGGCGGCGTTCGCGGGCGGACGCCTCGGCGTGCCGGAGGACGGCGTCGGGGGCGACGAGCACCCGGTGTCCCGCGACGTGCGCGCGCCAGCACAGGTCGACGTCGTCGCGCATCAGGGGGAGCCTGCGGTCGAACCCGCCGAGCTCCTCCCAGACGTCACGGCGGATCAGCATGCCCGCGGTGGAGACGGAGAGCACGGTACGGACCTGGTCGTGCTGGCCCTGGTCCTGTTCGCGCCGGTCGAGCCCGGTCCAGCGGCGCCCGCTGTTGGCGATGGAGACGCCGACCTCCAGCAGCTGCCTGCGGTCGTACCAGCCGCGGAGCTTGGGGCCGACGATCGCGGCGTGCGGGTCGGTGTCCACGACGCGCAGCATCTCGGCGAGGGCGTCGGGGGCGGGGGCGCAGTCGTCGTGCAGCAGCCAGAGCCACTGCACCGGTTCGCCGTGCGGCAGCTCCGGCATCTCGTACGCGTCGTCGCGCCAGGTCCTGGTGACGGGGTCCCAGCCGCTGGGGCGCTTCAGGTACGGCAGCTCGTCGGGGGAGAGGACGCCGGCCGTGCGGACCGCCTCGTCGACGGCGGTGCCGAAGCTCGTACGGCGCGCGAGGTGCAGGACGCGTTCGGCGCCGAGCGCCTCGGTGACCAGTTGCGCGGAGTCGTCGGCGCTGCCGGTGTCGGCGGCGACGACGTTCTGCACGGGACGTTCCTGCCCGAGCAGTCCGGCGAGCGCGTCGGGCAGCCAGCGCGCTCCGTCGTGGGAGACGAGCACGGCGGTGACGACGTGCCGGGGGAACTCGGGGGCGGCGGCGGCCGCGTACGGCGCCGCCGATTGGCTGTGCACGGACATCGAGGTACGGGCCCTCCGGCCGGATCCGGGGGAAGTCCCCCGGGGGCTGCATCGGTGTACACGCGCGCTCCGTCAGGGCGTTGGCGCGTCTCGGACGGGGCCCCACACTAACGGTACGGATAACGGCGGTGGCGCCGAGCGCTCGAACGGGGGCCACCGCGAGGGTCGGCGCGAGGGCCGCGGAGCCCGGTACCGGCCCCGGCGCCGAGGCATTCCCGGCCCTCGCCGACGGCGGGACGGCAGGACGGCGGCCGGATGGTGACGGACCGGGAGCGGCGGGGCCGGGCCGGGCACGGCGGGGACGGCGGCGGGACGGCAGGGGCCGGGCCGGGCCGGGACGGGCCATGGCCGGTCGCGGTTCGGGGCTTGGAGCTCGGAGCCCGGGTGAGGTCACGGAGTCCGGGCCTCAGGGCGTCCGGCTCGTCCGCGGGGGTCGTCGTCACAGGGGTCGTCGCGGACGACGCGTCCACGGGGTGGTCCGCCCGCTGTGGCGGGCCGTGTGCGGTGGACGGCGGGCCACCCGCCCCGTCGTTCCGCTCGTCCCGCCGTTCCGCTCGTCGCGGCGCGGGCTCCGTCTCGTCTCGTCGCGGGGTTCCGCGATCAGACGGCTGCCTTTTTCAGGCGGCGTCGCTCACGTTCCGAAAGACCGCCCCAGATTCCGAAGCGTTCGTCGTTGGAAAGGGCGTATTCAAGGCATTCGGACCGGACCTCGCAGGCGAGGCAGACCTTCTTGGCCTCGCGGGTGGATCCGCCCTTCTCGGGAAAGAAGGACTCGGGATCGGTCTGGGCGCACAGTGCGCGCTCCTGCCAGCCGAGTTCCTCGTCCGCGTCCTCGACCAGCAGTTGCTGGAACAGCTCGGTCATGTGCGCCCCTCGTCTGTCTCTTGCGTCCCCGTGATGCAGCCGTTACTGATCGCGGCCGAACGACACGAGTGAAATTACAAGTGTGTATCTCCAGGCCAGTCAAGCGAGGATCTGCTATTGGCCTCGGTATTCACTCTGCGGAACCAAACGTATGCGGAAAGTGTGCAAATCAGCAAAAAACTGACATATGCCGTGGGCCTCATCACGCCCCCGCCTCTCACTGGGTGAGACGAGTGGAGTCATCTCCATGTTTCGGATTCGATCACCGAAGCGACCAAGATCACAGCCGGGTCACGGACCTTCAACGACGTTTACGGACACGGTTGGTGCGCCACATCTCCGCCACCATGGCTGAATAAACCTTTCTGCAAACCGCCCGACCGAATGGGGTGAAACATTGCCGCCAAACCGGGCATCGGGTTGACAGCGGCGACATCGAGCCGGTCTCCTTGACTGCATGCCAGCGACCGCAGCGATGTACGCCACCCACGTCCGTGGGTTCCGCACCGCTGTCCAGGCCCGCTGTTGCTGTTCCAGCTGTCACAGCTGTTGATGCCCCCGGGGCACCGGCTCTGATCCGGCTTCTTCGATCCAGCTCTTCCGCGCGGAGCCCCTCCGCAGATCCGCAGAGCGTTCCGCGGGACGTCGTCCGTCCCGTACGGCCGCGGCTCTCCGGTCTCCGCGACCCCCGCACACGCACCCCCCATGCCGAGGAACCACCTCATCCATGAACAGCGACAGCGACCTCCAGATCGCCGGCGACATCCTCGAAGTCCAGCACCTCCTCCAGCCGCCCCGCGAGCACCCCGCCACCGTGGCCGAGTTCGTCGGGCTCGCCCGCCGCGTCGCGGCCGACCGCGCCCGGTGGGAGCCGCTCGTCCGGTACGACGCCACCACCCGCTGGTACCACCGGCTGCACACGGTTCCCCCGGCTCCCGGCTCCGCCCGGACGGGGGAGACCCCACTCGGCTACGAGGTCTGGCTGCTCAGCTGGGTGCCCGGCCAGGGCAGCGGCCGCCACGACCACGGCCCGTCCTCCGGCGTGCTGACCGTCCTGGAGGGCCGGCTGACCGAGCGCACCGAACGCGGCGACCGGACCCTGGACCCCGGCGCGCAGCGGGTCTTCGCCCCCGGCTACGTGCACGAAGTGGTCAACGACTCGCTCGAACCGGCCGTCAGCCTGCACGTCTACTACCCCGGGCTGACCGAGATGCCGATGCACGCGGCGCAGTGCTCCCCGGCGACCGCCGACGTCGTACCCGCCTGACGCCCCACGCACCATCGGGGCCGGGCTCCGCCCGTCGCCCGCCACCACCCCCACAAGGACCGGGCTTCGCCTGACAGACTGTCCCGCATGCGCATTGTGGTTCTGGCCGGCGGTATCGGCGGTGCTCGTTTCCTGCGTGGCCTCAAGCAGGCCGCGCCCGGGGCGGACATCACGGTGATCGGCAACACCGGTGACGACATCCATCTGTTCGGGCTGAAGGTCTGCCCCGACCTCGACACCGTGATGTACACCCTCGGCGGTGGCATCAACGAGGAGCAGGGCTGGGGGCGTACGGACGAGAGCTTCCACGTCAAGGAGGAGCTCGCGGCGTACGGCGTGGGGCCCGAGTGGTTCGGGCTCGGCGACCGCGACTTCGCGACGCACATCGTCCGCACGCAGATGCTGGGCGCGGGCTACCCGCTGAGCGCCGTCACCGAGGCGCTCTGCGCGCGCTGGAAGCCCGGGGTCCGGCTGCTGCCGATGTCCGACGACCGGGTCGAGACGCACGTCGCGGTCGACCTCGACGGCGAACGCCGGGCGATCCACTTCCAGGAGTACTGGGTGAAGCTGCGCGCCTCGGTCGAGGCGCAGGCGATCGTGCCGGTCGGCGCCGAGCAGGCCAAGCCCGCGCCGGGCGTGCTGGAGGCCCTCGCCGAGGCCGACGTGATCCTCTTCCCGCCGTCCAACCCCGTCGTGTCGGTGGGGACGATCCTCGCCGTGCCCGGCATCCGGGAGGCCGTCGCGGAGGCCGGGGTGCCGGTCGTCGGCCTCTCCCCCATCGTCGGGGACGCGCCCGTGCGCGGCATGGCGGACAAGGTGCTCGCCGCGGTGGGCGTGGAGTCGACGGCGTCGGCAGTGGCCCGGCACTACGGCTCCGGGCTGCTCGACGGGTGGCTCGTCGACACCGTGGACGCCGGGGCGGTCGACGAGGTGGAGGCCGCCGGCATCCGCTGCCGCGCCGTGCCGCTGATGATGACCGACGTCGACGCGACGGCGGAGATGGCGCGGCAGGCGCTGGCGCTGGCCGAGGAGGTACGGGCGTGAGCGCCGGTTCCCCCGGGCCCGCGGACGGCCTCGCCTCCCCCGCCGCTTCTCCCTCTTCCTCCTCTTCTCCTTCTTTCCCCTCCCCCTCTCCTTCTTCTCCGCCGGCCTACCGGGTCTGGGCGCTGCCCGGGATGCCCGAGGTGCGGGCCGGGGACGACCTGGCGAAGCTGATCGCCGCGGCCGAACCGGGGCTGGTCGACGGCGACGTGCTGCTGGTCACCTCGAAGATCGTGTCCAAGGCGGAGGGCCGGATCGTCGAGGCCACCGACCGGGAGGCGGCGATCGACGCCGAGACGGTACGGGTGGTGGCGCGGCGCGGAACGCTGCGCATCGTGGAGAACCGGCAGGGCCTGGTCATGGCCGCGGCCGGGGTGGACGCCTCGAACACCCCCGCCGGGACGGTGCTGTTGCTGCCCGAGGACCCCGACGCCTCGGCGCGGGCGATCCGGGACGGGCTGCGGGACAGCCTCGGCGTCGAGGTCGGCGTCGTCGTCACGGACACCTTCGGGCGCCCCTGGCGCAGCGGGTTGACCGATGTGGCGATCGGGGCGGCCGGGGTCCTGGTGCTGGACGATCTGCGCGGCGGCACGGACGCGTACGGCAATCCGCTGAGCGCGACCGTGGTGGCCACCGCCGACGAGCTGGCCTCGGCCGGCGACCTGGTCAAGGGCAAGGCCGCGGGGCTGCCGGTCGCGGTGGTCCGGGGGCTCGGCCACGTGGTGGACCCGGCGGACTCGGCGGGCGGCGCCCGGGCGCTGGTGCGTGGCGCGGCCGACGACATGTTCCGGCTCGGTACGTCGGAGGCGGTGCGGGAGGCGGTGACCCTGCGGCGCACGGTGCGCGAGTTCACCGACGACCCGGTGGACCCGGGGGCGGTGCGGCGGGCCGTGGCCGCCGCCGTGACGGCGCCCGCGCCGCACCACACGACGCCGTGGCGGTTCGTCCTGCTGGAGTCCGAGGAGTCCCGGACCCGGCTGCTCGACGCGATGCGGGACGCGTGGATCGCGGATCTGCGGCGCGACGGGAAGAGCGAGGAGTCGATCGCGAAGCGGGTGCGGCGCGGCGACGTGCTGCGCCGGGCGCCGTATCTGGTGGTGCCGTGCCTGGTGATGGACGGCTCCCACACGTACGGGGACGAGCGGCGGGACCGCGCGGAGCGCGAGATGTTCGTGGTCGCCGCGGGGGCCGGCATCCAGAACTTCCTGGTGGCGCTGGCCGGTGAGCGGCTGGGGTCGGCGTGGGTGTCCTCGACGATGTTCTGCCGGGACGTGGTGCGCGAGGTGCTGGACCTGCCGGAGTCGTGGGACCCGCTGGGAGCGGTCGCGGTGGGACGCCCGCTGGTCGCGCCGGTGGCCCGGGCCGGCCGGGACGCGGAGGACTTCGTCACGGTGCGGTGAGACGGGGCGGGCTCCCGGCCCCGGTACGACGGGCACCACGTCGGCGCTGCCGGACGCCGCGTCGGTACGACGGACGCCGCGTCACGACCGTGCGGGGCGGGCGCTACAGGCGGGCGATGTCGCCGCGGGTCCTGCGCGGGGCGCGGCGGGGCGGGGTGCGGCCCGACAGCAGGACGAGCCGGGTGGCGCGGTGGCGCTGCCCCTCGTACGGGGCCAGGAGCCTCAGCATCTCCTCGTCGTCGGCGTCCCGGTTGCCCGCCAGGGCGTGACCGACGATGCCGGGGAGGTGGAGGTCGCCGACCGTGACCGCGTCTGCCGCGCCGTTCGAGCGCTGGAGGGTCTCGGCCGAGGTCCAGGGGCCGATGCCGGGGATCAGTTCCAGGCGGGCCGCGGCCTCGGGGAGTTCCATGGCGGACGCCTCCTCCAGGCGGCGGGCCACGCGCACCGCGCGCAGGATCGTGGCCGAGCGCTTGGCGTCGACGCCCGCCCGGTGCCATTCCCAGGACGGGATCAGGGACCAGGTGCGGGCGTCCGGCATGACGTGCAGCCCGAGTGCGGTGAACGGGGCGTGGTCCGCGGGGCCGGGCGCCGGGGTGCCGTGTCCCCGGACCAGCAGGCGCCAGGCGCGGTACGCCTCGTCCGTGGTGACCTTCTGTTCCAGGATCGACGGGATCAGCGACTCCATGACCAGGCCGGTGCGCACCAGGCGCAGACCGGGCCGGCTGTGCCGGGTCAGGGCGAGCAGGCGGTGGCGGGGACGGAAGGCGTCCGGGTCGTCCGTCGCGCCCAGCAGCGTCGGGAGCCGGTCCAGCAGCCAGGGCGCGCCGGGGCCCCAGGCCGACGCCTCGATCCGGCCGCCCCGGGCGGCGAGGCGGAGGGTGCCGGGCCCCGCGGGCGTACGGCTCGCCCGCCAGACCGTGCCGTCCCGGGTCATCCGGAACGTGGGATCGGCGGGCCCCCTGCGCAGCGGGCCGATGACGAGCCGCAGGTCGAACGGGCCGGGCGGGGTCCACTCCCGGGTCAGCGCACCGGTGTCCGGAACCGATCCGGAAGCCGACGTCGGCGCGGAAGCCGGTACCGATGATGGAACCGGTCCGGATGACGGAGCCGGAACCGATCCGGAAGCCGGTACCGATCCGGAAGCCGGTACCGGTCCCGAGGACGGAGCCGGAGCCGAGGACGGAGCCGGTACCGGCGCCGGGTGCGGGAGGGCCGTGCGGGGAGCGTTGCGGGGGGCGAATCGTCCTGCCACGGTGGGGTCCTCGGTCGTCGGGGCTGCCTGTCGAGGGTAAGCGCCGCACCGGACCCGCCGCCCGCGCCTTCGCCCGACCGTCGCCCGCGCGCCCGCGCGTGAAGCCTCCGCCCCGTCTACTCGTCGGACGAGAAGCGCACCGACGCGTCCGGGAGGACCGCCTCGCACCAGACGCGTACGCCGTCGCGCAGTTCGTTGTCGGCGCCGACCCGGGCGCCGTCCCCGACGACCGCGCCCGCGAGCACCGTACGGCTGCCGATCCGGGCACCGGCCCCGACCAGCGAGTCGGTGATCACCGCTCCCGGCTCGACGACCGCGTCGGCCAGGATCGCGGAGCCGTCGACGCGGGCCCCTTCGCCGATCCGGGCGCGCTCGCCGACCACCGTGCCGCCGCCGAGCTTGGCGTCGTCGGCGACAGAGGCCGTCGGCAGCACGAGCCGGTCGCCGCACCGGCCGGGCACCGCCGGCGACGGGGCGCGGCCCAGGACCAGATCGGCGGAGCCGCGCACGAATGCCTGCGGGGTGCCGAGGTCCAGCCAGTACGTGGAGTCGACCATGCCCTGGAGGTGGGCGCCGGAGGCGAGCAGTCCCGGGAAGGTCTCGCGCTCGACGGAGACGGGGCGTCCGGCCGGGATGGTGTCGATGACCGACCGCCGGAAGATGTACGCCCCCGCGTTGATCTGGTCGGTGACGATCTCCTCGGGCGTCTGCGGCTTCTCCAGGAACGCGGTGACCCTGCCGTTCCCGTCCGTCGGCACGAGGCCGAAGGCGCGCGGGTCCTCGACCCGGGTGAGGTGCAGGGAGACGTCCGCGCCGGAGTCCGTGTGCGTGGCGACCAGTGCCCGGATGTCGAGGCCGGTGAGGATGTCGCCGTTGAAGACGAGCACCGGTTCGTCCGACCCCGCCGCGAGCCGGGACGCGACGTTGCGTATCGCGCCGCCGGTGCCGAGCGGTTCGCGTTCGGTGACGTACTCGATGTGCAGGCCGAGCGACGAGCCGTCGCCGAAGTACGGCTCGAAGACCTCCGCCAGGTACGACGTCGCGAGCACGATGTGCTCGACACCGGCGGCCCGGGCCCGGGCCAGCTGGTGCGTGAGGAACGGGACGCCCGCCGCCGGAACCATCGGTTTGGGCGTGTGCACCGTGAGCGGGCGCAGCCGGGTCCCCTTGCCACCGACCAGGAGGATCGCTTCTTTTGCCTCTGTCACGGCACTGACTCTGCTTCCTGCTGGGACCTGGCCTGTTTTCGGCTGGCCAGTGTATGCAGACCGGTCCGGCCGGCCCGATCGGCAGTCGCAGCGGTCCGCGCCGGTCCCGCGGGCTTCCGGTCAGCGGCCCTGCAGGCGGGCGGAGCTGGTCCTGGCCGAGCCGAGCTTCTTGTAGAGACGCGCTCCGGGGCATTCGGTTGCGAAGCCGTCCCGGTGACCGGAGATGACGTTGAGCCGGACCTTCTTGCCCTTCTTGTACTTGTTGCCGCCGCCCGAGACCAGGGTCACCTTGCCCTTCGGGTTGGCGCCGAACAGGCCGAGCTTCCAGGCGGTGAGCTTCGAGACGGCGGTGACGGCCGCGGCGGGCGGGTTCGACTTGGTGAAGGTGCCGAGCACCGCGATGCCCATGCTGTTGGAGTTGAAGCCGAGCGTGTGCGCTCCCAGGACCGGCTTCGTCACGCCGCCCGCGCGTCCTTCGTAGATGTTTCCGCACTTGTCGACGGCGAAGTTGTAGCCGAAGTCGCGCCAGCCGCTGCTCTTCACGTGGTAGCGGTAGATGCCGCGCAGGACCGAGGGCGCCTGGGAGCACGTGTAGTTGTTGCCCGTGGCGCTGTGGTGGACGAAGGCGGCCTTGACGGTCTTGGTGTACGCGAAGGCGCGTTCCCTGAGCTTCTCGTCGGCGCCCCAGCCCTTGCGGGTGATGATGCGCGGCCGGGGTCCGATGTACGGGCGGGCGCCCGCCGCCGTCTTGCTCTCCGTCCCGGCCTGGGCCTCGGTCTCCGCCCGGCTCAGGGCGGGGAGCACGTTCGGTTCGAGGGCCGTGGTGCGCCCGTCCGTCCCGGCCGCCGTGCCCGTCCCGGCCCCGGCTTCCGTCCCGGTTCCGGCTTCCGTCCCGGTTCCGGCCCCGGCTTCCGTCGCGGCCCCGGTTTCCGTCGCGGGCAGGGTGGCGGTCGCGGCCTGCATGCCCGCCAGGACCTGGGCGCCCGCCTCGGCCCGGATGTCCGCCAGGAGCTGGGCCCCCGTCATGGCCTGGCCGTCCGTCACGGCCTGGGCCCCGGCCACGTCCCCGGTGCCCTCCGCCTCCCCGGCGTCCGGCTTCCCGATGTCCCCCGCTCCGGTCTCCTCGTCCCTCACGGGGAGCGGCCGCGGGTCCTCGCCCGGGTCGACGAGTTCGAGCCGCAGCCCGCCGGGCAGCGACACCGCGTGCCCGGTCCGGTCCTGCGGGTCCGGGGGGTCCGGGACCACGCGAACCGCGACGCCGTCGGAGTCGCCCACCCAGAGCGGGGCGGTGGCGCCCCGGACCGCGCCCGAGCCGCGCTCGGCAGAACCGGGGTCCGCGGCGTGCTCCGCGTTGTGCGTCTCCAGGTCCTGCCAGTCCGACCAGCGGTCGGTGCCGGCGGCCCGGGTGCGGACCTGGACGGTGCCGTGGAGTTCGGTGTCGACGTCGTCCCAGACGACGCCGACCAGGGAGAAGGGCCGGACCTCACGTTCGGTCAGCCCTTGGCCGGAGCTCTCGGCGGCCCGGCCGGACACGACCGGCAGGGGCCGCATCGGCAGGGACTGCGTCGAGCCCGGCAGGTCGGTGGAGGCCGCGGACCCGGCGGGAGCGGCGGGGACGGTGCGGGTGTCGGGGGCGGCGGCGCCCGCCGGCGCGGCCGACGGCAGTGCGAGAACGGCCGCGCAGGTGACACCGATCGAAGATGCTAGGAAGGCACGCATAAAAATGATATTGGACATAATTCCGCGACTCCGGCTACCCGGACATACCCCCGCAATTGACGGACCGTCTGCCGAACCGGTGTCCCCGGCACCCTTCCGCCCCGCCCGGCCCGCCGCCGCCGCGTACTCTTGCGCGGATGAACGCCACCGACCGCACCCCTGCCGACCTGCTGCGTTCCGCGCTCGCCGCGGACCCGGCCCGCCCCTTGGTCACTTTCTACGACGACGCCACCGGAGAACGCGTCGAACTGTCGGTGGCCACCTTCGCCAATTGGGTGGCCAAGACCGCCAACCTCCTCCAGGGCGACCTCGCCGCCGAGCCGGGCGACCGGCTCGCGCTCCTGCTGCCCGCGCACTGGCAGTCCGCGGTCTGGCTGCTCGCCTGCTCCTCGGTCGGAGTCGTCGCCGACGTGCAGGGCGACCCGGCCGCCGCCGACCTCGTCGTCAGCGGCCCGGACGCGCTGGAGGCCGCGCGCGCCTGCTCGGGCGAGCGGATCGCCCTGGCGCTGCGCCCGCTGGGCGGCAGGTTCCCGCAGCCGCCGGAGGGTTTCGCGGACTACGCGGTCGAGGTGCCGGGACAGGGCGACCGGTTCGCCCCGTTCGCCCCCGTGGATCCGGACGCCCCCGCGCTGGCGGTGGACGGCGTCGAGCTGACGTCGGCGCAACTGGTGGCCCGGGCCCGCGAGGACGCGGCCGGGCTCGGCCTGACCGCCGGATCGCGACTGCTCACCGGGGGCGCGTACGACAGCTGGGAGGGGCTGAGCGCGGGGCTGTTCGCACCGCTGGCCGTCGGGGGCTCCGTGGTCCTGTGCCGGAACCTGGAGCGACTGGACGCCGATGCCCTGGCGAAGCGCGTCGAGAGCGAGCGGGTCACCAACAGGACGGCATGACGGGCACCCCGAGGGCCACCCGTCCGGCCCACACCGGGCCGAGTCCTCGGGGATGCGCATCAACTCCGGTACATGATCGGCGTTAGGGCCCGCCCGGGACACAACCAAGCGTGAGGTTCAGCCGTCTACTCCTGCGACCGGCGGCCCAGCGCGCCGCCGAACGTGAAGGATGGACGCAGACGTGAGCGAAAGCGCCGGACCGCCGGACGACTCCGACGACTCGGCCACGGGCGGGAGCGGGCCGGGGGCCGGTTCCGACGCCGCTCCGGCCCCCGCCGACGGGCATCGACGCCGCTGGCTGCGCTGGACCGCGCTCGGCGCCTCGTTCTTCGTCCTGGTCGCGGCGGGCGTCGGCTGGTGGCTGTACCGGAAGCTGGACGGCAACATCAGGACGGACGTCTCCGCGGCGGCCGAGCTGAAGGCGTACGAGCGGGAGCGGCCCGTCTCCGTGGTGCACGACGCGGAGAACATCCTGCTCATCGGCTCCGACAGCCGGGCCGGCGAGAACCGCGCGTACGGCCGCGACGACGGCGGCAGCCAGCGCTCGGACACCACGATCCTGTTGCACCTGGCCGCGGACCGGAAGAGCGCCACCGCGATGTCCCTGCCACGCGACCTGATGGTGGATGTCCCGGTCTGTCACACTGCGGACGGCAAAGCGACGAAGAAGCAATTCGCCCAGTTCAACTGGGCCTTCGAGCTCGGCGGCACCGCCTGCACGGTCCGCACGGTCGAGAAGCTGACCGGCATCAGGATCGACCACCACATGGTCGTCGACTTCAACGGCTTCAAGGACATGGTCGACGCCGTGGACGGGGTGGAGGTCTGCCTCAAGAAACCGGTGAACGACACCGACGCCCATCTGAAGCTCCCCGCCGGGCGCCAGACGCTCGACGGCGAGCAGGCGCTGGGCTACGTACGGGCCCGCAAGTCGATCGGCAACGGCAGCGACACCGAACGGATGGACCGCCAGCAGCAGTTCCTGGGCGCACTGGTGAACAAGGTGCAGAGCAACGGCGTCCTGCTCAACCCGACCCGGCTCTACCCGGTCCTGGACGCGGCCACCAAGGCGCTGACCACGGACCCGGGCCTGGACAGCCTCAAGGACCTGTACGAGCTGGTGCGCGGCATGCGCGACGTACCGACCGACAAGGTGCAGTTCCTGACCGTGCCCCGGCAGCCGTACGCCGCCAACCGGAACCGGGACGAACTCGTACAACCCGATGCGGACCGGCTCTTCAAGCGACTGCGCGAGGACGATCCGGTCGTCGTCGTCCCGGCGGACCAGCTCCAAGACGGCGCGGACCGGGACCGGGACGGCGCGGACCGGGACCGGGATGACGACGAGAAGAACAACCGGAAAAAGAATGGCTCGACCGGTTCTCCGGAGGCTTCCGGGCCGAGCCCCACACCGACCTATTCGGGCAACAACGCGGCGGCGGACCTGTGCGAGCAGTAAAGCAATTCCCAAGCAGAGGCCGGTGATCGGCGTGTAATGGGCAGTATGACCAGTTGTAAGGACCGTGGAATTTGTCACGCTCGTCGCTCGATGCCGAACGGGGCCGATAGTGTGACGCGATCCGGTGCTTCCGGCCGCCAGGCCGCGCACTTCTGGAGCGAAAGAACGAGCGCCTGATCGGGGGAGGCGCCTGGCGTGGCACCGACGGAGGACTCAAGCGACCGTGGATGCGCAAAGTCGTGGGCGGGCGGACGAAATCGATCCCGCGGACCAGTGGGTACTCAACCCGCAGACCGGTGATTACGAACTGCGACTGAATCATTCCGGAGGGGATTCGGCAAGCTCTTCGCGGACTTCCGCGCCGCGTGTCCCCAATAGCAGGGGCCCGGTCCGGGACGGGGATTCGGAGCACGGCGACGCCCCCCGGGACGGCCGGGGCGGGCGCCGCGCCGCGGCCCGGGACGGCCACGGGCCGGCCGCACGCCACGAGGTGCCGGGCCAGCGCGGCCGCCGTTCGGCCAACGGGCGACGCGGCCAGGACGGTTCCGGTTCCGACGGGTCGGGGACGGAGCCGGCGGGCCGCCGCAGCCGCAAGGCGCCCAAGGCCGCCAAGAGCCGCCGCAAGAAGGTGCTGCTGTGGACGGGCGGCACGATGGCCTTCGTGCTCGTCGGCCTGTCGGCGGCGGGGTACGCGCTGTACCAGCACTTCAACGGCAACCTGGACACGGTCGACGTGGGCGGGTCCGGCAACAAGAACGTCTTCGACACCGACGCCCCGGTCAACATCCTGATCATCGGTACCGACAAGCGCACCGGCAAGGGCAACGAGGGCTACGGCGACAAGGGCAGCGTGGGCCACGCCGACACCAACATCCTCTTCCACGTCTCCGAGGACCGCACCAACGCGACGGCGCTGAGCATCCCGCGCGACATGATCACCGACATCCCGGAGTGCACCACCAGGCAGCCGGACGGTTCGGAGAAGACCATCCCGGGCACCCCGAACATCCGGTTCAATGCCAGCCTCGGCCAGGACGGCCGGGACCCGAGCTGCACCATGGACACGGTCAAGGAGATCACCGGTCTGGAGGTCGACCACTTCATGATGGTCGACTTCAACGCGGTGAAGGAGTTGTCCACGGCGGTCGGCGGCGTCGAGGTCTGCCTGGCCAAGCCTGTCAAGGACGAGAAGTCGCACCTGGACCTGCCGGCCGGTGAGCACCGCATCCAGGGCGAGGACGCCCTGGCGTTCGTACGGACCCGGCACAGCTTCGGCAACGAGAGCGACCTGGACCGGATCAAGGTCCAGCAGCAGTTCATCGCCTCGATGATGCGGCAGATGCAGTCGGACGACACCCTGACCAGCCCGACCAAGCTGTACAAGCTGGCGGACGCGGCGACCAACGCCCTCACCGTGGACTCCGCCATCGGCTCGGTGAAGAAGCTGGCCTCGCTGGCCCAGGAGCTCGGCAAGGTCAACACCAAGAACATCACCTTCACCACGGTGCCGGTGCTCGACAACCCGGCCGAGAAGGTCAAGGCCACCGTCGTACTGAACGAGGCGAAGGCCGAGCCGCTGTTCGCCATGATGCGCAACGACACCTCGCTGACCGAGGTGAAGTCGCAGAAGAAGGCCGCGAAGAGCAAGCAGGACGCGCTCCTCAAGGGGCCGAAGGCCGCGGCGGGCGACGTGCGCGTGGACGTGTACAACGGCGGCAAGGTCGCCGGTGCCGCGCAGACGACGGTCGCCTGGCTGCAGAACGAGAAGGGCGTGCTCAAGTCGTCGAACAAGGCCAACGCCCCGGCGAAGACCGCGAAGACGACGCTGGAGTACGCACCGAACCAGGCGGACCAGGCCCGCGCCCTGGCCGCCATGATGGGCCTGCCCGGCTCGGCCATGAAGCAGGGCGCCGAGGACGCCGAGGGGCTTCAGGCAATGGTCCTGACGCTCGGCGACGACTTCGAGAGCGCGGGCACGCCCATCGTCGGACCCGCCAAGGTTCCGGCGGACGTCCAGCAGGCAAACGCCGACAAGGCAGAGTGCGCCAAGTGACACCGGGTCACCGCGCCACACCACGAGTCCGAGCAACAGGGGGGTCCCGGTGGGACGGAGCAGCACGCCCGGGGAGGGGACACGATCACGCGTCCGCCACACCGGTCAACTCGACCCGGAGGACGGGCTGAGCGAGGGCGTGCCCGAACAGGGCGCGAATCCGGAAGAGGGCGGCCGACGGTCCGCGTCCTCGTCGGGCGGTCATCGGCGCGGGGGGCCGAAGCGCCACGGCAAGAAGGGCAAACGCCGGGTGCTGCGCTGGAGCGCGTCCGTTCTCGCGCTGCTGATAATCGGCGGCGCGGGGGCCGGATACCTCTACTACGAACACCTCAACAGCAACATCAAGAAGGCCGATCTGACGCTCGGCGACCGGAAGATGGCCGACCACAAGGCCAACGCCGCCGGTCAGACCCCGCTGAACATCCTGCTCATCGGTTCGGACGCGCGGGACTCCAAGGCGAACCAGAAGCTCGGCGGGGCCAAGAACACCTTCGGCGCGCCGCCGCTGGCCGACGTGCAGATGCTGCTGCACCTGTCCGCCGACCGCAGCAACATGTCGGTGATCAGCATGCCGCGCGACACGATGCTGAAGATCCCGAAGTGCACCGACCCGAAGACCAAGCGCGTCTACCCCGCCTCCACCGGTCTCGCGATGACCAACGAGACGCTCGGCCGCGGCGGTCCGGGATGCACCGTGGCCACCTGGTACGAGCTGACCGGCATCACCATCGACCACTTCATGATGATCGACTTCGCCGGTGTGGTCTCGATGGCCGACGCGGTCGGCGGCGTCCCGGTCTGCGTCAAGGAGAACGTCCACTCCCGCACCAGGGACGGCAAGGGCTCCGGGCTGAAGCTGGAGGAGGGCACCACCAAGATCAAGGGCGAGCAGGCCCTGCAGTGGCTGCGCACCCGCTACGGCTTCGAGGACGGCACCGACCTCGGCCGCACGCACGCCCAGCACATGTACATGAACTCGATGGTCCGTGAGCTGCGCAAGGGAACCAAGCTCACCGACCCGGGCAAGCTGATGGACCTGGCCGACGCGGCGATCAACGCGCTGACGGTCGACAAGGGCCTCGACACCGTCAAGAAGCTGTACGACCTGGCGGAGGAGCTCAAGAAGGCCCCCACCAAGCGCATCACCATGACGACGATGCCGAACGTCTACGGCACGGGCGCGCTCGACGGACGGGTGCTCCCCAAGGCCGGCGACGCCGACCAGCTCTTCCAGATGGTCCGCGACGACGTCCCGCTCGACGGCAAGGCTTCCAAGCGCAAGAAGCCGACCGTCAAGGAGCCCACGTCACCGATTGCCGAGATCCCGGTCAGCATCCGCAACGGCACGCGCATAGGGCTCGACTACCCGGTCAAGGGCCGGGCCACGGCGGTCAAGCAGCTGCTGGCCGACAAGGGCTTCGCCCAGGCCGCGGTCGACGCCCAGAACACCGAGGCGTCGGCCCGCACCAAGATCCTCTTCCCCAGCGTGGACATGGAGGGCAACGCCCAGGCCGTGGCCAAGGCGCTCGGCGTCCCGATGTCGGCGGTGAAGAAGTCGACCGACGTCTCCGGCATCACCCTGACCGTGGGGGCCGACTGGCGCGAGGACGGGGCCTACCACGCGGACGAGGCCGACGAGAAGACCCCGAAGAGCGCACGCGCGCTCAACGGCGACGCCGAGGGTGCCTGCATGGACATCCAGCCGGGCTTCACCTGGTAACGGCGGCGCGCGGAACACCGAAGGGGGCCCTCCGGAACTTCGGAGGGCCCCCTTCGGCGCGTCGTCGTGCGGCTGGGTCTACGCCGGTCACGGCCGGGCGGCGGGGTGCCGTGCGGCAGACACGGTGGTCCTCGGCCGGTCCTCGGGGGCACCGGGGGTCGGCACCTCACCGGGCGGTACGACTCGTCGCCGCGTTAGCGCGAACGGGGGACACGGACGCGCCCCGCCGGGTCACGCACCGGGCATCCGATCATATGGACCTACTGTGCGAATGGTTTCCCTCGCACCGCGGAGGTGTCCCCCCGTGCCCACGCCGCACCGCTCCCCCCGTTCGCCTCGTCCGCCGCGTTCCCGCGCGCTTCCGCCGCGGCACCGCTCCAGGAGGCAGGACGAGCGGCCGCACTGGGGCATGCGGATGGTGACCGGTCTCTCCGTGCTGGTGCTGGGGGCCGGCGGCATCGGCCACGCGGTGGTGACCGATCTGGAGACCGGGATCGACCGGATCGACCCGTTCAAGGACATGAAGAACCGGCCCCGCGCGGGCAACGGCATGAACCTGCTGCTCGTGGGCACCGACGGCCGCGACCGGATCACCCCGGAGGAGAAGCAGCGGTACCGGCTGGGCGGCGCGCCCTGCCACTGCACCGACACGATCATGCTGGTGCACCTGTCCGCGGACAAGGAGCGGGCGAGCGTCGTCTCGCTGCCCCGCGACAGCTACGCCGAGATCCCCGCGCACCTCGACCGGACCACCGGCAAGCAGCACACCGCCCACCCGGTGAAGCTGAACGCGGCCTACGCCGAGGGCGGGCCGGGCCTGACCGTGCGGACCGTCGAGCACATGACGGGCGTCAAGATCGACCACTACCTGGAGGTCGACTTCACCAGCTTCATGAAAACGGTGGACACCCTGGGCGGGGTGAAGATCTGCACCACCCGGCCGATGAAGGACCCGTACACCGGCCTCGACCTGGCCGCGGGCGCCCATGAGCTGAACGGCGGACAGGCCCTTCAGTACGTGCGCTCCCGGCACATCGACGGGGCCGCCGACCTGGGCCGGATGCAGCGCCAGCAGAAGTTCCTCGCCTCGCTGATCGAGCGGGCGACCGGCAGCGGGGTCCTGCTGAACCCGGTGAAGTTCCGGGACGTCGCCTCGACGATGCTGAGCTCGGTCCGGGCCGACAAGGACTTCGGCACGGAACAGATGCTGGAGCTCGGCCAGGCCATGCGCGGCTTCTCCCCCGCCTCGTCCGAGTTCGCCTCCGTCCCGATGGGGAACGTCTCCTACCCGGTCCGGGGCATCGGCTCGACGGTCAAGTGGGACGAGCAGAAGTCGAAGAAGCTCTTCCGGGCACTGCGCGAGGACGAACCGCTCGCCCCGGAGCGCCCCGCGCGGCCGAAGGCCGTGGAGGTCGACGTCGCCCCGCAGCGCATCCGGGTCCAGGTCTACAACGGGACCGCGAAGGAGGGCCTGGGCAGGAAGCTCGACGACGCGCTGCACGCCACCGGCTTCGACACCACGCGGACCCCGCTGAACGCGAACCCGGACGACCTGAACACGGCCCCGAACGGTCCGGCCCCGGCCCCGGACGCGACCCCGAACGCCCCGAACACGGCCCCGCACGATCTGAAGCGCACCCTGATCACCTACGACCCGCGCTGGGACCGGTCCGCGAAGTCCCTGGCCGAGGCCCTGCCCGGGGCCGAGCTGCGGGCGGTGGCGGGCCAGGGCGCCACGCTGCGGGTGACGGCGGGCGCGGACTTCGAGAGGGTCCGGAAGGTGCGGGCCGAGGAGACGGACCGGGGCGAGTTCGACACGGTCACGGGCGACGAGGTCTCCTGCCCGTGACCGCGCCCCCTCGGGGTTCAGTCGTCGATGCCGTCCGCCGCGCGCTTCTCCCGCAGTTCCTTGATCGCGCGGCGCCGGGCGAGGCGGTGGGTGCGGCGGATCTGCGCCTCCTGGTAGCGCCGCTTGTCACGCTCGGTCCCGGGTATCACCGGCGGTACGGGGCGCGGCTTGCCGTCCGCGTCGACCGCCGCGAACACCAGGTAGGCGCTGCCGACCTGCTGGGCGGGGGTGGATTCGTTCCACCGCTCGGCCATGACCCGGACGCCGACCTCCATGGAGGAGCGGCCGGTCCAGTTCACCTGGGCGCGGACGTGAACGAGATCACCCACGCGGACCGGCTCCAGGAAGACCATCTCGTCCATCGAGGCGGTGACGGCGGGACCGCCGGAGTGCCGGCCGGCCACGGCACCGGCCGCGTCGTCGACCAGTTTCATGATCACGCCACCGTGCACCGTGCCCAGCAGGTTGGTGTCGTTGCCGGTCATGATGTGGCTGAGGGTGGTCCGGGAAGCCGCGGTCGGCTTGCCCTGTATGTCGCCCTCCGGGCGCGGGGCCTGATCTGTCATACCGTCCACCTTATGCGGGGTCCAGCGCCCTGCGGCAATGCATCAGCTTGGCAACAGGCCCGCCCCGATTTCCCGTACCCCCTGTGAGGGGGGCGGCCCCGGCCTGCACACTGGTCCGTATGAGCGACTGGCCCGACGGGCGGACCGACGACAACCGCAGCGGAAATCGCTACGGACAGGGCAGCGACAACGACCGACCCGAGAGCGCCCGCGTGATGCGGCATGTCCAGCGGCCCTCCGTGCCGCCGCAGCCGCGCGGCGCGGCACCCCGGCAGCGCCGGCCGGAGCCGCCGCAGTACGGCCCCGGTGGCAACGGCGGCGACGCGACGTACGACAGCGGTTACAACACGGGACAGGTCTACGGCGGCAACAACGGCCGACGGGCCGGTGGCAACGGCGGGGACGGCCGGAACGACGGCGGTCGCGTCCAGGGCCCGCCGCCCGACTGGCGCCGCCGGATCAAGATAGGCTCGCTGACCCTGGTGGTCGTGGTGCTCGCGGTCTCCATCGGCACGTACTTCTGGGCCGACTCCAAGCTCAAGCGCGAGGTGGACCTCTCCAAGGTCATCGAGCGGCCCGAGGGCGGTGACGGCACCAACTACCTGATCGTCGGTTCCGACAGCCGCGAGGGCATGACGGCCGAGGACAAGAAGAAGCTCCACACGGGCTCCGCCGAGGGCAAGCGGACCGACTCGATGATGATCCTGCACGACGGATCGAACGGGCCGACCCTCATCTCCCTGCCCCGTGACTCCAACGTCGAGATCCCCTCGTTCAAGGGTTCCGAGTCCGGCAAGCTCTACCAGGGCCGCGGCCGCTTCACCAAGCTGAACGCCGCGTACGCCATGGACGGCCCCGAACTCCTCGTCCGTACCGTCGAGTTCAACACCGGGCTGCGCATCGACCACTACGTCGAGATCGGCTTCGGCGGCTTCGCCAAGATCGTGGACGCGATCGGCGGGGTCGAGCTGGACATCCCCAAGGCGTTCAAGGACAAGAAGTCCGGCGCCGACTTCCAGGCGGGCAAGCAGACGCTGAACGGCGAGCAGTCCCTGGCCTTCGTCCGCACCCGGTACGCCTTCGCGGGCAGCGACCTGGACCGCACGAAGAACCAGCAGAAGTTCCTCGCGGCGCTGGCGAGCCAGACGGCGACCCCGTCGACGATCCTCAACCCGTTCAAGCTGTACCCGACGATGGGCGCCGGTTTGGACACCCTGATCGTCGACAAGGACATGTCGCTCTGGTCCCTGAGCCAGATGTTCTTCGCCATGAAGGGCGTCACGGGCGGCGACGGCACGTCGATGAACATGCCGATCTCCGGCTCCGTGGGCGGCAACCTGGTCTGGGACAAGGCCAAGGTCAAGCAGCTGGTGGAGCAGCTGAAGAACGACGAGAAGGTCACCGTCACCGAGAACTGACGACGCCCGGCGAAGGGCCCGGACGCTTCGGCCGTCCGGGCCCTTCGCCGTTCGCCCCGTCCGCTACGAACCGGGTTCGATGTTGCCCCACTCGTCCATCGTGGGATGGATCTTCGAGGGTTCCTGGGTGCTGATGTCCGAGCGCCGTGGTCCCTCCGGACCGGCGGGGCCGATGCGCATCATCCGCTCGATCCGGGCGATCTCGAAGCAACGCCCGCGTACGGTCAGCTCGTTGGGCCGCAGCCGCCGGGTGAACGCGTCCGCCGCCCGCGCGTACACGGCGGCCTCCCGCTCATCGATCTTCTCGATCCGCGGCAGCATCGTCTGCAGATGGTCGACCAGCGCACGCCGCGCGTCCTGCGGGGTGGGGAGCTGCCCCGACACCATCGACCAGGACTTCTCCCTGCGCTCCACCACCCGGAAGGCGACCGGGAGCAGCACCAGGCCCGGGTGGGTCCGCAACGCCCGCCGCGAGTCCGCCAGCACCTCGGGCGGGAAGCGCTCCGAGGTGTACGCGACCGGCACCAGCCCCATCCGGTCCAGCCCCTCCGTCAGCCCCACCGCCGCCGCGTGGTCGATGACGAAGCCCTCGGTGGCCGAGGGCGTACGCGTCAGGACGTCCCAGCCCTCCGAGTCGACGTCCGTGGGCCTGGGCGGCTCCATGCGCCCCTCGCCGGTCCGGGCGAACTCGTCGGCGCGCACGACGCGGTAGCGCGTGTCGCCGACGGTCAGTTCGTCGACCGGCTCGGTCTCCAGCCGGGCCACCGCGTCCAGCAGGGCGCGCCGCTCGCGGGGGTCGTCCGTCTCGTCCTTGGCCTTGAACCAGAGACGGGAGTTCAACTCGTCGCGGGCGTCCTGCGGATAGCCGGTGTCCAGGTCGGTCAGCATCCGCCACCGCGGCCGCTCGCCTCGGCGCTGCTCGGCGATACCGAAGAGCGGCCCCCGGACCACGATCTTCTTGTACGTCCGGGACGCGGCGAACGCGTCCGCCTCGGTGACCAGGGACACCGGGTCGTCCCGGTGCCGCACATTGATGACGAGGTGATCCGGCGGCACCTTTCGGTAATCACTCATGCGCCCAGTGTGTCGATCCCACGACCGGGAGATGCGGGGAATGCGGGAAAGCGCCCCGGAACGCGCGGGAGTGGGTATGGAGCCGTGCCGGGGGTGAGGGGGTGTGCGCGCGAACGTGACAGGTGACGTGTCACGTCATGCGGAGGGGTACTGCTGCGGGGGCTCCTGCCGAACACGGCAGGGCCCCCTCCCCCGCCTCGCCCCGGAGCGAGGGTGCAAACGGGATCAGCGCTCGGCGGCGTAGGAGACGAAGCCCGCCCAGGCATCGGAACCGAAGGCCAGACGAGGGCCCCGGACGTCCTTGGAGTCCCGGACGTGCACCGCACCGGGGGAAGCGGCGACTTCGACGCAGTCGCCCTCGTTGCCGTCGCTGCTGTAGCTGCTCTTGAACCAGGCCGACTCGGAAACGTCCTGTGCGGAAGTCCTGCGGATCATGTCTCTCCCAGCATTCGCTCGATGAGGGCCAGAGTCTCTCGGGGCGTGAGGGCCTCGGCAGGACCGATGGCCGAACAACTTCAACGCCCGGCCGCGTACGGGATCAGCGCTCGGCGGCGTAGGAGACGAAGCCCGCCCAGGCATCGGGACCGAAGGCCAGACGAGGGCCCCGGACGTCCTTGGAGTCCCGGACGTGCACCGCACCGGGGGAAGCGGCGATCTCGACGCAGGAGTCTCCTTCACTGCCACTGCTGTAGCTGCTCTTGAACCACTCCAGCTCGGAAGCATCTCCGGCAGAGGTCTTGCGGATCATGTCTCTCCCAGCAGTTTTTCGATGAAAGCCAACGACTCCCGTGGCGTGAGAGCCTGGGCCCGGATCATCCCATAGCGCAGCTCAAGGATCCTGAGCTGCTTCGGATCGGAGACCGGCCGCCCGGCGAAGGCTCCGCCCGACCGCCCCACCGCGGTACCGTCCCCGAACTTCAACACTTCAATTCCGCCGTCCATCCCCGCGTGATCCTCGCGATCGGTCGGCATCACCTGAATCTCGACGTTCCTCAACTGACCGATCCCCAGAAGCCGTTCGAGCTGTCGACGCAGCACCATTGTGCCCCCGATGGGGCGGCACAGCGTCACCTCTTCCTGTACGAAACTGAGCGCAGGGGCGGGTGACCTCTCGAAGACCACCTGCCTGGCCATACGCGCGGCCAGCACTCGCTCCACTTCTTCCTGCGAGTACGCGGGCCGCCTCATCTCGAACAGCGCCCGCGCATACTCCGGCGTCTGCAACAGACCATGGATGCTGTGGTTGCTGTACAACCCCATCTCGACCGCCCGCTTCTCCATGTTCTTCAGGTCCCGGATCTTCTTCGGATACCGAACTTCCGCCACGTCCTGCTTCATCGCGGCGATCTTCCCGCCCGCGCCGAGCACCTCGTCCGCCTTGTCCAGGAGTTCCGGCCGGGGGATGCGCCGGCCGCCCTCCACCTTGTAGACCATGTCCTCGCCGTACCCGATCGCGACCCCGAACTCGCCGGCCCGCATCCCCGCGGCCTCCCGCCACGCCTTGATCTGACGGCCCACCGCCGCAACCACGGCCGCTCCCGACTCGTCGTCCGGGTCGACGTCCCAGCCCGGCTCGTCCACCTCGAAGTCGCCGCGTTCCGCACCCACTTCATCCACGCTCATCCGTGCCCCACTTCCGACGCGCCTGCCGTTCCCGACCCAACCCCTGATGCCTCCCGCACGTCACCCCGGACAGCCGGGACAACGCTGGACAAGCCCCGGACAATCGCCGTACGCAAGGGCCTTGTCGCTGTTCACGCTACGCACGCCCCGGCCACGCTGAGCGACGTGAACCAACACATCACCCGAACCGAACGTTCCGCTCCCACCCGGCAGTTCACGGTGCTGCTCTCCCCCACCCGCCGGGGCGCCCGGCTCGCCCGTCTCCTGACCACGGCTCACCTGAGCCACTGGGGGCTGCCCGTGGAGCCGGCCGCGCACATCGTCGCCGAGCCGGCCGCCAACGCCGCCGTCCACGGCCGCGTACCGGGCCGGGACTTCCGGCTCGGTCTCGTCGTCCACCGTGACGAGCTCCTGCGGATCGAGGTGACCGACACCCGGGGCGAGCGGCTGCCCGTCGCGTCCGCCCCCGCCACCGACGCGGAATCCGGGCGCGGCCTGCTGATCGTCGAGGCGCTCGCCGACCGCTGGGGCACCGTCACCGGACCCGTGCCGCGCAAGACGGTCTGGGCCGAACTCGACCTGGTACCGCAACCACTCCACCGGGTCGCGGAAACCCACGACCCGGTGAGCCGCATCCCCGTTCCCCACGACGCATAAAGCTTTTGAGGATCTGGAGAAAACACCCTCCCCAACCGAACCCGACCCCCGTCACCCACTCAGGTGACATGGGGCAACTGAGCTGGATTTCGGGTGGGTTGGTCGGTTTATGCTCGCCGCGACAACTCCAGACATGCGACGGCCCCCGACCGAGATTCGACGGTCTCAACCGGGGGCCTGACCACCGAGGAAGTAGGAGCTTCCCGATGGGTACCCCGCAGATTACCGCGCCCTCGCGCGGCCCGTCCCCCGTACCCGGAGACGCCACGCCGTCGTCCGGCATCATCCACGTCAACTCCCGGCATGCCGCGGGCTTCACCGTCATCGGCAACCATCTCGCCCAGCACCGCGGCCTCTCCCTGACCGCGATCGGGCTCGCCGCCCACATCCAGTCGCTCCCCGCCGGGGCCAGGATCGGCATCAAGCACCTGGCCGAACGCTTCCCCGAAAGCGAGACCCGCATCGCCGCCGCCCTGCGCGAACTCGAAGCCCACGGCTACCTCCACCGCAGCCGCTTACGCCTCGCCGACGGCCGCATCGTCTCGTACAACCAGCCCGGCATCACCACCCCGACTCCCCGTCGGCGAGGCGTAAGCGGCTGCGGTGGAGGTAGCCGTGGGCTTCGAGTTCGCGCAGGGCGGCGGCGATGCGGGTCTCGCTTTCGGGGAAGCGTTCGGCCAGGTGCTTGATGCCGATCC
>NZ_RDBO01000071.1:224135-287621 GCF_008120935.1 Streptomyces sp. sk2.1
CCAAGCTCACCTGGCGCAACGCGGTACGGGTGCTGCGCGACGCCGAGGACGTGGCGCGCGAGCTGCGCACCCGCCGCGGCCCGTCGCACGCCACGATCGAGCAGCTGGACGGCCCGGCCGCCTGACCGGAACATCACCCACGACCCGAACGGACCTGCATGGTCAGCTCGCCCCACGAGGCAATGCACCGCATCTTCCAGGAGTACCCCGGCCTCTTCTCCCGCGTCTCCGAAGTGCTCGGAGTCGACATCCCGCCCCCGACCTCGGCCGTCGCCCTGCCCACCGACCTCACCGAGGCCCGCCCCGTCGAACGCCGGGTGGACACCCTCCTGCGCATCGAGACGGAGCACGAGGGGTCCTTCCTCCTCGCCATCGAGGCCCAGGGCAAGAAGGACCCGCGCAAGACCGCCGGCTGGCCGTACTACGTCAGCTACCTCCACAACAGATATGCCCTGCCCGTCCTGCTGCTGGTCGTCTGCCAGGACCACGCCACCGCCGAATGGGCCGCGCGCCCCGTCTCCATCGGGGTCCGCCGATGGCAGACACTCACTCTGAGCCCCCTCGTCGCCGGGCCGCACAACATGCCCGTCATCACCGACGTGGCCGAAGCCCGCAAGGACCTCGCGCTCGCCACCCTGGCCGCCATCACACACGCCGACAATCCGGACGTCGGTGCCATACTGAAAACCCTGTCCGCCGCACTGCGGGACGCACCGGAAACCATCGCCAACCCCATCGTCGAACTCACCGCACAGGGCCTGGGCAACCGCTCGGCCGCACAACAGTGGAGAAACCTGGTGGCCGTGGACCTCTCTTTCTACAAGTCCTTCATGTCGGAAGAAATCCGGGACGAAGGCCGGGCAAAGGGCCTGGCAGAAAGCGTTCTACTGGTTCTCCAGGCACGCGGCATCGCCGTCACCGACGAACTCCGCGAGAGGATCGGCAGCTGCGGCGATTCCCGGCTCCTCCTCCAGTGGCTCAACCGCGCCGCCACAGCCACCACCGCCGAGGAAGTCTTCACCGACGAGTGACCCACTCGGTCCTTTGACCTCATACACGCATCCGGCCCCCCGATGGACCATCGCTATCGGGGGGCCGGATGTTCGGGGCAGCGGCCGTTACGGCAGGTTCCGCGCCATGACGATGCGCTGGACCTGGTTCGTGCCCTCGTAGATCTGGGTGATCTTGGCGTCGCGCATCATCCGCTCCACCGGGTAGTCCCGCGTGTAGCCGTAGCCGCCGAGGAGCTGGACCGCGTCCGTGGTGATCTCCATCGCGACGTCGGAGGCGAAGCACTTGGCCGCGGCGCCGAAGAAGGTGAGGTCGCCGTCGACGCGCTCGGACTTGGCGGCGGCCGAGTAGGTGAGCTGGCGGGCCGCCTCCAGCTTCATGGCCATGTCGGCGAGCATGAACTGGATGCCCTGGAAGTCGGCGATCGGCTTGCCGAACTGCTTGCGCTCCTGGACGTAGCCCTTGGCGTAGTCCAGGGCGCCCTGGGCGATGCCGAGGGCCTGGGCCGCGATGGTGATGCGGGTGTGGTCCAGGGTCTTCATCGCGGTGGCGAAGCCGGTGCCCTCCTCGCCGATCATGCGGTCGGCGGGGATGCGGACGTTGTCGAAGTAGACCTCGCGGGTCGGCGAGCCCTTGATGCCGAGCTTCTTCTCCGGGGCGCCGAAGGAGACGCCCTCGTCCGACTTCTCGACGACGAACGCCGAGATGCCCTTGGAGCGCTTGGTCGGGTCGGTGACGGCCATGACCGTGTAGTACTCGGAGACGCCCGCGTTGGTGATCCAGCGCTTCACGCCGTTGAGCACCCAGAAGTCGCCGTCGCGCACGGCGCGGGTCTTCATGCCGGCCGCGTCGGAACCCGCGTCGGGCTCGGAGAGGCAGTACGAGAACATGCCGTCGCCCTTGGCGAGCGGGCCCAGGTACTTCTTCTTCAGGTCCTCGGAGCCGGACAGGATCACCGGGAGCGAGCCGAGCTTGTTCACGGCCGGGATCAGGGAGGAGGACGCGCAGACCCGCGCCACCTCCTCGATCACGATGACCGTGGCGAGGGCGTCGGCACCCGCGCCGCCGTACTGCTCGGGCACGTGCACCGCGTGCAGGTCGGCGGCGGTCAGGGCGTCGAGCGCCTCCTGCGGGAAGCGCGCCTCCTCGTCGACCGCGGCCGCGTGCGGGGCGATCTTCGCCTCGGCGAGCGCCCGCACCGTCTCCCGGAGCATCTCGTGCTCCTCGGCCGGACGGTACAGGTCGAAATCGGTCGAACCCGCCAAGACGCTCACTCCCCAAAGACGCTAACTACCGTTAAGTAACCCAATTTTAGATCCCGGCTCCCACGATGGCCTATGCCGAGCGTGCGTGAGCTTCACGACAGGGGTGGCAGAAGCCTCGCAGCCGGTCGGAAACCGGGCCTCCAGGAGCACGACTATGCTCGTTCACCGCATGTCTGTCCGCATCTCCCAGGAGCGTTCCATGGCCCTCAGGATCACTGTGATCGGCACCGGCTACCTCGGCGCCACCCACGCCGCGGCCATGGCGGAACTGGGCTTCGAGGTACTCGGCCTCGATGTCGTGCCCGAGAAGATCGAGATGCTGGGCGCCGGCCGGGTCCCGATGTACGAGCCCGGCCTGGAGGAGCTGCTGCGCAGGCACGTCGAGGGCATCGAGGGGTCCACGGGGCGCCTGCGGTTCACCTCCTCGTGGGAAGAGGTCGCGGCCTTCGGCGACGTCCACTTCGTCTGCGTGAACACTCCGCAGAAGCACGGCGAGTACGCCTGCGACATGAGCTACGTGGACAGCGCGTTCGAGTCGCTGGCCCCGCACCTGACCCGGCCCGCGCTGGTCGTCGGGAAGTCGACCGTCCCGGTGGGCTCGGCGGCCCGGCTCTCGGCGCGGCTGACGGAGCTGGCACCGGCGGGCGCCGACGCGGAGCTGGCCTGGAACCCGGAGTTCCTGCGCGAGGGCTTCGCCGTGAACGACACCCTGCACCCGGACCGGATCGTCGTCGGCGTGGCGAGCGAGCGGGCCGAGAAGCTGCTGCGCGAGGTGTACGCGACGCCGATCGCCGAGGGGTCGCCGTTCGTGGTGACGGACTTCCCGACCGCCGAGCTGGTGAAGACCGCGGCCAATTCGTTCCTGGCCACGAAGATCTCGTTCATCAACGCCATGGCCGAGGTCTGCGAGGCCTCCGACGGCGACGTGATGAAGCTGGCCGAGGCGATCGGGCACGACGAGCGGATCGGGTCGAAGTTCCTGCGGGCCGGGATCGGGTTCGGCGGCGGCTGTCTGCCGAAGGACATCCGGGCCTTCATGGCGCGCGCCGGTGAGCTGGGCGCGGACCAGGCGCTGACCTTCCTCCGCGAGGTCGACTCGATCAACATGCGGCGCCGCGGCCACATGGTGGAGCTGGCCCGGGAGGCCGTGGGCGGCGACTCCTTCCTGGGCAAGCGGGTGGCGGTGCTGGGCGCGACGTTCAAGCCGGACTCGGACGACGTACGGGACTCGCCCGCGCTGAACGTGGCCGGGCAGATCCACCTCCAGGGCGGTCAGGTCACGGTCTTCGACCCGAAGGGCATGGACAACGCCCGGCGGCTCTTCCCGACCCTCGGCTACGCGGAGTCGGCGCTGGAGGCGGTGCGCGGCGCGGACGTGGTGCTGCACCTGACGGAGTGGCGCGAGTTCCGCGAGCTGGACCCGGCGGAGCTCGGCGCGGTCGCGTCCCGGCGGATCGTCCTGGACGGCCGCAACGCGCTCGACGGCGAGCTGTGGCGCGGGGCCGGCTGGACGTACCGGGCCATGGGGCGCCCGAAGGCCTGATCCATCCGGCCCGATCCATCCAGCCCGATCCATCCGGCCCGATCCATCCGGCCCGATCCATCCAGCCCGATCCGAACGAAAGGCCCTAGCCGTCGCGCCTGGCGCGGTAGGTGCGCATCTTGGCGCGGGCGCCGCACACCGACATGGAGCACCAGCGGCGGCGTCCCGCCGGGCTGCGGTCGTAGTACGCCCACCGGCAGTCCTCCGCCTCGCACGCCTTGAGCCGGGCCCAGGTGCCGTCGGCCGCCGCGGTGGCGATGGCCGCCGCGATCCGCGCGGTCAGCCCGGCGGGTTCGGCGGCGGGGCGCAGGGTCGCGGCGCCCGCCGCGTCCACGGTGACGCGCAGGGGTGCCCCGGCGAGCAGCCGGTCCAGCAGCGGCGCGGCGGCGTCCGGCGGACGGTGGCCGGCGTGGGCGAGGCAGACGGTGCGCAGCGCCTCGCGCAGTTCCCGGGCGTCCCCGACGTCCTGCTCGGCGATGCCGAACGCGGCGCGCCCGTCCTCCGTGTCGAGGCGGTCCGCGCCGGTCTCGATGTCCAGTGTGTTGACCAGCGCCTCGATCAGCGCGAGTCCACCGGGCGCGGATTCCTTCTCACTCATGGTTGCGACGTTACCCGTCATGCGGCAGCATGCAGTAACGGTTACCGGTTGAACCCATGTAGCGGTAACCACGTCGTTCTGAGGAGGAACACGTCATGGCTCTGGCCACACTGGGTGCCGTCGTCCTGGACTGCCCCGACCCCGCCGCACTCGCCGGTTTCTACGCCGGGCTGCTCGGCGGGGAGATCGAGCGCGGCGGTGACGACTGGGTGCAGCTGACCGGGGTCGGGGGCACGGTCGTCGCGTTCCAGGCCGCGCCCGGTCACGTACCGCCGAAGTGGCCGGCCCCGGACGGCTCGCAGCAGCTCCATCTGGACCTGGTCGTGCCGGACCTGGACGCGGCGGAGAAGGAGGTGCTCGCGCTGGGCGCCACCGTGCTGGACGCGGCGGACCGGGAGCGGAGCTTCCGGGTGTACGCGGACCCGGCCGGGCACCCGTTCTGTCTGTGCCTGAGCTGAGGCCCCGGGCCCGGCCGGAAAACACGTGTGGGGTGCCCCTCCGGGAGGGGCACCCCACACGTCCGTCGTGACCGGCCGGTCAGGCGGCCGGGCCGTCCAGCTGCTCGATCGTGGCGTGCGACGGGCCGCGGCGGGTGCGCAGCTCGCGCGCCACGTCCTCGGCGTCGCGCAGCACCCGTACCGCGTTGCGCCAGGTGAGCTTGGCGAGGTCGGCGGCGGACCAGCCGCGGCCGAGGAGCTCCGCGATCAGGTTCGGGTAGCCGGAGACGTCCTGGAGGCCGTCCGGGAGGAAGGCCGTGCCGTCGTAGTCGCCGCCGATGCCGATGTGGTCGATGCCGGCGACCTCGCGCATGTGGTCGAGGTGGTCGGCGATCGTCGCCACGGTGGCGACCGGGCGCGGGTGGGCCGCCTCGAAGTCGGCGTGGATCCGCATGGCCCGCTCGGTGGTGTCCAGGTGGTGCAGGCCGTGGGCGCGCATGTTCTCGTCCGCGGCCAGGGTCCAGGCGACGGCCTCCGGGAGGACGAACTTCGGCACGAAGGTCACCATGGCGATGCCGCCGTTGGCGGGGAGCCGGCCGAGGACGTCGTCGGGGACGTTGCGCGGGTGGTCGCAGATCGCGCGCGCGGAGGAGTGCGAGAAGATCACCGGCGCGGTGGAGGTGTCCAGCGCGTCGCGCATCGTGGTGGCCGCCACGTGGGAGAGGTCGACCAGCATGCCGGTGCGGTTCATCTCCCGTACGACCTCGTGGCCGAAGGGCGAGAGGCCGCCGACGCCCGGTTCGTCGGTCGCCGAGTCCGCCCACGCGATGTTGTCGTTGTGGGTGAGCGTCATGTAGCGGACGCCCAGCGCGTGCAGGGCGCGCAGGGTGCCCAGCGAGTTGTCGATGGAGTGGCCGCCCTCGGCGCCCATCAGGGAGGCGATGCGGCCCTCGGCGCGGGCCGCCTCCATGTCGTCGGCGGTGAGTGCGCGCCGCAGGTCGGCGGGGTACCGGTCGAGGAGCTCGGTGACGACGTCGATCTGCTCCAGGGTGGCGCTGACCGCTTCGTCGCCCGCCATGTCGGACTGGACGTAGACGGACCAGAACTGCGCGCCGACCCCGCCCGCGCGCAGCCGGGGTATGTCGGTGTGCAGGTGGGCCGACTGGTCGCCGGCTATGTCGCGGGCGTCGAGGTCGTAGTGGACCTGTTCGCGCAGCGCCCACGGCAGGTCGTTGTGCCCGTCGACGACCGGGTACTCGGCGAGGAGTTCCCTCGCCCGCTCCAAGCGCTCCACGGCCCCTACTTCCCGAAGCCGAAGGAGTCGGAGCCCTGGACCTTGCTGCGGAGCCGCTTGCCCTTCTCCGTCGCCTGGTGGTTCAGCTCCTGCTGGAACTCCCGCATCCGGGCCAGCAGATCGCCGTCGTGGGCGGCGAGGATGCGGGCGGCGAGCAGGCCCGCGTTGCGCGCGCCGCCGACCGAGACGGTCGCGACCGGCACCCCGGCGGGCATCTGCACGATGGAGAGCAGGCTGTCCATGCCGTCCAGGTACTTCAGCGGGACCGGCACGCCGATGACCGGCAGCGGGGTCACGGAGGCGAGCATGCCGGGGAGGTGGGCGGCACCGCCCGCGCCCGCGACGATCGCCTTCAGGCCGCGCTCCGCCGCCTGCTCGCCGTACGCGATCATCTCGTGCGGCATGCGGTGGGCGGAGACGACGTCGACCTCGTAGGGGATCTCGAACTCGTCGAGGGCCTTGGCCGCGGCTTCCATGACGGGCCAGTCGGAGTCCGAGCCCATGACGATGCCGACGAGGGGCGCGGCGGTGGCGGGGGAGGTCATTCGGTGATCGTTCCTCGCAGGTAGTCGGCCGCGTGCCGGGCGCGCTCCCGCACGTCCGCCAGGTCGTCGCCGTAGGTGTTGACGTGTCCGACCTTGCGGCCGGGCTTCACGTCCTTGCCGTACATGTGGATCTTGAGCTGCGGGTCGCGGGCCATGCAGTGCAGGTACGCCTGGTACATGTCCGGGTAGTCGCCGCCGAGGACGTTGGACATGACCGTCCAGGTGGCGCGCGGGCGGGGGTCGCCGAGCGGCAGGTCGAGCACGGCCCGGACGTGGTTGGCGAACTGGGAGGTGATCGCGCCGTCCTGGGTCCAGTGCCCGGAGTTGTGCGGGCGCATCGCGAGTTCGTTGACCAGGATGCGGCCGTCCTGCGTCTCGAAGAGCTCGACGGCGAGGTGGCCGACGACGCCCAGTTCGGAGGCGATGCGCAGGGCGAGCTGCTGGGCCTCGCCGGCGAGCCGCTCGTCCAGATCGGGGGCGGGGGCGATGACCGTGTCGCAGACGCCGTCGACCTGGATCGACTCGACGACCGGGTAGGCGACGGCCTGGCCGTGCGGTGAGCGGACGATGTTGGCCGCCAGCTCCCGTACGAAGTCGACCTTCTCCTCGGCGAGGACCGCGACACCGGCCCGGAAGGGGTCGGCCGCGTCCGCCTCGGAGCGGACCACCCAGACGCCCTTGCCGTCGTAGCCGCCGCGGACCGTCTTGAGGACGACGGGGAAGCCGCCGGTCTCCTCGGCGAAGGCGGCCACGTCGGCCGGGTCCGCCACGATGCGGTGGCGGGGGCAGGGCGCGCCGATCTCGGTGAGCTTCGTGCGCATCACCCCCTTGTCCTGGGCGTGCACCAGCGCGTCGGGCCCCGGGCGCACGGGGATGCCGTCCGCCTCCAGGGCCCGCAGGTGCTCGGTCGGTACGTGCTCGTGATCGAAGGTGATCACGTCGCAGCCGTGCGCGAAGGCGCGCAGCGTGTCCAGGTCGCGATAGTCGCCGACGACGACTTCGCTCACCACCTGGGCCGCCGAGTCCTGGGGGGTGTCACTGAGGAGCTTGAACTTGATGCCGAGGGGGATGCCCGCCTCGTGGGTCATACGGGCGAGCTGACCGCCACCGACCATGCCGACTACCGGAAACGTCACTTCTCCAGGGTATCCGCCGTCCCGGGAACCCTCCGACGACGCCCTCCGCTCCGGTCCGCCCGCCGCCCGGCCACGTCACAGCATCGCCACACCGGACACCGCATCCGGAGCGGGGCGCGGACGGGCTGGTTAGCATGACCGGGTTGACGTAACCGACGGACGGGCTGAGCGATCACCATGAGCGAACGGGGCGCACTGCGGGCCCGGCTGGAGCTGCTGGCCCGGGAGATCGCCAAGTTCGGCGTGGTCGGCGGGGTCGGCCTGGTGGTCAACATCGGGGCGTCCAACCTGCTCTGGCGGTACACGGACATCCCGACGGTCCGGGCCGGTCTGCTGGCGACCCTGATCGCCGTCTTCGGCAACTACCTCGGCTTCCGCTACTGGACGTACCGGGACCGCGACAAGAGCGGGCGCACCCGGGAGCTGACGCTGTTCCTGCTGTTCAGCGCGGTGGGTGCGGTGATCGAGTCCGGTGTGCTGTACGCGGCGACGTACGGCTTCGGCTGGAACAGCCCGGTCCAGAGCAATGTCTTCAAGATCATCGGGATCGGCATCGCGACGATGTTCCGCTTCTGGTCCTACCGGACGTGGGTCTTCAAGGCGCTGCCCGAGGCGAGGCCCCGGCCCGAAGGGACGCCCCCGACCGGTGCCGCCGTTTCCGGGACCGTTGCCGGTGCCGGCGCCGGCTCCGCGGCGGACTCCCCGTCCGACGGGGAGTCCGCGCCGGACGGGCCCGTGCGGGTCCCCGAGGGGTTCCTGGAGCAGCGCCGCGCGGAGCGGCTGCCGCGGGTCGAGGCGGATCCGGTACGCCGGTAGCCGGTACTCCCCCGGCTGCCGCGGTCACCGCACCGGGCGTTCCGGTTCCTCCCGCTTGCGGGCCACCCGGCTGAGGAACAGGGCGAAGACCGGCGGCTGCTGCTGGAGCAGTTCGAGACGGCCGCCGTCCGCCTCCGCGAGGTCCCGGGCGACGGCGAGGCCGATACCGGTGGAGTTGCGGCCGCTGATCGTCCGCTCGAAGATCCGGGCGCCGAGACCGGCGGGAACGCCGGGGCCCTCGTCCGTGACCTCGATGACCGCCTGATTGCCGGTGACCCGGGTGCGCAGCGCGACCGTGCCGCCGCCGTGCATCAGCGAGTTCTCGATCAGCGCGGCCAGCACCTGGGCGACCGCGCCCGGGGTGCCGACGGCCTGCAGCCCCTGTTTCCCGGAGCAGACGATGGCGCGGCCCGCGCTCCGGTAGGCCGGACGCCACTCCTCGATCTGCTGCTTGACCACCTCGTCGAGGTCGAAGACGACGGCGGAGCCGGTGCGCGGGTCGCGGGCGTTGGTCAGCAGCCGCTCCACCACGTCGGTGAGCCGCTCGACCTGGGTGAGCGCGATGTTCGCCTCCTCCTTCACCGTGTCCGGGTCGTCGGTGACGGAGATCTCCTCGATCCGCATGGAGAGCGCGGTCAGCGGGGTGCGGAGCTGGTGCGAGGCGTCGGCGGCCAGCCGGCGTTCCGCGGTCAGCATCCGGGCGATCCGTTCGGCGGAGGCGTCCAGGACGTCGGCGACCCGGTCCAGCTCCGGCACCCCGTACCGCTTGTGGCGGGGCCTCGGGTCGCCCGAGCCCAGACGCTCGGCGGTCTCGGCGAGGTCGGTCAGCGGCAGGGTCAGCTTGTTGGCCTGGCGCACCGCCAGGAGCACGGCGGAGATGATGGCCAGCAGGGCCACCGCGCCGATGATCATCAGGGTGCGGCCGACCTCACGGGTGACCGCGGAGCTGGACTCCTCGACGGTGACCCGCTCGCCGCGCTCCCCCTCGGCCGTGCCTCGGATCACACGGCCGGTGGGGCGCTCGCCGACCTCGATCGCGGGCCGGCCGGGCACCTTGATCAACGCGTAGCGCTTGCTGTCGATCTGCTGGGAGAGCAGGCCGGGGGTGAGCCGCTCGTCCTCCACGAGCCGGCTCTCGACGACGCTGATGAGCCGCAGCGCCTCGGAGTCGACGCTCTCCTGGGCGCTGTTGCTGATGGTGCGGGTCTCGACGATGACGAGGGAGACGCCGAAGACGGCGATCACCACGAGCACCACGGCGAGCGTGGAGTTGATCAGTCTGCGGCGCATGGTTGCTTCTGCTCGTCGGTTCTTCCCCGGGTTCCGGTGCTCCGGTGCTCCGGTGCTCCGGTGTTCCCGGGACGTCAGTTCCTGCCGGTCGGCTTTCCCCGGTCGACTCTTCCCGACCGGTTCCTGCCGATCAGTCTCTCCCGGTCAGCTCTTCTCGAAGCGGAAGCCGACGCCCCGTACGGTCGCGATGTACCGCGGGTTGGCGGCGTCGTCGCCGAGCTTCTTGCGGAGCCAGGAGATGTGCATGTCGAGGGTCTTGGTCGACGACCACCAGGTGGTGTCCCAGACCTCGCGCATCAGCTGGTCGCGGGTGACGACCCGGCCGGCGTCGCGCACCAGGACCCGGAGCAGGTCGAACTCCTTCGCGGTGAGCTGGAGTTCCTCGTCGCCCATCCAGGCCCGGTGCGACTCGACGTCGATCCGGACGCCGTGCGTCGCGGGCTGCGGGGCGGGCTCGGTGGCACCGCGGCGCAGCAGGGCCCGGACCCGGGCCAGGAGCTCGGCCAGCCGGAAGGGCTTGGTGACGTAGTCGTCGGCGCCCGCGTCCAGGCCGACGACGGTGTCCACCTCGTCGGCACGGGCGGTCAGCACCAGGATCGGGACGGTGTGGCCCTCGGCGCGGAGTCTGCGGGCCACTTCGAGCCCGTCCATCCCGGGCAGGCCCAGGTCGAGCACCACCAGGTCGATCGATCCCTGGAGGCCGGCGTCGAGCGCGGTCGGACCGTCCTCGCGGACCTCGACCTCGTAACCCTCCCGACGCAGTGCGCGGGCCAGCGGCTCCGAGATGGACGCGTCGTCCTCGGCGAGCAGTACACGGGTCATGCAGTGATGGTAGTCCGCGCGGGGCGGGTGCCGGGAGGTGATCCAAAAGCCCTGCGGGTCTGCGAAACAAGGGGAGGGAAACCTTCGAATGCATGGACATGACTCCACCCTGACCTGTGATCCATCTCTCAAGTCCGTTCATTTCGGGCTCTGTCATGTCGTATGGTTGCTCGACGCCTGTTGCACCACTCAAGGACCCTTGGGCAGCTTTTAGCGCCGAGGGTCTCTTTTGTTTTGCCGGCTGGTACCCGCCAGTCGTGAATGTCAGTGAATGACCTGCGGCCGGGCCCGGAGCGCGAGGATGCGTACCGGGCGTGGATCCCTGCACGGTCGGTCCCCGTCGCTCCGCCGGCTCCTCGACGAGCACGGCGGTCGGGACGGAATCTCCTCCGGGGCGTCGGGGAGCGGGACGTGTCCGTGCCGGTGCCGGCCTCCCCCCACCGGGCGCACCACGCTCACAAGGCGTCGCGTCCCGAGCACACAAGGATCGACCATGGCGTCCAGCCTGACGAAGGACCCGGCCAGTACTTCTGGATCCGAGAAGGCCTTCTTCGGCCACCCCCGCGGCCTGGCCACTCTCTTCATGACCGAGATGTGGGAGCGCTTCAGCTTCTACGGCATGCGGGCCCTGCTTCCGCTCTACCTGGTGTCCGGCTCCGGCCTGGACATGAACGCGGCCACGGCCACCTCGATCTACTCCATCTACCTGGCGATGGTGTACCTGCTCGCCATGCCCGGCGGCTGGTTCGGCGACCGGGTGTGGGGGCCGCGCAAGACGGTCACCGTCTCGGCCTCGGTCATCATGCTGGGCCACCTGACGCTCGCGCTGCCCGGTTCCGGCACCTTCTTCGCCGGTCTGGCGCTCGTCGCGCTCGGCTCGGGTCTGCTGAAGGCCAACATCTCGACGATGGTCGGCCACCTCTACGACGGCCCGGAGGACCCGCGCCGCGACGGTGGCTTCACCGTCTTCTACATGGGCATCAACCTCGGTGCCTTCGCCGCGCCGCTGATCATCGGCACCGTCGGCGAGAAGGTGAACTGGCACCTCGGCTTCGCCCTCGCGGCGGTCGGCATGGCGCTGGGCCTGGCCCAGTTCCTCATCGGCACCCGCCACCTCAGCGCGCGCAGCAGCGTCGTCCCGAAGCCGCTGTCGGCCGAGGAGCGCCGCTCCACCCTGCGCAAGGGCCTGATCTGGCTGATCGTCGCCGTCGTCTTCTACGGCGTGCTCGTCGCCACCGACGTCTACACGCTGAACTGGGCGCTCGTCCCGATCACCGTCGCCGGTCTGATCATCCCGATCGCGGTGCTGACCCGGATCAAGCGGGACCGCGACCTGTCGAAGACCGAGCAGTCGAAGATGTCCGGCTACATCTGGTTCTTCGTCGCCGCCGCCGTGTTCTGGATGATCTACGACCAGGGCGGCTCCACGCTGTCGCTCTTCGGTGAGTCCTCCACCACCAACAGCGTGCTGGGCCTGGACTTCCCGACCTCCTGGTACCAGACGATCAACCCGGTCTTCATCATGGCGCTGGCCCCGGTCGTCGCCTGGATCTGGCTGGCGCTGAACCGGCGCGGCAAGGAGCCGAGCACGGTCGTCAAGTTCGGCTCGGGCCTCTTCCTGGTCGGCATCTCCTTCTTCGTCTTCATCATGCCGCTGACCATCGCGTCGGACGGCGACAAGGTCAGCCCGATGTGGCTGGTGTCGATCTACTTCCTGCAGACCGTCGGTGAGCTCTGCCTCTCCCCGGTCGGCCTGTCGGTCACCACGAAGATGGCCCCGGCGAAGTACGGCAGCCAGATGATGGGTGTCTGGTTCCTCGCGGTCACCGCGGGCGACTGCACCACCAGCCTGCTGTCGCTGGCGGGGGTCGACCTGAACAAGACGGGGATCGTGACCCTGGAGGCCACGCTCGCGGTCCTCGCGGCGTTCGCGATCTGGATGTACCGCAAGAAGGTCACCCAGCTCATGGGTGACGTGCGCTGACGCGCCGATCCCGCGTCGCACGCCCGTGCCCGCGCCGTCCGGATGCTCCGGAGGGCGCGGGCACGGTGCGTTCCGGGGCCGCCGCGCCGCCGGTGCGGCGGCCCCGGGTGTTCCCGTCCGCGTACGTACGGACACGGGCACGGGTACGGGTACGGCTCAGGCGGTGCCGCGGAGCCTGCGCCAGGGGGTGAAGGTGAACACGGCGCCGCCGAGCAGGATCGCCGTGCCCGCGACCAGGCCGAGGGCACGCAGGGTGCCGTGGTCCCCGGCCCCGGTGTCGGCCAGTCCGCCGCCGGAGGCCGCGGAGCCGGACGCGGAGCCGGTGGCCCCGGCCGAACCCGAGGTGGCGGAGCCGGACGCGCCGCCCTCCTGGGCGGTGGTGTCGAGTTCCAGCGACGGACTCACCGTGCCCTTGATCTTGCAGGGGATGCTGATCTTCGAGGCGCCCAGGGTGACGTCGATCGTCAGGGTGCCGGGGCTGAGCGTGGACTTGCCGGACGCGCCCGGCTTGTAGGTGCCGGTCATGTCGGACAGGTCGACCGGCTTGCCCTGCTCCAGCGGTTCGGTGTTGGCGGGGCCGGTGACCTTCACCGAGCCCTTGTCGGCACCGCCCAGGGTGACGTCCATGGAGGGCTTGAGCGCACCGGCCGGCAGGGCGGCCGGGCTGTCCATCACGCCCTTGGCCGTCTTGACCGTGAGCGCGTAGCTGCCACCGCTCTTCTTGGCGTTGATCGTCACCTTGGAGGCGATATCGGCCGGGCCGGGGGACGTACAGGTGAAGTTGGCGGAGACCTCCTTGCCGGGGAAGTCGGTCTGCCCGTCGCCCCCGCCGGAACCGGACGTGGTGCCGGACGTGGTGCCTCCGGAGGCCGACGTGCTGCCGCCGGAGCCCGAGGTGGTGCCGGAGGTCGTACCGCCCGCGGTGGTGGAACCGGAGCTGGTGCCGCTGGTCGTGCCGGAACTCGTACCGCTCGTCGTGCCGGAGCTCGTGCCGCTGGTCGTACCGGAGCTGGTACCGCCCGTGGTCGTCGAACCGCCGTCGGTGACCTTGATGGTCGCCCCCGGCTGCACGGCCTCCTTCGGGCTGCACTTGGTGTCCGTGGAGATCGGCTTGGAGACGTTGATGTCGTACGCGTCCGGCGTCAGCGTGATCTCACCGGCCTTCTCCAGCTTCAGCGTGCCCTTCATGTCGGACAGCAGCATGTCGCTGTTCTTCGGGATCGGCGGGTTCTGCCGCGGTCCTTCCATCCGCAGGGTGCCGGTGGCCGCGCCGCCCAGCTTGATCGTGCCGGTCGGCTTGACCGTGTCCTTGCCCAGGTCGAGCATGTCGGGGTTCTTGGAAGCGGCCCGGACCGTCTTCCACACCACCTCGACGGTGTCCCCGACCTTGGCCTCGGCCGGCGCGGTCAGCTGCACCACGGTGGTGCCCTGCACGGCCGGCAGCCCGGAGATGGGCGGGGGTATGCACTCGGTGCTGTACGAGATGTCGGCGGCCTGGGCCGGGGTGGCGGCCAGCAGCAGGCCCGCCCCGCCGAGCATCATCGCGACTCCCGCCGCGACCGTCCTCCGTTGCGTACTCACGACTGTCCCTTCGTCGTCGGTCTGTTCCCTGACGGTGCGGAATCGGGGGTGAACCACGGCAGCGCGGCCGTGGTGGCGGCCGGGTCGTCGGTGGACCCGGCCGGGGGGTTCGTGGCGGTGCCCGGCGCGCGGCGCCCCGCGGTCGCGGCGGTCGGCCGCGGCCGGCGGCGGCGCCCGGCGCGGGCCGGAGCGCGTGGGGAGCGGGCCGGGGTACGGGCCGGAGCGCGCGAGGAACGGGGGCGCACCTTGTCGACGACCGCCATGCCGATCCGGAACACGGCGGCCGGCACCACCAGGCACAGCAGCACCCAGAAGAGCGTGACCCCCCAGGGGCGGCCGACCCCCCACGGCTGTTCGACCAGCACCTTGCCGCCGTACCTGAGCGAGATCTGGTAGTCGCCGTGGGCGCCCGCGGCCAGTTCGACCGGCAGCTCGATCCGGGCCTTGCGGCCGGAGGCGATGGTGCCGCGCCACGGCCGTTCCTCCCACTGCGGCGCGAAGACGCCGTGCGCGGTGCCGATCTCGAAGACCGGGTCCTCGACCGGGGCCGAGCCGAGGTTGCCCACGGTGAGGACGAGGCGCCGGGCGGGCGGGGCCCCGAACCAGGTGAGGATTCCGCTGTCGCCCTCCAGCCGCGCGGTGGCGAGCACCGCGAGCCTGCCGCCCGTGCCCTCCTTCGGCAGCGGGGCGGTCGGGTGGCCCGCGACGACGAACCCGGCGTCGGCGTCGGCCCGTTCACCGGTGACGGTGGCGACGTGCACCACGCAGGGGCAGGGCACGGGCGGTTCGGCGACCGGCAGCTTCTTGCGGAAGCCGCCTTTCGCGTCGGTGGTGACGGCCCGGCCGTCGGCGTTGGCGCAGGAGTTGGTGCCGCCGATCACGCCTCGGTCCGGGGTGGACCGGCCGCAGATCAGCATCATCAGCAACGCGTTCGGCCGCCAGCCCCGGCCCTTCACGGTGATCTCGCCGCCCTTGCCCGCCTGCCGGGCGGAGAGCGTGACCACGGGCTTCGCGTCCGCCGTCGTCGCCTTCGCGCCCGCCGCTCCGGCCCCGGTCGCGGGGAGCAGCAGGAGGGCGGGCAGAAGCACGGGCAGCAGTACGACGAGCAGCGCCGCGGTCCGTCGCCGACCGCCTCTCCGGAGTGCCGCCGGTCCGGCCTGTCCCGTCACGATTCCGCTCCCGCCTGCACCGAATGCCTCGTCCCGGAGTACTGCTGGTCCCGCTCGGACCGGTCGCCGCCCGGCAACCGTCCGCCGTCCACCGGCCGGTCCCCGCCCGCCGGGCACCCGTCGTCCACCGGGCACCCGTCGTCCACCGGGCACCCGTCGTCCACCGGCCGGCCGCGCGGGCGCCCGCGCCGGTACGCGTACGCACCGGTGGCGACGGCGGCCAGGAGGAACAGCGCGCCGCCGGTCAGCGGCGCCCACGGGACGAAGACCGCGTGGGCGGTCGCCTCGCCGTGCGCGTCGCCCGCCGCGGTGACGCGCAGCCGTACGGTCGTCGAGTCCAGCGCGGGGGTGTCCCGCCACGGCTCGGTGAGCCCGAGGCGCTGCCCGGGCAGCAGGCGCACCGGCAGGGCGCGGGCCTCGCGCCGCAGCAGCGTTCCGAACAGCCCGTCGGCCCGGACGGCGACTTGCGGGGCGAGGACCGTGTTGCCCCGGTTGACCAGCGTGTAGTGGATGGTCCGGCCGGACACGGTGACGTCCTCGACGGTGAGCGCGGCCACGGCCGGTCCGCCGATCCGCAGCCGGAGGCCCACCTCCACCGAGCGGCCGCCGCCGCGTACGGCGATCGCGCCGGAGCGGTCGCCGGGCACCGCCCCGGCCGGGACCGTGACGGTGAACGGCACATCGGCGCGGGTGCGGGCGGGCACGGTCACCTCGGTGGCGGCGGCCCGCAGCCAGGCCCCGGGGCCGGTGCCGGGCGCGCCCTCCGTGCCCGGCCGCGGCACGGTCCTCGCCCCGGGCCCGTCCGTGCCGCGCAGGCGCACGGTGATCGGGGAGCGGCCGGGGTTGGTGACGGAGAGCCGGTCCTGCAGAACGCTGCCGGGTGCCCCCTCCAGGTAGAAGTACGGTCTGCCGCCCTTCCCGCCCGAGCCGCTCCCGGCGGGCCGCGCCGTCCACGACGCGTCCTTCGCGGGCGACGGCGCCCGGGGAGCGGCGGCCGCCGCCGGGGGCACGGCGAGGGCGCACAGCAGTACGGCGAGGGCGAGTCGGACGGCGCGGCCGGTCGTCGGCGGCGGCGGCATGGGCGGCTCCCTGGTGCGTGACGGCGGCGGCTGGGTCATGGACCGCGGGCCCGGACGTACCGGGCACGGGCGTACCGGGCTCGTCGGGCCGGGTGCGGGCGTACCGGGTGCGGGCGTGCCGGGTGCGGCCGGGCCGGGTGTGTGGGGCCGGAAGGAACGCCTAGTGGCCCACCGCCCCCGCCCCCTGCCGCTGTCCCCGCCGGGTCAGCCACAGCCCCGCCCCCGGCGGCCGTCACGTCGAGCCGGAGCGAGGGGCCGGGGTTGTTGGCGGGGGTGCAGGTGGTGGTCGTGCCCAGCGCCTTGATGGTGAGCACCCCGGCGGTGAAGTCGACCTTGCCGCTCTTCTTCGGCGTGTAGGTGCCCGACAGGTCGCTGATCTTGATGGGGGTGTTGGCGGGTATCGCCGCGGAGTTCGACGGGCCGGAGACCTGGACCCGGCCCGGATCGGCGCCGCCCACCTCGATCACCGCGCTGGGGTTCATCGCGCCCTTGCCCAGTTCGACGGGGCTGGACGAGACGCCCTTCTGGAAGGACATCGTGAGCCGGTAGCCGCTGCCGCTCCTGACACTCTTGATGTCGATGGGGGACACGGCGCTCTTGTCGCCGATCGGGGTCTTGCACTTGTAGTCGACGTCCACGACCGTGGCGTGGGCGGCGGGCGCGGCCATCAGCACCACCGCGCCCGCCAGCGCGGACGCCAGCGCGAGAGCTGTTCGCTTCTGGTAGGACACCTCTGAGTTCCCCTCATGCCGGAAGTCGCCGGAAGTCGTCGGAAATCCTCGGGAGCCGCCGCACGCCGTGGGTCGGGCGCACCGACGCAAGTTACTGACGACACATCAGATCGGCGCTCAAGGTACGCCCGGCACCTTGAGGAGGGAAGACAAAGAGCGCGCCGATCCGGCGCGCTCCTGAGGGGCGGTGCGTACGGGCGGCGCCCTACGCGGGGGCGGCCAGCTCCGCCCAGACCGTCTTGCCGGGCCTGCCGGGCACCCGGAGGACGCCCCAGTCCAGGCAGAGCCGCTGCACGATGAACATGCCGTGGCCGCCGGGCCGGCCGGCCCGGTGCGGGGTGCGCGGCGCGGGCTGCCCCGCGCCCGAGTCGACGACCTCCACCCGCAGCACCTTCGCCGTGCAGGCGATGCGCATCTCCTCGGGGCCGTCCGCGTGCAGGCAGGCGTTGGTGACCAGTTCGGAGACGACCAGCAGGACGTCCTCGGCGGCGGCCCGGCCGTCGGCGCTGGACGCGGGGAGCCAGCCCCATTCGTGGAGCGCCCGGCGGGCGAAGTCGCGGGCCGTCGGCACGGTGCCGCCGACGTCGCGCAGCGACAGGGTGTGCCACTGCCACTCGGCCGGTCCGGAGGAGGAGGCGGCACCGGCGCCCGCGTCCGGGTGTGCGTCCACGCCGACGTCCTCCGGCTCGCGGCCGAGGTCGCCCGGCGGATGCTGCCGGGTGGTGCTCATCAGCGCTTCACCTCACCGATTCACCATGTCGCCATCGAAACAATGTGACAGTCGCAGTTTCAGGTACAGATACAGGTACGGGTACGGATGTGGAGCCCGCCGGTCGCCCGCGGCTCCGCCGGATGTCTTCTGCCCGGCCGAATCGTGACAACACCCGCTTCGTCCGCGCGGATCGCGTGACACGGGCAACAGACCGCGTGCCCGGGTCGCGATCGCGCGGCGCGATCACCCGTCCAGAGCGGCTTCGAGGGAGTCATGGACGGTGAAGACCGCCTCGGCCCCGGTGATCTCGAAGACCCTCGCCACCACCGGCAGCATTCCGGCCAAATGGACCCCTCCCCCGGCCGCTTCCGCCTTGAGGCGGGCACCGAGCAGCACGTTGAGCCCGGTGGAATCACAGAATTCGAGGCGCGAGCAGTCGACCACCAGGCGCGCCCGCCCCTGCTCGACCGCGTGCTCCAGGGGTTCCCGCAACAGGTCCGCCGTGTGGTGATCCAGCTCACCCACCGGTGTCACGACCTCGCTGCGTCCCTCGGTCCGGACCTCGACCTGAAGTCGTCCCCGGTTCGCGCTGCCGACCGTCCCGCGGTCCATGCCCGTCCCTCTTCGCCGTTCGTCACTGGCCGCGTCCCCGCGTGCGCAGATCCGTATGTGCTGTCTCTGACGTTCTTGAAACAGTACGCGCTCTGTGCGCCATGCGATACCCAAAGACCTCAATAAACCGGACATATAGCATCAATTGGCGCTTGTAACTGTCCGTCCGTAACGGGTAAGGGTAGAGGGACCCCAAAAAACACGGCCGGCTTCGGAGGCGCCGCTTCACCGCAGGAACACGTATGGGCATCGGCAGCCATATGCCGAGAACGATGGAGGAGACCATGTCACCCCGGCTCGACGGACCGCGTACCCCCGACGCGACGTCAGCAGGTCCTCAAGGACTGACCCCCTCAGACTCCCCTGCCGCGAACGCCGGAGACGGCCCGCGGAACAGCAGCACCTTCAGCACCGTCAGTACCACTGTCAGTACCGCTGCGAGCACCACCGGCACCGCCGGCAGCGGCCCCGGTCACCCCGATGACACCGGCAGCCGCCCCGTCGCCACCGACCACGGCGACGGCCTCGAAGGACTTCCCGAGATCCCGCCCTACGACGAGGTGGGGCCGCTGGACGCCAGGGCGCTGTCGAAGACGCTCTTCGCACGGCTCGAATCCCTCGAAGAGGGCACCCACGAGTACTCGTACGTCCGCAACACGCTCGTCGAACTGAACCTGGCCCTGGTCAAGTTCGCCGCCTCCCGGTTCCGCTCCCGCAGCGAGCCGATGGAGGACATCATCCAGGTCGGCACGATCGGTCTGATCAAGGCGATCGACCGGTTCGAACTCAGCCGGGGCGTGGAGTTCCCCACGTTCGCGATGCCGACCATCATCGGCGAGATCAAGCGCTTCTTCCGCGACACCAGTTGGTCCGTGCGCGTTCCGCGCCGACTGCAGGAGCTGCGGCTCGACCTGGCCAAGGCGGGCGACGAGCTCGCCCAGCAACTGGACCGATCGCCCACCGTGGGCGAGCTCGCCGACCGCCTCGGCATCACCGAGGACGAGGTCGTCGAGGGCATGGCGGCCAGCAACGCGTACACCGCGAGTTCGCTGGACGCCAAGCCCGAGGAGGACGAGCACGAGGGCGCGTTGGCGGACCGCATCGGCTACGAGGACCACGGGCTGGAGGGCATCGAGTACGTCGAGTCCCTGAAACCGCTGATCGCCTCGCTGCCCCGGCGCGACCGGACGATCCTCTCGCTCCGGTTCGTCGCCAACATGACGCAGTCGGAGATCGGCGAGGAACTGGGCATCTCCCAGATGCACGTGTCGCGCTTGCTCTCCCGCACCCTGGTCAAGCTCCGCAGAGGGCTGACGCTGGAGGAGTGAGCGCCACCCCTCGACGAAGGACCCGTCCCGGCAGGGGCGGGTCCTTCCGCATGTCCGACGACCCGTCACCGGGCCGTGCACGGGCGCCCGGTGGGCTCCCGGAGGCGGCGGCCCGGGCGGTCGTCGGCCGGGCCGCGAGGAGACCGGGCCGCACGGGACCTGGCCGCGAGGGACCTGCCGCACGGCGGTCCGGGCCGCTCTCAGAGGACGCGCTCGCCCCGCCGCCAGACAGCGTGGACCAGCGGGACGCCCGGCCGGTAGGCGAGGTGGACGTGGCTGGGCGCGTCGAGGAGCACCAGGTCGGCGCGGGCTCCGGGGGCGATGCGGCCGATGTCCGTGCGCCGCAGCGCCGCAGCGCCGCCCGCGGTGGCCGACCAGAGCGCCTCGTCCGGCGTCATTCCCATGTCGCGCACGGCGAGGGCGATGCAGAAGGGCATCGAGGACGTGAACGACGAGCCCGGGTTGCAGTCCGTCGAGAGCGCGACGGTGGCGCCCGCGTCGAGGAGGCGGCGGGCGTCCGGCCAGGTGGCGCGGGTGGAGAACTCGGCGCCCGGGAGCAGTGTGGCGACGGTGTTCCCCTGGGCCAGGGCGTCCACGTCGGCGTCGGTGAGGTGGGTGCAGTGGTCGGCGGACGCGGCGTCGAGTTCGACGGCGAGCTGGACGCCGGGACCGTGGCCGAGCTGGTTGGCGTGGACGCGGGGGTGCAGGCCCCGGGCCCGGCCCGCGGTGAGGACGGCACGGGCCTGGTCGCCGTCGAAGGCGCCGCGCTCGCAGAACACGTCGACCCAACGGGCGTACGGGGCGCAGGCGTCGAGCATCGCACCGGTGACCAGTTCGACGTAGCCGGCCGGGTCGTCGGCGTAGTCCGGGGAGACGATGTGGGCGCCGAGGTAGGTGACCTCCTCGGTGTGCCGGGCGGCGATGCGCAGGGCGCGGGCCTCGTCCTCGACGGTGAGGCCGTAGCCGGACTTGGTCTCGATGGTGGTGGTGCCCTGGCGCAGCGCCTCGGCGAGGTAGCGGGCGACGTTGGCGGAGAGTTCGTCGTCGGTGGCGGCGCGGGTCGCGGCGACCGTGGTCCTGATGCCGCCCGCGCTGTAGGCGCGGCCGGACATCCGGGCGTTGAACTCCTCGGTGCGGTCGCCCGCGAACACGAGGTGGGAGTGGGAGTCGACGAAGCCGGGGATCGCCGCCCGGCCGCCCGCGTCGACGACGTCGTCGGTGGCGGGTGCTCCGCCCGATTCGCCGACCCAGACGATCCGGTCGTCCTCGATGACGACGGTCGCGTCCCGGACCGGGCCCAGGGGGGAATCCGCGCGGAGGGAGGGGTCGTTGGTGACCAGGCTCGCGATGTTGGTGATGGCGGTCGTCGTCATCGGGTGGTTGYTCTCCTTGCGGGGGCGGGTGTCGGGGTCCGGCGGGTGGCCGTCCGGCCGGGGGTCACCCGGCGGGCTCTCGGAACCTGCCGGTTGGCCCCCGGCCGGGGTCCGCTCGGCGGGCTCTCAGCGGTGCAGGGCCGCGATGGCCGAGGCGAGCGCCGCGGGGACGTCCTCGACCAGCGTGTGCCGGCCGTCGCGGACGATGTGCCGTCCCGCCACGACCGTGTGCCGCACATCGGCCGCGGAGGCGGCGAACACGACCGCCTCGGCGGCGAGCCGGGGCACCGGTCCCGCTGTTCTGACGGAGTCCAGGGCCACGGTCGCCAGGTCGGCGGGGGCGCCGGGTTCGATGACGCCCGCCTCCGGCCGGCCGAGCGCGGCGTGGCCGTCGGCGGTCGCGGCGCGCAGCAGGGCCGCCGCCGTCCAGTGGCCCCGGGTCCGGGTGCGCAGGCGCTCGTCGAGTTCCATCGCGCGCGCCTCCTCGAAGAGGTCGATCACGGCGTGGCTGTCGCTGCCGAGGGAGAGCGGCGAGCCCGCCCGCTGGAGGGCGACGGCCGGGCCGATCCCGTCGGCGAGGTCGCGTTCCGTGGTGGGGCACATGCAGGTGCCGGTCGACGAGGAGCCGATCAGCGCGATGTCCTCGTCGGTGAGGTGGGTGTTGTGGATGCCGGTGGTGCGCGGGCCGAGGACGCCGTGGTCGGCGAGGAGCCGGGTCGGCGTGCGGCCGTGGACGGCGAGGCAGGCGTCGTTCTCGGCGGTCTGCTCGGAGAGGTGGACGTGCAGCGGCGCCCGCCGTTCCTCGGCCCAGGCGGCCACGGTGGCGAGCTGCTCGGCCGGCACGGCGCGCACGGAGTGGACGGCGGCGCCGATCAGGGCGTGGTCGCCGCCCTTGAGCAGCGAGGCGCGTTCGGCCCAGGACTCCGCGGTGGTGTCGGAGAACCGCAGTTGGTACTGGTCCGGCGGCTGGTACTGGCCCGGGCGCCTGCCGAATCCGGCGGAGAGGTAGGCGGTGTCCAGCAGGGTGATCCGGATGCCGGCCTCGCCCGCCGCCGCGATCAGGGCCTCGCCCATGGCGTTCGGGTTGTCGTACGGGGTGCCGCCCGGCGCGTGGTGCAGGTAGTGGAATTCGCCGACCGCGGTGATGCCGGCCAGCGCCATCTCGGCGTACACGGCGCGGGCGAGGTCGTGGTACGAGTCGGGGGTGAGCCGGGAGGCGACCCGGTACATGGTCTCGCGCCAGGTCCAGAAGGTGCCGGAGCCGACCTGGACGGTGGAGCGCAGGGCGCGGTGGAAGGCGTGCGAGTGGGTGTTGGCGAGCCCGGGGACGGTGAGTCCGCGCAGCACGGTGGCGCCCGGCGGCGGGGTGGCGACGCCGGTGCGGACGCCCGCGATGATCCCGCCGGAGACGTCCAGGGCGACGCCCGGCTCGACATGGGTGCCGAGCCAGGCGTGGGACAGCCAGTACGTCACGGTGGCGGACCGGCCCGCCGGTTCCGTTGTCAGCTGCACGCGAGACCTTCCAGTACGTCGGCGAGTGCGGTCACTCCGGCCGCGCAGTCGTCCTCGGCCGCGTGTTCGGCCGGGGAGTGCGAGACGCCGGTGGGGTTGCGCACGAACAGCATGGCGGTGGGGACCGAGGCGGACAAAATACCCGCGTCGTGTCCGGCCCCGGTGCCGAGGACGGGGACCGGCCGGCCGTCGCCGCCGCGGCCCTTGAGGATCCTGCCGAGTTCGTCGCGCAGGGCGTGCTCGAACTCGACGACGGGCGTGAAGGACTCCCGTACGACGTCGAGGTCGATCCCGGCCCGCTCGGCGTGTTCCCGGGCGGCCCGCTCGATGCCGGTGACCACCGTGTCGAGGGCGGCCTGGTCGGCGGCGCGGGAGTCGAGCCAGCCCCGGACGAGGGACGGGATCGCGTTGACGCCGTTCGGCTCGACGGAGATCTTGCCGAACGTAGCGACGGCACCGGCGAGTTCGGCCTCGCGGCGGGCGGCCAGCACGGTCTCGGCGTACGTGAGCATGGGATCGCGCCGGTCGGCCAGACGGGTGGTGCCCGCGTGGTTGGCCTCGCCGCGGAAGTCGAACCGCCAGCGGCCGTGCGGCCAGATCGCGGAGGCGATGCCGACCGGGTCGCCGGTGAGGTCGAGGGCGCGGCCCTGCTCGACGTGGAGTTCGACGAACGCGCCGATGCGGGCGAGCCGTTCGGGGTCCGGACCGATGGCCCCGGGGTCGTACCCGGCCGCCTCCATGGCCTGCGGCAGGGTGACGCCGTCGCCGTCGCGGAGCCGGTGGGCCGCCTCCGCGGTCAGCTGTCCGGCGGCGAGCCGGGAGCCCACGCAGGCGAGGCCGAATCGGGCCCCCTCCTCGTCGCCGAAGTTGCTGATCGCCAGCGGCCGGACGAACTCCACTCCCCTGTGGCGGAGTTCGTCGAGCGCGGCGAAGGCGGAGACCACTCCGAGCGGTCCGTCGAAGGCGCCGCCGTCGGGCACGGAGTCGAGGTGCGATCCGGCGACGACGGCGTCCCCGGCGAGCGGGTCGCCGAGCCAGGCCCACTGGTTGCCGTTGCGGTCCACCTCGTGGGCGAGCCCGCGCGCCTCGGCCTGGGCGCGGAACCAGGCGCGGCAGTCGGCGTCGGCCCCGGTCCAGGCGTAGCGGCGGTAGCCGCCGCTGTCCCGGTTCCGGCCGACCGGCAGCAGGTCCCGCCACATCTCCTGGAACGACGACGCCCCGGACCGGGGGCCGGCACCCGTGCCGGCCCCGGTGTCCGCGCCGCCGGACGGCAGGCTCACTGGCCTTCCTCCTTCATCGGCACCCGTACGCCCTTGTCGGCGGCGACCGACTCCGCGATGTCGTACCCGGCGTCGACGTGCCGGATGACGCCCATGCCCGGGTCGTTGGTGAGGACCCGGCGGATCTTCTCGCCCGCGAGCTTCGTGCCGTCGGCGACGGTCACCTGTCCGGCGTGGATGGACCGCCCCATGCCGACGCCGCCGCCGTGGTGGATGGAGACCCAGGAGGCCCCGGACGCCACGTTGACCATGGCGTTCAGCAGCGGCCAGTCGGCGATCGCGTCGGACCCGTCGAGCATGGCCTCGGTCTCCCGGTACGGGGAGGCCACGGAACCGCAGTCCAGGTGATCGCGCCCGATGGCCAGCGGGGCGGCCAGTTCGCCGCTCGCCACCATGTCGTTGAAGCGCTCGCCGGCCCGGTCGCGTTCGCCGTGGCCGAGCCAGCAGATCCGGGCGGGCAGTCCCTGGAAGTGGACGCGCTCGCCGGCCATCCTGATCCAGCGGTGCAGCGACTCGTTCTCCGGGAAGAGCTCCAGCATCGCCCTGTCCGTCTTGTGGATGTCGGACGCCTCGCCGGACAGGGCCGCCCAGCGGAACGGGCCCTTGCCCTCGCAGAACAGCGGCCGGATGTAGGCGGGCACGAAGCCGGGGAAGTCGAAGGCCCGGTCGTAGCCCGCGAGCTGCGCCTCGCCTCGGATCGAGTTGCCGTAGTCGAAGACCTCGGCCCCGGCGTCCATGAAGCCGACCATCGCCTCGACGTGCCTGGCCATCGACTCCCGGGCGCGCTGCGTGAAGTCGGCGGGCTTCTCGGCGGCGTACGAGGCCATGTCGTCGAAGTCGACGCCGAGCGGGAGGTACGAGAGCGGGTCGTGCGCGCTGGTCTGGTCGGTGACGATGTCGATCGGCGCCCCCTCGGCGAGCATCCGCGGCAGCAGCTCCGCCGCGTTGCCCAGCAGCCCGATGGAGAGCGGGCGGCGGGCGTCCCGGGCCTCGGTGGCCAGCTGGAGGGCGTGCTCCAGGGAGTCGGCGCGCACGTCCAGGTAGCGGTGCTCGATCCGGCGCTCGATGGCGCGCGGGTCGCAGTCGACGCAGATCGCGACGCCGTCGTTCATGGTCACGGCGAGCGGCTGGGCGCCGCCCATGCCGCCGAGCCCGGCGGTCAGGGTGATCGTGCCGGCCAGCGTCCCGCCGAACTTCTTCGCGGCGACGGCGGCGAAGGTCTCGTACGTGCCCTGGAGGATGCCCTGGGTGCCGATGTAGATCCACGAACCGGCGGTCATCTGGCCGTACATGGTGAGTCCGAGCGCCTCCAGGCGGCGGAACTCCTCCCAGTTCGCCCAGTCGCCCACCAGGTTGGAGTTGGCGATCAGCACCCGCGGCGCCCACTCGTGCGTCTGCATGACGCCGACCGGGCGCCCGGACTGGACGAGCATCGTCTCGTCCTGCTTGAGGGTCCTGAGCGTGCGCACCATCGCGTCGAAGGAGCGCCAGTCGCGGGCCGCCTTGCCGGTGCCGCCGTAGACGACGAGCTTGTCGGGGTGCTCGGCGACCTCGGGGTCGAGGTTGTTCTGCAGCATGCGCAGGGCGGCTTCCTGCTGCCATCCCAGGGCACTCAGTTCCGTACCGCGCGGTGCCCGTACGGGGCGGGGTCCTGACATGGCGGCGCCTCCTCGTGACTGTAAGTCTTCTATTCACATCCTGAAGGTCTGAATACTCGTAGTCAACAGCCCCGCGCCGGTGTGCCCGGACGCGGGGCCGATCGTGTCGGGGTCCGCGCGGGGGCTCAGCTCCGGCGCGGCGCCCCGCCGAACGCGGCGTCCCCCGCCATCGGTCCGGTGGTCCGGTACCCCTTGACCCGCTTGCCCGCGGGCCGTCCGCGCTCCGTCCAGTCGGTCCGCACCCAGTACAGGACGTCGTCCCGGTGCTCGGCCCGGCCGATCCGGACGGCCTTGATCCACAGCCCGGCCCCGGCCCCGGCCAGCACCAGCCCGCCGGCGGCGGGCAGCAGGAACGCGCTGGCGACGGCGGCCAGGAACGCCCCGAGCAGCCACCACCGGTGCCCGCGCCGCCACTCGCGCACGGTCACGGCCCGGTCCTGGAGGAAGTCGGACCGCCCGGCGCGAGTGGCCGCCGCGGCCAGCGCCGTGTACCGCCGGCCGCGCACCAGTGCCACCGCGGCGGCGGTGATCAGGAACAGCGCCGCCCCGGCCAGCAGCCCGATCCGGCGCCCGGTGAGCCCCGGCACCAGCGCGCCGATCGCCGCCGCGAGCAGCCCGGGCCACCACAGCGGCGCGGCCCCGGCCCGTACGATCACGGCCACCCTCGCCAACGACTGAGCTCCGCGCCCCACGTCCGTACCTCTCTTCCCACGGCGTCCCCGGCCTCCGGCCGGGCCTGTCGGAGCCGGAGGGTAGTGGCCGCAGATGAGCGGTGTCTGAGAAACGGCGGGCGGTCCGCCGCGGAACGAGCGGGCCCCGACACGGGACGAAAGGCCCCGGTACGGGGTCGTCAGAGCATGATCCCGACCATGCCGTCGCCGCCCGCGGCACAGCCGAACCGTCCCCGGCAGCAGCTCTCCCAGCCTCCGTTCCCGTCCCCCGCCAGGACCAGTTCCCGCCACGGCTCACCGGCCGGGACGTCCTGCCCGTCCAGGCGGAGCGAGAGCTGCGGCACGACCACCCACCCCCGGGCCTCCGGCGGCCGGACCGGTTCCGGAAGCACGGCGAGCACCTCCTCGGCGGGGTGCCCGAACAGGTCGACGCCGTCCCACACCGCCCCCGGGCCCCGCGCGCCGGAGCCCGGCCGTCCCCCCGTGATCCTGATCCGCGCGAGCCGGTCCGCCGCGTCCGGTCCCCCGCCGTCCAGGGCCAGCCGGACTCCGTCGAACTCGGCGACGACGTTCCACTCCGGCTGGTGGAGGTAGCCGGAGCACCAGGCGTCATGGGCGTGGCGCGGTTCGGAGTAGTCCGCGAGCGTCAACGAGCTGCACTGCGGCCCCCGGTACGTCCGGGGCGCGGCCGCCTCCAGCCGGGCCAGGGCCTCCTCGGGCCCCGCCCCGAACCGGAGCGTCCCGGCCCCGCCCGGCAGCTCCACACCGATCCCCGGCAGCAGTTCCAGCACGGCCCCATTGTCGGGGTCGCCGACGCCCGCCCGGAACCCGGGCCGGACCACCGCCGGCGCCCGCCCGGAACCCGGGCCGGGGCCGCCACCGGTACGCACCCGGCGGCGGCCTCACTCGACGAACAGCCCCCGCGCCGCCGCCCGCGCGTCGAACTCCTCCAGCCGCGCCTGTGCGTCGGGCAGGGCGTCGCACATCGCCTCCAGCAGCACCCGGCCCAGCAGCATGGGCGCGCACGCGGTGTCGAAGGCGAGCCCGGTGCCGACGGCGGCCGGGATCAGCAGGTCGCTGTGCCCGGCGACGGGCGCGAAGGCGGAGTCCGCGACGGACACGACGGTCAGCCCCTGTTCGCGCGCGTACGCGAGGGCGTCCACGACCTCCTTCGGGTACCGGGGCAGCGCGAAGCAGATCAGCGCGGTGGCACCCGCGCGCCGGGCGGCGTCGATCCGGTCGGGCAGCATGCTGCCGCCCTCGTCGAGCACCCGGACGTCGGGGTGGACCTTGGCCGCGAAGTACCCGAAGCCGCGCGCCTGCGAGGAGGCGGCCCGCAGCCCGAGCACCGGCAGCGGGCGCGAGGCCGCCAGCAGCCTGCCCGCGCGCTCGACGGGCCCCGGGTCGGCGAGCAGTTCGGCCAGGTGCCGCAGGTTCTCGATCTCGCCGAGCACCGCCTGCTGGTACTCGTTGTGCGCGTCGTCCCCGTCCCCCGGCGCGGATTCGGCGGGGGCGACCTCCCGCAGGTGCTTGCGGAGCGCCGGATAACCGTCGAAGCCGAGCGCCACGGCGAACCGGGTGACGGACGGCTGGCTGACCCCGGCGAGTTCGGCCAGCTCCACGCTCGACAGGAACGGCACGTCCCCGGCCCTGCGCACCATCGAGTGCGCGATCCGGCGCTGGGTGGGCGTGAGCCGGCGCCCCTCGAAGAGCTGCTGCAACCGCGCGGCCGGGCCGCTCCCGCTCATGCTGTCCCCTCGGTCGATCCGGCGCACCATGATCCGGCGCCGACAGATCCATTCAGCCAGCATGGCATCTGCATGTCCATATGCAGCCGGGCCACCGGAACCCGGGCCCGGACCAGGAACCCCGGCCCGGCCCCGGAACCCGATGCTCAGGAGTCACCGTCCAGGACCTCGACGACCGAGACCCAGGACTTCCAGCGCTGTGTGAAGACCCGCAGCGTATGGCCGCCCGGCACCTTCCCGGACCAGGCGGTGACCGTCTCCGGGGCCGCCGCGCCTTCCCGTACGTCCTGCGACGCGCCCGCCGTACGGCTCAGGCCGTCCGCGTCCAGTCCGGCGAGCACCGTCCTCAACTCGTCCCCGGCCGTGGCCTCGTCGTCGTACTCGACGAGGCACTGCCGGGCCACGGCCTTGCGCACGCCCCGGTACTCCTTGGTGTAGCCGATCCGGTCGACCCGGCCCGTCTCCGGGGACGTCCCCGGGCAGAACGTGCCGAGTCCCGCCCGGTTCAGGAGGTCGCCGCGGGCGTCGGAGTCGACGGGCCGCCCCTCGTTGTCCTTCCAGCGCCACGTGCCGTACAGCGGTACCTCCTTCGCGGGCAGGTTCCGGACCGCGCCGTTCTCGCGGAACGGGTTGTCCGGTGCGATGGCCACGGCGCCCCGCCCGTCCGGCCCGTCCGGCCCGCCCGGCAGCAGGGCCCACGCCCCGGCGGCCAGCAGCGCGACCGTGCACAGGGCCGCCGCGCCCGTCCTGCGGCGCGCCCGGCGCCGCTGTCCGCGCCGTCGGATCTCCTCGGCGGCCGGCAGCCGCACCGCGACACCGTCCAGCAGTTCCTCGACCTCAGCCATGGTCCGCACTCCCCACTCGCCCGGCGGTGACGAAGGGATCGGCCAGCCTCTCGCCGAGCACCTTGCGGGCCCGGTGGAGCCGGGTCCGTACCGCACCGTTCGACACACCCGTCTCACGCGCCACTTCTTCCACCGGCAGGTCCAGCAGGTGGTGCAGGACCACGGCCCGGCGCTGCTCGGCGTTCAGCTCGCCGAGGGCGTCCAGCAGCGCCACCCGGTCCGCCGAGAGGCCGGGCGCGTCCGCGGGCGGCCCGTGCCGGAAGTGCGCGCGCACCCGGTTGCGCGTCCTGCGCCAGGTGCTGATCGCCAGCCGGACCGCCACCGTCCGCACCCAGGGGAGCGGATCGCCCTCGCGCACCAGGCGGTCCCAGCGCTGCCACGCCCGTACGTACGCCTCCTGCACCGCGTCCTCCGCCTCCGCCAGATCACCGGTCGTCGCGTAGACGGTGGCGACCAGTCTCTTGGCCGTGGCCGTGTAGAACGCGTCGAAATCCTCGGCCCCCGTCAGCATCGTCCTCCGTCCGTCCATCCATCCCCCGGGAACGGTTCGGCCCCCGGGAACTGCTCTCACCGGGTACACGCACCGGCGGCGGCGAATGTTACGAACGACTTTCCGGGACTCCCGCGGGCGCCCTCCGTGAGGCGTTCCCCCCGGCAAAGAGGGGGGACAGCCCCACTGCGCGCGAGGGCGTCGGTTCCTAGCCTGAGGGGCATGAAAGCCGGAGACCCCGAGCTCAGGAACGAGCTCGACGCCGCCCTGCGGGCCCGTGGCGAGCTGGGCTCGGAGTACGAGTCCGCGCTCGTCGAATCCTTCCTGGAGAAGGTCGAGCACCGGCTCGACGCCACGCTCGACCGCCGCGTCCGGCGCCATCTCGCCGAGCAGCGGGTGAGCCTCGCCAGGGGCACGCGCCCGCCGCATCCGCTGGGCGGCTTCGCCGAGCGCTACGGCTTCGCGATCGTCTCGCTGGTCCTGGCCGTGCCGCTGTCGGCGATCGGCGCCGAGACGGCCCACACCAGTGGTCTGGTCGTCGCCTGGCTGGGGATCGTCGCGGTCAACGCGGTGCACGCCGCCCGCAACTGGCCGTTCCTCCAACGGCGTTCCGGGCACGTGGCCTCGGACTGGGAGGACTGAACCCGCGCCCCGTGCCCGACGGGCGGGTCGTCGTCCCGTGTGTCGCGGGGACCGCCGCACCCCCGGTTTCCCAGGGGGCGGGACGACGGCGGTCCCCGCGAGGGACGCGGCCCGGGTCAGTACCGGTCGACGCGTCCCGGCGACGGTGGAGGTCCGGGAGCCGCTCCGTAGTCCGGTGTCGCCGTATCGGGTGCCGACGGGTCTCCCCCGCCGACACCCATCAATCTGCCGGACCCGTGTTAAGCCGGTGCTGCGCGTACGTGTCGCGCTCGTACCGTTTTCGCGAAGCCCGGCCCCACCGCCCCGCAGAAGCCGGGCCCCGCGGGGCCCGGCCCCGCGCTACGCCTTGCCGGCCGACGCGTCCTTGGCGAGGAACGCCAGCAGGTCCTGGCGGCTGACGACGCCCTTCGGCTTGCCCTCCACCAGCACGATCGCCGCGTCCGCCGCGTTCGTGCCGCCGAGCGCCGCCATCAGGTCCTCGACCGGTTCGCCGGAGCCGACCTGCGGCAGCGGCGGCGACATGTGCTTCTCCAGCGGGTCGGAGAGCGAGGCGCGCTGGGCGAACAGCGCGTTGAGCAGCTCCCGTTCCACCACGGAACCGATGACCTCGGCGGCCATCACGTCCGGGTGGCCGGCCCCCGGCTTCACGATCGGCATCTGCGAGACGCCGTACTCGCGCAGGACCTCGATCGCCTCGCCGACGGTCTCCTCGGGGTGCATGTGGACGAGCGTCGGGATCGGCCCCTCCTTGTGGTCGAGCACGTCCCCGACCCGGGCCGACGGACCGGCGTCCTCCAGGAACCCGTAGTCCGCCATCCACTCGTCGTTGAAGATCTTGCTCAGGTAGCCGCGCCCGCTGTCCGGCAGCAGGACGACGACCACGTCGTCCGGGCCCAGCCGCTTGGCGACCTCCAGCGCGCCGACCACCGCCATGCCGCAGGAACCGCCGACCAGCAGGCCCTCCTCCTTGGCCAGGCGGCGGGTCATCTGGAAGGAGTCCTTGTCGGACACGGCGACGATCTCGTCCGTGACCGTGCGGTCGTAGGCGCTCGGCCAGAAGTCCTCGCCGACGCCCTCGACGAGGTACGGACGCCCGGAGCCGCCGGAGTAGACCGAGCCCTCCGGGTCCGCGCCGATCACCTTCACCGCGCCGTCGCTGACCTCCTTGAGGTAGCGGCCGGTACCGCTGATCGTGCCGCCCGTGCCGACGCCCGCGACGAAGTGGGTGATCTTCCCGTCCGTCTGCTCCCACAGCTCGGGACCGGTGGTCTCGTAGTGCGAGCGCGGGTTGTTGGGGTTCGAGTACTGGTCCGGCTTCCAGGCTCCCGGCGTCTCCCGGACCAGCCGGTCGGAGACGTTGTAGTAGGAGTCGGGGTGCTCGGGGTCAACGGCCGTCGGGCAGACGACGACCTCGGCACCGTAGGCGCGCAGCACATTGATCTTGTCCGTGGACACCTTGTCCGGGCAGACGAAGATGCACTTGTACCCCTTCTGCTGGGCGACGATCGCCAGGCCGACGCCCGTGTTGCCGCTGGTCGGCTCGACGATCGTGCCGCCCGGCTTCAACTCGCCGCTCTGCTCGGCGGCCTCGATCATGCGCAGGGCGATCCGGTCCTTGACCGAACCGCCGGGGTTGAAGTACTCGACCTTGGCCAGGACCGTCGCCTGGATGCCGGCCGTTACATTGCGCAGCCTCACCAGCGGGGTATTGCCTACGAGACTGATCATCGAATCGTGGAATTGCACCGTGTACTCCGGGGTCTCCGTAATGGTCCGGCAAGGGTATGCGTACGGGGACGTGATTGGGCGAAGCGATTGAGCGACGGTCGCCGCGGGGCAGTTAGCTGTATGTACGGCGGTACGGCGACGAGGAGGTGGACCGGACTGTGTCAAGAGCGAGGGTGGCACGGCGGATCGCGGCGGGCGCGGCCTACGGCGGCGGCAGCATCGGGTTGCTCGGTGCGGCGGCGGTGGGCGTCCTGCTGGCGGAGGTCCAGCTGGCGAAACGACAGGTGGGCGGCGGTATCGCACCGGTTCCGCCGAGCGCCGACGGGCGGTACGGGGTGGCGTTCACCGGGCCCGCGGAACCGCTGCGACTGGGGTTGCTGGGGGACTCGACGGCGGCCGGGCAGGGGGTGCGCCGGGCCGGACAGACACCGGGCGCGCTGCTCGCGTCGGGGCTCGCGGCAGTCTCCGAACGGCCGGTGGACCTGCGCAACGTCGCCCAGCCGGGTGCCCGGTCGGACGATCTCGAACGGCAGGTCTCGCTGCTGCTCGCCGACGCCTCCCGCACGCCCGACGTGTGCGTGATCATGATCGGCGCGAACGACGTCACGCACCGCATCCCGGCCACCCAGTCCGTGCGCTGCCTGACCACCGCGGTGCGCAGGCTGCGGACGGCGGGGGCCGAGGTGGTGGTCGGCACCTGCCCCGATCTGGGCACGATCGAGCCGGTCTACCAGCCGCTGCGCTGGCTGGCCCGGCGGGTGAGCCGGCAGCTGGCGGCGGCCCAGACGATCGGTTCGGTGGAGCAGGGCGGGCGGACGGTGTCGCTGGGCGACCTGCTCGGGCCGGAGTTCGAGGAGAACCCCCGGGAGCTGTTCGGGCCGGACAACTACCACCCGTCGGCGGAGGGCTACGCCACGGCGGCGATGGCGGTGCTGCCCACGCTCTGCGCGGCGCTGGGGCTGTGGCCGGAGTCCGAGCGGCTGGACGGGGCCCGGCGCGAGGACATGCTGCCGGTGGCCGAGGCGGCCTCCCAGGCGGCCAAGGAGGCCGGTACGGAGGTCACGGGGGCCCGGGCCCCCTGGGCGCTCCTCAAGCAGCGCAGGCGGCGGCGCCTGCCCGCGACCACGGAGCCCCACCCCGAGCCGGAGACGCACGAGGAAGCGGCGCAGGACGCGGAGGGCCTGGAGAGCGTGGCGGACGCGGAATCCGCCGGGAACACCTCGCGGGACACGGACGGCGGTACGTCGGCCGGGGCGACGACCGGGAAGGCGGACCGCGGAACGGACGGGGGGACCGACGGCGGAACGCACGGGAAGAAAGGTGGCGAGAAGGACGGAGAGAAGGACGGGAAGACGTGCGGGGAGCCGCGCAATCTCCCGGCCAATTGATCGACTGAGCGGTCGCTTAGAAAAGAGGTCGGCATCACATGCGCTGCCCGGTGACCCAGCCCCTACGTACAGGTAACTTCCAAGTCAGCACCTGCCAGAACCCGCCTTCCAGCCCTCATGGAGCCGCGTGATGCCCGAAGCCGTGATCGTCTCTGCCGCCCGTTCCCCCATCGGCCGGGCCTTCAAGGGTTCGCTGAAGGACCTGCGCGCGGACGACCTGACCGCCACGATCATCCGGACGGCGCTGGCGAAGGTGCCCGAGCTGGACCCGAAGGACATCGACGACCTGATGCTCGGCTGCGGTCTGCCGGGCGGCGAGCAGGGCAACAACCTGGGCCGGATCATCGCCGTGCAGATGGGCATGGACCACCTCCCGGGCTGTACGGTCACCCGCTACTGCTCGTCCTCCCTGCAGACCAGCCGGATGGCACTGCACGCCATCAAGGCCGGCGAGGGCGACGTCTTCATCTCGGCCGGTGTCGAGATGGTGTCCCGCTTCTCGAAGGGCAACTCCGACAACTGGCCGGACACGCACAACCCGCTGTTCGCCGAGGCCGAGGCCCGCACCGCGGCCCGCGCCGAGCAGGAGGGCGCCGGCTGGCACGACCCGCGCGAGGACGGCCTGGTCCCGGACGCGTACATCGCGATGGGGCAGACCGCGGAGAACCTCGCCCGGCTCAAGGGCATCACCCGCCAGGACATGGACGAGTTCGGCGTCCGCTCGCAGAACCTCGCCGAGGAAGCCCTCAAGAACGGCTTCTGGGAGCGCGAGATCACCCCGGTCACCACTCCGGACGGCACGGTCGTCGCCAAGGACGACGGCCCGCGCGCGGGCGTCACCATGGAGGGCGTCCAGGGCCTGAAGCCGGTGTTCCGCCCGGACGGACTGGTCACCGCGGGCAACTGCTGCCCGCTCAACGACGGTGCCGCCGCGCTCGTGATCATGTCCGACACCAAGGCGCGCGAGCTGGGCCTGACCCCGCTGGCCCGGATCGTCTCGACCGGTGTCTCGGGCCTCTCCCCCGAGATCATGGGGTACGGCCCGGTGGAGGCCAGCAAGCAGGCGCTGAAGCGGGCCGGGCTGACCATCGACGACATCGACCTGGCCGAGATCAACGAGGCGTTCGCCGCCCAGGTGATCCCCTCCTACCGCGACCTCGGTCTGCCGCTGGAGAAGGTCAACGTCAACGGCGGCGCCATCGCCGTCGGCCACCCCTTCGGCATGACCGGCGCCCGGATCACCGGCACGCTGATCAACAGCCTGCAGTTCCACGACAAGCAGTTCGGCCTGGAGACCATGTGCGTGGGCGGCGGCCAGGGCATGGCGATGGTCATCGAGCGGCTGAGCTGAGGTGCAGCGGAGGGTAGGGGTCGCCCGAGGAACGAGGGCGGCACCTGCCCGCAGCGGAAACGAAGCGAACGCGACCACGAACACGCGCGGCCGAGCCGAGGTGCAGCGGAGTCGGGTCGGCCGGGTGTCGGGCCCGCCTTAGTGGGCCCGACACCCGGCCGTCGCCGGAGGGCATGGCTTTCGGCCGATCTCCGGACCGCGAAGTGGCTGTTTCCGAGCCCCGACCGTGACCGAATCTCCCCCAGGATGTGACCTATCTCCTGGGGGAGAGTCATTCCCGCAGGCCACACCCATCCCGGGGTTAAACCCCGGGCCCAAAGACCTGTCCAATTCGTGACGTAATGCACTGACACAGGGCGCAGGTAGGGGACAAGCTGAGGTAGGAAGTCGGGGGATCGATTGAAACCGGGAGTATGTGTGAGCGCCATGCCTCTTGCCCTGTTGCTGACCACCGCCGCCGCCACGGCCGTGGGCGCTGCTGCTCTGCACGCTGCTCACGGGCTGCGCAAGCAGGTCTCGGCCCTCCGTACGGAGCTGGCCGCGGCCCGCGTCCACGGCGCCGTCGTGCCCGCGCAGAACCGCGGTGACATCGCCACCCCCGTCGCCGAGATACGCGCGGCCGTCGCCGAGGCGCTCGCCGAGGAGCGCGAGCGCGAACTCGCCGAGGCCCGCGCCTTCTGGGCCTCCCAGGAGGCCCGTGACGCCGCCGACGCCCCGTCCCTGCTGGGCGGTCCGGTCGGAACGGGCGAGGAGGGGCCGTTCTTCATGCCCCGCCAGGCGGACTTCGCGGGACTGGACGCGATGGACCTCGACGCCACCGAGGCCCTGGAGGAGCTGGCGGAGCTGACCGGGCTCTCGGACATGACGGAGCTGACCGGGGCCACGGAGTTCGCCGAGGACTCCCCCGAGCTGGCCGCGGCCCGCCGCCGCCACCCCTCGCACCCCGACTTCGTACCGGTGCAGACCCCCGTCGTCACCGATCACGAGCGCACCGTCAACCGCCTCGAAGAGCTCGCCGACAGCCGTACGGAGCTCGCCGACGTGCGCCCCGGCCCGCTCGGCACGCTCGATGTCTACGTCTTCGTCGACGGGACCACGCTCTGCATGACCCCGGGGCACCGCGAGACGGCCGAGCGACTGTCCGAATCGCTACTGGCGGGCGAGCACCCGGTTCTGCTGGGCGGTTCCGGCGTCTCCGGCGCGTACGCGCTGACGTTCTCCTGCGGCAAGGAGAACGTCTACATCCTCGCCGACCGCGTCATCGCCTCGTTCTGACACCTGACGCCTGACACCGCGGCACACGGGCGGAACGGCTCCCGCCGGCCACCGGCCATCGGCCACCGGCCACCGGCCACCGGCTAGGCGAACGCCCGCTCTGCCGCCTCCATGACGAATCGCACGGCCTCGTCGAGCTCGGTCGACGAGGCCGTTTCCAGTGCCACCGCCAGATCGCGCCCCGCCACGGCGAGCTGGTCGCCGACCGCGAAGACCCCCGCGTCCGGCATGGTCCGGGGCTCCCGGTCCGGCGCCTCGATCCTCTGGGCCCGCAGCGCCAGCTCCCTGGCCGCGGCAAGCGCCTCGGCGGCGGCTCCGCGCTGGAGACGGCTCTGCGGGGCGGCGCGCAGCCGGTCGGCGAAGCGGTCCACGGCGGTGATCAGCGGGGTCGTATCGAGCACCCCGCGACCCTACGCGCCCCGGCCGGGTGCCCGCCAACGAGCCGACGCCTCCCCTCATGAGAAACACGAGGGGCACGAGGGGCACGAGAAACACGGCAGGAAACACGGCGGGAAGCTCGGGAAACGGGAACGGCCCGCAGGCACWGTGCCTGCGGGCCGTTCCCGTCGTACGGGTGCTGCGGTTGCTGCGACGGTCAGTCGTCGCCGCTCAGGATGGAGAGCAGACGCAGCATCTCCAGGTAGATCCACACCAGGGTCATGGTGAGGCCGAAGGCGGCCAGCCAGGACTCCTCGCGCGGGGCGCCGAACGCGATGCCGTCCTCGACCTGCTTGAAGTCCAGCGCCAGGAAGCAGGCGCCGAGGATGATCCCGATGACACCGAAGAGGATGCCGAGGCCACCGCTGCGGAAGCCGAGGCCGTCACCGCCGCTGAAGACGGCGAACAGCAGGTTGACCACCATCAGGAGCATGAAGCCCATGGCGGCCGCCATCACGAAGCCGTAGAAGCGGCGGGTCACGCGGATCCAGCGCATCTTGTACGCGATGAGCACACCGGCGAAGACACACATGGTGCCCATCACCGCCTGCACCACGACGCCCGGTCCGATGTACGTGCTGACCGCGCTGGAGATCACTCCGAGGAAGACGCCCTCGAAGGCCGCGTACGAGACGATCAGCGCCGGGACCGGCTTGCTCTTGAAGGACTGGACGAGCGACAGGACGAACGCCACCAGCGCGGCGCCGATCGCGATGCCGTACGACTTGCCGAGGTTGGCCGGGTCGACCGGCAGCAGGGCCCAGGCGGCCGCGGCGCCGAGCACCACGGTGCCGAGCGTGATCGCGGTCCGCGTGACGACGTCGTCGATCGTCATCGCGCCGGAGCGCGTCGGCGCCTGCGGGGCACCGTACTGGGTGTCCGGCTGGGCGTAGGGGTTGGTGGCGTACGGGTTCGCGGCGGCGCCCTGCGCGTACGGGTTGGTGCCCGCTGCGGGGGCCCCGGCCTGCGGCGCCGCGTTGAAGCCCGCGTATCCGTTGTCGCGGCTGAAGCCCCGTCGCGAGAAGACCGGGTTGCTGCTCCTCATCTCACTCCTCCATGGCCACCCTGCGTGGCCTTCCCACAAGAGTAATGGGTAGGCAAAAGAATCAGACTAGTGCTTGGGGAGGATCTTTACGGAAACGATGAACGGGTCGTCGCGCGCGTGGCGGGCCCCGGACCCGGCGGAATCCGGGCCCCGGGCCGTTCCCCGCCCTAGGGGCGGTCCGGGTCGGCCGCGCGCAGGTCGGCCAGCAGCTCGGCCTGGCCGGCGAGGACCCCCGACAGGATGGTCCTGGCGACCCTCAGCAGCTCCGCCACCTGGGTGTTGGCCAGCGAGTAGTACACGCCCGAGCCCTCCCGGCGCGTGACCACCAGGTTCGCCCGCCGCAGCACGGCCAGCTGCTGCGAGAGGTGGGCCGGCTCGACGCCGATCTCGGACAGCATCTCGGACACCGCGTGCTCCCGCTCGCTGAGGAGTTCCAGCACCCGGATCCGCACGGGGTGACCGAGCGTCTTGAAGAACTCGGCCTTCAGTTGGTACAGCGGAGCGCTCATCGCAGCGGCCTCACGCACCCGGTACCGGCCGTCCGGCCGGTCCGTCGTGGTCGTACGTGTCCCGTGCATCGCGTCCACCCAAAACTCTTCGCCATGGGGCCATCCTCGCGCGCCCGCTCCGATGTGCGAGCCTCGCGAGTTGCCGACATCGACAATTCGTAATGTTCTGGCGGCAGGTACGGGACGAAGTGCGGAGGGGCCGGGCGCCGGGTCTCGGCGCGCTCCGCCCTCACCGCAGGGGCACGGTGATCCAGATGCTCTTGCCCAGCCCGTCCGCGTCGTCGCGCACGACGGCCGTGCCACCGAGGGCCAGCGTGAGTTCGGCGACCGTGGCCAGGCCGCCGCCGGCCGCGCCGGCGGCCGGTGCGTGCAGGGCGGGCCGGTACGGGTGGCGGTCGTGGACGCCGAACGCGAACGTGTCCGGGCCCGCCGCGTAGAGCACGGTCACGCTCGGGGACAGCACGGCCGCGTGCCGGACGCTGTTGGCGACCAGCTCGCTGAGGATCAGCAGGGCCGGGCCGACGCCGGGGTGGTTCAGGCCGATGCCCCACTCGACCAGCACCTGCTCGGTGGTCTCGCGCGCCGTGCGGACGGCGGCGCCCATCATGGGCAGGGTCAGCACGTGGCGCAGGGGCAGGGCTTCGAGCCGCTCCGTCATGAGCCGTACACCCGCCAGGAGCACGAGCCGCACACCCGCCAGGAGTCGGACACCCGCCGGAAGGACTCGGGCTGCGCCCGGTACAGCGGAACCGGCACGACCACGGACCCCCTTCGGCCCCGGGGTTCCGGGGCGTCGCTGGACACCGGCACGCCCGCGGACACTTGCCGACACACCGAGCACAGCATGTAATTAATTGCATAATTTTGCAATTCACTCATACCGGGGCCGTGTCCGGCGCGGTCCCCGCGACGCTCAGTCCCGGTCGGGGGTGAGCTGCGCGATGAGCAGGGCGACGTCGTCGTCGTGGCCGGGGTGGCGCAGCACGGTCAGCACCCGGTCGCAGGTCGCCTCCAGGGAGGCGTGGGGTTCGGCGAGCAGGCGCAGCAGGGAGCCCAGGCGGGCGTCGATGGACTCGTCACGGGTCTCCACCAGCCCGTCGGTGTAGAGGACGAGGCTGTCCCCGGCCCGCAGGTCCAGGGCCGCGGTGCGGAAGGGGACGCCGCCGACGCCCAGCGGCGCCCCGGTGGGCAGGTCCAGCAGCCGGGGGGCGCGGCCGGGCCGGAGCAGGACGGGCGGCGGGTGGCCGGCCAGCGCGACGCGGTACGTGCGGCGGTGCGGGTCGAGGGCGGCGTAGACGCAGGTGGCGGTCATCTCGTGCAGGTCGGCGGTGACGCGGTCCAGGTGGTGCAGCACCTCGGCGGGGGCGAGTTCGAGTCCGGCGAGGGCGCGGGTGGCGGTGCGCAGCTGTCCCATCGTGGCGGCGGCGTTGATCCCGTGGCCCATCACGTCGCCGACGACGAGGGCCGTCCGGCCCTGCGGGAGGGGGATGGCGTCGAACCAGTCGCCGCCGATCCCGCTGGCCGTCTCCGCCGGCTGGTACCGGTAGGCGATCCGCAGACCGGACGGCTGCGGGGGCCGGTGCGGGAGCAGATGGCGCTGGAGGGTCAGGGCGGTGCCGTGCACGTGCTGGTACCAGCGGGCGTTGTCGATGCACACGGCGGCGCGGGAGGCCAGCTCGCAGGTCATCGCGACGTCCTCGTCGTCGAACGGCCGCGGGTCCCGGGTGCGTACGAGGTCGAGCACGCCGAGGACCTGCCCGCGGGCGATCAGCGGCACGGCCAGGTAGGAGTGCACACCCGCCTCCTTCATCAGCTCGACGGCCTTCTCGTCGCGGGCGATGCGGTGCAGGTCCCGGTCGGCGACCTCGGCCACGAGGACCGGGCGGCCGGTGGTCACGCAGCGGGTGACCAGGCGCTCCGCCGCGTAGAGGGCGGTCTCCCCGGGCGGGTCGGCGGCGAGCATGCCGGGGCTCTCGTGGCCGGCGGCCACGGCCAGGGCCCGGAAGGCGTGCGGGCCCCGGTCGAGCGGGGCGGCCGGCTCGGAGGCGGCCAGGACCGAGTCGAGGACGTCGACCGCCGCGATGTCGGCCAGCTCGTCCACCACCACCTCCGCCAGTTCGCGGGCGGTGAGCTCCAGGTCCAGGGCGGTGCCGACCCGCTCGGAGGCGCGGGCGATGACCGCCAGCCGCCGCCGGGCCTCGGCGGCCTCCAGGGACGCCCGGTGCTGCTCGGTCACGTCCGACACGATCATCGTGACGCCGATCAGCCGCCCGCCGGGGTCCTCCAGCCGGTAGCACGACATCGACCAGGCGCTCTCGTGGCCGGGGTCGGCGGGGGAACGGCCGGTCATGAACCGGTCGCGCACGGAGACGCCGGTGGCCAGCACCCGGCGCATGGCGGACTCGATCCCGTCGCCGTCCAGGAACGGCAGCAGTTCGCGGGGGCCTCGGCCCAGGTGCTCGGCTGCCGGTCGTCCGGTGATCCGCTCCAGCGCCGGGTTGACCAGCAGGAGGCGCAGCTCGGGGTCCAGCACGGCCAGCCCGAAGGGCGACTGCGCCACCAGTCGGGCGTGGAGCGCCAGATCGCGCTCCACGCCGCGCAGCGTGGCCTCCTCGCAGACGATGCCCAGCGCGTACGCGTCGCCGTGCTCGTCCAGCAGCCGCATGTTGCGGAACTCCAGCCGACGGGTGGAGCCGTCCTTGTGCCGTACGGGGAAGACCCCGGCCCAGGTGCCCTTCCCCGCCATGACGGCCGCGAACAGCTCCACGACCTGGTCCACGTGCTCCTCCGCGACCATCAGCGCGGCCGCGTACTGCCCCAGCGCCTCCTCGGCGCTCCAGCCGAACAGGTCCTGGGCCTGCGGGCTCCACAGCGCGATCCGCCCGTCGGAGCCGAGCACCACCGCGGCCACACTCAGCGCGTCCAGCAGACTGCCCGGAGCCGACGGGGCGTCCTTCTCCGCCTCCGCCCCGGTCTCCACCCGCCACGCATCCGACGCAACCATCGAACGACCCTCCTTGCCCGCTCCGGCGACCGTCCGGAGCGGGGCGGCTCCGCGCCTCGCCCGTCCCGCGCAGCCGTCCTCCCATCGTCCCCCCGCACCCCCGCCCCGGCAGCTCAGCCACCGCACGGCGGAAGCGGCGGAGGGCGCGGGGGCGGCGGGTACGGTCACGCGCCGTGACTCCCGCACGCCATGGGTTTCACACGCCACGGGTTCGCATGCCGCGGGTTTCACATGCCATGGGTTTCACGCGCCGCCGACCGGGCACGCGCCGTACGAGGAGGATTCCCGTCGCCCGTCCGTACGGGCCCGGGGGCCGGGGGCGGGAGTGCGTCCGCCTGCGCCATGTGCGTAGTGGTGCCCGGAACCGGACTCGAACCGGTACGCCCCCGAGGGGCAGCGAGGTTTAAGCTCGCCGTGTCTGCATTCCACCATCCGGGCCTGGCGCGTTGGCCATGACCCTAGCCGGGGACTTCCCCCGAACAGCGGATCAGTGGCGCGATGTTGTCTTATTTTATTGATCGTTTGAGGGGGCGTCAGCACTCGTCGAACGACATCGCCACATGCCTGGGCGGGGTAGCGGGCACGCGGGGCGTGATTCCGGATTGACGTAAAGTCGCCGCACCCGGACGGCGCATCCGCCGGGTGCGCGACGGGGGCGCCGCCGGGGCGGCCCGAGGAGCGGGGAAAACCCCGGGTGGAGCGCCGGGCGAAGGACCGGCCGCACGGCCCCCGGTACCGGGCCCCGTGGTCCCGGGGACGGGTGGCCTCGGGGTCCGTGTCATACCGCAGGAGGAGGCCGCGGGCCCCCCGGTGCGACTCAAGACGGCCCCAGGAACGGGCACGGGGACTGACGTCCGGCGGCGGACCGGAGGTGACGATGGAGGGGTTCCGATCCACTCCCGGACGATGCCTCGGCCGGAGCCCCGAACCAGGAGATTCCCGTGACCACCATTTCCACCGCACACCGCGTCACCACGGTGGCCGCCCGCGCCACGGATCTGTCGAAGGTCTACGGGGAGGGCGAGACCCGGGTGACCGCCCTGGACGGGGTCACCGTGGACTTCCCCCGCGGCGAGTTCACCGCGATCATGGGCCCGTCCGGCTCCGGCAAGTCCACCCTGATGCACTGCGTGGCCGGTCTCGACAGCTTCAGCAGCGGATCGGTGCGGATCGGTGACACGGAGCTGGGCTCCCTCAAGGACAAGCAGCTCACCCAGCTCCGCCGGGACAAGATCGGCTTCATCTTCCAGGCGTTCAACCTGCTCCCCACGCTGACCGCGTACGAGAACATCACGCTCCCCATGGACATCGCGGGCCGCAAGCCCGACGCCGAGTGGGTGCGCCGGGTCATCGACATGGTGGGGCTCTCCGACCGGCTGACCCACCGGCCCACCGAGCTCTCCGGCGGACAGCAGCAGCGCGTCGCGGTGGCCCGTGCCCTGGCCTCGCAGCCGGAGATCATCTTCGGTGACGAGCCGACCGGGAACCTGGACTCCCGCTCCGGCGCCGAGGTCCTCGGCTTCCTGCGCAACTCGGTGCGCGAGCTGGGACAGACCGTGGTGATGGTGACCCACGACCCGGCCGCCGCCTCCTACGCGGACCGGGTCATCTTCCTCGCGGACGGCCGGATCGTCGACCAGATGCTGCACCCCACCGCGGACGGGGTCCTCGACCGGATGAAGGCGTTCGACGCCAAGGGCCGCACCAGCTGACCCCCGCCCTCCTCCGCGTCCTCACCCGAGCCCTCGCCCGGAACCCCTCCCCATCCCAGGACTGACAGACATGTTCCGTACCGCCCTGCGCAATGTGCTCGCGCACAAGGCCAGGCTGCTGATGACCGTCCTCGCCGTGATGCTCGGCGTGGCCTTCGTCTCCGGCACGCTGGTCTTCACCGACACCCTCGGCAACGCCCTTCGCAACCAGTCGGCCAAGAGCTACGACGACGTCGCCGTCGCCGTCACCACCTATGCCGACCGGCAGGACGAGAAGGTCCCCGGCATCACCGCCGCCACCCTGGAGAAGATCCAGCGCCTGGACGGCGTCGACACCGCCACCGGCCGGGTCTCCGGCTTCGCCGGGGTCGCCGACCCCGACGGCAAGCTGATAGGCAACGGCTGGTCGAACACCGGCGGGAACTTCTTCCCCGGCAAGGACGGCAAGGACCGCGCGTACACCTTCGTCGAGGGCACGGGTCCGGCCTCGGCCGACCGGGTCGCGCTCGACAAGGAGACCGCGAAGAAGGGCAAGTACCAGGTCGGCGACCGGGTCCGGGTCGCCACGAACGGCCCGGTGAAGGAGTACGTCCTCTCCGGCGTCTTCACCACCGAGGACGGCGCGGTCAACGCCGGCGGCAGCCTGGTGCTCTTCGACACCGAGGTCGCCCAGAAGCTGTACCTGAGGCCCGGCGTGTTCCGGGACGCCACCGTGTCCGCCGCTTCCGGCGCCTCCGCCGACAAGCTGCTGTCCGAGGTGAAGCCGCTGCTGCCCGAGGACGCCGAGGCCAAGACCGGCCAGGACCTCGCGGACGAGCAGGCCAAGCAGATCGAGAGCGGTCTGAGCACCATCAACACCATGCTGCTCGCCTTCGCCGGCATCGCCCTGTTCGTCGGCATCTTCCTGATCGCCAACACCTTCACGATGCTGGTGGCCCAGCGCACCAAGGAGCTGGCCCTGCTGCGCGCCGTCGGCGCCTCCCGCCGCCAGGTCAAGCGCTCGGTGCTCATCGAGGCCGCCGTGGTCGGCGCGATCGCCTCGGTCATCGGCTTCGCCCTCGGTCTCGGCCTCGCCACCGCGCTGCGCTCCGTGATGGGCATGTTCGGCGGGAAGATCCCGGCAGGCCCGCTGGTCGTCTCGCCCACCGCGGTCGGCTCCGCCTTCGCCGTCGGCATCCTGATCACCCTGCTGGCCGCCTGGCTGCCCGCCCGCCGGGCCGCCAAGATCCCGCCGGTCGCGGCGATGAGCAGCGTGCACGCGACGGCCACCGTCAAGTCCCTGGTGCTGCGCAACTCGATCGGCGCGGTGCTCACCCTGCTGGGCTCGGCGGGGATCGTGGCGGGCGCCGCCAAGTCCGGTTCGGCCGGACGGACCCTCATCGCCGCGGGTGCCTTCCTCGCGCTGATCGGTGTCATCGTGCTGATCCCGCTGCTGTCGCGGCCGGTGATCGCGCTGGTCCGCCCGATGCTGAAGCGGCTGTTCGGGGTCTCCGGCAAGCTGGCCGCGCAGAACGCGGTCCGCAACCCGCGCCGTACCGGCGCCACCGCCTCCGCGCTGGCGATCGGCCTCACCCTGGTCACCGGCATCTCGGTGCTCGGCGTCACCCTCGGCCAGGCGGTCGACCGGATGACCACGGACAACGTCCGGGCCGACTACATGGTGACGATGGCGAGCGGCGACGCGCTCGACGAGTCGGCGCTCACCGCCCTGGAGAAGGCCAAGGGCGTCTCGGCGGTCTCGCCGCAGCAGGCCACCTCGATCCAGGTCAAGGACGAGTACCACTCCGCGTCCGCCGTCACCCCGGGTGCCGTGCAGCAGGTCTTCGCGATCGAGACCGTTTCCGGTTCGCTCGACGCGCTCGGCAAGGGCGAGATCGCCGTCGACGAGAAGACCGCGAAGTCCAACGGATGGAAGACCGGCGACACCCTGCCGGTGAAGTTCGAGGACGAGAAGAACGGCGAGCTGAAGGTCGGCGCCGTCTACAAGGGGAACGAGTTCCTCTCCCCGGTCCTGCTCCCGAAGGACATCGCCGACCGGCACGGCAGCCTGGCCAACATCCGGGAGGTCTGGCTGAAGATGGACGGCGGCGCGACCGAGGCCAACGAGCAGGCCCTGGTGGACGCGCTGGGCGACAACCCGGCCATGAGCATCATGGACCGTCAGGACATCCGCGACATGTTCGGCGGCTCGGTCAACCTCGCGATGAACATCATGTACGGGCTGCTGGCGATGGCCCTGATCATCGCGGTGCTCGGAGTCGTCAACACCCTGGCGATGTCGGTCTTCGAGCGCCAGCAGGAGATCGGCATGCTGCGGGCCATCGGCCTGGACCGGCGCAGGGTGAAGCGCATGATCCGGCTGGAGGCCGTGGTCATCTCGCTCTTCGGCGCGGTGGTCGGTATCGCGCTCGGCATGTTCCTCGGCTGGGCGATCGGGCAGACCCTGTCGTCGGACATCCCCGAGTACGCGCTGGTCATCCCGTGGGACCGGATCGCGGTCTTCCTGGTGCTGGCGGGGGCCGTGGGCGTGCTGGCCTCGCTCTGGCCGGCCCGCAGCGCCGCGAAGCTGAACATGCTGACGGCGATCAAGACCGAGTAGCGGTCGGGGTCCGCACACGGCCGGGGGCCGGTACGCGCAGCACGGTGCTGCGCGTACCGGCCCCCGCTCCGTCGTGGGACCCCCGTTCCGTCGTGGGCCCCCGGGGACCGGCCCGGGGGCTCGCTCCCGTCGTGGGCCTTCGTGGGACCCCGGCCGGTCCGTCCCGGGGGCTCGCTCCCGTCGTGGGCCTTCGTGGGACCCCGGCCGGTCCGTCCCGGTCCCCGGGACCGTCCCGCGGGGCGCGTGGGCGGTCAGCCGGTCGCGGACGCCGTCCAGTCGCGGGCCCGCAGCGGCATGCGGGAGGCCCCGCCCTCCGCCGGGCGCACCACGAGGATCTGGTTGACGCCGATCTTGTTGTGCTCGAAGGAGAGCGCGGAGGCGGCCATGTAGAGGCGCCAGACCCTGGCCCGCCCGTACGAGGTCATCCGGACCGCGCGGTCCCACTGCTTCTCCAGGTTGGCGACCCACCGGCGCAGGGTCAGGGCGTAGTGCTCGCGGATCGACTCCACGTCGCGGGCCTCGAAGCCGGCCTCCTCAAGGGTCGTCACGGTCCGTCCGACCGGGGCCAGTTCGCCGTCCGGGAAGACGTAGGCGTCGATGAAGTCGTCCACGTGGTACGCGGACTCGTTCCGCTCCGGGCGGCGGGCGATCTGGTGGTTGAGGAGCCGGCCGCCGGGCTTGAGGAGCGCGTAGAGGTCGTCGGCGTACTCGCGGAAGCGGACCGCGCCGACGTGCTCGGCCATGCCGATGGACGAGACGGCGTCGTACGGGCCGTCCCTGACGTCCCGGTAGTCCTGGACCCGGATCTCCACCCGGTCGGCCAGGCCCTCCTCCACGACGCGTTTCCTGGCGTAGGCGGCCTGTTCGGCGGAGAGCGTCACCCCGGTGACCCTGGCGCCGTACTCGCGGGCCGCGTGGATGGCCATCGAGCCCCAGCCGCAGCCGACGTCCAGGAGGCGGTCGCCCTCCTTCAGCGCGAGCTTGCGGCAGACCAGGTCCAGCTTGTCGCGCTGGGCGCCCTCCAGGTCGCCGCCGTCCTCCCAGTAGGCGCAGGAGTAGACCATGGACGGGCCGAGGACCAGTTCGTAGAAGTCGTTGCCCACGTCGTAGTGGTGGCTGATGGCCTCCTTGTCGCGGCGCCTGGTGTGCCGGGCGCCGACGCGGCGGCGCACCTCCTCGGGCGGCGGGGGCGGCGGGAGCCAGGGACCGGCCAGTCGCAGCAGCCCCTTGGCGAAGGCCCGGACCCGGGGGTCGCGGGCCGGGTGGACCCGGTCCGCGGCGGTGCCGGGGCGTTCCCAGATCATCGAGGCCAGGAGGTCCAGGGTCTCGTAGAGGTCGCCCTCGATGTCGATCTCGCCCGCCACCCAGGCGCGGGCCAGGCCCAGTTCGCCCGGCTTCCAGAGCAGCCTGCGCAGCGCGCGGCGCCTGCGGACGACGAGCACGGGTGCACCGGGCGGTCCTGATTCGCTGCCGTCCCAGGCCCGGATCCGGACCGGCAGCCTTTCTCCCAGCAACTCCTCGACGAGAGCGGTCAGCCGCAGCGCGGCGTCTGCCATGGCACACACCTCCGTGGTGGTGTTCCCGATGTGCCCGGGCACGCCCGGGCATGCCGCGGCCGCGCCGGGCACCGGTGGCACCGCGGCGAGCCGCATACCCGTCAACAGTCGGCGAAGCGTGCCCCATCCCGCTACCGCGCAATGGAAGGGCAAAATAGCTGCACGTTGCACGCATCCGCTGCTGCGGCGACCACCGGGTCCCCGTGCCGCGCCCCGTCGCACGGGGCCGGATACGCCGAAGGGGCCGTCCGCACCACGGATGGCGGACGGCCCCTTCGGGGTCGTGCGTGTGCTTCGCGGACGAGTGGGCCCGCGATCGGACTAGGAGGCCTTGGCCTTCTCGCCCTCGGCCTTGGCGGCGGCCGGTGCCGGGGCCGGCTTGGCGGCCTCGTAGAACTCCTCGCGCGGCGTCTCCATGGCGCCGAGCGAGACGACCTCGCGCTTGAGGAACATGCCGAGCGTCCAGTCGGCGAAGACCCGGATCTTGCGGTTCCAGGTCGGCATCGCCATGCCGTGGTAACCACGGTGCATGTACCAGGCGAGACGGCCCTTGAGCTTGATCTTCATCTTGCCCATGACGATCATCGCGACGCCCTTGTGCAGCCCCAGACCGGCGACGGCACCCTTGTTGGCGTGGCTGTACTCGCCCTGCGGGAAGCCGCGCATCCCGGAGATGACGTTGTCACCGAGGACCTTGGCCTGACGCAGCGCGTGCTGGGCGTTGGGCGGGCACCAGGCGTTGGGGTTGCCGGCCCGGCGTCCGACCATGTCCGGGACCTGGGCGTTGTCGCCCGCGGCCCACACGTAGTCGAGGCCGTTGACCTGGAGCTTCTCGTTGCAGTCCACGTGGCCGCGGGGGCCGAGCGGCAGACCGAAGCGGGCCAGCGCCGGGTTCGGCTTCACACCGGCGGTCCACACGATGGTGTTGGAGTCGACCTCCAGGCCGTTCTTCAGAACGACGTGGCCGTCGACGCAGGAGTCCATGGAGGTCGAGAGGAAGACCTCGACGCCGCGGGACTCCAGGTGCTCCCGGCCCCAGGTGCCCAGCTTCGGGCCGACCTCGGGAAGGATCTTGTCGGCGGCGTCGACGAGGATGAAGCGCATGTCCTCGCGCTTCACGTTCGTGTAGTACTTCGCCGCGTCGCGGGCCATGTCCTCGACCTCGCCGATGGTCTCCGCGCCGGCGAAGCCGCCGCCCACGAAGACGAACGTCAGCGCCTTGCGGCGGACGTCCTCATCGGTCGTCGAGTCGGCCTTGTCCAGCTGCTCGAGAACGTGGTTGCGCAGGCCGATGGCCTCCTCGATGCCCTTCATGCCGATGCCCTGTTCGGCGAGGCCGGGGATCGGGAAGGTGCGGGAGACCGCGCCCATCGCGATGACCAGGTAGTCGAAGGGCAGCTCGTAGGCCTCGCCGACGAGCGGCGCGACCGTGGCGACCTTGCGGTCCTGATCGATAGTCGTGACGCGGCCGGTGAGTACCTCGGCCTTCGGCAGGACGCGTCGCAGCGGGACGACGACATGCCGAGGCGAGATGCTGCCGGCAGCAGCTTCGGGGAGGAAGGGCTGGTACGTCATGTACGAGCGCGGGTCGACGACCGTGACGGTCGCCTCTCCGTAGCGCATCTTCTTCAGAATGCGTCGAGCTGCGTACAGGCCTACGTACCCACCGCCTACTACGAGGATCCTGGGACGCTCCGTGGTGCTCATGCCATCGAGTATCCACCCCCCTCCGGGGGAGCCCTCGTGAGCCCCTTCACAAGGTATGGGCAACCCTCTGCTACACTTCGCCGCCCGCGTGACCCAGGTCATGGGACCTCGGGGGAACCACGAGGCGGTCGTGAACGTTGTTCACCGCTTGTGAGCTGGCCCTTGGCCCCGAACGAGGGGCCGATCGCCCCTTCGGAACGCGTCTCCGTGACGCCCCGGGAGCGCTCCCCGAACAGCGCGGAACGCACCCCTCCGGGGCTTCGGACGCCCGTACGGACCGGAACCGCCCTCCGAAGGGCCGAATTCCTTGTGAAGAAGTTCACGAACTTCGTCGCGCCGGGCTGCCCGGCCCCCTCCCGAACCACCCGACGGAGACTCAGAAGTGCAGGCAGAAGTGCGCATGAGCACCTCCGCCGACCCGGCGCCCCGACCCGCCGGACACCTCCGACCGACCGGCCCCGGCGCCCCTACGCGATCGACCAGCCGATGCCGTCGAGGATGTCGTGCTCGCTGACGACGACCTCCTGGGCCCCGGTCCGCTTCATCACGGCGAGCAGGATCAGCGCCCCGGCGGCGATCACGTCGACGCGCCCCGGATGCATCGCGCCGATCGCGGCCCGTTCGGCGTGGGTGGAGGCGAGGAGCCGGGAGGTGATCTCCTGCACCTGGTCGAAGGAGATCCGGGAGTGGTGGATCGCATCCGAGTCGTACGCGTCGAGCCCCTGGGCGATCGCGGCGACCGTGGTGACCGTCCCGGCGAGGCCGACGAGGGTGGCGGTCCCGGCGAGCGGGACGCTCTTCTCGGCGAGGTCGAGGGCGGCCTCGATGTCGGCCCGGATCGCGTCGATCCGGCCGGCGGACGGCGGGTCGGTCACGACGCCGTCCCGCACCAGGTGACGTTCGGTCATCCGGACGCAGCCGATGTCCACGGAGCGCGCGGCCCGGACGTGGTCGTCGCCGACGACGAACTCGGTGGAGCCGCCGCCGATGTCCACCACGAGGTACGGCTTCGCCAGGTGGTCGTGGTCCGCGAGCTCCCTGGTGGCGCCGGTGAAGGAGAACTCCGCCTCCTGGTCGCCGCTGATCACCTCGGGATCGACGCCCAGGATCTCCCGCACGCCGCGGACGAACTCGTCCCGGTTCTCCGCGTCGCGGGAGGCGGAGGTGGCCACGAAGCGGATCTTCCGCGCACCGTGCTCCTCGATCACCTCCGCGTACCGGCGGCAGGCGGCGAACGTCCGCTCCAGGGCCTCGGGGGCGAGCCGCCCGGTGCGGTCGACGCCCTGGCCGAGGCGGACGATCTCCATCCGGCGGTCGAGCTCGACGAGTTCACCGGTGGCCGGGTCGGCGTCGGCGACGAGCAGACGGATGGAGTTGGTACCGCAGTCGATGGCGGCCACGCGGGTCATGAAGTACTCCCAGATCGAGCCCCTCCGAGGAACGGGAACGGAGGAGCGAACCAAGCCCCTCCGGCGCCTGAGGAGCGGATCGAACCCCTACGGCGCTTGAGGAGCAGGGTCCGGGGCAGCGCCCCGAAACCGAGCCGCTCCGGCGCTTGAGGAGCGGGGTCCGGGGGCCGGGCCCCCGGGAAGAAGACCGGTCAGTCCTCGTCCGGCCCGCCGCACGGCGAGACGCACGGCCCCTTGCGCCACCACTCCGGCAGCATCGCGATCGCCTCGTCGCCCAGCGGGTTCACTCCCGGCCCCGCGGCCAGCGAGTGCCCGACCAGGACGTGCAGGCACTTCACGCGGTCCGGCATGCCGCCCGCGCTCGGGAAGCCCTCCAGCACCTCGATGGCGTCGCGCCGGGCGATGTAGTCCTCGTGGGCGGCCCGGTAGGCGGCGGCCAGCTCGGGGTCGGTGGCGAGGCGCTCGGTCATCTCCTTCATGACCCCGTTCGCCTCCAGCGTGCCGATCGCGGACGCGGCGCGCGGGCACGTCAGGTAGTACGTCGTCGGGAACGGCGTGCCGTCCTCCAGCCGGGGCTGCGTCTCGACCACGTCGGGGTTGCCGCACGGGCAGCGGTGCGCGATCGCGCGCAGGCCGCGCGGCGGCCGGCCCAGCTGCTGCTGGAACGCGGCGATGTCCGCCTCGGTGGGCGCGGTGGGCTCGGTCTGGGGAGGGGGCGTTTCCATGCCTGCCTAGGTTCTGATCGGGCTGCTCGAACTGCGGTTCTGCAGATGGGTGGAGAGGGTCAGTCGCGGTCGGCGCCGTCGGCGCTGTCGATGCCGTCCCAGAGGTTGGAGTGCCACGGCCCGCCGGACTCGCCCGCCCGGCCGTTGCGCTCCTCGACCGCGTCGGGGTCGATCACCGTGTAACCGGTCTCCCCGGGAAGAAGGTAGTGCAGATGCGTACGGGCCAGCTGCCTGATGTACGCGTCGTCCTGGAGGCGCGCCTTCTCGTCGCGCAGCTCCTCGGTACGGACCCGCGCCTCCTCCGCCAGTCGCTCCTGTTCGGCGATCTCGTCCCGCTGCGAGACATAGCTGCGCATCGGGTACGCGAGCGCGACCACCAGGGAGCAGACGACGAGGGCGAGGAACGCCGCCCGGCCGGTGAGCCGCGAGCGGCGGGCCTGGCGGCGGTTCTGGGACCGGTAGACGCGGGCGGCGGTCTGCTCGCCGAGCAGCCGCAGCCGGGTCGCGGTGGAGAACCGGTCCCGGTCCTTCGCGGCCATTTCTCCGCCTCCCCAATACGCACCCGATACGCACGTCCGTCCCCGCACACGGTACGGGACCGAGTGCGGGGACGGACGGACGCCATGGCCCCGTACTCACGACGGGGCGGCCGGCCGGGAACGGCCTAGTTCGCGGAACGGAACCGGGGGAACGCCGAGCGGCCCGCGTACACCGCGGCGTCGTCGAGGATCTCCTCGATGCGCAGCAGCTGGTTGTACTTGGCGACGCGCTCGGAACGGGCCGGGGCGCCGGTCTTGATCTGGCCGCAGTTGGTGGCGACGGCGAGGTCGGCGATGGTGACGTCCTCGGTCTCGCCGGAGCGGTGCGACATCATGCACTTGAAGCCGTTGCGCTGGGCCAGCTCCACGGCGTCCAGGGTCTCGGTCAGCGAACCGATCTGGTTGACCTTGACGAGCAGGGCGTTGGCGGTGCCCTCCTCGATGCCGCGGGCCAGGCGCTCCGGGTTGGTGACGAACAGGTCGTCGCCGACGAGCTGGACCTTGGAGCCGAGCTTGTCGGTGATGACCTTCCAGCCGGCCCAGTCGTCCTCGTACAGCGGGTCCTCGATGGAGACCAGCGGGTACGCGGAGACGAGCTCCTCGTAGTACTCGGTCATCTCGGCGGCCGAGCGGGACTTGCCCTCGAACTCGTACTTGCCGTCCTTGTAGAACTCGGACGCGGCGACGTCGAGCGCGAGCGCGATGTCCTTGCCCGGGACGTAGCCGGCTTCCTTGATGGCTTCCAGGATGAGGTCGAGGGCGGCGCGGTTCGAGTCCAGGTTCGGCGCGAAGCCGCCCTCGTCGCCGAGACCGGTCGACAGGCCCTTGGCCTTCAGGACCTTCTTCAGCGTGTGGTAGACCTCGGTGCCCCAGCGCAGGGCCTCGGAGAAGGACTCCGCGCCGATCGGAGCGATCATGAACTCCTGGATGTCCACGTTGGAGTCGGCGTGCGAGCCGCCGTTGAGGATGTTCATCATCGGAACGGGCAGCAGGTGCGCGTTCGGGCCGCCCAGGTAGCGGAACAGCGGCAGGTCCGAGGCCTCGGACGCGGCGTGGGCGACGGCCAGCGAGACGCCGAGGATGGCGTTGGCGCCGAGCGAGCCCTTGTTCTCCGTGGCGTCCAGGTCGAACATCGCCTGGTCGATCAGCCGCTGCTCGGTGGCGTCGTAGCCGACGAGCTCCGGGCCGATCTGCTCGATCACGGCGAGGACGGCCTTCTCGACGCCCTTGCCCTGGTAGCGGTTGGGGTCGCCGTCACGAAGCTCGATGGCCTCGAACGCACCGGTGGAGGCGCCGGACGGGACGGCAGCACGGCCGGTGCTGCCGTCGTCGAGGCCGACCTCGACCTCGACCGTGGGGTTTCCGCGGGAGTCGAGGATTTCCCGGGCTACGACGACGTCGATGGACGGCACGAGGCATCTCCTTCTGGGATATGACGCTGGTTGTGCAGGGTCGCTTTGGCCTTGCGACAAGAGCCTAACCGGCCCGGCCCGATCAGCCCGACGACCGCCCGTCCCCTGGGACGAAAAAGGACCCGAGGGCGGACAATGCGGGATGAAAGGCCAGATTTTTACCGGCCAGTAACTACAGGAGTTGAACAGTCCCTCCCCTTTACGGGGAGGGGGGCTCCGGCGGAAGGGACCCTCGAGGGAGGACCGGGAGCCGCCCGCGCGGCGGGAAGGCCGAAGCCCCGGCCCGCGCGTACGGAGAATCGCGCGGGCCGGGGCCGCCGGGGAGGAGAGGGTCCCGACTACTTCGTCAGGTGCAGCTGCTGACCCGGGTAGATCAGGTCGGCGTTCTCGACGATGTCCTTGTTCAGCTCGAACAGCTTCTGCCAGCCGCCCTCGACGTTCTGGTCGGCGGCGATCTTGCTCAGCGAGTCGCCGGAGACGACCTTGTACTCGCCGTCGCCCTTCTTGACCTTCTTGCCGGTCGGGGTGGTGACGGTCTTCTTCGCCTCGGCCCGCGGGGCGGCGGAGCGGGAGGCGGCGGGGGCCTCGGTGCGCTCCTGCTTCGGCTGGGCCTGGCGGGTCGGCTGCGACTGCTGCTTCGGGGCGGCCGGGGCGCTCTGCTGCTGGGTGGAGCCGGACTTCTCGGTGGAGCTGGAGGAGCCGGTGTCGACGCCCGGGTCGACGCCGTCGTTGGTCAGGCCGCCGGCACCGGCGCAGGCCCAGGCACCCGGGCCCTGCAGGTCGAGGAGTCGCTCGGCGGTGGCGATCTGCTGGGCCTTGGTGGCCAGGTCGGCGCGGGAGGCGTACTGCAGACCACCGGCGGCGGCCCAGCTGGACTGGGAGAACTGCAGGCCACCGTAGTAGCCGTTGCCGGTGTTGATCGACCAGTTGCCACCGGACTCGCACTGGGCGACGGCGTCCCAGGTGGCGACGGAGGCGGCGGAGGCGCTGGTCGCGCCCATCAGGGGGGCGGCGACGGCGGCACCGGTGACACCGGCGAGCGTGGCGATGCGGACGGCCTTGGACGGGCGGCGGTGCTTGCCCTTGCTGGAAAACAGCATGGAACTTCTCCTCACCGACGCCTACGAGGTGAGCTGTCGGGTTCGGGCCAAGTGAGTTGCCCGGTCGCACGTCCTAGCACGCGACTTCACCCCAAGCCGGTCCTGATGCGTCCTTCGACGATCGGGGCCGGCGCCTACCTGGGTCCCCCGCTCCTGCCTACGGCGCTTTACGCGTCTGTTCCCTCCGACCGACGGCAGGATTCGGCGTGACGGTCGACGGGGCCCGCGGTGCGAGCGGTTCCGACCGTAAACATACGCAACCCCCACATTCAAAGATGGACACATCGGACAATAAGCCCTTACTTGCATCTGAGGATCTGTTGTTTCCGCAGGTCGGACCCGATGCGAAGGGGTTCTCGGCGCGCGACACGCCAGTTGACGCAAAGAGACCCATGTCTCACTTACGCATAAGTGGACATAGGTCCCTGAACTGCCCCGGTTACGGGGTCTTTTTCAGCCGGTTGTCAGGCCGCTCTCACGCGGCTCTCACTCGGCCCGCACATCGAGGTCGAGCCGCTGGCCGGGAAGGATGAGATCCGGGTCGGAGCCGACCTCGTCCCTGTTCGCCTCGTACAGCGCGGTCCACCCACCAGGGACCTTCTGCGCATCGGCGATGGCCCAGAGGTTGTCGCCGGGGCGGACGGTGTACGGGTCACCGGCGGCCGGGGCGTCCGCGTCGCGCGCGCCGTCGCCGCCGCGGGAGGCGTGACGGCCCGACTCGCGGCCCTCGCCGGCACCGGCCCCGGGGCCGTTCTCGACCGCCGGGGCGCCGCGGTGCTTGCCGCCCTGACCGCTGGACGATTCAGGTGAACCGGACGGGACGGACTCCCCGGGCGTGTCGGACGGGGCCGTCGTGGAGCCCTTCGAGGGCGGGGCGGTGGGGGTTGTGGACGAGGGGTCCGGCGACGGCGTGACCGCCCCTGACGGCTCGTCGGCACCGTCCGTCCCGGACGAACCGTCCTCACCGTCCACGGCGCCCGCACCGTCCGACGGGTCGGCCTCGTCGGCCGGGGTCTTCGACGGCTTCCCGGTGGACTTCCCGTCCTGCTCCGGGTCGACGGAGGGCGCGGTCCCCGGGTCGACGCCGGGCAGCGTCCCGTCCGTCGCGAGGCCGGAGATGACCGCGCAGCTGGGCCACGCCTGCGGCCCCCGGTCCTCCAGGACCTTCTGGGCCACGGCGATCTGCTGCGCCCGGCTGGCGAGGTCGGCGCGCTCGGCGTACGACTCGCCGCCGTACGCCTTCCAGGTCTCCGGCGAGAGCTGGAGCCCGCCGTAGGAGCCGTTGCCGAAGTCGGCGCTCCATGTGCCGCCGCTCTCGCACTCGGCCACCCGGTCCCAGGTCGTGGCGTCGGCCGCGTGCGCACCGGACGCGCCGAGCAGCGGGATGGCGATGGCGGACCCGGTCACGCCCGCGGCGACGACGATGGCGGGTGCCTGACGGGGGCGACGGTGTTTGCCGTTCGCGGAGCCCATGGGGTTTGCCTTCCGTGTAGCTGACGTGTGACTGGTGGGTCGAACGGTGAACCTAGCTGGACTCGAACGGGAGTCACAAGTCGATGCAGCGCGGATCACGTAAAAGTCACAGAGTTGACAAGGTGTCACTTCCGGCCCGTCCGGACTCCGGCGTGAACTCCACGGGGAGGGTGCGCAATCCGCGCATGATGAGCCCTCCGCGCCACCGCAGATCGCCTGATTCCACCGCGAGCCGCAGGTCCGGGAGGCGTCTCAGCAGCGTGGCGAGCGCGGTCCGGCCCTCCAGCCGGGCGAGCGGCGCGCCCAGGCAGTAGTGGATGCCGTGCCCGTATCCGAGGTGCTGATTGTCACGCCGCGCGAGGTCCAGGGTGTCGGGGTCCGTGAAGCGTTCCGGGTCGCGGTCGGCGGCGGCGAGCACCACGAGCACGGGGTCCCCGGCCGCGATGTCCTGTCCGCCGAGCGTCAGCGGCTCGGTGGCGAACCGCCAGGTCGCCAGCTCGACCGGACCGTCGTACCGCAGCAGCTCCTCGATCCCGGTCTCCAGCAGCCCGCCCTCCTCCGTCTCGATGGAGCGCTGGAGCAGGGCGCGCTGCTCCGGGTCGCGCAGCAGGGAGTGGACGCCGTTTCCGATGAGGTTGACCGTCGTCTCGAACCCGGCGAAGAGCAGGATGAAGGCCATGGCCGCGGCCTCGTTCTCGGTGAGGTGCTCGCCGTGGTCGCTGGCCCGGATCAGCCCCGAGATCAGGTCCTCCCCCGGGTTCTCGCGCTTGCGGTGGATCAGCTCGGCGAGGTAGCCGCGCATCTTCTTCACCGACCTGGCCACCCCGCCGCGCGGGCCGCCGCCGTGGCGGATCATCATGCCCGCCCAGTCCCGGAAGTCGTCCTGGTCCTCGGGCGGCACTCCCAGCAGGTCGCAGATCGCGTAGATGGGGAGCGGGAAGGCGAAGTCGTGGATGAGGTCCGCCTTCCCCTCCTCGGCGAAGCGGTCGATGAGGCGGTCCGTCAGCTCCTGCACCCGCGGTGCGAACTCGGCGACCCGGCGCGGGGTGAACGCCTTGGAGACGAGGCGGCGCAGCCGGGTGTGGTCGGGCGGGTCGATGTTCAGCAGATGCGTCATCAGCTCCGCCTTGCGCTCCCCGGGGATGCCCGTCTTCCCCTTGGCGTGCGCCGGTTCGGCGTGGTGCGCGGGGTTCTTGGAGAGCCGGGTGTCGGCGAGCGCCTGCCGGGCGTCCGCGTACCGGGTGACGAGCCAGGCCTCGACGCCGCTGGGCAGCGCGGTCCGGTGCACGGGGCTGTGCTCGCGCAGCCAGGCGTAGGCCGGGTACGGGTCGGTGGCGAACTCCCAGGTGAAGAGCTCGGGCGCGGCGGCGGGACGGACACCGGACCGGCCGACGGGACAGCCACCGGCGGGCTGATCCGCGGGCTCGTCGGCGGACTCGTCGGTGGACGGGGCCGCGGGAAGGTCCGTGGGCTGCTCGGCGGGACGGTCCGTGGGCTGATCCGTGGGGCGGTCGGCGGGACGGTCCGTGGGCTGCTCGGCGGGCTGATCCGTGGGGCGGTCGGCGGGGCTGTGGTTCACGCCCCGACGTTATCCGTTGCCCTCCGCGGCCCTGATGGCGTCCCGGTAGGCGCGGCCCGCGGCCCGCAGCGCGGCCTCGGGATCGATGCCGTCCCGCTCGGCCCGTACGGCGAGGGCGAGGAGCTCGTAGCCGATGCCGTCGCCGGTGGGCGGGGTCACGTCGAGCCCGGCGGTACGGACCCGGCCGGCCAGTTTCGCCGCGAGCGCCAGCCCCGGCTGGCCGAGCGGCACCCCGTCGGTGACCGACGCGCGCTGCTTCTCGACGGCCTTGGTCCGCAGCCAGTGCGCGTGCACGTCCTCCGGGGTCTCGGCCGTCTCGTCGCCGAAGACGTGCGGGTGGCGGTGGATCAGCTTCTCGACGAGGGTCGCGGCCACGTCGTCCACGGAGAACGGCTCCTCCGCGTCCTCCTCGGCGATCCGTGCGTGGAAGACCACTTGGAGGAGGACGTCCCCCAGCTCCTCGCGCAGTTCGTCGCGGTCGCCGTCCTCGATCGCCTCCACCAGCTCGTACGCCTCCTCGATGGCGTACTTGGCGAGGCCCTCGTGGGTCTTGCGCGAGGTCCAGGGGCACTCGATCCGGATCCGGTCCATGATCTGGACCAGGTCGAGGAACCGGGCCCCCGGCAGGTCGTACGAACCGGGCAGCAGCTCCAGGTCCGGCATCCGCACCCGGCCCGAACCCGCGAGCCGGGCGAGCCCGTCGGTCAGCGGCCCGGAGCCCTCGCCGCCCGCGAGGACGACGACGCTCCGTCCGCCCGCGCAGGCGTCGACGAGCTCCTGCGCGGCGGGCTCGGCGTGCTCGACGACGACGCCCGCCTCGCGCAGGTACGGCAGCTGCGGATGCTCCCGCTCCGCGCAGAGCACCCGGTCCGCGGCGTGCAGCGCCTGCCAGGCGGGCCAGGACAGGAGCCCGGGCGCGACGCGGTGGCTGGCGGTGAGCAGGACGATACGGCCGGGATCTTCAGCGTTCACCGTTCGAATCTACTCCGACCGGACCGATCACCGGACCCCGGTCGTCAGACCCCGGCCGACACGCCTTCGGGCTTGGTGACCTGGCTGATCCACGGGGCCTTGTAGCCGGCGAGCTGGGTCTGCTTGTCGTTCCAGGTGCCGTAGCGCGGGTTGACGTCGACCCGCAGCGCCTTCGACGCCTTGGTGAGCGCCTCGCCGACGGCCTGCTGTCCGGCGGGCTGCTGGATGTCGACGCCGAGCGCGGCGGCCAGCTTCGTCAGCTGGACCTGCTCGCGGAAGACGGTGTCGATCTGGCCGGGGGCGACCCAGCTCTGCCGGAGCATCACCGTGCGCAGCCGGGCCTCTCCCCCGGACTGGGCCGCCGCTGCCTTGCGCAGCTGCTGGATCTCGTTGCGGTTGACGGTGACGCCGGCATCCTTCGCGGCCCGGTCCAGGACCTTGTCGAAGATGATGCCGTGCAGCTTGGCCCGGCTGAGCTGGCCGGACTTGTCGATGAGCTGGGAGGCGTCCTGCGCGCCGCGCTGGGCCTTGCGCACGGCCGCCACCTGGCCCTGCAGCGCGGACACCTCGATCCGGTCCCCGCCGACGACGGCGGCGGCGCCCGGGTGGGTCCCGCCGCCGCAGGCGGTCAGGAGTGGGGCGCCGGCGAGGAGGGCGGCGGAGACGGTGAGCGCGGTGCGGCGGCGGCGGTGCAAAGGAACCTCCCGGGGAGACTTTGTGCATCAGTGCACAAGACCTTGCGGTGATCGATGTTAGGCAGTGGAGGTGGCTGGGGCCACCGATTCGACCAACGATTCGCAAGGAGTTGGGGATGTGGGCCCGCGCGGCGCCGTCCGGGCCGGGCGGCGCGGTTCAGGGCACGCGCCGGGGCAGGGGCTTCCCGGTGTCCGGTCGCAGCATGATCGTGCGCGAGACGACGAAGGTGATCGGGATGGCCGCCACCGCCGCGACCAGCGGCGCGTACCGGTCGTCGAACCCGGCGAGGTCCACCAGCAGATAGACGCCGCCGGTCGTGATGACGAAGTTGGCGACGTTGGTGAGCGGGAAGAGCAGGAACTTCCGCCAGGTGGGGCGGGTCCGGTAGGTGAACCAGGAGTTCAGGAAGAAGGAGCCGGTCATGCTCAGCAGGAACGCCGCCACATGGGCGGCGATGTACGGCAGGCCGTTCAGCAGCAGGAGGTAGCAGCCGTAGTACGTGCCGGTGTTCACCACTCCCACGAGGGCGAACCGGGCCATCTGTGCCGGGACCGTCATCGGCGTACGAACTCCTGGGGTTCCCTCGTCCGTCGCGGCGCCGCCGTGGTGTTCGTGGTCTCGACCAGGAAGTGCGGGCGCCTCTTCACCTCGTAGTAGATGCGGCCGACGTACTCGCCGACCACTCCGAGCATCACCATCTGGACCCCGGCGAGCGCGGTGACCACGACGAGAAGCGTGACATACCCGGGCGTCTCCACCCCCTTCACCAGCGCGACACCGACGATCCACGTCGCGTAGGCGAGGGCCACGGACAGCAGCAGCATGCCCAGGTAGAGCGCCGCGCGCAGCGGCTTGTTGTTGAAGGAGAGCAGCCCGTCGAGCCCGTAGTTGAGCAGCTTCCCGAAGGTCCAGGCGGAGCGCCCCTGCTCCCGGACGGCGTTCTCGTAGCTGAAGGTCGTCGTGCGGAACCCCACCCAGGCGAAGAGGCCCTTGGAGAAGCGGTTGTACTCGGTGAGTTCCAGTACCGCGTCGACGGTGCGGCGGGACAGCAGCCGGAAGTCCCCGACGCCGTCGACCAGTTCCACGTCCACCAGGCGGTTGATCAGCCAGTAGTAGGCGCGGGCGGTGACGGTGCGGGTGACGCGGTCGCCCGTGCGGGTGCGGCGGGCGATCACCTGGTCGTGCCCCCGCTCGTGCTCGTCGAGCATCCGGCCCACCAGCTCGGGCGGGTGCTGGAGGTCGGCGTCCATGATGACGACGGCGTCGCCCTCGGCGTGCCGGAGACCGGCCAGCATGGCGGCCTCCTTGCCGAAGTTCCGGCTGAAGGAGACGTAGCGGACCCTCGGGTCGACCGCTGCCAGCTCCTGGAGGATCACCAGGGTCCGGTCCGCACTGCCGTCGTCGATGTACACCAGCTGGAACTCGTGCCCCAGCCGGTTCATCTCCTCCGTGACGCGCTCATGGAAGCGTTCGAGGATCTCCTCCTCGTTGAAGCAGGGCACCACCAGCGAGATCAGCACAGAAGTACACCAGCCGGTACATGTGTCGGAACCCGTCGCTCCGCATGACCGAAGGGCGTCCATTGCGTGAACTGCCTTGCTCCGTAACGGATTTGCTCGTCCGAAGCTGGCATATTCCCGCGTATGCCGACTTCCCGTCCCCGTCCGCGCGCGGGTCTCCTCCCCCTGCGCGCGGACCGTCCCGGCCTGTGCGCGAACCGTCCAGGACTGCTCGCGGACCGTCCCGGACTGCTCGCGGGGTGCCTTCGCCCGGGTGCGGGCCGTCCTCGTCCGCGCGCCGGCGCGCTCGCCGCGCTGCTCGCCGTCGTCGCCGTCTGCGCGGGCGACGCCCTGGCGCGCGTCTTCCCGTTCGGGCACCACACGCGGAGCGTCAACGACCTGGGCAACCAGTTCGTGCCGTTCCACGCCCGGCTGTGGGACCTGCTGCACGGCGACGCGGACGGCGGGGTGCTGCTCAACTGGTCGTCCGGGTACGGGACGAGCTTCCTGCCGGACCTCGGCACCTATCTGACCAGTCCGTTCGCCCTGCTCGTGGGGGTCTTCCCGCGCGACCGGATCGATCTCGCGGTCTATGTGGTGACGGTCCTGAAGACGGCGTCGGCCGCGGCGCTCATGGCCCTGCTGCTGCTGACGCTGCGCGGCGGGCGGTGGTGGGCGGCGGGGATGCTCGGCGGTTCGTACGCGCTGTGCGGCTGGTCCCTCGCCGAGGCGTCGTACAACCCGATGTGGCTGGACGGTCTGATCGCGCTGCCCGTCCTCTGTCTGGCCGCCGAGTGGGCGCGCACGGGGCGGCGGCCCGTCGCCGCGCCGCTGCTCGTCGCGGTGATGTGGGTGGCCAACTTCTACACCGCCTACATGGCGACGCTCGGTGCGGCGCTGGTACTGGCGGCGCGGCTGTTCACCGAGCGGGACGACCGGCGGACGGCGGTCCGGGCGCTGGGGCGCGCGGCCCGCACCGTCGGGCTGGGGATCGGGCTCTCGGCGCCCGTCCTGGTCCCCGTCTACCTGGGCACGAAGCACGCGTACCCCGGCTGGGACCGGCCGTTCGCGGCCGCCGGCTGGTCCGACGTGCTCGCCCGGCTGCTGCCCGCCACGTACACCTTCTTCACCCCGGCGCTCTTCATCGGCACCGGCACCCTGCTCCTGGCGTGCGCCCTGGCCTTCCAGCGGGCCGTGCCGGGGCGCGAGCGGTGGACGTGGGCGGGGCTGGTGGCGGGCGTCGCGCTGTCGTTGCAGTGGGAGCCCACGCACCTGCTGTGGCACGCCTTCGCCACGCCCAACGGCAGCCCGTACCGGCAGACGTTCGTGCTGGCCGGGCTGGTGGTGATCGCCGCCTGGGTCTCGGTCGCGCACGGCCTGCCCGACCGGCGGGCGCTGGCGGGCGGGTGCGCGGTACTGGCGCTGGTCGCGGCCGGGGCCGGTTTCAGCGCCCTGATCACGCAGTGGACGTATCCGCTGTTCGCGGTCGGCCTGGTGGCGTCGCTCGGGGCGCTGCTCCTGGTCGGGCGCGGCCGGCGGTGGACGGTGCTGGCCGCCGTGCTGCTGATCGGCGCGCAGGCCGGGCAGGCCGCCGCGACCACCGCGTTCGTCGACCGGGCGCGGCTGAACCGGCTGGACCACTACGCGCCCTGGGGCGAGCGGCAGCGGGCTCAGGCGGACGTGGTCGCGCGCGCCGACGACTGGCCGCGCACCCGCACGGACCCGGGCCGGGAGCAGACCACCACCAACGATCCGTTGCTGCTGGGCGGGCAGGGCGGCGCGTACTACAGCAGTCACACGCCCGCCGTGCTGACCGACACCATGCGGGCGCTCGGCGCGGGCTGGACGTCCAACGGCCGGGCCGTGCAGAGCCTCGACAACCCGGTCACGGACGCGATCTTCTCGGTCGGCGCGCGGGTGCACCGGCCGCGCGACCCGTACCAGGCGTGGAACGCGCCGGACGACCGGCCGGTGACGGTGGACCGTGCCCCGGTGCCGCCGCTGGTGACGGTGCGTCCGCCGGGGACGCCGGTGCCGTACGGCCGGTCGCCGTTCCGGAACCAGGAGAAGCTGCTCGGTTCGCGGGTCTACACGGTGCCGGAAACGGCACTGCTCGCGGCGGGGGGCGGCGCGGTGGCGGACCGGGGCGCTGACGACTACGGGGTGGGGCGCGGCACGTACACGCTGACCGCCACCTGTCCGGCGGGCACGGAGGCGTATCTGTGGGCGCCCGGCCTGTTCGGTTCGGCGCGGCTCGCCCCGGCGCGGTCCGGAGACGGCTCGGATCCGCCGGGCGACGGCCCGGTCCGGTCCGGCGACGGTTCGGAGGAGGTCTGGTTCAGGGGGAAGCCGCCGGCCAAGCGCGCCCCGGTGCAGCGCCTGGGCGTGGTGGGCGGGGACGGGGCGGTGCGGGTGGCACTGGTCTCCACGCGCGCGGGGACCGTGCCGCACGGGGCGGTCGGCTGCCTGGACCGGACCCGGCTGGCCGCCGCCGTAGCGGAGCTGCGGCGCACCGGCGCGAGCGCCGTGCGCGTCACCGCGGACGGCGTCCGGGCCGAACTGCCGGCCGGTTCCTCGGGAACGGTGGTGCTCGCCGCGCCCCGGATCGCGGGCTGGCGCTGCCAGGGCCGGCCCGCCGGCAGCCATCTGGGCCTGGTCGCCGTCCCGGTGCCCGCCGACGGCACCACCGTCAGCTGTACGTTCCGGCCTCCCGGCCTGCGGGCCGGCCTGGCGGCGGGGGCGGGTTCGCTCGCCGTGCTCATGGCCACCGGGGCGGTGCTCGCGTACCGGCGGCGGACGGGACCGGGGACGGATACGGGTACGGGGGCAGGCGCGGGTACGGGAGCGGAGGCGGAGGCCGGTACCGAGGTGCGCGCCGGGCGGCCGGAGGCCGTGCGCGCCTCCTGACGTCTGCGCGGGGGCGTCGCCGCCGCCCTCGGCTCAGCCGCCCCCGACCTCCACCTGACGGTCCAGTCGACGGCGGATCTCCACCGGCAGCGGGTGGTGGGGGCCGTAGACCCGCTCGGTGTCGTACAGCAGCGCCTGGAGCTGGGAGCGCGCCGTCGTGTGGTCGCCGACCGCGAGCAGCAGATGGCCGATGCGGTTGCGGATCTCGAAGGCGCGGGCCGGGTCGCCGCCCGTGGCGTACTGGTTCTCGTAGTACGGGAGGACCGCGCGGTACTCCGCGAGCGCGGCGGCCGGTTCGCCGAGCTGTTCCAGGCACTGGGCGGCGTCGTGGCGGAACTGGAGCGTCTGCGCGTCGGCCGGGCCCGCCTCGGCCGCGCGGTCGTCGGCGAGGCGGCGCAGCTCGGGCAGGGCGCGGCGGTACTGCCCGTCGTCCATCAGCGTGGCCGCGTACTGCTTGCGCAGGATGCGGACCACGGCGGAGTCCTCGCCGTGCTGTTCGGCCGCGACCGGGAGGATCGAGCCGAGGATGTCCACGGCCTGGGTGATGCGGCCCTCGCCGAGCAGCTTCTTGACGTCGTCGACGGCTGCGGCCACATCGGTCCGGCCGCCCGCCCCGGCGACCGAGACGGACCACTGCCAGGGGTACGGGTCGTGCTCGGCGAGGTGGTCGGCGAGGTCCGCGCCCTCGACG
>NZ_RDBO01000071.1:287721-290332 GCF_008120935.1 Streptomyces sp. sk2.1
CGTCCCGGTCCGCCGGATCAGGCCGGACATCCCCGAGCCCCTCGAAACGCTGGTGCTGCGGCTGCTGGCCAAGGACCCGCAGCACCGCCCGTCCGGAGCCCAGGAGGTGTACGAGCACCTCGCCCCGATGCTCCCCTCCTGGAACACCGGCTCCTGGAACACCGGTTCCCGGGGGAACGGCGTCCCCGCCGGGCCACGGGGCGTGCGGGCGCAGGAAGGGCCGGGTCGGGTCGAGCGGCCCGGCGGGGACGCCGTTCCCCCGGGAACCGGTGTTCCAGGAGCCGGTGTTCCAGGAGGGGAGCATCGGGGCGAGGTGCTCGTACACCTCCTGGGCTCCGGACGGGCGGTGCTGCGGGTCCTTGGCCAGCAGCCGCAGCACCAGCGTTTCGAGGGGCTCGGGGATGTCCGGCCTGATCCGGCGGACCGGGACGGGCGGCTCGTAGAGGTGGCGGTGCAGCACGCCGAGGGCGGTGGAACCCGCGAACGGCACGTCGCCGCTGAGGAGTTCGTGGAGGAGCACGCCGAGCGCGTACAGGTCGGTGTACGGGCCGACGGCGCCGCCCATCGCCTGCTCGGGGGCCATGTAGGCCGGGGAACCGATCGGCGATCCGGTGTGGGTGAGGCGGGTGGTGTCGGTGTCCAGGACCGAGGCGACCCCGAGGTCGAGGACGGTGACGGTGCCGTCCGGGCGGATCATCACGTTGCGGGGCTTGAGGTCGCGGTGGACGATCGGCACCGCGTGCACGGCGCCCAGGACGGCGCAGAGCTGGGCGGCGACCGAGACGGACCACTGCCAGGGGTACGGGTCGTGCTCGGCGAGGTGGTCGGCGAGGTCCGCGCCCTCGACGTACTGCATGACGAGGAACAGGTCCTCGCCGTCGCTGCCCGCGTCGTGGACGGTGACCAGGCCCGGGTGGTCGACCTGGGCGGTGACCCGGCACTCGCGGACGAAGCGGCGCCGCAGCTCGTCCGCGGCCTCGTCGGCGACGGGCCCGGTGACCCGGTCGGGGCGGAGCAGCTTCACCGCGACGCGGCGGTCCAGGCGCTGGTCGTAGGCCGTCCAGACCTGGCCCATGCCGCCCTGGCCGAGGATGGTCGCCAGTTGGTACCGCCCGCCGATGAGACGTCCGCTCACCGCCCCTCCTCCTTACGGAGGTAGTCGCTCAGTTCGTCCAGTTCGGCGCGGACCTGGTCGATGCGCTGGGGGTGGGGGGTCGGAGTCGGGTTCGGGTTCGACTGTGCCTGCGGCTGGGTGGGACGTACCGGCTGGTCCCGTTGAACCGACGGGACCTGCGGGGACGAGGGGAATCGCGGGGCCGACGGGGACGCCGGGCCCGGCCCTCGCCCCCACCTGCCGCCCCCCGCCGCCGCGGGCGGCCCCGCCGAACTGGTCGGCGTACGACAGCGGCTGACCGAGACGCTCGGTCTCACCGGCACCCTCACCCCACCGGCCGTGACCCTCTCCGCCCCGGCCCACTGGCCGCTCACCACCGTCGGCGAACTCGCCCGCGCGGGCGCCCTCCAGCTCCGTGCCGGCGGCTCCGGCACCGGCCCGACACCCGTCCTCACGGAGCACGACGTCCTCGGCGCCACCGCCCCCTCGGGGAGCCTGCCCGCCGACGGCCCCCCGGAGGAGCCGGTCCTCGTCGAGGCCGGTGACGTCGTCGTCCCCGTGCTCGGCGGCGGCTCCGTCGCCCGCGTCGTCGACGGGGCGACCGCGGGCGCGGCGCTCGGCCGCAACCTCCAGCTGCTGCGCCCCGACCCGGCGGCGCTCGACCCGTGGTTCCTCGCCGGCTTCCTGCGCGGCACCGCCAACAACCGCCAGGCCAGCAGCTACGCCTCCACCGCCACCAGGCTGGACGCCCGCCGCCTCCAGCTGCCCCGGCTGCCGCTGGCGGAACAGCGGCGCTACGGGGACCGGTTCCGGGCCCTGGCCGAGTTCGAGGACGCGCTCCGGCTGGCCGGCCGGCTCGGCGGGCAGCTGATCCAGGGCATGTACGACGGGCTGACGGACGGCACGGTCCGCCCGGAGTGATCCGAACCACAACGGTTCCGTACAACCCGGGGCGGACCGTCGTTGTCGCCCCTTACGCTCGGATCTGCGCGCGCGAGTGCGTGCGCGGATCTTCAACGACCAGGTCTCCAGGAGCAGCCATGTACGCCCCGGGTCATCCGCCGACGCCGCCGCGCCGGGTTCCCAGCAGGGCCTGGATCGTCTCGATGCGCGTGCTGTTCACCGCGCTCCCGGTGTGCTCGCTCGGGCTGCTGCTGTGGAGCCCGCTGCTCCGCCTCGCGATCGTGCGCCGCCGGGCCCTCGACTGGTGGCTGACCGGGGCCGGGTTCGTGTTCGTGTGCGTGCTCCTGCCGATCCTCGGCAGGGAGGGCAGCGACGAGCCCACCACCGCCGACGGCGTCCTCATCGCGCTGCTCCTGATGGTGACGGCGGGTGGTGTCGGTGTCCAGGACCGAGGCGACCCCGAGGTCGAGGACGGTGACGGTGCCGTCCGGGCGGATCATCACGTTGCGGGGCTTGAGGTCGCGGTGGACGATCGGCACCGCGTGCACGGCGCCCAGGACGGCGCAGAGCTGGGCGGCGACCGAGACGGACCAC
>NZ_RDBO01000072.1 GCF_008120935.1 Streptomyces sp. sk2.1
GGGTGGGTCCGTGAAAGGTGTCGCGTTCGAAGGGGTACGTGGGCAGGCCGGGCACCTTGCGCAGTCCTGTTCCCAGGCGATCCGCGACCTCGGCAAGACCTCCGTGGGCGGCGTAGGCACCGGCGACGGAGACCCAGGCGACCCGGTCGGTTCCTCCCTCGTGAAGCCAGTCCGCCGGGATGGCCAGGTCGTGACSSGTCACGACCTTGCGCAGCCCGTCGCGCATCTCGTCCCAGCGACCGCCGACCACCGCGGCCCGGTGTTCGCCCTCGTCACGCTGGACGAGGGACCACGCCACATCGCCCACGGTGCAGCGCTCCCCGGGAAAGGGGTGTTCGAGGAGAGCGCGGGCCAGTGCGCGGACCGCTTCGCGGGTACGGCCGGAAAGACACCACACGGTGTCCGGGGCGGGGCGCTCGGAGGGATCCGTCGCGCCGGGCGAACTCGCCAGGACGACATGGACGTTGGTGCCGCCCATCCCGAACGAACTGACCCCGACGAGTTCACCGGCCCCCAGGTTCTCCTCCCGGTCCGCACCGACGACTCGAAGGTTGAGGTCCGCCAGCGGCAGTTTCCCGGGGCTCCGGCGATGGTGCAGGGTCGGCGGCAGCTGCCCGTGGTGCAGTGCCAGACATGCCTTGATGAATCCGGCGATGCCCGCCGCCGACTCCAGGTGCCCGATGTTCGACTTGACCGAGCCCACGAGCAACGGCGTGGTCCGCGAGCGCCGCCTTCCGATGGCCTCACCGAGGGCGGCGGCCTCGACCGGATCGCCCACGGGCGTGCCCGTGCCGTGCAGTTCGACGTAGCCGACCGACGCACCCGTGACCCCCGCGGCGCGGTGGGCGGCTTCGATCACCTCGCGCTGGGCGTCCGGGCTGGGGACGCCGAGACCGGCTCTGCCCCCGTCGTTGTTGGTGGCGCTGCCGCGCACCACGCAGTAGACGTGGTCGCCGTCGCGTACGGCGGCCTCCAGCGGCTTGAGCACGACGACGCCGCCCCCTTCGGCGCGGACGTATCCGTCGGCCTGCTCGTCGAAGGTGCGGCAGCGGCCGTCGGGGGACAGCCCACCCCACAGCTGGATCTGGTCGGTGACGTCCGGCAGGAGGTTGAGGTTGACGCCGGCGACGAGCGCGGCATCGCATTCGTCCAGCCGCAGGCTCGCGATCGCCCGGTGCACGGCGCACAGGGAGGACGACTGGCCGGTGTCGACGACCTCACTGGGTCCGCGCAGCCCGAGGTGGTGGGAGACGCGCCCCGCCAGCAGCGAACGGCTCGCACCCATGTGCCCGAACCTGTCGAGGCGTCCGGAGGCGAAGTACTGCGTCCTGAAGTCGTCGGCGCACGCTCCCACGTAGACGCCCCAGCGCGTCGCGCGCAGTTGGTGCGGGGAGACGGCGGCGTCCTCCAGCGCCTGCCATGCGAGTTCCAGCAGGAGCCGCTGTTGCGGGTCCATGTGCTCCGCCTCGCGCCGGGCGATGCCGAAGAATCTGGCGTCGAACTCGTCGATGCCCTCGATGAAGCCGCCGTGCCGTACGGATGTGCGGAGTTCGGCGGGCGCGGGCCCGACGCGCTCCTCCCAGCGACCGGGCGGGGCGGTGCCCACGCTGTCCGTCGCGGACATGAGGTTGCGCCAGAACTTCCCCGGGTCGGCGGCGCCGGGGAAGTGGCACGACAGGCCGATGACAGCCATGGGGGCAGCGCCCGGTTCCCCGTACGACGGTGTCGGTTGCTGTCGGTGGGTCCGTGCGGTCATCGGGCCGCTCCGCCTGCTTCTGCCGTGCCCGGGCGGGACGGCCGTGGTCCAGGGGCGACGACGAGGTTCCTGAGTCCCCGGAAGGTGGGGCTGGCCTTCCACTCCATGTGCTGGGGCGGTGTGCGGACGGAGAGTTCCGGACAGCGTCGGACAAGGGCGTCGAACGCGACTTCCGCCTCCAGGCGCGCGAGGTGTTTTCCGATGCAGTTGTGGATGCCGCCGCCGAAGGCCAGGTGTTCACGGCGCGGCTTGTCGACCGTGAAGCGGTCGGGCTCCTCGAAACGCGCGTCGTCGCGGTTGGCCGCGGCGAAGGCCAGGAACACGATGGAGCCGGCCGGAATGGTCACCCCGCCCACGTCGACCGACTCGGTGGCGTACCGGTACAGCGACAGATTGAAGGGGGACTGATGGCGCAGCATCTCTTCCACCGCGGTCGGCACGAGCGAACGGTCCTGCCAGACGCGGGCCTTCTGCTCCGGGTCCGACTCCAGCACCAGCAGTCCCGTGACGATCAGGTTCGCCGAGGTCTCGTACCCGGCGGCGAGCAGCGCGTACGCCTGGGCGACCGCCTGCGATTCGGTGAGCGAGACGGCGAGTTGCGTCAGGATGTCGTCGGTGCCCGTCTCCCGTCGCCGCGCGATGAGGCCGCGCAGATAGCCGACCATCCGCTGCGCATCGCGCCGGAGCACCTCGGGGGCCGCGTCACCGGTGATCGTCTGTACCCAGTGGTGGAACGTCTCGCGGTCCTCGCGCGGAACCCCGAGCGTGTCACAGATGACTCCGATCGAGTAGGGGAAGGCGAAGTCCTGGACGAGGTCGAACGACTCCTGTCCCGCGACGGAGTCCAGGACCGAATCGGCCAGTTCCCGCATGGCCCGGCGCTTGGGCGCCACGGCACGCGCGGTGAAGTGGCTGTTGAGCGGCTTGCGCAGGGCGGTATGGACCGGTGGGTCGTTGTTCGCCATGTTGTCGTAGAGCAGCGAGCTCCGGTCCTGCCCCTGTCCGTTGTCCCGGGCGCTCGACGCGAACAACGGCATTGCCTCTTCTATGCTTTTACGGAACCGGGGATCCCGCAGCACGAATTCGACGTCCTCGCAGGAAGTCACCATCCAGGCATGCAGGTTCGGCGGCAGATAGGCCATACCTGTTTCGAGAACGACCCGAGTGGGTTTGTTTCCGCTTTTCTTTATCGCCTGGTAGACGGAGTGCGGATCTCTGTAGAAATCGATGTCGAGACGGATGGGACACTTCTCGTTCATCTCGGATTTCATGGGTTTCTTCCAAGGGTCTCGTGGCTGTCGGGCATGGCCGAAGACGAGCGGGACGCCGCACCCGTCAAATCAGAAGGAATTGACCAATACGGCCCCGAACCGTCCCGTGCGCAGCTCGTCCGTGACCGCATTCGGGTCGATGTGCGCATCCACTTGCCGCGGGTTGCGGGTCGCGTCATGGCACCGCCGCGCGGCGTCGGGGCCATGGCGCGCGTCCGTCCCGCCACGTCCCGGGTCGGTGACGCGAGCGGCAGGGGGCGGCACGCGGGCCTCCGCTCCGTCGGTCGCAACGGCATCGGCGCGGCGCTCGGGCTCAGGGGAAAGTTCCGGAGAGCCGGCTTCCCGCCGGGCCTCCCCGGGCCGCGGCGGGGGCGATCCGCTCCGTACGGTCGAGTCGACGGACTCCGGTCCGCGCCCGGGTGTCGGCGGGATTCGCCGCAGGGCTCCCGGCGATCCGGACGGGCAGCCCTCGAACCCGACCGTCCGCCATGTGCCCAATTCCGTCGGCGCCGCTCCGCATCGCGGCCCATGTGCTCGACGCGTCTCCACCGAGCGGTGTCACGGCGCCCGGACCGGCAAACCATGAGTCCACTGTTCCGTCATCCCTTCACTTCTGCCGGCCGGGGCCCGTTCCCACAAATCCGGTATAGGGCCGGGTGTTTCTCGGGCAGGCGTCAACGCGTCATACGCATACCGCACCGCCGAGAGAGGCTTCGCGAGGCATTTGCACGCTAGCCAATGCCCGGACGTGCCGCAAGAAGCCCTCATCCCGAAAGGAGTTGATGATTAGGGGGGTGGAATCCACCCCTAATTCTCCGTACATCGAGGCCCCGAACGATCCGGCCACGGCCCGTCCGGCATCGCGGCGCGCGGGCATCGACACCGCGAGAATCACTGGGGTAGGGGAAACCTCGCGGGGCATGCTCTGATTGCATGAACAGTACACACGGCCGAAATCAAGTGTCCGAAAGGGAGCGATGTCCGGAATGGAGTTGGCAGAGCGATGTCGAGCCCAACAACTTCTTGACAGACTTTTTAGGAATGCCCGTGACGGTAGGGGACAGGCCGCCCTGGTTCTCGGGCCGCCCGGGGTCGGGAAGACCGGGGTGGTCGACTACGTCAAGGACCGGGCCGAACGGGCGGGCGCCACCGTGCTGAGCGCCACGGCATCGGCTGCGGAGCGCTCGTCCCCGCTGGGCGTCGTTGCCCAGCTCCTGTCCTCCCTGGGTTACTCCATGGACGAGATCGCGGCCATGTGCGATTCGTCGGCCCAGGTCGCCGCCGCGGTGCACGATGCCGTCAGTCTGCTCGCCGAGCACACACCTGTGATCGTCACCGTCGACGACATCCACGACATGGACCACGAGTCCCTGCGATGCCTGCTCTACGTCATCCATCGTGTGGCCCCGCTGCGCGTTCTCATCCTGCTCACCGGAAGTTCCGCCCTCCCCCAGCAGAGTCTGTTGCTGACCGCCGAGTACATGCGCAATCCCAGCTGCTCGCTGCTGCGCCTTGCCGCGTTGTGCGCTTCGTGCGTCAAGGAAGTGCTCGTCGAGCACATGGGAAGCGGCATCTGCGACCGGACCGTGTCCCTGTGGCGCAGGGCGTCCGGAGGAAGCCCTCTGCTGCTGCACGCGCTGCTGAAGGACTGGTCGGGTTCCGGCGCACCGGGCGAAACCGGCCGGGGCGCAATACCCCCTCCGCCCGGTGGCGACGCGGTCCGGTTCGCCGTTCAGTACCTCCACGGTCTGATGACCGAGGACGGGCTGCGGACCGCGCGGGCTCTCGCCGTCCTCGGGGAGTCGGCCACCGAGGAGCGGGTGGAGCGCCTGCTGCACCACCTGGGCATGTCCGCCGGTGAGGCCGCGCGTTCACGCAATGCCCTGGAAGCATCCGGCCTGACCGACGGCCTCCGCTACCACCTGGAGGCAGCGCGTGACGTGGTGCTGGAGAGGATCCCGGGCGACGAACGGACGCTGCTGCATCGAAGCGCCGCGCTGGCACTGCGCGAGAGCAACGCCGAACTGGGTGAAGTGGCAGGTCATTTGATCCACGCGCGGCCCGCCCCGGAGCCATGGGCCGTCATAGCCCTGCGGGAAGCGGCCGCCCAGGCACTGCACGAGCACGACGCCGAGCGGGCCGTCGCCTTCCTCCGTTCCGCGTACGACGCATCCGCCGACGGCTCGACCCGTGCGGTGGTCCGGGCCGAACTGGCGCAGGCGGAGTGGGAGATGGACCCCGGGGCGGTGCGCTGGCACCTGACCGATCTGCTCGATGAGCATCGGGCCGGCCGACTGAGCAGGGAACACAGTCTGCTGCTGGGCATGTATCTGCTGTGGTCGGGGCGGACGCAGGAGGCCGGCGACATCCTCGCCGAACTCGAAGCCGCGCGAGAGGATCTGTCCCAGGACACACGTGCCCGTCTGAAGGCCTTGCGCGTCTGGTTCGCATACTTCTTTCCCACCTACGGCGCACGGTACCGGGACGCCCCACTGGAGCCCCCGCACGATCCGGGCCAGTGCATCATGTCCGTGGATCCGCAGTGGGACGGAGCGCTGGTGCTCGCCTCACTGCTGACCGAGGGCCCCACCGAGGACGCCTGCGAGGCCGCTGAGCAACTCCTGCAGGCACAGGTGCCGCACCGACCGCATCTGGCCCCGACGATGGCCGCGTTGATCTCGCTGATCCGCGCCGCGCGCCTCGCACGGGCTGCGGACTGGTGCAACCGGCTGGTCGTGGGCTGCTCGGAGTACACGACCACCTGCCAGGCGCTCCTGTTGGCCGCCAGCGCGATCCTGGAGAGCTGGCTGGGCAATTTCACGACCGCGCTGACCCGCGCGGAGCAGGCCCTGGCACTGCTGCCCCCCTCGGCCTGGGGGGTGGCCATCGGCCTGCCGCTCTCCGCCAAGGTTCTCGCCTGCGCCGGTCTCGGGGACCTCGACACGGCGGCCGAATGCTTCCGCGTCCCCGTACCCCAGTTGATGTTCCAGTCCCTGCCCGGACTGCACTACCTGCAGGCGCGTGGCCGCCTCCACCTGGCCGCGGGGCGTCACCAGGCGGCGCTCGGCGATTTCTACGCGTGCCGGGACCTGATGGACGCGTGGAACCTCAGGGTGTCCGTCTTCACGGCCTGGCGCGTCCACGCCGCCGAAGCACTCGCCGAACTCGGCGACAGGGACGAGGCGGTGCGCCTCCTGACGGAGGAGCTCGCCCAGCCTGACACGGGCAGCCCGTGGCTGCGCAAGCAGGCGCAGGCACTGTACGACCGGTTGGGCGGCGTCGGCGCGAGGCCGCCGGTGGTGACCGAAGAGCTTCCCGCGCTGAGCAGGGCCGAACACCGGGTGGCCCAGCTCGCGCAGGAGGGTCTCACCAACCGGGAGATCGCCGAGCAGCTCGGGGTCACCCCCAGTACCGTCGAGCAGCATCTGACCCGTGTCTACCGGAAGCTGGGGGTGCGGGGCCGTACGGGACTCTCCCCGGCGCTGAACTCGGCGGACTTCCTGAGAGCATGAGCGGGCTCTCACGCCCTGCGCAGTCCCCGGCCCGTCTTGCGCCCGAGGTGACCCCCGCTCACCAACTCCCCGAGAACGGCCGGTGGTTCGCAGCCGGCCTCGGGGAACTCGGCGTGCAGACGTTCCAGGATCGCCAGGGAGACATCCAGGCCGATGACGTCGAGCAGGGCGAACGGTCCCATCGGATATCCGAATCCCCGTTGCACCGCGGTGTCGAGAGCCTCGACGTCGAGAGCCGCGTCGTCCAACAACCGCACCGCGTCCGCGAGGTAGGGGAAGAGGAGCCGGTTGACGATGAAACCGGCTCGGTCGGGGCAGGCCACGGACACCTTGCCGAGGTCGGCACAGAACGCGCGGCCCACGTCCAGCACGTGGTCGGCCGTGTCCGGTGTCCGTACCAGCTCCACCAGTCTCATCACGGGCGCGGGGTTGAAGAAGTGCAGGCCCAGCGTTCTCCCGGGGCGGCCGGCCGGAGCGGTACAGGCCGCGACGGACAGACTGGAGGTGGTGGTGGCCAGGATCGTGCCGGGTCGGCACACCTCCCCGAGCTGCGCGAAAACGGCGCGCTTGACCTGGAGGTCCTCCACGACGGCCTCGATGACCAAGTCGCAGTCGAAGAGCGCCGAGACGTCGTCGACGGTGGCGAGCGCGGCGCACGCCGCCCCTTTTCGTGCCGGGGTGATCCTGCCCCTGCGCACCGCCCTGACCAGCGATGCCTCGATGGCCTTCGTGGCACTTTGGGCCTTGTCGGTACTGCGGGCCACCAACGTGACGCGGAACCCTGCCGTGGCGCACACCTCCGCGATGCCGCGTGCCATCGTGCCGGAACCGAGTACGCCGACGTGGCCCACGGGCCGGTCGGTCGCCGGGGACCGCGTACGGTCCCACTCGTCGGGGGTCCGCGCACCCGGCAGTCCTCGGCCGTCGTAACCGTGGAAGCCCTGGCCGGTCTTCCTTCCCAGGAGGTTCCCCCGAAGCATCGAGGTCAGGAGCGGCACCGGGCGGAATGCCTCCTCGCCGGTGTGGCGCCGACGAGACTCCAGGCAGTCGTGGACCCCGTCCACGCCCAGCTCGTCGATCAGCTCCAACGGACCGGACGGCAGTCCGCAGCCGAGCCGCATGGCGGTGTCGATGTCGCGGGGGGAGGCAAAACCCTCCGCGATCATGGCAACGGCGCGGTTGAGGTAGGAGTGGACGAGCCGAGCGGCAAAATCACTCGCGCGTTGCCCGAGAACGGCGAGTTCGAGGCCGATGGCTGTCGCGAGGCGTTCCGCCACATCGGCTGTTTCGTCGGACGTCACCGAGGTGCGTACGACTTCGGCACACCTTCCCCTCGCCGGCGGGCGCACCATGCGAAGGCCGACGATGCGGTCGGGGCACCCCGAGGCGGTGCCGAGAGGGAAGAGGGGCAGTGAGGAGCTCGTGGTGACGATCGCCGTGTCGGGCGGGCAGACCTGACGCAGTCGGCGAAGCACGTCGCGCTTGGCGGCCGGGTCCTCGGCCACCGCCTCCACCACGACACCGGCATCGGCCAGCGCGGTGATCTCGGTGGTCAGCGTGCAGGAGGCGGACTCCCCGGCCCCGTCGCTGTCCTTGCGCTTGAGGCGTTGCCCGACCCTGGTGACGACATCCGGGTCGTGGTCCACACCGACCACCGGGCACCCGGTGGCGACCACCATGTTCAACAACGACTCGCCGACCGTCCCGAGTCCCACGATTCCGACGGCACGGCCGGGGCCCACTATGTCCTGCACGTCTATTCCCCTGGTTCTCATCGACTTGGGTCCCGGATGCTCAGGTCAGTGGTGTGCGGAATCGGTTGATGGCGTCGATGTGCTTCTCGCGCATTTCCTCGTCCCGGACGCCGAGTCCCTCGCGCGGGGCCAGGGCCAGCACGCCGACCTTGCCCTGGTGGAGGTTGCGGTGCACCTCGTACGCGGCCTGGCCGGTCTCCTCCAGGGAGTGGACCTTGGAGAGGGTGGGGTGGATCTTCCCCTTGGCGATCAGGCGGTTGGCCTCCCACGCCTCGCGGTAGTTGGCGAAGTGCGAGCCGATGATCCGCTTCAGCGACATCCACAGGTAGCGGTTGTCGTACTCGTGCATGTAGCCCGAGGTCGAGGCGCAGGTGGTGATGGTGCCGCCCTTGCGGGTGACGTAGACGGAGGCGCCGAAGGTCTCGCGGCCGGGGTGCTCGAAGACGATGTCCACGTCCTCGCCGCCGGTCAGCTCGCGGATGCGCTTGCCGAAGCGCTTCCACTCGCGCGGGTCCTGGGTCCGCTCGTCCTTCCAGAACCGGTACCCCTCGGCGTTGCGGTCGATGACCGCCTCGGCGCCCATGGAGCGGCAGATGTCGGCCTTCTCGGGGGAGGAGACCACACAGATCGGGTTGGCGCCGCCGGCCAGGGCGAACTGGGTCGCGTACGAACCGAGTCCGCCGCTGGCGCCCCAGATCAGCACGTTGTCGCCCTGCTTCATGCCCGCGCCGTTGCGGGATCAGCACGTTGTCGCCCTGCTTCATGCCCGCGCCGTTGCGGGACACCAGCTGGCGGTACGCGGTCGAGTTGACCAGACCGGGGGCCGCGGCCTCCTCCCAGCTCAGGTGCTTCGGCTTGGGCATCAGCTGGTTGGACTTGACGAGCGCGATCTCGGCGAGGCCGCCGAAGTTGGTCTCGAAGCCCCAGATGCGCTGCTCCGGGTCGAGCATCGTGTCGTTGTGCCCGTCGGAGGACTCCAGCTCCACCGACAGGCAGTGCGCCACGACCTCGTCACCGGGGTTCCAGGCGTTGACGCCGGGGCCGGTGCGCAGGACGACGCCCGCCAGGTCGGAACCGAGGACGTGGTACGGCAGGTCGTGGCGGGCGGCGCCGGGGAACCGCCTGGCGTACCGCTCCAGGAAACCGAAGGTCGGCAGCGGCTCGAAGATCGACGACCACACGGTGTTGTAGTTCACCGAGCTCGCCATGACGGCCACCAACGCCTCGCCCGGACCGAGCTCCGGCACCGGGACGTCCATGAGCTGAAGGGATTTGCGGGGATCCTTCACCCCCGAGTCCAGTCCATCGAACATTCCGATGTCCGTCTTGCGGACGGCGATGCCTCGATAGCTGTCGGGGAGTGGCAGCGCCGCGTAGTCGTCGGACGTCGCCTCGGTGGAGACGATGGCATCGACTATTTCCTTCACGTTTCCTCCGGGGGCGAGTGCGAGGTGGGGCAGTGCACGCCCTTCTCGCCAGAGGTTAGGCAGGGTCCTTTCTCACCGAAATCCCCTACTGCCGACGACCGTTTTCACCTGCCCCCCTACCGGCCCGCTCCTCGGGAGTAGGGGATTGCTGCTGCCATGCCGTCCGGGCATCATGTGCAACCGCGAGGCTTCGCCCGGTTCATTGGGAAGAATGATTTGGAGTGCGCGGCGTGGTGGGTAACCCCGTTAAAGAAACAGCTTGGGTGCGCAGGTTCCATCCTTCGCCCGAGGCCCGATACCGGCTGCTCTGTTTCCCTCATTCAGGCGGATCCGCCAGCTTCTTCTTTCCGTTCTCGCACAGGCTGGCCCCGGAGATCGATGTGTGGTCCATGCAGTACCCGGGGCGTCAGGACCGCAGGTCCGAAGCCAATATTCCGCACATTCACGAGCTGGCCGACCGCGTCGTGGAGGCGGTGGGTCCACGACTCGACGGTCCCTACGCCCTGTTCGGACACAGCATGGGAGCGACGCTCGCCTACGAGGTCGCGCTGAGACTGCAGTCGGGCGGAAGGCTGCCCGAAGCCCTCTTCGTCTCCGGGCGGCCCGCCCCCCACCGCAATGTCGACAAGGGACTGCACCGGCTCTCGGACGAGGAGATAGCCGATGACATCCGCGCACTCGACGGCACCGGCTCGGAGATGTTCGGCGACGCGGACGTGCTCAAGATGTTCCTCCCCGCGATTCGGAGCGATTACCACGCCGCAGAGACGTATGAATACACACCCGGCCCCGTTCTCAAATGCCCCATCCGCGGCTTCACGGGGTTCTCGGATCCACGAGTGGAAGTCAGCGAACTGCACCATTGGAGCGACCACACGGAGGGGTCTTTCGAACTGGACGTCTTCTCGGGAGGTCACTTCTATCTCGCCGACGGCCAGGAAGACATGGCCGGCGAAATCGAGCGCACCCTCCGTGGCGCCGGACACCGGTGAGGAAACCGCAGTGCGTTTCGGGACATCGGCCACCGATTCGTTCCTGCCGAACCGTACGGCCGGCAACGAGGAACCGGCGGCCTCGACCGGTGCCGCTCCGGAGTGGATCGAACGCGGGGCGTGAGGTCCGTGCCCACGTGACGCGGAACCCTTCCCGTGCCGTTCACGGCTTGCCCACGCCCCCTTGTGTCCTCCCGGAAGGGGGCCGCCGCTTCATCCCACACCGGTCCGACGGGGCGATGCTCGCGGGGTCCGGGGGCGGAACGAGCACGGGAACCTCCCCGGCCCCCGAGGGAATCACCGGCTCGCGCCGGGACGACAACGACGTAAGGACTGACATGGATCCGTTGAAGGAACTCCCCCCTCTGCCCGCCGAGCCTCCGCCGGGCTGTCCCTTCTCCCCGCCGCGGGAATACACGAGACTCCGTGTCGAACAGCCGGTCAGTCGTGTGGCGCTCGCGGACAACAGCTGGGCGTGGCTGCTGACGCGCTACTCGGACATCCGCAGCGCCCTGTCGGATCCCCGGTTCAGTTCCGACGTGAACGCTCCAGGATTTCCCCGGAGCGGAATGGTGACCGCGGGCGAGGGTGCCAGTCTCATCCGCACCGACCCTCCTGAGCACGGCCGCCGTCGCCGGATGCTGACGCACGCCTTCACCGTGAAGAGTGTGTCCAGGCTGCGCTCCCGCATCCAGCAGATCACCGACCGGCTGTGCGACGAGATGGAGGAGCAGAAACGCAAGGACGGATCCGGCGGGTCCGTGGACCTGGTGAGGTCCCTGGCACTTCCGCTTCCGTCTCTCGTCATCAGCCTGCTGCTCGGCGTGCCGTACGAGGACCGGGACCTCTTCCAGTCGATCACCGCCACCGTGCTCTCCCGGGTGAACACGGAGGACGAGCGCACCGTGGCCCGTAAGGAACTGCGCACTTACCTGAGCCACCTCGTCGCGGCCAAGGAGGAGAACCCGGGCGACGACATCCTCAGCGAACTGGTCCACGACCGGATGCGCGAGGGCCAGTTGACCCGGGAAGAGGTGACGGGGACGGCCACGCTGCTGTTGATCGCCGGGCACGAGACCACCGCGAACATGATCGGGCTCGGTGCGCTGACGCTGATCCGGAATCCGTCGGCAGCCGACGAACTGCGCAAGGACCCTTCCCTGATGCCGGGAACCGTGGAGGAGCTGCTGCGGTTCCACAGCATCACGCGCAGCGGGCCGCGGCGGGCCGCGATCGCGGACGTCGAAGTGGGCGGCCGGCTCATCAGGGCGGGCGAGGGGATCATCTGTGCCGTCGCCTCCGCGAATCGGGACCCCGAGCAGTTCCCCGACGGCGACACCGTCGACATCCGGCGTCGGAACGCCCAGCACCACATCGCCTTCGGGTACGGCGTGCACCAGTGCCTCGGCCAGTCCTTGGCCCGTGCCGAACTGGAGATTTCCTTGAACACGCTGCTGGCCCGCTTCCCGGGGCTGCGGCTGGCGGTGGATTTCGCGGAAGTTCCGTTCCGCAGCGACATGTTGGTCTACGGCTGCCATGCGCTTCCGGTCACCTGGTGACCGACCGGCACACCACCGGGTCGGCGCCCGAGGAGGAGAACCATGAGAATTTCCATCGACACGGACATGTGCTGCGGCGCCGGACAGTGCGTACTGGTCGCGCCGGAGATCTTCGACCAGGACGAGGACGGGATCGTGATCCTTCTGGACCCCACGCCCTCCGACGAGCTGCGGGGAGCGGTCGAGGACTCCATCGCCATCTGCCCGGCAGATGTGATCCATCTGGAATGACACCGGGTGACGGCACCGGTTACCGAGGCCGGACTTGATGTGACCATCTTCGAGGGAAGGACTGATCGCCATGTGCGGTATCGCCGGCTGGGTGTCGTACCGTCGGGATCTGACGCAGCAGCCGCAGGTCCTCGACGGCATGAACGGGACCATGGCCTGCCGCGGTCCCGACGCGGGAGACACCTGGGTGGGCCGGCACGCCGCCCTCGGCCATCGGCGGCTCGCCGTCATCGACCTGCCCGGCGGTGCGCAGCCGATGAGGGTGGAGACCGGCGACGGCGACGTGGTGATGGTCTATTCGGGAGAGACCTACAACTACACCGAGCTGCGCGACGAACTCCGCCGCCGCGGCCACCGTTTCACCACCGAATCGGACACCGAGGTCGTGCTCCGCGGCTATGTGGAGTGGGGCGAGGCGATCGGTGAACACCTGAACGGCATGTTCGCCTTCGCCGTCTGGGACACGCGTACCGAGAAGCTCGTCATGGTCAGGGACAGGCTGGGCGTCAAGCCCTTCTACTACTACGAGACCGAGGACGGCGTCCTCTTCGGCTCCGAGCCCAAGGTGATTCTGGCGAACCCGCTCTGTTCCGCCGTGGTGGGCCTGGACGGGCTGCGGGAGATGTTCTCCTTCGCCAAGACCCCGGGGCACGCGATCTGGGAGGGGATGCGCGAGCTGCGCCCCGGTCACGTCGCCGTGGCCGACGTCGACGGGCTGCGGGAGCACGCCTATTGGAGCCTCGATGCCGATGACCACACGGACGACCGGCAGACCACCGTCGCGCGTGTCAGGGAGCTTCTGGAGGACAGCATCTCCCGGCAGCTCGTGGCGGACGTCCCCCGCTGCACGCTGCTCTCCGGCGGTCTGGACTCCTCCGTCATCACCGCCGTCGCAGCCCAGCGGCTCGGGGAGCGGGGGGAGACGGTCCGCAGCTTCAATGTGGACTTCCCGGGCCAGGCGGAGAACTTCAAGGCGATCGCCCTCGCCCCCACCCTGGACACGCCGTACGCGCACGCGGTGGCCGAGCACGTACGCAGCGACCACCGGGACATCCTGCTCCACGGCAGTGCGCTGGCCGACCCGGAGGTACGGCGGGCGGCCGTCGGCGCGCGGGACTTCCCGAACGGGATCGGCGACCGCGACAACTCGCTCCACCTCCTCTTCAAGGCCGTCCGCGAGCAGTCGACGGTGGCGCTCTCCGGGGAGTCGGCGGACGAGTTGTTCGGGGGCTACCCGTGGTTCCACGAGGACAGGTTCCGCTACGCGGACACCTTTCCCTGGCTCGCGGGCAAGGGCTCCCTCTTCGAGGCGGGTGGCCTCCTGAGCGACGACCTGTCACGTCGGCTCGATCTGGGGACCTACGTCCAGGACCACTATATCGACGCTCTCAAGGAGGTCCCGCTGAAGGAGGGCGAGACCGGCCTGGAGAAGCGGATGCGCCAGGTCTGCCATCTGAACGTGACGCGGAAGATGCAACCCCTCCTGGACCGCAAGGACCGGATGAGCATGGCGGCCGGGCTCGAAGTGCGCGTCCCGTTCTGCGACCACCGTCTCGTGCAGTACGTGTTCAACACCCCGTGGTCGCTGAAGGCGTTCGACGGCAGGGAGAAGAGCCTTCTGCGTGCCGCGACACGCGATCTGCTGCCGCCGGCCGTGGCCGACCGCAAGAAGAGCGGCTACCCCAGTACCTTCGACCCGCGGTACCTCGCGGCGATCCAGTCCCAGGTCTCCGACCTGCTCACCAGCGATCACCCGGCGCTGGCACTGTGCAGCCGGGAACGTCTGGGCGAGGCGATGAGGGCGGACAAGGACACCATCAGCCTCCAGCAGCGGACGGTACTGGAACGTTCCCTCGACCTGGCGACGTGGCTCGATCTGCGCAACCCGACACTGAAGCTCAACTGACCGGCCGTCCTCGGGCCGGGTTCGCCCTCCTGACGGGGCCGAGCCCGGCCTGAGCCTTCCCCCTGACCGGAGAAGACGGTCACCGCGGCCGTCCGAGAGCTCGGCATCCGCCCGGAGCCTTGCGCAGCCGGCACCGCCGGCCAAAGCCGACCGGGGCGAGGGCCTACCCGGCGGGCCCACTGCAGCGAAACGCGACGATCTCAAGCCAATTCGCAGGCAGAACAGCGAAATCAATGGTTGCAATTTAAATAATTCTGTCCGCAGAATACAAAATCTTTCCCATGAAACTCAAAAGCCGACGGCGGATCATGCAACTTGGCCCGCCATGACACCGGACGTTCCGGACGCCGAGAGGGCCGGCCGCCGTACGAGGTGACGCCGGGTCAGCGCTGGACACACACCCCTTCGGCTCCCCCGACCCGCAAGAAATGCGACTGGTCGGGGAGGTCGTGACCGATGCGACGCACCGGGTTCGTCCCGACGATCGGGGCCGCCCCGTTCACACTCCCGGCGCACATCGGACCGTCGGCACGCGCGGGCGACCACCGTGCTCACGACATGCCGTCGGACCGGGTACATGATGGCGAATTCGCGTCTGTGGGACTCGGCCGACTCGCGGACAATGGTCCAATGGACCCGGAGGGCGTTCCCTCCCCTCATCTGCGCCCCCGAAGCCGACTTGTGGAGAATTCGGGCATGTGCGGGCGGAAGAAGTGACGACAGCAATCCGACAGAAGGAGACCATGTCCAGCGATGCGGCGAGCACCCAGGTCACTGGAGACCCGGTCGGCCAGAAATCCGATCCAGGTGGTGGGCCCGGCCTGAAGCTGGCCGCCCTCGCGGCCGGGTTCGTCATGGCGACGGTCGACACCACCGTCATAAATATCGCCGGCACGAAGATCCAGACTTTGTTGCACCTGAAATTCTCCGAACTCACTTGGGTAATCGACGGATATGTACTGACCTTTGCTTCGCTGCTGCTCCTCGCCGGTTCGCTGGCAAACAGCTACGGCGCCAAGAAGATTTACCTTCTCGGCATGGCGGTATTCGTAGTGGCGTCAGCCGCGTGCGGGTTGTCCTCAAACGGTCCGGCACTGATCGTCTCAAGAATGGTGCAGGGGGCGGGAGCCGCCCTGTTCATGCCGGCCTCGCTGACGCTGCTCACGAACTCCTTCCCCGATCCCAAGATGCGGACCCGCATGGTGGGTCTGTGGACAGCGATCGTTTCCACGTTCACGGCGCTGGGACCGGTGATCGGGGGAGTCCTGGTCGGCACGCTCGGCTGGCGCAGCATCTTCATGCTCAACCTGCCAATCGGTATCGCGGGAATCCTTTTGGCCAGGCGATACGTCGCCGAGATCCCGGCACAGCACATCCGCCCCCGGGTTCTGGGCAACGCCTTGGGAGTTCTCGGGCTCGTGGCGCTTTCCTTCACGCTGATCGAGGGGCCCTCGCTCGGCTGGTCCTCGGCCCCCGTCCTCCTGTCCGGTACGGCGGCCTTCGTGTTTCTCGTCGCGCTGGTGGTGCAACAGCGCCGCTCCTCGACGCCCATCGTTCCGCTGGATCTCTTCCGCAATTCCTGTTTCACCGCATCCAATCTCGTCGGATTCCTCATCAATTTCGGACTCATGGGAGGGATCTTCATGCTCGGTCTCTTCCTGCAGAACGCACGAGGAGTCTCGCCTTTTCTGGCCGGAATTCAGATGCTGCCCATGATGGCTGGACCACTGGTCGGCAACCTGATATTCGCTCGGTACAGCCCCCGCTGGGGCGCGCGTCGACTGCTGATCGCCGCCCTGTCCCTCGCGGGCGTGGCGACCGCGGCGCTCCTCGGCATCAGCGACTCCACGCCGTACTGGATGCTGGCCACGGCCGTCGGCATCGCCAACTTCGGCATCGGCGTCGGCGCGCCGGCCATGACCTTCGCACTGATGGAGTCCGCGGGCGCGAAGCACGCCAACATCGCCAGCTCGACACTCAACACGAACCGCCAGTTCGGCGGACTGGTCGGCGTCGCCGCGGTCGGCATCGTTCTGACGGATCCCGACAGTTGGTATGCGGGAGCGCGCACCTCTTTCCTCATAACGGCCGTTTGTTACGGCGCGGCCGCACTGCTCACACTGAAGTACGTCACGATGGACGACCACCGGACGGTGTGACCTGTCTTCGGAGCCCGGTCGGCCCCGATCCCGCACGAGGGTCCGTCAGCTTGCTGACGGACCCTCTCTGCCGCTCCGGGCCCGGGATCCGTGTTGTGTGCGGGTTGGTGGCCGGGCACGGAAACGGAACAGGTGCATGGACGAGGTACGGGTCGTGTGAACTGGCCAGGAGGCCGGTGGCAGGGGCGTCAGCGGAACGTCAGTCGGACGTCAGCACGACGGCAGGACAGGAGCCGAGGCTATGAGCGGACCAGCTGCCGCACCCGGCGGCGAACCACACCGACCGCACCTCACGGGGAGCCCCACATGCGTACCTCCATCCGCCGCCCTGCCGTACTCGCCGCGACCGCCGTCGCCGCCCTCGGCCTGACGCTCACCGCCTGCGGCGGCGGCGAGGGCACGAAGGACAACGGGGCCGCCACCTCCGCCGCCACTGTCGCCGCGACCGTCGCCGCCTCGGCGGACGGGGGCACCTCGGGCTCGGCCACCGCCGCCTCGGGCGCCTCCGGTTCCGGCGCCTCGGGCGTCGTCACCACCACCCGGATCGGCGTCAAGAAGAAGGCCCCCGCCAAGACCCCCTCCAAGTCCTCTTCGAATGCCGCCCCCAAGGCTCGCGCCAAGACCCCCGCCTGCACCGTCGGCGACGTGAAGATCTCCGCGGCCAAGCAGCCGGGCGTGCCCACCACGCACATCACACTGACCGCGACCAACGTGTCGGGCCGCTCCTGCACGCTGCTCCAGTACCCGCTGCTCGCGTTCGGTGAGCTCCCCCAGACCTCCAAGGACGTTCCGCCCGTCGCCAAGAGCAGGCCCGGCACCCCCATCGTGCTGAACGCCGACACCCCGGCCTACGCGGCCGTGCGGATCAACAACGGTGGTGTCGACGAGAAGACCCACACGGTCCGCTCCTTCTACGTGAACCTCTTCGCCGCCGACGGTCCTGCCGAGGGCAGCGAAACCGTCATCGCGCCCAAGGGCGGCATCGCGGTCGACGACGCGGTCGCGAAGACCGGCTACTGGACGTACGAGCTGCGCAACGGCGCCGACGAGTTCTGAGCCGACCCGCCGCCCGCGACACCGGTGCTCCGGCGCACGGGTACGGGTACGGGTACGGAGACGTGACGGGGCCGTGCGGCAGWWCTGCCGCACGGCCCCGTCACGGAACGGGGTCACTGGCAGCTGCGCTGCCAGTTCCAGCCGATGAAGGTGTTCTTGAGCTCGACGTCGAAGCGGCAGCTCGCGGTGCCGTCGGCCTTCAGCTCCACGTACGAGTGGTGCGTGTTGGCGTACCGGTCGCCGGAGGTGTCGAAGATCCCCTTGTAGGAGAACGAGGCGTGCGCCTCGTTGTTGGAGACCGCGCAGTCGGCGAGGCAGTCGGCGTTCTTGCTCGACGACACCAGCGACCAGCCGGCGTTCCACGGCTCGCGGTTCCACTGCTGGGTGGCGTCGGTGGAGGCGGTGGTGATCCTGGTGCCGTCGGTGGTCCAGGTGGAGGTGGTGTAGAGGCCGGTCATCCGGATGTTGCAGCAGTCGTACATCTCGGACGCGCTGTTCACCTGCCGGGTGCCCGCGGCGACGGCGGCACCGATGGTCCTCGCCGAGACCTCGGCCGCTCCCGCGCCGCCCTTCGTCACCCGCTGCACCGGGCCCAACTGCGGCTTGCAGTCGGGGCCGATGGTGATCTGCTGCTTCACGGCCGTACCGGCCGGAGGCACGGGCAGCGAGCCGGACAGCTTGACGTCCGTGCACGCCTGTCCGGCCCGGGCACCCGTCGAGGCCTCACCGAGCGGGGCGGCCGTGGCGGGAGCGGCCGACAGCACGAACAGACCGGCCGCCGCCGCGATGGCGAGTGTCATTCGGTTACGCAATTGCCTTGCCTTTCCTAGAAGTTCGGACGGAGCGTAGCCACGCCTGTTGGAATCTGCGTCGACAGCCGGAAGGTTGGCACGAAGCTGACGACTGCCCCGTCCCGTACCGCCTTCCGCCCTGGCAGCTTCCTGCCAGGACCGTTGTCCGGCGGTCGGCCGCGGCGGAAGAGTGGGGTCGCCGCTTCAGTCCCGGACGTTGCTTCCGTCCGGGGTGTTGTTTTCACGCTTCCGTCCGGGACATCGCTCTGCCCTCGGGCGATAACCTCGGCCGCATGGACGAGATCGGTGGGGTGGAAGTCATCGCGTTCGCGGACGCGGAGGCGTTCGAGAGCTGGCTGGCCGAGCACGGCACGCGCCGTGAGGGCGTATGGATCAAGGTGGCCAGGAAGAAGTCCGGTATCCCGTCGGTCACCGACGACGAGATGGTCGACGTCGGACTGTGCCACGGCTGGATCTCCGGCCAGCGCCGGTCGTTCGACGAGCAGTACTACCTGCAGAAATACGTGCCGCGCCGCCCCAGGAGCCTGTGGTCGCAGGTGAACGTGGACAAGGTGGCGAAGCTGACGGCAGCGGGCCGGATGCGCGAGGCCGGACTGGCCGAGGTTCGCAGGGCCCAGGAGGACGGCCGGTGGGCGGCGGCCTACGCGTCGCAGCGAACGGCGACGGTACCGCCCGAGCTGGCGGCGGCGCTCGACGCGGCCCCCGGGGCCCGCAAGGCGTTCGAGGCCCTCGACAGGACCGCGCGGTACCAGCTGATCCTGCCGTTACTGCAGGCACTCGCTCCGGATACCCGGAAGGCCCGGCTCGACAGGATCCTGCACACGCTCGGCCGTGGCGACCGGTCATGACAACCAGCTGTGGCGACGGGGCGTTACGGCCGCCCTGCTCCGAGACCGCCGGAACGAAACTCGATGTCCAGGACGGTCCCGTCGGCGTTAGCGTGCGCCGTATGACTGAAACGGATCTTCCCCCGCGCCTGACGCGGCTCACCTTTCACGGCCCCTTTTCCGAGGCCCGCGCCGCTCGGACGGTCGACAGGCTCGGCCGGACGATGCCCACTCGGGTCCTGGACATCGGTTGTGGCTGGGGGGAGTTGATGCTCCGGGTCCTCGACGCGGTGCCGGGGGCGACCGGGGTCGGGGTCGATCTCGACACCGAGAGCCTCGCCCGGGGGCGTGCGAACGCCGAGGCCCGCGGGCTGGGCGGGCGCGTGGAGTTCGTCGAGGGGTCCGCCGCGGAGACGGACCACGGACCCGCCGACCTCGTCCTGTGCCTCGGGGCCAGTCACGCCCTCAGCCGGGCGGAACCCCCGCGGCACATCGCCGAGGCACTCGACGCGCTGCGCCGGACGGTCGTGCCGGGAGGGCGGGTCCTGCTCGGCGAGGGCTTCTGGCAGCGTCCCCCCACCGCCGCCGAACTGGACGCGATGTGGCCGGACGCCCACGCCGGCGAGTACCAGGACCTGGCCGGACTCGTCGAACTCGCGGTGTCCGCCGGATTCCGGCCCTCCTGGATCGAGACGGCCGACGCCGGTGAGTGGGAGGACTTCGAGTCCGGCTACCAGTCGGACGTCGAGGAGTGGCTGGCCACCCACCCGGACCACCCGCTGGCGGCGGAGACCCGCGAGCGCGTCGACCGGCACCGGGCGAGCTGGTTGAAGGGTTACCGGGGAGTGCTCGGGATGGCCTACCT
>NZ_RDBO01000073.1:0-8892 GCF_008120935.1 Streptomyces sp. sk2.1
CGGCGGCTACCGCGGCACCGGCCCGATCATTCCGCACCGCCGCGAACGCGGCCAGACCGAACTCCCGGACTGGAAAGAAGAACACAACGCTTCCCACCGCAAGGTCCGCGCCCGAGTCGAGCATGCCTTCGCGCGGATGAAGACCTGGAAGATCCTCCGCGACTGCCGCCTGAAAGGCGCCGGCGTCCACCACGCCATGCTCGGCATCGCCCGCCTCCACAACCTCACCCTCGCCGGATGACCGGGAAACAACGCTGGTCAACCAGCATGCCGTAGATCATTTACGGGACAGCGCTTAGCAGGGACAGGACAGTTGCCAGGGCGACGAGCAAGAGGCGCGTCAAAGGTCCGGAACTCAACGGCCGACATCCTTCTGTGAGGGGGCCGTTCCAAGACATGCCGTCTCAGCCCGACCACCGAAGCACGATGGTTGGCTGAGACGGTGTAACCCCTGAGAATCGGCGGACCGTTACGGGTCCGCGCAGCCGTGAGGTCACGCCCTCAAGCAGTTCTCGGATGATAAGCGACTCCTGGAGAGCACGCCAGAGTGTGGTCAGAGCGAGGGCCATCAGCCATCGCTCAGGGTGACCGCAGAGGTGGCTCTGGCAGGAATACGCGACACCTCAACATGCGAGCCCACCAGTCTCAAGCTCCGACTTCGCGCGGAGAAGGACGGGAGCACCGAGCTGAACGGCAAGCGCGATGCCCTCGCGGAGGGCGTGGCATGCCTGTCATGGGCAAGGGGCGTCCGGTGCGGGCTGCTCGGGAGGCGCGTCGAGGGCTCGGAGGTCTCCGACGGGTACGGGCTTGACCGGCAGGTGGGCGGAGAATCGTCCGCCGAGGCCGATCGGCTGCTCGCGTGCCGAAGCAAGGATCGTGCCGACGCTGCTTTCGCAGTAGCGCCCCTGGCAGGGGCCCATGCCCGTGCGACAGGAGAGCTTGACGGCATTGATGTCGCTGACGAACGGTGACGATGCGAGGAAGTCGTCGAGGGTGCCGCGGGTGACCATCTCGCATCGGCAGACAGTGGTTTCTGGTGTTGCGAGGTCGCCGAGTGCCTCACGCACCGGTTCGAACATGCGTTGCACCACGGTGGAGAATCGCGTCGCGGTACGGATGCCGCGCTCCGCTTCGGCGAACGCCGCTGGGGGCACGGCGCGTCCGAGGCCGGCGGCGATCCCGAGGCCCGCGAGTGCGCCCTCGGCGCGGGACTGGTCGGCGCCGGCGACGCCGGTGGGCTCGCCGGCGACGAACACCCCGGGGACGGATGTCTGCAGTCGTTCGTCGTGTGCGACCACCCAGCCGCCCCGTGGCGAGTCGAAGACGAGGTCGCATCCGATCTGACGGGCGAGTTCCGTCGATGCGGAGAAGCCGTACCCGAGCACGAGATGCGAGGCGGCGACCTCCCGGGGTGCGCCCGTCGCCTTCCACTTCCGGTCGACCCGGGCGAGTTCGATCCGGGAAACGTGGTCCGTGCCGTGGGCGGCCGTCACGATGGTCCGGGGCGAGACGCGGACGCCCTTGCGCACAAGTCGCGCCACGATCGCGCCGGTCTCCGCGAGCATCCGTAGATGACCGGGTACGGCGCCCAGGGCGTGGCGCAGCTCCGCCGGTGTCGGGATGCTCTGCGCGAACGCGACCTCGCGCACCGGGACGCCGTCGCGGACGAGCAGGTCGGCCACGAGCAGCAGCAGCGGGTGCGCGCCCGCCAGCACGACGTCACCGACGGGTGCGATCTTCTGTGCCTTGACCAGGGTCTGGACGGCGCCGGCGGTCATGACGCCGGGCAGCGTCCAGCCGGGGAAGGCGACGGGAAGGTCGTAGGCGCCGGTGGCGATCAGCAGCCGACGCGCGCCGATCACGCGAGTGCCGTGTTCCGGGTGGTTGATCGCCACGCGCAGAACGTCCGGGGTCGCGTCGTCGTGCAGGACACCGATCGCCGACCAGCCGAACTCCGTCGTCAGGCGCGGGTCCGTCTCGAAGCGCCGGATGAGATCGGTGGCCCAGCCGTAGCCGGCGGTGGGGTGCAGGACACTTCCGGGGAAGGCCCGGGGCGGTTGGCGGAAGATCTGTCCGCCGGCCCGCTGCTGCTCGTCGACGACGACGACCGTCAGACCGTGATCGGCTGCGGTGAGCGCCGCCGACATGCCCGCCGGACCCGCGCCGATGATCGCGAGATCGAACATCACAGCCTCCCCGGCGTGTCGATGATCATGCCCGCGCGCGCCGGCACGAGGCAGGTGCGGGTCAGCGGTCGGCCGTCGACGGTGGCGGCGCATTCGAAGCACGTGCCCATGTTGCACAGCGGAGCCCGGGGGGCCAGGTCGCGGTCCCGTTCGAACGCGGTCCCTGCGGTGAGCATGGCCGCGGCCACCGTCTCGCCCGTACAGGCGCGGACCGGCTCGCCGTCGACACTGATCGTCACGGCGTCGCCGCGTTCGTGTGCGGTGCGGCGCCAGGCATCGCCCGTCGTCATGAGGTGCTCCCTTCCGTGAAGCGGGCCGGGTCGTAGGGTGCCAGGTCGATATCGGGTGAGCGCCCGGCGATGAGGCCGGTCAGCACCCGGGCGAAGCTCGGCCCGAGGGTGAACGCAGATCCGCCGGTGGCGACGAACACGCCCGGAGCGCCCTTGACCGCGCCGACGAGCGGGAGCTGGTCGGGCGCCACCGTGGTCGCGCCGACCCAGCTGCGCACGGCGGGCACTCGCTCCAGCGCCGGAACGGTGTTCACGGCCGCGCGTGCGTTGCCGGCGATCGACTGCGGGATGAGCTGGTGCTTGCGGTCGAACGCCGGGACACCGTCCGCATCCCTCGTCAGCCGGGCCGGCCATCCGCCACCGATGAGGACCGTGTGGTCGAGCGACTGCTTGAGCGACAGGCGCGCGCCAGCGTGCTGGACGAGGTGGGGGATGAACCGGGGGACCTTCGAGGTGACGGTCATCGTGAGGGCGAGGGGGACGGTGGGCAGGTCGGCGTCGAAGACCCTGCCGAGCTCGGTCGTCCACACGCCGGCGGCGAGCACGACCGAGGCGGTCCGCACGGTGCGGGCCCGTTCGTCTCCCGTGCGGCCGGTCTCCTGGAGGGTGATGTCCCACCCGGCCGGGACGCGGTGCGCGCCGACCAGGCGGCAGCGTGCGCGCACCGTCGCCCCGGCCGCGACGGCCGCACGGCCGACCGCTGGAGCGGCAATACGGGCATCCGCCTTTCCCTCCAGCGGGCTGTAGTTGGCCGCGACGATGTCCCGTGACAGGTACGGTGCGAAGTCGTCGAGTGCGGTGCGGTCGAGCGTGCGTACCTCCAGGCCCCAGGAGCGTTCCAGCTCCGCCTTGAACTCGAGCATCCCGACCTGGTCGGCGTTCTCGGCGACCATGAGCCCGCCCGTCTGGCGCACGCCGAGCGGCTCTTTGACCTCGTCCTCCAGGCGCGCCCACATCGCGGCTGCGTCCAGGTGCAGCGGCATCGCCTCCGCCGCGACGCGCGCGGCCTCCTCGCCCGCCTCGACCATCCGGTACTCGAGCTGGAAGTGCAGGCTCCCGGCGTTCTGTCCCGATGCGTGCTGGTTCACCTGGTCCTTGTCGACCAGGAGCACCCGCGCACCGTCGCCGGCGGCCATCCACGCTGTGAGGCAGCCGAGCAGGCCACCGCCGACGACGACGACGTCGTAGTGCTCAGTCATCGGAGAGGGGGACGGTCTCGATGCCGAGCTCGTGCAGGGTCGCCTCGACGCGGGCGACCTCGCCCGGCGTGAGCTCGAGCAGCGGCGCCCGCACGAACCCCGCGGGGATACCGCGCAGCCGCAGCGCGGTCTTGATGATCGCCTGCTGGTTGCCGAACTGCACGCCGTAGTCGGGTCGGAACCACGCGTTCATGTAGACGCGGTCCTTCTGGCCCAGCTGAACCGCGCGCTCCCGGTCTCCGGCGTCGACGGCGTTCCAGAAGTCGGCCTGGTCGCGGCCCAGGATGCCGCCCGTTCCCATCAGGCCGTCGCCGTGGCCGAGCATCGCGAGGTCGGCGCCGAGCGCGTTGGTGGGCAGGCCGAAGTAGCGCACCTCGCCCTCCAGCGCGTACATCCCGGCGAGGAAGCTCGCGAAGTCTCCCGTCGAGTTCTTGACCGCGACGACGTTCTCGATTTGCGCGAGCTCGGCCAGCAGGTCCACGTCCATGTCCACGACGCAGCCGCGCGGCCAGTTGTACACGGTCATCGGGATGTCGGTGGCATCGCTCACCGCCCGGTAGAACGCGACGATCTCCTTCCGGTTGGGCACGATGTAGGGCGGAGGGGTGAGGAGGATCCCGTCCAGGCCCGCCGCCTCGGCGGCGCGGGCGTGGGTGATCGCCTCGTGCGGGGTGAACGCGTTGCAGGCGCCGAGGACGGGGAAGGCGTCGCTGCGGTGCTCGGCGCCCGCCGCGAACAGTTCCGCCCGTTCCTCCGCGGACATGGAGAACCACTCACCGCTGGTACCGGCCAGGATCGCGCCCTGAATGCCCTCGTCGGCGAGCCAAGCCACCTGCACGTGCAACGCGTCGATGTCGAGCGCGCCGTCACGGGTGAACGGTGTGGTGATGGCGGGGATGTAGCCGCGCCAGTTGACTGTGTTGCGATCCATGGGTCCTCCAATGACCGGTCGCCGGGGGTGTTTGCTGGGGTGCGCTGCTCAGACCAGGGCCGGCGTACGCTCGGGCCGCTTCAGCTCGGTGCCTTCCGCGCCCTCGAAACGGCGGCCCCAGCCGGTTGCGGCCGCCACGACCATGACGACGGTGAGGACCAGCGGGTAGAGCATCGCGACGAAGATCTCCGTTGTGGCCAGAGCGGGGACGCCCTTGATCCCGGTCGTGAGCTGTGCGCCGATGAACAGATAGGCGCTCAGGACGGGGACGATGGAGGCGATCCCCATCGCGAAGCAGTCCATGACGACTGCCCGACGGTAGGGGTGCAGGTCGACGCGTGCGCCGATCTCGTCGGCAACCGGCCCGAAGGTGAGCATCGCGGCCGAGTTCACGCCGCCGAACAGCAGCGTGGTGCCCGAGATGCCGATGCCGATCGCGAACTCCGCACCGCGCGGGGTGCGGGACAGTCGGCTGCGGGTGAGTGCGCTCACCAGCCAGTCGAGGATGCCCGCGGCGGTGAGTACGCCCATGATGCCGAACACGGTCACCACCAGGGCGATCACGCTGAGCATGCCGCTGACGCCCGAGATCAGGAACCCGGTGGGTGCCCCGTCGGTGACGCCGATGATGCCCTCGAGGGTGAGCAGGCCCGAGGCGAGGCCGGTGACGATCCCGGCCACCAGCCCGACGGTGACGGCCTTGAAGATGTCGCGGGTCAGCAGCGCCACGGTGAGCATGAGCGCGACGGGGATGAGCATCACCAGCGCGAGCGGGTCGGAGGCCTGCTCCAGCAGTTCCTGCGAGTGCGCCGAGTCGCTCGAACGGCCCGACGACCCCAGCATGAAGAAGCCGACGGCCGAGATGCCTGCCGCCGTGAAGGCGAAGCGAGCGCGGCTCCGCACGACTCCGGCGATGTCCGCGGTGCCGGACTTCCGGCGGAACGTCTGCGTCGACGACGAGATGACGGTCGTGTCGGAGATCGGGGCGACGTTGTCTCCGAAGATCGCGCCGGAGATGATCGCGGCGGCGAGGAACGCCGGTTCGGCGCCGAGGAGCACACCGGCCGGGTAGAAGATCGGAAACGCTGTGAACATCGTTCCGATGGACGACGCGGTCGACATCGAGATGATGCACACCGCGACGAACGTGAACAGGGTGAAGGTGCCACCGCTGACACCGAGGAGTTCGGCGAGCCACACGAACCCGCCGGAGACGTTGGTCTCCTTGATCAGGGCTGACATCAGCCCCACGCAGAACAGCATCATCACGATCGTCACCGCGGTGGACGATCCGATCCCCCTCGTCACGGCGGACCAGTACGCCGCATACGGCTTGGCGAACAACGCGCCGACGAGCAGCGCGACGACACCCCCCGCGGCGAGCGCGGTCATGTCGAACGTCTTGAACACGACGAAGAAGACGACACAGAACGCGAGGAACACGGCGACCGGCACGAACGCCATCACCCTTCCTCCGCGGAAGACCAGATGCTGGTCGGCGCTCATGGCGGTGCACCTCTCTCCAAAACGCCGAGGACAACCCGGACGTTTACTTATTTACACCAGTACACAAAAATGCACGACGCCTTGCCTGTCAACCCCTTGACGTTCCAGTAAAAACATGCTGGAACGTCCAAGGTCTCCCGTGACTCGCGTGCACAAGAGTGTGCACAGCTCCGCTAGGCTGGCCGCCGTGATGGGAGACCAGCTACGCACCCTGCGGACGGAAGCGGGACTCAGCCTGCGCGACCTCGCGGCGCAGACCGGGCTGTCCGCGACCCTGCTCAGTCAGGTCGAGCGTGGCCTCCGCGAGCCGAGCCTCAAAACCCTCCGGGCCCTGAGCACCGTCTTCGGCCCGTCGACCGCCTCGATGTTCCGCAGCCAAGCCCCGCTCGCGGCCCACCACAGCCGCCCGCACGAACGCCCCCGCCTGCTCATGCCGAAGGGCCTCGTGCAGTACGAACGTTTGACCCCGAGCAACGGCCAGCTCGAAGTCCTTCTCGGCACCCTCGGACCGGGCCAGTCCTCGAGCGACGAGGGGTGGAGCCATGCCGCGGTCGAATGCGCCTACGTCATCACCGGCACGGTCACCGTGCATGTCGCCGATCAACGTTACGATGTACAGGCGGGTGAGGCACTGACCTTCGACGCCACACGGCCCCATCGCTACACCAACAACACGGACGAGCCAGCGACCTACCTGACGTCGGTGACACCCCCCACGCCCTGACCGCATCGAACGCGAACGTTGCGGATCGCTGTCGCCAACGTCCCAGGGCATACACCGAAGTCCGGCTGGAGTACTACTGAGGGTGCTGTCACGTTGGCTGACGGAGTGGGATGATCTTCGGGTTGATGGTGCCTGGGGAGGGCTTGTTCGTGTCGGTCGCGTCGCCGTCGTACAAGGGTCACCGGTACCCGGTGGAGGTCATCGGGCACTGCGTGTGGCTGTACTTCCGCTTCCCGCTCAGTTTTCGCGAGGTCGAGGAGCTCATGCTTCAGCGCGGCGTGATCGTCTCGCACGAGACGGTGCGCCGCTGGTGCGTGAAGTTCGGCCGGTCCTACGCCGACGGGCTGCGCCGGCGCAGCCCCGCCGCCGGCGACAAGTGGCATCTCGACGAGGTCTTCGTCAAGATCAACGGCGAGCGGCAGTACCTGTGGCGGGCCGTCGACCAGTACGGGAACGTGCTGGACGTCCTGGTTCAGTCCCGCCGGGACACGAAGGCCGCCAAGCGGTTCCTGGCCAAGCTGATGAAGAAGCAGCGCCGCGTGCCCCGGGTACTGGTCACCGACAAGCTGAAGAGCTACCCGTTCGCCCACCGCGCGCTGATGAGCTCGGTCGAGCACCGCGCCCACAAGGGACTGAACAACCGGGCCGAGAACTCCCACCAGCCCACCCGCCAGCGCGAACGCGCCATGAAGGGCTTCCGCTCGCCTGGATCCGCGCAACGGTTCCTGTCCGCGTTCAGCGGTATCAGCCCCCACTTCCGCGTCTGCCGCCGCCTCCGGACAGCCGCCGAACACCGATTCGAGATGACCCTCCGCTTCACCATCTGGGACCACGTCACCGGCGGCATCAGCCTGCCCACCGCGGCCTGAACCAGGCATCAAGACCGCACCCCGGAACGCCCCGGCACAGCGGCAGATGATCAAGCACCCGTTAACTTGACAACATCTTCAGGACAGCCTGGTGAATCTGCTCGGTGATGGTCATCCCGACCGAGTACGACAGCCACCTCCCGCGCTGGGCGAGCCAGGCCACGAACTCGTGGGTGCCGCCTGCGGAGTCAGTGCGGATCAGTGTGGACCGGCCGCGCCTATGCCGCTGGGGAAGTTGGGCCAGGGCGAGCCGGGTGGCGGTGATGTGGTCGGCGGCGGTGTTGGAGCCCGCGTTCCCCGGCCGCAGCAGGGCGGCCACCGGCTCCCCGGTGCCGCCGCGTCCGTGATCGACGAAGCCCATCAGCGGATGGTGCCCGTAGGTCTTCTTCCAGGTGGCGGCGGCGTCCTGCTTCTCGGAGTGCGCCAGTACCAGCACGCCGTCCAGGTCCACGATCACGTGGCCGTCCCTATCCGGCGCCTCGTTCCGGGCCAGCTTCCATACGTACTCGCGGGCATCGGCCCGAGCGGTGCGGATCGCGTCCAGGGCCTTCGGCCCGGCAGCAGCGAGGTGGTCGACCAGACGGGAGACGGTCGGGTCCGAGGCCACCGGCCCGAACACGGCAGGCTCGGCCCGCAGCATGCCGACATCGGCCAGACAGTCTCCGCCCAGCGCGACCGCGAGCGCCACATCCAGCAGGATCTTGCCCGGATCGTGCACCGTCCGAGGGCGCCGCCAGGGCACGAGCGCCGCCGATATCGCGGTATCCAGGCCGCTCTTGCGGGCGGTCTCGACCAGCAGCACACCCCCGGCCTGGGAGACTACCCCGTGACCGCCACTCTCGATACGGACACGCGGGTACGACGCGCTACGCTTCCTCACCTGGAGAGTGAGCCTTTGCCAACCTGCCATGGCAGGCCGGGTAGTCGGTCAGACCGGCTAGTAATTGAGTCAGGACCGCACATCGATAAAAATCGAATAAAGGCCCGCAAAGACCCCTTCACCACCGAGGCCCCGCGCCGCCAGGCAGTCTCCGCGCCGGTCCGCCGCCGAACCACATTGCCCGCCGTTGCGGCGACTCCGCCCCAGCGGCGCCTGCGGAGCCGCGGACACCAACCGCACATGTGTGGCACCGTGACGTTCATGGACTTGAGCGCGTACCGCGGCTGCTTCCTGGGGTCGATCTCCA
>NZ_RDBO01000073.1:8992-60061 GCF_008120935.1 Streptomyces sp. sk2.1
GGCCGGGGTCTCCCAAGCGGGAAGACCGGGTCGGGGGTGGTTCAGGCAACGCGGTAGTTACGGGCGTCGTAGCCGAAGTCCGCCCAGTGCTTGGCGTGTTCGGGAGCTACCTCGTTCAGGAGGTGGTCGCGGACCTGGTCGACGTTGGCGTCGGGCACGTTGGTCTGGACGGTGCCGGGGACGGTGTACCCGTCGGGGTCGAGGAGGCGGAGATCGCGCATGGTGTGCCCCTTTGTTCTGGGTCGTTGTCGGCTCTGCCAGACTAACCCAAATCTTATTGCGTGCGCAATGTGAATTGGGAGTTGCGTCCAGACACGACAAAGGGCCCGACCCCCGAACCGGGAACCGGGCCCCACCCCTCCGTGCGGGGGCCTAAACGTCCATCAGGTGCCCCACAGAGCTATCCACGTTCGCAGGCATCACCACCCACAGCCCTGGCGACTGCTGCACCGACATACGCCGAATCCTGGCAGCCCACCCAGTTGGCCACCGCGTCGACTCATCCCACCGCACCCACGACAGATCGATACTTGTGAGATCGAAATTTCTCAAATCTGCGCCTGAGAAGTCGTCAGCAGCTCTTTCCAGCAGATTCTGCGACTCGGTGGTTGCCAGTCGAACCTCCCGAAGAAGGCGTTGCGCAACGGGAACCTGGCGACGCACAGCCGAGGCCTGAGGCGCACGGAGTAACTTGAGTGTCGCCTCGACATCGTGTCGGATGTACTCGGACAGGTGCAGAAGCCCATGCTGAAGCTCTGGCGTGGGGCGAGGCGCATCGATAACGCGGTTCTGCCCCCCGACAACTGTCTCCAGCAACCATCGCAAGGCGCGCTCGCGGGCCTGCGTCTCACCTTTGCGGACCCGATACGCAGTTGCCTGGCCCTGATCGATACTCGCGCAGAGGAGCTCTAAGCCTCGTACTTGGTCTCGCATCTGCGGCATCAGCGAGCTGACCATGTGCAGGTCTTCACGGGCCCTGATCCGCTGCGGAAGGGTAAGCCGGCGCAGCGACGCCTCCAGATCGTCCAGCGCTGCACGTGCCGCGATGGCCTTCAGATCACTCGAGCTGAGCACATTGGCGGCTGGCACGACCACACGCTTCACTGGAGGGGAGCTGCTGGCCGTAGGGCCGGGCGGCCGGAAAGCCGGGGAGCGCCGGGAGACCACGGCAAGGAACCTGCCCGCGAATGACTCCGCCGCAATCGCTACCATCACACCCCACCTCCAGGTCGGGGATCAGCCGGCTGCGGTTCCGTTGCAGGACCGCCCAACGTCATGCTGCCCGGATCCTGCTGCGCTAGAACTCCGTTCGCAGGTCCGGAAGGCGGCGGTACTGAAACTTGCTGCTGGGCCTGTTGCTGCGCCTGCTGCTGTTCAACCGCGCCCACCACTGCATCCTTCCCAAGCCGTACCAGCAGCGGAACGAACGACGTCACTCGTTCAAGAACGGGCAGGGCGCCAGCTCCAACAATAAGTGCGACCCAGGGGGAAACCGCTGGCGTGCTGGCACTGACAGCCCCAGCTACACCGCCACCGACCACGATCCGGAACACCGCCCCCAGTAAGTAGGGGCCGAGACCTGGGGCGGGCAAGTTTTCCTCTCCGGGCCGCACATCCATCCGCGGTACGGGTGGGCCTGCGCCAATCGTTGCGGAGGCGACCCTCCATGGCTGCTGCCGGTGCCACTTGATCGCCCGGCAGTAGTCCAGCGCTTCCATAGCGAAACCGCCGAAAGCCCCCCAGTAGGCAGCATGTAACCAGTTCATGTTCGGAGGTTACGTACCTGCTGGAGGGCGCGGGAGGTGTACGGCAGGATCGACTTAGAACGGTGGCTCGTCAGTCCCCCCGCTCCCCCACCCGCCATCGCCACCCGCGCGCCGGCCCGCACCCGGCGTTCCCGACGCCCATGGATCCTCAGCACTGGCCTGTCCCTGATCACGCCGCGCCTGCTGTCCCTGACCGCTCGACGCCTTCGTCACCTTGGCAGTCGCGTTCTTCAAGCTGGGCCCGATCTCCTCCACATCCAGCTCACACACCGTGCGCTTCACACCCTCACGGTCCTCGTACGACCGCTGCTTCAGCCGGCCCTGCACGATCACCCGCATCCCCTTCGTCAGAGACTCCGCAACATGCTCCGCGGCCTGACGCCACACCGAGCACGTCAGGAACAGGGCGTCCCCGTCCTTCCACTCGTTCGTCTGCCGGTCGAACACCCGCGGCGTCGACGCCACCCGGAACTTCGCCACCGCGGCGCCGTTCGGGGTGAACCGAAGTTCGGGATCCTCAACTAGATGCCCGCAAACGGTGATCACTGTCTCGCCTGCCATGTTCTGCCCCTCTTCTTTCGTCAGCTTGCTCGTGCTACGCCTACGGCCGGAACCGGCCCTGTCCGCCCGTTGAGCCCTGCCCGCGACACTTCCTTCGGCTTCGGGCCTCGCGGTGCCCTGATCGGGCCACCCGCGTCCCGGTAACTCACCCCGGACAGCAAGGACGTGATCGTCTTCCTGGACCGGCCGTACTGCATCGACAGCTCCAGGTCCGTCACCCCACCCGCCGCGTACTTCTCACGGATCTCGACGACCTGAGCAGCGGTGAAATCGGTCTGCTTCTTGCCGCTTCGCAGCACCGAGGGAAGCTCCCGTCCTGCCCGCGTGTACGCCTTCCGCAACCGGTTCACCGCGTTCGCAGTGGTCCCTTTCGGGAGGCGGCGCAGCTGGTCAACCTGACGGAGCGACATGCCACGGCCCGCGCACTTCTCCAGCGCCACCAGCAGCTCGGCATCCGAAACGTTCACCGGGTACCCGTCCACGAAGCGCTGCACAGCAACAGGGTCGACGTACTCACTGCCGCAGTCGGGATCAGGCACCGCCGCCAGGTCACGGACCGGACGGTGCTCACCCCAGTGCGGGACCGTCAGCGCCCCGTTCTCGTTGAAGTCCAGCCAGCCCAGCGCCCGGCCCATCGGCTGCTCCGGGTCGACCAGGCCGGCGAGGACGACTATGAGGGCGTTGCGCTGCGCATCGTCCAGGCCGGCCAGCACTTCCTGAATGTCCTCAGGGCCACCATCTCCGTGGACCAGGACGGCCAGGTGCGCGGCCACAGGCAGCATGTCCTCGGCAAGGTCGCCGCGCTGCTCGGCAGTCAGGCCACTCATGCCGCGGCCTCCGTTTCCGTCACAGCCCTGAGAATGTCCGAGACGCCCTTCGCGCCGTTCGTGCTAGGAATCCCCAGGTACGCGGCAATGTCGGCCCTCCGCGCCCCACGCTCGTGCAACGCCACAATCACGTCCACGTAGTCGTCTCTCAGCTGCGCCCGCCACGACCTGCGATCGCCCGGCCCCAGTCGGGCCATACGCGACCCCTGCCCGCCGGACCACCACACCGCAACCCGCACCGTCACCACATCGACGAACAGGCCGTCCTCGCGAAGCGCAGCCGTCATGCCCTCCAAGGACCGGCAGCCAGCCTTCAGCTGTCGCAGCCGCCACAGCCACCGCGGGGAGACCAACACCCTGGCCATGGCCAAGTTCGGAACGTTCCCCAGCAACTCCTCCAACTCCAGCGCCCGCCGCTGCTCCGGGTCGAGCCCGCCACCAACACCCCACCGGTAGATCGCATCGTCCGACTGCCGCTGGTTGCTCAGGCACTCGACGATGACGGGGCACCCGACACACAGAGCACGTGCACGCTCCTTGCGCGACTTGATCGTGCTGTAGAAATCGTCGGCAAGTTTGCCGACGAACTCGCCGCGGCAGACGCTGCGGGTCTTCCAGTCCGGGGATGCGGGCGCGGCGTAACTCCTACTGCGGCGCGTATCCGCGTTGAGGATCGTCATGAGGGGTCTCCGAGGGTGTAGAGGCGGATGAGTGCTCCGGGCTGGTCGAGGGCGTCGGGGTGCTCGCCGGGGAAGGTCTTGGTGGCGGTGACGCGGATGATGCGGGAGTCGTCGACGACTCCGCCGCCGTCCGCGATGCCGTCGAACGTGGAGCGGATGAGCTTGTCGACGTCGCCGCTGTGCCGTGTGGTGGGCCAGGTACGCCGACGCTTGGGGGCTGAGGCGGGCTTGAGGACGGTGAAGACGATGTCGGCTTCGAGGGGACCGTCGAGGGGCGGGTAGAGAGTGGAGACGGTGCCGGTGCGCTGTGTGTGGATGGCGTCCTCGGTGGCTCGGGTGACGAGGGCCCGCCAGGGCTTGACGCGCTTGGACTGTTCGACGAGGACTGCGGAGACCCGGCCGGAGGCGGCGTTGCGGCGGTGCCCGGCATAGCGCTTGCTGCCCTGGGGTGCTGGCCGGCCGTGGACGACGATGGTGAGACGGAGTTCGCGGGCGAGGGTGGTCATCTGGCCGCCTCCGTCTGTTGGGCGAGGACGGCGGTCAGGACGTCGACCGGCGGGGTCCAGAAGCCAAGGGCGCCCTTCGCGGGGACCGGTGTGGGGAGAGCGATAACGTCGGCAAGGGCCCAGTGGAAGTAGCCGCTCATCCCCCACGGCGCGCAGCAGCCACCTTCATCGAAGTGGCAGCCGCCCAGGGTGGTGATGGCAACGATCGCGGACCGGTGATCGGGCCAGATGCCGATGCCGTCGGTGAGTTCCTGAGGGACATCGAAGCTCGGCTGACGGGTGCGGTCGATGTCGGCTGCAGCGTGGATGAGGATGCGGGTACCGATGTGTTTGGCGGGGACGGGCCAGCTGCGGTTCTCGGTCCGCTTCGCCCCGTGGGCAATGGCAGCTGTCCAGTGCTGCCGGATGGTGAGGGCTTTCATGCGTTGAGCTCCTGTATGGGGCGGGGGCCGTGGGGTGTCATGCGGAGGTAGGTGGCGTGGCCGGGGCGGTGGCCTATGTGGACGGCCAGGCAGTACTGGCAGCGGTAGGTGCGGAAGTCGGGTCCGCCTTCGCCGCGTATCTGTCGGGTCTTGCGTCGTGCGGATCGACGGCTGGGGAAGCGCGTCTTGCCGAGGCAGGCGATCTCGTACTCGGTCACCGGGGGGCCGGGTACTCGCGGACGCGGAGGTGCGCCGGCCAGTACTGGGGGTCGCCGCCCTTGGTGTCGCCGTGGGCTGCGACGGTCTTGCCGTTCACGGTCCAGTTGCGGGCCCAGGCGGAGCCGAGCTGCTTCACGAACGGCGCGGTGGCGGTCTCGGCCGCGTTGACGAGCAGGTCTTCCACCCAGCTGATCTGCAGCGGGCGGGCGCCGGGTCCAGACTCGCCGCCGATGATCAGCCAGTCGATGTCGGACAGGTCGAGGCTCGGTGTGGGGCCGAGGAGCGGTTCGGCGGAGATGAACCGGATGGCGGCCGGGGTCTCGCGGAGCGCGTCGGCTCGGCGCACGTAGTCGGCGGACTCGATGGACGTTCCGATCCACACGTTCGGCAGAGGCCAGCTGCTGCGGTGGTAGATGCCGTGCTCCAGGCCCGGAATGTAGGTCGGGCTGTGAGAGGTCGCTGCCCACTCCATGGAGGAGCGGAGGTGCTCGCCGGGCGGGTGGCCGGCGCCGCAGGTGCACAGATCGGTGAGGATGCGTGCGGCGCGCTCGGGGCGCTTGGTGAGGATCTGGTAGGTGTGCTGTGGCGTCGCGGCCATGACGGCGAACACGCGGGCCAGGAACTCCTGCGGCACCCGGGCGTGGAAGAGGTCGCTCATGGAGTTCACGAAGACCTTGCGGGGCTTCTTCCAGCGCAGGGGTTCGGTGAGGGTGTCGGGGTGGGCGGTGAGCGCGAAGCCGGGGCCGGAGGTCTTGGGGTGGCCGTCGTTCTGGTACTTGGCGGAGCCCATGCCCTTGAGGCGCTTGGCCATGGTGAGGGCGTAGCAGTTGTCGCATCCGGGGCTGATGCGGTCGCAGCCGGTGGTGGGGTTCCAGGTCTGCTCGGTCCATTCGATGGTGGTCACTGGTCGGCCTCCTGGTCGAGTACTTGGGTGATGGCGAGGGTGATGGGGATGGCTCCGTCGGCGGTGGCTGTGCAGCGGGTCCAGGTGCCGTCGTTGGTGAGTCGGGCGTGCCGGTGGTGGGCCATGTCGGCGTACATGCGGCCCGGGAGGATGGCGTTGACCTCGAGGACGAACGGGTCGTGATCGTGGTGGCCGATGCGGCAGAGGTTGCCGTTCCAGATGCGGTAGCCGGGGTGGCCCGGGTGGGGGCGGCCGAGCTGGTTGGGGCCGTTCTCGGCGAGCACGAGGGCGTTCAGGTTGGCCTGGGCGAGTGCGGCGCCGAGGATGACGAGGTACGTCTGGTCGGGGGTGGTGGTCACGACGTTGTCTCCTCAGCGGTCCAGGTAAGGCGGCGGCGGAAGGCGGCAGCCAGTCCGACGACCGCAACGTGGTCGCCTTCGTGGCCGACTTCCAAGTCGCAGAGCTGCCCGGCGTGAAGGTCGTCACCTGGAAACTCGGCGGTGCAGAGATGGGCATCGCCATAGCCGGACTGCTGGGTCACTTTGCTTCCTCACTTTGAGGCGGAGTTGGGGTGGCTGCATCGGCCGGTGAGGCACGGCTGGGCGCGGCGGGTCCACTCGTCCCGGCCGATGAGTTCGTGTCGCCAACCCGTCGCGGCTTCCTTGCGCCGGTCGGCGATGCGCGGGGTGAACTCCTTGTGGGCGTCCTCGGCGAGCCGGCCGACGTAGGCTGCGAGGACGGAGCCGGTGACGCAGCCTTCGGGGTTGATGCGGATCCAGAATTCGCGGTTCGTGTTCACGGCTGGGGGTGCTCCTTAGGGTCCTGGTGTCGGCGGTTCTGCGGGTTGGTGGTGTGAGTGCCGTGGCCGTGCTGGGAGGCGCAGATCATGGCGATGGCGATGAGTCCCAGCACGGCGGCGATGACGGTGGGTGCGGTGGGCGGCCAGGTCACGTGGTGGTGGCTTCGCCCGGCGGGCGGATGCGGGTGGCGTCTGCGTAGTCGTCGGACCAGAAGTGGTTCTTCGCCGCGTTGCGGTGGTCGCCCTGGTGCCGCACAGGAAGCGCGCACTGCGACGTCCCCAGCGACGTGGTCATCTGCGACGGGCAGTGCTGCGCCGCCTCCAGCTCGGCGACCCGGGCCCGCAGTTGGCTCTCGACCTGACAGGCGCCACGGACGATCCGCTGGTAGTCCTCCTCGGCCAGCACGGCGGAACGCTTCAGCCGGTCCACCTCCGCGGCCAGCGCCAGCGCGATCTCGTGCAGGGCCTTCTCCACGCCGTCGTTGTACGTGGCCGTCGACCAGGTCGACGTGCGCTCGCCGTACTGCCGCAGCCGGGTCAGGGCCGCGTCCGGCGTCATCGGGGCGTTCATGCGGCACCTGCCCGGAAGGTGTGGGCGAGTTCGGTCTCCGCGAAGGTGATGGCGCGCTGCTCGCGGTGGATCTCCCAGACGCGGTCGGCGTACCCGGTGACGTAGCCGGTGTTCGGGTGGTCGTCGATGAGGTAGCTGAGGCGGGTGATGAGGGTGTCGAGGGTGGTTCCGGTGTGGTGGTCGTCGTAGGCGTCGGCGCGGCCGGCGTAGTAGTCGGGGTCCTGGCCGCCGAGGATGGCGGTGGTGATGGTCATGGCGGTCATGGCGTGGTGTCCGTTTCGTGGTGGGGCGGTCAGGCGGCGGTCTGGTGGGGGGTGTCGGTGAGGGTGTCGGCGGTCTGGGCGGCGCGGAGGATGGCGCCGATGACCTCGGAGGTGGTCGGGGGCTGTTGGTCGGGCCAGGTGGGGGTGGTGGCCCAGTGGGTGACGTGCTCGATGTGGTCGTCGGCACTGGTGTCGGGGTCGGTGGGCGGCTGGGTGGGGAGGATCGCGGAGAGCATGTGGATGGCGTCCATGGCGGGCTCGCACATGCGGATCTGGAGGAGGGCGGTGTCCTCGTCGGTGAGGAAGCAGTTCGGGGTCTTGCCGGTGGTGGCGCGGAAGATGGCGGCGCAGATGTCGAGGCGGCCGTCGGCGCTGGCGAACTGCTTGCCGGTGTGGAGGCCGTAGTAGCTGAGGATGTGGGCGGTGGTGCGGAGGATGGTTCCGGTGCTGCTGGCCATGGCGGTCTCCCAGTCCGGGCGTGGTGTGGGTGTGGTCGGGCACCCGGCCCCGGGAGCTACTGCGCACCCCATCGGGTGTGGTGCTCGACTCGGGGCCGGGGAGCGTGTGTTACTCGTCGCCGGTGAGGCGGTGTTCGTCGGCGCAGGTTTCGCACTGGACGAATTCGACGGTGCCGTCGAGGTAGGTGCGGGCCTTCGCTGCGTCGAAGATGACGCTGCAGTAGCAGGCTTGGCAGGTGCAGCGGGCGAGTTCACCGCTGGCCGGGGGGCGGATGCCGATGAGGTGGATGACCTGGGCGTGGATGAGGGCGCTGGCGGCGAGGTTGCGGTGGTCGGCGTGCTGGTCGGCCTGGTCGAGGAGTTCGTCGGCCTGGTCGGCGATGGGGGCCGGGAGGTGGTGCGGGTGGACCACGGCGGGGTGTGTGCGGGCAGGGCTGATCACGCTCATGGCGGGGCTCCTGGGGTTGCTGCTTGGCCCTTTCCCGGGTGGGTGGGTCGTTGTCGGCTCTGCCAGACTAGCCCAACTTCTATTGCGTGCGCAATAGAAATGTGTGGAGGCAAGCAGAAAGCCCCCGCCCGGATACGTCCAGGGCGAGGGCTCTCAGGGGGAAGGGGGGCGGTGATCAGCCTCTGCGGGCGACGGCTTCCTGGTGAGCCAGCAGGATGTCGCTGTAGCTCACGTAGTCCCGGCGGCGGTACCGCTCGGTGCGCAGGCCGTCCCGCTCTATCCATCGCCGGATAGTGGAGACCGAGGCGGGGTGGCCGGTGGTCTTCAGCTGGTTGCTGATCTCCTCGAGGGTCATCATGTCGCCGGCGACCGTGTACGGGACGATCGACTGTATGGCCATGCGGGGTGCTCCCAGGATCGGACGGCCATCGTTCGCAGCTCCGGCGGCCGATACAGGGCGAAGGGTGGAGAGGGATTCAGAGAATCCGCTGGTGTGCGTGATGAGAATGCGGTGATGCCAGGTAGACCGCCAAGGGCGCGGTCAGGTTGCGCTGTGCCGGACAGCCGTTTTGCTGGCGATGTGCTGCTGGGCGAGGCGGGACAGCGTCCATGCGTGGGACAGGCCGTCGTCGTCGACGCAGTAGTGATTGACGCAGACCGCGCGCTGGGCCGCCTCGCGCCAGTACAGGCCCCAGCATCCGCACTCGGGGCAGGGGTGGCGGCGAACGACGGTGGTGTCGCCTGCGGCGATGGCGTGTTCGAGACCTTGCCGGTAGATGATCGCTTCGCGGGCCTGCTGGCGTTCGGCGTCGAGGTGGGCGGTGCGGCCGCGGGCCCAGTCGTAGACGCGGCTCGCCTCGCCGGTGAACGGGCCGGCGCCGGGCGCTTCGGCCCGGGTGTGCTCCTCGACTTCGCGGACCGCGGCACGGATCCGGTCGACGACGGCCAGGTTCAGGGGGGCGGGTGCGTGGGCGGGGCGCTGGGTGCGCCCGTCGCCCGGCCCGGTACGGGGATGCTCCACGAACTCGGCCTGGAGGAGGCTGAGGCGGTGTGCGGTGGTGTTGTCGGCTCCCGTGCTCATGCTGTCCCCGTCCCGTAATCCGGCCTGGGGCGCGGTGCGTGACGGTTTGTGTGCCGGGCGCGCGCCGGTGGCCGGAGGCTGTCACTCCGGGTGATTCCGGACGCCCCAGTCTGGCATGAGATTGTCACGAGTTGAACGGATAGTGCCAATGGATCAACGGTGCGCGAGGGGCTGTTGCCGATTCGTCACAACTGGCCCCGCATTGCCCCTTGGCATATTCACAGTTCGTCCGGGGCGTCCCTCATCCCCAGGAGCATGCCGCTCAGATGCTGATGCTGGTCCTCCCCCAGCAAGTGCTCGGCGAGCGATCCGTCGAGCATCAGCTGCACCGCGTCCAGAGTCGTCCTGTACGCATCCGCGGTGGGCCCGTCGGTGAGAGTGCTTCCCCGGGCCAGGAAGTGCGCCTCCATCGTCTCGGCGAGAAGCTGCTGCGGTGTGGGATCGGCGTGCAGCAGAGGCGGGGGCGGTGTCCGTCGGCGCCGGAGCCCGCGGCTGGGCCGGCGGTCGAGACGGATGATGTTCCCTGTGCTGCCGGACGTGACCGGAGGGACAGGTTCTGCTGCTGAGGGCATGGGGCGTCTCCGCTCCTCCGGCTCTTGGGAAGGGCGACGGCATTTGCAGCACCGTCTCCCCCGGTATGGCTGCCGGTGTCCAGTCCCGGGGGTGCCACTGTGACACCTCTACTGGCCGGCGTGTAAGACGCTCCCGAGTTTTGATGTTCCTGTAATCCCGCCGGGAACACCTCCCACCGCCGTGCCGCGGGCTGTCGGGGGGCATGAGGAAGCCCCCGGAAGCGTGGGGGGCGAAGTGCCGACAACGACCCGCCTCGAGCCGGGGGCTTGAGACCTCACGGGCAGGCCCGTCAGATACCGGTGATTGTAGTGCGGGAGCTCGCCACGCAGGTAGCAGCGGGACGGTCTGTCTTCGGTGAGGCGGGGGCAGAACACCTCTGCCCCCGCCGCCGGCCACTTCCGGCAGAGTGACGGCGCCCCCCACCCAAGCCGGTACTCCCGGAGCGTGGAAGAAACGGGGCCGAATGTCACCTGGCCGTGTGACCGGAAACCCGGCCAAGGGGCGGAACCCTGACCGGGGCAAGCCAGAAACGACAACGGCCCCGCTCCCCCACCACCAGGCGGAAGGAACGGGGCCACAATCGTCAGGCCGCTGCCCTCACGGGCGGCTCGACGGTAGAGCCGTAGCCAGCTCCTCTTCCATAACCTTCTGCAGCCGCTTGGTCAGCCGGTGCCGGTCGAGCTCACCCATCCGCGTCATCAGCACGTCGAACACCGACTCCCACTCGCCCGGCTCCCACATACCTGGCAGCAGTTGCGACCCCTCAGAATGGACGGTCTCTGGAACCGCCTTCTGCGGGACGTTGATGGGCTGGTCGGCAGAGCTGTCCCCTCGGGGCTCCGGCAGTGACCGGGTCGATTCCTCGGGCACCTGATCCAGCTCACCGCTGGAAGCCGGAGCCGCGGGGGACGGCTGCGCGTATACCGCGGTATACGCAGGAGCCGTGGCTGGCAGCTCTCCAGAAGGCCGCGACGCGACAGCAGATTCAGCCCGAGGAGTCGGAGCGCTCGTAGCACCCCTGGCAGTTGCCTTCGCCTGAGCCTCCCTCTGCTCAGCTGCCTTCCGGTCGGCCTCCCAGGCCGCCATCTGCTCGTCGGCGGGAAGCACCGAGTACTTACGCATCTCCCGGAACGCCGTGAGCTTCCCCTCAAAAACGAGGGCCTGCATCTCTTCCGAGAGCCGCAGGATCCCGATGCGCTGACTGAACCACTGCTTGGACTTGTTCAGCTGCTCAGCAGCCCTCGTCTGGTTCCCATCACTCATCTCCAGCATCTGCCGAAGACCGCGGGCTTCCTCGATGAAGTTGAAGTTCGCCCGCTCGACGTTCTCCGAGAGGACCGCCGCAAGGAAGCGGACGCGGCTCTCCGCGATGTCCTCGCGAACGTGGACGTCCAGGGTCGCCAGTCCGACCTTCTGCGCGGCCTTCCACCGCCGTTCCCCCGCCGCCATGACAATGCGGCAGTCGGGCAGCAGACTCTCGTGCTCGGGAAACAGCTTCACGTACCGGGCACGGGTGACACCGACGCACGGCTGGAGCTGGCCGCCGCGCATGCTGTTGCCGAGTTCTACGAGCTGGGTCTCGTTGAAGTCTTGCCGCGGGTTCAGGGGTGTGGGTGCCACCTGGTCTGGTGCGACGTGGACCAGAGTGGGCTTGCTGCTGCCGGGAGTGCTTTCCACGGCCGCGCCCGCCAGGGCGGACAGGCTGATTCGTCGGCCGGCCATCAGCGGCGGCCTCCGTACCCGAGCTCCAGCGCCAGCCGGAAGTAGTCCTCCCGCGCCCGGAGGGTGGTGCCGTTGTCGGCGTACTGGGTGACGACCTTGCCCTCGGCAGCTGCACGAGTGTGGATCTTGTAGCGCCGGATGACGGTGTTGGCGCGCGGCCAACCCATCGCGTCGATGTACTCGATGGTCTCGTCGCGGTCGGCCTTGCCGTCGCGGGGGTCCCAGGCGTTGACGACGACCTTGTACGGGAGCCCGCGGGGCGCGATCACCTGGGTGATGGTCCGGGCGGTCGGGTCGAAGGCGAGGGGCTCCGGGGGGAGTGGGACCAGGACGTCATCGGCGATGTCGAGCGCGGCCGCGAGGATGTGCTCGTTCTCGAGGCTGCCCGGTGTGTCGATGAAGATGTGCTGGCGCTGCTCGCTGTGCCCGAGGACGTCGTGCGTGACTGCTGCCAGGTTGACCGTGGTGGTCGTCTTACCGACTCCACCCTTCTGGTTCGCGATGACGTGGATCTCGGCGCCCAGGTTCTTGAGTTCCGCGAGGCTTTCGGGGTCCTCGTGGGCGGTCGCGAAGTCGAAGGGGAGATTGTCGCCGATCCGGTCTGCCCACCAGATGGTGGAGCCCTGTGGGTCGGTGGATACGACGAGGATGGAGGAGGTCATGATGCTCCGTTTCCGTGTGCTTCCCGAGGAGTCCTCGGTACTCGGACCGGAACAGCATTGCAGATGATCGACCCGGACATTTGCACCACCCTGGTGGTGCCGCGCGTCGGTGTATACCGCGGTATACGTCCTTGGCGTCAGAAGGCGTACACCGACTCCTGGTTAGTCGCTCGCCGTGCGTATACCGCGGTATACGTCGACGCGCGGCTCTACTCGTCGCATTCGGGCTCGGGCTGCGGGTCGGCTATGGCGGGTTCAAGGAAGAGACCGCGGTACGCGGGCTTGGGGAGTTGCTGCTGCGGCGTCTCGGGCTTCGCGGCGTGCTGGGGGAGGTCGGGCATGGTGTGGCTCCGTTCAGGCAGTGATGTGGTGGATGGGTATCCCGGCGGCGGTCACGCGGCGCATGAGGGCGAGGTTCATGCCGGCCTCATGCGGCGTCAAAGGCGCGGCGGACAGGCTGACCGCCGCCGTGCTTGTAGTCGAGGGCGGCGCGGATGCTGGCCTGGAGACTGTCGGCGGGCTCGTCCGCAGCGAGTGCTTCAAGGGCGGCGACGGCGTCCGTGAACGCGGTCTCGGGTTCGCGCTGCTCGGTGAGGGCTTGGTTCTGCCGGTCGATGGCGGCCCGCACGTACGGGTTGGTGGTGGCGGTGTCGGGCTTGTGGGAGAGCGCTGCGGCCAGGGCCTGGTGGTAGCCGGGGGACGCGGTCTCACGGGTGCGGATCGGGCCAGGCGCTGGGGCCGGTTCGGCCGGGCCGGTGCCAGCGGCCGGGGTGTCGGTGGCTGCGGCTCCAACGGGCAGGACACGGATGCTGCGGACCACGGTTGAGCCGACCTTGTCGTTGATCTGTCGGCACAGCTGTCCGCCGAGAAGCCGAAGTTGTGCGGCGTACGCGTCAGAGGTGGGGCGGAGGTCGAGTCGGCCTCGGTCGGTGTCGAAGACGACAGGGTGGACGCGGCCGACGTACTGGGGGCACAGCTCGGGCCAGCGAGCGAGGATGTCTCCGCCGCGGACTCCGCTCGTCCAGCCTTGCTCGGTGCTGAGGCGTTCGAGCACGGTGGCGAAGTTCTGCGGGTCGCGGCCGTCACTGGCTCGGCGGCGATGGGTTCGCCGGACAGTGGACCGATTCTCGGGGCCGGGTCGGCGGCCGGCCTTGTAGGCGGCGAGGGCCTGACGGGCGAGGTCGCGGCCAGACTGCGGGGTTTCGGACATGGGCACCTCCAAGAGCGGGCGGGGGGTCAGAAGGCGGGGGTGAGGCCAGTGCAGAGCGCTCGGTTGACAAGCCGGTTGGTGTAGAGCCGCCGAGCATCGTGCTCGGTCATCCCTGCGTCCAAGGCGGCAAGGATGAAACCGGGGTCCTGCTCGGCCCAGGCACGGTGCTGCTTCACCTCGTCGCGGGACAGGTCCTCGAGGGCCCGCAGGTCTTCAGCGGAATGACAGGTGGCGTCGTGGGTTCCGGCCGCCTCTTGGGTCTTGAGGACGGCGGTGTTCCACTCCTGGGTCACACGGGCGCTCTTCGCGTGGGTGACCTCGCCTGCCGTTTCCCGTTCGGTCCGGACAGCATCGATGCGGTGTCGGCGGCGTTGTTCCTCGGCCCGGTGCCAGGCTTCGACGCCCGCAGCCCGCTGCGAGGCGGTTGCCCAGAGCTGGTGGGCGCCCTTGAGGCGGTACGCCAGCATCCCGGACGGTCGTCGGGCGGCGGGGACTTCAGCGAGCGACAGGAACGCGCAGACCTCGGCGACAGTCCACCCGGCGTCTGCGAGGTGCCGGACGATCCATGCGATACGCGGGACGGATGCCTGTCGGAGCCATGGCACGACGGAGATGAGTTCCCGTGCCAGCTGGTAGCGGCGGCCGATCTTGTTGAGCTTCTTCGGGCTGCGGCTGGACTTCTTCTGGGTGGGGGACTGGCTCGGCCCGCTTGCGAGTTCTGTCTCAGAGGGAGATGTGGAAGTACCGGCAGGAGAAGACGCTGAGGTACCACCCTGCATTGGGGTGCAACGCCTTCCTTTATCCACAGCCTTCTTTGTCCGCTTCTTCCGGACCTTGCGGGCAGCCCTCTTCGCGAGCTTCCCGATGAGCTTCCGGCCCTCTTCCGCGATGCCGACGGGGCGCCGACCGGGGCCTTCGCCGACCGTGCGGATGCCGAGCGCCTCGTCGAACTCGGCGGGGATGACGCGCTCGAAGACGGAGGCTTGGTTGATGCGTCCGGTGAGTCGGGTGCCCTTGCTGCGGTACGCGAGCAGTCCGGCCTCGCGGAGCATGTCGAGGTGGTACTGCACGGTCCGCTCGGACAGCGTGAGCTTCCGGGCGAGGTAGGCAACGCTCGGCCGGCACTCGGCGAGGGCGGAGATCTCCTGCGCGATGAGCACGGTGGTGGGCCCCCATTTCGGTCCGTGGTTGCGGGACGGGGTGTAGAGGCCGGAGCCGCCTACCCAGTGGACGGCCTGCATCCAGGAGTAGGGGCAGGTCGCGATGCGCCCGGTCGTGGAGTCGAGCCATTGGTTGGCTGCGATCACCCGGAGGCTGTCACCACGACCGGATCCCGCACTGTACTCGCACACGCGTTCGAACGTGTCATGCGGGGTGTTCGTGTCGCGAGGAGATTCCTGACGCGGGATGCCGCCAGGGGCAGGGGACTTTTGGGGTGAATCGCCCGTCCGGGCGTGCGAAAGCTGACAAGCAGTGTTCGGGTACGGCACTATGTACCTGCTTTCACTGGGAGCGAGAACGCCAAAAGGACTCTCACTGCGGTGGTGAAGGTGAAGTGGTTCGTGAGGAACCTGTTGTTCGCTCGACCTGCTCGGCCCCGGTCGCCAAACCGGATCTGAGAGTCGGGCCTTAGCTCGGTCGCCAAACCGAGCCGTAGGAAGTGGCCGCGCACGGTGCGCCAACACCAGCGGCCGGCGGTAGAGGAAGTGCCCCCGCCAAGGGGCCCAGGACCTCCCGCCTAGGCAGTTGCTACGTCACCTGATCTCCCTTACTGGGTGAGGTCTGTGCACCCACGAGAATCACGCGCGGGGAGTCAATGTCGGCACGGCGCTCAAGCTCCTTCTGCCATGCCTCTTCCGTGGCCCGGCGTGCGACCTCCGCAGCGACCGCCGCGTCCACTGCTTCTCGAGCGGCTTGGTCGTGCCGCTCCTGAGCGGCAGCAGACAGAGCGCGCATCCGTTGGATGGCGTTGCACAGCGCGAGGCTCATCGTGATCGCGGGGTGGTAGTGGTCGAAGAGTCGGCCGACTTCCCAAGCGACCGTGCCCCAGTTGCTGCCGCGTACGGCACGCTGAATGTCCCGACGCATCTCTTCGAGGGCGCCCAGGTTGCAGGCGTCCTCGTACCGCTGGCCTTCCAGCTCGATGAACCAGGCCATGCGAGGGCGGCCTGCTGCGGGGCGGTCAGGGAGAGTCTGACGGAGCCGGCCGATCTCCTGGGTCAGGAGTGGGCGTACATCCTTGGCCGCTTTGGTGGCCAGTTCCTCGAACTCGATGTCCTCGTCGAGCGTGGACCAGCGGGCTCCGGGGTTGATTCGCGCAAGCCGTTCGGACGGCGTACAGAATGTGCGCACGGCTTTCTCGGCACTTGCCTGCCACTCCTCGCGAGAGGGCCAGGCTCGGCCGGTCACGCGAGTGTGCGGGTAGTGGCGACAGGGCCCCTGCGCTGCGACGGCGGTGTGATGTTCACGCCGGAGTGCGAGGTCCCACTGTCTGATAGCCCGGATCCCCGGGTAAGCTTCGCCATAGAACTGGCACCTTCTTCTAGCGGAGTGTGGTGTCGGTCCGCCCCCGCACCAGATGTTTGCCGCATCTGGGGTACTGCGGGGGCTTTCCTGTTGTCTTGGTGACCCCGTCCGACCGTACTCGTTTCTGAGTGGTCGTCTGGCGCCAGGCTGAGCCTACCGGTTCCGCGCTCCACTTGTCCCACCCCTTGCTCAACGTGTCGTTGATCGGACTAGTCATCAGATAGGCAGCTCATCGCACGGCTGTACGGCCAACGATCTCTGTCCTATAAAAATTCACACCAAGTAACGTGAGCCAGCGCGGAGGCCTGGCACCCCTTCAAGAAGCCCTGGCCAGCAAAGAGGAAGAGAAGGACTTGGGCTCGGCCCGGATCTCATGAACCTGGCCCTGCGCCTCGGGCCCCTCCACGGCGGGGCCGTGCGGTGCGGCGGCGCGGCGTCCGGCGCGGCCTTTCGTTGCCGCGGTGCAGCACACATCACACCGGCATTGCAGGCAGTTGTACCGGTACTCGCCGTGCGGGACGTTCTCCCGCCGCGCCTTCTTCCCCGCTGCTTTCGCGTCCGTGAGGGCGCGGCCGAAGTCGGGGTCGGTGCGGGCGTGGCGTGGCGGGACGTTGGGGTGGATGCCCGCGGTGGCGGCCGCGTCGGCCAGGGTCATGCCAGCGGTAACGGCGTCGAGGTACTGCTGCCGCTTCGGCGCGTCGAACACGGGGCGGTTGGTGGCGGTGTACGTCACGGGTGGCCCCCTTCCCGCACGCCGATGATGGTGTTGAGGGGTTCGTGGTCGGCGGGGTGCCGGGGCGGGTGGATGCTGGCGGACCGGGCGGCCTTGCCGGCCATGGCCGTGTACCCGGCGTCGACGAGGGCGGCCCGGAGCCGGTCCAGGGCCTCCGGGGTCCAGGACGGCTGGGCGGCCAGGTGCCCGGCCCGGTACCCGACCGGCAGGGCTGCCTCCCAGATCTGCCGCACCACTCTGGGGTCGACGTCCGGGAACAGGTACTGCGGCAGCTTGGCGGGGGTGCCCGCGGTGTCGAGCATGGCGGCGGCGAGGATCCCGGCGAGGTACTCCCCGGACGACTGGCAGCGGTCGGCGAGGACCTGGTCGGTGTGGGTGGTGGTCGCCATCGGGGTGGTGCCGGGTGTGGTGGTCATGCTGCGGGCTCCAGAACGGTGGCGGGGAGAGGCAGGGCAGGGGCGGCTGGCGCGGGGGTGAAGTGCGGCAGGCGTCGATCGCCGGGGCGGGTGGCCGGGCCGCGGCCGGCAGGTACCTGGACGGAGGGTGTCGGTGTACGGCGTTGGCGGGGCCGCGGGGTGAGGAGGTCGAGCGGGAAGCCGGGCGCGATGCGCCGCTGCCTGCTGCCGTCGGTGTTCGGGGCGGCTGCGATCGGCCACAGCCCGTCCCACACGATTCGGTGCGTGCCGGGGAGCAGCCCGTGGCGGACGGCCGCGACCAGGAGGTCATCGCGGGACGCGGTCTCCTTGTTCAGCCCCAGAAGGGAACACAGGGCGGAGCGGTGCCAGTTCGTGCGGCGGACGTCCATGCCCGCCCGGTGCGCGACCCGGGTCTCGTACAGCTCCACGGCCAGGGCCCGCAGCACCGCGAGCTTCTGCGGGGATTGGGCCTCGGCCAGGGCCTGCTCCGACACCACGGCCGTACCCGCGCGGCGGGCGATCAGGGCACGGTGACGCTCCAGGGCGATTTGGCCGCCCCACACCCCTTCCGGCTCCGCCAGGCGCACCACGTCCGGGGCCCCGCCCGAACCCGCCTCCACGACCTCGGTGCTCGCGTAGGTGCGGCACAGGGCCTGCACGGGGCAGTACCCGCAGACCCTGACCGCGGCTTTCTCCCGGGCGATCCGGTCGCGCTGCGGTTCCGCACCGTCCCCCGTGTACGGGGCCCATGCGTCCACGGACACATCCGGATCCCCCGCAGCCATCCTCGGGTTGTCGGGGTCGGGGGCGCAGCCCCGGTACCGGTAGTGCGGGTGGTCGGTGAGCTCCTGCCGGGCTGCGATCGGGTCCGTCATGGGGTGTCCTCCTCCTGCGGGTTGTGGCGGGTAGTGCGGGCCAGTTCGTCGTCGACGATGCGGTCGGCGGCTTCCAGGACGCGCTGCTCTGCGATCGCGGCGTCGATACGACGGCGGAAGACGGCCATGTCCCGGTGCCGGGCAGCATCGGTGAGACGGACCATGGCCCGCTCCAGCCGGAGCACGCGCTGCAGGGCGCACATACGCCACCACGCCATGCCCCCGGCCAGGGCCAGGGCGGCGAACCCGCCCACGGCTATCGAGTACACGGCCATCGCCTCCTTCAGGGCCCAGGTACTACGGGGAAGACAGCGGCCGGCCCCGACTGGGGCCGGCCGACGGATCAGGCGGCAGCACTCATCTGTTGTTCTGGCTGTGCATACCGCTCCATCTCCTCGCCGTTGATTGCCTCGACGAGAGCGCAGAGGATGACCTCGGCGGCGTTCGGGGTGACGGCATTGCCGTACTGGCGGACCTTGTCGCGCTTGGATCCGAGAACGATGTAGTCGTCGGCGAAGGACATGGCCCGGCCGATCTCGTGCGGCTCCAGCATCCGAAACCGGACGTCGTTGATGTCGACGTCGCCCCGCACGAGGGCGTACCGGTCGCGGGTGGACAGGGCGCCGATCGGCTCGGCGACGGTTCGCGCGGTGCCGTTGCTGTAGTAGGGGATCAGCAGGTCCTGCCAGTCCACCGACTCCGGGGTGACGAGTCCGTGGTGGTTCCCGGACGCGGTCACCGTGGCTAGGGCCTCGGTCACCGACCGGGCGACGGAGCCGCCGCCGCGCAACTCGGCGATGAACGGCAGCCACGCCAACCCGGTCTCGTTCCGGGTCGTCATCGTGCGCAGCGGGTCGTGCGCGGAGCGGGCTTCCTTGCCCTCCCGGCCCTCCACCGGGACGAGGAGTGGCGGGACCATCAGCCCGTCATTCTCCCGCGTCGTGCGGGTAGCCATGGGCTCACCGACGCTGACGGCCGAGTCCCGCCAGGTTCCTCCGGCCGGGACCATCATCGGAACGGGCCGGGAGAACTTCTTCAGCCCGGCCTGGATGCGGGCGATCGTCTTGTCCGCGAGCGGCTTTGTCCGGTCCCCGATCCGCTGCCCGGGGATGGACCAGTCGATCGCCGCGGCGGCCGGCAGCGCCTCGGGTTCGACGACCTGGTTCCGGCAACTGGTGCGGGGGCAGCGGTAGACGTACTGGGTGCGGTAGCGGCCCATGTCGCGGCCCGGCGTCTTGAACACCTGCATGGCCTGGACGTACTCGTCGCAGCCGGAGCACCAGGCGCGCGGCCGGAGCCACTTGTCCCAGTCCGGGGTACGGCCGAGCGATTCGTGCCAGTACCCGACGTACAGCCGGTCCCGGGACTGCGGGGCTGCGTGCACGGACCGCGGGTTGGCGTGCATGGAGTTCAGGGCGATGATCCGGGTGCGGTAGCCCATCTTGTGCAGCTCGCCGATCCACCGGTCCCATTGGTCCCAGGCCCTGACGTCGGTGACGTTCTCGACGACCCCCGCCTTCACCAGGCCGCCGCGCTCGATGACGCCCCGCAGGTACAGCGGCACCTCTTCCATGAGTGCCCGGGATTCCTCCTCCAGGTCGGCCGGCTCTTCCTCGGCCTGGTCCGCGAGGAGGTCGAGGAGGCTGCCCTGCATGGCCATGTCGAAGTTGCGGCGCTTCCCCTTGGCCACGGACCAGTTCGTGCATTCCGGGGAGGCCCAGAAGATGTCGGTGACGGGCCAGTTCCAGACCGGCGCCTTGCGAATGTCGCCGCGGTAGTGGCTGGCCTCGGGGAAGTTCGCCTCGTGGGAGTCGATTGCCTTCGCCCAGTGGTTCGCGGCCCTGGTCACCCGGACACCGGGCACAGCATGGGCGCCCTGGGAGGAGCCGCCCGCGCCACAGAACCAGTCCATGACCGTCAGCGCGGTGTCGTCGTTGCGGTACATCAGGCGGCGCTCCTCTCAGATTGGTGGGCGCTCTGCTCGACCTGGCGGGCCTGCTCCTTGAGCTCGGCGATGCGGGCAGTGACCATGTCGCCGAACGGCACCCACCCGCCGACCGGGCCCTCGACTTCGCGCAGCAGTTGGTTGCGGCGGCCGGCCTCGGCCATGTCCTTCGTGAGCTCGCTGAAGTCGTTCCAGTGGCGCTGCACTTGGAGCATCAGCTGGTCGATCGGGTCCGGGCCAGACGGGGTGCTCTGTTGTTCCGGATTCGCGGGCGGCTGCTTGCTGCTCTCGCCATTCAGCTCCGCGATGCGGTTGACGAGCAGGTCCTCGATACGGGTCGGGGCTTCCGGGGTGCCGAACGGGATGGTGACGTCCGCGAGACCCTTGGCGCGGGCCTCTTCGAGGTTCTTCTCCGCTGCGGCCGCGTCGTTCCACCCGGCGCGCATGGCCTTGATGAACCGCTGAGTCTTCTCCGCTTCGACGAGCTCACGGATCCGGTCGTCGATGATCTGACCGAACAGGCGCATCGACCCTGACCGGTCGCGTACCTGGGACTCGTGGAAGGACTCCTCCCCGACCTGAACCTTTACCGCGCGCAAGCCCTCCAGGTGGCCCCACCGCTTCTGCATCAGGCCGTACAGGTCCTCCAGCCGGTCTTCCCGGCACGGCTCGGTCGACATGGTCTTCTTCTGCGCGTTTGCCTCGTCCATGTCCGTCTTCGACCACAGCGCGAGGGCGGCACCGAAGCGCATCCCGGCGTTCCGCAAGGCATCGCCGATGGCTTCCTTCACGGCGTTCGGACCGGTCTTGCCCTGGGAGTCGCCGTACCCGAGCCGGGTGTGCCCAGCCACGGTCAGGCGAATCCACAGGCCACCGTTGTGGTCGAACCTCGGTAGACCGTCGGCGTCGAACGCCATCGGCTCCCACGTCCACAGCGGATCGGCCTCCAGGAGGCGTCCGGTCAGCTCGGCGTGACCGACGTAGTCGAGGTGCAGGTGCGCGTCGGTCATCTTCGCGTCGCAGACGTTGCACTTCTGACGGACGTGCTTGTCGCACACCTTGAACTGGGCCTTGGAACAGGCCCCGCACCAGATCTTCGGGAGCTTCGAGATTTGGTTGGGCTGGAACGGCTCGCGCAACTGAGCGAGAGCGTCGGCCTGATTTTGGGTGTGCGAGGTGGGGCCCTCCGCCGTGCTGCTGGCGGGGGCCTCGATGGCCGTGGCCATGAGGTCTCCTGTGAGGTTGTCGTGATGTGCTGCCGGTGCGTGGCCTAGTTGTCGGCTCCCAGGCCACGCACCGGGGCGGCGGCTACTTCTTCGCCGCCTTCGGGGCGTAAGGGCCGACCTTGTACTTGCTCATCAGGTACGCGGAGGCGACCAGGGCCGGCGAGTGGTCACCCCGCTCAGCGACCTGTTCGCGCAGGGAGTCCATCGCCCGGACGTTCAAATTGGGCATCTCGGTCCCGGACCCGTACGGGCTGCGCCCCGGGGCCACGGGGACGAACTTGCCGTCCAGGTACTTCTGCAGGCCCTCGTTGACCTCCTTGGCGAGCTTGTCTCCCGCCGCCTCGGCCCGGGTCTTGATCTGCTCGCGCCACTCGGCGGGCATGCGCATCGCCATGTTGCGGTCGAGGGAGTTGCTCGTGGCGGGGTCGGAGCGGCGCAGCCGGCCCCAGCCGTTCGGGGCGAGGACGGTGTCGATGGCGTCGGCAAGGTCAGGTTCGTTGACCTTGCGGAGCTTGGTGGCTGCGGCGGTGAGGCGGGAGCGGAGGTCGGTGTCCTTGGCGGGCACGGGGCGGTGTCCTCTCGGCGGGCGCCGGTCGGACCGGGTGCGGTTCGGCGGGCGCTGGGGGGTGTATGCCACGCCAGTTTCCTCCTTCTCGTATCGCGTACGCAATGACGCTTGGCGGGTGGTGGGTCCACCGTACTGCAAAGCTATTGCGTGCGCAATGGAAATGTGGAATGGTGGCCGCACACCAACCACACAGCGGGGGCACCGAATGCGACACACGAACCAGCAGACCACCACCAAGACCCTCGCCGACCTCTACCGCTCCCTGGACCGGCGCACCGCCGTCACGATCACCTATCTCAAGCCCGGAGAAGCCGAACCCGCCGTGCGGACCATCGAGGTGCACGAGATCCGCACCACCCGCGCCGGCGGCATCGTCATCGTCGCCATGTGCCGCCTCCGCAGCGAGGAGCGTCAGTTCCACCTGTCCGGCGTGCTCGCCTACACCACCCACCGAATCGCCTACGTCATCGACCGGCCCGAGCCCACCAAGTACATCCGCCCCACCCCCGCGCCGACCACGGACGCGCAGGCGCTGTTCTTCTACGAGCTCGCCCGCGACCAGGACGACGCCGACTACACCCCCCGCACCCTCATCCAGACCGACGCCGCGCTTGCTGCCTAGGAGACTTCCGTGAACGCGACAGAGCCCATGTCCCGCGACCGCCTCGCCGACATCGAGGCCGCCATCAACAGCCCGACCGGGCCGGCGGCTCAGGACGTACGAGATCTCCTTGCCGAGACCAAGCGCGCCCGCAACAATGCGGACGACCAGTACATGGAGGCCGACTACTGGCGCGAAAGCTACCGGCTCGCCAAGGGACTCACCGACGACGAGATCAACGCCATGATCGCTGCACGTGACGCGTCCAAGGCGCATCCCCGCCCGTGCTGGTTCCCCCACGAGGCATGCATCTGCGACACGGACTGACCCCACCCATGACGAAGGCCACCGCCCAAAATCAGGCAGTGGCCTTCCAAGTCGCAGTAATCGCGCACACGCAGTGTAGCCGGAGAACTCTCCACGCCACCAGCACTCTTCACACATCAGAGGACACTGGACCCATGGCCCGGACCACGCAGCCCACCCTCGTCGACACCCCGGCTGGCTACCGGCACCGGTACTGCCGCAAGTGCGGGCGCCCCCTCACCAACCTCGACTCCCGACTCACCGGGTACGGGCCCGAATGCGACCCCACCCGCCGGCCCGGGCACGCACCCGAGCATCATGTCGATCAGGAGCCACTGCCCGGCACGTAGTGGAATGATCCAGCACTCAGAACTCGGCGCACAGGGGGGATCCCGCAGTGAGCATCGACCCACCCAGACCAGTCAAGCGTCGTCGCTTCACCAGGACCAGGAACGCCCTGATCGCTGGGCTCAAGTGGATCTCCTACACGCTCGTCGCAGCCTTCGCACTCGGGTGGATCACCCTCATTGTCGTGGGGAACCTTGTCTGGGACAGGGACGACTCAGCCAAGACCCCAGCTGCGAAGCCCTCGCCGACAGAGGCCTCAACCCCCATAACCTGGCCAGTCCAGACCCGGCAGTGCCGAGACGGGTGGGGATCCCCCTCTATCGGGCAGCGAGGCGCGTGCAGTTGGCACGGGGGCGTCGTCACCATCTACCACTCAAGCCGCGGGGACCTGTTGACGCTCTGCCCGCCCCAGTATCAGCCGACGACTCTCGAACGAGCCCGGCAGCTCCTTGCCTCCGACGGTACCGTCGACTGCGACTTCGGACAGTCCGCATCAGCAGCTCCCTAGCCGCATCGAGCGCTGCCATCACTTTGCTGATCATCAGCCGCCCAGGATGCTTTGGCCCTTCACATAGGGGTGGGCCCCGCGGAACGTGCGAAGTGGCCGCGGGGCCCACCCGGAGAGCGCCGTCCTGTCAGGGCACCCACGCCGACCGTACGGGCAACCCGCCCTGACCGCCCGTCGACATCAGCCGGCCGGAGGCCCCTCCACCGGCACCGCCTCGACGGACCGCCGGATCTGCTCCATCGTCGTCGGCAACGGCTCCCACCCATGTGCACCGGCCATCACCCAGTTCAGTGCCGTGATGCCCCGCGCGTACGCCTGCCGCAACCCCTGCGGGCGCAGCGGCACACCCGGCGGGCCGGCCTTCGACGGCACCAGCGACACCCACAACGCGGTCTTCGCACCCTCCAGCGGCAGCGACTCCACCAGGCCCTGCCGCACCTTCAACCAGCGGCGCACCGCCACCCGGGAACCCTCACGCAGCGGGTACCACTCGACTTCCGGCAACGGCTCCAGCTCGGCGACCGCGGCCAGGACCCGCTGCCGGGTCTCCTCCGACACCCGCTCCACCCAACCACCCAGCACTGACCGGGCCGCCTCCGTCCCCACCTCAGCCAAAGCGGCGATCTCCTCGACCCGGTTCGGGGGCGCCTTCTGCTGCTGCCGGCGCACCGCCACCGCAGTCTCACCCGGGGCGAGGTCGGACAGAGACTGCACCGCCAGCTCCCCCGATCGTGGGGCCGCGTCCAGCATCACTGCCACGATCGCGAGCAACCGGGTCCGGTCCTCGTACGACAAGGCCGTCCCGTCCCGCTCCAGCGGCCCCTGCCCGGCCAGGTCCACCATCCCCCGGTACAAGGCATCCAGCGACCGGCCGCCGACCGTGGCCTTCGGCTCCGGGTTCGCGATCGACGGCAACCGCACCGTCTTCCCCGCGGGCAGGACCTCACAGGCCAGGATTTTCAAGCAGTCCCGCACGATCCGTTGCGTCCACTCCGGCAACGGTTTCCCGACATCCTTCTCCCAGTGCCGCAACTGCCCGTCCACTGCCAGGTCCCAGAACGGGCGCAGCGCAGCCCACGTGAACAACTGGGCCGCGGTCCGGGAAGCCCGGCCCGGCATCTCGTCCCGTCCCACAGCCCGGTCGAACATCCCGACAACCATCCGCAGCTGCCGCAGCCGGCCCTCCGACACCGAGCCCGCCATCCCGTCGACCACTGCGGCCAACTGCCGTACGGACGGGGCGCTGTGCTGCTTCGGGGTCACCCTTGCTCCTCTGCTGCGGCACGGCGCTTCGCCGCAACCTTCAGCCACGGATTCTCCGCCCTCGACTGGGCGCGGTCCAGGTACTCCCGCTTCACGACGGCCGAGCCGGCCTTCCACCGGCCCTGCTTCGTCGGATCCCCGCCGGCGCCAGCGATGGCCTGGGCACCGCCGCGGCGCAGCCCGTGCGCGGTGATCTGCTGCCAGTTCTTCGCCCCAGCCTTGTGCGCCCGGCTACGGACCCAGTCGTTGATGGCGTCCCCGGTCACGTAGTCGCCGCGCTCCTTCGCGACAGAACGGTTCTGCAGGGTGCCGCGCGAGGTGAGGGCCCGGAAGAACGCCCCCTTGCGCACCCCGAGACGGTGCAGGGCGGTCAGCCAGTCTCGTACGGCTGAGACTGGGTCGAGGAGCGGGTCGTCATCAGCGGGGATGTCGGTGTGCTCCCCCTTGGCGTCCTGGTCGGTCTTGGAGGACCGGATGTGGAGGGTGACGAAGTCGTCGTCGACAGCCACGTCGGCGATGGACAGGTCGGCGAGTTCGATACGCCGATTGAGGGCGCCTCGGCCGAGGAGGAGCATGCACCGGTCGCGGAGCCCGGCCGGCGTACGGAGGTCGCACGTGGCGACCATGGCCCGCAGCAGGTCGTCGGTGACCGGGGGCGCCTTGCGGACCGCGGTGCGCTTCGCCCACGTCTTCTTGTACTCGTTGAGCATGCCCCGGGCCTGCTTTGTGCCGGGCTTCTTGTCCTCGGGCATCCAGGTACGGATCGCGGACATGGCGGCGCTGATGGCGTTCGGAGACCGCCCGAGCTCGATGAGGTGGGCGACGTACTCAACGTAGGTAGCAGTGGTGCATGGGCGGGCGACGCGGCCCTGCTCGGCGCACCAGGTCTCGAAGATGCCGCGCTGGGAGGCGTAGTTGGCGCTGGTGTTCTTCGGCGCAGACTGGTTCTCCAGGCGGTCGGCGGTTCGCTGAGAGACCTGGAGGTCACGCTCGGTGTACGTCGGCTGATCGGCCTCGGTCGGGACGGACTGCCCGGGGTAGATGATCGTGTGCCGGTCCACCATCGGGCGTGCTGCTGGTGCAAGGTGGGGCTGGATGGCCGCGGGGAGGTGGTCGTCGTCCACGAGCTCGGCGTCGACCACCTCCACCTCGTCGTTCACGACGTCAGCCCCCAAGCGCCAGACGAACGCGGGCCATCTGAGGGTTCTCCCAGGCGGAGAGGTAGTCGGGGTGCTCCCGCCACTGCTCACCCGCGCCGGTCAGTAGATGCCAGGCCCGTTCGACGGCCTCGGCGTTGCCCTGGGCGAGGAGGTGCACGACGGACTCGGCCATGCCCGCGAGCCCGTACTTGTTGGAGTTCGAGACTCGGTAGAAGCGGGCGGCGGCATCGGGGTCCAGGTCCTCGTCGGTGTTGATCGCCTCCCACTCCTCGTTGACGCGGTCCTCGATGAAGGCCTGGAGCGCCTGTACGTCGTCGGCGGTGATGTGCGGCTGCGGCATCGGAACGGAAGATCCCTTCTCAGGGCGGCTCATGCAAGAGCCACCTACAAGGGAAATTATACGAGGGTGATCACAAGGCGGTCCCGCCGCACGGCTTCTGACTGGGGTGAGGGAACATTATCTGGAGTGAGGCAACAACGTTGCCCCCGCCGCGGTCACCTGGCGAGGGGATTGCTCGAACAGTGCGATTCTTCGCTGTGCGCGGGCGGGGTGAGTGCGAAGCCGCGCTCGCCGAGTTGCAGACGGAGCTGAGGTCGGACGAACCGGGCTGATCAACCAGAAGTGAGCTTATCGCGCATCAGAACCCTGGGTGGCGCTTGAGTGGAAGAGGGTGAACCCCTTGCGATCAAGACCTTACAGACCTTAAGGTTTCTTCATGGAGAAGTCCTACGGCATCGAAGCCGCCCGCGCTCAACTCGGCGACATCGCCGACCACGCTCGAACCACCGGGCAAGTCATTGCCCTCACCCGCCACGGCCGCACCATCGCCGTCATCGGCCCGGTCAAAGCCGTCCGTCCGGACCAAGGCATCAAGATGTCGCTGCACTTCCCCCATGCCGACTGGACCGTGCAGCTGCCTGTCGTCCCGAGGACGGGAGAGTTCTTCGAGTGGGAAGACCCCCAGCATGGCAGCGCGCGCTGGGAGGTGACCGAGGTGATCCACGTCGCCGACCCGAACGAGGCATATATCGCCATCACGCTGGACCCCGCCGACGAAGAAGCCCGCAAGCAAGTCAATCTGAAGCCCGCCTCAAAAGGAAACTTCCGCACTGAAAGCGCAACCTACCGTTACACCGAGCAGTGAGAAGCACGATCACGAGCGGCATCTACGACGACGGCACCCAGTACGGGCCCACCACCGAGCAGTGAGGACCACAACCATGCTGACCCTGAACGCCATCACCGGCGGAATCCGCGACGGTCGCCACCAGTACTACCCGACGCCCAACATCGAGGCTCGCTCGGTGGATTCGGAGGTAGCAGCCGAAGAGACCGCAGTCCGAATGTTCCGCGCCTACGGATCTATCAGCTATCTGCGGCTCCTTGATGCCGCAGGTGTCGAGGTTCGCGAGTACCGTCGTGGCCACTTCTTTCAGTCGACGTCGCCCCTCCGAGACGTCGCCCACCGCGTCGTCGACGAGGACCTGGCCGCCCGCACCACCAAGCAGTGAGGACCACGACCATGAGCCGACCGTCCAAGCCGTGGCGGACCACTCTGCCGTCCCTCGACGGCCCGACCCACAAGCCCTACACCTCGGAAGCCGCCGTCCGCGCGGCGGGCGAGGCCGAGAAGGCGACTACCAGTGCCAACCGGATCACAATTGAAAAGTGGTCGGACGGACACTGGGGCGAGTGGCTCTGCTGGGTCCGCACAGGCAACGAATGGACCGCCCAGTAAGCCGAACAGCACGGTGCCCCCGGCCAGGATCAGTGGCCGGGGGCACCTCCGCGTCAGGATACCGGTCGCACATCCGCGTACGTCCGCACCCGCACCCCCGGCTCACCCGGCACCCGCCACACCTCCGACGGACCCGATGTCGCCCACCGCTCACCCAGCTCCGCGACCGCGGCCAGAGCCGTCTCCTCGTCGCCGGCCGCCACCTCCACCACAACCAAGCCCGGCTTGGACACATGCACCGCATCGAAAGTCCTCATGCCCGTACCGAGACGAGCAGACGGACGCCCGGTTCCTGACCAGCGGGTTGTTCACCAGGACGGGGCGAAGTGGCGCGAGAGGGTGACCCCAGCGGAGTGCTTGGCGGTCGAGTAGGAACCGCGCGCGTTCGCGAGTCCCGATCGTCGGAGCGGGCTGCCCCACACGCGACTCAGCGGGCGGCCTTCTTTTGCAGGACCCATACGTAGTGCCACTTGCCGTGTGCGCGTTTGGGTTTGATGTCAGCAAATGCCTGGATGGTCGGCCACAAGCCGGTTGCGCCGGCCGCGATCGTCGCGCTGGTGGCAAGCGCGCCTTGGAGGGCTTCGGGACGCACCGCAGCGAGGACGGCGCTCGTCGACCCCAGTACGGCACCGGACCGGATCAGGGCCCGGGACCGGGCCGCTTTGTTGATTTCCGCGGTAGCGGCGCGCAACTCGTCGCGGATGGTGAGCGCGATCCGTTCCAGGGCGACCTGGGAGTCGACCGCTTCCAGCGCGTCGTCGAGGTCGAGGAGCCGAGAGCGCATGAAGTCGCGGTACTGGGTGTAGGAGTCGAACTCCTCGCTGGTGACCTGCGCGAAGTCGCTGAGGCTGAGCCCATCGATGAAGGGCAGATCAATCTCCAGGATCGGCCGGACTACCCGGCTGGCCAACGGCTTGGCCCTCGACAGATCCACGGCACGGCCGTGCTCCACCACAAAGTCGATCGACTGGTCACTGAACGAAGGGAGCGGATCGGGATTCGGAGGTTCCCGGTCAAGGTCCGAATCACGGACAGAGGCCCCGGTAATTTTGATCGGAAAATACCAAACCAGCCCACTGCGTAGCAGAGGCTCAGCATTCAGGAGCCACTGGCCTAGCTCTCCAATGTCCTTGGTCACCATTCCGTAGCGACTGATCCGACCTGTGCCGTATTCCGCTCCGGTTCCTGATGGGTCGACGATACGGGTTTCGGTTGGCCAGAACCCAAGCTGGTGCACAGCTCCGGTGCCGTGCTCGGACAGCAGCATGGTGTCCGTGACCAGAACAACCCGTTTGGTGACATGGGTGAAGCTCCCCATCTCTGAGGACAGCCCGACGTAGTACGGGGCGGCCGAGGTGTTCTTCGCGCGTAGTAGACGCAGGGAGTCGACTTCTCGACCGTACTTGATGGCGACATCCTGGGCAGACGTCCTCTCCTGCCCCGAGAGCGAGTCGTAGAACGCGTTCATCCGGGCCGCCACACCACGGTTCTGTGCCCGTCGGTCCTGCCACGCTCGCCATCCACGTCGGAACATCCGCACAGCATGACGGGCGACCGAACACCCTGTCCAGCAGGTGCCCTAGCGACATGGTGGGGCTGTCAAGTCGGGCAAGATCATGTTACTTGGTGTGAATTTTTATAGGACAGAACCCCTGATCGGGGGCCCTTCACGGTGCTTACCGAGGTCTCCTCAGTACGGCTGCGGTCGACGAGTCGCTGGTAGGGGTCGGTGCACTGGTGAGCGTGCACCGGTACCGAGGGCTGCTCGGGTCGAAGTCGTCGACCCGACTGCACTGGTACGTAGCCCCGGCGGAGTCGGTGTACGTCCACGCGGCCGGCGGCGCCCCATCGGAGCCGTTCTTGCCGTCGGCCCCTGGCGGCCCTGCCGGTCCGGGGTCTCCCTTGGCCCCGTCTGCCCCCGGCGCGCCGGACGGGCCAGGCGTTCCGGGCGTGCCGACCCCGTCGATGCCGGGGCTTCCGGAGGGTCCTACCGGCCCAGTCGGACCGGTAGGACCAGGCACCCCGGGCTCCCCCTTGTCTCCCCGGTCGCCCTTCAAGCCCGCAGGGCCGACGACTGAATCGCCGGGCTGGCCGCGGCTTCCTGGCGGGCCGGCCACCGGGGATTCCCCGAGCTGCTCCACTTGCTGCGCCAGGGCGTCCCTGGCCTCGTTCGCGGTGCGGAGGTCATGGGACAGGCCCTGCAGCATGACGACGAGGAGCCCGAACGCCGCCAGCGCCACCGCAGCCCCCAGCCCGAACAGGAGGTCGCTGCGGCGCCGTTCCGCGCCCGTATTCTTGTGTCGTCTCATGCTCCCGCCCCCTGGGCGTTCAGGTATACGGTCAGGATCAGCAGCAGCACGGGGGCGACGAGGGCTGTGAAAATCAGGCGGCGATCAGCGGCCCTCCGGTCAGCCGCCCGCTGCTCTTCTTCCCTGCGGTTCTGAGCGGCCTGCTCCCTCGCCTCCTCAATGCCCCGGACTCGCTCGATCAGCAGCTTCAACGCGTCGTCGCGCGCCACCTGCTCGAGCTGGTACCTCTCCAGGGACACTTTGCTGTCGAGGCGGAGGCCGAGCTCCCGGAAGTCGTCCTTGAGGTCGGTGCGTACGTCTTCCAGGCGGCGCATCACCTCGCCGAGAGTCGGCTCGTCGGGCACGGGGTTACTCCACCTCAGGCGCTGGTCGGCTTGGTCGGCGAAACCTGGCCTCGGGTCAGGAGGCCGAGGACGGCGAGGACCACGGCGTTCAGGGCGCCGACCGTCTCCGGGGAGACGCTGAAGCCGTACGCGGCAAGCAGCGCGACGGCTGCTGCGACGAGGCCGGTGAACGCGGACGGGGCGATCGGCCGAGTGACGACTGCGGTGACTGCGGCAAACACGGCGGACAGGGCGGCCACGATCGCGCCGGCCTGCTCCCCGGTCAGCCCGGCGTTGAAGGACACCAGGAGCGACAGGGCGGCCGACACAGTAGCGATGATGAGGGCCGGTTCACGGCCGAAGATCTTCACGAGGTTCTCCTTGAGGGACGGGGTGGGGTGGTCAGGACTTGGGGACGCGGAGTTTTGCCCACGACGCTGCGCCCGGAATTCCGTCGGCGGCCGAGCCCGTGTAGCCGAGCTTCCGCTGCCATGCGGCGTAGGACGATCGATCGGCGTTTGTCCAGTTCGGACCGGGCCCACTGCTGTAGGCGCCGCAGCCCTCCGCAACCAGCCGTCTTCCCATCGCGGTGATGACGGCAGAGTGACGGCCGCCGTGGAAGAACGAAGCGCCGGGAAACGGCTCCAGTTGCTGGGCGCTGGGAGCCGACGACTTGCCGGGCACCTTGAGCTTCTGGCCGATGGTCAGCTTGTTCGGGTCCTTGAGACTGTTCAGCTCCGCCAGAGCGGCCACGGTCGTCTTGTGTGCGGTGGCAATGGAGGAGAGCGTGTCCCCCTTCTTCACCGTGTACGTGGCGCTCGGGCTGGTTCCGCCCCCAGTGCTCGGCGGCGGCGTCGATCCGCCGGCGGGCCGAGGGGCGCCCTTCTTCACCCAGGCGTACAGCGGGCCGCCGGGGCAGGCGGTGGCGTAGCCGTCACGGTGCCCCTTGATCTCGCCTCCAGCGCCGTTCTTGCGGAGCAGCTCAATGCCGTCGCGGATCGCGGACAGCATGGCGTCGGTCGGCTCGGTCAGGCCGGATGATCCGACGAGACCGACGATCGCGTAGTGCGCCTGGTTGAGGGCCTGGTTGCCGTTGGCGCCGGTGCGGCGACCGATGCTGCGGCCTTCGAGGAGGTATCCGTGAGGGCAGGCCGCGTAGTTGTAGGCGACGTCGCTGTAGTTTTCGACCTTGTTGGCGAGGTGGGACTTGCGTATCGCCTTCCACTCGGCGATGCACGCGTCGTGATCTGTCGACAGCTTGACGGAGACTGCGGTCCCCTCGTAGTGGACCTTCACGCCCTTGGTACTGGTCTGTGTCGGCGCTGCTGACGCGGGCCAGCCGAGGTCGGATCGGGTGACAAGCTTCATGGGGTAACTCCGTCTAGGCGGGGCTGGATGATGTCGACCTGCTCGAGAAGCTGCAGGTAGGTGGAGAGGTAGAACCGGCCGTCTCCTTGGTCGCCCCATGCGGCCCCCCATGATTGGCGGAAGCGCAGGACGGTACGGGCGGGATCGAGAGCGCCGTCGACCAGGGCGACGTCTTCGAGGGCGGTGATGCAGACCTCGTGTCCGCCTTCGAGCGGGGAGCTGGTCCAGTCGGAATCGGCGTCGATGAATCCGCCGGGGCCTGGGTCGGACATGGCGGCGTACCAGGGCAGCCCCATCAGGGCTGGCCCGGTCTGCAGGAGCACGCAGAGTTCCTCCGCTGTGGTGGCGTGCCCGTACTGGTCGATGAGCCCCCGGGCGCGGAGGGCCTTGGCGACGCCGAGACCGGACGAGCCGACGTCCTGCGACGGCCACGTCATGTCGGACCACTGGTCGCAGGTGGTGGCGTCGGCGTACAGGCCGATCGCGAAGTGCTCGGCGTCCGCAGCATCTGAGGTGTTCAGCGAGGCGGCGTAGGCCTGTTCGGGGGTGAGAAGGATCGACAGGAGAGCTGTGGCGGCGTTGCCCGTGCAGGAGGCGAGGGCGTCCACGTCAGCGTCCAGCCCGTACGCCTGCGCAGTGCGGATGCCCTGAGCGAGGAGGTTCCGCTGGTCGAGGACGGGGATTCGCGGCTCCCACGCCGTGGCGCGGAGCGGTTGTCCGTCGTAGGGGCGGCGGTAGGCGAGGCTGCGCGGGTCCAGCACGAGGTGCCGGCCGAGGCCGGGCTGGGGGTTGTACTGGTGGATCGTGAGATCGGTGGGCACTCGCCCGTGCTCCTGCACTCCCCGCGCCCAGAGCTGGATGGCTGATGTGCTGCGTCGGCCGTCAGCCGGGTTGCAGTCCCTCGGGGGTGGTGCGGGCGGAGGGTCGCCCTATGAGTCAGCGTACGGCGGGGCCAACTGGTCGCTGCCCCTGGTCGGAATGGTCAGGAAACAGGTTCCTCGGCTGGTTCGGCGGCGGGCGCTTCGATTACCTGGTCGCTGACGATGATTTCTGCCCTGCCGGTGCCTTCCCAGGCGACGTCGACACGGAGTGTCTCGCCAGCAACCAGGAACCCCTTGATGGCGGCAATCAGGTCGTCGACACGGCTGGTGAGGTCCTGGTCCTCCCAGGTCGCAACCTGATCGGCGTTGAGAGGCACGGTGATCCTGATGTCTCGGTCGATGCTCTGGATGGAGACGACGCACCGTGATGACTTGTTGGTGAGGTGGGGCTGGTCAGTGCCATGTGGGGGTTCCTTTCAGGTGACGGATTGGGCGGTGGGGAAGTTGGTGGAGGGCCCGATGTCGAAGACTTCGAAGGCGGTGTAGAGCCCCAGGCCTGCGTTGAGGGTGCTGCTGCCGCCGGCGACGCTGGTCCAGGTCATGACGAGGGTCGTGGTGATGTCCGCGCCGGTCTCGTTGATGATGATGTGTTCGTTGTTGTACTGGTAGTTCGCCCCGGCGTTGGGGGTGGTGACGGTGAACGTGTCGAGCCATACGGCGCCGGTGGCGTTCGTTTTCCTGATGCGGATCCGGACGCCGGTGTTCGCCGTGTTGTTCTGGGCGAGACCGTGCACCTTGATGCGGTAGGCGCGCCCTGTCTTGATGACGACACCGGTCTGCGTGAGGGCTATGGGTTCCGTGCTGGTGGAGGCGGTCCCGGTGGCAGTGGATCGGGCTTGGAAGGCGGCGTAGCCGCGGCCTTGCGCGATGCCTCCGATGGTGATGTCTCCGGTGACGTGCATGCCTACGGGGCCGAGGGCCGGGTCGGAGGTGTAGGTGAAGCCCTGGTTGTTGGCGTCGGTCCACTCCAGGACCTTGTTGTAGACGCTGAGTTCAGCGGTTGTTCCGCTGCCGGCGGGGTCGTAGATCGTGGCCGTGATCTGCCCGGGGTTGGGGCCGCCGTCGGAGGCGTACGCGTAGAGGCGGGTCAGGCCGCCGGACCCGTCCCCGGTGGAGATCTCCCATTCGCCCTGGTCGTTGTCGGGTCCGCCGCCCGAGGTGAGCTGCAGGGTGGCACTGGTGTCGGTGGCGGCCACGGTGGGGGCCCAGAGCGCCGCGTAGGGGCGGGGGTGGCCTGTGTTAATGACGGAGGCGACGAGCTCGCCCGGGGCGGTTTCGGTGCTGGCGCCCGAGTAGAGCTGGACTGCCGGGATGCCTGCGGAGTTGCTGGGGATGACCTTGACGCGCTGGCCTGTGCTCGAGGTCTGGAGCGTGGCACCGGTGACGGTACCGCCTGTGATGGTCTTTCCGGTGATGGCGTCGGCCTTGAGGGCGACGGCGTCGACGGACCCGGCGGCCAGCTTGGCGGTGGTGACTGCGTTCGCGAAGACCTTCGGGGTGGTGACCGCGCCGTCCGCGATGAGGGTCTCGGTGATCTCCCCGATGCCGATCTCCCCCGCGACGGGCTTCGGCGCGTACGGTCCGATCTGCGCCGTGGCAAGGGATGCCACCCCCGAGGTGTTACGAGCCAAGAGAGCCACGTACAGGGGCACAGTGCTGGGGATGTAAACCACGCCGCCCTGAGCGGTCTCAATCGTCGCCTTCAAGGTGTCCGGCCCCGGCACGAAAGCGGCGGCGGGCGAGGCATGGACTTCGACCCGGGCCCAGTCGAGGGGGATGATCGCTCCGTTGGCGAAAGCTCCGTCCCATCCTGCCGAGACTCCGCCGATGGCCGGTGCCACGGTCGGCGTGGAGGGGGCCGGGGGCGGGGCGCCGTTGACGATGTTCACCGCGGTGGTGCCGTCGCCTTGCTGGCCCACGATGCCGCGCAGGGATCCGCTGCCGTCGCGGACCTCGAGGGCCGTGTTGTCCAGGGAGGCGGCGGACAGGCGGGCGGTTCGCTCGACGGCGGCGAGGCGCTTCTCGAGTCGGGCCAGGGTCCGGCCGATGTCAGTCATGAGACTCCTCCGTATTTGTAGGCGTCGGCGGGCTTGAGGTCGATGACGGCCTGGGGGCCGCCGGGGGCGTCGGGCTTGATGGTCCAGCCGGTGATGCGGCGCCAGCCGACGTAGTCGACCCACGGGTTATGGACGCGGGTGTACACGTCGTCGCCGACCTGCCAGGACCCGAAGGGCGCGGCCGGGGTGTCGCGGATGATGATCTGGTCGACGGAGCCGAGGACCTCGCGGCGGCCGCGTTCGGCCGCGGTCAGGGAGGCGAGGACGTCGTTGCCCTTGACCTCCGGGTAGTCGACGACGTGCTCGAGGCGGAGGCGGCCGTTGCGGACGGCGGAGATCTGCCGTCGTTTCGCCGATCCGTCGCCGGCGCCCATGCCGATGACGACCTGCGCGTAGTCGTCCCCGCTGAACGGGATCTCCGGGTCCTCGAGAATGTTCGTGCTGGAGGAGAACATGATGTCGGTACGGCGGGCGCCGAGGCGCGGCCAGCCGAGCCGGATCCGGCGCACCGGGGCCGTCTTGCCTGAGTTCCAGGCGACGGTGCAGGTGTAGTCGGGGCTGGCCTCGGCGGACACCATGTCGTCGACGATGTCGCCCAGGGCGCGCCCGTCCCACCAGTTCGAGTCGTAGCGTTCGGCCGGGGTGCCGACGGTGGACGTGGAGGTGACGGGGTCGACGGTGACGCCGAGGTTGCCATCCGCGATGGACTGGGCGTAGGCCCAGACGTCGCGGATGACCTGGCACCGGTCGGCGTAGGTGTACGGGCCGCGGGCGCCGAGCTGTCCGTCCACGTCGTACCGGTGCATCAGGTACGACGACCAGCCTGCCGCCTCGAGCTGGAGGCTGTCGCCTTGGGGGCGGATGTCCCAGACGAGGCCGCCCCACCGGAGCTGGCCGGCGGACTCGACGTAGATGAGTGTGGTGCCCGGGTCGAGGAGGGTCGGGTTCTGCGAGAGGAGGCGGGGGGACAGGGTGCCGGTGAGGGATCCGGGACCGTTGAGCTCGTCGCCGTACTCCAGCTCTCCCACGGGCAGGGCGAGTGACAGCCACTCCCCCGTCAGGGCGTGCTGGGTGAGGACCCGGTCCGGGACAGAGGTCATCGGGCGGCCTCTTCGAACTCGACCTGCGCGATGAGCGTCGTACTGCCGTCGACGCCGACCTTGCCGGTGTTGCCGGTGTACCCGGCGGCCTGGAGGCGCAGGAGCTGGCTGGTGCCGCGGTAGGCGTCGGGGATGGTGAGGGTGTCGGCGGCGGCGACGGTGCCGCGGCGGATCCCGCTCTGGTTGTCGTCGAGGTTGACGGGCTGGACGGTGAGGGAGGCGCCGAAGGTGGCGCGCAGGCCCCCGTAGTAGGGGGCGGTGGAGTACCGGATCTGGGACGCGGTGATGGTGATGCGAACGGTGCTGGCCCAGGCCGGGATCGGGATGGTCCACCCAGCCGCGGTCGTGAAGTAGGAGAAGACGCTGGCGCTGCCGGTGATCTCGGTTGAGAGGGCCGTCGGGGACTGGGTCCACAGACGGCTCTCCCGGCGCGGCGCGGCCACCTGCCGGATGTCCTTGATCATGGCGTTGGTGATCGTGGACGTCGACGCAGGGATGTCGATCCGGGCCAGCGGGATACCCGTCCGGCCATCAGGGATCGTTGTCGCGCTGGACGAGACGTTCGAGATGACCTGGAAGTAGTTGATCTGGTCGACGACGGGGTTGAGGGTGCCTTCGTACTCGGGGTCCTCGACACGGAGGATGACCATGTCCGAGCGTGCCGTGCCGCCCGTGGCTGCGATCGGGACGGTGGCGGCGCCAATGTTGCAGACCGAGTACGTGCCCTGGAAGGCGTTGACGCGGCCGCGGACGACACCGGACCCGTCCCCGACCTGGACGCTGGTGCCGGGGGTGGCAAGTTGGGTGACCTTGAGGTCAGTGCCCTGGGTGATGCCCTCGGCGCCGGACACGAGGTCGCGGACCATCATGCGGAACTGCTGGGCGGAGTGCGTGGCGCCGTTCGTGAGGATCGGCACGGGGAAAAGGGCCATGACGTGTGCGCTCCTCAGAGGGCGGTGTAGGCGTCGCGCCAGGTCAGGCGCATGCGGGCGGTGTTCGTGCTGTCGAAGCCGGTCCACCGCATCTCGGACTGGCCGGGCGGCAGGCTGAACAGGTCGATGCGGGAGGCGGCCGAGAGTGCGGTTGAGGCATTGCCGCCGTTCTCCCGGCGGACGGTGCGGTAGCCGGGCCGGGTGTCGATCTCGACCCACTGGCTCGAGCTGGTCAGGTTCAGCGTCGGCATGGACAGCTGCCGGCCGGATGCGACGTGGGTGACGGTGACCGTGGCGACCGGGCCGGCGATCCGGATGACGGGCCACGCGTCCCCGGTCCCCTGGTTGGTGACCCAGCCGGGCCGATCGGCAGCCGTCGTACCCGACTGCACGAAGATCGGCGCGACGACGGGGGCGGCGAATCCTCCGCCGGTCAGCCAGCCGAGCGGGATCTCGGTGGTCGTCTCCTCGTCTGCGTAGTACGTCGGGTCGGTGGCGATGAACTCCAGGTCGAGAGGGACGTAGCCGTGGATGACCTGCTTGAACTCGGGGTCGACCCGTCGCAGGCGCCCTTGAAGCTGTTTGACCGGTCGGCCGGGGCGCTTGATGCGCAGCGGCATCGTCGCGCCGCCCGCCAGTCGTACCGCCGGATCGTCCGCGGCGGCCTGCAGGGCAGCCACCACGTCGTGGCAGGCGGCCGGATCGCCGGGGATACGGACGGCCGCGTCGAACTGGACCTGCCGGCCCGCGTAGTAGTCGGGCCCGGCGAACGCCCCGTCCATGGACGGTTGGTCAACGTCGTTGTCCCGGACTGGTGGCCTGCCCAGCCCGGTCGTCTCGCTGACCTGGACCGGGGTTCCGGCGCCCATGAGGACGCCTCCGAGGTCGTACTGCCAGTCAGTGAGCTCAGGCAGCGGCACGAGCGTTCACCCCTCCCCTACGGGCCCGGCGCACCGAGCGGCCTACCTGCGATCCGATGTCCGAGGCGGAAGCCCCGGTGCGGACTGCGGTGACGGTGACGTGGGTGTCGCCGCCGTCGCGAACAATGACGACCGGCCGGGTGGCGGAGATGTCGGTGAGGCCGACCCCGAACCGGTTGGCGACGTCGCGCAGCACGTTGGTGGCGGCGCGCCGCTTGTTCGCGCCGAGCGGGATATACGCCTCCCCGCCGGTGGACGGCTCCGCGAAGGTGACAGCGCCGGCGCGGGTGGCGTAGATGCCCTCCCGAATCCCGCCGTTCGCGTACGAGAGGCCCTTGTTGGCGCGGGCCAGGTCGGCGAGGAACTGGGTGGCCCGCGACCCGAGGGAGCTGCTGATCTGGCCCTTGGCCTTGTTGGCGACCGTGATGATCTCGTCTTCGCCGAACCCGGTCGTGTCCGCGACCGCATGCAGGCCCGTCTTAGACGTCTTGACGGCGGCGATGATGGCGACGAGCTGCTGCACCTGGTCCGAGGTGAGCGCGTTGTTCGCAGTCTTCGCGGCGCTGTTCGCGCTGGACGCCTTCTTGCTGTCCTTCACCGCTGCGGCCGCGAGTTCCATGGCGGCCTGGTCGCCCTGGGCGGCGAGCTGCTTCGCGAGGTCGCCGTAGCCCTTCGCGGACAGGGCGATCAGGTTCTTCGCGAAGGTGGCGTCGGCGGTGTTCGCCTTGGACAGTTGCCGGGTGTAGTCCGTGAGCGAGGCCTTGGCCGTTGCGGCCAGTCCGCGTAGCGCCTTGGCCATCTCGTCGACGTACTTCTTCGAGCCCTTGGCCATCTTCGCGGTGAGCTTGATGCCGTCCTCACCCATGGCGGCCAGGGCGTCGGCGACGTCGGCACCGGCCCGGTCTGCCACGGTGGTGAGGTTCTTCGACCAGGTGGCTGTGGCCTTGCTGTTCGATTTGAGCTTCTTCTCGAGGGCGCCCAGGTCGAAGTAGTCGACTTCCTTTGTCTTCGTTTTGCCCTTGGACTTGTACTTGACCTTCTTCGTCTTGTGGGCGGCCTGCCCAGCATCGGACGACGAGTACAGCGATCCGGACACGGGGTCGTACGTCCAGTCGGTGACGGTCCCGTCGGCGTTCCATTGCACGCTGCGGGGGTCGCCGCCGAGGCGCCGGATCGTCTCTTCCGTAATGGCACGGGAGCGTCCGCGCTTGGAGGTAGCGAGGGGGATGTACGCCTCGCCGCCGGTCTCTTCCTCGGCCCAGACCCGCCATGCGCCAGCGGGGGCGATCTGGGCGGTGTGGTTCTCCCGGATGCCGCGCCGGTTCGTGCCGCCGTTTGCGTAGAAGTCCAAGACGGAGCCGCGGGCCTGTGGCGCCTGGACCATGTCGGGGACGCCGTTGGCGTCGCGGTCGTTCCCGGTCTTCTTGTAATTGAGGTAGATGCTGACGGATTTGCCGCGGATGTTGTTGATGGCGGACTGGATGATTGCGGCGTTGCGGGTGGCGTCTCCGGTCGGGACGCTGATCGTGACGGTCTTGCCCTTGGTGTTCTTGATTTTGAAGCCGAGGGCTTCGAGCTGCTGCCGGGCCCCGTCAGTGGGGGCCTTGATGGTGAGCGTCTTGCCCTTGGTGGCGCGGACCTTGTCCTGAATTGTTTGCAGCTCGGCCTTGACCTTGCCGGTGGGCGCCTTGATGTCGAGGGTCTTGCCGTTGGTCTGGCCGAGCTTCGCGATGAGGAGGTCCAACTCGGCGCGGGCCGCCTTTGTCGGGGCGGTGATTTTGTACTCGCGGGTCCCCGGGATCAGCTGGATCTTGTACCCGATGTCCTCGAGTTCCTTCTTCGCCTCCGCTCCCAGTGCGTCGACCTTGATGGTTTTCTTTGCAGGGAAGCGTTCGAACTCGGCTTGGACTCCGAGGAGCTCCGCGAGCGCGGTGTCGACGCCTTCTGTCTGCAGGAGGATCGACACCCGGCCGGGGATGAGACCCATCGCGTCCGCGACTCCGGCGGCCTGCTTCTTCGACAGGCCGTAGCCTTCGGCAAGCTTGATCGCGGAGTCGCGGGCGGTCTGCATCTCACGAGTCGCGGACTGAATGGACTGCGGCACTGTCTTGCCCTGTGACTGCGCGAAGTCGTACGCGGCTACTGCGGCGGACGAGCTGGAGTCGGCAATCGTGTCGAGGGTCGAGAACAGCTGCTGGCCGTTCTTCGTCGTGGTGTCCAGTGCCCCGTTCGCCCCGACAAGCGCCTTCCCCCACCCGTCCGCCTTGTCGATACCAGCAGCCATGGCCTCGTTGGCGTTGGTGATCGCCTCGTTCACGCGGGCCTGCGCGGCCTGCAGGCTGACGGAACCGCCGGACAGGAGGTCGAGGGCGTCGCGCAGGGCGCGGGTGCGGGAGTCGGCGTCGGCAGTCTTGTCCGCCAGGGCCCCGACGGCGTCCTTCAGCCGGTCGTACGCGGTGGTGGACCCGGCCCCCTTCACGCCCTCGTTGAAGGACTTGGCGTCCGCTGCTGCCTTCTCGAAGTCCCCGCCCAGGCCGCCGAGGGCCTTGCGGAGGTCATCCGCGGCACGCCCCTGGACGGTGAATGCCTCGCTGGTCTGCCCCGTTTCCGGGTCCATGACCATGGCCTTCTGTGCCTCGGCCGCGGCAGCGAGTTCTCTCTGCAGCGTCTTCAGGGATGTGCCCTGGTTGGTGTACGCGTCGACGAGTTGCGACATCGGAACCTTGGCCTTGCGGGCCAGGTCGACGAGACGCTGCTGACCATCCAGAGTCGTCTTGACCTTCTGCCCCATGAGGTTCTCGGCGGCGATGGCGCGGACGTTCTCATCGACCATGCCGTTCGACTCGCGCAGTGCCTGGGAGAGGCTGGAGATCTGCTGCTGGTGCTCGGCGGCTGCGGCGGCAGCCTTCTGCTGTCGAGAGGCGAGCATGCCCAGGCCAACGGTGGCAGCGGCGAGAGCGACGCCCCAGGGGCCGCCCATGACCCCCATGAGGCCGCCCATCGCAGACCGGAGCCCGGTGCCGGCGGCCGCGGTGACACCGCGCAGGGCGCCGCCGAACCCGGTCGCGCTGGCGGATGCGGCCCGGAAGGAGGCACCCATGGCGCCGATGACGGGGACCCTGGTCTGCAGGACAGCGAACGCCGCCCCGTAGCGGCCGATGGACGCCCCCGACGAGGCGGCCAGGGTCCGCTGTACAGCCATCTGCGCGTTCAGGGACCGGTAGGCGCCGGTGAGGCGGGTGCCGATACCTGTCGCGGTGGACTGGATGACCGGGCCGACGCGGCGCATCAGCAGCATCGCGAGGACTGCGGCCTGTACCGGGGCGGGCAGTGCCCCGAATCCGGAGACGAGTCCGCCGATGAGGTGCCCAACGGGGCCAAGGATCTGGGACAGGAACGACACGGCTTCGGCCGCGGCGTCCAGGGCCATGACCGCAATGTCCAGGGAGTCCGCTACTCCGCTGCCTTCTCCAGCGATGTCTCCCAGGGCGGATACGACGGGGGTGGCACCCTCGGCGAGGTTCTTCAGGACATCGACGACCATCTGGCCGGCCGACAGGAGGACGTGGAGGGCAGAGGCGGCTGCGTCTCCGCCGAGCTCCTTGAAGGGGGTGAGCATGTCGTCGGCGGCGTCACCGATGTCGGCGAACGTGCTGCGGGCGGCTGCGGCAATGTCCGGGCCGAACAGGGTCGCGGCGTCGTTCAGGTAGGCGAAAAAGGACTCGATCTTCGGGGTGGCTTTGGACAGGCCGCTGGTGACGCCGCGGGTCAGGAACTCCAGTCCGGGCGCCATGCCGTCGTAGATGGCCAGGCCGGTCTGCTTCGACTGGGTCTTCAGCTGCAGCATCGCACCGGCGAGGCCCTTGCCCTTCGCCGCGGCAATGTCGGAGGCGGCCCCGGTGTCCGACACGGCGGCCATGAGCGCGTCGAATGAGTCGACGCCTTGGTGGGCGAGTGCGATGGCCCCGGACATGGCGGGCTTGCCCATGGACTGCTTCACCGCGGCGGCGAAGTCCTGCTGAGTCATGCGGTGCTGCGCCTTGGACAGGCCATCGATGACGTACCGAAGGCCCTTGAACCGGCCCTGGGCGTCCCACGCCTGGATACCCATGGCCTCGAGGCCCTGCGTCATCTGTTTCGTCGGGGACGCAAGGTTGGCCATCATGCCGCGCAGCGTGGTTCCGGCGGTCTGGCCGAGGATGCCCGCCTTACCGAGCATGCCGACCGCGCTGGCAGCTTCCTGCATGTTGACGCCGAGGCCGTGCGCCACTGGCCCGGCATATTTCATGGCGTAGTAGATGTCGATGATGTCGCCGGACGCAGCGTTCGCGGTCGCGGCGAGGGTATCGGCGGCAACTCCGGCCTGGTCGGCGCCCATGCCGAATTGGTCCATCATGTCGCCCAAATACTTGGCGCTGTCGGCAGCGTTGACCTGGGCGGCGGAGGCGAGGGTAAGGCTGGCCCGGGTCGCGGAGATGGCCTGGTCGGTCCGGAAGCCAGCCTTGGCGAGTTCCACCATTGCCTCGGCGGCTTCGGCGGCGGTCGCCGCGGGGAGGGTCAGGTCGTTGCCGAGCTGAGCGGCGGTCGCCGCAGCGCGCTGCATCTGCATCCGGTTCGCGGACGTCACCGCGCCGAACGTGTTCATGCTCTGCTGGTACTCGTTGCCGTGCTTGACCATGTCGCCAATGCCCATCACGAGGGCACCGCCGGACAGGAGGGACGCGGCACCGATGAGCTGGCTGCGAAGACGCCCGGTGTCGGCTGCCATGCGGCGTAGAGTGCCGCGGTCGCTGAGCCCTCTCATGTGGGTGGAGGCGCGTTGCGCGGCCTGGGCGAGGCGGAGGAGGTCGCGGACGGCAGTGTCGATCTGGCCGGACATGCGGGCGAGTTGCCTCCCGGTGGTGCGGGAGTTGTCGCCGAGGGCGTTGACGTGACGGTTCGCCGTTCGGGCGGCGTCCCCGTACCGGCCCAGCTGGCGACCGGCGGTGCGTGCGTCGTTCCCGAGGCTGTTGAGGCGGCGGGCGGTGGTGCGGGCCGCGGTACCGAGGGTGCGGATGTGCCGGGTCGCGGTCTGGGATGCCTGGCCGAGCTCCCGGACCTCGGTCTTCGCGGTCCGGGCTGCCGAGCTCAGGGTTCGGGCGTGCTTGGCAGCGGACTTGAGGGACTGGGCTAGGTCGTTGCCGTGACCTCGCAGGTCGACCGACAGGTTCCAGTTCGCCATCCGGTCCGCCCTCCCCTCTCTGTGTCGTTCAGTCGTCGTCTGTGGTGCGGGTTCGCCGGGTGCTGGCGAGTTCCTTCTGCGCCTCGATTGCCGCGGCAGTAGCGGCGGGGATCAGGGCGACCTTCATGCCGTGGTTGTCCGCGTCGCCGTCTCGGCCCAGTTCGGCCTGCTTGTCGGCGATGACCTGGCAGCCGACGCACCGCTGGACGGTGACGGCGTAGGCGTCGTCTTCGCCGGGGCCGCCGTGGTCCCAGTCGTCGTAGCGGGTGTTGCACTGCGGGCAGACGGTGCGCTGGTACTCGAGGTAGGCGAGGGCTTTGGCCCGGTCGCGCGGGGTCCAGGTGCCGTCGCCGATGCCCCGGAACTGCGAGTGTGGGATGCCCCATCGGTCGCAGAGTTCGAGTTCTCCTCGGAGCCGTTCATCGGCGATCAGCCTTTTCCCAGGTCCATGCGGGTCGTCTGCTGCACGCCCCATGCCACGTTGAAGAGCTCGGCGGCCTCGGCCTCGGACCAGGTGTCGAGGTACTCGCGGGCGGCCTCGACCGGCATGCCGTCCACGGACGCGGCCGCGATCAGCTCGGGGCCGAGTGTCTCGACGTTCAGGTCGTGCCCGTCCTCGGCCTGCTCCTCCGTCGCCGGGTGTGCCTTCTTCAGCGCCTCGAACTCAAGGCGGGGCAGGGCCCGGAACGTGAGGACGATCGACGTCTCATCGAACGCAGCCTGCGCGGTGTCGACATCGGCCTTTGCGGCGGCTACCGCGTCCTTTACGGCCTGGTCGTCCGGCCGGTCTGCAGCCTCGCCCTCGATGCGGCGCAGCGCGTACCGGGCGACGTCGAGGGCCTTGCGGGCTTCGAGGTTGTCGCAGATGGTCAGCGTGGCTGTGGCCCGGGTGCGGTTACGGAGCCGCTCCTGGGTTGCGGCCCAGTGGGCGTCCTTGGCGATGGCGCTGGTGGGCGGAGTGGGCTTCGCGGCAGCGGTCTTGGCGGCAGTAGGCATGGGGTGGTCCTCCATCAGAGGGGAAGGGACCCGGCCGGGCGCCAACAGGCGCCCCTTCCCGAACACGCGTCGGGCCCGACCGGGAGCAGTGGGGAGGTCGGGTCAGGTCGCCGGGATCGTCGCGTTGAGCAGCGGACGGTCCGTGATGGAGAACTTCACCATGATCTTGGCGGCCTCGTTGTCGGCGGTGATCGCGGCCGACGTCGATGCGACGCGCACGGGGTAGACGTCGAGGCCTTTGGTGCCTGCCGCCTTGCCCTTCCGGGCGATCAGGATGAACCCGGTGGTGCCCTTGGCCAGGTCTGTCTCGATGGTGTCGGTGGTGTCGTCCTCGTAGAACGTGAGGGAGGAGTCGGCAGCGGAGTCGTCGCCGGGGATCTTCGCGACGAACGTGGACTCCATGTCCGGGGTTTCGATCTCTTGGTTCTCGATGGAGAACCCGTCGACTGCGGCGGTCTGCTTCGTGTAGTCGGTCGCGCCGGTGATTTCGACGAGCGTCGGCATGTAGCCGAGGTCGGCAATCGTCTCGGCGAAGAGGATCTTCGTTACGCCCTTGCGGTTGAACCTGGCCATGCTGGGCCCCTTTGGAATGCTCACGCGTGTGTGGGAGTCGGCCACCGGGTGGTGACGCGTCCGCGCTGGGGCCGCCGCGGTGCGGTAAATCGCCTGGCCAGGGGTCAGGCGGGGGTCAGGGCGAGCCTGAACCTCTGCACATAGCTGATGATCCCATCAGTGGGGTCGGTCGTTCCCCCTGGCTCGACGTCCAGTTCCCGGCACATGACCTTGGCGCCGGGGATCGTGAGTGGGTGCGACCACTCTCCGGACGCAGGATCGCGGCCGAGGATTGCCGCACGGGCCTTGTCGGCGAGGAGTTCGGCCTGGTCGAGAGTGCCGGCGGATCCGGGCCGGGTGGGGTCGGGTCCGGACACGGATGTCACCTGGTAGACGAGGGTGATGTCGTCGTGGGTGTCGGCGAGCGGCGGCCCGTCGAGGCCGGTGTCGAGGGGGTACAGCAGGTAGTACGGGGGGTTCGCGTCGGGCATGCGGCCGCGGCCGACCGGCAGGGCCGTAGCGGATGCGAGGAGCGCGGCCAGGGCGGCGGTGACGGGGCGTCGGGGAATCACTGGAGCACCTCCGCGATGGCGTACCGCATCTCCATCATCAGCGTCGTCCCGATGTAGTCGATGGCTGGGCCGACGTGCGGGAACGGGGGCTGGTTGTAGACGCGCCCGAGACTGTCTGGTCCGACGAACCCGAACTCGAGGCGGCGGCCTTGAGGGGCGTTCGTGCCGATGGTGCACATCGCCCCGTACGGAAGGCGACGGGTCTGCGTCTCCCAGGAGTTGCGGTAGGCGCCGGTGATGACGTTCGGGCCGGGCCGGCCGGACGCGTTGCCGCGGATCCGGGCGCGTCCGAGCTCTCCGGTGTGCCGGACGGCCCTCTGGATCGCGGGCCCGATGCGGGTTGCGGCGTGGTCGAGGCGGTCGGCGAGTTCGTCGGGGGTCACGGCGCCCCCGTCCGGAGTTGGTCGAGCGGGGTGATGCGGACGACTTCGACGGTGCCGGCCCGGCCGGGGTCGGTACAGGTCCAGGACCGGCCGAGGAGCCCGGTATGTGCCGGGTCGTGGACGGCCACCACGGTGACCACGGCGTCCTTCGGTGGGATCGGGGCGGGCAGGGGGGTGAGAAGCCGGTACCGGGAGGTGGTTTCCTGCACCCAGGGCAGGTTGTGGTCCGGGACGGCGGAGATCTCTGCCTGGGCGGCGGAGCCCTGCACCGCGCCGGGCCCTTCGTAGAGGATGTCGCCGTCGGGGTACTCGAGCTGCCCCGTGGCCTCGTTCAGGACCGGGTCACCGGTGGCGGGCAGGGTGACGCGGACGGTGTCGATGAGGAGGTTGTCCCCGATCCATGCGGTAACTCCGGCGAGTGCCGCGTCGAGTCCGGCCATCAGGTCCTCCCCTGCGCCCAGTCGGCAAGCTGCTGGAGCATGGCGACGGTGAGTTCGTGGCGGCTGTCGTCGAGGTCATCACGGGCCAGAGCGGCGCGTTCGAGGGCGGCCGCGTCGACGTTCTGAAGGAACGCGGCCACCAGCTCACCCTCGTCCTGCTTGGGTGGGGCGACGGCAACGTGAGCGAGGCCTTCGAAGTCGAGCCCCCGATGTGGGACGGTGTGGAGTACGAGCACCGGGGGGCCGCCGACCTGGTGCTGGAGCTCGTAGCCTCGGATCGAGCGGCTGATGTCGGCACCGTCGATCTCGACCTTCCCCATGACGCCGTCGGCAGTGATCCGGACGTGGCGGGGCTCGTCGGCCATGCTGGGCGCGCTCATTGCGCCGCCGCCTGCTCTGCGAGCCAGCGCCGCTTCACCTGGTTGTGGCGGGCGTCGGCCAAGGCGTCATGCTCACCGGACTCCTGCTTGGGCAGTTGGTCCCAGGTGAAGCCGAGACGTCGGGCTTCCTGCTGGATGTCGTTGGTGAACATGGGGACACCGTCGGGGAGATCGACCATCAGGCCCCACAGCCAACAGAGTCGGACGTGGTCGTAGGCACCGTAGTCGGCCCACAGCTCCACGTTGTCCGTCGCCTGGATGAACTCGGCGACCTCGCGCGCGATCTGCTCTTGCGGTTTCACGCGGGGGTCGCCGTAGTGAAACAGCCAGCGGTTCGACATTCTGTTCCGCATGTCGCCCTGCCCCTTCGGGAGGTGCGGGACGACGTTCTTCATCAGCCACGCGTGCCGCCGAATGCGTCGGACGGGCATGTCTCGGTTCGCGGCGTAGTAGGTACGGCCATCTTCGGAGACGAGCGCGATGGAGATCAGTTCGATGGTGTACCGCTTCCGGAACCAGCCGGTTCGGTGCTCGATGAACTCTAGGTCGTAGTCGATGGCGGTCATGCCGGGTCTCCGACCGGTTCGTAGGTGTTGGCGAAGATGTCCGGCTTGCAGGGATAGAACGTGCCAGGCTTGCCGTCGGGGATGACCCAGTCGCCGGGGCGCGCTGGGGCCTCGTCACCGTGCACGGTGACGAGGATCAGGTAGTCCGGGTTCCCCTCCGTGGGCCCGTAAATCCCGTCCGTGCCGAACGCGTCCCAAACCTCATGGGCGTTGTCGCCGGTGAACTGGATGGCGGTGATTTCGACGGGCTTCTTGCGGAACTTCTGCGGGGCGGTCATGCAGGGTCTCCGGATTCGATATCGGTGCGGCCGTTGAGATCGGGGCGGGGGATCCAGGAGCGGATGCACCCGTGGTGGGCAGCGGGGTACATGGACGCGTCGTCGATGCTGCGGATCGTGCCGTCGGCGTGGTCGGTGTCCGGGTGTGAGACGAATCCACATGCCGGGCCATCGACGCACTGCATCCACTGGGCGTCCAGCTCCCATCGGGCCGTATTGACCGCTCCTGTGTTCGCTGCGACGACCCCCTGCCACATCAGTGCGGACCGGGCCCATGCCTCGACGGGGTGCCGGGACTGGTCGGCGTAGATGACGGTGGTGAGTGGGTGGTCGGCGGCGAGACGGGCACTGTTGATGCCTTCGTGCTGGCGTCCTGCGGCAACCTCGCGGGCAGCGTCCTGGGCGGCTCGGGCGAACGCCTGGGCGCGGCGTACGGTCTCCTGGATGCGGCGGATCAGGTCGGCGTAGAAGATCGCGGTGAGAGGGGTGAGGGCTGCTTGGTGGTCGGTCGTCCACCGGAACAGGGCCACGTCCCGCTGGGCCCGCCGCAGGGCATTGAGGGCGCCGTCGCGGTACGCGGTCGGCAGGTCGGTGGCCGCCCAGCGTTCGACGAGCGCCCGTACCTCCCGGTCGAAGCGGGCGACCTGCTGGTTGTACTGACGGACCGCGTCACGGATCCGCGGGGTGGCGCCCATGCCGGGCCTGATCCGCTCCAGCGTGCGGAGGAGGGTGTCCTGGGCGGTAGTGAGGGTCCTCCACGTGCGGACAAGGCGAGTCAGGAGGACGCCGACGAGGGCGAGGAGTTCCTCGTGCTGCCCGGTCCGTTCCTGGGTGGGGGTGGTCATCGGCGAGGCCGTTCGATGAGCTGAATCGTCCCGAACCCGGTGTCGCTGATGCCGTCGTCGGGGTCGTCCGGTGCCGGGGGTTCCCCTCCGATGAGGGCGGCGAGCTGCCGCTCGTAGGCCTTGATGGATTCGGCGTAGGACACGGACACCACCCCAGACACGGACACGGTGGCTGGCTGGCCGCGTAGTTCCGCGAGACGGCCACGCACCACTTCGATCGCGACCGCACGTGCGGAGTGGAGGCGCTGGTAGCGCTGCTCCAGGTCGGCCACGTCGGTGTTGGCGCCGAGTTCGGCAAGGAGCCAGGCCTGTACGGCTGCGTCCACCGGTACCTCCGAAGCGTGTGGGTGTGAGAAGGGGCAGGGGCGGGCCCGCCGCGGCGCCCCACCAGGGGCGGGCCCGCCTCCGCTTACTGGCCGCCGGTGCCCTCGTCGGCGGCCGTCCGGCCCCGGGCCGGCTTACGGGCCGCCCGCTTGGCGGCCGGCTTGGTGTCCGCGTCGTCGTCCTCGCCCGTGGGGTCGGAGGATTCGGCGGCCTGCTTCGCTGCGGCGGGGAGGGTGCCGTCTTCCCACGCTGCCGGGTTCGTGATGAGGGCGGCGAGCCTCGTGTCGGGCTCGCTTCCCTCGTCCAGGCGCACGGTCTGGTGCGTGTCCGGGTCCGTGACGTACACGGTCGCTGCCAGCCGGGCGCCCATCAGAAGACCTTGGCGGTGATGTGGATGTCCGGCACGTACAGCACCGGCATGGCGACGGCCGCGCCCTTGGTCCACACCTGAACCGGGTCGTCCTTGTAGCCGTGGGTGACGACGATGCCGGGGGCTTCCTCCCGCTCGATGGCGGGGTTCCCGCCGGAGGACAGCACGAGGGACTCGGCGGTGACGCCGTACTGCGTCTCGCCCCACGTCTGCGGGTTCGGGGGCAGCATCAGCCACCGGTCCTCGGGAAGCGGGCGCTTCATCGTGCCGTCGTCCAGGGGGATCTGAACGTCGTACACGCTGATCGGCGGGAGGCCGTAGCGGGCGCGGACGACGTCGACCTCGTTCGGGGCGAGGACGGCGGTCGGGGTGGTCGACGGGGACACGCTGCCGTAGAACGCGGCCCGGTAGGCGTTGTTCGCGGCGAGGAGGGCGCGGGCCTTGTAGGAGGTGACGACGCGGGACGGGAGCGGGGCGCCGGAGGCGCGGAGCGTCTCGATCCAGGCCATCTCGTCCTTGAGGGCGTCCGCGGTCGGGTCGGTCCACGCGGTGGCTGCGGTCGGCATGTTCGCGGAGGGGACACCGGCGTCGTACTCGACGGTGAGTCCGTTCTCCCCGGACAGGGTGAACTTGCCGTCGGTGAGGAGGTCGCCGACGGCGAGCTCGAGGCGGGACTTGATGGACTGCACGTGCGCGGCCACGTCCTGGTAGAGCAGTTCCACGAGCTCGGACGCGTCGGCGCCGCGGGAGGTGTCGAGGAGGATCTGCTCGAGCTCGCCGACCAGGTACTTCTGGCCCAGGGGCGGGAGCATGCCCTCGGTGACGATGCGCTTGGCCTCGCGGGTCGCGACGGCGGTCTGCGCGTCCCACGCCCGGTACTTCGCCGCGTTCACTCGGCGGGACGTGGACTTGATCCGGAACTTCACGCTGTTGATCGTCTTCTCCGGCATGACGGAGAGGGTCAGCGCGTAGTCCGCCGGGGTCTGCACCGCCCGCGCGAACGCGTTGATCTCGGTGGCGTCGATGTCCCTGAGCAGGGTCTCAAGCATGACTCAGTCGCCCTTTCTCAGGAGAAGTGGATGAGGTCGGTGCGGCTGGCCGCATCGGGCACGGTGAGTGCGACGGGGAGCTTGGCGGTGTCGACGTCGCCGTGTACCAGGAGCGCCCCGCCGACCTTCGTGGAGGCCGGGTTGAAGTGCGTGTCCGTGGCGAGGAGTCCAGCGAGGACCTCCGTGCCGTCGGTCGCGCCCGAGGTGTAGGGGGCGTACAGGCCCGATGCGGTGACCTTGCCAAGCGGCAGGCCCGACTTGAACACGGCCTGCGGGGTCGTGGCCGTGGCCGGCAGGTAGTGGGTGCCCGACGTGAACTTGGCGACGTCGAGGGTGATCGTGGTGTTCATGCCCGAGCCGTGCAGGTTGCGCAGCCACCGCCGGTCGGCGGTCACGGTCTCGGTGCGGGTCATCGGCTGGAGGTCCACGCCGATCTCCTCCCGTGGAATGTGGGGTGGCACTGGGGGTGCGGACACCTGTCGGGTGTCGTCCACGGGGGTGGTGCGGAGAGGGCGTGGTCCCTCAGCTCGGGTGGGATCAGGCGGCGTCGGGGCGCCGGAATCCCATCTGCTCGGCACGCTTACGGGCGCGGGCCTGGACGTCGTCCTTGCTGGCCGGGGCGCGCGGCGGGCCACCGGCCGGCGCGCCGCCGGGGGCGGGCGGAAGCGCACTCGGCTGCGGGGCGGCCTTGGTGCCGAAGAGTTCGGGGCGCCGCTCCTTCAGCTTCTCTGCAGCACCCCGCACGGTGCTCTCGTCGGCGCTGTCGTCGACGCGGAGCAGGGCGGCCGCGTCCTCGAGGTCGTCACCAGTCGCACCGAGGCCGACGAGGACGGTCCGCCGATGGGCGTCGCGCTCGCGGACCGTTGCCGCGGCTTCCCTGGCGGTCAGTTCGCGTTCGCGCTGCTCCAGCTGCTGGCGGCGCTTCTCGTCCTCGGAGAGGGCGTCCTGCTGGGCCTTGCGGGCGGCGGTGATGAACGCCTTGGCGTCGTCGACGTTGCTGAAGCCGTGCTCGGTGGCGAACTCCTCGAGGGCGGTGCGGGCGCCGGCGCGCTGGCCCTGGGCCTTCTCCTTCGCGGCGAGTGCTTCGACTTCGGCCTGGGTGCGACTGGTGACGACCTCGAGGACGCGGCCGCCCTGCTCCGCGTCGACGACAGCGCCGACGAGAGCACCGTGCGGGGTGCTGCAGAGAAGCTGAAGGAGCGGCGCCCCGAACTCTTCGGCACCAAGGCCGCCCCGCAGCCGAGTGCGCTTCCGCCCGCCCCCGGCGGCGCGCCGGCCGGTGGCCCGCCGCGCGCCCCGGCCAGCAAGGACGACGTC
>NZ_RDBO01000074.1:0-4351 GCF_008120935.1 Streptomyces sp. sk2.1
CGCCCGCGGGACGGCCTTCCCCGCCCGCCCCGCGGGCCGGCTTGCCCGCGAAGTCAAGGCTGTGCGAGCCTCGTACCCCGTCTCTCCGAAAGGGCTGTTCGTGACGCTCGGCATGGTTCTCGGCGACTTCTCCTCCCGCGCTTCGACGCGGGAGCGGTAGCCCCCTACCTGTCCGGACACGCGCCCGTGCCGCGGCACGGGCCGGTTTCCCCTGCTCCTCGTCGAAGTGCTCTTCGTGCCCCCGCACGTTCGATCACGAGGAGTATGTGGTGTCCACGATCCACTGGACCGAGACGAACACCCCCCGTTCCGCCCGTTGGCATTCCGAGAGCACGACACCGCCGCCCAGCCGGGTCATCGGCGCGGACGACCGGATGAAAGCCGACACAGCCCACCGTCTGGCCTGCGAGGGAACCGCCCTGCTGTGGCAGGGCGACTTCCACAACGCACGTCAACTGCTGCGGGCGCTGGGCCGCCGCGTCGACCGGAAACCTTCCCGGCGGGGCGGCAGCCCGGCAGACGCCTTCCACCTGCACCGCAGGGCCCGGGGCCACCGTGCCCGCGTGCTCGGCAGGCTCCTCGTCCTGCTGGAGGACGACTACCGCCTGAACCTGCGCAGGGCCCCCGATGTGCGCCGGGCATGCACCGAGGCGTACGGTCCGCCGTCCACGCCGATGGCCGTCCCGCTCACGGAACTGCTGGGCGTGATCGGAGCGCATCAGTGGCGCACGAAGGGCGTGGAGGTCCCGGCCCTCGACGCCCGCATCCATCCGCACTACGGCGTGTTCTCCCCGGTCAGGGGCGAATACGTCGACCTCGTCGCACATACGCCGCTTCCCGCGCCGACGGCCCGTCGCACGGGCCGCCGTACCGCGTTCGACCTCGGGACGGGGACGGGAGTACTCGCCGCGGTCCTGGCCCGCCGGGGGATCGACCACGTCGTGGCCACCGACATCAGCCCGCGCGCCCTGGCCTGCGCGCGTGAGAACGTCCACCGGCTGCACTTCACGGGGCGCGTCGACGTCGTGGGCCCCGGCCTGTTTCCCGAAGGGCGCGCGGACCTCGTCGTCTGCAATCCGCCCTGGATTCCGGCCCGGCCCACCTCCGCCGTGGAGCAAGGCGTCTACGACCCGGGCAGCGGCATGCTCCGCGACTTCCTGGACGGACTCACCGCGCATCTCGAACCGGGAGGCGAAGGATGGCTCATCCTGTCGGACCTGGCCGAGCACCTCGGACTCAGGACGCGCGGCGAACTCCTGGCCGACATCGAGGCAGCGGGCCTGCACGTGGTGGACAGGACCGACACCCGGCCGCGGCATCCACGAGCGGGGGACACCGCAGATCCCCTCCACGTCGCCCGTGCCGCCGAGGTCACTTCGCTCTGGCGTCTCGCCGGTGCCTGACGACCGGCGCCGGCTGCCGCCGGGGGCGAGAGGCCGACGCCCTCGGCGATCGCCTCCGGACCGGGGCCCACGGCGTCCGGCAGGTGGGAGCGCACGGTGGAGGAGACACCGGCCGCGCAACCGTTCGAGACCGATACGAGTCTAGGGACCGGAAAGCTTTTCCCCTGGAAGCCACCGTCCGTTTCCCCGCGTCCCAGCAGAGGATCCCTCCATGCCGATACCCTCGCACCACCGTCGCGCCTCCCGCGCCGCTGCCGCCGCTCTCGGCGTCGCCGGCCTGATCGCACTGGCCACGGCTCCTGCCGCCTTCGGCGATGAAACCGCACCCGAATTGGTCGTCGGAGGCGTCGAGCCGGTCAAGGGGCTGAAACCCGGGAGCAGCTTCGACCTGTCGGCGACCGTGGCGAACAAGGGCACCGGGGCGGCCGAGAAGGTGTGGGTCTCCTACGGCGTCACCCGAGGACTCGACTTCGCGGAGGTTCCCTCCAACTGCCTGACACACCGGGTCCCGTCCTACGACGAGATGCCCGAGAGAACGATCGCGGTGTGCGCGTTCGACCAAGTGGTGGAGCCGGGCACCGTCTACACGCCCGAGAAGCCCCTCCGCGTCGGGGCACTGGACCGCGCGTACAACGACGAGCTGCGCGTGAACGTCTGGGACGTCGATCCCGGAGCGGACGAGAACGGCACTACGCCGGTGGCGGGAACCGCACCGGCGGTGAAACTGGTCGAGGGACAGGCCGGGAGCGAGGGGTCCGCACGAGTCGTCAGCGTGCCCATCAGCTCCGTCAACACGGCCGACTACCAGGTGACGGGGGCCGCGCTGAAGGGGAGCGTCGGTGACACGGTGACGATGAAGGTGAAGTTCACCAACGCCGGGCCCGCCTGGATTCTGACCAAGCCGGGGGACCGGTCCGTCAGCGTCATGATCACGCCTCCCGCCGGGACGTCGGTCGTCAAGCGCGGCCAGTTCTGCCGGGCCGAGGACAAGAAGACGTACATCTGCGGCATGCGGTCGCTGAACGAGGGCGGCCAGGAGACCTACACCTTCGAGCTGAAGATCGACAAGCGGGTGACGAACGCCAAGGGCCGGGTGGCCCTGAGCACCGAGCCACGACCGTTCGACCCCGACAAGGCCAACGACAGGGCCGACATCACCCTGGACGTCACGGGTGGCGGGTCGACCGGTTCGACGGGCGGCCCGGCCGATGCCTCCGGCGGCTCGGCCAACGCCTCGGGCGGCTCGTCGACGGTCGGTGGCGACGGGACCACGACGAACGGCGACATCCTGGCGGAAACCGGCTCCTCGACACTGCCGATCGCGGGAGCGGCCGCCGCAGCGGTGGCCGCGGGCGCGGGCACGCTCCTCGTCATGCGCCGCCGGTCCCGGAGCACGGACTGACGATTGTCCGGCCGCCGGGACCCGTCCGATGATCGATCTCGTGGGGCGGGTCCCGGTGCGCCGGCGGATGTGGCGCGGGAACGGGCAGCGGCTCCGCCGCCGGGTGCTGACGGACGGGGCCGGCGACGACCCCGGGCCGGAAGGAAGCCGTCACTTCGATTCTTCCCGGGCCCGCAACAGTTTGGTGATCTGCCGGACGAGCTCGTCGTCGCTGGTCACGGCCTTTCCGGAGACCAGGGCACCGAGCCGCTCGGCGGTCTGGAAGTCGTAGGCGCGTTCCCGCTCCGTACCGGGAACGCTGTCGTACTCGTCCGGCGCGCGGAAGCCGACGGCCAGATCGACCACCTTCGCGATGACCCAGGTGAGGACGAAGGAGAACGCCATCACGGAGACGATGGCGACGAGCTGCTTGCCCAGCAGCCCCCAGCCGCCACCGTAGAAGAGCCCCTCCTTGCCACTGATCCGCGCGGTGGCGAAGAGACCGACCATGATCAGGCCGATCAGGCCGCCCACACCGTGCACGCCCACCACGTCGAGCGTGTCGTCCACACCGAAGCGGTACTTGAGCGTGATGGCGAAGGCGCAGACCGCCCCGACGACGAGGCCGGTGACCACGGCCCCGAGCGTGTTGATCTCACCGCAGGCGGGAGTGATGGCGACCATGCCCGCGACGGCGGAGGAGACCACGCCCATGGTGGTGACCGTGCCGGTGCGCCACTTCTCGACCAGCGGCCAGGTGACCATGGCACCGGCGGCGCCGAGCTGGGTGTTGATGAAGGCCGCGGCCGCGGTGCCCTGGTCGCTGAGTGCCGAACCCGAGTTGAAGCCGAACCAGCCGAACCACAACAGTCCGACACCGATCGTCACGAGCGGAATGTTGTTGGGCCGCTCCTCGCGACGGGCGAAGTCGCGCGGTGCCCGCAGCACCAGTGCCACGGCGAGCCCGGCGACGCCGGAGTTGAGTTCCACCGGCAGGCCGCCGGCGAAGTCCAGCGCACCGAGATGCTCGACGATCCACCCGTCCTGGTCGAACACCCAGTGCGCGAGGGGGACGTAGACGACGAGCAGCCACAGGACGACGAAGACGAGCCAGCCCTTCATCGTGGCGCGGTCCGCGATCGAGCCGCTGATCAGCGCGACGGTGATGACCGCGAAGCCCATCTGGAAAGTGCTGTAGATGTAGGTGGGAATGTGACCGGTGAGCGTGTTCAGCTCGATGCCGCGCATGAACACGTGGTCGAGGTTGCCGATGAGTCCGGCGCCTCCGACATCCGGGCCGAAGGCCAGCGAGTAGCCGATCACCCACCAGAGCAGCGTGCCGAAGGCGAGCGCGGCGAAACTCATCTTGATCATCATCAGGACGTGCTGGGTGCGCACCATGCCGCCGTAGAAGAACGCCAGTCCCGGCGTCATCAGCAGCACCATGGCGGTGGAGGCGAGCAGCCAGGCGGTGTCACCGGAGTCGTACGCGGGTGGCATCGGCGCGAGAGCGGTGTTCATCTGCGGATACCTCGTTGTGGGGGAGGAGGGGCTGGTCGGTGGGGAC
>NZ_RDBO01000074.1:4451-31116 GCF_008120935.1 Streptomyces sp. sk2.1
GGTCGGGGGCCGGGTGGCCGGTGAGCAGTCGGCGCACGGCGTCCCAGACGGCGGTGTGCGCGGCGGCGACCTCGACCGGGCTGTCGTCCAGGAGCCGGACCCAGGCGCCGCAGTCGTGGGGCAGCACACTGACCCCGTACAGAACGCCGAGCCCGGCCAGCGCCCCGTGGAGGGCGTCGGCGAGCTCGGCGGCCGGGGCACGGTCGGTGACCACGAAGAGCGAGGCGACATGGTCGTGCCCGGCGAGCACACCCGGGCCGACGACAGCGTTGCCGCGCGCCCCCGAGCCCGGCACCAGACGCAGGGTGTCGATGGCCAGGAGGGTGCCGTCGGGCCGGGCGACGCGCAGATCGGTGGCGAGGACCCGGTACGCGTGGCGCTCGCCGCGGGCGAGCCGCCCCGCCGTCAGGGTGTCGCCGACGACCACGGTCGCGCCGGGTGCGACCGTCACCTCGGTGCGCTGGTAGAACCGCGAGTCCTTGAACGGGATCAGCGGGTCCGGCAGATACTCCACGTAGGCGCCCGCGTCCGCCGTGAGGTGCACGCGCTGGCTCGCGTAGTCGTGCTCCATGCGGAAGACCTTGGTGGCCGCCTGGGTGGTCAGGTGCACTTCGGTGCCGGGGCCGCAGCGGAAGTCCATCCGGTAGCGGTCGGCCTGGGCGATGCCGCCGCCGGTCGCCATCAGGCAGACGTGGCTCATGCCCGGCATCGCCGGATCGATCCACAGCGGCCGCATGATCTGCAGCGGCGTCTTCTGGTAGCGCTCCACGAGTTCGGTGCGCCCGCCCCGTACGGCGAAGGCCAGATCGAGGATGCCCACCTTGGCCGGGGAGCCCGGCCCGAGCGTGTCGGGTTTCCCGGCCAGCGCCGCCACCTCCGGGGGCACGCGGACCGCGGTGTAGTAGCCGGGGGCGAGCCGGTCCGGCCGGGGCGGCGACGAACCGGGATGCGCGGACGGGACGGGGAACACCTCAGATCAGCGCCTTGCGGCGCGATTCGAGGTAGTCCACGACATCCTCGACACCGACGCCGGTGAGACAGTCGGTGAGGACCACCGGGCGGTTCTCGCGGACCCGGTGGGCATCGGACTCCATGACGTCGATGTCGGTCCGGACGTACTTGGCGATGTCGATCTTGTTGATGACGAGCAGGTCCGAATCGGTGATGCCGGGACCGCGCTTGCGGGGCATCTTCTCCCCCTCCGCGGTGTCCAGGACGAAGACGAAGAGGTCGACCAGGGCGGGGCTGAAGGTGAGCGTGAGATTGTCGCCGCCGGACTCGTAGAGCAGCGTGTCGGTGTCGGGGAAACGCTCCAGCAGCTCGGCACCGGCCGCCAGGTTCATCGTGGGGTCGTCGCGCACCGCGGTGTGCGGGCAGGCCCCCGTCTCGACGCCGACCACGCGCTCCGGGTCGAGGACCCCGTCGAGGGCGCGGCGGATGTGCTGGGCGTCCTCCTGCGTGTAGATGTCGTTGGTGATGACGGAGGGGCGGTGGCCGCGCTCGATCAGCACCGGGACCAGCGCCTCGATGAGCGCGGTCTTGCCGGACCCGACAGGCCCGCCGATACCGACCCGCAGTACGTTGTCGTCCATGGTGCTCCCTGACTGGTGTGTGTGGTGGGGGGTCAACTGACGAACAGACGGGCCTCGGCACGCTCGTGACGGCCCGACATGATGTCCGAGGCGAAGACGGTGGCGCCGACGTCGGCGAGTTCACGCCGCAGCGCCGCCTCCACGGCCGCCTCGATGACGGGGGCGGCGGCCCGCAGCAGGACCTGCGCCCCGCGGTGATCGGTGAGCCGCAGCCGCAGGGCGGCGCCCGCGAAGCTCGCGCAGAACGCGAACAGGTCCGAGGCGACCGCCTGGCGCACCGGGACCCCGGTCGCCGCGTGGATGACTCCCGCGGCCACCGCCTGGGTCCCGGGGGACTCGCGGCGTACCACCCGGCCGAAGTGCTCGGTGATCTCCGGGCGGTCGAACACCTCGGCGGCGAGATCCAGGAGCTGCCGCCCCGTCCGGGTGGCCGCCTGCCGCATCTCGCGCCCCAGCTTGGTGGCGAACAGGTGCTCGTCGATACGGACGACGGCCGCCGCGTCGCCCGCCCGGGTCGCCCGGTGGGCGAGCGCGAGCGCGGTGGCGTCGGCCGGGCCGACGCCGTGCAGCAGCAGGTCCTCCAGCAGTGGCGGGAGGCCCTCCCGGTCCACGGCCCCGGCCTGGGCGAAACCCTCCAGGCTGTGCGACAGCGTGTAGAAGCCGCTCGGGAACGCCGAGTCGGTCAGCTGGAGACCGACCAGCAGCGGCCCGAGCGCGGGCTCGGGGGCCGGTTTCCCGGTCGCGCCCGCGCCCGGCGCCCGGTCGGCCTCGTCCGGGAGGACGCTCTCGTCGCGGTACATCGGCCTAGACGAGGAAGAACAGGTGGTTGAGGGGCAGTTCCTCGGCCGGGTCGATGGTGGCGACCCGGCCGTTGAGCGTGACCCTGAACGTCTCCGGATCGACCTCGATGTCCGGCAGGGCGTCGTTGCGGACCATGTTGTGCTTCCCGATGGTCCTGGTGCGGCTGACCGGCAGCACCTTGCGTTCCAGTCCCAGCGCGGCCGGGACCCCGGCCGCGATGCCCGCCTGGGACATGAAGGTGACATGGGTCGTCGGCAGGGCCTTGCCGTACTGCCCGAACATCGGCCGGTAGATCACCGGCTGCGGGGTGGGCAGCGAGGCGTTGGGGTCACCCATCTGCGCCCAGGAGATGATGCCGCCCTTGATCACCATCTTCGGCTTGGCACCGAAGGAGTGGATGGGCCAGAGCACGATGTCGGCGAGCTTGCCCTTCTCGATCGAGCCCACGTGGTCGGAGATCCCGGTGGCGACGGCCGGGTTGATGGTGACCTTCGCGAGGTAGCGGAGCACCCGCTGGTTGTCGTTGCGGGCGGAGTCGCCCTCCAGCGTGCCGAGTTTGTCCTTGCAGTGGTGGGCGGTCTGGAAGGCGCGGGTGACGGACTCCCCGACCCGGCCCATGGCCTGCGAGTCGGAGGAGAACATGCTGATCACACCGAGGTCGTGCAGCACCGACTCGGCGGCGATCGTCTCGGCGCGGACCCGGCTGTCGGCGAAGGAGACGTCCTCGGGGATGTCGTGGCTGAGATGGTGGCAGACCATGACCATGTCGAGGAGCTCGTCCACCGAGTTCTTGGTGTACGGCAGCGTCGGGTTGGTGGAGGACGGCAGTACGTTCGGCTCACCGGCCACCCGCAGGATGTCCGGGGCGTGACCACCGCCCGCACCCTCGCTGTGGAAGGTGTGGATGGTGCGGCCGTCGATCGCGGAACGGGTGTCCTCGAAGAATCCGCTCTCGTTGAGGCTGTCGGTGTGGATGGCGACCTGGACGTCGTGCCGGTCCGCGACCTTCAGCGCGTTGTCGATCACGGCGGGGGTCGCGCCCCAGTCCTCATGGACCTTCAGGGCACAGGCCCCGGCCTCGATCTGCTCGTCGAGCGCCGCCGGAAGACTGCCGTTGCCCTTGCCCATGATGCCCAGGTTGACGGGGAGCGTCTCGGCGGCCTGGAGGAACCGGGCGATGTTGTACGGGCCGGGCGTGCAGGTGGTGCCGTTCGTCCCGTCGGAGGGGCCGGTACCGCCGCCGATGAGGGTGGTGATGCCGTTGGTGAGGGCCTGCTCGGCCTGCTGGGGCGAGATCAGGTGCACATGGGTGTCGATGGCGCCCGCGGTGGCGATGAGGTGCTCACCGGCGATGGCCTCGGTGCCGGGCCCGATGACCAGATCCGGATGGACGTTGTTCTGCGTCTGCGGGTTGCCCGACTTGCCGATGCCGGCGATGAAGCCGTCCTTGATGCCGATGTCGCACTTGACGACACCGACGACGGGGTCGATGACCACGACGTTCGTGATGACGGTGTCGAGCGCACCCTGGGCGGCGGTGGCCTGCGGGTCGGAGGCCATGCCGTCGCGCATGGTCTTGCCGCCGCCGTAGACGACCTCGTCGCCGTACAGGCCCTCGCTGTAGTCCTTCTCGACCTCGACGACGAGGTTGGTGTCGGCGAGGTGGAAGCGGTCGCCGACCGTCGGGCCGAACATGTCGGTGTACTGCTTGCGCGGCAGGATGGGCATCAGCGCGAACCCTTCTTCTTTCCCTTGGAGTCCTTGGAGTTCTTCGAGCCCTTGGCGCTCCCGTTGTTCTTCGGACCCTTCTTCGTGGCCGTCGGTCCGTCGTCGTCCCGCGCTCCCTGGAATCCCAGCTCGATCGCCCTGCGGACGGCCTCGACCTTCACCGGATGCGAGGCGAGGCTGCCGTTGAGCAGCCCGCTGAAACCGACGAGCCGGCCGGTCCCGGCGTACGAGCACAGCTCCACCTCGCGCGTGCCGCCGGGCTCGATGCGCACCGATGTGCCGGCGGCGATGTTCAGGTGCATGCCGAGCGCCTGCTGACGGTCGAACGACAGCGCCGAATTGACCTCGAAGAAGTGGTAGTGCGAGCCGACCTGGATCGCGCGGTCCCCGGTGTTGTGCACGGTGAGTCTCACCGTTCGGCGGCCGGCGTTGATCTCGATCGGCTCCTTGCCGTAGAGGTACCTCTTGCGGGTCTTCATGCGGTGCTCCTGATGACTTGGCCCGCACCATGGACATGCGGGTGCGGGTGCGGATGGGGGTGCCCGTGACCGTGGTGGTGTGCCGCGCCCGGCGGATGGGTGTGGGAGTGGCCGTGGTCGGCGGCGGCGGTCAGTCCGGCCGCGATGCCGTCGTCACCGTGCCCGCCCCGGCGCCGGGCATCGGCCACGCGCTCGGCGAGCACCCGGGCCAGCGCCGCCGGAGCGAGCAGCGGACCGGCGCACCCGACGCGCACACCGGGCGCGTCGGGCACCGTTGGCCGCGCGAACGCCGCCGGGAGCAGCACCACCTGCCGCGCGCCGAGCAGGGCGCAGCGCCGGACTCCTTCGGCGGGGTCGGGATCGCCCCCGGCGAACGCCACCTCCACCAGGTCATGGCTGCCGTGGCGGCGTACCAGACCGGCGACCCGGTACAGCTCGGCGTCCTCGAACGGGTCACCGGACGGGGCGGTGATCAGCAGCGCGGCGGTGTCCGGGGCCCGGCCCGCCGCCGCGCGCAGCCAACCGGTCAGATGCCGGGAGGTGCCGAACGGCTCGGCCAGCACGGTCCGGGCACGGACGGCGGCGGGCAGCGCGCGCAGGGTGCGGGCGGCGTCCGCGACGAGTTCGGGGTCGCGGCCGAGCGTCATCGGAACGACACAGCACTCCTCGTCCCGGCGACCCGGCGCGGCGACGGCCCGGAACAGCTCGCGCCCGTTCGGAACGACGGTCACCCCGGGGTCCACCAGGCCGTGCAAGGCGTCCCCGTACGCGGCCTCGTGACCGCACACGGCGATCACCCGGCAGTGATCGGACACCGGCTCAGCCGCCGATGGGGTCGTGGCAGGACACCAGTTTGGTGCCGTCCACGAAGGACGCCTCGATCTGCAGCAGCCCGAGCATCTCCCGGACGCCCGGCATCGTGTCGTCCTCGCCGACGACGTGACGGCCGAGTTCCATGCAGTCGGCGACGCTCCTGCCGTCGCGCGCGGCTTCCAGGATCGCCTCGCTGATCAGCGCCACGGACTCGCTGTAGTTGAGCTTGAGGCCGCGGTCCCGGCGCTTGCGGGCCAGATCGGCCACGACGTACACCAGCAATTTGTCGATCTCGCGAGGTGCGAGGTTCATCGTCAGTACCTTCCTCTGGGATGCGGGGAGGGGTGGGTCCGGGGCCGGGAACGGTCAGCCGCTTCTGCGGAAGCGGGGCAGCAGGGGAACGGCCGCCATGAGCGCCCAGGTCACGAGGATGAACGGCCAGGTGAAGGTGTGGCCGCCGAACGGTTTGAAGAACGAGGTCAGTGAGGCGGTCAAGCCGGTGGAGGCCGCGGCCCCGAAGAGCGCGTACGCCCCGTTCCACACCGTGCCGGTGAGGAAGACCGCGCCGACGGCGATGGCGACGAGCACGGCGTTGTACCCGTAGATCCCGTTGGCGATCAGCGAGGTGGGGGCACCGAGCGCCCAGGCGGCGACGATCCCCACGACGGAACCGGCCGCCGCGTACAGCACCACACGCACCCCGGCGAAGGCCAGGCCGACGAGCATGATGAGCCCGACGTACCACGCGTCCACCAGGAAGATCTGCGAGACGTTGGTGAAGAAGGCGTGCCACAGGTCGTCCCAGGAGATCGCGGTGTCCCCGCTGGTGGTACTGGACACGGCCTTCGGCGCCCCGTGCCAGATCCGCCCGAAGGACGGCGCCCCGAGCACCATGACACCGGAGACCAGGCAGAACGGCGCGGTGAGCGCGGTCAGCCCGTACGGCTTGAGCAGGGTCGTCAGCGTCATCGTCAGCACCGTGCACATGACCGAACCGACGACGGCGAGCACATAGGTGGCGGGATGATGCCCCAGCGAGGTGACCAGCGCGATACCGGTGAGGCAACCGGAGTACCCATGGAGGCCGAGGGCGATGCCGGACCGGTCGACCCCGAGCGCGTAGGCGGTCAGAGTCGAGACGGCGGTCCCCAGAGTGGCGAAAAGGCCGATCTGCCAACCTGCCGCCCACAGCCCGGCGAGAATGAACGCGCCGGTCCAGACGCACGACTGGAGGTCCACCTGCCCGACCCCGCGCACCGACGCCAGGAGGAAGGCCGCCGGTTGTCGGCGTTCGAGTTTCCGGACGACAGCCGGCTCGGCGACAGGCAAGGAGGACTCCAACGGTTCGGCGGAGAGCGGAGAAGGCGCACTCCGCACGGAGCGGAAGGCAGGAAGTGGCTCATCGCCATCAATGCATATGCCGGGCGGCACTTCTCGCCGTGCGGGGTTCCGCTCCGCCGTTCGAGTCCGGAAGTGAACCGCTCCGCGCGCTGCGCGGGTCCGAGCGGTCCGGCTGGCTAGGTTCGCCGGATGTTTCCCAGGATGCGACTGCACCATCACACCCACCCCGACCACCACCCCGGGGCGCAGCCGGCCGTCGTGGCGGCCGTCGCGATCGGCGGCGCCGCGGGAGCCGCCGCCCGCTACGGCGCCGAGCGTCTCTGGCCGACCGGACCCTCGGCGTTCCCCTGGACGATTCTGCTGGTCAACACCGTGGGCTGCTTCCTCATGGGTGCCCTGATGGTCACCCTGAAGCTGCGTTTCCCCGGCGCGCCCCGGCTGATCAGCCCACTGCTGGGTACCGGAGTGCTCGGCGGGTTCACCACGTTCTCCCACTACACGGACAACGTGCGCCAGCTCTTCGAGAACGACCGGCCCGGATACGCGGTCGGCTGCCTGCTGCTGACCATCGTGGCGGCCCTGGCCGCCGTGACGGCGGGGGCCGTCGCCACACACCTCGCCCTCGGACACGGCGCCACGGACCGGGACGGCGACCGATGACCGACTGGCTGCTCGTACTCGCCGGCGGCCTGGCCGGCGCTCCGCTGCGCTACCTGCTCGGTGTGGACGCGAAGTTCCGCCTCCACACCGCCTTCCCGTGGGGCACGTTCGCGGCCAACGCGGGGGCGGCACTCCTCCTCGGCTTCCTCTCCGAGGCGGTGACCGACGGGGACCTGGGGACCCGGGTCCAACTCCTGCTCGCCACCGGTTTCTGCGGCGCCCTGTCGACCTGGTCGACGTTCTCGTACGAGCTGCTGACCCTCGCCTCGGCCCGCCGACTGGCCATGGCGGCCGGCTACCTGGTGCTCACCGTGGGCGCGGGCGTCGGACTGTCGTTCGCCGGGGCCGCCGTGGCACGGACGGCCCTGTGAACGGCGGACGCCCCGTCCGGCCGGGGCCTGTCTCCTCCGTCAGGTGAACGTGATGACGACGGGCACGACGGAGGGGCAGGGCCTGGGACACGCCCACGGCATCGTCGACGCGCCCGCCGAGGCCGGCCCCGGGCCGCAACGCCGCGGGCACCGGCCGGACGGAGACACCGGGACCACCCCGAACCGGAAGGACCGGCAACGAGGAGTGGCGACAGTGGCACGACCACGCACGGCCGGGCTCCCTTCACCGGTCCCGGTATTGCGGTGAGCGCAGGGAAGCCGGGGCGGGCGGAGCGCCGGGTTCTGCCCGCAACACCTGGCACAGGCTCCCGACCTCGCGCTCCAGACGGGCGGCCATGGTCCTCACCGTCGCGCTCGATTCCTGTGCCCGGAGCTGTCCGGCCAGGTCGCGTGCCTCCGTCTCGACATCGGACAACAGGGCGGGCAACTGCGCCAGCAGACCGGTCGCGGCCCTGGTACGCAACAAGGCCGCCTGCTTGCGCAGTTGCACGTTCTTCCGGTGCAGGTCGACGAAGACGACCACCTTGGCGCGCAGCAACCAGGGATCGTACGGCCGTGCCACATGGTCCACGGCACCGGCCGCGTACACCCGGAAGGTGGCGTGGGGACCCATTTCGTACGCGCTGATGAAGATGATCGGGGTGTCACGGGTCTGCGAACGGCGCTTGATGCGTGCGGCGGTCTCGTAGCCGTCCATTCCCGGCATCTGGGTGGCGAGCAGAACGAGGGCGAATTCGTCGTCGGCCAGCGCCCTGAGCGCTTCCTCCCCCGACGGGGCGCGGACGAGTGTCTGGTCGAGCGCGGACAGGTTGGCTTCCAGAGCCAGCAGGTTCTCCGGCCGGTCGTCGACCAGAAGGATCTTGACCTTCGTGTCCGCCGCGGAGGACGGTGCGAGGGGCCCGGTGTCTCCGTCCGGCCGGTGCCCGCGGCGTTGCGGCCCGGGGCCGGCCTCGGCGGGCGCGTCGACGATGCCGTGGGCGTGTCCCAGGCCCTGCCCCTCCGTCGTGCCCGTGGGCGCGACGGGCGGTGCGGACGGCACGGACGATACGAGCGATGCGGGCGGCACGGGGGTGGGCTCGGACGCCGGAGCCGGTACGGGAGTCGGCGCGGGGGCCGAGGGCGCGACCCGGACCGGGCGCGGGGGAGCGCCGGTGTGCGGCTGGTTGTACGAGTAGGTGAGGGTGACGACCCGGCCGTCGGCGAGGCGCTCGCGGACGCGGCGCAGAAAGCCGTGGACCTCCAGTTCGCGCAGCGCGGCGGCGATACGGGCCTCGCTGTCGGGGAAGCGCTGGGCGAGGAACTTGATGCCGATCCGCGCGCCCGGGGGGAGCGACTGGATGTGGGCCGAGAGCCCGATGGCGAGCAGGGAGAGCTCGCGGTGCTGGGTGAGCTGGTTGCCCAGCACGGTGAAGTGACCGGTGAGCCTGGCCTTGACGTGCATGACGCCGAACTTCGGCGAGGCGTCCGCGGGAACGGGACGCGGAGCGCGCACGGGCGCGCTAACCTGCTGTGTATCCATCGGGAAGCCCTTTACTTCCTCGGTGGTCAGGCCCTCGGCAATGGGATTCGCACTCCCGGCCGGGGGCCGACGCATGTCTGGGTTGTCGCGGTGAGCATATGCCTGCGAACCACCGGAAAATCCAGCTCAGTTGGCAAACCTCACCCGCGCGGGTGACGGGCCCCTGCGAGCTGCCGTGGGCTTCTGCGGGCCCCTGCGCGTGGCCGGGGAGAGGGGGTTGGGTTTGGGGAATTTCTTCTTCCCAGGGCCTTTAAAGCTTTTTACGTCGGGGCCCACCGCGTCCCGGTCGGCCGGAACGCGGTGCACCGGGTCGCGGCAGTCGCGACCCGGTGCGTGACCAGGCGTATCGGGGTGTGCTCAGACCTGCTGTGCGTACGAGACGAAGGCCGCCCACGCGGCGGGGGCGACGTCGAAGTGCGGTCCCTGGACGTTCTTGGAGTCGCGAACGTGGACGGCGGCGGGGCAAGTCGCGACCTCGACGCACTCACCGCCACCACCACTGCTGTGGCTCGACTTGTGCCAGCCGGCGGCCGCCTCGACGCAGTTGCTGCCGCCGCCACCGCTGTAGCTGCTCTTGAGCCAGTTCAGTTGCCCGGTCATGTTGGGTTCCGCGATGCCGCCGCATCACCCGCGCTGACACAGGAAAGCCGGGTCCAGCCCTTCAGTAACCGGGAAGCCATGGCACTTCGCCCAAGAATGGCAGGCAGTGCCACTGCTCGATACATGCGAACCCATGTGCAATGCTCTTTGGAGCCGATGGGGGCGAATCTGAATTCAGACCCGGCCCCCATCGAGTCAGGGGCAAATCTTGGGAGTGCAGCGAACCTTTTGGGGCCAATAGGCGCACGCGCCCCAAGTCCTGAACTTGAGCTTGTTCTTCTCGTTCTTCACTATCCGATGGGCGACTTTCGCGTTGTCCTTTGCGCTGAATTTATCCTCCCCCTTCTTGCTCCACTTCTTCCAGTCGGCAATGCTGAGCTGGAACAGTCCGTAGTAGGAGGTGTATCGCGTCTTCTTGAACGCCTTCGGGTTGAGATTGGACTCGCAAGTGGCTACGTTGATCGCCTGGGTTTCGCGGCTCTTCTCGAATGCGTCTCGAATTGCCTTCTTTACGCTGGCCCTGCTCTGTGCTTGCACCGACTGGATCGCCTGGGTGCTTGCGCACACCTTGGCCTCGGGGAGTGGGGCGGCGCTGGCCGTGGAGAGAGAAAGGGACAGGGCCGTGGCGGTGAGCACCGCCCCGGATGTCCAAAGGGATTTTCTCACAATGCTCCTCGATTTCGATGGTGGCAGATGCTATCAAGATCGATATTGAGCAGACCGCGAGGCGCGCTTTTTTTGGCTTGTTATCGATGTGCCGATATCGACTTTCAGGTTTAAGGGGTTGATCTTGCGTGCAAGCGGCGAGCCCTTGTGTTGTATATGTCCCATTTTGTATCTGTGGAATTGCTGATTCCTTTCGGATTTGAATCCAGGTTCAAAGGGGTCGGTTCATTCATGGTCTGGCTGGTTTCAGGTGACTGTCCCGCGTCTCGGGGTGAGTGCGAATAGGCGTTTACCGTTTACAGTTGTGAGCCGTTCGGATCTCCGGTGTATCGAAGTTGCTGCGAGTGCGCGCTCCTGAAGAGGGGCTACTGGGGCGGGACTTCGGGCTGCGGCTCGTCGTGCCGGCGGGCACGCTCCGTGTCGAGGTGTCGGACGCGCGGGGCGAACGGAGGCCCGAACTGCGGCCCTTCCGGCCCGGTGCGGAATCGGGACTCGACCTGCACCCGGTCGGGGCGCCGGCGACGTCGTGGGGCGTGGAGGGGCGTGTGGTCGGCAAGACGGTGTGGGCCGAACTGGCCATGAATCCATGACTCCGTGAGCGCGTGCGTACGCGAATATGCTCTTGAGGGACGGGCGCCGCAGGGTCGATGGTGGCCGCATGCATGATGTGCACGAGGTGAACCTCTCGGACGGGATCGTGGCCCTGTCCCCTCCGGGCCCCGACGATGTCGACGCGCACCTGGCGGGCGAGGACGAGCTCCAGATCCGGTGGCTCAGCGAGAAACCGGCGACCCGGGCCGACATCGAGGCGTACTTCCGCCGCTGCGCCGAACAGTGGTCCGTGCGCGGCCCGTTGCGCGCGTTCGGGATCCGTTCGGCCGACCGGTCGACCCTGATGGGCTACATCGACCTGCGGTTCGACGTGGCGGGCCTGGCGCCGGGCCAGGCCAACATCTCCTACACGCTCTACCCGGACTGGCGGGGCCGGGGCCTGGCGACCCGCGCGGTCCGCCTGATCTGCCGGTACGCCGCGTCCGAGGGGGTGGCCCGGGCCGTGATCCGGGTGGACCCGGAGAACCCCGCCTCGGCAGCGGTCGCCCGGCGCTCGGGCTTCGTCCACGACAGGCGGATCGTGGAGGAGGACGGCCACCTGATCGACTGGTACCTCTTTGACCTGTCGGGCGGAGCCGACCTTTCCGGCGTTGCCGAGCCGCCGGACGACGTCGACCTGCCGACTGCTCGCTGATCAGCAGTCGGGAGTCGCCGCCCTGCGCCGGGTCTCCGTGAGGTGGACGCCGATGTACCGGGCGAGGATCAGGGCGTCCGCGGGCTCGTCGGCCTGGAACGTGACACGGCGCAGCAGGTTGACCTCGTCGAGTGCGATGCCCTCACGGGCGAGGACGAAGACGAGGGCGAGGAAGGCGGACCTGGCGTTGCCGTCGTCGAAGGGGTGGAAGAAGCAGACGTCGAGGTAGGCGCGGGCGGCGCGGGCCGTGAGGGGAACGGGCCTCTGCGCGTCCTTCGCGCTCTCGGCCAGGCAGGCGTCGAGGCGGGTTCGGGTGCCCGGGCCGATGCCGTAGCGCTCCCGGCCCGCCTTGGCGAAGGCGGGCAGATCGCGGAACGGCGGCAACTGCGGTGTTCCCAGGACATGTTGCTGGCAGCGCTGGAGCAGTTCGAAGTCGAGGGAGGCTCCTCGTGCCGCTTCGGTCCGCAGCAGTTCCAGGGCGGTGAGCAGGCCCTCGGCCCGGTCTGGATCCAGGGCGCCGTCGAAGGCGCGGATGTGCTCCGCGGCGCCGTCGCGTGCCGGTACCACCGGTCCGTCCCCGCCGGAGTCCGGCGCCTCCTGCCACGGCACGGTGCCGCGCACCGCGAGCCAGCGTTCGAGGTGGTCCGGCGTCGTGGGCCCGGCGGGCCGTGCGCCGTCGGTGGGCCGGAGCGACAGCGCGAGCCGTTCCGCGACATCGTCGACCAGGGTCGCGTCGGGCCCGGTCCAGCTCTGGAACCGCCCGCCGATCGCCTGGTCGACCAGCTCCTCCGCGAGGTCGGGTGCGACATCCCAGCGGCTGAGGAACCAGGTGAGCACCTGTTGGCAGTGGCCGTACCAGCCGCTGCCGCAACCCGTGCGGTCGGTCACCTGGAGGATCAGGTTCCGTGCGGCGCTTTCCCACAGGATTCGCTGGTCGTCCACATCGGCAAGGGCCAGCGGGTACGCCTCGAACCGGCCGGCGAGGCTCTCCAGCCAGGCGCGCCACTCGCACAGTGCCGCCGTGACGCGGGTGAGTGTTTCCTCCGGAGTGGTGATCGAGTGCTGCGGGCAGCACCAGTTCCCGACAGGTCCTCCGTCGAAGTCGCCTTCGCCGTGCGCCCAGCGCCAGCCCGCGGTCCAGCCGCCGTAGTGCTCTGCGAGGGCGTGCGCCATGGCATCCGCCCAGGGCTTGCCCCTGCTCCAGCTCCAGTCACGCATCGCCGGGGTTCCGGCGGGAACGTCCGGGCGGCCGGGCGTCCGGAGGGCGGGCCCGAGGGACCGCACCACCTGCGGCGCCGCCGCGCTGTCGAAGGGATGACGGGCGGGATCCACTTCGTCCCAGGTCAGAAGGTGGGGCGACAGCTCGACAATCACCGCGCAAGCCTGTACTTCCACCCGACCGCGGTGCAAACGTATTACGGATTACCGGGGCCGCGGAGGGAGGCGCGTCGGCGTGGCTGCGACCGTGCCTGCGTATCGTCCTTCGCCCTCGACGGGGCGCCAGGTCACCGGTGGTTCTCCCGTTGCGGGGGCCGGACGGGAGCCCTGGCGGGTGCGCCGGCCGGGCCGCCCGGCTTCACCGGGGCGGCCCGTCCGGCAGCGCTCAGCGCTTGAGCGTGAAGGTGAAGTCTCCGGAGAGCCTGCCGCCCAGCCGGGCCACCGAAACGATCTTCCCCTCCTCGATCAGCCTCTCGACCCCGGCCCGCGAGAGGCCGCATCCCTCGGCCATCAGCCGCACCGGCCGGACGGGAATCCGCGCCGCGAAACGGACCGAGACGTCGATCGCCCCGTCGTCCCGGTGAACCGGTCCGTCGGTTTCCAGGCGCCAGGCGTCCGCCCAGTCGAGGGCGATGCGATTGCGGCGCAGGACGGTCGGGTCCTGGAGCAACTCGGCCGTCAGATCGAGGTCGTTGGCGTGCAGCCGGTCCAGCAGATCGGGTCGTACGGAGCGGACGTGGACCCGTTCCAGGACCGTGAGTTTCGCGGTCTCCCCGCAGGAGGTGCAGAGCACGAGGAGCCAGACGTCGATGAGCTTGTGGTTGGCGTTGACGCGGAACTTGCCGCTCGCCCGGAAGAGTTCGGCCGCGCACGTGTGGCAGCGGCGGAGGACGAGGGGCAGGCGGGTGGGCATGACAACCCAGTTGGTGAGCACAGAAGTACACCGGTTCCAGTGAGAAATCCGCAGCAAGAAGCAGCGCGGCGCATGGACGTGCAGGCATGCGTGACGCGCGACCAATCAGCACTCGGGAGGTCTCACAGGGTGTACAACGGTGTGCCCTTCGACGGACGACTCGGACCGGCAGCACGGTAACGGCGCACGGCGGCGCCGCTCCACCGGTTTTCGGGTGTCCCACTGCGTCGATGCCCCACTGCCCCATTGCGTCGATGCGTCGACGTGCCGGAGCGGTCGGGGAGCGTCGAACCCGCCGGACGGAACGTCAGGCCGGGCCCCGGTCCCGGTGCCGGGGGTCGAGTACGGGGGAAGCGGACGGGGCATGGTGGGGCCGGACGCCCTGCGGATACTGCGCGAACTGCGGATACTGCGCGAACTGCGGGTGACCGGAGCGGAACGCCGGAGCGGAAGTCCGCACGGACGCGTCGGCGCGCCCGCTCTCGTGCGGCCGATGCGCGCCGTACACGAGCAGGGCCCAGAGCAGGCAGGCGAACGACGCCGTGTGCAGAAGCGCGCGGACCACGTTCCAGAGGACCCACTTGTTCTCGAAGTCCGCCCGGATGGAAGCCAGTTGATCGGAATGGCCGAGGCCGCCCGCCCGCGCGAGCCGGTCGTTGAGGGGGACGTTGACGCCGCTGGTGACCATGAACGCCACCAGGTACAGGACCAGCGCGGCGATCAGCCAGGGCAGGGCGGAGCGGCCGTGGCCGCGCCAGGCCAGTACGACGGCGAGACCGAGGAGAGGGATCGCGCCCATGAACGGGAGCATGAAGACCGGGTTGAGGATGGCCTTGTTGATGCTCCGCATCGCCTCGACGAGGGTGTGGTCGGACGATTTGGCCAGACCGGGCATCACCGCGTAGGCGAAGGCAGCGAACAGTCCGGCCATGAGCCCGGCGGAGAGAGTGGCGGCGATCAGCACGCCGGTCTGAAGGTGTTTCATGAAGCATCCTCCCGGTTCGGTACCACGGCGGCGACACGCCTGCGGCGACGCCGTCCGGATCCACCATCGATCGCGCGGGATTCACCGGCAACGACGCTTTCCGCAGGGCCCGTTAACCTGACGGTTAACGCGAACGAGGAGCGGCGACGGGACCGGGGGGGCGACGTGGAGATCAGGGACATCGAGATCTTCCTGACGCTCGCCCAGGAGCTGCACTTCGGCCGGACCGCCGAGCGGCTGCACGTGTCCCCGGCCCGGGTCAGCCAGGCGATCAAGAAGCAGGAACGCCGCATAGGCGGGGTGCTCTTCGACCGCACCAGCCACCACGTCCGCCTCACCCCGCTCGGCCGGCAGCTCTACGACGACCTGCTCCCCGTGCACCGCGGCCTGCGGCAGAGCCTGGAGCGGGCCGAGCTGTCCGCGAAGGGGCGGACCGAGGTGCTGCGCCTGGGCATGATGTCCAGCAACAGCGAGGACCTGCGGCCCCTGCTCACCGGGTTCGCGTCCCGTCGTCCCGGTTGCACCGTGCAGATCCGCGCAGTGGGCTACGACGACCCCTTCTCCGCCCTGCGGCGCGGCACGATCGACGTCCTGCTCGCCTGGCTCCCCATCCGGGAACCGGACCTCACCGTGGGGCCGGTGGTCTGCACCGAGCCCGTCGTGCTGTGCGTGTCCGCCACCCACCGGCTGGCCGCGCTCAGCTCCGTCTCCTACGAAGACCTCGCCGACGAGTCCGTCCTGACCGGTGCCGCGCCCGCTTACTGGCGCGAGTCGCTCATACCCGCGCACACGCCCAGCGGACGGCCGATTCCCCGGGGGCCGTCCGCGATCGACGGCGTGCAGCTGCTCGCCATCGTCGGCAGCGGGGAAGCGGTCTGCCCCGCGCACGCGCACGCACTGCGCTACTACGCCCGGCCCGACATCGCCTACGTTCCCATCCGCGACGCCCCGCTCGGCCGCTGGGCACTGTGCTGGCGCACCAGCGGCGAGACCTCCTCGATCCGCGACTTCGCCGCGGTCGCCGACGACCTCGGCCCGTTGTCCCTGTGACACCCCTGCGCCATCCGCCGCGGCGAGCGGTCCCGGGGCGGCGCGAAGCGCCCGATCACGGGGGAGGAGAGCGACTGCTATCGTCGCGCGCATGCCCGAACTGACCATACCCACGGCCCGACTTCGGGCCTCATGGCTCACGGCGCGTGACGAGTGGGCGCCGGGTTCCCACCAGGACGGGAGCGGCCTGGGCCTCGCTTCCGGAGCCGACCTCGCCGACCCCGAGGACTTCTCGGCATGGGTCGGGCGACTGCGACAGCAGTCGGACAGGTCGGTCGCTCCGGAAGAGGGGCGCGTCCACGCCACCCACTGGTGGATCGTCGAGGGCGACGACTATCTGGGAGCCATCGATCTGCGGCACGACCTGAACGACTTCCTGCTCGACGTCGGCGGACACATCGGCTACAGCATCCGCCCCTCCGCCCGGAGGCGCGGCCTGGCCACATGGGCCCTCGGGGCGATTCTTCCGGAGGCACGTGCGATGGGGCTGGAACGGGTCCTCGTCACCTGCGACGACGACAACATCGGCTCCGCCCGCAGCATCGAGCGCAACGGCGGTGTCCTGGAGGACGTCCGCACCACCGGGGCAGGCGTCAAGCGCCGCTACTGGATCGCTCTGTAGGGATCCATCGCTCCGCGGGGATCTGCGGGGGAGAGGCGCAACCGTGCCGGTCGCGGCCACCCGTACGCGCGAAGGCGGCTCCGGGGGAATCCCCGCAGCCGCCTTCGCACTCACCTCGCCCGCCGAGGTCGGTCGTTCCCCTCGCCCCCTTCCCCGTCCTCCGTGATCGGGCGGGCATTCCCGCCGAGTGGTCGGGACAGCCCTCAGGCGGACTTCCTCAGCGTCCTGCCGGTGACCGTCACCCCCGCCACGACCGCCGCGATCAGGGTGCCGATGATCGCCGCTGCGACGGCTCCGCCGTTCAGGTGCAGGCCGACGTCGGACGAAGTGGCCTGGGCGAGGCCGGAGGCCATTCCGGCCAGCGGGGGCAGTGTCACCAGGACACCGAGGCCGGCCCCGACGACCACCAGCAGAGCGGTCTCGCCGGCGGCCAGTACGAGGAGTTGGCGGACGGTGCCGCCGGCGGACTTCATCACCGAGTGGTCGCGACGGCGGCCGTGGGCCGCCATGGCCATGCTGTTGGCGACGGCGATCACGCTGTAGCCGACGGCGATGACGATGAGCATGGCGGCCAGGCTGTCGGTGAGCCTGGCATCGGTGTCGTAGTCGTCGAGGGCGTACCGCATGGCGTCGTGCAGGGCGGTGCCGGGGACCTCGGCGGAGGCCCTGTGGCCCGCCGGGACGAAGATGTCGTCGGTGAGCGCGGCCGGGTCGTGGGCCCGGACCAGGTCACGGGCGACCACGAAGTCACCGCGGGCCGGGTCGTCGGGCAGGACCGCGCTGATCCTCAGGGTGACGACCGTACCGTCGGCGAACCGGACCGGGACGCTCCGGCCCTGCTCCAGGCCCAGGTCGGAGGCGGTGCGCCGGCCGAGGACGGCCTCGCCCGGCTTGTTCCACCGGGCGTCCCGGGTGCCGAGCACGTCCAGGACGGTCCGCTTCTCGCCGACGAAGGCGCGGGTCGGCACGGACGCCTTGCCGACCGGGTTGGCGGCGACGACCTCGTCGGTGTTGCCGGGGGTGCCGTCGGGGGTGACGATCGTCTGGCCGGCGACCTTGAGGGCCTCGCCCGCCGGGTAGGCCACCCGCATCGTCTCCACCGCTCCGCTGAGCAGGACCGCGAAGCCGACCGCGGCGATCACGGGGGCCACCAGGGAGGCGGCGCGTCGGGGGTTGGCGGTGAGTTCGGAGCGGATCAGGACGGCGGCGGCCGAGCCGCGCTTTTGGAAGGGGGCGGTCAGGAAGCGGCCGACGGGGCCGACGAGGGCGGGGGCCAGCAGGGCGGCCGCGACGATGAGCGTCATGGTCGCGAAGAGCGCCATGCCGACGCGGTTGTCGGCGTCGGTGGTGGCGGTGGCGACGGCGAGGACGGCCCCCAGGCCGAGTACGGACAGTCCGGTGATCCAACGTCCCCGCCCCATGGCGTGGCTGGCGGGACCGCTGTCGAGCAGGGCCTCGATCGGGGCGACCTTCGCGGCCTTGCGACCGGCCGCCCAGGCACCGATGACGCTGACGCCGATGCCGACCGCGGAGGCGGTGAGCAGGGGCCAGGCGGACACGGTGATCTCCATGCCCGGCGGGGTGACGTCCAGCCCCTTGAGGATGTCGCGCAGCAATGGGGCGGCGGCGATGCCGGCCAGGCAGCCGACGACCGAACCGAGCAGGCCGACCACGGCGGCCTCGCCGAGGATCATGCGGCGGATCTGGCCGGGTGCGGCGCCGATGGTGCGCAGCAGGCCGATCTCCCGGCGGCGCATGCCGGTCGACAGGACCAGCATGGAGGCGACGACGAAGACCGTGGTGAACAGGCCGAGGGCGGCCATGGCACCGATGAGCTGCACGCCGAGGTCGCGCTTGTGCTCGATGTACAGGGGCTGGAGTTCGGAGCGGGCATCGCCGGAAAGGACGTCGCCCCTGTCGCCGAGCACCTGCCGCGCGCCGGAGGCGATGGCGGCGGCGGACGCTCCCTCGTCCGGGATCAGCGCGAGGGCACCGACGCCGGGCCGCTGCCCGGCGGCGAACGCCTCGCCGAAGTAGTAGCCGGGACCGTCGACGGTGCCGACGACGGTGAACCGCGCGCGGCCCGCGGTGATGTTGACGGTGAGTTCGCTGCCCGCCGCGACGCCCAGGGCGCGGTCGACCACGACCTCGCCGTTCCCGTTCGGGGCCCGGCCGGAGACGAGCCGGTAGGGCGCCATCAGCGCGCTGCCCCAGCCGTGTCCGGCCTCCGCGGCGCCCTCGTCGGCGACGGGTTCGCCGTCCCGGACGGCCTGGGCGTAGAAGGAGCGGTCCACCACGACGGCGGCGACCCCGGGGACCGCTTCGAGCTCGGCCCGGATCGGGGCGGCCTCGGCCCGGCTCCACGGCATCCGGTCCTCGGGGCTGCCCTCCTGGTCGAGGGCCCGCTCGGGCAGGGCCAGGGCGGCGGCGCCCGCGTAGCGGTCCTGGACGGTGGGGTGGGAGGAGTCGTGGATGATCAGGGTGGTGGTGATGAGGGCCACGCCGACCAGGACGGCGAGGAAGGCCCCGAGGAAGCCGGACCAGCGTTCGCGCACGTTCGCGATGATCAGCATCACGCCTCCAGCCGGGTCATGTGGGCGGCGATCGCGGCGGCGTTGTCGTTCTGCGGATCCCTGTCCAGCGGGATCCGGTCGGCGATCCGGCCGTCCTTGATGAAGACGACGACGTCGGCCACGGAGGCCGCCACCGGGTCGTGGGTGACCATCAGCGTGGTCTGGCCCTCCCGGTCGACCAGCATCCGCATCATCCGCAGCACCTCGCGGGAGGTGACGGTGTCCAGGGCGCCGGTGGGCTCGTCCGCGAAGAGGACGTCGGGACGGGTGACCAGGGCGCGGGCGAGGGCGACGCGCTGCTGCTGGCCGCCGGAGAGCCGGCTGGGCCGGTGGTTCGCGCGCTCGGCCAGACCGACCGAGGCGAGCGCGTCGGCGACCTGCCCGGGCTCGACCCCGCGGCCGGCGAACCGGGAGGGCAGTTCCACGTTCTGGGCCGCGGTGAGGGACTCGACGAGGTTGAAGGCCTGGAAGACGAAGCCGATGTGCTCGCGGCGCAGCTCGGTGCGCCGCTTCTCGTCCAGCCCGCCGATGTCGATGCCCGCGAGAACGATCCGCCCGTCGGTCGGCTGCTCCAGCCCGGCCGCGCACTGCAGCAGGGTGGACTTCCCGGAGCCGGAGGGGCCCATGATCGCGGTGAAGGTGCCGCGGGGGAAGCTGATGGAGACGCTGTCCAGTGCGGTCACCGCGTGGTCGCCGGTGCCGTGGATCTTGCGCACGCCGTGGAGTTCGACCGCGTCCTGCACGGAGGTCCGGTTCGTTGTCGTCATGCATCGATCTCACCGTGCGGGGGTGGGGCGGGACACTGATCCGCCCTCTACTTCCGAGGTAGTGCAGGCTCTACCCCGGCCGCCCGAACTGCCGGTCTACGGTGGGCACATGCGTCCCACGACGGCCTGGCAGGCCATGGCCCAGCGACCCATGAGCTTCCTGATGTCGAGCTGGCCCTGGAGGTCCCTGGCCTATCTGGGCAGCGGCGTCCTGTTCGGCACGGTGGCGGTGGTGATCGTCGCCGCCGGTCTGCTGGCGGGGGTCGCGCTGCTGGTGGTGCTGATCGGGATCGCCCCCCTGGTGGGTCTGGTACTGGCCTCCACCGCGGTGGCCGCGGTGGAGCGCCGACGGCTGCGGCTGGTGGACCTCGACCGGCTGCCGGACCCGCACCGGAGTCCGGACGCACCCGGGGTCAGGGCGTGGGTGGCCACCCGGCTCAAGGAGCAGGTGACCTGGCGGGAGTTGTTGTTCACCCTGCTCTCGACGGCCGCGCTGTGGTGGCTGGACCTGATGGTGCTGGGCTTCTGCTTCGGGCTGCCGGCCGCCTTCCTCGGTTCGCTGGACAGCGAGACCTGGCCCTGGGCGATCTTCAGCGCGGTCGTGCTGCTGGCCTCGCCGTACACGGTGACCTCGTGGGCGGGGGCGCGTGCCGCGATGGCGCGTACCTTCCTGGCCCCGCGCGACCGGGAACTCGGGGAGGAGCTGCGCGAGGTGCGTGCCTCGCAGGTCCGTCTGCTGGACTCCTTCGACGCGGAGCGGGTGCGGATCGAACGCGATCTGCACGACGGGGCGCAACAGCGGCTGGTGTCGCTGGGAATGACCCTCGGGATGCTGCGCCTGGACACCCCGCCGGACTCCCCGCAGTCCGAACTGCTCACCCAGGCGGAGAAGCAGCTCTCCGCGGCGCACCAGGAGTTGCGGGCGCTGATCCGGGGGCTCAATCCGCCGGTGCTGGCCGATCACGGACTCGTGGCGGCGATCGAGGACTACGCGGCCCGGTTCCCGATCCCGGTCACGGTGGACCTCCGGCTGCCCGAGGGGCTGCCCCGGAAGGTGGAGACGACCATGTACTACCTCCTCAACGAGGCGATGACGAACATCGCCAAGCACAGCGGGGCCACGAAGGCGGAGGTGCGCGGTCGATACCATGCCGATCTGCTGATCTTCGACATCGTGGATGACGGCCGCGGCGGCGTGGACACGGAAGCGGGCAGTGGCGTGACCGGCCTGGCCGACCGGGTCGGGGCGCTCGACGGCCGGATGCGGGTGTCGAGTCCGGTCGGCGGTCCCACCCTGTTGCATGTGGAGGTTCCATGTCGCTACGCCTGATCGTGGCGGAGGACGCCGTGCTGTTGCGCGAAGGTCTGGTCGGGCTGCTGCAGCGGGTCGGGCACGAGGTGGTCGCGGCGGTCGGCGACGCCGGCGCCCTGGTCGCGGCGGTGCGTTCCGAGCGGCCCGACCTGATCGTCACCGACGTACGGATGCCTCCGACGCTGAGCGACGACGGGCTGAGGGCGGCCGTGCAACTCCGGGAGGAATTCCCCGGGTTGCCGGTCCTCGTGCTCAGCCAGTACGTGGAACGCTCGTACGCGCTGGGCCTGCTGGACTCCGGCGGCGGAGCCGGGGTCGGCTATCTGCTCAAGGAGCGGGTGGCCGCGGTGACCGACTTCACGACCGCCATCGACCGGGTCGCCATCGGCGGGACGGTGGTGGACCCGGAGGTGATCCAGCAGCTCGTACGGTTGCGGAAGGACCCCCTGGAACGGCTGAGCCCCCGGGAGCGCGAAGTGCTCGGCCTGATCGCCCAGGGCCGTACCAACTCCGCCGTCGCCGCCGAGCTGTTCATCAGCGAGGCCGCCGTGAACAAGCACATCGGCAACATCTTCGCCAAGCTGGACCTGCCGGTGGCCACCGAGGGGCACCGGCGGGTGCTGGCGGTGCTGGCCTTCCTGCGGGCCTGACCGGGCCCGTCATGAGCGGAACCCGTCCCCGCACGTCGCGGGAGGTCCCGGCCGTGGTCCGGCCGGGGAAGGGCCTTGAGTCTCCAGTGGGTGGAGACAGCAGAGTCGGGGCCATGGACGCCACGACCCTCTACTCGATCGGGGAGCTTTCCCGGCGGACCGGACTGCCCGTGAGGACACTCCGGTTCTACTCCGATTCGGGGGTGGTGGCCCCGACCACCAGAAGTCCCGCCGGCTATCGGCTCTACGACCATGACGCACTGCTCCGTCTGGAACTCCTCCGCACCCTGCGCGAGCTGGGCGTGGACCTGGCCACGATTCGCCGGGTGCTGGACCGCGAGATCTCGGTGGCGGAGGTCGCCGCAGCGCACGCGGATGCCCTGGACGTCCAGATCCAGGTGCTGCAACTGCGCCGGAGCGTTCTGCGAGTCGCGGCCGGACGCGGGTCCGACCCCGAGGAGACCACACTCATGCACAGGCTCACACGGTTGTCCGGCGAGGAACGCCGGCGCCTGATCGACGATTTCGTGGAGGGCACCTTCGGCGCGGCGGACGCCGACCCGGCCGCGGCGGCCATGGTCCGCGCCGCCGCTCCCGACCTCCCCCGCGACCCGTCCGGCGAGCAGGTCGCCGCATGGGTGGAACTCGTCGAGCTGATGGGCGACGAGGACTTCCGGGCCCGGCTGCGCCGGACGGCCACGTACCGGGCCACCGGGCGCATCCCCGACATCGAGAGGGAGGCCGGCGAGGAACTGATGGAGCTCACCCGTCAGAAGGCGGCCGAGGCCGTGAAGTCGGGCATCGACCCGCTCGGCGACCGGGCCGCGCCCGTCGTCGACGACCTCGTGCACCGCTTCGCCGAGGTGTTCGCGCGCACCCCCGACACGGAGTTCCGGAACTGGATGGCCCAGAAGTTCGAGGAGGCGCACGACCCCCGGGTGGAGCGGTACTGGCGGTTGGTCTGGATCGTCAACGGCTGGCAGGTGGTACCGGACCTGGTCCCGGTGGACCCCTGGCTCGTCCGGGCCCTGCGGGGAACGGGGACGGGAGGAGTCGACAAGTAGCCTGGCCGCTGTTCGGATCGGTGAGGGAGCGGCGTGAATCATCAACAGGTGCTGGACAAGCTGGCAGCCGGGGGATACGTCCGGGCGCTCGACGAGGAACTGGCACGTTGGGTGCGCCGGCAGATGTTCGCCCGCCATGCCACGCACGAGGAACTCACCCGCCGTGTGCTCGCCCCGGTGCTCACCCGCTGGCGCTGCCTGCTCGACGGCGACGAGGTGCCTCCCGCGACGAAGAACGCGGTGTGGGTGGCGCTCGCCGCGGTGCTGCACAAGTACGGGATCCAGGACGCGGCCGTCACCGCGCGGGCGGTCGGGGCGGTGGACGCGCTCAACCGCGACGTGGTGCTCTCCGACGCCTTCGGGCGCCGGTCGGAGGAGATCAAGGAGTTCCTGCGCTCGGCCCCCGTACCGCTGACGCGCAAGCCCGCCGCTCCCCGCCCGCTCACGTTCCTGCGGGTGGGGGACGTCCTCTCCATCGAGCTGGGCGGACGCTTCCACGCCGCCTACGTGCGGCAGGTGAACGGCTTCAACGAGACGGCCGTGATCGAGTTCTACGCGGGCACGTTCGGCCGGCCGCCGACGGCGGACGAGCTGGCGGGCCGCGAGGCGGCGCGCCCCGCGGCCCGCGCCCGCTTCCACGTCGACGGACTCACGTATCTGCCCGACCCGGCCAACCAGGTCAGAGCCGTCGCGGCGGCGCAGGCGGAGGGGCCGCGGGGCGGTGACCCGGTCCCCGGTCAGGGCCTGTACACGGTGACGGACGTGATGTCGTTGCAGCGGGACATGGTGGAGCTGTTCGGGCCGGTCGAGGAGTGAGGGGCGCCGGGGCCACGGCTCCCGGCACCGCCGCGAGCGGCGCCGGTCATGCGGCGGACCGTCGCGCGTCCACCTCGATCTCGATCTTCGTACGGGGGTCGGAGAGACCGCACCCGAGCATGGTGGCGGCCGGGCGGACCCCGCCGAAGACGCGACGCGGCACCGGCCAGCAGGGCTCGAAGTCGGCCCGGTCGGGCAGCAGATAGCGCACCCGCACCACGTCGGCGAAAGCGCACTCCGCCTCGGCCGGCGCGGCCCGGCGGCCGGGGGAAGCCCGGCGGTCCGGGGAAGCCCGGCGGTTCGGGGAAGCCCGGCGGTTCGGGGAAGCCCGGCGGTTCGGGGAAGCCCGGCGGTTCGGGAAAGCCCGGCGGTTCGGGGAAGCCCGGCGGTTCGGGGAAGTTCGACGGTCCGGGGAAGTTCGACGGCTCCGCGAACGGATAATCGGTTGCCCGGTGGCGGCGGAGGTGGTTCCAATGACCCGCATGATCACCCGGGCGCGCCCGCCGCGACGAGACGCGGCGAACGCGCACCGCCCGGCGGCCCCGGCCGGTGCGCGATCCGGGCGGGCCGCGACCCATCGTCCAGGGGAGACGCCACCCGATGAACACGCCACCGTCATCGCCACTGCCATCATCACCGTCACTGCCGTACTCGCCCGCGCAGCCCGGGGCGGAGGGCACGGACGGGGCGCCCGTCCGGCTGGGTGTTCTCGCCCCGTTGACCCGGCCCGGCTGGGTCGAGGCGGGCCGGCAGTTGCTCGCGGGGGTCGAGCTGGCCGTCCGTGAGGTCAACGGCGCGGGCGGGATCGACGGCCGGCCGCTGGAGCCGGTGGTCCGGGACACCGCGGCCGATCCCGGGCGGGCCGCGGCGGCCGTGGACGAACTGGCCGCGCTGGGCGTGGTCGCCGTGGCGGGCGAGTACCACAGCGTCGTCGCCCGCGCCGCCGCCGCACGGGCCGACGCCCTCGGCGTACCGTTCCTCTGCTCGTCCGCGGTGCTCGACACGCTCACCGAGGGGCCGACGGACCGGGTCGCGCGCCTGGCCCCGGCCCAGTCCCACGGCTGGCGGGTCTACGGTGACTTCCTCCTCGGCGCGGGCCGGAGCCGGATCGCCGTGGCGACCCAGCCGAGCGTCTACTGGGCGTCCGGGACCCGCACCCTGCGGGACCACCTCGCCCCGCACGGCGGCACCGTCGTCGAGCTCGACGCGAACGCGCTCGGCCCCGAGGCCCTGTGCGACGCGCTCGTCGACTCCGGCGCGACGGCGCTCCTCCTGCTGGTCGGCCATCCGGAACCGGCGGCGCCGATCGTCCGGGCCGTCCGGGCCGACCGGCGGCTCGCGGAGGTCCTGATCGGCGCCCCGGCCGGGCAGCCGGAGTTCGCCGGATGGGCCGCGGAGCTGGGCGGGGACGGTGCGGGGGTCCCGTTCCTGCGCTACCTGCCCGAGCGGCTCGGCCCGCTCGGCGAGCGCGTCGGGAAGGAGTTGCGCGAGCGGCTGGGTGCCCCGCCCTCCTTCGTCGCCTTCGAGGGCTGGGACACGGTCGCCGTCCTCGCCGAGGTGCTGCGCTCGTACGGTACGGACCGGGCGGCCGTCGCCGGGGCGTGGCCGCGCGTGGCGGTCGAGGGCACCCGCGGGCCGATCCGGTTCTCCCGCACGCCGGGCATCGGCGTCCTGCAGTGGGCCTGGGCACCGGTCCAGGTCGTCGACCGGGACCCGGCGGACCCCGATCGCTTCCGGGTCCTCCACACCGGCTGAGACCGGGTTCCCCGCACCGGCCGGGCGGGGGAGTCGGTCATGCCCTGAGCCCGGCGGCGACCGGGCGGTGGTCGCTGCCGGTGGCGGGGAGGGTCCAGGCGTCGGTGGGGGTGACGCCCCGGGTGAGGATGTGGTCGACGCGGGTGACGGGGAAGGCCGCGGGCCAGCTGAACCCGAAGCCGGTGCCGCCGCTGCCCTCGACCGACGCCAGCCGGGAGGTCAGTGGTTCGAGCCCGCGGTCGGTGGTGGCGCCGTTGAGGTCGCCCAGCAGCAGCACCTTCTTCCGCCGCTCGTCGTCGAGGGCCCGGACGAGGGCGCCGAGGGTCTCGTCGCGCCGGCCGGTGGTGAAGCCGGACGCGCCGACGCGGACCGAGGGCAGATGGACCACGTAGACGGCGAGGGGACCCTTCGGCCCCTGGACCAGGGCGCGCAGGGAGCGGCTCCAGCCGGGATCGATGGTGACGCGCCGGGACTCGGTGATGGGGTAGCGGCTCCACAGGGCGACGGTGCCGATGTGCACGGAGTGGGGGAGCCGTCGGTCCAGCGGTCCGCGGTAGGCGGGCAGGGCCTCGTCGGTGATCTCCTCCAGGGCCACCAGGTCGGGGTCGACGGCCAGCAGCGTACGGACGGTCGCGGCGGGGTCGGGGTTGTCGGCGTTGACGTTGTGGGTGACCACGGTCAGGTTCGGCCCGCCCCCGCCGCTCCCGTCGAGGAACAGGGACGCGAACAGGGCGGACCACACGGCGCCGAGCAGGAGCGCGGCGACGACGGCCGGGACGGACCTGCGGACCAGGGCGGCCAGGAGCAGTGCCGGTACGGCCAGGCCGGTCCAGGGCAGCACGGTTTCGAGCAGGCTGCCCAGGTTGCCCGGAGTGTTGGGCACGAGCGAGTGGCAGACCAGCACGAGCCCCGTGACCACCGCGACGACGCCCAGGAGCCGGTCCCCGCGCCGCTTCGGGAAGTACCGGGCGGGACCGGCTCCTGGGCGTCGTCGCGGTGGTCACGGGGCTCGTGCTGGTCTGCCACTCGCTCGTGCCCAACACTCCGGGCAACCTGGGCAGCCTGCTCGAAACCGTGCTGCCCTGGACCGGCCTGGCCGTACC
>NZ_RDBO01000074.1:31216-43838 GCF_008120935.1 Streptomyces sp. sk2.1
GCTACACGCCGGGGGTCCTCACGGCGCCGACGGTCGTCGTCCCGTACTCGGTCTGGGCCGTGCGGAAGCTGAAAGAGGCCGGTATCCGGACCGATGGCGGCGGCAGGGCGGCCGCGGCGACCGCGGTGCTCCTCCCGGCGGCCGTCATCGGCGTCCACGCGCTGGCACACCGGCTCCCGGCAGCACCTCACCCTTGAGCGGTCCGCCGCCCCCGGACGATCCGTCGTCCCCGAACAGTCCACCGTCCCCGGCCCGTACGCCGGGACCGATCGGCGCACCGGTCCGAAGCGGCGCGGCGCGCTCACCGCGGCGGCCGTCGCGGCGGCCGTACTGGTCGTGGGAACCCCCGTCGCCTACGCCGCCCTCGGCGGCGACCCCTCCTCGGCCGCGCGTTCCGCGGCGGCCGGTGTCACGCGCGGGAAGGACTACATCGAGACCCGGCTCTTCTTCGGCACCGAACGGCCCGACGGCGGGCCGGATGTGACCGACGGCCAGTTCATGGCGTTCATCGACGAGGAGGTCACCCCGCGCTTCCCGAACGGGCTGACCATTCAGGACGGCCGGGGACAGTGGCGGGACTCCAACGGGGTCATCGAGCGGGAGCGCAGCTACGAACTGACCCTGCTCTACCCCGCGTCCGAGGCCCGGGTGCGCGACTCCCAGATCGAGCGGATCCGCGACGCCTACGAGAAGGCCTACGCGCAGGACTCGGTGGCCCGGCTCGAAGAGCGCATGACCGCCGACTTCTGACCCGGCACCCCCTGCCCCTCCCGGGCGCCCGGCCGATCCCTCCGGCCGGGCGCCCGCCCCTCACGCGCCCTGCCGGGCCGGCTCCTCACACGCCCGGCCGGGCCGGGGCAGCCGTCCCCGGAACAGCGGGGCGCGCCATCGTGCCCCGTCCCGGCCGCGCGGCCGATTGATCCGGTGCGCCAGCGCGTGGACGCCGATGACGGCCGCCGGGAGGAGCACCGCGGTCGCCGCGGCCGCCCTGCCGCCGCCATCGGTCCGGATACCGGCCTCTTTCAGCTTCCGCACGGCCCAGACCGAGTACGGGACGACGACCGTCGGCGCCGTGAGGACCCCCGGCGTGTAGCCGCGGTACGCCAGCGTCTGCGCCATGTGTACGGCGCCGTGCCACCCGAAGCCGACCAGCACCGACCGGAAGAACGGGCTGCGGCCGCCGGTGCGCGCCCCGTCCGCCGACGCCGCCGCCATGAGCCCGCCCATGAGCCCGATCGCGACGGCGGCATCGCGCTGCGAGAGCTCCATCCGCTCCCAGATCCGTTCGGGCACCGCCGGGAACCGCTCCTGGAGCCGCGGCCGGGCGGACCGCGCCCAGCGGGCCATGGTGACCAGCTCCTCCAGGTCGTTGGCCACCCAGGCGGCGAACAACCCCCAGGTCACCGTCCTGGAAACCGCCGTCTCCGCCATGCCGGACCCCCGTGATGTCGCAGTGAAGTGACCCCACCTTACAATGCAACGCAACGTTGCGTTGCTTTTTCTCTGGAGTGCTCATGTCCGACCCGCTCGTGAACCGCCGTCCGGGCAAGGGGCCCCGCGCCGCCGAAGCGATCTTCGACACCACGTTGCGCCATCTCGCGGAGCGCGGGTACGCCCGGCTCACCATCGAGTCCGTCGCCCAGGACGCCGGGGTCAACAAGACGACGATCTACCGCTGGTGGCCCTCGAAACCGGCCCTGTTGAGAGCGGCACTCATCCATGCCCGGGTGCTCGACGTCGACATCCCCGACACGGGCAGCCTCCGGGGCGATCTGATCGCCCTCGTGGAACAGATCATCGGCCTGCTCACCAACGGGCGCACGGAACCCGTGGCCCGCGCCCTGACCTCGGGCACCGGCCTGCCCGACGACGAACTCGCCGCCCTCACCCGCGACTTCTTCGCCGACCGGTTCTCCCGCGAGCAGCCGGTCTTCGTCCGCGCCGTCGCCCGCGGCGAACTCCCCGCGGGCGCCGATCCGATGCTGCTGCTGGACCTGGTCGCCGGGGCCGTCTGGATGCGGGTGCTGCTCCGCCGCGAACCGGTGCCGCCGGACTTCGCCCGGGACGTCGTCGACGCCGTGCTGCCCCGCTGACGGGAGGACGGGACCGGCCGGATCGCCGTGCCGTGCTGTACGGCGGGGTCAGCCGCCGAGTTCCATGAGCGCGCTCACCGGGTCGGAGTCCGGGGCGGCACGGGGCCACCAGTCGTCCTCCCCCGGCTCGGACTCGTAGCCGTACCAGCGTCCGTCGTGGCCGAAGCGGAGCTGAAGCGTTCCGCCGGGGTGCGTGAGGTGGTTGTGCCAGGGGTGGAAGCGGGGGAAACCGGCGGCCGCGAGTGCGGGGCGGGCCCGGTCGAAGGGACCGGCCGGAGGGTCCCAGGGGGTTTCGAGGACGGCCAGCCCCTCGGCCCCGCCCTGGCGCCAGGCGGCGACCGCCCGGGCCAGATCGGTGGTGGTGCGGCCGGTGGCGTAGGCGAGTTCGCGGTAGAGGGCGCGGGTGGTCGCGGTGAGTCCGGCGGTGTGCCGGGACGCGGCCAGCCGTACCGCGTCCTGCCAGGGCGTGAGTCCGGCGAGCGGGTCGAGGCCGGTGGTGAGGAGCGCGTGCGCGCGGACCGCCGCGTCCGTGGCGAGGTGGTCCAGGGCGAGCGGATCGCGGGCACCGGGCGGGCCGGGGTACGACGGCGGCTGCGCGGGATGCGGCGGCACGGGCAGCGGGGCGGGGAGCGGCGGGAGGAAACGCCCGGTCAGGACCTCGGCAGCCGGCACGGAGGGGGTGTCGGGCTTCGCCGGGCGCTCCTTGGCGGAGTGCGCGGCGTTGCGGCGGCCCAGCTCTTCGAGGAGTTCCCGCTCGCCCCGGCCGCGCAGCAGCAGAAGGACGAACGGGTCGGCGTCCAGGAGCCGGGCCATCTGGTAGCAGAGGGCGGCCACGTGCTTGCAGGGCCAGCCGTGGTCGGGGCAGGTGCAGTCGGGGTCGAGGTCGTCGGCGGCGGGCAGCAGCCCGATGCCCGCGGCGGCCGCGGTGTCGACCAGCGAGTGCGGCATCTCCTTGGCGAGCAGCGCGGCGAGATGGCCGGGCCGGGCGGCGACCTCGTCGAGGAAGGTGTCCCAGTCGGGGTCGGTGAGGGTCCGCAGCCGCAGTTCGCAGCGGTAGGGGCGGGGGCGGCTGCCGTGGACGTAGGCGACCACCCGGCCGGGGGTGACGGTGATGGCGGCGACCTTGCCGCTGTCGGCGTACGTACGGCCTCGGGAGAGCCGTCCCTCGTCCATCGACAGGGACTCCAGCGCGGCCACCCAGGCTCGGCCCCACCAGCTGTCCGCGAAGGGCTGATCGTCGTCGCAGGTGCGGGGCGGCACGGCCTCGAAGGTGCGCCGCAGGTCGTCGGGGCCGGGGCGCGGGCGCACCGCGGTCCGGGAAGCGGCGGGGGCGGCGGGCCCACGGGTCCCGGTGCGCGCGGCCCCCCGGCCGGTGCGCGGGGAGCGGCCGGTGCGCGGAGGGTTCTCCGGCCGGGGACTCATGCCGGCCTCCGGAGCGAGACGAGGTCGGCCAGCTCGCGGTCGCTGAGCTCGGTGAGCGCGGCCTCGCCGGTGCCGAGGACCGTGTCGGCCAGGGCCCGCTTCGCCTCCAGCAGTTCACCGATCCGGTCCTCGACGGTGCCTTCCGCGATCAGCCGGTGCACCTGCACGGGCTGTGTCTGGCCGATGCGGTACGCCCGGTCCGTGGCCTGTTCCTCGACGGCCGGGTTCCACCAGCGGTCGTAGTGGATGACGTGGGCGGCCCTGGTGAGGTTCAGCCCGGTGCCCGCCGCCTTGAGGGAGAGCAGGAAGACCGGGACCTCGCCGGACTGGAAGCGGTCCACCATCCGTTCCCGCTCGGCGACCGGCGTGCCGCCGTGCAGGAGCTGGGAGGGGACGGCGCGTGAGGTGAGGTGGGCGGAGAGGAGCCGGGCCATGGTCACGTACTGGGTGAAGACGAGGACGGAGCCGTTCTCGGCGAGGATCGTGTCGAGGAGTTCGTCGAGCAGCGCGAGCTTGCCCGACCGGTCGACGAGGCGGGTCGGCTCCTCCTTCAGGTACTGCGCCGGGTGGTTGCAGATCTGCTTGAGCGAGGCCAGCAGCTTCATGATCAGGCCGCGCCGGGCGATGCCCTCCGACGCCTCGATGAACGCCATCGTCTCGCGGACCGTCGCCTCGTAGAGCGTGGCCTGCTCGCGGGTGAGGAAGACGGGGTGGTCGGTCTCCGTCTTGGACGGCAGCTCGGGGGCGATCCCGGGGTCGGATTTCCTGCGGCGCAGGAGGAAGGGGCGCACCAGCCGGGCGAGCCGTTCGACCGCTTCGTCGTCGTCGGGCCCGGCGGCCGTACCGGTGTTCTCGACGGTGCGGGCGTACCGGGCCCGGAACGCCTTGAGGGGGCCGAGCAGCCCGGGGGTGGTCCAGTCGAGCAGGGCCCACAGCTCGGAGAGGTTGTTCTCCACGGGGGTGCCGGTGAGGGCGACCCGGGCGGGGGCCGGGATGGTGCGCAGCGCCTTCGCCGTGGAGGAGTGCGGGTTCTTCACGTGCTGGGCCTCGTCGGCGACGATCATCCCCCAGCCGTGGTCGGCGAGCCGGGCGGCGCTCGACCGCATCGTGCCGTACGTGGTGAGGACGAAGCCGCCGTCGGTCCCGGTGAGCGTGCGGTCGGTGCCGTGGAAACGGCGTACGGGGACGCCGGGGGCGAACCGGTTGATCTCCCGGTGCCAGTTGCCCAGCAGGGAGGCGGGGCAGATCACCAGGGTGGGCGAGGGGTGGGCGCGGCGCAGGTGGAGGGCGATGAGGGTGACCGTCTTGCCCAGGCCCATGTCGTCGGCGAGGCAGCCGCCGAGGCCGAGCGAGGTCATCCGGTCCAGCCATGCGAGGCCGCGCAGTTGGTAGTCGCGGAGCGTGGCGTCGAGGCCGGGCGGCGGGGCGACGGCGGTGGCGTCGGCGGTGATGCGTTCCCGGAGCGCGGCGAGCGCCCCCACGGGCACCGCCTCGACCCGTTCGCCGTCGACCTCGGCACTGCCGGTCAGGGCCACGGCGAGGGCGTCGACCGGGTCGAGCAGTCCGAGCTCCCGCTTGCGCGCCTTGCGCACGAGCGCGGGGTCGACGACGACCCACCGGTCCCGCAGCCGCACCACCGGCCGGTGGGCCTCCGCGAGCAGGTCCATCTCCTTCTCGGTGAGCTGTTCGTCGCCCAGCGCCAGCTGCCAGTCGAACGAGAAGAGGTGCTCGGCGTCGAAGAACGAGGTGCCGTCGGTGGCCGATCCGGGGGCGGGCCGTACGACGGCGGAGGCGGTGAGGGAACGGACCAGCTCCCTGGGCCAGTGGACGCCGACCCCGGCCGCCGCCAGCCGGGGTCCGGCGTCGCCGAGCAGTTCGTACAGCTCGTCCTCCCCGATGGCCAGGACATCGGGCACGGGCTGGTCCAGCAAGCGCTCCAGCGGCGCCCAGACTCGGGCGGCGCGGCGCAGGGCCAGCACGGCGTCGACCCTGGCCCGCGGGCCGAACGGCTCGCCCGCCCCGCCGCTCCACAGCGCGGCGGCGTCGGTGACGTGCGTGGGGTCGGCGAGGCTGTGCACCTGGACGACGGCCGCGGCCGCGCGCCGCACACCACCGGAGCGGTCGTGCGTGTCGGCCGCCGGGGCATGCGCACCGGCATGGGCCTGCGCGTCGGCCCGGTCGTACGCTCCGGCAGGGGTGTGCGTGTCGAAGAGTTCGTACGCCGAGAGGTCCAGGCGCAGCGAGATCCGCACCCCCGCGTCGAGCCCGGACGCGACCTCGACCGCCCAGTCCCGCGCGTTCGGCAGGTGCTGGGCCTCGTGGGCCGCGAAGGGCGCCCCCATCGCGTGCGCGGCGGCGGGCGTACGGGGCAGGGTGTCGGCGACCGCGTCGAGGAACGCCCCGATCAGCCACTCGGGGTCGGGGACCCGGAGCGGTGTGCGGTCCGGGAGCGGGACGGCGCGGCCCTCGGGCGGCAGGGCGGCGGCGATCGCCCGGAGGTGGGCGATGTCCTCGGCGTCGCGCGGGCCGGCCCGCCAGGCGTCGTGGTCGTCGCCCGTCAGACCGGGGAGCAGTCTGCCGCGCGCCACCAGGTTGAGCGCCTGGAGCGCGGCGGCGCCCCAGCACCGCGTGGCGGCGTGGGCGGACGCCTGGTGCCTGCCCCGGACCAGCAGGGGCAGGGCGTCGGCCACGGGCAGCAGGATCGCGGGCACCGTGTGCCGACGGACGTCGCCCCGCGGGCCGTCCCCGCGGACGACATCGATCTCGGACGCGCTCGGGGCGGGTGCCGGGCCTCCGGGCTCCGCGGGAGGTCCGCAGACGTCGCCCGGCTCCGGGAGCGACCCGCCGGCCGGATCCCAGAAGGCGACGCGTCCGTCCCTCGGCAACGAGGCGGGCAGGAACACCGCGGCGCACCGCAGAAGACGGACGACGGCGCCGTCCTGCCGGTCTCGTGGCGTGGCCATCCGTCCCCTCCCCTCCCGCTCCGACCCTCATGGGCACCTTGATCCTTACGACTCCCGCCGAGTCTAGGCTGGGGGTATGACAACCGACCGCGCGCCCACGTTTCAGCAGGTCAATGGCCACATGCCGGGTAAAGGCCCGGCTCGGCCGGAATGGGACAGAAGACCAGGGGACGAGTGAAGCGGAACAGGGCCGTCCGGCGGATCGGCGCCCCGGCTCTCAGTGCCGGGCCAACGGCTTCGAACGGCTGGGCCGCGCGGGAACGGCCGACGACTGCGACGGCTGCGACTGTTGCGGCTGCCGTGACTGCGGCTGCTGCTGAGCCTGCTGCGGCGGCGACACCTGTTGCGGCGCGGACGACTGCGGCGCGGACTGTTGCAGTGCGGGCGACTGCGGCGCGGACTGCTGCGCCCGCTCCAGGAAGCGGAGCAGCTCCACCGGGAACGGCAGCACCAGCGTGGAGTTCTTCTCCGCCGCCACCGCCACCACCGTCTGCAACAGGCGCAGTTGGAGCGCGGCCGGCTGGGCGGACATCTCCCCCGCCGCCTCGGCGAGCTTCTTCGACGCCTGGAGCTCGGCGTCCGCGTTGATGACCCGGGCCCGCCGCTCACGGTCGGCCTCGGCCTGGCGCGCCATGGAGCGCTTCATCGTCTCCGGGAGCGAGACGTCCTTGATCTCCACCCGGTCGATCTGCACGCCCCAGCCGACCGCGGGGCTGTCGATCATCAGCTCGAGCCCCTGGTTCAGCTTCTCGCGGTTGGACAGCAGGTCGTCCAGATCGCTCTTGCCGATGATCGACCGCAGCGAGGTCTGCGCCATCTGCGACACCGCGAACCGGTAGTCCTCCACCTGGATCACGGCGCTCGCCGCGTCGACGACCTTGAAGTAGATGACGGCGTCCACCCGTACCGTCACGTTGTCCCGGGTGATCCCGTCCTGGGCGGGCACCGGCATCGTCACGATCTGCATGTTGACCTTGCGCAGCCGGTCGACGCCGGGAACCACCATGGTGAAGCCGGGCCCGCGCACCTCGTCGCGGAGCCTGCCCAGCCGCAGCACGACGCCCCGTTCGTACTGCTTGACGATCTTGGCGGCCGCCACCATGTAGAGGGCACCCGCCGAGGCCGCCGCCACCAGCGCGATTACGAGATCCTGGACCATGACGGCCCCCTGAAGGACGGAAACAACCTGACCCGAGCGAGTCAGCCGCTATTACCACGGTATGCCCAATATCAACCGATATGAACACGGCTCGGGCCTCCGTCCTCGCGGCTGTCGCCCACCCGGCCGCGCACCGGGTGCCGGGCCCGCGGGGAGCGGGCAGGGTGACCAGCGTCAGCACGTACTCCGTGGCACACACGGCTCCGCGGCACACGCGGCACCGGTGCCGACGGACCGGCCCGGACCAGACAGACGAGGACCCGTCCATGCCCTTGACCGATCACCGACGCCGCCGCCTCGGCATCGCCGCGGGGACCGCGCTCCTGACCCTCACCGTCGCAGGCTGCTCCGGCCTCGGCCGGACCGCGGTCGGGCCGGTCATCTACACGACCCAGCGGAACGTCGACATCGCGGTGAACAGCCCGCCGGTGAAGGGCTGCCACCGCCTCGCCCCCTCGGGCGCCAAGGCCGTGTTCAACGAGACCCTGATCGACATCATCCTGTACCGCACCTTCGACTGCACCGGCCCGGGCACGACGTACCTCGCGACCGGCCTCAGCGACTTCAATCCTCCCAGCGTCCTGCCCTGGCGCAGCTTCAGCACGGTCCACTGACCGACCGCGCGGCCCCGGCCCGCCGCCGTTCCCCTCACACCGAGCGGCGGGCGACGAGGGCCGCGCTGATGTGCTGGAGATCGACCGGGCGGGCCGGGGAGAGACCGGTCAGCCGGTCGATGCGGCGTATGCGGTAGTCCACGGTGTTGGGATGGATGTGCAGGGCCGCGGCGGTGGCCCGCCGGTCCAGCCCCAGTTCGAGGTACGTCTCCAGGGTGCGCAGCAGGTCCGGCTTGGCCTCCAGCGGCCCCAGCAGCCGGGCGAGCCCGCGCAGGGCCTCGCTGGGCCGGCTGAGCTGGTACTCGAGCAGGACGTCGGCCAGCCGGTACAGGCCGGGCGGTCGGCCGGTACGGGCGACCAGGTCGACGATCTCCGCGTTGCGCGCCACCGCGGCCGGCACTTCCTCCGGTTCGGCGGTCTCCGCGGCGGCGATGACCGGAACGCCCGCCGCGCGGGCCGCCTCGTCGATCAGCGCGCACAGGCCGTCCGGCCCGCGCCACGGCGGCGGCGGACCGGCGACGGGCAGCAGCACCGTGCCGCCGGAGGTGTCCAGGGCGGTGAGCGTCGGCGTACCGGCGAAGTGGTCGAGGGCCGTGCGGACGCGGCGGATCTTGCGCCGGGCCGCGACGCCGGACCCCGGGCCCGGTGACTGGTTCGACTCGTCGGGGTGCGGGGCCAGCGCGAGCGTCATCGTGAGGTAGCGGGCGGCCGGGCGCAGTCCGGTGCGGTGGGCGAAGCGGTCCAGGGGCTCACCGGTCAGCAGGGCGGCCATCAGGGCGTGCCGGCCGCCGTGCTCCTGGCTGTCGAGGATCTGCCGGGCCTCCAGGTACGCGCTGCTGACGGCCGAGGTCAGCTGCTGCTGGAGGACCATGATGCGGTCCATGATCTCCAGGACGGTGGCGAGGTCGTCGGGCCGCGCCCCCTTCGCGGTCTCCTGCCAGCACATCGCCGTGCCGACCTGGTAGGCGGTGAGGATCGCGTCCAGCGGCACGCCCTCCTCCGCGCGCTGGGCCGCCGAGTCCCGCTGCTGGGCGAGTTCGGCGTCCGTGGCGGGACGGCGGTGCTCGACGACGTCCGCGAAGAGCCGCAGGTTGTGCTGGACGATGTCGGCGATGTCGCCGGAGATCTCCTCGTGCGGGAGCTCGGCGTAGACCGGCAGGTCGGCCAGGAGCCGGTCGACCACACGGACCGTCAGGGCCGGTACCCGGGCCCGCAGTTGGGCGGCAACCGGGCGCCCGGCGATGGACAGCGGCCGGTCCCTCGGGCCCCTGAAAGCACCGTGGTCCCCCTCGACGACGGGCGGACGGTTGTCACGCGTCACAAGTTCCCCCGCGGAAGTCTGCGTTACCCACCAGTTAAACGACGGCAGTTGAGTCTGCATGATGACCGGCGTCACGCGCCATGCCACGTCCCGCGCCCCACCGTCGGAGGATTTCGTGAACTTGCCGCAGAACAAGGACTTCTGTCGTTCCGTCAGGACCATCATGGGCTCGCTCGCCCTGGCCGGTCTGGCCGTGGGGGCCGGTGCCGTCCCGGCATCCGCCGCCGCCGAGGACGACACCACGTCCTACGTCGCGCTCGGCGACTCCATGGCCTCCGGACCACTCGTCCCGGACATCACGGGGCCGCTGGCCTGCGGCCGTTCGACGCACAACTACCCGCACGAGCTGGCCTCGCGCCTCGGTGCGTCGCTGACCGACGTCACGTGCAGCGGCGCCGCCTCCAAGCACATGACCGAGAAGCAGTCGCTGTCGCTGCTCGACATCCCGATGGGCTCGGCGCCGCCGCAGTTCGACGCGCTGCGCCCGGACACCGACCTGGTGACGCTGACCATCGGCGGCAACGACGCCGGGCTGGTCGGCATCGCGCAGAAGTGCACCACCCTCGACCCGAACGCCACCCCGTGCAAGGAGAAGTACAACGAGGGCGGCGTGGACCAGGTGGGGCAGCGCATCGCGGAGTTCGCGCCGAAGCTGGGGGTCGTCCTGGACACGATCCACCAGCGCTCGCCGCAGGCCCGGGTGATCGTCACGGGGTACGGCCTGTACATCAAGCCCGGTGGCTGCTGGCCGCTGCAGCCGGTGCTCCCGGTGGACGCCGACTTCCTCCAGGGCAGCGTCGACCGGATGAACACGGCGATCGCCCAGCAGAGCGCCGCGCACGGCGCCGAGTACATCGACCTCGCCACGCCCAGCAAGGGCCACGACTCCTGCCAGTCCCCGTCGGACAAGTGGGTCGAGGGCTACGTGCCGACCTCGCTCGCCGCTCCGCTGCACCCCAACCGCAACGGCGAGGCGAACTACGCCGCCATCATCGGCGCGCACATCCAGGGGAGCTGACCGGCGTTGCGGCACCGATTGCTGCGCGGGCTGCTGGCGGCGGCGCTCGGCGCCGCCGTCCTGCTCGTCCCGGACGCCCCGGCGGCCCGTGCCGCCGGGGCGTCCGGGTCCGGCTGCGACCCGCTGGCCCCCAGCGAGTGCCTGCTGCCGTTCCCGAACGACTGGTACACCCGGTCCGACCCGACCACCGACACCGGCCGCCGGGTCTCCTTCGGCGCCACCTCGCTGCCGCCCACCGCGACCGGCCGGAACATCGACCCGACGGCCTGGAACCGCTCCGACGGCTTCTCCCCCGGCTCGACGCTGATCGCGCACGTCCCCGGCCTCGACCCGGCGGCGACCGGCGCGGCCCCGCTCACCGACATCGGCCGCTCCCTCGCCCCGGACGCCCCCGTCGTGCTGCTGGACACCGGGACCGGCGAGCGATGGCCGTACTGGGCCGAGCCCGACTCCAACGCCACCGACCCCGCCCGCCGCGCCCTGCTGATCCACCCCGCGCGCAACTTCCGCGACGGCCACCACTACGCCGTCGCCCTGCGGAACCTCAAGGACGGGGACGGGCGCACGATCCCGGCCGCCGCGCCGTTCGCCGCCGTCGCCGGGAAGCCGCTGCCCGCCGGGCACCCGCTGCGCGCCCGGCAGCACCGGCTCCGCCCCGCGCTGAAGGCGCTGCACCGGGCCGGGGTGCGGTCCGAGGGGCTGTACCTCGCCTGGGACTTCACCGTCGCGAGCACCCGCGGTCTCACCGGTGACCTCTTCACCGTCCGCGACGACGCGTTCCGCCGGCTCGGCGGCCGCCCGCCCGCGTTCGACGTCACCGACGTCACCGACTTCACGGCCGAGCAGGATCCCCGGATCGCCCGGGAGGTGACCGGCCGGATCAGCGTGCCCGGCTATCTGGACCGGCCCGGCGGGCCCCCCGGCTCCGTGCTGCACCGCGGCCCCGACGGCCTGCCGCGACGGCTCCCGGGGAGCACCCTGACCGCCACGTTCCGCTGCGAGATACCGCGCTCCGCCTTCCGCGCCCCCTCGCACCCCGCCCTCTACGGGCACGGCCTCCTCGGCCGCCGCTCCGAGGTCGGCGCGGGCAACGTCAAGGCGATGGCGGCGGAGCACAACTTCACGTTCTGCGCGACGGACTGGATCGGGATGGCCGAGGAGGACATCCCCGCGGTGCTCGGCGCGCTCGCCGACCCGAACCTCTTCCCCGCCGTGCCCGAACGCAGCGAGCAGGGCATGCTGAACGCCCTCCTCCTCGCCCGCGCCCTGATCCACACCGACGGCCTGACCACCGACGCGGCCTTCCGCGACGCGGACGGCCGCCCGCTCGTCGACATCCGGCACGGCATCGGGTACGACGGCAACAGCCAGGGCGGAATCCTCGGCGGCGCCCTGCTGGCCGCCTCGCCCGACATCCGCCGCGGCGTCCTCGGCGTCACCGGCATGAACTACGGCCTGCTCCTCAACCGCAGCGTCGACTTCGCACCGTTCCAGCAGGTCCTGGACCTCTCCTACCCGGACAAGCTGCGCCAGCAGATCGTCCTCCAGCTGTTCCAGATGGTGTGGGACCGCGGCGAGACCAACGCGTACGCGAACCACCTGACCGACCGCCACCAGGTACTGATGCACATCGCGTACGGGGACCACCAGGTCGCGAACGCGGCGGCCGACGTGGAGGCGCGCACCATCGGCGCCCGGCTGATCGCCCCCGCGCTCGCACCGGGCCGCGGTCCGGACACCGTCCCGTACTGGGGCATCAGGACCGTCGCGCGCGACCGGCTGCCGTACCGGGGCTCCGCGATGGCGGTGTGGGACAGCGGCACGCCCACCCCGCCGCTCACCAACACCCCGCCCGCCGGGCCGGATTACGGCCACGACCCGCACTCGGACCCCCGCAACTCGTCGGCCGCCGCGTTCGCGACCTGGTGGTCCCCGTACGCGATGTGCATCAGTACCTGGTGGCGGTCGGTCAGGTGGTTCGCGTACGCGTTGGTCTCGCCGCGGTCCCACACCATCTGGAACAGCTGGAGGA
>NZ_RDBO01000075.1 GCF_008120935.1 Streptomyces sp. sk2.1
GTGGCGCAGGGCGGGCTGTGTCGCGTACTCGTCGGCGCCGATGTCCCGGGTGCTGCCGCGCTGGTCGCCGTCGATGTCGTCGGCCACGGTCGTTCCGGTCAGGGTGGCCGCGCCGATCGCCGGGCTGGCCGCCGACAGCCGGAACACTCCGTCCGGGCCCGCCACCAGCTTCGGATCGGCCCGGGTGAAGCCGCCGGACGGGATGTTGCCGTTGGCGGCCGCGCCCCACAGCATGTTGGTCCGCCAGGTGAAGCCGGTGGTGGCCCCCATCGCGACGAGGCTGCCGGTGCCGCCGACGAGCAGGTTGTCGGCGATGACGACGCCTTGGGGTTCGTACGTCCGGTTGGTCTCGCCCGAGAGCGTCTCGGCGTTGTCGACCAGGGTGTTGTGCGCGATGACCGCACGGTCGCAGGCGTCGTTGCCGCGCCGCTCCTCCTGCGTCTCGCCCGAGTTGTGGTCGCGGGTGGTGCCGCTGCCGACGACCAGGGCCCGCTTGGACAGCCCGGCGAGGTAGTTGTTGACAACCACGTGGTCGTTGCCGTAGAGCCGCACGCCCTCCTCGCCGCCGATCAGGTAATTGCCCTCCACCCGGGAGCGGTTGCCGTGGCGCAGCACGATGCCGCCGCGGCTGTCCCGGATGGTGTTGTACCGGATGGTGTTGTCGGAGGACTTCACCGAGATGGCCTCGGGGTCGCCGTCGGCGCGCTCGAACAGGTTGTACTCCACGACCGCGTTCGCGGCGGACAGCGCCCGTCCGCTGACGCCGAGGCGGATGCTCTCGCCACCGTTGGACCCGGCGAAGCTGTGGTCGGAGAAGTAGTTCCGGAAGATGTGGGTCCGTTGGGCCATGTCGGTCGAGCCGGGACCGTCGACGACCAGGAAGATGCCTGTGGTCGTCTTGTTGTGGAAGTGGTTGCGGTCGATCTTCGTGTCGTTCGCCCGTACGACGACCCAGTACGGGTCACCGGTGTCCGCGTGCTGGAAGTCGTTGCGGGTCAGCCGGATCGAGGAGCAGTTCTCCGGGATCTCCAGCGTGAGGCTCTGCCGGAAGGCGAAGCCGCTGATGGTGATGTTGCTCGAATTGGCGAGGACGAAGCTGCGCTCGCCGCGCAGGACCGCGCCGCCGCGGCTCTTGGACACGATGGTGATGGGCGCCGCGCTGGTGCCGTTCTTGCCGGAGATGTTGATCGCGCCGCCGGCCGGAACCGTGTAGGTGCCGTCGGCCACGATGATGCGGTCGCCGGGGGCGGCGGCGTCGATCGCGTTCTGGAGCTCGGTCAGAGTACTGACGGACCTGTCGGTCGCCGAGGCGTCGACCGACATCGAGGTGCCGAGGGGTACGGCGGCGAGGGCCGCCACCGCGGTTCCCCTGAGGAACGTGCGTCGTTGCATGGTGCCTCCTGTAGCGACAAGGACATGACCGGGCCGATCCGTACAGCCCCCGCGGCTGGACGTGCCGGACGACCGGGAGCGGGGCGGCCGGCCCGGTCCGGGTCGGCCGCCCCGTCCTCCGGCGGTGCTCAGCGGGCGTGGGGGCCGACGTCGGCCGGGGTCAGCGGCCGGTTCCTGGGGGCCCTGTCCGAGTACTCGTCGGCGCCCACGTCCCGGAGCCGGCCGCGCGGGTGCCCGTCGATGTCGTGGGTGACCGGCGGCCGCCTGAGGGTGCCGGCGCCGATCGCCGGGCTGCCCGCCGACAGCCGGGCGACGCCGTCCGGGCCCGTCACCAGCTTCGGGTCGACGCGGGTGAAGCCGTCGGCCGGGATGTTGCCGTCGGTGGCCGCGCCCCACAGGATGTTGCCGGACCAGGCGAAACGTACGGTGTTCGCCATCGCGACCAGTTCGCCCGTGTCCGCGACGAAGAGGTTGTCGGCGACGGTGACGTCCCGCGGTTCGTGCGGGCGGTGGCTCTCCCCGGAAAGCGTTCCGTTGTTGTTCACAAGGGTGTTGTACGCGATGAGGACCCGGTCCGGCGCGTCATTGCCCCGGCGCGCTTCGGGTGTCTCGCCGGGCAGGTGGTCGCGCTCCGAGCCGCTGCCGATCACCAGGGCACGGCCCGACAGCCCGTTGAGGTGGTTGTTGACGATCACGTGGTCGTTGCCGTAGATCCGCATCCCTTCCGTGCCGTTGAGCAGGTGGTTGCCCTCCACCCGGGTGCGGTTGCCGTGGCGCAGGACGATGCCGCCGAAGCTGTCGCGGATGGTGTTGTACCGGATGGTGTTGTCGGAGGACTTCACCGAGATGGCCTCGGGGTCGCCGTCGGCGCGCTCGAACAGGTTGTACTCCACGACCGCGTGGGCACTGGACAGGGCGCGGGGGCTGACGCCGAGCCGGATCGGCTCGCCGCCGTTGGATCCGGCGAAGCTGTGGTCGGAGAAGTGGTTCCGGTACACGTGGACGCGCTGGGCCATCTCCTCGGTGCCCGCGCCCTCGATGCCGAGGTAGATACCGAGGGTGCTCTTGTGGTGGAAGTGGTTGTGGTCGACCGTGCTGTCGTCCGCGCGCACCATCACCCAGTGCAGGCCCTCGATGTCGGCGAGCTGGAAGTCGTTGCGGGTGAGCCTGATGTGGGAGCAGGTCTCGGGGATTTCCAGGGTGGTGCTCTGGCGGAAGGAGAAGCCGCTGAGGGTGATGTGGCTGGACCGGTCGAGGACGAAGCTGTGGGGCCCGTCGAGGACGACGCCGCCCGGGGTCCGGGCGGCGACGGTGATGGGCGCGCGCCCGCTGCCCTGCTTGTCCCGGATGGTGAGGGGCCGGTCCGGCGGAACGGTGTACCGGCCGTCGGCGACGACGATCCGGTCACCGGGCCGGGCCCGGTCGATCGCGGCCTGGAGCTCGTCCAGCGAGCCGACCGCGGCCTGGGCGGCGGTCGCGCTCGCGGTGAGGAGTCCGCCGGTGGGGACGGCGACCAGCGCTGCCCCTGCCGCGGTACCCATGAGGAACGTGCGGCGTTGCATGATGCCTCCGTGAGTGTGGTGGTGGACCGGCCGGGACGGGAACCGGCTCAGTCGTCGGCCCGGTCGTCCAGGGTGTCGAGGAACAGCTCGATGACGGGTACGGGGGTGTCGGGGCGCCGGACGGGGATCTTCAGGGTGAGCGTGCCGGCGGGCTGCCCGCCCATCTCCGTGTTGAGCGCGGGCCGGTCGGGGTCGATCCGGACCCGGATGATCTCCGACGCGTCGTTCAGCAGCTGGGCGTAGCGCACCCGGCCGGCGAGCCCGGGCAGGTGCAGATGGCCCAGCGGCCAGGCGAACAGGTGGACGTAGAGCCGGTTGCCGCGCCGGGTGTACCGGCAGTCGGCGGGTGCGGTGTACGGGGACGGGCCGCAGCCTCGGACGGACCGCTCGTGCAGGTCCATCCACCGGCCGATTTCGCCGAGGACGGAGACGGCGTGCGGGTCGAGTTCGCCGCGGCCGTCGGGTCCCACGTTGAGCAGCAGGTTGCCGCCCTTGGAGACGCCGTCGACGAGCATCCGGATCAGCAGGTCGGCGCTCTTGTGGTCGAGGTTGTCGCGGTCGTAGCCCCAGCTCCCGTTGAGGGTCTGGCACGCCTCCCACAGCACGGGCCGGCCGTTCTCGGTCATGGGTCCCGAGGGCTGGTACTGCTCGGGGGTGACGAAGTCGCCGGGCAGGCCGGTCCGGTCGTTGACCAGGATGTGCGGCTGGAGTTCACGGACCGTCTCCAGGAGCTTCGGGGAGTCCCAGTCGTCGGGTCCCTTGCCTCCCCACCAGGTCCGGCCCGCGTAGGAGAAGTCGAAGAACAGGTAGTCGATGCGTCCGAAGGACGTCAGCAGTTCCCGGACCTGGCCGTGCAGGTAGCGCTGGTAGTCGCGGATGTCGCGGTCGGCGTGGGCGGCCTTGAACTCCTCGTCGTCGCGCTGCGGGTGGGTGCCGTCCACGGGGAAGGAGGGGTGGTGCCAGTCGATCAGCGAGTAGTAGAAGCCGACCTTGAGTCCTTCGGCGCGGCACGCCTCGACGAACGGGCCGAGGAGGTCGCGGCCGTGGGGGGTGTTGGTGACCTTGTATTCGGTGAGGGCGCTGTCCCACAGGCAGAAGCCGTCGTGGTGCTTGGTGGTCAGGACGACGTAGCGCATGCCCGCCGCCCTGGCCGCCCTGGCCCACCGGACCGGGTCGTAGCGGTCGGGGTCGAAGTGGTCGAAGTAGACCTGGTACTGCTCGTCGGTCAGCTTCTCCCGGTTCTTGACCCACTCGTGCCGGGCGGCCAGGGAGTACAGGCCCCAGTGGACGAACATGCCGAACCGGTCGGTGGTGAACCAGGTCGTCTCCGGGCTCCCGGCGGGGGCCGGAGACGACCTGGTTCACCACCGACCGGTTCGGCATGTTCGATCATCATGCCGATGTGCAAGCCGGCGCTCGGGGTCATGGGGGCATCGCTCCTTGTCGTCGATGTCCGCCGGCASTGCCGGCGCGTCGACCGGTGTGACCGGAAGGTGGTGTCGTGCGGGGTGGTTCGGGGCGCGGTGCGCGGCGGGCCGGCCATCGGTCCTTGCTGACCGGCCCGCGGCAAGGGGCGCCGGGCGCCGTCCGGTCAGCCCTTCAGGGCGCCGGAGGACAGGCCGTGGACGAAGGAACGCTGGAAGAACAGGAAGACGATCACGGAGGGGAGCAGGGCCAGCAGGGACGCCGCCATCACCACCCCGGGCGTGACGGCGGGGTCGACCCGCAGGGTTCGCAGCGCCAGCGGGAGCGTGTAGGAGGAGGAGTCGGTGGAGACCAGGAGGGGCAGCAGGTACTGGTCCCAGATCATGGTGAAGCCGAAGACTCCGATGACCCCGAGCGCCGGCTTGCACATCGGCATGATGATCTGCGCGAAGATGCGCAGGTCCCCGGCGCCGTCGATCCGTGCGGCCTCCTCCAGTTCCTTGGGCACGTCCTTCATGAACTCGGTCATCACCAGGATGGAGAATCCCCACGCGCCCAGCGGGACGATCATTCCGGCCAGGGTGCCGATGAGGTTGAAGTGGACCACCGGCAGGTCCGCGAGGATCACGGACAGCGGGAGGGCCAGGATCTCCTCGGGCAGCATGAGCGTGGCCAGGATGGCGACGAGCACCAGTGTCATCCCGGGGAAGATCTTCCTGGCCAGCGCGTAGCCGGCGAGGACGGAGACGGCCACCTGGAGCAGCAGTCCGAAGCCGACCACGAAGAACGAGTTCAGCAGGTACGCGAGCACGCCCTGGTCGAAGGCGATCCTGAAGTTGTCCAGGGTCGCGCCCGAGGGGATGACGCTCAGCTGGGTGGGGTCCTTGACGTGGCCGAAGGCGCTGACCAGCAGGGCCAGCAGGGGGCCCGCGAAGACGATCAGTACCAGCAGGTAGGTGACGGCCTTCAGGATCCGTCCGCCCGGGCTCCTGCTCTCGGTCAGGCCCAGGGCCGTCTCGGTCGGCGCGTTCATTTGCTCTCCCTCCGTCGCAACAGGTGGACGGCGATGGTCAGGATCAGCGTGGCGACGAAGAGCAGGACGGCTCCCGCCGCGCCGACGCCGAGCCGGTTCTGCTCCAGCCCCAGCTTGTAGATCAGGGTCATCACGACTTCGGTGGAGCCGTCGGGTCCGCCGTTGGTGAGGAGGAAGACCTCGGTGAAGACGCGCAGTCCGCGGATCGCGGCGAGGATGAACAGGATCGAGAACACCGATCGCAGTCCGGGCACCGTCACGTGCCACACCCGCTGGAACCTGGACGCGCCGTCGACCTTCGCGGCCTCGTACAGGCCGCGGTCCACGCTCGTGAGTCCGGCGAGGAAGATCATCATGTCGTAGGGGGCGCCGCGCCAGATGCCGGTGGCCATGATGGAGGCCATCGACGAGTCGGGGTCGTTGATGAACCCCGAGGGGCCGAATCCCACCAGGCCGAGGATGGAGTTGAGCATGCCGTCCCCGGTCGGGTGGTACATGATCCGCCACAGCTCGGCGACGACCGCGATCGGTACCACCACCGGCAGGAACGCCGCGGAGCGCACGAATCCGAGGCGACGGCCCTGCCCTTCCATCAGCAGGGCGAGCACGAGGCCGAGGAGCATCGAGCCGGCGGTCTGTCCGGCGGCGAGGACGACGGTGTGCCACGCCGCCTCGCGGAAGCCGTCGGACTGGAGCACCGTGGAGTAGTTCTCGGTGCCGACCCACTTGTTGCCGAGGTAGGGCTGTACTTCCTGGAAGGACATGGTCAGCGCGCTGGCCATGGGGATGAACTTGAAGTACAGGAAGAGCAGCAGTGCGGGGGCCAGGAACAGCCAGGGCGTCCACCACCGGCCGCCCCGGCCGCTGCGCCCGCGGCGGCCGGTGGCGGTCCTGCCAGCCGGGCCGCCCGGGGTCCGGGCGGCGGGGCCGGCCGCCGGGAGGGCGGCCGGATCCGCCTGGTCAAGACTCATGACGCGGCGATTCCCTGTTCCTTGAGGATGTCGGCGAGCTGCTTGTCGAGTTCGCCGAGCTTGGTGTCGACGTCCAGCCCGCAGTCGGCCATCAGGGCGTTGACGGTCTCGGCCGTGGTCTGCCGCACGGGGGTCCAGTTCGGGATGGACGGGGCGTACCGGCCGGAGTTCTGGTAGACCTCGGCGTAGGTCGTCCAGCGGGGGTCGGGGCGGACCTCGGAGATCTTCACCGTCTTGTTGACGGGCAGCTGCACGGTGAAGCCGGTCTCGCCCTGCATGCCGGTCTTCTGGCCCTCGGCGGAGATGGCGAAGTCGGCGAAGGCGTCCTGGCCCGCCATGTTCTCGGAGCCGGCCATGAGGTAGACGGAGCCGCCCTCGGCGAGGACGGTGGCGTCCTTCGGGCCCTTGGGCATCGGCACGACCTCGTACTTGTCCTTGCCGAGCGTCTCGTCGAAGCGGGGCAGCAGGTACGGGCCGACGACGAACATCCCGGTCCGGCCCGCCTCGAACGTCTCGTTCGTGGGCGGGGTCTCCATGGTCACGGCGCCGGGCTGGATGGCCTTGTCCTTGCATCCGAGGTCGCGGAACCACTTCACCGCCTCGGCCGACTCCTTCGTGGCCATCGCGGGCTTGTACTTGCCTTCCCCGGCCCCGGTGATGAAGTCACCGCCCGCGGCCCAGAGGAAGTTGGAGAAGTACCAGGAGGCGTATCCGCGCTTGGTGGACAGGGGCGCGGCGAGGCCGTAGGTGTTCTTCTTGCCGTCGCCGTCGGGGTCCTTCTCGGTGAATGCCCTGGCCATCGCGGCGAAGTCGTCCCAGCTCCCGGGGACCTGGAGCTTCAGCTTCTCCCGCCAGTCCTTGCGGATGAGCAGTGCGGACGCCTGTGCCGAGTACGGCAGCCCGTACTGCTTGCCGTCCACGCTCTTGCCGGAGTCCAGCCCCTGGCCGACGACCTGTCCGCTGTTCTTGAGCTTGCCCAGGTCGATCTCCCGCAGCAGGCCCTGGCTGTGCATGGCACCGAGCTGCGTCACGTCGTTCATGACGATGTCGGGGAGTTTCTTCTGTGCGGCCCGCTGCTGCAGCTTGGTCTCGAAGTCGTCGAAGATCGCCGTGACTTGCACCTTGTAGCCGGTGGCCTTCTCGAAGGCCGCGGCGAGCCGGAGCGCCCCCTGCTCCCCCGGTCCGCCCGGTGTCGTCCTGGTCCACAGTTCGAGGGGGGCCTTGGGATCCTGTTTGGCGTCCACTCCCGCAGGCCCTGATGTACAGCTGGTGAGGACCAGTGCCGAGGCGAGAACACCCGCACCGATCCACCGCGATCTCTGCATGACAACTCCTGTTTCGACGCATCACAGCTGGCCTGGAAAGCGCTTGCTCGGGACGCTAACGGGGTCCGAATCCACGGTCAATAGTCCGATGAATACAAAAATTTAGCCGAAGCTCGCAAGACCCCCGGCACACCCCTCCCCCCACACC
>NZ_RDBO01000076.1:0-12527 GCF_008120935.1 Streptomyces sp. sk2.1
CTTCCCAGGGCCCGCCGGGACCACCGAGAACCGCTTCCCCGGACCGCCGGGGCCCCTTCCCCGGCCCCGCCCGTGTCCGTACGCGCACATCCCCTCATGACAGGAGCACTGAACTGATGAGCAAGCACATCGCCGTCGTCGGCCTCGGCTCGATGGGCGGTGCCATGGCCTCCGCCCTGCTGCGGGCGGGGTGGCGGGTACGCGGGTTCGACCCGGCGCCCGCCGCCCGGTCCGCCGCCGCGAAGCAGGGCGTGGAAGTCGTCGAGGACCTCGACCTGCTGGCCGGTACGCCCTACGTGCTCCTGTCGCTGCCCTCGGCCCGCGTGGTCGAGGCGACCGTGCCCGTTCTGCTGGCGCGGCCGGGCACGCTCGCCGTCGTCGACACCACGACGTCGGAACCGGGCACGTCCGCCGAGTGCGCGGCCCTCGCGGCGGACCGGGGCGTGGCCTTCGTGGACGCCCCCGTCTCGGGCGGCCGCGACGGCGCGGCCGACGGCCGGCTCACCGCGTTCGTCGGTGCCGAACCCGACGCGCTCGACGCGGCCCGGCCCGTCCTGGACGCGCTCACCGGCGGCCGGTACCGCCACCTCGGCGCCCCCGGCTCCGGGAACGTGGTCAAGCTCCTCAACAACGTCCTCGCGGCGGTCAACCTGGTCGCGGTCGGCGAGGCCCTCGCCGCGGCGAAGGCGTACGGCGTCGATCCCGCCGCCGCGGCGGCGGGCATCAGCGGCGCGTCCGGCGCCAGCAAGGCGTCCGCGGCCATGTACCCGGACTGGGTGCTCACCGGCGGCTACGACTCCGGCTTCGCCCTGGGACTCATGGCCCGGGACGCCGCACTCGCCGTCGAGACCGCCGGCCGGCGCGGTGCGACCCCGCACCTGCTGGCCGCCGCCAGCCACATCTGGCAGGAGGCCCTGGCCGCGCTCGGCCCCGACGCCGATTTCACCGAGATCGCCCGCACCGTAGCCCCCTCCCTCACCTCCGAAGGAGCCACCGCAGCATGAGCACCACCACCGCCTTCCCGGCGGCCCCGGGCACGTCCGGCGCCGCCACCGCCCGCGCCGTTCTCGACGCGGCCTTCCCGCAGGGCCTCGGCTCGTTCGTCGACGGCCGGGTCGTCACCGGCGGCGGCGAGAGGGTGCACCTCACCGCCGCCGCGACCGGGGAGGGCTTCGCCGACTACGCCGACGCCGGGGCCGAGGGGGCCGACGCCGTGCTGGCCTCCGCCGTCCGCGGGGCCGAGGTCTGGGCCGCGACCGACCCGTTCGAACGGGCCGCGATCCTGCGCGAGGTCTCCCGGACGATCGGCGCGCACACCGAGGAACTCGCCCTACTGGAATCCGCCACCACCGGAAAGCCCGTCCGCGACACCCGCGCCGAGGCCGCCAAGGTCGCCGAGATGTTCGGCTACTACGCGGGGTGGGCGGACAAACTGCTGGGCCACACGATCCCCGTCCCGGGCAACTGGCACACCTACACCGAGCGGGTCCCCTGGGGCGTCGTGGTGGCCGTCACCCCGTGGAACGCGCCCCTGTTCACGGGCGGCTGGAACTCGGCCGCACCGCTCGCGGCCGGCAACGCCGTCGTCGTCAAGCCCAGCGAGTTCACCCCGGCCTCCACCCTGCGACTGGCCCAGCTGGCCCACCGGGCGGGGCTGCCGGACGGGGTGTTCAACGTCGCCACCGGCCTCGGCGCCACCGTCGGCGCCGCCCTCACCGTCGACCCCCGGGTCGGCAAGGTGTCCTTCATAGGCTCGGTCGCCACCGGCCGCCGGGTGGCGGTCGCCGCGGCGGGCGCCGGCATCCCGACCGTCCTCGAACTCGGTGGCAAGAGCGCCAACATCGTCTTCGCCGACGCCGACCTGGACCGGGCGGCCGACGGCGCCGTGTCGGCCGTCTTCTCCGGAGCGGGCCAGTCGTGCGTGGCCGGCTCCAGGCTGCTCGTGGAGCGTTCCGTGCACGCGGAGTTCATCGCGCGCGTGGCCGAGCGGGCGTCCCGGCTGCGGCTGGGCGATCCCCTCGACCCCACCACCGAGGTCGGCCCCATCATCACCCGGCCCCAGTTCGGCACGGTCACCTCGCTGATCGAGGCCGGACTCGCGGGCGGCGCCCGCCGGGTGACCGGCGCACGGCTGCCCGACCGGCTCACCGGCTCGGCACTGGCGGGCGGACACTGGGTGGCGCCCACCCTGCTGGACGGAGTCACGCCCGCCAACCCGCTGGAGACCACCGAGGTCTTCGGGCCGGTGGTCGGCGCCGATGCCTTCGACACCGAGGCGGAGGCCGTCGCCCGCGCCAACGCCACGGACTTCGGCCTGGCCGGGGCGGTCTGGACCCAGGACGTCGCCCGTGCCCACCACGTGGCACGTGCCGTGAAGTCCGGCACCTTCTGGATCAACGCCTACAAGACCATCCACGTCGCGGTGCCCTTCGGCGGCTTCGGGGACTCCGGACACGGTCGCTCCTCCGGCCCCGGAGTGCTGGACGAGTACACGCAGACCAAGGCCGTCTGGACGCCCACCCGGGCCGCCGGCGCCCCGTTCCCCTCACTGAGCTACTAGGAGACACCGTGGCCACGAACAATCCCGCCGACACCGGAGCCGAGACCGGAATCGGCGCCGAGACCGGAGCCGACACCGGAGCCGACACCGGAGCCGACGTCCGCAGCCGGCTCGGGGCCGGCACCTCCAGCGGTGTGTCGGACTGGCAGGACCGCGTGCTCGGACTGGCACGCACCCTGCACGCACAACCCGAGATCGCCTTCCACGAAACCGGGGCCGCCGCGGCGATCACCGAACTGCTCGCCGGGGGCGGGTTCACGGTCGAGCACGGCACGGGCGGCCTGCCGACCGCGTTCACCGCCACCGCGGGCAGCGGCGAACTGACCGTCGCGCTCTGCGTCGAGTACGACGCGCTGCCCGAGATCGGCCACGCCTGCGGCCACAACCTCATCGCGGGCGCCTCGGTGGCCGCCGCCCTGGCCCTGGCCCCGTACGCCGACGAACTCGGCATCACACTGAAGGCGATCGGCACCCCGGCCGAGGAACACGGCGGCGGCAAGACGCTGCTGCTGGAGGCCGGCGCGTTCGACGGGGTGGGCCTGGCCCTGATGGTCCACCCGGTGCAGGACGGGATCGGCCGCAACCCCGCCGGAAGCACCTCGCAGGCGGTCGGCCGGTACCGGGCCGTGTTCCGGGGACGCGCGGCGCACGCCGCGGCCGCACCCCACCAAGGCGTGAACGCCGCCGACGCCGCCACGCTCTCCCAGGTGGCCGTCGGCCTGCTGCGCCAGCAACTGCCCGGCGACCAGCGGGTGGCGCTGTTCGTCTCCGAAGGCGGTGCCGCCACCAACATCATCCCCGAGCGGGCCGCCGTCGACTTCGAGTGCCGGGCGTTCACCCTGCCCGAGTACGGGACGCTGCTGGAACGCGTCCGGCGGTGCTTCGAGGGCGCGGCCCTGGCGACCGGCACCGAGCTGACCGTGGAGGCCACCGAGCCGCTCTACGAACCGCTCGTGCAGGACGAAGTGCTGGCGGGCTTCTGGACGGCGGCCATGGCCTCCGCCGGGCGGGACGTCACCTCCGGCGGCCGGCTCGCCGGCGGCTCGACCGACATGGGCAACATCAGCCAGGTCATCCCCAGCCTGCACCCGTGGCTGAGCATCCCGGGCGCCGACGCCCCCATCCACTCCCACGCCTTCGCGGCCATCGCCGACACGCCCGTGGCGTACGACACGATGTTCGAGGCGGCCCGTGCCCTCGCCCGGACCGTCGTGGACGCGGCGGTCGACACCGAACACCGGCAGCGTTTCGTCGCCGCGGCCCACCGCCGCGACGGAGGCGAGGAGGCGGTGACGACATGAGCACCCCCACCACCGTTGCCGAGGACCGCGTCGCCGGGGCGCGCCCGACCCTGCCGATCGCCGCCCTCGCCCTGGTCATCGCCCTGGTCGTGCAGGCCGTCGGAGAACTCGACATCGACCTGGGCGTCGGTTCCGTCATCGTCTTCCCCATGGTGTGGGGGCTGATATTGGGCCTGCTGGTGTCGGTCCAGAAGGTCCGTCCCCTCGGCATCCGCCTCCAGAAAGTGGCGTCCGCGCTCGTCGGCGTGGCCGTGATGCTCCTCGTCGCCCGGCTCGCCTTCAACATCGGCCCCAGCCTGCCGACGCTCGTCAAGGCCGGGCCCGCGCTGCTGCTCCAGGAGATCGGCCACCTCCTGGGCACGGTGGCGGTGGCCCTGCCGCTCGCCGTCCTGCTGCGCCTGGGCAAGGCCACGGTCGGGGCCACCTTCTCGCTGGACCGCGAGCCGTCCTTCGCGATGGTCTCGGAGAAGTACGGGCCGGACTCCGACCAGTACCGCGGCGTCCTGGCCATGTACGTGTTCGGCACGATGTTCGGAGCGGTGTTCATCACGCTCCTGACCTCGCTGGTGTCGAACTGGAACATCTTCGACCCGCTGGCCCTCGCCATGGGCGCCGGCGTCGGCTCGGGGTCGATGATGGCCGCCTCCTCGGCCAGCATCGTGGCCGCCTACCCGGCGCACGAGGAGGCCATCCTCGGCATGGCGGCGGTGTCGAACCTCATCACCACCATCCTCGGGGTCTACGTGGGCATCTACGTGGCACTGCCGCTGGCGGACCGGTTCTACCGCTTCCTCACCCGCCGCCAGAACACCCGCACACCGGGGACGACGACGACACCCGACACCCCGGCTGTCCCCAGTACTCCGGACGTTCCCGGCACTCCGGACGCTCCCGACGCCCCGGTCGTCCCTGCCACCTCGGCCACCCCGGCAACCTCTGCGGCCCCGGCCGTCCAGAAGGACGACGCCGCCGCCGCGAACCGCGCCTTCCGGGAGGAGGTCGCCGCCGCCTCGGGCGAGATCAGGATCCCGCTCCCGCTCTCGCTCGGCGTCCTGACGGTGCTCGGTCTCGGCACCGCCTCCGTCGCGGCCGGCACGATCGGCTGGGACATCGTCGGCGGCTACGCCGTACTGCTGGGCCTGGTGCTGCTCGGCCTGCTCCTCGCCGAGGTCAGCCGGAAGATCTCCGCGATCGTGTGGATCACCACGGTGGGCGCATACGTGTCCAGCCCGTGGTTCTTCGCCTCCGACGGCCTCAACGACCTGGTCGGCTCGGTGGACTTCCTGTCCATCGCCACGATCATGCTGACCCTCGCGGGACTGTCACTGGGCAAGGACCTGCCGCTGCTGCGCCACATCGGCTGGAAGATCATCCCGGTCGGACTGGTCGCGATCACCGCCTCGTTCCTGCTCTCGGTGGTGATCGCCGAGTTCACCCTCGGCGCCTGGGGCTGACCCCGCCGGACATCCCGTCGGGGACGGCCTCCGCGCCGCCCGCCCCGCGCCGCCCGCCCCGCGCCGAACGGCGCGGGGCGGGCGCGTTTCCCGTGTCCGGCGCCACCCCCGCTGCCGGCCGGCAGTCAGGAGCGGGTCCGGCACAGCTCCCGGTCCACGAGCGCGCTCATGGCCTGCCGGGTGTCCTTGCCGCCGTCACCGGTGGTGTACACCACGGCGGTCCGGGTCCCGTCCCGGGTGACGCCACCCCAGGTGTGATAGCCGAGCAGTTCGCCCGGGTGGCCGAAGTAGCTGCCGCCGCAGGACAGCGGGATCTCGCCCAGACCGAGTCCGTACCTCGCACCCAGCCCGGGCGCGGGCCCGGTGGCCGTCATCTCGTCGAGTTGTGCCGAATCCAGCAGGCGGCCGCCGAGCAGTGCGGCGTGGAACCGGCTCAGGTCGTGCGTGGTGCTGATGATCGAGCCGGAGCCGACGGCCATGCTCGGATCGAGCGTCGTGACGTCGATGTCGGTACCGGTGCCGAACGCGGCGTAGCCCCGGGCGTGCGGGCCCGGGACGAACGGGAAGGGGCCGGGTGCACCGGTGTCCTCCAGGCCCAGCGGGCGGATGATCCGGTCGGTGACCTCCCGCGCCCAACTCCGGCCGGTGACCTCGTGGATGATCATCGCGGCGAGGGTGTAGTTGGTGTTGGAGTACGACCAGCCGGTGCCCGGGGGAAAGACGGGAGGGTGCCGCATCGCCAGTCGCACCAACTCCTCGGGGGTGTGGGTGCGGAACCGCTCGGCCCGGTAGCCGGCCGCGGTGTTCAACGCGGGTACCTCCGGCCCGACATCGGGGATGCCGCTGGTGTGCCGCAGCAGCTGCCGCACGGTGATCCGGCCGCCGTCGTTGCCGTTGCCCCGGACCACTCCCGGCAGCCAGTGCTCGACGGTGTCCTCCAGGGACATCCGCCCCTCGCCGACGAGTTGCAGCACGACCGTGGCGGTGAAGGTCTTGGTGGCGCTGCCGATCCGGAACCTTCCGTTCTGAGGCATCGGCCTTCCGGAGCCCTTCATGGCCGTCCCGGCGTGCGCGCTGTCGCGCGTGTCCGGTGACGTCACCTCGGCGGACACACCGATGGCCCCGGTGCGGTGGATCGCCTCCACCTGTTGTCGGAGCGGATCGGCCGACCGCGGCACCGCCGCCGCCGTCGGACCGGTCGACGCGGCGAGGACGACCGCGGCCAGGCCGCTCAGGGCGAGCAGGCAGCGCCGACGCCTTCCCGATACACGCATGGTGATCGCCTTCCCTGTTCAGGTCGCCTGCGCGTTCGGGGACCTTCAGCCCATGGCCCGTCGCCCCCGCAGCCGACAGTTGGCGACCATCCCACCAGCGGAGAGCGGACCGGCCCATCCGGCCTTCCCCCGACGTGCCGATGGGCTGTCCTCAGGGCGGCGCCGGGGGCTGCCCCCCGTAAGAACACCGAGACTTCTCCGCGGTCCTCGTCGCAGTACTCCGCCTCGCCGCCGTCCTCTTCCGGCCAGTCAGGTGATCCGGAAGAAGGCGGCCCCCACGAGCCCGTGCCGCACCCGGCCCAAGAATTCCGCGTACGGCCCCGATGGCGGTTTTCGGCGGAGTCGGCGGCAGGGGAGTGATGGCGGAGGTTCAGTGCTCACACAGGGAGAACGGTCGCTCGTAGAGCTCGTAGTTGTGCTCGTCGACGAAGAACTTGCGTTCCTGCATGAGCTGTTCGCGGTACTCCATGGCCTGTTCCAGCGTCATGGTCGAGGTGTCCGCCCACGGCTGCTGCGGCGGCACGTCGGAGGTCGAGACGATCCTTTCCGACGGGTCGACCAGGAAGAACGCGAGGATCTTGCGGTATCCCGGCGCGGTGGGGTCCGTGAGGCGGAACGAGCCGACGCGGTGCTGCAGGACGTTCGGGAACGCCAGGCAGCGGCCCGCCGGGGTCGACGCCGATCCCAGCAGCTGGTTCAGCGGGTCCTCGTTCGACAGGCCGTAGACCTCGCTCATACCGGTGTCGTCGCTCTGCTCGTAGTCCGGGTCGTCGAGCGCCGCCCGGAAACTCAGTTGGCTCTCGGTGATGTTCTCGCTGTCCCAGTAGTAGATTCCGGTCGAGACGATCCGTTCGTTCAGCATCCCCTCGACATGCCAGGAACCGCCGGAGTACTCGGGCTTCTCCGGGGTGAGGTGAATGGTGGCGAGCTTGACGATGACCTGGAGGCGACGGCCGCGCAGGTCGACGCGGGCGGAGTCGTCGGGCAGCGCGGGCGGGACGAATTCCGGGGCGTCCGGGACGACCGGGCGGCGGTCGTACCACCAGTTGTCCTCGGCCTTCTCCCAGGCGGCGTAGGCCTCGTCGTCATCGTCGTCGACGGGCTCGACCGGCTTGCCGGGGGCCTCGTCGTACCACGTGTAGGGATTGACGTCGATCCGCAGGGGACGCGGATTGTGCAGATCGGTGAGCACGTTCTCCAGCAGCGGGCGCATGCGCGCGAACAGGTCCGGCAGGACGGAGGCGAGTTCCGCGTGATCCACGGGGTGGACGTTGTTGACGTACGAACGGAAGGCGACGTCGCCGTCCTCACCGATCTCGACATCCGTGGGCAACCACTGGAAGTTTTTCGAGAACTCGTACTGCGTCCTGCTGGCCTCCGTGGTCTCCCAGACCTGCTCGGGCGCTCCGCTCGCCTGCCGCACGAGGCAGAACAGCGAGGGATGGACCAGATCCAGCACCTGGCCGTCGGATCCCGGATGCCAGTCCTTCTCCTCTTCGGGAACCTGCTCCAGGACCCGGACCGCCTCGCGCAGCCGGGCCCTGAGCTCTTCGTCGATCAGTGTGTCCGACTGCCACACCCCGTCGACGGCGGACACCTCGATACCGGTCCGTTCGTCCCGCAGCCCGGCGTAATGCGCCAGTTCGGCGAGCACATAACGAATCTGGGCTTCGGTCAGACCCTGGTCGGTCGCTTCTTTCGTCCACCTGGCAACGATTTCGGAGTCGTTCATCTTGTCGAACCACCCCGACTTCGCCCGGATGTGGGCGCTGCACTGCATCATCTCGATTTCCCGCAGCGTTCGGGGTTTCTTGAACGATATTCCGTAGGAAGCAAGAAAGGGCAGCGGGAAAGCGGACAGGCCGGTCAATTCTCTCGATCCTCCCAGTCGATGTTCAGCGGCCGGAAGGATACTTCAGCGCACTGACACCGCCGCCGCGGTCCCGGTCATGACCGGTGCGGGTGGGATGCGGGGGCGAGCGCCGGTGCGGGCAGGTAGGGAGTGATGTTGCGCCAGGCGCGTTCCACGTACTCCTCCTTCTCGCCGACCGGGGCGACATAGCGCAGTGCGCCGTCGGCTGCCTCCTTGCCCACGAGGCGGGCGATGATCCAGCCGGCGAGGTAGTGCGAGGCCAGGCAGCCACCGGCGGTGGCGACGTTGCCCCTGGCGTGGAAGGGCTGGTCGAGCACCTCGACGCCGGCGGCGACGACCCAGGGCTTGGTGATCAGGTCGGTGCAGGCGGGGACGCCGTCGAGCAGGCCGAGCCGGGCCGACACGAGCGCGCCGGAGCACTGCGCCGCGATGAGTTGGCGCGAGGGGTCCAGGCCCCGCAGGACGTTCATGATCGCCGGGTCCTCGACGACCTCGCGGGTGGCGATGCCACTGCCGACGATCACGGCGTCGGCGGCGCACGCCTCCTCAAGAGTGGACATCTGCTCGATGACCACCCCGTTCATCGACGTCACCCTGGGGCTGGGGGTGGCGATGGTGACGCGCCAGTCGTCGGTCCTGACGCGGTTGAGCACACCGAGCGCGATCAGGGAGTCGAGTTCGTTGTAGCCCTCGAAGGTGAGGATGGCGATGTGCACGGCGGCTGTCCTTCCGGGTGGGTGGGCCCCGACGGTAGGAAGCCACGAACAGGACAGTCAAAGAATTGTCATGGATACAATCCGGCGCATGGCAGCCCCGCGGTACAAAGCACTGGTCGACGCGTTCGCCGCCGACATCCGGACCGGGCGGCTCGCCGCGGGCGTACGGCTGCCGACGCACCGCGCGCTCGCCGCCCGTGAGGGCATCGCCGTGGTGACCGCGACCCGGGTGTACGCCGAGCTGGAGGCGATGGGCCTGGTGAGCCGGGAACAGGGCCGCGGCACGTTCGTGCGCGACATCGCGGTTCCCGCCGGCCACGGCATCGACCAGCAGGCCGTCGCCACCGACGCGGTCGACCTCAACTTCAACTGCCCGTCGCTGCCCGGACAGGCCGATCTCCTCCGGCGGGCCCTGCGCGAGGTGGCCACCTCCGGAGATCTCGAATCGCTGCTGCGCTACCAGCCCCATCGGGGGCGCCCCCAGGACCGGGCCTCGGTCGCGCGGCACCTGGTGCGCCGGGGAATCACCGCCGACGCGGACCGGATCCTCATCACCAACGGTGCGCAGCACGGCCTGGCCGTCACCGTCATGGCCGCGCTCGACGCCGGCGACGTCGTCGCGGTCGACGCGCTCACCTACCCGGGTTTCAAAGTGCTCGCGCACGCCCTCCGGCTCGATCCGGAGCCCATCCCCACGACCGCGGACGGGCCGGATCTCGACGCCCTCGAAAGGCTGTGCGCGACCCGCCCCGTGCGCGCGATCTACACCATGCCCACCTTGCACAACCCCCTGGGCTGGGTCATGCCGGCGGCCGACCGGATCCGCCTGATCGAGATCGCCCGCCGGTACGGCCCGCTCCTCATCGAAGACGCCTCCTACGCCTACCTGGTCGAGAACCCGCCACCGCCTCTGGCCGCGACCGCGCCGGACATCACCGTCCACGTCTCGGGACTGTCCAAGAGCGTCGCCACCGGCCTGCGGGTCGGCTTCGTCGTCGCCCCGCCGTCGATGGTGCCGTCGCTCGAACGCGCGATCCGGGCGACCACCTGGAACACCCCGGCCCTCACCACCGCGATCGCCTGCCGCTGGCTCGACGACGGCACGGTGGACCGCCTGGAGGCGCGGAAACGGGACGACGCCGAGGCACGCCAGGCAATCGCCGGACAGGAGCTGGCGGGGCTCCCGCTCATCGGACACCCCTCGTCCTACTTCACCTGGCTGCCGCTGCCCGACGACGCGCGCGCCGACCGTCTGACCGCCACCCTCGCCCGTCGGCACATCTCGGTGGCCACGGCCGAGCCGTTCACCACCTCGGCCCGCACACCGCAGGCGATCCGCCTCGCCCTGGGCTCGACCGACCTGGACAGCCTCCGGTCGACGCTGCGCACGGTGCGACGAGCCGCCGTCGAGGACGCCTTCGCCTGAACTCCCCCCGACCGGACGATCCCTGCCCGCGCCGGCGTCCGCCGGGAAGGACCGGCGGCCGTCGATCGCCGCAGCCGTCCTCACCGCCCAGGAGCGGCGACGCCGGAAAGCTCACCGGTCCCGGTTGCGGTGGGCGGCGACCCGGACCCGGGTTCCGCAGCGGGTCGAACAGTAGCGCTGCGGCGCGCGGCGTCCCGTGTCGATGAAGTAGCGGTCGCATCCGGGCGCGGCGCAGCGGCCCCACGCGCAGTAGCCGCGCTCGCTGAGCCAGAGCGCCAGGGCGAGCGCGGCGGTGGACAGCAGCCACGGGGCCGGCTGCGCGTCCCGGGGTGCCTGGGTGTGGAGCGACCAGCGGCGCTCCGGCAGGCGGGCCAGCCGGGGCCGGGCGGGGTACTGGTCGAGCAGGGCGTTGATCGCCTCGGCGGCGCTGTCCTCGTCCTTCGTGTCCAGGATGCCGGCGACGACCGCGACGGCCTCCCGCATCTCTTCCGCGGTGGTCCCGGTCAGCCGCAGGGGCGGGCCGCCGTGCGCTTCCACCACGGCTTCGAGCCCGGCCGGCGTGGCCCCGCTCCCGTCCTGCACCGCGTTGACCAGATCGGCCAGGAAGTACAGGCCGCGTGGGTTGTCGTCGGCGAACCGCTGGTCCATGGGCTTCTCCCGCTTCGGTGGGGCGGCATCACCCCACCATGGTAACGTCTAAAACGAACTTAGTCGTTACGCGGTCGTCCGTGCAGGCAGAAAGAGGCCCTCCATGACCGAATCGCATACGTCCGTGGTGGTCGTCGGGGGCGGGCCCGTCGGCCTGGCCCTGTCCTGTCTGCTGTCGGGCCACGGCGTGGACCACGTGCTGATCGAGGCCCATCCCGCCACCTCGCGCCATCCGAAGGCCCGGGGCGTCTCGGCCCGGTCCATGGAGATCTTCCGGCGCATCGGACTGGAGGAAGCGGTCCGCGCCGCGGGGCTGCCGCCCGAGCAGGTCCACTTCTACCGGGGCCGTGACCTGGTCGACCCCGATCACGTCCGCACCGGCCTCGCCCGGGAACCCGACGAGGGCCCCGAGCACACGCCGTCGCCGGGCCTCATCTGCTCCCAGGACGTCCTGGAGCCCCTGTTGCTGCGGCGCGCCGAGGAACTGGCCGGCTCCCGGGTCCGGTTCGGCACCCGGCTGGTCTCCTTCACCGATGACGGCTCCGGCGTGCGGGCCGTCGTCGAGGAACGGGCCACCGGCCGCCGGGACCATCTGCGGGCGGACTGGCTCGTCGGCTGCGACGGTGCCGCGAGCACCGTGCGGGCCGGGGCCGGCATCGCGATGGAGGGGCCGACCGGTCTGGGGCGGTACCTGAGCATCCGCTTCGAGGCACCCCTGGGCCGGGTGGTGGCCGACCGCGCCAGCGCCTCGTACTTCCTCACCGTCCCGGGGCGGGGCGGGTTCATGGCCGTCGACAACGACCGCCACTGGATCTACCAGTACCCCCTCGGCGCGGACGCGGCGGCGGACCCGACGGACCACCGGCTCCTGGCCGGGCTCGTCCGTACGGCCGCGGGCATCCCCGACCTGGACGTGACCATCCGCGACACGATGACCTGGCGCATGGACGCCCGGCTCGCCGACGCCTACCGCCGCTCACGCGTCCTGCTGGCGGGCGACGCCGCCCATGTCATCCCGCCGACCGGCGGGCACGGCATGAACACCGGCATCGGCGACGCCGACAACCTCGCCTGGAAACTCGCCGCCGTCATCGCCGGGTACGCCGACGAGGCCCTGCTGGACACCTACGGGGACGAGCGGCGCCCCCTCGCGCGCCAGGTCATCGACATCTCCATGGCCAACGCGACGAACCGGGCCGGGTACCGCATCGACGACGAACTCCTCCTGACCGCCGCCTACCGCTCCGCCGCCGTCATCCCCGACCCCGCCGATGC
>NZ_RDBO01000076.1:12627-32961 GCF_008120935.1 Streptomyces sp. sk2.1
CCCGGTACCCCGGGGCCCCGTACGAGGTCCCCGCCCCGCACGGGGTCCGGTGGAAGGGCCGTCGGGCCGGGTGCGAGCGGGCGTCAGGCGTGTTCGGCCCGGCGCATCAGCAGATGGCCCCGGCGGAACCGCTCCCCCTCCTGCGGTTCGCGCAGCATCCGGCCGATCTCGACGAATCCGGCTTCGCGGGCCATGGCCGCGAGGTCGTCGAGCGGCCACCGGTAGGCCGTCGTCACCTTGTGGTCGAACGCCGTGACCGGTTCGCCCGCCGACTCGAAGAAGCCCAGCAGGAGGTGGCCGCCGGGCGCGAGCACCCGGCGGAACTCGGCGAAGTACGGGGGCACGTCCCGCGGCGGGGTGTGGATGAGCGAGTACCAGGACACGGCGCCGTTCAACGCTCCGTCGGCCAGGTCCAGGGCGTTCATGGAGCCGACCTCGAACCGCAGGTCCGGGTACGTCTCGCGGGCGAGGTCGATCATCACCGGCGACAGGTCGATGCCGAAGACGTCCAGCCCCGAGTCCCGCAGGTGAGCGGTGAGGTACCCGGGGCCGCACCCCAGCTCGGCGACGGGTCCGCCGCCCGCGGTCGTCACGAGTTCGGCGAACGTGGCGAGGATCGAGCGGTCCAGCGGGAGGCCGGCGAGCGAGTCACGGGCGAGTTCGGCGTAGAGGACGGCCACGGTGTCGTAGGCGTCCGCGGTCGTGTTCAGGTACGAGGAGAGTTCGGTCACGAACGAGGACACTAGATCTTTCCTCCTCGCGTCCGCGAGCGCCCTGTCGGACAGACCGCGGAACGGGTTCCGGCGTGCGCGCCCAGTCCCGGCGGGGCAGCCGGGCCGGTGCGCCCAGGATCTGGTCCCGGGCGGCCGCGGCCGCCGCGGCGTGATGGCTCCCGGGACGGTCCTCGCGCATGAAGCCGTGCGCCTCCCCCGCGTGGACGTGCAGCTCGTGCCGGACACCGGTTTCCCGGAGCCGCTGCCGTTCGTCGGTGGTGACATGGAACGTGAATCGTGGCCGAACGGCTCAACGGCCAAGGCCGTACGGATCATTCCCCCGGGCCCCACCGATTACGGTACGCATCAGGAAGAACGCCCGGCACGACGAGAACACGAGCACGAACACGAGCAGGGACACGGATGAGGACGAGGACGAGGATGTCGAAGCGATGAGGACGCGAGCCCTGAGATTCGGTCTGTACGCGGACGAGCAGGGGCTGGCGTGGGTCCAGGGGCTCGTCGACGCGGCCGCGGGTTCCCGGAGCGCCCGGATCGTGGACAGGGCGGTGGTGCACGACTTTCCCGGGAGCGGGCTGACGACCGCCGACGCGTACGACCATCTGACGGAGCAGTGGGCCTGGGAGAACCCCGGCCTGGACGGCGGCGCGCGGGAGGCGGTCGAGCTGCGCGTCCGCCTGGTGTGTTCCCTGCGGACCTGGCGGGCGATCCGCAGGACGGTGATCAGAACGTTGTGTCCGGCGGGCACGGCGCCCCACGTCTGCCGCGTTCCCTGGGCCGCGGCCTGAGGGCCGTCCCGTGATCCCGGCGGGTGCACGACGGCGCCCCGGCCCTTCCGACCCGGCTCGGAAGGGCCGACGGCTTCCGGCACCGGGTGGGTGGCGCCGCGCGGGTGGCATCGCGCCGTGAGCGGCGTCGTATCGCGCGGGGTTCGCCGTCTACCGGCCCGGCGCGACGGGCTCGCGAGGCGGGACGCCGTCCGGTTCTGCCGCCCGGAATCGCACGATGCCGTCCCCGTACGACCCGGCGGACCCGGTGGACCCGGCGGGCCGGGCGACGGACAGCTCGCAGCGGCCGTCCACGCACGAACGTCGCAACCGCCCCTTCGAGACGGTCTGCAACAACCCGATCGTCCAGCACGTGGGGCACCCGCGCAGTGCGAGCAGCCCCACCGGCACGAGCAGGAGTGCGGCCGGTCCGACCGCCGGGATGAGCAGGACCGAACCGGCCAGGGCGCCGAACCCCAGCCCGCCGCGTGCCAGGTGCCGGGACAGCGAAGCACTGGCAAAATCCTGACGATCAGTCATGAAAGGCCCCCTGGGCGGAATCAGGTGTCTCCTGCAGCGCCCGGCGAACCGTCGTACGGGCGCGGTGCAGCCGCGACTTCATCGCGGCGGTGCTGAGGCCGAGCGCGTCGGCGACCATCCGCCCGCTGTGACCCTGGATGTCCCGCATGATCAGCACGCGTCGCTGGTCGGCGGGCAGGTCGGCGATGGCCGCCGCCACCCGGTCCGCTTCCAGTCGCTGCAACACCTCGTCCTCGAACGAGGGCACGGCGGTGTCCGGAACCGGCCCGTGACTGCGCAGTCTCAACCGCGCCCGCCGCAGGCACTCGTTGCGCACGATCCGGAACATCCACGACGCCAGCGCACCGGAGGCCCGCAGCATCCCGATCTTGCGGTACAGGATGATCAGCGCTTCCTGCGCGGCGTCCTCGGCGTCCTGGGGCGAGGCGCACAGGGAGTACGCGAACCGCTGCACGTGCGGGTGCGAGCCCGACACCAGAGCGGCCGCGGCCTCGACGTCGCCCTCCTTCGCCGCGACGATCAACTGCTCGCCGGGCCAGGTGAAGTCAGCCATGCGAGCGCCCCCGCCGACGTCGTACGGCGACACTGCACGCGCAGATGAGTACGGCCCCGACAATGACGGCACCAATGATCACGGCAAACCTCCGGTTCCTGTGCCGACGCTGTTGTCCGCACAGGGACAAGAGGCGCGACCACCGTCAAAGGATTCACCACGGCAGCGACATCACGATGTCCATCCCGAGGATCTGCCCGGCTCCCACGACAACGGGCGGCGCCGGCGCCCCGGTTCCCGCGGAGACCTGCGCGGGAAGCCACCTGGCCGGGGAAAACGCGACTTCGACATGGCTCGCCGAGGCAGCTGCCTTCATCTGGCCTCCGGTGGTCGCCCACGTTCGCCCGGAGGACTCCTCCGGGCCGGGCCACCCGCGACGGGACGAATCTGCACGTCACACGAATCCTCGCCCATGCGCAGGCCACCGACCGGGTCCGCACCAGGAAACCCCGGTCAGGAAGAGAAGCATGTCCCGTCGGGCCCGAGCACGCCCCGGACAGCACGCCCCTGACGAGCCGTCGACGGGCGAGGGCCGCCGAGTCGCGGGCTCTGGACCGGCAGCATGCGGAACGGCTGGACCCGTCTCCCCCGCGTACCGAAGAAATCCGCCCCCGTGATCGACTCCCCGGTCCGGCACCGGGGCGCTGTCCGTGTGGAGCGGTCAGTCCGGGCGGCCAAGAACGTCTCCGGCTGCCGAGCGGAAGCTCTTCACGGCCTGGTAGAGGCCGTGCTCCCGCTCGGCAGCGAGGTCGATGTCCGCCGCCCTGCGAGAGGTGTCCCCCGCGTGAGCGTTCCTCACCATCCGCTGCATCACGTCGGAAAGGTCCCCGGATGCTCGGGCCACGTCGTCGGTTGCCCTCACCATGGAAGACGGCCCTTCGATGATGACGATTTCCGCCGCGCGGTGCACTTCGCGTGCCAGAGCGATGAAGCGTCGCACCTTCTCGTCGACGTCCCGCAGGTCGGGGTCGTCCGGCCGGAGCGCGTCAAGAATGGCGTCCATGGCCACGTCGCGGTCGTGCAGAGCGCTGAGGTAGCCCGCATAGGCATCCCTGCGATGCTGCCTGCGCCACTGGTTGAACTGTGAGCGCGCCGCCACGCGCCCATTCACGATTGCCGCGCCGAGAGTGGCGAGAGAGCCGACAACGGCACCGAGAACTGCGGCCAGTCCAGCGTCCATGGGCACATTCTGCCGTTGCTTCACCGCAGTCCGGAAAAGGGCCTGCGGTCCGGTCCGAATCATCGGCATATGCGTCCGTGACCTGGGCCGGGGCACCGCGATCGCGCGCATGCGCGCCCGTCTCCCCCGCGTCCTCAAGGCAAAGAGATCGCGGCGACGACTTTCTCCCGCGAGACGGTTCGCGTCCGGCAGTGCGCGGCCGGGGCACCGTCCCGGTGCTCCGGCCGGAAGGTGTTGCCCTCGCGAAAAGACGCTACGGGCTGCTGCGGGGCGCCCGCATCGGCCCGCGCGGGCGAACACCCGGTTCCAGCTCACACGCCCCTGCGCGAACTCCTCCGTCAGCACGGCGACGCCCTCGTCGAGAAGACCCGTCGAGAAGATCGGATCGGGCACCGGCATGCCCATTCACCAGGTTCTGTCCGCTCCGTCAACGGCACTCAGTCGCACCCGGTGACGCTGGAGGTCGACCTCGGCGACCTTCACCGTGATCGGCTCGCCTTCGTCGACGAGCTGATCCGGAGTCACGGTCGGCTCGTCGGTCAGCTCCGAGAGGTGGAGGAACCCCACGACGTCGGGAGCGAGTTGCACGAACACGCCGGAAGGAACGATCTCGGTGATCGGCCCGGTGAGGATTTGTCCGGCCCGATCCGCGAACCGGATGAGCGGGTCTTCCCGCAGGGCCTTCAACGAGAGCGTGACCTGGCCGGAGCGCGTCTCAGCGATGATCACCTCTGCGGTGATCCGCCGGCCGACCTCGACGGCTTCGGAGGGGTGACCGATCCAGCCCCAGGTCAGGTCCGGCACCCGGATGAAGCCGGTGCACAGGCCGTCCGGTTCGCCGTCGATGTGAACGAAGACCCCGAAGTCGTGAACCGCGGAGACCGTCCCGGCGACGACCTGCCCCCGTTCGAACCCGAGGAGGAAGGACCGCAGGGCCGGATTCTCGCACGCCCTGGCGGAGAGATGGAGCCGGCCCCCGCGCCAACGCCCGAGCTCTTCGGCATCGATCTCCTGGCCGACCTCGAACAGCTCGGCCGGGTGCTCCACCCGGCCCATCGACGCTTCCTGCCGAGGAATCCGACCGGTCTCGGTCGCCCCTCCCTCAGCGTCCACGAGCCGCACCAGGACGTCCGCTCCGTCGAACCCGGTGACCTTCACCGTTCTCACGGCCCCTGGCAGGAGATGGTCGATCAAGGACTGCATGCGAGGGTCAGGGGCCGGCTCGGACATGGAGGCGAGCGTAGTCGACGCCGACCGCACCGGTTCCAGCTCTCGTGACCGGGTTCCGGCCGGCGCGTCACGGCTCGACCAGTGTGCCGAGGCTCGGTGGTCGTCACCGACGGCACCGCATAGGCTGCGCGGAAGCCAGGCCGAAGCAGCCGGACTTCCACCAGAGAGGCGCTGGAGTTGTCGCACACAGCCGATCGTCGGTCCTCCCGTCGCCGGGGCGCGGTGTGACGCGCGACGACCTCATCGCCATGCTCCGCGAACAGACCCCGGCGTGCGGGCCCGCACGCAACGCCTTGATCGCCGGGGCCGACTTCGTCGTCTGGGACGGCCTGGTCCCGGCCAACCGGCACGCGGGCGTCTTCCGGACTCGAATGCGCCGTTCCTTGAAGCGTGGCCGCACGGTCGACGGTCTGGCCGACAGCGTCGACATCCTTCGACGAGCCGGGGAAGAGCCGCTCCGCACCGGATCCATCGACGCGGTGGACAGGTCGTTCTGGTTCACGATCTTCCTGAACTCCACGGCGACGGCAGTGGTGGCCTGCTTCGGCGGACGCCGACCCATCACCATGGAGTCGGCCGACCTGTAGCGCCGAGACCGTCAGACGGTGGGCCGCCGACGAGCCGGGGCGCCAGGACGTTCGCGACCGCGGAGGCTCGGGGTTCGCGAACGACCTGGCTCTTGCGGAAGTCCCGTTCGGGGCGGAAACGGCCACGGCCACGGGGACATCGGTACGACCCGCCATGCCGGTGACCGGTCACGGCCGTTTCGGGCCCGGTTTCCGGCCGGAGCCTCAGCGGTCGGCCAGGGTGCGGTCCAGGAGGGGGAGCAGGCGCTCCCAGTGGCGCTCCAGTCCGGAAGCGCTGAAAGCGTCGGTGTCGGACATGGTGAAGCCGTGGACGGTGCCGGGGTAGATCTCGGAGGTGTGGCTGACACCTGCGGCGTCCAGGGCCTGGTTGAGCTCGTCGAGGGCCTCGGGGGTCAGGTCGCCCTCGGCATGGCCGAGATGGACCTGGGCGGTGATCCCGGAGAAGAGGTCGGGCCCGTCGGCACCCACGGGGCCGTGGAACGCGGCGACGACCGCCACCTGGTCGGGGTGGGCCGCGGCGGTGCGCATCGCGTAGAGGCCGCCCATGCAGTAGCCGGTCACCGCGACCGGACCGGCGCTCACCTCGGGCCGGGTGGTGAGGAACCCGAGGTAGGCGTCGGCGTCGCTCAGGACACGTTCGGTGGTGTGTGCCTCGATCAGGGGCATCAACCGGGCGAGGATCGCGGGCCGGGCCTCTTCCCCGATGTGCTCGGGCAGTTCGACCACCGGGGCCGGGCCGTGCCGGTGGAAGAGGTTGGGGACGAGCACGTAGTACCCGTGCCCGGCCAGTTCGCGGGCCATCTCCCGCAGCACGGGCCGGATGCCGAAGCCGTCCGCGTACATCAGCACCCCCGGGTGCTGCTCGCCGCGATCGGGGAAGGCGGCGAAGGCGTCGGCCCGGCCGTCCGCGGTGGGAATCCGCAACGTCATGGTGGGCATGTTTTCTCCTGTCGTGATCGATGTGCAGAACCTGTGATCGACACGACGGAGGCGGAGCCCGCGCGACAGCGCAGGAGCCTCGGACGAAGAGCGGGCCCGGAACGGCCCGTACGGCGCTCAGAGGAGCACCGGGTCACCGATCCGTGTGTGGCGCAAGGCCGTCCCGGTAGTCATGGTCGCACAGCGTAGCCCACCGGGCATGAGCCGACGCCGGCACTCCGGTCCGGGCGGATGCCTCGATCGGATTGCGCCGAAGTGCGGTGGTCGGCACCGGAGAAGACCGCGGAACTGCGGGTTCTGCGGATTCGGCGCACGGTGGGTGACACCTGCGCGGCACGTCGCCTGTCACCGGTCGCGGGATCAGCAGGGTTGCCGTCACGGCCTCGCTTCGTCTCCGGCCCGCCGACTCGGTCCCCGTCGGACCGATGGCCCGCTGCTGGGACCGAACCGTTCCAGGGGCTCGTCCGGGACGATGTCGTCGCGGAGCACGCTGTAGCGCACGACGTCCCGCCACTGCCCGCCCCGGAACAAGGTGCTGCGCAGCACGCCCTCACGGACGAAGCCGGACTTCTCCAGTGCGCGCTGCTCGGCGATGTTCTCCGCCTCGGTGTCCGCCTCGATCCTGACCACGGGAGTGTGTGCGAACAGGTGGTGCACCAGCAGCCGCTGTGCCTGCGTGCCGACACCACGGCCCCGGCAACCCGGCAGCAACTGGGCCCCGACGTTCCAGCAGTACGAGCTCCGCGAGGTCACGACCTTCCGCCAGGCCACAACGCCGAGCCGACCGGTGCCGTCTTCCACCATCAGCCGACCGCCGTCATCACCCAGCAGGCCGTCCTGCTCCCACCGGCGCCGCCAGCGCCGCGGATCCGACCAGCCCATCCATTGGAACGGCCCGGCCGCCTCAGGATCCGTCAGGAACCGCTCGAGCACCGGCAGGTCGTCCTCTGCCACTGGACGCAGTATCACGGGATCATCGCTCATCCCATCACCGTAGCCCCACCGAAAGCCCATCGGACGTCGACCGGGCATCGACCGGACATCGGTCATGGGATCGGGACGCGGAATTCGAGCCCCTGCGGCTCGGTCTACGCGGCGAAGCCGATGTTGGTGACGTACTCGTACTGTCCCCACTGCGACCCCAGGTCGACGATCGTGTCCCCCCACGCCTCGTCGAGGCCCTGGTGGTCGCCGGATGCCCAGGAGCCGACGATGCGGTCCCAGCGGCGTACGTTCATCGTGCGGTACTCCACCACCCGCTGGAGCGGCCTGGCGACCTGTGACTGGTTGAGGGGATGGATCTCCACCCGGGTGCCACCGCCTGCGTTCAGGCGGGCGAGGAGGTGCCGGGCCACGTTCTGGCGGCGCACCCGGCGGTAGGCGAGGTCGATGCGTTCGAGGTTGGCGCGCGTCGGCCGGCGCCTCTCGTCGAGCCAGGCCCTGAGGGTGCGGTCGGTGACGGTCAGGCCGGCTTCCCTGGCCGCCCTGCGGCTGTGGTCGGTCCTCGTGAGGTAGTGCAGGCGCGCCATCAGGCCGCGCTTCACCGTCACGGGGGTGACGATGCCGCCCGACAGCTCGTCCAGTTTGCGCGCGACGGCTTCGCTGCCCTTGATGCCCCGGGCGCCGAACTTCCCGAAGTCGATGGTCCTCTCGGGCATCTACTCCCCCTCTCCCGACAGGTCTCCGGTTTCATCCATGTCCCCGGTTTCGCCGGTGTCCCCGGTTTCACCGGTTTCACCGCTGCCCGCGGTGTAGACGTCCTTCGTCTTGACCTCGGTGACTCCCCGGCCCTCGGGGAAGACCCGGTGCCAGTCGCCGATGACGTGGAGCTCGTCCGTGCCCATCGCGCGTACGACGGTGAGGCCCTCGTCGTGTGCCTTGAGGGCCTTCAGCCAGAGGTTGGAGAACGCCTGGCTGCGGATGATGTGCATCCAGTCGGGGCGGTAGAGCTCCCGGTTGTAGTTGGACTCCCCCATCGTGGAGACGAACTTCGAGTACATCGCCTTCACGTACTCCAGTGTCACCTCGTCATCGGCGGCGATCGCCGCGTCCCGGGCGTCCTTGAGGACGACGCGGAACTTCTCCAGCAGGTTCTCCGTCGCGCCGGACGTGTAGGACTCGTGGATCTCGGGGGGCGCGCACAGGGCGTGCCTCGGGCCGGAGAGGCGCAGCAGGAGGCGCAGGGTCGGTTCGGTGACCCACAGCGGGCCGGGCTCGTCCCGGTTGCCGATCGGGTTGGGGAGCACCGCTTCGTGTTCCCACTCGGGCGGGGTGATCAGGTGGACACCGGCGCGGCGGCGGTCGTGGGGCAGTCCGGCGGTGTGCTCCAGCTGCCCGAGCGGCAGGTGCGTCTTGAGGGCGGAGAGGTAGGCGCCGTTGATGTCGAGCGCGGTCACCTCGTGGCGGCCCGGCGGCAGTTCGCGGCGGGTCCACTTCGGACGGGCCTCCCACACCTGGTCGGCGCCGCGGGAGGTCTGCTTGCGCAGGATGTCCGGGATCCACGGGTGCGCGACGATGTCGTACCGGGCGCCCTTGCGGGTCTCGTCCAGCAGCCGCATCGCGTCCGGGATCGCCCGCTTCAGCAGCGCGGCGAGGGCCGCGTCGATGTCGCCCCGGTGTTCGTCGAGCGCGGCCCGGACCGCCTCACCGATCAGGTCGCCGGGCCCGTGGGGTTCCTGGAACGCTCGCCCGGCCGGGCCCGTGGGGCGCCCGGGACGGTGCGCCCCGCTCCGTCCCCGCGACGCCGCTGCCTCCGCCTCCGGGGCCGGTGCGGACGGTTCCGGGGCCGGTGCGGACGGTACGGGGGTGGCGGCCGGCGAGGATTCCCGCGCGGGGCCGGGCCGTGTCCCGGGGGTGGTGGCGGACCGGCAGTCGGCCGGGTCCAGGTGCTGGGCGAAGCCCGCCACGCGGTGCCCGGCCGGTGAACCGCACAGTACGCACGGCTCGGGGACGGCCAGGGACTCCACGTCGTCCTCGGACTCGTCCTCAGCCGGAGGTGGAGGTGAGGTCGAGAGTGAGGGCGAAGGTGAAGGTGAGGACGAGGGTGAGGCCAGGGGCTCGGTGCCGGGTCCGGCCGGGAACTTGGCGGCCAGTCCGTCCAGCAGGTACGCGTACCTCTTCCGGGTCTCGTCCACCGGGTCCCGGCCGTTCTCCCAGCCGCCGACCGTGCTCGGGCTCACGCCGAGCGTGCGGGCCACCTGCGCCTTGGAGAGCCTGGCCCGCTCCCGCAGTTCCCGTCGTACGTCCGGCGGCGGGAGCTCGGCCTGTGGGCCGACGGCCGCGAGCAGCGCGTCGATCGCGTCGAAGTCGCTCACCGGAGTCGCCCCTTCCGTACCGTCGCCCCGGTCCTTTCCCTGGGTGTGCGCCCGGCGGCCGGGTGGGGGGAGCGGGTGCCCGTTCCGGTGTCGGCCATGGCCGTGGGCCTCTTTTCGTCGTGCGGTGGTGCCTGGAGCAGGAGCGTCATGGGGCCGCGTCAGATGTAGGTGACGGGGTTGCGGGACAGGTGCGGGCTCCCGGTGGGGTGGCCGACGCGGGGGTCGTCCCGCAGGAGCTCGCCCTCGAGAGCGTAGCGGTCACCGTGCTTGGAGATGCCGATGATCCTCGCGACCGCGAGGACGGTGCCCTCGGCGTTGATGATCTGCGCCTCGTCCTGCGACAGGGCCCGGTCGGCGTTGAACTTCCAGATGCCGCGTCCGGCCTCCCACGCCTCGTCCTCGCTCATGCCCCGGCGCCACCCGAGGGTCGTCCGCATCAGGCGGTCGTCCGCGTCCGCGGCGCGTTCGGCACCGATCCGGATCTGCAGCATCCGTCCGCCTCCGCGAGGTCCGGGGTCCAGGGGATTTCGAAGATACTGTTCAACTTGTTGCGAAGTTAGCATCCGGCCGACCCCGCAACAAACCCGACCGGCTCCGGGTCGCCGACGGTGACGTCGGCGGGCGCACGCGCGCCGTCGGAGTGGGACGGGGCGCGTGACGGCGCCCCCATCGGCGCGTCTCGAAGGGGCCGGACCGCCCGCTGGGGACACTCTGACCATGACCGAAGCACTGAAAGCAGCCCTTGAGGGCGGCCCCGACGACCTTCCCGACCGCATCGTCCCCCTCACCGGCCCCGGGCCCGACGTCAAGGTCCCGTTCCGCGGCGGATACGAACACTTCAGGGCCACGACGCGCCATCAGGAGACCGCCGAGGGGCGGCTGCCCGTCTACGAGTGGTGGGAGCGCACGGAGATCCCCGGCTGAGAGCCCGAGCGGAAATCCGGGCAGGAGTCCGGGCGGGTGTCCGGACAGGAGTCCGGGCGGGCACCGGCCCCGAAGCATCGGCCTCGAAGTCACCGGCCCCGAGGACCGGGTGCCCCGTCGAAGCACCGGGGCGCCCGGGCGCCCATGCCACCCCGGGCACCCGTACCGCCCGCACCGCCCGCCGCACTCGCGACTCCCGCAGCGCGGGAACGGCCGTCGCTCAGGCGGTCTCCCGCGCCCCGTGCGCGAGCAGCCGCTCGCACAGCTCGTCGATCAGCTCGCCCGCCGAGCCCATGAGGACGTCGGGCACCATGAGGTCGTCCACGATCATGCCGTGCACCGCGAGGTACATCAGGGTCACCGCGACGCGGTCGCCGGGCAGGCCCGCCTCCTCGTGGAAGCGGATGTTGTCCTCCAGCGTCGCGCGGAGGCGCTTGTTGAGCTCGGCGCCCAGTTCGGGCCGGCGCACGCCCTCCAGACGCAGCTCCATCATGGCCAGGTAGCTGCTGCGGTCCGCCTCCATGCGCTCGTGGACCTGGCGCAGCAGGAGGGCGACCAGTTCGGGGGAGGCCGGGGCCTTCATGGTCTCGGCGAGCTCCTCCGGGTCCGGCGTCAGTCGCTCGCCGGTGCGTTCCATGATCTGCCGCAGCAACTCGGCGCGGTTGGCGAAGTAGTTGGAGGAGGTGCCGACCGGCACCCCGGCCCCGGCGTCCACGGCCCGCAGGGTCAGTCCGCGCGACCCCTCCCGGGCCAGTACTTCGATGGCCGCGTCGAGCAATGCGGCCCTGCGCGCCGGGTTCTGACGCATGGAAACCTCCCAAGGACGTTGACACCACTTCAAGTGAAGTACTACATTCAAAGCACTCCACAGGGAGTACATCGCAACGACACATGGGAGTCAACATGCGAGCTCGCACGACCGCCCTGCGTGGTTCCAGCACCTTCACCGAGTTCAACCGCGGCGGGCGCAACCCCCAGCCGCTGAAGCCCCGGTCCGTCCCCCGTCCCCGACCGCTCCCCAAGCCCGGCACCCGACGGTGACGGGGGCGGGTCGATGACGGCCTCGGCCTGTGGCCCCGGTGCGAACGGGGCCGAAGAGAACGACGACGAACGGCGTGGCCCGAAGGCCACGCCGTTCGTCGTCGTACGGGGCCTTCGGCCCGGAGTTCCGTTCAGACCGCGGGTGTGGCGCGGCCGTGGAGCTTCAGGCCGTGCGCCAGGCAGCCCAGGGCCGCGGTGCACAACAGGGTGCGCATGATGTTGGTCGCCTCCCAGGTCCCCTTGAACTTGTCGACGATCGACAGGTCCGTGGCCTTCACCGGGTTGCCGATCGCGGCGAGTTCGTTGTTCAGGGGGATGTTGACGGAGAACGTCACCAGCAGCGCCACCACGTAGAGACCGGCGGCGATCCCCGCCCACAGGGCGACCTCGCGGTGCCCCTTGCGGTACTCCAGTACGGCGACGGCCACCGTCACGGCGAGCGCGCCGAGGAAGACGAGCACGAACAGGCCGCTGGTGTCGATCACCTCGTTGAAGTTCTGCATGGCCTGCGCGTACACCGGGTCGTCGGTGCGGGCGAGGCCGGGCATGACCGACACGTCGTAGGCGAAGAACAGACCGGCCATCAACCCGACGGTGATGACGGACAGCATCAGCAGGATGCCCGCGGCCTTGCCCTGCCTGGCCGGCGGCGTCTGCGGCGGAAGCGGCGCACCGGGGCCGGGAGCGTTGTGGGGAGAGTACGGATTGGCGGTCATCGAAGCGTCCTCACTGTGGACTTCGGCCGATCGCTCGGCGCGCGAGCGGGAGAGAGCATAGACGCCGCGCACGGAGCGCGGCCAGGTGGTTTCGATCCGTTGCCGAGCGGTCGTCGAGCGTCCCTCCCCGGCCCCTTGAGCGGGAGGGCCGGGAGCGGGCACGGGGCGGAGAGGGCTCCACCGGTCCTCCGGCGGACCCCGAGGGATCCGCGGCCCGGGTCGGGCCGTCACAGGTCTCCGCCCCTCCCCCACTCACCCCGTGGGCAGGCGGTGCGGGGACGTCGGCCAGGCGTGCAGGTCGGTGGCGCGCAGCAGTGCGGTGCCGATCAGCAGGCCCCGGTACCCGGCGGCCAGCAGCCGGGCGGCCTTCTCCGGGCTGTCGATGGCGCTGGCGCTGACCGGGCAGGGGGTGCCCGCGGCCCGCAGCGCGGGCAGCAGGTCGAGGCTGCGGCCGATGTCGCCGGCGTCCCGCTCGCGCGCGGTGATGTCCTTGTTGTTGACGGCGATCACGCATTCGTCGGCGTGCGGGACCAGCTCCAGTTCCGCCTCGTCGGTGATCTCCACGAACGGGGTCAGCCCGGTGCGCAGCGCGGTCTCGACCAGGGTGCGCATGCTCGACGCGGGCAGCAGTGCGGCGGTGAGCAGGACGGCCGAGGCGCCGAGTTCCCCGGCTGCGGCGATCTGGTCGCGCCGGGTGATGAAGTCCTTCTGGAGCAGGGGGAGTTCGGTGAGCCGGGCGACGTCCCTGAGCAGTTCGGTCGTGCCCGCGAACCAGCGGCCGGTCACCACCGAGATGCAGGGTGCGCCCGCCGCCTCGTAGGCGGCGACGATGTCCGCGGGGGTGCGGCCCGCGATGAGGTCGATGCCGTGGGCGTCCCGTCGCTTCACCTCCATGATCAGCGGGCGCTCGGCGGTCAGCAGGGCCTCGACGAAGCGGGAGGTCATGGGTGCTCCTTCGGGTACGGGACGGGGTGCCGGGCGGTCCGCCAGGCACGGGCCAGGGCGGTCACCGCGTCCGCGTCGAAACGGCCCCGTGCGTCACGGGCCGCGGTGTCCACGTCGATACCGTGGAAGCGCGGATGGTCCGCGACGGCGGCGCGGTCGGTCCTGCTGTGCGGGGTGATGCCGCCGGCCAGCCAGAACGGCAGTGCGAACCGTTCGGCCAGGGCCAGCACATCGGACTCGGCCAGGCGCAGCCCGGTGCTGCCGACCCGGCCGTCCCCGGCCGTCGCGTCCAGCAGGAACAGATCGGTGCCCGCCCGTTCGTACGCGCCGATCAACGGGCGTTCCAGGCAGTTGCCGTCCCGCACGTGCAGGACCTTGATCAGTACGGCGTCGGGCAGTGCCGCGCGCAACGCCCTTACGAATGCCGGTGGTTGGTAGGCGTGCAGTTGCAGCCGGGACACCCCGGCGCGGCGCGCGGCACCGGCCAGGGCGTCGGGGTCGTCGAGGAAGGTGACCAGGACGGGTTCGAGTACGCCGGTGGCGCGGGCCGCCGCCGCGAGGGCGGTCAGCTCGCGCTCCGGCAGATCGGCCGGGCCGCCGGGTACGCCGTGCCAGAGTCCGACACGGTCGGCACCGGCGGCCGCCAGTACCTCGATGTCCTGCGGGGCCGTGGCCCCGCAGACCTTGAGCACCGGTGCGGGTGCCTCGGTCATTTGCCCAGTCCCAGCATCGAGGCGATCCGGTTGTACTGGATCTCGTTGGTGCCCGAGTAGATCGTGCCGCCCACCGCGTTGCGGACGTCCTGTTCGAGCCCGTACTCGGTCATGTAGCCGTGTCCTCCGAAGATCTGGACGGCGGTGATGCTGCTGGCCAGATTGGATTCACTGGTGAGCAGCTTGGCGATGGCCAGGTCCGTGGTGACGTTCTCGCCGGCGACGAGCCGTTCCGCGGTGTCGTAGAGCCATTTCCGTGCCGTCTCCAGGCCGATCTTGGTGTCGACGATCTTGTTGGCGATCGACTGGTACGAGCCGATCGGCTGTCCGAAGGACTTGCGGGTCTTCGCGTACTCCACGATGCGTTCCAGGCGGTGTCGCATCTCGCCGGCGTTGACGATGAAGGAGAACAGGATCTCCCGCTTCATCACGTGGTCGAGGACGATGAATCCGCCCCCCACCCGGCCCAGGACCCGGTCCCGGGGCACCCGGCACCCGTCGAAGTACAGCTCGCTCAGCGGCGAGGTGCGCAGACCCATCTTCTTGACCGGTTCGCCGATCGTCAGGCCCGGGGTGCCGCGGTCCACCAGGAACGCGGTGACACCGAGCGCCCCGCCGTCGGGACGGGTCCGGGCGTACACCACGAACACGTCGGCGACGGGGCCGTTGCTGACGAACGTCTTGCCACCGGTCAGGACGTAGTGATCGCCGTCCCGCTCCGCGCGCGTGGTCATCGCCATCGCGTCGGAGCCGCCTTCCGCCTCGGTGATGGCGTGGGCACCGATCATCTCGCCGGAGCAGATCAGGGGCAGATACCTCTCCTTCTGTTCGGGGGTGCCGAACTTCTCCAGGGGGACGCCGGTGCTGGCCAGGGTGGTCGTCACCGAGAAGCTCAGTCCGGCGTCGCGGCAGTGCTCGCCGAGTCCTTCGAGCACGTACATGGTGGTGAGGAGCGACTGGCCGAGGCCGCCGTACCGCTCCTCGAAGGGCAGGGCGAGGATGCCCGTCTTCTGCACGAGCTTCCACTTGTCCCAGGAGAACGCGGCGCGCTCGTCCTGTTCCAGGTGGTCGGCGCTGAGCGCCTCACCCCACCGTGCCAGGCCTTCCCGCAGGTCGGCCTGGTCGGTGTTCCATCGGATCACTGGGAACCGCCTTCATAGGTGCTTTCTTCAGTACGCGGAGGACACGTGCGCGTCGAGGCTGTGCACCTCGTCGCCCTGGAGCGCCGGGCTGAAGACGCAGACGAGCCGGAGGTCCTCGTGCGGGCTCGCCACCAGGTAGTGGGCGTCGTGCTTGTCGAGCGCGTACAGGACGCCGGGGGTGATCGGGTGCGAGGTGCCGTCGAGTTCGACCACCTCGCCGGAGCCCGCGATGCAGTAGCAGGATTCGAGGTGGTTGCGGTACTCCAGGCGGGACTTGGTACCGGCCCGGACGACCGTGTCCGTGAGGGAGTAGCCGACGCCGTCCGAGGCCAGCAGGAAGCGGCGGCTCAGACCGTTGCCCCACTCGACGGTCTTCACGTCCTCGATGTCACGAATGATCATTGCTCAACTCCTGTTTCTGTCGGGTGCGGTGGCGCCGACGGCCTGCCGCACGGGCTGGACGGACCGGACGAAGTCGCGGAAGCCGGTGACCGGATCGCCGCCCTCGTCGAGGGCGCGCTCGATCCGTTCGACGCCTGCGGAGCCGATGATCACGGCATCGGCCCCGCAGGCGTGGACGGCCGCCACGTCGTCGCGGGTCCTGACCCCGAAGCCGACGGCTATCGGGGACGCTGTACGGGCCCGGAGCGCGGCGACGGTGCCGGCCAGCGCGGTGTGTCCCGCAGCGGGGGCGGTGCCGCTGCGTCCGTAGTGGGCCACGAGGTAGAGGTAGGCGGAGGCGTGGGCCGCGGCCCGGTCCATGGTCGCCGCGGAGCTGTTCTGGTAGCAGGTGGTCACGACGGGCAGTCCGGCGTCGCGGGCCGCCGCGTGGTAGGCGGTGCCCAGCCGCGGCGGCAGGGCGTGGACGAGGAGTCCGTCCGCGCCACTCGCGGCGATGTCGCGGGTGGCGTCCGCCAGGTCCCGGTGCTTGAGGGAGTGGCTCCAGTCGGTGAGCAGGGCGATGCGCAGCCGGTGCAGCCGGGGACGGACGCGGGCGATGAACTCCAGTACGCCTTCGAGGTCGGTGCCACGGTCCAGGGCGCGGCGCGCGGAGCGCCGGATGACCGGTCCGTCGGTGACGGAGTCGGGGAAGGGGACGGCGAGTTCCAGGCAGTCGACGCCCTCCTCGTCGAGCATGGGGACGAGGTCCTCCAGGACGTCGAGGGGCGGGTCGCCCGCGTTGAGGAACAGGGCGAGGCCGGGGCCGGTGCCGTTGTGGTCGCGTACGAAGAAGTCAGCCATGGCGTGCCCCCGCTCCGGCTCCGATTCCAGCTCCTGCTCCGGCTCCGGCTCCGGCCGGGGCGGTCCGGGTCCGCATCCGTTCGGCCAGTTCGCGGGCCGCGCCGCCGGCGACGGCGCGTTCGGCGGCCGCGAACGCGGGTCGCCAGCCGGTGATGTGGCCGCTCGCCACCGCGAGCGCGGCGGCGTTGAGGCAGAGGGTCCGGGTTACGGTGGCGGTGGTGTCGCCGTCGAGCACGTCCAGGAAGTGGCCTGCCGCGGCGGTGGCCGCGACGGGGCGCAGCTCGTCGAACGACCCTTCCTGACCGGCCAGTTGACCGGCCTTGAGCAGGATCTCCCGGTCGTCGGGGTCGTTGGTGTGGATGGTGTTGTCGGTGAAGGGCAGGAGTTCGTCGGCCCCCTCGGGGTTCGTGGTCAGCCAGATCCGCCGGTCCGTCACCCGGTCCGCCAGGGCCCGCAGCGCGGCGTGGGGCATGGTGTGCGAGACGCCGGTGACCTGGGCGGCGGTGGGCAGGTCCGCGAGGAAGGGGCCGAGCGCGTTGAGGAAGCGGCCGAAGGGTTTCATGCCGGTCGGAGCGATGGTGCGGGCCAGCCGGGCCAGTTCGACCGGGTAGACGAAGGGTCCGGTGAAGGCGATCCCGTACTGGTCCAGGGCCCGTTCGGTCTGCTCGTACGAGGCGGTCGGCCGTACGCCGAGGCGTTCGAGCAGGTCGACCGAGCCGAGGCCGGAGGTGTAGGCGCGCGAACCGGACTTGACGACCCGCACGCCCATGGCCGCCGCGACGAACGCGGACGCCGTGGAGATGTTGAAGGTGGCCGGGCCGCCGCCGGTGCCGACGACGTTGACGGTGCCGTGCCAGTGGCCGGCGGGTACGGCGGGCCGCCGTTCGAGGAGGGATTCCCGCAGGGCGTGCAGGGTCTCGGGGCCGGGGAGCCGGGTGGTCAGTGAGGCCAGCAGGGCGACGGCCTGCTCCTTGTCCAGCGAGCCGTCGCCGAGCCGGTCCCACAGTGACCGCCAGGTCTCGCGCTCGGCCACCGGACGCCGTGCGAGCAGCCCGGTGAGCGCGTCGTGCATGGCTAGCCGGTCACCCCCTGGCGGGAGTCCGCGATGAACGCGTCGATCGCCGCCACGCTGCGGAAGTTGTTGGGGTCGAGGTCGGCGTCGCCGACGGCGAGTTCGAAGTGGTCCTCGACCCAGGCGATCAGTTTCAGTACGCCGAGGCTGTCGATGACGCCGTCCGAGAGGAGGTCGTGGTCGTCGGCGAGCTCGTGGGTGCCGAGGTCGGGCAGGAACTCGTCGATGACGAACCTCTTGATGGTGGTGGTGTGACTCATGACGTCCTTCCTTCGTTCGTGACTGCTGGGCGCCGCTCGGCGGGACGGTCGAGCGCGTTGCGGTCGACCTTTCCCGTGGAGGTCTTGGGGAGCGGTTCGTCGGTGATCCGCAGGACGGTGGGGACGGCCGCCCCGGGCAGGCCGCGGGCGCAGTGCTCCTTGAGCTGGAGGCTGTTGAGCCCGGTGCCGGGGGCGCGGCGGACCCCCGCGACGAGGGTGCGGCCGGTGAGCGGGTCGGGCCGGGCGACGACGCCCGCCTCCAGCACGGCGGGGTGGCGCAGCAGCACCTGTTCGATCTCGGCCGTGTTGACGGCGACGCCGCGCACCTTGACCTGGAAGTCGGCGCGGCCGGTGAGGTGGAGCCGGCCGTCGGTGTCGCGGCGCACCAGGTCGCCGGTGCGGAACCAGGGCCGGTCGTCGAGGCCGAGCGGATGGCCGGTGAACTTGCCGCGGTGGCGGGTGGGGTCGAGGTAGCCGGGCGCCTGGAAGGGGGTGGAGACGTACAGCTCGCCGGAGCCGGGGCCCTCGACGGGGGCACCGCGGTCGTCGAGCACGAGGGCCCGGACGCCGGGCAGCGGGAGGCCGACGGGGACGGGCGGGAACGCGGTGGTGCCGGTGTCGACCTCGTGGATGAAGCTGTCGTTGGTCTCGGTGCAGCCGTAGACGTTGTACAGCCGCGCGTTCGGGAAGAGCCGGGGCAGCTCGGCGAGGGTGCGGTCGGGCACGGCGTCGCCGGTGAACAGGACGTGCCGTACGGAGGGCAGGGCGGTCCCGGTCCGGCGGGCGGCGTCGGCGAGCAGTCCGTACAGCATCGGTACGGCCTGGACGATGTCCGCCTCGTGCCGTGCCACCAGGTCCAGGACGCGTCGGCCGTCGGCGGCGATCGCCGGGTCGACGAGGACGACCCGGCCGCCGTGCGCGAGTGTCGTCCAGACGTCGAACAGGCACAGGTCGAAGTTGAGCGGTGCGTGGTTGAGGACGGTGGTGCCGGGGCCGATGCCGAAGGCCGGGCCGGCCCAGCCGGTGAACCGGTCCACGGCACCGCGGCCCAGCGGAACGATCTTGGGCAGTCCGGTGGAGCCGGAGGTGGTGAGCATGAAGGCGGTGTCGGCGGGCAGCGGGAGCGGTTCGGCGGTGCCCGGCGGCAGGACGCGTTCCGGTTCGCCGCGGGGGGCGAGGACGTGCCGGCAGCCGGCCTGGGCGAACAGTTCGGCGAGCTGGGCGTCGGCGAGCGCCGGGGACGGCAGCAGGAAGGGCCGTCCGGTGAGCAGGCAGGCCAGGACGAGGGCGATGGTGCCGGGTGACTTGGGGGCGAGGACGCCGACGGGTTCGCCGGGGGCGAGGGAGAGGCGGGCGAGGCGTTCGCGTTCGCGGTCGGCCGTCTCGTACAGCGTGCGGTACGTCGTCTCCTCGCCGTGCTGGAGGAGCGCGGGTGCGTCGGGGCGCTCGCGGACGTGGGTGAGGAAGCCGGTGAGGAGTTCGTCGGCCGGGGGCCTCGGGGGCGTGTCAGTCATGGGGGGCCGTCTCCTTCCGGTGCGGGGGCGATCTCGGCCAGGCCGGCCTTGACCGCGATTCCTCCGGCGGTGCGGCAGGCGAACCGCACGACGGTGCGGTCGGCGTCGGGCCGGAGGGTGATGTCGAGCGGTTCGTCCGGGGGGACGGGGGCGGAGAACCGGCCGCTGACGGCACGGATGCGGGCGATGTCGCCGTGCGCGTACCGGTCGGCGATCTCCTCGCAGACCAGGGCGACGACGCTCATGCCGTGGGCGATGACGTTCTCGAAGCCGGCGGCGCGGGCGGCGGCGGCGTCGAGGTGGATGGGGTTGAGGTCGCCGGAGGCGTGGGCGTAGGCGCGGATGCCTTCCGGGGTCAACTCGTGGGTGGCGGTGGCCGGTTCGCCGGGCGGTCCGGCGGGGGCCGGGGCGCTCCCCTGGGGGATCTCGCCGAACGGTTCGATGCCGTTCGCGCCCACGAGGAGGGCTCCGGTGACCAGTTCGGCGAATTCGGTGCCGTCGTGGCCGGTGAGCCGGGTGCGTACGGCGACCCGGGTGCCGCGCGGTTCGCGCCGGGCGCCGAGCACGTCGAGCGCGATGCCGACGCTCTCGCCGGGCCGTACCGGCCGCCGCAGCCGGATGTCCTGTCCGAGGTGGACGACCGATGCCTCCTGTCCCGCGATCAGTGACCGCACGGTGCGGTCGGCCTCCGCGTGGGCGAGCACGAAGGCGTGCACGGGCGACGCCTGGTCGTTCGCGGCCGGGGGCAGTCCCGCGCGGGCGGCGGCCCGGTAGGCGGTGATCTCCTCGGTGGTGGCGGTGCGTTCGGCGGTGCGCGGGGGCTCGGCGGTGCGCGGGGTCCCGGCCGTCGTCGTCATGCCGGCACCACCACCAGCGAGGCGTTGTGTCCGCCGAAGCCGAAGGAGTTCGACAGGGCGGGGC
>NZ_RDBO01000076.1:33061-70826 GCF_008120935.1 Streptomyces sp. sk2.1
GCTGGCTGGCGATGCGGGCCCGAGGCGATGGGGCGGGGTTCTCCGTGGACCACGTCGATGTCCATTCCTGGTTCGAGGCGTTCGTGGTTGGCGGTGGGCGGCACCTCTCGGGCCCGCATCGCCAGCACGGCGGCGATTGTCTCGACGGCACCCGCGGCGCCGATCAGATGGCCGATGACGCCCTTGGGGGCGGTGACCGGTGGGCCGGTGGTGCCGAACACCTTCGTCAGGGCGGCGGCCTCGGCCCGGTCGTTGTGCGGGGTCGACGTGCCGTGTGCGTTGACATGGGCGATGTCGGACGGGGCGAGACCCGCTTCGGCGAGGGCGGCGGCCATCGCACCGGCCGCGCCCGCGCCGTCCGGCAGCGGCATCGACAGGTGGTGGGCGTCGGAGGTGGCGCCGTACCCGGCGACCTCGGCGTAGGCGCGCGCGCCGCGCGCCCGGGCGTCGTCGGCCCGTTCCAGGACGACGAAGCCGGCCCCCTCCCCCATGACGAACCCGTCGCGGTCGGCGTCGAACGGCCGCGAGGCCCGGTCCGGCTCGTCGTTGCGCAGCGAGACGGCGTTCAGGTTGCCGAAGCCGGCCAGGGTGACCGGGGTCAGGGTGGATTCGCAGCCGCCCGCGACGACCACGTCGGCCCGGTGGGTCCGCAGCAGCAGCGCCGCCTGGCCGATGGCGTCGGCGCCGCTGGCGCAGGTGGTGGCGATGGTGGTGGCGGGTCCCGTCCAGCCCAGTCGCATGGCGATCTGCGCGGCGGCCGCGTTGGGCATGGTCATCAGCGGCATCAGCGGGTTGACCCGGTGCGGGCCGTCCGCGGTGAACAGCGCGGACTCCCGGTCGCTGGTGGCCCGCCCGCCGACCGCGTTGCCGACGACGACCGCGGTGCGGCCCGGGTCCGGGGCCGGGGAGCCGGCGTCCCGGTGGGCCGCCAGTGCGGCGGTCGTCCCGTACAGCGCGAACGGGTCCATCCGGCGGGCGTCCTTCGCGGGCACCAGGTCCATGGTGTCGAGGCCGCGGACCCGGCAGCCGATGCGCACCCGGTGGCGGGTCAGGTCGAGGTGGGTGAGCTCGGCCGCGGTGGACCGGCCGGCGCGCAGTCCGGCCCACAGCTCGTCGGGGGTGCAGCCCGCGGGGGTGACCACGCCGATGCCGGTGATCACGACCGCTGGTCCGGTGGAGGTCGCCATGGGGGTACGTCCTATCGGGCGGGGAGGATGCCGCACTCTCGGGCGGACTTGAGGAAGACCTCGGCGGCGAAGTCGATGTCGGCCTCCGTGTGGCGGGCCGTGACGGCGATCCGGAGCCGGGCGAGGTCGTTGGGGACGGCCGGGGTGACCACGGGCAGTCCGATGACGCCGTTGCGGCGGCAGGCGGTGGCAAGGTCGTACGCCGCCTCGTCCGAGCCGGCGATCAGCGGCAGGACCGCGGTCTCGCTGTCCTGGGTGCGCAGTCCCTCGGCGTTGATGAGGGCGCGCAGCCGTTCGGACTGGTGCTGGATGTGGGCGACCCGTTCCGGTTCGCGTTGCAGGATGCGCAGCGATTCCAGGGCGGCGGCGGCCTGGGCGGGGCCGAGGGCGGCGGAGAACAGGAACGGCCGTGCCGCGTACCGCAGATGGCCGATCAGCCGCTCGGGTCCCGCGACCCAGCCGCCCATGGAGGGGATGGCCTTGGAGAGCGTGCCGAGTTTGATGTCGACCTCGACGGCGTGGTCGAAGTGTTCCTCGATGCCGCGTCCGGTGGCGCCGATGACGCCGAGCGCGTGTGCCTCGTCGACCATCAGGAGGGCGTTGTGTTCGTCGCACACCTTGCGCAGTTCGGGCAGTGGGGCGATGTCGCCGTCCATGGAGTAGACGCTGTCGACGACGACGAGGCGTACGCCGTCGGGTCCGGCGGCCCGCAGCCTGCGGTCGAGGTGGTCGACGTCGTTGTGGCGGAAGCGGGTGACGGTGGCGCCGGAGAGGCGGCAGCCGTCGACGATCGAGGCATGGTCGTACTTGTCGATGAAGACGGTGTCGCCCGCGCCGACGAGGCCGCCCACGGTGCCGACATTGGCCGCGTAGCCGGAGCCGAAGACCATGGCCGTCTCGCGCCCGGCGAACCGGGCGACCTCGGCCTCCAGTTCCTCGTGCAGCGGAATGGATCCGGCCAGTGCGCGCACGCCGTGGTTGCCGGTCCCGTAGAGGTCGACGGCGGCCTTGGCGGCGGCGACGACGCGTTCGTCACCGGCGAGTCCGAGGTAGCTGTATCCGGACATCATCAGCAGTCGGCGTCCGTCGAGATCGGCGTGGGCGCTGTCGCGTTCGACGGTGTAGGCGACGAAACTGTTGCGGCGGTCGGGCTCCGATTCGAGCGCCCGCACCCGCCGCCGGGTGGCCGCCAGTTTCGGTTCGAGGCGTTCCCATGCTCCGGGTGCGTTCACGTGCGTCTCCTCTTCCACGGCTTCGTTCGGCTTCTTGCCCTTGTCCCAACGCGACGTCATTTCTAGGGGGCGGCCGCAAGGCGCGCGCAATACGGGCACGGATGGCTCGAATTTCATTCGCGAAAAGGTCGAGCGATAAGCCGCCAAATACCGGAAGGGACGGTTCCGAGTATTCGCCCGGGTATGTTTACGGCCACGGTTGAACAGGCCGACTGACCGCCGGTACGGTCGAATGCACGGGAAAGAGAATGTAAAAGGGGTGACGATCCTGTGATCGTCCCCGAAATGGTCCACGATCCATTCCGTGCCGCACCCACGCGCTTTCGGCCAGGGGAGCCGCCGATGTCTTGGGGAGCCAGATTTGCTGATCAGACTCGTAGGACTCGTCACCATCGAGCACGACGGAACCCCGCCCCAGCACCTGTCGAGCGCCCAGGCCCAGGTGGCCTTCGCCCGGCTGGTCCTGGAACGCTTCTCGGGAACCGGCCGCGACCAGCTCGCCGACACCGTGTGGCCGGACGGACTGCCCGAGACCTGGGCATCGGCCCTGCGCAGCGTCGTCAGCCGGGTGCGCGCCTATGTCAGCGACCCGCGCCAGAAACCGGGCGGGACCCCGCTGGTCGCCCACAGCGGGCGCTATCTGCTGCGGCTGCCCGGCGACGCGGCGGTCGACCTGGAGGCGGCCGACGCGGCGGTCACCGAGGCGCAGGACGCGTTCGCGGAGCACGCCTATCCCGTGGCACAGCAGCTCGCCGCCGGGGCGGTGTCCAATCTGCGCGGCTCGTTCCTGCCGGCGCACGACGGGGAGTGGGTCAGCAGCGTCCGGGAACGGGTTGAGGAACTACGCCTGAACGCACTGGAGTTGGCGAGTCTCTCCGCCTCGGCCCTGGGCGACGAGCACCACGGGGTGCGGTACGCGGACGAGGCGGTGCGCCGTGCGCCGTTCCGGGAGAGCGCCTACCGCTGCCGGATGGCGGCGTACGCCTCGGCCGGCAACCGGGCGGACGCCCTGCGCGCGTACCAGCAGTTGCGCGAGGTGCTGGCCGAGGAGCTCGGCATCGACCCGGCGGCCGAGACCCAGGCGGCGTACCTGAACCTGCTGCGGGCCGTCGGCCCCACCCTCCAGGCCCGACCGCCCCGTTCGATCCGCCGCTCCGGCACCCTGGACCCGCTCCTGATGGGCGCCTTCGAGGCCCTTCCCCCGCCGAGGTAGCCGTACGCCCCCGGCGGGAACGGCCCTGCCGGGGGCGTACGGCGGACCCTGCCGGGGAGGGCGCGACAGGCCGCACCGGTCCCCGACTCCCGTTCTCCCGCGGCCAAACCCACCGTCCGCCGGTTGCCACAGGACCTGCACGGCCGTCAGAAAACCTTCATGGAATGCGCACTTCCATCGGGCAACCATGTCGGTGGTCACTCGGAATATTTCATTCCGTCCACAGGATTTGTCTGGACCACCGTTAGCGTCCCTCTGTGATCCTGCCGAACGGCAGGGTCCGGAAAGGACGACTCACCCATGTCCAGACATACGGCCGGACGTCCCGGCCCACGGCGCCGAAGAGCGCGCATCGCCCTGGCGTCCGCCCTGGTACTGGCGGCCGAGGCCGCCTTCATATCCGGCCAGACGGCCGTGGCCGCGCCGGACGGACCGACCGCACCGGCCGCCGCCGTCTTTGCCAAGTCCCCCTCCCAGAAGGAGATATGGGAGTCGGACCTGGCGTGGGCGGCCGAGCACGCGAAGGGCTCGACGGCCTGGGCCGTCACCCGGGCGAAGAAGACCGGGAAGAAGGTCGTCGTCACCGACGAGACGACCCCCACCACCTACACCGTCGCCAACCCGGACGGCACCCTCACCACCGAGCTGACCGCCGGCCCCGAACGGGTCTGGAAGAACGGCGCGTGGCGGAAGGCCGACGCCACTCTCACCGAGGCCGCCGACGGCAGCGTCGTCCCCAAGGCGCACCCGGGCGGTCTGCGACTGGGCGGCGGGAGCGGCACTCCTCCGAAGTCGCTGCGCGCCGCGCAGGACGCCCCCGCCCGTGACCTGGTCACCCTGGGCAGCGGCGACAGCGAGGTGACCCTCCGGTGGAAGGGCGGTCTGCCGAAGCCCGAACTGGACGGCACCCGCGCCCGGTACAGGAACGCCGTGCCCGGCGCCGACGTCGTCGTCGAGGCCACCCGCACCGGCTTCGAGCAGTTCGTCGAGATCGGCGAACGGCCCACCGGCGCCTACTCCTACACCCTGCCGGTCAGGGCGAAGGGCCTGAAGGCGAAGGCGAACGAGGACGGTTCGGTCACCTTCACCGATGCCGGAACCGGTGCCCGGCGCGCCACCATGCCCGCCCCGGTCATGTGGGACTCGGCTGTCGACAAGCGCTCCGGCGAACACACCAACCGGGCACGCGTCGACATGAAGGTGGTCCCCAGGGGCGCCGGCGAGGTCGATCTGGTCGTCACCCCCTCGGCCGAGTTCCTCGCCGACCCGAGGACGAAGTACCCGGTCACCGTCGACCCCTCCACCTCCGCGCTGTCGAACACCTTCGACACCTACGTGCAGCAGGGCGAGACCGTCGACTGGTCCAACGACACCGAACTCGACTTCGGCAACCCGGGAACGAAGAACCCCGACGGCACCCCGCGCACCGCACGCTCGTTCATCACCTGGAACACCACGCCGATCCAGGACGCGCTGATCGTCGACACCAACCTGGCGCTGTGGAACTTCCACTCCGGCAACACCGACTGCGTCGCGCAGAAGTGGACCGTCTGGGACACCGGCGCCCCCTCCACGTCCTCGCGCTGGGCCTCGCAGCCCGACTGGAAGCAGGAGTACCACTCCTCCACCCAGACCAAGGGCAACCCGGACTGCGCCGCCACCCAGCCCGACGGGTGGATCAACGCCGACGTCGACACCCTCGTCCAGTCCTGGGCCTCGGCCAAGGCCACCCGCGGCCACATGGGTCTGCGCGCGGCGACCGACGACATCAAGGCCTGGAAGCGGGTCAACTCCGCGAACAACACGGCCAACCAGCCCAAGCTGTCGGTCACCTACAACTACCGCCCCTCGGACGGCACGAACCGGCAGGCCGGCGCGCCGTTCAAGTCGTACGCGGGCGTGTGGGCGGTCAACACCACCACCCCGACCCTGCGGGACACGTTCACCGACCCCGACGGGGACAAGGTCAACGGCACCTTCCAGGTCTACGACGCCGCCACCAACACCCCGATCACCACGCCCGCGGGCGAGGGGCTGATCGTGTCCGACTTCGTCGACTCGGGCAAGCCGGCCTCCGTCACCGTCCCGGCCGGACAGTTGAAGGACGGCAGGACGTACAAGTTCCGTACGAACGCCTACGACGGAACCCACTACAACCTCAGCTGGTCCCCCTGGACCCAGTTCGTCGTCGACACCACCGCACCCGGTGAGCCGCAGACCATCGCCTCGGCCACCTACCCGGACGACGGCAACGGCGGCGGCGTGGGAGTGCCGGGATCCTTCGACGTCGACACCGGTGACGCCGGCGCCCGTGAGATCCGCTACCGGCTCGACGCCGATCTCGTCGAGGACGCCGACTCCGCCCTGCTGGACGGCACCGAAGGCGGCGAGGACAACGGCGGTACCGGTGCACCGCGGTTGGCGGCCGCCGACTGGCAGTCCGTGCCCACGGCCGGCACCACCGGATCGTTCTCGGCCACCCCGGACCGGGTCGGCGCCCACCACGTGGAGGTCGCCACCGTGGACCGGGCCGACAACGTCGGCACCGCCGGCACCTACGGCTTCCTCGCCGGCGGACAGGTCCGCACCAACCACGTGGTGAACATCAAGCTGCCGGACAAGCCGGCCTACAACGACGGCAAGTTCAAGGCCACCGGCGAGTGGCAGCTGATCCCCGGTTACGGCACCCGCGTCGCGAAGCTGAGCCGCGCCGGCGAGGAGAACTGCACCGACCGGGCGGACGGCACCGTGATGTGCGCGAAGATCAAGCCCGTGCACGCCGAGGGCGGCAGGGCCACCAAGCCGTCCATCGTCACCGAACGGCTCTCCGACACCCCGCAGCCGAGCAGCGCCCTGGCCACCGAGGAGCTCGTCCCGGCGTGCTCGGGGCTCAACCCCGACGGCACGCCGAACCCCGACGAGGCGCTGTGGGGCTGGTTCAGCCGCACCGAGATGTGCATGGCTGCCTACTACGAGTACTACACCTACGACAAGAAGACGAAGGTGCGCCTGTCGCAGGCCGACTTCTTCATCGACGTGCAGATCAAGCTCGACACCAAGAGCCCGGACATGAAGTACTGGGCGCGGATCCGGCCGAAGAGCTCGCCTCCGCCCACCCCGGCGATGAAGAACGACATCACCATCCGCTTCGATCCCCGGTGTGACTTCGGCTGCACGGGCGCCGGCACCAACTTCGCCTGGGACGGCTCGATGACGTGGAAGGGCGCCAAGGAGTACGACGCCCACGAAGTCACCGGGCAGGCCACCCTCACCTACGACGTGCAGAACGACATGAACGGCGGCGCCAACGGCTCCGGCTGGGACGGCAAGTCCCGCAAGGACTCCATCCGCTCGCGGGAGTTCCCCGTCGGCTTCATCGGCCCGGAGTTCTCCGGCGCCTCCGGCGACGACGACACCGACCTCGGGCTGAACGGCGACAACCTGTTCCAGTCCAGGTCGCGCTGCGACTTCGCCGATGTCGGCCTGCCGCCCGGCTGCGTGTTCCAGGAGTACGCACCCGGCTACACCATCAAGTCCAACGAGTTCCCGGCCGCCGCCGCGCACATCTACCTGATCCGCTCGAAGATGGGTCTGAAGAACAACGGCGACGCCAACACCGGGCCGGGCAGCAACCCGTTCCACCCCCTGCACTACCTGCCCATGTCCAGCAAGCCGGAACACAAGGACAATCAGCGCAACGAATGGGACCGGGGGGCCAACCAGAACCGCAACAAGATCTGCGGCCGCTCCGGACAGTACGGCTTCCAGCCGCACAAGCTGACCAAGGGCGCCATCAAGCAGTACGCCCACCCCAAGAGGGACGTCGCCTCGTGTGACGAGTACTCCTTCAACGCCACCTACGAATCCGCCGGCATGCCCGCGTCCATGATGCCGTCCGGAGCGACCTCCAACGAGGTGGCCAACGGGGCGGTCTGCGTGCAGACCTACGAGGGCAAGGCCGCCGACGGGAAGATCTACCTGCGGGACGACGGCCGCTACCCCGAGCCGGACTGGAAGAACGTCTCCTGCGGGCGCTCGTCGATGGCCCTGTCGGTGAACTCCGGCGCGATGCGTCCGTTCTCCGCCTTCGCCAAGGCTTACCGCATGCTCGACGCGGACCCGTACTACGTGTACGCGCCCCTGGCCGACATCGGCTGCGACGACGCGGTCCAGAAGGAGATCGTGGAGTGCGAGATCACCGACCTCGACCCTGACCTCATCCCGTAGTCACCCGCCAAGAGCCGTGTGGCGTCCCGAGCCCTCCGGGGCATCGGGGCGCCACACGCCTGTCGGGGTCCCGGTGTCGGGAGGGGCTCTACTGACTTCGGCTCGTCAGGGTGAGGTCGGGGTGTCGAGGGTCAGGCCGGTGCCGGCTATGAAGCCGTCGAGGGTGTCGGGGCGGTACTGCAGGCGCTTGAGCCGGTTGCGGACGAGGGCCTCGAGTCGGTCGAGGGCCATGACGGCGAGGTTGGCCAGGCTTCGTTTGACGTGCGCCCAGACCCACTCGACGGGGTTGAGGTCGGGCGAGTAGGCGGGAAGCAGGAACACCGTCAGCCATGCACGCTCGGCGATCAACTCGCGCATGGCGTGGGAGACGTGGGTGTTCAGGCGCATCCGCACCGACTCCCGACGCACCCGTCCCGCAACGGTCAGCCCGCCCCCATCCGAATACCTCACACACCATCGAATACAGCCACCACACCAAGCCCATCAGGGACTTCGGGAAAGTTCACCCTGACGAGCCGAAGTCAGTAACGCAGCGGCGCCCAGTTCGCCACGAGGACCTCCCCCGGGTCCTGCCAGACCAGGGCCCCGTCGGCCAGGCCGGGAACCGTTCCCGAACGGCCCGGCGAGGGCATCAACGCTCCCCGGCCGTCCTTGACCGCCTCCACCACCGCTGCCAGCAGATCGACGAAGGACATTCCCCCGGGCTCCTCCGGGGCGTCCTCCATGGACCAGGCGCCGAGTCGTCCACTGCCGCAGTCGATGGTGGAGCCCATCCAGGGCTCGTTCACCTCGTTCGTGGTCAGCGGAAGCCACAACCGGCCCCACTCCTCAGAGAACGAATCGCACAGGTCATCGTGGATGTCGGCAGCCGTCGCCACCGGCAGCAACGCGTGCCGGTCCAGGAACAGGCCCGCACCCGAGTCGTCGTCATCGGCCACGCCGTCGTTGACGGCCCACACCTCGCGCAGCCCAGCATCCAGAGCGAACCCCATGCGCGCCTCCACCCGGGCCAGTGCCTCCTCGCCGGCACCGGGTCGAAGACAGGCCGCCGAAGCGGGGGCATGCTCGGCAAGCCAGGCGGTCAGCTCCCGCCACAGCGCCGCGGCCCGTCCGGCGTCGTCGTCGCCCACGTCTTGTCGATCACTCATCCCGCCAACCTATCGGCGGGCAGGAGCGACCCGCCATGAGGAGCATCACGCCCGCCCTCGCCGTCATCACCATCGCTGCCGCGGTCCCTGCCGGTACCGCTGGGGCGAGTGCCCGCAGCAGCTGCGACGCCTGGACGAAGAGCCATGTCTCCTGGATCTTCTCCGGCTTCCGGCCGAGTCGGCCGGGTGGTCCTCCATCCAGTCGAGGGACGTACGTGTACCGGCAACGGGGAACCGCAGGGGGCCGCCCGCGGATCCGGGGTCCAGTGCTCGGAGTTCCCGTCGCGTCCGGGGCGGAGGTAGTGCGCAGGGTGCACGTCGGCGGCCCGTCCTGCTGCGCCTGACGTACCGGCGTTTCGTGTCGCACGGCGATGCGCGCGGGCGGGGTGCGCTGGAAGGCTCGACCTGCCCGGCCCGGACGCTCCCCGGACCGGCCGTGTCCATCACTGTCAGGAGAAGCACCATGATCACCCCCGGCACCGCCGTACGGCGCGCCTCGGCCGTAGGACTCGTCCTCGCCGCCGGCCTCACCACCGGCCTGGCCGCGCCACCCGCCGCCACCGCCGCGACGCCCGCGGCCGCCGACGCGGCCCCTTCGGCCGGGCTCGGCCGCTACTACCAGCAGCGCCCCCACTGGCACCGCTGCGCCCGGGATGCGGACGACGGGACGGGCCGTGCCCTCGACGTCGCGGGCGCACGCTGCGCGGACGTGACCGTACCGCTCGACTACGGCAAGCCCCGCGGCCGGACCATCACCGTCGCCATATCCCGCCTGCGGGCCACCGACACCCGCCACCGGATCGGCTCCCTCCTGATCAACCCCGGCGGTCCGGGCGGTCCGGGCCTCGGCACGGGGCTCGTCGTGCGCCCCGTGATGAAGGAGACCGGCGCCCGCTACGACCTGATCGGCATGGACCCGCGCTTCACCGGCCGCAGCACCCCCCTGGACTGCGGCCTGTCCTCCGGCCCCGGCCTGCTCTCGGCCGGCCCGGACCGAGCCGGATTCGACCGCCAGGTGGCCCGTGCCAGAAGCGTCGCGGAACAGTGCCGGGCCACCAACAGTGCCGTCCTGCCGCACGTCACGACACGCAACACCGCCCGCGACATCGACGTCGTCCGCAGCGTCCTCGGTGAGCGGAAGATCTCCTACCTGGGCTTCTCCTACGGCACGTACCTGGGCACGGCCTACACCCAGATGTTCCCCAAGCGCTACGACCGGGTGGTCCTCGACAGCGCCCTGGACCCCGACCGCTACAACCCCCGCCTCCTGAAGGGCGCCGACGCCGAGAACGAGAAGGCGTACGACGACTGGGCCGAGTGGACGGCCGCGCGCCACGACACCTACGGACTCGGCCGCACCCGCGAAGAGGTGCGCGCCACCCTCGACGACGTGATCGCCGCCTCCGCCCGCGAACCGCTCACCGTCGGCACCGATCCCGACGTCTTCCGCCTCGACGGCAGCCAGGTGCCCGCCCTGCTCTTCACCGAACTCGCCGACGAGACCGACCCGGCGCGGGCCTCCCTGGCCGAGCACATGTCCCTGCTCGCCCGGGCCGCCGAAGGCCGCCCCACCACCTTGTCGCCCGCCTTCGCCGACCTGCTGCGCAGCGTGTTCACCCCCGCCGGTTCCTCCGTGGCCAGCGCCCAGACCGCGATCCTGTGCGGCGACGTCGCCGCCCCGCGCGACCCCGAGACGTACTGGCGCGACATCGAACGGGGCCGCGCCGCCCACCCGTTGTTCGCCCCGCTGACCGAGAGCATCACCCCGTGCGCCTTCTGGGAGCGCCCCCGGGAGGCACCCGTCCGGGTCCGGCGCGACACCCGGGCCCTGATCGTCGCCTCCACCGGTGACCCCCGCGTCCCGTACACCAACAGCGTCGCCCTGCACGACCGTCTGCCCGGCTCCCGCCTCCTCACCCTCGCCGGAGCCAACCAGCACGTCAATTACGGCGTCTACGGCAACGCCTGCATCGACTCCACCGTCAACTCCTACCTCGCCACCGGCCACCTGCCCGCCCGCGACCGCACCTGCGCCAAGTAGCCCGGCACCGGAACAGGGGCCGGTCCTGCGGGTGGTGTGCCGCGGACATCACCGGGCGCGGGCACCGAGGCCGGGCCGCAACAGCACCCTGCAGCGGCCCGGCTCACCGCAACTGCGCGGGGCGGCACAGAGATCGGTTGAGGGTATCGGGCGGTGAGCAGCGCAGTATCCTCCGTCCGCGCCGGGGCAGCCGTTCAATCGGGTTGCCCGGCCGGCCGGGCAACCCCGAGAATCCACCCATGACCACGACGACTGCTTTCCTGCTGCCGATGCCCGCCTCCGCCGCCGTTGCGGGACCGGGCCGACAGCAGTCCGGCTGTCCGGGAAGGTCGACTCCGCATCGCGCATGAGCACGGCCCTGGTCGCCGGTCTCCTGGCCGGTTACGGCATCGCCATGCCGGTGGGAGCGGTCGCGACGTATCTCGTGGCCCTCACCGCGCGGACGTCGTTGCGGGTCGGTGCCTGTGCCGCTCTGGGCGTCGCGACCGCCGACGGCCTGTACGCGCTGGTCTCGATGGTCGGGGGCTCGACGCTCGCGCCCGTCATCGGGCCGATCGCGCTGCCCCTGCGTCGGGCCTCGGCCGTGGTGCTCCTCGCTCTGGCGTGCCGGAGCGCGGTGACGGCCGTCGCCATGTACCGCAGGCGGCAGGACGTGGGTGGGGTGAACCGCGAACCGATGAGTCCGGTGCGGGCGTATCTCGGGTTCCTGGGCATCACACTGATGAACCCGATCACCGTGATCTATTTCGCGGCCCTGGTGCTCGCCGGCCAGGGTGCCGCCGCACCGGATCACTGGGACAAGGCCGTGTTCGTCCTGGCGGCCTTCGCGGCCTCCGCCAGTTGGCAACTGCTGCTCGCCGGCGGCGGAGCCCTGCTCGGCCGTGTGCTGACGGGACCTCACGGCCGTTTGTCCACCGCCCTGGTGTCCAGTGCCGTGATCGTCGGTCTCGCCGCCCACCTGCTGGTGTCCCAGCCGTGAACGACGAGCCGACGCGACCCGCCCGGCTCGGCCGGGCGCCGGAAGGGGCGTCCGGTCACGCCACCCGGAACCGGGCGGCCTCAGACGTCGAGCACGACGTCCGTGACCGGCACCGCCCGGCAGGTCAGCACCCGGTCGTCGGGCAGGTCCTCGGCCGGGGCCACCAGGTGGGCGACCTGTCCGCTCAGGACGGTGACGGCGCAGCTCTCGCACTGTCCCAGGCGGCAGCCGTTCGGCAGCTTCAGCCCTGCCTTCTCACCGAGTTCGAGCAGTGTGCCGTCCGCCCGGGTCCAGGTCAGTTCGCGTTCCGAGCGGGCGAAGCGCACGGTCGCGGTGGCGTCCGCCGGGACCTCGACGTTCCGCGTGGCGACCTGGAACCTCTCGGCGAAGACGTCGAAGCCCGGCACTCCGCGCGCCTTCAGTCCGGCGGTGACGTCATCGATCATCTCCTGGGGCCCGCACAGGTAGAAGCGGGCGCGGCGGCGGATCAGTTCCTCGTCGATCCCGTCGGCGGTGATCCGGCCGCGGACCGGGTGATGCGCGCCCTCCACGTCCTCGACTGCCGGGCGGCTGTAGTGGTCGATCACCGTCAACTGCGGTATCGCTCCGGCCAGTTCCCGAAGCCGGTCCGCGAACGCGTGGGTCCTGTTGTTGCGGTTGCCGTAGTGCAGGACCACCTCGGGGACCGAACCGCCGGTGGACGCGAGCGTTTCGAGGTAGCCGAGGAAGGGGGTGATGCCGACGCCGGCCGCGAGCAGCACCACCGGTTGGTCGTGGTCGACCGGGATGGCGAACAGGCCGGAAGGAGCGGTCACCCGTACCCGGGTCCCGGCGGTGAGACGGTGCGCGAACGGGGAGAACGCGCCGCCCTCGATCCGCCGGACGGCCAGCCGGTACGTCATGAGGTCGTCGCCCCGGGCCACGCCGGTCAGCGAGTACGCCCGGGTGATGTCGGGGGAATCGGCGACGGCGACGGTGACGTGCTGACCGGGGCGGAACTCCGGCAGCGGGCCGCCGTCGGCCGGGCGGAGCAGCAACTCCCTTACGTCCTCGGTCGCTTCGTCGGTCGATTCGACGACGAACTCGCGCGGGCCGGACCATGTCACGGTCGGTACGGGGCGGATGTCGCAGGCCGTCGAGCGCAGTGGCACCGAACCGCTGATCGGGTCGTGCGCGGTGTCGCCGACGAGCAGGTTGTAGTTCTGTCCGCCGTCGGCCAGCGGGTCCGATCCGGGCAGTGCCAGGTCGGGGGTGCTCTGCCACCACCCGTATTCGGCGACCACCGTGTCGGGGTGCAGGCCGGGGTCCACCCGGGCGCGCATCCGCACGGTGGCGTTGCGTGTCGTGATCTCCACCAGGCCGCCGTCGGTGATGCCCCGGTCCGCGGCGACCTGTTCGCCGATCTCGACGAGGGGTTCGGGCGAGCGTCTGCGCAGCGACGACAGTCCGCGGTGCTGGCTGTGGCAGAAGTACCCGTTCTTGGCGCAGCTCAAGGTCAGCGGGAAGTCGGGGTCGGTGGGCGCGCCGTCGGATTCGGGCACCGGGGAGTAGCCGTGGTCGAGCAGCCGTTGCGAGTACAGCTCCACCCGCCCGGTCGGGGTGGCGAATCCGGTGACCCGCCCGTCGGGCGTGGTCTCGGCGTACTTCCGGTACCGCATCGGCAGTGGCAGGTCCAGGCCGCCGGGAACCGCGCGCAGGTCGTCCACGGTGAGGCCGAGGGGTTCGAGCTGGTGGTTCCAGGCCGCCTGGACGTCCCCGTCGAAGAACTCGTCCCCGAGGCCGAGGCGGCAGGCGAGGTCGAAGACGATGTCGAGGTCGGAGCGGGATTCGCCGAGCGGGTCGAGCATGCGGGGGCGCAGTTGCACGCGTTGCTGGGCGCGTCGGGAGATCTCGAAGCCGGCGCGCAGCCCTTCCCGTTCCCAGGGGGTGTTGGCGGGCAGGAGGATGTCGGCGAACCGGGAGGTGGGGTTCTCGAACAGGTCGATGTGCACGCCGAATTCGAGCTGTCGCAGGGCCTCGGCGGTGCGTATCGGGTCGGGTTGCGACAGCAGCAGGTTGCCGCCGAAGGAGACCAGGGCGCGTACGCGGTACGGGTCTCCTTCGGTGATCGCCCTGCACAGGGTCCGTGCGGAGATCCAGCCGGAGGCCGGGGGGCCGAGGGGGTGTTCGGCGAGGCCCAGCGCCTTCGCCGCCTGCTCGGGCGCGGGCGGCAGGGACACCTTGGCGGTCGGTTGCTGCGGCAGGACGACGTTCCCGCCGGGGGCGTCGTAACAGCCGGTGAGCGCGTACAGGGTGGCGATGGCGCGTTCGGTCTGTGTCGCGTCGACGTGCTGGCCGACTCCGGTCCAGGTTCCGTAGCTGACCGCGCGCGAGGTGGCCAGGTCGTCGGCGAACGCGATGAGCGTGTCGGTGTCCACCCCGGTCACCGACGACGTGCGTTCCAGCGGCCAGGCCGCCGCGGCGTCGAGGTAGTGCTGGAACGCCGGCCGGCAGGTGACCGTTCCGGAGCGGGTGCGGACCCGGTGGGTGCCGCGCAGGGCGAATCGCTGCGGGGCGGGGGCGGCCCGGGTGGTGTCGTAGGGCTCGGGCCGGCCGCCGTGCTCGTCCCACACCACGTGGCCGACGCCGTCGGGGGTCAGTTCGTCGGCCCTCAGGAAGCGGCCGTCGTCGTCGCGCACCAGCAGCGGCCCGTTGCTCCAGGCCCGCAGGAACTCCTGGTCGCCGCCGTGGCGGCGCAGCACGAGGTCGGCCAGTCCGAGGGCGAGGGCGCCGTCGGTGCCCGGTCGTACCCGCAGCCAGTGGTCGGCCTGCATCGCGGCGGCCGTCCGGCGCGGGTCGACGACGGCGAGGCGGGCCCCCCGTGCGCGTGCCTCGGCCAGGGCCGCCGACCGGGACAGCCAGGTCTTGGCGGGATTGTGCCCCCACATCACGGTCAGGTCGGTGTGGGGGAAGTCGGGTGCCGGCTGGGCGCTGCCGAAGGTGAAGGCGTGGGCGAAGTCCTTGTGCCAGTTGCAGATCTCGGTCGAGTAGCAGATGTTCGGGCTGCCGTAGAGGTGGACGAACCGCTCCACCCATTCGAGGGCATCGCTCATCGGCGTGCCGCTGGGCGAGGTCACCGAGAAGGCGACGGACTCCGGCCCCGAGGTGTCGCGGAATTCCGCGAGCCGGGCGCCGATCTCCGTCATCGCCTCCTCCCAGCCGATCTCCCGCCATTTGGGGTCGGGGTCGGTCCGCGGTGTGGTGCGGCGCAGCGGCCGGGTGAGACGGGCCGGACTGTGCACGAGTTCGGGCGCCGCCCGCCCCTTGGGGCACAGCGCCGCGCCCGTGGGGTGGTCCGGGTCCGGGCGCACGCCGACCATGGCCCCCGATTCGATGGTGTAGATCGCGCCGCAGCGTGACTTGCAGAGGGTGCAGTAGCCACGTGCCTCGGTCATCGTCCGCTGTCTCCCCTTGTGGTGGTCGGGCATCGGGATCCGGTGTGCCGGAACGGTACGGAGGGTTCGATCCGGGCCGTCCGGGCCGTCCGGGCCGGGAACGGGTCCGGTTGGCTCCTCCGCACTCCTGGATACCCTGATGGGGTATCAAGAAGTACACCCCCCGGGGGTAATGCTGCAAGCTTTTGATCACGGCTCGACCGATGAGGAACGAATGAGGGAGAATGTTTCAGCCAACCTGGATACCACCTAGGGGTATGTAGACTGAATCGGGGAACATACCCCCCGTCCGTATACACAGGGAGCTCGCCGCATGTCCGAAGTCGCGGAACGAACGCAAGCACCGAAACTCCGCTCGGCCGTTGCCGCCGCGGTCACGTCCCAGGCCGGGCGGGCCGTTCTCCAATGCCTCGCCGCTTGTGCGCTGCAGGCCCTCCAGAACCGGGGGACGGCGTGCGGCTGCGCCCGGCCGAAGTAGAGCGGCGGAAGGCGCCCCGATGAGCACCGACGCGCCCGGCGCCCGCCGGTCCGGGCGAGGTGGGCCGGACCGATGAACACCGGGACGGGACCGATGGGCACCGGGACGGACACCGCCGTCGTGGACTCGATGCACACCTTCCCCAAGACCTCCCCTCCGTCGACGACGGTCGGGCAGGCGCGGGAGCTCTTCGGGAACGACAAGGTGCACGCCCTGCTGGTGGTCGACGACGACGTGCTGATCGCGGTCGTCGAGCGGCCCGACCTGGTGGGGCGGGACGACCACGAGCCGGTCGCCCCGGCGGGACGGCTCGGCGACCGGGTGGTCGCGCCGTCCGCCGGGCTGCGCGAGACGTGGGACGCGATGGTCGCCGCGGGGCGCCGGAGAGTCGCCGTCACCACCGAGGGCGACCGACTGGTCGGCCTGCTCTGCCTGAAGAGCTCGGGACTCGGCTTCTGCTCCGACGCCGGCGTACGGGCACGGGCCGAGGAACGCGCGGCCGGGGCACGGGGCCGATGACGCCCACCGAGGGGCGCCGACCACCGACCCTGCCCCCGAACTCCCGGATCCCGAACTCCCGAGCCCCTGAAGGGCATGTGCGCGCGAGTCGCGCAGGGGGCGCGGAGCGCACTCCCGGCAGAGGGCGCACTTCCGGACCCACCTGATGCGCCTGTCACGGAAAGTGTTCGAGCGATACCTTTGAGTGACAGTGACGGTCGGCCGGATTCGGTCGGCCGCACAACCGACACCCAGGGGTTCCACCATGCGCAAACGCGCGGTCCTTCTTGCCGTCTGCACCCTGATCGGCACACTCGGCGCCGCTGCCCCGCCCACCCGGGCCGGCGGCTTCGAGCGTTGCCCCGCGGCGCGCCTGTGCCTGTTCGCCAATGTCGACGGCACGGGGACGATGGCCTACTTCGCCTCGGGGTCGCCCGATCTCGCCCAGCAGGCCATCGACAACGACACCTCGGCCTACTGGAACCGGACCGGGGCCAACTGGGACGTCTTCGACCTGCCGAACTACCGGGAGCGCATCTACACACTGTGGGCGGACGAGACCGAACCGGTCCAGCTCAACCACATGTCCTGGGAGGACAGCTACTCCTCGCTGCGGCGGCAGTGACGCACTCACCGGAGAAAGAGGAAGCACCATGAACATCACACGTTCCACCGCCGTCCGGACCACCGCGGCGGCACTGACCCTGCTGGGCGCTCTGGCCGCTTCGGCACCGGCGGTCGCTGCGGATCCTCCGCAGGGCGACTTCACCGCCACCGGGGTCCGCATCCACAGCGGTTACACGCTCGACTCACCGGTCCGGGGACACGGCAATCCGGGCGACGGGTACACCTGGATGGGCGGCCAGAGCACGGGCGCCGACGAGGTGCGGTGTCCCGACGGCCAGGTCAAGGACCACTGGACGTACGTCCACAACAACAGAACGGGCGTCGAGGGCTACGTCTCGGACTGCTTCATCCGGGAGAACTGACCGCGCCCGCCCACGCGCAGGCGCCCGGCCGGGAGAGCCCGGCCGGGCGCCTGCGTGAACCACTCGGGGCCGGTGGACCCGGCCGTGCGCCGCGACGTTCCCCGGACGTCACCGGGGGGCCGGGCCCCTTCCCCGCGCACGGGGTCAGGTGATGGAGACCCCGCTGTCGATGCTGATGACCTGCCCCGTCATGCAGTCCTGGTCGAGGAACAGACCCGCGCTGCGGGCCACCTCCTCCACCGTCACGAAGCGCGGTACGGGGGCCTTCTCCTCCATGCTCTCCTTCACCCGGTCGGGCAGGCTCTCCGTCATGCCCGTGATCATGAATCCCGGGGACAGGGCGTTGACGGTGACCCCGCGTCGGCCGCACTCGGCGGCCAGGGTACGGGTGAAACCGATCAGGCCCGCCTTCGACGCGGAGTACGCCGTCTGGCCCGCGGTCGCGATCAGACCGGACGGCGAGACCACGTTGACGACCCTTCCCCACCGCTGCCGCAGCATGTGCGGGACGGCCACCCGCGCGGTGTGGAACGAACCGATCAGGTTCGTCCGGATCACCTGGGCCCAGTCCTCCGGCGACTGCATCGCCATCAGCGCGTCCTTGCGGATCGCGCCGTTGTTGACGAGCACGTCCACGGGGCCGAGCCGCTCCCCGATCTCCCGGTACATCGCGGTGACCGCCTCGTACGAGCCGACGTCCCCGGTGACCACGACCGAGTCGTTCGTCAGCTTGTCCTGTACGGCCCGGGCCCGCTCCTCGGAACTGTTGTAGTGGACCGCGACCCGGCAGCCGAGGGCGTCCAGTTCGATCGCCAGGGCCTGGCCGAGTCCGCCGGACGCGCCCGTGACCAGGGCGACCGGCCGCTGCGGCCGGGTTCCCGCCGGTTTTGCGCTCAACTCTCTCCTCCGCCCCATTCCAGGAGGACCGATCCCCAGGTCATGCCCGCGCCGAAGCCGGCCAGCAGCACCAGGTCGCCGTCCTCGATCCGGCCCTCGTCCAGGGCCTCGGTCAGTGCGATGGGAATCGACGCGGACGCCGTGTTCCCGTACTTGTGCAGATTGGTGACCAGGGCCTCCGTCCGCAGGCCGGTGTGGCCGAGGATGGAGTTGATGATCCTGATGTTGGCCTGGTGCGGGATGACGTGGTTCACGTCGGCCGCCTCGACCTTCGCCTCCTTCAGGGTCTCCCGCACCGTGCGCACCGTGTAGCGCACGGCGTTGAGGTAGATCTCGTTGCCGTTGATCTGCGCGTAGTGCAGCCCCTGGCGGACGGTCTCCTCGGTGGTGGGCATCCGGCTGCCGCCCGCCGGCACCTTGAGGCTGCCGGTGCAACTGCCGTCCGCGCCCAGGTTCCAGGCCAGGACCCGGTCCCGGTCCGCGGGCTGGAACACCACGGCGCCCGCGCCGTCGCCGACGAGGATCGACAGGTCCCGGTCGGTCGGGTTGGCGGTCAGGGTGTGCGTGTCGGAACCGATCAGCAGGATGGGCCGGGGGTCGATCTTGATCAGCGCCATGGCCTGGACCAGTCCGTACACGAACCCCGCGCACTCGGAGTTGACGTCGTGCGCGCTGCCGGCGATGCCGAGTTCGTGGTGGACGAACGCGGACGTGGCCGGGGAGGGCTGCTCGGGCGTGGCGGTGGCGACGATCAGATGCGCGATGTCGCCGCCGCTCAGCCCGGCCTTCTCCAGGGCTCGCCGGCCGGCCTCGACAGCCAGGGAGGCGGTCGTCTGGCCCGGCCCGACGGCCCGGCGCTCACGGATCCCGCACCGGCTGACGATCCAGTGCTCGTCGACGCCGAAGCGCTGCGCCAGCTCCGTGCTGGAGACGACGCGTTCGGGTACGGACATGCCCCACCCGGTGATGTCGAAGCCGTTCATGGGCGGCCCCGCTCAGGCCCGCGCCGGCACGAGCGCGAGGATGCGCCCGTAGACGACGCGCAGGGTGGTCGTGTCGTCGATGTCGGCGAACAGCGACTCGTCGGCGGGGATGTCCGGGTACCTGTTCTGGAACCCGTACAGCCACTCCATCAGGTCCAGCGAGTCCACGTCCGCGATGTGCTGGAGCGGGTGGTCCGGGTCGACCTTCTCGGCGCCCGAGACGGCTTCGAGCTGGCTCGCCAGTTCTTCAATGGTGGGCATGGACATGATGTGCGGTCCTCTCTCACGGGGCTCGGTCGTTCGGAAGGAATCGAATCCCGGCCCACGCAACGCGTGCGCAACACGGGTCTCCGGGCGCCGTCTTGCACATCTGTTGCGAGCGACCCGGTTTTCTCGTCTCCAACACCCGTACGCCGGACAGGAGTTGACGAAGAATGACGACGGTCGCAGACAGGTCGGTCCCCGAGGTCGACGCGATCAGGCACCACTACGAGGTGAGCAACGACTTCTACCGCCTCCTGCTGGGCCCGACCATGATGTATTCCGGTGGGTACTGGGAGGAGGGCGAGGGCCTGACCGAGGCCCTCGACGAGGCCCAGGAGCGCAAGCTCGACACGTTCGTCGAACTCGCGGGGGCCTCCGGCGCCCGCCGGGTGCTGGACGTGGGCTGCGGCTGGGGCACCATGCTCAACCGGCTCACCACCGTGCACGGCGTGGAGCAGGCCGTCGGCCTCACCCTCAGCCGCACCCAGGAACAGTTCATCGCCGGCCTGGACAACCCCAGGATCACCACCCGGGTCGAGTCGTGGGAGGACCACGTCACCGACGACCCGTACGACTCGGCGTTCTGCATCAACGCGCTGGAGCACTTCGTCTCCTCCACTCTGCCGCCGCGCGAACGCACCAAGAAGTACCGGGTGTTCTTCAACAAGGTGGGCGCGGCGCTGAAGCCGGGGGGCCGGTTCGTGCTGCACACCATGACCGCCGAGGCCCTGCCGATGAACCGGCAGCTGCTCGACGACCTGAAGTTCCTCCAGCGCTCCGAGTTCGAGAACTGCCACATCCCGCACCTGCACGAGCTGACGCAGGCCGCCGAGGGGCTCTTCGACGTCGTCGAGATCGTCAACGAGCGCGAGTCGTTCGCCGTTGCCTGCCGCGCCTGGCTGAAGCTGCTGGCCGCCCGCCGGGACGAGGCCGTCGCCCTGGAGGGCGAGGAGGTCGTGGCCCGCTTCGAGCGCTACCTGGACATCTTCGCCTACACGCTGGAAGACAAGTTCTTCAACAACTTCCGCGTCACCATCGCGCGACGCTGAGGAGGCCGACGTGACGAGCATTCTCGAACCCGCGCGCGACGACGGCGCCGCCGCACCCGCCGCGCCCCGGCCGGACGGCGGCGGACCCACCCGGCACCTGCGGGTCGCCGTGATCGGCAGCGGCTTCTCCGGACTGGGCATGGCGATCCGCCTGCTGCGCGGGGGGACCGACGACTTCCTGGTCTTCGAACGGGCCGACGAGGTGGGCGGGACCTGGCGGGACAACACCTACCCGGGCGCCGCCTGCGACGTGATGTCCCACCTGTACTCCTTCTCGTTCGCGCAGAACCCGGGCTGGAAGTCCACCTTCGGCAAGCAGGAGGAGCTGCTCGCCTACCTGCGGGACGTGGCCGACCGGTTCGGGGTCCGCCCCCACATCCGGTTCGACCACGAGCTGCTCTCCGCCCGTTGGGACGAACCGACCCGGCGCTGGTACATCGAGACCTCGCAGGGCGACTACACCGCCCAGGTGCTGGTCTCGGGCACCGGCTACCTCTCCGAGGCCGCGTACCCGGACATCCCCGGGCTCGACGGCTTCGAGGGCACCGTGTTCCACTCCTCGCGCTGGGACCACGACCACGACCTGAAGGGCCGCGACGTCGCCGTCATCGGCACGGGCGCCTCCGCCATCCAGTTCGTGCCGAAGATCCAGCCCGAGGTGGGGCGGCTCGACCTGTACCAGCGCACCCCGGCATGGATCGGCCCGAAGAACGACAAGCCGACCGGTGCGCTGCAGTCGAAGCTGCTGCACAAGGTGCCCGGCTACCAGAACTTCCGGCGCAACTTCAACATGTGGGGCCGCGAGATCCTGGCCTTCGTCATGAAGCGGCCCAAGGTCGCCGGGAAGATGCAGAAGATGGCCAGTGACCACCTGGCCGAGTCCGTCCCGGACGAGGCGCTGCGCGCCCGGCTCACGCCCGACTACGTCATGGCGTGCAAGCGGCTGCTGTTCTCCAACACCTGGTACCCGGCGATCCAGCAGCCCAACGTCGACCTGGTCACCGACGCCATCACCGAGGTGCGCGCCAAGTCGGTCGTCACGGCCGACGGCACCGAACGCGTCGTCGACACGATCATCCTCGGCACCGGGTTCAGGGCCACCGACCGCCCGGTCGCCGGACGCATCACGGGCCGCGACGGCCGGCTGCTGCGCGACGTGTGGCGCGAGCACGGCATGGCGGCGCACCGCGGCACGACGGTCGCCGGCTTCCCCAACCTGTTCCTGCTCCTCGGTCCCAACACCACCCTCGGGCACTCGTCCCAGGTCGTGATGATCGAGGCGCAGATCGGTTACGTCCTGGACGCCCTGAAGCACATGGAGCGGCGCGGCCTGGCCAGTGTCGAGGTCCGCGAGGAGGCCCAGCGGGCCTGGAACGAGGAGGTGCAGGGGCGCCTCGACGGGACCGTGTGGAACGCCGGGAACTGCCGGAGCTGGTACCTCGACGAGCACGGGCGCAACCCGTCGATCTGGCCCACGTACACCTGGCGGTTCCGCCGCCGCACCCGCCGCTTCGACCTGGCCGAGTACCGGCTCGCCACCTCCGTCGGGGCCGGCAGACCCACCCTTGACCACGCATAGCCGAAGGAGAGGAACGCAGATGAACACCACGCTCTCGCGGCGCAAGGTGCTGGGCGGCATCACGGCCGCGGTCGTCGGATGGAGCGCCGCGAGCCAGTCGTGGGCCACCGCGGCCGAGGTGTCCGGCGGCGCGTCCGTGGCGCCGGTCCCCACCCTCGACGGCACGCTGACCACCTCGGCCGCGGACCTGGAACGCTTCCGCCAGGACTTCGGCCGGCTGAAGGGCTCGGCCCCCTGGGCGGTGCTGCGCCCCCGCTCCGACCGGGACATCGCCAGAATGGTCTGCTACGCCCGGACGAACGGCCTGAAGATCGCCGTGAACGGGCAGGGCGGCACCGGGACCGACCAGGAGTCGCACTCGGTCTACGGCCAGGCGTCCGTGCCCGCCGGCGGCATCTCCGTCGACGCCCGCTCCAGGTCGAGGATCATCAGCATCGACTCGACCAGCGCGGTGGTGGAGGCGGGCGTCACCTGGGGCCAACTGACGGACGCCGCACTGAAGTCGGGCCTGACCCCGCCCGCGCTGCCCGACTACATGCACCTGTCGATCGGCGGGACGCTGTCCATCGGCGGCATCGGCGGCACCGTGCAGAAGTACGGCCTGCTGTGCGACACGGTGCAGTCGCTGGACGTCGTGACCGGCAACGGCGACCTGCTCACCGTGTCCCCGTCGTCCCGCGCCGACCTGTTCGACTCGGTGTTGTCGGGCGGCGGCCAGACCGCGATCATCCTGCGCGCCAAGGTGCGGCTGGTACCGGCCCCCGAACGGTCGGTGGTCTTCAGCCTCTTCTACGACGACCTGGCGACCTACCTCGCGGACAGCGAGAAGGTGATGGCGGAGAACCGCTTCCACATCCAGGCCGGCGAGACGCTGCGCAGGCCCGACGACTCGGGCTGGCGCTACAAGATGGAGGTCGCCGCCAACTACTCGGGCACCGCCGTCCCCGACCGGGCGAAGCTGCTGTCGGGGCTGCGCGACAGCCGCGCCGAGGCGGTGGTCGAGGACGTCGGCTACCGGGACTACATGTTCCGGCTCGACGGCTACGAGGCGTACCTCAAGGAGAGCGGCCACTGGTACCAGCCCAAGCCCTGGCTGAGCCTGTTCCTGCCCGCCTCCAGGACCAGGGCGTTCATGGAGGTCGTCGAGAAGGAGCTGACCGCGGCCGACCTCGGCGGCGGGTTCCTGCTCTTCTACCCGTACTACACGCGCAAGGTGACCCGGCCACTCGCGGTGCAGCCGGGCGAGCCGGTCGGCTACCTCTTCGACCTGCTGCGGTTCCCCGACCCGGGCGAGACCGGCATCCAGGCGATGCTGGACCAGAACCGCCGGCTGTACGACAGGGCCGTGGCGATGGGCGGCAAGCGGTACCTGGTCGGTGCGGTGCCGGGGATGACGACGGCCGACTGGAAGGCGCACTTCGGGGCCCGCTGGGACGGTTTCTGTCGGGCGAAGCGACGCTACGACCCGTCGAACGTCCTCACCCCGGGTCAGGGATTCTTCGGCGGAGGGACGGGCTGATGACGAGTTACGACCTGATCGACGAGGCGGTCGTCGACGCGCCCCGGGAGGCCGTCTGGGACGCGCTGCTCGCCGAGTTCCGCGGCGGGGAACGCTGGTGGGTGCCGGCCAACACCTTCGCGGTCTCGTCCGGCGAGCCGGACGTGGTGGGCGGCGAGGTCGCGGTCACGGTGCACACCAAGGGCGTCGACAAGGGCGGTCCCAAGCTGCGGTTCACCGCGCGCACGACCGCGGTGGAGCCGGGACGGCGGCTGTCGGTCGAGTACGTCGACGGGGCCTTCCGGGGCGTGAGCGACTTCGTGCTCGACCCGGTGGACGACGGCGCCCGGACCCGGATCGGGATGCACTTCCGGGGCCGCCCGCACGGCTGGCTGCGGATGCTCGCCAGGGTCGCCGACATCGGCGCGGAGCACTCGCGGGCGACGAGCGCCGCGTTCGTGTCGCTGAACCGGGTCCTGGCGAAGGAGCGGGCATGACCGCGGTCGCGACCGCGCCGGTCGCGGAGACGGCGGCGTACACGAGTGACGGGGGCCTGCTCGCGCTCACCGTCCTGGCCCCCCTCGGCACCCCGTCGGGCACCACCGTGGTCCTGTCCCACGGCTGGGCGGCGTCCCGGCGGGTGTGGGGCACGGTGGCGGACCGGCTGATCCGGGAGGGCCACCGGGTCGTGCTGTACGACCAGCGCGGGCACGGTGCCTCGGTGCCGGGACGCGAGCCGTTCGGCATCGCGCGCCTCGGCGAGGACCTGGGCACCGTCATCGACCGGGTGGACGCCCCCGACGCGGTGGTCGTGGGCCACTCCGGCGGCGGCTTCGCGGCCCTGTCGTACGTCTCCTCGGGGGCGCGTGCGCCGAAGGGCCTGGTGCTGCTGGGCACGGCGGCACACGGCCAGGACACCCCGGACGGCGAGGTGCGGATGATGGGCAGCGCGCTGTTCTCCAGGGCGCTGTCCCGGCCGGCGCTGGGCCGCAGGCTGCTGGGGCAGACCATGGGCAGGCGGGCCGACCCGCGGGCCATGGAGGTCAACCGGCAGATGTTCGCGGCCACTTCGCCCCGGGTGCGGGCGGACGCGTTCCGCTGCTCGCGCGGCATGGACCTGCGCGAGGCGCTCGGGAACGTCCGGGTACCGGCGGTCGTGCTGGCGGGCGAGGGCGACCGGGTGATCGCCCCGGCGCTGGGCCGCGCGGTGGCGGACGCCCTGCCGGGGGCCCGGTTCGAGGAGCTGGGTTCCGTGGGGCACATGCTGCCCCTGGAGGCTCCGGACGCGGTCGTGCGGGCGGTGCGGGAACTGGCGTGAACGGACCCCGCACCGCGGGCGCCGGGTCGTGAGGCATCCCACGGCCCGGCGCCCGCGCGTGTCCGTACCCGTTCGGGAGCCTTCGGCTCCGCCGCGCACGCCCCGAGGGGCGGCGCACTGACTACCCTCCCGGTATGAAGATCACTCTGGGAAGTCTCGCCGCCGGGGCGGGTTTCGGGGCCGTCACCTCGCTCGTCAACGCGCTCTCGTCGCCGTACACGGAGATCGGGGCGCCGCTCAGGGGCACGCCCGGGGGCAGAACTGCCAAGGTGCTCAGTCTGCTGCTGGACGCGGGCTGGGCCTGGGCCGCGCTGGCGGTGGTGGCGGGCTGGCTGGCCGGGACCCTGCTCCGGGGCGCGCTGGCCGGGACGCTGTCGCTGATCGCCGCCACGTCGGCGTACTACGTGACGGACGCCTACGTCGCGGACGCCGAGAGCGCCATGGCCTACTGGGCGGTGGCGGCGCTGCTGTTCGGACCGGCCCTCGGCGCGGTGGGAGCGGCCGCCCGGCGGCCCGGCCGGGTCGGCCTGCTCGCGGCGCTGACGGTTCCGCTGGGCGCCGCCGCGCAGATGGTCGTGATGCCGCCCCGGCCGCACCTCACCCTGACCCCGTCGATCGTGCTGGCCGAGGCCGTCGTCTGGACGGGCGCCGTGCTGGGCGTCGTGCTGGCCGTCCGCCGCTTCCGGGGCGAGCGGCGGACGGTGTCGCCCGTGTGACGTCGGTCCGCCCGGCACGACCGTCCGGGGGCGTCAGTCGCCCAGCACGACCGTCCGCGACGGGGCCGCCGAGGGCTGCACGTCCCGCGAGGCGCCGTTCGTGCGGTACTCCTGCGGGCTCATCCCCCGTACCCGTTTGAAGGCCGCGCTCAGCGCGAACGCGCTGCTGTAGCCGACCTGACGGGCCACCGTGGCCACGGTGGCGTCGGGTTCGCGCAGCAGGTCGGCGGCCAGGGCGAGCCGCCAGCCGGCCAGGTACGTCATCGGCGGCTCCCCCACGACCTCGGTGAAGCGGCGGGCGAGGCCCGCCCGGGAGACGCCGACCTTGCGGGCCAGCGACTCCACCGTCCAGGCGCGGGCCGGGTTCTCGTGCAGGAGCCGCAGGGCGGGGCCCACGACCGGGTCGGACTGGGCGCGGTACCAGGCGGGCGCCCCGGCGTCGGGTTCGGCGAGCCAGGTGCGCAGCACGTTGACGAAGAGCAGGTCGAGCAGGCGGTCCAGGACCAGTTCCTGGCCCGGCGCGTCGCGGCCGATCTCCTCGGCCAGCAGGGGCACGAGCGGGGTGTCGTCGAGGGCCGCGGGGCGGACCAGGAGGGCGGGCAGGGCGTTGAGCAGGCGGCGGCCGATCTCGCTGGGCGCCTGGTACGTGCCGCTGAGCATGACCGCCGAGCCCTGGCCGATCGGGTCGCCCCAGGTGCGCACCCCCAGGGCCATGGTGTCGGTGACGTCCTCGCCCTCGGTGGTGCTGCAGCGCTGTTCGGGGCCGACGGTGACCTGGACGGGGGTGTCCGGGGCATCGGCGATGGTGTACGGGTCGGGGCCGCGCAGCACCGCGACGTCGCCGGGACCGATGCGGGCCGGGGCACCTCGGTCGGGGATCACCCAGGCGTCGCCGTGGACCATGGTGACCAGGGAGATCGGGGCGCGGTCCTCGACGCGCAGCGACCAGGGCGGGTTGAGGACGGACTTGAGCAGGAAGGCGCCGCGCGCCTTGGGCCCCTCCAGGAGGCCGGTGAGCACGTCCATGGGGTGATCCGTCCGTTCCGGGAGGATGGCGCCCGCCCTCCGGACGGGGGATGGCCGGAGGGCGGGCGCGGCTCGGGGGCCTGTCGGGGCCTGGATCAGTGCCGGGACGAGGCCAGGGCGCGGCCCAGACAGACCAGGGCCGCCGTGCAGGCGAGTGTACGGGCCGTGTTGGACCGCACCCAGGTGGAGGTGAACGCCCTTCGCAATTCGGCGAGTTCACCGGCGGTGCGGCCCGATGCGGCGAGGCGCCGGTTGAGGGGGATGTTGACCGTGGCCGTCAGTGCGAGCGCGGTGGTGTAGAAGCCGAGCGCCGCCCAGGTCCACCGGGCCGCGGTGCGCCGCCCGATGCGCCGGAGCTGTCCGCCGGCGACGGCCGTGGCGAGGAAGGCGCCGATGAAGACGAGGCCGAACAGGCCGTTCTCGATGGCCTCGTTGATGTGGTTCATGGCGGTGAGGTACGTCCGGTCGTCGCCCCGGTCCAGTCCCGGCATCACGGAGACGTCGAAGGCGAAGTACAGACCCGCGCTGAGCCCCATGGCGATGGTGGCGGCGGTGAGCGCGGGCTGGGCTGCCGTGGACATTGCGGGATTCCTTCCGTCGGTTCCGTCGGTCGGGGGGGACGATCAGTTCCGCCGGCCGGGAGTGGCGATCGCGGCGAGTCCGCGCTCGTAGCGGCGCCTGAGCACCGTACGGCCCAGAAGGCGTACCGGCGGCGGCATCGTCGCCGCGACCAGGGACACGGACCGCGGTTCCGCGCCGTCGAACATCCACGGCGGGAGGTATGTGAGGACGCCCCGCGGCGCGGTGCGCACCAGGCGCTGTTCCAGTGCCAGGTAGTCCCGGGCGTCGAGGCGGGCGAAGAGCGGGAAGACGACCTCCTCCTCGGCCGCGAGGTGTTCGCGCAGGACCTCGTCGAACCGGGCGGCCGCCGGTGCCACCGCCGCCGGGTCGGCGCCCGGCCGCAGGGCCGCGCCCACCCCGTCCATCGCCGCGTCCAGTTCGGCGTGGTCCCCGTCCAGTGCCCGGGCGACGTCCTCGGCGCCGGGCAGCCGGCGCAGCAGTTCGGGCCAGAGCAGTTCGTCCTCGCTGCGGTGGTGCCAGTCGATGACGTCGCGCAGCCGTCGCCACCACTCGGCGACGGCGGGGTCCGGTCCGGTGGCGGCGAGCCGGGGCGCGGCGGCCGTCAGCCGTCGCGCGTCCCGGCGCATCGCCACATGCATGAGTGCGAAGCCGTGGAAGTGTCCGGGCAGGGTGTCCAGGCGCTCGCTGGACATGGTGCTGCTCATGGTCGCCTCCTGGGTCCTCTCGTCTGGATCATGCCGGGCTCGCGTGTCCCGGTGCGGGCCGGACGGGCCCTGTACGTGGTGCGGGGTCCGGTGCCGCAGCCGGGAGTCCGCCGGGTGGTGTCCGACGGGCTCCGGGGCCGTGGCGCCGGGGTTCCCGGACCGGTTCTCAGACGTTCCAGACGCCGGTGGCGGCGGCGTCCCTCGCGAAGTCGGAGAAGTCCCGCGGCTTGCGGCCGAGGGCCTCCTCCACGCCGTGGACGACGCTGGCGTTGCGTCCGTCGAGGATCAGGCCGAACAGGTCGGCGAACTCGACCGGCAGCCCGTTCTCCCGCAGGACCGCCCGGTAGTCGTCGAGCTCGACCGGGATGTAGGTGATCTCCCGGCCGGTGGCCTTCGACAGTTCGGCGGCCACGTCGTGGAAGCTGAGCAGCCGGGGGCCGGACAGTTCGTAGGTCCGGCCGATGTGCTTGTCGTCGGTGAGGGCCGCGGTGACGACGTCGGCGATGTCGTCGGCGTCGACGAACGGCTCCACGGCGTCGGCGGTCGGCAGGGCGAGCTCGCCGGAGAGGACGGGCTCCAGGAAGAAGCTCTCGTTGAAGTTCTGGTTGAACCAGTTGGCCCGTACGACGGTCCAGTCGGCGCCGGACTCCTTGAGCTTGTCCTCGCTGATGACCGCGCCCTCCTCACCGCGTCCGGAGAGCAGCACCAGGCGACGCGCGCCCTTCCTCACGGCGAGTTCGGAGAAGGCGCCGACGGCCTCGGCGGCGCCCGGGAAGGCGAGGTCGGGGTAGTAGGTGACGTAGACGGCCCCGACGCCGTCCAGTGCCGCCTCCCAGGTGCCGGGGCTCTCCCAGTCGAAGGGCGGTTCGCCGTTGCGCGAGCCCACACGCACCGGCAGCCCCCGCTCGGTGAGCCGCTCCGCGACCCGGCGTCCGGTCTTCCCGGTGCCGCCGATCACCAGGGTCGTCTTCGTCTCGGTCGTCTGTCCGTTCCGCGTGTTCGTCATGCCGATCAGTCAACTCCAGTCCGGTGAGACGGGCCATAGCCACAACGCTCAACTCCATACGCGGGCGTCCAGCTTTTCGGCCCTGCGGAGGAACGGAGTGTCCGAGGCGCCCCACCGTAGGCGGCGGCGGGCGCGGCGGCCACCGGGCCGGACCCGTTCTCGACCGTTCCCCTACCGGTGCTGTGGGCGCGGCCGCCCGACCGGGGACGGACGGGGCGGGCTCCGGCGGGTCCCGGTCCGTTGTGGAGCGAGACTTGAGCGTTCTTCCAGGGGCTCCGGCGAATCTCGAACCATCCACTGCCGGGCCCAAGGAGAAACGAGATGACAGCGACCGACACAGCGCTCCGGCACGAACTCTCCGACTGGTGCGGTTCCGGAGGGGCGGAGGAATTTCCGTACGACGGCGTCATCGACCGTCTGCGTGCCGTGGGAAAGCACTTCCTCGACGAGGAGCTCCTGTCGCTCCTGGCCGAATGCCGCACCCTGCTCCTCGAAGCGGACGCGGGCGACGCCGGAGACGTCCGAGCGGGCACGGGTGGCGCCGGAGACGTCCGAGCGGGCACGGGTGGCGCCGGAGGCGTCCGGGACGCCCATGCCGGGCCCTTCCTCGACGTTCTCCTGGACAAGTTCGACGACCGCTACGACTACCCCAGCTACACGGCCCTGGCGCTGCTGCGCCGGGGCGCGCCGGGCGACCGGGCGGGCTGGGAGGTGCTGCGCCGGCACCGCGACCGCACGGTGCTCCTGCTGCTCGCCGACCTGATCGGCTTCGAGCGCCTCGTCCTGGACGGCGCCCCGTGCGACCCGCAGGGGATGCTCCCGGACGCCCTGCTCCTGAACAAGCGGCTGCGGCTCGCGGTCCGGGTCATGGAGCCGGCCGCGCTGCGGGCGCTGGACGGGGCCGTCGACCCCGTCGCCGTCGCCGCGACGCCGGGCCGCACCCCGGCCGGCGAGCTCGCGGACGCCGTGCTGCGCACCACCACCGCCGGGGAGCGGCTGCTGCTGCGCACCAGCGTCCAGCCGGTGTACGTGCTGCACGACGAGTACCTGTTCCTGCGGGTGCTCCAGTCGTTCGAGGCCACCTTCGCCTTCATGTCGGCGACGCTGGACGAGGCGGTGCGCACGCTGCGCGCCGAACAGCCGGGCGACGCCGCCGCGTTGATCGCCGCGGTCGCCGACGTACTGCGCGAGTCGCTGCCGCTGTTCTCGTTGCTCGCCACCATGCAGCCCGAGTCGTTCCGGCTGTTCCGGCAGTTCACGGAGGGTGCGAGCGCCATCCAGTCCGAGGGTTACAAGACCTTCGAGTCGTACTGCTCCACCCCGGCTCGAGCGAGGCTGGACTCGTCCGCGTTCCTCTCTGTTCCAGACGTACGCGGCGAGGTGCTGGCCGGCCGGGAGACCGTGCAGGGCACCTGGGAGGACGTGATCTCCAGTGGTTGGCTCACCGAGCCGGACGCCGCAGCCGTGCGGGCCGCGGCCCTGCAACTGGAGGCGGTGCACCAGCGATGGAAGCAGACCCACTACCGACTGGCCGTGCGGATGATCGGCACCCGGACCGGCACCGGTGCCACGGAGGGCGTGCCCTACCTGGCGTCGGTGATCTCCCAACGGCTGTTCCCGGCCATGGAGAAGCAGCCGGCCGTCGGCTGACCACGATCTGCGAACCGGAGGACACCGAAGCCCATGAGCAAGAGAGCCACCACCGGACGACCGGGCACCGCGCGCCGCGCCCTGAACCCGGATGCCGCGGACCCGCAGCTCGTCTACGAGTACGACCGTGGCAGCAACTACGAGAAGGACACCCGGCTCACCACCGCGCTGTCCGCCCTGCTTCCCGAGAACCAGCTCGTCCACCCCGACCAGCGGCTGTTCCAGTCCGTGCACCTGATCACGGAGTACGCGTGGGCCGCGATGCACTTCGAGATGGGCCGTGCGGTGGCCCTGCTGGACGACGACGACCCGCTGCTGGCCACGCAGGTGCTGGAGCGCGCCGCCTCGCTGGGCCGGATACCGGTGCAGGCGCTGAACACCCTGGTGGAGTACCTGCCGCAGACCGGTCTGCTCACCATGCGTGACACCTTCCCCGAGAACACCACGGGCCTGGACTCCCCCGGGGCCCGCAACCTGCGCCGCGCGGCGCAGCCGTTGTGGCGGGCCTTCACCCGGGCGCTGGAGCGTGCCGGGCTCACCATCGAGGAGCTGATCACGGCGCAGGGCCGGCTCGTCCCGCCCGCCGGGCACGAGCGGGCCGCGGTCGATCTCGCGCTGGTGCGGCAGGGCCTGATGCGGCTGGACGGGGCGATCGGGGACTGGAAGCAGCTCCATCTGCGCATGGTGTGGGGCCAGTTGGGCGGACATCCCGAGGCCGAGCCGCACTCGGTGGGCGGCCGGACCTGTCCCGCCATGCCCACGAGCCTGCGCGGGGAGTCCACCGTCAGCCTCGTCCGGATGTCCGAGCGCACGCTCTTCCCGCAGCTGTGGGATGCCGTGGACGCCACCTACCGACGATTCGTCCCCGCCGTTCCCGCTGACGCGGCGTCCTGATCCCGAAGGAGACCCCCATGACATCGGCGCTTTCCCCCGAGGGCGTGACGAGCGAACTGGCGTCGCTGGTGCGCACCGCCTGGGCCGACAACCTCGGCCACGACGAGTTCCACGACGACGAGAACTTCTTCCTCGTCGGCGGCCACTCGATGTGCGCGCTGCGGATCGTGCGCACCCTCAAGCAGGAACTGGGCATATCGCTGACGGCCCGCCAGTTCTTCGCCCACCCGACCGTGGCCGAGCTGGCGCTCTTCCTCACCGACATCGTCCCGGCCCGCGGCGACGACGCGAGGCGCGCGGAGGCGGGGGCGTGACCGCGGCCTCCTCCGCCCAGCTGGAGATCTGGCTCGCCGACCGCTGCGAGCCCGATTCCGGCCGGTACAACATCCCGCTCTGCCTGGAGTTCCGCGGCGAGCTGGACGACCGGGCGCTGCGCACGGCCCTGGCCGACGTACTGGCCCGCCACCCCGCTCCGGCGGGGCGGTTCGAGACGGTGGACGGCGCGCTGCGGCACGCCGCCGAGCCCGCCGCGACGGTGCCGCTGCACATCGCGGCGCGTCCGGGCGGCTACGACCGCGACGCGGCGCTCGCCGACGCCTCCCTGGCCGCGGCGCGCCCGCTCGACCCGGGCACCGCGCCGCTGCTGCGGGCCGAGGCGCTGCGGTACGACGACGGGGCCCTGGTGACCCTGACGGTGCATCACATCGTGGCGGACGGCCGGTCCGTCGAGGTGCTCGCCGAGGACCTGGTCACCGCCTACCGGGCCCGGAGCTCGGGCCGCGACCCGCGTTTCGTCCCGGTGCCGGTGCCCGTCCCGCAGCCCGTGGCGGCGGCCCCCGACCCGTACTGGACGGCGCTCCTGGACGGCGAGCCCGCGCGGCTCGCCCCGCTGCCGGACCGGCTGCGCCCCGAGGACGGGCTGCGCGGCCGGGCGGGCTGGACCGAGCGGGAGCTGGACCTGCAGCGGCTCGCCGAGGTCCGCGCGCTCGCCGCCCGCGAGGGCGCCAGCCCCGCGATGGTGCTGCTCGCCGCGTGGGGCCTGCTGCTGCACGCCTGGTCCGGGGAGGACGACGGGGTGCTCGGCATGCCGTTCGCCGGGCGGCACGAGCCGGACGCGGAGGACGCCGTCGGCCTGTTCACCCGGGTCCTGCCCGTCCGTACCGTGCACGAGGCGGCCCGCCCGTTCGCCGACTACGCCGCCGCGCTCGGCGAGCAGGTCCTGGAGTCCATGGAGGCGCACGCGGAGTCGGGCGACCTGCCGCCGGGCACGGCCCCCTCGTACGGGGCGGTCTTCCTGCACCAGCCGCAGCCCGCGTCGGCCTGGCAGGTGCCGGGCGCCGACGTGCGGCTGCTGCACCCGCAGAGCGCGGTGGCCAAGTACGACCTGGCGTTCGCGGCCGTCGAGGCCCCCGACCGGCTCGTGCTGCGCATCGACTACGACCGGGCCCTGTACGCGCCGGCCACGGCCGAACTGATGGTGGAGCAGCTCGACCGGCTGCTCGCGGCGGCGTCCCGGCCCGGTGTCACCTGCCGCGAGCTGCTGACCTCCCTCGCACCCCCGCCCGGTACGGGCCGGCCGCGACCCGGCGCGCCGGTGACCGCGGCCACCGTGCCGCAGCTCGTGCTGGAGCAGGCGCGCCGCACCCCCGACGCCCCCGCCGTCGTGCACCACGGGACCCGGCTGAGCTACGGCGAACTGGTGCGGGACGCCGCGCGGACGGCGCACTGGCTGCGTGTGCAAGGGGTGCGTACGGACGATGTCGTCGCGCTGCTGCTGCGTCCCGGCCCGGACACCGTCACCGCCATGCTGGCGGTGGGGCTGGCCGGGGCCGCGTACCTGCCGCTCGACCCCGCCTACCCCGACGCCCAGCTGGAGCTGGTGGTCCGCGACGCCCGGCCCCGGCTGCTGATCGCCGAGCCGGGCGAGGAGCACCGGGTCACCGGAGTGCCGGTGCACACCCCGCGGGAGGTCCGGGAGGCCGCCGCGCCGATGCCGGTGTCGGCGCCGACCACGTCGGCCGGGCCGGACACGGCCTTCAACGTGCTCTACACCTCGGGTTCCACGGGCCGGCCCAAGGGGGTCGTGCTGCCGCACGGCGGGGTGCTGCGGATGATGCACCGCCCCGATTTCGTGCCGCTGGGCCCCGACGACGCGGTCTCGCACCTGTCGCCGCTCAACTTCGACGGGGCGACGTACGAGATCTGGGGCGCGCTGACCCACGGCGCGAAGCTGGTCGTGCTCGACAAGGAACTCGTCCTCAGCCCCCGTGAGCTGCGCACCGCGCTCCGGGAGCACGAAGTGACGACGCTGCTGGTCACCACGCCGCTGCTGAACCGGCTGATCGAGGACACCCCCGATCTGCTCCAGTCGCTGCGCCGGGTCTACTTCGGCGGCGAGATCATCTCGGTGCCGCACGTCCGCAAGGCGCTGCGCTGGGCGCGCCCCGGCACCCTGCTGCACAGCTACGGTCCGACGGAGAACTCCTTCACCTCCTCCTGGTACCCCATCGAGGACGTGCCGCGGGAGGCGCGCAGCGTGCCGATCGGCCGGGCGGTGCCGGGCACCCGGCTCCACGTGGTCCTGGAGGGCACCCTCGATCCGGCGCCCCTGTACGTGCCCGGCGAGCTGGTCCTGGGCGGTTCGGGCGTGGCCCGCGGCTACCTGGGCGATCCGCGCCGCACCGCCGAGCGGTTCGTGCCCGACCCGTTCGGCGACGAGCCGGGGGCGCGGCTGTACCGCACCGGGGACCGGGTGCGGTGGGCCGCCGACGGGCAGCTGGAGTTCATCGGCCGCGCCGACAACCAGGTCAAGATCCGCAGTCAGCGGGTCGAGCTGGGCGAGGTCGAGGCGGCGCTGCGCGCGCACCCGTCGGTGCGGGGCGCGTTCGTCACCACCCGGATCAACGGGGCGGGCGAGAAGGAGATCGTCGGCTACGCGGTCCTGGAGCGTCCGGCGGACCCGGAGGCGGTGCGGACCCATCTGCGTTCCGTGCTGCCGCAGTTCGCCGTGCCCTCGCACCTGCTGGCCCTCGACGAGCTGCCGCTGACCGCGAACGGCAAGATCGACCGCAAGCGGCTGCCCGCACCGCCGGACGCGGTGGCGGAGCCGGTGGCGGACGGGCCGGTGCCGCGGGCCGCGGCGCCGGGTGCCGCCCCGCGGGAGGAGTCGGCCGAGGGCGTGACCGCCGCGGTCCTGCGGGCCTGGCGCAAGGTGGTGCCGGGCCGGGTCTTCGGCCGGGACACCAACTTCTTCGACGCGGGCGGCCATTCGCTGCTGCTGGTCAGGCTCCAGGACGCGTTGCGCGAGACCACCGGCACCGGCCCGGCCGTCGCCGACCTGATGCGGTACACGACCGTGCGCTCCCAGGCCCGGCTGATCGGCGGTTCGGCCGCCGACGAGGAGCCCGCGGAGCCGGTGCGGGCACCCCGTGCGACGGTCCGCGAGGACGACGACGCGATCGCCGTGGTCGGGATGGGCGCGCGGTTCGCCGGCGCCCCCGACCTGGACGCCTTCTGGGACAACCTGGTCGCGGGCCGGGACTGCTTCACCGAGGGCCCGGGACCGCTGATCACCGAACGGGGCGACGGCACCCGCCGGGTGGCCCGCTGGGGCATGCTCGCCGACGGCACGGGGTACGACGCCGGTCTGCTCGGACTCACCGCCGACGACGTCGAGTCGGGCGACCCCCAGCACGGTGTGCTGCACGAGGTGCTGTGGGCGGCCGTCGAGGACGCCTCGCTGCGGCTGTCCGACATCGCGCACCGCACCAGCCTGTACGCGGGCTGCCCCCGGCTGGTGCACACCGACGGCGAGGCCCGCGTGGACGACGTGGTCAGCGTCGACCCGACGTTCGTGGCGTCGCGCTTCGCGTACCTGCACGACCTGTGGGGCGAGGCGCTGCTGCTCGACACCGCCTGCTCCACCGGTCTGTACGCCGTGCACCTGGCCTGCCGGGCGCTGCTGCGCCACGAGAGCGACTACGCGCTGGCCGGCGCGGTCTCGCTGGACGGCGAGTCCGACGGCTCGTACGTCCACCGGCCCGGTCTGCTGTACGCCGACGACGGGATGTGCCGCCCCTTCGACCGGCGGGCCTCGGGCACCGTCGGCGGGTTCGGCGCGGGGGCGCTGCTGCTGCGCCGCCTCTCCGACGCCGAGCGGGACGGCGACCCGGTGCACGCCGTGATCCGGGGCAGCGCCGTCAACAACGACGGGCGGGAGCGCGTCGGTTACTCGGCGCCCGGGATCGAGGGCCAGGCCCGGGTGATCCGCCGGGCCGTCGCCGCCGCCGGGGTCACCGGGGCCGACATCGGCTACGTGGAGGCGCACGGGACCGGCACCCGGCTCGGCGACGCGATCGAGGCGACCGCGCTCGGCGCGGCGCTGGGCACGGCGGGACCGCGGGTGGCCGTCGGTTCCGTGAAGGCGTCCATCGGGCACTGCAACACGGCCGCCGGGATCGCCGGGCTCATCAAGACGGTGCTCGCGGTGCGGCACGGGGTGCTGCCCGCGACGCCGAACGTGAGCGAGCCGATCGACGAACTCACCGCCCGGGGCGGGCGGTTCGACCTGCTGACGGAGGGCCGGGCGTGGGACACCCCCGAGGGCCGGCCGCGCACGGCGGGCGTGAGCTCGTTCGGGGTGGGCGGCACGAACGCCCATGTGGTCGTGCAGGAACACGTACGGGAGAGGGTGTGAGCTCCGCGATGGAGACGACGTTTCTGGCAGGGCCCGGCGCGCCGCGCGTCCTGGCCGTGTCCGCCCGGGACGGGCGGGCCGCGGCGGACGCGGCCGGGCGGCTGGCGGACCGGCTGACGGGGGACCCCTCCCTGGACCCGGACGACGTGGCGTTCACCCTCGTGTGCGGGCGGGAGCGGTTCGCCGTCCGGCACGCGGTGACCGGCACGACCGGCGCCGAACTGGCCGACGCCCTGCGGAAGTCGGCGGAGCGCCCGCGCCGGGAGGCCCCGGTGCCCGTCCTGGTGCTCGACCTCGGGGACGGTTCGGCGCTGCCCGGCACCCCCGCGCTGCCGCAGGTCGCCGAGGCGTCGGCCGCCGCCGGGGAAACGGACCCGGCGCCCGCCGCGCGCACGGCGGCGGAACTGTACGGCACGGCGTCCTGGCTGGCCGCCCGCGGGGTGCGCCCGGACGCGGTCGTCGGCCGGGGCCCGGCCGCCGCCGCCGCTGCCGCCGTGCGCGGCGACCTGTCCCTGCCGGACGCCCTGCGGGCGGCGGCGACGGGCGCGGACGTCCCGCGGGCGGCGGACCCGGAGGACTCGCCGGACCCGGAGGGGGAGCTGTTGGTGGTCCGGGTGGGCGACGGTGCCGACGGCCCCGGTGTGCTGGGGCTCGACCCGCTCGACCCCGCCTCGTACGCCCGGCTCTTCGCCGCGCTGTGGGAGCACGGCTTCGACGTGGACTGCACGCTGGGCCGGGGCGGGAGCCGGGTGCGGCTGCCCGGGTACCCCTTCCGGCGCTCGGGTTCCGTCACCGCCGCGTCGCCCGCGCCCGGGCTGCGTCCGCTCACCCCGCACGAGCAGCGCTGGCTCTTCCACGACCTGGTGCGTTCGGGGAGCGCGGCCGAGCACGCGCTGTGCGCCACGGCCGTCCTGCCCGGCACCGTGCCCGGGGCCCCGGCCGCCGACGCCGCGCTGGCCGCGCTCCTGGACCGCCACCCGAACCTGCGCACCGTCTTCACCCGGGACGGCGGCCGGTGGTTCGCCCGTGACTCCCGCCGGCCGGTCGCGACGCACGTCCTCGCCCCGGCGCCGGGCGCCGAACCGGAGGCACTGGTGCGGGCCGCCGCCGTGGACGGGACGTTCGCCGCGGCGGACGTCCCGCTGATCCGCTGCGTCCTCGCCCCGGCGGACGGGGGCTGGGCGGTGGCGCTCGCCGTGTACGCCCCGGTCGCGGGCGGCTCGTCCGCGGACGAACTGCTCGCCGACTGGGCCGCGTTCGCCGGAACGCCGCTCCGCCCGGTCGCCGGGGCCGGTGCCGAGACGGCCTGAGTCCCGGCTCCCCTCATCCTCGACCCCCGTCCCCGACACTCGTCCGCAGCGACAGCAACGGGGCACCGCTGCCCAGGTAGTCGCGCAGCTGCGGGGTGCCGGCCGGGGCGAACTCCAGGTACGCCTCGTCGACCACCAGGGGAGTGCCGGTGACGGCCGCCCGCTCG
>NZ_RDBO01000076.1:70926-89323 GCF_008120935.1 Streptomyces sp. sk2.1
CACCCGACCGCCCCGTCCGCCCGTCCCCTCCACACACCTCCATCCGCACGCCCCCTCATCCACGCACCTCATCAGCACACCCGAAAGGACCCGCCATGACCGTCGTCCAGGACCTCACCGCCGCGGTGCCCACACCGGCCGACTGGGCCGGCGCCGCCCCCGCCCCGATGGGCGCGGACCAGGCCTTCAACGGCTATGTGGCCGGTACCGTCATCAACGCGCTCGACCGGCTGGGCGTGTGGGACCGACTGGCCGCCGACCCCCTGCTCGACCTGCGCGTCCTCGCCGCCGAGATCGGCCCCGCCGTCCGTGAGCGGGTCCTGCGCGAGGTCGTCCGGGCCGCCGCCACCTGTGGCTGGGTCCGGCTCCAGGACGACGGCGACACCGCGCTGCTGACCACCGCGGGCCAGGAGATCATCCGCATGCGCGGGTACTTCACCTGGGGCGTCGGCGGTTACGACGAGGTGTTCGCGCAGGCCCACCGCATCGTCTCCGGCGAGGCCGCGTTCGGCACCGACGTGCTGCGCGACGAGGCCATGGTGGCGCTCGGCTCCGGCCAGAACGACCGCTCCTTCATGGCCGGGACGCTCGACTCGGTCCTGGCCGACGTGGACTTCTCCGTCCTCGCCGACCTGGGCAGCGGCATCTCCGCCCGGGTCTCCCGGGTGGTCGGCGAGCGTCCCGGCACCCGGGGCCTCGGCCTGGACATCAGCGGCCCGGCCACCGAGCTCGGCCACCGCACGATCGCCGAGGCGGGCCTGGCCGACCGGGTCCGGGCGATCCGGACGGACGTGCTGGACGTGTGCCACCGGGCCGCGCACCGCGACACCCTCGCCGAGGTCGACACGGTGATGAGCTTCTTCCTGCTGCACGACCTGCTGGCGAACCCCGAGACCCGCCCGCACACCTTCACCCGGCTGCGCGAGGCGTTCCCGGCGGCCCGCACGTTCGTCCTCGCGGACACGATGCTGCGCCCCGACTCGGAGAACTCTCGGACGCTGCCCGTCTTCTCGCTCGGCTACGAACTGGCCCACGCGCTCATGGGCGTCCCGCTGCACACCAAGGAGACGTACGAGGAGCTGTTCGCCGACGCCGGCCTGGTCCCGCGCCGCGTCGTGCCCTTCGGCACCCCGCACTCCTGGCTGTACGTGCTGGAGGCCCGGTGATGGCCAACCCCCTGGCGATGCTGCGGGAGTTCTCCCCGCGCACCCGTGTCGTGCTCTGCGTCAACGCGCTCAACTCCTTCGGTGGCGGCCTGGTGCTGCCGTTCCTGTGGATCTACCTCAGCGACGTGCGCGGGCTGCCCTCCTGGGTGCCCGCCGTGACGCTGGCCGTGCAGGCGGCCACGGCCGTGGTCGGCGGGCTGCTGTGGGGCTCGCTGCTCGACCGCTTCCCGCCGCGCACCACGGTGCCCGTGGTGATGGCGGTGGCCGGTCTCGGCACGGCGCTGTACGCGCAGGCGACCGGTGTGTACACCGCGCTGGCCGCGGCGCTGGTGTACGGCTTCGGGATCAGCGGCGTGGGCACGGTGCTCCGCTTCCTGTACGCGGGGGCCCCCTCCGCCCGGGAGCGGGGGCTCGCCTACTCCGCCGACTACGCGGTGTTCAACGCCATGACCGGGCTCGGCGTGCTGGCCGGCGGTCTGGTGGCGTCCCTGGACGCGGGATCGCGCGCGGTCCGGTTCGCCCTGCTGTACCTGGCGGACGGTGCGACGTTCCTGCTGGCCGGCGCGGTGCTGTTCTGGCTGCTGCCCAAGGTGGTCCAGGCGGGTGACGGGGCCGGGGACGATTCCGGCGAGAAGCGCCGGGTCGGCTACCGGGACGTATTGACACAACGTCACATCGGTGTGCTGCTGGCAGCTCTGACGGTCTGTTCGCTGGTCTCGTACGGGCAGTTCCGCTCGGGCCTGCCGGGTTATCTGACGCAGGGCGGGGCGCTCGGGCCCGAGGGCATCTCCGGTGCCTTCGCGGTCAACATCCTGGTCGCGGTGGGCGCGCAGGTGCTGTTGGCCGACCGCATCCAGCGCGTCCGCCGCAGCACGGTGCTGGCCGTCTCGGGCGCGGTGTGGACCGTGGCCTGGGCGCTGGTGCTCGCCGCGGGCCTGCAACGGGGCGGCAGCGCGCTGGGGCTGGCCCTGGCCGGGGTGGTGCTGCTCTCGGTGGGCGAGGCGCTGGTCTTCCCGGTGGTGACGTCGCTGCTGAACGACCTGGCGACCGAGCGCGTACGGGGCCGGGTCAACGCCCTGCTCTCGGTGGCCGTCTCGACCGGTTCGGTGGCCGGGCCGGCGCTCGCCGGGGCCCTGCTGCCGTGGGCCGACGGATTGGGTCTGATGGTGACGCTGCTCGTCGGCTGCCTGGTGGTCGTCGCCGTGGCGGTGCGGCTGCGCACGTCGCTGGGGCTCGGCGCGGACCTGCCGAAGCCGGAGGAGGACGCGGCACAGGAAGAGGACCCGGCACAGGGGAAGAGCGCGGCGCCGGAGGGCACCGGGGCCGCGGATTCCTCGGAGAAGGCCGCCGAACCCGTCACGGCCGCCGTGTAGCGCACGCGTCGGCCCCCTGCCCCCCTTCTTCGCTCCCTCCCCTACGACGTACCGAGGTGCTGTACACCATGGACAACTGGCCGCTCGCCCGCATCGGCGTGCGCACGTCGCGCATCGAGCTGCGCTGGCCCACGCCCGAGGATCTCGACGCGCTCGCGACCCGGGCCGTCGAGGGCGTCCACGCCCCCGGCTTCATGCCGTTCTTCTCCCAGTGGACGGACGGCACCCCCGAGGAGGTCGCCCGCCGCGTCCTCCAGCGCCACTGGCACGCCATGGCCACCTGGACCCCCGAGGACTGGACGCTGTACCTGGTCGTCGTGGCCGACGGCGAGGTGATCGGTTCGCAGAGCCTGGGCGCGCGGGACTTCGGCGTCACCCGGGAGGTGCTGCTGACCTCGTGGCTGGCGCTGGGCCGGCAGGGCGAGGGGCTCGGCGGGCACGCCCGTGCGGCCGCCCTGGAGCTCGCCTTCACCGGGCTGGGCGCCGAGCAGGCGTTCTCCGTCGTCCGTCGCGGCAACGACGCCTCGCAGGGCGTGTGCGCCAAGTTCGGCTTCGAGCGCGACGGCAGCCAGATCAACGCGGTCCGCGGCGAGCAGGTGGTCAGCGACCGGTTCCGGCTCTCCCGGGAGCGCTGGGAGACCCACCGCTCCATCGGGGCCGAGGTGACCGGTACCGCCGCCGCGCTGGCCCTGTTCGGCGCGGCGGCCCCGGCCGCCGCCCGGAACGTGACCGCCGTTCCCGGAGTCCCGGTGGCGAGCGTGCTCTCCGGAGTGCGTTACGCCGAGGAGTCCGACCAGTCCGCCGCCTGAGAACCCGCCCGATGCACGCCCTGCCCGAAGGACTGATCCATGTCTGAGCGTCCCGTCATCGCCGTCGTCCTGGACCGGGGGTCCGCCTCCCTCCTCGACATCGTCGACGGCCTGTCCCCGCTGGGCGAGCCGTTGCTGGCCCTGTGGCCCGGCGACCACACCGACGAACTGGCCCCGCTGGCCGAGGAACTGACCACCGTCGTACGACTGGACGCCACGGACCACGACGAATCCGCGCGGCGGCTCGCCGCGCACTCCCCCGACGCCATCGTGACCTTCAGCGAGTCCCGGCTGTCGGTCACCGCCGAGATCGCCGAACGGCTCGGCCTGCCCTACCACTCGCCGGCCACGGTGGAGCTGCTGCGGGACAAGTACGCGCAGCGCCGTCGGCTGCGGGAGCGGGGCGCCGACTCGGTGCGCTCGGTCGCGGTGCGCCGGCCGGAGGACTGGGCCGGGGCGCTCGCGGCCGTCGGGCTGCCGGCCGTGCTCAAGCCGCTGTGCGGCGAGGGCAGCCGCAGCACCCATCTGATCGAGGACGCGGAGCGGGGCGCGGCCCTGGTGGAACAGCTCCTGTCGGGTCCGGGCGGGGAGAACTCCCTGGTACTGGAGGAGTATCTGCGCGGGCGGGACTGCGGGCCGTACGGCGATCACATCTCCGTGGAGTCGGCGGTGACCGACGGCCGGGTCTCGCACTGGGCGGTGACCGGGAAGTTCCCGCTGGAGCCGCCGTTCCGGGAGGTCGGCCATCTGCGTCCGGCGCCGCTGGCGGAGGCGGAGCGCGCGGCGGCCCTGGAGGTGGTGACCGCCGCCCTGCACGCGCTGGACATCACCACGGGCATCACCCACACCGAGCTGAAGCTGACCGCCGACGGCCCGAGGATCATCGAGGTGAACGGGAGGCTCGGCGGTTTCCAGCCCCAACTCGCGCGCCTGTCCGGCGACTTCGACGCGATCACACTGGCCGGGCGGGTGGCGCTCGGCGAGGACGTGTCGGACGTGCGGGCCGGTGACCATCGGGTGGTGTTCGCCCGGGCGGTGCCCGCGCCGCCCGGCGGCGGCACCTACGTCGGTGTGCGCGGGCTGCGCGAGGCGCTCGCCGTGGAGGGCGTGGAGAACGTCGTCATCCCGCACTCGCCCGGCTCCCGGCTGGCCTCCGGTGTGCAGACCGGGGAACTCGCCTGGGTGGAGGGCTCGGTGGCGGACCACGAGACCATGCGACGGGTGATCGAGCGGGTGCTGTCGGTGCTGTCGTTCACGGTGGCGGACCCGGACGGGACCCACCGCGTCGTGACCGGTTCGGCCGGGGCGGCCACCGCCGCCCCCGTGGCCGCCGTGGTCCCGGCCGGGCGGCGGACCGGTGCGCCGGCCCGGCCCGCGCCCGTGTGGTGAGCGGTCCCGAACCGTAGGTGTCCCCGGGGTGAGCTCCCCCGCCCCGTGCCCCCGCGGCGCGGGGCGTCCCCACCGGCCGGGCGGGGGCTCCACCGGCGCTCTAGTCGGGTCGGCGACGCTGGTCCCCTTCCACAGGACCGTAAGCAGCCGGAAGGGGAGTGCCCTCCGTGGCAACCGCTGAGATCCGTACCGACGTACCGCAGTTCCTGCCGGTGGCCGGCCACCACGACCCCGCCCCCTTCTATCTCACCGCGGACATGTTCGGCGGGGTGCCGGTCCAGCTCGCGGGCGGGCCGATCGACCATCTGGTGGGCCGTCCCGTCGCCGACCCGCACCGGCACGAGGTCGCCGAGATCTACTTCCTCGTCTCGCCCAACCCCGGCGGCGCCCGCATCGAGGTGACCGTCGACGGCGAGACCCAGCAGCTGTCGTCCCCGGCGCTGCTGCACGTCCCGGCCGGGGCGGAGCACCGCTTCCTCACCCTGGAGGCGGAGCCCGGCAGTTACTGCTTCGGCATCCTGCTGGGGGACTCCGCATGACGATCGCCGCTCCGCGTACGGGCCCGGCCCGGCTGCACCTGAGCGAGAACGCCCACGGCGCCAGCCCGCTGGCCCTGCTGGCCGCGCGGAAGGCCCTCGACCCGGCAGCCGTCTACCCCGACCCGGCCCGCTCCGCGCCCGCGAAGGCCGTCGCCGCGCGGCTCGGCGTCGGGGAGCAGCAGGTCGCCGTCGCCAACGGCAGCGACGAGCTGGTGCTGCTGTCCGCGCTCGCGCTCGGCGACCGCGACCGCCCCGGCGTCACCACCGCCGGCACCTTTCCCGGCTACCGCGTCTGTCTGACCGCCGTGGGGCGCCGTTGCGAGGAGATCCCGCTGGACGACGGCCGCGTGGACGCGGACGCCGTCGCCGCCGCGATGGAGCGCGCGGGCATCGTCTACCTCTGTCACCCGCACAACCCGTCCGGGGCCGTCCTGGACCGCGGCCGCATGGATCTGCTGGTCGAGCGGGCGGCCGTCACCGGCACTCCCCTGGTGGTCGACGAGGCGTACCTGGAGTTCGCCCCGGCCGGCACCCCGCAGCTGCGCGACTACCTGGGCAGCGGTGCCCCGTTGCTGTCGCTGCGGACGTTCTCCAAGGCGTACGGGCTGGCCGCGCTGCGGCTCGGCTACGCGGTGGGCAGCGCGGAACTCGTCGCCCGGCTGCACGAGGTGCAGGGCACCATGCCGTTCAGTGCCAACGCCGTCGCCCAGGCCGCCGCCGTCGCCGCGCTCGCGGACCGCGATCATCTGGACGAGGTTCGCCGCCAGAATTCACTGCAACGTGCCTGGTTCCGCAGCGAGTTGGCGCGCAGGGGACGGCGTTCGCTGCCCTCGGCGACGAACTTCGTGGCCGTCGCCGTCTCCGACTCGGCGGTCGCCGAGCGGTTGTTGGCGCAGGATCATGACATCCTCGTCCGCGATGCCGGACGTTTCGGTTTCGCCGGACATCTGCGGGTGTCCCTCGGCCCCGCCAAGGACCTGGTGCGGTTGATGGACGCCCTCGATCTGATCGACCCCGTCCGCTGACGGGACGTAACCCCCCTCAGGAGAACTTGTGACCCACGCAGTCATCGTCAACGACCGGCAGCAGTACGCCCTGTGGCCGAACGGCACCGGTCTGCCCGAAGGCTGGCAGGCCACCGGCTGGACCGGCGGTGAGCAGGCCTGTCTGGACCGGATCGCCGAGCTGTGGAAGGACGGCCGGCCCGCCCCGGTGCGCCGGGCCGTCGCCGAGGACGCCGCCCGGCCCGCCGTGCAGCTGCTGGCCACCCCGCGGCTGTGGATGCGCGAGGTGCTGCCCGAGGAGGCCGGGCAGATCACCGAGGGCGGCACCGCCGGACTCGAATGGCTGGGCGGCGCGCCCAGCGCGGAGACCCGGATCGCGGCGAAGATGCTGACCCGGGCCGCCGGTGCCGGGGTGCACGTGCCCGGCTGGGGCATGTACCTGCTGCTGCGCACGCAGGACGCCCGGGTGGTCGGCGCGATGGGCTTCCACGGCCCGCCGTCCGACGGCTCCGCGGAGATCGGCTTCGACCTGAACGGCGAGGCCAGGGGCCAGGGTTACGCCACCGAGGCACTGGGCGAACTCGCCGCCTGGTCGCTGCGGCAGGACAAGGTCGACACGGTCGTCGCCACGACCACCGAGGACAACGTCGCGTCGCAGCGCGTCATGGAACGCGCGGGCTTCGAGCTGCTGCCCGAGCGCGACCCGGAAGGTCTGTTCGTCTACCGGCTCACCCGCTGACCGGCTGTCCGCCGGTCCGCCAGAGGAATTCCGAGGAACAAGGTGTCCCGTTCACTCCGTGCCGAGGCGGCCCCCGCGGACATTGCCGCCGAGCCCCTCCCCCAGCCCTACACGTACCGCCGTCACGAGGCGGTGGAACCGGACTGGCGCCGCTTCCCCGGGTGGCGCGACGTCACCGAGCGGGAGTGGTGCGACCCCCAGTGGCAGCGCGTGCACTGCGTCAAGGGGGTCGGGGAGCTGCGCGCGGTGGCGGGCCCCGGCCTCGACGACGCGTTCTACGACGACGTCGAGGCCGACCAGCGCGTCCACGCGACGATGCCGGTCCTGCTGCCGCCGCACGTCCTGAACACGATCGCCCCGCACACCGGGATGGAGACGGCCGCCTGGTACGAGGACCCGGTGCGCCGCTACATGCTGCCGGTCGCCTCCGACCGGCACCCGTTGTGGCCGAGCCACCCGCTCGCCTCCCGCGACTCGCTGCACGAGGCGGAGATGTGGGCGGTGGAGGGGCTGACCCACCGGTATCCGACCAAGGTGCTCGCCGAGCTGGTGAGCACCTGCCCGCAGTACTGCGGGCACTGCACCCGGATGGACCTCGTCGGGACGTCCACGCCGCAGGTCACCAAGTACCGCTTCGTGCTGCGCCCCGCCGACCGGCTGGACCGCATGATCGAGTACCTGCGGGCCACCCCGACGGTGCGCGACGTCGTCGTCTCGGGCGGCGACGTGGCCAACGTGCCCTGGCCGCGGCTCGCCTCGTTCGTCGGCCGGCTCCTGGAGATCGACTCGGTGCGGGACATCCGGCTCGCCAGCAAGGGCCTGATCGGGCTGCCGCAGCACTGGCTCGCCCCGCAGGTCCTCGACGGGGTCGCGGAACTGTCCGCGACCGCCCGCGCCCGCGGGGTGTCGCTGGCCCTGCACACCCACGCCAACGCCGCCCAGCAGATCACCCCGCTGGTCGCCCGCGCGTCCCGGTCCCTGCTCGACGCGGGCCTGCGCGACATCCGCAACCAGGGGGTGCTGCTCGACGGGGTCAACGGCACGACCGAGTCGCTGCTCGACCTGTGCTTCGCCCTGCTGGACACCGCCGGCATCATGCCCTACTACTTCTACCTCTGCGACATGATCCCCGGTGCCGAGCACTGGCGGCTGCCGCTCGCCCGCGCCCAGGAGCTCCAGCGTTCGCTCATGGGGTACCTGCCCGGGTTCGCGACCCCGCGACTGGTCTGCGACGTGCCGTACGTCGGCAAGCGCTGGGTGGACCAGGCGGACGGTTACGACCGGGAGCGCGGCATATCGTCCTGGACGAAGAACTACCGCACGACCGTCGACCACGACGACCCGGCGGCGCTCGACCGGGTGCACCACTACTACGACCCGGTGCACACCCTGCCCCAGCAGGGGCGGGCGTGGTGGACGAGCGCGCAGGCACTGATCGGCGGGGCGTCGTGAGCACCGCACTGGGGCTGCACCGGGTGCGCGAGCCGCGGGGAGTGCTTCCGCAGGCCGCCCTCCGGCTCGACACCGATCCGTTTTTGGCCCCCGACGAGGTGCGCGTCGACGTCACCTGTCTGAACCTGGACGCGGCGTCCTTCCGGCAGTTGCGCGAGGCGCACGGCGGGGACGGCGACGCGGTGCGGGCGGCGGTGTGCGCGCTGGTGCGCGACCGGGGCAAGATGCACAACCCGGTGACCGGGTCGGGCGGCATGCTGATCGGCACCGTCGCCGAGGTGGGGCCCGAATCCCCGCTGGGTCTGCGGCCCGGCGACCGGGTGGCGACCCTGGTGTCGCTGACCCTGACCCCGCTGGAGATCACGGACGGTCTGCGCGACTGGGACGGCCGGAGCGAACGGGTTCCGGCGCGCGGCCACGCCATCCTGTTCGGCCGCTCCGTCGCCGCGGTCCTGCCGGACGACCTGCCGGACGAACTGTCCCTGTCCGTCCTGGACGTGTGCGGCGCCCCGGCGCTGACGAGGCGGCTGGTCGCCTCGTACGCGCGGGGCGGTGCCGCTCCCTCGGTGCTGGTGCTGGGGGCCAGCGGCAAGTCGGGTTCCCTGTCGCTCGCCGCGGCCCGCCGCGCCGGGGCCGGCCGGGTCGTCGGGGTGGTGCCGGACGCCGCCGAGGAGGCGGCCCTGACCGCGGCCGGTCTCGCGGACGAGGTGGTGCGGGCGGACGCGAGGGACGCCGTCGCCCTGCACGCGCTGATCGAGGACCGGGGCGGCCCGGCCGACGTGACGGTGGTGTGCACGGACGTGGCGGGGTGCGAGCACGCGGCGGTCCTGGCCACCCGCGACGGCGGCACGGTCGCGTTCTTCTCGATGGCGACGTCGTTCAGCACGGCCGCGCTCGGTGCCGAGGGGCTGGGCCGCGACGTCACGATGCTGATCGGCAACGGGTACCAGCCCGGCCACAGCGACCTGGCCCTCGGCCTGGTGCGCGAGGAGCCGGGGGTGCGCGCCCTGTTCGACCGGGTACCGGGAACGGCGGGCCGCACGGTTGAGGCCCGTACCACTGCGAACCGTACGACCGCGGACCGCGCCCTCGCGGGCGCCGGGACCGTCGGGGCCTTCGCGGCCGTCGGGAACGGAGCGGTCCGGTGACCGCCCCCGCACCGCCCGTCCACGGCAAGCTGCACCTCGACCCGGACGTCGTCGCACGGGCCCGCGCCCTGGCCGTCCGCGCCGGACGTCCCGTCGTCGACCTCGCCCGCTCCCACACCACCGTGTCCGTCGAGCGGGCCACGCTGCGGCTGGCCGGGCTCGACGGCGCCGACCCCGAGGGCATCCCCTGGGTGAACCGCCTCGTCGACGCCGTGGCCGATTCGGCCGGTCTGGAGCACGGTGTCTGCCTGCCGGTCTGGGACGCGCTGCGCACCGGACCGTACCGCGACCTCACCGATCTGGCGGCGCACGCCGCCGCCCGCACCGTGCCGTTCCGCGTCCCCGAGGGCGCGGACGCCGGGGCGGCCGTCGCCGGGGCGCACCGCGCGGTCGCCCGCGGCCTGGCCGCCATCGACGCCAGGCGCGCCGAACGGGACCGCATGGTGGGCGAGTTGGGCGATCCGCCCGCGCCCTGGATCTATCTGATCGTGGCGACCGGCGACATCTACGAGGACATCCGGCAGGCCCGCGCCGCGGCGCGCGGCGGCGCGGACGTGATCGCGGTGATCCGCTCCACGGGCCAGTCGCTGCTGGACTACGTGCCGCAGGGCGCGACCCGGGAGGGCTACGCCGGCACCTACGCCACCCGGGAGAACTTCCGGCTGATGCGGGCCGCGCTCGACGAGGTGTCCGCCGAACTCGGCCGCTACGTACGGCTCACCAACTACGCGTCCGGGCTGTGCATGCCGGAGATCGCGGCGCTGGCCGGTCTCGAACGCCTCGACATGATGCTCAACGACTCGATGTACGGCATCCTCTTCCGCGACATCAACCCGGTGCGCACCTTCGTCGACCAGCGTTTCTCCCGGCAGTTGCACGCCCGCGCGGGCATCCTCATCAACACCGGCGAGGACAACTACCTGACGACCGCCGACGCGGTGGACGCCGCCCACACGGTGACGGCCAGTCAGCTGCTGAACGAGTACTTCGCGAAGGAGGCGGGCCTGCCGGACGGACAGCTCGGCCTCGGGCACGCCTTCGAGATCGACCCGGACCGGCCGGACTCGTTCCGGCTGGAGCTGGCGCACGCGATGCTGGCCCGTGAGCTGTTCCCCGACGCGCCGCTGAAGTGGATGCCGCCGACCCGGCACATGACCGGAGACGTCTTCCGCGGCTACCTCCTCAACGGCTTCTTCAACCTGGCGGGGGCGCTGACCGGGCAGAGCATCCTGCTGGTCGGGATGATGACCGAGGCCGTCGTCACCCCGTTCCTGTCCGACCGCGACCTGGCGCTGCAGAACGTCCGTTACGTCCTGGGCTCGGCGGGTTCGCTGGCCGAGGACTTCCGCCCCGCTCCCGACGGTTTCATCGCCCGGCGCGCCCACCACGTGCTCGACGAGGCGGTCGGTCTGCTGGAGCAGATCTGCGACCGGGGCCTGCTGGACGCCATCGGGCGCGGCACGTTCGGCGGGATGCGGCGCCCCGCGGACGGCGGGCGGGGCGCGGACGGCGTCGTGCGCCGCGCACCCGGCTACCGCAATCCGGCCGCCGACCTCCTGGAAGGAACCGAGGCCCGATGAACACCGACCCGTGGACCACCGGGCGCCGCCCCGAGAACGGGACCGGCCCGCACGAGGACCTGCACGAGGACCTGCCCGAGGGCCTGTACGAGAGCCTGTACGGCGGCCCCGCGGACGCCCCGTCGAACGGCCCGGAGGGCGGTCCGGAGGGCGGTCCGGAGGGCGGTCCGGAGGGCGACGGCGTCATCCGCCCCTACGGCGACACCACCGACGACGGCATGGTGCAGCTGTCCTTCACCCTGCCCCTGCCGCACGGCCCGCGCGCCGAGGGCGCCGCGCTCCAACTGGCCCGCCGCATGGGCATGGAGCGCCCCCTGGTCGTGCACAGCAAGGCGGTCGGCGGCACCGACTTCAGCTTCTTCGTGGTGTACGGGGCCGTCGCCCACACCGTGGACCTCGACCGGGTCGTGGTGGCCGAGCGCGACTACCCGCTGCTGTCCGCCAAGGAGGCCGACGCGGCGGTACGGGACCGGCTCGGCCGCAGGCTCGTGGTACTGGGCGCCTGCATCGGCACGGACGCGCACACCGTGGGGATCGACGCGATCCTCAACATCAAGGGCTTCGCCGGCGAGAAGGGCCTGGAGTACTACAGGCAGATGCGGGTCCTGAACCTGGGCGCGCAGGTCCCGGTCGGGGAGCTGGTGCGCCGGGCCGGGGCCGAACGCGCCGATGCCGTCCTGGTCTCGCAGGCCGTCACCCAGCGGGACGCCCATCTCACCAACGTCCGGGAGCTGAGCGCCGAACTGCGGGCCTCGTTCGCCGAGCACGAGCGTCCCCTGCTGGTGGTGGGCGGCCCCCGCTTCGACCCGGCCGCCGCGGCGACGCTGGGCGCGGACCGGATCTTCGGCCGCGGCACCACGCCGGGCGACGTCGCCAGCTATCTGGTGCACGCCCTGGTACCCGCCGCCCCCGTCGTACCCGCAGCCGTTCTGGAGGACGTCGGATGACCGGCGCCCCACCACCCGTGCCCCTTGCCCATCTGGGAGGTCCCATGAACACCCGTCCCGAGGACGGTCCGGGCGGGCTGCCCGGACTGGACCGGCTCGCCGATGACGTCGGCACCCTGCTGGACGCCATCGGCCGACCCCCGGCGAAGTCCGCCGATCGCCTCGACACCCGGTTCGCCGCGGTGGCCGCCCGCAACGCCGCCCGCACCGCCGTGTCCGACGCCGAGGGCGAGCTGAGCTATCTCGAACTGGAGTGGCTCGCCGACGCCGTCGCGCAGCGCCTGGAGGGGCGCACCGGGCCCGGCCGGCTGGTCGCGCTGCGCGCCGCCCGCACCCGGTACGCCCCGGGGGCGGTCCTCGGGATCCTGCGCTCCGGTGCCGCGTACCTGCCCGTCGACCCCGGTTATCCGGTGGCCCGCCAGGAGTACCTGCTGGAGGACGGCGAGGTCGAACTGGTCCTGTCCGACAGCGGTCTGCTGGCGGACGAGACACCGATCGCCAAGGCGGGTCCGTTCGTCCTGGCGACCCGCGCCGTGTCCGGTGCGGGCACGGGCACGACCGGGACGGGGGTGCCCGAGGACACCGCGTACGTCATCCACACCTCCGGCTCCACCGGCGCCCCCAAGGGCTGCGTGGTCGGGCACGGCCAGGTGCTGGCCCTGCTGGACGCGGCCGTGCCACTGCTGGGCACGGGCCCCGACGACGTGTGGACGCTGTTCCACTCGCTGAGTTTCGACTTCAGCGTCTGGGAGCTGTGGGGTCCGCTGCTGTACGGCGGGCACGCCGTCGTCGTCGACCGCGAGACCGCGACGGAGCCCGCCGAGTTCGCCCGGCTGCTCGCGGACCGGGGCGTCACCGTCCTCAACCAGGTGCCCTCCGCCTTCGGCAACCTGATCGTCGAGGCCGCCGCCGAGAAGATCCGGCTGCCCGCGCTGCGCCGGGTCGTCCTCGGCGGGGAGGCACTGGTGCCCGCCGACGCGAGGCGCTGGTGGGAGTCCGGGATCGCCCCGGACGCCGAGCTGGTCAACATGTACGGGATCACCGAGACCACGGTCCACGTCACGTACTGCCCGCTCACCCCGGACGTCCTGGCGGGCGCGGTGCCCGGCCGCACCCCGATCGGGCGTCCGCTGCCGCATCTGTCGGTCTCGCTGCGCGACGCCGAGGGCCGGCCCGTGCCGCCGGGCGAGCGCGGCGAGATGTGGGTCGCCGGCAGCGGGGTCGCCCACGGGTACCTGGGACGGCCGGAGTTGACGGGGCAGCGCTTCGTCGACGCGGGCGACGGCTCCGGCCGCCACTACCGCAGCGGGGACTGGGCCGTGGCCGACGAGGACGGGCTGCTGTACTACGCGGGCCGGCAGGACGGCCAGGTGAAGCTGCGCGGTTTCCGCATCGAGCTGGGCGAGATCGAGTCGGCGCTGCGCGCGGTGCCGGGCGTGTCGGGCGCGGCCTGTCTGGTGACGGAGACCCGGCACGGGGACCAGTCGCTCACCGCGTACGTCGTGGCGGAGCGGACGGACGTCCCGGCGAGCACGGTGCGGTCCGCGCTGGCCGCACGTCTGCCCGCGCACATGGTGCCCCAGCGGGTGTGCCATCTGGACCGGCTGCCGGTGACGCACAACGGCAAGCTGGACCGGGCGGCGCTGGCCGCGTGACGGGGAGGTCCGGGACGGGTGCGCGAGATCCGCGCCCGTCCCGCCGCCGGGGGCGCGGCACCGGTGCCGTCCTCCGGCTGCGGTCCCGCCGCGGACGGATCCGGCGTCGGCGGCCATGCGCGCCTCCTCCCCCGGTGTTCCCCGTCAACACCACTGAACAAGTTTGACCAGTCGCCCCGAGGGCCGTACCCTGCAGCACTAATCAAATTTGATTACTGACTGAGGGAGGGCGTTTTGCCTGACTACGATCCGGCGATCGTCGTCGAGGGCCTGCGGAAGAGGTACGGGGACAAGCAGGCCCTCGACGGCCTCGACCTCACGGTCGGGGCCGGGACCGTCCAGGGGATCCTCGGCCCGAACGGCGCGGGCAAGACCACGGCCGTGCGCATCATGTCCACACTGCTGCGCCCCGACGGGGGACGCGTCGAGGTGGCGGGGGTCGACGTGCGGACCCGGGCCGACGAGGTGCGCTCGCGGATCGGACTGCTCGGCCAGAACGCCGCCGTCGACGAGGAGCTCGGCGGCCGTCAGAACCTGGAGATGTTCGGCCGCCTCCACCATCTCGGCGCGCGTCGCGCCGGCGCTCGGGCCGACGAACTCCTGGCCCGGTTCGGGCTCGCGGACACCGGCAACAAGGCGGTCAAGCAGTACAGCGGCGGCATGCGGCGGCGGCTCGACCTGGCGGCGTCGCTCATCTCCCGGCCGCAGGTGCTCTTCCTGGACGAACCCACGACCGGGCTCGACCCCTGCGGCCGCACGGAGGTGTGGAACGCGGTCCGCTCACTGGTGGACGGCGGCACGACCGTCCTGCTGACCACGCAGTACCTGGAGGAGGCCGACCAACTGGCCGACCGGATCGCGGTGGTCGACCACGGGAAGGTCATCGCGGAGGGCACGGCGGACGAGCTGAAGTCCAGGACCGGCGGCGACCGCATCGACGTGGTCCTTCACGACACGACCGGGCTGGCGCACGCGGCCGCCCTCCTGCCCGGTGACGTGGTGGTGGACGAGGACCGGCGGATGCTCAGCGCCCCGGTCACCGACCGGATGGCCGCGCTGACCGGGATCGTGCGGGCGCTGGAGGCGGCCGGCATCGAGGCGCAGGACATCGTGGTGCGCCGGCCGACGCTCGACGAAGCCTTCATCCATCTGACGAAGGAGGGCGCCGCATGAGTGCGGTCCACGGCGTGGGCACGGCGCACGGCACGGGTTCGGGGCCGGGCTGGGCGGCCGCCGACTCCTGGACGATGACCAGGCGCGAGCTGGCGCACTGGGCGCGCCAACCCGTGCAGGTGGTCGTCGGGCTGGTCTTCCCGGTGATGATGCTGCTGATGTTCGGCTACCTGATCGGCGGCGGACGGGGCATCGCCGGGGACTTCAAGGACTACCTGGTGCCGGGCATGCTCACGATGACCATGGCCTTCGGCCTCGAATCGACGATGCTCTCGGTCACCCAGGACCTCGGCAAGGGGGTCATCGACCGGTTCCGCTCGATGCCCATGAACTCCGGCGCGATCCTGGTCGGGCGGAGCGTCGCCGACATGCTGCAGTCGGTCGTCGGCCTGGCCGTGATGATCGCGGTCGGATACGCGGTCGGCTGGCGCCGGCACGCGGGATTCGGCGCCTTCCTGGGCGCGGTGGGACTGCTGTTGCTGCTGCGGTTCGCGATGTTGTGGATCGGCATCCACCTGGCGATGGTCGCGGGCAAGCCGGAACTGGTGCAGGCGGTGCAGATCCTGGTCTGGCCGGTCGGCTTCCTCTCCAACGCCATCGCCTCGCCCGAATCGATGCCGTCCTGGCTGGGCGCGGTCGTGGAGTGGAACCCGATGTCGGCGACGGCCGGCGCGGTGCGCGACCTGTTCGGCAACCCGGGCGCGGGCGGCGACTCCTGGGCCGCGACCCATGCGGAACTCCTCGCGGTGGCCTGGCCGGTGGCCCTGATCGCGGTGTTCTTCCCGCTGGCGGTGAAGCGGTTCCGGGACCTGAGCCGCTGACGGACCCGGCCCCGGCGTCCGATCCGGTTCGCCGGGGCCGACCACCGCTCCGAGTAATGCCCGGACCGGCCCGGCGCTCCACGGGATCGCGCCATGATTTCCGGTTGCCGAAGGGGCGTCATGTCCTCTACATGCCAGCCGCGGAACTTGACAATTACGCCTTACGCATTGTCCGTCCGGAATAACAATCCGGCACAGATCAATACCGACGGCACCGTTTCGACGGCCCACTCGACAAGCACAATTCCCGCTGCTACGGTCGCTCGCCAATCGGGCGGCCACTCCAATTCCTCGCGGTGCGGCCCGGGTTGTACCGGAAGCCCCTCATGCCCGTAATTCCGCAAAGGAGGCGCCCATGCGCCGCGGCATCGCCGTCGCTCTGACCATGTTCCTCGCCTGTCTGGGGAGCACGGCTCCGATCGGGTCCGCGCACGCGGCCTCCGGCGCCCCGTTCAAACTCCCCTATCCCGCCGGATCGGCCTACACGATCACACAGACGCCCGGCAGCGGTTATTCGCACAATGACGACTACAACCGCCATGCCGTCGACTTCGCCATGCCCACGGGAACTCCGATCGTCGCTTCCGCGGCCGGCACCGTCTACTTCGAGGGGTGGTCGAACGGCGGGGGCATCATGGCGTTGATCGACCACGGCAACAATCGGTGCAGCCAGTACGCCCACCTCAATTCCACGATCGTCAACGCCGGACAAAGGGTGGCGCAGGGCCAGCGGATCGGCACGTCCGGGGCCACCGGCAACGCGACCGGTCCGCACCTGCACTGGAACATCGTCCACTGCAACAGCCAGCTCAGCCGCGAGATACCCAACTCTGTGGAGACCGGCACCAATTACCCCACCGGTTACGCGCCCGTGAGCCGGAACGGCCTGCAGACGCTGTGGCCCGACGGTGAGCGGGTGTCCGACTTCAGCGGCGACGGCAAGGCCGACGTACTGGGCGTCAACTCCTCGGGGAACCTGTTGTACTACCCGCACAACGGCGCCGGTCTCAGCAGCCCCACGCAGATCGGGCAGGGCTGGGGCACGTTCAAGCACGTCATGGCCGCCGACTGGAGCGGCGACGGTGCCGCCGACGTACTCGGTGTCGACAGTTCGGGGAGGCTCCTGTACTACCCGAACAACAGCTACAAGCTCACCGCCCCCACGCAGATCGGGCAGGGCTGGGGCACGTTCAAGCACGTCATGGCCGCCGACTGGAGCGGCGACGGCAGGGCCGACGTACTCGGTGTCGACGGTTCGGGGAACCTGCTGTACTACCCGCACAACGGCGCCGGCCTCAGCAGCCCCGTGAAGATCGGGCAGGGCTGGGGCACGTTCAAGCAGGTCATGGCCGCCGACTGGAGCGGTGACGGCAGGGCCGACGTACTGGGCGTGGACGCGTCGGGAAACCTGCTGTACTACGCGCACAACGGCGCCGGGCTGAGCAGCCCCGTGAAGATCGGACACGGCTGGAGCACGTTCAAGCACGTCTTCGCCTCCGATTTCAGTGGTGACGGCAGGGCCGACGTACTGGGTGTCGACGGTTCGGGGAACCTGCTGTACTACCCGCACAACGGCGCCGGGCTGAGCAGCCCCGTGAAGATCGGACACGGCTGGAGCGCGTTCAAGCACGTCTTCTGATCCGCCCTCCGCCCCGTCTCCGACGGCACCCTCGCACCTGGACGGGCCGGCCGGAGCATCCCTGCCGGGGATGCTCCGGCCGGCCCGTTCGTTGTGCCCGTATCCAGTGGCTTCCGTATCCGACGGCATCCCCGTCCGGTGGTGGGACAGCGGCCGGGACATGTCCGGGACAGGCCGGATCCCTGGCCGCTTCGGGCGGTGACGCCCAGAGTGGGGGCAGCCGACCGGCCGCACCCGTGCAACCGCCGCTCCCCGGTGTGTTCCGGGTCGCTCGTACCTGTCCGTACAGAAGGAGAATCCCGCCATGCGCAAGCGCACTGCCGTCCTGAGCGCTTTCGGCGCCGCCGTTGTCGCCCTGTCCGTCCCGACCAGCGCCCAGGCCGCCACGTGGACGCCCACGAAGGCCACCCAGCACGCCGAGATCCGGGAGTGCTACCGCGCCTCCTGCGCGTCGACGGGCGTCATCTTCCCGGAGATGCCCGTCTGGTGGTCGCACTACGCGTACAACAGCGTGGGCAACAAGTGGTACTACGTCAAGAACGACAACGGCAACACGGGCTGGGTGTACTGCAAGAACCTCACTGCGGGTTGCTGACCGCCCACCGACGAGCACGGCCGCCGCTCCGCGGAGCGGTGGCCGTGCTCATGGCCGTTTCCGGTGGGTGCGGGTGGGGTCAGTAGCGGTAGTGGTCGGGCTTGTACGGGCCCTCGACCTCGACACCGATGTACGCGGCCTGCTCCGGGCGGAGCGTGGTGAGCCTGACGCCGAGGGCGTCGAGGTGGAGGCGGGCGACCTTCTCGTCGAGGTGCTTGGGCAGCACGTAGACGTCGGTCGGGTACTCCTCGGGCTTGGTGAACAGCTCGATCTGGGCCAGCGTCTGGTCCGCGAAGGAGTTGGACATCACGAAGGAGGGGTGCCCGGTCGCGTTGCCGAGGTTGAGCAGGCGGCCCTCGGACAGCACG
>NZ_RDBO01000077.1:0-11293 GCF_008120935.1 Streptomyces sp. sk2.1
GGCCGGGGCCGGCTCGTCCGTCGGGCGGGCCAGMTCCTCGTCSGCCTGGAGGATGCGCTGCTGGAGCTGGGACAGCTCGGGGCGCGGGTCGACGCCCAGTTCGTCGGCGAGCAGCCGGCGGGTGTCGGCGTACACCGCGAGTGCCTCGGCCTGCCGGCCGCTGCGGTACAGGGCGATCATGAGCAGTTCGCGCAGCCGCTCGCGCAGCGGGTGCGCGGCGGTGAGCGCGGTCAGTTCGGAGACCGCCTCCGCGTGACTGCCGACCTCCAGGTCGAGGTCCAGGCGGGTCTCGGTGAGCTGGAGCCGCCACTCCTCCAGCCGGGTCCGCTGGTTCTCGGCGTACGGGCCGGGCACGGACGCCAGCGCCTCGCCGTCCCACAGCCCGAGCGCCTTGCCGAGGAGGGCGCGGGCCTGGGCGCGGTCGCCGCCCGCGCGGGCCTTCTCCGCCTCGGCCGCCAGGTCCCGGACCACGTTCACGTCGAGGGCGTCCCGGTCGGCCCGGATCGCGTACCCGCCGGCGTCGCTGACCAGTGTCTGCTGGCCCAGCACCTTGCGGAGCCGGGAGGCGTACGTACGTATGGTGGCGAGCGCCTGCGAGGGCGGCTCGTCGCCCCAGATGGCGTCGATGAGTTCGGCGGCGGTGGCCGTGCGGCCGTCGCGCAGCAGCAGCGCGGTCAGCAGGGCGCGCTGCTGAGGTGAACCGGACGGCGACGCCTCGCCGTTCAGCCATGACCGCACCGGACCGAGCACGGAGAAGCGCAGATCGGCACCGTGTGCCGACCGTTGCTGCGGAGCACGCTGCTCCGGAACACGCACGCCCGGCCCGTGGTCACGGTCCATTGCTGCCTCCTGCCCTGCTCGCCCCGCCGGTGCCGCCGGTGCCGCCGGTCGTGCCGGTGCCGTCCGTCCGGATTACCCGTCCCTGTACCGGTCCGGGTCGGGTGGATCCGGATTGCTCGGTACCGCTGGTATCGCGCTCAACAGTCTGCCTTGTCTTGGGCGGGCACGACAGCGGTGGGTGACGCTCTGCACAAGCCCTCGACAACGATTTCGGAAAGGGTGGCCGCACAGATAGCTGACGGTTCGTCAGATCGGCGCTACCGTGGTGGGCATGGAGACCTTCCCGAAGATCATCTCGGTGGACGACCACACGGTGGAGCCCCCTCATGTCTGGCGGGACCGGCTCCCGTCCAAGTACCTCGACCGGGGTCCGCGGATCGTCCGCGCACCGCTCAAGGAGATGACGTTCCTGGGCGGCAGGTTCGCACCCGTGATGGGGGAGCGGGGCGACGACGGACCGATCGGCGACTGGTGGGTGTACGAGGATCTGCACCGGCCGCTCACCCGGCTCGACACCGCGGTCGGCTACGACCGGGACGAGATCAAGCTGGAGATCATCACGTACGAGCAGATGCGTCCGGGTTCGTTCTCGGTGCCCGAGCGGCTCGCCGACATGGACGTCAACCACGTCCAGTCCGCCCTCTGCTTCCCCACCTTCCCCCGCTTCTGCGGTCAGACCTTCACCGAGGCGAACGACCGCGAGCTGGGGCTGCTCGGGGTGCGCGCCTACAACGACTGGATGGTGGAGGAGTGGTGCGGCCCCGAGGCGCGGGGCCGGCTCATCCCGCTCACCCTGATCCCGCTCTGGGACGCGCACCTGGCCGCCGAGGAGGTCCGGCGCAACGCGGCGCGCGGCGTGCGCGCGGTGGCGTTCTCCGAGATACCCCCGCACCTCGGCCTGCCGTCCATTCACACGGACGAGTGGGACCCGTTCCTGCGGGCCTGCGACGAGACGGGGACGGTGATCGCGATGCACATCGGCTCCTCCTCGAAGATGCCGTCCACCTCGGCCGACGCCCCGCCCGCCGTCGGTTCCACCATCACCTTCGCCAACTGCTGTTTCTCCATGGTCGACTGGCTGATGAGCGGCAAGTTCGAACGCTTCCCGAACCTGCGGATCATGTACGCGGAGGGCCAGATCGGCTGGATCCCGTACGTCCTGGAACGCGCCGACGTGGTCTGGGAGGAGAACCGGGCCTGGGGCGGCGTCGCCGACAAGGTCCACCGCCCGCCGTCGGAGCTGTTCGCCGAGCACGTGTACGGCTGCTTCTTCGACGACGCCTTCGGCCTGAGGAACCTGGACGCGATCGGGGTGGGGAACGTCCTGTACGAGACGGACTACCCGCACTCCGACTCCACCTGGCCCAAGTCGCGCGAGGTCGGCGAGGCGCAGATGGGGCATCTGGACGCCGACGTGGTGGACCGGATCGTGCGCCGCAACGCGATCGACCTGCTGGGGCTGACGGACGACGGGCTGTGGGCGGGGAGTGGGGGAAAGCAGTAGGGGTGCGGAAAGAACGTGACACTCCGGGGTGGAGTGTCACGTTCTTTCCGCACCTGAGGTGTGCCGGAGGAGATCGGGGCCGGAGGGTCAAGCCCTCGGGGCGGCCCCGGGGATCAGGCCCGGGCGATCGGCTCCTGGAGCTCCGTCACCCACTGGTCCCGGTCCGCGGGGCACTCCAGGCTGATTTCGCGGGCGTACCCCGCGGACCGGTAACCGTGGGCGTCGATCCAGCGGGCCAGGGTCTGGGACGTCGGCAGCACGCCGTCCATCGCCCCCCGGTGCACGATCGTCGCGGCCTCGAACACCGGCAGTTCGACCACCGTGACCCCGGTGTCACCGACCGGCCCCACCGGGGCGGAGACCGTGACCCCGGCGTGGACGACGACCGCACCGCCTTCCAAGGCGTCCTCGTAGTACGCGATCCCCGGTCCGCTCGGCACGGTGCCCGCCGCTTCCAGCAGGGGGAACAGCCGCTCGTACAGCGGGCCGATCACGGGGGAGATGTGCTCCGGCCCGTAGCTCGCCGCGGTGCCGGTCAGCTCGGCGACCCGTACGGCCGCGACCTTCTTGACGACGACGTCGTTCGTGGACATGTGTCCCTCGCTCTCGATCGACCGGAGCCTCGCCTCGACCTGCGCCAGCCGCGCCGCGGCGGCCCTCATGGCCGCTTCCAGTTCCGCCCGGCGCAGCCGCAGCATTCCGCGCAGCTCCTCCGGTCCCACCTGCTCGTCGAGGATGGCCTGCACCTGCTGGAGCGTGAAGCCGAGGTCCTTGAGGGCGATGATGCGGTTGAGGCGGGCGAGCTGGGCGGCACCGTAGAAGCGGTAACCGGTGGCGGGGTCGGTGCGGTCGGGGTGCAGCAGCCCGATGGCGTCGTAGTGGCGCAGCATCCGGGCCGACACCCGCCCGTGCCGGGCGAAGTCTCCGATGGTGAACATGATGTCTTCACTCCACGGCTTCACACGGTGTCAAGGTCAAGCGCCGTCGTACGGAAAGCCGCGGAAGCGGAAAAGGAACGGGTCGGGGAAGGGGCGGGGAACGGAGCGGGGAACAGGACCGGGAACGGTCTGCGGGGAGAAATTCCGTTCCGTCGCCGGTACTCCCGCGCGGGCGGCGAAACCCGGTGGAGGAGAGCGGAGGGGAGAGAAACGGAGGGGGCGAGCGGGAAGCGGGAAACGGGAAAGGCAGGAGCCCCGTTCCCCGCCGAGGCGGAGGAGCGGGGCTCCTTGGGTACTACTAGCCGGCCGCGATCGGCCGACCCGGGCAACTAGGCCGGGGTGACGTTCTCAGCCTGCGGACCCTTGGGGCCCTGAGTGACGTCGAAGTTCACGACCTGGTTCTCCTCGAGGGAGCGGAACCCGGACGCGTTGATCGCGGAGTAGTGGACGAAGACATCCGGGCCGCCGCCGTCCTGGGCGATGAAGCCGAAGCCCTTTTCAGCGTTGAACCACTTGACGGTTCCGGTAGCCATAAGCCCTCCTTGGGCCAAAGGGTTGCCCTGCTCCAGAACCTGCATAGAAGTCTGAAAACTACAAAAGCCTGCGGGTTACATGCTCCGCAGGCTCTGTACTGCAAGGGAAACCAAACTGCAACTTGCGTCGAGCCTAGCACGCAGCGTGTATCGAGGGGTAGAGGGAAAGATCACTTCACTCGGATGTTTGATTGCCGTGCCGATGACCACACGAAGTGCATGCGCCGGAGGGTGTCGCGGAGGGGTCTTCGAGGAGTACGGAAGGGGTCCTCGCGACACTTCCGGAACGCGGTGCGGATGCCGCCGGAAACCGGACGAGAACACTCCGGGGAGTGGGGCGGGAGCACCCCGGGGAGTGGGATCGGGAACGCCCCGCGCCCCCGGTGCCGTATGGGCGGCGACGCGGGTCTAGCCTCGCGATGTGGACAATTCAACCGTTTCAACCGTCGCGGGCGACGGCCGCCGCAACCGGCCGCGCGTCGGCCACATCCAGTTCCTCAACTGCCTGCCGCTGTACTGGGGGCTGGCACGCACCGGGACCCTGCTCGACCTGGAGCTCTCGAAGGACACCCCGGAAAGGCTCAGCGAGCAGCTGATCAGGGGCGATCTGGACATCGGCCCCGTCACGCTGGTGGAGTTCCTGCGCAACGCCGACGACTTGGTCGCCTTCCCCGACATCGCGGTGGGCTGCGACGGCCCCGTCATGTCGTGCGTGATCGTGTCGCAGGTCCCGCTGGAGCAGCTGGACCGGGCCCGGGTGGCGCTCGGCTCGACCTCGCGCACCTCCGTGCGGCTGGCGCAGCTGCTGCTCGCCGAGCGGTACGGGGTGAGCCCGGACTACTACACCTGCCCGCCGGACCTGGGTCTGATGATGCAGGAGGCGGAGGCGGCCGTGCTGATCGGCGACGCCGCGCTGCGCGCCAACCTGCACGACGCGCCCCGGCTCGGCCTCCGGGTCCACGACCTCGGGCAGATGTGGAAGGAGTGGACCGGACTGCCGTTCGTCTTCGCGGTCTGGGCGGCCCGCAAGGACTACCTGGCGATCGAGCCCGCCCGGGTGGGCGAGGTGCACGAGGCGTTCCTGGCCTCGCGGGACCTCTCCCTGGAGGAGGTCGCCAAGGTCGCGGAGCAGGCGGCGCGCTGGGAGGCCTTCGACTCGGAGGTGCTGGAGCGGTACTTCACGACCCTGGACTTCCGCTTCGGGCCGGACCAGCTGGCGGGCGTGGCGGAGTTCGCGCGCCGGGTCGGCCCGACGACCGGCTTCCCGGCGGACGTGAAGGTCGAACTGCTCGGCGGCTGACCGTGCGGGCGGGGCGCGGGACCGGGTGCGGGAGGCGGCGGGAGGCGAATGCGCGGATCGGGCCGCCGGGGGAATGCGCCGGACATGGATGAATCCTGTACTTTCCAGGGCGCTTATCCGTTCCCGCCCCTCTTCCCGTGCCCCTTCCGTTCCCTTCGCTGCGTTCCCGGGCCGTCCGGCCATCGATTCGGGGCAATACGCGTCGAATAGCCGATTGCCCGAAGGCGGGGTGCGGCGAGTCGGTTCGCGCACCGTAATCGCTCGGGTGAACGACTCATTCACGCCTTTTGTTGTGCCGAAAGTTGTTGTTCGTTCCCTCAGGGGCGAAATAGGCGGATGGTTTCCTCTGTGACCCGATGACCTTCGCCCCCTAGGCTTCGGTCGGAGGTCAGGCCGGTACACAGGGGGAGTCCATATGCAGCCGCTGGAAGCCGGCGAACCGCTGAGCATCGGCGCCTACCGATTGCTCGGCAGGCTCGGCGCGGGCGGCATGGGCCGGGTCTATCTGGGGCGCAGCGCCGGAGGGCGCACCGTGGCGGTCAAGGTCGTGCACCCCCACTTCGCCCTCGACGAGCAGTTCCGGGCCCGGTTCCGGCGCGAGGTGGACGCGGCGCGGCGGATCGGCGCGCAGTGGACGGCGCCGGTGCTGGACGCCGACCCGGACGCGCCCATTCCGTGGGTCGCCACCGGTTATGTGGCCGGGCCGCCGCTCTCCGCCGCGGTCGCCGAGCACGGGCCGCTGCCCGAGAACGCGGTGCGGACGCTGGGCGCCGGGCTCGGGGAGGCGCTGGCCGCCGTGCACGCGCAGGACCTCATCCACCGCGACGTGAAGCCGTCCAACGTGCTGATGGCCCTCGACGGTCCCCGCCTGATCGACTTCGGGATCGCCCGCGCCCTCGGGGCCACCGCCTCGCTCACCTCCAGCGGGGTGTCGGTCGGCTCGCCCGGTTACATGGCGCCCGAGCAGATCCGGGGCGTCGACGTCTCGGGCGCGGCCGACGTCTTCTCGCTCGGCGCGGTGCTCGCGTACGCGGCGACCGGGACCGCCCCCTTCCTCGGCGACTCCTCGGCCGTGCTCCTCTACAAGGTGGTGCACGAGGAACCCGAGCTGGGCGAGCTGGAGGGGGACCTGCGGGAGATCGTCGCCGGCTGCCTGATGAAGGACCCCCGGGACCGGCCCACGCCCCTGGAACTGGCCCGGCGGCTGGCGCCGAACGGGGCCGCCGCGCTGGTGGCGGCCGGCTGGCTGCCCGGACCGCTGGTGCGCGAGGTCAGCCGGGCGGCGGTCGCGCTGCTGGACCTGGAGCCGCAGGACGCGCCGGTGCAGTCGGGGCCGGTGCCGTTCAGCAGCGCGGCGTGGGGCACGGGCGGTGCGGGCGGCGGCGCCCATGGGGACAACGGTGCGAACGGCGGCGGGAGCACGGGAGGGCCCGGCAGTGGGTTCGGCAGCGCGGGCGGCGGGTTCGGGCCGCCGGCCGAGCCCTTCCCCACGCACGACCCGACCCGGCTGTCCCATCCGGGCATACTGCCCTCGTGGCCCACGGCGTCCGGTGCGGCCGAGCCGGTCGGGGCGTCGGGGACGACCGGGCCGTACGGGCGGTCCGACATGTCGGGGCCGCCCGGACCGCGGACCGCCGACCCCCGCTTCTCCGTCACCGTCGGCGCGGACGCCACCCCGGCCCGGCCGGACGCGAACCGCGGCCGGAGGCTGAGCTGCACCCTCGCGCTCGCCGTGGCGGGCGCGCTCGCCGCCGTGACCGTGGGCGGCGCGTTCCTCTTCGACCTGATGCCGGGCGGCAACACCCACGCCGACGCCGGGCACGGCGGCGAACGCCCCGAGCCGGGCGCCTCCCAGTCCAGCCCGTCGCGGCCCACCGAATCGGGCACGGGAGGATCGAGCGAGGTCGCCGCGCTCCCGAAGGAGTTCGTCGGTACGTGGCAGGGCCCGGTCACCGAGAAGACCACCGGAGAACCCCACGGCACGCTCACGGCCGTCTTCACCGCCGGGAAGAAGGGCGCGGACGTGGTCCGCATGAACACCGAGCTGACCCGCCTCGGCATCACCGTCAGCTGCAACAGCGTCGCCGCCCTCACCTCCGTCGAGGGCAAGGAACTGACGCTGGAGGAACGCACCGACCCGGACCGCCCCAGCACCCCCGGCCTGTGCACCTCCACCACCTCGGTCGTCCACTTCACCCGCACCGCCGACGGCACCCTCGAGTTCCGGTCCGAGGAGCGGGGCGCGGGGCTTCCGTACGGCACGCTGACCCGGTCCGGCGGCTGACCCCGACAGGGGCTGGCGTACGCTGAACCGGTCCGTAGATCGTTGAAAAACCGCCGAAAGGTGACAGCCCGGTGACCGAGAAGGCCGACCTTCAGCCCATCCTCGACCGAGCCGCCGAAGGCGGTCGGATCTCCGCGGAAGAGGCGCTCGACCTCTACCGTTCGGCGCCGCTGCACGCCCTGGGCGCGGCCGCCGACGCGGCTCGCCGACGCCGTTACGCCGGTACGGAGCACATCGCGACGTACATCATCGAGCGCAACATCAACTACACGAACGTGTGCGTCACGGCCTGCAAGTTCTGCGCCTTCTACGCCGCGCCGAAGGACACCGCCAAGGGCTGGACCCGCGACCTCGACGACATCCTGCGCCGCTGCGCGGAGACCGTCGAACTCGGCGGCACCCAGATCATGTTCCAGGGCGGCCACCACCCGGACTACGGCGTCGAGTACTACGAGGAGCACTTCTCCGCGATCAAGAAGGCGTTCCCGCAGCTGGTCATCCACTCGCTGGGCGCCTCCGAGGTCGAGCACATGGCCCGGATCTCGAAGGTCTCCGTCGAGGAGGCCATCCGGCGCATCCACGCCGCCGGTCTCGACTCCTTCGCGGGCGCCGGTGCCGAGCTGCTGCCGGCCAGGCCGCGCAAGGCGATCGCCCCGCTCAAGGAGTCCGGCGAACGCTGGCTGGAGATCATGGAGATCGCGCACGGCCTCGGCGTCGAGTCCACCTCCACCATGCTCATGGGCACCGGCGAGACCAACGCCGAGCGCATCGAGCACCTGCGGATGATCCGCGACGTCCAGGACCGGACGGGCGGCTTCCGGGCGTTCATCCCGTACACGTACCAGCCGGAGAACAACCACCTGAAGGGCCGGACGCAGGCGACGCTCTTCGAGTACCTGCGGATGATCGCCATCGCCCGGCTCTTCCTCGACAACGTCGCGCACATCCAGGGCTCCTGGCTGACCACCGGCAAGGAGGTCGGCCAGCTGACCCTGCACTACGGCGCCGACGACCTCGGCTCGATCATGCTGGAGGAGAACGTGGTCTCCTCGGCCGGTGCCAAGCACCGCTCCAACCGGCTGGAGATCATCGACCTGATCCGCAAGGCGGGCCGGGTACCGGCGCAGCGCGCCACCACGTACGAGCACCTCGTCGTCCACGACGACCCGGCGAACGACCCGGTCGACGACCGCGTGGTCTCGCACATCTCGTCCACGGCGATCGAGGGCGGCACGGCACACCCCGAACTGAAGCTCCTGAGCACCAACTGAGGCCGCGTTGCTGACGATCCACGTTGCCGACGCGGTGCACGGGGGACCGGACGGGGCCGACGCCGTGGCCGTGGACGGTGCCGTGGTCGTCGCCGTCGGACCGTGCGCGGAACTGGTCGCCGCCCGGCCGCGGGCCCGGATCCGGCGGTGGTCCGGCCTGATCGCCCCGGGGCTGCTGAACGAGGGCGCCCCACAACTGCTGGAGGCCGCCTACCACCCGGACCCGCGCGAGGCGGACGAGCTCGGCGACGAACCGCTCACCGGCGACGCGCTCGCCGCGCTCGGCATGGACGACGCCCGCTGGGGCGCCAGTGCCCGGCGCGGACTGCAACGGATGCTGCGGCACGGCACGACCGCCGTCCGGGGCCCCTTCGCCCGGCCCGCCGTGCGCACGGCCGTCGCCCGCTCGGGCCTGCGCGTCCACGCCCCCGCCGGGCCGGTGGCGGGACCCGCCGCCCTGGACCCGCTGGCCGCCGGTCCGGGACCGGCCGGGGCGTTCGCGACGACCCTCGACACCGGCGGCCCGGCGGACCTGGCGGTGTTCGACGTACCGGACCTGGCGGCGCTGCTCGCCGAGGGCGCCGGGTGCTGCACGGCGACGGTGCTCGACGGACGGCTGGTCTTCCGGCGACGCTGAGGGGCGCTTCGGCCCGTCCCCGTCACGGCACCGCGGGGCCGCCCAGGTAGCGCCCCCCGGTGTCGTACGGCCAGGCGTTGGAGACGCAGCCCTTCAGCCCGTATATCTGCTGCATCATCGCGGGGGCGGGGCGGCCCCTGCCCGGGCAGGTCTCGTGGCCCCGGCCCAGCCAGTGGCCCACCTCGTGGTTGATGATCAGGGCCCGGTACTCGGGGAGCGGGCCGCGGAACTCGGGCGACCCCTGCTGCCAGCGCTTGAGGTTGACCATGACGTCGGCGCCGACCCGGCAGTTGACCTCGCCGTGGGTGTCGAGGCCGCTCCGTCCGCAGATGGAGTCGGTGGTCGCGGGCGTGGCGATCCGGATCACCAGGCCGGCCGGCCCTTCGGAGACCCGGCGGAAGGTGTGCTCGCCGTGGTGCGACCAGCCGCGCGGCGAGGCCAGGACGCGGGCGATCTCGGCGGCGGCCCGGTCCGGATCGACGCCCGTGCCCTTCTCCACCTCGACCCGGTACGGCTTGCCGCCCCGCTTCCCGCCGTCCCGGGGCTCGGCGCGGGCGACGGCGAACGTGCCGGTGCTGTCCGGCGACGTCCTGGACGCGGCGGACACGTCCGGCTTCTCCCCGTCCCCGGTGAGCCGGGGCGGCCCCGCCACGACGACGGCACAGATCAGCGCCGCCGGCACGACGACCGCGGCCAGTAGCCGGCCGCGGCCCCGCTCCGGCCGCCCCCGCCGACGCGCGTTCCGTACCGACATCCGTGCCTCCCCGGCTCAGGGCGGCCCGGTGCCCCCTTCTTGTACTGACCGCCGACGGACCCGGTTGGTTCAGTCCATTCGCCGGTGACTCCCGACCGGCGCGTGGCGTCGGGGACCGGGCTGCTTGAATGGACGGGTGACCCGAGCCTCCCTGGACAAGCAGCCGCACGAAGTCGCCACGATGTTCGACAAGGTGGCGGCGAACTACGACCTCACCAACGACGTGCTGTCCCTCGGCCAGGCCAGACTGTGGCGGAAGGAGGTCGCGAAGGCGGTGCACGCCCGGCCCGCGGAGAAGATCCTCGACCTGGCGGCGGGCACGGCGACGTCGTCGCTGCCGTTCGCCGCGACGGGCGCGTACGTCGTGCCGTGCGATTTCTCCCTCGGCATGCTGGAGGAGGGCAAGAAGCGCCACTCCTGGCTGCCCTTCACCGCGGGCGACGCCACCCGGCTGCCGTTCCGCGACGAGACCTTCGACGCGGTGACGATCTCCTTCGGGCTGCGCAACGTCCAGGACACGGACGCCGCGCTGCGCGAGCTGTACCGGGTGACGAGGCCGGGCGGCCGGGTGGTGATCTGCGAGTTCTCCCAGCCGACCTGGGAGCCGTTCCGCACGGTCTACACCGAGTACCTGATGCGGGCGCTGCCGCCGGTCGCGCGCGCCGTCTCGTCCAACCCCGACGCGTACGTCTACCTCGCCGAGTCCATCCGCGACTGGCCCGACCAGCCCGGCCTCGCGGCCGCGCTCCAGCGGGCCGGCTGGTCGAAGGTCGCCTGGCGCAACCTCACCGGCGGCGTGGTGGCGCTGCACCGGGGCGTACGCCCCTGAACCGCGGTGGGCGCGGGCCCTCCACGTAACGCTCCGGTGACTTTCGCCGACGGGAACCGGGCGTCGGTGAAGATGTGTCCCTGACAGGTCACGTCTTCCCGCGCCCTGTTCCCGTTTCCGTATCTGCCGTCGGAGCCCTCATGTCGTCGTACTGCCCCTTCTGCGGAACTCCGGCTCCGGACGAGGCCCGCTTCTGCATGAAGTGCGGGCGCGAGCGTCCGGACACACCCCCGGCGAAGGCCGCCGCGCCGACGACGCCGGACGCGGCGCCCCCGCAGCCCCCGTCCCGGCCTCCGGTGTCCCCGTCCATGCCGTAGCCGTCGGAGTCGTAGCCGCCTCCGTAGTCGTTCCCGTAGTCGTTCCCGTAGCGGCCGGTCGGGCCCACGGCCCGCAGTTCGAAGCC
>NZ_RDBO01000077.1:11393-74003 GCF_008120935.1 Streptomyces sp. sk2.1
GAGCGCCCCCGCCCGTCATGCGCAGCAGGTACGGCGCCACGAACACCGCGCCGCCCACCCACAGCAGTCCGAACAGCAGCGCGTCCGGCACGCTCGGCGCGAACTCCGCCGTGCCCAGGACGCCGTCCGACTCCCGGCCCGCCCCGGCGGGCGGTTCCCGCAGGCGCGCCGCGTTCGTCTGGACCGGCACGCTCCTCGCGGCGCTGCTCGTCGGCGGCGGCGCCACCGCGGGCGTGCTGTTCCTCATGGACCGCTGAGGGCTGTGCCGTGATCCCCGGCGGTGCGATCCGGGAGTACACCTACGAGGGCGGGCAGAGCGGCGGGACGATCCGCGCGGTCGACCGGAGCCACATCCGCATCGCGGAGGACGGCACCGAGTACGCGGTCCTCACCTCCGGACGCGACACCGACTGACGGCCGCCACCGAGGCCGCCGTCACGGCCGCCGCCGGGTCGGCACCGGCGGCGGCCCCGTCGGAACACCACCGACGCTCCGGTCACGTTGTCGGCCGGAAGCAGTCCACCCGTCGTCCCGTCCTCGGGTCGGTGAAGCTCTCCGCCCGTTCCATGCCCAGCCGCCGGGCCACGGCGATCGACCGTTCGTTGCCCGCGTCTATCGTCGCGACCACCCGTTCCACCCCGGCCGCGCGCAGCCGCTCCAGCGTGATGCGCGCGGCGGTGGTGGCGTATCCCCGGCCCCAGGCCGGCCTGGCCAGCCGCCAGCCGATCTCGACCTCGCCCACCGGGCCGTACTCGGTCCGCGGCCAGGGCTGGGCACCGGTGAAGCCGATCACCTCGCCGTCCTCGTCGAGCACCGTCCAGAGGCAGTAGCCGAGTTCCGCATCGAGCTTGCGCTGGCGGGCGGTCCACTCCTCGTACAGGGAGAGCTCCTCCGGCACGCCGCCGAAGAACTCCATCACCTCGGGGTCGTCGAAGGCGCGGTACCAGGAGAGCGTGTCCTCGTCGATCGGGACGCGCAGCCGCAGGGAGGGAGCGCCGGAATGCTCGGTCGACATCTGGGAGCCCTTCGGAAGTTGATCAGCAGACCCCCATAGACTGCATGGGACAGGTGCCGCGCGGCACGCGATTTCGAGTCTTCGGGAGATCCGACCGTGACCGAGCAGCTCCTCTCCGAGCACAGCGCGGATGTGATCGTCGTCGGGGCAGGCCCGGCCGGATCCACGACCGCGTACTACCTCGCCAAGGCCGGGCTGGACGTCCTGCTCCTGGAGAAGACGGCCTTCCCCCGCGAGAAGGTCTGCGGCGACGGCCTCACCCCGCGCGCCACCAAGCAGCTCGTCGCCATGGGCATCGACATCTCCGAAGAGGCCGGCTGGCTGCGCAACAAGGGCCTGCGGATCATCGGCGGCGGCGTCCGCCTCCAGCTGGACTGGCCGGACCTCGCCGCGTATCCGAACTACGGACTGGTCCGCAAGCGCGACGACTTCGACGAACAGCTGGCCCGCCAGGCGCAGAAGGCCGGCGCGAGGCTGTACGAGCGCTGCAACGTCGGCGCCCCGGTCGTCGACGACCGCACCGGCCGCATCACCGGCGTCACCGCCAAGCTCGGCGAGGAGAAGACCCCGGTCACCTTCCACGCCCCGCTCGTCGTCGCCGCCGACGGCAACTCCACCCGGCTGTCGCTCGCCATGGGCCTGCACCGCCGCGAGGACCGCCCGATGGGCGTCGCCGTGCGCACGTACTTCACCTCGCCCCGCCACGACGACGACTACCTGGAGTCCTGGCTGGAGCTGTGGGACCGCCGCGGCCCCCAGGACCGGCTGCTGCCCGGCTACGGCTGGATCTTCGGCATGGGCGACGGCACGTCCAACGTCGGCCTCGGGATCCTCAACTCCTCCTCCGCCTTCAAGGAGCTGGACTGGCGCGAGGTCCTCAAGGCGTGGTGCGCCTCGATGCCGGAGGACTGGGGCTACACCCCGGAGAACATGACGGGGCCGATCCGCGGCGCCGCCCTCCCGATGGCCTTCAACCGCCAGCCGCACTACACCAAGGGCCTGCTGCTCGTCGGCGACGCGGGCGGCATGGTCAACCCGTTCAACGGCGAAGGCATCGCGTACGCCATGGAGTCGGGCCAGATCGCCGCCGACGTCATCGTCCAGGCCCACGCCCGCACGACCCCCGCGCAGCGCGAACTGGCGCTGAACAACTACCCGAAGGTGCTCAAGGAGACCTACGGCGGCTACTACACGATGGGCCGCGCCTTCGTGAAGCTGATCGGCAACCCGAAGGTCATGAAGATCGCCACCCAGCGCGGCCTGACGCACCCGCTGCTGATGAAGTTCACGCTGAAGATGCTCGCCAACCTCACCGACCCCACGGGCGGCGACGCGATGGACCGCATCATCAACGGCCTCTCCAAGGTGGCCCCGAGGGCCTGACCGACCGCGCACGGCCCCCGGCCCCGGCGGGCAGGTACGGGTACTCATACCTCATACGAGTGACCGTACGGACGTGACACCGGGCACCCGTCCGTAACGTCTGTGGCGACAGTCACGGCGAGCACGGGCCGCCACGGGCGGGGTGCTCGGGCACGGGAGGACGCGCGCATGGCGTGGGACGAGTGGGAACGGCTCAAGGCACAGGCCGCCGGGCAGCACCCCACGCGATTACGGATCGACGGCCTGCCGGAGGAGAACGGTCCCGCCGATCCGCCCGGCGGGGGCGGTGCCGGAACACTCAGGCACAGGAGCGGCCCGTGGACGCGGGCGGCCGGCACCGCGGGCGACCTCCGGACCGGCACGACCACCGCGAGGACCGACCTGCGCAGGTCCCACGAAGGCACCGCGGACGGGCTGACCGGACTGGCCAGTCTCGGAGCGCTCAAGTCCGTGCTCACCTCGTGGGACGAACGCCTCGGCAGGGTCCGCGACGAATGCGGCTCCCTGGAACCGAAGCTGCGGCAGGTGGCCGTGATCCTGGGCGAAGTGGACGCCGAGGTGGGGAACAGCGCCGAGTCGGTCACGGTGCCCGGCACCCGGAGGGGCGAGTAGGCCATGGGCGCAGCATCCGGACTGACCTGGCAGCGTCTCCGCGACCTCAGGCCGGCGGAACTGACCGAGGCCGCCGACGGCTGGCGCGCCGCCTCCGCGTTCGCCGACGCCGCCCGCGAACGCGTCGACGGCGACATGAGCGGCAGGCTCACCAGGACCCAGGACAGCGAGTCCGCCCGGTCGGCCGTGAAACGGCTGAGGCGACTGAGCGAGAACTACCACTGCATCCACACCGAGACCGGCCTGATCCGAGGCACCCTCGCCGGACTCGCCGACGAACTCGCCGCCCCGCAGCGCACGTTGCGCACCGCCCTCGCCGACGCGGCCTCCCTCGGGTACACCGTCAATGGCAACGGCAGCGTCGACTACCCGGCCGGCGGCAGGAACGAACTGACCGGCGACACCCTGCCCGGCGGCTCCGTGACGGGCGACAACGGCCTCATCGGCGCCGGGAACCCGGGGCTGTACTACGACGCCGACGGCATGTACGACCCCGCCAGGGCCCCCGGCACCCCCACCTTGAAGAACCCCAACCCGCACCGCGCCAAGGCCCAGGACATCGCCGACCGCATCGCCCACGCGCTGCGGGAGGCGCACGAGATCGACGAGCGGTACAGCTCGGCACTCAACAAACTCAAGGCCGCCCAGGGCCTCACGGTCGACAGCAGGACGTGGGCGGACATCGCATCCGACGCCGATGCGGTGAGCGGGGCCGCGAGGGAGTACCTGGAGAAGAACCTCCCGCTCGACAAGTCGCCCGCGGAACGCAAGGAGTGGTGGGACCACCTCAGCAAGGAGCAGCGCGAGGAGTACGTCTCCGCGTTCCCGGGGCTGATCGGCAACCTGGACGGGATTCCGGCGCCGGTACGCGATGAGGCGAACCGCGAGAACCTCCAGATGCTCATCGGGAAACTTGAGGGGAGGCACGACGAGGCTTCCCGGGACATGCTGGGCGGTCTGAAGGGAATCCAGGAGAGGCTGGAGAAGGATGGCGATCCACCGATGTACCTGCTGGGCATCGGTGACGAGGGCAACGGCCGCGCGATCATCGCCTACGGCAATCCCGACACCGCAGACAACGTCTCGGCATATGTCCCCGGGCTCGACACCAAGTTGGATGCGGATTTTGCTGGGGGAACGGTGAATCGTGCGTGGCAAACAGCCATCGGTGCGCAAGAGGCCAACCCGTCCGACAGTACTTCGTCGATTGTGTGGCTCGGATACGACGCGCCGCAGATGACACCGAGCGACCTGGCCAGTGGCAGGAGCGTGATGTTCACGAACGACGCCGAGGCGGGAGCTCCTGCCTACAACGCGTTCATGGCGGGAATCTCAGCGACGAACGAGGGCGCCCCGCACGTCACTGCCATCGGACACTCCTACGGCTCCCTCACAGTCGGGCTCGCAGCCCAGGAGAAAGGTGGCATCCCTGGTGCCGACGACATCATCCTGGTCGGAAGCCCGGGCACAGGAGCGGACAACGCTCAGGACCTGAACGTGGGCGAGGGGCATGTGTTCGTGGGCGCAGCCGACAACGACATCGTCACCAAACTCCCGAACCACAGCGAAGCATCCGGCATGCTCTCCGGTGCGGCCGGCGGAGGATCAGCCGGGTTTGTCCTGGGAATGGGCATGGCCGGCCCGCCGGGAGCGGTTGTCGGCGGCGGTGCCGGGGCTGTCGTCGGAGGCATCGGCAGCTACATGGCCCAAGATGCACAGACCGACCCCAGTGAGCATTGGTTCGGCACCGACCCGGCAAGCAAGGATTTCGAGGCAACGCGGTTCGCGGTGGCTGACGGGGCGACCGTATTGGAAGACCGTGGAAAGATGACGGCACATTCTAATTATTTCGACCCAGCGAAGGATCAGGAGTCGGCCGACAACATTGCCAGAATCGTGGCCGGGAAGCCCGGAAGGATCACCGAGGAGGTGCCTCGATGAGGGTTTTTGGGTCAGTGGTACTGGTGGCCGGTACGCTGCTTCTCGCCGGATGCGACGTGTCGGGTGGCTCGGTTGGGCAGGAGGAAAAGGTGAACATGCAGGAGGCTGCGGTGCGGGCGGACGAAATCCTTGACGGTACTTTTGCTGCCATCAAGCCCCCGGTGCACTGGACGCACGGGCAGTCGACCGAAGGCGGATGTGATGTGCAAAGGCGACGAGCAGTCATGACAGTTATTTCGAAGGAGCGCCGGGGGAGCTTCCTGGGAGTGATCGAACGCTACTGGGAGAGCCGGGATTACAAGCAGCTCTCGGTGAACAGCTCAGATATTCCGGCCATGTACTACAGGACGCCTGATGGGTTTAATGTGCGTGTTCTCGTCGGCAGTAACGGGCAAGCATTTTTTGAAGTCGCGACGCCCTGCGTGGACCCTTCCGAGGTTTTTCCGCCAAAGGCAGAGACAGTCGGCCCGAACTATGCCGGGAAGAAGATTCCTTTCCCTGACGTCAGGTCGGACTTCTGGTCCGCGACGAGTTCGCCCTCTTCCCGCACCTGACGTGTCGGCCGGTGCTTGCCCGGCGGCCGTCAGTCGTTTCGGTGGCCGGCGCTTGCGTGGACGCGTCGGTCGGGGGTTTCGGGGGGCGCCGTCGGGGCCTCGGTCCGCTTCCGGCGGAGGGTGAGGCCGGATCCGTAGCGGGGCTGGAGCAGCAGGAGCAGGCCCACCCCGCAGACGAACGCGACGCCGTACAGGATCCATGACTTGGCACCGCGTGCGGAGAAGGCCACGATCCCGAACGAGAACAGCGCCGACCAGAAGTACATGAGCAGCACGGCCCGGCGGTGCGAGTGGCCGAGCTGGAGCAGGCGGTGGTGGAGGTGGCCCTTGTCGGCGGCGAAGGGGGACATCCCGTTCCAGGTGCGCCGGACGACGGCGAGCACCAGGTCCGCGACCGGCAGCGCGATGACGGACAGCGGCAGCAGCAGCGGGATGTAGACCGGCACCATCGCGGCCGAGCCGGACGTGCCGTCGACCGACTGCTTGAGGAGGCTGGGGTCCACCTCGCCGGTGACGGAGACCGCGCATCCGGCGATGAGCAGCCCCAGCAGCATCGAGCCGGAGTCGCCCATGAAGATCCGGGCCGGGTGCGAGTTGTGGACCAGGAAGCCGAGGCACATGCCGGCCAGGATCGCGGAGAACAGCGTGGTGGACGCGGCGGCCTCGATCCCGTAGCCGTACCAGAGCCGGTAGCCGTACAGGAAGAACGCCGTCGCCGCGATGCCCACCGTCCCGGCGGCCAGTCCGTCCAGTCCGTCGACGAAGTTGACCGCGTTGATGGTGACCACGATCAGCGCCACGGTCAGCAGGGTGCCCTGGCCGTCGGAGAGGTAGATCCCGTCGGTGCCGGGCACGGGGAGCCAGAGGATGGTCAGGCCCTGGAACGCCATCACCCCGGCGGCGATCACCTGGCCGCCGAGCTTGATCAGCGAGTCGACGCCCCATTTGTCGTCGAGCACCCCCAGGAGCCAGATCAGGGCCGCCCCGGACAGCAGGGCCCGCGGTGTCGAGCTCTGGGTGAAGATCTCTTCGAGGTGGGGCAGGTGCGAGGCCACGAGGTATCCGGCGAGCAGCCCGCCGAACATGGCCACGCCGCCCAGGCGCGGGGTGGGTTCGCGGTGGACGTCGCGGGCCCGGATCTCCGGCATCGCCCCGATCGAGATGGCGAACTTCCGGACGGGGCCGGTCAGGAGAAGGGTCACCGCGGCCGTGATGAGCAGCATGAGCAAGTAGTCCCGCACGGGCGGCCTCACATCCCGGCCCATGGGGCCGATACCTGAACAGTTTCTTCCGGTTTCTCCGGGGCTGCTGCTCAGGGCGGGACGGGGCCGGTGACGGTGGTGGTTCCGATCCGGCGGCACGGGTGACCCGGACCCTGTTCGAGGCCCCTCACTGCACCCCGGCGAGCCTAGCTCATGCGGATTTTCGTGCGGTTGGGGGCGGTGGGGGAGGCGGGGCGGTGCGTTCGGCGGGGGTGGTGGCCGTGGTGCCGGTCATGGCGGWGCCGTCCTGTGCTCGGTGACGCGGGGGCTGTTCGCCCCAGTTCACAAGCGGCGGTGGACGGTGTCCGGCAGGTTCACGACGTCGACGTCACCGGCCGGGGGTGATGTCGGGTATCCGCCGGAGGGCCGCGGGACGGCGGCGCCGGGAACGGCGAAGGGCCGTCGCTCCCGAGCGGGGGAGCGACGGCCCTTCGCCGTCTTCGTGCGTGCTGTTCCGCGCGCGTTCCGGCGCGCCGCGAAGGCGCTTGTGAATCAGAGAACGCGGACCGCGCCCGACGGCGGGTCGTAGGACAGCGGGCGCTGCACCACACCGGTGCTGGAGTTCTGCGCACCGACGAACTCGCCGCCGCCCACGTAGATCCCGACGTGGTACGCGCTGCCCGCGCCGCCCCAGTACAGGATGTCGCCGGGCTGGAGGTTGCTCAGGGAGACCTGGGTGCCGGCGGTGGACTGGGCCTGCGAGACGCGCGGCAGGTCGATGTTGACCGAACGGAACGCGGCCTGGACGAGGCCGGAGCAGTCCCACGAGGAGGGGCCGGTGCCGCCGGACACGTACGCGTCGCCGACCTGGGCCTTCGCGAAGGCTATGACGGCCGCGGCCGAGCCGGTCGCGTTCGACGACGAGTAGGACGGGGCGGAGGAGGACGAGGAGCCGGAGCTCGCGCTGAGCGTCGTGCGCTCGGCGGTGCGGGAGGCGCGCTCGGCGGCCTCCGCCTTGGCCTTGGCGGCCGCCTCGGCCTTCTTCTTCGCCTCCGCCTTGCGGACCGCCTCGGCCTTGGCCTTCTTGGCGTCCTTGGCGGCGCTGGCGGCCGCGGCGTCCTGCTGGGCCTGCGTTTGCAGGTCCTGGGCGACCTGCTGCGTGGCCTGGGCGGACGCGGCGACGGCGGTGGAGAGCCCGGAGGTGATGGTGGGCATCTCGATGGTCTGGGTCACCGGCTCGGCCTGGGCCGGACCGGCAGCGCCTGCGACCGCGATGGTGCTGAGGACGCCACCGGCAACTCCGGCCCGCAGCGCCGTCTTGGAGGCGTTTCGGCGGGGCTTCCGGTGGCTGGGTATGTGAGCGGTGTGGGACATGAGTACTAGCGCTATCAGGCCCCGGGGCTCCCATCAAGAAACGTGTGTTGCGACACAGTTACGTACGGAATCTGTGAATCCGCTTTCCGGCGACCCTTATTGACGCCGTAGCGGGCAAAACGGGCATGAGTGATCACGGCTGTGATCACGGGCTTTCGGTAATACGCCCGAATTGCCCGTCGCCTACCATCCGTTCGCACCGATGGCCAAGCCCGCTTTTGTCGGAGTCTTGATGGTGTGATGCAGGTCACACCTCCGTCGCGGCGTGGCCCCCGCGCGCGCGACGGACCCTCAAGGCGGCGCCGGGTGGCGGCTGATGTCCCGTTCGCTCCGAAAATCGCACATGCTCGGATGTGTCCACTTCGCGCCTTTCCGGTCCCTCGCCCGGGTGAGGTCGGGCGCCTCAGCCGGAGGGTGGTCGCCCCGGATCGCCGGAGTGGGGTCGGGTCGGATCGAAGCGGGTCGGATCGGGGTCGTAGATCGTCGGGCCCCTCTATCACCCCGGGCCGTCCATCTCCAATTTGCTTGGTAGGGCCATCTCTTGATAGTGCGACACCTGCTTGACCAGCGGTAACAGCATCGGATGTCACGTCTCGTGATCACTCGACCGCTTCACGTGTGAAGATCACCGCTCATCCGACTTCATGATCCTTCGTCAGGTGGTGGAGATCACAAAGACGTTGCTGTACCCCGTGTCGCAGATCACAGGATGACGGGCATAGGATGCGGGGCAGTCGGGCTTGTGAACTGCCTCACATGTGCACGATCTTGCTGGGGTGGTGAGCCGGTCGCCCGATGCGGTCCAACGGTCAAGGACGACTGGAAGGAGCGAGGAGCGTGAATGCCTACGCGCCCATCCTCGTGCTCGGCGCCCTCGGGGCAGGGTTTGCGATCTTCTCCGTGGTCATGGCCACGCTTATCGGCCCCAAGCGGTACAACCGGGCGAAGCTCGAAGCGTACGAGTGCGGCATCGAGCCCACTCCCACACCGGCCGGAGGCGGCCGCTTCCCCATCAAGTACTACCTGACGGCGATGCTCTTCATCGTCTTCGACATCGAGATCGTCTTCCTCTATCCCTGGGCGGTCACCTTCGACGCCCTGGGGATCTTCGGGCTCGTGGAGATGCTGCTCTTCGTGCTCACCGTCTTCGTCGCCTACGCGTACGTATGGCGTCGCGGCGGCCTGGAATGGGACTGAGGGGCTGAGGGGCACACCATGGGACTCGAAGAGAAGCTGCCCAGCGGCTTCGTGCTGACCACTGTCGAGCAGGCCGCCGGCTGGGTACGGAAGTCCTCCGTCTTCCCCGCCACCTTCGGCCTCGCCTGCTGCGCCATCGAGATGATGACGACCGGAGCCGGGCGTTACGACCTGGCCCGTTTCGGGATGGAGGTCTTCCGCGGATCGCCGCGGCAGGCGGATCTGATGATCGTGGCAGGACGGGTCAGCCAGAAGATGGCTCCCGTCCTGCGGCAGGTCTACGACCAGATGCCCAACCCCAAGTGGGTGATCTCCATGGGGGTTTGCGCATCATCGGGCGGAATGTTCAATAATTACGCCATTGTTCAGGGTGTTGATCACATTGTTCCGGTTGACATCTATTTGCCGGGTTGTCCGCCGCGGCCCGAGATGCTGATGGACGCGATCCTCAAGCTCCACCAGAAGATCCAGGGCTCCAAGCTCGGGGTCAACGCGCAGGAGGCCGCCCACGAGGCGGAGGAAGCGGCACTCAAGGCGCTGCCCCTGATCGACATGAAGGGGCTGCTGCGATGAGCGAGAGCCACAACCACGAGGACCACGACGGCAACAACGTGCCCGCCCCGCGCGGCGAGGGCGGCGAGGTCATCGGCGTACGCAGGGGCATGTTCGGCGCCAACAACGGCGGCGACACCTCCGGCTACGGCGGTCTCGTCCGCACCGTGGCCCTGCCGGGCGCCGCCTCCCGGCCGTACGGCGGCTGGTTCGACGAGGTCGCGGACGAGCTCGAAGGGGCCCTGGAGGAGCAGGACCTGCTGCCCGCCAACGCCATCGAGAAGACCGTCGTCGACTGCGGCGAGCTCACCTTCCACATCGCCCGCGAACACCTCGTCCAGGTCGCCCGCACCCTGCGCGACGACCCGGCACTGCGCTTCGAGCTCTGCACGGGCGTGAGCGGCGTCCACCACCCCGGCGACAAGGGCCGGGAGCTGCACGCCGTCCACCACCTGCGCTCGATCACGCACGGCCGGCTGATCCGGCTGGAGGTGTCGGCCCCGGACAGCGACCCGCACGTCCCGTCCCTGGTGCCGGTCTACCCGACCAACGACTGGCACGAGCGCGAGACCTACGACTTCTTCGGGCTCGTCTTCGACGGGCATCCCGCCCTCACCCGGATCATGATGCCGGACGACTGGCAGGGCTTCCCGCAGCGCAAGGACTACCCGCTCGGCGGCATCGCCGTCGAGTACAAGGGCGCCCAGATCCCGGCTCCGGACCAGCGGAGGTCGTACTCCTGATGTCTACTCCACACCCCCACCGCACCGCGTCGGAGCCCTCCGGGACGCCCCTCTCGGACGCCCGCGACACGACCGAGGGGACTGTATATACAGTCACCGGCGGCGACTGGGACGAGGTCGTCCAGTCCGCGGCCAAGTCCGACGACGAGCGCATCATCGTCAACATGGGCCCCCAGCACCCGTCCACGCACGGGGTGCTGCGGCTGATCCTGGAGATCGACGGCGAGACCGTCACCGAGGCCCGCTGCGGCATCGGCTACCTCCACACCGGCATCGAGAAGAACCTCGAATTCCGGAACTGGACCCAGGGCACCACCTTCGTCACGCGCATGGACTACCTGACGCCGTTCTACAACGAGGCGGCGTACTGCCTGGGGGTCGAGAAGCTCCTCGGCATCGAGGACCAGATCCCCGACCGGGCCAGCGTCCTGCGCGTGCTGCTGATGGAGCTCAACCGGATCTCCTCGCACCTGGTGTGCATCGCCACCGGTGGCATGGAGCTCGGCGCCACCACGATCATGATCTACGGCTTCCGCGACCGTGAACTCGTTCTCGACCTCTTCGAGCTGATCACCGGCCTGCGCATGAACCACGCGTTCATCCGGCCCGGCGGACTCGCCCAGGACCTGCCGCCCGGCGCGATCGACCAGCTGCGCGAGTTCGTGAAGACCATGAAGAAGAACCTGCCGGAGTACGACAAGCTCGCCACCGGCAACCCCATCTTCAAGGCCCGCATGCAGGACGTCGGCTACCTCGACCTGACCGGCTGCATGGCGCTCGGCGTCACCGGCCCGATGCTGCGCTCCGCCGGACTCCCGCACGACCTGCGCAAGACCGACCCCTACTGCGGTTACGAGAACTACGAGTTCGACGTCCCCACCGCCGACAGCTGCGACGCCTACGGCCGCTTCCTCATCCGCCTGGAGGAGATGCGCCAGTCGCTGCGGATCGTCGAGCAGTGCATCGACCGGCTCGCCCCCGGACCGGTGATGGTCGCCGACAAGAAGATCGCCTGGCCGGCGCAGCTCGCGCTCGGCCCGGACGGCCTGGGCAACTCGCTCGACCACATCAAGAAGATCATGGGCACCTCCATGGAGGCCCTGATCCACCACTTCAAGCTGGTGACCGAGGGCTTCCGGGTCCCGGCCGGGCAGGCGTACACCGCCGTCGAGTCCCCCAAGGGCGAGCTCGGCGTGCACGTCGTCTCGGACGGCGGCACCCGCCCCTACCGGGTCCACTTCCGCGACCCGTCCTTCACCAACCTCCAGGCCATGGCTGCGATGTGCGAGGGCGGCCAGGTCGCCGACGTCATCGTCGCCGTCGCGTCCATCGACCCCGTGATGGGAGGCGTCGACCGGTGACCGAAGCACGTCAGGAAGTCAGTCTGGGGATGCCGCAGCTCCCCGCCCCCGCCTACCCGGCCGAGGTGCGCGCCAGGCTCGAAGCGGACGCGGAGGAGGTGATCGCCCGCTACCCCGACAGCCGCTCCGCCCTGCTGCCCCTGCTGCACCTGGTGCAGTCCGAGGAGGGCTACGTCTCCCGCACCGGCATGGCGTTCTGCGCGGACGTGCTCGGCCTCACCACCGCCGAGGTCACCGCCGTCGCCACCTTCTACACGATGTACCGGCGCAGGGCCGGCGGCGACTACCAGGTCGGCGTCTGCACCAACACCTTGTGCGCGGTGATGGGCGGCGACGCCATCTTCGACCGGCTCAAGGAACACCTCGGCGTCGGCAACGACGAGACCACCGAGGACGGGAAGATTACCCTTGAACACATCGAGTGCAACGCGGCCTGCGACTTCGCCCCCGTGGTGATGGTCAACTGGGAGTTCTTCGACAACCAGACGCCTCAGAGCGCGACCCGCCTGGTCGACGACCTGATCGCCGGGCGCACCGTCGAACCCACCCGCGGCGCCCCGCTGTGCTCCTACAAGGAGACCGCCCGCATCCTGGCCGGCTTCCCCGACGAGCGCCCCGGCGCCGTCGAGGCGTCCGGCGGCGCGGGCCCCGCCTCACTGATCGGCCTCCGGCTCGCCAGGGGCGAGGAGCCGCAACCGCGCGTCGTCGCCCCGCGCGGCGAACGCCCCGCCGGCGCCCGGCCCCACGACCCGTCGCCGTCCGAGCACCTCGGCTCGCACGACGCACCGCAGCAGACCTCGGCCTCCGACCCGGACCACCCGGCCGGCCCGATCGCCGAGGAGGGGGAGTGATGACGTTGGCGACCGAAATCAACGACAACGGAAGCGGCAACGGGGGCAGCCCCGAGAAGCTCCTCGCCCCCGTCCTCTCCGCCTTCTGGGACGAACCCGAGTCCTGGACCCTGGAGACCTACCGGCGCCACGAGGGATACGAGGGACTGCGCAAGGCCCTCGCCATGGCACCGGACGACCTCATCGCCTACGTCAAGGACTCCGGCCTGCGCGGCCGCGGCGGCGCGGGTTTCCCCACCGGGATGAAGTGGCAGTTCATCCCGCAGGGCGACGGCAAACCCCACTACCTGGTGGTCAACGCCGACGAGTCGGAACCCGGCACCTGCAAGGACATCCCGCTCCTGTTCGCCAACCCGCACAGCCTCATCGAGGGCATCGTGATCGCCTGCTACGCGATCCGCTCCTCGCACGCCTTCATCTACCTGCGCGGCGAGGTCGTCCCCGTACTGCGGCGACTGCACGAGGCCGTGCGCGAGGCGTACGCGGCGGGCTTCCTCGGGAAGGACATCCTGGGCTCCGGGCTCGACCTGGAACTCACCGTGCACGCGGGCGCGGGCGCGTACATCTGCGGTGAGGAGACCGCACTGCTCGACTCGCTCGAAGGGCGCCGCGGCCAGCCCCGGCTGCGACCCCCCTTCCCCGCGGTCGCCGGTCTGTACGCCTGCCCCACAGTGGTGAACAACGTCGAATCCATCGCCTCGGTTCCCGCGATCCTGAACAAGGGCAAGGACTGGTTCAAGTCGATGGGCAGCGAGAAGTCACCCGGCTTCACGCTGTACTCGCTCAGCGGGCACGTCGTCGGCCCCGGCCAGTACGAGGCCCCGCTCGGCATCACGCTGCGCCAGCTGCTCGACATGAGCGGCGGCATGCGCCCCGGGCACCGGCTGAAGTTCTGGACCCCGGGCGGCTCGTCCACCCCGATGTTCACCGACGAACACCTCGACGTCCCGCTCGACTACGAGGGCGTCGGCGCCGCCGGTTCCATGCTCGGCACCAAGGCGCTCCAGTGCTTCGACGAGACCACCTGCGTCGTGCGCGCCGTCACCCGCTGGACCGAGTTCTACGCCCACGAGTCCTGCGGCAAGTGCACGCCCTGCCGCGAGGGCACGTACTGGCTCGTCCAGCTGCTCCGCGACATCGAGGCCGGCAAGGGGCAGATGTCCGACCTGGACAAGCTGAACGACATCGCCGACAACATCAACGGCAAGTCCTTCTGCGCCCTCGGCGACGGTGCCGCCTCGCCGATCTTCTCCTCGCTGAAGTACTTCCGCGAGGAGTACGAGCAGCACATCACGGGCAAGGGCTGCCCCTTCGATCCCGCCAAATCGACCCTCTGGGCCGACGACAAGAACGCTCACCAGGGGGTGAACGCATGACAGTCACCACGAGTGCGCCCTCCGGGGGCGGCGAGGCGGCCATCCCGCCCGAGGACCTGGTCACGCTGACCATCGACGGCATCGAAATCAGCGTGCCCAAGGGCACCCTGGTCATCCGGGCCGCCGAACTCCTCGGCATCGAGATCCCGCGCTTCTGCGACCACCCGCTCCTCGACCCGGCCGGCGCCTGCCGCCAGTGCATCGTCGAGGTCGAGGGCCAGCGCAAGCCGATGGCGTCCTGCACCATCACCTGCACCGACGGCATGGTGGTGCGGTCGCAGCTGACCTCGCCCGTCGCCGAGAAGGCGCAGAAGGGCGTGATGGAGCTGCTGCTCATCAACCACCCGCTGGACTGCCCGGTCTGCGACAAGGGCGGCGAGTGCCCGCTGCAGAACCAGGCGATGTCGCACGGCGACGCGGACTCCCGCTTCGAGGGGAAGAAGCGGACCTACGAGAAGCCCGTCCCGATCTCCACCCAGGTGCTGCTGGACCGCGAACGCTGCGTGCTCTGCGCGCGCTGCACCCGGTTCTCCAACCAGGTGGCGGGCGACCCGATGATCGAGCTGATCGAGCGCGGCGCGCTCCAGCAGGTCGGCACCGGCGAGGGCGACCCGTTCCAGTCGTACTTCTCCGGGAACACCATCCAGATCTGCCCGGTCGGGGCGCTGACCTCGGCGGCGTACCGGTTCCGTTCCCGGCCCTTCGACCTGGTGTCCTCGCCGTCGGTGTGCGAGCACTGCGCGGGCGGCTGCGCCACCCGCACCGACCACCGGCGCGGCAAGGTCATGCGGCGGCTCGCCGCCGACGACCCCGAGGTCAACGAGGAGTGGATCTGCGACAAGGGCCGCTTCGCCTTCCGCTACGCCCAGCAGCGCGACCGGCTCACCACCCCGCTGGTGCGCAACGCGGACGGGGTCCTGGAACCGGCGAGCTGGCCCGAGGCCCTGGCCGCCGCCGCCACCGGACTGGCCGCCGCGCGCGGCCGGACGGGGGTGCTCACCGGCGGCCGGCTGACCGTCGAGGACGCCTACGCGTACGGCAAGTTCGCCCGGGTCGTGCTGGACACCAACGACGTCGACTTCCGGGCCCGCGCGCACAGCGGCGAGGAGGCCGACTTCCTGGCCGCCCGCGTCGCCGGACGCGGCCGGGACCTGGACGGCGCGGGGGTCACGTACACCTCGCTGGAGAAGGCCCCGACGGTGCTGCTGGTCGGGTTCGAGTCGGAGGAGGAGGCGCCCGGCGTCTTCCTGCGGCTGCGCAAGGCGATGCGCAAGCACGGACAGCGCACCTTCGCCATCGCCTCGCACGCCACCCGGGGCCTGGAGAAGGCGGGCGGCACGCTGCTCCCCGCCGCCCCCGGCACCGAGACCGAATGGCTGGACGCGATCGCGGGCGGCGTCGGCCTCGACGGCGACGGAGCCGTGGCGGCCGAGGCGCTGCGCGGCGAGGGCTCCCTGATCGTGGTCGGCGAGCGGCTCGCCGCGGTGCCCGGCGCCCTGACCGCCGCGGTACGGACCGCCACCGCGACCGGGGCCGGGCTGGTGTGGATCCCGCGCCGGGCCGGTGAGCGCGGCGCCGTGGAGGCGGGCGCGCTGCCGTCGCTGCTGCCCGGCGGCCGGCCGGCGACCGACCCGCGGGCCCGGGACGAGGTGGCGGCCGTCTGGGGCGTCGCCGAACTCCCGTCCCGCTTCGGCCGCGACACCGGCCAGATCGTGGAGGCCGCGGCCACCGGCGAACTGGGCGCGCTGCTCGTCGCCGGGGTCGAGCCGAGGGACCTGCCGGACCCGGCACGGGCCCTGGAGGCGCTCGACGAGGTCGGCTTCCTGGTCTCGCTGGAGCTGCGGCCCGGCGAGGTCACCGAACGCGCCGACGTGGTCCTCCCGGTCGCCGCGGTGGCCGAGAAGTCCGGCACCTTCCTCAACTGGGAGGGCCGGGCGCGGATGTTCGAGGCGGCGCTGAAGCCCGAGCAGATGACGCGCACCCTCGCGCCGACCGACGCCCGGGTGCTGCACATGCTGGCCGACGCCCTGGCCGGGGTCACGGACGCCGAGGGACCGGCCCGCTTCGCGCTGCCGGACCTGCGGTCCGTGCGCCGCGAGCTGGACCGGCTCGGAGGCTGGACCGGCGCGCACGCCGACGACCCGAACGAGACGGCACGGCCACTGCCCCGGCCCGGCACCGGCGAGGCGGTCCTCGCGGGCCACCGGATGCTGCTCGACCTGGGCCGGCTCCAGGAGGGCGACGAGGCACTGGCCGGCACCCGGCACGCCGCGGTCGCCCGGCTCTCCGCCGCCACCGCGGCCGAGACGGGCGTCAAGGACGGCGACCTGCTGGCCGTCACCGGCCCGACGGGCGGCGTCGAACTCCCGCTGAAGGTCACCGACATGCCGGACCGGGTGGTCTGGGTGCCGCTGAACTCCGTCGGGCGGGGCGTCCCGGCCGACACCGGCGCCCGGCCCGGCGGCCTGGTCCGGATCGGCCCCGCCGCGCCGGGCTCCCACGACATCGCATCGGAGGTGGGGGCGTGAGTGCCTTCGCTGAACTGGCCGCGGCGCCGCACGGTGCCGTACTCGCCGCCGAGGACCTGTCGATGTTCGGCACCGACCCGTGGTGGCTCGTCGGCATCAAGGCGGTGTTCTGCTTCGCGTTCCTGATGGTGACGGTGCTCTTCTCCATCGTGTGGGAGCGCAAGGTCGTCGCCTGGATGCAGCTGCGCATCGGCCCCAACCGGCACGGACCCTGGGGCCTGCTCCAGTCGCTGGCCGACGGCGTGAAGCTGATGCTGAAGGAAGACGTCGTCGTCAAGCGCGCCGACAAGGTCGTGTACGTGCTCGCGCCGATCGTCGCCGCCATCCCGGCGTTCATGGCGATCGCCGTGATCCCGTTCGGCCCGTCCGGCAACGAGGTCTCGATCTTCGGGCACCGCACGACGATGCAGCTCACCGACCTGCCGATCGCGATGCTCTACGTCCTCGCGGTCGCCTCGGTCGGGATCTACGGCATCGTGCTGGCGGGCTGGTCGTCCGGATCGACGTACCCGCTCCTGGGCGGTCTGCGCTCCTGCGCGCAGATGATCAGCTACGAGATCGCGATGGGGGCCGCGTTCGCCTCGGTCTTCCTCTACTCCGGGTCGATGTCGACCTCGAAGATCGTGGAGGCGCAGGAGGACCGCTGGTTCATCCTGCTGCTGCCGGTCTCCTTCATCATCTACATCGTCACGATGGTCGGCGAGACCAACCGGGCCCCGTTCGACATGCCGGAGTCCGAGGGCGACCTGGTCGGCGGCTTCAACACCGAGTACTCGTCGATCAAGTTCGCGATGTTCATGCTCGCCGAGTACGTGAACATGGTGACGGTCTCCGCGGTGTCGGTGACCCTCTTCCTGGGCGGCTGGCGGGCCCCGTATCCGATCAGCACCTTCTGGGAGGGCGCGAACCACGGCTGGTGGCCGATGCTCTGGTTCGTCATCAAGGTCCAGCTGCTGCTGTTCTTCTTCATCTGGCTGCGCGGCACCCTGCCCCGGGTCCGCTACGACCAGCTGATGAAGCTGGGCTGGAAGGTCCTGATCCCGGTCTCCGTGCTCTGGCTGATGATGGTCGCCACCGTGCGGGCGCTGAGCAACGAGGGCTACGACTTCTCCCGGATCGTGCTGTACGTGGCGGGCACGGTGCTCGCGATCCTGCTGATCTCCTTCGTCGTCGACGTCTTCCGCGACAGGAAGGGCCGGGCGGAGGCCGAGAAGGCGGGCCCGGAGCCGGAGTTCGATCCGATGGCGGGCGGATTCCCCGTACCGCCGCTGCCGGGCCAGACCCTGCCGCCGGTGCCGCGCCGCAGGCCGCGGAGCGAGCGGGAGCTCGTTGTCAGTGGCGGGTCGGATACTCAGAGTGACGAACGTGCGAGTGACGGAAAGGAGGCGGACGGTGTCTGAGTCATCAGAGTCCTCGGGGACCCCGGGATCCTCCGAGAAGTTCCAGAACCCCGTCGCCGGCTTCGGCGTGACCTTCAAGGCCATGTTCAAGAAGCGGCTGACCGAGCAGTACCCGGAGACGCCGAAGGTGACGGCGCCGCGCTTCCACGGCCGGCACCAGCTCAACCGCCACCCGGACGGCCTGGAGAAGTGCGTCGGCTGCGAGCTGTGCGCCTGGGCCTGCCCGGCGGACGCGATCTACGTGGAGGGCGCGGACAACACCGACGAGGAGCGCTACTCCCCGGGCGAGCGCTACGGACGCGTCTACCAGATCAATTACGCGCGCTGCATTCTCTGCGGGCTGTGCATCGAGGCGTGCCCCACCCGGGCGCTCACGATGACCAACGAGTTCGAGCTCGCCAACACCACCCGCGAGAGCCTCATCTACACCAAGGACGAGCTCCTCGCGGGCCTGGAGGAGGGCATGGTCGACACCCCGCACGCGATCTACCCGGGGATGGACGAACAGGACTACTACCGGGGCCTGGTCTCCGGCGCCGCCCCCGGCACGGAGCGCCAGACCGCACTCTCCAAGGGCGAGAAGCCCTCGGACGACGCCCACGGGAGCAACGGCTCGGCGCGGGAGGTGGACGCATGACCGCCCTGGCCGCCGCGGCCTCGACCGGCGAGGCCGTCCAGTTCTGGGTGCTGGGCGTCGTCGCCGTGATCGGGGCGCTGTCCACCGTACTGATGAAGAAGGCCGTGCACAGCGCGCTGAGCCTCGCCGGGACCATGATCGTCCTGGCGGTGTTCTACCTCGCCAACGGCGCGTACTTCCTGGGCATCGTCCAGATCGTCGTCTACACCGGCGCGATCATGATGCTGTTCCTCTTCGTGGTCATGCTCGTCGGCGTCACCGCGGCCGACTCGCTGAAGGAGACCCTCAAGGGGCAGCGCTGGCTGGCCGCGGGCTGCGGCCTCGGCTTCGGCGTCCTGCTGATCGCGGGCATCGGCAACGCCTCGCTGAACAGCTTCAACGGACTGGGCACCGCCAACACCGCGCACGGCGGGAACGTGGAGGGGCTGGCCAGCCTCATCTTCACCAAGTACGTCTTCGCCTTCGAGATCACCGGCGCCCTGCTGATCACGGCCACGGTCGGCGCGATGGTGCTCACCCACCGGGAGCGCACCGAGCGGGCCAGGACCCAGCGGGAGCTGTCCGAGGAGCGGGTGCGCGGCACGCAGCTGCCGCCGCTGCCCGCGCCCGGCGTGTACGCCCGGCACAACGCCGTGGACATCCCGGGGCTGCTCCCGGACGGCACCCCGTCCGATCTCACCGTCATGCGGACGCTGCGCGACCGCGGTCAGATCCGTGACGTGTCGCACGAGTCGCTGGACCGGCTCAAGGCGCTGGAACAGCGCTCCGGCGAGCGGCTCGGCCGGACCGCCGAGCCCGGCCGCACCGGTGAACCCGACCGGGCCGACGAAGAGGAGGTCGCCAAGTGAATCCGGTCAACTACCTCTATCTCGCCGCCCTGTTGTTCACCATCGGCGCGGCCGGTGTGCTGATCCGGCGGAACGCGATCGTGCTGTTCATGTGCGTGGAGCTGATGCTCAACGCCTGCAACCTCGCGCTCGTGACCTTCTCCCGGATGCACGGCAATCTCGACGGCCAGATCATCGCCTTCTTCACGATGGTCGTCGCCGCCGCGGAGGTCGTGGTGGGGCTCGCGATCATCGTGTCGGTGTTCCGTTCCCGCCACTCGGCCTCGGTCGACGACGCCAGCCTGATGAAGCTGTAAGGGGACGTTGAATCGTGGAGAATCTGATTGCGCTGCTCGTCGCGGCGCCCCTGCTCGGAGCGGCGGTCCTGCTCTGCGGAGGCCGGCGGCTGGACCGCGCCGGACACTGGCTCGGCACCCTGCTCGCCGCCGCCTCGTTCGTCATCGGCGTCGTGCTCTTCCTCGACCTGCTGGGGAAGGGCGCCGAGGACCGGACGCTGCACCAGAAGCTGTTCAGCTGGGTTCCGGTCGAGGGCTTCCAGGCCGACGTGGCCTTCCAGCTCGACCAGCTGTCGATGACGTTCGTGCTGCTGATCACCGGTGTGGGCACCCTGATCCACATCTACTCGATCGGCTACATGGAGCACGACGAGCGCCGTCGCCGCTTCTTCGGCTATCTGAACCTGTTCCTCGCGGCGATGCTGCTGCTGGTCCTCGCCGACAACTACCTGCTGCTGTACGCCGGGTGGGAGGGCGTCGGCCTGGCGTCGTACCTGCTGATCGGCTTCTGGCAGCACAAGCCCAGCGCGGCCACGGCCGCCAAGAAGGCGTTCCTGGTCAACCGCGTCGGCGACATGGGCCTGTCGATCGCGATCATGCTGATGTTCACCACCTTCGGCACCTTCGCCTTCGGCCCCGTGCTGGAGGCGACGGGGGAGACGGGCGAGGGCAAGCTGACGGCGATCGGCCTGATGCTGCTGCTCGCGGCCTGCGGCAAGTCGGCCCAGGTGCCGCTGCAGTCCTGGCTCGGTGACGCGATGGAGGGCCCGACCCCGGTCTCGGCCCTCATCCACGCCGCGACGATGGTGACCGCGGGCGTGTACCTGATCGTCAGGTCCGGCGCGATCTTCAACGCCGCGCCGGACGCACAGCTGGTCGTCGTGATCGTCGGGGCCGTCACGCTGCTCTTCGGTGCGATCGTCGGTTGTGCGAAGGACGACATCAAGAAGGCCCTCGCAGGGTCGACGATGTCGCAGATCGGCTACATGATCCTGGCCGCCGGGCTCGGCCCGATCGGCTACGTCTTCGCGATCATGCACCTGGTGACGCACGGCTTCTTCAAGGCCGGGCTCTTCCTCGGCGCCGGTTCGGTCATGCACGGCATGAACGACGAGGTGGACATGCGGAAGTTCGGCGGCCTGCGGAAGTACATGCCGGTCACCTTCGTCACCTTCGGCCTCGGCTACCTGGCGATCATCGGCTTCCCCGGCCTGTCCGGCTTCTTCTCCAAGGACAAGATCATCGAGGCGGCCTTCGCCAAGGGCGGCACCGAGGGCTGGATCCTCGGCTCGGTGGCCCTGCTGGGCGCCGCGATCACCGCGTTCTACATGACGCGCGTGATGTTGCTGACGTTCTTCGGCGAGAAGCGCTGGCAGCCCGACGCGGAGGGCAACGAGCCGCATCCGCACGAGTCCCCGAAGTCGATGACCATCCCCATGATCGTCCTCGCGTTCGGCTCGGTCCTCGCCGGAGGCTTCTTCTCCATCGGCGACCGCTTCCTGAACTGGCTGGAGCCGGTCACCGGCCACAGCCACGGACACGCGCCGGTCAGCGCCACGACGGTCACCGCCGCGACGATGGTGGTGCTCGTCATCGGCGTCGCCATCGCCTGGGCGATGTACGGACGCAAGCCCGTGCCGGTCGTCGCCCCGCGCGGCTCGCTGCTCACCCGGGCCGCCCGCCGCGATCTCCTCCAGGACGACTTCAACCACGTGGTCCTGGTCCGCGGCGGCGAGCACCTCACCCGCTCCCTGGTGTACGTCGACCACACCCTGGTCGACGGCGTCGTCAACGGCACGGCCGCCTCGATGGGCGGGCTCTCCGGCCGGCTGCGCAAGCTGCAGAACGGCTACGCCCGCTCCTACGCGGTCTCGATGTTCGGCGGTACGGCGATCGTCATCGCCGCGACCCTGCTGATGAGGGCGGTCTGATCACCATGTCCTTTCCCCTCCTGACAGCGACGGCGGCACTCCCGGCGATCGGCGCGGTCGCCACCGCCGCCGTCCCGGCCGCCAGGCGCACCGCCGCCAAATGGACGGCGCTGGTGTTCTCGCTGGCCACGCTCGTCCTGGCGGGCGTCGCGCTCGCCCGCTTCGAACCCGGCGGCGACCGCTACCAGCTCACCGAGTCGCACGCCTGGATCAAGGACTTCGGCGTCCGCTACGAGCTGGGCGTGGACGGCATCGGGGTGGCGCTCATGGCGCTCACCGCGCTGCTGATCCCCTTCGTCATCCTGGCCGGCTGGCACGACGCCGACCCCCTGGAGACCAGCTCCTCGCGCTGGCGCCCGACCCAGGGCTTCTTCGCCCTGATCCTGATGGTCGAGGCGATGGTGATCCTCTCCTTCGAGGCCACCGACGTCTTCCTCTTCTACATCCTCTTCGAAGCCATGCTCATCCCGATGTACTTCCTCATCGGCGGCTTCGGGGACCGGGCGCACAGCGGCAGCGACGAGAACGCGGCGGCCCAGCGCTCGTACGCCGCGGTCAAGTTCCTCCTCTACAACCTGGCCGGCGGGCTCATCATGCTGGCCGCCGTGATCGGGCTGTACGTGGTCGCGGGGACGTTCTCGCTCTCCGAGATCGCCGCGGCCCGCGCCGACGGCTCGCTGTCCATGGCGACCGGCACCGAACGCTGGCTGTTCCTCGGGTTCTTCTTCGCCTTCGCGGTGAAGGCCCCGTTGTGGCCGCTGCACACCTGGCTGCCCAACGCCATGGGCGAGGCGACCTCCCCGGTCGCCGTCCTGATCACCGCGGTCGTCGACAAGGTCGGCACGTTCGCGATGCTCCGCTTCTGCCTCCAGCTCTTCCCGGAGGCCAGCAAGTGGGCGACCCCGGTGATCGTCGTCCTGGCGCTGATCAGCATCGTGTACGGGGCGCTGCTCGCCGTCGGCCAGCGCGACATCAAGCGACTGATCGCCTACGCGTCGATCTCGCACTTCGGCTTCATCATCCTGGGCATCTTCGCGATGACCAGCCAGGGCCAGTCCGGCGCCACGCTGTACATGGTCAACCACGGCATCTCGACCGCGGCGCTGATGCTGGTGGCGGGCTTCCTGATCACCCGGCGCGGATCGCGGCTCATCGCCGACTACGGCGGGGTGCAGAAGGTGGCGCCCGTTCTGGCCGGCACCTTCCTGATCGGTGGTCTGGCCACCCTGTCGCTGCCCGGACTCGCCCCGTTCGTCAGCGAGTTCCTGGTCCTGGTCGGCGCGTTCAGCGCCTATCCGGCGGCGGGCATCGTCGCCACGACCGGCATCGTCCTCGCCGCGCTCTACGTCCTGGTCCTCTACCAGCGGACGATGACGGGCCCGGTGAAGGAAGAGGTCCGGGGCATGGCGGACCTCAAGGTCAGGGAACTGACCGTGGTCGTCCCGCTGATCGGGCTGCTGCTCTTCCTGGGCGTCTACCCGAAGCCGCTGACCGAGATCGTCAACCCGGCGGTGCAGCACACCATGTCGGACGTCCAGAAGAAGGACCCCCAGCCTGAGGTGGAGGCCGCCAAGTGAGCGCAACAGCTGTCCACAACCTGTGGACGACGGCGGGAGGGGTGACGACGGCGGCCCCGGGCGAAAGGTTCGAGGCGCCGGTCATCGAGTACACCCAGCTGATGCCGGTCCTCATCGTGATCGGTGTGGCCGTGGTGGGCGTGCTCGTCGAGGCCTTCGTGCCGCGCCGGGCCCGCCACTACACCCAGGTCTTCCTGACGGTCGTCGCCCTGGCCGCCGCGTTCGCCGCGGTCGTCGGCCTGGCCGCCGGAGGATACGCCACGACGAAGGCCCACATCGCCGCGATGGGCGCCATCGCGATCGACGGGCCGACGCTGTTCCTGCAGGGCACCATCCTGCTGACGTCGCTGGTCGCCGTCTTCACCTTCGCCGAGCGCCGCCTCGACCCGGTCGCGCACGGCAACCGGGTGGACTCCTTCGCCGCCCAGGCAGCCTCGGTCCCCGGCAGCGACAGCGAGAAGGCCGCGGTCAAGGCCGGGTTCACCACCACCGAGGTCTTCCCGCTGGTCCTGTTCTCGGTGGCCGGCATGCTGGTCTTCCCGGCGGCCAACGACCTGCTGACGCTCTTCGTGGCCCTGGAGGTCTTCTCCCTCCCGCTCTACCTCCTGTGCGCCGTCGCCCGCCGCAAGCGGCTGATGTCGCAGGAGGCCGCGGTGAAGTACTTCCTGCTCGGCGCGTTCTCCTCGGCGTTCCTGCTCTTCGGGATCGCCCTGCTCTACGGGTACGCGGGCTCCGTCTCGTACGCGCGCATCGCCCAGGTGATCGACGGTTCGGTCACCCAGGTCGACCCGGCGCTCGCCGACACCATGGGCAACGACGCGCTGCTCCTGATCGGCGGCGCGATGATCCTGACCGGCCTGCTCTTCAAGGTCGGCGCCGTCCCGTTCCACATGTGGACCCCGGACGTCTACCAGGGCGCCCCGACCCCGGTCACCGGCTTCATGGCCGCGGCCACCAAGGTCGCCGCGTTCGGCGCGCTGCTGCGCCTGCTGTACGTGGTGCTGCCGGGGCTCGCCTGGGACTGGCGCCCGGTGATGTGGGGCGTCGCGATCGTCACGATGCTGGGCGGTGCGATCGTCGCCATCACCCAGACCGACATCAAGCGGCTGCTCGCCTACTCCTCGATCGCCCACGCCGGCTTCATCCTCGCCGGTGTGATCGCCACGACCCCGGACGGCATCTCGTCGGTCCTCTTCTACCTGGGCGCGTACTCCTTCGTGACGGTCGGCGCGTTCGCCGTCGTCACCCTGGTCCGCGACGCGGGCGGCGAGGCCACGCACCTGTCGAAGTGGGCCGGGCTCGGCCGCCGCTCGCCGCTGGTCGCCGCGGTCTTCGCGGTGTTCCTGCTGGCCTTCGCCGGCATCCCGCTCACCTCCGGCTTCTCCGGGAAGTTCGCCGTCTTCAAGGCGGCGGCGGACGGCGGGGCGAGCGGCCTGGTCGTGGTCGGTGTGATCTCCTCGGCCATCGCCGCGTTCTTCTACATCCGGGTCATCGTGCTGATGTTCTTCAGCGAGCCGAAGGCGGACGGCCCCACGGTCGCCGTCCCGTCCCCGCTGACGATGACGACGATCGCGGTCGGCGTCGCCGTCACCCTGGTGCTGGGCCTGGCCCCGCAGTACTTCCTGGACCTGGCGAGCCAGGCGGGAGTCTTCGTGCGGTAGCACCCCGCGCACAGCAGCGACGACGCCGGACGGGCCCTGGAAGTCAAGCCCGTCCGGCGTTGTCGTACGCGGCGCCTATCGTGGCAGGGGACGGCGGCGGACAGGGACGAGCCGCGACCGGTCCGGGACGGAGCCGGGACAGGACGATGGCACGACGGGCGGGACCATGGATGTGACCGAGAGCGACGCACGGCGGACGCTGCACAAGGTGTTCGGATACGAGGCGTTCCGCGGCGAGCAGGAGGCGATCGTCGACCACGTGGTGGCCGGCGGGGACGCCGTGGTCCTCATGCCGACCGGTGGCGGGAAGTCCCTCTGCTACCAGATCCCGTCCCTGGTCAGGTCGGGCACGGGCGTCGTCGTCTCCCCGCTGATCGCGCTGATGCAGGACCAGGTGGACGCCCTGCGGGCGCTCGGCGTGCGCGCCGGTTTCATCAACTCGACGCAGGACTTCGACGAGCGCCGCTCGATGGAGGCGCAGTTCGTCGCCGGTGAGCTCGACCTGCTCTACCTGGCTCCGGAACGGCTCCGCCTCGACTCCACGCTGGCGCTGCTCTCCCGCGGCGAGGTCTCCGTCTTCGCGATCGACGAGGCGCACTGCGTGGCCCAGTGGGGCCACGACTTCCGCCCCGACTACCTGGCCCTTTCGGTCCTCGGCGAGCGCTGGCCCGAGGTGCCGCGCATCGCCCTGACGGCGACCGCCACCGCCGCCACGCACGAGGAGATCACCCGGCGCCTGGGCATGCCCGACGCCAAGCACTTCGTCGCCAGCTTCGACCGGCCCAACATCCAGTACCGGATCGTGCCGAAGGCCGACCCGAAGAAGCAGCTGCTCTCCTTCCTCGAGGACGAGCACGCCGGGGACGCGGGCATCGTCTACTGTCTCTCGCGCAACTCGACGGAGAAGACCGCCGAGTACCTCTGCCGCAACGGCATCGAGGCCGTCCCGTACCACGCGGGGCTCGACGCGGGCACCCGCGCCGCCCACCAGTCCCGGTTCCTGCGCGAGGAGGGCCTGGTCGTCGTCGCGACCATCGCCTTCGGCATGGGCATCGACAAGCCGGACGTACGCTTCGTCGCCCACCTCGACCTGCCGAAATCGGTCGAGGGCTACTACCAGGAGACCGGCCGCGCAGGCCGTGACGGGCAGCCGTCCACGGCCTGGATGGCGTACGGCCTCCAGGACGTCGTGCAGCAGCGCAAGCTCATCCAGGGCGGCGAGGGCGACGAGTCCTTCCGCCGCCGCGCCGCCGCCCACCTCGATTCGATGCTCGCCCTGTGCGAGACGGTCCGGTGCCGGCGCGCCCAGCTCCTGAAGTACTTCGGCCAGGACCCGACCGAGGAGTCCTGCGGCAACTGCGACACCTGCCTCGCCCCGCCGGAGAACTGGGACGGCACGGTGGCCGCGCAGAAGCTGCTGTCGACCGTGGTGCGGCTGAAGCGGGAGCGCGGGCAGAAGTTCGGCGCGGGCCAGATCATCGACATCCTGCTCGGCCGCAAGACCGCCAAGGTCATCCAGTTCGACCACGACCAGCTCTCGGTCTTCGGCATCGGCGGCGAGCTGACCGAGGCCGAATGGCGCGGCGCGGTACGGCAGTTGCTGGCCCAGGGGCTGCTCGCGGTCGAGGGCGAGTACGGCACGCTGGTGCTGACCGAGGAGAGCGGCTCGGTGCTCGGCGGCGGGCGCGAGGTGCTGCTGCGCAAGGAGGCCCCGAAGCCCGCGTCGCGGTCCACGAAGGGCGAACGCAAGGCGAAGTCGCAGGCGGCCGGGGCCGAGCTGGCACCCGAGGCCGTCCCCGTCTTCGAGGCGCTGCGGGCCTGGCGCGGCGCACGGGCGAAGGAGCAGGGCGTCCCGGCGTACGTCATCTTCCACGACGCGACGCTGCGCGAGATCGCCACGGTCCGGCCGGACTCGACGAGCGCGCTGGGCGGGATCAGCGGCCTGGGCGAGAAGAAGCTGGCGACGTACGGGGAGGGGGTGCTGGAGGTCCTGGCGACGTTCGGGGAGGCGGGAGCGACGGCGGCCCCGGACCCGGAACAGCCGCCTCTGGAGTCCGCCCCGGCCGCGGTGCCCGCCGCGCGGGTCCCGTCGGCACCGACGGCCCCGGCCGCTCCCGACGACGACCCGGAATTCGGCTGGGACGAGGAGCCCCCCGAGTACGAGTGACCCGAGTACGAGTGACCGAGTGCGAGTGAGCGGTACGGACCGGGCGGCGGGGCGGCCTACCGCGGCTCCGCCGCCCGGCGGTGCGCGGTGATCGCGGTGAGGTCGAGGTCGACGGGGAAGGGGACGGAGACCTTCATCCGGTCGTGGAAGATACCGGTGGAGGTGTAGGCCCCGGTCGACGGCTCCAGCTCGAAGACGTAGACCACTGCCCGGTCGTCGCGGTTCTCCACCCGCCAGTAGTGCGGGATCCTCGCCCGGGCGTACTTCACCGGCTTGGTCTCGCGGTCCCGGGTGACGGATTCCTCGGACACGACCTCGATGGCCAGCAGCACACCGTCCGCGGGGAAGCGGGTCCGGTTCAGGTCCTGGACGATCTCGCCGGCCACGACGATCACATCGGGTTCGGGCCGGTTGTGGCGGTCGATGTCGATGGTGAACTCGCGCACGACTTCGAGTTCGTGTGGTGCGCACGACTGCAACTGCCAGGTGAAGAGGTCGACCGCGCGCATGTGGAACATGGTCTGCGGAGGCCGGTGGACAAGACTTCCGTCGATCAGCTCCGTGTGCGGAGGCAGGTCCGGGAGTGTGTCCAGGTCATCGGCGGTCCAGCCGCCCACGGGCGGAACCGCCCACCGCGGTCCGGGGGCCTCGGGGTCGGTGTTCATCGGTGCTTCCACGGCACGGAGTCTCGCGGGCCTTCTTCCGTTCCTGTCGGAAACAGAGGAAGGCCCCCCGAACGTGTGAACGCCCCGTGTGCGGCTGACCGGCAGGTTTCCAGGGGCTGACGGCCCCCTCAGTCGTCGCCCGAGCTGCTGTTCGAGCTGAAGAGCGGCCCGCGGTTCCCGGACGACCGGTCCCGGCGGACGTTCTCGTGCACCGCGTGGGCGGCCCAGTCGTCGTGGGCCAGGTCGCGCATCGCCCAGCGGTCGCGCAGTCCGCCCCAGCCCGCCTCGGCCGCCAGGTCGACCGCCGAGACCAGCGCGGCCAGGGACCGGCCGCGCGGGTCCGGGAACCTGGCGGCACAGGTGGCGGCGAAGCGGTCCCGGATTGCGAGGGACCGGGCCGGGTCCGTCGCCGGGTGGCGCTGGTACGGCAGCAGGCCGAGGAGCCGGTGGGTCTCCCGGCGCAGGACCGAGCGGCGCACCAGGTGCTCCGTGCACAGCTCCCCGGCGTACCGGCCGGCCTGCCGGACCCAGCGCCGCGCGTCGATCCCGCCGTCCCCGGGCCTGCCCGCCTCCGGGGCCGACAGGCTTCCCAGCACCTGGGCGAGGAACGGGTCCGGGGGAGCGAGCGGGTCGACCACCCGGATCCACCCGGACCGTTCGGCGATCCGGCCCTGGAATTCCAGCTCCCGCAGGGCCGCGCCCGCCACCCCGTACTCCAGGAAGCGGTCGCGGCACAGCGATTTGCCGCGCAGCGGGTCCAGCGCGAGCAGCAGCAGTTCCTCGGGGAGCGTGAGCTCCGGGGCGGGGGACGTCATGACGCGGGCACGATCCGTCCGGTGACCTCGCCGATCCCGACCCGGGTGCCGTCCGGTCCCGGCGCCCAGGCCGTCATCGTCACGACGTCGCCGTCCTCCAGGAACGTGCGCTTGCCGTCCGGGAGGTCCAGCGGGTCGCGGCCGTTCCAGGTCAGCTCCAGGAGGGAGCCGCGCTGACCGGGCTCGGCGCCGCTGACCGTGCCGGAGCCGTACAGGTCGCCGGTGCGCAGCGACGCGCCGTTCACCGTCATCTGGGCCAGCATCTGGGCCGCCGTCCAGTACATGGTGGCGAACGGCGGCTCGGCGACCACCTGTCCGTTGATCGCGACGGAGATCCGCAGGTCGAGGCCGCCGTCCTCGTCCTCGTCCGCGTCCTCCAGGTAGGGGAGCAGCGGCAGGTCGCGGGCCGGGGGCGCGATCCGGGCCGACTCCAGCGCCTCCAGCGGGGTCACCCAGGCCGACACGGACGTGGCGAAGGACTTCCCGAGGAACGGGCCGAGCGGGACGTACTCCCAGGCCTGGATGTCCCGCGCCGACCAGTCGTTGAGCAGGCAGAGCCCGAAGACGTGGTCGCGGAAGTCGCCGAGCGGGACGGGGGTGCCCTGTTCGGAGCCGACGCCGACGACGAAGCCGACCTCGGCCTCGATGTCCAGCTTGACGGAGGGGCCGAAGACGGGGGCCGGGTCGGTCGGCGCCTTGCGCTGGCCGGACGGGCGCACCACGTCCGTGCCCGACACGACGACGGTGCCGGACCTGCCGTGGTAGCCGATCGGGAGGTGCTTCCAGTTGGGCGTCAGCGCCTCGCCGTTCGGCCGGAAGATCTGTCCGACGTTGGTGGCGTGGTTCTCGCTGGCGTAGAAGTCGACGTAGTCCGCGACCGCGTAGGACAGGTGCAGCGTCACGGTGTCGAGCGGGTGCAGCAGCGGTTCGATGTCGGCGCGGTGCGCCGGGACCGTGACCCAGGCGGTCAGGGCCCGCCGGACGTCCCGCCAGGCGGTGCGGCCCGCCGCCAGCAGCGCGGTCAGGTCCGGCCGGGCGAGGAGTTGCGCGTAGGGCGAGCCGAGCGCGTGCGCGGCGGCTCCGGCATCCAGGACGTGGTTGCCGATGCGGACGCCGACCCGGCGCTCCTCGGGGTGGTCGGGGGTGGAGAACACTCCGTACGGAAGGTTGTGCGGACCGAAGGGGTCGCCCTCGGCCAGATCGAGCGGGCTGCTCTGCTCGGGCATGTGTTGCTGCCTCGCTTTCCAGGTCGCTTGGGGGACACGTTACGTGGGTGCCGCCACCCGACGGGAGTGCCCCAACCGCCCCTGATGCCCGGAAAGTTCCGCGTTGCCCCTCCCGGCAGGCTCTCAGCCGGCCGTGCGCGGGATCCGCTTCTCCCAGGTGCGGTGGAAGACCACCTCACCGCCCTCCTTGCACATCACCTCGTTGGACGTGATGAAGTCGGTGGCGTCCGCGCCGGTCTCGGAACGGGTCTCGATCCGCACGTCCCAGGCCATCTCCGGCCGGTGCAGCCGGATCGCCCAGTCGGAGCGGGCGTGTGCGGTGAGCGGGTCGTCCTCCCGGATCGTGTACGTCTCCAGGGCGTCCTCGGTGAACTCCAGGCCGTCCGGGTAGATGCGGGTGCCGCCGTAGCGCGGGTCCACCTCCAGCCGCCACTCGCCCTTGGCGACGTCGCGGACCACCAGCCGCTCGGGGCGCTGTTCGTCGAGCGTCACCGGGTGGACGACGCCGAGCGGCTCCGACTGCTCCGGGGGCTCGAAGCGGATGTTCGGGTCCTGGATGTGGCGGCGCACCGGCAGTTCGAGGAGGCTGCCCTCGGCGTCCAGGGTGAATCCGGCCGATCCGGCCTGCGGCCAGATCCACGGCCAGTACGAGGAGGAGACCGCGAGCCTGATCCGGTGGCCGGGCGGGAAGGCGTGCCCGATGGCGTTCAGTTCGAAGGTCACGTCCTCGGCGGCGCCGACCGGCCAGTCGTCGGCGCGGTCGCGGCCGTGCCGGGCGGCCAGGTTGAGCGCGCCCCGGGTGACCAGGGTGGAGGAGCCGTCCGGCGCCACGTCGCAGAGCCGGGCGATCGCCTGGCCGCGCGGGGCCTCCATCCGGATGCGCAGCTTCACCCGGGGGCGGCCCAGGATCTCGATCGGCTCGCCCTCGACGGGGAACTCGAAGCAGACCGACTTGGCGTCCTCGTCGCGCTGGTCGGGCGGCAGGTCGGCGTCGTTGCCGAACGGGAAGAAGCGTCCGGCGTCCAGTCCGGTCTGCTGCGGCGAGTCGACGATCCGCGGTCCGCCCCGGAAGGCGTACGCGATCGGCGTGACGTTCGGCGACGGCCAGCGGGTCTCGCCCGCCCAGCGCCCCGGCAGCGTCTCGTACACGGTGGCGGGGCGGTGCGAGTCGCTGATCCAGGCCCGCAGCAGCGGTTCGGACATGACGCCGGTGTCCTCGTCCTTGAGGTGCTGGTCCCACCAGCGCAGCGTCTCCTGGAGGAAGCCGATCGACGGGCCCGGCGGCAGCCCGCGGTCCGGGTACTGGTGCGACCAGGGCCCGATCAGCCCGCGCACCCGGTCCGGGTCGAGGTGCTCGACGAGCCGCAGGACGGTGTCGCGGTACGGGTCGTGCCAGCCGCCCACCGCGAGGACGTTCGCCCGGATCGCGGAGTAGTCCTCGCAGACGCTGCCGTGCTTCCAGTAGTCGTCGCGGGTCTGGTGGGCCAGCCAGGTGTGGACGAAGGGCTCGACGGAGGCCAGCCGTCCGCGCCACATGTCCTTCCAGTCCTCGCCGACCTGCGCCGGGTCCGGCGGCCGGGCGACGAAGGCCAGCATGGTGGCCGCCCAGGCGTGCATGTCGACGGCGAGCACCGAGCCGCCCATGTAGTGGACGTCGTTGTCGTAGCGGTCGTCGGTCGAGCAGACGGTCACGACCGCCTTCAGCGGTTCGGGGGCCAGTGCGGCGATCTGGAGCGAGTTGAAGCCGCCCCACGAGATGCCGAACATGCCGACCCGGCCGGAGCACCAGTCCTGCCGGGCCAGCCAGTGCACGACCTCGACGCCGTCGGCCAGTTCCGTCGCGTCGTACTCGTCGCCCGGCAGGCCCTCGCTGTTGCCGTGTCCGCGCACGTCCACCCGGACGGAGGCGTAGCCGTGGCCCGCGTACCAGGGGTGGCGCTGCCAGTCGCGCGGCGCGGTCCAGTCGCTCAGCCGGTACGGCAGGTATTCGAGGAGCGCGGGCACCGGCTCGTCGGTGACGGGCCGCCAGATCCGGGCGTACAGCCGGGTGCCGTCCGGCAGCGGGATGCGGACGTCCTCATGGGTGGTGTCGTACGGGAACGTGGTGCGGATGTGCATGGCGTCACCTCAGTGGACGGGGTGCATGGTGCGCTTGAGCCAGGGCGCGGCGGCGATGACGGCCAGACCGGCCACCACCGCGATCGCGCCGTTGACACCGAAGTAGGCGGGGTTGGAGACCTCTCCGTACAACTTCACGACCTGGGCCTGGATGCCGTTGGCGAGGGCCAGCGAGAGGAACCAGAGCGCCATCGTCTGGCTGGCGAACGCCTTGGGGGCGAGCTTGGTGGTCGCGGACATGCCGGAGGTCTCCAGCAGGATGTCGCCGAGACCGAGCAGCAGGTAGGAGCCGACGATCCACCAGGCGGCCATCCGGTACGTGTCGCCGGAGTGCCCGGAGGTCGGCAGCACCATCAGCAGGAAGGACAGCCCGCCGAGGATCACCCCGAGGGCGATCTTGTTGGAGACGTGCGGCTGGCGCGGTCCCATCCGGGCCCAGACCGCGGCGACCACCGGGGCGAGCGCGACCTCGAAGGCGCCGAGCGCGGAGGCGTACCAGCTCGCCGGGAAGTGGAAGCCGAGGATCTCGGTGCGGGCGTTGGTCGACGCGAGCAGCATCATCGTCGAGTACGCCTGGAACAGGATGAAGTTGAAGACGACGGAGGCCAGGAACAGCACCACGTACGGGCGCAGCCTGCCGCGCTCCTCGCCGGTGACCCGGGGGCTGCGGAACATCACCACGAAGTACACGACCGGCGCGATCACCGAGACGAGGGTGAGCAGGTCCACGAAGCGGTCCATGGTCAGCCACCCCGTCAGGGCCAGGACGGTGGCGAGGACGGCGACCACGACGGCGCCGGCGACGATCAGCCGGACGGCGCGGCGCATGGGTGCCGGTGCCAGCGCGAATTCGGCACTGTGCCTTCGCCCGGCCAGGTGACGCCGGCCCAGTACGTACTGGGCGAGGCCGAGGGTCATGCCGAAGGCGGCGGCCGAGAAGCCCCAGTGCCAGCTCGCGTGGTCCCCGAGCCAGCCGGTGATCAGCGGGCCGAGGAACGCCCCGATGTTGATGCCCATGTAGTAGAGGGCGAAGCCCGCGTCGCGGCGCTCGTCGTCGGTGCGGTAGAGCTTGCCGACCATGGTGGCCACATTGGGCTTGAGCAGGCCGGTGCCGGCGCTGATCAGGCCGAGGCCGATCCAGGTCATCGCGTCGGTGGGCACCGCCATGGCGTAATGCCCGCAGGCGATGAGGATGCCGCCGTACAGGACGGCGCGGTACGAGCCGAGCATCCGGTCGGCCAGCCAGCCGCCCGCCACGGAGACCAGGTAGACCAGGGTTCCGTAGGCCGCCGAGACGGACGCGGCGGTGCCCGGCTCCATGCCCATGCCGCCGTGGGCGACCGTGTCGGCGAAGTAGAGGACCAGGATCGCCTGCATGCCGAGGAACGAGAACCGTTCCCAGACCTCCAGGCCGGACAGGGTCATCAGCCCCCGAGGCTGGCCGAAAAAAGCCTGGTCATCACCCGGGGGAGGTTGAGTCGATTCGGTGTCTGCGGCCGCGTTGGACAAAGGGGATACTCCTGATCGTACGAGCTGATCACGAACATACCGGCGGTGGCGGGAAGGCGCCCACGGTGATCCAAAGCGGACCGGATACGCTGACTTGAGTGATGGCAGCGACACATCGACATTCCGTGTGATCGTCAGCAGACAGGAGATCCCCTCGTGACCGTCGTCGGGCCGTTCGGACTGAGCGTGCGGGACCATGCTCTTGAGGCCGATGTCCAGGCCGGTTTGGCTGCCGTCGAGGCCGGGCTGCTCGACGTCACCAAGAGCGACGTGCCCTTCATCACGGAGGCCGCACAGCATCTCGTCCGAGCCGGAGGCAAGCGTTTCAGGCCACTGCTGGCGATACTGGCGGCCCGGTTCGGCGACCCCGACGCGCCGGGCGTGGTGCCCGCCGCCGTCGTCGTCGAGCTGACGCACCTCGCGACGCTCTACCACGACGACGTGATGGACGAGGCGGACGTGCGCCGCGGCGTCGACAGCGCCAACAGCCGCTGGGGCAACTCGGTGGCCGTCCTGACCGGCGACTTCCTCTTCGCCCGCGCCTCGCACATACTGGCCGACCTCGGTCCGGAGGCCGTCCACATCCAGGCGGAGGCGTTCGAGCGGCTGGTCACCGGCCAGATCCTGGAGACCGCGGGTCCCGCGGAGGGCCGCGACCCGATCGAGCACTACCTGGAGGTGCTGCGCGGCAAGACCGGCTCGCTGATCGCGGTGGCCTGCCGGTTCGGCGCGATGATGGCCGGTGCGCACGAGTCGGCCGTCGACATCCTCACCCAGTACGGCGAGCGGCTCGGTGTCGCCTTCCAGCTGGCCGACGACGTGCTCGACATCGCGTCCGACTCCCACGAGTCCGGCAAGACCCCGGGCACCGACCTGCGCGAGGGCATCCCGACCCTTCCCGTGCTGTACCTGCGGGCACGGGCGGCGGCCGAGGGCCGGCCGGAGGACCTGGAGCTCGTCGCGCTGCTGGACGGCGGCCTGGAGGACGACGACCGGCACGCCGAGGCGCTGCGCAGGCTGCGCGTCCACCCGGCGCTGGAGCAGGCCAAGCGGGACACCATCCGGTACGCGGAGGAGGCGCGGGCGACGCTGGCGCCGCTGCCCGAGGGCCACGCGAAGGCCGCGCTGGAGGAGCTGTGCGACGCGGTGGTGCACCGGGCGGGCTGAGCGCCGGCCGGGTCGGCTGCGGGGGCGCGGCGACCGCGCCCGCCCAACTCCCCCCGCAGCACGCCCCCTACGGGACGGAGGGGGTCGGGCCCGCGCGGTGTCATACCGAAGAGGTAGGCGGAGTTGCTCCCGCGGGCTGACGCTTTCGGGTCACCGGTTTGGTCAGATGGAGAACGTCCACTCCTGACCAAATCGGTGAGAATGGCGGCACGGAGTGGACGAGTGCAACCGGACGGAAGCCGCCGACCACGGAGGTAGGGCACACATGGCACCGAACGACAGCGCAGAGACCGGCGGCGGGACCAGGGGCACCGCCGCTGGCCGTCGGAAGGCGGCGCGTTACATCGTCCCGGTCGCGGTGGCGGGAGTGGCGGCCGCGACGATCGGGCTCGTGCCGGCGCTCGCGAGCACCGGTGACCCCGATCTGCCGAAGATCACCGCACAGGAACTCATCGAGAGGATCGCCGCCTCGGACACCGAGCGGCTCTCCGGCACGGTGCGCATCAGCACGGACCTCGGCATCCCCTCGCTCGGCGGCCTGGCCGACGCCTTCGTCCAGGGCGGCGGGGCCGGCCGGGGCGGCGCGAGCGCCGACCCGCAGGAGCGGATGACGGAGCTGGCGTCCGGCACGCACACGCTCCGGGTCGCCGCGGACGGCCCCGACAAGCAGCGGCTGTCGATCCTGGACAACGCCTCGGAGTACAGCCTGATCCGCAACGGCGACGAGGTCTGGGCCTACGACAGCGGCTCCGACCAGGCGTACCACGCCACCGCGGACGGCTCCGCGCGGGGCTCCGGCGAGAAGTCCGCGCACCCCGCCCCCGACGGCGCCCCGGCCACCCCGAAGGAGCTGGCCGAGCAACTGCTGGAGACGGCGGGCCCCACCACGTCCGTGACGGTCGACGGCACCGCCCGGGTCGCCGGACGCGACGCGTACAAGCTGGTCGTCAAGCCGAAGCAGGGCGGTTCCACGATCGGTTCGGCCACGGTCGCGGTCGACGCGGAGAACGGCGTGCCGCTGAAGTTCACCCTCCTCGCGAGCGCCGGGGGCAAGCCCGTCGTCGACGCCGGGTTCACCAAGGTCGACTTCGCGAAGCCGGACGCCTCCCTGTTCACGTTCACCCCGCCCAAGGGCACCGAGGTGACCGAGGCCGACGACGCGAAGGCACAGCGCGAGCAGGGCGGGGGCCCGGACGGCAAGGGCCTCGACAAGGGCCTCGACGGCCTGTTCCCGGGTGCCGACCGGCTGGGCGCCGGGGGCGGCGGGGCCGAGGACACGAAGATCATCGGCGAGGGCTGGAACGCGATCGCGGAGATCAGCACCCCGGGCGGCACCGGTCTTCCCGCGGAGGCGTCGGACGAGATGCCGGCCGAGGCCCAGCAGTTCCTGGACTCGCTCGGCGACAAGGTCACCGGCAAGTTCGGCTCGGGCACGGTCTTCAAGACCCGCCTGGTCAACGCGCTGCTGACCGACGACGGCAAGGTCTACGTCGGCGCGGTCACGAAGGACGCGCTGGTCGAGGCGGCGAACAACGCCTCCTGACGCCGGGGCGCGCCGCGCGCCCCGACACCGCGCACCCGCCCCGCCGTACGCTCCGTACGGCGGGGCGGTTCGCCACGTCCGTCCCTCGGGCGGGCGGCACCGCCGGAGCACGGCCCAGGAACGTCCGGCCCGCCCGGCCGGACGAACCCTGCCGACCCATGGGGAGTACGCATGACAGAGCCCGGGACCGCGGTCGAGCCGGAAGAGGCCCCCGGGCCGGGAACGGCCACCGGCCCGGCCACCGGCAGACCCGGCCCGACCGGCAGACCCGGGGCGCCCGTCAGTCCTGAGGCGGTCGACGACCCCGAGGCGGTCGGCAACCCCGGGACGTCCGACGACACCCGGACCGGTGACAACCCCCGGACCGGTGACAACCCCCGGACCGGTGACGGCCCGGCGGCCGTGATCGAGACCCGGGGCCTCACCAAGCGCTACCGGGGCGGACAGCTCGCCGTGGACGGCCTCGACCTCAGCGTCCCCGCCGGCAGCGTCTTCGGCTTCCTCGGCCCCAACGGCTCGGGCAAGACCACCACCATCCGGATGCTGATGGGCCTGATCACTCCGACGGCCGGTACCGCGCGGCTCCTCGGCCACCCCGTGCCGGACGCCGCCCGCACCGTGCTCCCGCAGGTCGGCGCGCTGATCGAGGGGCCCGCGCTGTACGGCTTCCTGAGCGGCCGGGACAACCTGCTGCGGTACGACTCCGCCGACCCGACCGCCGACCCGCGCACCCGCCGGGCCCGGGTGGGGCAGGCCCTGGAACGGGTCGGGCTGGCCGCGGCGGCCGGCAAGAAGGCCAGGGCGTACTCCCTGGGCATGAAGCAGCGCCTCGGGCTCGCCGCCGCCCTGCTCCAGCCGCGCCGCCTGCTCGTCCTCGACGAACCGACCAACGGCCTCGACCCGCAGGGCATGCGGGAGATCCGCGCCCTGGTCAGGGAACTGGCGGCGGAGGGCACCACGGTCTTCCTCTCCTCGCACCTCCTCGACGAGATCGAGCAGGTCTGCACGCACGCCGCGGTGATGGCCCGGGGCCGACTGGTCGTCCAGGGCCCGGTCGCGGAACTGGCGGCGGGCACCCGCGGCCGGCTGACCGTCACCACCCCCGACCCGGGCGACGCCGCCCGGGTCCTGGAGGAGCTGGGCGTCACCGGCGTCACGGCCGACGGCGACCGGGTGAGCGCCGAGGCGCCGCCGGGCGACGTCGAACTCGCCGACCTCAGCGCGGCACTGGTCCACGCAGGAGTGCGCCTGCGGTCCTTCGGCGTCGAACGGGCCTCGCTGGAGGACGCCTTCGTCGCACTCACCGGAGAGGGTTTCGATGTCGCAGGCTGAAAGCGCGCCCCGGGCCGCGAGGGTCCGGAAGAGCCCGTTGTGGACCTTCGGGATCCTCCGCTCCGAGCTGGTCACCACCCTCCGCCGCTGGCGCACCCTGGCCCTGCTCGGGGTGCTGGCCGCCGTGCCCGTGCTGATCGGCATCGCGGTGCGCGTCGAGACGGGCGGCGGCTCCCCGCACGGACCGGGCGGCGGCGGGGCGGGCCCGGCGTTCCTCTCCCAGGTCACCAACAACGGGCTCTTCCTGGTCTTCGCGGCCCTCGCGGTGACCCTCCCGGTCTTCCTGCCGATGGCCGTCGGGGTCGTCGCCGGTGACTCGATCGCGGGCGAGGCGAACGCCGGAACGCTGCGCTACCTGCTGGTCGCCCCGGCGGGCCGGACCCGGCTGCTGCTGACGAAGTACGCGTCGGTGCTGGTGTTCTGCCTGGTCGCGACCCTGGTCGTGGCCCTGTCCGCGCTCGCCGTGGGCGCGCTGCTCTTCCCCGTCGGGGAGGTCACGACCATCTCGGGGACGCGGATCGGCTTCGGCGAGGGGCTGTTGCGGGCCGGACTGGTCGCGGTGGTCGTCGCCGCGTCGCTGATCGGGTTCGCGGCCGTCGGCCTGTTCATCTCGACCCTCACCGGCAGCGGAATCGCGGCCATGGCCGCCACCGTCGGGATACTGATCACCATCCAGATCGTGGACGGCATCCCGCAGTTGAGCGGAATCCACCCGTATCTCTTCCCGCACTACTGGATGTCGTACGCGGACCTGATGCGGGCCCCGGTCTACTGGGACGAAGTGGTCAGGAACCTGGGGCTTCAGGGCCTGTACGCGGCGGTGTTCGGCTCGGCGGCCTGGGCCCGCTTCACGGCGAAGGACATCACCGCCTGACGCACGGGGACGGCACCGGCCGATCGTGCGGGGCGCGGGGTGCGGGACGGCTCCGGTCCGGTATGCGGAGCACGGGGACGGTCCAGGTCCGATATGCGGGGCGGTCGCCGCCCGCGCCGTCGGCCGGGCGAGCCGTCCCCCGATCGGCTCGTCGCGGCACGAACGGCACGAACGGTGCGGGTCACGGGAACGATACGACACGGCACGTTCCGTTTCCGCCTGGGTATTGTTCGACCTCTGGCGACAGGCTGTCAACAAGACTTGGTCCGGACACCCCTATGCTCACCGAATGATCACATCGCCGAGTTCACTGCGCCGCAGCGAGAGATCACGCAGGGCGACCCTGGAGGCCGCCCTCGAACTGTGCACGGAGAAGGGGTACGGGCGCGTCACCGTCGAGGCCATCGCGGCCAGGGCGGGCGTCAGCAAGAAGACGATCTACCGCTGGTGGCCGTCGAAGAGCGCGGTGATCCTGGAGGCGTTCACCGAGGCCCTGGTCGGCACGACGCCGTTCGCCGACACCGGGGACATCGCCGCCGACCTGCGGAGCAACGTGATGGGCGCGGTACGGCTCATCTCCACGCCGCCCTTCGGCCCCGCGTACTCCGGGATCCTCTCCGAGATGCACCACGACGACGCCCTCACCGAGATCGTCAGGTCGAAACTGATCGCCCCCCGCTGCGAGGAGGCCGTCGACCGGCTGCGCCGGGCCCAGGAGCAGGGTCAGATCCCGCCGGACGCCGATCTCCCGCTGGCCGTGGAGATGTTGTACGGCCCGATGTACTACCGCCACGTCCTGCGCATGCCGATCCAGGACGAGGAGGAGATCGCCGCCCTGGTCGCGCACGTGCTGCGGGCGATCGGGGCACCGCCGGAGCCCTGAGCGCCCGGACTCCCCACGGGGCGGTGGGCCGTGCCCGGCCCCGTTGTCGGAGGGTCGTGCGAGCATGCGCGTATGGGAAATCTGTACGACTACTTCAGCGCGCCGGACGACCCGGCGGCCCTGACGGCGTTCGACGAGGGGGCCGAGGCCGCCGGATTCCCGGTGCTCCCGGTCAAGGGGATCGACCCGTACGTGGAGTTGGGGCAGGCCGAGAGCCTGCTCACCGGCACGCCGTACGAGGACATCACGCCGCTGCCGCGCTTCAACCGGCTGCTCAGTTCCCCCGAGGACGATTCCCGCTGGCTGGTCACGCTCACCGACGAGCTGCGCGACGCCCTGGTGGCCGCGCGGCCCGGCGGATTCGCGACGGTGGCCGAATCCTGGTCGCACATCGAGGAGTTCGGCGGGAACGCCCGGCCCGAGGACCTGGCCGACTTCCTCGGGGGACTGGCGGACCTGGCCGAGGAGGCCGCGTCCCGGAGCGAGCCGCACCGGCTGTACTGCCTGATGTCGCTCTGACCTTCCCGCCACGGGCAGGGGTTCCTCCGTGTCCCGTGCCCGCGTCCGCCGTGTACCGCGCCCGGGTGTTCCGTGCCCGTGCCCGTGCCGCTTCCGCTCAGCCGAACACCCGCTCCAGCACCTTCGCGACCCCGTCGTCCTCGTTCGACGACGTCACCTCGTCCGCCGCGGCCCGCAGGTCCGGGTGGGCGTTGGCCATGGCGACGCCGTGCCCGGACGTACGGAACAGGGGCAGGTCGTTGGGCATGTCCCCGAAGGCGATCGCGGTGTCCACGGCCACCCCGAGGTACTCGGCGGCCAGGGCGAGACCGGTCCCCTTGTCGACCCCGTACGGCTGCAGCTCGACCGTGCCGGGGCCGGAGTGCGTGACGGTGGCGAGGTCGCCGACGACCCCGCGGGCCGCCTCGGCCAGCGCGTCGTCGGTGAGCTCCGGGTGCCGGACGAGCACCTTGACCACGGGCGCGGACCACAACTCGTGGCGGCTGCGGGTGCGTTGGGCGGGCAGCGTCGGGTGGGGCATCCGGTAGCCCGGCTCGATCAGGGTGCGGCCCTCGGGCCCGTCCTGGTCCACGGCCGCGAAGACCGGCCCCACCTCGGCCTCGATCTTGCCGAGCGCGGTGTCGGCCGCCTCCCGGTCCAGGGTGACCGTGCGCACCAGCCGCCCGGACCCGGCGTCGTACAGCTGGGTGCCCTGCCCGCAGACCGCCGGGCCCCGGTACCCCAGCCCGGCGAGCAGCGCGCGCGTCCCGGGCACGGGCCGCCCGGTGACCACCAGGTGCCGGGCCCCGGCGCGGGCGGCCAGGGCGAGCGCGGCACGGGTGCGGGGGCTCACGGTGTCGTCGCGGCGCAGCAGCGTGCCGTCCAGGTCGGTGGCCACGAGCGCGGGTGCGGGCGGAATGTGCATGGTGCAAAGCGTAGAAGCGCCCGGCGGGCGGCCGGACCCGCGTTGACAGGTCCCGCCGGGATGCGTGTAATGGGCGCGGTGTCACGTGACGCCGGCCAAGAGCAGTGGGCCGGCCGGTGGTCGGGCGAACACCCTTTGTACGAGGGGGCCCTCATGAGTTCATACTCCATGCCCTGCATCTGACGCCGACGCCCGACGTGGCGGCACGGCCGCACGTCGTCGCCCGCGTCCCGCGCCCGTGGTTCCGTTCCGGGCACCCCGTTCCGCTCCCGCCCCGTCGCCGTTCGCCGTCCGCGCCCGGCGCCGGAGACCGTGTGCCGTCCCGGGTGCCGCCCGCCGTCCCGCGTGCGCGATCCACGCGCGACCGGCACGCGATCGCGCGTCATGACCACCCGTTCCCGCGGCTCACCGCAGCCCATCGCGGCCCGGCCGCATCCGAATCCACGGAGACACAGACCCGTATGCCCACATCGTTCAACCAATCGGTCATCGACGAGTTCCGCGCCAACGAGGGGAAGGTCGGCGGCCCCTTCGAAGGCGGGGACCTGCTCCTGCTGACCACCACCGGCGCCAGGTCGGGCAAGGAGACCACCACGCCCCTCGGCTACGTCCGGCACGGCGACACCCTGCTGGTCGTCGGCTCCAACCTCGGCGCCCCGAAACACCCGGACTGGTACCACAACCTGCTCGCCCACCCCGTGGTCCGGGTGGAGGTCGGCACCCGTACGTTCGAGGCCCTCGCGGTCCCCGCGGAGGGGGAGCGGCGCGGGGAACTGTTCGGCCACGTCGTGCGCGCGTCCCCCGGATACGCCGACTACCAGGCCGCCACCACCCGGCTCCTGCCGGTCGTGGCGCTGGAACGCGCCGAGCCCGACGGCTGGGAGCCCCGCGAGATCACCACCCTCGCCGGGAAGCTCATGGAGGTCCACACCTGGCTGCGCGACCAGTTGCGCCAGGTACGGGAGGAAGTGGCGGCCCACTTCGCGGCACGGGCCGCCCACCGGGGGCCCGGCGCGCCTCCGGTCCCGGGGCTCGGGCTCCAGATCAGGCAGCGCTGCCTGGCGTTCTGCCAGACCCTGGAGTTCCACCACACCAGCGAGGACGCGCACCTGTTCCCCGGGATCGCCCGGTACCACCCGGACCTGACCGCCACCTTCGACCGGCTCGCCGAGGAGCACCGCACGGTCGCCCGCCTCCAGGGTGAGCTGGTGACCCTGCTGGCGGACATCGCGGCCGCCGACCCCGAGCGCTTCCGCGCCGAACTCGACAGGATGTCCACGGAGCTGAACGCGCACCTCGATTACGAGGAGGAGCAGTTGCTGCCCCTGTTGGCCGACATCCCCTGGCCCCCGGCGCCTCCGGCCCCCTGAGACATGCGAACCGAACCGCATCGGATCCGACCGCATCGGATCCGACCGCATCGGATCCGACCGCATCGGATCCGACCGAACCGCTTCCGGGCGGAAGAAAGGCCGTACGTGCGAGTGAGAGTGAAGGACTTCGACCATCTGGTGCTCAACGTGCAGGACGTCGAGCGATCCCTGGAGTTCTACTGCGGACTCCTCGGCCTGGAGCCGATCAAGGTGGACGAGTGGCGGGCGGGGGAGTTCCCGTTCCCGTCGGTACGGGTCAGCCCGACGATGATCATCGACCTGCTGGGCCGGTCGCGCCACGAGTCGAACGTGGACCACATCTGCCTGGTCGTCGATCCGCTGGACTGGCAGGAGGTCATCGACTCGGGCGTCTTCACCGTGCTGGAGGGCCCGGTCTCCCGTTCCGGCGCCCGGGGCGAGGCGCAGTCGGTGTACGTCCGGGACCCGGACGGCAACACCGTCGAGCTGCGCTGGTACCCGCAGGACGTGGTGGGGGACTGACCGGCCGGGTGCGCGGCCCCGGACGGGAGGCACCCCCGTCCGGGGTCGCGGCACGGCGTATCCGCCCCGCCTCCGCAGGGTTCTCTGACTAAAGTCAGAGAATGGATGAACGGATCGACCTGGTACGGCGGTTCAACCGCACCGTCACCGAACGCGTGGGCGCGCTCCACGACCACTACCTGGGCCGCGACCGGCCGGTCGGCGAGGCCCGGCTGCTCTGGGAGATCGGCGAACGGGGCCTGGACGTGCGGCGCCTGCGCGAGCGTCTCGGGCTCGACTCCGGGTACGTCAGCCGGCTGCTGCGCTCCCTGGAGGCCGACGGCCTGGTGACGGTGGAGCCGCACCCCCGGGACGGGCGCGTGCGCACGGTGCGGCTCACGGGAAAGGGGCGGGCGGAGCGGTCCCTGATCGACGACCGCAGCGACGAACTGGCCGGTTCCCTCCTCGAACCGCTCAACCCCGCGCAACGCGCCCGGCTGGTCGCGGCCATGGCCGAGGTCGACCGGCTGCTGACCGCCGCGACGGTCGCCCTGGACGTCGTCGACCCCGACCACCCCGACGCCCGGTACTGCCTCACGTCCTACTTCGACGAGGTGCGCGGGCTCTTCGAGACCGGTTTCGACCCCGCGCTCAGCCTGCTGCCCGACGCGGGCGAACTCCGGCCGGAGCGCGGCCTTTTCCTGGTCGCCCGGCTGCACGGCGAGCCCGTCGGCTGCGCCGGTGTGAAGCTGCCGCCCGGGGGGCCGGCGGAGATCAAGCGCATGTGGGTCGCCCCCCGGGCCCGCAGGCTCGGTCTCGGCCGCAGGTTCCTGGCCGAACTGGAGGCGCGGGCCGCCCGGCACGGCTGCGACACGTTGCGGCTGGACACCAACAAGGCGCTCGGCGCCGCGATCGGCCTGTACCGGTCCTTCGGCTTCCAGGAGGTCGCGGCCTTCAACGACGAGCCGTACGCCCACCACTGGTTCGAGAAGCGGATCGCCGCACCGTCGGCCGGGTGACGGAGCCCCGGTTGTCAGTGCCGTCGAATAGGTTCTGTCCGCCCGGCCCGACCAGGGGGCCGCTGAACCGGGGGACTCGTCGCGATGAGTATCCACCTGCACTTTCGCGCCGTTGCGAAGTCGGAGATCCGGGACGACCACACCTGGCTCGCGGCGTTCATGCATGAGGCGTGGCGGAACCACCCCGTCGAGTACGCGGAGGGTGTCGCCGGCTCGATCGAGAAGGTCTTCGGCCTCGTGAACGACCTCTACGCCGCGGCCGAGACCCTCGGCACGGACGTGGACGCGGGCACGGACACGGGCGTGGGCAGGGCCTGGGAGCTGCCGGTTCACGGCGGCCGCCCCGTGGCGCACGGAGCCGGTGCCGACCCCTCCGACCCGCCCATGATGCTTCTGGAGCCGCCCGGGGTGGCGCGGGCCGCGGACTTCCTCGCGAGGGTCTCCTTCGACGGGCTGTGGAGCGTCGCCGGTGCGGGGGTCTGCGGTCGGCTCGGCGAAGAAGCGCAGGCCAGGCAGGAATTCCTGCGGTATCACGAGGATCTTCGCCGGCTCTACGGGCGGGCGGCTTCGGCGGGCCGGGCCATGGTCAAAGTGGTGTGGGCCTGAGGCGTGGTCGCGACTCCGATGAGTTCTCCCGGCCCGAACGGTCCCATTCACTGCCGACAAACACAGGAGAAACACGTGGAACAGTTGCTGAGGGTCCAGAACTTCAACGTTTCGAGCGACGGCTTCGGCGCCGGTGAGGGCCAGAGCCTGGAGAGGCCGTTCGGGCACGCCGATCCGGGGACCATGTTCAGCTGGGCCGGGGCCACGGCGAGCTGGCCCAACCGCACCGACCCCGGCGGGAGCCGCGGCCTCGACGACTACTTCACAAGGGACTTCACGCACAACATCGGCGCCGAGATCATGGGCCGCAACAAGTTCAGCCCCCAGCGCGGGCCCTGGCAGAACCACGACTGGCTCGGCTGGTGGGGCGACGAACCCCCGTTCCACACCCCGGTGTTCGTGATGACGCACCACCCGCGGCCCTCGTTCACGCTCTCCGACACCACGTTCCACTTCGTCGACGGCGAACCGGCCGCGGTGCTCGAAAGGGCGCGGGAGGCGGCGCAGGGCAAGGACGTCCGGCTGGGCGGCGGGGCCGCCACCATCCGGCAGTTCCTCGAAGCCGACCTCGTCGACGCCCTGCACGTGGCGGTCTCGCCGGTGAAGCTCGGATCCGGTTCGCGGCTCTGGGAGTCCCCCGACGAGCTGCTCGACCGGTTCCACCTCGACGTCGTGCCCAGCCCGAGCGGCGTGACGCACCACCTGTTCTGGCGCAAGTGACGGAAGGGCCCGCCGGGCGGTGACCGGGGCAGGGTGGGGAACCGAAGGGTCTTCCGGCCCCCGGTCCTCCAGCCCCCGGTCCTCCGTCCTCCGGTGGCTGCGCGAGAGGTCAGGCCGGGGCCCGCAGCCCCGCCAGGAGCCGGTCGAGTGCCTGTTCCGCGGCCTGCGGGTCCCCGCCCCGGGCGATCCAGAGCGCGGCCTCGTTCATCGCCCCCGAGAGCAGCCGGGCCAGGGGTTCCACCGGCTGATCGGCGATGATCCCGGCCCCGGCGAGCGCCGCCAGGGCCTCCGCGAGGTGCCGGGCCGAGGACTCCTCGTCCATGGCCCGCCACTCGTCCCAGCCCAGTACGGTCGGCGCGTCGACCAGCAGGATCTGCCGCACGGCCGGATCGGTCCCCGCGGCCAGGAAGGCCCGGCAGCCGGCCCGGAGCTGCTCCCAGAGGTCCTCGTACCGATCGGCCTCGGCGGCCACCCGCTCGCCCAACTCCTGCTGGACCTCGGCGACGACGGCCCGGAAGAGCCCCGCCTTGCTGTCGAAGTGGTGGTAGGCGGCCCCCTTGGTGACCCCGGTGGCCCGCGCCACCTCGGCCAGCACCACGTGGTGGTAGCCGTCGGCGGCGAACCGCCGCCGCCCCTCGTCCAGCAGCGCCCGCCGCGTGGCCGCCCGCTGTTCCGCCCGGTTGACCGCCATCGCGCGAGAACCCTTCTCCTCATTTCGCATACCCGGGGTACGCTAACACCACGATTCGCATACCCGGGGTATGTGAAATTGACGGAAGGACCCTGTCATGACGAAGACTCCTGCTGCGACGAACGATTCCGCTGCCGCGGCGAACGGCCGCCCGGCCGGACTCGGCGGCTTCTACCCGGTGCTCGCCACCCGTGACGTGGCCGCTTCCCGCGACTTCTACACCCGCCACTTCGGGTTCGAGGTGACCTTCGAGGCGGACTGGTACGTGAGCCTGCGCCGCCCCGACGCCCCGCAGTACGAGCTGGCCCTGCTGGACCACACCCACCCGACCTACCCCGAGAGCCACCGGGGCGCGCTCCGGGGTGGCCTGCTGCTGAACTTCGAAGTGGACGACGTGGACGCCGAGCACCGGCGGCTCGTGACGGCGGCCGGCCTTTTTGAGGTGCTGTCGCCGCGCACGGAGGAGTTCGGTCAGCGCCACTTCATCGTCGCCGCCCCCGACGGCGTGCTGATCGACGTCATCACGGTCGTCCCGCCCGGTGAGGAGTACGCGGCGCAGTACGTCGACGCCTGATGCCCGGCCCGTGGCCCCTCGCCCGGCGCCGGGGCCGTCCGGCCGGTCGGGTGTCGGACGTCAGGCATCCGTCCCGTGCCCGGACCCGGCCGTCGTCGGCGGCTCGGCTTCCGACTGCCGGGCCTCCAGCGGGAAGTGGATCGGGCTGAGCAGGTACTGCGCCCGCTCGGGGCCCGGGCTGTTGGCCAGCCTGGGGGCGATGGCCGCGCGCAGTTCGCCGATCAGCTCCTCCAGTTCGCCGGGGCTGAGCCAGAGCGCGTGCTGCCGGTACCCCACCCGGTCGGCCACCGGATCGCTGCCCTCGCGGTCGAGGTAGGCGTCGAACTCGGCCAGCAGGGCGGTCATGGCGGTGGCGAACGCCCGCCGATGGTCCTCGGGGCCGAGTGCGCGGACCGCCTCCGCGCCGATCACGGCCCGGTCCCGCCGTACCCGGTAGTGCCGCTGCACCGCGCCGCGCACCCTGCTCTCCTCGGCCACTTCGAGGATTCCGCCCTCCACCAGCAGGTCGATGTGCCGGTAGACGGTGGCCTTGGACGCCTCGGGGATGCGGGCGGAGAGCTGGGCGGTGGTCAGCGAGCGCCCGCCGCCCATCGCGTGCACGATCCGGAGCCGGATGGGGTGTGCGAGCAGAGTCAGGGAATCCATGACCAAACTTTCTCATGACTGCTACCGTTCGCAATCATGAGAATGGATGAGGGTGGGGCACTGGAGGCGGCGCGCGGCCTGGCCGCGCTGCTTCGGACGGAGCGTTTCGACGGGATCGTGGAACTCTTCGCGCCCCCGCTGCGGGCCGCGGTCTCCGCCCCGGCACTGCGGCTCGCATGGACGGCCGAGGCCGCCGGGCGAGGCGGGGCCGAGTCGGTCGGGGAGCCGGCGATCGAGGACGCCGAAGCCGATCCGGTACGCGTGCGCATCCCGGTGACCTGCGCCGAGGGCGGCTTCGTCGTGGTCGCGTCGGTGGGCGGCGACGGTCTGTTGCAGGGGCTGCGGCTCGACCCGTACGGGGGTGCCGAGTGGCAGCCGCCGCACTACGCGGAGACGGACCGGTTCGCCGAGCGGGACGTCCTGCTCGGGACGGGGCCCCTGGCCGTGCCCGGGACGCTCAGCCTGCCGACGGGCCCCGGACCGTGGCCCGCCGTGGTGCTGCTCGGCGGTGGCGGCCCGTTCGACCGGGACGGGAGCAGCGGCCCGAACAAGCCGTTGAAGGACCTCGCCTGGGGGCTCGCCTCCCGGCAGGTGGCCGTGCTGCGCTTCGACAAGGTGACGTTCACTCACCCGGACCGCCTGTCACCGGACTTCACCATGGCCGACGAGTACCTGCCCTCCGCGCTCGCCGCCGTCCGGCTCCTGCGGCGGCAACCCGGGGTGGACCCGGACCGGATCCATCTGCTCGGCCACAGCATGGGCGGCAAGGCGGCGCCCCGGATCGCCGCCGCCGACCCGTCGATCGCGGGCCTGGTGCTGCTCGCCGCGGACGCGCAGCCGATGCACGAGGCGGCCGTCCGGGTGGCCCGCTACCTCACGGCCCTTGATCCGGGCGCGGGTTCGGACGGGATGGTGGCCGCGCTCGCCCGGCAGGCCGCGGTGGTGGCGGGCCCCGACCTCGCCCCCGACACCCCGCCGGAGCTGCTGCCCCTGGGCCTCTCCGCCGCCTACTGGCTCGACCTGCGCGCCTACGACCCGGTGGCCGCGGCAGCCGCGCTGCCCTGCCCGATGCTGATCCTGCAGGGCGGGCGGGACTACCAGGTGACCGTCGCCGACGACCTGACGCGCTGGCGGGCCGCGCTGGAGCACCGGCCCGACGTGGTGATCCGGATCCACCGGGACGCCAACCACCTCTTCCTCCCCGGCAGCGGCCGCCCCACCCCGGTCGAGTACGCCCGGCCGGGACACGTCGAACCGGCCGTGGTGGACGGGATCGCGACCTGGCTGACGGGACGGTGAGAGGGCCGGGTCCAAGGCGGGAAAGCCGGAGCCGAAAGGGGTGATCGCGCCCGCGGTCGCCGTCTAAACTCCCCCGATGAACAGCATGTCGAACAACATACGGTGCACCCAATGCGGTGCGGTGGGGCTGGAACCGGGCTTCGTCGGGGACCTCGGACAGGGCTCCCGCGGGTTCACGCAGTGGATCGCGGGCGCCCTTGAGAAGGGCCTGCTGGGCAATGCCAAGCTGATGGGGCGACCGCGTTGGCAGATCGATGCCTACCGTTGCCCCCACTGCGGGCACCTGGAGCATTTCGCCACCCAGCGCAGTTAGGGCGTCACCGTCCGGGCATCGCTGCTTCGGGGACGACGTGGCGGCCCGTCACGGGCCTCATACGAAACAGGCCGTGGCGGCGACCGCGAGCAGCAGGTAGGCGACCGGGAACGCGAGGCCGCCGAAGGCGCGGGCACGGACATGGGCCAGGAGCGCGCCGACGAAGAACGCGACCAGCCCGGCCCCCGCCGCCAGGCCCAGCCGGGGCACACCGAGCAGCCCGACGACGAGCCCGGCTGCCCCCGCGAGTTTCAGGCTCGCCAGATACGGCAACGCGGCCGGTGGGACCCGGACCTGCGCGGAGTTCGCCAGGACGAAGGGGGCCCTCGCGTAGTCCGCGACGGCGATGGACGCGTTCGCGACGACGCACGCCACCGTGGTGACGATCAGTACCGGGTTCATGATGCGGATGCCTCCATGGTCGTGGACGTCCCGGGCGGAACCGGCGCGCCGTCGGCGCGGAACCGCACTCTCTGTAGGCTCATGGCGTTGTCATCTCCCCGGGATGCGAACGGGAACGGGCTGAACCGACCCTCCTGACGTCCGCCGTCCCGGAAAGGTGACACCCGTGCCGATCACTTCCGAAGAGTTCGAGACCGCCCGCCCCCGTCTGCTGTCGGTCGCCCACCGCATGCTCGGATCGGTCCATGACGCCGAGGACGCGGTCCAGGCGGCCTGGCTGCGGACCACCACCGCCCGGACCGGGCAGGCGATCGAGAACCCGTCGGCCTGGCTGACGACCGTCACCGCCAGGATCTGCCTGGACGAGCTGCGCGCCCGGCACCGCCGCAAGGAGGCCCCGCTCCTCGCGGACGCCATCCCCGCCGAGCAGCTGGCCGTGGACGAGGAGATCCTCCGCGAGGAGGACGTCTCCCGCGCCCTCATGGTCCTGCTGAACCGGCTGACCCCGCCCCAGCGGGTCGCCTACGTCCTGCACGACCTGTTCGCGGTGCCGTTCGCCCCCATCGCGCACGTGCTCGGCGTGACGGTGCCCGGCGCCAAGAAGCATGCCAGCAGGGCCCGCCGACGCCTCGCCCTCCCGCCGGAGACCCCGGACCGGGCCGACGGACCGGACCGGACCGATCGGCCGGACCGGGAGATCGTCGAGGCGTTCCTGACGGCGGCGCGGACCGGCGACACCCGCACCATGATCCGGCTGCTCGCGCCCGACGGCGTCCGCGACGCCGACGCGGCGCTCCTCCCGCCCGGCAGCCGTACCGTCGTCACCGGCGCGGACGCCATCGCCGCCGAGACCGTACGGTTCCGCCACCGCATCGAAGCGGCGTGCCGCATGGTCGTCGACGGCCGGCCGGTGCACCTCATCGCCCCGGGCGGGCACCCCTTCGCGACGATCGACATCGCCACGGCCGGCCGGAAGGTCACGAGGATCACGCTGCGCCCCGTGCGGACCGACAGCCGCTTCGCCCCCGCCGCACCGGCGACGACCACCTGATCCGCCCGACCCGTAATGGCGGGCACGCCCCCGGGGCCGCTCAGGCGGGTGCGATCTCGGCGATCAGGCCCTGGACGAGGGCCTTGATCTCGTCGCGGATGGGCCGGACGGCGTCGACGCCCTGCCCGGCCGGGTCGTCGAGTTTCCAGTCGAGGTAGCGCTTGCCGGGGAAGACGGGGCAGGTGTCGCCGCAGCCCATCGTGACGCACACGTCGGACTCGCGGACGGCGTCGGTCGTGAGGATCTTCGGGGTCTCGGCGGAGATGTCGATGCCGACCTCGGCCATGGCCTCGACGGCGGCCGGGTTCACGGCGTCGCCGGGGTCCGATCCCGCCGAGCGGACCTCGATCCGGTCCCCGGCGAGGTGGGCGAGCCAGGCCGCGGCCATCTGGGAACGGCCGGCGTTGTGGACGCAGACGAACAGGACGGACGGCTTGTCGGAGGACTCGGCCATGGTGATCGTTCTCTTTCGTCGCGTGGCGGAACCCGGCCGCCGATGACTTCAGCCCCCGCTGGTATCAGCGGACAATGATGTGACAGTATCAGTGCATGCTGACTTCAGTCGATGCTGATGTGATCCGGGTGCTGGGCGATCCGCTCCGCCTGAAGATCGTGACCCTGCTGGCGCGCGAGACGCTCTGCACGACGCACCTGGTCGAGGAGACCGGCGCGAAGCAGACCAACCTGTCCAACCACATGAAGGTGCTGCGCGAGGCCGGGATCGTGGAGACCGAGCCGTGCGGCCGGTTCACGTACTACAGGCTCAGGCCCGAGGTCCTGGCCGGGCTGTCCGAGCAGTTCGCCGGGCTCGCCGCCTCGGCCCGTGGCGCCGCCGGGAACAAGAGGGCCTGCCCGTGACCTCCACCGAACCCACCACCGCCACGGCGGCCGGGGACGACTCGATCGTCGGGAAGCTCTCCACGCTCGACCGCTACCTCGCGGTGTGGATCCTGCTGGCCATGGCCGTCGGCCTGGGCCTGGGCCGCCTGGTCCCGGGGATGAACGACGCGCTCGCGAAGATCGAGATCGGCGGGATCTCCCTGCCGATCGCGCTCGGCCTGCTGGTCATGATGTACCCGGTGCTCGCCAAGGTCCGCTACGACAGGCTCGACCGCGTGACCGGGGACCGCAAGCTGATGGTGTCCTCGCTGGTCATCAACTGGATCGTCGGCCCGGCCGTCATGTTCGCCCTCGCGTGGATCTTCCTGCCGGACCTGCCCGAGTACCGCACCGGCCTGATCATCGTCGGGCTCGCCCGCTGCATCGCCATGGTCATCATCTGGAACGACCTCGCGTGCGGCGACCGCGAGGCCGCCGCCGTCCTCGTCGCCCTGAACTCGGTGTTCCAGGTGCTCGCGTTCGGCCTGCTGGGCTGGTTCTACCTCGACCTGCTGCCCCGGTGGCTGAACCTCGGCGACGGCCAGGGCCTGGACGTGTCCGTCTGGCACATCGCGCTGAACGTCGTCATCTTCCTCGGCATCCCGCTGCTGGCCGGCTTCCTCACCCGCCGCATCGGCGAGCAGAAGCTGGGCCGCGCCGACTACGAGGCGAAGTTCCTGCCGAGGATCGGCCCGTGGGCGCTGTACGGGCTGCTGTTCACGATCGTCATCCTCTTCGCCCTCCAGGGGAAGACGATCACGTCGCAGCCGCTGGACGTCGCCCGGATCGCACTGCCGCTGCTGGTGTACTTCGCGGTCATGTTCTTCGGCACCTTCCTGCTCGGCAAGGGACTGGGCCTGGCCTACGACCGCACCGCGACCCTCGCCTTCACCGCGGCGGGCAACAACTTCGAGCTGGCCATCGCGGTCGCCATCGCCACCTTCGGCGTCACCTCCGGCCAGGCCCTGTCCGGCGTCGTCGGACCGCTCATCGAAGTACCCGTCCTGATCGGACTCGTGTACGTCGCGCTCGCCTGGCGAAGGAAGTTCGCCGCCGACGCGGTGACGACGGCCCCGTGACCCGGCGCACCGACGTGGTGGTGGTCGGCGGCGGCCGGGCAGGTCTCGCCGCCGGCCACCACCACCTGCGCCGCCCGGCCCGTGACGCCGCCCGCGCGACCGCCGGGCGGGACTGACGGTCAGGTGACGGCGGGGCTGCGGCGCTCGACGAGGACCACGTCGCGCCAGACGTCGCGGTGGCGTCCGATCCGCTCGCGCGTGCCGATGACCCGGAAGCCGGCGCGCCGATGAACGGCGAGGCTGGCGGTGTTCTCGGGGAAGATCCCCGACTGGACGGTCCAGATCCCGGCCCGTTCGGTGGAGTCGACCAGGGCCCCGAGCAGGGCGGAGGCGACGCCCCGGCCGCGGGCGGCGGGGTGGACGTAGACGGAGTGCTCGACCACACCCGCGTACGCGCACCGGTCCGAGACCCGGCTCGCGGCCACCCAGCCGAGCACCGCCCCCGCCTCGTCGAGGGCGGCGAAGCGGTGTCCGGGCAGCTTCGCGGCGTCGAACTCCTCCCAGGTCGGCGGGCCGGTCTCGAAGGTGGCGTCGCCCTCGTCGATGCCCGCCCGGTAGATGGCCAGCACCTGCTCGGCGTGCTCCGCCGTCAGCGGCACGACCACCGCGCCCGATGCTCCGCTCAACGCTTCTCCCCCTTCCCCGACGACCGTCGGACCGCGGTCGGCGGAGCCAGCAGCTTGCCCATCGCGGCGAGCACCGAGGGCTCGACGCGGTAGTACACCCAGGTGCCGCGCCGCTCGGAGGTGAGCAGCCCGGCCTCCTTCAGCTTCTTCAGGTGGTGGGAGACGGTCGGCTGGGAGACGCCGACGTCGGAGATGTCGCACACGCATGCCTCGCCGCCCTCGTGCGAGGCCACGGCGGAGAACAGCCGCAGCCGGACCGGGTCGCCCAGTGCCTTGAACATCCGCGCGGCCGTCCCGGCTTCTTCCGCGGTCATCGGGCGTTCGGCCAGCGGCGGGCAGCACGGCGTCACGCTCCGGCCGTCGGCGGGTTCGAGCAGCGGCAGCACCTTCGCATTCGACATGCATCTATGTTGACACATGTCGAACCAGCGGGAGGGGGGTACGTCATCGGCGCGCGAGACGGGCGGCCGGGTGCCGGGCGTCGGGCGACACGGTCTGCGCACCGGCCCGCGCCGCGTGGCGGGTTCGGTGAGGGGCCGCGCCGCCGCTCGGGCCCGACGGGCGCGAGCCCGGCGCCCCGGTGGCGTCGAGAGCGCCGGCGATGGCGGTGCCGCAGACGCGCCCATCGGCGAACACCTGATTTCGATGAATGTCTATGTTGACGCTCATCGATGCAGATGCCATTCTGGGTCGCGCAAGTCATCGACAGATGTCGAAACAAGCGAGGAGTCGCCGTGAACGCGCCCACTGCCACCGAGCTGCCCGTCGTCGTGATCGGGGCCGGACCCGTCGGCCTGGCCGCCGCCGCCCATCTGCTCGACCAGGGTGTCGAGCCCCTGGTCCTGGAGGCGGGCCGGGCGGCCGGCGCCGCGGTGCGCGAGTGGTCGCACGTGCGCCTGTTCTCCACCTGGGGCGAGGTCGTCGACCCCGCCGCCGAGAAGCTCCTGGCCCCCACCGGCTGGACGCGCCCCGACCCGGCCGCCTACCCCTCCGGCGGCGACTGGGCCGACCTCTACCTGCAGCCGCTCGCCGACGTCCTCGGCGACCGCGTCCGCACCGGCGTCACCGTCACCGGTGTCTCCCGGACCGGCCGGGACCGGATCGTGGACGCCGACCGTGAGCGGCAGCCGTTCGTCGTGCACCTCACCCACGCCGACGGCCGTGAGGAGCGCCTCTTCGCCCGCGCGGTCGTCGACGCCTCCGGCACCTGGGCCACGCCGGGCCCGGCGGGCGGCAGCGGACTGCCCGCGCTCGGCGAGAAGGTCGCCGCGCACCGGATCGCCTACCGCGTCCCGGACCTGAAGGACCCGGCCGTGCGCGCCCGGTACGCGGGCGGGCGCACCGCCGTCATCGGCTCCGGCGCCTCCGCCTTCACCGCTCTCGCCCTTCTCGCCGACCTCGCCGAGTCCGACGACGGCGCGGGAACGAAGGGCGTGTGGATCCTGCGCCGGGGCATCTCCGGCTCCACCTTCGGCGGCGGCGAAGCCGACCAGCTCCCCGCCCGCGGAGCCCTGGGCCTGGCGGCGAAGGCCGCCGTCGACGCCGGTCACGCGGACGCGGTCACCGGCTTCCGCACCGAGGCGATCGAGCCCGACGCCGACGGCCGCCTCGTTCTGGTCGGCGAGGACGGGCGCCGCCTGGACCCGGTCGACGAGGTGATCGTGCTGACCGGCTTCCGCCCCGACCTGTCCTTCCTCGGCGAGCTGCGCCTGGGCCTCGACGAACGCCTCCAGGCCCCCGTCGCCCTGGCTCCGCTGATCGACCCCAACCAGCACTCCTGCGGCACCGTCTACCCGCACGGCCACCGCGAACTCTCCCACCCCGAGCCCGGGGTGTACCTGGTCGGCATGAAGTCCTACGGCCGCGCCCCGACCTTCCTCGCCATGACCGGCTACGAGCAGGTCCGCTCCGTCGCCGCCGCCATCGCCGGCGACATCGAGTCCGCCGACCGCGTGGAACTCACCCTGCCCGAGACCGGAGTCTGCGGCGGCGCCGGTCTCTTCGACGCCCCCGACCCCCAGCAGGCCGACGGCGGCTGCTGTGCGCCCGCGCCGCAGCTCGTCCAGCTCGCCGCCCCCGCAGCCCCCGCCGCGGCCGGGGCGGCTGCCGAGCAGGACCCGGCGGGCGGCTGCTGCGGCTCGTGACCGACCTGGGCACACCCGCGCGGGGCCGCGACCGGGGCCGGAGGGTGCTGCCGGCAACCGGGCCACCGGATTCGTGACCCGTACGCCCCGCTCCGGTGAAGCGAGGGGGGGCCGGGCGTACGGGGCACGCGCCCGCGGCCAAAAGCCCTGCCGCGCCCCCGGCTTCGGCCGGGGGTGCGGCCCGGGGGAGAGGGTCGAACACCTGTTAGAATGCCGACCAGTAGATGAGCCTTCTCGGCGCGGATTCCGATCCGCCGGGGAGGCTTTTTTCATGCCCGGGCCCTGCCCCGGCACCGGTGGGGGCCTGTCGCGAGACACCTGCCGAGCGGCCCGAACCCGCTGCACCCACCCGCCGGTTCCTCGTTTCCCGACCCGCAAGAGAAGAGCCATGCCATGAGCACACGGACAAACACCCCAGCAGACCCCGGGACTTGGCGACTCGGCGACCTGACGGTCAACCGCGTCGGATTCGGCGCGATGCGCCTGACCGGTACCGAGCCCTTCGACGGCGGTGTGCCGCGCGACCGCGAGCAGTCGATCGCCGTGCTCCGGCGGGCGGTCGAACTCGGCGTGAACCACATCGACACCGCCGCGTTCTACTTCTCCGCGACGCGCTCCGCCAACGAACTGATCAACCGGGCGCTGGCGCCGTACCCGGACGACCTGGTCATCACCACCAAGGTCTGGCCGGCCCGCGACCCCTCGGGCGCGTGGTGGTGGGCCGACCCGGAGCAGTTGCGCGGCCAGGTCGAGGAGAACCTCCGCCAGCTCGGCCGCGACCACCTGGACGTGGTGAACCTGCGCGTGCCGCCGAGCCGGCGGAACGGATCGATCGGCGAGCACTTCGGGGCGCTGGCCGAGTTGCGCGAGGCCGGGCTGATCCGCCACCTCGGCATATCCAACGTCACGTCCGCGCAACTGACCGAGGCCCGGGCCATCGCCCCGGTCGTCTGCGTGCAGAACCCGTACGGGATCGGCGCGGCGAGCGAGGACCGGGCGCTCCTGCGGCGCTGCGGCGAACTCGGCATCGCCTTCGTCCCGTTCTTCGCGATCGCCGGTTCCGGCCGCGAGGCGGGCCCGGCCCCCGACACCGACGAGGAGGTACGCTCCGTCGCCCGCGCGCACGATGCGACCCCCGCACAGATCCGGCTGGCCTGGACCCTGCACCAGGGCCCGCACGTCCTGGCGATCCCGGGCACCGGCGATCCGGACCACCTCTCCCAGAACGTGGCGGCCGGCGCGCTGCGGCTCTCGGAGGAGGAGATGGCACGCCTCGACCGGGCGGCCGACTCCGCGAGCCCCGCAGGGGGTTGATCGGGATGCCGGCCGACCGGCCCGTCGCGGCCTCTGCCCCGTAACCCGGTTGCGGCGGACCCGGTCACCCGGGCGAGGATGCCCACATGAGCCGAGAAACGGATGAGGTAAGCGAAGCGATCGAGGGCGAGCTGCGCCTCATGGACCCCGACGTGCGCATGTCGCGCGCGCTCGCCCGACAGCTGCTGGACCCGGACTTCGTGGAGGTCGGTGCTTCGGGGCGGCGGTGGACGTACGACGAGATGATCGCCGCGCTGCCCGAGATGGACGGTACGACGGAAAGCGGGCTGCGCTACGAGCCCTCGGAGTTCACCGGTGTCCTGCTGGCCCCCGGGCTGGTGCACCTCACCTACGAGACCACGCTGGACGGGGACCGGGCGCGGCGCAGTTCGCTCTGGCGCAAGCAGGGTGCGGCCGGGACGTGGCAGATGTACTACCACCAGGCCACCCCCATCCCGCCCGCCGCCGCGTCATCGACGGACATGACCGCCTGAGGTACGGGCGCCATGCGACTTGTCGAGTTGGAGATCGCCCGGCACGACTGGGGCGGCATGCTGTGCGGATGCGGCGGCTCGGCGCAGCACCTGGCCCGGGACCTGCTGCGGCTCGCAGACGGGGACCCCGGGCAGGAACCGGGCCACTTCGGCCTCGAAGAGCACGTCTGGTCCGCGGCGGTCCTCTGGGAACCGGCCCCCGCGGTGGCGTCCGTCGCCCTGGCCGCCCTCGCGGACGATGTCCCGCCGGCGGCCCGGGAGCGGTACCTCGACCTCCTGCAGTGCCTGGTGGCGGGCGAGGGCACGGACGGGGAATCCGCCCGGCGGGGCCTCGACCTTCCGGAACTGTGCCGGGGCCTCGCCCGGCAGGGCCTCTGGCTGCTCTACGGAGAGGTGATGTCGAACCGGTTCCCCGGGACCGTCGGCGCCGCGTTCGAGATCCTCACGGTGGTGGAGCCCGACAGGGCGCGCCTGCAACGCGTCCGGGAGGTCGCGGCCGACTGGCTGCCCGTGTGCTGCCGAACCGGCCTGTGCGACGAGGACCTGCCCGTTCTCGACCGCTGACGTCGTTCGAGCAGCGGCCGAACTGCCGCCCGCTGTCTGCCGTTTGCCGGGGGGCTTGTCATGCCGGGACGAGTTCGGGGCGAACGGTCGCCCGCGCACGTTCGTACAGCTGCTGGGCTTCGTGGTTCCGGATGTGGGGGCGGATGAGGTTGAACATGTCCGTCATCCGCTTGTCGATGCGCCCGGAGTCGACCAGCGGGTAGTCGTCCAGCGCGAGCCCCCAGGTCCGGCACGCGGCTTCGAGATGCCCCACGGCGAGCTGCCGCTCGGCGAGGATCGCCCGTTCCTTGACGCGGGTGCGCCGGTAGACGCCGTGCCGAAGCCGGTCCGACTCCTGCATGGCGGCAACGGCGCCGTGCGCATCGCCCATTTCGAACCGCACCTGGCTGGTGTGGTAGTTGAGCGACGCGGGGTCGTACGAGCCGAACGTCTTCCCGCGGGACTCCGCCTTGTCCATGGCGGTCTCGGCCTCCTGCAAATGCATGAGCGCGGAACGACGGTCACCGATCTGTGCGGCCGCGTGCGCCTGCTGGCCGACGAGAAAGGCACGCATGCGCGGTCCGGCCTGGGGAGCGGAGGCCGCAGCGGCATCCGCGAGCCGCATGGCGATCGGCCCCTGCCCCAGATCCACCGCCTGCACGCTCATGCCCCGGAGCGTGGTGCAGTACGTCAGGTGGTCCTCCGACGCTCCGGCGAGCTCCAGCGCCTTCAGGTAGTAACGCTGGGCGAGCCCGTGCAGGCCCTCGTCGACCGCCATGTACCCGGTGAGGTAGCAGAGGTCGGAGGCGGCGGACATCATGGCTCTGCGCACGGACTCGGGGCCGTCGGTCCTGAGGAACGGAGCAACGGTGTTCACCAGGAAGGCCGCAGCGAGGGGACGGGCGGTCCGGCCCCCGAACTGATCGTCCATCGACGAGAGCTGTTCCGTCATGGCCGACACCGTGTGCACGTCGGACATGCCGATGCGGGTCCGGGTGCCTTCTTGCACGGCCTCCATGCGCCCCACCACGTCCGGCCAGTCGGGGACGGTCAGCGCGACGGAGAACAGGGCGACACCGAGCACGCTGCGACGGGAAGGATCCATGTCCAGCCTCCCGAGGCCAATGATCCCATCAACCGCGTCGGAGGAGGTTGCCTTCGTCTCGTTCTCGGGAGCTGGGAAGCCGACTTCTGTATACGTGACAGGCCGCCCGAGCCTCCGGGCGAGCGCTTCCAGAATCAGCGGACGGGCATCTGCGCGCGGCAGGCTTCCGCTCAACCATTGGTGAACGGAAGGCGCACGGTACTGCTTCGGGGTGCCGCGCTCGGTTCCGATCCGGTTGATTGCTTGCGCGCACTGCCGGAGGGTCCATCCGGTCTCGCGAAACAGCCGTTCCAGTCCTGTGTTCGGCTCGCTGGTGCTCAAGGTCGTTCAACTCCCCCCGCACGACTGCGTTAAGTGCTTAACGCTCTTAATCCTTGCGCGCTTCCCAACAGTACCGCTGGGTGTGATCAGGCGGTTGCCTAGAGCGAGCAGCCGGATTTTGCGGTGGAAAGGATGTAGACGAGTGAGCACAGGCCCGGTACCCCCCGCTGTGGGTGCGCTGTTAGTAGACACCGGTCACCGGAACCGGGTGGGCGAGTTCCGGGGGGTGTCCGGTCCGTACTGGTCGTTGCGGCCGGTCTGCGGTGGTACGGAGTGGGAGGCGGAGCCGGCGAGGGTGCGGGCTCCGGAGCCCATGGAGCGGCTGCGGGCCGAGACCGCCCGGTGCAATGCCCGTAGCGCGGGGCGGATTCTGTGAACGAGCCCCGGCAGCCCGGCGGTTACCTGTGCGAGGCCGTCGCCGAAGGGCCCGTGTACGGCACCGGGCAGACGGCGCGGTACGTCCTCGGAACCTTCCGGACCATCTCGCCCGTGCTCGCCCTGCGCTGGCTCGGTGGGCAGGCGTTGTGGATCGTGGACCGGCTCGACCCCGACCCCGCCCGCTCCGCCTGGGTGCGGCCCGCCATGCGCCTCCCGGATGCCCCCGGACCCGATCACTCCGCCGAGCTGCGCGCCTGGTACCGGGACCGCAACGGGCAGCGCGCCGCGCACGCGCACCTCAAGGGCGGCCACCCGCTCCTCGTCGTCGTCCCCGACGTCGACTGCACGTACAGCCTCTCCGTGCACCCCGAACGAACCGCCCGACCCGCAACCGCCTCGCCGAGCACGACCGACTGGACGACAACCGGAAGGAATTGGGCATGACCGACTGCATTCTTCAGAACAATGGCGGCGACGGGGGCGATGGGCTGCCGGGTGAGCCGTGGCCCGGACCGCCTCTTCCGCCGACTCCGGACGGAGGCCCCGGCGTCCCCAACCCGCCCAAGAAGTGAGGGGGCACCCATGACTGCCGACGCGTGTCGGGGCCGTTCGGGTTGGACCGGACTGGGGCGCGCCCTCATGTCGGGCGGGGCCCTTCTCCCGGAGTGGGCGCCTTCCTTCGAGGCCGTGCCCCGGTCGGCGTTCCTCCCCGAGCTGATGTGGCCCTTCGACATGGACGCGGGGGCGAGTGTCGCCGTGTCCCGCGCGGACGATCCGGAGATCTGGCACCGGTACGCGGACACGGACGTGCCCGTGGTCACCCAGTGGGACGACGGGCGGCACACCGGGCGTGAACCCGGGCAGGTGTCCACGTCGTCGGCATCCATGCCGAGCGTGGTGTTCCGGATGCTCCGGGACCTGGACGTGCGCCCCGGGCACCGGGTGCTGGAGATCGGCACCGGGACCGGGTGGAACGCCGCCCTGCTGGCCCACCGGGCCGGTGCGGAGAACGTCGTCACGGTGGAAGTGGACGGGGCGGTCGCCGGGCGGGCGCGGGCCGCGCTGGACCGGTTCGGGGCCGCGGTGCGGGTGGTCCACGGGGACGGGTACGAAGGCCACCCCGAGGGCGCCCCGTACGACCGGGTCGTCGTCACCGCCGGGACGCGCCGCATCCCCTTCGCCTGGGTGGAGCAGACCCGGCCGGGCGGGCTGATCGTCGTTCCCTGGGGGACGCACTACGGCAACGGCGACTGCGTGGCCCGGCTCGTCGTCGCCCCGGACGGGAGGAGCGCGTCCGGGTCCTTCACCGGACCGGTCGAGTTCATGAAGCTCCGGGCCCAGCGGCTCTCCCCGGTCGTCCACGGCGACTACGTGACGGGCGGTCCGGAGGACCGGGACACGTCGTCCACCCGGCTCACGGAGGACGCGTTCCTGGGGGAGCGGTTCGGTTCCCGGCGATTCGCGGTCGGTCTCCGGGTGCCCCACTGCCACCACGTGGTCGCGGAGAAGCGGGACGGGGCGCGGCCCGTCTGGTTCTACGGACTCACCGACCGCTCCTGGGCGTGCGTGATGTTCCGCGACGGCGGCACCGCCCGCGTCTGGCAGTCGGGTCCCCGCCGGCTCTGGGACGAGGCCGAGGCCGCCCATGACTGGTGGGAGGGCGAGGGGAGGCCCGGGCACGAGCGGTTCGGGCTCACCGTGACGGCAAAAGGGCAGACCGTCTGGCTGGACACCCCGGACCGGGCCTGGCCCGTCTGAGAACCGCCGACGGGCCCGCCCCGTTCGTCGGCGTCCCGCCCGGACCGCCTCCGGTCGGCCGGACGCGGTTCGGGCGCAGGGCGGGGCTACTGCACGCAGAACTCGTTGCCCTCCGGGTCGGTGAGCGTCGTCCAGGTGCCGCCCTGCTCCGCGACCTCGCGGACCACCGTCGCGCCCAGGGCCACCAGGCGCTCGACCTCGGCCTCGCGCCGTCCCGGCTCGGCGTGCACGTCCAGGTGGAGGCGGTTCTTCGTCGTCTTGGCCTCCGGGACGCGCTGGAACAGGAGGCGCCGGCCGAGGCCCGCCCCGCTGTCCTCGTCGTACGGGTCGTCGGGGTGCCGGACCCCCGCGAGGTCGCGCCAGGCGCGGCGGCCGTTCGTCATCAGTGTGACGTCCTCGGGGACCGCGCCGAAGCCGAGCAGACGCTCGATCAGGACGCTGTGGTCCTCCACGAGGTGGCCGAGGGCCTCGCCCCAGAAGGCGGCCTGGGCGTGCGGGTCGGTCGAGTCGATGACGACTTTCCAGTGCAGGGTCATGGAAACCGTTTATAGTGGTTACATGAGTGAGTCGTCAACGGACGCTCCGGGGCTGGTACTTCACACGCCGGAGGGCCGTCCCTACCGCTTCGATCCCGGGGCCCTGTGCCTGGAGCTGCTGCCCACCGGGGGGCACTCGCGGTACACCGCGTACGAGGTGCTGCACACCCCCGACGACCTGGTGCGCTGGGCGGGCGAGAGCCGGCTGCAGGGCGGGCCGGCCCTGTCGGTGAGCGAGGAGGAGCTGGCGCGGGCGCACGAGTTGCGGGCCGCGCTGTGGAGCCTGGCCGCCGACCGGGCGCACGGACGCGCTCTCGCCCGGTCCGATCTCGACGTGGTGAACGCCGTGGCGGCCGGGCCGCCGCTCGTCCCCCGCATCGACCCCGCGACCGGCGCCCCGGCCTGGGCCCCGGGCGCCACCGGGGCCGCCCTGCTGTCGACGGTCGCCCGGGACGCGGTGGAGCTCTTCACCGGCCCGTACGCCGACCGCGTCCGCGAATGCGGCTCCGACAGCTGCAAGTTGCTCTTCGTCGACACCTCGCGGCCGGGCAGGCGGCGCTGGTGCGCGATGGAGCGCTGCGGAAACCTCCACAAGGTACGGGCGCACCGCGCCCGGCACACTCCGAAGGAGCCATGATGCCCACCGGACTGACGAAGGACGCGGGCTGGGAGATCGGCGTCTCGCGGACCCTGCCCCTGCCCCCGGCGGCCGTCTGGGACTTCCTCACGGGCCGGGAGGGCGTACGGCTCTGGCTCGGGCCGGTCGAAGGGGCGRGCGGGCTGCCCACGGAGAAGGGCGAGCCGTACCGCACGGCCGACGGGGTGGCCGGTGAGCTGCGCGGCCACCGCCCCGGCAGCCGGATCAGGCTCACCCACGGCTCCACGACCGTCCAGGTCACCGTCTCGCCCGCGCCCGGCGCCGGTGGCACGAAGTCGGTCCTGCGCTTCCACCAGGAGCACCTGGCGGACGCGGCGGAACGCGAGGAGCGCCGCGCGCACTGGCGGCGGGTGATGGACGAGATCGCCGGGGCGCTCCGCTGACCGGAGGCGGGGGCCGGGAGCCCGTTCGGTGGGGCGCCTTTTGAGCGCCCCACCGAACGGGGTCACGCCGCGCCGGCCGTCCCCACCAGTCGTTCCAGGTAGTCCACGACCGCCCCGCTCCCCGTCGCCGGGGCGAGCAGCCCCACGTGGTTGTCGGGGCGGACCAGGACGAGGGCGCCGGTGTCCGGCCCGATCCCGTACGCGGTACGGGCGTGGCCCGCGTCGTCGGTCAGGTCGCGCGGGGCCCCCGCGTCCACCCCGTACGCCCGCACCGTGTCGCCGTACTCCGCCGCCACCCTCCGCAGCGCGTCCGCCGTGTCCGGGCCGAAGCCCAGCAGTGTGAAGTGCGGCCCGGCGAACGCCTCGAACAGGCGGACCGGCTCGCCCGTCGCCGTGTCGCGGCAGGGGGCGTCGGGGGCGCGGTCACCGGCCCGCAGGTCGACGGCGGGGTCGGCTGCGGGGCCGGCGGCGACGGTACC
>NZ_RDBO01000077.1:74103-94933 GCF_008120935.1 Streptomyces sp. sk2.1
GCCGAACACGGCCCCGCGAGGTCGGGCCCCGGGCATATCTGCCGATCGGCAGATACCCCGCGGGACCCGTGATCGACAGCCTTGGGTACGAGGACGACGAAGATCCACGAGGAGGCGGTCCGCCATGGTCGGCGCAGTGATCGAGGAGCGGGAGGCCCGCGACGGCAGCCCGGTCACCGGCAAGGGACCCGGTCCGTTCCGGCGCTTCTGGTCCCGGTGGCCGCTGTGGTCCGCGCCCGCAGCGATCGCCTGGTCGGTGCTGTACGGGGCCGCGCACGTGTACTGGGCGTTCGGCGGGGCGGGCTTCCCGTTCGCCCGGGTCCCCGAGGACCGGGCCTCCTCCTCGGTGCTCGACCCGAGCCCGGTCGAGGTGGTCGCCCCGGTGTTCGCGGCGTTCTGCGCCGTCGCTGCGGCCGTCGGAGCCGTGATGCTGCACCAGCAGCGCACGGGGCGCGCGGTGTCCCCGGGCAGACGCAGGGCTCTGCTCGTCTTCGGCTGGCTGACGGCCGGGCTGCTGGCCTTCGGGGTGCCGGACTACACGCTGATCGCCGTGGTCGCGTTCGCACCGGCGCTGGTGGTCTTCGCGTTCACCGGGATCCCTGGGCCGCAGGGCGGGCTGGAGGACATCCTGTACTGGCACCGGGACAACCTGATCATCGTCTTCCTGGGCGGGCTGCTGTGGGCCCTGGCCACCCTCGCCCACCAGCGCCGCACCGCCGACCGGTGCACGAGCTGCGGGCGCGGCGAGCGGGCCGCCGCCTCGTGGACCTCGCCGGAGCGGGCGCTGCGGTGGGGCCGCAAGGCCGTGTGGATCGCGGTGCTGGCGACGATCCCCTACGACCTCACCCGGCTCGCCTGGTACTTCGGCCTGCCCTTGGGGATCACGGACGAGTTCCTGAAGGAGATGCAGGACACCGAGGGCATGCTGGAGATCGGCCTGGGCCTGGGGATCATGTCCACACTGGGCAGCCTGCTCACCCACGGGCTGGTCAGCCGGTGGGGCGAGGTGTGGCCGCGCTGGGTGTGGTTCAAGGCGGGCGGGCCGGTGCATCCGCTGACCGCGATCATCCCGGCGTCGATCGTCTCGTTGGCCCTGCTCCCCGGCTCGATGATGAACTTCCGCAGCGGCTTCGACCCCGAGATGTGGGGGACGAACACGCCCATGTTCTTCTGGGGACTGTGGGGGCTCGCGCTGGGCGCCGCGACGTACTCGTACCACCTGAGGCGGCGCGGCGAGTGCGGCACCTGCGGCCGGGGGTGATCCCCTCGTACGGGGCCGGCGATCCTCACCCTCACCGCCTGAACCGGCCCGGCACACCACCGGCCCCGCCCCGGGGCCAGGGCCGGAACCGGGTCCCGCCCCGGTCCGTCCGGCCCATAGACCCCGGCGCTTTGCGGCCGCTTAAGCCCGGTGGCGGAAGCTGGGACCATGTCTGATCCCATAGTCATTGTCGGTGGTGGCGCCGCTGGTCTGACGCTTGCGTGCGAGCTGGGGCTGGCCGGGGCCGCCACGGTCGTACTGGAGCGCAGGTCCGAGCTCCCGGAACGTTCCGGCGGCATGCTCCTCAACGCACACATCGCGGATTTCCTGCGCAAGAGAGGTCTGGAGGAACGCTTCCGGACACCGGACACTCCCACTTGGGGGCGCAGTCACTTCGGTCTCGTCTACCGGGACATCGACGGCGAACTCGCCGATACCGATTACGACTTGATCGTCCCCCAATGGCGCAGCGAGCAGTTGCTGCGGGAGCGGGCCGTCGAGCTGGGCGTCGAGGTGCGGCTCGGCCAGGAGGTCATCGACATCGAGCAGGACCCGGACGGCGTGACGCTCACGGTGGTCTCGCCGGAGGGTTCCGGCACCCTGCGCGCCTCCTACGTCGTCGGGTGCGACGGCCCCCGCAGCGTCGTGGCCGGTGCGGCCGGCTTCGAGTTCGATCACCTCGCCCCCTCGTACTACGGGGTCATCGCCGATGTCGTCGTGGACGACGAGGCGCAGGCACTGTTCAGGGCGGGCTCGTACCCGAGCGGCCAGTTCGGTGTGCTGCCGGTCAATCCGGCCGACCCGACCGAAGTGCGTTTGATGACGGTGGAGTTCTACCGGGAACCCCCGTCCGACGGGGAGCCGCTCACCGCCGACGAGATCCGCTCCACGATCGAGCGGATCACCGGTCAGGCACCGGATCTGCGCGAGGTGCGGTGGATGACGCGGTACGGGAGCCCCACCCGGCTGGCCCGGAACTACCGCGTGGGCCGGGTGTTCCTCGCCGGTGACGCCGCCCATCCGCATCCGCCGTCCTCCGGGCACGGGATGAACACCGCGGTGCACGATGCGGTGAATCTCGGCTGGAAGCTCGCCGCCGCCGTGCGGGGCCGGGCCCCTTCCGGGCTGCTGGACTCCTATCACCACGAGCGGCATCCCGTGGGACGGCGTGCGTGTCGGCGGGCCCTGGCCCAGATCCCGTTGCAGACGCCGCTCGACCGGGCCGCTCCGCTGCGCGAGATCTTCGCCGAGCTGCTGGAGCTCGACGTGGTCAACACGTTCCTGTCGCAGTACGTCACCCGGGTGCGTTATCCCCTGGCCGTGGAGGGGTCGGCGGATCCGGAGCACGAACTGCTCGGTGCGGTGCTCCCCGACACGACCCTCATGACGTCGGCCGGTGCCGTGGCCACCCCGGAGCTGTTCCGTTCCGGCCGGGGGGTCGTACTGGACCTGTCCGGCGGCCGGGGCGTCCCGGACCTGTCGGCCTGGGCGGACCGGCTGGACGTGGTGGTGGCCGAGCCCTGCAAGGAATTGGGGGCCGATGCGGTGCTGGTACGGCCGGACGGGCATGTCGCCTGGCTCGGCACCGACGGCGCGCACCACGACGGACTGCTGGCCGCCGTCAGGACCTGGTTCGGCTGAACCGGGTCCCGGTACGTCGTCGCCGGACGGGCCGTGGTGTGGCCCGTCCGGCGGGACGGCGGTGAGCGGGTGGTGCGGGTGCCGGTCCGGTGGGTGGCGGTCCGGCGGGTGGTGCCGGGTCAGCCGACGACGGTCCAGTTGTCGTTGCCGGCCAGGAGTGCGCCGAGGTCGCCCTTGCCCTGCTGTTCGACGGCGGTGTCGAGCTGTTCCGCCATGAGGGTGTCGTACACCGGTCGTTCGACGTCGCGCAGGATGCCGATGGGGGTGTGGTGGAGGGTGTCGGGGTCGGCGAGGCGGGAGAGGGCGAAGGCGGTGGTCGGGGAGGGGTTGTGGGCGTCGTGGACCAGGATGCGGTTTTCGTTGTCCGGGGTGACGGTGACGATGTCGAGGTCGCCGGTGTCGGGGTTGCGGACGACGCCCTGGTTGTTGTCGGTGCCGAAGCGGATGGGCCGGCCGTGTTCCAGGCGGATGACCGCTTCCTGTGCCCGGTCCTTGTCCTTGAGGGCTTCGAAGGCGCCGTCGTTGAAGATGTTGCAGTTCTGGTAGATCTCGACGAGTGCGGTGCCGGGGTGGTCGGCGGCGGCGCGCAGCACGCCGGTGAGGTGTTTGCGGTCGGAGTCGATGGTGCGGGCGACGAAGGAGGCTTCGGCTCCCAGGGCGAGGGAGACGGGGTTGAAGGGGGCGTCGAGGGAGCCCATGGGGGTGGATTTGGTGATCTTGCCGATTTCGGAGGTGGGGGAGTACTGGCCCTTGGTGAGGCCGTAGATCCGGTTGTTGAACAGCAGGATCTTGAGGTTGACGTTGCGGCGCAGGGCGTGGATGAGGTGGTTGCCGCCGATGGACAGGGCGTCGCCGTCGCCGGTGACGACCCAGACCGACAGGTCGCGGCGGGAGGTGGCCAGGCCGGTGGCGATGGCGGGGGCGCGGCCGTGGATGGAGTGCATCCCGTAGGTGTTCATGTAGTACGGGAAGCGGGAGGAGCAGCCGATGCCGGAGACGAAGACGATGTTTTCCTTGGCCAGGCCGAGTTCGGGCATGAAGCCCTGGACGGCGGCCAGGACCGCGTAGTCGCCGCAGCCGGGGCACCAGCGGACTTCCTGGTCGGACTTGAAGTCCTTCATGGTCTGTTCGGCCTCGGCCTTGGGAACCAGGTTCAGGAGCTGGTTGGCCGTGTCGGTGTCAGGCATCGATGGCCTCCTTGAGGGCCGTGGCGAGTTGTTCGGCCTTGAAGGGCATGCCGTTGACCTGGGTGTGGCTGTGGGTGTCGGTGAGGTATTTGGCCCGGATGAGGGTGGCGAGCTGGCCGAGGTTCATCTCGGGGATGATCACCTTGTCGTAGCGGGCCAGGATGTCGCCGAGGTTTTTGGGGAAGGGGTTGAGGTGGCGCAGGTGGGCCTGGGCGATGGGCTGTTCGTCGTTGCGCAGGCGGCGGACGGCTGCGGTGATGGGGCCGTAGGTGGAGCCCCAGCCCAGGACGAGGGTGCGTGCGTGGTCGGGGTCGTCGACGGTGAGGTCGGGGACGGTGATGTTGTCGGTCTTGGCCTGGCGGGTGCGGACCATGTGGTCGTGGTTGGCCGGGTCGTAGGAGATGTTGCCGGTGCCGTCCTGTTTCTCGATGCCGCCGATGCGGTGTTCCAGGCCGGGGGTGCCGGGCACGGCCCAGGGGCGGGCGAGGGTCTCGGGGTCGCGTTTGTAGGGCCAGAACACCTCGGTGCCGTCGGCCAGTTCGTGGTTGGGGCCGGTCGCGAACCGGACCCGCAGGTCGGGCAGTTCGTCGGGTTCGGGGATTTTCCAGGGCTCGGACCCGTTGGCGAGGTAGCCGTCGGACAGCAGGAAGACGGGGGTGCGGTACGTCAGCGCGATCCGGGCGGCCTCCAGGGCGGCGTCGAAGCAGTCCGCCGGGGTCTTGGGGGCCACGACCGGGACGGGGGCCTCGCCGTTGCGCCCGTACATGGCCTGCAGCAGATCGGCCTGCTCGGTCTTGGTCGGCAGTCCCGTGGACGGGCCGCCGCGCTGGATGTCGACCACGAGCAGCGGCAGTTCCAGGGAGACGGCCAGTCCGATCGTCTCGGACTTCAGTGCCACACCCGGCCCGGACGTGGTCGTCACGGCGAGGGAGCCGCCGAACGCGGCGCCGAGCGCGGCCCCGATCCCGGCGATCTCGTCCTCGGCCTGGAAGGTGCGCACGCCGAAGTTCTTGTGGCGGGACAGTTCGTGCAGGATGTCGGAGGCCGGGGTGATGGGGTAGGAGCCCAGGTACAGGGGCAGGTCGGCCTGGCGGGATGCGGCGATCAGTCCGTAGGACAGGGCCAGGTTCCCCGAGATGTTGCGGTAGGTGCCCGGGGGGAAGGCGTGGGTGGCGGGGGCGACCTCGTAGGAGACGGCGAAGTCCTCGGTGGTCTCCCCGAAGTTCCACCCGGCCCGGAACGCGGCCACGTTCGCCTCGGCGATCTGCGGCTTCCTGGCGAACTTGCGGCGCAGGAACGCCTCGGTGTTCTCGGTCGGGCGGTGGTACATCCATGACAGCAGGCCCAGCGCGAACATGTTCTTCGAGCGTTCGGCCTCCTTGCGCGACAGGCCGAACTCCTTGAGCGCCTCGACCGTCAGCGTGGTCAGCGGCACCGGATGGACCCGGTAGCCCTCCAGCGACCCGTCCTCCAGCGGGGAGGTGTGGTAACCGACCTTCGCCATCGGGCGTTTGGTGAACTCGTCGGTGTTCACGATGATCTCCGCGCCGCGCGGCACGTCGTCGATGTTCGCCTTCAGCGCGGCCGGGTTCATCGCGACCAGCACGTCCGGGGCGTCTCCCGGGGTGAGGATGTCGTGGTCCGCGAAGTGCAGCTGGAACGACGAAACCCCCGGCAGGGTCCCCGCGGGGGCACGGATCTCGGCCGGGAAGTTCGGCAGCGTCGACAGATCGTTCCCGAACGACGCCGTCTCCGAAGTGAAACGGTCACCGGTGAGCTGCATACCGTCCCCCGAGTCACCCGCGAAACGGATGATCACCCGGTCCTGTTCACGATGATCTCCGCGCCGCGCGGCACGTCGTCGATGTTCGCCTTCAGCGCGGCCGGGTTCATCGCGACCAGCACGTCCGGGGCGTCTCCCGGGGTGAGGATGTCGTGGTCCGCGAAGTGCAGCTGGAACGACGAAACCCCCGGCAGGGTCCCCGCGGGGGCACGGATCTCGGCCGGGAAGTTCGGCAGCGTCGACAGATCGTTCCCGAACGACGCCGTCTCCGAAGTGAAACGGTCACCGGTGAGCTGCATACCGTCCCCCGAGTCACCCGCGAAACGGATGATCACCCGGTCCAGACGACGAATCTCCTTCTCGCCGGCTCCAGCGTGATCGGAGCGGGGGGCGCGCTGTCCCCCGACGAGCGCCTCGCTGGCCTCATCGGCCTGTTCGGCTGGGCTACTGACCTGGCTGGTCACTGAACTGGACCTCCCTCGGGGCGGCGGCTCGGGACCGGCCGGCCCGCCGACGGTCCCCATGGCCCACCCTACGACTGCAAGGGTCCCCTTCCCTGGACCGATCACATGATGGACGTGATCTCGGGACGCGAATCGATCCCTTTTTGTCGCGTTTTGCATGTCCCTCGGCCACCCGGCGAAGCCTTTACGGCCTCATCCTTTGGTGCTAGGACCCCGTCCGCTCCCGCCGGCCTCGACCGGGGTTGGACCGGGGGTGGGCCGGAACGCGTGCGGGCTTCGATCCGGGCGGGCGGTCCCGAGGGCGGCACGTTATCTGACGGGCCGTCAAATATCCATGGGGGCACGACCGCACCGCATGGGGCACGGCCGCACCGCGCGGGGCCGGTCGCGGGCGGGTCAGGAGTTCAGATACGTCAGGACCGCCAGGACGCGCCGGTGGTCCCCCTCGCTGGGGGACAGCCCCAGCTTCAGGAAGATGTTGCTGACGTGCTTCTCCACCGCGCCGTCGCTCACCACCAGCTGCTTGGCCACCGCGGAGTTCGTCCGGCCCTCCGCCATCAGCCCGAGCACCTCGCGCTCGCGCGGCGTCAGCCCGGCCAGGACGTCCTGCTTGCGGCTCCGGCCCAGCAGCTGCGCCACCACTTCCGGGTCCAGCGCCGTCCCGCCCTGCGCCACCCGGACCACCGCGTCCACGAACTCCCGGACCTCGGCCACCCGGTCCTTCAGCAGGTAGCCCACGCCCCGGCTGGACCCGGCCAGCAGCTCGGTCGCGTACTGCTCCTCCACGTACTGCGATAGGACCAGGACCCCGATTCCGGGGTGTTCCTTCCGCAGCCGCACGGCCGCCCGCACCCCTTCGTCGGTGTGGGTCGGGGGCATCCGCACGTCGGCGACCACCACATCGGGCAGGGCGTCCTGCCCCGCCAGGTCGTTCACCGTCTTGATCAGGGCCTCGGCGTCCCCGACCCCGGCGACGACCTCGTGTCCCAGATCGGTCAGCAGCCGGGTCAGCCCTTCCCTGAGCAGCACCGAATCCTCGGCGATGACCACTCGCACCCTGTCCTCCACCATGAAGCCGCTTCCCCCCACTGGTCCGTCCCTGCCGTTCGGTCCGTTCGTACGGTCCCCAGCATCCCAGTATCGGCGGTGCGGTGTCCTCTTCGTCCTGTCGCGCCCGCGGGCGCCGTACGGGCTTCCCGCCGTACGGGCGCCCGCCGTCGTACGGGGCCTGCTGCGCGGGCGCCCGCCGTCGTACGGGCCCTCGTACGGGCCTGCTGCGTGCGGCTCCCGCGCCGCCGTACGGGCCCGGCTCAGCCGCGCCAGGGCAGCTCGGCGGTGATCCGGGTCGGGCCGCCCTGCGGGGAGTCCACGGCCAGCACGCCGTCCACCGCGTCCAGCCGCTCGGTCAGCCCGGCCAGCCCGCTGCCCGTCGAGGGGTCGGCGCCGCCCCGGCCGTCGTCGGTGACCTGGAGCATGAGCCGGTTTCCGGTGCGCCAGACCTCGACGGAGGCGTGGGTGGCCCGGGAGTGCTTGCTCACGTTCTGGAGCAGCTCGGAGACGGTGAAGTACGCGATCCCCTCGATCGCCTGGGCCGGCCGGTCGGCCAGGTCCACGGTGACGGTGACCGGGACGGTGCAGCGGGAGGCGATGGCGGAGAGTGCGGCGTCGAGGCCGCGGTCGGTGAGGACGGCGGGGTGGATGCCGCGGGCGAGGTCGCGGAGTTCCTGGAGGGCGATCTTGACCTCGCCGTGGGCCTCGTCGACCATCCGTGCGGCCGCTTCCGGGTCGGCGGTGAGCTTCTCCTTCGCCAGGCCCAGATCCATGGCGAGGGCGACGAGGCGGGCCTGTGCGCCGTCGTGGAGGTCGCGTTCGATGCGGCGCAGGTCGGCGGCGGCGGTGTCGACGACGACCCCCCGGTCCGACTCCAGCTCCGAGACCCGGGTCGCGAGCCGGGACGGGCCGAGCAGCCCGCGCACCAGAGCCCGCTCCACGCCCGCCAGCGCCCGGATGACCCACGACATGACCAGCAGGAGCACCAGACCGATCGCGAAGGACAGCACCAGATCGACGGGGGTGTCGATGGACGTCGTGTGGTTGCGGTCGGAGTACACCTGGATGCCGTCGCCGGTCAGGTCCGAGGGGAGGGCCCAGTGCCACAGCGGATACGTGACGACGACCCAGCCGCAGGTCCAGAGCGGCACCACGAGGGAGAAGACGACCAGCGCCCACGGCAGGTGCAGCAGCGAGTAGACCAGGTGCCGCCAGGACGTCCCGCTCTTCAGGGACGCTCCCATCCACGACATCAGGCCGCCGGTGGCCCCGCGCACCGGCGCCGGGGCCGCCACGTCCACCCCGAGCAGGGCCCGCGCCCGCGCCCGCTCCAGCGCGCCGAAGCCCCGGCACAGGGCCAGCGCGCCGGCCAGGATCGGGACCCCGAGGAAGGTGACCAGTGTCCCCACGCCGAGTGACATCAGGACGATCGAGAAGCTGAACAGGACCAGGCTGATCGGCAGGCTCAGCACCAGGTACGTGAACTCGCGCCAGGTCCTGCCCTCGAACGGGGCCCGCAGCGCGGCGGGCAGCAGTCGCTTCAGAGGGGAGGTCTCCCCGGAACCGGCCCCGGACCGCTGAGGGTCCCGCGTGTCCGGTCCGTATGCCGTGGCCATGGGTGTGTCCGTTTCCTCTCGGTTCCTGCTGTTGCTCGGGGTGCCGGTGGCGCGTGTCGCCGACGTGTGCCGCCGGTGCGTGTCGCCGGTGGTGCGTGCCGCTGTCCGTGTGCGGGGTGCTGCCGCTGTCCGTGCGGGTGCTCAGCCGTGCCGGAGGCGTTCGGCCCCGGCCTGTTTGGACAGGTCGCGGTCGCGCCAGGGCAGCTCGGCGGTGACCGTGGTGGGCCCGCCGACCGGCGAGTCCAGGACGAACAGCCCGTCCACGGCGCCCAGCCGTTCGGCCAGCCCCGCCATCCCCGTACCGCCGTCCATCCTGGCGCCGCCCCGGCCGTCGTCGGTGACCTGGAGCATGAGCCGGTTTCCGGTGCGCCAGACCTCGACGGTCGCCGAGCGCGCCGCGCTGTGCTTGCTCACGTTCTGGAGCAGCTCGGAGACGGTGAAGTACGCGATCCCCTCGATCGCCTCCGCGGGGCGCGCCGGGAGGTCCACACTCACGGTGACCGGGACGGTGCAGCGGGAGGCGATGGCGGAGAGTGCGGCGTCGAGGCCGCGGTCGGTGAGGACGGCGGGGTGGATGCCGCGGGCGAGGTCGCGGAGTTCCTGGAGGGCGATCTTGACCTCGCCGTGGGCCTCGTCGACCATCCGTGCGGCCGCTTCCGGGTCGGCGGTGAGCTTTTCCTTCGCCAGGCCCAGGCCCATGGCGAGGGCGACGAGGCGGGCCTGTGCGCCGTCGTGGAGGTCGCGTTCGATGCGGCGCAGGTCGGCGGCGGCGGTGTCGACGACGACCCCCCGGTCCGCCTCCAGCTCCGCGATCCGGCGCTCCAGCTCGTCGGAGGGCGAGAGCAACCCGCGCACCATCGCCCGGTCCGCGTTGCCGAGGAACCGCGTGACGTACGGGAGCACCGGCCACAGCACGATCAGGCTCACCAGCGTCACCCCGAAGGCGACCACGCCCCAGGGCAGCCGGATGAAGCAGTAGAGCACGGCCCGCCAGCCCACCGGGTCCTTGATGCTCGACCACAGCCACGGGAAGAACCCCGTCTCCCGGCGCGACAGGACCATCGGGCTCGGCTCGTCGATCCGGACCCCGAGCATCGCCCGCGCCCGGCCCCGCTCGACCCGGCCGATCAGCCGCGCCCCGTGCAGCGAGACCGCGAGCAGGGGCAGACCGACCACGGTGACCGTGAGCGCCACGCCGACACCGATCATGCACACCGCGTAGACAAACCAGACGATGGTCAGCGGCAGGTCGGCCAGGAGATGACCGATCTCCTTCCACGTCCATCGATCGGGGATGATGCGGGCGGGCGGTGGCCGGTCTTCGTCCGGCACCTGGGGGCTCATGGTCATGCGTCCAGCCTGCCGGTACGGATCGGCGCACGCCATGGGGCTCATGGGTGGGGCGGGGTGGGGATAACCCCACCCCGGGGCATTCCCGGAGGACTCTTTTGCCCGATGCGGCTGCTTACCCGCCCTTTAACAGGGCCTAGACTCCCGTGCGTACAGATCACCGTACGGATTCCAGGGGAGCGAGGGGCGGACGTGGCGGACCTGCCGGACCTGCCGGAATCGACACCGGCCGTTCTCGCGTCGGACTACTTCGACGGATATTCAGTGGTCGGACTGCTCGCCGTGATCGGCGTGCTGTTCGTCGCCGTGGCCTTCGGGGCCGGCCGACTGCTGCGCCCCGTGGTGCCGACGCCGGAAAAACTCCTGACGTACGAATGCGGCGTGGACCCGGTGGGCGAGGGCTGGGCACACACCCAGGTCCGTTATTACGTCTACGCCTTCCTGTACGTGATCTTCGCCGTCGACTCGATCTTCCTGTTCCCGTGGGCGACGGTATTCGCCGCGCCGGGATACGGGGCGACGACGCTGATCGAAATGTTCATCTTCCTCGGTTTCCTGGCCGTGGGACTGCTCTACGCATGGAAGAAGGGCGTCCTCGAATGGACGTGACCAGCACGCCGTCCGACGGGGCGGACGAGCAGCAGCCCGTGCCGACCTTCCTGCCGGAGCCCAAGCGGCTCGGCGTCCTGTCGCGCCTGGCACCCGAGCCGATGAAGGTGGTCCTGAACTGGGGCCGCCGCTACAGCCTCTGGGTCTTCAACTTCGGACTCGCCTGCTGCGCCATCGAGTTCATCGCCGCCTCCATGGCCCGGCACGACTTCATCCGGCTCGGTGTGATCCCGTTCGCCCCCGGCCCGCGCCAGGCCGACCTGATGATCGTCTCCGGCACGGTGACGGACAAGATGGCCCCGGCCGTGAAGCGGCTCTACGAGCAGATGCCCGAGCCCAAGTACGTCATCTCCTTCGGCGCCTGCTCCAACTGCGGCGGCCCGTACTGGGACTCGTACTCCGTGACCAAGGGCGTCGACCAGATCATCCCGGTCGACGTCTACGTCCCCGGCTGCCCGCCCCGGCCCGAGGCGCTGCTCCAGGGCATCCTCAAGCTCCAGGAGAAGATCGCCCGCGAGTCGCTGGGGGAGCGGTACGCGACGGGCGGCGGCCGGCCCTCCACCGCCGCACTGCGCAGTGGCCTGATCGCCGCCCCTCAGGCCCCGGGAGCCCCGCAGAGCTCGGAAGCCCCGCAGGCTCCTGGTGACCCGCGGGCTGCGGGGACGGATGACGCGCGGCCTTCGGGAGCGGACGGCGAGCGAAAGACCCCGGGAGAGGACCGCGCATGACCGGCAACGACGCCGCCGACGCCCACGACCGGCTGCCGGACGCCGCCGCCGAGTTCTTCGGCGAGGGCGCGACGGCCGAGCACGCCCACGAGCTGCTGACCGTCGACGTACCGGCCGCCTCCTGGATCTCCGCCCTCGAAACGGCCCGCGACCGGCTGGGCTGCACCTACTTCGACTGGCTGAGCGCGGTCGACGAACCGGGCACCGGCTTCCGGGTCTGCGCCCATGTCGTGGCCCTGACCGGCAAGGGGGTCCGGCGGCTCCTGATCCGTACGACCGTTCCGCACGAGGCCGCCGTCCTTCCCACGGCCGTCGGCGTCTACGCGGGCGCCGCCTGGCACGAGCGCGAGACCCACGAGATGTTCGGCATCGGCTTCGAGGGCCACCCGCACCTGGTGCCGCTGCTGCTGCCCGAGGGGTTCGAGGGGCACCCGTTGCGCAAGGACTTCGTGTTGGCGGCACGCGTCGCGAAGGCGTGGCCGGGTGCGAAGGAACCGGGCGAGTCGGAGCACGGCGGCGCGAAGCGGCGCACGATGCTGCCGCCCGGTGTCCCCGACCCGAACGAGTGGGGCCCCCTGAAGGGGCAGCTCCCGCCCGCCCCGTCCCGCCCGGCCCGCACCCCGCGCGCGGCGGGCGACCGCCCCGTGCGCCGCAGCCGCAGCGCGAGCGAGGGCTCGGCGGGCCGACGCGCCGCGACGGCCGCCCCGGAGACGGGTGCTCCGGAGACGGGTGCTCCCGAGGCCGCCGCCCCGGATGCGGGTGCCCCCGGCGCGGGCGCGGCGCCCGCCGCGCGGCCGCGCCGCAACCGCAGCGCCTCGCAGGGCTCGGCGAGCCAGCACAGTGAGCCGTCCCCCGCACCGGACGCACCGTCCTCCGCCCCGGACAAGCCGTCCCCCGCCCCGGCAAAGCCGGGCACGGGCACGGATACGGGTACGGGCACGAGCGATGCCCCCTGGCACCACGCCCGCCCGGCCTTCGACCCGGACACACCCCCCGAGGCACCCGGGACCCTTGGGACCCCTGGGACTCCCAAGCCTTCCGAGGCACCTGGGGCCCCTGGGACTCCTGAGACGCCCGGGACCTCCGAGACTTCCGAGCCCCCCGAGGCGCCCGAGACTTCTGAGCCTTCTGAGTCCTCCGAGGCGCCCGAGACTTCTGAGTCCTCCGAGGCGCCCGAGACTTCCGAGCCCTCCGAGGCGCCCGAGACTTCCGAGCCCCCCGAGGCGCCCGGGACCTCCGGGACTCCCGAGGCCCCCAGGACTCCCCGAACCCCCGAATCCACCGAATCCACCGAATCCACCGGAACCCCGGAAACCCCCGGGGCCCCGGAGACTCCCGACACTCCCGCCGGAGGCGATACCGCGTGAACGACGTACTCGACGTCGCCCTCCGGCTCGTCATCGTCTTCGCCGTGTTCATGGTCCTCCCGCTCGTCGTGGGGCAGACCGAGCACAAGGTGATGGCCCACATGCAGGGCCGCCTCGGCCCCATGTACGCGGGCGGCTTCCACGGCTGGGCGCAGCTCGTCGCGGACGGCGTGAAGTTCGCGCAGAAGGAGGACATCGTCCCGGAGCGGGCCGACCGCAGGGTCTTCCAGCTCGCCCCGGCCGTCGCGCTCCTGCCGTACCTCCTCGTGCTCGTCGCCATTCCGGTCGGGCCCGGCGAGGGTGCGGTCGGGCAGGCCGTCGACGCGGGCATCTTCTTCGTGCTCGCCGTGATGGGCGTCGGGGTGCTCGGCTCGCTGATGGCGGGCTGGGCCTCGGCCAACAAGTTCTCCCTCCTCGGCGGCCTGCGCACCGCCGCCCAGCTGCTCGCGTACGAACTGCCGATGCTGCTCGCCGCCGCGTCCGTCGCGATGGCGGCCGGGACGGTCTCCCTCACGGGCATCCTCGACGCCTTCGAGTGGTGGTGGCTGCCCTGGCAGATCGTCGGCGCCCTGGTCTTCTTCGTGGCCGGGCTCGCCGAACTCCAGCGCCCGCCCTTCGACATGCCGGTCGCCGACTCGGAGATCATCTTCGGCGCGTACACCGAGTACACCGGGCTGCGCTTCGCGCTCTTCCTGCTCGCCGAGTACGCGGGCATCGTCGTCCTGTGCGCGCTGACCAGCGTCCTCTTCCTCGGCGGCTGGCACGGCCCGCTCGGCGCCGACGGACTCGGCTGGGTCTGGACACTCCTCAAGACCGCGGTCCTGGCCTTCGTCGTCATCTGGCTGCGGGTGACCTACCCCCGGCTGCGCGAGGACCAGCTGCAGAAGCTCGCCTGGACCACCCTCGTCCCGCTCGCCCTCGCGCAGATCGCGCTCACCGGCATCGTGAAGGTGGCGATCAACTGATGACCGCGTCGCACCCGTCCTCCCGGCCCCGCATCCCCGGCTCCGGCCTGGCCAAGGGGCTGGCCGTCACCCTGCGGACGATGACACGGAAGACGGTCACCGCCCAGTACCCCGACGTCCAGCCCGAACTCCCGCCCCGCTCCCGCGGCGTCATCGCGCTGTTCGAGGAGAACTGCACGGTCTGCATGCTCTGCGCCCGCGAGTGCCCGGACTGGTGCATCTACATCGACTCCCACAAGGAGACGGTGCCCGCCGCGGCCCCCGGCGGACGCGAACGCAGCCGCAACGTCCTGGACCGCTTCGCGATCGACTTCTCGCTCTGCATGTACTGCGGCATCTGCATCGAGGTGTGCCCCTTCGACGCGCTGTTCTGGTCACCGGAGTTCGAGTACGCGGAGACGGACATCCTCGACCTCACCCATGAGCGCGACAAACTCCGCGCCTGGATGTGGACGGTGCCCGAACCGCCCGCGCTCGACCCCGGCGCCGAGGAGCCGAAGGAGATCGCCGCCGCCCGCAAGACCGCGGAGAAACTCGAAGCCCAACGCGCCCAGGAAGCCCGGCAGGACCAGAAGGAAGCAGAGGGGGAGGAGTGACACTCGCAGCCACCGCGGTCACTGCGGCAACAGCGGTCACCGCGACCCCCGCGACCACCACGGCCCCCTCCGGCTTCCTCTCGCCGACCGGTGTCGAGATCGCCTTCCTCCTCGTCGGCCTCGCCACCCTCGGCGCGGCCCTCGTCACCGTCACGACCAAGCAGCTGGTGCACGCCGCCCTCTGGCTGGTCGTGGCGCTCGGTGGGCTCGCCGTCGAGTACCTCCTGCTCACCGCGGAGTTCATCGCCTGGGTGCAGGTACTGATCTACGTCGGTTCCGTGGTCGTCCTCCTCCTCTTCGGGCTGATGCTCACCAAGGCCCCCATCGGCCGCTCCCCGGACGCCGACTCGGGCAACCGGCGGGCGGCCATCGGCGTGGCGGTCGCCGCCGCCGGCGCACTCGTCTGGGTCGTCGTCGACGCCTTCCGCACCACCTGGATCGACCTGGACGGACCGGCCCGGGGCTCGACCGAGGTCACCGGCTCCTTCCTCTTCCGGCACTGGGTGCTGCCGTTCGAAGCGCTCTCCGTCCTGCTGCTCGCCGCCCTGGTCGGCGCGGTCGTCCTGTCCCGCAAGAGCGGTAAGGAGCAGAGCTGATGCACCTCGCCTACCCCGCCGTGCTCGCCGCCCTCCTCTTCTGCGTCGGGCTGTACGGCGTGCTCGCCCGCCGCAACGCGATCCTCGTCCTGATGTCCGTCGAGCTGATGCTCAACGCCGTCAACCTCAACCTGGTCGCCTTCGACGTCTGGCTCCGCGACACCCTGCACGCCGGCCAGGCCCTCGCCCTCTTCACCATCGCCGTCGCGGCGGCGGAGATCGGCATCGGCCTGGCGATCGTCCTCGCCGTGTACCGCAACCGAGGCACCTCGGACATCGACCGCCTCCGCGACACCGCCGAGACCGACGCCGCCGAATCCCTCCCCGACGACGGGCCCGGCACCGGCACCGACACCGACACCGGAACCGAAGACCAGGCCACTGCTGCGGCAGGGAAGGCAAAGAAGGCGGAGGCCACCGCGTGACCACCACGACCCTCGCCGTCCTCGTTCCCCTCCTCCCCTTCCTGGGCGCCGCGGCCGGTCTCCTCCTCGGCCCGCCCGTCTCCCGCCACCGCCCCGAGACGGGGCTTCGCGCGCTCCTCTTCTCCCCCGGATACGTACGCCCCCTGGCCGTGCTGCCGACCCTCGCCGCCTTCGTGCTCGCCGTCCTCGTCGCCTCGCGCCAGGGCGGCGGCCGGGCCATCGACGCGGCGACACAGCTCACGCCCACCGGCTCCGTCCCGATCGACCTCGCCCTGCACCTCGACGGCTTCGCCGTCCTCGTCGCCGTCCTGGTCGGGCTCGTCGCCACCTGCGTGCAGATCTACTCGACCGCCTACCTGCGCGACGACCCCCGCTACCCCTCGTACGCCGCGCTCGTCTCCCTCTTCACCTCCGCGATGCTGCTCGTCGTCTACTCCGGCGACGTGATGGTGCTCCTGGTCGGCTGGGAGATCATGGGCATCTGCTCGTACTTCCTCGTCGGCCACTACTGGGAGACGCCCGAGGCCCGCGCCGCCTCCCTCAAGGCGTTCCTGGTCACCAAGCTCGGCGACGTCCCCTTCCTGATCGGCCTGTTCGCGCTCGCCGCGGACACCGGCACGTTCCGCATCACCGGCATCCTGGGCGCCGTCGCCAACGGCGGCCTCGACCACCCCACCCTCATCGCCCTGCTGCTCCTCGCGGGCGTCGCGGGCAAGTCGGCGCAGTTCCCCCTGCACACCTGGCTGCCCGACGCGATGGCCGGCCCCACCCCCGTCTCCGCGCTGATCCACGCCGCGACGATGGTCGCCGCCGGCATCTACTTCGTGGCCCGCCTCCTCCCCGTCTTCGCCGCGTCCGGCGCGGCCCTCGTCGTCCTCGCCGTCATGGCGGCGGTCACGATGATCGGCTCGGGCCTCGCCGCCCTCGCCCAGGACGACATCAAACGCGTCCTCGCCTACTCGACCATCGGCCAGCTCGGCTACATGTCCGGCGCCCTGGCCGTCGGCGACCGCGGGGCCGCCGTCTTCCACCTCCTGTCGCACGGTGCGTTCAAGGCCGTCCTCTTCCTCGCGGCGGGCGTCGTCATCCATGCCGCCGGGACCAACTCGCTGGCCGCCATGTCCCGCATGGGCGGCCTCACCAAGCGCGTCCCGGACGCCTACTGGACGATGACCGTCGCCCTGCTCGCCCTCGCCGCCATCCCGCCGTTCGCCGGCTTCTTCTCCAAGGAAGCCGTCCTCGTCGCCGCCGAGCACACCGCGCTCGGGGACCGGGACGTCGCCCCGGCCGCCGCCGGCTGGACCGTACTCGTCGCCGGACTGCTCGCCGCCGCCCTCACCGCCGCGTACGCCACCCGCCTCTGGCTCCTCGCCTTCCGGGGCCGCGGCGCCGAGGCCCCCGACCACGGCAGGCAGCCCACCGCGATGACCGCCCCCCTGTGGGTGCTCGCCGCCCCCACCATCGCCTTCGGGCTGGCCGCCGGCGCGCTCACGGAGTGGTTCGACGGCAACGCCCTCACCCCGTCCGTGACCACCGCCGTCCTCTCCACCGGCGMCGGCCGGGCGGTGGAGCGGGCCGAGCAGCAGTCGGCCGGGGTCGGCCGGGTCGGGGACCTCGCCGTCGGTCCCGTAGGCGGCGGTGTGCGCCGACAGGGCCTGGGCCTCGACGAGGGCGGGTTCGGGGGCGACGACCGCGCCGACGCCGAACCCGCCCTCGTCGAGGCCCAGGCCCTGTCGGCGCACACCGCCGCCTACGGGACCGACGGCGAGGTCCCCGACCCGGCCGACCCCGGCCGACTGCTGCTCGGCCCGCTCCACCGCCCGGCCGCCGCCGGCTTCCACCTCGACGCCCTGTACACGACGCTCTTCGTCCGCCCCGTCCGGGCCGCGGCGAGCCTCGTCCGCTTCCTGGACCGCGAGGTCGTCGACACCTACGTACGCGGCTCCGCAGCCGGCGTGCGCCTGCTCGGCACCGCCGTCCGCCGCGCCCAGACCGGCAACGTGCAGACCTACCTCGGCGCGCTGCTCGCCGGTTCCCTGGTCCTGGCGATCGCCGCCGTCGTCTTCGCCAACCTCAACGCCGGGTCGTGAGCCGTGATCGATATCAGCGAATCCGTGATGCAGTTCCTTCTCGCGTTCATCGTCGCCGCCCCGCTCCTCGGCGCCGTGGCCGCCCTGCTGCCCGCCCCGCCCGGACTGAAGGGCACCGGCCCCGACCAGGCCGTGCTCCGCCACGGCGTGACCGTCACCGGCGCCGTCCTGCTCGCCGCGATCCTGCTCGCCGCGGGCTTCGACCACGGCCACCCGTCGAAGATGCAGGCCACCACAGACATCAGCTGGATCCCGGCGCTCGACGTCCGCATCCACCTCGGCACCGACGGCATCTCGCTCCCCCTTCTCGTGCTGACCGCGCTGCTGACCTTCCTCTGCGCGCTCCACAGCTACTTCAAGCCGCCCGCGGGCCCCTCCCCGAAGGCATTCGTCGCGCTCCTCCTCGTCCTGGAGTCCGGCACCCTCGCGACCTTCGCCGTCCTCGACCTGATGCTGTTCTTCCTGGCGTTCGAGATGGTGCTCATCCCGATGTACTTCCTCATCGCCCGCTGGGGCGGCGCGCAGAGGCAGGCCGCGGCCTGGAAGTTCATCCTCTACACGCTGCTCGGCTCGGTGATCATGCTGCTGGGCCTGCTCCTCATCGGGCTGAAGAGCGGCACCTTCGACATGGTGGCACTCGCCACTGACAACGGCCGTGGGCTCACCACGTCCGTGCAGGTCATCGCCGTGCTGGCGATCGGCGTCGGGCTCGCGGTGAAGACCCCGATGTGGCCGCTGCACAGCTGGCTGCCCGACGCCCACACCGCCGCCCCGACCGTCGGCTCCGTCCTCCTCGCGGGCGTCCTGCTGAAGATGGGCACCTACGGATTCGTCCGCATCCTGCTCCCCGTCGCCCCCGACGGGATGCGGACCTTCGCGCCCTACCTCGCCGCCTTCGCGGTCGTCGGCGTCATCTACGGATCGCTCGCCTGCCTGGCCCTGGTCCGCCCCGGCTCGAAGGGCGACCTCAAGCGGCTGATCGCGTACTCCTCCGTCGGCCACATGGGCTTCGTGCTCCTCGGCATCGCGAGCATGACGCCCACCGGGGTCAACGGCGCGCTCTTCGCCAACATCGCCCACGGCCTCATCACCGGCCTGCTGTTCTTTCTGGTCGGCGCGGTCAAGGACCGGTACGGCACGGCGGACCTCGACACCCTCTCCGGCGCCACCGGGGCCGCGCTCTACGGCCGGGCCCCCCGCCTCGGCGGCCTCCTCGCCTTCGCCGCCGTCGCCTCCCTGGGGCTGCCGGGCCTCGCCGGGTTCTGGGGCGAGATGCTCGCCCTGTTCGGCTCCTTCGACCCCGCCGACGGCCTCAGTCGCCCGGCCTTCCTCACCTTCATGTCGATCGCCGCGTTCGGCACCCTGCTCACCGCCGCGTACATGCTCATGGTCGTGCGCCGGGTCTGCATGGGCGAGAAGCGTGAGGAGCCGCAGCTCGCCGACGTCCGGGCGTACGAGTTCGCCGCCTGGACCCCGCTCGTCGCGCTCACCGTCCTCGCCGGTCTGTGGCCCGCCGTCCTCCTCGGCCTCACCGACCCGGCCGTGCAGAAGCTCCTCGCAGGAGGCAAGTCGTGACCCCAGCCGTCCTCACCCCGGACGTCGTCACCACCGCGGCCGGGAGCACCACCGGCCCCGTCACCGCCGCGGCCGGGAGCGCCCCCGACCTCGTCACCACCGCGGCCGAGGGCGTGACCGGCCTCGTCCAGTCCGTCGACTGGCTCGCCATCGCGCCCCCGGTCGTGGTCGCGGCCTTCGCCCTGATCGTCCTGGTCACCGACCTGTTCCTCCCCGAGGGACGCAAGCCGCTCCTCGGCCCGCTGGCCATCACCGGGCTCGTCGCCGCACTCGCCCTCCTGGTTCCGCTGCGCTCCGGCGACCGCTCCACCTTCTGCCTCACCGAGGCCGCCGCCGCGACGGGCGGCACCGCGTGCAGCTACACCGCCGACCACTTCGCCCTGGTCATCCAGGCCCTCGTACTCGGCGGCGCCCTGCTCACCGCCCTGCTCTCGGTCGGCGACACCCGCAGGCTCCCGGCGGGCGAGTTCTGGTTCCTGCTGCTGTCCTCCGCGGCCGGCGCCGCCCTCCTGCCCGCCGCCCGCGACCTCGCCACCCTCGTCATCGCCCTGGAAGTGGCCTCGCTGCCCGCCTTCGCCCTCGTCGGCATCAAGCGCGGCGACCGGCGCTCCTCCGAGGCCGCGCTGAAGTTCTTCCTCTCCTCCGTCGTCGCGACCGCCGTCATGCTGCTCGGCGTCAGCTTCGTGTACGCGGCCACCGGCACCCTGCACCTCACCGAGATCGCCGCCCGGCTCGACGACGTGCCCGGCCGGCTCACCACCCTCGCCGGGGCGGGCGTCGCCCTCACCCTGGTCGGCTTCGCGTTCAAGACGGCCGCCGCGCCCTTCCACTTCTGGGTCCCCGACACCTACGTCGGCGCCCCCCTGCCGATCGCCGCGTACCTCTCGGTGGTCGGCAAGGCGGTCGGCTTCTCCGGCCTCGTCCTCGTCACCGTGATCGCGTTCCCGGCGTACGCCGACGTCTGGGGACCGGCCCTCGCCGTCCTCGCCGCGCTCACGATGACGGTCGGCAACGTCGCCGCCCTGCGCCAGGACGCCGGCCGCGCCCGCAGCGCCGTACGACTGCTCGCCTGGTCGTCCGTCGCCCAGGCCGGCTACCTCCTGGTGCCGATCGCCGCGGCCGGGTACTCCAGCGACGAGCACATCGGCTCCACCGTCGCGTACGCCCTCATGTACGCCGTCGTGAACCTCGGCGCCTTCGCGGTGGCCGCCCTCGTCTCCCGTACGAACCCCGGCAACCGGATCACCGACCACCGCGGCCTGTACGCCACCCGCCCGCTCGCCGCCCTGGCGATGGCCTTCTTCCTGCTCTGCCTGGCCGGTCTGCCGCCCGGCATCATCGGCCTCTTCGCCAAGGTCACGGTCTTCTCCGCGGCCGTCGACGCCGGACTCGGCTGGCTCGCCGTCGTCATGGCCGTCAACGTCGTGATCGCGCTCTACTACTACCTCCAGTGGACCGCGACGCTCTTCCGCGCCCCGGCGGGCGCCCCGGGGAAGACCGGGGAGGAGCCCCCGGAGCCCGCGGCCC
>NZ_RDBO01000077.1:95033-107026 GCF_008120935.1 Streptomyces sp. sk2.1
CCATTCAGACCTGGTAGCCCATTCAGACCTGGTAGCGCCGCGCCTGTATCGGAGTACGAGATGCCGTCCCCGCTGTCCGCGGACCGCCCCGCCCCTCACCCGCCCGAGCACGATGCCGTGGCCGGCATCGTGCTCTCCGGCGCCCCGCAGACCGTTCTCAGGTTCGCCGCCGTCAGTCTCTTCTGACGCCCTCCCGACGCACCCGACTCTTCCGACTTACCGAAGATCGGTTTGCCCGGAAAGGCTCATACAGGGCATGGTCTTGCCCGCACATCCCCCCACCAGAGCCATTCCAAGAGGAGCGAGAGCAGTGCTGAACGGGTTCAAGGACTTCATCCTGCGCGGAAACATCATCTCCATGGCCATCGGTCTGGCCGTCGGAGCGGCGTTCACCGCAGTGGTCACCGGATTCAGCACGGCCTTCATCACCCCGCTGATCGGCCTCGCCACCGGGTCCGTCGGCGACTTCAGCTCGGCGCAGTTCTCGGTCGAGGGCGCCATCTTCCCGTACGGGAAGTTCCTCGCCGCCGCCATCGCGTTCCTGATCACCGCGGCAGTGCTCTACTTCGGCGTCGTCGTCCCCATGGCGAAGGTCCAGAGCCGCTTCACCAAGGCGGAGGAGAAGGTCGACATCAAGGCCGCCCTGCGCGACTGCCCCCGCTGCTACACCGAGATCCCAGCCATCGCCTCCCGCTGCGCCCACTGCACCAGCGAGGTCACGCCGGACCCCGAGGCCCTCGCGACCGCCGGGCTCCCCGCCCAGCGCTGAGACACCCCCTCCGGCACCGGGACGGCCCCCGGGCGTCCGGTGCCGGAGGGCGTACGCGCGGCCGGTGACCCGTACGGCCCAGCGCCCTCTCCGGCCCATGAACGCCGGACCGGCCCCGCCCCGCGGCGGTGCGGGCCGGGGAACCAGCTCCTCCCGCCTGGCGTTGACCTGTACGGGAGGCTCCACTGGGGGAGTGGAGACCACCGAGCAAAGGGTTCCCCTGCCGCACCACTTGGAGGGCGTACCGTGCACCGCCGGCACAACGGGCTGAGAACCGCCGTACTCCTCGGGGGCCTGTCCGCCCTCATCATCGTCATCGGAAGCTTCTTCGGGCGTACGGGCCTGATCGTCGCGGTCCTCGTGGCCGTCGGCACCAACGCCTACGCGTACTGGAACAGCGACAAGCTGGCGCTCAGGGCCATGCGGGCCCGGCCCGTCAGCGAGTTCGAGGCCCCGCAGCTCTACCGCATGGTCCGGGAGCTCTCCACGGCCGCCCGGCAGCCCATGCCCCGGCTCTACATCTCCCCGACGCAGGCACCCAACGCCTTCGCCACCGGCCGCAACCCGCGCAACGCGGCGGTCTGCTGCACCGAGGGCATCCTGCAGATCCTGGACGAGCGGGAGCTGCGCGGGGTGCTCGGCCACGAGCTGAGCCACGTCTACAACCGCGACATCCTGATCTCGTCCGTCGCCGGGGCGCTGGCCTCCGTCGTCATGTTCCTGGTCAACTTCGCCTGGCTGATCCCGGCGGGCCGGTCCAACGACAACGAGGGCCCCGGCTTCCTCGGCACGCTGCTGATCATGATCCTCGGCCCGATCGCCGCCTCCGTCATCCAGCTCGCCGTCAGCCGCTCCCGCGAGTACGAGGCGGACGCCTCCGGGGCCCAGCTGACCGGCGACCCGCTCGCCCTGGCCGGCGCCCTCCGCAAGCTCGACGCGGGCACGAAACGGCTTCCGCTGCCCCCCGAGCCGCGGATCGAGACCGCGAGCCACATGATGATCGCGAACCCGTTCCGGCCCGGACAGGGCATGTCCAAGCTGTTCTCGACCCACCCGCCGATGGCGGAACGGATCGCCAGACTGGAACAGATGGCGGGCCACCGCCCGTGACGGTGTTCGGCCGCTGCCCCCGGGGGCAGCGGCCGAACACCGTCACGGGCGGTGGGGGGAAGTCCTACCGGGCCCCGAAGGGCTCGTCGCTCGGGACCACCTCACGGCCCAGCGGCATGAGCGAGATGGGGATCAGCTTCAGGTTCGCCCAGCCGAAGGGGATGCCGATGATCGACACGAACAGCGGGATGCTGGTGAGCAGGTGCCCCAGCGCCAGCCACCATCCGGCGAAGACGAGCCAGATCACGTTGCCGACGCAGGAGGGCGCACCCGCGTCGGGCCGCTCCACGGTCGTCCGCCCGAACGGCCACAGCACGTAGCCCGCGATGCGCAGGGACGCGATGCCGAACGGGATCGTCACGATCAGCACGAAGCAGATGATCGCGGCGAGCAGGTACCCGAGGGCCATCCAGAATCCGCAGAACACCACCCACAGGATGTTCAGGATCAGCTGCAGGAGCTTCATGGTCACTCGCCTTCCACGGGTGTTGCCCGTCGTCGCTGTGCATCGTCAGTATCGGTCCCGGGCCCGCACGCCGCGACGAGACGGCGTCCGGGGCAAGACGCACCCGGGGGCCGTACGGTTGCCACGACCGTACGACCCCAAGATCACCACGCCCGGTCCGGCCCGGCACGGCGCGGTCCGGGATCAGGCCGGACCGGTCTCGCGCAGGGTCAGATTGAGCCGGCCGCGCGCCATCCCCGACTCGGGACCGCCCGTCCCCGGAAAGACCTTCGGCACGCCGTGGAACGCGAAACGCGACGGTCCGCCGAAGACGAACAGGTCGCCGGAGGCCAACTCCACGTCCCGGTAGGGCCGCGCGCGGTTCTCCGTGTTCCCGAAGCGGAAGACGCAGGTGTCGCCGATGCTGAGCGACACCACCGGGGCACCCGACCGCTCGTCCCTGTCCTGGTGCATGCCCATGCGCGCCGAACCGTCGTAGAAGTTGATGATCGCGGCGTCCGGCGCGTACGTCCCCACGGGGCTCCCGTCCCCGTACGCCGCCACCAGCGCCTCCCGGCCCAGCTCCGCCAGCCAGTCGGGGAACTCGGCCACCCGCGCGCCGTTCACGTCGTCGGCCGTGCGCGAATACCGGTACGGCTGCCAGTGCCGGCCCACACAGACCGTCCGCACCGACATCACCCCGCCGCCCGGCAGCACCGGACGCCGCAGCGGCACCGGACCGCGCGCCCACTCCCGGCAGGCCGCCACCAGCTCCCGGCAACGTTCCGGCGGGAGCCACTCCGGCACGTGCACGGCCCCCGGCGCGACGACGGTCCGCGGACGCGGGAAGAGCCCGGACACCTCAGCGCACCGCCAGGGCGCCTTCCAGCCCCAGGAGTCGCTCCTTGCGCTCCACGCCCGCCGCGTAGCCCCGCAGCGCCCCGTCGGCGCCGATCACCCGGTGGCAGGGCCGGACCACCAGCAGCGGATTGCGCCCGATCGCCGTCCCCACGGCCCGGACACCCGCGCCGGAGGCGCCGACCCGCTCGGCGATCTGCCCGTACGACACCGTCTCCCCGTACGGGACGGTGTCCAGCGCGGCCCACACCCGGCGCTGGAAGTCGGTGCCCGCGCCGTCCGCGTACACGATGTCGAAGCGGGTCAGCCGCCCCTCGAAGTACTCGCGCAGCTGCGCGGCCACGTCGGCGAAGGCGTCCGGCGCGTGGACCCAGCCGTCCCCGACGACCGCCGCGCCCTTCTGGCCGGGCAGCGAGAGCGAGGCGAGCGCGATCCCGCCGTCCGCGGTCTCCTCGCCGACCAGCAGCAGTTCGCCCAGCGGGCTGTCGACCGTCGCGTACATGGTCATGGCTCGTCCCTCTTTCCGCCCTCGGGCCGGAGCCCGGCCGGGGCGCCGTTCGACCCGGCCGCCCTCCGGCACGCACCAGTCTGCGTCGCCCGCCGCGCCGGGACCGGCGGTATTCGGACATCGCGCCCCGGAGGGAGGCGGGTGGAGCCGTCCACGGCTCCACCCCGAGCGACCGCGCGGACTGGCGGACTAGCGGTAGTTCACGAACTGGATCGCGAAGTCGAAGTCCTTGCCCTTCAGCAGCGCCTGCACGGCCTGCAGGTCGTCCCGGCTCTTCGAGCTGACCCGCAGCTCGTCGCCCTGGACCTGCGCCTTGACGCCCTTCGGGCCCTCGTCGCGGATGGCCTTCGCGACCTTCTTGGCGTTCTCCTGGGAGATGCCCTCCTCGATCGTGGCGAAGATCTTGTACTCCTTGCCGGACAGCTGCGGCTCACCGGCGTCCAGGGACTTCAGCGAGATGCCGCGCTTGATCAGCTTGGACTGGAAGATGTCGAGGATCGCCTTGACCCGCTCCTCGCCGTTCGCCTGCATCAGGATCTTCTCGCCGGACCAGGAGATCGAGGCGTCGGTGCCCTTGAAGTCGTAGCGCTGCGAGATCTCCTTGGAGGCCTGGTTGAGGGCGTTGTCGACCTCCTGCCGCTCGACCTTCGAGACGATGTCGAAACTGGAGTCGGCCATGACGTGTGGCTCCTTGTATCGGGGGTGCTGGAAACGGGATGCACAAACAGGCGGCGGCGGGCCTGTCCGCCCGGCCCCGCCGGTCAAAGCCTAGCCACCCGCGCCCGATCGGACCGCTGATCAATCCGGTGGCGTAGCACCCCCGGGCATCAGGTATCGTTTACGTCGTTGCCAGGGAGCACCGCGAAAAACGGTTCTCACAGCAGCAATTCCCGGCGGTGTGCCCGAGTGGCCAAAGGGAGCAGACTGTAAATCTGCCGGCTTCGCCTTCCCAGGTTCGAATCCTGGCGCCGCCACGGAACAAGGCCCCTGTCCCAGGACAGGGGCCTTCTTCGTTTCCCCGCGAGCCCCCGCGAAGGGGCGGACCACGAAGGGCGTGGACATGGAACCCGTACTGGTCAGTGCCTGCCTGCGCGGTGTGCCCTGTCGCTACGACGGCCGGGGCAGGGCGTCCGGAGCGGTGGCCGAGACGCTCGCCGGGCGCCGCCCCGTCGCCTTCTGCCCCGAGGTCGCCGCCGGACTGCCCACCCCGCGCCGCCCCGCGGAGATCGTCGGCGGCGACGGCCACGACGTGCTCGACGGCCGAGCCCGCGTCGTCGACGACACCGGGCACGACGTGACGGCGCAGTTCGTGGACGGCGCCGAACGCGCCCTGGAGGCCGCGCGCCGGGCCGGCTGCACGGAGGCGCTGCTGATGCCCCGCAGCCCGTCCTGCGGGTGCGGAACGCTCTACGACGGCACGTTCACGGGCACGCTCCGCGAGGGCGACGGCGTCACCGTCGCCCTGCTGGAGCGCCACGGCATCACGGTCCGCCCGGCACCGCGCGACTGAACCGGGCCGCCGGACCGGGCTTCCGGGCCGGTGCGCGGGAGCGTTTCGCGGGGCGGACGGCCCGGCGGACACGGGCCGCGGCGACGCCCGGCCGTCTCCCGGTCCCGGGTCAGTTCCCCGCGATGTCCTTCACCGCGACCGACACCGGCACGCTCCCCGAGATGAGCTCCAGCGTCAGCCCCGCCGTCGCCGGGGTGTCCAGCAGCTCCAGCAGCGCCACCGCCACGTCGTCGCGCGGCACCGGGCCGCGCCCGGTCGAGGCGGTCAGCAGGACCAGCCCCGTGCCCGCGTCGTTCGTCAGCATGCCGGGGCGCAGGATCGTCCAGTCGAGCGCTTCCCTGGAGCGCACGTACGCGTCCGCGGCGCCCTTCGCCCGCAGGTACACGTCGAAGACCTCGTCGCCCGGATGATCGGGGTCGGCGCCCATCGACGAGACCACGACAAAGCGCCGTACGCCCGCCAGTTGGGCCGCGTCCGCGAACAGCACCGCCGCCCCGCGGTCCACCGTCCCCTTGCGTTCCGCGCCGCTGCCCGGACCCGCGCCGGCCGCGAAGACCGCCGCGTCGGCGCCGCGCAGCACCTGCGCCGTCTCCTCCACGGAGGCCGATTCGAGATCCAGCACGACCGGCTCGGCACCCGCCGCCCGCAGGTCCCCGGCCTGCTCCGGGCTGCGGATGACGCCCACGGCCTCGTCCCCGCGCGCGGCGAGCAACCGCTCCAGCCGCAGCGCGATCCGACCATGTCCACCTGCGATGACAATGCGCATGCTCCCGACCGTACGCCGCACCGGCCGACCGCGCTCAGGGCCCGCCGCAGGGGCCGGGGTCGGATCTTCCCTGGCGGGGCAGGTCGAGGGCGACGACGGCCTCCGAGTCGCAGTACTCGCGCACCGCGCTCGTCCGCGCCACCACCCGGCCGCGGTGCACCACGATCCGGCTGTAGGCGAGCGAGAGCACGCCGGAGAGCTCCTCCCCGCGCACGGCGAGCAGCTCGGCCGGGAAACCCGCCTCGACCCTGACCTCGGGCAGCCCCATCGCCTTCCGCGCGACCGAGGACACCGCCCCGTACGCCTCGCCGGCCCGCAGCCCGTACTGCGAGGCCAGCAGGTAGGCGGCCTCCAACGGGTCGCCGCGCCCCACGGGGTTCGCGATGTCGCGCAGCGCCCCGCCGCCCGCCGCGACCCGCACCCCGGCCGCGCGCAGCAGCCGCACCGGCGCGGTGCCCGGTCCCTCCACCCCGCAGCAGCCGCCCTGCGGGAGGCAGACCACCGTCACACCGGCCGCGGCCAGCTGGTCGGCGATCCGGGCCGCGGCGTGCGAGGGAAGCCGGGAGATGCCCGCGCACGGGCCGATGGAGACACCGGGCCGCAGCCCGCCGGCCATGGCGGCGAGCCGGCCCAGCCGGGCGGGGTCGTCGCCGTCCGTGTGCAGGTCGACGGGGCGGTCCTGCTCGGCGGCGATCTCCAGGACGGTCTCGGTGTACCCGGCGGGGTCGGGATCGAGGTCGGGGCAGCCGCCGACCGCCCCGGCCCCCATCTTCACCGCGTCGCGCAGCAGGGCCAGGTTGTCGGCGCCCGCGACACCGGTGAGCAGCCGGGGCACGGCGACCGGGGTCAGATCGGCGAGCCCGCGCAGCGAGCGGCGCGCCTGCAGGACGGCCTCGAAGGCGGTGAGGCCCCGGACGTCCCCGATCCGTACGTGCGAGCGCAGCGCGGTCGCGCCGTGGCCGAGCTGGAGCAGGGCGGCCTCGGTGGCGCGGCGCCGGATGTCCTCGGGGCGGTGCGACACCGGTCCGGGGCCGCCGGGGCCCGCCCCGGCGGCGGTGAGCGCGGTGTCGCTGTGGGCGTGGGGTTCGGCGGGGGCGGGGAGCAGCAGGTAGCCGCGCAGATCCAGGCGCGGACCGGACGTGGCCAGACTGCCCGCGGTGCCGACGGCCTCGATGCGGCTGCCGCCGAGCCGTACGTCCACGACGCGGCCGTCGGTGAGACGGGCCCCGCAGAGCACCAGGGTGCCGGTCCCGGCCGCGGGGTCGGGGCCGTCGGCCGCGTCGGCGGGCTGGTCGTCCGGCTGCCGCGGTTGGCTGTCGGGCATCGCGCTCCTGAGAAATATGGGGACAAGATCACGCAGAGTGAGTCGAGCCTAGGGGCGTGTTCGGTCCGGTTCGAGGAGGAGCGAAATAGTCGTACCGGTGTGGCCGCAGGGGCACTTGGGGCGCGGGCGCACGGCCGGGGTGGTTGCGCACGGCGGGGCGACGGAGGTGCTGATCACGGCGCTGCCGGGTCGGTACGGAGCCGGCCGGCCGCGGAATCGAGGAGGGCCCGACGGGCGATCGGCGGGGCGTCGATCAAGGGCTCCGGCGGGGGTCCGGATACGGATTTGGGCGATCGGCGAATGACCGTGTAATGTCTTCATCGCTCGCCCCAATAGCTCAGTCGGTAGAGCGTCTCCATGGTAAGGAGAAGGTCTGCGGTTCGATTCCGCATTGGGGCTCTGGTGATCGGGAATCCCCGCTTCGGCGGGGGGACCTGTTTCATCAAAGCGGTGTAGCTCAGTCGGTAGAGCAAGCGGCTCATAATCGCTGTGTCACCGGTTCAAGTCCGGTCACCGCTACTTACGGTAGCCGATTGTGGGGTCGGTCCTTCGATCGGCTACTCTTTTTTGCGTTCATCCGTCCATCCGTCCGTCCAAGGAGCACTCACGTGGCTGCCACCGACGTCCGCCCGAAGATCACGCTGGCCTGCGTGGAGTGCAAGGAGCGGAACTACATCACCAAGAAGAACCGGCGCAACAACCCGGACCGTCTTGAGATGAAGAAGCACTGCCCGCGCTGCAACTCGCACACCGCGCACCGCGAAACGCGCTGAATCAGGCTCGTACACGAGGCCGCCCCCTAAGGGGGCGGCCTCGTGTCGTTGTATGAAGGCTGTACTTCGGCCTGTTCATCTTTCACCAGGAGGTAGCGAGCCCATGGCGCTCGACCAGTCCTTCGTCGGGCGGACCTATCCGCCCACCCCGCCGTACGAGGTCGGCCGGGAGAAGATCCGCGAGTTCGCCGAGGCGGTGGGCGACACGAATCCGGCGTACGTCGACCCCGAGGCCGCCAAGGCGCTCGGCCACAGCGATGTGATCGCGCCGCCGACGTTCGTCTTCTCCATCACCTTCAAGGCCGCCGGCCAGGTGATCCACGACCCGCAGCTGGGCCTGGACTACAGCCGTGTGGTGCACGGCGACCAGAAGTTCGCCTACGTGCGCCCCGTGCGGGCGGGGGACCGGCTGACGGTCACCTCGACGATCGAGGCCATCAAGTCCATGGCGGGCAACGACATCCTGGACGTCCGCGGCGAGGTCCACGACGAGTCCGGCGAGCACGTCGTGACCGCGTGGACGAAGCTGGTGGCGCGTGCCGCCGAGGAGGCGTGATGACGGCGAAGGTCGCATACGAGTCGGTCGAGGTCGGTACGGAGCTGCCGGCGCAGTCCTTCCCGGTGACCCGGGCGACGCTGGTGGAGTACGCGGGCGCCTCCGGCGACTTCAACCCGATCCACTGGAACGAGAAGTTCGCCCGTGAGGTCGGCCTGCCGGACGTCATCGCGCACGGCATGTTCACCATGGCCGAGGCGATCCGGGTCGTCACGGACTGGGCCGGCGACCCGGGCGCGGTCGTCGAGTACGGGGTGCGGTTCACCAAGCCGGTCGTCGTGCCGAACGACGACCGGGGCGCCCTGATCGAGGTCGGCGCCAAGGTCGGCGCCCTGCTGGACGACCGGCGGGTGCGGGTGGACCTGACGGTGACGAGCGAGGACAAGAAGGTGCTGGGCATGTCCCGCGCCGTGGTGCAGCTCGCCTGAGGCCGTACCGCGTGACGAGAGGTGAGGGACGCGGTCCGCGCAATCGCCGCCCGGATCGCGGTCCCACCCGTACGGTCCGGTGCCCCGCCCGAGCGGCGGGGCATTGGACCGTACTCTTGTCCCCGTGCAGGAACTCCATGACGCCCCCCTCGCCCCCCTGACCACCTTCCGGCTCGGCGGCCCGGCCACCCGCCTGATCACGGCGACGACCGACGCCGAGGTGATCGAAGCCGTGCGCGCGGCCGACGACGCCGGTACCCCGCTCCTGATCATCGGCGGCGGCAGCAACCTGGTCATCGGGGACAAGGGCTTCGAGGGCACCGCCCTGCGCATCGCGACCAAGGGCTTCGCCCTGGACGGCACGACCCTGGAGCTGGCCGCGGGCGAGGTCTGGAGCGATGCCGTGGCCCGCACCGTCGAGGCCGGTCTCGCGGGCATCGAGTGCCTGGCCGGCATCCCCGGCTCCGCGGGGGCGACGCCGATCCAGAACGTCGGCGCCTACGGGCAGGAGGTCTCCTCCACCATCACGGAGGTCGTCGCCCACGACCGACGCACCGGCGAGACGGTCACCATCCCGAACGCCGACTGCGCGTTCTCGTACCGGCACAGCCGTTTCAAGGCCGAACCCGACCGCTTCGTGGTGCTGCGGGTCCGGTTCGGGCTGGAGGACGCGGGCGGGCTGTCCGCGCCGCTGCGGTACGCCGAGACGGCCCGCGCCATGGGTGTCGAACAGGGCGACCGGGTGCCCGCCGCGGCCGCCCGCGAGACGGTGCTCGGACTCCGCGCAGGCAAGGGCATGGTGCTGGACCCCGAGGACCACGACACCTGGTCGGCCGGCTCCTTCTTCACCAACCCGATCCTGGAACAGGCCGCGTACGAGGCGTTCCTCGCCCGGGTCGAGGACCGGCTCGGCCCCGACGTGACGCCCCCCGCCTTCCCCGCGGACGGGGGACGCGTCAAGACCTCCGCGGCCTGGCTCATCGACCGGGCCGGTTTCACCAAGGGGTACGGCACGGGCCCGGCCCGCATCTCCACCAAGCACACCCTCGCCCTCACCAACCGCGGCGAGGCGACCACCGAGGACCTCCTCGCGCTCGCCCGCGAGGTCGTCGCCGGGGTCCACGAGGCGTTCGGCATCACGCTCGTCAACGAGCCCGTGACGGTCGGCGTGAGCCTGTAACCGGGCTCTTTTGTCACGCGGGCGTGGCGGGGCCCGCCACGCCCGCCGCCCGCCGTGCCGATCCCGGCGTGCTGTCTCCCGGGGCCTCGCGCAGGTGCGGGGCCGGTGCGCCGTCGCCGCGCCGGATCAGTACGCCACTCCCACGCCCTGCTTCACCGTCGCCGGGTCGTCGATCAGCGCCAGCATCGCGTGCGCCACGTCGGCCCGGGAGAGCGTCCGGCCGCTGCGCGGGAAGCCGCCGACGACCGTGCGGTACCTCCCGGTCCGCGGCCCGTCGGTCAGCTTCGGCGGCCGCACCGACGTCCAGTCCGTCGCGCTGCGGGCCAGCGCGGCCTCCATCAGCGTCAGGTCCGCGTAGACCTCCTTCAGGACCGCCCCGATCCCCTTGCGGACCAGCCGGTCCAGCAGCGGGTCGTCGGCCGGCCGGGGGCCGACCGGGGCCGCGCTGACCACCAGCAGCCGCCGCGTCCCCGCCGCCTCCATCGCGGCCAGCACCGAGCCGGTGAGCCGTTCGGCGACGCCGTCCGCCCTCCGGGTGCGCGAGCCGAGGGCGGAGAGCACCGCGTCCCGGCCCGCGACCGCCTCGCGCAGCGCCTCCGGGTCGTCCAGCCGCGCCACCGCGCACACCTGGACGTCGGAGAGCGGCACGGGCAGTCCCGCCGGATCGCGGACCACCGCCGTCACCTCGTGCCCCGCCGCCACCGCCTGGCGCACGATCTGCTGCCCCACACCGCCCGTCGCGCCGAACACCGTGATCCTCATTGCGCACCCTCCCGGGGTGAGTAAGTATTCACTTACCCATAGGGTGAGTGGGCACTCACCACCTCGTCAAGCCCTCGGGAGAGCACATGGAGCAGAAGCCGGCCCGCGTCCGGATCGTCGACGCCGCCCACCAGCTGATGCTCACCATCGGCCTGGCCCGCGCCACGACCAAGGAGATCGCCCGCGCGGCCGGCTGCTCGGAGGCCGCGCTCTACAAGCACTTCGCGAGCAAGGAGGAGCTGTTCGTGACCGTGCTCAAGGAGCGGCTGCCCCGGCTGGACCCGCTGCTGAAGCGGCTCCTGGTCTCCCCGGGGGCGGGAGGGCGGACCGTCGAGGAGAACCTCACCGAGGTCGCCCGCCAGGCCGCCCTCTTCTACGAGCAGAGCTTCCCGATCGCCGCCTCGCTGTACGCCGACCCCCGGCTCAAGGAGCGTCACAACGAGGCGATGCGGGAGCTCGGCACCGGCCCGCACATGCCCATCCGGGGCCTGGACGCCTATCTGCGCTCCGAGCGGGCCGCCGGACGGGTACGGGCCGACGCGGACACGTACGCGGCCGCGTCGCTGCTGATCGGGGCCTGCGCGCAGCGGGCGTTCGCCTACGAGGCCATGGCGGGCGGGGAGCCCCCGCAGCCCCTCGACGAGTTCGCCGCGTCCCTGGCCCGGGTGCTGRTGCGCGGCGTCGGGGCGTAGGCGGGGAGAAGCGTTTCCCCGGCCGGGAGGGGCGACGGGCCGGGGCGGCGGCCCCTCCGGCCGCCCCGCCCGCCATGGCCTCGTAGGCGAACGCCCGCTGCGCGCAGGCCCCGATCAGCAGCGACGCGGACACGTACGCGGACGCGGACACGTACCCGTCCGGCGGCCCGCTCGGAGCGCAGATAGGCGTCCAGGCCCCGGATGGGCATGTGCGGGCCGGTGCCGAGCTCCCGCATCGCCTCGTTGTGACGCTCCTTGAGCCGGGGGTCGGCGTACAGCGAGGCGGCGATCGGGAAGCTCTGCTCGTAGAAG
>NZ_RDBO01000077.1:107126-214019 GCF_008120935.1 Streptomyces sp. sk2.1
GCCTACGCCCCGACGCCGCGCATCAGCACCCGGGCCAGGGACGCGGCGAACTCGTCGAGGGGCTGCGGGGGCTCCCCGCCCGCCATGGCCTCGTAGGCGAACGCCCGCTGCGCGCAGGCCCCGATCAGCAGCGACGCGGCCGCGTACGTGTCCGCGTCGGCCCGTACCCGTCCGGCGGCCCGGGGCCCGGACTCAGCCCGCGGGCCCCGCCAGCCAGGCGTCGATGCCGGCCAGGAGTTCCGTCCGCACCGCGGCCGGGGCGGCGGACCCGCGCACCGACTGCCGGGCCAACTCCGCCAGCTCCTCGTCCGTGAACGCGTGGTGGCGCCGCACGAGGTCGTACTGCGCGGCCAGCCGGGAACCGAAGAGCAGCGGGTCGTCCGCGCCCAGCGCCATCGGCACCCCGGCCTCGAACAGCGCGCGCAGGGGGACGTCGGACGGCTTGTCGTAGACGCCGAGCGCCACGTTCGAGGACGGGCAGACCTCGCAGGTCACCCCGCGCTCCGCCAGCATGCGCAGCAGCCGCGGGTCCTCGGCGGCCCGCACCCCGTGCCCGATCCGGGCCGCGTCGAGGTCGTCCAGGCAGTCCCGCACGCTGGAGGGGCCGGACAGTTCGCCGCCGTGCGGGGCCGCCAGCAGACCGCCCTCGCGGGCGATGGCGAAGGCCCGGTCGAAGTCCCGGGCCATCCCGCGGCGCTCGTCGTTGGAGAGCCCGAACCCGACCACGCCCCGGTCGGCGTACCGCACCGCGAGCCGGGCGAGCGTCCTGGCGTCCAGCGGGTGCTTCATCCGGTTCGCCGCGATCACCACCCGGATCGGCAGCCCCGTCTCGCGCGACGCGGAGTCCACCGCGTCCAGGATGATCTCGATGGCCGGGATCAGCCCGCCGAGCAGCGGGGCGTACGAGGTGGGATCGACCTGGATCTCCAGCCAGCCGGAGCCGTCCGCGACATCCTCCTGGGCGGTCTCGCGCACCAGGCGCCGGATGTCGTCGGGTTCCCTCAGGCAGGAGCGGGCGATGTCGTAGAGCCGCTGGAAGCGGAACCAGCCGCGTTCGTCCGTGGCCCGCAGCTTGGGCGGCTCGCCGCCGGTCAGTGCCTCCGGCAGGTGCACGCCGTACTTGTCGGCGAGTTCGAGCAGGGTGGTGGGCCGCATCGACCCGGTGAAATGCAAGTGCAGGTGGGCCTTGGGCAACAGCCGTACATCACGCTCCATCCCCGGATCTTGCCGCATCCGCGGGGTGCTCCGGTAGCCGCTTCGCCAATCGGGGGTGAAGCCGGAACAAACGAGCGACCCCCGGCCGGGGCCGGGGGTCGCCCATGAGTTCCTGCGGATGCCTACGCCTTGGCCTCCGCCAGCAGCTTCTGGATCCGGGAGACGCCCTCGACGAGGTCGTCGTCGCCCAGGGCGTACGAGAGGCGCAGGTACCCCGGCGTGCCGAAGGCCTCGCCCGGTACGACCGCGACCTCGGCCTCGTCCAGGATCAACGCGGCCAGCTCGACCGAGGTGGCCGGGCGCTTCCCGCGGATCTCCCTGCCGAGCAGCCCCTTCACCGACGGGTACGCGTAGAACGCGCCCTCGGGCTCCGGGCACAGCACGCCGTCGATCTCGTTGAGCATCCGGACGATGGTCCGCCGGCGCCGGTCGAAGGCGGTGCGCATCTCGGCGACCGCGTCCAGGTTCCCGGAGACGGCGGCCAGCGCGGCGACCTGGGCCACGTTGGAGACGTTGGACGTGGCGTGCGACTGGAGGTTGGTCGCGGCCTTGACGACGTCCTTCGGGCCGATGACCCAGCCCACCCGCCAACCGGTCATCGCGTACGTCTTGGCGACACCGTTGACCACGATGCACCTGTCGCGCAGCTCGGGCACGATCGCGGGCAGCGAGGTGAACTTCGCGTCCCCGTAGACCAGGTGCTCGTAGATCTCGTCGGTCAGCACCCACAGGCCGTGCTCGACGGCCCAGCGGCCGATCGCCTCGGCGTCGGCCTCGCTGTACACGGCGCCGGTCGGGTTGGAGGGGGAGACGAACAGGACGACCTTGGTCCGCTCCGTGCGCGCCGCCTCCAACTGCTCCACCGAGACGCGGTAACCGGTCGTCTCGTCGGCCACGACCTCCACCGGGACGCCGCCCGCGAGGCGGATCGACTCGGGGTAGGTGGTCCAGTACGGGGCCGGGACGATGACCTCGTCGCCCGGGTCGAGGATCGCGGCGAACGCCTCGTAGATGGCCTGCTTGCCGCCGTTGGTCACCAGGATCTGGGAGGCGTCGACCTCGTAACCGGAGTCGCGCAGCGTCTTCTCCGCGATGGCGGCCTTGAGTTCCGGGAGCCCTCCCGCCGGGGTGTAGCGGTGGTACTTCGGGTTGCGGCAGGCCTCGACAGCGGCCTCGACGATGTAGCCGGGGGTCGGGAAGTCGGGTTCGCCGGCGCCGAAGCCGATCACCGGACGACCGGCGGCCTTGAGGGCCTTGGCCTTGGCGTCGACGGCGAGGGTGGCGGATTCGGAGATCGCACCGATGCGGGCGGAGACCCGGCGCTCGGAGGGGGAAGTTGCAGCGCTCATGGCCCCCATGGTCCCAGACCCCGATCCCCGGCGGCACACGGGTTTCAGGGACCGGACAGGACCCCGACAGCATGCGGACGGGCCCGGACCCGGAGCCGCCCGGAGCTATCTGTTCGACGCCGGGCCGCTGAGCACGTACACTCACCTGTCGTTGGCCTTCACCAGCCGCACCGTTCCTGCACTCGGGTCATCCGGGGAGATGCGGTAGGTTGGTGGAAACCACAAAGGGTCGTAGCTCAATTGGTAGAGCACTGGTCTCCAAAACCAGCGGTTGGGGGTTCAAGTCCCTCCGGCCCTGCTACACACTCCTTCGCCAGGATGTGTGCGCATGTACGTACTTCAATGCACCGCCGTGCGGCTCCACCGGGCGCGGCACGGCCATGACCCGGAATCAGGTGAGAAGCGTGACGGACGCCGTGGGCTCCATCGACATGCCTGATGCCGAGGATGAAGTACCCGAGTCGAAGAAGAAGACCCGGAAGGGCGGAAAGCGCGGAAAGAAGGGCCCTCTGGGTCGCCTCGCGCTGTTCTACCGCCAGATCATCGCCGAGCTGCGCAAGGTCGTCTGGCCGACCCGGAGCCAGCTGACGACGTACACCACAGTGGTGATTATTTTCGTCGTCGTCATGATCGGTCTGGTCACCGTGATTGACTTCGGTTTCCAGCGGGTCATGAAGTACGTCTTCGGCTGATCCCGCGGAGGGCGCCTCGCAGAGGGCGCCCCTTTCGCATGTTCCACCCATTTGTATCCAGGAAGAAGCAGCCACCGTGTCTGACCCGAACCTGAACGACGCCGTCGAGCCGACGGCGGGCGCCTTCGAGTCCGCCGAGGACGAGCTCGACATCGTCGAGGCGGCGGACGCCGAGGAGCCGGACCAGGCCGAGGCTGCCGACGCCGCCGCTGGCGAGCCCGCCGAGCAGGAAGCCCTGCACGTCGAGGACGAGGCGGAGACCGAGGGCGACGAGGACGAGGCGGAGGAGGCCGAGCCGGCCGCTCCCGTCGACGCCGTCGCGGCCCTGCGCGAGGAGCTGCGCGGCCTTCCCGGCGAGTGGTACGTCATCCACACGTACGCCGGGTACGAGAAGCGCGTGAAGGCCAACCTGGAGCAGCGCGCCGTCTCGCTCAACGTCGAGGAGTTCATCTACCAGGCCGAAGTGCCCGAGGAAGAGATCGTCCAGATCAAGAACGGCGAGCGCAAGAACGTCCGCCAGAACAAGCTCCCGGGCTACGTCCTGGTGCGCATGGATCTGACGAACGAGTCCTGGGGCGTCGTCCGCAACACTCCCGGCGTCACCGGCTTCGTGGGCAACGCCTACGACCCCTACCCGCTGACCCTGGACGAGATCGTCAAGATGCTCGCCCCGGAGGCCGAGGAGAAGGCCGCCCGCGAGGCCGCCGAGGCCGAGGGCAAGCCGGCTCCGGCCCGCAAGGTCGAGGTCCAGGTGCTCGACTTCGAGGTCGGCGACTCGGTCACCGTCACCGACGGCCCGTTCGCGACGCTGCAGGCGACGATCAACGAGATCAACGCCGACTCGAAGAAGGTCAAGGGCCTCGTCGAGATCTTCGGCCGCGAGACCCCGGTGGAGCTCAGCTTCGACCAGATCCAGAAGAACTGACGCCACCGGCGGCGGTTTCTGGGCACATGCCTACCGAGCAGGTCAGACCGGCTGAGAAGCCCGTCTGACCTGCTCGGTTTTTGGACGCGCAGCCATACCCGTTATCGTTGTGCGGTATGCCTCCATCCGGATGATCGGACGGCGGCGAAACACTCTCACTAGGACCCGGAGAGAGCAATGCCTCCCAAGAAGAAGAAGGTCACGGGGCTTATCAAGCTCCAGATCAACGCCGGCGCCGCCAACCCGGCCCCGCCGGTCGGCCCCGCGCTCGGCCAGCACGGCGTCAACATCATGGAGTTCTGCAAGGCCTACAACGCCGCGACCGAGTCGCAGCGCGGCATGGTCGTGCCGGTGGAGATCACGGTCTACGAGGACCGTTCCTTCACCTTCGTCACCAAGACTCCGCCGGCCGCCAAGCTGATCCTCAAGGCCGCGGGCGTGGAGAAGGGCTCCGGCGAGCCCCACAAGACCAAGGTCGCCAAGCTGACGGCCGCCCAGGTCCGTGAGATCGCCACGACGAAGCTCCCCGACCTGAACGCCAACGACCTCGACGCCGCGTCGAAGATCATCGCTGGCACCGCCCGTTCCATGGGCATCACGGTCGAAGGCTGAATCAGCCCCTCACGTCCTCAGTGGTAGGGCCAAGCGCTGGCCCGCACCACGACTCCACACCTGAAACCACAGGAGCAGAAGTGAAGCGCAGCAAGAACCTCCGGGCTGCGGACGCCAAGGTCGACCGGGAGCGCCTCTACGCCCCGCTCGAGGCCGTCCGTCTCGCCAAGGAGACCGCGACCACGAAGTTCGACGGCACTGTCGAGGTCGCCTTCCGTCTGGGTGTCGACCCCCGCAAGGCCGACCAGATGGTCCGTGGCACCGTGAACCTCCCGCACGGCACCGGCAAGACCGCCCGGGTCCTGGTCTTCGCGACCGGTGACCGTGCTGCGGCCGCGGAAGCCGCGGGCGCCGACATCGTCGGCGCCGACGAGCTCATCGACGAGGTGGCGAAGGGCCGTCTGGACTTCGACGCCGTCGTCGCCACCCCGGACCTCATGGGCAAGGTCGGCCGCCTCGGCCGCGTGCTCGGTCCGCGTGGTCTGATGCCGAACCCGAAGACCGGCACCGTCACCCCCGACGTCGCCAAGGCCGTCACCGACATCAAGGGCGGCAAGATCGAGTTCCGCGTCGACAAGCACTCGAACCTGCACTTCATCATCGGCAAGGTCTCGTTCGACGACACCAAGCTGGTGGAGAACTACGCGGCCGCGCTGGAGGAAGTCCTCCGTCTGAAGCCGTCCGCCGCCAAGGGCCGCTACATCAAGAAGGCCGCCCTGACCACCACGATGGGCCCCGGCATCCCGCTGGACGCCAACCGCACCCGTAACCTCCTCGTCGAGGAGGACCCGGCCGCCGTCTGAGCCCTCGCGCTCGACAGCACGCCGTGTCACGTGTGACATGGACGGGCCCCGCAACCTTTCGAGGTGCGGGGCCCGTCCTCGTATGTACGTACCGAAGGGCGCTGTCGGACCCGTGCGTTAGCGTGAGCCCCCGACAGAGCCGAACGAGGGGTGGAAGCTGACATGAGGACCAGTACCGTACGACGCGTGTGTCTGTCGGTGGCGGTGGCGGCGGCGCTGACGTCGGTCGCGGCCTGCAACGGGTCTGACGGCGACAAGAGCGACAAGAGCGGGAAGAGCACGGACCGCGGCAGCGGCGTGACGAAGACCGACCCCATAGCCGCGCTGCTCGACGTCCAGAAGAAGACCAACGGGCAGAGCTCGGCCAAGGTCGAGGGCACCACGCAGATGGGCACCACCATGTCCATGAAGCAGACCGGCTCCATCGACTGGTCCGACGGCCTCACCGGCGCCATGGAGATCACGTACACCGGTGGCACCATGGCGGACGCCATCAAGCAGTCCGGCGGTACCGGCACGATGCAGGCCCGGTACTTCAAGAACGGCTACGTCGTGAACATGGGCGACGCCTTCGCCAAGCAGGCCGGCGGCAAGCACTGGATCAACTACAGCTACGCCGACATCGCCGAGATGGCGGGCGCCTCCGGCGAGGCGATGAAGCAGCAGATGGAGAACACCACGCCCGACCAGGGCGTGAAGTCGCTGCTGGCCTCCGGCGACGTGAAGAAGGTCGGCGAGGAGGACGTGCGCGGTGTCCCCACCACGCACTACTCGGGCACGGTCGACGTCGCCGAGCTGACCGCGAAGAACTCCGAGCTCGACGCCGACCAGCTCGCCCAGCTGAAGAAGCAGCTGAGCGACGCCGGCATCACCACGGAGCAGGTCGACATCTGGGTCGACAAGAACGATCTGCTGGTCAAGAAGACCGAGCGCGGCCAGATGAAGACCGGGGAGCTCAACTCCACGGTGTACTACAGCGACTACGGCACCGACGCCTCGGTCGAGATGCCCCCGGCCTCCGACACGGTCGACTTCAAGGAGCTCCTGAAGCAGCAGCAGGGCGCCGCCGGCGGCGCCTCCTGACCCTTCCGGACCACCCCCGGGTGACGGATTTGCTCGACGCGGCCCCGGTCGCGTAACCTTCCACAGAAGCCAAAGACCGCTGGTCGTTGCCGTGCCCTCGCAAGAGGGGGATGGCGACCGAAGGATCCGTTGAGTACGGGCGACCTGCGCAGGTGACTGTGGAAAGCTCCCGGACTTTGTTCGGTCGAGCTACGCCCTGGCGCCTGCGCCGGGGCGTTTCGTCTTTCCCGGCCCCTTCTGAGCGGTCCTCATCACCCGGAAGGAGGCCGACGCTCATGGCAAGGCCCGACAAGGCTGCCGCGGTAGCCGAGCTCGCGGACCAGTTCCGCAGCTCGAACGCCGCCGTGCTGACCGAGTACCGGGGTCTCACCGTGGCCCAGCTCAAGCAGCTGCGCCGTTCGCTCGGTGAGAACGCCCAGTACGCCGTGGTGAAGAACACGCTGACCAAGATTGCGGCCAACGAGGCCGGGATCACGTCGCTGGACGACCAGTTCACTGGTCCGACGGCGGTTGCCTTCATCACCGGTGACCCGGTGGAGTCGGCGAAGGGTCTTCGTGACTTCGCCAAGGAGAACCCCAACCTCGTCATCAAGGGCGGTGTCCTTGACGGCAAGGCGCTGTCCGCCGATGAGATCAAGAAGCTCGCGGACCTCGAGTCCCGCGAGGTTCTGCTCGCCAAGCTGGCGGGCGCTCTGAAGGGCAAGCAGACTCAGGCTGCTCAGGTCTTCCAGGCGCTCCCGTCGAAGTTCGTCCGCACCGCGGAGGCGCTTCGTGCCAAGCAGGCCGAGCAGGGCGGTGCCGAGTAATTCGGCTCGCGCATTGATCGCAGCCCATCCGGGCGGCGGTCGCAGCGGGCCGAACGTACGCCCGCCTACATGTACATCCGGCACCAGCCGAATTAGTGGAAGGACGCCATCATGGCGAAGCTGTCCCAGGACGACCTGCTCGCGCAGTTCGAAGAGATGACCCTCATCGAGCTCTCCGAGTTCGTGAAGGCCTTCGAGGAGAAGTTCGACGTCACCGCCGCTGCGGCCGTCGCCGTCGCCGGTCCGGCCGGCCCGGGCGCCGTTGCCGAGGCCGTCGAGGAGCAGGACGAGTTCGACGTCATCCTCACCGGCGCCGGCGACAAGAAGATCCAGGTCATCAAGGTCGTGCGTGAGCTGACCTCGCTGGGTCTGAAGGAGGCCAAGGACCTCGTCGACGGCACCCCGAAGCCGGTCCTCGAGAAGGTCGCCAAGGAGGCCGCCGAGAAGGCTGCCGAGTCCCTCAAGGCCGCCGGCGCTTCCGTCGAGGTCAAGTGACTCAAGGAGTCCTCTGACTCCTCCTGGCGCCCCGTGCCGCACGGCATGGACGTCATCTGACGAAGGGCGATCACCCATCGGGGTGGTCGCCCTTCGGCGTACCCGAGGCGGCTGCCTTGCTCTTCCGGCGGTGACGAGTATGGTGATCATCGCCGTTGCCTCTCGGGACGGCGGACCGGCGCCGGGAGGCGCCCGGGTGAGGACCTCGGGGCGGCCGACCCCGTTGGGGGGCCTTGACGAACCGCACGCGGCGCGCAATTCTCAGGACGCGTCGCCACATCGATCCGAATCCGAGGCATGGATCGTGGGCGAAGCGGGCAGTAAAGAAGAGCGCACCACGCGCGACAACCGAGTCATGGGTGTTGAGAACAGCTGTTGAGAGCAACGTGGGTCTCTGAGAACCCCGACTGGACATCAGTGTGCCGTTTGGCTACACTGACCCTTTGCGCTGCCTGTTAGCTGCCCCCTGCCCGTCACCAGGGGCATGCCCACGCTAGAGCACCGATGACCGAACGCCTCTGACCTGGCCTTTTCCGGCCGACTCAGGAACGGACTGTCTAAGTGGCCGGCTTGGGACCGGTACGCGCGTAGTGAGTCCGAGCCCTCGGAAGGACCCCCTCTTGGCCGCCTCGCGCAACGCCTCGACCGCGAATACGAACAACGGTGCCAGCACCGCCCCGCTGCGCATCTCCTTTGCAAAGATCAAGGAGCCCCTCGAGGTTCCGAACCTCCTCGCGCTGCAGACCGAGAGCTTCGACTGGCTCCTCGGCAACGCCGCCTGGAAGGCTCGCGTCGAGGCTGCTCTGGACAGTGGACAAGACGTCCCCACCAAGTCCGGACTGGAGGAAATCTTCGAGGAGATCTCCCCGATCGAGGACTTCTCCGGGTCGATGTCGCTCACGTTCCGCGACCACCGCTTCGAGCCCCCGAAGAACTCGATCGACGAGTGCAAGGAGCGCGACTTCACGTTCGCCGCCCCGCTCTTCGTCACGGCCGAGTTCACCAACAACGAGACCGGCGAGATCAAGTCCCAGACGGTCTTCATGGGCGACTTCCCGCTCATGACCAACAAGGGCACCTTCGTCATCAACGGCACCGAGCGTGTCGTCGTGTCGCAGCTGGTCCGTTCGCCGGGTGTCTACTTCGACTCCTCCATCGACAAGACGTCCGACAAGGACATCTTCTCCGCCAAGATCATCCCGTCCCGGGGTGCCTGGCTGGAGATGGAGATCGACAAGCGCGACATGGTCGGTGTGCGCATCGACCGCAAGCGCAAGCAGTCCGTGACCGTCCTCCTCAAGGCCCTCGGTTGGACGACCGAGCAGATCCTGGAGGAGTTCGGCGAGTACGAGTCCATGCGCGCCACCCTGGAGAAGGACCACACCCAGGGCCAGGACGACGCGCTGCTCGACATCTACCGCAAGCTCCGTCCGGGCGAGCCCCCCACGCGCGAGGCCGCCCAGACGCTGCTGGAGAACCTCTACTTCAACCCGAAGCGCTACGACCTGGCGAAGGTCGGCCGCTACAAGGTGAACAAGAAGCTCGGCGCGGACGAGCCGCTGGACGCCGGGGTCCTCACCACCGACGACGTCATCGCGACCATCAAGTACCTGGTCAAGCTGCACGCCGGTGAGACCGAGACGATCGGTGAGTCGGGCCGGGAGATCGTCGTCGAGACCGACGACATCGACCACTTCGGCAACCGTCGCCTGCGGAACGTCGGCGAGCTCATCCAGAACCAGGTCCGTACGGGTCTCGCCCGTATGGAGCGCGTCGTGCGCGAGCGCATGACCACCCAGGACGTCGAGGCGATCACGCCGCAGACCCTGATCAACATCCGGCCGGTCGTCGCCTCCATCAAGGAGTTCTTCGGCACCAGCCAGCTGTCCCAGTTCATGGACCAGAACAACCCGCTGTCGGGTCTGACGCACAAGCGTCGTCTCTCGGCGCTGGGTCCCGGTGGTCTGTCCCGTGAGCGGGCCGGCTTCGAGGTCCGAGACGTGCACCCGTCCCACTACGGACGCATGTGCCCGATCGAGACCCCCGAAGGCCCGAACATCGGTCTGATCGGTTCGCTCGCCTCGTACGGTCGCGTCAACGCGTTCGGCTTCATCGAGACGCCGTACCGCAAGGTCGTCGACGGCCAGGTCACCGACGAGGTCGACTACATCACGGCCGACGAGGAGGACCGCTTCGTCATCGCCCAGGCGAACGCGACCCTCTCCGAGGAGCTGCGCTTCACCGAGCCCCGCGTCCTGGTCCGCCGCCGCGGCGGCGAGGTCGACTACGTGCCGGCCGGCGAGGTCGACTACATGGACGTCTCGCCGCGCCAGATGGTGTCCGTCGCCACCGCGATGATCCCCTTCCTGGAGCACGACGACGCCAACCGTGCCCTCATGGGCGCGAACATGATGCGTCAGGCGGTGCCGCTGATTAAGTCGGAGGCCCCGCTCGTCGGCACCGGCATGGAGTACCGCTGCGCCACCGACGCCGGTGACGTGCTGAAGGCCGAGAAGGACGGTGTGGTCCAGGAGGTCTCCGCGGACTACATCACCGTGACCAACGACGACGGCACGTACACCACGTACCGCATCGCCAAGTTCTCGCGCTCCAACCAGGGCACCTCGGTCAACCAGAAGGTCGTCGTCTCCGAGGGCGACCGGGTCGTCGAGGGCCAGGTCCTCGCCGACGGTCCGGCCACCGAGAACGGTGAGATGGCGCTCGGCAAGAACCTCCTCGTGGCGTTCATGCCGTGGGAGGGCCACAACTACGAGGACGCGATCATCCTGTCGCAGCGCCTCGTGCAGGACGACGTCCTCTCCTCGATCCACATCGAGGAGCACGAGGTCGACGCCCGTGACACCAAGCTCGGCCCGGAGGAGATCACCCGGGACATCCCGAACGTCTCCGAAGAGGTCCTCGCCGACCTCGACGAGCGCGGCATCATCCGGATCGGTGCCGAGGTCGTCGCCGGTGACATCCTCGTCGGCAAGGTCACGCCCAAGGGCGAGACCGAGCTGACCCCCGAGGAGCGCCTGCTCCGCGCGATCTTCGGTGAGAAGGCGCGCGAGGTGCGCGACACCTCGCTGAAGGTGCCGCACGGTGAGATCGGCAAGGTCATCGGCGTCCGCGTCTTCGACCGCGAGGAGGGCGACGAGCTGCCGCCCGGCGTGAACCAGCTGGTCCGCGTCTACGTCGCGCAGAAGCGCAAGATCACCGACGGTGACAAGCTCGCCGGCCGTCACGGCAACAAGGGCGTCATCTCGAAGATCCTGCCGATCGAGGACATGCCGTTCCTGGAGGACGGCACCCCGGTCGACATCATCCTCAACCCGCTGGGTGTCCCGTCCCGAATGAACCCGGGACAGGTCCTGGAGATCCACCTCGGCTGGCTCGCCAGCCGCGGCTGGGACGTCTCCGGCCTCGGTGACGAGTGGGCCAAGCGCCTGCAGGCCATCGGCGCCGACCAGGTCGCCCCCGGCACCAACGTCGCCACCCCGGTCTTCGACGGTGCGCGCGAGGACGAGATCTCCGGTCTCTTCGGGGCCACGATCCCGAACCGCGACGGCGACCGCCTGGTCCAGCCCTCCGGCAAGGCCAAGCTGTTCGACGGCCGCTCCGGCGAGCCGTTCCCGGACCCGGTCTCGGTCGGGTACATGTACATCCTCAAGCTGCACCACCTGGTCGACGACAAGCTGCACGCGCGTTCGACCGGGCCGTACTCCATGATCACCCAGCAGCCGCTCGGTGGTAAGGCCCAGTTCGGTGGACAGCGCTTCGGTGAGATGGAGGTGTGGGCCCTTGAGGCTTATGGCGCCGCATACGCCCTCCAGGAGCTCCTGACGATCAAGTCCGACGACGTGACCGGCCGCGTGAAGGTCTACGAGGCCATCGTCAAGGGCGAGAACATCCCCGAGCCCGGCATCCCCGAGTCCTTCAAGGTGCTCATCAAGGAAATGCAGTCGCTCTGCCTCAACGTGGAGGTGCTGTCCTCGGACGGCATGTCCATCGAGATGCGCGACACGGACGAGGACGTCTTCCGCGCGGCGGAGGAGCTCGGTATCGACCTGTCCCGGCGCGAGCCGAGCAGCGTCGAAGAGGTCTGACGGGTTGGCCGGCCGGATCCCAGTGATCCGGCCGGCTCTCCCCGGACCCGTTCAGACCATTGCTGAAGTGCCCCAATTTCTCGCTTGACGCGAGGGGGCTCGAACCCCCGAAAGAGGGATTGACGACAAGTGCTCGACGTCAACTTCTTCGACGAGCTGCGGATCGGCCTCGCCACCGCGGACGACATCCGGACCTGGTCGCACGGCGAAGTGAAGAAGCCGGAGACCATCAACTACCGCACCCTCAAGCCCGAAAAGGACGGACTCTTCTGCGAGAAGATCTTCGGTCCGACCCGGGACTGGGAGTGCTACTGCGGCAAGTACAAGCGTGTCCGCTTCAAGGGCATCATCTGTGAGCGCTGTGGCGTCGAGGTCACGCGCGCCAAGGTGCGCCGTGAGCGCATGGGACACATCGAGCTCGCCGCTCCCGTCACCCACATCTGGTACTTCAAGGGCGTCCCGTCGCGCCTGGGCTACCTCCTCGACCTCGCGCCGAAGGACCTCGAAAAGGTCATCTACTTCGCCGCGTACATGATCACGTTCGTGGACGAGGAGCGCCGTACCCGCGACCTGCCCTCGCTGGAGGCGCACGTCTCCGTCGAGCGTCAGCAGATCGAGAACCGCCGCGACGCCGACCTGGAAGCCCGCGCCAAGAAGCTCGAGACCGACCTGGCCGAGCTGGAGGCCGAGGGCGCCAAGGCCGACGTGCGCCGCAAGGTGCGCGAGGGCGCCGAGCGCGAGATGAAGCAGCTGCGCGACCGCGCGCAGCGCGAGATCGACCGTCTCGACGAGGTGTGGAGCCGCTTCAAGAACCTCAAGGTCCAGGACCTGGAGGGCGACGAGCTGCTCTACCGCGAGCTGCGTGACCGCTTCGGCACGTACTTCGACGGCTGCATGGGCGCCGCCGCCCTGCAGAAGCGCCTGGAGTCCTTCGACCTCGACGAGGAGGCCGAGCGCCTCCGCGAGATCATCCGCACCGGCAAGGGCCAGAAGAAGACCCGTGCGCTCAAGCGCCTCAAGGTCGTCTCCGCGTTCCTGCAGACCAGCAACAAGCCCAAGGGCATGGTGCTCGACTGCGTGCCGGTCATCCCGCCGGACCTGCGTCCGATGGTGCAGCTGGACGGTGGCCGCTTCGCGACCTCCGACCTGAACGACCTGTACCGCCGCGTGATCAACCGCAACAACCGCCTGAAGCGGCTTCTCGACCTCGGCGCGCCCGAGATCATCGTGAACAACGAGAAGCGCATGCTCCAGGAGGCCGTCGACGCGCTCTTCGACAACGGCCGTCGTGGTCGCCCGGTGACGGGCCCCGGCAACCGTCCGCTGAAGTCGCTGTCCGACATGCTCAAGGGCAAGCAGGGTCGCTTCCGTCAGAACCTGCTCGGCAAGCGCGTGGACTACTCCGCGCGTTCCGTGATCGTCGTCGGTCCGCAGCTCAAGCTGCACCAGTGCGGTCTGCCGAAGGCCATGGCGCTGGAGCTCTTCAAGCCGTTCGTGATGAAGCGCCTGGTCGACCTGAACCACGCGCAGAACATCAAGTCGGCCAAGCGCATGGTCGAGCGCGGCCGCACCGTGGTGTACGACGTCCTCGAAGAGGTCATCGCCGAGCACCCGGTGCTGCTGAACCGTGCGCCCACGCTGCACCGCCTCGGTATCCAGGCCTTCGAGCCGCAGCTGGTCGAGGGCAAGGCCATCCAGATCCACCCGCTCGTCTGCACCGCGTTCAACGCGGACTTCGACGGTGACCAGATGGCCGTCCACCTGCCGCTCTCCGCGGAGGCGCAGGCCGAGGCCCGCATCCTGATGCTGTCCTCGAACAACATCCTGAAGCCGGCCGACGGCCGTCCCGTCACCATGCCGACCCAGGACATGGTGCTGGGCCTGTTCTTCCTCACCACGGACGAGGAGGAGCGCAACGTCATCGGACAGGACCGCTCCTTCGGCTCCACGGCCGAGGCGATCATGGCCTTCGACGCCCGCGAGCTGTCGCTCCAGGCGAAGGTCGACATCCGCTTCCCGGTGGGCACCATCCCGCCGCGCGGCTGGGTGCCGCCGGTCGCCGAGGAGGGCGAGCAGGAGTTCCAGCCGGGCGACTCGTTCCGGCTGCGGACCTCCCTGGGCCGCGCGCTCTTCAACGAGCTGCTGCCCGAGGACTACCCGTTCGTCGACTACTCGGTCGGCAAGAAGCAGCTCTCCGAGATCGTCAACGACCTCGCCGAGCGCTACCCCAAGGTCATCGTGGCGGCGACGCTCGACAACCTGAAGGCGGCCGGCTTCCACTGGGCGACCCGCTCCGGCGTCACCGTGGCCATCTCCGACGTCGTGGTCCCCGAGGCCAAGAAGGAGATCGTCGCCGGTTACGAGGCGCAGGACGAGAAGGTCCAGAAGCAGTACGAGCGCGGTCTGATCACCAAGGACGAGCGCACGCAGGAACTCATCGCGATCTGGACCAAGGCGACCAACGAGGTCGCCGAGGCGATGAACGCGAACTTCCCCAAGACGAACCCCATCTTCATGATGGTTGACTCGGGTGCCCGAGGAAACATGATGCAGATGCGTCAGATCGCCGGTATGCGTGGTCTGGTGTCCAACGCCAAGAACGAGACGATCCCGCGTCCCATCAAGGCGTCCTTCCGCGAGGGCCTCACCGTTCTGGAGTACTTCATCTCCACGCACGGTGCCCGTAAGGGTCTGGCGGACACCGCCCTGCGTACCGCCGACTCGGGTTACCTGACCCGTCGTCTGGTGGACGTCTCGCAGGACGTGATCATCCGCGAGGAGGACTGCGGCACCGACCGCGGCCTGAAGCTGAAGATCGCCGAGAAGGGCGCCGACGGCGTGCTCCGCAAGACGGAGGACGTCGAGACCTCGGTCTACGCCCGCATGCTCGCCGAGGACGTCGTCGTCGACGGCAAGGTCATCGCGCCCGCCAACGTCGACCTCGGTGACGTGCTCATCGACCAGCTGGTCATGCACGGCGTCGAGGAGGTCAAGACCCGCTCGGTCCTGACCTGCGAGTCCGCGGTCGGCACCTGTGCCTTCTGCTACGGACGCTCGCTCGCCACCGGCAAGCTGGTCGACATCGGTGAGGCGGTCGGCATCATCGCCGCCCAGTCCATCGGTGAGCCCGGTACCCAGCTGACGATGCGTACCTTCCACACCGGTGGTGTGGCCGGTGACGACATCACCCAGGGTCTGCCCCGAGTCGTCGAGCTCTTCGAAGCCCGTACGCCCAAGGGTGTCGCCCCGATCTCGGAGGCGGCCGGCCGCGTCCGCATCGAGGAGACCGAGAAGACCAAGAAGATCGTCGTCACCCCGGACGACGGCAGCGACGAGACGGCGTTCCCGATCTCGAAGCGCGCCCGTCTGCTGGTGGGCGAGGGCGACCACGTCGAGGTGGGCCAGAAGCTCACCGTGGGTGCCACCAACCCGCACGACGTGCTCCGCATCCTCGGCCAGCGCGCGGTCCAGGTCCACCTGGTCGGCGAGGTCCAGAAGGTCTACAACTCGCAGGGCGTGTCGATCCACGACAAGCACATCGAGATCATCATCCGGCAGATGCTGCGCCGTGTGACGATCATCGAGTCCGGCGACGCGGAACTGCTGCCGGGCGAGCTCGTCGAGCGCTCGAAGTTCGAGACCGAGAACCGTCGTGTGGTCACCGAGGGCGGTCACCCCGCCTCCGGCCGTCCGCAGCTGATGGGTATCACCAAGGCCTCGCTGGCGACGGAATCCTGGCTGTCGGCCGCCTCCTTCCAGGAGACGACCCGAGTCCTGACGGACGCGGCGATCAACGCCAAGTCCGACAGCCTCATCGGCCTCAAGGAGAACGTCATCATCGGTAAGCTCATCCCGGCCGGTACGGGCCTGTCCCGCTACCGCAACATCCGGGTCGAGCCGACCGAGGAGGCCAAGGCCGCGATGTACTCGGCCGTCGGCTACGACGACATGGACTACTCGCCGTTCGGCACGGGCTCCGGCCAGGCCGTTCCGCTGGAGGACTACGACTACGGTCCGTACAACCAGTAGGCAGCCGCGAGTCGCCTGAACGAACCGGAGGGCGGCCACCCCGTATCGCACGGGGTGGCCGCCCTCCGGCGTATGTGTCGGTTCGGCGAAGTCGCGGTGTGTGCGGGACCGCCCGGGTAAAGTCCGCCCTCGGCCGAGGGGCTCGACGGTGGAAGCATGGGGGCGGGTTTGGAGACGGCGCGTGTCTTCTTCGGTATGACGGCGGCGTTATCGGTGCCATGGGGGACAGGCTGGCAGCGGACTCGTCCATGGCCGGCAGTTTCCTTCGTGGCCCTGTACGGCGTGTACATCATCGCTCCGTACGCGCACGAGCCGAGGTCCTGGTCGGCGTTGGCCACCGCTGTGCTGCTCGTCTACGGATCGGCCCTGCTGCATGGCGCGGCCGCGATGCCGTCGCCGGGTTTCTCGATCACGCTTCCCCTGACGGCGGGTTCCTCGCCGGCGACGAAACGTGCGGGGGCGGCCCTGCTGGTCGTCGCCGCGCTGCTGTCGCTGTGGACGGCAGGCGGTACAACAGTCACCCTGGGCGGCGACCTGTTGCGCAGTGACCGAGTGGCGATCTTTCTGTCGGCCCTTCTCCTCGCGGTGTTCGGCGGCGGATCTCTGGCCAAGGCGGCCACGGACCCGGTCCGTGCCGAAGTCGAGTCGATGCGGGACGGACCGGAAAAGACCAAGGCGCTGGATTTCATGAGCGGCAGCAAGAACATCGGATTGCTGGAGCGCGGACTTCTCTTCGCTTTCATCGCCGCCGGTCAGCCCGAAGCCGCTGCCCTGGTCCTGGCGGCCAAGTCGCTGGCACGCGTACCGACGAACGACCACGGCAAGCACGCTTCGGAATACTTCCTCATCGGTACGCTGGCCAGTGTCATCGCGTCCCTGGCGATGGGCATGGCCGCTCGCTCCGCGGTCGGGCTGCCCGTCCTCTAGGAGGAGGGCCTTTGGACCTGACCGAACATCCATTTGTCCGGAAGCTCCTGTCCCTCGACCTGGCGGTCGATGACTACGTCGTCGCGGGCAGCGGACCCATGCTGGCCCATGGGCTCAGGAAGACCGTGGGGGACCTGGACGTCGTGGCGAGGGGGGCGGCCTGGAAGGTGGTCGTCGGCCTGGCCGACCCCATTCCGGCGCCATCCGGGTACGGCCATATGGTGCTGCTCTTCGACGGTTGCCTGGAAGTGTTCGACCGCTGGCTGCCCGGCTCCGCGGAGCCCGACGAACTGATCGAGGCAGCCGAGTTCATCCAGGGCATACCGTTCTGCCCGCTCGCCGAGGTGGCCGCCTGGAAGAGGAGATCCAATCGCCGGAAGGACCGAGAGGATCTCGTCTTGATTCAGAACTATTTGAACGGCAACGCACTGAAGAGCGGGCAGGGGGATTGATTCCAGGCGAATACCCCGGCCCGAAGGTCCGGCAAAGGTTGTCATGGAGACGCATCGGGGCCTCGGCGTGTTCCGGTGGACAGCATTTGTTTTGACCGGAGTCGATGAGGTAGGTACGCTCAGACCTTGTGCCTGGGGTGTGCCTGGGCTCGTGTGCGTGTCCTCAACCGCATGGCGAGTCCGTCAGGGGCCACCGTGATCTGCGCTCCCTCTGCCTTGCGGCAGAAGTCTGCAGCATTCGACACACCCGACCGCGTGGGTCGGTGACGTTCCAGGTTAGTTTCACGAACGGCACACAGAAACCGGAGAAGTAGTGCCTACGATCCAGCAGCTGGTCCGGAAGGGCCGGCAGGACAAGGTCGAGAAGAACAAGACGCCCGCACTCGAGGGTTCGCCCCAGCGCCGCGGCGTCTGCACGCGTGTGTTCACGACCACCCCGAAGAAGCCGAACTCGGCACTCCGCAAGGTCGCGCGTGTGCGTCTGACCTCCGGTATCGAGGTCACGGCCTACATCCCGGGTGAGGGACACAACCTGCAGGAGCACTCCATCGTGCTCGTGCGTGGTGGCCGTGTGAAGGACCTGCCGGGTGTTCGTTACAAGATCATCCGCGGCTCGCTCGACACCCAGGGTGTCAAGAACCGCAAGCAGGCCCGCAGCCGCTACGGCGCCAAGAAGGAGAAGTAAGAATGCCTCGTAAGGGCCCCGCCCCGAAGCGCCCGGTCATCATCGACCCGGTCTACAACTCTCCTCTTGTCACCTCGCTGATCAACAAGATCCTGCTGGACGGCAAGCGTTCCACCGCTGAGCGGATCGTGTACGGCGCCATGGAGGGCCTCCGCGAGAAGACCGGCAACGACCCGGTCATCACGCTGAAGCGCGCGCTTGAGAACGTCAAGCCCTCGCTCGAGGTCAAGTCCCGCCGTGTCGGTGGCGCCACCTACCAGGTGCCGATCGAGGTCAAGCCCGGTCGCGCCTCCACCCTCGCGCTGCGCTGGCTCGTGGGCTACTCCCGCGCCCGCCGCGAGAAGACCATGACCGAGCGCCTCATGAACGAGCTGCTCGACGCCTCCAACGGTCTTGGCGCTGCCGTCAAGAAGCGTGAGGACACCCACAAGATGGCCGAGTCCAACAAGGCCTTCGCGCACTACCGCTGGTAGTCGCTACCCACATCGAGACCGAGAGAAGACTGAGCCTTATGGCCACCACTTCGCTTGACCTGGCCAAGGTCCGCAACATCGGGATCATGGCCCACATCGACGCGGGCAAGACGACCACCACCGAGCGGATCCTGTTCTACACCGGCGTTTCGTACAAGATCGGTGAGGTCCACGACGGCGCTGCCACGATGGACTGGATGGAGCAGGAGCAGGAGCGCGGCATCACGATCACGTCCGCCGCGACGACCTGCCACTGGCCGCTCAACGATGTTGACCACACCATCAACATCATCGACACCCCGGGTCACGTCGACTTCACCGTCGAGGTGGAGCGTTCGCTCCGCGTCCTCGACGGCGCCGTCACCGTGTTCGACGGTGTCGCGGGCGTCGAGCCGCAGTCCGAGACCGTCTGGCGTCAGGCGGACCGCTACGGCGTGCCGCGCATCTGCTTCGTCAACAAGCTCGACCGCACCGGTGCCAGCTTCTTCCGCTGCGTCGAGATGATCACGGACCGCCTCGGTGCGACCCCGATCGTCATGCAGCTCCCGATCGGTGCCGAGGCCGACTTCACGGGCGTCGTCGACCTCGTGACGATGAAGGCGTTCGTCTACCCCGCGGAAGCGACCAAGGGCGAGGCGTACGACATCGTCGACATCCCGGCCGAGCTCGCGGAGCAGGCCGAGGAATACCGCGGCAAGCTCCTCGAGGCCGCCGCGGAGAACGACGAGGCGCTCATGGAGCTCTACCTGGAGGGCGAAGAGCCTTCCGCGGAGCAGCTCTACGAGGGCATCCGTCGCATCACCATCAACTCCGGCAAGGGCGGCGAGACGACCGTCACCCCGGTGTTCTGCGGCACCGCGTTCAAGAACAAGGGCGTTCAGCCCCTGCTCGACGCCGTCGTGCGCTACCTCCCCTCGCCCCTGGACGTCGAGGCCATCGAGGGCCAGGACGTCAAGGACGCCGAGGTCGTCGTCAAGCGCAAGCCGTCCGAGGAGGAGCCCCTCGCGGCGCTGGCGTTCAAGATCATGAGCGACCCGCACCTCGGCAAGCTCACCTTCGTCCGGGTCTACTCGGGCCGCCTGGAGTCCGGCACCTCGGTGCTGAACTCCGTCAAGGGCAAGAGGGAGCGCATCGGCAAGATCTACCGCATGCACGCGAACAAGCGTGAGGAGATCGACTCGGTGGGCGCCGGCGACATCATCGCCGTCATGGGTCTGAAGCAGACCACCACCGGTGAGACGCTCTGCGACGAGAAGAACCCGGTGATCCTGGAGTCCATGGACTTCCCGGCGCCGGTCATCGAGGTCGCGATCGAGCCGAAGTCCAAGGGTGACCAGGAGAAGCTGGGTGTCGCCATCCAGCGTCTCTCGGAGGAGGACCCCTCCTTCCAGGTGCACACCAACGAGGAGACCGGCCAGACCGTCATCGGCGGTATGGGCGAGCTTCACCTCGAGGTGCTCGTCGACCGCATGAAGCGCGAGTTCCGCGTCGAGGCGAACGTCGGCAAGCCGCAGGTCGCGTACCGCGAGACGATCCGCAAGGCCGTCGAGCGCGTCGACTACACCCACAAGAAGCAGACCGGTGGTACCGGTCAGTTCGCCAAGGTGCAGATCGCGATCGAGCCCATCGAGGGCGGCGAGGCCGCGTACGAGTTCGTCAACAAGGTCACCGGTGGCCGCATCCCCCGGGAGTACATCCCCTCGGTGGACGCGGGTGCCCAGGAAGCCATGCAGTTCGGCATCCTGGCCGGCTACGAGATGACGGGCGTTCGCGTCATTCTTCTCGACGGTGGCTACCACGAGGTCGACTCCTCCGAGCTGGCCTTCAAGATCGCCGGTTCGCAGGCCTTCAAGGAGGCCGCGCGGAAGGCGTCCCCGGTTCTCCTCGAACCGATGATGGCCGTCGAGGTCACCACGCCCGAGGACTACATGGGTGACGTCATCGGCGACATCAACTCCCGCCGTGGCCAGATCCAGGCCATGGAGGAGCGCAGCGGCGCTCGCGTCGTGAAGGGCCTCGTGCCCCTCTCGGAGATGTTCGGCTACGTCGGAGACCTCCGCAGCAAGACCTCGGGTCGCGCAAGCTACTCGATGCAGTTCGACTCCTACGCCGAGGTTCCGCGGAACGTCGCCGAGGAGATCATCGCGAAGGCCAAGGGCGAGTAACTCTCCCGAGCTCACGCTTTAGGCTTGTCACCGGAGCCTGGTGGGGCATTCCTCGCAGAGCGAAAGCAATGTGTTGAATGCCCCCGGCCCCGGCATCCCAGCAAAGATCACCCTGGCGCCGATGAAGCAAGGCGTACAGAACCACTCCACAGGAGGACCCAGTGGCGAAGGCGAAGTTCGAGCGGACTAAGCCGCACGTCAACATCGGCACCATCGGTCACATCGACCACGGTAAGACGACCCTCACGGCCGCCATTACCAAGGTGCTGCACGACGCGTACCCGGACCTGAACGAGGCCTCGGCCTTCGACCAGATCGACAAGGCTCCCGAAGAGCGCCAGCGCGGTATCACCATCTCGATCGCGCACGTCGAGTACCAGACGGAGTCGCGTCACTACGCGCACGTCGACTGCCCGGGTCACGCGGACTACATCAAGAACATGATCACCGGTGCCGCGCAGATGGACGGCGCCATCCTCGTGGTCGCCGCCACCGACGGCCCGATGCCGCAGACCAAGGAGCACGTGCTCCTGGCCCGCCAGGTCGGCGTTCCGTACATCGTCGTCGCCCTGAACAAGGCCGACATGGTGGACGACGAGGAGATCCTGGAGCTCGTCGAGCTCGAGGTCCGTGAGCTGCTCTCCGAGTACGAGTTCCCGGGCGACGACGTTCCGGTCGTCAAGGTCTCCGCGCTCAAGGCCCTCGAGGGCGACAAGGAGTGGGGCCAGTCCGTCCTCGACCTGATGAAGGCCGTCGACGAGGCGATCCCGCAGCCCGAGCGTGACGTCGACAAGCCGTTCCTGATGCCGATCGAGGACGTCTTCACGATCACCGGTCGTGGCACCGTCGTCACCGGTCGTATCGAGCGTGGTGTCCTCAAGGTCAACGAGACCGTCGACATCGTCGGTATCAAGAACGAGAAGACCACCACCACGGTCACCGGCATCGAGATGTTCCGCAAGCTGCTCGACGAGGGCCAGGCCGGTGAGAACGTCGGTCTGCTCCTCCGTGGCATCAAGCGCGAGGACGTCGAGCGCGGCCAGGTCATCATCAAGCCCGGTTCGGTCACGCCGCACACCGAGTTCGAGGCCCAGGCCTACATCCTGTCGAAGGACGAGGGTGGCCGTCACACCCCGTTCTTCAACAACTACCGCCCGCAGTTCTACTTCCGTACCACGGACGTGACCGGCGTCGTGACCCTCCCCGAGGGCACCGAGATGGTCATGCCGGGCGACAACACCGTCATGTCGGTCCAGCTGATCCAGCCGGTCGCCATGGAGGAGGGCCTGAAGTTCGCCATCCGTGAGGGTGGCCGGACCGTGGGCGCCGGCCAGGTCACCAAGATCGTCAAGTAATTACTTGACCGTCTGACCTGGTTGCTCCGCACAGAGCACCAAGAAGGGCCCCGGCCCGCCGCGCGAGCGGTGGACCGGGGCCCTTCGGCATGTCCGGGGCCCTTCGGCGCGTCCGGGGTTCTGCGGTGTGCGCGGGGGCTTTTCCGGTGTGTGCACGGAGCCCCGGGTCAGCCGTCCAGACGGACGGGCATCAGCAGGGAGAAGGTGTCCTCGGAGTCGGTCCGGCGGATCGCGACGGGGGCGGTCGGCGCGCCCAGCTCCAGGACCAGCCGGTCCCGGGCCCCGGCGTCGAGGGCGTGCAGCAGGAACTCCCGGTTGAGGGCGATCAGGTCGTCCCGGTGGCCGTCGGCGTCCTCGTGGACGGTCACGGTGCCGTCGTCGGCCGGCCCGAGCAGGGTGAGCCCGTCGCCCGGTCCGTCCTGTTCGCGGGCCGTTTCCGTATGGACGGGACCGTTCTCGACGGCCTGCCGGAGGGCCGGGACGTCGACGGTCACCCGGCGCCCGGCCGGCAGGCGGACGAGGCGGCGGTAGTCGGGGAAGCCGTGGTCGAGGCACCGGCCCGCCACCTGGCGGTCGCCCGACTCCAGGGCCACGCGGTCGCCGTCCACGGTGAGGCGGGTGTCCGCGTCGTCGGTGAGCAGCGCCCGCATGGCGTCGACGAGCGGGGACGGCACGACGACCTGCGTGCCGGGGCCCTCGTGCCCGGTCGTGCCGGTGTGCGCGACGGCCAGCCGGTACCGGTCGGTGGCCACGACCCGGAGCCCGTCGTCCTCGAAGTCGAACAGGACGCCGTGCAGCATGGGGAGCTCGGGGTCGGTGCCGGCGGCGAAGCGGACCGCGTCCAGGGCGGCGGCCAGCCCGGGGCCGGAAACGGCCGATCGGAGCGGCGTGGTGCGGAGCGAGGCCATGGGGTTCTCCCTGCGTTCGAGTACGGCTCGGATCCTGGAGAACTCGGCGCGGGCCTCGGACAGACCTGTTTCGAGCCGGTGCAGATGCGTCCGCAGCAGCGTCCGGATCAGTTCGGTGTCGGCGGCGGACCACCCGGCCAGCACCAGCCGGATGTCCGCCAGCGGCATGCCGGTCCGGCGCAGCCCGGCCAGCAGCACGGCCTCCGCGAGCTGCTCGGGCCCGTACCAGCGGTAGCCGCTGTCCGGGTCCACCCGGGCCGGGACCAGCACGCCGGCCCCGTCGTAGAACCGCAGGGCGCTCACGCCCAGTCCGCTGTCGCGGGCCATCTCGCCGATGCTGCGCATGTCGTTCTCCACGTCCGGAACTCTGGGCCCTTGACCAGGTCGAGGGTCAACCGCGGCCCGGACCGGGAGGTGACGGCGGCCCGGGACGGGGTCGACGGCGTCCCCGGCCGGCTTCCGGGCGGCCGGGTCAGGGCCGTCAGACCCGGGGCAGGGCGTCGGGGCCCGGGGCCACCACCACCGGCCGCCCGTCCTTCCCGATGTGGAGCGCGCGGGTCCGTCCGACGCCGGCGGCCCCTGCCGCCGCACGAGGGTCCCGTCGGGCGTGCGGAGCCGGATCAGCCCCTTCGTGGTACGGCCGAGCAGCACCGGGCCGCGCGGCGTACGGGCGGCGGCCACCGCACCGTACCCGTCGAGGCCCGGCAGGTCGACGGCCCGGTGCCCGGGGCCGCCGAGACCGACACCGCCGCCGTCCGGCCGGTCCGTACGGTCGTCGGGGCGGCCTTCGCCGCCGCGCGGTGGAACAGCTCGACGGACCCGTCCGCCCCGGGCAGCGCGGCCGGACCGTCCCCCGGCACCGGCACCCCGCCGATCTGGGTGCGCGCGGTCACCGCGTCGCCGGGCGCTGGACGCCGGCGCCGCCGGGTACCTGCTCAAGAGCGCCACCCCGCGCGGACCGCCGACGCCATCCGGCGGATCGCCGCGGGCGGCCGGGGCGTCGACCCCCGGCTGCGGGGTGTCGAGCGGTCCGCACCCGGCCCGCTCACCGGACGGGAGGCCGAGGTCCTGCGGCCGGCCGCCGGGGCGCACTCCCGGGAGATCGTCGCCGAGCTGTTCCTCGGCGTCGGCACTGTACGCGACCAGTTCTCGTCGACGGTCGGCAAGCCGCACGTCCGCACCCCCGTCGCCGCGGTACGGATCGCGCAGGGCCAGGAACGGGCGCAGGCCCCGGTACCTCGGAGCGGCGAGGTACCGGGGCCCTGCGGTTCACGGGGACGGCGGGCCGGTCAGGTGCCCGTCGTCCCGGTCGGCGGCGTCGGTCAGACGCCCGCGATCGACTGGATCCAGGACCGGTACGCGGTGACGTTCGTGTACGCGGTCGTGGTCTGCCGGTCGCTGGTGGAGGCGACGCCGACCTGGATGCCGTTCGCGGTCATCGGGCCGCCGGAGTCGCCGCCCGCGGTGATGCCGTTGCCGCGCCGGGCGCAGATCGCCGAGCCGCCGTACGCGTCACTGCAGCCGCCGGTGACCGTCACGTTGGCGACCTTCAGGTAGCGCGACTGGCAGTTGGCCTCGGAGCCGCACTGCGAGGTGGCGCCCCAGCCCCAGACCTGGACGCTCTGCCCGATGCTCACCGAGCCGGGCGAGCCGAGGCGGGAGTAGGTCGCCTGCACGGAACGGTCCAGGCGCACCAGTGCCAGGTCCGAGCCGTGTGTGTAGGTCTGGGTGCCGTTGGCGACCACACCGCCGCTGTGCTGGTCGAGGCTGCCGATGCGGAACGACAGGCCGCCGCCGGCGACACAGTGCTTGGCGGTGAGGATCCAGGTCGGCGCGATGATCGTCGCCGAACAGGTCTCCCTGCCGTTCGAGAAGAGGCGGGCGGCCCAGGGGGCGTTGGTCGCCTGGCCGCCGCCGATGATCTGGGTGGTGGGCGGCGGGGAGTCCTGGAGCGGGGGCTCCGGGGCGGCCGACGCGGACGGTGCGAAGAGGGCGAGGACACAGGCCGCTGCGGCGGCGGCAGCGGGCACGAGCCTGGATATACGCATGCTTCCTCGTTTCGCGCGACACGCTGGGGTGGGCGTGTCCATGGGGGATGGTGGGCAACAGGGTGCCGGAGCGCGACGAGGCAGAGGTACTAGCGTTTGGGAATAACGCGGCCTTATGGAGCGGCAGTTGGGGCGGAGTCGCCCGACTCTACGGGCGCCACGCCCAGGGTGCGGCGTCCGCCCCGAACCCCACGACGACCGGCCGCCCGTCAGCGCCGACGTGGAGCGCGGTGCCATCCAGGGCGACCGGCCCCCGCGACCGTACGGCGGAGCCCTCGGCGGTCCGCAGCCGGATGCGGCCCTCCGAGGTCCGGCCCAGCAGGACCGGGCCGCCCGGCGCGGCGGCGGCGGTCACCGGACCGTACCCCCCGAAGCGGGGCGCGGGATCGGCGCCGGACCGTACGACGGCGAGCTCCGACCGTGCGGCAGGCCGGTAGTACAGCTCTACGGACCCGTCCGGCGCGGGGAGCGCGCCGGGGGCGTGCGCCGGTGTGGGAGCGTCCGTGAGCTGGGCACGGGCGGTGACGTCGGTGTCCGGGGTGTCCTGGGTCCAGTGGTGCACGGAGTGGTGCCCGGCCGCGTACACATGGACGCACCCCGCCGTGTCCACGACTGCGGTCAGCCCGTCCTGCACCTCGCCGCCGCCCAGATCGCGCCACTCGCTCCAGCGCCCGGACCCCGCGTCGCGCACCCGGGTGCTCAGCCCCTTTTCCGCGTTCCGTACGAAGAGGTGGACGCGGCCGTCCGGGGCCGTCACGGCGACGGGCACGCCGATCCGCCGCCCATGGTCCGCTCCGGCGGAGGGGTTGCCGAGCCCGCGCCAGGCGTGGAAGGGGCCGCCCGGTGCGCCCTGCTCCAGCAGCACGATCTCGCGCTCGTTGTCCGAGCCGTGCCCGCCGAGCGCCGCGAACCGCAGCCCGAACAGCAGGTGCCGCCCGTCCGCCGTCGCCGCCGAGCCCAGCACCGGGGCGAGCGGACCGCCGCCGAGGTCGTCCGCTGCTTCGAAGAGCCCGCTGCCGGGCGCGCTCTCGCGCCACCGGGCCGCGCGCAGTCCCAGCACCCCGTACAGGGTGAGCCGGCCGTCCGCCCCGGCGGCGACCCGCGCTCGGGGGCCCGGATGGCGGTGGTGGGTGGACCGCACCCAGCCCTTGCGGTTGGTCAGCGGCCTGTCGCCGCCCACGTTGTAGTCCCCGCAGCCCGCGGGGTTGCCGCACCGCCAGTCCACCGAGCCGCCGTAGGGCACCAGGTGCGAGGCCTTCTCGGCCAGTACCGCGGGCGGCAGGTTCTTCGGCCAGTGCCGGTTGTAGTAGGCCCGGAACGACGTGGTGGTGAAGGCGGGTATCCCGGCGCCGTCCCGGGTGGAGTGCGCCACCCACCGGATCAGCGCCGCCCAGGTGAACGACGCGGCGGCGGTGTGGTCGGGGTGGTCGGAGTAGCCCGGCTGCTCGCTGTCCCGGCGGCGTACGGCCTCGCTGCTGTGCTGGATGTCCGGGTCCGGGTCCAGGGTGTGCACGACGCTGGGCCGGTACCGGTCCAGGAGCCCGACCAGCACGTCGATCAGCCCGTCGTAGGTGTACGAGCCCGCCTTCGTCAGCGGGGAGTCGTCGGCGACGACGGTGCGCAGGACGAGCCGCCGGTCCTGCCAGAGGCTGGGCAGTCCGAGGCGCCCGTACGAGGTGTGCATGGCGGTGTTGAGGAAGATCAGCTCGACCCTGCGGCCGCCGGAGGAGAGGGTGTTGATCTCGGCGCGGTGACCGTCGTGCAGTTCGAGGACGGACTTCTCCCACGCCGTGAACCGGTCGAGGCCGAGCAGGGTCGCGTACGCCTGGCGGAGCCCCTGGTGGCGGGAGGAGGAGTACGCGGCCTTGTCGGGCGGGGGCGTGGGGCGGCCGGGTATTCGGTTGACGCCGTTGGCCTCGCCGCCGGTCAGGTAGACGCAGACGAGGGGCGCGCCGGCGTCCAGGGCCTGCTGGGTGTCCGGGTTCATGAAGTACAGGTCGTCGTCCGGGTGGGCGAGGAACTGCATCATCAGGGCCGGGTGCGAGGTGCTGATCGGCAGGCCGGGCAGGGGATCCGCGGCCGGGTCGCGGCGACGGGGCGAGGAGGGCGCCGCGCAGGCGGTGAGGGCCGCGAGCCCGGTCGCGCCGACCGCCGCCGTCATCAGGGTGCGCCGCGTCGTTCCCGTGCGGGATGCGCGCGACAAGGGTCGATCCGTCACACCGTGCTCCGTCCGTTCCCCCGCAGCGGGCGGTCGGGCGACCCTGTGCTGCGTGCCGATTCGCGTGCGGACCGCCGGAGGGGGGTGAGCGGTTGCCGCGGGGGGATAGACGGAGATCGACGGGGGAGGGTTGCCTGGTCCGGGCCGTCGGACGGGACACAGGCGGAATATCCGGTTCGGGTGACTTCTCGGGCCATGTCTCCCGGCGCGGCCAGGTCTACGTACCGTGAGGAGCGATGAGCCCTGCGCGTACGGGAGTTGTCCGGGGCTTGTCCGGTGTTGTCCCGGCTGTCCGGGGTGACGTGCGGGGGACACCGGGGGTTGGGCCGGGAACGGTGAGCGCGTCGGAAGCGGGGCACGGATGAGCGTGGACGGGGTCGGTACGGAGCGGAGTGGTGACGGCGGGGCGGACGAGCCGGGCTGGGACGTCGATCCCGATGACGAGTCGGGCGTCGCGGTGGTCGCCGCCGTGGGGCGGCAGATCAAGGCCTGGCGGGAGGCCGCGGGACTGCGGGCCGGCGAGTTCGGCGCGGTGATCGGGTACGGGGAGGACCTGGTCCACAAGGTGGAGGGCGGGCGGCGGATCCCTCGCCCGGAGTTCCTGGACAAGGCGGACGAGGTGCTGGGGGCGGCCGGGAAGATCGCCGCGATGAAGCAGGACGTGGCGGAGGTCCGGTACCCGAAGAAGATCCGGGATCTGGCGAAGCTGGAGGCCAGGGCCGTCGAGCTCGCCGCATACGGCAGTCACAACCTGCACGGTCTGTTGCAGACGGAGGAATACGCCAGAGCCCTGCTCGGTACGAGGCGCCCGGTCCTTTCGCCGGACGATCTGGAGCGAGCCGTGGCCGGACGCGTGGCCCGGCACTCCATCTTCGACCGGGCCCCCGCCCCCGAACTCAGCTTTGTCCAGGAGGAGTCCTCGCTGCGCCGCCCGATCGGGGGCGTGGCGGTGTGGCGACGGCAGCTCGACAACCTGCTGCGGCTGGGGGAGTTGCCCTTCGTGGACATCCAGGTGATGCCGACCTCCCGGTGGGATCACCCAGGAACGGGCGGGCGGATCCAAGTACTGAAATTCGCCGACGGATCGGCTGTCGGCCGGGCCGACGACGAGTTCGCAGGCAGGCCCATTGCCCACCCGAAGCAGCTTCGTATTCTTGACCTACGGTTTGGAATCATCCGGGCTCGGGCTCTCACGCCGGAGGAGTCCCAGGCGTTCATCGAGCAAGTGCGGGGAGAGACATGACCTACAAGCCCTTTGCCGGGGAAGCCTCCGAGCTGCGGTGGTTCAAGAGCAGTTACAGCGACAGCAGCAACCCCAACGACTGCGTCGAGGTCGCGACGGCCCCGGGGGCGGTGCGGGTCCGTGACTCCAAGGACTGCCGGGGGCCCCGGCTCTCCTTCACTGCGGGGGCGTGGGAAGGCTTCGTCTCGTACGTCTGCGGCAGCTGAACGGTTCGTACGTTCCCGGCGGCCGGGCCGTCGGACGGGGTACGGGCGGAGGCCCGGGGCGGCACGCGTGGCGGACGGTCCTCCGGGGACCGGGTCCGGTCAGGCCGGGCGGGTCGGCGGCCGGACCATGAACACGTCGACCGGGTCCCGCCGCTCCTCGGTGAAGCCGTGGCGCTCGTAGAGCGCGCGGGCGGCGCTGCCCCGGAGCACGTCCAGGCGGACGGTCGCGCCCTCCTCGTCGGCCCGCGCGAGCAGCGGACGGAGCACGGCGGTGCCGATGCCGCGCCCCTGGAGGGCGGGGGAGAGGTAGAAGTTCTCCAGCCACAGCCCGTCCTCGACCGGGCGCAGGGTGACCGAGCCCGCGAGGGCGCCGTCCACGACCACGATCGAGGTGTGCTCCGGCGCGTAGCAGTCCCGCAGCCGCTGCCGCACCCGGTGCTCGTCGTAGCGCCCGAGCCGCTCCAGGTCGGGACGCATCACGACGGCCCGCAGCTCGGCCAGTTCCTCGACGTCCCCGGGCCGTGCGGGGCGCAGGGACCAGACCGTGGTGGTGTTCATGAACGGATAATCGCAGGCCGGAGCCGGAGCCGGAGCCGGAGCCGGAGCCGGAGCCGGAGCTCGGGTCGAGGCCGGGGCGGGCGTGGTTCCGCGGTTCATCGCAGGTCCCGTACCCCGTCCCCGTCCACCCGTCGTAGTTCCGCCCCCGGGATGCCGCGCAGCAGCTCGCCGCCGATCTCCGCGAGCCGTGACGCGTCCGGCGGGGTGCGGCCGAGGCCGATGGCGTACTGGACGTGGGAGGCGTCGGCGGCGTAGGGCCGGGGCCAGGCGTGGGCGTCCGGGGAGCCCGCGTCGGCGAGAGCGGCGAGCAGGGCCAGGAGCCGGCCCCGGAAGCGGCCCTCGTCCTCGCCCCGCCGCACCGGGACGACCGCCCAGGCCGCGTGCCGTTCGCGCAGCGGCGGCGGGGCGCAGAGCAGGGAACGCGGCACGGGGCCGAAGTCCGCGGCGGATTCCAGGACCTCCCAGGCGCGGAACAGTTCCTCGGTGACGAGGTCGCGGCCCGCCGCCGAGACCTGCGCGGTGCAGGAACGCACGGGGGCGGTCGGGGTCAGCACGGTGAGGGGGAGCCCGTCGGCGTCGCCGGAGGGCGGTTCGTCGCCGACCGCCCGGTCCCAGTCCCACGCCGCCCAGGTCGCGAAGAAGTGCCGCAGCAGGGCGAGCGGCGGCAGGTCGCCCGCCTCGTGGGCGGTACGGGCCGCGAGCACCGACCAGGCGAGGCCGGGCAGCCCGCCGCACGGGGCGGAGTCCAGGCCGCGCGCCCGGGCCCATGCCTTCACGTCGCGGGCGAGCCGGACGAACGCCTCCCGGTGCGGGTCCGCCGCCGCGAGCACGGCGTCCGCGTCGCTCACCGCGCTGAGCGCGACGGCCGCCGCCGCGCCCAGTCCGGTGCGGCGGGCGACCGCCCCGGCCGGGGGCACGTCGCCCGTCGCGACGGTCACCAGGTCCACCCCGAGCCCGTCCGCCTCGAAGCGCAGACCGGGCACGCGGGCCCCGGTCACCTCGCGCGCCCCGGCGGCCTCCGGCAGCGCGGCGGCCAGGCGCGCCCGCACCCCCGGCAGGTCCCCGTCGCCCGGCAGCGCCGCGACCAGGTCCACGTCGGCGCCGGGCAGCGCGCACCCCGTCCGGCGCGAACCGACCAGGTGGACGCACCCCTCGGGCAGGGCGGCGGCCACCCGGCGCACGATCTCCGCGGCGAGGACGCCCTCCGCGGCGACGGCCGCCTCCGCCTCCGCGGAATCACCGGCCTCATGGGCCCCGGGGGTCCCGGCGGCGCGGGCCAGCCCGACCCGGACCCCGAAGTGGTCCGAGACGTACAGCCCGTCCGGCGCCGCCGTGTCGCCCAGCAGCACCGCCGACGCCGGGCGCAGCCGTTCCGAGCGGAGCAGCACCCGGTCCAGCCGGGACGCGCGCCCGGTCAGCGAGGAGACCGCGGCCAGCGGATTGACCGAGGGGTCGAAGGTCGGCGTCCGGTCACCGGCGCCGTGCACCCGGCTCCAGGCGTCCGCCATCCCCAGCCGCTCCTGCGGGGTGTCCCCGCCGTCGTTGAAGTCGCCGAGCAGCGCCACATCGCCCTCGACCGCAGCCAACCCCGTTGCCAGATCGGTCAGTTCGGCATCGCGCCGTCCGGCGCCGTTCGACGAGTGGTCGCTGCTGAGATGGGTGACCGCGACCGTGAAGGGCCCCTCGGACGTCTCCACGACGACGGCCGCGACCGCCTTGTGCGGGCCGAGCGCGTGCAGCCCCGCCTCCCGCACCGGAAGCCTGCTGAGCAGCAGCAGACCGCAGTCGGCGACGTCCCGGCCCGCCGGATCGGCCCAGAACGTGTAGCCGTCGCGGACCCAGGGCGCCGCCAGCAGCAGGGCGAGCAGGGCGGGTTCGGCCTCCTGGAGGGCGATGACGTCGGCGTCCGCCGCACGCAGAGCGTCGAGCAGGAGCGGCCTGCGGCGGGCGGTGTCGATGCGGTCGCTGTCGTAGCGGTCCCAGAGGGTGTTCCAGGTCAGCAGCGTCGGGGGACCGGAGGCCGGCGGGGGCGCGGGCGCGTCCTCGGGCACCGGCGTCCAGGCGGCCCGCGAGGCGGAGTACGCGTGCGGCGTGCGCGAGGTGAAGTACGGGGACGGCAGCCGTCGCGGGGTGCGCACCCGCCCGGCGTCCGTCGCGTCGATCCGGTCCACCCCCGAGGACCGGTCCCACACCACCTCGCCGTCCGCCTCGAAGAACAGCACCCGGTGCCAGGGGATGTCCCCGCCCGGCGTGAACCGGGGCAGCGGCACCCGCTTGGGCACCGTCCCGCGCTGCGCCACGCCCATCACGAAGCGCGCCGGGTCGAACCGGGCGTCCCAGCGGACCCGGTGGTAGATCTCCTCGCTGGTACGCATCTACGCGTCGCCCTCCGTCGTCACGCCCTGTCCTCCACGGTTCCGCCCGCCCCGATGTACCAGGTGCGGTGCGCCTGGCCGGGGTACGGGGGAACGAACCGGTGCAGCTGGGAGGTCAGCACCTCCGGGGGCACCGGGTGGTCGCGCCGGCCGTTGCGGCGCAGCAGCTCCGCCTCGTCGACCAGGGCCACGGCGTGCGTGAGCAGCGCGTCCCGGCGCCGGGCGACCGCGTGCACCAGGGAACGCTGGTGCGCGTTGAGCGAGGTGGCGTCCCAGACGACCGTGCCGCCCGCGGCGAGCGCGGCGTCCAGCCGGTCGAGTCCCTCGCGCAGCACCTCGCCGTTGGCCTTCTGGTCGGCGCGCGAACCCCGGGCCAGCCGCAGGTCGTCCAGCGAGACGTACGCGCCGACCCCGGGCAGGCCGCGCGCGAAGGTGCTCTTGCCGCTGCCGGACGGGCCGACCAGGTGGACCAGGCGCGGGAAGTCCCCCGACCGCCACCGCCAGGTCGCCGCGACCGCCTCCTCGGCGGTGCCGACCCGGCCCAGCGCGTACGCCTCGCGGGCCTGCGCCAGGCAGCGGTCGGCGGCCTCCGGCGCCAGGTCCGCGAAGGCGTCCCGCAGCCCCTCGGGCTCCCGCAGTTCCTCCGCGTGCAGCGCCGACCACTCCACCTGCTCGCGGGCCCCGTCGTCCTCCGCGACCGCGGCGGCCAGGGTGTGCAGCAGCGGCAGGTCGGCGGCGAACGACATCCGGACCAGGCCCGTGCGGCGCTCCTCGTCCGGGTACGGGCGGTGCAGCGAGGGGTGGAGCCCGACGAGGTCGGCGACGCGCCGGGCGAGCGGCATCCCCACCGTCCGGGCCAGCGCGGGCGCCAGCGCGGCGCGGGGCGAACGGCGCAGCAGCGCGGCCAGCACCCCGGCGAGCCGGTCGTCTCCGGTGCGGCCCGCCGCGTCGAGGGCCGCGGCCGTCGCGCGGGCGGCCTTGGCGTCCCCGGCCCCCGTGCCCGTCGCGGCGGCCAGCGCCGCCGCGTCGACGGGGGCCCCGGACCGTACGGCCCACAGGGCGGCGGCCGGGCCGAGCCCGTTCTCCACCACGGCGGCGTGCATCCAGTGCGTGTCGGTCCGCACGTGGCCGGGGCGCACCCACTTCGCGACCAGGCGGCCGAAGTGCGGGGCGTCGAAGCCGTCGGCGGGGCGCACCACGTACCCCTCCTGCCGCCCGGTGTCCGGCCGCAGCGCCCGCAGGGTCTTCTCGGCGCGGGCGTCGAACACCCCGCGCCACAGCACGGGCGGCACCGGTATCCCCAGGTCGCGCAGGAACGCCACGGTCCGGTCCCAGTCCAGGCACCGCTCCCCGTCCCAGACGGAGAATCCGTAGAAGTAGCTCTCCAGACCGTCGTACGGGAGGGAGTGACGGGCGAACATGTTCTCGCCGCAGATCCGCCGCCCGGCGGGGATGCGGGCCCCGATCCGGCCCTGGAGGGCCTTCACCCAGCCCCGTGAGGGGTGGTGGGCGGAGTCGAGGGAGCGGGCGTGGAGCCCGTCGGGGTAGAGCGTGGTGTTCTCGCCGTCCAGCTTCTCGGTGACGACGACCTCGCGGCCGGTCAGCCCGGAGAGGTCCGCGATCCGCACGTCGTCCGAGGTGGCCCCGGGGGACCAGGGCAGGTGCGCGGTGCGCGGATAGTGCGTACGCATGACGGAAGCCCCCGGTGCCGATGGTGTTGCCCGACCGGTCACTGTAGGGCGGGGGAGTGCGGCGCTCGACCGGATTTCCCGGGAGTCGCGGTGGGCCGGACGGGCGGGGGGAGCGGCGGTCCGTGGCATCCGGCGCGTCCGGTGGAAGCGGAGCCTCCGGGGCGCCGCCGCGCGCCCGCGTTTGACCGGGCGACCACGCGGGGTAAGATCCTCCGCCCGATTGGCCAGGCCCGCGCCCCGTATGGCACACTGACCAGGTTGCTCGGTTGAGTGTCAATGCTGCGCGCCTCCCGCCGGGAGGACCGGAAGCGAGTCCCACAGTACTCGTCGACCCCCTGCGGGTCGGACGTACGGGAATCTTCCGGGAAGCGTCAGCGGGGCACCGGCCAGGCGCCCGGTGGGTGTTCCGCCCCCGGTCCTGCGGTCCTCGGGCCCGCACCCCCTTGGTTGGGAAATCCTTCGGGAGATCTGCGTAGAGGGGATGCGACACGCCCGACCGCGTGGGTCGGAGATGGAGTCGTCAGAGCCCCCGGGTTCCAGAGCGTTAGCGAGAGACAGGACTACTAGTAGCCATGGCGGGACAGAAGATCCGCATCCGGCTCAAGGCCTACGACCACGAGGTCATCGACTCCTCGGCGAAGAAGATCGTCGAGACGGTGACCCGCACTGGTGCGTCGGTCGCGGGCCCGGTGCCGCTGCCCACTGAGAAGAACGTGTACTGCGTCATCAAGTCGCCGCACAAGTACAAGGACTCGCGCGAGCACTTCGAGATGCGCACGCACAAGCGCCTCATCGACATCCTCGACCCCACGCCGAAGACGGTTGACTCGCTGATGCGTCTCGACCTGCCGGCGGGCGTCGACATCGAGATCAAGCTCTGAGGTGACGCGCGAGATGGCTAAGAACATTAAGGGCGTCCTGGGCGAGAAGCTCGGCATGACCCAGGTCTGGGACGAGAACAACCGGGTCGTCCCGGTGACCGTCGTCAAGGCCGGGCCCTGTGTCGTCACCCAGGTCCGCACCAACGACACCGACGGCTACGAGGCAGTCCAGATCGCCTTCGGCGAGATCGACCCCCGCAAGGTGAACAAGCCCCTCAAGGGCCACTTCGCCAAGGCCGACGTGACCCCGCGCCGCCACCTGGTGGAGCTCCGCACCGCCGACGCCAGCGAGTACACGCTCGGCCAGGAAGTCACCGCCGAGGTGTTCGAGTCCGGCGTCAAGGTCGACGTCACGGGCAAGAGCAAGGGCAAGGGCTTCGCCGGTGTCATGAAGCGTCACAACTTCAAGGGCCTCGGCGCCGGTCACGGCACCCAGCGCAAGCACCGCTCTCCCGGTTCCATCGGTGGCTGCGCCACCCCGGGCCGTGTGTTCAAGGGCCTCCGCATGGCGGGCCGCATGGGCAACGAGCGGGTCACCACCCAGAACCTGACCGTTCACGCCGTTGACGCGGAGAAGGGTCTGCTCCTCATCAAGGGCGCAGTCCCCGGTCCGAACGGCGGCCTCGTCCTGGTCCGTACCGCGGCCAAGGGGGCTTGAGGAACCGATGAGCACCATTGACATCCTTTCGCCGGCAGGCGACAAGGCCGGGACCGTCGAGCTCCCCGCGGAGATCTTCGACGCCAAGACCAGCGTTCCGCTGATCCACCAGGTCGTTGTCGCGCAGCTGGCAGCTGCCCGTCAGGGCACGCACAAGACCAAGACCCGCGGCGAAGTCCGTGGTGGCGGCAAGAAGCCGTACCGCCAGAAGGGCACCGGCCGCGCCCGTCAGGGTTCGACCCGCGCTCCGCAGTTCGCCGGCGGTGGCGTCGTCCACGGCCCCGTGCCGCGTGACTACTCGCAGCGGACCCCGAAGAAGATGAAGGCCGCCGCCCTGCGCGGTGCCCTCTCGGACCGGGCCCGTCACTCCCGCATCCACGTCGTCACCGGCGTGGTCGAGGGTGCCGTCTCCACCAAGGCCGCCAAGACGCTGTTCGGCAAGATCTCGGAGCGCAAGAACCTGCTCCTGGTCGTCGACCGCGCCGACGAGGCCGCGTGGCTGTCCGCCCGCAACCTGCCCCAGGTGCACATCCTGGAGCCGGGCCAGCTGAACACGTACGACGTGATCGTCTCTGACGACGTGGTCTTCACCCAGGCCGCCTTCGAGTCCTTCGTGTCTGGCCCCCAGACCGCTGAGACCGAAGGGAGCGACGCCTGATGAGCGAGGCGACCGTTACCAGCAAGACCTTCACGGACCCGCGCGACGTTCTCGTCAAGCCGGTTGTTTCCGAGAAGAGCTACGCGCTGCTCGACGAGAACAAGTACACGTTCATCGTCGCGCCCGGCTCCAACAAGACCCAGATCAAGCAGGCCGTGGAAGCGGTCTTCTCGGTCAAGGTCACCGGGGTCAACACGATCAACCGGCAGGGCAAGCGCAAGCGCACCCGCACCGGTTTCGGCAAGCGCGCCGACACGAAGCGCGCCATCGTGACCCTCGCCGAGGGCGACCGTATCGACATCTTCGGCGGCCCGACCTCCTGACGGAGGTCGAGTCGTCCGGAATCGGACGAGGACTGAGAAATGGGTATCCGCAAGTACAAGCCGACGACCCCGGGCCGTCGTGGCTCCAGCGTCGCCGACTTTGTCGAGATCACGCGGTCCACGCCGGAGAAGTCGCTGGTCCGCCCCCTGCACAGCAAGGGCGGCCGTAACAACGCCGGTCGTGTGACCGTTCGCCACCAGGGCGGTGGCCACAAGCGCGCCTACCGAGTGATCGACTTCCGTCGTCACGACAAGGACGGCGTGCCGGCCAAGGTCGCGCACATCGAGTACGACCCCAACCGCACCGCGCGCATCGCGCTCCTGCACTACGCGGACGGCGAGAAGCGCTACATCATCGCCCCCCGTGGCCTGTCGCAGGGCGACCGTGTCGAGAACGGCCCGGCCGCCGACATCAAGCCCGGCAACAACCTGGCGCTGCGCAACATCCCGGTCGGTACGACCATCCACGCCATCGAGCTGCGGCCCGGCGGCGGCGCGAAGTTCGCCCGTTCCGCGGGTGCCTCCGTGCAGCTGCTGGCGAAGGAGGGCACCATGGCCCACCTCCGCATGCCGTCCGGTGAGATCCGCCTGGTCGACGCCCGCTGCCGCGCCACGATCGGCGAGGTCGGCAACGCCGAGCAGTCGAACATCAACTGGGGCAAGGCCGGCCGCATGCGCTGGAAGGGCGTCCGCCCGACCGTCCGCGGTGTCGCGATGAACCCGGTTGACCACCCGCACGGTGGTGGTGAGGGCAAGACCTCCGGTGGTCGCCACCCGGTCTCGCCGTGGGGTCAGAAGGAGGGTCGTACTCGTTCGCCGAAGAAGGCATCGAACAAGTACATCGTCCGCCGCCGCAAGACGAACAAGAAGCGCTAGGAGCGGGTTTAGATGCCGCGCAGTCTCAAGAAGGGGCCCTTCGTCGACGGCCACCTCATCAAGAAGGTGGACGTACAGAACGAGGCAGGCACCAAGAACGTCATCAAGACCTGGTCCCGTCGCTCGATGATCGTCCCGGCCATGCTGGGTCACACCATCGCGGTGCACAACGGCAAGATCCACGTCCCGGTGTTCGTCACCGAGTCGATGGTCGGCCACAAGCTCGGCGAGTTCTCGCCGACTCGCACCTTCCGCGGCCACGTCAAGGACGACCGGAAGTCGAAGCGCCGCTAATCGCGGAGTGGAACGACTAATGACTTACACCGAAGGGACAACCATGGAAGCCAGGGCCCAGGCGCGGTACATCCGCGTCACGCCCATGAAGGCCCGCCGCGTGGTGGACCTCATCCGTGGCATGGATGCCACGGAGGCTCAGGCGGTCCTGCGTTTCGCCCCGCAGGCCGCGAGCGTGCCGGTTGGCAAGGTGCTGGACAGCGCCATCGCCAACGCCGCACACAACTACGACCACACCGACGCCTCTTCGCTGGTCATCAGCGAGGCGTACGTGGACGAGGGCCCGACCCTGAAGCGGTTCCGTCCGCGTGCCCAGGGCCGTGCCTACCGGATCCGTAAGCGGACCAGCCACATCACCGTGGTCGTCAGCAGCAAGGAAGGAACCCGGTAATGGGCCAGAAGGTAAACCCGCACGGGTTCCGGCTCGGCATTACCACGGACTTCAAGTCCCGTTGGTACGCCGACAAGCTGTACAAGGACTACGTCAAGGAAGACGTCGCCATTCGTCGCATGATGACGAAGGGCATGGAGCGGGCCGGCATCTCCAAGGTGGAGATCGAGCGCACCCGCGACCGCGTCCGCGTTGACATCCACACCGCTCGTCCGGGCATCGTCATCGGCCGCCGCGGCGCCGAGGCCGACCGCATCCGCGGCGAGCTGGAGAAGCTGACCGGCAAGCAGGTCCAGCTGAACATCCTCGAGGTCAAGAACCCCGAGGTGGACGCCCAGCTGGTGGCCCAGGCCGTCGCCGAGCAGCTCTCCTCCCGCGTCTCCTTCCGTCGGGCCATGCGCAAGAGCATGCAGTCCTCGATGAAGGCCGGCGCCAAGGGCATCAAGATCCAGTGCGGTGGCCGCCTCGGCGGCGCCGAGATGTCCCGCTCGGAGTTCTACCGCGAGGGCCGTGTGCCCCTGCACACCCTCCGCGCGAACGTCGACTACGGCTTCTTCGAGGCCAAGACGACCTTCGGCCGCATCGGCGTGAAGGTCTGGATCTACAAGGGCGACGTCAAGAACATCGCCGAGGTCCGCGCCGAGAACGCCGCTGCCCGCGCCGGCAACCGCCCGGCCCGTGGCGGCGCCGACCGTCCGGCCGGTCGTGGCCGCGGTGGCGAGCGTGGCGGTCGCGGCCGCAAGCCGCAGCAGCAGTCGGCTCCGGCTGCCGAGGCCCCCAAGGCCGAGGCTCCCGCCGCTGCCGCTCCGGCCGCCGAGAGCACCGGAACGGAGGCCTGACCGAAATGCTGATCCCCCGTAGGGTCAAGCACCGCAAGCAGCACCACCCGAAGCGCAGCGGTATGTCCAAGGGTGGCACGCAGGTTGCGTTCGGCGAGTACGGCATCCAGGCGCTGACCCCGGCGTACGTGACGAACCGCCAGATCGAGGCCGCTCGTATCGCGATGACCCGCCACATCAAGCGTGGCGGCAAGGTCTGGATCAACATCTACCCGGACCGTCCCCTGACGAAGAAGCCCGCCGAGACCCGCATGGGTTCCGGTAAGGGTTCTCCCGAGTGGTGGATCGCGAACGTCAAGCCCGGTCGGGTGATGTTCGAGCTGTCCTACCCGAACGAGAAGATTGCTCGTGAGGCGCTCACCCGCGCTGCTCACAAGCTTCCGATGAAGTGCCGCATCGTTCGGCGCGAGGCAGGTGAGGCGTGATGTCGGCCGGAACCAAGGCGTCCGAGCTGCGCGAGCTGGGCAACGAGGAGCTGCTCAACAAGCTCCGCGAGGCCAAGGAAGAGCTGTTCAACCTCCGCTTCCAGGCGGCGACCGGGCAGCTCGAGAACCACGGTCGGCTCAAGTCCGTCCGTAAGGACATCGCCCGGATCTACACCCTGATGCGCGAGCGCGAGCTGGGCATCGAGACGGTGGAGAGCGTCTGATGAGCGAGAAGACTGTGACTGAGACGAACACCGACCGCGGTTTCCGCAAGACCCGTGAGGGTCTGGTCGTCAGCGACAAGATGGACAAGACCGTCGTCGTCGCTGTCGAGGACCGTGTCAAGCACGCGCTGTACGGCAAGGTCATCCGCCGTACGAACAAGCTCAAGGCGCACGACGAGCAGAACGCCGCCGGCGTCGGCGACCGCGTCCTCCTGATGGAGACCCGGCCGCTGTCCGCCACGAAGCGGTGGCGCGTCGTCGAGATCCTCGAGAAGGCCAAGTAATTCCTGAGGGGCATTCCCCTCAGGCAAGTTCCGCCAGGCTCGGCGGGGAGCCGCGCAGGTCACCCTGTGCGGCCCCCGTCGGGAACCGGCAGACGATCAGGAGATAGACGTGATCCAGCAGGAGTCGCGACTTCGCGTCGCCGACAACACGGGTGCGAAGGAAATCCTCACCATCCGTGTTCTCGGTGGTTCGGGTCGCCGCTACGCGGGCATCGGTGACGTCATCGTCGCCACCGTCAAGGACGCGATCCCCGGTGGCAACGTGAAGAAGGGTGACGTCGTCAAGGCCGTCATCGTTCGCACCGTCAAGGAGCGTCGTCGTCAGGATGGCTCGTACATCCGCTTCGACGAGAACGCCGCCGTCATTCTGAAGAACGACGGCGACCCCCGCGGCACCCGCATCTTCGGCCCCGTGGGCCGGGAACTGCGCGAGAAGAAGTTCATGAAGATCATCTCGCTCGCGCCGGAGGTGCTGTAAGCATGAAGATCAAGAAGGGCGACCTGGTTCAGGTCATCACCGGTAAGGACAAGGGCAAGCAGGGCAAGGTCATCGTGGCCTACCCGGCTCAGGACCGTGTCCTCGTCGAGGGTGTCAACCGGGTCAAGAAGCACACCAAGGCCGGTCAGACGGCTCGCGGTTCGCAGACCGGCGGCATCGTCACCACCGAGGCCCCGATTCACGTCAGCAACGTACAGCTGGTTGTGGAGAAGGACGGCAAGAAGGTCGTCACCCGCGTCGGCTACCGCTTCGACGACGAGGGCAACAAGATCCGCGTTGCCAAGCGGACCGGTGAGGACATCTGATGACTGCCACCACTGCGCCGCGTCTCAAGACGCGCTACCGCGAGGAAATCGCCGGCAAGCTGCGTGAGGAGTTCTCCTACGAGAACGTCATGCAGGTCCCCGGCCTGGTCAAGATCGTGGTCAACATGGGTGTGGGCGACGCCGCCCGCGACTCCAAGCTGATCGACGGCGCCGTGCGCGACCTCACCACGATCACCGGCCAGAAGCCGGCCGTCACCAAGGCCCGCAAGTCCATCGCGCAGTTCAAGCTGCGCGAGGGCCAGCCGATCGGCTGCCACGTCACCCTCCGCGGTGACCGGATGTGGGAGTTCCTGGACCGTACGCTGTCGCTCGCGCTGCCGCGTATCCGTGACTTCCGCGGTCTGTCGCCGAAGCAGTTCGACGGCCGTGGCAACTACACCTTCGGTCTCACGGAGCAGGTCATGTTCCACGAGATCGACCAGGACAAGATCGACCGGGTCCGGGGCATGGACATCACCGTGGTCACCACGGCGACCAACGACGACGAGGGTCGTGCCCTCCTTCGTCACCTCGGCTTCCCGTTCAAGGAGAACTGACCGTGGCGAAGAAGGCTCTGATCGCTAAGGCCGCCCGTAAGCCGAAGTTCGGCGTCCGCGGGTACACCCGCTGCCAGCGCTGCGGCCGGCCCCACTCCGTCTACCGCAAGTTCGGCCTGTGCCGCGTGTGCCTCCGTGAGATGGCTCACCGTGGCGAGCTGCCGGGCGTGACCAAGAGCTCCTGGTAACTCTCCCTCGCCCCCTGGGCGTTGGAAGTACCCGGAAGCTCTCGGTAAGCATCTGGTCGGCAGGAGCCCCGCCTTTCATGCCGTAGGCTTGAAGGGTTGGGCGCCTGCCGTCCAAGACCGACTTACTACGCCGTAGGTCCCCGCACCGCACCCGTCCCGCCACTGAGTGGGGAGAGGGATGGCGCATACAGGAAACCCCGGCGAGAGAGGCCGAAGGCCAATTCATGACCATGACTGATCCCATCGCAGACATGCTCACGCGTCTGCGCAACGCGAACTCGGCGTACCACGACTCCGTCGTGATGCCGCACAGCAAGATCAAGTCGCACATCGCGGAAATCCTCAAGCAGGAGGGTTTCATCACCGGCTGGAAGGTCGAGGACGCCGAGGTCGGCAAGAACCTCGTCCTCGAGCTGAAGTTCGGTCCGAACCGCGAGCGCTCGATCGCCGGCATCAAGCGCATCTCGAAGCCGGGTCTGCGTGTTTACGCAAAGTCCACCAACCTGCCGAAGGTCCTCGGCGGCCTGGGCGTGGCGATCATCTCCACGTCCCACGGTCTCCTGACCGGTCAGCAGGCCAGCAAGAAGGGCGTAGGTGGGGAAGTCCTCGCCTACGTCTGGTAGTCGGGAACGGAGGAATAGCTCATGTCGCGAATCGGCAAGCTCCCCATCCAGGTTCCCGCCGGTGTGGACGTCACCATCGATGGCCGCACGGTCGCGGTGAAGGGTCCCAAGGGCACCCTCACGCACACCGTCGCGTCGCCGATCGAGGTCACCAAGGGTGAGGACGGCGTTCTCAACGTCACCCGCCCGAACGACGAGCGTCAGAACAAGGCCCTCCACGGCCTGTCCCGCACGCTGGTGGCGAACATGATCACCGGTGTGACCAAGGGATACACCAAGGCGCTCGAGATCAGCGGTGTCGGTTACCGCGTCCAGGCGAAGGGCTCCAACCTGGAGTTCGCCCTGGGCTACAGCCACCCGATCGTCGTCGAGGCGCCGGAAGGCATCACCTTCAAGGTCGAGTCCCCGACCAAGCTGTCCGTCGAGGGAATCGACAAGCAGAAGGTCGGCGAAGTCGCGGCCAACATCCGCAAGCTGCGGAAGCCCGACCCGTACAAGGCGAAGGGCGTCAAGTACGCCGGCGAGGTCATCCGCCGCAAGGTCGGAAAGGCTGGTAAGTAGCCATGGCATACGGCGTGAAGATCGCCAAGGGCGACGCCTACAAGCGTGCCGCCCTCAAGCGTCGCCACATCCGTGTCCGCAAGCACATCTCCGGTTCGCCGGAGCGCCCGCGCTTGGTCGTGACGCGGTCCAACCGCCACATGGTCGCCCAGGTCATCGACGACATCGCGGGCCACACGCTCGCGTCGGCGTCGACCCTGGACGCCTCCATCCGTGGTGGCGAGGGCGACAAGAGCACCCAGGCCAAGCAGGTCGGCGCCCTGGTCGCTGAGCGCGCCAAGGCCGCAGGCGTCGAGGCCGTCGTGTTTGACCGCGGTGGTAACCAGTACGCCGGGCGGATTGCCGCTCTGGCTGACGCCGCCCGTGAAGCCGGTCTGAAGTTCTGAGCCCGGTTCCTACGCACAGCGGACGTAACAGAGAGAGGTAAATCCAATGGCTGGACCCCAGCGCCGCGGAAGCGGTGCCGGTGGCGGCGAGCGGCGGGACCGGAAGGGCCGTGACGGCGGCGCAGCTGCCGCCGAGAAGACCGCGTACGTCGAGCGCGTCGTCGCGATCAACCGCGTCGCCAAGGTTGTGAAGGGTGGTCGTCGCTTCAGCTTCACCGCGCTGGTCGTGGTGGGCGACGGTGACGGCACCGTCGGTGTCGGCTACGGCAAGGCCAAGGAAGTTCCCGCGGCCATCGCCAAGGGCGTGGAAGAGGCCAAGAAGAACTTCTTCAAGGTCCCGCGCATCCAGGGCACCATCCCCCACCCGATCCAGGGTGAGAAGGCTGCGGGCGTCGTCCTGCTGAAGCCTGCTTCCCCCGGTACCGGTGTTATCGCCGGTGGCCCGGTGCGCGCCGTCCTGGAGTGCGCCGGCGTCCACGACATCCTGTCGAAGTCGCTCGGCTCCGACAACGCGATCAACATCGTGCACGCGACCGTGGAGGCCCTCAAGGGCCTGCAGCGTCCCGAGGAGATCGCGGCCCGCCGCGGTCTGCCGCTCGAGGACGTCGCCCCCGCGGCTCTGCTCCGTGCGCGTGCGGGAGCGGGTGCGTAATGGCTCGCCTCAAGATCACGCAGACGAAGTCGTACATCGGCAGCAAGCAGAACCACCGCGACACCCTTCGTTCGCTCGGGCTGAAGCGCCTGAACGACGTGGTCGTCAAGGAGGACCGTCCCGAGTTCCGCGGCATGGTGCACACCGTCCGCCACCTCGTGACGGTTGAGGAGGTCGACTGACATGGCGGAGAACAAGCCGCTGAAGGCCCATGACCTCCGGCCTGCCCCGGGCGCCAAGACCGCCAAGACCCGTGTGGGTCGTGGTGAGGCGTCCAAGGGTAAGACCGCCGGTCGTGGCACCAAGGGCACCAAGGCCCGTTACCAGGTTCCGGAGCGCTTCGAGGGTGGGCAGATGCCCCTCCACATGCGTCTCCCGAAGCTCAAGGGCTTCAAGAACCCGTTCCGCACCGAGTACCAGGTCGTGAACCTGGACAAGCTCGCGACCCTCTACCCCGAGGGTGGCGAGGTCACCGTGGCCGACCTGGTCGCCAAGGGTGCCGTGCGCAACAACCACCTCGTCAAGGTCCTCGGACAGGGCGAGATCTCCGTGGCGCTGCAGGTTTCGGTTGACGCCGTCTCCGGCTCCGCCAAGGAGAAGATCACCGCCGCCGGCGGTACCGTCACCGAGCTCGTCTGAGACAACTCGATGGCCTGAACATCCGACCGGGGATGCCTCTCAAAAGGGGCATCCCCGGTTGGTCGTTCCTAGGGGGGCATGGTCGCCGGTAAGGTGGCGTGCGTTGTTGTGTGGTACCCCCTGGGCACTCCCCAGGACCTTTGACCGTTTACGTATTCGTCGATCCTCAAGACCGTCACCTCTTCGCATTGCGCGGGGGTCGCAGGAGGCACCGTGCTCACCGCGTTCGCCCGGGCGTTCAAGACGCCCGACCTGCGCAAGAAGCTGCTCTTCACGCTCGGCATCATCGTGATCTACCGCCTCGGGGCGCATATCCCGGTACCGGGAGTGAGCTACGAGAATGTCCAGATTTGTGTTGATCAGGCCAGTAAGGGCAACAACAGCCTCTTCGGCCTGGTGAACATGTTCAGCGGTGGTGCACTGCTGCAGATCACGATCTTCGCGCTCGGCATCATGCCGTACATCACGGCCAGCATCATCCTTCAGCTGCTGACCGTCGTCATCCCCCGACTCGAGGCGCTCAAGAAGGAGGGGCAGTCCGGCCAGGCCAAGATCACGCAGTACACGCGTTACCTGACCGTCGCGCTCGCCATCCTCCAGGGCACCGGCCTGGTGGCCACCGCCACCAGCGGCGCGCTCTTCAGCGGCTGCCCGGTCGCCGACCAGATCGTCCCCAACCAGTCGATCTTCACCACCATCGTGATGGTCATCACGATGACCGCGGGCACCGCGGCCGTCATGTGGCTCGGTGAGCTCATCACCGACCGCGGCATCGGCAACGGCATGTCGATCCTGATGTTCATCTCGATCGCCGCCAGCTTCCCGGGCGCCCTGTGGGCCATCAAGACCAGCGGCAAGCTGGCCGACGGCTGGATCGAGTTCGGCACCGTCATCCTGATCGGCTTCGTGATGGTGGGCCTCGTCGTCTTCGTCGAGCAGGCCCAGCGCCGCATCCCGGTGCAGTACGCGAAGCGCATGATCGGCCGTCGTTCCTACGGCGGTACCTCGACGTACATCCCGCTGAAGGTGAACCAGGCGGGTGTGATTCCCGTCATCTTCGCTTCTTCGCTGCTCTACATCCCCGCCCTGATCGTCCAGTTCTCCAACTCCACCGCGGGCTGGGCGACATGGATTCAGGACCACTTCGTCAAGGGCGACCACCCGTACTACATCACGGCCTACTTCCTCCTGATCGTCTTCTTCGCCTTCTTCTATGTGGCGATTTCGTTCAACCCCGAGGAAGTCGCCGACAACATGAAGAAGTATGGTGGCTTCATCCCGGGTATCCGGGCCGGTCGACCTACTGCCGAGTATCTGAGCTACGTGCTCAACAGGATCACTTGGCCGGGCTCGCTGTACCTGGGTCTGATCGCTCTTGTGCCGACGATGGCGTTGGCGGGCTTCAACGGTGCCAACCAGAACTTCCCGTTCGGCGGGACGAGCATCCTGATCATCGTGGGTGTGGGGCTGGAGACCGTGAAGCAGATCGAGAGTCAGCTCCAGCAGCGCAATTACGAAGGGTTCCTCCGCTGATGCGAATCGTCCTCGTCGGGCCGCCCGGTGCCGGCAAGGGAACGCAGGCTGCGTACCTTGCCAAGAACCTGTCGATTCCGCAGATCTCCACGGGCGATCTCTTCCGCGCCAACATCAGCCAGGGCACCGACCTTGGCAAGCAGGCCCGCGCCTACATGGACGCAGGCCAGTTGGTGCCGGACGAGGTCACCATCGGGATGGCCAAGGACCGCATGTCCCAGCCGGACGCCGAGGGCGGTTTCCTGCTGGACGGCTTCCCGCGCAACGTGGGCCAGGCCGAGGCGCTCGACGCCATGCTCAAGGACGAGGGCACCAAGCTCGACGCGGTCCTGGACCTGGAGGTCCCCGAGGACGAGGTGGTCAAGCGCATCGCCGGCCGCCGGATCTGCCGGAACGACGGTTCGCACGTCTTCCACGTGACGTACAACCCGCCGAAGACCGAGGGCGTCTGCGACGCCTGCGGCGGCGAGCTGTACCAGCGGGACGACGACACCGAGGAGACGGTCCGCACCCGGCTGGAGGTCTACCACACCCAGACCGAGCCGATCATCGACTACTACCGGTCCCAGGGCCTGGTGGTCACCATCTCCGCGCTCGGCAAGGTCACCGACGTGACCGAGCGGGCGATGGAGGCACTCAAGTCCGACCAGGGCTGAGCGCAACACCCGCAGTACTCGTGCAGTCGGCCGCGGCGTCCTCGGACGCCGCGGCCGACTGTTTGCGCCGTATCGTTGTCCCGGTACGCCGTATCCCCCGACCACCGTTCGATGCAGTCCGACGCAGAGAGGCGCCGCGCAATGGTGCAGATCAAGACCCCCGAGCAGATCGCGAAGATGCGCGAGGCGGGGCTGGTGGTCGCTGCCATTCACGCGGCCACCCGTGAGGCGGCGGTGCCCGGTGCCACCACGCGCGACCTGGACCAGGTCGCCCGCAAGGTGATCGCCGACCACGGTGCCAAGTCGAACTTCCTCGGGTACGGCGGTTTCCCCGCGACGATCTGCACCTCGGTCAACGAGGTCGTCGTCCACGGCATCCCGGACGACAAGACCGTCCTCAAGGACGGCGACATCATCTCCATCGACGCCGGCGCCATCGTCGACGGCTGGCACGGCGACGCCGCGTACACCGCCTTCGTCGGCACCGGTCATGCCCCGGAACTGGTCGAGCTGTCCAGGGTCACCGAGGAATCGATGTGGGCCGGCATCGCCGCGATGAAGGTGAACAACCGGCTCGTGGACATCTCGAAGGCGATCGAGTCCTACATCCGCCGCCAGCCCCGCCCCGCCACCGGCAAGTACGGGATCATCGAGGACTACGGCGGCCACGGCATCGGCACCGAGATGCACATGGACCCGCACCTGCTGAACTACGTCGCCCGCAAGCGCGGCAAGGGCATCAAGCTCGTCCCCGGCGTCTGCCTGGCCATCGAGCCGATGGTCTCGCTCGGTACCGCGCAGACCGAGGTGCTCCAGGACGACTGGACGGTCATCACGACGGACGGCACCTGGTCCTCCCACTGGGAGCACTCGATCGCCCTCACCGAGCAGGGCCCCCTGGTCCTGACCGCCCCCGACTGCGGCCGGGCGAAGCTGGCGCAGTACGGCATCGAGGCGGCCCCGGACCCCCTCGGCTGAACCGGCCCGCCCGGTCGGACCGGCCCGGTACCGGCGGTGGGGCCTGCGGGAAGCGTGTGAGTCGAGTGCCCGCCGAGGAGCGCGGGGTGGATTTGACCCGCTTGCGAAGGTCTAAGGATCTCCTCGGCTGGGCAAACTTGACGGATTCGTCTTTTGAGGTTCGCTGACGTAGACTGACTCGTCGGCTCTCGTGCATCAGTGTGTCCACATTCCACATGCGATGGCGGAAGTCGATCAAGGTAGCCGATTCGAAAGGCGAAGCGTGGCCAAGAAGCAAGGTGCCATCGAAATTGAGGGCACCGTGATCGAGTCCCTCCCGAACGCCATGTTCAAGGTGGAACTCCAGAACGGTCACAAGGTCCTCGCGCACATCAGCGGCAAGATGCGGATGCACTACATCCGAATCCTTCCGGATGACCGGGTCGTCGTGGAGCTCTCCCCGTACGACCTGACGCGTGGCCGGATCGTCTACCGCTACAAGTAGATCTTGCCTGCACCCCGCCTCGGCGCGGTGATGGCACTGACCCGGAGAACCTGACATCCCATGAAGGTCAAGCCGAGCGTCAAGAAGATCTGCGACAAGTGCAAGGTGATCCGCCGTCACGGCCGGGTCATGGTCATCTGCGACAACCTGCGCCACAAGCAGCGCCAGGGCTGACGCACGACCCCCTGCATCTCGCAGCACTTCGCGCGACGCACGTAACACCGTACATACGCAGAGTCCGTCCAAGCTTCGGCTGACGACACCTCCGGCGGGGGCCGGGGACCCGGACGTACCACCTCTCCCAGAAGGGGTCGGCGGTCGGGAGCGGCACTGCGGAAGACCCCCGACATGACAACTGGAGCCATTGCATGGCACGCGTTTCAGGTGTTGACATCCCGCGCGAAAAGCGCGTGGAGGTCGCCCTCACCTACGTCTTCGGCATCGGGCGCACCCGGTCCAAGGAGATCCTCGCCGCCACCGACGTGAACCCGAACACCCGCGTTCGCGACCTGGCCGAAGAGGACCTGGTCAAGATCCGCGAGTACGTGGACGCCAACCTCCGCACCGAGGGTGACCTCCGCCGCGAGATCCAGGCCGACATCCGCCGCAAGGTCGAGATCGGCTGCTACCAGGGTCTGCGTCACCGCCGTGGCCTGCCGGTCCACGGTCAGCGCACCAGCACGAACGCTCGTACCCGCAAGGGCCCGCGTCGCGCGATCGCCGGCAAGAAGAAGCCGGGCAAGAAGTAGTCCTCAGCGGACGCACTGCGGACGTCCGGACCACCGGAACCCGCAGCAACCAGCGGTCTTCGCTGTAGGACCGATCACCTCCCCTCTCCATCTGGAGTCAAGACATGCCCCCCAAGGGTCGTCAGGGCGCTACCAAGAAGGTGCGTCGCAAGGAAAAGAAGAACGTCGCTCACGGCCACGCGCACATCAAGAGCACGTTCAACAACACGATCGTCTCGATCACGGACCCCTCGGGCAACGTGATCTCCTGGGCCTCCGCCGGCCACGTCGGCTTCAAGGGCTCGCGCAAGTCCACCCCCTTCGCCGCGCAGATGGCCGCCGAGTCGGCCGCCCGCCGCGCGCAGGAGCACGGCATGCGCAAGGTCGACGTCTTCGTGAAGGGTCCGGGCTCCGGCCGCGAGACCGCGATCCGTTCGCTCCAGGCCACCGGCCTGGAGGTCGGCTCGATCCAGGACGTCACCCCGACGCCGCACAACGGCTGCCGTCCGCCGAAGCGCCGTCGCGTCTGATCCGTCACGGTCGGTGACGACCGTGCGTCAGTGACGCCGATCCGGGCGGTATGTCCCTTCCGGGGGCATGCCGCCCGTATCCTTGTTTCATCTGTCGGGCATCAAATAGTGGGTGCCCACGACTGAAGGATCTCAACATGCTTATCGCTCAGCGTCCGTCGCTGACCGAAGAGGTCGTTGACGAGTTCCGCTCCCGGTTCGTCATCGAGCCGCTGGAGCCGGGCTTCGGCTACACCCTCGGCAACTCGCTCCGCCGTACGCTCCTCTCCTCGATCCCCGGTGCCGCCGTCACCAGCATCCGGATCGACGGTGTCCTGCACGAGTTCACCACCGTGCCGGGCGTCAAGGAGGACGTCACCGACCTCATCCTCAACATCAAGCAGCTGGTCGTCTCCTCGGAGCACGACGAGCCGGTCGTGATGTACCTGCGCAAGCAGGGCCCCGGCCTGGTCACCGCTGCCGACATCGCCCCGCCGGCCGGTGTCGAGGTCCACAACCCGGACCTGGTCCTGGCCACGCTCAACGGCAAGGGCAAGCTGGAGATGGAGCTGACCGTCGAGCGCGGTCGCGGCTACGTCTCCGCCGTCCAGAACAAGCAGGTGGGCCAGGAGATCGGCCGCATCCCGGTCGACTCCATCTACTCGCCGGTGCTCAAGGTCACCTACAAGGTCGAGGCGACCCGTGTCGAGCAGCGCACCGACTTCGACAAGCTGATCGTCGACGTCGAGACCAAGCAGGCCATGCGTCCGCGCGACGCCATGGCCTCGGCCGGCAAGACCCTGGTCGAGCTGTTCGGCCTGGCGCGCGAGCTCAACATCGACGCCGAGGGCATCGACATGGGCCCGTCCCCGACGGACGCCGCGCTCGCCGCCGACCTGGCGCTGCCGATCGAGGAGCTGGAGCTCACGGTCCGCTCCTACAACTGCCTCAAGCGCGAGGGCATCCACTCCGTGGGTGAGCTCGTCGCCCGCTCCGAGGCCGACCTGCTCGACATCCGCAACTTCGGTGCGAAGTCGATCGACGAGGTCAAGGCGAAGCTGGCCGGCATGGGCCTGGCGCTCAAGGACAGCCCGCCCGGATTCGACCCGACCGCCGCCGCCGACGCCTTCGGCGCCGACGACGACGCGGACGCCGGTTTCGTCGAGACCGAGCAGTACTGATCCACCCCCGATCGGGGCGCACGGTTTCGCCGGGCGCCCCGGCCGGGCGAGGGCTTCTGCCCCCGATCGCCGGACGGGCCCGCTCCCGTCCGGCGAACTTCTGATCTTCCGGGTGGCGACCGCCGCCCGGGAACTGACACCGGTACCTGGTACGGCCGGTGCAGCACACAAGGAGAAACACCATGCCGAAGCCCACCAAGGGTGCCCGTCTGGGCGGCAGCGCCGCGCACGAGAAGCTTCTTCTCAACAACCTCGCGAAGTCGCTGTTCGAGCACGGCCGCATCACCACGACCGAGGCCAAGGCCCGCCGCCTGCGTCCGGTCGCCGAGCGCTTCATCACCAAGGCGAAGAAGGGCGACATCCACAACCGTCGCCTGGTGCTGCAGTCGATCACGGACAAGGGCGTCGTCCACACGCTCTTCACCGAGATCGCCCCGCGGTACGAGAACCGCCCCGGTGGTTACACCCGCATCACCAAGATCGGCAACCGTCGCGGCGACAACGCCCCGATGGCCGTCATCGAGCTGGTCGAGGCGCTGACCGTGGCGCAGCAGGCCACCGGTGAGGCCGAGGCCGCCACCAAGCGTGCGGTCAAGGAGGACGCCCTCAAGAAGGACGCCGCCGAGACCGAGGCCGTCGAGGACGCCAAGCCGGCCGACGCCGACGCCGAGTCCAAGGACGCCTGAGCGTTCCGGGATCGCTGAGCGTTCCGGGATCGCCGGACGGGCCCGCATCACCCTTCGGGGCGGTGCGGGCCCGTTCCGTATGCACCTGATGTACCTGCACGCACCGGTAGTAAAGGACCCTGGGGTGAGTGACGAAGTGGAGCCCGGCTCCGTACGGCTGCGGCTGGACCTGGCGTACGACGGCAAGGACTTCTCGGGCTGGGCCAAGCAGACCGGGCGGCGGACCGTCCAGGGAGAGATCGAGGACGCGCTGCGGACCGTGACCCGGTCGGCGCGGACGTACGACCTGACGGTCGCCGGCCGTACCGACGCCGGGGTGCACGCCCGGGGCCAGGTCGCCCATGTCGACCTGCCGGTCGAGGTGTGGGAGGAGCACGGGGACAAGCTGCTGCGGCGGATGGCCGGGCGGATGGCGCCCGATGTGCGGATCTGGCGGATCGCACCGGCGGCCGACGGGTTCAACGCCCGCTTCTCGGCGCTGTGGCGGCGGTACGCGTACCGGGTCTGCGACCGGACCGGCGGGGTGGATCCCCTGTTGCGGGGTCATGTGCTCTGGCACGACCGGCCGTTGGACGTCGACGCGATGAACCGGGCGGCCGCCCGGATGACGGGGGAGCACGACTTCGCCGCGTACTGCAAGAAGCGCGAGGGCGCGACGACCATCCGCACGCTGCAGAAGCTGAGTTGGGTGCGGGACGGGGCGAGCGGCATCCTGACGGCGACGGTCCAGGCCGACGCGTTCTGCCACAACATGGTCCGGGCACTGATCGGCGCGGCGCTCTTCGTCGGCGACGGGCGCCGCCCGGCCGAGTGGCCCGCGCAGGTGCTCGCGGCCGGGGTGCGGGACCCCGGGGTGCACGTGGTGCGTCCGCACGGGCTGACGCTGGAGGAAGTCGCCTATCCCGCCGACGAGTTGCTGGCCGACCGGGCCGCGCAGGCGCGCAACGTGCGCACCCTGCCCGGGGCGGGCTGCTGCTGAGGGACGGTCAGACCGCCCCCGGTCCGGGCGGGTTCACCCGGGCCGGAGGTTCGTCCGGGGCGACGGCGGCCGCGTCGTGGGTCCTTCGCCACCGCCAGGCCCGTACCAGCCGGACCGCCAGGTACAGGGCCACCAGCGCGGCCGCCGTCCCGCGCACCGGACGGACCTCCGGGGGCGACCAGCCGAGCACGGCGGCGGCCGTGAACAGCAGCAGGCCCAGGACGCGCAGCAGCCACCAGCCCGCCCCGCGCGGCTCCCGGGAGCCGGGGGGTGCCGGATGGGCGCCGTCCGGTGTGATCAGCGTGGAGCGCACCCCGGCCAGCAGGCCGCGGCGGGCGAGGACCCGGGCGCCGGGGAGGGTGCCGAGGACCTCGGGGCGGTCGCCGAAGCCCGGCGGGAGCGGGGGCAGGGACAACGCGGCCAGCAGGTCCGCCTGGTGGCGGGACGGGTTGCCGGTGGAGCGCAGTACGTGCGCCAGCGGGCGGGGGTCGTCGAGGGCGAAGGTGTGGGACAGGGCCTCGGCCGTGGCGGTGACCGCGGTGTGGTCGGGGGCCGGGGCGGCGGCGTCCCACTCGTGGGTGGCCAGGGGGCGGCCCTTGAGGAACAGGGTGAATCCGCAGCGCTCGGGCGTGCGGCGCAGCACCAGCGTGGGCCACTTCTCGCCGGTGGTGAAGTTGTCGGCCGCCGTGGTCAGCGGGTCCTCGGTGGACAGCAGCGAGCGCTTGGCGGGCCGGGCGTCGGCGACGGCCTCGACGTAGGTGTGGGTGTCGGTGGCCGGGGCGGTGCGCAGCGAGACGCCGCAGACCAGCGCCGCCTGGGCCACGTCCGCCGGGCGGGCCGCCGCGATCGCGACCGCGCAGGGCGCCCCCGGTACCCACTCGGGGACGGGGCCGGGGGCGGAGGGCGCGGGGCGGCCGAAGAACGGGGTCCGCGCCGCCAGATGGACCCGGACGCCCGAGCGGGTGTCCAGGAACTCCTGGCGCGGGTCGTCGCCGAGGTACGCCCAGGGATACCTGGTCGCGTGGGCGCCGATGGAGCGGAAGGCTTCGAGCGCCTCCTCCCAGCGCTCCGCGCGCAGCAGCATCAGGACGAGGCAGTTGCGGAAGCCGGCCGCCTCCGGGCTGCCCGGCCCGTACGCGGCGGAGAGGTCCAGGGCACGGGCGACCGCCGCGTCGACGCGGTGCGCGTGCGGGTCGGGGCCGTCGTCGGGCGGCCCGGACGACAGGACCGCGTACTCCAGCGCCGCGAACAGCGGCAGCGCGTGCAGTTTCGAACCGGGCGGGGCGGTGTCGGCGGCGCCCTCGGCGAAGCCGAACATCTCCTCGTGCGAGCCGTGCCACTTCGCGCACAGGTACTGCAGGGCCGCGGCGTGGCACCCGTAGTGGTGCGGGTCGCGGGTCCGGGCCCGGTCCCAGTAGTCGTCGAAGACCGGACGGGGGGCCTGGCTGCCCACCGCGTGGGTCAGGGCGATGCGCCACGGTACGGGGTCGGCGGGGTTGAGCTCCGCGGCCCGGCCGATCACCGGGACGGCGTCCTCCAGGAGTGCGAAGAAGGCCCGGAACTGGTCGCGCGAGACCTGGTCGGCGCGGTCCGCGGTGCGGATCTCCCACGCCCGGTCGATCCGCAGGGCCGCGTCGACCAGGGCCGCGTCCGGGTCGTCGGGGAGTTCGGCCTGCCAGGCGTCCAGCCAGCCCGGGTTGTGCAGGGCGGCCGAGGCGAGGCGGGAGACGTAGCCGTCCCTCAGCTCCCACTGGGTGTGCTCGCGGGTCGCGGCGAGCAGGGCGCGGGCGGGGCCGTGGTCGCCCTGGGCGGCCGAGGTCAGGGCGGCGCGCAGCGCGGGGTCCGGGGCGTCGACGACGACCGCCTCGTCCGGCGGCAGGTCGGCGCCGACGGCGGCGCTGTGGCGCAGTACCCGGGGGAGGGTGAGGAGGAACGGAAGGCGCACGTGGGTTCCCCGGTCGCGTCAGCCGGTGGCCGCGGTCGCCGCCGCCGACGCCTGGAGCTCGCCGCGGCGGTGGATCTGGCGGAACGTGAAGTTCGTCAGGTCGTTGCCGGTGGTGTAGACGTTCTTGTCGGCGGTGGTGACGCTCTTGCCGTTGGTGAACCCGCTGATGGCGAAGTAGGCGTAGCGGCCGTAGGAGTTGGCGGTGCGGCGGCAGACGGAGCCGGCCGGGCAGAAGGAGGGCACTCCCGCGCCGCTCAGGGTGGCGATGCTGCCGCTCGCCTGCCGGGCCGCCTTCTTGGCCCGTTCCTCGGTCTCGAAGACCGCGACCCCGATGGTGGCGGCGATCCCGTCCTTGCTGTACGTCACCCGGATCACCTGCTGGCAGCCGTTGTTCACGAGGACCGAGCCGAGCGCGCCCTTGGTGGTGGCGGCGCAGTTCTTGGTCTGCTGGGTCGCGCCCTTGACGTAGACGCGGTCACCCATCGTCAGCTTCTTGCCGGGGAAGAAGGCGTCGGCGGTGATCGGCGCCCGGTCCTTCTTCCCGCTGGATATGTAGTCCTTCGGGTTCGGCGGGGGCGGTGGTGCCACCGAGGAGAAGGACGGTTCGGGTTCGGCGGTCTCGGTCGGCAGGTCGGACGGCGCGGGCAGTTCGCTCGCGTGCTTGCCGGACCCGGCGGAGCGGTTGTTCTCGTCGGTCGAGATCACCGCCGTGGCCACGATCGCGCCGACCGCCGCGGTGGCGAGTACCCCGCCGCCGATCAACAGCCATTTCTTGCGCCGGTTGCGTGCTGCCGAGGCGTCGGCCAGCGCTGCCCAGTCAGGGGTCCGTGCGTCCCCGGGCCCCCAGGAGGGCCCCCCATGCCCAAAGCTCATGCGGCGCATCCTAATGTGCCCCCCGGTCACGGCGGCGAACGGAGCGTAAACCGGTTGGGCGGGGCTTCGCGGACCGTGACAATGCTGTGCATGGGACATCTTGAAGCGGGCCACCTGGAGTACTACCTACCGGATGGGCGGGTACTGCTCGGTGATGCCTCGTTCCGGGTCGCGGACGGGGCGGTGGTCGCCCTCGTGGGGGCCAACGGCGCCGGGAAGACGACCCTGCTGCGGCTGCTCTCCGGGGAGATCCAGCCGCACGGCGGCACCGTCTCGGTGAGCGGCGGGCTCGGGGTGATGCCGCAGTTCGTGGGCTCGGTGCGGGACGAGCGCACGGTCCGGGACCTGCTCGTCTCGGTCTCCCAGCCCCGCATCCGGGAGGCGGCCCTGGCGGTCGACCGGGCCGAGGAGCTGATCCTCACGGTCGACGACGAGGCCGCGCAGATGAAGTACGCGCAGGCCCTGAGCGACTGGGCGGAGGCCCGCGGGTACGAGGCCGAGACCGTCTGGGACATGTGCACCACGGCCGCGCTCGGCGTCCCGTACGAGAAGGCGCAGTGGCGCGAGGTGCGCACCCTGTCCGGCGGCGAGCAGAAGCGGCTGGTGCTGGAGGCGCTGCTGCGCGGGCCCGACGAGGTGCTGCTGCTCGACGAGCCGGACAACTACCTCGACGTGCCGGGCAAGCGGTGGCTGGAGGAGCGGCTGAAGGAGACCCGCAAGACGGTCCTGTTCGTCTCCCACGACCGCGAGCTGCTGGCCCGCGCCGCCGAGAAGATCGTCAGTGTGGAGCCCAGCCCGGCGGGCAGCGACGTGTGGGTGCACGGTGGCGGCTTCGACACGTACCACCAGGCGCGCAAGGACCGGTTCGCCCGGTTCGAGGAGCTGCTGCGGCGCTGGGAGGAGGAGCACGCCCGGCTGAAGGCGCTGGTCCTCCGGCTCCGGCAGCAGGCGGCGAACAGCCCCGACATGGCGTCCCGCTACCGGGCGATGCAGACCCGCTTCAAGAAGTTCGAGGACGCGGGCCCGCCGCCGGAGCCGCCGCGCGAGCAGGACATCAGGATGCGGCTGCGCGGCGGCCGGACCGGGGTGCGGGCGTTGACCTGCGAGAACCTTGAGCTGACCGGGCTGATGAAGCCGTTCGACCTGGAGGTCTTCTACGGGGAGCGGGTCGCCGTCCTCGGTTCGAACGGCTCCGGCAAGTCGCACTTCCTGCGTCTTCTGGCGGGCGAGCCGGTGGCGCACACGGGGCAGTGGAAGCTCGGGGCGCGGGTCGTGCCCGGACACTTCGCGCAGACCCACGCCCACCCGGAGCTGCTGGGGCACACGCTCGTCGAGATCCTGTGGACCGAGCACGCCAGGGACCGCGGCGGCGCGATGTCCGTGCTGCGCCGCTACGAGCTGGAGCGCCAGGGCGACCAGCCCTTCGAGAAGCTGTCCGGCGGCCAGCAGGCCCGTTTCCAGATCCTGCTCCTGGAGCTGGCCGGCACGACCGCGCTGCTGCTCGACGAGCCCACGGACAACCTCGACCTGGAGTCGGCCGAGGCGCTCCAGGACGGTCTTGAGGTGTACGAGGGGACGGTGCTGGCCGTCACGCACGACCGCTGGTTCGCGAAGTCCTTCGACCGCTATCTGGTCTTCGGCTCCGACGGGGTCGTGCGCGAGACGCGGGAGCCGGTGTGGGACGAGCGCCGGGTGGAGCGGGCGCGGTAGGGCTTCCGGGAGCGGTGGGGCCGGGGCGGCCGGCCCCGGCGCCGCGTTTTGACCCGCCCGGGGCGGGACGGGTAATGTCGACTGCTGTTATGCGTATGGGCTGCGTGTTCTCACGCGAAGAGCCCTTGCGCAAGTTCTCTGGAGCAGTTACCAGTGGCTCGCATACGGGTGTGTTCCCGGCACTGTGGGCCCCAGCTGCATGATCGCTTCAGAGGTGTCGTGTGTATGGACCCCATCCACTGAAGAAGCGAAGGCTACGAAGTGCGTACGTACAGCCCCAAGCCCGGCGATGTCACTCGCCAGTGGCACATCATCGACGCTCAGGACATCGTCCTGGGTCGTCTGGCCACCACGGCTGCGAACCTTCTCCGCGGTAAGCACAAGGCGATCTACGCCCCCCACATGGACATGGGCGACTTCGTCATCATCATCAACGCCGACAAGGTTCACCTGTCCGGCAACAAGAAGACCCAGAAGATGGCGTACCGCCACTCCGGGTTCCCGGGTGGTCTGCGCTCCGTCCGTTACGACGAGCTGCTGGCCAAGAGCCCCGAGAAGGCCGTCGAGAAGGCCATCAAGGGCATGATCCCCAAGAACAGCCTGGGCCGCCAGATGCTCTCGAAGCTCAAGGTCTACGCGGGCGACCAGCACCCGCACGCTGCTCAGCAGCCGGTCCCGTTCGAGATCACCCAGGTCGCGCAGTAGTTCCGGCCTCCCCCTAAGACCAAAAGAAAGATCTGAGGAGAATCGTGGCCGAGACCACTGTTGAGAACCCCGTCGAGGGCACCGAGGGCGAAGAGGTCTTCGCCGAGGTCACCACCTTCGAGTCCGAGGTTCCCGTCGAGGGCGAGTACACCAGCGAGTCGCTGGCGTCCCGCTTCGGCGACCCGCAGCCCGCCGCCGGCCTTGGCCGTCGGAAGAACGCCATCGCCCGCGTCCGGATCGTTCCGGGCACCGGCAAGTGGAAGATCAACGGTCGCACCCTTGAGGACTACTTCCCCAACAAGGTGCACCAGCAGGAAGTCAACGAGCCCTTCAAGGTGCTCGAGCTCGATGACCGCTACGACGTCATCGCCCGCATCTCGGGTGGCGGCGTCTCGGGTCAGGCCGGTGCCCTGCGCCTCGGCGTGGCCCGTGCGCTGAACGAGGCCGACGTGGACAACAACCGTCCCACGCTGAAGAAGGCCGGCTTCCTCTCCCGCGACGACCGTGCGGTCGAGCGCAAGAAGGCCGGCCTCAAGAAGGCCCGTAAGGCCCCGCAGTACAGCAAGCGCTAAACCGCCTGCTCATCTGCTTTACACGCACGCCCCGGCGGCACACCTCGTGCTGCCGGGGCGTTCGTTTATCGACACCTCCGGGCGTATAACGGCATAAGACGTTCATAGTCTTGTTTGCGTGACGTTGTGTTGCTCGGCGTTCGATGCGTGGCGTTGTGCGCATTGTGTCGTTGTGTTGCATTGCTTTGGTCGGTTTGGTTTGCGGTTTCGGAGCATCTTCGGAGGACACCAGTGGGACGACTCTTCGGCACGGACGGCGTGCGCGGTGTCGCCAATGCGGATCTGACGGCGGAGCTGGCGCTCGGCCTCTCGGTGGCCGCGGCGCACGTGCTCACCGAGGGGAGCGCCGCCGACGGCGCCCGGCCGACGGCCGTGGTGGGCCGTGACCCACGCGCCTCCGGGGAATTCCTGGAGGCCGCGGTCGTGGCCGGTCTCGCCAGCGCGGGCGTGGACGTCCTGCGGGTCGGTGTGCTGCCCACCCCCGCGGTGGCGTACCTCACCGGCGCGCTGGGGGCCGACCTCGGCGTGATGCTCTCGGCGAGCCACAACTCCATGCCGGACAACGGTGTCAAGTTCATCGCCCGCGGCGGTCACAAGCTCTCCGACGAGCTGGAGGACCGGATCGAGTCGCTCTACGAGCAGCACCGCACCGGTGAGCCGTGGGCGCGCCCGACCGGTGCCGGCGTGGGACGCGTCACCGAGTACACGGAGGGCTTCGACCGTTACGTGGCCCACCTCGTCGCGGTCCTGCCGAACCGGCTCGACGGGCTGAAGGTGGTGCTCGACGAGGCGCACGGGGCCGCCGCCCGCGTCTCGCCGGAGGCCTTCGCCCGGGCCGGCGCCGAGGTGATCACGATCGGTGCCGACCCGACCGGCCTGAACATCAACGACGGCTGCGGTTCCACCCATCTGGAGCCGCTGAAGGCCGCCGTCGTCGAGCACGGCGCCGACTTCGGCATCGCGCACGACGGCGACGCCGACCGCTGCCTGGCGGTGGACGCCTCCGGCGAGGAGGTCGACGGCGACCAGATCCTCTCCGTCCTGGCCCTCGCCATGCGCGAGGCCGGGCAGCTGCGCAAGGACACCGTGGTCGGCACGGTCATGTCCAACCTCGGCTTCAAGATCGCTATGGAGCGGGAGGGCATCCGGCTCGTCCAGACCGCCGTCGGCGACCGCTACGTGCTGGAGTCGATGAAGGCCGAGGGCTACGCGCTGGGCGGCGAGCAGTCCGGCCACGTCATCGTCCTGGACCACGCCACCACCGGCGACGGCACGCTGACCGGCCTGCTGCTGGCGGCCCGGGTCGCCGCCACCGGCCGTACGCTCGCCGACCTGGCCGGGGTCATGCAGCGGCTGCCGCAGCTGCTGATCAACGTTCCCGACGTGGACAAGTCCCGGGTCGGGACCTCCCCGGAGATCGCCGAGGCGGTCGCCGCGGCCGAGCGCGAGCTGGGCTCCACCGGGCGCGTGCTGCTGCGCCAGTCGGGCACCGAGCCGCTGGTGCGGGTCATGGTCGAGGCGGCCGACATCGAGCAGGCGCGGGCCATCGCCGAGCGGCTGGCCGACGTGGTGAAGTCCGCGCTCGGCTGACCGCCGCCGCACGGATCGGGGCCGTCCCGAGATTCCCGACCGCCGGGGGATCACGGGACGGCCTTTTCCGTCCCCCCGCCCGCGGGCCTCCCTGCCCGCCGACCCCCGCTCCGGCGGCGGGATTCCCTCAGTCCTGCCCGCCGGTCCTCCGGCCCGGGGCGCCGGGCTTCCCGCTCCGGCGGTGGTGCGCCGCCCACAGGACCCGCTGGACCAGCAGCGTCAGGGTGCCCGCGACCACGATCCCGCCGAGGTTGGCCATCAGCTGGGCCGTGGAGCCCCACATCTGGCCGTAGTCGCTGTAGCTGAACGCCACCGCCGCGTTGGCCGCGGCCGGCACGGTCGTCACCGAGATGGCAACCCCGATCAGCGCCCCCGACTTCGCCGAGGTCAGCGAGAGCGTCCCGGCGATCCCGGCCAGGAACGCCACCACGAACGACATCGCGTCCGGCTTCCAGATGAACGCCGTGTTGGGGCGCTCGCCCTCGATCATCGAGCGGGCGAACAGCCCGAAGGAGTCCATCAGCCAGGCGAACCCGGCCGTCAGCACCATCGCGACGGCGAAGCCGCCGACCAGCGCGTACAGGGACCGCAGCGCCAGCCGGGGCGCGCGCTGCACCAGGGCCGTGGAGATCCCGGCCAGCGGACCGAACTCCGGGCCGACCGCCATCGCGCCCACGATCAGAATCGCGTTGTCGAGCATCACACCGCAGGCGGCGAGCATCGTCGCGACCGCGAGGAACGCCACGTACGTGACGCTGAACGTCGACTCCTCGTGGGTCGCCTCCGTCAGCTCCTCCCACAGCACCGCGTCCGCGCCCTCGCCCGGGGCGGCCTCCTCGGCCCGGTCGGCGTGCGCGGAGAGCGTCAGGTCCATGTTCTCGACGGTGATCGAACCGGACTCGTCGATGCCCAGCCCGCGCAGCGCGGAGATCAGCCCGTCGCCCGCCTCGCGGGCCACGTCGCACAGGACCAGGTCGCCGGCGGGGTCGCGGGCGGCCCCCGCCACCACCACGAGGTGCGTCGTGCCGACGGTGTTCTCCACCAGGCGGAGCACCTCGTCCGTGCGGCCGGCGGGGACGATCAGACGCAGGTGCAGCACGCGGGCACTCCCGGGGCGAGGACGGCGAGGACGGCGAGGACGGCGAGGACGGCGAGGACGGCGAGGACGGCGGGGAAGCTGGGGACGGCGGGGCTCAGGGCCTGCGCGGGGACGTCAGAGCTTGCGCAGGGACAGCCGCTGGACCTTGTGGTCCGGGCCCTTGCGCAGCACCAGGGTGGCACGGCCCCGGGTGGGCGCGACGTTCTCCACCAGATTCGGCTTGTTGATGGTCCGCCACATCGTCGCCGCGTACTCCATGGCCTCCTCCTCGGAGACCTGGGTGTACTTGCGGAAGTACGAGGACGGGTCCTGGAACGCGGTGTCGCGCAGCTTGCGGAAGCGGTTGAGGTACCAGGTCTCGATGTCCTCGGTGCGCGCGTCCACGTACACGCTGAAGTCGAAGTAGTCGGCGAGCCCGACCCTGGTCCGGCCGTCCTTGCCGGGCATCGCGGGCTGGAGGACGTTGAGCCCCTCGACGATCAGGATGTCGGGGCGGCGCACGCTGAGCCGCTCGTCCGGGACGATGTCGTAGATCAGGTGCGAGTAGACGGGCGCCGTCACCTCGTCCTTGCCGGCCTTGATGTCGGCGACGAAACGGGTCAGGGCCCGCCGGTCGTACGACTCGGGGAAGCCCTTGCGGGACATCAGACCGCGGGCCCGCAGCTCCTTCATCGGCAGCAGGAAGCCGTCGGTGGTCACCAGCTCGACGCGCGGGTGCTCGGGCCAGCGGGCCAGCAGGGCCTGGAGGATGCGCGCGGTGGTGGACTTGCCGACCGCGACGCTGCCCGCGACGCCTATGACGAACGGGGTGCCGCGCTGCTCGCCGTGGCCGTTCCCGGCGTCCCCGAGGAAGGTGTTCAGCGCGCCGCGCAGGCCCGAGGTGGCCTGGACGTAGAGGTTGAGGAGCCGGGAGAGCGGCAGGTAGACGTCCCGTACCTCGTCCAGGTCGATGACGTCCCCGAGGCCGCGCAGCCGCTCGACCTCGTCGGCGCTCAGCGGCAGCGGGGTCTTGTCGCGCAGGGCGCTCCATTCGGCGCGGGACAGATCGACGTACGGCGTCGCCGCGGGTTCGGCGCGTCGGTGGGTGCTCCGTGGCGGCGAAGTGATCACGGGTTCATTGTCGCGGGAGTTCCGACGGAGTGGGGGGTGGGCTCGGTCACGTGGGGTACGGGTGGCGCCTACGGCCGGTCCACCTTTTCGAGCACGCAGAGGACCCCGCTGTCGGGGTCGCCGACGTAGGTCCACAGGACGGGGGAGCCGCGGTGGCCCCTGGCCTCCAGGAAGCCGCTGACGTCCTCGGCGGCGTACCCGGGGGCGAAGTCGAGGGTGACCCCGGTCGCGCCGTCCCGGTACGAGCCGTCGTCGGAGTCCCACGTCCCGGTGCCGCTCATCCTGGACGGGAGGTCGAAGCCGGAGTGGGTGCCCTCGTCGAAGTCCGCGTAGTCGCCGCAGGCCTCCGTGGTGCTGAAGGTGCCGTCCGCGGCGAGGACGAGGATCCCGCCGCGGTCGTCCTGCCAGGTGCCCGCCAGCTCGCTCGCGGTCAGCGCGAGCGGGGACCCGTCCGGCGGCGGGGCCGCGTTCACGGCGCGCAGGGTGAGGAGCAGGGCGACCAGGACCAGGGGGACGAGGACCACGAGGACCGCCCCGATGGACAGCCCCAGCAGGATGCCGCCCCAGATCGGCATCCGGAGCCTCGGCGGGGGCGGTACGGGCCAGGGACCCCGCGGCGGACGTCCCGACGGTGCCGCCGGTTCTCCGGTGCCGGACATGCGCTCCACCCCCCGGTGCTCGGCCGGCGGGCGTCCGCGACGACCGTCGGCGACGCAATGATGCACCCGGGGGCGCCGGCCGCCGACGGCGGGGCCCGGTGCCGCGTCGCGACGGCCCGGCCCCGGGCCCGTTCCGGCCGGGACCCGGCGGGGCCCGACATCCTCCCGTACCTGCCGGGCGTCCGGTGCGGACGGGCACCGGACGCCCCGGTGCCGCGCCGCCGGCTCGGACGGGCACCGACCGCGCCGCGCCGTCGGCTCGCGGACCGCCGGGCGCGGGACGAGGGACGCCTCCAGGGCCCGTTCCCGCCGTTCCTTCCGCACCGGACGCCCCAGTGCCGCGCCGCCGTCCTCCCTGCCGCCCCGTGCGCCTTCTGCGACGATGCGGAGAGGAGGGGGGTTCGGCCGTGAATGGGCATGAAGGGAACGGTATGTGCGGAATCGTCGGTTACGTCGGTGGGCAGTCGGCGCAGGACGTCGTCGTGGCGGGCCTCAAGCGCCTCGAATACCGGGGCTACGACTCGGCGGGCATCGCCGTCCTCGCGGACGGCGGTCTGGCCGCGACGAAGCGGGCCGGAAAGCTCGTCAACCTGGAGAAGGCACTGGTCGAGGCGCCGCTCCCGGCCGGGAACACGGGCATCGGGCACACCCGCTGGGCCACCCACGGCGCGCCCACCGACGCCAACGCCCACCCGCACCTGGACAACGCGGGACGCGTCGCCGTCGTGCACAACGGGATCATCGAGAACTTCGCCGCCCTGCGCGCCGAACTCGCCGACCGCGGCCACGACCTGGCCTCCGAGACCGACACCGAGGTCGTCGCCCACCTGCTGGCCGAGGCGTTCTCCTCCTGCGCGGACCCGGCGGAGGCGATGCGGCAGGTCTGCCGCCGGCTGGAGGGCGCGTTCACCCTCGTGGCCGTGCACGCCGACGCGCCCGAGGTGGTCGTCGGGGCCCGGCGCAACTCGCCGCTCGTGGTGGGGGTGGGGGAGGACGAGGCGTTCCTGGCCTCCGACGTGGCCGCGTTCATCGCGCACACCCGCTCCGCGATCGAACTGGGCCAGGACCAGGTGGTGGAACTGCGCCGGGAGGGCGTCACCGTCACCGACTTCGACGGGCGCCCCGCCGAGGTCCGCAAGTACCACGTGGACTGGGACGTCTCCGCCGCCGAGAAGGGCGGCCACGACTCCTTCATGCTCAAGGAGATCGCCGAGCAGCCCGGGGCCGTCGCCGACACGCTGCTCGGGAGGATCGACGGCGAGGGCTCGCTCCGCCTCGACGAGGTGCGCATCCCGCCGCACGAGCTGCGGGAGGTCGACAAGGTCGTCGTCGTCGCCTGCGGCACCGCGTTCCACGCCGGGATGATCGCCAAGTACGCCATCGAGCACTGGACCCGCGTCCCCTGCGAGACCGAGCTGGCCAGCGAGTTCCGCTACCGCGACCCGATCCTCGACCACCGCACCCTGGTCGTCGCGATCTCCCAGTCCGGCGAGACGATGGACACCCTGATGGCCGTGCGGCACGCCCGCGAACAGGGCGCGAAGGTCCTGGCCATCTGCAACACCAACGGCTCCACGATCCCCCGGGAGTCCGACGCCGTGCTCTACACGCACGCCGGACCCGAGGTCGCCGTCGCCTCCACCAAGGCGTTCCTCACCCAGTTGGTCGCCTGCTACCTCGTCGCCCTGTACCTCGGACAGGTCCGCGGCACGAAGTGGGGCGACGAGATCCGCACCGTCGTCCGCCAGCTCTCCGAGATCCCCGGGGCGGTCGAACGGGTCCTGGAGACCATGGAGCCGGTGCGCGAACTCGCCCGCTCCCTCGCCGCCCACGACACGGTGCTCTTCCTCGGCCGCCACGTCGGCTACCCGGTGGCCCTGGAGGGCGCGTTGAAGCTCAAGGAACTGGCGTACATGCACGCCGAGGGCTTCGCCGCGGGCGAGCTCAAGCACGGGCCGATCGCGCTCGTCGAGGCCGGGCTGCCGGTCGTGGTGGTGGTGCCCCCGCCGCGCGACCGGTCGGTGCTGCACGACAAGATCGTGTCGAACATCCAGGAGATCCGGGCCCGCGGCGCCCGCACCGTCGTCATCGCCGAGGAGGGCGACGAGGCGGTCGTCCCGTACGCCGACCACCTGATCCGGATCCCCGTTGCGCCTACGCTGCTTCAGCCGCTGGTGTCCACCGTGCCGTTGCAGGTCTTCGCCTGCGAACTGGCCCGGGCCCGCGGCAACGACGTGGACCAGCCGCGCAATCTGGCGAAGTCCGTGACCGTGGAGTAGCGAGGGATGAGGGGACGCCCGTGATCATCGGGGTCGGGATCGACGTGGCCGAGATCGAACGGTTCGACGCGGCGCTGCGGCGCACACCGCAGATGGCCGAACGGCTCTTCGTCGAGAGCGAGTTGCTGCTGCCCAGTGGCGACCGGCGGGGCATCGCCTCGCTCGCCGCCCGGTTCGCCGCGAAGGAGGCCCTGGCGAAGGCGCTCGGCGCGCCGGGCGGACTGCTCTGGACGGACGCCGAAGTGTACGTCGAGGACAGCGGCCGGCCCCGGCTGCGGGTGAGCGGCACGGTCGCCGCCCGCGCGGCCGAACTGGGCGTGCGGCACTGGCACGTCTCGCTCAGCCACGACGCGGGAGTGGCGTCGGCCGTGGTGATCGCGGAGGGTTGAGCACATGCGTACCGCGTACAGCGTCGAGACCGTACGGGCCGCCGAGCGGGCCCTGATGGCCCGCCTCCCCGAGGGCGCCCTGATGCAACGTGCCGCCGCCGGGCTCGCGGCGGCCTGCGCCGACGTGCTGCGCGGGCGCGGCCGGGTGTACGGGGCCCGGATCGTCCTCCTGGTGGGCAGCGGCGACAACGGGGGCGACGCGCTGTACGCGGGCGCCCGGCTGGCCCGCCGGGGCGCGGGCGTGCGCGCCGTGCTCACCGCACCGGGCCGCGCCCACGCGGGCGGACTCGCCGCGCTGCTCGCGGCCGGCGGACGGGTGACGGACGGACCGGCGGACACGGCGGGGGACGGGCCGTCGGACGCGGCCGCGGACGTGGTGGCGGACGCCTGGGGCGGGCACGTCGACCTCGTCGTGGACGGCGTCACCGGCATCGGCGGACGCGGCGGGCTGCGCCCGGGGGCCGCCGCGCTCGTGCGGGCCTTCGCGGCGACCGGCGCGCCCCTGCTCGCCGTCGACCTGCCCAGCGGGGTCGAGGCCGACACCGGCGAGGTGCTCGGCGACGCGGTGCGCGCCGACGCCACCGTCACCTTCGGCACGTACAAGCCGGGCCTGCTCGTCGACCCCGCCGCCGAACTCGCGGGCGCGCTGCGCCTCGTGGACATCGGGCTCGGTCCGGAACTGCCCGCGGTGCCCGACCTGGAGGCGCTCCAGTACGCGGACGTCGCCGCGCTGCTGCCGGTGCCCGGCGGCGGGAGCGACAAGTACCGGCGCGGGGTCGTCGGCGTCGTCGCGGGGTCCGCCCGCTACCCCGGGGCGGCGGTGCTGGCCGTCTCCGGGGCGCTGCGCGGCGGCGCGGGAGCCGTGCGGTACGTCGGTCCGGGCGCCGACGCGGTGATCGCGTGCCATCCGGAGACGCTGGTGCACACGGGACCGCCGTCGAAGGCGGGCCGGGTCCAGGCGTGGGTCGTGGGGCCCGGCCTCGGCGACGGTGCGGAGGCCGCCGGGGCGGTGGACGACGTACTGGCCACCGAGGTGCCGGTGCTCGTCGACGCGGACGGGCTGCGGCTGCTCGACGCCGCCGCCGTGCGCGCCCGCACCGCGCCGACCGTCCTCACCCCGCACGCCGGGGAGGCCGCCGCGCTGCTGGGCGTGGCGCGCGAGGAGGTCGAGGCGGGGCGGCTCGCCGCAGTGCGCGAACTGGCCGCCCGCCACCGCGCCACGGTCCTGCTCAAGGGCTCCACGACGCTGGTCGCCGCCGGCACCGGGGACGCCCCGGTGCGGGTCAATCCGACCGGTACCGCCTGGCTGGCCACGGCCGGCAGCGGCGACGTCCTCTCCGGCCTGATCGGCTCCCTGCTGGCCGCGGGCCTGGCCCCGCGCGACGCCGCGTCGGTCGGCGCCCATCTGCACGGACTGGCCGCCCGGCTCGCCGCCGACGGTGCCCCCGTCGCCGCGCAGGACGTCGCGGAGGCGATCCCGGCGGCGTGGCGGGACGTGGGGGCCTGAGCGATCCTGGGCGCAGGCGGACACCGACCGGACCGAAGGACGCCGACAGGAGGACCGACCGTGGGCAGCAGCGACGAGGTGCGCGTACGCCGGGTGTACGAGCCGAAGGAGGCCGGGGACGGCACCCGCGTCCTGGTCGATCGGCTCTGGCCGCGCGGCGAGTCCAAGGAGAGGGCGGCGATCGACAGGTGGCTCAAGGACATCACCCCGTCCGATGAGCTCCGTGCCTGGTACCACGAGGACCGCACCGCCATCCGCTACGACGAGTTCGTCGACCGCTACCGCGCCGAACTGGCCGACCCCGTCCACACGGCGGCCGTCCGGGAGCTGGTCGAACTGGTCCGGGAGGGCGGCCCGGTGACCCTGGTCACAGCGGTCAAGGACGTGCCGCACAGTCATGTCCCGGTCATCGTCGACCACCTGGAGCACGAACTGCGCAGGCGTTGAGAGCCGGTCGGGGGCCGTCCGGCGGGTCCTGGGGCGCCCCGCGCCCGGCGGGCACCCGGCCCGCCGCCCCGGTACCCCGCCGTAGAGCTCTGAGAGACTGGGCGCGATGAACGAGACAGCGTCCTTGAGAGCCCGTGCCGAGATCGACCTCGCCGCATTGCGTGCCAATGTGCGCGAACTGCGCGCACGGGCGGCGGGCGCGCAACTCATGGCCGTCGTCAAGTCCGACGCCTACGGGCACGGGGCGGTGCCCTGCGCCCGCGCCGCGCTGGAGGCCGGGGCGACCTGGCTGGGCACCGCCACGCCGCAGGAGGCGCTCGCCCTGCGGGCCGCCGGACTCGGCGGCCGGGTGATGTGCTGGCTGTGGACCCCGGGCGGCCCCTGGCGCGAGGCGATCGAGGCCGACATCGACGTGTCGGTGAGCGGGATGTGGGCCCTGCGCGAGGTCCTCGCCGCGGCCGGGGAGGCGGGCGCGCCGGCCCGGGTCCAGCTCAAGGCCGACACCGGCCTCGGACGCAACGGCTGCCAGCCCGCCGACTGGCCGGAACTGGTCGCCGCCGCCCGCGCCGCCGAGGCCGCGGGCAGCATCCGGATCACCGGCCTGTGGTCCCACTTCGCCTGCGCCGACGAGCCCGGCCACCCCTCCATCGCCGCCCAGCTGACCGCGTTCCGGGACATGGTGGCGTACGCGGAGAAGGAGGGCGTCGACCCCGAGGTGCGCCACATGGCCAACTCCCCGGCGACGCTGACGCTCCCCGAGGCGCACTTCGACCTGGTGCGGACCGGGATCGCGATGTACGGCATCTCGCCCAGCCCCGAGCTGGGCACCCCGGCCGACTTCGGGCTGCGCCCCGTCATGACGCTCGCCGCCTCGATCGCCCTGGTCAAGCGGGTGCCGGCCGGGCACGGGATCAGCTACGGCCACCACTACACCACCACCGCCGAGACCACCCTGGGCCTGGTGCCGGTCGGCTACGCGGACGGCATCCCGCGCCACGCCTCCGGCCGCGGCCCGGTCCTGGTCGGCGGCGTCACCCGGCGGATCGCGGGCCGGGTCGCGATGGACCAGTTCGTCGTCGACCTGGGCGGGGACGAGGTCGGGGTGGGCAGCGAGGCGGTGCTCTTCGGCCCGGGGGACCGGGGCGAGCCCACCGCCGAGGACTGGGCGCGGGCCGCCGACACTATCGCGTACGAGATCGTCACCCGGATCGGTACCCGCGTGCCGCGCGTGCACCTGAACGCGACCCCCGCCGAGTCCTGACCGAACGTGCACACCTGACCGGGCACGATTGACCGGGCACGGTCCGAGTCACGGCCGGAACGGGCCGGTCCCGACCTGACGGATACGACCGACGAGGAGCGCGGCACGGTGAGCGAGATCGGTGCGGGGGACGCGGTGACGACGGCCGCCACGGCGGCCGGCTGGCGCCGGGCGGGCATCGCCGGAGCGGCCATAGGCGTGCTCGCGGCGGGCGCGGCGGCCGGTGTCGCGGTCGAACGGCTCACCGTCGGCCGGGGCATGCGCCGCAGGGCCAGGCTGACGCTGGACGCCACGGGCCCGTACGGCTCGCTGCGCGGGATGCCGGGCCGGGCCACGGCCGACGACGGCACCGAGCTGTACTACGAGGTCGACGAGGTCGAGCCGGACGGCGGCACGGCGGACGCCCCGGCCGACGACGACGCCACGGGCACCGGAACGCGCCGCCGCAGGCTCTTCGGCCGCAAGGCCCCCGCGCCCGTCACCGTGATCTTCAGCCACGGCTACTGCCTCGGGCAGGACTCCTGGCACTTCCAGCGGGCGGCGCTGCGCGGACTGGTCCGCACCGTCCACTGGGACCAGCGCAGCCACGGCCGCTCCGAGCGGGGCCGGTCCCAGGCCCAGGGGGTGCCGGTCGGCATCGACCGGCTCGGCCGCGATCTGATGGCCGTGATCGAGGCGGCGGCCCCGGAGGGGCGGCTGGTGCTCGTCGGGCACTCGATGGGCGGCATGACGATGATGGCGCTGGCCGACCAGTACCCCGCACTGATCCGGGACCGGGTCGCCGCCGTCGCGTTCGTCGGCACGTCGAGCGGGAAGCTGGGCGAGGTCAGCTTCGGGCTGCCGGTCGCGGGCGTGAACGCGGTGCGGCGGGTGCTGCCCGGGGTGCTCAGGGCGCTCGGCTCCCAGGCCGAACTGGTGGAGCGGGGCAGGCGGGCGACCGCCGACCTCTTCGCGGGGCTGATCAAGCGGTACTCGTTCGGTTCGCGGGACGTCGACCCGTCGGTCGCGCGGTTCGCCGAGCGGCTCATCGAGTCCACCCCGATCGACGTGGTCGCCGAGTTCTACCCGGCCTTCACCGAACACGACAAGAGCGCCGCGCTGCCCGCCTTCCGGGACGTCCCGGTGCTGATCCTGGCGGGCGACAAGGACCTGGTGACGCCCGCCTCGCACAGCGAGGCCATCGCGGACCGGCTCCCGGACGCGGAGCTGGTGATCGTGCCGGACGCCGGCCACCTGGTGATGCTGGAGCACCCCGAGACGGTCACGGACCGGCTGGCGGACCTGCTGGCCCGGGTCGGCGCGGTGCCGGCGGCGAAGCCGCGGGGCCGGTGACCGGGCGGCGCGTTCCGCCCGCCGCGTCGCCACCGCCCGATCCTCTAACGTTGGCGGGCATGGAAGCACCGCACAACAGCCCTGCGGCCGAGACCGTCGGGAACGCCGCGCCGGACGGCGTCACCGTGAGCCTCCCCGTCGAGTCCCCCGAACAGATGCAGGCCCTGGGGCGCCGGATCGCCGGCATCCTGCGCCCCGGCGACCTCGTGATGCTCACCGGCGAGCTCGGCGCAGGGAAGACGACGCTGACCCGGGGGCTCGGCGAGGGCCTCGGCGTGCGCGGCGCGGTCACCTCTCCCACCTTCGTGATCGCCCGCGTCCACCCGTCGCTGACCGGCGGCCCGGCGCTGGTCCACGTCGACGCGTACCGCCTGGGCGGCGGGCTCGACGAGATGGAGGACCTGGACCTCGACGTGTCGCTGCCGGAGTCGGTGGTGGTCGTGGAGTGGGGCGAGGGCAAGGTCGAGGAGCTGTCGGACGACCGGCTCCACGTGGTGATCGACCGCGCGGTCGGCGACACGGACGACGAGCGGCGCGAGGTGACGCTGATCGGCATCGGCGCGCGCTGGGCGGGGCTGCGCGAGTTCTAGGACGTTCCCGGCCGACCGGGACTTTCGGAACGCGCCCCGACGGCCCCGGGCACCGGGCGGGCCCGAGGGGCGGGAACCCGCCCTCGGCACGTCATCCTTTCCGACAGTCTGTCGGCAAATTGTTGCGCGGGGCGGTGCGGGCGTGGTCACATGGATGGCGAGAGCGGGTTAGGTCTGCCTAACCACGCCTTCCGCCGGAGCCCCAGGAGGCATCCATGACGACGTTCGCCGACCGTGAAGTGCCGCCGCCGCCGACATCGATGAGAGACCTGCTGGCGGCCTGCGCCGCGGCCACGGCGGTCTCCACGCCGCCCACCACCCCGGCGGCCGTCACCCCCGTCACTCCCGTCACCGCCGTGCCCCGGACCGAGGCCGTCCCCGAACGCCGCGCGAGCTGACCGGCACCCCGATCCGGTGAAACGGCCCCGGGATTCCCTCCCGGGGCCGGACCGGATTCCGCGGGGCGGACCGGGGGTTACGGGACAGCCCTCAGCGGACGACGACCACCTTCGTGCCCACCATCGCGAACTCCCACATGGCGTCGCCGTCCTCCCGGGACATCCGCACGCCGCCCGTCTTCAGCGTCGGGTCCGGGCTCTCCATCGAGCCGTCCACCGCCGCGCTGAATCCCACGGCGGCGTCGCCCACCACCGCGAACCGCACCACGTGCTCGATCATCACGCCGTCCGAACCCTTGGTCGGGGCGCCCGAGCGCGTGCCCACCCGGTAGGTGCCGGGCAGCGGGTTCAGCGCGCTGGGCATGACCTCGAAGGTCCGGGTCGCCTTCCCGGACGCGTCCACGAGCCACACCCGCCGGTCGGCCAGCGCGTACACGACCCGCTGCCCGGTGCCGGAGCCCGCGGGGAGCGCGGTCGGCCGCGACTTCTTCTTCTCCTTCGGCTCGGCGTGCTCGGTGGCGGAGGCCGAGGCGGAGGCCTTCGGCCGGGGTGCCGCGAGGTTGTCGGGGACGTTCGCCGAGGCCTGGTAGGCCAGGACGCCGACCGCGACGAGCGCGGCCGCGGTGAGCCCGGCCACGATTCCCGAGCTGCCTCTGGACACCGTGCGCGCCCCTTTCGCTTCCGTATGTCGTACAAGCGTTTAGCGTTTACGTCGTACCCGCGTGTGTGCACGGTGACGGTAGCAGCCGGGGCAGGTCGGACCGGGACGCCGTACGGGGCGCCGTGCATCGGTCGGCGGAGCCGTAGGCTGTTTGCGTGCTCTTGCTCGCCGTGGATACCGCAACCCCCGCCGTCACCGTCGCCCTGCACGACGGGACCTCCGTCGTCGCCGAGTCCGGTCAGGTCGACGCCCGAAGGCACGGGGAGCTGCTGCTGCCCGCCGTCGACCGGGTCCTGGCCGAGGCCGGCCTGAAACTCGACGCGGTGACGGACGTGGTCGTGGGCGTCGGTCCCGGCCCCTACACCGGACTGCGGGTCGGCCTGGTCACGGCCGCGACCTTCGGCTCCGCCCTCTCCGTCCCCGTGCACGGGCTGTGCACCCTGGACGGCCTCGCGTACGCCGCGGGCCGGGCCGGGCTGGAGGGCCCGTTCGCCGTCGCGACGGACGCCCGCCGCAAGGAGGTCTACTGGGCGCGGTACGAGGACTCCCGCACCCGGGTCGCCGGGCCCGCCGTGGACCGGCCCGCCGACATCGCCGAGCAGCTGGCGGGGCTCCCCGTCGTCGGCGCGGGCGCGGTGCTGTACCCGGAGGCGTTCCCGGACGCCCGGGGACCGGAGCACGTCGGCGCCGGGGCGCTCGCCGCGCTCGCCGCCGAGCGCCTCGCCGAGGGCGCCGAACTGATGCCGCCGAGCCCGCTCTACCTGCGCAGGCCCGACGCCCAGGTCCCGAAGAACTACAAGGTGGTCACCCCGCAGTGACGACCACGACCGCCGCCGTGCTGCGCGAGATGCGCTGGTGGGACATCGACCCGGTGCTGGGGCTCGAACAGGAGCTGTTCCCGGACGACGCCTGGTCGGCCGGGATGTTCTGGTCGGAACTGGCGCACTCCAGGGGCCCCCGGGCCACCCGCCGCTACGTCGTCGCCGAGGACCGCGCCACCGGCCGGATCGTCGGGTACGCGGGACTCGCCGCGGCCGGCGACCTCGCCGACGTGCAGACCATCGGGGTCACCCGCGACCACTGGGGCGGCGGCCTGGGCGCGGAACTCCTCACCGACCTGCTGAGGCACGCCACCGCCTTCGAGTGCGCCGAGGTGCTCCTCGAAGTGCGCGTCGACAACACCCGGGCGCAGAAGCTGTACGAACGCTTCGGCTTCGAACCGATCGGCTTCCGCCGCGGCTACTACCAGCCCGGCAACGTCGACGCGCTCGTCATGCGCCTCCACGTACAAGAGCACGTGCAAGAGCACGCACAGGGAACAGAGACTGACTGATGGCTGACGAACCGCTCGTACTCGGCATCGAGACCTCCTGCGACGAGACCGGCGTCGGCATCGTCCGGGGCACGACGCTGCTGGCCGACGCCGTCGCGTCCAGCGTGGACACGCACGCCCGCTTCGGCGGAGTCGTCCCGGAGATCGCCTCCCGCGCGCACCTGGAGGCGATGGTCCCGACCATCGAGCGCGCCCTGAAGGAGGCCGGGGTGAGCGCCCGCGACCTCGACGGCATCTCCGTCACCGCGGGCCCCGGACTCGCGGGCGCGCTGCTCGTCGGCGTGTCGGCGGCGAAGGCGTACGCGTACGCGCTGGGCAAGCCGCTCTACGGGGTGAACCACCTCGCCTCGCACATCTGCGTGGACCAGCTGGAGCACGGCCCGCTGCCCGAGCCGACGATGGCGCTGCTGGTCAGCGGCGGTCACTCCTCGCTGCTGCTCGCGCCGGACATCACCGCGGACGTGCGGCCGCTCGGCGCGACCATCGACGACGCGGCGGGCGAGGCGTTCGACAAGATCGCCCGGGTGCTGAACCTGGGCTTCCCCGGCGGCCCGGTCATCGACCGGCTGGCGAAGGAGGGCGACCCGGCGGCGATCGCGTTCCCGCGCGGGCTGACGGGTTCGCGCGACCCCGCCTACGACTTCTCCTTCTCGGGCCTGAAGACCTCCGTGGCCCGCTGGATCGAGGCCAGGCGCGCGGCGGGCGAGGAGGTGCCGGTACGGGACGTGGCGGCGTCCTTCCAGGAGGCCGTGGTGGACGTCCTCACCCGGAAGGCCGTGCGCGCCTGCAAGGACGAGGGCGTCGACCACCTGATGATCGGTGGCGGCGTCGCGGCCAACTCGCGGCTGCGGGCGCTGGCGGAGGAACGGTGCGAGCGGGCCGGCATCCGGCTGCGGGTGCCGCGGCCCGGACTGTGCACGGACAACGGCGCGATGGTCGCGGCGCTGGGCGCGGAGATGGTGGCCCGCAACCGGCCGGCCTCGGACCTGGAACTGTCCGCGGACTCCTCGCTGCCGGTCACCGACGCCCATGTGCCCGGTGCCCACGCGCACACCCACGACCACGACCACGTGCACGAGATCAGCAAGGACAACCTCTACTCGTGAACCGTACGACCGTCGCCCTGATGTGGGAGGCCCGCGCCACCGCCGGCCGGGGTCCCGAACTGCTGGAGTGGGCGCGGGCCCGCGCGGGCGAGCTGGCCCGCGAGCCGCTCCGCCGCGAGCTGCTGCGCGCCCCGCAGGACCGGGTCCTGGTCATCACCTGGTGGGCGGGCGAGTACGGCGACGAACTGCCCGAACTCCCGGAACCGGAAGCGGAGTTGATCACCCGTCCGGTGCACCGCTGGCGGTTCGAGTCCCTGGAGGCCGTCGAACCCGCCGAGTGAGCCGGCCGGGGCGCCCCGGCCGGGCCCCCGGGGTTCCTCAGGCGGACGGGGCGTCCCGGCCGGGCCCCCGGGGTTCCTCAGGCGGACGGGGCGTCCCGGCCGGGCCCGGTTCCCCGGGCGATCAGCCCCCCGACGATCGCGTCGAGCTCCTCCGCCACCTCGTAGTCGGAGACGTACCCGCGCCACCGGTCCCTCAGCTCGACGAGCCGGGGCAGTTCGTCGGCGTCCTCCTCGGTGACCATCTCCGGGAAGTAGCGCCTGCTCGGCGGGTTCGCCGCACGGCGTTCGGCCGCCCGGCGGAAGATCAGGTCGCCGTAGACGTAGTTCCAGATCGCTCCGTACGCGCGCACCGCGCGGGCGGGGGAGAGACCGCAGGCGATCGCCGAGTCGACGATCTCCTCGACCATCCACAGCGCGTTCCGGTCGGTCAGCCCGCCCAGCGCCAGGACGTCCAGCACCCACGGCAGCCGCGCCAGGATGCCGTGCATGTGCACCGACACCGCGACCAGCCGCTCGCGCGGGTCCTCGGGCAGCTCGGGGCGGGGGAGGGCGGCCGCGGTGCCCGACAGGGTGAGCATCAGCAGCTCGTCCTTGTCCCGCACGTAGTGGTAGAGCGCCATCGGGGTGGAGCCGAGTTCCTTCGCCACCCGCCGCATGCTCAGGGCGTTCACGCCCTCTTCCTCGATGATGCGGCGCGTGGTGGCGACCATCGCGTCCGGGTCGAGCCTGCGCGGCCGCCCCACGGAGCGCTTGGCCGCCGCCCGCTTCTTGGCGGCTTCGGGGGTCTTCGGCTTCCCGGCCGTTCCCGGTTCCTTCGCCGCTCCCGGTTCCTCCGGGTTTTCCGGCGTTCCCGGTTCCTTCTCTGTCCCTGACACCCGGGCATTGTCCCCCGTCCCCCTTCCCGGCCTGCTCGCGATCAATTTCTATACGCGTATAGTAATGGCTCGACCGGATGACCGCGAGGGAAGGGGAAGTCGTGAACGACCAGTCACGGCACACGCGTTGGCTGTTGGTGGCGGCGCTCACCGTGCAGTTCCTGGTGGCGTTGGACATGTCCGTGGTGAACGTGGCGCTGCCGGACATGCGCCGGGACCTCGGCTTCACGCCCCAGGGACTGCTGTGGGTGGTGAACGCCTACGCCCTGGCGTTCGGCGGGCTGCTGATGCTCGGCGGACGCCTCGCCGACCTGCTCGGCAGCCGCCGGGTCCTGACGGCGGGCCTGGCGCTGTTCGGCGCGGCGAGCCTGGCCGGGGGAGTGGCCTGGTCACCGGCCGGGCTGGTGGCCGCGCGGGCGGTGCAGGGGGTCGGTGCGGCGGCGCTCGCCCCGGTCGCCTTCGCCCTGATCGCCATCGCCTTCCCGGCCGGGCCCGCCCGTTCGCGCGCCCTGGGGCTGTGGGGCATGGCGGGCGCGGCGGGCGGCGCGGTCGGCGTGCTCGCGGGCGGGGTGCTCACCGACGTGGCGGGCTGGCGCGCGGTGATGCTGGTGAACGTGCCGATCGTGGCGTTCGTACTGGCGGGCTCGGCGCGCGCCGGGCTGGAGCGCGACCGGCCCCGGACCGGCGCCCGGCTCGACGTGGCGGGGGCGCTGCTGGCCACCGCGGGCACGACGCTGCTGGTGCTCGGGCTCGTCCGCACCTCGACCGTGCCCTGGGGATCGGCCGGGACGCTGGGCACGCTCGGTGCCGCCGTGCTCCTGCTGGCCGCCTTCGCCGTCGTCGAACTGCGGGCCGGCACCCCGCTGCTGCGCCCCGGCCTGCTGAAGGGGCGGCCGGTCCTGGCCGCGAACCTCTTCTGCCTGCTGCTCAGCTCGGGGCAGTTCGCCGCGTTCTACTTCGCCTCGCTCTACATGCAGCAGGTGCTCGACTACGGGCCGACCGCCGCCGGAGTGGCCTTCCTGCCCTTCTCGGCGGGCGTCGTCGCGGGCTCCCTCGTCGCCACCCGCGCGGTCGCGGTGCTCGGCACCGGGCGGCTGCTGGCGCTCGGCGGCCTCCTGGCCGCGCTCGGCCTCGCCGGGTTCGCGGCGACGGCGCGGGCGGACGGCGGTTTCCTGTACTCGGTCCTCGGCCCGTCCCTGGTGTGCAGCATCGGCGTCGGGATGTGCTTCGTGCCGCTCGGCACCGCGGCCACCACCGACGTCGCGCCGGAGGAGGCCGGGATGGCCTCCGGGCTGCTCAACAGCGCCCGCCAGGTCGGCGGTTCGCTGGGGCTCGCGGCCCTGGTCACCGTCGCCGCCCGGGTCACCGGCGACGGCGGACGGCCCGCCGATCTGGCGGCCGGCTACTCGGCGGCCTTCTGGGTCTGCGCCGGACTGCTCGCGGTCGCCGCGCTGGTGGCCCTGGTACTGCTCCCGGGGAGCGGACGGCCGGCCCCGGAGACCGCCGGCCCGGGTACCGGCCCGACTGCCACCGACCCGAATGCCGCCCCGGACACCGCTCCGGACCCCGGCCCCGCGACCGCCCCGGTGGCCCGTCCCGAAAATTCTCGGAAGAATTTTCCGGGAGCCGTCGATCCGGCCGGTTCCCGTTCGACGCAAGGGTGAGAGGCGGGGAGGGTCCCCGTCCCCCGACCGAGGAGTCACCATGCCCCGCTTCATGACCCTGATCCGCATCGACGAGCAGAACCTGCCCGCCGAGGCGCCGGACCCCGACTTCGAGAAGCGCATGGGCGCCCTGTTCGAGGAGATCACCGGGGCCGGCGTGATGCTGGAGACGGCCGGCCTCACCCCGACCTCCGAGGGCACCCGCGTCACCTGGTCCGGCGGGAGGATCAGCTGCACCGACGGGCCCTTCACCGAGACCAAGGAGGTCGTCGGCGGCTACGCCATCCTCCAGACCAAGGACAAGGCCGAGGCCCTGGAGTGGACCGAGCGGTTCCTGCGGGCCCACCCGGAGAACTGGACCGTCACCTCCGAGGTGCGCCGGATCGACGAGGCCACCCCGCAGGTCTGAGGGCCCGCCGGACGGTCTTCGGACGCCCTCCGTCCGGCGCCGTCCGTCGCGGCTTGCCGCTCCCCGGCACGGCTGCTCTGATGGGTGACCGTGACGGGAACGAGCACGCGGGCGGCGGTCGAGACGGTCTTCAGGATCGAGTCCGCGCGGATCATCGCGGGGGTCGCCCGCATCGTGCGGGACGTCGGCATCGCGGAGGAACTCGCGCAGGACGCCCTGGTGGCCGCGCTGGAACAGTGGCCGGAGTCAGGCATCCCGGACCGGCCGGGAGCCTGGCTCATGGCCACCGCGCGGCACCGCGCGATCGACCTCGTACGCCGCAAGGAGACGTACGCGCGCAAGCTCGCCGAGGTGGGGCGGGCCCTGGAGGACGTCCCGCCGCCCGAGCCCCCGGAGCCGGACGGCATCGACGACGACCTGCTCCGGCTGATCTTCACCGCCTGCCACCCGGTGCTCTCCACCGAGGCCCGGATCGCCCTCACCCTGCGGCTGCTCGGCGGCCTCACCACCGAGGAGATCGCCCGCGCCTTCCTGGTCCCCGAACCGACCGTCGCCCAGCGCGTCGTCCGGGCCAAACGGACCCTGGGCCGGACGGGCGTCCCCTTCGAGGTGCCGGGGGGACCCGAGCGGGCCGCCCGCCTCGGCTCCGTGCTGGAGGTCATCTACCTGATCTTCAACGAGGGGTACGCGGCCACCGCGGGCGACGACTGGCTGCGCCCCGGGCTGTGCGAGGACGCGCTGCGGCTGGCCCGGGTGCTCGCGGGACTGATGGCGCACGAGCCCGAGGTCCACGGACTGGCCGCGCTGCTGGAGCTCCAGGCGTCGCGCACCGCGGCCAGGACCGGGCCGGACGGTTCGCCGGTGCTCCTCGCCGACCAGAACCGGGCCCGCTGGGACCGCCTGCTGATCAGGCGGGGCGTCGCGGCCCTGGAACGGGCGGTGGCGGCGACCGGTGAGGGCGCCGGACTCGGCCCGTACACCGTGCAGGCCGCGATCGCCGCCTGCCACGCCCGCGCACCGGCGTACCGGGACACGGACTGGACCACCATCGCGGCCCTCTACGACCGCCTCGCCGCGATCGGGCCCTCCCCGGTCGTCGAACTGAACCGGGCCGTGGCCGTCTCGATGGCCCGGGGCCCGGCGGCCGGCCTCGCCCTGGTCGACGCCCTGGCCGACGACCCGGCGCTCAAGGGCTACCACCTGCTGCCCAGCGTGCGCGGCGACCTGCTGGCCAGGACCGGGCGCACGGACGAGGCACGGGCGGAGTTCGCGCGGGCGGCCGGACTGGCCCGCAACGAACGGGAACGGGCCATGCTCCTGGAACGCGCCGCGCACCCGGCCGGTGCGGGCTCGGACGCCCCGGCCGGTACGGGCACGGGAACAGGCGCCCCGGGCGGCACGGAGGCGGCGGGCGGCACGGAGGCGGCGCGGTCCGCTCGATAGGGTCTGGTCCCATGTCCCCTCGCGCCCAACTGCCGCCACCGCCGCCCCCCGTGGAGATACGTTCCTGGCCCGACCGGGAGTCCCTGCTCGCCGACCGGGCCGTGGTGCTCGGGGCACTGGTGAAGGCCCACGTCTCACCGGGGCGGCTGGGGATGCTGTGGCTCCGGGGAGCGCTCTGCACGCTCGGCTGGGCGCTGGTGGGCTCGGGGCTCATCACCTTCAAGGAGACGTACGACGTCATCAGCGCCGGGGTCGGTGTGATCCTGCTCGCCATGGGCATCTGCTGCGTGGTGCCCGCCGTCATCCTGGTCGTCGTCGGACTGCGCCGCGACCGGAGGATCCGCGAACTGCTGTACGCCTGGGGCGGCTTGGACCGCGACCCGGGGCGCGACGCGGCGCTGCGGATGCCGGGCGCCGCCCTCGCCTGGCTGCTGACGTCCTTCGCGCTGTGCGCGGTGGGCCTGTACCTGTGCTTCGTCATCCCGGCGAACCCCCCGGCGGGCAGGGTGGGTTACGGCGAGATCGTCCTGGTCATGGGGGTCGGGATGACCTGCTGGCTGGTCGGACTGATCGGCCTCGTCAAGGCGTTCGCGCACCGCAGGTGGGTGCTGCGGGTGCTGGCCGGAGCGCCCGCCCCGGAGCGGGTGTTCTCCGCCGGGGGCGGCGCCCACCGCTGACCGCGGGCCTATCCTGACGGGCACACACCGGACCGGGGGAGGACGACGTGGAGTGGTACTGGTGGCTGCTCATCATCTTCTGGACGGGCGGATTCGGCTGGGCCGTCGACAACGTCCGCACGTCACTGCGCAATCGGCACACCCGCAAGCTGGAACTGCTGGAGGCGGCCAAGCAGGAACGGCTGGCCGTCGAGGCGGCGAACAAGCCGCCCGAGCCGGTCTGCGGCTGCACGCACCACCTCGCCAAGCACGACAGGCAGGGCCGGTGCCATGAGCGGGTCGAGGTGCCGACGGCCTGGGACGAGAACAAGAAGCCGGTCCGCTTCGAGGCGGGGCAGTGCAACTGCCAGCAGTACGTGGGACCGCAGCCGCTCTCGCAGGTGTACGCGGAGGACCTGACCGACCTGGCCTGACGGCCGCCGGGCCGTCCGGACCGGGCCGGTCGGGCCGTCCGGGTCAGGCCGGGCCGGCCATCGGGCGGCCGATCAGCATCGTCGGCGCCCCGGCCACCCGGGTCAGGAAGACCGTCGCGGAGTTCGGGCCGTGGAGCTTCATCCTGCGGCGCAGCTCCTCCGGTTCGACCGCCGAGCCGCGCTTCTTGACGGTCAGCACACCGACCTCCCGCTCCCGCAGCAGCGCCTTCAGCTTCTTCATGTTGAAGGGCATCCGGTCGGTGATCTCGTACCCGGAGGTGTATGGGGACGCGTACGGCTCGTCGCCGGTGACGTACGCGATGGTCTCGTCGATCAGCCGGCCGCGGCACCGTGCCACGACGTGGGCGACCAGGCCGGCGCGGATGACGGCGCCGTCCGGCTCGTACAGGTAGCGGCCCACCGGGCCGACCGGCGGTGCGGGCGGCGGGCCCGCGGACCACAGCGAGGCGCCGTCCGGGAGGACCGTGGCCCGGTACGAACCGGCCGCGAAGCCCTCGCCGAACCAGAGCACCGCCTCCTTCACGTCCCCGCCGTCCGAGATCCACTCGGCCTCCGCCCGTTCCGGGATCGCCTCGTGCGGGATGCCGGGGGCGATCTTCAGCGCGGCGCGGGACGCCCCGAGCGCGGCGCCGACCGCCCAGGACAGCGGCGGCGAGTACGCCTCGGGGTCGAAGATCCGGCCCCGCCCGCCGCGCCGGGCCGGGTCCACGAACACCGCGTCGTACGGCGAGGTGTCGATGTCGGTGACATCGGCGCACCGCACCTCGATCAGCCCGTCCAGCCCGAGGGCGGCGGCGTTGGCGCGGGCGACCTCCGCGGTCAGCGGGTCGCGGTCCACGGCGAGCACGCGGATGCCCGCCCGCGCGAGCGCGATCGCGTCGCCGCCGATCCCGCAGCACAGGTCGGCGACGCTCCGCACCCCGCCCGCCGCCACGAACCGCTGCGCGCGCCGGGCGGCGACCGACGTACGGGTCGCCTGCTCGACGCCGTTGGGCGTGAAGAACATCCGGTACGCGTCCTCGGCGCCGAACTTCGCCACCGCCCGCTGCCGCAGCCGCGCCTGCCCCAGCGCCGCCGAGACCAGGTGGGCCGGGTGGCTGCGGCGCAGCCGGGTGGCGGTGGCGAGTTCCTGCGCGGGGTCGTACGACCGCAGTCCGGCCAGCAGCTCGGCGCCCTCGGGGGTGCGCAGGGCCAGGAAGGCGGCGAGGGGGTCGGACGGGTCGGGGGAGCCGGGCCGGTCGGTGTCGTTCGGCCGGCCCGGGTCGTGCGGGCCGTTCGGGGCGAGAGCGTTCACCCGCCCCATTGTGAGCCAGCCGGGTAGACCGGCGGGCCCGGCGGCGGTGTCGGACCGGGCGGCCGATCGAGTGCTGGCAGTATGCGGCGCCATGCAGCTTGTACGACAAAAGGAAAAAAACACCACAATGCGTCATGGGTCGGGTGTGCCCGGGTCGGGGCGCGGCCGGGGCTCCGGCGGGCACCGGTCCGTCCGCGCGGTCCTGGTCGCGCTCCTGGTCGCGGCGGTCGGCTCCGGCTGCGCCTCGGGCGAGGGGGAACGGGCGGGCGGCACCGGGCACGGCGACCGTCCCGCGGCCGGGAACCCCGGCGCTCCTGCGGCGCCCGCCCGCCCCGGGAGCCGGGCCGGCGTGCCGGAGACCGGCCGTGAGAACGCGAAGCTGGCCCCGGCCGTCCGGGCCGCCCTCGCCGAGAAGTGGGGCCTGGACAAGCCCCCGCTGATCGCCCCCGGGCCGCCCGCCGTGAAGCCCCGCATCACCACCCGCGAGGGGTTCGAGGTGGAGGGCGGCGACGACTCGCTGCCACCCGTCTTCACCACGGTCCCGACCGAGGAGCGGATCGTCTTCCTGACGATCGACGACGGCGCCGAGAAGGACCCCGAGCTGCTCCGGATGATGGACGAGCTGGACATCCCGTACAGCGCCTTCCTCAGCGACTACGAGGTGAGCGACAACTACGGGTACTTCGGCGAGGCGCGGCGGCGGGGCGCCGCCCTCAACAACCACACGCTCAACCACCCCTACCTGCCCGGCCTCTCGTACGCCGAGCAGGAGCGCGAGATCTGCGGCCAGCAGGAGGTCATCAGGGAGCAGTACGGGAAGCAGCCCGTCCTCTTCCGCCCGCCGTACGGCAACTACAACGGGGACACCCTGCGCGTCGCGAAGTCCTGCGGCATCAAGGCCGTCCCGCTGTGGAACGCGGAGGCGTTCCCGGACCACATGGAGTGGCGCGAGGAGGACCAGGACCTGCACCCCGGCGACATCATCCTCACCCACTTCCGGGGCCGGTCCGAATGGGGCGGCAGCATGACCGACCTGGTCCGGGCGGTCATGAAGGTCGTCACGGACAAGGGGTACGCCGTGGCCCGGCTGGAGGACTACGTATGAGGAGGGCGCACCGGCTGGCGGCCGGACTGCTGGCGGCCGGTGCGCTCCTGACCGCCACCGGGTGCGCGCAGTCGGTGGACCCGATCGAACGGCTCGGGCGCAAGGCCGCGCAGTGGGTCGGCCATCCGGACCGGGCCCCGGGCAGCCGTGCGGAACGGCACGGCCCGTCCGTGCGTTGTCCCCTCGACGTCCGTACCGGTGCCGGGGCGGGAGAGGGCGGGAGCGGTGCGGACGCGACGCCACGATCGCTCGAATTGGCACTCCGCTTGACCGAGTGCTAATCCCGGTCATAGTCTCGGTGCTGGCACTCACCACTGGAGAGTGCCAACACCACTGCGCGACTGGCAGGTCCGGCACCCGCGACGACGGATCCACCTGGTCGCCACCCCAAGACTGTTACCCCGTGAGATCTCCGAAGGGGGAGACCGGATCGTGTCGACCGCCAGCTCCAAGGTTGCGATCAAGCCGCTCGAGGACCGGATTGTGGTCCAGCCGCTCGACGCCGAGCAGACCACGGCCTCCGGCCTGGTCATTCCGGACACCGCCAAGGAGAAGCCCCAGGAGGGCGTCGTCCTGGCCGTGGGTCCGGGCCGCTTCGAGAACGGCGAGCGCCTTCCGCTCGACGTCAAGACCGGCGACGTCGTGCTGTACAGCAAGTACGGCGGCACCGAGGTGAAGTACAGCGGCGAGGAGTACCTCGTCCTCTCGGCTCGCGACGTGCTCGCGATCGTCGAGAAGTAATTCACCCACGTTTGCTTCTGTTCTGCGCCCCTGGCCCCCGCGAATAACCAGCCGGGCGGTCGGGGGCGCAGTTCGTTCGAGAGGAAAGCTCAGCTCCCATGGCGAAGATCCTGAAGTTCGACGAGGACGCCCGTCGCGCCCTTGAGCGCGGCGTCAACAAGCTTGCCGACACGGTCAAGGTGACGATCGGCCCCAAGGGCCGCAACGTCGTCATCGACAAGAAGTTCGGCGCCCCCACCATCACCAACGACGGTGTCACCATCGCGCGCGAGGTCGAGCTCGACGACCCGTACGAGAACCTCGGTGCCCAGCTGGTGAAGGAGGTCGCCACCAAGACCAACGACGTCGCGGGTGACGGTACGACCACCGCCACCGTGCTCGCCCAGGCGCTCGTCCGCGAGGGTCTGCGCAACGTTGCCGCCGGTGCCTCCCCGGCCGCCCTGAAGAAGGGCATCGACGCCGCGGTCAAGGCCGTGTCCGAGGAGCTCCTCGCGACCGCCCGCCCGATCGACGACAAGACCGACATCGCCGCCGTGGCCGCGCTCTCCGCGCAGGACCCGCAGGTCGGCGAGCTCATCGCGGACGCGATGGACAAGGTCGGCAAGGACGGCGTCATCACCGTCGAGGAGTCCAACACCTTCGGTCTGGACCTCGACTTCACCGAGGGCATGGCCTTCGACAAGGGCTACCTGTCCCCGTACATGGTGACCGACCAGGAGCGCATGGAGGCCGTCCTCGACGACCCGTACATCCTGATCCACCAGGGCAAGATCGGTGCCATCCAGGAGCTGCTCCCGCTGCTGGAGAAGGTCATCCAGGCCGGTGGCTCCAAGCCGCTGCTGATCATCGCCGAGGACGTCGAGGGCGAGGCCCTGTCGACCCTGGTCGTCAACAAGATCCGTGGCACCTTCAACGCCGTCGCGGTGAAGGCCCCGGGCTTCGGTGACCGCCGCAAGGCCATGCTCGGCGACATCGCCACCCTCACCGGCGCGACCGTCATCGCCGAGGAGGTCGGCCTCAAGCTCGACCAGGCCGGTCTGGACGTGCTGGGCACCGCCCGCCGCGTCACCGTCTCCAAGGACGACACCACGATCGTGGACGGCGGCGGCGAGCCCGGCGACGTCAAGGGCCGGGTCAACCAGATCAAGGCCGAGATCGAGGCCACGGACTCCGACTGGGACCGCGAGAAGCTCCAGGAGCGCCTCGCGAAGCTGGCCGGCGGCGTGTGCGTGATCCGCGTCGGTGCCGCCACCGAGGTGGAGCTCAAGGAGAAGAAGCACCGTCTGGAGGACGCCATCTCCGCGACCCGCGCCGCGGTCGAGGAGGGCATCGTCTCCGGTGGTGGCTCCGCCATCGTCCACGCCGTCAAGGTCCTGGAGGACAACCTCGGCAAGACCGGCGACGAGGCCACCGGTGTCGCGGTCGTGCGCCGCGCCGCGGTCGAGCCGCTGCGCTGGATCGCCGAGAACGCCGGCCTCGAGGGCTACGTCATCACCTCGAAGGTCTCCGAGCTCGACAAGGGCCAGGGCTTCAACGCCGCCACCGGCGAGTACGGCGACCTGGTGAAGGCCGGCGTCATCGACCCGGTCAAGGTCACCCGCTCCGCGCTGGAGAACGCCGCGTCCATCGCGTCGCTGCTGCTCACGACCGAGACCCTGGTCGTCGAGAAGCCGGCCGAGGAAGAGGCGGAGGCCGCCCACGGCGGTCACGGCCACGCGCACTGACGCACGGTCGCCCTCCGGCTCGCGCAGCCGACGGAAGGCCCCTTCCCCCACCGTTCGACGGTGGGGGAAGGGGCCTTCGGCGTTACGACGGGGGTCCTCGGCGTACGACGGGCTCCCGGCGCGCGACGGGGCTTCGGCTCACGACATGGTCAGGCGGGTGCCGCGCCCCGGTCGGACGCGCCGAGCCAGCGCATCAGGCCCATGAGGTCCTCGTGCCACCAGCCCTCCTTGATCCTGCCGTCCTCGAACCGGAAGATCGTGGTGCCGGACATGACGCACTGTCTGCCCGTGGGGGCGATGCCCATGAACGCGCCCTTGTGGGTGCCGGTCCAGGTCCACAGCGTCACGACGTCGTCGCCCCCGCAGATCTGCCGGTCCAGGTCGAAGGTGAAGTCGAAGGCGGCGCGCCACCGGGCGACGTCCTCGCGCAGCCGGTCGGAACCGACCACGGACTCCGCGGTCTTCGCGATGTCGTGGTCGGTGTAGTCGGCCGCGAACACCTCGTCGATGGCGTCGAGGTTGCCCCCGACGGCGATCTCGTGGAAGAAGCGGCGGGACTGCGTCCGGTTCAGCTGCTCGTCGCGGACCACGTCGAGGTCGGTGAAGGTGGGCATCCCGTCGCAGAGCGCCACCATCTCCCGGAAGATCCGCTCGGTCTCCGGCAGCCCCGAATCGGCCATCGCGGCCTCGTACGACGGGAACTCGACGATCTCGACGTAGTGGGACCCGTCGGAGCGGTCCTTGCCGATGAGGCTGTGGGTGGCGGCCCGGGTGCCCCTGGTCCGCTCGGCCCACTGGTCCATGAGCCGGTCCATGTCCGCGAACCGCTCCGTCTTGCAGTCGATCATCTGTACGAATCTCATGACGGCTCCCGGTCTCACGTGCTGGTGGGATGCCTCCAGTTTAGTGAGAAACGGGCATTTCGACGGCCTGGACCGAGGGAGCCGGCGCCCCGGATCGAGCGGCTCGAAGGGGCGGGCCGGGCGGTTCGAAGGGACGGCCCCGGGGGCTCAGGCCGAGTGGCCCAGGCTCCCGGAGTGCACGGGGTCCGCGAAGGGCAGACCGGCCGTGAACCGCTCCAGCTCGTCCAGGGCCTGGTCGGCCATCCGGTGCAGCTCGTCGCCCAGCGAACCCGCCACGTGCGGGGTGAGCAGCACGTTCGGCAGGGTGTACAACGGCGAGTCGGCGGGCGGGAGTTCGGGGTCGGTCACGTCCAGCACCGCCTGCAGCCGCCCGGTCGTCAGCTCGGCCAGCAGCGCCGCCTCGTCGATCAGCGACCCCCGCGCCGTGTTGATCAGCGTCGTCCCGGCCGCCATCGCCGACAGCTGCGCCGCGCCGATCAGATGGTGCGTCTCCGGGAGCTGGGGCGCGTGCACCGAGACGACGGAACTGCTCGCGCACAGCTCGTCGAGCGGGGTGAGCCGCACCCCGAGCCGCTCCGCCTCGGCCCCGTCCACGTACGGGTCGTACAGCAGCACGTCCAGGTCGAAGGGGCGCAGCAGCTCGATCACCCGCCGGCCTATCCGGGAGGCGCCGACGATGCCGACGGTGCGGCGGTAGTTGCCGGCCCCGTCGAGCTCCGCGAGCCAGTCGTGGTCGGCGCGCAGCCGGCGGTAGCGGTCCGCGGCGTGCAGCACCCGCTTGCCCGCGAACAGGATCGCGGCGAGGGTGAACTCGGCGACGGGCAGGGCGTTGGCCCCGGCCGCCGAGGTGACGACGATCCCGCGTTCCCAGCAGGCGTCGGTGATGTGGTGCTTCACGGAGCCCGCGGCGTGCACCACGGCCCGCAGCCGCGGCGCGGCCGCCAGCACCTCGGCGGTGAGCGGTGTGGCGCCCCAGCAGGTGAACAGCACCTCGGCCTCGGCGAGCGCGGCGGCCACCTCGGGCGTCGGCTCGGCCAGGTCGTGGGCGACGAGGCGCGGGTCGGTGCGGGTGAGGGCGGCCAGCCGGGCGCGGTGGCGGTCGGCGAGGAGCCGGTCGGCTATGCCGGGGCCCATCGCGAGCAGGGCCGCGGGCCGGTTGTCAGTGGTGTGGGGCATGGTGGGACTCGTACTCCTCGGGCTCGCGGTGGGGGTCACTTGACGCTGCCGGCGGTCAGTCCGGCCTTCCAGTGCCGCTGCAACGAGACGAAGGCGACGATCAGCGGGATGACGGCGAGGAGGGAACCGGTGACGACGAGCGGGTAGAAGCTCGGCTCGCCGTGGGTGTTGGTGTTCCAGGAGTACAGACCGAGGCTCAGCGGGAAGAGCTTGCGGTCCGAGAGCATCACGAGGGGGAGGAAGAAGTTGTTCCAGATCGCGGTGAACTGGAAGAGGAAGACGGTCACGAAGCCGGGCATGACCATGCGCAGCCCGATGGACCAGAAGACCCGCAGTTCGCCGGCCCCGTCGATACGGGCGGCCTCCAGCGCCTCGTTCGGGATGTAGCCGGTGCTGAACACCCGGGCGAGGTACACGCCGAACGGGTTGACCAGTACCGGGATCAGCACGGACCAGTAGGTGTTGACCAGGCCGGTCTTGGAGGCCAGGAGGTACATCGGCAGGGCCAGTGCCGTGGTGGGCACGAGCACGCCCATCAGCACGAGGCCGAACAGCTTCTCCTTGCCCCGGAACTCGTACTTGTCGAAGGCGTACCCCGCGGCGACGCAGATCAGCGAGCAGACGAGGGCGCCGACGCCCGCGTACAGCAGGCTGTTGAGGTACCAGCGGAAGTAGATGCCGTCGCCGTAGGAGGCCAGGTTCGACAGGTTCTCGCCGAGGTTGAAGCCCTTGAAGGAGAAGGCGTTGCCCGCGAGCAGGTCACCGGTGTCCTTGGTGGCGGCGGTGACCAGCCAGACGAGGGGGAAGAGCATGTAGACGACGGCGAGCAGGAGGAAACCGTTGACGGCGGTCTTCGACATCCACCGGCTGCGGGAAGCGGGGGAGTTCATGCTTTCTTGCCCTTCCGGCCGGTGAAGCGGGTGACGACGAAGGACAGCAGCGCGGCCATGAGCGCCAGCAGGATGGAGGCGGCCGCGGCGAGACCGTAGTCGTTGCGTTCGAAGGCCGCGGTGTACGCGTACATGTTCGGCGTCCAGGTGGAGGTGACGGCGGAGCCGGTCCCCTTGTTGAGGATCAGCGGCTCGGTGAACAGCTGGAGCGAGCCGATGACCGTGAACAGCGCGACCATCACGACGGAGGCGCGGATCAGCGGGACCTTGATGCTCAGCGCGGTGCGCCAGGCGCCGGCCCCGTCGACCGTGGCCGCTTCGAGCACGGAGCGGTCGATGGCCTGCAGCGCGGCGTAGAAGATCACCATGTTGTAGCCGAGCCACTCCCACAGGGCGATGTTCACGACGGAGGGGAGCGCGCCCTCGGGCGAGAAGAAGTCGAAGCCGATCCCGCCGGACTCCATGGCGCTGACCACCGGGCTGAGCTGCGGCGTGTAGAGGTACACCCAGATCAGCGCGGCGATGATGCCGGGCACTGCGTGCGGCAGGAAGAGCGCGAGCTGGAAGAACCGGCGGGCGCGGGCCAGCGCGGAGTCCAGCAGCAGGGCGAGGGCGAGGGCGCCGACGAGCAGCAGCGGAATGTAGAACAGGCAGTATCCGAGGAGTACGCCGAAGCCCTCGCGGAACGCCCGGTCGCCCAGGGCCGCCGTGTAGTTGTCGAGTCCGCTGAAGACGGTCTCGGTGCCGCCGAAGCCCAGGCCGGACTGTTTCTCGGTGAACAGGCTGAGCCAGACCGCGTAACCGATCGGCAGCACCATGGCCACGGTGAACAGTACGAAGAAGGGCCCCAGCAGGATGGCGGCGGCTCTGGTCGTCCGGGCGCGCTTCATCAGCCTGCGTCCTCGACCTTCAGACCGCGCTTCTTCAGCTCGGCGACCGTGGCGTCGTGCCCGGCCTTCACGGCGTCCTTGATGGTGGTGCCACCGCTGGCGACCTTGCCGAACTGGTCCTTCATGGTGGTGTTCGTCGTGCCGGTGGTCGGGCCCCAGTTCCAGTTCTGGCCGATCGACGCCGCGGCGCCCTCGAAGACCTGGTAGATGTCCTGGCCGCCGTAGAAGCCGGCGTCGAAGGACTTCTTGGCCGCCGGGCGCAGCGCCGCCGCGGCCGGGAAGGCGCTCGACGTGCCGGACTCGATGCGGGCCTTGATGCCTTCCTCGGTGGTCGACATCCAGGTGGCGAACTCGACCGCGGCCTTCGCCTTCTCGCTGGTCCTGGTCACCGCGAAGGTGGAGCCGCCGAGCATGCCGCTGGCGGCCTCGCCGTCCCAGCTGGGCATCGGGGCGACGGCCCACTTGCCGCTCTGCTCGGGCAGCGTGCCCTTGAGGACGCCCGCGCCCCAGGCGGCGCCGAGGTAGCCGACGGTGCCGCCGTTCTTGAGGGAGTTGGTCCACTCGGGGCTGAACGAGGCGTTGGCGCGGATCAGGTCGTCGTCGAGCAGACCCTGCCAGTAGTCGGCGACCTTGTTGGTGGCCGCGTCCGCGGTGCTGACCTTCCAGGTGTCGCCCTCGGGCTTGTACCACTGGGCGCCGGCCTGCCAGGCCATCGCCTGGAACGTGGTCGGGTCGTCGGGGAAGAAGGTGCCGATGCGGGCCTTCTTGTCGGCCTTCTTGATCTTCTCCGCGGCCTTGCGGAACTCGTCCCAGGTCTTGGGGACCTCGACGCCGTACTTCTCGAACAGGTCCTTGCGGTAGTAGAAGGACTGCGGCGAGGCGTCGAACGGGACGGCCCAGTTCTTCCCGCCGAGGGTCGTCAGCTCGACCGCCTGCGGCAGCAGCTTCTTCCTGATGTCCTCGGTGAAGTACTCGCCGATGTCCTGGAGGGCGCCCTGGCTGACGTACTCCGGGAGCTGCGGGTACTCGATGGAGACCAGGTCGGGGGCGTTGCCCGCCTTCACCGCGTTGGAGATCTTGGCGTAGCCGCCCGCGTTGCCGGACGGGATCTCCTCGTACACCACCTTGATGTTCTTGTGGGAGGCGTTGAAAGCGTCGACGACCTCCTTGGAGCCCTTGGCCCAGCCCCAGAAGGTGATGCTGACGGGCTTGCCGTCGCTCCCGGTGGAGGAATCGTCGCCGCTGCCGCCACAGGCCGTGAGAACGGCGAGTGCGGTGACGGCGCCGACGACGGCGATGGACGTTCTGCTCGAACTGCGGCTCACAGCGAGACTCCTGAACAGGCGACGACATTGGCGTTGGCCGTGATCCTTGGACCAGCCGTGACCGAAGTCAAGAGCGAAAGAGCGATTGATCGAAAAAAGATCAGATAAGTTACGTACGGAGGCGAGTGGGACACGCTGCGGAACGGGTGCGCGGGGCACGGGCGCGCGGGCACGGGGGGCGCCCAAGCGCGAGGTCGGCCGCCACGCGACGGAACTGCTGGTCGAGCGGCTGGGCCAGGGCTCGGGCGCGCCCCGGCGGCATCTGACCCTGCTGCCGCAGCTGCGCGTCCGGCGCCACGCCGGTGCCCGCGCCCGGACACATGCCCGGGCGCGGACACCGGCGGCTACCGGGGTGCCCCGCAGGAGTCCCGGACGCGCAGCTGCGGCAGCAGGGTCAGATGCCGCCGGGGCGCGCCCGAGCCCTGGCCCAGCCGCTCGACCAGCAGTTCCGTCGCGTGGCGGCCGACCTCGCGCTTGGGCGGCGCCACCGCCGTGAGCGGGGTGTCCGCGAGCGCCGCCACCTCGTCGTCGTAGGCGATCAGCGCCAGGTCCTCCGGCACCCGCACGCCCAGCTCGGCCAGGCGCTGCACCACCTGGATCGCGTCCACGTCGTTGTGGATCAGCGCCGCCGTGGCCACTCCCGAGCGCACCGCCTCGCGCAGCGCCCGCACGGCCTCCTCGAAGGCCTCCGGGGCGAGTTCGGCCGGTACGGAGTCGATCACGTCCTGCGGCGCGCGCAGCCCGAGCACGGCGAGGGCCTCCTCGTACCCGGACCGCACCGCGACGGCGGTCGGGGAGTCGGCGCGGGCCATCAGCAGCGGCGCCCCGTGCCCGAGGCCCACCAGGTGGCGCACCGCGAGCAGGACGCCGTGCGCGTGGTCCGAGCAGACCCGGTCCAGGCCGTCCAGCGGGGAACCGGGAGCGGGGCGCCGCTCCAGCAGGACGGTCGGCACGGGCAGTGAGGCGATCCAGTCGCCGAACGCGGCGGGGTCGCCCGGGTGCTGCCACCCGGGCGCGACCAGCAGTCCCTCGGCGCCTGCCGAGAGCAGGCCCTCCGTGCGGGCGTGGTCCTCCTGCGGCCGGTAGTCGGAGATCCTCAGCACGAGCCGGGCCCCGGCCCTGGCCGCGGCCTCGTGGGCACCGCGGATGACCTCGGCGAAGTAGTAGGTGGACGAGGGCGCGAGCATGCCGATGACCGGGCCGCCGCCGCCCGCGCCGCCCGGTCCGGAGGCGGCGGAGGCGGGCTCGGCGTCCCGCGGCCAGGACACCGAGCCGTGCACCCGGTCGAGCAGGCCGCGGCCGGCCAGCTCCTCCACGTCCCGGCGGGCGGTGACGGGCGAGACCCCCAGCTGCGAGGCCAGGTCCGAGACCCGGGCCGAACCCCGTTCCCGTACCAGTCCGAGCAGGCGGTCATGACGTTCAGCAGCACTTTCGCGCACGGCAGCAGTCCCCTCGCAGTGTGTGGCCCGGCCCCTGGTCCGGCCGGTGCCGGGGCCGTAGTCCGACCCTAGACCAACGTGATCGAACGATGGGAGTTTCGATCATTCAAACGCGATCCATTGACGTTCGATCAATCCGAGTCCAGGATTCCGGCGGTGCGGACTCGTCCCGTCCCGAACCCGACTGTTTGTACGGAGGAATTGTGAGACATCGCGTCACCGCAACGGCGCTCGCGGCGCTTACGGTCGCCGGCGGTCTGACCGTCGTGGGTCAGACCGCCGCGCAGGCGGCGCCCACCGGCCGTACCTTCCACGTCGACTGCGCCGCCGACCAGGCGGGCGCCACCGGCAGCAGACAGCACCCCTGGACCTCGCTCGCCGAGGCCAACGCGCAGACCTACGGGCCGGGCGACCGGCTGCTCTTCAAGCGCGGCACCACCTGCACCGGCACCCTCGCCCCCGAGGGCACCGGTTCCGCCCGCGCGCCGTTCACCATCGCCGACTACGGCGGGGGCCCGGCGCGGGCCAAGCTCGACGGGGCGGGCGCCCACGACGTCGTCCTGCTCGCCGACATGCAGTACGTGCACCTCAAGGCCCTGGAGATCGTCAACGCCGCCGACCCCGGCAGCGAGCGCAACGGGGTCCGGCTGCGCCTCACCGACTACGGTGTCGCCCGCGGCTTCGACATCTCCGGCCTCTACATCCACGACGTGCGCGGCGGTGATCACAAGACGATCTCCGGCTCCAGCGCGATCCACATCGCGGTCGAGGGCAGGACGAAGGCCAGCTGGTACGACGGCCTGAACATCGCGCACAACCGCATCGAGGACGTCGACCGCGAGGGCATCTACTTCAAGTCGACCTTCTCCAAGCGCGACCTGGTCGGCCAGCAGCAGGACCCGAACGTCTACCCGGGGGAGTGGACGCCCAGCACCCGGGTCCGCATCCACCACAACACGCTCAAGTCCCTGGCCGGCGACGGGATGAAGCTCGACACCACCAGCGGCGCCCGGGTCGACCACAACCGGGTGGACGGCTTCCAGCTCCGCTCGCCCTCCGCCAACGCGGGCATCTGGACCTTCAACACCGACGACACGACCGTCGAGTACAACGAGGTCTCGGGCGGCGGCAACACCCACGACGGGATGTCCTTCGACGCCGACGGCGCCTCGCAGAACACCGTCTTCCAGTACAACTACAGCCACGACAACAAGGGCGGCTTCCTGCTGATCTGCCCGTACAGCGGCGCCAAGACCATTGGCACGGTCGCCCGTTACAACGTCAGCCGCAACGACGGCGCCCGCCTCGTCCAGAACTGCTGGGGCCCGATCCTGGGCACCGAGATCTACAACAACACCTTCCACAACAAGGAGCAGATCCCCGGCTACCTCGTCCAGGACGACGCCGGCAGCCCCGCCACCACCCAGCACGAACTGTCCATCCGCAACAACGTCTTCGTGAGCGAGGGCACCGGCGGCTACGCCTTCAAGAACCCGACCCCCGGGCTCTCCTTCGACCACAACGCCTTCTACGGCATCGACATGACCCGCCCCGACCCCGGCGGCATCACGGCCGACCCGAAGCTCCTGGACGACTTCCGGCTCGGTGCGGGTTCGCCCGCCCTCGCCGCCGGAGCCGTCATCGAGAACAACGGCGGCAAGGACTACTTCGGCAACAGGCTGAAGCCCGGCGCCCCCAACATCGGCGCCTACTCGGGTCCCGGCGTGGAGTGACGGCCCGAAGGACGGCGGCCCGGTGGGTGAACGTTCACTGCGCGGCCGCTCGGTGGGTGAACACTCACGGAGCCGCCGTCCGGTGAGTGAACACTCGCTGTCCTGCGACCTGGTGGGTGAACACTCACTGCCCGGCAGCCCGGTGGGTGAACACCCGCTGAGCGGTCGCCCGGTGAGTGGGCGTTCGCCGGGCGGCGGCCCGGTGGGTGAAAACTCACGGAGCCGCCGCCCGCCCGGTAAGCAGCCGTTCGGTATCCGCCCGGCCGCCGGCCGAACTCTCACTGCGGACCGTACTTGCGGCCCGTCCTGGAGGTGACGCCCCCGAGCAGACCGCGCGGCGTCAGCTTCACGACCCCCATCAGCGCCTTGTACCGCGGGTCCGGGATCGAGAGGGACCGGCCGCGCGCCAGGTCGGCCAGGGCCGCCGCCACCAGCTTGTCCGCGTCGAGCCACATCCAGCCCGGGATGTTGCCGGTCCCCATCCCGGCCCGCTGGTGGAACTCCGTCCGCACGAATCCCGGGCACAGCGCCATCAGCCGTACGCCCGAACCGGCCAGGTCCTTCGCCGCGCCCTGGGTGAACTGCACGACCCACGCCTTGGACGCGCCGTACGTCCCGCGCGGCACGAACGCCGCCACCGAGGCCACGTTGACGACCCCGCCCCGCCCGCGCTCCCGCATCGCGGTCGCCGCCGCCGAGGTCAGCCGCAGCACCGCCTCGCAGTGCACCTTCAGCATCTTCAGCTCGTCGGCCATGGGCACGTCCAGGTACTGGCCCTTGTTGCCGAACCCGGCGTTGTTGACCAGCAGGTCGACCGGGTGGCGACGGTCCGTCAACCGTTCCTCGACCGCGGCGATCCCCTCGTCCTCGGACAGATCGGCCCGCAGCACCTCGGCCTCGATGCCGTGCCGGTCGTGCAGTTCGGTCGCCTGCTCGCGCAGTCGTTCGGTGTCGCGCGCCACCAGCACCAGGTTGTGCCCGTCGGCCGCGAGCCGCCGCGCGAAGGCGGCGCCGATCCCCGCGGTCGCGCCCGTAATCAGTGCAGTCGTCATACGCGGCACGTTAGTGCCCCGCGCGCACCCGGGTCCGACCCGCCCGCCACCCCTTCACCGCGGCAGGGCGCATGTCACGGAATCACGGGCACGGCCGCGGAGCTGGAGGTATGCGCGCGGAGTGCCGGATCCCGGACCGGCCCTGCGCCCGAGGGCCGCGTGCGCGCGCGGAGTGCCGGATCCCGGACCGGCCCGGCGTCCAAGGGCCGCGTGCGCGCGCGGAGTGCCGGGATCAGTCGGTGCTCGTGGACGCCGGTGGCCGGTCGCCGTACTTCTCCACGCGGTCCCGCGCGGCGCGCAGCGACTCGGGGTGCAGCGCGTCCCCGGCCGCGAGCAGTTCCGGCAGCAGGTCCCGGCGGGTCGTCATGGCCAGGAACTCCAGCTTCACGGTGACGTCGTGGTCCGGCCGGTGCACGATCTCGATCGGGTCCCCGGCCCGGATCTCACCCGGCTCGATCACCCGCAGGTAGGCGCCCGGGGCCGCCGCCGCGGTGAACCGCTTGACCCAGCGCTGCTCGCCGAGGTGACCGGCGAACGTCCGGCAGGGAATCCGGCCCGATGTCACCTCCAGCACCAGATCGGGGCCGATCCGCCAGCGTTCGCCGATCCTGGCGCCGCTCACGTCCACGCCGCCGGTCGTCAGGTTCTCGCCGAACACGCCGTTGGCCAGTGGACGCCCCAGCTCCCGCTCCCACGCGTCGAGCTCCTCGCGGGCGAAGGCGTACACCGCCTGGTCGGAGCCGCCGTGATGGCGCAGGTCGCACACCGCGTCCCCGGCCACGCCACTGCCGCCGGTCCCCTTCGGACCGGGGTCGGCGACCCGCACGGGGCCGTCGACGGGCCGCTTGTCGATGCCGGTCGTGCCACTGGGGGAGTCGGTGTGGGCGACGGCCTCCGGCCGTCCCGCGTTCACGCTCAGCAGCGTCATCGGTTCCATGGACGTCATACTGAGAACGCTAACCACCACATCTGAAAGATGCATGGCAATAATTCGCCCGCGCTCCAAGTTTCGCTTATCTTTCATGGGTGATCGAAGCCCGGCACCTCCGAGTCCTGCGCGCCGTGTCCACCACCGGTTCGTTCTCCGCCGCCGCCCGCGAACTGGGCTGCACCCAGCCGGCGGTCAGCCAGCAGATGAAGGCCCTGGAGGCATCCGTGGGCACCACCCTGCTGATCCGCACCGGACGCGAGATGCGCCTGACCCAGGCGGGTGAGGCCCTGGTCCGGCACGCCTCCGGCATCCTCGCCGGGCTCACCGCCGCGGAGGAGGAGGTCGCCGCCATCGCCGGGCTGCGGGCCGGCCGGGTCCGGCTGGTGTCGTTCCCCAGCGGCAGCTCCACCCTGGTCCCCGGCGCCCTGGCGGCACTGCGCGCGGCCCATCCGGGGACCCGGGTCTCCCTGGTCGAGGCCGAGCCGCCGCGCTCGGTCGAGATGCTGCGCGAGGGCGACTGCGACATCGCCCTGGCGTTCCGGTACGGCAGCTGCGGCGCCGAGTGGGAGGACCTGGTCGTGCGCCCGCTGCTCACCGACCGGCTGATCGGGCTGGTCCCCGAGGGGCACCGGCTGGCCGGGGAGGACGCGGTGGGCATCGCCGAGCTGGCCGACGAGTCGTGGATCGCGGGCTGTCCGCGCTGCCGTCGGCAGCTGGTCGAGGTGTGCGAGGAGTCGGGCTTCACGCCCCGGATCGACTTCGCCACCGACGACTACCCGGCGGTGGTCGGCCTGGTCGGTGCCGGGCTCGGCGTGGCCGTGCTGCCGGAACTGGCGATCGAGTCGGTACGCCCCAAGGGGGTGCGGACCGTGACGGTGGAACCGGCCGTCGAGCGCGAGATCGTCGCGCTGACCCTGCCCGACCTCGCGCAGGTCCCGGCGGTGGCGGCCACGCTGGACCGGCTGTCCCTGGCAGCTGCCCGCTGAGCGTCCCGGGAGGGCCCGGCTCACGGAGGCGGGGCGTCGGTCGTCCGGGACCGGCGGGTGTCCGAAATGGGCGGGTGTCCGGGACCGGCAGGTGTCCGAAGCGGGCGGGTGTCCGGGACCGGCGGATGCCCGAAGTCGGCGGGTGTCCGGAGCCGGCAACTGTCCGGAGCCGTCGGGTGTCCGGGGCGTGACGGTCGTCCCGGGGTGATGGCCGTCCCGGGCCGGACGGGCGTCCGGGATCGGCGGCCGTCCGGGGCGGTGGTCGTCGGGCACCGTGCGGCCGGTTGAAGTGCAGAAACGTTTCTCCGCTGGTTGTGCGGGGGCTGTGGTGGGGTCAGCCGTGCCCCGGGGCGGACGGCACGCCCGCCGCGATCAGCCGGCTGCGGGCCCGTCCCATGAGCTCCTCGCGCTCGTCCTCGGTCAGTCCGCCCCACACGCCGTAGGGCTCTCGTACGGCCAGGGCGTGCGCCGCGCACTCGGCGCGCACCGGGCAACGCATGCAGACCTCTTTCGCCGAGTTCTCGCGGGCGCTCCGGGCGGCTCCGCGCTCACCCTCCGGGTGGAAGAACAGCGAACTGTCGACCCCGCGGCAGGCCGCCAGCAGCTGCCAGTCCCACAGATCGGCGTTGGGTCCGGGAAGGCGGGAGAAATCTGCCATTGCTTGTCCCCTCGAAACCGTGCTGAGTCGGAAACGTCGAGTCGTCTGTCGTTGACCGTGCCCACGACCGTACAACTACGGTGTAAGCAGATGTAAATATGACTGATTGCGAATCTAGTCATAGACGCCAGCAAAAGGGAAGAAAACCCGCTAAATGGGGCATATCTTCATGTGAAGTTTCGGTTGACCGTTGGATGATCCGTGCCGTTCCCCTCTGTGTGCGGCCTCTCACGTAGAGTGCCGAACCCGCTTGTCCGACCCGTAACTCTTTCGAGTGACCGTCGTTGAGAGGGCGGAGGCGGTTGGCGGAAAAAGCGATCGGGCAGGTGTCCGAGAGTGTCAACCGCGCAGGTGACGACTTGTAACAGCCTGGAGGCACAAGGTGACGCGCATCAGCTGCGGAGGACGGTCATGACATCCGTTCTCGTCTGCGACGACTCCCCGCTCGCCCGAGAAGCGCTCCGACGCGCGGTCGCGACCGTGCCCGGCGTCGAGCGGGTGACGACGGCGGCCAATGGCGAGGAAGTCCTCCGCCGCTGGGGCGCCGACCGTTCGGATCTGATTCTGATGGACGTACGCATGCCCGGCCTGGGAGGTGTGGAGACGGTCCGGCGGCTGCTCTCCGCCGACCCCGGCGCCAGGATCATCATGCTGACCGTCGCCGAGGACCTGGACGGGGTCGCGCTCGCGGTCGCCGCCGGCGCCCGCGGCTATCTGCACAAGGACGCCTCCCGGGCGGAGCTGCGGGCCACCGTCACCCAGGCGCTGGCCGACCCGACGTGGCGGCTCGCCCCGCGCCGGCTGCGGTCGGCCGAGATGGGGGCGGCGCCGACGCTCACCGCGCGGGAGATCCAGGTGCTGGAAGGGATGAGCCACGGCCGTTCGAACGCCGAGATCGGCCGCGAGCTCTTCCTCTCCGAGGACACGGTGAAGACCCACGCCAGGCGTCTGTTCAAGAAGCTCGGGGCCTCGGACCGGGCGCACGCCGTCGCGCTCGGCTTCCGCTGGGGGCTGGTCCGCTGAGGGGCGGCCGGGTCCGGCGGCCGAGTGGTTCCCCGCCCGCACACCGGCGGGCGGGGCGACGCGGCCGACGTGCGCCCGGCGGCTTCCGTGCCGTCCGCGGCGCCCGCCGGGCCGACGGTATGTGACGCTTCCCGGCCGATGCCGCATCCTTGAGACGTGGAGTTCCTCGGGGTGGAGTTCCTCGGGAACGATTCGGTCCAGCGGAAGGGGAGGGCGCAGGACATGACTTCCGGCGCACCCGCTCATAACGCTTCGGTGCACAACTCCGGACGCGGTGGCACGGATGGCGAGGCTCCGAGGCACCATGGTCCGATGCGCGACGACGAGACGACGGCGATCGGTGCCCTGGTGCACCGCGCCGTCGAGGGCGACGCGCAGGCCACTCACGATCTGCTGGCCCACGTCCACCCCCTCGCCCTGCGCTACTGCAGGTCGCGGCTGAACCGGCTGCCCGGTGACGCCCGCCACTTCGTGGAGGACCTGGCGCAGGAGGTCTGCGTCGCGGTGCTGATGGCGCTGCCGCGCTACAAGGACACCGGCAGGCCCTTCGAGGCGTTCGTCTTCGCCATCGCGGGGCACAAGGTCGCCGATCTCCAGCGCGCCGCCATGCGGCACCCGGGATCGACCGCCGTGCCCTCGGACGAGATGCCCGAGCGGCCCGACGACTCGCTCGGCCCCGAGGAGCGGGCCCTGCTCAGCAGCGATGCCGCCTGGGCGAAGAAGCTTCTCGCCAACCTCCCGGACAACCAGCGCGAGCTGCTCGTCCTCCGGGTCGCCGTGGGGCTGACGGCGGAGGAGACCGGGCAGATGCTGGGTATGTCCCCGGGGGCGGTCCGGGTCGCCCAGCACCGGGCGCTGAGCCGGCTGAGGGCCCTCGCGGAACAGTGAGACCGGGCCCGGCGAAGCTCCCGACCGGGTTCCGGCGAAGCTCCCGACCGGGCCCGCGAATCCTTTGCCGGGCCTTGACGAGGCTTCCGTACCGGCCCCCGCGAAGCCTTCGTGCCGGCCCTCATCGGCCTGTGCGAAGCCACAGAACCTCCAGGTGATCTTGTTCGTGGAATGAGACACCCCCGAAGGCCGTTAGCATGGACATCCGCACCGATCAAGGCCATTTGGGGAAGGTGTCATGACTGCAAACGTCGACGGAGTGCCCGAGAAATTCGCGACGCTCGGGCTGACATACGACGACGTGCTGCTGCTGCCCGGCGCGTCCGACATGGCGCCCGACCAGATCGACACCTCCTCGTACATCTCCAAGAACGTGCGGGTGAACATCCCGCTGCTCTCCGCCGCGATGGACAAGGTCACCGAGGCCCGCATGGCGATCGCCATGGCCCGGCAGGGCGGCGTCGGTGTGCTGCACCGCAACCTCTCCATCGCCGACCAGGCCAACCAGGTCGACCTGGTGAAGCGCTCCGAGTCCGGCATGGTCACCGACCCGATCACGGTGCACCCGGACGCGACGCTGCGCGAGGCCGACGAGCTGTGCGCCAAGTTCCGCATCAGCGGTGTCCCGGTCACCGACGCCGCGGGCAAGCTGCTCGGCATCGTCACCAACCGCGACATGGCCTTCGAGTCGGACCGCACGCGCCAGGTGCGCGAGGTCATGACGCCGATGCCGCTGGTCACCGGCAAGGTCGGCATCTCCGGCGTGGACGCCATGGAGCTGCTGCGCCGCCACAAGATCGAGAAGCTCCCGCTGGTCGACGATTCCGGGGTCCTCAAGGGCCTCATCACCGTCAAGGACTTCGTCAAGGCCGAGAAGTACCCGAACGCCGCCAAGGACAAGGAAGGCCGGCTGCTGGTCGGTGCCGCCGTCGGCGTCGCCGGTGACGCCTTCGAGCGGGCCCAGGCGCTCGTCGAGGCCGGTGTCGACTTCATCGTCGTGGACACCGCCCACGGCCACTCCCGGCTGGTCGGCGACATGGTCGCCAAGATCAAGTCGAACGCGTCCGGCGTCGACGTCATCGGTGGCAACATCGCCACCCGGGACGGCGCGCAGTCGCTGATCGACGCGGGTGTCGACGGCATCAAGGTCGGCGTCGGCCCCGGCTCCATCTGCACCACCCGCGTCGTCGCCGGCATCGGCGTCCCGCAGGTCACCGCGATCTACGAGGCGTCGCTCGCCGCCAAGGCGGCCGGTGTCCCGGTCATCGGCGACGGCGGCCTGCAGTACTCCGGCGACATCGCCAAGGCCCTGGTGGCCGGTGCGGACACCGTGATGCTCGGCTCGCTGCTCGCGGGCTGCGAGGAGTCCCCGGGCGAGCTGATGTTCATCAACGGCAAGCAGTTCAAGTCCTACCGGGGCATGGGCTCGCTCGGCGCGATGCAGAGCCGCGGCGACCGCAAGTCCTTCTCCAAGGACCGCTACTTCCAGGAGGGCGTGGCCTCCGACGAGAAGCTGGTCCCCGAGGGCATCGAGGGCCAGGTCCCCTACCGCGGCCCGCTCTCCGCGGTCGTCCACCAGCTCACCGGCGGTCTGCGCCAGTCGATGTTCTACGTCGGCGGACGCACCGTTCCCGAGCTCCAGGAGAACGGCCGGTTCGTCCGGATCACCTCGGCGGGTCTCAAGGAGAGCCACCCGCACGACATCCAGATGACGGTCGAGGCGCCGAACTACAGCAGGAAGTGACGCGGCCACACGCCTGAGGGGCGGCCCCGGGGGTTCCCGGGACCGCCCCTCAGGCGTGTGTCGGGGATACTGGACAGCGCAGACATAGAGGGAAAGGCCACACCATCGTGACTGAGATCGAGATCGGGCGCGGCAAGCGCGGCCGCCGGGCGTACGCATTCGACGACATCGCCGTCGTACCGAGCCGTCGCACCCGCGACCCGAAGGAGGTCTCGATCGCCTGGCAGATCGACGCCTACCGGTTCGAGCTGCCGTTCCTGGCCGCCCCCATGGACTCGGTGGTCTCCCCGCAGACCGCGATCCGCATCGGCGAGCTCGGTGGCCTCGGCGTCCTCAACCTGGAAGGGCTGTGGACCCGGCACGCCGACCCGCAGCCGCTGCTCGACGAGATCGCGGAGATGCCCGTCGAGTCGGCGACCCGCCGCCTCCAGGAGATCTACTCCGCCCCGATCCAGGAGGAGCTGATCGGGCAGCGCATCAAGGAGGTGCGCGACTCCGGCGTCGTCACCGCCGCCGCGCTCTCCCCGCAGCGCACCGCCCAGTTCTCCAAGGCCGTCGTCGACGCGGGCGTGGACATCTTCGTCATCCGCGGCACGACGGTCTCCGCCGAGCACGTCTCCGGCGCGGCCGAGCCGCTGAACCTCAAGCAGTTCATCTACGAGCTGGACGTCCCGGTGATCGTCGGCGGCTGCGCCACGTACACCGCCGCCCTGCACCTGATGCGCACCGGCGCGGCCGGTGTCCTCGTCGGCTTCGGCGGCGGTGCCGCGCACACCACGCGCAACGTCTTCGGCATCCAGGTCCCGATGGCGACCGCGGTCGCCGACGTGGCCGGGGCCCGCCGGGACTACATGGACGAGTCCGGCGGCCGGTACGTGCACGTGATCGCGGACGGCGGCGTCGGCTGGTCCGGCGACCTGCCGAAGGCCATCGCCTGCGGTGCGGACGCCGTGATGATGGGCTCCCCGCTGGCCCGCGCCACCGACGCGCCGGGCCGCGGCCGGCACTGGGGCATGGAGGCCGTCCACGAGGACGTACCGCGCGGCAAGCTGGTGGACCTGGGCTCCGTCGGCACCACCGAGGAGGTCCTGACAGGCCCCTCGCACACCCCCGACGGCTCGATGAACATCTTCGGCGCGCTGCGCCGGGCGATGGCGACGACGGGGTACAGCGACCTCAAGGAGTTCCAGCGCGTCGAGGTGACGGTGGCGGACTCGCAGCACAGCCGCTGAGCACCGCCCCGCACGGGACGTACGGGACGCACAGGGCGTACGGGACGTACGGAAGAACGGGCGAGGGCCCCGCACACCGCGATCGCGGTGTGCGGGGCCCTCGCCCGTGTCCGGTGGATCCGCCCGGTGCGGGACCGGGCCGGGGTTACGCGGCCTTCTTGGCGCCACCGAAGGCGGCGACGGCACCGAGCAGCAGGAAGATGTACGCCTTGAAGTCCGCCGCCTCGCTCCACGCCTTCGTCAGCACGTCGAAGTTGTCGAAGAACAGCGTGGCCGCGGACTGCTGGGCCAGGTCGGACAGGATGATCGAGACGCCGATGAGCTGGCCGAGGTAGACGGCGCCCACCGACAGGACGGCGCTGACCACGGGCAGGATCGGGTTGCGGCCGCCGACCTTGCTCGCCGCGAAGCCGATCAGGAAGCCGACACCGATGGCGATGTAGCCGATCTCGCGCTCGATCGCACCGGCGATGACGCCGTACAGGAAGGCCGCGACCAGCGCCGTGACCAGCGCCGTCAGCAGACCGAGGCCCACCTTGTCGCGCACCGGGGCCGGAGGGGCGAACGGCGCGCCGCCGAACGGCACGCCGGGCTGGCCGGGCTGCTGGCCCCCGAACGGGTTGCCACCCGGCTGCTGGCCCCCGTACGGGTTGTCACCCGGCTGCTGGCCCCCGTACGGGTTGCCGCCGGGCTGGGCGTTGTACGGCTGCTGCGGCTGGTTCGGCGGCGGCACGGGCTGGCTCATGAAGGAATCCCCCTGGGACGGAAGCGCACGATTGTGCGAGAAGTGACGCCGCAGGCTAGCAGCCGTCTGTGACATCGCCCACCGGAATCTTCCGCGAAACCCTCCTCACAGCCGATGCGCGGCCCCCGCCGGGGTGGCCCCACGGGTGTCCAGGAGGAGCTGTGCCTTCACCGCGAGGCCCTGGAGGTCGTAGGTCCGGTGGTGCTGGAGCAGCACCGTGAGGTCGGCGCTCGACGCGGCCTCGTACAGCGAGTCGGCACGGGGAACGGGCAGCTCGCGCACCCGCCAGTCCAGGACGTGCGGGTCGTGGTAGCCGATCTGCGCCCCCATGTCCATCAGCCGGCCCGCGATCTCCCGGGCGGGGGACGCCTCCTGGTCGGCGAGGTCGGGCTTGTAGGTGACGCCGAGCAGCAGCACCCGGGCGCCGCGGACGGACTTCCCGTGCTCGTTCAGCAGGGTGGCGCACCGCTGGATCACGTACTGCGGCATCCGGTCGTTGATCTCCTGGGCGAGCGAGACCATGCGCAGCGGGTGGCCGGGGGTGCGGCTGCGGTACGGGAGGCAGCCCGGGTCGACGGGGGCGCCGTGGCCGCCGACGCCGGGGCCGGGCCGGAACGGCTGGAAGCCGAAGGGCTTGGTCTCGGCGCACCGGATGACGTCCCAGAAGTCGACGCCGAGGTCGTGGCAGAGCACCGCCATCTCGTTGACCAGGGCGATGTTGACGTGCCGGAAGTTGGTCTCCAGGACCTTCGTCATCTCGGCCTCGCGCGTGCCGCGGGCCCGTACGACCTTGTCGGTGAGCCGGCCGTAGAAGGCGGCGGCGGATTCGGTGCAGGCGGGGGTGAGGCCGCCGATGACCTTGGGGGTGTTGGCGTAGCCGTGGGTCCGGTTGCCGGGGTCGAGGCGGCCGGGGGAGCAGGCGAGGTGGAAGTCGCGGCCGGCGCGCAGCCCGGACCCGGCTTCGAGCAGCGGCAGCACGTGGTTCTCGGTGGTGCCGGGCGGCACGGCCGACTCCAGCAGGACGGTGGTGTGCGGGCGCAGCCGGGCGGCGAGCGCGCGGGCCGCGTCGCCGACGGCGGTGAGATCGAGGTTGCGGTCGGCGCCGAGCGGGGTGGGCGCGCAGATCACGGCGGTGCGGACGCGGCCCAGTTCGGCCGGGTCGGTGGTGGGGCGGAACCCGCCGGAGAGCATCCGGCGGATCTCCGAGGCGGTGAGCGACCCCTCGACGGGGGTGCGGCCCGCGGAGAGCTCCGTGCAGGCGCGTGGGTCGGTGTCGTAGCCGACGGTCTCGATGCCGGCGGACACGGCGGCTTGGGCGAGGGGCAGGCCGAGGTGGCCGAGGCCGATGACGGCGAGGTCTGCGGGCATGTGGAGGGCCGTCCTTCCCGATCGGTCCAGGACCATGAAGGCAGAAAGCGCAACTGCTGGGACAGCGCAATGTCACACTAGGGTTAAATATGACCTATATGTCGCATTGCGGGGCTCCCGTCGTCCTGGTGTTGTCCACAGGCGGTGGCCGAAGTCGTGGACGGCGGACAGAATCGAGAGGTGGGCACGGGCCGTCCGGCTTTCACGTCGGGTCGCGCTCCGGTGCCGGACCACCCCGATCCATCCGGGAGGCAGCGGTGAGGACAGCGACACTGGGACCCGCGGAACGCGCCGAGGCGCTGGCCGCGATGGCCGAGCGCGAACTGGACGTGCTGGTCGTGGGAGCGGGCGTGGTCGGCGCCGGTACGGCGCTGGACGCGGTGACGAGAGGGCTCTCGACCGGCCTGGTCGAGGCCCGGGACTGGGCGTCGGGCACATCGAGCAGGTCGAGCAAGCTGATCCACGGCGGGCTGCGCTATCTGGAGATGCTCGACTTCGCGCTCGTGCGGGAGGCGCTGAAGGAGCGCGGGCTGCTCCTCCAGCGGCTGGCCCCGCACCTGGTGAAGCCGGTGCCCTTCCTCTACCCCCTGCAGCACAAGGGCTGGGAGCGGTTCTACGCCGGCTCCGGGGTCGCGCTCTACGACGCGATGTCGGTGTCCTCGGGCCACGGCAGGGGGCTGCCCGTGCACCGGCACCTCTCCCGCCACCAAGCCCTGCGCGTCGCCCCGGCGCTGCGGAAGGACGCCCTGGTCGGGGCGTTGCAGTACTACGACGCGCAGATGGACGACGCCCGCTACGTGGCGACACTGGTGCGCACCGCCTCCGGTTACGGCGCGCACGTGGCCAACCGGGCGCGGGTGATCGGCTTCCTGCGGGAGGGCGAACGGGTCGTCGGCGCCCGCGTCGAGGACGTCGAGACGGGCCGGGAGTACGAGGTCAGGGCCAAGCAGGTGGTCAACGCGACCGGGGTGTGGACGGACGACACCCAGGCGCTGATCGGGGAGCGCGGCCAGTTCCACGTACGGGCGTCCAAGGGCATCCACCTGGTCGTCCCCAAGGACCGCATCCACTCCACGACCGGGCTGATCCTGCGGACCGAGAAGTCCGTCCTCTTCGTCATCCCGTGGGGCCGGCACTGGATCATCGGGACCACGGACACCGACTGGGACCTGGACAAGGCGCACCCGGCGGCGTCCAGCGCCGACATCGACTATCTGCTCGAACACGTCAACTCGGTCCTGGCCACGCCCCTGACCAGGGACGACGTCGAGGGCGTCTACGCCGGCCTGCGGCCGCTGCTGGCCGGGGAATCCGACGCCACCAGCAAGCTCTCGCGCGAGCACACGGTGGCGCATCCGCTGCCGGGCCTCGTGGTCGTGGCGGGCGGCAAGTACACGACGTACCGGGTGATGGCGAAGGACGCGGTGGACGAGGCGGTGCACGGCCTCGACCAGCGGGTGGCGGCCTGCGTCACCGAGGACGTCCCGCTGCTGGGGGCCGAGGGGTACCGGGCGCTGTGGAACGCCCGCGCGAGGATCGCGGCCAGGACCGGCCTGCACGTCGCCCGGGTCGAGCACCTGCTCAACCGCTACGGCTCCATGACCGAGGAGATCCTCGAACTCGTCGTCGGCGATCCGGCGCTGGGCGAGCCGCTGCCCGCGGCCGACGACTACCTGAAGGCCGAGATCGTCTACGCGGCCTCGCACGAGGGCGCGCGTCACCTCGACGACGTACTGACCCGTCGCACCCGGATCTCCATAGAGACCTTCGACCGGGGCACGCGCAGCGCCAGGATCTGCGCGGAGCTGATGGCACCGGTGCTGGGCTGGGACGAGGGGCAGGTCGACCGGGAGGTCGAGCACTACGAGAAGCGGGTGCAGGCGGAACGGGAGTCGCAGCGGCAGCCGGACGACCTCACGGCCGACGCGGCGCGGCTGGGGGCCCCGGACATCGTGCCGATCTAGGCGGCCCCGCCGGGGCTGCCGTCGCGCGGCCGTGTGCGCCGGCAGGGGACGGCGCACACGGCTCGGGAAAAGGGACGGCGGCTCAGGAGGGAGAGGGAGCGGGGGCGGCCGGGGTGCAGAACTCCGCGTCGAGCAGTGCCTGTTCGAGGGAGTCCCCGTCGGTCAGGGTGTCCGTGTCGGTGCGGTACGTCAGGGTGTGCCGCCCGTCGCGGGTGGCGGCGGTACGGACGTAACTGCCCGCTATGCGGCCGCTGTGGCCCCAGACGGTGATGCCGCAGGACAGCTTCAGCGGATGGATGCCCAGGCCGTAGGCGCCGTGCGTGGCCTCCGTGTCCAGCATGGCCGTCAGCTGGGCCGGCGGGAGGAGGCGGCCGCCCAGCAGGGCCGACTGGAAACGGTCGAGGTCGCCGAGGGTGGAGATCAGCTCCCCGGCCGCGCCCGCCGCGCGCGGGTCGAGGACGGTGACGTCGCGGAGCGTGCCGTCGGCCGGGTCGCGGGTGTAGCCGCGGCCGTGCGGGGCGGGCAGGTGGGTGCGGGCGCCCGGGAGGGAGGTGCCGGTGAGACGGAGGGGGTTGATGATGCGGTCGCGGATCTCGGTGGCGTAGCTGTGGCCGGTGACCCGTTGAACGACGAGTCCGAGTACGGCGTAATTGGTGTTGGAGTAGGCGTAGTGGCCGGGGGCGCCCGTCGGGCGGTGGGCCAGGGCGACCCGGATCGCGTCGGCGGGGGAGACGGGATGGGCGGACGCGTCGGCGGTGTAGTCGTACAGGCCGCTGGTGTGGTTGAGCAGGGCGCGCAGGGTGATGCGGCGGCCGTCGTTGCCGTGACCCCCGATCAGTCCGGGCAGCAGCCGGTCGACGGTGTCGGACAGGCGCAGCCGTCGTTCCCCGGCGAGTTGGAGCACGACCGTGGCGACGAAGGTCTTGGTGACGCTGCCCGCCCGGAACCGGTCCGCCTGTCGGATGCCCGGCCCCGTCGAACGGTAGGTGTCGTACGGTGCGGAGGAGACCCGACGGGCCAGCAGCGCCGCCGTGGGGGTGCCTCCCCGGGCGACGAGCCGCGGAAGGTGGGTGGCTGCGGGGGCGAGGTGTGGTTCGCTGGGCGGGGTCGCTGTTCCCAGAGCGAACAGCACCAGCACCAACGGGGTGACGAACAGTGCCCTGGGCATCGGCATGGCGGGGAAACCCTTTCTCCGGGCACATCATGACGGGCCCGTGGACCCGGCACCACGACCGGTGCCGGGGTGAGGGACAATGAACGCTCTGCCAGGGCGGGTTGATCGCAGAGGGGACGCATGTCGGAGGCGGAGCAGGCACGGGAGCCCCAACGGGACACGGACGGACGTCTCCTCGCGGGTCGGTACCGGCTCGGGGAGGTGCTCGGCCGGGGCGGTATGGGCACGGTCTGGCGTGCCGCCGACGAGACGCTGGGGCGCACGGTCGCGGTCAAGGAACTGAGGTTCCCCTCGGCCATCGACGAGGACGAGAAGCGCCGGCTCATCACGCGCACCCTGCGCGAGGCGAAGGCGATCGCCAGGATCCGCAACAACGGCGCCGTGACGGTCTACGACGTGGTCGACGAGGACGACCGGCCGTGGATCGTGATGGAGCTCATCGAGGGCAAGTCCCTCGCCGAGGCCATCCGCGAGGACGGGGTCCTGACGCCGAAGCGGGCGGCCGAGGTCGGCCTCGCGATACTCGACGTGCTCAGATCGGCGCACCGCGAGGGCATCCTGCACCGTGACGTGAAGCCGTCCAACGTGCTGATCGCCGAGGACGGCCGGGTCGTGCTGACCGACTTCGGCATCGCCCAGGTCGAGGGCGACCCGTCGGTCACCTCGACGGGCATGCTCGTCGGCGCGCCCTCGTACATCTCCCCGGAGCGCGCCCGCGGGCACAAGCCGGGCCCGCCCGCCGACCTGTGGTCGCTCGGCGGCCTGCTGTACGCCAGCGTCGAGGGCACCCCGCCGTACGACAAGGGGTCGGCGATCGCCACCCTGACCGCGGTGATGACCGAGCCGCTCGACCCGCCGAAGAACGCCGGTCCGCTGAAGGACGTCATCTACGGCCTCCTCGCCAAGGACCCCGAGCAGCGGCTCGACGACGCGGGCGCCCGCACCCTGCTCAACGACGTGATCCACGCTCCCGAGAAGCCGGAGCCGGTGGTGGTTCCGCCCGCCGAGGCCACCCAGGTCATGGCCCTGCCCAAGGCGCCGGACGAGCCCCGCCCCAAGGCGGCGTCGAAGTCCGCGGAGCAGGGCGAGGGCGCGCGGGACCGGCTGCGGGGCGCGCTGCGTTCCGTGCGCAACGCGAAGGCGACCCCGGTCGCCGCCGCCGGTACGGCCGCTGCCGCCACCC
>NZ_RDBO01000077.1:214119-226524 GCF_008120935.1 Streptomyces sp. sk2.1
CCGTTCTGGTCCTTGTCCCGGTCCTTGCCGCTGCTCCCGCCGTTGCCGCTGTCGGTGTCCGTGGAGGAGCCGCCGGTGGCCGTCGAGGGCCCGGCCGAGGTGGACTTGTCGTCCTTGCCGTTGCCGCCGCCCCGTCCGGCCACGTCGCCGTCCGCCCCGCCGCGCGCGTCCATCACGGACGTGGTGCCGCGCCGCACCCTGGTGATCATCGCCGCGGTGATCGCGCTCGTCCTGGTCGGCACGATCCTCGCGCTCACGCTCGGCGGGGACGACAAGAACGACGCGGGCGGCGGCAACGGCAAGGACGACAAGTCCACCTCGGCCGGGCCCTCGACGGCCACCGGCGGCTCCTCCACGGACACCGACAGCGGCAACGGCGGGAGCAGCGGCAAGGACCGGGACAAGGACCAGAACGGCGCCCAGGGCCAGGGCGCGGACAAGGACAAGGGCGACGGCACGGGCGAGGGGGCGGACGGCTCGAAGGGCGACAAGCCCGGTGACGCCCTGCCCGCCGGGTTCCGGAAGGTCACGAGCAAGCGTTTCCACTTCACGGTGGCCATGCCCGAGAAATTCCGGTTCGACACGACGGCCGGCAGCAACTCCGGGGCGATCTACAACGTCGACGGCGGCTTCCCGCGCATCCAGATCGACTACACCGACTCGCCCGGTGGCGACGCCGCCGCGGCCTGGAACGCCGCGAGGGCCGCCGTCGCCGCCACCAGCAGGGGCTACCAGCACTTCGGCATCAAGAAGGTCGAGTACAACGGCTACCCGACCGTCGCCGACTGGCAGTTCGAGCGCACCCAGCAGGACGAAACGGTCCGGGTGCTCAACCGGGGCTTCAAGATCGACGCCACCCACGGCTACGCGATCATGATCAGCTGCAAGGCGGACGAGTGGAACGGCGCGGAGTGCCGGAAGCTGCGCGAGGTCGCGTTCGACACGTTCAAGCCCGTCGACTGAGCAGCTTGACGGGCCTGACGGGACCGACGGGCCTGGCAGGTCTGATGGGACCGACGGGACCGACCGGTCCGGTCGGGGTGGCGGAACTCTTCGCTCCGGTGGAACCGGACCATCCGGCCGGTCCGTCTGACTCCTGGGGGAAAGGGGCCGGGTTGCACCGACCCCGGCGCGTGGCCGTCACGTGCCACGTATCGTGAGAGCCTGAAGACCGTACGCAGCCGGAACGATGGGTCAGTTGCACGGTGAGCGACCGCAATTGACGGGTTGATGCGGTCCCTTGTGGCCGGGGGACAACGCGCTCTGGGGAGGCGTCGTGGACGACTACGCGGGTCGGGTGCTTGCCGACCGCTACCGCCTTCCGTTGTCCCGGTCGGACGAGTACGAACCGGTCGAGACCAGGGCGTTCGACACCTACAGCGGGCAGGAAGTCCTGGTCCGGCAGGTGCCGTTGCCCGAGGTGGTGGACGCCGAGCTGCTCGGCGCGGACGACCCGGCGCCGACCGGTTTCCGGGGCGCCGGAGGGGCGGTGCGGCAGCCGGCGGACCCGGTGGTGCGGCGTGCCGTCGAGGCGGCGCAGGCGGCGGCCCAGGTGCCCGACCACCCCCGGCTCGGCCAGGTCTTCGACGTGTTCGCCGAGGCGGGTTCGCTCTGGATCGTGAGCGAGTTCGTCGCGGCCCGATCGCTCGCGAGCCTGCTCGCGGAGCGCCCGCTCAGTCCCTTCCGGGCCGCCGAGATCGGCTCCGACGTACTGGCCGCGCTGCGGGCGCTGCACGCCCACGGCTGGACCCACCGGAACATCACCGTCCGCACGGTCCTGGTCTGTGACGACGGCCGCGTCATGCTGACCGGCCTGGCGGCAGGGGCGGCGGAGGAGGCGCTCTGCGGGTACGTGACCACGCCGCGGCCCGACGGCGAGGACGACGACCACGCGGACGGGTACGACGACGGGGACGGGTACGACGACGCGGACGAGTACCACGACGGGGGTGGGTACGACCACGGCGACCGCGGCCGTTCCGAGGCGGGGGTGTTCGCGCCGCCCCGGCCCGCCGTGCCTCCGGCGCCCGCGCCCATGGCCGAGGTCCCGGCCTCGCGCGGCCGGATGGCGATAGGGCCGGGCCGGGAGGACGGCGGCCCGCACGGCGACGGTGACGACGACCCGTACGCCGACGGCCCGTACGCGGACGCCGGTACGGATGCCGACGACGCCCCGTACGCCGATGCTCCGCACGAGGACGGCGACCGCGGCGACGACCGCTCCGGGGACGACCGCTCCGGAGACGTGCGGAGGGGGGCGGCGCCCGGTCTGCCGGGCGATCTGGAGGCCGTGCCGCATCCGGTGAGCCACGCCTTCCCGTCATCCCCGTCCAGGGACTTCACGCAGTCGCGGACCGGGCGCCCCGACGCGATCGTCGCCTACCGCGAGGGCGCCCGCGCCGGTGCGCGCCTCGGCGAGGACCGGCGCCGCGCCGAGGCGGAGGACACCGGCAGCCTGCCGGTCCAGCGCCCCGCCGGTACGGAAGCCGCCGAAGACGCCGACGCGGGCACCGGCACCGGCACGAAGGGGACCGGCGAAGGCACCACCGCGACGACGGCTCCGTACGCCGGATCCCCCTGGGCCAAGGGCCCGTACGGCGACGACACCCCGCACGCCGAGGACCCGTACGAGGACGAGGACGACGCGGGCGAGGACGACGAGGACATCCACGACGCCGAGAGCGTCCGCGACGCCGGGGACGACCGCGACGCCGGGGACGACCGCGATGCCGGGGACGGCCGTACGCCGCCGGGTCCCGCGTCCCCACCTCGGCGGGCGTACCTCATCGGCTCGTGGAACGACGGGCCCGGAGCGGGGCGCCCCGTACCCGCCGGAGGATCGGGGCAGGACGCGCTGCGGGCCGAGTCCCGGCGCGGCGGCGTGCCGGCCCTCCCCGTGCACCTGCCGGAGCAGCACTCGGCGGGCCGCTGGGACGAGGACGACGACGAGGGCGGCCGTACGGGCTCCGGCTACCGGGGCCCCGCCACCCCTCTCGCCGCCGAGCGAGCCCGGCAGACCCGGATCGCCGTCGTGGGCGCGGTCACCGAGCGCTGGGCGCCCGAGCAGGCCGGCCCCGTCCACGAGAACTGGCAGCTGGCGCCGCCGATCGGCCCCGCCACCGACCTCTGGGCGTTGGGCGCGCTGCTCTACCGCGCCGTCCAGGGCCACGCCCCCTACCCCGAGGAGAACGCGGCCGAGCTGGTGCAGATGGTGTGCGCCGAGCCGCCCGCGTTCGCCGAGGAGTGCGGTCCGCTGCGCCCCGTCGTCGAGTCCCTGCTGCGCCAGGACCCCACCGAGCGGCCGGACTTCGAGGAGCTGAGCGGCTGGCTGCGCTCCCTGGTGCGTTCGGCGCCCGAGCCCGAGGCCGGTCTGGACGTCGTGCCCCTGCCGGCCGCGGACGGCGCCCGGCTCCCCATCGTGCGCCGCCGGGGCGAGCTGGTCCGCCGTCGCCGCGGCCGCAACGCGGCCCACGGCCGCCACCGCCACACCAGGAACAGGTCCGGCCGGCAGGCGCAGCCGGAGCAGCAGGACGCCGGGCTCGACCTGCTGGGCGGATTCGACCGGCGGGACCACTCCGACCGGCAGGACGGGTTCGAGCGGCCGGACGAGCCCCGGGCCGAGCGGGCCCCCAGGCCCACCAAGGCCCCCAGGCCCGCCAAGGCCCCCAGGGCGCCGCGCGAGCCCAAGGCGCTGCGCACCCCGCCCCGGTCCGCCGAGGGCCGGACGCCGCGCAGGCTCGGGCGGATGCTCCTGCTGCTGATCCTGCTGGCCATGGCCGCCGCCATCGCGTACGCCGTGATGTTCATGCCCAAGTCGGACGACGAACCGGGCAACGGCTCGTCGGGGCCCGGGGCGTCGACGTCCGGTGCGCCGGAGCCCGGCGGCCAGGATTCGTCCGGCTCCCAGCAGCCGCAGACCAGCCGCTCCGCGATCGCGCTCGCCCCCGGCTACACCCTGCGCAAGGACGCCGAGGGCTTCGAGGTCGGCGCGCCCAAGGACTGGCGGCGCACCCCGGCCAACGCCGACCGTCAGATCCGTTACGGCGGCGACGGTTTCAGCCTGCTGATCGTCCCGGGCCGTGACACGGTCGAGGCCAGTGGCGACGACCCGCTGGCGTACCAGGCCGACAAGGAGCTGGAACTGCAGCAGTTCCGCGACTCCGAATGGTCGGGGTCGAGCGGGCTGCGCCGGATCGACGTGGGCCGACAGGCCATGGCGGAGGGCCAGTTCACCTGGCAGGACGCCTCGGGGCGCGAGGTGTACGCCCGCAACCTCGTGATGGTCGTCGAGGGCCGCTACCACGTCATCCAGGTCATCGGCCCGGAGAACCGGCGTGACAAGGTTTCGGACATCTACGAACAAGCCATCTCTTCCTACCGGGTGACGTCCTGACCCCGCTCCGTGCGCCGGCCGGCATGTGACGGAGCGACAAGCATCACAGTGCGGTCTCGTGGGCGGTGCGAGGTTCCGTGGCCGTGCGTCCGCTCCGTAATCTGGCACCTGAGGTACGGGGCGGGGACACGGGGCGGGGACACGTGGAGCAATCACAGGGCACGGAATCGGGACTGCTGCTGGCCGGAAGGTACCGGTTGGGCGAGGTCCTGGGGCGCGGCGGCATGGGCAAGGTGTGGCGGGCCCACGACGAGGTGCTGCACCGCACGGTCGCGGTCAAGGAGCTGACCGCCGGACAGTACGTCGCCGAGGCGGACCGGGTCGTCCTGCACGCCCGGACGCAGAAGGAGGCGCGGGCCGCCGCCCGGATCACGCACCCGGGCGTGGTCACCGTCCACGACGTGCTGGAGTACGACAACCGGCCCTGGATCGTCATGCAGTACGTCGACGGTCCGTCACTCGCCGACGCGGCCAAGGAGTCCGGCGAGATGGAGCCGCGCGAGGCGGCCAGGATCGGCCTCCACGTCCTGGGCGCCCTGCGCGCCGCGCACGCGGCGGGGGTCCTGCACCGCGACGTGAAGCCGGGCAACGTCCTGCTCGCCGGGGACGGGCAGGTGCTGCTCACCGACTTCGGGATCGCCGCCATCGAGGGCGACTCGACCATCACCAGGACCGGCGAACTGGTCGGCTCCATCGACTACCTGGCACCCGAACGGGTCCGCGGCGCCGACCCGGGCCCCGCCTCCGACCTGTGGTCGCTCGGCGCCACGCTCTACACCGCGGTCGAGGGCCGCTCGCCCTTCCGCCGCACGTCCCCGATCTCCACCATGCAGGCCGTCGTCACCGACGAGCCGCCGGTGCCCGGCCGGGCGGGCCCGCTGGCCCCCGTGATCACCGCGTTGCTCCGCAAGGAGCCGGACGAGCGTCCGACGGCGGCGGAGGCCGAACGGATGCTGCTGGACGCCATGGAGGGCCGCGAACCCGTGGCCGCGCAGCCGCCCGCCACGGCCCCGGTGACCCGCCGCAGCCGCGGACGCTGGCGCACCGCGATCCTGGTCGTCGCGATCGCGGCGCTGGTCGGCGGCGGCGCGGGGCTCGCCGCGATGAAGTACGGGGACCGCACGGAGAAGTCCATCGGGCAGACCGAATCGACCAAGGGCACCACCGATCCCGGCAAGTCCAGGACCGATCCCGGCGAACCCGGGACCGACCCCGGTGCCCCGTCCTCGCCGAAGGCCGTCGACCCGGTGAAGGACGTGCCCGACGGCTGGCACCGGGTGGAGGACCCCGAGGGCTTCGGCCTGACCGTGCCCGACGGCTGGGAGCGCCGGATGGACGGCAACCAGATCGACTACACCCCGGACGGCGGCGTGCACTACATCCGGATCAGCATCGACCCGGCGCCCGACTTCGAGAACCCGTACATGCACATGCTGAGCCTGGAGAAGCAGCTCTCCGAACGGCTTCCCGGCTACCGGCGCCAGACCCTGCACTCCAACACGTACCGGGACCGGCCGGGGTCGCTCTGGGAGTTCACCTGGACCGAGACCAAGCAGCACCCGGGGCCCCGGCACGCGATCGACCAGATGTACTTCGGGGAGACGGGCGGACCCGAGTACGCGCTGTACATGACGGGCCCGGAGGAGGACTGGGAGACGACCCGGGCGCAGTTCGACACGATGCTGCGCAGCTGGCGGGCGCCGGGCGAATCCGCCGACTGAGAGCGTCCGGACGGCTCCGACGGGACCGGGCCGCAGGAGCCGGTCCCGGGCGTGTCGTGCCGGGCGGTCCCGGTGCGGCCGGACCGGACGGCTCCGGTGAAGTCGTACCGGGCCGTCGGGGTGGAAGGCCGCTGATCAGGGGCTTTGTTGCCAGTGATCACTGGCTTGTTTGTGGGGACTGTGAAAACCCGTTACCCACGGGTACCAAAAGTGTGCGGCTGGACGTACTCTCGCCCTCATGACGGACTCGCAGGCCTCCACGTCCACCTCCGCGGCCCAGCTCGGCACCAACCCCGTGGCCGCCGCCCCCGCCGGGGCGCGCACCGCCGCCGATGTGGTGACACCCGAAGTGATCGCCCAGCTCACCCGGGGTGTGGTCGGCTCGGGCCGCACGGCCAACCACACCCCCTTCACCGGGGAGAAGCTGGCCGACCTGCCGGAGTCCACCCCCGAGGACGTGGCGACCGCCTTCGAGCGGGCCCGCGCCGCCCAGACCGCCTGGGCCGCGACCCCCGTCCGCGCCCGCGCCGCCGTGCTGCTCCGCTTCCACGACCTGGTGCTCAGCCGCCAGGCCGAGGTGCTCGACCTGATCCAGCTGGAGACCGGCAAGGCCCGGCTGCACGCCCACGAGGAGGTGCAGGCCGTCGCCGTCGCGGCCCGCCACTACGGGCGCAGGGCCGCCGCGTACCTGAAGCCGAAGCGGCACACCGGCGTCGTGCCGACCCTCACCAAGGTCACCGAGCTGCGCCAGCCGCGCGGCGTCGTCGGCCAGATCGCGCCGTGGAACTACCCGCTGGAGCTGTCCGTCGGCGACGCGCTGCCCGCGTTCGTCTCCGGCAACGCCGTCGTGATGAAGCCCGACACGGAGACCGCGCTGACCGCGCTGTGGGCCCGTGATCTGCTGATCGAGGCCGGACTGCCCGCCGAGGTCTTCCAGGTCGTCCTCGGCGAGGGCCCCGTCGTCGGTCCCGAGGTCGTCAAGCACGCCGACTACGTCTCGTTCACCGGCTCCACCCGCACCGGCCGCGAGGTCGCACGGGGCGCCGCGGCCCGGCTGGTCGGCGTCTCGCTGGAGCTCGGCGGCAAGAACGCCATGCTGGTCCTGGAGGACGCCGACGTGGAGAAGGCCGCCGCGGGCGCCGTCCGCGCCTGCTTCTCCTCCGCCGGACAGCTCTGCATCTCCATCGAGCGGCTGTACGTCCACGAGTCGATCGCCGACGACTTCGTGGCCCGCTTCGCCGCCCGCACCAAGGCCATGCGGCTCGGCAGCTCCCTCGCCTACGGCGCCGACATGGGCTCCCTGGTCGGCGAGCGCCAGCTGGAGACCGTCAGCCGGCACGTCGCGGAGGCCGTCGAGAAGGGCGCCAGGCTCGTCGCGGGCGGGGTCGCCCGCCCCGACATCGGTCCGCTGTTCTACGAGCCGACCATCCTCGACGGCGTCGAGGCGCCGATGGCCGTCTGCAACGAGGAGACCTTCGGTCCGGTCGTCTCCGTCTACCGCTTCACCGACGAGGACGAGGTCGTCGCGCTGGCCAACGCCACCCCGTACGGCCTGAACTCCAGCGTCTGGACGAAGGACTCCCGGCGCGGCCACCGGGTCGCCGCCCGGCTGCGCACCGGCACGGTCAACATCAACGAGGGCTACGCCCCCGCGTACGGCAGCGTCCAGTCCCCGATGGGCGGCATGAAGGACTCCGGGCTCGGCCGCCGGCACGGTTCCGAGGGCATCCTCAAGTACACCGAGGCGCAGACCGTCGCCCAGCAGCGCCTGATCCCGCTCGCCCCGTCCTTCGGCATGGACGACGAGAAGTACGCCGCGTTCATGAGTGCCAGCCTCAGGGCGATGAAGGCGTTCCGTCTGCGCTGACCCCGTTCCGCCCGCGCCGACACCGGTGGTGCCGCGGCGCCCTCCGCCCGTTTCGCACCGAGGAGAGCCATGTCCCAGGACAGCCCTGCCCAGAATCGGCCCGCCGACCGGGAAACGGCCGACGACGACGCCGCGTACGACTACGACGTGGTCGTCGTCGGCTCGGGCTTCGGCGGCGCGGTCTCGGCCCTGCGGCTGACCGAGAAGGGGTACCGGGTCGGGGTGCTGGAGGCGGGCCGCCGCTTCACCCGCTCCGAACTGCCCAGGAACTCCTGGGACCTGAAGAACTTCCTGTGGGCCCCGGCGCTCGGCCTGTACGGCATCCAGCGCATCCACCTGCTGGGCAACGTCATGGTGCTGGCGGGCGCGGGCGTCGGCGGCGGTTCGCTGAACTACGCCAACACCCTGTACGAGCCGCTCGCGCCGTTCTTCGACGACCCGCAGTGGAAGGACATCACCGACTGGCGCGAGGAGCTGGGCCCGTACTACGACCAGGCCAAGCGGATGCTGGGGGTCCGGCTCAACCCGACCATGACCCCGTCGGACGTCCACCTGAAGGCGACCGCGCAGGCCATGGGCATCGGCGACACGTTCCACATGGCGCCGGTGGGCGTCTTCTTCGGGGACGGCGAGGACGGCGACGGCACGGCGAAGGCCCGGCCGGGCGGCGAGGTCGCCGACCCGTTCTTCGGCGGTGCGGGCCCCTCCCGCAAGGCCTGCACCGAGTGCGGCGAGTGCATGACCGGCTGCCGGCACGGCGCGAAGAACACCCTCAACGAGAACTACCTCCACCTCGCCCAGAAGGCGGGCGCGGTCGTCCACCCGATGACCTCGGTCGTCGCGGTCGTCGAGGACTCCCGGGGCGGCTACGCGGTCAAGACCCTCCCCACCGACAACCGGAAGAAGGGCAGGGGGCGTACGTTCACCGCCCGTGAGGTGGTCGTCGCCGCGGGCACGTACGGCACCCAGACGCTGCTGCACCGGATGAAGGACACCGGGCTGCTGCCCCGGATCTCGTCCCGGCTCGGCGAGCTGACCCGTACCAACTCCGAGGGCCTGGTCGGCTCGCAGACCACCGACCGCCGCTACCGCAGGAAGCACGGGGCCGCGCGGGTCGACTTCACCCGCGGCGTCGCCATCACCTCCTCGATCCACCCGGACGAGAACACCCACATCGAGCCGGTCCGGTACGGCAAGGGCTCCAACTCGATGGGCGCGCTGACCGTCCTCCAGGTGCCGTACGGCGCGCACCGGGTGCGCAGGTGGCTGTTCGAACTGGCCAAGCACCCGACGCTCGCCCTGCGGTCGCTCTCCAACCGCCGCTGGTCGGAACGGACCATCATCGGGCTCGTCATGCAGTCGCTCGACAACTCCCTGACGACGTACCGCAAGCCCGGCGGCATCGGAAAGGGCCTGCTCACCGCCCGGCAGGGGCACGGGGCGCCCAACCCGACCCAGATCGAGGCGGCGACCCGCGGCGCCTCGCTCCTCGCCGAGGAGATCAACGGCTTCGCGGGGTCGAACGTGGGCGAGCTGATGGGCACCCCGCTCACCGCGCACTTCCTCGGCGGCTGCCCCATCGGCGTCACCGCCGAGGACGGGGTGATCGACCCGTACCACCGGCTCCACGGGCACCCCGGCATCTCGGTGGTCGACGGTTCGGCGGTCTCCGCGAACCTCGGCGTCAACCCGTCGCTCACCATCACCGCCCAGGCCGAGCGCGCGATGTCCTTCTGGCCCAACAAGGGCGAGGCGGACCCGCGCCCGGCGCAGGGCGAGGCGTACCGGCGGCTGGCCGCGGTCGAGCCGTGTGCGCCGGCCGTGCCGAAGGAGGCGTTCGGCGCGCTGAGACTGCCGTTCCTCGGCATGCCGGCCGTCCCGCCGAAGAAGCAGCGGCCGTAACGGCCGGAGGGGCCGCACCCCCCTTCGGGTGCGGCCCCTCCGTGTTCACGAGGATGCGGACGCGTCAGGCGCCGGCGTCACCGTTCCTGCGGCGCCGCACGACGAACATCGCGCCCGCGCCGAGCACCACGGCCGCCCCGCCCGCGGTGGCGAACACCGGCAGGGCGGAGGACGAACCGGTCTCCGCGAGGCTGCCGGTCACCCGGCCCGTCCGGTTGTCCGCCGGCTTCGTGGACGGCACCGGGGCACGGCCGCCGGTCTGCGGCGTGGAACCGCTGCCGCCCGCCTCCACGATCTTGAACTTGTACGCCACGTCGGTGACGCCCTGGCAGTCCTTGTCGCCCACGTACAGACCGGCGCCGAGGGTGAAGCCGGAGCCGACCGGGGCGCTCGACCGCACGTTGATGCGCAGCGGGATGTCCACCTCGTAGCCCGCGGGGATCTCGTCGGACTGGCCGACGTAGCCGACCGCGCGGCCGTCCTCGCTGAGCTCCTCCCACGTGCCGGTCTCCGGGTCGAGGGCCTGGAGACGGACCTGCTTCGAGCGGAAGAGGTCGTTGCCCTCCTCGTCGGAGGCGGCGCCCGCGAAGTAGTCGACGTTCCGCACGGCGGACTTCGAGGAGTTGTAGACGTTCATCTTGAACTTGTGCCAGCCGCTGCCCCGGGCGATCTTCCCGGGCAGGCCGTTGATGGAGGTGTCCAGGTCGGACGTGGCGCACTCGGCCGGCTCCGTCGGGTCCTCGGATTCCGAGGGGGACGGGGAGGCGGAGGCCGAGGCGCTCGCCGAGCCGCTCGGGGTCGCGCCGGGCTTGTCGCCCGGGGCCGGGTCGGTGTCCTCGCCCTCTTCCTCGCCGGATCCGCCGGGCTCGCCGGGCTCCTCGCCCGTCTCCTCGCCGGTCTCCCCGGCGGGGGCGGAGCTCGACGTCCCGGGGGACGGCTGCCCGTCGGTCTCCGTGGCGTCGGAGTCGCTCGGCGAGGGGGAGGCGGTGGTCTCGGCGGTGGTGGTCCCGTCCGTCGTCACGGCGAACGCGACCGGGGCGGCCAGGACCGCGGCGGGGGCGATGACTGCCGTGGCGGCGGCGAACGCCATGGCGCGGCGAAGCTTCATGGTGACCTCGGTGATGGGGCGCACCGCCGTGAGCGGTACGGGTTCGGGCGGGCCCGCCGTGCCGGGGCACGGGGCGGGCCCGGGGTTTCGCATGGTTGACCTGCGATCCGCCGCAATGGTTGTCCGGACGCTCACAGAACCCTTATGTGAGACCAATCACGCCCAAGTGTCCTCAATTGCACCGACCCGCCCCGGGGCCGCGGCCCGGGCCGCCTCCGGGCCGCAGGAGGAGGCCGCGGCCGGTACGTACGGGCGAGGAGGCTGCGGTCGGTATGTACGGGCGTACGGGCGGGGCGGTACGAGCGAGGGCCCCGTGGACGGGAATCGGTCCCCGGGGCCCTCGCACGTCGTCGCCGGCATGTGGTCCCGGCGCCGGAACGGACGGGCCGGGCTCCGCGCGGGGCCCGGCCTCGTCCCGGTCCGTTCGGATCACGGACCGCCGTGATGGAAGCGGCCGGCTCCGGGCGTCCCCGGAGCCGGCCGCTCCTGGAGTGACCGGACTGCTGTCCCCTGCCGACCGGTCACACACGCTGGTGCGCGGTCCCACGGCGTACCAGTGGCACGCCACACGCTCCAGCGGAGCCACGCGTGGTTGCTCTTCTTCCGGAGCCGCCCCTGGCTGGCACGGACATCGGGACCAACGAAGCCGCCGCGAACCCGGTCACGCGCCGTACGGGTGAGAGTCGGCCCGAACTGGGATACGCCGGAGTACCCCGGGGCCGCGGGCTGCCGCGACGGACCCGCGGGAGCCACGGGGCCGAAGGCGTTTTGGCCGGCGGGTGTCAGGCCCGGCCGCGGCACAGCTCCAGCAGGGTCATGGCGAGGGAGGTGCCGGGCTTGCCGAGGGCGTCCCGGTACTGGCCGAGGATCTCCATCTCGCGGGAGAGGTTGATGCGCCGGCCGCCGGAGGTGATCCGGGCCTCCTGGATGACCGCCGAGACGGCCATCCGCTCCTGGACGAGCCCGATGATCCGGTCGTCGAGGGAGTCGATGCGGGCGCGCGCGTCGGCGATCAGTGCGGCGGCCTCGTCGGTGTGCGCGCCCGTCCGTTCGGCGGCCGACGCCCCGGCCGCGGTCCGTGCGGGAGCGGCGGTGGCGGGAGCGGTGCTGGTGGGAGCGGTGCTGGTCATGGTGGTGACTCCTCGTGGATGTGGTCCCCGAGCCGACCGGTCCGTGAACGCCGAGGCGCCCCGGGCCTTTCGGCCCGGGGCGCCTGGAACGTTGCTCGTCAGTGGATCAAGCAGCACGACCATGGCAGCCGGCGGGCCGGATGCCATAGGTAAAGACGAAGGTCGTGTGCTGACGCATGGCTTCAGTATGGCCCCGCCCGCGCGGGCGGACCAACACGGCGCCCGGATGCTGAGACGCCCCGCCGCCGCTTGGGCCCCGCCGCCTCCCCACCGGTGTCCGGAGC
>NZ_RDBO01000077.1:226624-282953 GCF_008120935.1 Streptomyces sp. sk2.1
GCACACGACCTTCGTCTTTACCTATGGCATCCGGCCCGCCGGCCCCGTGGGCATGACCTGAGCATGACGCCGGGTGGCTCGGTGACCCCGGTAGAATCGACAGAACCGACCCCTTTTTCCACCGCCGGAAGGCCGCCCCGTGCCAGCAGCACCCCCCGCCGCCGCCGACAGCACCACCGACGTGGTCCTGGTCGTCGACTTCGGCGCGCAGTACGCCCAGCTCATCGCCCGACGCGTCCGTGAGGCCCGGGTCTACAGCGAGATCGTCCCGTCCACCATGCCGGTGGCCGAGATGCTGGCCAAGAACCCCCGGGCGATCATCCTGTCCGGCGGCCCCTCCTCGGTGTACGCGGAGGGCGCGCCCTCCCTCGACCGCGCGCTGTTCGAGGCCGGGGTGCCGGTCTTCGGCATGTGCTACGGCTTCCAGCTGATGGCCACCACGCTCGGCGGCACGGTCGACGACAACGGTGCCCGCGAGTACGGCCGCACGCCGCTCACGGTCAGCAAGGCCGGCTCCACGCTCTTCGAGGGCACCCCCGCCGAGCAGTCGGTCTGGATGTCGCACGGCGACGCCTGCTCCGCCGCCCCCGAGGGCTTCACCGTCACCGCGTCCACCGACGTCGTACCGGTCGCCGCCTTCGAGAACGACGAGAAGAAGCTCTACGGCGTCCAGTACCACCCCGAGGTCCTGCACTCCACGCACGGCCAGCAGGTCCTGGAGCACTTCCTCTACCGCGGCGCCGGCATCGAGCCGAACTGGACCACGGGCAACGTGATCGAGGAGCAGGTCGAGGCGATCCGCGCCCAGGTCGGCGACAAGCGCGCGATCTGCGGCCTGTCCGGCGGCGTCGACTCCGCCGTGGCCGCCGCCCTGGTCCAGAAGGCCATCGGCTCCCAGCTGACCTGCGTCTACGTCGACCACGGCCTGATGCGCAAGGGCGAGACCGAGCAGGTCGAGAAGGACTTCGTGGCCGCCACCGGCGCCAACCTGAAGGTCGTCGACGCCAGTGAGCGTTTCCTGAAGGCCCTCGCCGGGGTCTCCGACCCGGAGGCCAAGCGCAAGATCATCGGCCGTGAGTTCATCCGTGTCTTCGAGCAGGCCCAGCTGGAGATCCTCCAGGAGGACGGCCCCGAGGTCGCGTTCCTCGTGCAGGGCACGCTCTACCCGGACATCGTCGAGTCCGGCGGCGGCACCGGCACCGCCAACATCAAGTCGCACCACAACGTCGGCGGTCTCCCCGACGACATCGAGTTCCAGCTCGTCGAGCCGCTGCGCCAGCTGTTCAAGGACGAGGTCCGGATGGTCGGCCAGGAGCTCGGCCTGCCGGACGAGATCGTCCAGCGCCAGCCGTTCCCCGGCCCCGGCCTGGGCATCCGCATCGTCGGCGAGGTCACCGAGGAGCGGCTCGACCTGCTCCGCGAGGCCGACGCCATCGCCCGCGAGGAACTGACCGCGGCCGGCCTGGACCGCGACATCTGGCAGTGCCCGGTGGTCCTGCTCGCCGACGTCCGCTCGGTCGGCGTCCAGGGCGACGGCCGCACCTACGGCCACCCGATCGTCCTGCGCCCGGTCTCCTCCGAGGACGCCATGACGGCCGACTGGTCGCGCCTGCCCTACGAGACGCTCGCCAGGATCTCGACCCGCATCACCAACGAGGTCGCCGACGTCAACCGCGTCGTGCTCGACGTGACGAGCAAGCCGCCGGGCACCATCGAGTGGGAGTGACCCCTCCCCGCAGGTCAACGCCGATGCCGTCGCTCATTCGTTTGGGCGGCGGCATCGGCGTATGCGCTGGGTACGCTGGCTGAGGAGACGAGACTCTGCCCCATGGGAGCAATCATGAGCGCCGCACCCGAGCCCAGGCTTGAGAAGCAGCGGTACCGCTGGCCCGTCCCCCCCGAGGGCGGCTGGACAGCGGACGACCTCGACCGGATTCCGGGCCTCCCGCCCCACACCGAGCTGATCGACGGGAGCCTCGTCTTCATGAGTCCGCAGCGGAAATTCCACACCCGCACGATGTGGTTGCTGGAGCAGGCGCTGCTGGCGCATCTGCCGCAGGATCTCGATGTCGACCGGGAGATGACCATCAGGATCGACAGGCGGAATCGTCCGGAGCCCGACATGGTGGTCTATCGTGCGGAGGCGGACACCGGAGCCGACCAGACCTGGTACGAGCCCGAGGATGTCGTTCTGGCCGTGGAAGTGGTGTCACCCGACTCCCAGGACCGTGACCGCGACGTCAAGCCACGCAAGTACGCAGCTGCCGGGGTCGTTCACTTCTGGCGGGTGGAAGCGGACGCAGACGGTCTGCCGATCGTGTACGTGTACGAACTCGACCCGGCCCGACAGGCGTACACCCCGACGGGCATCTACCACAACAAGCTCAAGCTGGACGTTCCGTTCCGGATCGAGGCGGACCTCACCCAGATCTACAACCGCGGCAGGTAGAGAGCGCCGAGCCAGGAGCAGAACCCCCGTACCCCTGGCCACTTGTGGCGACCGGCGGTAACTTCCGATCCCGTACGTCCTGGGAGTCCCGAGGAGCCGCCATGTCCGAAACCGCACCCGCGTCCGTCCCCGCCCCCGCGCCCATACCCGTGGACCGGCTCCACTTCGCGATGCCGCCCGTCCACGCGTCCGCGGCCGACGAGCGCGCGCACCGCAAGGAACGGCTGGCCGGGGCGCTGCGACTGTTCGGGGAGTACGGGTACGAGGACGGTGTGTCCGGCCACATCACCGCGCGGGACCCGGAGTTCGCCGACTGCTTCTGGGTCAACCCCTTCGGGGTCCCCTTCGAGGGGCTCGCGCCGGACGAGCTGATCATGGTCAACGGCGACGGGCAGGTCGTCGAGGGGCGTTACCACGTCAACCAGGCCGCGTTCGCCGTGCACGCCCAGGTGCACCGGGCCCGTCCGGACGTCGTCGCCGTCGCCCACACCCACTCCGTGCACGGGCGGGCCCTGGCCGCGCTCGGCGAACTCGTCGAACCGATCACCCAGGAGTCCTGCGCCTTCTACGAGGACCACGTCCTGTACGACGCCTACACCGGGGTCGTCGTCGACGAGGACGAGGGGCGCCGGATCGCCGCCGCGCTCGGCGGGCACAAGGCGATCGTGCTGCGCAACCACGGGCTGCTGACCGTGGGCGACTCGGTGGACGCGGCCGCGTGGTGGTTCATCGCGCTGGATCGCTCGTGCCAGGTGCAACTGGCCGCGCGGGCGGCCGGGAAACCGGTGATGATCGAGCACCGGGACGCGGTCGCCACCCGGGATCAGCTGGGCAGCGACCTGGTGGCGTGGATCAACTACCAGCCCCTGTGGCGCCGGATCAGTCGCACATTCTGACGATACGCGCCGTCGGTCCGCCCCGATGCGGCCCGAAGCCCCTCCGTGCGGCACAATTCGCAGCAATAACAGTCGAGTTGAATCGACCGGAGTGGGAAAGGGCGGCGTTCTCCGTGGCGTTGGACGAGGCGAGTGCGGGCAGCACGCACACGGGCGGCTGCACGTGCGGTGGCTGCCCGCACGGGGCGCGCGAGGGACATCGGCGTGCGGTGGCCGCGTTCCTGACCAAACGGGACGAGTTCGCCGCGGGGCAGGGACTGCCGTCCGGGGTCGCCCACTCCGCGTCCGCGACCCGGCAGTGGGTCTCCGACGAACTGACCCAGTCCGCCAGGACCGTCGCCGAACGGGGCCGGGAGGCGGGCGACGCCTGGCTGTACCGGGTGTGGCGGCGCACCCTGATCGCGGTGTGGGGCGGCGTCGTCCTGCTGGTCGTCGGCGAGGCCGTCACCGCCGTCGGAGGGGGCTGGACCAACGCCCGTACGGCGGGACTGATCGCCGGACTCGTCACCGCCGGGCTGCTCACCGGCGCCGCCCACCTCCACCGCGCCCGCGGCGGCCTCCTCGCCCCCGTGATCGGCGAGGACAACCGGCTCTCCACCTCCCGGGCGGTCGCCGCCTCCTGGGTGCTGCTCGCGGTCTTCTCCGTGCTCGTGCTGGCGCTCCAGCTCGCGGGCGCCTCCGACCACGCCGAGCGGGACGAACTGATCGAGGGACTCGACCTGGCGAGGGGCGCAGGGGTGGTGACGGTGCTGGCGCTGGTGTGCGCCGTCGCCGTGGTCGTGCGCCGGGTGGTGACCGTACGGACCCTGGCCGGCCGGCTCCAGAAGCTGCGGGCCGTCCGGCCGCGCGCCGCCGACCTGCTCACCGACGACTCCGGACGGGGCAGCTTCACGGACGTGCAGTACGTGCTGGTGAGCACCGTCGCCGTGCTGTTCGCCGCGGTCCGGCTGGCCCGCAGGCCCGAGCAACTGCCCGACCTGCCCTGGGGACTGGCACTGCTGGTCACCGTCTCGGCGCTCGCGTACTTCGCCGGGAAGTACGCGGAGGGCGGCCGTCCGGTGATCCTCTCGGTGGTGCGGGCCCGCGAGGCCGGGGACCTGGACGCGTCGGTGCGCACCGGCGACGACATCGAGATCCGCGGCGCGGGTTTCGTGCCGCCCGGGGCCGGGACGCCGGACCGGCTGGCCCGGCTGGTCGTCCGGATAGGGCGGGTCCATGTGCACGTACCGCTGATCCCGGTCACCGGCGGCTTCGCCAACCCGACGGACGGCGTCCTCACCGTGCCGGTGCCCGTCGAGGTCGAACCGGGGGTGGTGGAGGTGCAGGTCGTGACCGCCGCCGGGGTGGAGACGAACCGGGTCGAGATCGACGTGACGGACTGACCACCGCCCCTCGCCACCCGCCTGCCGTTCGGACGGCCCCACCGGGTGACCGGCGCGCGCGTCGCGTACGTATCGTCTGATGGCGGGGACGACGAGAGGTGAGGTGGCCACATGCGGGATCACGGCTTGTACGTACGAGGTATGGGCGGCCCGAACGGACTGAACGGATCGAGCGGGGCGCACGGAATCCGCGAACTGGCGCGGCGCCACGCCCTGCTGCCGCTGCGGATCTTCCTCGGCGTCACCTTCGTCTACGCCGGGCTCGACAAGCTGACGGACAGCTCGTTCTTCCACGCGAGCGGCCAGGGCTCCCTCGGCGAGACCCTGCACGCGGTGCGCGACTCGTCCGCGATCCCGGCCCTGGTCGACCTCGCGCTGAAGAGTCCCGGCGGCTTCGGCTACGCCATCGCCGTCGGGGAACTCCTCGTCGGCCTCGGCACCCTCCTCGGCCTGTGGGCCCGGATCGCCGCGCTCGGCGGGGCGCTGATCTCGCTGAGCCTGTGGCTGACCGTCAGCTGGCAGGTCGAGCCGTACTACCTGGGCAACGACCTGGCCTATCTCATGGCCTGGCTGCCGCTCGTGCTGGCCGGGGCACCCACGTTTTCGGCGGACGCCCTCCTCGCGGCGCGGCGGCGGCGGATCATGTAGTTCACCCAGGTCACGGTGGCGGCCAGCCAGAGGCCGCCGAAGAACAGGGGGAAGAAGAAGGTCCAGGGGGCGTTCCAGGAGCCCGCGGCGTCCGCCGCGTACCCCGCGGCCAGGGCGAGCACGACCACGCCCGTCACCGCACGTCCCGGACGGAACTCATGACGCAGCACGGGTGACCTCCACCTGTCCGATGCCGACTTCGAGAGTGAGCTCGACCGTGCCGGCCGGCTTGCTGCCCGGGGCCGGGGGCAGCGTCCGGTGCTCGTTCTGCGACGGCCTGATGTTCACGTCGACCGGCTGATCGGCCGATGCGTCGGCGGGGCGGGCGACCGGCAGCGAGATGTCCCCGAGGGTCGCCCGCGCGGCCACCTCCACCGTCACCTCCTTCGGCACGACGACGACCACGCGGCCGGCCCCGACGTCCACCTTCGTCGTGACGGTGTCGCCCCGGGGGACCGTGATCCCGGTGAGGTCCAGCCGGGCCACCCCGGTGCCCAGGTGGTAGTCGGGCCGGACGGCGGACGCCGAGGCCGGGCGCCAGCCCTCGCGCACCCACTGCGTGGAGATCTCCTTGGGCAGCGCGGAGGCGCCCGCCAGCAGAACGGCCGTGATCATTGCCAGCATGACCGTGCCGAACCCGGTCCGGCCGAGGAACGAGCTGACCAGCATGCCCAGCCCGAACACCGCGAGCGCGGCGGCCAGACCGAACTGCAGACTCGTGCCGAGCGGCTGCGAGTCCCAGCTCAGCCCCGTGCCCAGACCGCCCGCGATCAGCGCGAGCAGGAACACGAGACCGCCGATCGGGACCGGCCCCCGGGTGCCCGGCTCCCGCCGGGGCACGCGGAACGGATTGTCCGGGTTCTCCCAGGAAGGCCGGGGCGAGCGGCACGGCTTGCCCGGCCCGTCCGGCCGGTCCGGGGGCAGCGCGTCGTCCGGACCCCACAGATAGCCCAGGCCCACCGGCCCCGTCGTGCCGTCCTTGACGATCGGGTCGCGCCACCACGACGGGCTGCCCGGCGACGGCGGCGCCTTCACCTCGGGGGGCGCGTCGGCCACCGCCTGCGCGGCCGCCGGGTGCAGCGGGTCCGCGGGCGCCACCGTCCTGCGCTGCTGCGTCCACACGGCGAAGCCCACGACCGCGAGCGACAGCATCGCGGAGAACGCCAGCGTCCCGCCGTTGTTCAGCATGGAGAGGAACAGCCCGCAGCCGATCAGCGCGAGGAGCACCGCGATCAGCGACGCGCCGTCCACCCGGCCGGACAGCAGCCGGCGCGCCTCGTTCTCCTCCTCGCCGTCCGCGGGGATCAGCAGCCAGGCGAAGCCGTAGAAGATCAGCCCGATGCCGCCGGTCACCGACAGCACGCCGAGCACGATCCGGAAGATGACCGGATCGACGTCGCAGTAGCGGCCGAGTCCGCCGCACACCCCGGCCACGACCTTGTGCCGAGGGCTGCGCCGCAGCTGCGGAGCCGGTTCGGGGGGCTGGGCGACACCGGGGGCGGTGTCCTGGGGAACGGTCATGGCTCCATGGTGACGGGCCGGACGCCGGTCCGGGACCCGCCCCGACCCTGGCCGATCCCTGATATTGGCCCCGAGGCCCTCGGGGCCCGGGACCTCGAAGGACCCGGGAACCCGGCAGCCCGGGGCCCGCCCGGTCGGCCCGGAACCGGAGCCCGCCGCTCCCCGCCACAGGGCTCTCAGGGTCGAGTGGGGGACCGACCCTGATGCCACCACCCGCGCGGGCATGTGACGATCGATGCATGCCAGCCGCCACGCCCCGAGCCCCGGGCTCCCGCACCGCCGACCCGGACGAGCCGCCGCTGCGGCGGCTGTACCGCAGCGCGGACGGACGGATGCTCGGCGGTGTCGCGCGCGGCCTCGCCGGGCACATAGGGCTGCCGGTCGCCTGGGTCCGGTTCGTCTTCCTCGGCCTGTTCTTCGCGGACGGCCTCGGCGCGCTGCTCTACGCCGTGTTCTGGATCGTCGTCCCGCTCGGCGTCGGCGGCGTCGAACCGCCGCGCTCGCTCTTCGAGACCGCCCCGGACGGCACCCGCCGGCTCCGCAAACCCGACAAGGGCCAGGTCTTCGCCCTGATCGCGCTGTTCATCGGCGCCATGATCTTCGTCGGCAACGTCGACATGGGCAGCAAGGCCAACCGCTACATCTGGCCGACGCTGCTGATCGGCGCCGGTTCCGTACTGGTGTGGCGGCAGGCCGACAACGCCCGGCGCGCCCGCTGGATGGAGGTCGGCAGCCGCCGCCGGGTCCTGAACCTGGCCCGGGGCTTCGCCGGGGTCGCCCTGGTCGGCCTCGGACTGGCCGTCTTCATGGTGGTGCGCGGCTCCGCCGCCCAGCTCGGCAACGTCCTGACCGCCGCGATCGCCGTGCTCACCGGCATCGCGCTGCTGGCCGGCCCCTACCTCGTGCGCATGACCCAGGACCTGTCCGAGGAGCGCACCATGCGCATCAGGGCCCAGGAACGCGCCGAGGTGGCCGCCCACGTCCACGACTCGGTGCTGCACACCCTCACCCTGATCCAGCGCAACGCGGAGGACGCCGGGGAGGTCCGCAGGCTCGCCCGCGCCCAGGAACGCGAACTGCGCAACTGGCTGTACAACCCCGAGGGCACCGGCAAGGACGAGGACGACGAACCCGAGACCCTCGCCGAGGCCGTCAAGCGCGCCGCCGCCGAGGTCGAGGACAAGCACGGCGTCCCGCTGGAGGTGGTCGTCGTCGGCGACTGCCCGCTGGACGAGAAGCTGGCCGCACAGATGCAGGCCGCGCGCGAGGCGATGGTCAACGCCGCCAAGTACGGTGGCGAGGGCGGCGCAGTGCAGGTGTACGCCGAGGTCGAGGGCCGCACGGTCTTCGTGTCGGTGCGCGACCGGGGCCCGGGGTTCGACCTGGACTCCGTACCGGGGGACAGAATGGGCGTACGAGAATCGATCATCGGCCGGATGCAGCGCAACGGCGGCACGGCACGGCTGCGTTCGGTGCCCGACGGGGGCACGGAGGTCGAACTGGAGATGGAGAGGGCGAGCGATGACCAGGACCACTGAACCGGGCGGGGACCCGGAGCGCCGGGTACGGGTCGTGCTCGTCGACGACCACCGGATGTTCCGCACCGGCGTCCAGGCCGAGATCGGCCGCACCGAGGAGACCGGCGTCGAGGTCGTCGGCGAGGCCGCGGACGTCGACCAGGCGGTCACCGTCATCACGGCGACGCGCCCCGAGGTCGTCCTCCTCGACGTGCACCTGCCCGGGGGCGGCGGCGTCGAGGTGCTGCGCCGCTGCGCCCCGCTGATGGGCGCCGCGGAGAACCCGGTGCGGTTCCTGGCGCTGTCCGTCTCGGACGCCGCCGAGGACGTCATCGGCGTCATCCGGGGCGGCGCCCGCGGCTACGTCACCAAGACCATCACCGGCACCGACCTGATCGACTCGGTCTTCCGGGTCCAGGAGGGCGACGCGGTGTTCTCGCCCCGGCTGGCCGGCTTCGTCCTCGACGCCTTCGCCTCCACGGACGCGCCGCCGGTCGACGAGGACCTGGACCGGCTGACCCAGCGCGAGCGCGAGGTGCTGCGGCTGATCGCCCGCGGCTACGCGTACAAGGAGATCGCCAAGCAGCTGTTCATCTCGGTGAAGACGGTCGAGTCGCACGTCTCGGCGGTGCTGCGCAAGCTCCAGCTCTCCAACCGGCACGAGCTGACCCGGTGGGCGACGGCCCGACGGCTGGTCTGAGCCACACCGCCGGTCCCGCCGCCCCCGGGCCGCGGGTTGTTGCCGCGCTGCCGGGAGCACCGGCCGCGGCCGGCCGGCGGGTGATCGTCAGGCCGCCGGGTCGAGCGAGATGTTCAGCTTCTCGCCGATCCGGCGGAAGCCGATGCCCGCGTAGATCCGCTCGACGTCGGCGTCGCCCGGCTCCAGCCAGACCACCCGGCAGCCGCGGTCGAAGGCGGTCGCGGTGAGGTGGGCGGAGAGCGCGGCGCCGATGCCCCGGCGCCGGAACGCGTCGGCGACGGCGAGCCCGGCCAGTTCGGTGAGGCCGTCGACGGGGACCGAGCAGCCGCCCGCGCCCGCCGGTGTGCCGTCGACGGTGGCGAGGGCCGCGACCCCGCCGCCCCCGACCGCCGTGCGCAGCCACCGCTCCGTGCCGTCCTCGGGCTCGCCGGTCCCGCCGTACCCGTGGTGCTGGACGAGCGCGGCGGCGGCGAACTCCGCGTCGGTGGCCGGTTCGCCGATCACGAGGTCAGCCACCGGCTTCGGCGCCAGCAGACCGTCCGGGGCGCAGGCCATGATCGGGGCCCGGTTCTCGACGGTGAACCCGGCCGCGAGCAGCGCCGGTTCGACCGCGGGCGCCCAGCCGGGCAGGAACTCCAGCCGCGGCAGCCGGTCGTGCTCGCGGAACACCGCGATCAGGGCGTCGAGTTCCCCGGGCGTCGGTTCGGCGTCCTGGTCGGGTATGGCGTAATTGGCGTACTTGATGGACCAGTCGGGGTTGTACCGCACGGTGAACGGCCCGACCCGGAGGTGGTCGGGGGAGCGCAGGGCGAGGGTGCGGGCATGGGTCTGGACATCGACGTCCATGGGCATGTGTGGGTGTCCTCGGGCCGGTTGGTCGGTGGCGGGTCGCCCCCGACGGCGGGCCGACCCGGTGATGGTCCGACCCGGGCGCGGCCGCCCGCCGGCGCCCGCTCCGGATCGGAATCGGGAGCCTATGCCACGCGTGTCGCCCCGGCGAAGGGCATGTGGTCGATCGGCGCGATCCGGACCGTCGACCCGGTGCGCGGCGCGTGGATCATCTGCCCGTTGCCGATGTACAGCCCGACGTGACTGATCCCGGAGTAGAAGAACACCAGGTCGCCCGGGGCGAGTTGGGAGCGCGGGATACGTTGCCCGGAATTGATCTGGGTGTACGTGGTCCGGGGGAGGGAGACCCCGGCGGAGCGCCAGGCGGCCTGGGTGAGCCCGGAGCAGTCGAACGACGAGGGGCCGGTCGAGCCCCAGACGTACGGCTTGCCGATCGCCCCGTAGGCGAATGCGACGGCCGCGGCGGCACGGGCGTTCGGGGCCCGGACGGGGCCGCGCGCGGTGGCCCGGTCGGCCCGGGCGGCGGTGTCCGTACCGCCGGACCCGCCGTGGCCGGACTCCTCGTACGCGGCGCGCTCCGGCGGGGTCAGCCGGGCGAGGAGCCGCTGCGCCTCGGCCAGCTTGGCCCTGATCGTGGTCCGCTGCTTCTTCAGCTCGGCCTGGCGGGCGGCCAGCACGGTCAGCTTCTCGTCGGCCCGCGAGCGCACTTCGGCGATCCGGGCGACCTGCTTGCGGACCCGGTCGATCGCGGCGGCCCGGCGGTCGCCGACCCGGTCCACGAACGCCGCGCGTTCCAGGTACTGGTCGGGGTCGGAGGAGAGTGCCAGCTGCACGGACGGGCTGATGCCGGCGGCGCGGTACTGCGCGGCGGCGTACGCGCCCAGCTCGTCGCGCGCGGTGTTGAGCCGCTCGGTCCGGCGGGCGGCCTCGTCGCGCAGGGCGTTCAGGGCCCTGGTCGCGGCGCTCGCCTTCTCCTTCGCGCCGTTGTACTTCTCGGTGGCGACCTCCGCGTCGTGGTACAGCCGGTCCACCTCGGCCTTGACCTGGGCGGGGGTGAGGTCGGGGTCGGCGTGGGCCGATCCCGGCAGCACGACGGCGGTGGCGGCCCCGGTGAGGGCGAGACCGGCCGCGGTGCGGGCAGCAGAGCCGGAGAACGGGCGCTGCTTGGGTTTTCGATGCGCTGCCACGAGGGCGTGCGTCCTTCCTGATGACTGCCCGTCGGGGACTACCGACGGGCCCGCCGGCGAACCGGCGACGGGTGCCACGGGGGAGCGGTCCGCCGCCGGACCGCCGGCGGGGTGACCGGTGCGCCGTCCGGGGACGGAGCGGCGATGGAGTCGGTCACCTGGTCAGGGACGCTAGACCCGGGGCACGGGCAGGAGTCGTAATGACGCTTATTGTCTGAATTTGGCGCGGCGGTGTCGTCGAGTGATCGAGAAAAATGCACCAGAGTGAGGCATTGGGTGCAGACACGAGTGAAGCGGCCGGGAAGTGGCACCTGCCTGCGGGGCGGTGATATGGGCGGGGCTAGGCTGCGGCCTCATGGACGTACTCATTCATGTCTTCGTCGCCCTGCACATCATCGGCATCGCCTCGCTGCTGGGTGGTTTCCTGACCCAGATGAAGGCGATGGGCGCGGGCACGGCCCGGTTCGTGCCGGCGATGCTGCACGGTGCGCTGACCATGCTGGTCACCGGTGTCGCGCTGGTCGGGCTGAACGAGGCCGACGGCGGCCACGTGAACAACATCAAGATCGGGATCAAGACGCTGATCCTGATCGCCATCCTCGCGCTCGTCTACGTCAAGCGGGACGAGGAGACGGTCGGCAAGGGCGCCTTCGCGGCGGTCGGCGGCCTGACGCTCGCCAACATCTTCATCGCCACGCTCTGGACCTGAGCCCGCCCGCCGGGCCCCGCGCCCGGTTCCGGGCCTGTTTGCACCTCGGCCCCGGCCGCCGACCCGCCTCGCGCGGCGGGTCGGCGGTCGGGGCCGAGGTGCCGGACGGGCTCGGAGCGGCGAGCCCGTCCGGCGGCCGCAGGCCGGGCGGTAAGGCCGTCACGCAGGGCGCACGCTGCCGTAGATCGGCATGTAGTAGATCGACTCCTCGCGCACGTTCGCCCCGGGCTTCGGCGCGTGGATCATCATCCCGTCGCCCTTGTAGATGCCGACGTGGCTGATGTCGTCGTAGAAGAAGACGAGGTCCCCCGGCCGCAGGTCCGCCGTGGCGACCCGGGTGCCGACCTTCACCTGGTCCCATGTGGTGCGCGGGAGGTCGACGCCCGCCGCCTTCCACGCCGCCTGGGTGAGCCCGGAGCAGTCGTACGAGTCCGGCCCGGTCGCACCCCAGACGTATGGCTTGCCTATCTGGGCCCTGGCGAAGGCGAGCACCTTGTCCGTCTTGCTGGTGGCGTCGCTGTCCGAACCGGTCCCGGTGCCCGTACCCGTGCCCGTACCGCTGCCGGGACCCGTCTCCTTCGCGGCCTCCTCGGCCTTGCGGTCCGCCTCCGCCTCGGCGGCGGCCTGCCGCTTCGCCAGCTCCTCGGCCTTGCGCCTGGCCTCCGCCTCCTTCTTCCGCTCCAGTGCCGCGAGCCGCGCCTTCTCCTCGGCGGTCAGCTTCGACAGCAGCGTGCGCGCCTCGCCCAGCTTCTTCTGGACGTCCTGCTTGCTGGTGCGCAGCGTGGCCTGGGTCGTCGTCAGGGTCTCCAGGCTCCGTACCGCCTCGGAGCGCTTCTTCGCCGCCCTGGCCTGCTGGGCCTGGAAGTCGGTGACCGCCTTCTGCTGCCGGCTGGTCATCCGGTCCATCAGCCGGCTCTGGTCGAAGTACGCCTGCGGGTCGTCGGCCAGGAAGAAGGTGGCGGTCGGTGTGATGGAACCGCTGCGGTACTGCGCGGCCGCGTAGGCGCCGAGCGTCCGGCGCGCCTCGTTGAGCTTGTCGGCGCGCTCGGCCACGTCGTCCAGCAGGGCCCGGACCTTGGCGCGCTGGGCGGTGGAGGCCTCCTTGGCCAGGTTGTACTTCTGGGTCGCGGTGCCCGCCTGCCGGTAGAGGTCGTCGACCTTCTTCTGGACGTCCTCGATGCCGGGCTTCGGGTCGGGCGCGGCCGTGGCGCTCTGCGTGGAGAGCAGGGTCACGGACGCCAGCGCCGCCGTGGTGAGCCCGACGGCCGGCGCGGTGCCGAGTGTGCGGGGGCGCGGTTTGCGGTGCGATGCCAAGTCGGGCATCTCCTTCCGTGGACCGCCTGCCGGGTCAGCTGTCGGGTTCGGGCGGAACGGAAGGTTGCCCTACGGTCCGTTCAGTGGGGGATGAGGACCGATTCACCCCGGTGCTGCCTGTGGGTCCCCGGCTCCGAACGCCCGCGAGAGCAGCCCGGATTCGGCGTGGGCGCCCGCTCGGCGTGGTTCGCCGCAAAGGGGGTACGGGCGGCCCGGTCGAGCACGCTAGCCAACCGGTGTGCCGCTGGGAAGGTCGATGTTCGATATGCCCGATACATTTTCGTGACCTGGGCGGCGGGGACGGCCGAGGGGCCGGAACTCCTCACGTGGCGTGTACGCCCGCTCTCCACCCGTGTTCGACGGGTGGTCGCCGGGAGCGGTTCGGCAAGGGCCCGTCGGGTGTCGGCGCGGCGGCTTAGACTCGACAAGCGATGAGCAGCCTCTTTGACGACAGTTTCCTGGCCGGCCTCCAGCACTCGGAGGAAGAGCCCCCGCCGCCCCCCGAGGACGCCGCACCCGAAGAGGTGCCGGAGGGGCTCTTCGGGGACGTGTTCGACGGGCCGCCGCCCAGGGACGCGTACTACCGCGACGGCGCCCCCCGCCCCGTCATCGACCCGGCGGCGCTCCTCGACGGGCTGAACACCGAACAGCGCGCCGCCGTCGTGCACGCGGGATCCCCGCTGCTCATCGTCGCCGGGGCCGGTTCCGGGAAGACCCGGGTGCTGACCCACCGGATCGCCCACCTCCTGGCCGAGCGCGGGGTGCACCCCGGTCAGATCCTCGCGATCACGTTCACCAACAAGGCCGCGGGCGAGATGAAGGAGCGCGTCGAGCAGCTCGTCGGACCGCGCGCCAACGCCATGTGGGTCATGACCTTCCACAGCGCGTGCGTGCGCATCCTGCGCCGCGAGTCGAAGAAGCTCGGCTTCACCTCGTCGTTCTCGATCTACGACGCGGCCGACTCCAAGCGGCTGATGGCCCTGGTCTGCCGCGACCTCGACCTGGACCCGAAGCGCTTCCCGCCGAAGTCGTTCACGGCCAAGGTCTCCAACCTGAAGAACGAGCTGATCGACGAGGAGACCTTCGCCGGCCAGGCCGCCGACGGCTTCGAGAAGACGCTCGCCCAGGCGTACACGATGTACCAGTCCCGGCTGCGCGAGGCCAACGCGCTGGACTTCGACGACATCATCATGACGACGGTCCACCTGCTCCAGGCGTTCCCCGACGTCGCCGAGCACTACCGCCGCCGCTTCCGGCACGTCCTGGTCGACGAGTACCAGGACACCAACCACGCCCAGTACACCCTCGTGCGGGAGCTGGTCGGACCGGCGGGCGAGGGCGACGCCCCGGCCGAGCTGTGCGTCGTGGGTGACGCGGACCAGTCGATCTACGCCTTCCGCGGCGCGACCATCCGCAACATCCTCCAGTTCGAGGAGGACTACCCGGACGCGACCACGATCCTCCTGGAGCAGAACTACCGCTCCACGCAGACGATCCTGTCCGCCGCCAACGCGGTCATCGAACGCAACGAGAGCCGCCGCCCCAAGAACCTGTGGACGAACGCCGGCACGGGCGCCCGGATCACCGGCTACGTCGCCGACACCGAGCACGACGAGGCGCAGTTCGTCGCGGACGAGATCGACCGGCTCACCGACGCGGGCGACGCCAGGGCCGGTGACGTCGCGATCTTCTACCGCACGAACGCCCAGTCCCGCGTCTTCGAGGAGATCTTCATCCGCGTCGGCCTGCCCTACAAGGTCGTCGGCGGTGTGCGCTTCTACGAGCGCAAGGAGGTCCGGGACATCCTGGCCTACCTGCGCGTCCTCGCCAATCCGGAGGACACCGTCCCGCTGCGCCGCATCCTCAACGTGCCCAAGCGCGGCATCGGCGACCGCGCCGAGGCGATGATCGACGCCCTCTCCCTGCGCGAGAAGATCACCTTCCCGCAGGCGCTGCGCCGGGTCGACGAGGCGTACGGCATGGCGGCCCGGTCGGCCAACGCCGTCAAGCGGTTCAACACGCTGATGGAGGAGCTGCGCACGATCGTCGAGTCCGGCGCGGGCCCCGCGGTGGTCCTGGAGGCCGTCCTGGAACGCACGGGCTATCTGGCCGAGCTCCAGGCGTCCACCGACCCGCAGGACGAGACCCGGATCGAGAACCTCCAGGAACTCGCCTCGGTGGCCCTCGAATTCGAGCAGGAGCGCGCGGCGGCGGGGGAGGGCGCGACGGCCGGGGACGGCACGCCCGCGGCCACCACCGGGACGGGCACGCTCGCCGAGTTCCTGGAGAAGGTGGCCCTCGTCGCCGACTCCGACCAGATCCCCGACGAGGACGAGGACGGATCCGGCGTCATCACGCTCATGACGCTGCACACCGCGAAGGGCCTCGAATTCCCGGTGGTCTTCCTGACCGGCCTGGAGGACGGCGTCTTCCCGCACATGCGGGCGCTGGGCCAGACCAAGGAGCTGGAGGAGGAGCGGCGGCTCGCCTACGTCGGCATCACCCGGGCCCGCGAGCGGCTCTACCTGACCCGGGCGGCGATGCGCAGCGCGTGGGGGCAGCCCTCGTACAACCCGCCGTCGCGGTTCCTGGAGGAGATCCCGGACCAGCACCTGGAGTGGAAGCGGACCGGGCCGATGGCGGCTCCGGCCGGGCCGACGACGGGGATCACCTCGTCGCTGTCCGCCTCCCGCGCGCGCTCCGGCCCCTCGGGCTTCGCCACCCGGCGGGCCTCGGACAACAAGCCGATGGTCACGCTGGCCGTCGGGGACCGGGTCACGCACGACCAGTTCGGCCTCGGCACGGTGACGGCGGTCGAGGGCGTCGGCGACCAGGCGAAGGCCACGGTCGACTTCGGGGACGACCGGCCGAAGAAGCTGCTGCTGCGGTACGCCCCGGTCGAGAAGCTGTAGCCCCGGCCCCGCGCGCATGATTCTGCCCGCCACACCGACGGTGTGGCGGGCAGAATCATGCGCGTCCGTGTTCCGGGCCGCGGGCTCGGGGCCGTCGGCTCAGGTCGGGTCGACGCCGTGGCTGCGGAGCCAGGGCAGCGGGTCGATCGCCGCGCCGCCGCCGGGACGCACCTCGAAGTGCAGGTGCGGGCCGGTCGAGTTCCCGGAGTCGCCGGAGTAGGCGATGACGTCGCCGGCCTTGACCGGACCCGAGCGGATCTTGGTGCTGCTGAGGTGGCAGTACCAGGTCTCGGTGCCGTCGGCCGCGGTGACGATGGCCATGTTCCCGTAGGCGCTGTTCAGCTGGGTGCGCACGGTGCCGTCCGTCGCGGCCATCACCGGCGTGCCCTGGAGGACGGGGAAGTCGATGCCGGTGTGCCGGGACATCCAGTTGACGCCCGACTGGCCGAAGTACGCGCTGAGGGTGTGCTGGGCGACCGGCATGACGAACTTGGGCCGCAGCGCCTCCTTGCGGGCGGCCTCCTCCTCGCGCTTCTTCTTCTCGGCGGCCTGCCGCTCCCGCAGGTCGATGCGTTCCTGGGTGCGGCTGGCGCGGTCGGCGAAGTTCTCGGCGTCGGCGCTGAGGTTGGCCAGCTGGGTGTCCAGCTCGTTGTTGGCCACGCCCGGCTTGACGGTTCCGGCGTCGGGAGCCGCCATCGTGGTCTTGCCGTCGTCCTTCTTGTCCTCGCCGCCCAGTCCGCCGACGGAGGCGGCCGCGATGCCGGCCACGCTCATCACGCAGGCGGAGGGAATGGCGACGGTGAGGAGCGCGGAACGCTTCGCGGGGGAACGCCGCCTGCGGCTGTTGCCGCCGTTGCCGCGGGCCGAGGTGCGGCCGATCGGTCGGTGCGGGTCGTTCGCCGGGGCGGGCAGATCCGCGTCCAGGACCGGGAAGTCGCGGGTCGGGACGTCGTGGATCGAGGGGCCCCGGTCGGCGTCGCCGTCGGTGCCGTGGTCCGGGTCGGCCGCGTGCTCGGCGTCGTGCCCGTGCCCGTCGGTGCGGTAGGGGTCGTACGGGTCGTAGGAGCCCTCACCGGTGTAGAACTCGTACGACTCGTGCGCCGCGCGGGTCTCCTGGACCCCGTACGCGTCGTGCGCCGCCGGTGCCTCGTGCGGCACCTGTTCGGTCTGCGCGGTCTGTGCCGTCCGCTGTTCGTGCTCGGGCGTGGCGCCGGTGTTCCAGGCCGTGGCGTCGTACACGCCGGAGTCGTACGCGGCCGTGTCGGTCGCCGCCCATTGGTTGCCCGGCTGCCAGCCGCCGGTGTCCCACTGGCCCGTGGCGTCCGGGGAGTCGGCCTGGGCCGGGACGCCCATGAAGCCGGAGGTGTCGGTGAGCACGGTCGCGGTCGTGCCGTAGTCGGCGGCGGGCGTCCAGGTGGCCGTGGTCGAGTAGGTCGGCGCCGCCTCGTACTGCTGCTGGGGCTGTGCCGCGTACGTGCCGTACCCGTCGTACGAGGCGGTCGGGTGCGCGCCCGTGTCCCACTGCGTGGAGTCGTACTGGCCGCTGTGCCCCATCTGTCCGGCGCCGTAACCGTTGCCGTAGGCGCCGTCGTGGCCGCCGGGGAGCGAACCGAAGAGGGGGTCGGTGTGGAAGCTGCCGGTGGCATCGCTGTCGTACCCGGCATACCCGGCGTGGGGGTGCTGGTCGTTCACCAACTTCTCTCTCGCCTCGGCAGCAGGACCTGTGGGCCCGGGTTCCGGTGGGGGGATCCCAGGGGGGAGCAGTGGCCGCGACTGTACCCGGCGGTATGCGACGCCGACAATCTTCGGCGGGCCCTGACGGCTCAGGAAACGGGCAATCGGCCGCCTTTCGACGGTCCGGGCACACAGCCTTGGCTCTATGTTCGAAGTTTGTTCTATTTGCGGGGTGTCGGCGGACACGGTATGGGAGCGCGGAACGGGGCGCCGTGGGTGTCCAGGGCACCCGGGCTGCTCGGGGTGGCCCGGGAGTCCGGGCCGGGTCAGGCCGCCGAGACGGTCCCGTCGGTTCCCCCGGCCTTCCCGGGGCCTTCGGGCTCTTCGGCTCCGGCCGTCGGCTCACCGGATTCCAGTGCCTGCCGGACCGCGGCGACGACCGACGGGTGCACCGGCAGCGCGAGATGGCCGATTCCCGTGACCCGTACGTTCAACGCGTCGAGATCCGGATGGTCGATGCGGGCCGCCTCGGTCGGGACGACCACCCGGTCCAGCTCGCTCCAGAAGCTCACGAACCGGGTGCGGCAGCCGGGCGCGGGCCTGCGCAGCTCCTCGATCGGGACGGAATCCGTGCGCATCTGCCGCACGATGGGGTGGGCGCTCGCCAGCGGGGCGACGGCGGTGCCCTGGTGCGGGGTGCCGAGGGTGACCAGGGTGCGGACCCGCTGGTCGCCGCCCAGTCGCTGCACGTAGTAGCGGGCGATCAGGCCGCCGAGGCTGTGCCCGACGATGTCGACCTCGTGGTGCCCGGTGCGGGCGCAGATCTCCTCGACGTGCCGCCCGAGCAACTCGGCCGCCGTACGGATGTCGCAGGTCAGCGGCGAGTAGTTGAGCGATTCCAGATGGCGCCAGCCGTGCCGGGCGAGGGAGCGGCGCAGCAGGACGAAGACCGAGCGGTTGTCGACGAAACCGTGCAGAAGCACGACGGGCGGCCGCTCGTCGCCCTCGACGGGGAGGCCGGAGGTGCCGGCCGGAGCGGTGGGCTCGACGGGAACGGCGGGCGGGGGAACGGCGGGGCCGAGGCAGTCCGGGACGGTACGTGGCCCTGCGGAGCCTGCCCGGCCTGCGGAGCCTGCTCGGCCTGTGGGGCCTGCTCGGCCTGTGGGGCCTGCTCGGCCTGTGGGATCTGCGAGATCTGTGGGGTCTGTGGGATCTGCGGGGTTTATGGGATCTGTGAGGTCCGTGGGGTCCGACATGGGGTGGCGCTCTCCGGTGATGCCGGTGGGGTAGAGCAGTACGTGTCCGGCGAAGACCACCAGCTCCAGTGCTTCGGCCTTCAGTAGGGCGGGTGACGGCCGGGTGCGGACCGGGAGCGGCAGGCACAGCAGTGCGGGAAGGAAAGGCGGGACCTTCATGGCCGACCTCCTTGCTCCGGCATCCGGGGGCGGCCGCCGCGACCCGGATGCCCCCATGGGGTTCCGGGGCGAGGCCGCGGCCGGACCGGCCGGGGACCGGCCCCGGCGCGCGTACCCCTGCTCACCGGCGGTGACCGAGGGGCGGCCGACGGGCCGGACGGGCGGGGCTGGCCGTACCACCGTGCCGCGCGGCTGGCGGCGCGGTGGTACGGCGACCTCGTAGCGGCTCCCCTGGCGGCCGGTCCCGCGCGGCAGACCTGCCGTCTCCCGAGGGACCGGCGCCCGGTGAACATGTCCCAGGTGTGATTTCCCCCTCCCCGTCCACCGCGAAACGACGGCTTGCGGGATGCTGTAGATAACGTTCGTTCACATCCCCGGCCCTTCAGGCACGGGAGACGCATGTGGAGGCAGTGATGGGTGTGACCGGTCCGATCCGTGTGGTGGTGGCGAAGCCGGGCCTGGACGGCCATGATCGCGGCGCCAAGGTGATCGCGCGGGCCCTGCGCGACGCAGGGATGGAGGTCATCTACACCGGGCTCCACCAGACGCCCGAGCAGATCGTGGACACCGCGATCCAGGAGGACGCCGACGCGATCGGCCTCTCGATCCTCTCCGGTGCGCACAACACGCTCTTCGCCAAGGTGATCGAGCTGCTGAAGGAGCGCGAGGCGGAGGACATCAAGGTCTTCGGCGGCGGCATCATCCCGGAGGCGGACATCCCCCCGCTGAAGGAGCAGGGCGTCGCGGAGATCTTCACCCCGGGTGCCACGACGGTCTCGATCGTCGAATGGGTCAACGCGAACGTGCGCCACCCCGCCGAGGCCTGACCGCCCCGCCTTCTCCTTCCCCTCCTTCTCCCCCGGTTCCTTCCGGTCCCTTCCGGCGTCCATGTGGCGGCGGGCCACCTCTCCCGGCCCGCCCGCCAGGCTTCGCCCCGGAGTTTCCCGCGCCGCTCCGGGCCACGTCAGTCCGGTGCCGATGCCGGCGTCGACGCGGGTACCGGTGCCGGTACCGGTATCAGTTCCCGTTCCATCGCCGCGCGCAGCCGCAGCGTGGAGACCAGCCGCTGGAACGCCTCCGACCAGTAGCCGTTCGCGCCCGGCGAGGCGTCCTCCGGTTCGTCCGGGGTGGTGGTGAGGACCTCCAGGCGGTCGGCCTCGGCCGGGTTCAGGCAGCGTTCTGCGAGTCCCATCACACCGCTGAAGCTCCACGGGTAACTGCCCGCGTCCCGGGCGATGTCCAGGGCGTCGACCACCGCGCGGCCGAGGGGTTCGGCCCAGGGCGTCGGGCAGACCCCCAGCAGCTGGAACGCCTCGGACAGGCCGTGCGCGGCGACGAAGTCGGCCACCCACGCGGCCCGTTCGGGTGCGGGGAGCACCGAGAGGAGCTTCGAGCGCTCGGCGAGCGAGGCCGTGCCGGGGCCGTTCGACGGCGGGACGGAAGGAGCGCCGAGCAGTGCGCGGGCCCACTCCGGGTCCCGCTGCCGCACCGCCGCCCGGCACCACGCCGCGTGCAGCTCCTCGGCCCAGCCGTCGGCCACCGGAAGACCGACGATCTCCCGCGCGCCGCGGCCGCCGAACCGCGTCGGCCAGGTCGCGAGCGGGGTCGCCTCCACCAACTGGCCGAGCCACCAGGACCGTTCGCCCCGGCCGGACGGCGGCACCGCCACCACGCCGTCGCGCTCCATCGAGGCGTCGCACTCGTGCGGTGCCTCCACGGCGACCGAGGCGCCGTCGCCGGTGAGGTCCGGGCCCACGCACGACAGGGCGCGGGCCGCCATCCGACCGGCGAGCGCCGACTCCGGCAGCGCGGAGAGGAGTTCGGCTGCCGTGGAGCGGACGTTGCGGCTGCGGTCGGAGAGGGCCTGTTCCAGGAAGGGCTCGTCGGCCGCGGAGAGTCCGGAGCGCAGCGAGTCGAGGAACATCAGCCGGTCCTCGGCACGCTCGGTGGACCACGTGGACCCGAGCAGCGCGAGCGCCTCGGCGGGGTCGTGCTCCCGGACGGCCCCGAGCAGGGCGACCCGCTCCGCGAACAGCCCCTCCTCCCACAGCTCTGTGACCGCCTCCGGGTCCGTCACATCGGGCAGCGACGAACCGCCCGACGAGCCGCGCAGCGCGAACTTCCACTCGGGGTTCAGCCCGGCCAGCCACAGCCCGCGCGGCCCGGCGAAGGCCAGGGCCTGCGGCCGCAGATCGGTGCGGGCCCGGGCCGCGTCCAGCAGGGCCGGGAGCAGCGGGGCCGGGGCCCGGAAGCCGTACCGGTTGGCGACGGCCAGCCACTGCGGGATCAGCTCGGTGAGGTCGGGGGCGGTGCCGCGCCGGCCGCCGGAGCCGCCCGACGCCGACCGGTCCGCGAGCAACTGCGCGAGTCTGCGCCGCGCGGCAGGCGGCAGCGGCGGCCGGGGGTCGGAGGGCGCGGGTGCGGGCCGGGCCGCCGGGGCCGCGGGCAGCAGCCCCGCCCGGCGGCGCACGGTGTGCAGCGCCGCCGTGTCCAGCAGGCCGGTCGGTCCGTCGGCCCCCGCCGGGCGTCGGTCGGTGCCCAGGAGCGCCGTGGTGACGAGCTCTTCCCAGGCCGCGGGTGTGATCGTGCGAGGCATTGCTCCCCCTTCGAACTTCGAATCCGACGTCAGATGAGCGGTACGGTCCCGAACGCCGCGTCGACGGGACCGGCCCAGAGGTCCTCGGTGCCGTCCGCACCCGCACCCGTGCCCGTACCGGTATCGGCCCCGGCCCCGTTCCCCGTATCGGCTTCGGCTTCGGCTCCGGTGGACCAGGCCGCGAGCGGGTCGAAGCCGCGGTGGCCGCATTCGCCGAAGACGGTGACCGGGGCGCCGCCGGAGAGCGCGACCAGCTTCCACAGGCCGGGCCGGGACAGCGCCGCCGGGGCGACGGGCAGGGCCGCCCCGCCCGCCGCGTCCACCAACTGCCAGCCGTCCCCGGACGGCACGGGTATGACCTCGCCCAGCGTCACCGGCCAGGAGTCCAGCCAGGGATCGTCCCGCAGGGCCCGCCCGTACGCCCCGATCGCATCGGCCGCGGTGCCGCCGGGCGGCGGGGTGCCGACCTGTGACGGCGTCCCGAACTGCTCGCCCAGCTCCGCCCGCAGCTGACCGGCGCCCGGGTAGGGCGTGATCTCGGCGTCGATCGTGACGCCCACCGGCAGTGCCGGGGCGGGGGAGCGTCCGGGAGCCCCGAAGGACAGCAGCAGCGCCGTGCGGCCCGTCCTCCTGCCGTGCAGCCAGATGCGGCGGGCGACGATCCGGCCGTCCGGGGTGTCGTACCGGGCGAGGACCAGCCAGTGGTCGCGGACCGGCGGGCCCTCGGCGTGGGTCGTCAGCCCCACCCGGGTGCGGACCGTGGCAGCCAGCGGCTCCGGCAGCCGGTCGATGCCCAGCCAGGCGCTGTCCAGCAGATGGAGCAGCGCGCACTCCTCCAGCAGCCGCACCGGCCATCCCTGGCCGGACCCCGGGACGGACCCCAACTCCCGCACCCTGGCCGCCAGCCCGGGCGCCTGGGCGTCGACCATGCGGGCCGCCGTCTCCTCCCAGAGCCCGTACCCCGACTGACCGGCCGCCGCGAGCCCCCCGCGCAGCAGGTCCGCGAGCCGCTCCTCCAGCTCCTGCGCACCACCGGTGATCCGCTCGGCCCGGCGCTCGGCCCGGCGCCGGGCGGCCTCCGGATCGGCCGGACCGGACGCCGCACCACCCCCCGGTGCGTCCTTCCCCGTCTTCCCGGCCGTCCGCGCGCGACGGCCCGTCAGCCACTCCCCGGCCCAGTCCGGCGCCTCGCCGCCGGGCAGCGCCGCCCCGTCCGACGCCCAGACCAGCAGCAGCCCCAGGGCGTGCTTGCACGGGAACTTCCGGCTCGGACAACTGCACTTGTACGCGGGGCCCGTGACGTCCACGACCGTCCGGTACGGCTTGCTCCCGCTGCCCTTGCACAGCCCCCACACCGCACCCGAGCCGTCGCACCCGCCACCCGACCACGGACCCGCCGAACCGAGCTTGCTCCCCGCCTTGCGCGACGCCTCGTCAGGAGCGAGGGCCAGTACCTGCTCCACCGTCCAGCGCGCCACCGCAGCGGCGGTGCGCGAAGGTTCTCCCCCGTGAGATAGCAGCATGGGAACGACGGTAGAGCGCACCACTGACAATCGCCCTGACCTGTTGCTTCAGCGGCCGGCACGCATTTCGACCCCACTCGTCCTACGCGAGTCGACCAGGTGGACGAGGCCGTCGACGAGGCGTACGAGGTCACCGGCAAGGACATCGACGAGATCCAGTTCCACGGCGGCAGGGGCGATGCCATGGAACCGGAGATCGAGACGGTCGAGTCGCCCGGGCCGCCGTGGCGGAAGACCGTCACGCCGCGCGGGATCATGCCGTCCGCCGTCATGCCGTTCATCGTGGACGGGAGCACCGCCGACGTCCGCTGCTCGATCACGTACAAGGGCAAGGTCATCAAGGAGGGCGAGGGCAGGCACATGATCGCCGCGGGCGGCTGCGTGGCCGTCTCCCCGGTGGCGGGCCGACCCCCGGGCCCGCGGCGGCCCCGCGCCCGTGACGGGTGAATCGGCCCCCGGTCGGGGCCGGGGGCCGATTGTCAGTGCCGTGGTGCACGGTGGAACCACATCAGGTCGACCGATCTGGAGGGGGATCCATGACCGTGCCCGAAACCACCGCCGCCACCGGCGCGCAGGCACTGCGCCCGCACGCCGAGGACGCCTTCGCCCACGAGCTGAAGGCCCTCGCCGCGGCCGACGACCGCCCGCGGCCCGCCCGTTGGCAGCTCTCGCCGTGGGCCGTCGCCACCTACCTGCTCGGCGGCACCCTGCCCGACGGCACGGTGATCACACCCAAGTACGTGGGCCCGCGCCGCCTCGTCGAGGTCGCGGTGACCACGCTCGCCACCGACCGCGCCCTCCTGCTCCTCGGCGTTCCCGGCACCGCCAAGACCTGGGTCTCGGAGCACCTCGCGGCCGCCGTCAGCGGTGATTCGACCCTGCTCGTCCAGGGCACGGCGGGCACCCCCGAGGAGGCCGTCCGCTACGGATGGAACTACGCGCAGCTGCTCGCGCACGGCCCCAGCCGCGACGCCCTGGTGCCCAGCCCGCTCATGCGCGCCATGTCCGGCGGCATGACCGCCCGCATCGAGGAACTGACCCGGATCCCCGCCGACGTCCAGGACTCGCTCATCACGATCCTGTCGGAGAAGACGCTCCCCGTCCCCGAGCTGGGCCAGGAGGTCCAGGCGGTCCGCGGGTTCAACGTCATCGCCACCGCCAACGACCGCGACCGCGGGGTCAACGAACTGTCCAGCGCGCTGCGCCGCCGGTTCAACACCGTCGTGCTCCCGCTGCCGGCCACCCCCGACGCCGAGGTGGACATCGTGTCCCGGCGCGTCGACCAGATAGGGCGTTCCCTCGACCTCCCGGCCGCCCCCGACGGCATGGCCGAGATCCGGCGTGTCGTCACGGTCTTCCGCGAGCTGCGCGACGGCGTCACCACCGACGGCCGCACCAAGCTCAAGTCCCCCTCGGGGACGCTGTCGACGGCCGAGGCGATCTCCGTCGTCACCAACGGCCTGGCCCTGGCCGCGCACTTCGGCGACGGAGTGCTGCGCCCCGGCGACGTGGCGGCCGGCATCCTCGGCGCGGTCGTCCGCGACCCCGCGGCCGACCGGGTGGTCTGGCAGGAGTACCTGGAGACGGTGGTCCGGGAGCGGGACGGGTGGAAGGACTTCTACCGCGCCTGCCGCGAGGTATCCGCATGACCCGGGCCGAGCGCCCCGCGGGGCCGCTGCTGCTGGGGGTGCGGCACCACGGCCCCGGCTCGGCGCGGGCCGTCCGCGCCGCCCTGGACGCCGCACGCCCGGGGGCCGTGCTCGTCGAGGGGCCGCCGGAGGGCGACGCGCTGCTGCCGCTGGCCGCCGACGAGGGGATGCGGCCGCCGGTCGCGCTCCTCGCGCACGCCGTGGACGATCCGGGACAGGCGGCGTTCTGGCCGTTGGCCGCGTTCTCGCCCGAATGGGTCGCGATCCGCTGGGCCCTCGAACACGACGTCCCGGTCCGCTTCATCGACCTGCCCGCGGCACACTCCCTGGCCATGACACGCGCCGCGGAACAGGCGGCGGCCGACGGCGGTGACGGCGACGAGGCGGGGGACGGGCCCGCGGCGGCCGACGGCGCGGGCGCGTCCGACGCGGGCGCCCCGTCCGCCACCCCATCTGCCGATCCGTCCGGAGACCCGTCCATCGGTCCATCCGTCGATCCGTCCGTGCGGGCACCGGTCGATCCCGTCGCCGTGCTCGCCGGGGCGGCGGGCTACGACGACCCGGAGCGCTGGTGGGAGGACGTCGTCGAACACCGCACCCAGGACGGCGGCCCCGCCGACCCGCTGGCCCCCTTCGCCGCGCTCACCGAGGCGATGACCGCCCTGCGCGAGGTGTACGGGGACGGCGGCCACCCGCGCGACACCGTCCGCGAGGCGTACATGCGCATCCAACTGCGCAAGGCGGTCAAGGAGTTCGGCGACGGCATCGCGGTCGTCTGCGGCGCCTGGCACGTCCCCGCCCTCGGCGCGGTGACCACGCTCACCGCCGACCGCGCCCTGCTCAAGGGGCTGCCCAGGATCAGGACCGAGATGACCTGGGTGCCCTGGTCGCACCGCAGGCTCGCCCGGCACAGCGGATACGGGGCGGGCATCGAATCGCCCGGCTGGTACGGGCACCTCTTCGAGGCCGCCGACCGCCCGATCGAGCGGTGGATGACCAAGGTCGCCGGACTCATGCGCGACGAGGACCGGTTCGTTTCGTCCGCCCACGTCATCGAGGCCGTCCGGCTCGCCGGGGCCCTCGCCGCCCTGCGCGGCCGCCCGCTCGCCGGGCTGAGCGAGACGACCGACGCGATCAGGGCCGTGATGTGCGAGGGCTCCGACGTGCCGTTGGCCCTCGTCCGGGACCGGCTCGTCGTCGGCGAGACCCTCGGCGAGGTCCCGGACACCGCCCCCGCCGTCCCCCTGCAACGCGACCTCGCCCGCCGGCAGCGCACGCTCCGGCTCAAACCGGAGGCGCAGGAGCGTGAGCTGGAGCTCGACCTGCGCAAGGACAACGACGCGGCCCGCAGCCGACTGCTCCACCGGCTGCGCGTCCTCGCCGTCGGCTGGGGCGAGCCCGTGGCCGGCCGGGCGAGCACCGGCACCTTCCGGGAGAGCTGGCTGCTGCGCTGGGAACCCGAGCTGTACGTACAGGTCGCCGAGGCCGGGACCTGGGGCACCACCGTGCTCTCCGCCGCGACGGCCAGGGCCGGGGCGCTGGCCGAGGCGGCCACCACGCTCGCCGAGGTCACGGCACTGGCCGAGCAGTGCCTCCTCGCGGAGCTGCCCGAGGCCCTGCCCGTCGTGATGCGGGCCCTCGCCGACCGGGCCGCGCTCGACTCCGACGTCGGCCACCTCGCCGACGCCCTGCCCGCGCTGGCCCGCACCCTGCGCTACGGCGACGTGCGGTCCACGGACACGACGGCGCTCGGCGAGGTCGCGGCCGGGCTCGCCGAACGGATCCGGGTCGGGCTGCCGCCCGCCTGCACCGGGCTCGACGCCGACGGAGCCGAGGAGATGCGCCGCCGGGTGGACGGCGTGCACACCGCGATCGGGCTGCTCTCCGGGACCGCGCGGGCGGTGGCGGACGCGGACGGGCTGCGCGAGCGCTGGGCGGACGGGCTGCGCGAGCGCTGGGCGGACGCACTGCGCGGACTCGCCGCCCGGGACACGGTCGCGGGGGTCGTCCGGGGCCGCGCCGCCCGGCTGCTGCTCGACGAGGGGCGGCTCGGGGAGGACGACGCGGCACGGCTGATGGGCCTGGCCCTCTCGCCGGGCACGCCCCCGGCCGACGCCGCCGCGTGGATCGAGGGGTTCGTCGGGGGAGCCGCCGGGGGCGGGATGCTGCTCGTCCACGACGAGCGGCTGCTGGGCCTGGTCGACGCCTGGCTCACCGGAGTCCCCGCCGACACCTTCGTCGACGTGCTGCCGCTGCTGCGCCGGACGTTCTCGGCGTACGAGGCGGGCGTACGGCGCACGCTGGGCGAGCTCGTGCGGCGCGGCCCGGCCGCGGGCGGTCCGGCGGCCGTCACCGGGGCCGGTGCGACGGCACCCGGTTTCGGCCCCGCACTGGACGGGGCCAGGGCCGACGCGGTGGAGCCGGTGCTGCGCCTCCTGCTCGGCCTGCCCACCGCCCCGCACGCCGGAACCACCACGGAGAACACCGAGAGCACCGAGAACACCGAGGAACCGCTGGGGGCAACGGGATGACCACGCACACGGCCCGCACCACGGACACGGCGACAGGGACGGCGGGCACGGCGACAGGGGCGGCGGACGGGGAGCGGCTGCGGCGGTGGCGGCTGGTGCTGGGCGGGGCCGGCGCCGAGAGCACCGGCCACACCCTCACCGGGCGAGACGCCGCGATGGACGGCGCGCTGACCGCGCTGTACGGCGGGGGCAGGCCCGGCGACCGGGGCAGGGGCAGCCGTTCGGCCGGGCTCGGGGCCTCCGCGCCCTCCGTGGCCCGCTGGCTCGGCGACATCCGCACGTACTTCCCCAGCTCCGTCGTCCAGGTCATGCAGCGCGACGCGATCGACCGGCTCGGCCTCTCCGCGCTGCTCCTCGAACCCGAGATGCTGGAGGCCGTCGAGGCGGACGTCCACCTCGTCGGAACGCTCCTCTCGCTCAACAAGGCCATGCCCGAGACGACGAAGGAGACCGCGAGAGCGGTGGTGCGCAAGGTCGTCGAGGACCTGGAGAAGCGGCTCGCCACCCGTACCCGGGCGACCCTCACCGGCGCGCTGGACCGTTCGGCGCGGATCAGCCGGCCCCGTCACCACGACATCGACTGGGACCGCACCATCCGGGCCAACCTCAAGAACTACCTCCCCGAGTACGGCACCGTCGTCCCCGAACGGCTCATCGGCCACGGACGGGCCGACCGGTCCGTGAAGAAGGACGTGATCCTCTGCATCGACCAGTCGGGGTCGATGGCCGCCTCCGTGGTCTACGCCTCCGTCTTCGGCGCGGTGCTCGCCTCCATGCGCACCCTGCGGACCAGGCTCGTCGTCTTCGACACGGCGGTGGTCGACCTCACCGACCAGCTCGACGACCCCGTCGACGTCCTCTTCGGCACCCGGCTCGGCGGCGGCACCGACATCAACCGGGCGCTCGCCCACTGCCAGTCGCACATCACCCGTCCGGCGGACACCGTCGTCGTTCTCATCAGCGACCTCTACGAGGGCGGCATACGCGACGAGATGTTGAAGCGGGTCGCCGCGATGAAGGCGTCCGGTGTGCAGTTCGTGGCCCTGCTCGCGCTGTCCGACGAGGGCGCGCCCGCCTACGACCGCGAGCACGCGGCGGCGCTCGCCGCCCTGGGCGCACCGGCCTTCGCGTGCACCCCGGACCTGTTCCCCGAAGTGATGGCGGCGGCCGTCGAGAAGCGGCCGCTCCCCGTGCCGGACCGGGAGCCGGACCGGTGACCGGGCCACCGCGACCCGGCCACCGGCGTGATCTGTGACCGTAATCACCGCTCCGTCGGTATCTGTGATTTAGGGTCCTGCGGGACGCGGGGATAACCTGCGAGATGGACATGCCGCGTACCGGGGTCACCGTGTGCGCCTTCCTGGTGACTCAGCAGTCACGTTGCCCCTCGCGGCACGCCCACGCAGAAAACGAACCGCGAGACCATTGATTAAGGGACGGACGCGCGTGGACCTGTTCGAGTACCAGGCGAGGGACCTCTTCGCCAAGCACGGTGTACCGGTGCTGGCCGGTGAAGTCATCGACACGCCTGAGGCGGCCCGCGAGGCGACCGAGCGGCTGGGCGGCAAGTCTGTCGTCAAGGCGCAGGTGAAGGTCGGCGGCCGCGGCAAGGCCGGCGGCGTCAAGCTGGCCGGCACCCCCGACGAGGCGGTCGCCCGCGCGACCGACATTCTCGGCATGGACATCAAGGGCCACACGGTCCACAAGGTGATGATCGCCGAGCTGTCTCCGGAGATCGAGGCGGAGTACTACGTCTCGTACCTCCTCGACCGCACCAACCGCACCTTCCTGGCCATGGCCTCGGTGCAGGGCGGCATGGACATCGAGGAGGTCGCGGAGAAGACCCCCGAGGCCCTCGCGAAGGTCCCGGTCAACGCCGTCGATGGCGTCACGATCGAGAAGGCCCGCGAGATCGTCGCCCAGGCCGCGTTCCCGGCGGAGGTGGCCGAGAAGGTCGCCGAGGTGCTGGTGACGCTCTGGGACACCTTCGTCGCCGAGGATGCCCTCCTCGTCGAGGTCAACCCGCTGGTCAAGACCAAGGACGGCCGCATCCTGGCCCTGGACGGCAAGGTCTCGCTCGACGAGAACGCCGACTTCCGCCAGCCCGAGCACGAGGCGCTGGAGGACAAGGCCGCGGCCAACCCGCTGGAGGCCGCCGCCAAGGCCAAGAACCTCAACTACGTCAAGCTCGACGGCGAGGTCGGCATCATCGGCAACGGCGCCGGTCTGGTCATGTCGACCCTGGACGTCGTCGCGTACGCCGGTGAGAACCACGGCAACGTGAAGCCCGCCAACTTCCTCGACATCGGTGGCGGTGCCTCCGCCGAGGTCATGGCGAACGGCCTGGAGATCATCCTCGGCGACCCGGACGTCAAGTCCGTCTTCGTCAACGTCTTCGGCGGCATCACCGCGTGCGACGAGGTCGCCAACGGCATCGTCCAGGCGCTCGCGCTCCTCAAGTCCAAGGGCGAGGAAGTCACCAAGCCGCTGGTCGTGCGCCTCGACGGCAACAACGCGGAGCTGGGTCGCAAGATCCTCTCCGACGCGAACCACCCGCTCGTTCAGCGCGTGGACACCATGGACGGCGCGGCCGACAAGGCCGCCGAGCTCGCCGCGGCTGCGAAGTAAGGGACGAGGGACTCCAACACCATGGCTATCTTCCTCACCAAGGACAGCAAGGTCATCGTCCAGGGGATGACCGGCGCCACCGGTATGAAGCACACCAAGCTCATGCTCGGTGACGGCACCAACATCGTCGGCGGTGTGAACCCGCGCAAGGCCGGTACGTCCGTCGACTTCGACGGCACCGAGGTACCCGTCTTCGGCTCCGTCGCGGAGGCGATGGAGAAGACCGGCGCGAACGTGTCCGTTCTCTTCGTGCCGCCGGCCTTCGCCAAGGCCGCCGTCGTCGAGGCGATCGACGCCGAGATCCCGCTCGCCGTCGTGATCACCGAGGGCATCGCCGTCCACGACTCGGCCGCCTTCTGGGCGTACGCGACGTCGAAGGGCAACAAGACCCGGATCATCGGCCCGAACTGCCCCGGTCTGATCACCCCCGGCCAGTCCAACGCCGGCATCATCCCGGGCGACATCACCAAGCCCGGCCGCATCGGTCTCGTGTCCAAGTCCGGCACGCTGACCTACCAGATGATGTACGAGCTCCGCGACATCGGCTTCTCGTCCGCCGTCGGCATCGGTGGCGACCCGGTCATCGGCACGACGCACATCGACGCCCTCGCGGCGTTCGAGGCGGACCCGGAGACCGACCTGATCGTGATGATCGGTGAGATCGGCGGCGACGCCGAGGAGCGTGCGGCCGACTTCATCAAGGCCAACGTCACCAAGCCGGTCGTCGGTTACGTCGCGGGCTTCACCGCCCCCGAGGGCAAGACCATGGGCCACGCGGGCGCCATCGTCTCCGGCTCCTCCGGCACCGCCCAGGCGAAGAAGGAGGCCCTCGAGGCCGCCGGCGTCAAGGTCGGCAAGACGCCGACCGAGACGGCCAAGCTGGCGCGCGAGATCCTCGGCGCCTGATCGCCCGATCGCATCGCGGCACCGCACGGACGGCGCGGGCCCGTACCCCGGTCAAGGGGTACGGGCCCGCGCCGTTGCCGTCGGTTGTGCCGGTCCTGTCGTTCCTGCGCTGTCCGGGCCGGTGGTTCAGCCGGCGCCGGGGACCAGCCGTGCCGGACCCTGCACGAGTTCGCCGTGCAGCTTCTTCCGCAGCTTCAGGTCCTGCGGCGTCAGCTTCTCCGGACCGTTGTGCGGCGGCACCCCGTCGACCTGCCGGGCGGGTGACGCCGGGGCCTCGTACCGTGCCGTGGCCGTCGCCAGGGTGAACAGCGTCAGGCCGATGATCAGCACCGTGAAGGAGACGGCCGCCCTGGTCCACAGCTGGGCCTTGCGCTCGCTGCCCTCGCGGACCATGGCGGGCGGAAGGAGCGAGCCGCAGGGCTGGGCCAGGGCGAGCGCGCCGAGCTGTTCGTGCAGGAGCGCCGACCGGTCGGCGGACGCCTCGGCGCCGGACTGCCCGGAATCGGCGCCGGACCATCCGGAATCGGCGTCGGGCCCGGCAGGGGCGCCGGGTTCCGTCGGCGCGGAGAGCCGCTCGGCGATCGCGGCGCGGGCGTTCATCAGCCGGCTCGCCGCCGCCGGGGTGCTCGCCTCCGTCTCCGCCGCCGTGTCCGGCAGGTCCAGGCCGACACCGTCATGGAGCAGCAGGGTGCGCCGGTAGGACGGCGGCAGTTCGAGCAGTGCGTCGAGCAGGGCCCGCGCACCGGGCTCGGCCTGCGGCGGGTCGGGGTGGCGGTGGGCGCGGCGCAGCCGGTGCCACGGCGACACGGCGTACTCGTACGCCGCGGCCCGTACCCAGCCCACCGGGTCCCGGTCCACCGCGACCTCGGGCCAGCGGTCCCAGGCCAGGGCGAAGGCCTGCGCGACGGACTCCCGGGCGAGGGCCCGGCGCCCGGTCAGCAGGAAGGCCTGCCGGAAGAGGGCCTCGGCGCAGTGCCGGTACAGGGCGTCGAACGCCTGGGCGGGGGAGGGCCCGTCGGCCCGGTCCTCCGCGGTCCCGTTCTCCGGGGCCTCGGCGGGCGTCACGGGTGCCGCGGGTGTCGAGGGCGCCGCAGGCGGTGCCGCGGGGGTCTTGGAAGCCTTGGGGGCCTTGGGCGCCGCAGCCGGTGCTGCGGACGCGCGTTCAGCGGTCGGCGCGCGTTCGGCGGTCGGCGTGCGTCTGATGGTCGGCGTGCGTCTGGTGGCGGAGGCGCGTTCGGGCGCGGGGGCGCGGCGGGTGGTGGGCGTGCCGGGCAGATCGGGGGTGGTGCCGGGCGCAGATCGGGGGTGGTGCCGGGCTCGGTCGGGGCCATGGTGGTGCTCCCGGTGGCTTCGACGGGGTTCGGCGGACGGGACGGCGGCCGTGCGGACGGTCCCGGCTTCGTGGACACCACCGGTTTGGCCAGCCTCGCGACCGACGTCGGCGACGTCGGCCGGGCGGCCCGCTTGGCGGCGGCCTTCGGCCGGGTGTTCGCGGCGGCCGTCTTGGTCCGTGCGTTCGGAGGCGTGGCCTGTGGGCCCGTCCTGCCTCCGCCGATCAGCCTGGCGTATGCCTCGCGCTTCCGCCCCCGGGGAGAACTGCGTCCCGTCTCCCAGGACCGGACCGTGGCCCGGGTGACGCCCACGGCCGTCGCCACCTGCTCCTCACTCAGTGACTTCGCCTCGCGCAGTCTGCGTCGCTCCTTGGGGGAGGGGAGTGGGTGGGCAGCGGCCGGGTCGGCCGGACTCCGCGTCATGTAGAACCCCCGTTGGAGCGACACCGGGTGGAAAAGAACATAAACGTATATTGAGCGACACAGCGGCCATTCGCCTGTTGCGCGAAATAAGCGCGTGTCGTTGGGAGCATTGCGGTGTGACCCGAATGACCGAACGCAGTCCGTCGTCGCCGGCGGAGTCCACCCGGTCCACCGCGCCGCTCTTCGCCCTCCTGCGCGGAGCGATCGCGGCCGGGCTGGGGCTGGGCTCGCTGACCGTGCTCGTCCTGGTGCTGTGGATCTGCTCCCCGGACCCGGACAGCAGCCCCGGCGGCGCCCTCCACACGGCGGCCGGGCTCTGGCTGCTCGCGCACGGCGCCGAGCTGATCAGGACCGACACGCTCAGCGGGGTTCCCGCTCCGGTCGGCCTCGTTCCGCTGCTGCTCGCCGTGGTGCCGGTGTGGCTCGTGCACCGGGCGGTCCGGGACGCGCTGGCCGACGAGGAGCGCCCGGCGTCCTCGACGACGGTCACCTTCCTCATGGTCGTCGGCGGGTACCTGCTGGTGGGTGCGGCCGTCGTGGTCTACGCGCGGGGCGGCGGCGCGCTGTCCGTGCGTCCGATGTCGCTGCTCCTCCCCTCGGCCGTCGTAGTGATGGGCGCCGCGGCGGCCGGGGTCTGGACGGCGGCCGGACGCCCGGTCGGACCGCCGCCGTCCTGGGCACCGGTGCGGCTGCACGAGGCACTGGCGCGCGACCGGTTCGGGGAACGGGTGAGGACGGCGTGCCGCTCGGCCGCGGCCGGGACGGCGGTACTGCTCGGCGGCGGCGCGCTGCTCGTCGCGGTGGCGCTGGTCCGGCACGCGGAGTCCGCGCAGCAGTCGTTCGCCCGGCTCTCGGACGACGGGGCGGGGCAGGTCTCGGTCCTGTTGCTCGCGCTGGTGCTGGTGCCGAACGCGGCGGTCTGGGCCGCTGCGTACGGGCTCGGGCCGGGCTTCGCGCTCGGTACGGCGTCCACGGTCACCCCGCTCGCCTTCTCGGGGAGCCCGGCGCTGCCCGCCTTCCCGCTGCTCGCCGCGGTACCGGCGGAGGGCCCCGGCACGGCCCCGAACTGGGCGGCCGGTGCGGTGCCGGTCGCGGCGGGGGTGACGATCGCCTGGTTCACGGTGCGCCGGGCCGTGCCCGTGCGGGCGGCACGGGAGGAGGCGTGGAGTCAGCGGGAGACCGCGCTGACGGCCGCCCTGGGCGCGGTGGGGTGCGGGGTCGGCGCGGCGGTGCTGGCGGCGGCGTCGGGAGGGCCGCTCGGGACCCGGGCCCTGGCGGAGTTCGGGCCGGTGTGGTGGCTGACGGGGGCGGCGGCCCTGGCATGGGCGATGCTCGTCGGCGTTCCGGGAGCGCTGCTGCTGAGGACCTGGCGGCTGCGGGAGCCCGACGAGAACGGGAACGGGGAACAGCCTGCCCGGGAGCAGAAGGAGCAGAAGGAGCAGAAGGAGCAGAGGGAGCAGAGGGAGCAGAAGGAGCAGAGAGAGCGGCAGGACCGGCGGGAGGAGGACGGCGAGGGGCGGTGGTGGTGGTGGCCGTGGCACGGCCATTGGGGCGACGACGGTACGGCGGGGGCCGAGCCGCCCGTGCCGGACGCCGTGTCCGCGACCGCCCCGGCTCCCGCCCCGGAACCGGGCTCCGAACCGGAGCGGAAGGCGAGGTCGAACGCCGGTGTCGGTGCCGGCGGTACCGGTGGGGCGGCGATGTCCGCGCCCGCCTCCTCCGCCCGGGTGCCGGGCCCGGCCGTCGCGCCCGGAGCGGACGAGGACGACGGCTTCGAGCCGTACGACTTCCTGCCGACCGACCCGTGGCACGAGCGGACGGCCCGGCCGGGAGAGGCCGGACCGTCCGGGGACCGGTGAGCGCGCGGAGGGCTCGTGCCGGTTCTTCCTAGTTCTTCACGCCGAAGAACGGCTCCAGCGGCTTCGGCAGCTGGTCGTTGCAGGCCAGCTGGGCGGACTTGGTCAGGGCGTCGTTCACGCAGGTGTAGTAGTCGCGGTAGACCAGCTGCACCGTGAACGTCGTCGCGACGATCGAGAGCGCGATCAGTGCCGTCACCAGACCGCTGATCGCCGCCGTGGTCTGCTGCCTGCCGCCGTTCTGGACCGCGGGGGCGCCGGGGGTGCCGGGCGCGGCCGCCGGGACGTGTCCGGAACCGGAACCCTGGAGCGGTCCGCCGGCCGGGGCCCCCGGAGCCGGGGCGGAACCGGCCCGGCCGGTGGCCTCCCCCGGCTTGGCCCGGAGCGAGCTGATCGACCAGTACACGGCGAGCGCGCCGAGCAGCAGGGCGATCTCCGGGAAGTCGAAGATCGCGAAGAAGAAGGCCCACATGCCGCAGAGCAGCGCGTAGCGCGCCCGGCGCTGGGCGGGGTCGGTCGGGTCCCAGCGCAGACCGCCGGGGTTGCCCTCGGATCCGCCCTGGCCGTTCGGCCCGCCCTGGCCCCCGGGGCGCCCGCCGAAGCCGCCGCCCTGGCGGCCCGGCTGCCGGCTGCTCCACTGACCGCCCCGGCCGGACCGGTCGTCGGAGGAGCCGCCCTCGGACGAACCCTCGCCGTTACCGCCGCCGTTGCCGGTGTTCGAGGGGAGGCGGGGCTGCCAGGGCTGGTCGGGCCGGTTCTCGGGCGGTGCGGCGAACGGGTTGTCGTCCGCGGGGCCGGGCGTCCCGGCGGACCCCGGGGTGCCGGAGGAGGAGTCCGTGGAGGACTGGCGCTCCCGCATCAGCAGTGGGGCCCGCTCGGGCAGCGGGCGGCGGAAGGCGGTGCTGCGGCGTGGGTCCGGCATGTGGTGAACGTCTTCCCCATCTCGTCATTTCCGCCCTGTGGACGGTTCGCTGTCCCCTGACGCTACCTCCCGGCCAGGAGCAGCCGAAAGCGGGGAGCGGAGCACGGATGGCCGATACCCGTCACCCGGGCGCGCGCCGCGGGGCCGGGGGCCCGCGCCCCCCGTCCCGTGGGGGTTCTCCGCGGTGCCGGTATCGTTGCTGGCGGTCGACTTGTTCGTAGAGTTCCCCGTATCGAGGGGCTCGGTTCTTTCGTACGACCATACAAATTCAGCACCGCTCTGCTTCATCACGCGAGAAAGGGCCCAGCCGTGGCCTCCCCGCCCCCCTCCGCCGCCCCGGCCCGTCTGGTCGTACTGGTCTCCGGCTCGGGCACGAACCTCCAGGCACTGCTCGACGCCATCGGCGACGACCCCGAGGGCTTCGGCGCACAGGTCGTCGCGGTCGGCGCCGACCGCTCGGGCATCGCCGGTCTCGAACGGGCGGAGCGCGCCGGACTGCCGACCTTCGTGTGCCGGGTCAAGGACCACGCCACCCGCGAGGAGTGGGACGCGGCGCTCGCGGCCGCGACGGCCGAACACCGCCCGGACCTCGTGGTGTCCGCGGGGTTCATGAAGATCGTGGGCAAGGAGTTCCTCGCCCGGTTCGGCGGCCGGTTCGTCAACACCCACCCCGCCCTGCTCCCCAGCTTTCCCGGTGCCCACGGGGTGCGTGACGCCCTCGCGTACGGCGTGAAGGTCACCGGGTGCACCGTCCACTTCGTCGACGACGGCGTCGACACCGGCCCGATCATCGCGCAGGGCGTGGTCGAGGTGACCGAAGAGGACACGGCGGAGGGCGAAGAGGCCCTCCACGAACGCATCAAACAAGTCGAGCGCAAGCTGCTCGTCGAGGCCGTCGGCCGGCTCGCCCGCGACGGCTATCGCATTGAGGGACGAAAGGTTCATCTCGGTCATGTCGGTGAATAAGCCCATCCGCCGCGCCCTGGTCAGTGTCTACGACAAGACGGGGCTCGAAGACCTCGCCCGCGGTCTGCACGAGGCGGGTGTCGAGCTGGTCTCCACCGGCTCCACCGCCGGCAGGATCGCCGCCGCCGGAGTCCCGGTCACCAAGGTCGAGGAGCTCACCGGCTTCCCCGAGTGCCTCGACGGCCGCGTCAAGACGCTGCACCCGCGCGTCCACGCCGGCATCCTCGCCGACCTGCGCCTGGACGCCCACCGCGAGCAGCTCGCCGAGCTGGGCGTGGAGCCGTTCGACCTGGTGGTCGTCAACCTCTACCCGTTCAAGGAGACCGTCGCCTCCGGTGCCTCCGCCGACGAGTGCGTGGAGCAGATCGACATCGGCGGCCCGTCCATGGTCCGCGCCGCCGCCAAGAACCACCCGTCCGTGGCGGTCGTGACCAGCCCCGGGCGCTACGCCGACGTCCTCGCGGCCGTCCGGGCGGGCGGCTTCGACCTGACCGCCCGCAAGCGCCTGGCCGCCGAGGCGTTCCAGCACACCGCCGCGTACGACGTCGCCGTGGCGTCCTGGTTCGCGGACGACTACGCCGCCGCCGACGACTCGGGCTTCCCCGACTTCTTCGGCGCGACGTACGAGCGGAGCAACGTCCTGCGGTACGGCGAGAACCCGCACCAGCCCGCCGCGCTCTACACCACCGGCACCGGCGGCCTGGCCGGGGCCGAGCAGTTGCACGGCAAGGAGATGTCGTACAACAACTACACGGACACCGACGCCGCGCGCCGGGCCGCGTACGACCACGCCGAACCGTGCGTCGCGATCATCAAGCACGCCAACCCGTGCGGCATCGCGATCGCCGACGACGTCGCCGAGGCCCACCGCAAGGCCCACGCCTGCGACCCGCTCTCCGCCTTCGGCGGCGTCATCGCCGTCAACCGCCCGGTGACCGTCGCGATGGCCGAGCAGGTCGCGGAGATCTTCACCGAGGTCATCGTCGCCCCGGCCTACGAGGACGGCGCCGTCGAGGTGCTGGCCCGCAAGAAGAACATCCGCGTGCTGCGCTGCCCCGACGCCCCGGCCGCCGAGGTCGAGGTCAAGCCGATCGACGGCGGTGCGCTGCTCCAGGTCACCGACCGCCTCCAGGCCGACGGCGACGACCCGGCCAACTGGACCCTCGCCACCGGCGAGGCCCTGACCGCCGACGAGTTGAAGGAGCTCGCCTTCGCGTGGAAGGCGTGCCGCGCGGTCAAGTCCAACGCGATCCTGCTCGCCAAGGACGGCGCCTCGGTCGGCGTCGGCATGGGCCAGGTCAACCGCGTCGACTCCGCGAAGCTGGCCGTCGAGCGGGCCGGCGAGGAGCGCGCCCGCGGTTCGTACGCCGCCTCCGACGCCTTCTTCCCGTTCCCGGACGGACTGGAGATCCTGACCGCGGCCGGTGTGAAGGCCGTGGCCCAGCCGGGCGGTTCGGTCCGTGACGAACTGGTCGTCGAGGCCGCGAAGAAGGCCGGCGTGACGATGTACTTCACGGGTACGCGCCACTTCTTCCACTGATTTCGCCGACGGTTCACAACACCGTTCCGCAACGCCGGTGCACAACACCGGCGCACAACACGAAGGGCCGGAACTCCGGGAGGAGTTCCGGCCCTTCGTGTCGTGGAACGGAAAAGGCGTCGCGTTACTTCTTGACGACGATGGTTCCGGCGGCGCGGTCGTGCCAGCCCTGGAGCTTGCCGGAGTTGTCGAAGAACGGCGACAGGTAGACCAGGATGGCGCCGATGTAGCAGAGGAACGCGCCGACGATCGGGATGATCCAGCGGATGAAGCCGCCGCCGAGGCCCGGGTTCTGCCCGGTGTTCTCCTTGACGACCTTCAGGCCGAGGGCCATCTTGCCGAGGGTCGCGCCGGCCAGCGCGATCATCAGCCACTCGTAGAGCAGCGTGATCAGACCGAAGAGGGCGACCATGCCGAGCATGGTGACGATGATGCTGCCGCTCGCCTCGTTGACGCAGGACTGGTAACCCGGGTCCAGAGCGGAACCGCAGTCCTCGGCGCTCTCCGCGAGGCCCAGGGCGCCGGCCACGCCGACCGCGGTGAGGATGCCGTAGAGGACACCGATGATCAGGCCGTCGAGGAGGCGCGCGCCGAAGCGGCGGCCCATCGAGGCGACCTGGACCGTGCCGAGGACCGGGACGTTGATGTAGCCGTTGTTGGCCTGGAGCGTGCCCGGGGCCTGGGGCGGGTAGCCGTAGCCCGGCTGACCCTGCGGCGGCTGCTGCGGGTAGCCGTAACCCGGCTGACCCTGCGGGGGCTGCTGCGGGTAGCCGTAGCCGGGCTGGCCCTGCGGGGGCTGCTGGCCGTACGGATTGTTCGGGTCCGGGTTCGGGGCGCCGAAACTCATGTGGGCGTTCCTCCAACGTGCATGCGGGGACGATGCGGCCGCACGGAGGAAAGAAGAGTTCAGTGGTCCGCCCCCCGGGTACTACTGCGGCACTGCGGCGTTAATCGTTATAAATGAAAAGTAAGTTTGTCCAGTCGCGGCCGGTGGATGTTGCCCAAGTGCAACATCGTGGCCGCTCACAGCAGCTGGAATTGGTATGGGGGCGGGGTCATCCGCGAGTATGGGGACATGACTGCCCAGATTCTCGATGGCAAGGCCACCGCAGCCGCGATCAAGTCCGATCTCACCGTCCGCGTGGCGGCCCTCAAGGAACGGGGCATCACCCCCGGCCTGGGAACCCTGCTGGTCGGGGACGACCCGGGCAGCCGTTGGTACGTGAACGGCAAGCACCGCGACTGCGCGCAGGTCGGCATCGGCTCCATCCAGCGCGAACTCCCCGACACCGCCACCCAGGAGGAGATCGAGGCGGTCGTGCGGGAGCTCAACGAGAACCCCGACTGCACGGGTTACATCGTGCAGCTCCCCCTGCCCAAGGGGATCGACACCAACCGCGTCCTGGAGCTGATGGACCCGGCCAAGGACGCCGACGGCCTGCACCCGATGAACCTCGGCCGCCTGGTGCTCAACGAGACGGGCCCGCTGCCCTGCACCCCGCAGGGCGTCGTCCAGTTGCTCCGCCACCACGGCGTGGAGATCAACGGGGCGAACGTCGTGGTCGTGGGCCGGGGCGTCACGATCGGCCGCCCGATGCCGCTGCTGCTGACCCGCAGGTCCGAGAACGCCACCGTCACCCAGTGCCACACCGGTACGCGTGACCTCTCCGCCCACCTCAAGCAGGCCGACATCATCGTCGCCGCCGCAGGGGTGCCGCACATCATCAAGCCCGAGGACGTGAAGCCGGGCGCCGCCGTGCTCGACGTCGGCGTCAGCCGGGACGAGAACGGCAAGATCGTCGGGGACGTCCACCCGGGCGTGGCCGAGGTCGCCGCCTGGATCTCCCCGAACCCGGGCGGTGTCGGCCCGATGACCCGCGCGCAGCTGCTCGTCAACGTGGTCGAGGCGGCCGAACGCAACGCGGCCGCCGCCGTCTGAACCGGCCGACCCGAATCCGGAAGGAACCCCATGGGTGCTGGTACGAGTCCGGCCGACCCGACCGCCGAGGACACGCGTACGGACGAGGCCCCGGAGACGGGTGCGGGGACGGGCGCGGGGACCGGGGCGGAGACCGGAGCGGGCCCGGGGAAGAAGAGGACCGGCCCGGAGCCGGAGAAGAGCGCCGCCGGTGGCGGGGCGCGGCCGGACGCGGACGCGGGTGAGGACGCGGGTGAGGAAGCGGTCTCCGCCGCGCCCGCCGACGTGCCCGGCCCGGACTCCGGGAAGGAAGCGGGTTCCGGTACGGATACGGCCCCGGACGCCGCGCCCGCCGCCTCCGGCAGCACCCGGGCCGGGGGCTCCGGCACCGCTCCGCGGGCGTCCCGGCGGTTCCCCCTGTTCACCAAGGACACCGCGCGACCCGAGGGCGGCGGCCGGGCCGCGCCCGGGGACGCACCCGCCCCGGCCCGGCAGTGGCCGCTGCTCGCCGTGCTCTGCACGGCGGGGATCGGGCTGCTGATCGTGGCCGTCGATCCCTTCGCCGAGGCGTTCCGGGTCGGCACGATGCTGATCGGCGCGGCCCTCATCGGCGGCGCGGTGCTGCGGATGACGGTCCGGTCGGTCGGCATGCTGGCGGTCCGTTCCCGCTTCACCGACCTGGTGACCTACGGAGTGCTCGGCTTCCTCATCGTGATGCTGGCGCTGGTGGCTCAGCCCAAGCCGTGGCTGGACGTCCCGTTCCTCGAACAGGTCGTCCACTTCACGATCCGCTGATCCGTCGACTCGTCGGTCCGCGAGCGGCCGGCGAGCGGTCGGCCGGTCGACGACCGGCCGGTTCGCGGTCCGTCGGCCCGGTCCGTCGGGCCCGGTCCGTACGGGCGGTCGCGCGGTTGCGGGACGGTGCCCGTCCCCTCCCCCGAGAAGGGACGGACACCCGGGGCGAGACCCGGTCCGGAACGCTTCCGTCCCGGACCGCGGCGACTTGATCGGCCTTGCCCCCGTCCTGCGTTCAGCCTGGTCGAGGGGACGATGGTGTTCAAGGGACGGCTGGGGCCTGTGGCACGGAAGTGACCATTCCGCCAAGGTGTGATTGTCCGGCAACGGAGTGGCGAACAAGGGCGCACGGAGGGCGTGAGCCTGGTTCCGAACACTCCCGTGCACCCCGTCCCCCCACTGCTGATGCGGGAGCGCCAGTCCTCCACGGACTCCTCCTCCGGCACCCCGGGGTCCGCCGGGACGCCCGGCCCCGCGGACGACAACCCGTTCGCCGCACCGCCCGAGAACCGGCCCGACCAGCCCTGGCAGCCCCGCCTCCCCCCGGCCTCCTCCGAGCGACCGGATTCGTCCGGGTGAGCGCTGTGTGACGGGTTGTGTGCGGTGCCACAGGGGGCCGGGCCGCCGGAAGGTTCCGGGTCGGATAGCCTGACCGCTGGATATCTCTTCACGTCAAGATTCAGACCGGGGATGTCCAGCACCAGGGGCAGGGACCCCCACCGCCAGCTGTCTAACGGAGATCGCCATGACCCGCACTCCCGTGAATGTCACCGTGACCGGCGCAGCCGGCCAGATCGGCTACGCGCTGCTCTTCCGCATCGCCTCCGGCCACCTGCTCGGCCCGGACGTGCCGGTCAACCTGCGCCTCCTGGAGATCACCCCGGCCCTGAAGGCCGCCGAGGGCACCGCGATGGAGCTCGACGACTGCGCCTTCCCGCTGCTGCGCGGCATCGAGATCACCGACGACGCCAACAAGGCGTTCGACGGCGCCAACGTCGCCCTGCTGGTCGGCGCCCGCCCGCGCACCAAGGGCATGGAGCGCGGTGACCTGCTCTCCGCCAACGGCGGCATCTTCAAGCCGCAGGGCAAGGCCATCAACGACAACGCCGCGGACGACATCAAGGTCCTCGTCGTCGGCAACCCGGCCAACACCAACGCGCTCATCGCGCAGGCCGCCGCCCCGGACGTACCGGCCGAGCGCTTCACCGCGATGACCCGTCTGGACCACAACCGGGCGCTGACGCAGCTGGCGAAGAAGACCGGCACCACGGTCTCCGACATCAAGCGCCTGACCATCTGGGGCAACCACTCGGCGACCCAGTACCCGGACATCTTCCACGCGGAGATCGCGGGCAAGAACGCCGCCGAGGTCGTCAACGACGAGGTGTGGCTGGCCGACACCTTCATCCCGACCGTCGCCAAGCGCGGCGCCGCGATCATCGAGGCCCGTGGCGCGTCCTCCGCCGCCTCCGCCGCCAACGCCGCCATCGACCACGTGCACACCTGGGTCAACGGCACCGCCGAGGGCGACTGGACCTCCATGGGCATTCCGTCGGACGGCTCCTACGGAGTGCCCGAGGGCATCATCTCGTCCTTCCCGGTCACCACGAAGAACGGCACGTACGAGATCGTCCAGGGCCTGGAGATCAACGACTTCTCCCGCAAGCGCATCGACGCCTCGGTGAAGGAGCTCACCGAGGAGCGCGACGCGGTCCGCGAGCTCGGCCTGATCTGATCCGTACGCCCCTTCGCGCGTACCCCGTCGCCCCCGGCAGCACCCGCTGCCGGGGGCGACGTGTGTCGGGGAACGTGACAGAAGGGCCCCCGACTGTCACGTTCCCCGACGACGTGGAGTACCCGGCCCCGGCCGGGAACTGATCGCGGGGCTTCCCGAGTCTGGGCTTTCATGCGCGTGACGATGATCCTCCCGGCACTGACCGAGGCGACCAGCCCGCTGTTCCGGCCCATCAAGTACTCGCTCTTCCCGCCGCTGGGCCTGGCGACCCTCGCCGGGTACCTCGACCCGGACGACGAGGTGACGCTCCTCGACGAGCACGTCGAACGGGTGGACATCGAGGCGCTCGAAAGCCCCGACCTCCTGGTCGTCCAGCCGTACATCACCTCCGCGCGGCGCGGCTACGAGATCGCCGACCACTTCCGCGCCCGGGGCGTCCACGTCGCCATGGGCGGCCTGCACGTGACCTCGCTGCCGGACGAGGCCGCCGCGCACGCCGACACGATCTTCACCGGGCCGGGCGAGGACACCTGGCCGCTGTTCCTCAAGGAGTTCCGGGACGGGGCGCCGGGCCGCCGCTACGACTCGAAGCTGCGCACCCTGGCCGGGCTCCCGCCCGTACGGCGCGACCTGATCAAACGTCATCTGTACCTGGTGCCGAACTCGATCGTCGTCTCGCGGGGCTGTCCGCACCACTGCGACTTCTGCTACAAGGACGCCTTCTTCGAGGGCGGGAAGTCCTTCTACACCCAGGCGGTGGACGACGCGCTCGCCGAGATCGAGCGGCTGCCCGGCAGGCACCTGTACTTCCTCGACGACCACCTGTTCGGCAACCGCCGCTTCGCCGAGGCGCTGTTCGACGGGATGGCCGGCATGGGGCGGCTCTGGCAGGCGGCCGGCACGGTGAAGTCCGTGCTCCAGCCGGACCTGCTGGAACGCGCCGTGGACGCGGGGCTGCGCAGTCTGTTCGTCGGCTTCGAGACGGTGAACAGCGCGAACCTCGCCGAGCGGCGCAAGGACCAGAACATCGGCAAGGACTACACCGCCGCCGTGCGCCGGCTCCACGACGCCGGGGTCATGGTCAACGCCAGCTTCGTCTTCGGGCTCGACCACGACGGCCCGGACGTCTTCGACCGCACGGTGGAGTGGGCGGTCGGGCAGGGCATCGAGACGGCCACCTTCCACATCATGACGCCGTACCCGTCCACCGGGCTGTGGAAGCAGCTGGAGGCGGAGGACCGGATCGTCCACCGGGACTGGGACCTCTACGACACCCGCCACGTCGTCCACCGCCCCAAGGGCATGACGCCGCGCCAGTTGGAGGACGGCTACTGGCGCGCGTACCGCGACTTCTACCGGTGGTCCAACATATGGCGCGGCGCCGCGGCCCAGCCGGGTACGCACGAACGGCTCAGGCACCTGGCGTACGCGGGCGGCTGGAAGAAGTTCGAGCCCGCCTGGGACGCCCTGATCCGCTCCCGCAACGTGGTACGGGCCATGCCGATGCTGGAACGGACCCTGGCGGCCTTCGGCGGCAGACGGGCATGAGGGGCCGCGGCCGCTCCCGGAAGCCTGTCGGGAGCGGCCGCGGCATGGCCCGGACGGCCCGGCCCTACGCCTTCCGCAGCTCCTGCGCGATCTCCCGCACGGCCGCCAGGGCGCGGCGCTGGAGCCCGGGGCCGAAGGTGATCCGGGTGGCGCCCAGCTCGCCGAGCCGGCGCGGGGCCGGGCCGTCCGGCAGGGCGAGGGCGTTGAGCGGGCCGGGGACGGCGGCGGCCAGCCGGGGCAGTGCCTCGGGCGGGGCCAGGATCGGGTAGACGCAGTCCGCGCCCGCCGCCACGTACAGCAGGGCCCGGCGGACCGTCTCCGCCTCCGGGTCCGCGGTGTCGGGGGAGCCGTGGACGTACGTGTCGACGCGGGCGTTGACGAAGAGGAGATCGCCCGCGGCCTCCCGGACCGCGGCGATCCGGTCCGCCTGCCGCTCGGCCCCGACGAGCGTGCCGTCGACCGAGTCCTCCAGGTTGCAGCCGACGGCCCCGCTCTCCAGGAGCCGTTCCACGAGCTCCTTCGGGGCCAGCCCGTAACCCGCCTCGACATCCGCCGACACGGGCACGGAGGCCGGGACGGCCCGCACGATCCTGGCCACGGCCGCGAACATCTCGGCGGCGGGCGTCGCCCCGTCCTCGTAACCGAGCGAGGCCGCGATCCCGGCGCTGGGCGTCGCGAGCGCCGGGAAGCCCGCGTCGGCGAAGGCGCGGGCGCTCGCCGCGTCCCACGGACCGGGCAGGACGAGCGGGTCGCCCGGGGTGCGGTCGTGGTGCAGGGTGCGGAGGACGGACGCGGTCATGCGTGACTCCTGTGGGTGCGGGCCGGAAGGCGGACGAGGGCGGGGACGCGGATGCGCCGGGTGGCACCGGGCGCGTGACCCGGCACGCGGCGTGCGGGCCAAGCGCCGCGGTCGGGCCGGGGCCGCACCGGGACCGCTGCCGGGTCAGTGCTTGATGTCGCCCGGCTTGTAGTGGCCGGGAACCATGCGGGTGGTCACCGCGAAGCGGTTCCACGCGTTGATCGTGATGATCGCGGCGACCAGGTGGGAGAGCTCGGTCTCGTCGAAGTGCTCGGAAGCCTTCTCCCACACCTCGTCCGGCACGAAACCGTCGGTCAGCACGGTCACCGCCTCGGTCAGCTCGATGGCCGCGATCTCCTTGGGCGTGTAGAAGTGCCGCGACTCCTCCCACGCGCCGAGCTGGATGATCCGCTCGACCGACTCGCCCGCCGCGAGCGCGTCCTTGGTGTGCATGTCGAGGCAGAAGGCGCAGTGGTTCAGCTGCGAGGCACGGATCTTCACCAGCTCGGCCAGGACCGGGTCGAGACCCTTCCGGGACGCCCCGTCCAGCCGGACCATCGCCCTGTAGACGTCGGGGGCGAGCTCGGCCCAGGGCTGCTTCAGGCGGGGGGTGTGCTCGGGGTTGAGGCCGGAGGCCGGTGCGCTGTTCTCGTTCGTCGTCATGAGTACGACACTACGAGCCGGGTGGCGCACATGTATGGTCCATTTCCATGACGGATTCATGGGCCACTTTCGGTGCCGACCTGCATCTCGACACCACCGGATCGACCGGGCTGCGGGCCGGGCTCATGGACGCCCTGCGGGAGGCCGTGCGGACGGGCAGGCTGGCCCCCGGCACCCGGCTGCCGTCGTCCCGCGGGCTCGCCGCCGACCTCGGCATGGCCCGCAACACCGTCGCCGACGCCTACGCGGAACTGGTCGCCGAGGGCTGGCTCACCGCCCGGCAGGGCTCGGGCACCCGGGTGGCCCGGCGGGCGGAGCCGCGCCCCTCGGCCACCCGGGTCACCCGGACCCGGACGACGCGCTCCCGGCCCGCGCACAACCTGCTGGGCGGGTCGCCCGACCTCTCGACGTTCCCGCGCGCCGAATGGCTCAGGGCGGCCCGCCGCGCCCTGACGGCCGCGCCCCACGACGCCTTCGGGTACGGCGACCCGAGGGGACGCGTCGAACTGCGCACCGTGCTCGCCGACTACCTGGCCCGTGCCCGGGGCGTCCACGCCGACCCGGAACGCATCATGATCTGCGCCGGCTTCGCGCACGCGCTGAAACTGATGGGGACGGTGCTGCGCAGGCGGCGGGTGCGGGAGGTGGCCGTCGAGTCGTACGGGCTGGACATCCACTACGACCTGCTCCGGGAGGCCGGGCTGCGGCTGCCCTGCCTGCCGGTCGACGGCTTCGGGGCGCGGACCGACGAGCTGGCCGGACTGCGGGGCGTGGGCGCGGTCCTGATGACGCCCGCGCACCAGTTCCCCACCGGGGTGCCGCTGCACCCCGACCGCCGGGCCGCGGCGGTGGACTGGGCACGGGCCACGGGCGGGCTGATCCTGGAGGACGACTACGACGGCGAGTTCCGCTACGACCGCCAGCCGGTCGGCGCGCTCCAGGGCCTCGACCCCGAACGCGTGGTGCATCTGGGGACGACGAGCAAATCGCTGGCCCCCGGCCTGCGGCTGGGGTGGATGGTGCTGCCGGAGGACCTGGTGGGGGAGGTGTCCGAGGCCAAGGGGGTGAGCGACTGGTCGTCGAGCGCGCTGGACCAGCTGACGCTCGCGGAGTTCATCGGGTCGGGCGCGTACGACCGGCACGTGCGTTCGATGCGGCTGCGCTACCGGCGCCGCCGCGACCAGCTCGTCGAGGCCCTGGCGGAACGGGCCCCGGAGGTCCGGATCAGCGGCATCGCCGCCGGACTGCACGCCGTGCTCGAACTCCCCGAGGGCAGCGAGCCGTCCGTGCTGCGGGCGGCCGCGTGGCAGGGGCTGGCGCTGGAGGGGATCTCGCGCTTCCGCCACCCCGACGCGGCACCGGGGCGGGACGCCCTGGTCATCGGCTACGGAACACCCACCGACAGCGCCTGGGCCGGCGCCCTGGACGCCCTGTGCCGGGTACTGCCCACCCGGTGACCTCCCGGCCGTGCCCGTCGGGCCCGAGACCTGTCCCGCCGGGGCCCGAACCCCCCGCGCTAGTCTGATGAACGGTCGCGTTCGATGGTCACACTGGCTTGATCTTTACTACGGGGGAGACATGGCTGTACGAAGGCTGCGGTCGAGCACGGTGGTGCTCGGCGGCATGGGGGTGCTCGCCGCGATGATCACCTCCTGCGGTTCGGAACCGGACAAGCGGTGCGTCGACCCGGTCAGCCGGGACAAGCTGCCGAGCTACGAGTGCAAGGGCGGCGGCAAGGGCTCGTACTACTACGGCGGCAGCAGCAAGAACGGCAAGGTCGAGGGCGGCAGCTTCAACAAGTCGGCGGTCGACCGGGGCGGTTTCGGCTGCTCGGGCACCGGCGGCGGCTGAGCCGGCATGGAGCGCCGCACCACGCAGCCGCGTCCCGGCTGGCAGCAGACGGTGGAGGAGCAGGGGATCGTCTTCCCGCTCACCCGCTACCCGGACGGATCGCTGCGCCCGTACTGGGACGAGAGCGCCTACTACGTCTTCTCCCTGCCCGAGGTCGAGGCACTGGAGGAGGTGGTCGAGGAGCTGCACGCGATGTGCCTGGCCGCGGCCGCGAACATCGTGGCGAAGGACCGGTTCGCCGAACTCGGCATCACCGACCGCCGGCTGGCCGGCCTGATCGCCCAGTCCTGGCACCGCAGGGCCGAACTCCCGTCCCTGTACGGCAGGTTCGACCTGCGTTACGACGGGACCGGCCCGGCGAAGATGCTGGAGTACAACGCGGACACCCCCACCTCCCTGGTGGAGGCCGCGAGCGCCCAGTGGTTCTGGATGGAGGACCGCTTCCCGGGCGCCGACCAGTGGAACTCGCTGCACGAACGGCTCGTGGACGCGTGGCGGCGGCAGGCCGCCCTGCTGCCGCCGGGGCCGCTGCACTTCGCGCACTCCGACGGGGACGAACTGGGCGAGGACCTGATGACGGTCGCGTATCTGCGGGAGACCGCGGAGCAGGCCGGCATCGAGACCGAGGCGCTCTCCGTCGAGCGGATCGGCTGGGACCGGCTGAGCGGGCGGTTCGTCGACGAACGGCTCCGGTTCATCCGCAGCTGCTTCAAGCTGTACCCGTGGGAGTGGCTGGCGACCGACCGGTTCGGCCCGCACGTGCTGGACACCCTCGACAACGGCGGCGGCAGCGGCACCACCTGCTGGATCGAGCCCGCCTGGAAGATGCTGCTGTCCAACAAGGCGCTGCTGGCGATCCTCTGGGAGCTCTACCCGGGCCACCCGAACCTGCTCGCGTCCTACCTCGACGGCCCCCGCGACCTGGCGGCGGGCACGGGCGACGGACCCGGCCCCGGTTACGTCGCCAAGCCGCTGCTCGGCCGCGAGGGGGCCGGGGTCACGGTCCACGGACCGGGCAGCCCCGCGGTGCTGAGCGACGAACCGTGCTGTTACCAGGAGCTCGCGCTGCTGCCGGACTTCGACGGCAACCGCGTGGTGCTGGGGGCCTGGGTGGTCGAGGACGAGGCGGCCGGCCTGGGCATCCGGGAGTCCGCCGGACCGGTCACGGACGAGTACGCCCGCTTCCTGCCGCACGTCATCCTCTGAGGGCCGTCCGGGCGGGGCGGCGGGAACCCGTCGCCCCGTCAGGCCCCGGCCGCGCGCAGCCAGCCGATCAGGTCGTCCGTCACGGGTTCGCCCGCCGCCGCGACGTCCGCGCGGACCGCGCCCAGCCCGAGCCGGTGGACGGAGACGCGGTCGCGGCCGTGGCGGCGCATGAAGAACCCGTCGCCCCCGCCGTCGTCCCCGACCAGCACCCAGTGGGGCGCGTACCGGGCCACCTCGAAGGTCTCGTTGCGTTCCGCGATGGTGTGCGGGCCGTAGACGTGGACGCCGTTGCCGAGCAGCACGCCCGGGGTCGAGCGCCACAGCCGGGCGACCGTCGGGTTGGGGCCGTCCCGCAGCCCGCGCAGCCGTGCGGCCCGGACGGCCAGGAACCCGGCGAAGGACTCCGCCACCGGGTACTCCTCGCCGTCGATGCCGTCCCGGCACACCACCGGATGCTCCCCGGCCCCGGCCTCCCCGTCCCGGTCGAGGGCGAAGGAGTAGCTGTCCCCGCAGTCGGGCTCGACGGCGAAGCACAGCCGGGCGCCGCTCAGCCGCCACGCGGCCGTGATGGCCTCGTACATGTCGTCGTCGGCCGCCCCGGCGGGCCCGGCCGTCGCGATCTGCGCGCCGCCGGCCCGCCCGTGGCCGAACTCGGCCAGCCACCACCGGTACGAGGGCGGCAGCGGGCCGACGCGCGTCTCGGCGTCCCGGATCGCCTCCTCCGGCACGGCGGAGGCCGACCCGCGGCCGAACCCCGGCGACTCCTCGACGAGGTCCCGCAGTTGCGTCAGGTCAGGTCTCACGGCGCAGAGTCTGCCAGGCCGGCCACCGGACCGTGCCCGCGGGAGAAACCCCCGCCGCGGCCCGGCGGTCCGGCGGCCCGGCACGTCGGCCGAGCCGCCGGACCGGAGGTCCGATGCCCCGATCCGGAGGCCCGCTGCCCCCGGACCGGCGCGCCGGCTCCCGGGTCAGTGGCGCAGGACGCCGCGGAGCTGTTCCAGCCCCCAGTCCAGGTCCTCCTTGCTGATCACCAGCGGCGGCGCGATCCGGATCGTCGAGCCGTGGGTGTCCTTGACCAGCACCCCGCGTTCCATCAGCTTCTCGGAGATCTCCCGGCCCGTGCCGAGGGCCGGGGCGATGTCCACGCCCGCCCACAGCCCGCGGCCCCGTACCGCCTCCACCGCGCCGCCGCCCACCAGCAGCCCCAGCTCCTGGTGCAGGTGCTCGCCCAGTTCGGCCGCCCGCTGCTGGAACTCGCCGGTGCGGAGCATCGCGACGACCTCCAGCGCGACGGCGCAGGCGAGCGGATTGCCGCCGAACGTCGAACCGTGCTCGCCGGGGCGGTACACCCCCAGCACCGCCCGGGACGAGACCACCGCCGACACCGGCACCACACCGCCGCCCAGCGCCTTGCCGAGCACGTACATGTCCGGCACGACGCCCTCGTGCTCGCACGCGAAGGTCTTCCCGGTCCGGCCCAGCCCCGACTGGATCTCGTCCGCGATGAACAGCACGCCGCGCTCGCGGGTGAGCTCGCGCACCCCCGGGAGGTAGCCCGGCGGCGGCACCAGCACCCCGGCCTCGCCCTGGATCGGCTCCATGAGCACCGCGACGGTGTTGTCCGTCATCGCCTCCCGGAGCGCGGTGAGGTCCCCGTACGGCACGATCTCGAACCCCGGTGTGTAGGGGCCGAAGTCCTCCCGCGCCTCGGGGTCGGTGGAGAAGCTGATGATCGTCGTCGTCCGGCCGTGGAAGTTGTTCGCGGCGACGATGATCTTCGCCATGCCGTCCGGGACGCCCTTCACCCGGTAGCCCCACTTGCGGGCCGTCTTCACCGCGGTCTCCACGGCCTCCGCCCCGGTGTTCATCGGGAGCACCGACTCCATGCCGCACAACTCGGCGAGCTGCGTGCAGAAGTCGGCGAACCGGTCGTGGTGGAAGGCGCGCGAGGTGAGGGTCACCCGGTCCAGCTGCGCCCTGGCCGCGTCGAGCAGGCGCCGGTTGCCGTGGCCGAAATTGAGTGCCGAGTAACCGGCGAGCATGTCGAGGTAGCGCCGGCCCTCGACATCGGTCATCCAGGCCCCCTCCGCCGTGGCGACCACGACAGGGAGCGGATGGTAATTGTGCGCGCTGTGCGCCTCGGCGGAGGCGATGGCGTTTTCCGTGATCGACACGGGATCTCCGTTCGTCGTGGGCATGGGCGTGGGCGGGGTGGTGCCCACTTTGTATCGTCGGTCGGATCCGGTCCGAGGAAACCTCCGATTCCCGGCGTGCCCGACCGGCCGGCACCGGCGTCCGCGCCCGCCCCTCCCGGCCCCCGCCGTGATCCTCGTCTCATCCGCGGCGGTGCGCGCGCCCGGTCCGGGTGCCTTCCGCACCGGCTGCCGGAGATCGCTCCCGTACCTGAGACAATGAGTCCCATGGCCTCTGAACGCCCCCGCGTGCTCTCCGGAATCCAGCCCACCGCAGGCTCGTTCCACCTCGGCAACTACCTCGGTGCGGTCCGCCAGTGGGTGGCGCTGCAGGAATCCCACGACGCCTTCTACATGGTCGTCGACCTGCACGCGATCACCGTTCCGCAGGACCCCGCGGAGCTGCGCGCCAACACCCGGCTCGCCGCCGCCCAGCTCCTCGCCGCCGGTCTCGACCCCGAGCGGTGCACGCTCTTCGTCCAGAGCCACGTCCCCGAGCACGCCCAGCTCGGCTGGGTCATGAACTGCCTCACCGGCTTCGGCGAGGCGTCGCGCATGACGCAGTTCAAGGACAAGTCCGCCAAGCAGGGCGCCGACCGCGCCACCGTCGGTCTCTTCACGTACCCGATGCTGATGGTCGCCGACATCCTGCTGTACCAGGCCGACCAGGTCCCGGTCGGCGAGGACCAGCGCCAGCACCTGGAGCTGACCCGCAACCTCGCCGAGCGGTTCAACGGCACCTACGGGGACACCTTCACCGTGCCGGACCCGTACATCCTCAAGGAGACGGCGAAGATCTACGACCTCCAGGACCCGTCGTCCAAGATGAGCAAGTCGGCGGCCACCCCGAAGGGTCTGATCAACCTCCTCGACGAGCCGAAGGCCACCGCCAAGAAGGTGAAGAGCGCGGTCACCGACACCGACACGGTCATCCGCTTCGACCGCGTGGAGAAGCCCGGCGTCAGCAATCTGCTGAGCATCTGCTCGACACTCACGGGCGTCGGTATCGCGGATCTGGAGCAGAAGTACGAGGGCAAGGGCTACGGTGCGCTCAAGACCGACCTCGCCGAGGTCATGGTCGAGTTCGTCACACCGTTCCGGACCCGCACCCAGGAATATCTGGACGACCCGGAGACGCTGGACTCGATCCTGGCCAAGGGCGCGGAGAAGGCGCGGTCCGTCGCGGCCGAGACCCTGGCTCGTACGTACGACCGAATGGGCTTCCTGCCTGCGAAGCACTGAGTCCAAGGACCCTGGCGGTTTCGGGGCCGCAGGCTGCACACTGGCGACGGAAGCCGACCAGGTGGGTGGCCGAAAACAGGTCATCGACCATCGAGGATTGAGGAGAACGACGTGGGGACCGTAACGCTCGGCGTTTCGATCGCGGTCCCGGAGCCCTACGGCAGCCTGCTCCAGGAGCGGCGCGCGAGCTTCGGGGATCCTGCCGCGTACGGCATTCCCACCCACGTCACCCTGCTTCCGCCGACCGCGGCCGACGCGGCCGCCCTGCCCGCGATCGAGGCGCACCTCGCCCGGATCGCGACGGGCGGCCGTCCCTTCCCGATGCGGCTGTCCGGCACGGGGACCTTCCGGCCGCTGTCGCCGGTGGTCTTCGTGCAGGTCGTCGAGGGCGGCTCGGCCTGCTCCTGGCTCCAGAAGCGGGTCCGGGACGGCTCGGGGCCGCTGGTCCGCGAGCTCCAGTTCCCGTACCACCCGCACGTGACCGTGGCGCACGACATCCCCGAGGCGGCGATGGACCGGGCGTACGAGGAGCTCTCCGACTACGAGGCGTCCTGGACCTGCGGTTCCTTCGCGCTGTACGAGCAGGGCGCGGACAGCGTCTGGCGCAAGATCAACGAGTTCCCGTTCGGGACCGGGGACGGCATGCCGGCCGTGCCCGCGCAGGGCAGCTCGTCCGTGGACGAACCCTCCCTGCAGTCCTGATCACCGCCCCAGTCCTGATCGCCACCCCCCGCACGCCTCCTTCGACCCCGGCGTGCCCCGGGTGACCCTTTCGCCTCCGCCGCCCCGTCCGGTTCCTCCGGTTCAGAGCGGCAGGCGCCGGAACAGCGGGCGCGGCACGTGCCGCAGCGCCGACATCACCGCGCGCAGCGATCCGGGCACCCAGACCGTCTCCGAGCGCCGTCGCAGCCCCGCCACGATGGCCTCCGCGACGGCGTCCGGGGTCGTGGTGAGGGACGACGCCTCCAGGGGCGCCGAGGCGAACCGGGCGGCGGCGAGCCGGGCCGCCTCGACCCGGGGCGCACCGATCCACGGCGCACCGGCCCGCGACGTGCCGATCCACGGGGCACCGATCCGCGTACCGCCCCGTGCGTCGACCCGCGTACCGCTTCCGCTTCCCGCGGTGCCCGTCGGATCCGTGATTCCGGCCACTGCCGCCACCGCCACGGGTTCCGCCACCGGATCCGTCGCCGCGGTCCCGGCCGCCGTCTCGCCGGCCCCGGTCGTCCCCGTCGCGTCGTCGGGGGCCGTCCCCGGCCGCACGGGGCCGGACCGTACGAGGCCGGGACGCACGACCATCACATGCACCCCCGTGTCGTGCAGCGCGTCGCCCAGCCCCTGAGCGAACGTGTCCAGACCCGCCTTGCTGGACCCGTAGATGAAGTCGGCGCGGCGCACGCGCTCGCCCGCCACCGAGGACAGCACCACCAGCGAACCGTGCCCCTGCGCCTGGAGCGCGCCGGCGCACACCAGCCCGGCGGAGACGGCCCCCGTGTAGTTGGTCTGGGCGACCCGGACCGCGGAGAGCGGCTCCTCCTCGTCGCGCTCCTGGTCGCCCGCGATCCCGAAGGCGAGCAGCACCATGTCGACGTCGCCCTCGGCGAAGACCTCGCCGAGCACGGCCTCGTGGGACTCGGAGTCGAGGGCGTCGAAGTCGACCGTGCGGACGTCGGCGCCGCGTGCGCGCAGTTCGGCGGCGGCCGCGTCGAGGGCGGGGGAGGGGCGCCCGGCCAGCCGGACCGTGCGGGTCCGCAGCGCGATCAGCCGCCGTGCGGTGGCCAGGGCGATCTCCGACGTGCCGCCGAGTACGAGCAGGGACTGCGGGGCCCCGAAGGCGTCCTTCACGAAAGCGCTCCTTGCAGACAGGGGTGGTGACCAGAGGGATGGTGGGGTGTGCGGAACGCGGCGCCGGTCAGAGCGACAGACGGCGCGACAGGTCCGATCGGAACGCCCCGTACGGGTCCAACTCGGCGCGCAGCGAACGGAATCGGTCCAGCTTCGGATACATGGCGGCCAGCAGCTCGGGCCGCAGCCGGGAGTCCTTCGCCAGGCAGACCCGGCCGCCGGCCGCCGCCACCTCCTCGTCCAGCGAGTCCAGGAACCGGGCCAGGCCGGGCAGGGCGGCGGGCAGGTCGAGGGCGAGCGTCCAGCCGGGCACGGGGAACGACAGCCAGCCCGGGTCGCTCGCGCCGAACCGCTTCAGCACCGCGTACGACGACGGGCAGCGCCGCAGGGAGATCCGGCGCACGATCCGCCGCAGCGCCTCCTCCTGCCCGAACCCGACGGCGAACTGGTACCGCACCGACCCGGCGCGCCCCCGGGGCCGGTCCCGGACCGGCCCGTCCAGGAGGCGGAAGAACTCGGCGGGCCGCTGGAGTTCGCCGGGCCGGTACCCGGGCGCGCCGCGGTACCGGAGCTCGCCCAGGAGGGCGGCGCAGACCCCGCCGGGCAGCGAGTGGGGCACGAGGGCGGAGAGGGACGGCAGCCGTCCCGGGCGGAACGCGGACGGGGTGCGCCGGGCGCGCGCCGGACGCGCGTACCGGGGTGCCCGTCCGTCCACGGGCACGGGCTCGCCCCGGGTGAGCACGGCGCGCCCCGTCGCCCGGCCGCGGGAGAGCAGGTCGATCCGGGCGGCCGAGTAGCGGTAGCGGTGGTCCCCGGCGGAGAGCCGGTCCAGCAGGTCGTCCAGGTCGACGGCGCGTTCGGTGTCGACCGACAGCCACGACCCGGTGGCGCGGTGGCAGCGCAGTGTCGCCGAGAGGATCACGCCCGTCAGGCCCAGACCGCCCGCGGTCGCGTGGAAGAGCACGGTGCCGGGACGGACCGTGTGGATCTCGCCGTCGGCGGTCAGCAGCTCCAACTCCTGGACGTGGCGCGAGAAGGAGCCGGAGTGGTGCTGGTCGTGACCGTGCGCGTCGGCGCCGATCGCGCCGCCCACGGTGACGTACCGGTTCGGGGACGGGGTGGGCACGGACCAGCCGAGCGGTCGCAGGACCTCCGCCAGCCGGTGCAGGCCGACCCCGGCGTCGCAGACCACCAGCCCGGCGGTGGCGTCGACGGTGCGGATCCGGTCCAGCGCGGTCATGTCGAGGACGGAGCCGCCCGCGTTCTGCGCCGCGTCGCCGTGGGATCCGCCCAGCCCCCGGGCGATGGAGCCACGGGGTCCGCAGCCGCGTACCGTCGCCGCCGCCTCCTCGTACGTGCGCGGGCGGAACCGCAGAGCGGTCGTCGGGGCGGTACGGCCCCAGCCGGTCAGGGACACCGTGTCGACAGACATGACGGTGACCGTAGCGCCAGGGAAAACCCTTTTGGGGGATTTGTTACAGTGCTCACCGTTATGGGTGATTGAGGGAGTGTCGGGCCGCACACCGAGGGGGCCGGGTACGGTTCCCGGCGCCCGGACGGGTAAGCCGTACGTCATGGACTGGCTGAAGAAACTCCCCGTCATCGGGCCGATCGTCTCCCGGCTGATGACGACGCACGCCTGGCGTTCCTACGAGACGCTGGAACGGGTCCACTGGACCAGGCTCGCCGCCGCGATCACCTTCACCAGCTTCCTGGCGATCTTCCCGCTGATCGCGGTCGGTGCGGCGATCGGTGCCGCGCTGCTCTCCGACGAGCAGTTGCGCAAGATCGAGGACAAGCTCGCCGAGCAGGTGCCGGGCATCTCCGACCAGCTCGGCATCGAGGGCCTGGTGGCCCACGCGGGCACGGTCGGGGCGGTGGCCGGTGCGCTGCTGCTCCTCACCGGGATCGGCTGGCTCGGCTCGATGCGCGACTGCCTGCGCGCCGTCTGGGGCCGGGACGACGTGGACACGGGCAACCCGGTCGTCCGCAAGCTCAAGGACGCGGGGCTGCTGCTCGGGCTCGGCGGCGCGGCGCTCGCGACCCTCGCGATCTCCTCGGTGGGCACCGTCGCGGTCGGCCGGACCGCCGGTCTGCTGAACATCTCGGACCGGGGCGCGGGCGGTGTGGTGCTCCAGGTGGCCGCCATGGCCGTGGGGGCGCTCGGCGGCTTCCTGCTGCTGCTCTACCTGCTGACCCTGCTGCCCGGCGTGGAGCCGCCGCGGCGCAGTCTGCTGGTCGCGGGCGCGATCGGCGCGATCGGCTTCGAACTGCTCAAGCTGCTGCTCGGCAGCTACATGAAGGGCGTGGCGTCCAAGAGCATGTACGGCGCCTTCGGGGTGCCCGTGGCCCTGCTGCTCTGGCTCAACTTCACGGCGAAACTGCTGCTGTTCTGCGCCGCCTGGACGGCGACGCAGAACAGCAGCAGTTTCGCCGTGAAGTTGAGCCAGAGCAGCAGGGCCACGGGCACCCCGAAGGCGCCGTACATGCT
>NZ_RDBO01000077.1:283053-295005 GCF_008120935.1 Streptomyces sp. sk2.1
GTCCGGCAGCGGCCAGCGCCGGTTGACCAGGAACACCCCGCCGGCCAGCAGCACCAGGACGCCGCCGACGATGCCCAGCGCGATCCCGGCACCGCCGCTGCCGCCCCCGTCGGCGGCGACGGCCTTCTTGTCGCTCTCGGGGCCGTGTCCGCCCTTGTCCCCGCCCTGCGCGGCCGGGGCGCCCTTGCCCGATCCGGTGTCGGCGGACTTCGGGGGCACCAGCTCGCCGACCGGAGCGACCTTGCCGCTCGCCTGGAAGCCCCAGTCCAGCAGGCTCGCGGCCTCCTTGTAGACGGCGTGGGCCTCCTCGGACGACGGGTTCATGACGGTGACGAGCAGCACCTTGCCGTCGCGTTCGGCGACACCGGTGAAGGTGTTGCCGGCGTGCGAGGTGTAGCCGTTCTTGACGCCCGCGATCCCCTTGTACGGCTCGACGCCGTCCGCGCCGGTCAGCAGCCGGTTGGTGTTCTGGATGGCGAAGCTCTCCCGCTTGCCGCCCTTCTTCTCCGCGCCGGGGAACTGCGCCTCGGCCGTCGAGCAGTACTCCCGGAAGTCGGCCTTCTGCAGCCCGCTGCGGGCGAACAGCGTCAGGTCGTACGCGCTGGAGACCTGGTCGGGCGCGTCGTACCCGTCGGGCGAGACCACCTTCGTGTCGAGCGCCTGCAACTCCTCGGCGTGCGCCTGCATGGCCTCGACGGTCTTGGGCACGCCGCCGTACATCGCGGACAGCACGTGCACCGCGTCGTTGCCCGAGCGCAGGAACACCCCGAGCCACAGGTCGTGGACCGTGTAGCTGAGGTCCTCCTTGATGCCGACCAGGCTGCTGCCCTCGCCGAGGTCGGCCAGGTCCTCGTCCCGGACGGTGTACTCGCGGGTCTTCGGCTGGAGCGCGGGCATCACGGTGTCCGCGAAGAGCATCTTCAGGGTGGAGGCGGGCGGCAGCCGCCAGTGCGCGTTGTGCGAGGCGAGGACCTCGCCGTTCTCCGCGTCCGCGACGATCCAGGACCGGCCCGTGAGGTCCTTCGGCAGCACCGGGGCACCCGACTTCAGCTGGACCTGCGTACCGCTCCTCCCCAGCAGTTCGCCACCGACCCGGGACATGCCTGCGGGCGGCTTCGGCGCGTCGTCGGAGGTGTCCTTGCCGACCGCCGATGCCGGCGCGATGGCAAAACTGGACAGCAAGGCGGCTGAGATGACCGTCAGTGCGGTCTTTTTGAGAGCAGGCACGGTCGGAAACGTACAGGCAGATGATATGAAAATGGGTGCGGATGGCTTGACCCGCCGCATGTACCGCCGGGACGGCCCACCCCGGGCGGCCCTGCGGGAACGCGGCGGAGATACTGAGTCCATGAAGCTCAGCCGCCCCGTCTCCTGGTTCCTGCTCGCCTTCGGGGTGTGGAGCTGGTTCATCTGGATCACTTTCGTCAAGAACCTGTGGAAGGACGGCAGCGGACTCGCCTTCGACGACGCGGGTGACCCGACTGCGTACTTCTGGGTGCATCTGCTGCTCGCCATCACGTCCTTTCTCCTGGGGACGGTCATCGGTGTGATCGGGTTCCGTGGTGTCAAGGCACTGCGCCGCGAACGTACGTAACGAGCCGTAGGCCGGGTGGGGAGCAAGCTGGTGGCAGTGGCCGGTTTCGTGGTGATGGTGGTCGTGGTGCTCGCGCTGTTCGGCGGCGTGCACCGCTATCTGTGGTGCCGGCTGGTCCGTGACACGACGGCCGGGGGCGGTGTCCCGCGCAGGATCGGCACCGCGGCCGCGTTCGTCCTGCCGCTGCTGAGCCTCGGCGCCCTGGTCTCCGGCCGCGCGGGGGCGCCCTTCCCGCTCCAGCAGGCACTGGCCTGGCCCGGCTACCTCTGGCTGGCCGCGGTGCTGTACCTGACGCTGGCTCTGCTGGTGGGGGAGGTGGTGCGGCCGGTCCTGCGCCGGGTGCTCGCGAGGCGGGCTGACCGGACGGCGGGCCGGGCGAGGAGCGGTGGGGACGGGGCACGGGAAGCCGGTACGGGTGACGGGAATCACCCGGACCGCTCCCCGGCGGAGCCGGCCGGGGAGCCGGCCGGGCCGGCCGCCGGATCCCGGAGCACCGCGGCGGAGGGGGCGGCCGGGGCGGCCTGCACCTCCGGCTCCCTGGCGGTCGCCACCACAACCGACGCCCCGGCCTCCGAGGCCCCTGATGCCTCGGGCGCCTCGGACATCTCGGGCGCCACTGCCACCAGCTTGCTCCCGTCCCGAGCCCCGCGCCGCCCCGTCGTCGACCCCTCGCGCCGGCTGTTCGTCTCCCGGGTCGTCGGTGGTGCCGCCGCCGCCGCGGGGCTCGGGACGATCGGCCTGGGCACCCACGGGGTGCTGCGCGGGCCGAGGGTGAAACGGGTCACCGTCCCGCTCGCCAAACTGCCCCGCTCGGCGCACGGCTTCCGGATCGCCGTCGTCAGCGACATCCACCTCGGCCCGATCCTCGGCCGCGCCCACACCCGGCGGATCGTCGACACGATCAACCGGACCGGGCCGGATCTGATCGCCGTCGTCGGGGACCTCGTCGACGGAACCGTCGCCGACCTCGGCCCGGCGGCGGAGCCGCTCGCCGGACTGCGCGCCGGGCACGGCAGTTTCTTCGTCACCGGAAACCACGAGTACTACTCCGGTGCGGCCCAATGGGTCGACCAGGTAAGGGAGTTGGGCCTCCATCCGTTGGAGAACGCCCGGGTGGAGATCGACGGGTTCGATCTCGCGGGCGTCAACGACGTCGCCGGGGAGATCGAGGGGCAGGGCCCCGACTTCGCCCGCGCGCTCGGCGACCGGGACCGGGCCCGCGCCGCCGTCCTCCTCGCCCACCAGCCCGTCGTCATCCACGACGCCGTCGCCCACGGCGTGGACCTCCAGCTCTCCGGCCACACCCACGGCGGCCAGCTCTGGCCGGGCAACTTCATCGCCGACCTGGCCAATCCCACCGGTGCCGGGCTCGACCGGTACGGCGACACCCAGCTCTACGTCTCGCGCGGCGCGGGCGCCTGGGGCCCGCCCGTACGGGTCGGCGCGCCCTCCGACATCACCGTCGTGGAACTCGCCTCGCTCCGGGCCTGACCTCGCGGTTCGAGGGATCGGGCCGCAGGGAACGGCAGGTTCCGGCCTTTTGGGCGCGTCGAGGTTTCAAGTGTCCAACAAAAGGCTATGAATGTCGGTTTCACTCTTCCAGATGTGAATATCGTGTGATTGGCTGAGCGAGAGCATGCGGTGATGTGCATATCTGAAGCACAGCATCGGGGTGGGGTTGGTAAGGGAGAGCACGGCAATGCAGTCGATCCGGCTACGGATTCTTGCGATCATCGGGGTCCTGGCTGTCGTGGGCGTCGGTGTCTGGCAGTTGCTCCCCTCGAACGAGGTGGACGAGACCCCGATCGCGGTCGGCACCACGGACGTGGTCACCTCGCTCGACCCCGCCGGCGCGTACGACGCGGGCTCCTGGGCGATCTACAGCAACATCTACCAGTCCCTCCTGACGTTCAAGTCCGGAGCGACCGTCCCCGAGCCCGATGCCGCCGAGAGCTGCGGATTCATCGGCCAGAAGCTCCAGACGTACCAGTGCAAGCTCCGTGACGACCTGACCTTCTCCAATGGTCGGGCGATCACCGCTGCCGACGTCAAGTACTCCATCGACCGCATGCTCAAGATCAAGACGGACGCCGGTCCGTGGGTGCTGTTCCCGAGCCTGAAGAACGTCGTGACCGAGGGCCGCACCATCACGTTCAACCTCTCCTCGCGCGACGCGACCTTCCCGCAGAAGCTCGCCACGGGGGCCGGTTCGATCGTCGACCGCGAGTCGTACCCGGCGGACAAGCTCAGGATCGGCAACACGGTCGACGGCTCGGGGCCGTTCACCCTGAAGTCGTACCGTTCGGGCGTCATCGCCGAGCTGGTCCCCAACCCCCGGTACAAGGGCGCGCTGAAGGAGACCGGCGTCCCGGTCACCGTGCACTACTACGGCAACTCGGACAAGCTCCTGACCGCCTGGGAGGGCAAGCGGATCGACATCGCGCACCGCGAGCTGCCGCCGGCCATGCTCGCCGAGCTGAACCCCGGTGACCCCGACCTGCGCGTCACCGAGGCGGACAGCGCAGAGATCCGCAACATCGTCTTCAACGTCCGCCCCGGTTCCCCGATGGCGAACAAGAAGGTCCGGCAGGCAATCGCCTCGATCGTCGACCGCGGGCCCCTGGTGAGCAACGTCTACAAGAGCACCGTCGAACCGCTCTACTCGCTGATCCCGCAGGGGTACATCGGGCACAGCACGCCGTTCTTCGACGCCTACCCGACGCCCGACCCCGAGCGCGCCAGGAAGCTGCTGAGCGAAGCCGGTGTGCAGACGCCGGTGCGCATCAACTTCGGCTACCGCGGCGGCGACGAGATCCAGGCGAGGGAGACCGAGGAGCTCCGCCGCCAGCTGGAGGAGGACGGGCTGTTCAAGCTGGAGGTCCACGCCGTCGAGTGGACGAAGTTCCAGAAGGAGTACGCGGCCGGCAAGTACGACGCGTACACGATCGGCTGGTTCCCCGACTACCCGGACCCCGACACCTTCAGCCAGCCGCTGGTCGGCCGCGACAACGCCCTCCACAACGGCTACTCCAGCAAGAAGGTGAACAACCTGATCAGCTCCACGCTGCAGTACAGCGACCGGGGCCGCACCACGGACGACTTCAAGTCCCTCCAGGCCCAGGTCGGCGAGGACGTGCCGCTGATCCCGCTGTGGCAGAAGAAGGAGTACTCCGTCAGCACGACGGACGTCGCCGGCTCGCAGTACCTCTCGGACGGCACCGGCATCTGGCGGCTCTGGGAGCTGCGGCGGATCTGACGGACCCGCAGGACCGGCCCTCGCGGGGCCGGTCCCCACGGGGCAGATCTCCGCGGGGCAGATCTCCGCGGGACGGACCCGCAGGACGAGCGAGGGGCGGTGCGCCCGGCGACACGCCGGAGCACCGCCCCTCGGTCCGTTCCCGCCCCCGCCCTCAGGGCTTCTTCGGCCCCGGCTCGCCCGACGGCCGGTCCTTGGCCCTCGCCGCGCCGGGCAGGAACTCCTCCAGCACGTCGTGCACCTGCCGCACCACCGGACGCAGCGCCCGGAACCGGGAGAGCGCGATGACGCGGGCGCCGATCGGGGTGCAGCGCTCGACCAGCCGACGGCTGCGTTCGGCGTGCTCGGTCCGGTCGTACACCCAGTACAGCACCAGGCCCATCTGGACCAGCCACATCAACTGCGGCAGGTAATCGTCCAGTTCGGGATCGGTCTTGGTGCCGGAGCCCTCCAGGCACCGCCGGTGGATGGCGATCGCCGCCTCGCGCGCCGCGACGGACTGCGCCGAGAACGGGCTGAGCGGACTCTCCGGGTCGGCGGCGTTCTTGAAGAACTGGGCCGCGAAGCGGTGGTACGGCTCCGCCACGTCCAGCCAGGTGAGCAGGACCCCCCGCATGCGCGCCGCGAGGTCCTTCTCCTCGTCCAGGACCTTCCGCACGGCCGCCGCGTGTTCGGCGGCGAGCCGGTCGTAGAAGCCCTGGACGAGGTGTTCCTTGCTCGTGAAGTAGTAGTAGGCGTTCCCGACGGAGACGCCGGCCTCCTGGGCGATGGCCCGCATCGTCGTCCTGTCGTAGCCGCGTTCCTGGAAGAGCCGGAGCGCGGTTTCGAGGATGAGGGTGCGGGTCTGCTCGCTCTTGGGAGCCTTGACTGCCTTCACGTCCTTCACTTCCTTCACCACGGTCCTGAGGGTATCGGCCCGGGACCGTGCGGCCCCGGGCCGGTGGTGACGGGTCTCAGTGCCTGGGCGGTACGGGGGCGGCCCACGGGCCGGCTCCCGGCGGCATCGGCCGGCCCTGCGGCGCCACCGGCGGGATCTTCCCGCTCTCCACCAGCCGCCGCCGGCGGATCGTGCTGAGCACGAGGACGTTGCCGAGGTGCATCACGCCGAGCACGAGCAGGACGACGCCGAGCTTCACGGACAGCGCCTCGAACAGCCCGCGGGCGTCGGTGATCTCGTCGGTTCTCCTCAGGAAGAGCGCGACGAAGCCCAGGTCGACCAGGTAGAAGCCGACCACCAGCAGATGGTTGACGGCATCGGCGAGCTTCTCCTTGCCCTGCAGCACCTCTTCGAGGAACACCTTGCCGTTGCGGCTGAGCGTGCGCGCGACCCAGACGGTGAGCGCCACGCCGAACAGCAGGTAGATGACGTACGCGACGACGGTGAGGTCCATGCCCCCGCCTCCCTTGAACGCGTTCAAAAGCCTGTGTCATGGACTGTAGACCTGCTTTTGAACATGTTCAAGCGGGTGCCCCGGCGACCGGTCCCGGCTGCGGAGGACGCACGACGGGACGGGCCGGGGACACGGGCCGCGGGTACGGGCCGCGGACGGGAGCGGTGGTGCGGGGCGACCGGAGGCCGGCGCGCTCTCAGACGCTCATGGCACGGGCCGTGTTGAGCTGGGCCATCACCATGGGGAAGGTGTCCGGGGAGACCGCCGGGATCATCGTCGAGTGGTGCCGGCCGCCACTGGTGACCGTGACCTGGACGAAGCCGGTCGTCCGCTTCTCCTTCATCAGGAGGAACAGCAGACCGATCAGGCAGAACAGCGCGAAGACGATCGCGAGCACGATCGCCACCGTCGGGATCTTCTCCTCGGTGCGCGACAGGTCCGTGGCCGTCCACACCGCGCCCTTGAGGGGCATCGGCCCGGCCGGCGTCACGATCTGGTCGTTCATGACGGCGATGTCGCCGAACGTCAGCACCGGCATGCCCGCGCCGGGCTGCATCCCGGGCTGCTGCGGGAAACCGGCGCCGGGCATGGTCGGCTGGGCGGCGGCCCCCTGCGGATAGCCATAGGCGGGACCGGGCTGGGCCGCGGACTCGGGCAGCGGCTGCGGATAGCCGTAGGCCGGGGCGCCGCCGCCCCCCTGGCCGTCCGCGACGGTGGGCGGATTGCCCTGCTGCCCGGGGTCCGGCCCCCACTTGTAGGAGTCGTCCGCGTACGGATTCGGATCGCTCAACGTTCCCCGCTCTCGGTCGGTCCTGCGCGTCCCGGGGCCCTGCCGCGCCGGGGCGGTGAACCGGTGCCCGGTTCCGCACGACCGTACCGTCAAGTCCCGGGCCGCGCAGCAAAGGGGCCCCGGCTCCCGCAGGAGTTCCTGCGGGAGCCGGGGCCCCTGGTGCGGCCGGTGACCGGCGGAGCTCAGAAGCGGCGCGTGATCAGCGCCCGCTTGACCTCCTGGATCGCCTTGGTGACCTCGATGCCACGCGGGCAGGCGTCCGTGCAGTTGAACGTGGTGCGGCAACGCCACACGCCGTCACGGTCGTTGAGGATCTCCAGGCGCTGCTCGCCGCCCTCGTCGCGCGAGTCGAAGATGAAGCGGTGCGCGTTGACGATCGCCGCCGGGCCGAAGTACTGGCCGTCGTTCCAGAACACCGGGCACGAGGACGTGCACGCGGCGCACAGGATGCACTTGGTGGTGTCGTCGAAGCGCTCGCGGTCCTCGGGCGACTGCAGGCGCTCGCGGGTCGGCTCGTTCCCCTTGGTGATGAGGAAGGGCATGACGTCGCGGTACGCCTGGAAGAACGGCTCCATGTCGACCACGAGGTCCTTGAGGACCGTGAGGCCCTTGATGGCCTCGATCGTGATCGGCTTGTCCGGGTTGATGTCCTTGATCAGCGTCTTGCAGGCGAGCCTGTTCTTGCCGTTGATCCGCATCGCGTCGGAGCCGCAGATGCCGTGCGCGCAGGAGCGACGGAACGTCAGGGTGCCGTCGATGTCCCACTTGATCTTGTGAAGGGCGTCGAGGACACGCTCCTTCGGGTCGATCGAGATCTGGAAGTCCTGCCACTGGACCTCGTCGGAGACCTCGGGGTTGAAGCGGCGGATCCGGAAGGTCGCCGTGATGTACGGCGAGGCGGCGGACTGCGCCTCGACCTTGTCCAGAGTCGGGGTTGCCATCAGTACTTACGCTCCATCGGCTGGTAGCGGGTCTGGACGACCGGCTTGTAGTCGAGCCGGATCGACTCGGTGCCGTCGGCCGCGACCTCGCGGTACGCCATGGTGTGGCGCATGAAGTTGACGTCGTCGCGGTTCGGGTAGTCCTCGCGGTAGTGACCGCCGCGGGACTCCTTGCGGGCCAGGGCGGAGGTCGCCATGACCTCGGCCAGGTCGAGCAGGTTGCCCAGCTCGATGGCCTCCAGGAGGTCCGTGTTGAACCGCTTGCCCTTGTCCTGGATCGACACGTCGAGGTAGCGCCTGCGCAGCTCGGCGATCTTGTCGACGGCCGTCTTGATGGTCTGCTCGGTGCGGAACACCATCACGTTGGCGTCCATGCACTCCTGCAGCTCCTGGCGGAGCGCCGCGACGCGCTCGGTGCCCGTCGAGTCGCGCAGGCGCTCGACCTGCTCCTCGACCAGCTGCGCCGGGTTCTCGGGAAGCTCGACGAAGTCGTGCTTCGCGGAGTACTCGGCGGCGGCGATGCCCGCGCGACGCCCGAAGACGTTGATGTCGAGCAGCGAGTTGGTGCCCAGGCGGTTGGCGCCGTGCACGGACACGCACGCGACCTCGCCGGCGGCGTACAGGCCCGGGACGACGGTGGTGTTGTCGGCCAGCACCTCGCCCTCGACGTTGGTCGGGATGCCGCCCATGGCGTAGTGCGCGGTCGGCTGGATCGGGATCGGGTCCGTGTAGGGCTCGATGCCGAGGTACGTGCGCGCGAACTCGGTGATGTCCGGGAGCTTGGCGTCCAGCTGCTCCGGCGGCAGGTGCGTGAGGTCGAGGTAGACGTGGTCGCCCTCGGGACCGCAGCCGCGGCCCTCACGGATCTCCGTGTAGATGGAGCGGGACACGACGTCACGGGACGCGAGGTCCTTCATGACCGGCGCGTACTTCTCCATGAAGCGCTCGCCGTCCTTGTTGCGGAGGATGCCGCCCTCACCGCGGGCGCCCTCCGTCAGGAGGATGCCCATGCGCCAGATGCCCGTCGGGTGGAACTGGAAGAACTCCATGTCCTCCAGCGGCAGACCCCGGCGGTAGCAGGCGGCCTGGCCGTCACCGGTCAGGGTGTGCGCGTTCGACGTCACCTTGAAGAACTTGCCGGTGCCGCCCGAGGCGTAGATGACCGACTTCGCCTGGAAGACGTGGATCTCGCCGGTGGCCAGCTCGTAGGCGACGACGCCGGCGGACTTCTTGACGCCGTCCTCCTCGACGACCAGCTGGTCCAGGACGTAGAACTCGTTGAAGAATTCCACGCCCTCCTTGACGCAGTTCTGGTACAGCGTCTGGAGGATCATGTGGCCGGTGCGGTCGCCCGAGTAGCAGGCGCGGCGGACCGGGGCCTCACCGTGGTTGCGGGAGTGACCGCCGAAGCGGCGCTGGTCGATGCGGCCCTCGGGCGTACGGCCGAACGGCAGGCCCATCTTCTCCAGGTCGAGAACGGCGTCGATGGCCTCCTTCGCCAGGATCTCGGCGGCGTCCTGGTCGACCAGGTAGTCGCCGCCCTTGATCGTGTCGAAGGTGTGCCACTCCCAGTTGTCCTCCTCCACGTTGGCCAGCGCGGCGGCCATGCCGCCCTGCGCGGCGCCCGTGTGGGAGCGGGTGGGGTAGAGCTTGGTGAGCACGGCGGTGCGGCTGCGCTTCGTGGACTCGATGGCCGCGCGCATACCGGCGCCGCCGGCGCCGACGATGACGGTGTCGTACTTGTGGATCTGCATGATTTCCTCTGGTCCCTCTGGCCCGGCGCCTAGCGGATGTTCGGGTCGAAGGTGAAGATCACCAGCGTGCCCAGCAGGACGGTGAACACCGTGGCGGTGTACAGGAGCATCTTCAGCCAGAAGCGGGTGTTCTCACGCTCGGCGTAGTCGTTGATGACCGTACGGAGGCCGTTGGCGCCGTGGAGCATGGCCAGCCACAGCATCGCCAGGTCCCAGACCTGCCAGAACGGCGAGGCCCAGCGGCCCGCGACGAAGGCGAAGCCGATCTTGGAGACGCCGCCGTCCAGCACCAGCTGGATCAGCAGGTGGCCCAGGACCAGGACGACCAGGACGATGCCCGACAGGCGCATGAAGAGCCAGGCGTACAGCTCGAAGTTGGTGCGCGAACCCTTGGGGGTCTTGCCGGTGCGCTTGCGCGGCGGCTCGATGACCGGGGCCGGGTTGTCGACGTCGTACAGGCTCACGCCCTCGACGGAGCCGATCGCGGCGGAGGACTCGGTGGACATTGGCCTCAGCTCCCGAAGAGTTCACGTACGGCGTGGCCGAGGACGGGGTACAGGGCCCCGACCATCAGCACGACCCAGATGCCCACGACGGACCAGAGCATCTGCTTCTGGTAGCGCGGACCCTTGGCCCAGAAGTCCACGGCGATGATGCGCAGACCGTTCAGCGCGTGGAAGAGAATGGCGGCCACCAGGCCGTATTCGAGGAGCGCGACGATCGGCGTCTTGTACGTGGCCACGACATCGTCGTACGCCTCGGGGGAGACACGGACGAGAGCGGTGTCCAGGACGTGTACGAACAGGAAGAAGAAAATGAGGACACCGGTGACTCGATGAGCCACCCAGGACCACATGCCTTCCCGGCCGCGGTACAGCGTTCCAGCCGGCACGGAAGAACCCTCCGGGAGCGGGGATTGGGGTCGGCCGGCTTGACTGTCGGTCTGACCCGGCCGGGTACGGTCCACCGGCCCCGGCCATCGTAGCGACGGATTGTCGGTTCGTTCGCGCGGGGGCCCACGGTGTGATCAAAGTGGCAATCAAACGGGCACGGACGGCCTAGAACACCCTGCTGACCTCTCCGGCCGAGCCCATTCCGTTATGAAGCCGATACCAGGTCGATGATGCGGCCCCGGGCGAGCCGCCGCATCTCGTCGGCCGTGACCACCCGCTCGTGGTCGGGTTCGTGGCCCAGCCTGGTCCGGATCGCGGCGAGCACCTGGTCGGGCTGCTCGGCCGGCTCCATGCCGTCCAGGCAGATCACGAAGACATGGCCGAAGCGGCTCTCGTACGCGGCGTGCGCGGCCCGCAGCGCGAGATGGGCGGAGGGCGGGGCGGCGTCGTGCAGACCGGGGGAGACCTCGGCGGCGAGCGCCTCGGAGAGGTCGGCGGGCGCCAGGTCGTACCCCGCCTCGTCGGCCGCGGCCAGCAGGGCGTCGAGATCGGGGTAGGGGCGGTGGAGCGTCAGCCGGTGCGCCCAGCGGCGGCTGCCGCAGCACGCCAGCAGGGCCGCCTCGGCATCGGCGGGCGGCACGGCGTTGAAGCGGTCGAACCCCGGGTGACGGGCCGGACCCCGGGCGGGCGCGGGCCCCTGGACGGGCAGGGCCGTCCGGGTGACCGGTTGCCGCAACCGCTCCGGGAGGCCGGCGTGGGACTCGCTGGACCTGGACAGCGTGGGCTCCTCGGATCAACGGCATCTGTGACCCTGGGTGGGAAGGGACGGATGAGGCCGGACAGATGCAGGGTGAAGGGAGAGACGAATGTGCCTCAAAGCTACCGAGGCGGGGCAACAGACGTCCGACGGATGCGCGAATTTCACCCGGACGAGAGGGTTTCGGAACGACTGAGGGTCCGCGATCCGGTCTGATGGGCCGTGCCCCCGAGGAGAACGTCCGGCACGGGCCTCCTCGTTCCCGACCGCTTCCCGCCCCTGTCCGACTTGCTTCCCGCCCCGCCTTCCGGCATGACCCCGTCCCGGCTCCCGTCCCGCTTTCTGTCCCGGCTCCCGTCCCGCTTCCTGTCCCGGCTCCCGTCCCGCTTCCTGCCCTGCTTCCCGCGAACAACGGAGGTTCCTGACCATGTCGCCCTCACGCGGCGCCCTCGCGGCCGGCGCGGTCCTCACCGCGGCGGCCGCCGCGACGGTCGCCGTCGTCGTCTGGCCGGAGGGCTCCGACAGCGGGCTCGCGGGGCAGACCTCGGCGTCCCGCGCCCCCGCGCCCTCCTCCGC
>NZ_RDBO01000077.1:295105-302515 GCF_008120935.1 Streptomyces sp. sk2.1
CCCTCCTCCGCCTCCCCCTCGCCGACCCGGAGCTACCCGCTCTCCACGGCCCCCCGCACCATCCCCGCAGTGCGGGAACACCGGGCGGCCCGCGGCCCCGGCTGGCGCCCCGGCCCGGACGGCGGGGTCGTCGTCGCCGACGGCAGCGGGACGCTCGCGGACGAGGGGCGGCTGCTGGCCCAGGAGCTGAAGATCCATTACCGGGGCGACGTCCCCGCCCGCGCGGGCGACGTGGAACTGGCGATCGCCCCGGGCGGCGGCACCCCCGAGTCGTACACCCTCGACGTCCGCGACGGACGGGTGCGGATCAGCGGACCCGATCGGGCCGGCGTCTTCTACGGGACCCGCACGCTGAAGCAGTCGGTGCGGGCCGACGGGGTGATGCCGGAGGGCGAGGTGCGCGACCGCCCCGACCGGCCGCAGCGCGGCCTCAACCTCGACATCGCGCGCAAGCACTACACCGCCGCCTGGATCGAGGACCGGCTGCGCGAGATGGCCGACCTCAAGCTCAACCAGCTGGGTCTGCACTTCTCCGACGACCAGGCCTTCCGCATCGAGTCCGACACCCACCCCGAGGTGGTGTCGCCGCAGCACCTCACCAAGGCGGAGGTGCGGCGGATCCTCGGGCTCGCGGACCGGCTGCACATCGAGGTCGTCCCCGAGATCGACTCCCCGGGCCACCTCGGCGCGGTGCTGCGGGCCCACCCCGGCCTCCAGCTGCGCAGCGCCTCGGGCCGGCTCTCGCCCGGCTCGCTGGACATCTCCGACCCGGGGGCGGCGAAGCTCGTCGACGAACTCCTCGGCGAGTACACCGAGTTGTTCGACGGCGCGTACTGGCACCTCGGCGCCGACGAGTACCTGGCGCTGATGGCCAGTGACCCGGCCGCCTCCTACCCGCAGCTCCAGCGCGCCGCCGAGCGGAAGTACGGTGCGGGGGCCGGGATCAAGGACCTCGCCACCGGCTGGCTCAACGACCGCGCGGCCGTGGTGCGCCCGCGCGGCAAGCAGCCCAAGGCGTGGAACGACGGCTTCTTCCGCGACGGGACCGTCCCCGCCGACAAGAACATCGAGGTCGAGTACTGGACGGGCAAGGAGTACGGCGCCCGGCAGCCGGAGGAGTACCTGCGCGAGGGACGGCGCGTGGTGAACCTCAACGACGAGTTCCTCTATTACGTGCTCGGCCAGCCCAACAACTTCGTCTACCCGACGGGCGAGCGGATCTACGAGCAGTGGACCCCGCTCGTCCTGCGCGGCACGAAGCCGGTCCCGGCGCGCTGGTCGGACCGGATCCTCGGCGGCCGGTTCGCCGTCTGGGGCGACTTCCCGCAGGCGCAGACCCCGGCCCAGGTGGCGCGCGGCATCCGGATGCCGCTGCGGGCGACCGCCCAGAAGCTGTGGGTCCCGGGCAAACCCGCGCTGACCTGGGACGAGTTCCGGGCGCTGGCCGCACGGATCGACGGGACGGGCTGAGCCGGACAGGCCGGGGGGCCGGGGACGGGCCGAACGGGCGAGTGGGGCGAGCCGGGAGACTGGTCGGGCGAGCCGCGGGGGCGGGCGGCGGCCCCGGTGCCGCCCGCCCCGGCCTTCGTCGCTCCGCAGCAGTACCTGCGTTCACCGGACGGGCTCGCGAAGGCCCTCGTCGTGCTGCTGTCGCTCGTCGCGGTGACGGACCTGCTCGCCGTCGCGGCGGGGCTGAACCTCCGCGGTCTGATCGCGGACGGCCTGGCGAACGACTTCGAGACGTACGACGAGTCGGCGGCGACCATGGCGGACAACCTGTACGGGTCCGCCGGAGTGCTCCAAAGCGTCATGATGCTGGCCACCCGGATCGTCTTCGTCGTCTGGTTCCGGCGGGTGCGACTGAACGCCGAGGTGTTCGACCCGAGCATGCAGCCGATGGCGCCGGGCTGGGCGGTCGGCTCCTGGTTCGTCCCGGTGGCCAACCTGGTGCTGCCGCGCCGGATCGCGGGCGGCGTCTGGACCGCGAGCGCCCAGACCAACACCGACGGCAGCTGGCGCACGGTCCCGGCCACCCTGATGAACCTGTGGTGGGGCGGATGGGTCTGCACCCTGCTCTTCTCCTGGATCACGACCCGGCTGTCCCGGAGGGCCGAGGAGGTGGAGGAGATCATCGACGCGACGGACCTGACGATGGCGTCCGACGCGTTCGACGTCGTGGCCGCGGTGCTCGCCATCCTCTTCGTGCGCAGGCTCACCCGCATGCAGGGGGAGCGGGCGGCCCTCGGCCTGTATCCGCTCGGTACCCGGTCCTGACGCTCCGGACCCGCCCGGCGGCGTGACCCGGCCGTCCTGCCGCGACCCGGCCGTCCCGCCGTGATCCGGTCGCCCCGTCGTGGCCCGGTTGTCCTGTCGAACGTTCCAGGAGATGAGATTCGGCCTCCTCGGGTGACGATTTTGAGCCATTCGGCGCTGAAGGCGATAACAGGAAGCGCCGCGTCCGGGTGTGTGCACGCACCCGGACGGGCCGACAGGAGACGCCGATGAGCCTGCTGGAACTGATCGCCGCCGCCGATGGGCGGAGCCTCGCCGTGAGTGCGGTCGCCTGCCTCGACCGCTGTCTGCCGCAGCCCGAGGACGGGGCCGAGCCCGATCCGCTGCGCCCGTTGCGGGCGGTCCGCGCGGACGGCCGGGAATGGGACGTCCGACTGGGGGCCGCCCGTGCGGCGATGGCGGAACGGGAACCCGCGGACGACGTGGCCGAACAGGTCCGGAAGGCGCTCGCCGCCGCGCCCGGCGACTTCTCCGTCGACCCGCTCCGGGAATGGGCCGACGCCTGCTCGCTGCTCGCGCTGGAGGTCCACCGGCGGTTCGACACCCCGGGCGGCGCCCCCGGAGCGGACGGCACGGACCCGCTGCGGCGCTGCCGCGCGGGCGACCCGGACGAAAGCGGTCCGCTGGTCACCGGCGAACTGCGCCGCCAGATCCAGATCCTGGAGATCCTCACGGAGGCCGCGGGCACGGCGGGCGAAGGTGCCGCCCTGCGCCGCGCGGTGGACCTGTCGACCGAGGGCCGCCGGGTGCTGCGCGCGGTGATGTCGCGTCAGGCCCGCGGCCGGGGCTGAGCGCCCGCGGCGACCGTCGTACGGGAACGAGCGGGCGACCGCGCTCCAGACATGTCCCGGGCTTCCTCCGGACGCCTGCGGGCTTCTCCGGGCCGGGGGCGCCTCCGGACGACTGCGTGCTTCTCCGGGCCCGGGTGCCTCCGGACGTCTCCGGGTCTCTTCGGTCCCGGGCGCCTTCGGCACGGTGGTGCCCGTACGAAGTGGTGCCCGTGCAGGAGGGGCCCGTACGGGAGGAGCCCCTCGGGTCAGGTCCGAGGGGCTCCGGTCCGTGCGCCCCTGGGGGGCGGTTCTTCCGGGTACGCCCTACGGGGCCAGGGTCAGCCCGATCCGGATACCGGTCGGTGAGCCGAGCGCCGTCACGCCGTAGTAGAGGGCGGTGTCCGCCTTGATGCCCGAGGTGCTGGTGTTGTCGATCTGCAGGACCGTGCCGTTGCCGGCGTCCTCGCCGTCCGCGCCGATCGCGATGTCCGCCCGGCCGTAGCCGGAGAGGTCGGTCAGGGAGACGGACGAGCCGAGCCGGTCGTTTGTCTCGGTGGAGCCGGGCACGCCCGCGGTGTCCTGGCTGTATCCGACGGCCCCGGTGCCGGTGGGTCCGGTGGCGGAGCCGCGGATCAGGAAGACCTGGCCGGCGTTGCCCCGGTTCACGCCGTCGCGGGTGAGGTCCTCGCCCGGGGCGCCGGTGAGGATGTCGCCGTGGCCGTCGAGGTCGACGTCGCCGATGGAGACGGACGCCCCCATGTCGTCGCCGGTCTCGCCGCCGCCCGGCACGCCGGTGGTGTCCTGGTGGATCGTCCTGCGGCCGGTCGAGGTCAGACCGGTGGCCGAGCCGAACACGGCCGTGACCGCGCCGCCCTTGGCGGTGTGTCCGGATTCGGTGGCGGACGGCTGGCCGACCACCAGGTCGGTGGCGCCGTCGCCGTTGACGTCACCGGCGGCCAGCGAGCGTCCGCCGCGGGCGTCGAGGATGCCGACCCGCTGGAGCCCGGTGGCGGACCCCTTCAGCCACAGCAGGCGTCCGACGCCGCCCGGGTCCCGGTAGTTGATGGCCGCGTCCGCGTACCCGTCCTTGTTGAAGTCGCCGGTGACCGCGGACGCGTAGCCCACGGCGGCGGTGTACGCGGAGGTGTTCAGGTAACCGGACTTGGCCGCACCGGTCCTGCCGTCCCAGGCCCACCAGCGGCCGGGCTTGCCGGGCGCGACGGAGAGGACGTCGGCCTTGCCGTCGGCGTTGAAGTCGCCGGAGGCGACGGTCGTACCGAGCTTCTCGCCGCCGATCCGCGTCGAGGAGGTGACCGAGTAGCTGCGGCCGGTGGTGAGGCCGGGGCCGTACATCAGGACGACCGTGCCGTTGTCGGCCTGGGTGAGGTCCTCGCCGGGGCCGCCGACGACCAGGTCGGCGTACCCGTCGCCGTTCACGTCGCCCCAGGCGTTGGACGAGCCGAACAGGTCGCCCGCCTCGGAACCGCCGGGCACCCCCGGGCTGTTCTGGTCCAGCGTCCGCTTCGCCGTCGTGCCCGGACCGCTCCTGGTCCCGGGCAGCACGGTGACGCGACCGTCGCCGCCCGCCGCCTTCGGGAGGCCGACGACCAGGTCGGTGACGCCGTCGCGGTTGAAGTCGGAGGTCGGGATCGCGGCGTTGCGGGTGCCGTTGGTCGCGTACGTGCGGATCGAGCCGAGCCTGCTGTACAGGTTCGCGCCCGGGCACTTCGTGGCGAACCCGTCGCGGTGCCCGGCGGTCGTGTTGAACGTGACGTCACCGGCGGGCCGGGTGTTGCCCTCGGCGTCGGTGACGAGCCGGGTCAGCGTCACCTTGGCGGTGGGGCTCACCCCGTACTGCCCGAGCTTCCAGGCGGCGACCCGGGCGGCGGACTGCAGGGCGGCCGGGGTCGGCCTGCCGGTCTCGAAGTCGCCGAGCAGCGAGATGCCGGTCGAGTACGAGTTGAAGCCGTAGGTGTGGGCGCCCTTGACCGGGAGGTCGGCGCCGCCGCCCCGGCCCTCGAAGATCTGGCCGCACTTGTCGACCAGGAAGTTGTAGCCGAGGTCGTTCCAGCCCTCGGTCTTCACGTGGTAGGTCAGGATCGAGCGGACCATGGAGGCGGAGTCCGCGCAGCTGTAGCTGTTCGCGTCGGCCGTGTGGTGGATGTAGACCGCCCGCACCTTGTCGATGTACTCCGGCGGGTCCTCGACCAGCGACTCGTCGGCACCCCACTGGGCGCGGCCGATGATCGGCGGCCGGTTGACGGTCGACGGCGGCGCGGTGGGCACGGTCGTCGACGGCTCGGGCGTGGGCGGGGCGGTGGCGCTCTCCGACGCGGGGGCCGTGGCGGTGGCGGGGTCGGTCGGGGTCGCGGCGTCCGTGGCCGTCGCGGTGTCGGCCGGGGAGGCGGACTGCGTGGGCGTGTCGGACGGTACGTCGGTCGTGGCCGGCGCCGACGGGCTCGCGGTCTCCTCCGTGACGTACGCGGCGTTGTCCAGGGAGCCGGGGGCGGCCCCCGCGGGGTTGCGGGACTCGGTACGGCTGACGCCCGGGTCCACCATGTGGAGCCGGAGGCCCTTGGGCAGCGCCCGGCCCGAGCCCACCTTCACCTGCACGGCGTCCGAGGCGCCGACCCACAACGGCTCGGTCGCCCGGCGGGCCCCGGCCCGCTCGGCCCCGTCCGGCCCGTCGGCGGACATCTCCAGCTCCCGCCAGGGCGACCACTTCCCGGTCCCGGCCGCCCGGGTGCGCACCCGGGCGGCGCCGTTCACGTCCGCCGCCCCGTCCCAGCCGATGCCGATCAGCGAGAACGGCTCGGTGTCCGTCGTCGGCAGCTTCCGCTCGGTGGCGGTGCCCCCGTCCAGCGCGAGCGACCGCAGCTTCGCCGGGCGTTCCTTCGGCCCCGACGGACCGGCCGGCCCGTCGGACGGGTTGGCGATGGCGACCGTCACCACTCCCGCCCCGCCGAGCACCACGGCACCGACGGTCAGCCAGGCGCGGCGCTTCAGGCTCATCGGTCTGTACGCATGCGAACTGCGCGAGCTCAAATGCCCCACCCCTCAAGAGAGTTCAAGTACTCAGAAGTTCACGGGCCGCAGCTGTCGCGCAGACGGCCCGGGGTACCCAGCGCAGCGAGGAACCCAAACGTCACGCCGATTCGCGCGGGAGTGACATACCTCACTTCCGCAGGGGTGTCCGGGGGGATCTGTGACATTTCTGTGAGATCGGGCGCAGAGGGGTGCAGAGGAAGATCGATACCACCGCCCCGGCGGAGCACGGGCACGACAGCCGGTGCCGGACCGGGCCGTCGGCTGGGGATGTGTTGGGAACGGGCGAGGGACAGCGCCGCAGGCAGGTGGACGACGTCGAGCTCGGCGCCGCCGTCGAACGTGCCCGGCAGGGGGACGAGGGCGCCTTCGCCGTCGTGTACCGGATGGTGCAGCCGGGCCTCCTCGGCTACGTGCGCGGGCTGGTCGGCGACGACGCCGAGGACGTGGCCTCCGAAGCCTGGCTGGAGATAGCCCGCGACCTGGGGCGCTTCCGCGGCGACGGGGCCGGGTTCCGGGGCTGGACGGCGGTGATCGCCCGGCACCGCGCGCTCGACCACCTGAGGAGGCTGAAGCGGCGGCCCCGCGTCACCCTGCTCGAACAGGACGTGCTCCAACTGCCCGGCGGCCACGACACGGCCGGCGCGGCGCTGGAGACGCTCTCCACCCGGGAGGCGCTGGAGGCCATCGGCACGTTGCCGCAGGAGCAGGCCGAGGCCGTGCTGCTCCGGGTGGTCGTCGGCCTGGACGGTGCCGCGACGGCGCGCGTGCTCGGCAAGCGCCCGGGGGCCGTCCGCACCTCCGCGTACCGGGGGCTCAGAAGACTGGCCGAGCAACTGTCCCCGGGGGGCAGGACGGGCGACGGAACGAAGAAGGCGCGCCGCGTGCGGGGTGACGGAGCATGAGGGACGAATCGCAGCGGCGGCCGGACGGGCCGTACGGGCCGGACACGGACGTGCCCGAGATCCCGGCCGAGAGGTGCAGCGGGAGACCGGACGGGCCGTACGGGCCATCCGGGCCGGACACGGACGGCGAGCGGCGGGCCGTGGCCGCGTTCCGGGCCGCCCGGGACGAGGGCGCGCACGCGCCGGTGCCCCGATGGCGGCGGCGCCGGCGCGACGACTGGCGCCCGGCGCAACGGCGCCGCGGCACGTGCCCGGTCCGGGGGATGCTCGGCGGGGCCCTGGCCGCGGCACTGCTCGGCGGGGTCGCGGTGGCGGCCGGTTCGGGGGCGCTCCCGACCCCGTTCGGCGACGACGGCCCGGGACCCGTGCGCCCCACGCCCACCTCTCCCGCGACCCCC
>NZ_RDBO01000077.1:302615-306859 GCF_008120935.1 Streptomyces sp. sk2.1
CCTCTCCCGCGACCCCCGGCCCCCACCGCACCGGCGAGGCACCGCCGCCGCCGGACGACGACGGCACGAGGCGGAGCACCGGACCGGACACGGGACCCACGAACATCCCCGGCGGCCCCCGGTCCTCCGACCGGGCCCGGAACGTCGCCGCCCTGTGCCGGGTGTACCTCGAAGGCCGGGGCAACGGCCGGGCCATGGACGCCACCGCCTTCGAACGACTGGAGGCAGCCGCGGGCGGCGCGTCGGAGGCAGCGGTGACGGCCTACTGCGCAGCGCTCCCCGAACGCCCGTCACCGAGGGGGACGAACAGGGGCCAGGGCGAGCGGAACCAACGGAACACGGGCAACCGGCCGACCGCTCCCGAGGACCCCCGGAACGGCCCGGATCCGTCGAGAACCGGCAACGGCGAGAACGGCAACGCCCCCGGAACCCCCGGAGCCCCCGGCACGACCGGTGCCGGACCCGGCTGAACCGCATGCCCCGGGCCGGGGCGCGTCACTCGGCAGAGCTGCTTTCGCTCGCGCCACCCGGATCGCCCCGGGCGTTTGGCTCCTCGGCCCTGCTCATGCCGGGCGGTGACTCCGGAGCCTTCCCGATCCGACCGAGCACGATGCGGCTGACGTCGCGCCGGCCTCCGGAGATGTGTCAGGAGAAGACCGGTCGCACGGGTACGGACGTCAGCCGCTGACGCGCGTACGAGCGGAGCTCGCGCACCGAGGGTTCGTCCCCGTCAGGGTTCGAGTGACTGCAGCAGGGTGTTCCGCACCAGGTCGAGACAGCGCGAAGCGCCTGTTCCCAGGGCGGTGCCCGGGGCCGTTCGCGTGTCCGTCGCAGCAACATTGACGTCGTGGTCGGCGAGCGCGGCGCGGGCGGGGAGAAGAACGAGGACGACCGGGGCCGCCACCCCCCACAGGAGAGGCCCCGGTCGTCTTCCGACAGGGCCGTAGGACGACCCCGTACTCCTCTCAGCGCCATCGCCGCGTTTTCTGTCACACCGCATCGCGTCCGAGCAATGTTGCGGGTTGTACAAGTCATGGACGCGGGCCCCGCGAAGGACGTAGCGTGCTGTGTCGCGCAGGGTGGCGCGAGCAGTGATGACCAGCTGCGATTCGCGACGGCAGGGCAGGTTGAGGGAGTGCTGGGGGACGACGCGGAGTTGACTGCCGCGGTGGTCGCGGCGCGGGACGGGGACGAGGACGCCTTCCGTACTGTGTACCGCGCCGTGCAGCCGCGGCTGCTGGGATACATACGGACACTGGTGGGAGAGCCGGACGCCGAGGACGTGGCCTCCGAGTCCTGGTTGCAGATAGCGCGCGACCTCGACCGGTTCAGCGGTGACGCCGACCGCTTCCGGGGGTGGGCGGCGCGCATAGCCCGCAACCGCGCGCTGGACCACCTGCGGATGCGGGGCAGGCGCCCGGCCGTCGGCGGCGACGAGTCGGAACTGTCCGAGCGGCCCGCCGAGTCCGACACCGCCGACGAGGCGATCGAGGCACTGGCCACCGGCCGTACGATGTCGCTCATCGCCCAGCTGCCGCAGGACCAGGCCGAGGCGGTGGTGCTGCGGGTGGTCGTGGGCCTGGACGCGAAGAGTGCCGCGCAGACCCTGGGCAAGCGCCCGGGAGCGGTGCGCACGGCGGCGCACCGGGGTCTGAAACGGCTGGCCGAGCTGCTGCGCACGGACGGTGCGGGCGGCTCAGGCACCGGCTCCCGCGCGGTGGACGGCGGGGGTGACGGCACCGCCGCGGACCACGCCGCCGGGGAGGACCCGGCCGACCCGACCGCCACCCGCCGGGATGCGGCGGAACTCGATGCCGTACCCACCCAACGCCCCGCCCGCAACGGTCTGGCGGCGCCGGCGGGTGTGACGCATTCGCGTCCCTGGACGCAGAAGGACATGTGATGGCCGACGAGCAGTACGAATGGCTTGACAAGGAAGTCGCGGAGAAGTTGCTCCGCGGCGAACCGGTCGATCCCGTCGGTGGTCACGCGTGTACGGAGGCGGAGAGCCTGGTGGCCGCGCTGGACGCCGCCGCCCGGGCCGCCCGCCCGGCCACCGGTGAACTGCCCGGCGAGGCCGCGGCGCTGGCCGCCTTCCGCACCGCCAGGCGTTCCGCGCCCGCTTCCGCGCGCGCSCGGAAGCGGGCGAACGCACAGGCGGGCGGCGTCGAGAGCGTCGCCCGGCAGGCCGGTACCGACACCCTGCCCATGGTGCGCATCAGGGCCGCGTCCGCCGCCTCGGTGGGCTCGGGCCGGAACCGCATCTCGCGTTGGAGCCGTCCCGTCCGCTTCGGCCTGGTCGCCTCCTTCGCGGGCTGCGCGCTCGGCGGGGTGGCCGTGGCGGCGGGTACGGGAATGATTCCCGGGCCGTTCGGCGGCCGTGCCCCCGTGCCCGCGACCTCGGTCTCGGCCGCGGCGACCCCCGAGGAGCTCGGCTCGCGGCCCACCGGGGGCGAGACCCCGCGGACCCCGCCGTCCGCCCCGGAACGGGGCGCGTCCGAGCCGACGCCGGACAGCTCCGCCCCGTCGTCCGGCCGGCCGGACGACACCGGGTCGAACCGCACCGAGGAACGCGGTACGCGCGAGCCCGGCGGCTCCGCGAACAGTTCGACGAAGAACCCCGACAGGGGCGGGCTGCCCGATCACTCCGGCGGGGGCTCGTCCGGCACGTGGTACGCCAAGGCGCTCAAGGCCTGCCGCGACTACCGCAACGGCAACCTGGACGACGACCGCAGGCGGAAGCTCGAAATCCTGGCCAAGGGGGCCCGCAACCTGGAACGGTTCTGCGACCGCGTGCTGGAGGGGTCGGACAAGGGCGGGAACGGCACCCCGGGCAGCGATGGCGGCAGCGGCGACGGGGACGGGGACGACGGACGGGGCGACGGCGACAGCGACGGTGACGGTGACGGGTCGAACGGCGAGGACGGTTCGACCGGTGGCGGGGCCCCGGCCGACGGCGGTTCCGGCGGCGGCTCCGGGGAGTCCCCCATCCCCACGCCTTCGCCCTCCGTGGCCCTGTTCGCCACCGGCGCTGCGGTCTCCTCGCGCTGACCGAGCCATGAGCCGGTCCTCCGACCGAACCACGGGTCGAGCCACGGGGTGAGCCACGGGTCGGGCCTCTGGCCGGTCCGCTGACCGAACCGTGCGCGGGGCGGCTGAATCCGACTGGCCGAATCAGGTCGACCGAATCGGGCGGACCGCTGCCCCGGCCACGTCGTACCGGCCCGGGGCGAACCGCGCCGGCCGTGTCGCAGACCGGTCGAACCGCAGGCCGGACCGGGTCGGCCGCCCCGTCCGCGACGAGGTTTCTCCGGCCCCGGAGCACCGGGTGTGACACTTTTCGAGGCTGTGACGCAGTACAGATTGAGCCGACTGGTCATCGGCAGCGCACAGAGCCGGGGTTCCCCCCGTACCTACGGCTCAGCGCACATGGCGCGGGCGGGACACGTTCCCCCGGTCCCGTCCGCGCCCCTTCCGTTCCGGCCCGCAGGCCCCGCTTCCCGCCCGATCGGTCCGGTCCGCCCGGTCCATCCGGTCCGTCTGCGGCGTGTCAGTACACGACGACCTTGTCGCCCGTCTTCACCTGGTCGAAGAGCGAGGCGATCTTCCCCTCGTCCCGGACGTTGACGCAGCCGTGCGAGGCGCCGTTGTAGCCGCGGGCCGCGAAGTCCGCCGAGTAGTGCACCGCCTGGCCGCCGCTGAAGAACATCGCGTACGGCATGGGCGTGTCGTAGATCGTCGACACGTGGTGGCGCGATTTCCAGTAGACCGAGAAGGTGCCCTCGCGGGTGGGTGTGTACTGGGAACCGAAGCGGACGTCCATCGACGAGAGCACCCGGCCGTCGATCATCCACGACAGCGTCCGGCTGTTCTTGCTGATGCACAGGACCCGGCCGGTCAGGCAGCGTTTGTCCGGCTTCGCGACCGGCCTGGTGGTCGGCGGGTTCAGCTCGGTGGCCGTCGGCCGGTGCGTCATGCCGAGCAGCTTCTGCCAGGTGAGGGTGTCCGTCCTGCCGGTGCGGGAGAGGCCGCGCTTGCCCTGGAACGACTGGACGGCGGCGACCGTGACGGTGCCGTAGTAGCCGGTCGGGCTGCGGTCGAAGTGGCCGATCTGCCGCAGCCGCGCCTGGAGTTCCCGTACCTGTCCGCCCTGGGAGCCGCTCGACATCAGCGTCTTGCCCTGCGGGTCCGGCTTCGGCGTGGGCGACGTCGTGGCCGTCGGGGACGGCGACGGGGGCGAGGAC
>NZ_RDBO01000077.1:306959-353752 GCF_008120935.1 Streptomyces sp. sk2.1
TGCCGGTGGCCTCCGCCCGGCAGCCCGCCGCCGTGGTCACGGCGAGCACGGCGAGTGCCGCGGTCGCCCCCGCCCGGCCCCGCGGCCCGAACCGCCGCGCCCTGTTCGGTATCCCTGTCCGTGCCGTGCTTCCGGTGGTGCTGCGGTGTCTCATCTCGGCCCCCTGGATGTCCGGTAACTCATGAGACGGATTCCCGCTCTGCCCGGTTGCCAAAGCCCGCGCATGATGGGGGAACGGTGCCGGAACCGTGGTCACCGGTCACCGGTAAGCGGCTGCGGCGAGCGGCCCCGGCGGGAGGCACGGAGGATGACGCGCGAATCGGAGTCGGGACTGCCCGTCGAGCCGGTGTACGGGCCGGAGGCGCTGGCGGGGTGGGATGCCGGTGAGCGGCTGGGGGTGCCGGGGGGCTATCCGTTCACGCGCGGTGTGTACGGGTCGATGTACACGGGGCGGGCGTGGACGATGCGGCAGTACGCGGGGTTCGGGACGGCGGTGGAGTCCAACGCCCGCTACCGGCAGCTGATCGCGAACGGGACGACGGGGCTGTCGGTGGCGTTCGACCTGCCCACGCAGATGGGGTACGACTCCGACGCCCCGGTCGCGTCGGGGGAGGTGGGCAGGGTGGGGGTGGCGGTCGACTCCATCGACGACATGCGGGTCCTGTTCGACTCCATCGCGCTGGACCGGGTGTCCACGTCGATGACGATCAACGCCCCGGCCGCGGTGCTGTTGCTGCTGTACCAGCTGGTGGGCGAGGAGCAGGGGGTGGCGGCGCGGGACCTGACGGGGACGGTGCAGAACGACGTGCTCAAGGAGTACGTCGCGCGCGGCACGTACATCTTCCCGCCGGGGCCGTCGCTGCGGCTGACGGCGGACGTCTTCGGGTACTGCCGTGACGAGCTGCCGCGGTGGAACACGATCTCGGTCTCCGGGTACCACATGGCCGAGGCCGGGGCCACGCCGGTGCAGGAGGTCGCCTTCACCCTGGCCGACGGCATCGAGTACGTGCGCACGGCCCTGGCGGCGGGCATGGACGTGGACGACTTCGCGCCCCGGCTGTCGTTCTTCTTCGTCGCCCGCACCACGATCCTGGAGGAGGTCGCGAAGTTCCGGGCGGCCCGCCGGATCTGGGCGAGGGTGATGCGGGAGGAGTTCGGGGCGGAGGACCCCAAGTCGCTGATGCTGCGCTTCCACACGCAGACCGCCGGGGTCCAGCTCACCGCGCAGCAGCCCGAGGTCAACCTGGCCCGGGTCACCGTCCAGGCCCTGGCCGCGGTCCTGGGCGGCACCCAGTCCCTGCACACCAACTCCTACGACGAGGCCATCGCCCTGCCCACCGACAGGTCCGCCCGCCTGGCCCTGCGCACCCAGCAGGTCCTGGCCCACGAGACGGACGTGACCGCGACCGTCGACCCGTTCGCCGGGTCGTACGCCGTGGAGCGGATGACCGACGACATCGAGACGGCCGTGCTGGAGCTGATGGGGCGGGTCGAGGCGATGGGCGGGGCGGTGCGCGCGATCGAGCAGGGCTTCCAGAAGAGCGAGATCGAGCGCTCCGCCTACCGCGTCGCGCTGGAGACCGAGGAGGGCCGACGGGTCGTGGTCGGCGTCAACCGCTTCCGCCTCGACGAGGAGGAGCCCTACGAACCCCTGCGCGTCGACCCCGCCGTCGAGGCCGAACAGGCCGCCCGCCTGGCGAGGCTGCGCGCCGAGCGCGACGGGGACGCCGTGGCGGCCGCACTGGACCGGCTGCGCGATGCCGCCCGGGGCACCGACAACGTCCTGTACCCGATGAAGGACGCCCTCAGGGCCCGGGCCACGGTGGGCGAGGTCTGCGACGCCCTGCGCGAGGTGTGGGGGAGGTACGAGCCGTCGGACGCGTTCTGAGCCGGCGGGGTACCCGCGCGGGTGATCCCTCGCCGAATGCCCGCGGCCGTGGATGAGCTCGTGAACAGTGGTCCCCGGAAGGGGGGATGCCGTGGCCGTGACACAGCACGAGGAGCAGACGCACGAGCGGGAACGGCCGGGGCCGACGCCCGGCGGGGCAGCCGACCGGCTCGCGCGTTCACTGCCCGGGTATCGCGTGGAGATTCTCCGGGGAAGGCTCATCGCGACGCCGTGGGCGGACGTATCGCACGCCCTGACTCTGTCCTGGCTCGGCGAGGAGTTCGGTGCGCGGGCGCGTACCGTGGGACTGAGACTCGTCCAGGGGGTTGGGCTGTGGCTGCCTTCCGGGCCGGAGGACTACGCGATTCCCGACCTGTCGGTCGTCGAAGCCGACATCAAGGACGCCCACGTCATGAAGAACTGCTACGCCGCGCACGTCTTCCGCATGGTCGTGGAGGTGACCTCGACCAACTGGGCGGACGACCTCGGTCCCAAGGTCGAGGACTACGCCCAGGCGGGCATCCCGGTCTACGTGGTGGCCGACCGCAAGCACGACCGGGTGCTGCTCTGCACCGACCCCCGGGGCGGCGAGTACAAGAACAAGGTGCACCACGGGCGCGGGACCTCGTTCACCGTGCCGGAAGTGGCCGGGGTCGAGATGAAGCTCTCCGTGGACCGTCTCCTCGACGGCGACGAGGACTGACCCCGGGCCGCTTCCGCCCGGGGTTTCCCGAACCCTGGAACCCCCTGGACAGGGAGTCGTACTCGCGTGCGACACTCCGGTTCATGCTGGGTGTCACCGATCTTCCGACCTATCTCGCCGGCCTGGTGCTGATCGTCCTTCTGCCGGGACCGAACTCGCTGTACGTGCTGTCCGTCGCCGCCCGGCGCGGGGTGCGGACCGGGTACGTGGCGGCGGCCGGGGTGTGGACCGGGGACACCGTGCTGATGACGCTGTCCGCGCTCGGGGTCTCCTCGCTGCTGCGGACGAACCCGGTGCTGTTCACCGTCGTCAAGTTCGCCGGCGCGGGCTATCTGACCTGGATGGCCGTCGGCATGCTGCGGGCCGCGGTCGCCATGTGGCGCGAGCGGCACCGGAAGGCGGCCGAGCCGGCCGGGGAGGGCGACGGGGCCCCGGCACCGGCGACGATGGAGCGGCCGTACCGGCGGGCGCTGGTGGTCAGCCTCTTCAACCCGAAGGCGATCCTGTTCCTGGTGTCGTTCTTCGTCCAGTTCGTCGACCCCGACTACGCCTATCCCGCGCTGTCCTTCCTGGTACTGGGCGCCCTGCTGCAGATCGCCAGCGCCCTCTACCTGTCGATGCTGATCTTCGGCGGCACCCGGCTGGCCACCGCGTTCCGCCGCCGCAAGCGGCTGTCGGCGGGGGCCACGTCGGCGGCCGGGCTGCTGTTCCTCGGGTTCGCCACGAAGCTCTCGCTCAGCAGCGTGTGACGCTCCGGCTCGGCAACGTGTGACGCCACGGCTCAGGGGGCCGTGACCGGGGCGAGCCCGAACCGGGCCAGGTATCGCACCAGCTCCGAGGGGTCCTCGCCCGCCCAGCCGATGTAGCCGTCCGGGCGGACCAGGAACAGGCCCTCCCCGTACGCCTCGTGGACGCCGGTGCGGTGCGTCCGGAGCGGGCCGCCGTCGGGCAGGGGGAGCACGGGCGGTCCGGTGTCCGGGCCGACCGCCAGCAGGGTGAAGTGCGGGCCGCGGAAGACGTCGAAGAGGCGCCGCCCCCCGTCCGTCGGGCCGTCCGGGGCGCGGTCGCCGGAGTGCAGGACCCCGGCCCGGCCCACCGACAGCGGGCCGGTGCGGTAGCCGAGGCCGAGCTGCTGGACCGCCGCGCCGCGCTCCTGCTCGCCCCGGTGGATGCGGGTGGACAGGCCGAGCACGTCGGCGGCGACCGGGCGGCGCTCCTGCTCGTAACTGTCCAGCAGGGCGTCCGGCGCCCCGTGCCGCAGGACCTGGCCGAGCTTCCAGCCCAGGTTGTACGCGTCCTGCACGCCGGTGTTCAGCCCCTGGCCGCCCGCGGGGGAGTGCACGTGCGCGGCGTCGCCCGCCAGGAAGACCCGGCCCGCGCGGAACCGGTCGGCCAGTGCGGCGCGCGGCCGGAAGTCGGAGGCCCAGCGGACCTCGGTGACGTCCCGTGCCGCCAGGTGGGTACGGGCGGCGACCAGGGCGCGCACCCCCTCCGGCGACGTGTCGGGCTCGCCCTCCTCGAACCGGGCGACCAGCTGGAAGTCCGCCGTGCCGGGCAGCGGGCAGAGCGTGAGGAAGCCCTGCCCGTCGGGCATCACGTGCCAGTTGAGCCGGTCCAGCGCGTCCTCGGCCACCCGCACGTCGGCGACCAGCATCGGCGCCGGGTCCACGTCCTCGCCGGTCATCGCGATGCCCAGCGCGCGCCGCACCGTGCTGCGCCCGCCGTCCGCCGCGACCAGGTAGGCGGCCCGGACCGGGCCCGTGGTCAGGTGGGCGGTGACGCCGTCCGCGTCCTGGTCGAGGCCGGTCAGCGCGGTGGAGAAGGCGACGTCGCCGCCCAGTTCGCGCAGCCGGGCCAGCAGGATCTCCTGGGTGCGCCACTGCGGCATCAGCCACGGCTCCCCGTACGGCTCGGTCCCGGTCGGGGCCGCGCGGCGGAACATGTCGTGCTCCCGCAGCCGCTCCCCGTCCTTCCAGACCATCCCCACCGGGGCCGGGCCGCCGTGCTCGCGGACCGCGTCGCCGACGCCGAGGTCGTCCAGGACCTCCCGGGTGCGCGGCTGGATGCCCTTGCCGCGCGAGCCGGGGAAGAGGCCCGGCGCCCGCTCGGCGACCAGGACGCGCACACCGCGCCGGACCAGGTCGCAGGCGAGGGCAAGTCCGCACGGACCGGCGCCGACGACCACGACCTCGGGCCCGGGCGCCGTCACGCCCACCGTTTCCTTAACGCCGTTAAGTTCCATGGTCGGGAGTGTGGGCTTAACGCTGTTAAATTGTCAAGGTGGGTACGACGAAGATCGACCGGGCCCGGGTGGCCGACACCGGGCTGCGGCTGTTGAACGAGGTGGGCCTCGACGGCCTCACCCTGCGCGCCATCGCCAGGGAGCTGGACGTCAAGGCGCCCGCCCTCTACTGGCACTTCAAGGACAAGCAGGCGCTCCTCGACGAGATGGCCACCGTGATGTACCGCCGGATGCTCGACGAGGGGCTGCCGAGCCCGGTCCCGGAGCGCTGGCAGGACCAACTCGTCTCGTACAACAGCGCGTTGCGCGCCGCCCTGCTGCGCTACCGCGACGGGGCCAAGGTCTACAGCGGCGCCAGGTTCACCGGCACCGACCACGCCGACGGCCTGGAGGCCCATCTGCGGACCATGGTCGACGCCGGGTTCGAGCTGTGGCAGGCGGTGCGGGCGAGCACCACGGCCTACTCGTACACGATGGGCTTCGTCACCGAGGAGCAGGGCGTCCTGCCGATGCCGGACGAACGGCGGGACGGCTTCGACATCGGCGAACGGGCCGACCGCATGGCCGCGTACCCGCTCGCCGCGGCGGCCGGTGCCGAGATCTTCGCGAACTACGACGAACGCTTCGACGACGGGCTGCGGCTGATCGTCGCGGGCATCGAGGCGCGGTACGGGGTGTCCTGACGCCCGCGCCCGGCTGACGCCCGCGCACCGTCGATGCCCGCGCCCGGCTGACGCCCGCGCCTCGCCGGCCCGCGCCCGGCTGACGCCCGCGCCTCGCCGGCCCGCGCGCCTCGTCGGCCCACGTGTGCCGGTCGGCCCGCGTGTACCGGCCGGCCCGCGTGTATCGGTCGGTCCGTGGGCCCGGTCGGCCCGGCCCCGACACCGCGTCACGCGAGCGTCGTCCAGAGTTCACCACCCGTCGCCCCGTCGGCCACCCCGTCCTCGGCACGCCTGATTACGTTGGGCGGCCACAAGACCGAAGGCGAGGGCCGGCGTGCCGAAACTGTCCGTTGTCGTACCGCTCCACAATGTCGCCCCGTATGCCGACACCACGCTGGGCAGCCTGGCCCGCAACGCGGCCGGGGACGTGGAGTTCCTGCTGGTGGACGACTGCTCCACGGACGAGACACCGGCCGTCATCGACCGCTGGGCCGCGAGACTCCCGCAGGCCCGGGTCATCCGCCACGAGGTGAACGTCGGCATCGCCACCGCCCGCAACAGCGGCATCGAGGCGGCGGACGGGGAGTACCTCACCTTCCTCGACGGCGACGACTGGTACGCCCCCGGGCACCTGGACCGGCTGCTGCGCGCCACCGAGGAACTGGGCGTCGACTTCGTCCGCCACGACCACGTCCAGGCGACCGGCACCGGCCGGGTGGTCCGCCGCGCCCCGGCCCGGATCCGGGACCGGGCGACCGACCCGCGGGAGGGCATCGCGTACCCGGGGATGGAGACGATGGTCGACTACCCCTTCGTCTGGGCCGGCCTCTACCACCGGCGGCTCTTCGAGGACGGGGACATGCTCTTCGACCCGGCGCTGCGCACCGCCGAGGACCGGCTGTGGACCTGGCGGCTGCACCTGCGGGCACGCTCCTGCGCGGTCCTGGGACTCCACGGGATCTTCTACCGGCGCGGGGTCACCACCTCGCTGACCCAGATCAAGGACTCCCGCCAGCTGGACTTCTTCCCCGCCTACGACACCCTCCTGGCGGAGCTGGAGCAGGACCGGGACGCGGAACTCCTCCTGCCCAAGGCGGTCCGCACCTACTGCGCGCTGATCGCCTTCCACACCGAGAAGGCGGAGGAGTACGAGGCCGCCACGGCCCGCCGGCTGCGGCAGGAGTCGGCCGCCGCGCTGCACCGCATGCCCCCGCACGTGCTGGACCACATCCTGACGACGATGGACACGAAGCGCAGCACCTTGCTCCGACGCCTGCGTGACAAGCAGAAGGCCGCCTGATCATGCCCACCCGCACCCAGATCTTCCAGGTCTCGACCCTGTACGGGGCCGCCACACTCGCCGCCGCCCTCGACGCCGGCCAGTTCGGACCGCCGGCGGACAGCCGCCGCATCCTGCTGGTGTGCAACAACGCCCCGGTGCCGGAGACCGCCGCCGGACCGGACGCGCTGCTCGGCTACGACCGCATCGCCGCCCGTTTCGACTCCGTCATCAGCTGGAACGAGACGATCCGCCCCTACCACCCCGGCGCCTGGGGGCCGCGCGCCGACGACGTCGTGCTGTGGCAGCGCGCGCTGCGGCTCGCCTGGGGACTGGGCGAGGAACCCGTCGAACTGGCCCTGGAGTCCATCCAGGTCGACCCCGCCCGCGCACTCGCGGCGATCTTCTCCGAGAGCGCCCTGCACGTCTACGCGGACGGCCTCATGAGCTACGGCCCCACCCGCACCAGGCTGCCCCAGTCGATGGGCTGCCGCATCCGGCGGGTGCTCCACCTCGACCTGGTGCCCGGCCTGAAGCCCATGCTGCTGTCCGAGTTCGACGTGGAGACCGAACTCGTACCGGAGGACGCCTTCCGCAAGGTCCTGGGCGAGATCGCCGCGTCGGCCGACGGCGACCGGCAGCTCGCCGGGGCGGTCGCGCAGGCCCCCACCGCCGTGCTCCTGGGCCAGTACCTGGCCGCCCTCGACATCCTGACCGTCGAGGAGGAGGAGGCCCTGCACATCCGCATGCTGCACGGGGCCGCCCGGGCCGGTCACACCCGCGTCCTGTTCAAGCCCCACCCCACCGCCCCCGTCCGCTACTCCGACGCCCTGGAGCGGGCCGCGGCCGAGGCCGGGGTCCGGCTCGTCACGCTGGACACGCCCCTGCTGGCGGAGACCCTCTTCGAGCGGTGCGCGCCCACGCTCGTCGTCGGCTGCTTCTCGACCGCCATGCTCACCGCCGCCGTGTACTACGGCATCCCGGTCGCCCGCGTCGGCACCGGCCTGGTCCTGGACCGCATCGCCCCGTACGAGAACAGCAACCGCGTTCCGCTGACGATCGTCGACCACTACGTGCCCGACCTGGAACGGCACGGCGGCGGAGAGGTGCCCGCCCTGCCCGGCACCGCGCCCGCGACCCTGGGACCGCTGGTCCGCACGGTCGGCTACTGCATGCAGTCCGAACTCCACCCGGAGCTGCGCGACGAGGCGGAGAGCTGGCTGCGGGAGCGGCTGGACGACAGCACCCGGCGCTACTTCAAGCGCCAGCGGCTCGGCAAGCTCTCCCTGCCCGGCGGCAGCACCCCGGGCGCCGCGGCCCGGCTGCGCAGCACGGTACGGCGCACCCGCAGCACCCTGCGGGTGTGACGGCCTCCCCGCCGGTACCGCCGGCCTCCTCGCCCGCATCGCCCGCGCCGTCCGCATCGCCGGTCTCTCCGCCCGTACCGGTGGCGGCGGATCCGCGGGGCGGGCGCCCGCCCCGCGAGCACCGCCACGACATCGACCTGATCAGGCTGCTCTGCTCGGTCGGCGTGATCCTCTGCCACACGGGCTCCGCGTTCGTGAACGCCGTCGGCCGCGAGCCCTCGGGCGGGGCGGGCACCTACTGGGCGGGGCTGGTGGCGGACTCGGCCGGCCGGTTCGCCGTGCCGCTGTTCTTCGCCATCGCCGGATGGGTCGTCCTGGTCGGCGCCCCGCCGAAGGACGGCGCGCAACTGCGGCGGCGCATCGTGCGCATCGTGCTGCCGCTCGCCGTGTGGACCGCCCTCCACCTGGCATGGGGGCGGCTGCGCGGCACCAACGACGACCCGGTCGGCGACCTGGCGCTCGACTCGCTCCTCGCCTCGGTGCGCCCCGCCTACCACCTCTGGTACCTGTACGCCTACATCCCCGTGATCATGCTCCTGGCCTTCGTGGTGCTGGTGCGGTCGGGCAGGCGGCCGTGGGGGCTGGGCGCGGCGCTCCTGGTCCTGGCGGCGGCGCCGTCCCTCTTCGGCGACCTCTCCGAGGTCACCGGCACCGAACTGCCGCGCTTCGGCTGGGGCTTCGGCCCGTACCAGCTGATCTACGCGGTGCTGGGCGCGTTCCTGCTCGCGCTGCCCGCCGGAGCCACCGGGCGCAAGCGCCTGCTGTGGACCCTGCCCGCGCTGGTGGCGCTGGCCGCGGTGATCGGCTACCAGTACCGGGTCCACTACGCGATCCCGTACGCCAGTGTGCTGGTGGCGCTGTTCAGCGCGGGGGTGCTGCTCTCCCTGCACCGGCTGCGGATTCCCGAGGGGCTGCGCCCCCGTCTGACCCGGCTGGCCGACGCGTCGTTCGGCGCCTACCTGGTCCACGTCCTGGTCCTCGGCGTGCTCACGGACCTGTTCGTCTCCACCGGCCTGTCCCTGCCGTCGGCCGCCGCGCTGATGGTCGCGGTGACGGCGGCGACCACGCTGCTGTCGTTCGGCGCGGCGCTGCTGTGGGGACGGCTGGGGATGAGCAGGGTGCTCGGCTGAACCCGGTGTTCCGGGCGGGACCGCCCGCCCGGAACACCGGGAGCCCCGGGTCAGCGCAGTACGGTCCGTCCCAGCCGGCGCGCCTTCCGGGCCGCCCGCCGCACCGCCGGTCTGCGGGAGAGGGCGGCGAGCCGGCCGGGCAGACCGCCGGGGAGCCCGAGCACCGTGAGCCTGCGCCGCGGGAACAGCCGCTGCTCGTCCGGCGTGACGCCGTCCGCGAGGTACGCGGTGGCGGCCGGCCGCAGCCCCGGGTGGATCCGCGGCTGCATCGTGAACCCGATCGCGGCCACCAGCCGACCCGTGTCGCCGGGCGTCCGGGTGCGCCCCGTCTCCAGCTCGGGCAGCAGGGTGTGGGCGAGGACCGCCGGTACCCGGTTGCTGTTCTGATACGGCGTCAGCCTCTCCAGCAGCATCCCCGTACCGGTACGGGCGGTGTCCAGGCCGTACAGCTGCCGGGCCGTGAACAGCGCGGTGGAGAAGCAGCCCACGACGAGCACCGGACGCAACCGCTCGTACAGCGTCTCCGCGAGCACCGGCGCGTCGAGCACGGTGAACTCCACGCCGAGCCGGGCGGCCTCGGCCTCCAGCAGCCGGGACCAGCGGGCGGGCGCCGTCGGATGGGGCTTGAAGACGATCTGCCGGTGCCCGCGCGCGGCGGTCCCGCGCAGCATGCGCAGGTGCAGCTCCTCTTCCTCCTCGGCGGTGAGGATGTCCAGCGCCGAGAGGTACTGGCCGAGCAGGAGCGCCGGAGCGTCGTACGGGATCTCCGGTGCGGGCGTGCGCGCCCCGATCTGTCCGAGGACCGCGCGGAAGGCGTCGTCGGGAACGGTCTCCGCCCCGACGCCGAACTCCGTGAGCAGCAGGGGTTCCAGGCCCGGCACCAGATCGAGGTGGAGGACCCGGCGCACCCGCGTGCCGAGCAGCGGGTCGAGCTTGATCCGGGTGGGCCCGTAGCTCATCAGCCCGTCCGCGTACACGTCCACGGCCGCGCCCGTGAAGATCCCGGTGACGGCGAGGGCCGGGTTGACCTGGATGGACTCGACGGCGAACTCGACGTCGTCGTCGCCCAGTTCCCACAGCCTGCGCAGATGGCGCTCCCACAGCGGTACGTCCTCGGTCCGCGGCGACCAGCCCGACGGGTGGAACGGCTCGATCGCCGCGTTCCAGGAGAGCACCTCGTCGAACCGGTCCCGGATCGCCTCGAAGCCCGGCATCGCGTCGAGCGGCGGCGCGACCTCGGGGACGGCGGCGTTGTTGCTGATCAGCAATATGCGCCGGTCCGCGGGCCGGATGAGGCCCGTGTCGACGGCCGCGGCCAGGGTGGCCGCGCCGTAGAGGGTGGAGGCACAGAGGATCTGAGTGGTCATGCGGCGGCCCTCGCGGCGGCGAAGGGACGACGGCGCAGCCGTCGCAGCCGGGCGGACCTGTCGGCGTCCATGGCGTCGATCGTCTCTTTCAGAATGTCCTGCGGCATGCGGTGCAGCGCTGCCGCGCCCCTGTCGAGAAGGCCGCGGGCGACGGCCGGCTCGAATTTCGAAATGGTCGCCAAATGGTGGGAGATCAGTGCGCAATAGGTGCGCACCGCTTTCGGCAGCAGCGCGTCGGCCTCCGGATCCCGTGCGGTCTCGTCGAGGACCTGGTCGAACGCGCGAATGAAATCGAGTTGCCGGATGTCGCCGATCTGGGTCAATGAGGAGGAGACCCCGCGCCGGTAGAAGACCCCGAGCAGGCCGACCGCGGCGAACGACTCCGCCTCCCGGTGCAGCCGCCAGATCCACGGCCGGTCCTCGGCGGTGCGCAGCCCGTCCGTGAAATGGATCAGTCCGCGCTCCACCAGGCGGCGGTGGTAGACGCCGGCCCAGGCGTACGGGTAGTCGACGGAGGTGGTGCGCCCGACCGGGAGGATCGCGTCGCGCGGGTTCATCGGCACGTCCCGCAGGCCGTGCGGCACCCGGGCCACGGTGCGCGACCTGGCGTGGCACTGCACATGGTCGGTCCGCAGGAAGTCGCACCCCAGCCGGTCCATGGCGGCGACCAGTTCGGCGCAGTACCCGGGGGCCAGCCAGTCGTCCCCGTCGAGGAACGTGACGTACTGGCCGCCCGCCGCGTCGAGGCCGGTGTTGCGGGCGGTCGCCAGCCCCTGGTTCTGTTCGTGCCGCCGCAGCACCACCCCGGGGATCTCGTCCCGCGCCCGGAGCAGGACGTCCGCGGTCCCGTCGGTCGAGGCGTCGTCGACGAGGACGAACTCGAAGTCCTCGCGCGCGTTGGCGCGCAGACTTCGAAGGGTGTCGGAGGCATATGTCCGCACGTTGTAGAACGGCACGATGACGGAGAGCTTAACCACTCGGTCAAGCTAAGGGCGGTTTCGGCATTTACCTTGTCCCGGAGAAGTACTGCGGGTGAACGGCGCATGCGGAAATGGTGAACCGGCGTGAATGCGCGGGTTCTCCGGGGCGTGAACCGGGCCGATTAGCCAATCGTCGACGGGCTGTTAACCAGCTGTTGCCGTCGCGTTGGGCCGCGAATCGAAATGCCTTCCTAAGTTCTGGGACGTGCCCCCACGTACCGAAAAGACGACCGCCCTCCGGGTAGCCGTGCTCGCCGACTCCGACACCCGGTGGAAATGGGGCGCGCTCACCGCGCGCCGCCTCACCGCCGGTGCGTCCGACGCGTCGGCGCAGCGCGTCGAGATCAGCGGACTGCTGCTGCGCGGCCGGGCCACCCCGACCCCGCGCCAGCTCGCCGAGGTCGGCGACGTCGGCATCGGACCCGACCGGGTGCGCGAGGTGACGGCCGTCGAGTTCCTGCACGCGGTGCGCGACGAGGGGTACGACGTGGTCGTCCTCGCCCTCGTCGGCGGCGGCGTCCAGGCCATGCTGCACGGCCTCGCCGCGCTGCGGCTGCCGACCCGGCCCGTCGTCGTCACCGGCTACGTCGGCGTCGTCTACGAGAAGCTCGCCGACGGACTGCTGCTGCGGCACGGCGCGGACGTCGTCCTCGCCAACTCCCGCCACGACGCGGAGCGTTTCCGCGCGGTGTACGAGGGAGTGGGCGCCGACGCCTCGGCCGTCACGGAGGCCGCCCTGCCGTTCCTCGGCGGCGAACCGCACCGCCCGGAGAAGGGCCGCGACACCGTCGTCTTCGCCGCCCAGCCGTCCGTGCCGGCCTCCCGCGCCGACCGCACGTACCTGCTGCGCAGGCTCGTCGAACACGCCCGGCTGCACCCCGGCCGCGAGGTGGTGCTGAAGCTGCGCTCCAAGCCCGGCGAGCACACCACGCACATCGAGGAACTCCCGTACCAGCGGCTCGCCGAGAGGCTGCCCGGCGGGACGCCGCCCAACTTCCGCCTGGCGTACGGGAACATGGGCGAGGTCCTGGACCGCACCGACCTGCTGGTCACGGTCTCCTCGACCGCCGCGCTGGAGTCCCTGCACCGGCGCATCCCGACCGCGGTCCTCACCGACCTCGGCGTCCGCGAGGCCCTCGGCAACCACCACTTCGTCGGCTCCGGACTGCTCACCTCCTGGGACCACCTCGACGGCGGGCTGCGCCCCGAGCCCGACCCGGAGTGGCTGGCCGGCCAGGGCGTCGCCGCCGACGGCACGTACGCCACCGCCTACGACCACGCCCGCGCCCGCGTCGACGCGCTGCTCGCCGCCCCCCGGCTGCCCGACCTCGCCCCCTACTACACCCCGGCCACCGCGCCCGGCTACCTCCCCGGCATCCTCGCCCGCCACCACCTCGCCCCCGACGGCCACCCGCTGCCGGGCGCCGAACGGCCGCGCGAGACGGGCGGGGTGCGCGGAGCGGTCCGCGAGGCGGTCCGGGAGGCGGCGCGCGGCGCGTACCGGCAGGGCGTCCAGCGGGTCGCCCCCGTCATCCGGCGGATGGGCGAGCTGTGACCCCGCCGCCCACCGTGCTCGCCGTGATCCCCGCCCCCTCCGACCCGACCCCGACCCCAGGAGCAGCGATGACGCCGCCCACCGTGCTCGCCGTGATCCCCGCCCGCGGCGGATCCAAGGGCGTACCGGCCAAGAACCTCGCCCAGGTCGGCGGCGTACCGCTGGTCGCCCGCGCCGTACGCGCCTGCCTGGCCTCCCGCGAGGTCACGGACGTCGTCGTGACGACCGACGACGCGGCCATCGCCGACGCGGCCCGCGCCGCGGGCGACACCACGGGCGCCCCCGAGCGGCTGCACATCGTCCAGCGTCCCGCGGCCATCGCCGGGGACAGGTCCAGCAGCGAGGACGCGGTGCTGCACGCCCTGGACGCGTACGAGGCGATGCGCGACCGGAAGGCCGACGTGGTGCTGCTCGTCCAGTGCACCAGCCCCTTCGTCGTACGGGAGGACATCGACGGCGTCGCCGCCGCGGTCGCCCGCGACGGCGCCGACACGGCGGTCACGGTCGCCCCCTTCCACGGCTTCCTCTGGCGCGACGGCAGCGCGATCGAGGAGGGCAACTACGGCGTCAACCACGACAAGTCCGTACGCCAGATGCGCCAGGACCGCCCCGAGGACCTCCTCGAAACCGGCACCGCGTACGCCATGGACGTCGAGGGCTTCCGCACCCACCGCCACCGCTTCTTCGGCCACACCGCGCTGGTGCGCACCGACGCCGCGCGGGTCCTGGAGGTCGACGACCCGCACGACCTGGCCCGCGCCCGCGCCCTCGCCCCGCTGCTCGACCCGTCGCCGCTGCCCACCCTCGACGACGTCGACGCCGTCGTGCTGGACTTCGACGGCACCCAGACCGACGACCGGGTCCTCATCGACGCCGACGGACGCGAGATCGTCGCCGTCCACCGCGGCGACGGCCTGGGCATCGCCGCGCTGCGCAGGGCCGGGCTGCCGCTGCTGATCCTGTCCACCGAGCAGAACCCGGTCGTCGCGGCCCGCGCCCACAAGCTCCGCATCCCGGTCCTGCACGGCATCGACCGCAAGGACCTCGCGCTCAAGCAGTGGTGCGACGAACAGTCCATCGCTCCCGAACGTGTCCTCTACGTCGGCAACGACGTCAACGACCTGCCCTGCTTCGCACTCGCCGGCTGGCCCGTCGCCGTCGCGAGCGCCCACGACTCGGTACGGGCGGCCGCACGCGCCGTCACGACCGTCCCCGGCGGCTTCGGCGCCATCCGCGAGATCGCGGCATGGCTGCTCGGCCCCACCCTCACGACCACCGCCAAGTCCCCCAAGTGATCCCGGGTCCCCGAGCCCGCCACGTCATCCGAGCCACCCGAGCTTAAGGAAACACACCTCATGAGCACCTCCCGCCTGCGCACCTTCGGCACCCGCACCGCCGGCCCCGGCCGCCCCGTCTACATCACCGGCGAGATCGGCATCAACCACAACGGCGACCTCGACAACGCCCTCGCCCTGATCGACATCGCCGCCGAGGCCGGCTGCGACGCGGTCAAGTTCCAGAAGCGCACCCCGGAGATCTGCACCCCGCGCGACCAGTGGGACATCGAGCGCGACACCCCCTGGGGCCGGATGACGTACATCGACTACCGCCACCGCGTCGAGTTCGGCGAGGACGAGTACCGGGCCATCTCCGAGCACTGCGCCCGGCGCGGCATCGACTGGTTCGCCTCCCCGTGGGACACCGAGGCCGTCGCCTTCCTGGAGAAGTTCGACGTCCCCGCCCACAAGGTCGCCTCGGCCTCGCTCACCGACGACGAGCTGCTGCGCGCGCTGCGCGCCACCGGCCGCACGGTCATCCTCTCCACCGGCATGTCCACCCCGAAGCAGATCCGCCACGCGGTGGAGGTCCTCGGCTCGGACAACATCCTGCTCTGCCACGCCACTTCGACGTACCCGGCCAAGGCCGAGGAGCTGAACCTGCGGGTCATCAACACCCTCCAGCAGGAGTACCCCAACGTCCCGATCGGCTACAGCGGCCACGAGACCGGCCTCCAGACGACCCTGGCCGCCGTCGCCCTCGGCGCCACGTTCGTCGAGCGCCACATCACCCTGGACCGCGCCATGTGGGGCTCCGACCAGGCCGCCTCCGTCGAGCCGCAGGGCCTCAGCCGCCTGGTCCGCGACATCCGCACCATCGAGGCCTCGCTCGGCGACGGCGTCAAGAAGGTGTACGAGTCCGAGCTCGGCCCGATGAAGAAGCTCCGCCGGGTCACGGGCGTCGTCGCCGAGAGCGAGGCGGTCGCGGCCGCCGAGCCGGTCGCGGTCTGACGGGCCGACCGGTGAACCTCGCCTTCGTCGAGAGCCCGGTCCAGCTCCTGAACGTCCTGGAGTGGGCCTACGCAGAGGGAGGCGACGACCGGGTCCTGACGGACATCACGGTCGTCGTCCTCCCCCCGGTCGACCCGATGTCGCGCGGCCAGCTGCGCCGGATGGCGGAGCTGGCCCGCGACGAGGGCATCCACGTCCGCTGGCAGGAGGCGCGCGGCGGCGCGAGCGCTCCCTTGAAGAGCCTCCGTGACCTGGCCGGACTCGTCCGCGGGGCCCGCCACGTCGTCATCGGCGACCCGTTCTCCCGGTACGTGCAGCTCCTGCTCACCATGGTCCGGGCCCGCCGCCTCACGGTGGTCGACGACGGCACCGCCACCATGGAGTTCGTCGCCCAGCTGGCCCGCGGCGAACGCCTGGTGCGCTGGCACCGCAAGGGCGGCTCGGGCCCGCGCGAACTGGTCCTGGCCCCGGTCACGGCCCGCGCCCGCAGCCGCTTCGTCCCGTCCGACACCCGCACGGTCGAGGTCTTCACGGCGATGCCGGTCGAGGCCCCGCCCGGCGTCACCATCACCCCCAACACCTTCGCCTGGACCCGCGCCCGCTTCGGCCCGCCGAACCTCACCAGGGGCGCGGACCTGGTCGGCACCTCCCTCGTCGAGACGGGCGTGGTCGACCGGGACCAGTACCTGGAGGCCGTCGCCGCCCTGTCCCGCACCCACGGGGCGACCCGCTACTTCGCCCACCGCCGCGAGTCCACCGACAAGCTCCACGCCCTGGAGGCCCTCACCGGCCTGGAGATCGTCCGCCCCGACCTCCCCCTGGAACTCATCGCCCGCCGCGGCCCGATCGGCCGCACGGTCCTCAGCTTCCCCTCCACCGTCGTCCACACCCTGCCCCTCGCCCTGGCCGGCACCGAGGTGAAGGTCGCGGTCTGCGACATCGCCCCGGAATGGCTCCGCGACACGGCCTCCCCCCGCGCCCAGGGCTTCCTGAGCGGCGTCACGGCAACCGCCCGCGACGTACAGCGCCTGGCCCCGTGGCGCGCCACGGCGGTGACGGAGGCGTAGGAGCCGACGCCGATGGCCTTCGGCCGCCGGGAGCCGACGCCGCCCGGAACGGACCGGTGTGCTCGCTCGTTCCTTCCTCGACATTCCGGCCGAGGTTCCGGCCGGCAGCTGATGCCACCGCCCCGTCGGTCCGGGGGTACCGGATCAGACGCAGTTGACCCACTTGTTGGACTTGATGAAGTGGGTGGTGGACCCGGTCAACTTGGAGCCCCGCTTGATGATGCCGCTGCTGCCCGTGTAGTTCGTCCCCGAGTACCACTTGAAGTCGCAGTTCTTGCCGTGCTGGTAGCGGGACTTGAAGCCCTGGAAGACGGCGAACTGGGTCAGGTTCGCGTTGTTCCCCTCCACCTTCTGCATCCTGCCGGTGTAGTTCTCCCCGGACCAGACGCAGTACCAGCCCGACGGGCAGTCCGATGCCGCGGTCGGCGTGACCTCCGTCGCGCCGACGGTTCCCGCGCTTGTGACCAGCAGGCCCCCGGTCAGCGCGATGCCACTGGCGACGGCGGCGAACTTCCTGGTCATGCGCATGAGTTACCCCCTTCGTCCGGACCGCTTCCCCCGCCCCGGCATTCCCCCCGGGCGGGCGGTCCGTTGTCGTGGAACCACGATGACGCGGACGGGCGTGGCCCCGACAGGACATTCGACGCTGCTCCAAAGACGCAGCTCACAGGGCGGCCGGAGGGACTCGGCGCGGCGGTCGCGGTCGCAGCAGTGCCGCTCCGGTCGGGGTCACCGTGTGCAGGACCGTGTTCGCGTACCGGCGGCTGCTGATCAGCCCCGCCTCGCGCAGTACGGAGGTGTGGTGGGTGGCGGTGGCCGGGGAGACGCCCAGCGCGCGGGCCAACTCCGAGGTGGTGGCGCCCAGCCGGGCGGCGCGCAGGGCGGCGGCGCGGGTCCGGCCGAGCAGCGCGCCGAGCGAGGCGGCGCCGGGGGGTTCGGGCTCGGGGGCCCCGTCGCGGTGCAGCGGGTACAGCAGCGTCGGTTCGAGCGCCGGGTCGGCGAAGGCGACCGCCCGATGCCAGCAGAAGTACGAAGGGACCAGGCGCAGCCCGCGGCCGTCCAGGTGCATGTCGCGGTCCTCCGCGTAGTCGACCTCCAGCACCGGGGGCCGCCAGTGCATGCCCGGCTTCAGTCCGGCCAGCAGCCCGTCCAGGCCGTCGTCGAGGACGGACCGGCCGAGTACTGCCCGCTCGCCGTCGATCCTCGCCCGGACGCGGTCGTGGTGCGGGGCGATCACGGCGGAGTGGTACGCGCGCAGAGTGCTCACCAGTTCCTCCCGCGACCGCCGTTCCGTCAGCCGGGCCGCCCAGGCGGGAGCCCCGACGACCCTGGCGAGGGTCTCCACCTCCCGCCGGACCCGGTCCGGCGGAGTGTCGAGGATCGCCGTGCAGCCGGCGTCCAGTCCATCTTCGGCCTCGGGCGGGGTGAGGAAGTCCGGGAAGTAGCGGGCCCTGGGCACGACCTGGAACAGGACCTTGCGGACGGCGGTGCCGAGCGGTGTACCGATCAGTTTCAGCCGGGCGGTGCGGTGCCACTCGGCGAAGGCCCAGCGTCCCCGGGTGCTCTGGAGCCGGTGGAGGCTGAAGGCGGTCTCCCACAGCGGGTCGGGCGTTCTCGCGATCCGGATGCGGGTCAGATCTTCGGTGGTGAAGTGAATACGCAGCATGCGGCGTCCCCCGAGATGCGGGCCGGGTCCTCTCCCCCCTGGCGAGGCGGCCGTACGAAGAAGATCCCACCGCTCGTCGCCGAGTCAAAGGGGGGTAAAGACGGTGGGCTCCGGCCGGGCCGGGGGAGTGGCGGATTCCTTACCGTGCCGGCGCCCTCCCAGGGTTCCGAGGGCCACGGCTCCGCACCAGGTGGGGCCCCGCCCCGCTCCGCCGGCCGCAAGGTGCCGCCGGGCACGGGAAGCGGAAAGCGGTGGTTTTCGGTCGATCTCGACAGTGGTGTTCCGGTCGGTGTGTCGTCCGGGTGTTCGGCCGGTACCGGGCTCCCGTCGAGGGCCGCGACCCCGGTGGACGTGCCGGAACGCCCTGGTCCCGCGGGCCGTACCCCCGAAGTGGCGGGGCAGCTTACCCATCCGTCCGCCTCATCACTCGCCGTCACACCATCTTTTGTTCGTCTATGTGGCTGAACTTTTCTTGTTTCATGGTCAGTTGAAGGGGGAAGGGCCGTACCCTTCGCCAGGTGAACCAGTTGATGTCCCGCGATTCCGACGCCGAGCCGACGCCTCACGACGAACAGCTTCCCGGCACCCTGCCCGAGGACCTGCGTGCCGAACTGATCGCCTTCCGACGCGATCTGCACATGCACCCCGAGCTCGGCAACCAGGAGTTCCGCACCACCGCGGCCATCAAGGCCCGGCTGGAGAAGGCCGGCCTGCGGCCCCGGGTGCTCTCCACCGGAACCGGACTCATCTGCGACGTGGGCACGCGGGACGACTCCACCCCGCCCGTCCTCGCCCTGCGCGCCGACATCGACGCCCTGCCCATTCCGGACACCAAGACCGGCGTCCCGTACCGCTCCACCGTCCCCGACCGGGCGCACGCCTGCGGGCACGACGTCCACACCACCGCGGTCCTCGGCGCCGGCCTCGTGCTCGCCGACCTCGACCGGCGGGGGCTGCTCCCGAACCCGGTGCGGCTGATCTTCCAGCCGGCCGAGGAGGTGCTGCCCGGCGGGGCGCCCGAGACGATCCTGTCCGGGGCGCTGGAGGGCGTCGGGCGGATCATCGGGGTGCACTGCGACCCGAAGGTGGACGTGGGCCGGATCGGCCTGCGGGTCGGGGCGATCACCTCGGCCTGCGACCGGCTGGAGGTCTCCCTCGACGGACCGGGCGGCCACACCGCCCGCCCGCATCTCACCACCGACCTGGTCACCGCCGCCGCCAAGGTGGCCACCGAGGTGCCCGCGCTGCTGGCCCGCCGGGTCGACGCCCGCTCCGGCCTCGCCGTGACCTGGGGGCGGCTGGAGGCCGGCCACGCCTGCAACGTGATCCCGCAGCACGCCGAGCTGTCGGGCACCGTCCGCTGCCTGGACCTGGCGGCCTGGCGGGAGGCGCCGGACCTGGTGCACGCCGCGATCGACGAGGTGGCCGGGCTGCACGGCGCCAAGACGGTGATCGACTACGTCCAGGGCGTCCCGCCCGTCGTGAACGACGCCGCCGTGATCGACCTGCTCGCCGGGGCGATGACCGCCCGCCGCGGACCGCAGTCGATCGAGAGCACCGAGCAGAGCCTCGGCGGCGAGGACTTCTCCTGGTACCTGGAGCACGTCCCCGGCGCCATGGCACGCCTCGGCGTCCGCACCCCCGGCGACACCGCCCGCCTCGACCTGCACCGCGGCGACTTCGACGCGGACGAGGAGGCGATCACGGTGGCCGTCGAGCTGTTCACCGCCTCGGCACTCCTGGACGGCCGCGACGACTGACCCGGAACGGCGACCGGCCTGGAACGGCGACTGACCTGGAACGGCGACCGGCCCGGAACGGCGACCGACCGGGAGCGGCGACCGAACAGCGGCGGTGCCTGGACGGACGTGGCGGGCGGGGCGGAAGCGGCCGAAAGCCGTCACGGGAACGGGCGGAAGAAGTGGCGGGAACGTGGTGGGAACGGGCGGAAGGCGCACAACCCCGCCCCCGTTTCCCGACCGCCCGAACAGCCCCCGCCGCGCGGCGGGTACCGTGTTCCCGGACCGTTCGCTTCCTCCGTGTCGCCCGATGGCAACCACCCGTAATCGGGTCGGTCACCTCTCGTTCGCGACGATCCGATAACGGCTTCCGTACGGGGCTTTATCTGACATCTACGCGCGTTACGATCGCGGCGAAACCAGCGCCGGAAGAGGCGCTTCGGTCAGGTTTGAAGGAGCCTTCCCTTGCGCCGGATCACCCGGATTGCCACCGTGGGCCTCGCGTCCGCGGCGCTCGCACTCAGCGCCACGGCCTGTGGCAGTAAGACGTCGTCGGATGCTGGTTCCGACTCCAAGGAAGCCAAGACGGCCATCGCGTACGACGTCGGCGGTCGCGGCGACCAGTCGTTCAACGACGCCGCCTACGCCGGTCTGGCCAAGGCCGAGAAGGAACTCGGCTTCAAGGGCACCGAGGCCGAGCCGTCGGACGGCGAGGCGGACGCCGACAAGGTGCAGCGCCTCACCACGCTGGCCCGCGCCGGCAACAACCCGGTGATCGGTGTCGGCTTCGCGTACGCGCCCGCCATCAAGAAGGTCGCGGCGAAGTTCCCGAAGACCACCTTCGGCATCATCGACGACGCCTCGGTGACCGACAAGAACATCGCCAACATGGTCTTCAACGAGGAGCAGGGCTCCTACCTCGCCGGTGTCGCGGCGGCCAAGGTGACCAAGTCCAAGACGGTCGGCTTCATCGGCGGTGTCGAGACCCCGCTGATCAAGAAGTTCCAGGCCGGCTTCGAGCAGGGCGTGAAGGACACCGACTCGTCGGTGAAGGTCCTGTCGCAGTACCTGACCCAGCCGCCGAACTTCGACGGCTTCTCCAAGCCCGACCTCGGCAAGGCCGCCGCCCAGGGGCAGCTCGACAAGAAGGCCGACGTCATCTACGCGGCGGCCGGTCTGGCCGGCTCCGGCTCCATCGAGGCCACCGCCAAGGCGGGCAAGTGGGCCATCGGCGTCGACTCCGACCAGTACAACCAGAAGGGCCTGGCCGCCTACAAGGACCAGATCCTGACCTCGGTCACCAAGGACGTCGCGGACTCCGTCTACAACCTGATCAAGTCGGTCAAGGACGGCAAGCCGCAGTCCGGTGAGATCCGCTACGGCCTGGACAAGGACGGCGTCGGCCTGGCCGACTCCAACCCGGCCTTCACCAAGATGACCGACGTCATCGCCGCCGTGGACAAGGCGAAGAAGGACATCATCGACGGCAAGGTCACCGTCAAGACCACCCCGTAACGGCGACCGCCGTACGGCTGCTTCCCCGGGCCCGGAGCGCGCACACCGCCGCTCCGGGCTCGGGGGGCGTTCCGCGGAGGAGTTCCCCGGAGAAGTCCTGGAAAGGTCCTCGAAGAGGTCCTGAAAGGGGTTCCCGGAGCAGCCTCGGAACAGCCCTCGAAGCGGTCCCGGAGCAGTCCCCGAAGCGGTACCGAAGAAGTCCTGAAGCAGTCCCGAAGAAGTTCCGCCCGTCACAGCGTCTTCCCAGCACAGAGGCACGACCCCGGTCTTTCGACGTGTTGAGCACAGGCGTCTTACGATTCGGCAGCGCTACGCGTGTAGACAGCCCTCCGGCGCGATAACTTCACCCCGCCCCTGCCCCTCCGCCCCGCTCCTGTCCGGCCAAGGAGAGTGCGTCATCAACGCGTCCAGCCCCCCTGCCGTAGAACTGCACGGCATCACCAAACGCTTCCCCGGCGTCGTCGCCAACCGGGACATCGACATCACCATCCGCAAGGGCACGGTTCACGCCCTCGTCGGTGAGAACGGTGCCGGCAAGTCGACCCTGATGAAGATCCTCTACGGCATGCAGAAGCCGGACGAGGGCACCATCACGGTCGACGGGACCGAGGTGACGTTCGGCAGCCCGGCCGATGCCATCGGCTGCGGCATCGGCATGGTGCACCAGCACTTCATGCTCGCCGACAACTTCACCGTCCTGGAGAACGTGGTTCTCGGCGGCGAGAAGCTGCACGGCATCGGCTCCGCGGCCCGCAAGAAGATCATGGAGATCTCGGACGCGTACGGTCTGGGGGTCCGGCCCGACGCCCTCGTCGAGGACCTCGGCGTCGCCGACCGCCAGCGCGTGGAGATCCTCAAGGTCCTCTACCGCGGCGCGCGCATCCTGATCCTGGACGAGCCGACCGCCGTGCTCGTGCCGCAGGAGGTCGACGCGCTCTTCGACAACCTGCGCGAGCTCAAGGCCGAGGGCCTGACCGTCATCTTCATCTCGCACAAGCTGGGCGAGGTCCTGTCGGTCGCCGACGACATCACGGTGATCCGCCGCGGCACGACGGTCGGCACCGCGGACCCGGCCAACACCACCACCAAGCAGCTCGCCGAGCTGATGGTCGGCAGCGAGCTGCCCTCACCCGAGACCCGTGAGTCCACGGTGACGGACGTTCCGATGCTGCGCGTCGAGAACCTCGCGCTCACCGCGACCGACCCGGACGGCGTGGTGCGCGACGTGCTGGCCGGCATCGACCTCACCATCCGCAAGGGCGAGGTCCTGGGCATCGCCGGTGTGGAGGGCAACGGCCAGACCGAGCTGATCGAGGCACTGATCGGCATGCGGAACCCCGACGGCGGTGTGATCACCCTCGACGGCCGGGACATCTCCCACATCCCCACGCGCAAGCGGCGCGAGAGCGGCATCGGCTACATCCCGGAGGACCGCCACCGGCACGGCATGCTGCTGGAGGCGCCCCTCTGGGAGAACCGTATCCTCGGCCACGTCACGGAGCGGCCCAACAGCCGGCACGGACTGCTGGACATCAAGGCGGCCCGCGCCGACACCGAGCGGATCGTGCGCGAGTACGACGTCCGCACCCCCGGCATCGAGGTCACCGCGGCCTCCCTCTCCGGCGGCAACCAGCAGAAGCTGATCGTCGGCCGGGAGATGAGCCACGACCCGAAGCTCCTGATCGCCGCCCACCCCACCCGCGGTGTGGACGTCGGCGCGCAGGCGCAGATCTGGGACCAGATCCGGGAGGCGCGCCGGGAGGGCCTCGCCGTCCTGCTCATCTCGGCGGACCTGGACGAGCTGATCGGGCTCTCCGACACCCTGCGCGTCATGTACCGCGGTCGGCTGGTCGCCGACGCCGACCCCGGCACCATCACCCCGGAGGAACTGGGCTCGGCCATGACCGGCGCCGCCACCGGTCATCTCGAGGCAGCACCGGAGGACGAGGACCGATGAAGAAATTCGACAAGGACCGGCTGATCCTGGGCTTCGCCGGCCCCGTTCTCGCCCTGGTCGTCGCCTTCGTGCTCACCACCGCGGTGCTGCTCGCCTCGGGCAAGAACCCGTTCGAGCCGTACCGGCTGATGCTCGACTCGGCGGCGTACGTCGACGTGCAGGTGCTGATCATCAACCAGGCGGGTACGTACTACCTCGCCGCCCTCGCGGTCGCCGTCGGCTTCCGGATGAACCTCTTCAACATCGGTGTCGACGGCCAGTACCGGCTCGCCGCGATGATGGCCGCGCTGGTCGGCGCGAGCGTCGACCTGCCCGGACCGCTGCAGATCGCGCTGATCGTGATCGTCGCGATGCTGGTCGGCGCCTTCTGGGCGGGCATCGCCGGCTTCCTCAAGACCACCCGGGGAGTGAGCGAGGTCGTCTCGACGATCATGCTCAACTCCATCGCGACCGCGCTGATCGCCTGGCTGATCCTGCCGAAGAACTTCGGTGTGCAGCCCGCCGGCTCCAACAACCTGACCACCGGCGACCTCCCGGAGTCCGCCTGGTTCCCCGGTCTGTCCATGGGCGAGGAGGCGGGGGAGATCTACGGATTCACCTTCGTCGCGGCCGCCTGCGGCATCATCTACTGGTTCGTCCTGAACCGCACCCGCTTCGGCTTCGACCTGCGGGCCACGGGTGAGAGCGAGAGCGCCGCCCAGGCCTCCGGCGTGGACGCCAAGAAGATGATCCTCACCTCGATGCTGATCTCCGGCGCCGTCGCCGGTCTCGCGGGCATGCCGACGCTCCTGGGCGACTCGCACACCTACAGCCTCGACTTCCCGACCGGGATCGGCTTCACCGGCATCACCATCGCCCTGCTCGGCCGGAACAACCCGGTCGGCATCGCCTTCAGCGCCCTGCTGATCGCCTTCCTGGACAAGGCGTCCGCCTCGCTCGACCAGTTCGGGTACGAGAAGGAGATCGCCACGATCATGCAGGGGCTGATCGTGATCTCGGTCGTCGTCAGCTACGAACTCGTGCGCCGTTACGGAACCCGCCGCCAGCAGCAGAAGGTCGGCGAGGAACTCGCCGCCGGCCATGCCCTCAAGACCGAGAAGGAGGCCGCACTGTGAGCGCAACCCAGGTTTCCGCCGCGAGCGTCGCCCCCAAGAAGGGCGGCGGCCGCCGCAAGCTCACCCTGCCCGTCATCCTGCTGATCATCGCGGGCGGTCTCGCACTGGTCTCGCTCGTCCGCCTGATCAGCGGCGCCAACGACGTGACGTCCGTCGGGCAGGTCGCGGGCGCGCTCGAACTGGCGGTACCGATCGGCCTCGCCGGACTCGGCGGTCTGTGGGCCGAGCGGGCGGGCGTCGTCAACATCGGTCTCGAAGGCATGATGATCCTGGGCACCTGGTTCGGTGCCTGGGCCGGGTTCCAGTGGGGCCCGTGGGTGGGCGTCCTGTTCGGCATCATCGGCGGCGCCCTCGGCGGCCTGCTGCACGCGATCATCACCGTCACCTTCGGGGTGAACCACATCGTCTCCGGTGTGGCCATCAACATCCTCGCGGTCGGCGTGACCCGCTACCTCTCCAACTACGCCTTCGACGGCGTCGAGGGCGGCTCGTCCAAGCAGTCCCCGCGGATCGAGGCGATCGACCGCATCACCATCCCCGGACTGTCGGACTGGCTCCTGGACATCCAGCAGAAGCACTGGTTCCTCGTCTCGGACATCGCCGGGGTCATCGGCGGCCTGGTCACCAACCTGTCCTGGCTGACCGTCGTCGCGCTGCTGCTGATCCCCGGCACCTGGTGGGTGCTGTGGCGCACGTCGTTCGGGCTGCGGCTGCGTTCCTGCGGCGAGAGCCCGGTCGCCGCCGAGTCGCTCGGTGTCAACGTCTACAAGTACAAGTACATCGCCGTCGTCGTCTCCGGCGGTCTCGCCGGTCTCGCCGGCGCCTTCCTGGCGATCGTCTCCACCGGCATCTACCAGGAGAGCCAGACCGGCGGCCGCGGCTACATCGGTCTCGCCGCGATGATCTTCGGCAACTGGATGCCGGGCGGGATGGCGCTCGGCGCGGGCCTGTTCGGCTTCACCGACAGCCTCAAGCTGCGCGGCGGTGCCGAGAACGTGCACGCGATGCTCCTGCTGCTCGCGATCCTGCTGGTGGCCGTGCTGATCTGGCAGCTGTACCGGAAGAAGTACGTGGCGGCGGTGGTCTCGGCAGCGGTCTCCGGGCTGCTCTTCACCTGGTACGCGCTGACCGACCAGGTGCCGAGCCAGTTCGTCGACGCGGCCCCCTACGTCACGACGCTGCTGGTCCTCTCGCTCTCCGCGCAACGGCTGCGCATGCCAAAGGCGGACGGTCTCGTCTACCGGAAGGGCCAGGGCAAGTGACGGCCGCCGCGGAGGTCGACTGGGCGGCGCTGCGCGGCGCCGCACGGGCCGCGATGACGCGCGCGTACGTGCCGTACTCGCACTACCCGGTCGGCGCCGCGGCCCGGGTCGACGACGGCCGCACGGTCTCCGGCTGCAACGTCGAGAACGCCTCGTACGGGATCGGGCTGTGCGCCGAGTGCGGCCTGGTCTCCGAGCTGCACGCCACCGGCGGCGGCCGGCTGACCCACTTCACCTGCGTGGACGGGGCCGGCGAGATCCTGGTGCCGTGCGGCAGGTGCCGGCAGCTGCTGTACGAGTTCGGCGGCCCGGAACTGGTCCTGGAGACACCGGACGGACTGCGCACGCTCGACGAGATGCTGCCGCAGGCGTTCGGTCCGGGGCACCTGAAGTAGAAACCGGGCACCCGGGGCGGCGGACGTCCGCATCGCGACCACTGCGGCCCCGGACCACCATGGCCCCGGACCACCGCGGCCCTCCCGGATCACCGTGGCCCTCCCGCCCGTCGGGAGGGCCACTCCCATCTCCACCCTCTATGCGCGTAGAGTCATTCGGGACTCTCGCGTACCGCACGCACACGTACGTACCGGCCGGAAGGACTCCCAGGACATGGACGCCATCTCCGTCATCCGCACCAAGCGGGACCGAGGCGAGCTGACCCCCGAGCAGATCGACTGGGTCATCGACGCGTACACCCGCGGTGAGGTCGCCGACGAGCAGATGTCCGCGCTGGCCATGGCGATCCTGCTGAACGGCATGAACCGCACCGAGATCGCCCGCTGGACCGCCGCGATGATCGCCTCCGGCGAGCGGATGGACTTCGCCTCGCTCTCCCGGCCCACCACCGACAAGCACTCCACCGGCGGCGTCGGCGACAAGATCACCCTGCCGCTCGCCCCGCTGGTCGCCGCCTGCGGCGCCGCCGTGCCGCAGCTCAGCGGCCGGGGCCTCGGCCACACCGGCGGCACGCTGGACAAGCTGGAGTCCATCCCCGGCTGGCGCGCGCACCTCTCCAACGCGGAGATGCTCGACGTCCTGGACACCACCGGCGCGGTCATCTGCGCCGCCGGTGACGGTCTGGCCCCCGCCGACAAGAAGCTGTACGCGCTCCGCGACGTCACCGGCACCGTCGAGGCCATCCCGCTGATCGCCAGCTCGATCATGTCCAAGAAGATCGCCGAGGGCACCGGCGCGCTCGTCCTGGACGTCAAGGTCGGCTCCGGCGCCTTCATGAAGACCATCGAGGACGCCCGCGAACTGGCCTCCACCATGGTCGCGCTGGGCACCGACAGCGGCGTGCGCACGGTCGCCCTGCTCACCGACATGGCCACCCCGCTCGGCCTGACCGCGGGCAACGCCCTGGAGGTGCGCGAGTCCGTCGAGGTGCTGGCCGGCGGCGGCCCGAAGGACGTCGTCGACCTCACCCTCGCCCTGGCCCGCGAGATGCTGGACGCGGCGGGCCTCAAGGACGCCGACCCGGAGAAGGCCCTCGCCGACGGCTCCGCGATGGACGTCTGGCGCCGCATGATCTCCGCCCAGGGCGGCGACCCGGACGCACCGCTCCCGGTCGCCCGCGAGCAGCACGTGGTCACGGCCCCGTCCACCGGCGTGCTGACCCGCCTGGACGCCTACGACATCGGCGTCGCCGCCTGGCGCCTCGGCGCGGGCCGGGCCCGCAAGGAGGACCCGGTGCAGGCGGGCGCGGGCGTCGAGCTGCACGCCAAGCCGGGCGACCCGGTCACGGCCGGCCAGCCGCTGCTGACGCTGCACACCGACACCCCGGAGAAGTTCGACTACGCGCTGAAGGCCCTGCCCGACGCGTACGACATCGCCCCGGCGGGCACGGCCTTCACCGCCACCCCCGTGGTGCGGGAACGTATCGCCTGACCTGCGGTTTTCCCATACGGGTGAACGGGACCGGTGGACCGCCGCCGGTCCCGTTCGGCATGCTGGACTCGGTGACGCACCGATAGGAGGAGACCGCCATGAGCGCACTCACCGTCGATCCCGCTCCGGGCCACGGCCGGGAATGGGACGACCTCGTCCGGATCTGGGAGGAGACGGACGCGCCCGAGGGCTGCAAGGTGGAGATCATCGAGGGGATCGTCACCGTGTCGCCACCGCCGTCCAACGACCACAATCTCACCGCGGCGCGCCTCCAGCGCAGGCTGTACCGCGTCATTCCGGAGGACTGGGAGATCTTCCAGACCCTCGGAGTCTCGGTACCGGGCCGGGCCGGGCTCTACATTCCGGACCTGGTCGTCGTGCCGGACACCGTGACGACCGGACCGGGCAACCGCATTCCGGCCGAAGAGGCCCGTCTCGTCGTCGAGATCACCTCGAAGGCCAACGCCAACCACGACCGCATCGGCAAGGTGCGCGGCTACGCGAAGGCCGGTGTCGAGCTGTTCCTGCTGCTCGACCCGTGGCACTCGGGCCGCCCCACCGCCACGCTGTACGGGGAGCCGGAAGGCGGCACCTACCGGGTGCTGGACACGGTCGAGTACGGGGAGAAGCTGACGCTGCCCGAGCCGTTCGGGCTCGTCCTGGACACCGGGGTGTTCCCGGTGAGCTGACAGGTGCTGCCGGGTGCGGCGCGGTCCGGGAACGCGAACGGCCCGCCGGGGCGGAGGAATCCGTCCCGGCGGGCCGCTGTCGTGCGCGGGCGGGGGCCTGTCGGCTCACCGCCCGGGGCCGGTCACTTGCCGAAGTAGGCGTTGTAGATCGACACCGACGACTTGTTGCCCTTCTTGTCCGTGACATCGGCCCGGTAGGAGATGGACTTCCCCTTGGCCGGGTTCTTCACGGAGAGCTTGCCCTTCTTCACCGCGGACTTCTTCCACGTCTTGCCGCCGTCGTAACTGACGTACACCGTCAGCGACTTGAGGTTCTTTCCGGCGGCGGCGCCCTGCACCGTCACGGGCACCGAAGCGGTCCGGCCGGCCGTGACCCGGCTGTCGGAGGTGACGTTGGGCGTGAACCGCACCGTGGAGACCGGCAGCATGGTCGGACCCGAGGTCCGCTTGGAGCGGAAGGTCCAGCTCGCGTCGATCCGGGTGGAGACCGGGGAGAGCGCCGCGCTGCGCCGCAGCGAGGTCGTCAGCCGGTAGTCGGCGGCACCGGCCGGCACGGCGAAGGGGGTGCTGCCCGCCAACGGGTCCTCGTTCTGGGCGAACTTCTTGCCGTTGCGGTACAGGACCGTCTTGGCCGAACTGTAGGCGGAGTCACCGATGTTGCCGCGCCCGTCGGCCACCAGCGGCAGCACGCCGACGATGTCGTCGCCGTCGCGGAGGACGCCGTACTGGGAGGTGACCACGGGGCCGAACACCGCGGTGTTGACCTTCTTCGTGTAGGACTTGCCCGCCTTGAACGTCTGCGGGGTGCCGAGGGAGTACTGCGCCTCGGTCACCGGGTAGCCGTCCTCGTCGAGCCCGCCGTCCTGGCTGAACTCGAAGCCCCACTTCACCTTGTCGGCGGTGGAGACGTAGGTGGTGACGTTGCCGGGGATCTTGTGGGCGGTCCAGCTCGCCCAGACGTTGTCCGATCCGGGCAGCGCGGCCCACGCGGAGACCTCACCGGTCTTGCCCTTGGCGGGCGAGCCGAGGGCGAGGCCGACCTTGGCCAGCTGGGCGGCGGTGTACTTCCGCTGGTAACCGGTGGACGCCTGCGTCGCCGGGCCGCCGGCCGCGATGTCGTACCGGGTGGAGGCACCCTTGGCCCAGCTGCCGAGCCAGTGCTGGGAGAGCGAGCCGTCGGTCACCTTCGGGCCGAAGTGCGCGGTGTTGAAGTTCTTGTACGTGTCGAGGATCCAGCCGTAGGTGTAGCCGCCCTCCTCGGTCGAGAACTGGAGGTCGGGCGCGGCCAGCAGGGACTTCGTCCCGGTGGTGGGCAGGGTGATGTCCACCGGCTTCGCCTTGCGCGCGTCGAGCGTCACGGTGAGGTTCTTGGTGACGTCCAGCTTCGGCTGGGACAGCCAGTCGGTGCCCTTGGCGTAGTCCTCGGGGTCGACGGTGACGGCCCCGTTCAGGGTGTAACCACCCTTGGGCAGACGGACCTTGGCCGTGCCGTCGGTGTTCGTCGGGGAGAGCCACTGGCCGAGCGCCGTTCCCGAGAGGCCGAAGAGGTCGGTCTCGACGAACTGGGCCGGCTTGCCGTCGCGCCCGATGGTCTTGACGGTGACGTCGTACGACTCGATCTCGCGCTCGACCGCGGCCGCCGTGCGGACGCTCTGGCCGCCGCCGGTCCCGACGACGTACGCCGAGTAGACGCCGTCGGCGTTGCCGCCGAGCTTGGTGTTCACGGTCAGGGGCACGTCGGCGGTACCGCCCGCGGGGACGGTGACCTTGTCGGCGCCGAGGGTGAAGAAGCCGGCCGGGGCGGGCCCGCCCTTCGGCCCGGTCGCCTCGGTCGTGAGGTCGAGGGTGACGTCACTGGTGCCGAGGTTGCGGTACGTCAGCTTCTTGGTGACCGGGGTGTCGTCGGTGTGCGGCCACTGCTGGAGGCCGAAGCTCAGCGAGACCGGCTCGGCGACGACGGTCTGGGCGATCGCCCGGTCGACGGCGATCCGGCCCGTGCCCTGCTCGAACGGGGTGTACGCGCCCGGCTTCGTCGAGGCGGTGAGCGCGCCCTTGAGCTCGGCGTACTTCCACTCCGGGTGCTGCTGCTTGAGGAGCGCGGCGGCGCCCGCGACGTGCGGGGTCGCCATCGACGTGCCGGAGATCGTCAGGTAGCCCGGCGGGTTCTGCCCGACCTCCTGGTCGATGGCGGAGCCGGGGGCGGCGGCGGCCGTGATGTCCACGCCGGGGGCGGTGACGTCGGGCTTGATCCCGCTGTCGCCGATGCGCGGGCCGCGGCTGGAGAATTCCGCCAGGCCGTCCTTGTCGTCGACGGCGCCGACGGTCAGCGCGGCCTCCGCGCTGCCGGGGGAGCCGACGGTGCCGGCGCCGGGGCCCTCGTTGCCCGCCGCGATGGCGAACAGGACGCCCTTGTCGGCGGACAGCTTGTTGACCGCCGCCTCCAGCGGGTCGACCTCGGGGGTGTCGCCGCCGCCGAGGCTCAGGTTGACGATGTCGGCGCCCTGCGCGACCGCCCACTCCATCCCGGCCAGGATGCCGGAGTCGTCGCCGAAGCCGTCGTCGTCGAGGACCTTGCCCTCGAGGAGCTTGGCGTCCGGGGCCACGCCCTTGAACTTGCCGCCCGACTTGGCGCCCGTACCGGCCGCGATCGACGAGACGTGGGTGCCGTGGCCGACCCGGTCCTTGGCGTCCGGGGAGGAGGTGAAGTTCTTCGTGTCGAGGATCTGGTCCTTGAGGTCGGGGTGGGTGGCGTCCACTCCGGTGTCCAGGACGGCGATCTTGACACCCTTCCCGGTGTAACCGGCCTTCCACGCGGCCGGGGTGCCGATCTGCGGGACGCTCTTGTCGAGGCTCGCCCTGCGTACGCCGTCCAGCCAGACCCGGTCGATCCCGGCGGCGGTGGTGAGCTGGGTGCTGCGCGGGGCCTTGCTGGTCAGTGCCTGCCAGATGTCCCCGGCGTCGCGCTGCGGGGTGATCACCGACTCGGCGTTCAGCGTCTTCAGGGTCCGGGCGACCCGGGTGGAACCGGCGTCGCGGACCTCGGCCTTCGCGGTGGCGGCCTTCGCGCCCCGGTAGGAGACGATCAGCTTCAGGCCCGCCTTCTGGGCCCGGCGGTTCTCCGCCCGGCTCAGCTCGGTGATGTCGAACAGCCGGCGGTCCAGCTTCCCGGAGCTGATCAGCCGGTGGGCGTCGGCCGGGACGAGCAGGGTGTGCCCGTCGCGTATCTGGCGCTGCACGGGTATGTGCTCGCGCCCCTTCGCGGCGCGGAAGCCGACGACCCGGCCCTTGGCGTCCACCGTGACGAGGTCACCGGTGATCAGTGTCAGCCGGTGCTGGGCCAGGGACTTGGTGCCGGTCGGCCGGGCGGTGTCGGGCTGTGCGACGGCCGGGCTGGTCATCCCGGCCGCGAGCGCCACGGCGGCTGCCGCGGCGACGGTCGAAACACACGCGTTTTTCACGTGTTTGCGCAACTCTCCCCCTGGAGAATCAGGCGGCCCCGAGGGCCACTGGTCAGTCGGCACGACGGCGACGCCGGTGCCGACCGGTTCACGTACCTAGAGGGGGAATTGGGCAGACGGGTTCACAGAAGACGCACAGATCAACGGAGTTGACGAAAGATCATCGCTCCGGCGCGGTCCGGGACGGTCCGGGTCGGCCCGGGGTGGTCCGGAACATCCCGGTTCAGGACGGTGTGGTGTGGCGAGGGGGTGCCGGGAAGCCGCCGGGGGTGCGCGACGGCCGAGGGAAGTACCGGACCGGGCAGCGATGAGTTTCGGCCGTCGCGCCGGTCTCCCCTGATGTGGAAGCCATGACCCCGATCGTTCTCGTCGTCACCGGCCGCGTCACCAGGGACGCGGTGCCGGGACTCTGCGCCGAGCTGGAGGCGCTGCTGCACGGCCCCGACGGTGCCGCCCACGCCCCGGACGCCGGGGTGGACTGCGATGTGGGCGGGGTCGTACGGGCGGATCTGGTACTGGTCGAGGCGATAGCGCGGCTGGTGCTCGTCGCACGCCGGGCGGGCGGCCGAAGGCTACGGCTGCGCAACGCGTCCCCGGAACTGCGGAGCCTGCTGGACCTGGTGGGACTGGCCGAGCTGATGGGCGTCACCAGTGTGACGGGTGTGGCGAACACGACGGGTGTCACGGACGTGGCGGGCGGGACGGACCCGGGGTAGACGACGGACGCGAGGTGCGGGACGGACATGAGGCGCGGGCCGGGGCAGGAGGCCGGGCCGGGCACAAGGTGCGTGCCGGACATGAGGTACGGGCCGGGCACGAGGTGGACGGCGGACGCGAGGTGCGGGCCGGGGCCGGAGGACGGACCGGACCGGAAGGATCACGAACCGACCGCCGCCCCGTACACCACCGGAGCCACGCCCATCCCACACCCGTCCCACTCCCACTCCCGCCCCGCCCCCGTCCCGCTCAGTCCTCCTCGTCCCCGGACGACGTGATCCGGGCCGAGTCGCAGACCGTCGTACCGATGGAAACTCTCCCGTCGGCCGCGACTTTCGTCAGCGTGGCGGACGAGTTCGGGGAGGCGCTGGGGCCCGGGGGCGCCGCGACGAAGTCCCCGCAGTCGGACTCGGGCTGAGGTCCCGGCTCCGCCCCGGAGGACGGCGGTGTCACCGGGGCCGGGCCGCCGGTGGCGGAGGGCTCACCCATCCACCGGGCCACGCCCCAGCCACCGGCGGCCAGCACCACCCAGCCGACCACCAGCCCGTTCCGTATTCCGCGTCTCACCGGCCCGGCCTCATACCGCCGCGTCGTCGTCGAGGTGGTCCGGCAGCCCGAAGAGCGGGAACCAGCGCGGTGTGTCCAGGAAGCAGTGCATCCCGGTGATGGAGCCCTCCGAGATGTCGATGACCTGCACCGCCCACGGCACGAACCCGGGGCCTTCCGGGTTCGGCTTGTAGTGGGCGAACGCCGGGGTGCCGTTGGCGAACGTCGGCACCAGGCGGGAGCCCGCGCAGCCCGCGCCGATGGAGAGCATGAAGCCGGTGATGTCGTCGTGCCCCTGGAGCCAGAGGTCGAACGGCGGCATGGTCATCACGGCGTCCTCGTGGAGCAGCGCGGTCAGCGCCGCCATGTCGTACCCCTCGAAGGCCGCCACGTACCGCTCCAGGAGCTTGCGCTGCTCCTCGTCGAGCGGATTCGCGGTGTCCGCGGGCTTCCCCCCGTGCTCCGTGAGGGTGGCCCGCGCCCGCTGGAGGGCGCTGTTGACGGAGGCGACCGAGGTGTCCAGCAGCTCGGCGACCTCGCTCGCCTTCCAGGCCAGCACCTCGCGCAGGATCAGCACGGCCCGCTGCTTGGGAGGCAGGTGCTGGAGCGCGGCGACGAACGCGAGCCGCACCGACTCCCGCGCCACGGCGGCCTCCGCCGGGTCGGCCACCGTCGGCAGGATGCGGCCGTCCGGCATCGGCTCCAGCCAGGTGTTCTCCGGCAGCGGGTTGAGCGCCGCCTGGGCGAGCGGCGTCGGCCCCGTCAGGTCGACGGGACGGGCCCGCTTGTTGCCCGCGTTCAGCATGTCCAGACAGACGTTGGTGGCGATGCGGTACAGCCAGGACCGCAGCGAGGAGCGCCCCTCGAACTTCTCGAAGTTCCGCCAGGCACGTACCAGCGTGTCCTGCACGGCGTCCTCCGCCTCGAAGGCCGAGCCGAGCATCCGGTAGCAGTAGCCGGTCAGCTCGACCCGGTGCCCCTCCAGACGGCTGTCGATGTCCGTCGTCGCCGTCAGATCACTCATCGCTCCACCCCTGTTGCGCTGTGACACCGCCCACTTCGGCACTTCGGAAGCTACAGCAGGCCACTGACAACAGGGGCGGAAAGCGCCGAAGCCGCCCTTGCCGCCGCCGTGTTCCAGTCGCGTTCGGGGCGAGTTCCGGCCGAGTCCCGAACAGGCCCCGACCGGGCTCCGGGACGGTGCCGGGGCCCGGTCGGCCCGGCCGGATCAGGTGCCGGGCTTGCGCCCGTACACGTAGACGTCGTCGCCGTTCCTCAGCAGCTTCCAGTATGACTTCGCGTCGGCGGAGCGCATGTTGACGCAGCCGTGCGACCCCGGCGGGTTCCACATCTTCACGCCCACCGAGTGGAACGCCTGCCCGCCGTCGAAGAACTGCGCGTACGGCATGGCCACGTGGTAGATCGACGAGACGTGGTCGATGTTCCGCCAGTAGATCTTCTTCGACCCGGTGCGGGTCTCGTACCCGTTGCGCCCGGTCCGCACCGGCACGGGGCCGAACTTCAGCTTGCTGCCGTCCTGGATCCAGCTCAGCTGCCGGGTCAGGTCGACACACGCGATGCGCCCCTTGTCGGTGGGACACTTCTTGTCCTTGTTCGGGTTCTTGCCGGCCGCCTTCTGGGCGGTGAGCGTCTTCATCGTGCGCCAGGTGACCGGACCCGCGTACCCGATGGTGGGGGTGACCCCGTACGTGCTCTGGAACGACCGGATCGCCTTGCAGTCGGCGGACGACTGCTTGCCGTCGACCGGCCGGTGCAGATACTTCTCGACCTGCTTCTGGTACGGCCCGGTGGACTTCGTGCAGGACGCCGCCTGCGCCGACCCGCCGGTACCGATGACCAGGGCGGGCACCGAGGCCAGCCCCGCGACCGTCAGCGCGATGCCGCGCCGCAGCCGTACTCCCCGTATGTTCCCCGCGACTGCCATGTACGCCAACTCCCCTTCGCGCGCCGTGAGGTGATTCCGCCTGCTAGACGCGCGTCGGGGAGTCGATGGTTGTGCGCCGGATGTCTCAGTTCTGCACGGTCGCCGGGTTCCGGGTACCGGTCGCCGAGTCCCGGTTGCCGGGCGCCGGGTTCCGTCCCCGGCGGGTACCGGAGAACGTGCCGGCCCTCAGGCCCGTACGGCCGCCACCGGCGAGGTCCGGAGCCGTTCGGCGCGGGCGACCCGCGAGCCGTACAGCGTGATCGACACGACGCCGAGCACCGCGAACAGCCCCAGCGCCACGGTCCCGGTCCAGCCGCCCGCGTGGAAGGCGACCGCGCCGAGCGTGCCGCCCGCGCTGGAGCCCAGGTAGTACGCGGACTGGTAGAGCGCCGACGCCTGGGCGCGGCCCTTCGTGGCCGTACGGCTCACGGACGAGGAGGCGACCGCGTGCCCGGCGAAGAAGCCCGCCGTGATCAGGACCAGGCCGAGGAGCACGGCGGCCAGTCGGTCGGAGAGGGAGAGGAGCAACCCGGCGGCGGTGGTGGAGACGGCCAGGTACAGCGCGCCCCGGCGGCCGAGCCGGGCGACCAGCCTGCCGGCCGCGGCGGAGGAGACCGTACCGACGAGGTAGACCAGGAAGATCGAGCCGACGACCCCCTGCGGGAGGTTGAACGGAGCCTCCACCAGCCGGTAGCCGATCACCGTGTAGACCGCGCCGAACACCGTCATGAACAGCGCGCCGATCGCGTACAGCCGACGCAGCAGCGGGTTGGCGAGGTGGTCGCCCACGGTCCTGGCGAGGGCCTTCGGGTTCAGCGTCCCGGGGGTGAAGTTCCGGGCCCGGGGGATCATGAAGTGGAAGACGACCGCGCAGGCCAGGGCCATCAGCCCGACCGCGCCGAGCGCCGCCCGCCAGCCCCACAGCTGGGCGATCCAGCCGGTGACGATGCGGCCGCTCATGCCGCCGATGCTGTTGCCGGCCACGAACAGCCCGATCGCGGCGACCAGCGCCTTCGGCCGCACCTCCTCCGCCAGGTACGCCATCGCGGAGGCGGGCAGTCCGGCCAGTGCCGCGCCCTGGACGGCGCGCAGCGCGATCAGCCAGCCCAGCGAGGGGGCGAAGGGCACGAGCAGCCCGACCAGTACGGCGACCGTCAGCGACGCGGTCATCATCTGCCGCCGCCCGAACCGCTCGGAGAGCGCGCTCATCGGCAGTACGCACAGTGCCAGCGCACCCGTCGCGGCGGAGACCGTCCAGCTGGCCTGGCCTGCCGTGGCGCCGAGGGAGGCGGAGACGGCGGGCAGCAGGGCCTGGGTGGAGTAGAGGAGCGCGAAGGTCGCGACGCCTGCGGCGAAGAGCGCGAAGCTCATCCGGCGGTAGCCGGGGCGGCCGGGTTCGAGGCGATCCGTCGCGGCGGTGGCGGCGGGCGCGGGGGAGTCGGCGACGGGGGACGGCTGGGACGAGGCGGCCACGACGAGCGTGGACGCCCCGGTACTGGCAGGAGGCATGCTTCGAAAGTAGACCTCTCCATTTCATGCGTCCAATGCACAAATTGGCGATAATCAATCCCATGGTGCATGAACGCAGCTCACAGCCTCGGCTGTCACCGGGTAGTTACGAAGAAGACATCCGCGCCGTGCTCGCGCCGAGGCTGGCCCACTTCGAGGCGGTGGCCCGCCACGAACACGTCACGCGCGCCGCGCAGGAGCTCGGCGTCCCGCAGTCGACGCTGTCGCGGGCGATGGTCAGGCTCGAACAGGACCTGGGCGTCGCCCTGTTCGCCCGCAAGGGCCGTACGGTCTCGCTCACCCCGGCGGGCCGCACCTTCCTGGGCTCCGCCGAGCGGGCCCTGGCCGAGGTGGAGAAGGCCGCCGACTCGGTACGGGCCGACGCCGACCCGGCCACCGGCAAGGTCGCCTTCGGCTTCCTGCACACCATGGGCTCGGAGACCGTCCCCGCCCTCATCCGCGCCTTCCGCGCCGACCACCCACGGGTCCGCTTCCAGCTCGTGCAGAACTACGGCGAGGCGATGCTCGAACGCCTCCGGGCCGGCGGCCTCGACCTCTGCCTCACCTCACCCGTCCCGGACGCCCCCGACCTGGTCGCCCGCCGCCTGGACGAACAACGCCTGCGCCTGGTCGTCCCCGAGGACCACCGCCTCGCCGGCCGCCGCCGCATCCGCCTCGCGGAGGCCGCCGACGAAAAGTTCGTCACCCTGGAACCGGGCTACGGCCTGCGACGGATCACCGACGACCTGTGCGCCGAGGCGGGCTTCACCCCCCGGGTGGCCTTCGAGGGCGAGGAGGCGGAAACCCTCCGCGGCCTGGTGGCCGCCGGCCTGGGCGTCGCCCTCCTCCCCCCTCCGGCGGTCGCCCGCCCCGGAGTCGTGGAACTGACGGTCACGGCCCCGAGAGCCGCCCGCGAAATCGGCGTCGCCTGGCTCGACGGCCACCCCGACACCCCACCGGTGGCCGCCTTCAAACGCTTCCTCCTGTCCCGCCGGGGGCATTTGCTGCCGGACTGAGGGGCACGGCGATGGCCGGGGGGTGTACTGCCGTTACGGGCCCGGCATGGGCGGGGCCACTGCATCACGGACCCTGGCTGTGTAGCGTTTGGGGACCATCCCCACATGTGCGGGGACCACAAGGCGTCGCCCTGTCCGAAGCGGTCCAGGCCGGGACCACCCTCGCACGCGCGGGGACCACTGCTCGAAGGGGCCGCCGTCGTCGTCGAAGCCGGGACCACTTCCCGCCCCGGAACTGCATCAGTTCCGGCCCGGGACCACCCCCGCCCACGCGGGGAACATGCCAACGCCGACGGCAACGCGCGCTTCTACGGCGGACCACCCCCGACCGTGCGGGGAGCACCGACGGCTGTTTCCTGGCCAACAAGTGTCCCGAGGGACCACCCCCGCCCACGCGGGGACCATCCAGGGATCAGGCCCTTCACGAAGTCCTTCACTGGACCAACCCCGCACGCGCGGGGATCACTGGGCCGTATGCCGAAGCACGACAGTCATCACCTCGGCGCGGCGGATGCCGCCGAGGTCGAAATCTGCCGCCGAACCTGGTCCGGCAACCGCTGCTGTGGCATTCGCGCCCGAGCCCACTATGACCCAACGTCCGCGTCCCGAGCAGCCTGCTGGGAAACCGGTATCGGGAAACTGCCGGTACCGCGCGCCGCCGGTGGAAGCGACCGGCGTCAGGACGCGGCCACGCGCGCCGCCTCCAGCTGGGCCACCAGCCGCACGACCCGCCGATTCCGGGCCCGGCCCCAGCTGTGGCCCCCCATCATCAGCAGCTGGTCCGTCCCGCCGGAGGCCAGCACCAGCTCCGGGACATCGGACTGGTAGACCTTGCCCGACAGGACGGCCACTCGCACCTCCAGGACGTCCGCCCACGCATGGGAGCGCGTCCCGAACATCCCGGTGTACCTCACCCCGGCCGGCCCGTAGGAGACGCTGAACACCGGCGCGCGGAACGTCAGCATCACGCCTGGTACGCCCAGGATCACGATCGGGACCAGACTGACCACGTCGCGCACGCCCGCCGCCATCACCACGGCGATCAGCAGGCACGCACTGCCCATCAGGAAGTAGCCGATCGCCGAGAGAGGGCGCCTCTTCCGCATGTCTGTTCCCCCAGTTCCGCAGCGCGTGGCGCGCGGAGCCGTTCGCGGCCCGCGCTCCGGGGACGCCGCCACCGCCCGTGGACAAGCATACGAACGGCGCAGTGGCCGTTCCCTCGTGGTCCTGTCCCCGATTGCCTACGTCCATATCGCCATCGGCACGTTGGCCTCAACCACGGTCAACCAGTGCCAGAAACGCTCAGCACTCGGCGAAAGTGGCAAGTAGCGCGAACAGGAGGTAGGCGCGGGACCACCCCCGCACGCGCAGGGACCATAACTTCGGCATGATGCTCGCCTCCCTCTACCAGGGACCACCCCCGCACGCGCGGGGACTGCGGCACGACTAGCCGTGCGCGGGCGAGGCGGATGGGACCACCCCCGCACGCGCGGGGACCACAAGGGCGGGCGCCGCCATTCCCCGGACGAGTGGGGACCACCCCCGCACGCGCGGGGACCACCGTTCGTGACCTGCGACGTTATCGCGCCCGAGTGTCGATTTTGCTTACTTTCGTTGATTCCGGCATAACGGTCATAAGGTTTGTCCCGTTTGGGCGGCAGGGTGGCGTCCATGCGGTGCGATCGTCCTGGGTCATTTTCTCAACTCCTCAGTTCCGCAAGGACTTTCCGAACCCCGCCGCCAGCGGCATCCGCAGCCCCAGTGGCGGCGGAGCCGCCAAGGCGTCGGCGACCGGGCGGGCGTAGGGGCGGCCGAAGAGGGAGCCGCGGATGAAGTCGGTTGCCAGGGCCGAGACCTCGGAGCGGTGCTGGCGCAGGGAGTGGCCGTCCGAGTGGACCTCGAAGCGGCAGGTGTCGCGGTTGGTCTTCTTGGCGCGTTCGGCCAGGCGGAAGGAGAGTTCGGGGTCGGTGCGGGCGTCGTTGGTGCCGTGTACGAGGAGGACCTGGCGGCCGAGCAGGTGCTTCACCGGTTCCGTGTGGTCGGTCCCGTCCTCCGGCAGCCAGGGGGCCATCGCGAGGACGGAGTTGACCGCCGGGTGGCCGCCCGCCCGGAGGGCCGCCCGGCCGCCCATGCCGTGGCCGGCCAGGCAGACGGGGACGTCGCCGTACCGTCGTACGACCTCGTCCGCCGCCCACTCGGCGTCCGCCGCGAGGTGGGCGGCCGTCGCGTTCCAGCCGCGGCAGCGGTAACGCACCACGTGCGTGACGAGCCCGTCCTCGCGGCCCGCGCGGGCCAGGGCGCGGGCCAGGGGGAGTTGGAGTGCGTAGGAGACAGGGGAGGGGCGGCGGTGCGAGTCGGCCTCGCCGTCCGGGAGCAGCAGAACCACGCCGCTGACCGCTGTTGGTGCTCCGGCCGTCCTGACGGCCCGTCCCAGCCTCGCAGCAGGCAGGGGGAGTGCGCGCTGTGCCATGGCAGAACAGTGTCAGAAGGGCGGGTGTACTCCACCCGTATTCGCGGTCACTGTTACGTATCGACAAGCGACATCTACGCGCGTAGGGGCTAGAGTGCGCAGATGATGAGCCCGACCCTTCACGTGCCCGGCCAGGATCAGATCCGGCGTGCCCCCAAGGTCCTTCTCCACGACCATCTCGACGGTGGTCTGCGCCCGGGAACGATCGTCGACCTCGCCCGCGCGAGCGGCTACGACGGACTTCCCGAGACCGAGCCCGACAAGCTCGGCATCTGGTTCCGCGAGGCGGCCGACTCCGGGTCGCTGGAGCGCTACCTGGAGACGTTCGCCCACACCTGCGCCGTCATGCAGACCCGTGAGGCGCTGTTCCGGGTGGCCGCCGAGTGCGCCGAGGACCTCGCCGCGGACGGGGTCGTCTACGCCGAGGTGCGGTACGCCCCCGAGCAGCACCTGGAGGCCGGGCTGAGCCTCGAAGAGGTCGTCGAGGCGGTCAACGAGGGCTTCCGCGAGGGCGAGCGCAGGGCCCGTGAGGACGGCAACCGCATCCGGATGGGCGCGCTCCTGACCGCGATGCGGCACGCCGCCCGCTCCCTGGAGATCGCCGAGCTCGCCAACCGCTACCGCGACCAGGGCGTCGTCGGCTTCGACATCGCGGGCGCGGAGGCGGGCTTCCCGCCCACCCGCCACCTCGACGCCTTCGAGTACCTCAAGCGCGAGAACAACCACTTCACCATCCACGCGGGCGAGGCGTTCGGCCTGCCGTCGATCTGGCAGGCCCTCCAGTGGTGCGGCGCGGACCGGCTCGGCCACGGCGTCCGCATCATCGACGACATCGAGGTCACCGACGACGGGGTGAAGCTCGGCCGCCTCGCCTCCTACGTACGGGACAAGCGCATCCCGCTGGAGCTGTGCCCGACCTCCAACCTGCAGACCGGCGCCGCCGCCTCGTACGCCGAGCACCCCATCGGGCTGCTGCGGAAGCTGCATTTCCGGGCCACCGTGAACACGGACAACCGGCTGATGAGCGGTACGACCATGAGCAATGAATTCGAGAAGCTGACCGAGACTTTCGGATACACGCTCGACGACATGCAGTGGTTCACCGTCAATGCGATGAAGTCGGCATTCATTCCTTTCGATGAACGTCTGGCGATGATCAACGAGGTGATCAAGCCCGGATACGCCGAGCTGAAGTCCGAGTGGCTCTTCGAGCAGACCGCCGCGACCAGCGTTTCTTCCGCCTCCACCGACTGATCGGTGCCTTGACGACCGGCGGCCGGGACGATGATTTCCCGGCCGCCGGTCGTCTTTTCCGCGTGTCGCCATGTTTGCGGGAAGGGCGATGGGCTGACTAATTTTCGGAGCCCACGTCCCTCTCCCCAAAGGATGAATTTCACATGAAGCAGTCTGCTGTCAGGACTCTCGGCGTCGCCGCCCTCGGTGCCGCTTTCGCCGCCGCCGCCGCGGGTACCGCCTCCGCCGCCGTGCTGCCGGGTGGAGCCGCCGCCACCACCGTCCTGCCGGTCGCCGGCGCGGCGCTGGACACCGCGACCCGGACCCTGCCGGTCGAGGACACCGCCACCACGCTCCTCGGCAAGGGCCAGCAGAAGCTCGTCGGTGAAGTCACCGCCCCGGCCAAGGGCCTGCTCGGCGGCCTGCCCGCGGGTGGCCTGAACGCCAACGGTCTGACGGCCAACGGCCTGTCGACCAACGGTCTCCCGCTCGGCGGCTGACCTCGCAGCACGTACCGCATGCGCCTGTGGGCGGACACCCTGGTCCGGGTGTCCGCCCACAGGCGCATGCGTGCGTACGAGGGTCACCAGGCGGCGGCCGACGACGTCTTCTCGGACGGGAGGAGCAACCACAGCGCCAGGTAGAGCAGGAACTGCGGCCCCGGCAGCAGGCAGGAGGCCAGGAAGATGATCCGCATGGTCCCCGCGGAGGTGCCGAAGCGCCGTGCCAGCGCTGCGCACACTCCGCCGATCATGCGTCCGTCCGTGGGGCGGGCAAGTGCGGCCATGGTGGGCTCCTTCGCGAACCGTTGCGGGGAGCAGCTCCGTCGTGCTCCCGATGCATCCATGGTGACCCGACGAACAGGGGCAAAGCGTCGCTCTACGGGGCGACTCCGACCCTGGGAATCGTCGGGGTCGCCCCCTGAGCCGCCTCGTCCCTGCGGCGGGGCAGCACCCCGACCCGCTCCTGCTTCCGGCGCAGCCGCGCCCGGCACATGGGGACCACCAGCAGATGGGCGAACGCCACGCCGATGGTGTTCAGGAGCAGCGAGTCGACGTCGACGACCTGGCCGGGCACGCCGGTCTGCGCCAGCTCGATGCCCAGCGAGATCAGCGCGCCCGCGGCGACGGTGCGGGCCAGCGAGGCCCACGGGGAGACGAACAGCCGGCCCCCGGCCATCGGCAGCAGCACGCCGAGCGGGGCGAGCAGCAGCAGTCCCTCGCCGATCCGGCGGGCGGCCTCGACGGGGCCGAGGGACAGATCCGCTCTGATCCCGGCGAGGGGTTGCAGATTCGAGGCAGTCATCCAGGGCACGTCGAGCGGCCGCAGGGTCAGCCACCCGACGAACAGCAGATGCGCGAGGAGGAGAGATACCCCGGCCCCGCGGAAACGGATAACGGTTTGACCGTCCAAACCTTCCAGACCTTGACGCACGTCCCCCAAGACGCGCCGTACGGCAGGATCGGTTCCGCATAGCCGGAATCCGCTCCGGGGCCGCTCCGGGGCCGGTACGAGGGCGGTTCGGGGCGGTTCGAAAAAGTCAGGGACGGCTCGGAAAGGCCCAGGCGGTTCGGAAAGGCCCAGGCCGTGAAAGGCCCGACACGGTGTTCCGGGTGGCGGGGGCGCGTCTTGCGGCGGCCCCGCGTCCACCGCGTCGGGCACCGTGCCGCGTCCGCCGCATCAGGCCCGTACGCGCCGTGCCGCGTCCGCCGTCAGGCCCCCGTGCCCACGCCCAGGTTCGGTACCGAGTTGGGGCGGGTCTTCATTTCCGAGGTGCACAGGTATCCGCGCGGCTCGTACTCCCCGGGGCCGCCCAGCATCACCGTGCCGTCAGGGGCGAGCGACTCGCTCTCCGCGTACGTGCACACGATCTGGGCCAGTGCCTCGGACCGCAGGTCCTCCGGCTGCTCGGTCAGCCGGAGCGTGCCCGGCCGGTCGCCGGTGCGGGCCGGGCCGACCCGGAGGTTCTCCGGGACGGTCGTGGAGTACCCGGCCTTCCGCTCGGCGGCGGGCGGCTTCTGCCGCAGCTCGTCGAGGAGCTCCTGCGCGACGCGGATCCGGTCCACCCCGGACCCTTCGGTCGCCCGCACCGTACGGTCCACCGTGACCAACTGCGAGGAGCAGACCAGGTAGACCTGCACGGGGACGCCCCGCAGGTCCTGCGTCGCCACGTTCTTCGCGGACGTCGTGCAGGGCACCTGGGACGGCGCGGCCCCGGCGTCCACCGGCACCGACGTGGACCTGATCCCACAGGCCGAGAGCAGCACGGCCCCGGCCACCGCGCCGGTCAGTGCCGCGGCCCGGCGGAGCGTCCGGTGGTTCTCGCTGTTCCTCATGCCTCGTCGCCCTCCTCGTCCCGGATCCCGGCACCGTGCTCCCCGTCGGAACGGGTGAGCCGCTCGGCGTCCCGCGGCAGCCGCAGCACGAACACCGCGCCGTCGCCGTCCGGCGAGTTCGAGGCCGTGATGTCGCCGCCGTGGATGTGCGCGTTCTCCATGGCGATCGACAGGCCGAGACCGCTGCCGTCGGAGCGCGGACGCGAGGCGCTGGCCTTGTAGAACCGGTCGAAGACGTGCGGCAGCACGTCCTCGGGGATGCCGGGGCCGTGGTCGCGGACCTCGATGACGAGTTCGTCGCCCTCGGTCCGCACCGCGACCCGCACCGGCGAACCGCCGTGCTTGAGCGCGTTGCCGATCAGGTTCGCCAGGATCACGTCGAGGCGGCGCGGGTCGAGGCGGACCATCATGCCGCGCTCGGCGTCCAGGTCCACCGCGTCCAGCCAGGCCCGGGCGTCGATGCAGGCGGTGACCTGGTCGGCGACGTCGACGGTGTCGAGGACCAGCCGGGCCGTGCCCGCGTCGAAGCGGGTGACCTCCATCAGGTTCTCCACCAGGTCGTTGAGGCGCCGGGTCTCGCTCACCACCAGGTGCACCGCGGGCGCGATCATCGGGTCGAGGCCGTCCGCCTCGTCCTCCAGCACCTCGGTGACGGCGGTCAGCGCGGTGAGCGGGGTGCGCAGCTCGTGCGACATGTCGGCGACGAACCGCCGGCTCGCCTCCTCCCGGGCGCTCATGTCCGCGACCCGCTTCTCCAGCGAACTCGCGGTCCTGTTGAACGTACGGGAGAGATCGGCCAGTTCGTCCGTGCCGGACACCACGAGGCGGGTGTCGAGCTTGCCCTCGCCGAGCTTGCGGGCGGCGTCGCCGAGCCGCTGCACGGGGCGCAGCACGGTCGTCGCCGCGGCCTGCGCGAGCAGCGCCGAACCCACCAGCGCGAGCCCGGTGGCGATCCCCAGCGACCAGGCGAGGGAGTTGAGGTCCTGCCGTTCCTGGTCGAGGGACTTCAGCATGTAACCGGTCGGGCCGCCACCGATGATCTTCGTGCCGCCCACCAGGTACGGGGTGCCCCGGATGCTGGTCCGCTGCCAGAACAGGTGGTACTCGTACTTGTTTCCGGACTCCAGCGACTGCTTCTTGTTCACCGCCTTCTGCAACGGCAGCGGCACGTTGTCGAGCGTGAAGGTGTCCAGGTCGGAGTTGCCGACGATCGGCTTGCCGGTGTCGCGCTCGTCGACCAGCAGCACGCTGTAGCCGGGCGAGCTGTTCGCCATCTGCGTGGCCGCGTTCTGCAGGTCGTCCTTGGTGGGGCGCAACGGCAGCGTGGCCGCCCGGTTCTGCATCTCCTGACGGAAGTCCCCGAGCGCGGCGTCCTGCGTACGGGTCAGCACGGCCTCGCGGTTCAGCCAGTACGCGATTCCCGAGGCGGAGACCGCGGCGGTCAGGGCGACCAGCCCGAACACGACGACGAGACGCAGGCGCAGACTGGTCCAGCGGAGCCCGGTCAGCAGGCGCCGCGCGGTGGCATCGCTCACTGAGGCGAGTCCAGCCGGTAGCCCACACCGCGGACGGTACGGATCAGGGTCGGCGAGGACGGCACGTCCTCCACCTTGGCGCGCAGCCGCTGCACACAGGCGTCCACCAGCCGGGAGTCACCGAGGTAGTCGTGCTCCCAGACCAGCCGCAGCAACTGCTGCCGGGACAGGGCCTGGCCCGGCCGACGGCTCAGCTCCAGCAGGAGCCGCAGCTCGGTCGGCGTGAGCTGGAGGTCCTCCCCGTTCTTGGTCACGGTCATCGCGGACCGGTCGATCACCACGTTCCCGAAGGACGCGGAGTCGGTGGACTCCCGTTCGCCGCGTCGCAGCACCGCGCGGATGCGGGCGTCGAGCACCCGGCCCTGCACGGGCTTCACCACGTAGTCGTCCGCACCGGACTCCAGCCCGACCACGACGTCGATGTCGTCGCTGCGCGCGGTCAGCAGGATGATCGGCAGCTGGTCGGTGCGCCGGATGCGCCGGCACACCTCGAAACCGTCGATGCCGGGCAGCATCACGTCCAGCACGATCAGATCCGGCCGCTGCTCGCGCAGCAGTTTCAGGCCGTCCTCTCCCGTCGCCGCGGTGGCCACACGGTGGCCCTGGCGTGACAGCGAGAGTTCGAGGGCCGTGCGGATGGCGTCGTCGTCCTCGATCAGCAACAGGAAAGGCACGCTGGTCATTCTGACCCATGGTGGAGCCCCAGTTCGACCGTTGCGACCCACTCGTGCCTCCGGCGTACCCACGGCGCACCCCCGGCGCGGGGGCGAAGTCCCCTGTGACAGGCCTGTGACAGTCGGCGGACAGGGTCATGAAACTGCCCCGGCAAGCTCTTCGACACAAGGAACGGACGGACTCCACCGATGGGGGGCGCGAGATGAACGCAACTCACAGCATCACCGCAAGCGCAGTTGTCACGCGTCTGCACGATGTCGGGCGGAGTTCCGAGAAGTCCGGTGCTTCGAGCGGGCGGGGGTGCGTTCGTGGTGCCGGGCGTCAGCACACGTCGTACATGACGGTGGTTGACGTGCCTGTGGGGGGCAACGGGGGGAACAACGGGGGCAACGCGTACGGGGAGGGCACGGGGGAGCGGAAGGTCCCGGCACAGGCCGAGAGCGCCGAAGTGGCGTTCACCGCCTACGTCCGGGAGCGCCGCGCCTCCCTGTACGCGACCGCCTACCACCTGACCGGCGACCGGTTCGAGGCCGAGGACCTGCTGCAGAGCGCCCTCTTCTCGACGTACCGGGCGTGGGACCGGATCAGCGACAAGGCGGCGGTCGGCGGCTATCTGCGCCGCACCATGACGAACCTGCACATCAGCGCCTGGCGCAGGCGCAAGCTCAACGAGTACCCGACCGAGGAGCTGCCGGAGACGGCGGGCGACACGGACGCGATGCGCGGCACGGAACTGCGCGCCGTGCTCTGGCAGGCGCTGGCGCGGCTGCCCGAACTCCAGCGCACGATGCTGGTCCTGCGTTACTACGAGGGCCGCACCGACCCGGAGATCGCGTCCATCCTCGACATCAGTGTCGGCACGGTGAAGTCCAGCATCTGGCGGTCGCTCCGCCGGCTGCGCGAGGACGAGGTCCTCAGCTTCGGCCGTGACCAGGAGGAGTCCTTCGGCGAGCTGGTGGCCTGAGGCTGGGGGAAACCACGGGGAAACCACGGGG
>NZ_RDBO01000077.1:353852-379014 GCF_008120935.1 Streptomyces sp. sk2.1
GGCCGGGGGGTCCTGTCCGGCCCCGTCGGCATGAACGGGGGGCTTCGCGGGCCCGGTTCCGTACGGACCGGGCGCCCCGCGGGGCCGGGGGCGTCGGGGCCGCGGGCCCGGCGTCAGGCCGTCTCGCGCGAGACGGGCGCGCGGCGGCACCGTCCCGCCGCGGCGGCGGCCAGTCGGCCCAGTGCCTCCTCCTTGCCGCACGGGTACGCGCCCAGGGCCGTCTGACGGGCCACGATCCGGCGCTCGGCCCGCATCAGCCGCCAGCCGCGGCGCAGCAGGAACGGCACCGACTTGCGGCCCTCGCGCAGGTCCCGCAGCAGTCGGCGGCGGAACGTCGTCGTCGGGCGGCCGCGCAGGCACAGCGCGTCGGCGAGCACGCCCAGTTCCTGGCACCGCTCGACTATGTCGGCGGCGAAGATCCCCTCGGCCACGAACAGCGGCGTGCGCTCGATGTGGAGGGTCTCCCGGTCGATCCGCGAGCTCGTGGAGATGTCGTAGACCGGGACGTCCGTGCGCCCCGTGCGGCACAGCTCGACGATCGCGGCCACCGCCCCGTCCGCGTCCCAGGACTGTGCGGAGTCCCAGTCGATGTCCGTACTGCCCGGAACGAGCGGCAGCGTGGGGTCGTCGCCCTCCTTGTAGAAGTCGTCCAGGCGCAGCACCGGCAGGTCGGTGCGGGCGGCGAGGGAGGACTTGCCGGAGCCGGAAGGGCCCGCGAGGAGCACCACGCGGGTCGGGATCGGTTGGGAATTCACAGGACACGAGTGTGAGGCATCCCCCCGCGCAGGGGATCCCCCGGTACCCGTGTTGGTATCCAGCATCACACCTCAACTACTCTACGCACTCAGATGATTACTCGATCGTCTCGATCAGGTGGGAAACACATGGCACGTCATGCACTTTCCAAGTCCCCGCGCCGCGCCCTGCTGAGGGCCGGTCTGACCGTCACCGCGGTGGGCGCCGCGCTCGGTGCGGGAGGTGCGGCGGCCCAGGCGGCGCCGGCGCCCGCACCGGCCGCCGGTGCGCAGGACACCGGCCTCGGCACGGACGTCGACGCGGCGACGGGCGCGGTGACCGGGGCGCTCGGGTCGTCCCTGAAGCACGGGATCGCTCCCGTCACGCATCTGCAGCTCGACCCGCTGGCCAGGACGGGCACGGACCCGCTGGACAACGGGGTGGAGACCCGGATCGCCGACTTCAAGCCGCTCTCCACGACCGTCCTGACCGACCCGCTGACCAGCGGTGGCGCGCTGAAGGACCTGCCCGTGGTGGGTCAGGCGGCCCAGGCGCTGCACGGCGGCTGAGACGACGCCGGCCCGCCCCTCGGGAGTCCCGGAGGGGCGGGCCGCCGCCCGGCCGCACGGGCCGACCCGCGGCGAGGGGGAACGCACGGGCCGGCCGGCGGCACGGGGAGGGGCGGTCGGTGGCCCGGAGGCCGCCCGACGGCCCCTCAGTACGAGGAGCCCGACACGCCCAGTGCGCCCGTCGGGTGCCAGACCGTCTTCGTCTCCAGGAAGGCCGTCAGGCGGTGGATGCCGGGGTCGGCCGTCCAGTCCGCGGTGCCGTCGCCGTCGATGTCCTGCGGGCGCAGGACGCGCTTCAGGTTGTCCGCCGCCGCGATCTCCAGCTCCTTCGCGAGCCCGGCGTCCGCGCCCGTGAGGTCGATGGCGTTGACGTCCTGGTGGGACGCGAGCGGGGTCGCGATCTCCGCCGTCCGGCCGGACAGGACGTTGACCACGCCGCCCGGCAGGTCGGAGGTGGCGAGCACCTCGCCCAGGGAGAGCGCGGGCAGCGGGCGGTCCGCCGAGGCGACGACGACCGCGGTGTTGCCGGTCGCGATCACCGGGGCGATCACCGAGACCAGACCCAGGAACGACGACTCCTGGGGGGCCAGGACCGCGACCACCCCGGTCGGTTCGGGCGTGGACAGGTTGAAGAACGGGCCCGCGACCGGGTTCGCCCCGCCCACGACCTGGCCGATCTTGTCGGTCCAGCCGGCGTACCAGACCCAGCGGTCGACCGCCGCGTCCACGACGGCCGCCGCCTTGGACTTCGACAGGCCCTCGGCCTCCGCGACCTCCCGCACGAACTGGTCCCTGCGGCCCTCCAGCATCTCCGCGACGCGGTAGAGGACCTGGCCGCGGTTGTACGCCGTCGCGCCCGACCAGCCGCCGAACGCCTTGCGGGCGGCCACGACCGCGTCGCGCGCGTCCTTGCGGGAGGACTGCGGGGCGTTCGCCAGCCACCTGCCCTTGGAGTCGGTCACCTCGTACACCCGGCCGCTCTCGGAACGGGGGAACTTGCCCCCGACGTACAGCTTGTAGGTCTTGAAGACGCTCAGACGGTTATCGGACATCGAGGTACGCCTCCAGGCCGTGACGACCGCCCTCGCGGCCGAAGCCCGACTCCTTGTAGCCGCCGAAGGGCGAGGTCGGGTCGAACTTGTTGAACGTGTTGGCCCAGACGACGCCGGCCCGGAGCCTGTTGGCCACCGCGAGGATGCGGGAGCCCTTCTCCGTCCAGATGCCGGCCGAGAGGCCGTACTGGCTGTTGTTGGCCTTGGCGACCGCCTCGTCGGGGGTGCGGAAGGACAGCACCGACAGCACCGGGCCGAAGATCTCGTCGCGCGCGATGGTGTGCGCCTGGGTGACGTTGGTGAACAGCGTCGGGGCGAACCAGTAGCCCGCGGCGGGCAGTTCGCAGGGCGCGGACCAGCGTTCGGCGCCCTCGGCCTCGCCCGTCTCGGCGAGCGCGGTGATCCGGGCCAGCTGCTCCGCGGAGTTGATCGCGCCGATGTCGGTGTTCTTGTCCAGCGGGTCGCCGAGCCGGAGCGTGGACAGCCGGCGCTTCAGGGCGTCCAGCAGCTCGTCCTGGATCGACTCCTGCACGAGCAGGCGCGAACCGGCGCAGCAGACCTGGCCCTGGTTGAAGAAGATGCCGGTGACGATGCCCTCGACGGCCTGGTCGATCGGGGCGTCGTCGAAGACGATGTTGGCGCCCTTGCCGCCCAGTTCGAGGGTGACCCGCTTGTCGGTGCCGGCGACCTGGCGGGCGATGGCCTTGCCGACCGCGGTCGAACCGGTGAACGCGACCTTGTTCACGTCCTCGTGCGCGACCAGGGCGGCGCCCGCGTCCCCGTAGCCGGGAAGGATGTTCACGACGCCCTTGGGCAGGCCCGCCCGACGGCAGATGTCCGCGAAGAACAGCGCGGACAGCGGGGTCGTCTCGGCGGGTTTGAGGACCACCGTGTTGCCGGTGGCGAGCGCCGGGGCGATCTTCCAGGCCAGCATCAGCAGTGGGAAGTTCCACGGGATGACCTGGCCCGCGACGCCGAGCGGGCGCGGGTCCGCGCCGAAACCGGCGTGGCCCAGCTTGTCGGCCCAGCCCGCGTAGTAGAAGAAGTGCGCCGCGACCAGGGGGAGGTCCGCGTCGCGGGTCTCCTTGATCGGCTTGCCGTTGTCGAGGGTTTCCAGGACGGCCAGCTCGCGGCTGCGCTCCTGGATGATCCGGGCGATCCGGAAGAGGTACTTGGCGCGCTCGGAGCCGGGCAGCGCCGACCACTTCTCGAACGCCTTGCGGGCCGCCTTCACCGCCCGGTCCACGTCGGCCGCCCCGGCCCGCGCGACCTCGGAGAGCACCTCCTCGCTGCTCGGCGAGACGGTCTTGAAGACCTTGCCGTCGGCCGCGTCGGTGAACTCGCCGTCGATGAACAGGCCGTACGAGGGCGCGATGTCGACGACCGAGCGCGACTCGGGCGCGGGCGCGTATTCGAATGCAGATGCCATGGGGATCAGTCCACCGTCACGTAATCGGGGCCGGAGTAACGGCCGGTGCTGAGCTTCTGACGCTGCATCAGCAGGTCGTTCAGCAGGCTGGAGGCGCCGAACCGGAACCAGTGGTTGTCCAGCCAGTCCTCGCCCGCGGTCTCGTTCACCAGCACCAGGAACTTGATCGCGTCCTTGGAGGTGCGGATGCCGCCGGCCGGCTTCACGCCGATCTGCACGCCGGTCTGCGCCCGGAAGTCGCGCACCGCCTCCAGCATCAGCAGGGTGTTCGCGGGCGTGGCGTTGGTGGAGACCTTGCCGGTCGACGTCTTGATGAAGTCGGCGCCGCCCAGCATGCCGAGCCAGGAGGCGCGGCGGATGTTGTCGTACGTGGACAGCTCGCCCGTCTCGAAGATCACCTTCAGGCGGGCGTCGGGGCCGTCGGGCCGCGCGCACTCGGCCTTCACGGCGAGGATCTCCTCGTAGACCTTCAGGTAGCGGCCGGAGAGGAAGGCGCCCCGGTCGATCACCATGTCGATCTCGTCGGCCCCGGCGGCCACGGCGTCGCGGACGTCCGCGAGCTTCACGTCGAGCGCGGCGCGCCCGGCGGGGAAGGCCGTCGCCACGGAGGCCACCTTCACGCCGGAGCCGGCCAGCGCGGCGACGGCGGTGGGCACCATGTCGGGGTAGACGCAGAGCGCCGCGGTGCGCGGGGTCGTGCGGTCGAGCGGGTCGGGATTGAGGGCCTTGGCGGCGAGGGACCGGACCTTGCCCGGGGTGTCCGCGCCTTCCAGTGTCGTCAGGTCGATCATCGAAATGGCCAGGTCGATGGCGTACGCCTTGGCCGTCGTCTTGATCGAACGGGTTCCGAGGGACGCGGCGCGCGCTTCGAGGCCGACGGCGTCGACGCCGGGCAGCCCGTGCAGGAAGCGGCGCAGCGCACTGTCGGACGCGGTCGCGTCGGCGAATGCTGGAGCTGTGGTGGGCATGGTCACCAGGGGAGCATATCTACGCGCGTAGCGACCTGTACAGGGGCCCGGTCCTCCAGGGGGTGCGCGATGGGCGGGGCTAGGTTCTGTCCGGCGGATCATGAGGCCATACGATCTGATCGTGATTGATCTCCAGATCCGACGCGAGAACGGCACGATCGAGGCCCGCGCGAAGCACGGTGTGGCCTGGGGGCCTGAGCTGGCTGGTCTTGATCAGTCAGTGTTTCCAATGCTGGGACACCTGCTGCCGTACGCGGACACCGTTTTCAACCACCGGCAGGTGTCGACCCTGTTGGAGGAGGTACCGAGGCTGCCTGTAGGTGTGCTGACTGATGAGTTCGCGCGTGAGTTGATCGAGCTGGGCCACGTAGTTCTTGAGCCCAGCACGACGACCGGGCGGCATCCGCCGTACACGGTCTAGGACTCCGGGACCAGGGACCAGAAGCGGTCGACGATGCCCTCGATGTAGCGCCGCCCGTCCTCGCCGGAGGCGCTGGCGCCGCCGGCCCGGCTGAGCGTGGCCGCCATGAGGCCCTGGTACTCCTGATGCATGGTGCGCAGGGGGTCCTGGAGGCTGCGGCGGTCCGCGGAGACGAGGCGGGCGATGGGGCGGATGTGGGCCTGCCAGCGGGTGGAGACGGCCTCGGTGAGGAGTTGGGCGAGCTCCCCCTCGCGGCCGGTGATGGCGATGAAGTCCCGTGGCGGGAGGTTGAAGAGGGTGCCGAGTTCGGCGGAGTGCCGCTTGTCGCCGGTCCAGACGCCCGTCTCCTCCATGTGGCGGTAGGCGTCCAGGGGAAGACCGGTGGCGCGGGCGACGTCCTCGGCGGCGAGCCCGCGGGCCAGCCGGTGCTCGCGCAAGGTGTGGGGAGTGCCCATGAGTTCGCCGGGGGTGCACCACAAGGCGGCGGCCAGGGCGGCGACTTCGCCGTCGGCCGGCAGAGCGGTGCCGCGTTCCCATGCGGTGATGTGGTCGGGGGTTATGTGGGTCATTCCGTACGAGGCGCGCATGCCGTAAGCGACGTGACCGGGTGCCATCCCGAGTTTCTCGCGCAGGATGCGGGCGGCGCGCGCGTTGAAGGGGAGCGGTGGATGCACGGGCCGAGACTAAAGACTTACCCCTGGTCAATTCCAGAGGGTGCTTTCGCTTTCTTCCTATTTTTGTGGGACAGGTCGCCCGGTTTTTTGCAGGAACGGGCACGGGGTGTGTGGGCGGGTCAACTGGAGAAAGCTGCAAACACCTTGAGGTCGAATAGTCGCCGCGTATGATCCGCTCGCAAGACGCCGCATGTGTGTTCGCACCGCCGACTGCCACGCGCTCCCGGCGTCATAGCGATTTTTCCCCCTTTTTCCCCCTCCCCAGCAGGTCCAGGAGACAGCAGTCATGAAGACCAGCGCGACAGAGCCGGTGCGCGAGCCGGCAGCCGCACCGGGCGGCCCGCTCGACCGGTTCTTCCGAATAAGTGAACGTGGTTCGACGTACGGACGTGAAATACGCGGCGGGCTCGCCACATTTTTCACCATGGCGTACATTCTCGTGCTCAACCCGATCATTCTCGGCAGTACCGAGGACAAGTTCGGCGAACAACTGGATGCCGCCCAACTGGCCACTGCGACAACACTAGTTGCTGCGGTGATGACCGTGATCATGGGTGTGGCCGGTAACCTGCCGCTCGCCCTGGCCGCGGGTCTGGGCCTGAATGCCGTCGTCGCGTTCCAGATCGCTCCTCTGATGAGCTGGGACGACGCGATGGGCCTCATCGTGCTCGAAGGTCTGCTGATCTGCGTCCTGGTGATGACCGGTCTGCGCGAGGCCGTCATGCACGCCATTCCGCAGCCGCTCAAGCAGGCCATCAGCGTCGGCATCGGTCTGTTCATCGCCTTCATCGGCTTCGTGGACTCCGGGTTCGTCACCCGCGTACCGGACGCCGCGAACACCACCGTGCCCGTTCAGCTCGGCACGGGCACGCTGACCGGCTGGCCCATGCTCGTCTTCTGCCTCGGCGTGCTGGTGACGATCGTCCTCCTGGCCCGCAAGGTGAAGGGCGCCATCCTCATCAGCATCGTCCTGATGACGGTCCTCTCCGTCATCATCGACGCGGTCGCCGACGTCAAGACGTGGGGCCTGACCGAGCCCGCGCTGCCCGACAAGCCCATCGCCGCCCCCGACTTCGGGCTCCTGGGCAACTTCGACCTGTTCGGCTCGTTCGGCCAGGTCAGCGTGCTGACCGTCATCCTGCTGATCTTCACCCTCATCCTGTCGGACTTCTTCGACACGATGGGCACCATCGTCGGCGTCACCGCCGAGGCGGGCCTCCTCGACGAGCGCGGCCAGGTCCCCGGCCTGGGCCGGGTCCTGCTCATCGACGGTGCGGCCGCCGTCGCGGGCGGTGCCGCCTCCGCCTCGTCCGCCACCACCTACATCGAGTCCGCGGCGGGCGTCGGTGAGGGTGCGCGCACCGGTTTCGCCAACCTCGTCACCGGCGGTCTGTTCGCCCTCGCCCTCTTCTTCACCCCGGTCCTGACGATCGTGCCCCTCCAGGCCGCGTCCCCCGCCCTCGTCGCGGTCGGGTTCCTGATGATGACCCAGGTCAAGCACATCGACTGGGACCGCTACGAGCTCGCCGTCCCCGCCTTCCTGACCATCGCCGTCATGCCGCTCACGTACTCCATCACCAACGGCATCGGCGCGGGCTTCGTCTCGTACGTGATCATCAAGGCGTGCCTGGGCAAGGCCCGCGAGGTGCACTGGCTGCTCTGGGGCACCGCGGCGCTCTTCCTCGTCTACTTCGGCATCGACCCGCTGGAGCAGCTGCTCGGCATCAAGTAACCCCGCACGGACGTCCGTACGGCCCCCGTACGGACGGACACACGACACCGGGGCGGTCCCGACTCCCGTCGGGCCGCCCCGGTGTCGTGCCGCGCCGGTTCAGATCCCGGCCGCGGCCGCCAGGTCGCGCTTGATCCCGGCGAGGAGTTCCGCGCCCTTCTCCCGGGCCGCAGGCAGCTCCTCCGCCGAACCGACCGGCACCACGACCTCCAGGTAGCACTTGAGCTTCGGCTCGGTGCCGCTCGGGCGGACGATCACCCGGGCGCCCTCCAGCCGGTAGCGCAGCCCGTCGGTGGGCGGCAGCTGCGCGCTGCCCCGCGAGAGGTCCTCGGCCGAGACGACGGGCAGCCCGGCGAGCGCGGTCGGCGGCTGCTCGCGCAGCCGGCGCATGGCGTCCGCGATGACCGACAGGTCCTCCACCCGGACCGACAGCTGGTCGGTGGCGTGCAGCCCGTGCGCGACCGCCAGGTCGTCGAGGAGGTCGAGGAGGGTGCGTCCCCGCTCCTTGAGCCCGGAGGCCAGTTCGGCGACCAGGAGCGCGGCCGTGATGCCGTCCTTGTCGCGCACGCCCTCCGGGTCGACGCAGTAGCCGAGCGCCTCCTCGTACCCGTAGCGCAGACCCTCCACGCGGGCGATCCACTTGAAGCCGGTCAGCGTCTCCTCGTGGCCCAGGCCCGCCTTCCCGGCGATCCGGCCGAGCAGCGAGGACGACACGATCGACTCGGCGAACACCCCGCTCGCGCCGCGGTCCACCAGGTGCGCGGCGAGCAGCGCGCCGACCTCGTCGCCGCGCAGCATCCGCCAGCCGCCGTCGGCCGCGGGGTCCGGGACGGCGACGGCGCAGCGGTCGGCGTCCGGGTCGTTGGCGATGACGATGTCGGGGTTCTCGCGGCGGGCGGTCGCGAAGGCGAGGTCCATCGCGCCGGGCTCCTCCGGGTTGGGGAACGCGACGGTGGGGAACGCCGGGTCGGGCTCGGCCTGTTCGGCGACGAGCACCGGGGCGGGGAAGCCCGCCCGCTCGAAGGCCGCCGTCAGCACGGACGCACCGACTCCGTGCATCGCCGTGTACACGACGCGGGCGGTGCGCGGCGACCCGGCGGCGAGCACGGCGTCCGTACGGGCCAGATAGGCGTCCAGCACCTCCTCGCCGAGGGTCTCCCAGCCGTCGTCGGGGCGGGCCACGCCGTCGAGCGGGCCGACCGCGGCGATCTCTGCGGCGATCTCGCCGTCCGCCGGCGGGACGATCTGCGAACCGTCGCCGAGGTAGACCTTGTAGCCGTTGTCGCGCGGCGGGTTGTGGCTGGCGGTCACCTCGACACCGGCCACGGCGCCCAGGTGCCTTATGGCGTACGCGAGCACGGGGGTGGGCAGCGGGCGGGGCAGGACCGCCGCGCGCAGGCCCGCGCCCGTCATCACGGCCGCGGTGTCACGGGCGAAGTCGGCGGACTTGTAGCGGGCGTCGTAGCCGATGACGACGAGCCCGCCGTCCTGCCCCCGCGCCTTCAGGTACGCGGCGAGACCGGCCGCGGCGCGGATGACGACGGCGCGGTTCATCCGCATCGGTCCGGCGCCCAGCTCGCCGCGGAGCCCGGCGGTGCCGAACTGCAGCGTGCCGGCGAACCGTGCGGCGAGCTCGTCGAGATCCCCGGATTCGAGGAGCGCGGCGAGCTCGTCACGGGTCTCGGGGTCGGGGTCCTCCGCGAGCCACGTCCTGGCCCGCTCGATGAGGTCCTGCTGCACGGCGTCCGCCTTTCTGCGGTCTGCTTCGTGGGTGGGGGCGCGGACCGGCCGCGGCCGGTCCGGAGCCTGCCGGGTGACCTTCGACCGGGTGCGGCCGCCCGACGGGTGTCTCGGAGCGCCCGGTGGCGGGCGGCGCCGGGCGCTCTCAGATGCGTTCGAGGACCCGGGCCAGCAGCGCGCCCATCCGGGTCGCGGAGTCCCGCCCGGCCTGGAGCACCTCCGCGTGGTTGAGCGGCTCGCCGCTCAGCCCCGCCGCCAGGTTCGTGACCAGCGAGATGCCCAGCACCTCGGCACCGGCCTCGCGCGCGGCGATGGCCTCCAGCACGGTGGACATGCCGACCAGGTCGCCGCCCATGACCCGGACCATGTTGATCTCGGCGGGCGTCTCGTAGTGCGGGCCGGGGAACTGCACGTACACACCCTCTTCGAGGGTGTCGTCGACCTCCTTGCACAGCGCGCGCAGCCGCGGCGAGTACAGGTCGGTCAGGTCGACGAAGTTGGCGCCGACGATCGGGGAGGCGGCGGTCAGGTTGATGTGGTCGCTGATCAGCACCGGCTGACCGGGGCGCATGCCCTCGCGCAGACCGCCGCAGCCGTTCGTCAGGACGACCGTGCGGCACCCCGCGGCGACGGCGGTGCGGACCCCGTGCGCCACGGCGGCGACGCCCCGGCCCTCGTAGAAGTGCGTGCGGCCGAGGAAGACCAGCACCCGCTTCCCGCCGATCCGGTACGAGCGGATCGTGCCGCCGTGCCCCTGCACGGCGGGCGCCGGGAAACCGGGCAGCTCGGTCACCGGGAACTCGGCCTCCGGGACGCCGAGAGCGTCGCCGGCGGGCGCCCAGCCGGAACCCATCACGAGCGCGACGTCGTGGGTCTCGGCACCGGTCAGCTCGCGCAGGCGGGCGGCGGCGTCGGCAGCGGCGGCGTACGGCTCGCCCTGGATGTTGTCCGGAATAACTGATGCGTTCACGCGGATGAGGGTAACCGGTGATTCCCTACGCGCGTAGATGCCCATGCGCGGAGTCCGCAGGCATTCCTTCGTACGTTCATACAAATGTGCTGGTCCGGGGGTCAGCAGGGACGCTTGCGCAGTTCCATCACATAGTCGTGCGGCGCGCCCGCGGACTCCGCGGCGTCGGCGATCTCGCCGAGGTAGCGGGCGGACGGCAGCCCGCCCTCGTACCCGTTCAGCACGTACATCCAGGCCGGCTCCTCGCCGTCCAGGGTGTGCACGCGCACCCGCATCCGCCGGTAGATGTCCAGGCCGACGCCCTCCCACCGGTCCATGGAGTCCTCGTCCATCGCCGCCAGGTCGTACAGCGCCACGAAGACCTGGGAGCGGGGGGCCTCCACCACCGTGGCGAGCGCGCCCTCCCAGCCCATCTGCTCCCCGCCGAAGGTCAGCCGCCAGCCGTTGAGCCAGCCGGTACCGCGCAGCGGGGAATGCGGTGCGCGGCGCGTCATCAGCCGCGCGTCGAGGTTGCCGGCGTACGCGGCGTAGAGCGACATGGCATCGAGGGTACGGGAGGGGACGGGGGGAACGTCGATCCCCGGCGGAAGATCCCCCGAGGGGGCCGCCCCCGCCGCGCGCGCCCGGCGCACGCGCCCTTTCGGCCGGGCCCGCCCACCACCGGCCCGGCCCGGCCGCGCGCACCCCGGTGCACGTATGGAGGGCCCCGGGGCGAAGCACCTTGGCGCGTGCGGGACAATGAAGTACGTACTGCATTCCCCGGGGCCACCCCCCGGACCCCCGGCCGGGGCAGCAGACGGCCGCGGGATGACACACGCGAGGCGGACTTTTCGTGACCCGGATCGTGATCATCGGCGGCGGACCCGGCGGGTACGAGGCGGCATTGGTGGGCGCCCAGCTCGGCGCGGAGGTGACCGTCGTCGACTGCGACGGCCTCGGCGGCGCGTCCGTGCTCACCGACTGCGTGCCCTCGAAGACCCTGATCGCGACGGCGGAGGTGATGACCACCTTCGACTCCTCGTACGAGGAACTGGGCATCATCGTCGCGGACGACACCCCGCACATCGAGCAGGCGGCCCGCGTGGTCGGCGTCGACCTCGGCAAGGTCAACCGGCGTGTGAAGCGCCTGGCGCTCGCCCAGTCCCACGACATCACGGCCTCGGTCACCCGGGCCGGCGCCCGGGTGATGCGCGGGCGCGGCCGGCTGGAGGGCCTCCAGGCCGCCGACGGCTCCCGCGCGGTCGTCGTGACCGCCGCGGACGGCACGGAGGAGCGGCTCACCGCCGACGCCGTGCTGATCGCGACCGGCGGCCACCCCCGGGAGATCCCGGACGCCCTCCCCGACGGCGAGCGCATCCTGAACTGGACCCAGGTCTACGACCTCGACGAGCTGCCCGAGGAGCTCATCGTGGTCGGCTCCGGCGTGACGGGCGCCGAGTTCGCGGGCGCCTACCAGGCGCTCGGCTCGCGCGTCACGCTCGTCTCGTCCCGCGACCGCGTGCTGCCCGGCGAGGACCCGGACGCCGCCGCCGTGCTGGAGGACGTCTTCCGGCGCCGCGGCATGAACGTCATGGCCCGCTCCCGCGCCCAGGCCGCCAAGCGCGTGGGCGACCGGGTCGAGGTCACCCTCGCCGACGGCCGGGTCATCTCCGGCTCGCACTGCCTCATGGCGGTCGGCGCGATCCCGAACAGCGCGGGCATGGGCCTGGAGGAGGCCGGGGTCCGGCTCAAGGAGTCCGGCCACATCTGGACCGACAAGGTCTCCCGCACCAGCGCGCCCGGCGTCTACGCGGCCGGTGACGTCACCGGGATCTTCGCCCTCGCCTCGGTCGCCGCCATGCAGGGCCGGATCGCGATGTACCACTTCCTCGGCGACGCGGTGGCCCCGCTGGACCTGAAGACGGTCTCCTCGAACGTCTTCACCGACCCCGAGATCGCCACCGTCGGCTACACCCAGGCCGACGTCGACGCCGGCAAGATCGACGCCCGGGTCGTCAAGCTGCCGCTGCTGCGCAACCCGCGCGCCAAGATGCAGGGCATCCGCGACGGCTTCGTCAAGATCTTCTGCCGCCCCGGCACCGGCATCGTGGTCGGCGGCTGTGTCGTCGCCCCCCGGGCGAGCGAACTGATCCACCCCATCTCGATCGCGGTCGACAACAATTTGACGGTGGAACAGATCGCGAACGCCTTCACCGTCTACCCGTCCCTGTCGGGTTCGATCGCGGAAGTGGCCAGGCAGCTGCACACCCGCAAGCGCGCCGGCGAGGCGTGACACCCCGGTCGACGAGGGGCTTTCCGACCGGTCGGTCCCCGGCGACTCCCGACGACCCGGGGGCTCCGGGGGACACCGTTCGATCAGTACGGGACAACAACGGGGCCTTCTATACCACTTGACGGTCACGCGTGTGCGCAACTTCCGTTAATCGGCGCAAACTGCTGAAAACGCTCGGGTGGTCACGTTACTGTCAGTTTCGTGTTCGCTGCAGAACGTCGTCAATTGATCCTCGAAATGGTGCGTGCCAACGGGGCGGTATCGCTCCGTGAGCTCGCCCGCGTCGTCCAGACCTCCGAAGTGACCGTACGGCGGGACGTGCGGGCACTGGAGGCAGAAGGACTCCTCGACCGCCGGCACGGCGGTGCGGTCTTGCCGGGCGGTTTCACGCGGGAGTCCGGCTTTCCGCAGAAATCCCATCTCGCCACCGCGGAGAAGACGGCCATCGCCGACCTGGCCGCCGGTCTCGTCGAGGAGGGCGAGGCCATCGTCGTCGGCGCCGGTACGACCACGCAGGAGCTGGCCCGCCGGCTCGCGCGGGTCCCCGGGCTGACCGTCGTCACCAACTCGCTGCTGGTCGCCCAGGCGTTGGCCCATGCCAACCGGGTGGAGGTGGTGATGACCGGCGGCACGCTGCGCGGTTCCAACTACGCCCTGGTGGGCAGCGGCGCCGAGCAGTCCCTCCAGGGGCTGCGGGTCTCGCGCGCGTTCCTCTCCGGGAGCGGGCTCACCGCGGAGCGCGGCCTCTCCACGTCCAACATGCTCTCGGCGAGCGTGGACCGGGCCCTGGTGCAGGCCGCCGCCGAGGTGGTGGTCCTGGCGGACCACACGAAGCTCGGCTCCGACACCATGTTCCAGACGGTGCCGACGGACCTCATCACCCGCCTCGTGACGGACGAGCCCCCCGGCCATGACGACCGTGCCGCGACCGAACTCCAGGCACTGGCGGACCAGGGGGTGCAGATCGCCGTGGCCGGTGCGGGGAACGGCCCGGCCCCGGCCGAGCCCCTCCCGCACGGCCGGCAGCCCCGCCGGGACATGCCGCTGCCCGGCCAGCGCCGTACGCACGGGGGCGGTGGCACCACCTCGGGGCCGGGACCGCAGCAACTGCGGAGCGCGGCGGTGCTGGCGGACCAGAGTCAGGGGGACCGGGCGAGGGTCGCGGACCTGCGCCGCCGATAGCCGCACCGGCCGACGGCGGCTGATCGGCGGGCGGCCCGGGCGGTCGTGCGGCCCGTCGGCCCGGCGGTCGTGCCCGGTCGGCCCGTCGGCGGGCGTCGTTCCCGGGGCGGCGGTGTGCGACACGTGGCATGCGATACGCGGTACGTGACATGCGGCGCGGCGGGGCCGCGTGCGGCCGCTGTGCCGAACGGCCGGGATCAACTCCCTTCCGCGTTCGGCCCCTTCAGCCCCTGGAGGGTCAGCATCAGCAGCCGGTCCGCCAACTCCGGGTCGTCCGGCGACTGCTCGGCGGCCAGGGCGATCGCGTTCGTCAGCTGCATCAGGTCGTCGATCGACACGTCCGGCCGCACGGCCCCGCTCGCCCGCGCCCGCGCCAGCAGCGTCGCACCCGCCTCGCGCAGCGGCACGTTGCACTGCGAGAGCGCCGAATTCTCGTCCCGCGACGTCGACATGAGCGCCTGGGCGACCCCCCGGTACTCACCCGCGTGAGTGATGATCGCGCGCAGCCACTCCACCAGGCCCCGGCAGGGCTGTTCGGCCCCGGCGAGCTCGTGGGAACGGGCGATCAGGGACGTCAGGGCCTCCTGGAAGACGGCGTTCATCAGCGCGTGCCGGTTCGGGAAGTGCCGGTACAGCGTGCCGATGCCCACGCCCGCGCGCCGCGCGATCTCCTCCAGCGGCGCGTCGGTGCCGTGCTCCGCGAAGGCGGCGCGGGCCTCGCGCAGCAGCCGGTCGTGGTTCCGGCGCGCGTCGGCGCGCATGGGCCGGACCGGCGTCCGTGCCGTACTGGTCGTCATCGCGCGGTCCTCCCGATCTCCGTCCCGGGGTCCAGGATGCCACCGCGCGCCCGGCGGCCCCGCCGGTATCCGCGGAACGAACTCCCCGACCGGGTCCGGACCGGGAGAACGGCCGGGGCCCCGCTCGGCCGCGTACGGCTTCGCAGGGCCCCGGTGGTGCCACGGGTATCGCGGTCGGGTCGTCAGTCCTTGATCTCGCAGATGACCGCGCCGGAGGAGATCGAGCTGCCGACCTCGGCGGTCAGGCCCTTGACGGTGCCCGCGCGGTGGGCGTTGATGGGCTGTTCCATCTTCATGGCTTCGAGGACGACGATGAGGTCGCCTTCCTGGACTTCCTGGCCTTCTTCGACGGCGATCTTGACGATGGTGCCCTGCATGGGGGAGGCGAGGGTGTCGCCGGAGACGGCGGAGCCGGACTTCTTGGCCGCGCGGCGTTTGGGCTTGGCGCCGGCGGCGAGGCCGGTGCGGGCCAGGGACATGCCCAGGGAGGAGGGCAGGGAGACCTCCAGGCGCTTGCCGCCGACCTCGACGACCACGGTCTCGCGTCCGGGACGGTGCCCGCGCGGTGGGCGTTGATGGGCTGTTCCATCTTCATGGCTTCGAGGACGACGATGAGGTCGCCTTCCTGGACTTCCTGGCCTTCTTCGACGGCGATCTTGACGATGGTGCCCTGCATGGGGGAGGCGAGGGTGTCGCCGGAGACGGCGGAGCCGGACTTCTTGGCCGCGCGGCGTTTGGGCTTGGCGCCGGCGGCGAGGCCGGTGCGGGCCAGGGACATGCCCAGGGAGGAGGGCAGGGAGACCTCCAGGCGCTTGCCGCCGACCTCGACGACCACGGTCTCGCGTCCGGGCTCCTCGTCGGTGTCCGCGTCGGCGGGGGCGGTGAAGGGCTTGATCTCGTTGACGAACTCGGTCTCGATCCAGCGGGTGTGGACCCGGAAGGGGTCGGCGGTGAAGGCGGGATCGGTGACCACGGCGCGGTGGAAGGGCAGGGCGGTGGCCATGCCCTCGACCGTGAACTCGGCCAGGGCGCGGGCCGCGCGCTGGAGGGCCTGTTCGCGGGTGGCGCCGGTGACGACGAGCTTGGCGAGCAGGGAGTCCCAGGCCGGGCCGATCACGGAGCCGGATTCCACGCCGGCGTCCAGGCGGACGCCGGGGCCGGTGGGCGGGGCGAAGAGGGTGACGGTGCCGGGGGCGGGCAGGAAGCCGCGGCCGGGGTCCTCGCCGTTGATGCGGAACTCGAAGGAGTGCCCGCGCACCGGCGGGTCGTCGTAGCCCAGTTCCTCGCCGTCGGCGATGCGGAACATCTCGCGGACCAGGTCCAGGCCGGTGACCTCCTCGGTGACCGGGTGCTCGACCTGCAGACGGGTGTTGACCTCCAGGAAGGAGATCGTGCCGTCGGTGCCGACCAGGAACTCCACCGTGCCGGCACCCACGTAGCCGGCCTCCTTGAGGATGGCCTTGGACGCCGCGTACAGCTCCGCGTTCTGCTCATCGGTCAGGAAGGGGGCGGGGGCCTCCTCGACCAGCTTCTGATGACGGCGCTGCAGCGAGCAGTCACGGGTGGAGACGACCACGACGTTGCCGTGGGAGTCGGCCAGGCACTGCGTCTCCACGTGACGCGGCCGGTCGAGGTAGCGCTCCACGAAGCACTCCCCGCGCCCGAACGCCGCGACCGCCTCGCGCACCGCCGAGTCGTACAGCTCGGGAACCTCCTCCAGCGTGCGGGCCACCTTCAGACCGCGCCCCCCGCCGCCGAAGGCCGCCTTGATCGCGATCGGCAGCCCGTGCTCCCGCGCGAACGCCACCACCTCGTCCGCACCCGAGACCGGATCGGGAGTACCCGCCACCAAAGGCGCCCCGGCACGCTGCGCGATGTGCCGCGCGGCGACCTTGTCGCCCAGATCCCGGATCGCCTGCGGCGGCGGCCCGATCCACGTCAGCCCCGCATCCAGGACCGCCTGCGCGAACTCCGCGTTCTCCGACAGGAACCCATAACCCGGATGGACCGCATCAGCCCCGGAATCCTTCGCCGCCTGCAGCACCTTGGCCATGTCCAGATAACTGGCCGCCGGGGTGTCACCGCCCAGAGCGAATGCCTCGTCGGCCACCCGCACATGCAGAGCATCCCGGTCCGGGTCCGCGTAAACGGCCACACTCCCGATCCCGGCATCCCGGCACGCCCGAGCAACACGGACAGCAATTTCGCCACGGTTGGCGATGAGCACCTTGCGCAGCCGGTGGCAAGGAGGCGGAGGGGGAGTGCGGAGGCGCGCGTCCGGGTGCGGGGTTGCGGGTGAGGGGCGCCCAAACTCTTGTCCGAGGCGTTACCCGTTAGTAGGGTCCGCGCTATCGCACGTACTGCAGGTAACAGGGGGTGGGCGCCGTGGTGCGCAGACCGGTGGCGTTCGTGGCCGCGATCGTGTTGTTCGCGGAGGCCGTGGGCATCGTGTTCATCAACGCCGTGCTGGCGACGGTCGTCGAGAACCAGGACATGTCCCTGGCGGGTCTCGAATCCTCCGCCATGTCCACCGGCACCTGGGCGATGGGCGGCGTTTCCGGCGCGTACCTGCTGCTGTGCGGGCTGATCCTCCTGCTGACCGGCATCCGCGACCGGGCCCCGGGCCGGCTCGCCCGCATCGTCCTGATCGTCTGCGCCGTCGTGCACGGGGTGCTGGGCGCGCTGACGGTCGGCCTGGTCGGCTGGGCCGCGTTCGCGGTCCTGATGGTGGTGCTCGGGCTGATCGTGCTGACCCTGGTGGTCTACGGCGACGGGGTCGGCGGGTCCGACGGACCGGCCGCCGACGCCGAGTCGGGGACCGTGGCCCCGGTCGCCTGAACGGCCCCGCCGGGACCGGCGCCGGTCGCCCGGACGGGCCTGTCGAGTTCCGCCACCGCCGCCGGGCCGGGCGCCGTGGCGCCGATAGCCCGAACGGCCCCGCCCGGGCCCAGCGTCCGCCCGCCGTCCGGGCCCGGATTGCCGCTTCCTGCAGGGCGTCGCGCACGGCGTGTCGCGGGCGTGTCGCCGGGGTGCGGGCGCGACCCGGCCGACCGGGGTCCGCGCTCGGGCCCGGCCTCGGTCCTCGGGCCCGGCCTCGGTCCTCGGGTCCGGCCCCGGTCCTCGGGTCCGGAGTGTCCCGGTCCTCAGGCCCAGAGTTCGGTGACGGAGATTCCCAGCTCGCCCAGCAGCCGGCGCAGCAGCGGCAGGGACAGGCCGATGACGTTGCCGTGGTCGCCCTCGATGGAGTCGACGAACGGTGCCGAGCGGCCGTCCAGGGTGAAGGCGCCCGCGACGTGGAGGGGCTCGCCCGTGGCCACGTAGGCGGCGATCTCGGCGTCCGTCGGCTCGCCGAAGCGGACGGTCGTGGAGGCGGTCGCCGAGGCCGTGCGTCCGGTCGCCGTGTCGACCACGCTGTGACCGGTCCGCAGCACCCCGGCCCGGCCGCGCATGGACTTCCAGCGGGCGATGGCCTCCTCGCCGTCGGCGGGCTTGCCGAGCGCCTCGCCGTCCAGTTCGAGCACCGAGTCGCAGCCGATGACGAGCGCGCCCGCCGCCTCCGGCCGGCCGGCCACCGCGGCGGCCTTGGCCTCGGCGAGCACGAGGGCCAGCTCGGCGGGGGTGGGGGCGCTCAGCGCGTCCTCGTCCACCCCGCTGACGACCACCTCGGGTGCGAATCCGGCCTGCCGGAGAAGGCCGAGCCGGGCGGGGGAGGCGGAGGCGAGCACGAGACGGCGCTGATCAGTCATACGCGCCATCGTAGAAGGGGCGGACCGGCCGCCGGGACCCGAGAGGGCCGGCGTCCGCGCACGGTCCTGCACGCGGCCCCTCACGCGGTTCCTCAGGGGTGCGCGCCGAGCACGAACATCGCGAGCACCATCGCGAGCGCAAGCACCAGCCCCGCGCGACGCATCATGTCCTGGGCGTCGCGCAGTTCCTTCGGCGGCTTGTTCTCGGGGTCGGACCACAGCATGGAAACGATCCTGCTGTCCGGGCGCGCACCGCGCCTGAGTACGGGTACTCAACCGCCGTGGCGCGTACGGAGCAAATCGTTCCGAACGCGACGGAGGCCCGGCCCCGGGACTCGTCGTCGAGGGGGCGGACCTCCGGAAACGCGCGCTGTCCGGTCAGCCGGGCCAGTACGTCCGGGCCCAGGCGCGCGGTCCCGGCAGGTGGCGTTCGCGCCGTGCGATGCGGCCCGGGTCGGACCACTGCCCGGGCAGCGCCGGTGCGCCGGACGCCGCGTCGGGCTCGGACAGCGACGCCGCGGTGCGCGCCCGGACCACCGCCAGTGCGGCGGCCAGCTCCTCAGGGGTCGGGTTGCCCCGTACGACCTTGATCATGGCCAGGACCCTTTCTAGAGGGGGATGTTGCCGTGCTTCTTCGGGGGCAGCGACTCCCGCTTGGTGCGCAGCTGGCGCAGCCCCTTCACGATGTGCGCACGGGTGTCGGACGGCATGATCACCGCGTCGACGTAGCCGCGCTCGGCCGCCACGTACGGGTTGAGCAGCGTGTCCTCGTAGTCCGCGATCAGCTCGGCGCGGGTGGCGTCCTGATCCTCGGCGGCGGCGATGGTGCGCCGGTGCAGGATGTTCACCGCGCCCTGCGCGCCCATCACGGCGATCTGCGCGGTCGGCCAGGCGAGGTTGATGTCGGCGCCCAGGTGCTTGGAGCCCATGACGTCGTACGCGCCGCCGAACGCCTTGCGGGTGATCACGGTGATCAGCGGGACGGTCGCCTCGGCGTAGGCGTAGATCAGCTTGGCGCCGCGCCGGATGATGCCGCCGTACTCCTGGTCGACGCCGGGCAGGAAGCCGGGGACGTCGACGAAGGTCAGCACGGGCACGTTGAAGGAGTCGCAGGTGCGGACGAAGCGGGCGGCCTTCTCGCTCGCGTTGATGTCCAGGCAGCCCGCGAACTGCATCGGCTGGTTGGCGACGATGCCGACCGGGTAGCCCTCGACGCGCCCGAAGCCGGTGATGATGTTCGGCGCGAACAGGGCCTGGGTCTCCAGGAATTCGCCGTCGTCCAGCACGTGCTCGATGGCGGCGTGCATGTCGTACGGCTGGTTCGCCGAGTCCGGGATGAGGGTGTCGAGTTCGCGGTCCTCGTCCGTCGTGGCCAGGTCCGCCTCCTCGGGGAAGGCGGGCGCCTCGGAGAGGTTGTTCGAAGGCAGGTACGACAGCAGCGACTTGACGTACTCGATGGCGTCCTTCTCGTCGCCCGCCATGTGGTGCGCCACACCGGAGGTGGTGTTGTGGGTGCGGGCGCCGCCCAGCTCCTCGAAGCCGACGTCCTCGCCGGTGACGGTCTTGATGACGTCGGGGCCGGTGATGAACATGTGCGAGGTCTGGTCGACCATGACCGTGAAGTCGGTGATCGCGGGGGAGTACACCGCGCCGCCCGCGCAGGGTCCGACGATCAGCGAGATCTGCGGGACGACGCCCGAGGCGTGCACGTTGCGGCGGAAGATCTCGGCGAACAGGCCGAGCGCGGCCACGCCTTCCTGGATGCGCGCTCCGCCGCCGTCGTTGATGCCGATGACCGGGCAGCCGGTCTTCAGCGCGAAGTCCATCACCTTGACGATTTTCTCACCGTAGACCTCGCCCAGCGAGCCGCCGAAGATGGTGAAGTCCTGCGAGTACACGCAGACGGGGCGGCCGTCGACCGTGCCGTAGCCGGTGACGACGCCGTCCCCGTAGGGGCGGTTCTTCTCGATGCCGAAGTTGGTGGAACGGTGCCGGGCGAACTCGTCGAGCTCCACGAAGGAACCCTCGTCGAGCAGCAGGTCCACCCGCTCGCGGGCGGTCAACTTGCCCTTCGCGTGCTGCTTCTCGACCGCGCGCGCCGAACCCGCGTGGGTCGCCTCGTCGATACGGCGCTGCAGGTCCGCGATCTTGCCCGCGGTGGTGTGGATGTCGATCTCTTCCGGCTCGGACATCGGGTGGCGGCTCCCTGCCTGGTCACGGGGACGACTGTGGTGCTGATCAGCTGCTTGAACACCTACTGACCCGTAGCGTATCGGCGCGGATACGGTTCGGCAGTGCGTCGTTTGCCACACCTAGTCTGGGTTGCATGACACCTTCGGATGCGCCACACAGCCGCTGGTCGGACCTCGACCGGCCGCCCCTGAACGTTCCCGCGCTGCGCCGCGGACTGCTGCGGCCGGGCGGGTTGTGGACCGCGCTCGACGTGGTGGAGTCCACCGGGTCCACCAACTCCGACCTGGCCCGGCGCGCGGAGGGGCTCACCGAGGGCACGGTGCTGGTCGCCGAGGAGCAGACGCGGGGCCGGGGCCGCCTCGACCGCACCTGGACGGCCCCGGCCCGTTCGGGCCTCTTCCTCTCCGTCTACCTGACGCCGGGCGACGTCCCCGTCGAGCGGTGGGGCTGGCTGCCGCTGCTCACCGGCGTCGCGACGGCCACCGGCCTGGCGCGGGCCGCGGGCGTCGACACGGGCCTGAAGTGGCCCAACGACCTGCTGGTCACGGTGGGGGGCGAGGAACGCAAGGCGGGCGGCATCCTGGCCGAGCGCGCCGGGGACGGCGTCGTCGTCGGCATGGGGCTGAACGTCACCCTGCGCGCCAACGAGCTGCCCGCGCCCACGGCCGGGTCGCTGGCCCTGGCCGGTGCGGTCTCCACCGACCGCGAGACGCTGCTGCGGGGCGTGCTGCGTTCGCTGGAGCACTGGTACGGCCGGTGGCGCGAGGCGGGCGGCGACGCGACGGCGAGCGGCCTGCAGGAGGCGTACGCGGCGGGCTGCGCGACGCTCGGCCGGACGGTGCGGGCCCAGCTGCCCGGCGACCGCACGCTCGTCGGCGAGGCCGTGGCGATCGATGGCGAGGGCCGTTTGCTCCTGTCCACGCGGGACGGCCTCCAGGAGCCCGTTTCGGCGGGCGACATCGTCCATCTGCGGGGCATCGGCGGCGGCCTGGTCTGACCTCCCGGGCGCGGCCCGGTCCGGCCCACGCGACGGCGCACGGGCCCCGGAACGGCGCGGGGCACACGTGTCCACCAGGCGCGTTCCGGGGCGCCCCGGCGGCCGGGACCGGGGCTTTCGGGCGCGTTCCGGCACGCCATGAAGGCGTGAGCCACGGCACACCTGCCGTATCGTTGAGGCGATCCACCGACAGATCGGCAGGGCAGTGCGCAGGGAACGGGCAGGAGGCGGCTGGTGACCGTCGACGACACGACTTCTGGCGCGGGGAAGCAGCCCCCGTCGGAATCCTCGGTCCACGCGACACCGCATCACGAAGTCGACCACACGGCGGAACCGAGCGACGACCCCCTCGCGATCCGGCTGGAACACCTGATCCTGGGCGCCGACCGCCGCTACACGCCGTTCCAGGCGGCCCGGACCGCCGGTGTCTCCATGGACCTGGCCTCGCGGTTCTGGCGGGCCATGGGCTTCGCCGACATCGGGCAGGCCAGGGCGCTGACCGAGGCCGACGTACTGGCGCTGCGCCGCCTGGCCGGTCTCGTCGAGGCGGGGCTGCTCAGCGAGCCGATGGCGATCCAGGTGGCCCGGTCCACCGGCCAGACCACCGCCCGGCTGGCGGAGTGGCAGATCGATTCCTTCCTGGAGGGGCTGACCGAGCCGCCCGAGCCCGGGATGACCCGCACCGAGGTCACGTACCCGCTGGTCGAGCTGTTGCTGCCGGAGCTCCAGGAGTTCCTGGTGTACGTGTGGCGGCGCCAGCTGGCCGCCGCCACCGGCCGGGTCGTGCAGGCCGCCGACGACGAGGAGATGGTCGACCGGCGCCTCGCCGTCGGATTCGCCGACCTCGTCGGGTTCACCCGGCTGACCAGGCGCCTGGAGGAGGAGGAGCTCGGCGAGCTGGTCGAGGCGTTCGAGACCACCGCGGCCGACCTGGTCGCGGCGCACGGCGGCCGGCTCATCAAGACCCTCGGCGACGAGGTCCTCTTCGCCGCCGACGACGCGGGCACCGCGGCCGAGATCGCGCTGCGCCTGATCGAGGCGATGACGCAGGACGAGACGATGCCCGCCCTGCGGGTCGGCATCGCCTTCGGCACGGTCACCACCCGAATGGGCGATGTCTTCGGGACGACGGTGAACCTCGCCAGCCGGCTGACGTCGATAGCGCCCAAGGACGCCGTGCTCGTGGACGGGGCGTTCGCGGAGGAGCTGACCCGGACCGGCGACGCCCCCGCCTCCGAGGCGAAGGCGGCGGAGGAGGCCGCGGTGGCCGAGAAGGAGCGCCGGGAGGGCGCGGAGCCGGCGGCGCTGCCCACGTACCGCTACGGGCTGCAGCCGATGTGGCAGCGCCCGGTGCGCGGGCTCGGCGTGGTGGAGCCCTGGCTGCTGGCCCGCCGCGGCACGACGTCCTGACTCCTTTACCCCGACCCCTTTCCCGGCCCGCCCGGGGCGGTTTCCGGCCGGGTTCCCGCATCGCGCCCGTACCGGCCCGGGGCCGCCGGGACGGTGCGCCATAGGATCCCTCCGGTAACGATCGTTAACCGGAGGGGTGCAGTCATGACCATCACGTCCGAGCAGCGGTTCGGGGACTTCGTCGGCGTACGGGTCCACGAGGGGCGGGAACACGTCGCCGAGCTGGTTCTCGACCGTCCCAGGGCGATGAACGCCGTGTCCACGGACATGGCCCGCTCGATCGCCGCCGCCTGCGCCGCGCTCGCCGTCGACCCGGCCGTACGGGTCACCGTCCTCACCTCCAGCCACGAGCGGGCCTTCTGCGTGGGCGCGGACCTGAAGGAGCGGAACTCCTTCACCGACGCCGAGCTGCTGCGCCAGCGCCCCACCGCCCGTGCCGCGTACACCGGTGTGCTCGAACTTCCGATGCCGACCATCGCCGCCGTGCACGGCTTCGCGCTCGGCGGCGGGTTCGAGCTGGCCCTGTCCTGCGACCTGATCGTCGCCGACCGCACGGCCGTGGTCGGGCTGCCCGAGGTGTCGGTCGGTGTCATCCCGGGCGGCGGCGGCACCCAGCTGCTGCCGCGGCGCGTCGGCGCGGCGCGCGCGGCCGAACTGGTCTTCTCGGCCCGGCGGGTGGAGGCGGCCGAGGCGCACGGGCTCGGGCTGGTCGACGAGCTGGTGGAGGCCGGGCAGGACCGGACGGCGGCGCTGGAGCTGGCCGGCCGGATCGCCGCCAACTCCCCGGTGGGGCTGCGGGCCGCCAAGCGGGCGCTGCGGCTGGGCCACGGCCTCGACCTGCGGGCCGGTCTCGAAGTCGAGGACGCGGCCTGGCGGTCGGTGGCCTTCTCCGGGGACCGCGCCGAGGGCGTGGCCGCGTTCAACGAGAAGCGGAAGCCGAATTGGCCCGGTGAGTGACGGTCCGTGACATTGCGGTCGGGAAAGACACGCAGCGAACACAAGTAATGCCCCAAATTGATCAAAACGGCATAAAGCTACATAAACTGTAGCGATGGGTGATGATGCGCGGCTGCGGGCCGTGGTTTCGCTTGCGCAGACGATGGCGGCGGCACACACCCCGCGGGGGTCGTGGCGAGCGGCTGCGCTGGGGGCGTGCGAGGCGCTGGGCGGCAGCTTCGCCGCGCTCTCCGTGTGGGAGCGCGGGCGGGGGCAGTTGCGGGTGCTGGTGAACGCGGGCGAACGCGCCGAGGGGGAGGAGGAGTTCCCCGAGGCGGAGGCGTATCCGGTGCACCAGTTCCCGGAGATCACCGAGTTCCTGCACGAACGCTGGGCCGGCGGCGGCGAGCCCGACGCCTGGGTGGAGACCGCCGACGGCTCGGTGGACGGGGTGCCGAGCGCCGGGAGGCTGTACGGCAGCGGGTACGAGCGGGAGCGGGTGGCCGCCCTGAAGCGGCGCGGGCGCGGCTGCTGCGTGGTCGCGCCGATCGTGCTGCACGGGCGGGCCTGGGGCGAGCTGTACGTGGCCCGCCGGGTGGGCGAGCCGGTGTTCGGGCGGGCGGACGCGGACTTCGCGACCGTGCTCGCCGCCGTCGTCGCCGCCGGGATCTCCCAGACCGAACGGCTCGAAGAGGTCCGCAAGCTCGCCTTCACCGACCCGCTCACCGGGCTGGCCAACCGCCGCGCCGTCGACGTGCGGCTGGACGAGGCGGTGGAGCGGCACCGGGCGGAGGGGGTGGTGGTCAGCCTGGTCGTCTGCGACCTCAACGGGCTGAAGCGGGTCAACGACACCCATGGGCACGCGGTCGGCGATCGCCTGCTGGAACGTTTCGGCTCGGTGCTGTCCCGGTGCGGCGCGATGCTGCCCGGCGCGCTCGCGGCGCGGCTGGGCGGGGACGAGTTCTGTCTGCTCGCGGTCGGCCCGGAGGTGGACGACGTGGTCCGGGTGGCCACCGAACTCTGCGAACGGGCCGCCGAGTTGGAGCTCGGTGACGGGGTGGCCTGCGGGGTCGCGTCGACCGGTGACCCGGTCGGCCCGGTGGTGTCGGCGCGACGGCTGTTCCGGCTGGCGGACGCGGCCCAGTACCGGGCGAAGGCGGCCCGCTCGAAGAAGCCGGTGGTGGCCGGGCGCACGGTGCCGTCGGGGCCCTCCGCCTCGCCCTCGCCCATCAGCGTCAGGGCGCAGTGGGAGAGCGGGGCCAGGTCGCCGGAGCAGCCGAGCGAGCCGTACTCGTGGACGACCGGCGTGATGCCGGCGTTGAGCACGTCGGCCATGGTC
>NZ_RDBO01000077.1:379114-413546 GCF_008120935.1 Streptomyces sp. sk2.1
ACCGATCGCCGCACACACCCGGACCGATCGCCGCACCCCGGCCGTCCCGGGTCCGTGCGGCGATCGGTCCGGCCGGGGTGCGGCGATCGGTCCGGGTGTGTGCGGCGATCGGTCCGGCCGGGGTGTCGAGGCGGTAAGGGGTCAATCGTTCGACCACTGGTGACATGAAGGGATTCAGTCCGTACGCTTCTGAATATGGATATGCACACAGTCGTGGTGGGGACGTCCGGTACCACCGCTCAGGACGTCATCGCCGTGGCGCGCGGCAACGCCCGCGTCGAGCTCTCCGAGGCCGCCGTGGACGCGCTCGCCGCGGCCCGGGAGATCGTGGACGCGCTCGCCGCCAAGCCCGAGCCGGTCTACGGCGTCTCCACCGGTTTCGGGGCCCTGGCCAGCCGGCACATCGGCCACGAGCTCCGCGCCCAGCTCCAGCGCAACATCGTCCGCTCGCACGCGGCCGGCATGGGCCCGCGCGTCGAGCGCGAGGTGGTGCGCGCGCTGATGTTCCTGCGGCTGAAGACGGTCGCCTCCGGGCGCACCGGCGTACGCCCCGAGGTCGCGCGGACCATGGCCGACGTGCTCAACGCCGGCATCACGCCGGTCGTCCACGAGTACGGCTCGCTCGGCTGCTCCGGCGACCTGGCCCCGCTCTCCCACTGCGCCCTGACGCTGATGGGCGAGGGCGAGGCGGAGGGCCCCGACGGCACCGTGCGCCCGGCCGGCGAGCTGCTCGCCGCCCACGGCATCACCCCGGTCGAGCTGCGCGAGAAGGAGGGCCTCGCCCTCCTCAACGGCACGGACGGCATGCTCGGCATGCTGGTCATGGCCCTCGACGACCTGAAGAACCTCTACACCTCGGCCGACATCACCGCCGCCCTCTCCCTGGAGGCGCTGCTCGGCACGGACAAGGTGCTCGCCCCGGAGCTGCACGCCATCCGCCCGCACCCGGGCCAGGGCGCCAGCGCCGACAACATGCTGCGGGTCCTGGCCGGATCGGGACTGACGGGCCACCACCAGGACGACGCGCCGCGGGTCCAGGACGCCTACTCCGTACGCTGCGCGCCCCAGGTCAACGGCGCGGGCCGGGACACCCTCGACCACGCCCGTACCGTCGCGGGCCGCGAGCTGGCCTCCGCCGTCGACAACCCCGTCGTCCTGCCCGACGGCAGGGTCGAGTCCAACGGGAACTTCCACGGCGCCCCCGTCGCGTACGTCCTCGACTTCCTGGCCATCGTCGCGGCCGACCTCGGTTCGATCTGCGAGCGCCGCACCGACCGGCTGCTGGACAAGAACCGTTCGCACGGGCTGCCGCCGTTCCTCGCCGACGACGCGGGCGTGGACTCCGGCCTGATGATCGCCCAGTACACCCAGGCCGCCCTGGTCAGCGAGCTGAAGCGGCTCGCCGTCCCGGCGTCGGCCGACTCCATCCCCTCCTCCGCCATGCAGGAGGACCACGTCTCCATGGGCTGGTCGGCCGCGCGCAAGCTCCGTACCGCCGTCGACAACCTCACCCGGATCATCGCCGTCGAGCTGTACGCGGCGACCCGCGCCATCGAGCTGCGCGCCGCGGAGGGGCTCGTCCCGGGGCCCGCCTCGCGCGCCGCCGTCGAGGCGCTGCGCGCGGCCGGTGCCCAGGGCCCGGGGCCGGACCGCTTCCTGGCGCCGGACCTGGCCGCGGCGGACGAGTTCGTACGGGCGGGGAAGCTGGTCGCGGCGGTCGAGCCGGTGACCGGCCCGCTCGCGTAGCCGGGCGTGCGGGGGCTCGGACGGAGCCCCCGCACGCACGAACGCGCGGAGAAAGCAACGGGGCGCAGTGGGGTGCAGCGGGTCGCGGGAGGGGCGACGGCGCGAGGGCCTACGCTCCGGCGCATGAGCGCTTCTGAAACATCACAGTTCGTCCGCCTTAGGGTCGACATGGTGCTGGAGATCACGGACCTCGCCGCCCTCAGCGGTACCGCACTGGAGTCCATCGCCGCCGAGTACGGGGAGTACGGCGAACCGGACGGCGAGTCCGCCGAGGAACGCACCCGTGCCGAGGCCGCCGTGCGGGCGGACGGCGCCGAGGCCCTCGCCTCCCTCGTCGACCCGTTCGTCCTGGTCGGAGAGGTGCCCGGGGTCCGGCTCACCCGGGCTTCCTGGAGCAGCGAGAGCATCGACCACGACCCGGACGACCCGGACCACTGGGACCTCGACGACGAGGACGACGACGAGGGGTACGGGGAGTACGAGGCGTACGGGGACGGGAGGGGCGTCGGCGTCCCGCACAATGGGTGAGGACGACGCCGGACGCGACGGCGCGAGCGGCGGGCCCGGCGGGTGATGAGCACCGGCCCCGGCCCGTTCCGCACGGGCCGGGGCCGTGCCGTTCACCGCTCGCCCGTACGCGATCGACGTCGGGAACCACCGCAACGGCGGATGCGTCGATGAGTGTTGTTCCCCACATCTTTCGCGGATGTGGAACGGAGGGCCCGCGCCAGGGGTTCTTTTCAGGGACATTGGCGGGCGCCGCCGGTCACCGGTGGATCCGCTCGGGGTTTTTTGGGGATTTCGGCAACGATGGAGAAGCGTGTGATGACGGACAGCAAGCGGCGCAGGGGTCTCATGGCCGCGTCCGCACTGCTCGGCGGCGTGCTGGTGCTCACCGCCTGCAACGACGGCACGGACAAGAGCGCCGACGGCTCGAAGAAGTCTCAGGCGGCCGAGGTCGACAAGGCAGCCGCCCAGGACGCCTCGGAAGCACAGATAACGATCTCGCCGAAGAACGGCGCGACCAACGCGAGCATCAACAACGACGCCAAGGTCACCGTCACCAAGGGCAAGCTCTCCGAGGTCGTCATGACCACCTCGGCCGGGGCGGCCGTCAAGGGCACCCTCGCCGCCGACGGCAAGAGCTGGAAGCCCGACGTCCAGCTGGAGCGCTCGACCACGTACAAGATCACCGCCACGGCGAAGGACTCCAAGGGCCGCGAGGCCCACGAGAACTCCTCCTTCACCACCGTGTCGCCCGCCAACAGCTTCATCGGGAACTTCACCCCCGAGGACGGCTCCACGGTCGGCGTCGGCATGCCGGTCTCCATCAACTTCAACAAGCCGATCACGGACCGCAAGGCCGTCCAGTCCGGCATCACCGTGACGTCCAGCAGCGGCCAGCAGGTCGTCGGCCACTGGTTCAACTCGCAGCGCCTCGACCTGCGCCCCGAGGACTACTGGCAGGGCGGCTCCACCGTCACCCTGAAGCTGGCGCTCGACGGCGTCGAGGGCGCGGACGGCGTCTTCGGCGTGCAGCAGAAGACGGTCACCTTCAAGGTCGGCCGCAACCAGGTCTCGACCGTCGACGCCAAGGCGAAGACGATGACCGTCACCCAGGACGGCAAGACGATCAAGACCATCCCGATCTCCGCCGGTTCCTCCGACAACCCCACGTACAACGGTCAGATGGTGATCTCCGAGAAGTTCAAGGAGACCCGGATGAACGGTGCGACGGTCGGCTTCACCGATGACGACGGCAAGGGCGAGTACGACATCAAGGACGTGCCGCACGCCATGCGGCTGTCCACCTCGGGCACCTTCATCCACGGCAACTACTGGGGCGCGCGGTCGATCTTCGGCAGCGCCAACACCAGCCACGGCTGCGTCGGCCTCGCCGACGTGAAGGGCGCGGGCGACTCGGGCCAGCCCGCCGCCTGGTTCTACAACAACTCCCTCATCGGCGACGTGGTCATCGTCAAGAACTCCCCGGACAAGACCATCACCCCCGACAACGGCCTCAACGGCTGGAACATGAGCTGGTCGCAGTGGACGGCGGGCTCCGCGGTCTGACCCGACCCCACGCGTCCGGTCCCCGGCGCACCCCGAACCCCGCAGCATGAAGGCGGCGGCACCCGGATCCACCAGGATCCCGCGGTGCCGCCGCTTTCGCGTGCCCGCGGGCCGTTCGCCCCCGTACGTCCGCGGGGCCATTCGTACGTCCGCGGGGCCGTTCGTGTGTACGTCCGCGGGGCCGTCCGTACGTCCGCGGGCTCAGTGGGGGAAGGCCATGGCGTCGCGGTGGGCGGCCAGGTCGCGGCGGCGGACCTGGCGCAGGCCCGACGGATCGGTGTACGGCTCGCCGGTGCAGCCGTTCGGGAGCGCCACGGGGTGCGGGACGTCGGGGCCGGGAGCGGGGCCGGTGAGGAACGAGCGCAGCCCGTACCAGGGCTGCAGCGGCAGCAGGCTCAGCCCGTACAGCCAGCGCCGCACCAGCCGCCACAGCCCCGGACGCCCGGCATCGGGCAGCCTGATCACCCGGATTCCCATGATCAGCTTGCCCAGGCCGGCCCCGGTGACCGCGGTGAGGACCACCTGGTTGAGGAACGAGAACGCGAGCGCCGGACCGGCCAGCAGGCCGAGGACCTCGGTGACGGTGGTGGACGCGTCCACGTACGGCCGGGCCAGCAGGCCGGCGGTGACGAGGCAGAAGTAGCAGTCGAGCCCGACCGCGAGATGGCGGCGCGTGTCGCCCGCGCGCGGCGGCAGCCGCGGCCCGACGGGGTGGCCCGGGGCCGGGCCCGGGGCGGGTACGGGTGTGCGCGCGGACGTGGGCGGGAGGGCCGTGCCGCGGGTCGGCGCAGTCGGTCCGGAAGGGTTCCGGGTACGCCTCTTCCCCCATGGCGTTGTCATGACAACATCATGTCTGATGTTCCGTCATCCCGTGTCCGGAAATCGAACTCCCGATGCGGCGGAACCACGCGTACCGCACCGTGCGGTGCCGCATCGTGCCGCACCGCACTTCGTGACCGCCCGGGACGGCCGGGGTGAAAAGGCCCTTAGTCTCGCAGCCATGACCGTCGCCATCACCGCCATGATCACCGCAGTGGTCGGGGTGCTCGGCACCCTCTTCGCCCCCGTGCTCACCCAGCGGCTGACCGCGCGCCAGCGCGCCGAGGAGGCCCGGACGGCGGAGGCGCAGCGGAGGTTCGAGGAGCGGCGCGCCCAGTACACGGCGATGAACCGGGCCTCCCGGCAGTTCCACACCCTCCTCAAGGACGCCCTGCACCGCATCCGTGACGGCGTCTACACGGACCAGGAACGCACCCAGCTCGAAGAGTCCCGGCTCGAACACCGGGACCACTACGCCGAGGCGCAGATGATCGTCCCCGAGCGGATACTCCAGGCGTCCCGCGACCTCAACCGGGTGCTCGCCGCCGGGGACGCCGCCGTCAAGCGCCTGGACCGGGGCCTCGCCCGCGACGGCGAGAGCGTCGGGCAGGCCCTGGAGGACCTGAAGGCGGCCGGTCCCCGCCTGGACGCGATGCGGGGGCTGATGCGGCGGGACCTCGGAATCACCGACTGAGCCGCCGCCATGGTGCAGCCCGCTACACCATGACTCCGGGGGCGCGGCCCCTCGTGGCGCCCGACGCCCGCCAGCAGTATGGAGACGTCGCCGGGACACCGCCGGGGCCCGCCGGTACGAAGGCGGTGCCGACCACGACGCCGACCACGGCACCGATCACGGAGGAAAGCCATGAAGCCCCTGCTCTGGTTCGTTTTCTGCATCGCCCTCGTCGCCAACGTCTTCCTCAACCTCCTGGAGGACGACACCCTGCACATCGTGCTCAGCATCGTCACCGGGACGGTCGCGCTCGCCTCGGGCACGGGGCTGTGGCTGCGGCACCGGGCCGAGCGGGCGTAGCGCGCCTCCGGGCGCGGCGCCCCTCCGCCCGTGCCGGGCCGGGGCGAAAGGCGCCTGCGCGGGTCCCGCGCGAGACTTTTCCGGGGCGGCTGGGACAATCGATGTGCCACAACGGTTCTGTCCGTCGCTTCCGTGAGCCGCAGAGCGTGCGATGTCTGGGCGACGCCCTCAATGGGGAGGGGGGACCGCGACGTTCCCGGGACGGGACGTCTTCGCGCGCGATGCCCATCGACGGAAGGTCTTGACCTGATGCAGGCCACCCCTGATTCCGTGACCCCGCACACCACCGAGAGCCGTGTCATCGAGCCGCTGTACGCGGAGATTCTCCGGCGCAACCAGGGCGAGAAGGAGTTCCACCAAGCGGTACGAGAGGTCCTGGAGACCCTCGGCCCGGTCCTCGCGCAGCGACCGGAATTCGTGGACGCGAGAATCATCGAGCGCGTCTGCGAGCCGGAGCGCCAGCTCATCTTCCGGGTGCCGTGGTCGGACGACTCCGGCGACATCCACGTGAACCGCGGCTTCCGGGTCGAGTTCAACAGCTCGCTCGGACCGTACAAGGGGGGTCTGCGCTTCCACCCCTCGGTCAACCTCGGCATCGTGAAGTTCCTCGGCTTCGAGCAGATCTTCAAGAACGCGCTCACGGGCATGCCCATCGGCGGCGGCAAGGGCGGCGCGGACTTCGACCCCAAGGGCCGCTCGGACGCCGAGATCATGCGGTTCTGCCAGTCGTTCATGACCGAGCTCCACCGTCACCTGGGCGAGTACACCGACGTCCCGGCCGGTGACATCGGCGTCGGCGGCCGGGAGATCGGCTACCTCTTCGGCCAGTACAAGCGGATCACCAACCGCTACGAGTCCGGCGTCCTCACCGGCAAGGGCCTCGGCTGGGGCGGCGCCCAGGCGCGTACGGAGGCGACCGGCTACGGCTGCGTCATGTTCACCGACGAGATGCTCCGCAGCCGCGGCGAGTCCCTCGACGGCCAGCGCATCGCCGTCTCGGGCTCGGGCAATGTCGCGATCTACGCGATCGAGAAGGCCCAGCAGCTCGGCGCGACCGTGGTGACCTGCTCGGACTCCACCGGCTACGTGGTGGACGAGAAGGGCGTCGACCTGGCCCTGCTCAAGGAGATCAAGGAGGCCGGCCGCGGCCGGATCTCCGAGTACGCGCAGCGGCGCGGCGAGCACGTCAAGTACGTCGACGGCGCCGGGGTCTGGAACGTCCCCTGCGACGTGGCCCTGCCCTGCGCCACCCAGAACGAGCTCCACGAGGCCGACGCCCTGGCCCTGGTGCGCAACGGTGTGAAGGCGGTCGCCGAGGGCGCCAACATGCCCACCACCCCGGAGGCCGTGCGCGTGTTCCAGGAGGCGGGCGTCGCCTTCGCCCCCGGCAAGGCGGCCAACGCGGGCGGTGTGGCCACCAGCGCCCTGGAGATGCAGCAGAACGCCTCGCGCGACTCCTGGACCTTCGCCCACACCGAGGAGCGCCTCGCGGAGATCATGCGTCACATCCACGACTCCTGCTACACCACGGCGGAGCGCTACGGCAGCCCCGGCAACTACGTGGTCGGCGCCAACATCGCCGGCTTCGAGCTGGTCGCGGACGCGATGCTGGCCCAGGGGCTCATCTGATCCGGCCGTCCCCATGAGGACGCCTCCGGCCCGGCCGCTCCCCGCGACCGGGCCGGAGGCGTCGGCGCGGACCGGCCGGACGGGCCGGTCGGGACGACCGTACGGGTCGGACGGGTCGGTCGGGCCCTGCGCGGCGACCGGGCCGGTGAGTCCGGTCGGGGCCGGCAGGGCGACCGGTCGGTGCGGGCGGGTCAGCCGATTCCGTCGCAGGTTTCGTAGTGGTGGCCCTCATGGCCGCGGGCCACGAGGTCCAGGTCCCGCCGGACGACACTGATCCGGTCGCCCCAGCCCTCGCACGCCCGCTCCATGCCCTGCCCGGTGTACTCGATCACGATCACGTGGTCACCGAAGGCGGCCGTGTAGTCCCCGCATTCGTCGTACTGGCCGCACTCCTCCACCACGGCGAAGTCGGCACCGACCTCCTTGCGGAACGGAGCCAGCTCCGCGGTGTTCTTCTGGCCGATGGCCAGGCCCTTCGCGTGCGCGTGGGCGGCGAGCAGGGAGAGGAACGCCTTCGCGTCGTCCGCGGTGAGCAGGCCGCGGGGCGCGCGTGTGTAGCTGTCGTAGTTGTCCGGGTCGACGGCCCGGTAGCCCTTGGCCGCGCACGCGTCGATCCAGGTGTTCACCTTCCGCGCGATCCGCTCGCGCTTGGCGGCGGTACGGACGTCCAGCATCGCCTCCCCCCACTCCTCGTCCATGACGACCTCGCCCGACCCGTCGCGGAGCAGCAGATCGGCGTCCCACTCCTTCTCCGCGCCCGGCTGGGCCTGGAAGGCGTTGACGTAACAGATGTTGTAGATCCCGGGCGCGGGCCGCTCCGTGTGGTCCCGGGCGACGACGGACACTCCGGCCGGCGGCGGGTAGGGCGCGCCGAGCTGGTAGTCGAAGCCCGCGTGTGCCGGGGGGAGTGCGATCTCGGCCGATTCCCCCTTCCCGGCCTTCCCGGACGGGGAAGGCGTCCCGGTCGCGGCATCGCCGCCCGAACAGGCCGTGGCGAGGAGGGACAGGACGGCCGACACGGCGAGCGCCGCGGAGGACCGGCGGAGAAAACCCCTGGTACGCATTGGTGGCAGGCTCCGGAGGGAAGAGGGCCGAGGAGGCCGGACGTCACCAGGGAGACGGGCGCCGCGGACGGCGCCGCGTGGGCGGCCCCTCGAAGCACCGGATCATCCGCCGACCGATTTTATCCCGTACGTCCTGGAAGGCGGCCGGCCGGCCCGCGCCGTGCCCGGCCGTGGTGGTGGCTCGACTTCAAGTCCCTTTGTCTGAACGGGAGTTCATACCCATTGACGCCGGATGACCGGCACTGCTGTAGTCCTCTCGCCCACGAGGAACACAGTCGAGGCGATGCCGGACGAGAGGCAGGGCTCATCAGATGAAGCCGGGCAGGGTTGCGGCGACCATGGCGATGGCGATCGCGCTGGCCGTCGGGAGCGCGGGGTCACCCGCGATGGCCGCGGACTGGACGCGGACGGGGGACTACTACCGGTGGACCGGGTTCAACGCGCTGGAGCGCGGGCAGGGCGTCGCGACGGACGGGACGTACTTCTACTACGCCGGACCGGGCGGGATGGTGAAGGCCACCGCGGCGAACGACTCGGAGGTCGCCTCGTCGCTGTTCCCGATCCCGCCGCTGCTGAGCGGCACGTACGGCGGTGACCACATCGGGGACCTGGAGTACCACGACGGCTACGTGATCGCGCCGATCGAGGACGGCCGGGGCGGCTACCGGCACCCGCTGCTGGCGCTGTACGACGCGGACGACCTGAGCTACACCGGCCGTTACGTGCAACTGCCCCTCGATCAGATGCCGGGCGGTGTGCCGTGGGTCGCGGTGGACGCCGCCGCCGGGCTGGTCTACACGGCGCCCTGGACCCAGGACGCCGCGCAGGGGACGGACAAGCTGATCGCCTACAGCCTGAACGACCTGCTGACCCTTCCGGCGGGCGCCACGCTCCCGGTGGTGCGGACGGTGACCCTGTCGCGGCCGCTGAGCAGGATCCAGGGGGCCGCGATGTGGCGGGGCGTGCTCTACGCGTCGGTGGACGACTCGGCGAAGTCGGTCCACACCGTCGACCCGGTCTCGGGTCAGGTCTCCCACGCCTTCGACCAGGACGTCGAGCCCGGGGACGAGGTCCAGGGGATCGCCGCCTGGGACTACGGCCCTTCGCGGGGGCAGCTGCACATCGTGAACGTGGGATCCGGCTGGAAGTCGATCTTCCTCTACCTCCAGCACTACGCACCGGCCGGCTGATGCGCCGACTGCCCCCGCCGCCCGACCGGGCCGACGCCTGACCGGGGTGCCGACCGACCGGGTCGCAGTCTGATCAGGCCGACGCCCGACCGGCCGGCGCCCGACCGGCCGGCGCCCGACCGGCCGGCGCCCGACCGGCCGGCGCCCGACCGGCCGACGCCCGACCGGCCGACGCCCGACCGGCCGACGCCCGGTCGGACGCCGCGGGTCGGCCGGGGCGCGGTCCGGCTCCCGGTCCGGTCAGTCGCGGTCCGGTCGGCTGCGGTCGGGCTCCCGGTCCGGTCCGTGTCCCGGCCCGCGACCCGGCCCGTGGCCCGGACCATGTTCCGGCATCCGGTGCCGGAAGGTCTCCGCCGCGGCCGTGTTCGCGGCCACCACGATCCCGAAGAGCACCGCCGCCTTTGTGTGACCCATCGCGTGGACCGCGTACACGCCCCCGCCGAGCACCACCGCCTTCACCAGCAGCACCCCAGCGAGGGGCAGCTGGAAACGGGCGCGGGGGGCGGCGAACAGCCCCCAGACCGCGGCGGCCGCCGCCGGGGCCCCGAGCCCCAGCAGCAGATGGGCAGTCGTGTCGTCCCCGGCGGTGAACCCCCACCAGGACAGCATGACCAGCGCGGCCAACTCGATGAGGAACGCGAGGAGTTCGTTGGCCATGAACCACGGCGGCGAGGCCGGGGCAGCGGGGGAGCCGTGACCTTCGCTCGTCATCGGTGGACAACTCCTCTTCGTCCGGCGTCCGGTGCTCGTCGCCGGGGCCCCGGCGACACCGAGGATCGCCGCTTCCGGTGTGTACCGCCCGTGGAGAGCGGGGAGATCATGTGAACAGCAAGTGGTCAGCATATGCCGGTGACGGCCCGTGCGGGTGGCTCCGGTCGAACCGGGAGGCGAACGGGCCCCCGGCCCGGTCTGGGCGGAGGGCCCGTGAGCGTCACCGGTGCGGCTCAGCCCGCCTGGTCTCCGGTGTAGCGGTAGATGTTTCCTGCGGAGTTGACGCCCCAGACGGTGCCGTCGGCGGCTGCGCCGATGTCGGTGAGTCCTCCGGGGATCTGGACCCAGGGGTTGGCGTCGTCTCCGGTGTAGCGGTAGATGTTTCCGCCGGAGTTGACGCCCCAGACGTTGGTCCTGGATCCGGCGGAGATGCGGGTCAGGCCGCCGGGGATTCGCTTCCAGTGGTTGGAGTCGCCCTGGTCTCCGGTGTAGCGGTAGATGTTTCCTGCGGAGTTGACGCCCCAGACGGTGCCGTCGGSGGCRGCGCCGATGTCGGTGAGTCCTCCGGGGATCTGGACCCAGGGGTTGGCGTCGTCTCCGGTGTAGCGGTAGATGTTTCCGCCGGAGTTGACGCCCCAGACGTTGGTCCTGGATCCGGCCGAGATCGCCGAGAGTCCTCCGGGGATCTTCTGCCAATGAGCCATGTCGTTTCGTTCCCTTCGTTCCTTCCCACGCGGATGTGCATCTGATGGGTCGGCGGAAACGAGGGCGGAAAAACGGGCGGATGTCCCGACCGGCTCATGAAGCGGTCCGAAAACCGATGTTTCGTTTTCCGGTGCTCCGCAGTCCCGTCGGGGCGGGACGGGGCTGCGGGGTCGTGCATGGCCCGAAGGGCAGTCACACCCATGGGGAATTGCGGGCGCGGCTCGCTTGACCCGGAGCCGCGCGGGGGACGCCGGTCAGGCGCGCGGCGGGCCCGCGACCCGCTGGAGGCGGAGCTGGCCGATCTCCGCGGCGTTCTTCATCAGTTCGGCGTTGACCCAGGCGATCATGTGGGCGACGGTGTGCCGGGGGTCGTCCTGCCACGGGAACGAGGCGGTGGCCTCCAGGTCGGCGCCGGTGAGCCGGTCCAGCGCCCCCAGCCAGTCCTCGCGCAGAGCGCGCAGCCATTCGACCGCAGGCTTGCCCGGGCCGGGCCAGACGACGTCCTCCCGCTCCCGGGGCGCCCGCCCCCGGGCGTGATCCGCGGCCACGCCCCACCACCAGCCGATGTGCCAGCTCAGCCAGCCGATGGTCGGCACGGGGACGGGATCGGGCTCGGTCTCCGCCCAGTCCACCGTCCACGTCCCGTCGTCGGCCGGGTGGAGCGTCCAGCACTCCGCGGCCGGTTCCCACAGGAAGTCGTCGGCTTCGAGCCGCTCCAGGTGGTACTCGAAGAGCGACCACGTCAGGTCGAACTGCCAGCGCAGCAGGTCGAGTTCGGGGGAGGAACCATGGTGGGAAGGAGTCACCGCACGACTCTCGCACGCGGTGGTTCCGGAGGAAAACGAATACCCGACGGGGCCGTGTCCGCGTGTCCGGGCATTCGGGCACCCGGCATTCGGGCACCCGCACGACGGCGCACACGATCGGGGTCGTGGGGGATGCCCGTCCGACTGCGTCCACGGGAACCGGCGGCGTATGGTCAGGGACGAAAAATTGCCACAGTGACAATTTCGGGGGACGACGATGAGCGCTGGACCGGGCCCATGGGGACCGTACGGCGGTGGCCCGCAGCCGGCCGGAGGGCAGGTCGGGTGGCCGCCGCAGCCACCGGGCCCGGGAGTGCCGCCGCAGGGCCGGCCACCCGGCGGCGGCGGTCCGCAACCGGGGTGGGGACCCCAGCCGGGGTGGCCGCCGGGCGGCCCGCAGCCCGGTTGGGGACCGCAACCCATGCCGCCGTCACGGCTGCGGCGGGTGTTCCGGATGCTCAACCCGATCATGGCCGGGCGCAGCGTGTGCAAGCCGTCGCGGCCCGACCGGGTGGACGACCCGACGGTGCGGAAGATCCAGATCCTGCGCATGGTGGTCGGTCTCGCCGCGATGGTGTGGATCCTGGTGGCGTACCGGATCGCCTCGGACACCAAGTCCGTGGCCATGCAGCGGCTTGATCAGGTCGCGGACTCCGCCGCCCTGCTGGCGGCCACGTTCCCGGTCGTCGTCGCCGTGTTCGTCGTCGCGAGCCGTCCGCACAACCGGCGCCTGTACCTGCGACGGGCGCTGAAACCGGTCGGGGCGCTGCTGGCCCTGGGCGGCACACTGCTGTACTTCGTCCTGCTCACCGACGGCACCCTGACCGGCGGCCCCTTCGGGCAGATGCCCGAGCATCCGACCGGGTCCGACTACCTGTACCTCCTGTACCAGCTCTTCCTCGTCGTCGTGATGCTGTGGGGGTTCGTGTTCGTGCCCTACGGCGCCGTCCTGTCGCTGACGCACGTGTTCCGCACCGCCGACATCCACGACGTCCTGCCCCCGATCATCGCGACCGTCCTGGTCTGGGAACTCGCGATCGTGGACCTGATCTCGAACACCTACGACGGCGCCCCCCTGCCGGTGCGGCTCGCGGCGGTCTTCGGCGGCCCGCTGTCGGTCACGGCGGTGAGCCTCTGGGAACTGCGACGCCTCAGGACCCGCCACGGCCTCACCCTGCGCCACGCCCTCGGCCGCTGACCCGGTCACGGCCGACGCGTCGAAGTCGCGGACGTTCGAGGCGCCGTTCCCGTACGGGACAGCAAGGCCACGAGCGGCCCGGCACTGGTCCTCGGCACCGACACCTGGGCCGCGTCCGTGGCCGGAGTGCGTGAAGGCGGCATCGGCGGCCATCGGCCGACCCCTGGCTGCCGCCTGCTCGGGTCGGGGCGCGGGGCACGTACGGTACGGCCGTACGTGCCCCGCGCCCGGATCCCCGTCGCTACCGCGGCAACGTCGCCGGGCTGCCGCCGTTCGCCTCGTAGCCGGCCACCGCCAGGGCACGGCAGACCGTGTACTCGGCGGCCGGATCGGGGCCCTGGGTCCAGGGCAGGGCGCCCACGTGGCCGTCGATGCGGACGAGTTGGTTCATCGCCTCCGACCAGCGCTCCATCCGGACCAGGAACAGCACCAGCAGATGGCGTACGTGCGCGAGCATCGGATCGTCGGGGCGGGCCGAGTGGACCGCGAACAGGGCGCCCTCGACCGCCTTGGTCACCGTCGCGCCCCGGTAGAAGCCCTGCACCAGATTGACCTCGGGCAGGTGCTCGTACAGGGCGAAGAGCGGCAGTGCGGCCAGCAGGGAGCCCTGCGGGGCGCGGGCGGCGGCCGTCGTGGCGAAGCGCTCCGCCTCCTCGCGCGAGCCGTGCCACTTCTCGCACCAGTAGTGCAGCGCCGCGATGTGCGCGCCCATGTGGGCCGGGGCCCGGTCGATCACCTTCGCCCAGAGCCGGTCGAACTCCTCGTGGGAGTAACCGAGTCCGCGTCCCACGGCCAGTTCGACGATGTACGGCACCGGGTCGCCCGGTGCCAGCAGCGCCGCCTCGCCGCAGACCGTACGGGCCTCCTCCAGGATGATCCGGAAGTCGTCCGTCCCGGCGGTCGACGAACGCCACGCCTGCTGCACCAGGAACTCGGCGTGCACCGCCGCGCCGCCCGCGTCCTTCGGCGCCTCGGCCCGCCACGCGCGCAGCCACGCACCCCCGACGCCCGGCTGCTGCGCCAGCTCCAGCGAGGCCGCGCCGGCGAACGCCTGCACCCGCTGCCACCGCGCCTCGTCCTCCTTCGGCGTACCGGCCAGCAGCTGCGAGGCCGCCCGCCAGTCCTGGGAACGCTGCACGGCCTCGATCACGTCCAGCAGATCCTGGTCCGGGCCCGGCAGCCGGATGTCCAGGTCCTCCTGCCGCACGAAGCCGTACGCGTCCGGGTCGGCGGCGTCCGGGGAACCCGGCGCGACCTGCCGGATGCCGCCGCGCCGGCGCAGCACGAAGGGGCCGAAGACCGCCGCGAGCATGCACAGTGCGATCAGGAACCAGAGAATCTCCATGCCCCCATTGTCACCGGACGGCCGAGTACTCCGGTCAGGGCCCTCGCGACGAACTACGCTCTGGCCCCATGAGCGACCAGCACAGCTTCGAAACCCTCGCGATCCACGCGGGAAACACCGCCGATCCCCTCACCGGCGCCGTCGTCCCGCCCATTTACCAGGTCTCCACGTACAAACAGGACGGAGTGGGCGGGCTGCGCGGCGGCTACGAGTACAGCCGCAGCGCCAACCCGACCCGTACCGCCCTGGAGGAAAACCTCGCGGCCCTGGAGGGCGGCCGCCGCGGGCTCGCCTTCGCCTCCGGCCTCGCCGCCGAGGACTGCCTGCTCCGCACCCTGCTGACCCCCGGTGACCACGTGGTCATCCCCAACGACGCCTACGGCGGCACCTTCCGGCTGTTCGCGAAGGTCGTCTCCCGCTGGGGCGTGGACTTCTCGGTCGCCGACACCTCGGACGTGGCGGCGGTACGGGCGGCGATCACCCCGCGCACCAAGGCGATCTGGGTGGAGACCCCGTCCAACCCGCTGCTCGGCATCACCGACATCGCCGCGGTCGCCGGTGTGGCCCGTGCGGCGGGCGTGCGCCTGGTCGTCGACAACACCTTCGCCAGCCCCTACCTCCAGCAGCCGCTGTCCCTGGGCGCCGACGTGGTGGTGCACTCCATGACGAAGTACATGGGCGGCCACTCGGACGTCGTCGGCGGCGCGCTGGTCGTCGACGACCCGGAACTGGCCGAGCAGTTGGCGTACCACCAGAACGCCATGGGCGCGGTCGCCGGACCGTTCGACGCCTGGCTGGTGCTGCGCGGCATCAAGACCCTCGCGGTCCGCATGGACCGGCACAGCGAGAACGCCGCCAAGGTCGTCGACCTGCTGACCCGGCACCCCAAGGTGACCCAGGTCCTCTACCCGGGGCTGCCCGAGCACCCGGGCCACGAGATCGCCGCCAAGCAGATGAAGGCGTTCGGCGGCATGGTGTCCTTCCGGGTCGAGGGCGGCGAGGAGGCGGCGGTCCAGGTCTGCAACCGGACCCAGCTGTTCACCCTCGGTGAGTCCCTCGGCGGCGTCGAGTCGCTGGTGGAGCACCCCGGCCGCATGACGCACGCCTCCGCCGCGGGCTCCCCGCTGGAGGTGCCGGCCGACCTCGTCCGGGTCTCCGTCGGCATCGAGAACGCCGACGACCTGCTGGCCGACCTGACGCAGGCCCTCGGCTAGTCAGCGGAAGCGGAAGCGGAAGCAGGAACGGCAACGGGAACGGAAGCGGGTGTGGCCGGTCGTCCGGGCACACCCGCCCTTCCCCCCGGTGCCCGCCGGTCAGGCGCCGGCCTTCTCGTCCTCCAGCGACGCCCGGATCTGCTCGCGCAGTTCGGGACCGTCGGTGTGCTCGTGGACGGAGACCGCGTGTTCCGCCGCGGCCCGTACGACTTCCTCTTCCTCACCCGCGATGGTGAGCGAGCAGTGCGACACGCTCGGGTGCTTGCGGCAGTCAGCGATCTTCCTGGTCATGGCAGCCTCCTCGGCCGATCCCGCCGGTTTCGCGTACCGCGACTTCCAGGGTAGTCCGCCCCCGTCCGGCGTCCGTCGGTCCCCGTCCGGCGCCCACTGGTCCGTGTCCGGCGTCCGGCGGTCCGTGTCCCGTGCTCACCAGCCCCCGCTCGGTGTGGTCTCCGCCGGGGGCACCTCCCACGGATGCACGACGGACGCCCAGACCGCGAAGGCCACCACCGCGGCGAACCCCACCAGGAACAGCACCCGGCGGGCGAACAGCTGCCGGCGCAGCAGCCTGCCGCCCCGCTCCGCCGCCCGCTGCGCCAGATCGGCCGGCACCTGCGGATGCGGGCCGTCCAGCATCCGCCGGACCTCGTCCTCGCGGTCGTCGCTGCGGCTCATGGCGCCACCCCCAGCGGGCCGGACGGCAGCCCCCGCCGCTCCGTGGGCCTGCGGGTGCCGCGCATCGTGGCCACCGCGCGGTTGCAGACCGCCCGTACCCGCTCCACCGGCAGGCCGAGCAGCGCCGCTGCCTGCTCCTCCGCGACCCCCTCGTACAACCGCAGCACGAGGACGAGGCGCTCCTGCGGGGTCAGTGCGTCCAGCGGTCCGCCGCGCGGCCGGTGGTGCCGCCAGACCTCGTGGGCGAACCGGACGACCAGCTCGCGCCGGGCGCGGTCGTACGGGTCCTCGCCGCGCAGCCGTTCCCACTGGGCGTAGGTGCGCGCCAGCGCGGCCGTGAGCATCCGCCGGGCGCGGGGATTGGCGCCGGGCGGTCGCAGGGGCTCGGTGGTGAGCAGCGTGGCCGTGTGCAGCAGGCGGCCGGCCGCGCCCGCCACGAAGGCCTCGAATTCCTGGGCGCGGCGCCGCTCCCGGCCCGTCTGGCGCTCTCGCACAATCCACATACGAGCCGCTGCGGGGGGCCGGGGTCAAGAGGCGTGCACGGGTCGGCCGTGCCGGTCGCGGCGGCCCCGCGGCGGACGCGACGCTTCCGCCGCGGGACCGCCGCGATCCGGCCGGTGGTGATCGGACGGGCGGGGCGCGTTCAGCCGGCCGGGGGCGCCTGGTGCGCGGCCTGGCGGGCGGCCAGCGAGGCGTTGAACCGGGTGAGCAGCGTGCAGAACGTCTCGCGCTCCTCGGCCGTCCAGCCGTCCGTCACCTGCGTCATGAGTTCGCGCCGGGAGCTGCGGACCTCGTCGAGCCGGGCCTGGCCGCGCGGCGACAGCTGGAGCACCACGGCCCGGCCGTCCTCGGGGTGCGAGGTGCGCTTGACCAGGCCGGTGTCGACGAGCGGCGCGACCTGCCGGGTGACCGTCGAGGAGTCGATGCCCATGCCCGCGGCGAGTGCCTTGACGCCCATCGGGCCTTCCTGGTCCAGCCGGTTGAGCAGCAGGTAGGCGGCCCGGTCCATGGAGTTGCGCACCTGGCCGACACCGCCGAGGCGGGTCTGCTCGGCACGGCGGGCGAATACCGCGACCTGGTGCTGCAGCGCATCGAGGACGTGGTCGGAACCCGTGGATTCGGGGGCGGCGCCCCCGGAAGGAGACGCAGCTGTCGTCATGTCCTGAGGGGGCATGGCCGGGGGCTCTCTTCGTGCGGTGTCGGATGGGTGGGGGACAGAGTACGCGGCTCCGGGGCAACGCGTACCGGCGCTGCGCAAACCCGTGGACCGCGTACCAGCGGCCCGCAAACCCGGGAACAACCGCCCGGAAGGGGCCGGGACATCGCGGGCGGTGCCGGGGCGAGCTGCCAGACTTGCGGTATGAACTTCCGCGTCACCGGTCACTTCCCTCCCCTGATCCTCGACGACGTCCGGGGGGCGCAGAAGATGCTCTCCGGTGTGGCCAGGACGACCCCCATGGAGGGCAGCCGCCATCTGACCGGGCTCGTGGGCGCGCCGGTCCACCTCAAGTGCGAGAACCTCCAGCGGACCGGCTCGTTCAAACTGCGGGGCGCGTACGTACGGATCGCGGGCCTGTCCCCGGTGGAACGGGCGTCCGGGGTCGTCGCCGCGAGCGCCGGAAACCATGCGCAGGGTGTCGCACTCGCGTCTTCGCTGCTCGGCGTACGGTCGACGGTCTTCATGCCGGTCGGGGCGCCGCTGCCGAAGGTGGCCGCCACCCGCCAGTACGGGGCGCGGGTCCGGCTGCACGGCCACGTCGTCGACGAGACGCTCGCGGCGGCCCAGGAGTACGCGCGGGAGAGCGGCGCGGTCTTCATCCACCCCTTCGACCACCCCGACATCATCGCCGGGCAGGGCACGGTGGGCCTGGAGATCCTCGAACAGTGCCCCGAGGTGCGCACCATCGTCGTGGGCGTCGGCGGCGGCGGTCTCGCGGCGGGCATCGCGGTGGCGGTCAAGGCGGTCCGGCCCGACGTGCGGATCGTCGGGGTGCAGGCGGCGGGCGCGGCCTGCTACCCGCCGTCACTGGCCGCGGGCCACCCGGTGTCGATCGACTCGCCGACCACGATGGCGGACGGCATCAAGGTGGGGCGCCCCGGCGACGTGCCGTTCGAGCTGGTCAGGGAGCTGGTCGACGAGGTCCGTACGGTCTCCGAGGACGAGCTGTCCAGTGCGCTGCTGCTCTGTCTGGAGCGGGCGAAACTGGTGGTGGAACCGGCCGGCGCGAGCCCGGTCGCGGCGCTGCTGAGCGACCCGAAGTCGTTCCACGGGCCGGTGGTCGCGCTGCTCTCCGGCGGCAACGTGGACCCGCTGCTGATGCAGCGCGTGCTGACCCACGGCATGGTGGCGGCCGGCCGCTACCTGAGCCTGCGGCTGCGGCTGGCCGACCGCCCCGGCGCCCTGGCCGCCCTGCTGGCCGCACTCACCGAGGTCGACGCCAACGTGCTCGACATCGGCCACGTACGGACCGACCCCCGGCTCGGGCTCACCGAGGTCGAGGTGGAGCTGCAACTGGAGACGAAGGGGCCGGAGCACTGCGCCGAGGTCTCGACGAGGCTGCGCGACGCGGGATACCTGGTGATGGGCTGAACGCGCCGGGCCCGGCGCCGTGCGCCCCGCACATGCGGGGAGCCCCCGGTCCGTCGTCGGACGGCCGGGGGCTCCCCGCGTGTCGGTGTACGGGGGATCAGCCGGTGTACGGCTTCGCCGCGAGGATCTTCACCATGGCCATCTTGCCGTTCGGCAGCTCGTACTCGGCGTCGTCGCCCATCCGCTTGCCGTTCACGCCGGTGCCGAGCGGCGATTGCGGGGAGTACGTCTCGATGTTCGAGCTCGCGTACTCGCGCGAGGCGAGCAGGAAGGTCAAGGTGTCGTCCGGGTCGCCGTCGAAGGCGATCGTCACCACCATGCCGGGCTCGACCACGCCGTCGTCGGCGGGCGCCTCGCCGACCTTCGCGTGCTCCAGGAGCTGGGTGAGCTGGCGCACCCGCAACTCCATCTTGCCCTGCTCCTCCTTGGCCGCGTGATACCCGCCGTTCTCGCGCAGGTCGCCTTCCTCACGGGCCGCCGCGATCTTTACGGCGATCTCCGTGCGCGCGGGACCAGACAGGTACTCCAGCTCGGCCTTGAGCTGGTTGTACGCCTCCTGCGTGAGCCAGGTGACGTTTTCGCTGGTCTGGGTCACAGGGTGCTCCTCGTCGGTACTGGGAATACAAAGCATCGCCCTACCCGTAAGCATGTGCCCCTACGGGTGGGCGAAACCACGAGCCTAACAATTCACCGGGGAAAGGGGGAGAAGGTAAAACGCCGGGACCACATATGCGCAGGTCAGAGCAGTTACAGGCGATTCAGTGCCGGTGCGCGGCGGTCAATGTGCCGCCGCCCGGGGTCAACGCGACGCCCCGCCGTCGGTGGTGCATCCGAGCAGTTCGACGCTGGTCGCCCTGGCGGTGGTGCGCAGGGACACGACGCGGTCGATGCGGTCGGTGCTCTCGTCGAACCGGAAGTCCTTGCGGGCCACGTCGCTGCCGTCCTCGTGCTGGGCGCGCAGGGTGCAGTAGCCCTTGGCGTCCTTGTCCTTGCGGATCTCCAGGTGCACGTCGACCTGCTGGTCCGAGACGACCTGGCGCTTGATCACCTCGGCGCTGATGCCCTGGCCGGTGACGTAGTCGTAGCCGATCCAGCCGACCACGCCGAGCAGGACGACACCCAGCACCGAGCCGATGATCTTGAGCTTGCGGTCCGCCCGCTGGTCCGCGGAGCGGCCGTAGCGGTTCTCCGGAAGCGGCTCGTGCACCGCAGCCATGATCGTTCCTCCCGTGCCGGGGATCGAGGAATTTTCCACCCCCCGGTTCGGTCACTATAGAAGCCTGCCCATGTGCCGAATCACTGAGGATCGAGTCTTGACCGAGCAGCTGCGACTGATGGCAGTCCACGCCCACCCCGACGACGAGTCGAGCAAGGGCGCGGCCACCATGGCGAAGTATGTGTCCGAGGGGGTGGACGTGCTGGTCGTGACCTGCACGGGGGGCGAGCGCGGCTCCATCCTCAACCCGAAGCTCCAGGGCGACTCGTACATCGAGGAGAACATCCACGAGGTGCGCAGGAAGGAGATGGACGAGGCCCGGGAGATCCTGGGCGTCGGGCAGGAGTGGCTCGGCTTCGTCGACTCGGGGCTGCCCGAGGGCGACCCGCTGCCGCCGCTCCCCGAGGGCTGTTTCGCGCTGGAGGACGAGGTGAAGGCGGCGGGCCGGCTGGTCCGCAGCATCCGCGCGTTCCGCCCGCAGGTCATCACCACGTATGACGAGAACGGCGGCTACCCGCACCCCGACCACATCATGACCCACAAGATCACGATGATCGCCTTCGACGGTGCGACGGACACCGAGAAGTTCCCCGAGCCGGAGTTCGGCCCGGCCTGGAAGCCGCAGAAGCTCTACTACAACCAGGGCTTCAACCGGCCCCGCACGGTCGCCCTGCACGAGGCGCTGCTGGCCCGCGGGCTGGAGTCCCCCTACGGCGAGTGGCTGGAGCGCTGGAAGGAGTTCGAGCGCGCCGAGCGGACGCTGACCACGCACATTCCGTGCGCCGACTTCTTCGAGATCCGCGACAAGGCGCTGATCGCGCACGCGACGCAGATCGACCCGGACGGCGGCTGGTTCCGCGTGCCGATGGACATCCAGAAGGAGGTCTGGCCGACCGAGGAGTACGAGCTGGCGAAGTCCCTCGTCGATACCTCCCTCCCCGAGAGCGACCTCTTCGCGGGCATCCGCGACAATGCCTGATATGTACGCGACCCAGGCACTGACCGACCTCGTTCCGCTTGCCGCCGAGCTCGACAAGAACAAGGTGACCCCCGGCGTTCTCGGCTTCCTCGTCTTCGCGGCACTCGCCGTGGGCGTGTGGCTGCTCATGAAGTCCATGAACCGGCACATGGGCAGGGTCGACTTCGAGGAGGCCCCGGACCCGGACGCGGTGGCGGCCGACGCCGCCGTCGGGGCGGGGACCGCGAAGCAGAAGTAGGCGCACGGGGCGGCACGGCACGTCCGCGGCCGCCCCGTCGCACCGCGCGGCACCGGCCGCCCCGTCGCACCGCGCGACACCGGCCATCCATCGCACGACACCGGCCGCCCCGTCGCACCGCGCGACACCGGCCATCCGTCGCACGACACCGGCCGTCCCGTCGCACCGCGCGGCACCGACCGCCCGCACCCGGGCCGGCCGGTGTCGCGCACATTCCTGCCCGAAGGCGTGTCAGGGGCATGCCGCCACTCGCCCCGGTGTCGCGCCCCGCGCGGAACGGAAGCCGGATCCGCCCGGCCGGTACGCTTCCGGGGTGACGGAGCAGACCGGGCAGGGCGGACGGCGGCCCGCGAACGACGGGCCGAAGGCCGCCGCCCGCAACCGGGCCGCTCTGGTCGCCGCCGCCCGGGAGGTCTTCGCGGAGCACGGCCTGGACGCGCCGCTGTCCGCGATCGCGCGCCGGGCCGGGGTCGGGCAGGGCGTCCTCTACCGGCACTTCCCGGACCGGACCGCCGCGGTGGCCGCGGTGCTGGAGGAGAACGTGCGGCAGATCGAGCAGGCGGCCGGGGCCGGGGACGTGCCCCTCGCCGAGGTGCTCGGTGTGCTGACCTGGCATCTGACCGAGTCGGCGGCCTTCATCGGCCTTCTGCACGCCGACCGGGCGGTCGGCCGCTCCGACATCCGCGCCCACGCCCTGGACCTGTCCGGGCGCGTGGAGCGCGCCCTGCGCGGGCGGCTGCCCGCCGGCCACCGGCTGAGCGCCGACGACCTCGTGCTCTCGGTCGCCATGGTCTCCGCCGCCGTCACCGGCCCCACCCGCCAGGAGCGGGAGGACCGGGCGCTGGCCGCCTGGCGGCTGCTCGGCGTCGAGGTGGGACCGGTGCGGGCCTTCGGCGGTCGGGGGCCCACCGGGTGACCTCCGGCCGGCCGAGGGCCGCCCGGCGGGCCCCGGGCCGGGCCGGTGTCAGCCGCCGTTGGACTGCCGGGTGCCTTCCGCGAGCGCGTCGAAGGTGTACAGATACCCGCCGGCGGGGCCGCTGACGGTCATGTACGCCTTGGTCCCGCCCGGTGTGATGGCCACGTTCGTCGCCGACTCCAGACCTTCGGCGCGCGGGGGAAGCTCGACCGTCGCCAGCCGCTCGCCGTGCCGGTCGTACACGGCCATCGCCGCCCGGCCGTGCAGCCCCTGGTAGAGGTTGCCGTCCGCGTCCACGGCGATCGAGTCGGTCTGCGCGATTCCGCCGTCCACCCGGATGGCGGTGTGCCGGGACGTGACCTCTCCCTCCCCGTCGAGGCGAAGGTAGGAGATCCGGTTCTCGGTGAGCTCGCTGAACCACAGACCGCGGTGGTCGGCGTCGAACGAGATCCCGTTGGGCGCGGCCAGGTCCTCGGCCAGGACGGTGGCCTTCCCGCCCTCGCGGTCGATCCGCACCACACGCCCGCGCGCCTCGCCCTCGGACAGGCCGCGTGAATCACTGATGTACAGGTTTCCCCTCCGGTCGAAGGCGATGTCGTCGGGGTTCATCCGCGCCCCGTCGACCTCGCCGGAGAAGAAGGTCCGCGGGTCGCCGCCGTCGGGGTCCAGACTCACGATCTCGCCGTGGGCGAAGTCGCTGAGGTAGAGCCGTCCGTCGTAGGGGCTGAACTGCGCCGAGGTGTAGGCACCCCGGTCGTCGGTGTGGACCGTGCGGGAGGTCTTCCTCCCGACGTCCACGCGCATGACCTTGGGGGCGCCCCCGAGCGCGGTGACGTCGACGACGAGCAGATCGCCGTTCCCGTCGAACGTGGGCCCCTCCAGCAGGGTCATCCCGGTCTCGGCGTGCACCTGGGTCAGCCGCATGACCTTCTGGGCGCGGATGGTCCTGCTCCCGGTGCCGGCCGCCGCCGCTTCCCCGGGGGCGGCCCTCTCCGTGCCGCATCCGGTGAGGGCCAGCACGCCGATCGTGGCGAGCACGGCGAGGGGCCGGGCCGGGAATCGCTGCATGGGGGATCACTCTTCCTGTCCGCTGCGGGGGTTGCGCGGGCCGGGAACACGCGACGTGCCAGAGGCGCGAAAGCCACCTGGCCGAATGTCGCCGTGCCGACCGGACTCCAACCGGACAGTGTTGTCCGGTACTTGTTACGGTAACGGACCGCCGCCCGCCGGGTGGCCCCAACGCCCATGATCGAGGCCCCACATGACGACCCCTCAAGATCTGTCCCCCCACGGACTCGCCGAGCTGAGGCAGCGCTACCGCCTCGAACGCGAGCGGCGCGTCCGCCCCGACGGAGCCGCCCAGTACCGCGACGCCGACGCCGAGTTCGGTTACTACGCCGCCGACCCGTACACGACCGGGCCGGACGAGCGCGAGCCCGTCCGCGACACCGTCGACGTCGCCGTGATCGGCGGCGGATTCGGCGGCATCCTCGCCGGGGCGCACACGCGGCGACAGGGCGTGGAGCGCATCCGGATCGTCGAGAGGGGCGGCGACTTCGGGGGCACCTGGTACTGGAACCGGTACCCGGGCGTCCATTGCGACATCGAGTCCCACGTATATCTGCCGATGCTCGACGAGACCGGCTACGTACCGGAGTGGAAGTACGCCCCCGGCGACGAGATACGCCGCCACGCGGTGCGGATCGCGCGAAAGTCCGGCCTCTACGCGGACGCGCTCCTCTCCACCGGGGTCACCTCCCTGACCTGGGACGAGGCATCCGGGACATGGATCGTGGCCACGGACCGCGGGGACGCCTTCCGGGCCACGTACGTCATCAACGCCACCGGCACCCTGACCGACCCGAAGCTCCCCGGGATTCCCGGGATCGAGGACTTCAAGGGGCACACGTTCCACACCTCGCGGTGGGACTACGGCTACACCGGCGGCACCCCGGAAGGCGGCATGACCGGCCTCGCGGACAAACGGGTGGGCATCGTCGGCACCGGTGCCACCGGCATCCAGGTCATCCCGATGCTGGCCGAGGACGCCGCGCACCTCTACGTATTCCAGCGCACCCCCTCCACCGTGGACGTACGGGCCAACCGCCGCACCACCGCCCAGGACGTCGGCGCCGACGATGAGGGCTGGGCCCGGAGGCGGCGCGAGAACTACCTCCGCATCGTCTCCGGCGAGCACGCCGAACGGGATCTCGTGGCCGACCGGTGGACCGAGTCGGCGGGCCTGCTGGAGAAACTGTTGCCGAGCTTCCGGCGCGAGGGCGACCGGGAGGCGTTCGAAGCCGCCTACGAGGCCGCCGACGCCGCCAAGATGAACGAGCTCCGCGCCCGCGTCGACCGGACCGTCACCGACCCGGAGACGGCGCGGAAACTCAAGCCCTGGTACCGCTACGCCTGCAAGCGCCCCACCTTCTCCGACCTGTACTACCCGGCGTTCAACCGCGACGACGTCACCCTGATCGACACCGCGGACACCCACGGCATCGAGCGCGTCACCGAACACGGCGTCACGGTCGGCGGCGTCACGTACGAACTCGACTGCCTGATCTTCGCCACCGGGTTCAACGTCGGGACCTCCGGCGTCCTCTCGGGCAAGCTCCCCGTCCACGGCCGGGACGGCGTCCAGCTGCTGGAACGGTGGGCCCGGCGGGGGCCGCGCACGCTCCACGGCTTCACCACCAGCGGCTTCCCGAACCTGATCCAGATGGGCTCCCTCCAGAACGCCAGCAGCGTCAACTTCACCCACATCCTGGACGAGCAGGCCGTCCACGCCGCCGCCCTCATCGCGGCCGCCGAGGCCGGGGACGCACTCATCGAACCGTCCCCCGAGGCCGAGGACGCCTGGATCGCCGTCCTGGCCGAGGGCGCCCCCGACCACGAGTGGTTCCACGCCGAGTGCACCCCCGGCTACTACAACCGCGAGGGAAGGGGCCGGCCCAACGGCCCGTCCGCCTACCCGCACGGGGCCGTCGCCTTCCACGAACTCCTGGGGCGGTGGCGCGACGAGTCCATGGGCGAAGTCCTCCGGGCCAGGACCGGGCCCTCCCGGGCCAGGGCCGCACGACCACCGCACCGGCCGCACGAGCACTGAGCCGGGCGGAGCGCCCCGTTCGCACCCCACCCCGTGGCGCGCGGGTGCCGCGGGGGAGGGTGCGCGAGGATCGGGGCATGGCGAACCGACTTGCGCGGTCCACGTCCCCGTATCCGCTTCAGCACGCGGACAATCCGGTCGACTGGTGGGAGTGGTCCCCCGAGGCGTTCGAGGAGGCGCGGGAGCGGGATGTGCCGGTGTTCCTGAGCGTGGGACACAGCGCCTGTCACTGGTGCCGGTGAACTCGCGAACCCAGTAGTCGGTGGTGCTTACACGTCCCTGACGATGACGCGCTTCCCGCAGAGCTTCGACCAGTCGTCACGGTCGGAGGTCAGAACGATCACGGGAGCCGGAACGCGAAGCGCAAGCGCGGCAACGAGGGCGTCGATCGCATACTTGTGCCCGTGCAGCCCGCCTGCGTCCCGAAGCAGTGCCACTGCGGTCAGGGAGTCCTCCTGGCTGACCGGTTCCACCTGCAGCCGGGAGAGCACCCACTTCAAGCGTGCAAGATCGGTCTTCCCCTGCACGGCTTCGACAATGGTCAGCGCAGACACGAGGACCGGGACCCCGGCCTGCCGGGATGCCTCGATGCGAGCCACCATCCTGCGGTCGTTGCGCAGGAGCAGGGAGAGCGCCTCGGAGTCGAGCACCAGCGAGCGGGCCGGCTGCTCCTTCACGCAGCACCCCGTTCGACGCCCCCGGCGCCCTCTTCTCCGAACAGCTCGCGACGAGCGGTTTCGACCTCCTGCTCCGTGAGCGCGCCGTGCTCTTCTTCATGGGCCGCGACGATCTCGGCGAGCCCGTCCATGGCGAGCTGATGCCTGACAGCCTCGGTGATGTAGCTGGACAGGCCGCGGCGGCCGGTTCGAGAGCGGAGCTCGCTCACCAGCTCGGTGGGCATGGACACGGAGATGTTCTCGGTGGTCCCGGCTCGGGTCGGCTTCATGCCCAAAGTGTAAGACCATCTCTATTACAACGAGAGAACCTTCGGTTGTCGGCATCTGCCTGCGGTGACAAGGGGACTACGACGGGGGTGCTCGACCGCCCGGGGTGATCGAGCACCCCCGTCTCAGCTTCCGTATCGGCGTAGCAGCTCGATCATGTTGCGGAGCTTCGGTATCGCGTCATCGCCGGCCTTGTCCTTGTCGTTGAAGTGCATCAACTCGTTGCGGATCTCGCGCAGCTCGTCGAGGCGGGCCACGAAGGACTTGCGGTCCAGTGGCCAGCCCAGCTTGTCCCATTGCTGCTGATTGCCGAGGGTCTTCTGATAGTCCCCGTACGACATCTGGCCGAAGGAAGTGATGTTGCGGAGCTTGTCCGGGTCGCAGAGCGTGATCACCTCCTGAAGGTCGAGGCCTTCCGAGATGACCCGGCGCAGTCGCCGGTCGAGGTCGCCGATGAGCAGGAATGGCCGGGCCGTGGCGCCGTACTCGGCGGCCACGTCCGCGATGGTGATGATTCCGGCGATCTGCTTCGTCTGGTCCCTCACCAGGAGGAAGCCGTACTGCTCCAGGTAGGGCAGGACGTCGATCAGATGATCGGCATAGCTGACGTCGTGAGCTTTGGTGATGGCTTGGGAAAAGGGAGCCCGGTCGTCCCTGTAACGAGCCTGGGCAATGGATTCCCAGGTGACGGCTCCTTGGAGGTTCCGAGTTCCGTTAAGCACCGGCAGTTGCGAGTACCCGTTGAGCTGCATCTTGGTGAACGCTTCCTCGAAGCTCGCCGATGAGGTCACCGATACCACCCCACTGAGCGCCGAGGGCAGGTTGCCGACCGTCTGCCCCTGGGGCGGCTCGCCCTTGTCCTCCTCGTCGCCGGATGTGGTGGCGGGCGCTGGTGCGCCGGTCGCTCTCGGCTCCGCCCGCCTTGCTGCCGACTCCGGTTCGGCCGTTTCCTCGTCCGTGTCCTCGGCCTCCGCTGACGGCCCGGTCAAGGTGACCCGGTCGTCGATGCCTACGGCTGCGAAGTCTGGAACGGTGGACAGGCCGTGGTTGGTCAGCTCGCCGGCTATCTGCTCGCTAATCAGGTAGCCGCGTCGGGATGCCCCCACCAGCCCAGCAGGTCTCGGACGGTGAGAGTGATCGGAGAATCTGCATCCGCTTGCTTCCGGGCATCTTTCAACCGAGCGTGCCGCGCGGCGGAGGCGTCTGCTGCCGAGTCGCCGGATGCCGGCTGCTCCGCCACCGTGTCCAGGAGGCTTTGTCTCAGAACGTCCAGCAGGGTGCCGTCATCAAGGGCCCAGGCGGTCCAACCGTCGAAGGGTCCCCGCCCCGTGGCCGCAGCAGCCGCCGTGGAGGGGGACTTGAACTGCTGGCCGTCGTGCAGTTCGATCCTTCCGTCCCCGGTCACCTTCGCGAGGTGTGCCTCTCCGGATTGCTTGCGCCGGAATGTGAGCCGTGTCCCGGCGGTCAGCAGCCCGGCGTCTACCAGGTCGGAGACCAGCACCCGCCGTCCCTCGATCAGATAAGAGGCTCGCCCCAGAGGCTCTTCCGCACCGTTGCCCAGCTTGGAATCGGTCATAAGTGTCTTCCTCCGGCTCGATCCCACTCCGCAACGGTCCGATCCTTGCAGAGGAGCACCCTGTGCTGCTGTGGATTCCGGATTGCTGGTCCGCTGGAGCGTTCGGGATGCCAGAGCCTTCCGGCGCGATGATGTTCAGTGATTCGTATAACAAGTGCACACGGGGAGTGACCGGCATGGGATAGTTGCCGAAATCGGTGTTGTTGTGTCCAGGTGGGCCAGGTGGGGGAACGTTGGCGCAGTGGATGGAGCAGCTGGTCCGGGCAGTGGACGAGGTGCTGGCCGGTGAGGGCCGTGCTGGTGGCCGCGCGGAGTCAGCGCAGCACACGAAGGTCGGGGATGTCCACTACCTGGAGGATGGCTGGTACGGGCTGCCCACCTTTACGAGCCGGATCGATCCCGACGACCTCCAGGACATGCGGCTGGCCACCGGAGCCGGTCCCGAGGATCGGCGGGGTCGGTCCTTCACCGTGCTCGGCTGGCGGGTCGAGTCGGAGCGGGTCCGCCTCCAGGTGGCGATCCACGCACCCCGGAGCGGAATGTCGCTGTGGGCGGTGCGGCGGCTGCCCGATTTCCTGTTTCGCTCGCTGCGCGAGGCATTGGCTGCCCTGCCAAACAACGGACTCACGGAGCGGTTCGTCGGCGGCCGGATCGACGCAGTCGCCCCCTCGGAGACCTCGGCCTGCGACGGTGTCCTGAAGGGCGGCCAGGCACAGGCATACCTGGCCTGCACCTCGCCGGGCCTGCGGTTGGTCTGGGGGCCGCCCGGTACCGGGAAGACGACCGTACTGACCAGGGCATTGAGCGACTTGGCCCTGCGAGGCAAGCGGGTCCTGCTGGTCTCCGGCACCAACGTGGCGGTGGACAACGCATTGGAGGGAGTGCTCAAGGAGCGCTCTTCGCTGCCGCACGGCTTGATGGTCCGGGTCGGCTCCCCCGCGCTCCGCCACGTGGCGGAGGACCCGCGAGTCTCGCTGTCCTTGCTGGTGCGGGCGAAGGTGGCGGAGGCCGAGCAGGCGGTGGAAGGCGTTGCCGAGCAACTCGCCTCCCTGGCAAGGGAGCCGAGGCTGACCGAACTGCGCGAGACGGAGGCCCGACTCACCGGCTTCGATCCCCACGCGTATGAGCAGGCCAAGGGACGACTTGCCCACGGCCTCTTGGTGGAGCGCCTGGCGACCGAACTGGAGGCGGCTGAAGCGGGCGAGGCGGACGCCCGGGTTCGAAGCAAGCAGGCTGCCAACGAGCATCAGGAGGCGCTGGGCCGGTGGGAGAGCTGGGCAGCTCAGCGGACTCTGCTGGAACAGGTGGTGCAGTGGAGGACCGAGATCGAGAAGGGGGAGCAGAACCAGCAGCAGATGCAGGCCGCGTTGCTCGACGCCGAGGCTGCGCTGGCAGTTCTGGACACGGAGCAACGCGAACTTGACGGGCGGAGCCGCCTACGGGGCAGGCGGCGGCGTGGCGAGATCCAGCGTGAACGAGCTGAGCAGAGCCGACGCCGCGATGCCCTCCACCAGCATGTCGCTCAAGCCACCGAGACCTACGCCGCCCACCACGAGGTGCTGCGCCGGCGCATCGCCCAGGCACGGGCGGAGGCCCACCCCGTCGATGACACCACGCTGCGCCTGCAACTGGCGCTGATCGAATCGACCGCTGCCGACCAGACCAAGGTGGACCAGGACCTCGCCCTCGCCCAGCATACGGCGCAGACCGCCGGACACCGGCTGCGGGCGGCCCGGCAGGATCACCAGCCTCAGCCGGGGGACGCCGATCTGGTGGCCGCTTCCGAGAACGCCGGCCTTCCCCGGCTGGCCGTCCGGCTTCGGGAACTGCGGACCTCCTGCACTGGACTGCTCTCCACGCAAGCCGAGTTGGAGTACAAACACGAGCGGCTCGTGCGGGAGCTGGCGCGCCGGCGCTCTCAGGCCGAGCCCGAGCTGATCCGCGAGGCGAGAGTGGTGGCTACCACGCTCGCCCGGCTGCGACTCAATCGGACCGTGGCCGAAGGGCCCTACGACGTCGTCCTTGTCGACGAGGCCGGGGCCGCGCTGTTGCCCGAACTGATCGTCGCGGTCGCCAAGGCCAAGGAGACTGTTGTCCTGTTCGGTGACTTCTGCCAGCTCGGCCCGGTCATGCCCAAGCGCATGCCGAAGCAGCCGGAGCTGGAGCGGTGGATTCGCACCGACTGCTTCGAGCTGGTGGGCATCCGCACACCCGCCGACGCGCTGGCGCACTCCGGCTGCGCGGCACTGCTCACTACGCACAGGTTCGGACCCGACACCACCGATCTGGTGAACCGGATCGTTTACGGCGGCATGCTCAGATCGGCCCGTCCGGTGCGGGACCGCGCCCTCGACCCGGAGATCATTCTGGTCACGACCGACGGGCTCGGCGAGGGAGACGACGGAATCGCGAGCGTACGGCGGGCACCGGGTGGAAAGGGCCGCTGGTGGGTGGCCGGCAGTCTGCTGGCGACCGCGCTGGCCGAACGCCATCATGACGAGGGCGAGAGCGTCGGCATCATCACGCCGTACAAGGTGCAGGCCCAGGTGACGCATGACTGGCTCCACGACCAGAGGCATCTCTTCCGTACCCCTGTGGTGGAGGTGGGTACGGCGCACCGCTTCCAGGGGCGGGAGTTCGACGTGGTCGTTCTGGACCTGGTGGAGGACGGTGTGCTGTCGGGATGGACCGCCGCCGGCGACTTCAAGGACGCACGGTCCTTCCCCAGGGACGGGGCCAGACTCTTCAACGTGGGTGCGACCCGGGCCCGCCAGCGTGTTTACGTGATTGCCGCCTGGGACGCCCTCGCCAGAGCGGCGAACGGGACGGTGCTGGCCCAGTTGCGGGACATGGCGAGAGCGGAGCCCGAAGCACTGGTGCGCGGCGTCCGTTCCGATCACCTCCTCGGCCTGCCGGCTGCTGAGTCGACGGGACTGAACCCGCTGCAGCAGGAGATCTGGGAGGCCTTCGAAGGCCACGTCCGGTATACCGCCATTCACGACGAGGACACCTACTACCCCGACGCCCTCGACGCCATCGACCAGGCCCGCCACAACATTTGGCTCTGGTCCCCTTGGTACACCAAGCGCATGTGGGAGGTACTCCCGCACCTTCACGACGCGCGCCGCCGCGGTGTGCGGATCCATCTCTTCGTCACCAACGAGAGCGACAGCCTGCTGCAGGGCCAGCTGGGGAAACCGGCCACGGCGGCCGACGCCGCCCGCCGACTGCCCGAACTCAAGGCGGTGGCCGACACTCTGGTGGAGATCAAGGACATGCACCAGAAGATCCTGGTGATCGACGAGCAGCTCTGTTTCCTCGGCAGCCTCAACACCTTGTCGCATGCGCCGGGCGGCCAGGGCCGGCGGGAAATCATGGTCCCGTTCCGGGGCCGCCGATTCGCCCGCCACATCCTTGACCACGAGAACGCTGAGCTCTTGCTCCACCCGCCCGTCTGCCCCGACCACGGGTCCCAGGCCGAGCTGCGCAAGTACACGGTCCCGTCCAAGCGGCGCTCCACAAGGTCCCCGCACACGACCAACCATCCGGCCCAGCGCTACTTCGTCTGGGCTTGTCCCACGCGCATTGCCGTCGTCAAACCCGACGGCACCACCGCCACGGTCGGTTGCGACAGACGGAAAGCTCTGCGCCCGGAGGAGACCAAGCACCTGGGAAAACAGCCGTCGCTGTAGGCGCCGAACTCGTGCCCGTCCTCCGGCGGGATCGGCCCTGAGCACGCAGCCCGGGCCGTGGTTTCCCTCCGTCGGTCGGCGGTCTTCCCGCTCCAGGAGGAATGAACTGTTCCGGGGTTGGCAGAGATCTCAGTTGTTGGTTGTGACCTGGGGTTTCGTGGTTGCTCGATGGTGGTTGTTCCTGTATTCGGCGGGTGAGACGTGGCCTGTCCCACCGTGGAGTCGCCGGTGGTCGTACCGGTCGATGTACTCGGCGGTGGTGAGCTCGACGTCGGACAGCGTCTTCCACGGTCGTCGGAGCTTGATCAGCCCGGTAGACGGTGACGCCCGGGCGGCGGTTGGTGAGGGGGACGTCCTGCAGGCGGACGTCAAAGCCGGTATCGGCGTTTCGCTCCGGGCCCGCAGCGGTGTACAGGGCATTGGCCAGGATGCGGGCCAGCCGGTTGTGGCGCTTGGATGCGCTCGGGCTCACGGCGGCCATCCCGTCCACGATCTCGATGCCGTCGCACTGTTCCTCGGACCAGGAGTCGTACTGCTCCGCGCTGATCTGGGTGTGCATCCACGCGGGCGGCACCATCTCGGCGGTCATGGTGTACCTCCTTCGTGGTGCCTCGGCAGTCCGGGCGCTGCTGGGCTCAGCCTACTGCCCGGTGTGGTGCCCCACCCGCCCTTCACCGCCCCGCCCCGTGGCGCGCGGGTGCCGCGGGGGAGGGTGCGCGAGGATTGGGGCATGGCGAACCGACTTGCGCAGTCCACGTCCCCGTATCTGCTTCAGCACGCGGACAACCCGGTCGACTGGTGGGAGTGGTCCCCCGAGGCGTTCGAGGAGGCGCGGGAGCGGGATGTGCCGGTGTTCCTGAGCGTGGGATACAGCGCCTGCCACTGGTGTCACGTTCTCGCGCACGAGTCCTTCGAGGACGAGGACACCGCCGCGTTCATGAACGAGCACTTCGTCAACGTCAAGGTGGACCGCGAGGAGCGCCCCGATGTGGACGCGGTCTACATGGAGGCGGTGCAGGCGGCGACCGGGCAGGGTGGCTGGCCGATGTCCGTCTTCCTGACCGCCGACGCCGAACCCTTCTACTTCGGCACGTACTTCCCGCCCGAGCCGCGCCACGGCATGCCGTCCTTCCGGCAGGTGCTCGAAGGGGTCGCGACGGCCTGGACCGAGCGGCGCGACGAGGTGGGCGAGGTCGCCGGGCGCATCGTCCAGGACCTCTCCCGGCGCTCCCTGGTGCACGCGGGCCAGGGGCTGCCGGGTGAGCCGGAGCTGGCGCAGGCGCTGCTCGGGCTCACCCGCGAGTACGACGGGAAGCACGGCGGGTTCGGAGGGGCGCCCAAGTTCCCGCCGTCCATGATCATCGAGTTCCTGCTGCGCCACCACGCCCGAACCGGCGCGGAGGGCGCCCTCCAGATGGCCGCCGACACCTGCGACGCGATGGCCCGGGGCGGGATGTACGACCAGCTCGGCGGCGGGTTCGCCCGCTACTCGGTGGACCGGGAGTGGGTCGTGCCCCACTTCGAGAAAATGCTCTACGACAACGCGCTGCTCTGCCGGGTGTACGCACACCTGTGGCGGGCCACCGGCTCCGATTCGGCCCGGCGGACCGCGTTGGAGACCGCCGACTTCATGGTCCGCGAACTGCGCACCGCCGAAGGGGGGTTCGCCTCCGCGCTCGACGCCGACAGCGAGGACGGGACCGGGCGGCACGTCGAGGGCGCGTACTACGTGTGGACGCCCGGGCAGCTGCGGGAGGTGCTCGGCGAGCAGGACGCGGCCTTCGCCGCCGAGTACTTCGGCGTGACCGAGGAGGGCACGTTCGAGGAGGGGGCCTCCGTCCTCCGGCTGCCGGGCACGAGCGTGGCGGACGCGGCCCGGGTCGCCGACGTGCGGGCCCGGCTGCTGGCCGCCCGCGAGCTGCGCCCCCGGCCCGGCCGGGACGACAAGGTGGTCGCCGCCTGGAACGGTCTGGCGATCGCCGCGCTCGCCGAGACCGGGGCGTACTTCGACCGGCCCGACCTGATCGAGCGCGCCACCGAGGCGGCCGACCTGCTGGTCCGGGTCCACATGGGGGACGTCGCCCGGCTGGCCCGTACCTCGAAGGACGGACGGGCCGGCGCCAACACCGGGGTGCTGGAGGACTACGGCGATGTCGCCGAGGGTTTCCTCGCCCTGGCCTCGGTCACCGGCGAGGGCGTCTGGCTGGAGTTCGCCGGCTTCCTCCTCGACATCGTGCTCCAGCACTTCACCGGCGAGGGCGGGCAGCTGTACGACACGGCGGACGACGCCGAGCAGCTCATCCGCCGCCCGCAGGACCCCACCGACAACGCGACCCCGGCGGGCTGGACGGCGGCGGCCGGGGCGCTGCTCTCGTATGCCGCGCACACCGGCTCCGAGGCCCACCGCACCGCCGCGGAGGGGGCGCTGGGCGTGGTGAAGGCGCTCGGCCCGCGGGCTCCCCGGTTCACCGGCTGGGGGCTCGCGGTCGCGGAGGCGCTGCTCGACGGGCCGCGCGAGGCCGCGGTCGCCGGGCCGGTCGGCGGCGAGCTGCACCGCACGGCGCTGCTGGGCACGGCCCCGGGCGCGGTGGTGGCCGCGGGGGAGACGGGCGGGAGCGAGTTCCCGCTGCTGGCGGACCGGCCGATGGCGGACGGGGCGCCGACGGCGTACGTGTGCCGGAACTTCGTGTGCGACGTCCCGACGACGGACGCGCAGGAGCTGGCGCGGCGGCTCGGGGCTCGGGGCGCGGCGGGCGACCGGTAGGTCGGTGGGCCGGTACGTCGGTGGGGTCCGGGGGGCGGACCGGCCGATGGCGGACGGGGCGCCGACGGCGTACGTGTGCCGGAACTTCGTGTGCGACGTCCCGACGACGGACGCGCAGGAGCTGGCGCGGCGGCTCGGGGCTCGGGGCGCGGCGGGCGACCGGTAGGTCGGTGGGCCGGTACGTCGGTGGGGTCCGGGGG
>NZ_RDBO01000077.1:413646-442819 GCF_008120935.1 Streptomyces sp. sk2.1
GCAGGTCGACGGGCCGGAGGGCTGGAGAGCCGGAGGGCTGGAGAGCCGGCGGGGCGGCGGGGCGCCGCGGGGCCTGTGTGGTCGATTTTCCTGCGGTCCTGCGGTCCTGCGGGTCCCGGGGGCTTGCGGTGCTGCGGGGCGCGGTCACGGTGTCACAGCGGCAGGCCGTTCTCCAGGTCGTCCAGCGCCCGGCCGATCATCGCGACGAGGTCGCCCTCCCGGTCGTGCTCGCACCAGTACAGCGTCACCTCGCGCAGCGCGCCCAGGACCGCCGCGACGGACACCCGGACCGTCAGGTCGTCGGGGGCGCGGCCGGCCCGGGCGGCGAGGGCGGCGGCCAGGGTTCCGGCCGTGTCCGACATGCTCTCCGTCATCCGGGCCCGGACCGCGGGGACCTCCACGATCAGCCGGGCGCGCTGGCGGATCTCCTCCTCCTCGGTCGCCAGGATCGCCGCGAACATCTCCGTCAGGACGTGCCGGAGCGACTGCAGCGGCGGTTCACCGGCCGGGCGGTGGAGCAGGGCGGCCTCCAGGACCGGGCCGTACTCGTCGGCGAGGACGATGTCCTCCTTGGCCGGGAAGTACCGGAAGACGGTGCTGGGCGACACCTCGGCCGCCTCCGCGATCTGCTCGACCGTCGTCGCCTCGTACCCCTGCTCGGCGATCAGCCGGCAGGCGGCGTGCCGGATCGCGATCCGGGTCCGGAGCTTCTTCCGCTCGCGCAGTCCCAGCTGCGGCGGCGTTCCCGGGGCGGAAACGGAAGGGGGACGGGAGGTGGCGGCCATGGTCGTCATTGTCGGGCATCGGCGGGCCGCCGGCACCGGTCGGGACCGGGCCGAAGCACGACAGGTGTCCCCCGAGGCACCGGCTGACCTGTGGCTTCGACCGGGGGAGCACGATGGTCGTCACCGGGGCGGTGCGCTGTCCGTCACCGGCAGCGCGCAACGCGAGACCGGTGCCACCGGCTCAGGCGCTCCGCCGATCGCCCGATCCGCCCAGCGGCCCCGGCGGACCGAGGCCGTGTCAGGGCCCGTGCGCCGGGCCATGACGGACGTTTCGACCGGTCACGCACCGGTGACGTCCCCGACCCTCCTGAGCACGGAGTCGAGCGTGTCCACCACGGCGTTGTGCTGCCTCGCGCGCGCCGCCCGGTCTGCCGGCACCAGCCGCGCGGCGGTCTGCACGGCGTGGGCGTCCGGGTCGCCGAAGGCGGTCCGCGGGTGCTCTCCCGTGTCCGCGCAGTGGGTGGTGACCTCCTTGACCGCCTGGAGCACGACTGCCCGGTCCACGCCCGGCTGCATGGCCAGCCGCACCTGGAAACGCGCCATCCACTTCTCGCGGTCCTTCTCCCTCGCCGCGTCCGTCCTCTGGGCCTTCTTCGTCACGTGCTCTCCCGGGTGATCGGCAGCCGTCCGTCATGGAGTTGGACGCCGGGTCGTCGAAGCGGGTTGCGGAAACGGGCATCCGACGAGTCCCGGGTGGCTGCCGAGGAGCCGCACCACGGGACGGCGTTCCACCGACCGGTCCACCGCTGCAGAACGTCACGGATCACGGGTTCGGGCACGGCTTCCAGCCCCGCGTGCCCTGTCCGGAAGTCCTGGTGACAACGGTCCGCCCCGATGTGACAACGGTCCGCCCCGATGTGACAACGGTCCGCCCCGGTGACGGCCGTCCTGCTTCGGCTCGGGGACGCCGCTCAGCCGTGGTTGTAGGCCACCAGCGAGATGCCGACGTAATGCACCACGAAGGCGGCCAGGGTCAGCGAGTGGAAGACCTCGTGGAAGCCGAACCAGCGCGGGGAGGGGTTGGGCCGCTTGATGCCGTAGATGACGCCGCCCGCGCTGTAGAGCAGGCCGCCGACGACGACCAGCACCAGCACGGCGATCCCGCCGGTCCGCAGGAAGTCCGGCAGGAAGAAGACCGCGGCCCAGCCCATGGCGATGTAGCAGGGCGTGTAGAGCCAGCGCGGGGCGCCGACCCAGAACACCCGGAAGGCGATCCCGGCCGCCGCGGCCGCCCAGACCGCCCACAGCAGCGGGGTGCCGGTGGACTCGGGCAGCAGGAGCAGGGTCAGCGGGGTGTAGGTGCCCGCGATGATCAGGAAGATGTTGGCGTGGTCGAGCCGGCGGAGCACCGCCTCGCCGCGCGGCCCCCAGGTGCCCCGGTGGTAGAGCGCGCTGATCCCGAACAGCAGGCACGCGGTCAGCGTGTAGACACCGCAGGCGATCCGGCCCCGGGCGCTGTCCGTGAACGCGATCAGGGCGATCCCCGCGACGATCACGGCGGGGAACATCCCGGCGTGCAGCCAGCCGCGCATCCGCGGTTTCGCCGGAAGGGCATTCGCCGGAAGAGGGAGGGACTCGGCTGGTTCCAGCCCGGTGGGCTCGGGCGCGGCGGCGGCAGTCATTCCCGCATCGTACCTACGCGACCGTAGGTAACGGATGCGAGTGGCAATGCTCACGTGTGAAGCCCCCTGGACATATGGGCGAAACGGTCGGATGATCAAATGAGTGCGGTCGGCACCGGATGAGCGCCAACGAGATTCGAAGGGGTCGAAGCATCCGGGTCGCAGCCCCCACGGGGCAACTACCAAACAGACACCCTCAACAAGGAGCGATCGTGGCGCGCGACATCGCGGCTCCCCCCACTGCCCCCACCCAGCACCAGGAGCTCGTCTCCTGGGTGAACGAGATCGCGGCGATCACCGAGCCGGACCGGGTGGTCTGGTGCGACGGTTCCGAGGCCGAGTACGAGCGCCTGTGCGGGGAGCTCGTGGCCAAGGGCACCTTCACGAAGCTGGACGGGACGAAGCGCCCGAACTCCTACTACGCCGCGTCCGACCCGACCGACGTCGCCCGCGTCGAGGACCGTACGTTCATCTGCTCCGAGAAGGAGGAGGACGCCGGTCCGACGAACCACTGGAAGGCCCCCGCCGAGATGCGGGAGATCTTCACCGGTGAGAACGGTGTCTTCCGCGGTTCCATGCGTGGTCGCACCATGTACGTCGTGCCCTTCTGCATGGGCCCCGTCGGTTCCCCGCTCTCCGCGATCGGCGTCGAGATCACCGACTCCGCGTACGTCGCCGTCTCCATGCGCACCATGACCCGCATGGGCCAGGCCGTGCTGGACGAGCTCGGTTCCGACGGCTTCTTCGTCAAGGCCGTCCACACCCTGGGTGCCCCGTTGGAGGAGGGCCAGGAGGACGTCCCGTGGCCGTGCAACTCCACCAAGTACATCTCGCACTTCCCCGAGGACCGCGAGATCTGGTCCTACGGCTCCGGCTACGGCGGCAACGCCCTGCTCGGCAAGAAGTGCTACGCGCTGCGCATCGCCTCCGTCATGGCGCGTGACGAGGGCTGGCTCGCCGAGCACATGCTGATCCTCAAGCTCACCCCGCCGCAGGGCGAGGCCAAGTATGTCGCCGCCGCGTTCCCGAGCGCCTGCGGCAAGACCAACCTCGCCATGCTGGAGCCGACGATCCCCGGCTGGACCGTGGAGACCATCGGCGACGACATCGCCTGGATGCGGTTCGGCGAGGACGGCCGCCTCTACGCGATCAACCCCGAGGCCGGCTTCTTCGGCGTCGCGCCCGGCACCGGCGAGCACACCAACGCCAACGCGATGAAGACCATGTGGGGCAACTCCGTCTTCACCAACGTGGCGCTCACCGACGACGGCGACGTCTGGTGGGAGGGCATGACGGAGACCGCTCCGGCCCACCTCACCGACTGGAAGGGCAACGACTGGACGCCCGCGTCCGACACCCCGGCCGCCCACCCCAACGCCCGCTTCACCGTCCCGGCCGGACAGTGCCCGATCATCGCGCCCGAGTGGGAGGACCCGAAGGGCGTGCCGATCTCGGCGATCCTCTTCGGCGGCCGCCGCGCCTCCGCCGTGCCGCTGGTCACCGAGTCCTTCACCTGGCAGCACGGCGTCTTCCTCGGGGCCAACGTCGCCTCCGAGAAGACCGCCGCCGCCGAGGGCAAGGTCGGCGAGCTGCGCCGCGACCCGTTCGCCATGCTGCCGTTCTGCGGCTACAACATGGGCGACTACATGAACCACTGGATCAAGGTCGGTGCCGACAAGGACCAGGCCAAGCTCCCGAAGATCTACTACGTGAACTGGTTCCGCAAGAACGACGCGGGCAAGTTCGTGTGGCCCGGCTTCGGCGAGAACAGCCGCGTCCTGAAGTGGATCGTCGAGCGCCTGGACGGCGCGGCCGAGGGCGTCGAGACGCCGATCGGCATCCTGCCGGCCAAGGGCTCGCTGGACACCGACGGCCTGGACCTCTCCGACGCCGACCTGGACTTCCTGCTCGACGTCGACAAGGAGATCTGGCGCGAGGAGGCGTCGCTGGTGCCCGAGCACCTCAACACCTTCGGCGACCACACGCCGAAGGAGCTGTGGGACGAGTACCGCGCGCTGGTCCAGCGCCTGGGCTGATCCCGACAGGCTCCCGGGGCGCACCCCGCGCGGGTGCGCCCCGCACGCCCCGCGACCGGGTCCCGGACATCCGCCCTGACCTGTGGGGTCTCACCAGCCCGGCCGCGGTACGGCCCCCGGAACTCCCTCACGGTTCCGGGGGCCGCCCCCTTTTCCGGCGTTTCGCGGTGAACATCCGAAGATCGCCCAAGGCTTGCGCACACAACCTCCACAACGCTTCGATGTTCCTTCACATCGCCTCCGGCTCGGTCGGCCGGAGGCCAACAGAGCCTGTGGGGGAATCGGTTGAGCAAGAACCGGCACCATGTACGCATCGCGGCGACGCTCGCCGCGCTGACCCTCGGCACCGCGGGCCTCACCGCGGTCGCACCAACGGCCGCCCGCGCGGCCGACGGCACCGTGCCCGGCGACAACGTGGCCAAGCTGCCGATCTCCTCGTACGCGGCGATGGTCGTCGACTCCGTGCACGAGCGGGTCTACGTGACGGACGGCCAGGACCGGTCCACCAGCCAGGTCCACATCTACAACTTCCAGGGCCAGCGGACCGGGTCCCTGTCCATCGGGCCCGTCACCTCCGGGATGGCGCTGAGCGCGGACAGCGGGACGCTCTACGTCTCGTACACCTCCGGCATCGTCGCCTACGACACGGTCACCTGGCAGCGCACCGGCGCCGTCTCCACCGCGACCGCCCCGACCTGCCCGCGCGACGTGGCCTTCGCCGGGGGCAAGCAGTGGCACGCCGAGACGCCGTACAACGGCACCGACTGCGCCAACAACTGGAACGCCCTGTACGGCGTGTCGGGCACCATGTCCGTCAGCACCGGGTGGAACGCGGCGAGCAGGCTGCGGCTGACCAGCGGCCCCGAGGTCCCGGACCGGATCGTGATGGCGCAGACCCGCACCGCCACCGAGACCAACCCCTTCGTCACCACGCTCGACGCGAGCGGCGACACCCTGGTGCGCGGTCCGGAACGCCGCTTCGCCGACGCTCAGGGACAGGGCGGCCTCGACATGAAGGACGTGGCGCAGTCCCCCGACGGGCGGCGGATCGCGGTCGCCGACGCCGCGTACGGCACCCGGCTCCTGGAGGCCGCCGACCTGTCCGACGCGCCCGTCCCGTACCAGCCGCTGCCCGAGGGGGCCAAGGCGTCCGCGGTCGCGTTCAGCGGCGACGGCACGTACATCGCCCGGGGCGCCGCCGCGACCGGGAGCACCCCCGACCTGTTGGTCCAGCCCGCCGACCCGGCGTCCGGCCGGGCCCCGCTGGAGTTCGCCTTCGAGGGCGCGCTCGACGGCGACCGGGTGGTGCCGCGCGGGCTCGGCTGGTCGAAGGACGGCTCGCGGCTGTTCGCCGTCACCACCAACGCCTCCGGCACCGAGTACTGGCTGCACGTCATCCAGCCCCCGGCCGCCCAGTACGACTCCCGCTTCACCGGCGGCCTCTCCACCGCTCCGGGCCGGCCCGTCGTCGGCGAACCGGTCGGGATCAGGGGCCGGCTGGAGCTGGACGGCCCCGCCCCCGCCGAACCGGTCAGGGTGACGGCGGTGCGGCACGACGCGAACGGCGACCGCAGGCTCGCCGCCGCCGAGGTCGAGGCCGACGGCTCGTTCACCGTCCTCGACGTCCCGTCCCTGGTCGGCGACGCCACCTACACCGTCTCCTTCACCGGTGACGTCACCCACCGCCCGGCCGAGGACGTCACGCTCGCCGTCACCGTCGACAAGGCCCCGACCGCCCTCGCGCTCCGGGCCCCGGCGGAGGCGACCAAGAGCGCGGGCCTGACCATCACCGGCACCCTGACCGGGCAGGGCAGGGCGCTGCCCGCCGGGATCACGCTGTCCGTGGTGCGCACCGACCGGAAGGGCACCGGCACGCTGACCTCGGCCGCCGTCGCCGCCGACGGCACCTTCACCGTCAGCGACCTGCCCCGGGCCACCGGGGAGGTGACGTACGAGATCGGCTACGCGGGCGACGACCTGCACAGCGGATCGACGGCGTCGGCGACGGTACGGGTCCGCCGCTGACGGCAGCCGCGGCCCCGGGGCCGGAACGGGCGCTACCCGTTCCGGCCCCGGTCCTCCAGATAACGGGTGTGGATCTGCTGCCGCCGCGCCTCCGCCTCCCGCAGCCCGGCCGCGAGCGCCTCCGCCTCCCGGTGCAGCAGCGTCAGCTGCTGTTCCAGATGGCGTTCGGGCGGCTCCGTACCGGGTGTGATCCGCGTCCACCAACGGGTCCGCACGAAGGTGTCGACCGACTCCGGAATGTCCTGGTGCACGGTGCGGGACAGGGCGTGGACGCCCTCCGGGTCGGCGGCCAGGGCCTCGGACACCCAGCCGGGGGCGAGCAGCCCGTCGAGGAGCTCCGTCAGCTCGGCGAGCCGGCCGGACGCGGCGGGCGGCAGGTCCACCTCGTCCAGGTAGGCCCGCAGCGTCCCGAAGTCGTCCCGCAGCGCGTCCAGGCGCGACGAGGCGTCCGGGAACTCCGGGGCGGGCGGCCGTTCGGGCGGGGCGATCAGGGCGCCCGCCCCGTACAGCCCGGCGACCACCACCGGCCAGTACGTCCCCGCGAGCCCGGTGAAGGTGAGGACGAGACCGGCGATCCCGCAGGCGCTCCCGGCGAGGTTCTTCCGCGACTCGACATAGGCCAGCACCCGGTTCGCCGGCCCGCCGCCAAAGGACCCGCCCCGGCCGGACGACCTGCCGCCCGAACCGCCGGAGGGCCCGTCCGGGCCGCGCCGGGAGCCACGGGATCTACTGGTAGCCACGGATCTCCTCGAAGGCCCCGTCCAGGGAACCCGGTCCCCGGTCCTCGGTCGCGTCGAAGAGCCGGCCACCGGTCAGCTCGGCGATCCGGTCCAGCTCGCCGCGGTCCGAGTCGCCGAAGACGATCGGGAAGACCGGCGTGACCCGGTGCGCGGCCGGCAGCGACCGGTAGTAGGAGGCGAACCCCCCGGCCGTGTCGCCCGTCGTGTTCTCGCCGTCCGTCATCAGCACGATCGAGGTGAACGCCGACTCGCTGCCGCCGCCGATCCGCTCGTACGCCGACTTCAGGCTCGAATAGATCGCCGTCTCGCCGCCCGCCGTCAGCGCGGCGGTGTCCGCCTCGATCGCGGCCGTTCCGCGCCGCGGGTCGGCCGGGTCGACGGTGTGCGTGCGCACCTGCTTCACCGACGAGCCGAACGGCAGCAGCGTGACCTCCTCCCGCTCCCGGAAGTCCCCGGTCAGCCCGGTCAGCGCCGCCTTCAGCCGCTTCAGCCGGTCCCCCTTCATCGAGCCGGAGGTGTCCAGCACGTACACGGTGCGCGAGGGGCGCCGCAGCTTGTTCTCGTAACCGTGGAGCAGCCCGTCGGCCACCGACCGCGAGCCGGGGAAGGGCAGTTCGCGCCGCGCGTCGGCGGCGAGCGGCGCCGCGGGCCGCACCGAGGGCACGACCGGGCGCCGGAAGGTCTCCCGGGTCAGCCGCCGCTGCGCGTCGGGGGTGCGGAAGTACGCCGTCAGGGCGCGCACCGCGTCCTTCGCGTCGGGGGAGGCCTCGGCGAGCGTGCTGAGCGGGTAGTCGGCCGTCACCACCCCGTCGCGGGGGCGGATCACGGTCAGCCCGGTGCGGCTGTCGCGGTTCAGGGACAGCAGCACGGACTCGTAGTTGATCAGCGCGTCGACGTTGCCGCGCCGGGTGTACGCGGTGGCCAGCCAGCCCGAGGAACCGGACGTCAGCCGCTGCCCGCCGAAGAACTCCTTCAGCTTCCCGCTCGCGCCGCGCACATCGGCGTCGGTCAGCGCGGACTGGGCGCCGGAGAGCCCGGAGGCGACCGAGACGAGCGCGGAGAAACCGGAGTTGGAACGGGCCGGGTCGGTCATCCCGTACGTCAGCCGGCCCTCGGCGACCGCCCGGTGCACCTGCGACCAGGTCACCTCCGAGGGCCGCCAGCCCAGTCGCTCCACGGTCGCCGGACGGACCCCGAGCGCGACCGGCGACGTCATCAGCGGGGTCTCCGACGTGATGCGCCGCGCCGCCTCCGGGCGCAGCCGCAGATAGTCGTTGGACGACAGCCACACCGCGTCGTACGCCCCGTCCGCCTTCCCGGAGGCGAGCCGCTCGACGGCGTCCAGCGTGCCGGTCCAGGTGGGGCGCACGGTGATCCCGGTGGCCTGCCGGGCCTTCGCCAACAGCGGCTCCATGTCGGAGAGTTCACTGGAGGCGAGGACCCGCAGCGTGCCGGCCCGGGGCCGGCCGTCGTCCCGGCCGGACCCGCCGGACGAGCCGGACGCACCGGGGTCCGACGCGGAGCACGCGGCGAGGGGGGCGAGCACGGCGGCTGACAGCAGCGCGACGAGCGAACGGGTCACCCGGCGTCTCAGTCTCCGCAGCCTTCTGCGGGGGCGGTTCGTCATGCGGGACCACCGCCCTCCAGCACCCCGGCCGACCGGCTGCGCTCCAAGTGGGCGCCGGCCTGCTGGAGTTCGGCGGTCAGCGACTCCACGGTCGCGGCCATCGACTCGGTGGCCTGCACCTTGTACGTGTCGATGGCGTCGAGCGTCCGGTAGATCTGCTGGAACGCGGTGCGCAGCGTCTCCGCCCCCACCGCCGGGTCGGCGGCGATGCGCTGGATCTCGCCGCTCTGCCCGGCGAGCATCTCCGCGTTGCCGCGGATCAGGTCCTCGGTCGTGGAGCGCAGCACCTGGACCTGCTCGGTCACCCTGCGCTGGCTCTCCAGCGCCGAGGCCAGCATCACGGCGATCCGCAGGGCGGAGACGGTGGTGGTCGCGGCCCGGTCGACGCCCCTGATGAGCTCGTCGTTGTTGCGGCGCACCACGTCCATCGCGAGGTAGCCCTGGGCGCAGACCGCGAGCTGGGTCAGCAGGTCCTGGTGCTTCTGCCGCACGGGGAAGAGGACGTCGGCGCGGAGCGCGTCCGCCTGCGCGGGGTCGGTGGCCGCGGCGACGCGCTGCTCGACGGCGTCGTCCAGCGCCTCGGTGAGGACCACGTACTCCTGGAGCTTGCCCATGGTCTCCCAGAGCCGGGTGCGCTCGGTGTGCAGGGCGGCGTTGTCGCGGCGCAGTTCGTCCTGGCCGCCGCGCAGCGAGCCCACGATCCGGTTCAGGGTGGACTGGGCCGACGCGTACTTGGCGACGTGGTCGCGGAGCCGGTTGCCGCCCGGCAGCCGGGACAGCAGCCGGCGCGCACCCCTGGCGGGGGCGTCGCGCGGGTCGAGGTCCTCGACGGTGCGGCGCAGCTCGACGAGGGAGGAGCCGACCCGGGCCTGGGCGTCGCCGCCCCCGGAGCCGCTCCCGGCGCCCTTTCCGGACGCGGACAGCGAGCGGACGGTGCGGTCCAGCATCCGGTTGGACTGCTGGGCGGCGCTGCGGATGTCGCCCTGTCCCAGGGCGGCGATCTCCCCGATCCGGGTGGTGAATTCGGGCGACCGGGCGTCCAGGCCGGCGAGGCCGCCGACGTACTCGGCGGCGCGGCGGGTCATCTCCGCGCGCACCGACTCGTCGACCGGCACGAGACCGGCGGCCTGCTCGGTGCGGACCGGGGCGACCGGTTCCGGCGGGGTGAGGACGAGCGGCGGGGCGTCGCCGGGCGGGGCGAGGGTGAGCGGTTGCGGTTCTTCGGCCATGAGCGGGTCTCCAGGAACGGGAGGACAGGAAGGCGTACGGGGCGGAGTCCGCCGGGTGGCCGCCGGTCGGGCACGGCCGCCCGGCGGACGCTCAGCCGTGGGTCCGTCGGGCCATCGCGCGCAGCACCGTGGCGGTGGGCACGGGCGCCTGACGGACGCCGGTCAGCTTCTGGTCGATGTGGTCGGTGTGGCCGGCGGTGGCGGCGGTGAACTCGGCCGCGGCGCCCTGGGGCCGGAAGCCGTGCCGCACGGCCAGCTCGCGCAGGCGCGGATCGGTGGAGAGCAGCTGGCCGAGCCGCCGTCCGGTGCCGGTCAGCGGTACGAGGGTGTGGTCGCTGGACACGGTGGTGTCGGGGTAGAGGAGCACCAGGTCACCGGTCTCCTGACCCTGCATCAACAACGAGGCGACCTGCGACTCGTAGACCAGGACGAGCGGGTTGCCGACCCCGCTGATGAAGTCGCGGAACGGGGCGTCGGTGCTGGTCTGCTGCGCGCCCTGGACCCGGATCAGCTTCTTCAGGAGGGGAGCGGTGCGGTCGACCGCGGCCTCGTCCGCGGCGACCCGGCCGCCGTCGGCGACGTAGGAGGCGGCGGCGAGGTAGAGCGCGCCGGAGTTGGACGAGACGGGGTCGGTGCTGGTGATGAACACCGTCCCGGACAGCTCGGCGTGCTGGTCGGCGCCCTTGAGCTGTTGCCAGGTCCGGTCCGTCCGCGCGGCGTCGAGGTACGGCTCCATGAGCAGTTTGCCGCTGGACTTCCCGCCCAGGGTCGCGAGTCCGTTGTCCGCCAGCACCTGGGCGGCGGCGCGGTGCGCGACGACGACGAGCGGCGAGTAGAACGGCCTGATCGGTCCGCCCTTGACGGGGGACTCGCGCTGGAGCTCGTCGGCCGGGGCCTTCGAGCCGGGAAAGGCGAAGTCGTAACCCTTGAGGGGGAACTGGTCCATGGCCCATGACCCGGACGTCTCCGCCTTGACGGTGAGCCCCTTGGCGGCGAGGGCCTTCACCACGTCGGGATCGGCGAAGAACTCGGCCTTCTCCGACCCGATCACTCCACGCACGGTCTTCGTTGCCGTGCTCGTGTCCTTGCCGGCGCGTCCTGCTGCGACGGCTGCTGCCACTCCGCCGATCAGCAGCACCGCCAGGACGATTCCCACGATGCGTCTCACGCCTGAAGCGTGCTCCCGGAACCCCACATTCCAGGCGGAGTTGGGTGGACGGCAGGTGAAGTGAGTATCCCAGTACGCAACGGGGGCGGAACGGGAGCGGACGACTCCGGCGTACGGGGCGGGGACGCCGCGCGGCGTACGGGGACGGGGGCGTCGCGGGACGCGTGGCGCGGGTTCCGACGGTACGGGCTCCGGCGTACGGGTTCCGGAAGATGTGGCGCGGCTCCGGCGTACGCGGGGCGGGTGGCGCCCGGTCCACGCGCCTCGATGGCGCGCGGACCGGGGCCGTCAGTGGGCGCCGACCAGCCGCGTGGTGGCGGCGGGTGCGGCGACGGCCGCCGCGTGGGCGTCCATGCGCTCGGCCGCGAGGATCGCCGCGGCGGTGTCGGCGCGGGACGCGGCCACCACCAGCGCACGGCCCGCGAGGGCGTGGGCGCGGCGGTGCAGCGCGGGTGCGGACGCCTCGGTCCGACCGGCGTGCCGGGCGGGCGGTGCGCCGCGCAGCCTGGCGACCTGTTCGGCGATGCGGTCGCCCGCCTCGCCGAGGCCCAGCTCGTCGGTGACCGCGAGGAGCGCGGACAGGTGCCCGGCGAGCTGGATGTCCAGCTCCTCCTCGCGGGAACGGTGCGGGAAGTCGGCGGCGTGGTCGGCCGGTGTGTGGACCGATTTGGTGCGGATCGGTTCGTACATGGATGGCCTCCTGGTGTTGCTGTGGGACCATCCTACATTGGATTAAGTCTAAAGTTGTCTACGATCGATCCAGAAAACGTCCATGCCCCGGCACTGACCGGGCCCCGGCACTGACCGGGCCCCGGCACCGACCGGGCCCCGGAGCCGGTCGTCAGGGCTGGCCGTACCCGTCCAGGAAGTGGGCGATCCGGTTGACCGCGTCCGTCAGGTCCTCGGTCGAGGGCAGCGTCACGACCCGGAAGTGATCGGGCTCCGGCCAGTTGAACCCGGTGCCGTGCACCACCATGATCTTCTCGGCCCGCAGCAGGTCGAGGACCATCTGCCGGTCGTCCTTGATCTTGTAGACCTTGGGGTCCAGGCGCGGGAAGAGGTACAGGGCCCCTTTCGGCTTCACGCAGGTCACGCCCGGGATCCGGGTCAGCAGGTCGTACGCGGTGTCGCGCTGCTCCAGCATCCGCCCGCCCGGCAGCACCAGGTCGTCGATCGACTGCCGCCCGCCGAGCGCGGTGGCCACGGCGTGCTGCGAGGGCATGTTGGCGCAGAGCCGCATGTTGGCGAGGATCGTCAGCCCCTCGATGTACGAGGAGGCGTGCGCCTTCGGGCCGCAGACGGCCAGCCAGCCCGACCGGTAGCCGGCCACCCGGTAGTTCTTGGAGAGCCCGTTGAAGGTGAGCACCATCAGATCGGGGGCGATGGTCGCGGTCGGGACGTGGACCGCGCCGTCGTACAGGATCCGGTCGTAGATCTCGTCGGAGCAGACGACCAGGTTGTGACGCCGGGCGATCTCGGTCAGCCCGCGCAGCATCTCCTCGTCGTACACCGCGCCCGTCGGGTTGTTCGGGTTGATGATCACCAGCGCCTTGGTGCGGTCGGTGATCTTCCGCTCGATGTCGGCGAGGTCCGGCATCCAGTCGGACTGCTCGTCGCACCGGTAGTGCACGGCCGTGCCGCCGGCCAGCGACACCGAGGCGGTCCACAGCGGATAGTCCGGGGCGGGTACGAGCACCTCGTCGCCGTCGTCGAGCAGCGCCTGCATCGACATCTGGATCAGCTCGGACACGCCGTTGCCCAGGTAGACGTCCTCGACGTCGAGGTCGATGCCCTTGGTCTGGTAGTGCTGCACCACCGCCCGCCGCGCGGACAGCAGGCCCTTCGCGTCGCCGTAGCCGTGCGCCCCGGCGAGGTTGCGCAGGATGTCCTCGAGGATCTCGGGCGGGCACTCGAAACCGAACGCGGCGGGGTTGCCGGTGTTCAGCTTGAGGATGCGGTGACCGGCTGCCTCCAGCCGCATCGCTTCCTCCAGGACGGGGCCCCGGATTTCGTAACAGACGTTGGCGAGCTTCGTGGACTGGATGACCTGCATGTCCGGGAGCTTACGACCGCGCCCCGCGCGCCGCCGGGGCTTCTCCGCCGGGATGCCCCACCCGGGTGGTCCGGACCGCCGGACGCGTCTTCCATAGCCATGCGTCCCCCCGCCCCGGACCGTGGGAACGCCGGGCGGGAGCGGGGACGGGGCTTCGAATGGGGTGGAACGGGGACGTGACGAACACGGACGGGTGAGATGGGCCACGTGGCGGGAGCGGGGAAGGGGAGGCGGACCGGTGCGGCGGTGGCCTCCGCCGCCCCGGCCCCGGTCCTCACTCCGGCAGTCGGGTGTCCGGGGGCAGGTGGATGTCGAACTCGGTGGCCAGCACCCGCAGCACCTCGTCGCCGTCCGCCAGCTCGCGCTCCTCGCGGCCGCCGTCGTCGGCCGCGGCCACGAACGTGCGGCCGGTGAGCGACAGGTGCGCGCCCGGGACGGTGCGCTGGGCGTACACGCCGGACGAGAAGGGGGAGCGCGGGTTGGTCGCGATGTGCCAGTTGATGACTTCGTAGTCCGGCGCCTCGAAGGGCTCCAGGGTGAAGGCGTACTGCGGCTGCCAGGTCCCGTCGGCGGTGTGCGTCCGCAGCTCCCACAGTTCCAGCGGTCCGTCGTGCGGGACGGTCGCGAGCCGGTGGCGGCGCGGCGCGTCGTGCACCTCGGCGCCCGCGACCAGCGGGATCGGCTCCAGCAGCGAGCCGGAGGAGCCGAAGCCGACATCGGCCAGGTACGGGGTGGGCCCGCCCGGTATCCGTACCGCCATCAGCATGTGGGTGCGCGGCCGGACGTCCCCGGGCCGGGCTCCCACCACGACCCGCGCGCACAGCCGGGTGACGTGGAACCCGAGCGTGGTCAGCGCGGCGGCGAACAGGGTGTTGTGCTCGTAGCAGTACCCGCCGCGCCGGCCGCGCACGAGCTTCGCCTCCAGGTCGGCGATCGCGAGCGAGGGCGCGCTGCCGAGGACCGGGTCCAGGTTCTCGAAGGGGATGCCCAGGGCGTGGGCGCGGTGCACGGAGCGCAGCACCTCCGCGGTCGGCTCGCGCGTCCCGCTCCAGCCGATGCGGTCGAGGTAGGCGTCGAGGTCGGACAGGCGCTCGCGGTCGGAAGTCATGCCCCCGACGGTACGCAGCGGGGGCGGCCGACCGCCTCCGTCCCGGGGCGGAGGGGCCCTGGTCCCCGGGTCCCCGGTCCCGGTCGCCGGGACCGGAGGTCCGCCCCCCGTGCCCGACCCGACCGCGCCGGGCACAGGATGTCGGGTCGGAGCGGGTGTGCCGTTCCTAGCGTGGTGACTCGCAAGGGAAGGAGTCCGGGGTGCTGGAGAAGCTGAACCAGGCCATGGAACACATCGAGGACCGTCTCGACCGGCGGATCGAGGTGACCGAGCTGGCGCGGATCGCCATGACGTCGGAGTACCACTTCCGGCGGATGTTCTCCGCGCTGGCCGGGATGCCGCTGTCGGAGTACGTACGGCGCAGGCGGCTGACGCTCGCGGGGGCCGAGGTGCTCACGGGGGAGCGGACGCTGCTGGAGATCGCCGTCCGGTACGGCTACTCCTCGGGGGAGGCGTTCGCGCGGGCGTTCCGGGCCATGCACGGCGTCGGTCCGGGCGAGGCCCGGCGGGCCGGTGCGGCACTGCGCTCGCAGCCCCGGATGTCCTTCCGCCTCGTGGTCGAGGGGAGCAGCAGCATGCAGTACCGGATCGTGGAGAAGGGGGAGTTCCGTGTGGTCGGCAAGAGGGCACGGGTCCCGTTGGTGCACGAGGGGATGAATCCGGCCATCGCCGAGTTCATCCGGGGCATCGGCAAGGAGACGACGGGGCGCATCGCGGCCCTGTCCGACCAGCAGCCGGAAGGCATCGTCGGGGTGAGCGACAAGCTCGACGAGAGCCGGGCGGAGGGGACCGAACTCGACTACTACCACGGCGTGGTGACCGGCGCGGAGGTGCCCGACGACCTGGACGCGCTGGTGGTCCCGGCGGGGTCCTGGGCCGTGTTCGAGAACTCCGGCCCCTTCCCGCAGGCGCTCCAGTACCTGTGGCGGGACGTGTTCACCCAGTGGTTCCCGTCCAACCCGTACCGGAGCCGGACCGGCCCCGAGATCCTGCGCACCAGGCTCTCGCCGGACGGTGCGCGGGCCGAGGCGGAACTCTGGATACCGGTGGAGCCGACCGCCTCCTGAGGCCGGGACCGGAGGCCGGCGCCGTTCCCGGGGCCGGACCCGGCGGTTCCAGGACGGCTTGAAACCGCCCCTTGTGGGGCCCCCTCCAGTACGCAAACATGCGCATGTCAAAACCGAAGGAACTTCGGTTGCAGGGGCCATTCGGACCCTGCACATACGCCTGGAGGGGGCCCCACATGAAAAAGCCTCTCGTCGGTGCGCTGTTCGCCGTTCTGCTCCTCGGAGCGGGTGTCGCACCTGCGACCGCGGCCACCGCCCATGAAGCGACGTCGCCCGGCGCGGTCAAGGAGAAGGTCAGGCCCAAGGCGGTCAACTTCGCCGGAACCGTGGCACTGAGCAACTGTTCCGGCTCCGTCGTCCGCACGCCCGACTCCCAGCCCGACGATCCCGCGCTCGTGCTCTCCAACGGGCACTGCATGGAGACGGGATTCCCCGGGCCGGGCGAGGTCGTGGTCGACCAGCCGTCCACCCGGAGCTTCACCCTGCTGAACGCCTCGGGCAGCGGCGTCGGCACCCTGCGCGCGAGCAAGATCTCGTACGGGACGATGACCGACACCGACATATCGGTGTACCAACTCACCCGCACCTACGCCCAGATCGAGAGCACCTACGGCATCAAGGCGCTGGAGCTCAACGCCGCTCACCCGGTCGAGGGCACCGCGATCACGGTCGTGTCCGGCTACTGGAAGCGCACGTACGCCTGCAACGTCGACGGCTTCGTCTACCGCCTCAAGGAGGGGGCGTGGACCTGGAAGGACTCGGTCCGCTACACCTCCGCCTGCCAGACCATCGGCGGCACGTCCGGCTCCCCGGTGATCGACAACGCGACCGGCAAGGTCGTCGCCGTCAACAACACCGGCAACGAGGACGGCCTGGAGTGCGCGGACAACAACCCGTGCGAGGTCGACGAGAACGGTGACGTGACGGTGCGCGAGGGCATCAACTACGCCCAGCAGACCTACGGTCTCGTGCCGTGCATCGGCGTCGGCAACAAGTTCGACCTCGACCGGCCGGGATGCGAGCTGCCCAAGCCGTGAACGGGTGAACGTCCGGGCGTGACCGCCCGCGCGTGAACGCACCCGTGCGACCGCCGCGATGCCCGAGGGTGTCGCGGCGGTCGCGTCTCCGTGCGCCCGCACGGCTCGCGTCCGTCCCGCTCGGAGGCCACCCGGCAGGCTCTCAGCGCGCCCCGGCGCGGCGGACCGCCGCCTCGATCCCGTCCAGCAGTACGCCGAGCCCCGCCTCGAACGTCCTCCGCGCCTCGCGCTCCAGGTGCGGCACATCCGCCGAGGACGGGTCCGCGGACGGGTCCGGGGGCTGCGGGACGGAGGCGGCCTCCATCGCGCTCAGGCTCGGGTAGCGCTCCGCGAAGTCGGGCGCCACCTCGCCCAGCAGCGCCGAGCGGGCGAACCACCACTCCTCGTCCGGCTCGCCCGTCGCCGCCGCGGCCTGCCGCGCCTCGGCGACCGTCCCGGCGCAGCCCCGGACGAAGTGGGACAGCGTCCCGACCAGCCGCCGCAGCACGGCCGGGTCGAGTCCGGTCCCGTTCAGCAGGCGCACCAGGGTGTCCAGTCCCGCGTACTCGTGCGGGCCGAGGACCGGGCGGGCCTGGGAGACCCGGAGCACCCAGGGGTGGCGCAGCTGGAATTCGAGGGTGTCCCGCGCCCAGTCGGTGAGCCCCGCGCGCCAGTCGCCGGTGTCCGGGTAGCGGGTGGGCAGTTCGGCGTGGACGGCGTCGTACATCAGGTCCAGCAGCTCGTCCTTGCCGGGGACGTAGGTGTAGAGCGCCATCGCCGTACGGCCCAGCCGCTCGCCCACCGCGCGCATCGAGAGCGCGTCCATGCCCTTCTCGTCCGCGACGGCGACGGCGGCGGCCACGATCGCGTCGACGCTCAGCGCGGGCCGGGGGCCGGGGCGCCGGTCCCGCTCCTCCGGCCGGTCCGCGCGCCACAGCAGGGACATCGACCGGCGGGCGTCGCCCTGCCCGGCAAAGACCACCACTTGCGACTCCTTACGCCGTAAAGTAACTTCCTCCGAGTAATTCCTTACGGCGTAAGGTATCAGTTGGAGAGGGTGGGATCCGCGATGGGGCAGGCGTTGGCGGTGTCGTACGTACGGGTCGTGGGCGTGGAGCGGGTCACCCCGCGCACGGCACGCGTCACCTTCACCGGGGACGCGTTGGCCGGGCTCATGGAGGACCGGCCGGACCAGCAGATGAAGCTCTGCTTCCCGAGGGAGGGGCAGGACGTCCCCCGGCTTCCGGAGCCGGACGCCGACGACGCGTACGGCATGCGCTGGTACGAGGCGTACCTGGCGATCCCGGAGCCCGGACGTCCGCTGATGCGGAGCTTCACCGTCCGCGGGTACGACCCCGGCTCCGGCCTGATGGCGGTCGACTTCGTGCTCCACGGCGAGGAGGGCCCGGCCGCTCGCTGGGGCCGGCGCGCCCGCCCCGGCGACGTGCTCGGCATGGTCGGCCCGTCGTCCGCGTACGCCCGCCCGCTGCCCGCCGCCGACTGGCTGCTGCTGGCCGGGGACGAGACGGCGCTGCCCGCGATCGGGACGATCCTGGAGGCCCTGCCGGCGGGAATGCGGGCGCTGGTCCGGGCCGAGGTGGCCGACGCGGCGGAGGAGCTGCCGCTCGACTCGCCCGGCGACGTGGGCGTCCGGTGGGTGCACCGGGACCGGGGCGGGTCGCTGGTGGACGCGGTGCGGGCCACCCCGCTGCCCGCCGGGTCAGGGGCCGCGTGGCTGGCCGGCGAGGCGTCGACGGTACGGGCCCTGCGCCGCCACCTGGTCGAGGAGCGCGGGATGGACCGCGGGGCCGTGGAGTTCAGCGGCTACTGGCGCCGCAGCCTCACCCAGGACGACGCCCCGACCGAGGAGGACCTGGCCTGGGCGAGGGAACGGGCGGCGGAGCAGGCGGCGGAGTAGACGGAGGGGAGGGGCCTCACGGGGTGTTCCGGGTGCGCCCCGCTCCCCGTACGGCCCGGCCCGCGAGGACCTGGGTGCGGCGGCCGTCCTCGATGACGAACCGGCCGTCGATCAGTACGTGCGGGATGCCGACCGGCAGGGTGCGCGGCTCCTCGTAGGTCGAGCCCGCCGCCACCGTCGCCGGGTCGAAGAGCACCAGGTCGGCCCGGTAGCCCTCGCGGACGTACCCGCGGTCGGTCAGCCGCAGCCGCCTCGCCGGGCGCGAGGTGAGGTGGGCGACGCACTCCTCCAGGGTGAGGACGCCCAACTCCCTGACGTACCGGCCGAGGTACTGCGGGAACGTGCCGTAGGCGCGCGGGTGCGGCTTGTCGCCCCGGAGGATGCCGTCGCTGCCGCCGGTGTGCACCCGGTGGCGCATGATCTGCCGCACGTTCTCCTCGTGGCCCACGTGCTGGAGGATCGTCGAGCCGAGCCGGTCCTCGACGAGCAGCCTGCGGGCGGTCGTCCAGGGGGCCTCGCCGCGCAGCCGGGCGGACTCGGCGACCGTGCGCCCGACGTGGTCGGCGAGGGAGGGCGCGCCGACGCCCGAGATCTCGATGGTGTCCCACTCGATCGGCACCCCGTGGCAGCCGTCCGAGCCCACCACCTCCAGGTGGTGCCGGACTCGCTCGGCCGTCGTGTCGTCCGTGAGGCGGGCGAGCACCGCGTCCGGCCCGCCCTCGCCCGCCCAGCTCGGCAGCATCGCGACGAGGGTCGTGCAGCCGGGGGTGTACGGGTAGGTGTCGAGGGAGATGTCCGCGCCCGCGTCGAGCGCGTCGTCGAGCAGGGCGAGCAGTTCGGGCGCCCGGCCCTCGTTCACCCCGAAGTTCATGGTGGCGTGGGCGAGATGGAGGGCGCAGCCCGCGTTCCGGGTGAGCCGCACCATCTCCTCGTACGCCTCGAGCGCGCCCGCCCCGTACGAGCGGTGGTGCGGGCAGTAGTAGCCGCCGTACTCGGCCACCACCCGGCACAGTTCGGTGAGTTCGGCGTCGTCCGCGTACATGCCGGGGGTGTACGTGAGGCCGGAGGACATGCCGACCGCGCCCTCCGCCATGCCCCGGGCGACGAGTTCCCTCATCCGGGCCAGTTCGGCGCCGGTGGCGGGGCGGTCCTCCCAGCCCATCGCGTACATCCGGACCGTGCCCTGCGGGATCAGGTAGGCGGCGTTGACCGCGATGCCTTGGCCGTCGGGGCCGCGGTCCAGCCGGTCGAGGTACTCGCCGACCGTGCGCCAGTCGAAGTCGACGTCGTCGCCGTCGCCGTTCCAGCCGGCGATGGAGCGCCGGACCTCGGCGAGTGTCCGGTCGTCCACCGGCGCGTACGACAGCCCGTCCTGGCCGAGGACTTCGAGGGTGACGCCCTGCGCGGCCTTTGCGCCGTGGTCCGGGTCGCGGAGCAGCGCGAGGTCGCTGTGCGCGTGCATGTCGACGAAGCCGGGGGAGAGCGCGAGCCCGTCGGCGTCGAGGACGCGGCGGGCGGCGGGGCGCGGGCCGGGGGCGCCCTCGGGGTGGATCCCGGCGATCCGGCCGTCGGCGATGGCCACGTCGGCCCGGCGGCCGGGACCGCCGGTGCCGTCGACGACGTGGGCGTTGCGGATCACGAGATCCATGGATCGGCTCCTGACGACTGGCGAAACCCTGCCCTCCGGCGTTCGGGGAGCGGGGCGTGGATCCCGGCCTCTCCGGGGATCGAGGAACGGAGGAATCCAGTCCCTCCGACGTTCGGGGGCCCCGCCCCGGGCCCCGGCAGGGGCCCTCGGCCCCGGCGGGGTCAGAAGAACGTGCGGACGAAGTCGACGACCGTCCCGTCCTCCGCGACCAGCGGAATCAGCTGCCACTTGTCGAAGCTCGTGCACGGGTGGGACAACCCCATCCCCACCCAGTCGCCGACCTCCAGCTCCGCCCCCGGCTCCGTGCGCACCCAGGTGTGCTGGTCCGACAGGCCGCTGACCGTGATGCCGGTCGCGGGCCGGACCGTGCCGTCGCGGCCGGAGCGCACGACCTGTGCCTCGGGGAGGTCGAGGTCGTACGCCGCGTCCCGCTTGCCCGCGTTCAGGAACGCCTGCTCGGGGGAGGGGCGGGAGACCACCTGCGCCCACAGCCGGAAGGCGGGCTGAAGGGCGCCCTCCTCGGGGACGCGGTTGAACGGGGTGAGGTGGCGGTAGTGGCCGTCGTCGTGCGAGACGTACGCCCCCGAGCGCAGCAGCTTCAGCACCGGCGCGGAGAGCTCCGGGATCTGCGCGAACACGTCCGCCACCGCGTCGAACCACGCGCTGCCGCCCGCGCTGATCACGATGTCCCCGCCGGCCGCCGTCACGTCCGCGAACCGGCCCGCCCGGTCGAGGTCGACGGCCAGCGCGACGAGCCGGTGCAGCCACCGGCGCACCCGCTCGCCGGACGCGTCCGGCACCTCGCCCTCGTAACCGGCCACGCCCACCAGCCGCAACGTCCCGGTCGCGGCCACCGCCTCGGCGACCGCCGCGCACTCGGCCTCGGTGCGGGCGCCGGTGCGCGCCCCCTCGCCCGCGCCCAGCTCCACGACGACGTCGACGGGGCGGGTGGCGCCCGCCGCCCGCAGTGCCTCGTCCATCAGCTCGACGCCGCGCACCGAGTCGACGTAGCAGACGAAGCGGAACCCAGGGTCGGCGTCCAGCTCGCCGGCCAGCCAGCGCAGGGCGGCCGCGTCGACCAGTTCGTTGGCGAGGAAGATCCGCCCGATCCCGTACGCCCGGTAGACCCGCGCCTGGTGCGGCACCGCCGCGGTGATGCCCCAGGCGCCGCGCTCCAGCTGGCGGGCGAAGAGCTGCGGGGACATGGAGGTCTTGCCGTGCGGGGCGAAGGCGAGCCCGTGGCGCTCCGCGTACGTCTCCAGGAGGGCGAGGTTGTGCTCGACCGACTCGGCGGACAGGGCGAGCACCGGGGTGGTGAAGCCGCCCGTGAAGAGGTCGCGCCGCTCGGCGGCGAGGGCGCCCACGGTCAGGCCCTCCGCGTCGGGCGGAAGCGCCTTGAAGCGGTGGTCGACCGGCTCGTCGGAGAGTCCGGCCACGGAACGGTCGGCAGCCAAGGGGGCCTCCTCGATCGAAGTAGTCGTTGCATCATATGCAACACCCATTGCGTATATCGCTTGACGCTGTCTAACATCCGAGCCGACGCCGGGTCAATGGCGTGTACCACGGCCGCGCCCCGGGCCATTGCCCGCCGCGCCCCGAACCGAATCACCGAACCCGCGAGGAGCCCCCGAGTGTCCGGAACCCCGGCCAGGACCGCCGACGCCGTCACGGCCGCCGAAGTCGTGTGCCTCGGCGAGTCCATGGTGACGTTCCTGCCGTCGCAGCCCGGACGCCTCGCCGACGTGCCCTCCTTCGGCCGGGGCATCGGGGGTGCCGAGTCCAACGTCGCCTGCGCGCTGGCCGCCGCCGGGCACCGGGCGGCCTGGGTGAGCCGGGTCGGCGCGGACGGCTTCGGGGACCACCTCGTCGAGGCGATCACCGGATACGGGGTGGACACCTCCGCCGTGCGGCGCGACCCGGCACGGCCCACCGGGATCTACTTCCGCACGGCCACGGACCGGGCCGCCGACGTGCACGAGGTCGCCTACTACCGGGCCGGCTCCGCCGCCTCCGCGATGTCCCCGGACAACGTCCCGTACGAGGCACTGCTCGCCGGCCGGGTCCTGCACCTGTCCGGCATCACGGCCGCGCTCTCCGCCGACTGCCTGGCCCTGCTGCGCGACCTGACCGCCCCCCGGCCCGGCCGTCCGCTCGTCTCCTTCGACGTCAACCACCGGCCGGGCCTGTGGCGGGACGGGGCGCGGCCGTCCGTCCTGCTCGACCTGGCGCGCGGCGCCGACCTCGTGTTCGTCGGCGAGGACGAGGCGGAGGAGGCGTGGGGCGTGCGGGGCGCCGAGGCGATCCGCGCGGCCCTGCCGGAGCCGGAGGTGCTGGTCGTGAAGCGGGGATCGGAGGGCGCCACCGTCTTCTCGCGCGCCGCCTCCTCGCACGCCGAGGGGACCGATTCCCGTACCGAGGCCGGTACCGGTACCCGCGCCGATTCCCGTACCGAAGCCGGTACCGGCACCCGCGCCGATGCCGTCACCGCCGTCCCCGCGCTCCGGGTCGACGTCGTCGCCCCCGTCGGCGCCGGTGACGCCTTCGCCGCCGGGTTCCTCTCCGCGACCCTCCGCGGCCTGCCGGTGCGCGACCGGGTCCGGCACGGCCACCTCATGGCCGCCGCCGTCCTCACCGTCCCCGGCGACCTCACCGATCCGCCGGCCCGTGCGCACGCCGACGCCCTTGCCGCCCTGGACGAGGGGGCCTGGGGGAGACTTCGTCTCGGCCCCGGCTGGACGGGGGAGGATCAGGAGGTACGTACGACATGAGTCAGACCGTCGACCGGGCGCTGAGCATCCTGCCGCTGCTCGCCCAGGGACCCGCCGACCTCGGGCAGGTCGCCGAGCGGCTCGACGTCCACAAGTCCACGGCGCTGCGCCTGCTCCGCACGCTCCACGAGCACGGGCTCGTCTACCGCCAGCAGGACCAGCGCTACCGCCTCGGCGCCCGGCTCTTCGCCCTGGCGCAGGAGGCCGTCGAGAACCTCGACGTGCGGGAGATCGCCCACCCCCACCTCGTCGAACTCAACGAGAACTGCGGCCACACCGTCCACCTCGCGGTGTACGAGGAGCAGGAGGTCCTCTACATCGACAAGGTCGAGAGCCGCTACCCGGTCCGGATGTACTCGCGGATCGGCAAGCCCGTCGCGATCACCGTCGCCGCCGTGGCGAAACTGCTGCTCGCCGACCTCACCGAGCCCGAGCGGCGCGCCGTCGCCGAGAAGCTCGACTACCCCATGTACACGTCCCGTTCGACCCCGAACGCCGGCGCCTTCCTCAAGGAGCTCGCCGTCGTCCGCGAACAGGGCTGGGCCACCGACCTCGGCGGCCACGAGGAGTCCATCAACTGCATCGGCGCCCCCATCCGGGGGGCGGACGGGCGGGTCGTCGCAGCGATGTCGGTCTCCGCGCCCAACGTCGTCGTCACGGCCGAGGAACTCCTCACCCTGCTCCCCCTGGTGCGGCGCACCGCCGAAACCATCAGCCGGGAGTACTCCGGTACCGACAACCGACCCAAGAAAGCCTGAACAGCCATGACCGAGAAGATCGCCCTCACCCCGAGCACCCACACCACGCCCCCCGCGAAGTTCTCGCACGGGGTGAAGAAGGGGAACATCCTCCAGGTCGCCGGCCAGGTCGGCTTCCTGCCCGCCGTCGAGGGCCGGGCCCCGACCCCCGCCGGCCCGACCCTGCGCGAGCAGACCCTCCAGACCTTCGCCAACGTCAAGGCGATCCTGGAGGAGGGCGGCGCGAGCTGGGACGACGTGATGATGATGCGCGTCTACCTCACGGACGTGGACCACTTCGCCGAGATGAACGAGATCTACAACGCCTACTTCGCCGAGCAGAACCTGACGCAGCCCCCCGCCGCCCGCACGACGGTCTACGTCGGCCTCCCCAAGGGCCTGCTCATCGAGATCGACGCCCTCGCGGTCCTCGGCTGACCCGACCGATCCGACCGGTCCGGCACCGGCACGGCTGACCCGACCGACCGGGTCCCTCCGGCCGATTTCCTTGCCGCACCCGCCCCGCCGCCCCATCGCGCACGGCACGGCGCTTCGCCCCACGCAAGCGCCGTGCCGCGCTCCGTCACCCCCGAAAGTCGTCTTCGGACGCGGAGTTGCCCGTGTTGCTCGCCGCTTCCCACAACCGGTCGAGACACCACCCCGCACCGGTGGCCTCCTCCTGCTCGTCGACGGCACCGCCGGCCCGCCGACCGTCGCCGCCCCCGGCATCGCGCTCCTCCTCCCTCAAGCCGGTCGGCAACATCCTGCTGGTCGTCGGCGCGGGCGGGGTCTTCGGCGCCGTCCTCAAGGGCAGCGGCATCGCGGACGCGCTCGCGGGCACCTTCAACGACGTCGGCCTGCCCGCCATCCTGCTCGCCCGACCGATCTCCGTGGTGCTGCGCGTCGCCCAGGGCTCGGCGACGGTCGCCATCGTCACCACCGCCGGCATCGTCGTCCCCCCCGGTCGAGGGGCAGGACCTGTCGCAGGCCCACCCGGCGCTGATCATCATGGCGATCTCGGCCGGTTCGATCTCCGCCCCGCACGTCAACGACGGCGGCTTCCGGATGGTGTCGAAGTACTTCGGCATCCCCGAACGCGACACCCTGAAGTCCTGGACGGTCCTGGAGACGGTCCTGTCGGTCGTGGGCTTCGCGGTGGCGTCGCTGCCGAGCCCGGTGATCTAGTTCCAGCGCCGAGTCGGGCCGGGTCCGGGCCGGGTCCGGGCCGATTCGATCCGTGGAGGGGGGCAGGGGGCCTCCGTACGACCCGGATGGGAGAGCCTAGGATTCGTCCGGTGCACCGGACGAACCTGACCGCGGCGACCGCCGACGAATCCTGGGGCGGCCTCGTCCTGGAGCTTCCGCACCCGACCGGGCCGGGGCTGCGGCCGGAGGTGGCCGACGGCAACCGGATGGTCCTGGCGCAGGGGCCGGACGTGGTGTTCTTCGCCGAGGTCGACGACGAACGATGCGGAGTCGAGTACCTCCGCACGGACCGCTACCGATCACCCGTCGCCCCGTTGCGGGCCGCGGAGGCGCGCGCGGTCGGCGGGCAGGGACAACCGTCCTGGTACGCCCGCTGGGCGCATCGCTTCGCCGGTGTCCTGGAGGCCTCCCCCGTCGGCCCGCTCCACGAGGGGAAGTGGGTGCTCTCCCGGCGGCTCCTCGGGGAGGGGACGACCCGGACCGGAGACGGGCCGGCCGGCCGATGGCGCTCCCGTCTGCTCGACGACCACCCGGACGGTTACATCGACTGGTTCACCGGCTCATGGGGAGTCATGCCCCTGCGGCGGATGCCACCGCCCGACGACGGCAGGGTGAAGTCCTACCGCAAGCAGGCCCGGGAAGGCGTCCTGCCGCCCGTACTGCTCTGGTGGTTCAGCGGGCTCAACTGCTACGTGATCCTGGACGGCCACGCCCGCCTCGCCGCCGCCGTCGCCGAGAACCGGGAGCCGGCGGTACTGGCCCTCTCCCGCGCACAGTCCGAGGAACGGGCCAGGGCCGGGACGGACAAGGCCCTGTCGACCTATCACCTCACCATGTCCGTCCTGGACGGTCCCCATCTGCTGACCGACCGCCGGGCCCCGGCCCGGGCGGCGAGCCGTCTGCTCGCCACCCAGCTGCACGACATCGAGGTCGGCCACGCACCCACCCGTGCGTGGCCGATGCCGGTGGCCCACCGGACCGGACCGGGCACGCCTCGGGCGTGAGCCCCGGCCCCGGGGCCCGTCCGTGCCCCTCATCCGGTTTGCCCGGACTCATGCCCGGCCGACACAGATGATGTTCTTGTTGTCGTCCACCTTCCAGTACCAGTAGCGCTGCCCGCCGTTCGTCGGGCAGATCTGGCCGCGGTACGACTTGGGCGCCCGGTAGTAGCCGGTGATCTGCGCGATCGACTGACCCGCGACGGGCACCTTGTCCGAGTTGCAGCTCCAGACCACCAGCAGGTCGGCGTTGCCGTTGCCGTCGAGGTCGGCGGGGAAGCACTGGCCCTTGCGGAACTGGCGGGTCAGGCACAGGGTCGTGTTCATGTCGTCGTTCGCGGCGTGGTACCACCTGCCGCGGCCGTTCCCCGACGGGCAGGGGTCGGGGGCGCCGCCGGTCGAGTAGGCGCGGGTGACGTAGACGTACGCGTTGGCGGAGTCGCAGTCGACCGGGACGGGCACCGTGGAGTTCCAGTTCCCGTGCCCGTCGTCGTAGGCGTTGAGGCACTGACCGCTGCGGATGAACCGGAACGCCCGGTCCGTGGCGTCGGCGGTCGGGGTGGGCGTCGGTGTCCAGCTCCGGCTCGCGGCGGAGCCGTAGGTGCTGCCGGTGGTCGAGGTGCCGGTGGTGTCCGTTTTCCAGGGCTGCTGCCAGAGGAAAAGGATGATGGCGGCGAGCGGGATGAGCATCCATGCCTCGCCGGAGGACTTCTTCGCCGCCGGCGCGGGGGCCGGCGCGGGTTCGGTTCTGGTTCCGGGCTCGGGGCGGGCCGAACCCGAGGCCGACGCGGACGACGTGGCGCGGGCGCGCCGCGCGTTCCGCTCCTGCTCGGCCTTCGCTCTCTCGGCTTTCGCTTTCTCGGCCTTCTCCTTCGCGGCGCGCTCCCGCTCCTTCTCCCGTTCCCGTTCCGCCGTGTACATCCGGGTGGGGTTCGGCGGCGGCACCATGCTCGTGCGCTGGTCCACGGTCAGGGCGTCCGGGTCGATCCGGTTCGCGCGGGCCAGCTCCTCGCCCTGGGCCGCGTACTCCCCGATCAGTGCCGTCCAGCGCGGCGGCAGCCAGCGGTTGCCGCCGCGGGCCGCGGGCAGCCCGGCCTGGCCCTTGCGGAACCGGGCGAGCAGTTGGGCGGGTGCGGGGCGTTCGGCGGGGTCGGTGGCGAGGCAGGGGCGGATGGTCGGTGCGAGTTCCTTGGGCAGTCCGTCGAGGTCGAGTTCGCCGCGTTGGACGCGGGCGAGCAGGCGCAGGGTGTCGCCGTCCGCGGCGTAGGGCGGGCGTCCGGTGGCGAGCAGGAACAGCGTCGCGCCCAGTGAGTACACGTCGGACGCGGTCGTCGACGCCTCGCCGCGGGCCTGTTCGGGCGAGGTGAAGGCGATCGTGCCCAGCGTCAGGCTGGTACGGGTGAGGTCGTCGGCGTGCGAGATGCCGAAGTCGATGACCCGGGGGCCGTCGAGCGGGAGCAGTACGTTCTGCGGCTTCACGTCGCGGTGGACGATGCCCTCGCGGTGCAGGGTGACCAGCGCCTCCGCCGTGCCCGCCGCCGCCCACCGCACCGCCGAAGCGGGCAGCACCCCGCAGGTGCGGACGAGTTCGGAGAGCGGCGGTGCGGCGATGTAGTCGATGGCCATCCAGGGCCGTTCGGCGTCCGGGTCGGAGTCCCGTACGCGTGCCGTGTACGTGCTGTCGATCCGCTGGGCGAGCTTCACCTCGCGGGCGAAGCGCCGCCGGTCGACGTCGCTGACCCGCCCCTCCGCCAACAGCGTCTTCACGGCGGCGAGTTCATCGCCGCCGCGCCCGTCGTCGCGGGCCAGGTAGATCCGTCCCATGCCGCCGGACGCCAGCCGTCCGATCAGCCGGTACGGCCCGAGAGCCGTCGGATCGTCCCCGCTCAGTGCCTGAACCCGCGCCCCGGCCATGGTCATTCCCCCCGTCGCACCACCGCGCTCCCACCACGGTGGCACGCGACCTCCCGCAGGACCACGGTCCGGGCTGTCCGGGACAGCGTGCGGACGGTCCGGGACAGCGTGGAGCACCCGGGCAGGTCCTGCCACAGGGCTCCGGTGCGTGCCCTGTCGGGGTTCGGCCGACGAGCGGACGCATCAACTCCTGTGTTGGGTGGAGGAGTTCCATTTGACTTCGTGGAGCCGGTGGTACAGTCGGAAGCGGTAAGGCTGCTGAAGCCACACATGCTCAGTTGAAGTTACATATGCTCAGTTGACGTCATACGTGCTCAGTTGAACTCATGCGTACTTAAATGAACGCGAACCTGATCGCCTCATCGAGGAGTCAGGACCGTCCGAATCCGATGAGCCCGGGGTGCGAAGCACCCGAGACGCGCAGGTTAATCGGCTTGGATGGCGCGACTTATACACATACTTTTACTTATATATTTTTGAGCCTTGCTGCACGGCGCCCCTGAGAGGGGCGCACCCCGAGAACATCCGCGTACCGCGTCGGCGCAGGTGTCTCGACCCGAACCCATCCGGTTTGGATCGAGCCCCTGCGTGCCCGGTTCAAACCCCTTTCCGAAAGGTTTGAACCGTGAACGACGCCACCATCATTGCTGTTCTCGCCGTCGCCGGGGTGCTCTCGATCGTCTTGTTCAGCCTGAAGGGGCTGCTCGACCAGATCCCGGACGTTCTCGACGCGGCAGGACGAACGCGCGAGGCGTGGCTGCGCCTGAGGAGGCCCGAGCCGCCGCTCCGGGCGGGGGACGAGGAACAGCCCCCGGGACAGCAGGTACAGCGGGGCCGACGGGACCAGGACCAGGAGCCGCCCGTCGCCGCGTAGTACCGCCCGGCCCCGGCGGTACGCAGGGGCCGCATGCCAACCGCTCCGGTCTTCCAGCCCTCCGGCCTTCCGGGCAGAACCCGGCTCGGAAGGCCGGAGCCGGTCGGGAGGGCCGGAGCCGGTCCGGGTCAGGCCGCCGAGGCGCAGACGATGCTCCGGCCCCTGTTCACCTGCCAGTACCAGAACTGCTCCCCGCGCCCCGCCGGGCATGTCCACTTGGTGCCCGGCGAGGGCGTCCGGTAGTACCCGGTGACTCGGAGGATCGACTGGCCGGCCCGGGGGACGGTCGACGAATCGCAGGCCAGTACCACCGTCAGGTCGGCGTCGACGGCTCCCCGGACCTGGGCGGGGAAGCACTGACCGACCTGGAACACCCGGTCCAGACAGAGCGTTCGCTCGATCCCGTCCGCACCCGACTTGTGCCACCAGGTGAAGCCCTGCCCCTGGTCGCAGCCGCTGGACTCGCCTGGCCCGGAGGTGACCCGGTTGACGTGCATGTAGGCCTTCCAGGACCGGCAGTTCACCCGGACCGGGCGCTCGGCGCTCATGTTCCCGTGCCCGTCGTTGTACACGTTGAGGCAGTCACCGGCGCGCACCGCGCGAAACGCCCGGTCGGTGGCGTCCGGGGAGGGGG
>NZ_RDBO01000077.1:442919-465906 GCF_008120935.1 Streptomyces sp. sk2.1
GGCCTGCGATTCGTCGACCGTCCCCCGGGCCGGCCAGTCGATCCTCCGAGTCACCGGGTACTACCGGACGCCCTCGCCGGGCACCAAGTGGACATGCCCGGCGGGGCGCGGGGAGCAGTTCTGGTACTGGCAGGTGAACAGGGGCCGGAGCATCGTCGGAGTGGGTGTCGAGGCCGCTGCCGGAGGTGAGGGCGCCGGACGTGGTGGTGTCGGAGGCTGACCCGCCGCCGTCCGTCCCCGTCGAGTTCCAGGGCTGCCAGAACAGGAGCCCGATGAGGACGACGGGAACGACCAGCCACTTCCAGCCCCCGGAGCTGTTCGTGGACCCGGCCGGCCGGGACGGCGACGGAGACGGCGAGCGGGTGGCCGGGCTCGACGCGGCGGCACGGCGCGCCCGTACGGCCGCGACCCGCTCCCGCTCGGCCCGCGCTTCCCGCTCGGCCCGCGCTGCCCGTTCCGCGCGTGCCGCCCGTTCGGCCTGCGCGGCCCGCGCGGCTTCCTGGCGGGCGGCCTCGGCGCGCTCCCGTTCCGCGCGCGCTTCCCGTTCGACGCGTGCCGCCCGTTCGGCCCGCGCCTCCCGCTCGGCCCGCTGTTCCTCCCGCTGCCGGGCCTCCCGGCGCGCGGCCTCGGCACGTTCGCGCTCCGCCCGCTCCTGCTCGGCCCGTTCGGCCCGCTGCCGCTCCGCCAACTCCGCGAGCGCCGCGAGCTCCTGGCGGGTGCGGGCGTTCTCGCGGCGGGCGCGGTCGCGGGCGGCACGGGCCCTGCGCGCCTCCGGGTAGACCAGCGTCGGGCGGGGCGGCGGCGCCACGGCCGTGCGGTCGCCGGCGGCCGGAGCCGCCGGGCCCGCGGGGCGCGTGCTCGCGAGCTCCTCGCCCTGGGCCGCGTACTCCCCGATCAGTCCCGTCCAGCGCGGCGGCAGCCAGCGGTTGCCGCCGCGGGCCGCGGGCAGCCCGGCCTGGCCCTTGCGGAACCGGGCGAGCAGTTGGGCGGGTGCGGGGCGTTCGGCGGGGTCGGTGGCGAGGCAGGGGCGGATGGTCGGTATGAGTTCCTTGGGCAGTCCGTCGAGGTCGAGTTCGCCGCGTTGGACGCGGGCGAGCAGGCGCAGGGTGTCGCCGTCCGTGCTGTAGGGCGGGCGTCCGGTGGCGAGCAGGAACAGTGTCGCGCCCAGTGAGTACACGTCGGACGCGGTCGTCGATTCCTCGCCGCGGGCCTGTTCGGGCGAGGTGAAGGCGATGGTGCCGAGGGTGAGTCCGGTGAGCGTGAGGTCGCTGGCGTGCGAGATGCCGAAGTCGATGACCCGGGGGCCGTCGAGCGGGAGCAGTACGTTCTGCGGTTTCACGTCGCGGTGGACGATGCCCTCGCGGTGCAGGGTGACCAGTGCCTCGGCCGTTCCGGCGGCGATCCACCGCACCGCCGAAGCGGGCAGTACCCCGCAGGTGCGGGTGAGTTCGGCGAGGGAGGGGGCGGCGATGTAGTCGATGGCCATCCAGGGCCGTTCGGCGTCCGGGTCGGAGTCCCGTACGCGTGCCGTGTACGTGCTGTCGATCCGCTGGGCGAGCTTCACCTCGCGGGCGAAGCGCCGCCGGTCGACGTCGCTGACCCGCCCCTCCGCCAACAGCGTCTTCACGGCGACGAGCCCCCGGCCGCCGCGCCCGTCGTCGCGGGCCAGATAGATCCGTCCCATGCCGCCGGACGCCAGCCGTCCGATCAGCCGGTACGGCCCGAGAAACACCGGGTCGTCCGTGTCCAGTGCCCGCACCCGTGCCGCGGCCATGTCATTCCCCCCGTCGCACCGCCATCGCGCCCCACAACGGTGCCACGAGCGTGCCCGAACGGCCATGGAAAGCGGGAGGTCCCGGGCACTCCGTTGCCGGTCCGCGACATGCCCGGCCCCGGACCGGTCCGCAGCCCCGCGCCCCCGCGACACGCGGCGACGCCCCCGCGACACGCAGCAGCGCCGCCGGGGGAGCGGCGGCGCTGCTGGTCATGGATGTGCCGGTCCGTGGTTACGGCAGGCCGTGCACGTGCGGGCCCACCGCGTTCGACCAGGCGTTGCCCGACTTGGCGTCCCAGGCGGTCGACCAGGTCATCGCACCGCGGATGTCCGGGTACGTCTTCGAGGGCTTGAAGGAACCGCAGTTGGTGCCGGAGGCCAGGCAGTCCAGGGCCGCGTTCACCACCGACGGGGCGACGTAGCCGCCGCCCGCGGCGCTCGGCGAGGCGGGGACGCCGAGGCCGACCTGCGACGGGGCGAGGCCGCCCTCCAGCTGGATGCAGGCCAGCGCGGTGAGGAAGTCCACCGAGCCCTGCGAGTAGACCTTGCCGTCGCAGCCGAGCATCGCGCCGCTGTTGTAGTACTGCATGTTGACGACGGTCAGGATGTCCTTGATGTTGAGCGCCGTCTTGAAGTACTCGCCCGCGGTCGACTGCATGTCGATGGTCTGCGGGGCCATGGTGATGACGAGGCCGGAGCCCACCTTCTGCGACAGGGAGCGCAGCGCCTTCGTCATGTACGTGGAGTTGAGGCCGTTCTCCAGGTCGATGTCGACGCCGTTGAAGCCGTACTCCTGGATCAGCGAGTGGAGCGAGTTGGCGAAGTTGGTCGCCGAGGCGTCGCTGTTGACGGAGACGGTGCCCTTCTCGCCGCCGACCGAGATGATGACGTTCTTCCCGGCCGCCTGCTTCGCCTTGATGTCGGCCTTGAACTGGTCGACGGTGTAGCCGTTCAGCCCGGCGGTGTCCAGGTTGAAGGTGACGGCGCCCGGGGTGTTCGTGGCGTCGGCGAAGGAGACCGCGATGATGTCGTAGTTCGCGGGCACGTCGCTGAGCTTCTGCACCGTCGCGCCGTTGTTGAAGTTCTGCCAGTAGCCGGTCACCGCGTGCTTGGGCACCGAGGGTCCGGGGCCGGGCTCGCCGCCGCCCTCCTTGGCGGTGCGGGCGCCGACCGCGGCGGACTTGGCGGACTCGCCGGCCGCGTTGGTGGCGGTCACCGAGAACTGGTACTCGGTGTCGGCGGCCAGCCCCGTGACCGTCGCCGAGGTCCCGGTGGCCGTGGTCGCCTTCGTGCCGTTGCGGTAGACGGTGTAGTTGGCCGCGCCGGGCACCGCGTTCCAGGACAGGGCGACGGAGGAGGACGTGGTCGTGCCGACGGCGAGACCGGCGGGCGGGGCGGGGATCTCGGGATCGGGGTCGGTGCCGCCACCGCCGTCCGGGCCGCTGACGGACACGTCGTCCACCAGATAGGCGGCCTGGCCGTACCAGCCGTGCGTGTAGACGTCGACCGAGGTGGTGTTCGGGCCGGTCCGGAAGCTGGTGGTGAGCTGGGTCCAACTGCCGGAGCCGGGGGACCAGGTGGACACGTCGGTGGTTCCGGTGCCGCTCGCACCGAGGTACGCGTAACCGCCCTGCACCCAGGAGCTGAGCGTGTACGTCGAGTCGGGCTTCACGGACACGGTCTGGGTGCACCGGGCGGTGCCCTGGCCGGTCGGGGTGGCCTGGAGCGCGGCGGTGCCGCCGTGCACCGGGGAGGAGACGGTGGTGGCGGTGCCGCCGGTGCAGGACCAGTTGGCGAGCCCGGACTCGAAGCCCGCGTTCCTGGCGACGTTGACGTCGGCGGCCTCGGCGCTGKCCGCCATGCCCGTGGCGGTCAGCGCACCGGCCGCGAGGACGGCCGTCGCGACGCCGACGAGCGGGCGGCGGTAACGCCTGCYGATTCTGCGTCCGTTGACGGGGGAAGGTTCCACTTGCTGCCTCCGTGGGGAGTCGGGGATGCCTGCCGGGGTACCTGGGGATGGGCCGGCGGGGTGGACCGGCGGCACTTCGGAACGTCCGGGAGGTGACGGGCAGATGAAGGGGAGACGGAGTAGATGAACGGTGGCCACCGCTGGCCGACAAAACTGGTCCAGACCAATCGAGTTGTCAAGACCTCTGGCAATGGGCGCCGCGGCGGGCGGGTCTGTTCGGCCCTTCGGAACAGGCCCGCCGGAAGCCCGCGAATACCCCCGGAGGTGTCCTGGAGCGGCCCGTTCCAACCTGTGGATTGACGTTTTGTTGCAGCCTCGCAACCTCATGCGGGTGAAGCGTCGGGGGTGTCCGGACAGTGACGAACCACCCCTCATCGGAGGGGGTACTGAATCCCCCTTCACCGCTCTGACGTGCGGCGATGAATTTCCGAGCCGGGTAACCGGAAGGTGTATCGGTAACCCTCCGCAGTTGTACAGAAGTTGACGATTTTCGATTTGATCCGATTTAGCACCGCGGCGTTACGCGGGCGCCTCGTACACGTTGTCGGACTGGCCTCCGAAAAGTGTTCTCTGCCAGGTAAGACGTGGATAAAGTGCTGAGGCAGAACCGCGGAGCAGGAGCGATTGCGACCGACGTCATGACCGGCGTCGGTCGGAGCCGAAACGGGGAACAGCGTGCCGACCGCAATAGCAGTGACCAGTGCTGACCTGGTACTACCTCCGACCGATCAGCAGACGCCGACAGCCGCCCTGCTGCAGGCTCCGGACGCCCAGGCCCTGGACATGGCCATCGGCGACATGCACGTGCTGCTCGAACAGCACGGCTATGTCGTCGCCGTCTATCCGGCCGGTATCTCGTCCGCCCACGAACGTCGGCTCTACTCCGTCCGTGCGGTCCTGGAGAGCGATCGCATCGCCCTGGTGAAGGTGGACCTGCCGCCGCTGGGCGTGGCCGTGCTCGTACGACAGCTGCGCCAGCTGTCCATCTGCGACTTCAGCCCGGGAGTGGTCGCCTCCGCCGCCCGGCTGCTGACGCACTACATCCACGCGGGCGCCCTGCTGCACTCGGTCGCCAAGTTCGACCGGGTCCCGGTCGACCTCAGGACGCACGCCCAGTCCTGGGTGCCCGGCTCCCAGTTCGCCGTGGTCGCGGCGCCCGAACCACAGCTCGTCAAGGTCGGTCCGAAGGCGGAACCCCCGACCGGCCCCGAGTTCGCCACTCATCTGATGACCGCCAAGGGGCAGTCGCAGTCCGAGTGGGTGAAGGAGACCCTCGCGCCCGCGTGGAAGGTCCAGTCCGTCCACGAGGCCACGCTCCCCTCCGCTTCCCCCGCCTGGTGGGGAACCGGGAAACTGGTGGAATTCGCCGCCTACCTGCCAGACCTCTCCGTCCTGTACCAGCTGGTCTCCTCCGTACGCCGGGAGAACTGTCACTGGTGCGGGATGGAACTCATCGGTGACCGCTGCGGGTTCTGCTCCTCCCCGCTTCCCGCGGCCGAGAACCGAACGCACCCAGCCGGTGTCCTCAGCCATGGAGCGCTCGCACCACCGCAGTCCTAGCGCTTCCGCTTTCCTCCGTAGACGCCTTTCCGTCCGCTGCCCCCAGCATCCGAATCGAACGAGGTTGTCCGGCCCATGAACTCCCGTCAGCGCCGCGGCGTGATACTCCTGCTCTTGTCGGTTCTGTGCGCCTTCGGCGCCTTCGCCGGCGTGCTCTCGGTCATCAGCGATGTCAACTCCAAGGTCGGGCCGGAGGTCTCGGCCTACCAGCTGAAGTCCGACGTGGCCCCCTACACCGCTCTGTCCGCCGGGCAGTTCGAGAAGATCTCGATGCCCAAGCGCTGGCTGTCCACCAACGCGGTGACGGACCTCTCCGAGGTCAACGGCAAGATCGCCGTCACCCAGCTGCGCAAGGGCTCGCTGCTCCAGTCCGACATGATGCAGCGGCGCCCCGAACTGCAGCCCGGGGAGCAGGAGATCGCCATCATGATCGACGCCGCGACCGGTGTCGCGGGCAAGATCACCCCCGGCGCCACCGTCAACATCTACGCCACCTTCGCCGGTGAGCGCGACGGCGACCCCTCCCAGTCGAAGGTCATCGTCTCCAACGCCAAGGTGCTGGACGTCGGCAAGCTGACCGCCCTGGAGCCCCGCACCGACGGCACCAAGTCCAACATGGGCACCGAGGCCGTCCCGATCACCTTCGCGCTCAACACGCTCGACACCCAGCGCATCGCCTACGCCGAGTCCTTCGCGGAGCACGTGCGCCTCGCGCTCCTGGCCTCCGGCAGCGACAGCACCATCCGTCCGGGCGACCGCACCTACACGCTCGACAAGGACAAGTGAGGATCGAATGACCACGAGGATCCTCCCGGCCGTCGGTGACGTCGACGCGGCCAGATCCGTCAGCACCCTGCTCAGCCAGCTCCCCGAAGCGGAGCCGGCCGCCCCGGTCAGTGACTCGACGCAGCTCATCGACACCCTCGCCCGGCTCGCCGGCGAATCGCTCGACGATCTGCCCGAGGTCGTCCTGGTCCACGAGCGGATCGGGCCGGTGCCGGCCCTGGAACTGATCCGGGAGGTCTCCCTCCGCTTCCCCGCCATCGGGGTCGTGCTGATCACCGCCGATGTCACCCCCGGTCTGTTCTCGTCCGCGATGGAGTCGGGCGCACGAGGCGTCGTCACCCTCCCCCTCAGTTACGAAGAACTGGCCAACAGGGTTCAATCCGCGGCCCAATGGTCCGTCGGGGTGCGCCGCCACCTGTCCAGCGGCAACGACGTCTTCACCGGACCCGGCGGTACGGTCATCACCGTCAGCGGCGCCAAGGGCGGCGTGGGCGCCACCATCACCGCCGTGCAGCTGGCCCTGGCGGCCCAGGCGTCCGGGCGCACCGTCGCCCTGGTCGACATGGACCTCCAGGCCGGTGACATCGGCTCGTACCTCGACGTGCAGTTCCGGCGTTCGATCGTCGACCTGTCGACGATCACCGACATCTCGCCGCGCGTCCTGGCCGACGCCGTGTTCAGCCACGACACCGGCCTGTCGCTGCTGCTCGCCCCCAGCGAGGGGGAGAGCGCCGAGGAGGTCACCGACCGCTCGGCCCGGCAGATCGTCAGCGCCCTGCGCTCGCGCAACGAGGTCGTGGTGATCGACTGCGGGAGCCAGCTGAACGGCGCCAACGCGGCGGCCATCGAGATGGCGGACACCTCGCTGCTGGTCACCACCCCCGACGTGATCGCGGTGCGCGGCGCCAAGCGGGTCGTACGGATGTGGGACCGGCTCCAGATCCGCAAGGCGGAGGAGACGGTCACCCTCGTCAACCGCTTCATCCGCAACACCGAGATCCAGCCGCAGCTGATCGAGAAGATCACCGGAACCAGGACGGCCGACACGGCCGTCCCCGCGAACTTCAAGGAACTCCAGAGCGTCGTCGACGCGGGACGGCTGCACGAACTCGATTCCAAGAGCACGGTCAAACAGGCCCTCTGGGCCCTTGCGGGAGAGCTGGGCATCGTCAAGGTTCCTGAGAAGGCGGAAAAGAACGGCGCGAAGAGCAACGCGAAGTTCAAGAACGACCGGGGCTCGATCGGGCGCCGGCGCGACAGCGACTCCCGGAACCGGGCGACGACCTAGGGGGCAAGTTGACCAATGGCAATCACCGAGACGAGAGACACGGAGATACGGGGAAGGCAGCACGGTGACCCTTCCCCGGCACGGGGTCCGGAACGAGATACCGCGCGAGGTTCGATAGGCGGTGGCCTGTTCGGCCGGGCACGCGGTCGTCTGTCCGGCCGCGGGCGCGACCGGGGCCAGACCGCGATCGAGTTCCTGGGCGTCACACCGCTGATCATCCTGCTGATGATCGCGCTCTGGCAGTGCGCGCTGATCGGCTACACGTTCTCCCTGGCGGGGAACTCCGCGGACAAGGCGGCGCACGCGGGAGCCATCGCGCAGAGCATGCGCGGGCAGGCGTGCCGGAAGGCGGCTGAGGAGAACCTGCCGGATGCCTGGGAGGACGAGATGAAGAACCCCAGGTGCCGTACCTCGAGCGGCATGTACAAGGCCGAGGTCAAGCTCCAGGTGCCGATCCTGGTGCCCGGCGTACTCAACTGGCCGTTCCAGGTCAAGGGCAACGGCGCATTCCCGGTGGAGGCGGACCGACGATGAGCAACCACACTCCCGACTCCGGCGCCACGGCCACCCGCCGCGACCGCGGCCAGGTCGCCATCGAGTACCTGGGCTTCATCCCCCTGATGCTCCTGTGCGGCCTCCTCGCGATCCAGGCGGGCCTCGCCGCGTACGCAGCCAACCAGGCGGGCACGGGGGCCCGCGCGGCGGCACGTTCGGCCAGCATGTCGCTCGGAGGCGGCTGCGACGTCGAGGCGGGCAAGGACGCGATGAGCGACTGGACCGCCAAGCGGGCCCGCATCCGCACCAGTGGTTCCGGCCAAGAGGTCACCTGCACGACCCGCGTCAAGGTGCCCGACATCCTTCCGGGCGTCAACATCTGGAGCACCGCCGAGCGCAGCTCCACGATGCCCCGCACCTGACGCCCGCGGCACGCCGCTCCACGATCTCTCCAGCGGCTCAACAAGCAAGTCGGAACGAGGAGTTACGCAATGAGCCTGCGGGCACGCATGAGCGCCCCCGAGAAGAACGGCGGGGCGCGGGAGGACAGCCACATGGTGGCCACCTACCGCGCCAAGCTGCTCGAAGAGATCGACCTGGCGGAGATGTCCTCGCTCGCCGCCGCGGACCGGCGGGCCCGGCTGGAGCGTGTGCTCAGCCACATCATCAGCCGCGAGGGGCCGGTTCTCTCGACGGTCGAGCGCACCCAGCTGATCCGCCGGGTCGTGGACGAGGCCCTCGGCCTCGGCATCCTGGAACCGCTCCTGGAGGACGCGTCCATCACCGAGATCATGGTGAACGGGCCGGACCAGATCTTCGTGGAGCGCAGCGGCAAGGTCGAGCAGCTGCCCATGCGTTTCAGCTCGCACGAGCAGCTGATGCAGACCATCGAACGCATCGTGTCGACGGTCAACCGTCGTGTGGACGAGCAGAACCCCATGGTCGACGCGCGTCTACCCAGTGGCGAGCGTGTCAACGTGATCATCCCGCCGCTGTCGCTGACCGGTGCGACGCTCACCATCCGACGGTTCCCGAGGGCCTTCACGCTCCAGGAGATGATCAACGTCGGCTCGCTCGACGACCAGATGCTGATCCTGCTGGCCGGGTTCGTCCAGGCGAAGCTGAACGTCATCGTGTCCGGGGCCACCGGCACCGGGAAGACGACGCTCCTCAACGCGCTCTCCGGGCTCATCCCCAACAGCGAGCGCATCGTCACCATCGAGGACTCCGCCGAGCTCCAGCTCCAGCAGAGCCACGTCATCCGGCTGGAGTCCCGGCCGGCGAACGTCGAGGGCAAGGGCCAGATCACCATCCGTGACCTGGTCCGCAACTCCCTGCGTATGCGTCCCGACCGCATCGTCGTCGGTGAGGTCCGTGGCGGCGAGTCGCTCGACATGCTCCAGGCGATGTCGACCGGTCACGACGGCTCGCTCGCCACGGTCCACGCCAACAACGCCGAGGACGCGCTCATGCGTCTGCAGACCCTCGCCTCGATGTCCGAGATCAAGATCCCGTTCGAGGCGCTGCACGACCAGATCAACAGCGCCGTCGACGTGATCGTCCAGCTCACCCGGCACGCCGACGGTTCCCGAAAGATCACCGAGATCGCCGTCCTCGACTCCCACGGACGCGACCCCTACCGCATCGTGACCGTCGCCAAGTTCGACGCCCAGCCGATGGACGCCGAGGGACGGATCAACGGCGAGTTCAACTACCTCCCCATCCCGCGCAGGATCGCCGAACGCCTCTACATGGCCAGCCAGCCCGTCCCGCAGGCCTTCGGAGTCGCCGAATCCGCCGATCAGCTCGCCACCCGAGAGGCCAACTAGGTAACGCGCCATGACGAATCTTCCTCTTCTCACCATCGGTGTGACGCTGCTGGCCGGCGTCACGGGTGTGGTGGGCCTGCACGCCTACAGCGGCGGCAAGGCCGACCGGGACGCCCTGGTGGACCGGCTCTCGCACACGGGACACGTCCCGGAGGCCGGGCGGCACCGCCGCTTCCGGGGCTTCGACGCCAGGCTGCGCAGGACCGGTCTGGGCCGGAAGCTCGAACTCAAGCTGGCCGCCACCGGCCTGGACCTCACCCCGGGCGAGTTCTTCGTCTACGCGCTCGCCGCCCTGGCCGGGCTCTGGATGATCGCCTCGTCGCTCCTGGCCAGCTTCTTCGGCCCGGTCGCCGCCCTGATCGGCCTCTGGGGCACCAACGCCTTCCTCAACTGGCAGCGGACCAAGCGCACCGAGCGCTTCATCAACCAGCTCCCCGAACTCGCCCGCATCCTCGCCAACGCCACCCAGGCCGGCCTGGCACTGCGCACGTCGATCGGCATGGCGGCGGACGAGATGGAGGACCCGGCCGGTGAGGAACTGGCCCGGGTATCCCGGCGCCTCGCCGTCGGAGAGTCCCTCGACGACGCGCTGAGCGAGCTGACCGACCGGCTGCCCTCCCGCGAACTCGTCGTCCTCGTCACCACCCTCGTCCTGTCCAACCGGGCCGGTGGTACGGTCGTCAGCTCGCTGCGCAACCTCACCGAGACGCTGGAGGAGCGCAAGGAGACCCGCCGAGAGGTCAAGACCCAGCTCTCCCAGGTCACCGTCACCGCCTACGCCGTACCGATGTTCGGTCTGGGCACCATGCTCCTGATGGACGCGGTCATGCCCGGCGCGCTCGACCGGATGACCGGCGCCTTCATCGGCCAGGCCGCGGTGGTCATCTCCATCACCCTGTACGCGATCGGATTCATCGTGATCCGCCGCATGTCGAAGATCGACGTCTGATGGGCGGGGCGAACATGGACCTGGTCCTCGCAGGCATCATGGGGCTCGCGGTGTACGGCATCATCGCCGGCATCCGCATGTACCGCCGTGACGCGAAGCTTCCCGGCGACCTCGCGATCGCGCTGGAGGTCGGCTCCACCCGCACCAGTGCGGTGGGTTCCGGCATCGACCGTCTCGGCATGCGCTGGGCCCCCGCGGTCCTGCGGATGATGGGCCCCAAGGCCGTCAACAAGAAGCGCCGCCAGATCGACATGGCGGGCAACCCGGCCGGTCTGACCATCGACCGCTACGCGGCACGCCGCGCCGTCTACGGCGGCCTCGGCGCGCTCGGCGCCTTCACCATGCTCATGCGCGGCCAGATCTTCCTGGCCCTGCTGCTGGTCGCCTTCGGCCTGTTCTGGGTCGAGGTCGGCCTCTGGTCCGCGGTCCGCATCCGCCGCGACCACATCGACCGGACCCTTCCGGACTTCCTCGACGTGCTCGCCGTCGTCGTGTCGGCCGGCCTCGGCTTCCGGCAGGCCCTGGCCAGGGTCGCCGAGAAGTACGAGGGACCCTGGGCCGACGAACTGCGCATCACCCTGCGGCAGATGGACATGGGCGTCAGCCGCCGCGAGGCGTTCGAGCAGCTGCGCAAGCGCAACGACTCCGAGCAGGTCGCGATGTTCGTGACCACGCTCCAGCAGGGCGAGGAGCTCGGTGCCCCGATCGTCGAGACGCTGATCCAGATCGCCAACGACATGCGGCGCACGGACGCCCAGAACGCCCGCCGGAAGGCGGCCAGGGCCGTCCCCAAGGCCACCTTCGCCGTCACCACCTTCCTGCTGCCCGGAACGCTGGTGCTGCTGACGGTCGGTTTCGTCTACGGGGCCAACATCGACTTCGGGTTCCTCGCAGGCGGATGACGTGGACGACGCGGACGGTGGGCAGGACGGTCGGAAGGAGGTGGCAGGCTCATGTCGTTCCCGCTCGGCAGCGCCCAGAACGGGCTGAACGCCGAGGTGCGTCAGGCGATCGCCGATCCCGGATCACGGCCGGCGTTCGCGATCCAGCTGAACGCGCTCCAGGCGATGTGCCGCCAGGTCTTCGGCTTCCGGCTCGCCATGATCGCCATAGCCACCCCGTTCGCGATCAACCACACCGCGGCGGGGCTGGCCTCATGGCTGATCGGCTCGGCCATCCTCGTCACGTTCATGGGGTCGTACGTCCTGTTCCGTGACTGGGAGCGCTTCGGCCCGGTCCTGCTGCGCTACCCCTGGCTGCTGGGCATCGACGCCTTCTTCGGCGCCCTGCTGCTGATCACGGCCAGCCCCGAGTCCACCCTCGCGTACGTCACCGTCTGCACCCCGCTGCTGGCCGGGCTCGTCTACGGCTGGCGCGGCGCGGCGGTCTTCGCCGCTCTCCAGATCATCATCGTCCTCGGCGTGTACAACACCAACCCGAAGCTCCAGCCCGCCGACGCCACGGCGATCCTGCTTCCCGGCTTCTGCTGCATAGCCGGCGCCGTCGGCGTCACCCTGCGCAACCTGCTCCTGCGTTTCGGGACGGCGAGCCAGGCCCTCACCGAGACCAGGGCCCGCCTCGCCGTCAACGAGGCCGTGGAGGGCGAACGCACCCGTCTCGCCCGGGAGATGCACGACTCGGTGGCCAAGACCCTGCACGGCCTGGCACTGGCGGCCGACGGCCTGGCGGCCTCCTCCGACCGGATGGACCCGCTCACCGTCAGGCACCAGGCCGAACTGGTCGCCCGCTCCGCCCGCCGGGCCGCCGCCGAGTCCCGGGAACTGCTCTCCGACCTGCGCCGCGAGTCCGGTCTCGACGGCGGCGTGGACGTCGTACGCGAACTGAGGGCCCGTGCCGAGGACTTCACCCGGCGGCACGGGCTCACCGCCACCTTCCGGCTCCTCAACGACGCACCGATACCGCACGTCCCCCAGGTCGTCGCCCGTCAACTGCTCACCATCGCCTCCGAGGCGATGGAGAACGCCCACCGCCACGCACAACCCACCTACCTCGTCGTGCTCGCAGGTGTGAAGGGCGACGTCCTGCGCGTCAGCGTGTACGACGACGGGCGCGGCCTGCCACCGGGCACGACGCTCGACGACCTCCGGCACGCCGGACACTTCGGCCTGGTCGGCATGGTCGAACGCGCCGCGTCCATCGGCGCCCGCATCCGGATCGGGAAGGGACAGGCGGCCAAGGGCACCGAGGTGCGCCTGGAACTCCCGATCGTCGCTCTGACCGCCGCCCCCGGCGCGGAGCAACCCGCATGAATCGCACGAACCTTCCGTACTCCACCCTCACCCCCCATAGACCCTTGAGAGGAGGTCGCAGATGCCGGACGACATCTCCCGCGCGTCGGGCCAGCACCGGGCCGCGCAGAACCACGCGTCCCAGCACACGTCCTCGCACGTCACCCCGCTCGACTCGGAACCCGGTTCCCACGCCTTCCCCGTTTCCCAGCAGTCCGCGGCATCCGAGCCCCTGTCCCCCTTCCCGGCGGCGCTGAACCGACCGGTGGCCGGCGTCCTGCGGGTCGTCGTCGCCGACGACAACCCCGTGGTCCGGGCCGGCCTCGGCGTCCTGCTCTCCGGCCGCGAGGACATCGAAGTCGTCGCGGAGGCCACGGACGGCCGCCAGGCCTACGACATGGCCGTCCTGCACCGCCCGGACGTCGTCCTGCTCGACGTCCGGATGCCCGGTGTCGACGGCATCTCCGCACTGCCTCACCTCGTGCAGGTCGCACCCGTGATGATGCTGACCTACAGCCGCGAGAACGAGATCGTCCACGAGGCGCTGCGCCTGGGCGCCGGCGGCTATCTGGTCCACGGCGAGTTCACGGCCGACCAACTGGTGCAGGCCGTGCGCGACACCAAGGACGGCCGCGCCCACTTCACCGCCACCGCGGCCAACGCCCTCCTCGCCCACATGCGCCAGGGCCCGACGCCGCAGTCACGACCGCTCCCCGAAGGGCTCGGAACGGCGCTGACCACCGGCGTTCCCTACCAGGGGCCCGGGTACGACGGCCACGCCCCGAGTTCCGTTCAGCAACACGGTGCGCCTGCACACGCACCCACACCCGAACCGGCTCCACCTGCGCCGCGACCCGTTCGAACACCGCAAGGTCTTTCGCATCTGCAACCAGTTGTGGCACAGTCTTCCATGGCCGGGGAACCGGGTGCAGCGCTCAACAGGCAGCAGTACGGGCTGAGTTCACGGGAGGTGGAGGTCATGGAGCTGATCGCGTCCGGCATGAGCAATCAGCAGATCGCCGCCACCTGTTTCATCAGCGAGAAGACGGTCAAGAACCACATCAACCGCATCTTCACCAAGTTGCACAGCACGAGCCGCAGCGAGGCCATCGCCCGCTGGCTCGGCACGGCCCCCTCCGCGGGGCGGGGAGCGCGCGAGGCCGGTGGTCACCGTGGCTGAGCGCGGGAGTGCGAACGGGAGTACGACGGGACGTGGGTCCTGGCGCGGTGCGCCGATCCCGCAGACCCAACTGACGCTTTGGGCCCGGGAATGGGCCCTGGGACCCTCCGGCGAGCGGGGCGCGCCGCCGTATGTTTCTCATGTCGCCAGCGGCACCGGCCAGGAGGAAGCCGGTACCGCGGGCGACACCCAGGAAACTTGCGAGTCGGCCGACTACCGGTCGGCCGAACCCGGAGGGGAACACCATGTCGAACATCACCCTGAAGACCGCCGTTCGCGTCAACGGCTGGGCCAACACCGCCGTCAGCGCCATCCAGAAGCGCTACGAGGCCAAGGACCGCGGCCAGACGGCGTTCGAGTACCTGGGCATCATCCTGGTGGTCGTGGCGATCATCGGTGCGATCATGGCCACGGGTATCGGTGGCGCGATCTCGAGCCGGATCTCCGGCCTGGTGGACTCCATCACCGCGGGCTCGTGATCGGGCGACTTCGCCGAGACGCAGGGCAGGCCTTCCCCATCTATGTAGTGATGGTGGCGGGCCTGCTCTTCCTCGTGTTCGCATTCTTTGCCGTCGGCAAGGCAGCAGCCTTGCGCAACAGTGCCCAGGGGGCGGCGGACGCGGCAGCTCTGGCTGCGGCACGCCAGGCCCGCGATGAGTTCGGGAGCGGATTCTACGCCTCGCTCCCTCAGGACATGCTCGATGTCTACCTTCGTACTCACACGGTGGGCGGCTGCTCCGCAGCGCCGGGGCTCGCTTCGGCGAACCAGGCAGAGCTCCTGAGCTGCACACCGCCGCCCATGGGTAGCTACGAAGACCGGATCACGGTGAAGGTTCGAGGGAACAAGCCGGTGGACTCATCGGTGATTCCCGGCTCGGAGGAGAAAAGGGCGGAGGCCAAGGCCACCGCCGTCGTCAAGTTCCGGTGCAGTTGGACGTCGGTCGACTACAACAACGACGGCACCAAGGACATGTTCTTCTTCAAGTGCGGCAAGGACTTCCTCGAGATCGCGCCGGCCGCTCCTCCGCCTTGGCCCACGGTGAGCAGGATCCTCTACGACGTGCACCTGGTCGACAATTGATGGCGAACGACGAGTAAAGGAATCAGAACCCATGAGCATTCGGCGCTCCACCAGGTCCCGAAGGGCTGTGGCAGCCGTCTCGCTGGCGGCGGCGATGGCTCTGGCTGTCGTTGGCTGCGGCACTGACGACGGTGGCGGAAAGGCCAACGAAGGTGGGTCGTCGCCTTCCTCTGCTCCGTCCAAGTCCCCGGAAGGGGACAAGGACGCGAAGCAGGAGGACACGGCCGCCGACGAAGGCGTGGACCCGAATGTAAAACTCGCGCAGGTCAATGGGCGCGAGGGGCTGGTTCTTGTCGTCAACGAGGTGAAGCGTGACAGCGGCGGGTTCGTCACTGTCAGCGGCGTGATCACGAACAACGGGGACGGCATCCGCAACGGCGGCCAGTGGACGGGCAACGAGAGCGGCATCGTGGCCAAGAACCCGAACTCCGTAGCAGGTGCGACACTCGTCGACAAGGTCGGCAAAAAGCGCTACTACATTCTCCGTGACACGGACGGACGGTGCCTCTGCACTACCGGGTTGACAGCCATTCAGCCAGGAAAGTCCGTTTCTGTCTTCATGCAGTTCCCGGCGCCTCCGGCGACCACCACCGAGGTCGACTTCACACTGCCGACCTTCGCCACCGCCTCGCTCAAGATCTCCGGGTGAGGGCGGACGTGAACCACAACCGTACTCGTCGTAGGCCGCCGCACCTGGCGAGCCATGTCGTCGCGACCGCGTTGTTGGTGGCGAGCTTCGGCGTCCTCGGCGCATCCAACGCCGTTGCCGACGACGGTCCCTCCGTGCCGCCCGGAACGGAGGCGGCATCGGTACCGCCGGTGCAGGTCGACCCCAACGACCCTGACCTGAAGATGCCCGAGGGCGGCACGCTCGCCCCCGCCAAGGTTCTCGACATCGTCCAGGTCGTCGAGGACATGGGTGGTGAGGAGCGTCGTGAGGACAGCAACGCGAACATCAAGTTCGCGCTCCAGGCCGAGGTTCTCTTCGGCAAGGACAGCGCCAAGCTGAGCCCCGCGGCCAACTCCCGCATCGCGGCCATCGCAGCCGAGATCAAGAAGCAGAACGCCACCAAGGTGCGCGTCTTCGGTTTCACCGACAACCTCGGCTCGTCGGCCCACGGCGACGTGCTGTCCAAGCAGCGCGCCAACGCCGTGCACGGGGTGCTGGTCAAGGAACTGGGGTCGGGCATCAGCTTCGAGATCCGTGGTTACGGCGAGCAGTACCCGATCGCCAACAACAGCACGGAAGAGGGCCGGAAGAAGAACCGGCGCGTGGAGGTCTCCTTCCCGCGCAGCACGACTTCCTGAGGAACCGCGCCACCAGCAGGGGCCCGGCACCGCGAGCACATCGCGGCGCCGGGCCCCTGCTCTGCTGCATCTACAGCAGGTGGTCGGCCTTGCCGGCCTTGATGTCGCGGATCAGCTGCTGGAGTGCTTCGCGGCTGTCGGTGAGGAAGTGCTCCTCCGTGCCACTGACGGCGATGTAGCTGTTGCCCCGGTCGTCGGTCCCTATCCGGTAGCAGGAGTTCCCTTCGCCGCAGAATGCTTCTTCCCAGTTGACGTCCGGCATCTGTCATCTCCTCAGAGTTGGCGTGCGATGTTGTGGATGAAGTCCCGTGACGTGTCCGGCGACAGCGCAATGTTCTCCATCCAGTCCAAGTGGGCCCGGTACTTGGCCAGCTGGGCCTCGGAATGAACGAACAGGGGGCCGTGGGAGTTGTCGATCTGCACGGTGTCGAGCTGAGGGACGGGGCCTTCCGCGTACAGAACGGTCTGCCCGGCGCCGGGGAAGGCGCCTGCTTCGAAGGGGATGACCAGCAGCGTGATGTTCGTCTGCTCGGACTTCTCCAACAGGTGGGCGAGCTGTGCGCGTGCCACTGCTCGGCCACCGAACTGCATGCGGAGCGCGGCTTCGTGAACGATGCCCGTGTACGAGGGCGGGGTGCTCCCGTCCAGGACCTCCTGGCGTTCCACACGATGGGCCAGACGGAGTGCGACCTCACGTTCCGGCAGCTGGGGGATCACCACGCGGAAGAGGGCCAGGGCGTGGTCCGAGGTCTGGAGGAGGCCGGGAATGTGCATGGAGTATGCGGCGCGCATGCGTAGGGCATGCATCTCCAACTCGGCAATGTCGAGCATCCCTTGAGGGAGCAGCCCCTTGTATCTCTCCCACCAGCCGCGTTTGCCCGACTGGGCCATCTCGACCAGCGCGTCAACGTATGCCTCGTCGGTGCAGGCACAGTTGCAGGCCAGTGTGCGCAGACGGTCCGAGCTGATGGGGCGTGTGCCGGCCTCGATGTTCGAGATCTTGCCCCGATCCAGGCCGAGCAGCCCGGCCGCGAACTCGGCGGACACATCCGCTGACGTGCGCATTCTCCGCAGTTCGGCGCCGAGTCGCTTCTGACGTTCGGTAGGGGACGTCCTTGCTGCCATGCCGTTCCTTTCCGCATGCGGTAACCGGCAGTCTGCCGCCCGCGCGCGCCCCGCTGTCACGAAAGGGTTCATTTCCCTGATGGCAGGGGTAATTTTACCCTTACTACGCTACGTTGAGTGGCGCACCGCTCACACAGTGCCGACGAGTCGGAAGTGCATCGCGCGGTCCTGCCCGCAGCCTCCTGTCCTGGGAGGGGGGCCGCGTCAGGGAGACAGGCCACTGCTCGTCCACAACACAACAACGTGAGCCACTCGTGCGCGCCCACGCGAAAAGAGACAACGCCAACTCGCCACCCGTACCAGGGGAGTCAGTCATGCGCTCGGTTTCGATCACCTCGCTCTGCCCGGCCGCCACAGGGGCAGGAGCGCCGGGTTTGTACCCGCGGTCCGCTTCACGGCCGCACCTCCGTTCTCGTCCGCGCCCGGAGGAAGGGGCCTCCCGACACGGGTTCTGGATGAGTTTCACGCTGCCGGGTGATGCCCGCAGTCCGTTCATCGGGCGTACGGCGGTGGCCGCCGCGCTGGAGGCGCACGGGCTTGCGCGGTACGTCTGGCCCGCGACGCATGTCGTGGACGAGCTGGTCGCCGTCGGCGTCCGGAACAGTCCGGGGAAGGAGCTCTACGTGTCCCTGCGCCACCGGGACGACGCGGTCCGGATGCTGGTCTGGGACCAGCATCCGCGGCACGACCGGCCCGACGTCGCCACGCTCTGCGAGACGCGGCGGCGCCGGGCGCTCTGGCTGCTGGCGGCCGTCGTGGACGACTGGGGCGGGGAGTGGGGTACGGGTGAGGCGAAGCCGCCGTGGGGCGGTACCAAGTCGTGGGTGCAGCTGCCCCGTTAGCGATCCGGGAGAGGCCGGGGCCGCCTCGGAGATCGGTGGTTCGGGCACAATTGGGAGCCGTGCCCACTCCACCTGATCCCGCTGTCCTGTACCCCGACGTCGCGGCCTGCGGCAGCCTCGCCGCAGCGCTCCGGACCGAGTCCTGCCTCGGCGCCGTGCCCGTCACGTCCCCCGACTCCTATCCACTGCTCCACGCGACCGTCGCGAGTACCCTGCCGCACCGTGCGCCGCTACAGATCAGCGCATGGGCGCACGAACGGCGGTGGTCGATCCGTGGCGAGGAACCGTTCCAGGGCATGGCCCTGATCGACGGCAGGGCGGACGACCTGGCGCAGGTCGCCGGGGCGGCCCGGGCGTGGCACGACGGGGCGTCCCTGGAGGACATCCACCGGGCGGCCCCCTTCGTGCACCTGACCGGCCGGTTCGAGGTACTCGACCACGACCCCGCGCGCCTGACGGAGTCCGAGTGGCGGAGCATGCGCCAGGAGGCCGACGAGATGGAACGGGGTGCCTGGCAGGAGGGGTACCGGACTCTGGTCGAGGTGGCGTACGCCGAGCCGGCCCTGCGCGCCCTGTATCCGTTCACGAGCCATTGGGTGTTGCGTTTCTCGAGCACCACCCGCCCGCACCTGACCATCGTCGGACCATGTCTGACCGCGAACGGAGACGGCACGTACGGGGTCGGCAGAGGGTTCATCAGCCAGGATCTCGGCCGATTCACCACGCCGCACGAGGCCGTCGCGCTGGCCGTGAGCCGACTGCCGTCCGCCCTCGGCCCGGTCGCACTCGGCGGATGACTCCGGGGCCGCGGCTCTCCAAGGGCCGCGGTCCCTTCACCAGGTGATGTGGGTGGTGGGCGTCAGGGCCGGTGGGCGGTGGTGGTCCTGGGCAGGGCGAGCATGGCGACCGCGGCCAGCAGGTATGCCCCGACCTGCCAGGGCATGACCTGGGCGAGGGCGTGGCCGAAGACCGTCGCCGGGGTGCCGGTGGGGGCGAGGGCGTCGAAGAAGACGGTGCCGAGAGCGGCGACACCGATCGCTCCGCCGATCTGGTTCACCGTGGACAGCACACCGCCGGCGGCTCCGGAGTGGCGGGCCGGGACACCGGCCAGGACGACGTTGACCAGGATCGGGGCGCCCAGCCCGAGACCGAGTCCGCCGAGGAGCATCGCCGCGGCAAGGGGCCAGTAGCCGGGGACCGAGCCGTCCCGCACGAGGAGCCACAACAGCATCTGCGAGGCGGCGAGGACCAGCGAGCCGGTGACGAGCAGGGCCCTTCCGGCCCTGGCGGCCAGTGCGACACCGGCACCGGAGGCGATCGTCGACCCGAGTGCGTACGGCAGGATCACCAGCCCTGCGCCCCACGCCGACCGCCCCGTGCCGTCCTGCAGATAGATCGACAGGACGAGGAAGAACGACGCGAGAGCTCCGAAGAACAACACCGAAGCGGCCAGGCCCGCGGTGAAGGAGCGGACCGACAGCAGTGCCGGGTCGAGGACCGGCTGCCCGCCCCGCGCCGCCAGGGACCGTTCGTGGGCGGCGAAGACCACCAGCAGGGCGAGCCCGGCGGCGAGCAGGGCCCAGCCCCACCAGGGCCGGCCCCAGTTACGGCCCTGCACCAACGGCAGCAGGACGAGCAGCACGGCGGTCGCGGAGAGCAGCGCCCCGGCCACGTCGAGGCGGGCCCGCCGGGGTGCGGTGGACTCCGGCAGCGTCCGGACCCCCAGGGCGAGGGCGACGAGGGCGACGGGGATGTTGATCCAGAAGATCGTGCGCCACCCCAGACCCCACAGGTCCGCGTCGATCAGCAGGCCGCCCAGCAGCGGCCCGGCCACCGACGCCAGACCCTGGACCGCGCCGTACGCGCCGAACGCCCTGGCCGTCGTGGCCGGCCCGAACGAGGAGCGGATGATCCCGAACACCTGCGGGACCATGAACCCGCCCGCCAGGCCCTGCACGGCCCGCACCGCGATCAGCGCCTCGGCGGAGGTGGCCAGCGCGCACGCCGCCGACGCGACCGCGAAGCAGGCCAGGCTCACGAGGAAGACCTTGCGGCGGCCGTAGTCGTCACCGACCCTGCCACCGGTGATCAGTCCCGACCCCAGGGCCAGGGTGTACGCCGCGAGCATCCACTGCAACTGCGCCTGGTCGGCGTGCAGATCACGGGCGATGTCCGGGGCGGCGACGACGACGATCGTGACGTCGAGCAGGTCCATGAACGATGCGAACAGGACCACCACCAGCGCCACGGAGGCGCGTCGGCCGACGACCGGCGGCTCGTGGCCGGGTCCGGACGGTGATGGTGACGGTGAGGGTGCGGAAGACGATGTGGTGTCGGTGCTCATGGCCGCACCGTGGCACCGGTGGCGGCCACGGGGTGTCCGCTTCCTCTGCGATGGTTGGTCCCGTGGCCGACACATCCGAGCGGATCCTGCGTCTCCTCTCCCTGCTCCAGGCACGCGTCGAGTGGTCCGGCGCCGAACTCGCGACCCGCCTGGACGTATCGGCACGCACCCTCCGCCGGGACGTCGACACCCTCCGCGCACTCGACTACCCCGTCGAGGCCGTCAAGGGCCCCGGGGGCGGGTACCGCCTCGGCACCGGCTGCAAGCTGCCGCCCCTGGTCCTGGACGACGACCAGGCCATCGCGATCGCCGTGGCCCTGCAGACCGCCCCGGCCACCGTCACCGGCATCGACGACGCCGTCGGCAGGGCATTGACCACCCTGCGCCGGACGATGCCCGCCCGGCTGCGCGCCGCGACCGAAGCCCTCGACTTCACGGCCCTGCGCAACTACTGGGAACTCGCCGCCCCGCCCGTCGACGTGGCCATCCTGCGGACGGTCGGTGCCGCCATCCGCACCGCCCGCGTGCTGCGCTTCGACTACCGGGACGCCGACGGAACCGTCCCGGCCCCGGGCGAACCCGGCTTCCGGCCGCCCCGCGAGGTCGAACCCCACCACCTGGTCGTCTGGGCCGGACGCTGGTACCTCGTCGCCCGGGACCACCGGCAGCGGACGTGGCACACCTACCGCGTCGACCGCATCAGTCCCCGCACCCCGGCCGGGGCGGCCTTCCGCGCCGCCCCGCTCACCCACGACGACCTGACCCGCCTCGTCGTCCAGAACCCTCACCGCGGGGACACCGCGGGACCGTGGCCGTGCGTCGGTTCGGCCGACCTGGAGCTGCCGGCACAGGTCGTCGCCCGCTGGGCACCGGGCGGATCCGTCGTGGAACCCATCGACCCGTACCGCTGCCGGCTCACCATCGGCGGCTGGTCATGGGCGGGAGTCGCCGGGCTGTTCGTCACCTTCGACGCCGATCTGGGCGAGGTGCGGCCACCGGAACTCCGCGACGCCCTGCTCCGCATCGGCCGACGGCTGCAACGGGTGGCAGCGTCCGCCGACGGACCGTGAATGCCCCGGATGCTCCCGGGCGTTGTCCTCCGGCCGGGCGCGGCGTCAGCGGACGACGTCGAGGACGTTCTTCTGCAGGCCGTTGGAGTACGCCTCGTGCTCGACGAGCCGCAGCTTCTGGGTGTCCTTGTCCGTGCCGCTGAACAGGCGCTTGCCCGCGCCGAGCAACAGGGGGAAGACGAGCAGGTGGTAACGGTCGATCAGGCCGGCGTCCGAGAGGTTCTGGTTGAGGGTGGCGCTGCCGTGGACGATGATCGGGCCGCCCTCGGTCTCCTTCAGGGCGGCGATCTCGTCGAGCGAGCGCAGGATCGTGGTCTCGCCCCAGCCGGGGACCAGGTCCTCCTCGGTGAGAGTGGTGGAGACGACGTACTTCGGCATCGGCCGGTAGCCGGCGAACTCCGCCATGTCCGGCCAGACCGGGCTGAACGCCTGGTAGCTGACCCGGCCCAGCAGCAGCGCGGTGGCCTCCTCCTGCTCGCGGCCCTTGATCTCGAACGCCTCCGGGACGAACTCCATGTCCTTGAAGGTCCACCCCGAGTTCCGGTACCCGGGCTCCCCGCCCGGGGCCTCCACGACGCCGTCGAGCGAGACGAAGGCGGTGCTGATCAGGGTGCGCATCTGGGTTCTCCCGAGGTCGTGCGGTGTGTTCGCGGCAGGTCGGCCGGTGTCCGCCCGGACCGCCTCGCGGCCGCGGTGCACCAACCATCACCCATATGACTGCGGACCGCCGGGAAACTCATCGGACTTCGCGCATCTGTTCAGGAGTCGGCCGGTGTCCCCTCCGGCAGGGGCGGGAGCGGGGACGGCCGCACGCCCCGGGCCCCGGGGCGTGCGGCCGAACGGCCGGTCATCCGAACTGGCCGACCTTGTAGTCGCCGGCCGGCTGCTGGTTGATGACGTTCAGCCGGTTGAAGGCGTTGATGAGGGCGATGAGCGACATCAGGGCGGCGAGCTGGTCCTCGTCGTAGTGCTCGGCCGCGTTCGCCCAGGCCTCGTCCGTGACGCCACCGGCCGCGTCGGCGATGCGGGTGCCCTGTTCCGCCACCTCCAGGGCGGCGCGCTCGGCGTCGGTGAAGACCGTGGCCTCGCGCCAGGTGGCGACCAGGTTGAGGCGGGTCGAGGTCTCCCCGATGTGGGC
>NZ_RDBO01000077.1:466006-491248 GCF_008120935.1 Streptomyces sp. sk2.1
GTACCCGGCGCGCTACGCCCCCGGCACCCTCGTCCCCGTCGTCACCGCGCTCTCCTGCGCCGCGCTCGCCGCCGCCACCGGGGCCCGCCCCGAACTCGCCGTCTGGCTGCTGCTGGCCCCCGTCGGCGTGCTCCTCGCGACCATCGACCGCCGCGTCCACCGGCTGCCCGACCCGCTGACCCTGCCCGCGGCCGGCGCCGTCACCGTGCTCCTGGGCGCCGCGGCGCTCCTTCCCGAGCACGGCGGATCGTGGCTGTCCGGGCTGCTCGGCGGGGCCGCGCTCGGCGGCTTCTACTTCCTGCTCTTCGTCATCAACCCGAACGGCATGGGCTTCGGCGACGTCAAGCTCGCCCTGTCGCTGGGCGTGGCCCTCGGCTGGTACGGCTGGGCCGTGCTGTTCGCCGGCGGTTTCGCCGGGTTCCTGCTCGGCGCGGCGTACGGCTTCGGGCTGATGGTCCTGCGCCGGGCCGGGCGCAGGACCGGCATCCCGTTCGGCCCGTTCATGATCACGGGCGCGCTGCTGGGCATCCTGCTCGGCGCCCTGGCCGCCTGAGGGCCACCGGCCCCGCCACGATCCGCGGTGGCCCCGGGGTATTGAGGTCGCGCGGGCCGACGCCCGGCTGACACGATCTCCGTATGACCGGTACACCCGAAGAAGAGGCAGCAGGCGCGGCGGCGGAGGCCGAACGCGCGCGGTTCGACGCCCTCGTCGCCGAGGCCGCCGCCGCACCGGTCGCCGGCTGGGACTTCTCCTGGCTCGACGGCCGGGCCACGGAACAGCGCCCCTCCTGGGGATACGCCCGCGCCATGGCGGACCGGATGGGGCGGGCCCGGGCCGCGCTCGACATCCAGACCGGCGGCGGCGAGGTCCTCGCGTCCGTGCCGAAGCTGCCGCCGCTCGTCGTCGCCACCGAGTCCTGGCCGCCGAACGTCGCCCGCGCCACCGCCCTGCTGCACCCGCGCGGCGCGGCCGTGGTCGTCGACCCGGACGAGCCGCCGCTGCCGTTCGGCGACGACGCCTTCGACCTGGTGGTCAGCCGGCATCCGGTGACCACCTGGTGGGAGGAGATCGCGCGGGTGCTCGCCCCCGGCGGCACGTACTTCTCGCAGCAGGTCGGCCCGGCCAGCGTCTTCGAGCTCGTCGAGTACTTCCTCGGCCCGCAGCCGCCGCGGGTGCGCGGCGCCCGGGACCCCGAGCAGGCCCGGGCCGCGGCCGAGGCGGCCGGGCTGGAGGTCGTCGACCTGAGGGCGGAGCGGCTGCGCACCGAGTTCTTCGACATCGGCGCCGTCGTCTACTTCCTGCGGAAGGTGATCTGGATGGTGCCGGGCTTCACCGTCGACGAGTACCGCCCGCGGCTGGCCGGGCTGCACCACCGGATCGAGACCGAGGGCCCGTTCGTCGCCCACACCACCCGTTTCCTGATCGAGGCCCGCAAGCCGGAGCGGTGAGCCGGGGCGGGAACCGGCCGCGGCCCCGGACGATCGCCGCCCCGTACCCCGCGAAGGGTGCGACCCTGGACGGTGAACGCCGGGGAAGGGGATCGTCATGAGGACGGGGAACGAGGACGGAGCACCGCGCGTCCCGCGGCAGGGGAGGGCCGACTGGCTCAGGGGCTCCCGGATCGTCGGGGTGCTCGGTGTCTTCTACCGGCCGGAGGGGCGGGTCGGGGAGCCGGAGGCCGTCGAGTTCCTGCTGGCCGACGGTCTGTCGGTGCTCCTGACCTGTGCGCCGGAGGGGGCCCTGCGGGTCGGCCCGGGCGCCTGGCCCCGGCTGCCCGACTGGTGCGTGCCGTCGGGCCAGTGGGAGTTCGCCCCCGTGACGAACCTGCCGCCGCCGCCCGACGGCGGCTGGACCGTCACCCGCACCGAGGAGCACGGCGACGAACGGGGCCGGGTGCGCGAGGCCGTCATCCGCTGCGAGGGCGGCAGCTTCGTGGTCGTCGGCGGCGACACCATGACGATCCGCTTCACCCGCGGCCACCGGGGCGCCCCGGCGACCGCCTGACCCCCGGCAACCGCACCGCCGCGCCCCACCGACTCCGCCCCCGACTCCACGTCCCCGCACGGCGGATGACCGGGATCCGGACGATGCCGGAGGATTCGGAAACGGCGGTTCCCGGGGCCGGGCCCTGTCCCATACTCGGCGCATGACCTCTGTGAGACGCGCGGCCGGGGCCGCCACCACCGCGACGGCACTCGTTCTCGTCCCCGCCCTCGCCCTCGTCGGCTGCGGCACGGAGCGGGCCGGAACCGGAGCCGGGGCCGACGGGTCCGGTACGAGCGGCGCCCCGCCCTCGGGGAACGCCCACTCCGGCGGACCGGTCGACGGCAGCGACGCCTCGAAGTACCGGGAGAACCACGCCTTCCAGTCCACCGCCGAACTGTCCCCGGCCGAACGGGCGCGGGGCGACGCCGAGGTGAAGAAGGTCGTGGCGGGCCTGTCCGGGATCGCGGAGGGCCGCAGGAGCACCGAACCCCGGGTCCGTACCGCGCTCACCGGCCTGGGCTACCCGTCCGAGTCCATATCCACCGGCACCTTCGGCACCCACCGCACCACCTTCATCCTCGACCTGGGCAGGCTCTGCGTGGTGGGGGCGCTGGACGGCGAGGTCGGCGGGCGCGTCACGGCCGAGGCGCACGGCAAGTACCTGGAGGGAACCGGCTGCGTGAAGCCGGTCGGGGGCCACTGAGGGGCCGCCGGGCGGCCCGTGGACCGTCAACCCGGTGACGCGCGCGCAACGGAGTTCAGTGAATTCGGAGAGTAATTGTGGAGTGGCGTGGCGCGCAGCATCACTTACGAAGGGTTATGGTGGAAACCCCCCCTCGGGCCGGTCCGTATCCCCCCCCACGGACCGGCCCGTTTTCTTTCGGGCCGCGGGGCCGGTCATGGACCGGTCCCGCGGAGCCCGACTCCCGTCAGCTCCGTCCGGCCCAGATGTTGGTGCCCGCGGTGTCCACGGCGAAGGTGTCGATCTCGGCCAGTTCCTCGTCGGACAGCGGGGGCCCGGCGAGCGCGGCGACGTTCTCCTCCAGCTGACCCACGCTGGAGGCGCCGATCAGGGCGGACGTCATGCGGGGGTCGCGCAGCACCCAGCACAGCGCCAGCTGGGCGAGCGACTGGCCGCGCCGCCGGGCGATGTCGTTCAGTCCGTTCAGCCGGCGCACCACCTCGTCCGAGAGCAGGCCGGGGTCCAGGGACTTGCCCTGGGTGGCGCGCGAACCCTCGGGAATGCCCGTCAGGTACTTGCCGGTGAGCAGGCCCTGGGCGAGCGGCACGAAGGAGATGCAGCCCATGCCGGCCTCCTCCAGGGTGCCGAGCAGGCCGTCGTCCTCGATCCAGCGGTTGATCATCGAGTAGGACGGCTGGTGGATCAGGGCCGGTACGCCCATCTCCCCGAGCAGCCGGGCCGCCTCGGCGGTCTGCTCCGCGTTGTACGAGGACACCCCCACGTACAGCGCCTTGCCCTGCTGGACGGCGGAGGCCAGGGCCCCCATCGTCTCCTCCAGCGGGGTCTCCGGGTCGAAGCGGTGGGAGTAGAAGATGTCGACGTAGTCCAGGCCCATCCGCTTCAGCGAGGCGTCGAGCGAGGACAGCAGGTACTTGCGGGAGCCCCATTCGCCGTACGGGCCCGGGTGCATCTCGTAACCGGCCTTGGTGGAGACGATCAGCTCGTCCCGGTACCGGGCGAAGTCCTGGTGGAAGATCTTGCCGAAGTTGAGCTCGGCGGAGCCGGGCGGCGGCCCGTAGTTGTTGGCCAGGTCGAAGTGGGTCACGCCCAGGTCGAAGGCGCGGCGCAGGATCGCCCGCTGGGAGTCCAGCGTGCGGTCGTCGCCGAAGTTGTGCCAGAGGCCGAGCGAGACGGCGGGCAGCTTGAGACCGCTGCGGCCGGTGCGGCGGTACTCCATGGAGTCGTAGCGCGAACCGGCGGCCAGGTAATGGAGAGGGGAATCAGTCACGTTTCTCTCCTTATCACGGACTTGTGACAGACCGGGTTGGGCCGGTACGCCCCCTGCGCAGTAATGTGGCGGCTTCGGGGGGCCGTCATGACGTGACATGGCGGGGCGACGGACTCTGTGTACCGGCGCGGTGACCCCGGGGGGACGACCCCGGGCACAGGGGCGGGCGGGCCCGCACGGAACCGAGAGGTGAACTCAGTGAACTTGCGCGACCTGGTGTACGGGCTCTACGCGCGCCGGGTGGAGGCCCGCCTAGACCACACCCAGGTGCCCAAGCACATCGGCGTCATCCTCGACGGCAACCGGCGCTGGGCGAAGGCGTCCGGCGGCACGGCCGCGCAGGGCCACCAGGCGGGTGCGGACAAGATCAAGGAACTCCTCGGCTGGTGCAGCGAGACGGACGTGGAAGTCGTCACGCTCTGGCTGCTGTCCACGGACAACTTCGACCGGCCCGAGTCCGAGCTGACCCCCCTCCTCAAGATCATCGAGAACACGGTGCGCGACCTCGCGGCGGACGGCCGCTGGCGGGTCCACCACGTCGGCACGCTCGACCTGCTGCCCTCCCACACCCAGACGGTGCTCAAGGAGGCCGAGCAGGCCACGATCGGGGTCGACGGGATACTGGTCAACGTCGCGGTCGGCTACGGCGGACGGCAGGAGATCGCGGACGCGGTCCGCTCGCTGCTGCTGGAGCACTCCGCCAAGGGGACGTCCTTCGAGGACCTCGCGGAGATCGTCTCCACCGACCTGATCTCCGAGCACCTCTACACCCGGGGCCAGCCCGACCCGGACCTGGTCATCCGCACCAGCGGCGAGCAGCGGCTGTCCGGCTTCATGCTCTGGCAGAGTGCGCACTCCGAGTACTACTTCTGCGAGGTCTTCTGGCCGGCCTTCCGCCGGGTCGACTTCCTGCGCGCCCTGCGCGACTACGCGGCCCGCCACCGCCGCTACGGCGGCTGAGACCGCCCCACCCCGTACCCGTACCCGCACCCGTCCCCGGCCCGCCACCGCGGCGGCTGACATCGCGTCCGCCCCGGCCCGTCCGGGGCGCGGGGGCGCGACGGTACGGACGGACACCCCGGACCACATCCCGGGCCGGGCCCCGGACCACATCCCGGATCACATGAGACCGGGGCACAACTCCCAGCTCACCCGCCCCTGGCGGCATGGCTTCGCGTGTTCGAGGGAATACCCCTGACAGGTCGACATCCGGTCAGGAACCAGGCGGATGTCGTGTCCAGATGAGCGGCATGGAGTCCGCTCGCCCGGGAGGCCCTTTGCACACGAAGGACCGTACACACCGTGCGGCCGACGCGGAGGGCCGGTGCTCGGCCCGCGCAACGGGGCCAGAGCCCGGTCCGTTCTCTCCCATTGGGATGCTCCGCGACGCCGTCGCACCCCAACCTCGTCCGAGGGGGTACGTCCTTCCGTGGTGACCAGCACAAAGCGCCGCATTCCCGACAGGCGCACCTACGTTCTCGACACCAGCGTGCTGCTGGCCGATCCGAACGCCATGGCCCGGTTCGACGAGCACGAAGTCGTGCTCCCGATCGTCGTGGTCACGGAACTGGAGGCCAAACGGCACCATCCGGAGCTCGGTTACTTCGCCCGGCAGGCCCTGCGCCTGCTGGACGACTTCCGGGTCAGGTACGGCCGGCTGGACGCCCCGATCCCGCTCGGGGATCTGGGCGGGACGCTGCGCGTCGAACTCAACCATTCCGACCCCGGCGTGCTGCCCGCCGGCTACCGGTTGGGGGACAACGACTCACGGATCCTCGCGGTCGCGCGCAACCTCCAGGCCGAGGGGTACGACGTCACGGTCGTCTCCAAGGACCTGCCGCTGCGCATCAAGGCGTCCTCGGTCGGCCTCCTCGCCGAGGAGTACCGCGCCGAACTGGCCATCACCGACTCCGGCTGGACGGGCATGTCGGAGCTCCCGCTCGGTGCCGAGCAGGTGGACCTCCTCTACGGGGAGGAGACGCTGTACGTGCCGGAGGCCGCCGAACTGCCCGTGCACACCGGCCTGGTCCTGCGGTCCGAGCGCGGCAAGGCGCTCGGCCGGGTCACCGCCGAGGGCAACGTGCGCCTGGTGCGCGGCGACCGGGAGGTCTTCGGCATCCACGGCCGCAGCGCCGAGCAGCGCATCGCGCTCGACCTGCTCCTCGACCCGGACGTCGGCATCGTGTCCCTGGGCGGCCGGGCCGGCACCGGCAAGTCGGCGCTGGCGCTCTGCGCCGGTCTCGAAGCCGTCCTGGAGCGCAGGCAGCACCAGAAGGTGATGGTCTTCCGCCCGCTGTACGCGGTCGGCGGGCAGGAGCTGGGCTACCTCCCCGGCACCGAGGCCGAGAAGATGAGCCCCTGGGCGCAGGCGGTCTTCGACACGCTCTCGGCGGTCGCCGGGCGCGAGGTGATCGAGGAGGTGCTGGGGCGCGGGATGCTGGAGATCCTGCCGCTCACCCACATCCGGGGCCGTTCGCTGCACGACGCCTTCGTGATCGTCGACGAGGCGCAGTCGCTCGAACGGAACGTCCTGCTGACCGTGTTGTCCAGGATCGGGTCGAATTCCCGAGTCGTCCTCACGCATGACGTGGCCCAGCGGGACAACCTCAGGGTCGGCCGGTACGACGGGGTCGTCGCCGTGGTCGAGAAGCTGAAGGGGCATCCGCTCTTCGCGCACGTCACGCTCACCCGCTCCGAGCGTTCGCACATCGCCGCACTGGTGACCGAAATGCTGGAGGAAGGCCAGATCTGATACGGGTTACGACAGTTGGTGCCGCCCGGCGGGCGCAGTAGCTTAGCCGGGCGGCACCGTGCTGCGGCGGTATTTTCGTAAATCACTTGCTCCGAATGAGGTGTGAGCTTTCACACGCAACGGAGAATTGCTTCCCGGCGCCCCGTTCCGGCAAAGTCTTGCTTCCGTCAGGCCCCGCATACGGCACACGAGCACCTCCGAAGGTGCCACGCACCACACAACTCAACAAACGCCGTCCGTATGCCGCCCGCGAGTACCACGCGGCACTCCTTCGCGGAGTCGCCCACCGGGCCCGTGCCTCCCGTGACCCAAGCAGTGGGGAGGCCAGCGCCAGGGGCACGATTGCGTCCGCGAGGTCACCTAAGCGGGCGATGCTGGAAGGACACCGTGTGAGCCGGATCTCGGTCCGGGGGTTCGCCGTGGCATCTGCCACTGCGGTCACCACCGTCGGCGCCGTCGTGGGCGTTGCGTCGGGCGGCACTGCCGCCGCCGATGACAACAACTTCGAGGCGACCGCAGCCGACACGACGCTTCTCGCCGACATCCCTGCGGGCGAGCAGGCCCAGGTGCAGACGGCCTCGCTGACTCAGCAGGCCGACGCGCAGGCCTCCGCGGCCGACGCCGCGGCGAAGAAGTCCGCGGAGGAATCGGCCCGCATCCAGGCCGCCAAGGACGCCAAGGCGAAGAAGCAGGCGGCCGAGGACCGGGTGGAGAAGGAGCGCCAGGAGAAGAAGGAGCGCGCCGAGCGCGCCAGCCGCTCCTCGATCCGCAGCGCCTCCTCCTTCGCCACGCAGGGCTCGTACACCGTGGCCGAGGTCCAGGCGATGGCCCGCCAGATGGTTCCCGGCGACCAGTTCCAGTGCTTCAGCAACATCGTGAACCACGAGTCCACCTGGAACTACCGGGCGACCAACCCGTCCTCCGGTGCCTACGGCCTCGTCCAGGCGCTGCCCGGTTCCAAGATGGCGTCCGCCGGTGCCGACTGGCAGACCAACCCGGCCACCCAGATCAAGTGGGGCCTCAACTACATGGACAGCCGCTACGGCAGCCCGTGCGGTGCCTGGTCCTTCTGGCAGGCCAACCACTGGTACTAGACCTGCGGACCCCTCAGAGGTTCGCGGTTCGAACGTGCAGAGCCCCCCGCCGTCCTACGGTGGGGGGCTTCGCGCGTGTACGGTCGGTCCGGGCCGCCCGGCGGGGAGCGGCGGGGGAGAAGACGGGGGAAGAGGAACGAACATGTCGAAGATTCCGGGGTGGCTCGGCCGGCTCGGGGCCGAACTGACCGAACTGGGCGACCGGTTGGAGCGGCGCCGGGCCGAGGCCGAGGAGGACGCGACCGCGCGGTCCGGCTCCGGGTCGGCCGAGGCCGCCGTGCCCGCAGAAACCGTTGTGCCCGCAGAAACCGTGTCGCCGGACGGTGCCCGGCCCGGTGCCGCGGCCGTCACCGACCACGTGCCGCCGCCCCCTTCGTACGCGCCCTCCGTGGCCGCCCGGCCCGATCCGGTCGCGGCGGTCCCCTGGGGCATGCGGGTCGCGGCCGAGGCGGGCTGGCGGCTGCTCGTCCTCGCGGGCACGCTCTGGGTGCTGATGCGGATCATCAGCGCCGTGGAGCTGGTGGTCCTGGCCTTCGTCGCCGCGCTGCTCGTCACCGCGATGCTCCAGCCGACGGTCGCCCGGCTGCGCCGGCGCGGGCTTCCGCGCGGACTGGCCACCGCGGTCACCGCGGTCCTGGGCTTCGTCGTCATCGGGCTGGTCGGCTGGTTCGTGGTCTGGCAGGTCATGGACAACCTCGACACCCTCTCCGACCGGGTGCGGGACGGCATCGACGAGTTGAAGCGCTGGCTGCTCGACAGCCCCTTCCACGTCACCGAGCAGCAGATCAACGACATCGCGAAGAACCTCAGCGACACCATCGGCACCAATACCGAACAGATCACCTCCGCCGGGCTGGAGGGCGTCACGGTGATGGTGGAGGTCCTCACCGGGATGCTGCTGGCGATGTTCTCGACGCTCTTCCTGCTGTACGACGGGAAGCGCATCTGGGAATGGGTGCTGAAGCTGGTGCCCGCCCAGGCCCGGCCGGGCGTCGCGGGCGCCGGGCCGCGCGCCTGGCGGACGCTGACCGCCTATGTGCGGGGCACCGTCATAGTGGCGTTGATCGACGCGATCTTCATCGGGCTCGGGATCTTCTTCCTCGACGTGCCGATGGCGGTGCCGCTGGCCGTCTTCATCTTCCTCTTCGCCTTCATCCCGCTGGTCGGCGCCGTGATCTCCGGGGCGCTGGCGGTGGTCGTCGCGCTGGTCACCCAGGGCGTGTTCACCGCGCTGATGGTGCTGGTCGTGGTGCTCGCCGTGCAGCAGATCGAGGGCCATGTGCTCCAGCCGTTCATCCTGGGGCGGGCGGTGCGGGTGCATCCGCTGGCCGTCGTGCTCTCCGTCGCCGCCGGCGGTCTCATCGCCGGCATCGGGGGAGCCGTGGTCGCGGTGCCGCTGGTCGCGGTCACCAACACGGTGGTCGGCTATCTGCGGACGTTCGGGCGGGAGGAGGCCCTGCGGCACGCGCCGCAGCCGCGCGGCGCGAGCGCCGTCGACGTCGCCCCGACGCCCGCGCCGGGATCGTCCGCCGGGAAGCCCGGCCGCGACGAGGACGGGGGCGGCACGGACGGGAAGCGGTGAGCGGCGGGCGGCACGCGTGATGAGCGGCGGGCGGTACGTGACGAGCGGGCCGGAGCCGTCGGAGCGCGTACGGGCCGGAGCCGTCGAAGTGCGTACGGGACCGGCCGGAGCGCGTACGGGCCGGGCGGACGCGAGAAGGGCCCCGGGGACGGTCGGTCGTCCACGGGGCCCCGCTCGTACAACAGGGTACTGCCGGCCTACTCGGCGAGCACGGCCTCGGCGTCGAGGGTCACGCCGACCGCCTGGATCACCGAGGCGATCTTGACGGCTTCCTGGATGGTCTCGCGGTCCACGCCGGCCTTGCGCAGGACCTGCTCGTGCGAGTCCAGGCACTGGCCGCAGCCGTTGATCGCGGAGACGGCGAGCGACCACAGTTCGAAGTCGATCTTCTCCACGCCGGGATTGCCGATGACGTTCATCCGCAGGCCCGCCCGGAGCGTCCCGTACTCGGGGTCCGACAGCAGGTGCCGGGTCCGGTAGAACACGTTGTTCATCGCCATGATGGCGGCGGCCGACTTCGCGGCGGCGTACGCCTCCGCGGAGAGGTTGGCCTTCGCCTCCGGCTCCAGCTCGCGCAGCACCTTCGGCGAGCGCGAGGCGATCGCGCAGGCGAGGACGGTGCCCCACAGCTGCTGCTGCGGGAGCTCGCTGTTGCCGATGACCGAGCCGAGGTTCAGCTTCAGGTCCTTGGCGAAGTCCGGGACGGCGGCCTTCAGTTCGTCGAGTGCCATGTCGCTGTCAGCTCACTCGCCCGAGAGGAGCGCGACCGGGTCGAGGGTGTTCTCGCCCTTGGTCCAGTTGCAGGGGCACAGCTCGTCGGTCTGCAGGGCGTCGAGGACCCGCAGGACCTCCTTGGGGTTACGGCCCACGGAACCGGCGGTCACCATCGTGAACTGGATCTCGTTGTTCTGGTCGACGATGAAGACGGCGCGCTGGGCGAAGCCGTCCTCGCCCTCGATGCCGAGGTCACGCATGAGCTCGTGCTTCGAGTCGGCCATCATCGGGAAGGGCAGGTCGGTCAGGTCCGGGTGGTCCTTGCGCCAGGCGTGGTGCACGAACTCGGAGTCGCCGGAGAAGCCCAGGATCTGCGCGTCACGGTCGGCGAACTCGTCGTTCAGCTTGCCGAAGGCGGCGATCTCGGTGGGGCACACGAAGGTGAAGTCCTTCGGCCACGCGAAGACGATCTTCCACTTGCCCTCGTAGGTCTTGTGGTTGATCTGCTCGAACTCCTTGCCGCTCTCCAGCGAGACGCAAGCGGTCAGGTCGAACTCGGGGAACTTGTCACCGACAGTGAGCACGCGCTCTCCTTGCAGCGTTGGAATCCCCTTTTGGGGGAGTTCCTGAGGGTTGGACGGACTCCACCTTGGCACAGGGTGCATTGATCGCGGAAATAGCTACACTTTGCTGTGATGATCGGAGGTGCCTATCAGTGGCGCAAGGGATCCCGGGCAATCGCCCCAAACAGCCCAGCCTCTCGCAGCTGCGCGCCTTCGCGGCCGTCGCCGAACATCTGCACTTCAGGGACGCGGCGGCAGCAATCGGGATGAGTCAGCCCGCGCTGTCCGGGGCCGTTTCCGCGCTGGAGGAGGCACTGGGTGTCCAGCTCATCGAGCGTACGACGCGCAAGGTGCTGCTCTCGCCGGCCGGTGAGCGGCTGGCGGTGCGGGCGCGGGCGGTGCTGGAGGCCGTCGGTGAGCTGATGGAGGAGGCCGAGGCGGTCCGGGCGCCGTTCACCGGGGTGCTCAGGCTCGGCGTGATCCCGACCGTCGCCCCGTACCTGCTGCCGACCGTGCTGCGGCTGGTCCACGAGCGCTACCCGGAACTGGACCTCCAGGTGCACGAGGAGCAGACCTCCTCACTGCTGGAGGGGCTGGCGGCGGGACGGCTGGACCTGCTGCTGCTCGCGGTGCCGCTCGGGGTGCCGGGGGTCGCCGAACTCCCGCTGTTCGACGAGGACTTCGTACTGGTGATGGAGCGGGACCACTGGCTGGGCGGGCGGGTCGACATCCCTCGCGAGGCGCTGCGCGAGCTGCCGCTGCTGCTGCTCGACGAGGGGCACTGCCTGCGCGACCAGGCCCTCGACATCTGCCGGGAGGCGGGGCGCACGGAGGGGGCACCGGTCACCACGACCGCGGCCGGGCTCTCCACCCTGGTGCAGCTGGTGGCCGGCGGACTCGGGGTGACGCTGCTGCCGCGCACCGCCGTACCGGTCGAGACCGGCCGCAACGACGCGCTGGCCACCGGATACTTCGCGGACCCCGCGCCGTCGCGACGGGTGGCCCTGGCGATGCGGACGGGGGCGGCCCGGCACGAGGAGTTCGAGGAGTTCGCGGCGGCGCTGCGGGAGGCGATGGCGGCACTGCCGGTACGGGTGACGACGGGCGACGGATGAGGACCGCGCCGGTCGGGTGGGGGCCGGTGCGGGAAGGGCGTGACGGCGCCGCGCGGTTCCCGGTGGGGCCGGGACGGCGGGCGGCCCTCGACCGCGATTCATCGACACGGTCTCGAAATGATCTTCGAGGCTTCCAGGGGCGGGCGGGCCCCCGGTGTCCTTGCGGTCCCATGCGGGCGGAGGCTCGGCCGTGATCCCGAGATCCGCGGTGGGGCATCCCGGACAGCCCGGAACGGGTGAAGTCTCAAGCCGAGTCGCCGGTGCGAACCATCCGAGATGCGGATGCTTCGAGCCGAAATCCGGGTGACGGCATGTCACTTTACGTACTGCACACGTAAGATCCGCAACTGCAACCTCGATGAGTGCGACGGGCCCCGGGAAAGCCTGCCCGGACGGCATTCGGGACGTGGGGAGAACCAGGCGTGGCGTGGGACGAATGGGAACAGCTCAAAGCCGACGCGGCGCAGCGCCACACTTCGCACATGGAGATCAACGGTCTCCGGGGCGAAGGAGGACACGCGACGCCGACCGGTACCGGGGCGGGCAGGCTTCAGCACAGAGGCGGACCGTGGACCGAGGCCGCCAGCACGGCTGATGACCTGCAGACCACCATGAGCACGTGCAGAGTGGAGCTTCGCTCCGCTCACGAGGGCATGGGCGGGGGCCTCGAAGGGCTGGCCGGCCTCGGCTCGCTGAAGGCCGTACTCAACTCCTGGGAAGAGCGCCTCAAAGCAGTCCGGGAAGAGTGCGGTTCACTCGAACCCAAGCTGCGCCGAGTGGCTGTCGACCTCGGAGAAGTGGACGTCGAGGTGGGTGCCGAGGCCAAGGCGGTGAAGGTTCCCGGCACGAGGACGGGGCAGTAGGCATGGCGTTCGGACTCACCTGGCAGCAGCTGCGCGACCTCAAGCTGTCCGAGCTGACCGATGCGGCTGAGGGGTGGGCCGTGTTGATGCGGCGTGCTGATGCCGCGCGTGAACGCGTCGACAGTGACATGAGCGGCAAGCTCGCCAGGACACAGGAAAGCGAGTCGGCGGAATCAGCTGTCAAGCGGTTGAAGCGGCTCAGCGAGAACTACCACTACATCCAGACCGAGGCAGGCCTGATCCGGGGCACGCTCGATGGCCTGGCCACCGAACTCGCCGCCCCGCAGCGTCGGCTGCGTGATGCTCTCGACGATGTGGCCTCCTTGGGCTACGAGGTCAATGTCGACGGCAGCATCGACTACCCGGCCGGTGGCAGGAACGCGATGAACGGTGATGCGGTACCAGGCGGCTCGGTGATGGGCGACAACGGTCTGATCGGCGCTGGAAACCCGGGCCTGTACCGCGACGACAACGGCATGTACGACCCCGCTCAGGGACCGGGCGCCCTGCGGTTGAGGAGCCTCAACCCCCACCGGGCCAAGGCCCAGGACGTCGCCGACCGCATTGCTCATGCCCTGCGTGAGGCCCGCGAAATCGACGAGCGATACAGTCCGGCTCTTCGGGAGCTCAAGGCCGCACCCGGCCTCACGGTCGACAGGAAGACCTGGGCGAACGTGGCGGGGGACGTCACTGCCGTGGGAAGCGCAGCCCGTGAGTATCTGGCAGATCAAGTGCTGGAGAAGTCACCGGCTGGGCGCAAGGAATGGTGGGACCGCTTGAGCGAAGAAGAGCGCCAGGAGTACATCACTTCGTTCCCCGACGTGATCGGGAACCTCGACGGCATTCCGGCTGTGGCGCGCGACGAAGCGAACCGTGCAAACCTCCCCCTGGTGATTGCCGGCCTCGAAGGTCAGAAATCCGACGGCGCACAGGACAAACTCGCAGGGCTGAAGGGTATTCAGTCCAAGTTGTCCATTGATTCACACCCGCCCATGTACCTGCTCGGGTTCGGAACGGAGGGGAAGGGGCGAGCCATCGTCAGCTACGGCAACCCCGACACCTCCAGGAACGTGTCCTCGTACGTGCCGGGACTCGGCACGGCTCTCGATGAAGAATTCGCGGACGACACCGTGCGCAGGGCCTATCAGACCGCGAAGAGTGCCCAGAAGTACGATCCGTCCAGCGCCTCCATCGTCTGGCTGGGGTACGACGCGCCGGGCGTCAAGGACGTCGCGTCGACGACCGACGCGAACAACGGCGCGCCTGCCTACAACTCGTTCATGGACGGTATTCAGGCAACCAACAAGCACGAGAACCCGCACATCACGGCGATCGGCCACTCCTACGGATCGCTCACTGTAGGCACCGCGGCCCGGCAGGACGGCGGCATTCCGGGCGCCGACGACATCGTTCTGCTCGGTAGCCCGGGCACCGGGGCCGACAGCGCCTCGGAATTGAACGTCGGAAAGGAGCACGTGTTCGTCGGTGCCGCCGACAATGATCCCGTAACGAAGCTGCCCGCCAAGAAGGATCTGCTTGGCGTGGTCGGTCCTGTTTTTGGTGCAGTCGCAGCGGGAAGCCACGACAACTGGTTCGGTGTGGACCCGGCGAGTCAGGAGTTCGGGGCCATTCGAATGGAGAGCGGCGATGGTCCACTTCCTCTGTGGCTGTCGGGCAAGGGCCCAACTCCCGCACATTCCGGTTACTTTGATCCGGAAAGAAATCCTTCAGCGGCGGACAATATCGCCATGATCGTCGCCGGACGCTCAGGTTCGATCACTACAGAGGCCCCGCGGTGAAGCGCTTATCCACTCGCATCGCCGCCCCTGCGCTCGTCATGGCTTTCGTAGCCGGCTGCGCGGGTGGTGGAAGTAATTCTCATGCTCCCCAAAGGAGTCCCGGCGTGAATATGCAGCAGGCTGCAGAGAAGGCCGACGAACTCATCGGTGACACGCTGTCCTCCGTGCGCCCTCCCCTGGAGTGGACGCACGACGAATCCGACAGCGGAATGTGCGCCGATGCCCCGGAGCTCGGCGATGTCACGCGCCGTGCTGTGGTCATGACCCAGGTTTCCGAGGGGCGCAGAGGCTCGCTTCTCGGGATCATCGAACGGGCATGGAAGAGGTCGGGCTACACAATCACCAAGGTCAACCCCGACAAGGACTTCCCTGCCGTCTACGCCGATGCCGGTGACGGTGTACTGAAGATGGGCCTGACCGTCGGGTACAAGGGCCAGTTCTTCCTGGAGGTCCAGACGGCCTGCGTGGACAGGTCGAAGGTGTCGCAGCCCTCCACTCCGGGGAGTGGTACCGACTACCGGGGGAAGGACGTGCCGACCCCCGACGTGCGCTCCGACTTCTGGTCGTCCGACACGCCGATCCCTTCGAGTTCTCCGAGCTGAAGCCGGCAGTGCCGTCGGCGATGCGCCGCGTGGTTCCCGGTGGGGGCCGGGACGGCGGGTGGCCCCGGACCCCGGATGCCCGGGAGTCCGGGGCCGCGGCGGTCGCCGGGCCGTCACTCCGTGCGCAGGCCCTCCGGGCGCATCATGCGCCACAGCGGGGGCAGCGAGACCAGGGTGACCAGCAGGATCAGTGCCCCGCCCGCGCCGGCCATCGGCAGGAACAGCCACCAGTCGGTGATCTCCTTGTCGAGCATGGAGATCAGGGTCGCGCCCAGGCCGATTCCGCCCGCGACCGCCACCGCCAGCCCGATGACCACGGGCACCGCCGTCTGCCAGAGCACCGACCAGCCCAGTGTGGAGCGCCGGGTGCCGAAGGCGACCAGGACCGACAGCAGGCGCTTGCGCTCGCGCAGCTGCTCCAGCTGGGAGACCAGCATCGAGGCCGCGATCAGCAGCAGCGTCGCCGTGCCGCCGACCTGGAGGCCGCGCTGCACGCTGGCGTACTTCCTGTCACGGGCCATCGAGGTGAGGGACGACACCCGTGCCATGGGGTCGACGCTGGCCACCGCGTTCCGTACGTGCTCCGCGGCGTCCTTCACGTTCTCGTCGATCCGGACGTGCGTCTCGGTCGTCGCGTCCGGCAGGGTGCTCGGGTCCACCGCGCCGAGGGTGGCCAGGATGCCGGAGGTCTCGTCGCCCAGCGCGGTGTTCCGGGCGGTGACCGTCCGGGCGTCGGCGGGCAGCTTCCACCGCACCGACCTCTTGAGGTCCCCCGAATCGACCATGACGTCCTCGCCCTTGCGGGCCGTTTCGTCGATCCACAGGGACATCTCCTTGTTCTTCGCGGGGTGCGAGACGAAGGTGTCGCCGTCCTTGCAGGAGTCGATCCGGGCCATCTGACGCAGGCTCGCGCAGTCGGCGACGGTCAGGCTGGTGGTCCGCTGGACCTCCGTGTCGCCCTTCGCGTCGGCGGCGTTGGTGACGTAGACGTTGATCTTGCCGATGGCCGACGTCACGCCCTTGGCGGCCCGGAGCGCCTCGACGGTCCGGGTGGCGCCGTCCCGGGTGACCTTCTCGGAGTACGAGGAGAACTGGGCCCGCGTGGCGTCCTCCTTGGTCACCTTGATGAACTCGTCGCCGATCGCGGCGGTCAGCATCTGCAGTGCCACCGCGCCCGCGATCGCGACCGTGATGCCGCTGACCGCCCGGGCAGCCGAACCGCTGCTCAGCTGGAGCCTGCGGACGGCGAGCTGCCAGGCCACCGGGCCGCCGTGCAGCCGGTTCACCAGCGCCTCGACCAGCCAGGGCAGCAGCAGTGCGAGCCCGACCAGGACCAGCACCGCCCCGCCCGCGATCGGGTACGGGTCGACCGTGCCGTACGGGTCGACCTTGCCGGTCAGGCCGAGTACCGCCAGACCGGCGAACGGCAGCGGCAGCCGCCACCAGAGCCGGCGTCCGCGGCTGCGGCCGTTGCGGATGACACCGAGCGGCTCGACGACCACCGCGCGCATCGCGGCCAGCGTCACCACCACCGCCGTCAGCGGCACCGCGACGACCACCAGGGCCGTCAGCCGGAGGTCGGGCACCAGGTCGGCCGGGAAGACGCTGACGTTCCACATCTCGATGCCGCCGATGAACTGCCGGCCCACGAGGAAGAACACCACACCCGTCACCACGCCGAGGAGCGCCCCGAACAGGGCCTCGCCCGCCGCGATCCGCCGGGTCATCCGGACGTCCGTGCCGACCAGGCGCAGCGCGGCGAGCCGGCGGTCGCGGCGGTCGCCGCCGAACCGCACCGCCGTCACGATGAAGATCGCGACCGGCACCAGCAGCACCACGCAGATCATGATGATCAGCACGATCAGGATGGGCGGCATCTCCTCGCCCAGGTTCTTGTCGCCGTACTCGGCGATCCGCTGGGCGCCGTGTCCGGCTTCGAGGGTGCCGTCGCCCGCGTAGTAGACCATGTCGTTCGGCGAGACCAGGCCCGGGGCGCCGATGGTCTCGACGATCCGGTACGGCAGCCGCTCCTTGAGGAGGGCGCCGTCCGAGGAGTCCAGCAGGTCCTTCAGCGCGGGGGAGACCACCATCTCGCCGGGGGCGGGGAAGCGGTCGACGCCCGGCGGACGTACCGGGTGCGCGCCGTCCGCCCGCATCAGCCAGCCCTCGACGACATGCCCGCGGAACTCCGTCTCGACGTCGGACAGCAGCATCGACACGTCGGACTTCGAGGCGGGCTTGCCCGTGGAGGTGTCGACGACGCTCGCGGCGCGGGCCGCGCTGCGGTCGGTGCGCTGCTGGAGCATGTGCGGCACGGAGGCCGCGGTCAGCAGCAGGGCCACCCCGAGGCCGACGCCGACGGCGGTCAGCGCGGTGCGGATCCAGCCCTCGCGGCCGCCCCCGGCACCGAAGCGCATGCCGAGGCCGAGGTCGCGCATCCAGGCCGCGAGACCGGTGGGGGCGGTGGGGCGCGGGGCGGCCGGCGGGGCCGCCGCGTTCTTCTCGTCGAGCATGGTCATCCGATGTGCTCCAGATCGCGGGTCCGCCCGTCGCGCACGGTCACGTCACGGTCGGAGTACGCGGCGACGCGGGCCTCGTGGGTCACCAGGACCACGGCGACGTTGGTGGACCGGGCGGCCTCGGTGAGCAGCTGCATCACGCGCTCGCCGTTCAGCGAGTCCAGGGCGCCGGTCGGCTCGTCCGCGAAGATCACCTTCGGGGAGGCGGACAGCGCGCGGGCCACGGCGACGCGCTGCCCCTGACCGCCGGAGACCTCGCCGGGACGCTGGGCGGCGACGTTGTCGACCTCCAGCCGCTCCAGCCAGTGCAGGGCGGTGCGCTCGGCGTCCTTGCGCTTGGCACCGGCCAGCCGGAGCGGCAGGGCGACGTTCTCCACGCAGGTCAGCTCCGGGACGAGCTGGCCGAACTGGAAGACGAAGCCGAACTCGGTACGGCGCAGCGCGCTGCGCTCGGCGTCCGACATGGCGGACAGCTCGCGGCCCGCGTACGTGATCGTGCCCCGGTCCGGGGTGACGATGCCCGCGAGGCAGTGCAGCAGGGTCGACTTGCCCGAGCCGGAGGGGCCCAGCACGGCGACGACCTCGCCGGGGTGGATGGAGAAGGACGCGCCGTCGAGGGCGGGTGTCCGGCCGTACGTCTTGTGCAGACGGTCGGCGCTGAGCAGGGAGCCGGCGGGGATCACGCGCCCACCTCCATGGCGAGTCGGTCGAGCCGGGCGGCGGTCAGTTCCAGCCAGCGCAGATCGGCTTCGAGGTGGAAGAGCGCGTGGTCGCAGATCAGCTGGTCGGCCAGATCGCCCCCGCGCTTGCGGTCGGTCAGGATGCGCATGAGGCGCAGGTGCTCGGCGCGCTGCGTGTCCAGCAGGGACTCCGCGCTGCGGCCGGTGAGCAGGGCCAGGACGACCTTGGTGTAGAGCGTCGACTGGAGGTACGGCTCGGGCTTCTCCGGCTGGGCCAGCCAGGCGCCGACATCGGTGATGCCGGCTTCGGTGATGGCGTACCGCTTGCGTTCGGGGCCGCCACCGCTCTCTATCCCGTCGACCTCGACGAGCCCGTTCTTGAGCAGCCGCGACATGGTCGAGTAGACCTGCCCGTAGTGCAGGGGGCGGTCGTGGCCGAACTTCTCGTCGAACGCGCGCTTGAGGTCGTAGCCGTGGCGTGGGCCGGACTCCAGGAGCCCGAGCAGGGTGTGGCCGATAGACATGTGGAGCACTGTACATGGTGTGTATACCTCGGGTGTATACGCGGGGTGGGGTACGGGAACGGGCGCGGGGAGAGTCCCTCCCCGCGCCCGCGTCTTGCCGGAATGATTTGTTCCGCCCCGAGGCCGCCGCTCGGGCCCGGTTCTGCTTCTGGTCCTGCTTTCCCGCGCCCGTTCCCGTACCCGCGCCCGTTCGCGTACCGGTGTCCGTGCCCGGTCCTCAGGCGTCGTGCGGTCCTCGGCCCTCGTCCGGCTCCGGCCGGTTCTTCGGCGGGCGTCCGCGGCGCGGGATCGGCCGGGCCGTCCCCGGCAGCCGGCCCGCCTCCGACAGCGCGCGGCGCAGCAGGAACTCGATCTGGGCGTTCGCGCTGCGCAGCTCGTCGGAGGCCCAGCGGGCCAGGGCGTCGTGCACCGCGGGATCCAGCCGCAGCAGCATCTGCTTGCGCTGCGGCTGTTTCCTGCGCTCCGGGCTCTGTTCGGTCACTGGTAGAGCGTGCCCGTATTGAGCACCGGCTGCGCCGCGCGGTCACCGCACAGCACCACCATCAGATTGCTGACCATGGCGGCCTTCCGCTCCGAATCGAGCTCGACGATGTCCTGCTCGGCGATCCGGGTCAGCGCCATCTCGACCATGCCGACCGCGCCCTCGACGATCTGCTGCCGGGCCGCGACCACCGCTCCGGCCTGCTGGCGCTGGAGCATCGCGGAGGCGATCTCGGGGGCGTACGCGAGGTGGCTGAAGCGCGATTCGATGATCCGGACGCCGGCCGCCTGCACCCGGGCGGTCAGCTCCACGGCCAGCTTCTCGGTGATCTCCTCGGCGTTGCCGCGCAGCGAGAGGCCGCCCTCGTCGTGGGCGTCGTAGGGGTACTCGATCGCGATGTGCCGGACGGCCGCCTCGGTCTGGGTGGCGACGAACTCCAGGAAGTCGTCGACCTCGAAGAGGGCCTGCGCGGTGTCCTCGACCTTCCAGACGACGATCGCGGCCAGCTCGATCGGGTTGCCGTAGGCGTCGTTGACCTTCAGGACCGCGGTCTCGTGGTTGCGGACCCGGGTGGAGATCTTCCGGCTGCTGGTGAGCGGGTTGATCCAGCGCAGCCCGTCCGTGCGGATCGTGCCGACGTACCGGCCGAAGAGCTGGATCACCCGGGCCTCGCCCGGTGCGACCATCTTCACACCCGTCATGCAGAAGAACGAGGCGATGACGAGCAGGACCCCGAAGATGCAGACCGGGACGCCCACGCCGTTGTTCCCGTTCGAGCCGACGACGCCGCCGATGACGGCCAGGCCGATGCCGGCGATCACCCCGAGCACGGTCAGCAGCAGGCCGAGGCCGCCGGGGATGCTGTGCGCCGTCACCTCTCTCACCTGGGGCTCGGGCATCTGCGGGGCGTCGGGCGCGATTTCGGCGGGCAGGGTGGTTACATCGCGCGGATTGCTGTGGTCGGTCATGGAATCCCCCGTTTCGTACGGCTGGCTCGTGCTAGCAATGTGATTACACATTAACGGTCTTCGCAACCCTGGGCACCTCTCGTGAGTCGGTTCCCTAGAGAACGGGTGCTGATTGTCACGTCCGGGAAAGACCGCATCGCTTGCTTTTTGTCCTCGCCGACGGTGTTAGCTGGCTGGGCCGAGTGATCCGGTCCAGCAGAGAAACAGGAGCAACACAGCGATGGGTCGAGCTGATGCGCGACGAGCCCAGCGGCGCGGAGCGCGGCGGGCCCCCAAGAGCGGCGGCGGCATACGCAGACTCTTCACCTGGAAGAAGATGCTGGGCACCTTCTTCGGGCTCTGCCTGCTGCTCATGGGCGCCTTCATCGCGCTCTACATGTACGTGGACATCCCGAAGGCCAACGCCCTGGCCGAGCGGCAGAGCAACGTCTACCAGTACAGCGACGGTTCCCTGCTGACCCGGACCGGTGACGGCGTCAACCGCCAGATCGTGGATCTCGCGGAGGTCCCCGAGAAGGTGCAGCACACCTTCGTCGCCGCCGAGAACAAGACGTTCTACGACGACGAGGGCATCGACCTGAAGGGCACCACCCGCGGCATCCTCAACACGCTCAGCGGCAAGGGCAAGCAGGGCGGCTCGACCATCACCCAGCAGTACGTGAAGAACTACTACCTGACGCAGGACCCGACGATCAGCCGGAAGCTCAAGGAGCTGGTGATCTCCCTCAAGGTCGACAGCAAGAAGAGCAAGAACTACATCCTCGCCGGGTACATCAACACCGCGTACTACGGCCGCGGCGCGAGCGGCATCCAGGCCGCCGCGCAGGCCTACTACGGGGTCGACGCCAAGGACCTCACCGTCTCCCAGGGCGCCTACCTGGCCTCCGTGCTCCAGGCCCCCAGCCAGTACGACTGGCAGACCGCGTCGGAGACCGGCAGGAAGCTGGTCAAGGACCGCTGGGCCTACACGCTGGACAACATGGTCGAGATGAAATGGCTCGACCAGGCCGAGCGCGACAAGCTGAAGTTCCCGGTCCCGCAGAAGGCCAAGCCCGCCAAGGGCATGGAGGGCCAGACCGGATACCTCGTCGAGGCGGCCAACAAGGAACTGGACAAGCAGGGCGTCACCGCGGAGATGCGGCAGGCCGGCGGCTGGACCTTCACGCTCAACATCGACAAGAAGCGGCAGAAGCAGCTGGAGGCGTCGGTCGACCGCCAGCTGGAGTCCAAGCTGGACCGCGAGGGCAACAAGGTCGACGCGACCGTCCAGGCCGGTGCCACCTCCGTGAACCCGAAGACCGGCGCCGTCGTCGCGATGTACGGCGGCGTGGACTACGTGAAGCACTACTACTCCAACGCCACGCGCCAGGACTACCAGCCCGCCTCGACCTTCAAGCCGCTGGTGTTCGCCTCGGCGCTGGAGAACGGGTCCAAGACCCAGAACGGCGACCTGATCGGCGTCAACACCCGCTACGACGGCACCAGCAAGCGGCCCGTCGTGGGCAGCGACACCCCGTTCGCCCCGCAGAACGAGGACGACCGCAGCTACGGCGACGTCACCGTGCAGAAGGCGATGAACGCCTCCATCAACTCGGCCTTCGCGCAGATGGTCGTCGACGTCGGCCCGGCCGAGGTGAAGAAGACCGCGCTCGCGCTCGGCGTTCCCGACAAGAACTTCCCCGAGCGCCCCGCCATCACGCTGGGCACGATGAACGCCTCGACCTGGGACATGGCGGGCGCGTACGCCACGCTCGACAACCATGGCAAGAAGGTCACCCCGTTCATCGTGAAGTCCGCCGAGCACCGCGAGCGGACGGTCGAGCCGGTCGAGGGCATCGGCAGCCAGGTCATCAGCCGCAAGTCCGCCGACACCGTCACCTCCGTCCTCCAGGGCGTCGTGAAGAACGGCTCCGGCAGCAAGGCGGCCAGCATGTCCTACGAGGCGGCGGGCAAGACGGGAACGTCGGAGAACAACAAGTCGGCCTGGTTCGCCGCCTACACCCCGGACCTGACCACGGTCGTCGCGCTCTTCGGCGAATCGCCCAAGGAGGGCGGCGGCCAGGTCAGCCTGACCGGCACCGCCAACTCCGGCCGGGCCAACGGTGGCGGCTTCCCGGCGGAGATCTGGGCGGACTACACGCTCGGCGCGCTGAACGGCACCCACGCCACGTTCGACCTGGAGGACGTCGAGCAGGGCGAGACCAGCCTGCCGCCGGCCTCGCAGAGCCCCTCGCAGTCGCCGAGCACCGACCCGTCGACCACGCAGTCGCCCTCCACGCCGGCCCAGAGCCCGAGCGACACGGCCAGCCAGTCGCCGAGTCAGTCGCCCGAGGTGCCGCCGAGCCAGTCGCCCGAGGTGCCGCCGCCGAGCCAGTCCCCGGAGCCGCCGACCGGGGGACTCCCCGGCAAACCGGGCGACGGCGACGAGAACGGCGTCGCCGACAACGCCCCCCGGCAGTGAGGGGCTGAAGCACAGGGGTCAGGGGCGGTGCCGGTCGGCACCGCCCCTGACCCGTTCCCGCGGGTACGCCGGCCTCAGAGCCTGTCGGGTGACCTCTGACCGGGCGGTCACGCCCTGGCACGCGCTCCCCCAAGGCCTTAAGGGCCAGGGGGACCCCCTCCCGGCGTTGCCGAAATGTCCTGGTAGCTCCTTCCCCAAGCTCTTGATGAGCAGGGGAGGCCCCATTCGAGAACATCCCGGCGCCTTGGAATCGCAGGCACCAGGCCGCGTCCGCTACCCGATCGAAGATCACCCGACAGGCTCTCAGCCGCCGTTGACCTTCTTGGCGATCCGGTCGCCGAGGTCCTTGTCCACGTTGCGCCAGTACTGCAGCGCCCGCTCCAGGACCGGCGCGCTCACCCCGTCCAGCAGATGGCCGGAGACATTGCCCACCATCCGCTCCCGCGCGGCGTCGTCCAGCACCTTGCGCACCAGCGTGCCCGCCTGGCCCCAGTCGTCGTCCTCGCTGTGCAGCTTGTACGCCTCGTGGACCATCTCGCCCGCCGTCGCCCAGCCCGCCGGGTCGCCGAAGCTCGCGGTGTCCGCGGCCGGGCCGCCGTAGGAGTTCGGCGCGTAGACCGCTCCCGTACGGCTCGGCTCGTACCGCATCGGACCGTCCTTCGCGTACGAGTTCCGGCCGAAGCGCGGGCGGTTCGGGGGCAGCTGCGCGTAGTTCGGACCGATCCGGTACCGGTGGGTGTCCGGGTACGAGAACAGCCGGCCGAGCAGCATCTTGTCGGGCGAGGGCCCGATGCCGGGCACCAGGTTCGACGGCTCGAAGGACGCCTGCTCGATGTGGACGAAGAAGTCCTCCGGATTCTCGTCGAGCGTCATCCGGCCGACCTCGATCTCCGGGTAGTCGGCGTGCGGCCACACCTTCGTCAGGTCGAACGGGTTGAACCGGTAGTCCGGCGCGTCCTCGAACGGCATGACCTGGACGTACAGCGTCCAGCTCGGGTGGTCGCCGCGCCCGATCGCCTCGAACAGGTCGCGGCGGTGGACGTCGCCGTCCACACCGGCCATCCGGTCGGCCTCGTCCTGGGTGTAGAAGTCGATGCCCTGGTCGGTCTTGAAGCGGTACTTCACCCAGAACCGCTCGCCGCCCGCGTTGACCCACATGTAGGTGTGCGAGCTGTAGCCGTTCATGTGCCGGTACGTCTTCGGGATGCCCCGGTCGCCCATCAGCCACGTCACCATGTGCGCGGACTCGGGGGACAGGGTCCAGAAGTCCCACTGCATGTCGTGGTCGCGCACCGCGCTGTCCGGGCGGCGCTTCTGCGAACGGATGAAGTCCTGGAACTTCATCGGGTCGCGGACGAAGAAGACCGGCGTGTTGTTGCCGACCATGTCGTAGTTGCCCTGCTCGGTGTAGAACTTCAGGGCGAATCCGCGGGGGTCGCGCCAGGTGTCGGGGGAGCCCTGTTCGCCGGCGACCGTGGAGAAGCGGGCGAGCATCGCGGTCTGCTTGCCCGGCTGGAAGAGATCGGCCTTGGTGAACTGACTGATGTCGTTGGTCACCCTGAAGGTGCCGTAGGCCCCCGACCCCTTCGCGTGGACCACCCGTTCCGGCACCCGTTCGCGGTTGAACTGGGCCATCTTCTCGATGAGGTAGTGGTCCTGGAGCAGGATCGGTCCGTCGGCCCCGACGGTGAGCGAGTGTTCGTCGCTCTCCACCGGGATTCCGGCGTTGTTCGTGGTGTAGGGGGTGTTCCGGGTTTTCGATTCCTCGGACACGAGCGTCCTCCCGTCGGTGGGGGGTTTCGGTCAGGTCGCCTCGTTCACGACTGAGTCAAACCCGCCGACAGGAGGTCGGCAACATTTCGTCACGGTCCGTACGGGGCTCTTCCCCGCGCCCCGTACGGTCCCGTCGTCCGGCGCCCTACTGGACCCGGGTCGGCATCTCGAACCAGACCACCTTGCCGGTCGAGAGCCGGGTCGCTCCCCACCGTCTGGCCAGCCGGTTCACCAGGAAGAGGCCGCGACCGCCCTCGTCCATGTCCCGCGCCCGGCGCTGCCGGGGCAGCTGCGGGGCGTCGTCGCCGACCTCGCAGCGCAGGATGTCGGTGCGCAGCAACCGCAGCGAAACCGGTCGCTCCGCGTAACGGACGGCGTTGGTGACCACCTCGCTGACCAGGAGCTCCACCGAGTCGGAGAGGTCGTCCAGACCCCACCGGCTGAGCGCCCGCCGGGCCAGCCTGCGGGCCCGGCCCGGGGCGGTCTCCTCCGGCTCCAGGTGCCAGTAGGCGACGTCGCTCGGCGCGATCCCGTCGAACCGGGCGGCGAGCAGCGCGATGTCGTCGTCCCGGTCACCGGGGCCGAGCATGTCCAGGACGTCGTCGCACAGCGCCTCCAGCGGCGGCGAGTGGTCCGGGCCGGTGAGCCGGGCGGTGGCGGCGAGCCGTTCGCGCAGCATCTCGATGCCGGTCCACACGTCCCGCAGCCGGGACTCCACCAGGCCGTCGGTGTACAGCAGCAGCGTGGCGCCCGCGGGCGCGTCCAGCTCGACCGCCTCGAAGTCCACCCCGCCGA
>NZ_RDBO01000077.1:491348-494268 GCF_008120935.1 Streptomyces sp. sk2.1
CGCAGCGCAGCCGGGACTCCACCAGGCCGTCGGTGTACAGCAGCAGCGTGGCGCCCGCGGGCGCGTCCAGCTCGACCGCCTCGAAGTCCACCCCGCCGACCCCGATCGGCGCGCCCGGCGGCACCCGCAGCACCTCCGCACGGCCGCCCAGGTGGAGCAGGACGGGCGGCGGATGCCCGGCGTTGGCGACCGTGATCCGGTGCGCGACCGGGTCGTACACCGCGTACATGCAGGTCGCCATGCGGTCGCTGCCCAGCCGCTGGGCCTGCTCGTCGAGGTGGTGCAGCACCTCCTGCGGCGGCAGATCGAGCCTGGCGACGGTCTGCACGATGGTGCGCAGCTGGCCCATGATCGTGGCAGAGGAAATGGAGTGGCCCATGACGTCGCCGACGACCAAAGCGACCCTGCTGCCGGGCAGCGGGATCGCGTCGTACCAGTCGCCGCCGACCCGGGCCGTCTCGGCGGCCGGGAGGTAGCGGGAGGCGAGCCGGACACCGGTCGGCTGCGGCAGCGAGTCGGGCAGCATCATGCGCTGAACCTCGTCGGCGATGTACGCCTCGCGCCCGTACAGCACCGCCTTGTCGATGCCGAGCGCGGTCTGGGTGACGAGTTGGGCTGCGACCAAGAGGTCGTCCGAGTCGAATGTCGGCCGCTCGGCTCCGCGCTCGAAGACGGCCGCGCCGACAACCCGCCGTCGGCCGCGCAGCGGAGCAAGGATTACCCGATGTCCGCTTGGGGTCTTGCAGGCATCGCCCAACAGTTTAGGCAGGGCGGCCCGGGCGACGGCTGAGTCGCCGAAGACGGGGCGCACACCACGCAGTACCTCGGCCAGCGCGCTGCCGGGGGGTACTTCGCTCAGCTTGGCTGGCTCGGCTGGCTCGGGCTGCGGGTCCAGCGCCGCCGTCAGGGCACGAACCGAGCTGTCGTTTTCTTCTGCGGACGGGCGTAGTTGGTCGCTACGGCGCAGTCGCAGTACGAACGGGTTCACGGGGCGCTCGTCGCCGACCGGCAGCGGATCACGCAAATAGACCACGATTTTGTCCGCGAATGTTGGCACCGCAGCCCGGCAGAGGCCAAGAACGATCTCATCGAGGTCCATACCGCGGGAGATTCGCCGGGACGCGGCTCCGACATACCGAATGCGGTCTGACTGCCTTCTCAGAACCAGGCTGCTTCCCGACTCTTCATCCCTGCTGAGAGGGTTGTTCGGGGTTGTTCCGGATAACCCGTCCGCAGCACCCCATCTGCTGGTGCCGGAACTTTCCGGGGTGAGAGTTTCCTGCTTCATTCCTTGCTGTGGAGACCCAAGGGAGCTGCGCCACCCCAGCTCATCGGCGATTTCCTCCACAGTGTCGTGTTCACGGTCGAGGACGAAACGGGCGGTCTGGAGTGCTTCGTCCACGCGATCAAGCGTGCTGTCCTCGTCGGCGGGGCCGGTGAGTTGCTGGGGCAGTTGGATGCCTGGATCTGGCTGGGGTGCGGCGCCCGGGTTGCCTGTTGTCCGGAGCTCTTGAATCTCGGCTTCCAGTACGAGAATCCGGCGTGCCGCCACGTCCGCGATGGCTTGAGCTCTTGCTCGTTCGGCTTCCGCACGGGAAAGTTGAAGTTCCAGGTCTCCTTTCTGCACAGTGGCGCGGTCCAGGCGGTGGCGCAGGGATCCGATGTCAGTAACGTCGGGGGCCGGGGCCGCGGTCAGAGCATCCAGGCGGCGTGTGAGGCCGGAGATCTGGGCATGGGCCTGCCCCAGAAGGTTGAACAGGACCGTGGCGATCTGCAACGACTGATTACGTGCGCGCTCACTGGCCTCATAGGCCTGGCGCACTCGGTTGAGCTCCTCCAGCGCATTGAGCGTTCGCTCCTGGGCCAGGAACACCTCGCGGGCGGACACCGCCGGTTCACCGTCGAAAGCAAGCACGGTGGGGTGTGTCTGCGAGGCATCCCACAAGGCCCGAGCGGGGGCTAAGCGATGTCTGGTCGCCGCTGGGGGTTCGTGACGAAAGCACACGTCAGCAACCGCCTCGACCAGGTCCCACGTCAGCCCGTCGCCAGCAAGGCGTTCACGCAGCTTCCTGAGCGAGGGAACCACACCATCATGGAAGTGATCCGGGACGAGCAGGGCACGCAACTCCGAAACGCTCATGGCCGCTTCGTCCAGCCACAGCCTGACGGTTCCGACAAGGTCATTGATCTCGGTGCAGTGCCCCTTCGCTGCCGCCCACGGCCGGCCCGGCCGCTTCGCACCAGTCACTCTTGACGTCCCTTCGAGGGTTATTGCAGAACAACCCGGCGTTGTCAGCAGAACAACATCCAACCCACGCGTGAATACCCTGCGCAGGAGGATCATCAAATTTCCCAACGTGGGACGTTCCCCACTCACTGGAAAAGGTCCGGCCGGGGCTGAAGGTTCCTACGCCGCCCAGCCCCCGCCGGACCCCTGACACAGCACCCGGAACAACGGAGTACCACATGCACAGTAACCGCCACCCTGAGACCACAGTCCAAACCAGCCGAATCCGCTGCGCGAAACGCTGGCTCGCCCGACGCAGCCGCGCGCTGCTCTCCAGCGCCCTCCGCGGCGCCGCCTACGCCACAGGGGCCGGAATCGTCGGTCTCGGTTTTTGGTGGGTCCAGCAGCAGCTGTAGCCCGAGCGCCCCGGTACGGCACCGCCCAGCGCGTCTGCCTCGACGATCCTGTTCGTGGCCCGTTCGGCTGCCGCGCCGGCACTGGCCTCGGCGAGGGTTTCGGCCCCGGCGCCGTCGCTCCCGCCCTGAACGCGGACTCTGCCGGTGGACGACGCCCTGGACACGGCGGGCAGGCCCAGCAGGAGCCGAAACGGCCGTGCCCCGGCGACCAGAAGCGGCTGGTTGCCGGGGCACGGAACGCCGGGTGACCGGTCGGGTCAGGGTGCGGGGGTGTAGG
>NZ_RDBO01000077.1:494368-506333 GCF_008120935.1 Streptomyces sp. sk2.1
CGCAGCCGGGACTCCACCAGGCCGTCGGTGTACAGCAGCAGCGTGGCGCCCGCGGGCGCGTCCAGCTCGACCGCCTCGAAGTCCACCCCGCCGACCCCGATCGGCGCGCCCGGCGGCACCCGCAGCACCTCCGCACGGCCGCCCAGGTGGAGCAGGACGGGCGGCGGATGCCCGGCGTTGGCGACCGTGATCCGGTGCGCGACCGGGTCGTACACCGCGTACATGCAGGTCGCCATGCGGTCGCTGCCCAGCCGCTGGGCCTGCTCGTCGAGGTGGTGCAGCACCTCCTGCGGCGGCAGGTCGAGCCCGGCCAGGGTCTGCGCCGTGGTGCGCAGCTGGCCCATGATCGCCGCGGACGTCATGGAGTGGCCCATGACGTCGCCGACGACCAGGGCGACCCTGCTGCCGGGCAGCGGGATCGCGTCGTACCAGTCGCCGCCGACCCGGGCCGTCTCGGCGGCCGGGAGGTAGCGGGAGGCGAGCCGGACACCGGTCGGCTGCGGCAGCGAGTCGGGCAGCATGGTGCGCTGGAGCTCGTCGGCGATGTACGCCTCGCGCCCGTACAGCACCGCCTTGTCGATGCCGAGCGCGGTGTGCGTCGCCAGCTGGGCCGCGACCAGCAGGTCGTTGGCCTCGAAGGGCGGGCGCTCGGTGCCGCGGAGGAAGACGGCGGCGCCGATCACCCGCCGCCGTCCGCGCAGCGGGGCGAGGATCGCGCGGTGCCCGGTGGGCACGGTGCGGTCGGCGCCGAGCAGCTCGGGCAGCGCGGCGCGGGCCGCCGCGGAGTCCCCGAAGACCGGCCGCACACCGCGCAGCACCTCGGCCAGCGCGCCGCCGGAGCGGACCTCGCACAGCTCGGCCGCGGGCGTCAGGTCGCTGTGCGGGTCGATGACGGGCAGCCGCAGCCGTTCGATCTCCGAGGAGCCGTCCGTCCCCTCCTCGTTCAGCCGCAGCCGGTCGGACCGGCGCAGCCGCAGCACGAAGGGGGAGACCGGCCGCTCGTCGCCGACCGGGAGCGGGTCGCGGAGGTAGACCAGTATGGCGTCGGAGAAGGTCGGCACACTGGCCCGGCACAGGCCCAGCACGATCTCGTCCAGGTCTATGCCCCGGGCGATCCGCCGGGTGGCGGCGCCGACGAACCGCAGCCGGTCGCCCTCGCGACGGACCGCGGCCTGGGGATCGAGTCCGGCGGGGCCGGTGTTCGCCGCGGGGCCGGGCGAAGCGGTCGGCCCCGGGATCGCGGCGGCGGCAGGGGAAGCGGTCGGCGCGGCGTCCTGCTGCCGCGGCCGGGTGCGTTCCTGCGACCGGGCGGCGAGAGGCTGCCGGCCTTCGTGGGAGGTGGGATGCTCCGTCACGCGTGGGATTCCGTCCGTCCGGGCCGGTTGTATGAGGCAATCGCCTTGTGAGGCGTTACTGTGCCCCGGCAAGAGCGGCGATAACAACGGCTGTCATCGGATGCCCCGGGACACGGGGCTGAAACCGGATGCCTGCGGGATGGGTCGATGACAACGTTTCTGGCGACGGGGCGGGCAACGGCGAGCACGTCTCCACCCCCTCGTAGTGGCTCATACGACTCATACGACTGATGCGGCTCATACAGCTCATGCAGTGCGCGGTGCTCGTGCGATGACTTGTGGTCAGGTGCTGCGCCGCGCCTCCCGGTTGGGGTGGAGCGGCCCTCCGGAGGACGATCCTACGTTTGCCCCCCTGGGATGCATCAAGGGTCTCACGACGGCATGCGCGTGGGGGTACGGTCCCAGTCATCCGGAAGCACCGGAACCCGCCACCGCGGATCGGGCCGCCAGTCCTCCCAGCCGTCCCGGAACGGGGCGCCCCACTCCCGGATCACATCGACGGCCGCGAGGCCCGCGGCCCGCACGTCACGGGCGGCCCCGGGGGTCATCAGACCGGCCTGCCGGGCCATGTCGAACTCGTCCTCGTCGCGCCACACCCAGCTGCGATCGGGGTACACGGAGATGTCGAGAAAGTGATCCTGGGAATCGACGCCGCCGTCCCACCGGGTGTGCGGTTCCTCCAGGTTCACGTACCAGCTGCGGAACCGCCAGGCGGGTTCCCAGAACAGCCAGACCGACCAGGGCTCGCCCGGCCGGGCGAGCTTCAGCACGCCGTTGCCGAGCCAGTTGGTGCGGGCGGTGGCGCGCGGGGCGGTGTAGCGGGTGGCGAGCGGCTCGGCGTGCACGTCGGTGCCGTTCGCCAGCACCGGCTTCACGCACTCGGTGCCCGGCGCCACCCACACGGCGAGCAGCTCGTCGGTGTCCCGCACGATGGTGACCGGGCGGCAGATGTGGAACGGGGCCGGGGCGCCCTCCCGCCCGGGTGCGGGCGGCGGGTCGTTGCGACGGTAGCGCCAGAGGATGTGGTCCCCCGGTGCCCAGTGCTCGGTCTGTCCGCTGCCCGTACCTGTCATGGACGGATTTTAGGCGGCCGGGCGCCCGGCGGCTGCCGCGCGGGTCACGGGCGGGTCATGCGCAGCACGTCCAGGGCCTCGTCGAGCTGCTCCACGGTGAGGTCGCCGCGTTCGACGTAGCCCGAGTCCAGCACCACCTCGCGGATCGTGCGGCGCTCGGCGAGGGAGCGCTTGGCGACCTTCGCGGCCTCCTCGTAGCCGATGTACTTGTTCAGCGGGGTGACGACGGACGGGGAGGACTCGGCGTACTCCCTGGCCCGCTCCGCGTGCGCGGTGATCCCGTCGACCGTGCGGTCCGCGAGCAGCCGCGAGACGTTGGCCAGCAGCCGCACCGACTCCAGCAGGTTCTTCGCGATGACCGGCAGCATCACGTTCAGCTCGAAGTTGCCCGCGGCGCCCGCGACGGCGACCGTCGTGTCGTTCCCGGTGACCTGGGCCGCGACCATCAGCACGGCCTCGGGGACCACCGGGTTCACCTTCCCCGGCATGATCGACGAGCCGGGCTGGAGGTCGGGGAGGCTGATCTCGGCCAGGCCGGTGCGCGGCCCCGACGCCATCCAGCGCAGGTCGTTGGAGATCTTGGTGAGCGAGACGGCGATGGTGCGCAGCTGGCCCGAGGTCTCGACCAGGCCGTCCCGCGCGCCCTGCGCCTCGAAGTGGTCGCGGGCCTCGGTCAGCGGCAGTCCGGTGGCCCGGGCGACCTCGGCGATGACGGCGGCGGAGAAGCCGGGCGGCGTGTTGATGCCGGTGCCGACGGCCGTGCCGCCCAGCGGCAGCTCGGCGAGGCGGGGGAGGGAGGCGCGCAGCCGTTCGACGCCGTACCGGATCTGCGCCGCGTAGCCGCCGAACTCCTGGCCGAGGGTGACGGGCGTGGCGTCCATCAGATGGGTGCGCCCCGACTTCACCACCGTCGCGAACTCGGCGGACTTGCGTTCGAGGGAGGACGCCAGGTGATCCAGTGCCGGGATCAGGTCGCCGGTGACGGCCGCGGTCGCGGCGATGTGGATGGACGAGGGGAAGACGTCGTTGGACGACTGCGAGGCGTTGACGTGGTCGTTGGGGTGGACCTCGCGGCCCAGGCGCTCGGTGGCGAGGGTGGCCACGACCTCGTTGGTGTTCATGTTGGACGAGGTGCCCGAGCCGGTCTGGAAGACGTCGACCGGGAAGTGGTCGTCCCACCGCCCCTCGGCGACCTCCCCGGCGGCCTCCTGGATCGCCAGGGCGACGTCCGCGTCGAGCACCCCCAGTTCGGCGTTCACCTTCGCGGCGGCGGCCTTGATCCTGGCCAGGGCCTCGATGTGGGCCCGCTCCAGCCGCTGCCCGGAGACCGGGAAGTTCTCCACGGCGCGCTGCGTCTGGGCCCGCCACCTGGCGTTCGCCGGGACCCTCACCTCGCCCATCGAGTCGTGCTCGACGCGGAATTCCGTGCCGTCCGCGGGGGCCGGCGCGCCGCCCTGTGAGTCGTCCATGGGGTTCAACCTCCTGAAAAAGTTGAGCACTTGTCTTGTTATTTCTATTCCCAAGATGGCTACCGACCAGTAAATACCGGGGGTAACAACAACCCGGGAGGCGCAATGAGGCGCACGAGGCACAGGCTTCGTCGTACGGTCGCGGCCGCCGCGGCCATGGCGGCGGCGCTCGGCGGCGCGGTCGCCGCCGCAGGACCGTCAGGCGCGGCGGAACGGTCCGGTACCACCCCTATCGCATCCACCCCCCTGTCGCCCGAACTGGAGGCCATCCGCGCCGCGGAGGCCACCCGGCTGTACGGCGACCCGGCCGAGCGCCCGCTCGCCGAGCGCAAGACGGGGCTGATCTCGCTCGGCGACAGCGAGATATCCGGCGAGGGCGTCGGTACGTACGAGTCCGGCACCAACGGCCCCGACAACTGGTGCCATCGCTCGCCCGACTCCGCGATCCACCGCACCGGCATCCCGGCGGACGTCACGTACAACGTCTCCTGCTCCGGCGCGTACACCGGCAACATCGTGATCGGCGGCTCGAAGCAGTACGCCGACGAACTGGTGCAGAGCGACAACCTCGCCATCAAGGCGCGCAACACCCGCATCAAGATGATCGTGCTGGTGGCGGGTGCCAACGACGACCTCCAGTTCGGTCCGGTCATGACGGACTGCGTCACGCGCTGGGTGCTCTCCCAGGGCACCTGCCAGCCCAAGTACGAGGGCGGCTGGCAGGCGCGCGTCGACGGGCTCGTCCCCAAGGTCGAGAAGACGGTGCGCGACCTGCGGACCGTCATGTCGGGGGCCGGCTACGCCGACGGCGACTACAAGCTCGTCGTCATGGGCTACCCGAGCCCCATCGGCCCGGACTTCTACGACAACCCGAACTTCCCCGGGAAGCTTCCCGGCGGCTGCGCCGGCTACGACTCGGACGCCGCCTGGGGCCGCAACGTCGCGGTGCCCGCCTTCGAGCGCGGCATGCGCAAGGTCGCCGCGGACACCGGAGCCGTCTACCTGGACAACTCCCGGCTCTTCCACGGCCACGAGGTCTGCAGCGAGTCCACCTGGGCCCGCGGCCTCTACATCGACCTCGGGCACTTCCCGCCGGACTCCAACTCGCTGCGGCAGTCCTACCACCCCAACGCGGCCGGCCACGGCGCCTTCGCGTCCTGCCTGACCCAGGTCTACAACTCGAACCTGCGCGAGGCCGGCTGCGCCGACCCGGCGAGCACCGGGAAGCCGGTCCTGCAGGCCGGGGCGTGGGACGACCTCTTCGAGCCCCTGAGGAACGAGGCCACGGGCACCTGCGTGGACGCCCCCGGCTCGGTGACCCGCAACGACACGAAGGTCGGCGGCTGGGACTGCCACGGCGGCCGCAACCAGGGCTGGTGGTACGACTCCGGCACGAAGACCCTCCGTACGGCGCTGAGCCACGACCGCTGCCTCGACGTGCCGGGCGCCGACTACAGGGCGGGCGTCACGGCCATCCTGTACAACTGCTCGGGCGCGGCCAACCAGCAGTTCGTGCGCCAGTCGGGCACTCTGCGCCCGGCGGCCTCGACCGGGCTGTGCCTGACGCTGGCGGGGGCGAAGGAGCCGCTGAGGCTGCAGAGCTGCGACGGCGGCGCGCAGCAGCGGTTCGCGTGACCGGCGACCGGTCCGTCCGATGAACGCCCCGGGGGCGGAACGGCAGCAGCCGTTTCGCCCCCGGCGGTTTCCGGGACGCCCCGGACGGCTCTCAGCCGGACGTCATGAACGCGCCCAGCGCGGCGCACAGATGACCGGGGTCGGCCGTCCCGCACAGCTCGCGCGCCGAGTGCATGGACAGCCCCGGCACCCCCACGTCGACCGTCGCCACGCCCAGCCGGGCCGCGGTGAGCGGGCCGATCGACGTGCCGCACGGCATCGCGTTGTTGGAGACGAACGGCTGCCACGGCACGCCCGCCCGCTCGCACGCCGACGCGAACACCGCGAAGCCGGTGCTGTCGGTGGCGTACCGCTGGTTGACGTTGACCTTGACGGCGGGGCCGCCGTTCGGCAGCGGACGGTGGTCCGGGTCGTGCCGCTCCGCGTAGTTGGGGTGCACCGCGTGGGCCATGTCGGCGGAGACGCAGAAGGCCCCGGACAGGGCGCGCGACCAGTCCTCCGCACTGCCGCCGCGCGCGAGGACCGAGCGGTTCAGCACCCGCTCCAGCAGCGGGCTCTGCGCACCGGTCTCCGACCCGCTGCCGACCTCCTCGTGGTCGAAGGCGGCCAGGACGGGCACGTACGCGGGTTCGTCGGCCGCGGTCGCGGCGGCCACCAGGGCGGTGGCGCCCGCGTGCACGGACACCAGGTTGTCCAGCCGCGACGACACCACGAACTCCCGGTCCGCGCCCAGGTATCCGGGCGGCTGGACGTCGTGGAGCATCAGGTCCCAGCCGATCACCCGCTCCGGCTCGATCTCGGCCGCCGCCGCGACCCGGCGCAGCAGGGCGCCCTCCGCGCGCTCCCCGAGCGCCCACACCGGGGCCAGGTGGCGCTGGCGGTCGAGCGCGAGCCCCTCGTTGACCGTGCGGTCCAGGTGGATCGCCAGCTGGGGCACCCGCAGCAGCGGTTCGTCGATCTGCACCAGCCGGGAGTCGGCCGCGCCGTCGGGGCCGCGCAGCGCGAGCCGCCCCGAGATGCCCAGGTCGCGGTCCAGCCAGGTGTTCAGCGGGACGCCGCCGTAGATCTCCACGCCGATCTGCCGCCAGCCCGCGGTGGAGGTGTCGGGGGAGGGCTTGACCCGCAGGTTCGGGGAGTCGGTGTGGGTGCCGACGATCCGGAAGGGGGTGTGGGCCGGGGCGCCCTCGGGGACGTACCAGGCGATCAGCGCACCGCCGAGGGCGACGAAACTGCCGCCCGTCGTTCCCGTCCAGTCGTCCGTACCGCGCAACTCGCGAAAGCCGGCCTTCTCCAGGCGTTGGGCGACGCTCGCCACCACGTGATACGGGGAAGGACTGGCGCTGATGAAGGACAGCAGGTCATCGGCGTGGCTGAGGTGGGGAAGCGGCGTCATTCGGCGTCCGCCTTTCCGGTGTTCGTCGGTGAGGGTGGAGGAACCCGCAGCGGGCCGCCCGGCCCGTTGCGGCGTATGCGGTGCGGTGCGGTGCCCGGCCGCCGGGTCGGCGGAGCAGTACTGCAGGAACGTTCGACAACTCACCGCAGCGGCCCGGGGGGACGCAAGCCCGGCCCGCCGCCCGCTGCGTGAAAGCGGCGGTGCCGGACCGCGGACCGGGCGCGACCGCACCCGGTCCCGGACCCGGGGCGACGGGGGCCGGGCCGCGATGACGGGCACCGGGCGGGCGCGTCCCGCGCGGAGGGGTTCCGGTGCGGTACGGGCGGGCTCCGGGGCCGGCCGGGCGGGCCCCGGAGCCGGGAAGCTCAAGATTGGCTTGATTTCGTCGAGCGTGACGGTTCATCGGTTCGGTCCGTCACGCTCGGCGACGGACCGCTCCGGCGCGCCCGGTGCGTCCGGTGCGTCTGGTGTGTTCGAAACATCCGACACGTCCGGCGTGCTCGGTGCGTCCGGTGCGGCGGATCGCTTCCGCAGGGCCGAGATCCTGATCAGGAACACCACGGCGACCACGACGGCCGCCCCGTGCGACCAGGCGACCACGGTCAGCGGGCGGTGGCTCTCCAGCGCCGCCGAGACCATGATCATGCCGACGCCGAAGCCGAGGTTCTCCACGGTCGCGGAGAGCCCGAAGGCATGGCCGCGCAGATCGGGGGGGAGCGTCTGCAGATGGGAGGTGTACGAGACCTCGGTGAGCCCGTCGGCCGCTCCGGCCACCAGTGCGATCACGGCGGTCGCCGCCATCGGGAAGCCGGCGAACGCCAGGATGAACGCCCCGGACATCAGGCACGTGCCGTACCCGAACCCCGCCGCGCCCACCGACCGCCCGGTGCGCGCGGCGTACCGCTGGATCACCTGCTGCGCGACGACGTTGCCCAGCGCCCACAGGCACCAGAACGCGCTCACGAACACGGCGGGGCGCGCGTCGTCGAGCGCGGCCGAGTGGACCGGCAGCGCGGCGTTGTGGGAGGAGGAGCCGAGGGCGTCCACGCTCCGCAGCACCACCATCAGTCCCAGACCGGGCACGGCGGCCGTCGCGAGGAACGCGCCGGGCGCGCCGGAGCGCCTTCCTGAACATGGTGGCGCTCAACCTGTTCGTCTACGAGACGACGGGCCGGGCGCTGGCGATGGGTCTGTTCATGACCGTGCGGCTGGCGTCCGGCTTCGTCGCCGGGCTGGTCGCCGGCGGTCTCCCCGCCCTTCCCCCCGCCCGCGATCGGCAGCAGCGCCACCGTCACGGCGCAGACCACGAAGGTCGCCATGTCCACCACGAACGCGGCGGTGTACCCGACGAGCGAGACCACCACGCCCGCCGAGGCGAAACCGGCCACCATCGCCAGGGAACGACCCGTGATGGAGAGGGAGTTGGCCCAGGACCTCCGGTCCTCGCCGACCATCTCGGGAATGGAGCTGCGCAGCGCCACCATGAACAGCGTCCCGCAGCCGCCGACCACCACGGAGACGGACATCAGCGCGGCCGTCCGCGCCCCCTGCGGCGCGAGGACCAGCAGCAGCATCACCGCGGCCTGCGCCACGTTCGTCCACAGCATGACGGCCTTGGCGGCGAACCGGGCGAGGAGACCGCCGGCGACCAGCCCGGCGACGAAGCCGGACGCCAGCCGCACGGTCATGAACAGACCCATCGCCAGCGCCCGGCCCGTCGTCTCGTAGACGAACAGGTTGAGCGCCACCATGTTCAGGAAGGTGCCGTACGAGGACAGCGCGTACCCGGCGACGAGGAACCGGTAACGGCGCTCCCCGCGCGCCGCGTCGCCCGGTCCGGCACCAGGGGCACGGCCCGACCGATCGTTCGCCTGTTCGATGTCGCGCGTCACCGGCCCATCGTCACCGAGTGACCGCGTTCACCCGAGGTCTGCCGGGTGCGCGAATGTAATCTGCATGGTTGTGAAGGACGATTATTCCGGCCCACGGGCGTGTGATTGCCGCGAATCGTCACCGGACCACGCGTGCGGGACGGCCCTCGCGGTCTACCGGCGGGCGCTCGCGGAGGGCAGCCTTCCGGCGGGCGAGGTGCCCGGTTGCCTGGGCACCCTGCATCTGATGGTGGAGGACCGCGAGGCCCCGGGGCACCTCATCCCCGTGCCGCCGGAGACCGCCTCCTTCGACGCGCTCGGGCCCCTGGAGGAGGCGATCGCCCGCAAGCGCCGGACGCTCCGTTCGACCCGTGCCGTCCTGGCCGCGTTCGAGGACCTGTACGTCGACCTGCACCGGCTCGAACAGCCCGCCCTCACCCGGCTCTCCGGCGAGGCCGTCATCGGCAAGGCGCTCGATGCGGGCGTCGCCGGCTGCCGCGAGGAGGTCCGCACCGCCCATCCCGGCGGCGGGCGCCCCATGCACGCGCTGGAGGAGGCGCTGCCCCGGGACCTGCACAACCTGCGCCGCGGCATCCGGCAGCGAACCATCTACCAGCACACCGTCCGCTCGGACCGGGTGACGCTCGCCTACATAGAACGGGTGACGACCGAGGGCGCCGAGGTCAGGACGCTCCCCGAGGTCGTCGACCGGATCATCGTCTTCGACCGGGACCTCGCCTTCATCCCGTTCTCCGACGAGCCGCACAGCGCCCTGCGCATCCAGCACCCCTCCCTGGTCCGCTTCCTGGCCCGGCACTTCGACGAGGCATGGGCCCGCTCGGTCCCGGTCCGCCCGGAACGGGTGCCGCTGCGCACCCCGGTGGTCACCTCGGGCCTGCAACGGACCATCCTGCAGGCGGTCGTGGGCGGCGAGACGGACGAGTCGATCGCACGCCGGCTCGGCATGAGCCGCCGCAGCGTCGTCGCGCACGTGCGGAAGGTCTCCGAGCAACTGGGCAGCAACAGCCGGGCCCAACTCGGCTACCTGGTCGCGACATCGGGCCTGCTGGAGGAGTGAGCCCCGGGGACGGGGAACCGGGGAACGGCGCGCGGGGGCGTACCGGGCGGTCGTGCCGCCGGTACGCCCCCGCGGGCGTGTCGTGCCGGTGCGTCAGGCGAGGCCGGGGCCCCGCACCGGGATGCTGGTGAACGTCGGCGCCGGGGCCGGCTCGGTGAAGAAGTCGTTGCCCTTGTCGTCGACGACGATGAACGCGGGGAAGTCCTCGACCTCGATCCGCCAGACCGCCTCCATGCCGAGCTCCTCGTACTCGACGACCTCGACCTTCTTGATGCAGTCCTGCGCCAGGCGCGCGGCCGGGCCGCCGATCGAGCCGAGGTAGAAGCCGCCGTGCGCGTCGCACGCGTCGGTGACCTGCTTGGAGCGGTTGCCCTTGGCGAGCATCACCTTGGAGCCGCCCGCCGCCTGGAACTGCTCGACGTAGCTGTCCATGCGGCCGGCCGTCGTCGGGCCGAAGGAGCCGGAGGCGTACCCCTCGGGCGTCTTCGCCGGGCCCGCGTAGTAGACCGGGTGGTCCTTCAGGTACTGCGGCATTTCCTCGCCCGCGTCCAGCCGCTCCTTGATCTTGGCGTGCGCGATGTCGCGCGCCACGACCAGCGGGCCGGTCAGCGAGAGCCGGGTCTTGACCGGGTACTTGGTCAGCTCGGCCAGCACCTCGTCCATCGGCCGGTTGAGGTCGATCTCCACGACGTCGCCCGACTCGTCCAGGTGCTCGTCGGTGGTGTCCGGCAGGAAGCGGGCCGGGTCCTTCTCCAGCTGCTCCAGGAAGACGCCCTCGGCGGTGATCTTCGCGACGGCCTGGCGGTCCGCCGAGCAGGACACGGCGATCGCGACGGGCAGCGAGGCGCCGTGCCGGGGGAGGCGGACGACCCGCACGTCATGGCAGAAGTACTTGCCGCCGAACTGGGCGCCGATGCCGATCTTCTGCGTCAGCTCGAAGACCTTCTCCTCCAGCTCCTTGTCCCGGAAGCCGTGACCGGTGGGGGAGCCCTCGGCGGGCAGCTCGTCCAGGTAGTGCGCGGAGGCGTACTTCGCGGTCTTGAGCGCGAACTCGGCCGACGTGCCGCCGACGACGATCGCCAGGTGGTACGGCGGGCAGGCGGCCGTGCCCAGCGAACGGATCTTCTCCTCCAGGAACTTCATCATGGAGGCCTCGTTCAGCACGGCCTTCGTCTCCTGGAAGAGGAACGACTTGTTGGCCGAGCCGCCGCCCTTCGCCATGAAGAGGAACTTGTACGCGCCGCCGTCGGTGGCGTACAGCTCGATCTGGGCGGGGAGGTTCGAGCCGGTGTTCTTCTCCTCCCACATGGTGAGCGGAGCCATCTGCGAGTAGCGGAGGTTCAGCTTGGTGTAGGCGTCGAAGATGCCGTGCGACAGCGCCTCCTCGTCACCGCCCTCGGTGAGCACGTTCTGCCCGCGCTTGCCCATGACGATCGCGGTGCCGGTGTCCTGGCACATCGGCAGCACGCCGGCCGCCGCGATGTTCGCGTTCTTCAGCAGGTCGAGCGCGACGAACTTGTCGTTGGACGACGCCTCGGGGTCGTCCACGATCCGCCGCAGCTGCGCGAGGTGGGCGGGGCGCAGGTAGTGCGAGATGTCGTGCATGGCCTCGGCGGCCAGGGTGCGCAGAGCCTCCGGGTCGACCTTGAGGAACGTACGACCGTCGGCCTCGAAGGTGGAGACACCCTCGGAGGTCACCAGGCGGTACGGCGTGGTGTCCTCGCCCAGGGGGAGCAGATCGGAGTACGCAAACTCTGGCATTACGGCCATTCCTCACTCGGCAGACGGCGGCTGACCTCCCTTGGGCAGCGCATCCACCAGGGTAGAACGCCGCACGGGTGCCGAAGCTGTGAGGTAAGGCTCAGTTCCACCCTTCCGGGGCGGGGTCGTGCTACGGCGGGGCGGCGGGCAGGTCCCGTACCAGTGGTTCGAGCTCGCCGACGGTCTTGGCGCGGTAGACCGCGTCGACCCGCTCGGCATGTTCCTCGGCGGTGAGCCGGCCCTCGGCCATGGCTTCCCGCAGGATGTCCGCGATCCGGTCCCGGTCCGCGTCGGAGGCGCGGATACCGGCCGGCTCCGCGGGGGCTACGG
>NZ_RDBO01000077.1:506433-516958 GCF_008120935.1 Streptomyces sp. sk2.1
CGTGCTACGGCGGGGCGGCGGGGAGGTGACCGGGTGCGGGGTCGGGGTCCGGCCGGGGCATGCGGAGGGTGTCGCGGGTGCGCGGGGCGACACGACAGGGTCCACGGGGGTAGTCGCGATCTATCGCGTTTCGGTACGCTGGGTCGGTGGACCTCGAAAAGCACCCCCAGCAGCCCGTAGCCCCCGCGGAGCCGGCCGGTATCCGCGCCTCCGACGCGGACCGGGACCGGATCGCGGACATCCTGCGGGAAGCCATGGCCGAGGGCCGGCTCACCGCCGAGGAACATGCCGAGCGGGTCGACGCGGTCTACCGCGCCAAGACCGTCGGCGAGCTCGAACCACTGGTACGGGACCTGCCCGCCGCCTCGACCGCCGCCCGCCCGGCCGCCGCCGGGGTGCCCGCCCACGACAGCCCCGCGGGCCCGGCCGACAACATGGTGGCGATCTTCAGCGGGTCCACCCGCAAGGGCCGTTGGCGGGTCGGCAGCCGCACGAACGCCTTCGCGCTCTTCGGCAGTGTGGAGATCGATCTGACCGAGGCTCTTTTCGGCCAGAGACTCACCGTCATCAACGCCACTTCCATCTTCGGAAGCGTCGATATCAGGGTTCCCGAGAACATCTCGCTGCGCGGCAGCGGCACGGGTGTCTTCGGCAATTTCGAAGTCACCACACTGGAATCCGCGGATCCGGAAGCGCCGGTGGTCGTCGTCAACGGCTATTCGGTGTTCGGCAGCGTCGAGGCGAGGCCCAGGCGCGGAAAGTTCATCGCGGACCTTCACGACCGGCTCCGCAAGCACTTCGGCTGACGGGCGGCCCGCCAGGCGATACGTCCCCGGTGGCGGCGGGGTTCGCCGTGCCCGGATTCCGGCGAACCCGCCCGCGCCGAACCTTTCGGCTCTTGTCGCACTTCTCCCGAGTGCTCCGAAGTCATCCAAAGCCCTCCGGACTGTTCCGGACTCCTCCGAAACGCTCCGGGCATTTCCGATTCGCTCCCGGGCCCCCGGATTTCCCGGAACGCATTCGAACTGCTTCGAACCCCTTCGAGAACAAGCCAAATTGTCGCTCGGACATGATTTGGCGGACCCGAACGAAGAGCCACTCAGTGCATAGGCGCGCGCACAGCGGGTAGGGGAAGTTGCATCGCCTCCCGCTTGCGAAGTCGTCAGGAGTAGACCGTGCTGCAACTGCCGCATCAGCCCCTGCAGGTCGCTGCCGTCCCTCCCCAGCGCACCCCCGCGCGGGAGGACCAGGCCGGCCCCTGGCATTCGGAGGCGGTGTGCCGCCGGGACGAGGCCGGGCTGTTCTTCGCCCCGTCGAAGGAGCCGACTGCTGCCAGACTCGCGCGAGAGGAGTCGGCGAAGCGCCTCTGCGCGCGCTGCCCCGTGATGATCGAGTGCCAGGAGCACGCGCTCATACAGCCGGAGCCGTACGGGGTGTGGGGCGGGCTCACCGCCGCCGAGCGCCGGGTGGTGCTCGCCCGCCGCAGACGGCGTGAGATGGAGCTCAAGGCATCGTCCGCGTCCTCCGCCGCGGCGGACCGCATCGCCGCGGCGGGCTGACCGGGCCGGACGGCTCGGACCGAGCGACGCGGGCCGGACGAAGCGGGCCGGACGACGCGGGCCGGACGACGCGGGCCGGACAACGCGGGCCGGACAACGCGAAGAGGCGCCCCCACCGCACAGGGGGGCGCCTCTTCGCGTTTCTTCCGCCGTGGCCCTGCGGCTCCCGAGGGTCTCGCGGTCCCGTGGTCCCGGGCCGGCCTCGGCGCGGTGGTGGCTACTTCGCGCGGTCGAAGTCGATCGCGCTGTAGGCGCGCAGCTTCGACAGCCGGTGCGTGGAGTCGATCTTCCGGATGGTGCCGGACTTGGACCGCATGACGATCGACTCGGTGGTCGCCGTCTCCGCGCGGTACCGCACGCCGCGCATCAGTTCGCCGTCCGTGATGCCGGTCGCGACGAAGAACACGTTGTCTCCGCTGACCAGGTCGTCGGTGGACAGCACCCGGTCCAGGTCGTGCCCGGCGTCCAGGGCGCGCTGCCGCTCGGCCTCGTCCTTGGGCCAGAGCTTGCCCTGGATGACGCCGCCGAGGCACTTTATGGCGCAGGCCGAGATGATGCCCTCGGGCGTGCCGCCGATGCCCATCAGCAGGTCGACGCCGGTTCCCTCGCGGGCGGCCATGATGGAACCCGCGACGTCGCCGTCGGAGATGAACTTGATCCGGGCGCCGGTCTCCCGGATCTCCTTGACGATGCCCTCGTGGCGGGGGCGGTCGAGCACGACGACGGTGACGTCCTCGGGGGCGGAGTTCTTCGCCCGCGCGACACGGCGGATGTTCACCGAGACGGGTGCGTTGATGTCGACGAAGTCGGCGGCCTCGGGGCCGGTGACCAACTTGTCCATGTAGAAGACGGCGGACGGGTCGAACATGGCGCCGCGGTCGGCGGCGGCCAGTACGGCGATGGCGTTCGGCATGCCCTTGGCGTTCAGGGTCGTGCCGTCGATCGGGTCCACGGCGATGTCGACCTCGGGGCCGGTGCCGTCACCGACGCGCTCGCCGTTGAACAGCATGGGCGCCTCGTCCTTCTCGCCCTCCCCGATGACGACGACGCCGTTCATCGAGACGGTGGAGACGAGGGTCCGCATGGCCTTCACGGCGGCGCCGTCGGCGCCGATCTTGTCGCCGCGGCCCACCCAGCGCCCGGCCGCCATGGCGGCGGCCTCGGTGACCCGGACCAGCTCCAGGGCGAGGTTGCGATCGGGGGCCTCCGGGGAGACCTCCAGCTGGGACGGCAGATGATGCTCGGACATCGGAGCGCACCTTTCTGTACGACGACGACCGGAAGAGGGTGCTGTGACTCTATCGTCAGGTCGACAAAATGAGCAGACCGGGTCACTTATGAGCGGGCCGCCCCCGGGGTCGGGCCCGCCGGGCCTGATGCGACCATGGGTCCGTGGCTAGCAAGCGAGGCAAGCAGACGGTGCGGGACATGTTCCTGTCGATGGCGGTCATCTCCGCCGTCGCGGGGAGTGCTTACATCTTCATTCCGCACGACGAGAACGCCAACCCGGTCAAGGCGATCGACTACCGGGTGGAGCTTCTGACGGCGCGCCGTGCCGCGCCGTACCCCGTGGTGGCCCCGGACGGACTGGTCGGGGACTGGAAGCCCACCTCGGTCAGCTACAGCCGCGCGCAGGGCAACAGCTGGCACCTCGGCTTCCTCGACCCGGACGGCAAGTACGTCGCGGTGGAGCAGTCCACCTCCCCGGCGAAGAAGTACGTCACCGAGGTCAGCCAGGACGCCCGGGACACCGGCCGCACGCGACAGGTCGCGGGCGAGGACTGGCAGCACTGGAAGGGCGACAAGTACGACGCCCTCGTGCGCCTCGACAAGGGCTCGACCACGGTCGTCACGGGCTCCGCCTCGACGGAGCGGTTGGCGGAGATGGCCGCGGCGCTCAAGGGATCCTGACCCGGGCGGACGCGGGGGTGCCCTCCGCGCGGACGTGGATGGACATATAAGGGAAGGCCCCGGAATCCTCGGCGGATTCCGGGGCCTTCCCCGTGTGCGCGGCGACGGTCAGACGGTCGTGACGACCTCGTCGTAGGAGAGGCGCGGCAGGCGCGGGAACCAGGCGTCCTCGCCGGGCTTGCCGATGTTGACGACCATCAGCACGTTGTGGTCGCCGTCCAGGAACTCCTTCTCGATGCCCGCGGCGTCGTAGCCGGTCATCGGGCCCGCGGCCAGGCCGGCGGCGCGGACGCCGATGATGAAGTACGCGGCCTGCAGCGCGCCGTTCAGCGTGGCGGCCGACTCGCGGACCGGGCGCTCGGAGAAGAACGCGTCCTTGGCCTGCGGGAAGTGCGGCAGCAGCGCCGGGAGCTCCTCGTGGAACTCGTTGTCGGTGGCCAGGATCGCGACCAGCGGGGCGGTCGAGGTCTTCGGCTGGTTGCCCTCGGCCATGTGCTTCACCAGGCGGGCGCGGGCCTCGTCGGAGCGGACCAGGACGACGCGCAGCGGCGACTGGTTGAAGGCGGTGGGGCCGTACTTGACCAGGTCGTAGATCGCCTGGACCTGCTCATCACTGACCGGCTCGTCGGTGAAGGTGTTGGCGGTGCGGGCCTCACGGAAGAGGAGGTCCTGGGCGGCGGGGTCAAGGGCGAGGGACATCGTGCGTATTACCTTCCGGGCGTGCTGGGATCGAGCGACGTGGAACACCGTACGGGAGAAGTAGGTTAACTTTCAACTAAAGCGAGGGGGAGTGATCCGTTGCACAGCCCGTGCGTCGGTCCGCCCGTCCCCGCCCTCCTCGCTCCCGGCCCGCTCGCATACCGTCCGACCTGCTCGTTTCCGTTCCTCCCGGTTCCGCGCCTTCCGGGTCTGCTCCCCTCAGCCGGCGTCCGCCGCAGTGCCGTCGCCCTCGGGGGCGGCCGGTCCCGCCAGCGCCTCGTCCAGCCGGGCGCGCGCACCCTCCAGCCAGTGCCGGCACACCTTCGCCAGCTCCTCGCCCCGCTCCCACAGCGCGAGGGACTCCTCCAGCGTCGTACCGCCCGCCTCCAGGCGGCGCACCACCTCGATCAGCTCGTCGCGGGCCTGCTCGTAGCCGAGCGTGTCCGCGGCATCGGCCGTTGCGGTCGCTTCGTCCGTCATGCGTTCCACCCTGTTCTCCGGCCCGTCAGGGGCCTGTGACCTCGTACGTCCCTGCTTTCGGGCGCGCGCGTGGGCGCGGCCCCCGACCCGTGCGCACCGGCGCCGGGCCGGCTCACTCGTCCACCCGTACGGCGAACTCGCCCCCCGACACCCGGGCCCGCAGCACGTCGCCCGGCGCCCCCGCGTCCTCGGGGGAGCGCACGACCTGGCCGTCGGCCCGTTGCAGCACCGCGTATCCGCGCTCCAGCGTCGCCGCGGGCGACAGCGCGACGACCCGCGCCCGGGTGTGCGCGAGCTCCGAGTCCGCCCGGTCCAGCAGATGCCCCAGCACCCGTCTGCTCCGGCCGGTCAGCGCGTCGATCTCCGCAGCGCGCTCGTCCACCATCCGGTGGGGGCGCTCCATCGACGGCCGGGCCAGGGCGTGCGCCAGGCCGCGCTCCTCCCGGTCCAGCAGCCCCCGTACCGTCCGCAGCGCGCGGTCGCGCAGCTGCCGCACCCGGTCCAGCTCCTCGCCCACGTCGGGCACGATCTTCTTGGCCGCGTCCGTCGGGGTGGAGGCGCGCAGGTCCGCGACCAGGTCGAGCAGCGGGGAGTCGGGTTCGTGGCCGATCGCCGACACCACCGGCGTACGGCACGCGGCGACCGTCCGGATCAGCTGCTCGTCCGAGAACGGCAGCAGGTCCTCCACGCTGCCGCCGCCCCGCGCCACGACGATCACGTCGACGGCCGGGAGGTCGTCCAGCTCCTTCACCGCCTGGACCACCTGGTTCACCGCGTGGACGCCCTGCACCGCCGTGTTGCGCACCTCGAAGCGGACCGCGGGCCACCGCCGCCGGGCGTTCTCCAGGACGTCGCGCTCGGCGGCCGACGCCCGCCCGCAGACCAGGCCGATCAGCTGCGGCAGGAACGGCAGCGGCTTCTTCCGGCCCGGCGCGAAGAGCCCCTCCGAGGCCAGCGACTTCTTCAGCTGTTCGAGCCGGACCAGCAGCTCGCCGATGCCGACCGGCCGGATCTCCGTGGCCCGCAGGGACAGCTGGCCGCGCGGCGCGTACCACTCGGGCTTGGCGAGGACGACGACCCGCGCGCCCTCCGTCACCACGTCGGCGATCCGGTCGAAGACCTGGCGGAAGCACGTCACCCCCACCGAGATGTCCTGCGACGGGTCGCGCAGCGTCAGGAACACCACCCCGGCGCCCGGCCGGCGCGACAGCTGGGTGATCTGCCCCTCCACCCAGACCGCCCCGAGCCGGTCGATCCAGCCGCCGATGAGCCGCGACACCTCACCGACGGGCAGCGGGGTTTCCGCGGACGTTTGGAGAGCCATGCGGCGAGCGTATCCGCCCCCACCGACAATCGGGCGGCTACGACGACGGCCGCCGTGGCACGCTTCCGGACCGGCTCGGGGCCTCTCGTTCCCGTACCGGCTCGGCGCCCCCGTTCCCGTACCGGCCGGGGGCCCTCGTTCCTGGACCGGCTCGGGGTCTCCCGTTCCCGTACCGGCTCGGCGCCCCCGCTCGCGGATCGGCCCGCGGCCCCGTTCCCGGACCGGCTCGGGGCCTCCGGCCGGGGGCGGTCGCGCGTGCCGGGTCCTCAGGCCGTGCGGCGTCCCCACTGCGCCGCCAGCACCACCAGCCCCACCCCGAACCAGCACACCCCCACCACCTGCGCGCTCGCCGTCGCCTCCACGATGACCGCGATCAGCGCCCCCGCGCCCACCACCGGCACCAGCACGTGCCGCCACCAGCTCGGCGGTCCCTCCATCCGGCGCACGGCGAACCAGCCGACCACCGACGCGTGCAGCAGCACGAACGCCGTCAGGGCGCCGATGTCGACGACCGACACCAGATGATCGAGACCGTCGTCCCGCCGGGCCGCCCACACCGCGGCGACCAGTGTCACCGTCGCCGCCAGCAGAATCGCCGACCGCGGCACCCCCGACGCCGGGTCGACCTTGGCGAGCACCCGGGGCAGCCGCCGTTCCCTGGCCATCGCGAAGAGCAGCCGCCCCGCGGCCGCCTGCCCGGCCAGCGCCGCGAAGGCCGCGCCGATCGCCTTGCTGACCGCCACCAGATCGTGCAGCCAGCTCCCGACCGCCGCGTCCACCGTGTCGTAGAACGCCGACCCCTGCGCGGCCGGATCGGCGGCCAGCTCCGCCGACGTCATCGGCTCCAGCAGCGCCGCCAGATACGCCTGCGCCACGAACAGCGTGCCCGCGAGCACCAGGCAGAAGAGCACCGCCCGCGCCACCTTCTCCGAACCCCCCGTCACCTCCTCCGCGAACGAGGCGATCGCGTCGAAGCCGAGATAGGACAGCACGGCCACCGAGACCGCCCCCACCACCGCCGACACGGAGAAGGCGGAATCCCCGGTGAGCGGGGTCAGCCAGCCGCGCTGCGCCCCGTCCCGCACGAGGACCACCACCGCCGACACCAGGAACACCAGCAGCACCACGATCTCCATCGCCAGCACCGCGAAGCCCACCCGGGCGGCGGCCCGTACGCCCCGGAGGTTGAGCAGCGTGGTGACGACGACCGCGAGCGCCGTCCACACCCACCGCGAGACCGACGGGACGAGCGAGTTCAGCGCGATCCCGGAGAAGAGGTAGGCGACCGCGGGGATCAGCAGGTAGTCGAGCATCGCCATCCACCCGGCGATGAACCCCGGCCCCTCCCCGAGCGCCTTGCGCGCGTACGCGAAGACCGAACCCGCCAGCGGCGCGACCCGCACCATCTGGGCGTAGCTGAACGCCGTGAACGCCATCACCGCGGTCGCCGCGACGTAGACCAGCGCGACCGCGCCGTCCGACTTCGCGTCGAGCGTGCCGAACACCCCGACGGGCGCCATCGGCGCGATGAAGAGGAGCCCGTAGACCACCAGGTCCCGGAAGCCGAGCGTCCGCCGCAGCCTGCCGCTCTCCTGGTGCACGGTCGGCGCGACGCCGTGCGCGGAGAACATCACGATGGGCCCCCGCCGCCGTCACCGTTGCCGCTGTCGCTGATGCCGCCGGTCTCCGACATGAGCCCTCCGTTGTCCGCGTACGCATCAGTTTTGCGACAGTGCCGATCTTTCGCGCGTCCTGCTCGGCCTTACGATGGGACGCATGACTGCTACGACACCTCGCCGCGTCCTGCTCGCCGCTCCCCGTGGCTACTGCGCGGGCGTGGACCGTGCCGTGATCGCCGTGGAGAAAGCCCTGGAGCAGTACGGCTCCCCGGTGTACGTGCGCCACGAGATCGTCCACAACAAGTACGTCGTGCAGACCCTGGAGAAGAAGGGCGCGATCTTCGTCGAGGAGACGGCGGAGGTCCCCGAGGGCTCCATCGTGATGTTCTCCGCGCACGGCGTCGCGCCGACCGTGCACCAGGAGGCGGCCGAGCGGAAGCTCGCCACGATCGACGCGACCTGCCCCCTGGTCACCAAGGTCCACAAGGAAGCGGTCCGCTTCGCGCAGGAGGACTTCGACATCCTCCTCATCGGCCACGAGGGCCACGAGGAGGTCATCGGCACCTCCGGCGAGGCCCCCGACCACATCACGCTGGTCGACGGCCCCGAGGACGTCGCCGGTGTCGAGGTCCGCGACCCGTCGAAGGTCGTCTGGCTCTCCCAGACGACGCTCTCCGTCGACGAGACGATGGAGACGGTCGGCGCGCTCAAGGAGAAGTTCCCGCTCCTGATCTCGCCGCCCAGCGACGACATCTGCTACGCCACGCAGAACCGCCAGATCGCCGTGAAGCAGATGGGCACGGACGCCGACCTCGTGATCGTCGTCGGCTCCAAGAACTCCTCCAACTCGGTCCGCCTGGTCGAGGTCGCCCTCGGCGCCGGGGCCGACGACGCCCACCTGGTCGACTTCGCCGAGGAGATCGACGAGGCATGGCTGGAGGGCGTCTCCACGGTCGGCGTCACGTCCGGCGCGTCCGTGCCCGAGGTACTGGTCGACGGGGTCCTGGAGTGGCTGTCCGCGCGCGGCTTCGAGGACGTGGAGATCGTGAAGGCGGCCGAGGAGTCGATCACGTTCTCGCTGCCCAAGGAGCTCCGCCGCGACCTGCGCGCCGAGGCCGCCGCGCTCTCCGGGAAGGCCGTCCCCTCCGAGAAGTGAGGAGCCCCGGCGCACCCCTCCTTCGGCGGACGCGTCCTCGCGTTCCGGGGAGTGCGCCGGGTCGGCTGCCCGTACCGTGGACCGCATGCAGATCTTCGGCGTGGACATCGGCGGATCCGGGATCAAGGGCGCTCCCGTGGACCTGGACCGCGGGGACCTGGCGCAGGAGCGCCACAAAGTACTGACGCCGCATCCGGCGACGCCCGAGGACGTGGCGGGGTGCGTGGCCGAGGTGGTCGGCCACTTCGACTGGTCGGGGCCGATCGGCATCACCTTCCCCGGCGTCGTCACCGGGGGGCACACCCGTACCGCGGCCAATGTCGACAAGGGCTGGATCGACCTGGACGCCCGCGGACTGCTCGGCGACCGGCTGGGACAGCCCGTCACGATCCTGAACGACGCCGACGCGGCGGGCATCGCCGAGATGACGTTCGGTGCGGGCCGCGACCGCAAGGGGACGGTGATCGTGCTGACGCTCGGTACGGGAATCGGCAGCGCCCTGTTCACCGACGGCCGGCTCGTGCCCAACACCGAGCTGGGCCACCTGGAGCTGAACGGCCGCGACGCGGAGAAGCACGCCTCCACCAAGGCGCGCGAGGACGAGGACCTGAGCTGGCACCACTGGGCGCGCAGGCTGCAGAAGTACCTGGCCCATGTGGAGATGCTGTTCTCGCCCGAGCTCTTCATCATCGGCGGCGGGGTCAGCCGCAAGGCCGACAAGTTCCTGCCGCTGATCGAGAACGTACGGGCCGAGCTGGTGCCGGCGCAGTTGCAGAACAACGCGGGCATCGTGGGCGCGGCGATGGCGGCCGGCGGCCACTGACGGCGCGACGACGGCGGCGACCCCGGGGAAGAGGGGCCGCCGCCGTCGTCGCGCCGCCGTACGGCCCCGGCGAGGAGCCGTACGCGTCACCCCGTCGTGCGACGATCGGCCCCGGCCCTTCGAGAGGGTCTGGGCCGGTCGCACGACGAGCGGGTGCGCGGGCCGGTCACCGCTGGGGGCGGCGCGGCGGCTGCGTGGGCCGGGGCCGGGCCGGGGGCTGTGCGGTCCGCGCCGCCTCCTGGCCGGGGCGCGCGGTCCGGGCCGGCCGCGCGGTCTGGGCGGCGAGCAGCAGACGGCGCTGCCGCTGCCGCATCAGCCGTACTTTCCGTACGGTCGCGATGACACCGGCGACGAGCGTTCCGCCGTACAGCCACCCGGCGTGCACGGCGAGCGCCGTGACGACCGCCATGGTCCGGCCGCCGAAACCGCCCGTGCCACCGGCGATCGGGACGACGCCGACGGTGAACGCGATCGGCACGATGATCGGCGCGGTCACCAGGTCGGCGGGCCGCACCCACAGCGCCGTCAGCGCGCTGACCGGCAGGAACAGCGCCCCGAACACGACCGACGAACCGTCGAGGAGCAGCAGGTCGAGACAGCCCAGCACGAGCATGGACGCGGCGGCGAAGAGCCCCGCGCCGATGCCGGTCAGCCGCGGGTTGGGCAGCCTGCGCAGCGCGAGCACGACGGGCGGCACCGGCCGGGACCGCCCCTCGGGCGCCCTGATCACCCGGTAGACGGTCGCGGTTTCCTCGATGGTGCCCTGCGGGGACAGCGGGGCCTGCTGGGCCTGCCTGCGCTGCGGGGGACGTGTCCTGTGCTGCTCCACCGGGACAACGTAGGTCGCCGGGCGGGAGGAAGCGGGTGCGGGACACGCGCTTTGGGCGACCTAGGCGATGAGTTCGATGCCACACGGCCGAACGGGAACCGATCGCCCCCGCATCCGCACCGCCC
>NZ_RDBO01000077.1:517004-523754 GCF_008120935.1 Streptomyces sp. sk2.1
GAAAAAAAAAAGATTCCGATCGTGAGCGACACGTTGGCGACTTCCTGAGGAGTGAGGAGTGAGGAGGTGGTGGGTGGAGCGGTTGCGGACCCGTGGTTGCCCGGTCGTCCTCGCCCGTAAACTGGAGAATCGGCCCACCGGGTCCGCAACCGCTCCACCCACCACCTCCTCACTCCTCACTCCTCAGGAAGTCGCCAACGTGTCGCTCACGATCGGAATCGTCGGCCTGCCGAATGTCGGCAAGTCGACCCTGTTCAACGCCCTGACCAAGAACGACGTGCTGGCGGCCAACTACCCGTTCGCCACGATCGAGCCGAACGTCGGTGTCGTGGGCGTCCCGGACTCCCGCCTGAACAAGCTGGCGGAGATCTTCGGCTCCCAGCGGCTGCTCCCCGCCACGGTGGACTTCGTCGACATCGCCGGCATCGTCCGCGGCGCCTCCGAGGGTGAGGGCCTGGGCAACAAGTTCCTGGCGAACATCCGCGAGTCCGACGCGATCTGCCAGGTCATCCGCGCGTTCAAGGACGAGAACGTCGTCCACGTCGACGGCAAGGTCTCGCCCAAGGACGACATCGAGACGATCAACACCGAGCTGATCCTCGCCGACCTCCAGTCGGTCGAGAAGGCCGTCCCGCGCCTGACCAAGGAGTCCCGCCTCCAGAAGGACAAGGTCGCGGTTCTCGCCGCGGTCGAGGAGGCCCAGAAGATCCTGGAGTCCGGCCAGACCCTCTTCTCCGCGGGCATCACCGCCGGCACCGAGAAGGGCAGGCTCCTCCACGAGCTGCACCTCCTGACCACCAAGCCCTTCCTCTACGTCTTCAACGTCGACGAGGACGAGCTGGTCGACGAGGACTTCAAGAACGAGCAGCGCGCCCTGGTCGCCCCCGCCGAGGCGATCTTCCTGAACGCCAAGATCGAGTCCGAGCTGATCGAGCTCGACGACGAGGAGGCCCTCGAACTCCTCCAGTCCATGGGACAGGAAGAGCCCGGCCTGGCCACCCTCGGCCGCGTCGGCTTCGACACCCTGGGCCTGCAGACCTACCTGACGGCGGGCCCGAAGGAAGCCAGGGCCTGGACGATCAAGAAGGGCGCCACGGCCCCCGAGGCGGCCGGTGTGATCCACACCGACTTCCAGAAGGGCTTCATCAAGGCGGAGATCGTTTCCTTCGAGGACCTGGTCGAGACCGGCTCCGTCGCCGAGGCCCGCGCCAAGGGCAAGGCCCGCATGGAGGGCAAGGAGTACGTGATGCAGGACGGCGACGTGGTGGAGTTCCGCTTCAACGTCTGAGCGTTCGACTTTCATGAACTAGGTTGAACTGTCAAATGTGCAGATTGAACGGGGCCCGCCTCTCCTGAGGCGGGCCCCGTTTTCCTTCCCGTGCTGACCCGGTGCTGACTTTTCGCCCCGCCCGCCCTCCATTAAGTGGTACGTTATGTGGTACCAGTCCTGGAGGGAGTTCAGTCGATGTCGATCACTGCCAGCGAGGCGCGCAAGGCTCTCTTCCCGTTGATCAAGAAGGTCAACGATGATCACGAGGCCATCGAGATCGTCTCCAAGCACGGGAACGCCGTACTCGTCTCGGCTGAGGACTACGCCGCCCTGCGTGAAGGCTCCTACCTGTTGCGCTCGCCGGCCAACGCCCGTCGGCTGCTCAAGGCGTACGAGAACGCGTTCGGCGGCATAGGGCTCTCCGAGCGGGAGCTCATCGACCCTGATGCGCCGGGTGCCGAGAAGGGCGCCGTGTGAGGCTCGTCTTCGAAGAGGGGGGCTGGGAGGACTACACGTCCTGGCTCAAGAACGACCGCAAGATGCTCGCCCGGATCAACAAGCTCATCGAGGACGTCCTGCGGGACCCGTTCGCCGGGATCGGCAAGCCCGAGCCGCTGAAGTACCACCTGCCCGGGGCCTGGTCGCGGCGGATCGATGACGAGCATCGCCTCGTTTATCTGGTCACGGACCGAGAGATCATCATCCTGGCGGCCCGTTACCACTATTGATTCCGGTTGGGTGCGTACTCGTGCTGGTTCTGTGCTGACTTCATTCGCAGAGTAGCCGCCAACGCCTGGTGGGCGGCCTATCGCCACAGCGTCGATCTGGCAGACATACAGCCTTGAAAAGCCCACTCCTCCAAAATGTTCGCGAGTCTTCTCCCGTACTGGACGACCAGTGAGGGGTGGCTGACCGCCTATCAGTCGCCTCTCTCCTCTGCATGGCGCCGAGAGCGGTACGTTACCGGGATCCTTTCGTTCGAGGTTGCGCTTCACTGGTCGGGTGGCCCGGGGGTGAGACTTCCTCGGACCACCCGGCCAGCGATGGTCCTGCCCAGGTCCCGGGGGAGGAAAGGGCTCCCCCGCCGCAATGTGCGGTGAAGGGGAGCCTCGGAGAGCAGGCCGCCTACCGGATCAGTTCTCGTCCTCGTTGTTCTCGTCCGGTGTGTGAGGTGCGACGGGCCGGCGCGGGGTGTGCGAGGTGTCCCAGAAGCGCGGAGGCGTCACGTTGTCCTCACTCGTTTCCTGTCGGCCTTGGTTCCGTTCGCCCGTGCCGTTCTCCGTAGACCCCGGCGTGAACGCGCCCGCGTCGGTGGACGGAGATTCCTCAGGACCGGAGAAGTCCGGCGACCAAGGCTCCGTGGTGTCCTCCCCGCCCGAGGGCCCATCCTCCGGTCCCTCGCCCCCATCCGCATCGGGCGCTGGGAAGAAGGTCCGCCTGAGCTCCTCGGCGGCCTCGTCCAGCCCGGCCGCTTCCAAACTCCGAATCACACGGTGCACGAACACCGTGTACTCGTCCATGTCCGGTTTCAGGCCCACCGCTGCCAGTAACAGGAGCAGTCGGTCCGTAACTCCTACTTCCTCCTCGCGGTCGAGCAGCTCTCCTTCCCTGTTCTCCCCGTGCCACGAAGGGCCTCCGACGGTCGCCTCGCTCCGCGCGTGCACAGGCGGGACGAGCAGGTGCCGGAAGATCTCGGGCACCTCCTCGTTCTTGGCCGCCGCCGCGATCTGGGCGAGTGGGCCGATCATGTCGACCGCCTTCTCGATCTCGTTCTCGTGACGGGACAGCCACCACACCACCGCGCTGCCCGCGCTCTCGAGCACGTCGTCACCCAGGTAGCGCCGCTTGTTGCGTTCGTGCTGACGCTCGTATTCCCAGATCTCTTCATCCTTGCGAAGGTCGTTCAACTTCCGCAGGCGCTCGCGGTCGGCGGGGGAGAGGGTCAGCGTCACATCGGCCGCCAGTGCCTTCACCCGTCCGCTCCGGTCCGGGAGCGGGGCACCCAACTCCCCCTCCAGGAGATACCGCGCGAAGCTCGCATGGCCGGGCTCCTCGCGGCGGACGACCTCCAGGGCCCGGCTGACGACCGAGGACACGGCGAGGGCCGGGGAGGCACCGTCGGACCAGTCGGAGTGGCCGGGTACCGGCCTCCACCACACAGTGGCGGAGAAGAGGAAGTCGTAGCCGTCCGTCGCGCTCGGCAGCGCCGCATCGACCACCCGCGTCTCCTGGTACGGCTGCTCCGTCGGTGCTGCGGGCGGCTCGGGTTCCCCGGGTTCGTAGGGATCGGCCGACGCGCGGTCACTGCTGAGGTTCGCCAGCACGAGCAGCAGGGAACCCGAGGTCGTGACCATGGACATGAAGCCCCACAGCCATGCCGACCAGTGCAGGAGGTTTCCGAGCACAGCCGGTGCGAGGCCGCAGAGAGCGACGAACAGCAGGCTGGGAAAGCGGTCTTTCATCGTGCCTCTTCCGTGGTCCGTGGTCCGGCGCCCGCACGCTCCGTGCGGGCGTACTGCGCGTGGTCGATGTGCTGCCACAGGAGGGCGGCGACGGTTGCCCGGGACGGGTGGCGCGCGGACCCTGCCCAGGTGCAGGCGATGGCGTACAGGCGGTGGAGAGCAGTCATGCGACCGCGCGTCGCTCTGACCATCAGGTCCAGTGCCATCTCCCGTGCACTGTCGCCTGCCACGGTGTTCAGCCAGTTGCTCACCAGCGGGTTCCAGAGCTCCGCCGGCGGCTGGGAGAAAACCGTCTCCCAGCCCAGGAACAGGGCCGGCCACGGCGGTGGGTCCGGCGCTCGATCGCTCCTCAACAGCTCAGTGAGCAGCCGGAGATGGGGTTCCGCCTCGCGTGCCTCCCGATACGTCCGGTCCCGCAGGCGGTCGATCAGTTGCCGGTAGAGCCGGCGGTCACGGCCGGCGAGGTCGAGAAGTGCCTCCCGGGCCTCGCGCGCCGCCTCCCCCTCCCGTACAGCGAGGTGATGGAGCCGTACGATCGCCTGATCCGGGTGCGTCGTGCTGAGGCTCTGGAGACAGACGACGGTCAGGACGCGGACGAGGCCGTCCGGCAAGGGGCCGGACCTCGCGCACTTGTACATCCGCCTGCGGAACCACCTCCCGAACCTCTCGTGACTGAGGCCGAGCTCGAGGGCCGCCACGGCTCGGGGGTCGCAGGACGTCCCGGTTGCTCCGTGAGCCCAGCGGACCACGAGGTCGAAGAGGTCGTCGGGCCGCCCGACGGCCAGGGACCGCTCGCCGAAGCGGACGGCGACGTTCACCCGATCGTCGGTGGTCAGGCCATGGAGCCCGGCGGCATGGCCGATCCAGTCTCTGAGATCGTCGCGCATCCCGGGAAAGTTCGCCCAGAAGTACGTCCGTACAGCGTCGGCGTAGGCCAGTCGGTCGAAGAGGAGCCGCCCATCCGGGGCCCGCTCGATACCCAGCGCCGCCAGTCGCTCCCCGAAATCCGTCCGCGCGAGCTCGGTCGTCGTCTCTTCCTCGTACCTCACCGTCCTCATCAGGCCGTGCCATGCCTCGTAGACGGTGTCGGCGTGGGCTTCCTCGAACATCGCCGTCGCGAGCAGCAGGGCCCGCTCGGGCGCGTTGCGGACCGCGGCCACCTGTCGGCCCACGTCACCGGCACGGTCGGTCACCGCGTGCATCGCCTGGTCGAGCCATCCGGCGAAGTCGGTGCCGAACCGTCCGCTGTCGCGAGCAGTTCTCACCAGCCCCGCGAGACGCGCGAGTTCCCGCATGGGGGAGCGGGCGCACAGACGCCGGAGGTCGGCGTCCCCCAGGTCCGCGGAACGGAAGGCCATCCGGTCCATACGGAGGTACCGGGTGATGACGGCGACGCCCCGGGGGCGCCCCAGCGTCACGGTGTCCGGTTCGAGGTCCGGCGCGTGGGCGTGTTCCATGCCCGAAGGCAGGACGACGACCATGTGGGCCCCCGCCTCCTGGACCTGTGACCGGCGCGCAGCCAAGAGCCGCTGGGCCTTGGCGTACGCCTCCTCGTCGGTGATACCGGAGAGGTCGAGGAGGAAGCGGTCCCCCTCGCTGGGGGCGAGAAGGTCCTCGTCCTTGTCCGTGGCAGGAAGTTCCTCGAACCGGATCCCCTCCTCGTCGGCCTCCCCGTCCTCACCGAGCCCGTGCAGCAGCATGATCGCCGCGGCACGACGGCCGCTGCCGGGCGAAGCCTCCAGCAGCACCACCGATCCGGGCTTCTCCAGACGGTCGGCGGCGATGCGGTGGCCCACTGGTGGGACGAACCGGTCGGCCAGGCGCACCCGGTCCTCGCGGACGATCCGGAGGGGCTCGACTCCTTTGCGGATCATCCAATCCGAGCCGACGCCGTAGAAGACGTACTGGGGTCCCACGCCGTTGTTCACCGGGCCACGCGGATCGTTGACGGTGACACGGTCCTGCTCGGTCATCGTCCGTCGTCCGAGCTTCGGCGCTCGCGCTCGAAGCGCTGATGGACCGTACCGCTGTTGTCGCCCGCGGTGAATTGGACCCCGGTGTTGTCGCCCTGGAAATGAGGGGCGTTGTACTGGTGGCCCCGACCGGTGTTCACGGGCCCCTGCGGCTCGTTGACGAAGGTGCCGAGGTCTCCGTTGAGGTTTCCGATGCCGCCGCGCACGCGCTGCTCGACGTCACGCGTTCGCATCCTGGTGTGCCCGGTGTTCTTGGCCGACTTCTTGCGGGACTTCGCCTTCTCCCGCTCCCGCGCCGCACGGGTGTCGCTGTCCGCCGCGCCCAGTTCGGGCAGCAGCCGGGCGAGGGCGTCGCCGAGCGCTGTCAGGTCCGACTCCGAGTTGCGATGGTCGAACCGCCTGTACTGGCAGTCCGCCAGTTCCTGCAGATCGTCCGGAAGGACGGTGCGGTCGATCCGCGTGGCCTTCCCGACGAGCACGGGGATCACCAAGGTCCCGCGGTCGAGCGCGGTCCGGATTTCACGACGGGTCCAGTCCTGCTCGGCTTCGAGGGCGGGGTGGCCGTCGGCCCCCAGTACCTCCGCCCAGCGCGGGCCGATCACGGCGAGAAGCGCCTCGCACTCCTCCGCAGCCCTGATCAGCTCCGCCGGAAAACGATGGCCGGGCTCGATCGAGTCGCTGGCGAAGAAGATCCGCTCGCGGCCGAACCGCCGGGCGAGCTCCCGAGCGATCATGGTCGCTGCGGATTCCTCGTCACCTGTGCGGTAGTTGACGAAGACATCGGACATGAAGGTTCCCTTCGTGAGAGGAAGCCGGACGTGAACGGGTGCGAGCGCGGGGGCCGTGGACCGGCGCGCAGGGACCCGGTCCCGTCCGGGCCATGAGGTCCCGACCGTGTGACGGCATGGGGCGTCCACGGAAGGGCGTACGGATGGAGATGCCTCGTCCGGCGTGCACTGATCGTGGGCAGACCGAAGAAGTCGGGCCCGGTGCGACGCGGCGGGCCCGACTTCTTCGGTCTGCCCACGATCAGTGCACGCCGGAC
>NZ_RDBO01000077.1:523854-582388 GCF_008120935.1 Streptomyces sp. sk2.1
TGTCGGGGGTGGGGGTCGAGGACGGGTTCTTCGATCTGGGTGGTCATTCGTTGCTGGCGACGCGTCTGGTGAGTCGGGTGCGGTCGGTGCTGGGTGTGGAGTTGCCGATCCGGGCGCTCTTCGAGAACCCGACGGTGGCCGCGCTGGACCGGGTCCTGGACGAGGCCGCCCGCGCCCGCACCGCCCTGGCCCCCGCCCGGCGGCCCGAGACCGTCCCGCTCTCCTCCGCCCAGCGCCGGCTCTGGTTCCTCAACCGGTTCGAGGAGAACTCGGCCGCGTACAACGTGCCGATGGCGGTCCGGCTCTCCGGCGACTTCGACGCGCAGGCGCTGCGGCTGGCCCTCGGCGACGTCGTGGCCCGCCACGAGGCGCTGCGCACCCTCTTCCCCGACGAGCAGGGCCAGCCGCGGCAGCAGATCCTGCCGCCGCTGGTGCCGGAGCTGCCCGTCCGGACCGTCGAGGAGCAGGAGCTGTCCGGCGAACTGGCCTCGGCCGCCAACGCCGGCTTCGACCTGGGCCGCGAACTGCCCCTGCGCGCACAGGTGTTCCGGCTGGGCGAGCGGGACCACGTACTGCTCGTGGTGCTGCACCACATCGCGGCCGACGGCTGGTCGCTGGCCCCGCTGGCCCGGGACCTGTCGGCCGCGTACACCGCCCGCGCGGCGGGCGACGCCCCCGAGTGGGAGCCGCTGCCGGTCCAGTACGCGGACTACACCCTGTGGCAGCGCGAGGTGCTCGGCGAGGAGAGCGAGCCCGACAGCTCGCTGGCCCGCCAGCTCTCCTACTGGCACGAGGCGCTGGCCGAACTGCCGGACGAGATCACGCTGCCCGTCGACCGGCCGCGCCCGCAGCTGCCGAGCCGTCGTGGCGAGAGCGCCGCCGTGCGCATCCCCGCCGCGCTCCACCGGGACCTGGCCGAACTGGCCAAGGAGTCCAACGTCAGCCTCTTCATGGTCATGCAGGCCGGTGTCGCCGCCCTGCTGACCAGGCTCGGCGCGGGCACCGACATCCCGGTCGGCTCGCTGATCGCGGGCCGCACCGACGAGGCGCTCGACGAACTGGTCGGCTTCTTCGTGAACACCCTGGTATTGCGCACGGACACCTCCGGCGACCCGGGCTTCACCGAGCTCCTGGACCGGGTCCGGGAGACCGACCTCGCCGCGTACGCCCACCAGGACGTGCCGTTCGAGCGGCTGGTGGAGGTCCTCAACCCGACGCGTTCGCTGGCCCGGCACCCGCTGTTCCAGGTGATGCTGTCGTTCCAGAACGCGGAGTCGACCGAGCTGGTACTGCCCGGACTGGACGTCACCACGCTCCGGATCGGCCTGGACGCCGCCAAGTTCGACCTGTCGTTCAACCTGGAGGAACGGCAGACCGCCGACGGCGAACCGGACGGCATCACCGGCATGATCGAGTACGCCGTCGACCTGTTCGACCAGGCGACGGCCGAGATGATCGCGGACCGCCTGGTCCGGCTGCTGGCCGCCGCCGCGGCCGGTCCCGACCGGCCCATCGGCGACCTCGCCGTCGCCGTGCCCGGCGAACTCGAACAGGTGCTGGACGACTGGGGCCGGGGCCGCGGCGGATCCACCGGGGCCCGGACCCCCGCGGAGCTGTTCGCGGAGCAGGCCGCCAGGACCCCCGGCGCCACGGCCGTCGTCGCGGCGGACGACACCCTCACCTTCGCCGAGCTCGACGCCCGCGCCAACCGGCTGGCCCAGGTGCTGGCGGCGCGCGGAATCGGCGCCGAGTCCCTGGTGGGCCTGGCCATGCCCCGGTCCGCGGCGCTGGTGACGGCGATCCTCGCGGTGCTCAAGGCGGGCGGCGGCTACGTGCCGCTCGACCCCTCGTACCCGGCCGGCCGGCTGACGTACATGCTCGGCCGCACCCGTCCGGCCCTGGTGCTCACCGGCGCCGACGGCCTGCCCGGCGTGGACACGGCCGGCAGCGAGCTCCTCGGACCGGACGAGCTGGCCGCGGCGACGGCCACCGCCCCCGACCACGCGCCGCGGACGGCGCAGGTCCCGGGCGCGCCCGCCTACGTGATCCACACCTCCGGCTCCACCGGCCGCCCCAAGGGCGTCCTGGTGAGCCACGGTTCCATGGCCGGGCTGTTCCACGCCATGCGCGAGCGGGTGTACGCACCGGCGGCGGACGGGGCCCGGCTGCGCGCCGCGCACTTCGCCTCGTTCTCCTTCGACGCCTCCGTCGACCAGCTGCTGTGGCTGTTCGACGGGCACGAGCTGCACGTCCTGGACGACGAGGTCCGCACCGACCCGGACGCGCTGCTGGCCCACCTCGCCGAACGGCGGGTGGACGCGCTGAGCACCACGCCGTCGTACGCGGCGCAGCTCGTGGCCCGCGGCCTGCTGGACGGCCCGCACCGGCTGCGGGCGCTGGCCCTGGGCGCCGAGGCGGTCCCGGAGCCGCTGTGGCGCCGGCTCGCCGAGACCCCCGGCCTGGCCGCGTTCAACCTGTACGGCCCCACCGAGTGCACGGTCGACTCCGTCGTCGTACGGATCGGTCCGGGCCGCCCGGTCATCGGCCGCCCGGTGCCCGGCACCACCGCCCGGGTGCTCGACGAGCGGCTGCGGCCGGTCCTGCCCGGGGTGCCCGGCGAACTCCACCTGTCCGGGCCCGCGCTGGCCCGCGGCTACGTGGCCGACTCCGCGCTGACGGCCGGCCGGTTCGTGGCGGACCCCTACGGCCCGCCCGGCACCCGGATGTACCGCACCGGGGACCTGGTGCGCTGGCGCGACGGCGTGCTGGAGTACCTCGGCCGCACCGACGACCAGGTGAAGATCCGCGGCTTCCGCATCGAACTCGGCGAGATCGAGTCGGCGCTGTCCGGACAGCCGGGCGTCGCCCAGGCGGCCGTCGTCGTGCGCGAGGACCGGCCCGGGGTGCGCCAGCTGGTCGCCTACACCGTGCCCGCGCCCGACGGGCACCCCGACCCCGACGAGCTGCGGGACCGGCTCGCGGCCGACCTGCCCGACTACATGGTGCCGGTCGCCGTGGTGGTGCTGGACGCCTTCCCGCTCACCCCGAGCGGAAAGGTGGACCGGCGCGCCCTGCCGGCCCCGGACCTCTCCGGCGGTGCCGGACGGACCCCGCACACCCGGCGCGAGGAACTGCTGGCCGGACTCTTCGCCGAGGTGCTCGGCCTGGACGAGGTCGGCGTGGACAGCAGCTTCTTCGACCTGGGCGGCGACAGCATCGTCTCCATCGAACTGGTCAGCCGGGCCCGCGCCCGCGGCCTGGTCTTCAGCCCCCGGGACGTGTTCCGGCACAAGACCGTCGCGGCCCTCGCCGCGGCGGCCGAGGAGCGCGGCGGCGAGGGGGCGAGGGACCCGCAGGACGTGGCCGTCGGCGAGGTGGTGACCCTGCCCATCGTCGACGAACTGCGCGAACTCGGCGGCCCGAGCGACGGCGTCAACCAGGCGACACTGCTCACCGTCCCGGCGGAGCTCGGCGAGCAGCGGCTCGTCACCGCCCTGCGGACCCTGCTCGACCACCACGGCGCGCTGCGCCTGCGGCTCGAACGGGGCGAGAGCTGGCGGCTGGAGGTGGCCGCCCCCGGCACGGTCGACGCCGCACGGATGGTGCGCCGCGTCGACGCGGCCGGCACGGACGGCGACCGGCTGGCCGCACTGATCCGTACGGAGGGCGAGGCGGCCCGCGACCGGCTCGACCCCGAGGCGGGCGTCATGGCGCAGGCGGTCTGGTTCGACGCCGGCCCGCGGGAGTCCGGCCGGCTGCTGCTCGTCCTGCACCACCTCGCGGTGGACGGCGTGTCCTGGCGCATTCTGGTCCCCGACCTGGTCGAGGCGTGGCGGGCCGCGGGGGCGGGCGAACCGGCCGCCCTGGCACCGGAGGGCACCTCCTTCCGGCGCTGGACGCAGCACCTGGCCCGGCTCGCCCACGAGCCGCTGCGCCGTGCCGAACTCCCCTTCTGGCAGCAGACGCTGACCGGCCCCGACCCGGAGCTGGGCAGCCGCCCGATGGACCCGGAGCGGGACACCGTGGGCGCGCTGCGCTCGGTGACGGTCGAACTGCCCGCCGGGCGGGCCGAGGCCCTGCTGACGACGGTCCCCGCGGCCTTCCACGCCGGGGTGAACGACGTCCTGCTCACCGGGCTGGCCCTGGCACTGGCCGACTGGCGCCGCCGCACCGGCCGCGGCCGGGACACCGGTGTGCTGCTGGACCTGGAGAGCCACGGCCGGGAGGACATCGTCGAGGGGGTGGACCTGTCCCGCACCGTCGGCTGGTTCACCAGCAGCCACCCCGTGCGGCTGGACCCGGGCCCGGTGGACGTGGCCGAGGCGATGGCCGCCGGCGAGGCCGCCGGACGCGCGCTCAAGCGGATCAAGGAACAGCTGCGGGCGGTGCCCGACCACGGCATCGGCTACGGGCTGCTGCGCCGCCTCAACGCGGAGACGGCCGTCGAGCTGAGCGGCCGGCCGGCCCCGCAGATCGGATTCAACTACCTGGGCAGGTTCGGGGCGTCGGCCCCGGCCGGCCAGTGGGCACCCGCACCGGAGACCGGTGCGCTGCCCGGACACGCCGAACCGGGCGCGCGGCTGCCGCACGCCCTGGAGATCAACGCCGCTGCCCACGAGAGCGATGCGGGAACCCTGCTCTCGGCGACCCTGTCCTGGCCGGACGGACTGCTGTCCGAGGCCGAGGTCCGGGATCTCGCCGAGACCTGGCTCCGGGCCCTGGAGGCCATCGCCACGCACGCGGAGAACCCCGACGCCGGCGGGTGGACCCCGTCGGACGTCGCACTGACATCACTGACGCAGAGTCAGATCGATCAAGTCCTCGCCGCGGACGACGAGGACGACGAAGAGGATGAAGAGGACGACATGGACTCATTCTGGGGGGACGCACGGTGAACGCTCGGATCGAGGACATCCTGCCGCTCTCACCCCTCCAGGAGGGGCTGCTCTTCCACGCTCTCTACGACCACGGGGCTCCCGACGTCTACACCGTCCAGATCGTCCTCGACATCGAGGGCGAGGTCGACGCGGCGGCCCTGCGCGCCGCCGCCGAGACGCTCCTGCGCCGCCACGCCAACCTGCGCGCCGCGTTCCGCTACGAGGGCCTCGACCGGCCGGTGCAGGTCATCCGGCGCAAGATCAGGCTGCCCTGGTACGAGTTCGACCTGCGCGAGCGCACGGACGAGGACCGGGAGGGCGAACTCGCCCGCATCCTGGAGCTCGACCGGTCCCGGAAGTTCGACCTCGGCAAGGCCCCGCTGATCCGCTTCCTGCTGATCAGGCTCGGCGACGACCGCTACCGGTTCGTGGTGAGCAACCACCACATCCTGCTCGACGGCTGGTCCACCCCGCTGCTGTTCTCGGAGCTGTTCGCGCTCTACCTCAGCCGCGGCGACGACAGCGCCCTGCCGCGCGTCACCCCGTACCGCGACTACCTCGGCTGGCTCGCGGGCCAGGACCGGGGCGCCGCCGAGGAGGCCTGGCGCCACGCGCTGGCCGGGGTCGACGAACCGACCCTGGTCGCGCCCGTGGACGCGGCGCCCGCCCCGGCCCGCCCCGACCGCTTCCTCTTCGAGCTGGACGAGGAGCTGACCGCGCGGCTCAACGCCGTCGCCCGGCAGCACGACGTCACCCTGAACACCGTCGTGCAGACCGTGTGGGGGCTGCTGCTCTCCACGATCACCGGCCGCGACGACGTCATCACCGGCACCACCGTCTCGGTGCGCCCGCCGGACCTCGACGGCGTCCGCAGCATGGTCGGCCTGCTCCTCAACACGCTGCCCCTGCGGCTGCGCATCGACCCGGCCGAGCCGCTGTCCGCACTGCTGTGCCGGGTGCAGGACGAACAGGCCTCGCTCATGCCCCACCAGCACCTGGGGCTGGCCGAGATCCAGGCGCTGACCGGCGCCGGGACGCTCTTCGACACCTCCGTCGTCTTCGAGAACTACCCGGTCGACCCGGACGCGGTGGACGCGCCCATCGGCGGGCTGCGCATCCGCGACGTCGAGGGCCGGGACGCCAACCACTACCCGCTCGGCCTGACCGTGGCGCCCGGCGCCCGCATCCTGCTCAAGCTCGACTACCGGCCCGACGTCTTCGACGAGGGACTCGTGACCCGCCTGGGCGCCCGGATGCGGCAGCTCTTCGAGCAGGTCGCGGACGACGCCGGCCGGCCGGTCGGCCGACTGGCCCTGCTGACCGGCGACGAGCACCGGGCCGTACTGGCCCGCAGCACGGGCCCGCGCCGCGAGGTGCCGGCCGCGACGCTGCCCGACCTCTTCGAGGCACAGGTCGCGCGCACGCCCGACGCGCCCGCCGTGGCGTTCGAGGACACCGAGCTGACCTTCGCCGAACTCGACGACCGGGTGAACCGCCTGGCCCGGCTGCTGATCGAACGCGGCGCCGGCCCCGAGCAGCTGGTCGCCGTGGCCGTGGAACGCTCGGTGGACCTGGCCGCCGCCGTCCTCGCGGTCGTCAAGACCGGCGCCGCCTACCTCCCGATCGACGTCGAACAGCCCGCGGAACGCCTGGAGTTCGTGCTCGGCGACGCCGCGCCGACGCTGCTGCTCGCCACCTCGGCGACCGCCGGCCGGCTGCCCGCAGGGGACCTGCCCGTCCTGGTCCTCGACGACCCGGCGACCACGGCCGCCCGCGAGGCCGCCGCGGCCGTCGCGCCCACCGACGCCGACCGCCTCTCCCCGCTGCGCACCGACCACGCGGTGTACGTCATCTACACCTCCGGCTCCACCGGCCGCCCCAAGGGCGTCGTCGTCGACCACGCCTCCCTCAGCGCCTACCTGGCCTGGGCGCGGGAGCACTACGACGCGGGCGACGGCCGCTGGCTGGTCCACTCGCCGATCTCCTTCGACCTGACGGTGACCGGACTCTTCGTCCCCCTGACCACGGGCGGCTGCGCCCACCTGGTCGAGCTGCGCGAGGGAGCCCCCGACGGGCCGCCCACCCGGCGCCCGGCCCTGGTCAAGGGCACGCCCAGCCACATCCCGATCCTCACCGAACTGCCCGAGGAGTTCTCGCCGACCGAGCAGCTCGTCGTCGGCGGCGAGCTGCTGACCGCGGACGCCGTACGGCTGTGGCGCGAGGCCCGGCCCGGCATCACGATCGTCAACGAGTACGGCCCCACCGAGACGACGGTCGGCTGCACCGAGTTCCGGGTCGGCCCCGACGACGACCTCCCGGAGGCCGCCGTCCCCATCGGCCGCCCCTCCTGGAACACCGGCATCCTCGTCCTGGACAGCGCCCTGCGCCCGGTGGGCCCGGACGTCCCCGGCGAGGTGTACATCAGCGGCACCCATGTGACCCGGGGCTACCTGAACCGGCCCGGACTCACCGCGAGCCGCTTCGTGGCCGACCCGTTCGCCGCCGACGGCTCGCGCATGTACCGCACCGGCGACCTGGCCCGCTGGGGCACCGACGGCGAACTGCGCTTCGTCGCACGCGTCGACGACCAGGTCAAGGTGCGCGGCTACCGCATCGAGCTGGGCGAGATCGAGACCGTCCTCACCACCCACCCCGACGTGGCCCGCACCCTGGCCGTGGTGCGCGAGGACCGGCCGGGGGACCGGCGGATCGTCGCCTATCCGGTGCCCGTCGAGGGGCGCCCCGCCCCCCGCGCCGAGGAGCTGCGCGCCCACGCCGCCCGGTCGCTGCCCGACTACATGGTCCCCGCGGCCTTCGTCGTCGTGGACGACTTCCCGCGCACCCCCAACGGCAAGCTGGACCGGGCCGCGCTGCCCGCCCCCGAGCTCGGCGCCGGCACCGGCGGCCGGGCCCCGCGCGGGCCCCGCGAGGAGCTGATGTGCGGGCTGTTCGCCGAGGTGCTCGGCGTCCCGCGGGTCGGCATCGACGAGAGCTTCTTCGACCTCGGCGGCCACTCGCTGCTGGTGACCCGGCTGGTCGGCCGGATCCGCTCGGTCATGGGCGCCGAACTGCCCATGCGTGCCCTGTTCGAGACCCCGACCGTGGCCGGGCTCGCCGCCCGGCTGGACGGCGCCGAGACCGCCCGTCCGCCGCTCGTCCCGCAGCCCCGCCCGGAGCGGATACCCCTGTCCCTGGCCCAGCGGCGGCTCTGGTTCATCAACGAGGTCGACGGCCCCGGCGGCGCGTACACCGTGCCGCTCGCCGTACGGCTCACCGGTGAACTGGACACCGAGGCCCTGCACGCCGCGCTCGGCGACGTCGTCGAACGCCACGAGACGCTGCGCACCCTCTTCCCCGCCGAGGACGGCACCCCGTACCAGCAGGTCCTCGACGCGGCCGCGGCCGCGGCCCGGCCCGCGCTGCCGGTCGTGGACGTCACCGAGGACGGGCTCACGGCCGCGATGACCGCCGAGGCGGCCCGCGGCTTCGACCTGGCGTCCGCGGCCCCGCTGCGCGCCACCCTGTTCCGCACCGGCCCCGACGCGCACGTCCTGCTGCTGCTGTTCCACCACATCGCCACCGACGGCTGGTCGCTCGCCCCGCTGGGCCGGGACCTGTCGTCCGCCTACCGGGCCCGGCTGGACGGCGACGCCCCGCAGTGGCAGCCGCTGCCGGTGCAGTACGCCGACTACACCCTGTGGCAGCAGGAACTCCTGGGCGACGAGGGCGACCCGGAGAGCCTGATCTCCGGTCAGCTGGACTTCTGGCGCACCACGCTGGCCGACCTCCCGGACCAGCTGGAGCTGCCCACCGACCGGCCGCGGCCCGCCGTGGCCGGGCTCGGCGGGGACACCCTGTCGTTCCGGCTCGGCCCGGAGCTGCACCAGCGGCTCACCGAGCTGGCCCGCGAGGCCAACGTCAGCCTGTTCATGGTGCTCCAGTCCGCCGTCGCGGCCCTGCTGAGCCGGCTCGGCGCGGGCACCGACATCCCGCTGGGCAGCCCCGTCGTCGGCCGGTCCGACGACGCCACCGCGGACCTGGTCGGCTTCTTCGTCAACACCCTGGTGCTGCGCACCGACACCTCCGGCGACCCCACCTTCCGCAAGCTCCTGGAGCAGGTCCGGGAGACCGACCTGGCCGCGTACGCCCACCAGGACGTGCCGTTCGAGCGGCTGGTCGAGGTGCTCAACCCGGCCCGCTCGCTCTCCCGCCACCCGCTGTTCCAGGTGATGGTCACCCTCCAGAACAACGAGACGGCCGAACTCCGGCTGCCCGCCCTCACCGCACGCCCGGTCGAGGTCGGCACCGGCGTCGCCAAGTTCGACCTGTTCTTCGCGTTCGCGGAGGAGCGGGCGGCGGACGGCCGGGCGGCAGGCCTGGAGGGCACCGTCGAGTTCAGCACGGACCTGTACGACCGGACGACGGTCGACACCCTGCTGGCCCGGCTGATCCGCCTGCTGGAAGGGGCGGCCGGCGACCCGGACCGGTCCATCGGCAGGATCGAGATCCTCACCCCCGAGGAGCGCCACCAGGTACTGGAGGGGTGGAACGACACGGCGCGCCCGGTCGCGCCGGTCACCCTGCCCGCGCTCTTCGAGGCGCAGGCGGCCCGCACCCCGGACGCCACCGCGGTGCTCGCCGAGGACGGCGAGCTGGACTACCGCGAGCTCAACACCCGCGCCAACCGGCTGGCCCGGCTGCTGGCCGGGCGGAGGGTCGGACCGGAGAGCCTGGTCGCCCTCGCCGTACCGCGCTCGACGGACCAGATCGTCGCGCTCCTCGCGGTGCTCAAGGCCGGTGCCGCCTATCTGCCGCTCGACCCGGACTACCCTGCCGAACGGCTGGCCCACATGGTCACCGACGCGGCGCCCGCGCTGCTGCTGACCACGTCCGCGACGGCCGGCCGGCTGCCGGACGAGTGCGCGTCGGCCACCACCCGGGTGCTGCTCGACGAGCTGTACGGGCTCGACGCGTACGACGGCGGCGACCTGACCGACGACGAGCGGACCCGCCCGCTGCGGCCGGAGCACCCCGCGTACGTCATCTACACCTCCGGCTCCACCGGCCGCCCCAAGGGCGTCGTCATGCCCGGCTCGGCCATGGTCAACCTGATGGCCTGGCACGCCGGGGCGGTGCCGGGCGGCGAGGGCACCAGGACGGCGCAGTTCACCGCGCTCAGCTTCGACGTGTCGGCGCAGGAGATCCTCTCCACGCTGCTGCACGGAAAGTGCCTGGTCGTCCCGGACGACGCCGTGCGCCGCGACCCGGCCGGTTTCGCCGACTGGCTCGGCCGGCACCGGGTGCAGGAGCTGTACGCGCCCAACCTGGTCATCGACGCGCTCCTCGACGCCCTCGGACCGGACGGCGAACTGCCCGCGCTCACCCATGTGTCGCAGGCCGGTGAGGCCCTGGTGCTCGGCGACCGGATCCGGGCCGCGCACCGGCGCGGCGGCTGGCGGCTGCACAACCACTACGGGCCCACCGAGACCCACGTGGTGACCGGCTGCACCCTGCCCGCCGACACCGACCGCTGGCCCGCCACCGCGTCCATCGGACGGCCGGTCCACAACACGCGTGCGTATGTGCTGGACGCGCGGTTGCGGCCGGTGGCTCCGGGTGTGGCGGGAGAGCTCTATCTCGCGGGTGCGGGTGTGGCGCGTGGTTATCTGAACCGTCCGGGTCTGTCGGCGGAGCGGTTCGTGGCCGATCCGTTCGCCGTGTCGGCCGGTTCGCGGATGTACCGCACGGGTGACCTGGCCCGTTGGTCGGGTGACGGGAACCTGGAGTATCTGGGTCGTACGGACCATCAGGTGAAGATCCGTGGTTTCCGCATCGAGTTGGGGGAGATCGAGGCCGTGCTGGCCGCGCACCCCGACGTCTCCCGCGCCGTCGTCCTGGCCCGACAGGACGGCCCCGGCCGCACCCGGCTGGTGGCCTACACGGTCCCCGCCGACGGCGCCGGGACGGACACCGCCGCCCTGCGCCGGGCCGTCGCCGACGCACTGCCCGACCACATGGTCCCGGCCGCGTTCGTGACCCTGGACGAACTGCCGCTGACCCCCAACGGCAAGCTCGACCGGCGCGCGCTGCCCGACCCCGAGGTGGGCGGCGGCCGGGCCCCGGCCACCCCCGAGGAGGAGCGGCTGTGCGCCCTGTACGCCGAGATCCTGGGCGTGGACACGGTGGGCGCCGAGGACGGCTTCTTCGAACTGGGCGGCCACTCGCTGCTCGCGACCAAGCTGGTCAGCCGCATCCGCACGGAGTTCCGCGTCGAACTCCCGGTGCGAGCCCTGTTCGAGGCCCCCGTCGTGGAGCAGCTGGCCGCCCGCATCGGCGGGGCGGACACCGCCCGCCGGGCCCTGCGGCCCATGGAACGCCCCGCGCTGCTGCCGCTCTCCCCGGCCCAGCGACGGCTCTGGTTCATCAACCGGATGGACCCGCAGGACGCCCGGTACAACCTCGCGCTGGCGGTGCGGCTGACCGGGACCCTGGACACCACCGCGCTGCGGGCGGCGCTCGCCGACGTCGTGGCACGCCACGAGAGCCTGCGGACCGTCTTCCCCGAGATCGACGGCGAACCCCGCCAGCAGGTGCTGGAGGAGTGGCGCCCGGAGCTCGACACCGTGCGCCCCGACGCCGCCGACCTGCCCGCCGCCTTGGCCGCCGAGGCCGGGCGCGGCTTCGACCTGGCATCCGAACCGCCTTTGCGCGCCACCCTGTTCGAGCTCGGCGAGGACACCCGCGTCCTGCTGCTCGGACTGCACCACATCGCCGGTGACGGCTGGTCGCTCGCCCCGCTGGGCCGGGACCTGTCGCAGGCGTACGGGGCCCGCCTGGGCGGCGGCGCCCCCGAGTGGGAGCCGCTGCCGGTCCAGTACGCCGACTACACCCTGTGGCAGCGCGAGGTGCTCGGCGACGAGGACCACGCGGACAGCGAGATGGCCCGCCAGCTCGCCCACTGGAAGACCGAACTGGCCGGACTCCCCGACCAGTTGGAACTGCCGACCGACCGCCGCCGGCCCGCCGTCGCGACCTTCCGGGGCGGGCGCGCCCCGCTGCGCATCGACGCGGAACTGCACCGGCGCCTGGCCCGGCTGGCCCAGCAGCGCTCCACCAGCCTGTTCATGGTGGTGCAGGCGGGCCTCGCGGCCCTGCTGACCCGGCTCGGCGCGGGCACCGACATCCCGGTCGGCACCGCCGTCGCGGGCCGCACCGACGAGGCGCTCGACGAGCTGGTCGGCTGCTTCATCAACACCCTGGTGCTGCGCACCGACACCTCCGGCAACCCGGCCTTCGGCGAACTCCTGGACCGGGTCCGGGAGACCGACCTGGCGGCGTACGCCCACCAGGACGTGCCGTTCGAGCGGCTGGTCGAGGTGCTCAACCCGGCCCGCTCGCTCTCCCGCCACCCGCTGTTCCAGGTGATGATCACCCTCCAGAACAACGAGACCGCCCGCCTCGGCCTGCCCGGACTCGACGTCCGGCCCGAGGACATCGGCGGCGGCGCGGTCCGCTTCGACCTGCTGCTGGACCTCTCCGAGCGGTTCACCGCCGACGGGACGCCGGACGGGCTGACCGGCGCGCTCGACTACAGCGCCGACCTGTTCGACCAGGCCACGGCGGAACGCGTCGTCGAGCAGTTCGTCCGCGTCCTGGAGGCCGGCGCGGCCGACCCCGCGGCACGCATCGGCGACATCGACGTGCTCGGGGCGCGGGAGCGCCACCGCGTGCTGGAGGAGTGGAACGACACCGCCGCCGAACTGTCCGGGGCGACCCTGCCCGAGCTCTTCGAGGCGCGGGCGGCCCGCACCCCGGACGCCGTCGCCCTGCTCACCGAGGACGGGCCGGACGCCTGCGCGGAGCTGACCTACGCGCAGCTCAACGCCCGCGCCAACCGGCTGGCGCACCGGCTGCTCGCGGCCGGTGCCGGACCGGAGCGGTTCGTCGCCCTGGCCCTGCCGCGCTCGCAGCAGCTGATCGTCGCGATGCTGGCCGTGCTCAAGACCGGCGCCGGCTACCTGCCGGTGGACCCGGACTACCCGGCCGACCGGATCGCGCACATGCTCGACGACGCCCGCCCGGTGCTCGTCGTCACCGACACCGAGGAGACCGCCACCGGCGGTGTGCCGCGCCTGGTCCTCGACCCGGCCGACGACTCGTACGGTGCCGGGGAGACGCTGCCCGGCACCGACCCGACCGACCGGGACCGCCCGGTGCCGCTGACGCCCGCCCACCCGGCGTACGTCATCTACACCTCGGGCTCCACCGGCCGCCCCAAGGGCGTCGTGATCCCGCACTCCGCCCTGGTCAACTTCCTCACCGCGATGACGGACCGCTTCCCGGTCGGGGCGGCGGACCGGCTCCTCGCCGTGACCACGGTCGCCTTCGACATCCACACCCTGGAGATCCACGCCCCGCTGCTCGGCGGCGCGGGCGTGGTCCTGGCGGACCGCGGGACGGTGCGCGACCCGGACGCCCTGTCCGCGCTCGCCGTCCGCACCGGGGCCACCCTGATGCAGGCCACCCCGTCGCTGTGGCAGGAACTGGTCACCGCCCACCCCGACCGGATGCGCGGACTGCGCATGCTCGTCGGCGGCGAGGCGCTGCCGCCCGGCCTCGCGGCCGGGATGCGGGAGCTCGCCGCAGAGGTGACCAACCTCTACGGGCCCACCGAGACGACCGTGTGGTCCACCGCCCTCGCGCTCACCGACCGGCCCGGCGCCCCCGCCATCGGCACCCCCGTGCGCAACACGCGTGCGTATGTGCTGGACGCGCGGTTGCGGCCGGTGGCTCCGGGTGTGGCGGGAGAGCTCTATCTCGCGGGTGCGGGTGTGGCGCGTGGTTATCTGAACCGTCCGGGTCTGTCGGCGGAGCGGTTCGTGGCCGATCCGTTCGCCGTGTCGGCCGGTTCGCGGATGTACCGCACGGGTGACCTGGCCCGTTGGTCGGGTGACGGGAACCTGGAGTATCTGGGTCGTACGGACCATCAGGTGAAGATCCGTGGTTTCCGCATCGAGCTGGGGGAGATCGAGGCCGTGCTGGCCGCGCACCCCGACGTCTCCCGCGCCGTCGTCACCGTCCACGCGCAGGGCTCGTCGCGGGCCCGCCTCGTGGCGTACCTGGTGCCCGCGGGCGACCGGACGCCCCAGCCGGCCGCCGTCCGCGAGCACGCGGCCGACGCGCTGCCCGACCACATGGTCCCGGCCGCCCTCATGGTCCTGGACGAACTGCCGCTGACCCCCAACGGGAAGGTGGACCGGGCGGCCCTGCCGGACCCGGAGTTCCGGGCCGCCGAGGAGGGGCGCGCACCGCGCACGCCCGCCGAGGAGATCCTGTGCGGACTGTTCGCCGAGATCCTCGGGGCACCCCGGGTGGGCATCGACGACAGCTTCTTCGACCTGGGCGGGCACTCGCTCCTCGCCACCCGGCTGGTCAGCCGCATCCGGTCGGCCTTCGGCGTCGAACTGCCCGTCCGGGCCCTGTTCGAGGCGCCCACGGTGGCCGGGCTGACCGTCCACCTGGACGAGGCCGCGGCCGCCCGCCGCGCCCCGGCCGTCGTGCCCGACCGGCCCGAGCGCATCCCGCTCTCCTTCGCCCAGCGGCGGCTCTGGTTCATCAACCGCTTCGACGAGCAGAGCAGCACGTACAACATGCCCTTCGCGGTGCGGCTGCGCGGCGCCCTCGACGCGTCCGCGCTGCGCACGGCCCTGGCCGACGTGGTCGAACGGCACCAGAGCCTGCGCACCACCTTCCCCGAGGTGGACGGGGTGCCCTGCCAGCACGTCCTGTCCGTCGACGAGGCCGCGCCGGCGATGCCCGTCGTCGTGACCACCGAGGAGAGCCTGCCCCAGGAGCTGGCCGCCGCGGCGGCCGAGGGCTTCGACCTGGCGGCCGAACCGCCGCTGCGCGCCACGCTGTTCGCGCTGGCGCCCGAGGAACACGTGGTGCTGCTGCTGGTGCACCACATCGCCGGTGACCGCTGGTCGCTGGCCCCGCTGGCCGGCGACCTGGCCGCGGCGTACGCGGCCCGGAGCGCGGGCGGGGCGCCCGGCTGGGCGGACCTGCCGCTCCAGTACGTGGACTACACGCTGTGGCAGCACCGGGTGCTCGGCTCCGACGAGGACCCGGACAGCGTGATCTCCCGTCAGCTGGACTTCTGGACCCGGGCGGTGGAAGGACTGCCCGAGGAGCTGGACCTGCCCACGGACCGGCCCCGCCCGGCCCGTACCGAGTTCCGCGGCGACGAGATCACCTTCGAGCTGGGCCCCGAGCTGCACACCCGGCTCACGGAGCTGGCCCGCACCCATCGGGCCAGCCTCTACATGGTGCTCCAGGCCGGACTCGCGGCCCTGCTCACCCGGCTCGGCGCCGGCACCGACCTGCCGATCGGCTGCGCGGTCGCCGGACGCGACGACGAGGCCCTCGACGACCTGGTCGGCTTCTTCGTCAACACCCTGGTGCTGCGCACCGACACCTCGGGCGACCCCGGCTTCGCGGAGCTGATCGACCGGGTCCGGCGCACCGACCTGGCCGCCTTCGCCCACCAGGACCTGCCCTTCGAGCTGCTCGTCGAGAAGCTCAACCCGGAGCGGGTGGCGGGCCGGCACCCGCTGTTCCAGATCGCGCTCGGGCTGCAGAACGCCACGCCCGAACCGCGCGACCTGACCGGTCTGGACACCCGGGCCGAACCGCTGGGCGTCAAGGTGTCCCGGTTCGACCTGCTGTTCAACCTGGTCGAGAAGCACGACGCCGAGGGCCGGGCGGCCGGCCTGTTCGGGGTCGCCGAGTACAGCACCGACCTGTTCGACGCCGGTACCGTACGGGGCCTGGCCGAGCGGCTGGAGCGGCTGCTGACGGCGGCCGCCGCCGACCCGGAACTGCCGATCGGCGCCCTCGACCTGCTGGCCCCCGAGGAGCGGCACCGGGTCCTGGTCGAGTGGAACGACACCGGCCGGGAGGTCCCGGCGCTGCCGGTGCCCGCCCTCTTCGAGGCCCAGGTGTCCCGCGCCCCCGGCCGCACCGCGCTGGTGCACGAGGGCCGCACCCTGACGTACGCCGAGCTCAACGCGCGGGCCAACCGGCTGGCCCGGGTCCTGGTGGACCGGGGCGTCGGACCGGAGCGGATCGTGGCGCTGGCGCTGCCCCGGGGCATCGACCAGGTGGTCGCCGTCCTCGCCGTGCTGAAGGCGGGCGGCGCCTACCTGCCGGTCGACCCGGACTACCCGGCGGACCGGATCGCGTACATGCTGGCCGACTCCCGGCCCACGCTGCTGATCGGTCACGCGGCGACCGCCGCCGCGCTGCCCGGCCACGACACGCCCGTGCTGCTGCTCGACGCGCCGGGGACCGGCGAGGAGACGGCCGCGCGCGCCGACGGCGACCTCACCGATGCCGAGCGCCTCGACGGGCTGCTGCGCGCCCACCCGGCGTACGTGATCTACACCTCGGGCTCCACCGGCCGCCCCAAGGGCGTCGTGGTGTCCCACGAGGGACCGGCCAGCCTGGCCTTCGGGCAGATCGACCGGTTCGCGGTCGGCGAGGACGCCCGGGTGCTGCAGTTCGCCTCGCCCAGCTTCGACGCCGCGTTCTCCGAGCTGTGCATGGCCCTGCTGTCGGGCGCCGCGCTGGTGCTCGCGGAGCGCGACCGGATGCTGCCGGGCGCCCCGCTGGCCGAGCTGATGGACACGGAGCGGATCACGCACGTGACCCTGCCGCCCGTCGCGCTGACGGTGCTGCCGCCCGAGGCCATGACCACGGTCACCACCCTGGTCGTCGCGGGCGACGCGGTCTCCCGCGAATCGGTCGCCCGGTGGGCGCCCGACCGCAGGATGATCAACGCCTACGGGCCCACCGAGACGACGGTGTGCGCCACCATGAGCCGGCCGCTCGCGGCCGGGGACGGCGCACCGCCCATCGGCCGCCCGATCGACAACGCCAGGGTGTACGTCCTGGACGGGCGGCTCGCCCCGGTGGCCCCCGGCGCGGTCGGGGAGCTCTACGTGGCGGGCGCGGGCCTGGCCCGCGGCTACCTGGGCCGCCCCGCGCTGACCGGCGGCCGCTTCGTCGCCGACCCGTTCTCCGGGTCCGGCGGCCGGATGTACCGCACCGGCGACCTGGTGCGCTGGGGCGACGACGGCGAACTGCGGTTCGTCGGCCGCGCCGACCACCAGGTCAAGGTCCGCGGCTTCCGCATCGAGCCGGGCGAGGTCGAGTCCCTGCTGGTCGGCCACCCGGACGTGGCCCAGGCCGCGGTGATCGTCCGCGAGGACCGGCCCGGCGACCGCCAGCTCGTCGGCTACGTCGTCCCCGCCGATCGTTCCGGGGACGCCGACGGCGCCCGCGACGCGGCCGACGCCGTGGAACAGGTCGACGAGTGGCGCGAGGTCTACGACACGCACTACCGCCAGGAGGCCGAGGTCGGGGAGTTCGGCGAGAACTTCTCCGGCTGGTTCAGCAGCTACGACGGCGCGCCCATCGAGCTGGAGCAGATGTGGCAGTGGCGGGCCGCCACCGTCGAGCGCATCCTCGCGCTGAAGCCGTCCCGGGTGCTCGAACTCGGCGTCGGCAACGGCCTGATCCTGTCCAAGGTCGCCCCGCACGTCGAGACGTACTGGGGCACCGACTTCTCCTCGCAGGCCATCGAGGCGCTGCGCGCCCAGGTGGACCGGGAGGAGACCCTCGCCGGACGGGTGGAGCTGAGCACCGGGGCCGCCCACGAGACGGACGGGCTGCCCCGGGACTTCTTCGACCTGGTGGTCGTCAACTCGGTCGCCCAGTACTTCCCCAACGCCGACTACCTGGAGGACGTCGTCCGCAAGGCCGTCGCCCTGGTGGCGCCGGGCGGCAGCGTCTTCGTCGGCGACGTGCGCAACCTGCGCACCCTGCGGGGCTTCGCGGCCGGCGTGACGCTGAACCGCTGGTCGCCCGAGGAGGGAGTGGCCGCGCTGCGCCGGGGCGTCGAGCAGAGCGTCGTGATGGAGAAGGAGCTGCTGGTCGACCCGGCCTTCTTCAGCGCCCTGGCCGACACCGTCCCCGGCCTGTCCGCCGACATCGCGGTCAAGCGCTCCACCTGGAGCAACGAGCTGACCCGGCACCGCTACGACGCGGTCCTGCGCACCGGTGGCCGGCCCTCCGACGGCCCCGCCGCCCCCGAACCCCGGGAAGCGGCGTGGGACACCCTCACGGACGGCCTGGACGCACTGGCCGCCCTGCTGGAGTCCCCGGACGCGCTGCGGGTGACCGGGGTGCCCAACGCCCGGCTCGCCGGCGAGTTCGGCGCGCTGCGGGCCATGGAGGCCGAGGCGGAGCCGTCCGCCGTCGTCGAGGCGTGGACCCGGCCGGAACAGGCCGGGGTGGAGCCCGAGGAGCTGTGGCTGCTGGCCGGCCGACTGGGCAGGCCGGTGGCCGTGACCTGGTCGGACAACGCCGGTGAGGGCGCCGTCGACGTGGTGTTCGGGGCCCCGGGCGAAGCGACGCCCGTGGTGTGCCCGAAGGTCCGCCCCGGCGCCTCGATCGGCTCGTACACCAACGACCCGGTGGGCAACCGCGAGGTCGGCAGCCTGGTCGCCGCACTGCGCACGCACCTCGCCGGGCGGCTGCCCGACTACATGGTCCCCGCGGCGATCGTGCCGCTGGAGGCCCTGCCGGTCACGCCCAACGGAAAGCTGGACCGCAAGGCACTGCCCGCTCCGGACTTCGACGCCGCCTCCGGCGGACGCGCGCCGGGCACCGAGCGCGAGGAGCGGCTGTGCGCCCTGTTCGCCGAGGTCCTCGGACTGTCCTCGGTCGGCGCCGAGAGCAGCTTCTTCGAGCTGGGCGGCGACTCCATCCTCTCCATCCAGCTGGTCAGCCGGGCCCGCCGGGCGGGCCTGGTCATCACGCCGCGGGAGGTCTTCGAGCACAAGACCGTCGAGGCACTGGCCCTGGTGGCGGGGAGCGTGGACACCGCGCGGCGGGCGGAGCCCGACGTCCCGGTGGGCGAGCTCGCCTTCACCCCGATCATGCACTGGCTGGCCGGACTGGGCGGCCGGAGCGACGCGTTCAGCCAGTCCATGCTGGCGCCCGTGCCCGCGGGCAGCGACCCCGCCGCGGTGAGCGCGGCCCTGGACGCGCTGCTGGACCACCACGACGTGCTGCGGGCCGTACTGGACCCGGCCCCGGCCCGGTCGATGGAGATCCGCCCGGCCGGCGCGGTCACCTCCGCCGACGTGCTGCGCCGGGTGGACGTCGCGGGCCTGGACGACGCCGCGGTGCGCGCCGCCGTCGACGAGCACGCGGCGCGCGCCGTGCGGCTGCTCGATCCGGAGGGCGGCGTCATGCTCCGGGCGACCTGGTTCGACGCGGGCGCCGGTGCCCCCGGCTGCCTGCTGTTCACCGCGCACCACCTGGTCGTCGACGGGGTGTCCTGGCGCATCCTGCTGCCCGACCTGGACCAGGCGCTCGCGGCCGCGGGCGCCGGGCGCGAGATCGTCCTGCAACCGGTGGGCACCTCCCTGCGGTCCTGGTCGAAGTGGCTCGCCGAGGAGGCCGTGCGCCCGTCCCGGACCGCCGAACTGGCCCACTGGCAGCAGACGCTGACCGGGCCGGACGGACGCCCGGAACCGCTGTTCGGCTCCCGCCCGCTGGACCCGCGCCGCGACGTGGCGGACACCCTGCGCCGCTTCACGCTGCGACTGCCCGCCACCGGCCTGCTGGACGCCGTCCCCACGGCCTTCCACGCCGGGGTGTCCGACGTGCTGCTGACCGGCCTGGCACTGGCGGCGACCCGTCGCCGCGAGGCGGACGGCCACCGCGACACGGTGCTGGTGGACGTCGAGGGACACGGCCGCTACGAGCCCGAGGGCATCGACCTGTCCCGTACCGTCGGCTGGTTCACCGCCCTGTACCCGGCCCGGCTCGACCCGGGCACACCCGACTGGGACGAGGTGCGCAGCGGCGGACCGGCCGTCGGCCGGGCGCTCAAGCGGGTCAAGGAGCAGCTGCGCGCGGTGCCCGGCGACGGGCTCGGCCACGGGCTGCTGCGCCACCTCAACCCGGAGACCGCCGAGGAGCTGTCCCGGTTCGACGCCCCGCAACTGGCGTTCAACTACCTGGGACGCGTGCCCGGTCCGGGTTCCGCCGACGCGGCGGACGAGGGCGTGGTCACCACGGGCAGCGGCGGTTTCGACCCCCGCATGCCGCTGGGGCACGCGCTGGAGGTCAACTGCCTGGTCGAGGACGGCCCGGACGGGCCGTGGCTGTCGGCCACCTGGTCCTGGCCCGGCGAGCTGATGGCCGATCAGGAGGTGCGGGCGCTGGCCGACGACTGGTTCGCCGCGCTGGAGGGCCTGGTGACCCACGCCGGACAGCCGGGCGCGGGCGGACGCACCCCCTCCGACCTGCCGCTGGTCCCGATGGCCCAGGACGAGATCGAACGGCTGGAGCGCGCCTGGCCGCTGCTGGACGAGGTGCTGCCCCTGGCCCCGCTCCAGGAGGGCCTGCTCTTCCACGCGCTCTACGAGACGGACGCGGACAGCTACACCGTGCAGCTCTCCCTGGACATGACCGGGGAACTGGACGGCGACGCGCTGGCCGCCGCCGCCGGACAGGTGCTGCGCCGCCACGGCAACCTGCGGGCCGGGTTCTGGCACGAGAACGGCGGGAAGCCGGTGCAGTTCATCCCCGCCGAGGTCGAACTGCCCTGGTTCTCGTACGACCTGACCGGGCACGCCGAGGAACTGCGCGGGGCCGAGCTGGAGCGGATCCTGGCCGCGGAACTGGCGGCGGGCTTCGACCCGGCGCGTCCGCCGCTGATCCGCTTCGCCCTGGTCCGGCTCGCCGCCGACCGCTACCGCTTCGTCGTGACGAACCACCACATCCTGCTGGACGGCTGGTCGATGCCGGTGGTGCTGGCGGAACTGGCCGCCTGCTACTCGGGCGCGGGCTCCGCCCTGCCCCGCGTCACCCCCTACCGGGACTACCTCGGCTGGCTGGCGGAGCAGGACCGCTCGGCGGCCGAACTGGCCTGGAGCCGGGCGCTGGAGGGCCTGGAGGAACCGACGCTGCTCGCGCCGGCCGGTGGCGAGCCGGCCGTCGCCGAACGCATCGAGCTGGACCTGCCCGCGGACTTCACCGCGGAGCTGACCGCCGCGGGACGGCGGCTCGGGGTCACGCTCAACACCCTGGTGCAGACGGCCTGGGGCGTGCTCCTGGGCCGGCTGACCGGCCGCGACGACGTGACCTTCGGTGCCACCGTGTCGGGCCGGCCCCCGGAGATCTCCGGGATCGAGACCATGGTCGGGCTCTTCATCAACACCCTGCCGGTGCGGATCAGGCTCCGGCCCGAGGAGACGCTCGCCGAACTCCTGGACCGGGTCCAGTCCGAGCAGCTCGCGCTGCTGCCGCACCAGTACCTCGGTCTCGCGGACATCCAGCGGATCGCCGGTGTCGGTGAACTCTTCGACACCGCGACCGTCTTCGAGAACTACCCCACCGCACCGGGCGGCCTGTCGGCCCCCGACGGTGCGGCACCCGCCGTACGGGTCTCGGCGACCGATCTGCGCGACGCCACGCACTACCCGCTGAGCCTGGCGGCGGCCCTCGTGGGGGACCACCTCCACGTGCGGCTCGACCACCGGCCCGACGTGCTCGGCCGGGAGGAGGCCGGGCAGCTCGTCGACCGGCTGCGCCAGGTGCTGCGGACCATGGCCGAGCACCCCGGCACCCGGGTCGGCCGGCTGGACCCGCTGCCCGCGGGCGAGCGGCAGCGGCTGCTCGCGGCGGGCGACGACCGCGGCCTGGCGGCCGCCGCCGCCACCCTGCCGGAACTGTTCGAGGCGCAGGTCGCGCGCACCCCGGACGCCCTCGCGGTGGTCGCGGACGGCACCCGGCTCGACTACGCGGAGCTGAACGCCCGCGCCAACCGGGTGGCCAGGCTGCTGGTCTCCCGGGGCGCCGGGCCCGACCGCCTCGTGGCGGTCACCGGCCCCGCGTCGGTGGACTGGCTGGTCGCCCTGCTCGGGGTGGCCAAGGCGGGCGCGGGATACGTACCGCTGGACCCCGCCCTGCCGGCCGACCGGATCGCCTTCCTGCTGGAGGACGCCCGGCCGATGCTGGTGCTGGACACCGGGTCGGGGGCCGTGCTTCCGGGACCGGTGGTCGGACGCGGTGAACTCGCCGCGGTCGGTGCCCGGTTCGCGGACGGGAACCTCGCCCGGGACGAGCGCACCGCCCCGCTGCACCCGGGCCACCCGGCGTACGCCGTGTACACCTCCGGTTCCACCGGGCAGCCCAAGGGCGTCGTGGTCACCCACGAGAGCCTGACCAACCTGGCCGCCGACCACATCGGACGGTTCGGGATCTCGGCGGGCAGCCGGGTCCTCCAGGCCGTGTCGACCAGCTTCGACCCGTCGCTCGCCGACGTGACGATGGCCCTGCTCTCCGGCGCCGCCCTGGTGCTGCCGCCGGCCCCCGGGCTGAACGGCGAGCAACTGGCCGACGTGCTGGAGCGGGAGGCCGTCACGCACGTGATGCTGGCCGCCCCCGTCGCCGCGACCCTGCCGGACCGGCCGCTGCCCGCGCTGCGGGCCCTGGTGCTGGGCGGCGAGTCCCTGAGCCGGGCGCTGGTGGCCCGGTTCGCCGCCGGACGCCAGGTGTTCAACGCCTACGGGCCCACCGAGACGACCGTGGCCGCGACCGTCAGCACCCCGCTCGGACCGGTGGGCGGCGTGCCGCCGATCGGCCGTCAGGTCAGGGGAGCGGCGGCGTACGTCCTGGACGGGGCGCTGCGGCCGGTGCCGGAGGGCACCGTCGGCGAGCTGTACGTGGCGGGCGCGGGCGTCGCCCGCGGCTACCTGGACCGGCCCGGGCTCACCGGACAGCGGTTCGTCGCCGACCCGTTCGCGGGCGACGGCGCGCGGATGTACCGCACCGGCGACCTGGTGCGCCGCCACACCGGCGGCGACCTGGAGTTCGTCGGACGCGCCGACCAGCAGATCAAGCTGCGCGGCTTCCGCATCGAGCTGGGCGAGATCGAGTCCGTGCTCGCCGGCTGCCCCGGTGTGGACCGGGCGGCCGTGGCGCTCAGGGAGGACCGGCCGGGCGTCCGCCGCCTGGTGGCCTACCTGGTGCCGGAGGAGGGCGCCGAGCCCGCCGACCCGCGCGCCCACGCCGCCGCCGCGCTGCCGCAGTACATGGTGCCGTCCGTGTTCGTGACGCTGGAGCGGCTGCCGCTCACGGCGAACGGCAAGGTGGACCGGGCGGCCCTGCCCGAGCCCCGCACGGAGCAGTCGGCGGGCCGCGGCCCGCGCTCCCCCCGCGAGGAGGAGATGTGCCGGCTGTTCGCCGAGGTGCTCGGCGTCGACCGGGTCTTCGTGGACGACGACTTCTTCGAGCTCGGCGGCGACTCCCTCGCCGCGACCCGGCTCACCGGCCGGGTGCGGGCGGTGTTCGGCGTCAGGACGAGCATCAGCACCCTGTTCCGTTCGCCGAACGTGGCCGAATTCACCGAACGGATCGGCACGGAGAACGAACAGGACCCGTTCGACGTCCTGTTGCCGCTGCGTACAGGCCAGGACGGCCCCGCGCTGTTCTGCGTGCACCCTGCGGCCGGAATCAGCTGGACCTATTCCGGATTGCTCCGTCATATCGACCCGCAGTATTCCGTCTATGGAATTCAGGCCCGCGGCCTTTCCGGTCCCGCGGAACTCCCGGAAACCATTTCGGAAATGGCGGCCGACTATCTGGAGCAGATTCGCACGGTACAGGCGAGCGGCCCGTACCGACTGCTCGGCTGGTCGATCGGCGGGGTGATCGCGCACGAGATGGCCGTCCAGTTGGAGGAGGCCGGCGAACAGGTCGAACTGCTGGCCGCGCTGGACTCCTACCCCGAGGCCGTCACCGACGACCGGGTGGCCGCCGAGGAGGCGGACGTGCTGGCGGCGCTGCTCCAGTTCACCGGGATCGACCCGGCGTCGGTCACCGGGGAGCTCACCGCGGGGCTGGTCGCCGGGCTCGTGGCCGGGACCGGGAGCGCCCTGTCCGGCCTGGACGAGGAGCGCATCGCGGCCCTGGTGGCCGCATGCAGGAACATGCAGCGGGCCACCCATCGGCCTCGTCTTTTCCGTGGCGACCTCCTAATGTTCGTCGCAACGCGAAACAAGAATTCCGGGTCGCCGAATCCGCAGGCATGGTCGCCCTATACGGGCGGTCGCATCCACACCGTGAACATCGACTGTGACCACGACGACATGACGAATCCCGAACCGATCGGACACATCGGCCGGGTGCTCGCAGAGAAACTTGGTGCCATGAAGGTCACGGGCCCCGCGTCCTGAATTCAGAAGACCGAATCCTGACATCCCTGATTTGAGGAGGCACCCGACCCATGTCCGAAACTCCCCCGTTCGAAGGCCGGCCTGCGGCCCCGGCGGCTCCCGGACAGCCCATCAACGGCAGCGGTCCGGGCGTGTGGGACCCGGAGTTCTTCCAGAACCCGTACCCCACCTACGCCTGGCTCCGGGAGAACGACCCGGTCCGCGGCATCACCTGGCCCGGCCCGCCCGGCCACGCCTGGCTCGTCACCCGCTACGAGGACGTCCACGCGGGGCAGGCCGACTCCCGGCTGCGCCACGACCTGACCGCCTTCATGGCCGAGCTCGGCATACCCGAGCCGCCCGCCATCGGCGGCGACGTGGCGCGGCTGCTCGGCCGCAACCTGACGCTGCTGGACGCGCCGGACCACCCGCGACTGCGCGCGGTGCTGTCGCGGTTCTTCACCAAGCGGCGCATCGAGGGCATGCGGCCCCGCATCGAGGTCCTCACCGACGGGCTGCTGGACGACCTCGCCGAGCGGGCCGGCGACGGCCCCGTCGACCTGGTCCAGGACTTCGCCTGGAAGCTCCCGCTCACCGTCGTGTGCGAGCTGCTGGGCGTCCCGGCCGAGGACCACGAGCTGTTCGGCTACGGCACCGACGCCTCCCGCGACCGGGGCGCCACCGGCGAGTACGCGGCCGGGGCCGTCGTGGCCGTCGAGCGGCTGCGCGCCCTCATCGGCGAGAAGCGCGCCAACCCCGCCGACGACGCGTTCACCTCGTTCGTCCGGGCCCTGGACGCGGGGGAGTTCCTCGACGAGGACGAGGTGATCGCCCAGGCCATGCTGTTCGTGGTCGCCGGTCACGAGACCACCGTCGACCTGCTCGGCAACGGCATCCACGCCCTGCTGAGCAACCCCGACCAGCTCAAGCAGCTCACCGCCGACCCGTCGCTGGTGACGAACACGGTCGAGGAGGTGCTGCGCTACTACCCGCCGACCGACATCGTCACGCCGCAGTACACCGCGGAGCCCATCGCCTTCGGCGACGTCGAGGTGGACCGCCACCAGATCGTCATCCTGTCCCGGGCCTCCGCCAACCGCGACCCGGAGCGCTACCCCGACCCGGAGCGCTTCGACATCACCCGCAACACCGCCGGCCACCTGGGCTTCGGGCACGGTCCGCACTACTGCGTCGGCGGCATGACCGCCCGCATCGAGGGCCAGACGGTCTTCAACCGGATCTTCGACCGCTTCCCCGACCTGCGGCACGCCGGGGACCCCGAGCAGGTCCGCTGGAAGTCCAACCCGGTCGCCCGCGGTCTGGTCTCGCTTCCCGTGGAGCTGGGCACGCCCCGCCGGCCGGGGAAGACCGCATGACCGGGCCCGCCGCCGGACCGGGGGACCTCACCCCCGACGAGCTCCACCGGCTGCTCGTCGAATGGAACGACACCGACCACAAGGTGGTCGAGGCCACGCTCACCGAGCTCTTCGAGGCGCAGGCCGTCCGGACCCCGGACGCGCCCGCGGTCGCGCACGGCTCCACCGAGCTCCGTTACGCGGAGCTCGGTGAGCGGGCCAACCGGCTGGCCCGGCTGCTCGTCGGGCGCGGGGCGGGGCCCGAGCGGTTCGTCGCCGTCGCCCTGCCGAAGTCCGTCGACCTCGTCGTCGCCCTGCTGGCCGTGGTCAAGGCCGGTGCCGCCTACCTGCCGCTGGACCCCGGCCACCCCGCCGAGCGGATCGCCGGCATGCTCGCCGACGTGGCCCCCGTGGCGCTCCTCACCGACGCCACGACCCTCGGCGCGCTGCCGGAGACCGCCGCCGCGCGCGTCGTCCTGGACGACCCCGCGACCGCGGCGGAGCTGGCCGGGCACGCGACGGGAGACCTCACCGACGCCGAGCGGATCGCGCCGCTGCGCCCCGCCAACCCGGTCTTCGTCATCCACACCTCCGGATCGACCGGCCGCCCCAAGGGCGTCGTCGTCGAGCACCGCTCGCTCAACGTCTACCTGGCCTGGGCCAGGCAGGCGTACGGCGCGGTCACCGGACGGGCCCTGGTGCACTCGCCCGTCGCCTTCGACCTGACGGCCACCGGGCTGTACGCGCCGCTCACCGCGGGCGGCTGCGCGCACCTGGTCGAACTGCACGAGGGCACGGCACCGGACGCCGCCGAGCTGCCCGAGGCCACCTTCGTCAAGGCCACCCCGACCCACCTCGCCCTGCTCGCGGCCCTGCCCGACGCCTACTCGCCCACCGGGCAACTGGTGCTGGGCGGCGAGGCCCTGCTCGGCGAGGCGCTGGACGAGTGGCGCGCCCGCAGGCCCGACGCCACGGTCGTCAACGAGTACGGGCCGACCGAGACCACCATCGGCTGCATGGAGTACCGCATCGAGCCGGGCGACGCCGTCCCGGCCGGTGTGGTCACCATTGGCCGCCCCATCTGGAACACCCGGCTCTACGTGCTCGACGAGCGGCTCGCCCCCGTGCCCACCGGCACGGTGGGGGAGCTCTACATCGGCGGCGAGCTGCTGGCCCGCGGCTACCACGCCCGGCCCGCCCTCACCGCGGGACGGTTCGTGGCGAGCCCGTTCGCCCCCGGCGCGCGCATGTACCGCACCGGGGACCTGGTGCGGCGCCGGGACGACGGACAGCTGGACTTCATCGCGCGGACCGACGACCAGGTCAAGGTCCGCGGCTTCCGGATCGAGCTCGGCGAGGTCGAGGCCGCGCTCACCGGCCTGCCCGGCATCGCCGCGGCCGCGGTCTCCGTGCACGAGGAACGCCCGGGCACCAAGCGGTTGGTGGCCCATGTGGTGCCCGCCGAGGGCACGGACGCGCCGGTGGACGCCGAGGCGCTGCGCACGGCCCTGGCCGCCCGGCTGCCCGAGTACATGGTGCCCACCGCCTTCGTCGGGCTGGCGGCGCTGCCGCTCACCCCGAACGGCAAGCTCGACCGCAAGGCGCTGCCCGCGCCCGGCGCCGCCGCCCCGGTGGGCGGCCGTGCGGCGCGAGGGGAGCACGAGCGGCGGCTGTGCGAACTGTTCGCCGAGGTGCTCGGCGAGCCGGAGATCGGCGCCGACACCAGCTTCTTCGCCGCGGGCGGGGACAGCGTCGGGGCGTTCACCCTGGTCAAGAAGGCCCGCCTGGCCGGGATCGGCTTCGGCACCAAGGACGTCTTCACCTCGCCCACCCCCGCGGCCCTGGCCGCGCTCGCCGTACCGGTGCCCACCGGTGACGGGGAGGGCCGGACCTCGGCCGCCACCGGCCGCGCCGACCTCGCCGGGCTCGCCGACGGGCTGCCGGACGGGACCGAGGCGCTGGCCGTCTCGCCGCTGCAGGACGCCATGATCCGCCGGGCCGCCGCGGGCACGGGCCCCGGCCCGTACACCGACCAGTTCAGTTTCCCGCTCTCCGGGGCGTTCGACCCCGAGGTGATGCGCCGGACGCTGGCCGTGCTGCTGCGCCGCCACCCCGCGCTGCGCGCCGCCTTCCGCACCGGCCCGGACGGCAACCCCGTCCAGCTCGTCGCGGGCGCGGCCGAACCGGTCCTCCACGAGGTCGACCTCTCCGGCACGGAGGGGGAGGAGCAGCGGCGGGAGCTGGAGCGGCTGCTGCGACAGGACCAGGACACGCCCTTCGACCTGGCCGAGCCGCCGCTGGTGCGGTGCACCGCGGTCGAACTGGCCCCGGACAGCTGGCGGTTCGTGCTGAGCCTGGCCCCGCTGCTGCTGGACGGCTGGTCGCTGCCCCTGGTCATGGGCGAGCTGTGGATGACCTACATGATGGGCGGCGACGAGGCGATGCTGCCGCCCGTCCCGCAGGACCCCCCGCAGCGCGAGTACGCGGGCTGGCTGGCCGGCCGGGACACCGCCGCGACGGAGGACGCCTGGCGCGTCGTCCTGGAGGGGCTGCCCGCCCCGGCGCCGCTGGTCCCCGCCGCACCGGACACGGGCCGGGTCACCGTCGTGGAGACCACGTCCCTGCTGCCCGAGGACGTCACCACCGCGCTGGTCGCCCGCGCCCGCGCCCACGACCTGACCCTCAACACCCTCGTGACGGGCGCCTGGGCACTGCTCCTGGGCCGGCTCACCGGCCGCGAGGAACAGGTCTTCGGCGTGACCGTGGCGGGCCGCCCCGCCGAGCTGCCGGGCATCGACCAGGCGGCCGGGATGTTCATGAACAACCTGCCGGTACGGCTCGGCTGGCACGGCGGCGAGCAGGTCCTCGACGTGCTCACCCGGCTCCAGCGCGGCCAGGCCGGTCTGATGGCGCACCAGCACATCAGCCTCGCCAGGCTCATGGACATCGCGGGGACGGACGCGCTGTTCGACACCCTCGTGGTGTTCGAGAGCCAGCCGACCACCACGACCCCGCCGCCCCCGCCGATGCCGGCAGGCGCACCGATGCCCGGTGGTCCCGGCGCTCCCGAGGGGATGCCGCCGATGCCCGGTGGTCCCGCGGGGCCCGGCATGCCGCCGATGCCCGAGGGCGCGCCCGGTGCGGACCTGCCCGCCGGTCCGCCGGTGCCCATGGGACCCGGTGCTCCGGGTGGTCCCGGCGCTCCGGAGGGGATGCCGCCGATGCCCGGTGGTCCCGCGGGGCCCGGCATGCCGCCGATGCCCGAGGGCGCGCCCGGTGCGGACCTGCCCGCCGGCCCGCCGATGCCCATGGGCCCGCCGATGCCCGGCGCCCCCGGCATGCCGCCGCACCTGGTGCAGATCCTCGGCATGGAGGCGCACGACGCCGCCCGGGTCCCGCTCCGCTTCGCGGTGGCGCCCGGACCGGAGCTGGGCATCCTCGCCCAGTACTGGAGCGAGGCGTTCGAGCCGGGCCGGATGGACCGCGTACAGGCCCAGTTCCTGGAGGTGCTCACCGCCTTCGCCGAGGGTCTCGAACGGTCCGTCGACGACACGATGACCACAGTGACCGGAGGCACCGGAAGATGATTCCTCCCCTGTGCGTACCCGAACTGTTCCAGCTGCGGGTGGCGGCCGATCCCGAGGCCGCCGCCGTGGTGGGGGAGGACGGCGTCCTCTCGTACGCGGAGCTGAACACCCGCGCCAACCGGCTGGCCCGGCTGCTGATCTCCCGCGGCGCCGGACCGGAGAGCTTCGTCGCCGTCGCCGTGCCGCGCGGCACCGACCTGATCGTCGCGCTGCTCGCCGTGGTCAAGGCGGGCGCCGCCTATCTGCCGGTGGACCCGAACTACCCCGCCGACCGGATCGCGTACATGCTCGACGACGCGCGGCCCGCCCTGGTCGTCACCTCGGCGGCCGTCGCCGGACGGCTGCCGGTACAGGACCCGCTGGTGCTGGACGACCCGGAGACCTCGGCGGCCCTCGCCGGGCAGACCGCCGACGACCCGACGAACGAGGACCGGCTCGGGCCGCTCCACCTGCCCTGCCCGGCCTACCTCATCTACACCTCGGGCTCCACCGGCCGCCCCAAGGGCGTCGTCGTCACCCACATGGGAGTGGCGAGCCTGCTGACCGCCCAGATCGACGCGTTCGACCTCGGGCCGGGCAGCCGGGTGCTCCAGTTCGCCTCGCCCAGCTTCGACGCGGCCTTCTGGGAGCTGTGCATGGCGCTGCTGTCCGGCGCCGCGCTCGTGGTGGCCCCGGAGGAGCGCCTCGCCCCCGGCGAACCGCTCGCCGAGCTGCTCACCGAACGGCGGGTCACCCACGCGACCCTGCCGCCCGCGGTGCTCGCCGCGACCTCGCCCGACACCCGGGCCCTGGCGGGCGGCTGCCTGATCACGGCGGGCGAGGCGTGCTCCGGCTCGCTGGTGGCCCGCTGGGCGCCGGGCCGGCGGATGTTCAACGCCTACGGCCCCACCGAGTCCACGGTGTGCGCCACGATGACCCGGCCGTACTACCGCACCGACCTCGGCAACCCGCCGCTGGGCTCCGCGATCGTCAACACCGAACTGCTCGTGCTGGACGCGGAGTTGCAGCCCGTCCCGGCGGGCGGCACCGGTGAGCTGCACCTCGCGGGCCCCTCGCTGGCCCGCGGCTACCTGGGCCGCCCCGGGCTCACCGCCGAACGCTTCGTCGCCCACCCGTCCGGCCGCCCCGGCGAACGGATGTACCGCACCGGGGACCTGGTGCGCCGCGGGCACGACGGCACGCTGGAGTTCCTCGGCCGCGCCGACCACCAGGTCAAGGTCCGCGGCTTCCGGATCGAGCTCGGCGAGATCGAGGCGGTGCTCACGGCCCACCCGTCCGTCGCCCACGGCGTGGTCGCGGCGCGCGAGGACCGGCCCGGGGTGCGGCGGCTGGTCGGCTACGTGGTGCCCGCGCAGGGCAGCACGGACTCCGCGGAGCTGCGCAGGCACCTGTCGGCCGGGCTCCCCGCCCACATGGTGCCGACCGTCTTCGTCGAACTCGACTCCGTACCGCTGACGCCGAACGGCAAGGTGGACCGGGCGGCGCTGCCCGCCCCGGACCTCGCCGCCGCCGCCGCGGAGGGAATCCTGCCCCGCACCCCCGCCGAGGAGCAGCTGTGCGGCCTCTTCGCCGAGGTGCTCGCACTGCCCGAGGTCCGCGCCGACAGCAACTTCTTCGCGCTGGGCGGGGACAGCATCTCCGCCTTCACCCTGGTCCAGCAGGCCCGGACCGCGGGACTGGCGCTGACCGTCCAGGACGTGTTCCGGTACGGCAGCCCCGAACAGCTCGCCGCCCGCACCGAGTCGGCCGACCGCACCGCCCGCGAGGAGTTCGCGCCGCCCGCCGCCGACCTGGCGAAGGTCGCCGAGGGCTGGCCCGGCCACACCGCCGTCCTGCCGGTCACCCCCATGCAGCACTCGCTGCTGGCGAGCGCCCGCCGGGAGACCGGCACCGGCCGCGTCCTCCAGGACTGCTGGTACTTCTGGCTGGAGTTCGAGGGAGAACTCGACGCGGACACCATGAGGCTGGCCGCCGAGGCCCTGCTGCGCCGCTACCCGGAGACGACCGCCGCGTTCGCCCACGAAGGGCTGCGCCGCCCGCTCCAGGTGGTGCCCGGCGAGTTCGAACTGCCCTGGTCCGAACACGACTTGGGCGACCTGCCCGAGGACCAGCAGGACGGTGCGTTCGAGAAGCTCGCGGCGGCGGAGCAGGACCGCCCGTTCGACGTGGCACGGTCCCCGCTGGTGCGCTTCGCCCTCGTCCGGTTCGGGGAGCGGCGCCACCGGCTGCTCATCGGCTTCAGCCAGCTCCAGATGGACGGCTGGTCCTTCCCGGTCTTCCTGGACGACCTGTGGGTGCTCTACCAGCACCGGGGCGACGACTCCGCGATGCCCCCGGCGAAGACCGGAGGACCGTACACCGACTGGCTGACCGGACGGGACCGCGCGGCGGCCGAGGACGCCTGGCGCACCGCGCTGGAGGACCTGTCGGGCCCCACCCTGGTGCGGGAGAGCGACCCCGGCCACCACGAGGGCGCGCCGCACGTCCAGGACCTGGTCCTGCTGCCCGCCGACGTGACCCGGGCCCTGGGCGAACGCGCCCGGGAGCACGGCCTGACCCTCAACACCCTGGTCCTGGGCGCCTGGGGCATCGTGCTGGGCGGCCTGACCGGCCGGCAGGACACCGTCTTCGGCTACACCGTCTCGGGGCGCGCCCCCGAGGTGTCCGGCATCGAGCACGCGATCGGCAGCTACGCCAACCTGCTGCCGGTCCGGGTCCGCTGGAGCCCCGGGGCGCCGCTCACCGAGGTGCTCACCCGGCTCCAGGCCGAACAGGGCGCGCTCATCGCGCACCAGCACCTCAGCCTCACCGACATCGAACGGACGGTGGGCCTGCCGGAGCTGTTCGACGCCACCGTCGCCGCGCAGAACTACCCGGTCAACCGCCCGGCGTCCGAGGCGCTGGGGGCGGCCGCGCTGCCGCCGGAGGGCGCGGCCCGGATCGTCGGCGTGCACACCCACGAAGTCACCCCGCACACCCTGCGGCTGTCCTTCCGCGCCGACGAACAGCTCTTCCTCGCCCTGGAGTACCGGGGCGGCCGGGACGTCCTGGCCCGGATAGCCGGACAGGTGCGGGATCTGCTCACGGCAGCCGCGGCGGACCCCGGCAGGAGCGTGGAGGAACTGCTCGCGAGCGGCTCCTCCGAAGGACGGAACCCATGAGCCAATCGCGTACCGAAAGGTCGATCCGATGAGTAGTGCTGACATGCTGATGGACACCCGGCTGCTGGTCGGCCGGCAGATGCGGCATCTCAAGCGCGGTCCGGAGCGGGTCGTCCCCGTCATCATCACCCCGCTGATCCTGGTCCTGCTCAACGGGCTGCTGATCGGCAGCGCGATCGTGGTGCCCGGGGACGGCAGCTACAAGGACTTCATGATGGCCGGGGTCTTCGCCCAGGTCGCCATGCTGGGCATGTCCAACGCCCAGAACGGCCTCAAGGAGGACCTGCGCAACGGCCTGGTCGACCGCTTCCAGTCGCTGCCGATCGCCCGGTCCGCCGCCGTCGTCGCCCGGTCCGTGGCCGAGCTGCTGATGATGTTCGTCGGCTGGCTGGTGATCGCCGGGGTCGGCCTGCTGATCGGCTGGCGGATGCACGAGGGCTTCCTGCGGGGCATGGCCGGCATCGGCCTGATGCTGCTGTTCGGCTACCTGTTCATCTGGCTCGGCATCCTGGGCACGGTCTCCGGCCGCAACCCTCAGTCCTCCGGCATCGGTTCGATGATCGTCATGCCGATGCTGTTCCTGTCGCCGGCCTTCTTCCCGATCGACAACCTGCCCGGCTGGCTGCAGACGGTCTGCGAGTGGAACCCGTTCAGCTCGGTGGTCGTGGCCTGCCGTGAGCTGTGGGGCAACCCGAACCCGGTCGTGACCGGCGCCTTCCCGGTCGAGCACCCGGTCCTCGTGGCGACCCTCCTGCCGATCGCGCTGCTGATCCCGGTCATCCCGCTGGCCGTCCGCCGCTACCACTCCGTGGTCGGGCGGTGAACCTGACATGAGGGTGTCCTCCCCGGTCGGCCGCTGGTCGGCGGCCACACTGGCCTCGCTGCTGGGCGCGCAGATCTTCCACGTCGTGCTGGCCTGGTCAGTGCTGCGGGTGTCCGGCCCGATGTCCGCCGCGGTGGTGCTGGCCCTGGGAACGCTGCCGCGCATCGCGATGATGACCGGCCTGACCGCCGGTTTGGCGGCCCGCTTCGCCCCGCTGCGGCTGGCCCCGGGCGGTGAACTCGTCCGGGCCGTACTGGCCCTGGGAGCCGCCGCGGTGCTGGCCGCCGGCACCCTGGACTTCACGGCGCTGCTCGTGGCGAGCGTGGCCTTCGGCCTCGTCGAGGCCGTCACCGAACCGGGGACCGGCGGCCTGCCCGCCCTCGTGGCGGGCCCCGCCGACCAGCAGCGGATGCAGACGCTGCGGACCACGCTGTTCCGCGCGACCGTCGTCCTCGGCGGGCCCCTCGCGGGCCTGAGCGCGCTCCTCGGACTGTCCACCGCACTGATCGTCAACGCCGCGGTGTTCGTGGTCTCCGCGGCCGTGTTCGCCCTGCTGCGACCGCTGCCCGCCGACCCCTCCGCACCGGCCGGCGCCATGCCGGGCCCCGGCGGCATGCCCGGCATGGCCGGCCCGCCCGGACCGGACTCCCCGAAGCTCGGCGAGGCCCTCGCCCTGCCCGGCGTGCGGGCGGCGCTGATCTGCACGGTCCTCATCGAACTGGGCTGCCCCGGCGCCTTCAACGTCGGCACCCTGCTGCTGGCCGACCACCGCGACTGGGGCGTGACCGGGTTCGGCGTGCTCGTCGGGGCCGTCGGCCTCGGCACGGTGGTCGCCGCGCTCGCCCCGTCGTTCGCCCGGCGGCTGCGGGGCAGCGGCATGGGCCTGATCCTGGCCTGCCTGCTCACCGCCGCGGCCATGGCCGGCGTGTCCCGGGCACCGAACCTGCCGGTCGCGGCCGTGCTCACCGCCGTGATGGCGCTGACCGCGGCGGCCGCCTCGGCGGCCACCCTGGGCGTCCTGTTCAGCGGCCCCCGGCCGGAGGCCATGGGCATGGTGATGGGCACCGTGATGGCGGCCGGCGCGCTCGCCGCACCGCTGTCCTACCTGGCCGTCGGCGCCGTCGCCCGCGGCTGGGGCCCGGCCCCGGCCCTCCTCGGCTGCGCCGGCGCGCTGACGGCCGCCGCCCTGGTCGGCCTGGCCGACCGCTCCCTGCGCACCGCCACCGCGCCGGAGATGCCCGCCGGCCCCCCGGCGGGGCCGCCGCCGGCCGGCCCGGAGAACCCGGACGGAGCCGCCCCGGCGGACCCGGCCGCCGCGACCGCCCCGACGGGCGAGGCCCCCGCGGCCGACCCGTCCCTTCCCGACGACACGGGCCACCTGTCCGCGAAAGGAGCGTGACCCCGACGTGTCCGAAACGAACCCCGCGACGAACCCCGGCCCGGCCCCCGAGCCGCCCGTCGCCGGCCGGCGCGCACCGCACCCCGACATGCCCACCGACATGCCCGACGAGCAGTCCCTCGTCTACGGGGAGGCCATGCTGGTCGACCCGCACGCCGTCTTCGCCCGGATGCGGGAGGAGAGCCCGCTGCACCAGGACGTGATCCAGGGCGGCGGCAAGGTGTACGTCCCCACCCGCTACGAGGACGTACGGGCGCTGCTCGCCGAACCCCGGCTGCTGCGCAGCTTCGCCGTCGAGGACCCGGACGCGTTCCAGGGCCACATCGGCAACAGCGACCCGCCCCGGCACACCCGGCTGCGCAAGCTGACCGGCAAGGCCCTCACCCCCAAGCGGGTCGAGCGGCTGCGCCCCGCCGTGGAACGGCTGGCCGACGAACTGCTCGACGGCCTGGCGGGCCGCGAACAGGCCGACCTCGTACAGGAGTTCACCCACCCGCTCGCCGAGCTGGCCGGTGCCGAACTCCTGGGCATCGACCCCGAGGACGCAGAGGAGTTCCGCACCTACTGGGACGACATGGCGGCCTTCCCCGACAGCACCGGTTTCCCCGAGTTCCAGGCGGCGACCGAGAGCCTGGGGAAGCTGTTCGCGCGGATCGTCGAGGCGCGCCGCGCCACCCCGACGGACGACCTGGTCTCGGCACTGGTGCACGCCCGCGTCGGCGAGGACCGGCTCAGCGACGCCGAACTCGTGCAGACCGGCATCTTCCTGGTGATCGCGTCCAACAAGACCGTCTCCGCCATGCTGGGCAACGCGGTGCTCGCCCTGCTGGACCACCCCACCCAGCTGGAACTCCTGCGCTCCCGGCCCGACCTGCTGCGCGGCGCCATCGAGGAGTGCCTGCGCTACGAGGCCCCGGTGTCCCTCACCAACCCGCTGCGCGCGGGCGAGGCGGTGTGCACCCGGGGACTGGACCTGGCCCCCGGCGACCTGGTGCAGCCCGCGCTCACCGCGGCCAACCGCGACCCGCGCCGCTTCCCCGACCCCGAGCGCCTCGACATCACGCGCCCGGTCGGCGGCCACGTCTCCTTCGGGCACGGCATCCACATGTGCCTGGGGGCCCAACTGTCCCGGATGACCGGCGAAGTGGCCCTCGGGCGCCTCGTGCGGCGCTTCCCGGAACTCCGGCTCGCCCACGGCGACCACGACCGGGACGTCCGCTGGTCCCGGGAACACATCATGCGGCGGCTCACCTCGCTGCACGTCGGCCTGGGCGCGCCCGCGCCGGCCGGTGGCACCACTCCAACCGAGACCTCCGACGGGAGCTGAAGCGACGTGAACGCCGCCATCGAGGCGCACGGACTGCGCAAGCGTTACAAGGGCCACCAGGCCCTGGACGGTGTGGACCTGACGGTCGAGTCCGGCACCGTCTTCGGGCTGCTCGGCCCCAACGGCGCCGGCAAGACCACCACGGTACGCATCCTCACCACCCTGCTGCGCCCCGACGAGGGCCGGGCGAGCGTGGCCGGGTACGACGTGGTGCGCCAGGCCAACGACGTACGCGCGCGGATCGGCCTGACCGGCCAGTACGCCGCGGTCGACGAGCGGCTCACCGCCCGCGAGAACCTCATCCTCGTCGGCCGGCTCTACCGGCTCGGCAAGCGCGTGACGGCCGAGCGGACGGAGGCCCTGCTGGAGCGGTTCGAACTCACCGAGGCCGCCAACCGGCCGCTGCGCACCTACTCCGGCGGCATGCGGCGCCGCCTCGACCTCGCCGCGAGCCTGATCGGCCGGCCGCCGCTGCTCTTCCTCGACGAGCCGACCACCGGCCTCGACCCCAGCAGCCGGCTGGCCCTGTGGGACATGATCCGCGAACAGGTCGCCGCCGGGGTGACGATCCTGCTCACCACCCAGTACCTCGACGAGGCCGACCAGCTCGCCGGCCGCATCGCGGTCCTCGACGAGGGCAAGGTCATCGCCGACGGCACCCCCGACCAGCTCAAGCGCAAGGTCGGCGGCGAATGGCTGGAGGTGACCGTCAACACCCCCGCCGAGGCCCACGACGCGGTGCGCGCGCTCTCCTCGGCCATCGCCGGGGAACCGACCGTCAGCGAGGACGGCCTGAAGGTCTCCGCGCCGGTCGCCGACGGCATGCGCTCCATCGCCGCCATCGCGGAACGGCTGGACTCCGCGGGCGTCGAGGTCGTCGACTTCGCGCTGCGCCGCCCGTCCCTCGACGACGTGTTCCTCACCCTGATCGGCAAGACGGCTGCGGTGCGCGAACCGCAGCCCGCGTGAGCGGGAGAACGACATGGCACTGGACATCGAGAAGCAGAAGAAGGACGAGAGCGGGGCACGGTCCGCGGAGAGCCTGATCGACCAGGACTTCGTGCGCAACCCGCACGCCGCCTACGCGTGGATGCGGGAGGAGGGCCCGGTCAAGCTCCGGCAGCAGAGCGGCTCGGTGCTGTGGATGATCACCCGGTACGAGGACGCCCGCGCCGCGCTCGCCGACCCGAAGCTGCACAAGGACCCGCGCCGCTTCCCCAACCCCGCGGGCGGTACCGGGATGGGGCCCGAGGAGCCCGGCATGGAGCTCTTGTCGCGGCACATGCTCAACAGCGACCCGCCGGACCACACCCGGCTGCGGAAGCTGACGACCAAGGCGTTCACCGCCCGCCCGACGGAGATGTTCCGCCCCCGGATCGAACAGCTCGCCGCGGGCCTGCTGGACGGCTTCGCGCCGGGCCAGAAGATCGACGTCGTGGACGACTACGCGATGCCGCTGTCCACCCGGGTGATCTGCGAACTCATCGGCATCCCGGCCGCGGACGGCGAGGTCTTCCGCGACTGGTACACCACGATGACCGGGGTGCACGCCCCCGAACAGGTCACCGAGGCCCGGCAGTCGCTGATCAGCTACCTGAGCGCGCTGATCGCCGACAAGCGGTCCCACCCCGCCGACGACCTCATCAGCAACCTGCTCCAGGCCCGCGACGCCGACGACCTGCTGACCGAGACAGAGGTCATGTCGATGGTGTTCCTGCTGCTGGGGGCGGGCCACGAGACCGCGATCAGCTTCATGGGCACCGCGATGCTCTCCCTGCTGTCCGAACCGGACCAGTTGGCGGCGCTGCAGAACGACCTGTCGCTGCTGCCCGGCGCCGTCGAGGAACTGCTGCGCTTCGAGAGCCCGATCAACATCGCGACGTTCCGCTACGCGGCCGAACCCGTGGAGATCGGCGGGGTGACCATCCCGGCGGGCGACTCGGTCTTCGTCTCGATCGGCGCGCTCAACCGCGACCCCTCCCGGTTCGAGGAGCCCGACCGGCTGCAGATCACCCGCCCGGCCACCGGCCACCTGGCCTTCGGCCACGGCCTGCACCACTGCCTGGGCGCACCGCTCGCCCGGGTCGAGGGCGCGGTCGCCATCGGCCAGCTGATCACCAGGTTCCCGAAGCTGTCGCTCGCCGTCGACCGCGACGAGCTCCAGTGGCGGTTCAGCCTGATGCTGCGGTGCCTGGAGTCCCTTCCGGTGGTGCTGTGACCGGACGGTTCGGGGCGTCCGTCTCGCGGCGGCCGGCAACGTCGCCGGCCGCCGACGACACGACGTACCACCGGCTGATGTCGATGCTCGCACGGTCCTCGGCCACCTACCGGATCATCGACCACGCACCCGAGGGCCGTACCGACCTGGCCAGTGAACTGCGCGGTCACCGGCTGGAGAAGGCCGCCAAGTGCATGGTGGTCAACGTGCGCAGAAAGCAGGACGGGGACCACCACGTCCTCGTCGTGGTCCCCGGCCACCGCCGGGTCGACCTGCGCAGCGTCAGGAAGCTGTTCGGTGGCAACGACGCCACCCTGGGCGACCGGGACGAGGCCGAACGCCTCACCGGCTGCCGCACCGGCTCCGTCATCCCGTTCTCCTTCGACGAGGCACTGCCGCTGGTGGTCGACGCCGGCCTCCTCGTCCACGACGAGATCTTCTTCAACGCCGCCCGGCTCGACCGGTCGATCGCGCTGCGGACCGCGGACTACGTCTCGCTGGCCGACCCGCGCGTGGCCGACGTCGCCAAGTAGCGGACGGCCCGTGAACGGCCCGCCGCCCCGGCCCTCACCGGCCGGGGCGCACCAGCCGGTGCTCGTAGGCGAAGATCACCAGCTGCACCCGGTCGCGCATGCCGAGCTTCGACAGCAGCCGGCCGACATGCGTCTTCACCGTCCCCTCGGAGAGGAACAGCTCCTTGGCGACGGCCGCGTTGGAGGCGCCGCGGGCGATCAGCAGCAGCACCTCGCGCTCGCGCTCGGTGAGCGCCTCCAGCGGATCGGGGCCGGACGCCGGCGTCGGCAGGTCCGGAGCCACCTCGGCCAGCAGCCGCCGGGTGGTGGTCGGGGAGATCACCGCGTCGCCGCGGTGCACGGTGCGGATCGCGGACAGCAGGTCCTCGGCGGGCGCGTCCTTGACCAGGAAGCCGCTGGCCCCGGCCTGCAGCGCGGCGAAGGCGTGCTCGTCGACGTCGAACGTGGTCAGCACGATGACCTTCGGCGGGTCGGGCCTGCGCAGCAGCCGCCGGGTCGCCTCGACCCCGTCCATCCGGGGCATCCGCACGTCCATCAGCACGACGTCGGCGGCGGTCGCCTCCAGCAGCTCCAGGGCCTGCGCGCCGTCCCCGGCCTCGCCGACGACCGTCATGTCGTCCTGTGCCTCGACGACCATGACGAACCCGGCCCGCACCATCGCCTGGTCGTCGACGAAGAAGACCCGGATCGTCATGCCGTCTCCCGCCCCTCCCCGGCCGGCGGGGTCCGGAAGGGCAGCCGGGCGCTCACCAGGAAACCTCCTCCCGGCGCCGCACCCGTGGTGACGGAGCCGCCGGCGACGGCCATCCGCTCCCGCATCCCGACCAGCCCGTGACCCGCCCCGTCGCTGGGGCCGGGACCGTTCCCGTTGTCGCGCACCTCGATCTCCACCCTGTCGTCCGACCACTGGAACCGTATCCCGCAACGGGCACCGGCACCCGCGTGTTTCAGGGTGTTGGTCAGGGCTTCCTGCACCAGCCGGTACGCGGCCAGTTCGGCGGCCGGGGTGAGCGGGCCGGGCGTGCCGGTCTCGGCGAAGTCGACGGACAGCCCCGACTCCCGTACCCGGTCCAGCAGTTCGGGCAGCCGGGAGAGGTCGGGCTGCGGGCCGAAACCGTCGCTGCCGTCGCCGCTGCGCAGCACGCCCAGCAGCCCGCGCATGTCCGTGAGCGCCTGGCGCCCCGCCTCCTCGACGGTGCGCAGCACCTCCGCGGCGCGCTCCGGCCGGGCCCGCGCCGCGTACCGGCCGCCCTGCGCCTGGCTGACGATGACGGAGAGGGAGTGCGCGACGAGGTCGTGCATCTCCCGGGCGATCCTGGCGCGTTCGTCCAGCGCGGCCCGGTGGGCCCGCTCCTCGCGCTCGGCCTCCGCCCGGGCCGTACGGTGCTCCAGCTCGCCGACGTACGCCAGTTGGATGCGGCGGAACAGGCCGAGGCTGAAGGCCACCAGCACGATTGCCAGCAGGAAACCGGCCAGGAACGCCGGCGGCAGCTGCGTCTGCGAGGACAGGGCGGTCCGCAGCGCGACCGCGCCCGCCCCCACCACACCCACCACCAGCGCCGCCTGCGGGGCCCGCCGGCCGCCGTGCGCGCAGTACGCGAACAGCGACAGGGGGAAGGCGAGCAGCGAGGGCAACAGCGGGAAACCGCCGGGCAGTACGGCGGCCTGCACCGCGCAGGCCACACTCGTCACCACGAAGGACCGGGTGGGCGCGGAACGCCGCCACGCCCCCGCCGCGTGGCCGACGACCACCGCGGGGGCGAGCAGCGGAGCCCACACCCCCGGCAGCGCCAGCCACAGCAGCAGCAGCGTCCAGCCGCCGACCGGAACGGCGACGGCCAGGGTGAGCAGTACGTCCGACCGGGCGGGCCGGACCGGGGACATCACTCGCCGCACAGCCGGCACACGGCCCGGGTGCGGCGCTGGTACGTGCGGGTGGCACCGAGCAGCGCGAGCCCGAACAGGGCCCAGCCGCCGTACACCGCCAGGATCACCCAGGAGTTCGCGCTGCCGGAGTCGAAGGGCAGGTCCGGGCCGCCGAGCAGGTGGTTGACCGAGGCGAACACCGGGATCAGGCCCTGGAGCAGCAGGGCCGCCGACAGGCCCCAGCCGCAGGAGACCAGCAGCATGCGGGGCACCCTGCGACGGGCCAGGAACGGCACCCAGAACGGGTAGACGCGCCCCCACGAACTCACCAGGGCCAGGGACAGCACTCCGCCCCCGACCAGCAGCATGGTCTCCATGACCGGGAATCCCTCGGTGTATTGGTCGGGACGGCCGATGCCGCCCCCCGCCCACCAGTAATACTTCACGCCCGGGTAGACGAAGGCCAGTCCGAACGCCGTGTACCCGAGCCAGTCCGCCGGCCGGTCCCGCTCGCCGGGGCGCAGCCCGCACAGGTCGCAGCCCTCCCCGGTGCGGCGCTGGAAGGCGAGGGTGGAACGGGCCAGCAGCAGCGTCGCGGCGAAGGCCACGGCCCGGGTGAGGAAGCCCGGCCAGTCCACGGTCGCGAAGTCCCCGGCGGGAATCCCGGTGACCCAGAAGAACGAGCGGAACGCGTCGAAGATGATGCCGACGGCCGACCACAGCAGCAGCACGCAGGCGGTCCAGCCGACGAACAGCAGCACCGGCCGGGCACCCTTGCCGGGCCGCTGCGACGAGGCGGCGAGCGCCGCGACGACACCGGCCCCCGCACCCGCCCAGGCGGCCCACGACGGCACGATGCCCAGCGAGCTGATGTAGTCCGCCGCGCCCGGCAGATGGGGCTCCAGGGCCTTCGTTGCGAGCACCCCCGCGGTCGCCGCCAGCACCGGCCACAGCCGGGTGCGCCGGGGGGCGGCGGTGGGGGGAGCCGTCCTCTCGGTCAGTGGAATGACGCCCTCGGGCATCTCGGACTCCTCTCCCAGCGGTGCTGCGACCGGACTCTGCGGCGCATGCGGTCGTGAACCACCCTGGCAGCAGTGCCCCGGCCACCGCGTCTGCCTCAGGTCTTGCGCGGATGTGACCTGCGGATGATTACCCGCCCCCGGGGGGTGCCCCGTACGGTCGTTGCCGGTACCGGCAATCCGTCCGGTCACCGGCTTCCCCCTGGCTAGCGTGCGGATGCCAACCGCACGCGGCCCACGGCGTCCCCGGAGAGCCTCTCGGAGCCGGAAGCGGCCACCGTCCATCAGCGTCAAGGAGCCGATGCATGTCCCGACCGACCGACCCGGCAGACCAGGCCCCCGATGCCAACGGCGCCTACGCCGCGCCGTCGCACGACCCCGTCGCCGAACGCTTCATGGCGATGACCGACGTGATCACCCCGAACGCCGTCCGGGTCGCCGCCACCCTGGGCCTGGCCGATCTGGTGCACCAGGGGGTGAACCGGCTGGACGACCTGGCCGACCGCACGTCCACCGACCGCGACGCGCTCGGCGAGATGATGCGCCACCTGGCCGTCCAGGGCCTGTTCGAGCAGCCCGAGCCGGGCGTCTACGCGCCGACGGAGCTCTCCCGCTGGATCGAGAGCGACCACCCCGTCGGAATGCGCGAGTTCCTCGACCTGGACAGCCCGATGGGCCGCCCGCAGCGCGCCTTCGCCAGCCTGCTGCACAGCATCCGCACCGGCGGTCCCGCCTACGCCGAGGTGTACGGCAGGACCTACTGGGAGGACCTGGACGCCCACCCCGAGCTGAGCCGGGCGTTCAACGCGAAGATGGCCAAGCAGGTCTCCGAGATCTCCGCGGACGTCGCCAAGACCTACGAGTGGGACCGGGTCGGGCACGTGGTCGACGTCGGCGGCGGCACCGGCACCCTGCTGTCCGAGGTGCTCGCCGCGCACCCCGCGCTGCGCTCGACCCTCGTCGACCTGCCCGCCGCGTCCGGCGGCGCCGGACAGCTGCTGGCCGCCGCGGGCGTCGCCGACCGGTGCGAGATCGTGCCCGGCAGCTTCTTCGAGCCGCTGCCCGCGGGCGCGGACGTGTACGTGCTGTCGACGATCCTGCACGACTGGAGCGACGACGCCTCCCGCAGGATCCTGCGCCGCTGCGCCGAGGCTGCCGGGGACCACGGCAAGGTCCTCGTCGTGGAGCACCTGATCCAGCCCGAGATCCGGCAGGGCATCTCCACCCTCAACCTGATCCTGCTGGCCACGCTCGGCGGCAAGGAACGCTCCCTCGACGAGTACGGGGAGCTCGCCACCACCGCGGGCCTGGAGGTCCTGAGGACCATCGAGCTGCCCTCCGGACGCTCGCTGCTGGAGCTCGGCCGCCGCGCATGAACGATCTGGTGTTCGCGCTGGCCGGGACCGTCGGGGTGGTGACGCTGGCCATAGGCATGGCCGTCGGCGCACGCCGGCTGCTCGGCCTGCGCGTCGGCACCCTGCGCATGGTCCTGGCCGCGCTGGTCGGTTTCACCACCGCCGTGTTCTTCGGGAACATGGTCCAGCCGCCGATGGAGCGGGGGGTGCTCGCCACCGTCATGGTGGGCATCTCCGTCTTCGTCACGATGGCCTTCCTCGTCCTGGCCGAGGTCGTCATGCCGGACCGTTCGCGGCCCGTGGCCTGGACCAGGCGACTGCGCAGACGCATCATGCGCACCCACCGCTACGCGCAGATCGGGGTGATCCTGGCCCGGCACGGCCTGGCCCCCTTCCTGCGGCGCAAGGACCGCAGCCGGTCGGGCCGGCCCGACCGGCTCGCCCGGTCCCTGCGCCTGGCCATCGAGGAGGGCGGGGTCACCTTCGTCAAGCTCGGGCAGCTCATGTCGACCCGGCCGGACGCGATCCCGCGGGAGTTCACCGAGGAACTCAGCAAGCTCCAGTGCCAGGTGCCGCCGTCGCCCTGGGCCGACGTCCACCAGGTGCTGGTCGACGAACTGGGCGGCCTGGTGGACTCGGAGTTCGCCGAGTTCGACCCCGAGCCGATGGCCGCCGGCTCGATCGCCCAGGTGCACGAGGCCCGGCTGCGCTCCGGCGCCAAGGTCGTGATCAAGATCCAGCGGCCCGGCATCCACCAGGTCGTGGAGCGCGACCTGGACATCATGAGCCGGATCGCGGCCAAGCTGGAGGACCGCGCCGACTGGGCGCGGGCCATCGGAACGGTCACCCTGGCCGCCGGGTTCGCCACGGCACTGCGCGAGGAGCTCGACTTCCAGGTCGAGTCCCGCAACATGACGGCCATCAAGGCCGCCGCGGCCGAGGCCGGCACCGAGGTGTGCGTGCCCGGCCTGCACGAGAAGCTCTGCACCAAGCGGGTCCTCGTCATGGAGTGGCTGGACGGGGTGCCCCTGGGCGAGGCCGGTCCCGCCATCGAGGAGCGGGGGCTGGACCGGGGGAAGCTCGCGGGCGTCCTGCTCGACTGCATGATGCGCCAGACCATGATGCACGGCGTCTTCCACTGCGACCCGCACCCCGGCAACGTCCTGCTGCTCGACGACGGGCGGCTGGCCCTCCTGGACTTCGGCGTGGTGGGCCGGCTCGACGCCAAGGCCCGCGGCGCGCTGCGCGATCTGATGCTCGCGGTCAAGCGGGAGGACCGGGAGGCGCTGTGCGACGCGCTGCTCGACCTCGTCGTGCGCCACGACGACCTGGACGAGCAGGAACTGGAGCGCGAACTCGGCGATTTCGTCGCCCTGTTCCTCACCGCGGGCTCCTCCCCCGACCTGGAGATGTTCGCGGGACTGTTCCGGCTGATCGCCTCGCACGGGCTGTCGGTGCCGCCCCAGATCGCCGGGGTGTTCCGGATGCTCACCACCCTGCACGGCACCCTGATGCAACTGGCGCCCGGCTTCGACGTCATCGCCGAGTCCCGGGAACTGGTCGCCGGGTACTACACCGAGCGGCTGCAGCCCTCCTCGCTGCGCGCCTCCGCGGGCGAGAACCTGCTCAGCATGATCTCGATGCTGGGCAAGGTGCCCAGACGCCTCGACCGGATCACCGGGGCCCTGGAACAGGGCCGGCTGGGCGTCACCGTCCGGCTGGGCGCCCGGGAGCGGGACCGCAGGCTCGTCACGGGGCTCGTGCACCTGACGCTGCTCACGGTGCTCGCCGCGGCCTTCGGGATCATGGCGGTCATCCTGCTCAACACCAGCAACGGCCCGCTCATCACGCCCACCCTGAGCCTGCTGCACGTCTTCGGCTACAACCTGCTGGTCGTCAGCTCCGTACTGGGCCTGCGCGTCCTCGTGCGGGTGTTCCGGGGCGAGTCCTGACCCCCGTGCGCACCGCCGTCCCCGTACCGCCGTCCACGAACGAACCGAAGCGAACCGAACCGAACCGCATTCGAGCGAACCTCTGACTGGAGGAGTCCCATGAAGTCGACCGACCGCAAGCGCTGGGGAGTTCCCGGCGGTCCCGATCTCCTGGACCTGGTACCGGACCTGCTGGACCAGTTCGCGGACGGGCTGTACCGGCCCCACGGCCAGGGGCTGCGCGGGACGGTGCTGCTGCTGCTCGCCGACGGGCCGCGCACCGGGGCCGCCCTGATCGAGGAGGCCGCGCGCCGGCCGGGCGTGCGGCCCACCGCCGACGAGGTGTACCCGCTGCTCCAACAGCTCGCCGACGAGGGCCTGGTGACGTCCGAGGGACAGGACGGGCCGCGCACGTACACGCTCACCGAGAAGGGCCGGGCGGCCGTGCCGGACGGGAAGTCCGACGCCACCGCCGGCCGTCCCGGACCCGGCGGCCGGACCATGGAGGCGCACCGGCTGATGGGCGATGTGGTCATGGCCGCGGGGCGGCTCGCGTGGTCGGGCGACGAACGGAAGATGGAGCGCGCGTCCGAGGTGCTGGCCGAGGCGCGCCGCAAGCTGTACGCGCTGCTGGCCGAGGACTGACGACCACCGGGCCCACGGGTACGGGCACGGGCACACGGAAACACGGAGCGGCCGGAACGCGGGTGAACTCCCCGCGCCCCGGCCGCTTTCCGCTGCCCGGGGCACTCCGGAGACCGCCGGTGAACCCGGCGCATCCCGGCGCGCGAGGGGGCGCACAGCGGCCGTACGGGGACGGCCCCCGCCGCCACCGCGCACGTACGGCGAGGAGAGCCCTGCCGTCGCCGCTGCCGCGCCGAGCCGCGACGAGGTCGCCACCGCGCACGTACGGCGGGGAGAGCCGCCCCCGGCCCGCGCACGCCCTGCCGCGCGTGCCCCGCGCCGCACGGCAAGGACCGCCCCGCGCGCACGGCAAGGGCCGCCGTGCGGCGCCCGGTGGTGGGTGCGTCGCACGGCGGCCCTTGCGTGGCCGGCCGTGACGGCGGGTCGGCCGTCACGGCCGGCCGTTCGGCACGGTCAGCCGGACGTGCCGACGGACTCCTTCGCGCGAGGCGTCTCGTCCGGGGAGGCCGACCGGTCGTGGTCGTGGTCCTTGCCGCCGGGCCACCAGGCCTTGCGGCCCAGCAGCGCGGTGACCGCGGGCACCAGGAGCATCGCCATGACGAACGCGGTGAGCAGGATGCCGAAGGCCACCGCGAAGCCCATCTGCTGGAGCATGGTGTTCTCGGCCAGCAGGAGCACCCCGAACGTGCCCGCCAGGATGACGGCGGCGGCACCGATCGTCGACGCGGAGCTGACGATCGCGTGGCGGGTGGCCTCGGCCGGACTGATGCCCCGCCGGACCTCCTCGCGCAGTCGGGCGATCATCAGGATGTTGTAGTCCGTCCCGATCGCCACGACGAACAGGTAGAGGATCACCGGCAGGGTGAACAGCAGCCCGCTCTCGCCCTTGAGGTCCTGGAAGAGCCACACGGTGGACCCCAGGGTCGCGGCGAAGCCCAGGCCGACGGCGAGCATCAGGTACCAGGGGGCCACGACGCTGCGGAGCAGCAGGCCGAGGATGATCATGATGGCCAGTCCGGCGGCCGGGAAGACCAGCGAGTAGTCGTGGTTGACGGCGTCCTGGACGTCGGCCATCACCCCGCTGGTGCCGCCGACCAGTGCCTCCGTGCCCTTGGGCGCCGAGGCGTGCGCGGCGTCGCGCAGCGGACCCGAGACCAGCTCGATGGCCTGGTCACCGGTCGGCCGGTAGTCGATCATCACGGCGATCTGGGCGACGTCGCCCTTCGGGCTCGTCACCGGCGGGGCGACCGTGCCGACGCCGTCGACCGCGGCCAGCTCCTTCGCGTACGCACCGAGCCCGGCCTGGTCCAGCTTGCTGCCGTCGTCCGTGTGGACCAGCACCCAGACCGGGTCGGTCTGGCCGGCGGCGAAGCCGCGCTGGAGGTCCTCCATCGCCCGGACGGACTCCAGCTCCTTCGGCAGCGAACTGCCGCTGTCGAAGATCGGGTTGAAGCTGAGGGAGCCCACCGCGAGAACGGCGAGCAGCCCGGCCGAACCCGCGGCGACCACACCGGGACGGCGCCCGATGAGCGTGCCGACGCGCTGCGAGAGCCGGTGCTCGGGCTGCTTGCGCCAGGCCTTGGAGGGCCAGAACACCTTGGTGCCGAGGAGCGAGAAGACCGCGGGCACGAGGGTGAGCGCCGCCACGAGGGTCACGCCGACGGAGATGGCCAGGGCGGGGCCCATGGCGCGGAACATGCCCAGGCTGGACAGCAGCAGGGCGAGGAACGCGACGATGACCGCGCCCGCGGCGGAGGCGATGGTCTCGCCGACCTTGCCGACCGCGTCCGCCATGGCCTGCTTCGGCTCCTGGCCGGTCCGCAGGTGCTCCCGGTAGCGGAAGAGCAGGAACAGCAGGTAGTCGGTCCCGACCCCGAACAGCACGACGATCAGGATGGACGAGATCGACGCGTCGGTCTTCAGACCGCCGAGCTCGGACACGGTCGCGATCAGGCCGTTGGCGACCATGAAGACGACCGAGATCACGATCAGCGGCAGGAACGCGATCAGCGGGCTGCGGAAGATGGCGAGCAGCAGCACCACGATGAGCGCCATCGTCGCCATCATGATCATCGCGTCGGTGTTGCCGGAGGACTGCATGGTGTCCACCGCGGTGGCCGTCTGGCCCGTGATGCCCATGCTCAACGAGGTGGACTTGAGCAGCGGCTTGACCTGCTTGCGCAGCTCCTCGACCGACTTCATCAGGTCCGCGTCGTAGGGGTCCTTCGAGGTGGCCAGGATGCTGGCCAGGGCGATCTTCCCGTTGGCGGAGACCGACTGCGGATTGGTCTCGATCCGCTTGATCTTCTTCAGGCCCGCCTTGTCCAGACCGGCCACGACCTCGACCACGTCGGCCTTGTCGGCAGCCGTCAGAGGAGCCTTGTCCTTGCGCTGGAAGACCGCGATGGAGGCGGGCTGCTCCTGCTGCGGGAAGGCGCGTTCCTGCACCTTTCCGACCTGGACCGACTCGTAGTGCGACGGCAGGAAGTCGGCCTGGTCATTGGTCGGCTTCAGCTGGGGAGCGAGGGATATCAGGGCGGCGGCCGCAATCACCCAGGCGAGAATGGTCAGCCATGGATGCTTGACGGCGGACTGCCCGATCCTTCCGAACATGAGACTCCTTCGGTGCGTCTTTCCAGGGGGCCCTTGATTCTCGGTGCGCGACGTTCCCCGCCTCCTGCCGCGCGGATACATGTGGCAGCAACCTGCCGCATGAATCCGGAACATGCGGGAGGGGCACCCCTGCGCACACCGGCGGAATCGGCGTGGCAGGAAGATGACAGGGAGTGCATCAAGCGGCCAGCGGTGTTGCCGGGGCCGGAGCGGGAATCGGATGCTCGTGCGATGAACTCGCACTCCTGCTCGTACCGGTCCGTGGTCGCCCGTCCGACGGGCGAGGTGAGGGCATGACCGTCACGGTGCCGGCGGGATCCGAAATGCTCGCCCATCTCGCCCTCGGCGAGCCGGAGTTCGAGAACAGGATCACCGAGTCCCTGGCCGCCGCCGAGAAGCGGCTGCTGGACTGCGTGTCGAGCGCTCCCGACCCGAGGGTCGCCGCGCTCACGAGCCATCTCGCCGCCGCGGGCGGCAAGCGGCTGAGACCGTTGCTGGTGCTGCTCGGCGCCGAGTTCGGCGAACCGTTCCGCGACGGGGTCACCGAGGCCGCCGTCATAGCCGAACTCGTCCACATCTCCTCGCTCTACCACGACGACGTGATGGACGGGGCGACGATGCGGCACGGCGTGGACAGCGTCAACGCGCGCTGGGGCGAACGGCTCGCGGTGGCCGGCGGGAACTGGCTGCTCGCCCGCGCGGCCCGGCTCGCCTCCGAACTGGGTCCGGAGGCCGTGCGCTACAACGCCGAGATCGCGAGCAGACTGGTCGCGGGACAGCTGGGGGAGTTGACCGGGCCGGCCCCGGACGAGGACCCGGTCGCGCACTTCTTCGAGGTGACCGAGGGCAAGACCGCCGCGCTGTTCTCCATGGCGACGGCGATCGGCGGGCTCCAGGCCGGGGCCCCGGACGGATTCGTGCGCGCCCTCGCGGAGTACGGCAACCAGCTCGGCGTCGCGTTCCAGATATCCGACGACCTGCTCGACCTGGCCGCCCCCGCCGCCCTCACCGGCAAGGAGCAGGGCAAGGACCTCGTGGCGGGCGTGCCCAGCCTGCCGGTGCTCCTGGCCCTGGAGGACGACAGCCCGGAGGGTGCCGAACTGCGGGCGCTGCTGGCGGACGGCCCGGTCGAGGAGGACGGGGCCAGACGACGCGCCCTGGAGCTCTTCCGGTCCTCCTCCGCGCCCGCCCGGGCGCGCGACCTCCTGCACCGGCGACTGGATCTGGCCAGGGCGGCGCTGGAGTCGCTGCCGCGGTGCCCGTCCCGCCGGGCGCTCGACGCGCTGTGCGGTTACGTGGCCCTGCGCACCGGCTGAACAGGGCAGAGACGACAAAGGAGTTGGTCATGCCGCAGGACACCGCTGCCCATTTCGACCGCGTCGGCGAACTCGCCGCCATCCGCGAAGAGGTGCTCCGGGGCCCCGACCGGGCGACCGAGGCGCAGCACGCCAAGGGGAAGCTGACGGCGCGTGAGCGGATCGGTCTGCTGCTGGATGCGGGTTCGTTCCGTGAGGTCGAGCAGTTGCGCCGGCACCGGGCGACGGGTTTCGGTCTGGAGGAGAAGAAGCCCTACACCGACGGTGTGGTCACCGGCTGGGGGACGGTGGAGGGGCGCACGGTCTTCGTGTACGCGCACGACTTCCGGATCTTCGGCGGCGCGCTGGGCGAGGCGCACGCCACGAAGATCCACAAGATCATGGACATGGCGATCGCGGCGGGTGCGCCGCTGGTGTCGCTGAACGACGGTGCCGGTGCCCGTATCCAGGAGGGCGTCTCGGCGCTGGCCGGCTACGGCGGGATCTTCCAGCGCAACACGAGGGCCTCGGGCGTGATCCCGCAGATCAGCGTGATGCTCGGCCCCTGCGCGGGCGGCGCCGCCTACAGCCCCGCGCTGACGGACTTCGTGTTCATGGTCCGCGAGACCTCGCAGATGTTCATCACCGGCCCGGACGTCGTCAAGGCGGTCACGGGCGAGGAGATCACCCAGAACGGCCTGGGCGGCGCCGACGTCCACGCCGAGACCTCCGGCGTCGCACACTTCGCGTACGACGACGAGGAGACCTGCATCGCCGAGGTCCGCTACCTCATCGGCATGCTCCCCTCCAACAACCGCGAGAACCCGCCCACCGCCCCCGGCGGCGACCCGGCCGACCGCCGCGGCGACACGCTTCTGAGCCTGGTCCCGGCCGACGGATCCCGTCCCTACGACATGCGCACCGTCATCGAGGAGATCGTCGACGACGGGGAGCACATGGAGGTCCACGAGCGCTGGGCGACCAGCGTCGTCTGCACCCTGGCCCGGATGGACGGGAAGGTAGTCGGGATCGTCGCGAACCAGCCGCAGTCGTTCGCGGGCGTCCTGGACATCCACTCCTCGGAGAAGGCCGCCCGCTTCGTCCAGTTCTGCGACGCGTTCAACATCCCCCTGGTCACCCTCGTCGACGTCCCCGGCTTCCTGCCCGGCGTCGACCAGGAACACGGCGGGATCATCCGGCACGGCGCGAAGCTGCTGTACGCGTACTGCAACGCCACCGTCCCGCGGGTCCAGGTCATCCTGCGCAAGGCGTACGGGGGCGCCTACATCGTGATGGACTCCCGTTCCATCGGGGCGGATCTGTCCTTCGCGTGGCCGTCGAACGAGATCGCGGTGATGGGTGCCGAGGGCGCCGCCAACGTGGTCTTCCGCCGGCAGATCGCGGCGTCCGACGACCCGGAGGCGACACGCGGCCTGCTGGTCAAGGAGTACAAGGCCGAGCTGATGCACCCGTACTACGCGGCCGAACGCGGTCTGGTCGACGACGTCATCGACCCCGCAGAGACCCGCGAGGTCCTGATCGCCTCGCTCGACATGCTCCGCAACAAGCACGCCGACCTGCCGTCCCGCAAGCACGGCAACCCGCCGGCCTGAGGACCCGTCGGGCGACCGCCCGACGCGGTCCGGCACCGGCCGGGCACGCGGTCCGGCACCGGCCGGGCACGCGGTCCGGCACCGGCCGGGCACCACGAGACAGCGAGTGGAGGAAGCATGACGAACGCTCCGAAGGACCCGCGGGGGCCCGCACCGGTGAAGGTCGTCAGCGGTGCGCCCACGCCCGAGGAACTCGCCGCCGTCACGGTGGTCCTCACGGCCCTTCAGGGCGGCGGGGACGGGGTCCCGGAGCCGGGGCCGACCGCCGCGACCTGGAGACATGCCGGGAGCCGGGGCTTCCCGCCGGCCTCCTGGATGGCCGCGAAGTAGCGCGGGCCCCGGGGCTCCGGCGATGACGGGAGCGCGGTGGTGGAACCCGAGTGCGCCGGAGTGCGACGGTGCGCCCGGGATGATCGGGGCCGGGCGCGGGGGCAGGGCGTACGGAGGCGCCGAGCAGGTGGTTGACCGAGGCAAGCGCCATCCCGGCGGCGCGTGCCGGGCGGTCGTGCGCCCCCGCCACGGTGTCCACCCGTTCGTGCGCGCGGTCATACACCCGTACGCCCCACGTGTCGATGCCGACGATAGTTCACCCCGATTATCGGGTATGTGCTGATTAGTCCTCGCAGACGAGGCGTTCTTCTTTGCTGGTCTTGGGAAGTGATCGGCGTGATCGACACCGCAGGCGACAGCGCCGAGTGGACCTTCCCGGCTGTGCCGGGCGCCGTCCGATCCGCGCGGCACGCGGTTCACGAGACACTGAGCGCCTGGGGACTCGACGCCGGTGTCGCCGATGTGACGGTTCTGCTGGTCAGTGAGTTGGTGACCAACTCCATGCGGTATACATCGGGTCCCATCGGCGTACGGTTGCTGAGGCCGGACCCCGACGGCGGCGGGCCCGCCGCCCGGCCCGGACTGCTGGTGGAGGTGTCCGATCCGCTTCCGGATCCGCCCACCGAACGCGCGGCGGGGCCCGACGACGAGGGCGGCAGGGGACTGCAGCTCGTGGCCTGCACGGCACGGCGCTGGGGGACCAGGCAGGGAAAGACCGGCAAGACGGTGTGGTTCGAGCTGGCCCTGCCTGGTTAGGAGTGGGGTGGGAAGCACAGCGATCACGGAGGTCCGAAGGAACCTGGACGAAAGGGACTGAGACCGTGCTGTGATCGTGAACGCCGTGTCGGAAGAGGCCGCAGTGCTGAATACTGCGGGCAGGACCGGTCCGGTGTGTGAGCTGGAGGGGACGGTCGCGTGAGCGAAATACCTGGGACGGCGGGCGATGTCATGTGGCAGACAAGCCCGCCCGGCTCGATCTATGACTACATCAGAGTCGCCTCCTTCTCGATCGGCCCCGACGGCCTGATCGAGCAGTGGAGTCGCCGGGCCGCCGGTCTCTTCGGCATTGCCGCGGACAAGGCCGTGGGCATGGACCCGGTCGAGGCGTTCCTGCCCGACGGGCTGCACGGCGACGGCCGGCGCCGGATCGAGGAGATCCTCGACGGCCGGGAGTGGACGGGCCTGGTCCCCTTCCGGATGCCGGACGAGGACACCGTGCACGGCCTCGCCGAGATCTACGTGATGCCGAGCGAGACGGAACACGGGGAACGGGCCGCGATCTGCATCGTCGTGGACGTCCGGGCCCTGCGCCGCATCGAGACGGACCTCGCCGCCTCACAGGCCATATTCGGCCAGTCCCCCTTCGGCTTCGTACTGTTCGGCACCGACCTCACGGTGATCCGGGCCAACCAGCGCTTCGCCACCGTCTTCGGCGGCCGGGCCGACGACCACCGCGGCCGCACCGTCGAGGACTACCTCTCCCGCCCCGAGGCCGACCGGCTCACCGCCAGCCTCGAACGCGTCCTGGAGACCGGCACGTCCGTCACCGACCTCCAGCTCGTCGGCACCGCCCCCGGCGAACCCGGCAGCCGGTACTGGTCGGTGAACCTCTACCGGGTGCACAGCGGTTCCGGCCGCCCCGTCGGCATCGCCGGACTCGCCACCGACGTCACCCGCAGGCACATCGCCGCCCGCGAGGCCGCCAGCGCCCGCCGCAACCTCGCCCTGCTCAACGAGGCCAGCGCCCGCATCGGCAACTCCCTCGACCTGGAGACCACCGCCCGCGAACTCCTCGACGTCGCCGTGCCCGGCTTCTGCGACCTCGCCTCCGTCGACCTGTACCAGGGGATGCTGACCGGCGACGACGCCCCGCCCGGCAGCTGGGACTCGCTCCGTCAGGAATCCGTCGGAGGCTCCGCGGAGCTGCGCCGGGTCGCCCTGGCCAGCGCCGTGTCGGACGCCCTGCCGGAGACCGACGCGGCCGACGGGCCCGCGCTCGGCGCCGTGCACCGCTTCTCGTTCAACTCGCCCTGCGCCATCGCCCTGCGCACCGGCCGCGTCGAGGACGTCCCCGGCGACGACCGGGGCTTCGTGCAGTCCACGCTCGCCGTGCCGATGGTCGCCCACGACACGGTGGTCGGCCTGGTGCGGTTCTCCCGCACCAAGGGCAGCGAGCCCTTCGGCGAACGGGACCGGGCACTGGCCACCGAACTCGCCGCCCGCGCCGCGGTCTGCATCGACAACGCCCGCCTCTACCGGCGCGAGCACGAACGCGCGCTGATCCTCCAGCGCAGCCTGCTGCCCCCCGGCGACCCGGTGGCCGCCGGACTCGACATCGCCTGCCGCTACCTCCCCGGGAACACGGCCACCGAGGTGGGCGGCGACTGGTTCGACGTCATCGAACTCCCCGGCCACCGCACCGCCCTCGTCGTCGGCGACGTCATGGGCCGCGGACTGCGGGCCGCCGTGGCGATGGGCGAACTGCGCACCGCCGTACGGACCCTGGCCCTGCTGGACCTGGAACCCGCCGAGGTGCTCTCCGCACTCGACGAGGTCGCCCGCGGACTGGGCACCTCAGGCGGCTCCGGTCCGTCCCGCGGCGGCTCCCAGTGGCCCTCCCGGGCCGCCCACAAGTCCCGCGAGGCGGACCTCTCCGAGGTCTACCTGGCGACCTGCGTGTACGCGGTCTACGACCCGGTCGCCCGGCGGTGCACCTTCGCCAACGCCGGTCACCTCCCGCCCGCCGTGGCCGAACCCGGCCGGCCCGCCACGCTGCTCGACGTCCCGCCGGGGATGCCGCTCGGCGTCGGCGGCGAACCCTTCGAGGAGGTCGAGATCGAGCTGAAGGAGGGCTCCCTGCTCGCCCTCTACACCGACGGCCTCGTGGAATCCCGTCACCACCCGCTCGACGAGGGGCTGGACGCCCTGCGCGGAGCGCTCGTGGAACCCGAACGGCCCGTCGAGGACATCTGCGACCGGGTGCTGTCCACCCTCGACACCCGGCACGGCGAGGACGACATCGCCCTGCTGGTGGCCCGTGTCCAGGGGCTGGCGGACGACGCGGTCGGCGACTGGGTGCTGCCCCGCGAACCCCGCTCCGTCGGCCGCGCCCGCGAACTGGCCCGGGGCCGGCTCCTCGCCTGGGACCTGGACGAACTGGTCGACACCACCGAACTGCTGGTCAGCGAGCTGGTCACCAACGCCCTGCGGTACGGCGAGGGCGAGATCAGGCTCCGGCTGCTGCGCGACCGCACCCTGGTGTGCGAGGTGTGGGACGCGGGCCTGGTCCAGCCGCGCCGCCGACGGGCGCGCGACACGGACGAGGGCGGCCGCGGCCTCCAGCTGGTCGGGCTGATGAGCGTGGCCTGGGGCTCGCGGCGGACCCCGCGCGGCAAGACCGTCTGGTTCGAACTGGCCCTGCCCGACGGGAAGCCGCCCGCCGAACTCTCGGTGGAGCAGCTGCTGAGCATGTACTGAGAGCGCGCCCGGCGGCAGCAGGCCCCGGGCCGCCCTCAGGCCGCCCTCAGGCCGCCTTCAGGCCGCCTTCAGCGCGGCGAGCCGGGCCTCGATCTCGGCGCTGTCGCCCAGCGCGTCCAACTGCTCGAACTGGGCGTCCAGGGACGACGCGGCGAGCTCCTGCCCGCCCAGCGCCCTCGCCTCCTCGCGCCGCACCTTGTCCTCGAACCGGCCGAGTTCGCCGGCCGGGTCGAGCACGTCGACGCCCTTGACGGCGTCCGTCATCCGGTTCTGTGCCTCGGCGGTCTTCGCACGGGCCACGAGCTCGTCCCGCTTGTCCCGCAGCTCCGTCAGCTTGTCCCGCATCCGGTCCAGGCCGGAGCGGAGCCGGTCCACGACCTCGGTCTGCGCGGCGATGACCGGTTCCGCCGTCTCCGCCTCCTTCTCCGACCGGAGCTGACGGCCCAGCGCCACCTTGGCCAGGTTGTCGAACCTGTCCGCCTCCGCCCCGGCCCCGGCCGCCCGCAGCTCGTCCGCCTTGCGGCTCGCGGCGAGCGCCTTGCCGCCCCACCCGTGGGCCGCGTCCACGTCCTCCCGGTGGTCCTGCTCCATCAGCCGCAGGTTGCCGATGGTCGTGGCGACCGCCTGCTCGGCCTCCGCGATGTTGGCCGTGTAGTCGCGGATCAGCTGGTCCAGCATCTTCTGCGGGTCCTCGGCCTGGTCGAGCAGCGCGTTGATGTTGGCCCTCGCCAGCTGGGCGACCCGGCCGAGAACGGTCTGCTTGGTCATGGTGCCTCTCCTCGGTGCGTGTACGTGCACGTGTACGTGTCGCGTGTGCGCGGACCCCGGGCGGGACCGCCCGGTCCGCCGGCTCAGAAGCGGCCCCCGCCGCCGCGCCGCTCCCGCGCTGCGCCCCCGGATCGCCCGCATCCTGGCGACCGCCGACTGGTCCCACTACTATACTAGGCCGAGGTGGCGGCCTGCCCCGGGGCATGTGCGCGACCCGTCGGACGCGATCCGCTCCGGGGCGCGGGCGCGCCCCGCCCTGCCCCGCCCCTCGCCGGGCCGCGGGGCGGGTCCGCTCCTCCGCACGGGTGAGGTTGCGGGGTGCGGCGCCGTGTCTGCGCCGCCTCGCGCGCGGGGGCGCATTCAGTGGGGGGACGAAAACAGTGTGATCAACTGCATATGCCACCAAAAATGCACAATTCGGCCCACTCGGGTGCGGGTGAGCCGGGCCGGCCCCGGAGGTATCAGCCATGTCCCACGTCGGCGTCCCGCGCGGGACGGCCCGCAAGCGCCGCTCGCTCGCACTCCTCACGACGGGCGTGCTGACACTTCCCGTACTGGCGGGCTGCACCTCCGGCGACAGCGGCGGGGCCGTCGGCACCGCCCCCCAGGACGTCGCGGTCGCGGGCCGGAACCTGGTCGCCGAGGGAGGCACCGTCCGCTGGGCGATCGACGCCGTGCCCACCACGCTCAACGCCTTCCAGGCCGACGCCGACGGCGCCACCGCCCGGATCACCGGCGCCCTGCTGCCGCACCTCTTCCCGCTGGACGACAGGGGCAGGCCGCAGCTCGACCCGGACTACCTGGAGTCCGCGAAGGTGATCGAGAGCGAACCCCGGCAGGTGGTGCTCTACCGGCTCAACCAGCAGGCGGTGTGGAGCAACGGCCGGGAGATCGGGGCACCCGACTTCGTCGCCCAGTGGCGGGCGCTGAGCGGCAAGGAATCGGCGTTCTGGACCGCCCGCAACGCGGGCTACGAGCGGATCGAGAAGATCGAGCGCGGCGCCGACGACCTGGAGGTACGGGTCACCTTCGCCAAGCCGTACGCGGACTGGCGCTCGCTGTTCTCCCCGCTGTACCCCAAGGAGGTCACCGGCTCCCCGGACGCCTTCAACGACGGGGCCCGCACCACGCTCAAGGCGACCTCGGGACCGTTCCGGCTGCGCGGCGTGGACAAGGCGAAGGGCGAGGTCGCCCTGGTCCGCGACCCGCGCTGGTGGGGCGACCGGGCCAAGCTGGACACGCTGGTCTTCAAGGCCGTCGGACCGCAGGACCGGACCGGGGCCCTGATCGGCGGGAAGGTGGACGTCGCCGACGTCGACGCCGCGACGGCGCGCCGGATCACCCGGGCCGTCGCCGACCGGGGCGCGGCCGGCCCGCTCGCCCACGGCCCCGGAGCCCCGGCGGGCCCGGCCGCCGCGCTGCGTTCCTGGGCCGTGGCGCACGGCTCCGACCCGAAGGCGGCGGCCGCCGCACAGGCGGCCAGGAAGAGGGACCGGGCCGCCGCCGAGACGTACGCCACCGAGCAGCGCGGGCTGGGCGACTACGTGGTCCGCAAGTCGCTGGAGCCCGCCTACACCCAGCTCGCGCTGAACGGCGAGTCCGGGCCGCTCGCCGACGCCCGGGTGCGCCGTGCGGTCGCCCGCGCCCTGAACCGCCAGGAGATCGCCGACGCCGTGCTCGCCCCGCTCGGCCTGCCCGCCGAGCCGCTCGGCAGCCACCTCGCCCTGGCCGGACAGCCGGGGTACGAGGACGGCAGCGGCGCGCTCGGCGACCATGACACCGAGGAGGCGCAGGCGCTGCTGGCCGACGCGGGCTGGACGCGGGAGGGCGCGGTCGACACGTCCGACGGGACCAAGGCGGGCAGCGAGGCCGACAAGAAGCAGAAGGAAGGGAAGGAGAAGAAGGAGCAGCCCGCGGAGAAAGCGGGGAAGACGGAGAAGGCGGAGAAGGCGGAGAAGGCGGACGCCGCCGAGGGGAAGAACGCCGCCGCCGGGCGCGAGCCCGCCGCGGACGACGGCCTGTACATCGTCGGCGACGACGACAAGTCCGGTGACGGCGACCCGGCGGGCGGCGTCACCCACGTACTGGCCCCCGCCCCCGTGGCCGCGTTCCACAGCTCGGCCCTGCTGCGGCAGGCCGGCTACCTGGGCAGGACCGGGACCTCCGAGGACGTTCCCGCCGGGGCCGCCGCCCGGGACCGGCGGCCGGGCGGCGCCACCGGCGCGTACGCCCCCGCGGGCACCGCGGCCCTCGCCCGCGCGTCCGGCGCGCACGGCGGTCCGTCCGGCGGTCCGCACGGCGGCCCGCTCGGCAAGGACGGCGAGCCGTTGACGCTGCGCTTCGTCCTGCCGTCCGGCCAGGGGGCGGAGCCGCTGCGCGCCGTCGGGGACAGGATCGCGGCGATGCTCGACGCGATCGGCGTCCGCACGGAGATCACCAAGGTCTCCGACGACAGCTACTTCCGGGACCACATCGCGTCCGGCGACTACGACCTGGCGCTGTACTCCTGGCCCGCCACCGCCTACCCGGCCACCGACGACCGCCCGATCTACGCCAAGCCGGTGCCCGCCACCGACGGCTCGCTGCTGGTCGAGCAGAACTACACCCGCGTCGGCACGGACCACATCGACCAGCTCTTCGACCGGGCGGTCTCGGAACTGGACGAGGGGGCGGCCCGGGACCTGATGAAGCAGGCCGACGCCCGGATCTGGGCCGCCGCCGGGTCGATCCCGCTCTACCAGCGCCCGCAGCTCGTGGCGACCGACCGCGAGCTGCTGAACGTCGGCGCCTTCGGCTTCGGCACACCCCACTACCAGAACATCGGTTTCAAGAAACCGCAGGCCGCCGGGGCTCCGGCCGGGAAGAAGAAGTAGCAGGTCAGGGCGGTTCCCAAAAGCTCAGAACTGGCTCAAATTCCTTGCCCGCCGGACCGTCCGGCGGGCAAGGTCGTATCCACCCGTCGACCCGGGTGGCCGCTCGCTCCCCCACTTCCGAGGCCCCCCACCCCGGAGTCCCCGACTCCGGGGTGGGGGGCCTCGGAAGTGGGGGAG
>NZ_RDBO01000077.1:582488-612194 GCF_008120935.1 Streptomyces sp. sk2.1
GGGTCCTCGGAACCCCCGTCCCGGAGCCCCACCTCCGAGATGCGCCGACGCCGTCCGCTTCCGCCGCCGGGCGACCGTGGCCGGACCGGTCGATGACGATCGCCGGAACAGCCGGTCACGGAGGCGGAAACGCGAAGTGGACGCGGACCGGCGCCGGACGGACCGGGGGAGCGGGCGCGGCGCGTCCCTCGCTCCCGCCCGTCGTCGCGGACGATTCCGCAGGCCGCCCGCCACCCCGCGCCGCCGCCCGCGAGGGGGTCGGTGCCGTGCGCCCACCGGCCCGTACGGCCGTGCTTCCGCGCCCCGAGCGCGGTGCCGCGCACCCGTCCGGAGGCCCGGCGGCGCTCGCCCGGGAAGCCGCGGCGGCGTCAGCCCCGTACCATGGACAAGCCGTGGCGCGTCCGCCCGGCGGGCGTACGAGGAACCCGAGACCGACTGAGACGCCTGATCCCACGATCCGAGAGAAGCGCAAGCCACCCATGCCCACGCGCCACGACATCCGTAACGTAGCCATCGTCGCCCACGTCGACCACGGCAAGACGACCATCGTCGATGCCATGCTCAAGCAGGCCGGGGCGTTCGCCGCCCACCAGCTGGAGTCCGTCGACGACCGCGTCATGGACTCGAACGACCTGGAGCGTGAGAAGGGCATCACGATCCTCGCCAAGAACACGGCGGTGAAGTACCACCCCAAGGACGGCGGGGCGCCCATCACGATCAACATCATCGACACCCCCGGCCACGCCGACTTCGGCGGCGAGGTCGAGCGCGGTCTGTCGATGGTCGACGCGGTCGTGCTGCTGGTCGACGCCTCCGAGGGCCCGCTGCCGCAGACCCGCTTCGTGCTCCGCAAGGCCCTCCAGGCCCGGATGCCGGTGATCCTGTGCATCAACAAGACGGACCGCCCGGACTCCCGCATCGACGAGGTCGTCAACGAGACGTACGACCTCTTCCTCGACCTGGACGCCGACGAGGACCAGATCGAGTTCCCGATCGTCTACGCCTGCGGCCGTGACGGCATCGCGTCCCTCACCAAGCCCGAGGACGGCACCGTCCCGGCCGACTCCACCAGCCTGGAGCCGTTCTTCTCCACCATCCTGGCGCACGTCCCGGCCCCGGCGTACGAGGAGGACGCGCCGCTCCAGGCCCACGTCACCAACCTCGACGCCGACAACTTCCTCGGCCGCATCGCGCTGCTCCGCGTCGAGCAGGGCGAGCTGCGCAAGGGCCAGACGGTCGCGTGGATCAAGCGCGACGGCACGGTCTCCAACGTCCGCATCTCCGAGCTGATGATGACCGAGGCGCTCACCCGCAAGCCGGCCGAGGTGGCGGGCCCCGGTGACATCTGCGCCGTGGCCGGCATCCCGGACATCATGATCGGCGAGACGCTGGCCGACCCGGAGAACCCGGTCGCGCTCCCGCTGATCACGGTCGACGAGCCCGCGATCTCCATGACCATCGGTACGAACACCTCGCCGCTGGTCGGCCGCGGCGGCTCCGGCAAGGGTGCGGACGCCAAGGCCGCGGTCAAGGACCGCAAGGTCACCGCCCGCCAGGTCAAGGACCGCCTGGACCGCGAGCTCATCGGCAACGTCTCGCTCCGCGTCCTGGACACCGAGCGCCCCGACGCCTGGGAGGTGCAGGGCCGCGGCGAGCTGGCGCTGGCCATCCTGGTCGAGCAGATGCGCCGCGAGGGCTTCGAGCTGACCATCGGCAAGCCGCAGGTGGTCACCAAGCAGGTCGAGGGCAAGACGTACGAGCCGGTCGAGCGCATGACCGTCGACGTGCCCGAGGAGCACATGGGCGCCGTCACGCAGCTCATGGGCGTCCGCAAGGGCCGCATGGACAACATGTCGAACCACGGCTCCGGCTGGGTCCGCATGGAGTTCGTCGTGCCCTCCCGCGGCCTCATCGGCTTCCGCACGGAGTTCCTGACGCAGACCCGCGGCACGGGCATCGCCCACTCCATCCACGAGGGCCACGAGCCGTGGTTCGGCACCCTGACGACCCGCAACAACGGCTCGCTGGTCGCCGACCGCGCGGGCGCGGTCACCGCCTTCGCGATGACCAACCTCCAGGAGCGCGGCGTGCTCTTCACCGACCCGGGCACCGAGGTCTACGAGGGCATGATCGTCGGTGAGAACTCGCGCTCCGACGACATGGACGTGAACATCACCAAGGAGAAGAAGCTCACCAACATGCGCTCCTCCTCCGCCGACTCCTTCGAGGCGATCGTGCCGCCGCGCAAGCTCTCCCTGGAGCAGTCCCTGGAGTTCTGCCGCGACGACGAGTGCGTCGAGGTGACCCCGGAGGCCGTGCGCATCCGCAAGGTCGTCCTGGACCAGAAGGAGCGCGGCCGCACCGCGTCGCGCGCCAAGCGCTGAGGTGACCCCGCACGCGTCCGGCGCCGGCTTTGTGCCGCGCGCCGGGCGCTGACGCGGCGTCGGGTGCGCGGAGCGCCGCGCACGCCGATGTGCGTCCCGGTGCACCACGAGGGCCCGGTCTTCCGTCAGTTGACGGGGGGCCGGGCCCTCGTGCGGTGTTCCGGGGCTCCGCCGGACGTCCTTTCGAGGGGGTGTCCGCACGGTCGCGACGGTTGTGCGGGATCATTCGTGGGCAGGGTGCGGGGGCGCCGGTGCGCGTCGCCGGGGTGCGGTCGTGTGCATCCGCGACGGGGAGGGCCGGACACATGATCATCCGGCAGCCCGATCATGCCCTTGTCCAGTGGTTTTCTCCGGCGATCCGTCCGGATATCGATCGTCGCTCTCCGAAAGCTGCGTTAACGGTCCGTTTCGAGGGTGTCTGTCTGAGATCACTTTGTCCGGATTTCGGGCAATCGAGGTCTCTCGATGTTGTCAAAACGAGACCCCTTAAGTGTGGTTTACGGCCCGGTCGTACTTAATAGTTGGCTCCATTGAGCTCGGGTCAATGGGTCACGCACTGTGGGGAGTGCCGACTCACGAGCACACTAGGGGCACTGAAACGATCACCGTCAGGGGTGTCGGTGTATCACTCCAGTGCCCTTCTTGTAGTCAAAAGTGGACTCATGAGGAGGAAACCCATGCGTGGTGCCAAGAGCGCCAAGTGGGTCGCAGGTGCGGCCATCATCGCCCTGGCCGCGACCGCCTGTGGTGGTGGCGACAAGGACAGCGACAGTGGCATGAACTCGGGCAAGGCGGACCCGAACGGGATCCTGACCGCCCAGCTCGGCGAGCCGCAGAACCTGCTGCAGCCGGCGAACGCCAAGGAGAGCCAGGGCAGCCGTGTCCTGCGCACCATCTTCTCCGGCCTGGTCGACTACGAGCCCGGCACCGGCAAGCTCACGTACGTCAACGCCGAGTCCGTGACGCCCAACGCCGACTCGTCGGTGTGGACCGTCAAGCTCAAGCCGGGCTGGAAGTTCCACGACGGCACCACGGTCACCGCCAAGTCCTACGTGGACTCCTGGAACTGGTCGGCCAACGTCAAGAACAACCAGACCAACTCCAGCTGGTTCCAGGACATCAAGGGCTACGAGGACGTCCACCCGGAGAAGGGTGACCCGAAGTCCGACAAGATGTCCGGCCTGAAGGTCGTCGACGAGAACACCTTCACCATCGCCCTGACCGGCCCGGTCTCGTACTTCGCGTACAAGCTCGGCTACGACGTCTGGGCGCCGCTGCCCGAGGTCTTCTTCAAGGACCCGAAGGCCGCCGGCGAGAAGCCGATCGGCAACGGCCCCTACAAGTTCGTCTCGTGGGACCACAAGAAGCTGATCAAGGTTCGGAAGTTCGACGACTACCAGGGCCCGAACAAGGCCAAGAACGGTGGCATCGACTTCAAGAACTACACCACCGCCGAGGCCGCCTACTCGGACCTGCGCTCGAACAACCTCGACTGGATCGAGCAGGTTCCGACCACCTCGCTGACCAGCTACAAGCAGGACCTCGGCGACCGTGCCATCGACGCCGAGTACTCCGCGGTGCAGTCGATCGTCCCGGCGTTCTACACCAAGCAGTTCAAGGACATCGACCCCAAGGTCATCCAGGGCCTGTCGATGGCCATCGACCGTGACACGATCACCAAGACCGTGCTGCACGGCACCCGTACCCCGGCCGACTCGTACGTCGCCCGCGGCGTGCTCGGCTACAAGCCCGGTGCCCTCGGTGACATCACGAAGTTCGACCCGGCCAAGGCCAAGAAGCTGATCGAAGAGGGCGGCGGCGTCCCGGGCAACAAGATCTCGATCCAGTTCAACGCCGACCAGTCCCACAAGCCGTGGGTCGACGCGGTCTGCAACAGCATCCGCAAGGCCACCGGTGTCGAGTGCACCGGCGACTCCAAGCCGGACTTCCAGGCGGACCTGAACGCCCGCGACAACAAGCAGGTCAAGTCCATGTACCGCGGTGGCTGGGTGCTCGACTACCCGGTCAACTCGAACTTCATGCGCGACCTGTACGGCACCACCGCCGCCGGTAACACCTCGGGCTACTCCAACAAGGAGTTCGACAAGCTCGCCGCGGACGCCGACAAGGCCAAGACGCTCGACGAGACCGTGAAGATGTACCAGGAGGCCGAGCAGCTCCTGAAGAACGACATGCCGGCCATCCCGCTGTGGTTCTACAAGAACAACTCGGGTCAGTCCGAGAACGTCTTCGGCAAGATCGTTTACGGCCAGGACGGCGACCCCATCTTCACCGACGTCCAGGTGAAGACCAAGAAGTAACCATCGGGATCCGAAGGCCGGTTACGCCGTCCCTCACGAGGGACGGCGTAACCGGCCCACGGGCGTAGGCCCCGGGGCTCTCCCCCACACCCCCGCGGCGGAGACACCTCTGAGTAGGCCATCGCCGACCCCTCACGGCATGGAGGCATGATGGGGCGTTACGTCGCAAGGCGACTGCTCCAGATGATCCCGGTGTTCATCGGGACCACTCTGATTATTTTCCTCATGGTCCACATCCTTCCCGGCGATCCGATCCGGGCGATGTGGGGAGACAAGGCGGCCGACCCCGCACAGGTCGCGTCGCTCCGCCATGAGTTCGGGCTCGACCAGCCCCTGTGGAAGCAATACGTCGACTACATGGCGAATCTCTTCCAGGGCGACTTCGGCAAGACCTTCGGTGGCCGCGAAGTCATCGACGAGATGTCCGAATCCTTCCCGGTGACCCTGCGTCTGACCGCAGTGGCCATGATCATCGAGATCATCGTCGGCATCGGGCTCGGCGCCTGGGCGGGCCTGCGGGCCGGCAAGGCCGCCGACACCGGCGTGCTGATCTTCACCCTGATCGTCATCTCGATCCCGGTGTTCGTGCTCGGCTTCCTCGCCCGCTTCGTCCTCGCGGACACGCTGGGCTGGGTGGCACCGAACGTCCAGGACTCCACGGACTACGCGCAGTTGTTCCTGCCGGGCTTCGTGCTCGCCATGCTCTCCATGGCGTACGTGGCACGACTGACCCGCACGACCTTCGCGGAGAACCTGCGCGCCGACTACATGCGCACCGCCATGGCCAAGGGCCTGCCGCGGCGCCGCATCGTCGGTGTCCACCTGCTGCGCAACTCCCTGATCCCGGTCATCACCTTCCTGGGTACGGACGTCGGCGGCTTCATCGGCGGCGCGGTCGTCACCGAGGGCATCTTCAACGTCCAGGGTGTCGGGAACCTGCTCTTCAAGGCGCTGCAGCAGCGCGAGGGCTCGACGATCGTCGGCGTCGTCACGGTCTTCGTCCTCGTCATCCTTGTGATCAACTTGCTCGTCGACCTGCTGTACGCGGTCCTGGACCCGAGGATCCGGTATGCCTGACGCGACCAAGACCACGACCGAAGCAGCGGTGGACGCCACTGCCGCGCCCGCGGCCGCCGAGGGCGCCACCAAGGAGCAGGGCAAGCCGCGCAGCCTCTGGGGCGACGCGTGGTTCGACCTGCGCCACCGCCCGATGTTCTGGATCTCCTCGATCCTGCTGCTGCTCCTGCTGATCGTCGCCGCCTTCCCGGGGCTGTTCACCGGTGCGGACCCGCGCGACGGCGACCTGACCAACCACTTCCTGACCAAGCCGGAGCTGGGGCACTTCTTCCAGCCCGACTGGTTCGGTTACGACGGTCAGGGCCGCTCGATCTACGCCCGTGTCGTCTACGGCACCCGTGCCTCGATCCTGGTCGGCGTCGGCGTCACCGCCACGGTCACCCTGGTCGGCGGCCTGCTGGGCATGCTCGCCGGTTACTTCGGCGGCTGGCTCGACTCGATCATCTCCCGGATCACCGACATCTTCTTCGGCATCCCCTTCCTGCTCGGTGCGATGGTCGTCCTGAACGCCTTCACCGACCGCAAGGTGTACGTGGTGATCCTGGCCCTCGCCTTCCTGGGCTGGACCTCGATCTGCCGTGTGATGCGGTCCTCCGTGATCACCGCCAAGCAGGCGGACTACGTGACGGCGGCCCGCGCCCTCGGCGCCGGCACCTCGCGCATCCTCTTCCGGCACGTACTGCCCAACGCGCTCGCCCCGACCATCGTCGTGGCCACCATCGCGCTCGGCGGCTACATCTCGGCCGAGGCGACGCTCTCGTTCCTCGGACTCGGACTCGCGGACCCGACGATCTCGTGGGGCATCGACATCGCGGAGGGCAGCCAGGCCATCCGTGACAACCCGCATGCGCTGCTGTTCCCGGCAGGAATGCTCAGCCTCACGGTCTTCGCGTTCATCATGCTCGGCGACGCGGTCCGCGACGCCCTCGACCCGAAGCTGCGCTGAGGAGGGCGTACGACGTGACCATCATGGACAAGACAGCAGACATCCCGGCGCCCCGTGCCGGAGGATCGGGCGACGCCCCGCTCCTCGAAGTGCGTGACCTGCACGTGGAGTTCCACACCCGGGACGGGGTCGCCAAGGCCGTCAACGGTGTGAACTACAGCGTGGACGCGGGCGAGACCCTGGCCGTGCTCGGTGAGTCCGGTTCCGGCAAGTCCGTGACCGCCCAGGCGATCATGGGCATCCTCGACATGCCGCCCGGCAAGATCCCGCAGGGCCAGATCCTGTACCGCGGCCAGGACATGCTCACCATGAGCTACGAGGAGCGGCGGAAGATCCGCGGCCAGAAGATCGCGATGATCTTCCAGGACGCGCTCTCCTCCCTCAACCCCGTGCTCTCGGTCGGCTACCAGCTCGGCGAGATGTTCCGGGTCCACCAGGGACTCTCCAAGAAGCAGGCGAAGGCCAAGGCCATCGAGCTGATGGACCGGGTCAAGATCCCTGCCGCCAAGCAGCGGGTCACCGACTACCCGCACCAGTTCTCCGGCGGCATGCGCCAGCGCATCATGATCGCCATGGCGCTGGCCCTGGAACCGGACCTGATCATCGCGGACGAGCCGACCACCGCGCTCGACGTGACGGTCCAGGCCCAGGTCATGGACCTGCTCAGCGAGCTCCAGACCGAGTTCAACATGGGCCTGATCCTGATCACCCACGACCTCGGCGTCGTCGCCGACGTCGCGGACAAGATCGCGGTCATGTACGCGGGACGGATCGTCGAGACGGCGCCGGTGCACGAGCTGTACAAGCGGCCCGCGCACCCGTACACCCGCGGTCTGCTCGACTCGATCCCGCGGCTCGACCAGAAGGGCCAGGAGCTCTACGCGATCAAGGGCCTGCCGCCCAACCTGCTCAAGATCCCGTCCGGCTGCGCCTTCAACCCGCGCTGCCCCAAGGCGGAGGACATCTGCCGCACGGAGATTCCGGCCCTGGTGCCGGTCTCCGAGCAGGACGGCACCGAACTGCCCGGTCGCGGCAGCGCCTGCCACTTCTGGAAGGAGACGATCCATGGCTGAGCTCGACAAGACTGACGGTTCCATGGACGCCACCCCGAACGTCACCGAGGTCGTGACGGTCGACACCGCCGACGAGACGGCCGCGGTCGCCGCGCTCGAAGCCCCGGTGGAACGCGGCGAGCCGATCCTCCAGGTGCGCAATCTGGTCAAGCACTTCCCGCTGAGCCAGGGCATCCTGTTCAAGCGCCAGGTCGGTGCGGTCAAGGCCGTGGACGGGGTCTCCTTCGACCTCTACCAGGGCGAGACCCTCGGCATCGTCGGCGAGTCCGGCTGTGGCAAGTCGGTCGGTGCGGTCAAGGCCGTGGACGGGGTCTCCTTCGACCTCTACCAGGGCGAGACCCTCGGCATCGTCGGCGAGTCCGGCTGTGGCAAGTCCACCGTCGCCAAGCTGCTGATGACGCTGGAGACCGCGACCGCCGGCGAGGTCTTCTACAAGGGCCAGGACATCACCAGGCTGTCCGGGCGCGCGCTGAAGGCGGTCCGCCGGAACATCCAGATGGTGTTCCAGGACCCGTACACCTCGCTGAACCCGCGCATGACGGTCGGCGACATCATCGGCGAGCCCTTCGACATCCACCCCGAGGTGGCCCCGAAGGGTGACCGCCGCAGGAAGGTCCAGGAGCTGCTGGACGTCGTCGGGCTCAACCCGGAGTACATCAACCGGTACCCGCACCAGTTCTCCGGCGGTCAGCGCCAGCGCATCGGCATCGCCCGCGGCCTCGCGCTCAACCCGGAGATCATCATCTGCGACGAGCCGGTCTCCGCGCTCGACGTGTCGGTGCAGGCSCAGGTCATCAACCTGATGGAGAAGCTCCAGGACGAGTTCAACCTGTCCTACCTCTTCATCGCGCACGACCTGTCGATCGTCCGGCACATCTCCGACCGGGTCGGCGTCATGTACCTCGGCAAGATGGCCGAGATCGGCACCGACACCGAGATCTACGACCACCCGACGCACCCCTACACCCAGGCGCTGCTGTCGGCGGTCCCGGTCCCGGACCCGGACGCCCGTGAGGGGCGCGACCGGATCATCCTCACCGGTGACGTCCCGTCGCCGGCGAACCCGCCGTCCGGCTGCCGCTTCCGCACCCGCTGCTGGAAGGCCCAGGACAAGTGCTCCACGGAGCTGCCGCTGCTGGCGATCCCCGAGCGCTTCAAGGACTCGGACAGCCCCGCGGCGCACGAGTCGGCCTGCCACTTCGCCGAGGAGCGGGACGTCGTCGGCGCGGCTTCGTCCTCGTAGCCCGTAGTACGACCCGCAGGACACGGGAAGCGCCCGGAACCGATCGGTTCCGGGCGCTTCCCGTCGTTTCCGGCAGGCGCGCGCACCGTCACCCTCCACTGTTCATGACGGTGCGGGCCGGGATCGACTCGTACCGGCCCGCACCGTGATTCCGGTCCGGCGGCGGGAACGCGAAGGCGCCCGGGAATCGGTCGGTTCCCGGGCGCTTCTTCCCGCCTGCCCGGGAACCGGGCGCGCAGGCGGCTCGGGTCAATGGGCCGGCGTGCTCGGTTCCCGGGCCGGGAGAGGGGCGTCAGCCCCCGGACTCGAGGTTCTCGTCCTTCTGCTCGCCGGGCGCGATCCCGGCCTCCTCGCGGGCCTTCGGGACGGCCGCGACGGACTGGGCGTCCTCGGGGTAGTGGCAGGCCGTCAGATGGCCCTCCCGGCTGCCCTCCACCCGCACCAGGGGCGGCGCCTCGCTCGCGCACTTGTCCGTCGCCTTCCAGCAACGGGTGCGGAAGCGGCAGCCCGAGGGCGGGTTGACCGGGGACGGGACGTCGCCGGTCAGGCGGATGCGCTCACGGCCCGCGGTGTCCTCGACGCCCACCTCGGGCACGGCGGAGAGCAGCGCCCTGGTGTAGGGGTGGCGCGGATTGCCGTACAGGTCCTCGCGGTCGGCGATCTCCACGATCCGGCCGAGGTACATGACCGCGACGCGCTGCGAGAAGTGCCGCACGACGGCCAGGTCGTGGGCGATGAACAGGAACGCGATGCCGAGTTCCTGCTGCAGCTTCTGCAGCAGGTTCACCACCTGGGCCTGGATCGACACGTCCAGCGCCGAGACCGGCTCGTCGGCCACGATCAGCTTCGGCTCCAGGGCGAGCGCGCGGGCCACCCCGATGCGCTGGCGCTGGCCGCCGGAGAACTCGTGCGGGAAGCGGTTGTAGTGCTCCGGGTTGAGTCCGACGGTCTCCAGCAGCTCCCGCACGCGCGCCTCGCGCCCGCCCGCGGGGTTGATGTCGTTGATCTCCATCGGCGCCGTGATGATCTTGCCGACGGTCTGCCTCGGGTTCAGCGAGGCGTACGGGTCCTGGAAGATCATCTGGATCTCGGAGCGGACCGGGGCCAGCTCCTTGCGCGTGGCGTGGGTGATGTCCTGCCCGCGGTAGGAGATCCGGCCGGCCGTCGGCTCCAGCAGGCGGGTGATCAGCCGGCCCGTCGTCGACTTGCCGCAGCCGGACTCGCCGACCAGACCGAGGCTCTCGCCCTCGGAGACGGTGAAGTCCAGCCCGTCGACGGCCTGGACCGCGCCGACCGTCCGCCGGATCGGGAAGCCGCCCTTGATCGGGAAGTGCTTGGTAAGTCCGGAGACGTCCAGGAGGGGATCTTTACTGCTCATGGTGGGGAAGTCCCGTCTCTTGTACGTCAGTTGGGCCGGTTGCCGGCGAAGTCCGTGAAGAACTCGGCGCGCTGCTCGGCGGTGAGGTGGCAGGCGGCACCGCGCCCGGCGGTGAGCTCCAGCGGCGGCTGCTCGCTCGCGCAGAGCCCGCCGCCGACCTGCTCGGTGAACGAGCAGCGCGGGTGGAAGCGGCAGCCGCTCGGCGGGTTGAGGAGGCTCGGCGGGGAACCGGGGATCGGCGAGAGCGGCACGTCGACCGGGCCGTCCAGGCTCGGCATGGAGCCCAGCAGACCCCAGGTGTACGGGTGCTGGGGCGCCCGCAGCACCTCCTTCTTCGTGCCCCGCTCGACGCAGCGCCCGCCGTACATCACCAGCACGTCGTCCGCGATGTCGGCGATGACGCCGAGGTCGTGGGTGATGAAGACGATCGAGGTGCCGGTCTCCTGCTGGAGGTCCTTGAGCAGGTCCATGATCTGGGCCTGCACGGTGACGTCCAGCGCGGTCGTGGGCTCGTCCGCGATCAGCAGCGACGGGTCGCAGACCAGCGCCATGGCGATCATCGCGCGCTGGCGCATGCCGCCGGAGAACTGGTGCGGGTAGTCGTCCACCCGCAGGTCGGGCTGGGGGATGCCCACCTTGGTCAGCATCTCGACGGCCCGCGCCCGGGCCTCCTTCTTGGAGGCGCCGGTGTGCTTGCGGTACGTCTCGCCGATCTGCCTGCCGATGGTGTGGTACGGCGACAGCGAGGCCAGGGCGTCCTGGAAGATCATGGCCATCTTGTTGCCGCGCAGCCGTTCCAGCTCCCGCTCCGACGCGGTCAGCAGGTCCTGGCCGTCGAGCAGGATCTCGCCCTCGATCTCGGTGTGATCGGGGTGGTGCAGGCCCAGGATCGTCAGGTTGGTGACGGACTTGCCGGAGCCGGACTCGCCCACGATGCCGAGGGTCCTGCCCTTCTCCAGATCGAAGGACAGCCCGTCGACGGCCTTGACCATGCCGTCTTCGGTGGAGAAGTGCACGCGCAGGTCGCGTACGGAGAGGAAGGGGGTGCTCACTGGATCTCTCCCTAGGCGAGGCGGACGCGCGGGTCGATGAGGGCGTAGACGGCATCGACGATGATGTTGAAGACCACGATCGCGCCTGCCGCGACCAGGACGACACCGAGCAGCAGGGGCAGGTCGTTGTCGGCGACCGCCTTGATGGAGAGCGCGCCGATGCCGTGCAGACCGAAGGTCTTCTCGGTGATGATCGCGCCGCCGAGCAGGACGCCGATGTCGAGGCCGAAGATGGTGACGATCGGGCCCATGGCCCCGCGCCAGGCGAATCTGAAGAACACCGTCCGCCGGGACAGACCCTTGGCGCGTGCGGTGCGCACGTAGTCCTCGCTCAGCGTCTCGACGAGCTGGGAGCGCGCCATGCGGGTGTAGTTGGCGGTGAAGATCAGCGCCAGCACCAGCCAGGGCAGCAGCAGCCCGGAGAACCAGCCGGCCGGGTCCTCGGTGAAGGGGACCTCCTTGGGGCGGCTCAGGATGTGCCACTGGTCCGCGAGGTAGTACATGGCGACCACACCGACGATGTAGATCTGCATCGAGGAGCCGATCAGCGACGCCGAGGAGGCGATCTTGTCCAGCGCCTTGCCCTGCTTGACCGCGGCGATCATGCCGGTGCCCACACCGAAGATGACGAAGACGAAGGCGCTGCCGATGGAGAGGGAGAGCGTCGTCGGGAAGCGGTCGATGATCGTGCCGAGGACCGGCTCGCGGTTGTGGAACGAGTAACCGAGGCAGGGCGCCGGGCAGTTGCCGAAGGACTGGTACTCCCGGCCCACGAACACACCCTGCAGCCAGTGCCAGAACTGCACCGGCAGCGAGTCGTCGATGCCCAGGTTGTGCTTGACCAGCGCCAGTGTCTCGGGCGTGCACACCTTGCCGCAGGCGGCGCGGGCGGGATCGCGGGGCGCTATGTAGAAGAGGACGAAGGTGATGACACTGATGATCAGCAGGATGACCAGTGCGCCGATTGCCCGGCGGATGAGGAAGCGGAACATGGCGATGGATTTCCCTGGCAGACGCCGACGAGGGGGAGTGGGGCGGGCGGGGCGCCGCAGGGGCGCCCCGCCCGGGGAGTGTCGGCGTCAGGCCTTCACGAACAGCTTGTAGAAGACGGCCGAGGAGAACAGCGGGTGGAACATCGCCCCGCCGACCTTCTCGCCGTGGAGGTAGAAGCGGCGCTGGTACGTCTCGGGGATGATCGGCGCCTCCTCCGTCATCATCCGCTTGTCCAGCGCGGCCCAGGCCTTGCCGGCCTCGGTCGGGTCGGCGATGAGGTTGTTCTTCTTGATGGCCTCGTTGACCCAGTCGACGTTCAGCTGCGAGATGTTGTTCGCGCCGTTGGCGATCGTGCTGCCGTCGAAGAGCGGCTGCATCAGGGTGTAGCCGGTCGGCCAGTCCGGGGACCAGCCGAACCACATCACGTCGAACTTGTTGTCGATCTGCTGGATCTGGTCGTAGTAGCTGGTGGAGTCCAGCTGCTTCATGACCGGGTCGAAGCCGGCCGCCTTGAGGGCGTTCTCGATGACGACCTTGGTCTTGTCGTAGGTGTTGCTCTGCGGGAAGGCGTAGACGACCTTCTGGCCTTCCTTGCCGGCCTCCTTCAGCAGCTTCTTCGCCGCCTCCGGGTCACCCATCGGCTTCTTCAGCTTGCCGTAGACGTCGTCCTTGGCGTAGCCGAGGATGTCGGGGCTGAGGATGGAGGTCGCGTAGTCACCGGCCGAGGGACCACCGTAGATCTTGCGGATCTGCTCCAGCGGCCAGGCGTGGATGAGCGCCTGACGCACCTTCACGTCGGTGATCCGCTTGGTGTTGATCGCGTAGTAGTAGATGCCGGTCAGCAGGCCGTTGAAGGTCCGCTTCTTCAGCTCGGGGTCGGTGAGGACCTTCTGGATGCGCTCGGCCGGGACGCCGCTGTACGCCATGACCGCGTACTGGTCGTCGCCGTCGTTGGCGATCAGGCGGTCGGTGGCCTGGAGGGACTCGGGGCCGAACTCGTAGACGATGCTGTCCGGGTACGCGTTGCGGATCGAGTCCATGTTGGGGTCCCAGTGCGGGTTGCGCACCAGCGTCATGGACTTGTCGACGGAGTGCGCCTTGATCCGGTACGGACCGCAGCTCATCGGGTCCTTGTCGTACTTCTCCTTGGTGTCGCCCTTGACCGGGACGGCCGCGTAGGAGTTCATCGCCAGGGTGAAGTTCAGGTCCAGGCGGGGCTCGGCCAGCTTGAAGACGATCGTCTTCGCCTTGGCGTCGATGACGACCGAGTCGAGGTGCTTGCCGCCGTACGGGCCCTTGTACTTCGAGCGGTAGTCGCCCGGGCCGACCAGCGCGTTCTGGACGTAGCCGGCGCCCTCGGTGGTGAAGCTGGCGAAGCCGCGCTCGATGCCGTGGCGCACGTCCTCGACGGTGAGCTCCTTGCCGTCCTCCCACTTCAGACCGTCCTTCAGGGTGAAGGTCCAGGTCTTGCCGCCGTCGGACATGGTGCCCGCGTCGGTGGCGAGGTCGCCGACCAGCTTCATCGAGCCGTCCGCGGCGATCTTGTAGCCGGTCAGACCGCGGATGAAGAGGTCGCCGACCGCGGAGTTCCACGAGAAGTAGATGCGCTGCGGGTCCAGGTGCGAGAAGTCGTCCGGGGCGATGCCGCGGATCGTGCCGCCCTTCTTCGCGCCCGCGATCTCGGGGGCCGGACCGGTGGAGTCGGCCTTCGTGCCGACGACGACCGAGCCGGTGTACTTGTCGGCGCCGCCGTGCCCGGCGTTGTCGCCGCCCTTCTTGGCCGTGCTGCCGCTGCTGCACGCGGAGAGGACCATCGAACCGCCGGCTGCGACCGACGTGGCGATGACGAAGTTTCTGCGGGAAAGGGACATGGCTTCCTGCTCTGGTCGATGGAGAGAAACGTTCAGTCCGGTGGGCCCCGTCGCCCGGCCGGAGGAAGTGCGGTTCAGCGCTTGGTCTTCGGGTCCAGTGCGTCACGCACCGAGTCGCCCAGCAGGTTGAAGGCGATGACGAAGATCACCATCGCGGCGCCGGGGAAGAGCATGAAGGTGATGTCGCTCTGGTAGACCTCCGACCCGCGCTGGATCATCACGCCCCAGTCGGGTGTCGGGGAGGTCAGCCCGACACCGAGGAAGGCGAGGCCCGCCTCCGCGGTGACGTACAGGGGCAGCGCGAGCGTGGCCTGGATGAGGATCGGCGTCCAGAGGTTGGGCAGCAGTTCCTTGAAGATGATGCGCGCCGGAGACGCACCCGTGACCTTGGCGGCCTCGACGAACTCCCGCTCCCGCAGGGCGAGTACCTCGCCGCGCAGCAGTCGGGCGATGGAGGCCCAGCCGAATGCGGTCATGACCGTGATGAGGCTGACGACGGTCAGCCAGACCGGGGTGTTCTCCTCCGGGGAGACCAGGATCGAGATCATCACCGGCCAGAAGCCGATGAAGAAGAGCGTGGAGGGGAAGGCCAGCAGGATGTCGATGACCCGACCCACGAAGTAGTCGGTCTTACCGCCCAGGTAGCCCGCGGTGATGCCGACGGCGATGCCGATCACCGTCACCAGCAGGGTGGTCGCGGCGGCGATGAGCAGGGAGTTGCGGATCCCGTAGAGCAGGAAGGTGAAGACGTCCCGGCCGAGTCCGGGCTCGATGCCGAACCAGAAGTCGCCGCTGATGCCGCCGTTGGGCAGCATCGGGGAGCCGAAGTCGTCCAGCAGACCGGGTTCGTTCTGCCCGTACGTCGTGTACGGGTCCTTGCCGTACAACTTCGCGATCAGCGGGGCGCATATGCCGACCACGAAGAAGAAAATGACCACATAGGCCGAAATCACGCCGGTGCGGTCGCGCTTGAAGCGCCGCCAGGCCATCTTGCCCGGGGACCGTCCGTCGCCGCCCTTCGAGGCGGACTTGTCGGATATCGCCTGCTTCGCATCAACCGCTTCAAGTGGCGCGGCTGCTTGCGGGGTTGGAATCGTCATGGTGCTCCTGGCCCGGAGGGTCGAAGGACTCCGCAGGGCAACACCTACGGGCTACCCGGACTTTTTCAACGCAATTCATGCAGGGTCAATGAATGTCCGACGCCCTTGGGACGCTCTTTGGAATCTTTGCCATCGCATTATCTTTTCCGGGGAGTGGCTTTGCTTCCGCTTGGGTTTTTCGAAGACATGTTCGTGACTTAACGGTCGAAGTCCGGCAATGAGTCCGATATGCGGGCGCTGCCGTCTCGGAATCCGTACATCCGGGCGGACGGGCTCGCGGACGATGCGCATTCGATGCGCAGCCGTTACCTCTCCGCTGCGCGGCGGGCGCCCGGACCTCCCCTTTTTCCGGCCCGCGCGGGCCGGGGCGGGATGAACCGGAGGGGCGGGCGCGGTGCCACTCGGGTGGGGCCCCGACGCGCCCGAATGGGTGGAGTAAATGTGCATCTTGTCCCTTGTGCGGTGATATTTGACCCCAAGTGAGACGGAGCACCAAGAGGAGGCACTCCATGCGCGGAGCCACACAGGCCAGGTGGGCCGCATGTGCGGTGGTCGTCGCCCTGGCGGCGACGGCATGCGGCGGAGGGGGCGGCAGCAGTGGCGGCGGTGGGGCCGACGGAATCGTGAGCTCCTCCTGGGGTGACCCGCAGAACCCGCTCGAACCGGCGAACACCAACGAGGTCCAGGGCGGCAAGGTCCTCGACATGATCTTCCGGGGACTCAAGAGGTACGACCCGAAGACCGGCGCGGCCGACAACATGCTCGCCGAGAAGATCGAGACCAAGGACAACCAGAACTTCACCATCACCGTGAAGGACGGATGGACCTTCAGCAACGGCGAGAAGATCACCGCGAAGTCGTTCGTGGACGCCTGGAACTACGGCGCCCTGCTGAAGAACAACCAGAAGAACGCCTACTTCTTCGGCTACATCGACGGATACGACAAGGTCCACCCGGACTCCGGCGCCGCCACCGCGGCCACGCTCTCCGGCCTGAAGACCGTCAACGACCGGACCTTCACGGTCAAGCTGTCGCAGAAGTTCTCCCTGTGGCCCGACACCCTCGGCTACCCGGCCTTCGCCCCGCTGCCCGAGGCCTTCTTCACCGACCACGCGGCCTGGGTGTCCAAGCCCATCGGCAACGGCCCGTACAAGGTCGACAAGTACACCAAGGGCTCGGCGATGAGCCTGCGCAAGTGGGACGGGTACCCCGGCGACGACAAGGCGCAGAACGGCGGCATCGACCTCAAGGTCTACACCGACAACAACACCGCCTACACGGACCTGACGGCCGGCAACCTCGACCTCGTCGACGACGTGCCCGCCTCGCAGCTGAAGAACGTGAAGGCGGACCTCGGCGACCGCTACATCAACACCCCGGCCGGCATCATCCAGACCCTCGCCTTCCCCTTCTACGACAAGAAGTGGGACACCCCCGGCGGCGTCAAGGTCCGCCAGGGCCTGTCGATGGCGATCAACCGGCAGCAGATCACCGACCAGATCTTCCAGAAGACCCGCACCCCCGCGTCCGACTGGACCTCCCCGGTCCTCGGCGCGGACGGCGGCTTCAAGGAGGGGCTGTGCGGCGCGCCCTGCGAGTACGACGCGGCGAAGGCCAAGAAGCTGATCGAGGAGGGCGGCGGCATCCCCGGCGGCCAGCTCAAGATCTCGTACAACGCCGACACCGGCTCCCACAAGGAGTGGGTCGACGCCATCTGCAACAGCATCAACAAGGTGATGGGCGACAACAAGGCGTGCGTCGGCGGCCCCGTCGGCACCTTCGCCGACTTCCGCAGCCAGGTCACCCAGCAGAAGCTGACCGGCGCCTGGCGGGCCGGCTGGCAGATGGACTACCCGCTCATCCAGAACTTCCTCCAGCCGCTCTACTACACCAACGCCTCGTCCAACGACGGCAAGTGGAGCAACAAGGAGTTCGACGGCCTGGTCGACAAGGCCAACGCCGAGACGGACAAGGCCAAGGCCGTCTCGACCTTCCAGGACGCCGAGAGGGTCCTGGCCGACCAGATGCCCGTCATCCCGCTCTGGTACCAGAACGGCAGCGCCGGCTACTCGGACCGGATCTCCGACGTCAGCCTGAACCAGTTCAGCGTCCCGGTGTACGAGCAGATCAAGGTCAAGTGACSCGTCGGGGCCGGACGGCCGGTGTGCTTCCCCGCACCGGTCACCCGGCCCCGACGSGTCACTCCCCAGCCCCGAGTTCCTGACCCCCGCGACCTCCGGAGCCCCTCATGGGACGTTATGTGATCCGGCGGCTGCTGCAGATGATCCCGGTCTTCTTCGGCACCACGCTGTTGATCTTCCTCATGGTGAATGTGATGGGCGACCCCATCGCGGGTCTCTGCGGCGACCGCCAGTGCGACCCGGCGACCGCGGCCCAGCTCCGTGCGGAATTCGGCCTCGACAAGCCCGTGTGGCAGCAATACCTCACCTACATGGGCAATGTCTTCACCGGAGACTTCGGCACCGCGTTCAACGGGCAGAAGGTCACCGAGCTGATGGCCACCGCCTTCCCCATCACCATCCGGCTCACCATCGTGGCGATCGTCTTCGAGATCGTCATCGGCATCAGCCTCGGCGTCGTCACCGGACTGCGCCGCGGCCGCCCCGTCGACACCACCGTGCTCATCCTGACCCTGGTCGTCATCTCCATCCCGACCTTCGTCACCGGCCTGCTGCTGCAACTCCTGCTGGGCGTCGAGTGGGGCGTCATCAAACCCTCCGTCTCGCCGGAGGCCCCCTTCAACGAACTGCTGGTCCCCGGGCTCGTCCTCGCCTCGGTCTCCCTGGCCTACGTCACCCGGCTCACCCGCACCTCGATCGCCGAGAACGCCCGCGCCGACTACGTCCGCACCGCCGTGGCCAAGGGCCTGCCCCGACGCCGCGTCGTCGTCCGGCACCTGCTGCGCAACTCGCTGATCCCGGTCGTCACCTTCATCGGCACCGACGTGGGCGCCCTGATGGGCGGGGCGATCGTCACGGAACGGATCTTCAACATCCACGGCGTCGGCTACCAGCTCTACCAGGGCATCCTGCGCCAGAACTCCCAGACCGTCGTCGGCTTCGTCACGATCCTGGTCCTCGTCTTCCTCGCGGCGAACCTGATCGTCGACCTCCTGTACGCCGTACTCGACCCGAGGATCCGCTATGCCTGAGCAGACACCGGACGAGGCGATCTCGTCGGCCGGAGCGGGAGGTGCGATGGACCTCGCCCTGGAGGAGGGCACGACCCTGGAGAAGACGCCGGGCGGCCCCGAGGGCACCGGCCCCGCCCAGAAGCCGCGCAGCCTGTGGTCCGACGCCTGGCGGGACCTGCGCCGCAACCCGGTCTTCATCATCTCCGCCCTGGTCATCCTCTTCCTGGTGATCATCTCGATCTGGCCCTCGCTGATCGCCGACCAGGACCCCCTCGACTGCGACCTGGGCAAGGCCCAGGAGGGCTCCCAGCCCGGCCACCCCTTCGGCTTCGACGGACAGGGCTGCGACGTCTACACCCGGACCGTCTACGGGGCCAGGAACTCGGTCACGGTGGGCGTCTGCTCCACCCTCGGCGTCACCCTGCTCGGCGGGCTGCTCGGCGCCCTGGCCGGCTTCTTCGGCGGCTGGTGGGACTCGATCCTCTCCCGCATCACCGACGTCTTCTTCGGCATCCCCGTGGTCCTCGGCGGCCTGGTCTTCCTCTCCGTGGTCACCAGCTCCACCGTCTGGCCGGTGATCGGCTTCATCGTGCTGCTGGGCTGGCCGCAGATCGCCCGCATCGGCCGCGGCTCCGTGATCACCGCCAAACAGAACGACTACGTGCAGGCGGCACGGGCGCTCGGCGCCTCCAACACCCGGATGATGCTCCGCCACATCGCCCCGAACGCCATCGCGCCGGTCATCGTCGTCGCGACCATCGCACTCGGTACGTACATCTCGCTGGAGGCGACCCTGTCGTTCCTCGGCGTCGGCCTGAAACCGCCGGCCGTCTCCTGGGGCATCGACATCTCCGCCGCGTCCCAGTACATCCGCAACGCCCCGCACATGCTGCTCTGGCCCGCCGGAGCCCTGGCGATCACCGTGCTCGCCTTCATCATGCTCGGCGACGCGGTGCGCGACGCCCTCGACCCCAAGCTGCGCTGAGGAGCCCGCTGCCATGTTGCTCGAAGTGCGCGATCTGCACGTGGAGTTCCACACCCGCGACGGCGTGGCCAAGGCCGTCAACGGGGTCGACTACTCGGTGGCCGAGGGCGAGACGCTGGCCGTCCTCGGCGAGTCCGGCTCCGGCAAGTCCGTCACCGCGCAGGCCATCATGGGCATCCTCGACATGCCCCCGGGAAAGATCAGCGGCGGCGAGATCCGCTTCAAGGACCGCGACCTGCTGACGATGAAGAAGGACGAGCGCCGGAGGATCCGCGGCCAGGAGATGGCCATGATCTTCCAGGACGCGCTCTCCTCCCTCAACCCCGTGCTCAGCGTGGGCCAGCAGCTCGGCGAGATGTTCGAGGTGCACCGGGGGATGTCCCGAAAGGACTCCCGGGCGAAGGCCGTCGAGCTGATGGACCGGGTCCGCATCCCGGCCGCGAAGGAACGCGTCGGGAACTACCCGCACCAGTTCTCCGGAGGCATGCGCCAGCGCATCATGATCGCGATGGCGATGGCGCTGGAACCCTCGCTGATCATCGCGGACGAACCCACCACCGCCCTCGACGTGACCGTCCAGGCCCAGGTGATGGACCTGCTCGCCGAGCTCCAGCGCGAGCTGAACATGGGCCTGATCCTGATCACCCACGACCTGGGCGTGGTCGCGGACGTCGCCGACAAGATCGCCGTGATGTACGCGGGACGGATCGTCGAGTCCGCCCCCGTCCACGACATCTACCGGGCGCCCGCCCACCCGTACACCAAGGGCCTGCTCCGGTCGATCCCGCGCCTGGACCAGAAGGGCCGGGAGCTGTACGCGATCAAGGGACTGCCGCCCAACCTGCTGCACATCCCGCCCGGCTGCGCCTTCAACCCGCGCTGCCCGATGGCCCAGGACATCTGCCGGGACGAGGTGCCGCCGCTGTTCGAGGTGGCCGAGCACCGCAGGAGCGCCTGCTACTTCTGGAAGGAGACGCTCGATGCGCGCTGACGACTCGGCGACCGGGACGGTGCGCGGGGCGGCCGCGAGGACCGGCGAGCCGATCCTGGAGGTCCGTGACCTGGTCAAGCACTACCCGCTGACCCAGGGCATCCTGTTCAAGAAGCAGATCGGCGCGGTCAAGGCGGTCGACGGGGTCTCCTTCGACCTGGCCGCGGGCGAGACGCTCGGCATCGTGGGGGAGTCCGGCTGCGGCAAGTCGACCGTGGCCAAGATGCTGGTGCACCTGGAACAGCCGACGGCCGGTGCGATCAGGTACAAGGGCGAGGACGTCACCAAGCTGTCGGGGCGCGCCCTGAAGGCGGTGCGCCGCAACATCCAGATGGTGTTCCAGGACCCGTACACCTCCCTCAACCCGCGCATGACCGTCGGCGACATCATCGGCGAGCCGTACGAGATCCACCCCGAGGTGGCCCCGAAGGGCGACCGCCGCAGGAAGGTCCAGGACCTGCTGGACGTCGTCGGGCTCAATCCGGAGTACATCAACCGCTATCCGCACCAGTTCTCCGGCGGCCAGCGCCAGCGCATCGGCATCGCCCGCGGCCTGGCCCTGAACCCCGAGATCATCGTCGCCGACGAACCCGTCTCCGCCCTCGACGTCTCCGTCCAGGCGCAGGTCGTCAACCTGCTGGACCGGCTCCAGGCGGAGTTCGAGCTCGCCTACGTCTTCATCGCGCACGACCTGTCGATCGTCCGGCACATCTCCGACCGGGTCGGGGTGATGTACCTGGGCCGGATCGTGGAGATCGGTTCCGACGAGCAGATCTACGACCACCCCACGCACCCGTACACCCAGGCGCTGCTGTCCGCCGTCCCGGTGCCGGACCCGACGGCCCGCGAGCACCGGGAACGGATCATCCTGCACGGCGACGTCCCCTCGCCGGCCAACCCGCCCTCGGGCTGCCGCTTCCGCACCCGCTGCTGGAAGGCGCAGGAGCGGTGCGAACTGGAGGTGCCGCTGCTGGCGGTGCCGGCCGTGTTCCGGCTGACGGAGACCATGGCCAAGCACGACTCCGCCTGCCACTTCGCGGAGGAGAAGCAGGTGGTGCCGCCGGAGGGGCTGCTGGAGCCACCGGGCGGTACTGCGGAAGAGGCGGACGGGGCCGGGGACGGTGAGGACGGGGCCAGGACCGGGGCCGAGGATGAGGAGAAGGGCGGGGCCGAGGACGGGGAGAAGGGCGAGGAGAAGGGCGGGAGCGAGGACTCGGGCGAGGACCCGGACGAGGGCCGGGACGGCGGGGCCCCGCCCGCCGGGAGCAGCCGGGCGGGCTGAGCCCCGGGCGCGTTAACAGGAGGGCAACCCGGCCGTCCCACGTCCGATATACGGACCCGCCAGCATGACCGGTGTGCGGCCGTGCGGGTGCCGTGGACCGGCCGGGAGCCCTCACAACTCCCGGCCGGTTGCCCATTCGCGCACCACGCGGACGAACCCCTTGTCCGCCGGAGCGGCGACGGTGGAGGATCGCTCGCGTGATACTCACTCGGGGGGCAAGGGTCACCGGCGCCGTTCTCTGCGCGGTGCTCGCGGTGATCGTCGCGGGCTGGATCGTACGGGACGTCGGAGCGGTCGACGATCCGGCACAGCTGTGGCGCCATTGGGCCGGTTACTACGACGCGCGGCTCAAGGCGCCGCCCGCCACCTCGGCCTACGACGCGGTGCTGTTCCTGGTGTACCTCGCCGCGGCCGTCGCCGCCCTGCGCTCGTCGGTGGCCGCCACCGCGCTGGTCGCGGCCGGAGCGGTCACGATCGCCGTGCGGCTGCCCGGACTCTGGACCATCGGCGGGAACGGGACGACCGCCCGGTTCACCGACGACCTGCGCACCCGCGCCCTGCTCAGCGCGTTCGCGGCGCTCGCGGCGGGCATCGCGCTGATCATCACCGCCGGGGCCGGCCGCAGGGCGCCGTACGACTCCTCCGAACGCCTCCCGGCCCGGCCGGGCCAGGGCGCGGGCGTGATGGCCTTCCTGGGCCTCGGCGCGGCGGGGGCGGTCGTGATCGCCTGGGAGATCCGCCAGGCGGTGCGGTTCGCCGACGCCACCTTCGACGTCTACCCCGACTGGTACGTCGGCGGGGACCGGGTCGTGCACGGGCTGGTCGACCCGCCGCCCGGCTGGTTCACGGTGGTGCTGGCACTGCTCTGCCTGTTCACGGCGGTGAGCGCGCTGGCCCGGGCCGTGCACGCGCGGCCGTTCGGCCTGATCACCGCCGCGCTGCTGCTGTTCGGCGGGGTGATGGGCGTGGCCCGTTCCGTCCACCACGACCTGCTGGAGCGCTTCGGCGGGCTGCCGGTGGAGGAGCAGCTCCTCGTGCTGACCTCGTTCTTCGAGGTGGTGGTCGGTGCCGTGGCGCTGCTGGCGATGTCCCTGCCGGGGCCCGCCGACGTCCCCGCCCCGCCCCACCAGGGCTACGGGCAGGGGTACGGCTATCCGCGGCCCGGCGTCTTCGGGCCGCCGCCGCCGTCCCAGCCGCCGCCCGGCTGGTGACGGGCCCGCTGCCCGGACGCGCCCCTTCCGCCCGGCCGGTGGCGGCGGGCAGGCCGCCCCGGCGGACACGGGCCCGCCGGGGCGACGGCGCGGGGCGGCCCGGGCGAGGCGGCCGGGCCGATGGAACGAGGTGGCCCGGGCGAGGCGGCCGGGGCGACGGCGCGAGGCGACCGGGGCGATCCGGCGGTCTATCCGTCCAGGCCCAACGACCGCTTCAGGAAGTCGACCTGGAGCAGCAGCAGGTTCTCCGCCACCTGCTCCTGCGGCGTCATGTGCGTCACCCCGCTGAGCGGCAGCACCTCGTGCGGGCGCCCGGCCGAGAGCAGCGCCGACGAGAGCCTGAGCGAGTGCGCGACCACCACGTTGTCGTCCGCCAGGCCGTGGACGATCATCATCGGCCGCACCTGGTCGGCGGCCCCCGAGAGCCCCTCGTCCGTGATCACCGAGTTGCGCGCGTACACCTCGGGCTGCTCCGTCGGGTCGCCGAGGTAGCGCTCGGTGTAGTGGGTGTCGTACAGCCGCTGGTCGGTCACCGGCGCGCCCACCACCGCCGCGTGGAACACGTCGGGCCGGCGCAGCACGGCCAGGGCCGCCAGGTACCCGCCGAACGACCAGCCGCGGATCGCCACCCTGCCGAGGTCCAGCGGGAACCGGTCGGCCAGCGCGTGCAGCGCCTCGACCTGGTCGTCCACCACCACATGGGCCATGTCGTCCTTGATGGCCTTCTCCCAGCCCGGCGAACGCCCCGGCGTGCCCCGGCCGTCCGCGACCACGACCGCGAAGCCCTGGTCGGCGAACCACTGCGAGGTCAGATGCGGAGTGTGGGCGGCGAGCACCCGGCGGCCGTGCGGGCCGCCGTACGGGTCCATCAGGACCGGAAGCGGGCCGTCCGACTCGTCGTACCCCTCGGGGAGCAGCACGGCGCACGGAATCCGCCGTGCGCCCCCCTCGGTGAGGTGGGGCCGCGCGGAGAGAACCGGCCGCTCGGAACGGTCCGCCACCGTGGCGACCGGCTTGCCGTCCCGGAACACCTCGACGCGGGCGCCCGGCCGGTCGGGCACGCGGGAGACCATGACCGTCACCCCGCCCGCGCGCACCGCCGAGTGCACCCCGACCCCTTCGGAGACCCGCTCCACACCCAGTTCGTTGACCCGGTAGACGTGGCTCTCGCCGACCTCCGGCGCCGCGGCCTCCTCACCGGCCGACGCCGACACCAGGACGTCGGACTCCCCGATGTCCAGGACCGCCTGGAGCTGCAACTGCGCCCCGGTCAACGGCCGGTCACCCACCGCGAGCACCCGCGCCCCGCCCTCGTCCGCGATCCGCACGAGCCGTCCGTCCGGCGCCCAGGCCGGCACCCCGGGGAAGATTTCCAGCCACACGGGGTCCTCGTCGGCGTGCACCGTCCGCGTCGCGCCGGTCTCCGTGTCCACCGCCAGGAAGAGCTGGCCGCGCTGGTCACGGGCCTGGACGAGCAGCAGCGGAGCCCCGTTCGACGACCAGTGCACCTGCGCCAGGTAGGGGTGGCGGGCCCGGTCCCAGACCACCTCGGTGCGGGTGCCGTCCAGGCCCATCAAGAAGAGCCGCACCTCGGCGTTGGGCGTCCCGGCCGCCGGGTAGGCGACCTCGGCGGGCCTGCGGTCGGGGTGCGCGGGGTCGGAGATCCACCACCGCTGCACGGGGCTGTCGTCGACCCGGGCGACCAGCAGCCGGTCCGACTGCGGCGACCACCAGAAGCCCCGCGACCGCTTCATCTCCTCGGCCGCGATGAACTCCGCGAGGCCGTACGTGACGTTCGCCCCGTCCGGTTCGGCGAGCGCCCGGTCCCCGTCGCCCTCCGCCCCCACGACGCGCAGCTCACCCTTGGACACGTATGCGACGTGTCGTCCGTCCGGTGACGGTCGGGGGTCGATCACCGGGCCCGGAACCGGCAGCGCGCGGGCCGTTCCGGCCCGGAGCTCGGCCACGTACACCTTTCCGGAGAGTGCGAAAGCGGCCAACTCTGCGGCCGCGTCGACCGCGTAGCCGACGATCCCCGACGAGCCCTCGCGGCTGCGTTCGCGCCGGGCCCGCTCCTGCGCCGACAGCCGCTCCTGCGAACCGCCCAGCAGGGCAACGGGATCGGCGACCACGCGTTCCCCCGGCGCACCGTCCTTCGGCAGGTCCAGGACCCACAGCCGGCCCACCCGGTCCGTACCCGACTCCGAGCGGATGAAGATCACCCGCTCCCCGTCGGGGGAGACGGTGAACGCGCGGGGTGCTCCGAGGCTGAAACGCATCGTTCGGGCGTGTTGGCGGGGGAATGAGATCTTCTGCGAAGTCATGTGGCGAACCTAGCCCCCGACCACCCGTTCGTGCGCCCCTCGTGCTGCCGTGCTCCGAACAATGCGTTGGCACGGATAGTTATGATCCGTAGCGCTCGGTGGGTATGAACCTGCTGGCTCCATGTGTGCTGCCCGTCCCGACCGTATTGATGGAACTGATGGAGGTGAACCGCCGTGGCACTCTCGATTTCGGCGGTGGTGCTGCTGGCGATCGTCGTCTTCCTGCTGATCCGGAAAGCCGGACTGAAGGGCGGACATGCGGTGGTCTGCGCGCTGCTCGGTTTCTATCTCGCCAGCTCGTCGATCGCGCCCACCATTTCGGAGCTGACCACGAACGTGGCGGGCATGATCGGCGGGATCAAGTTCTGACCCCCGTCCTCTGACCTCCGTCCTCCGGTCCCCGCCTTCCGGCTCCCGTCCTCCGGCCCTCGCCTTCGGACTCCCGTCCTCCGGCCCTCCGTACCGTCGGCGGGCCGTGGATCGCGGGTGACCGGCCGGTGCTCCGTCGGTGCGCGTCCGGTGTGCGGTGGGTGCGCGTACGGTGCGCGGGCGGTGATCGGTCCGCCCGGCTCGTAGGCTGTCCCCATGACGGACCATCCCGCCCGGCGTCTGCTCCTGGTGCACGCGCACCCCGACGACGAGTCGATCAACAATGGCGCCACCATGGCCAAGTACGCGGCCGAAGGTGCCCAGGTCACCCTGGTGACCTGCACACTCGGTGAGGAGGGCGAGGTCATTCCGCCCGCCCTCGCCCATCTCGCCTCCGACCGGGACGACGCCCTCGGCCCGTACCGGCAGGGCGAACTCGCCGCGGCGATGAAGGAGCTGGGGGTCACCGACCACCGGCTCCTCGGCGGCCCCGGCCGCTTCCGCGACTCCGGGATGATGGGCGTCGAGCAGAACCACCGCCCCGGCGCCTTCTGGACGGCCGACGTGGACGACGCCGCCGGACACCTGGTGGAGATCATCCGCGAGGTGCGTCCGCAGGTCCTCGTCACCTACGACTCCGACGGCGGCTACGGGCACCCCGACCACATCCAGGCGCACCGGGTCGCGATGCGCGCCGCGGAACTGGCCGCCGATCCCGCGTACCGCGCCGGGTCCGGCGCCCCGCACGCCGTCGCCAAGATCTACTGGAACCGGGTGCCGCGCACCGTCGCGAAGGACGGTCTCGCCCGCCTCCGGGAGACGGCGCCGGACGCCTTCCCCTTCCCCGGCGTCGCCGCCCTCGACGACCTGCCGGGCGTGGCCGACGACTGCCGGATCGCCGCGGAGATCGACGGCTCGGCCCACGCCGCCGCGAAGGCCGCCGCGATGCGCGCCCACGCCACCCAGATCACCGTCGACGGCTCCCTCTTCGCCCTCTCCAACGACCTCGGGCAGCCGCTCCTGACCACCGAGTACTACGAGTTGGTGCGCGGCACGTACGGGGCTCCCCGGGGCACCCGGGAGGACGACCTGTTCGCGGGCCTGGCGGAGTTCGCGGACCTGGCGGAGGCGGAGCGATGAGCGGCGGGGAGCGGCGCGAGCCGCACCCCCGCACGTCCGCCGGGAACGTCGCGGTCACCGGCCTCGCCGCCCCCGTCAACCCCGGCCGGATCGCCTCCTACGTGGGTCTCGCCCTGCTCGGCGCGCTCGTGGGAATCGCCGGAGCGCTCGTCCAAGCCGCCTGGTTCCCCGCCGGATTGCTGCTCGCGCTGCTGGCCGCCGGCGGTCTCTTCTACGGCGGCCGCCGGGTCTTCGACACCCAGCTCGGAGCCCTGGCACCCGCCGCGGGCTGGCTGATTTCGATCGTTGTTCTGCTCGGTGGGCGGCCTGAGGGCGACTATGTCTTCGGCGGCGAACTGGGCCTGACTCTTTTCATGCTCGGCGGGATGGTCGTCGCTGTGATCTGTGCCACCATGTCGCGGTCGCTTCTGCGGGGTGCCGACAGCGACCGACCTGGCAAGTAATGTGCCATCTCCGATCCCGTAATGCCCCCTGCCCTTCCGGCGGCCACCCGGCCGTTTCCCCCGGTCGCGGGGTGTCTGCCGGCGGCGGCCAGTATGGTGGTTCGCGCGCCGAGCCGTCCCCAGGCCTGCGGCATGGGGGAAGTACGGGCGGCGGAGCCAATCGGGAGAACCTGCTTTGAGTCGTGAAACTGACAGTTCGTCCTCCGGGCCCCAGGGGCGCGGAGGAGCCGCGTACCCTTCGGGGACGCCGCCGTACGGATCCCGCCAGTATCCGTCGCTGCACCCTTCGCAGGACGCCCCGGAGGGGGCCCCGGAACCTGCGGATCCTCCTCGGTCCGACGAGCCGAAGACCGAGACGACGCTGACGACGCGCATCCGGATCAACATCCCGGGGTCGCGCCCCATCCCGCCCGTCGTCATGCGTACGCCCGTGGGTGACGCCGACACCGAGGGCGCCGAGCGCACGGGCAGCATCCCGCGCCCCGCGCGGTCCGTGTCGGACGGCGCCCCGGACGCGCCCGACGCCGCACCGGCCGCCGAGAAGCGGACGGGTGCCGCGACGGCCGAACCGGCCGCCGAGAAGTCGGCCAAGGAGCCGAGCGGCAGCGACTGGTTCGCCCCGCGCAAGCCCCTCGCGAACGCCTCGAAGCCCGAGCCCTCCGGCGGCGGCACGCCGGGCGGCAACGCGCCCCTCGGCGGGAGCCCGGCCGGTGGCGGCGGCACCCTCGGCGGCAACGCGCCGCTCGGGGSCCCCTCCGGCGGTGGCCCGGCCAACGGCGCGGAACGTCCCGGGGGCCCCGCGCCCACCCCGCCCCGACCCGACCTGCCGTACTTCTCGGACGGTCCGCAGCACACGGGCGGCCAGGGCGTACCCCGCCTCGACGGCGACGACTTCGGCGCCGACGACGCCTCCGCGGGCGGTCCGCGTCCCACGCCGAGCCTCGGTGTGCGCACGCAGCCTCCCGGCGGTCCCACCACGGGTCCGGTCACCGGTACGTCGTCCCTCACCCCGAACCTCGACGGCCCGGGCGGCCCCGGCTCCGGCCCGGCCGGTCCCGGCGGCGCGGGCGGTGTGCCGCCGCGGATGTCGGACGACACGGCGGTGCTGACGCCGCAGTTCGCGGCCCCGGCCCCCGCGGGGCCCGACGGCAACGTCTCCGGTGACACGCTCACCAGCGGCATCCCCGTCGTCCCGCCGGAGCACCGGTCCGCCTCCCCGTTCCCGTCCCCGCCCGGCCTCGGCGAGCGCGCCGGCGCGGTGTCCGGCGGCCCGAGCGACCCGATGGGCACCGGCCCGGCCGGTCCCGGCGGCCCCGCCGCGCCCGCCCGGCCCGAACCGGCTTCCTCGTCGCCGTCCTCGTCCGCGCCCGCGAAGAAGGGCCGCTCCAAGCTGGTCCTCCTCGGCGTGGGCGTCGTCGGCCTGGTCGGTGTCGCCTACGGTGCCGGACTGCTGATGAACCACTCCGAGGTCCCCAAGGGCACCACCGTCCTCGGCGTCGACATCGGCGGCGGTACGAAGGACGACGGCGTCGCGAAGCTGGACGCGGCCCTCGGCAAGCGCGCCGAGGCCCCGCTCCAGCTGTCCGTGGCCGGCAAGAAGACCGAACTCGTGCCGGACAAGGCGGGGCTCGCCCTGGACAGCCAGGCGACCGTGCGCGCCGCGGCCGGCAGCGACTACAACCCGGTCTCCGTCATCGGCTCCCTGTTCGGCAACAAGCGCAACGTCGACCCGGTGATCCCGGTCGACGAGGAGAAGCTCGGCGTCGCGCTGACGGACCTGGCGGGCGTCTCCGGCTCGGCCAGCGACGGCACGATCAAGTTCGAACCGAACAAGGTCACCGCCGTACCCGGCAAGCCGGGCAAGACGCTGGACGTCGGCCAGTCGATGATCTCGGTCCGCGACGCGTACCGCACCCAGGTGCAGACCGGCCGGTCGAACGTCGTCGAACTGCCCGTCACCACCCGCGAGCCCACCATCACCCGGGCCGAACTGGACCGGGCGATGAAGGAGTTCGCGAAGCCCGCGATGTCCGGGCTGGTCACCATCAAGGCGGGGGCGAAGGAGATCCAGTTCGGCCCGTCCCGGTCGCTGCCGAAGATCCTCACGATGGTGCCGGTCGAGGGCAAGCTGGTCCAGCACTACGACAAGAAGGCCATCGACGAGCTCTGCGACGGCGTCTTCGACGGCATCATGGTCACCAAGGGCGACGGCAAGAAGCACCAGCTCAACGCGGACGACGTGGCTGCGGCCATGAACACCGCACTGCTCGGCAAGACCCTTGCCGAGCGGACCGCCGTCATCGACCTCGGTGGCAACGGCTGACCTTCCGAGGCACCGAACCGCACCACCCGCCCGCCCCCGTCCGGAC
>NZ_RDBO01000077.1:612294-632362 GCF_008120935.1 Streptomyces sp. sk2.1
GGCCCGGGACCCGTTCCGGGGGTCCGCCGGGGCTTATTCGGGACTTAATCGGGGGGAAACGCAGCCGCCGCGACCGCCGCCCCGAGGGGCGACGGCCGCGACAACGTGCCGTTCGGACGGCGATCGGGCCCGGTCAGGCCATCGCGCCACCCGTCGACTGGCGGCGGCGCAGCTTGTACGCGCCGACACCGACACCACCGAGGAGCAGCGCCGAGCCGGCGGCCAGACCGCCACCGGTCATCGCCATGCCGCCACCACCGGTGTGGACACCGCCGCGGGGCTTGTCGCCGCGGTCGCCGTAGCCACCGCGGTCGTCGCCCTTGTCGCCGTAGCCACCGCGGTCGTCGCCCTTGTCGCCGTAGCCACCGCGGTCGTCGCCCTTGTCGCCGTACCCGCCGCGGTCGTCCTTGCCACCCTTGTCGCCGTAGCCGCCGCGGCCGCCCTCGTCGTCACCGGCGATGACGGAGGCCATGAAGCCGCCGCCGGCGTGGACGCCGCCCCAGGGCTTGTCACCGCCCTTGCCGCCCTTGTCGCCGTAGCCGCCGTGGTCGTCCTTGCCGCCCTTGTCGTGGTCGCCGTAGCCACCGCGGTCGTCCTTGCCACCCTTGTCGCCGTAGCCACCGCGGCCGCCCTCGTCGTCACCGGCGATGACGGAGGCCATGAAGCCGCCGCCGGCGTGGACGCCGCCCCAGGGCTTGTCACCGCCCTTGCCGCCCTTGTCGCCGTAGCCGCCGTGGTCGTCCTTGCCGCCCTTGTCGTGGTCGCCGTAGCCACCGCGGTCGTCCTTGCCGCCCTTGTCGCCGTAGCCGCCGTGGTCGTCCTTGCCGCCCTTGTCGTGGTCGCCGTAGCCACCGCGGTCGTCCTTGCCACCCTTGTCGCCGTAGCCACCGCGGCCGCCCTCGTCGTCACCGGCGATGACGGAGGCCATGAAGCCGCCACCGGTGTGGACACCGCCGCGGGGCTTGTCGCCGCGTCCGCCGCCGTAGCCGCCGTGGTCGTCCTTGCCGCCCTTTTCGTGGTCGCCGTAGCCACCGCGGTCGTCCTTGCCACCCTTGTCGCCGTAGCCACCGCGGCCGCCCTCGTCGTCACCGGCGATGACGGAGGCCATGAAGCCGCCACCGGCGTGGACGCCGCCCCAGGGCTTGCCGTGGTCGCCGCGTCCACCGCGGTCGCCGCCGTAACCACCGCGGTCTTCGCCGTAGCCGCCGCGGTCGCCGCCGCGGTCGGAGTCGGACTTCCCGTGGTCGTCGCCGCGCGAGGACGAGTAACCGTTGTCGTGACCGGAGTCGCCGGACGTCGCCATGGCGTAGGCGGCCGGACCGGTGATGGCGAGGACCGCTGTGACGGCGGCCGAAGCGAACAGTGTGCGGGCAGAGCGCATCTGAACACATTCCTTCCGACGCAACTGCGAAGAGTGACGGGCTGTCGACTCAATGTGGCGCAGTGGCGACGTGATCCACCGTCAGCCGGAATGTCGATCCGCGCCATCGGGGAGAGGCGCATTGGAGCTACACCCTGCTCTTTTCGGGTGGCACCGGGCCGATAATCACCCGTTGGATTGCATGCGGCGCCGGGTGATGTTTGGGCGGCGGTGGACCACCCGTTTGCTGGTGCGTCAGTTCTCCGGCGCGCTCGGCGGCCGGGCCGCCCGAATTTCTCATCTCCCGTCAACGGCCTTGCGGAAAGGGCTGATTGACCTGGCGTCGTACGGGTTCTGGCGCGGGCCGGCCGGGCCTGGCGGTTCCGGCGGGCCGTCAGGTCCTTCGTACGAATGGCCCTGATCCGGGTCCGTGACGTGTGGTATCGGACGACTCGCCGCCTCTGACCTGCTTACTTTCGGGCGGCGAGAGGTGTTCGGGGCCTGCGGCGGAGACCGGGGCCGGTAAATCGGTTGTCGGAGAGCCGGGCCCCTGCTGTACTCGCCGCTGACGTCGACCGACCGAAGGAGCGGGTCATGCGCGGAACTCACATGTTCATTCAGACGGGAATTGCCACCGATCTCGAAGACATGGAGTTTCGTGCACACGCTGAACCTGGGAATTCTGGCGCATGTCGACGCCGGTAAGACGAGCCTGACCGAGCGGCTGCTCCACGCCGCCGGAGTCATCGACGAAATCGGCAGCGTCGACGACGGCAGCACCCGGACCGACTCCCTGGCGCTCGAACGGCAACGCGGCATCACGATCAAATCCGCCGTCGTCTCGTTCGCCGTCGACGACACCACCGTCAATCTGATCGACACCCCCGGTCACCCGGATTTCATCGCCGAGGTGGAACGGGTCCTGAACGTGCTCGACGGCGCCGTGCTGGTCGTCTCCGCGGTGGAGGGCGTCCAGGCACAGACCCGCGTCCTGATGCGGACGCTGCGACGCCTGCGCATCCCGACGCTCGTCTTCGTGAACAAGGTCGACCGGGGCGGCGCGCGGGACGGGGCCGTGCTGCGGAGCATCGCCGAGAAACTGACCCCGGCCGTGGTCGCCATGGGCTCGGTCGACGGACCGGGCGGCCCGGCCGCCCGCTGCGTGCCGTACACCGGCGCCGACACCGGCTTCACGGACCGGCTCGCCGAACTGCTCGCCGACCACGACGACGAGCTCCTGGCCGCGTACGTCGAGGACGCCGGGCCGCTCCCGTACGACCGGCTGCGCGGGGAACTGGCGGCGCAGACCGGGCGGGCCCTGGTGCACCCGGTGTACTTCGGCTCGGCGATCACCGGCGAGGGGGTGGACGCCCTGATCGGCGGCGTCCGGGAACTGCTGCCCGCGAGCCGGGGCGATGCCGACGGACCGGTCTCGGGCACGGTCTTCAAGGTGGAACGCGGACCGGGCGGCGAGCGGACGGCGTACGTCCGGATGTTCTCGGGCACGGTGCGGGTCCGCGACCGGCTGCCGTTCGGCCGGGGCGAGGGGCGTACCGAGGGCAGGGTGACCGGGATCGACGTCTTCGACGCGGGCTCGGTCGTGCGCGGGGCGGAGGTCGGCGCGGGCCGGATCGCGAGGCTGCGGGGGCTCGACGGCATCCGGATCGGCGACCCGGTCGGGACACCGGACGCGGACGACGCGGACGGGCCGGGCAGGTGGTTCGCCCCGCCGACGCTGGAAGCGGTCGTGGTCCCCCGCCCGCCCGCGAACCGGGGCGAGCTGCACTCCGCGCTCGCGCGGCTCGCCGACCAGGACCCGCTGATCGACCTGCGGCAGGACGACGTCCGCGAGGAGCTGTCCGTATCGCTCTACGGCGAGGTGCAGAAGGAGGTCATCGAGGCGACGCTGGCCGACGAATTCGGAATCGGCGTCACCTTCCGCGAGACCACCACCATTTGCCTGGAACGGCTGGACGGCAGCGGCGCGGCGCACGAGATCATCGACCAGGGGGAGAACCCCTTCCTGGCGACCGTCGGCCTCAGGGTCGACCCCGCCCCGGTCGGCAGCGGCATCGCCTACCGGCTGGAGGTGGAACTCGGTTCGATGCCCTTCTCCCTGATGCGGGCGGTGGAGGAGACCGCGGTGGAAACCCTGCGGCAGGGAATCCACGGCTGGCAGGTCACCGACTGCGTCGTCACCATGACGCATTCCGGCTACTGGCCCCGCCAGAGCCATTCCCACGCGGTTTTCGACAAGAGCATGTCGAGCACCGCGGGGGACTTCCGGAACCTGACCCCGCTGGTCCTGATGAGCGCGCTGAAACGGGCCGGCACCACGGTGCACGAACCGGTGCACCGGTTCCGGCTGGAACTCCCCGCGGACCTGTTCGGCCCGGTCCTGCCCGTACTCGCCCGACTGGGGGCGGTCCCCGGCGCACCCGCCGTGCACGGCTCCGCCTGCGTGCTGGAGGGCGAGATCCCGGCGGCCCGCGTCCACGAACTCCAGCAGCGGCTTCCGTCCCTGACGCGCGGTGAGGGGGTGCTGGAATCCGACTTCGACCGGTACCGGCCCGTCGTCGGCCCGCCCCCGGACCGGCCGCGCACGGACCACGACCCGCTCAACCGCAAGGAGTACCTGCTGCGCACGATGCGCAAGGTCGCGGCGGGCGGGGAGGCGCGGTGACCCCGGGGCGGTGCTCCGGGCGCGGTGACCCGGGCGGTGACCCGGGGCCGGCCCGGGCGCGTGACCTGGGCGGTGATCCGGGCGGTGCCCCGGCGACCCGGTGACGGCGCCCGCCGCCCGGACGCCGCCGCTCGTTAGGATCGGGCCGGACCCGCGAGGGCCGGGGAGACGTCTCGCGACGGTCCGGCCGTGCCGGCGGGGCCTGACCATCGACGTGACACGACGGCGGAGCCGTCGTCGGGAGAAGTGAGCAAACCGTGGCCATGGTGGGCCTGTTCTGGATCGCCGAGGGCGACGTGTACGTGGGCGCGAAGCCGACCGGTCTGGCGCCCGGGGTGCGCCTGACCCCCGAGGGCGTGATGGGCCTCGGCGACGGGCAGTCCACCCTCCACCTGTGGGAGGACGTGCGTGCCCTGACCCTGGCCGACGTCCCCATGAAGTCCTTCATGCGGCAGGCCGGGAAGGCCGGGGGCGTGGCCCTGGAGACGGTGATGAACCTGGTCCTGCCCGAGCGTCCGCTCCGGGCGGGCGAGGCCCCTCCGGCGATGACGCTGCACGTGGAGACGCACGACGGCGACCACCGGCTGACGGCCTACGCCGCCGCGGCCTCCGGCTACTCCTCGACGGAGGCGGGCCTCTCCGGGGCCCTTCTGTCCCGCCTCACGGAGGGCGCCGCGACGATGTCCACGACGCTCGCCGCGATGTCGGACTGGGGCCGCCGCACGGAGGGCGGATCGCCCCGGGGCGCGGAGCGGGAACGACTGCTGAGGCAGTGGGCGGACCAGGGAAGCTGACGCAGGGGCGGACCCAAAGCGCGGGCTCCTCGGCAGCCGGACGCACACCCGGACCGGGCCGGGATCAGCGCTCGGTGACCGCCCGCTCCAGCTGTGCGGTGATTCCCTGCCGGTCGATCTGGATCCAGTACTCGACGATGAGTCCGTCCTCGACGCGATAGACCGCGCTGGTCATCGCCGTGACCTGCGCACCGGTCGGCCGGTAGTGGTCCACCGGTCCGACGTGCCGCCCGTTCTGGGTCCAGCGGGCGTAGACCCGGTCCCCTTCGGCGATGAGCTCGTCCACGGTCAGGGTGAAGGGGCCGTACGCGTCGAGCATCTCCTGGACGTGCTCGGTGTACTGCTGCGGCGTCCGCTCCACGGTTGCCGGTGCCTCCGAGACGACCTGGTGGGCCCGGACCCGGTCGGCCATGAAGCGACCGGCCCGGTCGGGGTGCAGCCCCGAGCGCACCTGCAGGAGGAACTGGTGGACGGTGTCCTTGGCATTGTTCATTGGCGAAGTGTGGCATTCCGCTCGGGTTGCGGCGGATTCGGGGCGTTCGCCGACGACTGCCGGGGAAACGGACTAGTTCAGCAAGGACCGCGCGGCCCGCGCCCGGCGCCGTATCTCTTCCGCCGCCGAGGGGTCGACCGCGTCGACCACGTCCGCGTACTCCTCCATCTCCGCCGCCCCGCGCAGGAACTGCCCGCTCTGCACGAGCAGCTGCGCACGCTCGTGGCGCAGCCTGGCGGGGTGCGAGGGCAGCAGCAGCGAGAGGTCCACGGCCCACAGCGCCACATCCGTGCGTTCCGGACGGTGCGCGGCCCAGGCCCTGATGTTGTTCAGGATGCGCAGCACGATGTCCAGGGTCTGCGCGGGCACCAGCATCGACTCGTCGAGCGGCCGCCCGGTCGCCCCCGCCGCCAGCAGCTCCGCGTCCTGACCGGTCATCGGTCGGCCGCCGTCGAACGGATCGGCCAGCACCCGCTCGTCCGGATCGCCGAAACCGACGACGAAATGGCCGGGCAGCGCCACCCCGTACACCGGGGCCCCGGCACGGCGCGCCACCTCGATCCACACCACGGACAGCAGGATCGGCAGCCCCCGGCGCCGCCGCAGCACCTCGTGCAGCAGCGACGACTCCAGCCGCCGGTAGTCCGCCGACGAGCCCGCGAAACCGCACCGCTCACCGAGCAGCTCGGCGAGGGCCGAGGCCCAGGCCCGACCGCCCCGCACCCCGTAGGGGAGCCGGCCCGCCAGCTCGTCCAGCTCGATCTGCGCCGCGTCGATCCCGTGCTCGCCCAGCGAGGGATCGGCCACCGCGCCCAGCAGCAGGCAGAGCAGCGCGAGGTCGGGCCGCTCCTCGCGCGCCTCCTCGGCGAACCGCCTGCGCAGCTCGTCGGGGCCGGGACGGTCCGGCTGCTCGTGGTGGTGAGGGTTCATCGGGATCGTCCTCCTCCGTCACGCCGACCGGAAGTGGTGGTACAGGTGGTGGACCGCGAACCCCATGCCCTCGTACATCGCCCGCGCGCCCTCGTTGTCCGACTCCACCTGGAGCCACGCCGCCGACGCGCCCTCGTCCAGGGCCCGGCGGGCGAGCGCGGTCATCACGGCGGTGGCCAGGCCCCGGCGCCGGTGCGCCGGATCGACCTCGACGGCCATGAACCCCGCCCACCGGCCGTCCACCACGCACCGGCCGATCGCGGCGGGCGGGGCGGGGGCATCGGCCGCGCCGGCGTCGTCGGCCGGTACCGAGGCGAACCACACCGACGGGCCGCCGCGCAGTACCTGGAGGACGTGCGGGCCCGGCGTCTCGAAGCGCTGGTAGCGGGAGAGCCACGCCTCGTCGAGGTCCCGGCCCAGCCGTACCCGCGACACGTCCGCCGCCAGGTCGCCGATCGGCGCCAGCGCGGCGGTCCGCACCTCCGTCGTCACCTCGCGCCGCCAGCCGCGCTCCTCCAGCTCCGCGCAGAGCAGCTCCTGGGTGCCCTCGCCGCCGGTCGCGGCCTGGACGTACGCGGGCAGGCCCCGTTCCCCGTACCACTGCCCGACGCGCCGGAGCGCCTCGTCGAGCGGCATGCCGGGATCGCCGAGCGGCAGCACGGAGTTGGCGCGCCGGGTGAACCCCCGCGCGGCGCGCAGCCGCCAGTCGCCCAGCGGTTCGCTCTCCACCGGGGGCCAGGCACGGGCGCAGACGGCGGACAGTTCCTCGAAGGAGGCGGCGGGGCCGCGGCGGCGGGCCGGAGCGGCGGGCACGACCTTGCCCGCGACCAACGAGGACTCGTCGATCCGGACGGATTCACCGCTCTTCCGTGTGATTGAGAGCACACCGTTGTCCCATGATGTGAGAACCCCGACGGTGTCCGTGAACTTCGCGCCTTGAGGACCGGTCTCGCACACACGCCGGACTGATACCCGTTTGCCCACGTCAACCGGTGTGATTCGGACCTCGAGCTGTCCGCCGATGGTGAATTCCACAGCTCTGTGCGCCCCTCCTGTTCGGTTCGTGCCCCGGAACGGAGATACTAGGGGTGGGCATCGACGACGCCGCGCTCCCGCGCGAGAGCCAACGCCCTACCGAGGAGGAACGACAGCGTGACCTACGTCATCGCGCAGCCTTGTGTCGACGTGAAGGACAAGGCCTGCATCGAAGAGTGCCCCGTCGACTGCATCTACGAGGGCCAGCGGTCCTTGTACATCCACCCGGACGAATGCGTCGACTGTGGAGCCTGTGAGCCGGTGTGCCCGGTCGAGGCGATCTTCTACGAGGACGACACTCCGGACGAGTGGAAGGACTACTACAAGGCGAACGTCGAGTTCTTCGACGACCTCGGGTCGCCGGGTGGTGCCTCCAAGCTGGGCCTGATCGAGCGCGACCACGCGTTCATCGCCGCGCTCCCGCCGCAGAACCAGTAGTCGGCGGCCGCCACGCGCACCGCCCCGGTCCCGTACGGCTCGTCACCGTGCGGGGCCGAGGCGTTTTCGCACCCGGGCGACGGGTGCCCGTCACCCGGGCGGCCCGTACCGGAAAGCCGCGTACGGGAAAGCTCCGTACGGGAAAGCCGCGTACGGGAGAGCCACGTACGAGAAAGCTTCGTACGGGAAAGCCACGTACGAGAAAGCAGAGAGATTCCGTGTCCGCAGTCTCCTCCCGTCTCCCGGTCTTCCCGTGGGACAAGCTCGCCCCCTACAAGTCGACGGCCGCGGGACACCCCGACGGCATCGTGGACCTGTCCGTCGGCACGCCCGTCGACCCGGTGCCCGCGCTGATCCGGCAGGCGCTCGTCGCCGCCGCCGACAGCCCCGGCTATCCGACGGTGTGGGGGACCGCCGAGCTGCGCGACGCGATCACCGGCTGGCTGGAGCGGCGGCTCGGCGCGGTCGGGGTGACGCACGAGAACGTCCTGCCGGTCGTCGGCTCCAAGGAACTGGTGGCCTGGCTGCCGACCCAGCTCGGCCTCGGCGCGGGCGACAAGGTGGCGTACCCGCGGCTCGCCTACCCCACGTACGAGGTGGGCGCCCGGCTCTGCGGCGCCGAACCCGTGGTCTACGACGACCCGACCGAGCTGGACCCGGCCGGGCTGAAGCTGCTCTGGCTGAACTCGCCGTCCAACCCGACCGGCCGAGTCCTGTCCAAGGACGAACTGACCCGGATCGTCGCCTGGGCCCGTGAGCACGGCGTACTGGTCCTCAGCGACGAGTGCTACCTGGAACTGGGCTGGGAGGCCGAGCCGGTCTCCGTGCTGCACCCGGACGTCTGCGGCGGCACGTACGACGGCATCGTCGCCGTCCACTCGCTCTCCAAGCGCTCCAACCTGGCCGGGTACCGGGCCGCCTTCATCGCGGGCGACCCGGCCGTGCTGGGCGAGCTGCTGCTGATCCGCAAGCACGGCGGAATGATGACGCCCGCCCCGGTCCAGGCGGCGACGGTCGCGGCGCTCGGCGACGACGCGCACGTCGCCGAGCAGCGCGAGCGGTACGCGGAACGGCGCGCGGCCCTGCGCGCGGCCCTGGAGGCGCACGGCTTCCGGATCGAGCACAGCGAGGCCAGCCTCTACCTGTGGGCCACCCGCGACGAACCGTGCTGGGAGACCGTGGCGTACCTGGCGGAGCTCGGCATCCTGGTGGCGCCGGGCGACTTCTACGGCCCGGCCGGGGACCGCTTCGTGCGCGTGGCGTTCACGGCGACGGACGAGCGGGTCGCGGCGGCGGTCAAGCGCCTGGCGCCGTAGACGGGCGATCCGGACCGGGCTCGACCGGGCCGGTTCACGGTTGGCCCGGTTCGGGCCGGTCCTGGTCGGTTCGCGGTACGCGCGAGGGGCCTCGGGAACGCATCGCGTCCCGAGGCCCCTCGCGCGTGGTGCGCCGGCCGGTGGCCGGGGCGGGTCAGCCGAGCGGCAGGCCGCCCCCGGCCGCGCCGCCGAGGGTCTCGCCCGCGTTGCCCGCGAGGCCGCCCGCGGCCTTCTGCACGGTGGGGGCGGCCTGGGTGCCGGCCTCGCCGACGGTCTTGCTCGCGACCGGGAGGGCCGTGCCGACGAGCTTGCCGCCGGTCTCGTTCGCCGCGCCGGCACCTTGCCGGGACGCGCCGTCGACCGCCTTGCCGAGACCGGCGCCGTCCGCCACCTCGCCGAGGCCGGCGCCGTCGACGGTGGTCAGACCGCCGAGCTCCGGGGCCTGCGGGAGCGTCGCGGCACCCGCGGCTCCGGCCGCGCCGACCACGGGGGCGGCACCTGCGGCGATCAGCAGCGCGGCACGGGCGATCCGGCGGGTCAGGGGGAGGGACATGATGCTCCTTCGACGGGTGAGGAATCTGTCTGTCCGTTGATCGGACGCAATGACAACCGTCGTGAGGGCGGGAGAGGTTGCGGTGGGCCGAGGTAAAGAGTCGGTAACGCACCGCATGGTCCGCCGCGGCGGAATCCGGTCGGTCCACGACTTTCCGGACGGGCGGATGAACCGTCACTCCCCTTGCGCCGCAAGAGAAGTGACGGTTATTCGGAGAGCAGAGGGAGCCGTCGCGGCGGTCCGTGCGCGGGGACGGACGGGAAGCGCCGGATGACCGCTGCGGGCGATCGGGCGAACTACTGCGCGAGCCCGATCCGGACCTCGGTGGTGCCCGATTCCTTGCGTTCCGTCCGCCAGCCCGCCCCGGCCTTCCACACCCGGTCCGCGTAGGACACCTCGTCGATCCGGAGCGCCTCGGAGCGCGCGACCGCCCAGTGCGCGAGCTCCCAGCCGCGCCGGTCCGCGTCCTTCCCGCCGCCCCCGGACGCACGGGTCGCGCGCACCGGCACCGAGATCGGGCCCGCCGCCGGGGCCCCGGCCGCGGACTTCCCGTCCGGCGACGTGACCTCCCGCGCGGGCAGCACGTCCTTGCCGAAGGCGCGCACCAGCTCCGAGCGCACCTTCGCCGGGTCCGCCTTCGCGGCCGTCGCCCGCGGCGGCACGCAGTTCAGCGCGGCGGGCGTCCGGCCGGTCAGCGCCGCCGACAGCAGCGCCGCGTCCGGCTCGTGCTTCGCGTACGCCTGCGGGAAGCCGCTGCGCTGGACCCGCTGCGCGGCGACCGTCAGCGGCAGCCGCGAGTAGCCGGGGACCTTCGCCAGGTGCCGGTAGAACTCACCGGCGGAGTAGACCGGGTCCAGGATCTGCTCCTCCGTGCCCCAGCCCTGCGAGGGGCGCTGCTGGAACAGGCCCAGCGAGTCCCGGTCGCCGTGCTCGATGTTGCGCAGCCCGGACTCCTGGAGCGCGGTCGCCAGCGCGATCGTCACGGCGCGCTCCGGCATCCCGCGCGAGACGCCGACCGCCGAGATCGTCGCGGCGTTGGACGCCTGCTCGGGGCTCATCCGGTACGTACGGGCCCGGCCGTCCGAACCGTCGGCGGACTCCACCGTGCAGCCCTCGACGAGCTTGTTGCCGGTGACGTACTGAACGGCCAGATAGCCGCCGAGCGCGGCGAGCACGACAAGGGCCGCCGTGACGCGGAAGAGACGGCTGCGGCCGGTGTGTCGGCTGGTGGAAGAGGCGGTCCGGGGCACGGGGCCACCGTACTGGAGTGCCGGACCGGGGCCGAGGGCCCAGGGGCCCAGGCCCGGATCATGACGTGTCCGAGGGGTCCGATCCGCCCCGGAGCGGACGAAAAGCCCTGGTCCCGTACGGTCCCGTCCGCGGCCGGCGGCGGGACGACCGGGCCGGGCCGCCCACCGGCCGGGGCGGGCGTCCCGTCAGCGGCCGGCGATGAGACGGCCCTGCCGACCGCGGGCGGGGTCGTTAGGGTCGGTGCCATGCCCGAAACCACACTTGACCTCACCCAGGACGGCCCGGCGCTCACCGCCGCGCTCGTCGACTTCCCCTCGGTCAGCGGTCAGGAGAAGGACCTCGCCGACGCGATCGAGTCGGCGCTGCGCACGCTCCCGCACCTGACCGTCGACCGGCACGGCAACAACATCGTGGCCAGGACGAACCTGGGCCGGGCCGAGCGGGTCGTGCTCGCCGGGCACATCGACACCGTGCCGATCGCGGACAACGTGCCGTCCCGGCTCGACGCCGACGGCCTGCTGTGGGGCTGCGGCACCTCCGACATGAAGTCGGGCGTCGCCGTCCAGCTGCGGATCGCCGCGACCGTGCCCGAGCCCAACCGCGACCTGACCTTCGTCTTCTACGACAACGAGGAGGTCGCCGCGCACCTCAACGGGCTCGGCCACGTCGCCGACGCCCACCCGGACTGGCTCGCGGGCGACTTCGCGGTCCTGCTGGAGGGCTCCGACGGCGAGGTCGAGGGCGGCTGCCAGGGCACCCTGCGGGTCTTCCTGCACACCCGGGGCGAGCGGTCCCACTCCGCACGCGGCTGGATGGGGTCCAACGCCATCCACGCCGCCGCCCCGATCCTGGCCCGCCTCGCCGCGTACGAGCCGCGCCGCCCGGTCATCGACGGCCTCGAATACCGCGAGGGCCTGAACGCGGTACGGATCGAGGGCGGCGTCGCCAACAACGTCATCCCCGACGCCTGCACCGTCGTCGTCAACTACCGGTACGCCCCCGACCGCACCGCCGAGGAGGCGCTGGCCCACGTCCACGAGGTCTTCGCGGACTGCGGCGTGGCCGAATTCGTCGTCGACGACCACTCGGGCGCGGCCATGCCCGGCCTCTCCCACCCGGCGGCCGAGGCGTTCATGGCGGCGGTCGGCGGCACCGCCCGGCCCAAGTTCGGCTGGACCGACGTCTCCCGCTTCGGCTCCCTCGGCATCCCCGCCGTGAACTACGGACCCGGCGACCCGCTCCTGGCGCACAAGCGCGACGAGCACGTGAAGGTCGAGCGGATCACCCACTGCGAGGAGCGGCTCCGCTCCTGGCTCACCGGCTGACCCACGGCATTCCCCTGGTCGTAACCTCCGGCGATCTACCCTGACCTGACAACGGACGGCCGCCGTCGGACGGCCGTCGATCGTCGTCGGAGGGAGCAGGTCATGGGCAACCCCGAGGGAGCACGCGTCCCCGAGGAGCAGCGGCTCGGACCGGTACTGCGCCGCAGGGAACAGGTGCAGCCCGGCACCACCGATCAGCGGCTGCTGGACACCGAGGGCGACTCCGAGTGGGTGCACACCGATCCATGGCGGGTGATGCGCATCCAGTCGGAGTTCGTCGAGGGCTTCGGCGCGCTGGCCGAACTGCCGAGCGCCATCAGCGTCTTCGGCTCCGCCCGAACCCCGGCCGACGGACCCGACTACGAGGCGGGCGTACGGATCGGCAAGGCCCTGGTCGAGGCGGGCTTCGCGGTGATCACCGGGGGCGGGCCCGGCGCGATGGAGGCGGCGAACAAGGGGGCGCGGGAGGCGAAGGGCGTCTCGGTCGGCCTCGGCATCGAGCTGCCCTTCGAGTCGGGCCTCAACCCGCACGTCGACATCGGCGTGAACTTCCGCTACTTCTTCGTCCGCAAGACGATGTTCGTGAAGTACGCGCAGGGCTTCGTCGTGCTGCCCGGCGGCCTCGGCACCCTGGACGAGCTCTTCGAGGCCCTCACCCTCGTCCAGACGGGCAAGGTGACCCGCTTCCCGATCGTGCTGTTCGGCACCGAGTACTGGAGCGGCCTCGTGGACTGGCTGCGGGACACGGTGGTGGCCCAGGGCAAGGCGTCCGAGCACGACATGCTGCTGTTCCACGTCACGGACGACGTGGACGAGGCGGTCAACCTCGTGACGAAGGAGGTCGGCCGGTAGACCACCGTGCCCGGGGCGGGGGCCGGGGCACCCGCCCCGGCCCCCGCGGGCATCAGGCCAGGCCGCGGCGGGCATCAGGCCAGGCCGCGGCGGGCCACCGCGGGCTCCCGGTGACCGGCGATCGACGCCACCATGTCCAGGACCTGCCGGGTCTCCGCCACCTCGTGCACCCGGTAGACCTGCGCGCCCAGCCACGCCGACACGGCCGTCGTCGCCAGCGTCCCGAGCACCCGCTCCTTCACCGGCCGGTCGAGCGTCTCGCCGACGAAGTCCTTGTTGGACAGCGATACCAGGACCGGCCAGCCGGTCTCCGTCATCTCGCCGAGCCGCCGGGTCGCCTCCAGGGAGTGCCGGGTGTTCTTCCCGAAGTCGTGACCGGGGTCGATCATGATCCCGTCGGGCCGCACCCCGAGCGCGACCGCCCGCTCGGCCAGCCCCACCGTCACCCGCAGGATGTCCGCCATCACGTCCTCGTACCCGACCCGGTGCGGCCGGGTCCGGGGCTCGGCGCCGCCCGCGTGCGTGCACACCAGCCCGGCGCCGTACCGCGCGGCGACCTCCGCGAGCTTCGGGTCGTGGCCGCCCCACGCGTCGTTCAGCACGTCCGCGCCGGCCTCGCAGACCGCCGCGCCCACGTCGTGCCGCCAGGTGTCGACGCTGATCACCACATCCGGGTGGCGGCGGCGGACCTCCGCGACGAACCCCACCGTGCGGCGGGCCTCCTCCTCGGCGGTCACCTCTTCGCCGGGGCCCGCCTTCACACCCCCGATGTCGACGATCGCCGCACCGTCCGCGATCGCCTGCTCGACCCGGGCGAGCGCCGGTTCGTCCCGGAAGGTCGCGCCCTGGTCGTAGAAGGAATCCGGGGTGCGGTTCACGATCGCCATGATCACCGGCTCGTGCGCACCGAATTCGCGCCGTCCCAGCCTGAGCGCACCGCTTCGCATCCCGTCTCTCCTCCGGTAGATCGCCCCGCGGGTCGCCTGCGCCCCTGGGCCGTGCCCGCCAAGTTATCGCCTGGTCCCGGCCGTCGGTCCCACGGTCCCGGCCGGGCGGACCCCGCCCGCCGGTCCGCGGCCCCGGCCGGGCAGGGCCCCGGTTGTCGGTGCCGCATGGCACGATCGGACCCGGACAGGTTTCCGCCCATGGGGAGATGCGCGTGTTCTGGTTCTTGCTGCTGACGATGGTGGTGGTCGTGGCCGCGGTCACCCTCGCGGTGGTCGGCGGGGGGAAGAGCGCGGTCCTGCAGGACGTGGCGCCCGAGCAGCTGACCGATCCGCTGCCCGCGACACGCCCGGTCGGCCGCGCGGACGTCGAAGCGCTGCGGCTCCCGGTGGTCGCGCGCGGCTACCGGATGACGGAGGTGGACGAGGCGCTCGGCCGCCTCGGTGCCGAACTCGCCGAGCGGGACGCGCGGATCGCGGAGCTGGAGTCGGCGCTGGCCGGTGCCCAGGCGACCGCGGTCGGCGGCCCCGACCTGTTCGAGCGACCGGCCGCGGAGCCCTCCGAGGAACGCCACAGAGCGCCGTGGGAGGCGCCCGGGCAGGAGCCCGGCGGAAGCGGACACGGCCACCCCGAGTACCCCGGAGAGGAGCCCCGGCGATGAGCGGCGGAGCCGAGGCCGCCCGGGACGGCGGACTGCGCTGCCCGTGGGGGCTCGCCACCGAGGACTACCTCGCGTACCACGACACCGAATGGGGCCGCCCCGTCCACGGCGACGACGCCCTCTTCGAACGGCTCTGCCTGGAGGCGTTCCAGTCGGGCCTGTCCTGGCTGACGATCCTGCGCCGCCGCGAGGGCTTCCGCTCCGCCTTCGCCGGGTTCAAGATCCCCGCGGTGGCGGAGTTCACCGGCGCCGACGAGGAACGCCTCCTCGCCGACGCGGGCATCATCCGCAACCGGGCGAAGATCGAGGCGACCCTCGCCAACGCCAAGGTGCTGGCCGGCTGGCGCGCCGGTGAGCTGGACGAGCTGATCTGGTCCCACGCCCCCGACCCGGCGGGCCGCCCCGCCCCGCGCACCCTCGGCGACGTACCCGCCGTCACACCGGAGTCGACGGCGCTGGCCAAGGACCTCAAGAAGCACGGCCTGCGCTTCGTGGGACCCACCACCGCCTACGCCCTGATGCAGGCGTGCGGCCTGGTCGACGACCACCTGGCCGACTGCGTGGCACGCGGCGGCGGGGCGTAGCCCGCCGGGCCTTCGACCCGGCGCGTCCGGGGCCCCGGCGGAGTGCCGGGGCCCCGGGTTCTTCGGTGCTGCCGGTTTTCGGTGCTACCGGCCGAGGTACTTCGGCTTCTCCTTGTCCAGGAATGCCCGCACCGCGATCGTGTGGTCCTCGGACGCGCCCGCCCGGGTCTGGAGCTCGTCCTCCTTCTCCAGCGCCTCGTCGAGCGTGCGTCCGGCGCCATGGGCCAGGGACTCCTTGAGCGCGGCGTACGCCACCGTGGGGCCGGACGCCAGGGCACGGGCCACGGCGGCGGCCTCGGCGGCCAGGTCCGCCGCGGGCACCAGCCTGTTCACGATGCCCAGCTCGTACGCGTCCTGCGCGGAGATCGAGCGCGGGAAGAACAGCAGATCGGCGGCGCGGCTCTGCCCGATCAGCCGGGGCAGCGTCCAGGAGACGCCCGAGTCGGCGGTGAGCGCGACACCGGCGAACGAGGTGTTGAACGAGGCGGTGTCGGCGACCACCCGGTAGTCGCAGGCGAGCGCGAAGCCGAAACCGGCGCCCGCGGCGACGCCGTTCACCCCGGCGACGACCGGCTTGGGCATCCCGGTGAGGGCCCGGACGATCGGGTTGTAGTGCTCCCGCACGGTGCTCAGCGCGTTGCCGCCGTCCGACTCGCGGGCCTCGGCGAGCTTGGCCACGTGCTCCTTCAGGTCCTGGCCCACGCAGAAGGCGCGCCCGGTCGCGGTGAGCAGAACGGCCCGTACGGCGGTGTCGGCGGCAGCGGCCTCCAGCGCGTCCCGGAGCGCCACCTTGGCCGCTGTGTCCATGGCATTCATCGCGTCGGGACGGTTGAGGGTGATCGTCGCGAGTCCGTCGCTCACCTCGTAGAGCACGCTGTCCGCCATGTGATCGGCCATTTCGTTGTCCCCTCCGGACCTCGGGCAATGCCTGTCCAGGCAAGCATGGCCGACATGGACGGAAGCCGACATGTGACCTGCGTCTAACAATTACGCCCCCACAAGGGGGTGAGGGCGGCGGAGTATCGCAGGTCGATCGCCGAAATGGGTGGTTTTGCGAGAGCGCGTTGCACAAGCGATGCCGACCGAGGTTGGTCATCGGGGTCTGTGATGCGGGATAATGGCCTGGAAGCAATGTGTTCGATGCCGGTGACGCAGCGCCTGTCAGTGGGGCCGCCGGTTGCGATGAGCTGGTTTCAGGAAGGGGAACGAGCATGGCGGCCATGAAGCCGCGGACGGGCGACGGCCCGCTCGAGGTGACAAAGGAGGGGCGGGGCATCGTCATGCGCGTTCCGCTCGAAGGCGGCGGTCGGCTTGTCGTGGAGCTGACGCCGGACGAGGCCGATGCACTCGGCGACGCCCTCAAGAAGGTCGTCGGCTGAACAGAGGCGTTCATTCTTCATCACTGCCCCGGCACGGTGCCCGTGCCGGGGCAGTGATGCGTTCACGGCGATCCGGGGGCGGCCGGCCCGGAGCCCGGAAGCCCTGACGGCGCCGGGTCGCGTCCCGCGCCCCGGCCGCCCCCGTTCCGGTTGCTCAGCCCCGCCGCACCGCGCACAGCAGCCCGTCGCCCACCGGCAGCAGCGTCGCCATCAGCTCCTGGCTCTCCCGCACCGTGCGCAGCAGCTCCCGCAGCCGCAGCACCTCCGCGGGCTGCGCCGAGGAGTCGACCGTACGGCCGTCGGCGAAGACGCCCTCGAAGCAGACGAGGCCGCCGGGCCGCAGCAGACGCAACGATTCGGCGAGGTAGTCCAGGCTCTCCAGCCGGTCGCCGTCGCAGAACACGAGGTCGTACCCGCCGTCCGCGAGCCGCGGCAGCACGTCCAGGGCGCGGCCGGGGATGAAGCGGGAGCGGTTGGCGGCGAAGCCCGCGGCCCGGAACGCCTCGCGGGCGAACTGCTGGCGCTCGGGCTCCGGGTCGACCGTGGTCAGCACCCCGTCGGGCCGCATGCCGTGCAGCAGATAGAGTCCGGACACGCCGGTGCCGGTGCCGATTTCGGCCACTGCTTTGGCGTCCGTCGTGGCAGCGAGCAGGCGCAGAGCGGCGCCGGTGCCTGGCGACACCGGGCGGAGCCCTGCGTCCCGGGCCCGGTCCCTGGCCCAGTGCACTGCTTCGTCCTCGGCGACAAAGGCGTCGGCGAACGCCCAGCTCGTCTGCCGGTTGGCGGTAATGACCCTCTCCTGTCCCCGTAGTTGGCGCAACGGTGACTGTATCCGCTGGACCCGGGAACCCGCAGATGGGACCGGGCGTTATGAGGAGGCGGGGGAGAGCCCGTGGGACCGGCCCCGCAGATCGGGTCCGGGAAGCCACGGGCCGATGCTTTCCCGGGGCGAGTCCCCGGCCCCAGCAGGAAAAAGGCTTATCCGGAGCTAACGGGCGAGGTGGCTATGGTAGGGACTCCACTGGACACCACCAGAGCCGACAGGGGAGGTGCGGCTGCGCCTGTGGATCGGGGAGGAGTGCTGCGGCGCTTTCTCAGGTCGGCGGGTGAGCCGAAATCCGTGACCTACATTGCTGACCGTTCTTCCAACGACTCCGCACCGACCGCGACCTTCGCCTCCGATGCGGACTCCCAGGCGTGGACACCGCCCTCATGGGAAGAGATCGTCAGCACACACAGCGGCCGGGTCTACCGCCTCGCCTACCGACTGACGGGCAACCAGCACGACGCCGAGGACCTCACCCAGGAGGTCTTCGTCCGTGTCTTCCGGTCGCTGTCGACCTACACGCCCGGCACCTTCGAGGGCTGGCTGCACCGCATCACGACCAACCTGTTCCTGGACATGGTCCGCCGCAAGCAGCGGATCCGCTTCGACTCCCTCGGCGACGACGCCGCCGAGCGGCTGCCGAGCCGCGAGCCGTCCCCGCAGCAGGTCTTCAACGACAGCCACTTCGACGCGGACGTGCAGCAGGCGCTGGACACCCTCGCGCCCGAGTTCCGTGCCGCCGTCGTGCTCTGCGACATCGAGGGCCTCTCGTACGAGGAGATCGCCGCGACGCTGGGCGTGAAGCTCGGCACCGTGCGCAGCCGTATCCACCGGGGCCGCTCGCACCTGCGCAAGGCGCTGCAGCACCGTTCGCCCGCGGCCCGTGCCGAGCAGCGCTCGCTGGCGGGCGCGGTACTCGCGGGGGAGGGCGGAACGGCGTGAGTGGCACAGGTCCGACCCCCGCGGAACAACACCTGGGGGACCGCCTCGCCGCGCTTGTCGACGGCGAGCTCAAACACGACGCCCGGGACCGGGTGCTCGCCCACCTCGCGACCTGCGCCAAGTGCAAGGCCGAGGCGGCGGACCAGCGGCGGCTGAAGAGCGTCTTCGCGCAGTCCGCCCCGCCCTCGCCGTCCGAGGGCTTCCTCGCCCGGCTGCAGGGCCTTCCCGGCGGACCGGGAGGTGACGGCGACGACGAGGGAAGACCGTTCGGCGGCTCCGGACGCTTCTCCGACGGGCTCTTCCCCGTGGTCCAGCCGTCCGGCAGCCGCACGGATCGGCCGGGGGACCCCCCGCTCGGAGGCTTCGGCTTCCTGCCGGCCCCGCACGGCTCGACCGCCGTGCTGCCGGGCAGATCCCCCCGTTCCGGCTTCCGGATCCATGAGGTGGGACGGGAGGCCGACCGCTCGCCCTGGCGCGGCCGGAGATTCGCCTTCGCGGCGGCGAGTGCCGTCTCGCTGGCGGCCATCGCCCTCGGCGCCCTGCCCGCGGGCTCCGGGACCGGTACCACGGCCCGCGCCTCGGGCTCCGGCTCCGGCTCCGGGAACGCCGTGACCCCCTTCGACACCGCTTCGCGCGGCGAGAGCGGCAGCCCGGCCGCCCGTCGCAACGGCAGCGGCGGCGGACAGGGCAGGCTCACGGCTGCGGAGGAGGGCGAACGCGTGGCCGTGGCGGCCCCGTCGGCCGCGCCGGGCACGATGTCCGCACCCGCCGCGGCCACTCCCGCCACTCTGTCCACGTCCGCGGTGATGTCCACCGGGAGCCTCATGGGCGGTCCCTTCACCACCCAGGTCCTGACGAACATGTCCGCGTCACCGCTGATACGCCCGACCGCTCCCACCCCGCTCTTCGCCAAGGTGCTCGGGCGCCTCGCCCCACCGTCCCCGACGCCCTACGCGCCGCCACAGCCGCCGCCGCCGTCGTCGTGGGCGCAACCGTCGGCCTCGGCTCTCCCCACCCCCACCGAGCGCGGCCTGCCGCTTTCCGTCCGGCGCTGACCGGGGTCTGCGCAAGCATTCGCAAACCTGGTTGAATTCCTGGAGCAGTTCCGGGAGGGACGCCCCCGCCGGGGCGTGCACGGGCCAGTTGAGGCAGTTGCGGGGAGAGCATGGAAGACGGGAAGTCCACCGGGCCGAAGGCGAAGTGGTGGAGCCGTCCCACACCGGGACGCGCCACCCGCACGACGCCGGACGAGTCCTCGTTCCCCGTCGAGGACGCGCCGCCCGCGGCCGGCTCCGCGGGCGCGCCGACGGCCGGACTTCCGGTGGACGCCGCGCAGCCGTCCGACGGGGAGGGCTCCGTGCCGGACGACTCCCGCGCCACCGCGGTACCCGCGGCCGCCGGGCCCTACGCCCCGGCGGCCGACGCCACCGGACCGGTACCGGCGGTACCGGCCGTCGGGCCCATGACGTCCGGGCAGCCGATGAAGCCGCTGCACGAGCCCGACGAGTACAGCACCCCGCCCTACGGCGGCCCCGGCCCCTGGGCGCCCGCACCCCCCGTGCAGCGCCCGGTCCCGACCCCCGCGCACGGCACCTCCGTACCTCCGCAGTACACGGGGACGAACGGGGCGCGCCCCAGGGGTCGTACTGGAGCCACTGCGTCGGCTGTGCCGGCTGCGGCTGGAGCGGGGCGGGGGCCACC
>NZ_RDBO01000077.1:632462-697465 GCF_008120935.1 Streptomyces sp. sk2.1
GGTGGCCCCCGCCCCGCTCCAGCCGCAGCCGGCACAGCCGACGCAGTGGCTCCAGTACGACCCCTGGGGCGCGCCCCGGCAGCCGCTCACCACCAACCCGGGCCCGCCGCTCGGGGCCGACACCGGCCGCAAGAAGCAGCGGCGCGGCTCGCTCCTCGTCGGCGCGGTGCTGCTCGCCCTGGTGGCGGGCGGCATCGGCGGCGGCATCGGGGCCTACGTCGAGCGCAACGGCGGCCTCACCCGGATCGAGCTGCCGCAGGCCGGCCGCGACAGTGGCGGCCGGGCCCCCGACAGCGTCGCAGGGATCGCCGCCAGCGCCCTGCCGAGCGTGGTCACCCTGCACGTCAGCGGCACCGGCGAGTCCGGCACCGGCACCGGCTTCGTCCTCGACAAGTCCGGCCACATCCTCACCAACAACCACGTCGTCGCCCCGGCCGGTTCGTCCGGCGACATCACCGTCACGTTCAGCGGCGGCGAGACGGCGCGCGGCGAGATCGTCGGCAAGGACAGCGGCTACGACCTGGCCGTGGTCAAGGTCACCGGCGTCTCCGGCCTCAAGCCGCTGCCGCTGGGCAACTCCGACAACGTGCGGGTCGGCGACCCGGTGGTCGCCATCGGTGCCCCCTTCGACCTGTCCAACACGGTGACCTCCGGCATCATCAGCGCCAAGGACCGGCCGATCACCGCGGGCGGCGAGAAGGGCGACGGCAGCGACATCAGCTACGTGGACGCGCTCCAGACCGACGCCCCGATCAACCCGGGCAATTCCGGTGGCCCGCTCGTCGACGGCAAGGCCCAGGTCATAGGCATCAACAGCGCCATCCGCGCCGCCGACAGCGGTTCGTCGGGCGAGGGCGGCCAGGCCGGCTCCATCGGCCTCGGCTTCGCCATCCCGATCAACCAGGGCAAGCGGGTCGCCGAGGAGCTGATCGCGACCGGCCGGGCCACCCACCCGGTGATCGGCGTCACGCTCGACATGAAGTACACCGGGGACGGCGCCCGGGTCGGCACCAAGGGCGCGGGCGGCAACCCCGCGGTGACGCCCGGCGGACCCGGCGCCAAGGCCGGGATCAGGCCCGGGGACGTCATCACGGAGGTGGATGGCCGCCGGGTGCACAGCGGCGAGGAACTGATCGTGAAGATCCGCGCCCACCGTCCCGGCGACCGTCTGGACCTCGGTCTGACACGCGGTGGTAAAGACCTGTCCATCTCTTTGACCCTCGGGTCGGCAACCGGCACGTGACAGCCCCCGTGCGCTACCGCGACGGCAGTTTCGGCGGGTACCGTGGGCCGGGTCCGGACCTCGACCGACACGGCCCCGGAGAACACGAGGAGCAACAGGGTGTTCAATGACATAGGCGTACTCGAGCTGGTGACGCTCGGGATCCTGGGCGTGCTGATCTTCGGCCCGGACAAGCTGCCCAAGGTCATCCAGGACGCCTCGCGCTTCATCCGCAAGGTCCGTGACTTCTCGGAGAGCGCCAAGGAGGACATCCGCACGGAGCTCGGCCCGGAGTTCAAGGACTTCGAGTTCGAGGACCTCAACCCCAAGACGTTCGTCCGCAAGCAGCTCATGGACGGCAACGACGACCTGGGGCTGAAGGAGATCCGCGAGACCTTCGACCTGCGCAAGGACCTGAACGAGATCACCGACGCGGTGAACGGCCGGGAGAGCGCGGCCGTGGAGTCCGCCGACTCGCGCAGCGGCGTGTCGAGCAGCCCGGCGATCACCGCCGCCAACGGCTCCCCGGGCGCTCCCGACCTGCTCAAGAAGCGTGACCAGACGGCCGTGGACAAGCACCCGCCCTTCGACGCCGACGCCACCTGACCCCCCGCCAACCGGGCTCGTCCGGACGGTATGGCTATTCTCCATCTGTCCGGAAGTGAGTACGCCCGTCGGGGGGCGGGCCGCTCCGGGCCCAACGGATCGAGGAGGCGGCCGGACAGATGGGGACGACGAGTCGGGTGGGCGCGGAAGACGCGCCGAGCACAGTCACCGCAGAGGGGAGTCCGGTGGCCCGGCGCATCGTCGACGGCTACCTGGCGGCCGGATTCCCCTGGTACGGACTGGACGAGGCCTTCACCGGGCCGCGCCGGCTGATGCAGGTGGGCACCACCGCCGACGGCGCGGTGCAGCACGGTTCCGTCGGACACGGCGACGAGCCGTCGGTACGGGCGGACGCGGGCACGGAGAAGCAGCGGTTCGCCGTCGTCGTCTCGCTGGGCAGCAGCCCGGTGCGGCGCAGCGGCGACGGTACGGGGGTGCTGGACGCGACCACGGTCTCCTCCGCCGCCTGGCTGGCCGGGTCCGGCCTGCTCGCCTGCACCTGGCCGCCGCAGCTGGACCACGCCCTGCGCGACGACTGGCTGAGCCAGCAGACGGAGACGGCGTTCGACCTCGCCGACGACCTGGAGGGCCCCGCCTGGTCGGTGCTGTCCCTGCCGGTGGACGGGGTCCCGGTGCCGTTCCACTACCGCGAGTCGGAGTTCGGCTGGGTGCTGGCGGGTTCGGCGCCCGGCGGGGTGCACATCGGCGCGTACGGGCGGGGCATGAGCGCCTACGGCCTGGGCTTCGCGGTGATCGACGACATCACGTCGTACGCGTAGGCAGCGGTACGAGCGGTACGAGCGGTACGAGCGGTACGGGGCGGTGAACCGGCGGGAGGCCGGCCACCGCCCCGCGGCTCAGAGGTCGTTTTCGCCCGATGTTTCATCCTGAGATGGGATGTTCTGTGGCCTTCTTCGGGTCGCGCCAGGAGATGGTGTTCTCATGGGTGAGGCGGCGGGCCATGAGGTCGGTCATGGCAATGTGGATCACGGCTTCGGAGCGGGTGGGCAGGGTTTCGTAGTCGCGGGCCAGGCGGCGGTGGAGCATGAGCCAGCCGTAGGTTCGCTCGACCGTCCACCGTTTCGGGATCGGGGTGAAGCCCCTGCTCCCAGGCTTGCGGGCGGTGATCTCCATGTCGATGCCGAGGGTGGCGGCATGCTCGACGAGGTGCTGGCGGTATCCGCCGTCGACCCACACCTTGCGGATGCGCGGATGTTCGGCGGCGACCTGGTCGAGCAGCGCGGTGCCGGCAACGGAGTCCTGCACGCTGGCCGCGGTCACCAGTACGGCGAGGAGAAGGCCGAGCGTGTCGGTGACGATGCTTCGCTTCCTGCCGACGATCTTCTTGCCGGCGTCGATGCCCTGGCCGGTGGCGGGAACGCTGGTGGAGGTCTTGACGCTCTGGGCGTCGATCACGCAGGCCGTTGGCTCGGTGTCCCGGCCTTCCTTCTCTCGTAGAAGCTGCCTGAGCAGGCCGTTGAGCTGGGCGAACACGCCCTCGTCGGCCCATTTGGAGAAGTAGCCGTAGACGGTGTTCCAGTGCGGGAAGTCGTGCGGGAGGTACCGCCACTGGACCCCGGTGCGGTCCACGTACAAGATCGCGTCCATGATGTCGTGCAGGTCGTGCTCGGGCGGCCGGCCAAAAGCCGGGGCCCTGCCGCGGCGCTCGAAGCGCCACGCGGTCAGGACCGGCTCGATCAACTCCCAGCGGGCATCGGACAGATCACTCGGATACGGACGTCGCTTCGGCATGCTTCCGGCGTACCGCGCCGGACCGGGTGCGCCCAGGCGCACAACAATGGCGACGGAAGCACATGACCGCGGAGACCGGACATCCTGGGATGACACAGGAGTACGTAGCCCTCCGCCCCATCCGCAACCTCACCCGCCTCCACAACCTCGCCTGCACCGCACCCCAGTACTCCGAGGATCCACCAATAAGTGGGCAGGTCAGATGAAAACGACCTCTCAGAACTTGTTGCGCGGGGTGATGCCCAGCGACATGCCCGACAGGCCGCGCTTGCGGCCGCCCAGCTTGTCCGCGATGGTGCGCAGCGCCTTGCCGGCCGGGGAGTCGGGGTCGGACAGGACGACCGGCTTGCCCTCGTCGCCGCCCTCGCGCAGCCGCACGTCGATCGGGATGGAGCCGAGCACCGGCACCTCCGCGCCGACCGTCCTCGTCAGGCCCTCGGCGACCCTCGCGCCGCCGCCGGTGCCGAACACGTCGACCATCTCGTCGCAGTGCGGACACGGCATGCCCGACATGTTCTCGACGACACCGACGATCTTCTGATGGGTCTGCACGGCGATCGAACCGGCCCGCTCGGCCACCTCGGCCGCCGCCTGCTGCGGGGTCGTGACGACCAGGATCTCGGCGTTCGGCACCAGCTGGGCCACCGAGATCGCGATGTCGCCGGTGCCCGGCGGCAGGTCGAGCAGCAGGACGTCCAGGTCGCCCCAGTACACGTCGGCGAGGAACTGCTGGAGCGCGCGGTGGAGCATCGGGCCGCGCCACACCACCGGGGTGTTGCCCGGGGTGAACATGCCGATGGAGATGACCTTCACGCCGTGCGAGGACGGCGGCATGATCATGTTCTCGACCTGGGTCGGCTTCCCGTCCGCGCCGAGCATCCGCGGCACGCTGTGCCCGTAGATGTCCGCGTCCACGACTCCGACCTTCAGGCCCTCGGCCGCCATCGCCGCGGCGAGGTTCACCGTCACGGACGACTTGCCGACGCCGCCCTTGCCGGACGCGACCGCGTAGACCCTGGTCAGCGAGCCGGGCTTGGCGAACGGCACCTCGCGCTCCGCCGTGCCGCCGCGCAGCGAGGCCGCGAGCTCCTTGCGCTGCTCGTCGCTCATCACGTCCAGCGTGACGTCGACCCGGGAGACGCCCTCGACACGGGAGACCGCGTCCGTCACGTTCTTGGTGATCGTCTCGCGCATCGGGCAGCCCGAGACCGTGAGATAGACCGTGACAGCGACCGCACCGTCAGCGCCGATCTCGACGGATTTCACCATGCCGAGCTCGGTGATCGGGCGGTGGATCTCCGGGTCGTTCACTGTCGCCAGTGCCTCAAGCACCGCGTCTTCCGTAGCCATACCTCGATAGTACGGGTGCGCGCAGCACTCCTTGAGGGTGGTGGTGGGCGACGGGAAGGCGTCACGGCGCCTGTCGCTACGCGCGAGTAGCCTCCATCAGCGGTCTTCGTCACTTTCGGCCGGGAGCAGGGTCCGCCGGTCGTCCAGGTCCTTCACGAGGTCCTCCAGCTCGGAGCGGATCCAGTCGCGGGTGGCGACCTCGCCGAGCCCCATCCGCAGCGACGCGATCTCCCGGGTGAGGTACTCGGTGTCCGCGATGGAGCGCTCGTTCTGCTTGCGGTCCTGCTCGTGGGTGACCCGGTCGCGGTCGTCCTGCCGGTTCTGCGCGAGCAGGATCAGCGGCGCCGCGTACGAGGCCTGGAGCGACAGCATCAGGGTCAGGAAGATGAACGGGTACTGGTCGAACCGCCACGGCAGCGGCGCGAAGACGTTCCACAGCACCCAGACGATGATGACCAGCGTCATCCAGACGATGAACCGCCCGGTGCCCAGGAAACGGGCGATCCGCTCGGAGAACCGGCCGAACGCCTCGGGGTCGTAGTCGGGCAGCACCTTCCGGCGCGGGTCCTTCGGCTGGTCCAGCCGGTGGCGCGGCGGGCGCACGATGCCCGAGGCGCCCACCGGTGCCGTCTTCGTGCGTTCCTCAGCCGCCACGGGCCACCCCCTCCTCGCTGTGGAAATCGGTCTCCCGCCAGTCCTCGGGCAGCAGGTGGTCGAGGACGTCGTCCACCGTCACCGCGCCGAGCAGCGACCCGCTCTCGTCCACGACGGGCACCGAGACCAGGTTGTACGCGGCCAGGTAGCTCGTCACGGCCGGCAGCGGGGTGTCCGGGCCGAGGGGGACGAGATCGCTGTCCACGACCGAGCTGACCAGGGTGTACGGCGGATCGCGCAGCAACCGCTGGAAGTGCACGGTGCCCAGGTACTTGCCGGTCGGCGTCTCGTCGGGCGAGCGGCACACGTACACCTGGGCGGCGAGCGCCGGGGACAGGTCGGCCTGCCGGACCCGGGCGAGGGCGTCGGCGATCGTCGCGTCCGGCCGCAGGATGATCGGCTCGGTGGTCATCAGACCGCCCGCGGTCCGTTCCTCGTACGACATCAGGCGCCGCACGTCGGCCGCGTCGTCCGGCCGCATCAGCGTCAGCAGCCGCTCCTTGTCCTCCTCCGGCAGCTCGGACAGCAGGTCGGCCGCGTCGTCCGGGTCCATCGCCTCCAGGACGTCGGCGGCGCGCTCCTCCTGGAGCTTGCCGATGATCTCCACCTGGTCGTCCTCGGGCAGCTCCTCAAGGACGTCGGCGAGCCGGTCGTCGTCGAGCGCGGCGGCCACCTCGGCCCGCCGCTTCGGCGACAGATGGTGCAGCGCGTTGGCCACGTCCGTCGGGCGCAGCCGCTCGAAGGTGGCGACCAGGGTCTCGGCGCCCTGCCCCACCTCCTCCAGCGAGAACCCGCTGACGGCCGACCAGTCGACGGTCAGGGTCTCGCCCTTGCGGCGCAGCGCCCCGGCCTTGCCCTTGCGCACGAAGTACTTGTCGATCTCCCAGTCGCGGCGGGCCGGCAGCTGCTGGATGGCGACGTCGAGGACGGTGACCTCCTCGCCGGTCTCCACGAGCCGGACCCGCCGGTCGAGGAACTCGCCGAGCACCAGGCGTTCGGTGGGCCGCTGTTCGAAGCGCCGCATGTTGACCACGCCGGTGGTGATGACCTGACCGGACTCGACGCCCGTCACCCGGGTCATCGGGAGGAAGATCCGGCGGCGGCTGAGCACCTCGACGACCAGGCCGAGCAGCCGGGGCGGCCGTCCGCCGACCCGCAACATCGCGACCAGGTCGCGGACCCGGCCCACCTGGTCGCCGTTGGGGTCGAAGACCGGGACGCCGGAGAGGTGCGAGACGAAGACCCGGGGGGCACCTGCCGCCATGGTGCGCCTCCTTCTTCCGGGTACGACTTCCGGGTACGGCTTCCGCGTCCGGCCCGGTTGGCGGTCAATCGGTCGTTATGTCGTGATCAGGCTAGCCCGTACCGCTCGGGGCCTGCGCGGTGGATCCGTCCGTACGGCTCCCTGCCGAAGGGTCCGTACGGCACGGGTACGCTGCGGTCTGCCACCCCCGCCACGCAGATGAGAGGCAGTGCGCCCGTGACCCCTCCCGCTCCGCCCGTCCGGGCCCGACGCCGGACCGCCCTCGCCGTGGTGCTCTGCGCCGGGCTGACCGCCGCGCTCACGGCATGCGGCGGCGAGGACCCGGACGAGGGGACCAACGGCGTCGGCAAACTGACCGCCGTGCAGATCGAGAAGAAGGCGCAGAAGGCGGCGGACTCCGCCCCCGCGGTGCGCCTCGCCGGGTCGCTGGTCAGCAAGGGCGGCACCTACAAGCTCGACATGCAGCTCAAGGCGGACGGCGGCACGGGCTCGGTCGTCTCGAAGAACAGCACCTTCGAACTGCTGCGCGTCGGTGACGAGCTCTACCTGAAGGCGGACGCCGGGTTCTGGAGCCACGACGAGGGGGCCGGCGCCGACAGCGAGGCGGGCGGGGCCGCCGCCGACAAGCTCCGGGACAAGTACGTGAAGGTGCCCCAGGACGACCCGACGTACAAGCAGCTGCGCGGCTTCACGGACAAGAAGACGCTGCTGGACGGTCTGCTCACGCTGCACGGCACCCTCGCCAAGGGGGACCGGAAGGAGATCGGCGCGACCCGGACCATCCAGATCGCGGGCGACGAGGGCGCGGGCGGCACGCTCGACGTCTCGCTGGAGGGCACCGCGTACCCGCTGCGCTTCGCGCGCGGCGGCGGCGGGGGGACCGTGTTGCTGTCGGACTGGGGCAAGGACTTCACCCTGGAGGCGCCGGAGAAGGAGGACACGGTCGACTACGGGAAGCAGCTGCCCAGGACGACGTCCTGACGGCCGGCGCCCCGGCCGGGTGAACCGCGGGGCGCGCGGGTCAGCCCTTGCGGCCGCGCTTGAGGAGCAGGCGCGGCAGCCCGGCGGGCACCGGGCGGCGCGTCGTCGCGGGCGTCGGCAGGGGCGCCGCGGCCAGGGAGCCGTCCGGCAGCCCGGTACGGAAGTCGCCGGGCGTCAGCCGCAGCACCCGGCACTCCCGGGCCCATCGTTCCGTCATCCGCTCGGCGTCCGGCGCGTTCAGCCGCTTGCCCTTCAGCTCGGCGACCGCGGCCTCCCATTCCGGCGAGTGCGGCGCGAGCTCCGTCACCGCGGCCGTCCAGGCGATCAGCCGGCCGCCCTTGTCCTTGCTGCGCACGGTCACCTCGGCGGCGGCCCCGTCGCCGAGCCCGGCCGGGAACGGCTGCTCGCCGGGGCCGTCCCCGACCAGGTGCGCCGCGCCCTCGTGCCACACGTGCCACAACGCCCGTGCGGGGCCGGTGCCCCGTACCCAGATCAGGCCGGACTTCTTGGTGGCCTCCTCGACGAGGGCCCGGCCCAGCGGCAGATCGGCGGCGGCAGCAGTCATGCCCGAACTCTATGGGATCGGCCGCGGGGCGGGACCGGGGCGGCGGGCGGAGCGGTGGTCAGAGCCAGCCGTTGCGCTTGAGCATGCGGTGGATGGAGAAGCAGACCACGCCGATGACGCCCAGCACCATCGGGTAGCCGTACCGCCATCCCAGCTCGGGCATGTGCTTGAAGTTCATGCCGTAGACGCCGCAGATCATCGTCGGCACGGCGACGATGGCCGCCCAGGACGTGATCTTGCGCATGTCCTCGTTCTGCGCGACGGTCGCCTGCGCCAGGTTGGCCTGGAGGATCGAGTTCAGCAGTTCGTCGAAGCCGATGACCTCCTCGTGCACCCGCGCCAGGTGGTCGGCGACGTCACGGAAGTACTTCTGGATGTCGGGGTCGATCAGCCGCATCGGCCGCTCGCTCAGCAGCTGCATCGGCCGCAGCAGCGGCGACACCGCCCGCTTGAACTCCAGCACCTCGCGCTTCAGTTGGTAGATCCGGCCCGCGCCCGAGCCGCGCGGGCTGCCCTTCGCCGGGGTGGAGAAGACCTCGATCTCCACCTCGTCGATGTCGTCCTGGACGGCCTCGGCCACCGCGATGTACCCGTCGACGACGTGGTCGGCGATGGAGTGCAGCACCGCGGAGGGGCCCTTGGCGAGCAGTTCGGGGTCGTCCTGGAGCCGGTGGCGCAGCGCGCGCAGCGAGCCGTGTCCGCCGTGCCGCACGGTGATGACGAAGTCCCGGCCGGTGAAGCACATCACCTCGCCGGTCTCCACCACCTCGCTGGTGGCGGTGAGTTCGGCGTGCTCGACGTAGTGGATGGTCTTGAAGACGGTGAAGAGCGTGTCGTCGTACCGCTCCAGCTTCGGCCGCTGGTGGGCGTGGACGGCGTCCTCGACGGCGAGCGGGTGCAGCCCGAACTCCCGGGCGATGCCCGCGAATTCCTCTTCGGTGGGCTCGTGCAGGCCGATCCAGGCGAAGCCGCCCTCGGCCCGCACTTCGAGCATCGCCTCGTGCGGGGTGCGGCAGGTGCCGCGCTCCAGGCGCCGGCCGTCGCGGTAGACCGCGCAGTCGACGACCGCGCTGGAGGCGGACGGGTCACGGGTGGTGTCGTAGGCGTTGTGCAGGGCGTTGCTCTTGCGCAGGGACGGGCGCACGACGGCGCGCAGGTCGCGGATCATCGACATGGCTGGCTCCTCTTCACGGAGGGCCGTCGTCGGGCGCGCGGAACAACCCGGAATGGGGACGTGCGCTCACGTCCGCAAAGCGGGCGGCACCGCAGCGGCGCGATGACGGCGTTCGCTACAGGCAGGCAAGAAAGGAGTGCTCTTCCGTCGTGCGCAATGCCATGGGCCTTGACCGAGAAGGCTTCAGATCACCGAGGGAAGGTGAGATGCGGAAGAGCGGTTGGTACTGCACGGTCGACTTCGATCCATGGCAGCCCCACCTCCTCCAGCCGGTCCCCCTTGGGGGATGACGTGTCGTCGGGGCTGAGAGCGACGCTTCTGCGTGCTGCCCCGACCGGCGGCCAAGACTATCAGCCGCCTGACGGCCAATCCTTTACTTTGCCCGTTCCATACGCGTTCTATGCTCGCGGGATGGGAGAAATTCTTGCTCTGGTCGAGGCCCGGTTGCTGACGGCCCTCGGTGAACCGGACGCGCGCGCCGCAGTGACGTTTCTCGGCACGGACCGGATCGAGGTGCTCCGCTTCGTCGACGGCGACGTGGTGCGCTACGCCACACTCGGCATGTCCGCCCAGCCGATGGCCGACCCGACCGCGGTCCTCGCGGACCCGGTGAAGGGGCCGCGCGCCGAGCTGGTCCTCTCCGTGCGCGCCGGGCTCGCCGACACCGACAAGGTGCTGCGCCCGCTCGCCGTGCTGGCGGCCTCCCCGCAGGTCGAGGGGCTGGTGGTGGCGCCGGGCGCCTCGCTGGACGTCGGCGAACCGCTGTGGCCGGGGGCGCCGTTCAGCTCCGTACTGGTCGCGGAGCCGGGCGGTCTGGTCGAGGACCTGGAGCTGGACGCGCCGATGGACCCGGTCATGTTCCTGCCGCTGCTGCCGATGACGCACAACGAGGCCGCGTGGAAGCGGGTCCGGGGCGCGCAGGAACTCCAGGAGCGGTGGCTCTCGCACGGCACGGACCTGCGCGACCCGCTGCGCGGCTCGGTACCGCTTGACTGACCCCGGCCCGGGTGTCCCGGTGTCCCGGCGTCTCGGTGCCCCGGTCCCGGTTCGGGTCCCGGTGTCCCGGTCCCGCGGTTCGGGTCCCGGCCGTCCGGCGCGCGGAGAGCCCCGCCGCGCGGCCAGGAGGGGGAGCCGCGGGCGGGGCGGTACGGGTCAGTCGGCGAAGGCCGCGACCCCGTCCTCGGCGGCGTGCTTCGGCTCCAGCGCCTCCGCCTCGTGGGTCAGCGCCGAGCGCCGGACCCGTACGACGAGCGCGCCGGCCACGGCCGCGACCGCGGCGACCACGAACGGGACGTGGACGTCGCTCCATTCCTCGATCTTCGGGGCGAGGTACGGGGCGGCGGCAGCGGCGAACCAGCGGACGAAGTTGTACCCCGCGCTCGCCACCGGCCGCGGCGCGTCCGAGACGCCGAGCGCCAGCTCCGTGTAGACGGTGTTGTTCATGCCGATGAAGGCGCCGGAGACGATCGTGCAGACGATGGCGGCGGTGTGGTTGCCGTACCCCAGGACCAGCAGGTCGACGGCGAGCAGCAGCAGCGAGGCGCCGAGCACCTTCAGCGAGCCGAAGCGCTTTTGGAGCCGCGGGGCGACGAGCACCGAGAAGACCGCGAGCAGCAGACCCCAGGCGAAGAACACCGCGCCGGACCTGTACGGCGTCATGTCCAGCACGAACGGGGTGAAGGCCAGGATCGTGAAGAACGCGTAGTTGTAGAAGAACGCCGAGGCCGCGACCGAGGCCAGACCGCCGTGGCCGAGGGCCTTGATCGGGTCCAGCAGCGAGGTCTTCCGGGCGGGCCTGGGCTGTTCCTTCAGGAACGCGGTGATGCAGATGAAGCCGATCGCCATCAGCGCGGCCGTGCCGAAGAACGGGTAGCGCCAGCTGGCGTCGCCGAGCAGTGCGCCGAGCAGTGGTCCGCACGCCATGCCGAGGCCGAGCGCCGACTCGTAGAGCAGGATCGCCGCCGCGCTGCCGCCGGCCGCAGCGCCGACGATCACGGCGAGCGAGGTCGACACGAAGAGGGCGTTGCCCAGTCCCCAGCCGGCCCGGAAGCCGACGAGTTCGCCGACGGACGTGGAGGTGCCGGAGAGCGCCGCGAAGACGACGACGAGCGCCAGGCCGGCCAGCAGCGTCCTGCGGCCGCCGATCCGGCTGGACACGAAGCCGGTGACGAGCATCGCCACGGCGGTGATCAGGAAGTACGAGGTGAAGAGGAGGGACACCTGGCTGGGCGTCGCCTCCAGGCCCTTGGCGATGGACGGGAGAATCGGGTCCACCAGGCCGATTCCCATGAACGCGACGACAGAGGCGCCCGCCGTGGCCCAGACGGCCTTCGGCTGGCGCAGGATGCTGCCCGCGCCCTGATCGAACGGATCCTCTCCCTGCATGGATCTCCTCGCTCTCCACTAGGTCGTTGCGGTACACACAGAATAAGTTAGATAGACTAATGAATGCAAGCTACATCTAAATTTGCCGGTGAGGGGCGCACTACGGACGGGTGATCTTGCTTGACGCGGCGACGGTCCTGGAGGACCGTTGGTCGCTATGAGGGGCGAACCCAGTTGCCCGAAGTGTGGAGGCCGGGTCAGGGCACCCGGTCTCTTCGCCGACACCTGGCAGTGCACCCTGCACGGCAGCGTGCAGCCACTGCAGCCGGTCGTTCCGCCCAGCGTGGAAGCGCTGGGAGCGGTGGTGCGCCGTGCCCAGGTGCCGGTGTGGATGCCCTGGCCGCTGCCGGTGGGCTGGCTGTTCACCGGGGCGGCGAGCGCGGGCGACGACCGCAGCGGCGGCCGCGCCACCGTCGTCGCCTGTTCCGGCCCCGGCCCCGTCGGCGGCATCGGCGAGCTGCTGCTGGTCACCGAGGAGCTCGGGCTCGGGCTCGGCGCGCGGTACGCCGGGATCGACGGCCCCGACCCCGGCCCGTACCTGGAGGTCGACGGCCCGCCCGACGTCAAGATGCTCGCGGCCGGTCGCCCCACCCCGCTCTGGCACGTCAAGGGCGCCCCCGAGGACCGCGCGGTCTTCGCGGGCGAGGCGCGCGGACTCTGGCTCTGGGCGATCGTCTGGCCCGAGCAGTCGGGACTCCTGATGTACGACGAGCTGGTGCTCGCCGATCTGCGCGAGGCCGGGGGAGAGATGGACCTCGTGCCGTGCGGGGCGCTCACGCCGCGCCTGCTCGACACGCCCTGACCGCGGCTGTCGCCGGAGGCGTGCCGGAGCCGGGGCGCGGGCCGTCGGGGGCGTGCGCCGGGGCCGTGCGCCGGGGCCGTCCCGGGCCCGGCCGGAGGGTGTTCGAACGCCGGTTATCCTTGAACGTCCCTCTTGTCCGGCCCCGAGCACTGGAGTACGCGTCGTGCGCATCGACCTGCACACCCACTCCACCGCTTCGGACGGCACGGACACCCCCGCCGAGCTGGTGCGCAACGCCGCCGCCGCGGGGCTGGACGTCGTCGCGCTCACCGACCACGACACCGTGCGCGGTCACGCCGAGGCGGTCGCCGCCCTTCCCGAAGGACTCACGCTGGTCACCGGAGCCGAGCTCTCCTGCCGGCTGGACGGGGTGGGCCTGCACATGCTGGCGTACCTCTTCGACCCCGACGAGCCCGAGCTGGCCCGCGAACGCGAACTGGTCAGGGACGACCGGGTGCCGCGCGCCCGCACCATGGTGGGCAAGCTCCAGGAGCTCGGCGTGCCGGTCGAGTGGGAGCGGGTCGCGGGCATCGCCGGGGACGGCTCGGTCGGCAGGCCGCACATCGCCACCGCGCTCGTCGAGCTCGGCGTCGTCGAGACCGTCTCCGACGCCTTCACGCCGCAGTGGCTCGCCGACGGCGGACGCGCCTACGCCGAGAAGCACGAACTCGACCCCTTCGACGCGATCCGGCTGGTCAAGGCCGCCGGGGGCGTCACCGTCTTCGCCCACCCGGCCGCCGTCAAGCGCGGCCGGGTGCTGCCCGAGTCGTCGATCGCCCGGCTCGCCGCCGCCGGTCTCGACGGCATCGAGGTCGACCACATGGATCACGACGGGCCGACCCGGGCCCGGCTGCGCGACCTCGCCCGCGAGCTGGGGCTGCTGACGACCGGGTCCAGCGACTACCACGGCAGCCGCAAGACCATCGGGCTCGGCGAGTACACCACCGACCCCGAGATCTACGGCGAGATCACCCGGCGCGCCACGGGAGCCTTCCCGGTGCCGGGCGCCGGCGGACTCCGCATCGCGTAACGGCGCACGTCGGGGAGTACGGCTCCGCCCGTCCCCGCGTACCGTCGCCCGGACCACTTACACGTTTCATCCGCGCGTCTCCGGCTGCCCCCGCGGCCTCGCCGGTGCGCCCCTCCACCTCGTTTCTCTCCTCCCGCAAGGCTCACTGTGTTCGACGTCGCCGTCTTCGGATCCCTTTTTCTCACGCTTTTTGTGATTATGGATCCCCCGGGCATCACCCCGATCTTCCTCGCCCTCACCGCAGGCCGCCCCGCCAGGATGCAGCGCCGGATGGCGTTCCAGGCGGTCGCCGTCGCCTTCGGCGTGATCGCGGTCTTCGGTGTGCTCGGCCAGCAGATCCTCGACTACCTGCACGTCTCCGTACCCGCCCTGATGATCGCGGGCGGACTCCTCCTGCTGCTGATCGCGCTCGACCTGCTGACCGGCAAGACCGACGAGCCGACGCAGACCAAGGACGTCAACGTGGCGCTCGTACCGCTGGGCATGCCGCTGCTCGCCGGCCCCGGCGCGATCGTCTCGGTGATCCTGGCGGTGCAGCACGCCGACAGCGTGGGCAGCCAGATCTCGGTCTGGTCGGCGATCGTCGCGATGCACGTCGTGCTCTGGCTGGCCATGCGCTACTCGCTGCTGATCATCCGGGTCATCAAGGACGGCGGGGTCGTGCTGGTGACCCGGCTCGCCGGGATGATGCTGTCCGCCATCGCCGTGCAGCAGATCATCAACGGCGTCACCCAGGTCATCCAGGGCTCCTGACCGCCCCGCCGGAACCACGGCGCCCCCGTACGGATCTTCCGTACGGGGGCGCTTCGTCTTTGTGCGTCGTTGAGCGTTACGAAGCCGAGGATTCGGCCGGGCGGATGTAGATGCGCTGGCCCACGGCTGCGGCCTGCTGCACGATCCGGTTGACGGAGGCGGCGTCCACGACGGTGCTGTCCACGGCGGTACCGTCGACATCGTCGAGTCGCATGATCTCGAAGCGCATATGGCTCCCCTTCGTCTGATCCTCCTGCTGGAGAACTACTGGGAGGACGGGTGACCCGTCCGCAAGGATGTGAGCGCCCGACATCGCTGTCCCGCGCTCACACGAGGTACAACGGCTTGCCCCCTGCAAACATTCCCTACGCTAAGGAAATTTTTTGGATGTCTAAGCATCAGCAGGTCACCGCGCACGAACCGGCGACGAGGACCACGAGGTCCACGACGAGGCCCGAATGAACGAGGCAGAGATCGGCGAGCGACTGGACCGCACCAACGCGCTGCTCCAGCGGGTGCTCGCCGAGGTGTCGAAGACCCCCTCGACCCACGCCATCTTCGTGGACGCGGGCTATGTGTACGCCGCGGCCGGACTGCTCGTCACCGGAACCGAGGACCGCCGCTCCTTCGACCTCGACGCGGAAGGGCTGATCGAGGCCTTCATCGACAAGGCCCGGACGATCTTCGCGGACAGCAGACTGCTGCGCGTGTACTGGTACGACGGGGCCCGCAGGCGCATCCACACCGCCGAGCAGCAGTCCATCGCCGAACTCCCCGACGTCAAGGTCAGACTCGGCAACCTCAACGCCAACAACCAGCAGAAGGGCGTGGACTCGCTCATCCGCACCGACCTCGAATCGCTCGCCCGGCACCGGGCCATCAGCGACGCGGCCCTGGTCGGCGGCGACGAGGACCTGGTGTCGGCGGTGGAGGCCGCGCAGGGCTACGGGGCCCGGGTCCACCTGTGGGGCATCGAGGCGGGGGAGGGGCGCAACCAGGCCGAACCGCTGCTCTGGGAGGTCGACAGCCAGCGCACCTTCGACCTGGACTTCTGCCGCCCGTACGTCACCAGACGCCCCGTCACCACCTACGAGGACGACGCTCCGGTGCCCTCGCGCGAGGACGTCCGCTTCGTCGGTGCGCAGATCGCCGCGGCCTGGCTGGTCGCCCGGGGCCGCGAATCGCTCGCCGATCTGCTGCCGGGCCACCCGTATCTGCCGGGTTCCGTCGACCAGGACCTGCTGGTCGAGGCCGAACGGCTGCTCCAGCGGTCGCTGCGCGGCCACGCCCAGCTGCGGCGGGCGCTGCGGGACGGGTTCTGGCAGCACCTGCAGGCGCAGTACTGAGGCCGGGGGCCCGCGCGCGGTGCGGGGCCGGGCCGGTGAGCGTGCCCGCGTGCCGGCCGGGCCCGGGCTGCCGGGGCCCGGCGCGGGGTCTCCGGCAGCGCGCGTGATCCCCTACAGGCCGTTCCAGAACGCGACGAGCGCGGCGGCCGTCTCCTGCGGGCGGTCCGTGTTGGGCGAGTGCTCGGCGCCCGTGATCCGGGTGCGCCGGGCATCCAGCCGGATGGCCATCTCGTCGAGCAGCGGCACCGGCCAGACGTCGTCGCGTTCGCCGGAGAGCACATGGAGCGGCAGCCCCGCGGCGGCCAGTTCGGCCACCCGGTCCGGCTCGGTGGCCAGCTGGCGGCCGGTGGCGATCAGCTGGGCGGGCCGGTGGCGCAGCCAGCGCCGGCGCAGGTCCTCGCCGTCCGTCGCCGCGTCCTCGGGCGGGTCGAAGGCGCGCATCGCGTCCCACACCTGGGCCATGGTCAGCGTCGCGAGCGCGTCGCCGAGCATCTTCACCTTGAGCTGCTGGGCCTCGACGACCTCGGCGGGTCCCGACGACATGAGGGTCAGCGAACGGAACGGCGAGGCGTCGAGCAGTACGGCGGCGCGGGCGATCTGCCCGCCCAGGGAGTGCCCCAGCAGGTGCACACCGCCCTCGGCGGCTTCGAGCGCGGCGGCCTGCGCGAGCACGTCGCGGGCCAACTCGCCCTGCTCATACGCCTCCTGACGATCCGTCCCCTCGCTCTCGTACTGGCCCCGGCCGTCCACGGCGACGGTGCGGTACCCGGCGGCCGAGAGCGGTTCGAGCAGCGCGACGAAGTCCTCCTTGCTGCCCGTGTAGCCGGGCAGCAGGAGCGCGGTGCCCCGTACGGCGCCGGACGGCGGGGCGTCCAGCACGGCGAAGTCGCCGCGCGCGGTACGCAACCGGTGGGCGTGGGCGCAGGGGGGCGGGGTGAAGGTGTGCGGCCGGCTCATGGGACGAGGTTAGAGGGTGCGGTGACGGGCGGCGCGGCCGGAAGGCCGGAAGGGGCGGAAGGGCCCACCCCGCGTCCCGAACCCTGCCGATGCCCCGAGCAGTCCGGCGCCCCGGCCCCGAGGCGTTCCGGGGCCCCGGAACGCCGGACGGGCCCGAGGGAAATCCCTCGGGCCCGTCCGGCGAAATCACGCCCCTGCGTCAGGGACCGTGCTCAGCCCTCGGCCTTCGTGGCGGCCGTGCGCGGCGCCCGCCGCCTGCGCGGCTTCGCCTCGGCCCCGTCGGCCGGGGCCTCCTGGGCCACCGTCTCCGCGGCCGGCTTGGCGGCCGCACGGGTGCGGCGGCGCGGCTTGGTCTCCGACCGGGGCTCGGAGATCGGCGCGATCTGGAAGTCGACCTCGTCCTCGACCGGCTTGACGACCCGGGCGCGGCGGCGCGGCCGGGTGACCGTCTTAGCCTCGGCCACCGGCTCGGAGACCGGTGCGATCTGGAAGTCGACCTCGTCCTCGACCGGCTTCACGACCCGGGCGCGGCGGCGTCGGGGCTTGGTCTCGGCCGGAGCCTCGACGGCCTTCGGCGCGGCCTCGGCCACCGCCTCGGCGGGGGCCTGCACCGTGTTCAGCGCGGCCTCGGCCGCGACCTCCGCGGCACCGACCCGGGTACGACGGCGGCGACGCGGCGCACGCGGCTCCGCCGGCGCGTCGGCGACCTCGGCGGCCGGGGCCGGCACGGCGGCGGCGGACGCCTCGGCGGAGACGGCGGCACCGCCCCGGGTGCGACGGCGCTGGCGCGGCGTGCGCGGCGCGCGCTCCTCGCGCGCGGCGGGCGCGGCGGACTTGCGGCCGCGGCCGCCCGTCTCGCCCAGGTCCTCGATCTCCTCCGCCCGCAGGCCCGCACGGGTCCGCTCGGAACGCGGCAGGACACCCTTGGTGCCGGCCGGGATGTCGAGCTCCTCGAAGAGGTGCGGCGAGGTGGAGTACGTCTCGACCGGGTCGTTGAACTTCAGGTCGAGCGCCTTGTTGATCAGCTGCCAGCGCGGGATGTCGTCCCAGTCGACCAGCGTGATCGCGATGCCCTTGGCACCGGCCCGGCCGGTCCGGCCGATGCGGTGGAGGTACGTCTTCTCGTCCTCCGGCGACTGGTAGTTGATGACGTGGGTCACACCCTCGACGTCGATGCCGCGCGCCGCGACGTCGGTGCAGACGAGCACGTCCACCTTGCCGTTGCGGAACGCGCGCAGCGCCTGCTCGCGGGCGCCCTGGCCGAGGTCGCCGTGGACCGCGCCGGAGGCGAAGCCGCGCCGGTCCAGCTGCTCGGCGATGTCGGCCGCCGTGCGCTTCGTGCGGCAGAAGATCATCGCGAGTCCGCGGCCGTTGGCCTGCAGGATGCGGGAGACCATCTCCGGCTTGTCCATCGAGTGCGCCCGGTAGACGTGCTGCGAGATGTTCGCGACGGTCGCGCCCTCGTCGTCGGGCGAGGTGGCGCGGATGTGCGTCGGCTGCGACATGTAGCGGCGCGCGAGACCGATGACGGCGCCCGGCATGGTCGCCGAGAACAGCATCGTCTGGCGCTTCTGCGGAAGCATGGTGATGATCTTCTCGACGTCGGGCAGGAAGCCCAGGTCGAGCATCTCGTCTGCCTCGTCGAGCACCAGCGCGCGGACGTGCGAGAGGTCGAGCTTGCGCTGCCCGGCCAGGTCGAGCAGTCGGCCCGGGGTGCCGACGATCACGTCGACGCCCTTCTTCAGGGCCTCCACCTGCGGCTCGTAGGCACGGCCGCCGTAGATCGCCAGCACGCGGACGTTGCGCACCTTGCCGGCGGTCAGCAGGTCGTTGGTCACCTGCTGGCAGAGCTCACGGGTGGGGACGACGACCAGTGCCTGCGGTGCGTCGGTCAGCTGCTCGGGCGCTGCCCGGCCGGCCTCGACGTCCGCGGGGACGGTGACGCGCTCCAGCAGCGGCAGACCGAAACCGAGCGTCTTGCCGGTGCCGGTCTTGGCCTGGCCGATGACGTCGGAGCCGGAGAGCGCGACGGGGAGCGTCATCTCCTGGATGGGGAAGGGGGACACGATGCCGACGGACTCAAGGGCCTCGGCGGTCTCGGAAAGAATCCCGAGTTCTCGGAACGTAGTCAGGGTGCTGCCTCTTCTGTGAGACGCGGTCCGAGGCGAACGCTGGGGGTCGTACCGTGCCGGGGTTGGTCATCCGGCCGTGGATGGGCCGGGTGGCGCGGGACCACTGCCGTCGCTCGAGCGCTCGTGCCGCTGAGGGGGCCCCTCATCTGCGGTCGTACGGTGTCGCACGACCCGCGCGGAGGGCTGTCGGGTCGGAGCCGATCGGGCCACCGACCGGGCATCCTCATTCTTTTCACCTTTTTTCGCGCCGTAAGCACATCCAAAATACTCAGTAGGCGCAATACCACTGTACCCCGGATTCGCGCATGTGTGTCGGGCGAATTCATCGGAACGGTGTGATGTCGCGTACCGGCCGGGCCCTTACGCACCCCCGCGGGCGGGCTATTCTGCGGTCCATGGAGACGCCTGACAACGCCACTGAAACCCCTGAACCCACCGGGATCGCCGCCCAGGACTGGGCCACCGCGTCCGAGGAACCGCAGTACCGCGCCGCGGTGGTGGACCTGCTGGGAGCACTCGCGTACGGGGAGCTGGCGGCCTTCGAGCGGCTCGCCGAGGACGCCAAACTCGCGCCGACCCTGGCCGACAAGGCGGAGCTGGCGAAGATGGCCTCCGCCGAATTCCACCACTTCGAGCGGCTGACGGACCGGCTGACCGCGATCGAGGTGGAGCCGACCGGCGCGATGGAGCCGTTCGCCAAGGCGCTCGACGACTTCCACCGCCAGACCGCGCCCTCGGACTGGCTGGAGGGGCTGGTCAAGGCGTACGTGGGCGACTCCATCGCCAGTGACTTCTACCGCGAGGTCGCCGTCCGGCTCGACTCGGACACCCGCTCCCTCGTCCTCGCCGTGCTCGACGACACCGGACACGGCAACTTCGCCGTCGAGAAGGTGCGCGCCGCGATCGAGGCCGACCCGCGCGTCGGGGGCCGGCTCGCGCTGTGGGCGCGCCGGCTGATGGGCGAGGCGCTCTCCCAGGCCCAGCGGGTGGTGGCCGACCGCGACGCGCTGTCGACGATGCTCGTCGGCGGCGTGGCGGACGGCTTCGACCTGGCGGAGGTGGGCCGGATGTTCTCCCGGATCACCGAGGCGCACACCAAGCGGATGGCCGCGCTGGGGCTCGCCGCGTAGCGGGACGATCACGGTCACCCGGGGCCGCACCCGCGGCCCCGGCACCGCTCGGTCAGACGGCCGCCGACCGGCTCAGGGCGTGATTGCCGGGACGGACCAGCAACGAGAGCGTCACCACGCCGATCAGCACCGCGCCGATCAGCGTGGCCACGCCGTGACCCGGGCCCAGCACCGAGTGCGTGAGGAACATGCCGAACAGGGCTCCCAGGGCGCCGGTGGTGAACACGGCGCGACGGGACGGGAGCCGGTGGGGCAGGGAGCGGAGCGCCACCCAGGCGAGGGCGAGTCCGAGTACGACGGCACCGAGCGGTTCCAGGATCACAGATGATCACCTCGCGAGTGGCGGGGCGGGTAAAACGGTCGTAAGCGGTCCTACCCGAAGGGTGCGGAACGCAACCCTCCCCGAGCCGGTTTCGCACAGGAATCGCCTGCTGGACGCATGTGCGGACAGATCAGGCCGACTGCGGGACAGGGCCCGGTCGCGACGACGCCCCGCGGGACCCGATCCGGTCACGACGACGAGCGGTGGAACCCGTTCCGGTCGCGACGACGCCCCGCAGGACCCGTTCCGGTCGCGACGACGCATCGCGGAGCCCGTTCCGGTCACGACGCGCGGCGGCCCGGCGGGAATCCCGCCGGGCCGCCGCCTCGGTCACCGCTTCGACGTGCCTACAGCGCGCCGAACCCCACCCGGCGCGTGGTGGGCTCGCCGATCTCCACGTAAGCGATCCGGTCGGCCGGCACCAGGACCTTGCGGCCCTTTTCGTCCGTGAGGCTGAGCAGCTGCGTCTTGCCGGCGAGAGCCTCGGCGACCGTGCTCTCGACCTCTTCGGCGGTGAGCCCGCTCTCCAGAACGATCTCCCGGGGAGTGTGCTGCACCCCGATCTTGACCTCCACGGCTATGTCCCTCCGACGGTCAGTCCCTGCGCGGTGCACCGCGCCGTACGCAGCACACATTAGCCCGCTGCGGGGAGCCCTCAGTGGTCGGCGGGCAACGCCCGCAGCGAACACGGGCGGCGGCCGCCGCCCGTGCCCGGACCCGGAGCCCGCCGGGCAGCGGGTCCTCAGTGCTGGTCGATGCCGTGCAGCGGGAAGCCCGCGATGCCCCGCCAGGCCAGCGAGGTGAGCAGCTGGACGGCGGTGTCGCGCGGAATGGAGGACTGGCTGGAGAGCCAGTAGCGGGCGACCACCTGGGACACCCCGCCCAGGCCGACCGCGAGGAGCATGGACTCGTCCTTGGACAGCCCCGTGTCACCGGCGATGACGTCGGAGATCGCCTCCGCGCACTGCAACGACACCCGGTCCACGCGCTCGCGCACCGCGGGCTCGTTGGTCAGGTCGGACTCGAAGACCAGCCGGAACGCGCCGCCCTCGTCCTCGACGTAGGCGAAGTACGCGTCCATCGTCGCGGCGACGCGCAACTTGTTGTCGGTCGTCGACGCCAGTGCCGTACGGACCGCATGGAGGAGCGACTCGCAGTGCTGGTCGAGCAGGGCCAGATAGAGCTCCAGCTTGCCCGGGAAGTGCTGGTAGAGCACCGGCTTGCTGACACCGGCCCGCTCGGCGATGTCGTCCATCGCGGCGGAGTGGTAGCCCTGGGCCACGAAAACTTCCTGCGCGGCGCCCAGCAGCTGATTGCGTCGGGCGCGGCGGGGCAGGCGAGTACCCCTCGGGCGCGCCGCCTCGGTCTGCTCGATGGCTGTCACGCCGCCTCCCAAATTTGTGATCGAACACAGCCTTTCCGTGCACGCTGCGCCGTACAGCCATCGTACTTTTGGGTAACCCGGGTGTGCGCGGCGCGGACGCAGAATTTCACGGACCGGACGGCTGCGGTAGCCGTAGATTCGACGATCCGTGGGACAAAGCGGGTCGTATCAGCGGTAATCGTCCTCATCCTGTGTGACAACACGGGCCTGTTCCGCGGCATCGGCCTCGTCGGCACTGGTCCGGTCGATGTCCGTGAGCGGTTCGTCGCGTCGCTGCTGGAGATCGGTGCGCTGCTCGGCGGCGTCCGCCCGGGGCGTCTCCTGGTCCGGTTCGTCCGGCTGGATGTCCTCGAAGGTCTCCGGGTCACTGGGGTCGACCGTCATGGGGACTCCCTTCCTCGCTTCGAGCGTAGAAGCTGGGCCCCCGGGCCGCTACGCGGCCTGTGACGGCGAACACATGAACCGGGGTGTGATCGTCTCGTAACATTGCCGCATGTCTTCGACCGAGCTGCCGGGAGTCCGTGCCGTCGTCGCCGCGGCACCGCCCGTGGCGAGCGCCGTGAAGGTCGCGGAGGGGGAGGAGTTGCGCTCCGTCGCGCTGCCGGGGCTGACGCTGGCCGTGCGGTCCCGGACGCCGGGGCGCGACGGCCTGCCACCCGCGCTCTTCGTGCACGGACTCGGCGGCTCCTCGCAGAACTGGTCGGCGCTGATGCCGCTGCTCCAGGACGTGGTCGACGGGGAGGCCGTCGACCTGCCCGGCTTCGGCTGCTCGCCGCCCCCGGACGACGGGAACTACTCGGTCACCGGGCACGCCCGTGCCGTGATCCGCTTCCTCGACGCCGAGGAGCGGGGGCCGGTGCACCTGTTCGGCAATTCGCTCGGCGGCGCCGTGGCCACCCGGGTCGCCGCGGTCCGGCCCGACCTGGTGCACACCCTCACCCTCGTCTCGCCCGCGCTGCCCGAGATCCGGGTGCAGCGATCCGCCGTGCCGACGGGCCTGCTCGCGCTGCCGGGTGTGGCCGCCCTGTTCGCCCGGATGACCAGGGAGTGGACCGCGGAGGAGCGCACCCGCGGCGTCATGGCGCTCTGCTACGGGGACCCGGCACGGGTCTCCGAGGCGGGCTTCCGCGAGGCGGTGGCCGAAATGGAGCGCCGGATGGAACTGCCGTACTTCTGGGACGCGATGGCGCGCTCGGCGCGTGGCATTGTCGATGCGTACACGCTCGGCGGCCAGCAGGGACTGTGGCGCCAGGCCGAGCGGGTGCTCGCACCGACCCAGCTCGTCTACGGCGGACGGGACCAGCTCGTCTCCCACCGGATGGCGAGCAAGGCGGCCGCGGCCTTCCGCGACGCCCGGCTGCTGACCCTGCCCGACGCGGGGCACGTGGCGATGATGGAGTACCCGGAGGCGGTCGCCCAGGCCTTCCGGGAATTGCTCGACGAATGCGGCGGGAGCTGATCCGGGGCGTGGGACGACACAGTCGAAAGGGCTCCAAACCCCCGGGGTCCGGCACCGGGGCCGCCGCCGTCGACACGGGCGGCGAACGCGAGGGCGTCAGGCCCGGTCCCGGTACCGGCCGGCGGCGGAGGGCGGCGGAGGCCCCCGCCGGTACGGACGGGCACGCCCCGTTCCAGCAGACCGGCCACGTCCGCGGCGGCCACCCCGAGCAGCGGGAACCCGGCGGCGGCTGGGGGACCGGGCCGCAGCCGCGACACCGCGAGCCGGGCCACCATCCCGCGCCGCCGCCCCGGACGGCGCCCCCGCAGCAGCCCCCGGCCGGTGCCCGGCCGCTGATACCGGGACCGCGGCGCGAGTTCGTCGAAGCCTTCGACGCGCCGCCCGCCCCGCCCGCGTCCCGCGGACCGGCCGTTCCGCCGGCCCGCCCGGCCGATCCGTACGCCTCGGTCGGCGCGTGGGACGAACGGCCGCCCGATGGCGACGCCGATGCCCCGGCGGACGACAAGGACGGCAAGGGCATCCGGGGCCGCACCTTCACCGGCATCGCGGCCGCCGCGGTGACCACGGTGCTGGCCGTGGTCGTGGCCGGTCAGGTCGCCCAGGACCACGACGGCGGGGCCGCGGTCGCGCGGGCCCCGGGCGTCGAACGGGACGGCACCGACGATGCCTCCCGCTCGGACGACCGGTCCACCCCGACCCCGGCGAAGGTCAAGCCGCTCTCGTACGAGCAGAAGATGGCCCGCGCCTATCCGCTCGACCCCGAGCTCAAGGCGTCCGGAAAGTTCGAGACGGTGCCGGGCGCGGCGAAGGCGCCGGGGCGCGGGCACAAGTACCGCTACCGGATCGACATCGAGAAGGGCCTCGGCCTGGACGCCGGGCTCTTCGCCAGGGCCGTGCAGGAGACCCTCAACGACGACCGCAGCTGGGCGCACGACGGGGCGATGACCTTCGAGCGGGTCTCCTCCGGGAAGGCCGATTTCGTGATCACCCTGGCCAGCCCCGGCACCACCGGTGTCTGGTGCGCCAAGTCCGGCCTGGACACCACGCAGGACAACGTCTCGTGCGACTCCGCCGCGACCGAGCGCGTCATGATCAACGCCTACCGCTGGGCCCAGGGCTCCTCGACCTTCGGTCCGGACAAACTCTTCGCCTACCGCCAGATGCTGATCAACCATGAGGTCGGCCACCGGCTGGGTCACAACCATGTGAGTTGCCGCACGCCCGGAGCCCTCGCCCCGGTGATGCAGCAGCAGACCAAGACCCTGGACCTCGACGGGATCAAGTGCCGTCCCAACGCCTGGGTCCATCCGGGCAGTTGACCCCGATGGGGCCGGGCCCGCAGACGCGGCGGGTCGTCCCCGGCTCGTGGACGGGTCCCGGCGCGGGCCGCGCGGACGGCCGTCCACGTCCATGCGCTGTCCGAATGCTGGGACAGGCGTCTCGAATCGCGTTGACATCGGTTCGAGCGGTGATCCATATTTCTCGGCATGTCGCACAGTCCCGTCACCCCCGGTCGCACAGCCATAGAGCTGGCGCTCATCGGCGTGACCGGGCACAGTGTCGCCGACATCCACTGTTGCTGACGCCTGCCCGAGCGCGCGTCCGCCCGCCGTCCGAGCCCCGAACGGGCCGGGACGGCCACATACGACCGCCGCGCCGGGCACACCTCGCCCGCAGGCGCGGCAGTCCGGTTCCTTCCGGTTGATTCCTTCGTGTGACGACCGTCCCCGGCCGCTCTCGCCCTGCCTGCGGAATTCTTCAGTCCGTTTCTCCAGGCAGTAATCCGAGAGGTCACCTTCCGATGCGTCAACCGTCCGTCATATCGCGCCGCGTGGCAGCGGCCACCGCAGTCATCGTCGTGGCAGCGGGTGCCGCGGCCTGCGGGCCCGAGGACAGCAAAGGCGGCGACGGGAACTCCGGCGCGGCGGGCAAGCCCCAGAAGGGCGGCACCCTCACCGTCCTGAACAGCAAGCCGCAGAGCGACTTCGACCCCGCACGGCTCTACACCTCCGGCGGCGGCAACATCCCCTCCCTCGTCTTCCGCACGCTCACCACCCGCAACCGCGAGGACGGGGCCGCCGGCGCGAAGGTCGTCCCCGACCTCGCGACCGACCTGGGCACCCCCAGCAAGAACGCCACCGTGTGGACGTACACGCTCAAGGACGGCCTGAAGTACGAGGACGGCACCGCGATCACCAGTGCCGACATCAAGTACGGCATCGAGCGCTCCTTCGCCGCCGAACTCTCCGGCGGCGCGCCCTACCTGCGCGACTGGCTGATCGGCGGCGCCGACTACCAGGGCCCGTACAAGGACAAGAAGGGCCTCGACTCGATCGAGACGCCCGACGCGAAGACCATCGTCTTCCACCTCAACAAGCCGGAGGGCGAGTTCCCCTTCCTGGCCACGCAGACCCAGACGACCCCGGTGCCCGAGGCCAAGGACAAGGGCACCAAGTACGAGGAGCACCCGATCTCCTCGGGCCCGTACAAGGTCGTGAGGAACGAGGGCGACGGCGAGCGCCTGACCCTGGAGCGCAACCCGCACTGGTCGGAGGCGACCGACGAGGAGCGCAAGGCGTACCCCGACCGGATCGAGGTGCGCTCCGGCCTCGACTCCGCCGTCATCAACCAGCGCCTGTCCGCGTCCCAGGGCGCCGACGCCGCCGCCGTCACCACCGACACCAACCTGGGCCCGGCCGAACTCGCCAAGGTCACCGGCGACAAGAAGCTCGCCGCCCGGGTCGGCACCGGCCACTTCGGCTACACCAACTACATCGCCTTCAACCCGAAGGTGAAGCCGTTCGACGACCCGAAGGTGCGCCAGGCGATCTCGTACGCCATCGACCGCTCCTCCGTGGTCAACGCGGCCGGCGGCTCCTCGCTCGCCGAACCCGCCACCACCTTCCTGCCGAACCAGGCGGCCTTCGGGTACACGCCGTACGACCACTTCCCGGCGGGCAAGTCGGGCGACCCGGCCAAGGCCAAGGAGCTGCTGAAGGAGGCCGGCCACCCCGACGGGCTGACCGTCACCCTCACGCACTCCAACGACAAGGACTTCGCGACGAGCCCGGAGATCGCCACCGCGATCCAGGAGGCGCTGAAGAAGGCCGGCATCACCGTCAAGCTCCAGGGTCTGGAGAGCAACGACTACTCCGACACGGTCTACAACGTGAAGAGCGAGCCCGGCTTCTTCCTCGGCGGATGGGGCGCCGACTGGCCGTCCGGCGGCCCGTTCTTCGCGCCGATCTTCGACGGGCGCCAGATCGTCGAGTCCGGCTACAACTTCAACTCCGGCCAGCTGAACGACCCCTCGGTCAACAAGGAGATCGACGAGATCAACAAGCTGACCGACCTGGACGCCGCCGCGAAGCGTTGGGGCGCACTCGACAAGAAGGTCGGCGAGCAGGCCCTGACCGTGCCGCTGTTCCACCCGGTCTACAAGCGGCTGTACGGCGAGGCCGTCAAGAACGTCGTGATCAGTGACTGGACCGGCGTGCTCGACGTCTCGCAGGTCGCGGTCAAGTAACCATGGCCGACGCACTTCCGGCCGGGGAGGCGGGGGCCGTCGCGGCCCCCGCCTCCGGGGCCCATCCGTTCTGGCGGCGGCTGCGCGCCCGGCGCTCGGCCCTGGTGGCCGCCGCGGTCGTCGCCCTGCTGGTCCTGGCCGCGCTCGCCGCCCCGCTGCTCACGGGCATCGAGGGCCAGGACCCCACCACGTACCACCCCGACCTCGTCGACTCCGCCACCGGCGGGGTGCCGATCGGCTCCTTCGGCGGCATGAGCGCCGAGCACTGGCTCGGCGTCGAACCGCTCACCGGACGCGACCTGTTCGCCCGCGTCGTGTACGGCGCCCGGGTCTCGCTCGGTGTCGCACTGGCCGCCACCCTGCTCCAGGTGCTCATCGGCGTCGCCGTCGGTCTCGCGGCCGGGCTCGGCAACCGCTTCGTCGACCAGGCGCTGAGCCGGGTCACCGATGTCGTGGTCGCGCTGCCCGTCATGGTGATCGCGCTCGGCGCGCTGGCCGTCGTACCGGCGGGCTTCCCGCGCCCGGTCCTGATCGCGGTCATCATCGGCCTGGTCGGCTGGTCAGGCATCTCCAAGATCGTGCGCGCCCAGACGCTCGCGCTGAAATCGCTCGACCACGTGGCCGCCGCCCGGCTCAGCGGCTGGGGGCCCTGGCAGATCGCCCGGCGCGAACTGCTGCCCGCCCTGGCCGCCCCCGTCATCACGTACGCCGTGCTGCTCTTCCCGGGCAACATCGTCGTCGAGGCGGCCCTGTCCTTCCTGGGCGTCGGCATCAAGCCGCCCACCCCGTCCTGGGGACAGATGCTCAGCGACGCCGACACCTGGTACCAGGCGGCCCCCACCTACCTGCTGATCCCCGCCCTGCTGCTCTTCGTCACCGTGCTGGCGCTGACCGTCCTCGGCGAGGGCGTGCGCACCGCACTCGACCCGCGCGCCGAGTCCCGGCTGCGGATCGGCACCGGCCGGAAGCGGACCGGCGCGGGCCGGAAGGGAACCGGCACGGGCGCGGGCACCGGCACCGGCACCGGACGCGAGAAGGAGGCCGCGGCATGAAGTGGTTCCTGCTCAGACGCCTCGGCGGCGCGCTCTTCGTGCTGCTCGCCCTCAGCGTCGTCGTCTACGCGGCCTTCTACGTCGCGCCCGGCAACGTCGCGCAGATCGCCTGCGGTCCGCGCTGCTCGCCCGCGCAGGTGGCGCAGGTCAGCGAGCAACTGAACCTGGACGACCCGCTGTACGTGCAGTACGCGCACTTCCTCCAGGGGCTCCTCACCGGCCGCGACTACTCGACCGGGACCGGCGTGCTGCACTGCCAGGCCCCCTGCCTGGGACTCTCGTACCAGAGCGACCAGCAGGTCACCGAGCTGATCCTGGCCAAGCTCCCGGCCACCGCCTCGCTCGCCGTCGGCGCCTTCGTGCTGTGGATGCTGCTCGGCGTCGGGACCGGACTGCTCTCGGTGTGGCGGCGCGGCCGTCCGACCGAGCGCATCCTCACCTGGATCACCCTGGCCGGCATGGCCACCCCGGTCTTCGTCATCGGGCTGCTGTTGATCATCATCACGGTCACGGCGCTCCGGATCCTGCCGTTCCCCGACTACGTGCCGTTCACCGAGGACCCGGAGCAGTGGGCCTGGAACCTGCTGCTGCCCTGGATCTCGCTGGCCCTGGTGTCCGCCGCCCCGTACGCCCGGATGACCCGGGCCTCGATGCTGGAGACCCTGGCCGAGGACCACGTGCGCACCTTCCGGGCGTACGGGGTCGGCGAGCGGGCGATCGTCGGACGGCACGCCCTGCGCGGCGCGCTGGCGCCGGTGATCGCGCTCGGCGCGCTGGACGTCGGCTCGATGTTCGGCGGCGCCGTCCTCACCGAGTCGCTCTTCGGGATTCCGGGCGTAGGCCGGGAACTCGTCGACGCCGTGAAGCACGTGGACCTTCCGGTGGTCGTCGGCCTGGTGCTCGTCACCGGGTTCTTCGTGGTCCTCGCCAATACCGTCGCCGACATCCTGCAGGCGATGGCCGACCGACGGGTGGTGCTGGCATGAGCCTGGTCGAAGTCTCCGGTCTCTCGATCTCGTTCGGCGACGTGCGCGCGGTGGAGGACCTGTCGTTCTCGCTGGAGGCCGGCGGCGCGCTCGGCGTCGTCGGCGAGTCCGGCTCCGGCAAGAGCGCCTCGGCGTACGCCCTGCTCGGCCTGCACCGGGGGACCGGTGCCGAGGTCGGCGGCTCGGTCCGGGTCGCGGGTGTGGACGTGAACGCGGCGGACGACGCGGAACTGCGGGCGCTGCGGGGCGCGAAGGCCGCGATGGTCTTCCAGGACCCGCTGTCCTCGCTCGACCCGTACTACGCGGTGGGCGACCAGATCGCCGAGGTGTACCGGGTGCACAACCGGGCCTCCCGCCGGGCCGCGCGGGCGCGGGCCGTGGAGGTGCTGGACCGGGTCGGGATTCCCGACGCGGCGCGGCGCTCCCGGTCGAGGCCGCACGAGTTCTCCGGCGGGATGCGGCAGCGGGCGCTGATCGCGATGGCCCTGGCCTGCGAGCCCCAGCTGCTGATCGCCGACGAGCCGACGACCGCCCTGGACGTCACCGTCCAGGCCCAGATCCTGGACCTGCTGCACGGCCTGCGGCGGGAGACGGGCATGGGGCTGCTGCTGGTCACGCACGACGTGGGAGTGGCGGCGGAGTCGGTCGACGAGGTGCTGGTGATGCAGTCGGGGCGGGCGGTGGAACGGGGGCCGGTGGGCGAGGTGCTCGTGGCGCCGCGCGAGCCGTACACGCGGGCGCTGCTGGCGGCGGTGCCGCGGGTGACGCAGCCGCGGGTCGCCCCCGGGACCGAGGTGGCTCCGGACGGCTCCGGGGTCGCGGGGGCTTCCGGGATCGCAGAGGTTCCGGGGGCTGTGGGGGCTTCTGGTACCGCAGAGGTTCCGAGGGCTGTAGGGGTTTCTGGGATTGCAGAGGTTCCTGGGGGCGCAGAGGTTCCGGGTGCCGCGGGTGGCCCGGGGGAGGCGGCCGAAGCGGCCGACGTGCTCGTCGAAGCCGTCGACGTACGACAGGTGTTCGGCAGGGGGAAGTCCGCCTTCGCGGCCGTCGACGGCGTCTCCCTCACCGTCCGCCGCGGCGAGACCCTCGGCGTCGTCGGCGAGAGCGGCAGCGGCAAGACCACCCTCGGGCGGATGCTCGTCGGGCTGCGGGAGCCCACCTCGGGCCGGCTCACCCGCCGGGCCCGGGTGCAGATGGTCTTCCAGGACCCCGTCTCCTCCCTCAACCCGCGCCGCTCGATCGGCGAGTCGGTCGCCGACCCGCTGCGGGCCGCCGGGGAACGCGACGAGTCCGTGATCGGGGCCCGGGTGCGGGACCTGCTGACCCGGGTCGGCCTCGACCCGGAGAGCTACCACCGCTACCCGCACGAGTTCAGCGGCGGGCAGCGCCAACGGGTCGGCATCGCACGGGCGTTGGCCGCCGAGCCGGAGCTGATCGTCTGCGACGAGGCGGTCTCCGCGCTCGACGTGACGACCCAGGCCCAGGTGACCGCCCTGCTGGCGCGGCTGCAGCGGGAACTGGGGCTCGCCCTGGTCTTCATCGCCCACGACCTGGCCGTCGTGCGGCAGGTCAGCGACCGGGTCGCGGTCATGCGGCGGGGCCGGATCGTCGAGGAGGGCGAGGTGGACGAGGTGTACGGGAACCCCCGGGACCCGTACACCAGGCAGCTCCTGGCGGCCGTCCCCGCGCTCGATCCGGCGCTCGCGGCGGTGCGCCGCGCGGCCCGCAAGGAGCTGGCCGCCGCCTGACCCGGAGTGACGAACCGCTCTCCCGGCGCAACGAAACGCCGTCGGGGCGGGAAAGTTACGCCGGTTCACCCCTTCCGGTGGCGCGACGGACAACCGTCCGTCGCGCCACCGGCGTATCCGCTTACGGTCTTCCCGCTATGAGTCGTCGTGTCAACGGCGGCCGTCCACCGGGGAGATCGGAGGTGTGCCCGTGCGGATCGGACTCCTCACCGAGGGTGGCTACCCGTACCCGAACGGTGAGTCCGGACTCTGGTGCGACCGTCTGGTGCGCGGAATCGCGCAGCACGAGTTCGATCTCTTCGCGCTCAGCCGCTCCGCCGAGCAGGGGGAACAGGGCTGGGTCCCGCTCCCGATGCAGGTCAGCCGGGTGCGGACGGCGCCGGTGTGGACCGCGGACGAGGGCGCTCCGGACGCCCGCGGACCGCTCGGCCGGATGCGGTCGGGCAGGGGCGCGCGCCCGTACGGACGGCGCGAGCGGCGGCGCTTCACGGCGCATCTGACGGCTCTCGCCTCCGCGGTCTGCGCGGCCGACGGGGCGCGGGCCGGGAACGGGGCCGTCGACGGCGCGGGAGGCGCGGGAAGCAGCGGCGCGGGAAGCAGCGGCGCGGGCGGTGCCGGTGTCGGCGGGCCGGGCGCGGGGCGCACGGCCGGTGACGCCGTGGGCGAACGGTTCGCGCAGGGCCTCTACGGGCTCGCCGAACTGGCCCGTGAGCACGGCGGACTGGCTCCGGCGCTCCGTTCCGAGACCGCCGTGCGCGTCCTGGAAGCGGCCTGCCACGCCCCCGGGGCCGGACGCACCGTCCAGGCCGCCGCCGTCCCCGACCTGCTCGTCTTCGCCCGGGAGCTCGACCGGGCGCTGCACCCGCTCTCGCTCGACTGGTACGACGAGGAGGGCCTCGGCGCGGTCGACCTCTGCCACGCGACGTCCGGCGGCGCCGCGGCCCTGCCCGGGCTGTTGGTCAAACGCTTCTTCGGGGTGCCCCTGCTGGTCACCGAGTACGGCGCGCGGCTGCGGGCGCACCACCTCGCCGAGGCCGGAACCGGATCGAGTGCGCCGGTGCGCGCCCTGCTCGCCGGCTTCCACCGGCTGCTCGCCGCCGAGGTGTACCGGCAGGCCGCGATCGTCACCCCCGGCGACACCCACGCCCGCCGCTGGCAGGAGCGGTGCGGGGCCGGACGCGAGAAGCTGCGCACCGTCCACCCCGGCATGGAGTCCGACCGCTTCACGGAGCTGGGCGAGAGCGGCGACGGAGGTCCGGACGACACCCTGGTCTGGGTCGGCCGGATCGAACCGGCCAAGGACCTGGTCGCGCTGCTGCGCGCCTTCGCGGAGGTCCAGAGGTCCGCACCGGCCGCCCGGCTGCGGATCATCGGCACCCCGGCGGGGGGCCCGGAGGGCGCCGCCTACCTCGCGCACTGCCGGGCACTCGCCGACCGGCTGTTCCCCGCCCGGCCGCTCCCCGCCGGGGCGACGGGCGCGGACACCGCCGATGGCGGCCCGGTCTCCTTCGAGGACCCCGGCGCGGCCGGGGCGGCCGACCCCGCGAAGACGTACGGGGCGGGCGGGGTCGTCGTCCTCTCCAGCGTGGCCGAGGGCTTCCCCACCGGCCTCGTCGAGGCGATGTTCTGCGGCCGGGCCACGGTCTCGACGGACGTCGGCGCGGTCGTCGAGGTCATCGGCGGCACCGGCCTCGTGGTGCCCCCGGGCAACCCCGGGGCACTGGCCGACGCCTGTCTCGCGCTGCTGCGGGACCCCGAGCGGCGTGCACGGCTCGGAGCGGCGGCCCGCGCCCGCGCACTCGAACTCTTCACCGTCGAACAGAACCTCGCGGCATTTCGCGGCATTTACCTGGAGCTGATGGCGCACGCCCCGGTGCGCCGGAGGACCGGGGCCGGAACGACGGAGCCCGACGGCGGACCGCGTCCGTTCGCCACCCCGCCCGAAGCACACGTCATGGGCCCGTGGACGGACCCGTGCACCGTTCCGGCCGACCGCACGCCGAGCTGGGCCGCCGGGCCCCGGACCGTCTGCGCGGGGGCGCGGGGAGCGGGTGGCACGGATGCGTGAGCAGGAGCGGCGGCAGGGGCAGGAGGCGGCCGGGCCGGGCCGCGGCGCGCCGGGACGGTCCGGCACGGTCGGCGACGATCACGAAGGAGTCACCATGGGCCGCCCGACCGAGGTGCCCGACGCACCCGTCACGCCGGCCACCGGGGGAGGCGGGGACGCCCTGCCCCCGACCGCCGGAACCCTCGCCACCGGAGCGGGAGCCCCTGTTGCCGGGGTTCCTGCCGCCGAGGCCGGAGCCGGGGCTTCCGTCACCGGAGCGGGAGCCGCGACCGGAACCGGGGCCCGCCGTGCTCCCGAGATCGCCGGAGCCGTCGCGGCGCGGCGGCCCGGTACCGCGCGGCGCGGCACCGCCGACCCCGTGAAATCGCTGATGCACCGGCACCGGCAGCTGTGCGAACGGGCCGTCGACCCGCTGGAGATCGCCGCCGGCCTGGAGGCCCACGGCGTCACCGACCGGGTGGCCGCCCGCTACCGGCACCGCGACGTCTTCTCGCTCGCCGAGGAACTGTTCGCACGGATGCCCAAAACGGTCACGGAGCCCGCGGCCGGCCCCGGCGCGCCGGAGCGCGACGTCCACACGCGCGCCGCCTGGTCGCTCCGCGCCCTGCTGCCGGGCGCCGCCTGCGTCGCGACCGTCGGCGTGCTCGAACTCACCGAGGGGGCGCTCGGGGGAGGGGCCCGGCTCGCGGTCGCCCTCACCGGCGCGTTCCTCGCGCTCGCCGCCCTCGCCCTCGCCCTGCGCGACGGCCCCCTGCGCGCCGGGAGCCGCTCCCCGTTCACCGCCCCGTTGTACGGCTGCTGGCTCCTCGGCTACGTCCTGTACGGCGAACCCCTGCTCGCCCAGGTGCTCAGCGGCGGACCCGAGGGCCCCTGGGAGATCACCCCCGCGCCACTGCTGGGACTGGCCCTCTCGCTCGCCCCGGCCGCCTGGTGCGCCCACCTCTTCTCCGTGCACGCGCGCCGCAAACTCCGCGGCAGCCGCGCACTGGAGGAGTTCGCCGCCGGTGTGCGCCCCCTGCTGTTCGGCGCCGTCGCGCTCCACCTGTGCGTCCTCATCGGTCTGCTGCACCTCGCCCGCCTCGGGTACGGGAGCGGCGGGGCGTTCACCGGGGCGGCCGCGCTCGGCGTGCTGCTCCTGCTGGCCCGGCTGCTGACCGGACACGGGTACCCCGGCCCGGCCATCGCCGCGCTCGCCACCGCCTGCGCCGTCGAGGCCCTGGCACCCGCCCTGATTTTGGCCGGGCGACTGCCCGGTCTGCACTTCCTGGCCCGCCCCGTCGACCTCCTCGTCGTGGCGGGCGGCACCGGAGCGGTACCCGCCGTCGCCTGCGGCGCCTCCGCCCTCGGGCTGCTCATCACCGCCACCGTCGTCCTCTCCAGGGCATCCGCCCACACCACCGCCCGAGCCGATGAAAACGGCACCACCGGGTGACCACCGCCGTACCGCCCACCACTCACCACCCCGCGCCCGACCGCCCTGCCCCGGCCCGGGCGGCGCGCGCGGACACCCCCGCACCACCCCGAAGCCGCACCACCGTTCCACCACCCCCCACGAACCATGTGCACGCCCCGCGGAGCCGACGTCGCGGGTCGCTGCCGCATCACCCATCCCATTTCAACGAGGAGACAACGGACATGACCCCCCAATCCCCTTCCCCGGCAGGTCGCCGTCGGCGCCGAGGGGGCGCGCGATGAGGGTGCTGCTGCTCGGAGCCAACGGATTCCTCGGCCGGTTCGTGGCCGATCGCCTGCTCGCCGACCCCGCCGTGCACCTCACGGCGCTCGGCCGCGGCGACGACGCCGACGTACGGTTCGACCTGGCCAGCGGAAGCCCCGGCGCGCTGACCCGCTTCCTGGACGCCGTCCACCCCGGCGTCGTCGTCAACTGCGCGGGCGCCACCCGCGGCGGGGCGCGCGAGCTGACCCGCCACAACACCGTCGCCGTCGCCACCGTCTGCGAGGCGATGCGGCGCAGCGGCTGCACGGCCCGCCTCGTCCAGGTCGGCTGCTCCTCGGAGTACGGGCCCTCGCAGCCCGGCTCGTCCACCGCGGAGGACGCGCTGCCGCGCCCCGGCGGCCCGTACGGCGTCAGCAAGCTCGCCGCCACCGAACTCGTCCTCGGCTCCGGCCTCGACGCGGTCGTGCTGCGGGTCTTCTCCCCGGTCGGACCGGGCACCCCGGCCGGTTCCCCGCTCGGCAGGCTCGCCGAGGCGATGCGCCGGGCCATGCAGTCCGGGGACGGCGAGCTGAAGCTCAGCGGCCTCGGCGTGCAGCGCGACTTCGTCGACGTGCGCGATGTCGCGCGCGCCGTGCACGCGGCCTCGCTCTCCGCAGCCCAGGGCGTCGTCAACATCGGTACCGGACGCGCCGTGCGCCTGCGGGACGCGGCCGCCGTCCTCGCCCGGGTCGCCGGATACGCGGGCGCGCTCCACGAGCTGGACGCGCCCCCGCCCCGGCTGCCCATCGGTGCCCCGCGCACCTCCAACGAGTCGGTCATCGAGCACCTCTCGGCGACCCCGTCCCCCTACCCCGACGGCTGCGGCGCCTGGCAGCAGGCCGACGTCCGCACCGCCAGGGACCGGCTCGGCTGGCGCCCCCGGATCAATCTGGAGGAGTCCCTCGCCGACATCTGGATGGAGGCGGCGTGCCGCATCTGACCATCACCGGCACGATCCCCAGGACCGGTGGTGCCGAACGGTTCGGCTTCGGCGTCCCCGGCTGTGCGCACCCGCTGCTCGCCCCCGCCGAGTGGGCCGAACTGGCCCGCCCCGGCACCCCGCTGCACTGGGCCGTCCTCAACATCGACAACGGCCCCGGCAGCAGACCGGACCCGCACTGCCTGGAGGCCGCGGGCCGGCTGCGCAACGCGCGGGAGCGGGCCGTGCACGACGAGGACCCGCGCGAGGCGGTCCGGGCGGCGGGCGGCAGCCTGCTCGGCCACCTCGACCTGGCCCTCGGCGACCGACCCTTCGCGGAGCTGGTCGCCGACGCGCGGTCCTTCCTCGACTGGTACCGCGTCGACGGCTTCTACCTCGACCGCTGCCCGGCCGAACGCGCCGGTCTCCCGGCGGTGCGCCGTCTCACCGGCACGCTCGCCGCGCTCCTCGGCGACGGGGAGCGGCCGCCCGGCCGGGGGCGCGGGCCGCTGGTGCTCGCGCCCGACACCCACCCGTACCCCGGCTACGCGGAGGCCGCCGACCAGCTGGTGACCTTCCGCGGCCCGTGGACCGACTACCGCTGGTCGCAGGTGGCGGAGTGGACCGCGGCCTATCCGCCGGAGAAGTTCGCGCACTTCGTCCACGGGGTCCCGCGCACCCATCTCGAAGAGGCCATGCGCATCGCCCGCTGGCAGGGGGCGGGCACGATCTTCTTCACGGATCGAGACGGCCGACAGGGACGAACCGACCCATTCGTGACGCTGCCCAGGTACTGGGACGAAATCGTCTCGCGGGTCGGACCGGGTATCTCGGAATGAGAGGGGGCGTGGCAGTGTTACCGGAAGAACAACCGTACGCAGTTGAAGTACGTAGAAACCGACCACCTGCATTGTTGAGGTTCCTGTGTCGCTGCCACCCCTGGTCGAGCCAGCTGCTGAGCTCACCGTCGACGAGGTCCGCAGGTACTCCCGCCACCTGATCATCCCGGATGTCGGGATGGACGGACAGAAGCGGCTGAAGAACGCGAAGGTGCTCTGTGTCGGCGCCGGCGGTCTGGGGTCGCCGGCCCTGATGTACATGGCCGCGGCCGGCGTGGGCACGCTCGGCATCGTGGAGTTCGACGAGGTCGACGAGTCGAACCTGCAGCGCCAGATCATCCACAGCCAGTCCGACATCGGCCGCTCCAAGGCCGAGTCCGCCAGGGACTCGGTGCTCGGCATCAACCCGTACGTGAACGTGGTCCTTCACGAGGAGCGGCTCGAAGCCGACAACGTGATGGACATCTTCGCCCAGTACGACCTGATCGTGGACGGCACGGACAACTTCGCCACCCGCTATCTGGTCAACGACGCGGCCGTGCTGCTGAACAAGCCGTACATCTGGGGCTCGATCTACCGGTTCGACGGCCAGGCGTCCGTCTTCTGGTCCGAGCACGGCCCCTGCTACCGCTGCCTCTACCCGGAGCCGCCCCCGCCGGGCATGGTCCCCTCCTGCGCCGAGGGCGGCGTGCTCGGGGTGCTCTGCGCCTCCATCGGCTCCATCCAGGTCAACGAGGCCATCAAGCTGATCGCCGGCATCGGCGACCCGCTGGTCGGCCGACTGATGATCTACGACGCCCTGGAGATGCAGTACCGCCAGGTCAAGGTCCGCAAGGACCCCGACTGCGCGGTCTGCGGCGAGAACCCCACCGTCACCGAGCTCATCGACTACGAGGCCTTCTGCGGCGTCGTGTCCGAGGAGGCCCAGGAGGCGGCGGCCGGCTCCACGATCACTCCCAAGCAGCTCAAGGAGTGGATCGACGCGGACGAGAAGATCGAGATCATCGACGTCCGTGAGCCGAACGAGTACGAGATCGTCTCGATCCCCGGCGCCAAGCTGATCCCGAAGAACGAGTTCCTGATGGGCAACGCCCTCCAGGACCTCCCGCAGGACCGGCGCATCGTCCTGCACTGCAAGACCGGCGTCCGCAGCGCCGAGGTCCTCGCGGTCCTCAAGTCGGCGGGCTTCGCCGACGCGGTGCACGTGGGCGGCGGCGTGATCGGCTGGGTCAACCAGATCGAGCCCGAGAAGCCGGTGTACTGAGACACTCCGCGTACAGCACGTGGTGAGGGGGCCGGTCCGCACGGACCGGCCCCCTCACCGTGTTTCCGGAGCAGTGCTACGAGCAGGTCTTCCCGTCGTCCGGGACCTTCCCGTCGAGGAAGTACGTGTTCACGGCCGACGTCACACAGGCGTTCCCGCCGTACGCGCCGTGCCCCTCGCCCTTGTTGGTGAGCAGGACGCCGACGCCCCCGCCCAGCTCGTCCGCCATCTTCCGGGCACCCTCGTACGGCGTCGCCGGGTCACCGGTCGTGCCGACGACCAGGATCGGACCGGCGCCCGGAGCGCTCGTCTCCGGGGTGTCGTGCTCGCCCTCCACCGGCCACTGCGAGCACCAGCCCGCCGTGTCCCACGCCAGGAACGGACCGAACACCGGGGACAGCTTCCGGAACTCCGGCAGGAGCGCGCGGGCCTCGTCCGCCGTCGGCCGGAGCTTGCTGTCCGCGCAGGAGATGGCGCGCTGCGAGTGGCTCTGGGTGTCGTAGCCGCCCCTCTCGTCACGGCCGTTGTAGGAGTCGGCGAGTGCGAGCAGCCCGTTACCGGTGCCGCTCTTCTCCGCCTCGTCCAGCGCCTGCGTCAGAGCGGGCCAGCTGCTCTTGGAGTAGAGCGGCATGACGATGCCGGTGACGGCCAGCGAGTCGTTCAGCTCGCGGCCCGAGGCGGTCGGCAGCGGCTTTCGGTCGATGCGCTCCAGCAGCCGCGCGATGCGCCGCGTGCCCGCCTTCGGGTCCTGGCCCCGGTCCTCGAGGTAGTTCTCCAGGGCCCGCTGGAAGCCGGTCGCCTGGTTGCGGGCGTGCCCGATGGCGTCCGCGGTCGGGTCGACGACGGCGTCCAGGACGGTGCGCCCGACGTTCTTCGGGAAGAGGTGGGCGTAGGTGCCGCCGAGCTCGGTGCCGTACGACATACCGAAGTAGGTGAGCTTCCGGTCGCCCAGCACCTGGCGGATCAGGTCCATGTCGCGGGCGGCGTTCACCGTGCCGACGTGCGGCAGGAGCCTGCCGGAGAGGCGCTCGCACCCGGCGCCGAAGTCCGCGCCGTCCTTCAGGAACGCCTCCTCCTCCGCCGGTGTGTCCGGGGTCATGTCGACCTTCCGGAAGGAGGCCTCCTGCTCCTTGTCGGTGCGGCAGCGCACCCCCTCGCTGCCCGCGACCCCTCGTGGGTCGAAGCCCACCAGGTCGTAACGGGAGTTGAGTTCCCCGTACGCACCGGCGGCGCGCGGCAGTATCCCGACCCCCGAACCGCCGGGACCGCCGAAGTTGAACAGCATCGAACCGAGGCGCCGGCCGGAGTTCCCGGCCTTCTTGCGGATCAGCGCGATCCCGACCGTCTCGCCGTCCGGCTTCGCGTAGTCCAGCGGAACCCGGACCGTCGAGCACCGCCACTGGTCCCCGGGCGCGCTGCCGCCCTCCGGGGCCTCGCAGCGCTTCCAGTCCGGCCGCTGGGAGGTGAGGGAGGCGGGCAGCGGGGGCAGGCCGTCCGGCGCGGCCGACGGGTCACCGGCCGGGGACGCCGCGCGGTCCGTGCGGTCGGCCGGTTTCTCGTCCGTTCCCCCGCCGCAGCCCGCGAGCAGGCCCGTCAGCAGAAGTGCGGTGCCGGCCAGAGCTCCGGCGCGTGCGTGTGCGGACACGTCGTACGTCCTCCCCGTTGTCGCCCGCGCGCCACGCGGCGCACGGGGCGCTGATCGTCGTGGCGCACGGAGGTGCCTGCATCCGAGGCGTGCAGAAGTCCGCTCATGTTAGGGCCTTTCGTTTGGATCAGGCCGGGCTCGCGTGCCCCGGCATGCACGCTCGCCGCGTTGTCGTCGGTCGCCATGGCTCCTTCCCCGAGCTCTCGGCTTCGCTCGAGCAGGGGAGACCCCATCCGACTCCCTCCTCCGCCTTGCGATCGCACACACCGGACCCCGCTCACTGATCCGGCCTGATCCAAACGAAAGACCCTGAGGCTGTCCGGCGCTCTCCGCCGGGGACGGCGAAGGGGCCCGTCCGGTTCCGCTCGCCGGACGGGCCCCGGTTCCCCGGAGGGGAGTCGCTATCGGCAGACGGTCCCGGCCGCCGGAACCTTGCCTTCCAGCAGGTAACCGCCCACGGCCCTCTGCACACAGGGGTTGCCGCTGTTGTACGCGCCGTGCCCCTGGCCCTCGTACGTCATCTGCACGCCGACGCCCTCGCCCAGCGCGTTCGTCATGGCCTTGGCGCCCTCGTACGGCGTCGCCGGGTCGCCGGTGTTGCCGATGACGAGGATGGGGGCCGCGCCCGGGGCGCTGACGTCCGGGGTCTCCCAGGCGCCCGCGACCGGCCAGTCGGTGCAGCCCATCAGGCCCCAGCCGAGGTAGTCCCCGAAGATCTTCGAGGCGGACCGGAACTGCGGGAGCTTGTCCTGGGTCTGGTCCGCGGTGAACCGCTGCTTGGAGTCGGCGCAGTTGATGGCGGTGTTGGCGGCCATCGAGTTGTCGTAGCTGCCGTCCTCGGAACGGCCGTTCAGCGAGTCGGCGAGGGCGAGGAGGAGCGCGCCGTTGCCGCCCTCGGCCTCGTCCACGCCCTGCTCCAGCAGCGGCCAGGTCTGCCTGGAGTAGAGCGCGGTCGCGATGCCGGTGGTGGCCAGGGTCTGGGTCAGCCGGCGCGACCCGATGCCCGCGACCGGCTGCTTCTCCAGCGAGTCCAGCAGGTCGGAGATGCCCTGCTCGACCTCCTCGGGGGTGGCACCGGCGAGCTTGCAGTTGTCGCCGCGGTCCACGCAGTCCTGGGCGAAGTTGTCCAGCGCGAGCTGGAAGCCCTTGGCCTGGCCGAGCGAGGACTGCTCGGAGTTCTGGGTCGGGTCCACCACCGCGTCCAGCACCGACCTGCCGACGTTCTTCGGGAACAAGTGGGCGTACACGCCGCCCAGTTCGGTGCCGTACGAGATGCCGAAGTAGTACAGCTTCTTGTCGCCGAGCACCTGGCGCATCAGATCCATGTCGCGTGCGGCCTCGGTGGTGCCGACGTGGGGGAGCTGTGTGCCGGAGTTCCGCTCGCAGGCGTCCGCGAACGTCCTGGTGCTCTCGACGAGGGTCTTCACCTCCGCGGGGGTGTCCGGGGTGCCGTCGAGTTCGTAGCGGGCGTCGAGCTGCTTGTCGCTCTCGCACCGCACACCCGCGCTGCGGCCCACCCCGCGCGGGTCGAAGCTGACCAGGTCGTAGCCGGCGCGGAGCTTGTCGTAGTCCTTGCCGAAGGCGGGCAGGGTGGCGACGCCGGAGGCACCGGGACCGCCGAAGTTGAAGATGAGGGAGCCGATCCGCTTGTCCTTGTTCTCGGCCCTGGCCCGGATGAGCGCCAGCTGGATCGTCTGGCCGTCGGGGTTCGCGTAGTCGAGCGGGGCCCGCATGAACGAGCACTCCCAGGGGGTGCCGCCGGGCAGCGGGGTCGGTGCCTTCCCGCCGCCCTGCGCCGGGACCGGGGCGGGGCAGGGCTTCCACGTCAGCTGCTGGGAGGCGAGGTCGTCGGGGCCGGTCGCCGCGGCGTTCGCCGCGAGCGGCGAGCTGCGCGGCCCGGCGCCTTCCTCGGTGCCGCCGCTCGAACAGGCGGTGATGGGCAGGAGCACGGTGACGGCGGCCAGGGCGGCGGCACGCAGGGCGGGGGAGGTCCTCATGGGGCCCATCGTGCGGGGCGAACCGGAGGGGTGCACGGGGCACCGGTCCAAGCGGGTGGTCGGCGCACGGACCGTCGCCCGACTGGCCTCTCGGACTGCCCCGTCCGGGGCTGAGGAACCGTCAGGGTCCGTTCGGCCGATCGGGAGGAGAGGGGCGTCAGGGCTCCTGGGCCGGTCCCCGTTCCGATCCCGATCCCGATCCCGGTCCCGGTCCCCGTTCCGGTCCCGGTTCGGTGAGGCCGTCCGGTACCAGGCCCCCGGCCCTCGGCCCCCGGTCCCGAGGGCCGGGCCGGGGCCGAGGGCCGGGCCGGGGCCGAGGGCCGGGCCGGGGCCGAGGGCCGGGGACCGGGGCCGAGGGAGCCGTCAGAGTTCGCCCTTGCGGGTCAGATGGTTGAAGCAGAGCCAGCCGGGAAGCACCGGCAGCCAGAACGTCAGCAGGCGGTACAGCACCACGGCGGGCGCCGCGACCTCCTTCGGCAGGTTGACCGCGATCAGCCCCAGCATCAGCGCGCCCTCGACCGCGCCCATTCCGCCCGGTGTGGGCGCCGCCGACCCCAGCGCGTTGCCGGCGAGGAAGACCACCGCGATGCTGGCGTAGCTGAGCGTCGGCACGTCCGGACCGCTGAACGCCCGGATCGACGCGTCCAGGCACATCACGAACGTCCCGGTCAGCAGCAGCATCCCGCCGATGCCCGTCAGCAGCTTCTGCGGCCGCTGCACCACATCGATCATGCGCGGCACGACCCCGGCGAACAGCGACCGCACCCGCGTCACCACGAACTTCCGCAGGAACGGAACCGCCGTCACCACCAGCACCAGCACGGCGACCGTCAGCAGCCCGGCGATCACGGTCCTGGACGGGGTGAGCGAGGACGGGGTCCGCTCGGTACCGGTCAGATAGCCGAACGCCGCCAGCAGCAGGATGTGGCAGCCCAGGCCGAACAGCTGCGAGGCGCCGACGCTCGCCACGGCGAGCCCCGGCCGCACCCCGGCCCGCTGCAGGAAGCGGGTGTTCAGCGCCACGCCGCCGACCGCGGCCGGGGCGACGATCTTCACGAAGGACCCGGCGACCTGGGCCAGCACCGTCTTGCCGAACGGCACCCGCTCGGGCACGAAGCCCAGCAGGCTCATCGCGGCCGCCACGTAGCTGAGGGCGGAGAAGCCGACGGCGGCGGCCACCCAGCCCCACTCCGCCTGCTCGGAGACCGTGCCGAAGTCGGCCTGGGTGACCTGGGAGATGAGGTAGTACGCGGCGAACGCACCGGCGATGAAGCTCACCAGGGTGCGCGGCTTGATGCGTTCCAGGCGCACCGGCTCGACCGGAGCCTGCGGACGGATCCGCAGCACCTGCTGCCGCATCTGGGAGAGCAGGTCCTCCTCGCGGGCCTCTTCCAGCGCGTCGTCCAGGGCCCGCTTCTCGGCCTGCTTCTGGTTGCGGAGCGCCTTGCGGCCGGGCTTGGCGGCCTCCTCCGGGGCACCGTGCTCCTGGGCCCTGGCCCGCCTGGCCGCGTCCGACGCCTCCAGCACCGCCTCGCGCTCCCGCTGCGAACGCTCCCGGGCCAGCCGGCGCAGCGTCGCACGGGTCGAGCGGCTCAGCGCGATCGGCTGGAGCAGCGGCAGGCAGTCGGCGACCACATCGGGGCCGAGGACCTCCAGGGCCCCGGCCACGGCCCGTTCGGCGCCCACCCGCAGACCGGTGGTGGTCAGCAGCTGGGCGACGTCCATCCGCAGCACCAGGTCACCGGCCGCGATCTCGCCGCCGCGCAGATCGGTGACGAACACCTTGCCGGAACGATCCACCAGGATGGCGTCACCCGTGAGCCTGCGGTGCGCGATCCGTCGCGACTGGAGCGCCTTCACCTGGCGCCAGGCGCCGTGCAGCACCTCGTCGGTGATCTCCGAGTCCTCCAGCGCGTCCAGGGAACGGCCGCCGATGTGCTCGTACACCAGCATCACGGCGTCGGGCCCGAGCTCGGACGTGGCGATCAGCTTGGGGGCGTTGGCCCCGGCGGCGATCGCCGCGTACGCGAGCAGCGCCTCCTGCTCCAGGGCCTGGCGCAGCGACTGGATGGAACGGCGCTGGGTGATGCCGCGCAGGGTGAGTCTGCGCCACGCCCGGTAGAAGAAGCCCTGGGCCTGCTGCTCGCGGTCGACGACCGTGACGTCGAGCGGCGGCCCGTCCTCCAGGGACACCAGGTAGCGGCGCCCCCGGTCGCTCTGGTCGCCCGAGTCGGGGAAGTCCTCGGCGCGCATCGCGGTGACGGGGCGGAAGCCGACGTGGCGCAGTCCGGCCATCAGGTGCTGACCGGTCGGCCGCACGTTGGGCGAGCCGACCGTGTACAGCGTGCCGTACGCGACGGTCCAGCCGATCAGCACGGTCAGGACGATCGAGAACGGGGTCGTGTAGCCGCCGACCAGCATGGCGAACGCGTCGAGCAGCAGCACCACCCACAGCACCACCCGCCAGCGCGGCCGTCTCGCCATCCCGACCGCCGTCATGTACGCGATCACGGGGGCGAGGTAGCCGTGCACGGGGTCGGTGAGCGAACCGGCCTGGGGCTGGGTCAGCGCGTCCTTGATGGTGCCGGGGGCGTACCGGGACACCCAGAGGTCGGTGGCGAGGGTGACGCCGTGCGCCAGCACGGCGGCGAGCACCCCGTCGGCGATGCGCAGCCCGTCGCGCTTGATCAGCCGCTCGATCGCGAACGCGACCGGGACGAGCAGCACGGCGATGCTGGAGACCAGGCCGGCGATCTTGATCAGGACGTCGGGCGCCTGGCCGGTGCCCTTGTTGATGTCCTGTTCGAGACCGGCGGTGGTGCCGTGGGCGAACGCGGCGATCGCGAACAGGACGACGATCGCCAGGATCCCGATGAGGAGCCGCATGAGGTCGGAGGGGCGGTGCACCCGGGCGGGGAGCAGCGGCTCGTCCCCCGAGACGCGTTCGGCCTGCTCCTGCGCGACGGTCGAGAGCGTCGACCCGGCCGGATGCCCGGGGGCCGTCCCCCGCTCCGGGCCGGACTCCCCGGCGGGCCCGCGGGGTGCGTCCGGCCCCTTCCCGGCGGATGCGCGGGACTCGTCCGGGCGGGGCCCGGCGGGCGGCCGGGACCTGCCCGGGTGGGGCTCGGCATCAGAGGCGTCCGCCGCCTTCGGTGGCTGCACGCCCTGCTCCTTCGTCGCCTCTGATTGGTCTTCGTGGTCTCGTATCACCGGTCACCGCCCGCACGATGGTGGCACGGCCCGGCGACGGAGGGGGGCATCAGGGTGCACTGCACGGACACGCGAAGCGCAAGATACGCCCCTTTGCCCCCGCACGCACGCCCCGCGGACGGGGGCAGACGGACCGGGCCGGACTGTCGGTGGCGTACGGCAGGATGGGACGGATGAGCCAACACCGGACGAGCGGCGGCGGGACGAACGGCGGCCGGACGGGCGCCGACCGGGCGGGGAACGACCGGCCGGGCACCGGACCGACGGTCCACGAGCTGCCGGAGTACGCGGAGCGGGTGCTCGACGTCGCCGAGCTGATCCCGCCCGGCCGTGTCATGACGTACGGGGACGTCGCCGAGTGGCTGGGCGACGGCGGCCCGCGCCAGGTCGGCCGGGCCATGGCGCTGTACGGGTCCGCGGTGCCGTGGTGGCGCGTGGTGCGGTCCGACGGGGTGCTGCTGCCCGGCCACGAGCTGCGGGCACTGGATCACTACCGCGAGGAGGGCACCCCGCTGCGCGAGGCGTCGCGCGGCGCGGAGGGCCATCTGCCGCGCCTCGACATGAGGCGGGCGCGGTGGGACGGCGTCGCCGCGGACGGGGACGGCGGCGCGGACCGGGACAGGGGCGGAGGTGCTCACATCTGACAGCTTCGGCCATTCGGCGGCGCGGCGGGCGGCGTCGGGGCCGTACGACGCACCAGATGTGCGGGGGACGACGCCCGACGGGACCCGCGCCGCGGGCCGGGACAAGGCCCGCACGGCCGGACGTGCAGGTTCCTGCCGAGCGGTACGGGGCGTGCGAGCAGCGCGAGTTGTACGGGGCGGAGTGCGCGGGCCGCGCGCCGCGCGTGCCGTGTGCGGCGCACGCGATGTACGTGATGTGTGTGACGCGCGTGATGTGCACGACGTGCGTGATGTCCGACACGGTCGGGCGTACGGTGCGACGTCCGGCCGTGTCCGCGCCCCGGAACGTGACGAGGCACGCAGCGCGCACGTCCCGCACCGCGCCGCCGCTGGCGTAGCGTCGTCAGCCCGCGCACCGCACCGCATCCTCACCACCAGCACACCCACCAGGACCGGCGATCCACGTGAGTTCCTCCTCCTCCACCCGGCACAGTCCGTACCGTCAGGAACGACGGCGGACCACGGGCGCGTACCGACTGGTGCGTACTCCGCCGGGCTCCGTGGAACCCCCTCTTCTGGACGCGGCACAGCGCGCGGTGGTTGATCACCCCGGCGGCCCGCTCCTGGTGCTCGCCGGACCCGGCACCGGCAAGACGACCACGCTCGTCGAGGCGATCGCCGCCCGGATCGCACGGGGCGCCGACCCCGCCCGCCTCCTGGTGCTCACCTTCAGCCGCAAGGCGGCCGTGGAACTGCGCGACCGGATGGCCGCCCGGCTCGGTGCCGCCCGCGGCCCGCAGGCCACCACGTTCCACTCCTTCTGCTACGCGCTGGTCCGCGCCCACCAGGGCGCCGACCTCTTCGCCGAACCGCTGCGACTGCTCTCCGGGCCCGAGCAGGACGTCACCGTCCGCGAGCTGCTCGCCGGTCAGCTCGAACTGGAACGGGACGGCTTCCCCCACATCCGCTGGCCCGACGAGCTGCGGGCCTGCCTGACCACGCGCGGCTTCGCCGACGAGGTGCGCGCGGTGCTGGCCCGCAGCCGGGAACTGGGCCTGGGACCGGACGCGCTGGCCGACTTCGCCCGCCGCACCGGCCGGCCCGACTGGGGCGCCGCCGCCGAGTTCCTCGCCGAGTACCTGGACGTGCTGGACGCGCAGGGGGTGCTGGACTACGCGGAGCTGGTGCACCGCGCCGTGCTGCTCGCGGAGCGCCCCGAGGTGGCGGCGCTGCTCGCGGGGCAGTACGACGCCGTGTTCGTCGACGAGTACCAGGACACGGACCCGGCCCAGGTGCGGCTGCTGCACGCGCTGGCCGGGAACCGGGGGAGCGCCCGGGGCACCGGGGGCGGCCGGGACCTGATCGCCTTCGGTGACCCGGACCAGTCGATCTACGCGTTCCGGGGTGCCGACGTGAACGGCATCCTCGACTTCCCGGAGACGTTCCGGCGGGCGGACGGCGCCCCGGCCCCGGTCGGTGTGCTCACCACCTCGCGCCGGTCCGGGGAACGGCTGCTGGCCGCCACCCGGCTGCTGACCCGCCGAATGCCGCTGACCCGGCTCCCCGCGGAGAAGGTCCGCGCCCACCGGGAGCTGGCCGCGGTCCACGAGGGCGGGAGGGTGGAGGCGTACACCTACCCGACCGCCTCCACGGAGCTGGACAACATCGCGGACCTGCTGCGCCGGGCCCATCTGGAGGACGGCGTCCCGTGGAACGAGATGGCGGTGCTCGTACGGGCCGGGGGGCGCACGATCCCCTCCCTGCGCCGGGCCCTGACATCCGCCGGCGTGCCCCTGGAGGTCGACGGCGACGACCTTCCCCTGCGCCACGAACCGGCGGTGGCCCCGCTCCTGACCGCCCTGCGCGCGGTCGCCACGGCGGCCCTGCACCGGGGCGTGCCGGGCGGGGAGGGGACAGCGGACACGAGGGACGCGACCGGGGCACCGGAAGAGCCGGAGGAGGAGGCACCGGCGGACGGGGCTCCGGAAGAGGGGAGTGGTCGGGCACCCGACGACGGGACCCGCCGGCTGGACACCGAGACCGCCCTGACCCTCCTCGCCTCCCCCCTCGGTTCCATGGACGCGGCCGACCTGCGCCGCCTCGGCCGGGCCCTGCGCGACGAGGAGCGGGCCGCCGGGAACCGGGTACCGGCACCCTCCGGCGACCTGCTGGCCCGTGCGCTCGCCGAACCCGAACGGCTCGTCACGCACGATCCGGCGTACGCCCGCGGGGCCCAGCGGCTCGGCGCGCTCCTGCGCAAGGCGCGCGAGCTGCTCGAAGGGGGCGGCACCGCGGAGGAGGCGCTGTGGGCGCTGTGGTCCGGCACCCCGTGGCCGTCGCGGCTGGAGCGCGCCGCGCTGCGCGGCGGCGCGGCCGGGCGCAACGCCGACCGTGACCTCGACGCGGTCTGTGCCCTCTTCGACACCGCGGCCCGCGCCGAGGAACGCACCGGCGGGCGCGGCGCGCTCAACTTCCTGGAGGAGGTCGACGCCCAGGACATCGCCGCCGACACCCTCTCCCGGCGCGTGGTGCGCCCCGACGCCGTACGGCTGATGACCGCGCACCGCTCCAAGGGGCTGGAGTGGCGCCTCGTCGTCGTCGCGGGGGTGCAGGAGGGGCTCTGGCCGGACCTGCGCCGCCGGGGCTCGCTGCTGGAGGCGGACCGGATCGGCCGCGACGGCCTGGCCGAGCCGCTCACCCCCGGCGCCCTCCTCGCCGAGGAACGCCGGCTCTTCTACGTCGCGGCGACCCGCGCCCGGGAACGCCTCGTCGTCACCGCGGTGAAGGCCCCCGCCGACGACGGCGACCAGCCGTCCCGCTTCCTCGCCGAACTCGGCGCCGAGCCGCGCGACGTCACCGGCCGCCCGCGCCGCCCCCTCGCCGTCGCCGCGCTCGTCGCCGAACTGCGCGCCACCACCGTCGATCCCGAGGCGTCCGACGCCCTGCGGGAGGAGGCCGCCCGCCGTCTCGCCCGCCTCGCCGCGCTCACCGACGAGGAGGGCGCGCCGCTCGTACCGGCGGCGCACCCCCACCGCTGGTGGGGTCTGTACGAGCCGACCCGTTCCGCCGTGCCGCTGCGCGACCGGGACCGGCCCGTGGCGCTGTCCGGCAGCGCGCTCGACCAGCTCGCCAACACGTGCGCGCTCCAGTGGTTCCTCGGCCGCGAGGTGAAGGCGGACGTCCCGGCGACGGCCGCCCAGGGCTTCGGCAACGTCGTCCACGTACTCGCCGACGAGGTGGCCTCCGGGCACACCCCCGCCGATCTGGACGTCCTGATGGAACGGCTGGACTCGGTCTGGGACGGCCTCGTCTTCGACGCCCCCTGGAAGTCCCGGCAGGAGAAGGACCAGGCGCGGATCGCCCTCGAACGCTTCCTGCGCTGGCACGTCATGGACCGCACCGGCCGCACCTCCGCCGCGAGCGAGCACGACTTCGACGTGACGCTGGAGGCGGGGGAGTACGAGGTGCGCATCCGGGGCTCCATGGACCGCGTCGAGCAGGACGCCGAGGGCCGGGCCTACGTCGTCGACTTCAAGACCGGCAAGCAGGCCCCGACCAAGGACGAGGTCGCCCGCCACCCCCAGCTCGCGGTGTACCAGCTGGCCGTCCGGGAAGGGGCGGTCGACGAGGTCTTCGACGGCCGGCGCCCCGAACCGGGCGGCGCCGAACTGGTGCAGCTGCGCCAGGCCGCCGCCAAGAAGGAGGGCGGCGACGCCCTTCCCAAGGTGCAGGCGCAGCAACCGCTCGACGGCGGGGACGGCGGGGGCGAATGGGTCTCCGACCTGCTGGCCACGGCCGCGGGCCGGGTCCTGGACGAACGTTTCACGCCCTCGACCGGCCAGCACTGCGGGCACTGCGCCTTCCGCGCCTCGTGCAGCGCGCAGCCGGAGGGCCGCCACATCCTGGAGTGAGACCCGGAACGGGACAGGGCCCGGCACGTACAGGAGCCGGGCCGTGCCCGGTGCGTACGGGAACGCGGCCCGGCCGTCAGGGCTTGCGGGCCATCACTCCGTACACGCTCACGTCCGCGTCCGTGACGTCGTTGATCCGCCGGTAGCGCGTACGGTCCAGCTTGTCCAGACCCGCCACGAACTCCGGGTCCGGGTCGGCGGCCTCGGGCAGGTCCACGACCTCCTCGGGACGCCAGCGGTGCACCGGTACGACACCCGGCTCCAGCAGCTCCAGACCGTTGTCGGTGACGAAGCGCTCCACCTGGGCGCGCGAGCGGCGGACCATGGCGAAGCCGCGCTCCTCGAACGCCTTCGTCACCTGCCCGACCTGCTCGGGGTTGAGGTCCGAGCTGACGTTGCTCAGGACGAGGTAGCTGCCGGGTGCCAGGGCGCCGAGCAGCCGCTCGACGACCGGGTACGCCTCGTCGTCCTCGATGAAGTGCAGCACGGCGGCGAGCACGAGAGCGACCGGCCGGTCCAGGTCCAGGGTGCGGCGGGCCGCCTCCAGGATCGTGTCCGGATCGCGCAGGTCCGCCTCGATGTAGTCGGTGCGCCCCTCGGGACCGCTGGTCAGCAGGGCCTGCGCGTGGACGAGGACGACCGGGTCGTTGTCCACGTACACCACCCGCGAGTCCGGGGCGATCCCCTGGGCGATCTGGTGCACGTTCGCTTGCGTCGGCAGCCCCGTGCCCACGTCCAGGAACTGCCGCACCCCGGCCTCGGCGGCCAGCGTCACCGCCCGCCGCATGAAGTCCCGGTTGTGCCGCACCGTGAGGTACCCGCGCGGATTGGCGGCCAGTGCCATGGCCGCGGCCTCCCGGTCCGCCGGATAGTTGTCCTTGCCGCCCAGGAAGACGTCGTAGACCCGCGCCGGGTGCGCCTTCGTCGTGTCGATGCGCCCACGGAGTTCCGCGGCGTCCGGGGCGGGTGCGTCGGCGCTCATGTGACCTTCCTCATAAGGCTGTTGATGCGACAGGAAGTCAATGTAGACGGTGATCGGGGGCAGGGGTTGTCGGTGGGGCCGGTTAGCCTCGGTGGGGTGTCCTCACGCATCACCGATCCCGAGCAGCTCAAGGAGCTCCTCGGGATTCCGTTCACCCCCGAGCAGACGGCCTGCATCACCGCGCCGCCCGCACCGCAGGTGATCGTGGCCGGGGCCGGGTCGGGGAAGACCACGGTGATGGCGGCCCGGGTGGTGTGGCTGGTGGGGACCGGCCAGGTGGCGCCCGAGCAGGTACTCGGGCTGACCTTCACCAACAAGGCGGCCGGCGAGCTCGCCGAACGCGTCCGCAAGGCCCTGATCGCGGCCGGGGTCACCGACCCGGACGCGATCGACCCGGACGATCCCCCGGGCGAGCCCAGCATCTCCACGTACCACGCCTTCGCCGGCCGGCTCCTCACCGAGCACGGGCTGCGCATCGGGCTCGAACCCACCACCCGCCTCCTCGCCGACGCCACCCGCCACCAGCTCGCCGCCCGTGTGCTGCGCGAGGCCCCCGGCCCCTACCCGGCCCTGACCAGGTCGTTCCCCACCCTGGTCAGTGATCTGCTGGCTCTGGACGCCGAGCTCGCCGAACACCTCGTACGGCCCGAACAGCTCGCGGAGCACGACACCGGCCTCCTGCACACGCTCGAATCGGCCCGGCTCACCAACGCCGAACTGCGCAAGGTCCCCGAGACCACCGAGGCCCGTCGCGAACTGCTCCAGCTGACCCGCCGCTACCGCGAGGCCAAGCGGAGCCGCGACCTCCTCGACTTCGGCGACCAGATCGCGCTCTCCGCCGAACTGGCGCTCACCCGCCCCGAGGTCGGCGCGATCCTGCGCGACGAGTTCCGGGTCGTCCTGCTCGACGAGTACCAGGACACCTCCGTCGCCCAGCGGCTGCTGCTCTCCGCCCTCTTCGGCCGCGGTCCCGATTCCGGCCCCGGTCCCGGTCCCGATTCCGGCCCGGGCCCCGGTCCCGATTCCGGCCCGGGCCCCGGCCCCGATTCCGGCACCGAAGCGCCCCGGGGGGCGGTCGCGACCGGGCACGCGGTCACCGCCGTCGGCGACCCCTGCCAGGCGATCTACGGCTGGCGCGGCGCCTCCGTCGCCAACCTCGACGACTTCCCGCTCCACTTCCCGCACGCCGACGGCACCCCCGCCACCCGCCACTCCCTCAGCGAGAACCGCCGCAGCGGCGGCCGGCTCCTCCACCTCGCCAACGGCCTCGCCGCCCCGCTGCGCGCCATGCACGAGGGGGTCGAGGCGCTGCGCCCCGCCCCGGGCGCCGAACGCGACGGCATCGTCCGCTGCGCCCTGCTCCGTACCCACGCCGAGGAGATCGACTGGCTCGCCGACTCGATCGCCCACCTGGTGAGGACCGGCAAGGAACCCGGCGAGATCGCCGTCCTGTGCCGGACGGCGGGCGACTTCCCGGAGATCCAGGCCGCGCTCGTGGCCCGTGAGGTCCCGGTCGAGGTCGTCGGCCTGTCCGGGCTGCTGCACCTTCCCGAGGTCGCCGACCTCGTCGCGGTCTGCGAGGTCCTCCAGGACCCCGGGGCCAACGCCTCCCTGGTCCGGCTGCTCACCGGCCCCCGCTGGCGCATCGGCCCCCGCGACCTGGCCCTGCTCGGCCGCAGGGCCCGGCTCCTCGTCCACCGCGCGGCCCACGGCGACGACGAGGACTTCGACCCCGACCGCCGTCTCGCCGAGGCCGTCGAGGGCATCGACCCGGCCGAGGTGATCTCGCTCGCCGACGCGCTGGACACCTTCCTCGAATCCGGCGGGGAGGAGGACGACGGGCTTCCGTTCTCCGCCGACGCCCGGGTCCGCTTCGCCCGCCTCGCCGCCGAACTGCGCGACCTGCGCCGCTCGCTGGCCGATCCCCTGATGGACGTGCTGCACCGGGTCCTCGCCGCCACCGGCCTGGAGGTCGAGCTCTCCGCGTCGCCGCAGGCCCTGGCCGCCCGCCGCCGCGAGACCCTGGGCAACTTCCTCGACGTCGCGGCCCGCTTCTCCGCCGTCGAGGGCGACGCCACCCTCCTCGCCTTCCTCGGCTTCCTGCGCACCGCCGTCCAGTACGAGAAGGGCCTGGACAACGCCCTGCCCGGCGGGGAGAACACCGTCAAGGTCCTCACCGCCCACAAGTCCAAGGGCCTGGAGTGGGACGTCGTCGCCGTGCCCGGCCTGGTCACCGGCCAGTTCCCCAGCGGTCAGTCCCGCGACGCCTGGACCGCCCAGGCCAAGGTCCTCCCGCACGCCCTGCGCGGGGACAGGGCCACCCTCCCCGACATCCGCTCCTGGGACGCCAAGGGCCTCAAGGGCTTCAAGGAGGAGATGAAGGAGCACCAGTACACCGAGGAGCTCCGCCTGGGATACGTCACCTTCACCAGGCCCCGCAGCCTGCTGCTCGGCTCCGGCCACTGGTGGGGCCCGTCCCAGAAGAAGCCGCGCGGCCCGTCCGGCTTCCTGCACGCGCTGTACGAGCACTGCGCGGCCGGGCACGGCGAGATCGAGGTCTGGGCCGACGAACCGGCCGAGGACGAGGAGAACCCGGCGCTCGCGGAGCGGACCGCCGACCAGGCGTGGCCGCTTCCCCTCGACGACCTCGCGCTGGCCCGCCGCCGCGCCGCCGCCGACGCGGTGCTGGCACACCTGAAGACCCTGGCCACGACGGCCCCCGCCGCCGACCCGGAGCCGTACGCCGGGGAGGAGGACCCGTTGTTCCCGGACGGGGACGACCCGTTCCCCGACGAGGAGCCCCCCGAGTTCTCCGATTTCTCCGAGCCTCCTGAGTTCCCCGAGCTTCCTGACGAGGAGCTGTACGCCGACGACTGGGACGCCCTGCCGACGCGCACATCCCCGCGGCCCGGACCCCCGAGCCCGAGTCCGTGCCCGGTCCCGCCGGGGAGCGCCGTCTCACCCCCGAGGAGTCCCGCACCCTCGCCTCCTGGGACCGCGACCTCGACGCGCTCACCGGCGAACTGCGGCGCGCCCGCGCCACCGTGCGCGACGTCCTCGTCCCCGCGTCGCTCTCCGCCACCCAGCTGCTGCGCCTCGCCGACGACCCCGACGGCTTCGCCCGGGAACTGGCCCGCCCGATGCCGCGGCCCCCGCAGCCCGCGGCCCGCCGGGGCACCCGCTTCCACGCCTGGGTGGAGTCCCGCTTCGAGGAGGTGCCGCTGCCCATGCTCGGGCCCGACGAGCTGCCCGGCGGCGACGGGAGCGAGGCCGAGATCGCCGACGAGCGCGACCTCGCCGAGCTCAAGGAGGCGTTCGAGCGCACCCCGTACGCCCGCCGCACCCCGTACCGCGTCGAGACGCCGTTCCAGATCACCCTGGCCGGGCGGGTGATCCGGGGCCGCATCGACGCGGTGTACCGCACCGGGAACACGTACGAGATCGTCGACTGGAAGACCACCCGCACCAACACCGCCGACCCCCTCCAGCTCGCGGTGTACCGCCTGGCCTGGGCCGAGCTGCACGGGCTGCCGCCCACCGATGTCCTCGCCACGTTCCTCTACGTGCGCAGCGGCGAGATCGTCCGCCCCACCCGCCTCCCGGGCCGCGCGGAACTGGAACGGATCCTGCTCGACGAACAACCGGACTAGCCCCGGCCGGCCGTACCGGCCCCGTACCGCGGGCGGAAGGACCCCACCGGACGAGGCACTAGGCTCAAGGCCATGAGCGACACCCCGGACAGCGCCGTCCGTACGTACACCGAGCAGCACCGCACAGCCTTCCTCGACGACCTCGCCGCCTGGCTGCGCATCCCGTCCGTATCCGCCCAGCCGGAGCACGACGGGGACGTACGGCGCAGCGCCGAGTGGCTGTCCGCCAAGCTCGCGGAGACCGGTTTCCCGGTCGCCGAGGTCTGGGAGACGCCCGGCGCTCCCGCGGTCTTCGCCGAGTGGCCGTCCGACGACCCGGACGCCCCGACGGTTCTCGTCTACGGGCACCACGACGTGCAGCCCGCCGCCCGCGAGGACGGCTGGGCCACCGACCCGTTCGAGCCGGTGATCCGCGACGGCCGCATGTACGGGCGGGGCGCCGCCGACGACAAGGGACAGGTGTTCTTCCACACCCTCGGTGTCCGGGCCCACCTCGCCGCCACCGGCCGCACCGCACCCGCCGTCAACCTCAAGCTCCTGATCGAGGGTGAGGAGGAGTCCGGTTCCCCGAACTTCCGCGCCCTGGTCGAGGAGCGGGCCGCCCGGCTCGCCGCCGACGCCGTGATCGTCTCCGACACCGGCATGTGGAACGAGACGACCCCCACGGTCTGCACCGGCATGCGCGGCCTCGCCGAGTGCGAGATCGAGCTGTACGGCCCCGAGCAGGACATCCATTCCGGTTCGTTCGGCGGTGCCGTCCCCAACCCGGCCACCGCCGTCGCCCGGCTCGTCGCCGCACTGCACGACGCGGACGGCCGGGTCGCGATCCCCGGGTTCTACGACGGAGTGACCGAACTCACCGACACCGAGCGCGCGCTCTTCGCCGAGCTGCCCTTCGACGAGGACACCTGGCTGCGCACCGCCAAGTCCCGCGCCGCGTCGGGCGAGGCCGGCCACTCCACGCTGGAACGCGTCTGGGCCCGCCCCACCGCCGAGGTCAACGGCATCGGGGGCGGCTACCAGGGCGCCGGCAGCAAGACGATCATCCCGTCCTCCGCCATGGTGAAGATCAGCTTCCGGCTGGTCGCGGGCCAGGACCCCGACCACGTCCAGCAGGTGGTCGGGGCGTGGGCCGGCACGCAGGTCCCGGCCGGTGTCCGGCACCGGATCTCCTTCGCCCCGGCCACCCGCCCCTGTCTGACCCCGCTGGACCATCCGGCCCTGCAGGCCGTGGCCCGCGCCATGGGACGGGCCTTCGGCCAGAAGATCCTCTTCACCCGGGAAGGGGGCTCGGGACCCGCCGCCGACCTCCAGGACGTGCTCGGCGCCCCCGTCCTCTTCCTGGGCATCTCCGTACCGTCCGACGGCTGGCACGCCCCCGACGAGAAGGTCGAGCTCGACCTCCTGTTCAAGGGCGTGGAGACGACCGCGCACCTCTGGGGCGAGCTGGCCGCCGCACTCCGCTGAATCCTCTGAACACCCGATCCATCCCGGGGGAGTAGGAAGCACCTGTGAGCACCTTCGACAACGCCACCGCGGACCGTCCCATCGGTCTCACCGCGCCCAGTGGCATCGACCGCGCGGCGCACCACCGCCTCGACGAGGCGTGGCTGGCCGCCGCATGGAGCCACCCGACCACCCGCGTGTTCGTCGTCTCCGGCGGCCAGGTGCTGATCGACGACACGGCCGAGGGCGGCACGGAGATCGTCATGACCCCGGCCTTCGAGGCCCCGATCACCGAGACCCACCGCTACTTCCTCGGCACCGACGAGGACGGCGTCAGCTACTTCGCGCTCCAGAAGGACTCCCTGCCCGGCCGCATGGACCAGCCCGCCCGCCCGGCCGGCCTGCGCGAGGCCGGCCTGCTGCTCGGCCCGCGCGACGCGGGGCTGATGGCGCACGCGGTGGCGCTGGAGAACTGGCAGCGCCTGCACCGCTTCTGCTCGCGCTGCGGCGAGCGCACGGTCATCGCGGCGGCCGGTCACATCCGCCGCTGTCCGGCCTGCGGCGCCGAGCACTACCCGCGCACCGACCCGGCGGTCATCATGCTGGTGACGGACGAGAAGGACCGCGCCCTGCTGGGCCGCCAGGTGCACTGGCCCGAGGGCCGCTTCTCGACGCTCGCGGGCTTCGTCGAGCCGGGGGAGTCGATCGAGCAGTCCGTGGCGCGCGAGGTGTTCGAGGAGGCGGGGGTCACGGTCGGCGAGGTCGAGTACGTCGCCAGCCAGCCCTGGCCGTTCCCCTCCAGCCTGATGCTCGGTTTCATGGCCCGCGCCACCTCCTCCGAGATCAACGTGGACGGCGAGGAGATCGAGGAGGCCCGCTGGTTCTCCCGCGAGGACCTGACCGCCGCCTTCGAGTCGGGCGAGATCCTGCCCCCGTACGGCATCTCGATCGCGGCGCGGCTGATCGAGCTCTGGTACGGCAAGCCGCTCCCGAAGCCGGGCAGCATCGGCTGACGCACGCCGGGCCCACCCCCGGATCGGTACCGGCATCGGACGGGCGCGTACGGGAACGCCCCCTCCGCGACCGGAGGGGGCGGACGTCCCCCACGGGGGACGGGAGCCGCGGGATCAGGCGGCGAGCGCCTGCTTCACCTGCGCCAGGGACGGGTTCGTCATGACGGCCTCGGCACCCGTGGAACCGACCACCAGGACGGTGGGAACGGTCTGGTTGCCCCCGTTGGCCTTCTCGACGAAGGCCGCGGACTCCGGGTCCTGCTCGATGTTGATCTCGTTGTACGCGATGCCCTCACGGTCCATCTGGCTCTTGAGCCGACGGCAGTAGCCGCACCACGTGGTGCTGTACATCGTCACAGTGCCCGGCATGTCTTCGTGCTCCTCTGGCTCGTCCGTCTTCTCGGACTCGGTCTCGGACCCGGTCCCGTTCTCTTCGCAGTCTCATCCGTCGTGCGGAGAAGCTGGAAAGCGCGCCACCGCGGAACGCGGCACCGCCCGGAAGGGGAACGTACGCGAGCCGACCACCATTCCCGTCACTGCCCCCTGCCCCCTGCCCCCGCCGTACCGCCGCACTGCCGTACCACCGCACCCCTTGCCCTCACGGGCACCGCCCGTATCGGTCGGCCCGGTCGGTAGGGCGTGGCCGGTACGACGAATGCGGCCCCCCTGTGGACAACTTCCGCGTCCGTCTCCTGCGACCTGGCAGCATGGCGGGGTGACAGCAGCAACGCATTCCCCCCTCTTCCCGCAGGTCCCCGAGTCGGCCGATGCCGTGCTCGACGGTCTGGACCCCGAGCAGCGCGAGGTCGCCACGGCCCTGCACGGCCCGGTGTGTGTGCTGGCCGGAGCCGGTACGGGCAAGACGCGTGCGATCACCCATCGCATCGCCTACGGGGTGCGCGCGGGGATACTCCAGCCGACGAGCGTGCTCGCCGTCACGTTCACCAACCGGGCCGCGGGCGAGATGCGGGGACGGCTGCGTCAGCTCGGCGCGAGCGGTGTGCAGGCACGGACGTTCCACTCCGCCGCCCTGCGCCAGCTCCAGTACTTCTGGCCGAAGGCCGTCGGGGGCGACCTGCCCCGGCTGCTGGAGCGCAAGGTCCAGCTCGTCGCCGAGGCCGCGGCCCGCTGCCGCATCCGCCTCGACCGCAACGAGTTGCGGGACGTCACCAGCGAGATCGAGTGGGCCAAGGTCACCCAGACCGTCCCCGCCGACTACCCGGCCGCGGTCGCCAAGACCCAGCGCGACGCCCCCAGGGACCCGGCCGAGATCTCCCAGATCTACGCGACGTACGAGCAGCTGAAGCGCGACCGTTCGGTGATCGACTTCGAGGACGTGCTGCTGCTCACCGTCGCCATCCTCCAGGACCGGCACGACATCGCCGACCACGTCCGCCGCCAGTACCAGCACTTCGTCGTCGACGAGTACCAGGACGTCAGCCCGCTCCAGCAACGGCTGCTCGACCTCTGGCTCGGCGACCGGGACAACCTCTGCGTCGTCGGTGACGCCAGTCAGACGATCTACTCCTTCACCGGGGCCACCCCCGACCACCTGCTGAACTTCCGCACCCGCCACCCCGGAGCGACGGTCGTCAAACTCGTCCGGGACTACCGCTCCACCCCCCAGGTCGTCCACCTGGCCAACGGACTGCTCGGCCAGGCCCGGGGCCGCGCCGCGGAACACCGGCTCGAACTGATCTCGCAGCGCGACCCCGGCCCCGAGCCCGCCTACACGGAGTACGCCGACGAGCCCGCGGAGGCCGAGGGCACCGCCCGCCGCATCCGCGACCTGATCGCGGCGGGCGTCCCGGCCGGTGAGATCGCCGTGCTCTACCGGGTCAACTCCCAGTCCGAGGTCTACGAGCAGGCCCTGGCCGACGCGGGCGTGCCGTACCAGCTGCGGGGCGCGGAGCGCTTCTTCGAACGGGCGGAGGTGCGGGAGGCGGGCGTCGCCCTGCGCGGCGCGGCCCGTGCGGGGAGCAACGACTCCCTGCTCGACGACGCGGAGGGGCTGCCCGCGGAAGTGCGTGCGGTGCTCTCCACCAAGGGCTGGACCCCGGAACCGCCCGCGGGCTCCGGCGCGGTGCGGGACCGCTGGGAGTCCCTGGCCGCCCTGGTCCGGCTCGCCGAGGACTTCGAACGGGCCAAGCCGGGCGCCACGCTCTCCGACCTGGTGGCGGAACTCGACGAACGGGCCGCCGCCCAGCACGCCCCCACGGTCCAGGGAGTGACGCTCGCCTCGCTGCACTCCGCGAAGGGCCTGGAGTGGGACGCCGTGTTCCTGGTCGGGCTGACCGAGGGCATGATGCCGATCGCCTACGCCAGGACCGACGAGCAGATCGAGGAGGAGCGCCGGCTGCTGTACGTCGGCGTCACCCGGGCCCGACTGCACCTCATGCTGTCCTGGTCGCTCTCCCGCTCGCCCGGCGGCCGCGCCGGACGACGCCCCAGCCGCTTCCTGAACGGGCTGCGCCCCGGTTCGGCGGCCCTCGGCGCGCGGCGCGGCGCGGCGGCGACCACCGGCGGGATCGAGAGGGGCCACCAGAGCCAGGGACAGGGCCCGGTCACCAGACGCGGGCGACGTGGCCCCGCCCGGTGCCGGGTCTGCGGCAGAACGCTCACCGACGCGGGCGAGATGAAGCTGATGCGCTGCGACGACTGCCCCTCCGACATGGACGAGGCGCTGTACGAGCGGCTGCGCGACTGGCGGGCGGTCAGAGCGAGGGAGATCGGCCAGCCCGCGTACTGTGTGTTCACCGACAAGACACTGATGGCGATCGCCGAGGCCGTGCCCGGCAGTGAGGGCGAGCTGGCCGGGATCTCCGGCGTCGGTGTGCGGAAGCTGGACCGGTTCGGGACCGCGGTCCTGACCATTTGCGCAGGTGGGACGGTGGATGAAGTGCTCGGGGAAGCCGCTGACGAGAGCTGAGGAAAACTCGTCGAAAAAATAGTTTGCGCGCGCCCCAGTCATCACCATAGGTTCTTAACCACGGAAACAGCGGCTTCTCTGAAGTCCTGGTTCTGTGCTGTACTTATCCGAATACGCAGGACCGGTTCGCCGGTCCCCTGGACGCCGAGAGGAGGCGATTGAAGTGATCAGCATCATCAAGACCAACAAACTGACCGATCTTTCCGTCGTCTCCGCCTGCTCGCTCGGCCTCGCCTGCTCCTCCGAGTCCTCGCTCCGTGGCACCGGTCTGTCCGGCGTTCCTGCCGTCAGCCTGCTGGCCCCGGCGAGCCTCCCCGTGCGGGAGCGCAATGAGCGACCGACCCAGGCACCGGCAGCAGCAGTAGCGAAGGGACAGGCCCAGGCCTATGCCTTTGCCGCCGTCGGTGCGGGAGCGGAATTCGGCACCAAGAAGCAGATGAAGCACCACACGATGTGGGCCTTCCGTGGGCCTGAACCCTGGAGTCATCCAGCCTGATCCACCATCAGGCCGGCGCCTTCAGGGCCGCGGAACCCCACTCGGGATCCGCGGCCCTTTTGTTTTGTCCGAACGGACGAGACAGCGCGAAGGGGCCTCGGGACAAGAAACACCCGGTACCAGCCGCCACCCGGTCAACAGGCCGGAACGAACAGACGAGGACACCACCCACCGTGCAACTCGAAGCGCACGCCCCGTCCGTACCGCCTTCCGACACGATCTCCCCGCCCGGCCTCACGGAGGACTCCACCTTGCTCCCCCTCACCGCGCTCACCGCGCTCGACGACGCCATCGAGAACCTCGGCGTACCCGTTCCGTGCCGTTCCTACGACCCGGAGGTCTTCTTCGCCGAGTCGCCCGCCGACGTCGAGTACGCCAAGTCGCTCTGCCGCACCTGTCCGCTCGTCGAGGCATGCCTCGCGGGCGCCAAGGAGCGTCGTGAGCCGTGGGGTGTCTGGGGCGGTGAGCTCTTCATCCAGGGTGTTGTCGTTGCTCGCAAGCGGCCGCGTGGTCGTCCGCGCAAGAACCCGGTCGCGGCGTGATCGCCGACCTGGGGGTCACGGCCCCCAAGCCCATGAAGCGCATCGGAACCATTGACCGTCCCCACACCCACGATCCCCGAAATCAGGCCCCCATGTCCGTCCCCACGAATGAGCCCGTCGGCTCCGCAACACCGAACGTCACGAACATCGGCGCGAACGACTCGCGTCAGAACAGGACCCGCGAGATGCAACTCATCCCAGAAGCCCTGGCGCGTGCTCATATGCACGACCGCATGAGGGAAGCCGACACGCAACGCCAGGCCGTGCGCCTGGTCACCGCGCGTCGGATGCAGCGCAGGGCGGAGCGCGCCTCGATGCGTGCCCGCCGCGCGCTGGCCATGGCGGTCATGCACTAGCCAGGTCGAAGCAACACCCGCCGCCGGGCAACCGCTCCGCCCGGCGGCGAACAGCACCCACAGTCAGTACCCCTTCCGCGGGGCCGGTCCGGACGGACCGGCCCCGCGGTCGTGCCACACGCGACCGAGCCACATGCCGGTGCCGCCGTGCCGGTGTCGTCATACGATGCCGAGCGGCGCGGCGGCACCGGGGTTATCGTCACGACGTGGACGAGGAGACCCATCACCCGATTCAGCAGCCCGCTCAGCAGTCCGCCCGGAGCGACGAGGCAGCGGCCGTCTGCGCCCTGTGCGGCACCTCCGCCGACAGCGAGAGCGCACCGCCGACCTGGATCTGTTCCGTGGAGAACGGCCGGCGCCAGTACTTCTGCGATCAGTGCGCCCGCACCCACATCAGGGCGATCGAGAGCCGCCTCGACTCCGCCTGGTGGTGACCCGCCAGGTCCCCGCTCAGCAGCGCCCCGTCAAGGAGGCCCCCGGCCGCCGACGTTCCGGCCGAAGACCCCGCCCCGACCGGAACGCGCCAGCCGGAAACACCCTGACCGGGAACACACCGGCCGGAACGCACCTGCCAGGAACACATCCGGCAGGAACGCGTCCGTGGCGTCGCCCTGGCCTAAGCCCCTGCGGGCGCGTCCTCCACCAGTTCCGGTGTCACGCCCTCCCGCTCGTCCTCCACCGGTTCCCGCGCAGCGTCCTCCTCCTCGTACTCCGGCAGGAAGCCCGGCAGCCAGGCTTCGAGCTCATCGCGCAGCCGTACCGTCGCACCCAACTGGCACAGCACCCCGATCGTGCTCAACGTCACCCGGTGTATCAGGAGATAGGCGGGCGGCAGGTTCAGCTGCTTGCCGAGCTGATGCGCGGGGGAGCGGAGGTCCGCGATCTGCGCCGCCTGGGCGCGCAACCAGCTCCGGGTGAAGGTGAACTCCTCCACCTGCGCCGGTTCGATGATGGGCAGGAGGTAATCGAGCACCGCGTCCGGGTCGAGGTCGACCGACTCCTTGACGAACCCCTCCTCGCGCAACAGCTCGTAGACCGCCGCCGCCTCACCCTCCAGCGCCAGCCGCAAGGAGTCGCCGATCGGCTGCGGCAGACCACCCGGCAGCCGGTCCACCGTTCCGAAGTCCAGCACCCCGAGCCGCCACCGGCTCTCCTCGCCGTCCTCGCCGCCCGACCCCTCGTCCGGGGGAAGCAGCCGGAAGTTGCCCGGATGCGGATCGGCGTGCAGCAGACCGGTGCGGGCGGGCCCCGAGAAGAGGAACCGCGCGAGCAACTGACCGGCCCGGTCCCGTTGCTCCGGTGTGCCCTCCGCGATCACGTCGGCCAGCGGAACACCGTCCATCCACTCCGTCACCAGCACTTGGTCGGATTGGTACACCACTTCGGGGATCACGACGTCGGGATCGTCGGCGAACTCCTCGGCGTGGTCCTGCTGCGACCGTGCCTCCTGCTCGTAGTCCAGCTCCTCCGAGACCCGGTCGCGCAGCTCCGTGATGAGCGGCTTGATGTCCATGCCGGGGATCAACGGGCCGAGCACCCGGGCGAATCTGCTGAGCTGGGTCAGATCCGAGAGCAGGGCCTCTCCGGCACCCGGGTACTGCACCTTCACCGCGACGTCCCGCCCGTCGTGCCACACCGCCCGGTGCACCTGACCGATCGAGGCGGCCGCCGACGGGGTGTCCGCGAATTCGAGGAACAACTCCCGCCAGTTCTCGCCGAGCCGTTCCTCCAGCACCGCGTGGACGGTGCCGCTGGGCATGGGGGGCGCGGCCTCCTGGAGTTTGGTGAGCGCCGCCCGGTACGGACCGGCGACCTCCTCGGGCAGCGCCGACTCGAAGACGGACAGGGCCTGCCCCAGCTTCATCGCCCCGCCCTTCAACTCGCCCAGGACCTTGAACAGCTGGTCCGCGGTGCGCTGCTGGACTTCCCGGGCGACCAACTCCGCGGACTTCCCGCCGATCCGTTTGCCCAGGCCCCACGTGGCGCGACCGGCGAACCCCAAGGGCAGGGCGGCCAACTTGGCGGTACGGGTGACCGCCTTCCGGGGAAGATCAGACATGAGCCCCTCCAAATCCCAGACTGCCGTGCCGGGCGCGGCGGTTACCCGGCCATTGTGTCGTGCGTGGTTCCGGCCCCGGAGGAGCACTCCCTCCCAACATGCCCGGCCGCTCCACAGGAGCAGTCGAGATGCGCTCCGATCTGCTCGGACCGCCAGTCCAGCAGCGGCAGCGCCGTCTCCCAGCGCGTCCCGGTGCTCGCGGGCAACTCCCCGTCCAGGAAGGACAACGCGTGGGCGGCCGCCAACCCGGCCACCGCCGTCGCCAGACCCAGGTCACAGGCCTGCACGGCGGCCCGCCGCCCGGACCGCCACTGGGACAGCATCCTGGGCCACTGCTCGTCCCCGTCCGCGCGGTTCAGCTCCAGGCACCCCGCGCAGGCGGTGCCCCCGGGCAGGACCAGCGGACCGACCACTCCCGTCGCCTCCATCACCCCCGCGTAGAGATGAGGAGTGCCCGACGCGATCCATGGTTCGGCCGGACGGGGGTCGGGGGCGTACACCGCGAGGCCGTCGCGCGGGGCGACCACGATCAGCGAGAGCCCCGGCTCGCCATTCGATGGGGAACCCGCCGACTCCGCCGTCCGGGGCGTCGCGCCGATGGCGGATCTGCGGACCAACTGCCGGGCCGCGGTGTCCCGGCGTTCACCGACGGATGTCGGAGGAAGCCCGCCGGGCGAGACGTCCCACGGCTCCGTGTGCCCACCGTCCAGAACCTCCACCCGCCCCCGACAGCACCGCCGCGATCGCGGCTCCGACCCGGCCCGCGCCCCGCACCTGGACCCGCATCGCACGGCGGGCCGCCATCCGGCGCATCCCGCCGCCCGGTTCGGGATGGACGACGGAGAGCGACGCCAGGTCGGGGCGGTGCCGCTCCAACGCACCGGGCCGGTTCCGCAACGCCTCGGTCTCCGGGCCGGCGGCCCGGACGTCGTCGATCAGACCGGCGCTCGCCAAGCGGTTCACCAGCATGTCCACCTGATGTTCCGACAGGTCCAGTGTGCGGGCCTCCTCGTGCAGCAGCGGCAGACCGCGCGTCCCGTCGAGCAGTTCCAGAAAACTGCCCGTGGCGATATCCAGCGGGCCGAACTTCACCGCATGAGCATGGGTCACCCCGAATTGCACGGTGCCCCGACCGCGCCACGCGCGGCGCAGTGCGGGTTTCAACATCGGATGCACGACTACCCCCGGTCTGTGTTCCTCGGTCTCTGTGCGTGGGCCGCGGCCCGGATCTTCGCGAGATCCGTTGTCAGAATGCGACCCGGCGCCAAAACGTGCGGAAAGTTATCCACAGGTAGGGGGTATTAGTCATTCAAATGGTGCGTGCTGTGGCGCGGATCGGACACGAACCGTTCCGGAGGCGGGACTTCCCCCGCCGATTCCGGGTAACGTCGTGGCGTGCCCGCCGACCCGTCACCCGGAATCGCCGGGGGGACCCCTGTGAGTGGCGCCGGAACCCGGCGGCGCGAGGCTCCGGACCGTCCGCCCCGTGCCTCGGCGACGAGCGCGGTCGAGGTCCGCAGGAGCAGCCGCCGCAGCAGAACGGTCTCCGCGTACCGCGAGGGCGACCGCACCATCGTGCTCATCCCGGCCCGGATGTCGGAGGCCGAGGAGCAGCGCTGGGTCGGGGTGATGCTCGACCGGCTCGCGGCGCAGGAGAGCAGACGCGTCCTCGGCGACGGCGAGCTGGCCGAGCGCGCCGAGCGGTTGTCCGCCCAGTACTTCGAGGGCCGGGCCAGGCCGGCGTCGGTGCGCTGGGTGACCAACCAGAACACCCGATGGGGGTCCTGCACCCCGGCGGAGGGCAGCATCCGCCTGTCGCACCGGTTGCAGGGCATGCCCGAGTACGTCGTCGACTACGTACTGGTCCACGAGCTGGCCCACCTGCTCGTTCCCGGTCACGGCCCCCGTTTCTGGCGGCTGCTGGAGGCGTACCCCCGCACCGAGCGGGCGCGCGGTTACCTGGAGGGCGTGGTGGCGGCCGACCGGCTGCCGCAGTTGCCCGCCGCACGCGGTGAGTGACATACGGCGATTCCGTACCAGGTGTGTACCGGCTTAGCTCAATGTCGGAGTTTGCGGTTAGCCTGGCGCGACGCATTCACATTCGGGATGGGGGACGGTCGTTACGCATGGCCAGGGAATTCCAACGCGGCCACAAGGCCAAGATCAGCGATCTCACGCCGGGGACAGACCTGTACGTAGGTGTGCAGATCGCCGGGTCGGGACTGACCTTCGACATCAGTTGCTTCGGCCTCGACGCCGAGGAGCGACTCTCCGACGACCGGTATTTCATCTTCTTCAATCAGCCTAAATCGCCCGAGGAGTCCATTCAGCTCCTCGGTGCCCAGGCAGGCGACACCGAGTCGTTCCGCGTCACCCTGGACCGCATTCCGGCGAACATCCACAAGCTGTCGTTCACCGCGACGATCGACGGGGCCGGGCAGATGTCCCAGATCGGCCCCGGGTACATCCGGGTCGTCGCGGGGGGCGAGGAGGTCGTCAGGTACGCCTTCAACGGCTCGGAGTTCAGCACCGAGCGCGCGGTGATGCTGGGCGACTTCTACCTGAAGGACGTCTGGCGCTTCGCCGCCGTCGGCCAGGGCTTCGACGGCGGCCTCGAAGCGCTGCTGAAGAACTTCGGCGGCGAGGTCGCCGAGGAGGAGCCCGCAGCCCCCCAGCCGCAGGCCGCCGCCCCGTCGTTCGCACCGCCCGCCCAGGCAGCCGCGCCGGCCCCCTGGAGTTCGATGGCGTGCAGGTGGGAGC
>NZ_RDBO01000077.1:697565-700080 GCF_008120935.1 Streptomyces sp. sk2.1
GCCGACTCCGTCCTTCGGGGCTCCGGTCGGACAGACCCCGCCCCCCGCGCCGCCGCAGCAGATGCACACCGCGCCGACGATGGCCGCGCCGCTGGCACCGCACGGTGGCGCGGTGCCGCCCGCGCCGGCCCCCGCTCCGTACGGGCAGCCCCAGCAGCCGCAGTTCGGCCAGGTCCCCGGCCAGTCCGCGCCCGCCGCCCCGTACGGTCAGCAGGCCCCCGCGCCCTACGGGCAGCAGCCTCCCGCTCCGTACGGACAGCAGCCGCCGGGAATGCAGCCCCCCGGGATGCCGGGAATGCAGCCTCCGGGGATGCCGGGAATGCAGCCGCCCGGCATGCCCCAGGGCGTACCGCAGGGGATGCCGCAGGCCGGTGCCGGTCTCCAGGCGGCGCTCCAGCCCTACAAGGAGACGGCCACCGGCCAGCGCTGGACCCCGCAGAACCAGCAGCTCATGCGGGTCGACCTCTCCATGGGCGGCACGCCCGTGCTCGCCCGCCAGGGCAGCATGGTGATGTACCAGGGCAAGGTCGACTTCAGCTACAAGGGCGCCGGCTTCGCGGGCCGCATCGTCGGCAACTCCACCGGCCAGGAGATGCAGCTGATGCGCTGCACCGGCCGCGGGCAGCTCTTCCTCGCGGAGGACGGCTCCCACCTGCACGCCATCGAACTCCAGGGTGACGGCATCTGCGTCTCGGCGGAGAACGTCCTCGCCTTCGACGAGACCCTGCAGTACGAGGTCCGCAGGATCGAGGGCCACGGAATCCCGGGCGGGGCCCTGTTCACCATGCAGTTCCAGGGCAGCGGCACGATCATCGTCAAGACCCGCGGCGTCCCCGTCGTCCTGCCCGTCACGCCGACCACCTTCGCCGACTGCAACGCCGTCGTGGCCTGGTCGTCCGCGTCCCAGGTGATCATCTCCAGCCAGGTCCGGCTGCGCCGCAACGCGTACCCGGGGCACAGCGGGGAGACCGTGAACCTCCAGTTCCGGGGCGCTCCCGGCAACTTCATCGTCGTCCAGCCCTACGAGGTCTGAGGGAGCCCGTCATGAACCAGCAACTCGCGGGCTTCGCCCCGACCCCCGTCACGGCCCGGATGGAGAACCACGGCCGCACGATGCTCAAGGTCGCCATGGCCACCGGCCAGGACCTCTACGCACGTACCGGCTCGATGGTCGCGTACGAGGGCTTCATCCAGTACGAACCCAACCCGCCCGCCGTCCGCCAGATCGCCTCCCAGTGGATCACCGGCGAGGGCGCGCCGATCATGAAGTGCTCCGGTGACGGGCTGCTCTACCTCGCCGACTACGGCGCCGACGTGGTCGTCATCAACCTCAACAACGACTCCCTCTCGGTCAACGGCACCAACGTCCTGGCCTTCGACGGCCACCTCACCTGGGGCGTGGAGCGGGTCAAGGGCCTCGCCAAGTTCGCGGGCCAGGGCCTGTGGAACGTCTGCATCTCCGGCACCGGCTGGGTCGCCATCACCTCGCGCGGCACGCCGATCGTCGTCGACTGCGGACGCGGCGAGGACGAGACCTACGTCGACCCGGACGCCCTCGTGGCGTGGTCCCCGAACCTCAAGGTGAAGGGCAAGCGCAGCTTCAAGGCGTCCTCGCTCATCGGGCGGGGCAGTGGCGAGGCCTATCAGATGGCCTTCTCCGGCCAGGGCATCGTCGTCGTGCAGCCGAGCGAGGACAGTACCGACCGCCTGCGGGTCCGGAACTGAGGGGGAGGGAGACACCATGCAGAGTCCGCTTTTCAACTACACGGAACAGCAGTCCCAGGACCGGTACGCCATCCAGAACCCGCAGCTCCTGCGGGTCGCGCTGACCGGCCACGACGACGTGCTCGCCCGCAAGGGCGCCATGGTCGCCTACCAGGGACTGATGGAGTTCGACGGCGAGTACCAGTCGAACAGCCAGCGCCGTGCCCGCGCGAACACCGGTGAGGGCCTCGACCTGATGCGCTGCTCCGGGCAGGGCACGGTCTTCCTCGCCAACCTCGCGCAGTACATCCACATCGTGGATGTCGACCACGACGGCCTCACGGTGGACAGCGCCTACGTCCTGGCGCTGGACTCCGCGCTGCACACCGAGGTCATCGCGGTGGACAGCCAGTACGGCATCTCGGGGACCGGCAAGTACCAGCTCAACATCTCCGGCACCGGCAAGGTCGCCCTGATGACCTCGGGCCAGCCGCTGATGATGCAGGTCACCCCGGACAAGTACGTCAACGCCGATGCCGACGCCATCGTCGCCTGGTCCAGCTCGCTGCGGGTGCAGATGCAAGCCCAGACGCACTCCTCCGGTGTGTGGCGCCGACGCGGCAACACCGGTGAGGGCTGGGAGCTCAGCTTCCTCGGCCAAGGCTTCGCCCTGGTCCAGCCCAGCGAGGTGCTGCCCCCGCAGAACCAGCAGATCGGCCAGGGCGTCCGGGCCCAGTACGGCATGGGCCAGCAGGGCGCCCACGGCCAGAACCAGAACAACGCCTGGAACTGATCCGCGGCACGACACCCG
>NZ_RDBO01000077.1:700180-724069 GCF_008120935.1 Streptomyces sp. sk2.1
CACCCGCTTCCGCGTGCCGTCGTACTAGCCGCGCCGCTCCAGCGCCGCGCGGGCCAGCTCCGTCAGCCTGATGACCGACGTGTCGGCCACCGAGGCGACCTCGTCGTACGCGAACCAGCGCAGGTCCAGCGACTCGTCGCTGATCTGCTCCGTCGAGCCCGAGGGCGCCAGTGCCACGTACTGCACGTCCAGGTGCCAGTGGCAGGGGGCGGGGATCGGGTGGCGATCCAGCGTCACCGGGCCGCCCGGGAGCAGCGTCAGGCCGCTGATGCCGGACTCCTCGGACGCCTCCCGGAGGGCCGAGGCGGCCAGCGACGTGTCCTGCGGCTCGCAGTGGCCGCCCATCTGCAACCACATCCGCAGCTTGCGGTGGAGGGTGAGCAGCACCCGGCCGCGCTCCGGATCGACGACCAGGGCGCTGGCCGTCAGATGACCCGCCCCGCAGGCCTTCCACATGCCGTCGGGGTGTTCCGCCAGATGATCGAGGTAGACCCGGCGCAGCTCGTCCTGGGCCGGGTCGGCCCGCTGCTCGTACTCCTTCAGCACGAGCACGGCGTCGTCGTACAGGCTCACCGGTCGGTGTCACCCCTGCTGTCGTCGCGACCCTCGGCGCCGCCGGTGTCGTCCTTGTCGTCCGAGGCGGGCTTCTGCGTGCCCTGCGCGGCCTCGCCGAGCATCTTGTCCAGCTCGGAGAAGTCCAGCTGCTCGTGGTGCACGAAGCCGTCCGGATCGTCCAGGTCCTGGGCCGTCGGCAGCATGTCGGGGTGCTCCCACAGGGCGTCGCGTCCGTCGAGACCGCGCGCGTCGGTGAGGGACGCCCACAGCCGCGAGGCGTCGCGCAGCCGCCGCGGGCGCAGCTGCAGACCGATGAGCGTGGCGAACGTCTGCTCGGCCGGACCGCCGGAGGCACGGCGCCTGCGCATCGTCTCGCGCAAGGCGTCCGCCGAGGTCAGACGGGACTTCGCGGCCTCGTGGACCACGGCGTCGACCCAGCCCTCGACCAGGGCGAGCGCCGTCTCCAGCCGGGCCAGGGCGGCCTTCTGCTCGGGCGTGTCCTCCGGCTGGAACATGCCCTGCTGAAGGGCGTCCTGCAGCTGCTCGGGCTGCGACGGGTCGAACTGGCCGACCACGTCCTCCAGCTTGCTGGTGTCGACCTTGATGCCGCGCGCGTACCCCTCGACGGCACCGAAGAGGTGCGAGCGCAGCCACGGGACGTGGGCGAAGAGGCGCTGGTGGGCGGCCTCGCGCAGGGCCAGGTACAGCCGCACCTCGTCCTGCGGGACGCTGAGGTCCTTGCCGAACCTCTCGACGTTCAACGGAAGGAGCGCGGCCTTGCCCGCCGGGCCCAGCGGCAGCCCGATGTCGGTCGAACCGACGACCTCACCGGCGAGCACGCCGACGGCCTGCCCGATCTGCTGGCCGAACATCGCGCCGCCCATCGACCGCATCATGCCGATCAGCGGGCCGGCCATCGCCTGCATCTCCTCGGGCAGCACGTCGCCCATGGCGAGACCGACGCGCTCGGCCACCGGGTCGACCAGCTTCTGCCAGGCGGGCAGGGATGCCTCGACCCACTCCGCCCGGCTCCACGCCACGGTCGAGACCGAACCGGAGGGCAGCGACGTCACGCCGTCCAGCCACAGGTCGGCCAGGCGCAGCGCCTCGTCGACCGCGGACCGCTCGGCCGGGCCGACGCTGGCGTCCTTGGTGCCGTCCGGCGTGCCCTGCGAGACCGTCTGGCGGGCAATCTGCTTGGCCATGTCCCAGTTCACGGGACCGCCCTCGTAGCTCAGCATCTGGCCGAGCTGCTGGAAGGCGGTGCCCAGGTCGTTGGGGTTCATCGTGCCGAACATCGCCGCGAACGGATTCTCACCGCCCGCGCCGGGCCCGAAGCCGAACGGGTTCGCAGGCCCGCCCGAACCCTGCCCACCTCCGGTGGGGTCCTTCTTCTTGCCCTCGTCGCCGTTCTCCGGCTCCTCCGGCGGAAGGCCGAATCCGAATGGGGTGTCACTCACGGGTTTCCTCGGCTCGTAGGGCCGCCGGCTCGAACCGGCGGCGACTGCCCGACATCACCATCCAGCGTAGACACCAAAAGTCCGCTCAGGGCCTCAGTGCTCCGTCGGGGCCCGCCCTGCGGCAGGATGGACGCCACCTGGTACGCACGCGTCACTCGGGTACGTACTGAAGACAACCGCTGGAGACGCCCGGTGAGTTCCCCAGACCCTCAGGTTCGCGCAGCGCGAAACCCGTCCGACCCCTCGACCGAGAGCAAACCCGCAAAGAGCCGTTCCAGAAGCCGTGGCCCCGTCGTCGCGATCACCGGAGCCGCCGGCGGCGTGGGCGAGCTGCTCACCGCGCGCCTCGCGGCGTCCGAGGAGATCAAGCAGGTCATCGCCATCGACGAGCGGCGCGGCGAGGTGTCCGAGGCGACCTGGCACCTCCTCGACGTCCGCGACCCCGCCATCGCGGAGAAACTGCGCGGCGCGGACGTCGTGGTGCACCTGGCGCTCGACCTCGACCTGGAGACCGACCCCGCGGCCCGCACCGCCTACAACGTGCGCGGCACCCAGACCGTGCTGACCGCCGCGGCGGCCGTCGGCGTCCACCGGGTCGTGCTGTGCACATCGGCGATGGTCTACGGGGCGCTGCCCGACAACGACATCCCGCTCGCCGAGGACGCCGAGCTGCGGGCCACCGCCGAGGCCACCGGCGTCGGGGACCTCCTGGAGATCGAGCGGCTCGGCCGCCGCGCGCCCCGCGCCCACCCGGGACTCAACGTGACCGTGGTCAGGCCCACCGTCCTGGTCGGCGGCACGGACACCGCGCTGACCCGCTACTTCGAGTCGCCGCGCCTCCTGGTCGTCGCCGGATCGCGTCCGGCCTGGCAGTTCTGCCACGTCGACGACCTGGTCACGGCCCTGGAGTACGCCGCGCTGGAGAAGATCGACGGCGAGTTCGCGGTCGGCTGCGACGGCTGGCTGGAACAGGAGGAGGTCGAGGAGCTCAGCGGCGTACGCCGGATGGAGCTGCCCTCCGCCGTGGCCCTGGGCGCCGCCGCCCGGCTGCACCGGATCGGTCTCACCCCGTCACCGGCCGGCGACCTGGCGTACACGATGCACCCCTGGGTGGTCAGCGTGAGCCGGCTGCACGACGTGGGCTGGCGCCCGGCCTGGACCAACGAGGAGGTGCTCGCCGCGCTCCTCGAAGAGGTCGAGGGCCGGCACACCGTCGCCGGACGCCGACTCGGCCGCAAGGACGCCACCGCGGCGGGCGCCGCCGGTGCGACCGTGGCGCTCCTGGGCACCGCCGCGCTGGTCCGCCGCGCCCGCAAGGCCCGCCGCCGCATCTGACCGGGCGGGGGCGCGGGAGCCCCCGGACACGGCCTTCCAGGGCACGCCCTCCCGGACACGCGTCTTCGGGGCACGGCGTCCAGGCCGAGGCCCTCCCGGGTACGGCGTCCTGGCACGGCGTCCCGAGCACGACTCCTTGGCGCGCTCCTTCCGGCCGGTGCCCGCACGCACCCCTTCGGGGTGCTGTAGAAGGCTCCAAGGCCGGGGGCGGCCCGCCGGTGGAAAACGCCATTACGCGCTGTCGGTGCCGTACGGCACCATGGGTCACATGGCTCCCACTCACGACCACCCCGGCGAGCAGGCGTCGATGGACCCCGTCCGGCTGCTGGAGATCCGCGACACGCCGCTGTCGGTCGACGAGGTCTTCCGGGCCGTCGGGGACGACGCCGCCGGTGGCACGGCGCTCTTCGTCGGCACGGTGCGCAACCACGACGGCGGTCAGGACGTCGGCGCGCTCGGATACTCCTGTCACCCGTCGGCGCAGGACGAACTGCGCCGGGTGGCCGAGAAGGTCGCCGCGAACTTCCCGGTCCGCGCGCTGGCCGCCGTCCACCGGGTGGGCGACCTCCAAGTGGGCGATCTCGCGGTGGTCGTCGCGGTCTCCTGCCCGCACCGCGCCGAGGCGTTCGAGGCATGCCGCAAGCTCATCGACGACCTCAAGCACGAGGTCCCGATCTGGAAGCACCAGCGCTTCTCGGACGGCACCGAGGAGTGGGTCGGCGCCTGCTGAGCGCAACCCGGAGGGACGGCCGTTCGGACCTGATTTGCGTAACCGCACCCCTGCCGTGAGCGTTGATTCCGCAGACGGTTAATCTGCTGATCGGTCAGTTGCGGTCGCTCATGGGGTAGGGAGGTCGTAATGGCAGCACTCGCCTGGTTGTTGATTCCGCTTTTCGCTGCGCTCGGCGCTGCGATATGGGGTAGCTGGGCCGCTCGTAATCGCACGACCGGTGATGTCTCCGAGCTCGCCGGGTATGCCCGGTTCCGTGAGGCGATGGAGAAATCGCACTCCGGTTCCGACGTGGTCTGAAATCCGTCGCACATACGCAGTCGCCAACCCGCGGCGCGGCTCCGGTCACGGACGCCCTCCGGCGCCGCGCCCCGCCCTGGCGCCCGTTCCGTGCGGACCGGCCCCGACAGTGCACTGACAGTCCCTTCCCGTACTGTCGTTCCATGCCACGCCGCACCGCGACGATGCTCGCCTCCACCCTGATCCTCATCGCGCTGCTCTGCGCAGGCGTGCTGATCAAAGTGCCGTACTCGGAAATGTCCCCCGGACCGACCGTGAACACCCTCGGCAAGGTCGGCAGCGAACCCGTCCTGCAGATTTCCGGGCACAAGACGTACCCGACGTCCGGAAACCTCAACATGACGACGGTCCGGGTCACCGGCGCCGACTACCGGATGAACCTCGTCGAGGCCGTCTACGGCTGGCTGGCCCACGACGGCGTGGTCGTACCGCACGACACGCTGTACCCCGACGGGAAGACCGAGCAGGAGTCGACGCAGGAGAACGCCGAGGAGTTCAGCCAGTCCCAGGAGAGCGCCAAGGTCGCCGCGCTGACCGAGCTGGGCATCCCGGTCTCCTCGCGCGTCGTGGTCTCCACGGTCGTGAAGGACAGCCCCGCCCAGGGCAAGCTGCACGCGGGCGACGTGATCAAGCAGGTCGACGGCACGCCGATCGAGCAGCCGGAGGACGTGGCGAAGCTCGTCACCCGTCACGACCCCGGCGAGAAGGTCACGTTCACGATCATCCCCGCGAAGACGGCACAGGCGGCGGAGAAGGCCGGCAAGGAGCCCGAGGGCAGCCGGAAGATCGTCATCACGACCGCGAAGGCCCCCAAGGAGGACCGCGCGATCGTCGGCATCCAGGCCGGGACGGACCACACCTTCCCGTTCCGGATCGACATCGAGCTCGCCGACGTCGGCGGGCCGAGCGCCGGCCTGATGTTCTCGCTGGGCCTCATCGACAAGCTGACACCGGGCGAGCTCACCGGCGGGAAGTTCATCGCGGGCACCGGCACGATCGACGACAAGGGCAAGGTCGGCCCGATCGGCGGCATCAACATGAAGCTGGTCGGCGCGCGCGACGCGGGCGCCAGGTACTTCCTGACGCCGGACGAGAACTGCGGGGCCGCCGCCTCCGACACGCCGAGCGGGCTCACCCTGGTGAGGGTGAAGACGCTCGCCGACGCGCGGAAGTCCCTGGAGAAGATCGGGGCGGGGGACACGGCCGGGCTGCCGAGCTGCTCGGCGGGCTGACCGCGCCCCCGCGGGGCCGAGGCGGGTCAGGCCTCGAAGGTCGCGGCCAGCGCGTCGGCCAGACCGGGCACCAGACCGGCACCGGTCCGCACCTCGCTCGGGGTGTCCTTCGCCCGCAGCCGCACGGCCGACTCGCGCGTACCGTCCCGGAGGACGGCCACGGTCATCCGCACCTCCTGGCGCTCCGGGTGCTTGGCGACCCACTTGGTCAGCTGCGCGTCGCTGAGCCCCTCCGGCACGGACGCCTCGGCGGACGGCGGCAGCATCAGCCGCTCCACCGACATCGCGCATCCGATCACCGCGTCGGGCCAGGCGATCGTGGCCAGGAACTCGTCCAGGGCGGTGCCCGGCGGCAGCTCGTCCTGTTCGATGGGGGTGAGCGAGGAGGCCGGGGCCTCGGAGTCGTCGAGGCCGAGCTGGGCCGCGAGACCGGGCTCCTGGGACCGCAGCTTGGTGGTGTCGACCAGGGCGAAGAGCCGGGCCGGCTGGTCCCAGCCGAGACCTGAGATGTACTCGTCGATTTCGAGCACGGCGACGGTGAGCGGGCTCGCGGCCATCGGGGGGCCCGAGGGGGAAACATTGGACATGGACAACATCCTGCCTCCTTCCGCCCCGGTAACGGGAACTAGGTAAAGCCTCAGTAAGTTGCATAGGTGGGCTCTACGATCGCTGGGCCCGCTTCACAACGACCCGCGAACTTCGAGGTGCGCACGTTGGCTTTCCAGATGCCGGACCGCGGCGGAGGCCCGACAGGGCCACGGATCAGAGTCGGCCGCCCGTCCCGGCGCGCCCGTACCCTGCTCATGACATTGGGCGTCCTGGCGATTCTCGCCATGGCGTTCGTCATGTTCGCCGGGTTCTGGACGGACTGGCTCTGGTACCGGTCGGTCTCGTATTCGTCCGTCTTCACCACCACCCTGTGGACCAAGATCGGGCTGTTCCTCGTCTTCGGACTCCTGATGGCCGTCGCCGTCGGTCTGAACATCTGGCTCGCGCACCGGCTCCGGCCGCCGCTGAGCGCGATGTCCCTGGAGCAGCAGAGCCTGGACCGCTACCGGATGAGCCTGGCCCCGCACAAGAAGTGGGTGCTGCTCGCGATCACCGCGCTCGTCGGGCTGATCGCCGGAGCATCCGCCTCCGGCCAGTGGCGTACCTGGCTGATGTACGTGAACGGCGTGGCGTTCGGGCAGAAGGACCCCCAGTTCCACCTGGACGTGTCCTTCTACGCCTTCGACCTGCCGTGGTACCGATTCCTGCTGGGCTTCGGCTTCGCGGCCACGGTGCTCTCGCTGATCGCCGCCGGGCTGACCCACTACCTGTACGGCGGGCTCCGCATCACCAGCCCCGGCGCCCGCGCGACCGGCGCGGCCACCGGCCACCTGTCGGTGCTGCTCGGGGTCTTCGTCTCGCTGAAGGCCGTGGCGTACTGGCTCGACCGGTACGGCCTGGCCGTGAAGTCCAGCGACTTCAAGGCCACGGACAACTGGACGGGCCTGCGGTACGTCGACGCCAACGCCTACCTCCCGGCGAAGACCATCCTGTTCTGCATCGCCGCGATCTGCGCCGTGCTGTTCTTCGCGACGCTCTGGCGCCGCACCTGGCAGCTCCCGGTGATCGGCTTCGGCCTCATGGTGCTCTCGGCGATCCTGATCGGCGGGCTGTACCCGGCGATCGTGCAGAAGTTCCAGGTCCAGCCGAACGAGCAGGCCAAGGAAGCCCCGTTCATCCGGAAGAACATCGACGCGACGCGTGACGCGTACGACATCGACAACGCGCAGGTCGACGACTACTCCGGCAAGAGCACGACGGACGACGACGCCAAGCTGCGCGCGAGCGCGGACGACGCCGCCAGCTACCGGGTGATGGACCCCAACGTCGTCTCCCCGGCCTTCCAGCAGCTCCAGCAGAAGAGGAACTACTACCAGTTCCCCAGGACGCTGGACGTCGACCGCTACAAGGACGCCGCCGGCAAGGACCAGGACACGATCATCGGTCTGCGCGAGCTCAACCTCGACGGCATCCCCAAGCGCAACTGGATCAACGACCACTTCACCTACACCCACGGTTACGGCGCCATCGCGGCCCGGGGCACGACGACCGGCAAGAACCCGAAGGGTTCCCCGGACTTCACCGAGTCCGGCCTGCCGACGGGCGGTGAGCTCGGCAAGTACGAGCAGCGGATCTACTACGGCGAGAAGACCGAGCAGTACTCCATCGTCGGCGGGCCCCAGAAGGAGCTCGACTACGAGGAGGACGGCGAGAAGACCACCAGCTACCAGGGCAACAGCGGGGTCAGCCTCTCCAACGCCTTCAACCGCGCCGCGTACGCCGTCGCGTTCAGCGAGCCGCAGATCCTCTACTCGGGAGCCATCGGCGAGGGCTCGCGGATCCTCTACAACCGCACGCCCAAGGAGCGCGTCGAGGCGGTCGCCCCGTGGCTGACCATCGACGGCGACGCCTACCCGGCGGTGGTGAACGGACGCATCCAGTGGATCGTCGACGCGTACACCACCACCAACGGCTACCCGTACGCCTCCCGCACGACGCTCGGTGACACCACGGCCGACTCGCTGACCACCAACCAGCGCGCGGTCGTCGCCCAGCAGAACCAGGTCAACTACATCCGCAACTCGGTGAAGGCCACCGTCGACGCGTACGACGGCAAGGTCAAGCTCTACGAGTGGGACACCGAGGACCCGGTCCTCAAGACCTGGCGCAAGGCGTTCCCGGGCACCGTCGAGTCCAGGACGGACATTCCGCAGGACCTGATGGACCACCTGCGGTACCCGCAGGACCTGTTCAAGGTGCAGCGCGAACTGCTCACCCGCTACCACGTCACGAACCCCGCCCAGTTCTACAGCGGCAGTGACGCGTGGCAGGTCCCGGACGACCCGACCAACAAGGAGTCCGGTTCCGTCCCGCCGTACTACCTGAGCATAAAGATGCCCGGGCAGGACGATCAGAAGTTCTCGCTGACGACGACGTTCACACCGAAGGGACGACCCGACCTCGGGGCGTTCATGGCGGTGGACGCGGACGCGGCCAGCAAGGACTACGGCACGATAAGGCTGCTGAGGGTCACCACCACGGTGAAGGGCCCCGGTCAGGTGCAGAGTGAGCTCAACGGCAACGACGACGTCGCCGAGTTCGTGAGAAACCTGAAGGGGACCGACTCCGACATCGAGTACGGCAACCTGCTGACCGTGCCGCTCGAAGGGGGCTTCCTCTACATCGAGCCGGTCTACACGCGCGGTGGCACGCAGAACTATCCGCTGCTGCGGAAGGTCGCCGCCTCGTACGGGTCGAAGACCGTCTTCGAGAACAGCCTCGGCGAGGCGCTCAACGCGGTCTTCGGGGTGGCGGGCTCCGACACCGGCCAGCCGCCCACGGACACCACCCGGCCACCGGGCGACACCACGCAGCCGCCGGCCACCGGCGACGCGGCGCTGAAGAAGGCGATCGCGGACGCGCAGAAGGCCTACGAGGCGGGTGAGGCGGCCCTGAAGGAACAGGACTGGACCGCCTACGGCGAGGCCCAGAAGGACCTGCAGGACGCGCTCGAGCGTGCGGCGGCCGCCCAGCCCAAGCCGGGCAGCGCGGACAAGAACGGCTCCGACAAGGGCAAGACGGAGGAGAAGGACAAGGAGAACGCCTCGGCCGCCCGCAGCGGCGGCTGAGAAACCCGGTAAAGGCTCCACCCCACGTCGTGGTACGGTTTCCACACAACGACGCGGGGTGGAGCAGCTCGGTAGCTCGCTGGGCTCATAACCCAGAGGTCGCAGGTTCAAATCCTGTCCCCGCTACTGAAAGACGAAGGCCCGGATCCTTTCGAGGATCCGGGCCTTCGTCATGCCATGACGAGATTTCTTGTGTGAAGCGCGTGAAGAGCGGTTCGCGGGGCGCGAGTTGGGCCCGGACGTGTTTGACTTGTCTCTCTGTGGGCATGTCGACAAAACGCTGAAGTGACCTCACTGGCCGCGATATACCGGGTGTACGCGGGTTACAGGTGGTGCGACGATGGTATTTATGGGGGACAGGGCAACTCTGTTGGAGACAGGGCGGTTTGTGCAGCGTCGCGTTCATCGGCCGGATAGCAGGGTGAACGCGGCTTTTGGTGTTGACGCCGCGGTAAAGAGTGAGACCACCGACACACCCGAGACGCTTGATACACCTGAGATCATCGGGACGACCGAGACCGCCGAGACTGCGGGGTGTGCCGCGACCGCCGAGAGCACGGAGTTCACAGAGAACACGGGAAGCGCCCGCATCGGCGGGAGCGCCGGGGCCGACGGGACCTCCGGGACGACCGGTGGTGCCGAGAGCCCGGAGAGCGCCGAGAGCGAGGCGCGCCACCGACGCGCCGCCGACGCCGGGGACACCGCGTCGATGAGCGTCCTCGGCGCGCTGCTGCTGCGCCGCGGCGACCTGGACGGCGCCGAGCCCTATCTGCGCGGCGCCACCGCGGACGGCGACCGGGCCGCGGCCAACAACCTGGGAGTCCTGCTCCACCAGCGCGGATACCCCGACGAAGCGGCCGGCTGGTGGCGCGTCGCAGCCGTCGCCGGTTCCGCGGCCGCCGCGCACGCCCTCGGCCGTCACTACCGCGAGCGCGGCGACGAGCCCGGCGCCGAGTACTGGCTGCGGCAGTCGGCCGAGCAGGGCCACGCGCTGGGCGCGTACGCCCTCGCCGACCTGCTGGAGCACCGCAGCGACGTCGGCGCGGAGCGCTGGCTGCGCGCCGCCGCGGAGCAGGGGCACCGGGAAGCCGCGTACCGCCTCGCGCGGATGCTGGACCGCGCCGCCGCGGACGACCCGCACGACGCCTTCGGGCGGCCGGGTTCCGGTCCCGGCGGGAGGGGCGCGGAGCGGCCGGACGTCATCGACCGCGTCATGGCGCGCAGGGACGACGGCCCGGTGGCGGGCCCGGAGACCGGACGCGTGGGCGAGGCCGAGCAGTGGTACCGGCAGGCCGCCGCGCGGGGGCACCGGCGCGCCGCCCTGCACCTGGGCGCCATCCTCGAACAGCGCGGCGAGCCCAAGGAGGCCGGCCGGTGGTACCTCATCTCCGCGAAGGCCGGTGAGGCGCGGGCCGCCTGCGCGCTCGGCTTCCTGCTGCGTGACGCGGGTGACGAGGAGAGTGCCGCCGTGTGGTGGCTGCGCGCGGCGCAGGACGGCGACGGCAACGCGGCCAACGCCCTGGGCGCGCTGCACGCCGCACGCGGCGAGCAGCAGACCGCCGAACGCTGGTACCGCGCCGCGATGGACGCGGGCGACGTCAACGGCGCCTACAACCTCGGGCTGCTCTGCGCGGCGCAGGACCGCACGCCGCAGGCCGAGCAGTGGTACCGCCGCGCCGCGTACGCGGGCCACCGCGAGGCCGCCAACGCGCTGGCCGTGCTCCTGCTCCAGGCGGGCGACGCGACCGGCGCCGAGCCCTGGTTCTCCAAGGCCGCCGAGGCGGGCAGCGTGGACGCGGCGTTCAACCTCGGCATCCTGTACGCCGGGCGCGACGAGGACCGTGCCGCCCTGGTCTGGTACGAGCGGGCGGCGGCGGCCGGGCACACCGAGGCCGCGCTCCAGGTCGGCATGGCCCTGCTGCACCGGGGCGAGGAGCAGGAGGCCGAACGTCATCTGCGCTGCGCGGCCGGCGGCGGCAGTGCCGAGGCCGCCTTCCGGCTGGCCGGGGTGCTGGACTCGCGCCGACCGCCCCCCGGTCCTCCCGCGCTGGGCGAGCCGATGCCGGAGAAGACCGAGTGCGAGGAGTGGTACGAGCGGGCCGCCGAGCAGGGGCACCGCCGCGCCCAGGTGCGGGTCGGAATGCTCGCGGCCGCCCGCGGCGACGTGGACAGCGCCGCCCGCTGGTACCGCGAGGCCGCCGAGGCGGGCAGCCGCAACGGCGCCTTCAACCTGGGGCTGCTGCTCGCCCGCGAGGGCAGCGAGCGCGAGGCCGCGCTGTGGTGGAGCCGCGCCGCGAACGACGGGCACGGGCGGGCGGCCCTGCGCCTGGCCCTGCTGGCCGCCCGTCGCGGCGAGCTCACCGAGGGGCAGCGCTGGTGCGCGCGGGCCGTCGAGCTGGGCCCGGCGGAGGTCGCCGAACGGGCCGCCCGGCTGCGTGAGGCACTGCACCAGGAGCTGACGGCGTAGGCGGGACGGGACGGGACGGGACGGACGGGTCCGGGGCGGCGGGGCACCGTCCGCGCCGCCTCCGAACCGTCCGGTGGCGCGAGCCGACCCGGTCCTGGACCCGCGCGCCGCCTCCGAACCGTCCGGCGGCGAGCCGCCCCGATCCCGGTCCCGACCTGACCTGCGCGCCGTCCCCGGACCCGCTCCGGACCGTCCGACGGCACGGTGAGCGGCCGGGGGAGCGGAGGTTCCGGAGCCGTGTCGTCCGTGCGGGGACGATATCGATTTGCACGGGTCCGGAGAGGTGACGTAATGTTGTGAACACAACGACGCGGGGTGGAGCAGCTCGGTAGCTCGCTGGGCTCATAACCCAGAGGTCGCAGGTTCAAATCCTGTCCCCGCTACTGAAAACAGAGGGCCGGATCCTTCAGGGATCCGGCCCTCTGTGCATGTCCGGGTCCGTTCCGGCGATGTCCGGGACCGCAGGTGCCGGCCCGCGTGGACGGGAGAGCCGTGCGCGGGGAAGTCCCCCTGCCGTGACCGCCGGTCGGCCGAGCCGGCTCAGGCCGTCGTGGCGCAGTTCGGGCAGATGCCCCGGTAGGTCACCTCGACGCCGGAGACCGTGAAGCCGAAGCGCTCCTCGCTGGGCAGGTCCGCCATCGGGTCGCCGGCCGGGTGCACGTCGCGGATCGCGCCGCAGCTCGCGCAGACGAGGTGGTGGTGGGGGCGGTGCGCGTTCGGGTCGTAGCGCTTGGCGCGGCGATCCGTGGAGACCTCGATGACCTCGCCGAGCGTCACCATCTCGCCCAGGGTGTTGTAGACGGTGGCGCGGGAGATCTCGGGCAGCTTGACGACGGCCCGCGCGTGGACCTCGTCGGCCGTCAGATGCACATGGTCCCCGTCGAGGACCTCGGCCACGACGCGCCGCTGTGCGGTCATGCGCCAGCCGCGTCCGCGGAGTCGTTCCAGCAGGTCACTCATGACGACAAGCCTAACAGTGGAGGGGACGTATCCCGAACGGATGTTGATTTGGATGCCACCTTGACTTGGACAATGTCCATTGTAGGATCGGGATCGGCATAGGCCAAGGGACAGGCTGTGCAGGACATGACGAATGTGCAGGAACGACGCAGGAGGCGCACGTGACGCAGGGACCGCTCACCACGGAGGCCGGAGCGCCGGTCGCCGACAACCAGAACAGCCAGACCGCGGGCGTCGGCGGTCCCGTCCTGGTGCAGGACCAGTCGCTGCTGGAGAAGCTGGCGCACTTCAACCGCGAGCGCATCCCGGAGCGTGTCGTGCACGCCCGCGGCGCCGGTGCGTACGGCACGTTCACGCTGACCCGTGACGTCTCGCGGTGGACGCGGGCGAAGTTCCTCTCCGAGGTCGGCAAGCAGACCGAGACGTTCCTGCGCTTCTCCACCGTCGCGGGCAACCTCGGCGCGGCCGACGCGGTGCGCGACCCCCGCGGCTGGGCGCTGAAGTTCTACACCGAGGAGGGCAACTACGACCTCGTCGGCAACAACACCCCGGTGTTCTTCATCAAGGACGCCATCAAGTTCCCCGACTTCATCCACACCCAGAAGCGCGACCCGTACACCGGCTCGCAGGAGGCGGACAACGTCTGGGACTTCTGGGGTCTGTCCCCCGAGTCCACCCACCAGGTGACCTGGCTCTTCGGCGACCGCGGCATCCCCGCCAGCTACCGCCACATGAACGGCTACGGTTCCCACACCTTCCAGTGGAACAACGAGGCCGGCGAGGTCTTCTGGGTCAAGTACCACTTCAAGACCGACCAGGGCATCAAGAACCTCACCTCGGAGGAGGCCGCCCTCCTGGCCGGTTCCGACCCGGACAGCCACCAGCGCGACCTGCGCGAGGCCATCGAGCGCGGCGACTTCCCGACCTGGACCGTGCAGGTCCAGATCATGCCGGCGGCCGAGGCGGCCACGTACCGCTTCAACCCGTTCGACCTCACCAAGGTGTGGCCGCACGAGGACTACCCGCCGATCGAGATCGGGAAGCTGGAGCTCAACCGCAACCCGGAGAACATCTTCGCCGAGGTCGAGCAGTCGATCTTCAGCCCCGCGCACTTCGTGCCGGGCATCGGTCCGTCCCCCGACAAGATGCTCCAGGGCCGCCTCTTCGCCTATGGCGACGCCCACCGCTACCGCGTCGGCATCAACGCCGACCACCTGCCGGTGAACCGTCCGCACGCCACCGAGGCGCGCACCAACAGCCGTGACGGCTATCTGTACGACGGCCGTCACAAGGGGGCGAAGAACTACGAGCCGAACAGCTTCGGCGGCCCGGCGCAGACGGACCGCCCGCTGTGGGGACCCACCACCGTCAACGGCGAGGTCGGTACGCACGCGGCCCCGAGCCACGCCGAGGACGACGACTTCGTGCAGGCCGGAAACCTCTACCAGCTCTTCTCCGAGGACGAGAAGGCGCGACTGGTCGACAACCTCGCCGGGTTCATCGCCAAGGTGTCGCGCGACGACATCGCCGAGCGCGCGATCAACAACTTCCGCCGGGCGGACGGCGACTTCGGCAAGCGTCTGGAGGCCGCGGTCCAAGCCCTGCGCGGCTGACCCGGACGCCTGTCGTCGACGGCGGGCCGGTCTCCCTTCCCCGGAGACCGGCCCGCCGGCCGTTCCGGGGCCCTCAGCCGATGAGCTCCGCGTGGCGGCGGCGCCTGGTGGGCGTCCAGCAGCGCAGGATGTCGCGGACCGAGACGATGCCCACCGGACCGTGGTCGTCCAGCACGATCAGATGGCGGAACCCGCCGTGCGTCATGGCCTCCGCGGCCTCCTGCAGGGTCCAGGTGGGGGCGGCGAAGACCACGTCGGTGGTGGTGTGGGCGGCGGCGGTCTCGACGTCGGGGTCCTGGCCCCAGCCGACCGCGTCGAGTATGTCGCGTTCGGTGAGGATGCCGAGCCCGCTGGTTTCCTGGTCGAGGACGACCGCGGCCCCGACGCGACGGACCGACATCAGCCGAGCGGCCTGACGGAGCGTGTGGGCGGGGCCGATGGTGAGGACCAGAGTGCTCATGGCGTCACGGACGAGCATGAAAGGAGCCACCTCCTTGTCGGAACGACCGCACGGGTCGGTTCACAAATGCACAAGCGGGGGGACTCCCAGCGTCGCACCGATGCGGGGGACGGACAAGGGGCGAAGCCGCCCCGGAGTGCGCACACGGGGGCGCGCGGCGCCGCCCCGGACCGCCCCCGGTCGGCCGGGCGGGGCCGCCGACGCGGTCCGGGCGGCGGATGCCCCCCTCGTGCGCGCCCCGGGCGGTACGGGGCGCGCGGGGGCGGGACCGGATCAGTAGCGCTGGTTGAGATAACCCAGCAGTTCGTGGTGGAGCAGGCCGTTGGAGGCCGCGGCGTTGCCGCCGCCGGGGCCGGGGACCCCGTCCAGGCTGGTGAAACTCCCGCCCGCCTCCTGGACGACGATCGCGTTGGCGGCCATGTCCCAGAGCGAGAGCTCCGGCTCCGCACAGATGTCCACCGAACCCTCGGCGACCATCATGTACGGCCAGAAGTCGCCGTACCCGCGGGTGCGCCAGCAGGCCCGGGTCAGGTCCAGGAACCCGTCGAGCCGGCCCTGCTCCTCCCAGCCGCTCAGCGACGCGTACGCGAACGAGGCGTCCGCGATCCGCTCGACCTTCGACACCTGGAGCCGGGTCGCGGAGGTCAGACTGCGGCCGGTGAACGCCCCGGCCCCCTTCGCCGCCCACCAGCGCCGGTTCAGCGCCGGGGCCGACACCACGCCGACGACCGGCTGGAAGCCGTCCTCCCCGGCCTCCATCAGCGAGATCAGCGTCGCCCAGACCGGCACACCGCGCACGTAGTTCTTGGTGCCGTCGATCGGGTCGATCACCCAGCGCCGCGGACCGGTGCCCTCGATGCCGAACTCCTCGCCCAGGATCGCGTCACGCGGGCGCGCCCGCTGGAGATGGCCCCGGATCAGCTCCTCGGCGGCCTTGTCGGCCTCGCTCACCGGCGTCATGTCCGGCTTGGTCTCGACCTTGAGGTCCAGGGCCTTGAACCGGTCCATCGTCGCCGCGTCGGCGGCGTCCGCCAGTACATGGGCAAGGCGCAGATCATCGTGGTAATCGGGCATGTCGTCACAGTATCGACCGCGGGTGAACGGGACCACAGGACCCCGGGCCCGCGCGGGCCATTGACAGTTCTCCGGGGTGCCCCAACGCTGGGGCGGAGCCCTCGGCGCGGGAGGCGACGATGCCCACAGCGCGGGAAGCACTGCTGGACGCCGCCCTCTCGGCGCTGGAGACCCGGCCCTGGACGGCGGTGCGCATGGTCGACGTGGCAGCCGCCGCCGGCGTCTCCCGGCAGACCCTCCACAACGAGTTCGGCGGCAAGGACGGCCTGGCCCGCGCCCTGCTCCGGGACGCCGCCGACGGCTATCTGGCCGGGGTGGAACGGGCGCTGGCCTCGAACGGCGGCGCGACGGAGAGACTCACCGCCACCGCCGTCTGGACCGTCCGGACCGTACGCGCGAACGCCCTGGTCAGAGGGGTGCTGACAGGCTGCTGGAGCGAACGGTCGCCCCGCCCCGTGCGCGGTGGCCCGCCGCCCCTCTCGCCGGTGCCCGCCCAGCGGCGCGCCGATGCCGGGACACCGCCGCCCGCGGAGCTGCTCCGGCTGGCCGGGGAACGCGCGGCGACCGTCCTCGGGGCCTTCGGCCCGGACCCGGTCGCGCGACGGCCGCCGCACGAGTCGGCGGCGCTCGCCGCGCGCTGCGAGATCGTGCTCAGACTGGCCCTGAGCTACGCGCTGGTGCCGGCGCGGCCGGGGACGGGGCGGGGACCGGTCCCGCTGGTGCGCCAGGTGCTGGAGGGGGCGCCCGGCCCGGTCGTCTGAGCCGTGTTCCCGCAGGTGGCCGGGGCGGCGCCGGTCAGTGGGCCGAGCCCGAGAGCTGGAGTCCGATCACCCCGAGGATGACCAGGGTGATGGAGACCAGCTTGAGGGTGGAGACCACGTCGTCGAGGAAGACCATGCCGTAGATCGCGGTGCCCGCCGCGCCGATGCCGGTCCACACGGCGTAGGCGGGCCCCACGTCGAGCTTCTTCAGCGACAGCGTCAGCAGCCCGAAGCTGCCGAGGGCGAAGACGGCGAACGCGATGGTCGGCCAGAGCCGGGTGAAGCCGTGCGAGAGTTTCAGGCAGACGGCGAAACCGGTCTCCAGAAGTCCTGCGACCACGACCAGCAGCCACGCCATCGTCAGTGCCCTTCCACGTCGGTGACCGCCTTGCCAGGCTCGGTGTGATTATGCATTTACCGGCGGCGGCAGATCGCAAACGTGCCCGGCCCGGTCGCCGACGCGTCGCCCGGCCGGGACCGGTCCGCCGGGTCAGTCGCCCTCGCGCCGCTCGCGGGTGGACAGCAGCCGGCGCAGCGAGTCGAGCCGTGCCGGGTCGGCGTGGCCGTCCGCCACCCAGGCGTCCAGGGCGCATTCCGGTTGCCGGCTGTCATGGGTGCAGCCGCGCGGGCACTCCTCGGCGCCGGGCTCCAGGTCGGGGAACGCGTGGATCACCCGGGACGGGTCGATGTGGTTGAGCCCGAAGGAGCGCACGCCGGGGGTGTCGATCACCCAGCCGCGACCGCCGGACAACGGCAGCGCGAGCGCCGACGTGGTGGTGTGTCGGCCGCGGCCCGTGACCGCGTTGACCACTCCGGTCGTGCGCTGCCGGTCCTTCGGCACGAGGGCGTTGACCAGCGTGGTCTTGCCGACGCCGGAGTGCCCGACGAAGGCGGTGACCCGGTCCTGGAGCTGCTCGCGGACCCGGTCGGCCGCGTCGCCGTTCTCCAGCTCCTCGCGGCTGGTGACGACGAACGGGACGCCCAGCGGGGTGTACGCCTCCAGCAGCTTGTCCGGGGAGGCCAGGTCCGACTTGGTGAGCACCAGGAGCGGGGAGAGCCCGCCGTCGTACGCGGCGACCAGACAGCGGTCGATCATCCGCGGCCGGGGTTCCGGATCGGCCAGCGCCGTGACGATCGCCAGCTGGTCGGCGTTGGCGACGACCACCCGCTCGTACGGATCGTCGTCGTCCGCGGTCCGGCGCAGCACCGAGCGGCGCTCACCGATGCGGACGATGCGGGCGAGGGTGTCCTTGTCGCCGGAGAGGTCCCCGACGATCGAGACGGTGTCGCCCACCACGGCGGCCTTCCGGCCCAGCTCGCGGGCCTTCATCGCCACGACCGTACGGCCGTCGACGAGACAGGTGAGACGGCCGCGGTCGACGGTGAGGACCATGCCGTCCTCGGCGTCCTCGTGCTTGGGGCGGATGTGGGTGCGGGGCCGGTTGCCCTTGCGGTTGGGGCGGACCCGGACGTCGTCCTCGTCGGGGTTCTTGCCGTAACGGCGCATCTCTCAGACCCCGAGCATTCCGGTCCACATCTGCGGGAAGTCCGGCAGGGTCTTGGCGGTTGTCGCCACGTTCTCGATCTCCACTCCGGGGACGGCAAGGCCGATGATCGACCCCGCGGTTGCCATCCGGTGGTCGTCATACGTATGGAAGGTACCGCCGTGCAGCGGCCGGGGCCGGATGTGGAGCCCGTCGGCGGTCTCGGTGACGTCGCCGCCGAGCTCGTTGATCTCCTTGGTGAGCGCGGCCAGCCGGTCCGTCTCGTGCAGCCGCAGATGGGCGACACCGCTCAGGGTGGACGGCGAGTCGGCGAGGGCCGCGACCGCGGCGATGCCGGGCGTCAGCTCGCCGACCTCGCCGAGGTCGACGTCGATGCCGTGGACGCGGCCCGATCCGGTGAAGGTGAGGCCGCGCTCGGTCAGCTCGCAGCTGCCGCCCATCGCGGTGAAGATCTCGCGCAGCGCGTCGCCCGGCTGGGTGGTGCGCTCGGGCCAGTCGGGGATGGTGACCCGGCCGCCGGTGACCAGCGCGGCCGCGAGGAACGGCTGGGCGTTGGACAGGTCGGGCTCGATGGTCAGGTCGCGGCCGAGCAGGGCGGAGGGGGAGACCCGCCAGACGTTCGGCTCGCCGCCCGTCTCCGGCTCGTCGACCTGCGCGCCGACCGCCCGCAGCATGTCCACGGTCATCCGGATGTGCGGCATGGAGGGGAGCCGGGCGCCGGTGTGGCGCACCTCCACCCCCTGGTTGAAGCGGGGCGCCGAGAGCAGCAGCGCCGAGACGAACTGGGAGGACGAGGAGGCGTCGATCGCCACCGGCCCGCCGTCCAGCGCACCGCTGCCGTGCACCGTCATCGGCAGCGAGCCGCGCCCCTCGTCGTCGATCCGGGCACCGAGCACCCGCAGCGCGTCGATCACGCCGTCCAGCGGGCGCTCGTACGAACGCGGGTCGCCGTCGAACCGGATCGGGCCGTCGGCGAGGGCCGCGACCGGCGGCAGGAAGCGCATCACCGTGCCGGCGTTGCCGACGTCGACCGTGGTGGGGCCGCGCAGGCCGGCCGGGATGACCCGCCACGCCTCGCCGGACGCCTCCGGGCCGCCGGTGACGGCGGAGCTGGACGAGACCGTCTCCTCGATGCCGACGCCCATCGCGCGCAGCGCCTCGGCCATCAGCAGGGTGTCGCGGGAGCGCAGCGGGCGGCGCAGCCAGCCGGGCTCGGCGGCGAGCGCGGCGAGGACGAGCGCGCGGTTGGTGACCGACTTCGACCCGGGCACGGTGACGGTCGCGTCGACGGCCCCGGTCGCATGCGGGGCGGGCCAGAGGGCGGGGTGCACGGAGCTTTCGGTCATGGACTTCACTCTAGAGCGTCCGGCGGGCCCGCCCGCCGTCGTCGTCCGCCGCCCGTCTCACATGCCGAGCAGCCAGCGACCGCCACCGATCAGGGAGGAGAGCGACACCGCGTGGAAGAGGAAGAGCCAGAGCGGCGCGGGCACGTCGGTCAGCCGTGACAACTGGTCCGCGTCCGAGTCCGGCGCGCCCCCGTGCCGCCGCTTCGACTGGAGCTCGAAGGCCGGCCGCACGCCGCCGAGCAGCAGGAACCAGACCACGGCGTACGCGAACAGCGACTGCACGGCGGGCGAGGCCAGCCAGGACACCAGCAGGAAGACCGAACCGGTGAGGATCACCGCCAGCGCCCCGTACACGTTGCGGATCATCACCAGCATCACCACGAGCAGCGCGGTGGCCAGCCACAGCAGCAGCGTGATCCTGCCGTCGACCAGCAGCCACGCCCCGCCCAGCCCCAGCAGCGGCGGGGCGGTGTAGCCGGCCGCCGCGGTGAGGATCATGCCGATGCCGGTCGGTTTGCCGCGGCTGACGGTGAGGCCGCTGGTGTCCGAGTGCAGTCGGATGCCGGTGAGCTGCCGGCCGGTGAGCAGCGCGATCAGCCCGTGGCCGCCCTCGTGCGCGATGGTGATCGCGTTGCGGCTCAGCCGCCACAGCGGGTTCGGTACGACGGCGATGAGGGCGAGCGTCCCGGTCACTACCACGAGCCACTGTTCGGGGGCGGGCTGGGTGCCGGTGACGCGGTCCCACAGATTGCCCAGATCGGTGCTGTCCATGACGCGGGCGGCTCCTTGCGGTATCGGCGTCTTGTCGTCGTGACGGTCGTGGCAGTCTGGCACTCATGTGCGGACGGTATGCATCGAGTCGGCGGCCCGAGGACCTGACCGGAATCTTCCAGGTCGAGAAGTGGGAGCCCGCGGAGGCCCTGGCGCCGGATTGGAACGTGGCGCCGACCAAGGAGGTCTACGCGGTACTGGAACGTCCTGTGAAGGACGCGGCGGACCCGCGTCCGGTTCGCCAGATGCGCACCCTGAGATGGGGACTCGTGCCGTCCTGGTCGAAGTCGCCCGACGGTGCCGCGCGGATGATCAACGCCCGCGCGGAGACCGTCCACGAGAAGCCGTCCTTCCGGCGCTCCTTCGCCTCCCGGCGCTGCATCCTGCCCGCCGACGGCTACTACGAGTGGGTCACCGGCGCGGACGAGCGGCAGTTGGAGGAGAAGGGGAGGAAGAAGCGCCCGCGCAAGCAGCCGTACTTCGTGACGCCCGCCGACGGGTCGGTCTTCGCGATGGCGGGGCTGTACGACTTCTGGCGCGACCGGACCCTGCCCGACGACCACCCGATGGCCTGGTGGGTGACCTGCTCGGTGATCACCGCGGAGGCGGAGACCACCCCGCTCGGCGTCGCCCCCGCCGAGGGCCCGGCGACGCTCGCCGACATCCATCCCCGGATGCCGCTGATGCTCACCCCGGACCGGTGGGACGCCTGGCTCGACCCGTCGAACACCGGGGCCGAGGAGGTGCGGGGGCTGCTCGCACCGCCGCCGGCCGGGCTGATGCGGGCCTACCCGGTGGCCACGGCCGTCAGCAACGTCCGCAACAACGGGCCCGAGCTGGTGGAGGAGTTGGCCGCGCCGGAGGAGGGCACCCTCTTCTGACGCCCTCTCGACCTCCCGCCGGGGGAGGATGGGACGCGTGACCACCACAGAGAAGGACCGTACGGTCGAGACGGTCGGAACCGATGCCGGACCGGCCAGGATCACCTGGTTCCCCGCCGAGGGCGCCGCGGGCGCCCGGCTCGTGCTCGCACTCGGCCACGGAGCGGGCGGCGGCATCGAGGCCCGCGACCTCCGGGCCCTGGCCGCCGCGCTGCCCGCCCACGGGGTGACCGTCGCCCTGGTGGAGCAGCCGTGGCGGGTCGCCGGGAAGAAGCTGGCGCCCGCCCCGAGGACGCTGGACACCGGATGGCGGGGGGTGTGGCCCGCCCTCGCCGCCGCCGGGGCGCCCGTCGTCGCGGGCGGACGCAGCGCCGGGGCCCGGGTGGCCTGCCGGACGGCCGCGGAGCTGGGCGCCCGCGCCGTCCTCGCGCTCGCCTTCCCGCTGCACCCTCCGGGAAAGCCGGAGAAGTCCCGCGAGGACGAGCTCACCGGCACCGGCGTGCCCACGCTCGTCGTGCAGGGCGGCAACGACCCGTTCGGGCGGCCCGCCGAATTCTCCCCGGGGACGTACGGGATCGCCGAGGTGCCGTACGCCGACCACGGCTTCGCCGTGCCGAAGAAGGCCGGCACGACGCAGGAGGAGGCACTGGGGACCCTGACCGCCGCCGTGACCGGATGGCTCTCCACCGGCCTCGCCCCCGTGTGACGCACACGCCGGGAATGTTGGGCGAGGGGCGGCTGTTGTGCGTGTCATCGGTACAACAACGTCGTATGTGTGGAGAGGGAGTCCGTCGCATGGGTTCGACCATCTGCCCGCGTCGCTCGAACGCCGCTGACCTGGAGTGGACGGTCCTGCATGCGGCCAGGACCGCTCCCGAGCGGGCGTCGGGCGGATCGAATCGACAGCCCGTCTCGAAGCAAGGTCGACTATTCTCCGATTCGAGCGGGTCCGGTTTCGGCTCCGCCACAGCGTTGGAGGAGGTGGGTCCGGTCACTGGGACCGACACAGGGACCGACGACGGCCGCGTACCGGAGACGGCTGCCGAGCGCAACGCACGCTTCGAGCGGGACGCTCTCGGTTACCTCGACCAGATGTACTCGGCCGCGTTGCGCATGACGCGCAACCCCGCGGACGCCGAGGACCTGGTCCAGGAGACGTACGCCAAGGCGTACGGCTCCTTCCATCAGTTCCGTGAGGGCACCAACCTCAAGGCGTGGATGTACCGCATCCTCACCAATACCTTCATCAACTCGTACCGCAAGAAGCAGCGGGAACCCCAGCGCAGCGCCGCCGAGGAGATCGAGGACTGGCAGCTGGCGCGTGCCGAGTCGCACATGTCGACCGGTCTGCGCTCCGCGGAGTCGCAGGCGCTCGACCACCTGCCCGACTCGGACGTGAAGTCCGCCCTGCAGGCGATCCCCGAGGAGTTCCGCATCGCCGTGTATCTCGCCGATGTAGAGGGCTTTGCCTACAAGGAGATCGCGGACATCATGGGGACTCCCATCGGTACGGTGATGTCCCGACTGCACCGGGGCCGCCGCCAGTTGCGCGGCATGCTGGAGGACTACGCCCGTGAGCGCGGGCTCGTCCCGGCCGGTGCCGGAGAGTCGGACGATCGGAAAGGCTCGGGCTCATGAGCTGCGGAGAGCCGCACGAGACGGACTGCTCGGAGGTGCTCGACCACCTCTACGAGTTCCTCGACCACGAGATGCCCGACAGTGACTGCACCAAGTTCGAGGTGCACTTCGAGGAGTGCTCCCCGTGCCTGGAGAAGTACGGTCTGGAGCAGGCCGTGAAGAAGCTGGTGAAGCGCTGCTGCGGCCAGGACGACGTACCGACCGATCTGCGGTCCAAGGTGATGGGCCGGATCGATCTGATCCGCTCGGGCCAGGCGGTGCCCGAGCAGGACGTGACGGCCGCGGAGAGCGAGACGCCGGCCGCCGCCAAGGAGTGACGGCCGGGCGTCGGCCCTGACCGGTCCTCCTCGCGTTCCGTACGAGTGGGGGCGCGCCGCGCACGACGCGGCGCGCCCCCACCCGCGTGTCCGGGCCCGGACACGCCCCCGCCGCGTCGGTGCCGCCCGGACGCGCGCCGACGGGCGGCAGACACCCCTTCGGTTCCCTGCTGCGGGCCGGTGCCGCCCGGACGCGCGCCGACGGGCGGCCGGCGCCGAACGGCCCCGGTCCGGTACGTCACCCCACCCGTCACCCGAATGTGCTAATCCGGTCCATTGCCGCTCGGGCCTGCCCGCAAATCGCTAGCGTGGCGCCTCCATTGACCATCGTTGGGCGTCCTTCCACCAGTTCCGTGAGGGCACCAACCTCAAGGCGTGGCTGTACCGGATCCTCACCAACACCTTCATCAACTCGTACCGCAAGAAGCAGCGCGAACCCCAGCGCTCCGCGGCCGAGGAGATCGAGGACTGGCAGCTCGCCCGCGCCGAGTCGCACATGTCGACGGGCTTGCGCTCCGCGGAGTCGCAGGCGCTCGACCACTCGTACCGCAAGAAGCAGCGCGAACCCCAGCGCTCCGCGGCCGAGGAGATCGAGGACTGGCAGCTCGCCCGCGCCGAGTCGCACATGTCGACGGGCTTGCGCTCCGCGGAGTCGCAGGCGCTCGACCATCTGCCCGACTCGGACGTGAAGGAAGCGCTCCAGGCCATCCCCGAGGAATTCCGTATCGCCGTGTATCTGGCCGACGTTGAGGGCTTTGCGTACAAGGAGATCGCGGACATCATGGGGACACCCATCGGTACGGTGAT
>NZ_RDBO01000077.1:724113-724198 GCF_008120935.1 Streptomyces sp. sk2.1
GAAAAAAAAAAAGCGAGCGCGGACTGGTCCCGGCCGGCGCCGGAGAGTCGAACGAAGCGAAAGGCTCGGGCTCATGAGCTGCGGA
>NZ_RDBO01000077.1:724354-759508 GCF_008120935.1 Streptomyces sp. sk2.1
CACGCGGGGCGGCGCGCGGATACATCCTGGTGGCCGCGGTCGGTGCCCTGTGCTGTGTGCTCCCCGTCCTGCGGACCGGGGCGGAGATCCCGTGGTTCACCCTCGCGCTGCTCACCGGGCTCTACCTGGTCTGCGAACTCCCCGGCCGCTTCCCGTTCTTCGGCGGCTCCGTGCCGATCAGTGCCGGATCGTTCTTTCCGCTGTTGCTCGCCGCCGCGTTCCTGCTGCCGCCCGCCGCGGCCGCCCTCGTCGCCGTGCCCGGATCGCTCGTGGGCCGGGTGGAGCAGCCGCCCGCCGCCGCCCGGCGGGTCTGGCGGGCCGCGCAGCTCGCCGTCACGGTCTGGGCGGCCTCGACCGTCCACGCACTGCTCGGCGGCGCCGCGGCACTCGGTGGCACCGGCACCGGACCCGACCTCCCGTACGCGATTTTGCCCGCCTGCGTCGCGGCCCTGGTCTTCAGCCTCGTCCTGACCGCGCTGGACGGCTCGATCCTGGTCGTGGCCGAGCGGCTGCCGCCGGGGCGCGCCTGGGGCGGACTGCTGCCCCGCTCGCTGGGGCCGCACCTGGTGCACGGGCTCGCCGGGCTGATGATGGCGGTGCTGTGGCGCGGCCCGTACGGACCGCTGTCCGCGCTCATCGTCCTGCTGCCGATGTACATCTCCTGCTGGGTCTTCGCCCAGTACCACCGCGAGCACGCCGCCCACCGCGCCACCATCAGGGCGCTGGTGCAGGCCGTCGACATCAAGGACACCTACACCCGGGGACACAGCGAACGGGTCGGCCGGGCCTCCGTCATCATCGCCCGTGAACTGGGCATGGAGAAGGACCGGTTGGAGGTCCTCCGGTTCGCCGGCATCCTGCACGACGTCGGCAAGCTCGGCGTCCCCACCCGGGTGCTCCGCAAGGACGGGCCGCTCACCCCGGAGGAACGACAGGTGATCGAGCTGCACCCGGAGTACGGGCACGAGATCGTCCGCGGCATCGGCTTCCTCGGCGAGGCGCGGGCCGCGATCCTGCACCACCACGAACGGCTCGACGGCAGCGGCTATCCGTACGGGCTGCGGGGGCGCGAGATCCCGGAGTTCGCACGGGTCGTCGCGGTGGCGGACGCGTTCGACGCGATGACCTCGACCCGCTCGTACCGGCGGGGGAGGCCGGTGCCCGCCGCGCTGGAGGAGCTGAAGCGGTGCGCGGGCACGCAGTTCGATCCGCAGATGGTGCGGGCGCTGGTGCGCGGGCTGGAGCGGCACGGCTGGTCGGCGGTGACGGCCGGGGTGACGGCGGACGAGCCCCCGGCCGCCCGCCCGGCCGACGGCGGGGGCGCCGAGGCACTTCGGCCGGCGGCCGGGCCCGACCGCGTACCGCCCCCGCAGGCGACGGCCCCCGGGCGCGGCGCGCCGTGCCCCCATCCGCCGCGGGACGGGACCGGCCGGACGCCCCCCGCGCGGTCGCCGCGGGACGGGGCCGGCCGGCCCGCCCGCACGCAGTCGCCCGGTCCGCAGCCGTCCGCGGACCACCGCCGGTGAGCCGGGACCGGGCCGGGGCGCCGCCGTCCCCCGTCGCCCTCGCCGTCCGGGGCACCGCCGCCCTGTTCGCCGTCGCGGGACTGGCCCACACCTTCTGGTACGGCGTCCACGACCCCGGCCACGCCCTCGCCTTCGGCGTCCTGATCACCGTCGGCGAACTGGCCCGCTGGGGCGCCCTGCCCGCCGAGCGCGAGCCCGCGCCGCTCGGCGCCGCCGGGGCGCTCGCGTACGCCCTCCTCGGCCGCAGCGGCGGCACGGCCACCGGGCACGGCGTCCTCCAGGTGATCGCCGTGCTCGTCGCGGCGCAGCTCGTCGCCTGCGTGCCCCAGGTGGCGCGCGGCACCGGGCCGGGCCCCGACCGGATGGCCCGCCGGATCCTGTCCGTCACCTTCGCCGCCGTCTGCTTCCAGCCGCTGTACAACTCCGGCCGCACCGCGAGCTGGTTCGGCGAGGGCCCGTACTACGTCCTCGTCCTGCTGCTGCTCCTGGTGCTCACCGCCCTGTGCGACGCCGTCCTCGCGGCCCTGCTGCTGCACTCGCGCACCCGCCACCCCTATCCGCCGCTGCTGCGGGACCAGCTGCGCGGCCTCGTCGGCATCGGCTCGGCGGTCTGCGCGACCGGCGTCGTGATGGCGCTGGGGGTGGCCGTCGCCGGGCTGTGGGCGCTGCCCGTGCTGTGCGTGCCGCTGCTGCTGACCCAGGTCTCCTTCCGCCGGTTCGTCGCCGTGCGCACCACCTACCGGCAGACCATCGCCTCGCTCGCCCGGGCCACCGAGATCGCCGGGTACACCCCGCACGGGCACGCCCGCCGGGTCGCGGTGCTCTGCCGGGCCGTCGGCCGTGAGCTGGGACTCTCCGGGAGTCAGCTGACCGTGCTGGAGTACGCGGCCCTGATGCACGACATCGGGCAGCTCTCCCTCGTCGACCCGGTGCCGGACGGGGCGACGGCCACCCTGCCCGCCGCCGAACAGCGCCGCATCGCCCTGCTCGGCGGGGCCGTGGTCCGGCAGACCGGGGTGGACGCCGAGGTCGCCGTCGTGGTGGAGAGACAGGCAGACCCCTATCGCGAGCAGCCGTTGTCCGCCAGGATCGTCAGGACGGTCAACGCATACGACGACCTCTGCGGGGAAAGCCTCATCGGGCCGCTGGGCGCACTGGAACAGCTCAGGCTCGGGACCGCCCACGACTATCAGCCCGAAGTCGTGGAGTCACTGGCCCGGGTCCTGTCCCGGAGCGGTCCGGCCCCGGTTCTCCCCGGGTAACCCATGGGTAATGAGCGAGCGTCCGGCCCGGCATGGTTGGATGCGAAGAGGAGCGGAAAACGAGGGTGTCCAGTCGGGACGGGCGGGAATCGTGAGGATCTTCGGGAAGGTACGGCATCGGCCCTCCGCCTCTTGGCGGCAGGCCACGGACCGCGCGTTCACGCTGATCGGCGACGGCCGGTACGAGGACGCGGGCGCGCTGCTGACACGTGCGGCGGATCTGGAGCCCTGGCTCTCCGAGTCGTGGTTCAACCTGGCGCTGCTGCACAAGTTCCGGCACGACTGGGAACAGGCGAGGGCGGCGGGCCTGCGGGCCGTGGCGCTGCTCGACAAGGAATCCGGCGCCCCCGACTGGTGGAACGTCGGGATCGCCGCCACCGCGCTGCAGGACTGGCCGCTGGCGCGCCGCGCCTGGCAGGCGTACGGCCTGAAGGTGCCGGGCGCCGGTCAGCACACCGCGGCGGCCAACAGCGAGCCGGTCGGCATGGAGCTGGGCAGCGCCGCGGTGCGGCTGTCGCCGGAGGGCGAGGCCGAGGTCGTATGGGGCCGCAGGCTCGATCCGGCCCGGATGGAGGTGCTGTCCATCCCGCTGCCGTCGTCCGGGCGCCGCTGGGGCGAGGTCGTCCTGCACGACGGGGTGCCGAACGGCGAGCGGGTCACCGCGGCCGGGCCCTCGTACCCCGTCTTCGACGAGATCGAGCTGTGGGCGCCGTCCCCCGTACCCACCTGGGTGGTGCTGCTCGAAGCGGCCACCGAGACGGACCGGGACGCGCTGGAGCGACTGGCGTCCGACGCCGGGTTCGCCGCCGAGGACTGGTCGTCCTCCGTGCGGCTGCTCTGCCGGGCCTGCTCGGAGAGCCGGATGGAGAGCGACGAGGGCGACGGCGAGCACCTCGACCCGCACGACCACAGCGAGCCCGGACACCCCGGCCCGCTGGGCCACCGCACCGCCGGCGAGCTGTGGGTGCCGGAGCGGGAATGCGGGATAGCCGCGCCGGCCGGGCTGGTGCGCGGCCTGCTGGACGGCTGGGTGGCGGACAGCCCGGACAGCCGCGAGTGGCGGGACCTCGAAGAGGTCTGCTGACCGGTGGGCGATCCACTCTCTGCCACGGGTGCGGCCGTTAGGCTGTACGCGCACCGGTCGAGGTGCTCGGCGGCTCCCCGGACTGCCCGGGTCCCGAGGTTTTGAGGAAGGCATACGGCGGACATGGCGCAACAGGACACGGACGAGCAGATCAACGTCGACGACGAGGGATTCGTCGTGGACACCGAGGACTGTGAGGCGCGCGAGGCCGCCTACCGCGAGCGCGGCACCTCCCGCCCGATCACGGTCGTGGGCAATCCGGTGCTCCACAAGGAGTGCAAGGACGTCACCGAGTTCGGCGACGAGCTGGCCGGGCTGATCGACGACATGTTCGCCAGCCAGCGGACGGCGGAGGGCGTGGGTCTGGCCGCCAACCAGATCGGTGTCGACCTCAAGGTCTTCGTCTACGACTGCCCGGACGACGACGGCGTGCGGCACGTGGGCGTCGTCTGCAACCCGGTGCTGGAGGAGCTGGCGCCCGAGGACCGGGTCCTGGACGACTCCAACGAGGGCTGCCTCTCCGTCCCGACGGCGTACGCCTCGCTGGCCCGCCCGGACTACGCGGTGGTCCGCGGACAGGACGCCGAGGGCAACCCGATCAAGGTCCGCGGCAGCGGCTACTTCGCCCGCTGCCTCCAGCACGAGACGGACCACCTGTACGGCTACCTGTACATCGACCGCCTCTCCAAGCGGGACCGCAAGGACGCGCTGCGGCAGATGGCGGAGAACACCCCGCGCTACGAGGTCGTGCCGAACGACTGATCGGGCGTCAGCTTGTTGCCGACGGGCCCCGGACCGCCCCGCGGGGCGGACCGGGGCCCGTCGGCTCCCCGGACCGGCTCTGGCCGCCAACTGCCATTTTTTTGCGAGAAGTTGACGCGCGTCGACTCGTCCGACAGGCTTTCTTCCCACACCTTTTTCGGGTAGGGAGCTCCCTCATGCTCAGACGTACCGCACGACTCCTGCTCGGCCTTGTCATGACCATGGCATTCGCCTTGGGCGGGGCCGTGGTCACCGCCGGCACCGCACAGGCCGACGACTGCTACACCTGGACCCGCACGCTGCGCCCCGGCGCCACGGGCAACGACGTCGTCCAGCTCCAGATACGGGTGGCCGGATACCCCGGCTACAACTCCGTGCTGGCCATCGACGGCTCCTACGGCCCGGCCACCACCGCCGCCGTCAAGCGCTTCCAGGCCGCCTACGGCCTCGCCGCCGACGGCATCGCGGGCCCGGCCACCCAGGCCAAGATCTACGCGCTGCAGGACGGGGACTGCACCCCGGCGCACTTCACCTACCCCGAGCTCAACAAGTGCAACAGCACCTGGAGCGGCGGCAAGGTGGCGGCCGGAACGGCCAGAGCCAACGCGCTCAGCTCCATGTGGAAGCTGGAGGCGCTGCGGCACGCGCTCGGTGACCAGTCGATCCGGGTCACCAGCGGATTCCGCTCGGTCTCCTGCAACTCGGCGGTCGGCGGGGCGTCCAACAGCCGCCACATGTACGGGGACGCCGTCGACCTCGGCTCCGGACCGCACTCGCTGTGCACCATCGCCAAGCAGGCCCGGTACCACGGCTTCAACGGGATCCTCGGCCCGGGCTACCCCGGCCACAACGACCACATCCACGTGAACCAGGGCCCCTCGCACTACTGGTCGGCGCCCAGCTGCGGCATCTGACGCACCCGGCACGTCCCGCGCAACGGGCCCCGCGCACCGGCTCCTCACGGACCGGCGCACGGGGCCCTTCGCGTGCCGCGTGCCGTGCGGGGCCGCCGGTCAGGCCACCTCGGGCACCACGCCGGGACCGCGGAAGGCGCGGCGGTACGCGTTCGGGGTGGTGTTCAAGGAGCGCACGAACTGGTGGCGCAGCGCGGCGGCGGTCCCGAAGCCGGTGCGCCCGGCGATGGTGTCCACCGTCTCGTCGGACGTCTCCAGCAGGTGCTGCGCCAGGAGCACCCGCTGGCGCAGCAGCCAGCGGTACGGCGTGGTGCCCGTCTCCTGCTGGAAGCGGCGGGCGAAGGTGCGCGGCGACATGTGGGCCTGGGCGGCCAGCTGCTCGACGGTCATCTCCCGGTCGAGGTGGCGCTCCATCCAGGCGAGCGTCCCGCCGACGGTGTCGCAGGAGGTGCGCGGCAGCGGCCGCTCGATGTACTGCGCCTGGCCGCCGTCCCGGTGCGGCGGCACCACCATGCGGCGGGCGATGGCGTTGGCGGCGTGGGGCCCGTACGCCTGCCGGACCAGGTGCAGGCAGGCGTCGATCCCGGCCGCCGTGCCCGCCGAGGTGATGATCTGGCCCTCGTCCACGTACAGCACGTCGGGTTCGACGACGGCCCGGGGGAAGCGGCGGGCCAGCTCCCGGGCGTGACGCCAGTGGGTGGTGCAGCGGCGCCCGTCCAGCAGTCCGGCCGCGCCGAGGAGGTACGCGCCGGAGCAGACGCTCAGCACCCGGGCGCCCCGGTCCACCGCCCGGCGCAGGGCGTCGAGGACCTCCTCGGGGTACTCCCGGTCCACGAAGCGGCCGCCGGCGGGCACGGCGATCAGGTCGGCCTCCTCCAGGCGGTCGAGGCCGTGCGACGTGCCGATGGTGAAACCGGCGTGGGTCCGGAGCACCGGGCCCTCGGCGGAGACCACGGCGAAGTCGTGCACCGGCAGCCCCTCCTCGCTGCGGTCGAGCCCGAAGACCTCGCACAGCACGCCCAGTTCGAAGGGATGGACATCGTCGAGCAGCAGAGCGGCGACATTGTTCAGCATGGAGTCAGTGTGGCAGTAATTCGACGTTCCACGACAGTCCTGCCACTGCCGCGATGTGTCCGCACAGGCGAGAGTAGAGCCATGAACGCATTCCAGAACGTCCTGGGCATAACCGCACTTATCGCTCTCGTCCTGCTGCCCGCCCTGGCCGGGCTCGCCCGGGAGCGCCGCATCGACCGCGAACTGCGCTCCGCGCAACGGGCACGGAGCGACGGACCGCCGAAAACGGCGGGCGCCGCGCAGCCCGTCAGGACCGTGCGGCGCCCCTATGCCAGAAGCTGGGCCAGGGTCTAGAAGTCGTCGTCGAAGGCGACCGAGCCCTCCACCGCCACCTGGTACGCGGACGGGCGGCGCTCGAAGAAGTTCGTCAGCTCCTGCACGCCCTGCAGCTCCATGAACGAGAACGGGTTCTCGGAGCCGTAGACCGCCGGGAAGCCCAGCCGGGTGAGCCGCTGGTCGGCGACGCACTCCAGGTACTGCCGCATCGACTCGGTGTTCATGCCGGGCAGGCCGTCACCGCACAGGTCGCGGCCGAACTGCAGCTCCGCCTCGACGGCCTCCTTGAGCATGTCCGTGACCTGCTGCCGCAGCTCGTCGTCGAAGAGGTCCGGCTCCTCCTTGCGGACGGTGTCCACGACCTCGAACGCGAAGTTCATGTGCATCGTCTCGTCCCGGAACACCCAGTTGGTGCCCGTGGCGAGGCCGTGCAGCAGCCCCCGCGAGCGGAACCAGTAGACGTAGGCGAACGCGCCGTAGAAGAACAGCCCCTCGATGCACGCCGCGAAGCAGATCAGGTTCAGCAGGAAGCGGCGGCGGTCGGCCTTCGTCTCCAGGCGCTCGATCTTCTCGACCGAGTCCATCCACCTGAAGCAGAACTGTGCCTTCTCCCGGATCGAGGGGATCTCCTCGACCGCGTCGAACGCCGCCGCCCGGTCGTCCGGATCGGGCAGGTAGGTGTCCAGCAGCGTCAGGTAGAACTGGACGTGCACGGCCTCCTCGAAGAGCTGCCGCGACAGGTACAGCCGCGCCTCGGGGGAGTTGATGTGCTTGTACAGCGTCAGCACGAGGTTGTTGGAGACGATCGAGTCACCCGTGGCGAAGAACGCGACGAGCCGGCCGATCAGGTGCTGCTCGCCCGGCGACAGCTTGGCGAGGTCGGCCACGTCGGAGTGCAGATCGACCTCCTCCACCGTCCAGGTGTTCTTGATCGCGTCCCGGTAGCGCTCGTAGAAGTCCGGGTAGCGCATGGGGCGCAGGGTCAGTTCGAAGCCCGGATCGAGCAGGTTCTTCTTCTCGTCGGCGGTCATTACTGGCAGGCCTCGCAGGACTCGGGGTTTTCCAGGGAGCAGGCGATGGCGTCCGCGTCGGGCGCCGAAGCCTGCTGCACGGGAACGGGGGCGGCGGCCGCGGCCTGGCCGGAGGCCGCGCGGGCGATCCGGGTCGCCGGACGCGAACGCAGGTAGTACGTCGTCTTCAGCCCCTGCTTCCAGGCGTACGCGTACATCGAGGAGAGCTTGCCGATCGTCGGCGTCTCCATGAAGAGGTTCAGCGACTGGCTCTGGTCGAGGAACGGGGTACGGGCCGCCGCCATGTCGATCAGGCCGCGCTGCGGGATCTCCCACGCCGTGCGGTACAGCGCCCGCACCTCCTCGGGGATCCAGGCGAAGTCCTGCACCGAGCCGCTCGCCTCGCGCAGCGCCTCCCGGGTGCGCGCGTCCCACACCCCCAGCCGCTTCAGGTCCTCCACCAGGTACGCGTTGACCTGGAGGAACTCCCCGCTGAGCGTCTCGCGCTTGAAGAGGTTGGAGACCTGCGGCTCGATGCACTCGTAGACGCCCGCGATCGAGGCGATCGTCGCCGTCGGCGCGATGGCCAGCAGCAGCGAGTTGCGCATCCCGGTCCGTGCGACGCGGGCGCGCAGCGCGTCCCAGCGCTCCGGCCAGTTCGGCTCGACGGCGTAGTGGTCGGGGTGCAGCACCCCGCGCGCGGCGCGCGTCCGCTCCCAGGCGGGCAGCGGACCGGACCGCTCGGCCAGGTCGCAGGACGCCTCGTAGGCGGCGAGCATGATCCGCTCGGAGATCATCGTGGAGAGCGCGCGGGCCTCGGCGGAGTCGAACGGCAGCCGCAGCTTGAAGAAGACGTCCTGGAGGCCCATGGCGCCCAGGCCCACCGGGCGCCACCTGGCGTTGGAGCGGGCGGCCTGCTCGGTCGGGTAGAAGTTGATGTCGACGACCCGGTCCAGGAAGGTCACCGCGGTGCGGACGGTGTCGTCCAGCCGCTCCCAGTCGATGGCGCCGTCGACGACGAACGCGCCGAGGTTGACCGAGCCCAGGTTGCAGACGGCCGTCTCGCCGTCGTCGGTGACCTCCAGGATCTCCGTGCACAGGTTCGACGAGTGGACGACGCGGCCCGGCTCGGCGGTCTGGTTGGCGGTCCGGTTGGCGGCGTCCTTGAACGTCATCCAGCCCTGACCGGTCTGGGCGAGGGTGCGCATCATCCGGCCGTACAGCTCACGGGCGGGCATCGACTTGCGGGCCAGCCCCTTCGCCTCGGCGGCCCGGTACGCGGCGTCGAACTCCTCGCCCCACAGGTCCACCAGCTCGGGCACGTCGGCGGGCGAGAACAGCGACCAGCGGCCGTCCGCCTCGACCCGGCGCATGAACTCGTCCGGGATCCAGTGCGCCAGGTTGAGGTTGTGCGTGCGCCGCTGGTCCTCGCCCGTGTTGTCCCGCAGCTCCAGGAACTCCTCGATGTCCGCGTGCCAGGTCTCCAGGTAGACCGCGGCGGCGCCCTTGCGCCGGCCGCCCTGGTTGACCGCGGCGACGGAGGCGTCGAGCGTCTTCAGGAACGGCACGATGCCGTTGGAGTGCCCGTTGGTGCCGCGGATCAGCGAACCCCGGGAACGGATGCGGGAGTACGGCAGACCGATGCCGCCGGCGTGCTTGGAGAGCCGGGCCACCTGGTGGTAGCGGTCGTAGATCGAGTCCAGCTCGTCGAGCGGGGAGTCCAGCAGGTAGCAGGAGGACATCTGCGGGTGCCGGGTGCCGGAGTTGAAGAGGGTCGGCGAGGAGGGCAGGTAGTCGAGCCGGCTCATCAGCCCGTACAGCGCCGCGACCTCGTCCACGGCGCGCGGGGAGTCGTCCTCGGCGAGCCCGGACGCGACCCGGAGCATGAAGTGCTGCGGCGTCTCGACGACCTGACGGGTGTGCGGGTGGCGCAGCAGGTAGCGGCTGTGCAGGGTCCGCAGCCCGAAGTAGCCGAAGCGGTCGTCGGCGCCGTCGGCGAGCGCCCGCTCCACCAGTGCGTCGAGGGCGTCCGCGTTGCGGGCGACGAAGTCGGCCGTGCGGTCCGCGATCAGGCCCTCGCGGTGTCCGACGGCGACCGAGGCGGAGAAGGAGACGGCGCCCTGTCCGGCGGCCTCGTCCGCGATGGCGCGGGTCAGCAGCCGGGCGGCGAGCCGGGAGTAGGCGGGGTCCTCGGAGATCAGCCCGGCGGCGGCCTCGGTGGCCAGCGAACACAGCTCGGCCTCGTCCGCCCGCGCGCTGCGGCCGCGCAGCGCGGCGGCGGCGACGCGCCCGGGGTCGGTGTCGGGCAGATCGGCGGTGAGGTCGGTCAGGGTCCGCAGCAGCGCGGCCCCCGGTCCGTCGTGTGCGGCTGCCCCGGAATCGGCGGCCGTGGACGCGGCGACCGAAGCCGGATCGGCTGGCGCGATGGTCACGTGGTGCTCTCCCTCGCTCGGCTCGGGGCCGGCGGGGGAACGGGGGCGGAACGGGGGCGGCCGGGCGGGCGCGCACCCGGGACGGGACAGCGCTCCGCACGGCGTCCGCCGGCCCAACCGCGAGGCCCGGACGTCTGGCGCCCGGATCGGTCGAACCGGACGCGCTGCCGGCAGGTCCTCGGACTTGTTCGGAGTGCGCGAATGCGCACTGAGCACACCGTTGCGGGACAGTTCCGGATTCGCACCGGATTCCCCTGCGGCGACAGCGAGGATGAGCATACATGTGGGGGCCGCCCGATGAGGCGGCCCCCAGATGTTGTGTCGGTCGGGCTCGGGCCGGACCGGCGGGAAGTGCCCTGCGGGCCTTCCGGAAACGGCGGACGGCCCGCCCCCGCCGCCCTTCGGGAAGGGAGCGGGGACGGCCCGTTCCGCTCGCGCGGGTCGGGCGTCAGTGGCCGCCGGGCGCACCCGCCGTGGCCGGCGGGAGCTCGGTGGCGACACCCGGGTCGCCCGCGTCGGCCGTGTAGTCGGACGGCGAGGTCTCGTCGATCCCGGCGGGCGCCTTCATGGCGTTCAGGACGAAGGTGAGCACCACCACGACCACCACGTTCAGCACGAACGCGGTGAGGCCGATGTAGCCGATCTCGCCGATGCCGGGGATCTCCGCGGACGAGCCGCCGAAGTGCTTCTGCGTCGGCGAGGCGACCCCGTACGCGGCCACCGTTCCGTACACCATGCCGACCGCCCAGCCCGCGAGCAGCGCCCAGCGGTGGAACCAGCGGGTGAACAGGCCGCCGACCAGGGCCGGCATCGTCTGGAGGATCCAGATCCCGCCGAGCAGCTGGAAGTTGATCGCGACCGTCTTGTCCATCGTGAGGACGAAGGCGAGCGCGCCGACCTTGACGAGCAGCGAGACCAGCTTGGAGACCTTGGTCTCCTGCTCCGGGGTCGCGTCCGGCTTCAGGAAGTCCTTGTAGATGTTGCGGGTGAAGAGGTTGGCCGCGGCGATCGACATGATCGCGGCGGGCACCAGGGCACCGATGCCGATGGCGGCGAACGCGACGCCCGCGAACCAGTCCGGGAACATGTCCTCGAACAGCTGCGGAATGGCCAGCTGCCCGTTGTCCACCTTGATCCCGGCGGCGATCGCCATGAAGCCGAGCAGCGCCAGCAGGCCCAGCATCAGCGAGTACAGCGGCAGGATCGTGGTGTTGCGCCGGATCACGTCACGGCTGCGGCTGGAGAGCGTCGCCGTGATCGAGTGCGGGTACATGAAGAGCGCCAGCGCCGAGCCCAGGGCCAGGGTGGCGTATCCCCAGTGGCCGGCCTCGCCCGGTGCGAGCGCGCCGCGCGGTTTGCCGGTGGCCGGGTTGGTCTGCGAGAACGCGTCGCCCGCCTTGGCGAAGATGTCGTCGAAGCCGCCCAGCTTGATCGGGATGTAGATGATCGCCACCGCGATGACCAGGTAGATCAGCCCGTCCTTGACGAACGCGATCAGCGCGGGGGCCCGCAGCCCGGACGAGTAGGTGTACGCGGCGAGCACCGCGAACGCGATCAGCAGCGGCAGGTCCTTGATGAACCAGTGGGTGTTCTCGCCGCCGCCCACGCCCATCACGTCCAGCACCGCCTGGATGCCGACGAGCTGGAGTGCGATGTACGGCATCGTGGCGAGGATGCCGGTGAGGGCGACCGCCAGCGACAGGCCCTTCGAGCCGAACCGTCCGCGCACGAAGTCCGAGGTGGTGACGTACCCGTGCTTGTGCGAGACCGACCACAGCCGGGGCAGGAAGGTGAAGATCAGCGGGTACACGAGGATCGTGTACGGCACGGCGAAGAAGCCGGCCGCGCCCGCCGCGTAGATCGCCGCGGGAACGGCGACGAAGGTGTACGCGGTGTACAGGTCGCCGCCGAGCAGGAACCAGGTGACCCAGGTGCCGAACGACCGTCCGCCCAGGCCCCATTCGTCGAGGCTGGCCTCGTTCTCCGCCTTGCGCCAGCGGGCCGCCATGAACCCCATGACCGTGACGGCCACGAAGAAGAAGATGAAGACGCCGAGCGCGACGCCGTTCACACCGTCCTTCATGAGGAAGCACCCCCCTTGCGGGCGCGCTGGTCACGCTGCCACAGCTTGTACGCGACCATCGTGAGCGCGGTGGAGATCAGTACCCAGAGCATCTGGTACCAGTAGAAGAACGGGATGCCGATGAAGGTGGGGTCCACCTTCGCGTAGGAACTCACCCAGAGCATCGCCACGAACGGGGCGATGAGACAGAGGGCGATGACCACGCGCACGGGTGTGACGGTGGGTGGTTTCTCTTCGGGTTCTTCGGGCATGAGGCGGCTCCGTCCCCTCGCTGGTTACCTCGGATGCGCAGGAAATCTAGGCGAGCCCCCGGTCAGCGTCACCCCCCGTCCGCATTGCGGTCCGGCAACGGTGCGTCGAGTGGGCGGATACGTGCGACGAGCGGTCGAATGTGCGGCCCTGGTCCGTACCAAGGGGGTCGGCGGCATGCGGAAAGCCCCCGCGGAACGATGTGTTCCGCGGGGGCTTCGAAGGGTGGTGAGGGCGGGTCGGTGGCCGGAATTCGTCCCCGGTCCCGCCGCGCTCAGTCGGTGGGCCGCTTCAGGCGCGCCACGAACTTGTACCGGTCGCCCCGGTAGACCGAGCGCACCCACTCCACCGGCTCGCCCCGCCCGTCGAGCGAGTGCCGGGACAGCATCAGCATCGGCAGGCCCACGTCCGTGCCGAGCAGGCCGGCCTCGCGCGGGGTGGCCAGCGAGGTCTCGATGGTCTCCTCGGCCTCCGCCAGCCGCACGTCGTACACCTCGGCCAGCGCGGTGTAGAGCGAGGTGTACTTCACCAGTGAACGGCGCAGCGCGGGAAAGCGTTTGGCCGAAAGGTGAGTGGTCTCGATCGCCATCGGCTCCCCGCTGGCGAGTCGCAGCCGCTCGATCCGCAGCACCCGGCCGCCGGTGGTGATGTCGAGCAGTCCGGCGAGCGTGTCGTCGGCCGTGACGTAGCCGATGTCCAGGAGCTGGGAGGTCGGTTCCAGTCCCTGGGCGCGCATGTCCTCGGTGTACGAGGTCAGTTGGAGGGCCTGCGAGACCTTCGGCTTGGCCACGAAGGTGCCCTTGCCCTGGATGCGCTCCAGCCGGCCCTCGACGACCAGCTCCTGGAGCGCCTGGCGCACGGTGGTGCGCGAGGTGTCGAACTCGGCGGCCAGGGTCCGCTCCGGCGGCACGGGGGTGCCCGGCGGCATGGTGTCCGTCATGTCGAGGAGATGTCGCTTCAGCCGGTAGTACTTCGGGACGCGCGCCGTCCGCGTGGCCGCGCCCGTCTCGTTCTCCGCACTTCCCCCGTCGGCACCCATGGCCCGCCTTCCCGACTGCTGCGTTGCTGCCGTCACCGGCTCCTCCGTCTGTCGCGGCTCACATGGTGGCACGGTCCGGTCACGGCTCGTCGCCCTCCCTTAGGTGTCGGTCCTATAACGGACGCGAGTGCACTTCTTATACACCCTTGACACCCCTAAAGGTCTAGGCCAAGCTCCCGGTACTGGTCTAAACCATTAAAGACCAGGTCCAGCCCCAGCAGTACTCGTCGAATGTCTTCGCGGTGGGCGGGGTTGCAGTATCCCTGAGGAGGGTTTGGCGTGAAGCGCAAGCTCATCGCGGCGATCGGCGTCGCGGGCATGATGATCGGCCTCGCGGCCTGCGGGTCCGACGACGACGGCGGCAAGAAGGCGAGTGCCGGCAGCTACGAGGGCCAGACCCTCACCGTCTGGACGATGTCCGGCTCCAACCCGCCCGGGTGGACCAAGACGGTCACCGATGAGTTCGAGAAGAAGACCAAGGCCAAGCTGAAGATCGAAGTCCAGGACTGGAACGGCATTCAGCAGAAGATCACCACGGCCCTCTCGGAGACCAACCCGCCGGACGTCCTGGAGATCGGCAACACCCAGACCCCGGCGTACGCCAAGACCGGCGGCCTCGCCGAGCTGGGCGACCTGAAGAAGGAGATCGGCTCCGGCTGGGCCGACTCCGTCAACGCCCCCTCCGTCTTCGACGGCAAGCAGTACGCCCTGCCGTGGTACATCGGCAACCGCGTCGTCATGTACAACAAGAAGGTCTTCAAGGACGCCGGCATCACCGAGACGCCGAAGACCCGCGCCGACCTCTTCAAGGCCTTCGAGGCCATCGAGAAGAAGGGCGACGCCGAGCCGATCTACCTGCCCGGCCAGAACTGGTACTTCTTCGACGGCCTGCTCGTCGGCAAGGGCGTCGAGCCGGTCAAGAAGGAGGGCGACAAGTACGTCTCCAACCTGGCCGACCCCAAGGTCGCCGAGGCCATGGACGTCTACAAGCAGTACCAGGCCTTCTCCAAGGCCCCCAAGGACAAGGACGAGGCCACCCCGCAGCAGGCCGAGGTCTTCGCCAAGGGCAAGACCGGCGCCATCATCGCCATGGGCTACGAGGCCGGCACGGCCATCAAGGCCAACCCGGCGATCAAGGACGACATCGGCTTCTTCACCATCCCCGGTGAGACCGCCGACAAGCCCGAGGGCGTCTTCCTCGGCGGCTCGAACCTCGCCGTGGCCGCGGGCAGCGAGAAGCAGGAGCTCGCCCAGGAGTTCCTGAAGATCGCGCTCTCCGAGGCGAACGACGGCGCGCTGGTCAAGGAGGTCGGCTGGACGCCGAAGTCCGACGCCATGCAGAAGTTCGCCGCCGACCAGCCCGCCGCCGTGGCCGCCGCCCCGGCCGCCGCCAAGTCCGGTGGCACCACGCCGCTGATCCCGGAGTGGGCGCCGGTCGAGAACCCGCCGAACCCGATCAAGACCTACATGACGCTGGTTCTGCAGGGCAAGTCGCCCGCCGACGCCGCCAAGCAGGTCGAGGGCGAGCTCAACAAGCGCCTCAGCCAGCAGCAGTAAGCGCAAGTCCGCGTCCACGCCGGGGCGGCGGGTCCCGTACCCGCCGCCCCGGCGTACGCACCGTTCCGTGTAGGGCTCTGTTGGAAGAGATGGCGAGCATGGCAGTGCAGACCGACCCCTCGGACGTGGCCAAGACGGCCGCGGCCCGCGGGCAGGACGGGAAACCACCCGTCGGGCAGCACGGGGGAAGCAAGCGAAGGCCGGGCATCGGCGCGGCACCGTACCTGTTGATGGTCCCCGCGCTCGCGGTGACGGCGCTCTTCCTCGGGTATCCCCTGGTGAAGAACGCCATGCTGTCGTTCCAGAACCTCAACATGGGACAGCTGATCCGGCATGTCACCGAGTGGAACGGCTTCAAGAACTACCAGGAGATCCTCACCGGTGAGGACTTCTGGAGGGTCACCCTCCGCACGATCGTGTTCACCGGCGTCAACGTCGTACTGATCATGGTCATCGGCACCCTGGTCGGACTGCTCCTGGCCCGCCTCGGCAAGAAGATGCGGTTCACCCTGATGATCGGCCTGGTGCTCGCCTGGGCCATGCCGATCGTGGCCGCCTCCACCGTCTACCAGTGGCTGTTCGCCTCGCGCTTCGGCGTGGTCAACTACGTGCTGGACAAGCTCGGCTGGCACTCGATGGCCGACTTCAACTGGACCGGATCGCAGTTCTCCACCTTCTTCGTGGTGACCCTGATGATCGTCTGGCAGTCCATCCCGTTCGTGGCGATCAACCTCTACGCGGCGACCACCACGATCGCCAAGGAGCTGTACGAGGCCGCCTCGCTCGACGGCGCCGGCGTCTGGAAGAGCTTCACCTCGGTGACGTTCCCCTTCCTGCGGCCCTTCCTCTACGCCACGACCTTCCTCGAAGTCATCTGGGTCTTCAAGGCGTTCCCGCAGATCTTCACCATCAGTGAGGGCGGCCCCAACCGCCTCACCGAGACGCTGCCCATCTACGCCTTCGTCGAAGGCGTCGGCAACCAGCACTACGGCATGGGCGCGGCGATCTCGCTGCTCACCATCCTGATCATGCTGGGGCTGACCTCCTACTACCTCCGCATCGTTCTCAAGCAAGAGGAGGACGAGCTGTGAAGCGCTCACTGTTCGGCCGCATCTGGCCCAACGCGACGGCGATCATCCTCTTCGTGGGCCTGGTCTTCCCCGTCTACTGGATGTTCAGCACGGCGTTCAAGCCGACCGGCGACATCATCACCGAGACGCCCGTCTGGTTCCCGACCGACGTCACGTTCGAGCACTTCAAAACGGCGTACAACGCACCCGACTTCCTGACCCTGGTCGGGAACTCGCTCACCGTCACGCTGCTCGCCGTGACCTTCTCGCTGATCATCGCGCTCTTCGCGTCGTTCGCACTGGCCCGGATGCGGTTCAAGGGCCGCAAGGGCATGATCCTGGTCTTCATGATCGCCCAGATGGCGCCCTGGGAAGTCATGGTCATCGCGATCTACATGCTGGTCCGCGACGCGGACATGCTCAACAGCCTGGTCCCGCTGACGCTCTTCTACATGGTGATGGTGCTCCCCTTCACGATCCTCACGCTGCGCGGCTACGTCGCCGCGGTGCCCAAGGAACTGGAGGAGTCCGCCATGGTCGACGGCTGCACCCGCCCGCAGGCGTTCGCCAAGGTCATCCTGCCGCTGCTCGCCCCCGGCCTGATGGCCACCTCGCTCTTCGGCTTCATCACCGCGTGGAACGAGTTCCCGCTGGTCCTGATCCTCAACAAGGAACCCGGGGCCAAGACGCTCCCGCTGTGGCTCTCGCAGTTCCAGAGCCAGTTCGGCGACGACTGGGGCGCCACCATGGCCGCCGCGTCGATCTTCGCCATCCCGATCCTCATCCTGTTCGTCTTCCTCCAGCGCAAGGCCGTCAGCGGCCTCACCGACGGTGCCGTGAAGGGATAACGCCGCTCATGACCACCCTCATATCCGCGACGGACACCGTCACCCGCGACGCACTCGCCGTCCTCCAGCCCGGATTCACCGGCACCACCGCCCCGGACTGGGTACTGCGCAAGATCGGCGAGGGCCTCGGCTCCGTCGCCCTGTTCGGCCGGAACATCCGCACGCCCGAGCAGGTGACCGCACTCACCGCCCAGCTCAGGGCCGAGCGCGACGACCTCCTCGTCGCGATCGACGAGGAGGGCGGCGACGTCACCCGGCTGGAGGTGCGCACCGGCTCCTCGTTCCCCGGCAACCTCGCCCTCGGCCACGTCGACGACCTCGGCCTGACCCGTGCGGTCGCCCAGGAGCTCGGCCGCCGGCTCGCCGAGTGCGGCGTCAACCTCAACTGGGCGCCGTCCGCCGACGTCAACTCCAACCCGGGCAACCCGATCATCGGCGTACGGTCCTTCGGCGCCGACACCGAACTGGTCGCCCGGCACACCGCCGCGTACATCGAGGGCCTCCAGGCCGCCGGGGTCGCCGCCTGCACCAAGCACTTCCCGGGGCACGGCGACACCGCGATCGACTCGCACCACGCGATGCCCCGCATCGACGTGGACCTGGAGACCCTGCACGCCCGGGAACTGGTGCCCTTCCGGGCCGCCATCGCCGCGGGTTCCAAGTGCGTGATGAGCGCGCACATCCTGCTGCCCGCCCTCGACCCGGACCGCCCCGCGACGGTGAGCCCGCAGATCCTCACCGGGCTGCTGCGCGAGGAACTGGGCTACGACGGGCTGATCGTCACCGACGCCGTGGAGATGCAGGCCATCGCCGCGACGTACGGCATCGAGCGCGGCTCCGTCCTCGCGATCGCCGCGGGGGCCGACGCCCTGTGCGTCGGCGGCGGCCTGGAGGACGAGGGCACGGTCCGGCGGCTGCGCGACGCGCTGGTCGCGGCGGTGCGCAGCGGTGAACTCCCCGAGGAGCGGCTCGCGGACGCCGCCGCACGGGTGCGCGCCCTCGCGTCCTGGACGCAGGGGGCCCGGGGGACCGGTTCGCAGCCGGGCGCGGCAGCGCAGGAGGGGACCGCGCCCGGTACCGGAACCGGTTCCGACATCGGCCTGGTCGCCGCCCGCCGCGCGGTGCGGGTGACCGGCTCCGCGGCGCCGCTGACCGAGCCCGGCTACGTCGCCGCGTTCACCTCCGCGTCGAACATCGCCGTCGGCGACGAGACCCCCTGGGGCGTCGCCGCGGAACTGGGCCGGCTGCTGCCGGGCACGGAGACCGACACGTACAGCAGCGAGACCGAGGAGCCCGTCGACGCGGTGCTGCGGGCCGCGGGGGAGCGGCGGATCGTCGTGGTGGTCCGCGACGTCCACCGCCACGCCTGGATGGCCGGGGCCCTGGACGCCCTGGTCGCGCGGCGCCCCGACACGGTCGTGGTCGAGATGGGCGTACCGCAGTCGGCGCCCGTCGGCGCCCCGCACATCGCCACCCACGGCGCCGCCCGCGTCTGCGGCCTGGCGGCGGCGGAGGTCATCGTCGGGGGCACGGACGGCCCGACGGCCTGAGCGAACGGGGTGCGACGCGGACCGGGGGGCGCGTCGCACCCGGGCGTTCTCGCGCCTGCGCGCCGAGGCCCCGTACGCCCCGGGAGCAGGTCACGGCACGCGGGAGGGCCGGGAACACCACCACGGGTGTTCCCGGCCCTCCCACCGGCCCCAGGACCGGTCTACAGCCCCTGCCACGCGGGCTTCGCCGCGTACGTGGCGCGGAAGTAGTCCGCCAGCTTCAGCTTCGACGCCGCGGCCTCGTCCACCACGACCGTCGCGTGCGGGTGCAGCTGGAGCGCCGACGCGGGCACGATCGAGGCGACCGGCCCCTCCACCGTCTGCGCCACGGCCTCCGCCTTGCCCTCGCCGGTGGCGAGCAGGATCGGGTGGCGGGCCTCCAGGATGGTGCCGATGCCCTGGGTGATCACGTGGTGCGGCACCTGGTCGATGTCGCCGTCGAAGAAGCGCGCGTTGTCGATCCGGGTCTGCTCGGTGAGCGTCTTGATCCGGGTGCGGGAGGCGAGCGAGGAGCACGGCTCGTTGAAGCCGATGTGCCCGTCGGTGCCGATGCCGAGGAGCTGGAGGTCCACCCCGCCGGCCGCGGCGAGCGCCTCGTCGTACGCCCGGCAGGCGGCCGGGATGTCCTCGGCGGAGCCGTCGGGGCCCATGAAGGACTCCTCGGACAGGCCGAGCGGTTCGACGACCTCGCGCAGCACCACGGAGCGGTAGGACTCGGGGTGGCCGGCCGGCAGTCCGACGTACTCGTCGAGCTGGCAGATGCGGGCGCGCGAGGCGTCCACGGCACCGGAGCGGACCTTGGCCGCCAGTGCCTGGTAGATGGGCAGCGGGGTCGAGCCGGTGGCAACGCCGAGAAGGGCGTCGGGCTTGCGGCTCAGCAGGGCGCCGATGGCCTCCGCGATGAGTTCTCCGCCTGCCTTGGCGTCCGGGACGATGACAACTTCCACGCGGGGCCTGCCGATCTGAGGAGTCGAATCGAGATGTGGTATAGACCAATCGCGCCCCAATTTAGCAGACCTGACCGCCGCGGGCACGGCCGTCTCAGGGGTTGTCCGCTGGCGGGCGCCGGGGGCCCCGTGGTCGACTGGACCGAACGGCGTCGCCGACGCCCCGGGGCACTCCTGGGAGGCACCCGACATGTCCGCCACCCCTCCGGCCGACGGCAGCGAACGGCCGGGCCGGATCATGTCCGGCGAGATGGCCGAGCAGCCCGCGGTGCTGCGGCGCATCCTCGACGAGGGCGCCCCGGGGATCCGTGAGGTGGCCGCCGCCGTCGCGGCGCGCAAGCCGCGCTTCGTGCTGCTCACCGCCCGGGGCACGTCCGACAACGCGGCGCTGTACGCCAAGTACCTGCTGGAGATCCGGCTCGGCATGCCCTGCGGCCTCGCCTCGATGTCCACCACCACCGCGTACGGTGCCCGGCCCGACCTCAGGGACGTCCTGGTCGTCACCGTCAGCCAGTCCGGCGGCTCGCCCGACCTGGTGGCCTCGACCGGGGCGGCCCGCGAGGCGGGCGCCATCACCCTGGCCGTCACCAACAACCGGGACTCGCCGCTCGCCGCCGTCTCCGAGTACCACATCGACATCCTGGCGGGCCCGGAACGGGCCCTGCCGGCGACCAAGACGTACACCGCGTCGCTGCTGTCCCTCTACCTCTTCGTGGAGGGCCTGCGCGGCGGGGACGGGGCGGCCGCCGAGGTCCTGCCTGAGCGGGCCGGGGAGATCCTGGCCCGCGGGGACGAGGTCCGGACCCTGGCCGCGCGCTACCGCTTCGCCGAACGCATGGTCATCACCTCCCGCGGTTACGGCTACCCCACCGCCAAGGAGGCGGCCCTGAAGCTGATGGAGACCAGCTACATCCCGGCCCTGTCCTACTCCGGCGCCGATCTGCTGCACGGCCCGCTCGCCATGGTCGACAACATCTCCCCGGTGATCGCCGTGGTCACCGACGGCCGGGGCGGCGAGGCGCTCCAGCCGGTGCTCGACCGGCTGCGCGGCCGGGGCGCGGACCTGTTCGTGGTCGGTCCGCAGGCCCAGGTGGCGGCGGCGTCCGCGGGCTTCGTGCTGCCGACGGCCGGGGTCGCCGAGGAGGTCCAGCCGGTCCTGGAGATCCTGCCGCTGCAGATGCTGGCGTACGAGGTGACGATCGCCCGGGGCCAGGACCCGGACGCGCCCCGGGCGCTGGCCAAGGTCACCGAGACCCACTGAGCACGGGGAACGGCCCCGGAAACACCCGCGGGCCACGGCGCCGGGACGGGACCCTCAGCCCGTCCGGCACCGCAGCCCGGAGCAAGGCCGGCGGTGTGCGGTGCCCCCGGCCGGGGAGAGGTACCGACGCGGTCAGGGCAGAGAGCGCGGTACCTCGATCCGCCCTCCTGTGCGGGGAGAGCGGAAGTCGTGTCTTGAGCATTGTGGACTAGACCATTCGCCCGTGTCCATCCATGGGAGCACGGCAAATTTCCGGGCCCTCCCACCCTTGCACGTACGGCCGGGTCGTCCGGTTCGGAACCATTGCCCGTCCGCGGGTACGCTCGCACACGTGCCCTCCATGAACGACCTCGTCCGCCAGCACACGGCCCTCGGTGACACCGACCTGGAATGGCTCCACCTGCTGGTCTCGGAGTGGCAGCTGCTCTCCGACCTGTCCTTCGCCGACCTCGTGCTGTGGGTCCCCACCCGCGACGGCACCCGCTACGTCTCCGTGGCCCAGATGCGGCCCAACACCGGCCCCACCTCCTACCAGGACGACATGGTCGGCCACCTGGTCCCGCGCGGGCGCCGTCCGCTGCTGGACGCGGCGCTGGACGAGGGCCGGATCGTGCGCGAGGGGGACCCCGAGTGGCGCGAGGAGGTGCCGGTACGGGTCGAGTCGATCCCGGTGCGCCGGGAGGGCCGGGTGCTCGGCGTCATCGCCCGCAACACCAACCTCCTCACCGTCCGCACCCCGTCCCGGCTGGAGCTCACCTACCTCCAGTCGGCCTCCGACCTGGCCCAGATGATCGCCGCCGGGGCCTTCCCGTTCCCCGGCCAGCAGGTCGACATGGACGCGTCGCCGCGCGTCGGCGACGGGCTGATCAGGCTCGACGCCGACGGAATCGTCCAGTACGCCAGCCCCAACGGCCTCTCCGCGTACCACCGTCTCGGCCTCGCCTCCGACCTGGTCGGCCAGCACCTGGGCAAGATCACCGCCGAACTGGCCCCCTCCCGCGGCCCGGTGGACGAGGCCCTCGTCAAGCTCGCCAGCGGCTACGCGCCCCGGGAGTTCGAGGTCGAGTGCGCGGGCGGGGTGATCCAGCTCCGGGCGATCCCGCTCAAGCCCAAGGGCGTCCGGATCGGCTCCCTGGTCCTGCTCCGGGACGTCACCGAACTGCGCCGCCGCGAGCGTGAGTTGATCACCAAGGACGCCACCATCCGGGAGATCCACCACCGGGTGAAGAACAACCTCCAGACCGTTGCCGCCCTGTTGCGGCTCCAGGCCCGGCGGATGGACTCCGAGCAGGGCCGCGAGGCGCTCAACGAGGCGGTGCGGCGCGTCGGTTCGATCGCCATCGTCCATGAGACGCTGTCCCAGAATCTGGACGAGCGGGTGGAGTTCGACGACATCGCCGACCGGGTCATCGCCATGGTCGCCGAGATCTCCCCGGGCAAGGTCACCTGCCGCCGCACGGGCCGGTTCGGCATCCTCGACGCCGAGGTGGCCACGCCGCTGGCGATGGTGCTCACGGAGATCATGCAGAACGCCCTGGAGCACGCGTTCACGCTCGCCGAGTCCGGGACGGTGGAGGTGTCCGCGGTGCGCGGCGGCTCCTCGGTCGAGCAGCGGCTGCTGATCACCGTCCAGGACGACGGCTGCGGCCTGCCCGAGGGCTTCGACCCGCAGCGCGCCGGCAACCTGGGACTCCAGATCGTCCGGACGCTGGTGGAGGGGGAGCTGGGCGGGACCTTCGGCATGGTCCCGGCCCCCGAACGCGGCACCCGGGTCGTCCTCGACATCCCGGTCCGCGCCGAGAAGTGACCCCGGCCGGGAGCGGACCCGCTCCCGGCCCGTCCCGGAAGCGTCGGCACACGTCAACACAGCAGTGGACCCGGGCCGTTGTGTGATCACACGGCCCGGGTCCACTGTTCAAGCATGCGTTTCGGGGGTACTGCGCGCTGCGACTCGGGGGGCGGGGTTGTGCGTACGCGCTGTACGCGCCGCCTGGCTGAGGCTCGTAGCGGTGGCGTCGGCTCAGGCGCTGGCGTTACGCGCCCGGTTGCGAGCGGCCCGGCGCTTCATCGCGCGGCGCTCGTCCTCGCTGAGGCCACCCCAGACGCCGGAGTCCTGGCCGGACTCGAGCGCCCACTGCAGGCACTGCTCCATGACGGGGCAGCGGCGGCAGACGGCCTTGGCTTCCTCGATCTGCAGCAGCGCAGGACCGGTGTTGCCGATGGGGAAGAACAGCTCGGGGTCTTCCTCACGACAAACGGCGTTGTGACGCCAGTCCATGGCTGCTACCTCTCCTTGGTATTGCATACTGTTGCTTGTGAATGTGAACGCTTTCACGAATCCCCCCGCAGGTGTAGGGCCGACTCCCAGTCGAGCTGGTTGTGGTCCTGTGCAGTAGAGGAGGGGTTCTGGCTTTCAGTGGAGGCCGGTGTTGCGGGCCGTCCCGATCGCCATGTAGAGATTCGCAAACCTCAGCGGCGGATACAACCCCTTCTGGAAACTTTTTTTTGATTCCTCGGTGTCGACTAGGTCACAGCCGTACTTCTATGGGGTGGAGCCCAGCCCAAACGTTCGAGTTAAAGGACTTTGGTCCCTTCCACTCACACAATCACACGCAGTGCACGGCGTACGCCTGTGAACGTCACACTCGTACGCACTCCCAGGTGGTCGCCGTCCATCTGGAAGGGCAGCGGCACCTTTGAATGCAAGGTGAAGTTGGTGAGGTCATGAAGTGAAACGGCGTGCTTGCCGCGAGGGCCCTTCTCGGGGCTCGAAGTGAGCAGCTGGGTGCCATAACGAGCGACCGCCGAAGTGGAGAGCCGCTTCAGTCCGAGCACGTCGAGACCGGTGTCGAAACTCGCCCTGGGGGACGCGTACATGGGGCGATTCCCCAGGTAGGTCCAGGGGGAGGTGTTGGAGATTATGGACAGCGCGAGGTCGGTGACGGGTTCTTCCCCGGCGATCTCCAGGGTGATCGCCCCGTTCCTGCGGTGCGGTTCCTCCAGGAATTGCCGGACCACCTGGCGCACGTACAGCGCATGGGTCGAACGCTTACCGCGTTCGCGTTTCTGTTCGACCCGGCCGACCACGCCCGCGTCGAATCCGAGTCCGGCGCAGAAAGTGAACCAGCGTTCGGGAACGGATTCGTCCTCGCTGCCCGGAGTGCCGGCCGCCAGCCCGAGCCCGACCGTGCGTTCGGTGCGGTTGGCGAGCGCGTCCAGGATCGCGCCGGTCGCCTCCACCGCGTCGTTGGGCAGCCCCAGGGCGCGCGCGAACACATTGGTGGAGCCGCCGGGGACCACCGCGAGGCTCGGCAGGCCGTCCGGGTCGGGACCGTTGTGGAGCAGGCCGTTGACGACCTCGTTGACCGTGCCGTCGCCGCCCAGGGCGACCACCAGGTCGATGTCGTCGGACTCCGCGGCCCGCCGCCCCAGGTCCCGGGCGTGGCCGCGGTACTCGGTGGTCACGGCCTCCAGCTTCATCTCGCTGGCGAGCGCGTGGATGAGCACGTCACGGGTCCGCGCACTGGTGGTGGTAGCAGCTGGATTGACCACGAGGAGTGCGCGCATGACCGCCAGACTACCTACCGCGCGGTATCGCCCTGAAGTCCTTCCCCATGACCTTTACGCTCGGTGACGGATCGGGTGCGGCGGGGCCGGGCGGGTGGCCCGTCCCGTACCGATTCCGACCCCGGCTTCGCTTTCGCGGAGCCGGGATGCCAACCTGCAGGGGTGAGTACTCAGCAGAACACGTCCGACCCGTCGCCCGCGCCGCGGCTCGAACCGGCGAAGCCGAGCAGGATCACCCTGGTGGCCGCACTCACCGCCCTGGAAGGGGCGGCGCTCGCCATCGGCGGGATCTACATGCTGGTCATGGGCCTGTTCGGCCGGCCCGAGAGCCCGCAGCAGGCGGAGATGGGCGGCCTGACGCTGATCGCGCTCGCCCTGATCCCGCTGTTCGCCGCCCGCGGCCTGATGCTGCGGCGCAGCTGGAGCCGGGGCCCCGCGCTCATCACGCAGATCATCGCCCTCCCGGTGGCCTGGACGCTGCTGAGGTCGCAGGGCGTGCTGATCCCGGCCGGGATCGTGCTCGCCGCGGTCACGCTGACGGCGCTCTACCAGCTGGTCAGGCCGACGACGGTCGAGGCCCTGGGCATCCGCAGGCCGGGCACCACGCCGGACGCCTGACCCCGCCGCAGCCGYCACGCGCCCCGYCGYCCGGYMCGCCCCGCGGGGCGGACCGGACGACGGGGCGCGTGACGGTTGCGGGCAGGTGACGCAGGCGCCACCGCGGCCCGTCGGCCGCTACTCCTCCACGAGCAGCCGCTCGCGCAGCTGCGCCAGCGTGCGGGCCAGCAGCCGCGAGACGTGCATCTGGGAGATGCCGACCTCCTGCGCGATCTGCGACTGGGTCATGTTGCCGAAGAACCGCAGCAGCAGAATCCGCTTCTCGCGCGGCGGCAGGTCCTCCAGCAGCGGCTTGAGCGACTCCCGGTACTCGACGCCCTCCAGCGCCTCGTCCTCGGAGCCCAGCGTGTCCGCGACCGCCGGGGACTCGTCGTCGGTGTCCGGCACGTCCAGCGAGAGCGTGCTGTACGCGTTGGCCGATTCCAGGCCCTCCAGGACCTCTTCCTCGGAGATGCCCAGCCGCTCCGCCAGCTCGTGGACCGTGGGGGAGCGCCCGTGCTGCTGGGAGAGCTCGGCGGTGGCCGTGGTCAGCGAGAGCCGCAGCTCCTGGAGCCGACGCGGCACCCGGACCGCCCAGCCCTTGTCACGGAAGTGACGCTTGATCTCGCCCACGACCGTGGGGGTCGCGTACGTCGAGAACTCGACCCCGCGGTCCGGATCGAACCGGTCCACCGACTTGATCAGGCCGATCGTGGCGACCTGGGTGAGGTCGTCCAGCGGCTCGCCCCGATTGCGGAACCGGCGGGCCAGGTGCTCCACGAGCGGCAGGTGCATCCGCACCAGCCGGTTGCGCAGCTCGGCCTTCTCGGGCGACCCGTCGGGAAGCGAGCGCAGTTCGACGAACAGCGCCCGCGCCCCGCTGCGGTCATGTGGATCGTGGTGCACGTGCTCGCTCATCTGGCCTGCCCGCTCCGCCTGCGACTGCTCCATCGCGACCGTACGGCCCGCAGGCCCGTCCGCCCCGTCCACCGGATGGGGCAGGGCCTGCTGCTCCGGGATGCCTGTTGCGCGTACCACCCCTGATCGCATCGTCTCGTCCCGCACAGGACCTTCCCCGTTCCCCTTGCTCACGCCGGCCCGGGTCCCGCGCCGCGCTGTTTGTAGAGGCTGATGCTGACCGTCCGGTCGTCGGCGACCGAGGAGTCGACCTTTCCGGCCAGTGCGGACAGCACCGTCCAGGCGAAGGTGTCACGCTCCGGCGCCCTGCCGTCCGTCGTCGGGGCCGACACCGTCACCTCGAGAGAATCCTCGACGAGCCGGAAGACGCAGCTGAGGACGGAGCCCGGCACGGCCTGCTGAAGCAGGATCGCGCAGGCCTCGTCGACCGCGATGCGAAGATCCTCGATCTCGTCGAGGGTGAAATCCAAGCGTGCTGCCAGCCCGGCCGTGGCCGTGCGCAGCACCGACAGGTAGGCACCCGCAGCGGGCAGCCGGACCTCTACGAAGTCCTGATTCCCGGGCTCGCCTGCGATCTGGGACACCCTCACCTCCAAGGTGGCACAAACTCTTTCGAGGGTCCGGGAAGAAACCCCGGAACCATGCGGTACGTCTTCGGTTGTGGCCCGGCGACGCTATCGCGACCCATGATGCCGTGTCGCCGGATCCCCAGCCCATGGCTGTCACTCATGGTAAACCCATGGGTACGCACAGTGGCTAGGGGGTTGCGGCGGCCAATTGTGAACGACCGGCGCCGGTTTGACGTACCCAGACGTCAGACGATCGAACCGTCCTCGAAGCACCAGCGCCAGCTCTCGCCCTTCTCGAAGCTCCGCATCACCGGGTGACCGGTCTCCTCGAAGTGCGCCGTCGCGTGCCGCAGCGGCGAGGAGTCGCAGCAGCCGACGTGGCCGCAGACCAGGCAGAGCCGCAGCTGCACGGGGTGCGTGCCCGCCGCGAGACAGCCGGCGCAGGTCTCGCCGAGCGGGACCGGCTCGGGGCGGGGCAACGCGGACACGTGGGGGCAGTCGCTCATGATTGTCAGGTTACGACGGTCGAGTGGGCCGTGAATCGCGACGGACGCCGGTCCGTGGACACGGATGCGAGGACCGTGGAATGGACGCGTTGCAGCTGGTGGGACTGGTCGCGGTCAGCACCGCGGTCGCGGGCGCGGCCCGCCGCACCCCCGTACCGGCCCCGCTGCTGCTGGTCGCCGCGGGGCTGATCGCCTCGTACCTGCCGGGGATTCCCGCGTACACCCTGGACGCGCACGTCGTGCTCCCGCTGCTGCTGCCGCCACTGCTCTACACGGCGGCGTTCGACAGCTCCTACCTCGACCTGCGGGCCAATCTGCGGCCGGTCGCGCTGCTGTCCGTCGGCTACGTCCTGTTCGCGACCGTCGCGGTCGGCTGGCTGGCGTACCGCCTCGTGCCCGGTCTGCCGCTCACCGCCGCCCTGGTGCTCGGCGCGGTCGTCGCCCCGCCGGACGCGGTCACGGCCGCGGCGGTCGCCCGCAAGGTCGGACTGCCCGGCCGGATCACGACGATCCTGCAGGGCGAGTCCCTGGTGAACGACGCCACGGCGATCACCGCGTACAAGGTGGCGCTCGCCGCCGCCGTGGGCGAGGGCATGAGCTGGGGCGCGGGGATCGGCGAGTTCCTCCTCGCCGCGGTCGGCGGCGTCGCGGTCGGCCTGGCCCTGATGGTGCCGCTGCACTGGCTCCGCACGCACCTGAAGGAGGCACTGCTCCAGAACACGCTGTCGCTGCTGATCCCGTTCGTGGCGTACGCGGCGGCCGAACGCGTGCACGCCTCCGGGGTGCTCGCCGTGGTCGTCGTGGCGCTCTACCTGGGGCACCGGTCCTGGCAGGTGGACTTCGCGACCCGGCTCCAGGAGGAGGCCGTCCGGAAGATGGTCGCGTTCGTCCTGGAGTCCTCGGTCTTCGCGCTGATCGGGCTCCAGCTCCCCTTCGTGCTGAAGGGGCTCGGCGCGTACGACGCGGGCGACGCCGCCCGGTACGCGGTGCTCGTCTTCCTCGCCGTCGTGGTGGTCCGCTTCCTCTGGGTCTACCCGGCGACGTACACGCCCCGATGGCTGTCGAGACGGATCAGGGAGCGCGAACCGGGGACCGACTGGAGGGCGCCGCTGATCGTCGGCTGGGCCGGGATGCGGGGCGTGGTCTCCCTGGCCATCGCCTTCTCCGTCCCGTACGTCACCGCCGACGGGAGCCCCTTCCCGGCCCGCGACCTGGTGCTGTTCCTGACGTTCACCACCGTCATCGGCACCCTGGTCGTCCAAGGGCTCACCCTGCCGGTCCTGGTCCGGGTCCTGAAGCTCCCCGGGCGCGACGCGCGGGCCGAGACGCTGGCCGAGGCGCAGGCCCAGAGCGAGGCGTCCGCGGCCGCCGACGCCCGGCTGGAGGAACTCCTCGCCGACCCGCACAACCACCTGCCGGGCCCTCTCGCCGACCGGCTGCGCGCCGTCCTGGAGCGCCGCCGCAACGCGGTGTGGGAACGGCTCGGCGCGGCCGACCCGGTCACCGGGGAGTCGGCGGACGACACCTACCGCCGCCTGGCCAGGGAGATGATCGACGCCGAGCGCGAGGTCTTCGTACGGCTGCGGGACGAGCGGCGGATCGACGACGAGCTGCTGCGGACCCTGCTCAGACGGCTCGACCTGGAGGAGGCGGCGGCCCACCGGGAGGCGGACACCCCCTGAGGGCGGGCCTTCACGGACCGCCCGTGACGACCGCCGCGACCGTGGTTCCCGAAGGGAACGCGCCCTCCGCGGCCAGCTCGGTGAGCGCGTACAGCAGCTTGGCGACGTAGATCCGCTCGACGGGCATCCCGTGCCGCTGCTCGAAGTCGTCCGCGAAGGCGTGCAGCGCCGGGGGAGTACGGGCGTAGCCGCCGAAGTGGAAGCGCTCGTCCAGGGACCACGACCCGGCCGGGCCGCCGAACGCCTCCTCCTGGAGGCCGCGCACCACGTCCCCGAGGAAGCCGCCCCGCAGCACCGGGACACCGAGGGCGCGCCGCTCCGGGCCCAGGCCGGCGGCGAGACCGGCGAGGGTGCCCCCGGTGCCGCAGGCCACCGCGGCCACGTCGACCGAACCGCGCAGCTCGCGCCCCAGCTCCGTACAGCCCTGTGCGGCCAGGGAGTTGCTTCCGCCCTCCGGGACCACGAAACAGTCCCCGAAGGCGCTCAGCAGCCCCGCCAGGACCTCCGGATCGCCCTTCGCGCGGTACGTCGTCCGGTCCACGAAGCGCAGGGTCATCCCATCGGCCGCGCACCGGGCGAGCGAGGGGTTCAGCGGGCGGTCCGCCAGTTCGTCGCCGCGCACGATCCCGACGGTGGGGAACCCGAGCAGCCGCCCGGCGGCGGCGGTGGCCCGCAGGTGGTTGGAGTACGCCCCGCCGAAGGTCAGCACGGTGCGCCCGGCGGCGGCCCGCAGATTGGGGACGAGCTTGCGCCACTTGTTGCCCGGCAGGTCGGGGTGGATGAGGTCGTCCCGCTTGAGCAGCAGCCGGACGCCGTGCCGTTCGAAGCGTTCGTCACGGACCTCCTGCGACGGGGAGGGCAGCCGGGGCCGGAGGGACGGCGTGCCCGCCCCCGCCTTCCGCCCCGGCCAGTACGTCTCCGTGCAGGTGGAACTCCCCGACGGGGCCCACCAGATACGCCAGTACAGCCTCTCCTCCGCCCCCGGTTCGCGGCTCCGCTCGAACACCTCGTAGTGGATGTCGGCCGCCGGGACCCCCTTGGCCAGCAGCTGCGTCCGCACGGAGCGCATGAAGGGCAGGGGGCCGCAGAGGTACGCGTGGGTGCCGGGGGCGACGGCGACCTCGCTCAGGTCGACCAGGCCGGTGCGGTCGGCGGGGTGGCCGGGCTCGGGGTCCTCGTACCAGAAGTGGGCGGTGGCGGCGGGGAGCTTCTCGGTGAGCAGGGCGTGGTCGGTGCGCATCGCGTGGGTGGCGGGGGAGCGGTCGCCGTGCACGACGGTGACGGGGGCGCGGTGGTCGATCGCCGCGAGGTGCTCCAGCATCGAGAGCATCGGGGTGCAGCCGATGCCCGCGGAGGCGAGCAGCAGCGGGACGTCGGCGGAGCCGAGCACGAGGTCGCCGTACGGGGCGGAGACGCGCAGCCGGTCGCCGGCCCCGATCTCGGTGTACAGGTGGTTGGAGACCTCGCCGTCGGGCGCGCCGGCCTCGTGCACCCGCTTGACGGTGATCGAGCGGAGCCGCGAACCGGGGGCGGAGGAGAGGCTGTACTGGCGTATCTGGTGGGCCCCGTCGGGGAGTTCCACCTGCACGGAGACGTACTGGCCGGGGCGGAAGGCGGGGGCGGGCACGCCGTCGGCCGGGCGCAGCTGGAAGGTGGCGACGTCCGCGGTCTCCTCGATCCGGGCGACCACCTCCCACTCGCGCCACACGTCACCGGCGACGACGCCCTGCTGGGCGTACAGCCGCTCCTCGATCGAGATCAGGGCACCGGCCATCAGCCAGTAGACCTCGTCCCACGCGGCGGCGACCTCCGGGGTGACCGCGTCGCCGAGCACCTCGGCGATGGCGGCGAACAGGTGGGTGTGCACGATCTCGTACTGCGGGGCGGTGACGCCGAGCGAGGCGTGCTTGTGGGCGATCCGGTCGAGCATCACGTCGGGGCGGGTGTCCGGGTGTTCTACCAGCTGGGTCGCGAAGGCGGCTATGGAGCCCGCCAGCGCCCGGCGCTGGGCGCCGGATGCCTGGTTGCCGCGGTTGAAGAGGTCGCGCAGCAGCTCGGGGTGGGCCGCGAACATCTTGCGGTAGAAGAGATCGGCGATGTCTCCGATGGCCGCGCCCACGGCGGGAAGGGTGGCACGGACGGTGGCGGTCGACGTCTCGGAGAGCATCTGTTCCTCCTGGAACCTTGAATTGGTATCTGAGATGCGTATTTTTTTGCGAGAGGAAACCGGGCGGGGGAGCCCGGTTCGTGGCGGTGGTGCGTGTGCGGGGTGGGTGCCGGTCAGCCGGAGGGGCGGCTGCCGCTGATGCCGATCAGCAGCGGTCCGGTGGGGGCGGCGACGAGCTCACCGATGGTGAGCGGGTCGAGCGAGGCGTAGAAGGCGTCCTCCGCCTGGCGCAGGGCCACGCGCAGCCGGCAGGCCGAGCGCAGTGGACAGGGGGTGGTGCCCTCGCAGTCGACGACGTCCCCGGGGCCCTCCAGCTCGCGGACGAGTCCGCCGATGGAGGCGGAGCGGCCCGCCGCGGTGAGGCTGAGCCCGCCGCCGCGCCCCCGTCGCGCCTCGATGAGGCCGAGGTGCTGGAGCTTGGCGACGACCTTCGCGGTGTGGGTGTACGGCACCTGCATGGTGGCCGCCACCTCCCGGGTGGTCGGCGGTTCCTCGTTCTCCGCGACGGCGAGGCGCATCAGCACGCGCAACGCCACGTCGGTGAATTTCGTCAGCCGCATGACCCTCACGGTAGATAACTTGCATCTGGGATGCAAGTTATCCCGCTCCTCGGGTGCGACGGGGTGCTGTGCCCAGTCCGTAGGCAGATTAGTCGCACTCTTTTGTGTAATGGCGTCGTGGCTCTCCGTGCTGAAAGGCTTCTTCGCGCAGGCCGTTGAGGAATTGAGAGGGCGTCAGATGTCCGTTGGCGAAGAGGTTCGGAGCGTGTCGACGCCGCCGCAGCAGAGTCTGGGCACGGCGGCGGCGCGGAACCTCGCGACGACCACCAAGTCCGCCCCGCAGATGCAGGAGATCACCTCGCGGTGGCTGCTGAAGATGCTGCCGTGGGTGCAGGTGCGGGGCGGCACCTACCGGGTGAACCGGAGGCTGAGCCACTCGGTCGGGGACGGCCGGGTGACCTTCGTGCAGACCGGTGACCGGGTGACGGTCGTCCCCGCGGAGCTCGGGGAGCTGCCCGCCCTGCGGGGCTTCGGCGACGAGGAGGTGCTGGGCGAGCTGGCCCGGCGCTGCGAGCAGCGGGAGATCGCCGCCGGGCAGGTGCTGGCCTCCGAGGGGGACGCGGCGGACGTCGTCTACCTGCTGGCACACGGCAAGGTCGAGAAGGTCGGCGCCGGTCCCTACGGGGACGAGGCGGTGCTCGGGGTCCACGCCGACGGGGCCTACTTCGGGGACCGGGCCCTGGTCGACGGCGACGCCGTCTGGGACTGCACGGCCCGCGCCGTCACCGCCTGCACCGTGCTGACGCTGAGCCGGGCGGACGTGCTGAACCTCGCGGAGCGCGCGGACTCGCTCCGCACCCACCTCGCCGGCCTCCTCGCCATCCCGCACCAGCGCACCAACAAGTACGGCGAGGCGGCGATCGACCTCTCCGCCGGGCACGTCGGCGAGGCCGTCATCCCGCACACCTACGTCGACTACGAGCTCGCGCCGCGCGAGTACGAGCTGAGCGTCGCCCAGACCGTGCTGAAGGTCCACAGCCGGGTCGCCGACCTGTACAACCAGCCGATGAACCAGACCGAGCAGCAGTTGCGGCTCACGGTCGAGGCGCTGCGCGAGCGCCAGGAGCACGAGCTGATCAACAACCGGGAGTTCGGGCTGCTCAACAACTGCGACTACGGGCAGCGCCTCCAGCCCCACGACGGGGTGCCCGGCCCCGACGACATGGACGAACTGCTCTCGCGCCGCCGCGGTTCGAAGCTCTTCCTCGCCCACCCGAGGGCCATCGCGGCGTTCGGCCGCGAATGCAGCAGGCGCGGTCTGGCGCCGGAGGGCGTCGAGGTCGGCGGACACCACGTGTCGGCCTGGCGGGGCGTGCCGATCTTCCCGTGCGACAAGATCCCGGTCAGCGACGCCCGGACCACGTCGATCATCTGCATGAGGACGGGCGAGGCCGAGCAGGGGGTCATCGGGCTCCAGCAGTCCGGCATCCCCGACGAGATCGAGCCCGGTCTCTCGGTCCGCTTCATGGGCATCGACGAGCAGGCGATCGTCTCGTACCTGGTGACGGCCTACTACTCCGCGGCCGTCCTCGTGCCGGACGCGCTGGGCGTACTGGAGAACGTCGAGGTCGGTCGTCGCCAGTAACGCACCGGGGGCCGGACGGCGGTGTCCGGTCCCCGTCGATCCCCGCCCCGGGCAGCCGCGCCCGGGGCGGTTCCGGGAGGACGGCCAGTGAAGACCCAACACGTACCCCAACCACCCACCCCCCGCGTCCCGGGCGACGGCGACCCGGTCGCCCCCGTCGGGCAGGGCCAGGAGGCGCAGGCGCTCCTGGAACAGAGCCGGGCCCTCGTCGACCCGCGGCTGCGTGCCGCCGTCGACTCCCTGCCCGGGTCGATCCGCCGCGTCGCGGCGTACCACTTCGGCTGGGAGGAGGCCGACGGCTCCCCGTCCTCGGGACGGGCGGGAAAGGCGATCAGACCCGCGCTGGTCCTCGCCGCCGCACGGGCCCTGGGCGGCGACCCGCGGCGCGCGGTGCGGGCCGCCGTCGCCGTGGAGCTGGCCCACAACTTCACCCTGCTGCACGACGACATCATCGACGAGGACCGGACCCGCCGGCACCGGCCCACGGCCTGGGCGGTGTTCGGCATCCCCGCCGCGGTGATCACCGGCGACGCCATGCTCGCCCTCGCCCAGCGGCTGCTCGCCGAGGACACGGACCCGGCGGCGGCGCGGGCCTCGGCACGGCTCTCCACCTGCATCATCGAGCTGTGCGCGGGCCAGCAGGCCGACTGCGCCCTGGAGGACCGGGACCCCGACGGGGTCACCCTGGACGAGTGCCTGACCATGGCCGTCGCCAAGACGGGCGCCCTGCTCGGCTGCGCCTGCGCGACGGGGGCGCTCTACGCGGGCGCGGAGGAGCGGGCGGTCGGCGCGATGGACGGATTCGGCCGGGAGGCGGGACTCGCCTTCCAGCTCATCGACGACCTGATCGGCATCTGGGGCGACCCGGAGCGGACCGGGAAGCCGGTGGGGGCGGACCTCATCGCCCACAAGAAGTCCCTGCCCGTCGTCGCGGCCCTGACCTCCGGCACTCCCGCGGCGGCCGAACTCGCCACGCTCTACCGGGGAGCCATGGACACCCCCGAAGAGGTGAGCCGTGCCGCCGACGCCGTGGACCGGGCCGGCGGCCGGGACTGGGCGCAGATCTGCGCCGCGGACCGGATGGCACGCGCGCTCCACCACCTGTCCAGGGCGGTGCCCGACCTGGCCCGGGCGGGCGACCTGCTGACCCTGGCGGAGTTCGTCACCCGCCGGACGCACTGAGCCGCGGACGCGGGGGAACGGGAAACGCCCGGACGCGGGGGAAGGGGGAGACCGCCCGGGGGACGCCCGGACGCGCCGGACGCGGAAGGGGGAAGGAGCCGAGGTCACAAGGGCCGTTCGGTGAAGAGGAGGGCGACAGGCCGACTGTCGTGGGCACGGACTACAGTCCCTGCCCATGACAGATGAGTCATGGGCAGGGTGGTACCGGGACCGGCAGGGTTCCGACGCCGTCGTCCTCACCACCGACGGACAGCAACTACGTCTCCGGACAAGGGGGATCGACTTCGAGGGCACGAGCTTCGACGGCCTCGCCCCGGTCGTCGGGGCACCACCGGCCGACGACCGGTTCGCCCTGGTGGACGGCGCGTTGAGCGACTGCGTCCTGGAGTGGGACCTGCCGCTCCCGGTGGCCTGGGACGGAGCCGTCCACCAGGCCACGCTCAGCTGCCTGTTGTCGCTGCGCCGCCCCGATTCGTACCTCAGCCTCGAATTGCAGTTCGGCGGCGCGGCCTACGCCTCCCGTCGTGCCGAGAGCGATTTCGCCTCCGCCCTCGCCACGATCCAGCGCGCCCTGCCGCCCGGGGTGCGCCTGCGGACCTGCATAGCCTGCGCCTTCTCGGACTACTTCCCGGCCCCGGAGCCGGCCCCGGGCGCGGGGCGCGGACTGTCCGGGGGCCTCGCCTGTTTCCGGGGGGCCAAGGACGCCTACCGCGGGGCGTCCGGCGAGGGCGACCTCCTGGAACTGTGGGACCGGCGCACCGGATTCGTCCAGGAGGTCTGGAGCTGCCGCGAGTACGAGCCCCGCCCGGACGGCGGCGCCGGTACCGGGCACCGGGGCGCGTTCCCGCTGGAACACGCCTGACACCCTCCCGCCCTC
>NZ_RDBO01000077.1:759608-786015 GCF_008120935.1 Streptomyces sp. sk2.1
CGCCCACCGACACGCCGGCCCCCACCGACACGCCGACGCCCACGAGTACCCCGACGCGCACCCACACCCCCGGGCCGTGGCCCTCGGAGACGGTGCCCGGGCCGGATCCCGTCCCGACCCACACCTGGCCGCACAGGCCCCATCCCGGGGGAGAGCTTCCCCATACGGGCTCCCGCGGCGGTGAATGGGTCATCGGTGGCATCGCCGCGGCTCTGCTCGCGGCCGGTTCGGCGGCCACGCTGATGGCGCGGAGGGCGCGTCGGCGCGGCTAGCTTTGGCCCATGGCCGAACTGCTGCTGCACCTCACCGAAGGGCCCCTGTGGGAGGCGGCCCGCGGGATCGGGACGTACGAGATGTCCACCCGCGGCCGCACCCTGCACGAAGAGGGCTTCATCCACTGCTCGTTGCCGCACCAGCTCGCCGGCGTGGCCGAGATGCTGTACGGCGCCGGGAGCGGGGCCGGGGCGGGTGACCAGGAACTCGTGGTCCTCGTCATCGACCCCGACCGGCTCCCGGCGCCCGTGCGGTACGAGCCCGTCGCACCCGGCGGCGAGGAGTTCCCGCACATCTACGGGCCCGTCCCGGTGGACGCGGTCGTGGAAGTGCGCCCCTGGCCGGACAAGGAAGGTGATCCCGCATGAACGCTCCACCCCCCGAGTACCCCGCGGGTCCGGTGAACCCCGAGACCCCCGTCGTCGCCGTCACCGGGGCGAGCGGCGCCGTGGGCAGCCGGGTCGCACGGCGCCTGGCACGCGCCGGAATGCCCGTGCGGCTCCTCGGGCGCGATCCGGCGCGACTGCCCGAGCTGCCCGGCACGGTCGCCGCCCCGCCCGCCCGGTACGGCGACGGGGAAGCCATGCGCCGCGCACTCGCCGGGGCGCACACGCTGTTCCTCGTATCGGCGCACGAGAGCCCCTACCGGGTGCGCGAGCACACGACGGCCGTGGACGCGGCGGTCGCCGTGGGCGTCGAACGCATCGTGTACGTCTCCTTCCTCGGCGCCGCGCCGGAGGCCACGTTCACCTTCGCCCGGGACCACTGGCACACCGAGGCGTACATCCGGACCACCGACGTGCGCCACACCTTCCTGCGCGACAGCCTGTACCTCGCCGGGCTCCCCGCGATGACCGGCGCCGACGGGGTGCTGCGCGGTCCGGGCGGCGACGGCCGGGTGGCGGCGGTGGCGCACGACGACATCGCGGACGCCGCGACCGCCGTGCTGCTGGCCGACACCGAGCACGCCGACACCCGCCACGACGGGGTGACGTACGACCTCACGGGCCCCGAGGCGTTCACCCTCGCCGAGGCGGCCGAGGAACTGAGCAGGGCCACCGGCCGGACCGTCACCTATGTACCGGAGACCCGCGAGGAGGCCTACGCCTCACGGGCGCGGTACGGGGCCGAGGACTGGGAGGTGACCGGCTGGGTGACGTCGTACGAGGCCATCGCCGCCGGTGAGATGGCCACGGTCTCGGACGCGGTGCCGAACCTGACGGGGCGTCCGGCGATGGGCCTGGCCGCCTATCTGAGGGAACACCCGGACAGCTACCGGCACTTGCTGAAGCAGCCCTGACCGCGTACCGACCGCACTGCCCGTGCCGGCAGTCCCTGACCGCGTACCGACCGCACTGCCCGTGCCGGCAGTCCCTGCCCGAACCGGCCGTGCCGCCCGTACCGGCAGCCCTGCCCGTGCCTGCCGTGCCGTCCGTTTCGTGGGACGGGGCGCCGGGCGCCCTCAGTCCACGTACACGCCCGCCCGTGCCGCCGCGGCCGCAGCCTCGGCGGCACGGTCCGCGGCCGCCTCGTCGAGCGGTCCGCCGCCGGCCAGCAGCCGGTAGTAGAGAGGGGCCGACACGGCGCGGATCACCTCGCCCGCGTTCGTGCCCGCGGGCAGCTCCCCGCGCTCGACCGCCTCGGTGACGCAGCCGGACCACTCCTCGACGCGGACCGCGTAGAACCGGTGCAGCGCCCCGGCCGTGCGCGGGTCGCACGTGGCCGCGGCGATCACGGACTTGAAGAGGGGGCCCTGCCGGGGGTCGGAGAGGGTCGTGGCCACCAGCCGGGCGTTGGCCCTGAGGTCGTCGATCAGCGAGCCCGTGGCCGTACGGGGAGAGGACTGCTCGGCCATGTCGTCGAGCAGGTCCGCGACCAGGCCGGTGGGGTTGGACCAGCGCCGGTAGACGGTCGTCTTGCCGACCTCCGCCCGGCGTGCGACATCGGCCAGGTCCAGGCGGTCGAAACCGTGCTCGGCCAGGGCGTCGCCCGCGGCCCGCAGGACCGATTCCCGGACCCGGGCGGTACGGCCACCGGGCCGGACGCTGCCGGGCTCCACACCCTCAGAAGTCATAACGGGTCTCCAGTTCCATTAACTGCTCTTCCTCTGCTACGGTGACTCCACCTTAACGGAACTGTAGTCCTGTTTAAACTCCTGCCTGAGGAAGTCCCCTCATGTCCGCACCCTGCCAGGCCCCGTCGGGCACGATCGACACCGACACCGACACCGGCAGTGCCGTCGGTATCGCCGCAGACGCCTCCTCGTCGAAGATCCGCATGACCGGACGGCAGAAGCTCGTCCTCACCCTTCTCCTCGGCGCCCAGTTCATGATCGCCGTGGACTTCTCGATCCTGAACGTCGCACTGCCGGTCGTCGGGGAGGGGCTGGGGTTCTCCCTCTCGAACCTGCAGTGGATCGCCACCGCGTTCGCGCTCGCCGCGGCCGGTTTCACCCTGCTGTTCGGGCGGGTCGCCGATCTCGTCGGCCGCAAGCGGCTGTTCCTCGGCGGCATGACCGTTCTCGGGCTCTCCTCCGTCCTGGGCGGCCTCGCCACCTCGCCCGAAGTGCTGCTCACGGCACGGGTGTTGCAGGGGCTCGCCACGGCGGCCGTCACTCCGGCCGGGCTCGCGCTGCTGACCACTTCCTTCAAGGAGGGCCCCTTGCGGGAACGGGCCCTCGGCCTCAACGGCGCACTGATGTCGGCCGGGTTCACCGCCGGAGCCGTCCTCGGCGGCCTGCTCACCGATCTGCTCTCCTGGCGCTGGGCGTTCTTCATCAACGTGCCCGTGGCCGCCCTGGTGGTCGCCCTCGCCCCGTCCGTCATCACCGAATCGCGCCCCACCGGGCGTCCCCGGCTCGATGTCCCCGGAGCCGTGACCGTCACCGGTGGCCTGCTCCTGCTCGTCCACGGGCTGACCCAGGCCGGCGAGTCCGGCTGGACCACACCCACCACCCTGGCCGCGCTCCTCGCGGGCCTCGTGCTCCTCGTCGGCTTCTGGATCGTCGAGAAGAGGGTGGCGTCGCCGCTGGTTCCCGTGCGCATCCTGAAGCGGCGCAGTGTCATCTGGGGCAACACCGCGGGTCTGATCGCCTTCGTCACCGAGACCTCGCTGGTCTTCCTGCTGACCCTCTACCTGCAGGAGGTCCTCGGCCACACGCCGCTCGCCACCGGCCTCGCCTTCGGCGTCCTGGGCGTCGGCACCGTGATCGGCGGAGCGTTCGGCGGCCGTGCGGTCGGGCGCTTCGGGAACCGCACGACCATCGTCGCCGGCGGGATCGTCCAGGCCGTCGCCACGCTCTCCCTGGTGGCGCTCGGGACGGAGGGGGAGTGGATCCTGCTCCTGCTGGCGGCCACCTTCGTCGGCGGGATCGGCAACATGCTGATGATCGTCGGCTTCATGGTCACCGCGACCTCCGGACTGCCCGACGAGGAGCAGGGGCTGGCCACCGGCCTGGCCACCATGACCCAGCAGGTCGGCATCACCATGGGCATCCCGGTCATGAGCGCCGTCGCCACCGCCCGGATGTCCGCCGTCGGAGACACCGGCCCCGAAGGCGTCCTCTCGGGGGTGTCGGTCGCGATCCTGGTCAACTCGGCGCTGGTCCTCGCGGGCGCGCTGCTCGCGGGCGCCTTCCTCGGGCCGCGACGCGGCGCGCGACCCGGCGCCGGGAGCGGCGCCGGGAGCGGCGCCCGGGGGTGAGGCCGGGGACGGTGCGGCGATGCCGGGCGGCGGATCGGCCTGATCCGCCCGCCGCCCGGCATCGCCGCAACCGTGTGTCCCGGTTCCGGTTCCGGTCCCGGTTTCCGCGTGTCTCAGCCCTCGTCGTGGGCCGCGCGCAGGGCGGCGATGTCCAGCTTCTTCATGGTCATCATCGCCCTCGTGGTCCTGGCGCCCTTCTCCGCGTCGGGATCGAGGACCAGCTCCGGCAGCACCTCGGGCACGACCTGCCAGGAGACGCCGTACCGGTCCGTCAGCCAGCCGCAGGGCCCCTCCTCGCCCCCGTCGGTGAGGCTGCTCCAGTAGTGGTCCACCTCGGCCTGGTCCGCACAGTGGATCTGGAACGAGATGGCCTCGTTGAACGTGAATTCCGGTCCGCCGTTCACCCCGACGAACTTCTGGCCGTTGAGCTCGAACTCGACCGTCATCACCGATCCGGCGGGCCCCGGTCCCGCCTCGGTGTAGCGGCCGATCCTGCCGAGGCGTGAGTCCTTGAAGACCGATAGGTAGTACTCCGCCGCCTCCTCGGCCTGTCCGTCGAACCACAGACACGTGGTGAAGCCTTTGGTGGTCATCGCTGTCTCCTGTCGTGTGCGCAGCCCCGTCACGTGCGCAACCCCGTAATGCGCGCAGCCCCGTCGTCTGCGCATGTCCACCCATATCGACCGATCCCGTCCCGAAAACTCATCGCTGTACGGGAAACGCCCCGTGAGGAAGAGGAATCGGTCGACTCCATATGGTCCCCCGCGGACGGCCCCGAACCCGCCCGACGACACGGCCGCACTCCGCACCGAACGGCCGACCCGCCCGGATCGCGCAGGGGGTACGGCACCGTTGCGCAGGGCGTGCGGCGTCGTCGTACGGGGGCGTACGGAGTGATCGTGCGCGGCGGGCGCGATGTCATACCCAGGTCCGACCCCGAGGTCCGGGCCCTGGTCCGATGTCCCGGCCGGGGGAGTGGCGGCATCGTCGGGGGCATGACGAACCGAACGGTCCTCGTGGACACCCCGGCATCCTCCGTCGGCGCCCGGCTGCGCGCCGCGCTGCCGGTGGAGCGGACGGGTGCGGCCGGATTCACCGGACGCTGGGTCGGGGGCTTCGCCATGGTGCTCGCCCCGCTCCTGATGCTGGCCGGAGCGCTGCTGCGCGTCCGCTTCCACTTCTTCCACCCCGACCAACTCGCCGCGTACGAACGCCATCCCGTGCTGATGGCCACCGCGTACGGCTTGTTCGCCGCCGGCGGTGTGCTGCTCTGGCCCGCCGCGGCCGTGATCGCCGCCCGGATCGGGTCCCGCAGCCCGGGGTGGGGGCTGTGGGGCGGCGTACTGGTCGTGTTCGGGCTGTTCGCCCGCACCTTCCACGCGGGGGTGGACCACCTGGCCCTCCAACTGGTGCGGTCCCGCGGCGCCGCGTCCGCCACCGAGGCCGTGACCGCTGGCTACGGGGCCTTCCACGTCTTCGCCGCGCTGAACCTCGCCGTCCTCGCGGGCTGGATCGTCCTCGCCCTCGGCGCGTGGCGCACCGGGGTGCTCGGGCCGGTGCGGGCCTTCGCGCTCGCCCTGACGGCGGCGCTGCCCCTGGGCGTCCTCAAGGGCACCGCCCCGTTGTCGCTGGTGGCCCTCGCCGGGCTGTGCGTCGCGCTGGTGCCGTCGGGCCTCGGCCTGCTGCGCGAGGGGCCGCGGCCGGGCCGGGCGGCGGTGCTGCGCTGGGTTCCGGTGACCGGGGCGGTGGTCGCGCTCATGGCGCTGCTCGGACAGGCCGGTTGAATGCGCCCGTACGGATACGGTCGGACCGTGATCCCCAAGGGTGGCCGCGGCCTGCTCCAACTCCTCGACATCGTCGCGGCGTTGCTCCTGACCGCCGGCTACGTCGGATTCGCCCGGATGGACTCCGGCGACGGCCAGGCGCATTACACCGGGCCGTTCTGGCTGGGGTGCCTGATCGCCGCCGGGGTGGGCCTGCCCGTTGCCGTACGCCGCCGCAGGCCGCTCCTCGCCCTGGCGGCCGTCCTCGCCGCGCTGGCCGCCGCCTCGCTCCTGGACATCGTCCGCGAACCGTACGTCGCGGCCGGTCTCGGGGCCTACGCGGTCGGCCTCGTCGAACCCATCCGCCGCTCCGTGCCCGCACTGGCCGTCGCGTCGGCGGTGGCGGGCGGGGCCGTCTACCTCGGCGAAGCCGTGATCACCCCGTCCGAGGACCTCTGGGGGGCCGTCGGGGTGGCCGGGGCCGCGGTGCTGGTGACCGGCGGTTCCTGGGGCGCGGGCTTCGTCGTGCGTGAACGCCGGGCCGGCGCCCTGCGCGACGAGCGGCGCCGCGCGGAGCGTGCCGTGGCGGAGGAACGCCTCAGGATCGCCCGGGAGTTGCACGACATCGTCTCGCACAACCTCGGCCTCATCGCCGTCAAGGCGGGCGTCGCCGGACACGTCGCGGACGCCGATCCGCAGGAGGCGAGGGCCGCGCTGAAGATCATCGAGGAGACCAGCCGCTCCGCACTGGCCGAGATGCGGCGCACGCTCGGAGTGCTGCGCAGCCGGGACACGCCCCCGGACACGCCCCTGGGCCCGGTACCGGACCTCGGCCGCCTGGACGAACTGGCCGTCGACGCCGGGCGGGCGGGGACGGACGTCCGCTTCGCGGTCCACGGCACGGAGGGCCTGGCCGAGGGGTTGCGGGTGACCGTCCACCGGATCGTCCAGGAGGCCGTCACCAATGTCGTACGGCACGCGTCCCCGACCCGCTGCCGGGTCGCGGTCGAGGCGGACGCGCACGAGATCCGCATAGACGTCACCGACGAGGGCCCGCCACCGGACCGCCGCGGCCCCGGCCACGGACTTCCCGGCGGGCACGGGCTCCTGGGCATGCGGGAGCGGGTCATGATGTACCGCGGCAGCTTCGCCGCGGGGCCCCGGCCGGAGGGCGGCTTCGCGGTGTCCGTCCGGCTGCCGGTCGACGGGGAGCGGAGCACATGACCGACGGGATCGACGGGACCGACGGGACCGACGGGACTGAAGGGGCCGATGAGGTCGGTGGTACCGGTGGCAGGGGCGACGGGCCGGTCCGGGTGCTGGTCGCGGACGACCAGGCCATGGTGCGCGGCAGTTTCCGCGTACTGATCGACCACACCCCCGGCATGACGGCGGTGGGCGAGGCGGCGACCGGTGCGGAGGCCGTCGAGATCGCGCGCCGCGAACGCCCCGACGTGGTGCTGATGGACATCCGCATGCCGGAACTCGACGGCATCGAGGCCACCCGCCGCATCTGCGCGGACCCGGCCACGTCCGGGGTGCGGGTCCTCGTCCTCACCACCTTCGACCTGGACGAGTACGTCTACGCCGCGCTGCGCGCCGGTGCCACGGGCTTCCTCCTGAAGGACACCCCGCCGACCGAGGTCCTCGCCGCCATCGGAGTCGTCGCCGCGGGGGAGTCGCTGCTCGCGCCCTCGGTGACGAGCCGACTGGTCGCGGAGTTCGCCCGCCGCCCGGAGCCGGGCCGTCCGCCGGCCCGCTCGCTGGACGGGGTCACGGACCGCGAGCTGGAGGTGCTCGGCCTGATCGCGCTCGGCCTGTCCAACACGGAGCTCGCGGAACACCTCCACCTGAGCCCGGCCACGATCAAGACGCACATCGGCCGCCTGCTCGCCAAGCTCCGGGCCCGTGACCGGGCCCAACTGGTCATCGTCGCCTACGAGACCGGGCTGGTCGACGCCCGGAGGCGCGAAGCGTGACCTCCCGGACGAGCCGGCGCCGGTGACGCCGTCCGGACCCGTTGCCGCGGCGTGCGGCCGGGGGAGCGGGGGAGCGGGGCTCAGACGGCGACCCGGGGCCGCGCCGCGTCCAGGTGGTGCACGGCGGTCCGGTCGGCGTGCGGGGCGAGCAGGCCCCGCAGTTCGTGCGCGGCGGACTCGACGAGGTGGCCGTCGCGGGCGGCGTGAAGGGTTTCGAGGATGAACACGACGTCCGCGGAGTCCTCGGTGACCCGGGTGCGGTGGGCGTCGCGGTGGTTCCAGTGCCGGGTCAGGACGCCGGTGGTGTCCGCGTAGACGATCTCGCCGGGACCGGGGTTCTCGACGGTGTCGGGTTCGCCGAGCGGGGTGAAGGACTCGGAGCCGTCGGCGTGCCGGATCTCGACGTCGCCGGTGACCCGGCCCAGGTCGAAGGCGCCGGCGGGCAGACCGTGCCGGACGGAGACGGCGTTGTAGGAGTCGACGGGCGGGTTGATGCGCGGGAGGGCGCCCTTCTTGGCGAGGCGGCGGCCGAGCGCGTCGACGCTGGGGCGGACGCGGCGGGGGTTGGTGCCGAAGGAACGGTAGGCGGTGTGCCACGCCTCGATGCGGGGATCGGTCTCGTCGGCGGGGTGCCAGCTGCCGTCGGCGAGCCGCCCCTCCAGCTCCGCCAGGGCGGCGACGGTGTCGGGCCAGGGCTCGCGGCCGCGCAGACCGGTGGCGGTGACCAGGGCGACGAGGGTGTCGGGGAAGGACTCCACGACGGCGGGGGCGATGCGGAAGGTGGGCATGGTGCGTGGTTCCGTTTCCTGCGTACGTACGGGGATCAAGAGCTTCGAGGGGGCCGGGGACCTGCTCGGACTCAGGTCAGGGCGAGGAGGCCGACGGCGACGGCGGCGGTGCCCAGGCCGACGAGCTGGCCGCGGTGGATGCGCTCGGCGAGCACGCTGCGGGCGAGCAGGACCGTGCCGACCGGGTAGAGGGCGGTGATCACGGCCACGACGGCGAGGTCCCCGCTGCGGGCCGCGAGCAGGAACAGCAGGTTCGCCACGGAGTCCAGCGCACCCGCGGCCGCCGAGATCGCGTACGCGGGCCGCTCGGGGCCCAGCCGACGGTGCAACAGCCCCGCCGCGGTCAGGGTGATCGCCGAGGAGACCGTCCGGCCGACGAGCAGCGGGGCCACCCCGCTGTCGGTGGGCGCCTGGTGGAGGAAGACCAGTTGGAGGGCGATGGCGGCGCCGGCCCCGAAGGCCAGCAGCAGCGCCGTGCGGGAGGGCCGCGCCGACCCGGCACCGTGCCCGGCGCTGACCAGTACCACCGCGACCAGCGCGAGCGGCAGGCCGATCAGCCCGGCGGCGGCCAGGTGCTCGCCCTGCAACAGGCCCACGCCGACGGGCAGGGCCGCCGACACCAGCGCGGTGACGGGCGACAGCACGTTCATCGGCCCGATCGCCAGGGTGCGGTAGAGCAACGCGAACGCGGCGGCCGACGCGACCCCCGACGCGGCACCCCAGCCGAGGGCGCCGGGGCTGAACGAGGCGCCGAGCACTGGCCACAGCATCAGTTCGACCACGAGACTGGACGGGGCCGCGATCATCACGGTCCGCAGCACATGGGCCTTGCGGGCGCCGAGGCCGCCGAGGAAGTCGGCGCACCCGTAGGCGAGCGAGCTGCCCAGGGCCAGCAGCAGAGCGATCACAGCGCATCCCTTACCATTCAATGGAATGACCGCACCGTACAACGGACCGACCGGGGTGTGTCAATGAAACGACCGGACGGTTCATTGAAATAGTTCAGCTGTGAGAGATGGTGATCCCGTGACCGAGACGGCCGCAGCCCTGCGGACGGTCGCGCACAACGTCCGGGCGGCCCGCATCCGGGCGGGCCTGTCCCTGGAGGAGCTCGGCCGCCGCGCCCAGGTCAGCAAGGGAGCCCTGGTCGGGCTGGAGAAGGCCCAGGGCAACCCCAACCTGGCCACCCTGGTCCGGCTGGCCGACACCCTCGGCATCTCCGTCTCCGCCCTGATGCAGGGCCCCTCCGAAGGCCGCGTCCGGGTCGTGACCGCCGACGCCGTGGCGCCCCTGTGGACCGGCGCGCACGGCGGCGAGGCCCGGCTCATGCTGACGACCTCGGGCCCGGCGCCCGTGGAGATCTGGCGCTGGCGGCTGCGACCGGACGAGGAGTACCCCAGCCACCCCCACCAGGCCGGGGTCGTGGAGACCCTCAGCGTCACCTCCGGCCGGATGACCCTGGTCGTCGACGGCACCGAGCACACCGTCGAGGCCGGGCAGACCGCCACGTTCGACGGCGACACCCCCCACACCTACCGCGGCGCGGGCACCGAGACCTGCCACCTGATCATGACGGTCCACATCCCGCCCGGCCCCGCCTCCGCGAGCTGAACCGCGGGGCGTACGGGGCCGTGTGAGGCGTACGGGCGTGTCCCCGACCCCCGGGCCACTCGCGCCGACGGGCCGGTCGCCCGGACGAGCCGGTCACGTCAACCGGCCGTCCGCAGGCGCAGTGCCGTGACCGACCAGTCCAGTGCCGGTGCCAGGCGTTCCGGGGGCGGCCAGTCGTTGATCAGGGCGAGCAGCCGGAAGTACCTGTCCCGGCGCGGATCGTTCGCGGCCGTCAGCCGTCGCAGCAGCCGGCGGCACAGTTCGCCGTCGTCGGGGCGGCCCAGGACGCGCGAACAGTCCGCGGTGATCGCCGCGACGACGTGGTCGGCCCGGGACGACTGCGGAGTGATCCCGGTGGCGAGGGCCGCCGCCGCATGGTCGCGGGCGATCGCGACGACATCCGGGCGGGGCTGCCCGAAACCGCCGTCGGGCAGGTCGGCCGCACGGCCCTCGGCCCCGCTCCGCACGCGGGCGCGGAAGTCCGGGTCCAGGGACAGCTCCGCCAGCTCGATCCACGCTTCGAGCTGTTCCTCCGTCGGGTCGTCGGGAAGCTCGGGTGTCATGGAGCGCCGGATCCCGGTGTGGTCGGCGTCCCTGCCGAGGCCCGCGAAGACGGCGTCGAGGAACTCGTCGGTCAGCCGTCGGCGTTCGTCCCCGGTGAGCCGGGCCAGTCGGTGCATGCGTTCCATCTCCTCGGATGTCGTGGGGCCGCGCCCGGCGGCGGCCGTCAGCACCGCCCGCCGCAGGCGCAGGATGCCGATCTGCACCTCCAGCGCGGCGGCGTGCTGGGCGGCGACGTCGCCGAGCGTCAGTTCCCGGTCGACGACCTGCCGGATCGCGTCGAGGCCGAGTCCCAGCTCGCGGAGCGTCCGCACCAGGGCCAACCGGGCGACGGCGTCCGGGCCGTAGCGGCGATAACCGGCGGGAGTGCGATGGGCCGGCACCACGATGCCGCGGTCGGAGTAGAGCCGGATGGTCTTGACCGTCAGCCCGGTGCGCCGGGCCAGCTCGCCGATCGAGCAGAGGGTGCCGCTTTCCATGCCCCCACCTTCGACTCTCCCTCCACGGGAGAGTCAAGCCGCCCCCTGTCTCCCCCGTTTCCTCCTGTTCCGGGGGGTCCGGTCGCGCAGGACGAGCAGGGTCCAGCCGCGGCCGGCCGGATCGAGCGGTCGGGTCGCGGTGGTGAAGAGCTCCGCGGCCCGGCGGTAGGAGAGCCGCCCCCGACCGGTCACCGGGCAGCGGTCGGCCGTCGCCGTACCGGCCGGGGCCCGCCGGTCGGTGACGAACACCGGTCCCGCGGTGCGCCCGGCCAGCAGCATGGGCAGCAGACGCGCCGTGCCCGGCCCCCAGCGCAGGGGCCCCGGCGCGCTCTCCTTGGTGCGTCGGCGGGGCAGGTCGAGGTGGTCGATGTCGAGGGCGAGCACCTGCTCGACGGCGGCCCGCGACTCGTGGAGGAGGTGCCACAGCGTCAACTCCCTGAGCGGAGCCCGCAGGGCGAGGGCGGCGCGGGCCCGGTCCGGAACGTCGGCGGTCGGTCCCGCGATCACGGAAGCCGGTCCCGCGACCACGACCGCGGGAACAGGGGCACCGGCGGAAACGGAAACAGGAGCACCGGCAGGCACGGGCGCCGGGTCGGTACCCGGCGTCGGCGGTGTGAGTCCGGCGGCCGGGTCCGCGGCGATCCAGCCCCGCGCCGACCACCACGCCGTGGCCGCCCGGAGGCAGGCCAGTTCGCGGTCCAGCGTGCGCGGTCGCGCGGTGCCGGCACGGTCGGCCAGTCCCCGCCGCAGCCGCTCCGCCGCCTCCGGGGCGTCGAGCAGGGCGAGTGGAACGACGGGCGGACGGGCGCCCCTGCGCTCGCGGCCGGTCGGCGCCCGCCGGTCGACCAACGGCCAGGCCCACCCGAGCAGCGAGATGCGGTAGACGCGGCGGGAGGCGCTGCCGAGATCGGCCGCGGCGAGATAGCGGTCGACGGCGGCACCGTATTCCACCGGCGCCGGACGAAGTGTGTCCGCGTCGTCGATCCGATGTTCTCCCATACTGTCCTCCCGCAGTAAATGAACTGAACTATGCTCTCTCGCTCATCCTCAACTGAGCCTACCACCAGGCATGTTGCAGTAAATGAAGGCTATTTACTGCGGCAATTCGCGAGGAAGTAAAACTGCTCGCAAAAGACTCAACTTTCTTTCCGGAAAAGCTTGTGGAAAACGATCCGGCGGAGGAAGAGTGCGGACCCATGACGCTTCGTACTCGCTCTCCCGCCGCGCCCGGGACCCGGTCCGCCGCTCACCGGCTGCGCGTTCTGCGGCACTCGCGATTCCGTCGTTTCCTCGTCGGCCAGAGCACGTCGCTGCTCGGCTCCGGGATGAACACGATCGCCACGTCCTTCGTCGTGCTCCAGCTGCCCGGTGGCGGGGTCGACGCCGTCGGCGTGGTGATGGCGGCCCGGATCCTCGCGGTGCTGGTCGTGCTGCTGCTCGGTGGCGTACTGACCGACCGGCTCGGGGCCCGTGCGGTCATGCTGACGTCGGACCTGCTGCGGTTCGGTTCTCAGGGAGTGCTGGCCGTGCTGCTGTTCACCCACAGCGCGAGGGTCTGGGAAGTGGTCGTGCTGGCGGTGGTCCTCGGGATCGGCGAGGGGGGATTCAGCCCGGGTCTGACGGCTCTGGTGCCCGGCCTCGTCCCCGAGGACGACCTCGCGGACGCCAACGCGCTGCTGCAGATCACCCAGGCGGTGACCTCGGTCGTGGGGCCGGGCCTGGCCGGCCTGCTCATCGCGGTCGCCGACCCGGGCACGGTGATCGCCGTCGACGCGGTCAGCTACGGAGTGAGCGTCCTGGCCCTGGCCGGGCTGCCCCTGTCACAGCCGGCCGCGCCCCGCAGCGGGCTGATCGCCGAACTGGGCCTCGGCTGGAAGGAGTTCACCTCCCGCACCTGGCTGTGGGTCACGACCCTGCACATCAGCCTCTTCAACTTCTTCCTCTGGGCCCCGTTCCTGGTGCTGGGGCCGATGCTCGCCCAGCAGAGGCTCGGCGGCGCGAGGGCCTGGGGGCTGGTGCTGGCCCTGTACGGCGCCGGATCGGTCGTCGGCGGCCTGGCGCTGCTCGGCAGGAGCCCCGGCCGGGCGGTCGCCTGGTCCGTGGCCGCGTCCGTCGGCTGGGCCGTTCCGGTCGCCGCGCTGGCCGTGCGGGCGCCGCTGGCCTGGGTGGCGGCCGCCGCACTCGTCGCGGGAGGCGGTGCGGCGGTGTGCAGTGCCCTCATGGCGACCGTCATCCAGCGCGAGATCCCCGCCGAGGCCCGCGGCCGCATCGGCGCCTTCGATAGCCTGGGCGCCTTCGCCCTGGGGCCGCTCGGCCTGGCGCTCGCCGGGCCGGTGTCGGGAGTCGTGGGCGTGGACCGGCTCCTGGGGTTCGGGGTGCTGTGGCAACTGGTCGCGGTCGCGGTGGTGTTGGCGCTCCCGTCCGTACGGGGGCACGACGCGGGGCGAGGAGCGGGCCGAACGCACTGACTCCGGGCGCCGCGCAGTGATGGGACGGTGCGGCGCCCCCGCTCCGCTTCCGCGGCACGCGTGATCGGGGGCGCCCGTGGTGCGGGTCAGGCGGTGGGGGCGGGCCAGGGGACGTCGGTCTCGACGGCGGCGGTGTAGTCGATGCCGGGGACGGAGAAGCCGTAGAGGCGACGGACCTCCTCGCTGAACCAGTCGAGGTCGGCGAGTTCGGTGATGCTGTCGCTGGTGGCGGTGGCCCAACGCTCGGCGACGGCGTCCTGCACGGCGGGTTCGAGTTCCCAGGTGTCGAGACGGACCCGGCCCTCGTCGTCGAGGTCGAGGGGGCGGGTTCCGGTCAACTGGTCCCAGAGCTGGACCAGTTGGCCGATCGGGGCCACCATGGTGTCGCCGAGGACGCCGCGCAGCAGCCCGACGTACAGGGCGATGCCGGGGATGGCGGTGGAGGACTGGGTGACGGCGGCGGCGTTGACCGAGGTCACGGCCCGGCCGCCCAGGGTCTTGCCGAGACGCTCGTCCAACGTGCGCGCGGTGGCCTCCAGATGGGACTTCGCGGCGCCGATGGTGCCCTGCCGGTAGATCGCCCCGGTGAGCGGCGAGCCGATGTAGGACAGGGCGGCGGTGGTGAAGCCGTCGGCGAGCAGGGACCGGTCGGCCAGGAAGGTGATCCACCGTTCCCAGTCGGCGCCGCCCATCACCGCCACGGTCTGCTCGATGTCGTCGCCCTCGGCCGGTTCGGTGGTGACCTCCTTCACCTCCGGCACGCCGTTCTCGTCGAAGGCGAGCGTCTTGGTGGTGTACGGCGAACCGATCGGCTTGAGGACCGAGGCGTACGTGTCGCCGGTGTCCGGGTCGGTGCGGCGGGGTGCGGCCACCGAGTAGACCAGGTAGTCGAGTCGTCCCCCGAACCGCTCGACGAGGAGGTCGGCGACCTGCTCCTTCATCGTGTCGCCGAACGCGTCGCCGTTGAGGAAGACGATGTCCCGCCCGTGCTCCCGGGCGAGCCGGGCGGTGGCGGCGGTGCGGTACCAGCCGGCCGTGCCGGTGCGCCGCGCGGGCGCCTTCTCGAAGCACACGCCGATGCCGCGGATGCCGACCCGGGCCAGGCCCGCGATCGTGGCGGCCAGCCCGTACCCGGCGGACGAACCGATGACCAGGGCCACCGGCCCCTCGCCCTCGGCGGCGACCGGGGCGGGAACGGCACGCCACATCTCGTCCACCAGCTGCCGGCAGCCGTCGGGGTGGGAGTCCAGGAACAGGAAGCCCCGGCTCTTGGGCGCAATGACGCGTTCGCTCACGGTGTGGTGCCCCAGGTGTCGTCACGGACATGGACGAGACGGCCGCCTCGGCCGCCCCGTCCTGCAAGTCTGCGGCCGTGCGGATGAACGCGGTGGCCCCGACCGGCACAACGATGCCCGACCGGGCTTGGAGGATTCCCACTAGCCCCGGCGAGGCGGCGCCGCCCCCGCCGACCGGCGGAAACGTCCCGACCGACGCGGACGGCGGAGCAGGTGGTCGACGGCCGACGGCCATCGGTCAACGGGCCTTCGGTCAAAGGGCCTTCGGACCGCCGCGCAGAGGGACCAGGCGGCGGTCACCCCGAGCAGCTCGGGGCCGCCGGGCCGGTGGAGGCCCAGGAACGCCATCCCGGCGACGAACGGGACGAGGCCGCACAGCATGAGGGCGAGGCGCAGGGCGGGCCGCGCCCGGCGGCGCGCGGTGTGCCGGAGCCGGGAGCGAGCGGCTGCCTTGAGGCGACGCATGCGGCGTCGCTCCGCCTCGGCGGCCCCGTACACCGCCCGCCGTTCGGCGACGTCCCGCTCGGCGGCGATCAGCAGTCGGTCGACGCGGGCGAGCGTCAGGGCGGGGCGGCGTCGGCGGATGGTCATCCCGGTCTCCGTGAGGTGTCGTGTTCGGTGTCCTTCACCGGGTACGACGAGGGCCGGGCCCCGCAGTGGGAACCATCCACTGCGGGGCCCGGCCCGTGGGGGGCATCCCTTGTCGGAACATCTCCGGCACCTCCCCCGAGGGTTCCGGAACCGCCCCGACCGATCGGACCTAAGCCTGCCGGGGCTGCAGCCCCTCGCCCGGAGCGGACCGCAAGCCTGTTGCGGGACCTGCTGAAGTCGCGCTTCCGGTGGCGAAGACGGAGAAGTCCGGCCTGGGACGCCTCAATCGGTCGAAACGGACGACAACGGCGTTGAGCAAGGCTGTGCACCATGAGATCGGCAGACGGAGAAGAACAGTCAACACATGGGTTCCTTTCCTTATGAAGGGAGCCGGGATAGCCCCTCCCTCGGGCGCGCTCCCGCCGTGCGGGCGGACGGAAGCGCACACCCTGGGCAGCGGCTACGCCTCCTGTATGAGGCGGAGTTCGTCGACGGCGCAGTTGACGCACACCTGGCGCAGGTAGGCACGGAGGTTGTCCACGGACCCGGCGTCCTCGCGCAGCCGCTCGGTCACCTTGGCGAAGGCGTTCTGCCAGACGTCCTCGACCAACTGGGAACGGTTGTGCTGCCCGAGCCGACGGGCGATCGCCGGGAAGCAGGTGGCCGATGCGCGGGCGAGGTCCTCCAGCTGCTCGTCGACCGTGCGGGGCGGTTTCCTGCCCATGCGCAACAGCTCCGGGATACGGCGCTGCTTCTGCGCCGGTAATACCCGCGGCGGTACGGATTCGGATGTCAAGGGGGCCCACCTCGGTTCCGTTCAGGGGCTTGAGCCCGTTCGACGGAATGACGTCCGCGAGGCCGGTCGCCGGGAACCCCCGAGCCGATTTTCTCCGGAACCGATGCGACCGATCCGGCCGGGGCGCCGAGGAACCCTGCCCCGCAGCCCCCGACGCTCCCACGCGTCCGCCGTTACCACGCCGCGGATTCACGCGCACTTGCGCCCGGAAAAACAAGACCGCACCCGGCCGCCACGAACGCCGTCGACGGCGAACTGCGGACCGGGTGCGGTCCGGCCCCCCGTGAGGGGGCAGGTGGAGCAGAGAGGGAGGAAGGTCAGGCCTTCTTCGTCTCCCAGAAGATCTTGTCGATCTGGGCGATGTAGTCCAGCGCCTTCTGGCCCGTCGCCGGGTCCGTGGACGCCTTCGCGGCCGACAGGGCCTTCAGGGCGTCGTTGACCAGCTGGTGCAGCTCCGGGTACTTCTCGAAGTGCGGGGGCTTGAAGTAGTCGCTCCACAGCACCGAGACGTGGTGCTTGGCGAGCTCGGCGCGCTGCTCCTTGATGACCACCGCGCGGGCCCGGAAGTGCGGGTCCTCGTTGGCCTGGTACTTCTCCTGGACGGCCTTGACGGACTCCGCCTCGATGCGGGCCTGGGCCGGGTCGTACACGCCGCAGGGCAGGTCGCAGTGGGCGCTGACCTTCACCTTGGGGGCAAACAGGCGGGAAAGCATTGAGCTGTCCTTCCTCGTGATCGTCTTCTCAGGTGGGACATTACTCGGTGGAAGGCGGGTTTTTGTGGGTGCCCCCGTGGGCTTAGGCCAAAAGTCCGGGGCGAGGATGGGACCAGTGGCCGAATGTACGGAACGCCGTATCAGGACGTTTACTGATGGAGCGGGGAGGTGCCGGAGGGATGCGGGAGGTGCCGGAGATGCCGGAGGTGCCCGGGACGGCGCAGGGGCGGACCGGGCGGGTGCCGTTCCAGGTGGTGGAGGTGACCGGGCCGTCGATGGTGCCGACGCTCCATCACGGGGACTGGCTGCTCGTGCAGTACGGGGCGAGGGTGCGGCCCGGTGACGTGGTGATCCTGCGGCATCCGTTCCAGCAGGACCTGCTCGTCGTCAAGCGGGCCGCCGAGCGGCGGCGGGGCGGCTGGTGGGTGCTGGCGGACAACACCTTCGCGGGCGGTGACAGCACGGACTACGGGACGGTGCCGGAGGAGCTCGTACTGGCCACCGCCCGGATGCGCTACCGGCCGCTGAAGAAGGGTCAGCGGTCGGTGCTGGGCGTGGTGGCCTGGGCCGTCTCCGCGTTGCGGCCGGTCTCGGCGGCGCGCTCCGTCTCCAGGCGTTTCCGGGCCCGGTAGGCGGCGACGTTGGCCCGGGTGGCGCAACGGTCCGAGCAGTAGCGGCGGGACCGGTTGGTGGAGGTGTCGAGGTAGGCGTTGCGGCACGGCGGCGCCTCGCACAGGCCGAGCCGGTCCACCCCGTACGAGGTGAGGTGGAAGGCGAGGCCCATCGCCGCGATGGCGGCGTACCCGGCCGTGGCGTTCGACGGGTGGTCCGCCAGGTGCATGTGCCAGTCCGGCTTGCCGTCCTCGTCCCGGGTCTCGTGCCCGGAGATCTGCGGGCTGACCGGGAACTCCAGCAGCAGTGGGTTGAGCAGGTCGACGGCGAGGGTCTCGTCGCCGCCGTCGGCCGCCTCGAAGACCGCGCGCAGCCGGGCCCGTACGGACCGGAAGCGGGTCACGTCCGTGTCGGTCGCCCGCCGGGCCGCTTGGCGGTTGGGGCCGAACAGCTCCCGGACCGCCTCGACGGAGGTGAGGCAGTCCTTGTTGCGGGCCGGCTCCTCGGTGTTGACCAGGCGCACGGCATAGTCCGAGTAATAGGCCAGTTCCACTTGTAGTCCTTACGGCGACGGTCTAAGGTCGATGCAGCCAACGATGTAATGGGCTTCTACCGGCCCAGGGTATTACATGGAGGTTCTGGTGGTGACGGAAACGACCGGTACGGACTGGCGGGCCTGGCAGGAGAGCTGGGACCGGCAGCAGGAGTGGTACATGCCCGACCGCGAGGAACGGTTCCGGGTGATGCTGGACATGGTCGAGGCCTTCGTGGGGCCGCGGCCGAGGGTGCTGGACCTCGCGTGCGGTACGGGAAGTATTACGGACCGGCTGCTGAAGCGGTTCCCGGAGGCCACCAGTACCGGTGTGGATCTCGACCCGGCGCTGCTCACCATCGCGCGCGGCCACTTCGAGGGCGACGGGCGGGTCACCTTCGTCACCGCCGACCTCAAGGACCCGGAATGGGCGGGGCGGTTGCCGTACGACTCGTACGACGCGGTCCTCACCGCCACCGCCCTGCACTGGCTGCACACCGGCCCGCTCACCGCGCTCTACGGGCACATCGGGGGGCTCGTCCGGGACGGCGGGGTGTTCATGAACGCCGACCACATGATCGACACCGCCACCCCCCGGATCAACGCGGCCGAGCGCGCCCACCGGCACCTGGCCATGGACCGGGCCAGGGCCGCGGGCGCGCTGGACTGGGCCGACTGGTGGGCCCTGGCCGCCGAGGACCCGGCGCTCGCCGAGCCCACCGCCGAGCGGTACCGGATCTACGGCGAGCACGCGGACGGCGACATGCCCTCCGTGGACTGGCACACCGAGACCCTGCGCAAGGCCGGATTCGGCGAGGCGCGGCCCGTCTGGGCGTCCCCCTCGGACGCTCTGGTACTCGCGGTGAAGTGAGGGGGAGGGATGGTTTCGGGGACGCCCTCGCCCGGAGCCGGTCCGGTCCCGGGGTTCGGCCGGGGCGCCGGGGTCCCGAGGACGCCGGAGGGGCGGTACGGAATCGTCCGTACCGCCCCTCCGTCCCCTGCGATCCCGCTACAGCACCTTCGACAGGAAGGACTTCGTCCGGTCGTGCTGCGGGTTGGTCAGCACGTCGCGCGGGTGGCCCGCCTCGACCACCACGCCGTCGTCCATGAAGACCAGCGCGTCGCCGACCTCGCGGGCGAAGCCCATCTCATGGGTGACGACGACCATCGTCATGCCGTCCTCCGCGAGGTCGCGCATGACGTCCAGGACGTCGCCCACCAGCTCCGGGTCGAGCGCCGACGTCGGCTCGTCGAAGAGCATCAGCTTCGGCTCCATGGCCAGGGCGCGGGCGATGGCCACCCGCTGCTGCTGGCCGCCGGACAACTGGGAGGGGAAGTTCTTCGCCTTGCCCGCCAGGCCGACCCGGTCCAGCAGCCGTTCGGCACGGGCCCTGGCCACGGCCTTGGACTCGCCCTTGACCTGGACCGGGGCCTCCATGACGTTCTCCAGCGCCGTCATGTGGGGGAAGAGGTTGAAGCGCTGGAAGACCATGCCGATGTCCCGGCGCTTCAGGGCGACCTCGCTGTCCTTGAGCTCGTACAGCTTGTCGCCCTTCTGGCGGTAGCCCACCAGATCGCCGTCCACGTACAGCCGGCCGGCGTTGATCTTCTCCAGGTGGTTGATGCACCGCAGGAAGGTCGACTTGCCGGAACCGGACGGGCCGATCAGGCAGAAGACCTCCCGCGGGGCGACCTCCAGGTCGATGCCCTTGAGGATGTGCGCGGCGCCGAAGGACTTGTGGACGCCCTCGGCCTTCACCATGGCGTTCATGCGGAGGCACCTCCCGTGCGGCGGTTGCTGAACGACGCGAGGTTGGCCCTGACCCGCTGCCACGGGGTGGGCGGCAGACTCCGCAGGCTGCCCCGGGCGTAACGACGCTCCAGGTAGTACTGGCCCACGCTGAACACGCTGGTCATCACGATGTACCAGATCGAGGCGACGAAGAGCATCTCCATCACCGCGTAGCTGGTCGAACCGATCTGCGAGGTGGAGCGCAGCAGCTCGTTGTACGTGACCGCGTACACCAGCGACGAGGTCTTCAGCATGTTGATGAACTCGTTGCCGGTCGGCGGGATGATCACCCGCAGCGCCTGCGGGAGCACCACGCGGCGCATGGTCTTCGCCTGCGTCATGCCCAGCGCGTGCGACGCCTCGGTCTGGCCCTCGTCCACCGACTGGATGCCGGCCCGGCAGATCTCCGCCATGTACGCGGCCTCGTTGAGGCCGAGGCCCAGCAGGGCGCACATGAACGGCGTCATCACATCGGTCATCTCGTCCTTGTAGATGAACGGGATGTTCAGGATCGGGAAGATCAGGGCCAGGTTGAACCAGAGCAGCAGCTGCACGTAGACCGGTGTGCCGCGGAAGAACCAGATGTAGAGCCAGGCGACCCAGCTCGTGACGGGGTTCTTCGAGAGCCGCATCACCGCGAGGACCACGCCCAGCGCCACGCCGAGGACCATCGCCAGCACGCTGATCAGCAGGGTGCGGCTCGCCCCGGCCAGGACGGTCTCGTCGAAGACCTTGTCCCGGACGGCCTGCCACTGGATGTTGCCCTGCGAGAAGGCGTACACGAGGGCGGCGAGCAGCGCGAAGACAACGATGCCACTGACCCAGCGGCCGTAGTGCCGTACGGGAACGGCCCGGATGGCCTCCGGTGCGGCCGAGGACGCCTTGGAGACGGGTGCGGCGACGGGCGACGGACCGCCGGGCACCTTGTCGAACTTGTCAGTCATGGTGACTGCCCTTCGCTGGGAAGCCGGTCACTTGCCGCCGTTGATGGCGGCCTTGTCGATCGCCCCCGTGCCCGCGCCCCACTTGTCGAGCACCTTCTGGTAGGAGCCGTCGGCGATGATCGCGTCCACGGCTTCCTTGAGCACGTCACGCAGTGCGGTGTTGTCCTTGCTCACGGCGATGCCGAACGGGCCGGCGTCCACCTGCTCGCCGACGACCTCGAAGTCCTTGCCGCCGCCGGACTTGCGGGACAGGTCGAGCGCGACCGGGTAGTCGTTGACCCCGGCGACCGCGCCACCGGACTTCACCCGGGTCTGGGCCTCGGTGTCGTTCTCGAACGACTCGATGTCGACGGGCTTCCTGCCGTCCGCCTCGCACGCCTTGGACTGCTTCTGCAGGGTCGCCTCGTACGTGGTGCCGCGCTGGACCGCCGTGGTCCTGCCGCACAGGTCCTCGATGGACTTGATGCCCTCGGGGTTGCCCTTCTTGGTGTAGACGGCGGTGCCGGCCAGGAAGTAGTCGACGAAGTCGACGCCCTTGCCGAGCTTCTTGCCCTTGTCGTCCAGGCCCTCCTGGCGCTGCTTGTTGTCCGTGATGGACGACATGGCGATGTCGTGGCGCCCGGTGTTCAGCGCGGTGATCAGACCGTCGAAGGAGCCGGAGGTGAACGTGAACCTCACACCCAGCTGCTTGCCGAGGGCCTCGGCGATATCGGGGTCGACACCGACGATCTTGCCGTTCTCCACCGACTCCATCGGGGCGTACTCGGCATTCGTGCCGACTTTGATGACGCCGGACTTCTGGTACTTCTCGGGCAGCTTGTCGAAGAGCGGGGCGCTGTTCCTGGAAGTGGTCTCTCCGCCGGTCTTCGTCGACCCGCTGTTGGTCTGATCGCCACAGGCGGTCAGCAGCATGGTGCCGGCGACCGCGATGGTGCCGACCGCTGCAATTCGGTGTTTCGCAGGCGTACGACGAGTGGTGCATGCGGTCATGATCAGGTTCCTCCGGCAGTTGTGCGTGGTGTTGCCAGGCAGTGCAGACACACGACGTCGGATGTCGCCGCCCTGTGTGATTAGGGCATCTTGCCATTCGGACTAGCCCGTTCAGGGGGCCTGTCATGTCAAAATCGGATAACGGGCGGACCGTGAACATCAAGGTCCGCAGCGTTCGCGCCGGACCATCTTTGGGGTTTCCCTGTCCGCGCCGGAGGATCTGTGGCGCGTCTCGACAGGCGGACGCTTTTTCGTCGCTTGTTCTACTTGTCCCGATATTCGACTATGAGCCACGTCACCGCACTGTTATGAACTCGTCCGTAATGCGGTCCGTCCGGTAAGAAAGACCTTTACACCCCTCATCCGGGGCTCAGGGCGCGTGTGCGGCGCGCCCGCGCGTATGTATTTCCCCCTGCCGGGGCGGGCCAACCGCCGGCGCAGGGCACGTACGCGGTGCCCGCCCACCCCTCCTCAACCAGGAGTGGCCACCCTCAAACGATGAAGACTTAAGGGGTCAACACCATGGCAGCGGAGATCGTCAATCCTCGCAGCGACAGCACCACCGACAGCACCACCGATGAGCCGTTCGATCCGGCCTTCGCGCTCCACCGCGGCGGGAAGATGGCCGTGCAGGCCACCGTTCCGATCCGTGACAAGGACGACCTGTCCCTCGCGTACACCCCCGGCGTCGCCAAGGTGTGCAGCGCCATCGCCGAGAATCCCGAGCTGGTCCACGACTACACCTGGAAGTCGCAGGTCGTCGCCGTCGTGACGGACGGCACCGCGGTGCTCGGCCTCGGTGACATCGGGCCCGAGGCATCCCTCCCGGTGATGGAGGGCAAGGCGATCCTCTTCAAGCAGTTCGGCGGCGTGGACGCGGTGCCGATCGCGCTCGCGACCACCGACGCGGACGAGATCGTCGAGACCGTCGTCCGGCTCGCGCCCTCCTTCGGCGGGGTCAACCTGGAGGACATCTCGGCGCCGCGCTGCTTCGAGATCGAGCGCAAGCTCCAGGAGCGGCTCGACATCCCGGTCTTCCACGACGACCAGCACGGCACCGCGGTCGTGACGCTCGCGGCCCTGCGCAACGCCGCGAAGCTGTCCGGCCGCAGCCTCGGCGACCTGCGCGCGGTGATCTCCGGCGCGGGCGCGGCCGGGGTGGCCATCGCCAAGTTCCTGCTGGAGGCGGGGCTGGGCGACGTCGCCGTGGCCGACCGCAAGGGCATCGTCAGCCGGGACCGCGAGGACCTGACGGAGGTCAAGCGGGAGCTGGCCGAGATCACCAACCGGGCCGGGATCTCCGGCACGCTGGAGAGCGCGCTGGCCGGCGCGGACGTCTTCATCGGCGTCTCCGGCGGCACGGTGCCCGAGGCGGCCGTCGCCTCGATGGCGCCCGGCGCGTTCGTCTTCGCCATGGCCAACCCGAACCCCGAGGTCCACCCCGACGTCGCGCACAAGTACGCGTCCGTGGTGGCGACCGGGCGGTCCGACTACCCCAACCAGATCAACAACGTGCTGGCCTTCCCCGGCATCTTCGCGGGCGCCCTCCAGGTCCGGGCCTCCCGGATCACCGAGGGCATGAAGATCGCCGCGGCGAACGCGCTGGCCGACGTCGTGGGCGACGAGCTGGCCGCCGACTACGTGATCCCGTCGCCGTTCGACGAGCGGGTGGCCCCGGCGGTCACCGCGGCGGTGGCCGCGGCGGCCCGCGCGGAGGGCGTGGCCCGGCGCTGAACCCCTGACCTCCGTCCGGACCGCCGGCCGCCGGGTGCGGCGGGCCGGTGAGGTCCGGACGGAGGCCCCGGGCGGGGTGCGGACACGGGTGTGGGTGCCCGGTCGAGGAGTGTGGCCGCGGGCGGAAGCGCTCGCCCGCGGCGGACCCGTTCCGCACCCCGCCCTTTCCCGCGCCCGCGCCTGTGCCCGTACCCGTACCCGTGCTCATGCTTGTCGGTGCGTCGGTGCGTCGGTGCGTCGGTGCGTCGGTGCGTCGGTGCGTCGGTGCGTCGGTGCGTCGGTGCGTCGGTGCGTCGGTGCGTCGGTGCGTCGGTGCGTCGGTGCGTGGTGCGTCGGCGGGGAGGGTGCGCGGTGTGCGTCACACCCGTGGCCGGTTACGCAGGCCCGTGCCCCGGCCTATCGTCGGGGCCATGTTCGCCGCCTACGCATCCCGCATCGACCGCGACCACCCCCTCGACGGCCTTGAGCTGGGTGAACGCCCCGCCCCCGGGGCGCGGCCCGGCTGGACCACCGTCGACGTACGGGCCGCCTCCCTCAACCACCACGACCTCTGGTCCCTGCGCGGCGTCGGCCTCGCGGAGGACAAGCTGCCGATGATCCTCGGCTGCGACGCCGCCGGGATCGACGAGAACGGCAACGAGGTCGTCCTGCACTCCGTCATCGGCCAGAGCGGCCACGGCGTCGGACCGGGGGAGCCCCGCTCCATCCTCACCGAGCGCTACCAGGGCACCTTCGCCGAGCAGGTCACCGTCCCCAGCTGGAACGTGCTGCCCAAGCCGAAGGAGCTCACCTTCGAGCAGGCCGCCTGCCTGCCGACCGCCTGGCTCACCGCGTACCGGATGCTCTTCACCAACGCGGGGGTGCGCCCCGGCGACTCGGTCCTCGTCCAGGGGGCCGGCGGCGGTGTCGCCACGGCGGCGATCGTGCTCGGCCGGGCGGCCGGACTGCGGATCTACGCCACCAGCCGCGACGAGGCCAGGCGCCGGCGCGCCGTCGAGCTCGGCGCGGTCGAGGCGTTCGAACCGGGCGCACGGCTGCCGCAGCGCGTGGACGCGGTCATCGAGACGGTCGGGGCCGCCACCTGGTCCCACTCGGTGAAGTCGCTGCGCCCCGGCGGCACGATCGTCATCTCCGGCGCGACCAGCGGCGACCGGCCCTCGCACGCCGAGCTGACCCGGATCTTCTTCCTGGAGCTGAAGGTCGTCGGCTCGACCATGGGCTCCAAGGACGAGCTGGAGGACCTGCTGGCGTTCTGCGCGACGACCGGGGTGCGGCCCGTCATCGACGAGGTGCTGCCGCTGGACCGGGCCCGCGAGGGCTTCCAACGGCTGGAATCGGGCGACCAGTTCGGAAAGATTGTGCTCACCTGCTCTTGAGGTGTCCGGGGTGAACTGCTCTGATCTGCGCCATGCGAATGCGGACGCGGATACGAATGGGCAGCGTACTCACCTCGATCGTCACGTCGTTCGTGCTCGCGGCGGGGGCACTCGCCCCCGCCGCCGACGCACGTCCCGCACCACCGGCCCCGGCATCGCCCCCCGAACGGACCGGCATCCCCCGCCTCACCGACGACGCCGGGCGCACGCTCACCCTGCGCGGATGGAGCGTCGCGGACAAGGCGAACAGCGGTGACCAGGCGCTGAACGCCATCACCGAGAAGCACTTCCGCGATCTGCGGGCCAAGGGCTTCAACTTCGCCCGGCTGCTCTTCTTCTGGGACGACCTGGAGCCGAGCCGGGGCCACTACAGCGCCGATTACCTGCGCCGGATCGACCGGGTCCTGGACTGGGCGCGGAAGTACGACATCCAGGTGCTGCTCGACGCCCACCAGGACGTGTTCGGACCGGCGTTCAACGCCCGGGGCATCCCGGCCTGGGCGACCCGCACCGACGGTCTGCCCTTCACCCCGCACCCCGACGACTGGTTCTCGGAGTACTTCGAGCCCGCCGTGCAGCGCGCCTTCACCCACCTCTACGAGGACGCCGACCTCCGGCGCGCCCAGGCCCGGATGTGGCAGGTCGTCGCCGAACGCTTCCGGAACCATCCCGCCGTCCTCGGCTACGACCTGATCAACGAGCCGATGGGGGAGATGCGCGAGGGCGAGGACCTGCCGACGGCCGCCCGCCGCATCGAGGCCCAGCAGATCACCCCGATGTACAACCGGCTGGCCCGCGCGATCCGTTCGGTCGACCGCGACAACTGGCTGTTCGTCGAGCCCACCCCCATCGTCGGCGAAGGAGTGCCCACCGGACTGGGCGCGATCAGGGACCACCGCACCGTCTACGCCCCGCACTTCTACAACACCGCGATGGAGGCCGGCGCCGACTACGACCCGGCAGCCGGCTGGATCGAGTCGTACGAGGCCGCCATCACCGCGTACCCGGAGCAGCGGAAGATCCCGGTCGTCGTGGGCGAATGGGGCCCGCTGAACAACAAGCTCCCGCAGATGGGCCGCTTCTACCGGGACGCGATGGCCTCCCTGAGCCGCTACAGCTCGGGCTGGGCGGGCTGGGTGTGGTGCTACGGCGGGGGCTACTGCGCCCTGGACGAGAACGGCGCCTTCGCGGTGAACAAGGAGCGGACCGCCACCCCGTACGCGCCCGCCGTCGCCGGAACCGTCCACTCCGACACGTACGACGACACCGGCCGCACCTACCGGCTCGTCTACACGGCGGGGCGCCGGGGCGTCACCGAGATCTCGCTGCCGGCGCCCCGCCGTGTAGACGAGCCGGTAGGTGCGGCCGGTGTCGTCGTACGTGTCGGAGTGGACGGTTCCGGCGACGG
>NZ_RDBO01000077.1:786115-829540 GCF_008120935.1 Streptomyces sp. sk2.1
CCGTGCGAGGCCGTGCCGAGGTCCGCAGGCACGGCGACGAGGTGCGGGTCCGGGCCCGCGCGGGGGAGCGCGTCACGGTCACGGCGACCGGGACGGCGCCCGGCCGCGCGGAGCGCTGAGCACGCCCGGCCCGGCACACCCCTCCCTTGTCAACTCTGGTTGACAAGGGAGGGGTGTCAACCTAAATTGACAACATGACCGAAGCGACGGATCTCGCCGCGCGCGCAGGCGACCGCGACCCCCGGGTGGGGCTGCGGGCGGTCGCCGCGCTGCGCCGACTGCTGGAACAACTGGAAGCCGTACAAGTCAGGAGCGCCCGGGTGCAGGGCTGGTCGTGGCAGGAGATCGCGGCCGAGCTGGGTGTCAGCCGGCAGGCCGTGCACAAGAAGTACGGGAGGCATTGATGTTCGAACGTTTCACCCGGGGCGCCCGGGAGACCGTGACCGGCGCCGTGACCCGTGCCGAACGGGCCGACGCCGAATCGATCACCGAGGAACACCTGCTGCTCGCCCTGCTGGACCGGCAGGGCGGCCGGGCCGGCTTCGCCCTCACCGCGCTCGGCCTGACCGACCGCCGCGCGTCCGTCGAGGTCGACCTGGCCGAGGCGCGCCGTCGCGGCGGGCTGACCCGGGCCGACACCGAGGCGCTGGCCGGACTCGGCATCGACGTGACCGAGGTCGTCGCCCGCGTCGAGGAGGCCCACGGGGAGGGGGCGCTGGACCGGGGCAGGAGGCGCGGCACCGGGCGCCGCCCGTTCACCCGCGGGGCGAAGGACGTCCTGGCGAGGTCGCTGCGGATCGCGACGGGACGCCGGGACCGCTCCATCGGCGACGAGCACATCCTGCTGGCCCTGACCGCCTGCCCCGGCGTGGTCGCCGACGTGCTGGCCGCGCACGGCGCGACGTACGGGGCGGTGAACCGCGCGCTGTACGGCGCCGGGGACGCGGACGGGGGTTCCTGGCGGCAGGCGGGCTGAACCGCGTCACGGGAAAGCGCCACGGGAAAGGGGGTGGTGCGCCGGTGCGGGTCCGGCGCACCACCCCTCCTCCGGCCCGTCACCGCTCCCCGGGGCCGCCCTTGTCGTCGCCGTCGTCCCCGTCGTCCTTGCGCAGCAGCGCGCCGATGTGCGCCGCCGCCGTCGACAGGTGGCGACGGGCCTCGGCCACCTGCTCCGCCGTGACCCCCCGGTCCCTGGCGGCGTCCCGGATGTCGTCGCGGAAGCGGTCGAGCAGTCGGTCCAGGTCGCGGGCCGGGTCGCCGGTGCGGGCGGTGTCCCGGCCCCAGTCGGGATCGGCGTCGGCGGGCTCCGGCTTGATGTACGGGGGCCACGAGCCCGTCCTGGCGAAACCGCCCAGCTGACCGGTGATCTCGGCCAGCCCCTCCCGTACGCCCGAGGGCCAGTCGCCGCGGGCGAAGTGTTCCTGCACCTGGCGGGCGGCGTTCTGCATCTGCTCGCGCGCCCGCTCCTGGGCCTCCTTGGCCTGGCGCCGGGCCTTCTGGGCGTCCTCCCGGGCCCGGCGGGACTCGTCCTTCGCCCGGCGGGCCTGTTCCTTCCACTCCTGCTTGGCCTTGCGCAGCTCCTCCTTCGCGACCCGCCACGCCTCCTTGTCGCCGAGGTCGCCGAAGTCCCCGAAGCTCCCGAAGTTCCCGAAGGGGGACTCCCGGTCGTCCCCGGAGCCGGAGCCGGTGTGCCTGGTCTCGCGCGCGGCGGCGCGCATCTCGCTGCGCAGTTTGCCGGCGGCGCCGCGCACGTCGTCCCGTATCTCGGCGGCCAGTTCGGAGACCGAGTCCCGGATCTCCAGCTCCAGGTCGGCCAGTTCGCCGGTGCGGTCGGCCAGTTCGGCGCGGCCCGCCTCGGTGATCGAGTAGACCTTGCGGCCGCCCTCGGTGGCGTGCGTGACGAGGCCCTCGGCCTCCAGCTTGGCCAGGCGCGGGTAGACCGTGCCCGCGGAGGGGGCGTACAGCCCCTGGAAACGTTCCTCCAGCAGCCGGATCACCTCGTAGCCGTGCCGGGGAGCCTCGTCGAGGAGCTTCAGCAGGTAGAGGCGGAGGCGGCCGTGGGCGAATACGGGGGGCATGTCAGAGCACCTTTCCGGTCGGCTCGGCAACGTGCGGGTCGTCCTCGGTCGGCGGGCGGCGCAGCAGGGCGATCGATCCCGAGACGGTCGTCGCCCGCAGTTCGCCGGTACCGGCGCCCAGCTTGCCGGTGATCTTCTTCGTGCCCCACTGGCCGCTGACCCGCAGGTCCTCGAAGCCGTTGGAGACGGTGCCGCTCGCGGTGTTGGCCTCGACCGTCGCGTCCGCCGGGTGCGGCAGCCGGATGGCGACCCCGCCGGAGACGGTGGTCAGCCGGATGTCCGTGGGGTTCCCGCCCGGGTCCAGGTCCAGCACCATGTCGCCGCTGACCGAGTCCGCCCGTACCGAGGTGCCGGCGCCCTCGACGACCGTCAGGTCGCCCGAGACCGAGTGGAAGCGCAGCTCGCCGGTGACCGCCTGGGCCTCCACGCTCCCGGACACGGTCTCGGCCCGGACCGGGCCCGTGAGCCCGACGAGCGTGGTGTCGCCGGTGACGCTCCGCACCTCCGCGCGCCCGCGGATCCCGGACACGACGGCCCCGGCGCCGACCACGCCGACCTCCACCGCCGAGCCGGCCGGCACGGTGAGCGAGACGACCGCGCTGCGGCGCCGGCCCTTGGGATCGAGCCACTTGAGGAAGTTGTGCCAGGGCAGGTCCTCGTACGCGACCGTGAGCGTGCCGCCCTCCTGGGTCACGGTCAGGGGCGGGCCCTCGATGCCGGAGACCTCCAGCCGGGCGGTCGGGTCGTCGGTGCCGACGACGTTGACGGTGCCCCCGACGATCCGCACGTTGAGCGACGTCACGGGGTCGTCGAAGGTCAGTTTCCGGGGCTCGGCGATGGCCCATGACGACACAGGCATGGATCTGACCTCCAAGGAACACGGAATGACGCAACATATCGCGTCTCTTGTTGAAGACGATATATCGCGGTCCGGGGAAGTCAAGACGTGTCGCGATTCCAGTGGCCGATCAAAGGGCGCTGAACCGGGACGAACCGGCCTACGGTGTGGGGCATGAAAGCGACATCCCCCGTGGGGGCGCTGCTGCTGTGCCGTGCCGAACCCGAGATCGTGCGACCGGTGGCCCATCTGCTGCGCGAACGGATGCTGCTCGTGCCCGCCGGGGACGACTGGTCCGCCCTCGTGCCGGAGGGAAGGCCCTGGCAGGACACGGCTGCGGGGGCGGGTGGCGGCGCGGACGGCGACGGGGACGGTGCGGAGCCGGTGGACCGGGTCGTGGCCGGCTGGGCCGCCGCGCTCGCGGTCGGTTCGGCGTGGCCGGTGCTCGCCCTGTGGTGGGACGGCGACCGGGCCGGCTGCCTGCTCGCGTCGGGTTTCCGCCGCCCGGTCGGCTACGTCTGGCTCGCGGACGGCACCCCGGCCGGCGAGGAGGAGGCCGTGCGCACGCTCGCCGAGCGGCTCGGCCTCGATCCCGTACTGGACGTGCAGGCGCTCGAAGAGCTGATCCGGCCCGATCCGGACGCCGACGCCCGCACCCGGCTGCGCGGACTGCTGGCCGTCCTCACCCGGATCGGGCTGTTCCTCCCGGAGGGCCTGGACCCGGACACGCCCGGCGACCGGCTGTACGCGGCGGCCGACGAGTGCCCCGGAGCGGAACCGATCGTCCGGCCCGGCCCGCGCGAGGCGGTACGGACCGGGCTCGACGCGGTCGGGAACAGCCGCCTCGGCCCCTGGACGCGCGGCCCCCGGGCCCGTGCGCTGGCCGGCGCCCAGCTCGCCGTCGGACTGCCGCTGACCCTCTGGGGGATCAGGCGGCGCGGGGGCGGCTGGGTCCTGGCGGGGTTGCTGCTGCTGGTGCACGGAGCGCTCGGCCTCCTCGTCGTCCGCGACGGACGCGAGGGGTCGGTGAGGACCCGGGCGCGGCGGTTGGCGCGGGTGGTTACTCGTCGTCCTCGTCGTCGAGCCGGGCCAGCCAGGTCGCGAGGCGCTCGACCGGCACCTCGAAGTCGGGGTTGAGGTCGACGAACGTGCGCAGCTGCTCGGCGAGCCACTCGAAGGTGACCTCCTCCTCGCCTCGCCGCTTCTCCAGCTCCTCGATACCGCGGTCGGTGAAGTACATGCGCCAAGCCTAATGCCTGGTGGCGGCCCCGCCAGGCCCGGCCCGAACCCGGCCCGAACCCGGCCCGAACCCGGTCCGGAGCCCGTACGGAACCGGCCGGGACCGCCCCCGCGTCCCGGTCCGCGCGCTTCCTCGTGTCCCTCGCTTCGGGTGCGTACTGCCGTTAGCCTGCGGGTAGTTGGGGAACGGGGGGTTTTCATGGGCGACAGCGGGGCCCGCATCACGCGTATCGAGATGCCCGACGGCACGGAGGTCTGGGCACGGATCTCCGGTGCGGAGGAGCTGGCGGAGCCGGCGGAAGAGGCGGAACCGGTGGCATCGACGGGTCCGTCGTTCACGGACGTCGGGGCGCGCCCCGGGTCGGGTCCGTCCTTCACGGACATCCGGACCGAGCGGAGGCCGGACCGGGCGTCGGACCGGATGTCGGACCGGGTGCAGGCCCGCGTCGAGAGTCTGCACGGCGTCGTGACCAGCGTCGCGCGTTCGCTCGCCGAGCCGCTGCGGTCCGTACGGCCCGACGAGGTCAGCGTCGAGTTCGGCATCGAGCTCACCGCGAAGGCGGGCAAGGTCGTCGGACTCCTCGCGGACGGCGAGGCCAAGGGGTCGATCAAGGTCACCCTGACCTGGAACGGCGGCGGCCCGCCCGTCGACCCGTCGTCCCCCGCGCAGGTGCCGGCGCGGACGACCGGGCAGCCGGCCGCCCCGCCCGCACCCGCGGCCGTCGTCCCGCCGCCCGCGCCCTCGACGCCGCCCCTGATCGGACCCCCGGCACCGGCGCCCGCGCCTTCCGCCGGGCAGCCCGCTCCCGCTCCCGTGCCCGTGCCTCCGTCGACGGCCGGGGCCCCGGCCGCCGACGATCCGGCCGGCGGCGATCCGCCCGCCGGGGCGTCCGCCGGCGCACCGGCGCACGCGAGCGGCACCGGGCCGGAGGACGGAAGCGGATCGTGACGCGGCTGCCGGGCGGGGGCGCGTGGACCGGCCCGAACGGCGGGGAGTCCGCTCTGATGAGCCTCGTGAAGGACGCGACGGTGCGCATCCATCGTCCGGAGCCCGGGTATGCCCCTGGGGAATCCGGGGGCGACTTCCTGGGGAGCGGCTTCTTCATCGCCCCGAGCTGGGTCCTCACGTGCGCGCACGTGGCGTCGGAGGGGAGGGGACGCCAGGTGGACGTGGTCTACAAGACGGCCCGCGGCGGCGAGGCCGTCACCGTCGGGGGCACCGTCGTGGCCGCCCTGCCCGAGGAGCGGCCCGCCACCGGCGGATGGCCGGCCCCCGACCTCGCGCTGATCCAGCTGCTGCGCCCCGTCGACCACCCCTGCGTGTACCTCAGCGAGCGTTCCACGGGGCTGGGCCGGGGCGCGTACTACTTCGCGGGCTGGGCGGACGGCGGGGCCGGGACGCTCAAGCGGCTCGGCCGGGAGTGCCGGGTGGTGGGCACCATCGACGACTGGTCCGACGGCGACGAACAGATGCTGATCGAGGCGAGCCAGCTGTATCCGGGGATGTCCGGCGGGCCCCTCGTGGACCTGGCCCGCGGCGAGGTCGTCGGCATCCTCAAGTCGCGCTCCGACGACGCCACCGGCGGCACGGCCATCGGCATCGAGCGGCTGCGCACGCTCCCCGTGCCGGAGTCGGCGGCGACCGCCGAGTCCGACGACCCGTACCAGGCCGTGTTCCACGCCCACGACCGCTACCACGCCGACCGGCACGACAACCCCGTCGACGGCGAGGAGACCTGGGCGGACGTCCAACGGGACCTGGGCACCACGGCGGGCCCGGCCCTCACCCCGCAGCAGCGCGTCGACCTGCTCGGCCGGCTCGCCAAACTCCCGCCGCCGGTCAGCACCCGCAACCTCCTCGACATCCTCGGCGGCCTGGGCCACGCGTACCGGCCGGTCGGCGTCCCCGCCCCGCGCGGCTGGCGCGACGGGCTGGGCATCCTCTACGACGCGCGCGAGGGCACCGAGGCGCTGAAGCTCGTCCTGCGCTACTGCATGGGCGTCATCGCCGCCGAGCGCCCCTACGTGGTGCCCTCCACCAAGCTTGCCGAGGAAGCCCTGTGGGACTGGGTGAAGGAGACGGCGAAGAACGGGCTCGACCTGCCGTTCCGCCTGGAGATGACCAGACTCCGGCACCGGGAGCGGTACGACCCCGCCCAGGACGATCCGGCCCGGCACGACCAGGCCCCGTACGACCCGGCTCCGCACGACCCCGCCCTCGGACACCGGCAGGACCCCGGGCCGTCGGCCGGCATACCGGACGGCCCGCCGCCTGCCGCGCCGTTCGTCCTGCTGAGCCTCCAGACGCGCGCCTGGGAGCCGGGCAGCTACGACTGGCGGATCGTGGCCTCCCCCTCCGGCCAGGACGTGCCCATGACCGAGGACAGCCAGGGAACGGCGGTCGGTGACCTGCGGTGCAGACTCGCCGCGCCCCTCACCGAGGCGTTCCGGCTGTGCGACGAACCCGGCAGCCCCGCCGTCCTCCAGGTCTCGGTGCCGCTCGCGCTGCTGGACCTGGAGGTCGAGGAGTGGCGGCTGCCGCCGGACGGACGGCCGCTCGGGGTCCAGCGGCCGGTGGTCGTCCGCTGCTCGGACGAGCGCCCCGAACCGTCCGACGACGGGTTCCGGGAGCGCGAGGCGCGCTGGAACCGCACCCGGACCGGCCCGATGAGGGCCGCGGTCGTCGACTGCGCGGACGCGTTGCGGGTATCCGTACCCGCGGTGGCGGAGCTGCGCGAACTGGGTTACGAGACCGTCCCGGTGCTCTGCCGGTACGGCGGGAGCGGCGACGCGCAGAGCCTCGCGGGGTTCGTGCGCGTGCTCGACGGCGGCTTCGGCGTGGCCCTGTGGCGGCGGCCCGGATCCGAACCGGCCGCGGTCTGCACGGAGTTCCACCTCCGGGTCGGCGACACGGTCGCCGGGAGCCGGTTGGCCGACCAACTCCCGCGAAGGATCCATGAACTGAGACAAGGGGTGTTCGCGGGGCAGGCGGAGACGTATTGGTCCCATGGTGTGGTGCTGATGTTCGACGACCCGCAACATCCGGCGTGCGGCGCCGGTGAGTTGCTGCAAGCACCGTGAATCCCCTTACGGGGCGTGTGCCGGATGACTACCGTGAAGCACGTTCGACTGCCGGCCCTGGCGGACGAGTGACGACGAGGAACACGTTATGAGTGAACCCAGCGAGTGGCTCATCTACCGAGGGGCCGGCGAACCGCACGAAGGCATCGAACGGCTGCCTCCGCCGCCGCCCTGGCGGGACTTCGCGAGCCGTGGCGCGCCGGACCCGGACGAGGCGGACGGGGACGGCTCCGCCGACCGCAGGCTCGGCGGCCACCGGCACATCGCCGAGCTCCACCGGCCGGGTGCCGAGGAGCTCGAAATGATCAACGCCGCGCTCTATCTGCGGCGTCCCCTGCTGGTCACCGGCACCCCCGGCGCGGGCAAGAGCACCCTGGCCCACTCCGTCGCCCACGAGCTCGGACTCGGCCGGGTCCTGCGCTGGCCGATCGTGAGCCGGACGACGCTGCTCGACGGGCTGTACCACTACGACGCCATCGCCCGGCTCCAGGACGTGCAGATCGCCGCGCACGGCGCCGCGGCGGGCACGGGCGGCACGGACGTCGCCGGTGACGTGGGCAGCTACATCAGGCTCGGCCCGCTCGGCACCGCGCTGCTGCCCTCCGAACGGCCGCGGGTGCTGCTGATCGACGAGCTCGACAAGAGCGACATCGACCTCCCCAACGACCTGCTCAACGTCCTGGAGGAGGGCGAGTTCGGCATCCCCGAGCTGGAGCGGATCGCCGACCGGCTGCCCGACGGGGAGGCGGAGGTGCTCGACGACGACGGCAACAGGGTGAAGGTGCGCGGCGGCCGGGTGCAGTGCACGTCCTTCCCGTTCGTGGTGCTCACCAGCAACGGCGAACGGGACTTCCCGGCACCCCTGATGCGCCGCTGCATCCACCTGGAGCTCGGCCGCCCCGACCACCAGCGTCTGGCCACGTTCGTCCGCGCCCACCTGGGCGACGAGGCGGCCCGCTCCGGGGACGACCTCATCGCCCACTTCCTGGAGCGGTCCCGCAGCGAACTCCTCGCCACCGACCAGCTGCTGAACGCGATCTACCTCACCGACGCCGCCGCCCCGGCGGGCCGCGACCGGCTCGCGGACCTGCTCATCCAGCGACTCGACCGGCCGAGGTGATGAGCCGATGACGGGCGCCGGGCCACGACACGGGCCGGACGGAGGGCACGACCCCGACCACGCCGCGACACCGGAGGGAGTGTCCGTGCCGGAAGGCGTGCCGGTACCGGAGAGCGCTCCGGCCGCCGCCGATGACGCCGGGCTCTACCCCGCGTTCGTGGCGCGGTTGCGCGAGGCCGGGCTCGATCCCGACGTCGAGCAGCTCCGTGACGCCTTCTGGCTGGCCCGATGGGCCCGGCACCCGGACGCACCACCGGTCGACGCCATCGCGGAGGGCGACGTTCCGCTCGTCCGGCTCCCCCGGGAGGGGGCGGCCGGGCCGTCCGCACGCACCGGGCCCGGTGCCGTGGAACCGCCGGACACCGGGACGGACGCCGGGACGGAGGACGAACCGGACGACGGTCCCGCACCGGACGACCGGGCGGGCGCCGACCGGCGGATCACCCTCTACCCCGTACCGCGCACCGCAGCCCCCGCCGCCCGGCCCGGCACCCCGCCGGACACCGGGCGGGCGGGCACGGGAAGGGGCGGAGCGCGGGCCCTCACGTTCGGGGTGCCCGCCGCGCCGGTCCTCCCCGCACCGCTGCGACTCCAGCGCGCGATGCGTCCGTTGCAGCGCTACCGCCCGCCCGCCCCGCCGCTGCGCCGCACCCTCGACGAGGTGGCGACCGCGGAGCGAAGCGCCCGGGCCGGCGGGCTGATCATGCCGGTGTTCCGGGGCGAGTCCCGGCGCGAAGCGGTCCTCCAGTGCGTCATGGACGCCTCGTCCTCGATGCTGGTGTGGGACCGGATGTTCGGTGAACTCCAGCAGATATTCGCCCAGTTGGGTGCCTTCAGGGACGTCCAGGTCCGCTATCTGCACCAGGGGCCCGACGGCGCGGCCGCGGTGAGCCGCAGTCCCGACCCGGCCGCCGCGCCGCTCAGCTCCGCGGACCGGCTGAGCGACCCGACCGGGCGCCGCGTCACCGTCCTGGTCAGCGACTGCGCCGGCCCGCTCTGGCACAGCGGACGGGCCCACCGGCTGCTGCACCACCTGGCGGGGCAGGCCCCCGCCGCCGTGCTCCAGCCGCTGCCGCAGCGGATGTGGAACCGGACCAGGCTGCCGGTCACCTACGGCTCGCTGTCCCGGGGCGACGGACCCGGCGGAGCCGCCGTCCTGAAGGTGGTGGAACAGCCGGGCACCGGCCCCGCCGTGCACCCGGGCGCCCTCGCGGTCCCGGTGCTCCCGCCGGTGGAGGCCGCGCTGGCGGCCTGGGCGAGGCTGCTCTCCGGCAGCGGCGCGGGACACATCTCCGGCGCGGTCGGCTGGGTGCGGGCCGATCAGCCGGCCGCCGCGGCACAGCGTTCCGGCGGCGGCCTGTCCTCGCTCCAACTGGTCAGCCGCTTCCGCTCGGCGGCCTCACCGGTCGCCGGACAACTGGCCGTCTACCTCGCGGCGGCACCGCTTCATCTGCCGGTGATGCAACTGGTGCAGCGCACGATGCTGCCCCACTCCGGCCCCTCCGAACTGGCCGAGGTGCTGCTGAGCGGCCTGCTGACCCGGAGCAGGGGCGAGGACGGCGACGGTGACGGTGACGACGGGCAGTGGTTCGAGTTCGTGCCCGGCGTCCGGGAGGCGCTGCTCGGACCGCTGGGGCGTGACGAGGCGCTGCTGGTGCTGAAGCACTGCTCGGAGTACATCGAGCAGCGGTTCGGGAAGGGCGGGCCGAACTTCCCCGCCCTGGCCTTCGCCCAGCTCGGCGAGGGCAGGCACGGACCATCGCGGCACGCCCGTCCCACGGGCACCGCCGGGAACGGCGCACCCGATGAAGAGGCCGAGGAGGGCGGCGAGAACGGGGAGGGCGGCGCGAGCGGCGCGTCGCGGGTCCCCCACCCCTTCGCCGAGGTGGCGGTCCGCGTACTGGAGCGTTTCATGCCCCTGCCCGAACAGTTCGTGACACGGACCGGACGAAGCGGCTCCACGAGTGCCGTCCGGACCCCGGACGCCACGGTGGAGAAGGCCCGGAATTCCCTGCGGAAGTTCGAGTCGGACAGCATGGTGCAGGACCTGATCGACGCCGTGCAGCTGTTGCGCGGCGCCGCCGGACGCGAGGGGGAACAGGGCACCGGCCCCGGGCTGTGGGCGGAGTACTCCCGCTGCGTCCTGCGCCTGTGGGAGGTCCAGGGCGACGCGGAACTGCTCCGCGAGGCCGAGTACGCCGCCGAACGGGCCGCCGAGCACCCCGGCTCCGTACGCGAACGGGCCGTACTGGCCAAGGTGCTGCACGCCGCGGCCGACGACCGGCGGCGGCGCGGCGACCGGCGCGGCGCGGTGGAGCTGCTGCGGCGCGCCGACCGCGAGTACACGGCCGCCTGCGCGGCCCCCGGCCTGGAACCCGCCGAGGCGCTCCGGCTCACCCTGGAACGGGTCCGGGCCCTGGAGGCGCAATGGCGGCTCGACGGCGACACCGCCCTGCTGCAGGCGGCCTGCGGGATGCTGGAGGCGTTCGCCGACGTCTGGCCCGACCAGGAGAACCGGCCCGCGTCCCTCCCCCTGGCGCACGGCAGGACCCTGCTGAAACTGGCCGGCGCCACCGCCGACGTCGAACAGTCCCGGGTGTACGCCGGCCAGGCGGCCCGCTCCCTGCGCACCGCGTTCGAGCAGGGCGGCCGGTACACCATGGGCACCGAGGTGCGCATCCTGCTGGACCTGGTGGACGCCCTGCTCGGCTCCGGCGAGGAGCCGGACGAGGCCGCGACCCTGATCGAGCAGGCCCTGGAGACCGTGCGCGACCAGCGGCTGCGCGCCTCGCTGCGGATCAGGGCCGGGCGGGCCCGCGTCGCACGGTACGAGCACACCGGTGAGCCGGACGAACTCGTGGCGGCGGCCGACCTGTTCGCACAGGCCGCCCGGGGCGTCCCGCGCGACTCGCAGGCCCACGCCGACCTGCTCGCCGAATGGGGCGGCACCCTGCTGCGCCGGGCCCGGCTGCCCGACGGCGGGCCGCACGTCGGTGCCGCGATCCGGGTGCTGCGCGACTGCCGCACGGAGACGGCGGCGGGCAGCGCGCACCAGGCCGAACGGCTGCTGATGCTGGGCAGGGCGCTGATGCTGCGCCACCGGGCCACCGAGGACCGGGTCGACCTGAGGGAGGCCGAGCACCTCTTCGGCCTCGCGGCCCGGGAGGCGGTCGACCCGCTGACCGAGGCGCGCTGCTGGCTGGAGCTGGGCCGCGCCCACCTCGACGCCTCCCGGGTGCTGCGGCGCCCCGCCCGACTCGACGACGCGGCCGAGGCGTTCCGGGGCGCGGCGGAGGCGGCGGGCGTGGCGGAGGCGGACCCCGACGCACCGCAACAGGTGCGCCGGGCCGTCGAGTTGCAGGCCACGGCCCACCACTGGCGGGGCGTGACGTACGAGCGGGCGGAACGCCCCCGGGCGGCCCGCGCGGCGTACTGGGCCGCCCGACAGGAGTGGCGCAAACTGCCGGACGGCGGTGGCGCCGCGGGCGAATCGACCACTGAACGGCTGGCGGAACTGGAACGTTGAGCGGCGGAGGTCCGGCGGGAACGGCATGCGGCGCGGGGCCGCCGCCGCACGGAGTCCTGCGAACCGGCGTACGACCGGAGCCGGTTCACACGGCCCGACGCGCCGCCGGGCCGTACGCTCCACCAGGCGTAGCCCCGGCCCTGCGGGGCATTCGTACAGTGGCGACCTGTTGCGGGGACGGGATTCGTGCCGGCGCACGGATCGCGGGCCACGAACCACGGGCCACGGATCAGCAGATCGAGGACACGGGTCCGGCGAGGCGCGTTCGAGGGCGAGCGCGCCGGGGCGGGCACGAGCGGTGCTTACGGGGAGGCGTGATGAGCGAGACGGTACACGGGAACATCCCGGACGGCGGGCCGACCGGAGGGCCGGACGCGCTGCCGGACCTGCTGGGGCTCGATCTGGAGTCGCTGCGGACACTGGACCACCCGGTGCTCGCCGAGGTGGTCGCGGACCTGCGCGGGCGGGCCGAGCAACCGCGCGAGATGCTGTGGGGGTTCACCAACGCGTTCTGACCCCTGTTCCTCCCGGCGTCCTCCGCCGGTCCTCGCACCCCGGCACCGGAAGAAAGGTGCCGGGGCCACACGATTTCGGTCCGGGGGCCGGTTGAACAGGACATCGTGACGCGGGACGGGTTTGCCCGCCCGGCGGGCCAGGGATACTCGCCTCGGGGCGGCAACGGGGGCCGCACCGGCGAACATGAACGGCGCGGGGGTGCGGGAGTGTCTCGACAGGCGACGCCGAAACCGCCCCCGTGCGCCGGGAACAGCCAGATCCGGCCTTCCTTCGGGCAGTTCATCGTCAAGATGCACGGCCGCTGCAACCTCGCCTGCCGTTACTGCTACCTCTACGAGGGCCCCGACCGAACCTGGCGCGACCGACCGGCCGCCGCCGCGCCCGCCGTCCTCGACCGCACCGCGCACCGCATCGCCGAACACGCGGCGGCCCACGGACTGCGCGACATCGCACTCGTCCTGCACGGCGGCGAACCCCTCCTCGCGGGCGCCGACCGGCTGGCCGCCTTCGCCGACCGGGTACGCGACCTGGCACCCGACGGCTGCACCGTCCACACCACCCTCCAGACCAACGCCACCCTCCTCACCGGGGCCCGCACCGCCACGCTCGCCCGGCACGGCATACGCATCGGCATCAGCCTCGACGGCGGCCTGGCCGCCCACAACGCCCGGCGCACCGACCGCGCGGGACGCCCCTCCTGGCCCGCCGCGTCACGCGGCGCCCGGCTCCTCGCCGAACGGCACCCCGACGCCTACGCGGGCATCCTCACCGTCGTCGACCCCCGCAGCGACCCGATCGAGACGTACGAGTCGCTGCTCGACCTGCGCCCCCCGGCGATCGACCTGCTGCTGCCGCACGGCAACTGGACCAACCCGCCGCCCGGCCTCCCGCCCGCGGGTCCCGGCCGCCCGACCCCGTACGGCGACTGGCTCGTCACCGTCTTCGACCGCTGGTGGCGCACCGGCCGGCGGGAGACCCGGGTCCGGCTCTTCGAGGAGTGCGTCGCCCTGCTGCTGGGCCTGCCCGGCGCCACCGAGTCCCTCGGCCTCGACCCCGTCGACGCGATCGTGGTCGAGACGGACGGGACGATCGAACAGGTCGACTCCCTCAAGTCCGCCTACGACACGGCCGCGGCCACCGGGCTCGACGTCTTCCACCACACCTTCGACGACGCCCTGCGCCACCCCGGCGTCGCCGCCCGCCGGGCAGGCGCCGACGCGCTCGCCGCCGCCTGCCGCGCCTGCCCGCTGCTGACCGTCTGCGGGGGCGGCCACTACGCCCACCGCTACCGCGCAGAGAACGGCTTCGCCAACCCGTCCGTCTACTGCGCCGACCTCGAACGGCTGGTGCGCCACGTCGCCGCCCGGCTGTCCGACGCAACCGCAGGAGAACGCCGATGATCCCCCCACTCACGGACCACATGCTGCGCCAGCTCGGCCGCACCGAGGGCGACTCCCGCACCCTCGAAGTCCTCGTGCGCGACCAGGACACCCGCCGCCTCGTCCTGCTGCGGGCCCTGCTCGACGCGGCCGGGGCGGCCCCCGCCGCCGTCTGCCCGCCCCGGGCGCTCGACCGCCTCCGCGCGGACTGGGCCCTGCTGGAGGCGGCCGAACGCGCCGACCGGGCCGCCGTGCGCGCCGTCCTGCTGCACCCGCTCACCGGCCCCTGGGCCCGACGCTGCCTGCGCGGTCTCTCCGCCCCTGCCCCCGCTTCCCTCTCCGGCACCGTCCCCGACCCCGAACTCCGCGCCGATCTGGACCACTTGAGTGCCCTGGCGGCCGCTGCCGCGATCCGTGCCGGAATCCCGTTCGCGACCCGGCTCACCGCACACGACGGGCTCCTGGCGCTGCCCACCCTGGGCGCCCTGCGCACGACGTCCGAAACCCCCGTGGCCGTCGACGTCGCCTTCCGTGCCGGTGAACTGACGATGCGTGAGGACGGCGCGGCCGTATCACCCCTCGTCGCACACCCGCAGCCGGACGGCGCCACCGGATCGGCCGACCCGCGCTGGCTGCCGGTGCTCGCCCTGCCCGCCGTGCGGCACGGCATCGGCCCCGTGTCCCTGGACGACGTCGACCCCTACCGCACCGACGGCCGCGGACTCCAGCGGCACGGGCTGAGCGCCGCCACCCACATCGACGACCGCGAACGCAAGTCCTGGGCCGAGTCCTGGGCCGGAGTGGCGCCCCTGCTCGGCATCGGCGGCGAACACCGCCTCACCGAAGCGGCGCTCCTGCTGCGCTGCCTGGTCCCGCTCGGCCCGCCGCCCGGCTCCGGACCCGTCGGCGAGAGCGCGGCACACTGCAGCGGCACCAGGCGGGAGGCGTTCGGCGCCGTCCTCAGCAGCAAACCCGCCACCCCCGCCTACTTCGCCTCCACCCTCGTCCACGAGCTCCAGCACACCAAACTGGCCGCGCTCTGCGCCCTCGTACCGCTGCACCACGAGGACGCCGAGCCGCGCCACTTCGCCCCCTGGCGCTCCGACCCCCGGCCCTTCGACGGCCTCCTGCAGGGCGCCTACTCGCACATCGCGCTCGCCGACTACTGGCAGCGGTTCGCACTCAACGCCCGGCGCGTCACCCACCGGGACCTGGCCTGGGCCGAGCACGCCCGCTGCCGCGAACAGGTCGGGGCCGTACTGCCCGTGCTGGCCGGCTCGGCGGCACTCACCCGTGAGGGCCGGGTGCTGGTCAACGAGATGATCGCGCTCTACCACCGTCTGGACGATTGTCCGCCCCCCACGGGGCACCTCGCGCGCGCGGAGGCGTACGTGGCCACCGCCAAGGTGATATGGCAGCAGAGGAACGGCCCGCGAAGGCCGTGAGAGACCCCGGGATCGTCCGCCGGAGCGACCGTGCTCCGGTGTATGTTGACAAGGCTCGGATCGAGGCAGGGAGACGGTTGAATGCCCGGAACGCGTAAGCAAGTTGGAGCAACCGGGACGCAAACCGTCACCATCAGTTTCGCCGGTTTCAACCGTGCCTGGGCGGCGTGGATCGGGGACCGGCTGGAGCGGCGCGGGGTGACGGTCGTCCAACAGCGCTGGGACCCGCCGGTGGAGGTGCCGCTGGAGGAGTCGCTGCGCGATCTGACGCTCTCCCGCGGCCAGGTCCTGGTGATCCTCAGCGACTGGTACTTCCAGCTGGGCCCGCGCGGCCACGAGGAGTGGAACAGGGCGCTGCGCGAGGTCGTGGCCCCCGACCCCGACCGCTTCGCCGCCGTCTGCGTCACCACCTCCGCCCTGCCCGGTGCCACCTCGGCCCTCGGCGCGGCCGACCTGACCAACGTCGGCGCCGAGGAGGCCGAGCGCCGGCTCCTGGTCCGGCTGGGCCTGCCCACCGGCCCGCTGCCCGAGGCGGCCGAGGCCCGGCCGGGGCCCCGGTACCCGGCCGACACGCCCGAGGTGTGGGGCGGGGTCCCGCGCCGCAACACCCGGTTCACCGGCCGCGACGAGCTGCTCGCCAGGACGTACGAGGCCCTCCAGGACGCGGGCTCCGGCGCCGGGGTCGTGGCCCTGCACGGCATGTCCGGTGTCGGCAAGACGCAGCTGGCCGCGGAGTACGTCTACCGGTTCGGCTCCGAGTACGACGTCGTGTGGTGGGTGCCCGCCGACCGCCGCGCCCTCTACCGGCAGAAGCTCGCCGAACTCGCCCCCGAACTGGGGCTGTCCACCGGCGTCGAGTACGGGGAGCGGCTGCGGGCGGTGCGCGACGCGCTGCGCCGCGGCGAGCCGCACTCCCACTGGCTGCTGGTCCTGGACGGCGCGGACGAACCCGAACACATCTGGGACCTGGTCCCCACCGGCCCCGGACACGTGCTGATCACCTCCCGCAACCCGGAGTGGAGCGAGCACAACAGCAACCTCGTCGAGGTCCCGGTCTACGACCGTGACGAGTCGGTCGCCTTCATCCGCCGCCGCGCACCGCGCCTGACCCAGGACGAGGCCGGCCGGCTCGCCGAGGCCCTCGAAGACCTCCCGCTGCTCCTCGACCAGACAGCGGGCTGGCTCAACGACTCCGACATGTCCGTCGAGGAGTACATCGAACTCCTCGAAGGCGGCATCGACCAGGACGTCGTCAAGGTCTCCGCCGACTTCCCGCTCGCCTTCCAGACCGCCTGGTCGATACTGCTGAACAAGCTCAAGGAGACGGTCCCGGAATCCGTCGACCTGCTGCGGCTGTGCAGCTTCTTCGCCCCCGGCTCCATCCCCGTGCGGCTGCTGCGGGAGATGCCCCCCGGCGATCTGCCGGAACAGCTCTCCGGCCTGATGAACGACCCGCTGCTGTGGAACAAGGCGATCGGCCAGCTCCGCCAGTACTCCGTGGTCCGCCTGGAGTCCCACGAGACGGCCGGCGAGGAGTCGTCGTCCGGCGAATCGCTCTACATGCACCGCATGGTCCACCAGATCGTCGGCAAGGACATGCCGGAACGGGACCGCGACGAGTTCATCGACGTGGTCCGCAGGGCCCTCGCCGCCGCGGACCCCGGCCGCCCCCACGACACCCGGCTGTGGCCCGCCTACGCCGAGATCACCCCGCACCTGAAGTGGGCCGACGTACTGATGAGCACCGACCCGGCCGTGCACGGCCTGGTCCTCAACTGCCTGCGCTACATGTACCTCTCCGGCGAGTACCGGGCCGGCATCAAGCTGGGCCAACGCGCGATGCGGGCCTGGCGGGAACTCCTCGGCGAGAACCACCCCCGGGTCTGGGACCTCAGCCACCACTACGCGAACCTGCTGCGGGCCGTCGGCGACTACGCCGGAACGGAAGCCATCGAACGCGCCGCGGTCGACCACCTGCGCGAGGAACGCGGCGCACAGGACCTGGAACACCTGCGCGCCGCCGGCGGCCTCGCCGCCGACCTGCGGGGCCTGGGCCGGTACGACGAGGCGCTGGAGATGTCGACCTGGATCCTGACGTCCTACCGCGAACTGCTGGGCGACCAGGACGCGCGCACGCTCAGCGCGCAGAACAACCTGGGTACGTCACTGCGCCTGCTGGGCCGGTACGAGGAAGCGCTCGAACTCAACCGGCGCACCCTGGACGCCCGCCGCCAGCTGCTGCGGCCACGCCACAGCTGGACGCTCTACTCCGAGATCAACTACGCCACCGACCTGCGGCTGCTCGGCCGGTACGGCGACGCCCTGTCGCTCCAGAACCAGAGCGTCCGGGTGCACCGCCTGGTCATGGGCCAGGACAACCCGCAGACCCTGCGCGCCGAGCACAACCTCGCGCTGTGCCAGTACCGTTCGGGGGAGCGGTCCAAGGCCGCGGCCCTGTTCACCCGGGTCCTCGAACGATGCGAGCGGGTGCTCGGCGAGAACGACCCGCTGACGATGATGTTCGCGGCCAGCCAGAGCTTCTTCGCCCGGGAGCACGCCGACATCGACCAGGCCAGGGCCATAAGCGAGAAGGTGGTCGGCGGCTACACGGACATGCTTGGCGAGGAACACCCGTACGTGGCGGGAACCCGCGCCAACCACGCCCTGATCCTGCGCAACGTGGGCGAACGCGATCAGGCCCACGCCCTCCTGGAACAGGCGCTCGCCGACATGACCCGGGCCCTGGGCGAGCACCACCCCTGGACCCTGGGCTGCGCGATCAACGCCTCCGCGCTGCGCAACCTGGTGGGCGACCCGGAATCCGCGGCCGCGCTGACGGACGCCGTCGCCACGAGGGCCACCGAGGTCCTCGGCCGGCTCCACCCGCTGACCCTCTCCGTCCGCATCGCGCACGCCGCGGACCTGCGCGGCCTCCGCGAGCGGCAGCGCGCGGACAAGGTCGAGACGGAGGCGCTGGAGGACCTGAGGGCGACCCTGGGCGACCAGCACGTCCACACCGTCTCGGCCCGCTCCCGCAACCGGCCGTACTGGGACTTCGAGCCGCAGATGATCTGATTCCGTCACCACGGCAGGGGTATTCCATGGATTCGGCACGTGGCAAATGCGGTCGATCGGCAGCAGGGCGCCGTCGAGGGTGACGAACGCCTTCTCCTGGATCGGTCTGCATCGCCTCGGCCGGGGATGGGGCGGTGGAGCTTTGAACCGTTGATCGGCTGATGCTCTTCTGCGGTTCCGGTTTTCAACAGCCGAGGGGCCCGCCCCCGCGATCGTCTCGCGGGAACGGGCCCCTTTCGTCCGGCAGCGGGTCAGGCCTCGAAGACCTCGGCGACCAGCTGGGCCTGCTCGGCCTGGTGGCGCTTGGCCGAGCCGACCGCCGGGGACGAGCTGTGCGGGCGCGAGATGCGGCGCAGGCGCTCACCGTGCGGGACGTCGGCACCGACGGCCAGGTCCAGGTGGTCGATCAGGTTCAGGGCGATGAACGGCCAGGCGCCCTGGTTGGCCGGCTCCTCCTGGGTCCAGAGGTACTTCTCGGCGTTCGGGTACTTGGCGATCTCGGCCTGGATCTCGGCACCCGGCAGCGGGTACAGGCGCTCCAGACGGATGATCGCGGTGTCCGTGACGCCGCGCTTGGCGCGCTCGGCCTCCAGGTCGTAGTAGACCTTGCCGGCGCAGAAGACGACCTTGCGGACGTCGGCCGGGTTCACCGAGTCGTCGCCGATCACCGGGCGGAAGCCGCCACTGGTGAACTCCTCCACCTTCGACGCGGCCGCCTTGAGACGGAGCATCGACTTCGGGGTGAAGACGATCAGCGGCTTGTGGTGCGGGTTGTGCACCTGCCACCGCAGGAGGTGGAAGTAGTTCGACGGCAGGGTCGGCATGGCGACCGTCATGTTGTTCTGCGCGCACAGCGTGAGGAAGCGCTCCGGGCGGGCGGACGAGTGGTCCGGGCCCTGGCCCTCGTAGCCGTGCGGCAGCAGCAGCGTGACGCCGGAGGTCTGGCCCCACTTCTGCTCGGCCGAGGAGATGAACTCGTCGACGACGGTCTGCGCGCCGTTGACGAAGTCACCGAACTGGGCCTCCCAGATGACCAGCGACTCGGGGCGGGCCAGCGAGTAGCCGTACTCGAAGCCCATCGCCGCGTACTCGCTGAGCAGCGAGTCGTAGACGTTGTAACGGGCCTGGTCGTCGGAGAGGTAGAGCAGCGGGGTGTAGTCCTCGCCGGTCACCTGGTCGACGAGGACCGCGTGGCGCTGGCCGAAGGTGCCGCGGCGGCTGTCCTGGCCGGCGAGCCGGACCGGGGTGCCCTCCATCAGCAGCGAACCGATGGCCAGGGTCTCGCCCATGCCCCAGTCGATCGTGCCGTTCTCCACCGAGGCCGCGCGGCGCTGCATCTGCGGCATCAGACGGGGGTGGACGGTGATCCGGTCGGGGATGTTGACCTGGGACTCCGCGATGACCTTCACGACCTCCTGGGAGACCGCGGTGGTCACGGCGACCGGGAACTCCGGCTGGACCTCGGGGGAGTGCGCCGGGGCCGGCAGCGAGGTGGCCTCGCGGACCTCCGCGAAGACCTTCTCCAGCTGGCCCTGGAAGTCCTGGAGCGCCTGCTCGGCCTCTTCCAGCGTGATGTCGCCGCGACCGATGAGGGACTCGGTGTAGAGCTTGCGCACCGAGCGCTTCTTGTCGATCAGGGTGTACATCTGCGGGTTGGTGAACTCCGGGTTGTCGCCCTCGTTGTGACCGCGGCGGCGGTAGCAGATGAGGTCGATCACGACGTCCTTGTTGAACGCCTGCCGGAACTCGAAGGCCAGCCGGGCCACGCGGACGACGGCCTCGGGGTCGTCGCCGTTGACGTGGATGATCGGGGCCTCGATCATGCGCGCCACGTCGGTGGCGTACATCGAGGAGCGCGAGGACTCCGGGGCGGCGGTGAAGCCGACCTGGTTGTTGATCACCACGTGCACGGTGCCGCCGGTGCGGTAGCCGCGCAGCTGCGACATGTTGAGCGTCTCGGCGACGACGCCCTGGCCCGCGAAGGCCGCGTCGCCGTGGAGGGCGACGGGCAGGACGGTGAAGTCCGTGCCGCCCTTGTTGATGATGTCCTGCTTGGCGCGGGCGATGCCCTCCAGGACCGGGTCGACCGCCTCCAGGTGCGAGGGGTTGGCGGCCAGCGAGACCTTGATCTGCTCGCCGTCCAGACCGGTGAAGGTGCCCTCGGCGCCCAGGTGGTACTTCACGTCGCCGGAGCCGTGCATCGACCGGGGGTCGAGGTTGCCCTCGAACTCGCGGAAGATCTGGGCGTACGACTTGCCGACGATGTTCGCCAGCACGTTCAGCCGGCCGCGGTGGGCCATGCCGATGACGACCTCGTCGAGGCGGGCCTCGGCGGCGGAGTCGATGACCGCGTCGAGCAGCGGGATGACGGACTCGCCGCCCTCCAGCGAGAACCGCTTCTGGCCGACGTACTTGGTCTGCAGGAAGGTCTCGAACGCCTCGGCCGCGTTCAGCCGGCGCAGGATGCGCAGCTGCTCCTCGCGCTCGGGCTGCTGGGTGCGGGTGCGCTCCACCCGGTCCTGGATCCACTTGCGCTGCTTCGGATCCTGGATGTGCATGAACTCGATGCCGGTGGTGCGGCAGTACGACTCACGGAGCACGCCGAGGATGTCGCGGAGCTTCATCATCGACTTGCCGGCGAAACCGCCGACCGCGAAGTCGCGCTCCAGGTCCCACAGGGTGAGGCCGTGCTCGGTGATGTCCAGGTCGGGGTGCTTGCGCTGGCGGTACTCCAGCGGGTCGGTGTCGGCCATGACGTGACCGCGGACCCGGTAGGAGTGGATCAGCTCGAAGACCCGTGCGGCCTTGGTCACGTCGTTGTCGTGCGAGGCGTCGATGTCCGTCAGCCAGCGGACCGGCTCGTACGGGATGCGCAGCGACTTGAAGATCTCGTCGTAGAACTCGTTCTCGCCGAGCAGGAGCTGGGAGACGATGCGCAGGAACTCGCCGGAGGCGGCGCCCTGGATGACCCGGTGGTCGTACGTCGAGGTCAGCGTCATGACCTTGGAGATGCCCAGCTTGTTCAGGGTGTCCTGCGACGTGCCCTGGAACTCGGCCGGGTAGTCCATCGAGCCGACGCCCATGATGACCGACTGACCGGGCATCAGACGGGGGACCGAGTGGACCGTGCCGAGACCGCCCGGGTTCGTCAGGGAGACGGTGACGCCCGAGAAGTCGTCCATCGTCAGCTTGCCGTTGCGGGCGCGGCGGACGATGTCCTCGTAGGCCTGCCAGAACTCGAAGAAGTTGAGCGTCTCGGCCTTCTTGATGCCGGCGACGACGAGCTGGCGGTCGCCGTTCGGCTTCACCAGGTCGATGGCCAGGCCGAAGTTCACGTGCTCGGGCTTGACCAGGGTCGGCTTGCCGTCCTTCATCGCGAAGGAGTGGTTCATCGCCGGCATGGCCTTGATGGCCTGCACCATCGCGTACCCGATGAGGTGCGTGAAGGAGATCTTCCCGCCCCGGGCGCGCTTGAGGTGGTTGTTGATGACGATGCGGTTGTCGAAGAGCAGCTTCACCGGGACGGCGCGGACGGACGTGGCCGTCGGCAGCTCCAGCGAGGCGTTCATGTTCTTCGCGACGGCGGCCGACGGGCCGCGCAGCGTCACGTACTCGGGGCCCTCGGCGGCCTCGGTGGCCGGGGCGGCCTTCGCGGCCGGGGCCGGCGCGGCCTTCGCCGGGGCAGCGGCGGCGGCCTGTGCGGGAGCCGGGGCCGGAGCCGCGGGCGCCGGGGTCTTCGCGGCCGGCGCGGGAGCCTGCGCCGGAGCGGTCTGTGCGGGAGCGGCCGGGGTCACCGGGGCCGCCGGGGCCGGGGTGCCGGGAACGGGCTTGTCCGCCGTGCCGGACGCGCCCGGCTTGTAGTCGGCGAAGAAGTCCCACCAGGCGCGATCGACCGAATTGGGGTCCTGGAGGTACTGCTGGTAGATCTCGTCGACGAGCCACTCATTGGGCCCGAAAGCCGCGGCGGGGTTCGCACCCGTGCTGGCTTGGTCGGTCGAGATGCTCGAGTTACTGGGGGACTGAGACGACACGGCGGCAACCGCCCTCTTCCGCTTCACAAGGTGATGGACAGCGGAAATCAAGGCTACGCCTCCCGGGCCGTTACTTGCAGGCCGGGCCGGTCTTCGTCGCGCAAGTCACACCGGAAGGCGGGTTTCGGGGCAGGAAATGGCGGGAAACAAGCATGGTTCCGCTTCGCTGCGGGTACGCCGAACAGGGGCTGCGGCCCCCTGGATCGCACCCCTTGAACGGAACACGCAGAACGTGCCCTTCCGGTTCGAACCCTATGTCAACCTCGCGGTTGTGTGGTCCCCGGAAGAGTGACCTGAATTCGGCAGCCGCGAGCAGATTCGGCCACACCGATGCGCCCGCCGTGCAGATCCACCGCCCAGCGGGCGATCGCCAGGCCGAGCCCGGTGCCCCCGTCGCTGCCCGGACCGTGCGGGGACGGCACCTCGCCCCGGTTGAAACGCTCGAAGACCCGGTGCCGCTCCGCCTCCGGAATGCCCGGCCCCTCGTCCAGGACCTCCAGCACGAGGGATTCCGGCCCGGCCCCGCGCCGCGCCAGCACGGTGACCCGGCCGTGCGGCGGGCTGTGCTTGACAGCGTTGTCGATCAGATTGGCCACCACCTGGTGCAGGCGTTCCGCGTCCGCGTGCGCGGTCAGCTCGGGCGGCGAGACGTCCAGATGCAGGTGCACATCCTTGCGGGTGTGGTTCCCGGAGCCGGACGACAGCCTGCGGTGCGAGACGGCGAGGTTCGCCTCCTTCAGCACCCCCGACAGGTAGGGCCACACCTCGAAGCGGCGGGCCTTGAGCGTGACCACCCCGTTGTCCAGCCGGGACAGGTCCAGCAGCGTCTCCACCAGCCGGCCGAGCCGCTCGGTCTGCTTCAGCGCGGTGCGCATGGTCTCCGGATCGGCCGAGGACACCCCGTCCACGACGTTCTCCAGCACGGCTCTCAGCGCCGCGATGGGGGTGCGCAACTCGTGCGAGACGTTGGCGACCAGCTCCTTGCGATGTCGGTCCACCGCCTCCAGGTCGTCCGCCATGAGGTTGATCGTCTGGGCCAGGTCGCCCAGCTCGTCGCGCCGGTCGGCACCGCTCACCCGCCGGGTGTAGTCGCCGTGCGATATCGACCGGGCCACCGTCGTCATCTCGTCCAGCGGCGCCGTCAGGCCGTGCGCCACGAACTGCGTGATCAGCAGGGTCGCGATCACCGAGAACACCGTGATGAACCGCAGCTCGGTCCGGGTGCGCACGGCCACCATCAGCAGCCCGGTGGTGATGAACACCGAGACCACCACGAGCGTGCCCAGCTTGGCCTTGACGGAGAAGGGCCTCAGCCCGGGGCCGGAGGCGGTCATGGGGCCGGGGTCTCCAGGGCGTAGCCGACACCGTGCACGGTGCGGATCCGCTCCGCGCCGATCTTCCGGCGCAGCGCCTTGATGTGGCTGTCCACGGTGCGGGTGCCGGAGGCGTCCGCCCAGTCCCAGACCTCGGCCAGCAACTGCTCCCGGGACAGGACGGCGCGCGGGGTGTTCGCCAGACAGACCAGCAGGTCGAACTCGGTCGGTGTGAGGTGGACGTCCTCGGCGCGCACCCGGACCCGCCGCTGGGCGTGGTCGATCTCCAGCTCGCCGAGGCGCAGTATCCCGCTCCGCGGCGTCACCGCGGCCAGCGCCGCGCGCTCGACCCGGCGCAGCAGGACGTGCACCCGGGCCGCCAGCTCGCGCATCGAGAACGGCTTGGTCATGTAGTCGTCGGCGCCGACCCCGAGGCCGACCAGCATGTCGGTCTCGTCGTCCCGCGCCGTCAGCATCAGCACCGGCACCGGCCGCTGGGCCTGCACCCGGCGGCAGACCTCCAGGCCGTCGAAGCCGGGAAGCATGATGTCGAGCACCATCAGGTCGGGCTGCCAGGCCTCGGCCGCGTCCACCGCCGCGGGGCCGTCGAGTGCGGTCTGCACCAGAAAGCCCTCGGCCCGCAGCCGGGCGGAAATGGCATCGACGATCGTGGCGTCGTCCTCGACCACCAGCACCCGGCGCTGCGCTCCCGGGGTGGCCGCGACGTTGTTGTGGGTGGTGTGTGTCTGTTCCATCGCCCCGCCCCTGCCCGTCCTCGCGGGGGCCGTACCCCCGGACGCACGGTCTTCGCTTGTGGATTTCGTGGGTGACCCCGTTACGGGTCAGCAGCGTAAAGGCAGCGGACTGCTCTCGGCTACGCAGGGTGTAACGGCTCGGGCGCGAGGAAGTGGCGGAGTGTCGGCCTTGTGATGCTTGGCCCCGGGGCTTTTCGGGGCCGTCGATACCCGGAGGGGGATCTCAGCCCGTCCGAAGTGCGAGATGCACCACGTCGGGAACACCTCGGGCAACGCTGACCTCTTCGGTCCTTACCCCACTGAATCCGGCATTCCGCAGGGCCTGTTCGAAGTCGGCGGAAGGCTGGGCGGACCACACCGCGAGAACGCCGCCCGGCGTCAGCCGCTCCATGCAGTCCGCCAGACCGGCGGGCGAGTACAGGTTCGTGTTGTCCTCGGTGACCGTCCAGTCCGGCCCGTTGTCGATGTCCAGGCACAGGGCGTCGTAACGCTCCGTGGTCGTGTGCAGGTGGGCGACCAGGTCAGCCGTCAGGATCGAGGTCCGCGGATCGGCGAGCGCCGCGCCGGAGAGGGAGCCCAGCGGACCCTCCAGGTGCCAGTCCACGATCGCCTGCTCCCGCTCGGCCACGACGATCCGCCCCCAGCGCGGCTCGGCGGCGGCCCGGGCCAGCGAGAAACCGACCCCGAGCCCCCCGATGAGCACCGAGGGGTCCGGCCGGTCGGCGGGCAGGGCGGCCAGCGCCGCGTCGATCAGCAGCCGCTCGGAGCGCCCGTCCGAGGTGTCCATCAGGAAGCACCCGTTGGCGATGATCTCGAAGTCGTCACCGCGCCCCCGCAGGACGACCTCGCCGTACGGGCCTTCGCGACGGTCGAGCGTGACGGGGGCGGGGGCGGGGGCGAGGGCGTCGGAGCGGTGCGTGTCGGGCATGGTGCGGGTCTCCGATGGACGGCGGACAAGGTCCCCGCCATCCTGTCCGGTCGGCGCGGCCGGAAGCCAGCGGATTGCCCGGTCCGCCGGGGCCATCCGCCGCCGGAGGCCGGTGCGGGCGTCGGGGTCGTTCGTCGCCGGAGGCCGGTGCGGGCGTCGTCCGGGCCGTCCGTCGGCGGAAGTCGGCCGGATCGTGGGGTCCGTCCGGTGCCGGAGGCCGGTCGGACCGCCGGGTCCGTCAGTCGCCGGAGGCCGGTCGGGTCGTGGGGTCCGTCCGTCGCCGGACGCCGGCCGGGGCGCCGGGCCGTCCGTCGTGGGCGGCGGTGGGGCGTTCGGCCCGGCCGCCGTCGGCTACTCGCGTTCCGGGCGCGCGCCGCGCACCACGAGGAGGGCCGACCCGGCCACGAACGCCGTCACGGCCACCGCCCACGCCGCCACCTGCGGGCCCGGCTGCATCGGCCAGGCCCACACCGCCGCCGCGCCGCCCGGGGTGCGCGGCGCCGCCAGGTAGACCGCCCCGCCGTAGACCGTCATCGGCAGCCAGCTCGGCCGGGCGCCGATCAGGGCGGCGGAGGCCGCGGCCACCCCGGTCGCGCCGAGCACGTTGCGCACCATGCCGGGGGCCCCGTACGCCTCCGGGTGGCCGGGGACGGCCGCCGCGAGCGCGCCGACCGCCAGCGCGGTCGGGGCCAGCAGGTGCAGCAGCCTGCGCGGCCACCAGCGGCGCACCGCGGTCCGGTCCAGCTCGTCGGAGTGCGTGTACAGACCGGTGCCGATCGCGGCGGAGGCGAGCAGCGGGGCCAGCGCGACGACCGGGACGCGGGCGGTGTGGTCGAAGTACGGCCGGCTCTCCAGCCAGTGCGCCGCCCAGGCGGCGACCAGGGCGACGCAGACCAGGGTGACGGCGGTGAGCGGGAGCGCGCGGGAACGGACATACAGGAAAGGAGGACGGGACCGCAGGCGCGGAAGGGGCGGGAGAGGGACGGCGGGGGCCGGGCGGGTGCTCACAGGACCGGTACCTCCGCGGGCGCGCAGCTCTTCCGGGTCGCCAGGTAGCGGCCGAGCCAGGCCCTGCGGTCGGCGTCCGGCATGGCTTCGAGGCGGGCGAGCCGGCGGGACTCCGGGTACCACGGCGATTCCTCGTCGGCCAGCCAGCTCCGTACCGCGTCGTCGGTGCGCTGCATCCGGTCGGCCTCCCGGGCGGTCCTGCGGGCCCCGTCCTCCGGGCAGTCGCGGACGGTGAGGCCCAGAGCGGTGTTCGCCGCGTACGCCCGGGGGTCGGTCAGCCGGTCCCGGGCGACGCCCCAGCCCCGTACGGCGTGCGCGAGGGCGGCCTCGCCGTCCTTCGGTTCGTACTGCGGGGCCACGTAACGGACCGGCGCGCCCGGCACCCCCTCCAGCCGGGAGAACACCCCCTCCAGCGCCTCGGACACCCGGGGCAGCAGCCGGGAATCGGGCGCGGCCAGGCAGATCTGCGGAGTGCCGGGGGCGGCCTTCGAACAGACCTTGCGGGTCGTGGCCGGGTCGTCCCGGAGCAGGTCCTCGCCCGTGCGCGCGATCACCGTCCCGGCCGCGACCGCCAGTACGAGCGGTACGACGGCCAGAAGACGCCGCCGGGTCGCGTACGCCAGCAGTACGGCGGCGCCGACGCCGCCCGTCCAGGCCAGCAGGACCGGTGCGAACCACCACACCGGCACGGACCCTTCGAGGGAGAACTGTTCGGCCGGGCTCAGGAAGCGGGCGTCCGCCTCCAGATAGCCCGGGGCGCCCAGCGCGACGTACAGGACGGCCGCGAGCACCGGGGCGGCCAGCCGCCACCGCACCAGCCGGCCGGCGACGAAGCCCACGGGGGCGACGGACAGCAGGAACCCGAGGTCCGTGACGGCGATCGCGAGGGACGGGCCGCCCGCACCGGTGTACGGGGCGGTCGCCGTGAACACCGCGGCCAGCGCGACCAGATACCCGGCCGCCGCCCACAGCGCGACGGGTGCCATGGCCGTCACCACCCGGGCGAGCCGGCCGCGCGGCACGGAGAGCAGCAGCTCGGCGGTGCGGCGCCGGTGCTCCCTGCCGCCCTGCCAGCAGGCCGCCGCGGCGACGAGTGGGCCGGCGAGCAGGGTCGCCGCCGCGTGCAGCTCGGTCTGCGTCCCGCCCCAGCTCCCCTGCCACTGGGCCGCCTTGCTCCACAGCGGGACGAGGAGCGTGAGGGCGACGGCGGTACCCGTCCACGGGGCGATCCCGCGCCGGAGTTCGGTCCGCAGGGCGGTGCGGGCCCGGGGCTTCCCGGACGAGGGCTTTTGGGGCACGGGCTTCTCGGGCACGGTCCGGACGGACCCTGCGGGGGTGGTCATCGGTTCGCCACCGCCGCCCGGTGCGCGCGCAGCGCGGCGGTGTAGCCGCGCTCGACGGGGTTGCCGTCCGCCGGCTCCGCGCCGTCGCCCGCCCTGTCGTCCGTGCCGCCGAGCTCCGCCAGCTCGCGCGTCGTGCCCCGGTACGCGATCCGGCCCGCCTCGATCAGCGTGACCCCGGTGCAGGCCGCGGCCACGTCCTCGACCAGATGGGTCGAGACGATCACGGTGGCCGTGCGGCCCAGCTCCCGTATCAGCGCCCGGAACTCGACCCGCTGCTCCGGGTCGAGACCGGCGGTGGGCTCGTCGAACAGGAGCAGGTCCGGGTCGTTGACGATCGCCTGGGCGATGCCGACCCGTCGCACCATGCCGCCCGACAGGGTCTTCACCCGGGCGTCGATCCGGTCCGTCAGGCCCACCCGGTCCACCGCGCGTTCGACGGCGGCGGGGACGGCCGCCGCGTCCATCTCCTTGAGCCAGGCCACGTAGGAGACGAACTCGCGGACCGTGAAGCCCGGGTAGTGGCCGAACTCCTGGGGCAGGTAGCCGAGCCTGCGCCGGACCTCCGCCCGGCTGCGGTGGTCCGCCCGGCCGCCGACCTGGCTGCCGAGCAGCTCCACCCGGCCGCCGGACGGTGCCGCGACCGTGGCGAGCACCCGGATCAGCGAGGTCTTGCCCGCCCCGTTCGGGCCGAGGAGCCCGTGCACACCGGGGGCGAAATCGAGGTCGACCGCGTCCAGCGCGGTCCTCCTGCGGTGCCGGACGGTCAGTTCCCTGACCTCCACCGTGTTCACGGCCGTGGTGCCGTTCACGTTCACGACGTCTCCAGATGGTCGAAGGATCTGCGGCGCGCGGCGAGCAGCGCGGCGCACAGCAGCGCCGCCGCGGCCCAGGCGCCCTGTGCGGAGGGACCGGCGAAGTACCGCGCGGCCTCGGTCACCGGTGCCCCGACGGCGGGGGGCGAGGCGCCCGCGGACAGGACGACGGCGACCGCCCAGGCGGCGGCCACGGACGAGGCGCCGGTGCGGCAGCCGACGTACGAACCGAGCGCGAGCGCCGCCAGCGTCATCGCCAGCCCCGGCAGCAGCCAGGCCGCCGGGCCCGGCCCGGCGGCGGACGGGGGCAGCGCCGCCCCGGCGAGGGTGAGCGCCGGGATGCTCACGCCCAGCACCACGGCGGTCCTGGTCAGCAGCAGCCGCAGCCCGCCGGACGGGGTGGCCGCGGCGATCTCGTGCATCGGGTCCGTGTGCCGTCCGTAGGAGACGACGACCCCGGCGAGCGGCAGCACCGGCGCGACGACGAGCAGCAGCGGGCGCGCGGCGCCGCCGAGCCCGGCCCCGTACGCCAGGGCGAGGGCCCCGACGGCCACCAGCACCAGCGCCAGCAGCCACGGCCCGCGCAGCGCGGGCCCCGCGGCCCACAGCAGACGCCCGCCCCGGGCCCCCGGCGCACCGACGGGCGGACGCCCCCGGCCAGGGGCGCGACGGGTGCGGGAGCCCGGTCCGCGTACGGCGCGCAGCAGACGGCGCACCGGGCCCGTACCGCTGCGGGGCCGGGGCGCGGAGCGGCGCACCGGGCCCGCGCCGTCCGGCGCACCGGCCTCGGCGGCCACCGCGGCCAGTACCCCCTCCCGCACCCCGGCCAGCACCGCGGCCGTCTCCCGGCGCGCGCGTACCGCGGCCGAGACCTCCGCCGCGCACTCCCCGCACGCCTCCACGTGCTTCTCCACGGACCAGGCGTCCGTCTCCGGCAGCGCGTTCGCCGCGTACCGCCGGGCCAGTTCCCCGGACACGTGCCACGGGGCCATGCCGTCACCTCCCGTCGCGGTCATGCCGTGCCCCCCAGCGGTCCGGCCCCCGGCACCGGCAGTTCCAGCGCGGCGCGCAGCTCGCGCCTGGCCCGCATCGCCCGGGTCTTGACCGTGCCCTCCGGTATGCCGAGGAGCCGGGCCGTCTCACGGGTCGTCAGCCCGTCGATCACGGTGGCGCGCAGGACCTCCCGCAGCTCGGGCGAGATCCGGTCGAGCGCCGCGCCCACGTCCCCGTACTCCAGACCGGCGAGCACCCGCTCCTCGGCGGACGGCGCGGTGGCGGCCCGCTCCTCGTGCTCCGCCCGCTCGGCCAGCGCGGCGAGCCGGGCGCGGGCGTGCGACCGCTGCGCGTCCACCAGACGGCGCGAGGCGATCACCCACAGCCAGCCGCCGACCTGCGCACCGCGGTGCGAACCGGCGGAGCGCCAGACCGTCACGAACGTGTCCTGGAGCACCTCCCGCACGGTCTCGCCGTCCGCGCACCGCCTGTTCAGCCGGGCGAGCAGCCAGCCGGCGTGCCGGTCGTAGAGCGCCGCCAGCGCTTCCGTGTCCCCGCCGGCGACGGCACGCAGCAGCGCCTCGTCGTCCCGGTCCTCCCCCGAGGGGTGCAACAGCTTCACACCCCTTCTATCGGCCACCGGGAGCGGACCGGTTCACGGACGGCCGGACGGACGGCACTGCTGCGGCGGGTCGTGGCGCGCAGGGGGCGGACGGTATCGGTGGAGGCGCGAGCGGCGGAGCAACGGGCGACAGGGGGCGCGGTGCTCAGGGGCGCGGTGCCTTCGGGCCGTGCACCGCGAGGTACTCGGCCGCCAGCCACGGCGCGAGATCCTCGACGAGCATCGCGATGACGGCGGGGTCGGCCGACGGGGCGCGCCCGACGCGCGCGGCCGACCGCAGCTGCTCGACCCGCTCCGGACGGTCGGCGTAGTAGCGGGCGAACACCTCGGCCGACTCCACCAGATCACTGGTCCAGCCGCCCCACCGCGGCATCACGAGGGTGAAGCCGGAACGGACGAGCCGACGGGCGACCCCGCGGCTGAGGTACCGGCGCTCGGCGTCCGTGGCGGCTTCGGCGGCCCTTCGCCGCCACCGGGGGAGCAGCAGATGGAGGTCCCCGTTGGTCTCCCGGGCCAGCCGGCCGGTCGGGCGGTAGGACGGCAACCGCTGGGCGAGGWCCTCGCCCAGCAGCGGCGTGCAGAGGCAGGCGACGAAGAAGCCGAGGTCGTCGCGTTCGAGCTCGCCGGTGAGCGTTCCGACGTCGGAGAGGAGGACGCCGACCCCGTCGATCCGGTCGGACGAGGCGTCCAGGTCGGCCTCGACGGCGCGGGCCGCGGCCTCGTCCGCCGGGGTGGGCGCGTCGTGCAGCGCCAGCAGCAGGTCCAGGTCGGAGACGCCGGGCACGGCCGTGCCCCGCGGGATGCTGCCGTAGACGTACGCGCTGTGCAGTCGCGTGCCGTCGAACGCCGCGGAGATCCGGGACCGGGCCGCCGCCACCACGGGGGCGAACACCGCGGGCACCCGGCTCAGCGAGCCCTCCCGCCGGATCGTCCCGTCCTCGTCCAGCCCCCGGTCCCCGCCGCCACCGCCGTTGTCGTCGTCCATACGGGCACTGTGCCCGGTGCGCCGTGCGGAGCCGAACGGATTTTCCGTACGCGCCGGGCAGAGGTTCGTACGTGCGGGGCAGAGGTTCGTACGTGCGGGGCAGAGGTTCGTACGTGCGGGGCAGAGGCTCGTACGTGCGGGGCAGAGGCTCGTACGTGCCGGGCAGGGACTCGTACGTGCCGGGCAGGACGGCCGGAAAAGGCTTGGCGTGGGCGGGCGGCGCCAAGAGAGCATGCGCGTATGCGCGTCGCTGTGATCGGGTTGAGGATGGGGCTGTACCTGGCGGGCTGGTGCCGGCGGGTGGGCATGGAGGTGGTGGCCGCCTGCGACCGGGAGGCCGAACGCCTGGAGGCGGCGCGGGAGGAGCTGCCGGGAGCGGTGCTCACCGACCGGTGGGAGGACCTGCTGGAGCTCCCCCTGGACGGGGTCGTCCTGGCCAACGACTTCGACGCGCACGCACCACTGGCCATCGCGTTCCTGGAGCGGGGCGTGCACGTGCTCTCCGAGTGCGCGGCCTGCGTGGACGAGGAGGAGGGCCGGCGGCTGATCGAGGTGGCGGAGCGGTCCACCGCCACCTACTCCTTCGCCGAGAACTACGTCCTCCACCCGCACGTCCGACTGCTCCGGCAGGCGATCGGGGCCGGGGAGCTGGGCCGGGTCGACCTGATCGAGGCCGACTACCTGCACGGCATGTCGCCGCAGGACGTCGAGGCGCTGATCGGTGATCCCGGCAGCTGGCGCGGCCGCATCTCCGCCACGGCGTACTGCACGCACACCGTCTCGCCGGTGCTGGCGCTCACGGACGCCTGGCCGGTGGAGGTGTCCGCGTTCCGGGCGCACGAGGCGGACCCGGCCCGGGCCGTCGTCATGACCGTCAGGCTGTCCACCGGCGCGCTGGCCGTGACCCGCCACGGTTTCCTCCAGGGCGAACCCGACAGCCACTGGAGCTGGCTGTCCGTCCGCGGCACCCGGGCGCTGGCCGAGTCCGTGCGCGCGTCGGGCGAGCGGTCCTGGTCCGTCCGCGTCCGGGCGGAGGGCTGGACCCGGGACGACGGCGTCGCGCACGAGGAGGAGCGGGCCGCGCCGCCCCTCACCCTGGACGGGCAGCCGGTGGAGCGGCGGGCCGAGGGCACGGTGCGCGTGCTCCAGGGATTCCGGGCCACGGTGGAACGCGGGGAGCCGCCGCTGGTCCCGGTGCGGCCCGCGGTGGCCGCGTCGCTGGTCGGCGTGGCCGGTGCGGAATCGCTGAAGAACGGTTCGCGCCCGATTCCGGTGCCGGACTTCTCTCCCGCTCCTTCCGCTTCCCCTTCTCCGGCCTCTCCCGGCTCTCCGGAGTAACGGGGGACTCTTCGGAGCGACAAGGGTCCCTGGAGCAACGGAGGCGGGGTGCGTGACGCACCCCGCCTCCATGCTGCCGGCCAGTCGTACGGGCGGCCCCCGTCGCCGATCGCCCGGTCGCCTTTTCTCCCGACCGGGACGAGGACTGTTGGGCCGTCGTGATTCCGGAGGGGCCTTTGTCGGCCTTGATCTGTCCGAATCGCACTGTGCGGCAAGGGAGTTGTCGAATCGAACGGCAATCCCCTGTTAGATGAAATGCGTGGCCCGTCATGGGGTGGGACGAGGCTCGTACGACCACAGGAGAAAAACGGGAACCGGCCGAAACGGGGGCGCACGATGGCCTGGAACGAGTGGGAGCAGATCAAGACCGAAGCCGCCCGGCAGAGGCCGACTCACATGCAGACGAACGGAGTCGGGGGAAGCGCGGGAGCCTCAGGAGGCGCGGCCGATCTGGTGGTGAACCAGGACGACCTCGGGGCGGTAGGACACGAGGCGTACCTGCTGCGGAGCAGGCTCTCCCGGGACGGTGACCATGCCCGCTCCGCCACTTTCGATGCGGCGATCGCCCTGACGAACGGCAACTTCACCAGCGGAGCGCAGCTGTTGAAGGTGCATGACCGGTGGAACAGCCAGTTACGGACCCTCCTGGACGCCTGCGCCCGGATATCCGACCACCTCGACTACAGCAAGTCCGTTCACGCCGGGAACGACGCCGACATCGGCGGCAAGCTGCTCTCCGTGTCCGAGATCAGCAAGTACTACGAGTAGGGCGGGGCGGGAACATCGTGCTGACATTCGATGACGTCGTCAACGCGCCCGTCGGCAAGCTGAAGGAAGCCGCGGACAACTGGTCGGAAATGGCGACCAAGCTGGAGAAGCTTGCCGACGACGCACGGCAGGGAATGAAGGCCAAGTCCGACAAGGCGCGATGGCAGGGCGCCAACTCCGACGTCACCAAACCCTTCATAGCCAAGACCGCCAAGGAGTTCGAGGACGCCGGGGCCCAGGCAGAGGGCATCAAACTGTTGCTCACGGATGCGCACACGTCGTTCAGGACCGCCAGGGACGCACTCGTCAGGATCAGGGACGAGGAGGGCCCGGCCGCCGGGATCCATGTGGACGCCAAGGGCAAGGTCAGGCCGCGGTACGACCTGGAGGGCGACACCGCGGCGCGCCATGAACCGGGCTACGCGGAAGCCCTGCGGAAGCAGAACGACGCCGTGTCCTCGTGGCAGAGGAGGATCGACAGGCTCGTCGAGGACTGCTCCGACGCCGACGACTCGCTGAAGCGCGCTCTCGCGGCGAATGTGAAGGACGACCACAACTTCACGGCCCCCAAGTACACGAACCTGGACGCCGAGCAGGTGGACCGGGCGGCGGAGCTGATGAAGAAGGTCACCGGGGACGGCGGCACGGCGCGCAATGTGGCGGCACTGAGGGAACTCGAGGACCTCCTGGACGACAACCGGGGCGACCCGGAGTTCGCCCCGGACTTCTACCGGAAACTGACTGCCGAGGGCGCCCTCGAGGCCTACACGAGGATGTCGCTGGACGCGACGTCCCTCGGCCCGGCCGGCCAGGACCGGGTGAACATGGTCCGCAACATCCAGAGCGACATGGGCGCCATGCTGGGTCTCGCCACCAAGGCGTCGACAGTGGACTACCTCGGCCCCGGGTGGACCACGCAACTCATGAAGGCGGGTCACAAGCAGATCGACGTACCGGGCGCCGGCTCCGCGAAGCTGTACGGCTACCAGGCGCTGGGCGCGCTCCTCCGGGAAGGAACGTACGACAAGAGCTTCCTGCTGTCGGTCGGCCGGGACATGGTGGCCATGGACAAGAAGAACCCGGAGATCTGGCACGAGAACCTGCCGTGGGACCGGAAGATGCTCATCAACCTCGACGAGACGGGCGGCAGGGGCTTCAACCCCCTGACCGGTCTGATGCAGGCCATGAGCAACAACCCCGGGGCGTCAGCGGCCTTCTTCGACGAGCCGCTCTGGGAGGACACCAACAAGGACGGCGTCGTGACCACGGACGACGTCAAGCCCAAGGAGGAGAAGGCGCAGCGCGTCATCGACTACATGCTCGACAAGAAGCCCGAGAGCGACTGGTACGACACGGTCGGCGGCGGTGAGCAGAACCCTGGTCAGACAGCCATGGGCAACGCCCTGGAAGCGGCGGTCACGGGACGGGTACCGGGCGACGAGGACGCGCGGCCGGTGTCGCACGGCAAGACCATGAGCGGCCTGATGGAGAAGGTCGTCGCGAAGATCGGCGCGGAGCCCGAACTCGTGACGGAGGGCGGGCGGCTCAGCGGGCTGACCCAGAATTTCGGCAACATGGCCGCCGAGTACATGCCCGACCTGCAGGCCACGGCCGAGAACGGCGCCGACCAGATCAAGCCGTTCGGTGAGCCCGCGAAATTCAAGAAGGACGAGATGGCCTTCTTCCTCGGCGCGGTCGGCCAGGACCCCCAGGCGTACGGAGCGATCACCAACGCCCAGCAGGCATACACCACAGCGCTGGTTTCCGATGTCTTCCAGAATCCCGAGAAGCACGGTGAAACGGGTGAGGCGATACGGAACGCAGTTCACCCGGGCGGTGAGATCGCCGGAATCATGACCGAGGCGAGGGTGCAAGGCACCTTCGATGCGCAGGTTGCTGCGGATAAGGAATACAACCAGGGCGTCGCAGACAATGCGAAGTGGGCGAATCGCATCATCGATGCCATCGGGGCCAAGTACATCGAGATGCTTCCCGTAGGCGGCGACGTGGTGGACTGGATCAAGGAAGACGTCAGCGAGTCCGCCGTGAAGAACGCAGAGCACGACACAGTGAAAAATTCTCGCCATGAATCCGCGGCAGACTACGCGTCCGCCGAGGCGTCCGCCAAGGAGGCCGCCTCGGCAGCGGTGGCGACGGCTGGGCGAGGAGCCGGTCTGACGACTGAGCAGATCAAGGAGTACCAAGGGTCGGCCTCGATCCATGCCGCGACGGCACATTCGGTGGGGCGTGATCTGGTCGCCAGTTCAACCCTCAAGGGAAGTTAATCGTGCGCCGATTCGTGAATGCCGCAGCGGTGGCATCAATATTTGTGATCTTGGCAGGTCTTCTGACGGGCTGTTCGGACAGTGAGAGAAAGGCTGTCCCGGAACTGCCCAAGCGAATCTGCTGGAACGCCTTCGCCAGTAGCGATGTGTCGCCCATCCTGCCGACGGGTGACGAAGCCACCGTGTCACACAGGCCTTTCGTGTTGGTTGAGGACCTCGACTCCGTGACATGCTCACTCAGCATTGATGGAGCTCCGGCGTTTATGGTGAATGCCACCCTTCGAGGCTTTGAGGATCAGATCGACTGGACCTCGATGGATAAAGCCAAACCGCATTCGATCAACGTGGGGAAGAAGGGTATCCTCTGGGACATCGGCGCTGCCGCCTATTTCACGTGCAAACCCTCCAGCGGTCCCGGATCGCCGGGGAAGTACATCAACCTGTTCATTGATGCGGGTGGCGCCCCCGACAAAGCCAAGTTGCCGAGCGTCCTGCCGAAGCTGCTAAGGCAGTTCGTGGAATTCGCTCAGCGTGAACTGAAGTGCGGGACGGGTGCTGGAAGCTGAGTCCTCGGTTGTCCCGGTCTCCTTCCGTCCCGCATGTGATTCCCCGGCCCGCATCCGGTGGCTGCCGCTGTTGACGGGCGGAGAGGGAGGGGAAGTATCTCCGGAACGGCGGCCCGTGGCTCGCGGGGCGGCGAAGGTCGTCAGTCCAGCCAGATGAGCATGGCGTCCCCGGCGTCTGCCGCTGCCCGGAAGAACGGAACCAGTTCCTGGTAGTGGCTGGTCACGTAGTCCAGTGACTCGCCGCGCTCCCAGACGGCGGCGGGGTAGATCTCGGCCCGGGCGAGTTCTGCCGAACTCACGCCCTCGGTCAGGGTCTCGTGAGGTGTGGCGGCGAGCGCCTCGGCGGCGACGCGGACGCGTTCCGGGGTGAGGTGGCGGGGTGGCTCGTAGCCCCAGCCCTCGGCTCCGGGGATCTCCTCCTCGCCGTGCACGATGTCGACGGGGAAGTCGATGCGGCGCAGCAGGAAGTCGAGGGCGTGCCACGTCTTGTCGATGTCGTGGCAACGCGCTTCGGGTGCCGCGGGCTCCGCGTCCAGCTCTGCCTCGATCAGTTCGACGACATACTCCTGGGCCCACTCGGGGTCGCGGATCGCGCGATCGAGTTCGGCGGGTGTCAGGCGGGCGTACTCCCCGATCATGCTCATGGCCGGATGCTAGGGGCAGGTACTGACAGCGGGGCCGGCCCGGACCGGCCTGTGCGCAGGGCGCAGCCCCATGGCCGTCCGGCCCCCACTCGCCGAAGCGGTCTGCGTGCAGCCGGGCCGACCTGCGTGGGGGCATTGGTTCTGGACGGCGACTGTCGCGTGCAGTTGAAGGTTGCATCCGTCCACAGCCCTGACCTGCGAGATGAAGAGTCAGTCCGCACAGCGACCACCGATTCGTGCAGGTCCACCCTGCGTTTTCGACGGTCAGCGACGGGCGCCGGGGTGCTCTCCGTAGGCGAAATCGCAGGTAGCCGCAGAGTTCTCTGAGACCTCGGCAACGTTGCTCGCAAACTGACTCGGGACTCGCAGGGCTCACCTGCGCAGGACGCAGAACACCACGTCTGTCCGGTGCTGGTTGAGGCTGCATCGGACAACCACCATGGCCAGCGGACTGAAGAGTTCGTCAGCACAGCGGGCCGTTGGTCGATGCAACCAACCTTGTACTTTCGACGGCCACACCGCGTTCTCCGTGCTTCAGGCGCATATGTTCGTGGGCGGGGGAAGCGCAGATTTTAAGGTGCGTCTGGGTGTGCTCGCGGCTGGCTCACATGCACCCTGCCTTTACGCAAGCCAGGGTGCATGTGTGTGGACGAAGCGCCCACTTCTGTAGATCGATAGCGGATGAAATTAGGTAACACCTGTCAGACGGTATTAACTCTTCCGTTCTGGAAGCCGAAACTCACCCGGCTTCTCCAAGGCGCGAAGCGCGGCGGGCCGACGCCCCTTGACAGGTAGATACAGAGTGTTACGGCCAGCCGTGTTGCGATGCACCCAGCCGTCAGACTGGAGGCTGCTCAGAACGCCCGGAACAAGTTTCCTGCTTGCCTGGTCCAGACCACGAGTCAGGGCGCTGTCTTTTCGTCCAGACCCGCGTTGATTGTAGATCTTCTTGATTATTGTCAAGGCTACTTTGGTGCGGGGGTCTAGAGTCATCTGCATGATTCCAGCGGTGGTTTGTGATCGCTGGGAGAAGCGTTCGATTTCACAGTCGGCGAAATTTCCGGTCAACCATGCCGGAACCGAGGAAACTCCATCGAGGAAGCCGATAATGCACCGCTGGAAGTGAGGAAAACTTTGTCCCTCTTCCGTCATCGAGATGTCCAGGGTTTCGATAACGCAGTCCTGATAGCTGATCCGGCTTGTCAGGGAGTTCCCGCTACTGATAGACAACTCACCGAAAAATACTCCCTCGACGATAAAGGTGCTACGGTTTCCGTCCTCTGCTGGCTCGAGCGCCGAAGCCACGCGCAGGGTGTCAGCTAGAACGGCATCGAACTGTGCCTGGTTTTGCCGCCGAGATGCGGTGGCCAACGCTGCACGAGCAGTAAGGTTTCGTCCTTCTAGAGCATGTGCGGCTACGTCAATGCCTAGGTCACTCGCAGAGGTAATCCAGGAGGCAACATCCGAAAGTGGGTGCTCATCGTAGGGGTTCGCGAGATAGTCAGCAAGATCCTCCCCGTATGCTGTATCTGCAAGGTTGTGATCGACGAAAATGCGAGACTCGTCGGATCCGGAATCGGAGATCGCGAGGCCGGGAAGGCGAAGAAGAAGCTGCAGTCCCTCTTCGTCCGGCTGCCTATTGTTGATATTAATGAAGGCTGTGCGCATCAGGTCCATGCCTACAGGACCGGTTTCGTCTCCTTGAGACCGCGCCAAAGTGGCCACCCGAGAGACGATTGCCTTGATTACCTCAGGGCGCACCGCGCTGAACATCCTCGCTTCTCGATCACAGATGCTATTGAAAAACATGCGCCAGGCCGTCGCCTGGCTCGCCTGTTTTGACGTCTCTAGATCTTTGAAAGCATCCATGGCGACCAGGTATCCAATCAGGAGCGGTCGCGTGGGCAACCAATCCGGAACGGCTCCTGAAACGCCGGCTGTACGCAGGTACTGATTTACTTGTTCTTCGGTGAAATCGCGGATTCGGATAAGGCTGTTTGAAGACTCGAAGCCGAGGGTCTCTGCCATCTCGGAATGGGATGAAAAGTAGTGAGACCGTCCGCAGACTACAATGCCCGTTCCAGTCGGAGTCTCCTCCACGAGCCGGCGCACGGGGGTCAATGCTGCTCGACGAACCTCCTTGAGATCTGAAACACTTCCAAGCCATTTCGAAGGAATGACCTCGTCGAATCCGTCGAGAAGCAGGATGCAAGCACCCGCCCGCCAAGCCGAAATGAGGCTACGGTCGTTGCCGAATCCGATTTCTTCGGAATGGCGACGCAATATTTCGGCAGGAGTCTTGAGTCCGGCGCAGTCTCGCAGATTTATGTGCACCGGAAAGGGTGTGAGCTTCTTCTTGCGAAAGTGTAGTTTTCTCAACTCGTAGTACAGCTCGCGTAGTGCGTGACTCTTTCCTACGCCGAACTCGCCTACAACTAGCGCGTTGAACCCATCTAGGAGCCTATTTGATAGTTCGCTGATACCCAAGTGGGATTCGGTGTCGTCGTTAAAAGATACATCCACCTTTACATCGGTGCTGGCCGTTTCGCGTGCATAGTGGATACTGCCGAAAGGTGCGTTGTCTCGGGAGCGTAGGTAGTCCTCCGAATTGCAGAGACGTCGCTGGAGCGTCGACACACTGATGGCGTGGATGGTGACATTCCCTTTGCGAGCCTCTTCTTGGACTGCCCCACGCTGCTCGGCAGTCGGCTCTCCTCGTGTAACAAACCATCCGGTCAGACTCTTGTATGCGTTGTCTGGAATCTTTCTCAGGTCTGTCAAGAGTTCGCGAAGCTTTTCGGCATCTTTCTGCGCTTTTGCCTTTTTCTCGTCGACGGTAAACTCGTAGGCGTGAATTGATTCCTCGGATATAAAGAGGGCGTCACGCTCCTTTCCTCTGTGCATGACAGCGCCTTGAAGTCCGTGTGGATCGTGAATGGCTCTGGAGATCTCTAGCCCTCGAACCTCGAAATCGCGCCCTGACTCCTCCGTGCCGTTCATCTTGGTGCCCCCTGTTGTGAACGCTCGTCTGCTGTCCAACGATTCGCGGATGTAGCACTGTATAGCTGTGAGTGGGGTTAGGTCTCAGCCTGCCCGACTCGGAGGGAACTGGGCCCGCAACGGACCGCTGGAGCTCGTCGTGTGGCGTGCATCAGGAGCCACGCTACTTAGCAGTCTCTCCGCCCTAAGTGGGCGTGGTCTGGAGACTAGATGCCCATGGGGTGGGTTGGGGAAGAGGCAGGTCAGTAGTGTGCGGGGAGGATCTGCAACCCTCCGTCTTAGTTCAGCGCGCCACGGCTTCGTGGCGGCCGAGGTAGGTCCTGTACGGGCAGTTGACGCATGATGATCTCCAAGTCGCAACCGGACACTCCACTGCGCACGGACCGGGGAGAGCGGCCTGTGAGTATCGGAGCGGGTTGAGCCAGTCGGCATGTTGTCGAGGCGCGGTCTGCGCCGGCGTCGGGCTGTGCACGCCAGATGCCAGATGTAGGGGATGAGTCTGCCGTCAAGCGCCTCCTCGGGGAAGGAGCGGGTGGTTCTGATCGTGCTGCTTAGGTGGCCCACCCCTCTTGAGTAGGCGTGATTCTGCCCTCCTCGCGTTTCCGGGCCCCTGTCAGTGGCTGTCGATAGCGTTCTGACAGATGGTCTACACAACCGAGGAGGGGAAACGTATGCTGCGTGCGCTGGGGCGCGGGCAACCAAGGGGGGCCACCCATGTCGCAAGCCACGAGAAGCGGCATAACCAAGCCTGTGGACCGCCGGACGTTTACGACCTGTATGGAACAGCTCCAAGAGGGCTACATGCAGAGCGTCGCCGCGACTGCGGGCTGCCTCTTCATCAAGCAGGGCCGCGATATGTTCGGCGTAGACGCCATGCTCGTACGCACATCTTCCGACCCTCTCGGGGAGGAGGCAAGCTTCTACGTCCAGATGAAGAGCACCACCCAGATTGCCGTCGATGGCAGCACGGAATCGTTCCGCTACCGCTTCGAGAAGCGTGACTACATGGAACGGCTGGTCCGCCCCCGGATGGGTATGAAATCCCTACTGATCGTTATGGCGATCCCTAAGGGGCAGGCCCAGTGGACACGGACGGCGCACACGCATCTAGAGGTCAAGCAGGCCTGCTATTGGATCAGTTTGGAGGGTATGACGGTTCCTCCTGCAGAGAAGCCGTCAGTGCGGATCCCCACCGCCAATCTCTTCAACGCCGAGGCGTTGACTGCCATCATGGGAAAGATCGAGAGAGGTGAACCGCTCCATGCCTGATCTGGCATCAACCGAACTCGATCTGTGGCGCGTCGATCCGACCCGGCTTACCACCCTGATGACGGAAGCAGGCTGGACGCTCGTTGGTCGGCGCACTGGCGTTTACAGCAGGCTTGCACCTCCTGGTGAGCCCGATTCTCGGGCAGGATCATTCGTCGTACCGCTGGACCGCGAAGCGCCGGAATACATCGAGGCCCTCCAAGCTTTGCTCCAGCAGGTCAGCGCTCCCACTTTCCGAAGTCTGTGGGCCCGGGCGATCGCCCCACGGCTGTTCACCGATCCCACGGACGAGTTCCGCTTCCGCAGAGAGGCGGCCTTTCCGAGTGGACTCATCTCCTGGCGAGAGGGAGAGCGGCTCATCTCGTGTGCACGCCGCACCCTGGTCGCGGGGGCCAAGTCGTACGTTGACCAGGTACGGCACTTTGGCAACCGACATGGCCAGTTCGCCAACCGCTACCTCGACTCGGTGCTCATGGGGCAGACAGAGCCAGGCAGTTACATCGTGAAGGCGTTTGCCCCATCTGCGACGACTGTACCGATCCGTAGGCCCTCTGCTGCGGCACCGGCCCTAGATGTGGGGGCGGCGGCAGGACCGTACGGTCGGGATGTGAGCCATGCGGTGGTGAAAGCACTGTCCGCCACGGTCGAGGCTATCGACCACTACCGCTCCAGCGGGTCGCTTACGGGCTTCGACGTGGGTGTACGAGAGGGGGTCTCGTACGAGATGGCGACCGCTATTCTCGGCATCACCGAACACTCTGACGGCTCGGACATCACCATCGAATGGGACACCTCCGTTCCCGGAGGCTTCGAGGAGCCTGTATCGCGATACGAATTCTCCGGTGGCGATGCCCTCATCCTGGAGAAGGCAGCGCATCGTCTCGCTGCGGCGGAGGACTCCGGCTTCATGACGTTGACTGGCCGGGTTCACCTACTGGCACGCAAAGAGGCAGACGGCCCAGGCGTGTTCGGCGTCGAGAACGTCATGGGCGGGCAGCCTCGAAAGGTGCGTGTACGGCTGGCAGACGAAGACCAGTACCACGAGGCCATCCACGCGTATGAGGAGAATCTTGCCGTGCAGGTCCATGGCCGGCTGGAACGCGAAGGAAATCTGCATTGGCTCTACGACGCCAGTGTCGTACGTACAGTCGGCCACCTGGACGCCTTGCTGCACGTTGAGACAACGGAGCGTACGCAGATCACCCGGGGTCAGCTGAGCATCGACGACACGGAGTGAGCAAGCCAACCCACGCGTGCAGTTGATGCTTAGACGTCGTTTCTTATGGCGTTGTCGTTCGTTGAAAAGTGCATGACGGATCTGGTTGAGCGGCTGGTGCCGGACGAGTTGTGGGTGCTGTTTCGGCGGGTGGTGCCGCCGACGGAGGTGAAGCGTCCGCAGGGTGGGGGTCGGCGTCGGGCGGGTGACCGTGAGGCCCTGGCCGCGATCGTGTTCGTGGCGACGTCAGGCTGCACGTGGAGGCAGTTGCCTCCGGTGTTCGGTCCGTGCTGGCAGACGGTGTACCGACGTTTCGCCCAGTGGAGCCGGGACCGGGTCTGGGCGAGGCTCCACCGTGTCGTCCTCGACGAACTCGGCGCCCGTGGCGAGCTCGACTGGTCCCGGTGCGCCATCGACTCCGTGAGCCTCCGGGCCGTAAAAGGGGGCCACTGACGGGACCGAATCCGACCGACCGCGGCAAGGCGGGATCGAAAATCCACCTGATTGTTGACCGGAACGGACTGCCGCTGTCGCTGGGTGTCTCCGGCGCAAACATGCARGACAGCCTCGGCCTCCAGCCGCTCGTGCGCGGGATCCCGCCCATCCGATCCCGGCGAGGCCCACGCCGCCGAAGGCCCGACAGGCTCCACGCGGACAAGGGCTATGACTACGACCACCTGCGCCGATGGCTCCGCAAGCGCGGCATCCGGCACCGCATCGCCCGCAAGGGCATCGAGTCCTCACAGCGACTCGGACGCCACCYCTGGGTGGTCGAGCGGACGGTGTCCTGGATGGCCGGCTGCCGACGTCTGCACCGCCGCTACGAACGCAAGGCCGAACACTTCCTCGCCTTCGTCGGCATAGCCGCCGTACTCATCTGCCATCGCCGCTTCACACGCAGTTGACGGCCTAAAACATTTCAGACAGGGCGGTTGCGATCCAGAAAAGCCCGACCAGAACCGCTCCTCCTCCCACCAGACGAAACGTCCCAGCCGTAGCGCTTCCCATCGAAACGCGGCAGGAATAGTAGGAAAAGATCCGATCTGCGAGGTTCCACAGGTTCGCCACGAGGCAGATCCCGAAGCCCGCCACGACGGCTCCAACCATGACAGCAAACATCAGCCACTCTTCCCACGCTCACGCGTTCAGATGAGTATGCATCTTCATACCCCGCTGCCCTGAGCAGCCCCCACACGGCGAACCGATCGCTTGCCCTCATTCAAGCCGTGCCGCCATAAGAAACGACCTCTTA
>NZ_RDBO01000077.1:829640-889609 GCF_008120935.1 Streptomyces sp. sk2.1
CCAGAACCGCTCCTCCTCCCACCAGACGAAACGTCCCAGCCGTAGCGCTTCCCATCGAAACGCGGCAGGAATAGTAGGAAAAGATCCGATCTGCGAGGTTCCACAGGTTCGCCACGAGGCAGATCCCGAAGCCCGCCACGACGGCTCCAACCATGACAGCAAACATCAGCCACTCTTCCCACGCTCACGCGTTCAGATGAGTATGCATCTTCATACCCCGCTGCCCTGAGCAGCCCCCACACGGCGAACCGATCGCTTGCCCTCATTCAAGCCGTGCCGCCATAAGAAACGACCTCTTAGGCGCGTGAGTAGGCGTCGGCCGAAGGTCGCCTTCACTGTAGGCGGCACCACCATAGCCGGTAGGCATGCTGCCTCCCGTCACTTTCCAGCCCCCACAATCACAAGCCGACGAGTGCCTACTTCTCCTGCATGGCGCGGACGGCGAAAGGAGTTTGCCCCTTTTGGGAGGGATTCGGCCTCGTTGGCTTATCAGTGAGTCTGGTAGTAGCTGCGCCCATCCGGAAGACGCACGTGTTTCAGTATTGGTCTCCAGGCCCGCCGGAAGACGGTAGCGAGATGGCGGTGTGCGACAAGCGCCTCACCCGCCCGGTGGGATGCGTCGAAGGCCTGGGCGCGACGTTGCTGTGCAAGTCGCGTGGCAGAGCTCAGGGTTGGCTTTCGCAGGTACCGTATCTGGTCGTGGATGTAAATAGGAGAAAGCGGCTGGAGTTTGGCATTCATGTTGGCCCAGTGGCTGATGGGATCGTCGTCATGCTGTTTGTATCGGTATTTTGGGTGTCCTAGACGTCGCGCGATTTCGATGTGGAATTGGTGTCGGTCCCAGTTTGCTTCCTGCGCTGCTTGTCTCCAGTAGGACGACGCGAAAAGCGAGGCCAGCGCGACGGCTTCGGGGTAGACCGCGGCGCAGAGACGGGCCACGGAGAAGGTCGCTTCGGCTGTGCCGGGCGGGATGAGGACGTTGGCCCGGCGGATCCAGTCGTGCCACGCTTCGCCATTCTCGTTCTCCGGGAGTGACCAGAGCTGGCCGCAGATGAGTATCGCGGTGAGGACGGCGTCGTAGGTGATGGCCCAGCCGTGACGCTGGAGGATACGCAGATGTTTGCGTTGTGCCTGGACGATCTCTGGGAGGGTGTCGAGGGACGTACTCTGCCCGTCCGCGTCGGACGGGCAGAGCCATAGCCGGTGTCGAGCGCAGACATAGCGGTGGTGCGGCAGGATCCGGGTGACCTCGCCGCCGAGGTGTTTGGCGTTGCAATGATGGCAGCCTGATTGTGGCTGGTGGCGGTACATGGCCCAGTCGGGCTGTGGCATGCGTAGTTCGGGGAGGGCCCCGGCGAGGGAGTGGATGGTCCGGCCGGTGATGGCGGCGAGCCGTTCGGGGACGATGACGCGGCGCATGCCGCCAGAGGCTTCGCGTTCGGTGACGCACCGCCAGAGGACGTTGATGTCGAGACCGTGAAGGCGGGCCAGGCGGCCGATGTAGGAGGCAGCGATCTCGTGCTGTGCGGGCGGGACGGGGTCGGGTAGGCGGGGGAGGAGCATCAGGCGATGCGCCTGCGGCGGGAGCGGGGTTTCTCCGGGGCTGTGAGGGCTTGGCAGCGTTCGGCGGCGTAGTCCACCGGAACTGACTCCAAAAGGTCTTCTGTGATGCGTTCGCTGCAGTCTTCGATGGCGAGTACGCCGGCGCCCCGGACGAGTTGCGACAGGCTGCCGATCATGCCGCCGGTGCGGTGGTAGAGGTACTCGCTCAGACCCGTCAGCGTTCCGGGCTGATGGTGGTGCAGCCGGAGCATGGACTCCAGGGTGCCAACTAGGGATTGCCAGGCCTCCCGGTCCGTCCCGGAGGCGTAGGAGAACGGGGCGGCGGGGATAACGGTGAACCGTCCGGCGATCTGGCGGCCGCGGGTGCCAGCGAACAGGCCCTGGGCCTCAACATCGATGCCTGCGTAGGCGAATGTGGCGGGCAGTCGCTCGGCGAAGTACTTCAACTGGTCGGAGGCTTCGGCGCCGGTGCGGGTGGCGAGGTTCAGGTTGTGCAGCTCGTCGACCAGGACCAGGTCGACATGGACGTGAGCGCCGGTCGCGCAGACCGCGTTGACGACGTCGGTGATGTTGAAGCGGGTGGGGAAGTCCAAGCCGAAGAACCGGGCGAACTCCATGGCGAGCATCTTCGGTGTGGCGGCCGGCGGGACGGTGACATAGACGACCGGGAGCCGGGCGCGGTCGCGTGGGTGGCGCTTGCGGACCGCGATCTCGTGGGCCCGCCCGAGTTGGGAGAGGGCGGTGGTCTTCCCTGTGCCGGAGGCGCCGCTGATGATGACTCCCCGACGGGCGGAGATCTGCTGCCGGTTGAGCTGGATCAGGAGCCGTGAGGTGGCGATGACCTTCTGGATGGTCGGGGTGTTCACCAGCGGCAGGTCGGCGTGGTAGTTCCGGCGCGCGTCGTCATGGTGCAGCTTCTCCTTCTCGGACAGGGCGGCCTGCCGGGCTGCGGTCAGCAACGGAGGCGGGGACGGTTTGTGTTCGACGAAGCGACGCCATCCCTCCTTCGTAGTCAGCGGGCTGTCCGGCGGCAGCTCCTGCCCCGTTGCCTGCTGCGGGACGAACGTGGTGCGGGAAGGCCTGTTCATAGCCACCTTTCGGCTTCTGCGTGGGCGTCGAAGACACCGAACGGGATCACCCGGGCCGGTTCGGTGCTGGAGTCGGGCGGGGCTGGTTCCGGGGCTGCGGGCGGTGCGGGCGGCCGGTGGGAGGCGCCTGCGACACGTGTGCGGCCGACGACCTTCGCAGTACGGGTGTCCGGGCCGTGCTCGGCGCGGGTCAGCAACTCGTCCAGGACCCGGGCGACCGCCGCTTCATTGGTGTCGTCCAGCCCGGCTTCGGCGGCCAGCCGGCGGGCGTGCTGCCAGGTGAAGTCCGCGAACGGCGCGTTCACCAGCGGAAGATGCACCCAGGGGATTGTGACCCAGCCCCGCTGGGTGCGTACGAACACCTGAGACAGGTCGTAGGGGTCGTAGTGGATCTCCCAGAGACCGCGCTTGGCTGCATGCCCAGAGTGCTGGCGCCGCAGAGGCCCCAACTCGGCGCTGTCGTAGGTGCGGTAGTTGATCCGGATGCCGTAGCCGTTGATGGCCCGCCAGGTCACCGGCAGCAGTTCCAGGTAGTCCTCACCGCGCAGGACCAGCGGCAGGTAGCCGCAGGCCGCGACCAGCGAGGTGTACTTGTCGTTCGGCGACATCGCCTTCTTCGGGCGGAACGGGTCGCGCAGAGCATCGTGTGCTCTGGCTTGCCACCCGGCCAGCAGCCACTCATCCAGCAGGTCCTGGAGTTCGGGGACCGTCCAGATAGCCCGGTCCTCGATCCGTTCGCCGCGGCGGGAAACCTCCCGCCCTGTGTAGGCGGGAAGATGCTGGACGAACAGCGTGTTGACCGCGGAGAACGTCGCCTCCACGATGGCCTTGTCGGTCGGCGTGCGCGGACGCGCTCTCTGCACCGAGATGCCGAGCCGGTCGCAGGCCCGTACGAAGGTGTCGGAGATGAACACCTTGCCGCCGTCGATTACGACGGTGTCCGGCACGATCACCGGTTTCGCCGCGGCCTGCTCCATCCGGGAGTCCACGTCCAGCAACCGCAGGTGCGGCATGCGCGACGCTCCCATCCGCAGTGAGGCGGGCCAGCCGGGCCGCATAGGCTCGGGCACCAGCATCCGGGCCAGCAGTAGCGAGGCGTCCACCGCCTTGGTGCCCATCGGCCGCAATACTGCGGCGCAGATCGTCCGCGTCGCGACGTCGACCGCGATCGTCAGATCCGCGCGGGCGGTCAGCCCGGAATCGAGCACCACCATCACATCCAGGGGGGTGGAGTCGATCTGCACCTGTTCCCCGGGGCGGTCGGCGAACGTCGGGGTGAACGGGCCTTCGGGTCGGTTCGCCGTCTGCCGCCGCGTGACGGCCGAGCCGAAGGTGTGCCTCCCCGTGGATAGCGCGTCGATCAGCTTGTAGAAGGTCCGCTGACTCGGCAGCGGCACCACCCCCTCGCCGTGGGTGGCCTCCACCAGCTTGACCACCCGGCGGATCAGTCGGGATCGGGTCCCTGTCGAGGTGCGCGTCTCCGCTTCCAGGGCCTCCTGGACGGCCGCGACCAGCCGAGCGTCCGCCCGCCCCGTCGCCTCCCAGGTCTGCGTCGCCCGTTGGTCCACCAGCCCCCAGACCCCTTGCCGGACGTAGCGCGACCGTCGGCTCTGTACGGTCCGAACGGTCACCCCCAGCTCTTGCGCCTTCGCGGCCATCCGCTCCATCAGCGAGAAGGCGGCTGGGTCATAGCCGGGGCGGGGCGGCGTGCCCGGCGCGGTGCCGGGCAGCAGCCCGGTCTCGACCTCCACCATGTGCTGTTCCCACTCGCGCGCCGCCTCCAGCACCGGCTCCGGCAACGTCGCCAGCAACCCGGACGGCTCCACCGCGGGCAGCGGCTCCGTGCCGATGACGGCGAAGTCCGGCGCCGCCATCAGATGCGACGCGAGCACCACCGATTCCGCCCCCGTCGCAGAGCGCAGCCGCACCGATGTGCCAGCGAGCGCCACCACCTGGTGATCCCCGTCGTCGTAGGCGACCCAGTCGCCAGGCCGCAACACCGGCTTGCCCGGCCCTGGTGTCACCGCCGCACCCCCGCTGACACCAGCGAGAAGGCATGCAGTGGCACCGACACATTCGCTGTCAGCTCGTGCGACCACAGCAGGTGGAACAGCACCGGCAGCACCCTGATCGGGTCCCCCACCGAGGAGGCCCCGCCCATCAGCGGCTGTGGCTCGGAGTACGCCGCCAGCAGTTCGGAGGCCACCGGTTCCGGCCGGTGCCGGGGGTGGCGGTAGCCCGCCAGCCAGCGCACATTGCGCACCACGATCGCGTCTGGCGCACCCACCAGCCGGAACTCCCACCCCACCTGAGAGCAGGCTGTCTGCGTCGCCTCGAACTTCGCCACATCCCGTGGCTTGCGCTGATCCGCCGGGCGGCAGTCGACCACCACCGCCGTGCCGTCGTCACGGCGCGCGAAGTAGTCCGGCGCGTGCGAGACGCTCTTGCCCGCATCCGACCGCCAGAACAGCCAGAACGGCTGAGACGAGATCCCCACCACCGACGGGTCGAAGTCCAGGAGCATCACGTGGTCGCGCTCCAGCCAGGACTCGTACCCGATGTGCCCGCCCACCGTGGACGACCACCACAGGCCCGGCAGGTGCCGCTGCCCCTTGTACGACTTGAACGCGCGTACAGGCGCGGCGTCCTCGAACCGGACTGCCCAGGCATCCACCAGCGGGCGACGGAACCCAGACCCGTCCCGGTCGGCGTACGCGACTTCGAACCCCTTCGCCGGCGGCCCGGAGACACCGCCCGGCAGTACCTCTAACGAACCTGCCACGACTCTCTAACCCGAGCCCGCGACGAAAGGTCACTCTGCAAGGCGAAAGGCGAGACGAAGGACGAAGCTGCAAAACGAAGAGATCCATGTCAAAGGACAGCGACCGGCTGATCGCTCAGAGCGAACACTCTCCGGGGAACAATGGGCGGCTCAGGAGCATTGAGTCTGCATAGCTCAACTTGACTGCCGAAGGGGAGATCATGGCTACCGATTCCAATGCGGTCACTCCGCTCGCCCTGCCCGTGCTGCCGCTCGACGACGAGGTCGTGCTGCCCGGGATGGTGGTGCCTCTGGACCTGTCCGACACGGATGTACGCGTCGCGGTGGAGGCCGCGCAGGTCGCAGCCCGGGACGGCGGGGGCAAGCCCGAGGTGCTCCTGGTGCCGCGGATCGACGGCACGTACACCGGTACCGGTGTGATCGGCACCGTCGAGCAGGTCGGACGGCTTTCGGACGGAGATCCGGGCGCGCTCATCCGCGGCCGGGGCCGGGTGCGGATCGGGGCCGGTACCAGCGGGCCGGGCGGAGCGCTGTGGGTGGAGGGGACCAGGGTCGACGCGGTCGTTCCCGACCCGCTTCCCGGCGCCGCCGCCGAGCTGGTCAAGGAGTACAAGGCGCTCGCCACCAGCTGGCTGAAGAAGCGCGGCGCCTGGCAGGTCGTGGACCGGGTCCAGCAGATCGAGGACATCTCCGCGCTCGCCGACAATTCCGGTTACTCGCCCTTCCTCACCACCGCCCAGAAGGTGCAGCTCCTGGAGACCACGGACCCGGTCGCCCGGCTGAAGCTCGCCATCCAGTGGCTCGGCGAGCACCTCGCCGAGCAGGACGTCGCCGAGTCCATCGCCAAGGACGTCCAGGAGGGCGTCGACAAGCAGCAGCGCGAGTTCCTGCTGCGGCGCCAGCTCGACGCCGTGCGCAAGGAGCTCGCCGAGCTCAACGGCGACCCGGAGGACGAGTCCGACGACTACCGGGCCCGTGTCGAGGCCGCCGACCTCCCCGAGCACGTCCGTGAGGCGGCGCTCAAGGAGGTCGAGAAGCTGGAGCGCTCCTCCGACCAGAGCCCCGAGGGCTCCTGGATCAGGACCTGGCTCGACACCGTTCTCGAACTGCCGTGGACCGAGCGGACCGAGGACGCCTACGACATCCGCGGCGCCCAGCAGGTGCTCGACGCCGAGCACGCCGGTCTCCAGGACGTGAAGGAACGCATCACCGAGTACCTGGCCGTGCGCAAGCGGCGTTCCGACCGCGGCCTCGGGGTCGTCGGCGGGCGGCGCGGCGGCGCCGTGCTGGCGCTGGTGGGCCCGCCCGGCGTGGGCAAGACCTCGCTCGGCGAGTCCGTCGCGCACGCCATGGGCCGCAAGTTCGTCCGCGTCGCCCTCGGCGGCGTGCGGGACGAGGCGGAGATCCGGGGTCACCGGCGCACGTACGTCGGAGCCCTGCCGGGACGCATCGTCCGGGCGATCAAGGAGGCCGGCTCGATGAACCCGGTCGTCCTGCTCGACGAGATCGACAAGGTCGGCTCCGACTTCCGGGGCGACCCGGCCGCCGCCCTCCTCGAAGTCCTCGACCCGGCGCAGAACCACACCTTCCGCGACCACTACCTGGAGGTCGAGCTCGACCTCAGCGACGTCGTCTTCCTGGCCACCGCCAATGTGCTCGAAGCGATCCCGGAGGCCCTGCTCGACCGCATGGAGCTGGTCCGGCTCGACGGCTACACCGAGGACGAGAAGGTTGTCATCGCCCGGGACCACCTGCTCCCGCGCCAGCTGGAGCGGGCCGGTCTGGAGAAGGACGAGGTCGCGCTCGACGAGTCCGCGCTGCGCAAGCTGGCCGGCGAGTACACCCGCGAGGCGGGCGTGCGGAACCTGGAGCGGGCCGTCGCCCGGCTGCTCCGCAAGGTCGCGGCCCAGCACGAACTGGGCGACCGGGAACTGCCGTTCACGGTCACCGAGGCGGACCTGCAGGGCCTGATCGGGCGCCCGCACCACGTCCCGGAGTCCGCCCAGGACCCGGCCGAGCGCCGGACGTCGGTGCCGGGCGTGGCCACCGGACTCGCGGTGACCGGCGCCGGCGGCGACGTGCTCTTCGTGGAGGCGTCGCTCGCCGACCCGGAGACCGGGGCGTCCGGACTCACCCTCACCGGTCAGCTGGGCGACGTGATGAAGGAGTCCGCGCAGATCGCGCTGAGCTTCCTGCGGTCGCACGGCGCGGAACTGGAGCTGCCGGTCGCGGATCTGAAGGACCGCGGCGTGCACATCCACTTCCCGGCGGGCGCGGTCCCGAAGGACGGCCCGAGCGCCGGCATCACCATGACGACGGCGCTGGCCTCGCTGCTCTCCGGGCGGCTGGTCCGTACGGATGTGGCGATGACCGGTGAGGTCTCGCTGACCGGACGGGTGCTGCCGATCGGCGGCCTGAAGCAGAAGCTGCTGGCCGCGCACCGGGCCGGGATCACCACCGTGGTGATCCCGAAGCGGAACGAGGCCGACCTGGACGACGTGCCCGCCGAGGTCCTGGACACGCTGGAGGTTCACCCGGTGACGGACGTCCGCCAGGTGCTGGAGATCGCCCTGGCCCCGGCCTCGGCCCGGACCGACGAGAGGATCCCGGCCGCGGCGTGACCGCCACGGCGTGACGGACGCGGCGTCACGCGCGCGACCGGTACGGACGGCCCGCCTCCCCGGCAACGGGAGGGCGGGCCGTACCCGCGTACCCGTGGGCTTGAACGCCCCGCACCCGTACGCCTCAACATCCCGCGCGCCCGTGAGCCTTGAACGCCCCGCGCACCCGTACGCCTCAGCATCCCGCGTACCCGTGCGCCTCAAGCGCCCCGCGAGCGCTCCACCTACCGGTACTCCCCGAGCGCCCCGCGTGCCCCGGTCATACCTCCAGCCACCCCCGCAGCGTCGCCCGGGCCCCGCCTGGAAGCGGGTCTGCGCGCCCAGCTGGTCCAGCAGCACGCTGATCCGCCGACGGGGCCGCGCCCGGCGCAGGCACGCCCGCGAAGGCGGCCGGGGCACAGGCCGCCCCGGCGGCCGGGACCCCCCGGGACGCCCCCGGCGTCAAGGGCACCGGCCTGCGCGTCGACGGCACCGAGGTCCCCCTCGACCCGTACCACGACGAGACCACCGACCAGTACCTGATGCGGGACTGCTCCCGGCTGTGGAACACCAGCGAGGGCTCACTCGCCACCTGGGACGCCCGGGGCGTCGACGTGGCCGCCGCGTCCGGGCGCTGGCCCAGCGGCATCGACGTGTTCAGCCACCCCACCAGCGACTTCGGCAAGGACGCCGGCCAGTCCGGCGCGACGGACGCGCACTGGGCGGCCGGGCAGGTCCACGACTACTACAAGGAGCGGCACGGCCGCGACAGCCTCGACGGCCGCGGCATGAACATCGACTCGCTGGTCGGTGTCACCTTCAACGGCCGGCCGTACGTCAACGCCTTCTGGGACGGCCGGAAGATGGTCTACGGCAGCGGCGACAACGAGTACAAGCCGCTCTCCGCCGACCTCGACGTCGTCGGTCACGAGATGCCCCACGGCGTCGTCGAGTCCACCGCCGACCTGGTCCACGCGGGCCGGTCCGGCGCCCTGAACGAGGCGGTCGCCGACTACTTCGGCAACGCCATCGACGTCACCGCGTCCGGCACCCCGATGGACGACCCGGACGCGGGCCTGATCGGCGAGGACCTGTGCCGCACGACGGCGCCCCGCGCCTGCGCGTTCCGCGACCTCAACGACGGCGCCACCACCTCGAAGAACTTCCTCGGCGTGGCGTTCTCCACCGACAACGGCGGCGTGCACCTCAACTCCACGATCTACTCCGGAGCCCTCTGGGACATCCGCGAGGACCTCGGCGCCGAACTCGCCGACAGGATCGCCTACCGGGCGTTCGACTCCTACCTGACCCCGCTCGACGGCTTCACCCGGGGCCGTGCCGCCACCATCGCGGCGGCCAGGGAGCTGGGCGTCACGGCGAAGCAACTGAACGTCGTCAAGCGGGCGTTCGCCGCCCACGGCATCGTCCCGGGCCGGGAGCAGGCGCTCGGCGTCGACTCCGACAAGCTCTTCGGCAGGCTCAACACCGCGGGCACCGGCATCGGCGCGGGCGGCGGCTGGTGGGCCGCGTCCAAGTCGAACGACGACGGCTCGGAGCCGTACTCCGTCTACGCCGGACGCACCGACGGCCGGGGAGCTCCCCGGCTCGTCAGCCCCAACGACGGCCGCCACCACGTGTACCCGGCGACCGACGGGAAGACCGTGGTCTGGGCGGCGTTCGGCGACACCGGGATCGACGTCCTCCAGCGGCCGATCGCCGGCGGACCGATCAGGACCGTCTGGTCGTCCTTCACCGGAATCCAGGGGCTGCGCGTGGACGGGGACCTGGTGGTGTTCACCGAGTCCGACCCCTTCGGCAGCCGGCATGTCGGCCATGTGAACACCCGCACCGGCAAGCAGGCGTACGTCGACGGCGGGCGCTACCACCTCTCCACCGCCGTCGGGTCGGTCAAGGGCTCCACGATCGCCTACGGCAAGCTCTACCCGGGCGAGGAGGAGTACGAGCTCGGCGTCGAGGTGTTCGACGTCACCACCGGGAAGACCCGGCTGCTGCCGCAGAGCGGCAGGCCGCAGGCGCTCGGCCAGACCGCGGTCACCAAGGACTCGGTGTTGTGGCTGGTCGACGAGGTCGAGGACCGGGGGCAGCTCGCGGTGCGCCGGGCCGGCCACGACGGCACCGGACTCGAGGACATCAGCCCGGAGACCGGTGACGGCGCGCTCCTCGCGTACGACCTGACGGCGTCCGACGAGGCGGTCACCGTGTCGGCGCAGGTCCCGGACACGACGTACCGCAACGAGACGCTGTCCAAGCTGTGGCAGCTGACCCCGGACGGCTCGCGCGTCCAGCGGGTCTCGTGCAACCGCGGCGAGCAGTCGTACGCGGCGGCCGACGGCGGCCGGCGGGTGGTGTGGATCGACGGCACCACCGGCTGGACGGACCTGGTGACCCGGGAGCGGCCCGCGGGCGACTGCGGCTGACACCACCCCGGTACGGGGTACCGGGCACGGAACGGAGGAGCACGAAGGCGGGGCCCCCGGCGCACGGACGCCGGGGGCCCCGCCTTCGTGCGGTCCGGCTCAGGGGCGGTAGATGGTGCCGGGGACCAGCTCGGCGGGCGCCATCAGCTGGGGGACGGTGACGAAGGTGTAGCCCTGCTTCTTCAGCGCGTCGATGATGCCCGGCACCGCGGGCACCGTGCCCTTGTAGATGTCGTGCAGCAGGATGATGCCGTCCTTGCTCGCCTGGTCCAGGATGCGCTTCTTGATCAGCGCCGAGTCGTTCGTGGAGAAGTCCTTCGCGGTGGCGCTCCACAGGATCTGGGAGAGCCCCAGGTCCTTGCTGATCTCCGAGACGGTGTCGTCGGTGCGGCCCTGCGGCGGGCGCATCAGCCGCGGCTTCTTCCCGGTTATCGCCGCTATCGCGTCCTGGGTCTTCTCCAGCTCGGCGCGTATCTCGTCCGGTTCCCGGTCCGTCAGGACCTGGTGGGTCCAGGTGTGGTTGGCCACCTCGTGCCCTTCGGCGGCGAGCCTGCGCACCATGTCGGGGTGCTTCTTGACGTGGTTCTTGCCCAGCAGGAAGAAGGTCGCGTGGACCTTCTCCTCCTTGAGGATGTCCAGCAGGCGCGGGGTGTACTCGCCGGGTCCGGCGTCGAAGGTCAGGGCTATGCACTTCGCCTTGCGGCAGTCCACCGGGCCGAAGGAGCCCTTGGCGTCGGAAGCCGCGTCGTCACGTGCCGAGCCCGGTGCGGTGGTCTCCATGGAGCAGCCGCTCAGCGTCAGGGTGAGGGCCGTCACAAGGGCGGCGACCAACCCCGTACCGATCGACTTCGTCTTCAGGGACAAGGCGGTTCACTCCTCCATGGCGGTGCGGGCACACGTTGTGCGGCGGAGAAGGACTATACACAGGGTGTATACAGCGGGTTTATAGGGGGGGTCGCCCCTCGGACCGGGGAGGAAATGCCCGGCCGGGGGCGGGAAACGGTGACGCCCCGGTGACCGGGTGGGTCACCGGGGCGTCGCGATGCGGGGAGGTGTGCCGCGCGGCTCGCGGCGGGCCGGATCAGCCGTTGGCGAGCGCCTGGAGGCGGTCGTAGGCGCCGTTGAAGTGGTTGTGGTCGCCGACGTAGGGGCCGGACGAGGTGTACTGCCACATCGTGTAGAAGCCCCAGCCGGCCGGGAGCTCGCCGACGGTGGAGTTGTAGCGGGCCACCCACAGCGGGTTGGTGGTGCCGAAGCCGCTGTTGTTGCCGGTGCAGGTCTTCCACCAGCTGGTCGCGGTGTAGATGACCGCGTCGCGGCCGGTGCGCGCCTTGTACCGGTTCACGAAGTCGCGGATCCAGGAGACCATGCCGGCCTGGGTCTTGCCGTAGCACTGGTCGCCGTACGGGTTCCACTCGATGTCGAGCACGCCGGGCAGCGTCTTGCCGTCCCGCGACCAGCCGCCGCCGTTGTTCACGAAGTAGTCGGCCTGGGTGGCGCCGCTCGTGGTGTTCGGGGTGGCGAAGTGGTAAGTGCCCCGGATCATGCCGATGTTGTACGAGCCGTTGTACTGCTGAGTGAAGTACTCGTTCTTGTAGTACGTGCCCTCGGTGGCCTTGACGTAGGCCCACTTCACGCCGCTGTTCCAGAGCGTCGACCAGTTGACGTTGCCCTGGTGGCCGGAGACGTCGACGCCTTCGGTCTGGACGGCGAGGGTGCCCATCGAGTCGCTGTCCTGCTTGCTCTGGCCGTCGTGGGCGATGACGCCCATGCCCATGGTGGCCGTGCCGCGGGCGGGCTTCTTGGCGGCCCGGTCGTGATCGGCGGCGGAGGCCGCGCCCGGCAGGGCGATGAGCAGGGAGAGGGCCGCGAGCAGGGTTCCGGCCGCGGCGAGGCGGGGGCGACGGGACTTTCCGGACGTGGATCTGAGCACCGGCATGGGAGTGCCTCCGAGGACTTGGTGGGGGGACGCGGGGATCCCAGGGGGCGTCCTGCGCCCCCTGTCGCATGTCATGGTGTGGACATGCCATGCATGACTCTACGCACGTAGAAACGTGCTGCGGAAGAGGGTCCGGGCGCCGTCGTTGGTCTATGCCTGCGAAATACTGGCCGAGCTGCGGCGATGACCGGCGGCGAAAGAATTTTTCAGCGGCAGGAAAGCTTACGAGGGGTGTTGACGTGCACGGGAGCGAAAGCGGTAGTGAACGCGGCGCGACCGGGGAAAGTGGTGTGGACCACGCATTCCTCGCTCTGGAACGCGAGTTGGCCGTCTTTCTGCGCCGGGCGCGGGCCAATTCCGGGGAGATGGCGCGCGAGGTCCATCCGGAGCTGGAGTCCGCCGCGTACGGACTCCTCGTCCGGCTGGAGTCGGCGGGGCGGCAGCGGGCCACCGATCTCGCGGCCTACTTCGGGGTGGGCAAGGCGACCATGAGCCGTCAACTGCGCGCCCTGGAGGGCCTCGGACTGGTGGCGCGCGAGCCCGACCCGGCCGACGGCCGGGCCTTCCTCGTCCACCTCACCGCCGAGGGGCTGGCCCGTTACCGCAGCGTGCGCGACGCCCGCCGCGAGCGCTACGTCCGCAAGCTCGACGACTGGGACCGGGCCGAGGTGGCCGAACTGGCCCGGCTGCTGCACCAGTTGAACGCCCGCGCCGAGGAGTGACGCCGGGCGGGGCGGTCGTGGCCGCCGATCAGGCCCTTCGGTGCTTCGTTCTTCCGGTTCCCCGTCACAGCACCGCGTAGAGCGCCGTCGCGTCGTCATGGGTCTTGCCGCGGCGCGGACGCGCACGTTCCGTGTCCCCCTCCTCCAGGGCCCGCACCCGGTCGATCAGCCCCTGGGCCCCCTCCTTGCGCAGCACTTCGAGGCAGTCCGCCCAGTCGCCCTCGTGGAACATCTCCGTCCAGCGGGCCGCCCCGTCGGTCAGCGCGGCCAGCGCCCGCACCCGGCCGGCGGGGGTGCGACCGGTGACCGCGCGGTCCGCCACGGAGGGGTCGGCGGCGGCGGTGAAGAAGCCGCCCTCCTTGTTCCGCACCCGGGCGTCGGCGATCGCGGCACTGGCCAGTGAACCCGGCGGAAGGCGGTCGAGCCGGTCGTCGAGCAGGGGGCGCACGGTTCCGTCGTGTGCCTCGATCAGCAGTACGGAATCGGAGAGCACCAGATGCTCGACCCCGCCCTCGTCCCAGCGGGCCATGATGACCGTCGCCTGCGGTGTGCGGACGTGAGAAAGGTCACATGAGGCGCGGTGTGCGTCGGCGGTGCGCCGAATGGACGTGGCCAGAATCTCCTGGAGGGTCAGATCCCGCCGCGAAGCGGACAGTTCGACCAGGGTGCCGCCCAGCCGCGCGGTGAACCAGGGGACCGAGTGCACACAACCGTCATCGCCCGGGGGAGGAGTCACCCCGTCGAGCAGGACCAGCGCCCCACCCTGCCCGGACGCGGGCAGTGCGGTGGCGGCCCAGTCCTCGTTCGGGCGTTCCGGGCTGCCGGCGGCGGTGGCCAGGTCGATGCGCATGCGGCCAGTCTGCACGATGCCTTCACGAGGCCCACATCGGGCCGATATTGGCCTGTACCAGCAGGTCAGGATCGCGCCAGGGCGGAAGGGAGGCCTCCGTGCGGCGTGCGGGCGGGCATCCTGCCAAAGCCCGCGCGGAAGTTCCAACCGGCGGATCGCGGGTACCCGAGAAGGTTTGAAAGGAAACTTGTTTGCTAACTCTGGAGTGATGTTCACTCGTTCAGGTGGCGGAGTGGTTGATGCGCGCCCCCCTCTCAAAAGCACTGGAATGGTCGGAAGCCGTACCAGGGGTCGGGACGCTCATCATTTGTGACCGTGCGTCACCTCTGCTTCAAGGGCGGACGAGTACAAGATTGCGAGCACCGGTGCAGAAGAAGCGGCCTCGGAGCAAGGGCAGCAGGCACGGCGATTCCGGGGTCACGCCGCCGGAAGCCGCCGGGAGCGGGAGCACCAGGCGCCCCGTGCGCGTACGGAGTCGGCTGGTCGCCGGTGTCGCCGTCGTCGGCATCACCGTCATCGCCGCGGGCACCCCGGCGATCCTCACCGCCTCCTCCGTGCTGAACGATTCACAACGGCTGGTCACCCTCGCCGAGCTGAACCAGCAGGCCATCGCCCTCGCCCACGCCCTCGCGGACGAGCGCGACGAGCTCACCGCCCACATCGCGGCGGGCCGGGACGAGAAGTCCGGCCCGGCGTCGGACGGCGCGGGCGCCGGCAGCCGCAGCGCCCGCGTCGACCAGCAGGTCGACGAGATCAGGGAGGCGGCCCCGGCCGCACTGCGCCGCGACCTCTCCACCATCCCCTCCCTGCGCCGTGACGCGCTCGGCGGCAAGGGCACGGCACTGGACGCCCACCGGGCGTACTCCGAGGTCATCGCCAAACTCCACGACCTCGCCGACGAACTCGCCGAGAAGACCCCGCCGCGCGCGGCCGAGGCCACCCGCGCCCCGCTCGCCCTCGGGCAGGCCACCGAGCAGGCGTCCGCCACCCGGGGCCTGCTGATCGCCGCGCTCTCGGTGCCCCGGCCGGTCACGACCCCGCAGCTGGACCCGATCACCGGCCTGCCGGTCCAGCCCCAGGACGGGAGCGGCGACAGGAACGGGCGCGTCCGCGACGAGCTGAGCGCCGCCGCCCAGCAGTCCCGGGTCCGCGAACTCGCCGCGCTCTCGGACTTCGACCAGGCCGCGGGCTCCACCGCCCGCGACAAGCTGTCGTCCACCGTCACCGGGCCCGAGGTCAACAGCGCGGAGAAATACCTCAACACCCTCACCGACCGTCCCGAGCTGTCCGAATCGGACCTGCGGACCAGCCGCAAGAAGGCCCAGGCGGCGCTCTCCGCCCGGATCGACCGGATGCGGAGCGTCGAGTCCGCCCTCGGCACCCAGCAGGTGCGGCGCCTGGAGCAGCTGCGCGACGACGACGTCACCGCGCTCGAACTGCGCATCGCGCTGCTCGGCGGCTGCCTGCTGATCGCGGTCGGCGTCTCCACGGCGGTGGCCCGCACCCTCACCCAGCCGCTCGCCGTCCTGCGGATCGGCGCCGCCCGCCTCGCCGCGGAGCCCGAGACCGCCGAGCCGATCCGCTACACCGGCCGCAACGACGAGTTCGCCCAGGTCGTGGGGTCCCTCAACAGCCTGCACGGCAGACTCCGGGGGCTCCTCCAGGAGTTCAACGGCCGCTTCGAGGAACTGCGGACCGAGCGTGCCGAACTGGTCGCCGGGCGCGAGGCCCTCGATGCACAGCGTGCCGAGCTCCAGGCGCAGACCGCCGACCTCACCGCCCAGCTGAAGCGGCTGGAGCACACGGTCCACCACACCTTCGTCAACCTCTCGCTGCGCACCCTCGGCCTCGTCGAGCGGCAGCTCGGTGTCATCGAGAGCCTGGAGGAGCGGGAGCACGACCCGGAGCGGCTCGCGACCCTCTTCAAGCTCGACCACATGGCCACCGTCATGCGCAGGCACAGCGAGAACATGCTGGTCCTCGCGGGCACCGAGCACAGCCACGGGCACGCGGGACCGATCCCGCTGGTCGACGTGGCGCGCGCGGCCGTGTCCGAGATCGAGCGGTACGAGCGGGTCACGATCCAGTCCCTGCCGCCGCACGCCCAGATCGCCGGTTTCGCCGCCGACGACCTCAGCCATCTCGTCGCCGAACTCCTGGAGAACGCGACCTCCTTCTCGCCGCCCGACTCCCATGTCCAGCTCTCCGGCTGGCTGCTGGAGAGCGGCGAGGTGATGCTCTCCGTCCAGGACGCGGGCATCGGGATGTCGCCCGAGCGGATGGCCGAGCTCAACGCCCGCCTCGGCGACCCCGCGCTGTTCGACTCGGCCGAGCAGGACGGCGAGGGCGCATCGGAGGCCGGGCTCGGTCTCCGGGTCGCCTCCCTGCTGGCCGCGCGCCACGGCGTACGGGTCCAGCTGCGCGAGCACAAGGGCAGCGGGGTCACGGCCGTCGTCGTCCTGCCCGAGGCCCTGCTGCCGAAGGCGCCGCCGGCCGCGGTGCCGCCGCCGGTCCAGGTCCCCGGCGAGGCACCCGCGCTGAACCTGCCGGGTTCGGTCGCCGAGGCCAACTCCAACGCGCTGCCGGGAGGACGCGAGCCCGCCCGCTCCGCCGACCCGCTGATCGAGGCGGCCGAGCGGGCGATCCGCGCCTCGGGCGTCGACGGGCCGAGCACCGGGGAGGCCGGTGCCGAAAAGGCGGCCGCCGACGGGCCGAGCGCCGAAGAGGCGGACCTCGAAGAGGTGGGCGCCGGAAAGCCGGGCGCGGAGGAGCCGGGTGCCGACACGGACCCCGAGCCCGCCGCCGAGGCCGTGGCGGAGCCCGCCACCGCCCCCGAGTCCGACTCCGAGACCACGATGCAGTTCCGGCTCCCGGTGGCCCCGGCAGCCGTTCCCGACCCGGCGGACCCCGAGCCCGCTCCCGGGGCCGGTGCGCCCGGCCCGTACGCCATCGGCCCCGACCGCCACGAGCGCACCGCGGACGAGGCCCCGGAGCCGCACACCGCACCGGCCACCGCGCCGGCTCCCGCACCCACGACCGTGGCCGAAGCGCTGCCCGGCCCCCGGCGGCCGGAACCTGAGCCGGAGTCGGAGCAGGAGGAGGACCGGCCGCGGGCGACGGCCGAACGCCTCACGGACAAGGGGCTGCCCAAGCGCACCCCCAAGATCGTCAAGCCCGCCGCGGAACCCGCCGCCGAGCGCAGGGGAACCCTGGACAAGGAGGCGCTGCGCCGTCGGCTCGGCGGCTTCCACCAGGGCGCGAAGGACGGCCGCAGGGACGTCGAGGCGGAGATCGCCGAACTCACGGCGACCGGGTCGTTCCCGGTGGCCGCCGCACCCGGCGGGGGATCCGCACACACCGGGCGCGGCGAGAGCGACCGCGGTGTGACCGACCGCGGCACTGTCCGAAACGACCAGACGACGGATGAGACGGGGGACACAGTCGAGGAGGCACACAGTTGACTGCGCCCAGCACGCTCGGGCTGAGTACCGAGGCCCGGAACCTTCACTGGCTGCTGAGCAATCTGGTGGAGGAGGTGCCAGGGGTCCACTCGGTCACCGTCGTCTCGTCCGACGGACTGATGCTGCTCTCCTCCGACCCCGGCCACCTGGTCACCCGGACCGGGGGCCCGCAGGACGGGCCCAGGGGCTCCAGCGCGGACCTCGCGACCGTCGTCTCCGGCATCGGCAGCCTCACCATCGGCGCCGCCGGGCTGATGGACGGCGGTGGCGTCAAGCAGACCATGGTCGCCATGGACGAGGGCAGCGTCTTCGTCATGTCGATCAGCGACGGATCGCTGCTCGGGGTGCACGCCACGCCGGACTGCGACATGAGCGTCATCGCGTACCACATGGCGCTCTTCGTCGGCCGGGCCGGACACGTACTCACCCCCGAACTCCGCAGTGAGCTGCGCAAGTCGATGGAGGGCGCCGAGTGAAGCCCGCCGCCGAAACCGCCCGCAGGCTCCCCGTCCGCGGCGCCGACCGCAGGCCCGCACGGGTCCGCCCGTACTCGCTCACCGGCGGCCGTACCCGCTTCGGCCACGTCCTGCTCGTCGAGACCTTCGTCGCCGCGCTCGAAGCGCCCGAGGAGCGTCGCGAACTGCCCCAGGGCAACGGGTCCGCCCGCCTCATGCCGGAGCTGCGGGCCATCGTCGAGATCTGCCGCCGGATGCGTACCGTCGCGGAGATCTCGGCCCTGTTGAAGATGCCGCTCGGTGTGGTCCGGGTGCTGCTCAGCGACTTGGCCGACCAAGGAAAGATCCGCGTGTACGGGACCGGTCACGGCACCGGCCAGCCCGACCGCGCACTGCTCGAAAGGGTGCTCAATGGCCTCCGCCGTCTCTGAGTCGCCGCTCTTCACCCCTCGTCAGCCGGGCACCGGCAACCGGGCCGAGGAAGCGCCGCAGGCCTGGCAGCTGGACCACACCAGGGCCCCCACCGCCGCGAAGATCGTGGTCGCGGGCGGCTTCGGCGTGGGCAAGACGACCTTCGTCGGATCGGTCTCCGAGATCACCCCGCTGAAGACCGAAGCGCTGATGACGCAGGCCAGCGAGGAGACCGACGACCTCTCCGCCACGCCCGACAAGATCACCACGACCGTCGCGATGGACTTCGGCCGGCTCACGCTCGACGACGACCTCGTGCTGTACGTGTTCGGCACCCCCGGCCAGCAGCGCTTCTGGTTCATGTGGGACGACCTGGTGCGCGGCGCGATCGGCGCGGTGGTGCTCGCCGACACCCGGCGGCTCGCCGACTGCTTCCCCGCGCTCGACTACTTCGAGAGCTGCGGCCTGCCGTACATCGTCGCCGTCAACCACTTCGAGGGAACGCCGGCGTTCGAGGAGGAGGATGTCAGGGAGGCCCTGACCGTACCGCCGCACGTACCCGTCGTGATCATGGACGCGCGCAACAGGATCACGGTCGTCGAGTCGCTGCTGGCCCTCGTCGGCCACGCCCTCGACGCCACCCCGGCCTGACCCGGCCCGAAGCCCGGCCCGGGCTCGCGGGGCCCGGGCCGGGCCCTTCGGCCCCGTCCCCGGCCCCCGCCCGGCTCGTACGCAACACGTAACGGAGAACCGCGATGCGGAGAATACTCATAGTCGGAGCCGGTCAGTCCGGACTCCAGCTCGCCCTCGGACTGCAGTCCAAGGGCTACGAAGTCACCCTGATGTCCAACCGGACCGCCGACGAGATCCGGTCCGGCCGGGTCATGTCGACGCAGTGCATGTTCCACACGGCGCTCCAGCACGAGCGCGACTACCAGCTCAACTTCTGGGAGTCCCAGGCCCCGCGCATCGAGGGACTCGGCGTCTCCGTCGCCGGGCCCGACTCCTCGCGCGCCGTCGACTGGGTCGGCAGGCTGGACGGCTTCGCGCAGTCCGTCGACCAGCGCGTGAAGATGGCCGGCTGGATGGAGACGTTCGCCCAGCGCGGCGGCCAGCTCGTCATCCACGGCGCGGCCGTCTCCGACCTGGACTACTTCTCCCGCACCTACGACCTGGTACTGGTCTCCGCGGGCAAGGGCGAGCTGGTCTCCATGTTCGGCCGGGACGCGTCCCGTTCGCCGTTCGACGCCCCGCAGCGCGCCCTGGCCGTCGCATACGTCCACGGCATGGGCCCGCGCCCGGAGCACCCCGACTTCGACGCGGTCCGCTGCAACCTGGTCCCCGGTGTCGGCGAGCTGTTCGTGATGCCGACCCTGACCACGTCCGGCCGCGCCGACATCCTGTTCTGGGAAGGCGTCCCGGGCGGGCCGCTCGACGCCTTCCAGGGCATCAAGGACCCCTCCGAGCACCTCGCGAAGACGCTGGAGCTCATGGAGCGGTTCACGCCGTGGGAGTACGCCCGCGCCACCAAGGTCGAGCTGACCGACGCCAACGGCACCCTGGCGGGCCGCTACGCGCCGACCGTCCGCAAGCCGATCGGCCGGCTGCCCGGCGGCGGACTGGTGCTCGGCGTGGCCGACGTCGTCGTCGCCAACGACCCGATCACCGGCCAGGGCTCCAACTCCGCCTCCAAGTGCGCCAACGCGTACCTGGACGCGATCGTCGAGCACGGCGACCGGGAGTTCGACGCGGAGTGGATGCAGGCGACGTTCGACCGCTACTGGGAGACCGCGCAGCACGTCGTGAAGTGGACCAACGCGATGCTCGGCGTACCGCCGGAGCACGTGCTGAACCTGATCGGCGCCGCCGGCGGGCTCCAGCCGGTCGCCGACCGCTTCGCCAACGGCTTCAACGACCCGGCGGACTTCGAGAACTTCTTCTTCGACCCCGAGAAGGCCAACGCGTACCTCGCCGAGGTGTCGGGCGCCGCGTAGGCGTCCGGACATCGCGACGGGGCGGGTCCGGGACACCGGACCCGCCCCGTCGCGTCGCCGTCGTGCGGGGGCGTTCCCGGGGCTATCGCCCCGGCGCCGACGACGAGCCGTACCCCGTGTCCGAGCCGGAGGAGGCGCCCGACGGGAGCGCCGGCAGGCGGTACGAGGACAGCGACGCGCCCAGCGGGTCGGGCCGCACGGCGCCGAGCAGCGGGTTCGACGCCACCGGCGAGACCTTCACCCGCGAGCCCGGCCGGGGCGCCTGCACCACCAGACCGTTGCCGATGTACAGCGCCACATGGGTGGCCTTCGGGAAGTAGATCACCAGGTCGCCCGGGCGCAGCGCGTTCAGCGGCACCTTCCGCAGCTGCCGCCACTGCTCCTGCGAGGTCCGCGGAATGACCAGGCCCGCCCGCGCCCACGCCTGCGAGGTGAGCCCCGAGCAGTCGAACGAGTCCGGCCCCTCCGCGCCCCACACGTACGGCTTGCCGATCTGGTCGATCGCGTACGCCACCGCCTCGGCGCCCGCCCCGGACGGCCGCTTCGTCGAGGACAGCGCCCCCGAGGCGGCCAGGGCGCCCTGGGCCTTCGCCGTGCCCGCCTGTTCGAGCCGGGACAGCTCGGCGAGCTGCGTGCCGGAGAGCGTGGACAGCATTTTTTCCACCGCCCGCAGCCGCGTCCGGACCGTGTCCCGCTGCTTCTTCTGCCGCGCGGCCAGGACCCGCTGCCGGTCGAGCACCTTGCGGGACTCGGTCGCCAGTTCGTCGGCGCGCTTCTCCGCGGCGGCGAGCCGCTTCGTGGTCGCCGCCCGCCCGGCGGCCGCCCGCCGCATCATGTGCTCCTGTTCCAGGAGGTGTTCGGGGTCGGGGGACAGCAGGAGCCGCATGTACGCGGAGAAGTCGGACCGCCCCTGGTACTGCTCCCGCGCCAGCTGCCCGGCCGCGTCGCGGCTGTCGGCCAGCGCGGTACGGGCGGCGACGAGCGCGGTGTCGAGCTTCTTCGCCTCCGCCTTGCGCTTCTTCAGCTCCGCCGCGGTCCCGTTGTACGTCTCGGTGGCCTCCTCGGCCTGTTGGTACAGCTTCCGGAGGTCGGTCAGGAGCAGGGAGACGCTCCTGGCCGCGGTCGCGGGGGAACCGGACGACCCGGCCGTGTCACCCGCGACGGGGTCCGGGGCCCCGGGCGCGGCCACCGCCGGCGAGGTCACGACGAGGGCAGCCAGGGTCGCGGTGCAGACCGTACGAAGGACTCCGCCTGACACGACATCACCTCCGGTGACGGGGCGGTCGCGAAACTGCCCCATGAGTGAGCGCAACGGGTCAATACGGTCACTCGGTGCCGGGAGATGCAAGAACCGCGTGTGCGGCGGTGGACGGGTTCGCCCGGAAGGCGGCGGGGCCGGTGCGCCGCCCGGGTTCCGGACCCCCTTCGCCCGGAGCGGACACCGGAACGCGCCGCTCCGGACGAGGGGATCGGGGCCGGGGGCTCAGTCGACGGGCAGTGCGCAGAACATCCGGTCGCGCTGCACGACGACCAGCCGCCCGGTCGGCAGCACCCGGTACGGGGCGGTGACCGCGGGGCCCTCCGGGGCCTGGACCCCGATGTCCTGGAACTTCCACAGCCGTCGCCCGTCCTGCGCCGCGAACGCGGTGACCTGGGACTTGTCCGAGGCCAGCAGCGTTTTGCCGGTCGTGCTGAGCGCGACGGCGGGCGCGGAGGTGCCGGGCAGCACCTCGGTGGAGCGCCGCCAGCGCAGCCGCCCGGTCTCCCGCTCGACCGCCCCCACCTCCTGGGAGCGGTTGGCGGTGTGGAGCAGCGCACCGCTGACGACCGGGGTCCCGAACGGGCTGCCGGTGCCGTTCAGCGTCCACTTCGGCTTGCCGGACGGGGTCTCGAACGCCAGGAGGTCGTCGCCCACCGCCGCGTACAGCAGCCCCTGTTCGTCCCCCGAGGCCGCCCCGTCCGGTGCGACGGAACCGAGGGGCTTGCTCCACAACTGCTTGCCGGTCTTCCGGTCGAAGCACCGGAAGACCGCCTTCCCCTTGGCGGCGCGCACATCGCCGGGGGAGAGCGTGTCCTGGGTCTGGCGCACGACGATGTCGTTCTCCCGGAGCGCGATCAGCCGGTGGACGGGGGCGCCGCCGCGTCCGTTGGGCACGGGGGCCCGCCACAGCTCCTTGCGCCGCGCGATGTCGTAGGCGAAGAGGTACGACTTGACGACCTGCTTGTCCTTGCCGCGCTTCTTGCCCTTCTTCGGCGGCGGGGCCTTGACGGTGACCTTGTGGGAGCCGGTGAACCAGACCACCGGGTCGGACGAGCCGACGATCTCCGACACGGTGAGGCCCGGCGCCCCGGCGAACAGGTCCGCGTGCGCCTCCCGGTGCGTGACCTTGCCGTTCTCCGCCGAGAGCCAGAGGAATTCGGACGGACCGATGACGAAGCAGACGGAATCCCCGGCGGCGACGGCCGCCTTCCCCCGGGCCGCGTCCGCGTTCTCCCACGCGCGGCGGCCGGTTCGCAGATCGACGGCGGTCGCCCCGTTCTCCCCGGTCAGCACCAGCAGCCGGTCGTTCCAGAGGGTGGCGGTGAGCGGCGCGGGCAAGGGAGTCGACGGCCTCGGGCCTGCCGCTCGCGGCACAACCGGAGGCCCCGGCCGAAGGAACGGCCGACGGAACGACCGGGACACCTGCCGAGGGAACCGCCGCAGGAGCGGCCGACGGAACGGCCGACGGAACGGGGGCGGGCAGAGCGGGAAGGGCGGGAGCGGCGGGAACGAGGTCCGTGCCGGGGCCGGGGCCGGAGCCCGTCGGCAGGGCCGGGACGGGACCCGGCTGCGGGCCGGTGAGTTCGGCCGGGACGGACAGCTGGGTGGTCGGGCGGTCGGTCCCCGGAACGCGTCGTCCGATGCCGCTGAGCTGGGTGGTCCGGGTGTCCTCGACGAGGGAGGAGGACTCGGCGGTCGCGGCCCCCGTTCCGTCGGCCGTTCCGTCGGCCGCTCCTGCGGCGGTTCCCTCGGCAGGTGTCCCGGTCGTTCCGTCGGCCGTTCCTTCGGCCGGGGCCTCCGGTTGTGCCGCGAGCGGCAGGCCCGAGGCCGTCGACTCCCTTGCTCGCGCCTCCTGTTCCGCCAGCGCCGCGACCAGCCGTTCCGGCAACCAGCCGTCCTTCGCGAGTTCCGCGACCCCCTCCGGGGCCAGCTCCGCCGCCACCGTCTCCGCGCTCGGCCGGTCGGCCGGGTCCTTCGCCAGGCAGCGGGCGATCAGGTCGCGCAACTCCTCGGGAACCGCGCCCAGTTCGGGGTCCGTGCGGGCGATGCGCTCGGCTCCCTCGGCGGCCGGACCGTCGGCGAGCGGGGTGGTACCGGTCGCCGCGTACGCCAGCAGCAGGCCCAGTACGAAGAGGTCGGAGGCCGGGCCGGGCTCCTCGCCCTCGACCTGCTCGGGGGTGAGGTAACCGAGCCGTACGGACAACTGCCCGCCGGGCCGGGCCTCGGCGGAGGCCGCGGCGCCCAGGGGGCCGAACGCGGTGAGCCGCGGCCCGTCCTCGGCCAGCAGCACCGTCCGCGGGGACAGGCCCTGGAACACCGCCCCGGTGGCGTGCACCCGGGCGAGGGTCTCGGCGATGCCCGCGCCCAGTACCCGCACGGCGTGTTCGGGAAGCGGCCCCGCGAAGCCGATCGCCTCGGAGAGCGCCGTCGCGGGTACGTAGGGACCGGCCGTCCACGGCAGCTCCGAGTCCGGGGCGTCGGCCGGGACGTCCGGCCGGGGCCCGTCGCCGGCCAGTCGCTCCTCGGTACGGGCCTCCGCCTGGAAACGGCGCCGGAAGGCGGGCAGCGAGGCGAGTTCGGGACGGGCCGCGGTGATCACCACGGGATCGTCGGCCGCCGGGTCGTGCGCGAGGTACCGCACGGCGCTCGCGGTCTCGCGCAGCCGTGCCAGCACGGTGTAAGGACCGAAGCGGCGTGGATCGTCCTGACGCGGCGCCTCCATGGCGCATCCCCCCTAGGGTCTTTCGTTTGGATCAGGCCGGATCCGAACGAAAGACCCTCGCTGACCGTGCCCGAGCACCGGAGCGTCGATCTTAGAGCGTCCGGAAACCGGCGCGGGGCCCGCACCCGCCGCGCTCTCAGTGCGGTTTGGACCAGGGCCACTTGGGGGTGTTCCGTACCCGCCCCTCGGGGACGTACTCATAGACCCAGCCGCGCGGGATGCCCAGCCGCTTGGAGTGCCCGGCCGGTGCGCGACGGTAGGCGTACACGGTCGGGGGACCGCCGTCGGCGGCCGGGACCGGAACCTCGTACCACTTGGGCGGGTGGCCGGTCGCACCCACCAGGACGGGCAGCACCCGCCCGTCCAGGGGGCCACCGGTGAAGGGGGTGTTCTCGCTTCTCACCGCCCCAGTCTGACCGATCAGTCGGCGGGCAGCAGATGGCCCGCCCCGTCGGCCACCGCGACCAGCCGTTCCGCCAGCCGTCCGGCCGGTCCCTCGGCGTTCTCCAACGGAAGCAGCGCCTCCACCACCGACGCGGTCTGCGGGTCCGTCGCGGCCGTGACGGCCAGCAGCGCGAGCAGCTGATCGACCAGCCAGCCGCGCAGCTCGGCCGCGGCGGGCTGCTTCCCCTCGTCCAGCCAGATCAGGGACGCGGCCTCGACCGCCGCGATCCAGGTGCGCACCATCATCCGGAGCCTGGGGCCGGGCGCGGTCCCGGCGCCCGCGCCGAACCTGCCCAGGTGCAGCAGGATCTGCTCGGCCGCCGCGCGCCGCACCTCGTCGACGATCGCCGTCGTACGGGACGTCCCGACGACGCTGCCGCCGCGCAGCAACGCGCTGAACCCGGTGTCGTGCTCGTCGACGAAGGCGAGATAGCGGTCGAGCACCCGCGCCACCCGCTCGGTGGGCGGCCCCATCGGCGGCTCGGTGAAGCACAGGATCAGTTCGTCCGAGGCGGACCGCAGCGCCGCCTCGTACAACTGCTGCCGCCCGCCGGGGAAGTAGCGGTAGACGAGCGGCCGGGACACCCCGGCGACCGAGGCGACCTCGTCGAGCGAGACCTCGTCGGGGGCCCGGTGGGCGAAGAGGGTGAGGGCCGCGCCGAGAAGCTGGGCGCGACGCTCCTCGACGCTGAGCCTTCGGTACGCGCGGGTCGGCGGCACGGTGGCGGCAGTCATGACCGGAAGCCTAACGACCGGGGGAGCGGTGGGGGCGGGCCGTCATCGATGCTCCCCGAGCGCGCGGGTCGCCTCCCGCTGTATGTGCGCGGAGCGGTCGAGGAAGCCGAGGATCACGGCGAGCTCCGCGTCCGAGTACTCCGCGTACAGCTCGGCGAGATGGGCGGCGAAGGGGGTGAAGAGCGGGGCGAACCGGGCCTCGATGCCCGGGTCGATCTCGACGTTGACCCGTCTGCCGTCCTGCGGGTCCTTCACCCTGCGGGCGAACCCCTTGCGCTCCAGCCTGTCGACCAGCCCCGTGACGGAGGCCGGTGCCAGGCCGGTGAGCTCTCCCAGCTCGCCCGCGCTGAGCGCGCCCGAGCGCTGGAGCAGGTCGAGCGTCTTCTCCTCGACCGTGCTGAGGCCCATTCGGTCGCTGATTGCCGCGTGGTACATGACGGCCGCGTTGCTGTGCACCCGCCCTGCCTCCCCGAGCCGGGCGAGGAGTTCTTCCCTTGACGTTCCCATGAGCGCTCCATATATTTAGTTCGGCCGAACGAAATAATAGCAGAGGTGCACGGGGGAGAGGGAAGCGCATGGACACCCGGGAGACGGAGATCCGCGAGCTCTTCGCGGAGTACTGCAGGACCTGGACGGAGGCGGACTCCGCCGGGTTCGGGCGGCTGTTCACCGAGGACGCCGACTATGTGTCCTACGACGGAAGCTGGGCGGCCGGCTCCGCGAAGCTGGAGGACAACCACGACAAGCTGTTCCGCGGCGTGATCGCCGGTTCGGCGATGGTCGGGGAGATCGAGTCCCTGCGCTTCGTCACCGACTCCGTGGCCGTGCTGGTGGGCAATGGATCGGTCCTCATGCCCTGGCGCGACAAGCTGCCGAAGCGGCGGCTGTCGCGCCAGGTCATCGTCTGCGTCCGGACGCCGCGGGGCTGGCGGATAGCGGCGATCCAGAACGGGCGGCAGCGGCCGGTGACCGTTCCGGAGCCCGGCTCGATGCCGTCGAGGATGTCGCGGGGCATGACGCGGCTCGCGCGGCGCTTCGGCGTGGGCCGGGCGCGGGAGGTCACCCTGCCGTGAGCGGGGCCCGGGGCGGTGTCGAGGCCGGATGCCGGGCCGTGGCCGGGCGGCTCAGGCCAGGAGGCCGGACTTCTTCCACATCCTGCGCCCCACCCCGTTGAGCACCCCGATGTCGTCGAAGAAATCCGTCAGCCGCTTCGCGCCGGTCTGCATGACCTCCGCCCGGTGGCCGCTCGCCTTCACCTGGGCGACGGCTTCGTGCCGGTTCAGGCCGACGTTCTCGTACACCTGGGGGTTGATGAAGCAGACGGAGAAGACGCGGGCCGCCTCGCCGCAGCTCAGCCGGGTCAGCCGGCGCTCCCAGGCGGGGGCGGTCACCATCTGTCGGCGCAACTCCTCGCGGGCGTACCGGACGTGCCGGGCCTCCTCGACCACATGGATGCGGGTCACGCCGCGCACCAGCGTCTGGACCCGCTCGTCCGGGAAGGTCAGCCGCTGCATCCAGTCGAGGATCTCCTCGCCGAGCAGCGTCGCGGCGAACGAACCGGGCGTGGTGGAGATGGTCTTCAGTACGCGCGCGAGGTTGTGGTAGACGCGCGGCACGGGGTAGTCGGGCGTCCCGCCCCACTTGATCATGCGGCCGAACATCATCGAGTGCCGGCACTCGTCGGCTATCTCGGTGAGCGCGTAGCGGACGTGGTTGCTGGTCACCGGGCGGTCGTAGATGTGCCGGACCAGCAGCTGCATGAGGATGATCTCGAACCAGATGCCCAGTGAGGCCAGTGACGCCGCCTCGTGCCGGGAGAGGTCGATCCGCTGCTCCTCGGACATCTTCCGCCACAGCGGGGTGTCGTAGAGGGAGACGAGCTCGGGCGGCCAGAACCACTTGCCCTCCTCGACCGCCGAGGCCCAGTCGAGCTCCTTGTCCGGGTCGAAGGAGTGCTTGGCCGAGGATTCGAGCAGCCGCTCGGCGACCTGCTCCCGGTCCCGGAGCGGGCCGAGCGCGTCGCGCAGCAGCTGGATGTCGCGTTCGGACACTGTGGTCATGACTGGGGCACCTCGCGCGTGGGTTACCGGGGGTCACTCCTTATGAGACGCCCCGTCAGTAAGGCCGTCAATCCCTTGGGTGCGACTTGTTGACCCGGTGTCTACCAACGTGTGAACCTGCCAACTGACGTAAACGCCGCGGGAATTGTCGGAACATGCCAGGCGAAGGAGCCGTCCGTGTCGACACACGACCTCTACACCACTGCCCCCGAAGCACCGCTGTGGCAGGTGCCGGCCTCCGGCGCCGCCCGCTTCACCTGGGACTACGACGACGGCCGGGAGCGCCTGCTCGCCCTTTACCAGAAGGGCAAGGACAAGCAGTGGGACGGCAACAAGCGCATCGACTGGTCCCTGGAGGTCGACCCCGCCGACCCGCTCGGCACCCCGGACGAGGCCCTCACCCTGTACGGCACCCCGCACTGGGCGAAGATGACCGAGAAGGACCGGGGCGAGCTGCGCAAGCACTACACCGCCTGGCAGTTCAGCCAGTTCCTCCACGGCGAGCAGGGCGCCATGGTGTGCGCGGCCAGGATCGTGGAGTCCGTCCCCGACCTGGACGCGAAGTTCTACTCCGCGACCCAGACCATGGACGAGGCCCGGCACGCCGAGATCTACGGCCGGTTCCTGCACGAGAAGGTCGGGATGCTCTACCCGATCAACGACAACCTCCAGGGGCTGCTCGGCGACACCCTGCGCGACTCCCGCTGGGACATGCCCTACCTCGGCATGCAGGTCCTCATAGAAGGGCTCGCCCTGGCCGCGTTCGGCATGATCCGCGACACGACGACCAAGCCGCTGCCCAAGCAGATCCTCGCGTACGTCATGCAGGACGAGGCCCGGCACGTCGCGTTCGGACGGATGGCGCTGCGCGACTACTACAAGCAGCTGAGCGACGCCGAACTGCGCGAGCGCGAGGACTTCGTCATCGAGGGCTGCTACCTGATGCGGGACCGGCTCAGCGGAGTCGAGGTGCTGGAGAACTTCGGCATCGGCAAGCAGGAGGCCAAGGACCTCTCCGAGCACTCGGAGTTCCTGCAGCTCTTCCGGAAGCTGCTGTTCAGCCGGATAGTGCCGTGCGTCAAGGACATCGGCCTGTGGGGCGAACGGCTCCAGAAGGCATACGTCGACATGGGCGTCTTCGAACTCGGCGACTCCAACCTCGACCTGCTGATGGCCCAGGACGAGGAAATAGCCGAACAGCTCGACCGGGACCGCTTCGCGGCGGAGGAACGGGCCAGGGTCGCCGAGGTCGAGGAGGCGATAACCCAGGGCGGTTCCGGCACGCCGGGGAGCTGACGACGCGTCGGCCTCCCGGGGCGAGGAACCGCCCGGGGACAAGGAACCGCCCGGAGGCGAGGAACCGCCCGGCAGGAACGGCTGCCCGGAGGTACCACCGCGGTGCGACGGAACGGGGCGTCTTCGCGGGACGACGGGGCAAATGGATGTACGCCGTCGGCCGGGGCGGGAAGGATGACGGCATGACGCCACTGCCCCCGCCCCCTGCCGCAGATCCCGCAGCCGCCCGCCGCAGCCTGGAAGCGCTGGCCCTGGGCGACGCGTTCGGCGAGCGCTGGTTCCCTCTTTTCCGCGAGCCCCGCCGGGCGTTCGACGAGATCAAGGCGCGCCGCACCCCCGAGGAACCCGACTGGCACTGGACCGACGACACCGCGCTGGCCCGCGCCCTGCTGCGGGTCCTGGAGGAGCACGGCCGGGTCGAGCAGGACCGTCTCGCACTCTGCTTCGCCCTCACCTACGAGGCCGACCAGGCCCGCGGCTACGGACACGGCATGCACATGCTGCTGCCCCAGCTGCTGGCCGCACCGGCCGACTGGCGCACCCTGGCACCCGGACTCTTCGAGGGCGGCAGCCTCGGCAACGGCGCGGCGATGCGGGTCGCACCGCTCGGCGCGTACTTCCACCGGGACGTCGGGTTCGCCGCCGAGCAGGCGACGTTGCAGGCGACCGTCACCCACGCCCACCCGGAGGGGATCGCGGGCGCGGTGGCGGTGGCGGTCGCGGCGGCGCTGATGGTCCGCGGCGAGTTCACCCTGGCCGCGGTCGCCGACCGGACCCCCGAGGGGCTCGTGCGCGACGGGCTGCGCCGGGCCGTCGACGTCCCCTTCACCACCGAGCCGTGGAAGGCGGCCGATCTGCTGGGCAACGGGCAGCGCGTCCGCGCCGACGACACGGTCCCGTTCGCCCTGTGGACCGCGGCCCGGCATCCGGACGACCTGGAGACGGCGCTCTGGGCGACGGCCGAGGGCCTCGGCGACGTCGACACGACCTGCGCCATCACCGGCGGCGTCGTGGGCGCGGCCACCGGGATCGACGGGGCGCCCGAACCGTGGCTGCGGCGCCGCGAGCCGCTGGCCTGAACGGGGACGGCGGCGGGCGGACGACCCGGTTCCGCCCGCCACGCACCGCCGCCGTCCACCGCCCGCCACGCACCGCCGCCGTCCACCGCCCGACAACCGTCATCTGCCGCCCGCCACTCACCGCCCGACACCCGCCATCTGTCGTCCGCCACCCACCGCGCCCCGCTCGCACCACCGCCGATGACGAGGCCGCCACCGCCACCGACGAGGAGACCGTCACCGCGACGGCGGGGCCACCACCGCAAACAAGGCCGTCACCGCGACCGACGGGGCCGTCACCGCCGACGGGAGCGTCGGCAGGTCACGGTCGTACGGCGGGCAGGGCACTCTCCACCGCGCCGGCCGCCGCGAGCAGCGAGACGTCCGCCCCGCGCTCCGCGACCAGTTGCAGCCCGACCGGGCAGCCGTCCGCCGTGAAACCCGCGGGCACACTGGCGGCCGGATGCCCGCTGAGGTTGAACGCCCAGGTCAGCGCGGTCGAGTAGAGCTCGCCCGGGCCGTCGTGCCCATGCGGGCGGTTGGGCGTGGTCGGGGTGAGCAGCAGCGGGGCGCGGGCGAACAGCGCGTCGAGCCGGAGGTCGTTCTCGCGCCGGACCTCCGCGGCGGCGGGGGACTCCTCCCCGCCCCGGACCGCCGACCACGCCCCGCAGGGGTCGAGCAGCTCGCACGCATCGCCCACGAGCCGCACCACCCCGGCCGCCACCAGCCGTTCCACCGCGCGCCGCACCACGGCGGCGACCTCCGGATCGACCTCGGCGTACCCCAGGTCCGGGCTGAAGACGGCCGGCACGGGAAGGACCGGCGGCACCGGCTCGTACTCGTCCAGGACGGTGCGCAGATACGTTCCGGCCCCGGCCGCCGACCGGGCCAGCACCCCGGCGGACGCCAGTCCGGAACGGTCCGGGGAGGGCAGCAGACCGTTCGTCGTCTTCAGGCCGAACACCCCGCACCACGCGGCCGGAATCCGTACCGACCCCGCCCCGTCGCTGCCGGTCGCCAGCCCCACCAGGTCCGCCGCGACCGCGGCCGCCGAGCCCGCCGAGGAGCCGCCCGGGGTGCGGTCGGGGCGCCATGGGTTGACCGTACGGCCGTGGGCGCCCAGCCCCCAGGTCTGCCAGGACGTGCCGGGGCCGGGCACCGAGGTCGAGCCGACCGGGACGCCACCGGCCGCGATCAGCCGCCGGGCCGCGTACGACCGGATGCCCGAGCGCCCCTTGACCGCGAACGGCAGACCGGCCAGGGGCAGTCGACGGGCCGGTCCGGCGTCGGCGAGCGCCCGCTCGTGCCACACCTCGACGAACGCGCACAGCCGCGGATCCGTCCGGTCGATCCGCTCCAGCGTCCGGCGCACCCCGTCCGTCGTGTCGCTCATCCGGTCAGTCTCGCAGGGCCGCCTCCATGACGGAACGCGCGATCGGGGCCGCGCTGCCGCCGCCGCTGATGTCGGCCCGCCTCGCCGCCGCGTCCTCGACGACCACGGCGACCGCGACGGCCGGCTGCGCCGAACCGGGCGCCTGCGCCCAGGAGATGAACCAGGCGTACGGCGTGCCCGTGTTGTCGACGCCGTGCTGCGCGGTGCCGGTCTTGCCGCCGACGGTCACCCCGTCGATCGCGGCGTTGGACCCGGTGCCGTTCTCCACGACATCCACCATCATCTCGCGCAGCTGCATCGCCGTCCGCGGGTTCATCGCCCGGTGATAGGTGCGCGATCCGTTCCGCTGGACGGTCGCCCCGCCCCGGGTGGTCGTACGGTCCACCAGGTACGGGTGCTTGAGATCGCCGCCGTTCGCCACGGCGGACGCCACCATCGCCATCTGGAGCGGGGTCGCCGTCGTGTCGAACTGCCCGATCGAGGACAGCGCGAGCTGGTCCTCGGACATCTCGGTGTCGAAGTTGCTCTTCGCCACCCCCGGGGGGATCTTCAGCCCGGTGTCGTTGAAGCCGAACTTCTCCACCGCCTCCACCATGTCCGCCAGGCCGACCCGCACCCCCAGGTCCGCCATCACGGTGTTGCAGGAGATCCGGATCGCCTCGGCGAGCGACGCCTGCTCGCAGCCCCGGGACTCGTTGGGCAGCGTCGTCGTCGTGCCCGGCAGCACGTACGGGGACGGGGTGTCGGTCTCCGCGTGGGGATCGGTGACGACCCCCGCGTCGAGCGCCGCCGCGGCTGTCACGATCTTGAAGGTGGAACCCGGCGGATAGGTCTGCCGGATCGCCCGGTTGAGCATCGGCCGGCTCTCCGCCGCGTTCAGCCGCTGCCAGGCGTCGGTGACGGACGAACCGGTGCCCGAGAGCAGCCCGGGATCGTACGAGGGGGTCGAGACCAGCGCCAGGACACGGCCGGTCGCCGGCTCCAGGGCGGCGACCGCGCCCCGCCGCCCGCCGAGCCCGTCGTAGGCGGCGCGCTGCACGGCGTCCTCGACGGTCGTGACGACGTTGCCGCCGGGCTGCTGGGCGCGGGTGATGTCGTTCCACAGCGGGAACGGGGCGAGCATCGGATCGGTGCCGGAGAGGATGTCGTCCTCGGTGTACTCGATCAGGGAGGTGCCGTACGTCTGCGAGGCGTAGCCGGTCACGGGGGCGTACAGCGGGCCGTTCCGGTACGTGCGTTCGTACCTGAGCTGCTCGCCGGTGTCCTCGGAACCCGTGACGGACCTGCCGTCGACCAGGATGTTTCCGCGCGGCTGGCCGTAACGGGTGATCGTCAGGCGGCGGTTGGCGGGGTTGTGGTCCAGGCTGTCGGCGTCGATGACCTGGATGCGGGCGGCGTTCAGGAGCAGTGCCACGAGCAGCAGCAGACAGAGCGCGGCGGCGCGGCGGATGCAGCGGATCACGACCGGGCCTCCGGTGCTCGGGACGGGCCCGGTGGCCCGGCCGGCGGTTGCGGGTACGGGAACGGGTGCGACGCGACACGGGGGCGGGGGGACGGGCTCACCGGTCGCCCTCCGGCACCGGCGCGATGATTCCGGTCTCCACGGCGTCGGGCTGCGGTCTGCGGGCCTGGTCGCTGACCCGGATCAGCAGCGCCACGATGATCCAGTTGGTGACGACGGACGAACCGCCCTGGGCGAGGAACGGCATCGCCATGCCCGTCAGCGGGATCAGCCCCATCACCCCGCCCGCGATCACGAACACCTGGAGCGCCAGGATCGAGGCGAGGCCGATCGACAGCAGCCGCCCGAAGGGATCGCGCAGGGCGAGACCGGCCCGGTAGCCGCGGGCCACCAGGAGCGCGTACAGCAGGAAGATCGCGGTCAGCCCGGTCAGCCCGAGCTCCTCGCCCGCCGTCGCCAGGATGAAGTCGGACTTGGCGGCGAAGCCGATGAGGATGGAGTGGCCGAGGCCGAGCCCGGTGCCGAGCATCCCGCCTGCGGCGAACGCGAACAGCGACTGGGCCAGCTGGCCGGGTCCCCGGCCGGCGTCGATCGAGGCGAACGGATCGAGCCAGTCCTGCACCCGGCTGTGCACATGGGGTTCGAAGGAGCCGACGACGAACGCGCCGAGGGCGGCGAGCAGCAGCCCCACCGCGATCCAGCCGGTCCGGCCGGTCGCCACGTACAGCATGATCACGAAGAGGCCGAAGAAGAGCAGCGAGGTGCCCAGGTCGCGTTCCAGGATCAGCACGCCGACGCTGAGGAGCCAGATCGCCACGATCGGGCCGAGCACCCGGCCGGTGGGGAACTGGAGCTTCCAGAACCGGCGGCCGGTGTACGCGAGCGCGTTGCGGTTCGCCGCGAGGTACGCGGCGAAGAACACGGCGAGCAGGATCTTGGCGAACTCGCCCGGCTGGAAGGAGAGACCGCCGACCCGGATCCAGATCTTGGCCCCGTTCACCGCCGGGAAGAAGATCGGCACGATCATCAGCACCAGGGCCGCGGCGACCGACAGGTACGCGTACCGCTGGAGCACCCGGTGGTCGCGCAGGAGGACCACCACGGCGATGAACAGCGACACGCCGAGCGTGGACCAGATCAGCTGGGTGGGGGCCGCCTGGTCCTTCGGCGTCTCCAGGTCGAGCCGGTAGATGAGCACCAGGCCGAGCCCGTTGAGCAGTACGGCGATGGGCAGCAGCAGCGGATCGGCGTACGGGGCGCGGAACCGGACCGCGAGATGGGCGAGGAGGGCGAGCAGCCCCAGCCCCGCGCCGTAACCGGCCACGTCGGGCGGCACCGCGTCGTTCCTGGCCAGGCCGACGGCGACGTAACCGTAGACGGGGACGAGCACGGCCCCGACGAGGAGCAGCAGCTCGACCCCGCGCCGCTTGGGCAGGCGGGGAGCGGGCGGGGGCGCGTCCGCCGTCGTTGCGGTCATGCCACGCAACGTAGCAAGAGCGGGTGCCCATTTCCCTTATGTCGTAGCAAGTATGTCCGGGCGGGCCGACGAGGGCACGGACCGGCCGGACCTGCTTCCGGGGCGGCGTCCGACGACCCGTCACCCCTCCTCGCGCGGGCCGGATTCCGAGCCGCCCCCACCACCTGTCGTCCCGCCGTCCCGTGCCCCGTCGCCCGGCGCGTCGTCATCGGGCGCGCAGCCGTTCGGGTCCGGGGGCTCGGGGAGCACCACCCGGGCCATCGCCCCGCCGTCCGGGGCGTTGCGGAACGCGAGTTCGGCGCCGATCGCCTCGGCCTGGCCGGCCGCGATGGTCAGCCCGAGGCCGTGCCCCCGCCCGGCGCCCTCGGTGCGGAACCGCTGGGGGCCGTCGGTCAGCAGGTACTCCGGGAAGCCCGGGCCGTGGTCGCGCACGGTCACCACCGGCCCGTCGACCGTCAGCACCACCGGGGGACGGCCGTGCTTGTGGGCGTTGGCGACCAGATTGCCCAGCACCCGCTCCAGCCGCCGCAGATCGGTCTCCACGCGCACCCGCGCGGGCCGCCCCGGCCGGCCGGGACCCGGGTCCGCGATCCGGACCGCGGTCTCCGTCCCGGAGGCGCGCACCACCCGCTCGACGAGCGGGACCAGTTCGTACACGGCGAGATCGACCCGCTCCGTGCGGGCGTCGAGCCGGGAGATCTCCAGCAGGTCCTCCGTCAGCGCCCGCATCGCCCGGACCCGGTCCCGCACCAGCTCCGACGGCCGCCCCGGCGGCAGCAGCTCGGCGGCGGCCGAGAGACCGGTCAGCGGGGTGCGGAGCTCGTGCGCCACGTCGGCGGTGAAACGCTGCTCGGTCTGCAGCTTGCGCTGGAGCGTGGCGGCCATGGTGTCCAGTGCCCCGGCGACGATCGCGACCTCGTCCTGCGGCCGCGAGGGGTCCGTCGTACGCGGGTCGGCCACCCGGGCGTCCAGGTCGCCCGCGCCGATCCGGCGGGCCACCCGGGCCGTCTGGTGCAGCCGCCGGGTGACCCGGGTGACGGCGAACGCGCCGACCAGCACGGTGGCGGCGATGGCCAGCAGGGCGGAACCGACGATCGCCCTGTCGAGATTGTCGATCGTGCGGGCGCTCTGGCCGTAGTCCACCACCGCGGCCAGCGCGCGGCCGTCCGCCGGGGCCGCCGCCCACATGACCGGGTGCCCGGCCAGGTTGCCGACCAGCGTGCCGCGCTCGCCGCTCACGGCCAGGGCGCGCAGCCCGGCGGGGAGTCCGGGCAAATCGATCCCCGAACCCGGCGGCATCGCCTCGCCCGTCTGGTACGCGACGGTGGCGTCCGCCAGTCGGGCCAGGGCCTTCTCGCGGGACTGGCCGACGGTCTCGCGGGTCATCCCGGTGTGCACGAGCGCGCCCAGCAGCGCGGCGAGCGCGCAGCACATCACGGTGATGAAGAGGGCCGCCTTCCAGGTGAGCGTCGCGGTCCAGGCGGGCACCCGGACCCTGCGCCGACGCGGCGCGGCCCCGTCCGTACCGCGCCGAGCCGTGCCGCTCCGGCCGGACCCCCGGGTTCCCGCGTCGCCCCGTACCGCGTCGCCCCGTACCGCGTCGCCCCGTACCGCGTCGCGCCGCCCCGGACCGCTCCGGCCCGGTTCCCGGTCCCCCGCGTCGCGGCGGCTCATCGGCGTTCCGCGAGGACCCCGGGCGACGTGGCCGGGGGAGAGACGGCGGGCCGGGAGGTCGTGAGGGACGGCCGCGGCGTCCGGGACGGCGGGATCCGCAGGATCTCGTCCCGGGCGGGCAGCATCGCGCGCTGTCCGGCGTCCCAGGACCAGGCGGTGCGGTACTCGTACCCGGTGATCGCCGACGGCGCCCGCACGATCAGGTCCCGCCCGGCCAGCTCGACGCTGATCACGGCGTCCGAGGTGGACAGGATCCGGGTCAGCCCGCCCGAATCCGGCATGTACACCCGGATGGAGAGCTGACGGCCGGGCAGCTGGATGCCGATGACCATCTCCTCCCGCCCGTCGCCCGTCAGATCGCGGAAGTAGGGCGGGAGCACGGGACAGGAGGCCGGCTCGGCGGGGCACGCGTCGATCTTCCGGACGACGTCGGCGGGAAGGTCGGCCGTGCCGCTGGTCCGGTTGGTGCGGGCCCCGACGCCGGCCCGTACCACCGCCACCGGGTCCAGCCGCCGCACGTCGCCGTCCGGCACCGCGATCCCCGGGATGCGGGCGGTCTCGCCCTCGCCGTAGTCGTACGGGGCGGCGGAGGCGGGCGGCAGCCGGGGCCAGAGCCGGGCGGGGCCGATGGCCGTCGGGGTCGGCCCGGCGCTGTGCAGCCCGCCGGTGTCGCCGCAGCCGGACGACAGCGCGACACCGGCGACGACCCCGAGGGCCACCGCCGCACGGCGCCGCGTCCGGCGATCCGGGCGCATGACTCCCTCCCTTCCGGCGGTCCATACCAGATAGACCTTATGGGGAGGCAAGTCCGTTGTGCCCGTTCAGTGAAGGGAAGGGGTGGTCCGCTTCCGGGAGGCGCCGGGGGCGCCGCTGGGCACTCCGGGATGCCATGGGGTGCCGCGGGACGCCGGGGGCGTGGGCACCGGGTGGCGCCGCTCGGCCGCCCGTCCGGTGCCGACGAGGTCCCTCCCCGCCGGTACGGGGACGGGCCTCAGCTCTGGTACGGGTTCTGCCCCGGGGTGCCCTGCGCGTACCCCGGCTGTCCCTGCGGCTGACCGAACGGGTTGCCGTTCTGCACCGCCGCCTGCTGCGCCAGCAGCTGGTCGGCCTGCTCCTTCGGGATCTGCTGCTCGCCGCCGCAGAACGTGCACTGGGTCGCGTACTTCGTCGAGAACGGGAACAGCGGCACGAAGAACAGGGTGAACTTGGTGACCCTCTTGCGCAGCGTGTGGGCGGCCGGATTGCCGCACCAGCCGCAGACGAGCGTCAATATGGCCAGCTGGTACAGATAGCCTCGCGTACCGAAAATGATCATGTGGCGGGTCCCTTCCCCGTACCGCCCCGAAGGGCCTGCCGGCAGAACGCCAGCAGTTTCTCGTCCTCGTATGTGTCGTGGCTGCCGTACCCGCCGTCCATCGCGTTGTGACGGCGGACGGAGGCGAGCTCGGCGCGCAGCGCGCGTGCCGACTCAGACCCTGCACCAGCGACCCCCGACCGCGCCAGGCGTTCCGCCACCCGGACCCTGGAGTGACGGTTCGCCTCCCAGGCCGACAGGAGCAGCGGTACGGACTCGTCGGCCCGCCCGGTCACGTCCCACAGCGCGATCGCCGCGTCCAGCCGCAGCCACGGATCCTCGTGCCCCAGCAGCGCGCGCAGCCGCGGCGCGGTCACCTCCGCCCGGGCCCCGAGCCCGCCCAGCGCGTTCACCGCGGACCGCCGCTCGTGGACGCGCTCCGCCTGGAGGCCCTCGATCAGCACCGGCAGCACGGCGTCGGCGTCCCCGTCGACCGCCCACAGGGCCTGCGCGACCTCCGTCGCCGACGCCGACCCGGGACGCCGCAGCAGCGCCCGCAGCTCCGGCACGGCACCGTGCGCCGCGGGCCCGAACGCGGCGAGCGCCCGCAGCGCCGCGGTGCGCAGCCACTCGCCCCGGTGCGCCGGCGCGCCCCGCAGTATCCGCAGCACCTCCGGCAGCGCCTCCTTCGCCCGCAGCGCGGCCAGCCCGGTGAGCAGCGGGCCCGCCCGGTCGTGCGCCCTGCCGTCCAGCGGGACCTCGCCGAGTCTGCGGCACAGCACCTCGGCCAGCGGGTCCGCCGTCGCCCCCAGGAAGCCGATGGCGAACCCCACGTCGTGCGGTACCTCGGGCCGTTCCAGCGCGGCGGCCAGCGCGGGCAGGGACCGGGCGTCCCCCAGCCGGGCCAGCGCCTTCACCGCGCTGCCGAGCCCCGGCGGCCCGCTCGACCAGTCCTTCACCCAGGCGCCGGGGTCCGCCGCCACCCGCGCCGCCAGCGCGTCGGCCGCGGGCGCCGCGAGCCCGAAGAGGTCCTCCAGCACGTGCGAGGCGGCCTCGGCCAGCTGCGGATCGGGGGTGGCGAGCTGCTCACCGACCAGCCGGACGAGTTCCCCGTACGAACCGCGCCAGACCCGGATCAGCCCGCTGCTCATCCGGAGCGCGTCGATCCGCTGCCGGCGGTCGGGGCTGCGCAGCTGGTCGGCCAGGAGCGCCGTGCGCTCGGCGACCCGGTCGTCGAGCCCCACGTGCAGGGTGCGCAGCAGATCCGCGGTCCAGGGGGCGGGGTGCCCCGGCTCCTCCTCGCCGGACGGCCCCCGCAACTGCCCCACCAGGGTCACCGGCGCGGACCGCTCCTCGGCGGGCGGCTCGCCGGGCCCGCCCGCGTCCGGGTACGCCTCCACGGCCCCGACCGCCTCGGCCTGCTGCGCGTCGGCCGCGGGGGCCGTACCGCTCGTTCCGCCCGTCCCGCCCCGGCGCGCGGGCTTCGAGCGCAGCTGCCGCAGCAGCCCGGTCACCACCCGTACGACGTCACCGGGCAGTGCGTCCGGCGCGCACCGCGCCAGCTGGGCGAGCGCGGCCAGCCGCAGCCCCGGCGGGAAGCCCTCGCCCGCCAGCCGGCTCAGCCACGCCGCCGCCTGCCCGGCCAGCGCGCGGTGGCGCAGGGCCACCCGCCCCGCCGCCTCCACCAGCGCGAGCCGCACCTCCTCGGCCGGCTCGATCGGCATGCGCTCCCGCAGCAGCGCGAGGACCCGGTCCGGACGGCCGTGCAGCGCGGCGAGCGCCAGGGGGGCGGCGAGCCGGACCCCCGGGTCCTCGTCGGTCATCAGCTCGAAGAAGATCCCGGCGCCCGCGGTGACGGCGGTGGCCGCCATCGCGTAGTTGGCCGCGCCCTCGATCTCCTCCTCGTCGATCTCCTCCTCGTCGTCCTCGTCCAGATCGATGCCGCCGATGCTGGTGAGCAACTCGACGATGCTGCCGCGGTCCTGGATGCCCGGATCCGCCACCAGCTCGAAGAGGAAAGGAATGCTGGCCAGCGTGCAGGCGTACACATCGCCCTGGTGGTGCACGGCCCCGTACATCCCGTCCAGGGCCGTCTCGCGCTCCGCCGGGTCGGCGGACGCCAGGCCCCGCAGCATCGCGGGCACGTCATCGGCCGGCCCGTAGGCATGCTCCATCGAGGCCCAGTCGACCTCGTCGATTCCTGCGAACACGCCATCGCCTCCCCACGCAATTCAACGAAGCAGTGTCTGCGAGGAGTGTGCACCACAGGTCGGACGATCCGCCCTCCACATGCGGTCTTTTCCCGGCGGGCATGACAAAGGCCGGTTCCATGCGCTATCGGCACACGCTGACGAACAGCCAGAACCAGCCATCCGGAACCTTTCTGACGCTTCGTCGGGCACTGTCCCGCGTACCCTTCGCACACTCGTGCGCGGCCGACGGCCGCCCCGGGGCGGGCCCGGAACGGCCATCGGCGCACGCGTGCCGCGCCGCGCCCGCCGGGGCGCGTCCACCGGCACGCGTCCACCGGCGCGAAGGGGCGGCGGCGCGAAGGAGCGAATGCCCAACGGCGCTTGTCCGCAAGGAGATTCGACCCGACGGCCGCCCCGGCCGGTATCGGCGCCGGGTCAGTGGCGCCGGTGGCGCGGACGGTACGAGTCGATGTATCCGGCCGCCGGAGTACCGACCCCCGTCACGTCGTCGTAGCCCTCGACCGCCTTGAGCGAGGCGTCCTTGCCCAGGCTCCGCACCGACGTCAGCAGACCGTCCGAGGCGTCCACGCCGTTGGCGAAATCGACGCGGGCCACCGCGAGGTCACGGTTCGGTCCCAGTGGGTGGTCGGTGACGTCGTGGTACGCCTTCGAGCCGTACCGGGCGTAGATCGCCGGGTTGGCGAAACCGATCGGCAGACCGCGCCGGGCCTGCTGCGCGAGGGCCTGGACGCCCGCGACGACCGGGGCGGCGAGCGACGTGCCGCCGATGCGGTACTCGTCGTAGCCGAGCGATCCGTCGGGCAGCGTCTGGGTCTGGCCGACCAGGAAGCCGGTGTTCGGGTCGGCGACGGCCGCGATGTCCGGGGCCGTGCGCATCCGCCGTTCGCCGTTCGCCCGTGCGAGTGAGTCGGGCACGACGCCGCGCTGGTAGAACGGCTGCCCCACGGTCGAGCTGGTGCCGCCGCCGGCCCCGGAGGTGTAGGCGCCGGGGAAGCCGGTCCAGCTCCTGCCGTCGTCGGAGAGGTCCGCCTTCAGCGTGCCCCAGCCGGTCTCCCACCGGTACGTGTCGTGCCTGCCGACGGCCAGGGAGGTGCCGCCGACGGAGGTCACCCAGGCGGAGTTGGACGGGACGTCGATCTGCTTCGTGCCCGTCGAGGCGACGTTGTCGCCGTCGTCGCCGGAGGAGAAGTAGAAGCCGATGCCCTCGACCGCGCCCATCTTGAAGACCTGGTCGTACGCGGCCGCGACGTCCGGGGTCTCATTGGCCTCGATGTCGCCCCAGGAGTTGGAGACGATGTCCGCGAGCCGGCGGTCGACGATCTCGTTCAGCGAGTCCAGCAGGTCGGCGTCGTAGCAGGAGGCGGCGCCCACGTACACGATGTCCGCGGCGGGCGCGACCGCGTGCACGGCCTCCACGTCGAGGGTCTCCTCGCCGTACCAGCCGGAGGCGCCGCACTCCTCGGTCCTCGTGTAGTCGTCCGGCAGCACCTGCCGGAGCTGTCCGCGGCGGTACGGGGCGTCGCCGTTGCGCCGGGCGTACTCGGCGGCGTCCTTCCCGATCGTCGGCGAGGCGTACGCGTCGGTGATCGCGACGGTGACGCCCTTCCCGGTCCACCGGCCCGCCCCGTAGGCGGCGCGCAGCTGCTTGCCGGTGTAGCCCCGGACGGCGTACGGCACCTTGGTCCCGTAGGCGTCGGGCAGCGTCGTCGCGGTCCTCGAACCGTAATGGGTGGAGAACGGGCCGGAGTTGCGGAACACCGCGTCCGGCGGCGGCAGCGCCTCGTCGTGGCTCGCCCGGTGCGGCGCGTCGTCCAGGCCGGAGACGGCGAGAACGGCGTCGCCCAGCGCGGCGGGCACGGAGGCGGTGGAGGCCGGGGCGCGGTAGGTGTGCTCGCCCTTGCGGTAGTTGCGCAGCCGGGTGCCGAAGGTCCGCTCGGCCGCGGCGACGTCACCGGTGGCCGAGACGTAGTGCCGGTTGGTGCCGGTGACGGTCAGTCCGTTCGACTTCAGCCACGCGCCGACCCGGTCGATCTGCTGCGGGGTCGCCCCGAACCTGGCCTGCGCCCGGTCGGCGCTCAGGTACTTCCCGTACGAGGCGGACCGCGGGTCGGAGACGGCGGTGGCGTAGGCGGCCAGTCCCTCCGGGTCCCGTCCCGCCAGATGGACCCGGACGTGGACGGCGTCGCTGTCGGCCGCGGCCCCCCGGTCGGCCCCGGCGGTCGCCCAGGCGGGTTTGGTGCCCCGCAACGCGTCGCGCCCGCCCGGCGCGGAGTCGGCGTCGGCGTTCGATATCCCGAGGGCGAGCGCACCGGCGAGCAGCGGCAGCGTCACCGCGATGCTCAGCGCGGCGCGACCTCTGGTGCGGCTGGTTCTCATGCAACCCCCTGCGATGTGGGTCCTCGTGTGTGGCACATGCACCGGATGATGTGCACATGTAATGCGCCACTCTGGCGAGGAACCCCTCATGCAGGGGGCATGCATTCGCCAAGAATCGACCAAATGGTCGAGTGCGCAAGGGGGTTCGGGGGAGGTTCGCAGCAAAAGCGTGGGATTGCCCCACCGGGCGTCCGCGAGCGCTCCGGGGTGACGGCGTGTCGGCGATCCCGGCGTCGGACCGGTCGCACCGCCCCGCACCTATGCTCGCCGGATGGAGCAGAGCGAAGTGGTGAAGCGCGTGGTGGGCATCCTCACGGAGGCGGGCGAGATCCGTCGGCTCCTGGAGGAGAACGCCGACCGCGAGGACCTGGACACCGACCCCGGCGTGGTGACCGTCCTCCTGAACGAGACCATGCCCCGGATCTCCGTCCCCGAGGACGCCTCGATCGACGAGGTCGCGACACTCGTCGGCCGCGAGGTCGGCGCCGCGGTGGAACAGCTGGTCGGCGCGTTCACCCTGGCCTTCGCGATGCTGGCCCAGGTGCACGACTCCGGCCGGACGGACGTGACCTCCGCCGACGTGCTCCAGGACCTGGCCCTGAAGGCCGAACAGATCGGTTCCTCCGGCGGGTCGGAGGAACCGGGGGCGTAGCCCGGTCCGCACCCCTCGCCGGGCAGCCCGGCACCCTGTACCAACTCCCGTTCGTCCGTGCATACTTGGCGAACTCCGCCCCGTGGGGACGGGGCGTTCCGGGCTCCCGGACGGGCGGCTCCGGTACGCCGGTGCCGGGCCCGGACGCCCGGCAGGGGCTCACCCGGACGGAGGCGGCATGCGGACCGGTCACGGCGGGTGGGAGGACCGGGTCGGTGCGCTGTACTGGCAGGGCCTGGAAGCCCAGCGGGGCGGTGGTTCCGCGACGGGCGCGCGGGAGGAGTCGCTGCGCCTGCACCAGGAAGCGGTGGACATCGTCCGCGGGGAGCTGCGCTCCCGCCCCGACGAGCCGCGGCTGTTCGAGATGCTCGCGTCCCTCCTGTACACGATGGCCGCCTCGCACACGGCCCTGGAGCGGCCGGTGGAAGCGGTGCGGCTGCTGGAGGAGAGCGAGACCTCCTACGCGCGGTCGGGCGTCCCCGCGGCCAAGCGGCGCCTGCTGATCGCCGACGTCCGCATGCGCAGGGCACGGGCGCACGGGCTGGCCGGGCACGGGGTGTCGGCCCTGTTCTGCGCGGACCGGGCGATCGCGGCCTACGCCCTCGCGGGCATGCCCTCGGCCGGCCCTCCGAGGTCGCTCGAACTGGCCCGGGTGCTCAGCGTCGCGAGCGTGGTCCACCTGGGGCACGGAGATCCCGATCAGGCGCTCGCCTGCGCCGGGCAGGCGCTGTCCCGGTACCGCCAGGGCATCGCCGTGCTCAACGCCGACAAGGACGCACACCTCGGCTACGCGGTCGACATGGCCGCCGATGTCGCCGCCCGGATCGAGGCGGCCCGCGGCAACTGGGACAACGCCCTCGCCGTGGACGCGTTCGTACTGGAGGCGGTCCGGGTCGGCTGGGGGAGCCGGGCCCGCGCCCTCGCCCGCCAGGCGGTGCACCTGCGGGCCGCCGGGCGACCCGGCGCGGCCGCCGCACTGGGCCGGGCCGCCGAACTGGACCCGGACGCGGTCCGCAGGGAGGAACGGATCCTGTCCGCCGGCGTGCCGATCTCCCTGGCGGAGGCACTCGTGCGCGCGGAGGGCGCGCTGGGCGATCCGCGGGCACGGCGACTGCGGCAGGCCCTGACCGGCCGGGAGACCTACTCGACCACCGGGCGAGGAGAACCCGGCCGGCGGGCCGACCTGGCGGGAACCCTGGCCGACCTCGCCGAACGCCTGACCGCGCACGCGCCGCAAGCCGCATGGCGGGCGGCGGTCGAGAGCCATCTGCTGCATCTCGGCGCGTTCGCCGACCGGACCGACAGCGAGTACAAGTGGCTGATGGACCGGGGCCACGACTGGGCCCGGGCACTGCTGACGACGGCGCTGCTCGCCCGCGACCACCACGACGGACCGATGCGGGACGACGTGCGCGAGGCCGTGGACGACCTGCGCGCCCGCCTGCGGGCTCTGGGCACCCTGGTCCCGAAGGACCCCCGGGGCGCGGCCATGCTGGCCCCGGCGCTCCAGGGCCTGGCCCTGACGGACCGTGCGACGGAAGTGCTGTCGCAACCCGGCACGGCGACAGGAACGGCGGGGGCGGCGGAACCGGGCCGGGACGCGGCGGAGACGGACGCCCCGGCAGAGGCACCGACCCCAGCGCCCTCACCGGCTGCACCGGCCCCAGCGCCCTCATCGACGGCACCCGCTCCACCGGCTTCACCTGCTCCACCGACGGCACCTGCTCCACCCGCTCCACCGTCGAAACCGCTGCCCGCGCCGTCCGCGGAGCCCGGGACCCCGCCCCGGCGCCGGTCCTTCTTCCGCCGACGCGGAACGAAGCCGTGACGCCCGGCCCGGAACTCCGGGCGCGTGCGGGTCACCGGGAACCACGGACCGCCGGACATCCGCGCGGAGGCGGACGGCGCGGTGGCGCATCGACGGGAAGGGGCGGACGTGGACCGAGGGGCCAGTCGGGAAAGGCTGTACATCGGGGGGCTCCAGCACACGAGTCTCATCTTCTCCGCGGAGGGGCTGCGCGTCTGCCACTACCGCGACGAGCTGGGCTGGGACGGGGTGCGCGTGGTCGGTCACTACATGGCGCGCGAAGAGGTCTGGGAGTGGGACGAGATCGCCGGGTTCTCCTGGGGCACGTGGGGCGCCACCCTGCCGCAGTTCCGCATGGTCCCGGTCCCGGGGCCCCGGGGCGACGCCGTCTTCCCGCAGGGGCGCGGCGTGGTGCTCTGTTCGAGCCGCAACTTCACCCGTGAGGGATGGCGGCAGGTGGCCCGCGCGGTCGAGTACTTCACCGAGGGCCGGATCGTCGTCGTTCCGCGAGTGCCGAAGAAGAGCGGCCACTGGTGGAAGACGTCAAAAATCTAGAACCGGCCGCAGGGGAACCGGACATACGGACCGAAGGCAGGGGACCGGTCGCCCCGGGCAATGCGTGATCGCTCATGGAAAAGGCCCTCCGATCTGGCTTGTCGCCTGATCAGAGGGCCTGTTCGGCACCTTGTGCAAGGTGCCCCCGGCAGGATTCGAACCTGCGCACACGGCTCCGGAGGCCGATGCTCTATCCCCTGAGCTACGGGGGCGTATCGCTGTGTTGCTCGGCGACGGGTGAAACACTACCAGCTTCCGGAGGGTGTCCGTGAACAGGTATTTCCGGGCCGTCGGGAACGGTGCCGAGGGGGCCGGACGGAGGGCCGGGGAGGGGCGTGCGGTGCGCGCCGGATGCATCCGGCCAACGCCTCGCGCCACCCGTCCGGGGGCGGAAGTGGGTAAAACCCGGACGCAGCCACGGGGGCGCCCCTACTCTCGGAGTGTGTCAGGGGCGTGTGGCCGCGTGCTTGTTGTCGACGACAACAAGGTCATCCGGCAGTTGATCAGGGTCAACCTGGAGCTTGAGGGCTTCGAGGTCGTGACCGCGGCCGATGGTGTCGAGTGTCTGGATCTGGTGCATCGGGTCCTTCCCGATGTGATCACGCTCGATGTCGTCATGCCCCGGCTGGACGGTCTGCAGACCGCCACCAGATTGCGCTCCGACCCGCGGACCAGACATCTGCCCGTGGCGATCATCAGCGCCTGCACGCCCTACGAGGTGGACAGCGGGGTCGCCGCGGGCGTCGACGCGTTCCTGGCGAAGCCCTTCGAGCCGAGCGAGCTGGTACGGCTCGTGCGGCGGCTGGCGGACCGGGAGCCGCCCTCGTCGCTCGACGGCAGGCACGGGGCCGGTCGTGCGGAGAGCGCCGCGGGGTGACCGCATGGCGAAACGGGGTCGCGATGTGCCCCCCTTTCTCCCATACGCTTGTCCCGTGACCCCCGCCGACCTCTCCAGGACCGTGCTGCACGCCGTGCGCCGCGCGGTCGACGAGAACGCCCTGCGCGCGCCCGTCCCCGCGCGCGTGCGGGTGGAGCGGACCAGGCCCGGCGGGCGCGGGGACTACGCCTGCGCCGTCGCGCTCCAGCTGGCCGGACCCGCCGCGCTGCCCGCCAGGGACGTGGCCGAGATCCTCCGGGAACGGATCCGGGAGGCGCCGGGCATCGCGGGTGTCGAGGTCACCGGACCGGGCTTCCTGAACTTCACCCTGCCGGCCGCCGCGCGCGGGCTCGGACCGCTCGTCCGGACCATCCGGGAACGCGGCACCGGCTACGGGCACGGGGACGCCCTCGCCGGCACCTCCGTCTCGTTCGCACCCGTCGAGGAGGTCCGCGCCCGGGTCGTCACCGACACCGTCGAGCGACTGCTCCGGGCCCGGGGGGCGACGGTGGGGGAGCGGACCGCGGACGGGGAGGCGCTGCACGTGGTGCCGGTGCCCGCCGCCGACCGCGACCTCTTCGAGCGGCTCGGGACCGACGCCGCGCGCTGGGCGATGCTGCGGGCAGCCCCGCACGACCGGCCCCGGGGCACGGGGGGCACGGAACTGCTCGTGCAGCAGGAGGGCAACCCGCTGTTCCGGGTGCGCTACGCGTATGCCCGGACCCGCGCGCTGAGCGGCAACGCCCGCCGGCTCGGGTTCGGCGCCGCGTACGAGCAGGACGTGGACGCGCCCGCGCTCGGCGCGCTGCTCGCCGACCACCCCGACGTGCTCGCCGCCGCCGCCCGGCACCGCGAGCCGGACCGGGTCGCCCGGCAGCTGGAGGCCGTCGCGGCGGCCTTCTTCGACTTCCACGACAGCGCCTCGCCGCTCCCCGTCGGTGACGAGAAACCCTCGGCCGCCCACCGTTCCCGGCTCGCCCTCGCCGAAGCCGCCGGGACGGTGCTGGCCGGTGGCCTGTCCCTGCTCGGCGTCAGCGCACCCGAAGTCCTCTGAGAGACCCGAGAGAGCAGAGCAACACGATGAGCCGATCCGCACACCCCGCCGGTCCCCGCCACGCCGACGTCATGACGGAGGGCCACTACACGGCCCCGCCCGCCGACCTCAACGCCCTGGACCCGAAGGTCTGGGCCCGTACCGTCACCCGGGACGAGGACGGTGCGGTCACCGTCGGCGGGATCGGGGTGACCCGGCTGGCCGAGGAGTTCGGCACCCCCGCCTACGTCCTCGACGAGAGCGACTTCCGGGCCCGCTGCCGGGCCTGGGCCGACGCCTTCGGACGGGACGCCGACGTCTTCTACGCGGGCAAGGCGTTCCTGTCGCGCGCCGTCGTGCGCTGGCTGAAGGAGGAAGGACTCAACCTCGACGTCTGCTCCGGCGGGGAGCTGACCTGCGCCCTGGACGCCGGGATGCCCGCCGAGCGCATCGCCTTCCACGGCAACAACAAGACCGCCGAGGAGATCGAGCGGGCGGTCACCGTCGGCGTCGGGCGCATCGTGCTCGACTCCTTCCAGGAGATCGCCCGGGTCTCGCACATCGCGCAGCGGCTCGGCAGGCGGCAGCGCGTCCAGATCCGCGTCACCGTCGGCGTCGAGGCGCACACCCACGAGTTCATCGCCACCGCGCACGAGGACCAGAAGTTCGGCATCGCGCTGGCCGGGGGACAGGCCGCCGAGGCGGTGCGCCGGGCGCTCACCCTCGACGGGCTCGAACTCATCGGCATCCACTCGCACATCGGCTCGCAGATCTTCGACATGGCCGGCTTCGAGGTCTCCGCCCGGCGCGTGGTGCAACTGCTCGCCGAGGTGCGCGACGAGCACGGCGTGGAACTGCCCGAGATCGACCTGGGCGGCGGCCTCGGCATCGCGTACACCTCCGAGGACGACCCGCGCGAGCCGCACGAGATCGCCAAGGCGCTCGGCGACATCGTGACCCGCGAGTGCGAGGCCGCCGGGCTCGCCACCCCGCGGATCTCCGTCGAGCCGGGCCGCGCCATCGTCGGACCGACCGCCTTCACGCTGTACGAGGTCGGCACCGTCAAGCCCCTGGAGGGACTGCGCACGTACGTCAGCGTCGACGGCGGCATGTCGGACAACATCCGCACCGCGCTGTACGACGCCGAGTACACCGTCGCGCTCGCCTCGCGCACCTCCGACGCCGAGCCGATGCTCGTCCGGGTCGTCGGGAAGCACTGCGAGAGCGGCGACATCGTGGTCAAGGACGCGTTCCTGCCGTCCGACATCGCCCCCGGCGACCTGATCGCGGTGCCCGCCACCGGCGCGTACTGCCGCTCGATGGCGAGCAACTACAACCACGCCCTGCGTCCGCCCGTCGTCGCCGTGCGCGACGGAGCGGCGCGAGTGATCGTCAGGCGCGAGACGGAGGAAGATCTCCTGCGTCTCGATGTCGGCTGATGAAATAGATGTCTCAGGATCCGGACGGGTAGCAGAAACCCCCGTCCGGTGAGTGAGACTGGTCCACACATCGGATGTAAAGGAAACGAGGTCGGATGATGCGTACGCGTCCGCTGAAGGTGGCGCTGCTGGGCTGTGGAGTGGTCGGCTCAGAGGTGGCGCGCATCATGACGACGCACGCCGACGACCTCGCCGCGCGCATCGGCGCCCCGGTCGAGCTCGCCGGGGTCGCCGTGCGCCGGCCCTCCAAGGCGCGCGAGGGCGTCGACCCCGCGCTGATCACCACCGACGCCACGGCCCTGGTCAAACGGGGCGACATCGACGTCGTCATCGAGGTCATCGGGGGCATCGAGCCCGCCCGCACCCTCATCACCACCGCCTTCGAGCACGGCGCGAGCGTCGTCTCCGCGAACAAGGCGCTGCTCGCCGAGGACGGCGCGGCCCTGCACGCCGCCGCCGAGCAGCACGGGCGGGACCTCTACTACGAGGCCGCCGTGGCCGGTGCCATCCCGCTCGTCCGGCCGCTGCGCGAGTCCCTCGCCGGTGACAAGGTCAACCGGGTCCTCGGCATCGTGAACGGCACCACCAACTTCATCCTCGACCGGATGGACACCAGCGGGGCGGGATACTCCGAGGCGCTCGACGAGGCCACCGCGCTCGGTTACGCCGAGGCCGACCCGACCGCCGACGTCGAGGGCTTCGACGCCGCCGCCAAGGCCGCCATCCTCGCCGGGATCGCCTTCCACACCCGGGTCAGGATCGGCGACGTGTACCGCGAGGGCATCACCGAGGTCACCGCCGCCGACATCGTCTCCGCCCGCCGCATGGGCTGCACCGTCAAGCTCCTCGCGATCTGCGAGCGCGCCGCCGACGGGAATTCCGTCACCGCGCGCGTGCACCCCGCGATGATCCCGCTGAGCCACCCGCTGGCCTCCGTGCGCGAGGCGTACAACGCGGTCTTCGTCGAGGCCGAGGCGGCCGGACAGCTCATGTTCTACGGCCCCGGCGCCGGCGGCTCGCCCACCGCGTCCGCGGTCCTCGGCGACCTGGTCGCGGTCTGCCGCAACAAGCTCAACGAGGCCACCGGCCCCGGTGACTCCGCGTACACCCGACTGCCGGTGAGTCCCATGGGCGACGTCGTCACGCGGTACCACATCAGTCTCGACGTGGCCGACAAGCCTGGCGTGCTCGCCCAGGTCGCGACGGTCTTCGCCGAACAGGGCGTATCGATCGATACCGTCCGTCAGCAGGGCAGGAATCCGAGCGGCGGCGACGAGGCCGTCGCCGGGCAGGGCGGCGAGGCCTCCCTCGTCGTCGTCACCCACCGCGCGGCCGACGCCGCCCTCTCGGCGACCGTCGAAGCGCTGCGCGGGCTCGACACCGTGCGCGGTGTCGCCAGCATCATGCGTGTTGAAGGGGAGTAAGGACCCATGACCAGCAAGGGCACCCACCAGTGGCGCGGCATCATCGAGGAGTACCGGGACCGCCTTCCGGTCACGAGCACGACGCCGGTCGTCACGCTCCGTGAGGGCGGTACGCCGCTCGTCCCCGCTCAGGTCCTCTCCGAGCGCACGGGCTGCGAGGTGCACCTCAAGGTCGAGGGCGCCAACCCCACCGGGTCCTTCAAGGACCGCGGCATGACGATGGCCATCACCCGGGCCAAGGAGGAGGGCGCGAAGGCGGTCATCTGCGCCTCCACCGGCAACACCTCCGCCTCCGCCGCCGCGTACGCGGTGCGGGCCGGCATGGTCTGCGCCGTCCTCGTTCCGCAGGGCAAGATCGCGCTCGGCAAGATGGGCCAGGCGCTCGTGCACGGCGCCAAGATCCTCCAGGTGGACGGCAATTTCGACGACTGCCTGACGCTGGCCCGCTCGCTCTCGGACAACTACCCGGTGGCGCTGGTCAATTCGGTCAACCCGGTCCGCATCGAGGGTCAGAAGACCGCCGCGTTCGAGATCGTCGACGCGCTCGGCGACGCCCCGGACGTCCACGTCCTCCCGGTCGGCAACGCGGGCAACATCACCGCCTACTGGAAGGGTTACAAGGAGTACGCCGGGGACGGCATGTCCACGCACACCCCGCGCATGTGGGGCTTCCAGGCGTCCGGCTCCGCGCCCATCGTCCGCGGCGAGATCGTCAAGGAGCCGTCGACCGTCGCCACCGCGATCCGGATCGGCAACCCGGCCTCCTGGCAGTACGCGCTGAACGCCAGGGACGAATCGGGCGGTTTCATCGACGAGGTGACGGACCGCCAGATTCTGTCCGCCTACCGGCTGTTGGCCTCGCAGGAGGGCGTCTTCGTCGAGCCCGCGTCGGCCGCGTCCGTGGCCGGTCTGCTGAAGGCCGCCGAGGAGGGCAAGGTCGACCCGGGCCAGAAGATCGTCTGCACGGTCACCGGAAACGGCCTCAAGGACCCCGACTGGGCCGTCGCGGGTGCCCCGCAGCCGGTCACGGTCCCCGTCGACGCGGCCACCGCCGCCGAGAAGCTGGGCCTCGCGTAGGACCCCCGGGCCCGGCCGGTGCGGTCCTTTCCGGCCGGCCGGGCCCGAGGGCGCCCGCGGCAGCCGTTCGCGGCGGGCCGGGGGCGTCCGGTCGGCGGAAAATCCGGCCCGGCGCCGCCGAAGGAAGTGGGAAAAGCCGTTCCGGGCGCCGGAAAGCCGCGCGGAAGGGCCCGGCGGACCCGTCCGGCGAAGGACCCGCGGAGCCGCTGCGCAAAGCCCGGCACACCGGTCGGCAAACGCCGTGCGCCATTGCCGGAAAGCCGTTCCCCGGCGAGCAAGAACCCAGCTCAACCGCCCTTTTCGGGACGGAGAGCGCATAGGAGGCGTGCGACACGCATCGTGCGCCTCCTGTGCGCCCTATGTCGCCACAGAACCTTCCTTCGATAAGCTGTACTCAAGCCGTACCGCCGCATCTGCCGCGGTACAGGGGCCGTTGTGGCCATCGGGTTCCCCGGAATTCCACTCCCCACCGCCACAGCCCCCGCCGACAGAGAAATCGCTTCACCACCCCCGCCGCCTCACAAGGAGAGTCGTCCAACCGATGGCCGGTCCTGCCTTCCGAGCCGCCGCCGTCCGGGTGCGCGTCCCCGCGACCAGCGCCAACCTGGGCCCGGGTTTCGACGCCTTCGGCCTGTCGCTGGGGCTCTACGACGACGTCGTCGTACGCGTCGCCGACTCCGGACTGCACATCGACATCGCGGGCGAGGGCGCCGACACGCTGCCCCGCGACGAGAGGCACCTCCTCGTGCGCTCCCTGCGCACGGCCTTCGACCTGCTCGGCGGACAGCCCCGCGGCCTGGAGATCGTCTGTGCCAACCGCATCCCGCACGGGCGCGGCCTCGGCTCCTCCTCGGCCGCCATCTGCGCCGGGATCGTCGCCGCCCGCGCCGTGACGACCGGCGCCGACACCCGGCTCGACGACGCCGCGCTGCTGGAGCTCGCCACCGAGATCGAGGGCCACCCCGACAACGTCGCGGCCTGTCTGCTCGGCGGATTCACCCTCGCGTGGATGGACGGCGGATCGGCGCGCGCGATCAGGATGGACCCCGCAGAATCCATCGTTCCGGTGGTTTTCGTACCCAGCGAGCCGGTCCTGACCGAGACCGCCCGCGGACTGCTCCCGCGCACGGTCCCGCATGTCGACGCCGCCTTCAACGCCGGCCGGGCCGCACTCCTCGTCGAGGCCCTGACCAGGCGGCCCGAGCTGCTGCTCACCGCCACCGAGGACCGGCTGCACCAGGAATACCGCGCCCCGGCGATGCCGCAGAGCGTGGAGCTCGTGAACCGACTGCGCGCCGAGGGCGTTCCCGCGGTCATCTCCGGTGCCGGGCCGACGGTGCTCGCACTGGCCGAGGACGGTGCGGCCGACAAGGTCGCACAGCTGGCGGGCGAGGGGTGGGCGGCCAACCGTCTCGCCCTCGACGCCCCGGGCGCGAGTGTGCTGCCGCTCGCCCCGTAGCCGAGAAGTGATTGCCGGTGAGTGAGAGGGGGAATGTTTGTTGGAGCCGGTAGTGTTAACCTCAAGTCTGCAACCGACGTCTATGTGGCGCGTTGCTTCGTGTCCCTTTCCGGGACCACCAATTCTTCCGGGAGCCTCCCCAACTGCCTGAGCAGCCTGCCTGAGCAGTTTCGTGCACGCTCCGGAACCGGCACGACACCCCTCGCCCGTCCAGGAGTGGGCCGAGCAGGGGGATCTCGCGCCGGGCCCTTGCACACCTTCATCTCTCCGCCGTACCCGGCGGACCACCGCCCCGGCACGGTCCGCAAGAAAAGACCGCAGTCGGACAGCACAACCGGTCGCCGAGCCAGAAGGCCGACGTCCGCTCCAGGGAAGGACCCTTCGTGAGCGACACCACCGATCTGATGGGCGTGACTGCCGACAAGAGCGTCGACAGCGCCGCGCCCGCCGAAGGTGCTGCCACTGGCACCACCACACGGCGCCGCCGCTCCGGCACCGGCCTTGACGGCATGGTCCTGGCCGAGCTGCAGCAGGTCGCGTCCGGCCTCGGTATCAAGGGCACTGCGCGGATGCGCAAGGGCCAGTTGATCGAGGTCATCAAGGAGGCGCAGGCCGGTAGCTCCGCCGCGCCCAAGGCCGCCGCGCCCGCCGCGGAGGCCGAGACCAAGCCGAAGCGCCGGGCCACCTCCAAGGCGCGCACCGGGGACGACTCCGCCGCCGCGCCCGCCGAGAAGGCCGCGGCCCAGCAGCAGATCGACATCCCCGGCCAGCCGGCCAGCGACGACCAGCCCGCGGGCGAGCGCCGTCGGCGCCGTGCGACCGCGCAGGCGGGCAGCCCGGAGACCAAGGCCGAGAGCAAGCCCGCCGAGGCCAAGGCGGAGGCGCCGGCCGAGCCGAAGGGCGAGGAGCGCGCCGAGGCCGCCGCCGACACGGCCGAGGGCCGTCGCGGCGACCGCCAGGAGCGCGGCCAGCGCGGCGACCGCCAGGAGCGCGGCGAGCGCGGGGATCGCCGCGACCGGCAGCGCGACCGCCGGGGCAAGAGCGACGACCAGGGCCAGCAGGGCGGCCAGCGCCAGCAGCGCCAGGGCCAGGGCCAGCAGGGCAGCGGCCCGCAGGACGACGGCTACGACGACGAGGCGGGCGGCCGGCGCGGCCGTCGGGGCCGCTACCGCGACCGCCGCGGCCGTCGGGGCCGTGACGACTTCGCGAGCGAGGTCGCGGTCTCGGACGACGACGTCCTGATCCCCGTCGCGGGCATCCTGGACATCCTCGACAACTACGCGTTCATCCGGACCTCCGGCTACCTGCCGGGCCCGAACGACGTGTACGTCTCGCTCGCCCAGGTCCGCAAGAACGGCCTGCGCAAGGGCGACCACGTCACCGGTGCGGTGCGCCAGCCCAAGGACGGCGAGCGCCGCGAGAAGTTCAACGCCCTGGTGCGTCTGGACTCGGTGAACGGCATGGCGCCCGAAAGCGGCCGGGGCCGCCCGGAGTTCCAGAAGCTGACGCCGCTCTACCCGCAGGACCGGCTCCGTCTGGAGACCGACTCCAACGTCCTGACGACGCGGATCATCGACCTGGTCGCCCCGATCGGCAAGGGCCAGCGCGGTCTGATCGTGGCCCCGCCGAAGACCGGCAAGACCATGATCCTGCAGGCGATCGCCAACGCGATCACGGTCAACAGCCCCGAGTGCCACCTGATGGTCGTCCTGGTCGACGAGCGTCCGGAAGAGGTCACCGACATGCAGCGGTCGGTGAAGGGCGAGGTCATCTCCTCCACCTTCGACCGGCCCGCCGAGGACCACACCACCGTCGCCGAGCTGGCCATCGAGCGTGCCAAGCGCCTCGTCGAGCTGGGTCACGACGTGGTCGTCCTGCTGGACTCGATCACCCGTCTGGGACGTGCGTACAACCTCGCCGCCCCCGCCTCCGGCCGCATCCTGTCCGGTGGTGTCGACTCGACCGCGCTGTACCCGCCGAAGCGCTTCTTCGGCGCGGCGCGCAACATCGAGGACGGCGGCTCGCTGACCATCCTGGCCACCGCGCTCGTCGAGACCGGCTCGCGCATGGACGAGGTGATCTTCGAGGAGTTCAAGGGCACCGGCAACATGGAGCTCAAGCTCGACCGGAAGCTCTCGGACAAGCGCATCTTCCCGGCGGTGGACGTCGACGCGTCCAGCACCCGCAAGGAGGAAATCCTGCTGGGCGGCGAGGAGTTGGCAATCGTCTGGAAGCTGCGCCGGGTGCTGCACGCGCTCGACCAGCAGCAGGCGATCGAGCTCCTCCTGGACCGGATGAAGAAGACCCAGTCCAACGCGGAGTTCCTGCTCCAGATCCAGAAGACGACGCCGGCGCCGGGCAACGGCAACGACTGACGTCGCAGCGGACCGGTCGTCGGACCGGTCGGACCGCGGGGCCGCCCCCGTCACTTCGGTGACGGGGGCGGCCCCGTTCCGTGTACCGGCCCGAGACCTTCGCCACACGGCGGCCGTCGCGCCGGATGCCCCAGCGATGCCCGCGAAGGGCGAGAAACCGCAGGTGAGCGGGGTGTCACCGGCTGTCCATCAGTGCCGACCGCTCCGTATTTCCTCACACGGACCCAACAGTCGGCTGTGCAACCCTTCTTCGTACCGCCGCGTCGTACCAAGTACCGACAAGTCGCCAAAGGCGGCGAAAAGGTGACCGGGGCGCGCCGTCGGCGCGGACCCGTCCGGTGGCCGGGGCCGAGCGGCCCGGCGAACGCCGACGACCGAGGGAGAGGGATGGCCGAGCAGAGCGGGGGCGGCGGGCGAATACGCCCCACCGGCAAGCGCCGGAAGAAGCCCTCCCGTCGCCGCAGGGCGACGGTGATCGCGGCCTGGAGCCTGGCCGGTGCCGTGATCCTCGGCGGTGCCGGGCTCGGATACGCCTACGTCACGCTCAACGGCAACCTCAAGGCCGTCGACATCAACGCGGCGCTCGGCAAGGACCGCCCCGACGACGTCGACGACGGCTCCCAGGACATCCTCGTGCTCGGCTCCGACTCCCGGTCCGGCGCCAACTCCGCGTACGGCGCCGACGAGGGCACGGCACGCTCCGACACCGCGATGGTCCTGCACATCAACAAGGGCCACGAAACGGCCTCCGTCGTCTCCATCCCGCGCGACACCCTCATCACCCGCCCCGACTGCACCAGCGACACCACGGGGGAGCCCGTCGCCGGTGAGCAGCGCGCGATGTTCAACACGGCGTACGAGGTCGGCGGACCGGCCTGCGCGGTCAAGACCGTCGAGTCGATGTCCGGCATCCGCATGGACCACTACCTCGAAGTCGACTTCACCGGCTTCAAGAAGCTCATCGACGAGCTGGGCGGCGTGGAGATCACCACCACCCGGGCGATCGACGACCCCAAGAGCCACCTGAACCTCGAACCGGGCACGCACACCCTGGACGGCGAGCAGTCGCTGGGCCTGGTCCGTACCCGCAAGAGCGTCGGCGACGGCAGCGACCTCGGCCGCATCCAGCTCCAGCAGGCGTTCGTCAAGGCGCTGATGGAGCAGGTCAGGAGCGTCGGGGTGTTCTCGAACCCGAAGAAGCTGTTCGACCTCGCGGACACCGCCACCAAGGCCGTCACCACCGACTCCGACCTCGGCTCGGTCGAGGAGCTCACCTCCTTCGCCAACGGGCTCAAGGGCCTCGCCCCGAAGAACGTCCACATGGTGACCCTGCCCGTGCAGTACGACCCGGCCGACCCGAACCGCGTCGTGCCGCTGGAGGAGTCCGCCCGGCAGGTGTGGGCGGCGCTGAAGGCGGACCGGGCGATCCCCGCCTCCGCCACCGAGGGGTCGGCGGGCGACAAGGGCGTCGCGGGCGGCGTCGTCCGGTGACCCGGGCCCGGGAACGGACGACCGGGCGGGCCGTGGCGCGACGACCGGCGGGTCGTGAAGTGCCGACCGGCGGCCCGGGAACGGATGACCGGACAAGCCGGGAATAGTTGCGGACCGCCCCCGGTTTTGGGAGATACGGCCGGTCCTGGCAGACTGGTACGTCGGCCCCGGTTCACGGACGCGCAATCCGCGCGTGCGACCCGGCGCCCTCCCGAACCTAGGAGAAACCCTTGAAGCGCGACATCCACCCCGAGTACGTCGAGACGCAGGTCAGCTGCACCTGTGGCGCGTCGTTCACCACCCGGAGCACCATCCAGGGCGGCAGCATCCGTGCCGACGTCTGCTCCGAGTGCCACCCGTTCTACACGGGCAAGCAGAAGATCCTCGACACCGGTGGCCGCGTGGCCCGCTTCGAGGCCCGCTTCGGCAAGGCTGCCGGCTCCGCCAGCAAGTAGCGAGCCACTGCGCCGGTTCTCGGTGCCCTCTTCCGGGGGCATCGGGACCGGCGTTTTTTCCGGCCGGGGGCGCGGGGCCTCCCGCCTCCCCGTCCGGTCGGCACCACGCCGTCCAGCAGGCACGCAGAGTGAAGGAACCAGGAGCCCGAAGATGTTCGAGGCGGTCGAGGAACTGATCGGCGAACAGACCGATCTGGAGAAGCAGCTCGCGGACCCGGCGGTCCACGCGGACCAGGCCAACGCGCGCAGGCTCAACAAGCGCTATGCCGAGCTGACCCCGATCGTCGCGACGTACCGCTCCTGGAAGCAGACCGGGGACGACATCGAGACGGCCCGGGAGTTCGCCGCCGACGACCCCGACTTCGCCGCCGAGGTCAAGGAGCTGGAGAAGCAGCGCGAGGAGCTCACCGAGAAGCTCCGCCTCCTCCTGGTCCCGCGCGACCCCAGCGACGACAAGGACGTGCTCCTGGAGATCAAGGCGGGCGCGGGCGGCGACGAGTCCGCCCTGTTCGCCGGCGACCTGCTGCGCATGTACCTGCGCTACGCCGAGCGCGTCGGCTGGAAGACCGAGATCATCGACTCCACCGAGTCCGAGCTCGGCGGCTACAAGGACGTCCAGGTCGCCGTGAAGACCAAGGGCGGCAACGGCGCCACCGAGCCCGGCCAGGGCGTGTGGGCCCGGCTGAAGTACGAGGGCGGGGTGCACCGCGTGCAGCGGGTGCCCTCCACCGAGTCCCAGGGACGCATCCACACCTCCGCGGCCGGCGTGCTCGTCACGCCCGAGGCCGAGGAGGTCGACGTCGAGATCCACGCCAACGACCTGCGCATCGACGTCTACCGCTCCTCGGGCCCCGGCGGCCAGTCCGTCAACACCACCGACTCCGCGGTCCGCATCACCCACCTGCCGACCGGCGTCGTCGCCTCCTGCCAGAACGAGAAGAGCCAGCTCCAGAACAAGGAGCAGGCCATGCGCATCCTGCGTTCGCGGCTGCTCGCCGCCGCGCAGGAGGCCGCCGAGCAGGAAGCCTCGGACGTACGTCGCAGCCAGGTGCGCACGGTCGACCGTTCCGAGAAGATCCGTACGTACAACTTCCCGGAAAACCGGATCTCGGACCACCGCGTCGGCTTCAAGGCGTACAACTTGGACCAGGTGCTCGACGGCGACCTGGACGCCGTGATCCAGGCCTGCGTCGACGCCGACTCGGCCGCCAAGCTCGCCGCCGCGTAAACAAGCCAGCCCCGCCCGTAACACCGTACGGAGAACCGCGATGAACCTGCTGCTCGCCGAGGTGGCCCAGGCCACCCAGCGGCTGGCCGACGCCGGTGTGCCCTCGCCGCGATTCGACGCGGAGGAACTCGCCGCGTTCGTGCACGGCGTCAAGCGGGGCGAGCTGCACCGGGTGCCGGACGCGGACTTCGACGCCCGTTACTGGGAGGCCATCGCCCGCCGCGAGGCCCGCGAACCGCTCCAGCACATCACCGGCCGCGCTTTCTTCCGCTACCTGGAGCTCCAGGTCGGCCCCGGCGTCTTCGTGCCGCGCCCGGAGACCGAGTCGGTCGTCGGCTGGGCGATAGACGCCGTGCGCGCGATGGACGTCGTCGAACCGGTCGTCGTCGACCTCTGCAGCGGCTCGGGCGCCATCGCCCTGGCCATGGCCCAGGAGGTGCCGCGCTCGCGCGTGCACGCGGTCGAGCTCTCCGACGACGCCCTGAAGTGGACCCGGAAGAACGCCGAAGGGTCCAGGGTCACCGTCCATCAGGGGGACGCGCTGACCGCCCTGCCCGAGCTCGACGGCCAGGTCGACCTGGTCATCTCCAACCCGCCGTACATCCCGCTCACCGAGTGGGAGTACGTGGCGCCCGAGGCCCGCGACCACGACCCGGAGATGGCTCTCTTCTCCGGCGAGGACGGCCTCGACACCATCCGCGGCATCGAACGCACCGCGCACCGCCTGCTGCGTCCCGGCGGACTCGTCGTCATCGAGCACGCCGACACCCAGGGCGGCCAGGTGCCGTGGATCTTCACCGAGGAACGGGGCTGGGCGGACGCCGCGGACCACCCCGACCTGAACAACCGGCCGAGGTTCGCCACGGCCCGCAAGGCCATGCCGTGACCGGGGACCACCGCACGCCCGGCCCGCACCCGTCATACCCGTACACGCTTGAGGAGGCCGGCTGATGGCACGGCGATACGACTGCAACGACGCGACCGACCGCAAGACGGGCCTGCGCGAGGCGGCGTCGGCAGTCCGCCGCGGCGAGCTGGTCGTGCTGCCCACCGACACCGTGTACGGCATCGGCGCGGACGCCTTCAGCGCCGAGGGCATCGCCGACCTGCTGGACGCCAAGGGACGCGGCCGCAACATGCCGACCCCGGTCCTGATCGGCTCCCCGAACACCCTGCACGGTCTGGTCACCGACTTCTCCGAGCAGGCCTGGGAGCTCGTCGACGCCTTCTGGCCCGGCGCCCTCACGCTCGTCGCCAAGCACCAGCCGTCGCTCCAGTGGGACCTCGGCGACACCCGCGGCACCGTCGCCATCCGGATGCCGCTGCACCCGGTCGCCATCGAGCTGCTCACGGAGGTCGGCCCGATGGGCGTCTCCAGCGCCAACCTCACCGGCCACCCGTCCCCCGAGGACTGCGACGCGGCCCAGGAGATGCTCGGGGACTCGGTCTCCGTCTACCTGGACGGCGGCCCGACGCCCGGCATCGTGCCGTCGTCGATCGTCGACGTGACCGGCAAGGTCCCCGTGCTGCTGAGGGCCGGCGCGCTCTCCGTCGAGGAACTCCGCAAGGTGGTACCCGACCTCGAGGTGGCGAATTGACCGCCCCTGAGGGGCGTGGCATAACGGGGCGGGCCGACACCTTCCGCATCCTCCACGTCAGCACCGGCAACGTCTGCCGCTCACCGATCACCGAGCGGCTGACCCGGCACGCCCTGGTGGACCGCCTCGGCGATCCGCTCGGCGGCGGGCTGATCGTGGAGAGCGCGGGCACCTGGGGACACGAGGGGGCACCCATGGAGGCCAACGCGGAGACCGTCCTCGCCGACTTCGGCGCCGACCCGGCCGGCTTCGTCGGCCGGGAACTCCTCGACGAGCACGTGATCCGCGCCGACCTGGTGCTCACCGCCACCCGTGACCACCGCGCCCAGGTGATCTCGATGGGGCACTCGGCGGGCCTGCGCACCTTCACGCTCAAGGAGTTCACCCGGCTGGTCCGGGCGATAGACCCCGCCACCCTGCCGGACCCGCGGGACGAGGGCGTCGTCGAGCGCGCCCGCGCGCTGGTCCGCGCCGCCGCCGCGCTGCGCGGCTGGCTGCTGGCCCCCACCGCCGAGGCGGACGAGGTGTATGACCCGTACGGGGCCCCGATCACCTTCTTCCGGTCCATCGGCGACGAGATCAACCAGGCCCTCGACCCGGTGGTCACCGCGCTGACGGGCGTTCCCGCACACCACTGACGCGCTGCCTCCGCTACGTACCCGCGGCGGAGGGCCGCCGCGCCGAGCCCGCCTCCGCGACGTACCCGACGACACACCCCCGCACCGTCCCCG
>NZ_RDBO01000077.1:889709-890326 GCF_008120935.1 Streptomyces sp. sk2.1
ATGCCAGACCAGAGAAGCGGATCGCCTGTGACCTCCATCAAGGAGGGCGGCAAGATGTCGGACGACACCCTCACCGCCGTTGCTGACGCCATCGCGGAGTTCAAGAAGCAGTTCGAGACCGCGGACGGCAAGCTTCTCGGCGAGGACGCCCCGGCCGCGGCCAAGTGACGTAAGGAAGGGACCTGACTCATGGGAGCCCAGCTCCGGGTCTACAAGCGTCGCATCCGATCCGTCACCGCGACCAAGAAGATCACCAAGGCGATGGAGATGATCGCCGCCTCGCGCGTCGTCAAGGCGCAGCGCAAGGTGGCGGCCTCCACGCCGTACGCGACCGAGCTCACCCGCGCGGTCACGGCGGTCGGCACCGGCTCGAACACCAAGCACCCGCTGACCACGCAGGCCGAGACGGTCACGCGGTCCGCGGTGCTGCTCCTCACGAGCGACCGTGGCCTCGCCGGCGCCTTCAACTCCAACGCCATCAAGGCGGCGGAGCAGCTGACCGCGCGCCTGGAGCGCGAGGGCAAGGAGGTCGACGTCTTCATCGTCGGCCGCCGTGGTGTGGCGCACTACAACTTCCGTGAGCGCAAGATCGCGGAGTCGTGGAGCGGTTTCACCGA
>NZ_RDBO01000077.1:890484-933806 GCF_008120935.1 Streptomyces sp. sk2.1
GGCAGCGCGTCAGTGGTGTGCGGGACCGCCCTGCCGCAGGACTTCGAGGCCCTGCTCCGGGAGGACCCGGAGATCGCCGACGTGCTGCTGGGGGAGCTGCGGCGGCAGTCGGACACCCTCCAGCTGACCGCCGCCGAGAACTTCACCTCCCCCGCGGTCCTCGCCGCCCTCGGCTCGCCGCTCGCCAACAAGTACGCCGAGGGCTACCCCGGCGCCCGCCACCACGGCGGCTGCGAGCAGGCCGACGCCGCCGAGCGCATCGCCTGCCGCCGGGCCACCGCCCTCTTCGGCGCCGAGCACGCCAACGTCCAGGCGCACTCCGGCTCCTCCGCGGTCCTGGCCGCGTACGCCGCCCTGCTGCGCCCCGGTGACACGGTGCTCGCGATGGGGCTCCCGTACGGTGGACACCTCACCCACGGCTCGCCCGCCAACTTCTCCGGCCGCTGGTTCGAGTTCGTCGGCTACGGGGTGGACTCCGAGAGCGGCCTGATCGACTACGCGCAGGTGCGCGCCCTGGCCCGTACGCACCGGCCCAAGGCGATCGTGAGCGGTTCGATCTCCTACCCCCGCCATCCCGACCACGCCCTGTTCCGGGAGATCGCCGACGAGGTGGGCGCGTACCTGATCGCCGACTCCGCGCACCCGATGGGGCTGATCGCCGGGGGAGCGGCGCCGAGCCCGGTGCCGTACGCCGATGTGGTCTGCGCGACCACGCACAAGGTGCTGCGCGGGCCGCGCGGCGGGATGATCCTGTGCGGGGCGGAGCTGGCGGAGCGGATCGACCGGGCGGTCTTCCCGTTCACCCAGGGCGGTGCGCAGATGCACACGATCGCCGCGAAGGCCGTCGCGTTCGGGGAGGCGGCCACTCCGGCGTTCACGGCGTACGCCCACCGGGTGGTGGACCGTGCCCGGGTGCTGGCGGCGGGTCTGGAGGCGGAGGGCTTCGAGATCACCACGGGCGGCACGGACACCCATCTGATCGTCGCCGACCCGGCCCCGCTGGGTGTCGACGGGCCGGGCGCCCGCGCCCGGCTGGCGGCGGCGGGCGTGGTGCTGGACACCTGCGCGCTGCCCTACGGGGACGCCCGCGGCATCCGGCTCGGGACCGCGGCCGTCACCACCCAGGGCATGGACGAGACCGACATGGCGCGGCTCGCGGTGCTCCTCGGAACGGCGGTGCGGCAGGAGGGCGACGTCCGTGACGAGGTCCGGGAACTGGTCGGCGGGCATCCGCCCTACCCCGGGTAGGGCGGCCCGTCCGGACCGGCCGGGTCCGGACGGAAACCCCCTGGTCGCCCTCCGTGCAACCGTTCGGCCCGGTCTCCGTGTCCTCACCTGTGAGGCCGACGCAGCGCGGCCGTCCGCAACCGCCGGACGGTCTAAGGTGTGGGCTGAGATGGCCGGCGAAATCTATGGGGCAGCCCGTGCGTGATTACCTGCTGACGCTCTGTGTCACGGCTGCGGTGACCTACCTGCTGACCGGCCCGGTGCGCAAGTTCGCCATCGCGATCGGGGCGATGCCCGCGATCCGTGCGCGTGACGTCCACCGGGAACCGACACCGAGGCTCGGCGGCATCGCCATGTTCGGCGGGCTGTGCGCCGGGCTGATCGTCGCGGCCCACCTCCACAACCTCGACTGGGTCTTCCAGCTCTCCAACGAACCGCGGGCACTGCTCTCCGGGGCCGCGCTGATCTGGCTGATCGGGGTGCTGGACGACAAGTTCGAGATAGACGCCCTGATCAAGCTCGGCGCCCAGATGATCGCCGCCGCGGTCATGGTCATCCAGGGTCTGACGATCCTGTGGCTGCCGATCCCCGGCGTCGGCACCGTGGCGCTCACCCAGTGGCAGGGCACGCTGCTCACGGTCGCCCTGGTCGTCATCACCATCAACGCGGTCAACTTCGTCGACGGCCTGGACGGCCTCGCGGCCGGCACCGTCTGCATCGCCGCCGCCGCGTTCTTCCTGTACACGTACCGGCTCTGGTACGGGCACACGATCGAGGCCGCGGCCCCGGCGACGCTCTTCATGGCGATCCTGATGGGCATGTGCCTGGGTTTCCTGCCGCACAACATGCACCCGGCCCGGATCTTCATGGGCGACTCGGGCTCGATGCTGATCGGCCTGGTGCTGGCGGCCGGGGCGATCTCCGTCACGGGGCAGGTCGACCCGGACACGATGAAGCTCTTCACGGGCAGCGAGCGCGAGGCCACGCACGCGATGCTGCCGGTCTTCATCCCGCTGCTGCTGCCGCTGACGATCATCGCGATCCCGGCCGCGGACCTGGTGCTGGCGATCGTGCGCCGCACCTGGAACGGGCAGTCGCCGTTCGCCGCGGACCGCGGCCATCTGCACCACCGGTTGCTGGAGATCGGCCACTCGCACAGCCGGTCGGTGCTGATCATGTACTTCTGGTCGGCCCTGATCGCCTTCGGGGCGGTCGGTTATTCGGTGCATTCGACGTCGCTGTGGATCGTCCTGGTCGTCATGGGACTGAGCGCGCTGGGCCTCGTACTGCTGCTGATGCCCCGCTTCACACCGAAGGCGCCGTACTGGGCGGAACGCTTCCTGCCGCCCCGCTACCGCCGTCGGCGTCGCGGGGGAGACGGTGATCCCCAGGCGTCCCTCCCGGCGGCCTCCGAAGCCCAACAGGGGGCCGCGGCGGGCGAGATGGGGCAGGGCGAGGCGCCGGGGCCGATGGAGCGGACCCCGGTCGTGGTGGGAGTTTCCGGCGTCAACGGAGCGACTGCGATCGGCGATCGAACTCGTTTTTCGGACAGAGGCAAGGCTGAATCCGCACGTTGATGATTCGGTCACAGAGGGCAATACCAGGCAAGATATTGAGTTGTCTTGCTCACATGCGCGGATTCACTCTCACGTGTGACTGTGAGCACACTTTCTTGGTAAAGACCTCATCAAATAGTTTGTGATACCGTTCACGAAGCCCGGTGACGGAGCCGAAGGACTTGTAGTAGCGCGGTCCATCGGCCCGAGGCATCGACTCGGACCGGGCCTACGATCGTCCATGACGACACCCTGCCCACCCCCTGCAAGCGGAGCTGCCGCCATGCCGTCCAACGACGCCCGGACTCTCCTCCAGACCGCCGTACCCACCGCTGTCGCCGGCGCCGTCGCCGTCGCTGTCAGCGCTGGTGTCGCGGGCGGCAAGGGAGCCATCGGCGCGCTCGTCGCGACGCTCGTCGTGGTCCTCTTCATGGGGATCGGCCTGGTGGTCCTGCAGCGGACCGCGCGGTCCCTGCCCCAGCTTTTCCAGGCAATGGGCCTGATGCTCTACACGACGCAACTTCTGCTGTTGTTCGTCTTCGTCGCCGCCTTCAAGGACACGACGATGTTCAACCCGAAGGCGTTCGCGATCACTCTGGTCGCACTGACCCTCGTGTGGATCGGCGCGCAGACGCGCGCGCACATGAAGGCCAAGATCCTTTACGTCGAACCCGAGTCCGACAAGGCGGAGAAGCCCAAGAACACGGGCTCGAAGTCGTGAAGGGTAGGGGCGGGATAAGTGCGGGTTCAAGACCCTGCTATCGTCCGGTTCCAACTGCGGCACTGCGGGCGCGGGCATGTGAGCTGACGCCTGCTCGATCGCGAGGCTCAATGCCTGACTGCCGCTCACACATCCGTAACACCAGTCCAGTGCCGAACCGCGGCTGCGCGCCGCGCCGACACAACGAGGTTGCCGTACCTATGCGCCACGCTGAAGGAGCCCGCGGTGAGTGCTGACCCGACGCAGGTGCTCGCCTTCGAGACCGATTGCCACATCTTCGACGGTTGTGGTTTCCCGGGTCCCGGCTTGCACTCTTTTCTGTTCGAGCCGATCTTCGGTGACGCGGACAGCAACGTCTACTTCAACAAGACGATGCTGCTGGCGCTCCTCGGTACGGTCATCATCGTCGGCTTCTTCTGGGCCGCCTTCCGTAAGCCGAAGATCGTTCCGGGCAAGCTGCAGATGGTGGCCGAGGCCGGCTACGACTTCGTCCGCCGCGGCATCGTCTACGAGACGCTCGGCAAGCGCGAGGGCGAGAAGTACGTCCCGCTGATGGTCTCGATCTTCTTCTTCGTGTGGATGATGAACCTCTGGTCGATCATCCCGCTCGCCCAGTTCCCGGTGACGTCGATCATCGCGTACCCGGCCGCCCTGGCGCTGATCGTCTACGTCCTCTGGATGAGCCTCACCTTCAAGCGGCACGGCTTCGTCGGCGGCTTCAAGAACCTGACCGGCTACGACAAGTCGCTCGGCCCGGTCCTGCCGCTGATCATGGTCATCGAGTTCTTCTCGAACACCCTGGTCCGTCCCTTCACGCACGCGGTCCGACTCTTCGCGAACATGTTCGCGGGTCACACGCTGCTGCTGCTCTTCACCATCGCCAGCTGGTACCTGCTCAACGGCATCGGCATCGCCTACGCGGGTGTGTCGTTCGTGATGGTCATCGTGATGACGGCTTTCGAGCTCTTCATCCAGGCCGTTCAGGCGTACGTCTTCGTGCTCCTGGCGTGCACCTACATCCAGGGCGCTGTCGCCGAGCACCACTGATCGCGCCTGCCCTACCCCCAGTCGTCCGGTGGCCAACCCCCGCCGGTCCGTGAAAGAGAAGGAAGAACTGGCATGTCCCAGACCCTTGCCGCCGTCACCGGTTCCCTCAGCTCCGTCGGCTATGGCCTGTCCGCCATCGGCCCCGGCGTCGGCGTCGGCATCATCTTCGGTAACGGCACCCAGGCCCTCGCCCGTCAGCCCGAGGCTGCCGGCCTGATCCGCGCCAACCAGATCCTCGGCTTCGCCTTCTGTGAGGCGCTCGCCCTGATCGGTCTGGTCATGCCGTTCGTTTACCCGACCTCCTGACCTGGTCGCGAACAGCCCATTCGACGGAAGGCACTGATGTGAACCACCTGGTTCAGCTCGCATCGGAGGGAGCGGAAAACCCGCTCGTCCCGCCGATCCCCGAGCTCGTCATCGGCCTCATCGCCTTTGTCATCGTCTTCGGTTTCCTCGCCAAGAAGCTCCTCCCGAACATCAACAAGGTTCTGGAAGAGCGCCGCGAGGCCATCGAAGGCGGTATCGAGAAGGCCGATGCGGCCCAGACCGAGGCCCAGAGCGTGCTCGAGCAGTACAAGGCTCAGCTCGCCGAGGCCCGTCACGAGGCCGCGCGCCTGCGCCAGGAGGCACAGGAGCAGGGCGCCGTGATCCTGCAGGAGATGCGGGCGGAAGGCCAGCGGCAGCGCGAGGAGATCATCGCTGCCGGCCACGCCCAGATCGAGGCCGACCGCAAGGCCGCGGCCGCCGCGCTGCGTCAGGACGTGGGCAAGCTCGCCACCGACCTGGCCGGCAAGCTCGTCGGTGAGTCCCTCGAGGACCACGCCCGGCAGAGCGGCACCGTCGACCGTTTCCTCGACGAGCTCGAGGCGAAGGCCGAGGCCGTCCGATGAACGGCTCGAGCCGCGAGGCACTGGCTGCCGCACGTGAGCGTCTCGACGCGCTGACCGACAGCACGTCGGTCGACGCGGCGAAGCTCGCCGAGGAGCTGGCCGCCGTCACGGCGCTGCTCCAGCGCGAGGTGTCGCTGCGGCGGGTCCTGACCGACCCGTCGCAGGCCGGCGAGGCCAAGGCGGAGCTGGCAGGACGACTGCTGGGCGGGCAGGTGGGCGGCGAGACCGTCGACCTGGTCTCCGGCATGGTCCGCTCCCGCTGGTCGCAGTCGCGCGACCTGGTCGACTCGGTCGAGGAGCTGGCGAACATCGCCGACCTCACCGCCGCCCAGCGCAGCGGTGACCTCGACGACGTCGAGGACGAGCTGTTCCGGTTCGGCCGGATCGTGGCCTCCGACAAGGAGCTCCGCGCCGCGCTCACCGACCGGTCCGCGTCCACCGCCGCCAAGGGACAGCTGCTGCGCAGCCTGCTCGGCGGCAAGGCGCGGCCCGCCACCGAGCGCGTCATCGTCCGCCTCGTCACCCAGCCGCGTGGACGTAGCCTGGAAGCGGGACTCGAGTCCCTCTCCAAGCTCGCCGCGGAGCGCCGGGACCGCATGGTCGCGGTGGTCACCTCGGCGGTGCCGCTGAGCGATCGGCAGAAGCAGCGCCTCGGCGCCGCGCTGACGAAGATCTACGGCCGCCCGATGCACCTGAACCTCGACGTGGACCCCGCGGTCCTCGGCGGGATCGCGGTGCGGGTCGGCGACGAGGTCATCGACGGCACCATCGCGGAGCGCCTCGAAGAGGCGACCCGTCGCATGGCCGGCTGACCGACGCAGCAAGCAAAGACAGAGCAAGACCAGCGGCCCGGTTGGGCCGTGCAGAAATTGCAGAAGATTCCTGGGGGTCGGCCCCCAGACCCCCTTAAGAAACTTCGGGCCCAACAAGGAGAGCAGGGAACCCAGATGGCGGAGCTCACGATCCGGCCGGAGGAGATCCGGGACGCGCTGGAGAACTTTGTCCAGGCGTACAAGCCGGACGCGGCCTCGCGCGAGGAGGTCGGTACGGTCAGCGTTGCCGGCGACGGCATCGCGAAGGTCGAGGGTCTTCCCTCGGCCATGGCGAACGAGCTGCTGAAGTTCGAGGACGGCACCCTCGGTCTCGCCCTCAACCTCGAGGAGCGCGAGATCGGTGCGATCGTCCTCGGCGAGTTCAGCGGCATCGAAGAGGGCCAGCCGGTGCAGCGCACCGGTGAGGTGCTCTCCGTCGGCGTCGGCGAGGGTTACCTCGGCCGCGTCGTCGACCCGCTCGGCAACCCGATCGACGGTCTCGGCGAGATCGCGACCGACAGCCGCCGCGCCCTCGAGCTGCAGGCCCCTGGCGTCATGGTCCGCAAGTCGGTGCACGAGCCGATGCAGACCGGCTACAAGGCCGTCGACGCCATGGTGCCGATCGGCCGCGGCCAGCGTCAGCTGATCATCGGCGACCGCCAGACGGGCAAGACCGCCCTGGCCGTCGACACGATCATCAACCAGCGCGACAACTGGCGCTCGGGCGACGTGAACAAGCAGGTGCGCTGCATCTACGTCGCCATCGGTCAGAAGGGCTCCACCATCGCCTCCGTGCGCGGTGCCCTCGAAGAGGCCGGCGCGCTCGAGTACACGACCATCGTCGCCGCCCCGGCGTCCGACCCGGCCGGCTTCAAGTACCTGGCGCCGTACACCGGTTCGGCCATCGGCCAGCACTGGATGTACCAGGGCAAGCACGTCCTGATCATCTTCGACGACCTCTCGAAGCAGGCCGACGCCTACCGCGCCGTGTCGCTGCTGCTGCGCCGTCCGCCGGGCCGTGAGGCCTACCCGGGCGACGTCTTCTACCTCCACTCGCGTCTGCTGGAGCGCTGCGCGAAGCTCTCCGACGAGATGGGCGCCGGTTCGATGACGGGCCTCCCGATCGTCGAGACCAAGGCGAACGACGTGTCGGCGTTCATCCCGACCAACGTCATCTCCATCACCGACGGCCAGTGCTTCCTGGAGTCCGACCTGTTCAACGCCGGTCAGCGTCCGGCCCTGAACGTCGGTATCTCGGTCTCCCGCGTCGGTGGTTCCGCCCAGCACAAGGCGATGCGCCAGGTCTCCGGCCGTCTGCGCGTGGACCTCGCCCAGTACCGCGAGCTGGAGGCGTTCGCCGCCTTCGGTTCCGACCTGGACGCGGCCTCGAAGGCTTCGCTGGAGCGCGGCAAGCGCATGGTCGAGCTGCTGAAGCAGCCGCAGTACGCCCCGTTCCCGGTCGAGGAGCAGGTCATCTCCATCTGGGCCGGCACCAACGGCAAGATGGACGACGTGCCGGTCGAGGACATCCGCCGCTTCGAGACGGAGCTGCTGGAGTACCTGCGCCGCGAGCGCAAGGACCTCCTCACCAGCATCCGCGAGGGCGCCAAGATGTCCGACGACACGCTGCAGGCGATCGCCGACGCCGTCGCCGCCTTCAAGCAGCAGTTCGAGACCTCGGACGGCAAGCTCCTGGGCGAGGGCTGATCGATGGGCGCTCAGCTTCGCGTTTACAAGCGCCGCATTCGCTCCGTCACCGCCACGAAGAAGATCACCAAGGCGATGGAGATGATCGCCGCCTCGCGCATCGTCAAGGCGCAGCGCCAGGTGGCGGCATCGACGCCGTACGCCAGCGAGCTCACCCGCGCGGTGACCGCGGTGGCGACCGGCTCCACCACCAAGCACCCGCTGACCACCGAGGCCGAGACCCCGGCACGGGCCGCGATCCTGCTCGTCACGAGCGACCGCGGCCTGGCCGGCGGTTACTCCTCCAACGCCATCAAGGCCGCGGAGCGACTGACCGAGCGGCTCCGGGGCGAGGGCAAGGAGGTCGTCACCTACGTGATCGGCCGCAAGGGCGTCGCCTACTACGGCTTCCGCGAGCGGAAGATCGAGGACTCGTGGACGGGCTTCACCGACAGCCCGTCGTACGAGGATGCCAAGCGGGCCGCGGCCCCGCTGATCGAGGCGGTCACCCAGGAGACCGCCGAGGGCGGCGTGGACGAGCTGCACATCGTCTACACGGAGTTCGTGTCGATGATGACGCAGAACCCGGTGGACAACCGGATGCTGCCGCTCAGTCTCGATGCCACGAAGGAGGAGGGCGGCAAGGGCGAGATCCTGCCGCTGTTCGACTTCGAGCCGTCGGCGGAGGACGTCCTCGACGCCCTGCTTCCGCGATACGTCGAGAGCCGGATCTACAACGCGCTGCTGCAGGCCGCTGCTTCCGAGCACGCCGCCCGCCGCCGTGCGATGAAGTCGGCCACCGACAACGCCGGTGAGCTCATCAAGACGCTCTCCAGGCTTGCCAACGCGGCCCGCCAGGCCGAAATCACCCAGGAAATCAGCGAGATCGTCGGTGGTGCCAGTGCGCTGGCCGACGCGACCGCGGGGAGTGACAAGTAATGACGACGACAGTTGAGACGGCCGTTGCCACGGGCCGCGTCGCCCGGGTCATCGGCCCGGTCGTCGACGTGGAGTTCCCCGTCGACGCGATGCCGGACATCTACAACGCGCTGAACGTCCAGGTGGCCGACCCGGCCGAGGACGGCAAGCTCAAGACGCTGACCCTGGAAGTCGCCCAGCACCTCGGCGACGGCCTGGTCCGCGCGATCTCGATGCAGCCCACCGACGGTCTGGTCCGCCAGGCCCCGGTGACCGACACGGGCACCGGCATCACGGTCCCGGTCGGCGACATCACCAAGGGCAAGGTGTTCAACACCCTCGGTGAGATCCTGAACAAGCCCGAGGCCGAGGCCGAGGTCACCGAGCGCTGGGCGATCCACCGCAAGGCGCCCAACTTCGACCAGCTCGAGTCCAAGACCGAGATGTTCGAGACCGGCGTCAAGGTCATCGACCTCCTCACCCCGTACGTCAAGGGTGGAAAGATCGGTCTGTTCGGTGGTGCCGGTGTCGGCAAGACCGTTCTGATCCAGGAAATGATCTACCGCGTGGCCAACAACCACGACGGTGTGTCGGTGTTCGCCGGTGTCGGCGAGCGCACCCGTGAGGGCAACGACCTCATCGAGGAAATGGCCGACTCGGGCGTCATCGACAAGACCGCCCTGGTCTTCGGTCAGATGGACGAGCCGCCGGGCACGCGTCTTCGCGTCGCGCTGGCCGGTCTGACCATGGCGGAGTACTTCCGCGATGTGCAGAAGCAGGACGTGCTCTTCTTCATCGACAACATCTTCCGGTACACCCAGGCCGGCTCCGAGGTGTCCACCCTGCTCGGCCGCATGCCGTCCGCGGTGGGTTACCAGCCGAACCTGGCCGACGAGATGGGTCTGCTGCAGGAGCGCATCACCTCGACCCGCGGTCACTCGATCACCTCGATGCAGGCGATCTACGTCCCCGCGGACGACCTGACCGACCCGGCCCCGGCCACCACCTTCGCCCACCTCGACGCGACGACGGTTCTCTCCCGTCCGATCTCCGAGAAGGGCATCTACCCGGCCGTGGACCCGCTGGACTCCACGTCCCGCATCCTGGACCCGCGCTACATCGCGGAGGACCACTACTCGGCCGCCATGCGCGTCAAGGGGATCCTCCAGAAGTACAAGGACCTCCAGGACATCATCGCGATCCTCGGTATCGACGAGCTGGGCGAGGAGGACAAGCTCGTCGTCCACCGTGCCCGTCGCGTCGAGCGCTTCCTGTCGCAGAACACCCACGTCGCCAAGCAGTTCACCGGCGTGGACGGTTCGGACGTCCCGCTCGACGAGTCGATCGCCGCGTTCAACGCGATCTGCGACGGCGAGTACGACCACTTCCCCGAGCAGGCGTTCTTCATGTGCGGTGGCATCGAGGACCTCAAGGCCAACGCCAAGGAGCTCGGCGTCTCCTGAGCCCATGGCTCACCGAGGGGGGCGGGTGTGTCCCGTCCCCCTCATCACGCCCCGTAGAATTGACCCAACACCCGGCTCGAACGGCCGGGTGGTGACCCGAGGAGCCACCCTTGGCTGCTGAGCTGCACGTCGAGCTGGTCGCCGCGGACCGCAGTGTCTGGTCCGGCGAGGCCACCCTGGTCGTCGCGCGCACCACGTCCGGCGACATCGGCGTCATGCCCGGTCACCAGCCGCTTCTGGGTGTGCTGGAGTCGGGCCCGGTGACGATCCGTACGAGCGACGGCCGGACCGTGGTCGCCGCTGTGCACGGCGGTTTCATCTCGTTCGCGGACGACAAGCTCTCGCTGCTCGCCGAGATCGCGGAGCTGGCGGACGAGATCGACGTCCAGCGCGCCGAGCGTGCGCTGGAGCGTGCGAAGTCGGACACGGACGCCGCTTCCGAGCGGCGCGCCGAAGTGCGACTGCGTGCGGTGGCGGTGCGCTAGCGCTCCGCGACCACGTAGCTTTACCCTCAGCCGCGGCCCGAGCTGGAGAACCCTCCAGACCGTGTCGCGGCTGAGGCGATGCAGGTGCGGTTGTATTCCTGGTGGTATCCGTTACTCGACGACGCGAGGAGGTCGGTGGAGATGTTCCTCGCGCTGTGGGTGGGCGCCCTGGTCGTCGCACTGATTCTGATCGGACTCTTCGTCTTCGGTCTGCGCCGGCGGCTGATTCAGCGCTCCGGCGGGACCTTCGACTGCAGTCTGCGGTGGAACGTGCCGGAGGAGCCCGATCTCTCGGGCAAGGGCTGGGTGTACGGGGTCGCCCGGTACAGCGAGGACCGGATCGACTGGTTCCGGGTCTTCTCGTACTCGCCCCGTCCGCGCCGCGGCCTGGAGCGTTCCGCGATCGAGGTGGTCGCGCGCCGGATGCCCGAGGGCGAGGAGGAGCTGGCGCTCCTGTCCGACGCCGTGGTGCTCGGCTGTCTCCACCGGGAGACCCGCCTGGAGCTGGCCATGAGCGAGGACGCGCTGACCGGTTTCCTCGCCTGGCTGGAGGCGGCCCCGCCCGGCCAGCGGGTCAACGTGGCCTGAGGACATGAGGGCCTGAGGGCCTGTACGGGGCGGGCCGTTCGGCCCCGTACGACGAATGACGGATCGCCCACGGGGCCCCGGATGCGACGAGCGATCGCACCCGGGGCCGGTCCGCCCCCTGTCTCCCCGGCTTTCGCGTGCCCGCGTGCCCGCGGGGGAGTGCGGATGTGCGGGAGCCCGGGCACGGGGGAGCGCGGGCACGCGGGCACGCGAAAGCCGGGGAGACAGGGGGCGGACCTGTCTCCCCGGCTGCTTCGCGGGGTGTTGCGCGGTGCCGTACGGACTACTTCAGGCCGTTGTGGATGGCACCCACGAGTTCACCGTTGGCGGTGTCACCGCTGAACTCCCAGAAGAACGCGCCTCCCAGGCCCTGGTTCTTCGCCCAGGTCATCTTGGACGTGATGGTGGCCGGGGTGTCGTAGCTCCACCAGTTGGTGCCGCAGTGGGCGTAGGCGGTGCCGGCGACCGTGCCGGTCGAGGGGCAGCTGTTCTTGAGGACCTTGTAGTCCTCGATGCCCGCCTCGTAGGTGCCGGAGGCCGCGCCCGTGGCGGTGCCGCCGGGGGCGTCCTGGGTCACACCGGTCCAGCCGCGGCCGTAGAAGCCGATGCCGAGCAGCAGCTTGGAGGCGGGGACGCCCTTGGCCTTCAGCTTGGAGATGGCGTCGGCGGAGCTGAAGCCGGCCTTCGGGATGCCCTCGTAGGAGGTCAGCGGGGAGTGCGGGGCCGTCGGGCCCTTCGCGTCCCAGGCGCCGAAGAAGTCGTACGTCATCACGTTGTACCAGTCCAGGGACTGGGCGGCGCCGGCGTAGTCGGCGGCGTCGATCTTGCCGCCCTCGGAGCCGTCGGCGGTGATGGCGGCGGTCACCAGGTAGTCCTTGCCGAACTTGGCGCGCAGGGCCGAGGTGAGGCCCTTCAGCGCGTCCGGACCGCTGGTGTCGCAGGTCAGGCCGCAGGCGTTGGGGTACTCCCAGTCGATGTCGATGCCGTCGAAGACATCGGCCCAGCGCGGGTCCTCGACCAGGCCGTAGCAGGACTCGGCGAACGCGGCCGGGTTCTTCGCGGCGTCACCGAAGCCGCCGGACCAGGTCCAGCCGCCGAACGACCACAGGATCTTGATGTGCGGGTACTTCGCCTTCAGCTTGCGCAGCTGGTTGAAGTTGCCGCGCAGCGGCTGGTCCCAGGTGTCGGCCACGCCGTCGACCGACTGGTCGGCGGTGTACGCCTTGTCGTAGTCGGCGTACGAGTCGCCGATCGTGCACTTGCCGCCCTGGACGTTGCCGAAGGCGTAGTTGATGTGCGTGATCTTCGCGGCGGAACCCGAGGTGTCCAGGTTCTTGACGTGGTAGTTGCGGCCGTAGACGCCCCAGTTGGCGAAGTAGCCGAGGTTGACCTTGTCACCCGTGCCCGGGGTGCCGCCGCCACCGGTGGTGTGCACCTTGACCGCACCGCTGACCGGGCCGGTCTGGTCGGCGGTGTCACGGGCCCGCACGGTGTACGAGTAGTCGGTGCCGGCCGTGAGGCCGGAGTCCGAGTACGTGGTGCCGGTGACCGTCGAGACGACCGCGCCGTCCCGCAGGACGTCGTAGTTCTTGATGCCGTTGTCGTCGGTCGCGGCGGACCAGCTCAGCTTGACCGAGGTGTCGGTGACGGCGCTCGCGGTGGGGGTGCCCGGTGCCGAGGGGGCGTTGTCGCCGGGGACGCTGCCGCCGTCGCAGGAGGCGCCGTTCAGCTTGCAGCCGGTGGGGGCGCCGGGGCCGGTGCCGTTGAAGCCGAAGCTGACGGAGGCGCCGGGGGCGACCGTGCCGTTCCAGCCGAGGTTCTTGGCGGTCCAGTGGGTTCCGGAGCTGGTGACGGTGGCGTCCCAGGCGGAGCCGACCGCGGTGCCGGAGGGGAAGTCCCACTCGATGGTCCAGGAGGACAGGGCGGTGGTGCCGGTGTTCTTCACCGTCCACTGGCCCTCGAAGCCGCTGCCCCAGTCGGATTTCTTGGTGAAGGAGGCGGTTGCCGAAGTGGCGGCCTCGGCGGGGGAGGCCAGGCCGACCAGCGCGGCGAGCGGAAGGATCAGGGCGGTGAGGCCCGCGACCGCTCTGGATCTGTTGGCTCTTCCGTGCCCGAATCTGAGTCGGGTACGGCGTAGGGGGGTTTCAGTGCTCAACGGTGCTCCTCGGGTGAGGTCCGGACAAACGGGGGTGGTCCGTGGACTGCAAACCCTGCGCCGCCCTGAGCGCGCCTTGTCATGGCGTACTCACCGCAGTGTGTCCGGTGAGATTAGGAAGGTCTGGACCAATCGTCAAGAGGTCCAGACCAAAGATCGCTTCGCGACCGTTCGCTCAGAGAACGCCCAACTCCTGTGCCAGCACCGCCGCCTGGACCCGGCTGCGCAGCTCCAGTTTGCCCAGCAGCCTGCTGACGTGCGTCTTCACCGTCGCCTCCGCCATGGAGAGCCGTACCGCGATCTCGGCGTTCGACAAGCCCTCGCCGAGGCAGCCGAGGACCTCCCGTTCCCGCCGGGTGAGCGCGTCCAGCACCGAGGGGTCGGGCGTCCTCGCCGGCCGTACGGGAGCGGTTCCGGCGAACTCCGCGATCAGACGCCGCGTCACGGCCGGGGCGATCAGCCCCTCGCCGCGCGCCACCGTGCGCACCGCCTCGATCAGGTCGTGTGCGTCGGTGTCCTTCAGCAGGAAGCCCGCGGCCCCCGCGCGCAGTGCCCCGAAGACGTACTCGTCCAGGTCGAACGTGGTCAGCACCAGGACGTCCGCGAGCTGCCCGGACACCACCTGACCGGTCGCCGACACCCCGTCCAGCCGCGGCATCTGAATGTCCATCAGCACCAGGTCCGGACGCAGTTCGCGGGCCAGGCGCACCGCCTCCTCGCCGTCCCCGGCCTCGCCGACGACCTCGATGTCGGGCGCACTGCGCAGGATGAGCACCAGCCCGGCACGGACGGCCGACTGGTCCTCGGCGACCACCACCCGGATCGTCATGTTCTCGATGTCCCTTCCGTCACGGGCAGTTCGGCCCGTACCCGCCATATTCTCGCCCCGTCGCCGGTGACCGAGGGACCCGCCTCGATGGTGCCGCCCAGCAGCGCCACCCGTTCCCGCATCCCCACCAGACCGGCCCCCGATCCGGGCGCGCGGGGCCCGGGGTGTTCCCCGATCACACTGCTGACCTCGATCGTGAGCACCTGCCCGGCCCGATCGAGCCGCACCTCGACCGGGCCCGGCGCGGCATGCTTGAGCGCGTTGGTCAAGGACTCCTGGACGATCCGGTACGCGGCCAGCTCGACCGGTGCGGGCAGTGGTTCCCGCTCCTCCCGGGTGTCCTCGAACGTGCAGGTCAGCCCGCTCGAAGCGGCGTTCGTACGGGCCTGCTCCACCAGGGCGTCCAGCGAGGCGAGGGTGGGCGATGCGGCCGGTTCCGAGGAGCCCCCGGCGCGCAGCAGCTTGATCAGCCGGCGCATCTCGGCGAGGCCGGCGACGCTGTTCTCCCGGATCACGCCCAGCGCGTCGCGCGAGGTGGCCGGCTTGTCGATGGAGAGGGCGGCGGTGGAGTGGACGGCGATCGCCGACAGGTGGTTGGCCACCACGTCGTGCAACTCGCGGGCCATCCGGGTGCGTTCGGCGGTCACCGCCTGCGCCCGGTCCATCTCGGCCAGCAGCGCGGTCTGTTCGGCGTGCAGCCGGGCCGTCTCGGCGGCGTCGCGGTGGTTGCGGACGCTCGCCCCGGTGAGGGCGGGGCCGAAGGAGATCATGCCGGTGGCGACGCCGATGAGCAGGGACTGCGGGGTGCGGAACCAGGCCAGGAAGCCGATCGTGACCACGACCATGATCAGGAACGTGGTCACCGGGATGCGGCGGGCGGCGGACGGCTTCCCGTACAGCACGGCCGAGTACACGAGGTCCGTGAACATCAGGATCGTCGCCAGGTTCCCGACCGTGAGCTGGTCCGCGATCAGGGCGAGCGTGCCGACGACCAGTCCCGTCTGCGGTGAGGTCCTGCGCAGCAGTTCGAGCCCGGAGGCGACGACGAGCGGCACCAGGCTGACCCAGGGGGCGGTGAAGACCCGGTGGGTCTGGAGGTGCAGTCCGAGCAGCCACAGGAGCATGCCGCCGGACAGCCCGACGACGGCCAGGAGCACGTCGTGGCGGTGCGGGCGGAAGGAGGAGAACACCCTCCCATCCAACACGGCCCCGGGGCCCGGATCGCCCTGCCGGGCCGGGGCCCCGGTACATCGAAGGATGAGACGCCAATACATCGAAGGATGCAGGCCGGGTTCATCATCGCCGACGACGAGTGCGCCCCGGACCGCTGGAAAACTGAAGTGGACCGAAGGGGGAAGTGCCGTGATCGCCGTACTGATCGTGCTCTGCGAAGTCGCCTTCTGGGTGCTGCTGGCCGCGGGACTCGCGCTGCGGTACCTGGCGAAGAAGCCGCGACTGGGTGCCGCCGTGCTGCTGTGCGAGCCGCTGCTGGAGGTGGTGCTGCTGGTGGTGACGGCGATCGACCTGAAGAACGGCACGCCGCCCGACTGGAAGCACGGTCTGGCCGCGGTCTACATCGGCTTCACGGTCGGCCTCGGCCACTCGACGATCCGCTGGGTCGACGCCCGGGTGGCCCACCGCTTCGCGGGCGGTCCGCCGCCGGTGAAGCCGCCGAAGTACGGCATGGCGCGCGCGGCGCACGAGTGGCGGGTCGCGGCGCGGTGGATCGTCGCGGCGGTGACGGCGCTGGCGCTGCTCCAGCTGGCGATCTGGTACGTCGGCGGGAACGGGGACGCGTCGACGCTGCAGGGGTGGCAGCAGAAGATGCTGCTCGTGATCGGGATCAACGTGGTCATCGCGGGGAGCTACACACTGTTCCCGAAGACGGATCCGAGGGCGGAGGCGGAGGCGGAACCGAAGCCGGAGTCGGAGCCGAAGCCGGAGTCGAAGACGTTGAGCTGACATCCGCCCCGACCCCCCGGTTCCCCGGGCCCCGGCAGCCGACTGCCGGGGCCCGGGGTGTTCGCCGTGCGTACGGACGGGCGGGTACCGGTGGGCTACCGCTCGCCGCCCGGCACCCACAGCACGTCCCCGAGTTCCTTGTTCGCCGTCCGCGCGAGGATGAACAGCAGGTCGGAGAGGCGGTTGAGGTACGTGGCCGTCAGCGTGTTCATCGTGTCGCCGTGCACCTCCAGCGCCGCCCAGGTGGACCGCTCCGCGCGCCGGACCACCGTGCACGCCTGGTGCAGCAGCGCCGCCCCCGGCGTACCGCCCGGCAGGATGAAGCTGCGCAGCTTCTCCAGCTGCTCCAGGAAGTGGTCGCAGTCCGCCTCCAGCTTGTCGACGTAGCTCTGCTCGACCCGCAGCGGCGGGTACTCCGGGTTCTCGACGACCGGTGTCGACAGGTCCGCGCCCACGTCGAAGAGGTCGTTCTGCACGCGGACGAGGACCTTCACGACGTCCTCGGAGAGCTGTCCGAGCGCGATCGCGGTGCCGATGACGGCATTGGCCTCGTTGGCGTCGGCGTACGCGGAGATCCGCAGGTCCGTCTTGGCGGTCCGGCTCATGTCGCCGAGGGCCGTGGTGCCCCGGTCGCCGGTGCGCGTGTAGATACGTGTCAGGTTGACCATGCCGTCAGGCTAGTGCCATGCCCCGGCGGGCCCGGCCGGGGCACGGCACGGCTCAGGCCCCGGCCCGGTGGAAGGCCCGGGCGCCCACCGCCACGGCCCCGGCCGCGAGGGCGACCGCGACCAGTGCCCCGTACAGCATGTCCGCGGTGGCGTACGCGCCCACGTACGCGTCCCGCACCGCGTCCACGAGGTGACGCAACGGGGTGAGGCGCGAGACGACGTCGAGCCAGGCCGGTCCCAGGGTCATCGGCAGCATCAGGCCGGAGAGCAGCATCACCGGCATGGTGACCGCGTTGATGACGGGGCCGAACTCCTGCGGTGTCGCGACCTTCATGGCCAGCGCGTAGGACAGCGAGGCCAGCGCGACCGTCAGCAGCCCGACGAACGCGAAGCCGATCAGGACCCCGGGCAGCGGTGCGCGCAACCCCATGACCAGGGCGGCCAGCACCAGCAGCACCGCCTGGAACACGAAGAGCACGGCGTCCCGCAGGACCCGGCCCAGCAGCAGCGCCAGTCTGCTGACCGGGGTCACCCGCATCCGTTCCACCACCCCCGAGGACTTCTCGACGATGATCGAGAAACCGGAGAACGAGGCGCCGAACAGGGCGAGTTGGAGCAGCAGACCGGGGACCAGGACCTGCCAGGAATCACCGGTCGAGCCGAGCGGCAGACCGCTCAGGAGCGGGCCGAAGAAGAGCAGGTACAGCAGCGGCATCAGCACGCCGAAGAGCATCTGGAAACGGGAGCGCAGGGTCTGGCGGGCGTACCGCCCGAAGACGAGCGCGGTGTCGTGCAGGAGCATCGGCGGTCCTAGACGCTAGACGGAGAGGGGCGCGGTGTCGGCGGGCGCGGGGGCGCGGCCGGTGATCGCGAGGAAGGTGTCCTGGAGCGAGGTGGTGGGGGAGCCGGTGTACTCGGTCCGCAGCGCGGCCGGGGTGCCCTCGGCGGCCACCGTTCCTTGGTCGATCACGATCAGCCGGTCGGCGAGCGCGTCGGCCTCGTCCAGGTAGTGGGTGGTGAGGACGACCGTCGTGCCGGAGCCGTCGCGCAGTCCGCGCACCAGCTCCCACAGGTCGGCGCGGCCGGCCGGGTCGAGCCCGGTGGTGGGCTCGTCGAGGAAGAGGACGGGCGGGCGGTGGGTGAGGGCCATCGCGATGTCCAGGCGCCGCCGTTGACCGCCGGAGAGCGTGACGGCCTTCCGGTCGAGCAGCCCGCCGAGGCCGAGCCCGTGCGCCAGTTCCGCGGCCCGTGCGGTCGCCTCCCGCTTGCCCAGCCGGTACAGCCGTCCCTGGGTGACCAGCTCCTCCCGGACGGTGAGGTGCGGGTCGACGCCGCCGGACTGGGCGACGTATCCGCACTTCGCGCGGACCCCGGCCGGGTCGTCGGCCAGGTCGTGCCCGGCGACGGCAGCCGTGCCGCCGGTGGGGGAGAGCAGTGTGGTGAGCATCCGCAGGGTGGTGGTCTTGCCCGCCCCGTTGGGGCCGAGGAGGCCGACGATCTCGCCGGCCGCGACCGTCAGGTCGACGGACCGCACGGCGTGCACCGGCCCGCTCCTGCTGTCGAAGGACCGGGCGAGCCCGGTCGCGCTGATGATTGACATAGTGACCACAAAAACAGAGAGACCCAAAAAATGCAATGACACCAATTTTTCATCGGCTCATGCCCGGCGCCTACGATGGGGAGATGACCGAGGGACTCAGGGAGCGCAAGAAGCGCCAGGCCAGGCAGCACATCTCGGACCTCGCGACCGGGCTGTTCCTGGAGCGCGGTTTCGTGACGGTGACCGTCGCCGAGATCGCCGAGCTGGCGGACGTCTCCGTGAACACGGTGTACAACTACTTCCCCGCCAAGGAGGACCTCTTCCTCGACCGGATGAAGGGCGTCACCCAGCGGGTGGCCCGGTTCGTCCGCGCCCGCGACAAGGGGGAGTCGGCGGCCGAGGCGGTCCTGCGGGAGCTGCGGGCCCTGGTCGTCGCGGTCTCGCCGGAGCTCGGACTGATGGACGGTTACGCCGACTTCATGCGGGTCATCGAGGAGGCGCCCACCCTCCAGGCCCGTCTCGCCCGGCTCCAGGGCGAGGTGCTGGACGCCGTCGTCACCACCCTGCGCGAGGAGACCGGCGCGGCGGCGGACGATCCGCTGCCGGGGCTGGTCGGCGGTCAGCTCGCCTGGATCGAGGGGGCCCTGGTCGGTCACATCGGCCAGGAGATGCTGGCCGGGCGCAAGGCGGCCGAGGTCTCCCGCGACGCGCTCGTCCTGCTCGACGAGATCGAGGAGCTCCTCGGCGAAAAGGTCCTCAACTACGCCCGGCGTGCCGCCGGATGACGGGTCCCGGTGTGATGTCCGTCATTTGAGACGTGACGCGCATCTCTTCGGGGCCCCAGCGCCCCTCACGGGTACTAATCTCCGCCGGAGAGCATGTGAACAACCGTTGAGACCGGCCGTGCAGGGACCAGCTGCAGAGGCGAACAGAAACCAAGGGGTGCAGACGTGGCCAGGAAGCTCGCCGTCATCGGAGCCGGACTCATGGGGTCCGGCATCGCGCAGGTCTCCGCCCAGGCGGGCTGGGACGTGGTGCTGCGCGACGTCACCGACGAGGCCCTGACCCGCGGACGCGACGGCATCAAGGCCTCGTACGACAAGTTCGTCTCCAAGGGCAAGCTGGCGGCGGACGACGCCGAGGCCGCGCTCGCCCGCATCACCACCACCACCGACCTCGACGCGGTCGCCGACGCGGACGTCGTCGTCGAGGCCGTCTTCGAGAAGCTGGAGGTCAAGCACGAGATCTTCCGGGCGCTCGACAAGATCGTCCGCGAGGACACCGTGCTCGCCTCCAACACCTCCGCCATCCCGATCACCAAGATCGCGGCCGTGACGGAGCGCCCCGAGCGCGTCGTCGGCGTGCACTTCTTCTCGCCGGTCCCGATGATGCAGCTCTGCGAGCTCGTGCGCGGCTACAAGACCAGCGACGAAACCCTCGCCACCGCGCGGGAGTTCGCCGAGTCCGTCGGCAAGACCTGCATCGTCGTCAACCGCGACGTCGCGGGCTTCGTCACCACCCGGCTGATCTCGGCGCTCGTCGTCGAGGCCGCCAAGCTGTACGAGTCGGGCGTCGCCTCGGCCGAGGACATCGACATCGCCTGCAAGCTGGGCTTCGGCCACGCCATGGGCCCGCTCGCCACGGCGGACCTGACCGGCGTCGACATCCTGCTGCACGCCACGAGCAACATCTACACCGAGTCCCAGGACGAGAAGTTCGCCGCCCCGGAGCTGATGCGCCGGATGGTGGACGCAGGTGACATCGGCCGCAAGAGCGGGCAGGGCTTCTACACGTACTGATCGTTTTCGGTCCCCCGGGCGCCCGATCCGCCGTCGATCGGGCCCGGGGGCCCGGGGGGCGCCTTCCGGAGACCGTGGATCCACGCGGATCCTGGCCGGGCCTTGGTCACTCCACAGAGTGAATTCGGTATCGGTTCGCTTACAGACGGCAACCTCTCCGTCTCCGCCGCAGTCAGTTGTGGGAGAGACGGAACAGACAGACGAACCTTGCTACGGAGCATTCCGGGGAGCGCATATGCACATCAGGGGCGACCACGCCGAGCTGGTCGTCGGGGGCCGCCTCGACGTCCGAAGCGCGGCGGACGCCCGTACGGCCCTGCACTCGGCCCTCGACGACGGAGTCGGCGACCTGGTGCTCGACCTGACCGAGCTGGATTCCTGGGACGCCACCGGGCTCGGCGTCATCATGGGCGCACACCGCCGCGCCGGACGCGCCGGCCGGCGGCTGGTGCTCCGCGGCGTGCCGCCGCAGATGCAGCGCCTGCTGGTGGCAACCCGGCTGCATCGCATTCTGGCCATCGAGGGCGGAATCGCTGCGGACTCGCTGCCGCGCGTGTAGGACCCGCGCGGACCTCACGTCGGGTGTCGTGTTCACCGCCGTGCGCGGTGGGCCCGCGCCGGACGGACCGTCCGGCGCCCGGCAACCGGTGTGCTCCGCCCCGGCTCCGCGGTCGGTTCCTGCCCCGCGCCCGGCCGTACGGATCCCGGTGCCGCGCCCGGCCCGGAACCGTTGCGAACGAAAGCGTGCAATCCGCATGAGAGCACGCGCTTCGGGCGGCACCACCCCCCGACTGTGCGGGGACCCCGTCCGACGGTCTAGGGTTCGGCCGTCCGCCGATTGACGAACCCACCCGGCGGAAACCGGACCGGAAGCGACAGCGGGGCGTGCGAGGCCGGAGGGGCAATCGTGCGCGACGCGTCTGGGGGCTTTGACGATGGACCCGACACACCGGGAGCCGGAAGAGTTCGGCCGGGACCACGACGGACCCGGTGACGGACCGGACCGCGGCCGTTCCCAGGGCTCCCGGCCCCGCTCGGCCAAGGGTGCCCCGGGGGCTCCGGATTTCGGTCGGCAAACGCCGCAACAGGCCCGCTTCGTCCGCCTCATATCGGGCGACTACCTCCTCACCGTCAACCCGGTCGACGGCAGCGAGGTCGAACTGTGCCCGCCGGGGGAGCAGCCCGCCGCCCCGGTCCGGCGCACCGCGGCCGGGCGCGCCGACCACGAACGCGCCCTCGCCCCGCCCGTGCCGCCGGGGCCGCCCGCCCCGCAGCTCCCGCTCCTGGAGCGCACCGAGGAACGCGAACGACTGGTGCGCCTGCTGTCCAGGGGGCGCTCGGTGCGGCTCACCGGACCGGCCGGATCGGGCCGCACGACCCTGCTGGACGCCGTCGCCGCAGACTGCGCGGACCTCGCGCCGGACGGAGTGGTGCGGCTCTCCGGCTACCGGAGGACCGCCACCGACCTGCTGCACGGGCTCTTCGAGGCCGTGAACGAGGCGCCGCTGTACCGTCCCGACCGCACCGCCCTGCTCGAAGAGGTCCGGCGCATCGGCGCCGTCGTCCTGCTCGACGACCTGGAACTCGGCGGGGCCGCGCTGGAGGAGCTGCTCGACGCCACCCCCGAGTGCGCCTTCCTGCTCGCGACGGCGCCGGACGTCGTCGTGTCCGGCGCGGACCCGTACCTCGAAGAGGTCCTCCTCGCCGGCCTCGGCCGCGAGGCCTCGGTCGAACTGCTGGAGCAGGTCGTCGAACGCCCCCTCACCGAGGAGGAGCGGAACTGGGCGGGCGACCTCTGGTTCGAGTCCGAGGGACTGCCGCTGCGCTTCGTCCAGGCGGGCGCCCTGCTGCGCCAGCGCGACCTGCTGGGCGCCGCCCCCGAGGCGTACGGTGCCGGGGACCGGCCCGCGGGCCCGTTCGGGTCCGACGGGGGCCGCGCACCGCTGCCCGGCCTCGGCGACGGCGCGGCCCCCGCCGCCCTGCTCGCCTCACGGCTGAGCGGACCGGCCCGCGACACCCTGCGCTTCGCCGTGGCGCTCGGCGGCGAGGTGCCGCACCAGGCCCATCTGCCGGCGCTCGTCGGCGACACCCACGCGGACGCCGCGCTCGGCGAGCTGGCCGGCTGCGGACTGCTCTCCCCGGCCGGTCCCCGCTACCGGCTGGCCGCCGGGGTCGTCGCCCAGCTGGAGGCCGCCGGATACGGCGAGGACGCCACCGACCGGGCCCGGACCGCGGCCCAGCACTACGCCTGGTGGGCCGGCCACCCCTCCGTCACCCCCGAGCGGGCGGCGGCCGAGGCCGACGCCGTCGTCGCGGCGATGGCACAGCTGGTGCCCGGCGACGGCGCGGGACAGACCAGCGCGGCCGTGCTGCTGGCCCGCAGCGCCGCCCCGGCCTTCGCGGCGGGACTGCACTGGGGGGCCTGGGAGCGGGCGCTGCGGATCGGCCAGGAGGCGGCCAGGATCGCCGGGGAGGTCGCCGAGGAGGCGTACTTCCACCACGAACTGGGCGTCCTCGCGCTCCTCTCCGGCAACCCGGACCGGGCCCGCGCCGAGCTGGAGACCTCGATCGGCATGCGCGGGGCGCTCGCCGACAAGTCGGGCGCGGTGGCCGGACGGCGCGCGCTCGCCCTGGTCGCCGACCGTTCCGGCGGACCGCTGCCCGGCGCCCTCGCGCAGGTGGGCGAGGACGTGCCGTTCGCGGAACCGGTGGAGCAGGCCCAGCCGCCCGCCCGCCCGATGGCGGCCACGACACAGCCGCTGTCGCCGTCGCGGCCGGACGAGGGCCCCACCACGGTGATGGCGCGCCAGAGCGCCCCCGCGGCCGCGCCCGCAGGGCGGGGCGGCCGGCTCTCGGTGCTGGGCCTCGCCCGGCGCAACCTGGTCGCGACGGCCGCGGGCGTGCTCCTGGCCGGTGTGCTCGGCACCGTCGTGGTGCTGGGCATGACGTCCGGCAGCGACGACGTACCGGCGAACCGGGGCGTCACGAACGAGCAGTCGTCCGGCGAGCAGGACGGCGGCGCGGAGGAGGACCCGGCCGGCGACCCGTCGGACGACTCGGCCTCCGGCTCCACCGCCTCCGGCGGCGGCGGGGCGACGCCCGGCCCGTCGGGCAGCGAGATCACGCCGAGCGGGAGCGGCTCGCCGTCCACCGGATCGACGGGGCCGAGCGACAGCCCGTCCTCGGACCGGCCCACCAGCGGCGAACCGTCCTCGGACCGGCCCACCAAGTCGTCGAGCCCCACCAAGTCCTCCTCCCCGACGAAGTCGGAGAGCCCCAGCCCGACCCCCACGGAGACCGAGACCCCGGAACCGACGGACACGGCCACCGAACCCGAGCCGACCTCGCCCGACACCTCCGACTCGGCGAGCGGACCCTCCTCCTCGCCGGCCTCGGCCGCGGCGGGTCCGGACGGCGGCCCGGTGGCGGCCTGAACCCACCCCGGAACGGGCGGACGCCGGACGCGATGCACACGTCCGGCGTCCGGGAAGACGGGCGGGAAGGGAACCCGCGGGGTCAGAACAGCCGCAGCTTGTCGTCCTCGATGCCGCGCAGCGCGTCGTAGTCCAGGACGACGCAGTCGATCCCGCGGTCCGTCGCCAGCACCCGGGCCTGCGGCTTGATCTCCTGGGCCGCGAAGACGCCCTTCACCGGGGCGAGATGGGGGTCGCGGTTGAGCAGATCCAGATAACGGGTCAGCTGCTCCACGCCGTCGATGTCGCCGCGCCGCTTCAGCTCCACGGCGACGGTCCCCCCGTCGGCGTCCCGGCACAGGATGTCCACCGGCCCGATGGCGGTGAAGTACTCACGGCGGATCAGGGTGTAGCCCTCGCCGAGGGTCTCGATCCGGTCAGCGAGGAGTTCCTGCAGGTGCGCTTCGACGCCGTCCTTGATGAGGCCCGGGTCGACGCCCAGTTCGTGGGACGAGTCGTGGAGGATCTCCTCCATCGTGATGATGAGTTTCTCGCCCGCCTTGTTCACCACGGTCCAGACGTCCGCGGTGTCGCCGGTGCCCTCCTTCAGGGTGCAGGGCGGTGACATCCAGTTGAGGGGTTTGTACGCCCTGTCGTCGGCGTGGATCGACACGCTCCCGTCCGCCTTCACCAGGATCAGACGGGGAGCGGAGGGCAGATGGGCCGTGAGCCGGCCGGCGTAGTCCACGGAACAGCGGGCGATGACGAGACGCATGGTCGGCAACGCTACTCGACGAGGGGCGCTCCACGCGATTCTCCCCCGTCACCCCCATCACTCCGCCCGCACGTTGACGGCCCTCGACGGGGCTTGCCCCTCTTTGGACCCGTTCGTCAATGGCCGGTTGTGTTCCCAATCTCCTGGTGCGGCCAGGACTGCGCCCGTACCGTGTAAGCAGGAGGTCGTCGTCCGTGTACGCTGCGTCGCCGTCCTCCTTCCCTGCCCGTAAGGCCCCGGCCAAGGCGTCGGGGTCGCGAGAGGAGAACCCATGTCGCTCGACGTCTCACCGGCGCTGTTGGAACAGGCCGAGCGAGGCGAGGTCGACGAAGCGGACTTCGTCGACTGCGTCCGGACCTCCCTGCCCTACGCATGGGAGATGATCAGCTCTCTGGTGGCCCAGCTGAAGGTGGACGGCGGAGAGTTCGCCGACAACCAGACGCCCCCGCCGGACGAGCAGACACGTGGTCAACTGCTGCGCGCGCTCGCGAGTGATGCGATCCGCGGCGCGCTCCAACGGCACTTCGGGGTGCGTCTGGCATTCCAGAACTGCCACCGCGTCGCGGTGTTCCCGCTGGACGCCTCGGCCGACGAGCGGCTGGCCCGCTTCACCTCGGTGCGGGGCCAACTGCTCAACCAGTCCCCCGAGTTGCGGGACTGCTAGGGCCTTTCGTCCGGATCGGGCCGGATCGGTGAGCGGGGTCCGGTGCGTGCGCCCGCAAGGCGGAGGAGGGAGCCGGATGGGGCTTCCCCCGCTTCGAGCGGAGCCGACAGCTCGGGGAAGGAGCCCTGGCGACCGACGTCAACGCGGCGGGCGATGGGGGCTCCCCTGCTCGAACGCAGCCGGGGGCTCGGGGAAGTGCCGGGGCACGCGAGCCCGGCATGATCCGGACGAAAGGCCCTGGGGCGTGTTCCGGAAGCTCCGTCGGGCCGGATGCCACCGGCCCGCCCGCGGGCGGACGACGTCGCTTCCGCAGCACGCCCCGGGCCCCGTCCGGCCGGCCGCGGCCGTACGGGGCCCGAGTGCTTCTGCCCGCGGTCCCGGACCGGAGGGGTCCCGGCCGGTTCCGGAGCGGGGTGCGCGTGCTCCTGGCGGGGTGCCGTGCGAGCGCGGGGTGTCATGCGAGCAGCGGGAGCACTTCGGTGCCCAGCCGCGCCACGTTCTCCTCCGTGGCCGCCAGATCCCCCGAGCCCTCCGCCAGGAGCGCGAAGCGGGTGATGCCCGTCCGCTCGGCGGTGGCGGCGAGCCGGTCGGCGGCGAGCCGGGGCGGGCCCACCGGATGGAGGCCGCACAGGAATTCCGTGTACGCGACCGGGTCGCGCATCACCCGGTGCCGTCCGTCGACCGTCACATGGGCGTCCAGTCCCTGTCGCAGCCAGCCGGGCATCGTCTTCACGAGCGTCTCCACGGCGTCCTCGCGCCGGTCGGCGATCTGGACCACCCCGGCGGAGACGTGCCCGGCGGCGCGGACGCTCTCGGGCGAACGGCCCGCAGCGAGGGCGGTGGAGCGCCACAGGGCGACCATGTCGGCCTTCTCCCCGTCCTCGCAGTGCATCCCGAGCAGCATCGGCAGCCCGTTCTCCGCCGCGAGTCGCACCGTCTTCGGCGAGGTGCACGCGACGATCACCTCGGGACCGCCGAGGCCGTCGCCGTTCTCGTCGGCCAGTTCGTCGGCCCGGGGGACCACCGCGACCTCGCGGAAGCCGTACCGCTCCCCGCGCCCGGCCACCCGCGGCTCGCGCAGCCAGTCGAGCAGCAGCCCCAGGGACTCCGGGAAGCCCTTCTCGTACGCCGTCAGGCCGCTCCCGAACACCTCCAGGTCGACCCACGGTCCGCCCCGGCCGACGCCGAGGGTGAACCGGCCGCCGCTGGTGAGGTGGAGCAGCGCGGCCTGTTCGCCGAGCGCGACCGGGTGCTGGGTGGGCAGCACGCTGACCGCCGTGCCCACCCGGATCCTGCGGGTGCGGCCGAGCAGCAGCGCGGCCAGGGTGACGGCGGACGGGCAGACCCCGTACGGCACGAAGTGATGTTCCGCCAGCCAGACCGAGTCGAGCCCGGATTCCTCCGCGACCTCGGCGGACCGGACCGCGCGGTGCAGCGCTTCCCCCGGTCCCTGCCCCGGAAACTGGGCTGCCAGTACGAACGTTCCCACACGCATCGCCAATTGCCTCCTTGCGGCCGACGCGGCTCTCCCCTACAGGCAACAACGTCTGACACGTGCCAAGGGCACGGGCCGGAGGCAGGTTGTTGCGATTTTCCGGTAACTCACCCCCTTCGGGGTGACGCCCCGGAGGGTGCCGGGCACCGCCGTCGGCCGAATGGCCCTACGCTTGGACGGGAACTGCCCGGCCTGTTTTGTGAGGTGTCACGTGTCCCCGCGCCGAAACCGCCCCCGAGGCGGCGAGAGTCCCCACGACAGCGCGGCGGAACCGGGAGCCCGGTACGGCGGCGGCGGACGCACGGAGGAGTGGCGGGGCGAGCAGTGGTCGGTCCGCCCGGTGAGCGGGGCGAGCGCGGCGGGCAAGCACTACCGCTGCCCCGGCTGCGACCAGGAGATCCCGTCCGGCGTCCCGCACCTGGTGGCCTGGTCCGAGTACGGCGGCATCGACGACCGCAGGCACTGGCACAAGGCCTGCTGGAACGCGAAGGACCGCCGCACCACGCAGGTGCAGCGGTCCAGGAACGCCCCCCGTCACTGATGACGCCCCGTCACGGGGGAGGGGCGGAGCCGCTCAGACGTCCCGGCGGTCCATGGAGAGGCAGGCGCAGAACAGCGCCACGGCCGAGACGCCGAGCATGATCCACAGCGGATCCCAGCCGGACGGCCCCGAATCGGTCACCGGGGCCGAGTAGAACGCGCTGAGCTGGTTGGGGATCGAGTACTCGAAGAGCAGCATCCGCAGGTCGGAGAGCGACGACGAGAACATGAACATGCCCAGCACGAGCGGCAGCAGCACCAGGCCGATCATGATCGTGATCGCCCCGGCGGAGTGCCGGATGAGGGCGCCGACCGCGAGCGAGAGCAGGCCCAGCGTCGCGGTGTAGAGACCGACGCCGACCGTCGCGCGCAGCCAGTCGTCGCCGGAGGGCGCCTCGCCGCCGACGATGGCGGTCTGCGCCGCCGCGACCAGGGCGGTGGTCACGGTCGTGATGACGAAGGTGAGGAGGAAGAAGACGATCGCCTTCGCGCACAGCACCCGGTAGCGGCTGGGGCAGGCGGTCAGCGTCGTGCGGATCATGCCCGTGCCGTACTCCGAGGCGATGGTCAGCACGCCGAGCGTGATCACGCAGAGCGAGCCGAGCAGCACCCCGTAGAAGCCGAGGCTGAGCACCGGCATCGAGCCCATGTCGGCATCGGCGGCGTTGACCGCGACCGCGGTCAGCAGCCCGATCCCGACCAGCAGCACAACCATGACGCCGAGCGTCCAGATCGTGGAGCGCACCGAACGGATCTTGGTCCACTCGGAGGCGAGCGCGTCGCCGAGGGTCGCGGCGCGCACCGGGATGGGCGAGGTGTAGGAGCCGAGCGCGGCCGACAGGTCCTGCTCTCGGTACGGTGCCTGCGGGGGCGGCGGCGTGGTCATCGGGCGTCCTCGCTGGTGTCGTGCTTGGTCAGGTCCGCGGGAGCGGCGGGAGCCGGGGGAGCGGTAGTGCTTGCCCGCCGCGCTCGCCCCGCTCACCGGGCTGTCCGGGCGGCGGCGGGGCGTACCAGTTGTGCTGCGGGGCCTCCGGAACCGGCGGCTGCGCGGCCCCGTACCCGTTGTGCGCCGGCTGCTGGAGGCCGGCCCGCTCGTCCGCCGTCGAACGGTAGTCCACGACGCCCTGCGTCATCCGCATGTACGCCTCCTCCAGCGACGCCTGGTGCGGCGAGAGCTCCCACAGCCGGACGTCCGCCCCGTGCGCCAGATCGCTGATCCGGGGCAGCGGGAGGCCGGTGACCCGCAGGGCCCCGTCCGGCTCGGGCATGACCTGCCCGCCCGCCCCGGTGAGCGCGGCGGTCAGCTTCTCGCGGTGCCCGGCGGCCCCGTCCGGAACCCGGACCCGGGCGAAGTCGGCGGAGTTTGCGGAGATGAAGTCGGTGACGCTCATGTCGGCGAGCAGCTGCCCGCGGCCGATCACGATCAGGTGGTCGGCGGTGAGCGCCATCTCGCTCATCAGGTGGCTGGAGACGAAGACCGTGCGGCCCTCGGCCGCCAGCATCTTCATCAGGTTGCGGACCCAGAGGATGCCCTCGGGGTCGAGGCCGTTGACCGGCTCGTCGAAGAGCAGCACCTGGGGGTCGCCGAGCAGCGCCGCCGCGATGCCGAGCCGCTGGCCCATGCCGAGCGAGAAGCCCTTGGACCGCTTGCGCGCCACGTCCTGGAGGCCGACGACACCGAGCACCTCGTCGACCCGGGGGGCCGGGATGCCGGCCAGCTGGGCGAGCGAGAGGAGGTGGTTGCGGGCGCTGCGCCCGCCGTGCACGGCCTTCGCGTCCAGCAGCGCGCCCACCAGCCGCGGCGCGTTCGGCAGACTGCGGTAGGGGTGGCCGCCGATCGTGACATGACCGGAGGTCGGCCGGTCCAGGCCCAGCATCATGCGCATGGTGGTGGACTTGCCCGACCCGTTGGGACCGAGGAATCCGGTGACGGCGCCCGGCCGCACCTGGAAGGAAAGGTTGTGCACGGCCGTCTTCGCGCCATAGCGCTTGGTCAGGCCGACTGCCTCGATCATGCTTCAGCCCCATCGACTCACGTCTGTCGTCGGGGCCGGGCCGAGCGGCCGCACACCCCCGTAAGAGTTAGGAGGATAACCAGCCCCTGACGGTTCCGGCCAAGTCGTTCCGGGGCGTGCCTCCCCCGCGGACCCGGCGGACCGGCGGCAGCCGGCCCCGTACCGACGGCCCCGGCCCTTCGTCAGGCGTCCCGCTTCTTGAGCACGAGATAGCCGCCGAGCAGCGCCGCCGCCACCCAGGCGACCAGGATGCCGAGCCCGCCCCACGGCCCGTACGGCGCCGGATCGCTGTTCAGCGCGTCCGGGACCACCTGCATGATCTTGGAACCGGCCTGGTCGGGGAAGTACCGGGCGACCTTCTTCGCCCCCGGCACCACCGACAGGATCTGGGAGACCAGGAAGAAGAACGGCATCAGGATGCCGAGCGACAGCATGGAACTGCGCAGCATCGTCGCCACGCCCATGGAGAAGATCCCGATCAGCCCCATGTACAGGCCGCCGCCGACGACCGCGCGCAGGACGTTGTCCGCGCCGATGCCGGTGCGGTGCTCGCCCAGCAGGGCCTGGCCGAGGAAGAACGAGGCGAAGCTGGTCGTGATGCCCACCGCCAGGGCCAGCAGACCGGCCACCACGACCTTGCTGAACAGGAACGAACCGCGCTGGGGCACCGCCGCCAGCGAGGTCCGGATCATGCCCGAGCTGTACTCCGTACCGACCACCAGCACACCGAAGACCACCATGGCCAACTGGCCGAGGACCATGCCGGAGAAGCTGATGAGGGTCGGGTCGAAGGTGGCCCGCTCCATCACGGGGAGGTCGTCGAACTGGGCGTTCATCAGGGCGCAGAGCGCCGCGCTCATCGCGACGGTGACGACGAACGCGGAGATCAGCGTCCAGACGGTCGAGGAGACCGTACGGATCTTGGTCCACTCGGAAGCCAGGACCGCGGGTACCGATGCCATCGCCGTCACCCCTCCCCGCCGTCGGTCCCGGCGGGTCCGCCACCGGTCCGCCGGTCCCACTGATCGCCCCAGCCCGGACCCGCGGGCGGTGGCGCCGGGCTGTGGTCCGCGTGCGCGTGGTACTCCACCGACTCCGCCGTCATCCGCATGAACGCCTCCTCCAGGGAGGCCCGCTGGGAGCTCAGCTCGTGCAGCACGATCTGGTGCCGCGCGGCGAGCTCGCCCAGCGCCTCGGTGGTGGCGCCGTCGATCTCCAGCGTGCCGCCGCCCGCCTCGACCACGATCAGCCCCTCCCCGTGCAGCACGTCCAGCAGCCGTTCCCGCTGCGGGGAGCGCAGCCGCACGTAGCTGCGGGAGTTGCGGTGGATGAAGTCGGCCATCGACGTGTCGGCGAGCAGCTTGCCCTGGCCGATCACGATCAGGTGGTCGGCGGTGAGCGCCATCTCGCTCATCAGGTGGCTGGAGACGAAGACCGTGCGGCCCTCCACGGCGAGCGTCTTCATCAGGTTGCGGATCCAGTGGATGCCCTCGGGGTCGAGGCCGTTGACCGGCTCGTCGAAGAGCAGCACCTGGGGGTCGCCGAGCAGCGCCGCCGCGATGCCGAGCCGCTGGCTCATGCCGAGCGAGAAGCCCTTCGACTTCTTCCGCGCCACCGCGGTCAGCCCCACGGTGTCCAGCACCTCCGCCACCCGGCTCTCCGGGATGCGATTGCTCTGCGCGAGACAGAGCAGGTTGTTGTACGCGCTGCGCCCGCCGTGCATCGACTTCGCGTCCAGCAGCGCCCCGATGTACTTGAGGGGCTCCTCCAGCTCGCGGTAGTGCTTGCCGTCGATGCGGACCGAACCACCGGTCGGGTTGTCGAGATCGAGCATCATCCGCATCGTCGTGGACTTGCCCGCCCCGTTGGGCCCCAGAAAGCCCGTCACCATCCCGGGCCTGACCCGGAACGAGAGCCGGTCGACGGCAACCTTGTTGCCGAAGCGCTTGGTGAGGCCATCGAGCTCGATCATGCGTTCACGCTAGAACGGCCGCGCGCCCGGCGCCACAGGGGCGGCACCGGGCACACGAAGAGGGCGTCGAAGATCCCGGCCGAGGGCCGGCCGGGATCTTCGACGCCCTCACTCACACGTGCGGACCCGCCGCAGGGGCGGCCGGGTCAGTGGGTCTGCTGGGCCGGGACACCACGGGTGACCGGCTCGTCGTCGGCGGGGGAGCCGGCGGCGGCCACCGCGGCGCCGGTCAGCGTCGCCAGCATCTCGCGGACGTTGGTGAGCTGGGCGTTGATCGAGTCGCGGCGGTTGGTGAGCGCCGCCAGCTCGCGCTCCGATTCGCTGCGGATCCGGTCGGCCTTCGCGTTCGCGTCGGCCACGATGTCCTCGGACTGGCGCTGCGCGGTCTCCACCGTCTGACGGGCCCGGCGCTCGGCGTCCGTACGGAGCTTCTCGGCCTCCAGGCGGAGCTGCTCGGCGCGGTGCTCGATCTCGGCGAGGCGCTTCTCGGCCTTGGCCTGACGGGACGCGAGGTCGCGCTCCGACTGGTCGCGGCGCTTGGCCAGGTTGGTCTCGAAGTCCGCGGCGGCCTGGGCGGCCTTGGCGCGGGTCTCCTCGAAGAGGGCGTCGGCCTCCTCGCGCTTCTGCGCGGCGTCCTTCTGGGCATCCGTACGCAGCGAGCCGGCCTCCCCCTTGGCCTTCTCGATGATGCGGACGCCCTCGTCCTCGGCCTTCGCCTTGCGCTCGGCGGCGAACGTCTCGGCGTCGTTGCGCACCTGCTGGGCGGCGGACTCGGCCAGCTCGCGGTGCTGCTCGGCGGCGCGACGGGCCTCCTCTCGCAGGTCCTTCGCCTCCTCCTCGGCCAGGCGGAGGATCTTCTCCACACGCGCGCCGAGACCGGCGTACGACGGCTCCGCGTCGTTCACCTGGGCCTGGGCGTTCTGGGTTTCGAGGTGGAGCTCCTCGATGCGCTTTTCCAGAGAGGTGATGCGGGCGAGAGCACTATCACGGTCGGCGACGAGCTTGGTAATGCGGTCATCCACCTGACCGCGGTCGTATCCACGTCGCACGAGCTCGAAGCCGAAGGGGGAGGAAGGGTCGCTCATGGGGTTCCTGTCGAATGAGACCGGTGAGGTGTTAGAGGGAATCCTAGGGGCCCGGACGGCGTGTCACCGAGCGGATGCCCTTTTGATCTGGAGAATGACCCTCCTTTTGAGTGGCTAACCCCCGCAACTCTTGCCACTCGGAGGGTTGAACGTTCCTGACGAAGCACGGGACACGGCAAGGCGACTACCCCTCGGACGACTTGCCACCCGATCGAGTGCCCGCGGAGGCCCCGGCTTTGACACCGCCCGAGGAGCCGCCCCCGCCCTTGCCGCCCGTCGGCGTCTCGAAGGACTCCAGCGCCTCCAGCACGTCCTGGACACGGGAGATCTCGGTGTTGATGTCCGCCCGGCGCCGCACCAGCAGATCGAGTTCGCGCTGCCCCTCGTCCACCATGCGCTTCGCCTCGGCCTCGGCCTCGGTCCGCAGCTTCTCGGCCTCGCGGACCACCGTGGTCTTCTTCTGCTCGGCCTCCTTCAGCAGCGACTCGGCCCGCTTCACCGCGGCGATCCGGACCTTGCTCGCCTCCGAGTTGGCGTCCGCCAGCAGCTCCTTGGCCTTGGCCTCCGCCTCGTCGCGCTGCTCGGTCGCCGCCTTCATCAGGTTGTCGACGCGCTCGCCCGCCGTCTTCATCTGCTCGGCGGTCTCCCGCCGGGCCCGGTCGTGCAGTTCCTCGATCTCGCCCTCGATCCGGGCCCGCAGCTCCTCGGCCCGCTCCCGGCTCGCCGTGGCGTCCCGGCGCGCGCCGACCAGCAGCTCGTCCGCGTCCGTACGGGCCCGCTCCACCAGGGAATTGCCCTCCACGGTCGCCTCCGAGGTGATCCGCGTGGCCTCCTTGCGGGCCGCGCCGACCATCGTGTCGGCCTGCTTCTCGGCCTCGGTGGCGGTGCGCAGCGCCTCCTCCCGGGCCTTGTCGATGAGCTGGTCGGCCTGCTCCGCCGCGTCGGCCCGGCGCTTGGCCGCGGCCTCCCGCGCCTCGTCGAGCAGCCGGTCCGCCTCCTGACGGGCCTCCGCGCGCATCTGCTCGGCCGCCGCCTCGGCGTCCGCGCGCACCCGCTCGGACTCCTCACGGGTACGGGCCGCGTGCTCCTGCGCCGCCCCGACGGCGGCCGCCGCCTCGGCCCGCAGCCGCTCGGCCTCGTCCGCGGCCTCGCCCGTCACCCGGGCCGCCTGCTGGGTGGCCTCCTCGACCAGCGTGGTCGCCTGCTGCGTCGACTCCGTACGGACCCGTTCGGCCTCGTCCGTCGCCTCGCCCACCAGCCGGTCGGCCTGGGTCGCCGCGTCCGAACGCATCCGGTTGGCGTCCTCGCGGGCCTCGGCACGGCTGCGCGCCGCGTCCTGCTCCGCGGAGGCCAGCGCGTCGGACGCCTCGGTGCGCATCCGCTGGACGTACTCCGCGGTGTCCGCGCGCAGCCGCTCCGCCTCGGCGGTCGCGTCGGCCACGGTCCGCTCGGCCAGCTCCTTCGCGGCCTCGGACGCCTCCTGCGCCTCCTGACGGGCCCGCGCCGCGTCCTCGCCGGCCCGCTCCCGCTCCGCGTACGCGTCGGTGCGGACCCGGTCCGCCTCCTCCTGCGCCTCGGCCTTCGTGCGCTCCGCGACGTGCTCGGCGGTCGAACGCAGCCCGGCGATCTCCTCCTCGGCCTGCTCCTGGAGCCCACTGACCGAGTCCCGCACCTGCTGGGCGGTCTGCTCGGCCGCGGAGACCAGCTCGGTCGCCCGGCCGTCCGCCTCCTCGACCAGCCGCTGGGCCTCGGCCTGGGCCTCCTCGACCCGCTTGCGGGCGGAGGCGAGGAGGTCCTCGCTCTGCTCGCGGGCCCGCTCGCGCTCCTGGTTCGCCTCGGTGCGCGCCGCCTCAAGAGTCTCCTCCGACTCCCGGCGGCGCCGCTTGGCCTCCTCCTGGGCGGCGGCCAGCGCCTCCGCGGCCTCCGTACCCACCCGCTCCGCGGCGGCGGCGGCCTCGGAACGCAGCCGGCCGGCGCTCTCCTGCGCCTCCGACTTGAGCCGCTCCGCCTCGGCGGCGGCCTCCGTGCGCAGCCGCACGGCCACCGACTCGCCCTCGGCCCGCGACTGCGAGGCGTCCGCCGCGGCCTCGTCGCGCAGCCGCTCCGCCTCGGTCTCGGCCTGCTCCCGCAGCGCCCGCAGCCGCTCGGCGGCCTCCGTGCGCAGCCGCTCGGACTCCTCGTTCGTCTCCCGCCGGATGCGCTCCGCCTCGGCGCGCGCGTCCGTGAGCTCCTGCTCGGCGGTGGTGACCCTGGTCTCGGCCTCCGTGTGCAGCCGGGACAGCTCCTCGGCCGCCTCCGCATGCCGGGCCGCGACCGCGCGCTCGGTCTCCTCGCGCAGCTCCGCCGCGGCCCGCTCGGCCGCCCCGGTGGTCGAACCGGCCTGCTCCTCGGCGTCGGCGCGCAGCTGCTCGGCCTCGGCGCGGGCGCGCTCCAGCGCCTCCTCGGCCTGCTTGCGCAGCGCGGCGGCGCGCTCGGCGGCCTCGGTGCGGACCCGCTCGCTCTCGGTGCCCGCGGTGCCGCGCAGCTCCTCCGCGTCGGCCTTCGCCCTGGCGAGCAGCTCCTCGGCGGTCTTCGCGCCCTCCTCCAGCTGCTGGACGGCCTCGCGGCGCGCCTCGCCCCGGATCCGCTCGCCCTCGGCGACCGCCTCGGAACGCAGCTGCTCGGCCTCGCCGCGCAGCCTGCGCGCCTCCTCCTGCAGCTCGACCGTCTTGGCGCGGTACTCCTTGGTGTCGTCCTTGGCCGCGCCCTTGAGCTGGTCGGCCTGCTCGGCGGCCTCGCCGCGCAGCCGGTCCGCCTCGGCCTCCGCCTCGCGGCGGATCCGCTCGGCCTCCTCGGCGGCCGACCTGGTGGTGGACTTCGCGTCCTCGGACGCCTTGGACAGCACCTCCTCGGCGGTCCTGGCGGCCTTGGCGAGCTGGGCCGCGGTGTCCTCGGCGGCGGCCGTGCGGGCCTTCTCGGTCGCCTCGGACTTCAGCCGGTCCGCCTCGCCGCGGGCGTCGGCGAGGGCCTGCTCGGCCTCCGCCTTCAGGACCTCGGCCTCCTTGGTGGCCTCGCCGACCAGCCGCGCGATCTCGGACCTGGCCGTACGGGTGCGCTGCTCGTTCTCCGACTCGGCGGAGGCCAGCCGCTTGGCCGCGGCCTCCTTCGCCTCGGAGGTGACCTTCTCGGCCGCCAGCCGGGCCTCGCGCAGCTGGGTCTCGGCCTCCTGCATGCGCTGCTCGGCGGCCCGGCTCAGCTCGGCGGTCTGCTGGCGGGCCTGCTCGGTCTCGGCCGTGGTGGTCGTGCGCAGCCGCTCGGCGTGGCTGGTGGCCTCCTGCGCCTGGCTGGAGGCCGCGTTCAGCATCCGCTCGGCGTCCTTGCGGGCGCGCAGCAGGAGCGCCTCGGCCTCGGCACGGGCCGACTCCGCCTCGGAACCGAGCCGCTGCCGGGTCTCCTCCGCGACCCGCTCCGCCTCGGTGCGCGCGGTCGTCAGGGCCTGCTCGGCCTCCGCCCGCGACTCCTCCAGCAGCCGACGGGCCTGGGACTCCGTCCGGGCCCTGAGCTGCTCGGCCCAGGCGACGTTCTCGTTGACGTGGGACTCGACGGTCCGGCGGCGCTCCGCCAGTTCCTGGTCGAGCTGCTGACGCCGCTGCACCGCCTCGTTGTGCAGCTCGGCCTGGAGCCGCGCCTGGTGCTCGGCGTGCTCCTGCAGGATGCGCTGCGTCTGCGCGCGGGCGTCCCGCAGCTCCCGCTCGGCGTCGGTCCGCAACTGCTCCGCCTGGACCTGGGCGTTGCGGAGCAACTGCTCGGCCTGATAGCCGATGTCCGCGCTGTCATAGGCGGGACGGGTCGCGAGATTGCGCCGAGCCTCGTGCAGCTTGGCGCGCAAGACCTCGACCTGGTAACCGAGGTCCTCGGCGTGCTGGACGGCCTTCTCCCGGTCGGTCTTCAGCCGGTCCATCTCGGCCTCGAACCGCGAGAGATGGTCGTCTTCAGCCCGGTGGCTCTCCTGGCGTTCGTAGCCCCGCACTGCGCGGTCCCATCCTTCCCCGAGCTCTCAACCTCGTTCGAGCGGGGGAGACCCCAACCCTGGTCGCAACTCTCCTGCAAGTTACGAGTACCGTTCGCCGGTGAACGGCCTCCCGGGGAATGGTGACAGATCAACGGCTGAGGACGCGGCGCGGCCCCGACCCGGCCCCGGCCCGGAACCGCCCACTCTACCGGGCCAGGTATCCGGAGGTCAGTGCTCCGCTGAGGACGTGACCAGTTCGGTGAGGACGCCGTGGCAGTCCTTGGGGTGCAGGAAGGTGATCCTGGACCCCATGGAACCCTTCCTGGGCTCGTCGTACAGCACCCGGACGCCCTTCTCCCGGATGTCCGCCGCGTCGGCGTCGACGTCCGCGGTCCCGAAGGCGATGTGATGGACCCCTTCCCCGTTCTTGGCCAGCCATTTGCCCACGGCGGAGTCCTCCCGGGTCGGCTCCAGGAGCTGGAGGTAGGAGGCGCCGCCGTCGGACGTACCGTTGATCCTGAGCATGGCCTCGCGCACGCCCTGCTCCTCGTTGACCTCGGAGTGGTACACCTCGAAGCCGTAGGTCGAGCGATAGAACTCGACGGTCTCGTCAAGGTTGAAACAGGCGATCCCGATGTGGTCGATTCGCGTCAGCATGCCACCAGTGCAGCGCCACACGGATGGTTACGCAACGTGCGCGCCGTCACACCCGCTGCCGGATGACGGGCGCGGTACCGCTCAGTACATTCGAGTAAACCCTCGTTCACTTCTCATCCCAAGGGGCTGCGCCTCATGTCTGGAACGACCGGTAACACCTCAGTGATCGTCGCGGGCGCGCGTACGCCCATGGGACGTCTGCTCGGCTCGCTGAAGAGCTTCTCCGGAGCCGACCTGGGCGGCATCGCCATCAAGGCCGCGCTGGACCGGGCCGGCATCGGCGGCGACCAGGTCGAGTACGTGATCATGGGCCAGGTGCTCCAGGCCGGCGCGGGCCAGCTCCCGGCCCGCCAGGCCGCCGTCAAGGCGGGCATCCCGATGAACGTCCCCGCGCTCACCGTCAACAAGGTGTGCCTGTCCGGGCTCGACGCGATCGCGCTCGCCGACCAGCTGATCCGCGCCGGGGAGTTCGACGTCGTCGTCGCCGGCGGCCAGGAGTCCATGACGAACGCCCCGCACCTGCTCCCGAAGTCCCGCGAGGGCCACAAGTACGGCGCGATCGAGATGCTCGACGCGATGGCGTACGACGGTCTGACCGACGCCTTCGAGAACATCGCGATGGGCGAGTCCACCGAGAAGCACAACGCCCGCCTGGGCCTGACCCGCGCGGACCAGGACGAGATCGCCGCGCTCTCCCACCAGCGCGCCGCCGCCGCCCAGAAGAACGGCATCTTCGAGGCCGAGATCACCCCGGTCGAGATCCCGCAGCGCAAGGGCGAGCCGGTCCTCTTCGCCAAGGACGAGGGCATCCGCCCGGAGACCACCGTCGAGTCCCTCGGCAAGCTGCGCCCCGCGTTCGCCAAGGACGGCACGATCACCGCGGGCACCTCCTCGCAGATCTCCGACGGCGCGGCCGCGGTCGTCGTGATGAGCAGGACCAAGGCCGAGGAGCTGGGCCTGGACTGGATCGCCGAGATCGGCGCCCACGGCAACGTGGCGGGCCCGGACAACTCGCTCCAGTCGCAGCCGTCCAACGCCATCGCGCACGCCGTGAAGAAGGCCGGCATCCAGGTCGAGGACCTCGACCTGATCGAGATCAACGAGGCGTTCGCCGCCGTCGCCGTCCAGTCCATGAAGGACCTGGGCGTCACCCCGGACAAGGTGAACGTCAACGGCGGCGCCATCGCGCTCGGCCACCCGATCGGGATGTCCGGCGCCCGTCTGGTGCTCCACCTGGCGCTGGAGCTGAAGCGGCGCGGCGGCGGCACCGGCGCGGCGGCGCTGTGCGGCGGCGGCGGCCAGGGCGACGCGCTGATCATCCGGGTCCCGGGCAAGTAGCACCCCGGCGGCGCCCCGCCGGTACTCCGGGCGAGCAGGACGCGGTACACGTAGAGCACGCAGCACGCAGCGAGTGAACGGAGCGGTGATGGTGGACGTCCCCACCCTGGTCGAGCAGGCACGCGCGGGTCGGCCGCGGGCCGTGGCCCGGCTCATCTCCCTGGTCGAGGGGGCGTCGCCGCAGCTGCGCGAGGTGATGGCGGCCCTGGCGCCGCTGACGGGCAACGCGTACGTCGTCGGGCTGACCGGTTCGCCCGGTGTCGGCAAGTCGACGTCGACGTCGGCGCTCGTCGCGGCGTACCGGCGGGCCGGCAAGCGGGTCGGCGTCCTGGCCGTCGACCCGTCCTCGCCGTTCTCCGGCGGGGCGCTGCTCGGCGACCGGGTCCGGATGTCGGAGCACGCCTCCGACCCGGGCGTCTACATCCGCTCCATGGCCACCCGCGGCCATCTGGGCGGCCTCGCCTGGTCGGCGCCGCAGGCGATCCGGGTGCTGGACGCGGCGGGCTGCGACGTGATCCTGGTGGAGACGGTCGGCGTCGGCCAGTCGGAGGTGGAGATCGCCTCCCAGGCCGACACCTCCGTCGTCCTGCTGGCGCCCGGCATGGGCGACGGCATCCAGGCGGCGAAGGCCGGAATCCTGGAGATCGGCGACGTGTACGTGGTCAACAAGGCCGACCGGGACGGCGCGGACGCCACCGCGCGCGAGCTCAACCACATGCTGGGCCTCGGCGAGGCGCGCGGTCCCGGTGACTGGCGGCCGCCGATCGTGAAGACGGTCGCCGCCCGGGGCGAGGGCATCGACGAGGTCGTCGAGGCGCTGGAGAAGCACCGGGCGTGGATGGAGGAGCACGGGGTGCTCGCCGAGCGGCGCACGGCCCGTGCGGCCCGCGAGGTCGAGACGATCGCCGTCACCCGGCTGCGCGAACGCATCGGCGACCTGCACGGCGACCGCCACATCGGCGCGCTCGCCGAGCGGATCGTGGCGGGCGGCCTCGACCCGTACGCGGCGGCGGACGAGCTGGTGGCGGGACTCACCGGCGGGGCGTGACCGGCGCGCGGGGAGGCGGACCGGGCGGGAACCGGGACGCGGAGCCGAGTGCGGGCCGGGCGCGGACCTGGATGTCGACCGGGTGCGAGCCGGGTGCGGACCCGGATGTGAACCGGGTGCGGACTTGGGTGCGGGCCGGTGGACGAACCTGGATGTGAACCGGGCGGACGGTCCCGGTCGCGGCGTGCGGGCCGCGACCGGGACCGTTCCGCGTGGCGGCGCGGGCCGGTGTGCCCGGTGCGGTTCCCGGGCGATTGCCGGTCGTGCGTCGGGCGGAGGGCGTCTCCCGGCGTCCGACGCTGTGACCGGTGACATGTCCGTGGCAGGATGACCGCCGGATACGTGCACGGGGTGTCCGACGATCCATGGCTACGACGGGGGGAGTGGCGCATGCTGGGTCCGCTGCGGGAGGACTCGCCGGAACGGATCGGGCCGTACGGGGTACGGGCCCGGCTCGGCGCGGGCGGCATGGGGGAGGTCTTCCTCGGCGTCCGGGACGACGGCGGCGAGCCCGTCGCCGTCAAGACGGTCCGCCGCGACGTGGCCCAGAACCCCGGCTTCCGCACCCGCTTCCGCCGCGAGATCGACGTCGCCCGGTCCGTCGCCGACCCCCACCTCGCCCCGCTGCTCGACGGGGACGCCGACGCCGAGGTCCCCTGGCTCGCCACCGGGTACGTGGCGGGCCCCACCCTGTCCGCCGCCGTCCGCCGGGCCGGTGCCATGGCCGAGGCCGAGGTGCGGATGCTCGGCGCCGGGCTGGCCCGCGCGCTGGCCGCCGTCCACGGGGCCGGGATCGTCCACCGCGACGTGAAGCCCGGCAACGTGATGCTCGCGGCGGACGGGCCGCGCCTCATCGACTTCGGGATCGCCCGGGACGCCGCCGCGACCGCGCTCACCACCACCAGCCGCATGGTCGGCAGCCCCTCCTTCATGTCCCCGGAGCACGTGGCGGGCAGCGGACGCGTCGTGCCCGCGTCCGACGTCTTCTGCCTCGCCTCCCTGCTCTGCTTCGCCGTCACGGGCCGCGAGCCCTTCGGGGACGGCCCGGTCGCCGCCGTGCTCTACCGGGTCAAGTACGTCGAGGCCGACCTCGACGGCGTTCCGGACGCGCTGCGGGCCGTACTGGAACGCTGCCTGGTGGCCGAACCGGCCGACCGGCCGGGCGCCGCCGCGCTCGCGGAACTGCTCGACCCCGGCGCCGCCGACCGGTGGCCGCAGGAAGTGGCGCGGCAGATCGCCGAGCACGAGCGCGAACTGGCCCGGGTCGTGGCCCTGGACGGCCCGCTGCTGCCCGGATACACCCCGACCGAGATGGCCGCGGGAAGCAGCCCGGCACCCCACCAACTGCCCACCCGGAGAACGGACTTCACCCCCGGCCTGCACATCGCGCCCACCCAGGGTCCCGGCCTCGCCGCCCCGCCCCGGCGCCGCTCCCGGCGCACCCTGGCCATCGCGCTGGCCGCGCTGATCGTGGCGGGCGCGGCCACCGGGGGCGTCCTGGCCTGGCGGGACAGGAACAACACCCCCAACGAGGCGGCTCCCGGCGGTGGTTCGTCCTCCGGCGGCCCGTCCCGGGACGGCGGCCGGGCCGAGGGCCCCCGGATCGTGGCGGGCGTGGACGAGAACGGCGGCCCGGACGCCTCGGGCACCGTCCCCTACGGCCGCGACGTCCGTCCGGCGGGGTGGAAGAAGTCCTGGAAGGGCAAGTTCTCCGGCAAGCCGATCGGCTGCTCCGCGGGCCGCGACGTGATCGCCTGCCGGCTCACCGACGGCACGTACGAGGGACTGTCGGCGGCCGACGGCCACCGGCTGTGGACGTTCGACACCGGGCAGACGTCACGGGCCGCGGGCTGGGGGCCCACCGGCCAGTTCTTCATGCCGGCCTCCGCCACCCGCCCCACCGTGCACGACGACTCCGTCCTGCTCGCCGCGGGCGGCCAGTTGCGGTCGCTGGACGCCAGGACCGGGGCGGTGCGCTGGGAGACCCGGGGCGGTGGCGCGCACAACCTGGGCAGCGCCCCGATGGTCCTGGACGGCCTGGTCTTCGCCGCCACCACGTCGGCGCCCGACGGCGCGCAGCTCGCCGCGTACGACGTGAGGACCGGCGCCGAGAAGTGGCGCGAGCCGCTGGCGTCGGAGGGCCTCTCCCAGGCCCAGCGGGGCAATTTCTGGCCGGTCGCCATGGGCGGCGACGTGGTCTACGCGGCCGGCGAGGACGGGCCGAAGGCGTTCCGGCCGAAGGACGGCACGCTGCTGGGCACGACCCAGGACTGCGGCGGCCTCCGGCTGCGCGGCGAATCCGTCTACTGCTCCGCCTACACCTCCAACGGCAGCGATTCGGGCTTCGGCACCGACATGAGCGTGCTGCGGCTGGAGGCGGGGACGCTCAAGACGCGGGGGAAGGTGCCGCTGGACTCCGGGATCGCCGCCGAGGCGACCCCCGTCGCGGTCGACGACCGGGTGATGGTCATCCGCCGGAGCAGCGAGCACGCCTCCGACGTGCCCGACGAGTTCGTCGTCGTCGGCCGCGACACCGGCCGCCTCCTCGGCCGGTTCCCGCTCCCCGGAGCGAAGGAGGAGGGCATGAGCAACCCGGCCTCCGGCGCGCTGATCGTCGCCGACACCTTGGTCTGGGCGGACACCGCGATGCTGTACACCGCCCCGATCCGCCCCGACGGCACGCTGGGCGAGCTGGCCGGGACCCGGCTGCCGGGCGCCCCGGGCCCGAGCCCCACGCCGGAGTACGACATGGCCGACGGCATCCAGCTGGACAAGGAACTGAACGCCCCGCAGATGCTGCCGGCCGGCGGCGTCGTGCACGTCGTGTACGACGACGGCACCACGGTCTCCGTGCCGCTGCCCGGGTGAACCACCGCACGGACGAGGGGATCGCACAGTGATCGAGCCGTTGCCGGCCGGCCGGGCCCGGCTGATCGGCCCGTACCAGCTGCTCGGACTGCTGGGCGCGGGCGGCATGGGCGAGGTGTACCTGGCCAGGCCCGCGGGCGGCACGGGGATGCCGGACGGCCTGGTCGCGCTGAAGACCATCCGCGCCGACCTCGACCTCGACGAGGGTTTCCGGATCCGCTTCCGCCGCGAGATCGACGCGGCGGGTGCCGTGCGCAGCGCGCACACCGCGGCCCTCGTCGGCGGCGACGCGAACGGCCGGCCGCCCTGGCTGGCGACCGAGTACGTCCCCGGTCCCTCGCTGGCCGAGGCGGTGACCCGCGGCGGACCGCTTCCCGAGCCTGTGGTCCGCGCGATGGGCGCCGGACTGGCCCGCGCGCTCGCCGACATGCACGCGGTGCGCGTGCTGCACCGCGACCTCAAGCCCGGCAACGTGCTGCTCGGCGCCGACGGGCCCAAGGTGATCGACTTCGGGATCGCCCAGGCCTTCGACGCCACCCAGCTCACCCGGACCGGTGTGGTCGTGGGCAGCCCCGGCTACATCTCGCCCGAGCACGTCAACGGATCGCGCTCGCTGGTGCCGGCCTCCGACGTGTTCTGCCTCGGGGCGGTGCTCGCCTTCGCGGCGACCGGGCGGGGCCCGTTCGACGACTCCGACATGGCGGCCGTGATCTTCCGGATCGCGCAGGGCGAGGCCGAACTGTCCGGCGTGCCACCGAGGTTGCGGGCGGTGATCGAGGAGTGCCTGCGCAGCGACGCCGGGGCCCGCCCGACCCCGCAGCAGCTGGCCGGGATGCTCCTGCCGGACGACCCGAGGAGCGACGGCCCGGGGGGCGGTCGATCCGGGGACGCGGCGGGACCGTTCCCCTGGACGGACGCGGTACGGGGACAGCTCGCCGGGTACGCGGCGCAGGCACGCACCGCCGCCGGGGCCGCGGTGGTCCCGGCCGCCGCGCCGCCGCTGCCGTCCGGCCCCCCGGCCCCCGCCGCCGCCGTCGAGGAGCCCCGGCAGCAGCACCGCGCCGAGCGCCACGCACACCACGGCGGCGGCCGCCGCGAGGCCGACGCGCAGCCCC
>NZ_RDBO01000077.1:933906-960695 GCF_008120935.1 Streptomyces sp. sk2.1
GCCGCCCGTTCCGGCGGCCTTCACGGCGTAGTAGAGGACCTTGCCGGACGGGACGGAGTCGGTCACCCGGGCGCCGTCCGGACCGCGGCGTACCCGGCCGTCTACCCCGGCGGCGACGCCGGGCGCACCGGGGACTTCGGGAAGGCGGCCACGGAGCTCGCGGCCCAGCCGGCGGGCTGGAAGGCGTGGAAGACCCGGATCGAGGGCGGTCCGGCGAAATGCGTCCTCGCGGACACGGCCCTGGTCTGCGGCGGCTCGCCGCGCGTCACCGTGCTGGACGCGGCGAACGGGAAGCGGCGCTGGCAGTCCCCGCCGGGGAGGGCGGGAGCCGACCCGGCCTCGGTGGCCGCCGTCGTCGGTGCCACCGTGTACGTCTTCGAGGACGGCGCCCTGGTGGCGCGCGCCCTGTCCGACGGGGCCGAGCGGTGGCGGGAGCCGCTGCCGGACGGCGCCCGGGTGACCGACTCCGTCCCGTCCGGCAAGGTCCTCTACTACGCCGTGAAGGCCGCCGGAACGGGCGGCGCGCGGATCGTCGCCCGGGAACTCACCGGCAAGCACGCGGTCAAGTGGGACGAGGAGTGGGACGACCGGGCCGACGGGGCCGCCCTGGCCTTCTCCGACGGCCGGCTCGTCGTGGCCGGGGACGGCGTCACCGTCCTGAAGGGCACGGACGGCAGCCGGCTGGGCTCCGTCGGGGCCGGGGACGTCTCCTGCCGCATGCCGGTCCTGAAGGGGAAACTGCTGCTGTGCGCCGGTTCCGGCGGGCTGACGGTGATCGACGCGACCGCCCCGCGGAACCGCCGTTCGGTCGCCGCCGGGGTGGACATCGTCTACCGGCCCGCGCTCTCGGACGACGGCAGGGCCGTGGTGGGCAGCCGGACCGGCACGTACGCGTTCGGCGTGGCCGACGGGCGGCAGTACTGGGCGACCTACGAGGGCGGCAAGGGCCTGGAGATGGTGGGGCCGTCGGTCCTGATCGGGGACCGGGCCTTCGTGGTGGGCGAGTCGAAGCTGGACGGCATCGACATGGACACCGAGGGGGAGCCGGACTGGACCAGCGACCCGATGGTCGGATGGCCGGACGGGGTCGACCCGGCGAGCGTCTCGCTCGTCGTGCGGGGGAACGTCGTCTTCCTGTCCTTCGAGGACGGGACGGTCCTGTCGGGCCTGGTGCCCTGACGTTCCCCCGGCGGGCGGGGCCCGTCAGCCGTCGTCGCCGTCGCGGTCGTCGTCGTGCCTGTCGTCGTGCTTGCCGTCGCCCCCGGCGTGCCCGTCGTCGTCCGACCGGTCCGCGGTGACCTTGCCCGTCCTCGCGTCGACCTCCAGCTCGTGCTCCTTGCCGTCCTCGCCCCGGACCTCGACCTCCCAGTGCGCCGCGCCGCGGTCGTCGTCCAGGTCGACGGAGGTCACGGTCCCGGGGGCCGCCTTCAGCGCGGCGCCGGTCGCCGAGTCCAGCGACACGGCGGCCGACCGGGGGGCGTGCCGGTCGCGGTCGTCGTCCTCGTCGTCGGTGTGCTTGCCGAGCACCTTGCCGTTGCCCGCGTCCACCGTCACGTCGTGCCAGACCTTGTCGGAGCCGTACACGTCGAGCTCCCAGACCAGCCCGCCGTCCTCGTCGTCCAGTTCGGCCCCGGTGACCGTGCCGGGGACGGCCTTCAGGGCGGCGGCGACGGCGTCCTGCACGGAGACGCGGGCGGTGCCGTCGCTCGCCACGCTGCTGCGGACCTCGCGGTCGTGGCCGTCGTCGTCGGCGAAGGCGACCGCGCCGGCGGCCCCGCCGCCGACCAGCACTGCGGCGGCGACTGCGGCGATGACGATCTTGCGCTTCATGGGGTTCCTCCCGATCGGGTGCTCAGGTCTCGACGGGAACCACACTGCCGGGGTGATGCTGAACGCAGCCTGAAGCCACCTGAAGCCGTCTTCAGGTTCGGTTTGCGACCCTGGGCCCATGCGTCTGTTGATCGTGGAGGACGAGAAGCGGCTGGCGACGTCCCTGGCCGCCGGGCTCACCGCCGAGGGCTTCGCCGTGGACGTCGTGCACGACGGGCTCGAAGGACTGCACCGGGCCTCCGAGGGGGTGTACGACCTCGTCGTCCTCGACATCATGCTGCCCGGGATGAACGGCTACCGGGTCTGCGCCGCCCTGCGCGCCGCCGGTCACGAGACGCCGATCCTGATGCTGACGGCGAAGGACGGGGAGTACGACGAGGCGGAGGGCCTGGACACCGGGGCCGACGACTACCTGACCAAACCGTTCTCGTACGTCGTGCTCGTGGCGAGGATCCGGGCGCTGCTGCGGCGCCGGGGCGGGCGCGGTGCCTCCCCGGTGATCGAGGCCGGTTCCCTGCGCATGGACACCGCGGCCCGCCGCGTCCACCTCGGCGGCACCGAGATCGCCCTCACCACCAAGGAGTTCGCGGTGCTGGAACAGCTCGTGCTGCGGTCCGGGCAGGTGGTGAGCAAGGCGGACATCCTGGAGCACGTCTGGGACTTCGCCTACGACGGCGACCCGAACATCGTCGAGGTGTACGTGAGCACGCTGCGGCGCAAGCTCGGCGCGTCCGCCATCCGCACCGTGCGCGGGGCGGGCTACCGGCTGGAGGCGCCGTGAGGTCGGTACGGGCCAGGGCCGCGCTGGGCGCCACGGTGGTGGTCGCCCTCGCGCTGATCGGCGCCGGGATCGCCGTGCTCCTGGTGCTGCGCGCCAACCTCACCGGGCAGGCGGGGCTCCAGGCCGAGGTGGTGGCCCGTGAGGTGGCCGGTCAGTTGGCCCTCGACGTGCCCTACGACCGGCTGGAGACGCGCGACGAGGAGGACCACCCGGTCCAGGTGGTCGACGAGGACGGGCGCGTGGTCGCCGTCTCCAAGGACCTGGAGGCGATCTCCGGGACCGGCACGGACCGGGTCTCGCCGGTCCCGTCCGCCGCCCCGGGACGGGGCTCCGGCTCCGACGACGGGGAGGACGGGGACGACGACCCGGCGGACGACGACGGGGCCGCCCCGGCCCGCGGCGAAGTCGACCCGGACGAACCGGACTTCACCAACGGCACCGCAACCGTCGACGGCGAGAGCGCCGACTACCGCTTCGCCTCCGTCCGGGCGACCACGTCCCGGGGGGTGACCCTGACCGTCCACGCGGGCGCCCCGCTGGCCGCCGAGCAGGAGGCCGTGGGCACCGTGCGCGGCGCGATGCTGATCGGGCTGCCGGTGCTGCTGCTCGTCGTCGCCGGGGTGACCTGGCTGGTGACCCGGCGGGCGCTGCGCCCGGTCGAGGGCATCCGGCGCGAGATGGCCGCGATCACCGCGTCCGAGGACCTGAGCCGCCGGGTGCCGGAGCCCGCCTCGCGCGACGAGATCGCCCGGCTGGCCCGCACCACCAACGAGACCCTGACGGCCCTGGAGGCGTCGGTGGACCGCCAGCGCCGGTTCGTCGCGGACGCCTCGCACGAACTGCGCAGCCCGATCGCCTCCCTGCGCACCCAGTTGGAGGTGGGCGCGGCCCATCCGGAGCTGCTGGACGTGCCGGGCGCGGTCGCCGACACCGTACGGCTCCAGGCGCTGGCCGCGGATCTGCTGCTGCTGGCCCGGCTGGACGCGGGGGAGCGGCCGGGCCGTTCGACGCTGGACCTGGGGGCGCTGGTGCGCGAGGAGGTCTCCCAGCGGGTCGGCGACCGCATCCCGGTGACGGTGTCGGTTCCGGACTCCGGCGACTTCGAAGTGACCGGATCGCGCGGGCAGTTGGCGCGGGTGATCGGCAATCTGCTGGACAACGCCGAGCGCCACGCACGGGACACGGTGACGGTCTCGGTGCGGGCGGCGGAGCGGGGCGACGTCCTCGTCGAGGTCACCGACGACGGGGCGGGGGTCCCGGCGGACGAGCGCGAGCGGATCTTCGAGCGCTTCGTCCGCCTCGACGACGCCCGCACCCGGGACGACGGCGGCGCGGGCCTCGGCCTGGCCATCGCCCGGGACGTCGCCGTCCGGCACGGTGGCGGGCTGACGGCGGACGGCGCGCCGGAGGGCGGCGCCCGGTTCACGCTCCGGCTGCCGGCCGCCGGCTGAGCACCGCGTACCGCCGTACCGGTGCACCGCCGGGCGGGGCCGGACGCCGTCCGGCCCCGGTGCGGTCAGATCTTGCCGCGGCGTCCGCGCAGGTGTTCCGCGACCGGCGTCAGGGCCGCGTGCAGGTTCGCCAGCGCCTCCGGCGTCAGCAGGTCCATGAAGTGCTTGCGGACGGAGGCCACGTGGTGCGGGGCCACCTTCCGCATCGTCTCCGCGCCGTCCTCGGTCAGGACCGCGAACAGACCGCGCCGGTCGGACTCGCAGTTCTCCCGGCGGACCAGCCCGGCGTTCTCCATCCGGGTGATCTGGTGCGAGAGCCTGCTCTTGGACTGCAGCGTCGCGGCGGCGAGGTCGCTCATCCGCATGCGCTGGTCCTCCGACTCCGAGAGGTTGACCAGGATCTCGTAGTCGTTGTTGGTCAGTCCGAACGGCTGGAGGTCCTTCTCCAGCTGGTGCATCAGCAGCCTGCTGACGTCCAGGTGGGTGCGCCAGGCGCATTGCTCCGCGTCGCTCAGCCAACGGGTGGCCGTCTCGGTCTCCATAATGTGGATTCTACCTAAGAAGTTGAAAGCCGGACGAAGTGAGGGGTGTGACGGTCGGTACCCGCCGGAGGAGGGCCGGGGCGCAGACGTTCGACGTCACGCTCCGCAGACTACCGTTCACAAACCGAAGCGACGCTGGAGATCCCCCAGCTGACCGGGCAATCGGGGTGAGGCGCCAGGTTGACCCGAGCCGCCGGACGTCCGGGGCGGCACGCCGGGACGGCCCGGCCCCCCGCCGCCGGGCACCCCGGGCTCGCCCGGCACCGCTCCCGTCGCCTGCTCGGCCATCAGGACCTCGGTCGACTGGAGCAGCACCGTGCCCGCCCCGACGAACTCGAACTGGTGCTCCTCGCCCGAGGTGCCCCCGATGCCGGTCAGCGCCCGCAGCCCGCCGATCACGCCCGTCATGTAGCCGTGGTCGTAGTGGTGGCACGGCGAGGGGCAGTCCGCCCAGCCCACCAGGGCCTGCGGATCGACCCGCAGCGGCGGCTCCATGAAGACCACCGGACCGTTGGAGGCGGCCACGAACTTCCCCGTGCCGATCAGGGTCAGGAAGCCCGGCACGATCGACTGCTTCAGCGCCAGCGTCGGCTGGTAGGCGAGCAGGTTGCCGGACCGGATCGTCAGGTTCCCGTCGTCCAGGTCGTAGGAGTTCACGTCGAAGGCCCGGTCCGCGAGCAGCATCTTGCCGCTGCCCTCGGCCACCACCCAGTCGCCCGCGTGCAGCGGCGAGTGGAAGCTCGTGCGGAGCAGCCGGTCGAAGCGGCCGTTGCCCACGCCGTCGAACTCGATCCGCCCGTAGTAGGCGATCATCTTGCCCTTCTGCAGGAACCACTGGCTCCCCTTGAGCTCCACGCAGAAGGTGTACGCGTTGACGTTGTCGTCCGACGGCAGCGTCATCGGATCGAAGATCACGGGCGTGCTCACAGCTTCTCCTCCGAGGCCTGGACGTACACCGCGCCGCTGCCGCTCAGCTCCAGCTGGAACGCCTCGCCGGAGCCGCGCCCCACCATGTCGCGCCAACCGAGCGCGGTGGAGAGCTTGTTGCGCACGTCGCCGTGGTGCGCGACGTACGCCTGCGGGTCCACGTGCACCGAGCGGCCCGGGACGATCGGCAGCTCGATCACCCCGCCGTGGGCCATCACGGCGACCGAGCCGTGCCCCTTCAGGGTGGTGGTGAACAGCCCCTGGCCGGTCACCTGGCCGCGCACCATGCCCATCACGCCGCCCTGCGAACCCATGAACATGGTGCCCTGCTGGAGCGTCCCGTCGAAGGCGAGCAGCCGGTCGGCCTCCACGTACAGGGTGTCGCCGGACAGGTCGATCACCTGGATGTGGTGGCCGCCGTGGCCGAACATCACCGTGCCGTTGCCCTCGACCGTCATCAGCGGGGTCGCCTCGCCCGCCACCCGGCGGCCGATCATCGACATCACGCCGCCCTGGCCGCCCTGGATGTTCGGGGTGAACGACACCTCGCCGCGGTGGGCGAGCATCGCCCCGCGCTGGCTGAACAGCTTCTGGCCGGGAACCACCGTCGCCTCGACCATCCTCGAGTTGATCTCGCGGAACGGCATCAGACATCGCCCCCGATGGTGTTCCGCTCGCTCGGCTGGACGTAGACGACGCCCTCGCCCTCGAACCGGATCTGGAAGGACTCCCCGGAGCTCTCGCCGATCAGCGTCCGGAAACCGACTCCCGTCTGGAACTGCTGGCGCAGGTCGCCCTGGTGGGCGACGTAGGCGCCGGGGTCGACGCACAGCGGGTACTGCCCGGAGACCCGCAGCGCCACCGCCGCGCCGTCCGACATGATCGCCACCTGCCCGGTGCCCTCGACGGTGGTGGTGAACAGTCCGTTGCCGCTCGCCCCGCCGCGCAGCCCGGTGAAGGTGGTGCCGGTGCGCAGCGAGGAGTCGGTGCACAGCAGGTTGCTCGCCTCGACGTGGAGCTTGTCGCCGTGCAGCGAGACGAGGGTGATCTCGCTCGCCCGGTCCGCGAAGTAGCAGGTGCCCTCGCCGGTCACCTGCATCACGGCCATCTGCTCACCGGTCAGCCGACGGGTCACCATCCCGCGCAGGCCGTCACCGCCGCCGGTCATCTTCTTGAACGTCATCCGGCCGTCGTAGGCGACCATCGAGCCGTTCTTCGCCTTGACGGCGTCACCGGCCAGGTCGACGGCGAGCGTTCTGCTGCCTTGGAGTCGGAACATTGCCACGGACCCGACGTTAACCGGCGGGCCCCGGGCCGGGACAGGGCCCCGGGCATGATCCGGCCCCCTTGACGGACCCCTGATACGCATCCGGGACGGTATCCGTACGCGATCGGGACGTTACGGCCCGGGACGCCGGTCCCGCGGTACGGAACGCGGGCCCCGCGGTGCGGGACCGGTCGCCGCGCCCCGCCGGAGGACGCCCCGGACCGCACATCCGTCCGGGACCGCCCCCGCCGCCGGGTGCCGTCCGGGCCGATGCCACAATGGGGCGAGCTTGTGCCCGCGTTCACAAGCTGTCACGACCCTCCCACCGAAGGTGCCCCCGTGGACATCAAGACCGCTACCGCCCTGCACCGGCTGCGCCTCATCTCGATTCCCGAGGCGCTCTCCTTCCCGGCACTGATCATCTTCGGCTCGGTCCTCAGCCGGGTCTCGGACATCGACTTCCTGATGATGCCGCTCGGCATCCTGCACGGCGTGCTCTTCGTGATCTACGCCGTCCTGCTGCTCGACGTCTGGACCAAGACCAAGTGGCCGCTGAAGCGCGTCGCGCTCTTCTTCCTGCTGGCGGTGGTGCCGTTCGGCGGTCTGTACGGCGACAAGCTGCTCAAGCGCTACGAGGCCGACGGCGTCATCGCCGCCCGCGCCCGCCGCGAAGGCGTGGTCAGCGCATGATCGTCGCGTTCTCGGTCAGCCCGCTGGGCGTGGGCGAGGACGTCGGCGAGTACGTCGCCGACGCCGTCCGCGTCGTCCGCGAATCCGGGCTGCCCAACCGCACGGACGCCATGTTCACCTCCATCGAGGGCGAGTGGGACGAGGTCATGGACGTCGTCAAGCGGGCCGTCGCCGCCGTCGAGGCCCGCGCCGGGCGCGTCTCCCTCGTACTGAAGGCCGACATCCGCCCCGGCGTCACCGACGGCCTGACCGGCAAGGTCGAGACGGTCGAGCGATACCTGGCGCGGTGAACCGGTCCGGTTCCCGGGGCCCCGTGAAACCCGCGCACGCGCGCGGGTCCTTCACGGGGCCCCGGCCGTCAGCGCGATGCCCAGGGGAGTGCGCTCGTACAGCACCTGGTGGCCGTACCGGCGTGAGGTGAGCAGCCCCGCCGCGCGCAGCACCGACAGGTGCTCCGACACGGACGAGGGCGCGAGCGAGAGCCGGTGCGCCAGCGCCGTGGTCCCGGCCGGTTCGTCGAGTGCGCACAGGACGTCGGCGCGGGCCCGCCCGAGCAGCCGGGCCAGTACGTCGGGGGTGCGGTCCGCGGCCTCCGTCCACAGGCCGCCGATGCCGCGGGCCGGATAGATCACCGCGGGCAGCCAGGGCGGCTCGTAGCCGCCGACGACATCGGGCCAGACGAAGACGCTGGGCATCAGGACCAGTCCCTCCCCGCCGAGCACCCGGGCGTGGTTCCCGCGGGTGCCGGTCACCGTGAGCGTCGATCCGGTCCAGCGCAGCTGCGGGCTCAGCTCGCCCAGCAGCCGCTCGAAGCCGATCTCGGCCAGCCGTCGCGAGTGGTAGGCGATGTCGGCCTCCAGCAGGGCGCGCAGACGCGGCCAGTGCGGCTCGATCATCAGATGCCAGGCCCGCTCCAGCAGATCCGCCAGCTCCTGGACCGTACGCGCCGGATCGGCCAGCATCCGGCGCCCGGCCGGGGAACCGGTGCCGCCGGGCATGTCGGCGAGGGCCAGGGCCATGTCGTCCGCGGCCACCGACGGATCGACCGCGCGGACGGCGGCGAGCTCCTCCTCGAAGCCGGCCAGCGGGCCGATCGGGGGCGGGCAGAGGAAGTCGGGGTTGTGCCCGCCGTCGGGCATCAGCCGCCACAGCGGTTCCAGGTCCAGCCCGGCGGCGGTCTCCTCGATCCGCCGCAGCCACGGCAGGTGGTAGCCGTGCCGGCCCGGCCGGGCGAGCGTGCGCACGGCTTCCTGCGTCTCCCAGAGCGGGGAGAGCGCGAAGCGGCAGCGGAGCAGGTCGCAGACGACGAGGACCCGGCGGGCGGGGTACCGGTCGGCGATCCCGGCGAAGAGGGTGCCGCCGACCGCATAGGGGAGGAGGCCCAGCGCGAAGGTGAGGGCGGAGAGCAGCGGTGAGCCGGTGAGGTCGTAGACGAGGACGGTGAGGGCGAGTTCGCTGACGGAGACGCCGAGCAGCGAGAGCAGGTGCGCCGCGAACACGGCCCGGAACTCCCGCACCCGGAACACCGCCCGCACCCGGAACACCGCCCCCGGGCCGACGCCTCCGGCACCCGCCCCGGAGTCCCGCGAGCCGCACGACCCGAGCCGGGCGCGGGGCTCCGGGAACGAGGCGGGCGGCGGGTACCGGGCGGTGTTCCGGGTGCGGGAGTTCCGGGCCGTGTTCGCGGCGCACCTGCTCTCGCTGCTCGGCGTCTCCGTCAGCGAACTCGCCCTCACCGTCCTCGTCTACGACCTCACCGGCTCACCGCTGCTCTCCGCCCTCACCTTCGCGCTGGGCCTCCTCCCCTATGCGGTCGGCGGCACCCTCTTCGCCGGGATCGCCGACCGGTACCCCGCCCGCCGGGTCCTCGTCGTCTGCGACCTGGTCTGCGCCTGCTGCGTCGCCGTCATGGTGCTGCCCGGCACCCCCGTCGGAGGGCTCCTCGCGCTGCGGTGCGCCGTGGCGGCGGTCGCGCCGGTGTTCACCGGGACACGGGCCGCGGCGCTCACCGACATCCTCGGCGAGGGCGACCTCTACGTCCTGGGCCGCTCGCTGCTGCGGATCATCTCCCAGTCCGCCCTGCTCATCGGTTTCGGGGCCGGCGGACTGCTGCTGGCCGCGCTGACGCCGCGCGGGGCGATCGCGGTCGCCGTCGGCACGTTCTGCTGCTCGGCGCTGCTGCTCCGCTTCGGCACCCGGGCCCGGCCGGCCCGGTCGGTCGCGGCGGACGGGGGCGGCGGGACGCTGCTGGGGGATTCCCTCTCCGGCACCCGGGCGGTCCTCGCCGACCGCCGGATCCGGGCGCTGATGCTGCTCTTCTGGGTGCCCGCCCTCTTCGTGGTCGCGCCGGAGGCCCTGGCCGCGCCCTACGCCGACGCCATCGGCGCCGGGCCCGCGGCGCTGGGGCTGATGATGTGCGCGATGGCCGTCGGCCACATCGGGGCGGAGCTCTGGGCGGGGTCCGCCCTCGGCCCCCGCACCCGCTCCCGGATCGTGCTGCCCGCGGCCGCCCTCGGACTGCTTCCCCTGCTGCTGTACGCGTCCCGTCCCGGCATGGTGCTCACCCTCGTCTCCCTGGTGCTGACCGGGGTGGGGGCGGCGTACGTCATCGGGCTCGACCAGTGGTTCCTCGACGCGGTGCCCGAGGCGCTGCGGGGCCGGGCGATGACCCTGCTCACCGCCGGGCTGATGACGGTCCAGGGCGTGGGGATGGCCCTCGCCGGGCTGGCCGCGGAGTTCTTCCCGGTCCATCAGGTCGTCGCCGCCTCGGGGGCGGTGGGCACCCTGTGCACGCTGCTGGTGATCCGGGAGGTCCGCGCCACCCGCCCGCGATCCGGGGAACACGTGCTCGGTACCGAAGTCCGAGACGGGGCTGACCACCATGTGACCAATGGGTAAGGTCGATGCCGTGCCGAAGCCGCTCAGTCTCCCCTTCGACCCCATCGCCCGCGCCGACGAACTCTGGCAGCAGCGCTGGGGCCCGGTGCCCTCGATGGGGGCGATCACCTCGATCATGCGCGCCCAGCAGATCCTGCTCGCCGAGGTCGACGCGGTCGTCAAGCCGTACGGACTGACCTTCGCCCGGTACGAGGCGCTGGTGCTGCTCACCTTCTCCAAGGCCGGTGAGCTGCCGATGTCCAAGATCGGGGAGCGGCTGATGGTCCACCCCACCTCCGTCACCAACACCGTGGACCGGCTGGTGCGCTCCGGACTGGTCGCCAAGCGCCCCAACCCCAACGACGGCCGCGGAACCCTCGCCTCCATCACGGACAGGGGCCGCGAGGTCGTCGAGGCGGCGACGAAGGACCTCGTCGGCATGGAGTTCGGACTCGGGGTGTACGACGCCGAGGAGTGCGCCGAGATCTTCGCCATGCTGCGTCCGCTGCGGGTCGCGGCCCACGACTTCGAGGAGGCGTAGGCGCGGGCTCGGGGGAGGGGTGCCGGGGCGGGGAATGGAACGGCGTTTCGAGGGCCCGGCCCGCTGCAAGATCGCCCCGGACGTGCGGTTACGCTCGGTTCCATGAAACCCAGCGTGCTGACCCGCTATCGGGTGATGGCCTACGTCACCGCCGTCATGCTGCTCGTCCTCTGCGTCTGCATGATCTTCAAATACGGCTTCGACAAGGGCGAGGGCCTGACGCTCGTCGTCTCCCAGGTCCACGGTGTGCTCTACATCGTCTACCTGATCTTCGCCTTCGACCTCGGTTCCAAGGCGAAGTGGCCGATGGGCAAGCTGCTCTGGGTCCTGATCTCCGGCACCATCCCGACGGCCGCGTTCTTCGTCGAGCGCAAGGTCGTCCGCGAGGTCGAGCCGCTGCTCGCCACCGCCGCCCCGGCGACCGCCAAGGCCTGAGGGCCCGCCGGTCCGCCGGTCCGCGACCGGTCCGTCCGCACCCCCCCGAACCGCCCCGTGCCGAGCACCGGGCGGTTTGCCATCGACATTTACTAGGACGTCCTAGTAAATTCGAGGGCATGGACGCTGACGCGATCGAGGAGGGCCGCCGCCGCTGGCAGGCCCGTTACGACAAGGCCCGCAAGCGCGACGCGGACTTCACCACGCTCTCCGGGGACCCGGTGGAGCCCGTCTACGGGCCCCGCCCCGGCGACGCGTACGAGGGGTTCGAGCGGATCGGCTGGCCCGGCGAGTACCCCTTCACCCGGGGGCTGCACCCGACCGGCTACCGGGGCCGCACCTGGACCATCCGCCAGTTCGCGGGCTTCGGCAACGCCGAGCAGACCAACGAGCGCTACAAGATGATCCTGGCCGCCGGCGGCGGCGGGCTCAGCGTCGCCTTCGACATGCCGACCCTGATGGGCCGCGACTCCGACGACCCCCGCTCGCTCGGCGAGGTCGGGCACTGCGGCGTGGCCATCGACTCCGCCGCCGACATGGAGATCCTCTTCAAGGACATCCCGCTCGGCGACGTCACCACGTCCATGACGATCAGCGGCCCCGCCGTCCCGGTCTTCTGCATGTACCTGGTCGCCGCCGAGCGCCAGGGCGTCGACCCGGGGGTGCTCAACGGCACGCTCCAGACCGACATCTTCAAGGAGTACATCGCGCAGAAGGAGTGGCTCTTCCAGCCCGAGCCCCATCTGCGCCTCATCGGCGACCTGATGGAGCACTGCGCCCGCGACATCCCCGCCTACAAGCCGCTCTCGGTCTCCGGCTACCACATCCGCGAGGCCGGCGCGACGGCCGCGCAGGAGCTCGCGTACACCCTGGCCGACGGCTTCGGCTACGTGGAGCTCGGCCTCTCCCGCGGCCTGGACGTCGACACCTTCGCGCCCGGCCTCTCCTTCTTCTTCGACGCGCACCTCGACTTCTTCGAGGAGATCGCCAAGTTCCGCGCCGCCCGCCGGATCTGGGCCCGCTGGATGAAGGAGGTCTACGGGGCGAAGACCGACAAGGCGCAGTGGCTCCGCTTCCACACCCAGACCGCAGGCGTCTCGCTCACCGCCCAGCAGCCGTACAACAACGTCGTGCGGACCGCCGTCGAGGCGCTCTCCGCGGTCCTCGGCGGCACCAACTCGCTGCACACCAACGCCCTCGACGAGACCCTCGCGCTCCCCTCCGAGCAGGCCGCCGAGATCGCGCTGCGCACCCAGCAGGTGCTGATGGAGGAGACCGGCGTCGCCAACGTGGCCGACCCGCTGGGCGGTTCCTGGTACGTCGAGCAGCTCACCGACCGGATCGAGGCCGACGCCGAGAAGATCTTCGAGCAGATCAAGGAGCGCGGCACCCGGGCCCACCCGGACGGGCAGCACCCGATCGGGCCCATCACCTCCGGCATCCTGCGCGGCATCGAGGACGGCTGGTTCACCGGCGAGATCGCCGAGTCCGCCTTCCGCTACCAGCAGGCGCTGGAGAAGGGCGAGAAGCGGGTCGTCGGCGTCAACGTCCACCACGGCTCGGTCACCGGCGACCTGGAGATCCTCCGGGTCAGCCACGAGGTCGAGCGCGAGCAGGTCCGGGTGCTGGGCGGCCGCAAGGACGCCCGCGACGACGCCCGGGTGAAGGCGGCCCTGGACGCGATGCTGGCCGCCGCCCGCGACGGCTCCAACATGATCGCGCCGATGCTCGACGCGGTGCGGGCCGAGGCCACGCTCGGCGAGATCTGCGGAGTCCTGCGCGACGAGTGGGGCATCTACACGGAGCCGCCGGGCTTCTGACGGACGGACGGGTTCCCGGGAGCGGCGGGGCGGCGGGCCCCGCTCCCGGGAACCGCACCGTCGTGTCCGTACCGCGCACCGCCGGGGGCGGTGCTCAGACGGAGGCCGCCGCGCCCAGCCCCGCGAGCAGCAGCACGGTGAAGCGGCGGGCCCAGTCCGCGTCCACGGGCTCCGCGCTCACCAGGACCCGGTGCACCACCGCACCGGCGATCACGTCGAAGATCAGGTCGGCGGTCGTCGCCGCCACGTCCTCGTCCTGTTCCCGGGGCAGTTCCCCGCGCTCCTGGGCCCGTCGGCGCCCCTGGAGCACCAGCCGCTTCTGCCGGTCCACGATCGAGTCGCGTATCCGGGCCCGCAACGCCTCGTCGCGGGTCGACTCCGCGACCACCGCCATCAGCGCCGTCCGGGTCTCCGGCCGCTCCAGCAGCGCGGCGAACTGGAGCACCACCGACTGCACATCGGCCGACAGGCTGCCCAGATCGGGCAGTTCCAGTTCGTCGAAGAGCACCGCGACGGCGTCCACGACCAGTTCGTTCTTGCCCGCCCACCGCCGGTACAGGGTCGTCTTGGCGACCCCGGCCCGCGTCGCCACGTCGCTCATCGTCAGCTTCGACCAGCCGAGATCGACCAGGGAGGCCCTGGTCGCCTCCAGGATGGCCTCGTCGGCCGCGACGCTGCGCGGGCGTCCCGTTCGTGGGGGTTTGGGGTGGGGGCGGCTCGGCATGCCGTGACCATACCGGTCAGTAAGTAGAACCGACCGGTCCCCGGAGCCGTGAGACAGATCACCGGGCGCACTTGTGCGCGAGGGGTACGGGGAAGTTACGCTACGGGTCGTAGCGTAAGGGCGACGGTCATGCCGTCGTGACGCCGCGACCGAATGACAACCGCAGGCACCGGGTGGGGACCCGGGGCCGAAACGGGCCTTTCAGGGGTCCAACGGGTCTTTCAGGGGCCCTCGGACCGTGTCCGTCCGCGCGTCCCCCGCACACCGGCGGGGGTTGTGGGCGGACACGGTTCCCGTCTCGCTTTTCGGATCGGCGTGCCAAGGGGGGAGGATGTACGTATGCAGCCTAGGAACATGTCCATGAGCGGCGTCGTCGACCTCGCCGCGGTGAAGGCGGCCGGTGAGGCCAAGGCGAAAGCGGAGCAGGCCCGTGCCGAGGCCGCCCGGCAGGGCGGTGGCGGTGCCGTGTCCCCGTCCGCCCTGGTGATCGACGTCGACGAGGCGGGCTTCGAGAGCGATGTCCTGCAGCGTTCCGCCGAAGTCCCGGTCGTCATCGACTTCTGGGCCGAGTGGTGCGAGCCGTGCAAGCAGCTGGGTCCGCTCCTGGAGCGCCTGGCCCGTGAGTACAACGGCCGCTTCGTGCTGGCCAAGATCGATGTCGACGCCAACCAGATGCTGATGCAGCAGTTCGGCATCCAGGGCATCCCGGCGGTCTTCGCCGTCGTCGCCGGCCAGGCCCTCCCGCTCTTCCAGGGCGTGGCCCCCGAGGCCCAGATCCGGCAGACGCTGGACCAGTTGATCCAGGTCGGCGAGGAGCGGTTCGGGCTCACCGGGATCGTGGTCGACCAGGACGCCGCGGAAGACGCCGACCGGGCCCCGGCCGAGGTGCCCGCCGGGCCGTACGACGCCCTGCTCGAAACCGCCGCGCGGGCGCTGGACGCCAATGACTTCGCCGGCGCCGTCCAGGCTTACCGCGACGTCCTGTCCGACGACCCGGCCAACACGGAGGCCAAGCTCGGCCTCGCCCAGGCCGAACTCCTCTCCCGGGTCAAGGACATGGACGCGCAGCAGGTCCGCAAGGACGCGGCCGAGGGACCGGCCGACGTCGCCGCGCAGCTCGCGGCGGCCGACCTGGATCTGGTCGGCGGTCATGTCGAGGACGCCTTCGGCCGGCTCGTCGAGACGGTGCGCCGCACCTTCGGCGACGACCGGGACGCCGCGCGGGTGCGGCTGCTGGAGCTGTTCGAGGTGATCGGCCCGGACGACCCGCGGGTCGTGGCCGCGCGTACGGCGCTGGCCCGGGTCTTGTTCTGATGTGACAACACGGCCGCGGCGCCCGCCGGTTGCCGCGGCCGTTTTCGCGATCGGGCGATAAGAGACACCTCCGCTTTACCAAATCTTGATAAAGGTAGAGCCTGTTACTCGGAGTAAATCCCGACCCGGGATCTGTCCCCTTTGGGGTGTCGATCCACCCCTTCGTCCGCCGATTCGGTGCCACCCTGTGTGGCGGCCCGGTCTCGGTCGGTCGAGCGTTGGTTATCAGGCCGTTACTAGCGAGTAACGAACCCCCTTGTGCCACGGGCGGGAATGCACCACGATCGGCCGGGCTCGGTCCAATAACGTCAGCCCGACCGCCAGTCGGTGCGGCGGCCCCGTTGGGTCCCCACCGAGTGGGTCGGCGGCAGTCGTGGCCGGCTCCGGACAGGGGGGTTCCTGCCGTCCGGCAGGGCCTGTCCGATACGGGTCGCGCGCATGCGTGACCAGTGGTTGTCGCTCGGGGGTGATCGCCGGTGGTTCGGGCGCGGTTCGTGCCTCCGTACGCAGGCGCTCTCCTTCCCGAGGACGTAGCACTTCTCCCATCCCAGGACGGGCCGAGGCCCGGACCGGAGATGTACGTCCGAGAAGGAGGAAAAATATGAGTTCCCAGGTTCGTGGCGGCACCAGATGGAAGCGTTTCGCTCTGGTCATGGTGCCGAGCGTCGTCGCGACCGCGGCGGTGGGTGTCGGTCTCGCGCAGGGTGCCCTCGCGGCGTCCTTCAGCGTGTCCGGCCAGAGCTTCAAGGTGAGCACGGACAAGCTCGTCGGTGAGGACTTCGTCCAGTACGGCAGCGTCGCTACCGGCAAGGACCTCAAGGGCGGCGACGCGGCGCACGCCGTGGCCGTGTCCGGCTTCAGCAAGGCCACCATCACCAACATGTGCCAGTCGGTGGTCACGCCTGGCCTGCCGTTCGGCCTCGGCACCGTCACGCTCCAGCTGAAGGCGGGTACGGACCCGGCCAAGCCGGTACGGGCGACCAACCTGTACCTCGATGTCGCCGAGCTCGACGCCGACGCGTCGTTCAAGAACATCGACATCGGCGTCGCGGCCGGCAACGTCGGCAAGCCCGGCATCCAGCCGAAGACCGAGGACAGGGTCAACCCGAACGGCTTCGCGCAGCGCGCCGAGTCGGTGACGCTGAAGAACGTGAAGCAGACGGCGTGGGCGACCACGGCCGGTACGTTCAAGCTCAGCAACCTGAGCCTGCGGCTGCACAGTGGCGTCAAGGAGTGCTACTAAGCACCCGCCGGGTGGCCGGGACCTCCTCGCGGGGGCCCGGCCACCCACCCTTTCACCTCTCACAGCAGTACCGGTTCCAGGGAGCTGTTTTCCATGAGCCCCGAGTCCACAGGGCAGAACGACCATTACCTTCGCGTCTTCTGGCGCGCATTCCGTGTCTGGCGGGGTAATCGGCCGTTCTGGGCGGGCCTGTTCACCATGGTGGGTGGCCTTCCCATCGCGTATTTCCCGTACGCCAACATGCACCTCGGCAACGTCACGCTGGCGATGTCCACGACCGCCGGGGCCGGGTCCCTGATCATCGGGGTCCTGCTGATCACGCTGGGGCTCACGATGTGGTTCCACCACATCGTGCGGGTGTTCGCCGGCGTCGCCGCGATCCTGCTGGCGCTGATCTCGATTCCGGTGGCCAACCTCGGCGGCTTCCTGATCGGTTTCCTGTTCTCCATGCTGGGCGGCGCGCTCTCCGTCTCGTGGGCCCCGGGCGAGCCGAAGCCCGACCCCGGGCCCGTCGGCGCGGTGGACTCCGCGGCGGCCGGGAACGGCCTGGGCGCGCAGGAGCCCGGTTCCGAGTTCCACACCACGGCGGCGGTGTCCCAGCAGCCGGAGCAGTACGACACGACAGTTGAGGTCGACGGCGGGAGGCATCGTGCGGGGTGACGAGACGCAGCTGAACTCGACCGGGGAGGACCTCCGGCCGAAGAGCGGACCGCGTCACGCGGCCCCCAGGAAGTCGCTGTTGACGAAGCTGCACATACCGGCCGGCAAGGCGTTCGCGCTCGCCGCGATGCCGACGGCCGTCTTCGTGGGCATGGGTCTCACCCCCAAGCTCGCGATGGCCGACGACAACCCGGAGATCCCGTTCGCTCCCGGCCCCTGCGTGACCCGCTCCGACGAGCCGAGCGAGTCGCCCTCGCCGTCCGCCTCCCGGACCGGGTCGCCGTCCCCGTCCGCCACCGACTCCGGTGACGGGAAGACGGACGACACGACGGCCCCGAAGCCCTCGGCCACCCCGTCCGCGGGCGAGGCCGCGAAGCCGGAGACGAAGGCCGCGGCACCCGCCGCCACGCCGAGCGACTCGCCCACCCCGACGCAGTCGAGGAACCCGCTCGACCCGCTGGGCGTCGGCGACGCGCTGCGTGACCTCTTCGACGGACCGGACAAGAAGGAGGAGACGGCGGACCCGTCCCCGACCGGGAGCACCGAGTCCCCGAAGCCGTCGCAGACCGCCGAGAAGCCCGCCGAGAAGGCCACCGACACCGCGGAGAAGACGGCGGACGAGGCGGCCGGCAGGACCGCCGACGCCATCCGCGAGGCCGCGGGCAGGGCGGGCGAGAAGGTCGAGGAGCTGGACGAGAGCGTCAAGGGCCTCGACGCCAAGAAGGACGAGGACATCCCGGACGGCGCCAAGCAGCCCTTCCCCTGCCCGACCCTCGACGCCGAGGCGCTGGCCGCGGCCGACCTGGAGGCGGGCATCCCGCTGCTCCCGGACGACCCGTGGATCCTGGAGAGTTCGGCGCTCACCCTCAAGGGGCTGGACTACAAGGGCATCGTCGAGGTGAAGACGTACGGCGGCACCGTCAAGAAGGTGCTGAAGTTCACCGCCAGCTCCATCGACATCGACAACCTCCACCAGAAGACCGTCGGCCCGAACGGCACGACGGCCCACGTGGAGGCGCGGAAGGGCTCCAAGTCCACCATCCGCGACGGCGAGGTCACGATGTACACCGAGGAGCTGAAGGGCAATCTCTTCGGCCTGATCCCGGTGACGTTCAGCCCCCAGGCACCGCCCCCGCTGAACGTGCCCCTGGCCATCTTCACCAAGGTCAAGGTGGTCCAGGCCGGTCAGTTCGGCGGCACCCTCACCATCCCCGGGCTGCACAACTACTTCACCGGCGGGAACAACTAGAGACGGCGTTCCCGCACGGCACTGTGGGCCGCACTCCTCGGGGGAGTGCGGCCCACAGCCGCGCCGTACGGGATACGGGCCGGGTCAGTCGCGCGCGCCGCCGCCGACGTGGTGCACCCGGACCATGTTCGTCGTGCCGGGGATGCCGGGGGGCGAACCGGCCGTGATGACCATGGTGTCGCCCTCGTTGTAACGGCCCAGCTTCAGCAGCTCGCCGTCGACCAGGTCGACCATCGCGTCCGTGTTGTCCACGTGCGGCACCACATGGGCCTCGACGCCCCAGCTCAGCGAGAGCTGGTTGCGGGTGGACTCGTCCGTGGTGAAGGCCAGGATGGGCTGCTCCGCGCGGTAGCGGGAGAGCCGGCGGGCCGTGTCGCCGGACTTGGTGAAGGCGACCAGCGCCTTGCCGTTCAGGAAGTCCGCGATCTCGCAGGCCGCGCGGGCCACCGAACCGCCCTGGGTGCGCGGCTTCTTGCCCGGCACCAGCGGCTGGAGCCCCTTGGAGAGCAGCTCCTGCTCGGCGGCGACGACGATCTTCGACATCGTCTTGACCGTCTCGATCGGGTACGCGCCCACGCTGGACTCGGCCGACAGCATGACCGCGTCCGCGCCGTCCAGGATCGCGTTGGCGACGTCGGACGCCTCGGCGCGGGTCGGCCGCGAGTTGGTGATCATCGACTCCATCATCTGGGTCGCCACGATCACCGGCTTGGCGTTCCGGCGGCAGAGCTCCACCAGGCGCTTCTGCACCATCGGGACCTTCTCCAGCGGATACTCCACGGCCAGGTCGCCGCGGGCCACCATCACACCGTCGAAGGCCATGACGACCTCCTGCATGTGCTCGACCGCCTGCGGCTTCTCGACCTTGGCGATGACGGGGACCCGGCGGCCCTCCTCGTCCATCACCTTGTGGACGTCCTTGATGTCGTCGGCGTCCCGCACGAAGGACAGCGCCACCAGGTCGCAGCCCATCCGCAGGGCGAACCGCAGGTCGTCGACGTCCTTCTCGGACAGGGCCGGGACGTTGACCGCCGCGCCGGGCAGGTTGATGCCCTTGTGGTCGGAGATGACGCCGCCCTCGATGACGATCGTCCGCACCCGGGGACCCTCGACCGCGACGACCTTCAGCTCGACGTTGCCGTCGTTGATCAGGATCGGGTCGCCCTTGGCGACGTCGCCGGGCAGCCCCTTGTAGGTCGTGCCGCAGATCGACTTGTCGCCGGGGACGTCCTCCGCGGTGATGGTGAACTCGTCCCCGCGGACCAGCTCGACGGGGCCCTCGGCGAACTTCGCCAGACGGATCTTCGGCCCCTGGAGGTCGGCGAGCACGCCGATCGCCCGGCCGGTCTCGGCGGCGGCCCTGCGGACCCGGTCGTACCGGGCCCGGTGCTCCTCGTGGGTGCCGTGGCTGAAGTTGAAGCGGGCCACGCTCATGCCGGCCTCGATCAGAGCGACCAGCTGCTCGTGGGAGTCGACGGCGGGACCGAGTGTGCAGACGATTTTGGAACGGCGCATGGGGCGGATCCTATCGGTTTGTTTCGCTGCGGAATATTCCGTCTGGTGGAAGGTACAAAGGGGCGCGGGGGCGCTCAGTTGTGGACCTGTCCGACGAGCGCGAAGGTCTGGTCGGCGATCTCCAGTTCCTCGTCCGTCGGCACCACGGCGACCGCGACCCGCGCGTAGTCCGGCGAGATCAGCCGGGGCCCGCCGGACCGCACCTCGTTCAGATCCGCGTCCACCACCAGCCCGAACTCCTCCAGACCGGCGATGGCAGCCTGTCGCACCGGCGCAGAGTTCTCCCCGACCCCCGCCGTGAACACCACCGCGTCCACCCGGCCGAGGACCGCCGAATAGGCGCCGATGTACTTCTTCAGCCGGTGCACGTAGATGTCGAACGCCAGCGCCGCCCGCTCGTCGCCCTCGTCGACCCGGCGCCGGATCTCCCGCATGTCGTTGTCGCCGCAGAGCCCGACCAGACCGCTCTTCTTGTTGAGCAGGACGTCGATCTCGTCCGTCGACATGCCCGCGACCCGTTCGAGGTGGAAGGTGACGGCGGGATCGACGTCCCCGGAACGGGTCCCCATCACCAGCCCCTCCAGCGGGGTCAGCCCCATCGAGGTCTCCACGCACCGGCCCCCGGCCACCGCCGACGCCGAGGCGCCGTTGCCCAGGTGCAGCACGATGACGTTGACCTCCTCGGGTGCGCGCCCCAGCAGCTCGGCCGCCCTGCGCGAGACGTACGCGTGCGAGGTGCCGTGGAAGCCGTAGCGCCGGATGCGGTGCGCGTCGGCGGTCTCCGTGTCGATCGCGTACCGCGCCGCGTACTCCGGCATCGTCGTGTGGAAGGCCGTGTCGAAGACCGCCACCTGCGGGAGGTCCGGCCGCAGGGCCCGCGCGGTGCGGATGCCGGTGAGGTTCGCCGGATTGTGCAGCGGGGCCACCGGCACCAGGCGCTCGATCTCCTCCAGCACCTCGTCGTCGATCACCACGGGCTCGGTGAACCGCAGCCCGCCGTGCACCACCCGGTGGCCGATCGCCGCCAGCTCCGGGGAGTCCAGGCCCAGCCCGTCGGCCGCCAGTTCCTCGGCCGCCGCCTTCAGCGCCGCCTCGTGGTCGGCGATCGGACCGACGCGCTCGCGCTGCTCGGCGCCCCCGCCGAGCAGCGGGGTGTGCACCAGCCGGGAGGTCTCCTCGCCGATCCGCTCGACCAGCCCCACCGCGAGCCGGGAGCGGTCGTTCATGTCCAGCAGCTGGTACTTCACCGACGAGGAGCCGGAGTTGAGGACCAGTACGCGGTACGCGCCCGCCGCGCCGGAACCCTCTGTGGTCGGGATGGTCATCCGTTCACTCCTCGCCCTGCGCCTGGATCGCCGTGATGGCCACGGTGTTGACGATGTCCTGGACGAGCGCGCCGCGGGACAGGTCGTTGACGGGCTTGCGCAGCCCCTGGAGGACCGGCCCGACGGCCACCGCGCCCGCCGAGCGCTGCACGGCCTTGTAGGTGTTGTTGCCGGTGTTCAGGTCCGGGAAGACCAGCACCGTCGCCTGCCCCGCCACCTCGGAACCGGGCAGCTTCGTCGCGGCGACGCTCGGCTCCACCGCGGCGTCGTACTGGATCGGGCCCTCGATCCTGAGGTCCGGCCGGCTCGCCCGGACCAGGTCCGTCGCCGCGCGCACCTTGTCGACGTCGGCGCCCGAACCGGAGGTGCCCGTCGAGTACGACAGCATCGCGATCCGCGGCTCCACGCCGAAGCGGGCGGCGGTGGCGGCCGACTGCACCGCGATGTCGGCGAGCTGCTTCGCGTCCGGGTCCGGATTGACCGCGCAGTCGCCGTACACCAGCACCTTGTCGGCCAGGCACATGAAGAAGACGGAGGAGACGATCGAGGCGTCCGGCTTCGCCCTCCCGTCGCCCGCCACCGCCCCGCCCGACGGGCTCGGCTCGGCCGCCTTGGTCTTGATGATCTCGAACGCCGGGCGGATCGTCGCCGCGGTGGAGTGCACGGCGCCGGAGACCATGCCGTCCGCCAGGCCCTCCTCGACCATCAGGGTGCCGAAGTAGTTGACGTCCGCGACGACGTCGTACGCCAGCTCCACCGTGACCCCGCGGTGCGCCCGCAGCCGCGCGTACCGCTCGGCGAACACCTGGCGCAGCTCGGAGGTCTGCGGGTCGACGATCCGGGTCTCGGCGAGGTCGATGCCGAGGTCGGCCGCCTTCTTGCGGATGAGGTCGGGATCGCCGAGCAGGGTGAGGTCGCAGACGTCGCGGCGCATCAGCACGTCGGCGGCGCGCAGCACCCGTTCCTCGGTGCCCTCCGGCAGGACCACCCGGCGCCGGTCGGCGCGGGCCTGCTCCAGCAGTTCGTGCTCGAACATCATCGGGGTGACGCGGTCGCTGCGGGCCACCGAGATCCGCTCCAGCAGGGCGCCGGTGTCCACATGGCGTTCGAACAGGCCCAGCGCGGTCTCCGCCTTGCGGGGCGTCGCCGCGTTCAGCTTGCCCTCCAGGGCGAAGAGCCTGGCCGCGGTGGGGAAGGAGCCGCCGGCCACCGACACGACCGGGGTGCCCGGTGCGAGTCGCGCGGCCAGCGTGAGTATCTCCTCGCCCGGGCGCTCGTCCAGGGTCAGCAGCACACCGGCTATGGGCGGCGTCCCGGCACTGTGCGCGGCCAGCGAGCCGACCACCAGGTCCGCCCGGTCCCCGGGGGTGACCACCAGGCAGCCCGGCGTCAGCGCGTTCAGCATGTTCGGCAGCATCGCGCCGCCGAAGACGAAGTCCAGCACGTCCCTGGCCAGTCCGGAGTCGTCGCCGAGCAGCACCGTGCCGTCCAGCGCCGCGGTGATCTGGGCGACGGTCGGCGCGGAGAGCGCCGGATCGTCGGGCAGGACCGAACAGGGGACGGGCAGCCGGGCCGCCAGCCGGTCCGCGATGGCGTCGCGGTCCTCGGACGCCACCCGGTTCACGACCATCGTGATGACGTCGCAGCCCAGCCCGGCGTAGGCGCGGTGGGCGTTGCGGGCCTCGGCCCGCACGGACCGGGCGTCCTGGCCCTTCCCGCCGACCACCACGATCACCGAGGCGCCGAACTCGTTGGCCAGGCGCGCGTTGAGCGCCAGCTCGTCGGGCAGCTGGGTGGCGGCGAAGTCGGTGCCGAGCACCAGCACGACCTCGTACTTCCGGGCGACCTGGTGAAACCTTTCGACGAGCCGGGTCACCAGCTCGTCCGTGCCCTGCTCCGCCTGGAGCGCGGACGCCTCGTGGTAGTCCAGGCCGTAGGCCGAGCCGGGGTCCTGGGAGAGCCGGTAGCGGGCCCGCAGCAGTTCGAACAGCCGATCGGGTCCGTCGTGGACGAGGGGCCGGAACACCCCGACCCGGTCCACCTGACGCGTCAGGAGTTCCATGACTCCCAGATCGACGACCTGGCGGCCGTCTCCCCGGTCGATCCCGGTCACGTACACGCTGCGCGTCACGCGTGCTCTCCCGTCCGATTGCGGTTTGGGATGGTATTGACATGTTGACGATACCTGTGGGGGGCGAGGCGCCGCCCGCCGGGCGAACGGCCCCGTTCCGGGGCCCGCCGGAGCCTTCCCCGGCCCCGTCGCTGGCCCCGTCACCGGTGCGCCGCGACGTACCGGCGGGACACCCGTGAGGGCGTCCCCGGCCCGCCGGGAGCGCCAGGTCCGTACCAGCGTGGAACAATTGCCGTGGCCACGGTACGGGGAACGTCGGCGACCGACCCCAGGCGCCCGGCACGGACGAGCAGGAGACACAGCACGATGCGCATCGGAGTTCTCACCGCAGGCGGCGACTGCCCAGGCCTGAACGCAGTGATCCGGTCGGTCGTGCACCGAGCCGTGGTGGGTCACGGCGATGAGGTCATCGGCTTCGAGGACGGGTTCAAGGGACTCCTCGACGGCCACTTCCGGGCCCTCGACCTCAACGCGGTCAGCGGAATCCTCGCCCGCGGCGGCACCATCCTCGGCTCGGCCCGGCTGGAGCGCGACCGGCTGCGCGAGGCCGCCGAGAACTGCGCCGAGCTGAGCCGCCGTTACGGCATGGACGCCCTCATCCCGATCGGCGGCGAGGGCACCCTGACCGCCGCCCGGATGCTGTCGGACGCCGGGATGCCCGTCGTCGGCGTGCCCAAGACCATCGACAACGACATCTCCGCCACCGACCGCACCTTCGGCTTCGACACCGCCGTGGGCGTCGCGACCGAGGCCATAGACCGTCTCAAGACCACCGCCGAATCGCACCAGCGGGTCATGGTCGTCGAGGTGATGGGCCGCCACGCGGGCTGGATCGCGCTGGAGTCCGGCATGGCCGGCGGCGCGCACGGCATCTGCCTCCCCGAGCGCCGCTTCGAGGTCGACGACCTGGTGAAGATGGTCGAGGAACGCTTCGCGCGCGGCAAGAAGTTCGCGGTCATCTGCGTCGCCGAGGGCGCGCACCCGGCCGAGGGCTCCATGCCGTACGCCAAGGGCGAGATCGACCAGTACGGCCACGAGCGCTTCCAGGGCATCGGCAACCGGCTGGCCATCGAGCTGGAGACCCGGCTCGGCAAGGAGGCCCGACCGGTCATTCTCGGCCATGTCCAGCGCGGCGGCACGCCGACCGCGTACGACCGGGTGCTCGCCACCCGCTTCGGCTGGCACGCGGTGGAGGCGGCCCACCGGGGCGACTTCGGGCGGATGACGGCGCTGCGCGGCAACGACATCGTGATGGTTCCGCTCGCCGACGCGATCACCCAGCTCAAGACGGTTCCCAAGGACCGGATGGACGAGGCGGAATCGGTCTTCTGACCCGCCCGCGCGACGGCGCCGTCGCGTGCCGGAACCCGGCGGCCCTGACTGTCCCCCCGTGGACGGTCAGGGCCGCTCGCCGTTGCTCCGGCCCGTGGCCGTACGGAGGCACCGGAACCGGACGGCCCCGGTGCCGGAATCAACTCTTGAGCCCGGGGCCCGGATCAACAAGGCTTGTCCCTGTCCGGGACATGTCCCAACTCTGTCCGGACACGGATTCCAGGGGAGGGGCACGGAAACATGGTGGTCGAGGGCAGGGCTCCGGACCCCCGGGAGGCGCGGAGCGCGGACGAGTTCGTCGCCCTCCTGCGGATGCTCAAGGACGCGTCGGGGCTGACGTTCCGCGAACTGAGCCAGCGGGCCGACGCCGTCGGGGACGTCCTGCCGAGGTCCACGATCGCCAACATGCTCGGGCGCACGTCCGTCCCGCGCGAGGAACTCCTCGCCGCGTTCGTACGGGCCTGCGGATGCGGGCCCGCGGAGGTCGGGGACTGGCTCGTGGTGCGCAAGGAACTCGCCGTGCACGGGCGGCGGAGCGCGACGGCCGGGAGCGGGAGCGGGAGCGGCGACCGGGCGGAGGAGGACGGGGCGGCCGGGGCGGCCGGGGACGACCCCGCGGACCGGTCGGCGCGGCCGTCGTCCGCCCCGCCCGCCGGCCCGGACCCCGCCCGCCGCCGGAGGGWCCGCATCGTCCTGACGGCGGTCCTCCTGGCGGTCGTGCTCGCCGCCGTCGCGACGACCGTCGTTCTGATCGGAGGGGACGGGGGCCGGCCGGACACCCGCTCGGCGACCGGGCCCGTGGCGGGGCGGACGGTGCAGATACGGTCCGTGCACTCCGGGTTCTGCCTCTCCGAGGAGCGGGGCAGCGACAGCGGGCGGCTGTACCAGGTGCGGTGCGAGCAGGAGACGATCCCGGGCTTCTCCCTCCGGCCGCTGGGCGGGGGCGTCTGGCGGATCGAGACCGACCACCCGGTCTACGGTCCGGGCTGCACCGGGATCTGGAACGGGGTGGAGGACGACGGGGCCCCGCTCCAGGACCAGGAGTGCGGCAAGCGCGACGAGGCGGAGCAGTTCCGGATCGAGCCCGTGGGCAGCCCCGTCGAGGGCTACCGGATCCGTCCCGTCCACACCCGCCTGTGCGTCGGTGCCGAGAGGTACAGCAAGGAGCGCGGCGCCGAACTGGTGCAGACGGACTGCGCGGGGGAGAAGAAGAGTCTGTTCTCCTTCGACCCGGTGGCGACGGGGACGGCCGGCGGCTGAGACCGGGCCGTGGTGACGGGGCGGCCGGTGGCTGGGACCGGGCCGGGCGGTCCGGCCCCGGGCCGGGTGGCGGCCGGCCGGAGCGGGGTTCAGACGTGCGGCCCGTGCACTCCGGCCGTCCGCCAGAACCGCTCCAGGACCTCGGCCAGGAAGGCCCGCCCCGCATCGCCCGTCGTCCCGGCCCGCTCCGCACCCGTGCCGCTCCAGCTCAGCGTCGGGGCCATCAACGCCTGGTAATCGGCGTGCAGTTGCTCCAGCACGTCCTGGACCACCCCGCGTTCCAGCGGCACCAGCTTCGCCACCGGCCGGACCCGGGCCTGCCAGCGCGTCGTCACCGCGTCGCGCAGCAGCCCGGTCAGCTCCTCGTCCCGGCCGGACACCGTCACGAACCCGGCGGCCGTCAGCCCCAGCACCTTGTTGAGCAGCGCCGACTGCCGGTCGTTGCCGCGCCAGCGCCCGGAATCCTCCATCCGCCGGTACGCGTCCCCGGTCAGCCCCAGCAGCCGGGCGAACTCCGCCGGGTCCAGGCCCTTGGCCATCCGGTGCTCCCGCAGGGTGCGGGCACCGGTGAGCAGTTCGCCCGGGGAGCACCACAACACCCCGGCCAGCGCCGTGAGTTCGTACTCGCTCGGCACGGCGGTGCCCCGCTCCCAGGCGATCACCGTGTCGGTGGCGATCCGCAGCCCGTACTGGGCGCCGACGCGTCGGAACTCGTACCGATCCCCCGCATGCCCCCAGTCTCACCCGGCCGGTGAAACCGCGAAGAGGCGTATTCCGGCCGAGGTTCCCTCGGAAAGGAACCCTCTAGGAGGATCCTACGATTCATGGATATCGGTGGAACACACCGTAGTCATGCCACTTCTTGACTCCTACGG
>NZ_RDBO01000077.1:960795-988820 GCF_008120935.1 Streptomyces sp. sk2.1
GGGGCGTCGAAGGGGGGTGAGGGGCGCACGGCCTCACCGTAGGAGTCAAGAAGTGGCATGACTACGGTGTGTTCCACCGATATCCATGAATCGTAGGATCCTCCTAGAGGGTTCCTTTCCGAGGGAACCTCGGCCGGAATACGCCTCTTCGCGGTTTCACCGGCCGGGTGAGACTGGGGGCATGCGGGGGATCGGTACGAGTTCCGACGCGTCGGCGCACGGCACGGTGCGGGTGCGCGACGTGGTGCGTGACGTGGTGGCCGAGGTGGCTCCGGAGGAGTCGCCCGTCGTCGAGGGGCTGGCCCGGTTCGACGACGCGGCCGTCGTGCGGCTGCTCGGGAGACGGGGAGGCCGCCGCGAGCCGCTCGGTTTCGGTCTCGGCGAGATCGCGGTGATCGCCACACCAGTGGTGTGGCTGGTGGTGGACCAGACGGCGCAACAGCTCGGGAGCGCCGCCGCGGGCGGGGTGACCGCCGGGGTCCGGTCGCTGCTGGGCCGGATACGGCGACGGCCGGTTGCCGAGGCGACGGTTCCGCCGCTGACGCCCGATCAGCTCGCCGAGGTCCACCGGCAGGTGCGGGAGGCGGCCACCGGGCGCGGCTTCGAGCGGGAGCGCGCCGAGATCCTCGCGGACGCGGTGCTGGCCCGGCTGATGCTCCGCCCGGCACGACCGGAACCGGAGACGGAACCGGAATCGGAGACGGACGGGGACGGTCCGGCGGACGGCGGAGCCGACGGCGCCCCGCCCGGCGGCGGCGACCGCCCGCGGGAGTAGCGGGTGACGACCGCGACGGGCGCACCGGCCCGGCCGGTGGGGCGGCCGGTAGGAGCCGGCACGACCATGCGGTTCGTGCTGCTGGCCGTGCTGGTACTGGTGACCAGCGGCCTGATGCTGCTGTACATGGCCTTCTGGTGGTTCTCGGGGGCCGAGTCGTACAAGTGCGACCTCGCGGCGGGCGTGGACGCCGACCACATGTCCGACATGGAGCTGCTGATCACGCGCTCCAGCCAGTGGGTCGCGTACCGGAACTGCCAGCTCGTGCACGCCCGGCCGCCGTCGTGGTGGATCCCCCTGCTGTGGCTGGGACTCCTGGCCCTGGTGGCCGTCGCGCTCTTCCTCTGGCTGCCGGTGTGGAAGGCGCGGCGCGGGCGGGTGGTGGAACTGGCGGCGGTCGACGGGGGCCACGCGGTCCGCGACGACCTGGCGGAGGTCGCCGCGCGGGCCGGGCTGGAGCGGCTGCCGCGCGTCGTGGTCGACCCGTCGGCGCTCTCCGTCGGCGCCGTGGTCTTCGGCCGCAACCGCCGCCCGGTGCTCTGCCTGTACGGGGGACTGCTCGCCCTCAGGGCCCGGGACCCCGGGGCGTTCAAGGCGGTGCTGCTGCACGAGTTCGCCCACATCCGCAACGGGGACGTGACCCTCACCTACGCGACGGTCGCGCTGTGGCGGGTCTTCCTGTGCCTGGTCGCGCCGCCCTACCTGGTGGGCGTCGGCATGTACCTGTACCACCAGAGCGGGTCGGGCGGCTCCCTGTGGGCGGTGCCGGTGCGCAGCATCATCCAGTTCCTCGCCCTGGTGGCGCTGATGTACCTGGCGCGTTCGGACGTCCTGCGCAGCCGGGAGATCCACGCCGACCGCGCCGCGGTGCGCTGGGGCGCGGACTTCGGCGGCTGGCACGTCACCGAGGCGCCCGCCCCCGGGGGCGGAGCGCGCCGCCGGCTCGCCTCCTTCGCCGCGCTGTGGCGCTCCCACCCGCGGTGGGAACTCCGCCGGGGCGCGCTGACCGACTCCGGCCCGGTGTACGCGGTCCCGGCACTGCCCATGTTCCTCACCGGGGCCGCCACCGTCCTGATCAACTCCCAGCTGTCGCTGGCCCTGCGGCCGTACCTGGAGCTGCCCGCCGCGCCGACCTCGCAGGCGGTGGCCCTGGCCGCGGCGGGCCTGGTCGCCGGGGTGGTCGGCGTCACGCTGTGGCGCGCGGTGATCCACGCGGTGCTGACCGGCCGCCGCCCGCCCTCCGGGCTCCGGGCCGGGCTGTGGCTGGGGGCCGGGATGGCGACGGGCACACTGCTCTCCGGGCAGGGCACGATCGAGCAGTTCTTCCCCAGCCGGAACGCGCTGCTCCTGCTCTTCCTGCTCGGCGGGCCCGCCTTCACCTGGTGGACCGCGCAGGTGGCCCGGCTCTGGGTCACGGCCTGGCGGGGACGGACCATCCGGGTCGCCCTGGTGGTGAGCCTGGTGGCGGGCGGACTGGCGCTGGCCCAGTGGTTCGGGTGGTGGTACGGGAGCGGCGCACCGCTCGCGACCGGCTGGTGGTACGACGCCGAGGGGATGCGGCAGCGGCTGGAGCAGCTGTACCCCGGACCGGCCGCGGACCACGCCACGATGCTCTCCGGGATCGGCGTCGTCTTCCCCCTGATCCTCAACACCAACGCGCTGCCGCTCTCCGCCGTCGCCGTCGCGGGGCTGTGGCTCGTGCCGCTGGCGGCCTGGATACCGGGGCGGGCCCCCGCCGCCACGCCGTGGACGCGTACCGCCGCCGCCGACATCGAGGGCGCGGCCGAGCCGCCCGCGCACCGCCCGCCCCGGCTGCGCGGCGCGCTGCTGACCGGACTGTGCTGCGGCCTGGCGGCCTGCGCCGCGGTGGTGACCGTGCTGGTGCTGCCCGGCACGGGGGCGTCGGGGGCGGCCACCCGGGGAGGCAGCCTTCAGGCGCTGCTCTTCCTCGCGTGGACGTACCTCGCCCTGGTCGCGGCGGCGATGACGGCCGCCGCGATCGTCTCCGTGCGCGCCCGCCGGTACCGCCTGCTCGTCACGCTGATCGCGGCCCACACCGCGGCCCTGGTGGGGGTGGCCGGGGTGCTGGTGCTGCTCCTCTCCGACGGCTGCGTCGGCGGGCTGCGCCTCCTGAAACCCTCCTCCTGCGCCTGGCAGCCCGCCCGGCTGACGTTCTGGCTCGATCTGCACATCACGCTGGACTTCGCGCTGATGACCGTCACCGCCGTCGCCATCGCCGTGGCCGCGGCGGTGTCGGCGACGCGCCGCGTCCCCGTGCTCCGGCGGCGACTGGGCCGGGCCGCCGGTCCGCGGCGCGACGGCCCGGCCGCCGTCCGCCGCGGTCCGCTCGTGGCGCTGTGCGTCGTGGCGCTGGCCGCCTCCGGTGCCGAGGCGGCGTACCGGCAGGACCGGATGCCGCGGAAGGTCACCGACTACCGCGCCGTCCAGGACGAGTTCCGGCAGGTGTCGCCCCGGGCCGGTGCCGGGACCGTCACTCCGCGGACCAGGGCGCGGCAGGTCGACGCCTGGAACGAGATCGGCGGCAAGGACCTCCTGGACCGGTTCCGCCGCGACCGGGGCAGGCTCCTCGCGATCGGACGGACCTTCGCCCGGCGCAAGGAACCGCCCTCCTACCTGTTCCGCCTCCGCCCGGTCTGCGAGAGCATCGGGCGCACCGCCGTCGATGCCGGCAGGTACTTCGGCTTCCCGGAGGCCCGCGGACAGCTCGTCTGGCAGCGGTTCGTCCTCGACGCGGCCAACTCCACCCTCGACTGCCGCGCGGCCCTGGACCACCTGAGGGCCGCCCGCTACAAGCAGGCGGGCGCCGCCATCGGCACCACGTTCCAGAAGGCCGACAGGGCCTACCTGAGGGCCGAGGCGATCGACGCCCGCACCGCGGAGATCCGGCGCGCGGCCGGCCGGTGACCGCCGTCGGTGCCGCCGTCAGCGGTTCTCGGCCACCCAGCGGTAGTGCAGCTCCGGGCGCCCGATCTGGCCGTACTGGGGACTGCGCACCGCCCGCCCCGCCGTCACCAGGTGTTCCAGATAGCGGCGTGCGGTGATCCGCGAGATCCCCAGCGACTCACCGGCCGCCGCCGCCGTCACCCCGTCCGGCGCGGACCGCAGGGCGCGGGTGACGGCCTCCAGCGTCGGACCGCTCAGCCCCTTCGGCAGCTGCGCCGGCTGCGGTGCGCGCAGGACGCCGAGCGCCCGGTCCACCTCGTCCTGGCCGCTCGCCTCCCCGGCCGCCGCCCGGAACTCGGCGTAGCGCACGAGCCGGTCGCGCAGGGTGGCGAAGGTGAACGGCTTCAGCACGTACTGGACCACACCGAGCGACACCCCCTCCCGGACGACGGCCAGATCGCGCGCCGACGTCACCGCGATGACATCGGCCGAGTGCCCGGCCGCGCGCAGCGAACGCAGCAGTTGCAGGCCGTGGCCGTCGGGCAGGTACAGGTCCAGCAGCAGCAGATCGACCGGGACGCGCTCCAGCGCCCGCGCCGCCTGGGCCCGCGAGTGCGCGACGGCCGCCACCTCGAACCCCGGCACCCGGTCCACGTACAGCCGATGGGCGTCGGCCGCGACGGGATCGTCCTCGACGACCAGTACCCGGATCATGAGAGGGCTCCCTTCCCGGCGGCGGACGCGGGCACGGACGAGGCCCCGGGCGCCGATGCCGGGGCGGGCACGGCTCCCGGGGCCCGGGCGGGCACGGCGGCCGGGGGCAGCCGCACCGTGAACTCCGCGCCGCCGTCCGCCCCGCGGTCCAGCGCCACCGACCCGCCGTTGCGGTGCACCGCCTGCCGGACGAGGGCGAGCCCGATGCCCCGGCCCGCGCCGTGCGTCGACCAGCCGCGGGCGAACACCTCCGCGGCGGCGTCCGGATCGATCCCGGCCCCGGTGTCGGAGACCCGCAGCAGCAGCCCGTCCTCCCCGGCGAGCGCGGTGACGGTGACCCGGGCCCGGCCGCCCGGCTGTCCGGCCGCCGCCCCCCGCCTGCCGGGCCCGGACCCCGGCGCACCGGCCGCCGCCTCCGACGCCGCGTCCACCGCGTTGTCGATCAGGTTGCCGAGGATCGTCACCAGGTCCCGGTGCGACAGGGTCGGGGGCAGTGAACCGTCGTCGATCAGGCTGTCCTCCGCGAGCACCAGCTCCACGCCCCGTTCGTTGGCCTGTGCCGCCTTGCCGAGCAGCAGCGCGGCCAGCACCGGTTCGGCGACCGCGCCCACCACCCGGTCGGTGAGCGCCTGGGCCAGCTCCAGCTCGGCGGTGGCGAAGCCCACCGCCTCGTCGGCCCGGCCCAGCTCGATCAGCGAGACGACGGTGTGCAGCCGGTTCGCCGCCTCGTGCGCCTGCGAGCGCAACGCCTGGGTGAAGCCCCGCTCCGAGTCCAACTCGCCCGAGAGCGCCTGGAGTTCCGTGTGGTCGCGCAGGGTCACCACGGTGCCGCGCTGCTCGCCGCCCACCACCGGGCGGGTGTTGACCACGATCACCCGGTCCGCCGTCAGATGCAGTTCGTCGACCCGCTCCTCGGAGGCGAGCAGCGCACCGGTCAGCGGGGCCGGCAGCTCCAGCTCGTCGACCCGGCGCCCGACCGCGCCCGGCTCCAGACCCAGCAGCTCCCGGCCCGCGTCGTTGATGAGCGCGATCCTGCGCCGCCCGTCGAGCATCAGCAGCCCCTCGCGCACCGCGTGCAGCGTGGCCTGGTGGTAGTCGTGCAAGCGGCTCAGCTCGGCGGCGTTCATGCCGTGCGTGTGCCGCCGCAGCCGGGCGTTGATCACATAGGTGCCGATGCCGCCGAGCGCCAGCGCCCCGCCCGCCGCCAGCCCCAGCGCCCCGAGCTGCTCCCGCACCTGCGAGGAGACCCGGTCGACCGTGATGCCCGCGCTGACCAGGCCGACGATCCGGCCGCCGTCGCGGACCGGGGTGACGACCCGGATCGAGGGGCCGAGCGTGCCGGTGTACGTCTCCGAGAACGTCTCGCCGCGCAGCGCCCGCGAGGTGTGCCCGAGGAACTCCTCCCCGATCCGGTCGGTGTCCGGATGCGTCCAGCGGACCCGGTCCGGGGACATGATCGTGACGAAGGCGATCCCGGTGTCCTTGCGCACCCGCTCCGCGTACGGCTGGAGCACGGCCGACGGATCGGGGGTGCCGATCGCCTCCCGCACGGACGGCGAACCGGCGATCGCCAGCGCGGCCGCCCGTACCTGCCGGGCCGCGGTCTCCTCCGCCTGCTCGCTGCCGGAGACGTAGGCGAAGAACGCGCATCCCGCCACCACGGCGGCCACCAGCACCACCTGCATGGCGAAGAGCTGGCCGGCCAGGCTGCGGGGACGGGTACGGGGCAGACGCATGGCCACCAGTGTGCCCGGCCGGAAACATGTGAACGAAATGCACGCAACGGTGACCGGTGTCACAGGGAGCGAGATATTCGCCAAGGGTTTTTTCCGGCCGGACGCGCCGGGGCAGGCCCTTGCGCCCCCAGGGACGGGGGAGTGACCCGGACGAGCCGAGGAGAACCCCCGTGGGAGTGGCAGCCGCCAAGCGGGACCGCACGCACTATCTGTATCTCGCCGTGATCGCGGCGGTCGGGCTCGGCATCCTCGTGGGCTTCGTCGCCCCGGATGTCGCCGTCGAGCTCAAGCCGATCGGCACCGGCTTCGTGAACCTGATCAAGATGATGATCTCGCCCATCATCTTCTGCACGATCGTGCTGGGCGTCGGCTCGGTGCGCAAGGCCGCCAAGGTCGGCGCGGTCGGCGGCCTCGCCCTCGGCTACTTCCTGGTGATGTCGACCGTCGCGCTCGCCATCGGCCTGCTCGTCGGCAACTTCCTGGAGCCCGGCCAGGGCCTGCACATCACCGAGGCGGCGCGGGCCGCCGGGGAGAAGCAGGCGGCGGGCGCCGGCGAGTCCACCGTGGACTTCCTGCTCGGCATCATCCCGACCACGATGGTCTCCGCCTTCACCGAGGGCGAGGTGCTCCAGACCCTGCTGATCGCACTGCTCGCGGGCTTCGCGCTCCAGGCCATGGGCGCGGCGGGCGAACCGGTCCTGCGCGGCATCGGCCACATCCAGCGCCTCGTCTTCCGCATCCTCGCCATGATCATGTGGGCGGCTCCGGTCGGCGCGTTCGGCGCGATGGCCGCGGTGGTCGGCGAGACCGGCATCGACGCGCTGAAGTCGCTCGCGATCATCATGGTCGGCTTCTACCTCACCTGCGCGATCTTCGTCTTCGTGGTGCTCGGCACGATCCTGCGCCTGGTCGCCGGGGTCAGCCTGATCGCCCTGCTGAAGTACCTGGGCCGCGAGTTCCTGCTGATCCTCTCCACCTCCTCCTCGGAGTCCGCCCTGCCGCGGCTCATCGCGAAGATGGAGCACCTGGGCGTCAGCCGGCCGGTCGTCGGCATCACCGTGCCGACCGGCTACTCCTTCAACCTCGACGGCACCGCGATCTACCTCACGATGTCCTCGCTCTTCATCGCCAACGCGATGGGCGACCCGCTGAGCGCCGGTGAGCAGATCTCCCTGCTGCTCTTCATGATCGTCGCCTCCAAGGGCGCGGCCGGGGTCACCGGCGCGGGCCTGGCCACCCTCGCGGGCGGGCTCCAGTCGCACCGCCCCGGCCTGGTCGACGGCGTCGGCCTGATCGTCGGCATCGACCGCTTCATGAGCGAGGCCCGCGCCCTGACGAACTTCGCGGGCAACGCCGTGGCCACCGTCCTGGTCGGCACCTGGACCAAGGAGATCGACAAGGAGCGGGTCGACCGGGTCCTGTCCGGCGCGCTCCCCTGGGACGAGCGGATGCTCAACCAGGACGGCGACGTGCACGGCGTCCCGGAGCCGCGCGACGGCGACGAGCAGCGCGCGGTGGCGAAGGCGTAACCACACCGGGCACCGAAAGGGGCCGCCGCGGGAACTCCCGCGGCGGCCCCTTCGCGCTTGCGTCACCGGGACGTCCCTGGAGAAAATCCCTACAGGATTTCGATGGCGGCGACCTTCGGCACGTTCGAATATTTGATATTCGAATTCCGGGGGATCTTCACCACATCGCCATTGGCGTCGTAGTACTTCACGTCGTTGTTGCCCGTGGAGATCTGGTCGACCCACCACCCGCCGAAGTCGGTCTTCCCGCGATTCGCGTAGCAGTCCACGCTGTCGTGCCCACTGCCGTCGTGCGACCAGATCTTCAGGAAGCCCGCGTCCGGGTCGCAGGTCACGTGGTCGATGGCGGAGGCGGTTCCGGCCGGTCCGGCCAGGGTGAACGCGGCGGCTGCGGCCAGTGTCGCGGCCATCGTGCGCACGACGTTCCTCTTTTTCGAGGCCATGGTTTCCCCTTGAATTGAATATGGAACCAACGGCCCACTTCGACGACGTGGGCGTCGGCGCTGAGCAGCATCGTACGAAGGTGATCACCCATTCGGTAGTTCCTGGAAGGGAAATCACCTGAACGTGAATGCCTGGCCGAATGCGCCGGGGTCAGGGGGAGATTTCGAATTCTCGCGATCTCGGACCGTTCAGGATCAGGTCTGACGGCTCGCGGCCGGAGATCACGCTGGGGAGCACCCAGCGGGGTGGCGAAAAGTATTTATTGATTATTGCAGATTGCCTGGACTTCCACGTCATCTTGATTCGTCGCCAAAATATAGTGATCATAACCTGTATTATCGACGCCGGCGTTTCGGGCTCGGTAGGCGGCGGCCAATCCGATGTGGTCTGCTGCGGCCTGCTGGAGCGCAGTCTTCAATTTCTGGTCACTGGTTTGCGTGGCGGCCTTCTGTTCCAGCGAGACCAGTCGGTCTTCTTTCGCTGCGAGATCCGCCTGGGAATAACTTCCGAGCGGGTGAGAATACTTCCATTCATTGTTTTGCTTCATGGCCGAGTGCCATGTGGCACATGCTGCGTCAGCTGCGTGCTGCTGCTCGGGCAGCAGGGCGACGATGGCCACGATGGCCGCAACAGCCACCAGCCCGGCCACGCCTCGGGCGGACTGTTTGCCCGCGCTCTTCCGGTTGGCCTTCGTCGGCTCTGGCCTCCCGCGAGGTGTGACGACCGCCGGCGAGCGGGGCATGCGGGTCGTGCGCGTCAGGGTCGGCGTCGCCGTCGGCTTCTGTTCCGTGCTCCCCGTGGACGCGGTGGGGTGTTCGTGTCGCTTGAAGACCGCGTTGGCACCGGCGTTGACCAGAGCGTCTTCGGCATCCGCGGCAGTTCTCCAGTTGACGTCCGCCAGCACCTTCCGGGGCGCACGGTCGACGAGGGCCTTGGCCTCCTTGATGCTCGACGAGGTCAACTTGCACACGGCCAGGATGACCGGGACCTCCCTTTCGCCGGCGTCCAGGAGGATGACGTCGTATTTGGGCTCGGCCTCTCGCTCGGCGAGTGCCGGGTCCTGGATGATTTCAGGGGTCCGGGCGCCGGGCGTCGTCATGGCGAGTGCGGCGGTCACCGTGGGTCGGTCGCCGGGTTCCTTGCGCAGGAGGGCGGTGATCAGTGGTGCCAGGTGGCCGGCGTTGGCCGGTGGCGGGGGCTCGTGGATGGCAACGGCCCGCAGTGTTCCGGTGAGGGTGTCGCGTTGGAACGGGGACTTCCCCTCGGTGGCCTGGTAGAGCGTGGCACCGAGGGAGAAGAGGTCGCCGGCCTCGCTCCCCTCTTCGCCGTCGGCGCGTTCGGGGGCGATGTAGGCCATCGACCCGATGATGCCGCCGTCCTGAGTGAGCTTGGTGTCGACCTCGTTGATCGCGATGCCGAAGTCGGTGAGCAGGACGCCGCCGTCGTCGGCGAGCATGATGTTGGCCGGCTTCACATCCCGGTGGATGATCCCCGCGTCGTGGGCCGCCCCGAGGGCGCCGAGCACGGCGGCTGCGACCTTCGCCGTGTCCTCGACCGTCAGCCGGCCCCTGCTCAGGCGGGATTCCAAGGAGACGCCCTTCACCAGGCGCATCACCGTCCAGGGGATGCCGTCCTCGATCACGACGTCGTGGACGGCGACGATGTTGGCGTGGTCCCGCAGCCGGGCTCCGTGGCGGGCCTCCCGCCTGGCCCGGATCAGGAGCTCCTCCCAGTGACTGTCGGGGATGCCTGGCCGGCGGAACACCTCCTTGACCGCGACGTCGACGCCCAACTGCTGGTCGTGAGCTCGCCAGACCCGGCCCATCCCGCCGGACCCGAGAGCCGCGAGCAGCCGGTAGCGACCAGCTATCACGCGCGTTGGCATCTTCCCTGAGTCCAACGAGGGCCCCCAAACACCACTGACTCAACGTCAACTACGAGGGCAGGGTAGTGCAGGCCGCCGCCCACTACGACCCATGGCCGGGCAGCCCGCGGTATCGAGGTGCTCTCCTCGCGTCAGGAGCTGACCGTTCGCCTCGCCGTCCTCAATGCCGAATCCAGGCGCGGAGCATGAGCGGACCCCGCGCCCCGGCTCACACCGGCCGCAGCCACACCGTCGCCAGCGGCGGGAGCGTCAGCGACAGGCTGGCGTTCCTGCCGTGGGCCGGAACCGCCTCCGGCTCCAGCGGGCCGGGGTGGCACACGTCGCCGCCGCCGTACCGCGCCGCGTCCGTGTTGAGGACCTCCGCCCACACCACCCGGTCGCCGGGCACCGCCGGGACCCCGACGCGGTAGTCGTGCCGCACCACCGGGGAGAAGTTGCTGACGGCCAGCAGCGGCGAGCCCTGCGCGTCGAAGCGCAGGAACGCGAGGACGTTGTCCTCGGCCGCCCCGCCGTCCACCCAGTCGAAACCCTCCGGGACCGTGTCGCGCTGCCACAGCGCGGGCGTGGCGGCGTACACCGCGTTCAGATCGCCCACCAGGGTGCGCACGCCCCGGTGATCGGCCTCCGCCCCGTACGAGGGGTCGAGCAGCCACCAGTCCGGGCCGTGCCCCTCCGACCACTCCGCCCCCTGTGCGAACTCCTGCCCCATGAAGAGGAGTTGCTTGCCCGGGTGGGCCCACATGAAGCCGAGGTAGGCCCGGTGGTTGGCGCGCCGCTGCCACCAGTCGCCCGGCATCTTGGAGACCAGCGACTGCTTGCCGTGCACCACCTCGTCGTGCGAGATCGGCAGCACGTAGTTCTCGCTGTACGCGTACACCATCGAGAAGGTCATCTCGTTGTGGTGGTACTTGCGGTGCACCGGCTCCTTCGCCATGTACTGCAGGGAGTCGTGCATCCAGCCCATGTTCCACTTCAGCCCGAAGCCCAGCCCGCCGAAGCCGTCCGGTCCGACGTGGTGGGTGGCGCGGGTGACGCCGTCCCAGGCGGTGGACTCCTCGGCGATGGTGACGACGCCGGGGTTGCGCCGGTAGACGGTGGCGTTCATCTCCTGGAGGAAGGCCACCGCGTCCGGGTTCTCCCGGCCGCCGTGCTCGTTCGGCGTCCACTGCCCGTCCTCGCGCGAGTAGTCGAGGTAGAGCATCGAGGCGACCGCGTCCACCCGCAGCCCGTCGACGTGGAACTCCTCGCACCAGTAAGTGGCGTTGGAGACAAGGAAGTTGCGCACCTCCTTGCGCCCGTAGTCGAACTCCAGAGTGCCCCAGTCGGGGTGCGCCGCGCGTGCGGGGTCCGGGTGCTCGTACAGCGGCCGGCCGTCGAACTCCGCCAGCGCCCAGTCGTCGCGCGGGAAGTGCGCGGGCACCCAGTCCATGAGGACCCCGATGCCGGCCCGGTGCAGCGAGTCGACCAGGAAGCGGAAGTCGTCGGGGGAGCCCAGTCGGGAGGTCGGGGCGTAGAAACCGGTGACCTGGTAGCCCCAGGAACCGCCGAAGGGATGCTCGGCGACCGGCATCAGCTCCACGTGCGTGAACCCCAGCTCCTTCACGTACGCGGGGAGCTGGGAAGCGAGTTGACGATACGTCAGCCCCGGTCGCCAGGACGGCAGGTGCACCTCGTACACGGAGAACGGCGCCTCGTGCACCGGCACGTCCCCGCGGCGCGCCATCCACTCCCCGTCCTGCCACACGTGGTGCCGGTCCGTCACGACCGACGCGGTGGACGGCGGCACCTCGGTCCGCCGGGCCATGGGGTCGGCGCGCACCGTGTGCGAACCGTCCGGGCGGCAGATGTCGAACTTGTAGAGCGCGCCCTCGCCGATCCCGGGCAGGAACAGCTCCCACACCCCGGAGGAACCCAGCGAGCGCATCGGGAAACCGGTGCCGTCCCAGTAGTTGAAGTCCCCGGCGACCCGCACCCCGCGGGCGTCGGGCGCCCAGACGGTGAACCGGGTGCCCGCCACCCCCTGGTGCTCCATGGGCCGGGCGCCCAGGGCGGTCCACAGCTCCTCGTGCCGCCCCTCGCCGATCAGGTGCAGATCGAACTCGCCGAGCGCGGGCAGGAAGCGGTACGGGTCCTGCGTCTCGATCCCGGTGTCCTCGTAGGCGACCAGGAGCCGGTACTCGGGCGGCGCGGGCATCGGCAGCAGCCCGGAGAAGAGCCCGTCCCCGTCGTCGTGCAACTGCGCCCGCAGCCCCTTGCCGAGCACCGTCACACCGCGCGCGTACGGACGCAGCACCCGCAGGAGCACCCCGCCCCGGACCGGGTGGGCGCCGAGCAGATCGTGCGGGGCGTGGTGCGCGCCGGCCAGCAGCCGGGCCCGGTCGTCGGGGTCGAGGGGCGGCGCCGGCCGCACCCCGTGGGTGCCGGGCTCCTGGCGGGGGTGCGGCGGCTCGGCACCGGCGGGCTTCTTCCGCCGGGGCCGGGCGGCCGGTTCCGCCGACGGTGCCCTGGGGGGAGCCGTCCCGGCCGGTGCCCTCGGCGGCGCGGTCCCGGCCGGTGGCAGCGGTGGGGGCCGGTTCGCCGCGCGGGTCGGTGCCCGAGGCCCCGGCGTACCCCTCGCAGTAGGCGGTCCGGCAGCGGGCCGCCCACTCGGGGCGGGCGTCTTGCGGGACGGCTTGCGGGCGGTCACGGGGATGGCCTCCTCGGGGGGTGCGGCTCGATGGGGGTGGTCGGTGCGGAACGGGAGGAGCGGGAGGGGTTGCCGGGGTTCAGTCGGCGCCGGCGGCCAGCCGGTGGATCGCGGCCATCGGGACCGGCAGCCAGTCGGGCCGGTGGTGCGCCTCGTACAGCACCTCGTACACCGCCTTGTCGGTCTCGTGGGCGCGCAGCAGCTCCGGTTCGCCGCGCGGGTCGGTGCCCGAGGCCCCGGCGTACCCCTCGCAGTAGGCGGTCCGGCAGCGGGCCGCCCACTCGTCGTTCCACGGGCGGTGCGAGCGGGCCGCGTAGTCGAAGGAGCGGAGCATGCCGGCGACGTCGCGCACCGGGAGCTGGGGGCGGCGGCGCTCGGGCAGCGGTCTGGCCGGTTCGCCCTCGAAGTCGATCAGCGACCAGAAGCCGTCGGCGGCGCACAGGGTCTGGCCGAGGTGGAGGTCGCCGTGCACCCGTTGGACCGCCCGGTCGCGTCCCCGGTGCCCCGGCGCGGCCACCGCGTCGAAGGCGCCGCGCAGCCCCGGGACGTACGGCACGAGCGCCGGTACCGACTGGGCCGCGGCCTCCAGGCGCCGCACCATCGCGGCGGCCAGGTGCTCGCTCTGGGACCGGTGCAGGGCGGGCGTCGGCAGGGCGGCGGCGAGCGCGGTGTGCACCTCGGCGGTGGCCCGGCCCAGGGCGCGGGCCTCGTCGGTGAAGTCCCGGCCCTCGGCGAGGGCCCGCAGGGCGAGCTGCCAGCCGTCCTGCGCGCCGCTCAGGAACGGCTGGAGCACGCCGAGGGTGAGCGGCTCGGGGCCCATGGCCTCGAACCAGGCGACGGGGGCGGGCACCCGTCCGCAGCCCTGGCGCGCGAGCGCGAGCGGCAGCTCCAGGTCGGGGTTGGTGCCGGGGAAGACCCGGCGGAAGATCTTGAGGATGAAGGCGTCGCCGTAGACGAGCGAGGTGTTGGACTGCTCGGTGTCCAGGACCCGTGGCGTCAGCCCGGCGGCGATGGGGGAGCCGCCCCGGTCGAAGCGCAGGGCGCCGAGGGTGCCGGGGGTACGGAATCGTTCCAGCAGGAGTTCGGTCAGGCGCGGGTCGCGCAGTCCCTCGTACACGGTGCGGCCGGCGAGCGGGCCGGTCGTCACGTGCCCGACGAGCGCGGACGCCAGCCGGGGCGGCAGCACGGACCGCACCCCGAGCAGCAGTTGGTAGCAGTCGTCCGGCGGCTGCGCGGGCATGGTCGGCTGGTGGGCCCGGACCAGCAGGTGGAGCAGCCCGGTGCCGGTACCGTCCACCGGCAGCATCTCGGTCGCCGACACCAGCGAGAAGCCGGTGACCGGCCGCCCCTTGCCCGCGAACCAGCGCTGCCGGGGCAGCCATTCGTGCAGCAGGGGGGCGAGTGACGGGAGGAGGCCCGTGCTGTGGGCCGGGGCGACCCGGGTGGATACAGCCTCCGACATGGCGTCGCGTCCTTTCCCCGGGCACACCATGGAATGCGCAGAGTGTCCCGGATTGCGGCTTTTGCTGTCCGGCTGTGCGGGACGTGTCGGGTCAGGATGGTCCGTACGGACTCGACTCGGGGAGCGAAGCGGACGGGGCCCGGCAGGGTCCGGCGGGGGCTTCGGCACGGGGAGTGCCCGGTGCGGGGCGGCCGGAACCGCCCCGCGGTCGCGGTGCTGCGACACGACGCCGGATCAGCTCGGCGGCGCATCCTTGCGCAGCCGGAACCAGTAGAAGCCGTGCCCCGCGAGCGTCAGCAGATAGGGCAGCTGCCCGACGGCGGGGAAACGCACCCCGCCGATCAGCTCCACCGGATGACGCTCGTCGAACGACCGAAGGTCGAGCTCCGTCGGCTGCGCGAACCGCGAGAAGTTGTGCACGCACAGCACCAGGTCGTCCCCGTGCTCGCGGGTGAAGGCGAGCACGGCCGGATTCGACGACGGCAGCTCGCTGTACGAACCGAGGCCGAAGGCGGGGTTCTGCTTGCGGATCTCGATCATCCGCCGCGTCCAGTGCAGCAGCGACGACGGCGACGCCATCGACGCCTCGACGTTGGTGACCTGGTAGCCGTAGACCGGGTCCATGATCGTGGGGAGGTAGAGCCGCCCCGGATCGCTGGAGGAGAAACCGGCGTTGCGGTCGGGCGTCCACTGCATCGGGGTGCGCACGGCGTCGCGGTCTCCCAGCCAGATGTTGTCGCCCATCCCGATCTCGTCCCCGTAGTAGAGGATCGGGGAGCCTGGCAGCGACAGCAGCAGCGCGGTGAACAGCTCGATCTGGTTGCGGTCGTTGTCCAGCAGCGGGGCGAGCCGGCGGCGGATGCCGATGTTGGCCCGCATCCGCGGGTCCTTGGCGTACTCCGCGTACATGTAGTCGCGCTCTTCGTCCGTGACCATTTCGAGGGTCAGCTCGTCGTGGTTGCGCAGGAAGATGCCCCACTGGCAGTTCTGCGGGATCTCCGGGGTCTTCGCCAGGATCTCGGAGACCGGGTAACGGCTCTCCCGCCGCACGGCCATGAAGATCCGCGGCATCACGGGGAAGTGGAACGCCATGTGGCACTCGTCGCCCCCGGAGCGGAAGTCGCCGAAGTAGTCGACGACGTCCTCCGGCCACTGGTTGGCCTCGGCCAGCAGCACGGTGTCCGGGTAGTGCGCGTCGATCTCCTTGCGGACCCGCTTGAGGAAGGCGTGCGTCTCCGGGAGGTTCTCGCAGTTGGTGCCCTCCCGCTGGTACAGGTACGGCACGGCGTCCACCCGGAAGCCGTCGATGCCGAGGTCCAGCCAGAAGCGCAGCGCGGCGAGGATCTCCTCCTGCACCGCCGGGTTCTCGTAGTTGAGGTCGGGCTGGTGGGAGAAGAACCGGTGCCAGTAGTACTGCTTGCGCACCGGGTCGAAGGTCCAGTTGGACGTCTCCGTGTCCACGAAGATGATCCGGGCGTCCGGGAACTGCTTGTCGTCGTCGGCCCAGACGTAGTAGTCGCCGTACGGGCCGTCCGGGTCGGTGCGGGACTGCTGGAACCACTCGTGCTGGTCGCTCGTGTGGTTCATGACGAAGTCGATGATCACGCGCATCCCGCGCTGGTGCGCGGCGTCGACGAACTCGACGAAGTCGGCCAGGTCGCCGAACTCCGGCAGCACGGCCGTGTAGTCGGACACGTCGTAACCGCCGTCGCGCAGCGGAGACTTGAAGAACGGTGGCAGCCAGAGGCAGTCGACGCCCAGCCACTGCAGGTAGTCCAGCTTGGCGGTGATGCCCTTGAGGTCGCCGATGCCGTCGCCGTTGGAGTCCTGGAAGGACCGGACGAGAACCTCGTAGAAAACGGCGCGCTTGAACCAGTCGGGATCGCGGTCCTTGGCCGGGGTGTCCTCGAACGTGTCGGGGACGGGCTCGTTGACGATCATGGTGTGGGTGACCCTCCGGTCGGCGGGGACGGTCGCAGGACGACGACGTGCGCGGGCGTGACGCCGGGCTCCAGACGCACGTAGAAGGTCCTGCCCCAGTGATAGGTGTCGCCGGTGAGCTCGTCGCGCACCGGCACGCGCTCGTGCCGGTCGAGGCCGAGTCGCGGCATGTCCAACGAGACCGTGGCCTCGTGGGTGTGGTGCGGGTCGAGGTTGACGACCACCACAACGGTGTTCGACCCCGAACGCTTGCTGTACGCGATCAGGGCGTCGTTGTCGGTGGAGTGGAAGTGCACGTCGCGCAGCTGCTGCAACGCCGGGTTGCGGCGCCTGATGCGGTTGAGCGAGGTGATCAGCGGGGCCAGCGAACGGCCCTCGCGCTCCGCCGACTCCCAGTCCCTGACCCGGATCTGGTACTTCTCCGAGTCCAGGTACTCCTCGCCGCCGGGGTGCAGCGGGGCGTTCTCGCACAGCTCGTACCCCGCGTACATCCCCCAGGACGGGGAGAGCGTCGCCGCGAGGACGGCGCGCGCCTCGAAGGCCGGACGGCCCCCGTCCTGGAGGTGGCCCGGCAGGATGTCCGGGGTGTTCACGAAGAAGTTGGGCCGCATGAAGGCGGCGGTGTCCCCCGACAACTCCGTGACGTAGTCGGTGATTTCCTGCTTGGTGGTGCGCCAGGTGAAATACGTGTACGACTGCTGGAATCCGACGGCGGCGAGTGTCTTCATCATCGCGGGGCGGGTGAACGCCTCGGCCAGGAAGATCACGTCCGGGTCGGCCCCGTTGATCTCGGCGATGACCTTCTCCCAGAAGACCACCGGTTTGGTGTGCGGATTGTCGACGCGGAAGATCCGGATTCCGTGACCCATCCAGAAACGGAGGATGCGCACGGTCTCCTCGACCAGTCCGCCCAGGTCCTCGTCGAAGGCGATCGGGTAGATGTCCTGGTATTTCTTCGGAGGGTTCTCGGCATAGGCGATCGAGCCGTCCGCGCGATGGTGGAACCATTCCGGGTGTTTCTCCACCCAGGGGTGATCGGGAGAACACTGCAGCGCGAAATCGAGTGCGATCTCCATGCGCAGTCGGCGGGCGGTCGCGACGAAATGGTCGAAGTCGTCGAGCGTGCCCAGATCGGGGTGGACGGCGTCGTGGCCGCCCTCGGCCGAGCCGATGGCCCACGGCACGCCCACGTCGTGGGGGGCGGCCGAGAGCGAGTTGTTGGGGCCCTTGCGGTGGGTGGTGCCGATGGGGTGGACGGGTGGGAGGTAGACCACGTCGAAGCCCATCGCGGCGACCGCGGGCAGCCGTTCGGCGGCGGTGCGGAAGGTGCCGCTGACGATCCGCTCCCGCGGCGCCCCGGTCCCGTCCTCCGTCACCCCGCCCGGCCCGGTCCGGTCCTTTGTCGCCGTCGCCGTCGCCGTCGCCGTCGCCGCGGCCGGCTCGATCCTGGCGCCCTCCGAGCGGGGGAACAGCTCGTACCAGGAGCCGAACAGGGCCCGCCTGCGCTCGACCAGCAGCGGGAGCGGGGGCGACGTGCTGACCAGTTCGCGCAGCGGATGGCGGTCGAGCGCGGCCCGCGCCTCGGGGGCGAGCGCCGCGGCCAGCCGGGCGGCGGCCGGGCGGGAGGTGTCGCGCAGCGCGTCGACGGCGGCCAGCACCGCCTCGCGCCCGTCCCGCTTGGGCACGCCGGAGGCGGCCCGCTCGTACAGCTCGGCGCCCTCCGCGAGGACGAGCGCGGTGTCGATCCCCGCCGGGATCTTGATCCCGGCCGCCTGCCGCCAGGTGGTGACCGGATCGCTCCAGGCCTCGACCGCGTACGTCCAGCGGCCCTCGGAGCCGGGGGTGACGTCGGCGCCCCAGCGGTCCGTGCCGGGTGCCAGTTCGCGCATCGGTGTCCACGGCCCCGGGCGCCCGTTCGGGTCCAGCAGCACCACATTGGCGGCCACGGCGTCATGGCCCTCGCGGAAGACGGTCGCGGTGACCCGGAAGGTCTCACCTGCGACGGCCTTGGCGGGCCTTCTGCCGCAATCGACGAGAGGGCCGACGTCGAGGACGGGAATGCGACCGATCATGGAATCACCTGGGGCTCGGACCGAACGGGGCGCGACACAGTGGCGGAGGGCGGAATGCGCGCACCGCGACCGATGGTTTCCGTCCTTTCTAACCGTTCTGCGGACGGCTGATGGTGCGTGGGCGTGGCCGCCCCTGCCCGCATTCACCCGAATGGCACTCGAAAGGCGGGGGAGCGAATGTGCTCCGCGGTGGCGGACCGGACGGGCGCCGGAATCCCGAGCGCACCGCATTCTCGACGCTCTTCCACCGGGCCCAACCGTGCCCCCACCGCATTCGTGCTGCATTCGGGCGGTATTCGGGAAGTGTTCACCGGGCGCCCGGGACGTGCCCGGGAGGCGTTCCCGGGGAGCCCTCCCGCCGCTCCCGATGGGCCGATCCGGTGATTCGTGAACGGCTCGGGCGTATGTGTGACGACCTGAATGCGCCGGGCGCGCTCCGTGCGCTGCCGGGCCACCACCGCCGCCGGGGTTGATGGGGCGCCGCACACCGTGGTGCGTCCGCCGGTATCCGCATGTGCCCTGTAAAGGTGGGACACGTGAAGGCCATCCGTCGTTTCACCGTGCGCCCCGTCCTCCCCGACCCCCTTCGACCGCTCAGCGACCTCGCCCGCAACCTGCGCTGGTCCTGGCACGCCGAGACCCGCGAGCTCTTCCAGGCCGTCGACCCGGAGACCCGGCGGACGGCGGAGTGCGACCCCGTGCGGATGCTCGGTGCCGTGTCCGCCGGCCGGCTCGCCGAGCTGGCCCGGGACGAACAGTTCCTGCACCGGCTGACGGAGGCGTCCGAGGACCTCCGCGACTACCTGGAGGGCCCCAGGTGGTACCAGGAGCGGCTGGAGCGGGGAGCCCGGCTCCCGTCCGCCGTCGCCTACTTCTCGCCCGAGTTCGGCGTCACCGCGGCCCTGCCCCAGTACTCCGGCGGGCTCGGCATCCTCGCCGGCGACCACCTCAAGGCCGCCAGCGACCTCGGCGTCCCCCTCATCGGCGTCGGCCTGCTCTACCGGCACGGCTACTTCCACCAGAGCCTGTCGCGCGACGGCTGGCAGCAGGAGCACTACCCGGTGCTCGACCCCAACGAGCTGCCGGTCACCCTGATGCGCGAGGCCGACGGCACCCCCAGCCGGGTGGTGCTGGCCCTGCCCGGCGGCCGTTCGCTGCACGCCCACATCTGGCAGGCCCTGGTGGGCCGCGTACCGCTGCTGATGCTCGACTCCGACGTGGAGGAGAACGCGCCGGGCGAGCGCGAGGTGACCGACCGGCTCTACGGCGGCGGCAGCGAGCACCGGCTGCTCCAGGAGATGCTCCTCGGCATCGGCGGCGTGCGGGCGGTGCGGACGTACTGCCGGCTCACCGGACACCCGGAGCCCGAGGTGTTCCACACCAACGAGGGGCACGCCGGCTTCCTCGGACTCGAACGTGTCCGTGAACTCTCCGGCACCGGACTGGACTTCGACTCCGCGGTGGAGTCCGTGCGGGCGGGGACGGTCTTCACCACCCACACCCCGGTGCCCGCCGGGATCGACCGCTTCGACCGCGAACTCGTCGCCCGGCACTTCGGCGACGACGGCGAACTGCCGGGCGTGGCCGTCGAACGCGTCCTGCAACTGGGCACGGAGACCTACCCGGGCGGCGAGCCGGGACTCTTCAACATGGCGGTGATGGGGCTGCGGCTCGCCCAGCGGGCCAACGGCGTCTCCACCCTCCACGGCGCGGTCAGCCGGGAGATGTTCGCCGGACTGTGGCCGGGCTTCGACCCGGCCGAGGTGCCCATCACCTCGGTGACCAACGGCGTCCACGCCCCCACCTGGGTCGCACCGGAGATCCTCCGGCTGTGCGACCCCGGCGGCAACGCGCCCGGACACCGCGACCCGGCCACCGACGTCCCGGACCGCGAACTGTGGGACCTGCGGCGGACCCTGCGCGCCCGGCTGGTCACCGAGGTCCGCGAGCGGCTGCACGCCTCGTGGCGGAGCCGGGGCGCGGAGCCGGCCGAACTCGGCTGGATCGACGACGTGCTGGACCCGGACGTGCTGACGATCGGCTTCGCCCGCCGGGTCCCCTCGTACAAGCGGCTGACGCTGATGCTGCGCGACCGCGACCGGCTGCGGGAGCTGTTGCTCCATCCGACCCGTCCGGTGCAGATCGTCGTCGCGGGCAAGGCCCACCCCGCCGACGACGGCGGGAAGCGGCTGGTGCAGGAGCTGGTGCGGTTCTCCGACGACTCCCGGGTGCGCCACCGCATCGTGTTCCTGCCGGACTACGGGATGGCCATGGCGCAGAAGCTCTACCCGGGCTGCGACGTCTGGCTGAACAATCCGCTGCGCCCGCTGGAGGCGTGCGGCACGAGCGGAATGAAGGCCGCGCTCAACGGCTGCCTCAACCTCTCGGTCCTCGACGGCTGGTGGGACGAGTGGTACGAGCCGGACTTCGGCTGGGCGATCCCGACGGCCGACGGGGCGGCCCCGGACGAGGACCGCCGCGACGACCTGGAGGCGGGCGCCCTCTACGGGCTGATCGAGGACCGGATCGCCCCGCGCTTCTACGACCGGGACGGCGCCGGGCTCCCGGGGCGCTGGATCGAGATGGTCCGCCGCACCCTGGGCACGCTGGGCCCCAAGGTGCTGGCGGACCGGATGGTGGGCGAGTACGTGGAGCGGCTGTACGCGCCGGCCGCGTGCGCCCGGCGGGCGCTGGAGGACCCCGCGGCGGCGCGTCGGCTCGCCGACTGGAAGGCCCGGGTCCGGGCGGCCTGGCCGCGGGTCGCCGTCGATCACGTGGAGGCGGCGGCGCCCACCGCCGCGGACGGTTCGGCCGAGCTGGGTTCGTCGCTGACACTGCGGGTCAGGGTGGCCCTCGGCGTGCTGGAGCCGGCCGACGTCGAGGTGCAGGCGGTGGCCGGCCGGGTGGACGCCGCCGACGGGATCTCGGACGCCCGGACCTTCCCGCTGAAGCCGGCCGGGGGCCAGGACCTGGAGGGCCGCTGGCTCTACGAGGGCCCGCTCGCCCTCGACCGCACCGGGCCCTACGGCTACACGGTGCGGGTGCTGCCCGCCCATCCGCTGCTGGCGACCGGCGCGGAACTCGGCCTGGTGGCGCTGCCCGCGGAGGCGGCGGGGGACGGCGCGGGCGTACTGATGCGCTGACGGCGCGGACGTGCCCGACGGGCCGGGAGGGGCGGACGTGGAACTGCCCGGCAGGGGAATGAACTCCCTGCCGGGCAGCGGTCACCGGGGAGGACCCGGTGAGGGGTACTGATGGTTCAGGTGGTGCGAAGGGCTCAGAAGGTCAGCTTGACGCTGTTGATCTTGCCCGTGTCGCCCGAGTAGACGTCCTGGACCTTGAGCTTCCAGGTGCCGTTGGCCGTCTCGGAGGAGGCGTCGACCGTGTAGGTCTCCTTGACGTCGTCCGCGGAGTCGAAGCCCGAGTTCTTCAGACGGTACGAGGTGCCGTCCGGGGCGACGAGGTCGATGACCAGGTCACCGCGGTAGGTGTGGGTGATGTCCACGCCGACCTGGAGGGTGCTGGGAGCCTTGCCGGTGACACCGGTGACGTTGACCGAGCTGGTGACGGCCGCGCCGCGGTCCGGGATGGCGACCGTGGTCTTGTTCTCGAAGACCTTGCCGCCCGGGTTGGGGTTGCCGCCGTCACGGGTGCCGACGTTGATGGCCGCCCAGGCGTCTCCGACGGCCTTGTACTCGGCGCTGGTCGTGCCGTACAGCTCACCGGCCACGGCGAGGGTGCCGGTGCGGGCCGCCGCGTAGTTCGTGGTGGAGGTGAACTTGGTGGTGAGCGCCTTGAACCAGATCTGCTCGGCCTTGTCGCGGCCGATGCCGGTCACCGGCAGGCCGTCGGAGGTCGGGGAGTCGTAGGAGACCCCGTTGATGACCTTGGCGCCGCTGCCCTCGGAGAGCAGGTAGAAGAAGTGGTTCGCCGGGCCCGAGGAGTAGTGGACGTCGATGTTGCCGATGCCCGAGTACCACGCGTCCTTGGACGCGCCGTCCTTGCTCGGCTTGTCCATGTAGCGCAGCGGGGTGCCGTCGCCGTTGATGTCGATCTTCTCGCCGACGAGGTAGTCGCCCGGGTCCTCGGAGGTGTTGGAGTAGAACTCCACGCCCGCGGCGAAGATGTCGGAGGTGGCCTCGTTCAGACCGCCGGACTCACCGCTGTAGACCAGGTTGGCCGTGGCGGCGGTGACACCGTGCGACATCTCGTGCGCGGCCACGTCGAGCGAGGTGAGCGGCTTGAGGTTGCCCTCGCCGTCGCCGTACGTCATGCAGAAGCAGCTGTCCTGCCAGAACGCGTTGACGTAGGCGTTGCCGTAGTGGACGCGGGAGTACGCGCCGACACCGTCACCGCGGATGCCGGTGCGGCCGTGCACGTTCTTGTAGTAGTCCCAGGTCTCGGCCGCGCCGTAGTGGGCGTCCGCGCCGGCCGTCTCGGCGTTCGACGGGTTGCCGTTGCCCCACACGTCGGTGGAGTTGGTGAACAGCGTCCCGGTGCCCGACGACCCGTGGTTCAGGTTGTAGGTCTTGTGGTTGCCGCGGCCCGTGTCGGTCAGCGTGTACGACGGGGCGGTGCCCAGGGTGACCTGGCCGTTGTACTGGGTGTTGCCGGTGCCGTTCTCGACGCCCTGCCACTCGTACAGCTTCGCGCCGGTGGCCGCGTCCGTGATGACGTGCAGCTCGTTGGGCGTGCCGTCGTGCTGGAGGCCGCCGACGACGGTCTCGAAGGCGAGCTGCGGCTTGCCCTGCGCCATCCAGACCACCTTGCGGGGCGCCCGGTCGGCCTCGGTCTTCTTCGAACCGTCGGCCTTGGCGAGGCCGAGGGCCTGCTTCTCGGCCTTGGCGGGCGCGATGTCCGCCTTCAGGTCCACGGCCTTCAGCTGACCGCTGGTCACCTTGGAGGCCTTGGTGACGGCCTGGGTCGCCCCGGCCTTGGACTCCTTGACGATCAGGTCGCCACCGAGCACCGGGAGGCCGGCGAAGGTGCGCTCGTAACGCGTGTGCGTGGTTCCGTCGTTGTCCTGGATGACGTCCCGGACGACGAGCTTCTCCTGGGAGCCGAGACCGAGGTCCTTGGCCGTGGCAGCCTTGGTCGCATCGGCCTCGCGGATCAACTCGGCGCGCTGGGACGGGGAGAGCTGCTTGGCCAGCGAACCCTGGTCGACACCGGCGTACGCCGGTACCGCCGAGTTGTCGCTGCCGGGGGTGGCAGTGGCCGTACCGGCCTGGACGCCGACGGCGATGAGGGCTGCTGCGGCTATCAGGGCGCCGGTAGAGGTGGCGCGGCGGCGAGGCGTGGATCTCACGCGGACTCCTTCTGCGAGGGGGGTAACGGCGGCCGGTGAGCCGTCCGTATGGAGAGCGAGAAGTGCGCAGAACGGGGTGAAGGTTGTCAGCCGGAGGGCGGTCCTGTCAGGAGCGCGTCAACAACTTGGCCGGAATTCGTTCGTTGCCGGAAAGGTCATGTTCGTTAAGCGGACGTTTCACGAGTCATCACCGGGATGCTGTAGGGCGTCCGCGACCGGCGGAATTCGGGGAGAGGGGCGAAGTCGGGACCAGGGCCCTCGTGTTCGAACGGAGGGCGGGTGGGGGGCCGTTCCCGACTGGCCGAGATGACATAGGAATGTGGCTGATTTCTTTCCATCGAAACCAGGGGGCGCGGCCCGGACCCGTCACCTCCGTTTCGAGGGGCGTTCCTGCGTCCGTTCGCGTACACCGTCCGGAGCGGCGGGCGACGACTTCAAGCCCGGCCGACGGCCGGCGCGGGCGCTCCGGACGCGGGCGGAGCGCGTCCGCCGGAACCCTCATCGGCCGGTACGGGTGATGCGTAGGGTTGCGGCGTGACGAATGCCGAACCGCGGAGCGACCTGCGCCCGCCCACCCTCGACGCCGACGAGAAGACGACGCTGTCGGCCTTCCTCGACTACCTGCGGGAGGCGGTCGCCGCCAAGGCGTACGGCCTCTCCGACGAGGAGGCCCGCACCGCCGGGGTGCCGTCGGGCACCAGCGTCCTCGGTCTCGTCAAGCATCTGACCGCGGTCGAACTCGGTTGGTTCGCCTGGTCCTACGCGGGCGAAGACATCGAGTACGGGGACGACGACTCCCCGCCCGCCGAGGACGAGACGGCCGAGAGCCTGCTCGCCGCCTACCGCCGGGCGGTCGAACGGTGCAACGAGATCATCGACGCCTGCGACGACCTGGACCGGCCGGGCGCCCGCTCGCTCCGGGAGACCCCTCCGCCGTCGATGCGCTGGGTCCTGGTGCACATGATCGAGGAAACCGCCCGGCACGCGGGCCACGCCGACATCCTCCGCGAGCAGATCGACGGCTCCGTCGGCCGGTGACCCGCCGCGCCGGGCGTCCGGCCGGTACGTCGGTGAAGTCGGTTGGCCTCTCGGCGCGGTTGCCCGGTACGTCGGAGAAGTCGGCCGGCCCCTCGGCGCGGTTGCTCGGTCCGTCGGCGAAGTCGGTTGATCCACCGGCCGGTTCGCCGACGGGGCCGGGCGCTCCGTCGGCGGGACCGGGAACCCCTCACCCCTGCCGCGCGGCCTCCCACGCCCGGTGCGCGGTGTGGACGCGGTGCCACAACTCCGCCCGCGCGGAGGCGTCGACGTCGGTCAGGTCCAGCCGGAAGAGGCCGGTCAGCACGGCGTACCACTCGTCGGCCGAGTCGATGGTCCGCTCGTCCGTGCCCCCGGCGCGGATCCGCCGCAGCACCCGGCCGCGCAGCACGTCCACGCCCCCGGCGTCGCGGCGCTGGGCGGTGAGGACCCGGACGAAGTCGGAGTCGGGCGAGGTGGACAGCCGGACGTGCTCCGCGGCGAACGAGGACAGTTCCACGGGGTCCGGTGCGAAGTCCATCGCGGTGAACGAGCCGCAGGGGTCGTGGACGAACCGCCAGCCGCCGGGTTCCGCCACCGACGGGGCCAGTGCGTAGGTGAACGGCCCCTGGGCGTGGCTGCCCTCGCGCAGCGGCAGCGGCTCGTGCAGCCCGTCACCGAGCCCGGTGTCGACCAGCCACCGCTCGCCGTCGAGCCGCACGGTGAGCGCGAGATGGTTGCCGGACGCGCCCGCGGGGGCCTCCGGGGTGGTCTGCACACCGGCCCGGTGCAGGGTGACGTCGTAGCCGAGGGCCGTCAGCAGCGCGCCGAAGGCCCCGTTGAGGTGGAAGCAGTAGCCGCCGCGCCCGCGTGCGATCCGGGCCGCGGACTCCGCGGCGCCGATGCCCGTCGACCGCCCCAGATGGATGTCGAGGTTCTCGTAGGCGACCCGCTCCACCTGCGCCCGGTGCAGAGCCCGCAGCGCATCGGCGGTCGGGGCCGTCGGCCGGGTCGCCCCCAGCGCGGCCAGATATCCATCGATGTCGATCATGCTTCCCCCCGCTATTCGAACAGGTGATCAGCATAATCGCGGGCGCCGCCGCCCTCCGGCCCCGGTTTCCCCCGGAGTCGGGTCACGGGGCGGGGCGCGTACCGAGGCCGTGCAGCAGGGTGTCGACGACGCGGGTGGCGAGGGCGTCCACGGCCGCGTCGGTGTCCGGGGCCTCGGCCGCCGCCTCGTGGATGAGGGCGTAGTAGACGCGCCGCGCCCAGTCCGGATCGGTGTCGGGCCGCAGCAGTCCGACGTCGCGGAGTCGGGTGAACAGTTGGGCGCACCGGGCCAGCACCTCGGCGTGCACACGCTCGACCTCGGGCGCGTCGGTGGGGAAGGCGCCCATCGCGAATCCCCAACTCACCTTCACGCGAAGCACGTTCGCGGTGGCCTGGTAGAGCGCGACGGCGGGCGGTGCGGTGTCCGGCCGGGCGGCCTCGACGGCTTCGCGGAACTGCTGGGTCGCCCAGGTGGCCAGCGCCGTGATCAGGGCCTCCCGTGAGGCGAACCGCCGGTGCACCGTCGTCCGGGCGACCCCGGCGGCCTCCGCGATCCGTTCCATCGACGCCGCCGGGTTCTCGGACAGCACGCGCTCGGCGGCTTCCAGGATCGCGCGGACCGTCCGCTCGGCGTCGGCGCGCAGCGGTTTCGAGGAGGCGGGCAGTGACATCGGGTGCGGGTCCTTCCGTGCGGCGAGGTGTCCGAACGATGGTACGCGGCTGTGTCACCTCAACTGCAACTTGCGACAGCGGTGTTGCATGTTTTAGATTTCCTGCGTCGAGAGAGACGCGTTTATGGATGGAGATGCATCATGGACATGAATCTGAACGGCAGGACCGCTCTGGTCACGGGCGCCGGCCGGGGCATCGGGCTGGCCGTCGTCCGCGCTCTGACCGCGGAGGGTGCGCACGTCGTCGCCGCCGCCCGCACGGTGACCCCGGAGCTGGCGGCGACCGGTGCGACGCCGGTGGTGGTGGACCTCTCCGACCCCGCCGGGGCCGAGCGCGTCGTCGCCCGCGCCACGGCCGAACGGGGCGGCATCGACGTCCTGGTCAACAACGTCGGCGGCGGCGACGGCGGGCTGAGCGGCGGTTTCCTCGACGTGACGGACGCCCAGTGGGCGGAGGTGGTGGACCTGAACTTCTTCGCCGCCGTCCGTGTCACCCGCGCCGCCCTGCCCGCCCTGCTGGCCACCCGCGGCGCGATCGTCAACGTGTCGTCCATCGGCGCCCGTGCCCCCCACGGCGGGCCGATCCCCTACACGACGGCCAAGGCGGCGCTCACCGCGTTCGGCAAGGCCCTCGCGCACGAATTCGGTCCGCGGGGCGTCCGGGTCAACACCGTCTCGCCCGGCCCGGTCCGCACCGCCATGTGGGAGAGCCCCACCGGTTACGGCGCGGAACTGGCCGAGTCCATGGGCATTCCGCACGCCGACCTCCTGGCCGGGCTCCCGGCGGCGATGGGCATGCTCATCGACCGGCTCGTCGAACCCGAGGAGGTCGCGGCGCTCGTCACCTACCTCGCCTCGCCGGTCTCCGCCGCGACCATCGGCGCCGACCACACCATCGACGGCGGATCGGTGAAGACCGCCTGAGCACCACCCTTCTGTGTGCGGGGCAGCCTGTGCGCCGGGTGGCTTCGGCCGGTGTCAGGGCGACCGGTGCCGCCGAAGCCCGGGGGAGCCTCGGGCCGTACGGAGAGGGTGTACGTGCAGTCGGCGTCGGGGACGACGACGAGGAGCGGGTGGCCGTTCTTGAGGTGCGCGTGGGCGGCGCGCTGGCCGTTGCGGTCCCGGTACCAGGCGCGCAGCTCGGCGCCATGGTCCGGCCCGGGGGCTCCGGGGAGGCGCATGGAGGGCTGGACCCAGGCGGAGTGGTCGGGGTCGGGGTCGAGCCGGTCCACGATCCACAGCGCCTGCCCGCCCAGCCACCGCAGGGCGAGCACGGGCGAGATGGTCCGGAAGGTGCCCAGCACGTACCGGGCCGTCCGCCCGACGCCGTACACCGGCCCCTCGGCCACCGCCTCGCACCAGTAACTCCCAGGCTGTCGGGGGACGTTCGCATCCACGCTCACGCCGGGCCGTCCATCCACATCACCCACGGCCGCTCCACCACCTCGGCGAAACCGGTGTGATCGGGATTGGCCCGCCAGTGCCCGAACGCCCACTCCTGCGCCCGGCCCGGGTCGGTGAACGCGGCGGAGCACGCACCGCACTCGTCGTCGCCCTCGTCCAGCGCGATGCACCGGAACCGGTGCGTGAGGGGCGGCGCATCCGGCTCCGCATCGGGCCGCAGCACCCACTTCACGAACCGGAACCTGCGCACGCTCACAGAATCCGCCCCGCACTGCGGGCATTGCACCGCGCGATCTCCGCCCGCAACCGTTCCATGGGCTCCGGAGCCCGCACATCCGCCGGCTCGGCCTCCCACTCCGTACCGCCGCACACCGGCCGTAACGACCAGTACGGACCGGACACACCCCGGAACTCACCCACCCGGTTCCGG
>NZ_RDBO01000077.1:988920-1017217 GCF_008120935.1 Streptomyces sp. sk2.1
GCACCGCACTCGTCGTCGCCCTCGTCCAGCGCGATGCACCGGAACCGGTGCGTGAGGGGCGGCGCATCCGGCTCCGCATCGGGCCGCAGCACCCACTTCACGAACCGGAACCTGCGCACGCTCACAGAATCCGCCCCGCACTGCGGGCATTGCACCGCGCGATCTCCGCCCGCAACCGTTCCATGGGCTCCGGAGCCCGCACATCCGCCGGCTCGGCCTCCCACTCCGTACCGCCGCACACCGGCCGTAACGACCAGTACGGACCGGACACACCCCGGAACTCACCCACCCGGTTCCGGTGACCGGTGTCAACCAACAGCGTCCCGGGGGAAGGGACTTGTGGGGGTTCTTGCCGATGTGCGGCGGTATCCTCTTCGGACACGAGCGACTCCTCTCCGTAACGGTTCCGCTACCAAGGGGACTCAGCGTGGCCTAGGGTCGAGTCGTCTTCAACGTTCCATAAACGGAGGGCACGTTGGTAAACATCAAGGAGCTGAACCCCGAGGCAGGTCCGCAAGCGGCCTTCGGCGCACGCTTACGCAGCTCACGCGAGGCGCGCTGCTGGAAGCAGGATGAGCTCGCGGACCTGGTGGGCTACTCGGGCAGGCACATCTCAGCCGTCGAAACCGGTCGCAAACCGCCAACGCTCCGTTTCTCACGCAGTATTGACACCGTCTTCGGGTTCACGGCGACTGCGGAATCGTTCGAACGCGCATGGGGGGAACTCCGGCACGGCAGCCTGCTGGAGGGCTTCCCGGAGTACCTGGGGCAGGAGAACCGCGCGGCGGAGATCCGGATGTTTGATGTGGGGATGATTCCTGGGCCACTCCAGACGCCGGAGTACGCGGCGGCGATGGAAGAAGGCAATGTGAAGCGGGGGACGCTCACCCCCGAGCAGGCGGCGGAGCGGGTCGAGGCCCTGGTGGAGCGGCAGGCGGCTCTGGTGCGACGTACCCCGCCCATGCTGATCGTGGTCCTGGACGAGAGCTGCATCCGGCGGCCGATCGGAGGGCGCGAGGTCATGGATCGTCAGCTGGCCCACCTGGTCGAGTTCGCCGGGCAATCGCACACCGTGCTCCAGGTGGCCCCCTTCTCCGTGGGTGAACGCCGCCCGTTCAGCCGACTGGTGAATCTGCTGACCATGCCCGACCGCTCCGTGATGTCCTACGTGGAATCCGAGACCAACGGGTACCTGGACAGGGAATTGACTTCCGTACTGCCGCTGGTGAGGTCCTACCATCAGCTACAGGCTGCGGCGCTCTCCCAGGCGGAATCCGTGGCCATGATCAACGAGGTACGAAAGGGCACCCCCTGATGACCGATTCCCCCACCTTCCTCTGGGTCAAGTCTTCCTACAGCGGCAATGGCGGTTCCTGTGTCGAGTGGGCCCCGGCGCACGCGTCCGTCACCGGCATAGTCCCCGTCCGCGACTCGAAGGACCCGCACGGCCCGGTGCTGGCCGTCCCCGCCGCTTCGTTCGCTTCCTTCGTGGCGGGCGTCAAGGCCGGAGAGTTCGGCGCCGTCTGACACCGACAGGTTCGGAGCATGTGATCCGGGAGCGCCTCACCGTGCGGTGCATGGTGGGGCGTTCCTGTTTTCCGTGCCGGATCGCAACTACGGGACGGCAATGCCGAGTTCAGGTCGAAGGAGGCTTCCGCCGGTTTGTCGCGTCGGCGCGGAGGGCACCTGGCACGCGACGCGGCCTCCGGGGCCGTGCGGAAGCCGGCCATGAAAGGGAGACCGTGATGACCGCGACCGAACCCCTCCTCTGGATCAAGTCCTCCTACAGTGGCAGCGGCGGGACCTGTGTCGAGTGGGCCCCGGCGCACGCGTCCGTCACCGGTGTGGTCCCCGTCCGTGACTCGAAGGACCCGCACGGCCCGGTGCTGGCCGTCCCCGCCGCTTCGTTCGCCTCCTTCGTGGCGGGTGTCAGGGCCGGAGCGTTCTGCCGGGTCCGGTCCGTGTGATCCGGGAACGCCCCACCGCGCACTGCATGGTGGGGCGTTCCCCCTTCAACGCGCGGCGGCGTCGGTGAGGATCGCCAGGAGCCGTGCCCGGCATTCGGCGACGAAGGCGGGGAAGGTGTCCCGGTAGTAGGAGACTCCGCTGACGCCCACCGCGATGGCCCAGGCGCGGGCGCGGGTCCAGGTCGCGTCGTCGAGGTCCAGGGAGTCCCGGTAGGCGTGCCGGGCCTGTGGCGGCAGGTCCCAGACCGGGGCGTGCTCGGCGTCGGGAAAGCCGATCGAGAGCCCTCCGAAGTCGATGACCGCGTGGAGCCCGCCTTCCCGGGCCAGGAGGTTGCTCGGCTTGAGGTCGCCGTGCAGCCACACCTGGGGCCCCGAGGGCTCGGGCAGTGCGAGCGCGGCCCGCCACAACCGTTCCAAAGTGTCGATGTCGAGATCGGAACCCGCCGTGGTCCGGCAGTCGTCGAGACTTCTGGTGACCCACTGGTCGCACGGTCGCAGGCTGCCTCCGCGGTACCAGTCGAGGCCGTCCGCGCGGGTCGCTCCCATGAGGTCGACGCGGTGGAGTTCCCGTACGACCGCCGCCAGGTCCGTTCCGAAGGCGGTCCAGTCCCCGACGGTGTCCGGGCCGACCTCGTCACCGTCGATCCAGCGGTGGACCGACCAGGCCAGCGGGAAGGTGCCGGTGGGCGTCCCGGCGTGGACAAGTTCGGGAATCGGGCGCGAGAGGTGGGGTGCCAGGCGGGGAAGCCATGCCTGTTCCTTCCGCACGGACCGTCCGTTGTCGACGGTGCGGGGAAGTCTTACGAGCAGCTCGTCGCCCAGCCGGTACATGGTGTTGTCCGTGCCCGCGCCCGCGGGCGACAACGGCAGGCCGGCCCATTCCGGGCGCTGTGCCTCCAGCAGCGACCGGACCAGTGTCTCGTCGGCCGGGATCTCGTTCTCGTGAAGCGTCACGCCGGAAGTCTCGTCGCCGGAGGAACGGGAAGCCATCGACTTTCGGCTTCGCGGGTGCCGCGTCCCGGTGGAACGCGGCGCACGCCCTCACCGGCGCGGGGAGTCGCTGCGGAGCGTCGCCAGTTCGCCGTTCAACTCGGTGAGGAACCGCGCGACCACCATCAACTCGTCGGGGCGGAAGCCCGCGCGGGCGGCCTCGGTGCCGCGGGCCAGGGGCCGGAAGTAGTCCCGGGCGATGCTCTTCGCCGCCTCCTCGTAGTGCAGATGCACGACGCGGCGGTCGTCCTCGGCGCGAACGCGCCGGATGTGCCCCGCCTTCTCCAGTCGGTCGAGGCACGCGGTCACCGCGCCGGAGGTGAGGTCGAGCTGACGGCGCAGCCGCCCGGGGGTCATGGGTCCCTCGTCGGGGTCGGCGTCGAGCAGTGCGACGAGGGCCTGCATGTCGGTGAGGTGCAGGCCCTGGGACTGGGCGAACTCATGGGAGATGCGGTTGAACTCGCTGTTCATCCGCCGCAGGAGAACCGCGAAGGACTGCAGCCCCGTCGGGTCGTTCCCGGGCGGAGGGGGTGGTGTGGGGTCGCTGGTCCCGTGCATGGTCCAAGTATAAGATCTCTCAATCATTGAGATACTTTGTGATCGACTTTTTGATCGCGAAGCTTGGGGTTGCCATGAGAACCACACCGCGCCGGGTCCGGTGGCTCGTTCCGCTCGTCCTGCTCGTCGTATGGCTGGGGGTCGGTGGCGCGCTCGGTCCGTACGCGGGCAGGCTCGGCGAGGTCGCGACCAATGACCAGGCCGCGTTCCTGCCGCAGAGCGCGGAGTCGACCAAGGTGCTCAAGGCCCGCGAGGCGTTCGACCAGTCGGAGACCCTTCCCGCGATCGTCGTGTGGACGGCGGACGGCGACCGGATCACCGACGCGCAGCGGTCCGCGGCCACCCGCTCGATCGGCGGGCTCGCGGGGCGGCCGGGAGTGGTCGGCACCCCGTCGCCCGCCCTGCCCTCCGAGGACGGGCAGGCGTTGCAGGCCGTCGTCCAGCTGGAACCCGGCCTCGGCGACGCGCTGCCGGACGTCCTGGGCGAGGTGGACGGGGCGGCCCGGAGCGTCCCGGGCACCACGGCGCGGATCGCGGGACCGGCGGCGAGCCAGGCCGATCTGTCGGACGCCTTCTCGGGCATCGACGGTCTGCTGCTCGGCGTGGCGCTGGCCGCCGTGCTGCTGATCCTGCTGTTGGTCTACCGGAGCGTCCTGCTGCCGTTGCTGATCATTCTCGGGTCGGTCTTCGCGCTGGGCCTCGCGTGCGGGATCGTCTACGTCCTGGCCGATCACGACGTGGTCCGGGTGGACGGCCAGGTGCAGGGGATCCTCTCCATCCTCGTCATCGGCGCCGCGACGGACTACGCGTTGCTGCTGGCCGCGCGGTTCCGCGAGGAACTCGTTCTGCGGGAGGACCGGGCATCGGCCGCGCTGGCCGCCGTGCGCCGGTCGTTCGGCGCGATCACCGCGAGCGCGGCCACCGTGGCCCTCGCGCTGCTGGCCCTGCTCGCGAGCGACCTCACCAACAACCGTGCGCTCGGACCGGTCGGTGCCGTCGGGATCGTGTGCGCGGTCCTCTCCAGCCTGACCTTCCTGCCCGCCGCGCTGGCGCTGCTGGGCAGGACCGCGTACTGGCCCTCCCGGCCGGAGGCGCCGGAGGCTTCGGACCCACCGGGCTCGTCGAAGGCTTCGGACCCGTCGAAGTCGTCGGACCCGTCGGGCAAGGGGCAGGGGGTGTGGCGTCGGGTGGCGGCCGTCGTCGACGCCCGGCCCCGTCGCATCTGGGTGACGACCGCGATCGTGCTCGGCGTCCTCGCGGCCTTCGCGCCCTCCCTGTCGGCGAAGGGCGTTCCCCTCGACGAGATCTTCGTGAACGAAGCGCCCTCGGTCGCCGCCCAGAAGACGCTCGGGGAGCACTTCCCCGGCGGCTCCGGCAACCCCGCCGTCATCATCGCCGACGCCGACCACGCCGGCCGGGTGCTGGCGGCGGCGAGGGAGACCGAGGGCGTGGCATCGGCCGGCGCGGTCTCCGCGTCCGGGCGCCCGGGGGCCGGCGAACCCCTGGTCGTCGACGGACGGGTCCGCATCGACGCCACCCTCGAAGCCGCGGCGGACAGCGACGCCGCCAAGGAGGCCGTGGCCCGGCTGCGCGCGAACACGCACGCGGTGGCGGGGGCCGACGCGCTGGTCGGCGGGTACACGGCACAGCAGTACGACACCCAGCAGACGGCCGCCCGCGACCGCACGCTCATCGTGCCCGTCGTGCTCGGCGTCATCCTGCTCATCCTGATCCTGCTGCTGCGCTCCCTGCTCGTCCCGGTCCTGCTCGTGGCGACCGTCGCGCTCAACTTCCTGGCGACGCTGGGAGTGTCGACGCTCGTCTTCGAGCACCTTCTCGGATTCAGCGGAACGGACGCCTCCGTGCCGTTGTACGGGTTCGTGTTCCTGGTGGCGCTCGGCGTGGACTACAACATCTTCCTCATGTCCCGGGTACGGGAGGAGGCGCTGGCGCACGGCAACCGGCAAGGGGTGCTGCGCGGGCTGACCACGACCGGGGGAGTGATCACCTCGGCCGGGGTGGTGCTCGCCGCCACCTTCGCGGCCCTGATGGTGATCCCGCTGGCCTTCCTGGTGCAGATCGCCTTCATCGTGGCCTTCGGCGTCCTGCTCGACACCCTCGTGGTCCGGTCGCTCCTCGTCCCGGCGCTGGTGCTCGACATCGGCGCCCGGGCCTGGTGGCCCAGCGCCCTGGCCCGCGAGGACACGGCCGGGTCCGCCGAGGAGAGGGTGCCGGTGACGTAACCGGAGGCGGCGCGGCTCCGTCCCGGGGCGGAGCCGCCGTGCGGGGGCCCGGCCCCRGCCGGGGGCGAACGGGCCCGCCACCGGGCTCCGGGCCCGCTCGCTCCGGGCGGGGGCCGGGCGTCATGCGGGCGGTCGGGTGAGCCTGGCGGCCACGGCGTCGAGGACCCAGTCCAGGCCGGTCGCGAAGGACGTCCCGGCGTCCACGTCCGCGCCGTCGTACACGGCCCTGGTCAGCGCCGGGAAGCGGCCGGTGGCCAGCATCCTCGTCAGCTGCGGGCCGGAGGCGCGCTGCCAGTCGTGCTTCGACAGGCCCGTGGCGCGCTCGGCCCGCAGGCCCGCGATCTCGCGCCTGATCGCGCCGGTGAAGTAGGCGTTGACGGTCTCCACCGCGCGCATGGCGGTGTCGATGTCGGTGAGGCCGTCCAGGGCGGACAGCGTGGCCTCGCCCACGGCGAGGGCGTTCGGGCCCAGGGCCGGGCGGCCGCCGAGCAGGTCGGCCAGCCATTCGTGCCGGAGCGCGGCGTGTCTGGTGCGGTGGGCGAGGGTGCGCAGCGCCTCGCGCCAGTCATCGGGCTGTTCCTGGGGGAGGATCTCGGCGTAGACCTCGTCCAGCATGAGGTCGAACAGCTCCTGCTTGGTGGAGACGTATCCGTACAGCCGCATCGGGCCCGCGTTCAGCCGGGCGGCGACCTTGCGGAACGACACCTCGTCCAGTCCACCCCCGTCGGCCAGCGCGATGGCTGCCGCGACGATCCGCTCCCGGTCGAGCGGCACGGGGCGAGTCGGCGGCTCCGGCCGGTCCCACACACTCATGGTTCACACCGTTCTGCTGCGATACACCGTATTGAGGGAATACAGTGTATCGCCATGAGACATCGTATCGCCGTGATCGGGGGCGGCCCCGGAGGTCTTGCCCTCGCCCGTGTCCTGCACCGCCACGGCCACCCCGTCACCGTCCTCGAACGCGATCCCGGCCCCGACGCCCGGCCCCCGGGCGGCGCGCTGGACCTGCACGAGGGGCTGGGCCAGCTCGCGCTGGACAAGGCGGGGCTGCTGACGGAGTTCCGGGCGCTGTCCCGCCCCGAGGGGCAGGCCATGCGCATCCTGGACACGAACGGCACCGTCCTGCGCGACTGGCGACCCCGTCCGGACGACCGGGCCAACCCCGAGATCGACCGCGGGCAACTCCGCGACCTGCTGCTCGGCCCTCTCGACGTCCGGTGGGGGCGGAGCGTGACGCAGGTGGTGCCGGGGACCCGGGAGGGCACGGCGGTCCATTTCGAGGACGGGCGACGGGAGACGTTCGACCTCGTGGTCGGCGCGGACGGCGCCTGGTCCCGGACCCGCCCGGCAGTCTCCCCGGTGACACCGCACCACACCGGCGTCACCTACGTCGAAACCTCCCTCGACGACGTCGACACCCGCCACCCCGACCTCGCCTGGCTGATCGGCGACGGCTCCATGGCTGTGTACGGGGTGAACCGGGCTCTCGTCGCCCAGCGCAACAGCGGCGGCCACGTCAAGGTGTACGCCCAGTTCCGCGCACCGCTGGACCGGCACGCGGACCTGGACCCGGCCGACGCCGAAGCCGTGCGGTCGAGCCTGCTGGCGCTGTTCGACGGCTGGGCCGCTCCCGTCCTCGAACTCCTCCGCCACGGCACCGCCTTCGTCCACCGCCCCCTTTACGTCCTGCCCGTGTCCCACACCTGGACCCATGTCCCCGGGGTGACGCTGCTGGGCGACGCCGCCCATCTGATGCCCCCGCTGGGGGCGGGCGCGAACCTCGCGATGCTGGAAGGCGCCGAACTCGCCGAGTCCATCGCCACCGGCCGCGGAGATCTGGACGAGACCGTCCGCGCCTTCGAGGAACGGATGTGGGCGCGGGCCGGCCGGTGGGCGGAGATCACGACGGCCGGTCTGGAGCGCCTCGTGAGCCCGGACCCCGCCGAAGCCCTCGCCCTGTTCGACCAGGTCCAGCCGTCCTGACGGCCGGGCAGGGGATCAGCGATGGACCCTCGCACGGGCGGGCGTACTGGTCGCACGCCGCTTCCACGTGCGCTTCGGCATCGCGCGGCCGGACCGGATCCTGCACCGGATGGGCTTCACGGTGCAGGGTTCGTCCCGCTGCCGTCACGACATTCCGAACTGATGTTCTCAAGTGGTGGGGGTGCCTCGCCCCGGGGATGAGGGTGACTCCGCCGCGCGGCGGAGCGCGGGGCGAGGTCCTCCTTCCGGTGGGGCGTCCGGAGCAGCCGATCAGGCCGATGGAACGCGCCCGGGACCGCTCGATGATGAATCGCATGAGCACGCACACGGCCTCCCCCGTCACCTCCGCCGCACCACCGCCCCGTTGGGCGGTCCGGGCCGCGCACCTGACCGCGCTGGTGGTCCTGCCGAGCGGGATCCTGCGCCTCGTCTGGGTGCTGGGGTTCCCGGCCGGCTACACGGATGCGGGCTTCGTGGAGTTCGAAACTCCCTTTGCCAAGGTGTGGATGCTGACGCTCAGCGTGGTCTCGGAACTGGTCGCCGTCCTGACGATCGGCCTGGTACGGCCCTGGGGCAGCCTCGTACCGCGCTGGATGCCGCTGATCGGCGGGAAACGGGTCCGTCCCCTGGCCGCCGTCGTCCCCGCACTCCTCGGCTCGGCGGCCCTGACGGTGCTCTGGGGCACCATGCCCCTGTGGTGGACACACCCGCACAGCGACATGACCCCCACCGGACGCATCGTCATCGGGATCCTCTATCAGCCGCTGGTCATCTGGGGACCGCTCACCGCGGCCGTCGCCATCTCCTACTACCGCCGCCACCGTGCCGCACGGCGTCCGGCATCGGCCGATTGAGGAACCGGCCCCGCCCCACCGGGGCACGTCCACCACCAGGATCACCGTCGCCCCGAACCGAAAACCTCAGTGGTGCGGTCCCTTCCGGCGAAATCCGGTCCGGTCCTTCTCCGGGGCCCGACGCAGACCCCGCAGGGCGGGCGAGGCCAGACCGGTGGCCCCGGCCGCGCAGCCGAGGACGGCGCACGACGCGAGCGCGCTCCTGACCCCGGCCTCGTGCGCGAACCAGCCCAGTACGTTGTTCGCCACCACCAGCGCCAGGCTCTGCACGAGCGTCAGCAGCGACTGGATCCGGGACAGGTGCGTGTCCGGGGCACCGGCCAGGACCAGCGGGCCGATGTGGCACGCGAACATGCCCGACCCCGCACCGACGACCCCTGCCGCGGCGACGGCCGCGGCAGGAGTCGGGGCCGCCGCGAGTCCGGCCAGTCCCGCCGCGGCGAGCACCGGGCCCAGGCTCGCGCCCACGCCGATCCGGCGCATGGGCCCGAGCCGGGCGGCCACCAGCGCGGTCAGGAGCATTCCGGCGCCCTGGCCCGCGGCGACCAGGCCCGCCGGGCCCGGTCCCCAGCCGCTGGAGCGGGCCAGCAGCGGGCCGAGCAGGGCAATCGCGGGCAGCAGCCCCGCCGCGGCCGCCGCCGTCAACAGCAGTGCGGCCCGAAGGACGGGGTCCGTCGCGGCGGTCCTCACCCCGTCGGCGATCCCCGCGAGCAGGCTCTCGGTGCGGGGGGACCGTTCCGCCCCGGCCGTCGGCCGCACCCACCACATGACGGCCAGGACGGCGGTGAAGCCGACCGCGTCGACCAGGGCCGCCCCGCTCAGACCCGCACCCGCCACCAGCACCGCCCCCAGCGGGGCCCCGAGCAGGGCGGCCACCTGGCCACCGGCCTGTTGCAGGGCCATCGCCCGGGGGAGTTGTTCCCCGCTCACCAGGCGGCGCGGCATGGATCCCGTCGCGGGGAGGTAGAACGCGTCGACGGTCCCGACCACGACGGCGAACCCGACCAGCATCCAGGGCGGCGTCCCGCAGAGCCGGGCCGCCACGGCCAGGGCGAGTACGGTCACGAGCATCGTCACATCGCCGGTGATCATCATGCGCCGGGCGCCGAAGCGGTCGCCCACCGCCCCGCCCAGCAGCAGGAACACGGTCCGCGGCAGCGTGATCGCGGTCAGCACCAGGGCGGCCGTCCGGCCGCCGTGGGCACTGGCCGCCCAGCCGAGCGCGAAGTGGAGGGCCGCGTCACCGACCAGGGAGGCCCGGGTTCCCGCGAGCCAGTAGAGGTACGACCGGGGGAGAGCGGTTCGTGAGGGAGGGGAGTCGGTGGTTTCCGTGATGCCGGTTGGTGCCATGGCCGCCGACCGTAGGGCCCTCGACCTGGTCGAGGGCTAGTGACGGCCCGTCAGGAGCCCTGTGGGGCGTGCGCTTCGAAGCGCACTGGCGGTACATGTGAACGTGTACCACGCGGGCCGGGCCCGCGGGGGCGTCATGGAGTGGTGGGGCCGCCTCGGCCGAGTTCTTCGAGGAACTGCCTTTGGCCGGCCAGGAATCCGTCCGCGAAGAGCGAGCGGGGGGAGAAGAGCGCGGTGAGCGTGACCCTGAGGTCCGACTGCTCGACGGACTGCTTGAGCAGTGAGTGGGTCGCGTCCGGGTAGTGCCTGACCTTCAACGCGCCACCCGCGCCCAGCACCTTGCGGTAGACGCGCTCCGTGTCGGCGGTGTCCACGTTGACGTCATGGCCCGCGAGGGTCAGCAGCACCGGTACGCCGCGCAGGGCGCGGAGGTCCCGTGTGGCGTCCGCGGTGTGGTTCCTGGAGATGAAGCCCCAGCGAGCGGCGGTCATGCCGCCCGCGTCGCCGCCCATCGCCCCGACGTACTCCTCGAAGCTCGCGTGGCGCTCCAGCAGCCGGCGGGTGGTGTCGCTCCTGGCGACCTCCGCCTCGGTGCGGGCCGCCGATGCGCCGTCGGCGCGCAGCTCGGCGAGGAGGTTGTAGCGGCCCTGCCGGAGCCAGTTGATCGCGGGCGAGACGGCGACGACGAAGCTCACGGGCGTCTTGGCCGCGACCTTCGGCAGGACCCAGCCCGCCTGGCTGGCGCCCCAGAGCCCGATCCGGTCGCCGTCGATGTCCGGACGGGTGCGGGCCCAGGCGATCGCGGCGGCCGCCTCGTCGGCCCGATCGTCCATGGACTGGTCGAGCCAGTCGCCGGGCGCACCCGCGACGCCGGGCTTGTCCCAGGACAGGGAGGCGTATCCGGCCCTGGCGTTCGCCTCCCACATGGGCTCGTAACCGTCGTCGTGGGTGGCGTCGACGGGGCCGTCGCCGTGGACGTACACGACCAGGCCGTGATGCCTGCGGCCGTCCCTGGGGGTGGCCAGTACGCCGTTGAGGGTGTGGCCGCCGTGGCGGATCGTGACCCGCTGTTCGTCCATGTCGTAGGAGTTCTGCCACAGCACCGCACCGGCGAGGCCGGCGGTCACGGCCAGGACCGTGACGAGTGACCACACGGTGATGCGGAGCCCGCGCCGACGGGGCCGGATCTTCGGGCACATGAAATGACCGCCTCTGTTCGGGTTCGAGCGAACACTGAAACTATCATGATGGAAACGATCGTCGAGAGTTTGATAGATTTGGGTTCCGGTTTCAGGGAGAGAGGGAGCGCGGCATGGGGCTGGACGCGACGGGTTCAGGGACCGGACCGGTGACGGTGCGCCGAGGCGTCCCGGCCGGAGCCGAGCGGCGGGCGGCCGAGCTGTACTGGGACGCCTTCGGCCGCAAACTCGGCCCCGCCCTGAACCCGCCGGACAAGGCGGTGCCCTTTCTCACCGCCCACCTGAACGCCGATCGCGCGGTCTGCGCACTCCTCGACGGACAGCTCGTCGGCCTCGCCGGGTACCAGCACGACGGACGGGCCCTCACCGGAGGATCGGCCCGCGCCGTACTGCGCGCGTACGGACGCCTGCGAGGACTGCACCGACTCCTGCTCCTCGCCCTGTTCGAGCGCCGCCCGGCCCCCGGACAGCTCGTCATGGACGGCATCGCCGTGGATCCGGGCATGCGCGGCCGGGGCGTCGGGAGCCTGCTCATCGAGGAAGTGGCCGCCGTCGCGGCGGAGCAGGGCTGCCGGGAGATCAGACTGGACGTGATCGACACCAACCCGCGTGCCAGGGCTCTGTACGAGCGGCGCGGCTTCACGGCCGTACGGACCGAGCACAAGCCCTACCTGCGCGGACTGCTCGGATTCGGCGCGGTGACCACCATGCACCGCCCGGTCGGGACAAAAGGAGTGAGAGAACTGTGAGCGCCGAGACCGACCGCGTCGAGGTCCCCACCCGCATGCTCGTCCACGCGCTGGTCCGCGAGGACGGCACCGTCGACGCGGACGAGCTGTACACCGTCGCCAACACCCTGGGCATGAGCGACCAACAGGTACGGCTGTGCGTCAAACGCCTCGTGTCCGAAGGCCGGTTCACGCACGAGGGCCGAGGCCGCAAGGCGAAACTGCACGCGACCATGGACACCAGGCGCGCCCTCGCCCCCAACGCGGACTTCCTGCGGCACGCATTCCGGCAGGACGCCGGCCTCGCGCCCTGGGACGGGGTCTGGCACCTGGCCGCCTTCGCGGTGCCCGAATCGGCGCGCACCGCCCGGGACGCCCTGCGCGAGACGCTCGTCCACCTCGGTGGCGCCCCGCTCCAGGGCGGACTGTACGTCTGCGCCAACACATGGGAGCCGTACGTCGAAGAAGCGGCCCACCGCCTCGGCGCCCACGACGCGTTCACCCTCCTCACCACGACGGACCTGCGCAGGGGCGAGACCCAGGAGCCTGCCGAACTCGCCCGGAGCCTGTGGCCCCTGCAGGAGATCGCCGACCGCTACCACCGCCTCGGCCGCATCGCCCGGTCCCGCCTGGACCGGCTCACCGGGCCTGCCGAACTCTCCTCGTCCGCACTCCTCACCATCGCGATCGAGTTGGCCGCCGAACTCACCCGCGCCATGGAGCCCGACCCGTTGCTGCCGCCCCAGCTCCTGCCCCGGCCCTGGCCCGGCGCCCGGGCCCGGGAGGTCGTCGCCCGGTGCTGGGCGGCCCTGCGCGAACGTGACCGGGACGAAGCCCGCCCGACTCTCTTCCGTCTCCACGCCGACATCACCCGGGAAACGACGGACCGGGCCACGCGCTGAAGACGGAACGGGCGGTGCGGGCCGTGCCCGAGGGGCGAAGGTGCCGCGAGGGAGCCCGCCCCCTGCGGACGGGCAGCCATCGGATCGCGGCCGTGCACCCTGAGCGGGCCCTCGCGGAGGGGCCCGGCCAAAAAGACCATGGGCCTCGGGCATCATGGGTGCCACCACCGGTCGCCCGGTCCTCGCTTTGCCGGTGGCATCCGTTTCCCGTCCTTCCGCCCACCACCGATGAGCACGACGAGCCCGATGAGTCCCACAAACCCCATGGACTCCGAGGTCCCCGAGACCTCTGGGGCCCTTGAGGTCCCCAAGACCCCCGAAACCCCTGAGGTCCCCGAGATCTCCGAGACCCCTGAGGTCTCCGAGACCCTCGCGCCGGATCTCACCGTCGACGGCACCGGCCTGCTCTGCGTCACCCTCCTGCTGCGGCTGCGCAAGCAGATCGACGGCGCGGAGCCGGGCACCGTCGTCCACGTCATCGCCACCGACCCGGCCGCCCCGCTCGACCTGCCCGCCTGGTGCCACATGACCGGTCACCACTACCTCGGTCCCGTCCCCGGCGCCGAGCGGCCCGTGTACGCGCTCCGGCTGGCCGCCGACGCGCTGTCCACCCGGGCCGACGCGCCCTGGCACCCGGCCGTTCCGCCGATCTTGTGATGCCGTCCGGGCCGAGTGAGCATGCGACGAGCGCGGCCCGTCCGGCGGGCCGCGCCTGTCCCGGGGGAGGGCGGCAGGTTGACGGACTCGGGATCGGACCGGTCCGGGATTCTCCGGTCGGGGCGACTCGGCCGGGCGTCCGCGGAGGTGCGGGAGGCGGAGGGCCGACGGGTCCTGCGGATCGGTGCCCGGTCGACCGCCGTCGATGACCGGACACGGGTCGTCCATCGGAGCGGCCGGTTCGCCCTGAGCCGGCGCGTCGTCGTTCTCCGGCCCGACCGGCCCGTGTTCACGCACCGCTACCGGCTGCCGTGGCGGCTCACGCTCGCCCCGTACCTGGAAGCCGCCTACGACCGGTGGTCGGCCGAGGCCGACGACCCGGGGCTGGGGCTGGTGGAGGTGCTGGGCGGAACGGACGACCGGCGGTGACCGGCCCCGCGGCGGGCCGGGGCGGTCGCCGCGGGGTCGTCCGGCGCGGGGTCCGGGTTCAGCGCGCGGCCACCCAGTGCGGCGTCCAGGTCCCGGCGGCGTCGCGGCCGGTCGCCGCGGCGGCCAGGTGGGCGCGGAGGGCGGCGAGCGCCGGGTGGGGGTTGTCGCGGTGCCAGATGAGCGAGTGCGGGTAGACGGGCACCGGGTCGGTGACCGGGACGAGGCGCAGACCGTGGCCGGTGGGCCAGACGAGGCGGGTGTTCCCGCCCATGAAGGTGGCCAGGGCCGGGGTGTCGGCGATGGTGTCGAGGAGCGCGTCGGAGCCGAAGTTGGGGCCGGTCGCCTCGATGGTGAGGCCGAACTCGGCGACGAGGTCGTCGTAGTAGGCGCCCCACTCGGTGCCGGGGACGATGCCGGGCATCCAGATCCGGTGCCCGGCGAGCTGTTCGACGGTCACCGACCGGGCGCCCGCCAGCGCGTGGTCCGGGCCGGTGAGGAGTTGGAGCGGCTCGTCGAGCACCCGGACCGACTCGATGTCCTCGGGCAGGGGCCGGCCGGGCGCGGCGACGGCGCGGAAGGACGCGTCGATCGTGCCGGAGCGGACGGCGGCCACGGCCGCCCCGATGTCGAACAGCATCACCACGTCGAGCTCGATCTCGGGACGGGCGCGGTGGAAGTCGCGCATCAGGCCCGTCGCCGCGCCGCGTGAATTGATCACGTCGACGCGCAGCGGACGGCGGCCGGTGCCCACGGACGCGACCGCGCGTTCGGCGGTGCGCAGCAGCTCGCGCGCGTGGGGCAGGAACGCCTGCCCGTCGATGGTGAGCCCGGAGCCGCGCGGGGTGCGGGTGAACAGCCGCACCCCGAGATCGCGCTCCAGCGCGGCGATGCGCTTGGAGACGGCCTGCTGGGTGATCGCCAGCTCGGCGGCGGCCTCCTGGAACTGCCCCGCGTCGGCGGCGGCGACGAAGGTCCGGACGGCTTCGATGTCCATGCCGACACCCTAATGACACAACTACTGGTTGTGGCCCGGCGGCCTTTCGGTTGTTTGCTCCAGGGGCGAGGCGCTCGCTTTGATGCTTCCGGTCGCGGATCGGTTGTACGGAAGAGCAGCGGGGGCGTCGGGCATGAGGAGCGGACACCGGCTGGGGCGGCGGTTCGGATGGCTCTGGGGAGCGTACGGGACCAGCGCGCTCGGCACGTGGCTCGCCTTCGGCGCGTTCCCGCTGATCGCCGTCCAGGTGCTGCACGCCGGACCGGCCGAGGTCGCCGCGCTCTCCTCCGCGGGGGCGGCGGTGGGCGCGGCCGTGGCGGTGCCGCTCGGCCCGTGGGTGGAGTTCCGCCGCAAGCGGCAGGTGCTGATCGCGACGGACCTGGTGCGGTTCGCGGCGCTGCTGACGATTCCCGCCGCGTTCGTGCTCGGCGTGCTCACCTTCCTCCAGCTCCTGCTGGTCTCGGTGGTCGTCGCGGCGGCCGACATCACCTTCCGCGCCGCCTCCGGCGCGTACCTGAAGACCCTGTTGCCGGCCGAGGACCTGCTCGTCGCGAACGCCCGGTTCGAGGCCACGTCCTGGACGACCACGATCATCGGGCCGCCGCTCGGCGGTGCGGCGATCGGGCTCCTCGGGCCGGTGGCGACGGTGGTGGCCGACGCGGTCAGCCATCTGCTCTCGGCCCTGGGCATCCGCGCGGCGGGCGGGGACGAGCCGCGGCCCGAGCACCCGAAGGCCGCGCGGATGCGGGCCGGGGACCTGCTCGACGGGTGGCGGTACATCCTCGCCGACGCGACGCTGCGCCCGTTGTTCCTCAACACCGCTCTGTTCAACGGCCTGGTGATGGCCACTCAGCCGCTGCTGGCCGTCCTGATGCTCGACCGGCTCGGGTTCGAGCCATGGCAGTACGGCCTCGCCTTCGCCGCGCCCGCGCTCGGCGGACTGCTCGGGTCGCGGCTGGCCCGGCCGCTCGTCACCCGGTTCGGGCCGCACCGGGTCCTGGTCGGGAGCGGGGCGCTGCGCGCGATCTGGCCGGTCGGCCTGGTCCTCCTGGGGCCGGGCACCGGGGGGCTGCTGCTGGTCATCGGCGTCGAGTTCGGGCTCATCCTCTGCTGCGGGGTCTTCAACCCCGTCCAGTCCACCTGCCGCCTCCGGCGCACCGCGACCGACCGGGTCACCCGCACACTGACCGCCTGGGCGGTGACGACCAAGGGCTCGACCGCGCTCCTGACGGCCCTCTGGGGCGTGCTGGGCGGCCTGCTCGGCCCGCGTACGGCCATCGGCCTGGCCGGAGTGCTCCTGCTGGCGACCCCGCTGCTGCTGCCCCGCCGCGCGGCGGAACACCCCGCCGGGCCGGCACCGGAACCGGATCTGACGAGAATTCAGAAGTCGTCACCGTGAACCGAGTCGGATCATCCGGATCATGGGGCCCCTCATGTCAGGAGGGGGCGCCAGCGGTCGGCCGACTCCAGCAGGTCCAGGCTGATCCGCTCCAGGAACGCCCCCGTCCGGGCCATCCGCCGCCCCACGAGGTCGTCGGGTCCGACCTCCTCCGCCGAGGCCAGCGCGGCCCGTGCCGTCTCCAGCGTCTGCCGTGCGCTGAGCACGACGGAGCGGTACCAGGCCTCGTCGTCGATCACATAGACGTCGCGGCGCCGCTGCGGATCGCGCTCGCGCCGGACGTAGCCGTGCCGGACGAGGTAGTTCACGGCCACGGAGACGGAGGCGGGGCTGACCTTCAGCCTGCGGGTCAGCTCGGCCGCCGTGCGCCTGCCGTCCTCGGACTGCAACAGGTCGAGATGCACGCGTGCCGTGATCCTCGGCAGCCCCGCCCGGACCGCCATCTCGACGATCTCCTCCTGCGCCCCGACGCCGTCCGGCGGCCCGCCCGCGCGCGGGGGCTTCGGGGTGCCGCGCCGCGCCCGCCGGGCCGTCGCCCGCTGCGCCTGCTGGGGCCGGTAGTCGTGGGGGCCGCCGTTGCGCCCGATCTCCCGGCTGATCGTCGAGGTCGGCCGGTCGAGCCGTCTCGCGATCTCGGCGTAGGAGAGTCCGTCGGCGATTCCGACCGCGATGCGCTGGCGGTCCTGCTGGGTCAACCGTCCTCCTGGCATGTCGTCAGTATTGCCTTCGCGGCCATTCATTGCAACGCGATATTGCGTTTGAGGTCAGCGTCATTGCATCAATTTCTGGCCTCTGACCTGCGTAAACAAGTTTCTTATAATTGACAGCCCCTCTGGATGCATCGTAGCTTTCAGGCATCGTAAAACGCGTAATATCGCGAGATGGGGGAACGGTCATGGGCGAGTCACTGCACACCGTCGCGACGATGCCGGCGGAGCGTCGGCCCGGCTGCCCCTTCGACCCGCCGGCGGAGCTGGTCGAGGCCCAGGGGCACGGTCCGATCAGCCGCTACACCTTCCCCGGCGGGAGGCCCGGCTGGCTGGTCACCGGGTACGACCAGGTCAGGGCGGTCCTGGCCGACCAGAGGTTCAGCTCGCGCAAGGAGCTGCTGCGCCACCCGACCATCGACTACGGGGACATCGAGTCGCCCCCGGCGCCGCCCGGCGAGTTCCTCCTCATGGACGAACCCCGGCACGGCCGCTACCGCAAGCCGCTGATGGGCAAGTTCACCGTGCGGCGGATGCGGCTGCTGACCGAGCGCATCGAGCAGATCACCACCGAGCACCTGGACGCCATGGAGCAGGCCGGACCGCCGACGGACCTGGTGACCGCGTTCGCCAACCCCATCCCCGCCGTCGTGATCTGCGAACTGCTGGGGGTGCCGTACGAGGACCGGGGCTCCTTCCAGGAGCAGGTCCGCTCGTTCATGGACGGGGAGACGAGCGACGAGGAGATGATCGCGGCCTACACCTCGACCCAGCACTACCTGGCGGAACTGGTGGCGGCCAAGCGCGCGAACCCCACCGACGACGTGCTCAGCGACCTCACCGACAGCGACCTCACCGACGAGGAACTGCGCGGGATGGCCCTGATCCTGCTGGCGGCCGGGCTCGACACCACCGCGAACATGCTGGCCCTCGGCACCTTCGCGCTGCTGCGCCACCCGGAGCAACTGGCCGCGCTGCGCGCCGATCCCGGGCTCACCGACCGGGCCGTGGAGGAACTGCTGCGGTACCTCGCCGTCGCCAAGACGTTCATGAGGACGGCGCTGGAGGACGTCGAGGTGGGCGGGCGGCTCATCGAGGCAGGTTCGCCGGTGATCCTGTCGTACAACACCGCCAACCGCGACCCCGGACGCTTCGCCGACCCCCATGTGCTCGACCTCGGCCGGCAGGAGGGCGGACACCTCGCCTTCGGCCACGGCATCCACCAGTGCCTGGGGCAGCAACTGGCCCGCGTCGAACTGCGGGTCGCGTTCCCCGCGCTGCTCGACCGCTTCCCCACGCTGCGCCTGGCCGTACCGCCGGAGGAGGTCCCGCTGCGTCCGGAGGCCGCGGACATCTACGGGGTGAAGAGCCTCCCGGTCGCCTGGGACGTGTGACCGACGACCGGGTTTCCCGGGTGATCACGCAGAGGGGGGTGACCATCCGGGGGAGCCGGTCCGGCGGGCGGCGGACCGCCACCCGCCGGACCGGCGTTCCGTCCTGCCTCGGCCCTGCCTCCGGCGGACCGGGACGGCCGGCGGCCCGGCCGCGGCGTCGTCCGCATTCGGCCTACGGCCGCGGGGGCGCGAGGGGGTGGTCGCGGGCGGACGACTCCTCGGGCGACCACGGGAGCCAGACGACCGCCTCACGCCAGCCGGGCCGCCCGGCGGCCCAGTCCTGCACCACCTTGGCCACCGGCTCCACCGAGAAGTCCCCCCGGTCACGGGGCATCCACGCCTGGAAGTGCCGGTCCGGCCCTCCCTCGCGGTACTCCACCTGATAGCTCAGATCGTCTTCCAGGTACACCTGCATGTAGTGCTGACCCTCGGGCTCCGCGTCGAGCCGGTTCACGACGACGAACCGGTGGCTGAGGCTCATGTCGGCCAGCAGGTCGTGCAGCTTGTCCTCGGACGGGTCGTCCCAGGCGGTGTCGTCCGCCTCGACCGCCCGGATCACTGGTGTTGTCATACGGGCGACCCTATTGACCGCCCGCGCCCCCCACCACCGCCGGGTACCGCCCGGTGCGCGGCCCGCTCTCAGCTCAGGCTGTCCCGCCACGCCCGGTGCAGTCCCGCGAAGCGGCCGGTGCCGGCGATGAGGGCGGTGGGGGTGCCGTCCTCCACGATGCGGCCGTGCTCCATCACCAGGACCCGGTCCGCGATCTCCACGGTCGACAGACGGTGGGCGATCACCACCGCGGTACGGCCGTGCAGCACCGTGTCCATGGCCCGTTGCACCGCGCGTTCGCCGGGGACGTCCAGGGAACTCGTCGCCTCGTCGAGGATCAGCACGGCCGGGTTCGCGAGCAGGGCGCGGGCGAACGCGACCAGTTGGCGCTGACCGGCCGAGATCCGGCCGCCCCTCTTGCGCACGTCCGTGTCGTACCCCTCGGGCAGTCCCGCGATGAAGTCGTGCGCGCCGATCGCCCTGGCGGCCCGCTCGATCTCCTCGCGGGTCGCGTCCGGGCTGCCGACCGCGATGTTCTCGGCGACCGTCCCGGAGAACAGGAACGCCTCCTGGGTCACCATCACCACGCCCCGGCGCAGCTCCGGCACGGCCAGGTCCCGCAGATCCGTCCCGTCCAGCAGCACCCGGCCTTCGGTCGGGTCGTAGAAACGGGCCAGCAGCTTGGCGAGCGTCGACTTGCCCGCCCCCGTCGAACCGACCACGGCGACCGTCTGACCGGCCGGGATCTTCAGGTCGAAGCGGGGCAGCACCTCGCCGCCCGTGCGGTAGGCGAAGCTCACCCCGTCGAAGACGACCTCGCGGCCCGGGTGCTCGCCCGGGAGGGCGGGCAGCTCGCGCGGCTCGGCGGCCTCGGGGACGGACGGCGTCTGGGCCAGCAGGCCCGCGATCTTCTCCAGCGAGGCCGCGGCCGACTGGTAGGAGTTGAGGAACATCCCGAGCCGGTCGATCGGGTCGTACAGCCGACGCAGGTAGAGCACGGCCGCGGCCAGCACACCGAGCGCCAGGGTGTCCGAAGCCACCCGGTACGCGCCCCACAGCACGATCCCGGCGACCGCCGTGTTGGCGACCAGCCGGGAGCCGACGACGTAACGCGCCATCTCCAGCATCGCGCTGCCGTTGGACCACTGGTGCGTCCCGTTGAGCTTCTCGAAGTGCGCGTCGTTGGCGGCCTCGCGACGGAACGCCCGGACGGGGCGGATGCCGTTCATCGTCTCCGCGAACTTCACGATGACCGCGGCGATCGCCGTCGACCGCTCCGTGTACAGCGCCCCGGCCCGCCGCTGGAAGACCCGCACCAGCAGGTACAGGGGCACGAAGGACAGCACCGCGACCGCGCCGAGGCCGAAGTCCAGCCAGAGCAGCGTCAACGAGATGGAGACGAAGGACAGGACGATCATGACGAGCTCCTGGAGCCCCTCGCTGAGCAGCTCGCGCAGCGACTCCACGTCCGTCGTGGAACGGGAGATCAGCCGGCCCGAGGTGTAGCGCTCGTGGAAGTCCACGCTCAGCGCCTGCGAGTGGCGGAAGATGCGCCCGCGCAGATCGAGCAGCACGTCCTGGTTGACCCGGGCGGAGGTCCGGATGAACGTGTACTCCATGGCCCCGGCCGTCACCGAGCACAGCGCGTACCCGACGGCCACCGCGATCAGCGGCCCGTAGTCCTCGTTCCGGAAGGCGGGCACGCCGCGGTCGATGGCGTACGCCACGAGCAGCGGGCCCGCCTGGATCGCGGCCTGCTGGACCAGCAGCAACAGCGCGGCCACCGCCACCCGCGCCCTGAACGGCCGCAGCAGCGACCCCAGCAGGGCCCGGGTCGCTCCCGGCGGGGTGGGCAGATCGTCCCGGTCGAACAGGTCCCCGGCGTCCGCGGGGGACAGCTCCTCGGGCTCGTCGGGCGCGGGCCGGTCGGTGCGCCCCGTCGTCGTCGTGGTCATCGGGTGCTGCCCTTCTCGACGGGGGCGGAGGCGGGGGTGTGGGCTTCGGGTGCGGGGGCGCCGGGTGCGGGGCGGTCCTCGGCGGACGCGGCGGGACCGGTTTCCGGGGACGACGGGGCGGGGTCCGGTGCGGACGGCCGGTCGGTTCCCGGCGCGGTTTCGGCGCCCGACATCAGCCAGGCGTACTCCGCGTTGTCGCGCAGCAGTTCCTGATGCGTGCCGACGGCGGCGATCCGGCCCCGCGACAGCAGCGCCACCCGGTCCGCGAGCATCACCGTGGAGGGCCGGTGCGCCACCACGATCGCCGTGGTCTGCGCCAGCACCCGGCGCAGAGCGGCCTCCACCAGCGCCTCCGTGTGCACGTCCAGCGCGGAGAGCGGGTCGTCGAGCACCAGGAAGCGCGGCCGGCCGACCACGGCACGGGCCAGCGCGAGCCGCTGGCGCTGCCCGCCGGAGAGGCTGAGCCCCTGCTCGCCGACCTGGGTGCCGACGCCCTCGGGCAGATCGTGGACGAAATCGGCCTGGGCCACCGACAGGGCCCGGCGCAACTCGTCCTCCTGGGCACCATCGGCGCCCATCAGGACGTTCTCCCCGACGCTCGCCGAGAAGAGCGTCGGCTCCTCGAAGGCCACCGACACCAGCTCGCGCAGCCGTTCGCGGGGCATGGTGGTGATGTCCGTACCGTCCAGCAGGATGCGTCCCGCCGTGACCTCGTGCAGTCGCGGCACCAGGGCGGTGAGGGTCGTCTTGCCCGAACCCGTGGCCCCCACCAGAGCCATCGTCTCGCCGGGCCGGACCCGCAGATCGATCCGGGCCAGCACGGGCGCGGCACCGGCCTCCGCGTCGGGATAGCGGAACCCCACCCCTTCGAAGACCAGTTCGCCGACCGCTCCGCCCCGGTCCGGGGCATCCGGCCGGGAGCGGTCGCCGCCGTCGGGCACGACCGTCGCGTCCTCCTCGCGCCCGTCCTCCTCGGTCGCGTCCATCACCTCGAAGTACCGCTCGGTCGCCGTCGCCGACTCCTGACTCATCGCCAGCAGGAAGCCGATCGACTCGATCGGCCAGCGCAGGGCGAGCGCCGTCGAGAGGAAGGCGACCAGGGTGCCCGCGGAGAGCCCGCCGTCCGCGACCTGGACCGTGCCGAGGACCAGCGCCGCGCCGATGGCCAGCTCGGGAATCATGGTCATGCTGGCCCAGATGCCCGCGAGGAGACGAGCCTTGCCCAGCTCCGTGGCGCGCAGCCGCTCCGACAGGGCCCGGAAGGCGAGCGCCTGGCTGCGGTGCCGGCCGAAGCCCTTGATGATGCGGATGCCGAGCACGCTCTCCTCGACGACCGTCGTCAGATCGCCGACCTGGTCCTGCGCCCTGCGCGCCACGTCCGCGTACTTCGTCTGGAAGAGCGAGCAGAGGAACACCAGCGGCACCATCGGGGCGAGCAGCACCAGCCCCAGCGTCCACCGCTGGCTCAGCAGGATGCCGAAACCGACCAGGATCGTCGTCCCGTTGACCAGGAGGAAGGTCAACGGGAACGCCAGGAACAGGCGCAGCAGCATCAGGTCCGTCGTACCGCGCGAGAGCAACTGCCCCGACGCCCAACGGTCGTGGAAGGCGATCGGCAGCCGTTGCAGACGCCGGTACAGGTCGGCCCGCATGGTCGCCTCCACCCCGGCCAGCGGACGGGCCACCAGCCACCGGCGCACCCCGAAGAGCCCGGCCTCCGCGATGCCCAGCAACAGCAGGTACAGCGCGCCGAGCCAGACGCCCCCGGGGTCACGGTCCGCCACCGGGCCGTCGACGATCCACTTCAGTACGAGCGGGATCACCAGGCCGATGCAGGACGCGACGATCGCCACCGCGGCGGCGCTGAACAGGCGGACGCGCACCGGCTTCACGTACGGCCACAGCCGCAGCAGGGTACGGGTGGCGGACCGCTTCTCGGGCTCTACGTTTTTTTCGGGCATCACAGGCGAGCCTACGGTTCACCCCTGACATCGCTCATGTGGTTTTCCGGCCGCCGAAAACGCCGGGGCTCTGGAACCTCCCTGGTCGTACCCCGTATCAACCGATCGGCTGATGCCGCTTCGAGCGTGATGGCCGATGGTGCGCCGGTGCCCGCGCCGCGATTCTCGTGGGTATGGCAATCATCGAAGTGGACGGGGTGCACAAGGCGTACGCCGGGCGCCGGGTGGTCGACGGGGTGAGCTTCACCGTCGAGGAGGGCGAGATCTTCGGCATCCTCGGTCCCAACGGCGCGGGCAAGACCACCACCGTCGAATGCGTCGAGGGGCTGCGGGTCCCCGACGGGGGGACGGTCCGGGTGGCCGGGCTCGACCCCGTCGCCGACCACGACCGGGTCACCCGGCTGCTCGGCGCCCAGCTCCAGGAGAGCGAACTGCAGCCCAAGATCACCGTGGCCGAGGCGCTGGAGCTGTACAGCGCCTTCCACCCGGACCCCGCCGACCGGCACGAACTCGCCGAGCGGCTCGGGCTGCACACCAAGTACGACACCCGGTTCGCCGCGCTGTCCGGCGGCCAGAAGCAGCGGCTGTCCATCGCGCTCGCCCTGATCGGCAATCCCCGGGTGGTGGTCCTGGACGAACTGACCACCGGTCTGGACCCGAGGGCCCGCCGGGACACCTGGAAGCTGATCGAGGACGTGCGCGACAGCGGCGTCACCGTCCTCCTGGTCACGCACTTCATGGAGGAGGCCAACCGGCTCTGCGACCGGATCGCCGTGATCGACAAGGGCCGGGTCGCCGCCCTCGACACCCCGTCCGGCCTGATCAGCAGGGCGGCCGGCTCCACCGTCATCGCCTTCACCCCCTCGCAGCCGCTCGCCGACGCCGAACTGACCCCGCTGCCCGGCGCGGTCCGCGTGACGCGGAAGGACGGGCGGATCACCATCGACGGCACCGACGAGACGGTCAACGCGGTGATCTCGCTGCTGGCCCGCCGCGGCATCACCGCACACCAGCTCCGCGTCTCCGAGGCGACGCTGGACGACGCCTTCCTCGACCTCACAGAACAGGTGGCCTGAGATGACCACGGCGAACCCGGCCGGAACCACGTCCGCACCGGCATCCGCACCGATGCCCGCACCCGCCTCCGCGCACCGGGCGGTCCTCAGGGCCGAGACGCGGCTCTTCCTCCGCGAACCCGGCAACCTGTTCTGGATCCTCGTCTTCCCGACCGTCCTGCTGACGATCCTCGGCCTGATCCCGTCCTTCCGGGACCCCGACGAAGCGCTCGGCGGACGCCGGGTCATCGACCTGTACGTACCGGTGGCGGTGCTGCTCGGCATGATCATGGCCGGGCTCCAGGCCATGCCGCCGGTCCTCACCGGCTACCGCGAACGCGGCATCCTGCGCCGGATGTCCACCACGCCGGTACGCCCGTCCGCGCTGCTCACCGCGCAGATCACCCTGCACGGCGCCGCGTCGCTCTGCTCCGCCGCGCTGGCCATGGGCGTCGGCCGGATCGCCTTCGGCGTACGCCTGCCCGGACAGCCCCTCGGCTACGTCCTGGCACTGCTGCTGGCGACGGCGAGCGTCCTCGCCCTCGGCTCGCTGCTCTGCGCCCTCACCCGGACCGTCAAGGCGTCCACCGCGATCAGCTCGATCGTCTACCTCGCGACGATGTTCACCGCCGGGGTCTGGATCCCGGTGCAGTCCATGCCCGACACCCTCCGGCACATCGTCCAGCTCACCCCGCTCGGGGCGGCCTCCCAGGCGCTGGACCGGGCGATGTCCGGCGGCTGGCCCGGCTGGGCGTCCCTCGGCGCGATGGTGCTGTGGACGGGCCTGGCGACGCTGCTCGCGACCCGTCTGTTCCGGTGGGAATGAGACCGCCGCGGGGCTGACCGGAGAGGGCCGCTCGGGGACACTGTCGTCATGAGCACGGGGGACATGGTGGGGGACACGGGGTGCCCGGGGGACACGACGGGCGGAAAGGGGGCGGCCGTGGGCGGCCCGACGACCGCCGAACAGGGATGGGAACGGTTCTTCACCTACGGGCCGTACGGCCTGCTCGGCCTGGGCAGCGCCGTCTCCGCCGTCACCGCCGGGCTCATCATGTCCCGCCCGGAGGTGTACACCGCCGCGGTGCTGGTCCCGTGCGCGCTCGTCCTCCAGCTCTGGTGGGGGAGGGCGAAGCGGTCCCGTCCCCCCGGGTCGCGGGCGGCCCAGTGCTACTTCGCCGTCCGCACCCTGCTCGCCTTCGGACTGACCTGGTGCAACCCGTTCTTCTCGATGTACGCCGTCCTCGGCTACTTCGACGCGGGCCGGCTGCTCCCGCAACGTGCCTTCCGCGCCGGGCTGCTGGTCGTCGCCGCGATCATGGCGGGCTCGCAGAGCGGCAGCGGACTGCCGCCGGCCTCCCTCATGAACTGGGTCGCCTTCCTCGTCCTGTTCGCCCTGCACGGGACCCTCACCATGGTCTTCGCGAAGATCGGCGACCACGAGGCGGACCACGCCCGCACCCAGACCGACACCATCGCCGAACTGGAGTCGGCCAACGCCCGGCTCGAACAGGCCCTGGCGGAGAACGCCGGACTGCACGCCCAACTCCTGGTCCAGGCGCGCGAGGCGGGCGTCGCCGACGAGCGCCGCCGGCTCGCCGCCGAGATCCACGACACCCTCGCCCAGGGGCTGATCGGCATCATCGCCCAGCTCCAGGTGGTGACCTCGGTCGGCGGCAGCGACCCGGCACTGGCCCGCCGGCACCTCGACCGTGCCGCCGACCTCGCCCGGCACAGCCTCGGCGAGGCCCGCCGTTCCGTCCACAACCTGGTCCCCGTCGCACTGGAACACGACGACCTGCCCGGCGCCCTGGAGAAGACCGTCACCGACTGGGCGGAACACCACGCCGTACGGGCCGGGTTCACCGTCACCGGCACCGTCGAGCCGGTCCACGACGAGATGGCCGCCACCCTGCTCCGGATCGCGCAGGAGGCCCTCGCCAACACCGGCCGCCACGCCGGGGCGTCCCGGGTCGGCGTCACGCTGTCCTTCATGGGCGACGAACTCACCCTGGACGTACGGGACGACGGCCGGGGCTTCGTCCCGCACGCCCTGCCGCCGTACCGGGGCGCGGGCGGATTCGGCCTCGGCGGCATGCGGGCCCGCGCCGAACGCGTCGCGGGCACCGTCGAGGTGGAGAGCGAACCGGGGCACGGCACCGCGGTCAGCGTCCGGGTGCCTCTTTAGGTCCGGACCGTGCCGGGGACGCCGCGGCGCGCGGTCCGAACGAGGGGCCACTGGTCCCCGACCACCGGTGACCAGTACGGTTGGCCTGCCATGCCGGAAGAGACCGCACACGTCATCACGCTCGTCGTCGTCGACGACCACCCCGTCGTACGGGACGGTCTGCGCGGCATGTTCGACTCGGCCCCGGGCTTCGAGGTGCTGGGGGAGGCGTCGAACGGGGTGGAGGGGGTCGAGCTGGTGGCCCGGCTCGATCCCGACGTCGTCCTGATGGACCTGCGGATGCCGGGCGGCGGCGGGGTCGCCGCCATCACCGAGCTGACCGCCCGCGGCGCCCGTTCCCGGGTGCTCGTCCTCACCACGTACGACACCGACACCGACACCCTCCCCGCGATCGAGGCCGGAGCCACCGGCTACCTCCTCAAGGACGCGCCCCGCGACGAGCTGTTCACCGCCGTCCGCGCCGCCGCCGACGGCCGTACCGTGCTCTCGCCCACCGTCGCGACCCGGCTCGTCTCACGGGTCCGCACCCCGGCGGCCCCGGGCGGCGAATCGCTCTCCGGCCGCGAGCGCGAGGTGCTCGAACTGGTCGCGCGGGGCACGTCGAACCGGGAGATCGCCGCCGAACTGTTCATCAGCGAGGCCACCGTGAAGACCCATCTCACGCACATCTTCGCCAAGCTGGGCGCCAAGGACCGGGCCGCCGCCGTCGCGGTCGGCTACGACCGGGGCATCCTCGGCTGACCCCGCGCGGCCCGCCCCCGCTCCGGGCGCGTGGCACCGACCCGGCACCCGCCCGGCCTCCGGCACGGCGTGTCCCGCCGTCCGTGCACCCGGGAGGCCGTACCCCACGTTTCCCCGGCCGGTCCCGGTCGTTTGGGGGGACGTGAAACACGTAGCGAAGAGAGCGAAGAGGACGGTGGCGGGCTCGGCCACCGCACCGGCCCGGGCGGGACTGCTCGCCGTGCTGGCCGTACTGGTCGTGCTGACCGGCTGTTCCGGTGTCGGATCGATCTTCAGCGGGAAGGCCCGCCCGCCGCAGGAGGCGATCCTGATCACCCCGAAGGACCGGGCGAAGGACGTCGGCCCGGACGACCGGGTGGAGGTGAGGGTTCCGGACGGGCGGCTGCAGAGCGTCCGGGTCACCCGGATCGAGGACGCGCAGCGACGGGAGGTCCCGGGCCGGATCTCGGACGACGGCCTGTCCTGGGAACCCGGGAAGGGGGCGGCCCGGCTCGGGCTCGCCGCCAAGTACAGCGTCGACGCGGTGGCGGTGGACGATTCGGGCAACCGCACGGCCCGCCACACCACCTTCACCACGGCGGTGCCCGCACACCGCTTCATCGGCTACTTCAAGCCGGAGAACCGCGCCACGGTCGGCACCGGCATGATCGTCTCGTTCGACTTCAACCGCCCGATCACCGACCGCGCGGCCGTGCAGCGGGCGATCCGGGTGACGTCCGACCCGCCGGTCGAGGTGGTGGGGCACTGGTTCGGCGCCGACCGCCTCGACTTCCGCCCCGAGAAGTACTGGGAGCCGGGCACCGAGGTCACCGTCGTGGTGGGGCTGCGCGACGTGGAGGGCGCGCCGCACGTGTACGGCTCCCAGGACAAGACGATCGCCTTCGAGGTGGGCCGCTCCCAGACGTCCGTGGTCGACGCGGCCGCGCACACCATGGAGGTGCGCCGCGACGGCCGGACCGTCGCCACCTTCCCGATCACGGCGGGCTCCCCCGGGACGGCCACGTACAACGGGAAGATGGTGGTCAGCGAGATGAACGAGGTGACCCGGATGGACGGCCGCACGGTCGGCTTCGGCGGCGAGTACGACATCGCGGACGTCCCGCACGCCCTCCGGCTCACCGATTCCGGCACCTTCCTGCACGGCAACTACTGGTCGGACGAGGGTGTGTTCGGCTCGGACAACGTCAGCCACGGCTGCGTGGGGCTGCTCGACGTGAAGGGCGGCGGCGACGACACCCCGGCCGGCCGGTTCTTCGACCGGACGCTCATCGGCGACGTGGTCGAGGTCGTCAACTCCGCGGACAAACGGGTTGCGCCGGACAACGGCCTCAGCGGCTGGAACCTGGACTGGGCCCACTGGAGGGCGGGTTCCGCCCTGCGCTGAAGTACGTCCCGCCCCACCCGGCTCCGTCCGGGGGTCCCCGTCCGGTCCCGTCCCCGGTCCGTCCCGGGGGTCCCCGTCCGGCTCCGTCCCCGGACCGTTCCAAGGG
>NZ_RDBO01000077.1:1017317-1063116 GCF_008120935.1 Streptomyces sp. sk2.1
GGCCCCGCCCCTGTTCGGTCCCGCCCTTCGCTCCGGTGAACTTGGGACTGAATGGTGACATCCAGGGGGTCATTTCCACATGTCCGGTGTGATTATCTTTCGCTGAGCGTGCATATGCAGCGCGCGGGGGAGGGAGCCGCAGGGCTCCCGGGGCCATGGCGGGGCCAGGCCGTGTGAGGGGAGACGACCACATTGAACGGGCAGCCGATATCGGGGACATCGGCCGGGGCGAACGGCAGGCGGGGCAGGCGAGGAGCCACCGGACCGCTGGCTCTGGTGCTGGGTGCGATGCTGATGATGGTGACGGCGTGCGGCGGGGGAGACGACGCCGGCAAGGGTGGCAAGGGCGGGGGGAAGGCGGAGGACACCTCGGCCTCGCAGGCCGTGGTGAGCGTCGCGCCCAAGGACGGCGCCGACTCCGTCGCGACCAGCGGGGTGCTGAAGGTCTCGGCCGAGCAGGGGAAGCTGACCACGGTCAAGGTCTCCGACCCCAAGGGCGCCGAGGTCGAGGGCAAGATCGCGGCCGACGGCGCGAGCTGGACGCCCGACCAGCACCTGGCCGCGGCGACCAAGTACAAGGTCCACGCCGTCGCCGAGGACTCCAAGGGCCGTGAGTCGGCGAAGGACACCAGCTTCACCACGCTGGTCCCGCAGAACACCTTCATCGGGCAGTACACCCCGGAGGACGGCTCCACGGTCGGCGTCGGGATGCCCGTCTCGATCCACTTCACCCGGGGCATCACCGACCCCGAGGCCGTCGAGAAGGCCATCAAGGTGACGTCCGAGCCGGCCGTGGACATCGAGGGCCACTGGTTCGGCAACGACCGCCTCGACTTCCGCCCCGAGAACTACTGGGCCTCGGGCACCAAGGTGACCGTGAAGCTCAACCTCGACGGCGTCGAGGGCCGGCCCGGCGTGTACGGCAAGCAGGCCAAGACGATCTCCTTCACCATCGGCCGCAAGCAGGTCAGCACCGTCGACGCGAGCACGCACCGGATGAAGGTCGTCCGCGACGACAGCGAGATCAAGGACATCCCGATCTCCGCGGGCGCCCCGGCCACCACCACGTACAACGGCCAGATGGTCATCAGCGAGAAGCTCAAGGTGACCCGGATGAACGGTGACACCGTCGGCTTCGGCGGCGAGTACGACATCAAGGACGTGCCGCACGCGATGCGCCTGTCCACCTCGGGCACCTTCCTGCACGGCAACTACTGGGGCAGCCCCGGCATCTTCGGCTCGACCAACACCAGCCACGGCTGCGTCGGCCTGCAGGACGTGCGCGGCGCCTGGAGCAAGAAGACCCCGGCCGCCTGGTTCTTCGACAACTCGCTCATCGGCGACGTCGTGATCGTGAAGAACTCGAAGGACAAGACGATCCAGCCGGACAACGGTCTCAACGGCTGGAACATGAGCTGGGCGGAGTGGACCGAGTAGTCCCCCTCCCGTACGCGAGGCCGAGCGGGCCCGGTGCCGTGATCCACGCCACCGGGCCCGCTCGGCCGTTCCCGGTCCGTCTAATCTGCCTCCCATGACAGCGAATCTCGAAGTACTCGACGGCGTCGGCACGATCCGCCTGGACCGTCCGCCCATGAACGCCCTGGACGTGGCCACCCAGGACCGGCTGCGCGAACTCGCAGAGGAGGCGACCCGGCGCGACGACGTGCGCGCCGTGGTCATCTACGGCGGCGAGAAGGTGTTCGCGGCCGGCGCGGACATCAAGGAGATGCAGGCGATGGACCACACGGCGATGGTCGTGCGGTCCAAGGCGCTCCAGGACTCCTTCACCGCCGTGGCCCGCATCCCCAAGCCCGTCGTCGCCGCCGTCACCGGTTACGCCCTGGGCGGCGGCTGCGAGCTGGCCCTCTGCGCCGACTTCCGGATCGCCGCCGACAACGCCAAGCTGGGCCAGCCGGAGATCCTGCTCGGCCTCATCCCCGGCGCGGGCGGCACCCAGCGCCTGGCCCGGCTGATCGGCCCCTCCAGGGCCAAGGACCTGATCTTCACCGGCCGCCACGTCAAGGCCGAGGAAGCGCTGACGATCGGTCTGGTGGACCGCGTGGTGCCCGCCGCCGAGGTGTACGAGCAGGCGTACGCCTGGGCCGCCAAGCTGGCGAAGGGCCCGGCGCTCGCGCTGCGCGCCGCCAAGGAGTCCGTCGACGCCGGGCTGGAGACGGACATCGACACCGGGCTCACGATCGAGCGGAACTGGTTCGCCGGACTGTTCGCCACCGAGGACCGCGAGCGCGGAATGCGCAGCTTCGTGGAAGAGGGCCCGGGCAAGGCCAAGTTCCTCTGACCGAACGCCAGTTGGGTACAGAACGGCGCGGGTTCATCCGTGCGGGCGGATCGGCCGGGTTCCGGGAACACCTCGGGGCCCGGCTTTCCGCGAGGCCCGGCAACCCCGTCCGGACCCGGTATCCGCGCAGGTCAGCATGGGTGCAGCCGGGTGTTTCGTGTCCCTGGCATATGACTTCCGGCCGTTGCGGAACGTTGCAACCGGGGGCACGGATTCCTCCGGAACGGCCCCGGGGCGTCCGCGTTGAGGTCATGATGGTGTCCATGGCGGGCCTGGAGGGTGTGGAACAGCCGCGACCGCACAGCGGTTCGACGGCGGCACGGTGGATGCCGACGATCGAGGACGAACAGGCGTTCAAGGCGCTGGAGTTGTTCGGGAATCCGACGGAGGGCGAGGTCCGGCTCCCCTCGCGCCCGGAGTCCGCGGCCACCGCGCGTCGGCTCACCTCGTGCGTGGTGCTGCGCCAGTGGGCGCTCTCCCCCCAGATCGCCGAGTACGCCGTACTGCTCGTCTCGGAGCTCGTGGGCAACGCCGTGCGGCACACCGGTGCCCGGGTCTTCGGGCTGCGGATGCTGCGCCGTCGCGGCTGGATCAGGGTCGAGGTGCGCGACCCCTCGCGCGGGCTGCCCTGTCTGATGCCGGTGCAGGAGATGGACGTCAGCGGGCGGGGCCTCTTCCTCGTCGACAAGCTCTCCGACCGCTGGGGCGTGGACCTGCTGCCGCGCGGCAAGACCACCTGGTTCGAGATGCGGATCTCCGACCGCTGACCTCCCCCGTCCCGGTACCGGCCGGCTGCGCAGAAGCCCCCGGTCCGCCGTGGTGGGGCGCTTCGGGGGCTTCTGTGTGGGGGCCGTGAAATGGGGGGTGTGTTCACGGCCGCTTGTGACGACCTGGCTCGGGTCGGTGAGGTCGTGTCACCGACTATGGCAGACGGGCGACCTCTCCGCCAAAAGTGCAAAAAGTACATATGCTCACTTAATGGGGCATTTTCCAGCTGAATCACAGGTGTGATGAGTCACTTGCCTGTGAAAGCGTGAATAGCTATGGGATCTGACGAATGATTCATTCGCTGCATCCATATGCCTTTATTGTTATGTTTGTCGCATTTGGTGCCTAGTGTGTCTGTACATGAACGCCTCCGACATCCCGGTGCACCGCCGCGGCGCCCTGCGCGCGGGAGCGGGGACCGTCCTCGCCGGCGCCCTCGCCACCGGATGCTCGGGCCGCGGCGGCGCCGGCACCCCCGCCGGAACCGTCCCCGGCGACACCCCGGCCCGAGCCGTCACCGACGGGACGAGCCCGAAGAACCCGCGCACCGCCGGCCGGACCGCCTCCCCGGGCCCCGCGCCGGGACCGCGCCGCTTCCCCGGCCGGCCGGCGCAGATCGACCACGGCCCCCGCGACCGCGCCCGCGTAGCCCTCACCTTCCACGGCCAGGGCGACCCCGCCATCGCCCGCACCCTGCTCGCCCAGGCCGAACGGGCCCGCGCCAGGATCACCGTCCTCGCCGTCGGCAGCTGGCTCGACGAACACCCCGACATGGCCCGCCGCATCCTCGACGGCGGCCACGAACTCGGCAACCACACCCAGCACCACGCCGACATCTCCTCGATGGGCGAGGCCGAGGCGTACGCGGAGATCGACGGCTGCGCCCGGCGGCTGCGCCGGCTCACCGGCTCCATCGGCACCTGGTTCCGGCCCTCGCGCGCCCGGGACGCCACCCCGCTCGTCCGGCGGCTGGCCGCACGGGCGGGCTACCCGCACGTGCTCTCGTACGACGTGGACTCCCTCGACTTCACCTCTCCCGGCGCCGCGGCCGTGACCCGCAAGGTGGCCGGGGAGATCCGCAACGGATCGGTGGTGAGCCTGCACTTCGGCTACGCGGACACGGTCGCCGCGCTGCCCCTCCTCCTCACCGAAATCGACCGCCGCCGACTGCGCGCGGTGACGACCACGGAGCTGTTGACCTGATGCTTCCCTCCACCAAGCACACCACGGCCCTGCTCGGGGGCGTCCTGCTGGCCGTACTCTCCGGCTGCGGCGCACCGGCCGGAAAGTCGAACGTCCAGGCCGTCGGCAGCGAGGCCGCCGCCCTGCCCACCGCGTCGAGGATCGCCGTCCCGCCCGTACCGCCGGGGCTCCCCGGGATGCCCCCGGTGCTCGACGCCGAGGACGTCTACGCGGCCGACCGGGCGGGCCGGCTCTCGCCCGTCGTCAAGGACTTCCCGTCCCGGGTGTACGTCCCCAACACCAACTCCGACACCGTGTCCGTGATCGACCCGGCGACGTACAAGGTGATCAAGACGATCAAGGTCGGCCGCCAGCCGCAGCACGTCGTCCCGTCCTGGGACCTGAAGACCCTCTGGGTCAACAACGACATCGGCGACAGCCTCACCGCCATCGACCCGGCCACCGGGAAGGTCGGGCCCACGGTGCCCGTCTCCGACCCGTACAACCTCTACTTCACCCCGGACGGCAAGTACGCCGTGGTGATGGCCTCGATGGACCGCGAACTGGTCTTCCGCGACGCCCACACCATGAAGACCGTCAAGACCGTCCCGGTCGACTGCGCGGGCGTCAACCACGCCGACTTCTCCACCGACGGCCGGTACTTCATCGTCTCCTGCGAGTTCTCCGGCGAACTCCTCAAGGTCGACACCGCGGCGATGAAGATCGTCAAACAGCAGAGGCTGCCGCTGAAGGGCGCGATGCCGCAGGACGTGAAGCTGTCGCCCGACGGCGGGACCTTCTACATCGCGGACATGATCGCCGACGGGATCTGGGTGCTGGACGGGAAGAACTTCACCACTCCGAAGCTGCTGCACACCGGCAAGGGCACCCACGGGCTCTACGTCAGCCGCGACTCCAAGGAGATGTACATCTCCAACCGCGGCGAGGGCACCATCTCCGTCTTCGACTTCGCACGGCGCGAGCTGGCGAAGAAGTGGCGTCTGCCCGGCGGCGGCAGCCCCGACATGGGCGGGGTCTCGGCGGACGGCAAGGTCCTCTGGCTGAGCGGACGCTACGACGCGGAGGTGTACGCGATCGACACCGCAACCGGCAAGCAGCTCGCCCGCATCCCGGTCGGCAGCGGCCCGCACGGGCTGGCGGTCTACCCGCAGCCCGGCCGCTACTCCCTCGGCCACACCGGCGTCTTCCGCTGACGGCCGGACCTCGTCGCCGCCACCGCGGCCCGGCCCGCCGCGCCACCCGCCGCACGGCCCCCGGCCCGGCCCGGACCACCGCGTCCGGGCCGGGCCGAGGGGCCGGATACCGGGCCGGACGCGACCGCCGGGCGCCGCGCCCGTTAATCTGACCTCCGTCAGTCAGGCAATCGGTCGGGCAATGACCAGGCATTACGAAGGGGCGGAACTGTGGCGGACATCGAGTCGGCGCGCACGGCATTCCAGCGGTTCGATCTGAACAACGACGGGCTGATCTCGGCCGCCGAGTACAAGAGCGTGATGGCTCAGCTCGGCGACCCCTACGTCACCGAGACGGTGGCCCAGGCCGTCATCAACTCGCACGACGCCAACGGCGACGGGCTGCTCACGTTCGACGAGTTCTGGGCGGCGCAGAACAGGGGCTGACGGCCCGGAGGACCCCCGGCCCACGGGCCCGGAAGGACCACGGGCCGGGGGCCGCCCGCGCCGTCCGTCAGGACCCCTGCCGGTACGGTGCCCAGCCGTGCAGCTCCTCGTCGCGCGGGGCGTGCACCACGGCGGGCGCGCCGGGGCCGAAACCCATCACCGGGCGGGTGGCGTCCCAGCCCGGCCAGCCGGGATCGCCGCAGGCCGCGAACCGCACCCACGCCGCGTGCATCGCGTCGGCCAGCTCCTGCGGGGCGTCCGCCCCGGCCAGGGCGATCGCGTCGGGCCGGTCCAGGGTGTCGAAGACGAAGCCGATCTCCAGCGCGTGGCAGGCGCCGAGCCGCAGCACGGGCGACGGCCAGCCGAACTCGTAGACGTGGGTGCTTCCCGGGGCGTCGGTCCGGGCGTCGGCCAGCCGGTTCAGCGGGACCCGCAGCAGCAGGTCGGTGGCCAGCGCGCCCAGCAGCTCGCCCGGGGCGGCATCGGGCCGGTTCGCACGGTAGGCCCGCTCCGTGGCGCGCGGCACCTTGAACTTCAGCAGGGCCATCCGCAGCCCGATCCGGGACAGCCGCTCCGTGAGACCGCTCGGCACGAACCAGAGCCGGTACTCCTCGCTGTTCGAGCCCATCAGCAGATCGACGTCGTCCGCGGCGCCGTCCAGCAGCGCCTCCATCGGGTCGTGGGGCAGCAGATCGCCGTCCACCACGATCTGGAACGAGTTCCCGCCGGTCAGCGGGGAACCGCCGGCCGTCACCGCGGTCTGGGCGTCGAGCAGCCCGGCCGGGTCCACCCCGGCCAGCGCCGCGGCCGTCGCCGGGACCCCGAGCCGCTTCGCGACCAGCTCCGTCGTGCGGCGGGCGGCGTCCGGCCGCAGCGCGGTCGGCGCACCGCTCTGCAGCACCGCGCGCCGGAACAGGCCCCTCGCCCGCGGGGCGGCCAGCAGGGCGGCGATGCTGACGGCCCCCGCCGACTCGCCGCACACCGTGACGAGGTCCGGATCGCCGCCGAACGCCGCGATGTTGTCCCGCACCCAGGCCAGCGCCGCGAGCTGGTCGAGCAGCCCCCGGTTGGCGGGCGCGTCCGGGAACACCCCGAACCCCTCGACGCCCAGCCGGTAGTTGACCGACACGAGGACCACGCCGTCACGGGCGAACGCGGCCCCGTCGTACAGCGGCACGGCCGACGAGCCGTGCAGCAGCGAGCCGCCGTGGATCCAGACGAGGACGGGCAGCCCGGTGCGGTCCGGGGCCGGGTCCGGGGTCCAGACGTTGAGGTTGAGGCAGTCGTCGCCCGGTACGTCGGGATCGGGCAGCAGCCGGTCCAGCGGCGGGGAGTACGGCCGTTTGGGCGCGGTCGGCCCGAACGCCACCGCCTCCCGCACGCCCTCCCAGGGCTCGGGCGGCTCCGGCGCCCGGAAGCGGCGGGCGCCGACCGGCGCGGCGGCGTACGGGATGCCGCGGAAGACGTGGACGCCCTGCTCCAGCGTCCCGCGCACGGTTCCGTGGACCGTTTCCACCTGCGGCGACGTTCCGGGAGCGGGATCAGGGGCGGGACCGGGAGCGGGAGGGGGTGCGGCGGTCATGGATGGCTTCGGCCCTTCTGCGGTGCGTGGACGGTGCGGTGCGGGGACGGACGGTGTGGTGCGGGCGGGGGAGCGCGGGCGGGTGCCGGTCCGGCGGGTTCCGTCCGGCGGATCAGGAGGAGGAGGCGGCGGCCGTCAGCGCCCTCTTGAGCACCTTCCCGGTCGGACCGAGCGGCAACGCCTCGGCGAACCGGACGATCCGCGGGTACTTGTGCCGCCCGAGCCGCTCCCGGGACCAGGCGATCAGGTCCTGCTCCGTCACCCCGTCCGCGTCCGGGCGCACCACGACGACCGCGCAGACCTCCTCGCCGCGGGTCTCGTCCGGCACACCGATCACGGCGACCTCCAGGACCGCGGGATGGCGCACGAGCACCTCCTCGACCTCGCGCGGGTAGATGTTGAAGCCGCCCCGGATGATCAGGTCCTTCTTCCGGTCGACGATGCTCAGGAAGCCGTCCTCGTCCCGCACCCCCAGGTCCCCGGTGCGGAACCAGCCGTCGACCACCGCGGCGGCCGTCGCCACCGGGTCGTCGAGGTACCCCGCGAAGACGTTGTGGCCGCGCACCACCACCTCGCCGACCTCCCCGTCCGGCAGCAGCACCACGGCGTCCTCCGCCGCCGCGTCCGCGACACCGACCTCCACACCCCGGATCGGATGCCCCACCGTGCCGGGACGCCGACCGGTCCGGGGCTGGTTGAAGGTGGCGACGGGGGAGGTCTCGGTCAGCCCGTAGCCCTCCAGGACCTGGGTCGCGAAGACCTCCTCGAAGCGTTCGAGTACGGCCACGGGGAGCGCGGCGCCGCCCGAGACGGCCGCGCGCAGGACGGGCCGGGGCGCCGCGCCGGCCTGCCCGGCGGCGGCCTCGACGAGTGCGTGGTACATCGTCGGCACGCCCATGAAGACACTCACGCCCTCGGCGGTCAGCAGCTCCAGGGCGCCCGCGCCGGTGAAGCGCGGCATGAGCACGAGCGCGGCCCCCGCCCGCAGCGTCGCGTTCATCGCGCAGGTCTGCCCGTAGCTGTGGAACAGCGGCAGGCAGCCCAGGACCACGTCGTCGGGGGCCAGTTCCAGCAGGTCGTCGGCGACCACCGACGCGTTCGTCACGATGTTGCGGTGGGTGAGCAGGGCCCCCTTCGGCCGCCCGGTGGTGCCGCTCGTGTAGAGGATCACGGCGACGTCCCGCGGCGCCGCGGGCTCCGGTTCGGACAGCGGGGCACCGCCTTCCGGGACGCCGCGCACGGCCCGCACCCCCGCGGCCCGCGCCCCTTCCTCGGCGACCGGCCACAGCGCGCCGCCGCCGATCAGCAGGACGCAGCCGCTGTGCCGCAGCACGTACGCCACCTCCTCGGCCACCAGCAGCCCGTGCACCGGTACGACCGTGGCCCCGGCGGCGAGCGCCCCGTAGTACGCGTACAGGAAGTCCGCCGTGTTGGGCAGCAGCACCGCCACCCGGTCCCCGGGCCGCACCCCGGCCGCCCGCAGCGCGCCCGCGCGCTCCAGCACCCCGGCCCACAGCTCCCGGTAGGTGACGCGGGTGCCGGAATCGACCACGGCGACGCGGTCGGGGTGCCGGTGGACCGATTCGCCGAGTACGGCGGCGACGCTGAGGGACATGAGGAGCTCCAGGTGGCGGGAACGCGGTGGCTGCACGGCTGCTGATGCCAGAATCGGCCGCCGCCCCGCCCGGCACAATGTGCAGGTGCCCACCGTGTGTCCGGTCCACCTGGGCAGTGGCCCCCCGGGGATGCACATGGCAAGGCAACCGCCTAACAGCCATCCGACAGGGACGGCGCTAGCCTTCCCGCATGCTGGACGAGACCGGGGCCCAAAACCCCCGCACCGACGGCCGGGGCGGCGCCGACGACGAGCTGCGCCGCGCCCTGGCCGCCGCGCTGCTGCCGGGGATCGACGACCTGACCCGGCGGGTCGTCGCCGACATCCACGCGCACAGCGGCACGTACGCGTCGGGCACGCCCGTCAGCCGGGACGACCTGTGGGAGATCTGCCGCGACAACCTGCGACGGGCCCTGGAGGACTTCGGCGGACTGCCTCCCGGCCGGGAGGACTTCGAGCACGCGGCGCGCGAGACGGGGCGGCGGCGCGCGGAGCAGGACGTGCCGCTGGACACCGTGCTGCAGGCATACCGGCGCGGGGGCCGGGTGATGTGGCAGGTGATGGCCGAGCACCTGCGGGCGGCGCGCGCCGGGCGGCCGGGGGACGCCGACGGGGCCGGGGGCGTCGTGGCCGCCGCSGCGGCGGCCGGGCGGGACACCGAGCTCGACGTGGCGGGCGCTCTGTGGGAGACCATCGACCGCTACTCCCTGGCGATGGCGGAGGCGTACCGGCTGACCCGGCTGGAGATGCAGGGCCGTCAGGACACCCGCCGCGCCGCCCTCTTCGAGGCCCTGCTCGACGGGCGGGGGGACGACCCGGCGGTCGCCTCGGCGGCCTCCGCCGCGCTCGGGGTGCCGGTCCGGGACCGGTACGTCGTCGTCGCGGCGGCCCAGGACCCGGCGGCGGCGCCCAACCCGGGGGCCGCCCTGGAGAGCCACGGCATCTGGTCCTTCTGGCGGCCGAGATCGGGCCGGTACGAGGGGATCGTGCGGCTGGCCGCGGAGGAGTACGACGTACTGCTCGACCTGCTGCGCGAGCACACCGGTGCCACCGCGGGAGTGTCGCCGGAGTTCGCCCGGCTCGCCCGCGCGGGCCGGGCCCTGCGCCTGGCCGAACAGGCCCTGCGCACCCTCCCCGCCGGGAGCGGCGAGGCGGCGGCGTTCGACGACCGGCTGGCGGAGATCCTCCTCGTCGACCGCCCGGAGATCGCCGGGCGCATCGTCGCCACGTACCTGGGCGCCGTCCTGGACACGGCGGCCGAACGCGACACGCTGCTCGGCACGCTCCGGGTCTGGCTCGACAGCGGCTGCTCGGCGGCGCGGGCCGCCGAGCGGCTCTACTGCCACCGCAACACCGTCCTCAACCGCATCGGCCGGATCGCCGAACTCACCGGCCGTTCCGCGGAGTCGGGGGAGGCCCGGCTGGGCTGGGCGCTGGCCCTCAGGGCGCTGCCGCCGAGGACGTGATCCGAGGACGTGATCCGAGGACGTGATCCGAGGACGTGATCCGGGGGGGGCGTGATCCGGGGCGCCGGTCCGTCGACGGCGCCCCGGGCCACGCCCCCGGGCCGGGCAGGCCCCGGGCAGCCGGTCGGGCGGTCGTCAGGCGGCGAAGAAGCCCGACAGGGAGTCCCGGTCGTCGACCTCCGTCAGATCGGGACGGGTGTAGCGCTCCGCGCGGGCGTGGTAGTCGAAGTCGCCCCGGACCAGGCCCCGGTAGTCCCGCGCGCACCGCTCCAGCGCGATCCGGGTGGGGCCCTCGATGCCGGCCGCCGCGATCTGCTCGGTCAGCTCCCGCTCGGCGCGCCTCACCCGTTCCGCTATTGCCGCGAGCTGCGTCCCGGCCTCGTCGACGGCCTCCTGGAGGGTCAGCCCCCGCTCGCGCCGGATGAGGGCCACCGCGTTGTGCTCGTAGCCGAGCACCGCCTCCTTCTCGAAGGAGCAGATGTCGTTGCACAGCCCCGAGTGGTCGGTCACGGCGTTGCGCAGGGCGATGTAGGCGGGAAGGCTCCGGGCCGATTCCGGGAGGTCGATCCCGGCGGCGATCTCGTGCAGGTCGAGGAAGGGCTGCATGGCCACCGAGTCCCGGCGGTGCTTCACGAACTCGTCCCGGCTCGGCACCTGTCCGGCGGTCCGCTGCACGGCCTCGGCGTAGTAGGTCCACAGCCAGGCGACCGTGTCCCGCCGGAACTGCCGGATCCAGCGCGCCGAACGGTCCCGGTACGTCCTGGTCCTGAGCCCGACGAGGGCGCGCTCCATGGCCCCGTGCGGCGGTCCGCCGTCCAGTACGGAGACCAGCCGGTCGATCGCCGCCCCGCACAGGCGCGGATCGCGTCCGGCGGGCCCGTCGTCGAACTCGTCGTCGACGAGGAAGGCCCAGAAGAGCCACTGGCAGAAGAGGTCGAGGTGCTGCTGCGAGACCTTGGGGAAGATGAGGGAGATCCAGAGCTCGGGCCTGGTCCGGATCATCTTCTTCCGGGCCGCGGGGGAGAGCACGAGACCGTTCGATTCGGCCCATTCCCACACGGCCTCCCTGGTCTCCTCAATACCTGGGTTGCATCCGGTGCTCTGGAACGGCATATGAAACGTCGGCAGCGCGATCTGGCTCATTGGTGCCCCTCGTGGAAACGGTACGGATGAAGGGTGCGGGCTGATATCCGGCCGAATTCGGAGCCTGCGCCGGATAAGTGCCGCGGGGCCGGGTCGCCCGCCCCCGGCGACCGCGGCCGAAGACGCACCGTGCGAGACGCGGCAGTCATCCCTGCTCACTCTCCTCCGCCGGATTCCTGGGCATCGGGGCCGGGCCCGCGGGGCCCGTGGTGGCAATCGCCCTCGGTGCAGGACGGCGGCATCACCATGCGTGACTCCCAGTCAACCCCGTGTGGACGACAGAGGGAAGTCGTTTGTGACCGAAATTGTTTGATCGTCGGAATCCACTGAACGGCTTTGAGCGCTTCCTGTCTTCCCGGGGCGGGTGTCCACCGGTCGGACCGGGGCCTTCATATTTGGCTCAAATAGGTATGTCGAAGGGCCCGCAGAACGGGACAAACCCGTACCGAAGGCCCTTCGTGCGCAGTCCGGTGATCCGCCCGGACCGGCGGTTCGCCCGGCCGGCCTGCCGGGTTCCTCAGGCGCCCTTCAGATGCCGCATCAGGCGCTCGAAGTCCTGCCAGCCCGACAGGTCCGACGGGTCGCCGGGCAGCGGGTAGTACAGCGCGGGGCGGGACTTCGGGCCGAGCTGGACCGGGGGCTCGGACAGCGGGGTGCGCCGGGCGCGGTCACCGGGCATCTCGCGGACCTCCTCCGCGCCGAGCACGAACGCCACCGGGACGCCCGGCCCCTCGAACCGCGGCGGAACGGCCAGGTCGCGGCGGGCCCTGCGGATCTGCACCAGCATCGACTGCAGGTGGTGGCGGGTCGCCAGCACCTCGGCCGCCCGGGGCAGGGCCTCCAACGGCGGCTCCTCGCCGGGCCCGTAGCCGAACGCCAGTGTGACCTCCTCCTCCACCCCGCCCTTCGTGCGGCTGACGCGGATCGTGGCCAGGCCCGGCCGGTCCGGGCCGCCGACCACCACGAACCAGGTCGGCTCGGGCGACCGTTCGAAGGCGACGTCGGTCAGCCGCCGCAGCGACCAGGGCAGGGAGGCGGGCTCCGCGGTGCCCCAGCCGGCCGGGTCCGTGCCGGTCAGCTCCTGCCACACCGCCTCCAGGGCCCCGCCCAGCACCAGCCGGTCGTCCGCCGGGTGGACCGTGCGGAACGTGAGGGCCAGCTGGCGCTCACCGGTGTCCGCGACCTCCCCGTAGGAGGCGGCCACCGGCGTGCGCAGGTCGTCGGGGCCGGCGTCGGGCGACTCGACCGGCGCGAACATGCCGTGCTGCCAGCGCAGTACGGCACCGGACAGGCCGTCGTAGTAGCCGTCCTTCTCGTCCTGCACCACCCACCGCGACGGCCAGCCGCTCAGGCTGTTGCGCACGGCGGGGGAGAGCATGGTGCCCGGCGACGTGACGATCTGGATGCCCAGCTCGGCGTTGGCCGCCGCCCGGAACGCGTCCGCCAGCCAGGCCGTCATGGCGATCACCGGCCGGTCCTGGATGATGACGGCCACCTTGTCGGTGAGGACGTCGACGGCGGGCTGCGCGGCGGCGGGCGTGGGCACCGCGCGCACGCCCTCGCTCTTCACCACCGCCAGGGAGCGCGTGGCCTCCGGAGGCCAGGCGGCGCCCCCTGCCATGGCGGCTACCCGGGCCGCGAAGGTCCCCGCGAGCAGCTCGGCCTCCTGGACGCCGGTGGTGGCACGGGCCTCCGTCCACCAGTACGGGACCGGGGGCGCGGTCGTCCCGAGCAGCCGCTCGGCCTCGCCCGCGACCTGCACCAGCATCGGCGCCTCGACGGAGACGAGCGGCCGGCCCTCCTCGTCGCAGAGCTGCACGACGGCGTCCTCGCCCGTCGTCCCCACCAGCTTGTCGGGGCCGCCCGAGAGCAGACCGGCGAGCACGGTCAACGGGTCGGGCATGCGCGGCGTGAGAGCGATGACGTCCTTGGTCATGTGGTCGGCCGTTCCTTCTTCTTCCGGGGTGCGAAGGCGCGCTGGGGGCGGCGGCCCGTCGGTACGGGGCCGCCACCCGGTGCGTCACTCCGCGGTGTACACGGTCTGGATGAGGCGGTTGGGCTGGCCCCTGCGGATGAACACGCCGCGTCCCGGCGGCTGCTGGGTCGCGTACACGCCGGGGAACAGCTGCCCCTCGCTGCGGTCGCCCGCCATCAGGAGCGCCGAGGCCCCCGACTCGCGCAGCCCCAGCATCAGCGGGTCGTACATGCCGCGCGAGGCACCCGCGACCCGGCGGGTCAGGACGAAGTGCAGCCCGATGTCCACGGCGGACGGGATGTACGGCAGGAACGGGTCGAGCGGTGCCTGGCCCGCGGTGGTCAGCACGTCGTAGTCGTCGACGAGGATCACGATCCGCGGACCGCTGCCCCAGCTGCCGGGCTCCAGGTCCTCGGTGTCCGCCCGGTCGTCCGGCAGCCGCTTCTCCAGCTCGGTGGCGATCCCGGCGGCCAGCCCCGCGCACATCTTGGGGTTGTACGCGTAGCCGCCGCGGAACTCCTCGGGGATCGCGCCGCGCAGCCCGCGCCGCGGGTCCATGACGGCGAAGACCAGCTCCTCCTCGCCGTAGCGCTCGATGAGGCCGCGGGCGACGGTCTTCAGCAGGTTGGTCTTGCCGCACTCGCTGTCGCCCAGGACCAGCAGGTGCTGGTCGTGGTGGAACAGGTCGAGCAGGGCGGGCGCGAGCGCCGTCTGGTCCAGGCCGATCGGCACCCGCTTGGGCTCGGCGACCGGCCCCGGCAGCAGGTGCGGCTCCAGGACGTGCGGCAGGATCCGCACCGGCTGGGCGACCTCGCCGCTCCAGGTGGCCCGGATCGTGCGGGCGGTGTGCTCCAGTACGGAACCCAGGTCCGAGGCGTCCGCCAGACCGTCCGTACGGGGCAGCGCCACCTGCGCGAAGAGCTTGTTGTCGGTGAGGATGCGGCCCGGCTCGTCGGGCGACAGGGTCTGGGCGAGCTTGCGGTCGACGCTCGACTCGCTGGGGTCGTTCAGCCGCAGCTCGACCCGGGTGCCGAAGTTCGACTGGGTGGCGATGCGCACGTCGTTCCAGCGGAGCATGCCCGCGACCACGTGGATGCCGTAGCCGCCACCGCGCTTGAGGATGTCGACGACGGCGTCGTCCAGCTCGTCGAAGTCGTCGCGCAGCGCGCCGAAGCCGTCGATGATCAGCACGATCTCGGCCGAGGCCAGCTGCGGCAGCCGGCCCGCCGTGTGCAGGGAACGCAACTGTTCCACGGAGTCGATGTTGTGCTCGCGGAAGAGCTCCTCGCGGACCGCGAGCATGCCCCGCACCTCCTCGACGGTGCGGCCCGCGCGCTCCCGGTCCGCACGCCCGGCGACCCCGCCGACGTGCGGCAGCCCGGAGATCGCCTGGAGCCCGCCGCCGACCAGGTCGAGGCCGTAGACGCCGACCTCCTGCGGGGTGTGGGTGAGCGAGAGCGAGAGCGCGAGGGTACGCAGCAGCGTGGTCTTGCCGGACTGCGGACCACCGATGATCGCGACGTGACCGCCCGCCACCGTCAGGTCCAGGTACCACTGGCCCTGCCACTGCTTCGTCGGGTCGTCGAGCAGACCGAGCGGCACCTGCAACGGGCCCTTGCGCCGGGCCAGTTGCATCCCGCGCGGACCCACGTCCAGCGGCCCCGCGACCTTGTCCAGGGCGATGGCGGCGGGCAGCGGCGGCAGCCAGATGCGGCGCACCGGACCGGCCGCCTCCCGCAGCTGGTCGACGACGACGCCCATCTCGGTCGGCCCGGTCTCCCGGCGCCGCACCTTCGGCTCCTCGGCCGCGGTCTCCGGCTCGGCCAGCGTGTTGAACGCCTCGTACTCCAGGGCCAGCGGACCGGAGTCCTGCTCCTCGTCCCGCTGCACGGGGCCCCGGTAGGCGCCCGAGACGTAGCTCGCCTTGAAGCGCTCGTAGTGGCTGGTGTCCACCTTGAGGTAACCGAAGCCGGGCAGCGGCGGCAGGTGGAAGGCGTCCGTGGTGTCCAGGACCGTGCGGGACTCGTCGGCGGAGAAGGTGCGCAGCCCGAGCCGGTACGAGAGGTAGGTGTCCAGGCCCTTCAGCTTGCCGCCCTCGATGCGCTGGCTGGACAGCAGCAGGTGCACACCGATGGAGCGGCCGATGCGGCCGATGGAGAGGAACAGGTCGATGAAGTCCGGCTTCGCGGTGAGCAGTTCACCGAACTCGTCGATCACCACGAACAGGTGCGGCAGCGGGTCCAGGTCGGGCCGCCGGTCCGCGCGCAGCGCCGCGTAGTCACCGATGTCGGCGACGTTGCCCGCGTCCTTGAGCACCTGCTGGCGGCGCTTGACCTCACCGGCGAGCGAGGCGTGCACCCGCTCGACGAGGCCCGCCTGGTTCTCCAGGTTGGTGATGACACCGGCCACGTGCGGCAGCTCCGCGAACGGGGCGAAGGTCGCACCGCCCTTGTAGTCGACGAGGACCAGGGCGAGGTCCTCCGGCGGGTGCGTGGCCACCAGGGCCAGGACCAGGGTGCGCAGCAGCTCCGACTTGCCGGAACCGGTGGCGCCGACGCACAGCCCGTGCGGGCCCATGCCCAGTTCGGAGGACTCCTTCAGGTCCAGGAGCACCGGCTGGTGGGAGTCGCTGATGCCGATCGGCACGCGCAGGAAGGCGCGTTCGCCGCGCGGCGCCCACAGGCGCGACAGGTCGAGCCGCGCCACGTCGTCGATGCCGAGCAGGTCGGCGAAGTCGACGGGGCCGGACAGCGGGGCGTCCACCAGCGATTCGGCGGACAGCCGCATCGGCGCCAGCATCCTGGCCAGACCCTCCGCGAACGGGATGCCGACCTCGTCCACGATGCCGTGGGCGCTGATCGGCTCCCGCTCGCGCAGGTCCTCGATGACCACCCCGTCGCCGTCGACGGTGATCCGGACGCTGACGTGCCCCGGCTCCTGGATGCGCTGTTCGAGCAGGTGCAGCACGCTGACGCCCATCTCGCGCAGCCCGACCGCGTCGTCCGGCCGCGGCAGCTCGACCGCGTCCTCGCCGTGCCCGTCGGTCACGACGAGCAGCCGGGACGTCATGGACAGCGCGTCCTTGCCGGACAGACCGCGCCGCACCTCGGCCGCGTACGAGGCGCGGCGGCGCAGCTCCGGACCGATCTGGCGGGCGAGCTGGGGCGGGGACGGGGCGATCCGGCGGGCGGCGACCGGGCCGTCGAACTGCTCGGGGTCGAGCAGGTGCGGCATCCACTTGGCCCACTCCCAGTCCGCCAGCCGGTCACCGGGCACGGCGAGCGCCATCGCGACGTCGTCGGGGGCGTGGGTGGCGGCGGTCTGGACGAGCAGGGCGCGCGCGACGCGCAGGCAGTCCTCGCGCGGACCGATGACGCTGATGTTGCCGACCCGGTCGAGCGGGACGGTGAGCGGGAGTTCGGTGCCGGTGCGGAAGCGGTCCATCAGCGCCGACGCCTCGTTGAGCATGAAGGTGTCGGGCGGCGAGAGCACCGAGGAGCCCTGCTGGGCGACCTTCAGGTCACGCACCGGCATCTCGCCCGTGCCGACGCGCACCCGCAGGAAGTCGCCGTCGAGCCGGCGGCGCTCCCAGAGCCGGGCCGGGTCGCGCACTATGTCGTACAGGGCGTGCGGCGGCGGGTTGAGCACATCGGCCCGCTCCGCCCGCTCGCGCTCCTCGACCGACAACTCCTCGCGCAGGTCCTCCAGATAGGCGAGGTAGGCCTCGCGCTGGGTGCGGCGGGTGCGCTGGGCCTTGCCGCGCTGCGAGAAGACGAGCACCAGGGAGCCGATGACGGTGACGAGGAGGATGATCGCCCCGAGCCCGGCGAACTGGCTGTTGCGCACGACCGTCATCATCACGACGGAGGACATCACCCCGGCCACGGGCAACAACGACATCGCGATGTTGCCCGACTTGCCCTCGGGAAGGTTCGGCGGCGCCTCGATGGTGCGCGCCTCGGAGGCGGCCGGCGGCCGGGTGGTCCTGGCCGGGCGGTGGATCAGTCGGGTACTCATCGTCGTCCGTCACTCGGGGTCGGGCTCGGCATCGGGGGAGCGGTGGTGTTGCCGATCGGTGATCAGTGCTGCTGCTGGGAGAGCCGGAACACGTCCGCGGCGAGCCGGGTGGCGGCCTCCCTGGTCGCGTGCGCCAGGAGTTCGGTGCGGATCTCGCCGCCGGCCGCCAGGTGCCGGTCGTACGGCAGGACCTGGACGCTCGCCCCGGTGGCCTCCAGCTTCTTCGCCGCCTCGTCGAGGTCGAGCCCGGGGTGCGGCACCAGTTCGCTGAGCACGACGACCGTGCCGGCGATCACGTGCCGGGGCAGCGACTGCATCCACTGGAGCACCGCGTACGTGCTGGTGACGCCCTCCAGCGTGGCGGGGGCGGCCAGCACCCGGGCCTGGGCGGCGGACAGCGCGACGCGGGCGACCTCGGCGGGCAGCGTCTCGCAGTCGACGACGGTGACGCCGAAGTAGCGGCGCAGCGACACCATGACCCGCTCGTACGCCCGGCTGTCCAGCATCGCGCCGATCTGGCCCTGGCTGCCGGGCAGCAGCCAGGCGTTGCCGGGGAGCTGGACGAGGTAGCCGGTGATGTCGAGCAGCGACATCTGCGGCTCGATGATGCCCGCGAGGTCCCCGGTGGTCCAGCGCAGCGTCTCGGCGCCGAGCCGCAGCGGCAGCGAACCGAGCGCCGGGTCGGCCTCGACGAGGAGGACCGGGTCCTGGCGGTAGTGCGCGTAGGTGGCGCCGAGCAGCGCGGCGACGGTGGACTTGCCCGCGCCGCCCCGGATGGAGGTGACGGCGATCTGCCGGCCGGTGGTCACGGGCTGCTGGAGCGTCTCGGCGGTGGCGGTGGTCCTGGCCACCTCGCGCGCGGCCGACGAGGACACGCTCACCCGCAGGGCGCGCGCGGCCCGCGCGGTGAACGGCTCCCCGCGCCGGGCCTTGAGCCCGACGGCGGCCAGACTCCGGTCCACGACGGGCCGGGAGTCGGGGGTGTGGTGCGAGCGGGTGCCCGGCTTGTACGCGGCGGCCTGGTCCGGGGCCTGGTTCTGCTGCGGCTGCCCGACGGCGTGCGCGGCCACCGCCTGCTGCTGTTCCTGGTAGCCGGGGTGCTGCTGGGGCTGGGCCTGGGCCTGGGGCGCCTGCTGTTCCTGGCGGCCCGCGTACGGGACGGCCTGCGGCTGCTCCTGGTACCCGGCATACGCGGCCTGCTGCTGTCCCTGATACCCGGCGTGCTGCTGGGAGTGCTGGGGCTGGGCCTGGAGTGCCTGCTGTTCCTGATATCCGGCGTACTGCTGAGGCTGGGGCTGGGGCTGGGGTGCCTGCTGTTCCTGGTACCCGGCGTACTGCTGGGCCTGGGCCTGCTGGGGCTGGCCTTGTGGCGCCTGCTGTTCCTGGTACCCGGCGTACTGCTGGGGCTGCTGGTGCGTGCCGTACGCCTGACCACCCTGGCCGTACGCCTGACCGCCTTGGTCGTACGCCTGGTCCTGCTGACCGTACGCCTGGTCCTGGGCGGGAACGCCGTATGCCTGGTTCTGCGCGGCAGCGCCGTACGCGGACTGTCCCTGGACCTGGCCCTGCGCGGGGGTGCCGTACGCCTGCTGCCCCTGGGCCTGGGCCTGTTCCTGCGCGGGGGTGCCGTACCCCTGGCCGCCGGAGCCCTGCGCGCCCTCCGGGGCGGAGCCGCTCCTCATGGCGCGCAGCACATCGCCCTGCCAGTTGTCTTCGTTCGGCATGTCTGCCCTTCTTTTTCGCCCTGCTGCCCCGCCGGGAGCACCTGCGAGTCGACTCAGAACTTGTTGAGCAGCTGTCCGTACACGCCGAACACACCGACGGCGAGCGGGAACAGCCCCACCACACCGATGGATTCGACCAGATCGGCCATGCGCCGCAGCCGGACCTGCACGTGCTCGGGCGGCTGCACCGCCAGGACGAGCAGCGGCAGCACCGCGGCCACGCACAGCAGGGCGAGCGGTCCGGCGCCCCCGGCGTGCTGCATCCACAGCATGACCAGACGCACGACCAGGACCGCCGCGGCGGCGAAGAGCGCCACGACCTCGGCGACCAGCGGGAAGGCCCGCGCCCGCGAGAGCAGCACGAGGGCCACCAGCGAGGGGAGCGCCACGGTCCACACGGACGGCTTGTCGGCCAGGGTCAGCAGCCAGCCGCCGGCCACGGCGGAGACCGCGGTGACCACGGTCGCGAGGGCGAGACCGCGGTGGGTGGCCGCCAGCGCGTTGCCCACCTGGTGCCGGCTGACGGAGGTGCCGCCGGAGCGGCGGTCGTCGAGCGCGGTGAGCCCGGACGCCGCCAGGGCGAGCCGGGGGAGCAGGCCGAGCAGGACGACGGAGAAGACGGCCATCACCGCGCCGAGCCGGGCCAGGTCGCCCTGGACCGCGGCGACGACCTCCCACACCACGGTGATCACGGCGGTGGCGGCGGCCCCGATGAGCCCGCCCCGGCCGAGCGGCGAGAAGTAGCCGAGGAGCACCAGCGTCAGGGCCAGCGCCCCGGCCACGGCGGCCAGTCGGGCGGTGCCCGCCCAGTCGTAGGCGTCCGCGGCGGTCCAGGCGGTGAGGATGCCGAGACTGCCGGAGGCGAGCAGGAGCGCGGTCGCCAGCCCCCGGTTCCCCCGGCCGATCTTCGCGATGAGCGCACCGGCCGCCAGCAGGACGAACGTGGCGACCGCGAGGACGCTGCTCAGGGCGTCCAGGGCGAACTCACGACGGGCGAGCAGCGCGGCGACCACAGCGAAGGCCACGGAGGCCACGCCCGCACTGGTCCGGCGCGCGGAGGGGCGCCAGCGCCAGGTCTGCAGATCGAGGTCGTCGGCCACCAGGTCGGTGACGTCGTGCACGACCGGGGCGGGGGGTGCGGAGTGGGCCCGGACGAGCCGGAGCACGGCACCGTCCGCGATCCCCACCGAGGACAGCGTGCTGTCGTGCGGCAGCGCGGAACCGTCCGAAGTGATCAACTGCCGTGTCATCGGGCGTGCCGCGGCCCGGTCGTCCAGCAACTGCAGAATGTCCGGCAGCAGCTGCCCGATCGGGGTATCGGACGGCAGGACGATATCGGCCCGGCGTCGCTCACCGACCAGGGTCACCCGGCTGAGCTGCGCTCGGGAAGTCGTTGCTGTGCTCACCACTTGACGGGAACCTATCATCGCGACGTTTGAGGAGTCGGGCAGCTTGGCGTGCCCATGCTACTAGCGCCTTCTCCGTCCCCTTTGCGGGGAACTCTTTCTCTATTTTCCGGAATTAGAGATTCACTGGGGATTCTTCGTCGATTCCCCGGTTTTATCCGGTTGCGCCGTTTTCGTCGGCTGCTGGTACTGCTGTTCCTGGCGCTGCTGCTTCTGCTGCTCGGCCTTCTGTTTCTCCATCATGTTCTGGATGAAGGACCATCCCACGCACCCCGCGCACAGCACGGCGGTGATGGCGATCCCCGCGAACACCTTCCCGAGCCGTTCGTCGGCCGTGCGTCGTGCCCGCTGCGCGCCGAACAGCAGCGCGTCCCGCATCCTGCGCCGGCGGACCGCCACCGACTCCAGGAGCTGGCTGTCGTAATCCCGTGCCATTCGTCTCGTCGTCCGTTGCCTCAGTCGTACGTTGCGTCGGTCATACGTCGCGTCGGTCCCGGTCGCTCGGCCGACGGCGCACCATACGGGAATCCCCCTGATTAACTCCTGAAACATAGAGCATGTGCGATCGGGCAGTACAGCCCGGGTCGGAGCGTGAGCGGGCCCGGTGAACGGGCATTACGTGTTCGTTACGGAATGCCGAAGGAACCGTCGCACGCCGCCTCGTACCAGGCGCACAACGACCCGGCCACGGCGTCGAGCAGGCCGTCGCCCGCGGCCTGCGCGATCGTCCCGTCGCAGAACCGCTCCCCGCGCACCACGGCCGTGGCCGCGCGCACCGCGTCGGCCGGACCCAGCCGGCCGTCGGCGGGCACGACCGGCGGCGGGTTGTCCCGCCACAGATAGGCGGGCGTCACCGCGCCGACGGCGGACAGCGCGCCCACCAGCCGCCGGAGCCGCTCGCCGTACAGCGGGTAGCTCATCCGCCGGGTGCCGTCGGGCTGCTTCCCGCCCTCGGACCACCGCACGTCGCGGTCCTCGTCCGTGAGCGCGGCGTGCGCCTCCCGCAGCTCGCGCCACGCGTCGGCGTTCCCTCGGTCGAGCCGCTCCACCAGACGCCGGTCGTCGGCCCCGGTCACGACACGGGCCAGCTCCTTCAGGGCGTCCAGGGAGGGAGCCGTGGACAGGGAACCCGGCACGACCCGGCCGACGGCCCCCGGCCCCGTACCGCCCGCCAGCTCGGCGAGGGCGGCCGTGGGAGCGAGCCCCCGCGCCCTGGCCTCCCCGAGCCTCCCGGACCACACGACCCCGTCACCGACCCCGGCCGCGTCACCGGCCGGCCGCAGACACCAACCGGCCGCGTCGTCCTCGTCGTTGGCCCACAGATACCCCATGACCCCACCCCGCGCGTCGGCGACGGTGAGATACCGGACCGGCCTGCCGGTCGTGCCGCGGTAACGCGGTGCGTCGGCCTGGTTCGCCATCACTCGTTCCTGTCTCGGGCCGCTCGGCCGTCGGCCTGTCGGGAGTCGGTGGGTTCCTTCACCGCCGACTCGATGAATGCGGCGGCTTCCCGCTCGGAGATCTGTACGCGGCCGATGTCGTCGCGCCCGAGTCCGTGGCGCCCGAGTCCGTGGCGCCCGAGGCACTCCGTCGGCTCCCGGCGAAGACCACGGGTGAGAAGACCTCGTCGTGCGTCTCGGCCTTCCTGTCGACGAGACACCGCCGCAGGACGCCGCGCGGGCTGTTGCGCGGACGTCCCTCACCGGCCTTCGCGCAGTACGTGATCCTGCCGACCGCCCCGGCGTCGAGGGCGTCGAGGCCGCCCGTACCGGTCGACCGCGCGCAACCGCTCCAGGACCGCGCGTGGCGGCTCAGTACTCGCCCCGGACCACATCCCCCGTACGTGTCATGGGTGTCGAGGCGGGACCTCAGCCCCCGCTCACCATTTCCTTGAACTCGGCGAGCGACGGAGCCTCGGCGGACGAGCCGGGCACGACACCGCTGCCCTTGATGTCGCTCGTGTCCCGGATCAGTTCGGCGAGCAGGGCGGTGGGGGTGATTCCGCGGGCCTTCGCGTCGCGCAGCTTCCTGAGCCACGCGGCTCCGGCGTTGATCGCGGCGGCGCCCAGCCCCGGTGGCGTCACCCAGCCCGCGGCGTCGCCCTCGTCATTGGCCCACACGTAGCCGATCACCACGCCGTCGCTGTCGGCGACCCGCACGTACTGCACGGGCCCCCGCGCGACGCGGTTGTAGCGGGGCGGTCCGGCGACCCGCTTGAGCTGCATGTCTTCCTCGAAGCGCGGATTGGGTCGGTTCTCGCTGGTCATGCACTCTTCCTCTGTCACCGCGGCAGGATCTCGCCGTACACCTGGGCCTGTCCCGCCTCGTCCACGAAGACCCGGGTCACTCGGTACTCCGAGCCGCGTCCGAGAAGGATCTCACGCTCGGTCACGCCGTAATGACTGACCTTCTCCAGCCACAGAGCGGGCGTTCCCTTGGGGACCCGCAGGTGAAGGATGGCGTCCTTGCCCGCGAAGCTGGGTACCGGGTGGTTGCCGAGCGATGTGGACAGGTAGCCCTCGTCGCCGTACGTCCCGCCCATCATTTCGAGGGGCGAGTCGAGGTCGAGGTGCCCGATGCCCGTACCGCGCACCACCATGACGTCCTGGGGCACGGGACGGGTCGACATCACCCGGTCCATCTCGCTGATGTCGTGCAGCACCTCCGGCCTGGGCCCGTAATGGGGGTCGTTCCGCAGGTAGCCGTTCATGTCCTTGTACGAAGGGAACGAGTCACCCGTGTAATCCCGGAGTGCCTGCTGCGCGGACGGGTCCAGATTGTCCACGTAGTCGTTCCAGTAGTCCCGGCCGTACTGGACGGCATCGAAGTCGTCCGCGAACGGCACGGTGCCGTCGGTGAGTTCGGCGGCGGCGACCCGGTGCTTCTCGGCAGTGGAGAGCGCGTCGAAATCGGCTTCCGACACATGCGGCTTGTACGTGAAGTCGTCCGGCGAGGCTCCCGTACCCGACCCGTCCGGGTCGTGGTGGCCGCCGGGCGGGGTGCCGTCGTCGGCGCCGTGGGCGATGTCGTCGGCGGTGCCGTGCGGGTCGAAGTGGTTGCCGGGGTTGTTGGGGTCACCCGTGTGCGCCGCGTCGTCGGTGTGGCCGGCCGCGTCGTCCGTGTGCCCGCCGTACGGGTTGTCGTGCCCGCCGTTGTGCGGGGTGCCGGGGCCGTCGTTGTGCGGGGTGTGCGGGGCGTCCGGTGCGTGCGGGTTGGTGCCGGGCAGGTCGTGGCCGGGGCCGTGGAACCCGTTGGGCGGCAGGTTGTGCCCCGGGGTGGTGGGGAAGTGGTCGGTGGGAACGTGGCTGCTGACACCGGGGACGTGGTTGCCGCCCGGGACGTGGCTCCCCGGGCCGTACGACACGTTGTCGAAGCCGCCGCCGGGCGGGTACGACGGCATGTCGGGGATGCCGTTCCCCGCGTGCACGCCCGTCGGCACCGGCTGCTGGATCTGCCAGGACGTCGGCAGGCCCGAGGTGCCGGGGACGGTGTCGTGCGGGATCGGAGTCGTGTCGACCACGCCGTTCGGGGCGATCAGGTTCCCGTTGGGGTCCAGGAGGCGGCCGTCGGGCAACTGCACCGAACCGTCCGGGAGTTTGGGGATTTCGATGTTCTCGATGCCCTTGAGGCCCTTGGTGATGTCGCCGATCTTGGACAGGCCGCTTCCGGCGCCCTTGGCGATGTAGGTCATGGGGTCGATGAACTTGCCGGTCTTGCCGGCGACGGAGAGGACCTTGGCGACGGCTCCGGCCTTGCCGGCTCCGGCCGCCGCGCCGCCGGCGCCGCCGGTGAAGACGGTGGTCAGGACGTTGAAGGTGACCGCTCCGGCGGCGCGGCCGGGGTTCTTGCCCCATTCGTCCCAGGCGACCAGGGCCTTGCCGGTCTCCTTCATCGCGGTGCGTGAGTCGCGGAGCCAGGAGGGGAGTTTGTCGTCGGGCAGGGTCCAGAACAGGGCGCCTGCTCCGGGGACGGCGGAGATGACGAGGCCGGTGGCGAGCTGGGCCAGGCCCTTCCAGGCCTGTCCCATGGCTTCCCAGCCGCCGAAGCCGACCAGGGTGCCCAGGCCCACCCCTACCCGGGGCCGTACCCGCCCCCGGGGCAGCCGTACGGCCCGTACGGCCCGTACGTACCGCCCCGTTCGCTGTGGCAGGAGTTCCGCGAGGGCGACTGGCCCCCGCTGACGGAGCTGCTGCGCCGGCTGCCCGTCCACGGATGCGTGTGGGCCCTGCTCCTCTTCTGCTTCCTGCCCTTCGTCATCGTCCTGCTGGTGTCCTATCCACTGGCCCGCTCGGCCCGTCGGCAGGCACGCCTGAGGTTCCCCCCGCACGCCCACCGCCGCATCGTGGACCCGCAGGTGATCCGGGTGCAGAAGGCCAGGGCCTGGACCGCGCTGGCGATGTCCCTGCTGATCCTCGTCGTCTACGGCACCGCGGCGGACTTCGAGGAGGTGCAGGAGCAGTACGCGTTCCGGCTCGCCGTCACCCCGTGGCTGCTGCTGTTCACCGCGCCCCTGGTGATCACGGCCCTGTTCCGGATGGTGCCCGTGACCGCCCGGGCGGACATGCGGGCCCGGCTGCGCCCCGCCATGCGCCTGGCCCTCCGGTACTTCGGCGCGTTCACGGCCGTGCCGCTGCTCTTCGCGGTCATGGTGCTCTTCGGCCAGAGCATGGAGGACCACTGGTTCACCCCGCTCGTCACGTTCCCCCTGCTCGCCCTGGTGATCTGGGCGTTCTTCTTCGTCCTGTTCGCCTCGGGGACGGTGGTCCGCACCGTGTTCGGCACCTCCGAGGTGCATGCCGCGCTCCCGGCCCTGCTGACGGGCGTGCTGGTGTGGGAACTGGCGGCCGTCAACCTGATCATGGGCGGAATGCCGCCGGGCCCGCCGCTCATCCAGATCTGCGCCCTGATCGGCGGCCCGGCGTCGGTGTCGGCGGTCGCGTGGTGGGAGATCGACCGGCTGCGCACGAGGTACGGGGTGACACTGCGGGGCCGCCCGGTGCCATGACCGGACGGGGCCCGCGCGGCGGGCCGGGGAGGCCACGGGCCGCCGCGCGGTCGGGACCCTTCCCCGTCAGCACTCGATGATGTTCACCGCGAGCCCGCCGCGCGCCGTCTCCTTGTACTTCACGCTCATGTCCGCGCCCGTCTCCTTCATGGTCTTGATGACCTTGTCGAGGGAGACCTTGTGGCTGCCGTCGCCGCGCAGCGCCATCTTCGCCGCCGTGACGGCCTTGACCGCGGCCATGCCGTTGCGCTCGATGCAGGGGATCTGGACGAGGCCGCCGACCGGGTCGCAGGTCAGGCCGAGGTTGTGCTCCATGCCGATCTCGGCGGCGTTCTCGACCTGCTCGGGGGTGCCGCCGAGGACCTCGGCGAGGGCGCCCGCGGCCATGGAGCAGGCGGAGCCGACCTCGCCCTGGCAGCCGACCTCGGCGCCGGAGATGGAGGCGTTCTCCTTGAAGAGCATGCCGATGGCCCCGGCGGCGAGGAGGAAGCGGACGACGCCGTCCTCCTTCTCCGCCTCGGTGGCGCCGCCGGCCGCGAAGTTCATGTAGTAGTGCAGCACGGCCGGGATGATGCCCGCGGCGCCGTTGGTCGGCGCGGTGACGACCCGGCCGCCCGCCGCGTTCTCCTCGTTGACCGCCATCGCGTAGAGGGTGATCCACTCCATCGCGTGGGTCTGCGGGTCGCCCTCGGCGCGCAGCTGGCGGGCGGTGGTCGCGGCGCGGCGGCGGACCTTGAGGCCGCCGGGCAGGATGCCCTCGCGGGCCATGCCGCGCGAGACGCAGGCCTGCATGACGCGCCAGATGTCCAGCAGGCCCGAGCGGATCTCGTCCTCGGTGCGCCAGGCCTTCTCGTTCTCCAGCATCAGCGAGGAGATGGACAGGCCGGTGTCCCGGGAGAGCCGCAGCAGCTCGTCGCCGGTGCGGAAGGGGTGCTTCAGCACGGTGTCGTCGAGGACGATCCGGTCCTCGCCCACCGCGTCCTCGTCGACGACGAAGCCGCCGCCGACCGAGTAGTACGTCTTGTGCAGCAGCGTCTTGCCGTCCTGGTCGAAGGCGGCGACCGTCATGCCGTTGGCGTGGTACGGCAGTGCCTTGCGGCGGTGCAGGACCAGCTGCTCGTCGGCGTCGAAGGCGATCTCGTGCATGCCGAGGAGGTTGATCCGGCCGGTGGCGCGGATGCGCTCCACCCGCTCGTCGGCACTCTCCACGTCGACGGTGCGGGGCGACTCGCCCTCCAGGCCGAGCAGGACGGCCTTGGGCGTGCCGTGGCCGTGCCCGGTCGCCCCGAGCGAACCGTAGAGCTCGGCACGTATCGAGGCGGTGTGGGCGATCAGCCCGTCGTTCTTCAGCCGGCGCGCGAACATGCGGGCGGCGCGCATCGGGCCGACCGTATGGGAGCTGGACGGGCCGATGCCGATCGAGAACAGGTCGAAGACCGAGATGGCCACGGGTGACTCCTCAGGGTTGGTAGACGTCGTTGTCTGCCGGGTGGTGCGGGTACGGGTCGGCCGGTCCGGAGAACGGCGGGGCATGGGATGGGGCACCGCGCTCACCGACCAGTGTGCGCGATGCCCCGTTCCGGTGTGTTACCAGAACTTGTCCGGATTACTTCAGACCGGAGTACAGCGGGAACTTCTCGGCCAGCGCGACGACCCGGGCCTTCAGCGCGTCCGCGTCGTAGGACGGCTTGAGCGCGGCCGCGATGATCTCCGCGACCTCGGTGAAGTCCTCGGCCCCGAAACCGCGGGTGGCCAGGGCGGGCGTGCCGATCCGCAGGCCCGAGGTGACCATCGGCGGGCGCGGGTCGTTCGGGATGGCGTTCCGGTTGACCGTGATGCCGATCTCGTGCAGCCGGTCCTCGGCCTGCTGGCCGTCCAGCTCGGAGTTGCGCAGGTCGACGAGGACCAGGTGCACGTCCGTGCCGCCGGACAGCACGGAGACGCCGACCTCGGTGACGTCCGGCTGCACCAGGCGCTCGGCGAGGATGCGGGCACCCTCCAGGGTGCGCTGCTGGCGCTCCTTGAACTCCTCGGAGGCCGCGACCTTGAAGGAGACCGCCTTGGCCGCGATCACGTGCTCCAGCGGGCCGCCCTGCTGACCCGGGAAGACCGCGGAGTTGATCTTCTTGGCCAGCTCCTGCGTCGACAGGATGACACCGCCGCGCGGACCGCCGAGGGTCTTGTGCGTGGTGGTGGTGACGACGTGGGCGTGCGGCACCGGGTTGGGGTGCAGGCCCGCGGCCACCAGACCGGCGAAGTGCGCCATGTCGACCATCAGGTACGCGCCGACCTCGTCCGCGATCCGGCGGAACGCGGCGAAGTCCAGCTGACGGGGGTACGCGGACCAGCCGGCCACGATCAGCTTCGGCTTGGACTCCTTGGCCAGCCGCTCGACCTCGGCCATGTCCACGACGCCGGTCTCGTCGACGTGGTAGGGGACCACGTTGTAGAGCTTGCCGGAGAAGTTGATCTTCATGCCGTGGGTCAGGTGACCGCCGTGGGCCAGGTTCAGGCCCATGATCGTGTCGCCCGGCTTCAGCAGCGCGAACATCGCGGCGGCGTTGGCCTGCGCGCCGGAGTGCGGCTGGACGTTCGCGGCCTCGGCGCCGAACAGTGCCTTGATCCGGTCGATGGCGATCTGCTCGACGACGTCGACGTGCTCGCAGCCGCCGTAGTAGCGGCGGCCGGGGTAGCCCTCGGCGTACTTGTTGGTGAGGACGGAGCCCTGGGCCTCCATGACCGCGACCGGAGCGAAGTTCTCCGAGGCGATCATCTCGAGGGTGGACTGCTGTCGGTGGAGCTCGGCGTCGACGGCGGCGGCGACGTCCGGGTCCAGCTCGTGGAGGGAGGAGTTGAGAAGCGACATCAGATGGTCCCTTGGGGTCTCTTTAGTTGCCGGAGAACTCGGTGTACTCGTCGGCGGAGAGCAGGTCCCCCGGCTCCTCCGCGACGCGTACCTTGAACAGCCAGCCGCCCTCGAAGGGAGCGGAGTTCACCAGCGACGGGTCGTCCACGACGTCCTGGTTCGCCTCGGTGACCTCGCCGGTCACCGGGGAGTACAGGTCGCTGACCGACTTGGTCGACTCCAGCTCGCCGCAGGTCTCGCCCGCGGTCACCGTGTCACCGACCTCGGGGAGCTGGACGTAGACGACGTCGCCGAGCGCGTTGGCCGCGTGCTCGGTGATGCCGATCGTGGCCACACCGTCCTCGACGGCCGACAGCCACTCGTGCTCCTTGCTGTAACGCAGCTGCTGGGGGTTGCTCATGACCTGAATTCTCCTGTACGCGGGGGAGTGCTGATGAACGGTGGTCTTAAGAAGTGAGACGCGAATACGTCACTTCTGCGGAGGCGCGGGGGTCACTTCTGGCGCTTGTAGAACGGCAGGGCCACGACCTCGTACGGCTCGTGGGTGCCCCGGATGTCCACTCCGACGCCCGCGGTGCCGGGCGTGGCGTGCGCGGCGTCCACGTACGCGATGGCGATCGGCTTGCCGAGGGTGGGCGACGGGGCGCCGGAGGTGACCTCGCCGACGACCTGGCCGTCGGCGACGACGGAGAAGCCGGCGCGGGGGACCCGGCGGCCCTCGGCGATCAGCCCGACCAGCTTGCGCGGCGGGGCGGCCTCGGCGCGCTCGGCGGCGGCCTCCAGGGCCTTGCGGCCCACGAAGTCGCCCTCCTTCTCGAACTTCACGACCCGGCCGAGACCGGCGTCGAACGGGGTCAGCGCCGTGGTCAGCTCGTGCCCGTACAGCGGCATGCCGGCCTCCAGGCGCAGCGTGTCGCGGCAGGAGAGCCCGCACGGGATCAGGCCGCGGGAGGCGCCCGCCTCGGTCAGCGCCTTCCACAGCTGCTCGGCGTGGGCGGGGGCGACGAACAGCTCGAAGCCGTCCTCGCCGGTGTAGCCGGTGCGGGCGATCAGCGCGGGGACACCGGCGACGGTGCCGGGCAGACCGGCGTAGTACTTCAGGTTGTCCAGGTCGGCGTCGGTGACGGAGGCCAGGATGGCGGGCGACTCGGGGCCCTGGACGGCGAGCAGCGCGTAGGCGTCGCGGTCGTCGCGCACCTCGGCGTCGAAGCCCCCGGCCCGCGCGGTCAGCGCGTCCAGCACGATCTGGGCGTTGCCGGCGTTGGCGACGACCATGTACTCGGTCTCCCCGAGCCGGTAGACGATCAGGTCGTCCAGGATGCCGCCGTCCTCGGCGCAGATCATCGTGTAGCGGGCGCGGCCCGTGGCGACGGTGCCGATGTTGCCGACCAGCGCGAAGTTCAGGAAGGCCGCGGCCTCGGGGCCGGTGACGGTGATCTCGCCCATGTGCGACAGGTCGAAGAGGCCGGCCCGGGTGCGGACCGCGTTGTGCTCGTCGCGCTCGCTGCCGTAGCGCAGGGGCATGTCCCAGCCGGCGAAATCGGTCATGGTCGCACCCAGCGAACGGTGCAGGGCATCGAGGGCGGTGAGACGGGGGGCGGTGCTCATGGATGTGACTCCCGGGGCATGACGACGAGGACGATCCCTCCCCATCTGTCATCGGAACCTGAGAGGTTCGCCGGGAGCCCCTGAACGGGGTCGGCTTGCACCTTGGGTGGAGCCGCAGGGCGGCCCGCTTTTCAGATCTGCCTCATCCGCACGGTACGGGGCCTGAGAGATTCAAGGGAGGAACTTGCTCCTTCGGCGCCCGGCACGCGCGGTGACCGGAACTCTCCCGCGCGGATTCAAACGGCCTGTATGTAGTTGGCCGGGTCATCATCGCACGCATCGGGCCGGAGTGGGGCGTCGGTCCCCCCGCGGGATTCGGCGGTGCGGACAGTTGTGTCGCATTACCTTTTCTTTACACTTCAAGGGCATACGTGGGGTGACCCGTACAGGGGGAGGGTGATGACGTTGCGGCGATACGCGACGACCGCGGGCATCGCGCACGGAGCGATGCCCGCACAGCCGGGGGCCCCGGCCAGGGAGGCGCTCGGCCCGCACGCGCCCGTCGTGCGGGACCTGCGGGAGCGGACGGGGGGCGGCCCGCGCGCCCTGGACTTCGCGCCGGGCGACGTGGTGGTGGTCTCCGGGCTGCCGGGCAGCGGCAAGTCGACGCTCATCCGGCGGGTGGTGACGGCGGCGCGCGCGATCGACTCGCAGGACACCCGCGACCGCTGGGCGGGGATGATGCCCCGCTTACTCCCGTACGCCCTCTACCGCCCGCTCGTCCGCGCCGCCCACTACTGGGGGCTGCGGCGGGCGCTGCGCTCGGGGGAGTCCGTCGTCGTCCACGACTGCGGGACCCAGTCGTGGGTGCGCGGCTGGCTGGCCCGGGACGCCCGGCGCCGGGGCCGCGGCCTGCATCTGGTCCTGCTCGACGTCACGCCGCAGACGGCGCGGGAAGGGCAGCGGGAGCGCGGGCGCGGGGTGTCCGGCTACGCGTTCGCCCGGCACCGCAGGGCCGTGGCCCGGCTGCTGCGGGCCACCGAGACCGGCCTGCTGCCGCCCGGCTGCGCCTCGGCGGTGCTGCTGGACCGGGAGGCGGCGGGGAGGCTGGACCGGATCGGGTTCACCGAGCCCGGGAGCTGAGCGGCCGAGGACGGCTGGGGAAACCGGGGCCGCGGAGGGAAACCGGGCGGCCGGGGCCGCGGGCACGCAGAAGGGTGCCGAGGGCCGGTCGGCCGGGTGTTCGAGGGAGCGGGGCGACCGCGGCGGCGGGCGTTAACCTTCTGCCGGAAGGCTCGGGCAAGAAGGGGAAGCAGTGGACATTCCGGCGCAGGTCCAGTCCCATCCGCAGAGCGGATGGCCGGCCAACGAGCTCGAAGAGGTGCTGATGGCCTCGGTGGGCAGCCCGGAGGCGGGCGGACGGCTCGTCGAGGTGCTCGGACGCAACCAGGTCTGGGTGCCCCTGCCCAACGGCGGCGGACCCGACTCCCCGGCCCTCGACCTGCCGACGGTGGAGATCGACGGCGCCCCGTACGTCCCCGTGTTCAGCTCCGAGCAGCAGTTCCTCGCCTGCGTCGGCGCCCACATGTCCTTCACCGTCGCGCCCGCCCGCGACTTCGCCCGCGGACTGCCCCCGCAGCTCGGCATCGCCGTGAACCCGGGCGGCGCGGTCGGGATGCCGCTGCCGCCGCCCGCCGTGGCCGAGCTCTGCCGGGCCGGACGCACCCCGCTGGACGGTCCGGCCAGCGGCGGCCGGGTCCGGCTGTACGAGCCGGACTGGCAGGAGGAACCCGTCGACTTCCTCTCCGCGGCGGCCGGCGAGTTCGAGGAGAGCGGCGTCGTGCTCACCGCGCGCCGGGCCCTGGCCAGCATCGAGGGCGAGGACCCCGTCCTGTTCATCGGCGTCGAGTTCTCCACCTGGGACGGCGCGGGCCGCAACGCCCCGATGGACGCCCTCGGCCGCGCCCTCGGCCGGGTCGAGGTGCCCTGGCCGGTCAATCTCGTCCTGCTCGACGTGGCGCAGGACCCGGTGGGCGACTGGATGCGGGAGAAGATCCGGCCGTTCTACCAGCGGGCGGACCGCCCTTAGGGCGGGTTCCGGGGCCATGGACCGGACCGCGCGGCTCCGGCCCATGGTGTCAAGCCGGTGTCAGGACCGGCGCATAAGCTGGTTTCATGGCTGGTGCCTCGGCATCGGGCCGTGCCCAGATGCCCGGGGCGCGGCGGGCCGACACAGTGGAGTCGAAGAGGGGCGGGACCAGGTGAGTGCGTCAGGCACCGCGGCGGCCGGGCAGGTCGAGCACATGCTGCGCCAAGTGACGCCCGGGCGCTACGACGCGTACGAGGCGCTTCTGCAGGCCCTCGCGAACGACCGGGTCTGGATGCTCCTGTGGCACGGCGCGCCGGGCTCGCCCGACGCCCAGTACGGGAACATGGAGGTCGACGGCCTCGGCTACGCCCCCTGTGTGACCTCCGCCCAGGAGCTCTCGGCCAGCGGCTGGAACCGCGCCCACGAGGTGGTCACCGGCCACGACATCGCCCGCGCCCTCTTCCCGGACCGCTGGGGCATCTGGCTCAACCCGCACGCCCCGGGCGGCGGAGTCGGCATCCCCTGGCTGGACCTGCGCCGCATCGCCACCGGCCTCGACCGGATGCCCGCGGGCCCGCTCCGCCTCACCGAGCCGGCCATCGAGATCCCGCAGTTCTACGCCCAGCTCGCGCAGAACGCCCACCGCACCCCCGCGATCCGTTCGCTGCGCCGCGCCTGGGTGCAGCCCGCGCTCGGTGCCCCGTACCTCGCCATCGGCCTCGACCTCTACGACACCAGCCGCCCCTCGGTCGACGCGGTGCGCGCGATGATGCAGCAGTCGATCGCCGCGGTCCCGGACGGCCTGCCCGTCTCCACCGTCGCGATGTCCGACGAGTACGACCCGGTCGCGATGTGGCTGCGCGCCAACGCCCGGCCGTTCTACGACCGCGAGGCCCACGGGCCCGAGGGGTCGTCGGCCGCCGCCCTGTCCCGTCGTCACCGCTCCGTCCGTGGGCCCGCGCGCCCGGGAGTCGTCGCGCACCGGGCCCGGTGCGACGCGCCGGCCCGGACGTGGGTCCGTGCCCCGCAGGGTGCCGGCCCGCCCTTCGCCGGCGCTTCCCGCGACCCCGGCCCGCGGTTTTCGTGCCGATTCGCGCCCGGCCGACGCTTCCCCCGGTCCGAGGCCGCCGCATCGGTCCCCGTACGTCCGGTATTCCCGCGATGCGCGCATGCGTGGACAACTGTCGGCATCGACGGGTGAGTTCGCCGTTTCCCTGATCATCTCGCCCGTCATGTCCGGGATTTACCCGCTGGTCATGTCTGGGCAGGTCTGGTGGGGAAAGCGGGGTCAATTCCCCCGCGTGCCCCGTTCTGACTCAACTGGCCCGTGTTCGAGGGGCGTTCACATCCGTCCGGATAACGGAACACCCCAGACCGCATCACGGTTAGGCATCCATTCGCCTGACGGTCTGGCTACCTGTAGTGACGGCAATGAAGACTCCCGCAGCAAGGGCGTCTTGCCGCCTCTGCGTACGACTGACTGATCGCGCCGCCACAGCGGCCAGTTCGGCCCGGCCACCGCCGGTTGAGAGGGGTCCTTGCCACGATGACGGCACCACTGCAAGAGCCGACCACGGAAGCGGATCCGGTCGCGGCCGGCGGTCCCGCGGGCGACTCCGGGGCGAAGAAGGTCGAGGGCCGGTCTCTCAAGCAGATCGCCTGGAACCGCCTGAAGCAGGACAAGGTCGCGCTGGCGGGCGGCGTCACCGTGCTCCTCCTGGTCCTCGTGGCGATCTTCGCGCCGCTGATCGTGAGCCTGCTCGGACACCCGCCGAACGAGTTCCACCAGGAGAAGCTCGACCCGCTGACCAACCTGCCGATGGGCAGCCTCGGCGGGGTGAGCGGCGACTTCCTGTTCGGCGTCGAGCCCAACAAGGGGCGCGACGTCTTCAGCCGGATCGTCTACGGTGCCCGGATCTCGCTGCTCGTGGCGTTCCTGGCGGCCCTGGTCGCCGTCGCCCTCGGCACGCTCTTCGGGATCATCGCCGGTTACTTCGGCGGCTGGGTGGACGCGGCGATCAGCCGGGTCATGGACGTGCTGCTGTCCTTCCCGCAGCTCCTCTTCATCATCTCCCTGGTCTCGGTCCTCCCCGACGACCTGCTCGGACTGACCGGCAGCGGCGTGCGCATCGCCGTCCTCGTCGCCGTCATCGGCTTCTTCGGCTGGCCGTACGTGGGACGCATCGTCCGGGGGCAGACGCTCTCGCTGCGCGAACGCGAGTACGTGGAAGCGGCGCGCAGCCTCGGCGGCGGGCGGGTGCACATCCTCTTCCGCGAACTGCTGCCGAACCTGGTGGCGCCGATCACCGTCTACGCGACGCTCATGATCCCCACCAACATCCTCACCGAAGCGGCGCTCAGCTTCCTCGGCGCCGGTGTCCGGCCGCCCACCGCCTCCTGGGGCGGAATGCTGCGGGACGCCCTGGAGACGTACGAGCACGACCCGATGTTCATGGTCTTCCCCGGTGTGACGATCTTCATCACCGTACTGGCCTTCAACCTCTTCGGGGACGGGCTGCGCGACGCCCTGGACCCCAAGGGGACCCGATAACCCACGACTTGCCCCTGCCGCATCGTCAGGTGGCTTTTCCCATGGTTCTCCGGCAAGCAACGGCCTGGGACCGCGATCTCGGAGGTTGCGAGAAAATGTCCACAGTTACCTCGAAACGACGGCTCACCGCTGGTGCGGCCCTCGTGGTCGCGGCGCTGATGACCACCACGGCGTGCGGCGGCGGCGACGACGGCGAGAGCGGCGGCAAGTCGAAGGGCGCCGGCTTCAACGCGGCGTTCAACAAGGTCGCCAACCCGTCCACCAAGAAGGGCGGAACGCTCAAGTTCGTCGGCAAGCAGGACCTCGACTCCGCCGACCCCCAGCGTGCCTACTACGGCATGGCCTGGGACTTCATGCGCTTCTACACCCGCCAGCTGGTCACCTACGACGCCAAGCCGGGCGCGGCCTCGACCAAGCTGGTCGGCGACCTGGCCACCGGCCCCGGTGAGATCAGCGACGGCGGCAAGACCTACACGTACAAGCTGCGTGACGGTCTGACCTGGGAGGACGGCTCCAAGCTGACCTCCAAGGACGTCAAGTACGGCATCGAGCGCATCTGGGCGACGGACACCATCACCGGTGGCCCGCAGTACCTGATGCAGACGCTGGACCCCAAGGGCGAGTACAAGGGCCCGTACAAGGACAAGTCCCCGGACAAGCTCGGCCTCAAGGCGATCGAGACCCCGGACGACAACACCATCGTCTTCAAGCTGCCCAAGCCCAACGGTGACTTCGAGCAGTTCCTCGCCATGCCGTCCGGCTCGCCCGTGAAGGCCGAGAAGGACACCGGCGCGAAGTACACCCAGCGCCCGTTCTCCAACGGCCCGTACAAGTTCGAGACGTACAAGCCGGGCAAGAACATCGTGCTCGTCCGCAACGACAAGTGGCAGAAGTCCTCGGACCCGGTTCGCGCCGCGCTCCCGGACAAGATCACCGTCACGATCTCCGCCAACCTGGAGGAGAACGACAAGAAGCTGATGGAGGGCGACTACGACGTCGACCTCAACGGCACCGGCATGACCCAGTCCGGCCGCGTCACCGCCGTCCAGAAGCACCGGGACAGCGTCGACAACATGCAGACGTCCTTCGTCCGCTACGTGGCGCTCGTCCACACGGCCAAGCCGTTCAACGACGTCCACTGCCGCAAGGCCGTCTTCTACGCCACGGACTTCGCCGGTCTCCAGCAGACCCGCGGTGGCGAGATCGCCGGTGGCGCGATCGCCAACAGCACCCTGCCGGTCTCCATCAAGGGTCACAGCGACTACGACCCGTACGGCGTCCTCGCCCGCAAGGGCAAGCCGGACCTGGCCAAGGCCAAGGACGAGCTGAAGCAGTGCGGCCAGCCGAACGGCTTCACCACCAAGCTCACCGCCCGCAACAACAACCCGGGCGAGGTCGACACCGCCGAGGCGCTCCAGGAGCAGCTCGGCAAGGTCGGCATCAAGGTCGAGGTCGACCCGATCGACGGCGCCGAGGCGTCCAGCATCACCGGCTCGCCGTCCGTCGTGAAGAAGCGCGGCTACGGCATGACGATGAGCGGCTGGGGCCCGGACTTCCCGTCCGGCCAGGGCTTCGGCCAGCCGCTGTGGGACAGCCGCTTCCTCGCGGACACCGGCAACTACAACGAGTCGCAGCTGAACGACCCGAAGATCGACGGGCTGTTCGACAAGGCGATCGCGGAGACCGACCCGGTCAAGGCCGGTGAGATCTACAAGGAGCTCGACAAGCGGATCCTCGACCAGGCCGACTGGATGCCCTTCATCTACGAGAAGAACATCACCTGGCGCGGCAGCCGTCTGACGAACGCCTACATGTCCGACGCCTACAACGGCCGCTACGACTACGTCTCGCTCGGCGTCGTCAAGTAATCGCTGTAGCCAACAGCATTTGCAGTCAACCCGGTTGACTGTTCCACTGCCGCCGAAACCCGCCAGTCCGAAGGGCAGGTGATGGCCGGGGCGGTGGCCGGGAGCCCCCACAAGGGGTTCCCGGCCACCGCCGGGCCGCACACAGTGCTTGCTTATCTCATCCGGCGCCTGTTCGCCGTAGTCATCATGGTGCTCGTCGTACTGCTCGCGACCTTCACCATCTTCTTCATGCTGCCCAAGTGGGCGGGCCAGGACGTAGCAGTCCTCTTCGCCGGCAAGGCCACGGGTGTCGAGCAGCTCCAGGGCATCCGGGTCAAACTGGGTCTCGACGAGCCCCTTCTCGTCCAGTTCTGGGACTTCGTCAAGGGCATTCCGATGGGGCGCGACTACGCGAACGGTGCCGACGTCACCCACTGCGCCGCCCCCTGCTTCGGGTACTCCTTCCGCACGGAGGTCCCGGTCTGGACCACCCTCAAGGACGCCCTGCCCGTCACCGGGGGCCTCGCCGCCGGTGCCTGTGTCCTGTGGCTCCTCGGTGGTGTCGCCACCGGCGTGGTGTCCGCGCTCCGCCGCGGCACCATCTGGGACCGCGCCGCGATGACCACGGCCCTGGCCGGCGTCTCGCTGCCGATCTTCTTCACCGGCATGGTCGCGATGGGCCTGTTCGTGCACAACTTCGGTTGGGTGAAGATCGCCGACAACCTCTCCACGGACGACAGCATCGGCACCTGGTTCCAGACCCTGATCCTGCCGTGGATCGTGCTCGCGTTCCTGAACGCCGCGATGTACGCCCGCCTCACCAGGGCCACCATGCTCGAAGTGCTCGGCGAGGACTACATCCGCACCGCCCGCGCCAAGGGCCTGGGCGAGAGCACCGTCATCACCCGGCACGCGCTGCGTTCCGCGATGACGCCGATCCTCACCGTCTTCGGCCTCGACATCGGCGTGCTCCTCGGTGGCGCCGTCCTCACCGAGTCCACGTTCAACCTGCCGGGGCTCGGGCTCGCGGCGGTCCAGGCCATCAGCAACAAGGACCTGCCGGTGATCCTCGGCGTCACTCTGTTCGCGGCTCTCGCGATCGCCGTCGCCAACCTCCTCGTCGACATTCTGTACGCCGTCATCGACCCGCGAGTGAGGCTGGGATGACCGAACTGCACAAGAGCGGTGCCGCGCTGGGCGAACCCACCCGGACCGGATCGCCCGCTCCCTCCGCCTTCCTCGAAGTACGCGACCTCAGGGTGCACTTCCCGACCGACGACGGACTGGTCAAGTCCGTCGACGGGCTCAGCTTCCAGCTGGAGAAGGGCAAGACCCTCGGCATCGTCGGCGAGTCCGGCTCCGGGAAGTCCGTCACCTCGCTGGGCATCATGGGCCTGCACACCGCGGGCCAGTACGGCAAGCGCAAGGCGCAGGTCTCCGGCGAGATCTGGCTGGACGGCAAGGAACTGCTGACGGCCGACCCCGACGAGGTGCGCAAGCTGCGCGGCCGCGACATGGCCATGATCTTCCAGGACCCGCTGTCCGCGCTGCACCCGTACTACACGATCGGCAAGCAGATCGTGGAGGCGTACCGGGTCCACCACTCCGTGGACAAGAAGACCGCCCGCAAGCGGGCGGTGGAGATGCTCGACCGGGTCGGCATCCCGCAGCCCGACAAGCGCGTCGACAGCTACCCGCACGAGTTCTCCGGCGGTATGCGCCAGCGCGCGATGATCGCCATGTCGCTGGTCAACAACCCCGAGCTGCTGATCGCCGACGAGCCGACGACCGCACTGGACGTGACCGTCCAGGCGCAGATCCTCGACCTGATCCGGGACCTGCAGAAGGAGTTCGGCTCCGCCGTCATCATCATCACCCACGACCTGGGCGTCGTGGCCGAGCTCGCCGACGACATCCTCGTGATGTACGGCGGGCGCTGCGTCGAGCGCGGACCGGCCGAGAAGGTGTTCTACGAGCCCCGGCACCCCTACACCTGGGGCCTGCTGGGCTCGATGCCGCGCCTCGACCGCGACCAGACCGACCGGCTCATCCCGGTCAAGGGTTCCCCGCCGTCGCTCATCAACATCCCGTCGGGCTGCGCCTTCAACCCGCGCTGCCCGTACGCGGACGTGCCCAAGGACGACGTCACCCGCACCGTACGGCCCGAGCTGCAGGAGGTCGGCAGCCGGCACTGGGCGGCCTGCCACATGTCGCAGGAGCAGCGGGAGCGTATCTGGACCGAAGAGATTGCGCCCAAGCTGTGAGCGAGGAAAAGGCCGTGACGAGCGAGGACAAGGGCGTGGACGTTCCGGCGCAGAGGTCTGCCGGCGACGGGACGCCGGCCGGGGACGCCGCCTCCCGCGAGGTGCTGCTCAAGGTGACCGGGCTGCAGAAGCACTTCCCCCTCAAGAAGGGGATGCTGCAGCGCACCACCGGTGCCGTGAAGGCCGTCGACGGGATCGACTTCGAGGTGCACTCGGGCGAGACCCTGGGCGTCGTCGGTGAGTCCGGCTGCGGGAAGTCGACGATGGGCCGACTGATCACCCGGCTGCTCGAACCCACCGCGGGGAAGATCGAGTTCGAGGGGAGGGACATCACGCACCTCGGCGTCAGCGGCATGCGCCCGATGCGCCGGGACATGCAGATGATCTTCCAGGACCCGTACTCCTCGCTGAACCCCCGGCACACGATCGGCACGATCGTGGGCGCCCCCTTCAAGCTCCAGGGCGTCACGCCCGAGGGCGGCGTCAAGAAGGAGGTGCAGCGGCTGCTGGAGGTGGTGGGCCTCAACCCCGAGCACTACAACCGCTACCCGCACGAGTTCTCCGGCGGCCAGCGCCAGCGCATCGGGATCGCCCGCGCGCTCGCGCTCAAGCCGAAGCTGGTCGTGGCGGACGAGCCGGTGTCGGCGCTGGACGTGTCGATCCAGGCGCAGGTGGTGAACCTGCTCGACGACCTCCAGCGCGAGCTGGGCCTCACATACGTGATCATCGCCCATGACCTGTCGGTCGTCCGGCACGTCTCGGACCGGATCGCGGTGATGTACCTCGGCAAGGTCGTGGAGCTGGCCGACCGCGAGTCGCTCTACAGGGCGCCGATGCACCCGTACACCAAGGCGCTGCTCTCGGCGGTCCCGATCCCGGACCCCAAGCGGCGGTCGGCCAAGAGCGAGCGCATCCTGCTCAAGGGCGACGTGCCGTCGCCGATCGCACCGCCCAGCGGCTGCCGGTTCCACACCCGGTGCTGGAAGGCCACGGAGGTCTGCAAGACGCAGGAGCCGCCGCTGGCCGCGCTGAAGACCGGGCACCAGGTGGCCTGCCACCACCCGGAGGACGCGCCCGACCAGGTGCCCGGCGAGGAGATCACGGCCCAGGCGCGCGAGGCGATCGAGATCGTCGAGGTGCGCAAGTCGGAGCCCGCGGCGGAGGAGCCCGAGGCCGCGGCGCAGGAGTCCGAGGCCGCGTCCGAGGCCGAGGCGCAGGAGCCGGAGGCCGCCGAACCCGCGGCGGACGGCGGTGCCGGTTCGTCCGGTACGCCGGAGGACAACCCCAAGGAGTAGCACCGGCACAATTGCCCGGTGCTCAACGAACTGTTCACGCCCTCCGTCCAGCATGCGCTCGACATCGTCGGAATCTTCGTCTTCGCGATCTCCGGCGCTCTGCTCGCCGTACGCAAGAACTTCGATGTCTTCGGCATCGCGGTGCTCGCCGAGGTGACCGCGCTGGGCGGGGGGCTGTTCCGTGACATCGTCATCGGGGCGCTCCCGCCCGCGGCGTTCACGGATCTCGGCTACTTCATCACCCCGCTCCTCGCCGCCGTCCTGGTGTTCTTCCTGCATCCGCACGTCGAACGGATCCAGGTGGGCGTCAACGTCTTCGACGCGGCGGGCCTCGGACTGTTCTGCGTCACGGGCACGGTCAAGGCGTACGACTACGGGCTCGGCCTCACCGCGTCGGCGACCCTCGGGCTGGCCACCGCGGTCGGCGGCGGCGTGCTGCGCGACGTGCTGGCCAACGAGGTGCCCTCGCTGCTGCGCTGGGACCGCGACCTGTACGCGGTGCCCGCGATGGTCGGCGCCATGATGATCGTCCTGTGCATCCGCTTCGGCGCGCTCAACGCGTTCACCAGCGGCACCGCGGTGATCGTCGCCTTCGTGCTGCGGCTGCTGGCGATGCGCTACCACTGGCGGGCCCCGCGCGCCTACAACCGGAAGTCCGCGAGGGCCGAGGAGGGCTCCGCGACCACCTGACGCGGTCCGTGCCGGGCCCGGCCCGTGCCGGGTTCCACGCAGGCCCGTCATTTTCGGGCCACAAAAAAGCTACCGCTCAGTAATACAATCGGTGTACGGTGCGTCGCATGGCACAGGCAGCAGAGCAGGCGGCACCGACCGCGCAGGCGACCATCGGGGACAGCGAGTTCGATCGCGACACCGCCGTCACCCTCCGGGAAGAGGGCGTCTACGACGCCGAACTCTCCGCGGGCTGGACGATCATCCACGCCGTCAACGGCGGCTATCTGCTCGCCATGCTGGGCCGCGCGCTCGGCGAGGCCCTGCCGCACCCGGACCCCTTCTCCGTCTCCGCGCACTACCTCACCGCGTCCGTCCCCGGCCCCGCGGTGATCCGGACCCAGACCGTCCGCACCGGCCGCACCCTCTCCACCGGCCAGGCGTCCCTCTTCCAGTACGCGGAGGACGGTTCCGAGATCGAGCGCATCCGGGTCATCGCCACCTACGGCGACCTGGGCGCCCTGACCGACGAGGTCCGCACGTCGGCGAAGCCGCCGGCCATCCCGCCGCTGGAGCACTGCCTCGGTGCGAACGACGGCCCGGCCCCGATCCCCGGCAGCTCCGCCATCACCGGCCGGATCGACATCAAGCTGGACCCGGCGACGGTCGGCTGGGCCGTGGGCGCACCCTCGGGCAAGGGCGAGATGCGCGGCTGGTTCGGCCTCGCGGACGGCCGCGACGCCGACCCGCTCTCGCTGCTCCTCACCGTGGACGCGCTGCCGCCCACCGCCTTCGAGCTGGGCATCAAGGGCTGGACGCCCACCATCGAGCTGACCACCCACATCCGCTGCCGCCCCGCCCCGGGCCCGCTCCGGGTCTCCATCACCACCCGCAACCTCGCGGGCGGCTTCCTGGAGGAGGACGCGGACGTCTGGGACAGCGCGGACCGGCTGGTGGCCCAGTCCCGCCAGCTGGCCAGGGTGTCGCGTTCCTGAAGTGCCACCGATCCCCGCAGGGGCGCCCCGGCGCCCGCGCCGAAGGAGGTGGGGGCCAGGGTGGCGATGAGGACTCCTGCCGCCAGTACGGCGGCAGAGCGATACCGTCTGTGCATCGGAACCTTTCCAAGAGGCAAGGAAATGGACACGCGGTGCGGCTCAAGACTGGGGCCCCCGTTGATCGCCGCACCAGACCTCTTCGGTGCCGCGCTTGCGACATGTCGCCAAAACGACACGGCACGCTCCACCGCGCGTACCGGCGAGGTCACCGGGGCCGAGCGGCCCCTCCTCGTCACCGGCGACGGCCCCTCCGCCCGGGAGTTCGCCGGCGGGCCGGGCACGGAGCCCGGGACTTCGCCGACCGATCGGGCACGGAGCCCGGCGCCCTCCCCGACCGGACGGGCCCGGGAACGGGGGGCGAGGAGGGCCGCACCCGACCGTGCGCGGGTGCGCCCGCCGTACGCCCCGCCCTGGGCTCGTAGAATCGAGCCCACCATGGCTTACCTCGACCACGCCGCGACCACGCCGATGCTTCCGGAAGCGATCGAGGCGATGACCGCCCAGCTCGCCGTCACCGGTAACGCGTCCTCACTGCACGCCGCCGGGCGCCGGGCCCGCCGTACCGTCGAGGAGTCGAGAGAGACCCTCGCCGACGCCCTCGGCGCACGCCCCAGCGAGGTGGTCTTCACCTCCGGGGGGACCGAGGCGGACAACCTCGCGGTGAAGGGCCTGTACTGGGCCCGCCGCGACGCCGACCCCCGCCGCACGCGCGTCCTGGCCAGCCCGGTCGAGCACCACGCGGTGCTGGACGCCGTCGACTGGCTCGCCGGGCACGAGGGCGCGAACGTCGAGTACCTCCCCGTCGACCCGTACGGGCGCGTCCACCCCGACGTGCTGCGCGAGGCGATCCTCAAGGACCCCGACGACGTCGCGCTGATCACCGTGATGTGGGCCAACAACGAGATCGGCACCATCATGCCGGTGCGCGAACTGGCCGCGACGGCCCGCGAGTTCGACGTGCCGATGCACGCCGACGCGGTGCAGGCGTTCGGGCAGCTGGAAGTCGACTTCGCCCGGTCCGGGCTGGCCGCGATGACGGTCAGCGGTCACAAGATCGGCGGCCCGTCCGGCATCGGCGCGCTGCTGCTGGGCCGCGAGTACACCCCCGTGCCCGTGCTCCACGGCGGCGGCCAGGAGCGGCACGTCCGCTCGGGCACCCTGGACGTGCCGGCCATCGCCTCCTTCGCCCTCGCGGGGCGGCTCGCCGCCGACGGGCGCGAGGAGTTCGCCCGGGAGATCGGCGGACTCCGCGACGACCTGGTCGCCGCGGTGCGGGCGGCCGTGCCCGACGCCGTCCTCGGCGGCGACCCGGACCCCGGCGGCCGACTGCCCGCCAACGCGCACTTCAGCTTCCCCGGCTGCGAGGGCGACTCCCTGCTCCTGCTGCTGGACGCGCAGGGCATCGAGTGCTCCACCGGCTCGGCCTGCACCGCCGGGATCGCCCAGCCCAGCCATGTGCTGCTGGCCGCCGGAACCGACCCGGACCTGGCCCGGGGCACCCTGCGCTTCTCGCTCGGCCACACGTCGACCGGGCAGGACGTGGACGAGGTCGCCCGCGCGATCGGCCCGGCGGTGGAACGGGCCCGCACGGCCGGACTCAGCTGACCGCCGCGGCCACCGGGTGACACGTGCACCGGGCGGCACGGGCGCCGGGCGAAACCGTGTATCGGGCGGCGCAGGCACCGGTCGGCTCAAGCAGCGCCGGGCGCCGGTCCGCATGCGCGTCGGCTGTCCTGGGCGTCGGCCGACACGGGGACCGGCCGACGCGCGCACCATCGGGCTCGGGCGTTGGGCGCCCGGCGGCGTGCGGGACGTGGGCGGGCCGGGCCGTCCGTACCTCCCGGACCGCCGGCCGAGTCTTCCATCCTCCCGGACCGCCGGTCGGGCCGTTGGTCAGGCCGTCCGGGCCGCCCGGACCAGTTTCAGGTAGCGGTCCCAGTCCCAGTGCTTCCCCGGGTCGGTGTGGTCCGTGCCCGGCACCTCCACGTGCCCGACGATGTGCTCCCGGTCCACCGGTATCCCGTACCGGTCGCAGATCGCGGCCGTCAGGCGCGCCGACGCCCCGTACATCGCCGCCGTGAAGTCCTGCGGGCGGTCCACGAAGCCCTCGTGCTCGATGCCGACGCTGCGTTCGTTGAACGATCTGTTCCCCGCGTGGAACGCCACGTCCAGCTCGCGGATCATCTGCGCCACATGGCCGTCCTTGCGGACCACGTAGTGCGCCGCGGCCCCGTGCCCCGGGTCCTGGAAGACCTTCACCGCGCTCCGGTAGCTGCCCTGGGTGACGTGGATGACGACCCGGTCGATCGTGTAGTCGTCGGGGCGGTCGGCCCGCCGCCAGTTCGCCGGGGAGGCCGATATCCACTCGGCGCGCGCGTAGTCCACCTCGCCGGGCTTGCGGGGCTTCTCGATCCCCGGCAGCCGCCACCAGGCGCGCTTCAGCTCGTCCCGTGCCAGCACGGCCGTGCCCACGGCCGTGGCGGCGGCGCCGATCAGCAGCCCGCGCCGGCCGATGCCGCGCTTGGACCCCGCCTTCGCGGAACCCTCGGCGCCCGACGTCCCCTTGCTTCCCATGTGATCCACAACGCTCATCCATGAGCGTCGAGTTCCCCGGGCCCCGTACCCTGGTGGAGCTATGACTCAGACTTCCCAGCGCCCCCTCCGCGTGCTCGCCGCCATGTCGGGCGGTGTCGACTCCGCCGTCGCCGCCGCCCGCGCCGCCGAGGCGGGCCACGACGTGACCGGTGTGCACCTCGCCCTCTCCGCGAACCCGCAGTCCTTCCGCACCGGAGCGCGCGGCTGCTGCACGATCGAGGACTCCCGCGACGCGCGCCGCGCGGCGGACGTCATCGGCATCCCGTTCTACGTCTGGGACCTGGCGGAACGGTTCCGCGAGGACGTCGTGGACGACTTCATCGCCGAGTACGAGGCGGGACGCACCCCCAACCCGTGCCTGCGCTGCAACGAGAAGATCAAGTTCGCGGCGCTGCTCGACAAGGCCCTCGCGCTCGGCTTCGACGCCGTGTGCACCGGCCACTACGCCACCGTCGTGCTGAACGAGGACGGCAGCCGCGAGCTGCACCGCGCCTCCGACATGGCCAAGGACCAGTCGTACGTGCTCGGGGTCCTGGACGAGAAGCAGCTCGCCCACGCGATGTTCCCGCTCGGCGACACCCTCACCACCAAGGACGAGATCCGGGCCGAGGCCGAGCGGCGCGGGCTCGCCGTCGCCAAGAAGCCCGACAGCCACGACATCTGCTTCATCGCCGACGGCGACACCCAGGGCTTCCTCGCGAGCCGGCTCGGCACGGCCGAGGGCGACATCGTCGACGAGTCGGGCACGAAGGTCGGCACCCACGAGGGCGCCTTCGGCTTCACCATCGGCCAGCGCAAGGGCCTGCGCATCGGACACCCCGCCCCCGACGGCAAGCCGCGCTACGTCCTGGACATCTCCCCGGTGAACAACACGGTGACGGTCGGCCCGGTCGAGGCCCTCGACGTCACCGCCCTCACCGCTATCAGGCCCCGCTGGTGCGGCACCGCCCCGTCCGGCCCCGGCACGTACACCGCCCAGCTCCGCGCCCACGGCGGCGAGACCGAGGTCACGGCGGAACTCGTCGACGGCACCCTGCACGTCGCCTTCACCGACCCGGTCCGCGGCGTGGCCCCCGGCCAGGCGGTCGTCCTGTACGACGGCACCCGCGTCGTCGGCTCGGCGACGATCGCCACGACGGCCCGGCGGCAGACGGCGGCGACGTCCGGCTGATCCCGCCGGACGCCGCTCCCGACGCGG
>NZ_RDBO01000077.1:1063216-1081034 GCF_008120935.1 Streptomyces sp. sk2.1
CGCGGAACGGATTCTCAGGACGCCTGGCGGGCGTACACGTCCCGGGCGAAGAACTCCGCCAGGACCGGGGCCACCGCCTGCGGCGCCAGCTCGCGGGTCTGGCCCGTCAGGGTGCGGTGGCGGGAGCGGGGGAGCGCGTCCGCCAGGGCACGGGTGGACATCCGGGCCGAGGCGGTGCTGGCGCCGCCGCAGACGACCAGGGTGCGCGCCGTGACGGAGGCGAAGCGCTCGGCCGGGATCGAGCCGTCGCCGAGCAGCGCGTCGTCGTACGCCAGGGTGTGCGCCATCGACACCAGGCCGCTCCACAGCGGGGCGCGCCGCATCCGGGCGATCATGTCGGCCGGTACGCCGGTCACGGACAGGAACAGCTCGACGGCACCGGCGCGGTCCCCGGAGGAAAGCAGCCGGTGCAGCCGGGAGGTGCAGCACGCCTTGTACCGGAGGCCCGGGGCGCCCGGCGTGTACGGGGGCTCGTACACCGCCAGCAGATCGACGGGGAGCCCGGCCGCGTGCGCCTCCAGGGCCAGCGCCCCGCCCGCGCCCACACCGAACACCGAGGCCCGGCCGCCCACCGCGGTGACGACGGCGGCCAGGTCCTCGATCTCGCGTTCCACCGCGTACGGCCCGCTGTCACCGCTGGCGCCGCGGCCGCGCCTGTCGTAGGTCACGACGTGGAAGCGGGGCGCGAGGAGGCGTGCCAGCGGAGCCTCGGTCTCCGCCGTGCCCAGGGCCCCGCCCACCAGGACCACCGGCGGCCCTTCGCCCCGCCGCCGGTACGCGATCATGGTGCCGTCGCGGGAGAGAATCTTGTCCATGCGAGGGTGGACCGCCCGCTCCGGGAAAACTCATCGGTCCGGCCGAAGTTTTTTTGGAAAACTTCGATTGCCCAGGTCAGGGCCATGCTTTGAGGATCAGTCGGCAACGGCCTCGGTGTCGTAGAAGCAGAAGTGGTCCTTGATGGCGGCGACTTCGTCCTTCGGCTCCGGGTAGGCCCAGACGAGATCCGCCGCCCCCGGCAGCGACCAGTAGGAGGCATCTCCCTTGAACGGGCAGTGGGTACGGGTCCCCGAAGGGGACAGGAGATCCGTGCGGACGTCCTCGGGCGGCAGGTAGTAGCGAACCGGACAGCCCGTCTCGCGCAGCACGAGCGGACGGCGGCTCTCGGCGAGTACGTGCCCGTCACGGACCACACGTACGTGTGCGGTGCCGGGCTCGACCGTGATGCGGTGTCCTGATGCGGAAGCCATACGGGGTTCAGCCGTGCCGTCGGCCGTTTTCTTCCCCGGCGCCGGAGATGTCGGCGGCGGCCCTTACGGTGGCTGCATGAAGATCTGTGTTTTCCTCTCCGCCGCCGACCTCGACGACCGCTACACCCGGCCCGCCCGCGAATTCGCCGAACTGCTCGGCAAGGGGGGACACACCCTGGTCTGGGGAGGTTCGGAGAGCGGACTGATGAAGGTCGTCGCCGACGGGGTGCAGGAGTCGGGCGGACGGCTGGTGGGGGTGTCGGTCGACTTCCTGGCCGCGAAGGCGCGGACCAATGCGGACGAGATGGTGATCGCGCGAGACCTCGCCGAGCGCAAGGCGCTGCTCCTGGAGAAGGCCGACGCGGTCGTGATCATGGTGGGCGGCACCGGGACGCTCGACGAGGCGACCGAGATCCTGGAGCTGAAGAAGCACGGCAAGCACGACAAGCCGGTGGTCCTGCTCAACACGGCGGGCTTCTACGACGGGCTGCGCCAGCAGTTCCAGCGCATGGAGGACGAGGGCTTCCTCCCGGTCCCGCTCGCCGACCTGGTGTTCTTCGCGAAGGACGGCGTGGGCGCCCTGGCCCACCTGGAGGAGTGGTCCGGCCTGCGGTGACACGACGGGGGGTGAGATCATGAGGCAATGCCCACTCATGTCATCACCGGCGCCGGTTCCGGTATCGGCGCAGCCGTCGCCCGCCGCCTCCTGGAACGCGGCGACGAGACCGTGCTGCTGGCCCGGGACGCGGCCCGCGCCAAGGAACTGGCCGCGCTCCACCCCGGGGCCCGCACGCTCGTCGGCGACCTCTCCAACCCGGACCGCCTGTCCTGGGCCTTCGCCCAGCAGGCGATGCCGGAGCGGGTCGACTCGCTGCTGCACGTCGCGGGGGTCGTGGAACTCGGCAGGGTCGGCGACCTCACCCCCAAGGCGTGGCACTTCCAGCTCAACACCAACCTGGTCGCGCCCGCCGAGCTGACCCGCCTCCTCCTGCCCCAACTGCGCGTCTCCCAGGGGCACGTGCTCCTCGTGAACTCCGGTGCGGGCCTCGCGGCGCACGCCGAGTGGAGCGCGTACGCCGCGAGCAAGCACGGCCTGAAGGCGCTCGCCGACTCGCTGCGCCACGAGGAGCACGCCAACGGCGTCCGGGTGACCTCCGTCTACCCCGGACGCACCGCCAGCCCCATGCAGGCCAAGGTCCACCGGCAGGAGGGCAAGGAGTACGACGCCTCCCGCTGGATCGACCCGGAGTCGGTGGCCACCACCATCCTGATGGCCCTCGACCTGCCGCGCGACGCCGAGGTCAACGACCTGACGGTGCGCCCCGGCCGCTGACCGCCCCGAGGCCCGGCCGCGGGCCGGACGAGAGGCCATAGGCTTCCCGTGTGAGCGAGAAGAACGAGTTCAGGGGTTGCCCGGCCACCGGGATCGGATCCATGCCCGGGGGAGACGCGCGGGAGGCGGCGAAGACCGTCACCGGCTCCTTCGCGGGCGGCGAGGGCCTGCCGTACCTGGCGGAACTGCCCGCCCGCGGCCCCGGCGCGGACATGATCGGGCGGACCGTCGGACTGCTCGTCGAGCTGTACGGCCACGTCGAGCCCAGCGGCTGGCGGATCAGCGACCGGCCCGGCCGCGACACCCGCCGCGCCAGGTCCTGGCTCGGCGAGGACCTGGACGCCCTGGAGGAGTTCACCCAGGGGTACGAGGGGCCGCTCAAGGTCCAGGCCGTCGGCCCCTGGACGCTGGCCGCCGCGCTGGAACGCCGGGGCGGCGAGGCCGTCCTGGGCGACCCCGGCGCCTGCCGCGACCTGGCGGCCTCGCTGGCGGAGGGGCTGCGCGCCCACCTCGCGGAGGTACGGCGCAGGGTGCCCGGCGCCGAGGTGATCCTCCAGCTCGACGAACCGTCGCTGACCGCCGTGCTGCGCGGACAGGTCAAAACGGCGAGCGGCTACCGCACCCACCGGGCCGTGGACCGCCAGGTCGTGGAGGGCACGCTGCGCGACGTCCTGGCGGCGGCCGGGGACGGGGCGACGCTCGTCCACACCTGCGCCCCCGGCGTACCGTTCGCGTTGCTGCGCCGGGCCGGGGCCGGTGGCATCTCGTTCGACCTCGCGCTGCTCACCGAGCGTGAGGAGGAGGCGATCGGTGAAGCCGTCGAGGGCGGCACCCAGCTCTTCCTCGGAGTGGTGCCGGGCACGGACCCGGCCTCGGGCGGATTGTCGGACCCGGGCGGTAGCGTCATGGGTGTCAGGACGCTGTGGCGCAGGCTGGGGCTGAATCCGGGGACTCTGTCGGAGTCCGTGGCCATCACCCCGTCGTGCGGGCTCGCGGGTGCGTCGCCCGCGTACGCGCGCGCCGTGCTCGCCCACTGCGTCCGGGCCGCGAGATCCCTCGCGGACAACCCTGAGTAACGGGGCATCGGGCAACGGGAGGACGAGACGATGGCCGGCGAACAGCAGACGGCGGTGCCCGCAGGGGCCCAGGAGCAGCACGCACTCCTCGCCGAGCAGATCGAGGAGCACCGCTTCCGGTACTACGTGAAGGACCAGCCGGTCGTCAGCGACGCCGAGTTCGACCGGCTGATGCGCGAGCTGGAGGCCCTGGAGGACACGTACCCCCAGCTGCGCACGCCGGATTCGCCGACCCAGAAGGTCGCCGGGCCGTACCGGACGGAATTCACCTCCGTCGAGCACCGCGAGCGGATGCTCTCGCTGGACAACGCCTTCGACGACACGGAACTGGCCGCCTGGGGCGAGCGGATCGCGAAGGAGGTCGGCACGGCCGACCACCACTTCCTGTGCGAGCTGAAGGTCGACGGCCTGGCGGTCAACCTCACCTACGAGCACGGCCTGCTGACCCGGGCCGCGACCCGGGGCGACGGCCGCACCGGCGAGGACATCACCCCCAACGTCCGCACGGTCGCCGGGATCCCGCACCGGCTGAAGGGCGACCGGATCCCGGAGCTGGTCGAGATCCGCGGCGAGGTCTTCTTCCCGATGGAAGCCTTCGACGGACTCAACGCCCGGCTCATCGAGGCGGGCGACAAACCCTTCGCCAACCCGCGCAACGCGGCGGCCGGTTCGCTGCGCCAGAAGGACCCGAAGGTCACCGCCACCCGGCCGCTGCGCATGGTGGTGCACGGCATCGGCGCCCGCGAGGGCTTCGACATCGACTGCCTCTCGCACGCCTACGAGCTGCTGCACGAATGGGGCCTGCCCACCGCCCGGCACAACAAGGTGGTGGACTCCCTCGACGGGGTGCGGGAGTTCATCGCGTACTTCGGCGAGAACCGCCACTCCGTGGAGCACGAGATCGACGGCGTCGTCGTCAAGCTCGACGAGATCCCGCTCCAGGGCCGGCTCGGCTCCACCTCGCGCGCCCCGCGCTGGGCGATCGCCTGGAAGTACGCCCCCGAGGAGGTCAACACCAAGCTGGTCAACATCCGGGTGGGCGTCGGCCGGACCGGCCGGGTCACGCCGTACGCGCAGGTCGAACCGGTGGAAGTGGCGGGCTCCGAGGTCGAGTTCGCCACCCTGCACAACCAGAACGTGGTGAAGGCGAAGGGCGTCCTGATCGGGGACACGGTGGTGATCCGCAAGGCGGGCGACGTGATCCCGGAGATCCTCGGCCCGGTCGTCGACCTGCGCGACGGCACCGAGCGGGCCTTCGTGATGCCGACGCACTGCCCCGAGTGCGGTACGGGGCTGAAGCCCATGAAGGAGGCCGACATCGACCTCCGCTGCCCCAACGCCCGCTCCTGTCCCGCCCAGTTGCGCGAGCGCGTCGCCTACCTCGCGGGCCGCAAGTGCCTCGACATCGACCACTTCGGCTACGTCGTGGCCGCCGCCCTGACCAAGCCGCTCGAACCCGAGGAGCCGCCGCTGCGCGACGAGGGCGATCTGTTCGGACTGACGATCGAGGAGCTGCTGCCGATCCGCGCCTATGTCCTGGACCAGGACAGCGGGCTGCCCAAGCGCGACCCGAAGACCGGTGAGGAGAAGACCGCCCGGGTCTTCGCCAACCAGCAGGGCGAGCCGAAGAAGAACGCCGTCGCCATGCTCGCCGCCATCGCCGCGGCCAAGGACGCCCCCCTGGCCCGGATCCTCACCGGACTCTCCATCCGCCACGTGGGCCCGGTCGCCGCCGCGGAGCTGGCCCGTCAGTTCCGTTCCATCGAACGGATCGACGAGGCGACCGAGCAGGAGCTGGCCGAGGCCGACGGGGTCGGGGACATCATCGCCGCATCGGTGAAGCAGTGGTTCGCCGAGGACTGGCACCGGGAGATCCTCCGCAAGTGGCGCGAGGCCGGGGTCCGGATGGCGGACGAGGGGCCGGGGGAGGACGTGGGGCCGGGCCCGCTCGACGGGCTCACCGTCGTCGTCACCGGCACGCTGGACGGGCACACCAGGGATGGCGCGAAAGAAGCGCTCCAGAAGCTGGGTGCCAAGGTGACGGGGTCCGTGTCGAAGAAGACCTCCTTCGTGGTCGTCGGCGACAACCCCGGCTCGAAATATGACAAAGCGATGCAGCTGAAGGTGCCGGTGCTGGACGAGGGCGGTTTCACCGTCCTCCTCGAACACGGGCCGGACGCGGCGCGCGAGGCGGCCGTACGGGCCGAGGAACCGGCGGAGGCCGGATAGTCCGGGCGGAGAGGGGGACGGGCCGAGTGGACGGAAAGGCGAGTAAGGGGTGTCACGCCATGAATCGGGGCAAGCGGGGCGCCCCGGGAGCTGGTTCACCCGATCGGCGCATACCAGATGTTGACGGACGGTCGGTTCGCATTCGGGCAACAGCGTCCGAGCGCTGCCCGTAGCGGCCCTTCCCGGCCTACTGTTGAGACGTACACCTGCCGTGTCCGGCCGCGGGGTGGGAAACCGGGCAGCGCGGCATGGAGCGGGACCATCGGGTGACATCGGCACCGCCGGCTGTGAGAGGGACGGAATGAAACCGACCGAGAGCGCCGCAACGGTGTCGCGGCTGCAAGGTTTCGTCGGCCTCACGCCGAAAGTGGGGGCCGTCTTCGTGGTGATCGCCGTCGCCCAGCTCGCGACCGGTTTCTACCGGACCGTGAGCGAGGGGCGCGCGCTCTTCCCCGACGGCGAGCCCGGCTGGGCGCTCGCCGTCCTGACCGGGATCATCGTCGGCCACCTGGTCGCGCTCGGACGCGACCGCTGGTGGGGCGGGACCGGCTCCGGTGCCTCGCTCACCCTGGCCGTGCTGCTGCTCTACGGCTGGGTGCCCGCCGGGCTGGTCAGCCTGGTCGTCGTCGTCCTGGTCGGCATCGCCCGCAGACACCGTTGGTGGCAGGGGCTGCTGCACGGCGCCGTCGACATCCTCGGCATCGGCGCGGCGGCCCTGGTGCTCGCCGCGTTCGGCGAGGTGCAGACCGTCGAGTCGCCCTGGCAGCCACTCGACTGGGGCATCGCCGCGGTCCCGGAAGTCCTCCTGGCCGCCTCCACCTATCTCCTGGTGACCCGGGTCCTGCTGTGGTACGCGAGGACCCCCCAGGGCGGCGGGCTGCCGACCGTCGCCCGCAGCACCCTGCTGCGCCAGGGACTCGTCGCCCTCGCCCTGCTCGGCATCGCGCCGCTGATCTGCGTCGTCGCGATGGCCACGCCCCTGCTCCTGCCGCTCTTCGCGGTCCCGCTGATCGCCCTGGACTCCGCGCTCTGGATCGCCCGGGCACGGGCCGAGGAACAACTGCGCGACCCGCTGACCGGACTGCCCAACCGGCAGTGGCTGCTGGAACGCACCTGGACGGCCCTGGAGGACGCCGAGTCCACCGGCACCAGATCCGCCCTCGTCCTGATCGACCTCGACCGTTTCCGCGCCGTCAACGACACCCTCGGCCATCTGGCGGGGGACCGGCTGCTGCTCCAGATAGCCGAACGGCTGAGACTCGCGCTGCCCCGGGGGGCGGAGGCCGCACGGCTCGGCGGCGACGAGTTCGCCGTGCTCCTGCCGGCGGCGGACTCCACCACCAGCGCCCAGCGGGTCGCCCGCCACCTGGTCGCCGAGCTGTCCTCCCCGCTGGACCTGGACGGTCTGACCCTGGTGCTGGAGGCCAGCGCCGGGGTGGCCGTCTACCCGGACCACGCACTGGACGCCGAGGGGCTGCTCAGACGCGCGGACGTGGCGATGTACCAGGCCAAGCGTGACCGCACGGGCGTCGAGGTGTACGAGTCCAAGCGGGACAGCAACACCCCCGACCGGCTCGGACTGCTGGGCGACCTGCGCCGGGCGCTGGACGCGGGCGAGGTCGAGCTGCACTACCAGCCGAAGGTCCGCTTCGACGGCCAGGTGGCGAAGGTCCGCTTCGACGGCCAGGTGGCCGGCCTGGAGGCCCTGGTGCGCTGGGTGCACCCGGAGCGCGGACGGGTCCCCCCGGACGAGTTCATCGCCATCGCCGAGTCGTCCGGACTGATGCCGCACCTCACGGAGTACGTCCTGGAGACGGCGCTGGCCCAGGTCGCCCGGTGGCGGGCGCAGGGCCTGTTCGTCCCGGTCGCGGTCAACGTCTCCCCGCGCGACGTCCACACCCCCGGTTTCGCGGGCGGCGTCGCGGCCCGGCTCGCCCGGCACGGCGTCCCGGCCGGCGCGCTGCAGCTGGAGATAACGGAGCACGTGCTGCTGGAGGACCCGCAGCGCGCCGCCGACACGCTCGCCGGACTGACCGGACACGGCGTGAAGATGTCCCTCGACGACTTCGGCACCGGCTACTCCTCGCTGGTCCACCTGCGACGGCTGCCGGTCAGCGAGCTGAAGATCGACCGGTCGTTCGTGGCCCGGCTGGCCGTCGACAACGAGGACGCCGAGATCGTCCGCTGCACCATCGACCTGGCCCACTCGCTGGGCCTGCTGGTCGTCGCGGAGGGCGTCGAGGACGACGAGACCTGGGAGCGGCTGCGGGACCTGCGCTGCGACGCGGTGCAGGGGTGGCTGGTCGCCGCGCCGACACGCTCGCCGGACTGACCGGACACGGCGTGAAGATGTCCCTCGACGACTTCGGCACCGGCTACTCCTCGCTGGTCCACCTGCGACGGCTGCCGGTCAGCGAGCTGAAGATCGACCGGTCGTTCGTGGCCCGGCTGGCCGTCGACAACGAGGACGCCGAGATCGTCCGCTGCACCATCGACCTGGCCCACTCGCTGGGCCTGCTGGTCGTCGCGGAGGGCGTCGAGGACGACGAGACCTGGGAGCGGCTGCGGGACCTGCGCTGCGACGCGGTGCAGGGGTGGCTGGTCGCCGCGGCGATGCCGCCCCAGGAGACGACGGCCTGGCTCCGGGCGCGGGGCGAGCACGGCTGGCGCCGCCCCGCCGAGCCGGCCGCCGCGGCCGGAGCCGCTGCCGCCGGTACGCCCCCGGAGCTGGAGCAGCGGCCCTCCGGCCGGGCGATCAACTCGCGCCCCGCCACGACCTGAGCCCGGGCCCTGCCCTCGGCCCGCCCCGCGGGGCGGGCCGAGGGCAGGGAAAACCGTGTTCGGACCGGGTGTTCGCCCGGGTGGCGGGAGCGGCAGCCGACGACCCCATAGGATTGGGGGTCGGCGGCACATTTCCACCTGCCGCGCGACGCCTGGCACGCACGCTCGCCGTGTTGCCGAATCGCCCACGTGGCTCCGCCACGAGGGCGCTCCGGCGCCTTGCGATCGCACGCACCAGACGCCGCGCGGCCCGTCCTTCGGACGGACGGTGGAAAAGTGCCGCCGGCCCCCGGCCAAAACCACACACCAACCCCTGAGGATCGCTGCATGCCTGGCATCACGCGCGAGGAGGTCGCCCACCTCGCCCGGCTGGCGCGTCTGGAGCTGAAGGGCGAAGAGCTCGATCACTTCGCCGGTCAGCTCGACGACATCATCGGCGCGGTCGCCCGCGTCTCCGAGGTCGCCGACCAAGACGTACCGCCGACCTCCCACCCGCTGCCGCTGACCAACGTCATGCGCGCGGACGAGGTCCGTCCGTCGCTCACCCCCGAGCAGGCGCTCTCCGGCGCCCCGGCCCAGGAGCAGCAGCGTTTCAAGGTGCCGCAGATCCTGGGGGAGGACTGACAGCCATGACGGACCACAGCACCATCATCAAGCTCACCGCCGCCGAGATCGCCGCGAGGATCGCCTCCGGCGAGCTGACGGCCGTCCAGGTCACCGAGGCCCACCTGGCCCGGATCGACGCGGTCGACGAGAAGGTCCACGCCTTCCTGCACGTCGACCGCGAGGGCGCCCTCGCGCAGGCCCGCGCCGTCGACGCGAAGAAGGCGGCCGGCGAGAAGCTCGGCCCGCTGGCCGGCGTCCCGCTCGCGCTGAAGGACATCTTCACCACGAAGGACATGCCGACCACCGTCGGCTCCAAGATCCTCGAGGGCTGGATCCCGCCGTACGACGCGACCCTCACCCGGAAGCTGAGGGCCGCCGACGTCGTCATCCTCGGCAAGACCAACATGGACGAGTTCGCCATGGGGTCCTCCACCGAGAACAGCGCCTACGGCCCGACCGGCAACCCGTGGGACCTCACCCGCATCCCCGGCGGCTCCGGCGGCGGCTCCTCGGCCGCCCTCGCCTCGTACGAGGCCCCGCTCGCCATCGGCACGGACACCGGCGGCTCCATCCGCCAGCCCGCCGCCGTCACCGGCACCGTCGGCGTCAAGCCCACCTACGGCGGCGTCTCCCGCTACGGCATGGTGGCCTTCTCCAGCTCCCTGGACCAGGGCGGGCCCTGCGCCCGTACCGTCCTGGACGCGGCCCTGCTGCACGAGGCGATCGCCGGGCACGACCCGATGGACTCCACGTCCATCGACGCCCCGGTCCCGCCGGTCGTCGAGGCCGCCCGCAACGGCAGCGTCGAGGGCATGCGCGTCGGCGTCGTCAAGCAGTTCGCCGGCGAGGGCTACCAGGCCGGCGTCGTCCAGCGCTTCAACGAGTCGGTCGAGCTGCTGAAGTCGCTCGGCGCCACGGTCGTCGAACTGGACTGCCCGTCCTTCGACCTGGCCCTGTCGGCGTACTACCTGATCGCGCCGTCCGAGTGCTCCTCCAACCTGGCCCGCTTCGACGCCATGCGCTACGGCCTGCGGGTCGGCGACGACGGCACGAAGTCCGCCGAGGAGGTCACCGCCCTCACCCGCGAGGCCGGCTTCGGCGACGAGGTCAAGCGCCGCGTCATCCTCGGCACGTACGCCCTCAGCTCCGGCTACTACGACGCGTACTACGGCTCGGCGCAGAAGGTCCGCACCCTCATCACCCGGGAGTTCGAGAGGGCCTTCGAGCAGGTGGACGTCATCGTCTCCCCGACGACGCCCACCACCGCCTTCCCGATCGGCGAGCGCGCCGACGACCCGATGGCGATGTACCTCGCGGACCTGTGCACCATCCCGACCAACCTCGCGGGCAACGCCGCCATGTCGCTGCCCTGCGGCCTGGCGCCCGAGGACGGACTGCCGGTCGGACTGCAGATCATCGCCCCCGCCATGAAGGACGACCGGCTGTACAAGGTCGGAGCCGCCGTCGAGGCCGCCTTCGTGGAAAAGTGGGGACACCCGCTGCTGGAGGAGGCTCCGTCACTGTGAGTGCACTGACCAAGGCCAAGGGCTTCAAGAAGTCCAAGACCGGTACGTACCTGTCCATCGGCACCACCGCCTTCGGGGCGGTCAGCGTGCTCAAGCAGGCCAAGAAGGCGCGTTCCGAGCACGACACGCTCCGACTGGTCGACGCCGTCGTCTCCGCCGCCGCCATCGCCACGGGCATCGCCCTGCTGCTGCGCGAACTCAAGCGCATCGGCGACGACGACGTACTGCTGGGCTGAGAGGGAAGTTTCACCGTGACTGTCACCGACCTGGTGTCGTACGAGGACGCGCTCGCGTCCTACGACCCCGTCATGGGCCTGGAGGTCCATGTCGAGCTCGGCACCAAGACCAAGATGTTCTGCGGCTGCTCCACCGAGCTCAAGCAGGACGCCAACTCCCAGACCTGCCCGGTCTGCCTCGGCCTGCCCGGCGCCCTGCCGGTCGTCAACGAGATCGGCGTCGAGTCCGCCATCAAGATCGGTCTCGCGCTGAACTGCGAGATCGCCGAGTGGTGCCGCTTCGCCCGGAAGAACTACTTCTATCCGGACATGCCGAAGAACTTCCAGACCTCCCAGTACGACGAGCCGATCGCCTACAACGGCTATCTGGACGTCCAGCTGGAGGACGGGGAGATCTTCCGGGTGCAGATCGAGCGCGCCCACATGGAGGAGGACACCGGCAAGTCGACCCACGTCGGCGGTGCCACCGGCCGTATCCACGGCGCGTCCCACTCCCTGCTCGACTACAACCGGGCCGGCATCCCGCTCATCGAGATCGTCACCAAGCCGATCGAGGGCGCGGGCGCCCGGGCCCCCGAGGTCGCCAAGGCGTACGTCGCCGAGCTCCGTGAGCTCATCAAGGCGCTCGGCGTCTCCGAGGCCCGGATGGAGATGGGCCAGATGCGCTGCGACGTCAACCTGTCGCTGCGCCCCAACGGCACCGAGACCTTCGGCACCCGCTCCGAGACGAAGAACGTGAACTCGCTGCGTTCCGTCGAGCGCGCCGCCCGCTTCGAGATCCAGCGCCACGCCGCGGTGCTGTCCTCCGGCGGCACGATCGTGCAGGAGACCCGGCACTTCCACGAGGAGGACGGCTCCACCACGGCCGGCCGCATCAAGGACAACGCCGAGGACTACCGCTACTTCCCCGAGCCCGACCTGGTGCCGGTCGCCCCGGCCCGCGAGTGGGTCGAGGAGCTCCGCAAGGGGCTGCCCGAGCTGCCCCGGCTGCGCCGGGCGCGGCTCAAGGAGGAGTGGGGCGTCTCCGAGCACGACATGCAGTCGATCCTCAACGCCGGCGCGGTCGACCTGATCGTCGCCACGACCGACGCGGGCGCCCCCTCGGACCAGGCCCGCAAGTGGTGGATGGGCGAGCTGGCCCGCAACGCCAACGAGACCGGCCGCGGCCTCGACGAGCTGCCCATCACCCCGGCGCAGGTCGCCAGGGTGGCCGAGCTCGTCGCCTCGGGCGACCTCAACGACAAGCTGGCCCGCCAGGTCATCGAGGGCGTCCTCGCGGGCGAGGGCGACCCGGACGCCGTCGTCGAGAAGCGCGGCCTGAAGGTCGTCTCCGACGAGGGCGCGCTGTCCACGGCCGTGGACGAGGCCATCGCCGCCAACGCGGCCATCGCGGACAAGATCCGCGGTGGCAAGGTCGCGGCGGCGGGCGCGCTCGTCGGCGCGGTCATGAAGGCCACCCGCGGCCAGGCGGACGCGGCCCGCGTGCGCGAGCTGATCCTGGAGAAGCTCGGCGTCGAGGGCTGATCAGCCCGCGCCCCGGCCGTCCCGTACGGCCGGGGGAGCCGTGAATCACGTCCCCGAAGGGGCGGTGCACACCGATCACCGGTGCACCGCCCCTTCACCTGTGTCCGGAGAGTCCGCTGAACACCGTCATGACCGAGACCGTCTCCGTCGCCCTCCTGCTCGGCGTGCTGGTCTTCGCCGTACTGCGCCCGAGGGGGCTGCCGGAGGCGACCGCCGCCGTACCCGCCGCCGTGCTGCTCGTCGTGGCCGGCGCGGTTCCGTGGCCGGAGGCCCGCGCCCAGATGGACAGCCTGCTCCCGGTCGTCGGGTTCCTCGCGGCGATCCTGGTGCTGGCGCAGCTCTGCGCGGACGAGGGGCTGTTCACGGCCGCCGGCGACCTGGTCGCACGCGCCTGCCGGGGGCGGACCGGCCCCCTGCTCGGCGGGGTCTTCCTCGTCGCCTCCGCGATCACCGCCGTGCTCAGCCTGGACGCGACCGTCGTCCTGCTGACCCCGGTCGTCCTCGCCACCGCCGCCCGCGTGGGCGCCCGCCCCCGCCCGTACGTCCACGCCTGCGCGCACCTCGCCAACTCGGCGTCCCTGCTGCTGCCGGTCTCCAACCTCACGAACCTGCTGGCGTTCACCGCGAGCGGCCTCTCCTTCACCCGGTTCGCCGCACTGATGACCCTGCCGTGGCTGGCCGCGATCGCCGTCGAGTACGCCGTCCTCCGCCGGTTCTTCGCCGCCGACCTGGCCGCGGGCGCGCACCCGCCAAAACCGGAGGAGACCCGCCCGGCCGTCCCCGTCTTCACGCTCGTCGTCCTCGCCCTCACCCTGGGCGGATTCGTCGTCACCTCGTTCGCGGGCGCGGAACCGCTGTGGGCGGCGCTGGCGGGCGCCGGGGTGCTGGCGGTCCGCGCACTGGCCAGGCGCGACACGACCGTCAAGGGAATCGTCCGCTCCGCCCACCCGCTGTTCTGCCTGTTCGTCCTCGCGCTGGGCGTCGTGGTCCGGGCGGTGGTGGACAACGGGCTGGGCGCCGGGATCGACGCGTTCCTGCCGGACGGCTCCTCGCTGCCCGAACTGCTGGCGGTGGCCGCGGCGGCGGCCGTCCTCGCCAACCTGATCAACAACCTGCCCGCGATTCTGGCCCTGCTCCCGGTCGTCGCGGCGGCGGGGCCCGGACCGCTGCTCGCCGCCCTGATCGGCGTGAACCTCGGCCCGAACCTCACCTACGTCGGCTCGCTCGCCACCCTGCTCTGGCGCCGCATCCTGCACGCCCACGGCACCGCGCCCGAGCTCGGCGAATTCACCCGGCTCGGGCTGCTGACCGTACCGGCGACCCTGGGCGCGTCGACGGTGGCGCTGTGGGGCGCGCTGCAACTGATCGGGGTGTGATGGCCCCGGCGGGCCGGGGCCATCTCCCGGGAAACGTGGTCATCTCCTGAGGAGCATGGTCGTCTCCCGAGGAACGTGGTCACCTCTTGAGGAGCGGGGTGCCCAGCGCCAGTTGCGCGCCGCTGCAGTTCTCGTCGACGCTGATCCGCAGCCGCAGCCCGTTCTCGACCTTCAGGGACAGCTTCTGGGGCTTGCCCAGTTCGAGCGTGCCGACCCACAGGGTGGTGTCGTCCACCTTGATGGTCAGCCGCCCCGACTCGTAGTTCGAGTTGTCGTCGATGCCCGCGGTCAGGTCGAAGGTCTGCCAGGCCCGGCCGAGGTTGAACTCCATGTACGGCCCCTCGGTGCAGTCGGGCGTCGCCACGTAGGCGTCCGCGTACTGCTGGGCGTTGAGGGTCGCCGCGCCCACCTCGAACCCGTCGGGTTCGACGATCGGGGTCAGCGTGGTCAGCGACACCTCCGAGGCGTCCTCGGCGGTGCCGGGCGTCGAGGGGTCCGCCGACGGGCTGTCGCCCCCGTCGTCCCCGCCGTCCGTGCCCCCGGAGTCCGCGGCCGGTTCCTCGGTGTCGGTCTCCGGCGGCGTGGGGGTCGGGGACGACGAACCGGCGCTCCCGCCCGCCCGGCCGCCGTTGTCGTCGTCCCGCATGAGCGCCCACGCCCCGCCCGCGCCGAGCGCGGCGGCGACCAGCACGGCCGCCACCGCCAGCGCGACGGCCGGACGCTTCCGCTTCCGCTCCGGCCCGGACGCGGGCAGCCGGACGTCCGCGGTCGGCGGGGCCACGGGAGCGGCATGCGGGGTCCGAGAGGCGTGCGGCCGGTCCGGCTCCCCGTCCGCCGGCTCCTGCCCCGGAGCCGTCGCCGGACCGGGGTTCACGGTCGCGGGCGTCGGCACGCCCGGATCGGCGGAGGCGGTGACCGGCGGCGGGAAACCGGGCGCAGCGCCCTCGCCGGGGACCGCGGGCGGTGTGCCGGGAGGGGGCAGCAGCGGCGGTGGCGGTACGGTCGGCCGGCCCGCGTCCGGGGTTCCCGACGTCCCCGGCGCGTCCGGTACCTCGTCCCGGACCGCCGTGCCGGAGGCGTCCGCGGCAGAGGCGTCCGTACCGGCGGACACCGCCGCGCCCGGCACCGCGTCGCGGACCGGGGCCGCCCCGGAACCGGTGACCGTGGTCGACACCACCGCCGAGCGCACGTCCTTCACCCACGTCGACAGGTTCTCCGGCCGCCGGTCCGGCTCGGCCGCGCAGATCCGCAGGAGCCGTTCCACCCGGTCCGGGGCCGCCGCCGCCACCTGGGGGAGCGCGGCCAGCGCGGCCCGGAGCTGCTCCGGGGTGCTCGGCGGGGACTGGCCGCTCAGCAGGAAGTAGGCGATCGCGCCGAACGCGTACCGGTCGGTGCTCGGGGTCCGCTTGCCCTCGAACACCTCCGGCGCCGCGTACCCCGGGGTGAACCAGACCTCCGCCGTCCGGTGGTCGGCCGTCAGCTTGCTCAGCCCGAAGTCGACCAGCGTGGCCTGCCCGTGCACGTCGACCATCACGTTGCCCGGGGACAGGTCGCCGTGCACGACGGTCCGGCCCGAGGGTGTCGCCCGCCCCGAGTGCAGCCAGTCCAGCACGTCGGCGAGTTGTTCCAGCGTCCGCAGCACCTCGCGCCGCTCGGCATGGGTGGCCAGGGTGCGCTCCTCGCGCCAGTCGCGCAGGTCGAGGCCCTCCACGTGGTTCATGACCAGCACGAGCGAACGCCCGGCCGCGGTCGACGCCTCGCCGGGCCCGTGGATCGGCGGCCCCTCGAAGTGCTCGCGCACGCCCACCACACCGGGACGGTTCACGAACCGCAGCAGCTCCGCCTGCTCCTGCCACTTCGCGCTGAGCCGCTGGAACTGCTCGACGGTGATCGTGGTCCTCGAATCCATGACCTTCACGACCACGGTCTCCGGCGCCCCGTCGAGCTCGATCTCGGCCCGGTACAGGACCGCCTCGCCACCCCGCCCGATGGAATTGAGCAGGCGGTATCTGTCCGGTGCGGAATCCGGCCCGATGCGATGCGACGCACTGTTCAACTGGTCCCCCAACACAAGTAATTGACGATCCATAAGACTGCCGCGCGAGCGGGTGCCGGTCAACGTCCGACCGGCGGCGGACGGGCGCGGGGACGGTTGCCGGGACCGGGGAGGGCGAGGGGCGGCCGCGGTTGGACTTCCCGGCCGACCTGTTGGACGTTCACCACGGAGCCGTACGAAATCCTTCCCCGCGCCACCCGGCCCGGTTAGCTTCCCGGCTGAACGACAGGACTCGGGAGGCCCATCTTGACCACGGACATTTCACGGCGCCGGCTCTTCGCGCTCGGCGGCGGCGCACTCGGTGCCGCGGCGGCGGGGTCGCTGCTCCCGCCGTCGCTGCAGGCCGCGATCGCCGCGCAGCCGGCACCCACGGCGGGGTCCGGCGGCCGGGACGGGCTCGGAGCCATCAAGCACGTGGTGATCCTGATGCAGGAGAACCGTTCCTTCGACCATTACTTCGGGATGCTCCGGGGCGTACGGGGCTTCGGCGACCGCAACGCCGTCGAGCTGCCGTCCGGCCGGCCGGTCTTCGAGCAGCCCGCCCCGCAGGGCGGCTCCGTACTGCCGTTCCCGGTGCGGGACGCCGCCGAGGCGCAGAAGAAGGACCTCCAGTACATCGGTGCCCTCGACCACTCCTGGAGCGGCGGCGGCAAGGCGTGGGCCGGGGGGTGGATGAACAACTGGGTGAGCGCGAAGACGGCCGCCACCATGGCGTACTACGACCGCCGGGACATCCCGCTGCACTACGAGCTGGCCGACACCTTCACGGTCTGCGACGCCTACCACTCCTCCATCCACACCTCGACCAGCCCCAACCGCAACCATCTGTGGAGCGGGAAGACCGGCAACGAGCCGAACGGCAAGCGGGCCGTCGGCAACGACGCGTACGCCGAGGGCACGCACCCCGGGTACGACTGGGGCACCTACGCGGAGCGGCTGGAGAAGGCCGGGCGCAGCTGGCGCACGTACACCGAGTGGGAGAACTTCACCGACAACCAGATCGAGTTCTTCGCCACCTTCAAGGCGGTCGCCCGCAAGGCGCTGGCGAGGACCGGCGGCCACACGTACATGGAGTCGTTCTACGCCGCGATACGCGACGCCGACGACGCGGAGCGGCAGCGGCTGTTCGGACTGCTGGAGGAGGGCGTCGCCACCCTGGACAAGGGCGAGCGCAGCCTCTTCGAGCGGGCGCTGCGCCGGGTGGAGACCGGGACGCTGGCCGAGGAGTTCGCCAAGGACGTGGCGGCGGGCACCCTGCCCGAGGTCTCGTACCTGGTGCCGTCGGCCGTCGACTCCGAGCACCCGAGCGTGTCCTCGCCGGTCCACAGCGCGACGATCGTCTACAAGGTGCTGGACGCGCTGGGCAGGCACCCCGAGGTGTGGCGGCACACCGCCGTGCTCATCAACTACGACGAGAACGACGGCTTCTTCGACCACGTGCCGCCGCCCGTCGCGCCGCCCGAGGTGGCCGAGGAGCGGTGGGAGGGCAAGCCCACCGGTCTCGGGATCCGGGTGCCGCTGCTGGTCGTGTCGCCGTGGACGGTGGGCGGCTACGTCTGCTCCGAGGTCTTCGACCACACCTCCGTGATCCGCTTCCTGGAGCGCTGGACCGGGGTGGCGGAGCCCAACATCAGCCAGTGGCGGCGCACCGTGACCGGCGACCTGACCTCCGCGTTCGACTTCGGGCGCGGGCGGCGCAGGCCCGACCTGGAGCAGCCGGCCGCCATTCCGCCGTTCAGCGGGCGCTGGTCGCCGAAGCCGCCGGCCGTGCAGCGGATGCCGGTGCAGGAGCCCGGCACCCGCCCGGCCCGCCCGCTGCCGTACCAGC
>NZ_RDBO01000077.1:1081134-1092211 GCF_008120935.1 Streptomyces sp. sk2.1
GGTACAGCGCGAAGTGTGCGGACGAGCGGCCCGCCCGCTGCCGTACCAGCCGGACGCGCAGGCGAAGCTGGTGGACGGCGCGGTACGGGTGGACCTCGGCAACACGGGCCGCTCGTCCGCACACTTCGCGCTGTACCCGTACGCGGGCGAGTTCCCCGTGCCGCAGCACCGGGACGTGCGGGGCGCGGACCGGTGGACGGTGCCGCTCGCCGGCGACGCGTACCGCTTCACGGTGACGGGGCCGAACGGCTTCCGGCGCGAGTTCGCCGGGCCCGCGAAGGGCGGCGCGTCGGCCGGGGCCGAGGTCGCCTCGCGGATCGACGCCCACGAGCGGGACCTGCACCTCACCCTGCGCAACACGGGCAGCACGGTGCTCACCTTCGTCGTGCGCCCCCTGGGGTACGTGGACGAGGCGGACCTGCGGGGCTGGTCCAGGACCGTCAAGGTCAAGCCGGGGCGCAGCCGCACCGTGGTGCACTCGGCGGCCGACGCGCACGGCTGGTACGACCTGGCCGTCACCGTCGAGGGGGACGAGTCCTTCCGGCGCCGCCTGATGGGGCACATCGAGAACGGCCGGGCGAGCGTCTCGGGCTGACGGACCGTCCGGAAGTTCTTTCGCACGGGAGTTCGGTGTTCGTCGGAACCGTCGCGGCGCGGCCCGCGTGTCCTCGATCATGACCGAACTGATCGAGAAATGGCTCGACGTCACGGAGGGGTCCGCCCCCGAGGAGGCGGACCCCGTCGTCCTGGAGTGCGCCCGCCTGCTCGCCGCCGAACCGGACGGCGAGCAGGCGGTCCTGCTGGCCTTCGGGCTGGTGGGCATGGCGCGGTACGTTCTCGAACGACGCGGCACGGCCGTCGAGCGGGCCGTGGTGGACGCGCTCGGCGCAGCCGCCGCGGCCCTGGACGAGCAGGTTCTCCGGGCCGGTGGGTGCGGGCACGAGGCCCATCCGTACACCGAGAGTCTGGAGGAGTGGGACACGGACGCGGACGGGCTGTTCGCCGCGCCGGACGTCGAGATTCCGCTCGATGAGTGGGACGAGGCCGAGATATGTCCCCGCAACGCCGCCGGATGGGCGCGGATCGCCGCCGACGTGATCCTGCCGGGCAGTACGGACGGCATCCCCGGGATCGTCCCCGAGGACCACCAGCGGCACATCCGCAGCCTGGGCAGCGTGCTCAACGACTATCCGAACGGTGACCCGTTCTGGGACCTGGACCTCCACGCCGTACCGAACAGGGATCTCTCCCGGGCCGCTCTCGCCGGCTATGTCGTCGTCGCCCATGCGAACTGCTGGTACGCGGGGTCGGGCCGGATCAGGCAGCGGTCGCTGCTCGACGACATGATCGAGGGCCTGGAGTCCGTACTGCCGCTGCTGCCGGACGGGGCCTGCGCGCACGAGGACGGCGAGCACCCGGCACTGCGCTCCGGCGGCGAGGAGCAGGCCACCGATGGCATCCACCTGCAGAGCCCCGGCGGCCGGACCCTCCTGCGCGAGGAACACGCGGACGGATACGGCGCCTCGCTGGAGGCATGGACCTGCACCACCTTCCTGCGCGCCCTCGCCGTCGAGGCCCGCGACCATCTGCGCGAAGCGGTCGACAGGCTCTTCGGCACCCGGGAGACGGCACATCTGGACCGGGTGTACCTGCGCCCCGACGGCCGGCTCGACATCGAGCCGCTGAGCGAGCGGCATGTCCCGTTCAAGGACGAGACGGCCTCCGAGGAGGCGGCGCTCTGGGCGGCCCGGCGGTACGAGCGGCTCGGTCCGGACGGACCCGCGCTCGACCGGACCGTCCTGCTGCTCCTGATGGGCACGGCTGCCGATTCCCTGGAGCTGTCGTACGGCATCGCCCGCGAGATCCTCGACATCCTCCGCACCGCCGCCGCCACCCTGCCCGGCGGCGCGTGCGACCACGCGGACGGCCATGGGCGCACGTCCGACCGCCCGGCGCACATCGCGCACCTCTACGACCCCGACGCATGCCCCGCCCCCGGCCCGGACCCCGGCCAGGGCTTCGGGAGCGAGCTGCTGACCTGCCCCGTCCACCTGGCGGAGACCGTGGCGAAGGGCATCGCGGAGATCGAGGAGCAGTTCGAGGAAGAGCTGGAGGCGGAGGAGCAACGGGCCGAGTGAGGCGGCCGGAGGACGCTGCGACCCGGGACCTCGGCAGCCCCTGCGACCGTTGTGAGTAACACCACGAAAGGGGCAAACGATCACGATCGGCTGCCAGAGTGGCAGTTCTCAGGTCATGCGCTCTTTGCGGGTAATTCATGCTTTGTCCCGACGAAGGGCCACGAACCGGCAGGGAGCACGTCCGTGGCCGCCATCGCCCGCTGGTGCATCAGGCACCGCCTCATCGCCGTCCTCATCTGGCTCCTCACCCTCGGCGGAGCAGCCACCGCGGCGGGATTCGCGGGTTCCGCGTACTCCAACGACTACGAGGTGCCCGGCACGGAGTCCGGCCGGGCCACCGAACTCCTCGCGGACGGCTTCACCGACCTCGGCGGGGACACGGACACCATCGTCTGGCACACCACCGACTCCACCGTGCGGGCCGACGACGTCCGCCAGACGATGACCCGGACCCTGCACCAGGTCGAGGAACTGCCCGGCGTCGGCTCGGTCACCGGACCCTACGGGGCCGCCGGCGCGGCGCAGATCAGCGAGGACGGACGCACCGCCTACGCCACGGTCACCTTCGACCGGCAGGTCGACGACATCCCGGTGGCCCAGGCGCAGGCCCTCGTCGACACCGCGAGGGCGGCGGCCGGCGAACACCTCCAGGTGGAGGTGGGCGGCTCGGCGGTCGCCCTCACCGAAGCGCCGTCCGCCCACCTCAGCGAGGCCGTCGGCGTCGTCGTCGCGGCGGTCGTCCTGTTCCTCGCCTTCGGTTCGCTCGCCGCCAGCATGCTGCCCATCGCCACCGCCCTCGTCTCCGTCGGCACGGCCTACGCGGGCATCGTGCTGCTCGGCCACCTGATGACCGTCGCCGACTTCGCCCCCATGCTGGGCATGCTGATCGGGCTCGGCGTCGGCATCGACTACGCGCTGTTCATCGTCACCAGACACCGCAGAGGGCTGCGCAGGGGCCTGACGGTCACCGAGGCGGCGCAGGACGCCGTCGCGACGACCGGCCGGGCGGTGGTCTTCGCCGGGGCCACGGTCTGCATCGCCCTGCTCGGCATGCTGATCCTGCGGCTCGGCTTCCTCAACGGCGTGGCCATCGCCGCCTCGCTCACCGTCGTCCTGACCGTGGCCGCGTCCGTGACCCTGCTCCCCGCACTGCTGTCCTTCATCGGGACGCGGGCCCTGAGCCGGCGCGAGCGGCGCAGACTCGCCGAGCACGGGCCGCAGCCCGAGCTCCCCACCGGCTTCGCCGCCCGCTGGTCCGCCTTCGTCGAACGCCACCCCAAGCTGCTCGGCGGGATCGCCGCCGTGGTGATGCTGGTCCTGGCCCTGCCCACCTTCTCGCTCCACCTGGGCAGCGCCGACCAGGGCAACAACCCCGCCTCGTCCACCACCCGGCAGGCGTACGACCTGCTGGCCGACGGCTTCGGGCCGGGCGTCAACGGGCCGCTGACGATCGTCGCCCGGCTGGACGGCGCGGACGACCGGCTGGCGATGGACGGGCTGCCCGCCACGCTGCGATCCACCGAGGGCGTGGCCTCGGCCGGCCCGGTCACGTACAGCGCCGACGGCGAAACGGCCTTCGTCACCGTCGTACCGAAGACGTCGCCGCAGTCGGAGCGGACCAGCGAACTCGTCGACCGGCTGCGCGCGGACGTGCTGCCGCAGGCCGCGCAGAACACCTCGCTCCAGGCCCACGTCGGGGGAGTGACCGCGAGCTACGACGACTTCGCCGGGATCATCGTCGGCAAGCTCCCGCTCTTCGTCGGCGTCGTCACGGGGCTCGGCTGCCTGCTCCTGCTGCTGGCCTTCCGGTCGATCGGCATCCCGCTGAAGGCCGCGGCGATGAACGTGGCCGCCGTGGCCTCCTCGTTCGGGGTCGTCGTCGCGGTCTTCCAGTGGGGGTGGGGGAGCGAGCTGCTGGGACTGGGCAGCGCGGGCCCCATCGAACCGTTCCTGCCGGTGATCATGGTGTCCGTGCTCTTCGGACTGTCCATGGACTACCAGGTGTTCCTGGTGGGGCGGATGTACGAGGAGTGGCTGGAGACCGGCGACAACCGGCGGGCGGTCCGGGTCGGCCTCGCCGAGACCGGCCGGGTGATCAACTCCGCGGCCGTGATCATGATCTCGGTCTTCCTCGCGTTCGTCCTCAGCGGGGACCGGGTCATCGCGATGTTCGGCATCGCGCTCGCCGCCGCCGTCGCCCTCGACGCCTTCGTCCTGCGCACGCTGCTGGTCCCGGCCCTGATGCATCTGCTGGGCGGGGCGAACTGGTGGTTGCCGCGCCGACTGGACCGGCTGCTGCCGCGGATCAGCATCGAGCCTCCCGAGCGGCCGGTGCCGCATGCGAGGATCCCGCAGGCGGCACAACCGGCCGAGGACGGGGCGGTGGAGGCCGCGAAGACCGTGTGAGCGGTCCGGGAAGTCCAAGAAGTTCGAGAAGGAGCATGATGTTCGCGGTATCCCTGGGTGACGACGGAGCGGAACTGCGTCCGCTGGAGATCTGGCAGGCGCAGGAGTTCCTCGCCCACATGGACCGGGCCCGGGAACTCGTCGATCCCTGGATCCCCTTCGCGTCCTTCGCCACCGACCTGGAGTCGACGCGCGCCCTGCTCGGAAGGTACGCGCAGAAGCAGGCAACCGACACCGGCCGGCTCTACGGCATCTGGCTGGACGGCACGCTGGTCGGCGGCGTCCTGTTCCGGATCTTCGACGCGGAGTCGGGGAACTGCGAGGTCGGCTGCTGGCTCGAACCGGCGGCGCAGGGGCGCGGCCTGATCACCCGGGCGTCGCGGAAGCTGATCGACTGGGCGGTGTACGAGCGCGGCATGCACCGGGTGGAATGGGTCGCCTCCGCCGCGAACCGGCGCAGCATCGCCGTGGCCGAGCGGCTCGGCATGAAGCGCGACGGGGTGCTGCGCGAGAGCTACCCGTACCGGGGCGAGCGGCACGACTCGGAGATCTGGTCCGTACTGGCCCCGGAGTGGCGGGCGCGGAAGGACTGAGAACGGGGCGCGGCGCACCGTCGAACGGGCGCCGCGCCCTTCCCGCTCGGCTCATCCGCTGCGGGCCGCCGGTGCCTTCTGCGTCCCGGTGCCGAACCTGGCCGGTGCGTACTCGCGCCGGTGCTCGCGGTAGGAGCGGGCGAGGTGGTGCTGGAGCCGGATGTGGCGGAACTGGTACACCGCGCCGGCCCGGCGCAGCACCCCCCGGCGGTAGGCGTCGTCCAGGAAGGCCACCGTGTCCCAGGGCAGCTTGCCGGTCATCGGCAGCCACACCCGCGACAGGACCAGCCACCGCCCCCAGGCGGTGAACGAGAGCGCGTACGAGCAGGTGCCGCCGAGCCCGCCGATGGCACCGATGAGGAGCCCGTCCGCCGAGGTCCAGATCAGCGGGCCGAGGATGCCGTCGAACAACTCGGTGACCAGGCCCCCGCCGAACGCGATGACCAGGGTGAGCATCGGCGCCAGTACGAGGACCTGCCGGAGCACCGTCGCGCGGTTCGAGGCCAGCAGACCGGCCGGGGTGGCCGCGGAGGCGACGTCCAGCGGCGCCTCCAGCGCGGCCAGGATCCCGAAGACGAGCCCGGCACCCGCCCCGAAGATCAGGCCGAAGAGCAGCATGTTGATGAGCGTGCCCTTGATCACCAGCTCGTTCGCGAGCGGGACTCCGTAGAACAGCCAGCGCTGGAGGGCGAAGGCGGACGCGCAGCCGACCCCCATCACGGAGCCGCCCAGCAGCACGGCACCGAACCGGGCGGTGAACGTACGGACCGGTCTGCGGCCGACACCGGTGCCCGCGCCGGGCAGCCGCAGCCGTACATGGGCCGGTTCGAAGGCCGTGGTGCCGAACCGGGCCAGGACCGCGTGGACGCACCCGAAGGCGAGACCGGCGGCCGTCCCCATCAGACCGCCCAGCAGGAGGCCCTGACCGATCGGGAACGGCAGGTTGACGAGGTTGATGAGCCACTCGGAGAGGGTGACGCAGAGCGCCGACGCCACCACCACCGACAGCAGCCGCGTGGACAGCCGGAGCGAGTCGCCGATCCGCCACCACGCGAGGTCCTGCTGGTCGCGGTCGAGCCGGGCCAGATGGTGGGCGAGGTAGCCGAGCCAGTGCTCGGCGCGCTCCGGGTCGCGGTGCCGCTCCCGGCGGCCGGCGGCGCTCCGCTCGGCGACGCGGCGCCGGTAGACCGTCGGCACGAAGCCCGCCAGCAGATGCTCCTCCAGGGAGTTCTCGTCGGGGAAGCGCCCGGTGTCCAGCAGCTCGACCGGATCACGGTCGGGCGCCTCGCTGTACATCGTCCGCGCCAGGATGATCATGAGCGGGGTGCTCAGGACCCTGGCCAGGGGAACGGCCTCCCCGTCCTCCCGGGCGCGCAGCCGGTCCAGTACGGGGCCCCAGACCGCTGTGCTCCCGTCGTCGCGGGGGACCCGGCGGGCCGTCCGGGGCAGGTAGTCGTCGAGGTCGTCGAGGGTGAGGTCGGTCAGTTCGAGACCGGCGGCCCAGACCAGCGGGGCCCCGGCCTCCCGGACGGCTTCGGCGAACTCGTCGCGCCGGCTGGTCAGGACGAGCGGGACCGAGGTGGAGTTGAGCTCCTCCAGGGCCGCGCTCCGCAGCCCCTCCGCGATCTCGTCGAAGCCGTCCAGGACCGGCAGCACGAGATCCGCGTCGACCAGCGCGCCGGCCAGCGTCGACCCGCCGGGAGCCCGGCGGGTGAGATGGGGGTGGTCGCGCACCAGCCGGTCGATCAGCCAGTCCCGCAACGCGACGGCCGTGGGGTCCCAGGAGCCGATGCCGAAGATCACCGGCACCCGGTCGTGCGGCTCCCGGGCCTCCAGCCGGTCCAGGACGAACCTGATCGTCAGGATCGACTTGCCGGACCCGGCCCGGCCGAGGACCACCAGCCGCCCGGAGTCGATCCGCCGGTAGACCTCGGCCACGCTGCCGAGGTCGCCGCTCAGGTCCATCCGGTCCGGCGTCGCTCCCGGCGGCAGCCGCTGGATGTTCGCCGAATGGTCGGTCAGGGAGTCGGGCGCGTCCTGCCAGCGCACTGGCAGCGGAAACGGGTCGTGGACCCGGCGGTGTTCCTCCTCGCGCTGCCAACGGCGCCTGATCTCCTGCGCCAATTCGTCGGCGGCGGCGACGAGGGGGTTGCGGAACGGTGACGCGAAACGGCCGGGACCGGACCGCGGACCGGACTTCTTCCCGAGGCCCGGTTCCGGGTGAAGTCCGGAGTCCCGTCCGGAGTCCCTTTCGGAAGCCTTTTCGGGATCCGGGCCGGAATCCTGCCCGGAATTCTGCGTGGGAACGGTAACGGGAATGGGAATTGGAGCGGGAGCGGGTGCGGTCGCGGAATCAGTCGAGAGACCCGCTGAGGAATCCGCCGTGGAATTCGATGAGGCGGAGTCCTCGGCCGTCCCGGTCTCCCCGGAATCGGGCGCGCTCCGCGTTCCCGTGAGCATGGCCACGAGTCTCTGGCGGTCCTCGGGCCCGGCCTCCAGGGCGTCCGCCAGCAGATTCACCGTACCCAGCCGGTGATCGCTGGATCTGCCGGTCTCCAGTCTGCGGATGGTGCGCACGCTCACTCCGGACCGTTCCGCCATCTGCTCCTGCGTCAGTCCCGACCGGGTGCGCAGCCGACGCAACAACGTGCCCAGCTGATCCGCCACTTGGACATCCTCTCCACCACCGAGCGCGGCCGGTCATGAGCCTATCGTGACGACCGGTCACGCATGGCCGGTCGTATGGCCTGTTCCCCGAGCAGCGCGAACGCCACGATCAGTGGTGCCCGGTCGGTGCGCCGACGCGGGGCGATGCACACCGCAGGACCTCCGAGAAGCAGATGGCACACGCGGCCGGCCGGCGACGGACCGGGACGGACCGCAGGGCCGGACGGGCCCGGCACCGGACCTGATCGCCTCTCCCGAATTTCTCCTGCTACGGACATATGAGGAGTTGACATGGCATATCGGTTCTGGTGCGGCGAATGCGGGTTCAAGACGCCATGGCTCAGCGAGTCCCAGGGGGCGGACCGTCAGCTCGAACACTACGAGAAACAGCACCCCGGAATTCCCCCCGGCGGCCACGTGGAGGTCAACCGGAAGAACCCGGAGGGCGGCGGATGCCTCCCGGTGCTGGGAATCGTCGTCCTCCTGCTGATCATCGCGGCCGCCTGCCAGCGATAGGGCCTGGGGCCGTCCGTGTCCGTACGGCGGCGATCCTGCGAAACCGCCGTCCCGGACGACGTCACGACGTCACGGCGTCCGGAACGAATTCGACTTCTACCGAACAGCTGGAATGACCGACCAACTGAGAGGGACAGAAAAGAAAATGAGCATGCGTGATGTTTCCGGGGCCCGCATCCCGACGGGCACAAAGGACGCGGGCGTCGACGGCGCGGCCCGGCGCCCCTCGCCGCCGCGCGGACACTGGCGCCGACTGCTGCCGGCGGCCACCGCGGCCTGCCTCCTGATGACCGGGGTCGGCCCGGCCGTCGCCGCCGCCCCGGCCACCGGCTCCTCGTCCACCGGCTCCCCGGCCGCCGCCCGGACCCCGGCCGACATCCTGCAGGCCGGGGCCCAGCAGGGGGTCGCCGACGGATACCCCGGCGTGATCGGCATGGTCCGGCAGGGCGACACCACCCAGTACGTCCACGCGGGCGTCGGCGACCGCGCCACCAAGACGCCCGCGGACCCGAAGGCCAAGTTCCGGATCGGCAGCAACACCAAGGCGTTCGTCTCCACCGTGCTGCTCCAGCTGGAGGGCGAGAAGAAGCTCTCGCTGGACGACACCGTCGAACGGTGGCTGCCGGGCGCGGTCGCCGCCAACGGCTACGACGGCTCGAAGATCACGATCCGTCAGCTGCTCAACCACACCTCGGGCCTGCCCGACTACTTCAAGTCCCTGCAGATCAACGGCCCGTACTTCCTCAACACCAACCCGAGGGAGGTCTACCCGCCGCAGAACCTGGTCGACGTGGCCCTCGGCATGCGCGCGCCGGCGGCCGAGCCGGGCGAGAAGTTCGACTACTCCAACACCAACTACGTGCTCGCGGGCATGGTGATCAAGGCCGTCACCGGCGAGGACTCGGCCGCACAGATCCAGCGGCGCATCATCGAACCGCTCGGCCTGCGCGACACCAGCTTCCCCACCACCGACCCCGCGATCTACGGCAACCACCTCCGCGGCTACGTGATCCGGGCGATCCTCATCAGCGACGGCACGGTCTCCAACGTGCAGGTCTTCGGGAGCGCCGGGGCCATGGTGTCGACCATGGACGACCTGACCGCGTTCTCCCGGGCGCTGATGACCGGAAAGCTCCTGGCTCCCGCACAGATGGCCGAGCTCAAGACCACCGTCCCCGTGACCGCCGACGTCGGCTACGGGCTGGGCATCGAGCGCATGAAGCTGTCCTGCGGGAAGTCGGCCTGGGGACACAACGGCGCGGTGCTCGGCTACTTCAGCGAGTGGCTGAGCAGCGAGGACGGCACCGAGCAGGTGGCGCACGCGAACAACGAGTTCCATCTGCTCGGCGGCACGCCGGGGCAGGCCCACACGGGCAAGGCCATGACGGACGCGTTCTGCGCGCTCTGAGCACCGCGACCGGAAGGGAGCCCCCCGCGCGGCCGGCCCGCCGACAGGCCCCGGCCGCCGGACCGGCCCCGACCCGGCCGACCCCCACTCACCCGTGAGAGCCCCGCTCTCGGAGAGGACACCCGATGAGAACGCAGCCGACCACCTGGCGGACCCGGACCCGGACGGCCGTCGCCGCCGCCGCGCTGGCCATGACCGCGACCCTCGCGACCCCGCTCGCACACGCCGAGGGCGCCGCCCCTCCTCCGGTGCTGTCCGACGGATTCGGCCTGACCCAGGTCGCCGGGGGCACCGAGGTGCACTCGGACAACGACTTCACCATCACCGTGACCACCTCGCAGGTGGCCGGACCGCGCAAGATCCGCATCTTCCTGCCCAGCGGCTACCGCAGCGAGCCCGGCAAGCGCTGGCCGGTGACGTACTTCCTGCACGGCGGGCCCGGAAACCCGGACGACGCCGCGGCCGCCCCGGCACTGCGCTCGGACTCGATGATCACCGTCGTGCCGGACGGCGGCCGGAAGGGCTGGTACGCCGACTGGCTCATGCAGAAGACCGCCGAGGGCGCGGCGAACTGGGAGACCTTCCATCTGAAACAGGTCGTTCCCTTCATCGACGCGAACCTGCGCACCATCGCCGACCGGGACCACCGGGCCGTCGTCGGCCTGTCGATGGGCGGCTTCGGCGCCCTGCACTACGGCGAGGCCCGCCCCGACCTCTTCGGGCACGTCGCCTCGCTGTCCGGCGGCATCGATTTCGGCATGGCGGAGGTCCGCGCGGCGGTCCTGGCCACGGAGCTCAACCTGCCCGGCGCCTGGTGCGCCGTGAGCAGCTCCACCCCGCCCGGCACCGGCGAGTGCACGGGCTACGGCCCGGTCGTCGACAGCGACGCGATCTTCGGCTCCCCGTACCCGATCCTCGACGCGGACCGGATCTGGAAGGCGATCGACCCGGCCGCCCCGGTCAACCTGGCCAAGCTCGCCGACACCGACGTCACGCTCTACACCGGCGACAACGACCTGATCGACCACTTCACCGCGATCGCCTCCAGGAACGTCAAGGCCCGCATGGACAAGCTCGGCCTGAGCAGCCGCCTCGTCGACTACGGCAACGGCTCGTCGCTCTCGCCCACCTGCAACGGCGGACACAACTACGGCTGCTGGGCACCCGCCATCGCCGACTACGTCCCCCGGCTCCAGGACTCCTTCGACCGGGCCGGCTGAACCGGCCCGGCGGAGGCGGCGGGCCCGCGTCGCGTACGCGGGTCCGTCACCCCCGGCCGGGGCCCGGGAGGGCACCGGGACCGGCGGCGGGGTCCGATCCGGGATCGGGGGAGGGATCGGGCCCCGCAC
>NZ_RDBO01000077.1:1092311-1152441 GCF_008120935.1 Streptomyces sp. sk2.1
ACAACCGCATCGCGCGCATGCAGTACGACGAGGACGGCACGGTGCCGGGCCGGCTGCTGGGCGCCCCGGACACGATCCTGCGCGGCATTCCCAAGGGCGCGATCCACAACGGCGGCCAGCGCGGCCAGCGTCCCCCGCCGCACCGCACCGCGGCGCGGGCCCCGAAGCCGCCCGCCGGGCCCGGCCGGGCCCCGTACAGATCCGAACAGAACACCGCGCACAGAACCGATCCCTTCGACGGACACCTGACCACTCCTCAAACACCGTCGCCCCGTTCCGGGTTCCCGGCGCCCGTCGATTGTCCCCGTCCGCCGCCGGCAGCGGTGCCGGGAAGGAGGAAGGCCCCGACCGGGAGGCCCCGGCCGCCCGCAGGGGCTCAGTCCCACGACCCCTGGGCCCCGGGCAGCCGGGCGATCTCCGCCAGGTCCCGCGCGGTCAGCTCCAGCCCGGCCGCCCCCGCGTTCTCCACCGCCCAGCGCTCCCGCTTCGTCCCCGGCACCGGCACCACGTGCGGGCCCTGCCGCAGCACCCAGGCCAGCGCCACCTGCGCGACGGTCGCCCCGTGCCGCTCGGCGATCCGCCGCAGCCCGACCACCACCGGCTGGTTCGCCGCCATCATCTCCGCCGTGAACCGGGGGTGCCGGGCCCGCAGGTCGTCCGGCTCGAAGCCCTGCCCCGGCGTGAGCGTGCCCGTCAGATAACCGCTCCCCAGCGGCATGGCCGCCAGCAGCCCCACCCCTCGCGCCGAGCACCACGGAAGCAGGGCGTCCAACGGCTCCGGGGACCAGACCGAGAGCTCCGCCTGCACCGCGCTCACCGGGAAGACCTGCTGCACCCGCTCCAGCTGACGGATCGTTTCGTCGTACATTCCCGCCCCCGACCGCCGCGGGGCCCGCGCCCCGACCGCGCAGAGTCCGAGCGCCCGCACCTTGCCGGCGGTCACCAGCTCCGCCATCGCGCCCCAGGTCTCCTCGACCGGCACCTCTGGATCGGCCCGGTGCAACTGGTACAGATCGATCACATCGGTCTGCAGCCGGCGCAGCGAGGCGTCACAGGCCCGCCGCACGTAACCGGGACGGCCATTGGCCACGATGTGCTGATCACCCACCAGCAGCCCGCACTTGGTGGAGATGAACGCGTCGGCCCGACGGCCCTTCAACGCCCGCCCCACCAGCAGCTCATTGGTGAAGGGGCCGTACATGTCGGCGGTGTCGAGCAACTGCACCCCCGCGTCCAGCGCCGCGTGCACCGTCCGCAACGCACGGTCACCGCGCTGTTGTGACGCGCTGTACGCCCAGCTCATCGGCATGCAGCCGAGACCGACCGCCCCCACGGCGAGCGCCGCCGCACCGAGACTCCTGCGCTCCAACTCCCCGTACCCTCCCTGGGCCCCGCCACCGGACCGCCGTCCGTCGCGGACGCCCGGCGCTTCCCCGAGCTCCCGGCTCCGTCAGGGCAGGGGGGATCCCTGTCCCGGCCCCGGAACTCCCCGGCGCACCGCGACCGCGCGCGCCGGACGCCGCACGGCGTCCCTGCGGGCGACGACGGCAGTTCGACGACCGGGTTCGTGTCCCGCGATCACGGGACCACACCGCACCCAAAGTAACCTCTGCCGCCCGGCGCCCCTCGCGCAGCCTCCACCGATCGCCCCCGGGGGCATGTCCTAGCCTCCTGATCATGACTCCGACGAAGACTTCCGACGCGACGAGAACCCCCGACGTCTGGCTGCCGTTCCCCGCCGACGAGATCGACGGGCTTCCCGAAGGGCTCAACTACCGCTTCTGGGACGGGGGCCCGGACTACCCCGCCGACCCCGCGGACTGCGCCTTCTACGTCGTGCCGTACATGAAGGGCGCGGAGGTCGCGGTCCGTCCGCTCGGCGGCATGGCGGCGGTCCGGGTCGTGCAGACCCTCTCGGCCGGCATCGACCACGTCGAACCCGGTCTCGGCCTGCTCCCCGCAGGGGTGCGGCTGTGCAACGCCAAGGGGGTCCACGAGGCGTCGACCGCCGAGCTCGCCCTCGCCCTGATCCTGGCCTCCCTGCGCGGCATCCCCCGCTTCGTGCACGGCCAGGACGAGGAGGAATGGCGCTCGGGCTTCTACCCCGCGCTCGCCGACAAGTCCGTGCTGATCGTGGGCTACGGTTCGATCGGATCCGCCATCGAGGACCGGCTCGCGCCCTTCGAGTGCGCGCGGGTGGCACGCGTCGCGCGCTCCGCGCGGACGACCGCGCGCGGCCCCGTGCACACCCTCGACGACCTTCCCGAACTCCTGCCCGAGGCCGACGTCGTCGTGCTGTCCACCCCGCTGAACCCGTCCACGCAGGGGCTGGTGGGAGCCGGCTTCCTGGCCGCCATGCGGGACGGGGCGCTGCTCGTGAACGTCGCGCGCGGCGGCGTCGTGGACACCGCGGCGCTGCTGGCCGAACTGGAGTCCGGCCGGCTGCACGCCGCCCTCGACGTCACCGACCCGGAACCGCTGCCCGCCGGGCACCCCCTCTGGCATGCTCCCCATGTCCTGATCACGCCCCATGTCGGCGGCAGCACATCGGCGTTCCTGCCGCGAGCCAAGCGGCTGATGGCCGGACAGCTGAACCGGTTCGCCGCGGGCGAGCCGCTGCGGAACGTCGTGCGCACCACCGACTGACCACGCTGCGGATCCCCATCACTGCGCAGCGTGCGGACAACACCCCAGGTCGTCACGGAGAGTAGAGGAACTATGTCCCTGAGTGACGACTCTGGTGTATCGTCCCGAAAGGGGCGCTGCGTCGTGGAAGGGGCGGCGCCGGGGGACGCGACACGCGAGGGGGGCGACGGGCGATGCACGGTCGATGGGCGGACGATCCGACACCGCGGGGCGGCCGACGGGGGCCGGCGGGGCGCCGGGTGAGGGCACAGCCGACGGTATCGGGGTCGCCCCGGTGAGCGCGCCGGTCGACGCCCTCGGCGCGTTCCTCTCCCGCCGGTCGGCCGTGTGCGGCCCCTCCGCCCTGTTCTGGCAGCTCCTGCTCGGCTTCGTCTGCGCCGGTTACGCCGTGGGCGCGGCCCTCGGCTGGGGATCGCGCCAACTGTCGCTCTTCATGGGGGACTTCGGCCTCAGCGCGGCCGCGCTGGTCGCCGCCGTCTCCTGCTTCCTCTACGCACGCGCCGTCGGCAGCCGGTTCCGGCCGGCCTGGCTGCTGTTCTCGTTCTCCTCGCTCATGGCCGCCGGGGGCAACGCGGTCTGGGGCTGGTACGAGGTCGTGCTCGGGCGCGAGGTGCCCACCCCCTCCCTGGCCGACGTCCTCTTCCTCTGCTTCGCGCCGCCCGCCATCGTCGGGCTGCTCGTCCTCGCCAAGCGCCCGGTCACCAGAGCCGGCTGGGTCTGCCTCGCGCTGGACGCCTGGCTGATCGGCGGCTCGCTCCTCACGCTCTCCTGGAGCCTCGCCCTCGCCCACACCGCGCACCTGGTGGACGGCGAGGGCGCGAGCGTGGCCCGTGCGGCGCTCTCGCTGGCCTACCCGCTGCTCGACATCGTGCTGGTCTCCATGGTGCTCGCCCTGCACTTCCGGCGGGTCGGTGCCGACCGCTCCGCGGTGAACACCGCCGTGGCCGCGCTCGCCGTGACGGTCCTGTCCGACGCCCTGTTCACCTCGCCGCTGCTGCGCCAGAACTACCACTCCGGACAGTTGCTGGACGCGGGCTGGTTCGCCGGTTCCCTGCTCCTCGCGTACGCCCCCTGGGGCGCCAACAGAGCGGCGGACAACGCTGTCCCGCCGCGGGAGGAGTCGCAGTCCGCCAGCCGCCCCGTCGCGGGTTCGCTGGCCGCGCTGACGCCGTACCTCGCCGCCGCCGTCTGCACCCTCGGCATCCTCTACAACGTCATCGAGGGCCGCCGGGTGGACCGCGTCGTGGTCCTCACCGGCTGCGCGGTGGTGCTCGCCCTGGTGGTCCGGCAGGGCATCATGCTCGTCGACAACATCGCCCTCACCCAGGAACTGGCGCAGAAGGAGAACCACTTCCGCTCCCTGGTGCAGGGCTCCAGCGACGTCATCATGATCGCCGCCCCCACCGGCGTCCTGCGCTACGTCAGCCCCGCCGCCGCCGGGGTGTACGGGCGCGACGCCGACGAGCTGGTCGGGGCCGAGCTCTCCTCGATCATCCATCCGGACGACCTGGGGCGGGTGGTCCACGAAGTGCGCCGGTTCCTCGCCGCCCCGCCGGGCGAGGAACCCACCACCCGCATCGAGTGCCGCTTCCGCTCGGGCACGGGCGACTGGCTCAACGTCGAGTCCACCGTCAACCGCCATCAGGGCGGCCTGATCCTCAACAGCCGCGACGTCACCGAACGAGTGCGGCTGCAGGCCCAGTTGCAGCACAACGCCGAGCACGACCCGCTCACCGACCTGCCCAACCGCGCCCTGTTCACCAAGCGGGTCCGCCAGGCCCTCGGTGGCCGGCGGGCCGGCGACCAGGGCACGGCCGTGCTCTTCATCGACCTCGACGGCTTCAAGTCGGTCAACGACCGCCTCGGCCACCAGACGGGCGACGAACTCCTCGTCCAGGCCGCCCACCGGCTCCACGAATCCGTCCGGTCCGGCGACACCGCGGCCCGGCTCGGCGGCGACGAGTTCGCGGCGATCATCCTCGGCGACGGCACCCGCGACCAGGCCGCCCGGGAGTGCCAGGTCCACGAGATCGCCGACCGGCTGCGCGTCACCCTCTCCCAGCCGTACCGGATCGGCGCCGGGGACGTCCGGGTCGCCGCCTCCATCGGGGTCGCCTTCGCCGAGCCCGGCATCAGCCCCAGCGACCTCATGCGCAACGCCGACCTCGCCATGTACCGCGCCAAGGCGGGCGGAAAGAACCGCGTCGAGCTGTACGCGCCGCAGATGCAGGCCGAGGTCGTGCGCCGCTCCGAGCTCTCGGCCCGGCTGCGCACCGCCCTGCGCGACGGCGAGTTCGCCCTGCTCCACCAGCCCGTGGTGCACCTCGCCAGCGGCACGGTCGCCGCCGTCGCGGCCCAGGCCCGCTGGCGTTCCGCCCAGGGCATCCTGTTCACTCCGGCCGAATTCCTCCGCGTCGCCGAGGACAACGACCGCACCGCCGAGCTCGGCCGCTGGCTCCTGGAGGAGGCCGTCGCCCAGGCCGCCGAACGGGCGAGGGCGGGGCACCCGGCCCCCGTGGCCGTGCGGCTTCCCGCCCGCAGGCTCCTCGACAAGGGGCTCCCGTTCAGCTCCGTCGAGGCGCTGCTCACCCGGCACGGCCTGCCCTCCGGAGCCCTGATGATCGAAGTGGCCGACAGCGACCCCCGGATCTCCTTCGACGAACTGGAGCAACGCCTCGTGGCCCTGCGCCGCCTCGGTGTCCGCATCGCGCTCGACGGCTTCGGCAGCGGCTACGCCGCGATCAACGCCCTGCGCCGGCTCCCCATCGACGTACTGAAACTCGACCGCGGCCTCGTCGAGGGCGTCGTGGAGTCCGCCCGGCTGCACAAGATCACCAGCGGCCTCCTGCGGATCGCCTGCGATCTCGGCATGCAGTCCGTGGCCGACGGGGTGGACCTGCCGGAGCAGGTCCTCGCGCTGCGCGCCATGGGCTGTACACACGGCCAGGGGATGGCCTTCTCCGGCCCGCTCGACGAGTACCGGCTGCGCCGCGCCCTGGCCCGCGGCGAGTTCCCGGTGCCCGGCACAGGCACCGGGAGACCGGTCCTGACCGGGGGTTTCACCCGTTCGGGTGGATCACATGTTGAGACGACCGTCCCACCCACTTGACATGTCGAGTGCGTCGGAGAGAGGGTCATTGCCATGCGCACCCGAATTCTCGTACTTGGAAAGCGCGTCGGCTGAAGCAGAGTCCCTCGCTCGACACTCTGCAGGACCCCACCGACGCGCTCCCCTCGCTTGCCTCACGGCACGAGGGGTTTTTTGTTGCACTGACACCAGGCAAAACGTCTCAAAAAACCCGCAAGAACCCTCAGCTTCGAGAAGAGAATGCCGATGACCGAGCAGGCCACCGGGGCCCACCACCCCCAGCCGCGGGCCCGTAACGGCGGATCCCCCGCCGCCACCGTCGAGCACGTCACGGGCGCGCAGTCCCTCGTCCGCTCCCTGGAGGAAGTGGGCGCCGACACGGTATTCGGCATTCCCGGCGGCGCCATCCTCCCGGCGTACGACCCGATGATGGACTCCACCCGGGTCCGCCACGTCCTGGTCCGCCACGAGCAGGGCGCCGGGCACGCCGCCACCGGCTACGCCCAGGCGACCGGCAAGGTCGGCGTCTGCATGGCCACCTCGGGCCCCGGCGCCACCAACCTGGTCACCCCGATCGCCGACGCCCACATGGACTCCGTCCCGCTGGTCGCGATCACCGGCCAGGTCGCCTCCAGCGCCATCGGGACGGACGCCTTCCAGGAAGCCGACATCTGCGGCATCACGATGCCGGTCACCAAGCACAACTTCCTGGTCACCAAGGCCGAGGACATCCCGCACACGATCGCCGAGGCGTTCCACATCGCCTCCACCGGCCGTCCGGGCCCGGTCCTCGTCGACATCGCCAAGGACGCCCTCCAGGCGCGGACCACGTTCAGCTGGCCGCCCACCCAGGACCTGCCCGGCTACCGCCCGGTCACCAAGCCGCACGCCAAGCAGATCCGCGAGGCCGCCAAGCTGATCGTCCAGTCCAGGCGTCCGGTGCTGTACGTCGGCGGCGGCGTCATCAAGGCGGGGGCCACCGCCGAGCTGAAGGTCCTCGCGGAGCTCACCGGAGCGCCCGTCACCACCACACTGATGGCGCTCGGCGCATTCCCCGACAGCCACCCGCTGCACGTCGGAATGCCGGGCATGCACGGTGCGGTCACCGCCGTCACCGCACTGCAGAAGTCCGACCTGATCGTCGCCGTCGGAGCCCGTTTCGACGACCGCGTCACCGGCAAGCTGGACAGTTTCGCCCCGTACGCCAAGATCGTCCACGCCGACATCGACCCGGCCGAGATCGGCAAGAACCGCGCCGCCGACGTCCCGATCGTGGGCGACGCCCGCGAGGTCCTGGCCGACCTGGTCCAGGCCGTCCAGGCCGAGCACACCGACGGTCACGTCGGCGACTACGAGGCCTGGTGGAAGGACCTCAACCGCTGGCGCGACACCTACCCGCTCGGCTACGACCTGCCCGAGGACGGCAGCCTCTCGCCGCAGCAGGTCATCCAGCGCATCGGACAGCTCGCCCCCGAGGGCACGATCTTCGCGGCGGGCGTCGGCCAGCACCAGATGTGGGCCTCGCACTTCATCCAGTACGAGCGGCCCGCCACCTGGCTGAACTCCGGCGGCGCCGGAACGATGGGGTACGCGGTCCCGGCCGCGATGGGCGCCAAGGCCGGCATGCCGGACCGCACGGTCTGGGCGATCGACGGCGACGGCTGCTTCCAGATGACCAATCAGGAACTCACCACCTGCGCGCTCAACAACATCCCGATCAAGGTCGCGATCATCAACAACGGCGCGCTCGGGATGGTCCGCCAGTGGCAGACCCTGTTCTACAACCAGCGGTACTCCAACACCGTCCTGCACTCCGGCGCCGACACCGAGGGCGTTCCGGCGAAGGGCACCCGCGTCCCGGACTTCGTCAAGCTGTCCGAGGCCATGGGCTGCCACTCGATCCGCTGCGAGGACCCGGCCGACCTGGACAAGGTCATCGAAGAGGCCAACTCCATCAACGACCGCCCCGTCGTGATCGACTTCATCGTCCACGAGGACGCCATGGTGTGGCCGATGGTCGCCGCGGGCACCTCGAACGACGAGGTCATGGCCGCCCGCGGGGTCCGCCCCGACTTCGGCGACAACGAAGACGACTGAGAGACAGAGAGAGACCGACTCCATGTCCACCAAGCACACGCTCTCCGTCCTGGTCGAGAACAAGCCCGGTGTCCTCGCCCGGATCACCGCCCTGTTCTCCCGCCGCGGCTTCAACATCGACTCGCTCGCGGTCGGTACCACCGAACACCCCGACATCTCCCGCATCACCATCGTCGTGAGTGTCGAGGACCTGCCACTGGAGCAGGTGACCAAGCAGCTCAACAAGCTGGTCAACGTCCTCAAGATCGTCGAACTCGAGCCGTCCGCTGCGATCCAGCGCGAGCTCGTCCTGGTGAAGGTCCGCGCCGACAACGAGACCCGCTCCCAGATCGTCGAGATCGTCAAGCTGTTCCGGGCCAAGACCGTGGACGTCTCCCCCGAGGCCGTCACGATCGAGGCGACGGGCGGCGCGGACAAGCTGGAGGCCATGCTCAAGATGCTGGAGCAGTACGGCATCAAGGAGCTGGTCCAGTCGGGCACCATCGCCATAGGGCGCGGCGCGCGCTCGATCACCGACCGTTCGCTGCGCGCCCTGGACCGTACGGCGTAGGACCCTCCGCCGGACGGACCCGACCCGCCGCCCGCATGGCAAGACCCCGAAACGTATTCGACGCACCCGCCGTACGGTGGGACGCAACACCTGCACACCAAGGAGAAACCCAGTGGCCGAGCTGTTCTACGACGCCGACGCCGACCTGTCCATCATCCAGGGCCGCAAGGTCGCGGTCATCGGCTACGGCAGCCAGGGTCACGCCCACGCGCTGTCGCTGCGCGACTCGGGTGTCGACGTCCGTGTCGGCCTGCACGAGGGCTCCAAGTCCAAGACCAAGGCCGAGGAGCAGGGCCTGCGCGTGGTGACGCCGTCCGAGGCCGCCGCCGAGGCCGACGTCATCATGATCCTGGTCCCGGACCCGATCCAGGCCCAGGTCTACGAGGAGTCCATCAAGGACAACCTCAAGGCGGGCGACGCGCTGTTCTTCGGCCACGGCCTGAACATCCGCTTCGACTTCATCAAGCCGCCGGCCGACGTCGACGTCTGCATGGTCGCCCCGAAGGGCCCGGGCCACCTGGTCCGCCGCCAGTACGAGGAGGGCCGCGGCGTCCCGTGCATCGTGGCCGTCGAGCAGGACGCCACGGGCAACGGCCTGGCGCTCGCCCTGTCGTACGCCAAGGGCATCGGCGGCACCCGCGCCGGCGTCATCAAGACGACCTTCACCGAGGAGACCGAGACCGACCTGTTCGGTGAGCAGGCCGTCCTCTGCGGTGGCACCGCCGCTCTGGTCAAGGCCGGTTTCGAGACCCTGACCGAGGCCGGTTACCAGCCGGAGATCGCGTACTTCGAGTGCCTGCACGAGCTGAAGCTCATCGTGGACCTCATGTACGAGGGCGGCCTGGAGAAGATGCGCTGGTCCATCTCGGAGACCGCCGAGTGGGGCGACTACGTCACCGGCCCGCGGATCATCACCGACGCCACCAAGGCCGAGATGAAGAAGGTCCTCGCGGAGATCCAGGACGGCACCTTCGCCAAGAACTGGATGGACGAGTACCACGGCGGCCTGAAGAAGTACAACGAGTACAAGAAGGCCGACAGCGACCACCTCCTGGAGACCACGGGCCGCGAGCTGCGCAAGCTCATGAGCTGGGTCAACGACGAGGACGCGTGACACCGACGCCCCGGGGGCGGGCCGCAGGGCCCGCCCCCGGGGCGTTCCCGTCGCTCCACCGCCGGAAGAAGCGGCGCGCCGTACGTGTGTACAAGACGTCCACCCCCGTGTGGGTGATCCTTCCAACGGGGCGCAGTGCGGGTCCGGTCACATGACTACACTGCTCCACACATACACGCGTCAGGCCCACAGTGTCGTGCGTCTTCCACGCGGCAAGCCCCTCCACGCCTGCGGCCGTCGGGACGGCCGTCCGCACTGGAACTGTGAGGACTCACGTGAGCTCGAAACCTGTCGTACTCATCGCGGAAGAGCTGTCGCCCGCCACGGTCGACGCCCTGGGCCCGGACTTCGAGATCCGGCACTGCAACGGCGCGGACCGTGCCGAGCTCCTCCCCGCGATCGCCGACGTCGACGCCATCCTGGTCCGCTCGGCCACCAAGGTCGACGCCGAGGCCATCGCCGCCGCCGGGAAGCTGAAGGTCGTCGCCCGCGCGGGCGTCGGTCTGGACAACGTGGACGTCTCCGCCGCCACCAAGGCGGGCGTGATGGTCGTCAACGCCCCGACCTCCAACATCGTCACCGCCGCCGAGCTGGCCTGCGGTCTGCTGGTCGCCACCGCGCGCAACATCCCGCAGGCCAACACCGCCCTCAAGAACGGCGAGTGGAAGCGCTCGAAGTACACCGGCGTCGAGCTGAGCGAGAAGACCCTCGGCGTCGTCGGCCTCGGCCGGATCGGCGTCCTGGTCGCCCAGCGCATGTCGGCCTTCGGCATGAAGATCGTCGCTTACGACCCCTACGTGCAGCCCGCGCGGGCCGCGCAGATGGGCGTCAAGCTCCTCTCGCTCGACGAGCTGCTGGAGGTCGCCGACTTCATCACCGTGCACCTGCCCAAGACCCCCGAGACGATCGGCCTGATCGGCGACGAGGCGCTGCACAAGGTGAAGCCCTCGGTGCGCATCGTCAACGCCGCGCGCGGCGGCATCGTCGACGAGGAGGCGCTGGCCTCCGCGCTCAAGGAGGGCCGCGTCGCGGGCGCCGGCCTCGACGTGTACGCGAAGGAGCCCTGCACGGACTCCCCGCTGTTCGCGTTCGACCAGGTCGTCTGCACCCCGCACCTCGGCGCCTCCACCGACGAGGCCCAGGAGAAGGCGGGCATCGCGGTCGCCAAGTCCGTGCGCCTGGCCCTCGCCGGCGAGCTCGTGCCGGACGCGGTCAACGTCCAGGGCGGTGTGATCGCCGAGGACGTGCGTCCGGGCCTGCCGCTCGCCGAGAAGCTCGGCCGGATCTTCACCGCGCTCGCGGGCGAGGTCGCGGTCCGCCTCGACGTCGAGGTGTACGGCGAGATCACCCAGCACGACGTCAAGGTGCTCGAACTCTCCGCGCTCAAGGGCGTGTTCGAGGACGTGGTCGACGAGACCGTGTCGTACGTGAACGCCCCGCTCTTCGCGCAGGAGCGCGGTGTCGAGGTCCGCCTCACCACCAGCTCCGAGTCGCCCGACCACCGCAACGTGGTCACCGTCCGCGGCACGCTCTCGGGCGGCGAGGAGGTCGCGGTCTCCGGCACGCTGGCCGGCCCCAAGCACCTCCAGAAGATCGTCGCCGTCGGCGAGTACGACGTGGACCTGGCGCTGGCCGACCACATGGTCGTGCTGCGCTACGAGGACCGCCCCGGCGTCGTCGGCACGGTCGGCCGGATCCTCGGCGAGGCCGGTCTGAACATCGCGGGCATGCAGGTCTCGCGGACGGGCGCGGGCGGCGAGGCGCTGGTCGTGCTCACCGTCGACGACGACGTCCCGCCCGCGGTGCTCGCCGAGATCTCCTCGGAGATCGGTGCCGCCTCGGCCCGCACGGTGAACCTGACCGACTGACCGGTCCCGGACCGGCGCGTACCCGGAATCCAGACAACCGTCTTACACGGATGTCTGGGCGCCGGGTACGCTGCTGTCATGGGACACCGTGAGGATCTGCTCGAAGGCGCCAAGCGCTGCCTGCTGGAGAAGGGGTACGCCCGGACGACGGCACGCGACATCGTGGCCGCCTCCGGCACGAACCTCGCCTCCATCGGCTACCACTACGGCTCCAAGGAGGCCCTGCTCAACCTCGCCTTCCTCAAGGTGACGGAGGAGTGGGGCGATGTGCTCACCGAGAAGCGGGACGCGGACGGCGACGAGGCCTCCCGGCCGCCGCTCGACCAGTTCCGCGACACCTGGCAGCAGGTGATCGACAGCTTCGAGGGGACCCGGTCCGTCTGGCAGCTCCAGATGGAGGTCGTCTCCCGGATCGACCAGGACCCGGAGCTGCGGAAGGCCCTGCTGGGCCCGCAGCGCGAGGGCCGCGCCGGGCTGGCCGAGAACATGCTCGGCATCGACCCGGAGAAGGACCCGGAGAAGGCGCGGGTGGCCGGGCTGTTCTGCCAGGCGCTGCTCGCGGGCGTGATGGTGCAGTGGCTGATGGACAGCGAATCCGCCCCATCCGCACAGGATCTGACGGATGGTCTGAAAGCGGTGCTGGAGGGGCGGGAGTCCTGACGGTGCCGGGGGCGAAGGCGCCCCGGTCCGACGGAACGGCGGAACCGCGTCGCGGTTCCGGGCGACGGAGGGGGAGCAGGACGTGAACGGTGGGACGCGGGGCCTTCGGGCCTCCCGGCCGGAACGGTTCGAGGGATGCGGGGGCGGGCGGCGCCCCGTGTCCGCCGGGCACCGGCCGCCGGTGTCGGCGCGGTTCGCACAACCGCTTCCCGGAGCGACGGCCCCGACGCACCGGAGCGCCCCGTGAGCGCCCGCGCCGGGGAGACCTTCGCCATCGCCCGCGCGCTGGCCGACGTCCGGGAACTGCTGGCCGGCCCGGTGCCGGAGGCCGGTCCCACCGTGGCCGAGGGCGAGCCGGACACGGGGGAGTGGACCACCACCACCGGCCCGGGATTCCGCATCGTCCCGCTCTGGGAGGGCGACTCGCTGACCGGCGTGTACGAGTCCGAATGGAACGAGGCCGTGGACGCGTCCGAGTCCCATCTCGCCGAACTGGCGGCGGAGTTGGACCGGGAGTGGGGCCCGCACCACGTGGTGCCCCTGCACGTGCCGATGCTGCGCAGCCAGCGGGGCATCCCGGCCGAGCCGCTGTTCGAGGCGCTGTTCTCCCAGGACCTCTACGGGGATCTGACGGTCTGGGGCCCGGTCGCCGGCACCGGCCGCCGGGTCGCGCTGTGCGTGGGCCACAGCGACGGGGACGCGCCGCTGGTGCTGGCGGCGCTCGTCAGCCTTGGGCCCGTCACCGTCCCGGACGCCGACGACTGGTGACCGCGGGCGGCCGGCGACCGCGACCGGCCGGTGGCCGAGGGCGGTTGGGCGCCGCGCGTCAGGGCCCCGGCGGGGCCGCCGGGCCCCGGACGGTCCGCAGGCGTGCGGTCTTGAGCGCCATGTGGAGCAGCAGCCGGTCCTCGCCGTCGTTCAGGTCGAGGCCGGTGAGCTGCTGGATCCGGGAGAGCCGGTAGTACAGCGTCTGGCGGTGGACGCCCAGCTCGGCGGCGGTCCGGGAGGCCTGGCCCGCGCAGTCGAGGAACACCTCGGCGGTGTGGGCCAGCTCCTTGTGCGACGGGGTGAGCAGGGTGCGGACGGCGAAGTCCGCGGCGGCCCCCGCCGGGAGCGCGGTCAGCAGCCGGTACGGGCCGATCGCGGGCCATCCGGCGATCGGGCCGAAGCGGGACTCGGCCGCCGCGGCGCGGGCCGCGCCCGCCGCCTCGTGCCAGGCCGGGGCCAGGTCCACCAGGCCCCGGCGGGGGGCGGAGATCCCGGCGGTGGCGTCCCGGCCGACGGTGGAACGCAGCCGCTCCGCGGCGGTGAGGGCCGGGGCGAGGACCTCGGCCGAGCGCAGCCGGACCAGCGCGGCCAGTGCCGGGAGCCCGGCGTCGGGGAGCGGGACGGAGGCCAGCGCCGCCGTCGACGGCACCGTACGGACCGATGGCGGGTCGTCCGGCCACGGCGTCACGCACACCACCGCGTGCAGCCCCTCCGCGTCCGGCCCCAGCGCCTCGTGCAGCGCGGCCACCGCCATGTCGCGCTGCCAGCCCCGCCCCGCGGTCAGCACCGCGCCGAACTCGCGGGACGGGTCCGAGCCGGCCCGTGCCTCGGCGGCGAGCAGCGCCCCGATCCGGGCCGCCACCTCCATCGCCGCCTTCAGCTGCTCGTCGGTCGGCCCCGGCTCGTCGTCGAGCAGCCACACGTAACCGAGCACGGCACTCCGGTGGCGTACCGGAAGGCAGAGCCGGTCCCGGAAGACCCCGGCCTCCGGGGCGGCCGGGATGCGGACCGGGCCGGTGGCGCGCGTGATGCCGAAGCCCTCGAACCAGGCGCGGACCGCGGGGGTGGAACGGCGGGTCAGGATCGAGCGGGTGCGGACCGGGTCCATCGCGGTGTCGTCGTCGCTGTCGTGCGCGCCGAAGGCGACCAGCGCGAAATCCCGGTCCTCCAGCGTCGCCGGAGCGCCGAGCAGCCCGGAGATCTCGTCCACCAGCTCCTGGTAATCGCCCTTCACCCGGCCATTCTCGCACCCCTTCAGACAAATGTCTGAGAACCGGGGAACGGATGCGTGACAGCTGTCGATGGCACACGATCGGGGAGATCCTTAGATTTCACGGTGGTTCTCCGTGCTGTACCGATCTGTTCCCCATGTACCGGTATGGCCTTCGTTCGTACTTTCCGTGGAGGTGCCCCGTGCTGGGTCCCGTGATTCTCGCCGCGTCCCGCAGCGACAAGATGCGCCGTTTCATCTCGGCGGCACCTGGCACCAAGCAGGTCGTCGACCGGTTCATCGCCGGTGAGACCGTCGACCAGGTCGTCCCGATCATCGAGGACGCCGCCGCCAAGGGCCTCGAGGTCACCCTCGACGTGGTGGGCGAGGACATCACCACCCGCGAGCAGGCCGCCGCCGCCCGGGACGCCTACCTGGAGCTGATCGAGCACCTCAAGGACCTGGGCCTGGGCACCAGGGCCGAGATGTCCGTCAAGCTCTCCATGTTCGGCCAGTCGCTGGAGGGCGGGCACGAGCTGGCGCTCGCCAACGTCCGCCCGGTCGTCGAGGCCGCCGCCGCGATCGGCACCACGGTCACCCTGGACGCCGAGGACCACACCACCCTCGACTCGATGTTCGCCATCCACGAGGAGCTGCGGAAGGACTTCCCGCAGACCGGCTGTGTGATCCAGGCCTACCTGTTCCGCACCGAGGAGGACGCCCGCCGCCTGGCCGCCGCCGGCAGCCGCGTCCGCATCGTGAAGGGCGCCTACAAGGAGCCCGCCTCCGTCGCGTACCAGGACAAGGCCGAGATCGACAAGGCGTACGTCCGCATCCTCAAGACCCTGATGGAGGGCGAGGGCTACCCGATGATCGGGTCCCACGACCCGCGTCTGATCGCCATCGCCCAGGAGCTGGGACGCAAGGCAGGGCGCAAACTGGACGAGTACGAGTTCCAGATGCTGTACGGCATCCGCAGCGACGAGCACCTCCGGCTCGCGGCCGAGGGCCACCGGATGCGGGTCTACACCGCGTACGGCACCGACTGGTACGGCTACTTCATGCGCCGTCTCGCGGAGAAGCCGGCGAACCTGATGTTCTTCGGCCGTTCCATCCTCACCAAGGGCTGAACCGGCCCCAGGCCGCCCCCCAATCCCCGCCGACACCAAGGAGACAAGGCACTCATGGACGCTGTGACCCAGGTTCCCGCGCCGGTCAACGAGCCGGTCCACTCCTACGCCCCGGGCAGCCCGGAGCGCGCTCGCCTGGAGGCGAAGCTCAAGGAGCTCAGCGAGAACCCGATCGACCTCCCGATGACCATCGGCGGCGAGAAGCGGATGGGTGGCGGCGAGCGCTTCGACGTCGTGCAGCCGCACAACCACAAGGCCGTCATCGGCACCTTCGCGGGCGCCACGCAGCAGGACGCGCAGGACGCGATCGACGCCGCGCTGGCCGCCGCCCCGGCGTGGCGCGCGATGTCCTTCGACGACCGCGCCGCGATCATCCTGCGCGCCGCCGAACTGCTGGCCGGCCCGTGGCGCGAGACGCTGGCCGCCTCCACGATGCTCGGCCAGTCCAAGACCGCCCAGCAGGCCGAGATCGACACCCCCTGCGAGCTCGTCGACTTCTGGCGCTTCAACGTGCACTACGCGCGCCAGATCCTGGCCGAGCAGCCCCCGGCCAACTCGCCGGGCGTGTGGAACCGTATGGACCACCGCCCGCTGGAGGGCTTCGTCTACGCGATCACGCCGTTCAACTTCACGGCCATCGCGGGCAACCTGCCCACCGCCCCCGCCCTCATGGGCAACGTCGTGGTGTGGAAGCCGTCCCCGACGCAGACCCACGCCGCCGTGCTGCTGATGCAGCTCCTGGAGGAGGCCGGCCTGCCCAAGGGCGTCATCAACCTGGTGACCGGCGACGGCATCGCCGTCTCCGAGGTGGCCCTGAACCACCGCGACCTGGCCGGCATCCACTTCACCGGCTCGACCGCCACCTTCCAGCACCTGTGGAAGACGGTCGGCAACAACATCGCCGCCTACCGCACCTACCCGAGGCTCGTCGGCGAGACCGGCGGCAAGGACTTCGTCGTCGCCCACCCGTCGGCCGACCACGCCGTCCTGAAGACCGCCCTGACCCGTGGCTCCTTCGAGTTCCAGGGCCAGAAGTGTTCGGCCTCCTCCCGCGCGTACATTCCGGCCTCCATCTGGAACTCCGGTTTCAAGGAGAAGTTCGCCGCCGAGGTCGACGGCATCACCATGGGTGACGTCACCGACCTGTCGAACTTCATCGGCGCCGTCATCGACGACCGCTCCTTCGCCAAGAACAAGGCCGCGATCGACCGCGCCAAGTCGGACCCGTCCTGCACGGTCGTCGCGGGCGGCACGTACGACGACTCGGTGGGCTACTTCGTCCGCCCGACCGTCATCGAGTGCACCGACCCGGCCAACGAGGTCTTCACGACCGAGTACTTCGGCCCGATCCTCGCCGTGCACGTCTACGAGGACGACAAGTACGACGAGATGCTGGAGCAGATGGAGTCGGTCTCCGACTACGCGCTGACCGGTTCCGTCATCGCGAACGACCGCGCCGCGGCCGCGTACACGATGGAGAAGCTGCGGTACGCCGCGGGCAACTTCTACATCAACGACAAGTCGACCGGTGCCGTCGTCGGCCAGCAGCCCTTCGGCGGCGGCCGTGCCTCGGGCACGAACGACAAGGCGGGCGCCCCGCAGAACCTCCAGCGCTGGACGCTGACCCGGGCCATCAAGGAGACGCTGGTCCCGCCGACCGACTACACCTACCCCCACCAGGGCTGACACCCCCCCCGGGGGTCTTCCTGGGGGCGTACTTCCTGGGCGGCGGCGGCACGTTCGTGCTGGCCGCGGGGCTCGGGGCGGCGTGGGCGGGCGAGGAGACGAGCCCGGTGCCCGGGCCGGCACCGGTGACGGCCGCGGTCGCCACGCCCGCGCGGAGCGCGCCGCGCCGGGTCGGCCGGGTCCGCAGATATTCGTGCTGCTCGGCCATGGTCATACGGGTGGCGAGCTTCTCGGGGATTCCGAAACGGGGATGTCCACGCGTCCGAACATCCACCCGCCGGCGGACGCCGCCCCGCCACATAGGTGAACGGTACACGCACAGCTCCCCATGTGTCCGTATGGTGGACGCCGTATGTCATGAGATGGGACGAGCAGTAAGGTGCGGACATGTCTCGCAGCATCAATCTCGCAGTGATCCCCGGTGACGGAATCGGCCAGGAGGTCGTGGCCCAGGGCCTCAAGGTCCTCAGGGCCGTGCTTCCGCAGGATGTGAAGCTGGAGACCAAGGAGTACGACCTTGGCGCCCGGCGCTGGCACCGCACCGGAGAGACCCTCCCGGACGCGGAGCTCGAAGCACTCAAGGAGCACGACGCCATCCTGCTCGGCGCGATCGGCGACCCCTCCGTGCCCTCCGGGGTCCTGGAGCGCGGGCTCCTGCTGAAGCTGCGGTTCGCCTTCGACCACTTCGTCAACCTGAGGCCGTCGAAGCTCTTCCCGAACACCGCGACCCCGCTGGCGGGCCGCCCGGACATCGACTTCGTCGTCGTCCGCGAGGGCACCGAGGGCCCGTACACGGGCAACGGCGGCTCGCTGCGCACCGGCACCCCGGCCGAGGTCGCCACCGAGGTCAGCGTCAACACCGCGTACGGCGTCGAGCGCGTCGTCCGCGACGCGTTCGAGCGGGCGAACGCCCGCCCGCGCAAGAGGCTGACGCTGGTCCACAAGAACAACGTCCTGGTGTACGCGGGTCACATGTGGAAGAACATCTTCGACCGCGTCGCGACCGAATACCCCGAGGTCACCACGGACTACCTGCACGTCGACGCGGCGACGATCTTCTTCGTCACCCAGCCGGAGCGCTTCGACGTCATCGTCACCGACAACCTCTTCGGCGACATCCTCACCGACCTCGCCGCCGCCGTGACCGGTGGCATCGGCCTGGCCGCGTCCGGCAACATCAACCCGACGGGCGCCTTCCCGTCGATGTTCGAACCGGTCCACGGCTCCGCCCCCGACATCGCGGGGCAGGGCAAGGCCGACCCGACCGCCACGATCCTCTCCGTCGCCCTCCTGCTGCGCCACCTCGGTCACGAGGCCGAGGCCGTGCGCATCGAGGAGGCCGTCTCCGCCGACCTCGCGGAGCGCGAGGGAGCGGCCCGTACGACCGATCAGATCGGTGACGCGCTGGCGGTACGCGTAGCGGGCTGACCCGACGACTCCGCTTACGAGCCGCCGGGTGGCGACAGCGCCCGGCGGCTTCTCCTGTGCGGCCCCGGGTGCCACCATCGACCACTGGACCGCATTCGCGTCATTTCGTGCCAGGCCGCCCCGGAGCGATAATCGAACGGGACCGCGGCTCGTACTGAAGCTCGGACGTCCTAGTACCTGCCCGGCGGGAGAGGCGTGAGCGCGGTCCAACACACACAACAGGTGAAGGACACGCACTCATGACGACGCCCACGATCGAGCTCAAGCCCTCCGCGAACCCGCTGTCCGACGCGGAGCGCGAGGCGAACATGGTCAACCCCGGATTCGGTCGCCGCTTCACCGATCACATGGTGACGATCCGGTGGACCGAGGGCCGCGGCTGGCACGACGGCCAGCTCGTCCCCTACGGCCCGCTCGCGCTCGACCCCGCGACCACCGTGTTCCACTACGCGCAGGAGATCTTCGAGGGTCTCAAGGCGTACCGCAGGCCCGACGGCAGTGTCGCCACGTTCCGCCCCGAGGCCAACGCCCGGCGCTTCCAGGCGTCGGCGCGCCGCCTGGCCATGCCGGAGCTGCCCGTCGAGACCTTCATCGAGGCGTGCGACCTGCTGGTCCGGCAGGACAACGCCTGGGTTCCCCCGCACGGCGGCGAGGAGTCCCTCTACCTGCGCCCGTTCATGATCGCGACCGAGGTCGGCCTCGGGGTGAAGCCCGCCAACGAGTACCTGTTCGTGGTGATCGCCTCGCCCGCCGGCGCGTACTTCCCCGGCGGTGTGAAGCCGGTCTCCATCTGGCTCTCCGAGAACCGGGTGCGTGCCGTCCCCGGCGGCGTCGGCGACGCCAAGACCGGCGGCAACTACGCCGCGTCCCTCCTCGCCCAGGCCGAGGCCAGTGCCAAGGGCTGCGACCAGGTCGCCTACCTCGACGCGGTCGAGCACAAGTGGGTCGAGGAACTCGGCGGCATGAACCTGTACTTCGTGTACGGGAACAAGATCGTCACCCCGGCGCTGACCGGCTCCCTGCTCGCCGGCATCACCCGTGACTCGCTGCTCCAGGTCGCCCGCGACCTCGGCCACGAGTCCGAGGAGGGCCGCGTCTCCATCGACCAGTGGCGCGACGACACCGCGAACGGCACCCTCACCGAGGTCTTCGCCTGCGGCACCGCGGCCGTCATCACCCCCGTCGGCACCGTCAAGTGCGAGGGCGGCGAGTGGGTCCAGAGCGGGGGCGAGCCCGGCGAGGTCACGATGAAGCTGCGCGAGCGCCTGCTGGACATCCAGCGCGGGGTCGTCGAGGACGCCCACGGCTGGATGCACCCGCTCGGCGGGTGACACTCCGCCCGGCCGTCCGGCCGGGACCGCGTACGACGCACAACGCACAGGGCCGCGCCCGGCCGTCCGCCGGGCGCGGCCCCGCGCGTTCCCGGGGCGCGGGGCCGGGGAGTGCCGGGGCGGCGGCCCGGGGCGCGGACGGTCCGTGATCCCCGCGTGCGGCGTCGGCGGCCGGTGGTCCCCGGGTGCGGCACGGGTGGCGTCCGGCTGTGACGGGGGTGACGCGCGCCATCGTTAGAGCAGCACTCTAACCCTGGGTTAGAGTGCTGCTCTAACCGGGAGGTGTGGAGACGTGCGACTGACTCCTACGGAACGCGACCGGCTGCTGCTCTTCGGCGCGGCCGAACTGGCCAGGGCCCGCCGCGCCCGGGGGCTGAAACTCAATGTCCCCGAGGCGACCGCGCTGATCGCGGACACGGTCTGCGAGGCCGCCCGGGACGGGCTGCGGCTGGCGGAGGCCATCGAGGCCGCCCGCTCGGTGCTCGGCCCCGACGACGTGCTGCCCGGCGTGGCCGACGTCGTCACCGAGGTCCACGTGGAGGCCGTCTTCGACGACGGCTCGCGGCTCGCCGTGGTCTCCGCCCCGCTGGGCGGCGGCCTCGGCGACCGGGCGCCCGGGGCCGTCCTCCCCGGACCCGCCGGACCCGAGCCGGAGCCCGCCGTACGGCTGGACGTCCGCAACACCGCGACCGTGCCGGTCTCCGTCACCTCGCACTACCACTTCTTCGAGGCCAACCCGCGGCTCGACTTCGACCGCTCGGCCGCGTACGGGATGCGGCTGTGCGTCCCCGCCGGGTCCTCCGTCCGCTTCGGGCCGGGGGAGTCGGTCGAGGTGGGGCTCGTGCCCATCGGCGGCGACCGGATCGCGATCGGCTTCGCCGGGCTGGTCGACGGCCCGCTCGACGCGCCCGGAGCGAGGGAAGAGGCCCTGCGGCGCGCCGCGGCCTGCGGATACCTGGGAGCAGAACGATGAGCATCGACCCGTACGAGTACGCCTCCGTGCACGGCCCGCGCGCCGGGGACCGGGTCAGGCTCGGTGACAGCGGGCTGACCGTCCGCGTCGAGTCCGACGCGCAGGCGTACGGCGAGGAGTTCCTCGCCGGATTCGGCAAGACCGCCCGCGACGGGCTGCACCTCAAGGCCGCCGCCGTCCGCGACACCTGCGACGTCGTCATCAGCAACGTGCTGGTCATCGACGCCGTGCAGGGCATCCGCAAGGTCTCGATCGGCATCCGCGAGGGCCGGATCTCGGCGATCGGCCGGGCCGGCAACCCGGACACCCTCGACGGCGTGGACGTCGTCGTCGGCACGGGCACGACGATCGTCTCCGGCGAGGGCATGATCGCGACGGCGGGCGCCGTCGACACCCACGTCCATCTGCTCTCGCCGCGGATCATGGAGGCCTCGCTCGCCTCCGGCGTCACCACCATCATCGGCCAGGAGTTCGGCCCGGTCTGGGGCGTCGGCGTCAACTCGCCCTGGGCGCTGCGCCACGCCTTCAACGCCTTCGACGCCTGGCCGGTCAACATCGGCTTCCTGGGCCGCGGTTCCTCCTCCCACGGGGCACCGCTGGTCGAGGCGCTCGCGGAGGGCGGGGCCTGTGGCTTCAAGGTCCACGAGGACATGGGCGCCCACACCCGCGCCCTGGACACCGCGCTGCGGGTCGCCGAGGAGCACGACGTCCAGGTCGCCCTGCACAGCGACGGACTGAACGAGTGCCTGTCGGTCGAGGACACCCTGCGCGTCCTGGAGGGCCGCACGATCCACGCCTTCCACATCGAGGGCTGCGGCGGCGGACACGTCCCCAACGTCCTGAAGATGGCGGGCGTGGCGAACGTCATCGGCTCGTCCACCAACCCGACGCTGCCCTTCGGCCGGGACGCCGTCGCCGAGCACTACGGGATGATCGTCTCCGTCCACGACCTCAAGACGGACCTGCCGGGCGACGCCGCCATGGCCCGCGACCGCATCCGCGCCGGGACGATGGGTGCCGAGGACGTGCTGCACGACCTGGGCGCCATCGGCATCACCTCCTCCGACGCGCAGGGCATGGGCCGGGCCGGCGAGACGGTGCGCCGCACCTTCGCCATGGCCGGGAAGATGAAGGCCGGACTGGGCCCGATGGACGGCGACGGCCCCGACGACGACAACGCCCGGGTGCTGCGCTACATCGCCAAGCTCACCATCAACCCCGCCATCGCCCACGGCCTCGCGCACGAGGTCGGCTCCATCGAGACCGGCAAGCTCGCCGACATCGTGCTGTGGCGGCCCGAGTTCTTCGGCGCCAAGCCGCAACTGGTGCTCAAGGCGGGCTTCCCCGCGTACGGCGTCACCGGCGACCCGAACGCCGCCACCGACACCTGCGAACCGCTCGTGCTCGGACCGCAGTTCGGGGCGTACGGGGCGACCGCGGCCGACCTCTCCGTCGCCTTCGTCTCCCAGGCCGCGACCCAGCTCGGGGCGGACTCGATGCCCACCCGCCGGCGCCGCGTCGGGGTGCGCGGCACCCGGGGCATCGGCCCCGGCGACCTCGTGCACAACTCCCGTACCGGAGAGGTCGCCGTGGACGCCCGCAGCGGCCTGGTCACCCTGGACGGCGACCCGCTGCGCTCCGAGCCCGCCGACTCCGTCTCCCTCAACCGCCTCTACTTCCTCTGACCTCCCTTCAGGACGCCTCATGACCTTCCGCATGCCGCCCGAGTGGGCCCCGCACGAACGCACCTGGATGGCCTGGCCCGGCCCCAACCCCACCTTCGGGACCGACGCCGAACTGGCCGCGGCCCGCGACGCCTGGGCCACCGTGGCCCGTGCCGTCCGCCGCTTCGAACCCGTCACGATGGTCGTCGGCCCCGGCCAGGAGGACGGCGCCCGCGCCCTCCTCGGCCCGGACGTCGAGCTCGCCGTCCGCCCCCTGGACGACGCCTGGATGCGCGACATAGGCCCCACCTTCGTCACCGACGGACGGCAACTGGCCGCCGTGGACTGGACGTTCAACGGCTGGGGCGCCCAGGGCTGGGCCCGCTGGGAGCACGACCGGCACATCGCCCGCTCCGTCGCCGAACTCGCCGGCGTGCCGGTGCACGGCTCCCGCCTGGTCAACGAGGGCGGCGCCATCCACGTCGACGGCGAGGGCACCGTCCTGCTCACCGAGACCGTCCAGCTCGGCGAGGAACGCAACCCCGACTGGACCCGCGAGCAGGTCGAGTCCGAGATCCACGCCCGGCTCGGCACCGAGAAGGCGATCTGGCTGCCGCGCGGACTGTCCGGCGACTACGGCACGTACGGCACCCTCGGCCACGTCGACATCGTCGCCGCCTTCGCCCGCCCCGGCACCGTCGTCGTCCACGTCCAGCCCGACCCGGCCCACCCCGACCACGAGATCACCCGCGAGACCGTCCGCATCCTGCGCGGGGCCACCGACGCCCGGGGCCGCTCGCTGGAGGTCGTCGAGGTCAAGGCGCCCACCGTGCTGAAGGCCGACGGGGAGTGGGTCGACTACTCCTACATCAACCACTACCTCTGCAACGGCGGCGTCGTCCTGTGCGCCTTCGACGACCCGCGCGACAAGGAGGCGGCGGAGATCTTCGGCGAACTCTTCCCCGACCGTACGGTGACGCTCGTCGACGCCCGTACCATCTTTGCCGGCGGTGGAGGCATCCACTGCATCACACAGCAGCAGCCGAAGGTCTGAAACGTGCCCCCCGCGCCACGCCGTCGCAACACCGCCCCGCCCCGTGAGGAACTGCTGGCCGCAGCCATGGCCACCATCGCCGAACGGGGGCTCGACGGCCTCACCATGGCCGGGCTCGGCCGCGAGGTCGGCATGAGCAGCGGACACCTCCTCTACTACTTCCGCACCAAGGACGAGCTGCTGCTCCAGACCCTGGAGTGGAGCGAGGGACGGCTCGGCGCGCGGCGGCGCGCCCTGCTCACGGGGCGGGCGACGGCCCGCGAACGGCTCGACGGATACATCGACCTGTACCTCCCCGACGGCGACCACGACCCGCACTGGACGCTCTGGCTGGAGGTGTGGAACCGCTCGCGGAACGCGGACGACGACGCGCGCGCCCGGCAGGCCGCCATCGAGGACGCCTGGCACCGCGACCTGGTGGCCCTGGTGCGGGAGGGCGTCGCGGGCGGCGAGTTCCGCGCCGTCGACGCCGAACGGTTCGCGACCCGGCTGCGCGCGCTGCTCGACGGCTTCAGCGTCCACGTCGCGGTCGGCATCCCCGGCACCGGACGTTCCCGGGTCCTCGCCGAGGCGGGGGAGTTCGTCGAGGAAGCGCTCGCCGCCCGTTAGGACGCGCTTCGAAGCTCCCGCCCGGCGGCGCGTCCTTACCCCCACCGTGAACGAAACGCACGTAAGTACGCGCGATCGTTGCCCGTTGCGCCCTTGTTGTGTTCCCGTCCGGTCGGGCACGGTGGCGGACCATGGGACGAGAGCAGTGGAAGAAGATCTGGGTCGGCTCCGCCGGCAACATGGTCGAGTGGTTCGACTGGTTCGTGTACGCCACCTTCGCGGTCTACTTCGCGGATTCGTTCTTCCCCGAGGGCAACGAGACCGCCAACCTGATGAACACCATGGGCATCTTCGCCGTCGGCTTCTTCATGCGGCCGGTCGGCGGCTGGCTGCTCGGCCGGATCGGTGACCGCAGGGGCCGCAAGGCCGCGCTCACCCTCACCGTCACCCTGATGTCGGCCTCCGCGATCCTCATCGCCATCGCGCCGACGTACGACGTCGCGGGATACGGCGGCGTCGCCGTCCTGCTGGTGGCCCGGCTGCTCCAGGGCCTGTCCGTCGGGGGCGAGTACGCCGCCAGCGCCACCTACCTCACCGAGGCGTCCGCCCCCGAACGGCGCGGTTTCGCCTCCAGCTTCCAGTACGTGTCCATGACCGCGGGACAGCTGGTCGGCCTCGGCCTCCAGATCGTCCTGCAGCGCAACATGTCCGAGGCGGCCCTGCACAACTGGGGCTGGCGCATCCCGTTCGTCATCGGCGCGCTCGGCGCCGGAATCGTCTTCTACCTGCGCCGCAACATGCTGGAGACCGAGGTCTACGAGGAGTCCGGCGCCGCCGACCAGGAGGACCGGGGCACCCTGAAGGCGCTGTGGGAGCACCGGCGCGAGGCGTTCCTCGTGATGGCGCTGACCATGGGCGGGACCGTCGCCTACTACACGTACACGACCTACCTCACCAAGTTCCTCTCCAAGAGCGCCGGCATGGAGAAGTCCACCGCCTCGCTCGTCAGCTTCTGCGCGCTGTTCGTCTTCATGTGCCTCCAGCCGCTGGCCGGAATGCTCTCCGACCGGATCGGCCGACGCCCGCTGCTGATCGGCTTCGCCATCGGCTCCACCTTCCTGACCGTGCCGATCATGACCATGCTCAAGCACGCGGGCACGTTCTGGCCGGCCTTCGGGCTGGCGCTGCTCGCCCTGGTGATCGTCACCGGCTACACCTCGATCAACGCCTGTGTGAAGGCGGAACTGTTCCCGACCGGCATCCGCGCCCTGGGCGTCGCCCTCCCGTACGCCCTGGCCAACGCGCTCTTCGGCGGCACCGCCGAGTACGTGGCGCTCTGGTTCAAGAAGGCGGGCATCGAGTCCGGCTTCTACTGGTACGTGGCGGGCTGCGCCGCGGTCTCCCTGGTGGTCTACCTGACCATGCGCGAGACCCGCGACATCGACCTGGGCCGGATCGGCGCCGAGGACGCGGACCGGGACGGCGCGCGGAAGTCCGCAGCGGCCGGCGCCACGCCCGCTCCCTGACGGGGGCGACCGGCGCCCGCCCGCATCCTGAGACGGGGAAGGGCACGGAGGCGGCCCTGTGCAAGACTGCCTCCGTGCCTTCGTCCGTCATGATTATCGGCAGCAGGCGCGCCGGTCCGCAGTGACCGCCCCGCACCACCACGTGCGACGCGGCCACCGTGCCCCAGACCCGCGCGCAGACCTCTCGCACCCGCGAGGGGTTTTTTCGTTTTCCGGCCCTCACCTCGGCCGGGGCGAGGCGCACGCGGAATGATGGGGGCAAGTGGAGCCAGATCGTCCGGATCCGCTCATCCGACAGGAGTCAGACCAGCATGACCACCAAGGCCAAGGCCACCGACGACAGCTTCCATGTCTTCGACACCACACTGCGCGACGGGGCCCAGCGTGAAGGCATCAACCTGACGGTCGCGGACAAGCTGACCATCGCCCGGCACCTGGACGACTTCGGCGTCGGCTTCATCGAGGGCGGCTGGCCCGGCGCCAACCCCCGCGACACCGAGTTCTTCGCCCGCGCGCGGCAGGAGATCCAGTTCGAGAACGCCGAGCTGGTCGCCTTCGGCGCCACCCGCAGGGCCGGCGGCAGAGCCGCAGAGGACCCCCAGGTCAAGGCGCTGCTGGAATCCGGCGCCCCGGTGATCACACTGGTCGCCAAGTCCCACGACCGCCACGTGGAACTCGCGCTGCGCACCACGCTGGAGGAGAACCTGGAGATGGTCCGCGACACCGTCTCCTTCCTCCGGGAGCAGGGCCGCCGGGTCTTCGTCGACTGCGAGCACTTCTTCGACGGCTACCGCGCCAACGCCGAGTACGCCAAGGCCGTCGTCCGCGCCGCCGCGGAGGCGGGCGCCGACGTCGTCATCCTCTGCGACACCAACGGAGGCATGCTCCCCGCCCAGGTCCACGCGGTCGTCTCCACCGTCCTCGCCGACACCGGCGCCCGGCTCGGCATCCACGCCCAGGACGACACCGGCTGCGCCGTCGCCAACACCCTCGCCGCCGTCGACGCGGGCGCCACGCACGTCCAGTGCACCGCCAACGGCTACGGCGAGCGGGTCGGCAACGCCAACCTCTTCCCGGTCGTCGCCGCGCTGGAACTGAAGTACGGCAAGAGCGTCCTCCCCGAGGGCTCCCTCGCCGACATGACCCGCGTCTCGCACGCCATCGCCGAGGTCGTCAACCTGACGCCCTCCACCCACCAGCCCTATGTGGGTGTTTCCGCCTTCGCCCACAAGGCCGGACTGCACGCCTCCGCGATCAAGGTCGACCCCGACCTGTACCAGCACATCGACCCCGCCCTGGTCGGCAACACGATGCGGATGCTCGTCTCCGACATGGCGGGCCGCGCCTCCATCGAGCTCAAGGGCAAGGAGCTCGGCATCGACCTCGGCGGCGACCGCGAGCTCGTCGGCCGGGTCGTGGAGCGGGTCAAGGAACGCGAGCTCAAGGGCTACAGCTACGAGGCCGCCGACGCCTCCTTCGAACTGCTGCTGCGCGCCGAGGCCGAGGGCCGCCCCCGCCGCTACTTCCGCACCGAGTCCTGGCGCGCCATCGTCGAGAACCGCCCCGACGGCACGCACGCCAACGAGGCGACCGTGAAGCTCTGGGCCAAGGGCGAGCGGATCGTCGCCACCGCCGAGGGCAACGGCCCGGTCAACGCCCTCGACCGGGCGCTGCGGGTCGCCCTCGAACGGCTCCACCCGCAGCTCGCCAAGCTGGAGCTGACCGACTACAAGGTCCGCATCCTCGAAGGCCGCACCGGCACCGAGTCCACCACCCGAGTCCTCATCACCACGGCCGACGGCAACGGCGAATGGTCCACGGTCGGCGTCGCCGACAACGTCATCGCCGCGTCCTGGCAGGCGCTGGAGGACGCGTACACCTACGGCCTCCTGCGGGCCGGCGTCGAGCCCACGGAGTAACCCGCAGGCCGGAGGGTCCCGCGCGTCGCCGGGTGACGCGCGGGTCCCCGGAAACGGTGACGCGCGGGTCCCCGGAAACGGTGACGCGCGGGCCCCCGGAAACGGTGACGCGCGGGCCCCCGGAAACGGCGGGACGCGGAGCCTCGGAAGCGGCGGCGCGGGGCTACCCCATGACCTCGCGGGCCGCGTCGAGGAACACCGACCGGTTGATCTCCAGGAGGTCCCGCAGGCTCTCGCCGTYGCCGTCGGGCAGTCCGTGCCACACGGTCCGGTTGAGGTCGAGGAAGTGCGCGTGCGCGACCTCGTGCACGGACGCGGGGAACTGGACGCGCAGGAGCCGGTCGGCGACCCAGAACCGGGACATGACGTCCCGGGTCGTGAGGTACCAGTCGTCGGTCTCCTCCCACTCGGACGGCCGGGTGTACGCGCAGCGCTCCGCCTCCGCCGAGACCTCGATGAACCGCTCCAGCAGTGCCAGCCGCTCCGCGCGCCGGGTCTCCGACAGCGCGATCCGCTGCCGTTGCTGCTCGGCGCGTTCCGCCGACCGCTGGGTCCGGTGCTGGACGAGGTAGGACAGCACGCCGCCGAGGACGACGCCGCCCAACGATATGAGTGACACCCAGACTTGACCTGTCATGGCGATCATCGTTCCACGGCCCGGTTCCCGGCCCCGGACCCCCGGACACCGGGGACCGGCGGGCAGGTCGCGGAACCGGCGGCCCGGACGACGGCGCACGAATGCCCCGTCCGGGTTAGCTTCGAAGTATGCGGAACAGAAGGTTCCCGTCCCTGTCGGCCGGTCTGCTGCTGACCCTCGCGGCGGCCGTCCTCGGCACGGCACCCGGTACGCCCGCGACGACCGGTGCCGCCGGGGCCGGCTCCGCCGCGGCCGGTACGTCCGCCGTCGCCCCCGCCCCCGCCACCACGATCGACGAGGTCGCACAGGCGCTGCGCAGGAGCCCGGTGTACGTCGACCCGGCCGCGGCCGGCCAGCTCTCCCCGGCGCAGGCCGCCGCGCTCACGAAGAAGATCGAGGACGCCGACAAACCGGTGTTCGTGGCGGTACTGCCACGCACCGCGGCGTTCCCCGAACAGGACCTGCTGGCCACCCTGCGCACCGACACCGGAATCACCGGTGTCTACGCCGTCCGCCTCGGCGACGCGTTCGACGCGGGCGCCGACCCGCAGGTGATGCCCACCCGGGCGGTCGACAACCTCACCGCCGCGGTGAAGGCGCCCGGCACGGCCACCGACGCCGCGACCCAGCTGAACGCCTTCGTCGACCGGGCCGTCGAACAGGCCCGCGGCAGCGCCCCCGCCTCCTGGGGCGGCTCGTCCGGTGGTGGCGGGGGCCCGTCGTCCACCACCGCGCTGATCGTGGTCGGCGGCATCCTCGTGCTGGGCGGCGGCACGGCCTACGGCGTCGTCCGCCGCAACCGCAGGCGCAAGGAGGAAGAGGAACGCGCCGCCCTCGACAAGCTCCGGGTCGTCGTGGACGAGGACATCACCGCGTACGGCGAAACCCTGGACCGGCTCGACTTCCACCCCGCTGAACCGGGCGCCGACGACACCATGCGCGCGGACTACGAACGGGCACTGGACTCCTACGAGACCGCGAAGTCCCGCATGGCCGCCGCCCACCGCCCGTCCGACGTGCGCGAGGTCACCCGGGCCCTGGAGGACGGCCGGTTCTCCCTGGCCGTCCTGGAGGCCCGCCGTGCCGGCCGCGAGCCGCCCGCCCGCCGCCCACCGTGCTTCTTCGACCCGCGTCACGGCCCCTCGGTCACCGACGCCCGGTGGTCCCCGGCCGGCGGCACGGCCCGCGAGATCCCGGTCTGCGCGGTGGACGCGACCAGGCTGCGCGCGGGCGAGGAGCCCCTCGGCCGCACCGTCGACACCGGGGACGGCCGGCGCCGCCCGTACTGGGAGGCGGGCCCGGCGTACGGCCCCTGGGCGGGCGGCTACTTCGGCGGCGGACTGCTCCCCGGGCTGCTCGTCGGCACGGTGCTCGGCTCCATGCTGTCGACCCCGGCGTACGCGGCGGAGTACGGCGGCGGCGACTTCGGCCCCGGCGACTGGAGCGGCGGTGACTCCTCCGGGGCGGACTTCGATTCCTCGGGCTTCGACGGCGGGGGTTTCGACGGCGGCGGATTCGGCGGCGGCGACTTCGGAGGAGGCGGAGGCTTCGACGGCGGCGGGTTCTGAGCCCCGTCGGCGGCCTCTCGTACGGATGTGATTCGTGCTAGACCTGAAGTTATGTCTGGTATCGGCCGATTCCGGGCGTGGCCGGGACGGTCCGTCCGGCGACCACATCGGCCCGAGGAGGAACGCCCGGCCCGAGCCGCTTCCGCGCCGGCCGGACGGGATCCGGCCCGCCGCCCCCGGGGCGGTGAACTGCGCTCGCTGTTCACCGTGCGCACCGTGGCGGGCCAGGTCTTCTGCCTCGTGCTGGTCCTCGTGCTGCTGCTGGTCACCGCGGGCACGGTCGCCCTGTTCGTGGAGGGTCGCCGGAGCAGCATGGACGAGGCCCGCGCCCGCACCATGAGCGTCGCCGGGACCTTCGCCAACTCGCCGGGCATCGTGCCCGCCCTGGAGAGCGCGCACCCCACCGCGATCCTGCAGCCGCGCGCCGAGCAGATCCGCGAACAGACCCACGTGGACTCCGTCGTCGTCGCCAACACGCACGGCATCCGCTACACCCACCCCGACCCCGCCCTGATCGGGAAGCACATCGTGGGCCCGTACGACGAGGCACTGGCCGGGCGGAGCTACACCCGGACCGTCACCGGGTCCCAGGGGCCCGCCGTCAGCTCCGTGGTGCCGGTGGAACGGCCCGACGGCTCGGTCGTCGGCCTGGTGGCGGTGGCCATCACCGTCGAGACGGTGAACAGTGCGGCGGACCGCTCCATCCCGCCGAGCGCGGCGGTCGCGGTGGTCGCCCTCGCTCTCACCACGGGCGCCGCCGCCCTGGTCAGCAGAAGGCTGCGCCGCCAGACCCACGGGCTCGAACCGGCCGAGATGACCCGGATGTACGAACACCACGACGCGGTGCTGCACGCGGTCCGCGAGGGCGTCCTCATCATCGGGGCCGACCACCGGCTGACCCTCGCCAACGACGAGGCCCGCCGCCTGCTCGACCTGCCCCCGGACGCCGAGGGCCGGGCGGTCACGGACCTCGGGCTGGACCCGGACACCGCGGATCTGCTCGCCTCCGGCCGGACCGTCACGGACGAGGTGCTGCGGGCCGGAAGCCGGCTGCTGGCCGTCAACCTGCGCCCGACCGACACCCGCGGCGGACCGCCCGGCACGGTGGTGACCCTGCGTGACACCACCGAACTCCGCGCGGTCACCGGACAGGCGGAGTACGCGACCGAACGGCTGCTGCTCCTGTACGAGGCCGGTGCCCGCATCGGCACCACGCTCGATGTGACCCGGACGGCGCAGGAACTGGCGGACGTGGCGATCCCCGGCTTCGCCGACGCCGCCACGGTCGACCTCGCCGACCCCGTACGGCGCGGGGACGAACCGGTCATCCCCGACGGCGGCACGCTGGAGATGCGCCGCACCGCCGTCGCGGCGGTCCGCGCGGACCACCCGCTGTACCCGGTCGGCCGTGTGGTGGGCTTCGTCCCCACCAGGACCCGGGCCATGCGGGTGCACAGCGACGACGCCGACCTGAAGAGCGATTTCCAGAAGCTGGGCTGGCGGAACTGGGACCACGAGGTGGCCGAACGGCTCAAGGAGCAGGGATTCCACTCGATCGTGTCGGTGCCGATGCACGCACGCGGCACCATCCTGGGCATGGCCAACTTCTGGCGCTCGGGCGATTCGCGGCCCTTCGACGACGACGACCTGTCCTTCGCCGAGGAGCTGGTGGCACGGGCCGCCGTGGGGGTGGACAACGCCCGCCGCTACACCCGGGAGCACGCCCTCGCCGTGACGCTCCAGCGCAGTCTGCTGCCGCGCGGTCTGCCCGAGCAGAGCGCCCTCGACGTCGCCCACCGTTACCTGCCGGCGCACGAAGGGGTCGGGGGCGACTGGTTCGACGTGATCCCGCTGTCCGGCGCCCGGGTGGCGCTGGTCGTCGGCGACGTGGTCGGGCACGGGCTGCACGCCGCGGCCACCATGGGGCGGCTGCGCACCAGCGTCCACAACTTCTCCTCGCTGGACCCCGCACCCGACGAACTCCTCGGGCACCTCGACGAACTGGTGGCCCGGATCGACCGGGAGGAGGCCGGGGACGACGATCCCGAGATCGCCGGGGCCACCTGTCTGTACGCGATCTACGACGGTGTGTCCGGGAACTGCACGGTGGCCAGGGCGGGCCATCCCGGGCCGGTGCTGGTCCTGCCCGACGGCACCGTCGAGTGCCCCGACGTCCCGGCCGGACTCCCGCTCGGCGTCGGCACCATGCCCTTCGAGGCGGCCGAGTTCCACGTACCGGAGGGCAGCCGCCTGGTGCTCTACACGGACGGCCTGGTCGAGCGGCGGGACCAGGACATCGGAACCGGCCTGGAGCTGCTGCGCGACTGCCTCGCCGGCCGTGACCGGACGCCCGAGCAGACCTGCGACGACGTGCTGACCGCGATGCTGCCCGAGCAGCCGGGCGACGACGTCGCCCTGCTCGTGGCCCGTACCCACGTCCTCGACCCGGAGCAGGTCGCGCGGTGGCCGGTGGCCACCGACCCGGCGGCCGTCGCCGGGGTGCGCAAGAAGGTCGCCCAGTGGCTCGCCGACCGCGGCCTGTACGAGGAGGCGTTCACCACCGAGCTGATCCTCAGCGAACTGGTCACCAACGCGGTGCGCTACGGCGAGGGCCCCATCGAGGTGCGCCTGCTGTACGACCGCAACCTGATCTGCGAGGTCTCCGACACCAGCAGCACCGCCCCGCACCTGCGGTACGCGGCGACGACGGACGAGGGCGGCCGGGGCCTGTTCCTCGTCGCCCAGTTCGCCGAACGCTGGGGCACCCGCTACACGGAGACCGGCAAGGTCATCTGGTCGGAGCAGACGATCGGCGAGTCGGACGGGGAGGGCCCGGTGATGGCGGGCCTCTTCGACGACGACCTGTTCGGCGCGGACGAGCCGGACGACGACGCCCCCGAGGGCGGCACGCGTGGCGACGACACGCTCGGCGGCGGTGTGCTCAGCGGCGGGCCCCCGGGCCGTCCGGATCCTCGGTGATCCGCACCCGCTGGGGCGCGTCCCGGGGGAAGGTCCAGATCCGGCCGGAGGTGCTGACCGCGGTCACCGAGGTGTCGTCCAGGGTGACGTCGCGGAAGGGATTGGACCAGCTGGAGACGGCCAGCCACTCCAGGGTGCTGCCGTCGTCGTCCCGGGTCAGCGCGACCCAGCCGATGGACCCGTGATGGGCCGACTCCCCGGCCCAGGCCCGGTCTCCCGCATGGGCGTGCGTGGCGAGCGCCGAGTCGACCTCCACCCAGCCGCCGACGCTCCATTCGGTGGCGCGCAGGCTCTCGGTCCAGTGCCACTCCTCGGTCCCCGGGCCGTCGGGCCGGTCGGGCGACCGCAGGCACAGCAGGTCCATCACGCGGAGGGAGCCGTCGGCGAACACGATGAAGTCCCCGTCGGGCGCCTCCCGGTCGCGCCAGCGCCGGTGCACCTCCCGGGCCGTCGCCGACATGTCCGGAACATCCACGACATCCACGCGCGGCATTCTGGCACGGCGCGCCGGAACGCCGAGCGCCCGCCTCCCKCCCCCGGGCGGGGGAGGGAAGGGCGGGCGCGCTCGGGCCGGTGCCGTGCGGTGCGGCGGGGGCGTCAGGACTGCGGTGCGGCGGCCTTGATGGCGGAGATGTCGAAGGTGAGCTTGACCTTGTCGCTGACCATCACGCCGCCGGTCTCCAGCGCCGCGTTCCAGGTCAGGCCCCAGTCGGAGCGCAGGATGGTCGCGCTGCCCTCGAAGCCGACGCGCTCGTTGCCGTAGACATCGGTGGCGGAGCCGTTGAACTCCAGGTCGATGGAGAGCGGGCGCGTGACGTCCTTGATCGTGAGGTCGCCGGTGACGCGGTAGTCGTCGCCGCCGAGCTGCTCGGCACGCGTGGAGCGGAACGTCATGAGGGGGAACTTCTCGGCGTCGAAGAAGTCGCCGCTGACCAGGTGGGCGTCGCGGTCGGCGATGCCGGTGTCGATGCTGGCGATCCTGACGTCGATCGAGGCGGTGGAGTTCGCCGGGTCGGAGCCGTCCAGCTTCAGGGTGCCCTCGTGGTCGCCGAAGGTGCCGCGCACGTTGGTGACCATGGCGTGGCGCACGGTGAAGCCGATGCTGCTGTGGGCCGGGTCGATCGTGTAGTCACCGGTGAGGGCGGCCAGCGCCGGGTCCACGGCGGGGGCGGCGACGGCGGTGGCGGCAGCGGCCGGGGCGTTGTTGTTCCTGCGGTTGAACAGAGCCATGGCTCCTCCTCGGGGGACGTGATCGAGCGGGGGTCGAAGTTGTTGTTTAACCTTCAACGAGATCGACTGTAGCGGTATCTAGTTCAAAGTTCAACATCTGAGGGTGGGTGGTTCCGAAGGTGGCGCGTCCGGGCGGTCGCGGGGTGCGTGTCCGGGGCGGCCGCGGGCGCGTGCCCCGGTGGTCGCGGGCCGTGGGGCGGGGTGGTCGTGAGCCGTGTGCCCCGGCGGTCGCGAATCGCGCACCCGTGCGGCCGTGAACGGCGCCGGAACGGCGGATCAACTCCCGTCCGATCCCTGCTCCCCTCTGGCGGACGCGCGTAGAGCTCGGGCAGTATCTGCATGTCTTTGTTTGTCATGAGCAGGAGGAGTCCCCCCATGGTGTCCCGTATGACACTGCGCCCCGCCCTGACTGCCCTCGCCCTCGTCCTCGGCGTGCTCTTCGCCCCGGGCGTCGGCGTTCTCGGCAGCGGCGCCACCCAGGCCCACGCCGTCACCAAACTCACCCACTCCCAGGCCACCGCCCGGTTCAGTTCCTCCGGGATCACCTGGTCCTCGTCCGGCGGCTGCTCCAACCGCAACGTCGCGACCTGCACCTCGTTCGACCAGCTCAACCTGGCCACCGCCCAGGGCGCCCAGACCCTCAAGAGCGCCACGGGCTGCGCGCTGAACATCACCGGCGGCACCGAGACCGGGCACGCCAGTGGCACGTACTCGCACTGGAACGGCTACAAGCTCGACTTCGCCAAGTCGAGCTGCCTCACGAACTACGTCCACAACACCTTCACCTACATCGGGGTGCGCGGCGACGGCGCTCCCCAGTACAAGGCGGGCTCCGGCAACATCTACGCCGACGAGGGCAACCACTGGGACGTGACGTACTACAACTGCGGCGGCTGCTGACCTCCGCCCACGTGTGCACAGGTGCCCCCGTTCCGCCGGAACGGGGGCACTCGCACGTGGTCGTGATCAGATCGGCAACGAGCCGAGGGCGAAGACTGCCCGGTTCGGGCAGTGTGCCGGGCGCCGCCCGCTGGCATGATCCCTTGCCGCCGGACAGCATGCGGCGGTACGGATCAGGCGCACCGTCAACTCCCGTGCTACCGCCCGGTGCACGAGGCGTCCGGCCGTTCCCGAACCGAGGTAGGTACCCACGTGAGACTGACCCGCGCGGCGCTGACCGTGGCCGCAGGCGCCCTGGCCCCGGCCCTGCTGCTCTCCACCCCGTCCTCCGCCGCGCAGCCGGCCCCTTCCCCGGTCGCCACGACGACGGCCCCGGACGCGGGCTTGGACGGGGAATCCCCCTACGACTCGATGTCGGAGGAGGAACTCCGCGTCGAGATCGCCCGCATCCTGGCCGACCCCGAGAGCGGCAAGGGCGTGCTCCGGGAGGCCCGGGAGGCCATGGACGGCACGATCGACGACATGCGGTACTTCCTGAAGACCGGCCTGGCGATCGCCCAGGAGGAGGACGACCGCTTCGCGATCGCGCGGATTCTGGCGGACCCGAACATCGGGAAGGCGGTGTACCGGGAGGCGCAGAAGGCCATGGACGGCACGGCCGAGGACGTGCGGTACTTCCTGGAGACCGGCCTGGCGATCGCTCAGGAGGAGGACGACCGCTTCGCGATCGCGCAGATTCTGGCGGACCCGAACATTGGGAAGGCGGTGTACCGGGAGGCGCAGAAGGCCATGGACGGCACGGCCGAGGACGTGCGGTACTTCCTGGAGACCGGACTCCGGCTCGCCCGGGCGGAGGACGACCGGGTGGCGATCGCGCGCATCCTGGCCGACCCCAACATCAGCGACGCCCTGCGCGCGGCGGCCGAGAAGGCCATCGACGGCACCCCGGAGGAGCTGCGCCACTTCCTGGAGGTCGGGCAGTACGAGGCGGACGGCCGGACCCCGCCGACCTCGGGCTGATTCCGCCCGCCGCCCGTGCGCCCGAGCCGCCGCAGCAGCGGCACGGACGCACGGGCCCGCGGGCCGGCACCATCCGGACCCGGCCCGCGGGCCGGGTCCCCCGTGCCGCCCGCGGTGCCGTTTCCGCTACTGGCCCACCCTGCCGTCGATGCACTCGCGCAACAGGTCGGCGTGCCCGCAGTGGCGGGCGTACTCCTCCACCCGGTGCACCATCAGCTCCCGGACCGAGGTCCGGTCCTTCCCCAGGCGCTCGCCCAGATCCGGGTGCCCGGCCAGCGCGGCGTCGGTCGCGGCCTGCTCGCGCTCCAGATCCGCGTACGCGGCGTCCACCACGGCCTGGTCGGCGACGGCCTCGTCGAAGTCCGCGTCGCGCCTGCCGTACAGCTTCGGCAGCGGATCGCCGTCACTGATCCAGTTGCGCCAGTCCCGCTCCACCTCGGCCAGGTGCCGGACCAGGCCGAGCAGCGACATCGTCGACGGCGGAACCGACCGCCGGGCCAACTGCTCCGGGTCCAGGCCCTCGCACTTCATCCGCAGGGTCAGCCGATACCCCGACAGGAAGTCGTCCAGCGTGGCGAGTTCGCCTTCCGGACTCGCCCCTTCGTTCTCACGGGGATCGTCATCGGGGTCGGCCCACATGTCGGGGTAGACGGTCGCCTGGGTCCATCGCGCGGGTTGATCGTTCATGCGTGCCATGTTCGTCCGCGGGGCCCGCACACGCCAGCCATTTGTACGCGAACGGCGTGGGCACGGAACGGCGTGGGGGCGACTCCCGCGACGGCCGACGGTTCCAACGCCCGTGCGAGGGTGGGCCCATGCGGTCGAGGGCGCCCTTCGAGGAAGAACCGCGGGCCGAACTCGAAGAGCTGGGACGGCTCGCCAAGTCCCTCCGGCAACGCGTGCCCACCCGACGGCCCGGGCTCCGTACCCTGCCTCCGCGACGGCGGTAGGTGGAGAAGTCGGTATGGGGCGGGCTGGAGGGAATGAGGTGACGAGGAATGCGCAGAGATGATCTGGTGCAACTGGTCGTCGAGATCATGGAAGCGCGCGGAACCGAGGAAGAGATCGACAGGGCGCTGGATCGCCTGCGTGCACAGGTACCTGATCCCAACGTGTCCGACCTCATCTACTGGTCCGATCCGCCGCTTTCGCCGGAGCAGGTGGTTGAAGCCGCTCTTGCGTATCGCCCGATCTCGCTCTAGCCCAAAATCCTGCGGGTATGCGGAAATGGCGATGTGGGAATGGGTGGAAAGCGATGGGAAACAGGGTTGAGGCGTACTTCCACGAGAGGCACGCGGACGAACCGTTGGTAGTTCGAACCTCTGAAGACGTTGATGTGCTGATCGATGCTCTCGCCACGGGGCCTGAGTTCGAAAACTTGGCCGTTCTGCATAGTTCGGAGCGTGAGATTCTGCCGTCAGGGTTTCCGGATCATGAGTTCATGGTCGGTGTGGACGGGGAGCGTCAGGTAGGAGTTCTGAGCTTCGTGGACGAGAAGAACTATGTCTCGCTCGGTTCCTCGGGGAGTGGACGAGGGGAAGTCGCCTACTTTGTGGTGGAGAACCCGACAGAGTTTCCTGCCACTGCGGAGATCCCCCTTGCTCTGGTGCGTCAGGCCGTGAAGGAGTTCCTTTCTTCCGGAGGGCGGCGTCCGACGTGTGTGCAATGGCAGGAGCCGGAGATCTGGTGATCGGTTGTGTCGGTCCGTGTCCGGTGGGGTGGATGAGGGTGTGGCTCGATGGTGTGGGGACGTAGGGTTCCTGGCCGTGACCGTGTTGCGTGGTGTTTCCGTCTTTCTTCGTCCGACTGTTCGTGAGGACGTTCCTGCCCTGGCCGCCACCCGGGCCACCTCTGCCCGGAGCCCGGAGTCCGGTTTCCGAGACCGCTGACTGCGCCACTGATGGCCGTACCGCCATCAACCGTGACGGCACTCCTTATGAATTCCGGGTGGCCCTACCGGATGGTTCCGGCGCATGTGAGGGTCCTTCCCCGGGGCGACCATGAAGAAGATCATTTCGCGAAGCTCATCCATGATGAATTCATCGCGGCCGGGGAATACTTTGTGCTCCTTGAGGAAGAGGACGCAGGGGTGTTCATGTCCTCGAATTTTGCGGACAGCTTGTAGGACTCGGGGTCCGCGCCAGTGTGTCTCGGTGCGGGCCGGGGCCGGTGGCTCGGTCCGTGTCTTTCGGGCCATCGCGAAAGACACGGACCGAGGCTCGGCGCCGTCGGGGCTACCGGGGCCGCAGGGCGTGGAGATCCGGCAGATGGCGTTCGCCGACGTGGGGCAGGGCGGTCTTCCGCCCTTGGGTATCGCACAGACGCACGCGCTGCCCCGGTGGGGACGAGTCCGTCGCCACGACGATGTCCTGGATGCCGAGCCGGGCCCACTTCCGCACCCCGGGTGGCCTACTTGGCGGCCCAGTGGCCCAAGTTGTTCAGGTTTCCCTCCGCCGCCCGGCGCGGTGCGTCCGGCGATCCCAGCAGACCGTACGGCAGATACCCGGACCGGACACCGAGCTCCCACCCATGGACCTGGACGGCGAGGCAGGCCAGGGCGAGGGTGCCGAGGGGGAGGAGGGACCGGGGAACGGGATCACCGGCATCGGCCTCGACGCTCTCCCGGTACGCGACCAGCCGGGCGACGAGGGCATCCTCGAAGGCGTGCTGGTCGTCGTCGAGGAGTACACGGAGCAGCCGCTGGTCCGCGCTCAGCGCGTCGCCGACCTCGTCGAGCCGCCGGGCGGCCTCCGCGCGCTCCCCTGCGTCCGGCTTGCGCAGCGGAACCGTCGGCCAGTCGCGGGGCAGATGCCCGGCCGCCTCGGTGAGATAGGGGCACAGGGCGTCCATGGCGGCGAGGTCGGCGGGGTCGGAGACGGAGGTGTACCGGTTGTAGGGCACGCCGTCACGGATGGCGGGCGCGTAGTCGCCGCGCAGCAGCAGCCCGGTGACCCGCTCCCAGTCCCACACATGCCCGCTGACGACGCATACCTCGAACATGTCGAGCCAGGTCCGCGCGGTGGGCGCCTCCTCGACGACGTCCCGGAAGGTGATGGGCCCGTCCCCGAACTCGTCGTCGTCCGGGTCCGTACTGATCCGCTCCCCGACGAGAGGGAACCGGAGCTCCTGGTCCCCGCTCGGGAAGCACATGATGCTCAGCACTCCGTGCACACACTCCGCGGCGGTGACGGCGACCGTGCCGGCCGCGGCGTCGAGCCCCGGCTCCGTCACCGTTCGCGCGGCGACATGGTCGAGCAGTTCGTCCGCCATGGCCCGGATCAGCGCCGGCGAGATGCTGCCGTACCGCAGCGAGTGCCAGCGACTGTAGGCCCGCCCGCCGATGTCGTCGAGCGCCTCGGCCAACCGCTGCTCGCCGACCTGATGGCATGCCACATTCCGCACGTACCCCGCCCCTTCATGAACTCCACGACTGGACGAAGCACGCTATCAACGGGCACTGACAGAACACCTATTGATCAGAAACGCATTGGGTTCACTCGTCGAGGATGTAGCGGAGGTGCGGGCCGCCGAAGTATCCGCGCACGATGTGGGGCCGGCGTTGTCGGTGGTGGAAGAACCTGCGGGTTTCGGTGGCGGGTTCGGCCTGGTTCCTGGCCCGGTGGGTGTGGGGCAGGCTGCGTTTGAGGTCGGCGTTGACGAGCTCGTCGGGGTTCGGCTCGGGTGAGTACGACGGCAGGAAGTGCAACTCGATCTGGTCCTTGTGGTCGGCGAGCCAGGTCCGGACGGTCTTCGAGCGGTGGGCCGGGTGCCGGTCGACGATCAGGTGGACCTTGTGGTCGAAGTGACCGGCGAGCCGGTCCAGGAAGCGGCACATGGCCTTCGCGTCGAACGACTCGGTGAAGACCATGAAGTGCATCCGGCCCTTCGTGCTGATCGCGGACATCGCGTTCACGGAGAACCGGTTCCCGGTGCGACGGATGACCGGAGTACTTCCCCTGGCGCCCCAGGTGCGGCCGGTGACCTGGTCCGAGCGGATCCCGACCTGGTCGGCGAAGAGGACTTCATCCCTCTCTGCTTTCGCTCCGGCCCGGATTGCCGGCCAGGTCTCCTCGTGTCAGACGCGGACCGCTTCCGGATCCTGCTCGACGGCCCGCTTGTCCGGACGCCGGAACGTCAGTCCCCAGCGTTTGAGGTACTTGCCCACCCCGGGCTCGGTGAAGCGGACCCGGTACACCTTGAAGATCAGCTCGCCTATCAGGGCCCGTGTCCACAGTTGACCGGAAAGTCCCAGGCAGGACGGGGTGTGATCGAGGACGGCCTGCCGGACGGCGGCCTGCTCGGCCTCGGACAGGACCTGATGCTCGCCCACCCGGCGACCCCGCGGACGGGACAGCAGCGCGTCCCGGCCACCGGTCTGCCGCCTCGTCCACCAGTTGTCCACGGCCCTGACCGACACCTTGAGCAGAGCCGCGACCTCAGTCCGCTCCCGCCCCTCCACCAACGCGGACACTGCCAGCAACCGCACAGCCTCCTGCACGTCCGGCGACCATGTCCGCGCATCCCTCACCAGATCACTGACGCACCGTCAATGAGCATGAAACCAAAGCGTTTCGGATCAATGGAAGCGGCGCGAACCCGGCCTTGGTTCTCTCGGGCCACCCGGCCGATGGCAGGAGCCGGGGATCTGGTGATCGGTTGTGTCGGCCCGTGTCCGGTGAGGTAAATGGGGGTGTGGCTCGATGGTGTGGAGACGTAGGGTTCTTGGCCATGACCGTGCTGCGTGGTGCTTCCGTCTTCCTTCGGCCCACTGTTCGCGAGGACGTTCCCGCCCTGGCCGCCATCCGGGCCACTCCCGAAGTGCGGGCGCGGTGGAGGGGTGGGGAGGATCTTGAGGCGGAGATCTCGGCCGATCTCGAAGACTCCGGCAGTCACCATCTGACCATCGAGCACCGGCAGCGGATCGTCGGCATGATCCAGTGGCACGCCGAGGAAGAGCCCGACTACCGGCACGCCGGCATCGACCTCTTCCTCGATCCTGCCGTGCACGGCAGGGGGCTGGGCACCGACGCCGTGCGGACGGTGGCCCGTCATCTGGTCGACGACCACGGCTATCACCGGCTGGTCATCGACCCGGCGGCCGACAACGCGGTGGCGATCCGCTGTTACGCCAAGGTCGGCTTCCGGCCGGTGGGCATCATGCGGCAGTACGAGCGCGGCGCCGACGGCACCTGGCGCGACGGCCTCCTGATGGACCTCCTGGCCGCCGAACTGGTGCGCTGACCGAGCCTGACCGGCGGCCCGATCGCCCGCGCCCACCCTCACGGGGGCGCGGGCCGGGGCCGGTGGCTCAGGCGCCCACCGTCACCGTGAAGCGGCGGGGGTTGCCGTCGTTGGCGGCGCCGGAGACGTCGGGTTCGCCGTCGGGGCGGACGTCGTCGTAGGGGAAGGCGTAGCCGATCGGGGTGTTGGCGTGGACGACGCGGGACCAGTGGTTGGTGGTCGGGTCCCGGTAGTAGTCGGCGGTGGAGGTGCCGTTGGGCTGGTCGGGGTGGGTGAGCATCAGGGAGCGGTTGAAGCCGGAGGCCAGGCGGGCGAGTAGGGCCTTCTTGTCGTCCGGGTCGGCCGGGTTGTTGGCGAACGGGCCGTGGTTGCAGGTGAAGACGTCCTTGGAGGTGGGCTTGGTGAAGGTGTGGCCGCCCTCGAACGTCAGGACGTCCCCGTTCACCCGGCCGGTGCGGACGCCCCGGCCGCCCTGGAGGTCGATGCGCAGGTCGGTGGAGCGGTACTTCTCCCAGACCCGGTCGATGTAGGACGTGAACACGTCGCGGAACGGCATCTGGTCCGGGCGGTCGAAGAACGGCGCCATGAGGTTCTGCGGCGAGATCACGCGCAGTACGCTGCCGTCCGCACCGCGGATCACCAGCTTGTCCCACGGCTGCCCGTCGGCGGCGGCCCGGGCGACGAGGCCGTCCGCGATCCGCTGCACCGCGCCGTCCGGGAGCGGCGACACGGTGTGCGTCGCGTCGCCGGTCAGGGTCAGGCCGATCGGCAGCGCGGTGACCAGGTCGACGTAGCTGATGTTGGCGTACAGCTGCTGGGGGTTGAAGGTGAACTCGCAGAACGACCAGGTGCGGCCGTAGTTGGCGTCGGTCGGTGTCGCGAACGCCGGCTCCACCAGGGCGGGCCCGGGATTGAGGTGGAACGTGAGGGTGTCGTCGCGTACGAAGTAGACGCGGGCGCCGTACATCTGGGGGAGCGTCAGCACCACCGGCGCGCCGCCCGCCGCGTTCAGCGGGATGGCGCAGTCGACCGGCAGCGGGGTCTGCGGCGCGGCGGGGGAGTCGGGGCGGTAGACGCTGCCGTCGGCCCGCAGCAGGACCCAGCGGTCGGTGCCCTGCTCGTGACCGGTGACGTAGGCGTTGACCCTGCCCGGCAACGAGCGGTTCTCCAGGGCGAGTTCGCACGTCGCGGGCGCGGCGGACGCGCTCGGACCCAGGACGCTTCCCCAGACGGGGTAGGTGAGGGCGGTCGCGGTGGCGGCGGCGCCGGTCAGGAAAAGCCTGCGTGAGATCACGGGGACTCCTGCGGTGTGGGGGGATGTCCTCCACTTTCGCGAGGGCCGATCCTGTCGTCAAGGCTTATGCCTGAGAGCGCTCTCAAATATCTCGATCCTTCACAACTCGCAGTCATGGAGCGGATGGTGGAGATCGGTTCCGAACCCGTCCCGGGCCCGCGCGCATCCGGAAGCGACCGTCAGATGCCGGGTCGTTGGGGGAGGGGCGGCCGGGGGCCGATGGCGAAGGGGTCACCTCATGGCTTCCAGCCCCGCGATGAGCATGGTCAGGACGGATTCGAACAGGACGTCCGGGGGCTCGGAGGCGGATTCGGCTGCGACGCGACGCAGATGCGGGAGTTCCCCGGCCGCCGGGTCCGGTGGCACGCCGGTCCACGCGGCCGGGTCGGAACCGGACGGCGGCCGGTCGTGCCAGGCGTCCCAGACCTCTGCGAACCCGGAGACCTGGAGGACGGTGATCGACCAGGCCCGGTAAGCGTTCTGCGGGGAGAACCCGAGGTCGAGGAAGAACCCCACGAGGGCGTCGTCGGGCCGCAGCAGGTCGGCGGAGGCGAACGGGGTCAGGTCCTCGGCGCGGGCGAGCGCCAACATCCCCGGGTGCGCGCGGTACCAGGCGCGCAGATCCCGGCAATGGGTCCGCAGGCTTTCCTGCCAGCGGTCGGTGTCCAGCCGGGGCTGCGGCCGGTCGCCCTGACAAACGGCAACGATCTCCCCGAGCAGGTCGCGTCGGTCGGCCACGTAGTTGTAGAGGGCCCGTGGCGATACGCCGAGGCGCGTGCCGACGGCGCGCATCGTCAGTTCCGCCGGCCCCGCCTCGCCCAAGATCTCCAGGGCGGCCCGAGCGATCCTCTCCCTGGTCAGAGTGGGTCGGCCCTTGCGGAACTCCGGGCGCCTCCGGACCCCGGCCGCATGCTCGCCCGGAGGTGTCGTGAGTGTCTCGGCGTCGTCTGCTTCTGCCACGGCGGCATCCTAACGAGCCTTGAACTTCACAGGGTGTTGACTTTAGAGGTGACGGAAGGTTAGGTCGCCCTTACCAGGATTCGGGAATGCTCCGGGAGGTTGGCATGCGGTGGTCGGCAGTCCTTGGGTACGGCCTGAGCCACGGGCTGGCGCTGAGCGTGCTGTTCACCGCGGCGGTGTTCGCCGGAGCCGCCATGAGCAGGGACTTCCTGCTGAACGACTACCCACCCGCGATCCGACGCCGGTACGGCAGACCCAAGAGCGCCCGCGGCCGCCGGGTGGCGTTGTTCTTCGGCGTGTTCGTCTGGGCCGTCTGCGGCCTCCCCCTGATGATCGGGGCGATGATCGGCCTCGACGGCGCACTGCGCGAGGGCCTGGACTTCTTGTCCGCAGCCGTCTGTGCGGCCCTCGTCCTCGCCACACTGACGGTCTGGGACCTTGTCGTCCTCGACTGGATCATCTTCGCCGGACTTCGCCCGCGCCTGCTGGTTCTTCCCGGCACCGAGGGCATGGCCGAGTACCGCGATCTCCGGTTCCACCTCGGCGCCGCCCTCAAGGGCAGCCCACTGATCATCGTCGTGGGGCTGCTCACCGGAGGCATCGCCGCCCTGATCGCCTGAAAGCAGGAGCAGAGGGGTCCTGTTCCCTTCCTGAGCACGCGCCCGGGAAGCGCGAAGCCCCGCCGGGGCCGGCCCGAGGGCGGCGGGGCGGGGGTGGTTCCGGGGCTCTCGGACCGTGGCGTCCAGGAAGGCGGTCCAGGCGGCGGGGGAACGGTGAGGACGGGGCCGTCGGTCACCTTGGATTCGCGGATGTGGACGGCGGCGGGGTGGGCGGCCACCTCCACGCAGTCACCGCCCCGGCTGCCGCTGTGGCTCGACTTGCGCCAGTCGTAGGCGACTTCGAGGCAGGCGCCGCCCCGGTCGCTGCTGCAACCGGACTTGAACCGGGCGAGGGCGGCCGTGCGGGGGACCGGGCCTGCGCGCAGGTGGGGGACGTAAGCGGTTGAAGTGCCGGATATCCCCCCGGCGTGCTCGCGGCGTCAGATCCGGTCGGGGGGTGAGACGCAAGATCGGCGGGGTCTACCGGTTCCGGTCGCGGGTGGGGTACCCCTGGAGAGACGGCCCCGACCGGGCCGTTCCCCATGGACGCGAAGTGGAAGGACCTCTGTGATGGACAGCTGGTACGTGGACGACCGCTGCACCAACTGCGACGTCGCCCGGCAGTTCGCACCCGAGCTGATCGGCGAGGAGGACGGGACCTCGCGCATCCTGCGACAGCCGGAGGACGAGGCGGAGAACCGGCGCTTACACGCCGCCGTCTTCGCCTGTCACACCCGCTCGATCCGCCCCGCTTCGGGGCAGCCGGACCCGGCGCTCGACCCGTTCCCGATGGCACTGGACGACGGTGTGCTGGTGTGCGGGCACAACTCCACGCACACCGCCGGTGCCAACTCCTACCTGCTGCGACGGCCCTCCGGCACGGTCATGATGATCGACACCCCGCGCTGGAGCCCCGGACTCGCCGAGCGGTACGTGGCGGCGACCGGGCCCGTCACCGACGTACTGCTCACCCATCGCGACCACGCCGCGCACGGCCGCCGCTACGCCGACCACTTCGGCGCCCGGCTGTGGATCCACGAGGGCGACCTCGACGCGGCGCCGGACGCGGACCGGGTGATCAAGGGGCTCGACCCGGTGGAGATCGGCGAGGGCGTCATCGCCCAGCCGTTGCCCGGCCACACCCGGGGCAGCGTGCTCTACCTCGCGGACGACCGGTACTGCTTCACCGGCGACAGTTTCTACTGGTCGCGCACGACCGAGGACCTCGAAGTCGCGGAGAGCGTGACCTGGTACTCCATCGAGGAACTCGCCGCCTCACTGGCGAGGACGGCGGGGAAGCTGCGGTTCGAGTGGGTACTGCCCGGCCACGGCGACCGGCGGCGCCTGGACGCCGACGAGATGTCCCGGCGGCTGCAGGCGCTGGCGGAACGCACGGGGCTGCTGGAGCCCCGGCCGATCGACTTCACGGCCCTCCGCTGGTGAGGACGCGCCCCGGCGCGCTTCGGCGGGACGCGTGCTCGGCAGCGCCTGCCCCGGCCCGCGCCCGGCCCACAGCGCTTGCCCCGCAGCGCCTTCCCCGTCGTGTCCGTTGTGTTCCGGGGCGTCCGGCCGGCCGGCGGCGCCCCTCGACGGTGAGGGGCGCGTTCCGATGCGTCACGCGGCGGGACCGGGCGCGGAGGGCCGCTTGGCGGTGTCCCGCGAAGCGATGGCCTCCGCCACCTCTTCGAGCGCGGTGCGCAGGGAGGCGCCGTATGCGTCCTGCGGGAGGCCGGGGGCGTGCTCCTCGGCTGCGTCGATGTGCTCGCGGGCCGCGTCGAAGGACCCGAGCCGGCGGTAGTTGTCGGCCAGGTTGAGATGGAGGGAGGGGTAGAACCCGGCGATGTGGAGGCCTGCGTGGTGCTCCTGGACACGCTGCTCGGTCACGGCGTCGGCGGCGTCCAGGGCCCGGACGTCCCAGGCGAGGGCCCGGGCGGGATCTTCGTAGAGGTCCGCCAGGTAGTGGGCGAGCGAGCAACGGTGCAGCGGGTCCCCGGTGACGCCGATCACCGACCACAGGTCCAGGAGCTTGTGGCGGGCGGAGAGGACGTCGCCCGTCCGGCCTTCGACGACGGCTCGGCCGATGGCTTCCATGGTCGGATCGGGGTCGGCGGATGCAGTGGGCATGAAGTGTTCCTCGTCGTTGTCGTCGTTGCTGTTGTTCGTCGGTCGTCGTTCTCAGGCCGAGTGGTCGAACCCGATGGGCATGGCCAGAGTGGTGAGATCGCCGCGGTCGGCGGAGCGGATCGTGACGGGCCGGTCGTGTCCCCTCAGATCGAGCATCACGTCGGGTCCGATCGCCGTGCTCACGGCGGGATAGAGCGTGGTCACCCCGAACCGGATCCGGAGGTCCTCGCCCGTCACGGTGGCGGGGAGCGGGATTCCGGGGTGCTCGTCGTCCGGGGGCCGGACGCCCACGCCGTGCTCGGTGACGTGCAGTGCGACGTGCTCGCCGGGGTGTTCCTCCAGGGCCCGCAACAGCAGGTCCTTCGGGACCGTCGCGCGGGTGGTGACCTCGTCCAGGGAAGCGAGCATCAGCCGGTGGTCGGGGAACTCCTCGGGCAGGATCCGGCAGTGCCGGTCCTCGCGCCCGGACATGCGCAGCCGGATCCCGTGCGGCACCGCTTCGACGCGGACCAGCGCACTGCGCCGGACATCGGCGACCGCGGCCCGGAGGTCGCCGCCGTCGACCGTGCCGGCCCAGGTCCGCTCCGCCGGCCGGGCCGGCACCAGGGTCCGGGTGGAGAGCCGGTACCGGTCGGTCGCCGTCAGGGCGATCGCCTCATCGTTCGCCTCGACGTGCAGACCGGCGAGCACCGCCATCCCCGGCTCGTGCGCGGTCGCGGTCAGGACCTGCTCGACCGCATCCGCCAGCACGGGCCCCTTCAGCGCGGCGATCAACAGACCGGGCACGTCGCCGCCGAGCGCGGCCCTGATGACCGCAGCCTTCCGCCGCGCCGCCGCCGCATCCCCCTCGATCCTGGCGAGGTGCTCGTCGAGCAGCCGAGCCGCCTCCTCGGCCCCGGCGCCGAGGACCGCCTCGACCGCGGCCAGCGGCATGGCGATCTCACGGAGCCGACGCAGTGTGGTGGCCCGCGCCAGCTGGTCGGCGCCGTAGTGGCGGTAGCCCGTGACCGGGTCCACTTCGGCGGGGGGCAGGAGCCCGGAGTCGGCGTAGAAACGCAACGCGCTGGAGGTCAGGCCACTGCGCTGCGCGAAGACCCCGATGGGCATCAGTTCGGAATTCGGCACCTCGCCATCATTGGGCTTCAACCAACTCGAAGGTCAACACCGACGTGGGGCGTCAACGAGGTCATCGACGCCATCGGCGTCATGGCCGGAAACGACCGGGCGTCCACAGCCGGAGCTTCTCCGGGTTGCGGACCACCCAGATCCGGGTGGCCCGGCCGTCGAGGGAGTCGAACGCGGCCACGGTCGCGGTGACGCCCCCGTGCTGGGCGACCAGGCCGGGCGCACCGGCCACCGAACACTCCAGGAGCCGCAGCCCCGGCGCCCTGTCGGCGATCGCGATCATGTACTGGGCGATGCGCGCACCGCCCTCGACCGGGCGCAGCACGGTGCCGACCAGGCCGCCGCCGTCGGCGGTCATCACGGCGTCGGGGTCGAGGAGGCCGACGAGGGCCGTGATGTCCTTGGCCTCCCATGCCTCCTTGACGTGCCGCACCACCTCGGCCCGCCCCGTCGTCGAGGTCGCGGGGGCGCGCTCGGCACGCATCCGCCGCCGGGCCGAACTCGCCAGCTCCCGGCAGGCCCCGGGGGTGCGGCCGACGATCCCGGCGATCTCGGGGAAGGAGTAGCGGAACACGTCGTGCAGCACGAAGGCGACCCGCTCGGCGGGCGTCATCGACTCCAGCACGACGAGGAAGGCCATGGACACCGACTCGTCCAGGGCGATCCGGTCGGCGGGGTCGGCGGTGTCGGTGCCGCGCCCGCCGACGGCCCACTCCCCGTGGTCGGGCAGCGGCTCGGGCAGCCACGCGCCGACATAGCGTTCGCGCCGGGCCCGCGCGGAGCCGAGCACGTCCAGGCAGATGCGCCCGGTCACCGTCGTCAGCCAGGCGCCGGGGGACGCGACGTCGGCGCGTTTGCCCCGCGGCTGCGCGTACCAACGGGCGTACGCCTCCTGCACGGCGTCCTCGGCCTCGGCCACCGAACCGAGCAACCGGTAGGCGATGCCGATCAGTTGGCGCCGCTCGCCGGCGACATCCACCGAGCCTTGCCCGCCCGCGACATCCACCGAGCCTTGCCCGCCCGTGGCCTCCGCCGTGCCCCGTTCGCCCGCGGCCCCCGCCGTGCCCCGCTCGGGTACACCCCTGTTCATGACCGCTCCCCCTCCGGCCCGTCGCGCTCCCGCCTTGCACTTCGCGGGCCTGCGTCGTCGGACCGGTGAGACCTTATCGATCCACCGAGGGGACGGCATCATGACGACGCGGACGACAGGCACGACGGGCACGACACGGACGACGGGCACGACGGAAATGACGGACACGGCACGGCGCACCGCCGTGTTCCTGCGGACATCGGTCGTTCTCCAGACCCTGACCCTCTTCCTCCAGGCGGTCAGCGCCGGTGTGCTGCTGTCGTCGTCGCACAGCGGCCTCCTGCACGACGTCGGCGCGCGCGTGATGTACGGGGCGTCGATGCTGTACCTGCTCGCGGCGGTACTGGCCTGGCGGCCGGGCGGCGGTTCGCCCCGCCCCATCGGGTACGCGGCCGGCTTCCTCGTCCTCGCCTCGGCGCAGGTCGTGCTCGGCATCGCGCACGTCCCGTCGGTCCATGTCCCGCTGGGCGTCCTGATGTTCGGCCTGAGCGCGCTGGTGCTGGCCCGCCGGGACACGGGGGCGGCACGCGGCTAGCCATCGGTTCCGCCGATCGTCCGTGCCGGACGGAGGACTGTCCGTACGCTGGAAGGGCACCTCGCGGGGAGGGGACGAATCCGGTGAACGGCGAAGAACAGTGCTGGAGTTGCGGAGAGCCGGCGCGACCCCCCGCCGCGCTGGACGTCAGGCTGCGCCGTGAGGAAGGGGGCGGCGTCTACCTGATCACGTACCGGAAGGCCAGGATCCGTGTCCCGCTCTGCGCCCGGTGCAGGAAGGCATGGCGCCCCGCGCTCCGCGCCCGGGTGCTGCTGATATGGAGCCTGGTCCTCGGGGCCACCCTGGTGCCGACCGCGTTCGTCATGGGCTGGCTGATGACCTCGGACCACGATCCCGGCACCGTGTTCCCGATCGCCTCCGGCATCGGGGGCGCCATCGGGGTGCTTGCCGTCGCGGTGGGCCTTCCGGCGTACCGTGCCAAGGACAGACACCCCGAGGGCCTGCGCCATCCGCACAGTCATCCCGACGTGGTGGCCCTCACCGACAGCGGCTTCGGCATCCTCAACTAGCGCTCACCGTCCGGCCGTGCGAACCGACAAGATCGCCGTCGCCTGCCGGGCCGTACTCCATTTTTCCGCAGTCCTCGTCCGGGCTCGGCGCTGAGCACGGCTCTGCGCAGTGGCAGGCATGGTGCTCAGTCGCTGAGAGCGAGCCGGACGCCGAAGGCAGCGATGACGGTCCCGGTGATCCGGTCGAGCAGGCGACGGGCCCGAGGTCTGCGCAACCAGCTGTGCAGCACTCGGGCAAAGCCGATGAGGACGGCCGACCACGCCAGACCGAGCAGCACGTGCACCGTGGTGAGCAGCAGCCCCGCGGCGAAGTGGCTTGCGCCGACGGGGATGAACTGGGGCAGGACGGCGACGTAGAAGGCGCCCATCTTCGGGTTGAGGAGGTTGGTGAGCGTCCCCTGCCGCCAGCCGCCGGTGACCGAGTCCTTCCCGGTGAGCAGGTCGGATTCGCCGACGCCGGTCAGGGGCAGGCCCCGGAAGGTGTCCCGCAGCATGCGGACACCCATCCAGACGAGATACGCGGCGCCGATCCAGCGCAACGTCGCGTAGGCGAGGTGCGAGGCCGTGAAGAGCGCGGTCACTCCCAGGGACGTGAGCGCACCCCACACGAGGGTGCCCGACTGGATTCCGAGGACGACGCCCCAGGCTCTCCTGCGCAGGCCGAGGGCAGAGGTGCGCAGGATCAGAGCGGTGTCGAGACCGGGAGTCAGAGTGAGAAGCCCTACAACCAGGGCGAAGGACCACAGCGAAGTGCTTGTTGCCATGGAAGGCCAGCGTACGACACCGGTTGTCCGACCTGCACACGTGCTCCTCCATGACCCACGCGTACGGGCTCGCTCCCGATTGCAGGAGACAGGTCCTGGCCATCGGTTCCGCGCGGCCGGGTCCGGCGGTTGCGGGGCGCGATGGAGACGGGCCCGGTGGTTTTACGGGGCGCGGTCAGGTCCGGCGGGCGCAGGACGCGAGGCGGTCGGCGAGCGCGGTGACGAGGTCGCGCAGTTCGGCGGGGCGCTCGATGACGAACGGCCGGTCGAGCGCGGCCAGTACCGGGGGCAGCCAGTCGAGCCGCTCCACCCGCAGTTCGACGCGCAGCCAGCGCTCGGCCGCCGGGTCCCGGTCCGTCGGGTCCTGTTCCGCCGGGTCCCGGTCCGTCGCGGGCCCCTGTTCCTCCAGGTGTGCGACGGCGGCGGGAAGGCGGGCACGGACCTGCTCGACCGTCCCGTGGATCCGCAAGGTCACCTCGTGCCGGTACTCGGCCGCGGCGAACCCCGACAGCACGCGCTGCGCCGGATCGGTACCCGCGGGCACCTCGAAGGAGCCGGGCAGGGTCCTCGCGTCCGCGATGCGGTCGAGCCGGAAGGTCCGGTCCTCGCCGATCCCGGCGTCCTCGCCCGTGACGTACCACCGGCCCGCGTGGGCGACGATCCCGTACGCGTGCAGCGTGCGTTCACTGCGCCGCCCGTCGCGGTCGGTGTAGCGGATCGAGACCGGCCGGTGGTGGCGCACCGCGTCGGCGACGGTGAGCAGGACCCCGCTGTCCGGGGTGTCGAAATCGTCGGGCCGGTCCGTGAAGGCGAGGGTGTCCAGGAGCGTGTCGAGTCGGCGGGCGACGTGCCGGGGCAGCACCCGCCGGATCTTCGCCGACGCCGTCTCGTTCGCCGTGCGCTCCGCCGTCGTCAGCCCCGCCCGGCGGCCGGCGACCAGGCCGAGCAGCACGGCCAGCGCCTCGTCGTCGCCGAGCATGAGCGGGGGCAGGCGGTACCCGGGGGAGAGCCGGTACCCGCCGTAGCGGCCGCGCACCGACTCCACGGGTACGTCCAGGTCGATCAGTTGGTTCACGTACCGCCGCACGGTGCGCCCCTCGACGCCGAGCCGGTCGGCGAGTTCGGCCACGGTCCGGGTGCCGCCCGACTGCAGCAGTTCCAGGAGTGTCAGCACGCGGCCGGTGGGTCGGGGCATGTGTGCAGCCTAATGCGGATACCGGACCGATTCTGTCCGGTATTCCTCCTAGCCTGCGGCGTGCACACTCCGGCACGACCAAGGGGATTTCCATGGACTTCGTCTCGATCCGCATCATCACCGGCGACGTGGCGCGCCTCGTCGAGTTCTACGAGCGGGCCACGAGGGTGCGGGCGACGTGGGCCACCGAGGACTTCGCCGAGCTCAGGACGGCGGGCGCCACCCTCGCGATCGCCGGTACCCGCACCGTCCCGCTGTTCGCCCCGGGCTCCGCCCGCCCGGCGGACAACCGCAGTGTGATCACCGAGTTCCTCGTCGACGACGTGGACCGCGTCCACCGGGACCTGGCCGGTTTCGTCACCGACTTCGTCGGCGGGCCCACCACGATGCCCTGGGGCAACCGGTCGCTGCTGTTCCGCGATCCCGACGGCAACCTCGTCAACTTCTTCACCCCCGTCACCCCGGCGGCCGTCGAGAAGTTCGCGCGCTGAGGCCGCGTACGACCGCGTACGACCGCGTACGACCGCGCACGGCTGCGCCCGGCCGCTCGCGCGGGAGCCCTGGCCCTTTTTCAGGGCCCCGGCCCCCGCGCGTGCGGCGTCAGGCCACCGCGCCGGCGACTCCGGTGCGGCCGTCGGGGACGCCGGTGATCGTGACGATGACCTGCTCGCGCACGGCCTCGCCGAGTACGCCGGCCACCGCGTCGGTGGTCGCGGCGACCAGGCGGGCGGGGGCGTCCGGGACCTCGGGCAGGTGGTACGCGGCCTCGCGCATGCTGAGGGTGACGAGGGGCGCGTCGATGTCGGCCGGCTTGCCGCCGATGCCCCGGCGGTGCTGCGGGATGCCGATCAGGTCCACCCCGACGAGGCGGCGGAACCCCTCGCCGTAGACGGTGCCGACCGCGTCGGCCAGGGCGGCGATCAGCTTCGGTTCCACCGTTCCGTCGAGGGCTTCTTCGCGGATGTGCACATTGAAGTGGGGCATGGAGCGACTCCGTTCGGGTCGGTGGGTACGCTGAAGAGCAGTTCGCTTTGCGAACAAAGAGAAATATCTTTGAGGGCAAAGGTAACTGGGGAGGGGTGTGCGATGTCAAGGTCCGGGGAGCGCGACGCTTCGGAGGGCTGCGGGAACGAGGCCGACGGCGCCGCGGAGGGCCGCGGGAACGGGAGCGAGGTCGACGACGCCGTCAGGGACCTGCTGCTGCTCATGCCCCGGATGGTGGGCCGGGTCAAGAAGATCCCCGTGCCCGAGGCGCTGCGGTCCTTCGCGCTGGCGCCGCGCCACCTCTCGCTGCTCTCCTATCTGCTCTTCGACGGGCCGATGACCGTGAACGAACTGGCGGCCCGGCTCCAGGTCGCGCCGACGACGGTGAGCCTGCTGGTCGGCGACCTGAACCGGAAGGGAATCCTGGAGCGGCGCGCGGACGAGGCGGACCGGCGCCGCCGCATCATCGGCATCGCACCCGACCAGGAGCCCGCGATCACCGCCTGGCTGGCCCCGGGAGCGGCCGCCTGGCGCAAGGCGCTGACCCCCCTGACGCCGGATCAGCGGCAGCTGTTCGTCGACACGTTGCTCGCGTACGAGGCCGCGGTCGGCGACGTGGAACAGGACTGAGCCGGGCCGGTCGCGTGCGCGCACCGCCCACTTGGACTTACGCGACAGGGTTGTTGGACTGGAGCGCCCCGAGTCGTAGCAGGTCGTTGACGGTGTCCGGTCACGGGGACTACTCAGAGCACATGTCGCCAAGATTCACTTCGGCGGGCGCCGTCGCCGCCGCATCAGCCGCCGTGCTGGCGCTGGTGGGGACCGCGCTCCCCGCCACCGCCGCAGCTCCCCCGTCCGCAACAGCCGGGCCGGCCGTGCCCGCGGGCGCCACCGTCATCGGCTCCGCGCAGCTCTCGGTGGCCGTCGCCGACGACTTCCCGCGCGTCCTGGCGTACACCGACAGGGCCAGCGGCAACCGGCTGTTCGGCAGTACGCAGCCGGTCACCGCCGTGACCCTGAACGGCACCGCGCACCCGGTGAAGCTCAAGGGCACCCCCGTGCTCACCGCCTCGTCCGCCCGCTACACGCTGACCTTCGCCGACCTGCCCGGGGTCGAGATCGACGCCTCGCTCTCCGTCTCCGGACGCGCCACCACGTTCGAGGTGACCGCCGTGCGCGACACCGAGGCGTTCCGCGTGGGCACCATCGACATCCCCGGCCACGACCTGGTCTCCGTCGGCTCCACGGAACCCGGCGCCGCCACCGCCTTCACCCGGCTGGACAACGACTCGACGAAGACCGCCGACGTCTTCGGCAGGGTCACCGCGGACACCGCCGCCGACAAGGCGCCGGTCGGTGCCTCGTACGCGATCGTCAACACGGGTGCGCTCGCCGCGGCCGTCGAGTCCAACTCCTCGTACGACAAGCCGTCCGGCGCCACCGGCGGCGACGACGCCCGGTTCTGGCACCAGGCCCGCACCGCGGACGACGGCGGCGTCCGGGTCGGCGTCTGGTCCGGCCAGTGGACCTACCGGGGCGACGGCGCGCCGAAGCCGGAGAGCGGCGACGCCCTGCCCTGGGCGAAGGTCGTCGTCACCCCCGACGCCAACGGCGACAAGGCCGTGGACTGGCAGGACGGCGCCGTCGCGTTCCGCTCCATCGGGATCGAGGCGCCCGGCGGCAAGGACACCCCGGACCGGGTCGTCACCCACATCCCGTTCAACTTCGCCAGCCAGGCCACCCACCCCTTCCTGCGCACCCTCGACGACGTCAAGCGGATCTCGCTCGCCACCGACGGCCTCGGACAGCTCGCCGTCCTCAAGGGCTACGCCTCCGAGGGCCACGACTCCGCCCACCCCGACTACGGCGGCAACTACAACGAGCGGGCCGGCGGGCTGAAGGACCTCAACAAGCTCCTGAAGGACGGGAAGAAGTGGGGCGCCACCTTCGGCGTCCACGTCAACGCCACCGAGGCGTACGCGGAGGCCGACGCCTTCGACGAGAAGCTCGTCGACAGGACGAAGCCCGGCTGGAACTGGCTCGGCCAGAGCTACTACATCGACCAGCGCCGCGACATCAACAGCGGCGACCTGGCCGAGCGCTTCCAGCGGTTGCGCGACGAGACCGACCGCAACCTGAGCCTCCTCTACATCGACGTCTACTACACCCACGGCTGGATCGCCGACAAGACCCTCCGGGCCGTGGGGAAGCAGGGCTGGAACGTCGCCACCGAATGGGCCGACAAGTTCGAGCGCGCCTCGCTCTGGTCGCACTGGGCCAACGACCTCGACTACGGCGGCGCCACCAACAAGGGCCTCAACTCGAAGATCATCCGGTTCATCCGCAACGGCGAGAAGGACGTCTGGAACAACGACCCGGTCCTCGGCCAGAGCGCCATCGAGGAGTTCGAGGGCTGGACCGGCGAGACCGACTGGAACGCCTTCCACGACAACATCTGGCAGCGCAACCTGCCCGCCAAGTACCTCCAGCAGCAGAGGATCACCCGCTGGGACGGCAATGACGTCACCCTCACCGGCGGCGTCCGGGGCACCGTCGAGGACGGCAGGCGGACCTTCTACGACCACGGCCGCAAGGTCCTCAGCGGCACCGACTACCTGCTGCCCTGGGACGGCGGCAAGAAGTTGTACCACTACAGCAAGTCCGGTGGTACGAGCAGCTGGGAGGTGCCGTCGAACGGCACGTACACCGTCTACCGGCTCACCGACAACGGGCGGGTCAGGACCGGTACGGTCGAGCCGGTCGACGGGAGGATCACGCTGACCGCCGAGGCGGGACAGCCGTACGTCCTGTACCCGCGGCAGGCGCCGAAGGCCGCCGACCCCCGGTGGGGCGAGGGCACCCCGGTCGACGACCCCGGCTTCAACGACGCCGACCTGAGCGACTGGTCGAGGACCGGAACCGTCACCCGCGACACCGACGACCAGGGCCGCAACAGCGCCGAACTCTCCGGCGGGGCCCCGGCCGCGCTCGCCCAGCGCATCGACGGCCTCACCCCGGGCAAGCGCTACACCGCCTCCGCGCTCATCGAGGTCCAGCCCGGGAAGACCCGGCACACGACCCTCTCGATCGGCGGGAAGTCCGTCGCCGTGGACCGCTCCACCGTCAAGGACCAGGTCGCCGCCTCCGACTGGCACGGCACCTACTTCCAGCGCGCCAAGGTCAACTTCACCGTCCCCGCGAACGGCCGCGCCACCCTGCGCGTCGAAGCGGCCGGGGACAGCACGGCCAAGGTCCGGGCCGACGACGTACGGATCGTCGCCAACGCCCCGAGCACCAGGGCGAACACCGTCGTCCACGAGGACTTCGAGGACGTCGACCAGGGCTGGGGCCCCTTCCTCAAGGGGAACGCGGGCGGCTCCACCGATCCCCGCACCGTCATCACCCGGCTGCACGCCCCGTACACCCAGGCCGGCTGGAACGGAAAGCTCGTCGACGACGTGATCGGCGGCAAGGAGTCCCTCAAGTCCCACGAGGAGAACTCCGGCCTCGTCTACCGCACCGCCCCCTGGACCGTGCCGATGACCGACGGCCACCGCTACCAGGTCGAGTACGACTACCAGTCCAGCCACGCCGGTGCCTACGAATGGGTCGACGGCTACGACCGGATCACCGCGGACGGCAGGCCCGGTTCCGTCGAGACCCGGGCCACGCCCGTCGGACAGCAGCGCACCACCGGCCACTTCACCGAGACCGTCACCGCGGGCTGCGGCGACACCTGGACCGGGCTGCGCAAGCGCGGCGACGCCCCCGAGGGCGCCGACTTCGTCCTCGACTCCTTCACCGTGACCGACCTCGGCCCGGCCCCGGCCTCCGAGCAGGCCGCCTGCGGCACGCTCGGCATCGACCCGGGCGCCGAGACCCTGGAACCGGGCACGGCCAACACCGTCAGGGCCACGTTCACCAACCACGAGGCGAAGGCGGCCACCGGCGTCGCCCTGACCCTGACCGTCCCCGAGGGCTGGACGGCCGAACCGTCGGGCGCCGTCTCCTTCGACTCCGTCGCGTCGGGCGCCGAGGCCACCGCCACCTGGCGGGTCACCCCGCCGGTGGACGCCGAGTACCGGACGTACGACCTGGGCTCCGAGGCGAAGTACGCGGTCGGCGACGCCCGGCGCACGCTCGGCGCGCAGACCTCCGTACGGACCCTGCCCCCGCCGCCCACCACCGACAGCTGGGCCGGAGACCTGGACTGGACGGCCTCCGAGAACGGCTGGGGCCCCGTCGAACGCAACCTCTCCAACGGCGAGACCGGCACCGGCGACGGCACCCCGCTGACCATCGGCGGCACCGTCTACACCAAGGGCCTGGGCACCCACGCCCCGGCGAAGGTCCGCTACTACCTGGGCGGGAAGTGCACCTCGTTCACCGCCCGGGTCGGCGTGGACGACGTGCAGAAGAGCGCCGGCAGCGTGCAGTTCTCCGTCCTGGCCGACGGCACCGAGAAGGTGAAGTCGCCGGTGCTGAGGGCGGCCGACAGCGCCTGGTCGCTCACGGCCGACGTCACCGGGGCCAAGTACGTCGACCTGGTCGTCGGCGACGGCGGCGACGGCAACGGCAACGACCACGCGGACTGGGGCGACGCCCGCTTCCGGTGCGGCAACTGATCCACCATGATGCGGGACGGGCGCCCACCGGGTGCGCCCGTCCCGCGTCGCGCATGCAAGGCCACCCCACCTCCCGACGGCCGCCCCCGACGACATGGAGCCGCACATGCCGAACCAGCCCGGCTGGTCCCGCCGCACCCTGCTGACCCTCTCCGCCGCCACCGCCCTGGCGGTCGCCCTCCCCGGCTCCGCCACGGCCGCCGGACCCGCGACGGACACCGCCCCGGACGCCGACGAGTTCGACACCCTCCGCCGCCGCTGGACCGACATCGCGCTCGGCACCGGCTACGACCCGGGCGCCGAACCCTTCGCCTCCCGCCTGGCCGGGACGGGCACGCTCGCCCGCGGCTTCCGGTCGACGATGAGCCCGGCCGCGGAATCGCTGTGGCCCGGCCTCGCGTTCGACCCGCCGTCCGGCATCACCCGGAGCTACGGCCGACTGTGGACGATGACCCAGGCGTACGCGCAGCCCGGCACCGGCTCGACCGGCGACGCCGCCCTCCTCGCGGACGTCCTGCGCGGCTGGGACCACCTGGCCGCCACCGCCTATCACGCCTCCGTCACGCCGTACGGCAACTGGTGGGAGTGGCAGATCGGCAGCCCGCGCATCCTCATGGACATCGCGGCCGTGCTGTACGAACAGCTGGGCACGGCCCGGATCGAGGCCGCCTGCGCGGCCGTCGACCACTTCATCCCCGACACGGTCCTGCGCGACTACAGCGGCACCTCCACCGGAGCCAACCGCGTCGACCTGTGCCGCTCCGTCGCAGTGCGCGGGGTCCTCGGCCGGTCACCCGCCAAGACCGCCCTCGCCAGGGACGCCCTGTCCCCGGTCTTCCCCCACGTCACCCAGGGGGACGGCCTGTACGCGGACGGGTCGTTCGTCCAGCACACCACCGTCGCCTACTCCGGCACCTACGGCCAGGTCATGCTCGACGGCCTCGGCCGGCTCTTCGCCCTGCTCGCCGGATCGACCTGGGCCGTCACCGACCCGAACCGGCAGATCATCCTGGACAGCGTCGAACGCGCCTACGCACCGCTGATCCACAACGGCCTGGTCATGGACAGCGTCAACGGCCGGGCCATCAGCCGCGGCCTGCTGAGGAGCGACGACCTCCAGGTGATGCGCAGCGACCACTTCCACGGCCAGGGCATCATCGCCGGAATCGCCCTCCTCGCCGCGGGCGCCTCACCGGCCGAACGCGACCGGTGGCACGGCATGATCAAGGGCTGGATCGCCCGGGACCGGACCAGCCCCGTCCTCACCGCCCGCCAGTTCCCCGTCGCGGACCTGGCCCGGCTGCACGCCGTGCAGGCCACCGCCGTCCCGGCCGCGCCGGAACGGGTGGGCCACCACCTCTTCGCCCAGATGGCCCGCGCCGTCCACCGCCGCCCGGACTGGGCCGCCGGCATCTCCATGGCCTCCTCGCGGATCTCGTACTACGAATGCGGCAACGGCGAGAACCCGCGCGGCTGGCACACCGGCGCCGGAATGCTCTACTGGTGGCCGGGCGCGGCGCACAACGACCAGTACACCGACTGGTTCTGGCCCACCGTCGACCCCTACCGGCTGCCCGGCACGACCGTGTCGACCAAGCGGCTCGCCGACCGGGCCGGCGGCGAATGGGGCGCGGCCAGACCCGCGGCGAACTGGGTCGGCGGCGCCACCGACGGCGAGTACGGCGCGGTCGGCCAGCACCTCAAGGGCCTCGGCTCCACCCTGGACGCCCGCACGTCGTGGTTCTGCGCCGCCGACACCGTCATCTGCCTCGGCGCCGGCATCACCGCCACCGACGGGGTGCCCGTCGAGACGATCGTCGACAACCGCATGCTCGGCGAGAACGGCACCGAGATGCTCACCGTCGACAGCCGCCCCCGGCCCCGCTGGGCCCACCTGGAGGGCCACGGCGGCTGGGTCCTGCCCGGCGGGGCGGACCTGCGCACCCTGCGCGAGGACCGCACCGGCGCCTGGTCCGACATCAACACCACCAGCTCCACCGAGCGCCGCACCCGCCGCTACCAGACCCTCTGGCTCGACCACGGCACCGACCCGGACGCCGCCGACCACGTCTACCTGCTGATGCCCGGCGCCTCCCGCCGCGCCGTCACCGAGCGCGCCGCCGACGAAGGATGGCTGACCGTGCTCGCCAACACCGCCACCGCCCAGGCGGTCGCGGTGCGCGCACTGGGACTGACCGCCGCCAACTTCTGGCGCGCGGGCACCGCGGGACCGCTCTCGGCCACGGCCCCGGCGAGCGTGCTCGTACGGCAGCGGCGCGGCACGACGACGCTGTGCGTGAGCGGACCGGACCGCAGTGGCACCCCGGTGGAGGTGGTGTGGGACCGTCCGGTGCGCGAGGTCGTGTCCGCGGACCCGGGCATCGAGGTGCGCGCCACCGGCCGGAGCCTGGTCCTCCGGGTCGACCCGGGCACCGCGGGCGTCACCCTCCGGTGTGACGTCCGGTAGCCAATGGGTGACCGGAGTGTGTCGAAGGGCTGGGAGCGGCACCCGTCGCGCGCGTATTCTCGTGCGTCATGGGGGAGTTGAGAGCGGACTGGCGGCTGCGGCTGAGACGCGGCGCCGCGGACGGGCCCGTCTGCGGCGCCGGGGTGCTGCTCACCCAGGACCGGGCCCTCACCTGCGCGCACGTCGTGGGGGAGCCGGACACCCGGATGTGGGTGGAGTTCGCGGAGAACCCCGGCATCGCACCGGTCGGGGCACGCGTCGCCGAGGGCGGCTGGCTGCCCGGACTCGGCGCGACCCGCGAGGACATCGCGGTGCTCGCCCTGGACAGCCCGCGCCCGCACGCCACCCCCGCCTCCCTCGACCGGAGCCTGGAACGCGGCCGTGAGGTGTGGATAGGCGGATACGCGCGGGCCTTCGCCGACGGCATGTGGCTGACCGGGCGGATCGGCGGGGCGCACGGGGCGTGGATCCAGCTCGACGCCGGACGCAACGAACAGGTGGTGCGCCCCGGGTTCAGCGGGGCCGCCGTGCAGGTGCGCGGCGGCCCCGCCGGACCGCCCGAACGGGTGGTCGGCATGGTCGTCAGCTGGCGCGGCGACCGCGACCTGGCGCTGCCCGCCGACAACGACCTGGCGTTCTCGTACATGGTCCCGATCGACAAGATCGCCGAACTCGTGCCCCTGGTCGCCGAGCTGAGTGGTCCGGACGGCTGGGACCACGGGCTGGCGCGGCGGCTGCGGAGATGGTTCGCCGGGGGCGACGAGCCCGAGGTGCGGCTCAGCGTCGTCCCGCACGGCGGCGGGCGCGACCGCACCCTGCGCCACCAACTGCACCGCGCCCACCTCGTCTACCGGGGCGGGCGCACCACCCCCGAGGACTTCGTCGACGAGCTGGTGACCCGGATCCGTCCGCCCCGCCACCAGGCCGCGGCGTACCGCGACTGGCTCCTCACGGGCGGCACCCCGCCGGACCGACCGCCGGGGGCGGGACCCGGGGGAGCGG
>NZ_RDBO01000077.1:1152541-1167185 GCF_008120935.1 Streptomyces sp. sk2.1
GCCCAGGTGCCCGTCGGCGTAGCGCATGCGGCGCACCGGCTGCCCCTTCGACCCGCCCGCCGAACTCACCGCGCTGAGCGACGAGCCCGTGCGCCGCATGCGCTACGCCGACGGGCACCTGGGCCGGCTGGTCACCGGACACGCCGCGGCCCGCGCGGTCCTCGCCGACCCGCGCTTCAGCTCACGCTACGAATTCATGCACATGCCGGTGCCGGTGGAAGGAATGCCGGGGGAGTTACCGCCGGCACCGGTCGGCGACATCCTCGGCCTCGACGCCCCCGAGCACACCCGCTACCGGCGCCTGCTCACCGGCCGGTTCACCGTCCGCCGCATGCGTCGACTCACCGAGCAGGTCGAGCGGTTCACCGCCGAATGCCTGGACGCGATGGAACAGGCCGGACCCACGGCCGACCTGGTGGAGGCGTTCGCGCAGCCCGTGCCCGCGCTCATGATCTGCGAACTGCTCGGCGTGCCGTACACCGACCGGGAGCGCTTCCGGGACCAGGTGGCGACGCTCTTCGACCAGGCGGCCGACGTGGAGGCCAAGGGCGGGGCCTACGCGGAACTCATCCAGTACCTGGACGAACTGGTCCTCGCCAAGCGCGCCGAGCCCACCGACGACCTGCTCAGCGAGCTGACCGCCTCCGACCTCACCGACGAGGAACTGGCCGGAGTCGGTGGGATGCTGCTCGCCGCCGGACTCGACACCACCGCGAACATGCTCGGCCTCGGCACCTTCGCCCTGCTGAGCAACCCCGACCAACTGGCGGCCCTGCGCGCCGATCCCGAACTCGCCGGGCAGGCCGTGGAGGAGCTGCTGCGCTATCTCAGCGTGGCCGACCCGCTGGTGCGTTCGGCACGTGAGGACGTCGAGGTGGAGGGCCGGCTGATCAGGGCGGGCGAGACGGTGACCGTCTCCGTGCAGGCCGTCAACCGCGATCCGCGCAAGTTCCCCGACCCCGACCGGCTCGACATCCACCGCCGGGCCACCGGGCACCTGGCCTTCGGCCACGGCATCCACCAGTGCCTGGGCCAGCAGCTCGCCCGTGTCGAGATGACCGTCGCGTTCCCGGCGCTCCTCGCCCGCTTCCCGGGCCTGCGCCTCGCCGTGCCGCCGCAGGAGGTGCCGTTGCGGGACCGTGCCAACATCTACGGAGTGATCAGTCTGCCCGTCACCTGGGACGAGGAGTGACCCCATGAGCGATCCACGAGAACGACTGCGTCTCGACGTCGACCGAGACCGCTGCGTAGGCGCCGGAATGTGCGCCCTGACGGCTCCCGCGGTCTTCGATCAGGACGACGAGGAGGGCCTGGTGGTGCTCCTGCACCCCGTGCCGGACGACGGGGACCGGGCCGCCGCCCGGATGGCCGTCGGCCTCTGCCCCGCCGGAGCCATCACCCTCGACTCCCCGGAATCCACGGCCCCGTAGCGACCGCGGCACCCGCCCGGACCACCCGGACTGCGCGGCCCGCTCCCGACCCGAGAACCCCCGCACCGCGCGCCGGTGGGGGGCTCTCGTGTTTCACGGGTACGGGGCCGGCCGCCCGAGGAGCGGGCCGTGCTCCGTCCGCCGGTCAGTTCAGCATGTCGGCGAACATGCCGGGCTCGTACGAACCCCCGGGGTTGTTCACGATCACGTTCATCCGGGTGGCCGCGTTGATCAGGGCGATCAGACAGACCAGCGCACCGGTCTGGTCGTCGTCGTAGTGCTTGCGCACCTCGGCCCAGGTCTCGTCGGACACACCGCGGTCGCCGAGCCGGGTGCCCTCCTCGGCGAGCGCCAGCGCGGCCCGTTCGGCCTCGGTGAACACGGTGCTGTGGCGCCAGACGGCGACCAGGTTGAGCCGGAGCGCGGTCTCACCGGCGGCCGCGGCCTCCTTGGTGTGGGCGTCCACGCACAGGCCGCAGCCGTTGATCTGACCGACCCGCAACTGCACCAGTTCCTGGGTGGACTTGGGCAGCGTCGACTGCTCCAGGGGCAGGGCGGTGCCGTAGAACCGCTTGGCGATCTTCAAGGCGGTCGGGCTGGAGAACAGGTTGAAACGGGGTTCCATGGCTTCGGCCTCATTCGTGGTCTCGTGCGCTGCCGTACAGGACGAACACAAGACGCCGCCGCCCCGGTCCGTGTGACGGCATGTCGGTGTGATGTGTTCGACCGTCCGCGGGTGTCACAAGCCGGCGGGGACCGGTGTCCCGGGCGCGTGCGCGTACGGGCACGGGAGTTCCGGGTGCGAACGGGTACGGGCGGGAGCCGGCTTCAGGCGTCCGGGCCCCGGAGTTCGGCGCGCCGCAGGGCCGGGGCCGCGACGGCCAGCGCGGCCGCCAGCAGACCGATCGCACCGCACCCGGCGAAGAAGACGGCCGCTCCCCACAGTTGGGCGGTGATGCCCGCGACGGGGAAGAGGGCGGGGGCCAGGCCCAGGGTGCACAGCGTGGTGAGGGAGGTGACCCGGCCCAGGTACCGGGGATCCGTCTCCGCCTGGACCAGGGCGCCGGTGAGCGTCACCGAGGTGCCGCCGGCCAGGCCGATCAGAACGGTGAGGGCGACGGCGGACCACAGGGTCGGTGCCAGACCGAGGGCGGCCGTGGCCACGGCGGTGACCAGCAGTGCGACGACGACGCCCCGCCCGGCGCGGGCGACGCGCGGGAGAACGGTGAACCACAGGGCCGCGGCCCCCGCCCCGATGCTGAAGGCGCTCGCCATCCACCCCGTGCCGGAGGCGCCCCAGCCCCGTTCGTCCGCCAGCAGCACCAGCCCCAGGGCCACCGGACCGCTGAAGCACATCTCGCTCAGCCCGATCACCCCCGACAGCGGGGCGAGCAGCCGGTGGCGGCGCACGTAGCGCAGACCGGCGCCCAACTCCTGCCGGGTCGTGTGGCGTTCGGGGGCGGTCGGAGCCGGTACGGGGGCGATGCGGACGGTGAGAAGAAGGACGAGCGACGCGGCGAAGAGGGCCCCTGCGGCGGCGAAGGCGCCACCGGCGCCACCGGCCGCCAGCACGATGCCGCCCGCGGCGGGGCCGAGGGAGTTGCTCAGCCGGACCGACAGCCCCCGCATGCCCTGGAGGCGGGCGAGCTGGTCCCGTGTCGTGATGCGGGGCGGGAACGCGCCCACGGCGGGCATGAACACCGCGTCCACCACGCCGAAGACCAGGGCGAGCGGGACCAGCAGCCACGGTCCCGGCGCCGCCGACACCAGCACGGCGGCCGACACCAGGATGACCAGACAGCGGGTGGCGTCACTGGCCACGGCGACCCGCCGGGGACCGAACCGGTCGGCCACCACGCCTCCGACGAGCATGAGCACCGCCCGGGGGAGGGCTCCGGCCGCGACCACCAGGCCCGCCTGCGACGGGCCGACGGTGCGGGTGGCGGTCCAGGACAGCGCCAGGAAGTAGATCACGTCGCCGGTGACCGACGCGGTGTACGCCGCGACCCAGCGCAGCACGTTGCCGTCCCGGTGCGCGGGCCGGGGCACGGTCGTGGCGGGACCGGTCATGAACCGGCGGACCGCGGCGGTACCGTGCCCGGCACCGGGAACGCCTGCACCTGCACCGCCACCGGTACGAGTTCCTCGGCGTCCCGGTCCGCGGCCTGCCGGTACCGGGAGATCACCGCGAAGACCTCGTCGCGCATCCGGGCGACGTCCTTCGGGGCCAGCCGCAGGACGAAGTCACCGAACGTGCTGACCTCGAACCACTCCTCGGGCAGCGACGGCACCTCCTGAGCCGCCGCCCGCAGGCGCTCCGTGCAGGCGAGGGCCACGGCGTGCGCGTAGGCACGCCCGGCCTCCTGCCGTTCCGGAGCGGCGGCGGACGCCGGATCGTGGACGGACTGGCGGTGGGCGGCCCGCCACCACCGCTCACGCCCGGTGCCGCGCCCCGGTTCCTCCACGATGAGCCCGCCCGCCGCCAGCCGGCGCAGGTGATAGCTCGCGGCCCCGGGATTGATGCCGAGCTCACCGGCCACCTTGGTCGCGGTCGACGGGCCGCGCTGACGCAGCAGCGCGAGCACGTTGATCCGCAGGGGGTGGGCCAGCACCCGCAGAGCGGCGGTGTCCAGCTCGACGTCCGATTCCGCCGGGAGCCGGTCGGGCGGGTCGGCAGGGGAAGCGGCGGGGGAACCTGCGGGGGAAGCGGTCATGCGCGCCAAGATAGACCTACAACACTTCTTTCGAAAGAGTTGTTGTGAACAACCCCGGCCCCGACCGCGACGGACGGCATGTGCTGTACCGGAGGAGCACGCTCGGCGACCGGCTCGTGAGCACCGCGGCCGGGCCGTCCGGTCCGTGAGCGGCCGAGGCTCCCGACAGGGCTCCTCCGGCCCCGGGGAACATCGGTACAGCGGTCGACGCCAAGCCGGTGATCTTGTTCGGGCCGGAGATCCGAGGCCGGTGACGCGGTTCTCGTCCTCGCGCCGGGCCTTGCGCCGGTCCGGACCGACCGCCAGGTCCGCCGCAGTGGTCTGTGCACATTGTGCTGGATGCGCGAGAGCGAGCCCGACATCCTCTTCCGCGGCGGTGGCCGATGCCGCAACTTCACCCGGCTTCTCCAACTGCTCGTGTGACCAGTCCGCGGCCGTGCAGTCGAAGCGGCGCCCGAAGCCACCTCTTACGGCTTCGGGCGCCCGCGCTGCTCACTCCCCGTCGCCCACGCACTCTCAGCCGAGGAGTGTCGTCAGGATCAGTTCGTAGAAGACGAGGTAGGCCAGCAGCGAAAAGGGAATGGCGGTCAGGAGGGTCAGCGCGCGTTCTCTGTGGGTGCGGCCCATGAGCAGGGGTACGAGGACCAGAACGGCGAGGCAGGCCCATGCCTGGGGGGCGTAGTGCAGAACCCAGGCGTAGTGGATGGCCTCCGTGCCGAAAACGCCCGCCAGGGCGGCAAGGCCGATGACGCGGTGGCGCGGGCTGATGCCTCGCCATCCGAAGCCCGCCGCCCCGAAGAGGGGGCCGGCGATGAACGCCATGCCGAGCCAGACGAGGGGAGCGAACAGGGAGCCCATGCCGTCGCGCGCGACCTCCGCATAGCCGTAGTAGCCGACGACGAGACCGGACTCGGCGAACAGGCCCGCGACGACGGCCGCGGGCAAGCCGACCTTCCGGGCCGACAGCGCGCCCGCGGCGAACGCGGCGACGGACCAGACCGCACCGGAGTTGGCGATCTGATTCCACGCACCCGGAAGCCAGCCCTGGACCAGGTTGGTCAGGACGCCGAGAAGGATTCCTCCGGCGAATGCCGACGCCGTTGCGTAGGCCCAGGCCCTTCCGCTCGTATCGGGTCTCGTATCGGGTACTGAGGCGATGACCGGGGACGCGCTCATGGTGGTGCTCACTATCTCTGTCGAGGGCCGCATGGCTCACACTTCTTGGTGCAGTTGTAAGGATGCGTGGTGCCCACGGTGCGTTCCCGTGACCTGCTCCATCCCGGCCCCTCGGTGTGCTCCACGCCCGTCCGTGCAGGAACGTGCGGAACCGTCGCGCCCGCTCCGCGGAGCGAAACCGAGCCGGCCGTGGTCCCCGCGCCGCCCTCCACCTTCCTAGTCAAATTTGATTAGAGTGGGGGCATGAGCGAGAAGATGATTCCGATCCTGCCGTGCCGGGACCTTCGGCCCGTCCTCGACTTCTACGCCGCCCTCGGCTTCGAGACGACCTTCCAGCAGCGGAGCCCCAACCCCTACGCGGTCGTGCGGCGCGGCGGCATCGAGCTCCACTTCTTCGGGATGAAGCAGTACGACCCGGCCGGTTCGTACAGCACGTGTCTCGTCGCGACCGAGGACGTCGACGGGTTGCACGAGGAGTTCCGGGCCGGTCTCAAGGCCGCGTACGGGAGGGTGCCGGTCCGGGGGCTGCCGCGTATCGGGCCGCTGAAGGACATGTCCTACGGCGTGCGGCAGTTCCTCATGACCGACCCGGGCGGCAACTGCGTCCGCGTGGTCCGGCGGACGAGTGAGGACCTGCACCATCGGCCCGCGCCCGCGGGTACTTTCGCCCGTGCCCTGCACCACGCGTCCCTCCTCGCGGACTCGAAGGAGGACCTGGCGGGGGCCGCGCGGGTCATCGACCGTGCGCTGGGCGCCGAGGGCGAGGAGCCGACGCGTGTGCAACTCCTCCAACTCCTCGTGCTGCGCGCGGATGTCGCCGGACGTCTCGGCGACGAGGAGGCGGCGGCGTCCGCGCTCGTCCGGGCCTCGGAGGTCCGTCTCGCCGCCGAGGAGCGGGACCGGGCCCGGGACTCCCTCGCGCGCCTGGAGGAACTGCGTGCCGCGGCCCGGCCGTGAACCGGCCGCCCGCCGAAGCCCGTTGAACCGGAGGGCCGGCCCCCTGCTGCCCCGCCCCTGCCCGGCCTGATCCGTGCCGTGCTGATCCGTGCCGTGCCGTGCTTCGCCGGAGGGAACGGTCCCGCCCCGAGGGGGGACGTGCGCCCGCGCGAGGCGCGGCGCGGGCTGCGGACCGGGGTGCCGGGGCGGTAGGGGATCCTGTGCTCGAGCCCGTTTTCGCCTGTGGAAACAAACCGTTGTGTTGTTTTCCCCTGCGCGTCGATGGCTCGCGATCGGGCATATGCCCTGTTCATTCTCGCCTTCTGATGGGTGTTCGGGTACCTCGGGTGAGGTCGTGGCCCGAAGTCGGGGCGCTTTCATTGCAAAGAACCGTCCAACCGGTATATTTATCGACCGGGGGAGGAGCCCGGTGTTCCGAAGGGAACGCGGCTCTCCTCCGCGTTTCCGTATGCGGTCCGTTGACGACCAGGAGCGTGGGGACGCTCCGGGCGGAAAAAGGGGGAGCCCAGATGGCAGGCCGGACGCACGCACAGGTGATGGTGGTCGGAGGAGGCCCGGTCGGCATGCTCGTCGCGGCCGAGCTGGCCGCGCAGGGGGTGGACACCCTGGTCCTGGAGGCGGAGGCCGCCACCTCGGAACGGCCCAGGGCCACCACGCTCCACGCGCGGGCGGTGCAATGCCTGGCCAGGCGCGGTTACTTCTTCGCGCCGGAGCCGCGTCCCGCGGGCGGCGCTACCACCATGCCCTTCCACTTCGCGGGCATCCCGGGCCTGTCCATCACCGCCCCGGGGACGGAACCCGTCCCGATCCTGAAGGCCCCCCAGGCCGAACTGGAGCGGCTCTTCGAGAGCAGGGCGCGGGCCAACGGCGTCCGGGTGCTGCGCGAGCACCGGGTGACGGACATGACGCAGGACCGGGACGGCGTGCTGGTCACCGCGCGGAGCCCGCAGGGGTGCCGGTCGTTCGCCGTCGCGTACGTGGTGGGGGCGGACGGGGCCCGCAGCACGGTCCGCGAGGCGGCGGGGATCGCCTCCGAGGTCGGCCCGCCGACCATGTCCGCGCTGACGGGCCTGGTCCGCATCCCGGACCCGCGGGCCGTCCCGGTGGGCTGGCACCGTACGCCCAGGGGCTGGCTCATCGCCAAGAAGGGCCCCGACGGACGCACCCTGGTCCACACGCTCACCGAAGGGGATGCCTCGGACGACCGTCATCTGCCGCTCACCCTGGCTGAGTTGAGCGAGAAGGCGGCGTGGGTCGCCGGGCGCGACATCGAGATGACCGACCCCCGCTGGCTCGGCCGGTTCAGCGACTACACCCGGCTGGCCAGGACCTACCGCGCGGGACGGTTCCTCCTGGCCGGGGACGCCGCGCACGTGCACTTCCCGATCGGCGGCCAGGGCCTGAGCACGGGGGTGCTGGACGCCCTCGACCTCAGCTGGAAACTCGGCCTCGTGGCACGGGGCGCCGCGGACGACGGACTGCTCGACACCTACGGCCCGGAGCGCCGGCCCGCCGCCCGGCGGGTCATCGACAACACCCGTGCCCAGGTCGCGCTGATGCGCCCCGGCACCGAGACCGACTCCTTGCGGGCGCTGCTCGCCGGACTCCTGGAGTCGGGCCGCGGCAACGACTTCCTGAGCGCGATGATCAGTGCCCAGGACACCGTCCTCCCGTCGGGCCCCCGCCGCCGCTACCGCTCGCTGCGGGAAGGCACCTTCCTCGACAACATCGAACTGACCACGGCCCAGGGCCCGTCGGACGTGATCGGACTGTTGGGCAGGAGCGGCAAACCGCTTCTGCTGCTCCTCGGCGAGGGCGGCGGGAGCTGCGCGGACACGGCACGCGCCTGGGCCCGGTCCCTGCACGTGGTGCACTGCGCGCCGACGGACGCCCTGCCGTACGACGCCCTGCTCGTACGCCCCGACGGGTACATCGCCTGGGCCCCGGACGGCGGCGAACCACTGGACGACGCCCTGGTGTCGCTGTTCGGCACGGAGGCGGGGAGGGGAACGGGGGCGGACACGGGCACCTGCCCGGAGGCGCTTTCCGCCCCGGCCCCGGTGCCCGCCGGGACCGGCCGCCGCTGACGCCCCGGGTCCCATCGGGGCGCCCGGGGACATTCCGGTACCACTGACGTGATGTGCACCACTTCCGGAGTGCTTCGGATCGGGCGTGCACGATCATGACCGGAATGGACGCTCGTTTTCTTGGCATCACCGAGCTGACCGAGACCCCCTCCGTGGCGGTCGTGGTCGACGTCATGCGCGCTTGCACCGTTGCCGCCTGGGCCTTCGCCCGGGGGGCGGAGAAGATCGTGCTCGCCGAGTCGCTGGACGAGGCCCTGGCGCTCAAGGCCCGCCACCCGGACTGGGTGGCGCTCAAGGACGGCCCGCCCGCGCCCGGGTTCGACGCCGTCAACTCGCCGGGTCTGCTGCGGTCCGTCGACCTCGGCGGACGGACCGTCGTGCAGAAGACCACGGCGGGGACGGTCGGTGCCCTCGCGGTCAAGGAGGCGTCGCTGGTGCTGTGCGCCGGCTTCGTGGTGGCGGAGGCGACCGCCCGGCTCCTGCGGGCACGTGGGGGCGACAGCGTCACGTACGTGGTCACCGGCGAGGACGGGCGGGCCGACGAGGATCTGGCGTGCGCCCAGTACATCGCCCGGCGGGCCGCCGGGGCCGAGGCGGAGGCCGCCGGGTTCCTCCGCCGTGCCGCCGGGTCGCGCGCCGCCACCGAGCTCGCGGAGGGGGTGCGTCAGGGAGCCCATCCCGACGACGTCGCACTCTGTCTCGAACTCGACCGGTTTCCCTTCGCCATGGTGGCGGAACCGGAGGGTCCGCTCATGGTTCTGCGCTCGTGCGCCGTGCCTTCGACGGCCGACGACGCCGTCTCCTGACAGGCGGGAGCCCGGCCGGGATACTGGGGTCATGCAGTTCATCGCCTTCATGACCCTGCCCGGACTGGTCATCGTGCTGACCCTGCTGGCCTTCGTCGACCAACTGCTGCTGCGCGCGGGCCGGGCCGGAGTGCTGCCGTGGCGGAACGGCGCACGTCAGGGGCAGATATCGGCGACCGGGTTCGAGCAGCTGCACGCGAGCCTCTCGCCGGGCAAGCAGAACGAGCTGAAGGAGCGGCAGTCGGCGCTGATCATGCCGGACAATGAGGACGACGGCGCTCCGCCGCACAGGACGACGGTGGACCTGACCGCGGGAACGGCGGTCGTACGGTTGCCGCGCGCCGGGCGGTAGACGCAACGTCCGACCCGCGTCCGTACTGCCGGTTCCCGGCCCGACCCGAACCGGTCAGGGCCCCGGCCGCTCGCGCTCGGAGAATCGGAGAACTCGAATGACCTTGAACCCGGTCCCCGTGGACCGTGAACCGGCTGCCGGGGCCGTCCTCCTGACCGGCATCCCCGGAAGCGGGAAGTCGACGGTGGCCGCCGCACTGGCCGCCCGGCTCCGGATGTCGGCCCACATCGAGGTGGACGGGCTCCAGGAGATGATCGTCAGCGGTGGGCAGTGGCCCTCGCCCGCCGCGAACGCGGAGGCCGACCGGCAGATATTCCTGCGGGCCCGGAACGCGTGCCTTCTGGCGGACAGCTTCGCGCGGGCCGGTTTCGTCCCGGTGCTCGACGACGTCGTGGTCCGCCGTTCCCACCTCGACTTCTACCGTACGACGTCGGCGACGGCGCCGTTCCACGTCGTCGTCCTGGCCCCCGGCCCGGCCGTCGCGCGGCAGCGCAACCGGACACGGGAGAAGGCCCTGAGCACGGACTGGTCGCCGCTGGACGAGGCGATGCGCTCCGAGCTCGGACAGCAGGGAACCTGGATCGACAACGCCGCGCAGACGATCGACGAGACGGTCGAGGCGATCCTGTCCGTGACCGGTCTGCCCTCCGGCTCCGAAACCGATCAGCCGCTGCGCCGATCGCCCGGCGGTGCGCGCGTGGGGGCCGCCGGCCCCGCGGCGGGACCGCCCCCCGTGCGCCCCCGCCGCTGAACTCCGTTGATCGGACGGGCAGTTCCCCGGGGCCTTCGTGAGGAGAAGCCCCAGGGCCCGTCCGTCCCGAACCGCCGGTCAGGCCCCGGCCGCCTTCGACCGACCGGTTCTGACCGACCGGTCCTGGTCGACCATTTCCGATTGACCATTTCTGATCGACCGGTCCCGACCGGTCGGTCCTATCCGACCGGGACGCCGACCTTCTCGTCGAGCGATTCGGTCAGCTCGGTGAAGACCGTCAGGCCCCGGGCGTGGGAGAGGTCCACCGACGCGAGCACGGACGCCAGCACCACATTGGGCAGCAGATGGCGGAGCAGGGAGCAGACCCGGTCGTCCAGATCCCGGTAGTTGCTGAGCGCCTGGGACATCGCCTGGACGCCGGCGAAACTGCCCACCAGCACGTCCGAGGTCTCATGGGGCACGATGTGGGGGAGGAGCTCCCCCTGGGCCTGCGCCTTCTCCAGGAGCTCCCGCATGACCTGGCCCCAGTTCAGGAAGGGGGCGCTGCGGTCGAGGTCCTGCGCCTGCTGGTCCAGGGACAGTCTGACACCGGCGCGGACCATGGGGTCCGTCTGCAACCGGTGGGCGTGCAGCATGATGACGTCCACGACCTCCTGCGTCTTGCAGGCCCGATCGGGAACGGCCAGTCGCTGGTCCTGCTCGCTGAGCACCCCCTGGGCCAGCTCTTCCTTGGACTGGAAGTGGAAGTACAGGGCCCCCTTCGTCACTCCCGCCTCGGCGAGTATCTCGGTGATCGTGGCCGCCTGGTAACCGTGCAGCTCAAACACCTTGGCCGCTGCAGACAGGATCGTCTGACGTGTACGGATGGCTCGATCCTGCTTCGCCACTCTCGCCTCCTTCACCTACGTGGTCGATGTATCTGACGTTCCGCCGTACCTCATGAAAAAAACCGGCTAGTTTGTATCTTACAGTGATCGGCGCCCACAGCGAATGGGGGAACGGCATGATCGAGACGGATGGCGGGGCCGACGGCACCCGGAACCGCGGTATCGGGGCCGGCCTTCCGGGCCGCACCGGAAGGCCGGGACGGGGAACGGGGGAGCGATGATTCTGGTGACCGGTGCGACCGGAACGGTCGGCGGGGAAGTGGTCCGTTCCTTCCCGGCGGGCACGCCACTGCGCCTCATGACCAGGAAACCCGCGCAGGTCACGGGGGTTCGGCCCGGGGTGGAGGTCGTGGCCGGGGACTACGCCGATCCCGGCTCGCTGGCCCGGGTGCTGCGAGGGGTGCGCGGCGCCTTCCTCGTCACGAACCGGGTCGGCGGTGACGACGACGCCGTCTTCCTCCGGGCCGCGCGGACGGCGGGTGTGCGCCATGTGGTGAAACTCTCCGCGGCCGCGGTCGCCGACGAGCGGGCCGACGACCTGATCACGCGCTGGCAACGCACCAACGAGGACCTCCTGCGGGGGTCCGGGATGGACTGGACCCTGCTGCGGCCCCGCTCGTTCATGTCCAACTGCCTGTCATGGGCGGGGTCGATCCGCTCCGAACGGGTCGTACGGGCGCTGTACGGAACCTCGGCGAACGCGTGTGTCGATCCGCGCGACATCGCGGAGGTGGCGGTGCGCGCACTCACCGACGAGGGGCACCGCGGCGCGGTCCACACCCTGACCGGGCCGGAGGCGATCAGTGCGGTGGAGCAGACGGACCGCCTCGCGCGGGCGCTCGGGGTGCCGTTGCGCTTCGAGGAACTGGAGCCGGAGCAGGCGCGGGCCGCGCTGCTGCGCCGGTACCCGGAGGAACTGGCGGACGCGCTGCTCGGCAGCGCGCGGCGGCAGCGCGACGGGGCCAAGGCGGCGGTGGGCGGCGGGGTCTCCGAGGTGACGGGCCGTCCGGCCAGGTCGTTCGACGAGTGGGCCGGGGACCATGTGACCGCCTTCGCCCCCGAGGCGTCCTCGTGAGGGCGAAGACGGTCACATGACCGGATCAGCCTTTGTGCGACAGGACCTTCACGGTGGAGGTGAACACCAGCTCCCCGTCCTGGTGGCCGGTCACCAGGACCGACTGCTCGCCACCGGCCGCGTCGGGCAGGGGCTGTGCCTGGATCATGCAGGGCGTGTCCAGTTCGGCGTACCGGTGGAACTCGCTCGCGATGTCCACGGGGAGCACCGCGGAACCCTCGCAGGTCGCCGCCGCCGCCTGCCGGGCGGCTTCGAGGAGCACCATGCCGGGGACGTGGTCGACCGGGTGGTCGAAGAGCACGTGGTGCCGGGTGTCGGCCCTGAGCTGCCAGCGGTTCGTCTCGCCGACGGGGGAGAGCACCACGTCGATGGGTGACATGCGGCCGACGCTCTGGGGCGAGGCGGGGGCCGTGAGGGCGAGCCGGGGCGGTCCGTCGGGGGTGCTGCGGTTGCCGCGCAGCCTCCGGTACACCGCCGGGGTGGTGCAGGTGTAGGAGGCGCTCCCGGTCACGGCCGGCCGGCCGTCGCGGTGGACCACCGCCTCGTAGCGCAGCCCGGTCAGCGCGCCGCCGCGCTGCTTGACCTCGGTGCAGGTGATGTCGATGTCGAGCGAGGCGGGCGTGTCGCCGATGAGCATCTGGTCCGGCTCGACCGCGTACCGGAGGTCCCACATCAGGAAGTGGTGGCCGAGGGGGACGCCGAACTCCGCGTGTGCGAGCAGCGAACCCACCTGACGGATCGTCTCCGCCGCCAGCAGCGGGTCGTGGTGGGCGCCGATGGGACTGAAGAAGCTGTGGCCGCGGGGCCACTGGGCCGTCACCTTGAAGTGGGTGTCGTCCTCGCGCTTCCAGTCGGTGAGCATGACTTCGGCGACGGCCGCCCGGTGGACGAACTCCTTGGGAACGGTGGTCGTCAGCGACGGGAAGCGGAACAGCGGAGGCGCGATCGGTGCGGCCGGCAGGCCGTCCCGTACGGGCGCCTCGTGCGTGACCGGTCCGGCAGGCTGGATCGTTGTCGCAGTCATCTATCCCCCAAAACCACGGTGACGAGAGCTCGTTGAGCCCCTCGCGGGACACCAAAGATACATACCACCCGGTTTAATTTCCAGCGTTCTGCCACGTCCGCCGGAACCAAAACCGCAAGATCTATTTTCCCTCAGGGCGCCCCTCCGCCCGCCTGCGGGCGGGCGCGTCGAGTGGATCTCGACCGGATTTCGACCCTGCTGCTTCACGGTGTCCTGACGGCTGAGGGGGTCTTCGTGAGTGGATTTCGCCGTGGGGCGACCGAGGTGGTGCGGGTGGAGCGAGGTAACCCGAATCGGGATGAACTGGATGCCCTGACCAAGGCTTTGCTCTCCGTACTCACCAGAAACCGGGACAGAGCGCATGCGCGCGGGAGTGGTCCGGAGGGTCGGCCCGCCGCGTGGGGGCGGTGGGAGCGGGCGCCGTATCGGGCTCCGCGCAGCTGGCGATAGCTGTCACGTGCGGAGATGGTGTGAGGAGGGCCGCCCGCGAGCAGAAAACCGCGCAACTGGTTTGTTATTCTGGGATCGATGTCGGAAGGCGATGTGGAGAGGGGCTGGGGCATGCCGGTGAGTACAGCTGTCGGGCCGGGCGAGCCGGCCGACACCCGTGGCCGGGTGGCCGAGCTGCTGGCGCTGCGCGAGCAGGCCCGTCGTGGACCGAGTGACCGGGCGACCGAGGCGCAGCACGCCAAGGGGAAGCTGACGGCGCGTGAGCGGATCGGTCTGCTGCTGGATGCGGGTTCGTTCCGTGAGGTCGAGCAGTTGCGCCGGCACCGGGCGACGGGTTTCGGTCTGGAGGAGAAGAAGCCCTACACCGACGGTGTGGTCACCGGCTGGGGGACGGTGGAGGGGCGCACGGTCTTCGTGTATGCGCACGACTTCCGGATCTTCGGCGGCGCGCTGGGCGAGGCGCACGCCACGAAGATCCACAAGATCATGGACATGGCGATCGCGGCGGGTGCGCCGCTGGTGTCGCTGAACGACGGTGCCGGTGCCCGTATCCAGGAGGGCGTCTCGGCGCTGGCCGGCTACGGCGGGATCTTCCAGCGCAACACGAGGGCCTCGGGCGTGATCCCGCAGATCAGCGTGATGCTCGGCCCCTGCGCGGGCGGCGCCGCCTACAGTCCCGCGCTGACGGACTTCGTGTTCATGGTCCGTGAGACCTCGCAGATGTTCATCACCGGCCCGGACGTCGTCAAGGCGGTCACGGGCGAGGAGATCACCCAGAACGGCCTGGGCGGCGCCGACGTCCACGCCGAGACCTCCGGCGTCGCACACTTCGCGTACGACGACGAGGAGACCTGCATCGCCGAGGTCCGCTACCTCATCGGCATGCTCCCCTCCAACAACCGCGAGAACCCGCCCACCGTCCCCAGCGACGACCCCGCCGACCGACGAGGCGACACCCTCCTCGACCTGGTCCC
>NZ_RDBO01000077.1:1167285-1167950 GCF_008120935.1 Streptomyces sp. sk2.1
CCGCCCACCGTCCCCAGCGACGACCCCGCCGACCGACGAGGCGACACCCTCCTCGACCTGGTCCCGGCCGACGGCAACCGCCCCTACGACATGCACAAGGTCATCGAGGAACTCGTCGACGACGGCGACTACCTCGAGGTCCACGAGCGCTGGGCCCGCAACATCGTCTGCGCCCTGGCCCGGATGGACGGCCAGGTCGTCGGGATCGTGGCCAACCAGCCGCAGTCCCTGGCCGGTGTCCTGGACATCGAGGCGTCCGAGAAGGCCGCCCGCTTCGTCCAGATGTGTGACGCGTTCAACATCCCCATCATCACTCTTTTGGACGTACCCGGCTTTCTGCCCGGTGTGGATCAGGAGCACGGTGGAATCATCCGGCACGGGGCGAAGCTGCTGTACGCGTACTGCAACGCGACCGTGCCGAGGATCTCGCTGATCCTGCGCAAGGCGTACGGAGGTGCGTACATCGTCATGGACAGCCAGTCCATCGGTGCGGACCTGACGTACGCCTGGCCGACCAACGAGATCGCGGTGATGGGCGCGGAGGGTGCGGCGAACGTCATCTTCCGTCGGCAGATCGCCGACGCCGAGGACCCGGAGGCCATGCGCCGGCGCATGGTCAAGGAGTACAAGGCCGAGCTGATGCACCCGTACTACGCGGCCGAACG
>NZ_RDBO01000077.1:1168050-1217773 GCF_008120935.1 Streptomyces sp. sk2.1
CCGCCCACCGTCCCCAGCGACGACCCCGCCGACCGACGAGGCGACACCCTCCTCGACCTGGTCCCGGCCGACGGCAACCGCCCCTACGACATGCACAAGGTCATCGAGGAACTCGTCGACGACGGCGACTACCTCGAGGTCCACGAGCGCTGGGCCCGCAACATCGTCTGCGCCCTGGCCCGGATGGACGGCCAGGTCGTCGGGATCGTGGCCAACCAGCCGCAGTCCCTGGCCGGTGTCCTGGACATCGAGGCGTCCGAGAAGGCCGCCCGCTTCGTCCAGATGTGTGACGCGTTCAATCTGCCGATCGTGACCCTGCTCGACGTGCCCGGCTTTCTGCCCGGCGTCGACCAGGAGCACGGCGGGATCATCCGGCACGGGGCGAAGCTGCTGTACGCGTACTGCAACGCGACCGTGCCGAGGATCTCGCTGATCCTGCGCAAGGCGTACGGAGGTGCGTACATCGTCATGGACAGCCAGTCCATCGGTGCGGACCTGACGTACGCCTGGCCGACCAACGAGATCGCGGTGATGGGCGCGGAGGGTGCGGCGAACGTCATCTTCCGTCGGCAGATCGCCGACGCCGAGGACCCGGAGGCCATGCGCCGGCGCATGGTCAAGGAGTACAAGGCCGAGCTGATGCACCCGTACTACGCGGCCGAACGTACATCGTCATGGACAGCCAGTCTACATCGTCATGGACAGCCAGTCCATCGGTGCGGACCTGACGTACGCCTGGCCGACCAACGAGATCGCGGTGATGGGCGCGGAGGGTGCGGCGAACGTCATCTTCCGTCGGCAGATCGCCGACGCCGAGGACCCGGAGGCCATGCGCCGGCGCATGGTCAAGGAGTACAAGGCCGAGCTGATGCACCCGTACTACGCGGCCGAACGCGGACTGGTCGACGACGTCATCGACCCCGCCGAGACCCGCGAGGTCCTGATCGCCTCGCTCGCCATGCTCCGCAACAAGCACGCCGACCTGCCGTCCCGCAAGCACGGCAACCCCCCGCAGTAGTCCGCAAGAGCACGCAGCACCGCTGCCGAGCCCGCGAAGACCTGCCGAGAAGACGGAGAAACAACCCATGAGCACTGCTGCCGAGTCCGTGCTGCGAGTCGAGAAGGGTCTCGCCGACCCCGAGGAGCTGGCCGCGATAACCGCGGTCCTGCTCGCCCGCGCAGCCGCCCAGCCCGCCGCGGCCCCCGCCCACCGGGGTCGCAGCACCGCCGGATGGCGCCGCCTGGAGCGCACGCCGGGCTTCCGCGCCCCGCACTCCTGGCAGGGCTGACAGGACGCTTCCACGCGTGAGGCCCCGCACTCCTCCGGGAGTGCGGGGCCTCACGCGTGCACGCGGTCCCCGGGACGTTCCGTGAAGTGCCCCCGAAACGGTTCCGTCCCCGGTCCGGGGCGGGCACGGGAGCGGGCCCGCCCCGGACCGGGGACGGCTTCGGGAGGTCCTGCCGACCGGCTAGCGGAGTCGTGCCATGAGGGCGTGCTCCACGAGCGTGATCAGCGCACTCTTGGCGTCCGCGCGGTGCCGCGCGTCCGTCGTCAGGATCGGCGTGTCGGGGCCGATCTGGAGTGCTTCGCGGACCTCGTCGGGGGTGTAGGGCTGGTGTCCGTCGAAGCCGTTGAGGGCGATGACGAAGGGGAGCCCGCTGTTCTCGAAGTAGTCGACGGCGGGGAAGCAGTCGGCGAGACGGCGGGTGTCGACGAGGACGACGGCGCCGATGGCGCCGCGGACCAGGTCGTCCCACATGAACCAGAAGCGGTCCTGTCCGGGCGTACCGAAGAGGTACAGGATCAGGTCCTGGTCCAGGGTGATGCGACCGAAGTCCATCGCCACCGTGGTGGTGGTCTTGTCCCCGGTGTGCGTCAGGTCGTCGATGCCCGCGGACGCGGACGTCATCACGGCTTCGGTGCGCAGCGGGTTGATCTCCGAGACGGCACCGACGAACGTGGTCTTACCCACGCCGAAGCCCCCTGCCACCACGATCTTCGCCGAGGTAGTGGAGCGGGCTGCTCCGCCGCTAGAGCTTGCGAAGTCCACTGAGCACCCTTTCGAGCAGTGTCACATCTGGCTGGCCGCCGGCGGACTCGTTGCCGCCGGGCTGATGGATAGCGACGAGTCCGGCCTCGGCCAGGTCGGCTACGAGGATCCGGGCAACGCCGAGCGGGATCGAGAGCAGTGCCGAAATCTCGGCGACCGACTTGATCTCGAAGCACAGCCGGCAGATCCGCTGGTGCTCGGGCAACTGCCCTTGCAGCCGGGACGGATCAGCCGTGGTACTGACCAACGCCTCAATGGCGAGTTGGTAGCGCGGTCGGGTCCGGCCGCCTGTCATGGCGTACGGACGGACCAGAGGATTGTGCGCGGCGGGCGTGGCCGGTTCGGGTGCCTGCCGCGGCTGCACGGGCTGAATACGGGGGGCCTGGGGCGCGTCGTAGCGGTGGGGGCGCTGCGAGGGCCACCCGGGGGCCTGCTGGGTTCCCTGCGGCGGCTGCTGGGGCTGCTGCGGCTGCCGGTAGGGCTGCTGGGCGCCCTGTCCGCTGGGTGCGGAGGGGAAGTTGAACCGGTTGTCCCCGTGCTCACCCGATACGTTCCGGCCACCGTCGTACTGACGTCCGCCTGGGGGTGTTGTCACGATTCCTCCTCCGCCTGCCGGTCCCGATCCCAGTGGGTCCGCGCCACCGCACTTTATGGTGCGGTGGCGCGAAACGCACTGTCTGTCTATTAGTTAAGAAGACTTCCTTGAAGTTCGGCGCGGAGGTCCGGGGTCAGGACGCTGCCCGCACGGTCGACGAGAAGGGCCATTTCGTACCCGACCAGGCCGATGTCGGCGTCCGGGTGGGCGAGGACGGCCAGCGAGGAACCGTCCGAGATGGACATGATGAAGAGAAATCCCCGCTCCATCTCCACGACCGTCTGATTCACGGCGCCGCCCTCGAAGATGCGGGAGGCGCCCGCGGTCAGCGAGGTCAGGCCGGAGGCGACGGCCGCCAGCTGGTCGGCGCGGTCGCGGGGGAATCCCTCGGACATGGCCAGCAGGAGTCCGTCGGCGGAGACCACCACCGTGTGGGACACCCCGGGGGTGTTGTCCACGAAGTTGGTGATCAACCAGTTCAGATTCTGCGCCGCCTGGCTCATCGGGCTCACACTAACGCTCCTGGTCGTAGGTATTACTGTCGTCCGAACCCGCGCTGCGTCCCCGGAGTACGCCCCGCCGCAGGTTGCTCAACCTGCCGCGGACGTCCTCGGGGGCGCGGGAAACCTGAGGGCCGCCCTGCTGGGTCTGCTCAGCCGTGCCCTCGACCAGATTGGCCTTGGGCACCCGCCGGGGGAGACCGGACGGGGTGACCCCGCCCGCCTTCGGATCCCGGAGCTTCTCGGCCCGCTCCCAGCGCTCGTCGTTCGCGGAGCGCCAGTCGTCGGCACCGTCACCGTTCTGCTGCGCGGGCGACGGCTGCGGCGGCAGTTCCTCCTGCTGTCGCGGCTGCCGCTGCGCGGCGGGCCGGCCGTTGCCGCGGCCGGTGGGCTGCCAGTGCTGCTGACCGCCCCGGCGCGGCAGACCGGCGTCGGTCAGCTCGTGGCCGGAGTTCGGGGTGGGCCCCGGACGGTCGAAGCCTACGCTCTGCGGCGGCTCGGCGGGGAGGCTCGGCGCAGATTCCGTTTCCACCTGGGCCGACGGGTCGTACGGGCCCTGGTGGGCACCCTGGTTCGACCAGTCCTCCTGGTGGGGCGGAGGAGCGAACTGCTCCCCGTGGGGCGGCTGGGTGGTTTCGCCGACGGCATATGCGGCTTCCGCATGACCGTCGGGCAGGCCCTGACCGGGCGGCTCGGCGAAGCCCGCGTCACCGCGGTAGGGGTCGTAGCCGCCCTCGTACGGAGCCTGGCCGTACTGGTCCTGCTGCTGGGCCCGGCCGTACTGATCCTGTTGCGGGGCCTGCTGCTCGTACCGCTCCTGCTCGTACCGCTGCTCCGGCTCGTACTGCTCCTGCCGGGACTCCTGGGCGTAGCCGTTCGCCGGGTACTGGCCCTCGGCGTACTGCCCCTGCGGGAACTGCGGGTGCTCGCCGGCCGTCTGCGCCCCCAGCGCCGCCCGGCGCTCCTCGCGCATCAGGGAACGGCCCACCGGGTCCAGCTGCGCCGCTCCCGCCGGGTGCTGCTCGTAGCGCGAGTCGTCGAAGCCGAGCTCCGCCGCCGTGCGCATCCCGGCCTGGGGCTGCTGCTCGAAGCCCTGCTGCTCCGGAATGATCGAGGAGACCGTGAAGTCGTCCGACGCGGGGTCCGGCTCGCCACCGCCGCCGTGGGTGATGGCGTCCGGCAGCATGACCAGCGACGTGGTCCCGGCCTGTTCGCCCGAGGGACGCAGCTGGACCCGGATGCCGTGCCGGTCGGCGAGCCGACCGACCACGAACAGACCCATCCGCTGGGACACCGCGGCGTCCACGGTCGGCGGGTTGGCCAGTTTGTGGTTGATGTCGGCGAAGTCCTCGCCGGTGAGACCGATGCCCTTGTCGTGGATCTCGATCATCACGCGGCCGTCGGGCAGCCGGGTGGCGGTGACCCGCACCTTGGTCTGCGGCGAGGAGAAGGTGGTGGCGTTCTCCAGCAGCTCGGCCAGCAGGTGCACGAGGTCGGTGACGGACTGGCCGTGGATCTCGGTCTCCGGTACCCCGGAGAGCTCGATGCGCTCGTACGACTCCACCTCGGACGAGGCGGCCCGCAACACGTCGACCAGCGGGACCGGCTGGTTCCAGCGGCGCCCCGGCTCCTCGCCGGCGAGGACGAGGAGGTTCTCGCCGTTGCGGCGCATGCGGGTGGCCAGGTGGTCCAGACGGAAGAGGTTCTCCAGCTGGTCCGGGTCGGCCTCGTTGTTCTCCAGGTCGGTGATGAGGGTCAGCTGGCCCTCGATCAGCGACTGGTTGCGGCGCGAGAGGTTGGTGAAGATCGCGTTGACGTTGCCCCGCAGCATGGCCTGCTCGGCGGCGAGCCGGACGGCCTCGCGGTGCACCTGGTCGAAGGCGCGGGCGACCTCGCCGATCTCGTCGTGGCTGTCGATCGGGATCGGCTGCACGCGGGTGTCCACCCGGCCCGGATCGGCCCGGGAGAGCTGGTCGACCAGGGCCGGCAGCCGCTGCTCGGCGATGCCGAAGGCGGCGGTGCGCAGCCGGCGCATCGAGCGGCTCATCTGCCGGGCCATGAGGCCGGCCAGGACGAAGGCGGCCAGCAGGGAGACGAGCACGACGGCGGCGTTCACGAAGGCGTCGGTCCTGGCGTCGGAGGAGATCTCCGCCGCCTCGGTCACGGCCTTGTCGACGAGCTCGTTCTCGACCGTGGCGTAGCCGTCGAACTTGGCCGTGGCGGCGGCCATCCAGGTCTCCGGCGTGATGCCCTTCTCGGCCAGCTTCTCGGGCGACTTGCCCTGGGAGATCTGCTCGGCCATGCCGTCGAAGACGGAACCGTCGATGCTGGGCGGGGCCACGAACGGCACACCGGTGGCGTCGGCCTGTTCCTTGGCCTTCTTCAGCTTCGCGTTGCCCTCGTCGGCCTTGGCGGCCAGCACCTGCTTCAGCTGGGAGGCGTCCTCCTCCTTGGCACCGGAGGTGAACTCGCCCAGGGCGACGTCCTCCAGGTAGTTGTACGAACCGAAGGCCTTGACCTGGGCGTCGAACGTGGCGCTCTTCTGGCTCGGCCGCACCAGAAGGTGCATGCCGATGGAGCGCTGAAGCGATTCTGCAGCCTTGGCGAGCTCCAGCGCGTAGACCGAACGGCCGTAGCTGGTGATGTTGCCGGTGCCCAGCCCCAGCTCGTTGCTGAACTCCATCAGCGAGTGCTGGACCTTGACGTAGCCCTCCTCCGTCTTCACCGGGTCCATGGCCTCGGCGAAGGCGGCCTTGCGCAGCTCGGGAAGGGTGGGCTCCTCCAGTCGGAAGAGCCTCAGCCGTCGCTCCAGGCCCTCCGTCCTCGGCATGCCCTTGACGGCCTCGTCGAACTTGACGGCAGCGTTGTCCGTGGTGGCCCGGGCCTCCGAGACGACGGCGGCGTCGCGCTTGTTCGACAGCAGCGGCTGGGCGGAGAGGTCCCGCTCGTCGAGCAGCGCCTGACCGTACTCGGCGGCGGCGCGCACGACCAGCGCGGTCTTCTCGGCGTCCTCGGCCTCGCGCCAGGTGTCGATCGAGCCCTTCACCTGGAAACCGCCCATGACCAGGCCGACCAGGACCGGAATCAGGAGAATGGCGTTCAGCCGGGTGGGCACACGCCAGTTGCGGGGCGCCAGACGGCTGGTGCTGCCGCCGGACACCGCCGCATCGGCGGACGGCGTCGCGGCGGGCGTCGGCGGAGTGAAATTGCCCCGCTCCTGCTGCGCCGTGGCGCCCTCGTTGCTTCGCCTCACTCGACCAACAACCTCTCGGCGTCGGCACCTACGCTGTGCCGTGTTTCGTTCAGGGTCGTACTACTCCGGAGTTCGACGAATTCCAGCACGGGGACCGGTCGCGTTCCAAACAGTCGGAACCTGTCATTCCGAGTGGCACAGACCTCGGATAAAACGGACATAAACAACGAGCCCCGTCAAAAGGCGGGGCTCATGTGAGCGCAGCGACACCACTCGGATGCGTCCGGTGTCGAACGCGGAGCAATTCTCTGTCGAAACGTTATGAATACGGGGGCGGATCGTGTCAAAGGACACAGTCCACCCCCGTTTGACTACGGCAACTGCCGTACGGAAATACCGACTTGCGCCTACTTGAGTCGTGCCATGAGGGCGTGCTCCACGAGCGTGATCAGACCGCTCTTGGCGTCCGCGCGGTGCCGGGCGTCCGTCGTGATGATCGGCGTGTCGGGGCCGATCTGGAGTGCTTCGCGGACCTCGTCGGGGGTGTAGGGCTGGTGTCCGTCGAAGCCGTTGAGGGCGATGACGAAGGGGAGCCCGCTGTTCTCGAAGTAGTCGACGGCGGGGAAGCAGTCGGCGAGACGGCGGGTGTCGACGAGGACGACGGCGCCGATGGCGCCGCGGACCAGGTCGTCCCACATGAACCAGAAGCGGTCCTGTCCGGGCGTACCGAAGAGGTACAGGATCAGGTCCTGGTCCAGGGTGATGCGACCGAAGTCCATCGCGACGGTCGTCGTCGTCTTGCCACCGGTGTGCGTCAGGTCGTCGATGCCCGCGGACGCGGACGTCATCACGGCCTCGGTGCGCAACGGGTTGATCTCCGAGACGGCACCGACGAACGTGGTCTTGCCCACGCCGAAGCCCCCGGCCACCACGATCTTCGCCGAGGTGGTGGCGCGGGCCGCACCGCCGCTAGAGCTTGCGAAGTCCACTGAGCACCCTTTCGAGCAGTGTCACGTCCGGCGCGCCGCCGGCCTCTCCGTTGCCCGGCTGGTGAATGGCCACCATGCCGGCTTCCGCCAGGTCCGCGACGAGGATCCGGGCCACCCCGAGCGGCATCGACAGCAGGGCCGAGACCTCGGCCACCGACTTGACCTCACGGCAGAGGTGGCAGATCCGCTGGTGCTCGGGGAGCAGCGTCCCCAGGTGCGCGGGGTCGGCCGTGGTGGATACCAGCGCCTCTATGGCGAGCTGGTAACGCGGCCGGGTCCGGCCACCGGTCATGGCGTACGGGCGGACCAGTGGCTGGTCGCCTTCACCGTCGTACGACGCATGGTTCAGCGCGCCGTACGGGTCGGGTGAGGCGGGTGGCGGGGTCATGAATCCTCCGGGCGTGACAGCAGTTCGTCTTGCCGTCTGAAGGGGCCGGTGGGGGGCTCTAAGCGGCCGGACGGGCGAGGGATGAGGGCATGGACTGGGTCGATCGAATCTGTCATCGGTCCGTGGCCGCCTAATGGAGCAGGCTGCCCTGGAGCTCGGCGCGGAGGTCGGGGGTGAGGACGGTGCCCGCGCGGTCGACCAGCAGGGCCATCTCGTACCCGACCAGGCCGATGTCGGCGTCCGGGTGGGCGAGGACGGCCAGCGAGGAACCGTCCGAGATGGACATGAGGAAGAGGAAGCCGCGCTCCATCTCCACCACGGTCTGACTGACGGCGCCGCCCTCGAAGATGCGGGAGGCGCCCGCGGTCAGCGAGGTCAGGCCGGAGGCGACGGCCGCCAGCTGGTCGGCGCGGTCGCGGGGGAATCCTTCGGACATGGCCAGCAGGAGTCCGTCGGCGGAGACCACCACCGTGTGGGACACCCCGGGGGTGTTGTCCACGAAGTTGGTGATCAGCCAGTTCAGATTCTGCGCGGCCTGACTCATCGGGCTCAACTAACGCTCCTGCTGGTGAGTGGGGCCGAGTGGGAAACTGCCGGTCGACTGGTTGTTGTTGTTGGCCTGTCGACCCTGCTGGATGCCCCGGCGGAGATTGGTCAACCGCCCGCGCACGTCGTCGGGCGCGCGTGAGACCTGGGGGCCGGACTGGTGGTTCTGCTGCTGGGCGGTACCCGGCACCAGGTTGGCGCGGGGCACACGGCGCGGAAGTCCGGAGGTGGTGACTCCGCCTGCCGCGGGCTTCTTGACCCGCTCCGCCTGCCGCACGAGTTCGTCGTTCGGCGAGGGACGCCAGGTGGTCGTGGCCCCGGTGTCCTCCGCGCCGGAGCGCGGCGCCTCGGGAGCGGACCGCTCCGGGGCCGGCCGCTGCGGGAGGGACGCGGACGCCTGCGGTTCGGGGGCCTGCTGCGGCTCGGGAGCCTGCTGCGGGCTGTGGAACCAGTTGGTCTCCAGGGTGTCGTACAGCGGTGTACGACCGTCCCCGGGATCGGCCGCCGGAGGCAGCGCCTCGGCCTGCGGCTGCGGCGGCAGGACCGGACGGTACTGCGTGTCGTCCGCGGACGGGCGCGGGGCGCCGAAGTCCGACTCGCCCTCGGGACCGCGCCGCAGCGGGGCGTCCAGGCCCTGCGGCTGGGCGGGCTGGGGCTGTCCGTAGCCGGGGCGGGCGAACTGTCCGGTGCTCGCCGGGTCCTGCGGGGTCTGGGCCGCGAAGTCGGGGCGGGCGAACTGCCCGGTACCGGTCGGGTCCTGCGGGGCCGGGGCGGAGAAGTCCGGACGGGCGAAYTGYSCGGTGCTCGCCGGGTCCTGCGGGGTCTGGGCCGCGAAGTCSGGGCGGGCGAACTGCCCGGTRCCSGTCGGGTCCTGCGGGGCCGGGGCGGAGAAGTCCGGACGGGCGAACTCGGCGGTGGAGCCGGGGCCCTCCCGGTCGTCCATGGTCGGCCGCGAGGGCAGCGGCGGGCTCATCGGCCGCTGGAACTGGCCGGTGGACTCGGGCTCCTCGTGGCCGCGCGGGGCGTCCGGCCGGCCGAGACGCGGCGCGGACGACTCCTCGGCACCCCAACTGGTGGTCTGCGGGCGCTGCGGGGCGGGGTTGCCGCCGGGCAGCTCGGCACGCGGACCGCCGGCCGGTCCGGGTGGCTTCCAGCGCCCCGGTGGCCAGGACGAGCCCGGTCTCCGGCTGCCCCCGGCCGGCGGTCCGCGTGCCGAGCTGCCCGGCGGCAACCCCGCCCCGCAGCGCCCGCAGACCACCAGTTGGGGTGCCGAGGAGTCGTCCGCGCCGCGTCTCGGCCGGCCGGACGCGGGCGGGGGCGTTGCGGTCCTGGCCCGGACCCTGGCGGTTCTGGCCGAACAGGTCGGGACGGCCCGACTCCGCGAGACCCGCGCCGTCGCCCTGGCCGCGGCCACCGGCCCTGGCGCCGCCGAAGGCACCGGCGAGGCCGCCGCCCTGACGCTGCGGCGGTTCCTGCCGGAAGACGTCCTGCGGACCGGTGCCGGGGGCCTGCCGCCCCTGCTGGCGGCCGCCGCCGACATCGCGAGAGGGCAGTGCGGCACGCGGCGTGGAGCCCGAACCGACCTGGCCGCGCGAGGCACCGGGCCCCGAGGGGGCACCGCCGATGCCGGGACGCGAACCGGCGTTCGCCCCCGGGGCGCCGCCGCCGAGCAGACCGGCGGGAGCGCCGGACTGCTGCCCGGGGCCCTGCTTGGGAAGCGGCTGCTTGCCGCCGTGCGCGACGTCGACCGGCAGCATGACCAGCGCGGTCGTCCCACCGGAGTCGGAGGGCCGCAGCTGGATCCGGATGCCGTGACGCAGGGACAGCCGGCCGACCACGAACAGACCCATGCGGCGGGAGACCGAGACGTCCACGGTGGGCGGCGAGGCGAGCCGCTCGTTGATCGCGGCGAGGTCCTCGGGGGAGAGGCCGATGCCGGTGTCGTGGATCTCGACGAGCACCCGCCCGTCGGGCAGCGCGTGACCGGTGACCCGGACCTTCGTCTGCGGGGAGGAGAACGAAGTGGCGTTCTCCAGCAGCTCGGCGAGCAGGTGCACGAGGTCGTTGACGACGCGGCCGGCGACCTCGGTCGCGGGCACCGCCGCCAGTTCGATGCGCTCGTACTGCTCCACCTCGGAGGCGGCGGCACGGAGCACGTCGACCAGCGGGACGGGACGGGTCCACCGGCGGCCCGGCTCCTCGCCCGCGAGGACGAGGAGGTTCTCGCCGTTCCGGCGCATGCGGGTCGCGAGGTGGTCGAGCTTGAACAGCGAGGAGAGCTGGTCCGGGTCGGCCTCGCGCGACTCCAGTTCGGAGATGAGCGAGAGCTGACGCTGGATGAGGCCCTGGCTGCGGCGCGAGAGGTTGGTGAACATCGCGTTGACGTTGCCCCGGAGCAGGGCCTGCTCGGCGGCGAGGCGGACGGCCTCGCGGTGCACGTCGTCGAAGGCCGCGGCCACCTTGCCGATCTCGTCCCGGGAGTGCACACCGACCGACTCGACCGAGGTGTCCACGTCCTGCGGGTCGGCCTCGGAGAGCTGCTTGACGAGCTCGGGCAGCCGGTCCTGGGCGACGCGGGTGGCCGTGTCCTGGAGCCGCCGCAGCGAGCGGATCATCGACCGGGCGACGACGAAGGCGCCGACCAGCGAGACGCCGAGCACGAGCAGGATGAGCGCACCGCTGATGATCGCTTCGCGCTTCGACTCGTCGCGGAGCTCGCGGGCCTTGCCCTCCATGTCGCTGAGGAGGGTCTCCTCGATGGTCTTCATCGCCTGGATCTTGGTCGAGCTCTGGTCGTACCAGTCCAGGTAGGAGCGCCGTGCCGTGCCGTCCATGCCGGTGGAGCTGGTCAGCACCTTCCGGGCGTAGGCGTTGGCGGCCTTGATCTCCGGGTTGCCCTCGTCCAGCGTGGAGGTCAGTTCCTCGGCGTTGTTGCCGGTCGCGCCGTACACCGCCTTGAAGGAACGGAGCGCCGCGGCCTCCTTGCCCTGCGCGGACTCACCGAACTGCCGGTCGTTCGGGTCGAGGTGCGGCTGCTTGTCGTTGCCGCCGGGCAGCGCCGCGGCGATGATCGCCCGCTGGACGGAGGCGTACTCCTTGGCGGAGGAGAAGGCCGCCAGCGCCCGGGTCCGCTTGATCATCTCGGAGTTGCTGGTCGCCTGCGCCATGTCCTGCGAGAGGCTCAGCAGCGAGGAGATCAGCTGGCTGTACTTGTCGACGGTCGAGAGGCTCGGGGCGCCCTTGACGTAGGCCGTCTTGCGGATCTCCCGGATCTCGGCCAGCTGGCCCGCGATCTGGTTGACGCTGGCGTAGATGCCCTCCAGGGCGTCGTCACCGGAGGGGTCGCCGATCGAGGTCGTCGCGTCGAGGAAGGCGGTCTTGGCCCGGTCGGTCTTCTTGCGGGGGTCGGTGACCTTGAAGTCGTCGGCCTTCACGCCGTTGGCCAGCGGACCGGCCGAACGGTCGCGCTCCTCCTGGAGCGCCTGGGCGAGCGAGGTCGCCTGCTTGGTCATCCTGGTCAGCAGCTGCATGTGGTCCAGCTGCTGGATGTCGTTCATCGAGTCGTTGATCCGCAGACCGCCGAGCGTGGTCGCGGCGACCACGGGGAGGGCGAGCAGGGAGACCAGACGGGTGCTGATGCGCCAGTTGCGGAGGGCCATGCGCGAGCCGCTGCCGGTGGCAGCCTGGGACTTGGTCGAGGGGGCGGCGTCGGCACCGCCCTCGGCCGTGGCACCGGGGTTCCGGGCGTGGTCGGCGCTGTCACCGGCTGCGGCCGGTCCGGGGTTCTGGGCGTGCTGGGGCGAGGAACCGCGGTCGGTCCCGCCGTGCGGCTCCTGCTCCGCCGCAGCGCTGCCATCCCTCTTGAAACGTCCCTGCACTAGCGTCGCAACCTCTGGACCAGGCGTTCCGTCGCACGAGGCGGTGGAACGGTGTCGGCGTCGTGGAGCGTCGTACCCGCCCCATGGTGGTCATGAGTGGCCGGCGTCCTTCCCCTTTCCGCCGTCACTCGGCGCTGTGTTGCGCCCCCTGCGCGCCGGTTTGAAACCTGCGGCGGTGCGTGGAATTCCAGCACAGTGCCGGATCTCCAACAAGGGCCCCCTGCCCGCCCGGGACCTGGGTGACACATTGTGATGAATGAGTAACGAGCAGTGGAGCGTGATCATGGATGAATGTATTGATTACGGACAGAACGGCGAGTGGTGACAGGTGTCCCAGTCGGCATGATCAGGAGCGGAATAGATCATTCAGTGATGTAATGTCCGTTTCGAGCGTGGCGATTTGACGCCCGAAATAGGGCATTTTTCGGAGCGGCCGTGAGCAAACTCACATGATGATCGCCGTCTCTTCCGGGCTCCCGGAGGGAATTGGATGTTTAGCCTGACGCTTTACAGGGATGGCAAATCCGACAACCGGCGCCCCTCCGGGCGGCGCCCGTACCGACAGGGTCCGAACGGCAGATGAAGAAGACGACGATGTTCCGCAACATTGCCAACCCCCGCCGCACCACGCTGGCGCACCTCAAGGACGCCGAGGGCCTGGGAACGCCGGAACTGCGGGAGCACGCCGTCGACCTGCCGAACCAGACGGCCAACCCCCGCCGCACCATCCTCATGGAGGCCCCGGCCCCCGTCGCGGCCCCGGAATAGACCGGACGGGCCGACCCGGCACGGGCGCGCGGGGCCCCTCCCCGGGTGGACCCGCGCCCGCGCCGTCCGGTCCTCCCCGCGCCGCCCCGTACCCGCGGCACCGTCCCGTACCGGCCCCCGCGCGTCCGCGCCGGGGCTCCTCGCGGCCTGCGCCCGTACGCGCCGGGCGGCGCCCGCCACCGGGCGGACTCCGCCGGGCGAGGCGATAGCCTGAAGTGTCAGTCTTCAGCCAGCCAGCAAGTGAGGGGCGACAGCATCCCGTGCGCATCGCCAGGTTCTCCATCGACGGCAATGTCGCCTTCGGCGCCGTGGAGGGCGACGGGCCCGACGGTCTCGTCCTCGACATCATCAAGGGCATCCCGTACGCCGAATTCGAGCTCTCCGGCACCAAGGTCCCGCTGAGCAAGGTCCGCCTCCTGCCGCCCGTGCTCCCCAACAAGGTCGTGGCCATCGGCCGCAACTACGCGGAGCACGCCAAGGAGCTGGGCAACGAGGTACCGGACGTCCCCGTCGCCTTTTTCAAGCCCACCACCTCGGTGATCGGCTCCGGCGACGCCATCGAGTACCCCTCCTTCTCCCAGGAGCTCCACCACGAGGCCGAACTGGCCGTGGTCATCGGCCGCATGTGCCGGGAAGTGCCGCGCGAGCGCGTGAAGGACGTCATCTTCGGCTACACCTGCGCCAACGACGTCACCGCCCGCGACGCCCAGAAGCGGGAGAAGCAGTGGGCACGGGCCAAGGGCTTCGACACGTCCTGCCCGCTCGGCCCCTGGGTGGAGACCGACCTCGACCCCGGTGACCTGACCATTCAGGCGACGGTCAACGGCGAGCAACGCCAACTGGGCCGCACGAGCGAGATGATCCGCTCGATCGAGGACCTGGTCGTCCACATCACGGAAGCCATGACGCTGCTCCCGGGCGACGTGATCCTCACCGGCACTCCCGCAGGGGTCGGACCCCTCCACGTCGGCGACGAGGTCGCCGTCACCATCGAAGGCATCGGCACTCTCACCAACAAGGTGATCAAGCGTGGCTAACGCACCTGTACGCGTCCGTTTCTGTCCCTCGCCGACCGGCAACCCCCACGTGGGCCTGGTCCGCACCGCCCTGTTCAACTGGGCCTTCGCCCGGCACCACGGCGGCACCCTGGTCTTCCGCATCGAGGACACGGACGCCGCCCGTGACTCCGAGGAGTCCTACGAGCAGCTCCTGGACTCCATGCGCTGGCTCGGCTTCGACTGGGACGAGGGCCCCGAGATCGGCGGCCCGCACGCCCCGTACCGCCAGTCGCAGCGCATGGACATCTACAAGGACGTCGCCGACAAGCTCCTGGCCGGCGGGTACGCGTACCACTGCTACTGCACCACCGAGGAGCTGGACACCCGCCGCGACGCCGCCCGCGCCGCCGGGAAGCCCTCCGGCTACGACGGCCACTGCCGCGAGCTGAGCGCCGAGCAGATCGCCGCGTACGAGGCCGAGGGCCGCACCTCCATCGTCCGCTTCCGGATGCCCGACGAGTCGATCACCTTCACCGACCTGGTCCGCGGCGAGCTGACCTTCCAGCCGGAGAACGTCCCGGACTACGGCATCGTCCGCGCCAACGGCGCCCCGCTGTACACGCTGGTCAACCCGGTCGACGACGCGCTGATGGAGATCACGCACGTCCTGCGCGGCGAGGACCTGCTCTCCTCCACCCCGCGCCAGATCGCCCTCTACAAGGCGCTCATCGAGCTGGGCATCGCCAAGGACACCCCCGCCTTCGGTCACCTGCCGTACGTCATGGGCGAGGGCAACAAGAAGCTCTCCAAGCGCGACCCGCAGGCCTCGCTCAACCTCTACCGCGAGCGCGGCTTCGTGCCCGAGGGGCTGCTCAACTACCTCTCCCTGCTGGGCTGGTCCATCGCCGAGGACCGGGACATCTTCTCCGTCGACGAGATGGTGGCCGCGTTCGACATCAAGGACGTCAACGCCAACCCGGCGCGCTTCGACCTGAAGAAGTGCGAGCACGTCAACGCCGAGCACATCCGCCGGATGGACGTGAAGGCGTTCACCGAGGCCTGCGGCCCCTGGCTGAAGGCCCCGTTCGCCCCGTGGGCCCCGGAGTCCTTCGACGCGGCGCAGTTCGCGGAGATCGCCCCGCACGCGCAGACCCGCGTCACGGTCCTCTCGGACATCACGGCCAACGTCGACTTCCTCTTCCTCGACGAGCCGGCGACGGACGAGGCGTCCTGGAACAAGGCGATGAAGGAGGGCTCCGACGCCCTGCTCACCACGGCCCGCGCCGAGCTGGCCGACGCCGAGTGGAACGCCGAGGCCCTGAAGAACGCCGTCCTCACGGCGGGCGAGGAGCACGGCCTCAAGCTCGGCAAGGCCCAGGCGCCGGTCCGCGTCGCGGTCACCGGCCGCACGATCGGCCTGCCGCTCTTCGAGTCCCTGGAGATCCTGGGCCGCGAGAAGACCCTGGCCCGCGTCGACGCGGCCCTGGCGAAGCTCGCCGCGTAACCCGGGAGCACCGGAACGCGCCCGCGGGAGGGGGGCGGACGGCCATCACGGCCGTCCGCCCCCTCCCGCCGTTTCCGCGCCCTCCTCGTCCGGGGGACGGGCCCATACGCTGGGCCGCATGACGATCCGCGCGGTCCTCTGGGACATCGACGACACGATCTTCGACCACACCGGCGCCGACCGCGCCGGAATGCGCGAGCACCTCGAACAGGAGGGCCTGCCCGAGGGACACGAGTCCGTCGGGCGGGCCCTCGCCGTATGGCGGGAGCTCACCGAGGCGCACTGGGCGCGGTTCGCGGCCGGGGAGACCGACTTCCAGGGGCAGCGCCGGGACCGGGTGCGGGAGTTCCTCTCGCGGCCGCTGACGGACGAGGAGGCCGACGACTGGTTCGGGCGGCATGCGATCCATTACGAGGCCGCCTGGCGGCTCTTCCCCGACGTGCTGCCCGTCCTGGACGAACTGGCGGGCGGGTTCCGGCACGCGATCCTGTCGAACTCCAGCATCCGCAACCAGGACCGGAAGCTGCGCACGCTCGGGGTGCGGGACCGGTTCGAGGCCGTGGTGTGCGCCGTGGAGCTGGGCGTCTCCAAGCCCGAGGCCGGCGCCTTCCATGCCGCGTGCGAGGCGATGGCCCTGGAGCCGGGGGAGGTCGCGTACGTGGGGGACGAGCCCGACATCGACGCCGCGGGGGCGGTCGCCGCCGGGCTGAAGGGGATCTGGCTGGACCGCAAGGAGCGGGGCGGACGACCCGAACTCCTCCGCATCGAGGGGCTCGACCAGCTGCCCGGGTTGCTGCTCGCCGATACCCGTTTTGGAGCGCCGGACACCTTCGGGTAATGTTCTTCCTGCGCCGCCCGAGAGGAACGGAAGAACCGAACGGGAAGCGCACGCCGAACAAAATCCCTTCCAGGGGTTGAGTTTTGGTGGGCTATGGTGTAATTGGCAACACTACGGTTTCTGGTACCGTCATTCTAGGTTCGAGTCCTGGTAGCCCAGCGCAGAAATGCAACAGCAGTAACAAGCCCCCGTTGTGTAGCGGCCTAGCACGCTGCCCTCTCACGGCAGTAGCGCCGGTTCGAATCCGGTCGGGGGTACAGATCCTTCCCGCGAGATCATCTGGGTCGCTCCCAAGATCTCGATGCAGGATCGCTAGGGCCCCCGTTGTGTAGCGGCCTAGCACGCTGCCCTCTCACGGCAGTAGCGCCGGTTCGAATCCGGTCGGGGGTACTTGTAACACCATGGGCTATGGTGTAATTGGCAACACTACGGTTTCTGGTACCGTCATTCTAGGTTCGAGTCCTGGTAGCCCAGCGCAGAAATGCAACAGCAATATCAAGCCCCCGTTGTGTAGCGGCCTAGCACGCTGCCCTCTCACGGCAGTAGCGCCGGTTCGAATCCGGTCGGGGGTACAACAGCAGGAAATGGAAGGGCCCTTCACTCCGGTGAAGGGCCCTTCCGCTCGTTCTCAGAGCCCGTACCGCCGTACCGACTCCTCCTCCTGAGCCATCCGGTGCAGGGACATCAGCAGCGGCTCGTAGAGCACCGCCGACGCGACGGCCGCCTCCACCTGCTCCTCCTCGGTGGGATACGTCTCCATCATGTCCAGGTTCTGGACGGCGACTTGATGCATCAGCCGGGCCTGCTCGGCCAGGTACTCGACGTCGCAGGGATAGCCGAGGCGGATCAGCGTGGCCACCGAGGACACCAGCGAGCGGTGGGTGGGGGACAAGGAGCCGATCTCCTGCGCCGTCGCCCAGTCGAGCCGCTCCAGGAGCCGCTCGACGACCTCCCGGGCGGCCGCCGTCTCCGGCGCCTCCTCGTCGGGCTCCGGGCCGTGCGGGAGCGCCCAGAGCGCGGCGCCCAGCCGGATCGTCCGCCCCAGGGACTCGTCCTCCACGTGGGAGAGGACCTCACGGACCGTGGCCACGGGCAGGCGTCCGACCTGGATCAGGGCCCGCACCAGGCGCAGCCGGCGCAGATGGTTCCCGTCGTACTCGGCCTGCGTGGCGCTGACCCGGTGGCCGGGGCGCAGCAGCCCCTCGCGCAGGTAGTACTTGATCGTCGCGGGTTTGACGCCGCTCTTCTCGCTCAGTTCCGAGAGCCGCATGTGTCGTGCCTTCCCTTGCGCCACCTCTTGGGCAGTGCCACTATCCAACCATTGGATAGCGGCACTCTCCAATGAAGAGAGGGGTGGATGACGTGTTCGGCAAAACGATTCCGGGACGGACGACCGCGGCGGCCGAGGGGGAGGTGGTCGTGCTGCTCATCGGGATGCGCATCAACCACTTCCGGGGCGTGCACCACTGGCTGCCGGTCTTCGTCGCGATGCTGCGCATGCTGCGGGAGTTGGGCAGGGACAAGGAGCGCGGCCTGCTCGGGCGCACGCTGCTGTCGGGCTCGCCGCGGTCGTACTGGGTCGTCCAGTACTGGGAGTCGAAGGAGAAGCTCTACGCGTACGCGAGCGCTCCCGACATGTTCCACCGCAGGGCCTGGGCGATCATGAACCGCAAGGAGAAGAAGTCCCGGCAGCACGTGGGGCTGTGGCACGAGACGTACATAGTGCCCGAGGGCGGGTACGAGGCGATCTACGCGGACATGCCGGTCCACGGACTGGCGGGGGCCACCGGGGTGCTGCCGATCGAGGGGCGCGGCCGCCGGGCGGCGGACCGTCTCGCGCACCGCTCGTCCGCGGGGTGAGGTTCCGACGGAGGCCGCCACGACGCTGGGGCGGCCGGGAAGTCGTCGAACGCGTCAGCCGTTGCGGCGCAGGGCCTCGCTGAGCCTGGCCGCCGAATCGATGACCGCCTGGGCGTGCATCCGGCCCGGGTGCCGGGTCAGCCGCTCGATCGGTCCCGAGACCGAGACGGCGGCGACCACCCGGTTCGACGGACCGCGCACCGGGGCCGAGACCGAGGCGACGCCCGGCTCGCGCTCACCGATCGACTGGGCCCAGCCCCTGCGCCGTACGCCCGAGAGCGCCGTCGCCGTGAAACGGGCGCCCTGGAGGCCGCGGTGCAGGCGCTCCGGCTCCTCCCAGGCCATCAGGATCTGGGCCGACGAACCGGCCTTCATGGTGAGCGTGGAGCCGACCGGCACGGTGTCCCGCAGGCCGGACAGCCGCTCCGCCGCCGCCACGCAGATCCGCATGTCGCCCTGCCGGCGGTAGAGCTGCGCGCTCTCGCCGGTGATGTCGCGCAGGTGGGTGAGCACCGGTCCCGCCGTGGCCAGCAGACGGTCCTCACCGGCCGCGGCCGCGAGCTCCGCCAGCCGGGGGCCGAGAATGAAACGGCCCTGCATGTCCCTCGCCACCATGCGGTGGTGTTCCAGTGCCACGGCCAGTCGATGGGCCGTGGGTCGTGCGAGCCCGGTCGCCGCGACCAGCCCGGCGAGGGTGGCCGGACCGGACTCCAGGGCGCTCAATACGAGAGCCGCCTTGTCGAGAACGCCGACGCCGCTAGAGTTGTCCATACGACGATACTCCCGTCTCACTCTGTGAAACGCAAGTTCAATTTCCGGCGGAAGTTGCGAACCTGTACGAGCGGCCGCACGACGGCCCGTCTGCCACCGTCCCGCAGGGGGTCGGGACGACGGCGCACCGAATCTCTAGTTGGGCCGGCGAAGACGCCGGCCGGAGGGAAAGCGATGGGTAGGACACTCGCGGAGAAGGTCTGGGACGACCATGTCGTCCGGCGCGCCGAAGGCGAGCCCGACCTCCTCTTCATCGATCTGCACCTGCTGCACGAGGTGACCAGCCCGCAGGCCTTCGACGGCCTCCGGCAGGCCGGACGCCCGGTGCGGCGCCTCGATCTCACCATCGCCACCGAGGACCACAACACCCCGACCCTCGACATCGACAAGCCGATCGCCGACCCGGTCTCCCGCGCCCAGCTGGAGACCCTGCGCAAGAACTGCGCGGAGTTCGGCGTGAGGCTGCACCCGCTGGGCGACGTGGAGCAGGGCGTCGTGCACGTGGTCGGCCCGCAGCTGGGGCTGACCCAGCCGGGCACCACGGTGGTCTGCGGCGACTCCCACACCTCCACGCACGGCGCCTTCGGCGCGCTGGCGTTCGGCATCGGCACCAGCCAGGTCGAGCACGTCCTGGCCACCCAGACCCTGCCGATGGCCCGCCCGAAGACCATGGCGATCACCGTCGACGGCGAACTGCCCGACGGCGTCACGGCCAAGGACCTGATCCTCGCGATCATCGCCCGCATCGGCACCGGCGGAGGCCAGGGCTACATCCTCGAATACCGCGGCCCGGCCATCGAGAAGCTCTCGATGGAGGCCCGGATGACCATCTGCAACATGTCGATCGAGGCCGGTGCCCGGGCGGGCATGATCGCCCCGGACGAGACCACCTTCGACTACCTGAGGGGCCGCGACCACGCCCCGCGGGGCGAGGACTGGGACGCCGCCGTCGCGTACTGGAAGACGCTGCGCACCGACGACGACGCGGTCTTCGACGCCGAGGTCGTCATCGACGCCGCCGAGCTGGCGCCGTTCGTCACCTGGGGCACCAACCCCGGCCAGGGCGCGCCGCTGTCGGCGAACGTCCCCGATCCCGCTTCGTACGAGGACGCCTCGGAGCGGAACGCCGCCGAAAAGGCCCTGGAGTACATGGGGTTGACCGCGGGGCAGCCGCTGCGCGAGATCAATGTGGACACCGTCTTCGTAGGCTCCTGCACCAACGGCCGGATCGAGGACCTGCGCAACGCGGCCGCGATCCTGGAGGGCCGCAGGGTCGCGGACGGCGTGCGGATGCTGGTCGTCCCCGGCTCGGTCCGGGTCGCCCTGCAGGCCGTCGAGGAGGGCCTGGACAAGGTCTTCACCGCCGCCGGCGCCGAATGGCGGCACGCGGGTTGCTCGATGTGCCTCGGCATGAACCCCGACCAGCTGGCCCCCGGCGAGCGCTCCGCCTCCACCTCGAACCGCAACTTCGAGGGCCGGCAGGGCAAGGGCGGCCGTACGCACCTGGTCTCCCCGCAGGTCGCCGCCGCCACCGCCGTGCTGGGCCACCTGGCCTCGCCCGCCGACCTGTCCGACGCCCGTACGCCCGCCGGAGTCTGAGAATCATGGAAGCTTTCACCACGCACACCGGCCGGGCCGTCCCGCTGCGCCGCAGCAACGTCGACACCGACCAGATCATCCCCGCCCACTGGCTGAAGAAGGTCACCCGCGACGGCTTCGAGGACGGGCTGTTCGAGGCCTGGCGCAAGGACGAGGACTTCGTCCTCAACCGCCCGGAGCGCAAAGGCGCCACGGTCCTGGTGGCCGGCCCGGACTTCGGCACCGGCTCGTCCCGCGAGCACGCCGTGTGGGCCCTGCAGAACTACGGCTTCAAGGCCGTGATTTCCTCCCGCTTCGCCGACATCTTCCGCGGCAACTCGCTGAAGAACGGCCTGTTGACCGTCGTGCTCGACCAGAAGACCGTCGACGCGCTCTGGGAGCTGACCGAGGCCGACCCGACGGTCGAGATCACCGTCGACCTGGAGGGGCGCCAGGTGCGCGCCGAGGGGATCACCGCCGACTTCGAGCTCGACGAGAACGCCCGCTGGCGACTGCTGAACGGGCTGGATGACATCGGTCTCACCCTTCAGAACGAAGCGGACATCGCGACTTACGAGGCAGCCAGGCCGGCCTTCAAGCCACGTACAATTAACGCCTGAGCAGCGCGTTTCCAGGACTGCGCCCCCTGCCTTCTGGTAGGGGGCGCAGTCGCTTGTTGAGACCCCGTCGGGCGACAACTCGCCCCAGATGGCACAATCGGTGCATGGAACGCGACAGCCAACTCGAGCTTTACGGCCAAGTCGCCGACCGATTGAAGGAAGCGCACACAAGAGTGCGCGCACTGCAAGTCCCGGAGGGCGTAAGGATGGCGCTGTCCCGGAAGCTGTTGGTCATCACGGCCGCGGCTAAGCACGATCTCCCGGACGCGGCAAGGCGTCTGGACCGGTTGATGAAGGACCTCGACGAGGGCCGATTCCCCGAAGGTGAGTGACTCTGCGGAACGACGCAGCGGTCGACTTCGTTGCGGCACTAGGGTGATTAGCCCGTTTCGTGTTTGATTTGCGGTATATATCTGCCTAACGTGCGAAAACGCTTGAACACTTTCGTTCTGGCAATGTCTCCGAAGGGGAAGACGTGAACAAGGCGCAGCTCGTAGAAGCGATTGCCGACAAGGTCGGCGGCCGTCAGCAGGCCGCCGACGCCGTCGACGCGGTGCTCGACGCGATCGTCCGTGCGGTTGTCGCGGGGGACCGTGTCTCGGTCACGGGCTTCGGCTCGTTCGAGAAGGTCGACCGCCCCGCCCGGTACGCCCGCAACCCGCAGACGGGTGAGCGCGTGCGGGTCAAGAAGACCTCGGTTCCCCGCTTCCGCGCGGGACAGGGCTTCAAGGACCTGGTGAGCGGCTCGAAGAAGCTCCCCAAGGGCGGCGAGGTGGCCGTGAAGAAGGCGCCCAAGGGCAGCCTCTCGGGTGGTGCTTCCACCCGTACGACGACCAAGGCCGCGGCCAAGAAGGCCGCCGCCAAGAAGGCCACGGCGAAGAAGGCCACCGCCAAGAAGACCGTGACCGCCGCGAAGAAGACCACGGCGGCGAAGAAGACCACCGCGAAGAAGACCACCGCGGCGGCCAAGAAGGCCACGGCCGCGAAGAAGACCACCGCCGCGGCGGCGAAGAAGACGGCGACGAAGAAGACCACCGCCGCCAAGACCGCCCCCGCCAAGAAGGCCACGGCGAAGAAGGCGCCCGCGAAGAAGACCACGGCGCGCAAGACCACGGCCAAGAAGACCACCGCACGGAAGAAGTGAGACCGAGCAGCACAGACCGCTCACACGCACCGGGCCGGGCTCCCCTCGGGGGAGCCCGGCCCGCGGGCTGTCGTGGGCGCGTGCGCGCGGCCGTCAGAACGTCTGCAGGGTCACCAGGGTGATCCGCAGGTCCGCGCCCTCGCCGCGGCCCTCGATCCGCACCCGCTGCCCGGGCCGCAGCAGCAGCAGCCCGCCGGCGTCGAAGGCCCGGGCGTCGAACTCCACCGGGGTGCCGTCGTCGAGCAGCACGCTGCCGGTGCGGGTCTCGGGGTCGTACGTGTACGAGGTCGCCTGCATGGACGGCAGCCTAGCGGCCCGGCACGGGGCGACCGGGTCCGGTACGGGGGCGGCGCGGCCCGGTACGGGTAGCGGGGCGGGCGCCCGGGGCGCGTCCCCGGAAGGGCGGCGCTACCGACGCGGTGCGGCCCGGGGGATTCCCGCGCCCAGGTGTTCCGCGGCGTGTTCCGCCGTGTGCGGGCCGACGCCCAGGGCCAGCGCGGCCCGCAGGTCCGCGCCGGTGTCCACGTCCTGGCGGACCGAATCGATACCGGTCAGGTCGGCCTCCACCGCCCCGGAGTCCAGATGCCGGACCCGGGAGGGGCCGCCGAAAGCCGGGCGCAATTCCGCCCCGGGCGCGGCCGACAGAAATGTTGTGCCGATTCCCGCCGCATCCGTCACAAATGTGCGCGGGAATTCGGCGGAGTAATTGAGTACCCGGGCCAATTCCCCGGGACGCAGTGCCGGGAGATCGGCGTTGAGCGCGGCGAGGGCGGCCCGGGGCCGCCGGGCCCGTACGGTGCGCGCGCCGTGCGCCAGCGCGGCGTTGAGCCCGCGGTCGGGCTCGTCGGGCACGACGCGCGCGCCGAGCGCGGCGAGCGCGGCCCCGGCCTCCGCGTCGTCCGTGACCACCACCACATCCAGCACCGCCGGGCAGGACAGGACGGCGGCCACGGTGTCCCGGGCGAAGGCGAGGGCGAGCCGCGGACGCAGCGCGTCCCCCGTCGCGGGCGCCAGCCTGCTCTTGGCCCGGGCCAAGGGTTTCAACGGGACGACCAGGGACCAGGGACCGGTCGGGTCGGTGTTCGTGGCGATCTCCCCCTCGGTGCGCTTCGCGGCCTATTCTCGCCTGCCTGCGCGAGAACCCGGAGGGACGGTCCCGAAACCGGGGCGTACGGTGTTCTCGACAGAGCAGGGGCCTGGGGCGAGACTTGACCGTCGGTAGCCAGGCAGAGTTCAGGTCCTTAGAGGAAGGTGTCCGAGTGTCCCGCCGCAGAATCGGCTTCTGGTACCGCCTGGCGGCGGTCATCGCAAAACCGCCGCTGGTGGTTCTGTTCAAGCGTGACTGGCGGGGAATGGAGCACATTCCGGCCGACGGCGGATTCATCACGGCGGTCAACCACAACTCTTACCTGGACCCGCTCTCCTACGCCCATTTCCAGTACAACACCGGGCGGGTGCCCCGGCTCCTGGCCAAGGCGGCCCTCTTCAAGACGCCCTTCGTCGGAATGATGCTGCGCGGCACCGGACAGATTCCCGTGTACCGCGAGACGACCAACGCGCTGGACGCCTTCCGGGCCGCCGTCGACGCCATCGAGCGCGGCGAATGCGTCGCCTTCTACCCGGAGGGCACCCTCACCCGCGACCCCGACATGTGGCCGATGGCCGGCAAGACCGGCGCGGCCCGCGTCGCGCTGCTGACGAAGGTCCCGGTCATCCCGGTCGCCCAGTGGGGCGCCAACCTGGCGATGCCGCCGTACGCCAAGACGGACAAGTTCCGGTTCTTCCCCCGCAAGACCCTCCAGGTGCAGGCGGGACCGCCCGTCGACCTCTCCCGGTTCTACGACCTGCAGCCGACGCCCGAGGTGCTGCGCGAGGCTACCGAGGTCATCATGGCCGCGGTGACCGAGCAGCTGGAGATCGTGCGGGGCGAGAAGGCCCCGGCACAGCCGTACGACCACCGCAGGGCCCGCGCGGAACAGCGGCGCAAGGCCGAGGGAAAGGGAACCAAGTGACGCACCCCGCGAAGGCGGCCGTCTTCGGAACGGGCTCATGGGGCACGGCCTTCGGCGTGGTCCTCGCCGACGCCGGCTGCGAGGTCACCCTCTGGGGCCGCCGCGCCGAGATCGCCGAGGCCGTCAACACCACCCGCACCAACCCGGACTACCTGCCGGGCATCGAACTCCCCGGGTCGGTCCGGGCCACCACCGACGCCGCCGAGGCGCTGGACGGCGCCGACTTCGCCGTGCTCGTGGTGCCTTCGCAGACGCTGCGCGCCAACCTCGCCGACTGGGCCCCGCACCTGGGCTCCGACACCGTCCTCGTCTCGATGATGAAGGGCGTCGAACTCGGCACGGCGAAGCGGATGAGCGAGGTCATCGAGGACGTCACCAAGGTCTCCGCGGACCGGATCGCCGTCATCACCGGACCCAACCTGGCCAAGGAGATCGCCGAACGCCGCCCCGCGGCGGCCGTCGTCGCCTGCCAGGACGAGTCCGTGGCCCGGCGCCTCCAGGCCGCCTGCCACACCCCGTACTTCCGCCCGTACACCAACACCGACGTGGTCGGCTGCGAACTCGGCGGCGCGGTCAAGAACGTCATCGGCCTCGCGGTCGGCATCGCCGACGGCATGGGCCTCGGCGACAACGCCAAGGGCTCGCTCATCACCCGGGGCCTCGCCGAGACGACCCGCCTCGGTCTCGCCATGGGCGCCGACCCGTTGACCTTCTCCGGACTCGCGGGCCTGGGCGACCTGGTGGCGACCTGCTCCTCGCCGCTGTCGCGCAACCACACCTTCGGCACCAACCTCGGCCGCGGCATGACGCTCCAGGAGACCATCGCCGTCACCAGGCAGACCGCCGAGGGCGTCAAGTCCTGCGAGTCGGTGCTCGATCTGGCACGCCGGCACGGCGTCGACATGCCCATCACCGAGACGGTCGTCGGCATCGTCCACGAGGGCAAGCCGCCGATGGTCGCGCTGGCCGAGCTGATGTCGCGCAGCGCGAAGCCCGAGCGGCGCTGAGATCCCGTCGGGCGGCCCCCTCGACCGGGGGCGGTCGCCCGACGGGCTCCGGAACGGGCCGCGGAGGGCCACGGCGGTGAACGTCCGCGGTCACCGCCGTGGCGGACCCGGCCGCGCTGACGCAGGGGATACCAGCAGGTACGCTCAACCCGATATGAGCAGCGAGAACCTCCCCCAGAGCCCGGAGCGGCAGCTCCGCAAGCCGCGCGTGGCCGTCGTGTTCGGCGGCCGCAGCTCCGAACACGGCATCTCGGTCGTCACGGCCGGCGCCGTCCTGAACGCCATCGACCGGACCAAGTACGACGTCCTGCCGATCGGCATCACGACCGACGGCCGCTGGGCGCTCACCGCCGACGAACCCGAACGCATGGCCATCACGGACCGGAAGATGCCGGAAGTGGCCCAACTGGCCGAGTCCGCAGAGGGTGCCGTGGTGCTCTCCGTCGACCCCGGCAGCCGTGAAGTGGTGTACAGCGAGCCCGGCTCGGTACCCAAGGCACTCGGCGAGGTGGACGTCGTCCTCCCCGTGCTGCACGGCCCGTACGGCGAGGACGGCACCCTCCAGGGACTCCTGGAACTGTCCGGCGTCCCCTACGTCGGCGCCGGGGTCCTCGCCTCGGCGGTCGGCCAGGACAAGGAGTACATGAAGCGGGTCTTCATCTCCTTCGGCCTGCCGGTCGGCCCCTACCTCGTGGTGCGCCCCCGGGAATGGGACAAGGACCCCGCCGGGGCCCGCGCGCGCATCGTGGACTTCGCCGGCGAGCACGGCTGGCCGCTCTTCATCAAGCCCGCCCGGGCCGGCTCCTCCATCGGCATCACCAAGGTCGACGACCCGTCCGGGCTCGACGGGGCGATCGAGGAGGCCCGCCGCCACGACCCCAAGTTCCTGGTCGAGTCGCTGCTGCGGGGCCGCGAGATCGAGTGCGGGGTGCTGGAGTTCGAGGACGGTCCGCGCGCCAGCGTGCCCGCCGAGATCCCGCCGGTGACCGCGCACGACTTCTACGACTTCGAGGCCAAGTACATCGACTCGGCCTCCGGGATCGTGCCCGCCCCGCTCACCGAGGAGCAGACCGCCGAGGTCCAGCGCCTCGCGATCGAGGCCTTCGACGCCGTGTCCTGCGAGGGACTGGTCCGTGCCGACTTCTTCCTCACCGAGGACGGCACCTTCGTGATCAACGAGGTCAACACCCTGCCCGGCTTCACTCCGATCTCCATGTACCCGCGGATGTGGCAGGAGAGCGGTGTGAGCTACCAGGAGCTGGTGGACCGGCTGATCCAGGCCGCGCTGAGGCGGTCGACCGGCCTGCGCTGAGCGCCGGACCGTGCCACAGGGCGTGCGCCCCGCGACGGCGGCGCACGCCCTACAGGCCGGGAACCGTCTTCTCGACGGCCGGGCCGAACGCGGCCAGCGGACTCGCGTCGTGCGCGTACTCGGCGGACAGGCTCACCTCGACGTACGCCTTGCGATAGGTCGTCGTGAAACGCGGCCCGGCGTCCTGCGACTGCTCCAGCAGCCAGTTCACGCCGTTCGCCTCGGTCCCCTTGGCCATGGGGTCGTCCATCTTCGCGGGCCGGGGGACACCGCAGCGCAGTACGATCGCTCCGTCCCCCCACTCGGCGGTCAGTTCGGATTTCGGCCCGGTGTCCCCGCGGTCGTGCCCGGCGACGGTCTCCGGCAGTTCCCCGTGCAGCGCGCGGCAGTAGGCTGCGGCTTCCGGGGGAGGGGAGGGCACCGTGACCGACACCGCCGCGCCCGAGGAGGAACAGCCCGCCGCGGCCAGCAGCAGAGCGGCGACGGACGGACCGAGGAACACGGGGTGGCGGAGCCGGCGCGATGATGTCACCGGCCCAGCGTAGACGGGGACTACAGATGAACGACCGGGCAGGTCAGGGTTCGGGTGATGCCTTCCACCTGCTGGACCTTGGCGACCACCATGCGGCCCAGTTCGTCGACCGTGTCGGCCTGCGCGCGGACAATCACGTCGTAGGGGCCTGTCACGTCCTCCGCCTGGATCACTCCCGGAATTGCGGAGATGGTCTCGGCGACGGTCGACGCCTTGCCCACCTCGGTCTGAATGAGGATGTACGCCTGTACCACGGAACCTCCAGGGCGGCGACGAGGATCATGTGGGGGAAAGGGACGCCACGTTATCGCGTTGCCGCGTGCCGCGGGGAGACCTGCGGGTGGTTGACGCCCACCGCGTGGCGTGCGCAGGACACGGATTGACGTATCTCTTGACAGTACCGACAGCAGTGACGGCCCGCGACCGAGACCACGGCGGGCCGGAAGGGGGAACAGGCATGCCGGTGACGAGCGGTGCAGACTGCTCCCCGCCATGCCGGCCGGTCCGCGATCGGGACCACCGGCCGCCGAAGCAGCCCGGACGACGGTCCGGCGCGATAGATGAGAGGTGAGACTCGGTGAAGGGAACCGTGGGCGAGTTGGGGGAGTTCGGGCTCATCAGGGAGCTCACCGCCCGGCTCACCACCACTCCGGCGGTACGGCTCGGCCCCGGCGACGACGCCGCGGTCGTGACCGCCCCCGACCGCAGGGTCGTGGCCAGTACGGACATCCTGCTGGAGGGGCAGCACTTCCGCCGCGACTGGTCGACGGCGTACGACGTCGGCCGCAAGGCGGCCGCCCAGAACCTCGCCGACATCGCCGCCATGGGGGCGGTGCCCACCGCGCTGCTGCTCGGCCTGGTCGTCCCCGCCGAACTCCCGGTCACCTGGGCCGGCGAGCTGATGGACGGCCTGCGTGACGAATGCCAGGTCGCGGGCGCCGCGGTGGTCGGCGGCGACGTGGTGCGCGGCGAGACGATCACCGTCTCGATCACCGCGCTCGGCGACCTGCGCAACCACGAACCGGTCACCCGGGCCGGCGCCCAGCCCGGCGACGTCGTCGCCGTCACCGGCTGGCTCGGCTGGTCCGCCGCCGGATACGCCGTGCTCTCCCGGGGCTTCCGCTCGCCCCGCGCCTTCGTCGAGGCCCACCGCCGCCCCGAACCCCCCTACCACGCGGGCCCCGCGGCCGCCGGGCTCGGCGCCACCGCGATGACGGACGTGAGCGACGGGCTCGTCGCCGACCTCGGGCACATCGCCGAGGCCAGCAAGGTCCGCATCGACCTGCGCTCCGGCCTCATCGACATCCCCTCGCAGATGTCCGACATCGGGCAGGCCGTCGGCGTCGACCCGCTCCAGTGGGTGCTGACCGGGGGAGAGGACCACGCGATCGTCGCCACCTTCCCGCCGGACGTGAAGCTGCCCGCCCGCTGGAAGGTCATCGGCGAGGTGCTCAACCCCTCCGCGCTGCCCCAGGTGACGGTCGACGGGGCGCCCTGGACCAGCAGGAGCGGCTGGGACCATTTCGGGGGCATAGAGGACGCCCAGTAGATTTCGGCGCATGTCCATATCTGCTGCCGTACCCGCCCGAGTGCTCACCGTCGCCGGATCCGACTCCGGCGGCGGTGCGGGCATCCAGGCCGACCTGAAGACGATGCTGGCGCTCGGGACGCACGGGATGAGCGTGCTCACCGCCGTCACCGCCCAGAACTCGCTGGGGGTGCGGGGCGCCTGGGAACTGCCCGCCGAGGCCGTGCGCGCCCAGTACCGCAGTGTGGTGGACGACATCGGCGTGCAGGCGGTCAAGACCGGCATGCTGTCCTCGGCCGTCCTCGTGGAGACCGTGGCCGAACTCCTCGCCGGCACCGACGCCCCGGTCGTCGTCGACCCGGTCGGCGTCTCCAAGCACGGCGACCCGCTGCTGGCGGCCGAGGCACTCGACTCCGTACGCACGAAACTGCTGCCGACCGCCACGGTCGCCACCCCGAACCTGGACGAGGTCGCGCAACTCACCGGCATCGGCGTCCGGGACGAGGCGGACATGCGCACCGCCGCCGCCGCGCTGCTGGACTTCGGGCCGCGCTGGGTCGTCGTCAAGGGCGGCCACCTGCCCGGCGACCCCGTCGACCTGCTCACGGACGGCACCGAGGAACACTGGCTGCGCGCCCCGAGACACGACAACCGGCACACCCACGGCACCGGCTGCACCCTCGCCTCCGCGATCGCCTGCGGGCTGGCCCTGGGCCAGGACGTGCCCACGGCGGTACGGGGCGCGAAGGCGTACGTCACCGGCGCGATCGAGGCGGGCTTCCCGCTGGGCGCGGGCATCGGCCCCGTCGATCACGGCTGGCGGACCCGCATCGGGTGATCCGCGCCGGGGAAGCCGCAAGTCCTGTCGTGCGCCCGGGAGTCCCGGCGCACAGCAAGAAGCCGGTCCACCTGGGTGGACCGGCTTCTTGGGCAACCGGAAGGCTGCGCTACGACGGGAACGTCAGCGCGCGACCTTGCCGGCCTTGATGCACGAGGTGCAGACGTTGAGCCGCTTCGGCGTCCGACCGACCACGGCACGCACGCGCTGGATGTTGGGGTTCCAGCGACGGGACGTACGGCGGTGCGAGTGCGAAATGTTGTTGCCGAAGCCCGGCCCCTTGCCGCAGACGTCGCAGTTGGCAGCCACGGGTCACTCCAAAGACTTCAGATGCACTTACAGTGAATTCCGGCGCGCCGGAATCAGTTGACTGAAGTGGCGGTGCCGGGGGAATGTCCCGACTTTCGTCGGGCAACCGAAGCAGCATACAACGACCGCGTCGGTAGAACGAAACTACCATGGGTTCCACCGCCCCCGTCCCGCCCCTGTCCCCGACGGACCCCGCGCACGGGACTACTCTGCGGTGCAGCCGGCCGCCCACGGCCGATTCCGAGGAGGACCGACAGGTGCCGCAGACCGACGACGACATGGACGCCGTCGCGGTGCGCGCCTGGTGCTCACTGGCCCTGGAGGCACTGGGCCGGGAGCGCGCGGCGATCGACGCGATCAACGTCTACCCCGTCGCCGACGGGGACACCGGAACCAACCTCTACCTGACCGTGGAGTCCGCGAACCAGGCCGTCGAAGCCGTCTTCGCCGCCCACGAGACCGGCCCGACCAGCCCCCTCACCGCCGACGCGGTACGGGCCATGGCACACGGCGCCCTGATCGGCGCCCGCGGGAACTCCGGCACGATCCTGGCCCAGTTGCTGCGCGGAACGGCGCAGGTACTGGCCGTCGGGCACGACGCGGACCACCTGCGCCGGGCGCTCGCCACCGCGGCCGACGCCGCCCGGCAGGCCGTCGCCCACCCCGTCGAGGGCACCGTGCTGACGGTGGCCGCCGAGGCCGCGGCGGCCGCCGCGCGCACCGCCGCCGACGCCACCACCGCCGAGGTCGCGCAGGCGGCGTACGAGGGGGCGCGGGCGGCCCTGGCCGCCACCCCCGGACAGCTCGCCGTGCTCGGCCGGGCGGGCGTCGTGGACGCCGGCGGGCGGGGACTGGTGACGGTGCTCGGGGCACTCGTCGAGGCGGTCTGCGGACGGGCGCCCGCCGCCGGACCCGTGCTTCCCGCCCCCGTCCTTCCGGTGCCGGACGACTGCGTGGCGGCCGGCCCCGCGGACGGGCCCGCCTTCGAGGTCATCTACCTGTTGGAGGCCACCGACGAGGCGGTGGACCGGCTGCGGGCCCGGCTCGACCCGCTCGGCGACTCGCTCGTGGTGGTCGGCGGCGACGGGCTGTGGAACGTCCATGTGCACGTCGACGACGCGGGCGCCGCCGTGGAGGCCGGCGTCGAGGCGGGACGCCCGTACCGGATCAGGATCACCCACTTCGGCGCGGACCGGGTCCATCCCCACGTCGAGCCCGTGCAGCGCGCCGTCGTCGTGGTGGTCCCCGGCGACGGGCTGCGCGGCCTGTGCGAGGAGGCCGGGGCCACGACGGTCCTGGCCCGCCCCGGCGAACCGCCCGCCAGCGGCGAACTGGTCGACGCGATCCGCCGGGCGCACGCCCGCGAGGTGGTCCTGCTGCCCAACGACGCGGAACTGCGCCACACCGCCGCCGCGGCCGCCGAACAGGCCCGCGCCGAAGGCGTCCGGGTCGCCCTGGTCCCGACCCGGGCCGCCGTCCAGGGCCTCGCCGCCCTCGCCGTCCACGAACCGGGCCGCAGCTTCGACGAGGACGTGGTGGCGATGACCGCCGCCGCGGGCGCCACCCGCTACGCCGAACTGGCCGTCGCCGAACGGCAGTCCTGGACCATGGCGGGCATCTGCCAGGCCGGGGACGTCCTGGGACTGATCGACGGCGACGTCGCGGTCATCGGCGGGGACGTCCCGCACACCGCCCGGACCGTGCTGGACCGGATGCTCGCGGCGGGCGGCGAACTGGTCACCCTGGTCCTGGGCGAGGACGTCCCCGACGGCCTCGCCGACGAACTGGAGGAGCACGTGCGCGAGGGCCACCTCGCGGTGGACACGGTGGTCTACCGGGGCGGCCCCCGGAGCGCCCCGCTGCTCATCGGGGTGGAGTAGACCCGGCCCCGGGCCGTGCCCGGCGGCCGACTGTCAGTGGCGTGGTGTGCAATGGATCGCGTGTCCGCGTTCGACGAACCCCTCAAGAAGCTGCTCGGCGGAGCCACCGCGAAGGTGATGGCCGACCACCTCGACCTGCACACGGTCGGCGACCTGCTCCACCACTACCCCCGGCGCTACGAGGAGCGCGGTCGGCTCACGGCGCTGACCGATCTCCCGCTGGACGAGCACGTGACGGTGGTCGCCCAGGTCGCCGAGGCCCGCGTCCTGACGTTCAACAACGGCCGGGGCAGACGCCTGGAGGTGACCCTCACCGACGGCAGCGGCCGCCTCCAGCTGGTCTTCTTCGGCCACGGCGTCCACAAGCCGCACAAGGAGCTGCTGCCCGGCCGCCGGGCGATGTTCGCCGGCAAGGTCTCCGTCTTCAACCGGAAGATGCAGCTGGCCCACCCCACGTACCAGCTGCTGGACACCGGGCCCGGTGAAGGGGCCGGGGACGGGGACAGGGAGGCGGTGGACGCCTTCGCCGGGCGGCTGCTGCCGATCTACCCGGCCTGCAAGCAGCTGGACTCGTGGCGGATCGCCAAGGCCGTCGACACGGTCCTGCCCAGCGCGCGGGAGGCCGTCGACCCGCTGCCGGCCGCGCTGCGCGAGGGCCGCGGCTTCGCCCCGCTCCCGGAGGCGCTGCTGAAGGTCCACCGCCCGCAGACCAAGGCGGACATCGCCCTGGCCAGGGACCGGCTCAAGTGGGACGAGGCATTCGTCCTCCAGGTCGCGCTGGCCCGCCGCAGGTACGCCGACACCCAGCTCCCGGCCGTGGCCCGCAGGCCCGCGCCCGGCGGACTGCTCGACGCCTTCGACGCCAAGCTGCCCTTCACCCTCACCGACGGGCAGCAGAAGGTCTCCGGGGAGATCTTCGACGACCTCGCGACCGAACACCCGATGCACCGGCTGCTCCAGGGGGAAGTCGGATCGGGGAAGACCATGGTCGCGCTGCGGGCGATGCTCGGCGTCGTGGACGCGGGCGGACAGGCCGCCATGCTCGCGCCCACCGAGGTGCTCGCCCAGCAGCACCACAGATCCATCACCGAGATGATGGGGGAGCTGGCCGAGAATTGGGGACTGTGGCGCGAAGCGCCTCATCAGGAGGGGCGGCGGTCGGGCGACGGGCGGGCGCTCGGCGGCTCCGAGCAAGGGACGAAGGTGGTGCTGCTCACCGGGTCGATGGGCGTCGCCGCCCGCCGGCAGGCGCTCCTGGACCTCGTCACCGGCGAGGCCGGGATCGTGATCGGCACCCACGCCCTGATCGAGGACAAGGTGAAGTTCCACGACCTGGGCCTGGTCGTCGTCGACGAGCAGCACCGCTTCGGCGTGGAGCAGCGCGACGCCCTGCGCTCCAAGGGGAAGCAGCCGCCGCACCTGCTGGTGATGACCGCCACCCCCATTCCCCGCACGGTCGCCATGACCGTCTTCGGGGACCTGGAGACCTCCGTGCTGGACCAGCTCCCGGCCGGCCGCTCGCCGATCGCCAGCCATGTCGTGCCCGCCAAGGACAAGCCGCACTTCCTCGCCCGCGCCTGGGAACGGGTGCGGGAGGAGGTGGAGAACGGGCACCAGGCGTACGTGGTCTGCCCCCGCATCGGCGACGACGAGGACGAGCCGGGCGGCAAGGGGGGCAAGGCGCCCGAGGGCGACGGCGAGAAGCGCCCGCCGCTCGCCGTCCTGGCGATCGCCGAACAGCTCTCCGAGGGGCCCCTCGCCGGTCTGCGCATCGAGGTGCTGCACGGCAGGATGCCGCCCGAGGACAAGGACGACGTGATGCGCCGCTTCGCCGCGGGCGAGGTCGACGTCCTCGTCGCCACCACTGTCATCGAGGTCGGGGTCAACGTCCCCAATGCCACCGCCATGGTGATCATGGACGCCGACCGGTTCGGCGTCTCCCAGCTGCACCAGCTGCGCGGCCGGGTGGGCCGCGGCTCCGCCCCCGGTCTCTGCCTCCTGGTCAGCGAGGCGCACGAGGCCAGTCCGGCCCGCGCCCGGCTGTCCGCCGTCGCCGCCACCCTCGACGGCTTCGAGCTCTCCCGGATCGACCTCGAACAGCGCCGCGAGGGCGACGTCCTGGGCCAGGCCCAGTCCGGGGTCCGTTCCTCGCTGCGGATGCTCACCGTCATCGACGACGAGGAGGTCATCGCCGCCGCCCGCGAGGAGGCCGTCGCGGTCGTCGCCGCCGACCCGGGGCTGGAGCACCTGCCCGGGCTGCGGACCGCGCTGGACGCCCTGCTCGACAAGGAACGCGAGCAGTACCTCGACAAGGGCTGACCGGCACCGCCGGGGACGCCCGGGTGCGCGGGCCCGATCCGGCCCGACGCCATATCGTGGGTGGCACCACACCGCGGCATCCTGCGGGCCACCCACGAACCGAGGACCAGACACCCATGACCCGCGTGATCGCCGGCTCGGCCGGCGGCCGCCGCCTGGCCGTTCCGCCCGGCACCGGCACCCGTCCCACCTCCGACCGCGCGAGAGAGGGCCTCTTCTCCACCTGGGAGGCCCTCCTCGGCAGCCTGGCGGGAGTCAGGATCGCCGATCTGTACGCGGGCTCCGGCGCCGTCGGCCTGGAGGCGCTCTCCCGGGGCGCGGCGCACGCCCTGCTCGTCGAGGCGGATCCCAAGGCCGTCCGCACCGTCCGGGACAACGTCCGCACCCTCGGCCTGCCCGGTGCCGAGGTCCGTACCGGCCGGGCCGAGCAGGTCGCCGCGGGCCCGGCGCCCGCCGAGCCGTACGACGTGGTGTTCCTCGACCCGCCGTACGCCGTCACGGACGACGATCTTGGCGAGATACTGCTCACACTCCGTGCTCAGGGGTGGCTCACGGACGATGCGCTCGTCACCGTGGAACGCAGCACCAGGGGCGGAGAATTCGGCTGGCCCGAGGGTTTCGAAGCGTTGCGGGCCCGTCGCTACGGCGAAGGAACGCTTTGGTACGGTCGCGCCGCCTCTACGTGCGAAGACGCACGATGACCGGACCGGAGAGCGAGGGAATCAAGTTGCGCCGCGCCGTCTGTCCGGGGTCATTCGACCCCATCACCAATGGACACCTCGACATCATTGGCCGCGCCTCGAAGCTGTACGACGTCGTACACGTCGCGGTGATGATCAACCAGTCCAAGAAGGGCCTGTTCACGGTCGACGAGCGGATCGACCTGATCCGCAGCGTCACCTCGGAGTTCGGCAACGTCCAGGTCGAGTCCTTCCACGGCCTCCTGGTCGACTTCTGCAAGCAGCGCGACATCCCGGCGATCGTCAAGGGGCTGCGGGCCGTCAGCGACTTCGACTACGAGCTCCAGATGGCCCAGATGAACAACGGCCTCTCGGGCGTCGAGACCCTCTTCGTGCCCACCAACCCCACCTACAGCTTCCTGTCGTCCTCCCTGGTCAAGGAGGTCGCCACCTGGGGCGGCGACGTCTCCCACCTGCTTCCCCCGGTGGTCCACGAGGCCCTCACCGAGCGCCTCGCCCAGGGGCGTTGAGCTGACGGTTCGTCAGCAGGTGTCGGGCGGGCGCCGGCTGGCCGTACAGTCGTCCCGTCCGTCTCCAATCGGCTGTAGAGAGTGGCGAGCACACGGTGGACGTGCAGAAGAAGCTCGACGAGATCGTCGAGGCGGTCGGGAGTGCCCGGTCGATGCCCATGTCGGCTTCGTGCGTGGTCAACCGCGCCGAACTGCTCGCGATGCTGGAGGAGGTGCGCCAGGCCCTGCCGGGCTCGCTCGCCCAGGCCCAGGAGCTCATCGGCGGCCAGGAGCAGCTGGCCGAGCAGGCCCGCCGCGAGGCGGAGCGGATCATCGAGGCCGCGCACGCCGAACGCACCTCGCTGATCACCGGGACCGAGATCGCCAGGCAGGCTCAGGGCGAGGCCGACCGCATCCTCGACGAGGCCCGCCGGGAGGCCGCCGAGGTCCGCTCCGAGGCGGACGAGTACGTCGACAGCAAGCTCGCCAACTTCGAGGTCGTCCTCACCAAGACCATCGGCTCCGTCGACCGGGGCCGCGAGAAGCTCCTCGGCCGCGGCCACCCCTTCGACGAGCAGGGCCGCGAGGACCCGGACTTCGCCGAGGCCCCCGAGCGCAGCACCGACCCGGACATACTGCGGAGCCGGGCCGACGAATACGTGGACACCAAGCTCGGCGCCTTCGAGGCCGTGCTCGCCAAGACCCTGGAGGCGGTCGGCCGCGGCCGGCAGAAGCTGCACGGCCGGATCCCCACCGACGACCTCGGCGCGCACGTGGCGGCCCAGGACGCGGCGGGCAACCAGACGCGCGTGAGCGACGAGGACCACTGGGCCGGCCTCGCCGAACTCGCCACCCCCGAGCCGCAGCCGGTGCACCAGCAGGCCCAGTCGCACTTCCCGGCACAGGCGCAGGCACCGCAGATGCCCGCGCAGCAGCCCGGCTACGCGGAGACGTACGCGTACCAGGACCAGTCGCAGCAGGACGTCTACGGCTACCAGCAGCAGCCGGACCCGTACGCCGCCTACCAGCAGCAGGGCTACGGCCAGGCGCAGGCCCAGGTGCCGGTACAGGGGTACGGGGACTGGCAGCAGCAGCCCGCGCAGCCCCAGCAGGCGCTCCAGCAGGGCGAGAGCGCCCTCGACGAGACCAGTCTGTTCGACACCAGCATGATCGACCTGGACCAGCTCCGCAGGTACGAGCAGGAACGCTGACCGGCGGCGCCGGACCGAGGGCCCGGCGCCCGCCCGCAGGTCCGGCCCGGTCGGGTCCGGTGGCCCGATTGGGAGCTGGGCGACACGTCCAGTATCCTGGCTCCTCGGTCGCGCGTATGTCCGCGATCCCGGCTGCCCGTTTTCGACTCCGAATCCGGTCGGCCTTCCCACGACGCGTGTTGCGCATGATCTCGAAAGCAGGAAAAGCCCTGAACGGCCACCTCGACCACCGAAACCCCCTCGTGTTCGACACGCACGAGCTGGGTCGGCGGCCCGGTGCCCTCCAGCGGCTGACCCGCTCGGTGGACGCTCCCGCGGACCTCGGCATCGACGGGGTCATCGGTGTGCCGGAAGGCGCACCCGTGGAGCTGGACCTCCGGCTCGAATCGGTCATGGAAGGGGTGCTTGTCACAGGCACCGCCCGTGCGACCGCCGAGGGGGAGTGCGTAAGGTGTCTGGAGCCGCTGCGCCAAGAGGTCGCTGCGGACTTCCAGGAGATGTTCTCGTACCCTGACGCCGATGACCGGGGCCGCGCCAAGGCGGAACCGGCCGACGACGCCGAGGACGACGAGGACAGGCTCTTCATCGAGGACGGCCTGTTCGACCTCGAACCAGTGCTGCGTGATGCGGTGGTGCTCGCACTGCCGATGCAGCCGGTGTGCCGGGAGTCCTGTGCCGGCCTGTGTTCCGAATGCGGAATCAGGCTGGACGAGAACCCCGGTCACCACCACGACGCCGTCGACATTCGTTGGGCGGCATTGCAGGGACTCGCCGACACCGTTCAGGACGGCGAGAAGGACAACATGGGCGGCGCCGATGCGGGCGTCGACGAGAAGCAGGAGAAGTAGCCGTGGCTGTTCCGAAGCGGAAGATGTCGCGCAGCAACACGCGCCACCGCCGGTCGCAGTGGAAGGCTGCGGTCCCCACCCTGGTTTCGTGCGAGCGTTGCCAGGAGCCGAAGCTGCAGCACATCGCGTGCCCCAGCTGCGGCACGTACAACAAGCGCCAGGTCCTCGAGGTCTGAGCGGCTGGTGAGAGGCCCGATGTCTGAGTTGTCCAACGCCAAGAAGAAGGCAGACAACGTCAACACAGCCTCGTCCCACACGCTTCTGGAAGGGCGGCTCGGGTATCAACTCGAGACCGCCCTTCTGGTGCGTGCGCTGACCCACCGTTCGTACGCGTACGAGAACGGCGGTCTGCCCACCAACGAGCGGCTGGAGTTCCTCGGGGACTCGGTGCTCGGCCTGGTGGTCACGGACACGCTGTACCGCACCCACCCCGACCTGCCCGAAGGCCAGCTGGCCAAGTTGCGGGCCGCGGTGGTCAACTCGCGTGCGCTTGCGGAAGTGGGCCGCGGCCTCGAACTCGGCTCCTTCATCCGGCTCGGCCGCGGTGAAGAGGGCACGGGGGGCAGGGACAAGGCATCCATCCTCGCTGACACCCTCGAAGCGGTGATCGGCGCGGTCTATCTCGATCAGGGCCTCAGCGCGGCCTCGGAGCTGGTCCACCGGCTCTTCGACCCGCTGATCGACAGGTCCTCGAACCTCGGCGCCGGCCTGGACTGGAAGACCAGCCTCCAGGAGCTCACCGCGAGCGAGAGCCTCGGAGTCCCCGAGTACCTCGTCACGGAGACCGGCCCGGACCACGAGAAGACCTTTACTGCTGCTGCTCGCGTCGGTGGTGTCTCGTACGGCACCGGCACCGGCCGTAGCAAGAAGGAAGCGGAGCAGCAGGCGGCGGAGTCCGCCTGGCGCGAGATCAGCGCCGCCGCACAGGCACGGGAGGACGCGGCGAAGGCCGCTGCCGACGGAGAGGCCGCCGACACCTCTGCCGACCCGTCGCCGTCCACGGACGCCACTCCGGCCTGACCCGGAAGCCCCTCGGCGCCCCGTGCGCCGGGGGGCTCTTCCTGCCCGGAAACGTACGCTTTCCCCAGGGACTCCTTTCCCCCGGGCCCCTTCCTCCACCATCCCGTCAGGCCGTCCAACCAGGAGCGCCACCGTGCCCGAGCTGCCCGAGGTCGAAGTCGTACGGCGCGGTCTGGAGCGCTGGGTGACCGGCCGCGTCGTCGCCGACGTCGAGGTGCTGCACCCGCGTGCGGTCCGGCGCCACCTCGCGGGCGGCGCGGATTTCGAGGCCCGGCTCGGCGGCGCCCGCCTCGGGACGGCCATGCGCCGCGGCAAGTACCTCTGGGTTCCGCTGGACGAAGGGGCCGGTTCGCTCCTCGGCCACCTCGGCATGAGCGGCCAGCTCCTCGTGCAGCCCCAGGACGCACCCGACGAGAAGCACCTGCGCGTACGGATCCGCTTCGACGACTCCCTCGGCACCGAGCTCCGCTTCGTCGACCAGCGGACCTTCGGCGGGCTCTCGCTCCACGAGAACACCTCCGACGGGCTGCCCGACACCATCGCGCACATCGCCCGCGACCCGCTGGACCCGGCCTTCGACGACGCGGCCTTCCACACGGCCCTGCGCGCGCGCCGGACGACCGTCAAGCGCGCCCTGCTCGACCAGACGCTGATCAGCGGCGTCGGCAACATCTACGCGGACGAGGCGCTCTGGCGCACCGCGCTGCACTACGACCGGCCGACCGCCACCCTCACCCGGCCCAAGGCGGCCGAACTGCTGGGCCACGCCCGCGACGTGATGAACGCGGCACTCGACCAGGGCGGCACCAGCTTCGACAGCCTCTACGTCAACGTGAACGGCGAGTCCGGCTACTTCGACCGCTCGCTGGACGCCTACGGACGGGAGGACGAGCCCTGCCGCCGCTGCGGCACGCCGATCCGCCGCCGCCCGTGGATGAACCGCTCCAGCTACTTCTGCCCGCGCTGCCAGCGTCCGCCGCGCCGGGCCTGACGCGGCTCAGCCCTTGTCGGGGTGGGCCCCGTCGTAGTGGTCACGGGCCCGGAGCACCTCGGGCATCCGGTCCTCGACGAACTGGATCAGCCCGAGCAGCCGCTCGGCCACCTGCCGGCCCAGGGGCGTCAGTCCGTAGTCGACGCGCGGCGGATTGGTCGGTTGGGCCTCGCGGTGCACCAGACCGTCCCGCTCCAGGGCCTGCAGGGTCTGGGAGAGCATCTTCTCGCTCACCCCGTCGACGCGGCGCCGGAGCTCGTTGAAACGGAAGCCGCTCTCGTACAGCGCTCCCAGGGTCAGGGCGCCCCAGCGTCCGGTGACGTGCTCCAGCGTGCCGCGCGAGGGGCACTGCCGGGAGAACACGTCGAAGGGCGACTCGGCCGACGGGGTGTTCTGATCCATGTCGGCCAGCGTACGCCCGCACGGCGCTCACCACCGGAGTGCGCTTTCCCCCGGTGAGCGCAGGGCGAGGGCAGCGGCCGGGTCGCGCGCGGGACCGGGGGAGGGGCGGTGCGCGGGGCGACGGTCAGAAGCCGAACTCCTGGGTCCACCAGGGGCCGCCGGAGCCCTGGTGCACGCCGACGCCGAGGGTCTTGTAGTCGCAGTTGAGGATGTTCGCCCGGTGTCCCGGGCTGTCCATCCAGGCCTCCATCACAGCCTGCGCGTCGGCCTGGCCGCGGGCTATGTTCTCGGCGGCGAGGCCCTTCACACCGGCCTTCGACGCCCGGTCCCAGGGGGATCGGCCGTCGGGGTCCGTGTGGTCGAAGAAGCCCCGGGCGGCCATGTCCCGGCTGAAGTCCTGGGCGAGGGAGGCGAGCGAGGAGCTGGCGGTCAGCGGGCTGCAGCCGACCTTCGAGCGCTCCTGGTTGACCAGCGCGAGCACGGCGGCCTGCGCGGAGGAGGAGGCCGGGGCCGAGGCCATGGACCTGCGGGCGGCCGGGGTGGAGGCGGAGCTCTTCGGCGCGGCCGACGACTTCCCGGCGGCGGGTGCGGAGCTCCGTGACGCCTTGGACTCGGCGGCCCCGGCCGACCGGGACGGCTTGGCCTTGTCGTCGGACCGCTCGGACGCGTCCGGCGTCCTGGAGGGGAAGGCGGACGGAGTGGAGGACTCCGCCTTCTTCAGACTGTCGGAGCGGTCGATGCCGCGGCTGGACTGGTCGGACGCGGTGCCCCGGCCGGCCGGGGCGGAGGCGGTGCCGCCCCGGGTCAGCAGGTCCGAGTTCCCCTCCGGGCGCACCCGGTCGGAGGGCCCGCCGCCGATCGTGTAGGTGCCGCCGCCACCGGGCAGCAGACCCGAGCTCATCGCGACGGCTCCCACGGCGAGCGCCGCGGAGACGCCGACCATTCCGGTACGGATGGGGCTCGCGGAACGCTTCCTGCGGTGGCCGCGGGGCCGGGTCTCGCCGTTCCCGGGGGCGGGAACTGCGGCGGAGCGGCTGTGGCGTCCCATCTGCTGGGCCCTTCCGAGGATCTGGACGCCGCTTCCGACGTCGACGTGCTTCACCCGAACGAGTGAGGTCGTTGCGACGGGACTGTACGCCATGGCCTGTGACCGGGATGTGCTCCGGGGGCAATTGGCCGGTTAGCGTTCGGACATGAACGAAGACGTACGACTCACCGTGTGGGTGCGCGGCCGAGTGCAGCGGGTGGGGTTCCGCTGGTTCACCAGGGCGAACGCGCTGGAGATCGGCGGCCTCACCGGCTTCGCCCTCAATCTCGACGACGGCAGGGTGCAGGTCGTCGCCGAGGGGCGGCGGGAGAACTGCCACCGCCTGCTGGAGTGGCTGCGTTCGGACGACACACCCGGCCGCGTGGACGGCGTCACTGAGATATGGGACACCCCGCGCGGTGGTTACGAGGGTTTCGCGATCCGCTGACACGGGCCCGTTCCGGGGCTGCGGACGTCGCCGTGTTCGGGCCGTGTTCGACCTGTGGCGGGGGGTTGTGTGACCGGGCTCGCATCCCCGCACACATGAAATGACCTGCGGATTGACCGGGTGGTTGCCAAGTTTCGCTCGGCGTGCCAGGCTGCGGCGGTAAGGATGATCTCCACGCCCTCCAGGGCCCCGCAGGAGAGACGCGCCGCATGATCGTCGAGCCGCGCGCCCCCGGGATGCCCGTCTCCACGGGGCGTGATCGTGTTGACCGTCAAACTTTTTGGTGAGACTCTGAAATCCCCGCGCACCTCAGCTGTTCGGCAGGGCTGTTTGGCAGCAGAACAGCAGTGATGACAGATGCACTGCCGAGCACCGCGGGTGCGATTCCCTCACGACCCACACCGCATCGGTCGGTCACTCAGTGTGGAGGACCATCCATCATGGCAAAGGCGCTTCTCGGTTACGTCGGCGGTTCCGACCCGCGACTCCTCGCCGAGATGCGACGGCTCCAGCAGCGCGTCCAGGACCTCGAATCCGAGCTCGTACGGATTCAGGGCGAGAACGATGCGCTGAACGCCGCCGCCCAGCACCAAGAGTCGCTGCTCGACAGCATCGACATCGACGTACCTCAGGCGGAGCCGGCGCTGACCTGACCGATGGCCCCCAGGGGCCGGTCGGGCCGTACGTGTCAGCCGTCCGAGGCCATCACCCGGATCGTCGCCGGATCATCGGAGATCGCTGCTCTTGATCTGTCACACCCGTGACATGTCCTTGATCCGTCATGCGCAGCCGCAGCAAGGAAACCGCGCACCGGCAACACCGCGCACGCTGCAACACGAACAAGATTTGCAAGGGGCGCTTCGGCGTCCCTTCTTTCTTTTTCCGCCCGGAACTTTCTTTTCCGTTCGGACCCGCGCGGGGCCCGGCCCCGGCGTACACCCCTTCCCTTAACGTCTGATGTGCCCTGCACCTTCATCAGCGAAACCGAGAGCGAGAGGTAGAGTCCGGCGGCGTGCACCTCAAGGCCCTCACCCTGCGTGGTTTCAAGTCGTTCGCCTCCGCCACGACGCTGCGGTTCGAACCCGGCATCACGTGCGTCGTCGGCCCCAACGGGTCGGGCAAGTCCAATGTGGTGGACGCGCTCTCCTGGGTCATGGGGGAACAGGGGGCCAAGTCCCTGCGCGGCGGAAAGATGGAGGACGTGATCTTCGCCGGCACCACCGGGCGGCCGCCGCTCGGGCGGGCCGAGGTGTCGCTGACCATCGACAACTCCGACGGCGCGCTGCCCATCGAGTACGCCGAGGTGACGATCACTCGGATCATGTTCCGCAACGGCGGCAGCGAGTACCAGATCAACGGCGACACCTGCCGGCTGCTGGACATCCAGGAACTCCTCTCCGACTCGGGCATCGGCCGCGAGATGCACGTCATCGTCGGCCAGGGCCAGCTGGACTCCGTGCTCCACGCCGATCCGATGGGCCGCCGCGCGTTCATCGAGGAAGCCGCGGGCGTGCTCAAGCACCGCAAGCGGAAGGAGAAGGCGCTGCGGAAACTGGACGCGATGGGGGCCAACCTGGCCCGCGTCCAGGACCTGACCGACGAACTGCGGCGACAGCTGAAGCCGCTCGGCCGGCAGGCGGCCGTGGCGCGCCGGGCCGCCGTGATCCAGGCCGATCTGCGCGACGCCAGGCTGCGGCTGCTCGCCGACGACCTGGTACGGCTGCGCACCGCGCTGCGCAGCGAGATCGCCGACGAGGCCGCGCTCAAGCAGCGCCGGGAGGCGGCGGAGCGGGAGCTCAGGGCGGCCCTGGCGCGCGAGGCGGAGCTGGAGGACGAGGTGCGGCGGCTGGCGCCCCGGCTCCAGCGGGCCCAGCAGACCTGGTACGAACTGTCGCAGCTGGCGGAGCGGGTGCGCGGCACGATCTCGCTGGCCGACGCCCGGGTGAAGAGCGCCACCGCCCCCGCCGTGGAGGAGCGGCGCGGCCGGGACCCGGAGGACATGGAGCGGGAGGCCGCCCGGATCCGCGAGCAGGAGGCGGAGCTGGAGGCCGCGCTGACGGCGGCGGAACACGCGCTGGAGGACACCGCGGCCCACCGTGCCGAGCTGGAGCGGGACTTGGCGGCCGAGGAGCGCAGGCTCAAGGACGCGGCCCGCGCCATCGCGGACCGCCGCGAAGGGCTCGCCCGACTGAACGGCCAGGTCAACGCGGCCCGCAGCCGTGCCGGTTCGGCCCAGGCCGAGATCGACCGGCTGGCCGCCTCCCGGGACGAGGCGCGGGACCGGGCGGTCGCCGCCCAGGAGGAGTACGAACAGCTCAAGGCCGAGGTCGAGGGCCTGGACGCCGGTGACGCGGAGCTCGCCGAACGGCACGACGCCGCCAAGCGGGAGCTCGCGGAGGCCGAGGCGGCGCTCTCCGCGAGCCGGGAGGCGGCCTCCGCCGCCGAGCGGGAACGGGCGGCGGTCGCGGCCCGCCACGAGGCGCTGGCGCTCGGCCTGCGGCGCAAGGACGGCACGGGCGCGTTGCTCGGTGCGCAGGACCGGCTGTCGGGGCTGCTCGGACCGGCCGCGGAACTCCTGACGGTGGAGCCGGGGTACGAGGTCGCCGTGGCGGCGGCCCTGGGCGCGGCGGCGGACGCGGTCGCGGTGACGGACCCGGCCGCGGCGGCGGAGGCGATCCGGCTGCTGCGCAAGGAGGACGCGGGGCGGGCGGCGCTGCTGCTGGGCGGGGTGCGCGCCGGGGTTCCCGACCAGGGTGGCGCCCTTGGCACCGGTGCTTCCGACAGCGGCGCCGCCGGGCGGGTGCCCGGGCAGGCCCAGGGGGCGGACGGCCCGGCCGGGGCCCGTACGGCCGGGCAGGCGGTCGCCGTCGCCGTGGGCGGAGCGCCCGCCGTGGCCGGTCTCGTCCGCGGGCCCGCCGGACTGATGGACGCCGTCCGCGCGCTGGTGCGGGACATGGCGGTCGTCGACACGCTGGAGGACGCCGAGAAGCTCGTCTCCGTGCACCCGGAGCTGACGGCCGTGACCGCCGAGGGGGACGTCCTCTCGGCCCGTTTCGCGCACGGGGGCTCCGCCGGGGCGCCGAGCCTGCTCGAAGTACAGGCATCGGTCGACGAGGCCGCCGCCCGGCTGGAGGAACTGGCCGTCCGGTGCGCGGAGTCGGCCGAGGCGCAGCGGATCGCGGGGGAGCGCCGCAGGGCGGGCGCCGGGCTGGTCGAGGAGATCGGGGAGCGGCGCCGGGCCGCCGAGCGGGAGAAGTCCGGGGTGGCCCAGCAGCTGGGGCGGCTGGCCGGGCAGGCGCGCGGTGCGGCGGGCGAGGCCGAGCGGATGACCGCGGCGGCCGCCCGCGCCCAGGAGGCGCTGGAGCGGGCGACGGCGGAGGCCGAGGAGCTGGCCGAGCGACTGCTCGTCGCCGAGGAGACGCCGGTGGAGGAGGAGCCGGACACCTCCGTGCGCGACCGGCTCGCCGCCGACGGCGCCAACGCCCGCCAGACCGAGATGGAGGCCCGTCTCCAGGTGCGCACCCACGAGGAGCGGGTCAAGGGCCTCGCGGGCCGTGCGGACTCCCTCGACCGGGGCGCCCGCGCCGAACGGGAGGCCCGCGCCCGCGCCGAGCGGCGCCGCGCCCGGCTGCGCCATGAGGCCGAGGTCGCCTCCGCCGTCGCGTCCGGCGCCCGTCAGCTGCTCGCCCACGTCGAGGTCTCCGTCGTACGGGCCGAGCGGGAGCGGACCGCGGCCGAGGCGGCGAAGGCGGAACGGGAACGGGACCTGGCGGCCGGGCGCGAGCGGGGCCGCGACCTCAAGGCCGAGCTGGACAAGCTCACCGACTCCGTCCACCGCGGCGAGGTGCTCGGCGCCGAGAAGCGGCTGCGGATAGAGCAACTGGAGACGAAGGCGCTGGAGGAGCTGGGCGTCGAACCGGCCGGGCTGGCCGCCGAGTACGGCCCCGACCAGCTCGTACCGCCCTCGCCGGCCGCCGAGGGCGAGGAACTGCCGCAGGACCCGGAGCACCCGCGCAACCAGCCGAAGCCGTTCGTCAGGGCCGAGCAGGAGAAGCGGCTGAAGTCGGCCGAACGGGCGTATCAGCAACTCGGGAAGGTGAATCCGCTCGCCCTGGAGGAGTTCGCCGCCCTGGAGGAGCGGCACAAGTTCCTCTCCGAACAGCTGGAGGACCTGAAGAAGACCAGGGCCGACCTGATGCAGGTCGTCAAGGAGGTCGACGAGCGGGTCGAGCAGGTGTTCACGGAGGCGTACCGGGACACGGCCCGGGAGTTCGAGGGCGTGTTCTCGCGGCTCTTCCCGGGCGGTGAGGGGCGGCTCATCCTGACCGACCCGGAGAACATGCTCGCCACCGGCGTGGACGTCGAGGCCAGGCCGCCCGGCAAGAAGGTCAAGCGGCTCTCGCTGCTCTCCGGCGGCGAACGCTCGCTCACGGCCGTGGCGTTGCTGGTCTCGATCTTCAAGGCCCGGCCGAGCCCGTTCTACGTGATGGACGAGGTCGAGGCGGCGCTGGACGACACCAACCTGCAGCGGCTGATCCGGATCATGGAGGAGCTCCAGGAGAGCTCGCAGCTCATCGTGATCACGCACCAGAAGCGGACGATGGAGGTCGCCGACGCGCTGTACGGCGTCTCGATGCAGGGCGACGGCGTCTCGAAGGTGATCAGCCAGCGGCTGCGCTGAGCCCTTGCCATTCCTTCAGGACATCGATGAAGGTTTCGGGTACTTCCGGGGCTTTACGGGTGTGATCCCGGTTTCGGGTTCAAGTCCTGATGGCGGTGCGTCCGTGACATGGCGTCCGAATTCAAGTGGTGGCGGCCGGGAAGTTGTGCGCCACTTGGAGGATGTTCGCCCCACCTGACGACGCGGCCAGGCATCAGGAGTTCATGTGACCAACACATCGCAGGGACCGGCGTCCGGAGCCCGAGCGGCCCACCCGGACCACCTCGGCCATGTCATCTTCATCACCGCGGCCGCCGCGATGGGCGGTTTCCTGTTCGGTTACGACAGCTCCGTCATCAACGGCGCGGTCGAGGCGATCCGCAGCCGCTACGACATCGGCTCCGGGACGCTCGCCCAGGTCATCGCCATCGCGCTGATCGGCTGCGCGATCGGCGCGGCCACCGCGGGGCGCATCGCCGACCGCATCGGCCGCATCCGCTGCATGCAGATCGCCTCCCTGCTCTTCACCGTCAGCGCCGTCGGCTCCGCGCTCCCGTTCGCGCTCTGGGACCTGGCGATGTGGCGCATCATCGGCGGTTTCGCCATCGGCATGGCCTCGGTGATCGGACCGGCGTACATCGCCGAGGTCTCGCCGCCCGCCTACCGCGGCCGGCTCGGCTCCTTCCAGCAGGCGGCGATCGTCATCGGCATCGCCATCTCCCAGCTGGTCAACTACGGCATCCTGCAGCTCGCCGACGGCGACCAGCGCGGCCGGATCGGCGGCCTGGAGGCATGGCAGTGGATGCTCGGTGTGATGGTCGTCCCGGCCCTTCTGTACGGGCTGCTGTCGTTCGCGATCCCCGAGTCGCCGCGGTTCCTGATCTCGGTCGGCAGGAAGGACCGGGCCCGGCAGATCCTGGAGGAGGTCGAGGGCGGGAACGTCGACCTCGACGCCCGGGTGGCCGAGATCGAGACCGCCATGCACCGTGAGCACAAGTCCAGGTTCAAGGACCTGCTCGGCGGCGGCTTCGGCTTCCTGCCGATCGTCTGGGTCGGCATCGGGCTCTCGGTCTTCCAGCAACTCGTCGGCATCAACGTGGCGTTCTACTACTCGGCGACGCTCTGGCAGTCCGTCGGCGTCGACCCGACCGACTCCTTCTTCTACTCGTTCACCACCTCCATCATCAACATCGTCGGTACCGTCATCGCGATGGTCCTGGTGGACCGGGTGGGCCGCAAACCACTCGCCCTGGTGGGCTCCACCGGCATGGCCGTCGCCCTCGCCTGCGAGGCCTGGGCCTTCTCCGCCGACCTGGTCGACGGCAAACTGCCCAGCCCCCAGGGCGCCGTGGCGCTCGTCGCGGCCCATGTGTTCGTGCTCTTCTTCGCCCTGTCGTGGGGCGTCGTCGTCTGGGTCTTCCTCGGCGAGATGTTCCCCAACCGGATCCGCGCCGCCGCCCTCGGGGTCGCCGCGTCCGCGCAGTGGCTCGCCAACTGGGCGATCACGGCGAGCTTCCCGAGCCTGTCCGACTGGAACCTCTCGGGTACGTACGTCATCTACGCGTGCTTCGCCACGCTCTCGATCCCCTTCGTGCTCAAGTTCGTGAAGGAGACCAAGGGCAAGGCGCTGGAGGAGATGGGCTGATCCTCGCCGACCTCGCCGACCCCGCCGACCCCGGTGTCCCTGTCACCTCCGCCGTCCCCGCCGGCCCCCGGTGCTCCTCCGGTCCCGCCGGTCCGGGGCCGTGCGGGCGTGCGGTCGTACGGCCCCGCCGGTCAGCGGGCCACCGCCTCGCAGAACAGCCGCAGGCTCCGCCACCCCTCCTCCACCGGCATCCCGCCGCACAGCGGATGCAGCACCAGGCCCTCCGCCTCCCCGGCCCACCGGGCGCACTGCTCCGGGGTGACGATCCGGTAGACCCCCTCCTCGCGCAGCTCCGCCACCGTCGTGGCCGCGGAGCGCACGGCCGAGCGGACGTTCCCGGACTGCCAGGAGGCGTACGCGCGCGCCTCGTGCAGGAAGTGCTCGCCGTACCGCGCCCACGTCCGGTCCGGGTCCTCGGACACGTGCAGCAGGGGCGTCTCGGCGGCGGGCATCATGCAGAAGCCCTCCGTCCCGAACGCGGCGCGCCGCTCCTCGTAGTACGCCGCCAGCTCCGGCAGGTGCGCGCTCGGGAAGAACGGCAGCCCGAACCTGGCCGCCCGCCGTGCCGCCGCCCGCGAACTGCCGCCCACCAGCAGCGGCGGATGCGGCCGGGTGTACGGGCGGGGCGTGACCCGGACCGTGCGGCCCCGGTACGGGAACGGCTCGCCGGTCCACGCCCGCACCAGGGTCTCCAGCAGCTCGTCCTGGAGCCTGCCGCGCCCGGCCCAGTCGACGCCCGCCCGCTCGTACTCCTCGGGCCGGTAGCCGATTCCCGCCACCGTCACCAGCCGGCCGGCGCTCAGCAGGTCCAGGACCGCGATGTCCTCGGCCAGCCGCAGCGGGTCGTGCAGCGGTCCGATGGCCGCCGACACGGTGACCGCGATGCGGCGGGTGGCGCCGAGGACCGAGCCGGCGAAGACGAAGGGGGAGGGCAGCCAGGAGTCGGCGGCCCCGTGGTGCTCCTCGGTCTGCACGGTGTCGATGCCGTGCCCGTCGGCGTACGCGGCCATCTCCAGCGCGGCGCGGTACCGGGCCGAGAGCGACTCGGGGGTGGCACCGGGAGCGACGAGATTGAACCGGACCACTGTGTAGGTCATGACACTTGCCCCCGTCGTCGGGCGGACTCGGCGAGGGCGGACATTAGCTGACGTGCCGTCAGAAGTGTAGGGAGCGGTCGCCTCCGGTCCGGTCGGCGGGGCGCGGCAGGATCGCGTACAGGGTCGCGGAGACGGTGATCGTGACCGCCCAGCCCAACCCCTGGTGCCCGATCCAGGTGGTGGAGAGCGGTCCCGCGAACCACTCCACGCCCGTGAAGAGCAGCCCCGTCACCAGGCCCGTGCCCCACGCGGCCACGGCCGGTACGCAGAAGCCGCCGGTGTACCAGTAGGCGCCGGCCGGTGTGGTGTCCAGCAGCGCCGCCGGGTCGTACGCGCGCCCGCGCAGCAGGTCCACGGCGAAGACCCCCACCCAGGCCGAGAACGTCACCGACAGGAGCGCGAGGAAGGAGACGAAGGAGTCCAGGAAGCCCGTGGCCGACATCATCAGCAGCGAGCCCAGGAACAGGCTGATGGCGGCGTTCAGCCCGACCGCCCAGGTGCGGGGCACGGTGAACCCCAGGGTCTGCGCGGTGAACCCCGCCGAGTACAGCGACATCGCGTTGATCAGCACCATCCCGGCCACCGCGGTCAAGCAGGTACGGGACGGAGAGCCAGCCGGGCAGCAGCGGGCCGATGAACGCGACCGGGTCGGGGGCGGTCGCCAGCCCCGGCGAGGCGACCGCCATCACGGTTCCGGTCAGGACCATCGGCACGTACACGATCCCGGCGCCGCCCACGGTCGCGCCGACCATCGCCGCGCCGGAGGCGGTGCGTGGCAGGTAGCGGGCGAAGTCCGGACCGGACGGGGCCCAGCTGATGCCGCCGGCGACCAGCGTGCCCACCCCGGCGACCATCATCGAGGCCGGTCCGGCCGGCCGGCCCAGCACGTCCTGCCAGTCGGTCGCCCCGGCCAGATGGACCAGCACGAGCAGGCTGACGCCGCCGAAGAGGTACGAGGACCAGACGCAGCACAGCCGTAACGCCCCCAGGCCGAGCCCCGACACCAGATAGCTGCACCCCACGAAGGCGAGCAGGGTCAGCACGGTCAGGCTGTGGGTGCCGGTGACCCCGAGGAGCAGATTCAGCACGGCGAGCACGGCGTAGGTCCCGGTGACCGCGTTCACGGTCTCCCAGCCCCAGCGGGCGACCCAGGTCAGGGCGCCGGGCAGCAGGTTGCCGCGCTGGCCGAAGACCGCCCGGGAGAGCGCCATGCCCGGCGCCCTGACC
>NZ_RDBO01000077.1:1217873-1231022 GCF_008120935.1 Streptomyces sp. sk2.1
AACCTGACCATGCTGCTCGTCACCGTCGGCGCGGGGCTCGCCGTCCTCAACGGGCTGAACCTCTGGCAGGTGCTGGCCGAAGACCGCCCGGGAGAGCGCCATGCCCGGCGCCCCGCCCTCCCGGCCCGCGATCGAGACCAGGCCGACCAGCCCGAAGCCGATGACCGAGGCCGTGACCGCGACGGCCAGCACCTGCCAGAGGTTCAGCCCGTTGAGGACGGCGAGCCCCGCGCCGACGGTGACGAGCAGCATGGTCAGGTTCGCGCCCACCCAGGTGGGGACGAGGGCCCGGACACGGCCGGTGCGTTCGCTGTCGGGGACGGGTTCCAGGCCGCGGGTCTCCACGGGCAGGATCGTACATTTACCGCCAAAGGGTGCATAACGCCCCGAGGGGTGTGGGAGTGATCCTTCGGGGCGGCCCCGGCGGGCCGACGTGGCTGATACTGGGTGGGTTATGGAATTCGTCATCCTTGCTGTAGTCATCGCCCTGGTCGCGGTCGGCGTGATCAGCGGGCTCGTGGTCAGCGGCCGCAAGAAGAAGCAGCTGCCCCCGGCGCCGTCGAGCACGCCGACCATCACTCCTCCCGAGCCCCATGTCGGCGAGGAGGCCGAGACGCCGCGCGAGGAACCGCGCCGCACCGTCGAGGAGGTCGGCCCGCCCCCCGCCGAAGCTCCCGCCGAGGAGGCCCCCGAGGTCGTCGAGGCCGTCGAGCCGGAGGCGCCCGTCGCCCCCGAGCTCGAAGTCCCCGAGCCCACGGCCGGCCGTCTGGTGCGGCTGCGCGCCCGGCTCGCCCGCTCGCAGAACTCCCTGGGCAAGGGGCTGCTCACGCTCCTGTCCCGGGACAACCTCGACGAGGACACCTGGGAGGAGATCGAGGAGACCCTCCTCACCGCCGACGTCGGCGTCGCCCCCACCCAGGAGTTGGTGGAGCGGCTGCGCGAGCGCGTCCGCGTCCTCGGCACCCGTACCCCCGAAGGGCTGCGCGCGCTGCTGCGCGAGGAGCTCATCACCCTGGTCGGCACCGACTTCGACCGCGCGGTCAAGACGGAGAGCGGCCTCGACACGCCCGGCGTCGTGATGGTCGTCGGCGTCAACGGAACCGGCAAGACCACCACCACCGGCAAGCTGGCCCGGGTGCTGGTCGCCGACGGCCGCAGTGTCGTGCTCGGCGCGGCCGACACCTTCCGGGCGGCCGCCGCCGACCAGCTCCAGACCTGGGGCGAGCGCGTCGGCGCCCGCACCGTGCGCGGACCCGAGGGCGGCGACCCCGCCTCGATCGCCTTCGACGCCGTGAAGGAAGGCATCGCCGAGGGCGCCGACGTCGTGCTCATCGACACCGCCGGACGGCTGCACACCAAGACCGGGCTCATGGATGAGCTCGGCAAGGTCAAGCGGGTCGTCGAGAAGCACGGGCCGCTCGACGAGGTCCTGCTCGTGCTCGACGCCACGACCGGGCAGAACGGCCTGGTGCAGGCCCGGGTGTTCGCCGAGGTCGTCGACATCACCGGCATCGTGCTCACCAAGCTGGACGGCACCGCCAAGGGCGGCATCGTCGTGGCCGTCCAGCGCGAGCTGGGCGTCCCGGTCAAGCTGGTCGGTCTCGGCGAGGGGCCGGACGACCTGGCGCCGTTCGAGCCGGAGGCGTTCGTCGACGCCCTGATCGGGGACTGACCCCGCCCGCCCACGCGAAGGGGCCCGGGCGCACGGACATCCGTGCACCCGGGCCCCTTCGCGTCATGGGGGCCCGTGGTGGCCGGCGGGCGGGGCGGCTCAGCCGCGCAGCGGCGCGCGATGGCAGCTGTACGCCAGCGTGCCCAGCAGCAGCCGGGCCTGCGGCGGCGCGGACGCCGTGTCCAGCACCGGCGGACGCAGCCACCGGACCGGGCCCAGCCCGCCCTCGTCGGACGGCGGGGCGGTGATGTGGCAGCCGGCTCCCAGCGCCCGCAGGTCGAGCCCGGCGTCGTCCCAGCCCATCCGGTAGAGCAGCTGCGGGAGTTCGACGGCGGCCCCCGGGGCCACGAAGAACTGTGCCCGCCCGGCGGGGGTCACCGCCACCGGCCCCAGCGGCAGCCCCATCCGCTCCAGCCGCACCAGGGCCCGGCGCCCGGCCGCCTCGGCCACGTCGAGGACGTCGAAGGCGCGGCCCACCGGCAGCAGCATCGAGGCGCCCGGCACCCGGGCCCACGCCTGCGCCGCCGCGTCGAGCGTGGCGCCCGCGGGGACCTCCGGGGCGAAGCCCAGCGGATGGGCACCGGGGGAGGGGCAGTCCGCGTCCCCGCAGGAGCAGCGGCCGGCAGCCGCCCGCGCCCCCGGCACGACGGCCCAGCCCCACAGTCCTGTGTACTCGGCCACCGCCGTGTACTCGGCCGCACGGCCGCGACGCCGTGAGCCGGTGCGCATCTCGCGGATGCCGCCGATCGTGAAGCCCATGCCCCCTCCAACGGGTCCGGCTCGCCGGTGGTTACGACACGGGGCGCAGTCGTGGCGCTCCGCCGTCGCCGTCGATCCGGAGCGCGCCGGTGGCATTGGGGGCGCGCGATGTCGTTCACGCGCCTTGCCGTGCTTCACTGCACCCACTGCTGATCGCCGTGTGTCAAGTGAATCGCGCCCGCCGGGGACGGTGTTCATCCGAAGGGGTGGCGAATGGTGGCGTTTCCGCCGACGCCCTCGCCCAGGGGTGATCGTAGGATTACCGTCGGTACACGAACCATGGAAGTATGTGCACCCACGGGTATGCCGGAGGCAACCCGATTCCCTGTTCGACGGTGCGCGACCTCCGCATGGGCGGCATCGGCTCAGGGCATTCTGGTAAAGGTTCGCGCGACAGTTTCCAGCGGGATGGGGGCGTTCCAGTGAGTGGCAGCGGCGCAGGCGGTACGCATACCGGTAAGCGCCCCAACGCGCAGTTGACCTCGTGGTTCGTGCGCAGTGGCTGGTCCAAGGGCGAGCTGGCGCGGCAGGTGAACCGCCGGGCCCGCCAGATGGGCGCCCACCACATCAGCACCGACACCTCCCGGGTGCGCCGCTGGCTGGACGGGGAGCAGCCGCGCGAGCCGATCCCGCGCATCCTCTCCGAGCTCTTCTCCGAGCGCTTCGGCTCCGTCGTCGCCGTCGAGGACCTCGGGCTGCGCTCCGCGCACCAGTCACCGTCCGTGTCCGGCGTCGACCTGCCCTGGGCCGGCCCGCAGACGGTCGCCCTGCTCAGCGAGTTCTCCCGCAGCGACCTCATGCTCGCCCGGCGGGGCTTCCTCGGCTCCTCGCTCGCCCTGGCCGCCGGCCCCGCCCTGATCGAGCCCATGCAGCGCTGGCTGGTGCCCGTCGCGGGCGCCCCCGTCGCGGAGCCCGAGCCGGCCGCCGCGGCCCGCCGCCCCTCCCGGCTCTCCGGGCCCGAGCTCGATCTGCTGGAGTCCACCACCGCGATGTTCCGCCAGTGGGACGCGCAGTGCGGCGGCGGATTACGCCGCAAGGCCGTCGTCGGCCAGCTCCACGAGGTCACCGACCTGCTCCAGGAGCCCCAGCCCGCCGCCACCGCCAAACGCCTCTTCCGGTGCGCCGCCGAGCTGGCCGAGCTGGCGGGCTGGATGAGCTACGACGTCGGCCTCCAGCCCACCGCCCAGAAGTACTTCGTCCTCGCGCTGCACGCCGCCAAGGAGGCCGGTGACAAACCGCTGGGCTCGTACATCCTGTCCAGCATGAGCCGCCAGATGATCCACCTCGGCCGGCCCGACGACGCCCTCGAACTGATCCACCTCGCCCAGTACGGCAGCCGGGACTGCGCCACCCCGCGCACCCAGGCCATGCTGTACGCGATGGAGGCCCGCGCGTACGCCAACATGGGCCAGCCCAGCAAGTGCAAACGAGCCGTCCGGATGGCCGAGGACACCTTCCTCGACGTGGGCATCGACGGCGAGCCCGAGCCCGACTGGATCCGCTTCTTCTCGGAGGCCGAGCTCAACGGCGAGAACTCCCACTCCTACCGCGACCTCGCCTACGTGGCGGGCCGCAGCCCCACGTACGCCACCCTCGCCGAGCCCCTGATGGAGAAGGCCGTCCAGCTCTTCGGCGAGGACGAGGAGCACCAGCGGTCGTACGCGCTCAACCTGATCGGCCTCGCCACCGTCCACCTCCTCAAGCGCGAGCCCGAGCAGTCCACGCTGCTGGCCGAGCAGGCCCTGCACGTCGCGAAGAAGGTCCGCTCCGAACGGGTCAACACCCGGCTGCGCAAGACCGTCGACACCGCCGCCAGGGACTTCGGGGACGTTCCCGAGGTCGCCAGGATCACCGAGCTCCTCACCGAACAGCTGCCGGAGACCGCAGAAGCGGTCTGACCCGGCACCCCCGACCCCGGCCACGACGACCACCCCGCACAAGACCGACTTCGGCTCCCCCCATGGCCAGGTCAGCGGGCGGTCGGCGTGGCCGGTTCGCGTCGCCGCCCCGTACCGGGGGGCCGGGGGCGCACCGTATGCGGCCCGGAGCACCGGACGGCCCCGGCCCGGGGCGGGCCGCCACCGGTTCATGGGGACGTAACACGCCGGACTCCTTCGTCACCCCCGCGAAACACCGTGCGGCATCGGTGGAAACCGCGCCGGGCGAATCTCGGGATCACAACCGGCCCGCACCTTTCCCCAGTGGTCTTCCCAGTGGTCCCGCACGCGGTGCCGCTCCGAACGCCCGCACGCGGCCGCACCGACGACGAGGAGACGCCGATGCCCCCAGGCATCACGACACTTGCGGCGGACACGCCGACGCTGTCCGCAGCCAACACCGGCTTCATGCTCATCTGCTCCGCCCTGGTGATGCTCATGACCCCGGCCCTGGCCTTCTTCTACGGAGGCATGGTCCGCGTCAAGAGCACCCTCAACATGCTGATGATGAGCTTCATCAGCCTCGGGATCGTCACGGTCCTGTGGGTGCTCTACGGATTCAGCATCGCCTTCGGCACCGACATCGGCTCCGTCGTCGGCTGGAACCCGGACTTCCTCGGCCTCAGCGGCATCGGTGTCACCCAGCTCTGGGACGGCTACACCATCCCGGTCTACGTCTTCGCCGTCTTCCAGCTCATGTTCGCCGTCCTCACCCCGGCACTGATCAGCGGCGCCCTCGCCGACCGGGTCAAGTTCACCTCCTGGGCCCTGTTCATCGCGCTCTGGGTCACCGTCGTCTACTTCCCCGTCGCCCACTGGGTCTGGGGCTCGGGCGGCTGGCTCTTCGAGATGGGCGTCATCGACTTCGCGGGCGGCACGGCCGTCCACATCAACGCGGGTGCCGCGGCGCTCGGCGTGATCCTCGTCATCGGCAAGCGCGTCGGCTTCAAGAAGGACCCGATGCGGCCGCACAGCCTGCCCCTCGTCATGCTCGGCGCCGGCCTGCTCTGGTTCGGCTGGTTCGGTTTCAACGCCGGCTCCTGGCTCGGCAACGACGACGGCGTCGGCGCGGTCATGTTCGTGAACACCCAGGTCGCCACCGGCGCCGCGATGCTCGCCTGGCTCGGCTACGAGAAGCTCCGGCACGGCTCCTTCACCACCCTCGGCGCGGCCTCCGGCGCGGTCGCCGGACTCGTCGCCATCACCCCGTCCGGCGGCGCGGTCAGCCCGCTGGGCGCCATCGCGGTCGGCGCGATCGCCGGGGTGCTCTGCGCCATGGCCGTCGGACTGAAGTACCGGTTCGGCTACGACGACTCCCTGGACGTGGTCGGCGTCCACCTCGTCGGCGGCATCGCCGGCTCCCTGCTCGTCGGCCTCTTCGCCACCGGCGGCGTCCAGTCCGAGGCCAAGGGCCTCTTCTACGGCGGCGGCCTCGAACAGCTCGGCAAGCAGACCGTCGGTGTCCTCGCCGTCCTCGCCTACTCCCTGGTGGCCTCCGCGCTCCTCGCCCTCCTCCTGGACCGGACGATCGGCATGCGGGTCACCGAGGACGACGAGGTCTCCGGCATCGACCGGGTCGAGCACGCCGAGACCGCGTACGACTTCAGCGGTGCGGGCGGCGGCACCGCCCCCCGCACCACGGGCCCGGCCCAGGGCGGCACGACGGCGAGGACGAAGACCGAGAAGGTGGACGCATGAAGCTCATCACCGCAGTCGTGAAGCCCCACCGGCTGGACGAGATCAAGGAATCCCTCCAGGCCTTCGGGGTCCACGGCCTCACGGTCACCGAGGCCAGCGGATACGGACGCCAGCGCGGCCACACCGAGGTCTACCGGGGCGCCGAGTACACCGTCGACCTCGTGCCCAAGATCCGGATCGAGGTCCTCGTCGAGGACGAGGACGCCGAACAGCTCATCGACGTGGTCGTGAAGGCCGCCCGCACCGGAAAGATCGGTGACGGCAAGGTCTGGAGCGTGCCCGTCGAGACCGCGGTCCGTGTCCGCACCGGCGAACGCGGCCCGGACGCACTCTGACCGACGGTCCCGAGACGAAAGGCAGCCGGGTGACGAGCACCGGAACCACCCCCGAACCCACGACCTCGGAACCCGGCGGCTACGCGGCGGCCCGGCTGCGCCTCCTCCAGGGGAAGGCGCGGTCCGGGCCGTCGCGCCGCGCGGCCCTCGCGACGCTCACCGACCACTGGCTCACCGCGCTGTTCGACACCGCCGCCGGACAGACCGGCGTCCGCGGCGCCGCCCTCGTAGCCGTCGGCGGCCACGGGCGCGGCGAACTCTCCCCGCGCAGCGACCTCGACCTGCTGCTCCTGCACGACGGCAAGGCCGACCCCGCGGCCGTCGCTGCCCTCGCCGACCGCCTCTGGTACCCCGTCTGGGACCTCGGCCTCGCCCTCGACCACTCCGTCCGCACCCCCGCCGAGGTCCGCAGGGCGGCGGGCGAGGACCTCAAGGTTCAGCTCGGACTGCTCGACGCCCGGCCCGTCGCCGGGGACCGCGGCCTGGTCGCCGCCATGCGCACCGCGACCCTCGCCGACTGGCGCAACCGGGCCCCCGCCCACCTCCCCGCCCTCGCCGAACTCTGCCGCGAACGGGCCGAGCGCCAGGGCGAACTCCGCTTCCTCCTCGAACCCGACCTCAAGGAGGCCCGCGGCGGACTGCGCGACCTCACCGCCCTGCGCGCGATCGCCGCCTCCTGGGTCGCCGACGCCCCCCACGAGGGCCTCGCCGAGGCCCGCCGCGTCCTCCTCGACACCCGCGACGCCCTCCACCTCACCACCGGCCGCGCCACCGACCGCCTCGCCCTCCAGGAACAGGACCAGGTCGCCGAGGCCCTCGGCCTCCTCGACGCGGACACCCTGCTCCGCCAGGTCTACGAAGCCGCCCGGACCGTCTCGTACGCCACCGACGTCACCTGGCGCGAGGTCTCCCGCGTCCTGCGCGCCCGCTCCGCGCGCCCCCGGCTGCGCGCCGTGCTGGGCGGCAGGGCGGCCGCCCCGGAACGCGTCCCGCTCGCCGACGGCGTCGTCGAGGCCGACGGCGAGGTCGTGCTCGCCCGCACCGCCCGTCCCGAGCGCGACCCCGTGCTGGTCCTGCGCGCGGCCGCCGCGGCCGCCCAGTCCGAACTCCCGCTCTCCCGCCACGTCGTACGCCGGCTGGCCACCGCCTCCGGCCCGCTGCCGGTGCCCTGGCCCGCCGAGGCCCGCGAGGAACTCGTCACCCTCCTCGGCGCGGGCGAGGCCACCGTGCCCGTCTGGGAGGCGCTCGAGGCCGAGGGGCTGATCACCCGGCTGCTCCCCGACTGGGAACGCGTCCACTGCCGCCCCCAGCGCAACCCCGTCCACACCTGGACCGTCGACCGCCACCTCGTCGAGACGGCCGTCCGCGCCTCCTCGCTCACCCGCCGCGTCGGCCGCCCCGACCTGCTCCTGGTCGCCGCGCTGCTGCACGACATCGGCAAGGGCTGGCCCGGCGACCACTCCGCGGCCGGTGAGGTCATCGCCCGGGACACGGCCGCCCGGATCGGCTTCGACCGGCACGACACGGACGTCGTCGCCGCCCTCGTCCGCCACCACCTGCTGCTCGTCGAGACCGCGACCCGCCGCGACCTCGACGACCCGGCGACCGTCCGCGCCGTCGCCGCCGCCGTCGGCACGACCACCACCCTGGAACTGCTGCACGCGCTCACCGAGGCCGACGCGCTCGCCACCGGCCCCGCCGCCTGGTCCACCTGGCGCGCCTCCCTCGTCGCCGATCTCGTCGGGCGCGTCGCCGCGGTGCTCGCCGGACGGGTCCCGGAGGAACCGGAACCCGCCGGGACCGGTGCCGAACAGGAACGCCTCGCCGTGGAGGCCCTCCGCACCGGCGGCCCCGTCCTGGCCCTGCACGCCCGGGCCGGTACCCGCGACGAGAACGGCGAACCGGAACCCGTGGGCGTCGAACTGCACATCGCCCTGCCCGACCGCCCCGGCGTGCTGCCCGCCGCGGCGGGCGTCCTCGCCCTGCACCGCCTCACCGTGCGCTCCGCCGACCTGCGCGCCGTGGAACTCCCCACCGGGCTGGGCGACGGCCCGGCGGACCTGCTGCTGCTCAGCTGGCGGGTCGCGGCCGAGTACGGCTCCCTGCCGCGGGCCGACCGGCTCCGCGCCGACCTCGTACGGGCCCTGGACGGCTCCCTGGACATCCGGGCCCGTCTCGCCGAGCGCGAGGCGGCCCACCCGCGCCGCCGCGGGACGAAGGCCCCGCCGCCGAGGGTGACCGTCGCGGCGGCCGGATCGAAGCTGGCGACGGTGATCGAGGTGCGGGCCCAGGACGCCCCGGGGCTGCTGCACCGGATCGGCCGGGCGCTGGAGGGCGGCGGGGTGCGGGTGCGCAGCGCGCACGTGTCGACGCTGGGTGCCAACGCGGTGGACACGGTCTACGTCACGCGTCGGGACGGCACACCGCTGCCGGACGCCGAGGCGGCCGCGCTGGCGAGGGACATCGAGGACGCGCTGCGGTGAGGTGCGGCGCCGGGGCCGGGCGCCGTACCGGGCGTTCCCGCCCCCGGGCGCCGTACCGCGCCGTCGCCCCCGCCGGGGGCACCGTCCGGTCCGGTCGGCGGGCACCGGCGAGGACGCCTCCCCGCCCGGGCCGGATACCCTAGGGAGCGATCCATACCGCCCCCGACCCTGAGGACCGACGAGCGCCGTGTTCGATACTCTCTCCGACCGCCTTAGCGCGACTTTCAAGAACCTCCGGGGCAAGGGCCGCTTGTCCGAGGCGGACATCGACGCCACGGCTCGCGAGATCCGTATCGCCCTGCTCGAAGCGGATGTCGCACTGCCCGTCGTCCGCGCCTTCATCGCCAACGTCAAGGAGCGGGCGCGCGGCGTCGAGGTCTCCCAGGCGCTCAACCCGGCCCAGCAGGTCGTCAAGATCGTCAACGAGGAGCTCGTGGGCATCCTCGGCGGCGAGACCCGGCGGCTGCGGTTCGCCAAGAACCCGCCGACCGTGATCATGCTCGCCGGTCTCCAGGGTGCCGGTAAGACCACCCTCGCCGGAAAGCTCGGCCGCTGGCTCAAGGGCCAGGGCCACTCCCCGCTGCTCGTCGCCTGCGACCTCCAGCGCCCCAACGCCGTCAACCAGCTCAGCGTGGTCGCCGACCGCGCCGGTGTGGCGGTGTACGCCCCCGAGCCGGGCAACGGCGTCGGAGACCCGGTCCAGGTCGCCAAGGACTCGATCGAACACGCCAGGTCCAAGCAGTTCGACGTCGTGATCGTCGACACCGCGGGCCGTCTCGGCATCGACCAGGAGCTGATGCAGCAGGCCGCGGACATCCGCGACGCCGCCAGCCCCGACGAGATCCTCTTCGTCGTCGACGCGATGATCGGTCAGGACGCGGTCAACACCGCCGAGGCGTTCCGCGACGGCGTCGGCTTCGACGGCGTGGTGCTCTCCAAGCTCGACGGCGACGCCCGCGGTGGTGCGGCCCTGTCGATCGCCCACGTCACGGGCAAGCAGATCATGTTCGCGTCGAACGGTGAGAAGCTCGACGACTTCGACGCCTTCCACCCCGACCGCATGGCGTCCCGCATCCTCGACATGGGTGACCTGCTCACCCTGATCGAGCAGGCGGAGAAGACCTTCAGCCAGGAAGAGGCCGCCAAGATGGCCTCCAAGCTGGCGTCCAGCAAGGGCAAGGACTTCACGCTCGACGACTTCCTGGCCCAGATGGAGCAGGTCAGGAAGATGGGCTCGATCTCCAAGCTGCTCGGCATGCTGCCCGGCATGGGGCAGATCAAGGACCAGATCAACAACATCGACGAGCGCGACGTGGACCGCACCGCCGCGATCATCAAGTCGATGACCCCGAAGGAGCGCGCCGAGCCGACGATCATCAACGGCTCGCGCCGGGCCCGTATCGCCAAGGGTTCCGGGGTCGAGGTCTCCGCGGTGAAGAACCTCGTCGAGCGGTTCTTCGAGGCCCGCAAGATGATGTCGAAGATGGCCCAGGGCGGCGGAATGCCGGGCATGCCCGGGATGCCGGGCATGGGCGGCGGCCCCGGCCGGCAGAAGAAGCAGGTCAAGCAGGCCAAGGGCAAGCGCAAGAGCGGCAACCCGATGAAGCGCAAGGCCGAGGAGCAGGCCGCGGCGGCCCGTCGGGCGCAGGCGGCGCAGGGCGGCGCGCTCGGTCTGCCGGCGCAGGACGACAAGAACTTCGAGCTGCCCGACGAGTTCAAGAAGTTCATGGGCTGAGCCGGTCCCACCGGCCGCGCGGAGCACGCACTCCACGGGCCGCACCGGCCCCGTCGGTCTCCCGGGCCACACCGGCTCCGCCGGTCCCACCGGCCCGATGACCGCGTCCCCGAGGGGGCGCCCGCTTCCCGGCGGGCGCCCCCTCGGGCGTCTTCCGGCCGGGGAGCCGGGCCACGACCGACGTACGCCCATCCCTCCAAGGGCCCAGTGCACGGCTCCTGGAAGGGCTTTGTCCGCACTCCTCCCTTAACGTCGCTTCCAACGGCTGTCGGCAGAGGAGCGCGCGTGACCAACCCCGTACCTCCCCGCGACCGAACCGACCAGCCCTGGCGCTCCGAGGGCGCACCGCCGCCCCCGCCGCCGGGCCGGAAGATGCCGGGAGGCTGGGGCGGACTGCTGCTGACCGCGCTCGCCGTCTACCTGATCGCCAATCTGGTGCTGTCCTTCTTCAACGGGGAGGAGCAGCGGACGATCGCGTACACGGAGTTCAGCAAGCAGGTCACCGCGGGCAACGTCTCCAAGATCTACTCCAAGGGCGACGCCATCCAGGGGCAGCTCAAGAAGGAGGCGAAGGCCCCGGGGACCGACGAGAAGTACACCAAGTTCGTCACCCAGCGCCCGGCCTTCGCCGACGACAACCTCTGGGCCGAACTGGTCAAGGACGACGTCACCGTCACCGCCGAACCGGTCGTCCAGCAGCGCAGCTTCCTCGCCAACCTGCTGATCTCGCTCGCACCCATGCTGCTGCTCGTCCTGCTCTGGGTGTTCATCGCCCGGCGGATGGCCCGGGGCATGGGCGGCGGGATGGGTGGCCTCGGACGCAAGACCCCGCCCAAGCCCGTCGAACTGGAGGGCGCCAGGCGCACCACCTTCGAGGACGTGGCCGGGATCGACGAGGTCGAGGGCGAGCTCAACGACGTCGTGGACTTCCTGAAGAACCCGCAGGCGTACCGGAAGATGGGCGCCCGGATGCCCGGCGGCGTGCTGCTCGCGGGGCCGCCCGGCACCGGCAAGACGCTGCTGGCCCGGGCCGTCGCCGGGGAGGCCGGGGTGCCGTTCTTCTCCGCGTCGGCCTCCGAGTTCATCGAGATGATCGTCGGCGTCGGCGCGAGCCGGGTGCGGGAACTCTTCGCGGAGGCGCGCAAGGTCGCCCCCGCCATCGTCTTCATCGACGAGATCGACACCATCGGCCGGGCCCGCGGCGGCGGCTCCGGCATGGGCGGCCACGATGAGCGCGAGCAGACGCTCAACCAGATCCTCACCGAGATGGACGGCTTCTCCGGCTCGGAGGGCGTCGTCGTGCTCGCCGCCACCAACCGCGCCGACGTCCTCGACCCCGCCCTCACCCGGCCCGGCCGCTTCGACCGGATCGTCCACGTCAGCCCGCCGGACCGCAACGGCCGGGAGGCGATCCTGGAGATCCACACCCGGCAGATCCCGCTGGCCCCCGACGTGGACCTCGCCCGGGTCGCCGCCACGACCCCCGGCATGACCGGCGCCGACCTCGCCAACCTGGCCAACGAGGCCGCGCTGCTCGCGGTCAAGCGCCGGCGGACCGAGGTCGACGGGTCCGACTTCTCCGACGCCCTGGAGAAGGTCCAGCTGGGGGCGGAGCGCTCACTGGTCATGTCCGACGAGGAACGCCGCAGGACCGCGTACCACGAGAGCGGCCACGCGCTGCTCGGCATGCTCCAGCCGGGCGCCGACCCGGTCCGCAAGGTCACCATCGTGCCGCGCGGCCGGGCCCTGGGGGTCACCCTCTCGACGCCGGAAGCCGACAAGTACGCGTACACCGAGGAGTACCTGCGCGGCCGCATCATCGGGGCGCTCGGCGGCATGGCGGCCGAGCAGGTGGTCTTCGAGGTGATCACCACCGGCGCGGAGAGCGACCTGGAACAGGTCACCAACCTGGCCCGGGGCATGGTCGGCCGCTGGGGCATGAGCCACAAGGTGGGCCGGCTGACGGCGATCCCGGCCGACGCCCAGCAGGCGTACGGACTGTCGGCGGCCCCCGCCACGCTCGACGCGGTGGACGGCGAGATGCGGCGCATCGTCGACGAGTGCTACGAGGCGGCCTGCCGGCTCCTGCGCGAGAACCGGGAACGGCTGGACGCGCTGGCCGCGGCGCTGCTGGAGAAGGAGACGCTGGAGGAGGCCGAGGCGTACCGGGCGGCGGGCATCCCCCGCCTCGCCAAGTAGCGGCCCCGCCCGGACCGTGCGCACGGGGCGTCACGCCCCGGCGGCGCGTTCAGATGGTGCACACGAGGTAGCGGAAGACGTTCGGCAGCCAGACCGACCCGTCCCGGCGCCGGTGCGGACGGAGGGCCTTCGCCACCTCCCGCTCCACCCGGGACCGGTCCGCCACCCGTGCCGCCGCGTCGAAGAGCCGTGTGGAGAGCAGTCCCCGCACCGCGCTGTCCAGGTCCGGGTAGCCGAACGGGCACGCCACCCGGCCCGAACCGTCGGGATGCAGACCGGCCCGGAACGCCACGTCCTCCAGGTCGTCCCGCCCCGCCGTCCGCCAGTCGCC
>NZ_RDBO01000077.1:1231122-1267442 GCF_008120935.1 Streptomyces sp. sk2.1
GTGCACGGCGGCCCCCGTCCGCCAGCCGTGCGGCCACCCCCAGCACGGGCGCCGCCGTGCACCGCTCCGGAGGCCCCCACCCGGTCAGCACCACGACACCGCCCCGCGCGGCCAGCGGCACCGCGGACCGCAGCGCGGCCACCAGCCCCTCTCCGTCGTCGAACGAGCAGCCGATCGGGGTGAAGGCGGTGAGCAGGTTGTAGGGCGTCCCGTCGGGCGGCGGGGCCGCGGACGGACCGCCCTCCAGGAATCGCGGCCCCCCGGCCGGGGAACCGGAGCCGCCGCCGGGCCCGTGCGGCAGCCGGGTCCGGGCGAGCGCCAGCCGTTCGGAGTCGGTGTCCACCCCGGTGACCCGCGCGCCCCGGCCGGCGGCCATCAGCGGCGCGAGACCGGAGCCGCAGCCCAGGGAGAGCAGCCGGGTGCCGACCCCCACCTCCAGCCGCTCGTACACCGCTTCGTACAGCGGTGCCAGCATCCGCTCCTGGATCTCGGCCCAGTCCCGGGCACGGCTTTCGGGGGCCGTCCGGGTGAGCGTCCGCGGATGGCCGTGGTGCCGGACGAGCGTTGGTGTCATGGAAGCGCCCCAATCCGCCGAGAGGTCGGTCGTGTCCGATCGGTCGTGCCCGAGTGGATGCCGCCGTGCGCGGGTGTGCCCGCGTCCCCGTGTGCCGGAGTGCCGCGCGGCGGCTGCCGTGCCCGGGGAGCCGCGGGCGGGAACCGCCTGCCGCGGTGGTGCGCCCCGGGGGACCGGAGGGGGAGCCCGTGCCGGACGGGCGGGCGCCGGACGCCCGTCTCCCGCTCCTGGCCCCAGTCTCACCCGACACGTCCGGGCGGGCACGTCGAGCACCGCGCGCCGGGCGGGGAGGGGGCGGTGCCCGATTCGGACCATGCGCCCGGTAGGGTCGCTCCGGCGGCCCGTGTCCACCGACGCCCCACCCGTCCCGGGGAGCGTGCGGTGCCCCGGTGCGCGGCGGTCGCCCGGGCGTCCGGACGTACGCGTCGCTACGTACCACCTTGGTGCGAGCTGTGCGGCTTCTCCGCAGATCGGCGCACCCGCCCGCGTCGGGGCGCATGAACGGCAACTGACTGGTACGTGCAAATTATTTGGGATGCCCCGGAATCGGAACACCGGGGCACTCGTGCTCGTTGTCACGACGTGAGCACGACACCACCTGTACTTGCCGCAGAGCTGGCGCAGGCGTGGGCCGACATTCAGCGGTACCACCCCGAGCTGCCGGATCTGGCCGCGCCCGAGTCCCTGATCGGAGAGTCCTCGTCCGCCTGCGGCGCCGAGCTCTCCTTCGAACGACTGCTCCACGAAGCAGTCCACGGCATCGCCGCCGCCCGAGGTGTACGCGACACCTCCCGCGCCGGCCGCTACCACAACCGCAGATTCCTCGCGATCGCCGAGGAGCTGGGCCTGGACCACGCCGAGGAGCCGCATCCCAGCAGCGGTTTCTCACTGGTCACGCTCAACCCCGAGGCCAAGCGCCGCTACCGGCCGACGATCGAGCGGCTGCAGCGCGCCCTCAAGGCGCACACGGTCGCCACCGCCGCCGACACCAAGCGCTCCTTCCGGGGGCCGGCCGCCCGGCACGGCTCCTCCGGCGGCGGCGTCCGCGTCAAGGCCGTCTGCGACTGCGGTCGCAACGTGCGCGTCGTCCCGTCGGTCCTGGCGCAGGCGCCGATCGTCTGCGGAGGGTGCGGAAAGCCGTTCCGCATTCCGGAAGCGGCGGTCGCGGTGGGGTGACCCGATGTGGTGTGGCACAATGGCTAGCTGTACTCGACAGTCGCACAGGACCCCTCTCTCCTCCGGCTGACGCGTCCATCGGGCACCCGAGTACCGCAACCCCACGTGGCATCTTCGTTGTGCCCAACCACGTCATAGACCAGGAGACACCACTCCCGTGGCAGTCAAGATCAAGCTGAAGCGTCTGGGCAAGATCCGTTCGCCTCACTACCGCATCGTCGTCGCCGACTCCCGTACCCGCCGTGACGGCCGGGCCATCGAGGAGATCGGTCTGTACCACCCGGTGCAGAACCCCTCGCGCATCGAGGTCAACTCGGAGCGTGCGCAGTACTGGCTGTCCGTCGGCGCCCAGCCGACCGAGCCGGTTCTCGCGATCCTGAAGCTCACCGGTGACTGGCAGGCCCACAAGGGTCTTCCGGCCCCCGCGCCGCTGCTGCAGCCGGAGCCCAAGGCGGACAAGCGCGCCCTGTTCGAGGCCCTGACCCAGGACGGCGAAGAGTCCAAGGGCGAGGCCATCACGCAGAAGGCGAAGAAGTCCGACAAGAAGGCGGACGAGGCTGCTGACGCGGCTGCTTCCGCCGAGTCGACCGAGGCCTGAGCATGCTCGAGGAGGCTCTCGAGCACCTCGTGAAGGGCATCGTCGACAACCCCGACGATGTGCAGGTCGCCTCGCGCAACCTGCGCCGCGGCCGCGTGCTGGAGGTCCGGGTCCACCCCGACGACCTCGGTAAGGTGATCGGTCGCAACGGCCGCACCGCGCGTGCGCTGCGTACCGTCGTGGGCGCCATCGGCGGCCGCGGCATCCGCGTCGACCTCGTCGATGTGGACCAGGTTCGCTGACAGAGTTGAACACCGGCACGGGCCGGGGAGGGCCATGGGCCCGCCCCGGCCCGTCGTCGTATGACAGGAGAGACACAAGGTGCAGTTGGTAGTCGCGCGGATCGGCCGTGCCCATGGCATCAAGGGCGAGGTCACCGTCGAGGTCCGCACGGACGAGCCGGAACTGCGGCTCGCGCCCGGAGCCGTGCTCGCCACCGAACCGGCCGGGGCCGGACCGCTGACGATCGACACCGGACGGGTGCACAGCGGACGGCTGCTGCTGCGCTTCGAGGGCGTGCGCGACCGGACGGCTGCCGAGGCCCTGCGCAACACGCTGCTGATTGCCGAGGTCGACCCGGACGAACTCCCCGAGGACCCCGAGGAGTTCTACGACCACCAGCTCATGGACCTCGACGTGGTCCTGACCGACGGCACCGTCGTCGGCCGGATCTCCGAGATCACGCATCTGCCGTCCCAGGACCTCTTCATCGTCGAGCGGCCGGACGGCAGCGAGGTGATGATCCCGTTCGTCGAGGAGATCGTCACCGAGATCGACCTGGAGGAGCAGCGCGCGGTGGTCGTCCCGCCGCCGGGGCTGATCGACGAGAGCCAGGCCGTGATCGCCTCCTCGCGCGGTGAGGACGGAGAGGGCGACGGGGAGTCCGGCCCGGGGAAGGACGCCTGATGCGCCTCGACGTCGTCACGATCTTCCCGGAGTACCTGGAACCGCTGAACGTCTCGCTCGTCGGCAAGGCCCGCGCGCGCGGCCGGCTCGACGTCCACGTGCACGACCTGCGCGACTGGACGTACGACCGGCACAACACGGTCGACGACACCCCGTACGGCGGCGGTCCGGGCATGGTCATGAAGACCGAGCCGTGGGGCGAGGCGCTGGACGACGCCCTGGCGGGCGGGTACGAGGCCGGGGCGCACTCCCCGGTACTGGTGGTGCCCACGCCCAGCGGCCGCCCGTTCACCCAGGAACTCGCCGTCGAACTCTCCGAACGGCCCTGGCTGATCTTCACGCCGGCCCGCTACGAGGGCATCGACCGGCGGGTGATGGACGAGTACGCGACCCGGATGCCGGTGGTCGAGGTCTCCATCGGCGACTACGTGCTGGCCGGCGGGGAAGCCGCGGTGCTGGTGATCACGGAGGCGGTGGCCCGGCTGCTGCCCGGCGTGCTCGGCAACGCGGAATCGCACCGGGACGACTCCTTCGCCCCCGGCGCGATGGCCAACCTGCTGGAGGGCCCCGTCTACACCAAGCCGCCGGTGTGGCGTGGCAGGGAGATCCCCGAGGTGCTGCTCAGCGGCCACCACGGGAAGATCGCCCGCTGGCGGCGGGACGAGGCGTTCCGCCGCACCGCCCTCAACCGGCCCGACCTGATCGAGCGCTGCGACGCCGCGGGGTTCGACAAGAAGGACCGCGAGATGCTCTCCATCCTCGGCTGGTCACCGGAGCCCGACGGCCGATTTTGGCGCAGGCCCCGAGCCGTGGAAGAATAGGCCGCTGCTGTCCGTCCGGCGCGCGCCCCTGCCACAGGGGGAAAGCGGCTGATCCGGTTCCCCGTCCGCGGGGACGGCCCGACGCCCGCCCGACGCGGTCAGCACCTCCATCCATCACGATCTCCCGTCGATGACCTGTGGCATCGGCGAAGAAAGCGGACAACATGGCTTCCCTGCTCGATGACGTCAACGCTGCGTCGCTGCGCACCGACATCCCGGCGTTCCGCCCCGGTGACACCGTCAACGTCCACGTCCGAGTGATCGAGGGCAACCGCTCCCGTATCCAGCAGTTCAAGGGCGTCGTCATCCGCCGCCAGGGCGCGGGCGTCAGCGAGACCTTCACGGTCCGCAAGGTTTCCTTCAGCGTCGGCGTCGAGCGCACCTTCCCGGTGCACAGCCCGATCTTCGAGAAGATCGAGCTCGTCACCCGCGGTGACGTCCGTCGCGCCAAGCTGTACTACCTCCGTGAGCTGCGCGGCAAGGCCGCGAAGATCAAGGAGAAGCGCGACAACTGAGCTGACTCCCTGGTCCACAGGTCCGCCGGATAGGCTCTGGCCTCGATGGACACGGAAGCAAAGCCCTCGGAGCGCGACCCCGCCTGCGAACCCGACCCGGGTACGGAGGAGCGGTCGCGCTCCTTGCGTGTTCCGGCGGGGCCGGGTGCCTGGATGACCTGGCGGCGGACCGCCGTGCTCGGAGCCGTCTGCACGGTGTTCGTGCTGCTTCTCAGCCACTTCGTGGTGCAGCCCTTCCTGATCCCGAGCGGCTCGATGGAACCCACGCTGCGGGTCGGGGACCGGGTGCTGGTGAACAAGCTGGCGTACCGTTTCGGCTCGGTGCCGCACCGCGGTGACGTGGTGGTCTTCGACGGCACGGGGTCCTTCGTGCAGGAGGCCCCGCAGGAGAATCCCGTCGCCGGGCTGGCGCACTCGGTGGCCTCGTCCCTGGGCCTGGCGCAGCCCGCCGAGACCGACTACGTGAAACGGGTGGTGGGCGTGGGCGGCGACCGGGTGGTGTGCTGCGACAGCCGGGGCAGGGTCGAGGTGAACGGCCGGGCGGTCGTCGAGGACTACCTGTACCCGGGGGACGCCCCCTCCCGGGCCCGTTTCGACATCGTCGTCCCCGACGGCACGCTGTGGATGATGGGCGACCACCGGAGCAATTCCCGCGACTCGCGCGACCACCTGGGGGAGCCGGGCGGTGGCATGGTCCCCGTGGACATGGTGATCGGCCGGGTGGACTGGATCGGCTGGCCGCCGAGCCGGCTGGGCTCGCTGCCGGACAGTGCCGCCTTCGGCGCCGTACACGCGCCGGGCAGGGGCCATGGGTAACCGCGGCCGCGGCCGGGGCGGTCCCGAATCCGACGCCGGAACACCACCACCGGGCGGCGACGGGCCGAGGACCGCGCGCTCCCTGCCCACCAGGGCTGAGCGGCGCAGGCTGGCCCGCAGGGTCAAGCGGCGGCGGCGCAGGTCGGCCCTGCGCGAGATCCCGCTGCTCATCACCGTGGCGCTGCTGATCGCGCTGGTGCTCAAGACCTTCCTGGTGCAGGCGTTCGTGATCCCTTCGGGATCGATGGAACAGACCATCCGGATCGGTGACCGGGTGCTGGTGGACAAGCTGACGCCCTGGTTCGGCTCCCGGCCCGAGCGCGGCGACGTCGTCGTCTTCAAGGACCCGGGCGGCTGGCTGCAGCAGGAGAACGCCGACAAGGGGGACCCGCCCGTCGTCGTCAAACAGGTGAAACAGGCGCTGACCTTCGTCGGCCTGCTGCCCTCGGACGACGAGCAGGACCTGATCAAACGGGTGATCGCGGTGGGCGGCGACACGGTGAAGTGCTGCGGCGAGGACGGCCGGATCAGCGTCAACGGCGTACCGTTGGACGAGCCCTACCGGCACCCCGGCAACCCGCCCTCCCTCATCAAATTCGAAGTAAAGGTTCCGCCCGGCCGGATCTTCGTGATGGGCGACCACCGGTCCAATTCGGCCGATTCGCGCTACCACCTGGACGGGCCCGAACACGGCACGGTCTCCGAGGACGAGGTCGTGGGGCGGGCCGTGGTGATCGCCTGGCCCTTCTCCCACTGGCGGAAACTGGAGGAACCGGCCACATTCGGATCGATCCCTGACGCGCGCGCCGGGACGGCTGCCGCGTCGGGCCCGTCGCATAGTGTGTCGTCCCGGAATCTCAATGGAATGATCCCTCTCCCGACCCCTGCGGAACTCCCGCTCGTTATGGGAGTGGTGGGCCTGCACCGGCTGGGTCGCGGGCGGTGGCACGGAGTAAGGAGTGGATGTGGGGGATTTGGCGGTCGGCGCACGATCCGGACACGACGAACCCGAGGACCGGCCGGGCAATCCGGACAATGCCGAGTCCGCCGGAGCGGCGGACCGCGCGCAGAGTGACGCGGACGCTCCGGACGGCGGCAGGGCCCAGAGGAAGCCGCGCTCCTTCTGGAAGGAGCTGCCCCTGCTCATCGGCATCGCGCTGGTTCTCGCGCTGCTGATCAAGACATTCCTGGTGCAGGCGTTCTCGATTCCCTCGGACTCGATGCAGAACACGCTCCAGCGGGGCGACCGGGTGCTGGTCGACAAGCTGACTCCGTGGTTCGGCGCGGAGCCCGAGCGCGGCGAGGTCGTGGTCTTCCACGACCCGGGCGGCTGGCTGGAGAACACCGAGACTCCCGAGCCGAACGCCGTGCAGAAGTTCCTGAGCTTCATCGGACTGATGCCGTCCGCCGAGGAGAAGGACCTGATCAAGCGGGTCATCGGGGTCGGCGGCGACGTCGTGGAGTGCAAGAAGAACGGCCCGGTCACGGTCAACGGCAAGGCCCTGGACGACCAGTCGTACATCTTCGAGGGGAACAGCTCCTGCAACGACGAGCCGTTCGGCCCGATCAAGGTGCCCGAGGGCCGGATCTGGGTGATGGGCGACCACCGGCAGAACTCCCTCGACTCCCGCTACCACCAGGAGCTGCCGGGCAACGGCACGGTCTCCAACGACGAGGTGGTCGGCCGGGCCTTCGTCGTCGCGTGGCCGATCAACCGCTGGGCGACCCTGCCGATCCCGAAGACCTTCGAGCAGCCGGGGATCAACGCGGCGATGGGACTGGCCCCGGGAGCACTGGGTGTGGCCGGGGCGTTGCCGCTCGTGCTGTGGCGTCGCAGGAGGCTGACCAGCGGGCGTACCGCCGGGTAGGGTGCCGACTCGGATCAGCGATTGTCGATCTCCGATGCGGGGGGCGCTGGGATGAGTGGAACAGGACGTACGGGAGACGGCCGCGGTCGGCTCGGCAGCATGCTGTCCGGGCTGGCCGTGGCCGTCGGCTGTGTGCTCTTTCTCGGCGGGTTCGCGTGGGCGGCGGTGGTGTACAAGCCGTACACGGTGCCGACCGACTCGATGACCCCCACGGTGCAGGCCGGCGACCGGGTGCTCGCACAGCGGATCGATGGCGGCGAGGTGCGTCGCGGCGACGTGGTGATCTTCACCGACCCGGCCTGGGGCGACATGCCCATGGTGAAGCGGGTGGTGGGGATCGGCGGCGACAAGATCGCCTGCTGCGGCAAGGACGGCCGGCTCACGATCAACGGCAAGCCCGTCGAGGAATCGTATCTGCGGTCCGAGGACCCGGCCTCGGGCGAGAACTTCACGGCGGAGGTGCCCCAGGGGCAGCTCTTCCTGCTGGGGGACGAGCGCAGGTCCTCGCTGGACTCCAGGGTCCATCTGACCGACCCCGGGCACGGTTCCGTCCCGCGCGGCTCGGTGCAGGCCAGGGTGGATGCCATCGCCTGGCCGATGGACGGCATGATCGAGCGCCCGCGGGCGTTCGCCGCCCTCCCCGGCGGGGTGTCGTCGCCCGGCCCGCTGAAGCTCCAGCTCGCCGCCGTCGTGGTGGGCGTGGTGCTCATCCTGGGAGGTGCGGCGTACGGCCCGGTCGCGGCGCGTGTGGCGCGCAGGGGGCGTGAGAGGACGGTTGCCGGTGCGCGTTGAGAAACGGAAGGTCGCCCGGGTGGTGCTCCTGGACCCCGACGACCGGATCCTCCTGATGCACGGCTTCGAACCGGATGATCCGCGAAGCACCTGGTGGTTCACCCCCGGCGGCGGTCTGGAGGGCGACGAGACGCGGGAGGAGGCCGCGCTGCGCGAGCTCGTGGAGGAGACCGGGATCACCGATGCGGAACTGGGCCCGCTGCTCTGGCGGCGGATGTGCTCGTTCCCGTTCGACGGGCGGCGCTGGGAGCAGGACGAGTGGTACTTCCTGGCCCGTACGAAGCAGACCGCCACGGACACCAGCGGTCAGACCGGACTGGAACGGCGCAGCGTCGCGGGTCTGAGGTGGTGGACCTCCGACGAACTGTCGGTGGCGCGTGAGACGGTGTACCCGACCAGGCTCGCCGAGTTGCTGCGCACGCTGCTCGACGAGGGTCCCCCTGGTGCACCGCTGGTTCTGGACCCCGAAATCGCCTGAGCACCCCGGGGGCCGGTGCCTGGCGCACAATGGGGGCACGCACGGCTGAAGGGGAACATGCCAATGAGCGCCGAGGACCTCGAGAAGTACGAGACCGAGATGGAGCTGAAGCTCTACCGGGAGTACCGAGACGTCGTCGGTCTGTTCAAATACGTGATCGAGACGGAACGGCGCTTCTACCTCACCAATGACTACGAGATGCAGGTGCACTCGGTCCAGGGCGAGGTGTTCTTCGAGGTGTCGATGGCGGACGCCTGGGTCTGGGACATGTACCGGCCCGCGCGCTTCGTCAAGCAGGTACGGGTGCTGACGTTCAAGGACGTCAACATCGAGGAGCTCAACAAGAGCGACCTCGAACTTCCGGGGGGCTGATTCCCCCTCCCGGGTTGCCGGGATATCCACAACTCCGGAGTTGTCCACCAAGATCCACGAGCCGGGACCGAACGCGTCAGAGTCGGTCCCGGAGGTGGTGCCGAATGAACGCACGGGGGGCACTCGGGCGGTACGGCGAGGATCTGGCGGCGCGGCTGCTGGCCGGAGCCGGCATGTCCGTACTGGAACGGAACTGGCGCTGTCGCGCCGGTGAGATCGACATCGTCGCGTTGGACGGCGACGTCCTGGTGGTCTGCGAGGTGAAGACCCGCAGGGCCGGGGCCTTCGAGCATCCGATGGCGGCCGTCACCCCGGTCAAGGCGGGGCGGCTGCGGAGGCTGGCCGGGATCTGGCTCGACCGGCACGGCGGCCCGCCGCCCGGCGGGGTCCGGATCGACCTGGTCGGGGTGGTGCTGCCCAGGCGTGGAGCGCCCGTCGCCGAGCACGCCCGGGGGGTGGCCTGATGGGGTTCGCACGGGCCTGTTCGGTGGCGCTGGTCGGCGTCGAGGGCGTGGTGGTGGAGGTCCAGGCGGACCTGGAGGCGGGGGTGGCGGCGTTCACCCTGGTGGGGCTGCCGGACAAGAGCCTGGTGGAGAGCCGGGACCGGGTCAGGGCCGCGGTCGTGAACTCCGGGGCCGAGTGGCCGCAGAAGAAACTCACGGTGGGCCTGTCACCGGCCTCCGTGCCGAAGGGCGGTTCGGGGTTCGATCTCGCCGTGGCGTGTGCGGTGCTGGGAGCGGCGGAGCGGATCGACCCGGTGTCCATCGCCGATGTGGTGATGATCGGGGAACTGGGACTGGACGGCCGGGTGCGGCCGGTGCGGGGCGTGCTGCCCTCCGTGCTGGCCGCCGCGGAGGCCGGATACCGCCAGGTGGTCGTGCCCGAGCAGACCGCGGGGGAGGCGGCGCTGGTTCCCGGGGTCGCCGTCCTCGGGGTGCGGAGTCTGCGGCAGCTGATCGCCGTGCTCTGCGACGAGCCGGTGCCCGACGAGCGGGAGGAGCACGAGGAGGGGCGCCCCGACACGATGCTGGCCGGGCTGATGGTGCCGGGCGCGGGCATCGGCACCGGGCTCGCCCGGGGAACCGGGGCGAGTGAGGGGCACGTGCCGGACCTGGCGGACGTGGCGGGGCAGGAACGCCCCCGCAAGGCCCTGGAGGTGGCCGCGGCGGGCGGGCACCACCTGCTGCTCTCGGGGCCGCCCGGTGCGGGCAAGACCATGCTGGCCGAGCGGCTTCCGGCGATCCTGCCCACGCTGACCAGGAAGGAGTCCCTGGAGGTGACCGCGGTGCACTCGGTGGCGGGCATCCTGCCGCCGGGGGAGCCGCTGGTGTCCCGCCCCCCGTACTGCGCACCGCACCACTCGGCGACGATGCAGTCCCTCGTCGGCGGTGGCAACGGGCTGCCGAGGCCCGGCGCGGTCTCGTTGGCCCACCGGGGCATCCTCTTTCTGGACGAGGCGCCGGAGTTCTCCGTGCGGGCACTGGACGCGTTGCGCCAGCCGCTGGAGTCGGGGCACGTGGTGGTGGCGCGCAGCGCCGGGGTGGTCCGGCTGCCCGCGAAGTTCCTGATGGTGCTGGCCGCCAACCCCTGCCCGTGCGGCCGGCACGGTGTCGGCGGTGCCGGTTGCGAGTGCCCGCCGTCGTCGGTCAGGCGGTATCAGGCGAGACTCTCCGGACCCCTGCTGGACCGGGTGGACCTGAAGGTGGTCGTCGATCCGGTCAGGCGCGAGGACCTGCTGGCGCGGGGCGACCGGGGCGAGTCGTCGGCCTCCGTCGCCGCCCGGGTCCAGGAGGCCAGGGCGCGCGCGGCGGAGCGGCTGGCGGGCACGGGTTGGTCCACCAACAGCGAGGTGCCCGGTCACGAACTGCGGACCAGGCTGGTCGCGGCACCCGGCGCCCTCCTGGCGGCCGAGCGGGACATGGAGCGGGGCATGCTCACCGCCCGGGGGCTGGACCGGGTGCTCAGGGTGGCGTGGACGGTCGCCGATCTGCGGGGCGCCGACCGGCCGGAGGCGTCCGACGTGGCGGTGGCCCTGGAACTGCGCACCGGGGTGTCGCGGGGTGCCCTGGCCCGGGCCGGGGCGTCATGAGCCCGCGGACGGCCGACGGACCGGGGCCCGCCATGGAGAGGGGGCCCGCCATGGAGACGGGGTCCGTCATGGAGGCGGGGTCCGTCATGAGGACGGGGCTCGCCACGGAAACAGAGGCGGCGCCGGGACCGGCGGCGGGCGCGGGGGATGCGGAGCGGCTGGCCCGGGCCGCCCTGACCCGAATTCTGGAGCCGGGGGACGAGCGGGGCGGCCGGTGGCTGCGCGAGTGCGGTGCCGTCGAACTGCTCCGGCGGATCACCTCAGGGGACGGCACCGCGGAGCGACTGGGCGGGATGACCCCGAAACGGCTGGCCGGATACCGGCTGCGGGCCGAGGGCGTGGAGCCGGAGCGGGACCTCTCGGCGGTGGCCGGCGCAGGAGGCCGGTTCGTCTGCCCCGGCGACCGGGAATGGCCCACCCAGCTCGACGACCTCGGGGACGCGCGGCCGACCGGTCTGTGGGTGCGGGGGCCGCGCGACCTGCGGCTCTGGGCACTGCGCTCGGTCGCCGTGGTCGGTGCCCGCGCCTGCACGCCGTACGGATCGCACATGGCGGCGAGCCTCGGCGCGGGGCTCGCGGAACTGGGGTGGGTGGTCGTGTCGGGCGCGGCCTTCGGGGTGGACGGCGCGGCGCATCGGGGCGCGCTGGCCGTCGACGGAGCGACGATGGCGGTCCTCGCCTGCGGGGTGGACGTCGCCTACCCCCGGGGACACGCCGAACTGATCGGACGGATGGCGCAACAGGGGCTCGTCATCGGTGAATTGCCGCCGTCCGATCATCCGACCCGCAGCAGGTTCATTCTCCGGAACCGGGTCATCGCCGCGTTGACGCGCGGGACGGTCGTGGTCGAGGCCGAATACCGCAGCGGCTCACTGGTCACCGCGCGCAACGCGCAGCGTCTCGGCCGTTTCACGATGGGGGTGCCCGGCCCCGCCACCAGCGCGTTGTCCGCAGGGGTCCATGAACTCCTGCGCGGGGAGGGCGTCCTGGTGACCGATGCCTCGGAAATCGCCGAGCTGGTGGGCGACATCGGTGAACTCGCCCCGGTCCGGCACGGTCCCATGCACCCCAGGGACCGGCTGGACGCGGTCTCCGCCAGGGTCCTCGACGCACTTCCGTTCCGGGGCGTCGCCAGCGGGCGCGACGTGGCCCGGGTGGCCGGAACCAGCACCGACGAAGCACTCGGCAGACTGTACGAACTGCACTCACTGGGGTTCGTCGAACGACATGGCGATGGATGGCAGTTGACGCCGTGGCCGGCTCGCGACGGCGACGCCCGGCGAGGCGGTACTTGACCTGGAGCATTCGGGTGAAAAGGTGATGCCGATGACCCCGGCGGATCCCTCAGTGACGCCTCCGGGGCCGACGCACGCGGCGACGGCCCCGGACCGCAGTCCTGTCGGATCGGCCGGATTCGCGGGCCGCCGATCCCATATCCTGCGCGGACCGCGACATCCCAGTCACGCTACGCTCACAAGGATCCCGACTCAGACATACGTCCCCCAGCGCTTCACGGCAGAACGGCTCAAGGCACCACATGCCCCAGCACACCTCCGGGTCTGACCGCGCGGCAGTACCACCGGCTGCGCGTGGCACTGTGCGCCCTCCCGCCCCCTCCTCGCTCGACGAGTTGTGGCGTTCGTACAAGTCCACGGGTGACGAGCGCCTGCGGGAGCAGCTGATCCTGCACTACTCGCCGCTGGTGAAGTACGTCGCGGGCCGGGTGAGTGTGGGCCTGCCCTCCAACGTCGAGCAGGCGGACTTCGTCTCCTCGGGGGTCTTCGGGCTGATCGACGCGATCGAGAAGTTCGACATCGAGCGCGCGATCAAGTTCGAGACGTACGCGATCACCCGCATCCGCGGCGCGATGATCGACGAACTCCGGGCGCTGGACTGGATCCCGCGCTCGGTGCGCCAGAAGGCGCGGGCCGTGGAACGTGCCTACGCCACGCTGGAGGCGCAGTTGAGACGCACTCCCTCCGAGGCGGAGGTCGCCTCGGAGATGGGTATCGCACTCGATGAACTGCATGCGGTTTTCAGCCAGTTGTCATTGGCCAACGTGGTCGCGCTGGAGGAGTTGCTGCACGTCGGCGGCGAGGGCGGCGACCGGCTGAGCCTGATGGACACGCTGGAGGACACCGCCGCCGACGACCCGGTGGAGGTCGCCGAGGACCGCGAGCTCAGACGGCTGCTCGCCCGGGCCATCAACACACTTCCGGAGCGTGAGAAGACGGTCGTCACGCTCTACTACTACGAGGGACTCACCCTCGCCGAGATCGGCAACGTGCTCGGGGTCACCGAGAGCCGGGTCAGCCAGATCCACACCAAATCCGTGCTGCAACTGCGCGCGAAGCTGGCCGACGCCGGACGCTGAGCCCCTCGCGGCCGGGCGCCGGCCGTGGCTGCTTCCGCCACCGATCGGGGCCGTACGCACCCTCTCGAACACAGGTCGCCGTAGAGTGGACGCGTGCCCAGGATTCGAGCGGCCTCGGTGGCCGAGCACCGGACCATGCAGCGCGGCGCCCTCCTGGACGCCGCCCGCTCCCTGCTGTCCGAGGGAGGTACGGAGGCATTGACCTTCCCCGCCCTCGCCGAACGCACGGGCCTCGCCCGGTCCTCCGTCTACGAGTACTTCCGCTCCCGCGCGGCCGTCGTCGAGGAGCTCTGCGCCGTCGACTTCCCCGTCTGGGCGGCCGAGGTCGAGAGCGCGATGGATCAGGCCACCACGCCCGAGGGCAGGATCGAGGCCTACGTACGCCGACAGCTCGACCTCGTCGGGGACCGCCGCCACCGGGCGGTCGTCGCCATTTCGGCGAGCGAGCTGGACGCCGGGGCACGCGAGAAGATCAGGGCCGCGCACGGCGGACTGATCGCCATGATCGTCGAGGCGCTCGGCGATCTGGGCCACGAACAGCCGCGGCTGGCGGCGATGCTGCTCCAGGGTTCGGTGGACGCCGCGGTGCGGCGCATCGAACTGGGCGTGGCCGAGGAGCCGGAGGTGATCGCGGACACCGCCGTGGCCATGATCCTCCGAGGCGTGCAGGGCGTGCAGGGCTGACCCCTGTGCCGTCGCCGCATCGCGGCGGCGAGCAGAACGCCGGGGGCGGCGAGCCCGTCCCCGGTCCCCCCGGCCGGAGCCGGAGGTTCCGGCAGGCCGAGGACCGGCAGCAGCCTGGACGGCCCCCGCCGCAGCAGTGCCGGCGGCAGCAACGACAGCGGATCCAGATACGCGTCCCCGCGCCGCAGCCCCCAGTGCAGACACCCCGACGCGCAGTGGAAGGGCCCCGCCTCCAGGGTGGCGACCACCTGCCCCGCCGTCACCTCCTCGCCCTTCGCGACCACGGCGCGCACCGGCTCGTACGTGGTGCGCAGCGGCGGATCGCCGCTCCCCGCGACCTCGATCGTCGGTAGTCCACAGATCCGTTTCATGATCCCCGCGGATCGAGGCGTTGCGGGACGGTTCCGTCATGCGAAGCACACCCGGTCCGACCGCCGCCCGTCCCCCGCACGCACATCGCGGGACCACGCCCCGGGCGCGGGCCGCGAACGCCACGCACGGCGGGCGGCCCGCATCGGGGAAGGGCGCGAGGCTCGCACCAGGAACGGGCGCGTGGACCGCATCATGGAAGGACGTGCGGGTCGCGTCGGGAAAGGACGCGCGGGGCGTGGTCCCGCGATGTGCGTGCGGGGGACGGGCGGCGGTCGGACCGGGTGTGCTTCGCATGACGGAACCGTCCCGCAACGCCTCGATCCGCGGGGATCATGAAACGGATCTGTGGACTACCGACCGGTTGTGGACAGCGCCGTCACCCGGCACCCGGGCCGTCCCGTACACTTCCTATGGCGATCCGGGTCACCGGGTCGACTTCGCACGCCCCGCCACCTCCCTCTCAGCGGACGGTGGCCGCGCTCCTCGGTCCCTCGTGGCACGGCGCGTCGGGGCGTCAGGCGCGACAGCAATCCTGCGGTCGCGACAACCGAGCACCTCAAGGAGTACGGCCATGGCCGTCGTCACGATGCGGGAGCTGCTGGAAAGCGGCGTCCACTTCGGTCACCAGACCCGTCGCTGGAACCCGAAGATGAAGCGCTTCATCTTCACCGAGCGCAACGGCATCTACATCATCGACCTGCTCCAGTCGCTGTCGTACATCGACCGCGCCTACGAGTTCGTCAAGGAGACCGTCGCCCACGGCGGCTCCATCATGTTCGTGGGTACGAAGAAGCAGGCCCAGGAGGCCATCGCCGAGCAGGCGACGCGCGTCGGCATGCCGTACGTCAACCAGCGTTGGCTCGGTGGCATGCTCACCAACTTCTCCACCGTCTACAAGCGCCTTCAGCGTCTGAAGGAGCTCGAGCTCATCGACTTCGAGGACGTGGCCGCCTCCGGCCTCACCAAGAAGGAGCTCTTGGTCCTCTCCCGCGAGAAGGCCAAGCTGGAGAAGACCCTCGGTGGTATCCGCGAGATGCAGAAGGTGCCCAGCGCCGTCTGGATCGTCGACACCAAGAAGGAGCACATCGCCGTCGGTGAGGCGCGCAAGCTCCACATCCCGGTCGTCGCGATCCTCGACACCAACTGCGACCCCGACGAGGTCGACTACAAGATTCCGGGCAACGACGACGCGATCCGCTCCGTCACCCTGCTCACCCGCGTGATCGCCGACGCCGTCGCCGAGGGCCTCATCGCCCGTTCCGGTGCCGCCACCGGTGACTCGAAGCCGGGCGAGAAGGCCGCCGGCGAGCCGCTCGCCGAGTGGGAGCGCGACCTGCTCGAGGGCGACAAGAAGGCCGACGCCGAGGTGCAGTCCTCCGCCGAGACCGAGAAGGTCGCCGACGCCGAGAAGCCGGCCGAGGCTGCTGCCGAGGCCCCGGCCGCGGACGCCGAGCAGGCCTGACATCCGTCACGGCTGACGACGGCGGGGGCCGGTGCCACAAGCACCGCCCCCGCCGTCCACCCGTAGATCTTTCAGACTTCGAGAGAGAAACACAGACTCATGGCGAACTACACCGCCGCTGACGTCAAGAAGCTCCGCGAGCTGACCGGCGCCGGCATGATGGACTGCAAGAAGGCGCTCGACGAGGCCGAGGGCAACGTCGACAAGGCCGTCGAGGCGCTCCGCATCAAGGGTCAGAAGGGCGTCGCCAAGCGCGAGGGCCGCTCTGCCGAGAACGGCGCCGTCGTCTCCCTCATCTCCGAGGACCAGACGTCCGGCGTTCTGCTGGAGCTGAAGTGCGAGACGGACTTCGTCGCCAAGGGCGAGAAGTTCCAGGGCGTCGCGAACACCCTCGCCGCGCACGTCGCCGCCACCTCCCCGGCCGACCTGGAGGCGCTGCTCGCCTCCGAGATCGAGGCCGGCAAGACCGTCCAGGCGTACGTCGACGAGGCCAACGCCAACCTCGGCGAGAAGATCGTCCTGGACCGCTTCGCGCAGTTCACCGGCGCGTACGTCTCCGCGTACATGCACCGCACCATGCCCGACCTGCCGCCGCAGATCGGTGTCCTGGTCGAGCTGGACAAGGCCGACGCCGAGCTGGCCAAGGGCATCGCGCAGCACATCGCCGCGTTCGCCCCGAAGTACCTGTCCCGCGAGGACGTCCCGGCCGAGGTCGTCGAGGCCGAGCGCCGCGTCGCCGAGGAGACCACCCGCGCCGAGGGCAAGCCCGAGGCCGCGCTCCCGAAGATCGTCGAGGGTCGCGTCAACGGCTTCTTCAAGGAGGCCACCCTCCTCGGCCAGCCGTACGCGCTGGACAACAAGAAGTCCGTTCAGAAGGTCCTGGACGAGGCCGGTGTCACCCTGAAGCGCTTCACGCGCATCAAGGTCGGCATCTGAGCCCGTCCGCGAACAACGGTGGACCCCTATAGGGTCTAGTGCAGTCGTCGGCCGCACTCACGCCGTACGACCGCAGATCTGACGAGGAGGCCATTGCCGCTGAGGGACACCAGACCCACCGGCAATGGCCTTCTTCGTATGTGCACGAGGAGAATCTCCATGAACAAGGGCGCGGACGCCGCACAAGGCGACCACAAGCGCGACGACGGCAAGGTGGCAGGACGCTTCATGCTGAAGCTGTCCGGAGAGGCGTTCGCCGGCGGCGGGGGTCTCGGTGTCGACCCCGACGTCGTACACGCCATCGCCCGGGAAATCGCGGCCGTGGTCCGTGACGGTGCGGAAATCGCCGTCGTCATCGGTGGCGGCAACTTCTTCCGCGGTGCCGAGCTCCAGCAACGCGGCATGGACCGGGCCCGGTCCGACTACATGGGCATGCTCGGCACGGTCATGAACTGCCTGGCGCTCCAGGACTTCCTGGAGAAGGAGGGCATCGACTCGCGCGTCCAGACCGCCATCACCATGGGGCAGGTCGCGGAGCCGTACATCCCGCTGCGCGCCGTGCGCCACCTGGAGAAGGGCCGCGTCGTCATCTTCGGTGCCGGTATGGGGATGCCGTACTTCTCCACCGACACCACTGCCGCCCAGCGCGCCCTGGAGATCGACGCAGAGGCCCTTCTGATGGGCAAGAACGGGGTGGACGGGGTCTACGACTCCGACCCGAAGACCAACCCCGACGCGGTGAAGTTCGACGCGCTCGAGTACGGCGAGGTACTCGCCCGCGACCTCAAGGTCGCCGACGCCACCGCCATCACGCTCTGCCGTGACAACGACCTCCCGATCCTTGTCTTCGAACTGACCGCCATGGGCAATATCGCCCGCGCGGTCAAGGGTGAGAAGATCGGCACGCTCGTGAGTGACCGGAGCACCCGGGTCTGAGAACCGGGAGCCTTCCGGGCACGACGGAAGGGCCGGGGCCCCGGGTGACGTCCCGGGGCGGGCCCCGAAGGATGGACAACGGCCTGCCGGTCGGACACCGTGCAGGTGAGGACGCGACGCAGGACCCGCAGGGCCCGAGCACGCCGGGCCCGCTCAAGACACGCAGGAGCACGTGGTGATCGAAGAAACCCTCCTCGAGGCCGAGGAGAAGATGGAGAAGGCCGTCGTCGTCGCGAAAGAGGACTTCGCCGCGATCCGGACCGGCCGTGCGCACCCGGCGATGTTCAACAAGATCGTCGCCGACTACTACGGCGCGCTGACCCCGATCAACCAGCTCGCCTCGTTCTCGGTGCCCGAGCCGCGCATGGCCGTCGTGACGCCGTTCGACAAGAGCGCGCTGCGCAACATCGAGCAGGCCATCCGCGACTCGGACCTCGGCGTCAACCCGAGCAACGACGGCAACATCATCCGGGTCACCTTCCCGGAGCTGACCGAGGAGCGCCGCCGCGACTACATCAAGGTCGCCAAGGCGAAGGCCGAGGACGCCAAGATCTCCATCCGCGCCGTGCGACGCAAGGCCAAGGAAACCCTCGACAAGCTGGTCAAGGACAAGGAGTCGGGCGAGGACGAGGTGCGCCGCGCCGAGAAGGAGCTCGACGACACCACCGCGAAGTACGTCGCGCAGGTCGACGAGCTGCTCAAGCACAAGGAAGCCGAGCTGCTCGAAGTCTGATGAACGACTCTTCCCGGGGCGCCCCGCCGGGTGCCGGCAGCTGGGGCGTGCCCGAGTTGCAGGCCGTTCCGGCGGGTCCGGCATACGATGTGCACGGCGCCCAGCAGACTCGGCCCATGCCCATCGTGCCGGACGTTCCCGACGCAGGTAGAGACGCTGACGACCGTGATGACCGGGACCAGGGGGCCGGACGCCTGAGCGGCGGCCCCCTGTTCCGTGACGAGAAGCCGCAGGAGCCCATGTCCACCGCCGCGCCGCCCCCGCAGAAGAAACGTGCGGGTCGTGACCTGCGAGCCGCCATAGGGGTCGGTGTGGGGCTCGGCGCCGTCATCGTCGCCTCGCTGTTCATCGTGAAGGACGTCTTCGTCGGCGTGGTCGTCGTCGCCGTCGTCGTCGGCCTGTGGGAGCTCACCTCCCGGCTGGAGGAACGCAAGGGCCTCAAGGTGCCGCTCGTCCCGCTGGCCGTCGGCGGCGCGGCGATGGTGGTGGCCGGTTACGTACGGGGCGCCGAGGGTGCCTGGGTGGCGACGGCGCTGACCGCGCTCGCCGTCCTCGTCTGGCGGATGACCGCCCCGCCGGAGGGCTACCTCAAGGACGTCACGGCCGGGGTGTTCGCCACCTTCTACGTGCCGTTCCTCGCCACCTTCGTCGCCATGCTCCTGAGCGCCGACGACGGACCGCAGCGGGTGCTCACCTTCCTGCTGCTGACCGTGGTCAGCGACACGGGCGCGTACGCCGTCGGCTGGCGCTTCGGGAAGCACAAGCTCGCGCCGCGCATCAGCCCCGGGAAGACCCGCGAGGGACTGTTCGGGGCCATCGCCTTCGCGATGGTCGCCGGTGCGCTGTGCATGCAGTTCCTGATCGACGGCGGTTCCTGGTGGCAGGGGCTGCTGCTCGGACTCGCGGTCGCGGTCAGCGCCACCCTCGGCGACCTCGGGGAGTCGATGATCAAACGGGACCTCGGCATCAAGGACATGGGCACGCTGCTGCCGGGGCACGGCGGGATCATGGACCGGCTGGACTCGCTGCTGCCGACCGCCCCCGTGGTCTGGCTGCTGCTGGTGGTGTTCGTCGGCTCCGGCTGAGACCGGCCTCCGGCCGGGGGTTTTCACGGGTCAGGGCCCGTCGTCCACAGGACGGCGGGCCCTTGCCGTCGCGTCTGCGACACTGGATGGACCATGCCTAAGCCCGGAGAACTCACTTTCGTCGCGCCCCGCGGAGCCAAGAAGCCGCCGCGGCACCTCGCCGACCTCACGCCCGCCGAGCGCAGGGAGGCCGTCGCCGCGATCGGCGAGAAGCCGTTCCGCGCCCAGCAGCTCTCGCAGCACTACTTCGCGCGGTACGCGCACGACCCGGCCGAGTGGACCAACATCCCGGCCGGATCGCGGGACAAGCTCGCCGAGGCGATGTTCCCCGATCTGATGTCCGTGGTCCGTCACATCAGCTGTGACGACGACACCACCCGCAAGACGTTGTGGAAGCTCCATGACGGGACGCTCGTCGAGTCCGTCCTGATGCGTTACCCGGAGCGGGTGACGATGTGCATCTCGTCCCAGGCGGGATGCGGGATGAACTGCCCGTTCTGCGCGACGGGACAGGCCGGGCTCGACCGCAACCTGTCCACCGCCGAGATCGTCCACCAGATCGTGGACGGCATGCGGGCGCTGCGCGACGGGGAGGTCCCCGGCGGGCCGGCCCGACTCTCCAACATCGTCTTCATGGGCATGGGCGAGCCGCTCGCCAACTACAACCGGGTGGTCGGCGCGATCCGCCGGCTCACCGACCCGGAGCCGGACGGGCTGGGGCTCTCGCAGCGCGGGATCACCGTCTCCACCGTGGGCCTGGTGCCCGCGATGCTCCGCTTCGCCGACGAGGGCTTCAAGTGCCGCCTCGCCGTCTCGCTGCACGCGCCGGACGACGAGCTGCGCGACACCCTCGTCCCCGTGAACACGCGCTGGAAGGTGCGTGAGGTGCTGGACGCGGCGTGGGAGTACGCGGAGAAGTCCGGCCGCCGCATCTCCATCGAGTACGCCCTGATCCGCGACATCAACGACCAGGCGTGGCGCGGCGACCTGCTCGGCAGGCTCCTCAAGGGCAAGCGGGTGCACGTCAACCTGATCCCGCTGAACCCCACGCCCGGTTCCAAGTGGACCGCCTCCCGGCCCGAGGACGAGAAGGCGTTCGTCGAGGCGATCGCCGCCCACGGCGTTCCGGTGACCGTGCGGGACACCCGCGGCCAGGAGATCGACGGGGCCTGCGGACAGTTGGCGGCGGCCGAGCGCTGAGCGCCTTCGGACGGCCGGAGGGGCCCGTGTAACCTGGGCCCGAAATCAACTTCATATTCCGACAGGGGAGCGCCACAGCGCTGAGAGTGCGGCACCGAGGACAGGTCGTCCGCAGACCCTCTGAACCTCGCCCGGGTCATTCCGGGTAGGAAGTTCGGTCATCAACTCATGCTGTTGCGCCCTGCCCGCTTTCCGCGGGCAGGGCCGCGTCTCTTCCTGGCCAAAACCCAGGAGGAATCCACAATGAGCACCACCCACAGGACCGGGCGGCTCGCGGCGACGGCTGCCGCCGCCGCGCTGGGCGTCACCGCGCTCGCCGGATGCGGGAGCTCCGACGACCAGGCGTCCGGCGGCCCCAAGGGCTCCGGTTCGAAGACCGTGACCCTCGTCAGCCACGACTCCTTCAACGCCTCCGAGGAGGTGCTGAAGGAGTTCACGAAGGAGACCGGCTACACCGTCAAGGTACTGAAGAGCGGCGACGCGGGTGTCGCGCTCAACCAGGAGATCCTGACCAAGGGTTCCCCGCGCGGCGACGTGTTCTTCGGCGTCGACAACACGCTGCTCTCCCGTGCCCTCGACAGCGGGCTCTTCACGCCGTACGAGGCCAAGGGCCTGGACCGGGTCGCCGAGGCCACCCGGCTCGACGCCGAGCACCGGGTCACCCCGGTCGACACCGGCGACATCTGCGTCAACTACGACAAGAAGTACTTCGCCGACAAGAAGCTCGCGCCGCCGAGCACCTTCGCCGACCTGACGAAGCCCGCGTACAAGGACCTCCTCGTCACCGAGAACGCCGCGACCTCCTCGCCCGGCCTCGGCTTCCTCCTCGGCACCGTCGCCGCCTACGGAGAGAAGGGCTACCAGGACTACTGGAAGAAGCTGGAGAAGAACGGCGTCAAGGTCGTCGACGGCTGGGAGGAGGCGTACAACGAGGAGTTCTCCGGCTCGGCGGGCGGCAAGAAGGCCAAGGCCGACCGGCCGCTCGTCGTCTCGTACGCCTCCAGCCCGCCCGTCGAGGTGCTGTACGCGAAGCAGCCGCCGGCCGAGGCCCCGACCGGGGTCGCCACCGGGACCTGCTTCCGCCAGATCGAGTTCGCCGGTCTGCTGGACGGCGCGAAGAACGAGGCGGGCGGCAAGGCCCTGCTGGACTTCCTGATCAGCAAGAAGTTCCAGGAGGACATGCCGCTCAACATGTTCGTGAACCCGGTCGTCGAGGATGCCGAGCTGCCGGAGGTCTTCACGAAGTTCGGCGCCACCGTGGAGAAGCCGACGACCGTCGCCCCGGACAGCATCGCCAAGAACCGTGAGCAGTGGGTCCAGTCGTGGTCCTCGCTCGTAGTGAAGTAACGAAGTCCCCCGAACGCGCGACGGACGCGGCCGGGACGGGCGGTCACGGGAAGGGCCCGCGCGGGGACGACGCGCGCGGGCCCGGTCCCGGGCGATCGCGCGCCGCCCGGGCCGCGGCCCGGCGGGGGAGCGCGGTGCGGCTCGGCCTGATGGCCGTGCCCGTGGCGTTCTTCGCGCTGTTCTTCGCCTACCCGGTCGTCGCGATCGTCGGCCGCGGACTGAAGACGGACGGCGTCTGGCAGTTCGGCCGGGTCGGCGAGGTGCTGGCCCGGCCGGACATCCGCGACGTCCTCTGGTTCACCGGCTGGCAGGCGCTCGCCTCGACCGCACTGACCCTGCTGATCGCGCTGCCCGGCGCCTATGTCTTCGCCCGCCTCGACTTCCCGGGCAAACAACTGCTGCGGGCCGTCGTCACGGTGCCGTTCGTCCTGCCGACCGTCGTCGTCGGGACGGCCTTCCTGGCGCTGCTGGGGCGCGGTGGATTCCTCGACGAACTCTGGGGCGTACGGCTCGACACCACCGTCTGGGCCATCCTGCTCGCCCATGTCTTCTTCAACTACGCGGTCGTCGTGCGGACCGTCGGCGGACTGTGGTCCCAGCTCGACCCCCGGCAGGAGGAGGCCGCCCGGGTACTGGGCGCCGGGCGGTTCGCCGCCTGGCGACGGGTCACGCTGCCGGCCCTCGCCCCCGCCGTGGCCGCCGCCGCGCTGATGGTCTTCCTCTTCACCTTCACCTCCTTCGGGGTCGTGCAGATCCTCGGCGGTCCCGGCTACTCCACGCTCGAGGTGGAGATCTACCGGCAGACCGCCCAGTTGCTCGCCCTGCCGACGGCCGCCGTGCTGACCCTGGTGCAGTTCGCCGCGGTCGGCGCGATCCTCGCCGTGCACGCGTGGACGGTACGGCGCAGGGAGACCGCGCTGAAGCTGGTCGACCCGGAACGGACCGCCCGCAGGCCGCGCGGCGCCGGGCAGTGGGCGCTGCTCGCCGGCGTGCTGCTGACCGTGCTGGTGCTGATCCTGCTGCCGCTCGGGGTGCTGGTCGAGCGTTCGCTGGACGTACCCGGCGGCCACGGACTCGACTTCTACCGGGCCCTGGGCTCCGCGGACGCCGGTGGCGGGACGTTCCTGGTCGCGCCGCTCGAAGCGATCTGGAACTCCGTGCAGTACGCGCTGGTCGCCACGGTCATCGCGCTGGTCGTCGGCGGGCTCGCGGCTGCCGCGCTGACCCGTCGAGCGGGGCGGCTCGTCCGGGGCTTCGACGCGCTGCTGATGCTGCCGCTCGGGGTGTCCGCGGTCACCGTCGGCTTCGGCTTCCTGATCACCCTGGACGAACCGCCGCTGGATCTGCGGACGTCCTGGATCCTGGTGCCGCTCGCCCAGGCACTGGTCGGCGTGCCCTTCGTCGTACGGACCATGCTGCCCGTCCTGCGGGCGGTGGACGGGCGGCTGCGGGAGGCGGCGGCGGTGCTCGGGGCCTCGCCGCTGCGGGCCTGGCGGGAGGTCGATCTGCCGCTGGTGCGGCGGGCGCTGCTGGTCGCGGCCGGTTTCGCGTTCGCCGTGTCGCTCGGCGAGTTCGGCGCGACGGTGTTCATCGCACGGCCGGACCGGCCGACTCTGCCGGTCGCCGTGGCCCGGCTGCTGGGGCGGGCCGGGGAGCTCAACTACGGCCAGGCGATGGCGCTGAGCACCATCCTGATGGTGGTGTGCGCCGTCTCGCTGCTGTTGCTCGAACGTATCCGCACGGACCGGGCCGGGGAGTTCTAGTGATGGCTCGGGAGTTCTAGAGATGTCCGGGGAGTTCTGGAGATGCTGACACTGGAATCGGCCACGGTGCGCTTCGGCGAGCGGGCGGCGCTCGACGCGGTGGACCTGGAGGTCGCCGAGCACGAGATCGTGTGCGTGCTCGGACCGAGCGGCAGCGGCAAGTCCACCCTGCTGCGGGTGGTCGCGGGGCTCCAGCCGCCGGACGGCGGCCGGGTGCTGCTGGACGGCGCGGACCAGGCCGGGGTGCCGGTGCACCGGCGCGGGCTCGGCCTGATGTTCCAGGACCACCAGCTCTTCCCGACCCGGGACGTCGGCGCCAACGTCGCCTTCGGGCTGCGGATGCGCAAGATGCCGCGCCGCGACCAGGAGTGCCGGGTCGGCGAGCTCCTCGACCTGGTGGGCCTGCCCGGTGCCGAGCGGCGTGCCGTCGCCGCGCTGTCCGGCGGGGAGCAGCAGCGGGTCGCCCTCGCGCGGGCCCTCGCCCCGAGCCCCAAGCTGCTGATGCTGGACGAGCCGCTCGGCCAGCTCGACCGGGGTCTGCGGGAACGGCTCGTCGTCGAACTGCGCACGCTCTTCGGGCGGTTGGGCACGACGGTGCTGGCCGTCACCCACGACCAGGGCGAGGCGTTCGCCCTGGCCGACCGGGTGGTGGTGATGCGCGACGGGCGGATCGCCCAGGCCGGTACGCCGCTGGAGGTCTGGCGGCGGCCCGCCTCCGCCTTCGTCGCCCGGTTCCTCGGCTTCGACAACGTGGTGTCGGCGACGGTGGACGGAACCACCGCCGCCACGGAGTGGGGCGAGGTGCCGGTGGCCGAGGGGGCGCCGCAGGGGGCGTGCGATCTGCTGGTGCGTCCCGCCGGGGTCCGGATCGGGGCCCCTGGTGAGGGGCTGCGCTGCGTGGTCGGGACGCGTACGTTCCGGGGCAACCACGTCGCCGTACGGCTGCTGCCGGAGACCGGTCCGGCCCTGGAGGCGGAGTGCGCGCTGCGGGACGCCCCCGAGGAGGGCGCGGCGGTCGGGGTCGGCTTCGACGCGGCGGAGACGGTCGTCCTGCCCGCCGCTCCCTGACAGTGCGCGGAATCCTGCCCGCCGCCCCCTGACGGCGCGGGTCCGGCGGGCCCGGGTGGCGGACTTCGCCCGGGGGCCGGACGATGGCCGGATGTTCCCGTGGCGCGGAACCGGCCGCCCCGGAGCACACCCGGAAGCGGGAAGGACAGGGACCATGACCGAGTCAACACGCGAGGGCATCGACATCACCCGCGTCCTCGACGCCCCGCGGGAGCGCGTCTTCGAGGCGTGGACGACGCCCGAGCACTTCGCGGCCTGGTACGGCGGCGAGGCCGAGGTGCCGCTCGACCGGGTGGAGATGGACGTCCGGCCGGGCGGTTCCTGGAGCCTGGTCATCGTGGTACCGGGCACGGAGATGCCCTTCCACGGGGTCTACCGCGAGGTGGTCGCGCCCGAGCGCCTGGTGTTCACGCTCAAGGACGCCACCGCGCCCGCCGGCATCGAGGGCGAGACCGTCACCGCCACCTTCGCCGACCGCGGCGACGGGACCACCGAAATGGTCTTCCGGCAGCGCGGGGGCAACCTCACGGCCGAGCAGTACGCGGCGGCCGAGGACGGCTGGGAGGCGTTCTTCGACGCGCTCGTGGCCCGGCTCGCGTCCTCCTCCTGAGCCGGCGCCGCGACCCGGTCGCCCGGTCCGCCCCGTCACATCGGGGCGGACCGGGCGACCGGGGCCTCAGACCGTCAGCGGCAGCGCGGCCAGTTCCGCGATCAGCCAGGTCAGCGGGGCGAAGACGAGCAGCAGGACGGCGGCGCGCAGCGCGGCCGAGACCCGCAGGGCCGAGGCCGGGGCACCGAGCCGCGACAAGGTCCCCGACACCTCGGAGCGGGCCTGCCGCGTCTCCAGCGCAGAGGTCAGCAACGTCGCCGTCGTGCAGCCGAGGACGAGCACCGCGCCCAGTGCGGTGAGCGGACCGAAGGAGTGTTCGCCCGCCCCGTACAGGGCGTGGGCGGCGACGGCGGCGGAGAACACCGCGCAGATCACGCCCAGCGGGCGGCCGATCCGGCGTGCCTCGTCCATCAGCACCCGGCCCGCCAGCAGGCGCAGGGCCCCCGGGCGCGCCGACTGCAGCAGCCGTCCGCAGAAATACGTCAGGCCGGGTCCTGCCAGGGCCAGGCCGATCGCGGCCAGCGTCCACCCCGTCAGCACCCCGGCCGGGGTGGCGTCGATCCTGCCGGGGAGCGGGAGCAGGCTGTGCCCGTCGCCCCGGCTCAGGTACGCCTCGACGGCCAGCCCGGCCGCGATCAGAGCCACGCCCCAGGGCAGCCCCGTCGGGGGATCGGCGGGGCCGGGCGGCTCCGGTTCCGTCCGGACCTCCGACGAGGTGCCGTCCGGGGCCGCGGTCGGGACTGGCCCGGTGCGCAGCGACAGCCCGCTCGCGGTGGCCGCCGCCACCGGGACCAGGGCCAGCAGCACGAGCGCGGCCCCGAGCGGCAGCGGGGTGTCCGCGCCGAGCAGCCCGGCCGCCGCGCCGTCGAACGGCAGACCGGACAGATCGCCGCGCAGATGCAGGAAGAACAGCAGCGCCACCGCCGACCCGAGGGTGCAGGACACGGCGGTGGAGACCGCCGCGAGGGCGGCCAGCCGGACCGGTCCCAGGCCCACTGCGGACAGCGCGGAGCGCGGCCGGGCGCTCGGGTCCGTACGTGCCACCGCGACCGCGAACTGCACGGTGGCGGCGAGCGGGACGAAGCACCACAGCAGCCGCAGCAGGGCTCCGGTGGAGTGCGTCGGGTTCCCCGAGGCGTAGCCCAGGGTGCACAGCAGGAGGAAGCCGACCCCGGCGGAGGCGGCGGCGACCAGCAGCCTCCGCAGCAGGACCAGCGGATGGGAGCCCCGGGCTAGACGGAGAGCGAGCACGCCGCCCTGCCCTCCGCGTCGGTCACGGCGGGCAGGGCGACGGTGGCGACGCGGCGGCCGTCCAGCAGCGGGACCGTGCGGTCGGCGAGGGCGGCGACCTCCGCGTCGTGGGTGGCGAGCACGATCGTGATGCCGTGCGAGCGGGCCGCGCTGGTCAGGGTGCGCAGCACGTGTGTGCGGTCGCTCCGGTGCAGGGTCGCGGTCGGCTCGTCCGCGAAGATCACCGCGGGGGTGGCGGCCAGGGCGCGGGCCACGGAGATCCGCTGGCGCTGTCCCTGGAGCAGGGTGTGCGGCCGCTGCTTGGCGCAGGGGCCGATGTCGAGCCGCTCCAGCCATTCCATGGCGGTCTTCCGCGCCGTCCGGTGCGAGGTGCCGCGCAGCAGCAGGGGGAGCGCGGTGTTCTCCCAGGCGTTCAGCTCGGGCACCAGCTGGGGTTCGGGGGCGATCCAGCCGAACCTGTCGCGGCGCAGCCGTTCGCGCAGCCGGGGCCCCATGGTGTGGACGGGGACGCTGTTGAACCACACCTCGCCCTGTTCGGGCACCAGCTGGCCGGACAGGCAGTGCAGCAGGGTCGTCTTGCCGCAGCCCCGGGGGCCGGTCACGGCGAGGATCTCGCCGTCGCGGACTCCCAGGGAGACGCCGCCGAGCGCGGGCGAGCCGTTGTGGGAGTGGTGCAGGGAACGCGCCCAGATCACGTCGTTGTCCGGCGGGGCCACCATGGCGTACACCTCGGTTCAGATCGTAATTCCCGTTCCCCCGTATGGGGGAACGAAGAAAGGGCCGATCGGTCACTCGGCACCGTAGGGATCCGAACCGCGGTGAGGGCACAGCACACGGCCCGGACGCGTCCCTTCCCACTCGAATGGGCGCATCCGGGCCGTGCGGACCGTATGGGGATGACCGCCCGGAGCAGGCCGGACGGCGGTCGGGCGATGGCCCGTTCGGCGGGCCGGGGCCGCGGTGGCTCCCGGTCCGCCGGGGCGGCCGGTGGGAGGGGCGGTCCGTGGCCGGTCCTCCCACCGGTACCGCCGGTCAGAGCTTGGTCCACGCCTCCGTGAGGACGGTGCGCAGGATGCCCTCGATCTCGTCGAACGTCGACTGGTCGGAGACCAGCGGCGGCGCGAGCTGGACGACCGGGTCGCCGCGGTCGTCGGCCCGGCAGTACAGGCCGTTGTCGTACAGCGCCTTGGAGAGGAAGCCGTACAGGACGCGCTCGGTCTCCTCGTCGGTGAAGGTCTCCTTGGTGGCCTTGTCCTTCACCAGCTCGATGCCGTAGAAGAAGCCGTTGCCGCGGACGTCGCCGACGATCGGCAGGTCGAGCAGCTTCTGCAGCGTCGTGAAGAAGGCGTTCTCGTTGTCCAGGACGTGCTGGTTGAGGCCCTCGCGCTCGAAGATGTCGAGGTTGGCGAGACCGACCGCCGCGGAGACCGGGTGGCCACCGAAGGTGTAGCCGTGCAGGAAGGTGTTGTCACCCTCGTAGAACGGCGCGGCGATGCGGTCCGAGACGATGCAGGCGCCGATCGGGGAGTAGCCCGAGGTCATGCCCTTGGCGCAGGTGATCATGTCCGGCACGTAGCCGAACTTGTCACAGGCGAACATCGTGCCGAGGCGGCCGAAGGCGCAGATGACCTCGTCGGAGACGAGCAGCACGTCGTACCGGTCGCAGATCTCGCGCACCCGCTGGAAGTATCCGGGCGGCGGCGGGAAGCAGCCGCCGGCGTTCTGCACCGGCTCCAGGAAGACCGCGGCGACGGTGTCCGGGCCCTCGAAGAGGATCTGCTGCTCGATCTGGTCGGCGGCCCAGCGGCCGAAGGCCTCGGGGTCGTCGCCGTGGATCGGGGCGCGGTAGATGTTGGTGTTCGGGACCTTGTGCGCGCCGGGGACCAGCGGCTCGAAGGGGGCCTTCAGGGCCGGCAGGCCGGTGATCGACAGGGCGCCCTGCGGGGTGCCGTGGTAGGCGACCGCACGCGAGATGACCTTGTACTTGGTCGGCTTGCCCTTGAGCTTGAAGTACTGCTTGGCCAGCTTCCAGGCAGTCTCCACGGCCTCGCCGCCACCGGTGGTGAAGAAGACCTTGTTGAGGTCGCCCGGGGCGTAGTCGGCCAGGCGCTCGGCCAGTTCGACGGCCTTCGGGTGGGCGTAGGACCACACCGGGAAGAAGCCCAGCTCCTGGCCCTGCTTGTAGGCCGCCTCGGCGAGCTCGTGACGACCGTGACCGGCGTTGACCACGAACAGGCCGGACAGGCCGTCCAGGTAGCGCTTGCCCTGGTCGTCGTAGATGTAGGTGCCCTCACCCCGCACGATGGTGGGAACGGGCGCGGTCTCGTAGTCCGACATGCGGGTGAAGTGCATCCACAGGTGGTCGTACGCGGTTCGGCTGAGGTCCTTGCTCACGGCTATCGGGTTCCCCACATATAGGTCTGCTTCTTGAGCTTCAGGTAGACGAAGCTCTCGGTGGAGCGCACACCGGGGAGGGCCCGGATGCGTTTGTTGATCGTGTCCAGCAGGTGGTCGTCGTCCTCGCAGACGATCTCCACCATCAGGTCGAACGAGCCCGCGGTCATCACCACGTACTCGCACTCGTCCATGGCCGACAGTGCCTCGGCCACGGGGTCGAGGTCGCCCTCGACATTGATGCCGACCATCGCCTGCCGCCGGAACCCCACGGTGAGGGGGTCGGTGACGGCGACGATCTGCATCACGCCCTGATCGAGCAGCTTCTGGACGCGCTGTCGCACGGCCGCCTCGGAAAGACCGACGGCCTTGCCTATCGCGGCGTACGGACGGCGCCCGTCCTCCTGGAGCTGCTCGATGATTGCGAGGGAGACGGCATCGACCGCTGGTGACGATCCGTTCCCGGTCCTGGAGTCTGCGCTGCGACTGGCCACACATCCACTGTGCACGGGACTCGTCCGTCTGGCAACCCCAGATCGATGAAATTCGTTGTCTCGGGGCCTCGATCTCACTGAATCCGAAGTTCGCGGCGGTTGGGCATGTCGAAAGCGATACCCGAGCGACTACGCTGGGCATCTCACCCATTGGACGTGTCGACAGGAGGGGTGGTTGTGACCACCGAGGTGCGCCGTCTGCGCAACTACATCAACGGAGAGTTCCGGGACGCCGCTGACGGGCGGACCATCGATGTGGTCAACCCGGTGACGGAGGAGGTCTACGCGACTTCGCCGCTCTCCGGACAGGCCGATGTCGACGCCGCCATGGAGGCCGCCGCGGCCGCGTTCCCCGCCTGGCGCGACGTCACGCCCGCCGAGCGCCAGAAGGCCCTGCTGAAGATCGCGGACGCCTTCGAGGAGCGTGCCGAGGACCTCGTGGCCGCCGAGTCGGAGAACACGGGCAAGCCGGTCGGGCTCACCCGTGACGAAGAGGTCCCGCCGATGGTGGACCAGATCCGCTTCTTCGCGGGCGCGGCGCGGATGCTCGAAGGCCGCTCGGCCGGTGAGTACATGGAGGGCCTCACCTCCATCATCCGGCGCGAGCCGGTCGGCGTCTGCGCGCAGGTCGCGCCGTGGAACTACCCGATGATGATGGCCGTCTGGAAGTTCGCCCCGGCGCTGGCCGCGGGCAACACCGTCGTCATCAAGCCGTCCGACACCACCCCGGCGTCGACCGTGCTGATCGCCGAGATCATCGGCCAGATCCTGCCCAAGGGCGTCTTCAACGTCATCTGCGGCGACCGTGACACCGGCCGCGCGATGGTCGAGCACCCGACCCCGGCGATGGCCTCCATCACCGGTTCGGTACGGGCCGGCATGCAGGTCGCCGAGTCCGCCGCCAAGGACGTCAAGCGGGTCCACCTGGAGCTCGGCGGCAAGGCCCCGGTCGTCGTGTTCGAGGACACCGACATCGCCAAGGCCGTCGAGGGCATCGCCGGCGCGGGCTACTTCAACGCCGGTCAGGACTGCACGGCCGCGACCCGCGTCCTGGTCCACGAGTCCATCCACGACGAGTTCGTCGCCGAGCTCGCCAAGGCCGCCGCCGACACCAAGACCGGCCTGCCGGACGACGAGGACGTGGCGTACGGCCCGCTCAACAACGCCAACCAGCTGAAGCAGGTCAGCGGCTTCATCGAGCGGCTCCCCGCCCACGCCAGGGTCGAGGCGGGCGGCCACCGGGTCGGCGACAAGGGCTACTTCTACGCCGCGACCGTCGTCTCCGGCCTCAAGCAGGACGACGAGATCATCCAGAACGAGGTCTTCGGCCCGGTCATCACCGTCCAGAAGTTCACGGACGAGGCCCAGGCCGTGGAGTACGCCAACGGCGTCGAGTACGCCCTGGCCTCCTCGGTGTGGACCAAGGACCACGCCCGCGCCATGCGGATGTCCAAGAACCTCGACTTCGGCTGTGTGTGGATCAACACCCACATCCCGCTCGTCGCCGAGATGCCGCACGGCGGGTTCAAGAAGTCCGGCTACGGCAAGGACCTCTCCGCGTACGGCTTCGAGGACTACACCCGCATCAAGCACGTCATGACCTCGCTCGACGACTGATTCCCGGTCAGTGGTACGGCTGCGGCCCCGGGCACGAGCCCGGGGCCGCAGCCCTGCCCGGGCATCGACAGGGTGTGCGGGCCGGATGCGTGAAGCTGGACGGTTGGTCCATTGCCCCTCCGTCCGGCCGACCGGCATCCTGCGCGGGTGCGAGCAACCCCGAAGAACCCCATGTCCCGCCGGTCCCTGCTGCGCGCCCTCGGGGCCACGGCGGCCGGTGCCGCGCTGGCCGGCTGCGGCGTGCCCGCCGCCTATGTGGAGCCCGGTGACCGTGCCGGGCGCGACACCTCGGCGAGCGACCGCTCCCTGTACTTCGCGAACTGGCCCCTCTACATCGACACCGACGACGAGGACGCGTCGAAGCGGCCCACCCTCGACGCGTTCGGCAGGCGCACCGGCATCTCCGTCACGTACACCGAGGAGATCAACGACAACGACGAGTTCTTCGGCAAGATCAGCCCGTCGCTGATGAACCACCAGGAGACCGGCCGGGACCTCATCGTCGTCAGCGACTGGATGTCCGCCAGGTTCGTCCGGCTGGGCTGGGTGCAGGAGATGGACCGGGCGAAGCAGCCGAACGTCGCCGAGTACCTGGACCCGCAGCTCAGCTCGCCGGCCTTCGACAAGGGGCGGATGCACAGCGTCCCCTGGCAGTCCGGGATCACCGGCATCGCGTACAACCGCAAGAAGCTCGGCCGCGAGATCAGGAGCGTGAGCGATCTGTGGGCGGACGACCTGCGCGGCAGGATGACGTTGCTGTCGGGGCTCGACGAAGCCATCGGCCTCCTGATGCAGGGCAACGGCGTCGACACCACTCGTTGGAAGCGGGACGACTTCTACGAGGTGTGCGACCAGGTGGAGAAGCTGGTGAAGAAGAGGCACATCCGCGGCTTCACCGGCAATGACTACATCAAGGACCTGGCGACCGGGGACGTGCTCGCCTGCCAGGCGTACTCGGGCGATGTCATCCAGCTCCAGGCCGACAACCCGGAGATCGAGTTCGTGGTGCCCGAGGAGGGCGGCGAGCTCTGGGCGGAATCCCTCATGATCCCCAACCTCGCCCGCCACAAGCGCAACGCGGAGAAGCTCATCGACTACTACTACGAGCCGGAGGTGGCCGCGCAACTGGCGGCCTGGGTCAACTACGTCTGTCCCGTGCCGGCCGCCCGCGAGGTGCTGGCCTCCGTCAAGGACAAGGAGACCGCCGCGCTCGCCGAGGACCCGCTGATCTTCCCCGACGACGAGATGCGCCGCCGACTGGTGACCGGTCGCGACATCACGTCCGAGGAGCGCCCCGAGTTCGCGAAGAAGTGGAACTCCATCGTCGGCCTGTGAGCGGCGGCGGTCCGGGGGAGAGGCGGCACGGAAGGCGCGGCACGGGAGCGGGCCGGAGGAGAGGCGGTACGGGAGCGGCACGGCCGGGGGACGCGTCCGTCGGCCGTGCCCTCGGCCCGCCGCGGAGCGGGAAGCCGCGGGGAGCACCCGGTTAGCATCGGCACCCATGATGACGGAGAGCGGGCACAGGACGGAGCGCTGGACGTCCCGGGTGCTCCTGGTCGACGGGCACGACCGGCTCCTGCTGCTCTGCGGACGCGATCCGCGCGGGCCGGGAGCGCGATGGTGGTTCACCGTCGGCGGGGGCGTCGAGGACGGTGAGGACCACATCCGGGCGGCGGTCCGCGAGATCCGGGAGGAGACGGGGCTGTCCCTCCCCGCCCACCGGCTGGGCCCGCTCCTGTGGACCCGGCGGACCGCCTTCACCGTCGACGGCCGGAGCTTCGACCAGCACGAGGAGTACCGCCTCGTCCGCGTCACGGACGACGAGGCGCACCGCGTGAGGATCGACCCGGTCGAGGCCCGCCACGGGTACCGCTGGTGGTCGGCGCGGGAACTGGCCACCACGGAGCAGACCGTCCGGCCGAAGGACCTGGCCCGGCTCCTGACCGGTGCGCTCGCGGCGTCCCGGCCGGCCGACGGCCCCGTCCACCTGGGGGACTTCGACGAGGACAACGACTCCGACAGCCCCGCCGGCCGCCCTCGCGCAGGGGCGTGAGGGCGCGGCGCGAGAACCCCGGCAGGCGGTGCGAGGAGCCGGTGGGCCCGGGCGTACGCTGCGGACATGAGCGAGCGAAGAGCCCTGCTGAGACGCATACGCATGTGGTTGATCCTCTTCATCGTCTGTCTGGTGCTGAGCGGACTGACCGCCTTTCCGCTCGTCCATGAACTCCGTTGGGCCGAGGACCTGTTGAGGTCCTCGGCCTCTCCCGTTCCGGAGCAGTTCCCGGCACTGATGGAGTGGATCACCAAGGTCCGCACCGGCCTGGACCAGACCGACGCGAAGTACCCCTTCGTCCTGTACGGCACCGACTGGCTGGCCTTCGCGCACCTCGTCATCGCGGTCGCCTTCTACGGCCCCTACCGCGACCCGGTCCGCAACATCTGGGTCATCGAGTTCGGCATGATCGCCTGCGCCGGGATCATCCCGCTCGCGCTGATCTGCGGGCCCGTCCGGGGCATCCCCTTCTGGTGGTCCGTCATCGACATGTCGTTCGGGGTCTTCGGGGTGCTCCCGCTGCTCGTGGCGCGCCGCATGATCAAGCGGCTGGAGGCGCTGGAAGGGACACCGCGGCCGGAGCCCGCGCCGACGGCTGCCCCGGCGGGCTGAGTCACCCGGCCGACGGGGCGCCGAAGGCCGCCACCACTATGTTCGACGCCGTGGGGTTCATGCCGTCCCCCTTCGCGTCCGTCGCGTTGACGCTGTGGACGAGGAGCCGGGAGAGATCGCGGGTGGCCGCTACAACTGTGTTGTAGCCCCAGCGGCCACCCGTCTTGCCCCAGACCTCGCGTCCTCCCAGCCGCATCATCGAGAGACCGGCGCTGTACGCGGCGGGCCCGCCCGTGCCGTACTCGCGGACCGATGCGTCGGGCAGTGTGAACATCTCCTGGAGCAGCGGTCCGCGCACCACCTGCCCGCGGAACAGGGCCCGGGTGAAACGCTCCAGGTCGGCGGTGGTCGAGATCAGGTCGCCCGCCGCCCAGGCGTCCGTCGCCCCCCACACCGTCACGTCGCGCAGCTCGCCCGTGCCGAAGAGCTGGTAGCCGCGGTTGTGGGGCCCGCGGATCGTCGGGTCGGTGCCGGGGAAGCAGGTGTCCTTCAGCCGCAGCGGCTCCAGGATGCGGCGGGAGACCTGCGCGGGGTACGTGTCGCCCGTGAGCCGCTCGATCAGCAGGCCCGCCACGGTGTAGCCGATGTTGGCGTAGTGCTGCTGGGTGCCGGGCGCGAAGTACGGCTCCCGGGAGGTGGCTTCGCGCACGGTGCGGACCGGGTCGCGCAGGTCGAAGCGGTGCGCGTACGCGTCGTCCAGATCGCCGCCCGGGCCGACGGACGGGATGCCGCTCGTGTGGTTCAGCAGCTGGCGCACCGTGACGCCCTCGTACCCCGCCGGGATCAGATCGGGCAGATAGTGCCGGACCGGGCGGTCCAGGTCGACCCTGCCCTCCCCGGCGAGCTGGAGCACGACGGCCGCCGTGAAGACCTTGGTCACCGAACCGGCCCGGAAGCGGCCGTCCGGATCCGCCGGCCGTCCGGAGACCAGGTCGTGGACGCCGGCGCTGCCCCGCCAGACGCCTTCGGAGCCCGAGACCCGCACCAGGGCGGCCGTGGCGTCGTCCTTCGGGAGCCCCTGGATCGCGGCGCGCAGGGCCTCGGCGTCCGGGGCCTTTCGGGCAGGGTCCTTCTGCGCCGGACGGGCCGCGGCCGCCGGGGCACCGGAAGCCGCCAGGGCCGGTGGGACGGAGCCCGCGGCGATGCCGAGGACCAGCGCGGCTGCGACGAGGGTGCGGGACGTGCGGGTGTTCATGCCGGGTGCCTCCGGGAGTGGAATCCGTAACTGCCTACGGACTCCATCCTGTTGACCGTCACGTCCGGACGGATCCCCCGCCCGGGGGTTTGCCGGAGGGAGACCGGCTCCCCCGCGCGGGGGAGCCGACGGCGGGACCTCCCCCGGGCGAGGGAGCCACGAGACCGCACTCGTACGCGCAGATCACCGCCTGGATCCGGTCGCGCAGCCCCAGCTTGGACAGCACGTTGCCGACGTGGGTCTTCACCGTGTGCTCGCTGACGACCAGCGCCGCCGCGATCTCCGCGTTCGACAGCCCGCGGGCCAGGTGCAGCAGCGTCTCGCGCTCGCGGGCGGTCAGCACGTCCAGGCGCGCCGACGGCTCCACGGCCGCCGCGGGCGGACGCGAGGTGTAGTCGGCGACCAGCCGACGGGCCACCGAGGGAGCCAGCAAGGAGTCCCCGGCCGTCACCACCCGCACCGCGTGCACCAGGTCGTCCCTGCGGACGTCCTTGAGCAGAAAGCCGCTCGCGCCCGCGTGCAGAGCCTCGTAGACGTACTCGTCGGAGTCGAACGTGGTGAGCATGACCGTCCGGCAGCCGGTCTCCGCGCTGATCGTGCGGCAGGCCCCGATCCCGTCCACGACCGGCATCCGGATGTCCAGCAGGGCGACGTCGGGCGCCAGTCGCCGCACCGCGTCCACCGCCCGCGCCCCGTCACCCACCTCCGCGACGACCTCGATGTCCGGCTGCGCGTCCAGAATCATCGCGAAGCCGCTGCGCACCAGCTCCTGGTCGTCGGCCACCACCACACGGATCGTCAACTTCCCACCTCCGTCGTCCGCTCGGTCTCCGTCTCCGCTTGCATCCCCGGCCCCGGCCCTGTCCTCGCCTCTGTCCCCGGGGGCCGTGCTCGCGGAATCGTCACCCGGACCCGGAACCCCCGCCCGTCCGGACCGGGGCCGGTACCGGCCGTGCCGCCGTGCGCGGCGGCACGCTCCCGGATGCCGACCAATCCCAGCCCCGAGCCGCCCCCGGGGACAGAGGCGAGGACAGGGCCGGGGCCGGGGATGCAAGCGGAGACGGAGACCGAGCGGACGACGGAGGTGGGAAGTTGACGATCCGTGTGGTGGTGGCCGACGACCAGGAGC
>NZ_RDBO01000077.1:1267542-1306969 GCF_008120935.1 Streptomyces sp. sk2.1
GCCGTGCGCGGCGGCACGCTCCCGGATGCCGACCAATCCCAGCCCCGAGCCGCCCCCGGGGCCCCGCCCGTCGTCGGTGACGGTGAGCGTCAACGCCTCGGGCCGGTGCTCCAGCCGGACGCGGACCGTGCTCGCGTCCGCATGCCTGATCACGTTCGTCAGGGCCTCCTGCGCGATCCGGTAGACGGTCGCCTCGACCGCCAGGTCCGGCGCACCGGGGTCGCCCGTGACCTCGTACGAGACCGCCGGACCACTGCCGCGCACCCGCTCCACGAGCCCCGGCAGTCCGGCCAGCGCGGGCTGGGGCTCCCGCGGCGCGTCCGGCGCGCCCTCGTTCTCGCGCAGTACGCCGAGCATCCGGCGCAGCTGCGCCATCGCGTCCCGGCCCGTCTCCGAGATCGCGTCGAAGGCCGCCTCGGCACGCTCCGGCGCCGTGCGGACCGCCACCGGACCGGCCTCCGCCTGCACGATCATCAGGCTCACCGCATGGGACAGGATGTCGTGCATCTCCCTGGCGATCCGGGCCCGTTCGCGGGCCGCCGCCTGCTCGGCCTCGATCCGGTGCGTCAGCTCCAGCTGACGGGCCCGGTCCTCCACCGCACGCAGATACGCCTTGCGCGTCACCGTGAACCGGCCGAAGGCGTAGGCCGCCGCGAACACGAACAGGGAGAAGAGCAGCTCCCGCATGTCGTCGCCGTCGAGTCCGACCGAGACCAGCACCGCCGCCACCGTGAGCACCGCGATCCCGATCCGCTTCGGCGGCGAGGAGAGCTCGGCCACCGTGTAGAACGCCACGAGACCGGTGTACGGCAGCGGCTGCCCCGGCCCGTCGACGGCGAAGGTGTACAGGGCCCCGGCGGCCATGACCGTGACGAGGACCGCGACCGGAGCCCGGCGACGGGCCACCAGCGGCAGCACCATCAGGGTGGTCAGACCGTACGACGTCCACGTCGCCTCCGGCAGCTCGGGGGCGCGCGGCACGACGAACGGCATGGTCATGGCCGCCTGCACCAGCAGGGCCACTCCGATGTCCGTCCTCCACGTCCCCCGGGCGCGCGTCCACACCTCCCGCGGATCCACTACGGCTTCCGGGCCACCGCGCCGAACTGGGCGACCAGCGGCGCCCACGGCTCCGCGCGCCAGCGCGCGCACGACACGATGCCCGGCTCCAGGAGGTGGAGTCCGGTCAGGAACGTGGCGAACTCGGCGCGGCCGCGGGCGGTGATCGGCGGGGTGGCGTTCTCGTTCCAGAACCGCATCGCCGCCTCGTTGCCCTCGCCGCCCAGCTCCAGCGTCGGATGGGTCAGCACCAGATGGCTGCCGGACGGCACCGCGTCCATCAGCGTCCGTACGATGTGCCGGGCCTCGTCCGTGTCCAGGACGAAGTTGAGGATGCCGAGCAGCAGGACGGCGACCGGCTTCTCCAGGTCCAGCGTCGGCTCGGCCGTCCGGAGGATCTCCTCCGGACGGCGGGCGTCCGCTTCGACGTACGCGGTCGCGCCCTCCGGGGAGCTGGTGAGCAGCGCACGGGCGTGCGCCAGCACGATCGGGTCGTTGTCGACGTACACGACGCGGGAGCCGGGGGCGGTGTGCTGGGCGACCTCATGGGTGTTCCCGGCGGTCGGCAGACCGGTGCCGATGTCCAGGAACTGCCCGATCCCCACGTCACCGGCCAGATGACGGACGGCGCGCCCCAGGAACTCCCGGTCGGCGCGCGCGACTTCGCCGATGCTCGGGTACATGGCGGTGACCCGGTCGCCGACCTCGCGGTCCACGGGGTAGTTGTCCCGGCCGCCCAGCCAGTGGTTCCAGACCCGCGCGTTGTGGGCGACGTCGGGGCGGACGCGGTCGGGAAGGGGGTCGGTGCGGGCGTCGGTCACGGTTCTGCTCCTCGGGCCGGCCGGTGATCGGGGGGAGGGGAGGGAAGAAGGGGACAGGAGTGCCGTCCATGATGCCGGACGGTCAAGCGGGGCCGGTGGCCGAGGAGTTGGCGAGGACGCCGCGCAGGACGTCCACCCGGTTGGTGGTGATCGAGTCGACGCCCCGCCGGACGAGGCGGCGCATGACGGGGGCGGTGTCCACCGTCCAGGCGGACACCAGCAGTCCGTCCCGGTGCAGACGGTCCGTCAGATCGCGGTGCACCAGGCCGAACCGGTAGTTCAGCCAGCGCGGCCGCACCGCGTCGAGCAGCGCCGGGCCCGGCGGCTCGGACGACGTCCAGGTCAGGGCGATCTCGGCGGCGGGATCGGCGGCGCGCACCCGCAGCATCGCCTCGGGGCCCGCGCAGTAGTACACCCGCTCCGCGGCTCCGCACCCGTGCACCGCGGCGACGGTCCGCGCCACGGAGCCGTCGGTGGAGCCGGGCAGATCGATCATGACGCGCTGCGCCCCGGCGGCGAGCAGCGCCTCGCGCAGCGTGGGCACACCGCCGCGGGTCAGCCCGGTGAGCTCGGCCCGGGTCAGCCGGTCCAGCCGCAGGTCATGGCCCCACAACCGCTTCAGCGTGGCGTCGTGCAGCAGGACCGGCACCCCGTCGCGGGTGACCCGCACGTCGATCTCGACCGCGTCCGCCCCCTGTGCGAGGGCGGAGCGGATCGAGGGAAGCGTGTTCTCGCGGACCCGGTAGGGGTCGCCGCGGTGCGCCACGGCGGTGACTGAGGTGGCCATGGGGTCATTGTGACCACCGGGACCCCCGTCCGCGCCCCGGCCGACTCACCGACCGGTACGCGCCGACGGGCTCACCGGCCGGCGCGTACCACCGGGCTCACCGGCCGGAGTGTTCCAGCCGGTTCACCGGCCGGCGCGCTCCAGCCAGCTCGCCGTGTACGTGTCGATCTCGGCGGCCAGCGCCCGCTTGCCGGCCGGGTCGAGGTACGAGGCCTCGACCGCGTTCTTCGCCAGCCCGGCGAGCCCGCGCTCGTCCAGGTCGAGCAGCCGGGCGGCCACCGCGTACTCGTTGTTGAGGTCGGTGCCGAACATCGGCGGGTCGTCGCTGTTGATGGTGACCAGGACACCGGCCCGCACCATCTCCCGGACCGGGTGCCGGTCGATGTCGGCCACGGCGCGGGTCGCGATGTTCGAGGTCGGACAGACCTCCAGCGGGATGCGGTGCTCGGCGAGGTGGGCCAGCAGCTTCGGGTCCTGGACGGAGTTGGTGCCGTGGCCGATGCGCTCGGCGCGCAGATGGGTCAGCGCGTCCCAGACGGTCTGCGGCCCGGTGGTCTCCCCGGCGTGCGGCACGGAGTGCAGGCCCGCGGCGATCGCGCGGTCGAAGTAGGGCTTGAACTGCGGGCGCCCCACCCCGACCTCCGGACCGCCGAGCCCGAAGGAGACGAGCCCCTCGGGCCGCAGGTCCACGGCGAGCCGGGCGGTCTCCTCGGCGGACTGGAGCCCGGCCTCGCCGGGGATGTCGAAGCACCAGCGCAGCACGACGCCCAGCTCGGCCTCGGCGGCCTTGCGGGCGTCCTCTATCGCCTCCATGAACGCCTGCTCGGGGATGCCGCGCCGGGTCGAGGAGTACGGCGTCACCGTCAGCTCCGCGTACCGGATGTTCTGCCGCGCCATGTCGCGGGCGACCTCGAAGGTCAGCAGGCGGACGTCCTCCGGGGTGCGGATCAGGTCCACGACGGAGAGGTACACCTCGATGAAGTGCCCGAAGTCCGTGAAGGTGAAGTAGTCGGCCAGCGCCTCGGGGTCGGTGGGGACCTTGGAGTCGGGGTGGTGCGCGGCCAGCTCCGCGACGATGCGGGGAGAGGCGGACCCGACGTGGTGGACGTGCAGTTCCGCCTTGGGAAGCCCCGCGATGAAGGGGCGCAGTTCGGACATCGGACTCTCCGGGGCGTGGGACGACGGGCTGCCGGGCGCGGTCGGCCGGGCAGGGGACGGGCATCATCGTAGGCCGGGTCCGCAGGTGAACAGGCGGGCCGTAGCATGACGGGACCACGATGGGGGAGGCATATGTCAGACAACACAGAGCAGCCCGAGGGCGGGGGCGCGCCGCGGGATCCGTGGGCCGCGCCCGACGGCAGGGTCCCGCTGGACAAGAAGGTTCCGCTGGACAAGCCGGCCGGCGACACCCGTCCGCCCGCCGTGCACAGCCAGCCGACGGTCACCTCGATGCCGGGCGTCGGGGACGGCCCCGCGCCGGCCGACGCGCCGCCGCCGGGGTTCGGATCGCCCGACGGGCCCGGGCCGGTACCCGGCGAGGTGCCGCCGCCCCCGGTCGGCCCCAACGGACCGGGGCAGCAGTTCCCGCCGCCTGCGGGCCAGTACGGCTACCCGGCCGCACAGCCGCAGTACGGGTATCCGGGATACCCGGGATACCCCGGATACCCCCAGGCGCCGTGGGGCCCGCCGCCCGCGAACGGGATGGGCACGGCGGCCATGGTGCTCGGCATCCTGGCCGTCTGCATGTTCTGCGTCTACGGGATCCCGAGCCTGATCCTGGGCGTACTGGCCCTGATCTTCGGCATCCTGGGCCGCAAGCGGGTGCAGCGCGGTGAGGCGACCAACAGCGGCCAGGCGCTCGCCGGGATCATCATGGGGTCCATCGGCATCGCCTTCGGCGTGGCGATCATCAGCTTCTTCATCTGGCTGTTCGCCACCCACGCCGACGAGTTCGACGACAACACCGTCTACGAGGACGACCCGTACGCCACGTCCCTGGTCGTCGACGTCACGCGGTAGCGGCCAACCGGCACCGGACCGACGGCGCACCCCTTCCCGACGGCCGTGCGGGCCGGGCCCCGGCCCTCCCGCACGGCCGTCGCGCCGTACCGGGACCGGGGGCGACCCGCCGCCGCGCAAGGACCGCCGCCTCCGCGGACGTCCAGCAGTCCCGCCTGCATGGACGTCCAGCAGTCCCGGCCCCCTCGGGCCGCCCGCAGTCCCGGCCCGACCGGCCGTTCCCCGCAGACGTCCGGCAGCCCCGGCCGTTCCCCGCGGTGCCCCGGCCCTCTCAGGCCGCCCGCAGTCGCGTCCGGGCGTCCATCAGCGCGAATCCCAGCAGGTTCAGCCCCCGCCAGGTCGCCGGGGCGGCCGCCCGGGGGTCGTCCGCCGCCAGACCTATGCCCCAGATCCGGTCCATCGGGCTCGCCTCGACCAGTACCCGGTCCCCGGTGTTCAGCAGGAACTCCCGCAGCTCCGGGTCGGCGGCGAACTTGTGCACACTGCCGGCCACCACCAGCCCGTACCGCTCGCGCTCCCACACCGCGTCGTCGAAACCGCGGACCAGCCGGCCCACCTTCTTCGCCACCGCGGGGCTCTTCGCCGCCACCGCCGCGGCCTCTGACTCCGCGTCGCCGAACAGGCGCGCCTTGCCCGCCATCATCCAGTGCTCGGCCGACGCGTACGTCACGCCGTCGACCGTGAAACGCGACGGCCACCACTGACTGAGGCAGCTCGCGCCGATACGGCCGTCGGGCCGCGGACGGTGTCCCCAGAAGTGCAGGTACTTCACCTTCTCCCCGCGCGCTACCCGCGCCAGAAGATCGTCCATGTGTTCCATGACATGCGATTCTGGCATTCGCCACTGACACTACGTACGGGGAATTCCGCACTGACGCGACACATGGTCGACAGATTCCGTTGCGTAACCAAAAGGCAACAACGGAATCACTTGTTGGGGTGGATGGCCTCTGTCAGGATCGGCACTCAAATCGAGCAGAGACTACGCCGCCCCCGTGTTTCCGGGGCACGCGGCGGAGGAGAGCGTCATGGGCAACGGCATCCAGGTGCGGGACCGCTTCGCGGACGGCGCACAGTACATCGGCGGAAAGCTGCGGTCCGGAACATCGGGGCGCCGGCACGACGTGGTGAATCCCGCGACGGGCGAGACCGTCTACAGCTACGAGCTGGCGGGCACCGCGGACGTGGACGCCGCCGTGGCCGCCGCGCGCGAGGCGTTCCCCGGCTGGTCGGGCGCGACGCCCGCCGAGCGGGCCGAGGCGATGCACCGCTTCGCCGCCGTACTCGCCGAGCAGGCCGACGACTTCGCGTACGTGGAGTCGCTCCAGTGCGGCAAGCCGATCAAGCTGTCCACCGAGTTCGACGTGCCCGGCACCGTCGACAACACCTCCTTCTTCGCCGGCGCCGCCCGCCATCTGGAGGGCAAGTCGGCCGCCGAGTACGACGGCGACCACACCTCGTACGTACGCCGTGAGGCGATCGGCGTCATCGGCTCCATCGCCCCCTGGAACTACCCGCTCCAGATGGCCGCCTGGAAGGTCCTCCCGGCCATCGCCGCAGGCAACACCATCGTGCTGAAGCCCGCCGAGATCACCCCGTTGACCTCGCTGATGTTCGCCCAGGCGGCCACGGAGGCGGGCATCCCCGACGGCGTGATCAACATCGTCACCGGTGCGGGCAAGGAGGCCGGCGAGCACCTGGTCGGCCACCCGGACGTGGTCATGACCTCCTTCACCGGCTCCACCGCCGTCGGCAAGCGGGTCGCGGAGATCGCCACCTCCACCGTCAAGCGCCTCCACCTCGAACTCGGCGGCAAGGCCCCCTTCGTGGTCTTCGACGACGCCGACCTCGACGCCGCGGTCAACGGCGCCGTCGCCGGGGCACTCATCAACACCGGTCAGGACTGCACCGCCGCCACCCGCGCCTACGTCCAGCGCCCGCTGTACGACGCCTTCGTACGGGGCGTCGCCGAGCTGATGGAGACCGTCCGGCTCGGCGACCCCTTCGACCCGCACACCGACCTCGGTCCGCTGATCAGCCATGCCCAGCGGGACCGGGTCGCCGGATTCGTCGAGCGCGCCCGCGCGTACGCCACCGTCGTCACCGGCGGCGAGGCCCCCGGCGGCGAACTGGCCGACGGCGCCTACTACCGGCCCACCCTCGTCGCCGACGCCGCCCAGGACAGCGAGATCGTCCAGTCGGAGATCTTCGGCCCGGTCCTGGTCGTGCTGCCCTTCGACAGCGACGACGAGGGCATCCGCCTGGCCAACGACACCCCGTACGGGCTCGCCGCCTCCGCCTGGAGCCGCGACCTGTACCGCGCCAACCGTGCCACCCGCGAGATCAAGGCGGGCTGCGTCTGGGTCAACGACCACATCCCGATCATCAGCGAGATGCCGCACGGCGGATACAAGGCCAGCGGCTTCGGCAAGGACATGTCCTCGTACTCCTTCGAGGAGTACACGCAGGTCAAGCACGTCATGTACGACAACACCGCGGTCGTCCGCAAGGACTGGCACCGCACGATCTTCGGGGACCGATAAACCGGCCGACCCCGGCCCCACACACCCGAAAGGGCAACGGCATGGAGCAGTACGAGCCCGAGCGCCTCTCCGCGGCCCAGATCGCCGCGATGCGACGCAGCCTGACCAGCGGCCGGGGCGCCCTCACCCGCCGATCGCTGATCCGCGCCTCCGGCATGGGGGCGCTGGCGATCGGCGGGCTGGGCACACTGAGCGCCTGCGGCATCCCGCCGGCGAAGCGCTCGGAAGGCGGCGCTGCGGCGTCCGACGACCACTCGGCCCGGGAGAAGCAGATCAACTTCTCCAACTGGACCGAGTACATGGACGTCACCGAGGACGGCAAGCACCGGCCCACCCTGGAGGCGTTCACGAAGCGCACCGGCATCAGCGTCAAGTACACCGAGGACATCAACGACAACGTCGAGTTCTTCGGCAAGATAAAACCGCAGCTCGCGGCCGGCCAGGACACCGGGCGCGACATCATCTGCGTCACCGACTGGCTGGCCGCCCGCATCGTCCGCCTCGGCTGGGCGCAGAAGCTCGACGCCTCGAACCTGCCGCACGCCTACGCCAACCTCTCGACCCAGTTCCGTTCCCCGGACTGGGACCCGGGCCGCGCCCACTCGTACCCCTGGGCGGGCATCCCGACCGTCATCGCCTACAACTCCAGGGCGACCGGCGGACGCAAGGTCGACTCGGTCACGCAGCTCCTCGACGACCCGAAGCTCAAGGGCAAGGTCTCCTTCCTCTCCGAGATGCGCGACACCATCGGCATGACCCTGCTCGACATGGGCAAGGACCCCGGCACCTTCACCGACGCGGACTACGACGCCGCGATCGGCCGGCTCCAGAAGGGCGTCGACAAGAACCAGATCCGCCGCTTCACCGGCAACGACTACACCGCGGACCTCGACAAGGGCGACATCGCCGCCTGCGTCGCGTGGGCCGGCGACGTCATCCAGCTCCAGGCCGGGAACCCGGACATCAAGTACGCGATCCCGGCCGCGGGGTACGTCATATCCAGCGACAACCTGATGGTCCCGGTGGAGGCCCGGCACAAGACCAACGCCGAGAAGCTCATCGACTACTACTACGAGCCGTCGGTCGCCGCACAGCTCGCCGCCTACATCAACTTCGTCTGCCCGGTCGACGGGGTCCGCGAGGAGCTGGCGAAGATCGACCGGGCGATGGCCGACAACGTCCTGATCCTCCCGGACAAGGAGATGGCGTCCCGATCGCACGCCTTCCGCTCCCTGACCAGCAAGGAAGAGACGGCGTACGAAGAGAAGTTCGCCAAGCTCATCGGCGCCTGACCCCGCGCCCCTTTCTCCCCGATCTCCCTCCGACACCACCGGGACCGCGATCCATGACACAGCAGCAGACCGGCGGCGACGTCCGCCTCACCGGGATCAGCAAGACGTACGGCTCCTTCATCGCCGTCGAACCCCTCGACCTGACCGTCCCGCAGGGCACCTTCTTCGCACTGCTCGGCGCGTCCGGCTGCGGCAAGACCACCACCCTGCGGATGATCGCGGGCCTGGAGGAGGCGACCACCGGCACCATCTCGCTCGGCGACCGGGACATCACCGATCTGCCCCCCTACAAGCGGCCCGTCAACACGGTCTTCCAGAGCTACGCGCTCTTCCCGCACCTCGACATCGCCGAGAACGTCGCCTTCGGTCTGCGCCGGCGCGGCATCAAGTCGGTGAAGAAGCAGGTCGACGAGATGCTGGACCTCGTCCAGCTCGGCGACTTCGCCAAGCGCAAGCCGCACCAGCTCTCCGGCGGCCAGCAGCAGCGCGTCGCCGTCGCCCGCGCCCTGATCAACCACCCGCAGGTGCTCCTGCTCGACGAACCGCTCGGTGCCCTCGACCTCAAGCTGCGCCGCCAGATGCAGCTGGAGCTCAAGCGCATCCAGACCGAGGTCGGCATCACCTTCATCCACGTCACCCACGACCAGGAGGAGGCCATGACCATGGCCGACACCGTCGCGGTGATGAACGCGGGCCGGGTCGAGCAGCTCGGCGCCCCCGCCGACCTGTACGAGAACCCGCGGACGACCTTCGTCGCCAACTTCCTGGGCACCTCCAACCTCATCCAGGCCGAGGTCGTCTCCACGGGCACCGACATCGTCGTGTCCGCGGGAGGCGGGAAGCTGCGGCTGCCCACCGACCGGTGCACGGCCCGGGCCACCGAGGGCGGCAAGCTGCTGCTCGGCGTGCGCCCCGAGAAGATCTCCCTCGCACCCGCCGACGACACGGACACGATCGCCGAGGGCCGCAACCGGGTCACCGGCCGGATCGTCGACTCCAGCTTCATCGGGGTCTCCACGCAGTACGTGGTGGAGAGCCCGGCCGGCAAGGAGCTCCAGGTGTACGAGCAGAACATCGACCGGCGCGCGGGACTCACCCCCGGCACCGAGGTCGTCCTGCACTGGAACCCGGCGCACACCTTCGGTCTGGACGCCTCCCAGGACATCGACGCCGGTGTGGAGACGGTGGAGGACGCGGCGTGACCGTCACCAAGGAGGCGCCACCGGCGCCCGTCACCGAACTGAAGATCCGCAAGCCCGCCACCCGCAAGCGCCTCGTCCCCTACTGGCTGCTGCTCCCCGGCATCCTGTGGCTGCTCGTCTTCTTCGCACTGCCGCTCGTCTACCAGGCGTCGACCTCCGTGCAGACCGGCTCCCTGGAGAAGGGCTTCGAGGTCACCTGGCACTTCGCGACGTACTGGGACGCGCTGCAGGACTACTACCCGCAGTTCATCCGGTCCCTGCTGTACGCGGGCACCGCCACGATCCTGTGCCTGCTGCTCGGCTACCCGCTCGCCTACCTCATCGCGTTCAAGGCCGGCCGCTGGCGCAACGTCGTCCTGGTCCTGGTCATCGCGCCGTTCTTCACCAGCTTCCTGATCCGCACCCTCGCCTGGAAGACGATCCTCGCGGACGGCGGCACGGTCGTCGAGGTGCTCAACACCCTGCACGTCCTGGACGTCACCAGCTGGCTCGGCTGGACCGAGTCCAACCGGGTGCTGGCCACCCCGCTCGCCGTGGTCTGCGGCCTCACGTACAACTTCCTGCCTTTCATGATCCTGCCGCTCTACACCTCGCTGGAGCGGATCGACGGCAGGCTGCACGAGGCGGCCGGTGACCTGTACGCCACCCCCGCCACCACCTTCCGCAAGGTGACCCTCCCGCTCTCCATGCCGGGTGTCGTCTCCGGGACGCTGCTCACCTTCATCCCGGCCAGTGGCGACTACGTCAACGCCGAACTGCTCGGCTCCACCGACACCAAGATGGTCGGCAGCGTCATCCAGACACAGTTCCTGCGGGTCCTGGACTACCCGACGGCCGCCGCGCTCTCCTTCATCCTCATGGCGGTCGTCCTGCTCATGGTCACCTTCTACATCCGCCGCTCCGGGACGGAGGACCTGGTCTGATGCCCGTACTGCGCTGGATTCGCCGCAACCTGGTCGTCCTCGTGGGTCTGCTGACCCTCGCGTACATGATCCTGCCGAACATCGTCGTCATGGTGTTCTCGTTCAACAAGCCGAAGGGGCGCTTCAACTACTCCTGGCAGCACTTCTCCCTGGACGCCTGGAAGGACCCCTGCGGCGTCGCCGACATGTGCGGCTCGCTCTCGCTGTCCCTCCAGATCGCCTTCTGGGCCACCGTCGGCGCGACCGCGCTCGGCACGATGATCGCCTTCGCGCTGGTCCGCTACCGCTTCCGGGCGCGCGGCGCGATCAACTCGCTGATCTTCCTGCCGATGGCGATGCCCGAGGTGGTCATGGCCGCCTCGCTGCTCACCCTCTTCCTCAACATGGGCGCGCAGCTGGGCTTCTGGACGATCCTCATCGCGCACATCATGTTCTGCCTGAGCTTCGTCGTGACGGCCGTCAAGGCGCGCGTGATGTCCATGGACCCGCGGCTGGAGGAGGCCGCCCGCGACCTGTACGCCGGACCCGTGCAGACCTTCCTGCGGGTGACGCTGCCGATCGCAGCCCCCGGGATCGCCGCGGGAGCGCTGCTCGCCTTCGCGCTCTCCTTCGACGACTTCATCATCACCAACTTCAACGCGGGCTCCACCGTGACCTTCCCCATGTTCGTCTGGGGATCGGCACAGCGGGGCACACCTGTACAGATCAACGTCATCGGAACGGCGATGTTCGTCATCGCCGTGGCGGTGGTCGTCGTCGGCCAGCTGATCGCGAACCGGCGCAAGAAAAGCACACGATAGAAAGTCCTGAAGGAGTTGGAAACCATGGCCCCAGTTGCCATGCGTACCGCTGCACAATCACTCTCCGACGCACAACCGGTGTCGTTCTGGCTGGACGACCCCGAAAAGCCCGCGGCGCTGCCGGCGCTCACCGGTGACGAGCGCTGCGACCTGCTCGTCATCGGCGGCGGCTACAGCGGACTGTGGACCGCGCTGCTCGCCAAGGAGCGCGACCCGGAACGGGACGTCGTACTGATCGAGGGGCACGAGGTGGGCTGGGCCGCCTCGGGCCGCAACGGCGGATTCTGCGCCGCCTCCCTCACCCACGGCCTGCCCAACGGACTGGACCGCTGGCCGGACGAGATCAAGAAGCTGGAGGAGCTCGGCGAGCACAACCTCGACGCCATCGAGGCCGCCGTCGCCCGCTACTCCATCGACTGCGAGTTCGAGCGCACCGGCGAGATCGACGTCGCCACCGAGCCCCACCAGCTCGAAGAGCTCCGGGAATGGCACCAGGAGACCGAGAAGCTCGGCTTCACCGGTACGGAGTTCCTGGACCGGGACGCGCTGCGCGCCGAGGTCGACTCGCCGACCTTCCTGGGCGGGCTCTGGGACCGGCGGGGTGTCGCCATGCTGCACCCCGCCAAACTGGCCTGGGGCCTGAAGCGGGCCTGCCTCGGCCTGGGGGTGCGGATCTACGAACACACCCGGGGCCTCGAACTGGCCGGGACCACCGCCGGAATGGCCGTCCGCACGCCCTACGGAAGGATCTTCGCGCACCGGGTGGCGCTCGGCACGAACATCTTCCCGTCGCTGGTCAAGCGGGTGCGCCCGTACACCGTGCCGGTCTACGACTACGCGCTGATGACCGAACCGCTCACCGCGGACCAGCTGGCCTCCATCGGCTGGCGGAACCGGCAGGGGCTGGGCGACAGCGCCAACCAGTTCCACTACTTCCGGCTGTCGGCCGACAACCGGATCCTGTGGGGCGGCTACGACGCGATCTACCCGTACGGCGGCCGGCTGAACGCCGATCTCGACCAGCGCCCGGAGACCTTCCTCAAGCTCGCGGGCCAGTTCTTCGAGTGCTTCCCGCAGCTGGAGGGCGTCCGCTTCAGCCACGCCTGGGGCGGGGCGATCGACACCTGCTCCCGCTTCTCCGCGTTCTTCGGCACGGCCTACCGCGGCCGGGTCGCCTACGCCGCCGGATACACCGGGCTCGGCGTCGGCGCCACCCGGTTCGGGGCCGACGTGATGCTCGACCTGCTGGCGGGCGAGCGGACCGAGCGGACCGGGCTGGAGATGGTCCGCAGCAAGCCGATGCCGTTCCCGCCGGAGCCCTTCGCCTGGACCGGGATCGAGCTCACCAAGCGGTCCCTGGCCAGGGCCGACCGCAACGGCGGGCACCGCAACCTCTGGCTGCGGACGATGGACCGGCTCGGACTCGGCTTCGACAGCTGAGACTCCGCCCGGCGGCCGCCGGGCCGCCGGGACACCGGGCCGGTCACCCCTCGGGGTGACCGGCCCGGTTCCGTTCCGACCGATCGTCCGAACCCGCGTAATGGACCGGGGCGACCCCTGTCTCCCGTGTGGACGCGTCGGCCACCCACGGCCGGCGCGCGGTACACGGAACGGAGACCGGTCATGACTGGCGCGGGGGCCGAAGCAGCAGTCGAGTGGCTCGTGTCGGTGGCGCCCGACCCCGATGCCTGCCGTCGGGAATGGGAGCGCGACCCGCGGGGGATCGCGCTCCTTCCCGCCGGCCGGCGCTGGGACGCGCTGATCCTTCCCGGGGAGCTGGGCCGTCCCGCTCTCGACGTGCTCACCCGGCTCATCGACGGGCCGGGTCCCGTCCTCGCCGACTCCGGCGGGGCCCGCATCGTTTTCCTCGTGCCGCCGGGCACCGTCGCCCGCTGGGTCGGCACCGGCGTGCGGGGCGCGGGCCGGGGGAGCTGGATCGCCGTGCCCCGCCCCGGGCGGACGGCGGCGGGCGGGGTGCGCTGGCTGATCCCGCCGGACGGCAGGGGCACCCTCACCGACATGACGCTCCTGGAACTCGCGATGCACGAGGCGGCGGCCCGGCGGGCCGGGAACGAAAGGGGCTGACGGAGCCGCGAAGAAGGGGCGAGGACGAGGGGAGGGGACAGGAGCCGGGAAACGGGACATGTCGGCGGCGGGTGCGACGGGGTACTGCCAGAGGTCTTGACAACCTGATTGGTCTGGACCATGTTGTGCCCGCCGCACTCAATTCCCCCATGCACGGAGGCCGTTGTGGAACGCACGGGACCACCCGCCCGATTTACCGGACTTGTGGCCGCCTTCTCGGCGGCGCTGCTCGCCGCGGGCGGACTGACCGCCCTCGCCCCGTCCGCCGCCGCCGCCGACGTCGACCTGGCGCGCAACGGCGGCTTCGAGTCCGGCCTGGATGGCTGGAGCTGCACCGGCGGCAGCGGAGCCGCCGTCAGCACCCCCGCCCATAGCGGCACCTCGGCGCTGAAGGCGACCCCGGCCGGCGGCGACAACGCCAAGTGCTCCCAGGTGGTGAACGTCCAGCCGGACTCCACGTACACGCTGAGCAGCTGGGTGCAGGGCTCGTACGTCTACCTCGGCGCGTCCGGCACCGGCACCACCGACGTCTCCACCTGGGCCCAGTCGTCCGCCGACTGGAAGCAGCTCACCACCACCTTCAAGACCGGGCCGTCCACCACCTCGGTCACCGTCTACACCCACGGCTGGTTCGGCACCCCGGCCTACTACGCCGACGACCTCACCCTCGTCGGCCCCGGCGGCGCCCCCGTCGAACTGCCCGCCGCCCCCACCGGGCTGAAGGCCGGCACGGTCACCGCGTCCTCGGTCGACCTGTCCTGGACCGGTTCCACCGGGGCCACCGGCTACAACGTCTACCGGGGCGACACCAAGGTCCTCTCCGCCACCGGCACCTCCGCCACGGTCACCGGCCTGACCGCCTCGACCGCGTACAGCTTCCGGGTCGCCGCGACCAACTCCGCGGGCGAGTCCGCCAAGTCCGCCGCCGTGTCCGCCACCACCACGGCGGGCGGCGGGGGCGGGGACGGCGGCAAACTGCCCGCCCACGCGCTCGTCGGCTATCTGCACGCCAGCTTCGCCAACGGCTCCGGCTACACGCGCATGGCGGACGTGCCCGACTCCTGGGACGTCATCGACCTGGCCTTCGGCGAGCCCACCTCGGTCACCTCCGGCGACATCCGCTTCTCGCTCTGCCCGGTCACCGAGTGCCCGAACGTCGAGTCCGTCGCCGAGTTCAAGGCCGCCATCAAGGCCAAGCAGGCCGCGGGCAAGAAGGTCCTGATCTCCATCGGCGGCCAGAACGGCCAGGTGCAGCTCACCACCGCCGCCGCCCGGGACACCTTCGTCTCCTCCGTCAGCAAGATCATCGACGAGTACGGCCTGGACGGCCTCGACATCGACTTCGAGGGGCACTCGCTCTCGCTGAACACCGGCGACACCGACTTCCGGAACCCCACGACCCCGGTCGTCGTCAACCTGATCTCCGCGGTGAAGACCCTCAAGGCCAAGTACGGCGAGAAGTTCGTCCTCACCATGGCGCCCGAGACCTTCTTCGTGCAGCTCGGCTACCAGTACTACGGCTCGGGCCCCTGGGGCGGCCAGGACCCCCGGGCCGGCGCCTACCTGCCGGTCATCCACGCCCTGCGCGACGACCTGACCCTGCTGCACGTCCAGGACTACAACTCGGGCTCCATCATGGGCCTGGACAACCAGTACCACTCGATGGGCGGCGCGGACTTCCACATCGCCATGACCGACATGCTGCTCACCGGATTCCCGGTGGCCGGCGACCAGACCAAGGTCTTCCCCGCGCTGCGGCCCGACCAGGTCGCCATCGGCCTGCCGGCCTCCACCCAGGCGGGCAACGGCCACACCTCGCCCGCCGAGGTCACCAAGGCGCTGAACTGCCTGACCAAGAAGACCGACTGCGGCTCGTACACCACCCACGGCACCTGGCCCCAGTTGCGCGGGCTGATGTCGTGGTCGATCAACTGGGACCGCTTCAACAACGGGGAGTTCTCGAAGAACTTCGACGCCTACTTCGGCAACTGACGCCCGCTCCGGAGGCCCGGGCCGCTCAGGCCCGGGCCTCCGGGGACGTCTGCCCGGGAGACCGGGAACGCCCGCCCCGGCAGCAGAACCGGAGAACGACCAGCAGCGCCCCGCACAGCCACCAGCTGCCCAGCACGTCCAGCGGCCAGTGGTAGCCGCGCAGCACCAGACCGATGCCCGTCGCCGTGGCCAGCAAGGCAGCGGCGACGGGCATCATCCACGACCACGGCCGCCGTGCGTGCGGCGCGAGCAGCAGCGCCGCGGCCCCGTACGCCACCACGGCCGTCGCCGCGTGCCCGGACGGGTAGTAGCCGGTGGCCTCCGTCAGCGGCCCCGGACGGGCGATCCAGTCCTTCAGCGGTACGACGAGGAGCGGTACCGCGACCATGGCCAGGACCGCGCACAACGGCGCGCGTCGCTCACCGCGCACCAGGGACCGGACGATTGCGAGCCCCAGCACCGGGAGCGCGACCTGCATGTTGCCGAGATCGGCGAGGAACTCCGTCAGGCGGAGGGGGCCCTGCCCCACGACCGCCCGCCCGATCCGCTCGTCGAGACCCCGCAGCGGGCCGTCGGCCGCGACCTGCCAGGTGGTGAGCGCGAACAGCACCACCAGGAACGGTGCCGGGAGAAGGAGAAGGGCCGGCCGCCCGGGAACAGGGGGGGTGGTTCCGGGGCGGCCGGTCGGATCGGTCCGCCGCGCGCCCCGGGGGGTCTGGGGCGGGCGGCCGTCCGATCGGTGAGGAGTGCCGGAACCGAAGGATCCGGCGGTGTGCCCGAGGACACGGCCGAAACGGCGCCGGGGAAGCTCCGGTTCGGCATCGCCCGCAGTCCCCTGTGGGCGAGGTGTTTCTCTCATCTGCGCAAACCGTACGGCAGCCGATGGGGGACCGACAGCCGGAAACGTATCCCGCCATCGGCCCCGCACACCTTCTTCACAGGCCCACACGCGACGCCTGCATCCCCGGCGGGGGAGCGGTCCTCCGCCGCCGGGTCCGCACGGATCAGATCCCGGCGAAAGCCTGCTCGATGACGTCGAGCGCCTCGTTCAGCAGGTCCTCGCCGATCACCAGCGGCGGCAGGAAGCGCAGGACGTTGCCGTACGTGCCGCAGGTGAGGACCAGCACGCCCTGGGCGTGGCACGCCTTGGCGAGCTTCGCGGCGGCCTCCGGGTGCGGGTCCTTCGTGCCGGACTTCACCAGCTCGATCGCGATCATCGCGCCGCGGCCGCGGATGTCACCGATGATGTCGCCGTTGTCGAGCTTCGCCTGCATCTCGGCGAGGCGGCCCTTCATGACCTCCTCGATGCGCTTGGCCTTCCCGTTCAGGTCCAGCTCGCGCATCGTCTCGATGGCGCCCAGGGCACCCGCGCAGGCGACCGGGTTGCCGCCGTAGGTGCCGCCGAGGCCACCGGAGTGGGCGGAGTCCATGATCTCGGCGCGGCCGGTCACGGCGGAGAGCGGGAGACCGCCCGCGATGCCCTTGGCGGTGGTGATCAGGTCCGGGACGATGCCCTCGTCCTCGCAGGCGAACCACTGGCCGGTGCGGCAGAAGCCGGACTGGATCTCGTCGGCGACGAAGACGATGCCGTTGTCCTTGGCGAACTGGGCGATCGCCGGGAGGAAGCCCTTGGCCGGCTCGATGAAGCCGCCCTCGCCGAGCACCGGCTCGATGATGATCGCGGCGACGTTCTCCGCGCCGATCTGCTTGTTGATCTGGTCGATGGCCTGGGCGGACGCCTCGGCACCGGCGTTCTCGGCACCGGTCGGCCAGCGGTAGCCGTACGCCACCGGCACCCGGTAGACCTCGGGCGCGAACGGACCGAAGCCCTGCTTGTACGGCATGTTCTTGGCGGTCAGCGCCATCGTGAGGTTGGTGCGGCCGTGGTAGCCGTGGTCGAAGACGACGACCGCGGTGCGCTTGGTGTGGATGCGGGCGATCTTCACCGCGTTCTCCACGGCCTCGGCGCCCGAGTTGAACAGCGCCGACTTCTTGGGGTGGTCGCCCGGCGTCAGCTCGGCGAGCTGCTCGCAGACCTCGACGTAGCCCTCGTACGGCGTGACCATGAAACAGGTGTGGGTGAAGTCGGCGAGCTGCGCGGACGCGCGGCGCACGACGGCCTCGGCGGAGGCGCCGACCGACGTCACGGCGATGCCGGAGCCGAGGTCGATCAGGCGGTTGCCGTCCACGTCCTCGATGATTCCGCCGCCGGCGCGGGCGGTGAACACCGGCAGGGTGGAGCCCACGCCCGCCGCCACCGTGTTCAGCCGGCGGGCCTGCAGCTCCACCGACTTCGGGCCGGGAATGGCGGTGACGATGCGTCGCTCCTGCGGAATTTCGGTCATGGGGGGCTCCTGGGGGGATGTTTCGGACGCTTCACCAGCAGGCTAGGGGCGAGGCACGGGGTCCGGCATGTTCCGTTCGGGAGTGGTGCCGGCGCGCCGTTGTCCGCCACGGACATAGCGGGGGCGCGGGGACGGGGGGCCGCCACGTCGCGCGGACCGGACGAGGGGCCCGGAGCACGGCCCGGAACATCCCGGCGGACCGCGTCCGACAGGGTGGTGCGGGGCACTAGATTGATGACTTCGGGCGCCCGCGCCCGGAGTTACCGGTCGGAGCTGGTCAGGGGACGAGGGACAGCAGATGGACACCGAGGGCACGTACGGCTCGCGCGACACCCGCTCCGGCCATCCGGTGCCGCGCCCGGCCGGCCCGCCACCGCCCGAACTGCCGCCGAGGCCCGGCCACGCCCCCGCCACCGGCCCCTCGCTCGGTGACTGGCTCCGCACCCCGCGCGCGGCGGCCGAGCCCGGCCTGTGGCGGTTCGGCCACCGGCCCCGGCCCGAGGCCGACCCCGACCGGGTGCCCGACCGGTCCCTGATCAGCGGCGCGGTGGTGGCACTGCTCGCCGCCCTGCTGGTCTGGTCGCTCTGGCGCAACGGTTACGTGCCCCACAGCCGCATCCTGCTGGAACTGGTCACCCCCTCCGACTGGTGGGGGCTCGAACGCCCCATGGCGGCCGTGACCGCGCTCGCCGTCTACAACAGCCTGGTCGCCGTCCTGGTGATCTGGGGCTTCGGCCGCCTCGGCAACTGGCGCGAGGTGTTCCGCCGCTACGCCGTCGAGCACCCCCTGCCGGGCCGGGTGCTGCGCACCGTGCTGACCGCCGCCGTGCTCATCTGGTGCTTCGTGAACGCCGACGACGTGCTGCCCTTCGACAACCTGGCGCTGGGGCTGACCCCGCACTCCTGGCTCTTCAGCGGTACCGCCGAGGAGGTCAAGGAGCAGGTGGAGACCTTCACGACCGTCTTCCACCTGACGGGAGCCGCCGTGATCCTGCTGCTGATCGGACGGGCCGCCGACTGGCCCGGGACCGTCCGCGAGTTGCGCGGCGGCCGCAGGAGCGCCCCGGAGCCGGAGAAGGCACCGGCGGAGGACCCGGCCGACTGGCCGCTGCTGCGCGCCGCGGGCCAGCAGGAGGCCGCCGACCGGCTGGCGGCGGAGCGGCGCACCGGCCGCATGAACGACGTCGACTGCGTACGCATCCGGCGCGCCTGGAGCGGCGTGGAGGCCGACCCCGCGCGGCTCCGCCCCTTCGTCGACGCCGTGCTCGGCCAGGGCGCGGCGGCCTGCCCGCACCCCTCGGGGGCCCGGGACCTGCCGGTTCGCTCCGCCACCCACGACCTGCTCACCTCGCAGGTCCGGCTCGGCCGCTACCCGGACCGCGACCGCAGCCCGGCCGCCCGGCGGGGCGCGGGCGCCGCCGTCGATCCGGCGGTGCTGGGCGCGTCCCTGCTGGCCGTCGGCCCCTTCGGCGCGGGCAAGACCCGGCACCTGGTGCGCCCGGTCGTGGAGTCGCTCGCCCTCCAGGCCCTCGCCGGGAAGGCGGTGGTCGTGGCCGTCTGCGCGACGGGCACTCCACTCGGGGCCGACGAGGGCTACGACGTGGTGATCAAGCCGGGCGACCCGTCCTCCACCCACGACCTGGACCTGTACAGCGGAACGGACGACGCCGACGAAGCCGCCGCCCTGCTCGCCGAGGCGCTCGCCGGGGACCTGCCCGACGTCGACGCGCGGCGGGCCGCCACGGCCCTGGCCCAGCTCCTCGGCCCGTACCGGGCGGCCCACGGGCGCTTCCCCGCGGTCCCGGTGCTCCGCGAACTCCTCGAGGGCTCGCCCGGTGCCCTGGCGGAGCTGCGGACCCGGCTCGACGCCGACACGCACCGCTCCTACATCCGTGAACTCGACGGCCGGGCCCGGCAGACGGCCGCCCCCGGCGATCCCGGCGTCCGGCTCGCCGAGCGCCTCGCGTCCCTGGACCGGCCGGCCTTCGCCGGGTTCTTCGACCCCGGAGCCGCCGCCCGCGCCTTCTCGGCACGCACCCTCGAACACCCGCTGCGGGTCCGGGTCGACCTCCCCGAGCGCGCCCATCCGGAGGCTGCCCGGCTCCTCACCCGCCTGGTGCTCGCCCAGTTCACCGCGGGCGCGGCGGCCCGCACGGACCGCTCCCTGTTCGCCTTCCTCGCCCTGGACGACGCCACCCACACCGTCACCGCCGAGTCCGTGCGGGCCGTGCAGCGGCTGCGGAGCCGCAACGCCGGGGTGCTGCTCACCCTGCGCGGACTGGACGACGTCCCCGAGGGCCTGCACACGACGCTGCTGGGCTCCTTCGGCTGCCACATGGCCTTCTCCGGCGTCACCACCTGGGACGGGCGGCTCTTCGCGCAGGCGTGGGGCACCGAGTGGGTGGAGACCACCGAGGTCGCCAAGCACACGGTCTTCGCCGACCAGCCGCTCACCCGGGCCGTGCACGCCCTGCGCAAGCTCGTCACCGGCAAGGCCGTGACCACCGACGCGGTCACCGTCCGCCAGGTCGAGCGGGAACGCTGGTCGGCCTCCGAGCTGGCCCACCAGGTGCCCGCCGGACACGCGGTCCTCTCCCTGACGACGGTCGGCAACGAGCACGCGCCCCCGCTGCTGGTGGACCTGAACGGCTGAGGGGGCGCCGGGCGCGGGGTCCGTCGGGCATGACCATGACGGACCCCGCCGCCATGGTCATGGCGGACCCTGCCGCTCTGGCAGAATTGACGGGAGTCGTTCATACGGGACGGCGAAAAACCGACTTCCCGAGGTCCCCCGCTTCCCATGCCCCTCACTCTCGCCTCGCTCGTCCAGCACTCCGCGCTCAGGCTCACGGTGCGCGCGGGTGCGGACCGGCTCGACGTGCCCGTCCGCTGGGCGCACGCCAGCGAGCTGACCGACCCCGTCCCGTACATGGAGGGCGGCGAGTTCCTGCTCGTCACCGCCACCAACCTCGACGCCGAGAACCCCGAGGCGATGCGGCGCTACGTACGGCGGCTGGCCGGGGCCGGGGTCGTCGGCCTGGGCTTCGCCGTCGGCGTCAACTACGACCAGGTGCCGCAAGCCCTGATCGATGCCGCGGGCGAGGCCGGGTTCCCGCTGCTCGAAGTGCCCCGCCGCACCCCGTTCATCGCCATCGCCAAGGCCGTGTCCTCGACGATCGCCGAGGAGCAGTACCGGGCCGTGACGGCCGGGTTCGAGGTCCAGCGGGAACTGACCAGGGCCGCGCTCTCGGGCGACGGACCCGCCGAACTCCTCGGCCGTCTCGCCGCCCACCTCGACGGCTGGGCCGCGCTGTACGACGCGGCGGGCCAGGTCGTCGCCGCGGCCCCCGAGTGGGCCGCCCGCCGCGCCGCCCGGATCACCCCCGACGTGGCACGCCTGCGGGACCGCCCCGCCCCGGCCAGCATGGTCGTCGGCGGCGCCGAGGACCGGGTCGAGCTCCAGTCCCTGGGCACCGGCCGCCGGGTCAGGGGAGCGCTGGCCGTCGGCACCGACGCGGCGCTCGGCACCGCCGGGCGGTACGCCGTGCACTCCGCCGTCGCCCTGCTGACCCTGACCACCGCCCGCTCCCGGTCCCTCCAGGGTGCCGAGCAGCGCCTGGGCGCCGCGGTGCTGCGCATGCTGCTGGCCGGCCAGCCCGACCACGCGCGGGCGGTCGCGGGGGACCTGTACGGGGACCTCCTCGACGCCCCCTTCCGGTTGCTCATCGCGGAGGCGTCCGACCCCGCGGTCCCGGCGGCGCTCGGCGAGGCGATGGAGGCGGCGGCCTTCCGGACCGGCGAGGCCCTGCTGGCCGTCCCCGAGGGCGACCGGCTCGTCGTCCTCGCCGCGGACGGCGGCGCCGCGGTCGCGGCCTGCACCGCCCACGCGGAGGCCCAGGAGGCGCGGACCCCCGCCGAAGGCGGCGCGGAGGAGGTCCGGGTGGTCGTGGGCCTCTCCGCACCGGCGGGCCCGATCGCCGTATCCGCCGCGTACAAGCAGGCCGAACAGGCCCTGTCGGTGGCCCGGCGCCGGGGCAGGGCGCTGGTCGAGCACGAGGAGCTGGCGGCCGGCTCGGTGCTCCCGCTGCTCGCCGACGACGCGGTACGGGCCTTCGCCGACGGGATGCTCCGGGCCCTGCGCGAGCACGACGCCAAGGGGCGCGGCGACCTGGTGGCCTCGCTGCGGGCCTGGCTCGCGCACCACGGCCAGTGGGACGCGGCGGCGGTGGACCTGGGCGTGCACCGACACACCCTGCGTTACCGGATGCGCCGGGTGGAGGAGATCCTGGGCCGCTCGCTGGACGACGCGGACGTCCGGATGGAGCTGTGGCTGGCCCTGAAGGCCACGAGCAACCCGCCGCCCCCGGAGCCGTAGCCGTACCGGAGGACACGCGCGGGCGCCCCGGCCGGAGCGGGACGTTCCGCGCCCGGGGCCCCACCGCGTCCGTGTCCCGGCCCCCCACCGTGTCCGTGCCCCGGGCCCCACCGCATCCACGTCCGGACCTGCGGCGTCCGTGTCCCCGGCCCCGCGGCACCCGTATCCGGAGCCGCAGCATCCACTTCCGGCTCCGCCGCATCGGACAAAGCGGCGTGCCCCCGGCGCGTACTGCTCCACGTCGGACAAACGCCAGGCACGCCCTGCGGCCCTACGGTGGGGACAGCACACCCCCACGACTCCGAAGGGCCGGACCTCCATGACTTCCACCCACGCCTTCTGGCTCGCCGGCCGCCAGGCCACCGGTGAGGACAGCTTCGACGTCACCAACCCCTGGGACGGTCGTCCGGTCGGCACCGTCAGCGTGCCGACCGACGCCCAGATCGAGGAGGCCGTCGCGGCCGCGCACGCCGTGCGCGAGGAGTTCGCCGCGACCCCGGCCCACGTCCGGGCCGCCGCACTCGACCACGTCGTACGGCGCCTGGTGGAGCGCACCGAGGAGATCGCCCAGCTGATCTCCGCCGAGAACGGCAAGCCCATCAAGTGGGCCCGCGGCGAGGTCGGCCGCGCCGTCTCCGTGTTCCGGTTCGCCGCCGAGGAGGCCCGCCGCTTCAACGGCGGCGACGCCCAGCGCCTGGACACCGACGCCGGCGGCACCGGCCGCCTCGGCCTGACCCGGCGCTTCCCGCGCGGCACGGTCCTCGGCATCGCGCCGTTCAACTTCCCACTGAACCTGAGCGCCCACAAGGTGGCCCCGGCCATCGCCGTCGGTGCCCCGATCATCCTGAAGCCCGCCCCGGCCACCCCGATCTCCTCGCTGATCCTGGGCGAGCTGCTGGCCGAGACCGACCTGCCGGCCGGCTCGTGGTCCGTGCTGACGGTCCCCAACGACCGCATGCCCGCCCTGGTCCAGGACGAGCGCCTGCCCGTCATCTCCTTCACCGGCTCGGGCCCGGTCGGCTACTCGATCATGGAGTCGGTGCCGCGCAAGCACTGCACCCTGGAGCTCGGCGGCAACGCCGCCGCGGTCGTCCTCGGCGACTACGCCTCCGAGGAGGACCTGGACTGGGCCGCGACCCGCATCGCGACCTTCTCCAACTACCAGGGCGGCCAGTCCTGCATCTCGGTGCAGCGGGTCATCGTGGACGCCGCGGTCCACGACCGGCTGCTCCCGAAGATCGTCGCCGCCGTCGAGGCCCAGGTCACCGGCGACCCGTCGGACCCCGCCACCGAGGTCGGCCCGCTGGTCAGCGAGGACGCCGCCAAGCGCGTCGAGTCCTGGGTCGACGAGGCCGTGCAGGCCGGCGCCCAGCTGCTCACCGGCGGCAAGCGGGACGGTGCCACCTACGCGCCCACCGTGCTCACCGAGCTCCCGGACGGCGTCACCCTCTCCTGCGAGGAGGTCTTCGGACCGGTGCTGTCCGTGCAGAAGGTCAACGGCGAGGCCGAGGCGTTCGAGGCCGTCAACTCCTCCAAGTACGGCCTGCAGGCAGGGGTGTTCACGCACGACCTGCAGACCGCCTTCCGCGCCCACCGCGCCCTGGAGGTCGGCGGCGTGATCATCGGCGACGTCCCCTCCTACCGCGCGGACCAGATGCCGTACGGCGGTGCCAAGCAGTCCGGCGTCGGCCGCGAGGGCGTCCGCTACGCCATGGACGACTACACCTACGAGCGGGTGCTGGTCCTCACCGGCCTCGCCCTGTAGTCCACGATCGGCCGCGAGCCGATCCACCGACGTCGCCCGCGTCCGCCTGGACAGCACGCGGGCGACCACGGAACGGCCGGAGCCCACTGTGCGGGGGCTCCGGCCGTCCCGGTTCTCCGCCCCCCTTCCACCGCCCCGCCGCGGCCGCCACCGAGGGCGGGTCAGTGGAGTGGCTCCCGACCCGATCGGCGCCCGGGAGATGGTGCGCATATCGGGAATCGGGTACATACGGACGAGTAGGGCCGGGCGGGCGCACGGACGCGCCCCGCGCGGACCGGCCCCGTCCCCCCACCCGCGAAGCGGCGAGGTGAGCTCCTCATGTCCGCACCATCCGCATCATCCTCATCGTCGGCGTCGAAGGACGCGCCCGGCGTCACCGAGCGCGAAGCGCGCCGGGTGGCCGAGGCGGCGCGCGAACAGGACTGGCACAAGCCCAGCTTCGCCAAGGAACTGTTCCTCGGTCGCTTCCGGCTCGACCTGATCCACCCGCACCCGATGCCGCCCCCGGACGACGTCCGGCGCGGCGAGGCGTTCCTCGCCCGGCTGCGCGAGTTCTGCGAGACCCGGATCGACGGCGCCCTGATCGAGCGCGAGGCCCGCATCCCGGACGAGGTGATCAACGGCCTCAAGGAGATCGGCGCGCTCGGGATGAAGATCGACCCGAAGTACGGCGGGCTCGGCCTGACCCAGGTGTACTACAACAAGGCCCTCGCCCTGGTCGGCTCCGCGAACCCGGCGGTCGGCGCGCTGCTCTCCGCCCACCAGTCCATCGGCGTGCCCCAGCCGCTGAAACTCTTCGGCAGCCAGGAGCAGAAGGACGCCTTCCTGCCCCGGCTGGCCCGCAGCGACATCTCGGCGTTCCTCCTCACCGAGCCGGACGTCGGCTCCGACCCGGCCCGGCTCGCCACCTCGGCCGTCCCGGACGGACCGGACCACTACGTCCTGGACGGGGTGAAGCTCTGGACGACCAACGGCGTCATCGCCGACCTGCTCGTCGTGATGGCCCGGGTACCGGAGTCGGAGGGCCACAAGGGCGGCATCACGGCCTTCGTCGTCGAGGCGGACTCCCCGGGCATCACCGTCGAGAACCGCAACGCCTTCATGGGCCTGCGCGGCCTGGAGAACGGCGTCACCCGCTTCCACCGCGTCCGGGTCCCCGCCGCGAACCGCATCGGCCCCGAGGGCGCCGGACTCAGGATCGCCCTCACCACGCTCAACACCGGACGGCTCTCCCTGCCCGCCATGTGCGTCGGCGCCGGCAAATGGTGCCTGGGGATCGCCCGCCAGTGGGCCTCGCGGCGCGAGCAGTGGGGCAGGCCGGTCGCCCGGCACGAGGCGGTCGGCGCCAAGATCTCCTTCATCGCCGCGACCACCTTCGCGCTCGAAGCGGTGGTGGAACTCTCCTCCCAGATGGCGGACGAGGACCGCAACGACATCCGCATCGAGGCGGCCCTCGCCAAGCTGTACGGCTCCGAGATGGGCTGCCTGATGGCCGACGAACTGGTCCAGATCCGGGGCGGACGCGGCTTCGAGACCGCCGACTCCCTCGCCGCCCGCGGCGAACGGGCCGTACCCGCCGAGCAGTTGCTGCGCGACCTGCGGATCAACCGGATCTTCGAGGGCTCGACCGAGATCATGCACCTGCTGATCGCCCGGGAGGCCGTCGACGCCCACCTGAAGGTCGCCGGGGACATCATCGACCCCGACAAACCCCTCTCGGCGAAGGCGCGGGCCGGGGCGAACGCGGCCGGCTTCTACGCCCGCTGGCTGCCGGGCCTCGTCACCGGCCCCGGTCAACTCCCGGGTACGTACGCCGAGTTCAATCCGACCGGCCACCCGGACCTGTCCGCCCATCTGCGCTACGTCGAACGCTCCGCCCGCAAACTGGCGCGCACCACCTTCTACGCCATGTCGCGCTGGCAGGGCCGGATGGAGACCAAGCAGGGCTTCCTCGGCCGGATCGTCGACATCGGCGCGGAACTCTTCGCGATGAGCGCCGCGTGCGTCCGCGCCGAACTGCTGCGCTCCTCGGGCGAGCACGGCCGCGAGGCGTACCGGCTGGCCGACGTGTTCTGCCACCAGTCCCGCGTCCGGACCGAGGAACTCTTCACCCGCCTGTGGTCCAACACCGACGACCTCGACCGGCGCCTGGTCGACGGCGTCCTGTCCGGCGCGTACACCTGGCTGGAGGAAGGCGTCGTCGACCCCAGCGGCGAAGGACCCTGGATCGCGGACACCGCGCCGGGGCCGAGCGTCCGGGACGACGTCCGCCGCACCATCCGCTGAACCACCCGCCGTACGGGGCCCGTCCACGCACCGGACGGGCCCCGTACGGCCGTGCGTGGTGCGGCAGGATGACCGATCGTGACCGTCATCCACCTTCCCGGCTCCAAGTCCGTCACCGCGCGCGCCCTCTTCCTGGCCGCCGCCGCGAACGGCACCAGCACCCTCGTACGGCCCCTGCGCTCGGACGACACCGAGGGCTTCGCCGAAGGGCTCACCCGCCTCGGCTACCGGATCACGCGGGAGGCGGACCGCTGGCACGTCGAGGGCCGCCCGGACGGCCCCGCCGTAACCGACGCCGACGTCCACTGCCGCGACGGCGCCACCACGGCGCGCTTCCTGCCGACCCTCGCCGCCGCCGCGGCCCGCGGCACCTACCGCTTCGACGCCTCCGCCCAGATGCGCCGCCGCCCCCTCGCCCCGCTCACCGGGGCACTGCGCGCGCTCGGCGTCGACCTGCGCCACGGCGGGGCCGAGGGACACCATCCGCTGCGGATCGAGGCCCACGGCATCGAGGGCGGCGGGATCACCCTGGACGCGGGGGAGTCCTCGCAGTACCTCACCGCGCTGCTGATGCTCGGCCCGCTGACCGGCAACGGGCTGCGGATCACCGTCACCGACCTGGTCTCCGCCCCGTACGTCGAGATCACCCTCGCGATGATGCGCGACTTCGGCGTCGAGGTCGTCCGGGACGGCGACGTCTTCACCGTGCCGCCCGGCGGGTACCGGGCCACCACGTACGCCGTCGAACCCGACGCCTCCACCGCCAGTTACTTCTTCGCCGCGGCGGCACTCACCGGCCGCGAGGTCACCGTCCCGGGGCTCGGCACCGACGCGCTCCAGGGCGATCTGCGGTTCGTCGACGTACTGCGCCGCATGGGCGCCGAGGTGCGCGTCACGAAGGAGTCCACCACCGTCCGCTCCGACGGCAGGCTCTCGGGCGTCACGGTCAACATGCGCGACATCTCCGACACCATGCCGACCCTGGCCGCACTCGCCCCCTTCGCCTCGGGACCGGTACGCATCGAGGACGTGGGCAACACCCGGGTGAAGGAGTGCGACCGGCTGGAGGTCTGCGCCCAGAACCTCCGGCGCATGGACATCATGGCCGAGACCGGCCCGGACTGGATCGAGATCCGGCCGGGCACCCCCCGCCCCACCGAGATCGCCACCCACGGCGACCACCGCGTCGTCATGTCGTTCGCCGTCGCCGGACTGCGGGTGCCGGGCATCACGTTCGACGACCCCGGATGCGTCCGGAAGACGTTCCCGGGGTTCCACGAGGCGTTCGCCGAGTTCGTCGGAGCCATGAGCCACCGATGACCGTCCCCTGATCCCCGGCGGGCGCCGCGGCCGAATGACCACGAACGTCCCGGTACGGGAGGGCCCGCGCGATCACCGGCCGACGGGCCCGGCCCCCGGCGACCGGGACGCACTGTCCACGCCCGCGGCGGATGCGGCAAGAATGGGGGGCATGAGCGACAGCCCTGCCCCCCTCGCCGACCCACACCTCGTCTTCGACGCAGCGGAAGGCCGCCGGGATCTCGTCATCCTCGGCTCCACCGGTTCCATCGGCACCCAGGCCATCGACCTGGTGCTGCGCAACCCCGACCGCTTCCGCGTCACCGGGCTCTCCGCCGCCGGCGGACGGGTCGCCCTCCTCGCGGAGCAGGCGCGGCAACTGCGGGTGCGCACCGTGGCCGTCGCCGTCGAGGACGCCGTACCGGCCCTCCGCGACGCGCTGCGCGAGCAGTACGGGCCGGGCGAACCGCTCCCCGAGATCCTGGCGGGCCCCGAGGCCGCCGCCCAGCTCGCCGCGAGCGACTGCCACACCGTGCTCAACGGCATCACCGGATCGATCGGGCTCGCCCCCACCCTCGCCGCGCTGGAAGCCGGCCGCACCCTCGCCCTGGCCAACAAGGAGTCGCTGATCGTCGGCGGCCCGCTGGTCAAGGCGCTGGCGAAGCCCGGACAGATCATCCCGGTCGACTCCGAGCACGCCGCGCTCTTCCAGGCACTGTGCGCCGGCACCCGCGCCGACGTCCGCAAGCTCGTCGTCACCGCGTCCGGCGGCCCCTTCCGCGGACGGACCCGGGACGAACTGGCCGACGTCACCCGCGAACAGGCACTCGCCCATCCGACCTGGGCCATGGGACCGGTCATCACGATCAACTCCGCCACCCTCGTCAACAAGGGACTGGAGGTCATCGAGGCCCACCTCCTCTACGACATCCCGTTCGACCGGATCGAGGTCGTCGTCCACCCCCAGTCGTACGTTCACTCCATGGTGGAGTTCACCGACGGCTCCACCCTCGCCCAGGCCACGCCCCCCGACATGTGCGGCCCGATCGCCATCGGTCTCGGCTGGCCCGCCCGCATCCCGGACGCCGCCCCCGCCTTCGACTGGTCGAAGGCCTCCACCTGGGAGTTCTTCCCCCTGGACAACGAGGCCTTCCCCTCCGTGGGACTGGCCAGACACGTCGGCACGCTCGGCGCCACCGCCCCGGCCGTCTTCAACGCCGCGAACGAGGAATGCGTCGACGCATTCCTCGCGGGACGGCTGCCGTTCAACGGAATCATGGATACGGTCACGGCGGTGGTGGCCGAACACGGCACCCCCGCCGCGGGAACTTCGCTCACGGTCGCAGACGTCCTCGAAGCGGAGACCTGGGCCCGCGTCCGGGCCCGTGAACTCTCGGCGAAAGCGACAGCGGAGGCGCGCGCATGAGCATTACGACGGTCCTGTTGACGATTCTGGGCATCGCCGTCTTCGTCATCGGCCTGCTGTTCTCGATCGCATGGCACGAACTCGGGCACCTGTCGACCGCGAAGCTCTTCGGCATCCGCGTCCCCCAGTACATGGTCGGTTTCGGACCGACGATCTGGTCGCGGAAGAAGGGCGACACCGAGTACGGCATCAAGGCCATCCCGGCCGGCGGCTACATCCGCATGATCGGCATGTTCCCGCCGGGCGAGGACGGGCGCCTGGAGGCACGCTCCACGTCGCCGTGGCGCGGCATGATCGAGGACGCCAGGTCCGCCGCCTACGAAGAACTCGAACCCGGTGACGAGAAGCGCCTCTTCTACACGCGCAAACCGTGGAAGCGCGTCATCGTGATGTTCGCCGGACCGTTCATGAACCTGGTCCTCGCCGTCGCGATCTTCCTCGGCGTGGCGATGACCTTCGGCTTCCAGACCCAGACCACCGAGGTGGCGGGCGTCCAGAAGTGCGTGATCGCCCAGAGCGAGAACCGCGACACCTGCAAGAAGTCCGACCCGGTCTCGCCCGCGAAGGCGGCGGGACTGGAGGAGGGCGACAAGATCGTCGCCTTCAACGGCCAGAAGGTCGCCGACTGGGACACGCTCTCCGGCAAGATCCGTGACACCATCGGCCCCGCCACCATCACCGTCCTGCGCGACGGCCAGGAGAAGACCCTCCACGCCGTGCTCAAGGAGAACGCGGTGGCGAAGAAGGACTCCAGGGGCGAGGTGATCCCCGACGAGTACGTGAAGGCCGGCTACCTCGGCTTCGCCGCCCAGACCGAGATCGTCCCGCTCTCCTTCGGCGACTCGGTGGTCCGCATGGGAGACATGATCGAGAACGGCGTCGACTCGATCATCGCCCTCCCGTCCAAGATCCCGGGCCTGTGGGACGCCGCATTCGGCGACGGCGAGCGCGCGGCGGACTCCCCGGTCGGCGTGGTCGGCGCGGCCAGGATCGGCGGCGAGGTGATGACGCTGGACGTACCGGCGCAGAACCAGATCGCGATGATGCTGTTCCTGCTGGCCGGTTTCAACCTCTCGCTGTTCCTCTTCAACATGCTGCCCCTGCTGCCGCTCGACGGCGGGCACATCGCCGGGGCGCTCTGGGAATCCCTGCGCCGCAACGTGGCCCGGGTCTTCCGGCGCCCCGACCCCGGCCCGTTCGACGTGGCCAAGCTGATGCCGGTCGCCTACGTCGTCGCCGGCGTCTTCATCTGCTTCACGCTGCTGGTGCTGGTGGCCGACATCGTGAACCCGGTCAAGATCTCCTGACCACCGCCCGTTCCGTGTACGGCGGGTGACGGCCCGGCACACAGCGTGTGCCGGGCCGTTCCCTTTGCGCCGCACCTCCGGACGGGGTGTGCTCGGGGCCGCCGCCGGTGCCGTAACCTCGAAGGCCGGAGCCCGCCGATCTCGGGACCTCGATCCACACCTTGGGGATGCTCAGCGCATGACTGCGATTTCTCTCGGAATTCCGTCCGTTCCGACCAAGCTCGCCGACCGGAGGGTCAGCCGCAAGATCCAGGTCGGGTCGGTCGCGGTGGGCGGGGACGCGCCGGTGTCGGTGCAGTCGATGACCACGACGCGTACTTCCGACATCGGTGCGACGTTGCAGCAGATCGCGGAGCTGACGGCGTCGGGCTGTCAGATCGTGCGGGTGGCGTGTCCGACGCAGGACGACGCGGACGCGCTGGCGACGATCGCGAGGAAGTCGCAGATCCCGGTGATCGCGGACATCCACTTCCAGCCGAAGTACGTGTTCGCGGCGATCGACGCGGGCTGCGCGGCGGTGCGGGTGAACCCCGGGAACATCAAGCAGTTCGACGACAAGGTCAAGGAGATCGCGCGGGCCGCGGGCGAGGCCGGCACCCCGATCCGCATCGGCGTGAATGAACCTGCGCCGGCGCAGGCTGGAGATCGTGTCGTGCCCGTCGTGCGGGCGGGCCCAGGTGGACGTGTACAAGCTGGCCGACCAGGTGACGGCGGGTCTGGAGGGCATGGAGGTCCCGCTGCGGGTCGCCGTGATGGGCTGCGTCGTCAACGGCCCCGGTGAGGCCCGCGAGGCGGACCTGGGGGTGGCCTCGGGCAACGGCAAGGGGCAGATCTTCGTGAAGGGCGAGGTCATCAAGACCGTGCCCGAGTCGAAGATCGTCGAGACCCTGATCGAGGAAGCCCTGAAGATCGCCGAGCAGATGGAGAAGGACGGCGTCGCCTCGGGCGAGCCCGAGGTCTCCGTCAGCTGAACCGGTCTCCGGCCCCGGCCGGACCGCACGACAACACCACGGCGCCCCGCCGGACGACCCCCGTCCGGCGGGGCGCCGTCGTGAGCGACCTCACGGTGCGCCCGGAAAGCCGATCACGAGCACGAGCGGCGCAGATGAGCCTCTTTGGGTACAGTGCGGAAATCAGCAGACCGTATGGTGAGGCCCCCTCGTGTTGACGCAGACCACCACCCGGGTCCTCGAACCCAGCGACCTCGGTGCCGCTCTCGCCGTCCTGGAGAGCGAGCCCGTCGCCAACGCCTTCGTGACGTCCCGGGTCCAGATCGCGGGTCTCGACCCCTGGCGCCTGGGCGGCGAGATGTGGGGCTGGTACACCGACGGACGGCTGCGCTCGCTCTGCTACTCGGGCGCCAACCTCGTCCCCATCTGCGCCGGACCCGAAGCCGTCCGGGCCTTCGCCGACCGGGCCCGCCGGGCCGGCCGCCGCTGCTCCTCCATCGTCGGCCCCGCGGAACCCACCGCCCAGCTGTGGCGGCTGCTCGAACCCGGCTGGGGACCGGCCCGCGAGGTCCGCGCCAACCAGCCGCTGATGGTCACCGAGAGCCCCTCCGCCGAGGTCGCCCCCGACCCCCTCGTCCGCCGCATCCGCAAGGACGAGATGGACGTCCTGATGCCCGCCTGCGTGGCGATGTTCACCGAGGAGGTCGGCGTCTCCCCGCTCGCGGGCGACGGCGGACTCCTCTACCAGGCACGCGTCGCCGAACTCATCGGCTCCGGACGCTCCTTCGCCCGGATCGAGGACGGCAAGGTCGTCTTCAAGGCGGAGATCGGCGCGGCGACCCCCCAGGCCTGCCAGATCCAGGGCGTCTGGGTCGCCCCCGAACACCGCGGCAAGGGCCTCTCCGAAACCGGCATGGCGGCGGTCCTGCGCTACGCCCTGGCCGACATCGCCCCCGTCGTCAGCCTCTACGTGAACGACTACAACACCCCCGCCCGCCGCGCGTACGCCAAAGTCGGCTTCCGCGAGACCGGCGCGTTCATGAGCGTGCTGTTCTGACCGGCTCCGCCGTCCCGTACCGCACATCCCGTCGGGCCAGTAGGGTCGGTCCATGGCAGCAGTCCCCGGGGGCGCCCCCCGCATTCCCAGCGTCCGGATCGGGCCGATCGATCTCGCCGCACGCGTGGACGAGGCGCTCGCCGTGCAGGCCGTCGCCTTCGGACTGAGTCCGGAAGAGGTCGAGGTACGACGCCACATCGTCCTCAGACACCTCGACCACCCCCACGCCCGCGCCCTCGGCGCCACCACCCCCGGCGACCGGCTCGTCGGCTTCGTCTACGGCATGCCCAACGAGCGCGGCCAGTGGTGGTCCACCGTCGTCGAGCCCTACCTCCGCGCCACCGGATCCGCGCACTGGCTCGACGACTCCTTCGTCATCACCGAACTGCACGTCCTGCCGGAGTTCCAGAACCTCGGCATCGGCCGCACGCTGATCACCACCGTCACGGACGCCGTCGAGCAGCCCCGGTCCATCCTCTCCGCGATCGACGCGGAGAGCCCGGCACGCGGTCTGTACCGCAGTCTCGGCTACCAGGACCTGGCCCGGCAGGTGCTCTTTCCCAGTGCTCCCAAGCCGTACGCGGTGATGGGAGCCCCGCTCCCGCTGCGCCGCGCGCACTGACGCCGGAGCCAATGGATTTCCGCCCACCCGTGCTGCCCGGCTAACCTCCTGCACATCACCCTTCCTAGCAGGAGTTCACCATGGCCCAGGTCCAGCGCATGTCCCGATTGATGATCAAGACACTGCGCGACGACCCGGCGGACGCCGAGACGCTCAACCACAAGCTGCTCGTCCGGGCCGGATACGTACGTCGCACCGCGGCCGGCATCTGGACCTGGCTGCCGCTGGGCAAGAAGGTCCTGGAGAACATCACCCGCGTCGTGCGCGAGGAGATGGACGCCATCGGCGGCCAGGAGGTCCTGCTGCCCGCGCTGCTGCCCAAGGAGGCGTACGAGGCCAGCGGCCGCTACGACGAGTACGGCGACCTGCTCTTCAGGCTCCGGGACCGCAAGGGCGCCGAGTACCTCCTCGGACCCACCCACGAGGAGATCTTCACCCAGGTCGTCAAGGATCAGATCACGTCCTACAAGGACCTGCCCGTGATCCTGTACCAGATCCAGACCAAGTACCGCGACGAGGCCCGCCCGCGCGCCGGTGTGCTGCGCGGCCGCGAGTTCCAGATGAAGGACTCGTACTCCTTCGACACCACGGACGAGGGACTGGCCGAGGCATACGGGCAGCACCGCGCCGCCTACATCCGGATCTTCGAGCGGCTCGGCCTCGACTACCGCGTCGTCTCCGCCGTCTCCGGCGCCATGGGCGGCTCGGCCTCCGAGGAGTTCCTGGCCCCCGCCCCGGCCGGCGAGGACACCTTCGTCGACTGCCCCGCCTGCGACTACGCCGCCAACACCGAGGCGGTGACCTTCGAGGCAGCCCGGGCCGACGGCTCCGCGCACGGCCCCGTCGAGGAACTGGACACCCCCGACACCCCGACCATCGAGACCCTCGCCGCGCACCTGGGCGTCCCCGCCTCCGCGACCCTGAAGAACCTGCTGGTCAAGATCGACGGCGAGATCGTCGCGGTGGGCGTGCCCGGCGACCGCGAGGTGGACCTCGGCAAGCTGGGCGAGCACCTGGCGCCCGCCGTCGTCGAACTGGTCACCGCGGAGGACTTCGAGGGCCGTCCCGACCTGGTGCGCGGCTATGTCGGCCCGCAGGGCCTGGACAAGGTCCGCTACATCGCCGACCCGCGCGTCGCCCCCGGCACCGCCTGGATCACCGGCGCCAACAAGGACGGCGTGCACGCGAAGAACGTCGTGGCCGGCCGCGACTTCGGGGTCGACGACTACCTCGACGTCGTCGTCGTCGAGGCGGGCGACCCCTGCCCCAAGTGCGGCACCGGCCTCAAGCTGGACCGCGCCATCGAGATCGGCCACATCTTCCAGCTGGGCCGCAAGTACGCGGACACCTTCCAGCTCGACGTGCTCGGCCAGAACGGCAAGCCGGTCCGGGTCACCATGGGCTCCTACGGCATCGGCGTCTCCCGCGCCGTCGCCGCGCTCGCCGAGCAGACCGCCGACGAGCAGGGGCTGTGCTGGCCCCGCGAGATCGCCCCGGCCGACGTCCACGTCGTCGCGGCGGGCAAGGCGCTCCAGACGGAGCTGGCCCTCGACGTCGCCGAGCGGCTCGGCGCCGCGGGCGTGCGGGTGATGGTCGACGACCGCGCGGGCGTCTCGCCCGGCGTGAAGTTCACCGACGCCGAACTGATCGGCGTCCCGAAGATCCTGGTCGCCGGCCGTCGCTCGGCCGAGGGCGTCCTGGAACTCAAGGACCGCCGCACCGGCGAGCGCGAGGAGCTCACGGTCGACGAGGCGATCGCCCGACTCACCACCCAGGGCTGATCCGGAACACGGCAGGAGGCCCCCGCGCGGTGCGCGGGGGCCTCCTCGTGTTTCCCGGTCCGGGTCACAGCCAGCTCGCGAACTCCAGCGTCAGCTCGCCCTCCTGGCGGCGGCCCACGGCCATCGCCCGGGTCCCCGACTCCACCGCGCGGAACAGCGTCCAGCCGTGCAGCCGCTCCCGGTCCACGTCCAGCGAGTCGGCGAGCTTCCGGACCCGCCGCCGGGCCGTCACCGCACCGCCGGGAGACGCGATCAGGTCCTCGACCCGGTCGCGCACCAGACGCGCCAGGTCGTAGGCCCGCTCACCGACCAGCGGCTCGGGACCGACCGTCAGCCAGGGCACCCGCTCCCCGGCGAGCACCTTGCTCTGGCGGAAGTTGCCGTGCAGCAGCAGGAGTTCGGGGGAGTGGGCGACCAGCTCCGCACGTGCCGCGAGCGCCGCGGAGACCAGCGGCTCCAGGGCGGGATCGGCTGCCGCGGCGGCGCGCATCGGCTCGACCCGGCGGCCGGTCCGCTCGGCGACCGTCTCGAAGCCGTGCCCGGCCGGCGGCTCGACCCACAGCCTGCGCACCGTGCCCGCCGCCTCCAGCAGCGCCTTGGCCTCCGGCAGCGAGCGCAGCGACACCTCGGGGTGCAGCCGCTCCAGCAGGAGCGCGCCGGGCCCGTCGCCGAGCAGCCGCACCGCGCCCCAGCCGTTCCAGTGGGCCAGCGCCGCCCGTTCGGGGCCGGGCGCGGCCCCGAACGGGGCCAGCTTCAACGCGGCCGGGGTGCCGTCGGAGCACGTCACCAGCAGCACCAGACTGCTGCGGCCCCCCGGGGCGGCGACCCGCTCCACGGTCACCCGCCGCCCGGTGGAGGACAGCGCCTCCTCGATCAGCGCGGGAAGCCGTGCGAGCCAGTCGGCGGCGGCTGCGTCCCCGCACGACTCGCCCAGCGCTCGCACCAGACGCTGCGGCGGTTCGAAACCCATACGTGCTGTGTTCCCTTTCAGAATTGCCTCGGTGCCTCGGTGCCTCGGTGCCTCGTGGCCCGTGTCGCGGCTCCCTCAGTGCGCCGGGGCGGCCCCGTCCCCGTCGGCGTTCCTCGCACCGGCCCCCGCCGCGGCGGTCTTCCCGGCGGCCCGCTCGGCGAGACCGGGAAAGGGTACGCCGCTGCCCCGCCAGCGGACCGCGCGCACCGCGGCCTCCCGCAGCGCGACGGCGGCCTCCCGCCTGAGCGGCCCCCCGGCGGCCCGCACCAGGTCGGAGTACACGTTCGCGACCCGGTCCTCCAGCAGGGCCGCCAGCCGCACCGCCGCGGCCGGGTCCGCGACCGTGAAGGGCAGGGCGTACGCGGCCCGCGCCGCCACCGGCTCGCCGCCCAGATCGCGCACGGTCCGGGCCAGCGCGTCGCGCCGGGCCCGGTGCGCGTGGTGGGCCGACCGGGCCTCGGCCCGGCGCTTCTGCCCGACCCGGGCGCCGACCACCCCGTACCCGTACACCGCCGCGTGTTCGGCGGCCAGGGCCGCCTGCGCGGCCTTCAGGTCCGCAGCGCTCATGACGAGGTCTCCTTGGCCAGTTCGGTCAGCAGATAGGCGTGGGCCGCGCCGGCCGCCGCCGTCGAGGCCAGCAGCCGGGCCAGCTCCGGCGGGGCCTCCAGGAGGGCCGCCAGACGCGCGTCGGAGGTGCGGCGCTCCGCCGCGGCCAGCTCCTCGACCGCGGCCTTCGCGCCGGTCGCGCGCGACTGCGGGGGCGTGAGCGGCTTCCCGCCGGGCGCCAGCGCCCCGGCGTGGGCCCGGACGGCGTCCCGCAGCGGCGAGAGCGCGGCGGCGGTGGCCGGATGGGCCCCGATCACCTGCTCGTAGTGGCCGAGCAGCTCCATGCTGCCGCGCGCGGCGTCCGCCCGGATCTTCTTTTCCGCCCGCGCCGCGGAGACCTGCTCGGCCGTGGTCGGGGCCCCGTCCCGCTCGGATTCCCCCGCGCGCCCGGAGCCGCCGCCGCAGCCGGCCAGCACCGCCCCCAGGGCGATCGCTCCCGTCGCGGTGAGCGCACCCCTGCGCGTCGTCCCGGTGCGCCGCACTTTTCTCCTTCGGGCTGGACCTGTCTTGACTGGATCTGTCCTGAAGTGATCACCGCAGGCGAGCGTACCTGCGGCGGAGGGGAGGACGGACGGCAACACCCCTCAGGACCGGATACCCTTTGACCTGACACGCGAGATCCCACAACAGCACACGCGGCCGAGGAGTCACCCGGATGAGCACCACCCAGAGCGAGAGGCTGCGCGGACTGCTCGAACCGCTCGTCAGCGCCGAGCAGCTGGATCTCGAGGAGATCGAGGTTTCCCGGGCCGGCCGCCGCCGTGTGCTGCGGATCGTCGTGGATTCCGACGAGGGCGTGGAGCTGGACGCCTGTGCCGAGCTGAGCCGCGCGATCTCCGAGAAGCTCGACGAGACCGACGCGATGGGCGACGACGAATACGTCCTCGAAGTCAGTTCCCCCGGTGCCGACCGTCCGCTGACGGAGCACCGCCACTACGTACGCGCCACGGGCCGCCTCGCCAAACTGCACCTGCGCGAGGGCGGCGAACTGGTGGCCCGCATCCTCGCCGTGGACGAGGAGGGGCTCGACCTCGAGGTGCCGGGCGTCAAGGGCCGCAAGCCCACCGCCCGCCGGGTCGCCTTCGACGAGATCGCCAAGGCGCGCGTGGAGATCGAATTCAGTCGCAAGGACAAGAAGGAAGAGGAGGCGTAGCCGTGGACATCGACGTGAAGCTCTTGAAGGGCTTGGCACAGGACAAGGAGATCCCCTTCGACGTGCTCGTCGAGGCGATCGAGTCGGCCCTCCTCATCGCCTACCACCGTACCGACGGAAGCCACCGCCGCGCGCGGGTGGAGCTCGACGAGCGCGGCCACGTGACGGTGTGGGCGAAGGAGGACCCGGCCGACCTGGAGCCGGGGCAGGAGCCCAAGGAGTTCGACGACACCCCGTCCGGCTTCGGCCGGATCGCCGCGACCACGGCCAAGCAGGTCATCCTGCAGCGGCTGCGCGACGCCGAGGACGACCGGACGTTCGGCGAGTACGCGGGCCACGAGGGCGATGTCGTCACCGGCGTCGTCCAACAGGGCAAGGACCCCAAGAACGTCCTGGTCGACATCGGCAAGCTGGAGGCCATCCTGCCGGTGCAGGAGCAGGTGCCGGGCGAGGAGTACACCCACGGCCTGCGGCTGCGCACGTACGTGGTGCGCGTCGCCAAGGGTGTGCGCGGTCCGTCCGTGACGCTGTCGCGGACCCACCCCAACCTGGTGAAGAAGCTCTTCGCGCTGGAGGTCCCGGAGATCGCGGACGGTTCCGTGGAGATCTGCGCGATCGCCCGGGAGGCCGGCCACCGCACCAAGATCGCGGTCCGCTCGACCCGTTCCGGACTGAACGCCAAGGGCGCCTGCATCGGCCCGATGGGCGGCCGGGTGCGCAACGTGATGGCCGAGCTGCACGGCGAGAAGATCGACATCGTGGACTGGTCGGACGACCCCGCCGAGATGGTCGCCAACGCGCTGTCACCCGCACGGGTGAGTCAGGTCGAGGTCGTGGACCTCGGCGCACGGTCCGCCCGCGTCACCGTTCCGGACTACCAGCTGTCGCTCGCGATCGGCAAGGAGGGGCAGAACGCCCGCCTCGCCGCCCGCCTCACCGGCTGGCGCATCGACATCCGCCCGGACACCGAGACCGACGCCGAGCGCGACGTCGCCGACCGGGAGCGCGCGGAGCGCGCCCGCGAGCGGTCCGAGCGGCGCTGAGAACCGGCCGTCCGGCCGGTTCCGGCCGGACGACTGCCGGAAGGACGGATCCGCGCGGGACGCCGGGCGCCCGCTTCCCGAGGGGACGCCCGGTGCGGGTCGCGAGGGGCCGGGAATAAATCTCGGTGGCATGCCGCTGAGATCACGACAACATCCGTTCGATTTTTGCCCCAAAGGGGTGAGGTCGGTGCGGGGAGGTAGACTTAGCCGTGTCTGGCCGGACGCATGCCCGCGCTTGCCCTGAGCGAACCTGTGTGGGATGCCGGGAGCGGGCGGCCAAGAGCGAACTGCTGCGCATCGTCGTGGAAGGGAACGCCTGCGTTCCCGATCCGCGCGGTACGCTGCCCGGCCGGGGTGCCTATGTACACCCCGTCCCCGCATGTCTGGACCTGGCGGTTCGCCGCCGGGCATTCCCCCGGGCCTTCAAGGCCAAGGGGCCGTTCGACCCCGCCGCGCTGCAGCGGTTCGTCGAGCGGGCGACACCGTAAGAAATGAACGGCACGGGACCCCGTGCGGTCAGGTACCTCGCGAGTTGGAAGTAGGTCGAGATTGCGATGAGCACTCGATGAGTACGCGATGAGTACGCCCATGAAGTAGCGACGGTCCGGCGGTAACCCGGACCTAAAAGGAGCGAAGTGGCTAAGGTCCGGGTATACGAACTCGCCAAGGAGTTCGGCGTCGAGAGCAAGGTCGTCATGGCCAAGCTCCAAGAACTCGGTGAATTCGTCCGTTCGGCGTCCTCGACGATCGAGGCGCCGGTTGTACGCAAGTTGACTGACGCACTGCAGGGGCCCGGCGGCAACGCCGGCAAGCCCGCTGCCAAGCCTGGCGCGCCCCGCAAGGCGACGCCCGCGAAGCCCGCGGCGCCCTCTCCGGCCGCCGCGGCACGTCCTGCTGCCCCGAAGCCCGGCGCCCCGGC
>NZ_RDBO01000077.1:1307069-1316571 GCF_008120935.1 Streptomyces sp. sk2.1
GCCCGGCTCCGGCCGGCGGCCAGCGTGACGGCGGTCAGCGTGACGGCGGCCGCGGTGGCGACCGTCCCGCGCGTCCCGCGGGTCAGGGCGCGCCGCGCCCCGGCGCCCGTCCGTCCGGCCCCCGGCCGGGCAACAACCCCTTCACCTCCGGCGGCTCGACGGGCATGGCCCGTCCGCAGGCGCCGCGTCCCGGCGGCGCCCCGCGTCCCGGCGGCGGTCAGGAGCGTCCGGGTGCCCCGCGTCCGCAGGGCGGTCCCGGTGGCGCGCCGCGTCCGCAGGGCCAGGGCGGTCCCCGCCCGACCCCCGGCGGCATGCCGCGTCCGCAGGCTCCCCGTCCGGGCGGTGCCCCCGGTGGCAACCGTCCGAACCCGGGCATGATGCCGCAGCGTCCCGCTGCGGGTCCGCGTCCCGGCCCCGGCGGCCGTGGTCCTGGTGGTGGCGGCGGCGGTCGTCCGGGCGGCGCGGGTCGTCCCGGCGGCGGCTTCGCGGGTCGTCCGGCCGGTCCCGGCGGCGGCGGTGGCGGCGGTTTCGCCGGCCGTCCCGGTGGCGGTGGCGGCGGTGCGGGTCGTCCCGGTGGCGGCGGCGGTGGCTTCGGCGGCCGTCCCGGCTTCGGTGGTCGTCCCGGCGGCCCCGGCGGCCGTGGTGGCACGCAGGGTGCGTTCGGTCGTCCCGGCGGTCCGGCCCGTCGTGGCCGCAAGTCGAAGCGGCAGAGGCGCCAGGAGTACGAGGCCATGCAGGCCCCGTCGGTGGGCGGCGTCATGCTGCCCCGCGGCAACGGGCAGTCCGTCCGCCTGTCGCGCGGTGCCTCCCTCACCGACTTCGCGGAGAAGATCAACGCCAACCCGGCGTCGCTCGTCGCCGTGATGATGAACCTCGGCGAGATGGTCACGGCGACGCAGTCCGTCTCCGACGACACCCTCAAGCTGCTCGCGGACGAGATGAACTACGTCCTCGAGATCGTCAGCCCGGAGGAGGAGGACCGCGAGCTGCTCGAGTCCTTCGACATCGAGTTCGGCGAGGACGAGGGCGGCGAAGAGGCGCTCATCCCGCGCCCGCCGGTCGTGACCGTCATGGGTCACGTCGACCACGGAAAGACCCGACTGCTGGACGCGATCCGCAAGACGAACGTCATCGCGGGCGAGGCCGGCGGCATCACGCAGCACATCGGTGCCTACCAGGTCTCCGCCGAGGTCAACGGCGAGGACCGGAAGATCACCTTCATCGACACCCCGGGTCACGAGGCGTTCACCGCCATGCGTGCCCGCGGTGCGAAGTCCACCGACATCGCGATCCTCGTGGTGGCGGCGAACGACGGTGTGATGCCCCAGACGATCGAGGCGCTGAACCACGCCAAGGCGGCCGACGTGCCGATCGTGGTCGCGGTCAACAAGATCGACGTCGAGGGTGCCGACCCGACCAAGGTGCGCGGTCAGCTCACCGAGTTCGGTCTGGTGGCCGAGGAGTACGGCGGCGACACGATGTTCGTCGACATTTCCGCCAAGCAGGGTCTGCACATCGACCAGCTGCTGGAGGCCGTCGTCCTCACCGCCGACGCCTCGCTCGACCTGCGGGCCAACCCGGAGCAGGACGCGCAGGGCATCGCGATCGAGTCCCACCTCGACCGCGGCCGCGGCGCCGTCTCGACCGTCCTGGTCCAGCGCGGCACGCTGCGCATCGGTGACACCATGGTGGTCGGCGACGCGTACGGCCGTGTCCGGGCGATGCTCGACGACAACGGCAACAACGTCGAGGAAGCGGGTCCCTCGACCCCCGTCCTCGTGCTCGGTCTCACCAACGTCCCGGGCGCCGGCGACAACTTCCTGGTGGTCGACGAGGACCGTACGGCCCGTCAGATCGCCGAGAAGCGTGCCGCCCGCGAGCGCAACGCCAACTTCGCCCGCAAGGGTGTCCGGTTCTCCCTGGAGAACCTGGACGAGGCGCTCAAGGCCGGTCTGGTCCAGGAGCTCAACCTCATCATCAAGGGCGACGCGTCCGGTTCGGTGGAGGCTCTCGAGTCCTCGCTGCTCCAGCTCGACGTCGGTGAAGAGGTCGACATCCGGGTCCTGCACCGCGGTGTGGGTGCGGTCACCGAGTCGGACATCGACCTGGCGACCGGCTCCGACGCCATCGTCATCGGCTTCAACGTCCGCGCTGCCGGGCGTGCCCAGCAGATGGCGGAGCGCGAGGGCGTCGACGTCCGCTACTACTCGGTGATCTACCAGGCCATCGAGGAGATCGAGGCGGCCCTCAAGGGCATGCTCAAGCCGGAGTACGAAGAGGTCGAGCTCGGTACGGCGGAGATCCGCGAGATCTTCCGCTCGTCCAAGCTGGGCAACATCGCCGGTGTGCTGGTCCGCTCCGGCGAGGTCAAGCGCAACACCAAGGCGCGCCTGCTGCGCGATGGCAAGGTCATCGCGGAGAACCTCAACATCTCCGGTCTGCGCCGCTTCAAGGACGACGTCACCGAGATCCGCGAAGGCTTCGAGGGCGGTATCAACCTCGGAAACTTCAACGACATCAAGATCGACGACGTCATCGCGACGTACGAGATGCGCGAGAAGCCGCGAGGCTGATCCGCGGGGAATCCGGGGGGAACACCCCCGGACCTCTCTTTCACAGTCGGGGCCGGTCGACGGGGCGTATTTCCGTCGATCGGCCCCGGCCGTTCCGTGTACGGTTCTCGTGTTCCTGCCAAGCGCTGGCAGGACACGAACCCGAACCGGCGGGACATCCGGACATTCATGTATGTGGGGACACTGTCCTTCGATCTGCTTCTCGGCGACGTACGGTCGTTGAAGGAGAAGCGCTCCGTCGTCCGTCCGATCGTCGCCGAACTCCAACGAAAATTCGCGGTGAGCGCGGCGGAGACCGGCGGTCAGGATCTCCATCGCAGGGCCGAGATCGGCCTTGCCGTGGTCTCCGGGGACACCGGACACCTCACAGATGTTCTGGACCGGTGCGAGCGGCTGGTGGCCGCCCGGCCGGAAGTGGAACTGCTGTCCGTACGACGGCGGGTCCACAGCGACGAAGACGATTGAGCAAGAGGGAGACGGACCAGTGGCCGACAACGCGCGGGCTAAGAAGCTGGCGGACCTCATCCAGGAGGTGGTCGCCCAGAAACTTCAGCGCGGAATCAAGGACCCGCGCCTGGGGACGCACGTGACCATCACGGACGTCCGGGTCACCGGCGACCTGCGGGAGGCCACGGTCTTCTACACGGTCTACGGCGACGACGAGGAGCGGGCGAGCGCCGCGGCCGGTCTGCAGAGCGCCAAGGGCATCCTGCGGTCGGCGGTCGGTGCGGCGGCGGGGACGAAGTTCACCCCGACCCTCGCCTTCGTGGCGGACGCGCTGCCCGAGAACGCGCGGGCGATCGAGGACCTCCTCGACCGCGCGCGGGCCTCGGACGCCAAGGTGCGCCAGGCGTCCTCGGGCGCCACGTACGCCGGTGACGCGGACCCGTACCGCAAGCCGGAGGACGAGAACGACGAGGACACCGCCTCCGAATGACATCGCAGAACACGCCGGACGGCCTTGTCATCGTCGACAAGCCGTCCGGCTTCACTTCGCACGACGTCGTCGCCAAGATGCGCGGCATCGCCCGGACCCGCCGGGTCGGGCACGCCGGCACGCTGGACCCGATGGCGACCGGCGTGCTCGTGCTCGGTGTCCAGAAGGCCACCAAACTGCTCGGCCACCTCGCGCTGACCGAGAAGGAGTACCTCGGCACGATCAGGCTCGGGCAGAACACCATCACGGACGACGCGGAGGGCGAGATCACCTCGTCCACCGACGCGTCCGGGGTGACCCGGGAGGGCATCGACGCGGGTGTCGCGGCCCTGACCGGCGCGATCATGCAGGTGCCGTCCAAGGTCAGCGCCATCAAGATCGACGGCAAGCGGTCCTACGCACGGGTGCGGGGCGGCGAGGAGTTCGAGATCCCGGCCCGCCCGGTGACGATCTCGTCCTTCAACGTCTACGACGTCCGCCACGAGGTCGCCGAGGACGGGACACCGGTCGTGGACCTGGTCGTCTCGGTCGTCTGCTCCTCGGGCACGTACATCCGCGCCATCGCCCGGGACCTCGGTGCCGGGCTCGGCGTCGGCGGGCACCTGACCGCGCTGCGGCGCACCCGGGTCGGACCGTACGGCCTCGACGCGGCGCGGACGCTCGACCAGCACCAGGAGGAGCTGACCGTGATGCCGGTGGCCGAGGCCGCCGCGGCCGCGTTCCCCCGCTGGGACGTGGACGAGAAGCGCGCCGGGCTGCTGCTGAACGGCGTACGGCTGGACATGCCGTCCTTCCCGCCGGGACCGGTCGGGGTCTTCGGGCCCGACGGACGGTTCCTGGTCCTCGTCGAGGAGCAGAAGGGCAGGGCGAAGAGCCTCGCGGTCTTCGCCTGAGCGACTCTGCCGGGCGACTTCCCGGGGTCGTCCGGCAGGCTCCGGACGGCCCCGGGCCGTTCACCGGGACGGAATCGTCGTGGAGCGGGCGGGACGACCCCACGCCCGCTCCACGGTTTCCCAACGATTCCTGTCCACCGGACGCCGGTAATTCACCCCAACGAGCAGGCGCTCGGAGTGAAACGGGGGTGCATCAGGGGGCGCTTTTGCTCCGAGTGATACACGTGCTGATCATCGGTCCTAACGTTCCGACCATGGGAAGCGGGGACCGGGCAGCGCTGGTACGTATCTGCGATCAGGCCGGTCGGCCTCGGGGGACCGGATTCGTCGCGGACGACCGGGGCACGGTACTGACCAGCCACGAGGCGATCGACGGCCTCGACGGACCGGTCCTGCACGGAGCGGACGGCCGCAGCCGCACCCTCGGGGCCGACGACATCACCGCGCTGCCCGAGCTCGGCCTCGCCCTGCTGCACACCCCGGGGCCCGGGGCGCTGGGCGTGGAGCCGGTGCCGATCACCCTGCGGGAACGGATCGACGCCGGGACGTACGTGACGATCGCCGCCCACGGCTGGCGCGAGGCACGGGTGCTCGGCACCACCCCCGTGACCTACACCGCGCGCGGACACCGCCACCGGATCGGCGCGGCACTGGAGCTGGCGCTCGGCACGAACGGCAGGGACGCGCTGCAACTGCGCGGCGCGGCCGTGGGCGGACCCGTCCTCGATCCGGAGAGCGGCGCGGTCATCGCCGTACTGGGCACCGCGCTGCGGGCGGAGCATCCCGCGGCCGGACTCGCCGTGCCGCTGCGGGACACGGGCACCGAGGGACCGCTCGACGTACTGCTGCGGCGCAACGCGACGAGCGTCCCCGGCTACGGACACGACCTGAACCTCGCGGGCGCCCTGCACCTGACGGCGACCTCGCTCGGTTCGGCGGGCGGTCCGGGCGCCGGGCCCGACCCGGTCGAGCGCCCGGACGTCAGCGCGGAGTTCAGGGCCTTCGCGGGACCGGCCGGGGCCTCGTCCGCGGCGGGCGGCACCGCCGTCGTCCTCGGCCTGGTCGGGGCGCCGGGCACCGGACGCACCACCGAACTGACGGCGCTCACCGCCCGTCGGGCACGCGGCCCGGTCCCCGCGCCCACCCTCTGGCTGCGCGGCGCCGATCTGCTGGCCGACGACACCTCGGTCGCCGACGCCGTCACCCGCGCGCTGGGCAGGGCCGGCCGGATCGTCACCGCCGCCGGGGCCCGGGGCGACATGGCCACCGCCACCCCCGAGCGGGTGGCCCGGCTGGCCAGGGAGTCCGGAATCCCGCTGCTCGTGCTGCTGGMCGGCCCCGAGGAGATGCCTCCCGCGCTGGCCCACGAGACGGCCCGGTGGACCGCCGCCACCGTCGACTGGCTGCGGACGAACGGCGCGCGGCTGGTGATCGCCTGCCGTCCCGAGTACTGGGAGACGGCAGGCGCGCTCTGCCCGCCCGGCGCGCTGCACCGCCCCGCCCGCCCGGCCGGGCGGCTGCCGTCCGCGATCCGGCTGGGCGACCTCACCGCCGACCGGGCCGAACAGGCCCGGCAGCGGTACGCCATCCCGCCCGGGGCGCTCGCCCCCGGGCACGACCGGCACCCGCTCACCCTGCGCCTCCTCGCGGAGGTGCGTGCCGCCATGCCCGGAGAGGTCGCCGGGCAGCCCGACACGGAGGAGGTGTTCGGCGCCCACCTGGACCTGATGTGCCTGCGCGTCGCGGTCCGTGTCGCGGCCGCCTCGGGCCGGGCGCCGGGCGGCGGCGCGGTCCGCAGGCTGGCCGCCCGGGTGGCGGGGCAGGTGCACGAGGCGGCGCGGCGCTGTCTGGGGCCGGGGCAGGGGGAGCTGGACCGGGCGGCGTTCGAGGAGGTCTTCCCCTGGCGCCCCGGCTGGGCGTCGGCCGTCCTCACCGAGGGCCTGCTCGTCCCGGCGGGGGCCGGTTACCGCTTCGCGCACGAGGAGCTGGGGGACTGGGTCCAGGGCGCCCATCTGGACGTGGACGCGGCGCTGCACGCGCTCGTCCACCGGTGGCACGCGCGGAAGGAACCGGACGACGGGGCGCCGGACGCGGGTACGGACCCGGCGGAGGGGAAAGCGGACGGGGCGCCGGACGCGGCCGCCGCCCGCCGGGTGCCGCAGCCGAGACGGCCCGCGGGAAGCGGCCGGAGCACCGTCGCGGCCCGGCCGGGCCGCGGGCCCGTGCCCGCACCGGACGCGGAGCCGGACCCCGGGGCGGGGCCCGGCTCCCCGGGCTCCCCGTCGGGCCCGCGCACCCTGCCCGTACCGCGCCACCGGATCGGTCCGGTGGTCCAGGCACTGCTCCGGCTGGGCCGTCGGCAGGGCCCCGTGGCCCTCTCCCATCAGCTGGCCGATCTCATCGAGGCCCTGGACCGGCTGCTGCCCGGACCGGGGGACCCGGGACGGGCGGACGCCGGCACCACCACCTCCGGCGGGGACGGGGGCGGCCCGTGCCGGGACGCCCGGTGGTGGGCCGTCCACCTGCTCTCCGAGACCCTGATCCAGGTGCCCGACGCCCGGCCGTACCTCGGGGTGCTGCGGCTGCTCGCCGGCCGGGTCGTGCGCGGCGCCGCGCCGGGCGGGCCGTCGGGCCCCGGCACGTACGCCGAGTTCGGTCCGTGGTTCTGGCGGCGGCTGACGCTGCCCGAGGCGGACCTGATGGACCTGTTCCGGCGCCTGGTCCCCGCCGACGGCCCGTCCTGCGGCGACGGCGGCGAGCGGTTCCTGGACGCCGTCGCCCGGCGGCTCGCCGCCCGGCCCCGGACCGTGCAGCCCCTGCTCTGCGGCTGGTTCACCGACGAGCGGCCGCTCCCCGCCGGGGACGGGGACACGATGCGGCCGACCGTGGCCGCCGCCGCGCAGGCGCTGCTCCACACCCACCGGGACCTGGCCGTCGACGACCTGACCGACGCGCTCGTCGCGGCCCACCACCCCCGGGCCGGGGAACTGCTCGCCGCGCTGGCCGAGGACGAGCCGGCCGCGCTGTGCCGGGCCGTCCACCGCTGGGCCCACGACGGGGACCGGCCCGCCCGCCGCACCGCCGCCGCCACGTACGCGGCGGTCGCCGCGCCCCACGCCGTCCTCGACACCGACCGCGAGCTGCTGCGCGGGGCCGCCCGCGCCCTGCTGGCCCGCCCCGGCGACGCCGCCCTGCACGGGGCCGCGCTCGCCCTCCTCGTACGGGACCCGCAGAGCCGGGACGGCTGCCTCCCGCAGGCCCTGCGGGCCTTCGTCGGGGGCGAGCCGCGGCTGTCCCCGGAGGTGCTCGCCGAGGCCCTGCCCTCCCACCCGGAGCCGGTGCTCGCCGCGTTCCGGGAGCGGCTGACCCGGCCGGACGAGGGCGCGGGCGAGGTGCTGTGCGCACTGGCCGCGATCGACGCCCCCGCACTGGCCCTGCACACCGCCGGGCTCGTGCGCGCCTACGTCGAGAGCCACCCGGACGACGCCGTGCACGCCGCCTCGTACATCCACCGGAGGCTGGAGCACGGGCCCGCCGCCCGCGCCCTGCTGCTGCCGCTGGTGACAGGGCTGCTGCGGGACCGCCCCGTCCCGCCGCCGGTGCGCGGGGCGCTCGCCGGGGTGTTCGCCGCGCCCGGCAGCCCGGCCTCCGCACAGCTGCGGGGGGAGCTCCTGGAGGTCCTGCTCGACTTCGAACAGGACACCCGACGGGACCCGGACGTGCTCGACGCGCTGCTGCGGGCCGCCGCGACCGGCTCCGGAGGCCGCGCCCCGGCCCGTACCCGCGCCCTGGTCCACCGCACCGGAACGCTGCTGCTCCGCACCCCCGGGGGCGCGGACCGCTTCGACCGCCTGCTGGTCGAACTCGCCCGTGACGTGCCGGGATTCGCGGCGCTGGTCACCGAGTGGCTGACCGGCGCCCCGCAGGAATGGACACCGCTCATCGGTCCGGACGCACGGCGGACGGTTCGGGAGCTGGGCGGGTCCAAGGCGATGCCGATGCGGGCCGCAGGGCGTGAGCATGGCAGTCTTAGACCTGCGTAAGAGGCATATCCACGTACACAGGTTCGGGCGAGGAGCGGTCAGAGTGCAGCGCTGGCGTGGCTTGGAGGACATCCCCCAGGACTGGGGACGCAGCGTCGTCACCATCGGTTCCTACGACGGGGTGCACCGCGGACACCAGCTGATCATCGGGCGCGCCGTGGAGCGGGCCCGCGAGCTGGGCGTGCCGTCGGTCGTGGTGACCTTCGACCCGCACCCCAGCGAGGTCGTGCGGCCCGGCAGCCACCCGCCGCTGCTCGCCCCGCACCACCGGCGCGCCGACCTGATGGCCGAGCTGGGGGTGGACGCGATGCTGATCCTGCCGTTCACCAGCGAGTTCTCGAAGCTGGCCCCGGCGGACTTCATCGTGAAGGTGCTCGTCGACAAACTGCACGCGCAGCTGGTCATCGAGGGCCCGAACTTCCGCTTCGGCCACCGGGCGGCCGGGAACGTCGAGCTGCTCGCCGAGTTCGGCGCGACCTACGACTACCGCGTCGAGGTCATCGACCTGTACGTGAGCGGCGAGGCGGGCGGCGGCGAGCCGTTCTCCTCCACCCTCACCCGGCGGCTGATCGCCGAGGGCGACGTCGCGGGCGCCGCCGAGATCCTGGGCCGTCCGCACCGGGTCGAGGGCGTCGTCGTGCGCGGTGCGCAGCGCGGCCGCGAGCTCGGCTTCCCCACGGCCAACGTGGAGACCCTGCCGCACACCGCGATCCCCGCCGACGGCGTCTACGCGGGCTGGCTGAACGTGGCGGGCGAGGCGATGCCCGCCGCGATCTCGGTCGGCACGAACCTGCAGTTCGACGCCACGGAGCGGACGGTGGAGGCGTACGCGATCGACCGCGTCGGCCTCGACCTGTACGGGCTGCACGTCGCGGTGGACTTCCTCTCGTACGTGCGCGGGATGCTGAGGTTCGACTCGGTCGACGACCTGCTCGTGGCGATGGCCGCCGATGTGAAGCGGTGCTCCGAACTGGTCGCCGCGTACGAACGGGGCTGAACCCCTCGGGCCGCGCCCGCCCCGGCGCGGCGCGCGGCCCCCTCGGACGAACGGCCCGG
>NZ_RDBO01000077.1:1316671-1352686 GCF_008120935.1 Streptomyces sp. sk2.1
CGGCCCGGTCGCCACCTATGCCTTCTTCGCCCGCCCGGCCGCGGCGGGGGCGGCTGCCGCCCAGTGGCACGCCACCTGGGCCCGGCCACCGCCCGCGAGCACCGGCAGGTCCTCCGAGCGGCAGGCGTCCGCGACGCCCGCCCGCTCCGCCTCGCCCGACGCCAGCACCTGGCAGCGGGCGTGGAAGCGGCACCCGGACGGCACCTTGGACGGGTCCGGCGGCTCACCGGTCAGGACCACCGGCTCGCCCCCGGCCTCCGGCAGCACCGACAGCAGCGCCCGGGTGTACGGATGGCGCGGGGCCGTGAGGATCTGCTCCACCTCACCGGTCTCCACGATCCGCCCGAGGTACATCACCGCGACCCGGTCCGCGATGTTCCACGCCAGACCCAGGTCGTGCGTGACCACCAGCGCGGACAGGCCCAGCTCGTCCCGCAGCCGCAGCATCAGCGCCAGGATCTCGCCGCGCACCGAGGCGTCCAACGAGGCCACCGGCTCGTCGGCCACGATCAGCTCGGGCTCCAGGACCAGCGCGCCCGCGATCACGACGCGCTGGCGCTGCCCGCCGGACAGCTCGTGCGGGTAGCGCAGGAAGAATCGTTCCGGCGGACGGAGCCCCGCCCGCGACAACGCCTCGGACACCGCCGCCCGCTCGTCCCCCGCGTACCCGTGGATGCGCAGGCCCTCGGCGACGGCGTCGTACACCGTGTGCCGGGGGTTGAGCGAGCCGCTGGGGTCCTGGAGCACCAGCTGGACCCGCTTGCGGTACGTCTTCAGCGCCCGGCTCCCGTAGTCCAGCGGCCTGCCGCCGAAGGTGACCTGTCCGGACGTCGGCGGGACCAGGCCCAGCAGCGAACGCGCCAGCGTCGTCTTGCCGCAGCCCGACTCGCCGACCAGCGCCACGATCTCACCGGGCCGGATGTCCAGGTCCACGCCGTCCACGGCCCGCGCCGGGGCGGCCCCGCGCCGGCCGGGGAAGGTGACCTTCAGCCCCTGGGCGCTCAGCAGGGGAGGGGTGGTGCTCATGGGGTGCTCCTCGCTTCCTCGGCGTCCGGCAGGGCCGCGGCGGCTCCCGGTTCCACCAGCACACAGGCGGCCCGCCGCTCCGGTCCCGCGACCCGCAGCTCCTGGTCCTCGGTCGCGCAGGAGTCCAGGGCCACCGGACAGCGCGGGTGGAAGGTGCAGCCGCCGGGCAGCGCCGCCGGGTCCGGCGGGTCGCCGGGCAGCCCGCGGGGCGCGAACCGGGAGGCCGGGTCGCCGATGCGCGGAAAGGCGCCGGACAGGGCCTTGCCGTACGGGTGGTGCGCGTTCTCGTAGACCTCGGACGCCGGGCCCTCCTCCACGACCCGGCCCGCGTACATCACCGCGAGCCGGTCGCAGGTGTCCGAGAGCACCGCGAGGTCGTGGCTGATCATGACGAGGCCGAGGTCCTGCTCGGACACCAGCTGCTCGATCAGCCGCAGGATCTGGGCCTGGATCATCACGTCGAGCGCCGTGGTCGGCTCGTCCGCGACGATCAGTCCCGGATCGCAGGCCAGCGCCATCGCGATCATCACGCGCTGGCGCTGCCCGCCGGACAGCTCGTGCGGATAGGCGGCGGCGCGGGCGGCCGGCAGGCCCACCTGCTCCAGCAGCTCGCCGACCTTCTTCGCAGCCCCGGCCCGGGTCGCCTTCCGGTGCAGCAGGATCGGTTCGGCAATCTGGTCGCCGATGCGGTGCACCGCGTTGAGCGAGTGCATCGCGCCCTGGAAGACGATCGACGCCCCCGCCCAGCGCACCGCCCGGACCTGGCCCCACTTCATGGCGAGGACGTCCTCGCCGTTCAGCAGGATCTCGCCGGTGACCTTCGTGCCCGCGGGCAGCAGCCGCAGCAGCGCGAGGGCCAGCGTCGACTTCCCGCAGCCCGACTCGCCGGCGATGCCGAGCTTCTGCCCGGCGTCGACGGTGAGGTTCACGCCGCGCACGGCCCGCGCCCCGCCGGCGTACGTCACCGTGAGGTCCCGTACGTCGAGGAGCGGCGGCCGGTGGATGTTCGTGGTGCTCAACGGGCCACCCCCAGCTTGGGATTGAGGACGGACTCGATCGCGCGCCCGCAGAGTGTGAACGCCAGCGCCACCACGGCGATGGCGATGCCGGGCGGTGCCAGGTACCACCAGTGGCCCGCGCTCACCGCACCCGCCTCGCGGGCGTCCTGGAGCATGCCGCCCCAGGAGGTGGTGGTCGGGTCGCTGAGGCCGAGGAACGCCAGCGTGGCCTCGGTGAGGATCGCGCTGGAGATCACCAGCGTCGTCTGGGCGAGCACCAGCGGCATCACGTTCGGCAGCACGTGCCGGACCATGATGTGCCGGTGGCCGCCGCCCAGCGCGCGGGCCCGCTCGATGTACGGGCGGGACTCCACCGCGAGGGTCTGGGCCCGGACCAGCCGGGCCGTGGTCGGCCAGGTCGTGACCCCGATCGCGATGATGACCGTCCACATCGAACGGTCCATCACCGTGGCGAGCGCGATCGCGAGGACCAGGGTCGGCATCACCAGGAACCAGTCGGTGACACGCATCAGGATCGTCGAGTACCAGCCGTGGAAGTGTCCCGCGACGATGCCGACGACCGTGCCGATGGCGACGCACAGGAACGCCGCGAGCAGGCCGACCGTCAGCGAGACCCGGGTGCCCCACACCAGCAGCGCCAGCACGCTGCGGCCGAACTGGTCGGTGCCGAGCGGGAATTCGCCGCTGGGGGACTCCAGCGCCCCGCCGGGGGCGTCCGTGACGGACTGCGAGTCCGCACCGACGAGCTGTGGCGCGAACACGGCGACCAGCGCGATCAGGACGAGGGCGGCCAGCCCCCACAGACCGCCCCGGTGGCTGCGGTACTCCCGCCAGAAGCGGGCGGCGGACCGGCGCTTGCGGGCCCGTGCCAGGGCGCGCGGGTCCGGGGCTGCCCCGGCCTCCGCGGGCGTGGGCGTGGGCATGGATTCGGTCGTCATCGGCCCACCCGGGGATCGAGCAGCGGATAGAGCACGTCGGCAAGGGTGTTCGCCAGGATCACCGCGGTGGCGAAGACGAAGAACAGCCCCTGCACGAGCGGGAGGTCGGGCACGCTGAGTGCCTCGTAGAACAGCCCGCCCAGACCCGGCCAGGAGAACACCGTCTCGACCAGGATCTGCCCGGCGACCACGTGCCCGAGGTTCACGAACATCAGGGTGAAGGTCGGCAGCATCGCGTTGGGAACGGCGTGCTTGCGGCGCACGACGTCGTCCCGCAGCCCCTTCGCGCGGGCCGTCGTCAGATAGTCGCTGCCCATCTCGTCGAGCAGCGAGGAACGCATCACCAGGAGCGTCTGCGCGTACCCGACGGACACCAGCGTGACCACCGGCAGGACCAGGTGGTGCGCCACGTCGAGGACGTGGGCGAAGCCGGTCTCGCCGGTGCCGGAGTCCAGGCCGCCGGTCGGGAACAGGCCGGGGATCGGACCGATGCCCACCGCGAAGACGATGATCAGGAGCAGGCCCAGCCAGAACGCCGGCACCGAGTAGAGCGTGAGCGCGAACGCGGTGTTGAAGCGGTCGCTGAGGGAGCCGTTGCGCCAGGCGGTACGGGTGCCGAGCCAGATGCCGAGCGCGGTGTACAGGACGTACGACGTGCCGGTGAGGAGCAGGGTCGCCGGGAGCGCCTCGGTGATCTTGTCGATGACCGGCGCGTGGAACTGGAACGACAGCCCGAAGTCACCGGTGAGCGCGTCGCCCACGTAGGACGTGAACTGCTGCCACATCGGCTGGTCGAGCCCGAACTGGCGGCGCAGCGACTGGAGTTGTTCGGCGGACACGGGTCGGCCGCCGGTCATCTGCTTGACCGGGTCGCTGGGGATGAGCCGGAAGAGGAAGAAGCTGGTGACCAGGACCGCGAACAGGGAGACCGCGGCGCCCGCGATCTTGGCCGCGACGTACTGGAGGTATGCCTTGGTGTTGCGCGCCCGTGGACCGCGGTCGGCCGACGGACCGGCGGGGGCCGGTCCGTCGGTGTCCGCGTTCTGCACGAGCGCCGGAGTGCTGTCAGCTGTCATGGGGAACTCTCGTTACTCGTGCCGCAATGAGGAGGGGCCGACCGGTGGAGCGAGTGTTCCCCGGCCGGCCCCTCTTCACCCGTTCAGGTGATTACTCGCGGTCGTCCGCCGTGTTGCGGCGGCGCATCGCGACGAACAGCCCGCCACCGGCGAGCACCACGACCACCGCGATGATGCCGATGACGACGCCGGTCGAGCCCGAACCGCCGGAACCGTCCGAGCCCTCGCCGTCCGCCGGAACGGCCGACCACCAGCTCCAGTAACCGTCCTGGCCGTAGATGTTGCCCGCGGACTTCGGCATCGTCGTGATCGACTTGATCTGGTCGGTGCGGTATGCCTCGACCGCGTTCGGGTACGCGATGACGTTCATGTACCCGGAGTCGTACAGCCATGACTGCATCTGGTTGACGAGGTCCGTGCGCTTGGCCGGGTCGTACTCGGCGAGCTGCTTCTTGTACAGCTCGTCGTACTTCTCGTCGCAGATGAAGTTGTCCGTGGAGGCGCTGTCCTTGGCCTTGGCGGGCAGCGCGGCGCAGGTGTGGATGCCGAGGACGAAGTCCGGGTCCGGGTTGACGGACCAGCCGTCGAAGGCGAGGTCGTACTCGCCCGCGTACCAGGGCACGGAGACGTTGTCGAGGCAGTCGACCTTCAGGCCGATGCCGAGCTTGCCCCACCACTCCTTGAGGTACTTGCCGATCGCCTTGTCGTTCGGGTCCGTGGCGTGGCAGAGGATGCGCAGGTCGAGCGGCTTGCCGTCCTTGTCGACCCGCTGGTCGCCCTTGAGCGGGTAGCCCGCCTCGTCGAGCAGCTTCGCCGCCCTGGCGGGGTCGTACGCGAGGCTCTGCTCGGCGGTCGGCTTCCACTGGTACGCCGTGAAGCGCGGCGGGATGTAGCCCTGGCCCTCGACGGCGTGGCCCTGGAAGACCTTGTCGATGATGGTCTTGCGGTCGACGGACAGGAAGAGGGCCTGGCGCACCTTCTGGTCGAGAAGGGCCTTGTTGCCGTTGCCGAACTTCTTGCCGTCCTTGGTCTGCGCGCCCGGGTTGGTGGCCAGCGCGAAGAAGCGGCGCCCCGGACCCTCGTTGACCTTGATGTTCTTGTCGCCCTTGAGGGAGTTGGCCTGGGCGGGCGTCAGCGCGGGGGAGCCGGCGACGAAGGAGACCTCGCCCTTGCGCAGCGCGGCGACCGCGGTGTCCTGGTCCTTGTACGTCTTGAAGACCAGCTCGTCGAACTTCGGCTTGCCGCGCCAGAAGTCCTTGTTGGCCTTGAGCTTCACGTACTGGTCGACCTTGTAGTCGGTCACGACGAACGGCCCGTTGCCGACGATCGGGAACGTCTTGTCGTTGTTGAACTTGGAGAAGTCGCCGACCTTCTCCCAGACGTGCTTCGGGACGATCGGCACGTCGAGCGCGGCCATGGTGGCCTGCGGCTCCTTGAGTTCGATGACCAGCTGCGTCGGGCTGGGCGCCGTCACCTTCTTGAAGTTCGCGACGAAGTTGCCGTTGGCCTGCGCGGCGGCCTCGTCGGTCATCATCTTGTTGAACGTCCAGGCCGCGTCCTCGGCGGTGGCCTGCTGCCCGTCCGACCACTTGGAGTCGGAGCGGATGGTGTACGTCCAGGTCAACTTGTCCGCGGACGGCTCCCACTTGGTGGCGAGACCGGGGATCGCGTGGTTGTCCTCGGGGTCGTAGTTGGTGAGGAAGTCGTACATGAGCCGGCTGATGCTGGTGCTCATGAGCCGCTGAGCGAGGAACGGGCTCAGCGAGTCGACGCTCTGCGCGACGGCGACGGTCAGCGTCGACTTTCCGCTGTCGGCGGCCTGTGCCTGCTGCGGCGCGGCCCCGAGGGGCACACCGGGTACGACGGAAGCGGCGGTCAGGGCCAGGGCGGCGGCACCGGAGGCCAGGAGGACGCGCAGGCGCGCGCGTGGCTGGACAGGGAACGGTGGAACTCTTTCGACCATGGTCGGGGACCTCGCGTCATGACTCGCACGGAGAAGGCGGGTTGATCTGTGGTTCGCCAGCTGGTGAAGCGAAGGTTTATCAGCGGTGGTCAAGCCCCGTCAACGGTCATCGAAACGGCGTGTGGTCTGCGGGAATGTCCAAAGGGCCCGCACCGTGGAGACGGTGCGGGCCCTCATTGGTTCAGACCTCTGAAGCCTTACTGCTGAGGCGCTGACGGTGGCTGCTGCTGCCATCCGCCGGGCGACGCGGGACCGGGCTGCGCGCCCTGGCCGGGCTGCTGCTGATGGGGCATCGGAGGAAGCCCGGCCGGGTTCGCCGGGGGCTGGGCCTGCGGGGGCGGCGACTGCTGCCAGCCGTTCTGCTGCACTCCGGGACCGGCGTGCGGCGGGTACGGCTGCGGGGGCTGCTGGCCACCGTACGGCTGCTGCTGGTACGGCTGTTGCGGGGCGTACTGCTGGCCGGGCATCGGCGGGGCGTACTGCGGGGGCGGCGCGGAGCCGTCCGAGGTCCACAGACCCTGCTGCTGCTGGGCGCGCGCGAAGTCCTCGGCGACCAGTGCGGAGAGGTTGAAGTACGCCTCGCGGGTCTTGGGCCGCATCATGTCGAGGTCGACCTCGGCGCCCGCCGCCAGGTGCTCGTCGAACGGCACGACGACCACACCGCGGCAGCGCGTCTCGAAGTGCTGCACGATGTCGTCGACCTTGATCATCTTGCCGGTCTCGCGGACCCCGGAGATGACCGTGAGGGAGCGCTGCACCAGCTCCGCGTAGCCGTGCGCCGAGAGCCAGTCCAGGGTGGTGGAGGCGCTGGACGCACCGTCGACCGACGGCGTCGAGATGATGATCAACTGGTCGGCGAGGTCCAGCACACCGCGCATCGCGCTGTAGAGCAGGCCGGTGCCCGAGTCGGTGAGGATGATCGGGTACTGCTTGCCCAGCACGTCGATGGCGCGCCGGTAGTCCTCGTCGTTGAACGTCGTGGAGACCGCCGGGTCCACGTCGTTGGCGATGATCTCCAGTCCGGAGGGCGCCTGCGAGGTGAAGCGGCGGATATCCATGTACGAGTTGAGGTACGGGATCGCCTGGACCAGGTCGCGGATGGTGGCCCCGGTCTCCCGGCGCACCCGGCGCCCGAGCGTGCCCGCGTCCGGGTTGGCGTCGATGGCGAGGATCTTGTCCTGCCGCTCGGTGGCCAGGGTCGCGCCGAGGGCGGTGGTCGTCGTGGTCTTGCCGACGCCGCCCTTGAGGCTGATGACCGCGATCCGGTAGCAGGACAGCACCGGCGTACGGATCAGGTCGAGCCTGCGCTGCCGCTCGGCCTCCTCCTTCTTGCCGCCCAGTTTGAAGCGGGACACCCCGGACGGGTTGCGGCTGCTCTTCGCCTTCTGCTTGCCCCGGACGAGCCGGTCGGAGGAGAGCTCCACGGCCGCCGTGTATCCGAGCGGGGCACCGGGCACGGAGCGCTCGCGCTGGTCGTGGGTGACCGGGCTCGGCCAGGCGCCCCCGGTGCGCGGGTCGACGGGCTGGCCCTGCTGGTCCTGGGGCTGCGGGCCGCCGTACGGCTGCTGTTCCGGCTGCTGCGGGGCGGGCGGCTGCTGGCCGGCGGCCTGCGCGGGCAGGGGCGGCGCGCCCTGAGGTGTCTGAGGCGGCTGAGGTGTCTGAGGCGGCTGGGGCACCTGAGGTGGAAGGGGCGTGCCCTGCTGCGCGGGCCACTGAGGCGCCTGCCCCTGGGACTGCTGGGGCGCCTGGGGGGTCTGCGGTGCCGACGCCGGTGCCTGCGACGCCTGCGGGAATCCGTAGCCACCTTGCGGCGGTGTCTGCTGCGGGAATCCGTAACCACCCTGCTGCGGCGTCTGCTGCGCGGGGGGAGGAGCCTGCTGCGGGAATCCGTAACCGCCCTGCGGGGGCTGCGGCGTCCCGGCCCCGGGGAACCCGTAACCGCCGACCGCCTGCCCGTCCGGAGCCGGAGAGGGGGCCGGAGCGGGTGCCGGTGCCGGAGCGGGTGCGGGAGTGGGCGCCGGGGCGGGGGCAGCGGGGCCACTGCTGGGCGGGCTGCGGCGCTGCGGGCTGGAAGGCGGGCGGCAGCGGCGGCAGGGCGCCCTGCGGCGGCGGCGCCGGTGCCCAGGGCTGCGGCGCGACGGGCGGCGGGGTGTCCTGCGGCACGGCGGCGGGCGGTGCGTCCTGGGGCACCACGTCCGAGGGCGCGGAACCCGCCGCTGCACCGGCGTTCTCCGGTGTGCCCTGTGCCGGAGCGCCCAGAGCGCCCAGAGCGCCCGGAGTGCCGGCGGACGCCGCGGCATCGGACGCGGGGCCGGTCGGGGCAGTGCCGTCGGGCGTGCCCGCGGCGGCCTCCGACGTCGGGGCGGAAACGGGGGCGGGGGCCTCGTCCGTACCCGTACGGCCGTCACCGGCGCCGGTCCCGGCGGACCCCGCGCCCGGGAATCCGGCACCGGAGCCGTATCCCGGACCGCCCGTCTCCCCGGCCCGGTCCGCGCTCATGATGCCTGCCCCGAAGCTCCCCTCGATCTCCGCGATCTGCTGCTTCAGCGCGGCCGGCGAGAACCCCGCGGAGTCGTCCTCCACATCCCCGTTCCCGACCCCGAACGGGGCCGACGTGCCGACGGGGGCCACCGCCTCCGGCGCGGGGGAGGGTACGGGGTCGCCACCCGCGGCCGGGGCGTCCGCCGAGGCCCGGACCGGGGCCGGGGCGGGCGGTGCCGGAACCCAGTCGGAATCGGCCCCGTTCCCGGTCGGCGGCGCGGGCACGGGCAGCGGTGCGCCGGTGGGCGGCGGCGGGGCCAGGTGCGTTCCGGCACCGCCCGACGAGTCCCCCGGCGAGTTCTGCGTGTACCAGGCGGGCGGGGTGTAGTCGATGGTGAACTCACCCGTCATCTCGACGGGCTCCGCGTCGGACGACTCGTCGACGGGCTTGTTCCAGCCCCCGCGCATCTCGTCCCGATCGCCGTTCACTTTGCCTCCTGGTGTGGTCGAGCACCCTTGTGCGGTCGTGGGTGGGGGCGACCGTTTCCGTCTGTCCGACCGCCCGGCTCTCCCCCTGGGACACGCATCGCCTGCCCGCAGGTTCTTCTGCCGCGCCCGGACCCACCCTAATCGTCATGGGGCCCCCTTCGGCAGGCCGTACCGCGGGGCAGAAACTGTCCAGTAGGTCACGTACCCGCCTGCAAGCCCCCAGGGTGCGACAGAGCCCGCGGAGCGAAGCGGTCAATATGTTGCATACCGGAGTGCGGTGCGTCTGAACGTGATGTGTCCGGCGGGACACGGCCGGACGACGCGTATCGCGTCGAGCCGTGCCCGTACATGAGGAAAGGGACGGCCGTCGTGCGCGGGCGGCCGCCCCTTCCACCGGGCCATCGCCTACGCGAGGTCGAACTCACCGTCCCGGGCGCCCAGTACGAAGGCGCGCCACTCGGCCTCCGTGTACCGCAACACGGTCTCCGGGTCCAGCGACGAGCGCATGGCGACCGCGCCGCCGGGCAGATGCGCGATCTCGACCCGTTCCTCGACGTCCTCGGTACCCGGCGCGCTCAGCCACGTCACGTCCGAGATGTCGAGAGCGTAGAGCTCTTCCTTTTCCTGCTGGGTGCCCATGTCGGCGTCCCTTTCGATCGAGCCGTGTCGTTCCCCGCACATCTTCCCCGGAAGCGGTGGGTCCGGGGTCATGAACGGGACAGTAGTCAGTCCATCCGGCGAGCGGCGCCCAGCAGTCCGTTCTCGACCTCCGTCGCTCCCGTCACCACCCAGTGGCGCTCACGGCCCGCCACCCAGAGCGTGACGCCGTCCGCCAGGGTGGGCAGGGCCTCGCTCTCGATCCGGGCGAGCCCCAGGATCCCGCCGATCCGGTCCGCCTCGTCGGGCGAGACCCGCTGGACGCCCACGAGCGCCGACGTCCGCATCAACCGCGGCGCCACCGGGCTCAGATAGGGCAGCAACGTCAGCACCGACTGCCACGGCGAGGACACCACCCGGCCCCGGGGCGGACGCATGCCGCAGTCCCGCACCACCACCACCGGACTGCCCACGGCCGCCCCGGTCGGCGGAACCCGGCCCACGTCATGGAGGGACACGCACTCCAGACCGGCACCCGCGGCCTGCGCGAGCGAGGTCCACACCCCGGGGCGCCCGGTCTCCACCGCGACCCGCGCCCCGGTGGCCGCCGCCCGCAGCGCCAGTACCTGCGCGGTCCACAACCCGCCGATCAGCAGGACGTCGTACGGCACCGGACGATGGAAGCCGATCATCCGCGTGTGCCCCTCGGCGTCGGTGCCGAGGATCACGCCGTCGTCCCCGACGGGCAACGACAACGCGCCCAGGTCCTCCGCGGCCAGGATGTGCCCCGCGTGCCGGGGGCCGCGCAGCCCGCGCCCCGCTCCGGTCCGGATCGTCATCGTGCGCCTCCCAGCGGGAGCGTCGCCAGCACACCGGGCAACTGTTCGCGGTCCAGCCGCACCAGACCGACCTTCGCGTGCCGAGCGGTCTGCTCCAACACCCTTCGCACCCCGACCAGTTCGGTGTCGGAACCGCCGGTGACCCGTACGTGCCCGGACACCGACACATCGCCCCGGCGCGCACCGGGCCGCACCGTCAGGCTGAAGGATGTCGCGTGCGCCGGCACCTGGGTCAGCAACGAGACGAGACGCGGGAGCGGAGTCGCCCCCCGGCCCAACTCCGGCCAACGGTCCACCGCGTAGGCGGTGTGCCAACGGTCGTCGCACCGCCACACCCGCGACGTCTCCGCCGTCCGCCGCTGCGGCGCGGCCCCCTGCTGCCCGGCACGGGCCGACAGGACGGGATTGGCGCACAGGGACGTGGCCAGGGCCGAGTGCACCTCCTCCTGGTCCAGCACGACGGCCCGGAACCCGGCACCGGTGATCCGGCTCGCCACATGGTCCGCGACCCGGACCAGACAGCGCTGTGCCCCGCGGATCCCGCCCCCGCGCGCCTCGACCGCCTCCCGGCACAGCTCCGGGTCCAGCTTCACCGCCACCCAGGTAACCCGCAGCGCGGGCGCCCCGGTCCGCTCCTGGAGGGGAACGTAGGAGAGCCGTGCCGCCGACCGCTCCGGCAGATGCTGCGCCGGAGCGGGGCGCACCTGCTGCACGAGCTGCGCGGACTCCAGCACGATGTCGTCCACCGCGAGGGCGTCGCCCAGCAGGGCCAGCGGGAACGCCCGCTCGCCGTGCGCCCGGCGCAGCGACTCGCCACCGGCCTCGACGCGCACGACGGCGGTCAGGAACGTGCCGTCCCCGACCATGCCCACCGTGCGGCGGTCCCGGTCGACATGGGGGTACGGGGCGAGACCCGGCACGCCCTCCACCACCGGGGCCAGCTGCGGATCCGTGTCCGCGGCGGGCGCCCCGGCCGCTCGTCCGCGACCGCGGAGCGCGAGCGTCATCGACACCCACTCCGGCACGGCGCGGCCCCGTCGGCGCACCACCGCGACCAGCACCAGCAGACAGGCGATCACACCGGCGGGAACCAGCCAGAAACCACCGAGCACAACACCCACCGCGGCGAACGCCAGGGCCGCCTCGACGAGCACCAGTCGCCGCAGTGCGGGGCCGGGACGGCCGGTCCGGGAAGCCGGGCGCGGAGTGGTCGCCGCGGGGGGATCCATCGGCGGGACGGGGACCGGGGTGGCCGGTTCGTTGCTGCGTTGCCATCGGGAAGAGGAAGGTGGTCGGTGGGCGGACCGCCCCGTGCGCTCGCGCGTCGCCGAACCCATCGCCGCATTGCCCCCTCGTGTCCCCGGTTACCGTTTCTCTCCACGGGAGTTGACCGGGCGATCACCCTAACCCGAGCGATGGCGGGCGAACGCCGACGGGCATAGTGGGGAGCCCGGTCGAGGACGTTTGCTGACGGAGTGTGTGGCAACCTTGGCCGCTCACCGGGGGAAGAGGGGCAGCGGTACAGATGGCATCACGGCGGGACGAACTCAACGCCTACACCTTCGCGAAACGGAGGCTGGTCGCACAGTTCCTCCAACCCAACTCCACCGGTTCGGAGGAGGGCGCGCCGCGCCCCCTGCGCGCGGTGGTGCCCGGCGCGATCGTCGGCGTCGTGATCCTCGCGGGATTCGGGGCCTGGGGAATGTTCAAACCCGTGGCACCCCAGAAGTGGGACACCCCCTACGAGAACGTCATCATCGCCAGCAAGTCCACCACGCGCTACGTGGTGCTGGAGACCGACGGCAGGAAGCAGCTCCACCCGGTGCTGAACATGTCCTCCGCCAAGCTCCTCCTCGCCCCCGACAAGGGCAAGGTCATCAAGGTCGACGAATCCGTCCTCGACAACGGGAAGATCCCGCACGGCGCCACCCTGGGCATCCCGTACGCCCCCGACCGGCTGCCGGACGGGAAGGAGGCCGGCGCGAAGAAGCGGTGGGCCGTCTGCGAACAGCCCGGCCAGGGCGGCAGGGCCATCCAGAAGGCGGCGTTCGTCCTCGCGGAGCGCGAGCAGCGGAAGGTCGAGGGCGCGAACCGGCTGCACGGCGGCGAGTTGCTGTACGTCGAGGGCCCGGGGCCGGACCGGACCCGCTACGTCGTGGACGCCGCGGGCAAGGCGTACGAGGTGAAGAAGGACGAACTCCTGCTCCGCACCCTGATCGACCGCGGCCGCGCCCCCCAGCGGGTCTCCGCCGCCTGGCTGGACACCCTGCACAGGGGGGACGCGATCGACTTCCCGGTCCTCCCGGAGAACCCCGGTGCCGACGCGGGCGTCCCGGGGCAACTGCCGCCCGGGGCCGACAAGGTGGGCATGATCCTCGCGGCGGCGTCCGGCACCGGGACCCAGCAGTACGTGGTCCTGCCCGGCAGGGTCGCCCCCGTGTCGGACTTCGTCGCGAAGCTCCTGCTCAGCAGCCGCCCCCTGGTCGGCCTCGGCCAGGACGGCAGGGCGAGGCACGTCAGCGCCGGAGCGTTCGAACCCGGCGAGTCCTTCGGACAGGACAACGACTGGCCCACCCACGGGCCGAAGGTCGTGAACTCCACGAGCGACGCGCCCGGCAGCCGCGACACCGTGTGCAACGTCCTGCGCGACGTCGCCACGAAGGACGGCGCCGGCACGCTCAGCACATGGGCGGGCACGGGCTTCCCCACGACGCTCCCCACCGGCTCCAGCAGCGCCTACGTCACCCCCGGATCCGGACAACTGTTCCGTCAGTTCAAGGGGGCCGACGTCGACTCCGGTCCGCTCTTCCTGGTCACCGACACCGGCCTGCGCTACGCCATGCAGTCCAACGGCGACAGCGCCCGGGACGACTCCGGCATCGGTGAATCGGGCTCGAAGAAGGAGCGGGAGCAGCGGCGGCAGGAGGCACAACAGGCGCAGAACCGGCTCGGGTACAAGGGCGTCGTGCCCGCCCCCGTCCCGGCGGCCTGGTCCTCGTTCCTGCCCACGGGACCCCGCCTGTCGACCGGTGCGGCCCGCCAGCCGCAGGGTTCGTGAGGAGCGCCGCCGCATGAACACGCAGCTCTTCTCCCCGTACCGGCGTTGGCCGACGGCCGCAGCCGCCACCGCCGTCCTCCTCGTCGTGCTGCCCGCGCCGTCCGCCGCCGCGGACGGTTCGGCACAGTGCTCCTTCCCCTCGGAGAAGTACGCGGGCCGCCCCTGGTCGCTGCAACGCGTCCTGATGGACGAGTTATGGAAGCAGTCCACCGGCAAGGGGGTGCGGGTGGCGGTCATCGACACGGGCGTGGACATCAAGAACCCGCAGCTCAAAGGTGCCGTGGACATCAGGAGCGGCCGCAATTTCCTGCCGAGGGGCATCGAGGACGACAACGGCGACAAGATCGCGCGCGGCAAGGAGAACGGCACCAGCGACTCGGTCGGGCACGGCACCAAGGTCGCCGGAATCATCGCCGCGCGGGAAGCGAAGGGCACCGGCTTCACCGGCCTGGCCCCGGACGCGACGATCATCCCGATCCAGCAGAACGACGCCGAGGGCCACGGAACGGCCGACACATTGGCCGAGGCCATCCGCTACGCGGCCGGCGCCGCCCGCGCGGACGTCATCAACATCTCCCAGGACACGGCCGACGCGGTGAAACCCGCGGACTCCCTGAGGCAGGCGGTGGACGCCGCCCTGGCCAAGGGCGTCGTGATCGTCGCCTCCGCGGGCAACGACGGGCTGGACGGCAACGTCAAGGAGACCTACCCGGCCTCGTACCCCGGTGTCCTGGCCGTGGCCGCGTCGGACCGCAACAACGAACGGGCGGCCTTCTCCCAGTCCAGCGAGTCCGTGGGCGTGGCCGCCCCAGGCGTGGACATGATCTCGACGGTCCCCGTCGGCGGACACTGCTCCGACAACGGCACCAGCTTCTCGGCCCCGTACGCCGCGGGAGTCGCCGCCCTCATCAAGGCCAAGCACCCGGACTGGACGGGAAAGCAGATCGTCGCCCAGATCCAGCAGACGGCGGAACGCTCGATCGCCGGCCGCGACCGCCTGGTGGGCTGGGGCGTCGTCGACCCGGTGCGGGCCCTGACCGAGGACGACAGGCCCATCGAACAGCCGGTGGCGAACGAGGGCATGAGCAGGGGCGAGGCACCGACACCGGCCGAATTCCACCTGGGCGAAACGGCGGACGAACGCAACGCCCGTCTGGCGACCTACGTGATGGTGGGCGGTGCGGTACTGGTCGCCGCGATCGCGGGCACCGCCGTGGCCGTACGCGATGCCCGACGACGGTCCGCGCGCCGGGGGAGAACGGTCGGCGCGGTCGGCACGAACAATTCCTGACCTGGAAGCAGGCGGAAATTGATCGGTGCAACTCGCGGAATGAACAAGAGAGTTGGTCCCGCCATGGCCAGTGGTTAGAGTTCGTGGCATGGCGTCAGATTCGTTCACGAAGGTGCGATAGCAACGAGTGGCGGTCTGAGCAAACGGGGCAACGGGGTAACGGGGAGGGCGGGATCGTGACCGGTCCGGGCGACCTCCGGCGCGGTGTCGGCGCGCTGGAAAAATTCAGGGGGCGGGTCAACGCGCTCCTTGCGGAACTCGAGGGCTCGGCGGGCGGCAGGACGAAGATCGCGGCACAGACGGTGTCGCGCGCCGCCCTGAGTGGCCAGAACACATGCTTTGCGGAAGCAGACGGCTTGTACGCGCAGTACAACCGCGTCCACGACGCGCTCGTCTCGCTCTCCAAGTCGCTCGGCGACCAGATCGAGTACCTGAGCCTGGGCGTGCACGCGGCGGCGGTCGGCTTCGACAACGTGGACGACGACACGCGACGCCGGTTCTACGAGATCCAGGTACGCCTGGACAAGGAACGGGAGCAGGAGAAGGCGGGAGCGGAGAGGGCCGGCAAGGCCGAGCAGCCGCGTTCCGACGGCAAGGTCGGCTCCGCCTACGACGACCTGGAGATGACTGATGAGTGACGCCAGGCAACCGGAACTGCCCTCCAAGGAGCAGCGGGCACAGGATCAGCAACGCATCCAGGGCCAGTTGATCGCCACCGACATCAACCGACGGGCCCAGAGCGTCATGGACGCTTTCATCGCTGGGAGTTCGGGTCCCTCGGGACGTACCTCGTTCGAGGGACATGAGCTCAACGCGATGATCGACCTGATCGAGAGCTCCGATCCGGAACACCTCGAAGAAGCGGGCGCGGCGCTTTTGAAGGCAAGGACAGCCATCAAGAGCGCCGCGAAGGAACTGGGCGACTTCATCAAGGGCGTCGACTGGGAGGGCGAGTCCGGAACCGCCTTCCGAGATTGGGGCAACGGCCTGGTCGCCCACGCGGTGAAGCTGGGAGATTTCGCGGAGGCGGCAGGGACCCAGATCACGGTCGCGGGCACGGGCCTCGCGTCGGTGCGCAAATCCCTGCCCCCGCGCGACAGCCGCCTGGTGCGCAAGAGCGTCGAGGAGATCGAGACCCCGAAGCGGATCGACGGCAATCCGGAGTACGCCGAGGCGGTGAAGGTCGAGAAGGACCGCCAGGAGGCCATCAACCAGGCGAACAGGCTGGCTTCGTACTACGCGGTCTCGGCGGAGACGCTGGCGGCACAGGAGCCGCCGCGGTTCGAGAAGAAGCTTGGCATCACGATGCCGAAGCCGCATGGCTTCAGGGAGAACGGTGAAATCGGCGACCCTTCCACGAGCTTCGGAGCAGTAGGTAACAAGACAACACGAGGCGCCCCAGGAAGTGTTGACGCGGCTGGCGCGGACTTCCTCGAAGCGCCCAGCAATCGAGCTGAAATCGAGGCGTTAGGAACTGCACCGGCGCCAGGCGGGGTTATCTCGACGGAGATTGACAGTGTGACCGTGCCACGTGCTCCTGGGACAGCTCCAGAAACGCCCCCCATGCTGTCGAATGCAAACTCTACGGATCCGATCACAGGACCGATTCTGCCCGTAGCGGATGGCTTTGTGAACCCTGTGACAGAAAGCTCGCGGCGGCCCCCGACACCCACTGGCTTGCCCAGAACAATCGGGCAGCCCGGAAGCAGCGGCCCCGTGAATAGTGGACCTGTGGCGAATGGGCGCACTGGGACTCCGGTTGGACGCCCGCCCATGCTGGGCGGTGGCCCGGCCCCAGGTGCGCCTGGACGCCCGGGTGGGAGCGGAAATCAGTCACCTTTTGTCAGCCGGCCCGGTGTGACCGGAGGCGGGCCTGCGGCAAGTGCCCCCAGGCAGTCTGGTCCGCCCGTTGGTCGGGCAAACGGCATCGTGGGTGGAACCCCGCAGCGCACGGTTCCGGGGGTAGGTGCATCCGGAAAGGGCCGTGGCGTTCCGCGAGGTGCGGTTGTCGGAGCAGACGGAACGAGCAGAGCACCTCGACCCAGCGGGCGAGGGACTCCCAGTTCGAACGGCGTCGTGGGTGCGCCCCGCAGGGGTGTTCCGGGGATGGGCTCAGGTGCAAAGGGGTTCACCAATGGGGGCAAGGGGCTTGTGCGGGAGCCCTTAGGGCGAGGGGAGTCCGAGAACGAGGACCAGGACGGCGGCACCTTGCGCCCGGACTACCTGGCGGAAGGCAGAGCAACACGAGAGGCCGGGCGGCCTGGAACTGCACCGCCGGTGATCGAGTAGGTACAGGGAAGGTGCGGAAGTCAGGATGACAGCAGGAATGAACCAGGCCCGGAAATGCCGTATGCCCGTCAGGTCGCGAAGGTGCCTGCTCGGCACGATGGCTGTGATTGCTGCCTGGAGTGCAGGATTTGCAGGTGTTGCCCCCTCCGCGGTGGCCGCGGACGTGCAATCGAAGCAGTGGTACCTCAGCGCCATGCATGCGGAGGAGATGTGGAAGGTCACCACGGGAGAAGGCGTCAAGATTGCTGTCATCGACTCCGGTGTCAACCCGTCGACACCTTCCCTGAAAGGCCAGGTCCTGAAGGGGTTTGATGCCACGGGGGCGGATGGCGATGAGTATGACGACTATCGCGGACATGGCACAACCATGGCTGAGTTGATTGCCGGAACAGGTAAGGGCGGGGGACTAAAAGGGCTTGCCCCAGGAGTAAAGATTATCCCGATGCGCATCACCGATACGGAATTTCAAAATGGGCGCTCGGTGAATGCGTCTGATACTGGAGATGCTATCCGTGCCGCGGCGGACAGCGATGCAAAAATTATCAGCATGTCTTCTAGCAGTGATTTCCCGGACCAAAGAGAAAGGGAGGCGGTAGAGTATGCGAAGAGTAAGGGGAAACTCTTCTTTTCGGCAGTTGGGAACAATGCCAAAGAGGGAAATAAGGAGCAATTTCCGGCTGCTTATCCACAAGTAGTAGGTGTTGCTGCAACTGACAGTGGCGGCAAGGTTTCTGTGTACTCTCAGCATGGAAGTTATGTGGATATCGCCGCTCCGGGAGACGGCATCCCGACGTGGTGCAACGCGAAGTTTCAGAGCTACTGCGACTCTAGCGGTGGGACCAGTCAAGCCACCGCCATCACATCCGCCGCCGCAGCCTTGATCTGGTCTGCTCACCCCGACTGGACGGCCAACCAGGTCCTCAACGTCCTCTTCGACACGGCGGGGCGAGGAGACTGGAAAAAGGGCACCCTCAGCAATTACCTCGGCCACGGCATCATCCGCCCGGCCGTCAACATCCTCAAGGGCAAGGGCGACCCCGGCGACCCCGATATCAGCCCCCTCACCAAGGAGCGGACGTCCGGCTCCCCGGCCTCCTCCGCGTCGGCCTCGTCGCAGCCCGGGAAGGGCGAGACGGACGAGAAGGCCGGTGACACCGCCATGGCGGGTTCCACCGCCGATGCCGAGAAGAAGGACGACAACAGCCGACTCGGGCTGATCCTCGGCGGAGCGGCGGCGGTCGTCGTGCTGGGCGGCGGGGCCTTCGTCCTCGTCCGTAGGCGCCGCGCCGTCTGACCGGCCGCAGGACCCCCACCCGTACCTGCCGGCGAGCGAAGCCGGACCGAACGACCGAACAAGAGCACCAGACCAGAAAGGAAGCCGAAGCATGGCTGATCAGAAGCTCTCGGATGCCGCTCTCCTCAAGCTGGAGGGCGAGCTCTCCACGCGGTTCGACTCCGTGAAGGGGCAGTTGAAGACGCTTCAGGCGACGATCGACAGCCTGGAAGGCGCTTGGAAGGGCATCGGTGCCGGTGCCTTCAACACCAAGCAGGAAGAGGTCAACCGGAAGATGGTCAGCATCGCCCACCGGCTCCTCAACTTCCAGGAGGCCATCAAGGCGGCGCGCACCATTTCGGGCAACACCGAGGACGAGGTCCGGCAGGCCCTGCAGGGCGTCGACGTCGTCGGCGGTTACTCGGGCGACGCGACCGCCGAGGCGAGGATCTCGAACCTCAACAAGTTCTGACCCGGTCACGCCCGCACCACCACACACGACGTCTGCATCGCGTACGACACCCGAACCACGTACGACACCTGCACCACATACGACGTCTTCACGCCAAACCTGGACAACTAGATAACACGGGAGGACCGCATGTCGAGCAACCCCGACGGCACGATGGTTGTCACTTATTCGAGCCTGGATCTCGCGGCCGGTGCCATCGAGCGGCAGAGCAAGCAGCTCCAGGAGGACCTCGCCTCCATCAAGCGGATGATCACCAACGTGTCCGAGCTCTGGGTGGGCGAGGCCAAGAGCGCCTACGACTCCGCTCAGCGCGGCTGGGACAACGACGCCAGGGCGATTCACAGCGCCCTGAGCGAGATCTCCCGCAAGGTGCGCGAAGCCGGTGCCGCGTACCACGCCGGTGACAAGCGGGCGAGGGCCAACTTCGAGTAGGGCTCGGCGGGAACACAACGGGTCGGGGTGGGCACGCACGGGAGGTGCCCACCCCGACCCATTGTGTTCCGAGAGGTGGAGCGGTGGGACGGGCACGACCTCCACCCGCCCCACCGCCTCGCGCTACCGCTCCCCGTCCATGAGCCCCGACTGCACCAGCGGATTCCCCCGCCGCCGCGTGACGAACACCCCGCGCCCCGGAGGCATCGGGCGCGGCCGCACGTTGCCGAGGACGTCCCCCTCGACGGGGTCGCCCGAGAGCATCAGGCCCTGCGCGCCCAGCTCCATGACGCGCTGCATGAACGGCTCGTACAGGGCCCGTCCGGCCCCCGCCGTGCTGCGGGCGATGATGAACCGGACCCCGACGTCACGCGAGAACGGCAGCATCTCCGTCAGTCTGGCCAGCGGGTTCCCGGCGGCCGTGGAGACCAGGTCGTAGTCGTCGATGACCACGTACACCGTCGGCCCGCTCCACCAACTGCGTTCGCGCAGCTCCTGCGCCGTGACGTCGGGCGACGGCGTGCGGCGTTCCATCAGGTTGTACAGCGCGTCCACGTGGTGCTCCATGTTGTTGGACATGGGCACGTACTCCGCCAGGTGCGTCGCGGGGGTGGCGTCCAGGAGCGTCCGCCGGTTGTCGATGACGAAGAACTTGCAGACGTTCCCGTCGTACCTCTCGCTCAGCTGCTTGACGAGCAGGCGCAGCAGGTTGGACTTGCCGGACTCGCTCTCGCCGAACACCAGGAAGAACGGGTCGCGCTCGAAGTCGAGGAAGACCGGCTCCAGGTTGTTCTCGTCGATGCCGAACGCGATGCCCCGCTCCGGATGGGCGTGGCCCGGGGGCAGCTCGCGCGCCGGGAGTTCGCGGGGCAGCAGCCGGACCGCCGGGGCGGGCGCCGCGGTCCAGTGCCGGGCGACCTCCCGGTTCATGGCCGCCGTCGCCTCGGAGAGGTCGCTGTCGGAGTTGATGCCGTCGATCCGCGGTACCGCGGCCATGAAGTGCAGCTTCTCCGGCGTGAGGCCGCGACCGGGCACACCGGCCGGCACGTTGGCGGCGGCCCTGCGGTCCAGCTCGGAGTCCATGACGTCACCGAGCCGCAGTTCGAGCCGGTTCATCAGGTGGTCCTTGAGGTTGGCCCGGACCTCCATGGAACGCGACGTCGTGACGACCAGGTGGATGCCGTACCCGAGGCCGCGCGCCGCGATGTCCACAACAGCGGCCTCCAGCCCCTCGTAGTCCGTACGGAAGCTGCCCCAGCCGTCGACGAGCAGGAAGACGTCGCCCCACGGCTGGTCCGTGACCGGGATGTCGCCGCGCGTCCGCAGCCTGCGGAAGGTGGCGATGGAGTCGATGCCCGCGCTGCGGAAGTACTCCTCGCGCCGCGCCATGATCCCGTACACCTCGGAGACCGTGCGCCGCACCCGCTCGGGGTCGAGCCGGGAGGCGATCCCGCCGACGTGCGGCAGCCCGGAGAGCGAGGCCATGCCACCGCCGCCGAAGTCCAGCCCGTAGAACTGGACCTCCTGGGGCGTGTGGGTGAGCGCGAAGCCCGCGACGAGGGTGCGCAGCAGCGTGGACTTGCCGGACTGCGGGCCACCGGTGATCTGCATGTGGCCCGCCGCCCCGGAGAAGTCCCGGTAGAGCGTGTCGCGCCGCTGCTCGTACGGCTTGTCGACCACACCGAGCGGTACGACGAGACGCCCCGCGCCCTCGAAGCCGGGCCGGGTCAGTCCCCGGCCCTCGACCGGGGAGAGCCCCGGCAGGAGCTCGTCCAGCGACGGCGGGTTGTCCAGCGGCGGGAGCCACACCTGGTGCGCGGAGGCGCCCCGGCCCTCCAGCCGGCCCACGATCACGTCGAGCACCGTGTCCGCCAGGGCGTCGTCCTCCGGTGTGCGCGCGTCGGGCACACCGGCCCCGCCCGCCGGATCCGGCTGCACGTACCGCACCGGCACCGGAGCCGCCGTGAACACCACCGGCCTGCGGTCCACCGGCAGCGGCCCGGAGGGCGCGGACGCCCGGGCACCCGAGCGGTACACCCCGGAGACGTACGCGGCCTTGAAGCGCACCATCTCGTCCGTGCCGTACTTCAGATAGCCGGAACCGGGCACGTTGGGCAGGTGGTAGGCGTCGGGCACGCCCAGTGCCGCCCGGGACTCGCCGGCCGAGAAGGTGCGCAGCCCGACCCGGTACGACAGATAGGTCTCCAGACCGCGCAGCCGCCCCTCCTCCAGGCGCTGCGAGGCCAGCAGCAGATGGACGCCCAGCGAACGGCCGATGCGCCCGATCTGCACGAACATCTCGATGAAGTCGGGCTTGGCCGTGAGGAGTTCGCTGAACTCGTCGATGACCAGGACGAGGGAGGGGATCGGCTGCAACGGGGCGCCCGCCGCGCGCGCCTTCTCGTAGTCGTGGATGTTGGCGTAGTTGCCCGCGTCGCGCAGCATCTCCTGACGGCGGTTGAGCTCGCCGCCGATGGAGTCGCCCATGCGGTCGACCAGCGTCAGATCGTCCGCGAGGTTGGTGATCACCGCCGCGACGTGGGGCATCCGGGCCATGCCGGCGAAGGTGGCACCGCCCTTGAAGTCCGCGAGGACGAAGTTGAGCGTCTCCGAGGTGTGGGTGACGGCGAGGCCGAGCACCAGCGTGCGCAGCAGTTCGGACTTGCCGGAACCGGTGGCGCCGACGCACAGGCCGTGCGGCCCCATGCCCTCCTGGGCCGCTTCCTTCAGGTCCAGCATCACCGGGCTGCCGTCCTCGCCGACACCGATCGGGACGCGCAGCCGCTCCGTACGGGAACGGGCCCGCCAGGTCCGGCCGACATCGATCGAGGCCGCGTCACCGAGATTCAGCAGATCGGTGAACTCCAGCTCGGCGAGCAGCGGTTCGTCGTCGTCCCCGCCCGAGGCCGCGCGAAGCGGCGCCAGCTGCCGGGCCAGCGCCTCGGCGGCCTCCGGACCGAGCAGATCGGGAAGACCGTCGTAGACCAGCCCGTGCCCGGACTCCAGCCGCAGCGAACGGGGGTGCACCACGACGGACAGGCCGCCGCGCCCTCCGCCGATCTCGCCCGGCACGAGCTCGATGACCGTCACGCCCTGGAGCCCCTCGGCCGCGGCGAGGGCCGACACCGGCGACACGGACCGGCCGTCGAGCACGACGACGACATGGGGCCGGTCCATGAGCGGCTGGCCGTCGGGCTGGAAGCGCGGCCGGCCCTCCAGCGGGCCCGCGAGCAACTCCTCCAGCTCCGCGACGTCGGTGGTGATCAGCCGGCGGCTGCCGGCCCCGTCGACGACACCCGGCACCTGGACGTGCGGGAGCCACTTCGCCCAGTCCCAGTGCGGGGCGGCGTCCTGCCCCGTCGCGACGGCGACGACCAGATCCTCGGGGGAGTGCAGGGAGGCGAGCGCGCCGACCATCGCACGGGCCGTGGAACGGACGGACTCCTCCTCGCCGCTGACGGTCAGGTGGTAGAAGGCGCGCAGCGAGACCGCCATGGGCAGGCCGTCCAGCGTGCTGTGGGCGCTCAGGAACCGCCGCATCGCCCCGGCGGTCAGCGGCTCCAGCTCGTCGACCGGCGCGGTCTCGGGAGCGATGAGCGGCGTGGCGAGCTCCTGGCTGCCCAGGCCGATGCGCACCTGCGCGAAGTCGGCGTCACCGACGCGGCGTTCCCACACCCGGCCGCCCTCGGCGACGAGCGCCCACAACTGGTCCGGGGACGGGTGGAGATAGAACTGGGCGTCGCGCTGCTTGCGCGCCGTCTCCAGCACGGACCGTCTGGTTTGAGTCAGATATTTCAGGTAGTCGCGCCGTAAGTCCGCGAGTTGACCCTGGGTGCCCCGCCGGAGACGGACGATCATCGCGATGGCCATGGCGACCGTGGACGCGATCATGATTATGCCCATGATGCGCATGACCGGGTTCGGGGTCATGAAGAAGAAGACGACGGAACCGCCCATGCCCAGCATCGGCAGCAGCTGCATCATCATCCCCTCCTGCTGACCGCGAGGCAGCTCGGGAGGAGGTTGCAATTGCACCTGTCCATCCGGGACCTCGGAGGGCAGGGCCCGCGGTGGGCGCTTGACGACGGTCTGACTCACGTCTCACCAATTCCCTTGCCGGAAAGAGCTGTTCGTATCGCCGCCCCCGTGGCGACGGGCCCTGTCCGAGGGAGGATCCTACTGGCGTACGGGGTCACCGGAGGGCGGTAGGGTGGCGCGACGCGTGTAAGCATTCGCTAACGACCGCAAGGAAACGGCCAGTTCGGGCGAGGCGCGGGACCGCGCACCCGGGAACCGTTCCGCGGAACCACGAGGGGGAGCAACAGGTGACCACGACGGTCCGAACGGCAGCCACCGGACACGGCGGGCCGGGACCCGGAGCCCCGGCCGGCAGCGGAACCGGCTTCTGCCGGATCACGGTCGTCGCACCCGACGGCCGCGTCGACGTGGCACTGCCCGAGGACATCGCCGTCGCCGACCTGTACCCGGAGATCCTCCGGCTGTCGGGACAGAGCCCCGACCGGGGCGCCCCGGTCGGCTACCACCTGGTGCGCCGCGACGGCACCGTCCTCGACGGCGGACGCACCCTGGCCGGGCAGCGGATCCTTGACGGGGAACTGCTCTCCCTGCGCCCCTTCTCCGAGTCCCTGCCGCCCGCCGTCTTCGACGACGTGTCCGACGCCGTCGCCACCGCCGTCGCCCGGGACCGCACCCTCTGGGGCGACGGCCTCACCCGCGCGGCAGGGCTCCTCGGCGGGTCGGTCCTGCTGGTCCTGCTGGGTTTCGTGCTGTGGACCTCCGACGCCCGGCACGACACGCACGGCCTGCCCGGCGTCCTCGCCGCCGTCGTCGCCCTGCTCGCCCTCGCCCTGGCCTGCGTACGCGCACGGGTCTACGACGACCCGGGATCGTGCACGGCCCTGGGGGTCGGCGCGCTCGCGAACGCGGCGGTCGCCGGCGCCGGACTGCTGCCGCTCGCCGCGGGTCAGGGCATCGGCCGGCTCCAGTTCCTGCTCGCCTGCGCCGCCGTGCTGGTGGCGGCGGTGATCCTCATGATCGCCGCCCCCGGCGGGGACGGCGTCTTCGTCGCGTTCGTGTTCGCCGCCGCCATCGGCCTGCTGGTCACCTTCGCCGCGATCACGACCGGCATGGAGCCCGCCGAGACCGCCGCGGTGTGCGCCCCGCTCTCCGTGGGCGTCCTCGCCTTCCTGCCCGGCCTCTCCACCCGCTTCGCCCGCCTCCCCATCGGCTTCGAACCGCCCCGCACCACCGTCGGTGACCACGGGACGTCCGAACCGGCGGCATCGGGCCCGGTCGACGCCGACCGCATCGCCGCCCGCGCGCGGCGCGGCCACGAACTGCTCGTCGGTCTGGTCGGCGGCTGCGCCCTGGTGGCCGTGGGCGCCGCGGCCGTCCTGGGATTCTCGGACAACACCTGGGCCCGGCTGCTGGCACTCGCCACCGGGGTCGCCATGCTGATGCGCTCCCACCTGTTCCGCTACACGGCCCAGGTCGGCTGCGCCCTGGCGGCGGGCCTCGGCTCGCTCGTCCTCCTGGGCCTCGGTCTGTCCCTCGACCCCCCGGCCGACCTGCTGCGCGAGGCCGCCGCGGGGGACGGCTCCGCGCTCGACATCCGTACGATCTGGCTCGCCGCGGCCGTCGCGGGCGGCGCCGCGCTGATCACCGCCGTCGGGCTGATCGTGCCGCGCAAGGGAGTCACCCCCTTCTGGGGACGCTTCCTGGAGATCGCCGAGACGTTCGTGCTGCTGACCCTGATCCCGCTGTGCCTCGCGGTCTTCGACCTCTACCGTTCGATCCGGTCCCTCACCGGCTGATCCGCCCCGCCGCACCCGTCGCCCGGACCGGCTCCGCCGGGCTGGTACGCTGTGTGACGGCCGTTTGTGTACGCGCTTCCGGATCATCCTGGGATCTGCGCTCATCGGACCTTCGCCTCCGAGTCATGGAAGCTCCTCTGCGATCAGGATCAGAGGCACTCGTGGGCGCATCGAACATCAAAGAGGAGTACGCGTGCCGCTCGACGCCGCTACGAAGAAGCAGATCATGTCCGAGTTCGCCCAGAAGGAAGGCGACACCGGCTCCCCCGAGGTCCAGGTCGCGATGCTCTCCCGTCGCATCTCGGACCTGACCGAGCACCTCAAGGTCCACAAGCACGACCACCACTCCCGTCGTGGTCTGCTGATCCTGGTCGGCCAGCGTCGCCGCCTGCTGCAGTACCTGGCCAAGAAGGACATCCAGCGCTTCCGTGCCCTGGTCGACCGCCTCGGCATCCGCCGCGGTGCGGCCGGCGGCGCCAAGTAAGACGCCGTGAAGGGAGCGGTTCCCACCACTGAGGGGACCGCTCCCTTTGCTGTACGTACGATTGTGCGTATGCGCGCATGCACGGGAAGTGACGGATCTCCGTACGACCGGCATGCCAAGCTGAGCCGAATCTCAGTAACCTGGTCGGAGAACGACCTGAAGACGAGCGAGAAGCAGACCTCCCCGCCGCCGGTCCTCGGTAGTGGCCCCCGGACACATCGACCCGGGTGCTTCGATCGAAGACCGGCCCGCCGATGGAGGGCTTCTCCGCTACCGTCCCCCGCCACACGGGCGTGGGGGCGCGAAGACGATATGTAACGGAGAAAACGCTAGTGGAGAACGAGACCCACTACGCCGAGGCCGTCATCGACAACGGCACCTTCGGCACCCGCACCATCCGCTTCGAGACGGGCCGCCTGGCCAAGCAGGCCGCCGGCTCCGCCGTCGCGTACCTGGACGACGACACCATGGTGCTGTCGGCCACCACCGCCTCCAAGAAGCCCAAGGACCAGCTCGACTTCTTCCCCCTCACGGTGGACGTCGAGGAGCGGCAGTACGCCGCCGGCAAGATCCCCGGCTCCTTCTTCCGTCGTGAGGGCCGCCCCTCCGAGGACGCGATCCTCACCTGCCGCCTGATCGACCGCCCGCTGCGCCCCTCCTTCAAGAAGGGCCTGCGCAACGAGATCCAGATCGTCGAGACGATCATGGCGCTCAACCCCGACCACCTGTACGACGTGGTCGCGATCAACGCCGCCTCCTGCTCCACGCAGCTGGCCGGCCTGCCCTTCTCCGGCCCCGTCGGCGGCACCCGTGTCGCCCTGATCAAGGGCCAGTGGGTCGCCTTCCCGACGCACACCGAGCTCGAGGACGCCGTCTTCGACATGGTCGTCGCCGGTCGCGTCCTGGAGGACGGCGACGTCGCGATCATGATGGTCGAGGCCGAGGCCACCGAGCGGACCATCCAGCTCGTCAAGGACGGCGCCGAGGCCCCGACCGAAGAGGTCGTCGCCGCCGGCCTGGAGGCCGCGAAGCCGTTCATCAAGGTCCTCTGCAAGGCCCAGTCGGACCTCGCCGCCAAGGCCGCCAAGCCCACCGGCGAGTTCCCGGTCTTCCTGGACTACCAGGACGACGTCTTCGAGGCGCTCGCCGCCGCCGTGACGTCCGAGCTGGCCCAGGCGCTCACCATCGCCGGCAAGCAGGACCGCGAGACCGAGCTCGACCGCGTCAAGGAGATCGCCGCCGAGAAGCTCCTCCCGGCCTTCGAGGGCCGCGAGAAGGAGATCTCCGCCGCGTACCGCGCGCTGACCAAGAAGCTGGTCCGCGAGCGCGTCATCAAGGACAAGGTCCGCATCGACGGCCGCGGCGTCACGGACATCCGTACGCTCGCCGCCGAGGTCGAGGCCATCCCGCGGGTGCACGGTTCGGCGCTGTTCGAGCGTGGCGAGACCCAGATCCTGGGCGTCACCACCCTCAACATGCTCCGCATGGAGCAGCAGCTGGACACCCTCTCCCCGGTGACCCGCAAGCGCTACATGCACAACTACAACTTCCCGCCGTACTCCGTCGGTGAGACCGGCCGCGTGGGCTCGCCCAAGCGCCGCGAGATCGGCCACGGCGCGCTCGCCGAGCGCGCCATCGTGCCGGTGCTGCCGACGCGCGAGGAGTTCCCCTACGCGATCCGCCAGGTCTCCGAGGCGCTGGGCTCCAACGGCTCGACGTCCATGGGCTCGGTCTGCGCCTCCACCATGTCGCTGCTGAACGCCGGTGTGCCGCTCAAGGCCGCCGTCGCCGGCATCGCCATGGGCCTGATCTCCCAGGAGATCGACGGCAAGACCCACTACGTCGCCCTCACCGACATCCTCGGTGCGGAGGACGCCTTCGGCGACATGGACTTCAAGGTCGCCGGCACCAAGCAGTTCGTCACCGCGCTCCAGCTCGACACCAAGCTCGACGGCATCCCCGCCTCGGTCCTGGCCGCCGCGCTGAAGCAGGCCCGCGACGCCCGCCTCCACATCCTCGACGTGATGAACGAGGCCATCGACGTCCCGGACGAGATGTCCCCGAACGCCCCGCGGATCATCACCGTCAAGATCCCGGTGGACAAGATCGGTGAGGTCATCGGCCCCAAGGGCAAGATGATCAACCAGATCCAGGAGGACACCGGCGCCGACATCACGATCGAGGACGACGGCACCATCTACATCGGTGCCGCCGACGGACCGGCCGCCGAGGCCGCCCGCGCCACGATCAACTCGATCGCCAACCCGACCATGCCCGAGGTCGGCGAGCGCTACCTGGGTACGGTCGTCAAGACCACCACCTTCGGTGCCTTCGTCTCCCTCATGCCGGGCAAGGACGGCCTGCTGCACATCTCGCAGATCCGCAAGCTCGCCGGTGGCAAGCGCGTGGAGAACGTCGAGGACGTGCTCGGTGTCGGCACCAAGGTCCAGGTCGAGATCGCCGAGATCGACTCCCGCGGCAAGCTCTCCCTGATCCCGGTCATCGAGGGTGAAGAGGACGAGAAGAAGGACGACGCCGCCAAGTGACGTCCCGTAGTTCCGTGACGACGGCCCGTGCCTCCTCGAAGGCGCGGGCCGTCGCCCGTACCCAAACGCTTCTCAAGGGCAGCAACGGCATCGGTACGGTCCGCCGCACCGTCCTGCCCGGCGGTCTGCGGGTCGTCACCGAGACCCTGCCCTCCGTACGCTCCGCCACCTTCGGCATCTGGGTCAACGTCGGCTCGCGCGACGAGACCCCGACCCTGAACGGCGCGACGCACTACCTCGAACACCTCCTCTTCAAGGGCACCGCCAGGCGCAGCGCCCTCGACATCTCCGCCGCGATCGACGCGGTCGGCGGCGAGATGAACGCCTTCACGGCGAAGGAGTACACCTGCTACTACGCGCGGGTCCTGGACACCGACCTGCCGCTGGCCATCGACGTCGTCTGCGACATGCTGACCGGCTCGCTGATCGCCCCCGAGGACGTGGACGCCGAGCGCGGCGTCATCCTCGAGGAGATCGCGATGACGGAGGACGACCCGGGCGACTGCGTGCACGACCTGTTCGCGCACACCATGCTCGGCGACACCCCCCTCGGCCGCCCCGTCCTCGGCACCGTCGACACCATCAACGCGCTCGACCGCGGCCGGATCGCCCGCTTCTACAAGAAGCACTACGACCCCACCCATCTGGTCGTCGCAGCCGCGGGCAACATCGACCACGCCACGGTCGTGCGCCAGGTCCGCAAGGCGTTCGACCGGGCGGGCGCGCTGTCCCGCACCGACGCCGTCCCGGTCGCCCCGCGCGCCGGCTCCCGCTCCCTGCGCACCGCGGGCCGGGTGGAGCTGCTGAACCGCAAGACCGAACAGGCCCACGTCGTCCTCGGCGTGCCCGGCCTGGCCCGCACCGACGACCGGCGCTGGGCCCTCGGGGTGCTCAGCACGGCCCTCGGCGGAGGCATGAGCTCACGCCTCTTCCAGGAGGTACGGGAGAAGCGCGGCCTCGCCTACAGCGTCTACTCGTACACCTCGGGCTTCGCCGACTGCGGCCTGTTCGGCGTGTACGCGGGCTGCCGGCCCAGCCAGGTCCACGACGTCCTCAAGATCTGCCGGGACGAACTCGACCGGGTAGCGTCCGAAGGACTGAGCGACGAGGAGATCGGCCGCGCCATCGGCCAGCTCTCCGGCTCCACGGTCCTCGGCCTGGAGGACACCGGAGCGCTGATGAACCGCATCGGCAAGAGCGAACTGTGCTGGGGCGACCAGATGTCGGTCGACGACATGCTGGCCCGGATGGCGCAGGTCACTCCCGACGACGTGCGCGAGGTCGCGGGCGAGGTCCTCGGACACCGCCCCTCGCTCTCCGTCATCGGCCCGCTCAAGGACAAGCAGGCCGACCGCCTCGACGAAGCGGTCTCCTGACCCCCACCCGTAAGGAAGCAGAGCAATGAGCAAGCTGCGCGTGGCCGTTCTCGGCGCCCAGGGCCGCATCGGGTCCGAGGCGGTACGAGCCGTCGAGACCGCCGACGACATGGAGCTGGTGGCCGCCCTCGGCCGCGGGGACAAGCTGGAGACCCTCGCGGAATCCGACGCCCAGGTCGCTGTCGAGCTCACCACCCCCGCATCGGTGATGGGCAACCTCGACTTCTGCGTCCGGCACGGCATCCACGCCGTCGTCGGCACCACGGGCTGGACCGACGAACGGCTCGCGCAGCTGAACACCTGGCTCTCCGGCTCCCCGGAGACCGGTGTGCTCATCGCGCCGAACTTCTCCATCGGCGCCGTCCTCACCATGAAGTTCGCGGAACGGGCCGCCCGCTACTTCGAGTCCGTCGAGGTCGTCGAACTGCACCATCCCAACAAGGTCGACGCCCCCTCGGGCACCGCCACCCGCACCGCGCAGCTGATCGCCGAGGCCCGTCGGAAGGCCGGCCTCGGCGACCAGCCGGACGCCACCACCACAGCCCTGGACGGCGCCCGAGGCGCGGACGTCGACGGCGTCCCGGTGCACGCGGTACGACTCCGGGGCCTGCTCGCCCACCAGGAGGTGCTGCTCGGCGGCGAGGGCGAGACGCTCACCATCCGCCACGACTCGCTGCACCACAGCAGCTTCATGCCGGGCATCCTGCTCGGCGTCCGCCGCGTGGTGACCACTCCCGGCCTCACGTTCGGCCTGGAAAACTTCCTCGACCTGAACTGACTGAGCCCTGCCATGCGCGCAAAGATCACTTACTTCGTCACCGCCGCCGTCCTGGTCTTCTACTTCGTCCTGGTCGGCAGCCGCGGCGTGATGCTCATCGAGCACGGCACCCTGCTGACGGTCGCCTTCGGGGTCGCGGTGCTGATCCTGCCGGTGATCGGGGTCTGGTTCCTCTGGAAGAACACCCAGTTCGTGGCGCGGGCCAACGCGCTGGCGGCGGAACTCGACGCGGAGGGCGGCCTGCCGGTCGACGAGCTGGTCCGGACGCCGTCCGGCCGGATCGACCGCGACTCGGCCGACGCCGTCTTCACCCGCCGCCGCGAGGAGACCGAGGACGCCCCGGACGACTGGCGCTGCTGGTTCCGCCTGGCCGTCGCGTACCAGGACGCCAGGGACACCCCGCGGGCCCGTAAGGCCATGCAGCGGGCGATCGCCCTGCACGCCGGATCCGCCGGGACCGGCACGTCCTGACCGGCGTTCCGGCCGACCCCGACCCCGACCCTGGCCCCGGGCCCGGGCCCGGCCGCACCGTGGACGCGGAGCGGATGCGAAAAGACCGAAGCCGTCCGGAGAACAGTTCCCGGACGGCTTCGGCCTCGGTACACCCCCGTGTCAGACCCGGCGGTACTCGTCCCCCCACGCCTCCAGGGTGTCCGCCGCCCGGTCGAATGCCTCTTCCCGGGTCAGGAAGTCCGCGTTGTTGTCGGTGAGCAGCGGTTCCACCGACCCGCCCCCCTGACGCACGAGGATCAGCGCCTGACCCTGCACCGTGCGCGGGAACCCGAGCCACCGCACCGGCTGCTGCACCGTGCGGATCGCGGTGATCCGGTTCCACGGCACGGTCGTCGTCGAGAGGAAACCCACCCGGCGCACGCCGTGCCGGCTCACCCAGGCACCCATCCGGAGCAGCCGCAGGGCACAGGCGATGATCGCGAGAGCCACCCCCAGGCACACGACGGTGCCCGGCAGCGCCCCGGCGAACGCGATGATCATCCCGGCCAGCAGCACGAAGGACGCGAGCAGCAACAGGCCCGCTCCGGCCGCGACCCGCCAGGGGCCGGGACGGTACGGGCGCCGCCAACTGTCGTGGTCGTCGAACGGAAGCGCGGTGTCCTCAGCGCTCGCGTCAAACGCGCGGTCGGCCGTCAGGAAGGGCAGGGGCACGACTGATCCTCACTCACAAGCACGCTCGATTGCTGTGCCCGGTGAGGCTACCGAGGAGGCCATGACCCGACCACCCCAGGGGGCCCGTACGGGTCAGCGCCCGTCGGAGGCCTCGGTCTGCTCGGCGTGCGAGGGGCTCTGGGCGGGGCTGAGCGCGGGCAGGCCGAGGATCAGCGAGCCGACCAGACCGGCGACGATCGTCAGCCCGACGAGGGACCGGCCGGCCAGCTGGGAGACGCTGGCGCGCTCCCGCGGGGGCGGGGTGACATTGCTGCGGAATCGGTCGGCCTCGGCCACGAACGAGAACGGGACGGATTCACGCCGGCGGAACATGAGGAAGCTCTCCTTGAACTCTGTTTCGGATGCTGCTACTGAGTCAGACGCACGAAAGACCCGATCGGTGCCCCGAATCGCCGAATTCGTCGAAGAAATCCCCTGACGGACCTTCCGGTCCTGCTTGTCGGTGGCGGCCCGTAGAGTGGGCGCCGCCCGAGCGACGCAACTGGAAGGACCCCGCCGGTGACCGAGACCCCCGAGCCCGCAAAGCCCAGCTTCCGCAGCGACGTCACCGTCGAGCTGGTGAAACACGCGGCGGGCGACTCCGACGTCCTGTTCGCCGCCCGCGTGTCCACGGCCGGCGAGCAGTCCCTGGAGGAGGTCACCAAGGACCCCGAGCGTTCCAGGGGCCTCATCAACTTCCTGATGCGCGACCGGCACGGCAGCCCGTTCGAGCACAACTCGATGACCTTCTTCATCAGCGCCCCGATCTTCGTGTTCCGCGAGTTCATGCGGCACCGCGTCGGCTGGTCGTACAACGAGGAGTCGGGCCGCTACCGGGAGCTCCAGCCGGTCTTCTACGTCCCGGACGCGTCCCGCAAGCTGGTCCAGCAGGGCCGCCCCGGCAAGTACGAGTTCGTCGAGGGCACCCCGGCCCAGCAGGAGCTCACCGGCCGCGTCATGGAGGACTCGTACCGCCGGGCGTACGAGGCGTACCAGGAGATGCTCGACGCGGGGGTGGCCCGTGAGGTGGCCCGCTCGGTGCTTCCCGTCGGCCTCTTCTCCTCGATGTACGCCACGTGCAACGCCCGCTCGCTGATGCACTTCCTCGGCCTGCGCACCCAGCACGAGCTGGCGAAGGTGCCGTCCTTCCCGCAGCGGGAGATCGAGATGGTCGGCCAGCAGATGGAGGAGCACTGGGCCCGGCTGATGCCGCTCACCCATGCAGCCTTCAACAAAAACGGACGCGTCGCCCCGTAAGCGGTGTCCGTATTGCGACGTTTCGTGAAGTTCATCTAGGCTGATCAAACGGACCCGGCACTGCTTGAACCCCCGAGCAGGCAGTGCCGGGCTCCTATCGCTTGTCCCCCCGAGGGGGCATTGGGCGCTGAGCAGCGAGTAGCGTGTTACCCATGGCTCCGATCTCCACTCCGCAGACCCCCTTCGGGAGGGTCCTCACCGCCATGGTCACGCCCTTCACGGCGGACGGCGCACTCGACCTCGACGGCGCCCAGCGGCTCGCCGCCCACCTGGTGGACGCAGGCAATGACGGCCTGATCGTCAACGGCACCACCGGCGAGTCCCCGACCACCAGCGACGCGGAGAAAGACCAGCTCGTACGGGCGGTACTGGAAGCCGTGGGAGACCGGGCCCACATCGTCGCCGGCATCGGCACCAACGACACCCGGCACAGCGTCGAACTCGCCCGCGCGGCCGAAAGTGCCGGCGCCCACGGCCTCCTCGCGGTGACGCCGTACTACAACAAGCCGCCGCAGGAGGGCCTCTTCCGCCACTTCACGGCCATCGCGGACGCCACCGGCCTGCCGGTGATGCTCTACGACATCCCCGGCCGCAGCGGTGTACCGATCAACACCGAGACGATGGTCCGCCTCGCCGAGCACCCGCGCATCGTCGCCAACAAGGACGCCAAGGGCGACCTCGGCCGCGCGAGCTGGGCGATCTCCCGCTCCGGACTCGCCTGGTACTCCGGCGACGACATGCTGAACCTGCCGCTGCTCTCGGTCGGCGCAGTCGGCTTCGTCTCCGTCGTCGGCCACGTCGTCACCCCCGACCTGCGCGCCCTCATCGAGGCATACCTCGGCGGCGACGTCCAGAAGGCCACGGAGATCCACCAGAAGCTCCTGCCCGTCTTCACCGGCATGTTCCGCACCCAGGGCGTGATCACGACCAAGGCCGCGCTGGCTCTCCAGGGCCTCCCCGCAGGCCCGCTGCGCCTCCCCCTGGTCGAGCTCACCGAGCAGGAAACGGCCCAGCTCAAGATCGATCTCGCGGCCGGCGGGGTAGAGCTCTAAATACAGACTTCACAACTGAATACGCGAAGAACACTCGCAAGAGCGAAAAAACAGACAACAGCAAGTGCACGAATGACATGCGCGCCACGTGCCCAAGCGGTACGTGGCGCGCGTGGTAAGGAGAGTCTTTTGAGTCATCCGCACCCCGAACTCGGCACCCCGCCGAAGCTCCCGAAGGGCGGCCTCCGCGTCACCCCGCTCGGCGGCCTCGGTGAAATCGGCCGCAATATGACGGTCTTCGAATACGGCGGCCGCCTGCTCATCGTCGACTGCGGAGTCCTCTTCCCCGAGGAGGAGCAGCCCGGGATCGACCTGATCCTGCCGGACTTCACCACGATCCGGGACCGTCTCGACGACATCGAGGGCATCGTCCTCACGCACGGCCACGAGGACCACATCGGTGGCGTCCCGTACCTGCTGCGCCTGAAGCCGGACATCCCTCTCATCGGTTCCAAGCTGACCCTCGCGCTGATCGAGGCGAAGCTTCAGGAGCACCGCATCCGTCCGTACACCCTTGAGGTCGAGGAGGGGCAGCGCGAGCGCATCGGCGTCTTCGACTGCGAATTCATCGCGGTCAACCACTCCATCCCGGACGCCCTCGCGGTCGCCATCCGCACCCCCGCGGGCCTGGCCGTCGCCACCGGCGACTTCAAGATGGACCAGCTCCCGCTGGACGGCCGCCTCACCGACCTGCACGCTTTCGCCCGGCTGAGCGAGGAGGGCATCGACCTCCTCCTCGCCGACTCGACGAACGCGGAGGTCCCCGGCTTCGTACCGCCCGAGCGGGACATCTCCAACGTCCTGCGCACGGTCTTCGCCAATGCGCAGAAGCGCATCATCGTGGCGAGCTTCGCCAGCCACGTGCACCGCATCCAGCAGATCCTCGACGCGGCGCACGAGTACGGCCGCCGGGTGGCCTTCGTGGGCCGGTCGATGGTCCGGAACATGGGCATCGCCCGTGATCTCGGCTATCTGAACGTCCCCGCGGGGCTGATCGTCGACGTCAAGACCCTCGACGACCTGCCGGACGACGAGGTCGTGCTGGTCTGCACGGGTTCCCAGGGCGAGCCGATGGCGGCCCTGTCCCGCATGGCCAACCGCGACCACCAGATCCGGATCGTCCAGGGCGACACGGTGATCCTGGCGTCGTCCCTGATCCCGGGCAACGAGAACGCGGTCTACCGCGTGATCAACGGCCTGACCCGCTGGGGCGCCAACGTCGTCCACAAGGGCAACGCCAAGGTCCACGTCTCGGGCCACGCCTCGGCCGGCGAGCTGCTGTACTTCTACAACATCTGCAAGCCGAAGAACCTGATGCCGGTCCACGGCGAATGGCGCCACCTGCGGGCCAACGCCGAACTGGGCGCGCTCACCGGCGTGCCGAAGGACCACATCGTCATCGCCGAGGACGGCGTCGTCGTCGACCTCGTCGACGGCCGGGCCAAGATCGTCGGCAAGGTCCAGGCGGGTTACGTCTACGTCGACGGCCTCTCGGTCGGCGATGTCACCGAGACCTCGCTCAAGGACCGCCGGATCCTCGGCGAAGAGGGCATCATCTCCGTCTTCATCGTGGTCGACAGCACCTCTGGCAAGATCACGGGCGGTCCGGACATCCACGCCCGCGGCTCCGGCATCGACGACTCGGCGTTCGTCTCCGTCGTGCCGAAGATCGAGGAAGCGATCAACAGGTCCGCCCAGGACGGTGTGCTGGAGCCCCACCAGGTCCAGCAGCTGGTCCGCCGCACGGTGGGCAAGTGGGTTTCCGACACCTACCGCCGGCGTCCGATGATCCTTCCGGTCGTCGTCGAGGTCTGACCCGGGCAGCGCGAACTCCGGAGCGGGGCCCCCGATTTGCATCGGGGGCCCCGCTCCAGTACGTTTACGGCTCCGCCTGACCGGGAAGCGCCGCGCACAGCCGTGTGCTGCGAGCGTGCCGGAGGAGGCGGAAAATCCGACTCAGAACTTCTGATAAAGTCGGGCCTGCCGAAAGGCAAAAGACCACTTCGACGGTCACCGAGAATTCGGAATCCGGTCCGGAAACGGAACGGGAAAAGGTTCTGGTAGAGTCGGAACCGCCGGAAAGGGAAAACGCGGAAGCGGAGGACCTGGAAGGCGAATCCCGCTGACCGGGAATCGGGTCCGAAAGGATCTGATAGAGTCGGAAACGCAAGACCGGAGGGAAAAGCCCGGAGGAAAGCCCGAGAGGGTGAGTACAAAGGAAGCGTCCGTTCCTTGAGAACTCAACAGCGTGCCAAAAGTCAACGCCAGATATGTTGATACC
>NZ_RDBO01000077.1:1352786-1387573 GCF_008120935.1 Streptomyces sp. sk2.1
AACGGGTGGAGCTGACTGGTACTAATAGGCCGAGGGCTTGTCCTCAGTTGCTCGCGTCCACTGTGTTTGTTCTGAAATAACGAACGGCTGTGTTGTCACCGGTTGTTCAGAATTTCATAGTGTTTCGGTGGTCATTGCGTTAGGGAAACGCCCGGTTACATTCCGAACCCGGAAGCTAAGCCTTTCAGCGCCGATGGTACTGCAGGGGGGACCCTGTGGGAGAGTAGGACGCCGCCGAACGATCATTCCGGGAGAGCCCCGCACCTCATGGTGCGGGGCTCTTCTGCGTTCACCACCCAGATCCAGGGCTGACCTCGTGTCACCACCCGTGTGCTCGGGCCCCTGTTCGGAGCCGGCCGCCGTGCTGCCCGGCCCGCGGCTTGTGCCGTACAGGGGCGGCGCGGGGCCGTGTCGACACCCGTTGAGAGCCCGTCAGGGGCGACTGTGATCAGTGGTTTTGAGCATCCCCGAGTTCAGGGTATGCTTTATCTCGTTGCACAGCGCAGCAGGCCCCAATAGCTCAGTCGGTAGAGCGTCTCCATGGTAAGGAGAAGGTCTGCGGTTCGATTCCGCATTGGGGCTCTGGCAAAACGAAAGGCCCCCGCCATTAGGCGGGGGCCTTTCGCGTTGAATGGCTCATTGAGGGAAAGCCCCAGCAGGACCGGCCAGTCCTCGTCGGAGGCCGGCCCGGTGCCGTGCGTACGGTCGGCGACGGCGACCGTCAGGCGGTCGCCGTCCGGGGCGTGTTCCACTCAGCTGCCGGGCTGCCTCGAAAGGGGTCAGGTGGTGGGCGGTTCGGGGACGCGCATGGCGAGGATGGCCATGTCGTCCGAGGCCGGCTCGGCGGCGAAGCGCTCCACGGCCCGCAGGATGCGTGCCGCCACCGCACCCGCCGTCAGACCGGTGCACGTGGCCAGGACGTCCGCCAGGCCGTCGTCGCCCAGCATGCGGGAGCCCTCACGGCGTTCCGTGACGCCGTCCGTCACACACAGCAGGACATCGCCCGGGGCGAGGGTGACCGTCTGCTCGTACAGTTCGAGATCCTCGATGACGCCCAGCAGGGGCTGCGGCTCGGCGGCCGACTCGACCGAGCCGTCCTGGCGCAGGCGCAGCGGCAGCGGGTGCCCCGCGCAGACCACCTTCAGGAGGGCGCTGCCGTCCTCCTGGGGCCACAACTCGCCGTACAGAAGGGTGAGGAAGCGGCTGCGGGAACCCTCGTCCAGGATGGCGGCGTTCAGCCGCTCCAGGACGGCGGGGCCGCCGAAGCCCTCGCGGGCCAGGAGGCGCAGGGCATGGCGGGCGAGGCCCGTCACGGCAGCGGCCTCCGGACCGGTGCCGCAGACGTCGCCGATGGCGAAGCCGTAGGCGCCGTCACGGATCGGGAAGACGTCGTAGAAGTCGCCGCCGACCTCGTTGCCCTCGCCCGCCGCGCGGTAGATGACCTCGATCTCGACGTTGGGGACCTCGGGCAGCCCCGGCGGCAGCAGGCTGCGCTGCAGGGACTGGCTGATCGCCATGCGCTCCGAGTACAGGCGGGCGTTGTCGAGGGCGAGGGCGGCCCGCCGGGACAGGTCCTCGGCCAGTTCCAGGATCTCCTGGCGGAAGTGGTCGTCGGAGGGCTTTCCGAGCGTGAGCATGCCGATGACACGGTTGCGGGCGACGAGCGGCAGGACCACCGTCTCCCCACCCACCGCGGCCGCGGTGGCGAGCGTCATGCGGATGCCGGAGCCGAGGCTGCCCGGCTCGCCGAGCCTGCCGGTCTCACCGAGCCCGAGCGTGCGCATCGAAGTCCGCATGGCGGCCTGGTGGGCGGCCTCGGAGGGGGCCGTCCAGACGCGGGCGCCGGGAGTCGGCACGGGGTCCGGGGGAGCGATCCTGGAGAGCAGGGCCTTGAGGCCGTCGATGCGCTCCTCGTCCTCGTGCAGCACATAGGAGAGGTAGGGCTCCGACGCCTGGTCGGCGATCGTGTAGACGGCGCACCAGGTGGCCAGCGTGGGGACCGTCATCTGGGCCATCAGCGCCAGGGTCTGGTCCCGGTCGAGGGTGCCGGCGAGCAGATCGGACGCCTCGACGAGGAAGGACAGGGAACCGCGGCGCAGGCGTTCCAACTCGCCCAGGCGGGCCGACTCGACGGCCAGCGCGATGCGGTCGGCGGCGAACTGGAGGCGCAGCGCCTCCTCGTTCGAGTAACGCCCGGCGGCCTCGGCGGCGACCCCCAGGGAGCCCGTGAGCCGGCCCTCGACCTTCAGCGGCACGGTGACGACGGAACGCATCCCGGTGCCGTTGAGCAGAGGGACCGCGCCCGGGACGTTGTCGAGGTCCTCGTGGACGGCGGGCATCCGGGCGGAGCCGTACCGGCCCGTTCCGGCCTCCACCGGCACCCGGGCGAAACGCTGGCGGGCCGAGGGCAGGCCCGTGGTGGCCCGTACCTCCAGCTCCGTCTCGTCGTCCGTGGCCAGCAGCAGGAAGGCCGAATCGGCGTCCAGCATGTCGCGCGCCCGCTCGACCGTGCGCTGGAGCAGGCCGTCGAGGTCGTCCGGGGCGGGGGAGCCGATGAAGATCTCGAACGGGTCGGTCTTGCCGCTCTCGACGTTCACGTCGGACACCGGTGTGCGGGCCGGGGACTGGAGCACGGCGCGCTCGTAGTCGCGGACGAGGAGACAGACGGTGGAGGGCTCGCCGTGGGTGTCACGGACCCGCAGGTGCGAGGCGTAGACGGGGACGACGCGTCCGTCGGCGCCCCGGATCCCGTAGCTGCCCTCCCAGCGCGAGAGCTGGAGGGCGTCGACGATGCCCGTGTTGGTGCCGGGCGTCTGGGGCCAGGCCGTGAAGTCGGTGAGCTGCTTCCCGGTGACCTGGTCCGCGGCGTGGCCGAAGAGGAACGTGGCGTCCTCGTTCCATGCCGCGATGGAGCCGGAGCTGTCGATCTGGATGACGGCGACCCGGACGCGCTCGTCGGCCACCGGGAGCAGGCCCACGGGGAGCAGCGGACCGGCGGAGCGGATGCCCACCGGGCGTTCGGGAAGGTCGAGCTGGAACCAGACGTGCTTGCGGGCGGGCGAGTACTCCACGCCCCACCGGGTGGCGAGCGCCGCGCAGAGCAGCAGACCGCGGCCGTTCTCCCGGTCCGGGCCGGCGAAGTCGGGTCCCGTGCTCTGGAGCGGGATCTCGCGTTCCGGATAGTGGTCGGAGACCTCGATCCGGACGCCGTCCTCGGTACGCAGGCACAGCACGTCCGCGGCGGTGCCCGCGTGGATCACGGCGTTGGTCACCAGCTCGCTGGTGAGGACGACCGCGTCGTCGACGACATCCGCGTAGCCCCACCCCTGGAGGGTGTCCCGGACGAAGGCACGGGCGGTCGCGACGGAGCGCCCGACCGGGTCGAAGGTGGCGGCCGCACGCGCGGTGATCACAGCACTCCCCATATGGTGTCTCGTCGCTTCCCCGAGTCCTGTGCCCGTTTCTCGCCGCTTCGATTCGCCTGCCAGGCTAGACGCTCGGCCCCGGTGCCGGGTACACGAGGGCCGACTTCGGGCAGGACCGGGCAGGAACGGACAGGTGACCGAGCAAGTGTGGGCTTTTGGCCAGAGGGACGGGGGACAGCCCCCGGAGGTTGCCCCCCACCCGTATCGCGCCTGGTACGTTTCAACGATTTGACGTCCGCATGGTCACCCGTCGACGGTGGGCAGTGGCGATGAGCCGAAGAAGAACTGGGCAAGTTCCCAGACAAGACCCGAGCTATACGGTCAACCCCTGCGGGAGGGACACGGTGGAGTCTGGCGTGGCGGCGCGGGGAACGAGCACGCGCACAAAAGGCGGACAGTCCGTGAAGAAGCAGCGCAATGGAACCATCGACGTCGACGCGGCGGCGCTCAACAGGCTGTTGGCGGGCCTGGTGGCGATGCGCGACGGCAATTTCCGCAGGCGTCTGACCGTCTCGGGCGACGGTCCGATGGCGGAGATCGCGGCGGTCTTCAACGAGGTCGCCGACCGCAATCTCCACCTCACCAACGAGCTGGCCCGAGTGCGGCGGGTGGTGGGGCGCGAGGGGAAGCTCACCGAGCGGCTGGAGACCGGCGCCTGCGAGGGCTCCTGGGCCGCCGCGATCGACGCCTCCAACGCCCTGGTCGACGATCTGGCCCGCCCGGTCTCGGAGGTCGGGCGGGTGCTGTCGGCGGTGGCCGACGGTGATCTCGAGCAGCGGATGGAACTGCGGTCGCACACGGCCGACGAGACGGTGCGGCCGCTGCGGGGCGAGTTCCTCAAGGTCGCCCGTACGGTCAACAGCCTGGTCGATCAGCTGTCGGCGTTCACCGAGCAGGTGACGCGGGTCGCGGTCGAGGTCGGCACCGAGGGCAAGCTGGGCGGGCAGGCCCAGGTGCGCGGGATGTCCGGGTCGTGGAAGGACCTCACGGACTCCGTGAACACCATGGCGTACCGGCTGACCGCGCAGGTGCGGGACATCGCCCTCGTGACGACGGCGGTCGCCAAGGGCGATCTGTCGCGGAAGGTCACCGTCCATGTGGCCGGTGAGATGCTCCAGCTGAAGAACACCGTCAACACGATGGTCGACCAGCTGTCCTCGTTCTCCTCCGAGGTGACGAGGGTCGCCCGTGAGGTGGGCACGGAGGGCGAGCTGGGCGGGCAGGCGACCGTGCCCGGGGTGGCCGGGGTGTGGAAGGACCTCACCGACTCCGTCAACACGATGGCCGGGAACCTCACCTCCCAGGTGCGCGGGATCGCCGAGGTCACCACGGCCGTGGCCAACGGCGACCTGACCCAGAAGGTCACGGTGAGCGCCCGCGGCGAGGTCGCGCAGCTGGCCGAGACCATCAACCAGATGACCGACACGCTGCGGATCTTCGCCGACGAGGTGACCCGGGTGGCCAGCGAGGTCGGCGGCGAGGGCCTGCTCGGGGGCCAGGCGAAGGTGCCGGGCGCGGCGGGCACCTGGAAGGACCTCACCGACTCGGTGAACACGGTCTTCCGGAACCTGACGACCCAGGTGCGCGACATCGCGCAGGTGACCACGGCGGTGGCCAACGGCGACCTGTCGCGGAAGGTCACCGTGGACGTGGCCGGTGAGATGCTCCGGCTGAAGAACACCGTCAACACGATGGTCGACCAGCTCCAGGCCTTCGGTTCGCAAGTGACCCGGGTGGCCCGTGAGGTCGGCATCGAGGGGCGGCTCGGGGGCCAGGCGGAGGTGCCGGGCGCGGCGGGGACGTGGAAGGACCTCACCGACTCGGTGAACGCGGCATTCCGCAACCTCACCGGGCAGGTGCGCGACATCGCGCAGGTGACGACCGCAGTGGCCAACGGCGACCTGACGCGGAAGGTCACCGTCGATGTCGCGGGCGAGATGCTGGAGCTGAAGAACACCGTCAACACGATGGTGGCGCAGCTCTCCTCGTTCGCCGACCAGGTGACGCGGATGGCGCGCGACGTGGGCACGGAGGGGCGCCTCGGCGGTCAGGCCGAGGTGGACGGCGTCTCCGGCACGTGGAAGGACCTCACCGACTCCGTCAACTTCATGGCGGGGAACCTGACCTCCCAGGTGCGCCAGATCGCCCAGGTGACCACGGCGGTGGCGCAGGGCGACCTGTCGCAGAAGATCGACGTGGACGCGCGCGGCGAGATCCTGGAGCTCAAGAACACCATCAACACGATGGTCGACCAGCTGTCCGCCTTCGCCGAGCAGGTGACCCGGGTGGCCCGCGAGGTGGGCACCGACGGGCGGCTCGGCGGTCAGGCGCAGGTGCCCGGCGTGGCCGGCGTGTGGCGCGATCTGACCGACTCCGTGAACGGCATGGCCGGCAACCTCACCGCCCAGGTCCGCAACATCGCGCAGGTCGCCACGGCGGTGGCGCGGGGCGACCTGTCGCAGAAGATCGACGTGGACGCCCGGGGCGAGATCCTGGAGCTCAAGAACGTCCTCAACACGATGGTGGACCAGCTCTCGAACTTCGCCGAGCAGGTCACCAGGGTGGCCCGTGAGGTGGGCACCGAGGGCATCCTCGGCGGCCAGGCCGAGGTGCAGGGCGTGTCCGGTACGTGGAAGGACCTCACCCAGTCCGTCAACGGCATGGCGAACAACCTGACCCTTCAGGTCCGCAACATCGCCGAGGTCACCACCGCGGTCGCCAACGGCGACCTCTCCAAGAAGATCACCGTCGACGCCAAGGGCGAGATCCTCGAACTGGTCACGACCGTCAACACGATGGTCGACCAGCTGCTGAACTTCGCCGACGAGGTGACCAGGGTGGCCCGTGAGGTGGGCACCGAGGGCATCCTCGGCGGGCAGGCCCGGGTGCGCGGCGCGACCGGCATCTGGAAGGACCTCAGCGACAACGTCAACCTGATGGCGAACAACCTGACCAGTCAGGTGCGCAACATCTCCCGGGTCTCGTCCGCCGTCGCCAACGGCGACCTGACGAAGAAGGTCACCGTCGAGGCGCGCGGCGAGGTCGCCGAGCTGGCCGAGACCGTCAACACGATGGTGAAGACGCTGTCCTCGTTCGCCGACGAGGTGACCCGGGTCGCCCGCGAGGTGGGCACCGAGGGCGAGCTGGGCGGCCAGGCGCAGGTGTCGGGAGTCTTCGGCACGTGGAAGGACCTCACCGAGTCGGTGAACTCGATGGCGTCCAACCTGACCGGTCAGGTGCGCCAGATCGCCGCGGTCACCACGGCGATCGCCAAGGGCGACCTCACCAAGAAGATCGACATCGACGCGCGCGGCGAGATCCTGGAACTGAAGAACACCATCAACACGATGGTCGACCAGCTGTCCTCGTTCGCCGAGCAGGTGACCCGGGTGGCCCGCGAGGTGGGCACGGAGGGGCAGTTGGGCGGCCAGGCCCGGGTCAGGGACGTCGACGGCACCTGGCGCGACCTGACCGAGTCGGTGAACGAGATGGCCGGCAACCTCACCCGTCAGGTGCGGGCCATCGCGGCCGTCGCCACGGCGGTGACCCGGGGCGATCTCAACCTGAAGATCGACGTGGACTCGGCGGGCGAGATCCAGGCCCTGCAGGACAACATCAACACGATGATCGCCAACCTGCGCGACACCACGGCGACCAACAAGGAACAGGACTGGCTCAAGGGCAACCTGGCCCGGATCTCCGGCCTGATGCAGGGGCGCCGCGACCTCGACGACGTGGCCTCGCTGATCATGAGCGAGCTGACCCCGGTCGTCTCCGCGCAGCACGGCGCGTTCTTCCTGGCGATGCCCACCGGCGACACCGAAGCGGTGGGCGTCGACAGTGACGAGGACAACGCGTACGAGCTCCGGATGAGGGGCAGTTACGGGTACTCGGCGGGCTCGATGCCGACGTCCTTCCGGCCCGGCGAGACGCTCATCGGCACGGCCGCGGAGGAGAAGCGGACCATCCAGGTGGACAACGTCCCGCCGGGGTACCTGAAGATCTCCTCCGGCCTCGGCGAGGCGCCGCCCGCGCATGTGATCGTGCTTCCGGTGCTCTTCGAGGGGAAGGTCCTCGGCGTGATCGAGCTGGCGTCGTTCCAGCCGTTCACCCACATCCAGCGGGACTTCCTCAACCAGCTCGCCGAGATGATCGCGACGAGCGTCAACACCATCAGCGTCAACACGAAGACCGAGAAGCTCCTCGAACAGTCGCAGAAGCTGGCCGAGCAGCTCCGGGACCGGTCGAAGGAGCTGGAGAACCGGCAGAAGGCGCTCCAGGAGTCCAACGCCGAGCTGGAGGAGAAGGCGGAGCTGCTGGCCCGGCAGAACCGCGACATCGAGGTCAAGAACACCGAGATCGAAGAGGCCCGGCAGGTCCTGGAGGAGCGCGCCGAGCAGCTCGCCGTCTCGATGCGCTACAAGTCCGAGTTCCTGGCGAACATGTCGCACGAACTGCGCACGCCGCTCAACTCGCTGCTCATCCTGGCCAAACTGCTCGCGGACAACGCCGAGGGGAACCTCTCCCCGAAGCAGGTGGAGTTCGCCGAGACGATCCACGGGGCCGGTTCCGACCTGCTCCAGCTGATCAACGACATCCTCGACCTGACGAAGGTCGAGGCGGGCAAGATGGACGTCAGTCCGACCCGGATCGCGCTGGTCCAGCTGGTCGACTACGTGGAGGCGACCTTCCGGCCGCTCACCGCGGAGAAGGGGCTCGACTTCTCCGTACGGGTCTCGCCGGAGCTCCCCGCGACGCTGAACACGGACGAGCAGCGGCTGTTGCAGGTGCTGCGCAACCTGCTGTCCAACGCGGTGAAGTTCACCGACAGCGGGGCGGTCGAGCTGGTCATCCGGCGCGCCGACAAGGACGTTCCGAACGCGATCCGGGAACAGCTCCTGGAAGCCGGCTCGTTGACCGAGGCGGACGCCGGGCTGATCGCCTTCTCGGTCACCGACACGGGCATCGGGATCGCCTCCAGCAAGATGCTGGTGATCTTCGAGGCGTTCAAGCAGGCGGACGGCACGACCAGCCGCAAGTACGGCGGTACGGGGCTCGGGCTGTCCATCAGCCGGGAGATCGCCCGGCTGCTGGGCGGTGAGATCCACGCGGCGAGCGAACCGGGCCGCGGTTCGACGTTCACGCTCTACCTGCCGCTGCACCCGGGCGAGCTGCCGCCGCAGGGATACCCGCAGATCGGCCCCGGAGAGGCCGGGGAGTCCGGTGCGGAGGCCGCGCAGGGAGGGCTCCCGGAGATCGGCTCCGGGCCGGACCGGACGACCACCGCGCCGGAGCCGTCCGGCGCGGCCGGGGTGGCGCCGTACCGCCGCAGGAGCGCGGGCGCCGTGGAGCGCCGCCCGGTCCTGCCGCCGCGGACCGCCGCGCCGGCGGTCGAGCCGGAGCCGTGGGCGCTCGCCGGGCAGGAGGAGCCGGAGGTCCGCAGGACGTTCCGGTTCCGCGGCGAGAAGGTGCTGATCGTCGACGACGACATCCGCAACGTCTTCGCGCTCACCAGCGTGCTGGAGCAGCACGGCCTCACGGTGCTCTACGCGGAGAACGGCCGGGTGGGCATCGAAGTCCTGGAGCAGCACGACGATGTGACGGTCGTGCTGATGGACATCATGATGCCGGAGATGGACGGCTACGCCACGACGGCCGCGATCCGCCGGATGCCGCAGTTCGCCGGGCTGCCGATCGTCGCGCTGACCGCGAAGGCGATGAAGGGGGACCGGGAGAAGGCGATCGAATCCGGTGCTTCCGACTACGTCACCAAGCCTGTTGATCCTGATCACCTTCTTTCCGTCATGGAGCAGTGGATGCGAGGAGAGTGATCGTTAGTGGCGAGAAATGTGATGAGTTGCTGATCGGTTGTGCTCGTAGGGGTGTGAGGACGCGGCATACGGGGAACCTTCTGGTCTCCCGCCGCGTTTCTTCTGCGTGCACAGTGACATCGCGGTGACAGGGTGTGGCGACGGTCGGGGTGCGGCTACCATGACCGGCACAAGGACGGACGGCGCAAGGGAGTCGTCCCCTGGGGCGGCGCCCGGTGCGATTCCGGGGCGAGGAGGACGGGCCATGGTGCAGAAGGCCAAGATCCTCCTGGTCGATGACCGGCCGGAGAATCTGCTGGCGCTGGAGGCCATCCTCTCTGCGCTCGATCAGACACTGGTACGGGCATCGTCAGGGGAGGAAGCGCTCAAAGCGCTGCTCACGGACGACTTCGCGGTCATTCTGCTGGACGTCCAGATGCCGGGCATGGACGGTTTCGAGACCGCCGCGCACATCAAGCGGCGGGAACGGACCCGGGACATCCCGATCATCTTTCTCACCGCGATCAACCACGGTCCGCACCACACCTTCCGGGGTTATGCGGCGGGCGCGGTGGACTACATCTCGAAGCCGTTCGACCCGTGGGTGCTGCGGGCCAAGGTCTCGGTCTTCGTCGAGCTGTACACGAAGAACTGCAAGCTGCGCGAACAGGCGGCGCTGCTGCGGCTCCAGCTGGAGGGCGACACCGGCGCGGACGACCAGGACAGGGAGCCCGCAGGGCTGCTGGCCGAGCTCTCGGCGCGGCTCGCGGCCGTCGAGGAGCAGGCCGAGGCGCTCTCCAAGCAGCTGGACGACGAGTCCGCGGATGCCGCGGCGGTGGCCACCGCGGCCCATCTGGAGCGCAAGCTGACCGGGCTGCGCCGGGCGCTCGACGCCCTGGAGCCCGGTACGGGAAGCGGCAGTCCCCTTCCCTCCTGACGCCGTACGCGCGGGGCAGCGGTCGTGATCGTCGGCGAGCGGGCCGAGCGCGCCGTACGGCCCGGTCGTCGACCGTACGGGGACGTGAGGCGCCCGTGCGGCACTACTTCCGGCCGGGGGAGGGCGGTTGCCGGGACTCCGGCCCAACTCGCCTTCCTGCTCGGCCGGTCCCTCGCGCGGAAAAATTCGGAATCCGAGCCTCCGGCAGTGAGGCCGCGTCAGTTCGCGTCCTCCGTACAACGACACGGACGGGTGAAGCGGCAGGCACACGTGTTCACGGCTGTCGACACAGGTAACCTCGGCACCATGGCCTCACGTACGTCCGGCAAGGGTTCCCAGGGCACGGCGGGCACCGCGAAGCGCGCCGGCCGTACCCCGGGACCGGCCAGGAAAGCCGCCCCGGCGAAGAAAGCCGCGCCCGCGAAGAAGCCCGCCGCGAAGAAGACCGCGCCCGCGAAGAAGGCACCCGCCAAGAAGGCGGTGGCCAAGAAAGCAGCCGCGCCCAAACCCGCGCCGTCGCCCACCGCCGGTGTGTACCGCGTGGCGCGCGCCGTCTGGCTCGGCGCGGCCCACACCGTCGGAGCGATGCTCCGCGGCATAGGACGCGGAGCCAAGGGGCTCGATCCCGCGCACCGCAAGGACGGCGTCGCGCTGCTGCTGCTCGGTCTCGCCCTCATCGTCGCCGCGGGCACCTGGTCGAACCTGCGCGGACCCGTCGGCGACCTCGTCGAGATGCTGGTCACCGGCGCCTTCGGCAGGCTCGACCTGCTCGTGCCGATACTGCTCGGCGCCATCGCCGTACGGCTGATCCTCTACCCGCAGAAACCCGAGGCCAACGGCCGCATCGTCATCGGGCTGTCCGCCCTGGTCGTCGGAGTGCTCGGGCAGGTGCACATCGCGTGCGGCGCGCCCGGCCGGGGGGACGGCACCACCGCGATGCAGGACGCCGGCGGGCTCATCGGCTGGGCGGCCTCCAAACCACTGACCCACACGATGGGCGAGGTCCTCGCCGTCCCCCTGCTGTTCCTGCTCACCGTCTTCGGACTGCTGGTCGTCACCGCCACCCCGGTGAACGCCATCCCGCAGCGCCTCCGGCTGCTCGGCACCAGGCTGGGCCTCATCCACCCCGTGCCCGACCCCGAGGAGGACGAGGAGAACGACGACGAGCGCTACGACGAGCAGTGGCGCGAGGCGCTGCCCGCCCGCTCCCGCCGCTCCGCGGCACGTCGCTCCGAGGCGCCCGCCGAGTACGACCCCGACCAGGCCGAGGCCGAGGCGCTCTCCAAGCGCCGCAAGCCGCGCAAGGACGTCGCCCAGCCCGCGACGAACCGCACCATGGACGCGGTGGACGTGGCCGCCGCGGCGGCCGCCGCGCTCGACGGGGCCGTGCTCAACGGAATGCCGCCCTCGCCGCTCGTCGCCGATCTCACGCAGGGCGTCACCGTCGAGCGTGAACGCCAGGGCACACCGGTGCCCGGTGCCAGGGAGGGCGAACCCTCCTTCGGAGGGGGGAAGCAGGAGAAGCGGCCGACGCCCCCGGGCGGCGTGCCCGACCTGACGAAGTCCGTCCCCGACTCGCAGTCCCAGCCGCTGCCGGCCCGCGCCGAGCAGCTCCAGCTCTCCGGCGACATCACCTACTCGCTGCCCTCGCTCGACCTGCTGGAACGCGGCGGCCCCGGCAAGACCCGCAGCGCCGCCAACGACGCCATCGTCGCCGCGCTGACGAACGTCTTCACCGAGTTCAAGGTCGACGCCGCCGTCACCGGCTTCACCCGTGGCCCGACGGTCACCCGGTACGAGGTGGAGCTCGGCCCCGCGGTGAAGGTCGAGCGGATCACCGCGCTCGCCAAGAACATCGCGTACGCGGTCGCCAGCCCCGACGTCCGGATCATCTCCCCGATCCCGGGCAAGTCCGCGGTCGGCATCGAGATCCCCAACACCGACCGGGAGATGGTCAACCTCGGCGACGTGCTGCGCCTGGCGGACGCCGCCGAGGACGACCACCCGATGCTCGTCGCGCTCGGCAAGGACGTCGAGGGCGGCTACGTGATGGCCAACCTGGCGAAGATGCCGCACGTGCTGGTGGCCGGTGCGACCGGTTCCGGCAAGTCGTCCTGCATCAACTGCCTGATCACCTCGATCATGGTGCGGGCGACCCCGGACGACGTCCGCATGGTCCTGGTCGACCCCAAGCGCGTCGAGCTGACCGCGTACGAGGGCATCCCGCACCTGATCACGCCGATCATCACCAACCCGAAGCGCGCCGCCGAGGCGCTCCAGTGGGTCGTGCGGGAGATGGACCTGCGCTACGACGACCTCGCCGCGTTCGGGTACCGGCACATCGACGACTTCAACCAGGCCGTCCGCGACGGCAAGGTCAAGCAGCCGGAGGGCAGCGAGCGCGAGCTCTCGCCCTACCCGTACCTGCTGGTGATCGTCGACGAGCTCGCCGACCTGATGATGGTCGCGCCGCGCGACGTGGAGGACGCCATCGTCCGCATCACCCAGCTGGCCCGCGCCGCCGGCATCCACCTGGTGCTGGCGACCCAGCGGCCGTCGGTCGATGTCGTCACCGGCCTGATCAAGGCGAACGTGCCCTCCCGGCTCGCCTTCGCCACCTCCTCGCTGGCCGACAGCCGGGTCATCCTGGACCAGCCCGGTGCGGAGAAGCTCATCGGCAAGGGCGACGGCCTGTTCCTGCCCATGGGGGCGAACAAGCCCACCCGCATGCAGGGCGCCTTCGTCACCGAGGACGAGGTCGCGGCCATCGTCCAGCACTGCAAGGACCAGATGGCCCCGGTCTTCCGCGACGACGTCGTGGTGGGCACGAAGCAGAAGAAGGAGATCGACGAGGACATCGGCGACGACCTCGACCTGCTCTGCCAGGCCGCCGAACTGGTCGTCTCCACCCAGTTCGGCTCCACCTCGATGCTCCAGCGCAAGCTGCGGGTCGGCTTCGCCAAGGCCGGCCGGCTGATGGACCTGATGGAGTCGCGGAACATCGTCGGACCGAGCGAGGGATCCAAGGCCCGCGACGTCATGGTGAAACCGGACGAGCTGGACGGGGTGTTGGCGCTGATCCGCGGGGAATCCGCCCAGTAGTGGTAGTACGGGCAACCGTTTCGCCGGGTCGTACGTCAACTTGAGGGGAAGGGCGGCAGAATTGTCCTTCCCAGGGTGGTCCGGCAGATTCGGGGCGATGTTCGATTCCGATGGAGGACAAAGTCCTTCCTCCCGGTTGCCCCACTCTTTCGTACCCCCCCTAGACTGAACACCCAGCAGGTGGCTCACGCTCGAAAGGCGCCCCCGTGTCCATCGGCAACTCCCCCGAAGACGACCGGCCTTCGATCGGTCGAGTGCTTCAGCAGGCTCGCATCGCCGCAGGTCTCACGGTCGAAGAGATCAGTTCGTCCACCCGGGTGCGCATCCCCATCGTGCACGCGATCGAAGCGGACGACTTCTCCCGCTGCGGCGGCGACGTGTACGCCCGCGGCCATATCCGTACGTTGGCCCGTGCCGTCCGGATCGATCCGGAACCGCTGGTTTCGCAGTACGACGCCGAGCACGGCGGCCGTCCCGCGCCCACGCCCGCGGCACCGCTGTTCGAAGCCGAACGCATCCGTTCCGAACCCCGTCGGCCCAACTGGACGGCGGCCATGGTCGCGGCGATCGTCGCCGTCGTCGGTTTCGTCGGTTTCACCGCCTTCAAGGGCGGCGACGACGACACCTCGGCCACCCAGGTCACCGAGGGCTCGACGCCCGACAAGAAGACCCCCGCCCCGAAGACCGGCAAGCCCGTCGATCCCAAGCCGGAACCGTCCGACAGCGCCATCGCCGCGGCCCCCAGGGACAAGGTGACCGTGCGGCTCAGCGCCAACCAGGGCAAGAGCTGGATCTCGGCCAAGGACCACAACGGCCGGCTCCTCTTCGACGGTCTGCTGCTCCAGGGCCAGTCCAAGACCTTCCAGGACCAGGAGCGCGTCGACCTCGTTCTCGGGAACGCCGGTTCGATCGAGCTCTTCGTGAACGGCAAGAAGGTCGAGGACGAGTTCCAGCCCGGCCAGGTCGAACGGCTCTCGTACACGAAGGGCGACCCCGCGGTCGGCTGACGCGTACACGACCGCATTTCGGGCGCCGTCCGTACCCGGCGGGCACCCGGCCGATGGCCGGGTGCCCGCCGCTTTCGTCACCCGGAGCGGCGACGCAACCCTGCGCGGCAGGGCCAGTGCCGGGACAAAGTAGTCTTGAGTCCATGCCCGAACGCCGTACCGTCGCCCTTGTCACCCTTGGCTGCGCCCGTAACGAGGTGGACTCGGAGGAGCTTGCAGGCCGCTTGGCAGCGGACGGCTGGGAGCTCGTCCAGGACGCCTCCGACGCCGATGTCGCCGTCGTCAACACGTGTGGATTCGTCGAAGCCGCCAAGAAGGACTCCGTCGATGCCCTGCTCGAAGCGAACGATCTGAAGGATCACGGCAGAACCCAGGCCGTGGTCGCCGTCGGCTGCATGGCCGAGCGCTACGGCAAGGACCTCGCCGAGGCCCTGCCCGAAGCGGACGGAGTGCTCGGCTTCGACGACTACGCCGACATCTCGGACCGCCTCCAGACCATCCTCAGCGGCGGCGTCCACGCCTCGCACACCCCGCGCGACCGCCGCAAGCTGCTGCCGATCAGCCCGGCCGAGCGGCAGGACGCGGCCGTGGCGCTGCCGGGGCACGCCCAGGAGGCCGCCCCGGCCCCCGAGGACCTCCCCGAGGGCGTGGCCCCGGTCTCCGGCCCCCGGGCGCCCCTGCGCCGACGGCTGGGCACCAGCCCCGTCGCCTCCGTGAAGCTCGCGTCCGGCTGCGACCGCCGCTGCTCCTTCTGCGCGATTCCGTCCTTCCGCGGATCCTTCATCTCGCGGCGCCCCTCGGACGTGCTCCAGGAGACCCGCTGGCTGGCCGAGCAGGGTGTCAAGGAGGTGATGCTGGTCTCCGAGAACAACACCTCCTACGGCAAGGACCTCGGCGACATCCGGCTGCTGGAGACGCTGCTGCCGGAGCTCGCCGACGTCGAGGGCATCGAGCGGATCCGGGTCAGCTACCTGCAGCCGGCCGAGATGCGGCCCGGCCTCATCGACGTACTGACCTCGACGCCCAAGGTCGCCCCCTACTTCGACCTGTCGTTCCAGCACTCGGCGCCCGGCGTGCTGCGGGCGATGCGGCGCTTCGGGGACACCGACCGGTTCCTGGAGCTCCTGGACACCATCCGGAGCAAGGCCCCCCAGGCCGGTGCCCGCTCCAACTTCATCGTGGGCTTCCCCGGCGAGACCGAGGCCGACCTCGCGGAGCTGGAACGCTTCCTCACCGGCGCCAGGCTCGACGCCATCGGCGTCTTCGGCTACTCCGACGAGGAGGGCACCGAGGCGGTCGGCTACGACAACAAGCTGGACGCCGACGTCATCGCGGAGCGGCTCGCGCACATCTCGCAGCTGGCCGAGGAGCTGACCTCGCAGCGCGCCGAGGAGCGCCTCGGGGAGTCGCTCCACGTGCTGGTCGAGTCCGTGGACGACGAGGACGGAGCGGTGGGGCGCGCGGCGCACCAGGCTCCCGAGACGGACGGGCAGGTGCTCTTCACCACACGCGAGGGCCTCGTTCCCGGCCTTATGGTCGAGGCAAAGGTCGTGGGCACCGAAGGAGTGGACCTGGTGGCCGAGTGTTCCGAACTCGTGGAGGCGGCCAGATGACGGGAGCCCCGGCATCCGCGGCAGGCGGATCCGGCGCGAAGCCGGTCCGCGGCGGCAAGCTGGGCGCGGCGGCCGTGAATCAGGCCAGCCTGTGGAACATCGCCAATCTGCTCACCATGCTGCGGCTGGTACTGGTGCCCGGCTTCGTCATGCTGCTGCTGCACAACGGCGGGTACGACCCGGTCTGGCGGTCCTTCGCCTGGGCGGCCTTCGCCATCGCCATGATCACCGACCTGTTCGACGGCCATCTGGCACGCACGTACAACCTGGTCACCGACTTCGGGAAGATCGCCGACCCGATCGCGGACAAGGCGATCATGGGCGCGGCGCTGATCTGTCTGTCGTACCTCGGGGACCTGCCCTGGTGGGTCACGGGCGTCATCCTCTTCCGCGAGCTCGGCATCACGCTGATGCGTTTCTGGGTGATACGGCATGCGGTGATTCCGGCCAGTCGCGGTGGGAAGATGAAAACCCTGGCGCAGGGAACGGCCGTCGGGATGTATGTTCTGGCGCTGACCGGTCCGCTCGCCACCCTGCGCTTCTGGGTGATGGCGGTGGCCGTCGTGCTGACGGTCGTCACCGGACTCGACTACGTGCGTCAGGCCGTCGTGCTGCGCCGTCGGGGACTCGCGGCCGAGCGGGCGGAAGCCGCGCGGGCCGCCGGGGCCCGGAGCGGCCGTGACTCGGCGGAGGCCGAGCGGTGACTGCCGCGGCCCGGGTGCTGGAGCTGCTCACGGGGCGGGGCGAGACACTTGCCGTCGCCGAGTCGCTCACCGGCGGTCTGGTGGCGGCGGAGCTGACGTCCGTGCCCGGTGCCTCACGTTCCTTCCGCGGGTCCGTGACGGCGTACGCGACGCCCCTGAAGCGGGACGTGCTGGGCGTCGACGGCGCCCTGCTGGCGGAGCGCGGGGCGGTCGACCCGGAAGTGGCACGGCAGATGGCAGTCGGTGTACGCCGTGTTCTGGGGGCGGACTGGGGGATGGCGACCACCGGGGTCGCGGGCCCCGATCCGCAGGACGGCAAGCCCGTCGGCACGGTCTATGTTGCGGTGGCCGGGCCGGACGGCGCGGAGAAAACGGCCGCGCTGCGATTGAACGGCGGGCGGGCGGACATCCGTAAAGAGAGCGTGCGCAGCGTGCTCGCATTGCTGTCCGCCGAACTCGGCAAGAATGCAAGGGCACAGGATACGGAACAGAACGGGGGGAATTGATGTTTGCAGCCCTGAGTGAACACGACATCGCTCCCCGCACGGCCGCGGCGCAAGGCGGTACGGTGGGGCGTGAAGGATGCGGCTACGCGGTCCGAGGAGGGAGCCACCGATGATTCTGCTCCGTCGCCTGCTTGGTGACGTGCTGCGTCGGCAGCGCCAGCGCCAAGGCCGTACTCTGCGCGAAGTCTCCTCGTCCGCCCGAGTCTCGCTCGGCTATCTCTCCGAGGTGGAGCGGGGGCAGAAGGAGGCATCCTCCGAACTGCTCTCCGCCATTTGCGACGCGCTTGATGTACGGATGTCCGAGCTCATGCGTGAAGTGAGCGATGAACTGTCGCTGGCCGAACTGGCCGAGTCGGCAGCAGCCAGTGATCCGGTCCCCGTACCGGTGCGGCCAATGCTCAATTCCGTCTCCGTGACGTCGGTGGCAGGTGTGCCGACGGGTCGGGTGACCATCAAGGCGCCCGCGGAAGCGGTGGATGTCGTCGCCGCCTGATCCACCCGGTCGGGCCTGGTGTCGAAGCCCCGGTCGTCCCCTGGAGGGACGGCCGGGGCTTTCGCATGTTCTCCGTACGCCTGCCGGCATTCTCCGTGTGCCCACTGGGGTGTGGGCGGCGTCGGCGACCGGCGGGGCGGATTCTCTCCCGGCTGCGGACGGGGTGATTTCCCGGTGACCGATTTGTGGCACTCATTCACTCGTGGGTGAATGTTCGGGACGAGGGAGCCCGCTGAGCCCGGGACGGCCCGTGCCGTCCGCTCGCGTGCAGGAATCTGCATCGGCTCCACCCCGTCCGGGTGCAGGATCCTGCACCCGTCCCGCCGCGCCCCGCTCCCTCAGGAACGGCGCGGAGCGCTGCCGCTACCTCTCGAAGGAGTCGCAATGGTCGACGAAGGCGCCAAGGACAAGATCAAGGGCAAGGCCAAGGAAGCCATGGGCAAGATGACCGGCGACCGGCGCAAGGAAGCCGAGGGCAAGATGGACCAGGCCAAGGGTCAGGCCAAGAGCACCATGAGCGACGCCGAGAAGCGGGCGAAAGGCATGAAGGACTCGCTCCGCGACGACAAGCGCTGACCGAACCCGCCGAGCCCCCACCCGACGCGGTGGGGGCTCGGCGGTGCCGGGGGAGGTTCCGCGCGGTCCCGGGACGGGTGGCCGGGGCTGTTCTGTGCGGGACGCGGGCGGGGGCGGCTCGGTCCGGGTGGGGTGGTGCGGTCCGGCGGAGGCGGTGCGGTCCGTTCCGGAGCGGATGCGGTGCGGGCTGTGTCGGGTGAGACTGCGGAGAACGGGACGGTGGCGGGCCGTACGGGCCCGGCTGGGTCCGGGGCCGCTGCGGAGGCGTTCGCTCCGGCCCAGGAGCGAAGGCGCTCGGTCGTGTATCGGGCGCGGTGCGTTCCGGGATCTCCGGGGCCCTTCGGGATCTCGGGCTTCGGGGCTCTCCGGGGCTTCGGTCCCGGGGTTCCCGGGCGAGAGCGCGCAATGGTCCGCAGTCGCGAGCGGGGCGCCGGTGGTGCGCCCCGATGCGCCCTCCCGTCGATGAACGCGCCGCACTAGGTTCGGCCGGAGGAGGCAGCCATGGTACGGCGATGGGTGCCGGCGCTCGTTCTCGGCGGGGTGTGGTGGTGGGCCGTGCTGCGGCTCGTGCTGGAACCGGCCCATGCGGGGCTCGTCGAGGGTGCGGTGGCGGCGGGCGGATGGGGACTGAGCCTGCTGCCCGTGCACGTGGCCGCGGCCGCCCGGTCGGCGGGGATGCGCAGGGCCGGCGGGCGCGTGGCCCCGGGCGTCCCCGGAGTCGAGGACGTGGGCGAGGGCCTGGGGCGGTGGCCGGTCGTCGCGGTGCGGTGGGCACGGCACTGGCACGCCGTGGGGGTGCGGTGCGCGGTGCGCGGCCGTCGTGTCACCAGGGCATGGCTACGCCGCCGTTCGGGCGGAGGATCTGGCCGGTCATGAAGGCCGACGCGTCGGAGACGAGATGAAGCACGGTGTGGGCGACGTCCTCGGGTTCGCCGACTCTTCCGAGCGGTGAGAGCCGCGCCATCGCGGCCTCCGTCCGGTGCTGCTGCTCCGCGTCGTGGCGAGCCGTCATGGGGGTACGGATCCAGCCCGGGGCGACGGCGTTGACCCGGATGCCGTGCGGCCCCAGCTCGGTCGCGAGGGTCCTGGTCAACTGGACGACCGCCGCCTTGGCCGCGCTGTAGCAGAGCAGACCCGGAGCGGCGGCGTCGACCGCCCCCGAGGCCATGGTGACCAGGGAGCCCGGAGCCCCGCGCGCGATCATGCCGCGCGCCGCTTCCCGGCAGGCGTGCAGAACGCCCTTGAAGTTGACCGCGAGCACGCGATCGAGGTCCTCGTCCGAGGTGTCGAGGACGCTGCTCGTGTGCATGACCCCGGCGACGGCGACCAGGATGTCCAGGTCGCCCGAGGCGGCCACCGCCGCGCGGACCCGGTCGCTGTCGGTGACGTCGAGGACATGGGTGTGGGACGTGCCGTCCGCCGCGGTGATCAGGTCCCGGGTCTCCGTCAGGCCCTTCTCGTCGCGGTCCGCGCAGTGCACGGTGGCGCCCGCGGCCGCGAGCAGAAGGGCGCAGGCGCGGCCGATGCCGCTCGCCGCGCCGGTGACGAACGCGGCGCGGTCCGTGAGGTCGTACGCGATGCGAGGCATGTCCGGACCGTACGACCGAATCTGACGATCCGTCAATTGGTGGTGCGGGCTCTCGGGTCGGCCTCAGCCCGTGGGGCCCGACTGGCAACGCGGACACCAGTAGGTGGGGCGGGTGCCCTGATCCGCGACGCGGACGGGGGTGCCGCAGCGCAGACAGGGGCGGCCGGCCCTGCCGTAGACCCAGAGCCGTTCCCTCGGGCCCCGTCCGTGCGGCGCGGCCCGTGTGGTCGTGGTGGTGCGCACGGGGCGGGCACGGTTGGCTTCGAGGAGTTGTCCGGCCGTTGTGACCAGGCGGGCGGCGACGGGAGCGGGCAGCTCTCCGGCCGGGAGCCAGGGGGTGACGCGGGCGAGGAAGCAGAGCTCGGCCTTGTAGATGTTGCCGATTCCGGCCAGGTTGCGCTGGTCCAGCAGGGCTTCTCCGAGGGGGCGGCCGGGGTCGGCGAGCAGATTGCGCAGGGCCCTCTCCGGGTCCCAGTCGGGCCCCAGCAGATCGGGACCGAGATGGCCTACGGCCTGCTCCTCGTCCCGGGTGCGGAGGAGTTCGAGCACGGGCAGCCGGTAACCGACCGCGGTGTGCCACTCGTTGGCGAGGACGGCGCGGATCTGGTGGGCGGGGCCGCCGCGCCAACGCTCGCCCGCGGCATGGACGCGCCAGGCCCCGTCCATCCGGAGGTGGCTGTGCAGGGTGAGCCCGCCCTCGACGCGGATGAGGATGTGCTTGCCGCGCGGAACGATGTCCAGCACCGTCCGGCCGGTGAGGTCGGCGGTGGCGAACCGGGGCACACGCAGGTCGAAACGGGTCAGGGTCCGGTCGGCGAGCGCGGCGCGCAGACGCTCGGCGGTCTGCAGGACGGTGTCTCCTTCGGGCATGCCTCCATGATGCGGGGTGGACCTCCGTGGCCGGCCGGGGCGCGGGGCCCGGCTGGCGGGGATTCAGGCGCGCAGGCGGAGTCCTCTCGGGGTCGCGAGGAAGCCGGCCGCCTCCAGCGTGCGGCCGAGCGGGGAGGTCAGGGCCGAGGCGCCGTTGGTGCGCTCCACCGTGACCGTGCCGAGGGCTCCCGCACGGGCTGCCGCCGCCAGCGCCCCGGCCGCCGCCAGGAGAGCGGGGTCGTCCGGATCGGTGGGCCAGGCCAGCAGCGTCTTGCCGCCGCGCTCCATGTACAGCGTCAGCTCGCCGCCGACCAGGACCACCAGGGCGCCGGCCTTGCGGCCCGGTTTGTGCCCGGCTCCCTCCGGCGGCTCGGGCCAGGGCAGCGCCGCGCCGTAGGCATTGGCCGGATCCGCCGCCGCGAGGACCAGGGCGCGGGGCGCGGCACCGGGCTCCGCACGGTCGAGGGCGGTGGACGTGGCGCGCAGCCGGTCGACCGCGCCGTCCATCGCGAACTGGGCCGCCCCCAGCCCCTCGACGACGTAACCGCGCCGGGCCTGCCCGTTGTCCTCGAAGGCGGAGAGGACGCGGTACGCCGCGGAGAAGCCGCCCTCGACCCCTTCGGCCTGGACCGCGCCGCGGGTGACCACCCCATGGCGGTCCAGGAGCGTACGGGCCAGGGCATGCGCGCGGTGCGTGGGATCGGGCTCGGTCGAGGGCAGCAGGGACCAGCGGCCCGAGACGGTCGGCGGGCCCGTCCGGGAAGCGGGCCGGGTGGCGGTGGTGAGCGATCCGTAGCGTCCGCGCGGGACGTTCCGTCTGGCGCGGTGGGCCGTCGACCCGGCAGTGCGGCCGGAACCCAGGAGCGAACGCAGCGGCGCCAGCGTGTCGTTGGTGAGCCGGCCCGACCAGGCCAGGTCCCAGATGGCGTCGGCCAGTTGTGGATCGGTGCAGTCCGGGTGCGTGGTGGCGCGGACCTGGTCGGCGATCTGCCGGAAGAACAGCCCGTATCCGCCGGCCAGGGCGGTCAGGACGGATGCGTGCAACGCGCCGAGTTCGAGCGGGTGCGGGGGCGGGAGCAGCAACGGCGCGCTGTCGGCGGGGTAGAGGGACAGCCAGCCGTCCTTGCCCGGCAGGGCACCGGCACCGGCCCAGACGATCTCGCCGGTGGTGGTCAGCTCGTCGAGCAGTGCCGGGGTGTAGTCCGTCACCCGGCCCGGCAGGATCAGCTTCTCCAGCGCCGACGCAGGGACGGGCGCTCCCTGCAGCTGCTCGACGGCGCGGGCCAGTCCGTCGATTCCGCGCAGACTGTTGCTGCCCAGGTGCTGCCACTGGGGAAGGAAGCCGGCGAGGGCGGCGGACGGGACCGGTTCCAGCTCGTGCCGGAGGGCGGCGAGCGAGCGGCGGCGCAGCCGGCGCAGCACCGTGGCGTCGCACCACTCCTGGCCGATGCCGGCCGGGTGGAACTCGCCCTGGACGAGTCTGCCGGACGCCGAGAGCCGCTGCAGCGCCCCGTCCGTGACGGCCGTGCCCAGACCGAACCGGGCGGCGGCCCCGGCGGAGGTGAACGGGCCGTGCGTACGGGCGTACCGGGAGAGGAGGTCGCCGAGGGGATCCTTCACCGGTTCGGTGAACGCCTCGGGGACGCCGACCGGGAGAGCGGTGCCCAGCGCGTCCCGCAGGCGTCCCGCGTCCTCGATCGCGGCCCAGTGGTCCGCCCCGGCGATCCGGACCCGGATGGCCCGGCGGGCGGCGGCCAGCTCCGAAGCCCAGGCCGGGTGGGCGCCGCGCCCGGCCAGCTCCGCGTCGGTGAGCGGACCGAGGACCCGGAGAAGGTCGGCGACGCCCTCGGCGTCCTTGACCCCGCGGTCCTCCGTCAGCCACTGGAGCTCCTGCTCCAGCTCGGACAGGACGTCGGCGTCGAGCAGTTCGCGCAGCTCCGCCCGGCCGAGGAGCTCCGCCAGCAGATGGGAGTCGAGGGAGAGGGCTGCGGCCCGCCGTTCGGCCAGGGGCGAATCACCCTCGTACAGGAACTGGGCGACGTAGCCGAACAGGAGGGAGCGGGCGAAGGGCGAGGGCTCCGGGGTGGTCACCTCGACCAGCCGGACCCGGCGTGCTTCGAGGTCGCCCATGAGTTCCGTGAGCCCGGGGACGTCGAAGACGTCCTGGAGGCATTCGCGGACCGCTTCCAGGACGATCGGGAAGGAGCCGAACTCCGAGGCGACCTGGAGGAGTTGCGCGGCGCGCTGCCGCTGCTGCCAGAGCGGGGTCCGTTTGCCGGGGCTGCGGCGCGGCAGCAGCAGGGCGCGGGCCGCGCACTCGCGGAACCGGGAGGCGAACAACGCCGAACCGCCGACCTGGTCGGTGACGATCTGCTCGATCTCGCCCCGGTCGAACGTCACGTCCGCCGCGCCGACGGGCGGCTGCTCGCTGTCGTACGAGAGGCCGGGGGCCGGTACCGGGTCCTGGAGGGGGTCCTGCGCGGGATCGAAGTCCAGCAGGTCCAGGCCCATCAGGTCGGCGTCGGGCAGCCGCAGCACGATGCCGTCGTCGGCGTGCATCACCTGGGCGTCCATGCCGTACCGCTCGGCGAGACGGGCACCCAGTGCCAGCGCCCACGGGGCGTGCACCTGCGCGCCGAACGGGGAGTGGACGACCACCCGCCAGTCGCCCAGCTCGTCGCGGAACCGCTCCACGAGGACGGTCCGGTCGTCCGGTACGTGACCACAGGCGCGGCGCTGCTCGTCGAGGTACGACAGGGTGTTGTCGGCGGCCCAGGCGTCGAGACCGGCGGCCAGCAGCCGCGCGCGGGCGTCCTCCGGCGGGAGCCCGCCGATCTCGCGGAGGAACGCCCCCAGAGCGCGCCCCAGCTCCAGCGGACGGCCCAGCTGGTCGCCCTTCCAGAACGGCAGCCGGCCGGGAACGCCCGGGGCGGGCGACACCAGGACCCGGTCACGGGTGATGTCCTCGATCCGCCAGGACGTGGTGCCCAGCGTGAAGACGTCGCCGACCCGCGACTCGTACACCATCTCCTCGTCGAGCTCACCGACCCGGCCGCCGCCCTTCTTGGGATCGGCGCCCGCGAGGAAGACCCCGAAGAGCCCGCGGTCGGGAATGGTCCCGCCGGAGGTGACGGCGAGCCGCTGGGCACCGGGGCGGCCCGTGACCGTCCCCGCCACCCGGTCCCAGACCACGCGCGGGCGCAGCTCGGCGAAGGCATCGGACGGGTAGCGGCCGGCGAGCATGTCCAGCACGGCGGTGAACGCCGACTCGGGCAGGGCGGCGAAGGGGGCGGCGCGGCGGAACACGGCCAGCAGGTCGTCCACCTGCCGGCTGTCCAGGGCGACCATGGCGACCAGCTGCTGGGCCAGCACGTCCAGCGGGTTGGCCGGGATCCGGAGCGACTCGATGGCGCCCTCGCGCATCCGCTCGGTGACCACGGCCGCCTGCACCAGATCACCCCGGTACTTCGGGAAGACCACACCGGTGGAGACCGCGCCCACCTGGTGCCCGGCCCGGCCGACCCGTTGCAGACCGGAGGCGACCGAGGGCGGCGACTCCACCTGGATCACGAGGTCGACCGCCCCCATGTCGATGCCCAGTTCGAGGCTGGAGGTGGCGACCACGGCGGGCAGCCGGCCCGCCTTGAGATCCTCCTCGACCTGGGCCCGCTGCTCCTTGGACACCGAACCGTGGTGGGCACGGGCGAGCAGCGCGGGGGCGCCCTTCGCCGCGCCGGACTCGGCCATGATCTCGGCGGGGGAGTGGGACTCGGAGAGCGTCTCACCGGTGAGCCGCTCGTACGCGATCTCGTTGAGCCGGTTGCACAGCCGCTCCGCGAGGCGGCGGGAATTGGCGAAGACGATGGTGGAGCGGTGCTGCTGGACGAGGTCGACGATCCGCTCCTCGACATGGGGCCAGATCGAGGGCTTGTCCGCCCGGTCGGGCCCGTCGGCGTCGGTGGCGGGGGAACCGCCGAGCTCCCCGAGGTCCTCGACCGGCACGACCACCGACAGGTCGAACCGCTTGGTGGACGGCGGCTGGACGATCTCCACCCTGCGCCGGGGCGACAGATAGCGCGCCACCTCGTCGACGGGACGGACCGTCGCCGACAGGCCGATCCGCCGCGCGGGCCGCGGCAGCAGCTCGTCCAGCCGCTCCAGCGACACCGCGAGATGGGCGCCCCGCTTCGTACCCGCCACGGCGTGCACCTCGTCGAGGATCACCGTCTCGACGCCGGACAGCGCCTCCCGGGCGGACGAGGTCAGCAGCAGGAACAGCGATTCGGGCGTGGTGATCAGGATGTCCGGCGGCCTGGCCGCCATCGAACGGCGCTCGGCGGCCGGGGTGTCGCCGGAGCGGATACCCACCCGCACCTCGGGCTCCGGCAGCCCCAGCCGCACCGACTCCTGGCGGATCCCGGTCAGCGGCGAGCGGAGATTGCGCTCGACGTCGACCGCGAGCGCCTTGAGCGGCGACACGTACAGCACCCGGCAGCGCTTCTTCGCCTCCGCGGGCGGCGGGACGGACGCCAGCCCGTCCAGCGCGGCGAGGAACGCGGCGAGGGTCTTGCCGGAGCCGGTCGGGGCGACGACCAGCACGTCCGAACCCTCGCCGATCGCGCGCCAGGCACCCTCCTGCGCCGCCGTGGGCGCGCTGAAGGCGCCCGAGAACCAGCCGCGGGTCGCGGGGGAGAACGAGTCGAGCACGGAGCCAGCCATGCCCTCCATCGTGCACCCCGGCACTGACAACGGCCGGGGCGTCCTGCCCGCCGACATGGGGCACAGGCCCAGGACCTGCGAGAATTTCCCCATGGCGATCGCACCGGAGCCCGGATCGGGGGAGTGGGCGAGGCACTGGCAGTACGCGGAACTGCCCGACCTCGACCTGCTGCGTGCCCGGTACGTGCGCCACACCTTCCCGCGCCACAGCCACGAGGGCTACGTCTTCGGCACCATCACCCACGGCGTGGAGGACGTCGGGCTGCCGGACGGCACCGTCCACGCCGGCCCCGGCACCGTGGTCATGATCAACCCGGAGGTCCCGCACACCGCCCGCGCGGGCGTTCCCGAGGGCTGGGTGTACGCCACGCTCTACCCGTCGGCGCAGGTGGTCAACGACATCGCCGCCGACACGACGAGTCTGCGCGGCACGGTCGGCTTCACCGAGACCAGCGTCGTGGACCCGTACGCGGCCCGGCTGATCCGCGCGGTCCACCGGGCCGCCGAGGAGGGCAACGCGCTGGCCGCCGACACCGTGCTGCGGGTCATGGTCACACGGCTGCTCGGCCGGCACGGCAGCGTGCTGCCGATCCGCACCCCCCGCTCGGCGGGCGCGCGCGACGCCGCCCGGGCCCGTGCGGTGCTGGAGGGCCGGATGGCGAAGCCGCCCGGGCTCGACGCACTGGCCGCGGAGCTGGGGACCAGCCCCTTCGCACTGCTGAGGGCCTTCAAGAAGGAATACGGGATGCCGCCGCACGCCTGGCTCACCGACGCCCGGGTGCGCGCCGCGCGCCGGATGCTCGACGCGGGCACGGCACCCGCGGAGGCGGCCGTCCGGGTCGGTTTCACCGACCAGCCGCATCTCAACCGTCATTTCACCCGGATCGTGGGAGTGCCACCCGGCGCATACCGGCGCGAACGCGCAAGAACGTACAAGACCGGTCCCGAACGGCCCACGTAGCGTTCCGGTCGTGGCAGAACAGACAACTCTTCCCGAGGGCGTCGGCGATCCGACGAGCACGCCCGACGGTGGCACGACCGGCCCCGGCAAGCGGCCGGAGACGCCCGGTACGAAGCCGGACGCGGCCGTCGTGCGCGACGCGCTCGGCGTCGGCATAGCCGTCGGCCTCTCCGGCTTCGCCTTCGGCGTGACCTCGGCCGGCTCGGGGCTGAGCCTCCTGCAGACCTGCGTGCTCAGCCTCGCCGTCTTCACCGGCGCCTCGCAGTTCGCCCTCGTCGGCGCCCTCGCCGCGGGTGGCAACCCGTACACCGCCGCCGCCGGGGCCTTCTTCCTCGGCGTGCGCAACTCGTTCTACGGACTGCGGCTGTCGCAGCTGCTGGCGCTTCCGCGACCGCTCCGCCCCTTCGCCGCCCAGTGGGTCATCGACGAGACGACCGCGGTGACCCTGCCGCAGCCGACCCGGCGGGCGGCCCGGATCGGCTTCGCCGTCACCGGACTCACCCTCTACGTGCTGTGGAACCTGACCACGCTGCTGGGCGCACTCGGGGCGGAGGCACTCGGCGACACCGAGACCTGGGGGCTGGACGCGGCATCGCCCGCGGTCTTCCTCGCCCTGCTGGCACCGATGCTGAGGACCACCACCGAACGCGTCACCGCCGCCCTCGCGGTCCTGCTCGTGCTCGGCCTGCTGCCGGTGCTGCCCGCGGGCGTCCCCGTCCTGCTGTCCGCGCTCGCCGCACCCGCCGTCCTCTTCCTGAACGGGCGCCGCGACGGTACGGCGCGCGCGGCGGAGGGGCGCCGGGAGCCGGACCGGTCCGCGGCCGGCACGGAGGAGAACCGATGAACGTCTGGATCGCCATCGCGCTGACCGCGGCCAGCTGCTACCTCGCCAAACTGCTGGGGCTGCTGGTGCCCGCGGGAGTGCTGGAACGCCCGCTCACCCGGCGCCTCGCGGCGCTGCTGCCCGTGGCGCTCCTGGCGGCACTCACCGCGCAGCAGACGTTCGGCGACGGCCGGCACCTGACCCTGGACGCCAGGGGCGTGGGTCTCGCCGCGGCGGCGCTCGCCCTGGCCCTGCGCGCGCCCTTCCTCGTGGTCGTGGGATCCGCCGTGGCCGTCACGGCAGGGGTGCGCGCCCTCGGCTGGGCCTGATCCGGGCCCCGCGGCCGGGGCCGGCCGGGCGGAGGACCACCATCACCCGGCGATCATCCGGCAGCGATCGAGCGGGAGGCCCCGATCGCCCGGCAGCGACCGGGCGCGCCGGCGGGTGCCCGCCCCGGCCACCGGCCTCAGCCGAGGCCGCGACCATGGGCGCGCAGCGTCAGAAGCGCCTTGAGGGTCACGATGGGCCGCCCCTCCAGGGCGGTGCCCGGAGCCCACTGCCGCCAGTTGACCGGCCAGCCGCCGTCCGCCTGCTGCTCGGCCGCGAGATGGTCCAGCGAGCGGGACAGCTCCTCGTCGGTGAACCAGCGGCGGGCGAGCGACCCGGGCGTACGGGCGTAGTCGTACGGGAAGTGCTGCTCACCCGGTGCGTACCCGGCCGCCACGGGGTACTCGTCGCGCCGCTCAGGGTCGAGCACGGCGAGCCGCTGGTCGCGCACCAGCCGCCCCAGCCGGTCGGCGGCCGCCTCCGCCCTGGCCCGGTCCGGGGCGCCGTCCAGAAAGGCGAGCGCCGCCTCGATCTCGTACGGATGCGACCGGTCCAGGGCCTCGACCGCTGCCCAGCAGAAGTCGGTCGCCCGGAAGAGCCAGGCGTGCCACACCGCGTTGCGGTGCAGGAGCCCGACGACGGGACCGGTCGTCAGCAGCTCCGGGGGCGGGTCGTCGATGACCGGGATGAACGGCGCGACGGGATAGCCGCGTTGTGTCGGCAGGAGGGCGGGCAGCGCGCCCTCCCTGGTCGACACCTCGGTGAGGAAGCGGCAGATCCGCTCCACCCGGGGACCGCCGCAGCGGTCGATGGAGTCGAGCACGCTGAGCGCGTGCGCGGTGTGCAGCGGCTGACTCACGGGGCCGCGCAGGTCGGGTTCGAGCGCGTGCCCGTAGCCGCCGTCCTCGTTCAGGTAGGCGGCGAGCGCGGTCTCCACGGCGTCCGCACTTCCTTTCAGGAAGTGATGGGCGAACCGCCGTTGTTCCAGGACGCGGGCCGTGAGCCAGATGAACTGCTCGGCGCGCTTGAGGGGACTTGTTCCGGTTCCAGCCATGGACCGACCGTAGGGCGGTAAGCGCTCTCGGCAAGACGTAGCGGCCGGGCTGCACTCTCAGGAGCGCGATACTGAGGTCATGCGGTTGACGATTTTCTGGGAACGGATGGCGGACCACTTCGGCGCGGCGTACGCCGACTCCTTCGCGCGCGATCATGTGATGGCCGAGCTCGGCGGGCAGACGGTGCACCAGGCGCTGGCCTCGGGCTGGGAGACGAAGGACGTCTGGCGCGGTGTCTGCGCGGCGGTCGGCATCCCCGAGGACAAGCGTTGACCCCCGGCCCGCGGTACGCCGGCCGGTTCCCGATCCGCCGTTGGCGGGCAGCGCCTTCCGGCCATGATCGACAAGAGGTCTTTCCCGGCCCGTCGGCCGCCGGACCAGCCCTGTTGTCCGGGGCGGACAACGTCTCGTCACCGTCGTAGGCGAGACTGGAGCCGTGGCACCGACAGACGAGACAGCACAGAACCAGCCGCTTTCCACCCCGCCCGTCCCTCCACGGACACCGCCCTCCGACAGCACCGGATCGGCCCGCATGCCCTCGTGGCTGCCGCGTGCCATGGTGCTCGCCCTGGCGCTCTACGCCTGTTTCCGGCTCGGCAGTTGGGCGTTCGACCAGCTCATCGGGCTGCTGATCAATGTGCTGATCGCGTTCTTCCTGGCGCTCGCCATCGAACCGGCGGTGAGCAGGATGTCGGCGCGCGGCATACGCCGGGGCTTCGCCACCTTCCTGGTCTTCCTCGCCGTGCTGATCGCCGGAGTGGGCTTCGTCGTCCTGCTCGGCTCCATGCTCGCGGGCCAGATCGCCGACATGGTCGAGGAGTTCCCGAAGTACCTGGACTCGGTGATCAACTGGGTCAACCAGACCTTCCGCACCGACCTCTCCCGGGTCGAGATCCAGGACAGCGTGCTCCATTCCGACTGGCTGCAGAAGTACGTGCAGAACAGCGCGACCGGAGTGCTCGACATCTCCACCACCGTCCTCGGCGGGCTGTTCCGGCTCCTGACGATCTTCCTGTTCTCGTTCTACTTCGCGGCCGACGGGCCCAGGCTGCGGCGCGCCCTGTGCTCCGTGCTGCCGCCCGCCAGGCAGGCCGAGGTCCTGCGGGCCTGGGAGATCGCGGTGGACAAGACCGGCGGCTACCTCTACTCGCGCGGTCTGATGGCACTCATCTCCGGGGTCGCGCACTACGTCCTGCTGGTGATCCTCGGGGTTCCGTACGCGCCCGCGCTCGCCGTCTGGGTGGGTCTGGTCTCCCAATTCATCCCCACGATCGGCACGTACCTGGCGGGCGCGCTGCCGATGCTGATCGCGTTCACCGTCGACCCGTGGTACGCGGTGTGGGTGCTCGGCTTCGTCGTGATCTACCAGCAGTTCGAGAACTACGCGCTCCAGCCCAAGCTCACCTCCAAGACGGTCGACATCCACCCGGCGGTCGCCTTCGGGTCGGTCATCGCGGGCACGGCGCTGATGGGCGCCGTGGGCGCGCTGATCGCGATCCCGGCCGTCGCCACGCTCCAGGCGTTCCTCGGCGCGTACGTGAAGCGGTACGACGTGACGGACGACCCACGGGTGCACGGGCAGAGCCGACGGCGCGGCGAGCCGCTGCTCTCCCGGCTGCGCCGGGCCTGGCGTGTGCCCGAGGAGGACGGGAACGGCCGGAGCGCCGACGCCGGGGACCGGGAGGACCCGGAGCGGCCCTGACCGCCCCGGGGCGCGGACGTGGGCGTTCCGTCCGGGTCAGTGGCTCCAGTGGTCGCGATCCGGCAGTTCGACCCACAGATCGGGAGGTCCGACCACGGCACGGGGACCGGTCGGACGCAGCCCCGCGAAGGCGCAGCAGTAGGCCACGGCGCTGTGCCGGTAGAGATAGGCGCTCAGGACTTCCCCGGAGGTGCCGTCCTCGTACGGGCCGCCACCCGGGTGCAGGTCCCAGCCCTCGATGACGCCGCAGCGGGCGATGCTGCCCTGGTTGCCGCTCTTGGGATTGGCGTACAGGCCGTAACAGACGGTTCCGGCGGACAGCCGGGTCAGCACGCCCGGCATCTGCGGCGCGTATCCCCACGGCTGTGTCACGACGCAGCCGCCCGGTACGGACGTCACACCGATGATCCGCAGGCTCTCGTCCATGTCGTACTCGTACGGGTCGTCGAGTATCCCGCCGGCGACCTCGTCCCGCACCGGCGCCGCTTCCAGGCGGCGGACAGCTTCGGCCGCGTCGATCCCGGCCACGCAGGCGAGCCCGAAGCCGTCGTGATGGAACTCGCCCAGTGCCGCGAGGAGCCGACGGGCCTCCCGCGCCGTCGCGCGCTCCGTGTCGGTCAGCCGCACCCCGGCCGGTACCGGGAACAGGTCCGGCGCCGGCCCCGCGAGGCCCAGCCGACCCGGTGACCAGCCGCCGAGCGACGGCCGCCAGGGATCGGCCCCGGCGGCGGCGAGGACCCGCGCGTTTTCCGGCTTCCCGGCCACGACGGCCTCCCACAGGGCCGTCACCCCGTTCTCCGGCGCGTCCACGTCCGCGACCCGTCCGGCCAACTCGGCGACGACCTCCGGCGAGCCGAACACCGCCGCACGATGCAGCGGCCGACCCCCGCTCCACGCCTCCGGACCGGCGCCTTCGTCGAGACACCGGCGAACGTGGTCGTGGTCCGTCCAGTCCCGGCCCATGCCGGTCCAGCCGTTGTTCCCTGCCGTCACCGGTCCTCCTCCGACGTCGATCCGTACGGCTTCTCCGCTCCCACAAGGCTCACACACAGGTCTGACATCCGGCCGTTCGATCCTCCGTGGCGCGAGGGCGAGGGGCGGGCGCGGGGTGCCTTCGGTCCTTGCCGTGCCACCGGTGCGCGGAGCGCTGTCGGTGCCCACGGTGCTCGTGACGTCGCCGGCGTGCGCGGTGCCGTGGGAGTCCGTGGCGCTGGCGGTGCTCGTGGTGCCTTCGGTGCTCGTGGCGTCCTCGGTGTTCGTGGCGCCGTCGGACAGGTGGCGGGTGGCGGGCGAGGAGCCGTGTGCCTCGGCGCGGATGCGCTGCTTCATCGTGGGCGGCAGGGCCGTGTCACGCGGAAGGGCCCATCGCACCGACGGGGTGGTCGCGGTTGCCGCGGTCGGACCCGTGTGCTCCTGGTTCGTGGTGGTCGGCTCCGCCGCACCGTTCTCCGTGGCCGTCGCCGTGGCGCCCATGAGGCCCAGTGCGGCGAGAAGCGCGAAGAAGGCGGTGATGAAGGCGGTCCAGATGCTCTTGGCCTTGAAGGTGCTCATGGCCCCTCACTTTCGGGTGGTCCGGTTTGCTTGCCTTTCTGATGATGTGTATGTGGCCTGCGATTTCCCGGACCCACGCCACCGGTGCGCGGATCTTCAGATGAACACCACTCGTATGGTTCAACCGGCCCGGACCGCCTGTGGATCGGTCACACCCGCGCCGTCCACCGGATCATGGACCGGCTCCGCGCCGACCATCCCGGGCTGCGCATCGAGGCGTGCGCGGGCGGTGGCGGCCCGAGGGTGGGCGGGTGTGGCGTGGTGCGCTTGACACTAAAATCGAACATCCATTCTCATGGGATTCCGGCCGGGGTTTCCCGGGCCCGACCGTGGAGTTGTCCACAGGCCGGGAGGACGTCGAGGCCCATTGTCAGTGGCAGGGGTTAGCGTCTTTGACGTGAAGCGATCGACTCAAGCAAATCGGGTGGAACCCATGGCAGGAACCGACCGCGAGAAGGCGCTGGACGCCGCACTCGCACAGATTGAACGGCAATTCGGCAAGGGCGCGGTGATGCGCCTCGGCGAGCGGCCGAACGAGCCCGTGGAAGTGATCCCCACCGGGTCGACCGCCCTCGACGTGGCCCTCGGGGTCGGCGGCCTGCCGCGCGGTCGCGTGGTGGAGGTGTACGGACCGGAGTCCTCCGGCAAGACGACGCTGACGCTGCACGCGGTGGCGAACGCGCAGAAGCTCGGCGGCTCGGTCGCCTTCATCGACGCGGAGCACGCACTCGACCCCGAGTACGCGAAGAAGCTCGGCGTCGACATCGACAACCTCATCCTGTCCCAGCCGGACAACGGCGAGCAGGCCCTCGAGATCGTGGACATGCTGGTCCGCTCCGGCGCGCTCGACCTGATCGTCATCGACTCCGTCGCGGCGCTCGTGCCGAAGGCCGAGATCGAGGGCGAGATGGGCGACTCGCACGTGGGTCTGCAGGCCCGTCTGATGAGCCAGGCGCTCCGCAAGATCACCAGCGCGCTCAACCAGTCCAAGACCACCGCGATCTTCATCAACCAGCTCCGCGAGAAGATCGGCGTGATGTTCGGCTCGCCGGAGACCACGACGGGTGGCCGGGCGCTCAAGTTCTACGCCTCGGTGCGCCTCGACATCCGCCGGATCGAGACGCTGAAGGACGGCACCGACGCGGTCGGCAACCGCACCCGCGTCAAGGTCGTCAAGAACAAGGTCGCGCCGCCCTTCAAGCAGGCCGAGTTCGACATCCTCTACGGCCAGGGCATCAGCCGCGAGGGCGGCCTGATCGACATGGGTGTGGAGCACGGCTTCGTCCGCAAGGCGGGAGCCTGGTACACCTACGAGGGCGACCAGCTCGGCCAGGGCAAGGAGAACGCCCGCAACTTCCTCAAGGACAACCCCGATCTCGCCAACGAGATCGAGAAGAAGATCCTCACGAAGCTGGGTGTCGGGGTCAAGCCGGAGGACGGCGCGGCCGGCGCGGATGCGGCGGGCGGCGCAGCGGCTCCGGCCGAGAGCGCGAAGGCGGTGCCGGCTCCGGCGAGCAAGGCCAAGTCGGCCAAGACCGCGGCGGCCAAGAGCTAGACCGTGACGCGTCGTACGGAGTGGCCGGTCGGCGTCACCGACCACGGCGTCGACCCCGGCCACGAATTCGCCGCGGGGTACACGACCGGGTCCGGGGACACGTACGGGCCGGAGACCGATTACGGTCACGGCACCGATTCGGGCCCCGGATCCGGCGAGGGGGCGGGTCGCCGTACCCGCTCCCGCACCAGGAGCAGCGGCTCCCCCTCCTCGTCGAGGGCCGAGAAGGGGGAGTCGCGAGACCCGGTCGAGCAGGCGCGCAACATCTGCCTGCGACTGCTCACCGGGACCCCGCGCACGCGGAAGCAGCTCGCCGACGCCCTGCGCAAACGGGAGATCCCGGATGAGGCGGCCGAGGAAGTGCTCTCGCGCTTCGAGGACGTCGGGCTGATCGACGATGCCGCGTTCGCGGACGCCTGGGTGGAGTCCCGGCACCACGGACGAGGGCTGGCCCGGCGTGCTCTCGTCCGGGAGCTGCGGACCAAGGGGGTTTCCTCCGACGTGATCGACGAGGCCATCGGGCAGCTCGACTCCGAGCAGGAGGAGGCCACCGCCCGGGAGCTGGTCGCGCGCAAGCTGCGCTCGACCCGTGGCCTCGACCGGGACAAGAGACTGCGCCGCCTCGCGGGCATGCTCGCCCGCAAGGGCTACGGGGAGGGCATGGCGCTGCGCGTGGTGCGGCAGGCACTGGAGGAAGAGGGGGAGGACACCGAAGGGCTGGACGAGCCGTTCTGACCGGACCGGACAGACACCGTGCGGTGGCGTGCGAGGGAACCTGCGAGACGTCGGGGGGCGACTCGTGGTGGTGGCAGGCCGATGCGCGGGGAGGCGTCACTGTCCGGCGCGGGCGGCTCGGACGATGGTGGCGTCGATCAGGGCGAGTGCGTCAGCGGCGGTGCGGCCGGGACAGCGGTTCCAGGGGCCGATCAGCCCGGTCCAGCCCTGGGAACGGAGTTCGGTGACGAGCCAGGCACCGGCGCGGTCCACGGTGTCGAGGGAGCCGTGACCCAGACGGTGCGCGGTGAGGAGGGCGCCGCAGATGCACCGTGCGCCACGGGCGTTGCGGAGCCGGTAGGGGGTGTTCTGCCAGCCCCACTCGGTCAGGATCCGCCTCGCGTGGGCGAGATGGACGGAGGGTCGCACATCGGCCCGGCCGATGCGTCGCCAGGCGTGCAGCCGGTCGGGGAGGATCGCGCCCAGTCGGCCGGGCAGGGGGCGTTCGTGGGGCGGGGGCGTCGGCAGGGAACGCACGGAGTCGGCGATGAGCTGGTCGACCGGTACGGACAGCAGATCACGCCAGTCGGCCGGTTCGTGGGCCGCCGGTTGTTCCGCGAGGTCGGCCCCGGAAGGCCGCACGGGGTCGGTGGCGGTGAGGTCCCAGCCGGCGACGATCCGCCGCCATGCCTCGGTGTCGTGGAGGCGGGCGACCTGGGCGTCGAACTGGTCCGGGGTGAGGGCGGGGG
>NZ_RDBO01000077.1:1387673-1412727 GCF_008120935.1 Streptomyces sp. sk2.1
GCATGGGCGCGGAGTCTCCGTCACGTCGGTCCTTGAGGTTGAGGTGAATGTCGGTCGTGTACGGAGATCGCTCCACCGGAGCGTGGCGTTCGGGTGTGTCGGCGCGGATTCGGGGGAACCGCCGGAGACGGACCGAGAGCGCCGGGGCCCACGTGGCAGGGGCGCTGTAGGGGAGGGGGAACGCGAGAGGGAGAGGAGGCCGGCATGGTGTCGCGGCTGCGGTGGCGAGCCGCCGTGGAGTGGTTGCGGCTTCCGGCGACCGGTGCGACGTCTTTTCGCCGAGCCGAGCCGTGCCGCGGCTCTCCACCCCTCGCTGCCTCCGCCTCCTCCCGACTCCCGCCCCTTCTGCCTCCCGACTCCCGCCCGTCGACTTGTTCGTCCGTCGGGCCCCTCTTGCCGGGCCCGTTACGGCTCGACCGGGAGGCCCGCGGCGCGCCATGCCTGGAAGCCGCCGATCAGGTCCGTCGCCCGGTGCAGCCCCAACTGCCGCAGGGACGCGACGGCGAGGCTCGACGCGTAGCCCTCGTTGCAGACGATCACGATCCGCAGGCCGTGACTCACGGCCTGCGGGGCCCGGTGGCTTCCCAGCGGGTCGAGCCGCCACTCCAGTTCGTTGCGCTCGACGACCAGCGCTCCCGGGATCAGCCCGTCCCGCTCCCGCAGTTCCGCGTAACGGATGTCCACGAGCAGCGCACCGTCCGAGGCGGCGGCCGCAGCCTCCTGCGGACCGATTCTGACGAACTCGGCCCTGACCCGTTCCAGCAGTTCATCGATACCGACCGGTTCCGCACCGTTCCGATGGCCGTCGCTCACTGCCAGTCCTCCGGTCGCTCGACCTGCTCCAGGCGGAGCAGGTCGCCGGTGCGGCTGTAACGCCGGATCCTCGGCAGTGGCGGGTAGTACGCGTGGACGGAGACGGCGTGCTCCGTCGCGGACTCGTTCAGCACCTCGTGGACGTGATGGCGGCCGAAGGCTCTGCCCTGGCCAGTGGTCAACTCCCTGGAACGGTCGATCCCTTCGGTGAGTTCGAGGGTCTTCCAGCCGTCGGTGGGCAGCCGGGCGGCGAGTGACAGCTCCTTGAGGGTGCCGGCCGCGGTGGTGAAGGCGCCGATCGAGTCGGCGTGATCGTGCCAGCCCGTACCGGTGCCCGGCGGCCAGCCGATCAGCCACGCCTCGCTGCCGCCGGGGCCGTCGAGCCGGCTCCAGGTGCGGCCCTCCGGATCGAGGGGGAGCGAGGAGACGACCTCGAGGTCGGCAGCCGTACGACGGACGAAATCGAGCAGTTCCGCAGCGGACGGACCGGAGCCGGCGGGCGCGGGCACACCGGAATCGGAGGGTGCGGGAGTGGCGGGCACAGATGCGGGAGTGGGCGCGGGCGTGCGTACAGAGGGTGAGGAAGAGGCAGACACGGGGACCGTCCTGAGGGTTCGCGCGAGAGCCCGTCCGCACGGCGGAGCGCACGGCGGGGCGGGGAAGGGCGAGTCAGCAGGACGGTCGACACACGCAGCCCGCGTAGCGGACGAGGTCCATATGGACCCTCCGCCACAGGCGCACATCGGTGTCGGTCATGTTCCGGAGTACACCACGGACGTCCGCAGTGGTCAATTGACGTCCGCGGTCCGGTCGGAGCGCGTGGTGTCGTGGGCCGAGCCGCCCCGTACCGCGTCCGCCGCCGCGAAGAGTTCCCCGGGCCGCACCCCGCCGAACGACGCCACGAGATGGCCGTCCGGCCTGATCAGCAGCACGGTGTGGGCCGAAGCCCCCGGATAACTCTCGGTGACCAGCAGTTCGCCCTTCATCGGCAGGGCGTCGACGGCCGCGGCGAGCCGCGGCATGACACCCGCGGTCATCCAGTGGCGCCGGTCCCACACACCGGTGCCGGGTGCCACCAGGACCACCAGCAGATGTCCCTGCCCCAGCCGTTCGCGCAGCGGCACGGTCGTGCCGTCGGGCGCGGTCACCCGCACATCGACCACCGGCGCACCGGGGGGCGTACCCACGGAGGTGTGCGCCTCGGCATGCGCGGGCGCAAGGGGCGAATGCGAGTACGAGGGAGGTGCGCCGAGGGGGCCGCATCCCAGATGCCCGTCGGTGAGCAGCGAGTCGTGCCCCCGCGCGCTCCCCGGTACCAGGGCCCGCAGCCCTCCGCCGCCGCGCAGTATCGGCAGCGACTGGTCCGCGGCACGCAGCCGCGAGGCGACCGCGGCCCGGCGCTCGGCCTGGTAGCTGTCGAGCAGTACGTCGGAGGCGCCGTGATGCCATGCCTGGGCCAGTTTCCAGGCCAGGTTCTCGACGTCCCGCAGCCCCTCGTCGAGCCCCTGGGTGCCCAGCGCGCCCAGCAGATGCGCGGCGTCCCCCGCCAGGAAGGCCCGGTCGACCCGCCAGCGCAGGGCGAGCCGGTGGTGCAGCGTGTACACACCGGTGTCCAGCAGTTCGTACGGCGGTGTCTCGCCGCACCACCCCGCCAGGGTGTCCCGGACCCGGGTGATCAGCGCGTCCGGGGTGACGAGTTCGCCCTGCGGCGGCAGCAGCCAGTCCAGCCGCCAGGCACCGTCCGGCAGTGGGCGCGCGGTCACCTCGGCGCCGCCCGTGCGCCACGGCGGCAGCCGGTGCAGTACGGCCTGCCCCGGCCAGGGCAGCTCGGTGCGCAGCGCGGCGACGGCGTGCCGCTCCACCGCCGTACGCCCCGGGAAGCGGATGTCGAGGAGTTTGCGCACCGTGGACCGGGCGCCGTCGCAGCCCACCACGTAACTACCGCGCCACCAGGTCGCGTTGGGTTCCCTGGTGTGTACCGTGACCCCCTTCGGGTCCTGTTCCAGGGTGTCGATCCGGCTGTGCGCGGCGACCTGCACCAGATCCTGCCCGGTCACCGCCTCGCGCAGCGCACGCGTCAGGGCGTGCTGCGGCAGATGGATGGGCGAGGCCGGCGGACCGTCCTCGTGGGAGCCCTCGCCGAGTCCGAGCGGCAGCTCGCGCACCAGCTGCTTGCGCCGCACGGACCGCCAGCCGGACCACCGGACGCCCTCGTGCCGCAACGCCTTGCAGCCGAGGCGTTCGACCAGGGCCAGGGTGTCCTCGCGCAGCACCACGGTACGGGCGGGGCGCGTCTCGTCCTTGTCCGGATCCTCGTCGAGCAGGACGGTGGGCACGCCCTGCGCCGCGAGGGCGAGCGACAGCGCCAGGCCGACGGGCCCGGCACCGACGACGATCACCGGGTCCACGGGACAGCTCCTCGAATCCGTGCGGACGACACCGGCACCACGGCCGGGAAAGACACCGGTGACATGGGCGAAGGTGCCCCACGGCCCGGCAGTCGGGCGGGCGACGGAAGGGGTGTGGCGGCGGCGGGTGCTGGGGGCGCGATCACAGAACGTATGCAACCTACTGCCCGTGCTTGCGTCAAGCGACACCGGACGGCGCTGAGGGGCGGTGGCAGGTCCGCCACCGCCCCTCGGGACGCATTTCGACGAGCCGTCAGACGGCGTGTCCGTCATCGATGACGAGCGACGGCTCACCGATGGTCTTCTGTACGCCCCCCGAAGCGGTGCCCTTGCTCTTCTTCGCGCGCCGGAGCCACCGCTCCAGCCAGCTCGCGAAGGAGGTGAGTGCGAAGTTCACCAGGAGGTAGATCAGAGCGACGATGGTGAAGCACGCGATGGTGTTGGCACCGTAGTTCGCGCTCATCGGGCGGACCGAGGCCAGCAACTCGGGGAAGGTCAGTACGGCACCGCCCAGCGCGGTGTCCTTCACGATGACGACGAGCTGGCTGACGATCGCCGGCAGCATGGCCGTCACCGCCTGCGGCAGCAGCACGAACACCATGACCTGGCTCTTGCGCATGCCGAGTGCCTTGGCGGCCTCGCCCTGGCCCTTGGGCAGAGTCTCGATCCCGGCCCGAACGATTTCGGCGAGCACGGAGGCGTTGTACAGCACCAGACCGGTCACCACGGCGTACAGCGGGCGCACATCGGTGTCGATGGTGGTGTACTCCGCGTACACCGCGTTCGCGGTGATCATCAGGATGAGCACCGGGATGGCGCGGAAGAATTCCACGACGATTCCGGACGGCATCCGCACCCAGCGATGGTCGGAGAGCCTGCCGATCCCGAACAGGGCACCCAGCGGCAGCGCGATGATCAGGGCGAAGAACGCCGCCTTGAGCGTGTTCTGGAGCCCCGGCCAGATGTAGGTCTCCCACGGCTGGATGCTGGTGAAGAAGGGTTTCCACTTGATCCAGTCGAGCTGGTGCTTCTCGTCCAGGCTGGTGTAGACCCACCACAGCACGCCTGCGGCGGCCAGGATGAACACCACCGTGTAGAGGATGTTGCGCTGCTTGGCGCGCGGTCCCTGGGCGTCGTAGAGGACGGAACTCATCGCTTCACCGCCACCTTCTTGCTCACCCAGCCGAGGATCAGGCCGGTCGGGAGGGTCAGGACGACGAAGCCGAACGCGAAGACCAGCGCGATCAGGATCAGCTGGGCCTCGTTCTCGATCATGCCCTTCATCAGGTACGAGGCCTCGGCGACACCGATCGCGGAGGCGACCGTGGTGTTCTTCGTCAGCGCGATCAGTACGTTGGACAGGGGATTGACCACCGCACGGAACGCCTGGGGAAGAATGATCAGCCGCAGTACCTGGGTGAAGCTCAGCCCGAGCGCGCGGGCCGCCTCGGCCTGGCCGACCGGCACCGTGTTGATGCCGGAGCGCAGCGCCTCGCAGACGAAGACGGCCGTGTAGGCGACCAGAGCGAGCACGGCCAGCCGGAAGTTGATGGTGTCGGTTTCCTCGCTGCCGAGCGCGATGCCCAGGGTCTGGTACAGGCCGAGCGACGAGAAAACGATGATCACGGTCAGCGGAATGTTCCGGACCACGTTCACGTACGCGGTGGCGAAGCCGCGCATCAGGGGGACCGGGCTGACCTTCATTCCGGCCAGTAGCGTTCCCCATATCAGGGAGCCGAGGGCGGAGAGGACGGTGAGCTGCACCGTCACCCAGAAGGCCCCCAGCAGGTCATAACCTTCAAGAAAGTCGAACACGATCTCCCGCGCTTCCGCGTGTCGGAGGGCACGGCGCGCCGCCGGTCAAGGGCGGCGCGCCCGGTCAGCCCTGCATCACTTGACGATGTTGCCGATCTTCGGGGCGGGCTCGTTCTTGTAGTTCGCCGGGCCGAAGTTGTCCTCCACGGCCTTGTCCCACGAACCGTCCGAGACCATCTTGGTGAGGGCGTCGTTGATCTTCTTCTTGAGGTCGGCGTCGCCCTTCTTCAGGCCGATGCCGTAGTTCTCGTTGGTCATCTTGAAGCCGGCCAGCTTGAACTTGCCCTGGAAGTTCTTCTGCGAGGCGAAGCCCGCCAGGATGCTGTCGTCGGTGGTCAGCGCGTCGATGACCTTGTTCTCCAGGCCGGTCAGGCACTCGGAGTAGCCGCCGTACTCCTGAAGCTGGGCCTTCGGGGCCAGCTTGTCCTTGACGTTCTGTGCCGAGGTCGAGCCGGTGACCGAGCACAGCTTCTTCGAGTTCAGGTCCTCCGGCGACTTGATCGTCTTGTCGTCGGCGCGGACCAGGATGTCCTGGTGGGCCAGCAGGTACGGGCCCGCGAAGTCGACCTTCTGCAGACGCTCGTCGTTGATCGAGTAGGAGGCGGCGATGAACTTCACGTCGCCGCGGTCGATCGCGGTCTCGCGGTCGGCGCTCTTGGTCTCCTTGAAGACGATGTCCTCGGCCTTGTAGCCGAGCTCCTTGGCGACGTATGTGGCGACATCGACGTCGAAGCCGACGTACTTGCCGTCGGGGGTCTTCAGACCGATGCCGGGCTGGTCGATCTTGATGCCGATCGTGATCTTCTTGCCGTCGCCCGAGCCGCCGTCCTCCTTGTCGGAGCCGCAGGCGGTGGCGGTGAGGGCGAGGGCGAGCACGGCGGCCGAGGCGGCGGTGACCTTACGAAGCTGCATGGTGATTTTCCCTAGAGTTGACGCGATACGAGCGATCGGCCGGCCCGGGAACCGGCGGTGCGGATCGATCAGTGGTGAAGCCGGTGGTGCGGATCGATCAGTGGTGAAGGATCTTCGAGAGGAAGTCCTTGGCCCGGTCACTGCGCGGGTTGCTGAAGAACTGGTCGGGCGTGGCCTCTTCGACGATCTTTCCGTCCGCCATGAAGACGACCCGGTTCGCGGCCGAGCGGGCGAAGCCCATCTCGTGCGTGACGACGACCATCGTCATGCCGTCCCGGGCGAGCTGCTGCATGACCTCCAGCACCTCGTTGATCATCTCCGGGTCGAGCGCGGAGGTCGGCTCGTCGAAGAGGATCACCTTGGGGTCCATCGCCAGCGCCCGCGCGATGGCCACGCGCTGCTGCTGGCCCCCGGAGAGCTGGGCGGGGTACTTGTCGGCCTGCGTCGCCACGCCCACCCGGTCCAGCAGCGAACGGGCCTTGTCCTCGGCGGCCTTCTTGTCCGTCTTGCGGACCTTGATCTGGCCCAGCATCACGTTCTCGAGCACCGTCTTGTGCGCGAAGAGATTGAACGACTGGAAGACCATGCCGACATCGGCGCGCAGCCTGGCCAGCTCCTTGCCCTCCTGGGGCAACGGCTTGCCGTCGATCGAGATGGCGCCCGAGTCGATCGTCTCCAAGCGGTTGATCGTGCGGCACAGCGTGGACTTCCCGGACCCGGAGGGCCCGATGACGACCACGACCTCGCCACGGGCGATGGTCAGGTCGATGTCCTGGAGCACATGCAGCGCGCCGAAGTGCTTGTTGACGTTGCTCAGTACGACAAGGTCGCTCGCCCCGGGCGTGGCGTCCTCGGCGCCCTTGGTCACTGAAACTCCGCTCATCGGCTTCTTGCTCCGTCCTCCTCGGTTGGAAGGACCATAGGGACGCGGTGCTACCACCGTCATTACATCTGAGCGGAAATTGAGGATAACGATCCGGTGGCGGCCGGACACGCCGCGTGAACGGGGAGGGGGCCGTCCGGCCCGGGGCGTACCGGGTGCATAACGGATGGCCGGATGCGATGGGCGGGCTCTTGACTGACACGCCGCTCATCGGAGTGGATGCCTTGGTACGCCATGACGTGAAACGCCTCGGTACGGGGAAGTGACGGGGAGCGTACGGGAGAACGCACCGACATGTACCGGTACCAGGCATCCACCCGCCCGCGGCACGCGGGCACGCACCGACCCCGAACCCTCGCGACCCCGGAAAGGGAGGCCATGAGACTGCTGCTCGTCGAGGACGACAACCATGTCGCGGCCGCTCTCTCCGCGATCCTCGCCCGGCACGGCTTCCGGGTCGTGCACGCGCGCAGCGGCGAGGAGGCCCTCCATGCGCTGCTGCCCGCGGACACGGAACCGTTCGGCGTCGTGCTCCTCGACCTCGGCCTGCCCGACCAGGACGGTTACGAGGTGTGCGGGAAGATCCGCAAGCGCACCTCCACCCCGGTGATCATGGTGACCGCGCGCTCCGACGTCCGGTCGCGGATCCACGGCCTCAACCTCGGTGCCGACGACTACGTGGTCAAGCCGTACGACACCGGCGAACTCCTCGCCCGCATCCATGCGGTCAGCCGGCGCAACACGGTGGGCGAGGACACCGTGCCCACGCCCGTCGCCGCGCTGCGCCTCGGACACGTCCACATCGAGCTCCCGACCCGCCGGGTCAGCGTCGACGGGGCGGAGGTCCAGCTCACCCGCAAGGAGTTCGACCTGCTCGCGCTGCTCGCGCAGCGCCCCGGGGTGGTGTTCCGCCGGGAGCAGATCATCAGCGAGGTGTGGCGCACCAGCTGGGAGGGCACGGGGCGCACGCTCGAAGTGCACGTCGCGTCCCTGCGTTCCAAACTGCGGCTGCCCGCACTGATCGAGACGGTGCGCGGGGTCGGCTACCGCCTCGTCGCCCCGACCGCGTAAGGGCGTACGTCCCAGGTGCGCACCCGGCTCCTTCCCCTGCTCATCATCCTCTTGGCGGGCGTGCTGCTCGCTCTCGGTTTCCCGCTGGCCGTCAGCGTGGCCGCCGCCCAGCAGCAGCGCGTCGTCATCGACCGCATCGACGACACGGCGCGCTTCGCCGCGCTCGCGCAGTTCATCACCGAGCCGACGGCCGGGCACGACGAGCGCCGGCGCACCCTGCGCAACGAACTCGACACCTACGCATCGGTGTACGGCATCCGCGCCGGCGTCCTCTACCGGGACGACCGGGCCATGGCGAAGGCCCCGGCGACCTGGCAGCTCCCCATCGACGGCGCGGGCCGCGAAGCGTTCAAGGAAGCCCTGCTGGGACGGCGCAGCCACGATCCGCCGCAGGTCTGGCCGTGGCAGGACGGTCGGATCGTCGTCGCGTCGCCCGTCGTGCGGGACGGTGACGTCGTCGCCGTCGTGGTCCTCGACTCGCCCACCGACGGGATGCGCTCGCGCACGCTCCGCGGCTGGCTGCTGATCGCGGCCGGCGAAGCGGTCGCGATGCTGGTGGCCGTCGGCGCCGCGATCCGCCTCACCGGCTGGGTCCTGCTGCCGGTACGGACCCTGGACGCGGCCACCCACGACATCGCCAGCGGACGCATGCGGTCCAGGGTCGCGGCCTCCGGCGGACCACCGGAACTCAGACGCCTGGCCCGCTCGTTCAACGAGATGGCCGACAACGTCGAGAACGTGCTGGAGCAGCAGCGCGCCTTCGTCGCCGACGCCTCGCACCAGCTGCGCAACCCCCTTGCCGCGCTGCTGCTGCGGATCGAGCTCCTCGCGCTCGAACTCCCCGAGGGCAACGAGGAGATCGCCTCCGTGCGCACGGAGGGCAAGCGCCTCGGGCAGGTCCTCGACGACCTGCTCGACCTCGCGCTGGCCGAACACGCCGCGGCCGATCTGCAGCTCACGGACATAGGCGCGCTCACCGCGGAACGCGTCGCGTCCTGGCGGCCGCTCGCGGAGGAGAGGGGGGTGCGGCTCAGGGCGGACGGTGCGTCCGCGGTGACCGCCTGGGCGGACCCGATCGCGCTGTCGAGCGCCCTCGACGCCATCATCGACAACGCGCTGAAGTTCACCCCGGCGGGAGAAGAGGTCCTCGTCACGGTCGCCTCCGACCGCGACGACGTGACGGTCGTCGTCGCCGACCGCGGCCCCGGCCTCACGGCGCAGGAGATGGAGCGCGTCGGGGACCGGTTCTGGCGCAGCACCCAGCACCAGAACATCCAGGGATCAGGGCTGGGGCTGTCCATCTCGCAGGCGCTGCTGGCCTCGGGCGGAGGTTCGATCGGCTACGCGGCCCATGAACCGCACGGGCTGCGCGTGACGGTCTCGGTGCCGCGCAACGGCCCCCAGGGCTGAACCGGGTCACGGCCCCCGGGGCTGAACCGGATCCGGTGCGCGGGGACGGGTGATGCGCGGGGCCGGGCGCGACGTGRCGGGTGGGTGGCCCCGCCGCGCGGGTGCCGACGGCGTCCCGGCCCGAGGCGGCGGGGGCCCTCCCCGGACCGCCTACCCTTGTGGGCATGACCAGCAGCAGCGACCGGAGCCCCGCAGTGAGCGTCGAGGGACCCAAGACCTACGAAGTCCGCACCTACGGGTGCCAGATGAACGTCCACGACTCCGAGCGGCTGTCGGGGCTGCTGGAGGGCGCGGGTTACGTCCGTGCGGACGAGGGTTCCGACGGCGACGCCGACGTCGTGGTCTTCAACACCTGCGCGGTGCGGGAGAACGCCGACAACAAGCTCTACGGCAACCTCGGCCGGCTCGCCCCGATGAAGACGAAGCGACCCGGCATGCAGATCGCCGTCGGCGGCTGCCTGGCGCAGAAGGACCGCGACACCATCGTCGAGCGGGCCCCGTGGGTCGACGTCGTCTTCGGCACGCACAACATCGGCAAGCTGCCGGTGCTGCTGGAACGCGCCCGGGTCCAGGAGGAGGCGCAGATCGAGATCGCCGAATCCCTGGAGGCGTTCCCCTCCACCCTCCCCACCCGCCGCGAGTCCGCCTACGCGGCGTGGGTCTCCATCTCCGTCGGCTGCAACAACACCTGCACCTTCTGCATCGTCCCGGCGCTCCGCGGCAAGGAGAAGGACCGCCGCACCGGCGACATCCTCGCCGAGATCGAGGCACTGGTCGCCGAGGGCGTCTCGGAGATCACCCTGCTCGGCCAGAACGTGAACGCGTACGGCTCCGACATCGGCGACCGCGAGGCGTTCTCCAAGCTGCTGCGCGCCTGCGGGAAGATCGAGGGGCTGGAGCGGGTCCGCTTCACCTCCCCGCACCCCCGCGACTTCACGGACGACGTGATCGCGGCCATGGCCGAGACGCCCAACGTGATGCCCCAGCTCCACATGCCGATGCAGTCGGGCTCGGACGCGATCCTCAAGTCGATGCGGCGCTCGTACCGGCAGGAGCGTTTCCTCGGCATCATCGAGAAGGTGCGCGCCGCGATGCCGGACGCCGCGATCTCCACCGACATCATCGTGGGCTTCCCCGGCGAGACCGAGGAGGACTTCGAGCAGACCATGCACGCGGTCCGCGAGGCGCGCTTCGCCAACGCCTTCACCTTCCAGTACTCCAAGCGCCCCGGGACACCGGCCGCCGAGATGGCGGACCAGATCCCCAAGGAGGTCGTCCAGGAGCGGTACATGCGCCTGTCCGCCCTCCAGGAGGAGATCTCCTGGGAGGAGAACAAGAAGCAGGTCGGCCGGACGCTGGAGATCATGGTCGCGGAGGGCGAGGGCCGCAAGGACGGTGCGACCCACCGCCTCTCCGGCCGCGCCCCCGACAACCGCCTGGTCCACTTCACCAAGCCGGACGAGGAGGTGCGGCCGGGCGACGTGGTGACCGTCGAGATCACCTACGCGGCCCCGCACCACCTTCTCGCCGAGGGCGCTCCGGCGGCCGTGCGGCGGACCCGGGCCGGGGACGCCTGGGAGAAGCGCAACGCGGCCGAGGCCGCCAAGCCGGCCGGGGTGATGCTGGGCCTGCCCGGTATCGGGGCCCCGGCGCCGCTGCCCGCCGCGGCGGCCCCCGGCTGCGGCTGCGACTGACCCCGAGCCGCCGTCGGCCGACGGACGACGGCGGCCGACCGGCGCGCCGGGCCCAAGCAGTACGCTGCCCACCATGCTTGTCGCCGCCGCTGTCTGCCCCTGCCCGCCCCTGCTGGTACCCGAGGTCGCCGCCGGGGCCGCCCCCGAGCTCGACGCCCTGCGGGACGCCTGTGCCGAGGCCCTCGGCGTGCTCGCCGCGGCACGCCCCGACCTGCTGGTCGTGATCGGCCCGGCGGACCGGGCGGGCCGCGGGCCGCACCCCGAGGGAGCCACCGGCACCTTCGGGGACTTCGGCGTCGACCTCGGCGTACGGCTCGGGCGCGACCTCGCGCCGGCGGGGGCGAATCCGCTCCCGCCGTCCCTCTCCGTCGGCGCCTGGCTGCTCGCCCGCGCGGAATGGACCGCTGCACCGGTCGAGGGGCTGGGGGTGGGGGAACCGCTCGAAACCGGCCGTTGTGCGGACACCGGGCGGAAACTGGCCGACCGGGCGGAGCGGGTGGCGCTGCTCGTGCTGGGCGACGGCAGCGCCTGCCGCACGCTCAAGGCCCCGGGCTACCTGGACGAGCGGGCCGAGGCGTTCGACGCGGCCGCCGCCCGCGCACTGGGCGCGGCGGACCCCGACGCGCTGCTCGCGCTGGACGAGGAGCTGGCGTACGAGCTGAAGGCGGCGGGCCGGGCCCCCTGGCAGGTGCTCGCGGGGGCGGCGCGAGGTGCGGGCCTGGACGGGCGGCTGCTGTACGACGACGCCCCGTACGGCGTGGGGTACCTCGTCGCGGCGTGGTCCTGAGCACCTGGCCCCGAACGGCGCGGGACGGCCGCACGGCATCGCCGTGCGGCCGTCCCCGGCCTTGACTCAGCGCATGGTCAGGAAGCGGGCGGCGTACCACCCTCGTCCTTGTGGGACAGGCGCTCGACCGCGTCCTTGGCCTTCCGTGTGCCGGACTCGATCTTGTCGCTGTACTTGCCCTTGGTCTTTTGGTCGACCGCCCGTGCGGCCTTGTCGAGCCCTTGGTCGATCTTGTCCCCGTGCTGATGCGCGAGTTCGCCGACCTTGTCCTTGGCGGGGCTCAGCTTGGCCTTCAGATTGTCCAGGAAGCCCATCGGGCACCTTCCCTGCTGGGGGACTGGGGTCGGGCGCCTCCCAAAAGGGGGAAACGCCCACATTCACTTCGAATTCTACTGGGGTGGAAGTGGAAGCGTTTCGTCCGGAGGGGGTCGGGGCGTCGCACGGTGTCGTCCCTCCCTCACTCGTTGGGAGCAGGCGCCGGGGTTTGCGAGACTGGGGCGGTGAGTAGCTCAGCTCCCGCGCCGCGGGTCATCACCGTCGTCGGCCCCACTGCGGCCGGAAAGTCCGATCTGGGAGTATTTCTTGCTCAGCAGCTCGACGGTGAGGTGGTCAACGCCGACTCCATGCAGCTCTACCGGGGGATGGACATCGGCACCGCGAAGCTGACGCTTCCGGAACGCGGGTCCGTTCCGCACCACCTGCTGGACATCTGGGACGTCACCGAGACCGCGAGCGTGGCCGAGTACCAGCGGCTGGCCCGTGCCGAGATCGACCGGCTGCTCGCCGCGGGCCGCACCCCCGTCCTGGTCGGCGGCTCCGGGCTCTACGTGAAGGGCGCCATCGACGCCCTGGAGTTCCCCGGCACCGACCCCGAGGTGCGGGCCAGGCTGGAGGAGGAGCTGGCGGAGCGCGGCTCCGGGGTCCTGCACGCCCGGCTCGCCGCCGCCGACCCCGGAGCGGGCCGGGCCATCCTGCCGAGCAACGGCCGCCGGATCGTCCGGGCCCTCGAAGTCATCGAGATCACGGGCAAGCCCTTCACCGCCAACCTCCCCGGCGACGACGCGGTGTACGACACCGTCCAGATCGGCGTCGACGTGGCCCGTCCCGAACTCGACGAACGCATCGCCCGGCGGGTCGACCTGATGTGGGAGGCCGGTCTCGTGGACGAGGTGCGCGCCCTGGAGGCACGGGGGCTGCGCGAGGGCCGGACCGCCGCCCGGGCGCTGGGCTACCAGCAGGTGCTGGCCGCGCTGGCCGGGGAATGCGCCGAGGACGAGGCGCGCGCCGAGACCGTCCGCGCCACCAAACGGTTCGCCCGCCGCCAGGACTCGTGGTTCCGCCGGGACCCGCGGGTCCGGTGGCTGAGCGGCGCCGCCCGGGACCGCGGGGAACTCCCGCACCGGGCGCTGGCGTTGATCGAACGAGCGGTTACAGCCTGATCACGTGATGGCATCGGGAAGCCCTGCCCGTCATTTCGGTGCCCCGGAGCGTGCCATCATCGAGCATCGATCGACAGTGAGGTCCGAGTTGGGAGGGCGCGTGGCGATGGAGGCCGGCCCTCGCGACACTGAACAGGACACGCCGGACACCCTGCACGGGGCGGCGGGACTGAGCCCCGACGGGCCCGACGAGCTCGAAGCGACCCCCGAGGTCGAGGTCGAGCTGCGCCCCGTGCGACGGCTGCGGATCTGGCAGCTCGCACCGATCGTCACACTCGCCGCGGTGGGATCGCTGATGTTCGCCTTCCCGCTGGCCTTCGAGTTCGGCGACGGCGGCGCGGTGGTGGCCATGCTCGGCCTGCTGATCAGCTGCTGCGCCGCGGGCTGGGGCATGATGGCCGCCCGCCGGGTGGGATACACCTGGCCCGGCCTGCCCGAGAAGGGCTCGGGCGAGCGGGCCGACTGGCGGATGATCGCGCTGTACGTGCTCGTGGGCGTCTCGCTGGTCGCCCTGGCCGTCTGGCGCGTGGCGCGGCTCCGCCACTGAGCTCCGGGACGCGGGCCCGGACCTCACCGGGGCACCTGCTCCCGCGGCCGGCCCGTCCGGGGGCCGGACGGCCCGGAGGCCGCCGGGCCCGTTTCGTACAGTTGATCCGTGAGCACCTCCCAGATCGCCTTCCTCAAGGGTCACGGCACCGAGAACGACTTCGTGATCGTTCCCGACCCGGACAACGCCATCGACCTGTCCCCGGACCTCGTCGCCCGCCTCTGCGACCGCCGGGCCGGCATCGGCGGCGACGGCCTGCTGCACGTCGTGCGGTCCTCCGCGCACCCCGAGGCGCGGGCCATGGCGGCCGAGGCCGAGTGGTTCATGGACTACCGCAACGCCGACGGCTCGGTCGCCGAGATGTGCGGCAACGGGGTCCGGGTCTTCGCCCGTTTCCTGCAGCGTGCCGGACACGTCGAGGAGGGTGACCTCGCCATCGCGACCAGGGGTGGCGTGAAGCGGGTGCACATCGCCAAGAACGGCGACATCACGGTCTCCATGGGGCGTGCACGCCTTCCCGAGGAAGGGGTGACGGTCAGCCTGGACGGCCGCAGCTGGCCCGCCCGCAACGTGAACATGGGCAACCCCCACGCGGTCGCCTTCGTCGAGGACCTGGCACACGCCGGCCCGCTGTCCTCGGTGCCGCCCTACAGCCCCGCCGCCGTCTACCCCGACGGCGTCAACATCGAGTTCGTCGTGGACCGCGGCCCGCGCCACGTCGCGATGCGGGTCCACGAGCGCGGCTCGGGCGAGACCCGCTCCTGCGGCACCGGCGCCTGCGCCGTGGCCGTCGCCACCGCCCGCCGGGACGGCACGGACCCGGCGGAGACCGGAACCCCCGTCACGTACACGGTCGATCTGCCCGGCGGCACCCTCGTGATCACCGAACGGCCGGACGGCGAGGTCGAGATGACCGGACCGGCCACGATCGTCGCCGAGGGCCTCATCGACCCCGCCTGGCTCGAAGCGGCGCTCGGCTAGCCGTTGCCCCGTCCGGGGCGGGCCGGACCCCATGGCCCCGGCCCGCCCCGGACGAAGGGCCCGAAGTATTGGCCGAACGCGGTCAAAAGCACTTCGGGAGCCAAACGGAAGCCCTCGGAGCTTCGCTCGAATGGGTGATCCGTTTCACGCTGGGCGAGAGCGGGTCTCCGCCACGTGGTGGGCTCGGTAGCATCAAGCACCGGCCCGGAGGCACGACCGCGCCTCCCCACCGCCGGTCGACGTCGCCGGAGGTGCCCCATGAGCGCAGAGGCCACCAGCCCAGATGCTCCCATCCGCAGACGGGGCCGCCCCCGGATCGATCTGCGCAGGCTCGGCCGGGTCGCGCTGCTCGGCCCCACGTCCCGCGACCGGCTGTCCGACGCGATCAGCCACGTCGCGGAGGCCCACCGTGCCCACCACCCCGACGCGGACCTCTCCATCCTCCACCGGGCTTACGTGCTCGCGGAGTCCTCGCACCGCGGGCAGACGCGCAAGAGCGGCGAGCCGTACATCACGCACCCGCTCGCCGTCACGCTGATCCTCGCCCAGCTCGGCGCCGAGACCACGACCCTCACCGCCTCGCTGCTCCACGACACCGTCGAGGACACCGATGTGACCCTCGATCAGGTGCGGGAGCAGTTCGGCAAGGAGGTCTGCTACCTCGTCGACGGCGTCACCAAACTCGAGAAGGTCGACTACGGGGCGGCCGCCGAACCCGAGACCTTCCGCAAGATGCTGGTCGCCACCGGCGACGACGTCCGGGTCATGTCGATCAAACTCGCCGACCGGCTGCACAACATGCGCACCCTCGGCGTGATGCGCCCCGAGAAACAGGCCCGGACCGCCAGGGTCACCCGCGACGTGCTGATCCCGCTCGCCGAACGGCTCGGTGTGCAGGCGCTCAAGACCGAGCTGGAGGACCTCGTCTTCGCGATCCTCCACCCCGAGGAGTACGAGCACACCCGCGCACTGATCGCCGCCGCCTCCGAAAAGGCGGCCGGCACCGACGGAACGTCCCCCCAGGACCCGCTCGCGGCCATCGCCGAGAACGTCTCGGCGGTGCTGAGGGAAGCGGACATCACCGCGGAAGTCCTCATCAGACCGCGGCACTTCGTCTCCGTGCACCGGGTCGGCATCAAGCGCGGCGAACTGCGCGGCACCGACTTCGGCCGACTGCTGGTGCTCGTCGGCGAGGACGCCGACTGCTACGCCGTGCTCGGCGAGCTGCACACCTGTTTCACCCCGGTGATCTCCGAGTTCAAGGACTTCATCGCCGCTCCCAAGTTCAACCTGTACCAGTCGCTGCACACCGCCGTCGTGGGCCCGGACGGCGCGGTCGCCGAAGTCCTCATCCGCACCCACCGGATGCACAAGGTCGCCGAGGCAGGAGTCATCGCCCTCGGCAATCCGTACGCCGCGGAGAACGGCACCGGACCCCAGGCCGCCGAACCGGCGGACGGGGAGCGCGCCGACCCCACCCGCCCCGGCTGGCTCTCCCGGCTCCTCGAATGGCAGCAGTCAGCCCCGGACTCCGACACCTTCTGGACCACACTCCGCGCGGACCTGGCCCAGGACCGGGAGATCACGGTCTTCCGGACCGACGGCGGCACGCTCGGACTGCCCGCCGGAGCCAGCTGCGTCGACGCCGCCTACGCGCAGTACGGGGACGACGCGCACGGCTGCATCGGTGCCCGGGTCAACGGCAGGCTGGCCACCCTGGGCACCGTGCTGAGCGACGGCGACACCGTGCAGCTGCTGCTCGCCGAGGACGCCGCGTCGGGCCCCTCGCCCGAATGGCTCGACCACGCCCGGACCCCCGCCGCCCGCATCGCGATCACCGGCTGGTTCGACACCCACCCCGAGAGCGCCGAGGACCCGCACCACGACCGGCCCGCACGCTCCGGCCCCGAACCGCGCCCCCGGGCCGCGCACCCCGGCGGACCCGAGGACCCCGGGCACGGACCCCGGGAGGCCGACGGCCGCACGGCGAACGCCGTGGTGGACCGGCCGGACGCCACGGTGCGCCTCGCGGGCTGCTGCACCCCCGTGCCCCCCGACGCCGTCACCGGCTTCGTGGTGCGCGGCGGCGCCGTCACCGTGCACCGGCTGGAATGCCCCGCTGCGGTCCGGATGCGGTCCGTGGGCCGGGTGCCGGTCGGCGTGAGCTGGGGCGACGCCGCCGAATGCCGGGTCACGCTGGTCGCCGAGTCCTTCGGCCGCCCCCGGCTGCTCGCCGACCTCACCGAGGCGATCGCGACGGCGGACGCGGCGATCGTCTCGGCCACCGTCGAGCCCCCCAGCGAACAGCGCGTCCGGCACACCTACACCCTGCAACTCCCCGACGCCGCCGGACTGCCGGCCCTGATGCGCGCGATGCGCGATGTCCCGGGGGTGTACGACGTGAGCCGCGCCCAGCAGCCCGCGGTCACCGTCTGACCCTGCGGCGCGGCGGGGCGCAGTCCGTCGCCGGGCCGCCCGCCCGAACCGCTCCCGTGCGGCAGACGGCAGCGCGAGGGCCCGGCCCGGGGCCCCGTTCGGGTGGCGCGGCGCGCGCCGCGCCGACCCCGGGGGAAGTCGCTGGTAGCGGTAGTCCATGCCGTTCATCTCCCGCCGCCTGCGGGCCGCCCTGCTGGTCACCGCATCGGCCGCCCTCGTCGCCGCCACCCTTCCCTCGCCCCGGCCGCTCGGCATCGGGGACCCGCTCTTCCCGAACCTGGGCAACCCCGGGTACGACGTCCTCGCCTACGACATCGGACTGACCTACCACGGCGACAACAAGAAGCCGTTGGACGCCGTCACCAGGATCGACGCACGGACCACCGAGCAACTGGACCGGATCAACCTCGACTTCGCCAGGGGAACCGTCCGCGCGGTCGAAGTGAACGGCCTGCGCGCCGACTTCGCCGTCGCGGACGAGGACCTGGTCATCCAGCCGCCGGGCCGGCTCCCGGCCGGGGTGCCGCTGCGCATCACCGTCCGGCACACCAGCGCCCCCGACGACGACAAGGGCGCCGGGGGCTGGGTGCGCACCGCCGACGGCCTGGCCATGGCGAACCAGGCCGACGCCGGGCACCGGGTCTTCCCGAGCAACGACCACCCCTCCGACAAGGCGTACTTCACCTTCCGGATCACCGCCCCCGACAACCTCACCGCGGTGGCCAACGGACTGCCCGCCGGCACGGTCCGGCACGGCGGCGACACCACCTGGACCTACCGGACCGAACACCCCATGGCCACCGAGCTGGCCCAGGTCACGATCGGGCGCTCCACCGTCCTGCACCGGACCGGACCGCACGGACTTCCGGTGCGCGACGTGGTGCCGAGCGCCGATCGCGAGCGGCTCGAACCCTGGCTCCGCAAGACGCCCGCCCACCTGGAATGGATGGAGCGGCAGGTCGGCCGCTACCCCTTCGAGACGTACGGGCTGCTGGTCGCCGACACCGAGACCGGCTTCGAACTGGAGACCCAGACGCTCTCGCTCTTCGAGCGTTCCCTGTTCACGGGGACCGGGTACCCCGAGTGGTACGTCGACTCGGTGATGGTGCACGAGCTCGCCCACCAGTGGTTCGGCGACAGCGTCTCCCCGCAGACGTGGTCCGACCTGTGGCTCAACGAGGGACACGCCACCTGGTACGAGGCCCGCTACGCCGAGGAGCACGCCGACCGGCCGCTGGAGGACCGGATGCGCGCGGCGTACACCAGGTCCGACGGCTGGCGCGCCGCGGGCGGCCCGCCGGCCCGTCCGTACCCCCCGGCGCCCGGGCAGAAGATCAGCCTGTTCCGGCCGGTCGTGTACGACGGCAGCGCGCTGATCCTGTACGCGCTGCGCCAGGAGATCGGCGAGGACGCGTTCGACCGGCTGGAGCGGAGCTGGGTGCGGAAGCACCGGGACTCCAACGCCACCACCGAGGACTTCGTCCGGCTGGCGTCACGGACCGCGGGACGGGACCTGGCCCCGTTCCTCGACGGCTGGCTGTACGGGGAGAAGACGCCGCCGATGCCGGGACACCCCGACTGGCGCAGTGACGAGCCCGCCGCACAGTGATAAATCCAGTGACGCGCGAGGTGGTGCGTGCCACTATCGAGAGGTCGCCGCGGCGGCCGGAACGATGATTCCCACAGCGGGAATCATCGGGACAGGTCACGCGTTGTGACTGGTGTACCGGACTTCCCCGGATTTCCAACGACGTAAGGATCCAATGACCTCCTCTTCTTCCCTTCCCCAGGACGCGCAGAACGCGCAGAGTGCTACGGAGAATGTCACCGAAAGCCTCACCGAGAGCCTTCGGGCCGACGCCCTGATGGAAGAGGACGTCGCCTGGAGCCACGAGATCGACGGAGAGCGGGACGGCGAGCAGTTCGACCGCTCGGAGCGCGCCGCGCTGCGGCGGGTGGCCGGTCTCTCCACCGAACTCGAGGACGTCACCGAGGTCGAGTACCGGCAGCTGCGCCTGGAGCGCGTGGTGCTGGTCGGAGTCTGGACCTCGGGGACCGTGCACGACGCGGAGAACTCCCTCGCGGAGCTGGCCGCGCTCGCGGAGACGGCGGGCGCCCAGGTGCTCGACGCCGTCTTCCAGCGCCGCGACAAGCCGGACCCGGCCACCTACATCGGCTCGGGCAAGGCGCTGGAGCTGCGCGACATCGTCCTCGAATCGGGGGCCGACACCGTCGTGTGCGACGGTGAGCTCAGCCCCGGCCAGCTGATCCATCTGGAAGACGTCGTCAAGGTGAAGGTGGTCGACCGGACCGCCCTCATCCTCGACATCTTCGCCCAGCACGCCAAGTCCCGAGAGGGCAAGGCACAGGTCTCGCTGGCCCAGATGCAGTACATGCTGCCGCGCCTGCGCGGCTGGGGTCAGTCGCTGTCCCGTCAGATGGGCGGCGGCGGTTCCAGCGGCGGTGGCGGCATGGCCACCCGTGGCCCCGGTGAGACCAAGATCGAGACCGACCGGCGTCGGATCCGCGAGAAGATGGCGAAGATGCGCCGGGAGATCGCGGAGATGAAGACCGGCCGCGAGATCAAGCGCCAGGAGCGCAAGCGCAACAAGGTGCCGTCGGTCGCCATCGCCGGCTACACCAACGCGGGCAAGTCCTCGCTGCTCAACCGGCTGACCGGTGCGGGCGTCCTGGTGGAGAACGCACTGTTCGCCACCCTGGACCCGACCGTCCGCCGGGCCGAGACGCCGAGCGGCCGGGTCTACACCCTGGCCGACACCGTCGGGTTCGTACGGCATCTGCCGCACCACCTCGTCGAGGCGTTCCGCTCCACGATGGAGGAGGTCGGCGAGTCCGACTTGATCCTGCACGTGGTGGACGGCGCCCACCCGGTGCCGGAGGAGCAGCTTGCCGCGGTGCGCGAGGTGATCCGCGAAGTGGGCGCGGTCGACGTGCCCGAGATCGTGGTGATCAACAAGGCGGACGCGGCCGATCCGCTGGTGCTGCAGCGGCTGCTGCGCATCGAGAAGCACGCGATCGCCGTCTCGGCGCGCACCGGTGCCGGCATCGAGGAGCTGCTGGAGCTCATCGACACCGAACTGCCCCGGCCGTCGGTCGAGGTCGAGGCGCTCGTGCCGTACATCCAGGGCGGACTCGTCTCCCGGGTGCACGCCGAGGGCGAGGTGATCTCCGAGGAGCACACCTCGGACGGCACCCTGCTCAAGGCGCGGGTGCATGAGGAGCTGGCCGCGGAGCTCTCCTCGTTCATCCCCGTGGCGCACTGACCGCACGACCGCACCGCTTCACGGAAAAACCGAAGGCCCGCCCCCTCCTAGGGGGCGGGCCTTCGGGCGTACGGCTGCCGTCGGCTACCGGCCGGCGAACTTGTCGGTCATCGTGGTGAAGACCTCCTCGGCGCCCGCTCCCAGGTGGGGACCGGCCAGCCAGCCCGAGGTCACCGGACCGATGGAGGTGTTGGAGACCAGCACGGACTTTCCGTCACGGCCCTGCACGAACCAGCCGCCGCCGGAGGAACCGCCGGTCATGGTGCAGCCGATGCGGTACATCGCCGGAGTGCTCGGGCTGATGGAGAGCCGGCCCGGACGGTCGACGCACTTGTGCATGATCAGGCCGTCGTACGGCGGGGCGGCCGGGTAGCCCCAGGCACCCATGCCGCTGATCCGCGAGATCTCGGGGGCGTCGAAGTCGACCGCCAGGGCGTTGCCGACGGTCTCCTCCAGCGACTTGGTGCCGCGCTCCGGCTTCACGTGCAGCACCGCGTAGTCGTAGGGAGCGCCCTCGCCCCCGGTGGGGCCGCCGTCGGTGATCCACTCCCCGGACGTGGTCGCCCAGTCCGCCCAGTACGCGCCGTACGGGGCGACCTCCTGCGGCTGCGCGTTCTTCAGCGCGGCGGCGGACTTGCCCTCGTCGTTGTAGGCGGGCACGAAGACGATGTTGCGGTACCAGCCGCCCTTCGAACCGGCGTGCACGCAGTGCCCGGCGGTCCACACCATGTTGGACTTCCCCGGGTTCTCCGGGTCCTTGACGACCGTGCCGGAGCAGACCATCGAACCCTCGGGGGAGTCGAAGAACACCTTGCCGACCGGGGCCGCGTAGTTGTGGTACGGGGTCTTCTCGCGCACGGCCGTCACCGGGGCGGGCTCCGGGTCGCTGACGCCCTGGCCGCCGGAGACGTCACCGGCCGCCATGGTCTTCGCCGGGTCCTTGGCGGACTTCATCCGCTCGGGCTTCCACAGCCCCTCGATGACCGGGTTGACGAAGTCCTTGGCCTCGCGCAGCCACTTGTCCTTGTCCCAGTTCTTCCACTCGCCGTTCCGCCACTTGTCCGGGTCGACGCCGTGCTTCTTCAGCTGCTCGGCCAGTTCGTCGGACAGGGAACCGCCGCTGTTCCCGCCACCGGCGGACTCGGCGGCGGCCGGCTTGTCGGCCGCGTTGTCCTCCTCCGGCCCGCAGGCCGTCGCCGTCAGCGCGAGCGTGGCGGCGATGCCGGTCGCGGCGAGCAGCGAACGTATGGATCGCATGGAAGGAATTCCCCCTGAAATAACTGAAATTGCCATGAACTTGTCACACTGAAGGGCGGCCGGATCCGCTGGCCGCCCAGGACGCAGCCCCACCCTATGACGGTTCCGGAGGCGCTTTTCGCCACGGGACCGGCGGGGAGGGGCGGTGCACATGCCGGGGCCCCGGCGCACAACTGCCGCGCCGGGGCCCCGAGATGCCGTCACCGTCGCCCGGACCGGTCCGGGCGACGGTCCGTCGTCACTGTCCCGCGTACTTCTTGCTGACCGCCTCGTAGACGCCCTCGGCCTCCTTGCCGAGCCGCGGTCCGGCGAGCCAGCCGGCCGTGACCGGACCGATGGAGGTGTTGGACACCAGCGCGGGCTTGCCGTCCTGGCCCGCGGCCACCCAGCCGCCGCCGGAGGAACCGCCGGTCATGCTGCAGCCGATGCGGTACATCGTGGGATCCTGCTCGACCAGCGAGAGCCGGCCCGGCTTGTCCGCGCACTGGAACGCCTTCTGGCCGTCGTACGGCGGGGCGGCCGGGTAGCCGGTCGCCGTCATGCTCTCGATCTTCGGCACGGCCGGGGCGTTGAACTCGACGGGCAGCGCGGAGCCCACCGTCTCCTCCAGGGACTTGCCCGTCGATCCCTTCTCCGGCGCGACCTGCAGCACGGCGAAGTCGTACGGGGCGCCCAGCCCGCCGGTCGAGGCACCCTGCGAGATCCACTGCTCGGAGGTCTGGGCCCAGACGCCCCACCACACGCCGTAGGGCGCGATCTGCTGCTTGGTCGCCTTCTTCAGCTCGGCCAGCGAGAGCCCGTCGTTGTTGTACGAGGGCACGAAGGCGATGTTGCGGTACCAGCCGCCCTCCTTGCCCGCGTGCACGCAGTGCCCGGCGGTCCACACCATGTTGGACTTCCCCGGGTGCGCCGGGTCCTTCACCACGGTCGCGGAACAGACCATGGAACCCTTGGGGCCGTCGAAGAGCAGCTTCCCGGACTCCGCGGCGCTGGTGTGGTACGGGGTCTCCACCCCGGTGGCCCGGACCGGGACGGGCGTCGGGTCGGTGACGCCCTGGTCACCCGAGATGTCGTTGTCGACCGGCTTCTGCGGCGCCTTGTCCGCGTCCCGCATCCGGTCCGGGTCCCAGAGGTCCTCGATGATCGGGTTGACGAAGTCCTTGGCCTCGCGCAGCCACTTGTCCTTGTCCCAGTTCTTCCACTCGCCGTTCCGCCACTTGTCCGGATCGATCCCGTGCTCCTTGAGCCGGTTCTTGAGGTCGTCCGGGATGGTGATCTTGCCGTCCGAGGACTGGCCGGTGGAGGCACTCGGCTCGCCGCCCGCGTTGTCCTCCTCCGGCCCGCAGGCGGTGGCGGTGAGCGCGAGGACGGTGGCGGCCGCGGCCGCGGCGAGCACCGAGGAGCGGCGGCGTGCCGTCCCTCGGCGTGCGGCGCGGGCCGGTCGTATGAGTCGCATGTGGTGATCCCCCTGGGACTTCTTCGTAACTCAACACTTCTGTACTGCACTGCGGTACTGCTCCGAGCCACCTGCTCCGAACGTCCGGCGGATCACCGGAAAGCTGTTCGGGATCCTGTGCGGCCCCCACTATGCCGGTGCCGATGGGGACGGCATGCGGCAGGGCCGCGGTTCCGCCACCACAAGGATCTTCCGATTTACCCGTGATCCGGCGTGCCCGGCGTCGTTGGTACGGGCGGGGGGACCCCGGACGGTGTTCACCCCGGCAGTCCGTCCGTGCGCCGACGCACGGATGTGCAACGCAACCGTTACCGCGGGAGGACCGACAGCAGTGGCCGTGACCGAACCAGCTCCGGTGGCAGCACCGGCGGTGCACGAGGGGATCCTGCGCCGCCAGTCGCTGCGCGAATCCGCCGCCCGTACCTATGCGCGCTCACTGCCGATCGTGCCGGTGAGGGCGCGGGGACTGACCATCGAGGGCGCGGACGGGCGGCGTTACCTCGACTGCCTCTCCGGAGCGGGCACCCTGGCGCTGGGGCACAACCACCCGGTCGTCCTGGAGGCGATCAAGAAGGTCCTCGACTCCGGCGCCCCGCTGCACGTGCTCGACCTGGCCACCCCGGTCAAGGACGCCTTCACCACGGAACTCTTCGCCACGCTGCCGAAGAGGTTCGCCGACGACGCCCGCATCCAGTTCTGCGGGCCGGCCGGGACGGACGCGGTCGAGGCGGCGTTCAAGCTGGTCCGCGGGGCGACCGGCCGCAGCGGACTCCTCGCCTTCACCGGCGCCTACCACGGGATGACGGAGGGAGCTCTCGCCGCCTCGGGCGGCGCCGAGGACGTACGGGTCACCCGGCTGCCCTTCCCGCGGGACTACCGCTGCCCCTTCGGCATCGGCGGCGAGCGCGGCGCGGAGATCGCCGCCCGCTGGACCGAGAACCTCCTGGACGACCCCAAGGGGGGCACGCCCCCGCCGGCCGGAATGATCCTCGAACCGGTACAGGGCGAGGGGGGAGTGAACCCCGCCCCCGACGGCTGGATGCGCCGGATGCGGGAGATCACCGCGGCCCGGTCCGTCCCGCTCGTCGTCGACGAGGTCCAGACGGGCGTCGGCCGCACCGGTGCCTTCTGGGCCGTCGACCACAGCGGGATCGTGCCCGACGTGATGGTGCTCTCCAAGGCCATCGGCGGTTCCCTCCCGCTCGCCGTGATCGTCTACCGCTCCGAGCTCGACACCTGGCAACCGGGCGCCCACGCCGGCACCTTCCGGGGCAACCAGCTCGCGATGGCGGCGGGCACGGCCACCCTGGCCTATGTACGGGAGAACCGCCTGGACGAGCGGGCCGCCGTGCTCGGGGCCCGCATGCTCGCCGGCCTCCGGTCGCTGGCCGCCGACCACCCCACCGTCGGCGACGTACGGGGACGCGGCCTGATGCTCGGGATCGAACTGGTCGATCCCGAGGCCGCCGCGCCCGGCGACGGCCCCGAACCCCCGCCCGCACCGGTCCTCGCCGCAGCCGTCCAGCAGGAGTGCCTGCACCGGGGACTCATCGTCGAACTGGGCGGACGCCACAGCTCCGTCGTACGCCTCCTGCCACCCCTCACCCTCACCGACGAACAGGCAACAGCGGTCGTGGACCGCCTCGCCGACGCCCTGGCAGCCGCCGAGCGGCTGTCGTTCCGCCGGACCACGACCGGGTCGGTCCGCTGACCCCGGACACCCTCACGAGAAAGACCGCCGTGAACCCCACCTCCGCCCCCCACACCGACGGGGTGTTGCGGAGGTCGGGTTCGGCGACGACCCGTGCGCACCGCGGGCGGTTGTCGAGCACGAGGTCGGCGACGGCTCGCAGCAGGGTGG
>NZ_RDBO01000077.1:1412827-1449560 GCF_008120935.1 Streptomyces sp. sk2.1
CCCGGGCCCAGCAGCGCAGCAGGTTCTCGACGCCCGCGGCGTCGGCGGCCCGTCGTGGGTCGGAGTGGTCGAGGAGGTCGGTCGGCACCGGGCCGTCGGCCGTCGCGTCGAGGAGCCCGTCGAGCAGTCCGTCGTGCCGTGCCAGAAAGCGGCACTGTACGACGAGTGGTACCTCCTCGACGCGACGGCCGACGGCCCGGTGCCGACCGACCTCCTCGACCACCCCGACCCACGACGGGCCGCCGACGCCGCGGGCGTCGAGAACCTGCTGCGCTGCTGGGCCCGGGAGTGCGACCTGTCCCGGCCGGACGGGGACACCCTCCGCATCCCCCTCCCCGCCAGCGGAACCGCCCTGCTCGTCCCCGTCCACTACTGGTCGGCCACCGGCTGGCACCGCTTCGGGGCACCGGCCCTGGAAGGGGCGCCCGAAGGCGCCCCGACCGCCGACGCCGTCACGATCGCCGCACTCCTGGGCCGCGAGGCCGACCGGGACGAGGGCGCCGACATGGTGGCCCGGGTGGCCGACTCGGTACGACGGACCGCCGGTTTCATCGAGGAACGGCGCCGGGCACCCGAGGCCCCCGTCGGAGCGGACCTCTTCCTCACCGCCGAGCAGTCGCTGCTCCTCGGCCACCCGCTCCACCCCACCCCCAAGAGCCGCGAAGGACTCTCCGACTCCGAGTCCCGCCGCTACTCGCCCGAGTCGCACGGGTCCTTCCAGCTGCACTGGATGGCCGCCGACCGGTCCGTGCTGGACGACGACTCCGCCTGGACCGACAAGGGACGCCCCGTACAGGCCATGGAGCTGATCGCCCCGTACGCCGAGGGGCTGCGCCTCCCCGTCGCCGCCGAGCCGATCCCGCTCCACCCCTGGCAGGCCCGCGAACTCCGCCACCGGCCCGAAACGGCCGCCCTGCTCGACGCCGGACTCCTCCACGACCTGGGTCCCCACGGGCAGCACTGGCACCCCACCTCCTCGGTCCGCACCGTGCACCGCCCCGGCGCCGAGTTCATGCTCAAGCTCTCCCTCGGCGTACGCATCACCAACTCCCGCCGCGAGAACCTCCGCAAGGAACTCCACCGGGGGGTGGAGGTGCACCGGCTGCTCCGCAGCGGCCTCGCGGCCCAGTGGCACGCGGCCCACCCGGGCTTCGACATCGTCCGCGACCCCGCATGGATCGCCGTCGACAACGTGGACGGCACCCCCATTCCCGGGTTCGACGTGATGATCCGCCACAACCCCTTCGGACGGCACGACGACGCGGTCTGCATCGCCGCGCTGACCGCCCCCCGCCCGTGGCCGGGCAGGACGGGGATGCGCTCGCGCCTCGCCGAGACCGTCCGCTCCCTGGCCACCGCCACCGGGAGGGCCGTGCCGGAGGTCGCGGCCGAGTGGTTCCTGCGCTACCTGGACCGTGTCGTGCGCCCGGTGCTCTGGCTCGACGCGCACGCGGGCGTGGCCCTCGAAGCCCACCAGCAGAACACCCTGGTACTGCTCGACCAGGAGGGCTGGCCGGTCGGCGGCCGCTACCGCGACAACCAGGGCTACTACTTCCGGGAGTCCCACCGCACGGCGCTGGAGCACCGGCTCCCCGGCATCGGATCGGACAGCGACACCTTCGTCTCCGACGAGGTCACCGACGAGCGCTTCGCCTACTACCTCGGCATCAACAACGTCCTCGGCCTGATCGGGGCGTTCGGCGCCCAGCAGCTCGCCGACGAACGGGTACTCGTCGCGGCGTTCCGCAGGTTCCTCGGCTCGGTCGCCGCCCTGGGTTCCCCGCTGCCCGCGCAACTGCTGGAGAAGACCCGGCTGCGGTGCAAGGCCAACCTGCTGACCCGGCTGCACGGCCTCGACGAACTCGTCGGTCCGGTGGACACCCAGTCCGTCTACGTCACCATTGCCAACCCCCTGTGTGCCTGAGGGAACATGACCACCCCCTGAACCGCCGAGAGGAGAGCGACGCCATGGCTCCCGCCGATGCGCACGCCGATGCGGGCCCCGGTTCCGCCGCACAGGCCGACACGGGCGCCGAGGACACCCTGGACCTGCCGCTCTCCGGAGAACTCCTCGCCCTGTTCGGGGAGGACCCGGCGGTCACCACGGCACCGGCCGCGCCCGCGTCGTCCCGAACGGACGGCGCGGGCGCGGCCGCTTCCCGGCCGGCCGCGGGCGGGGCGGCCCCGTCCGAGCTGCTCGACCACCCGGCCGACTGGCGACCGGTCACCACCCCGGCCGGGGTGTTCCAGCTCGTACCGGTACGACTGGAGCGCGACCTCGCCGTGCTGAGCCGCTGGATGAACGACCCCGCCGTCGCGGCCTTCTGGGAACTCGCCGGACCCGAGACCGTCACGGCCGACCATCTCCGCCCCCAGATCGAGGGCGACGGACGCAGCGTCCCGTGCCTGGGCGTACTGGCGGGCGTCCCCATGAGCTACTGGGAGATCTACCGCGCGGATCTCGACCCGCTGGCGCGCCACTACCCCGCCCGACCGCACGACACCGGAATCCACCTGCTCATCGGCGGTGTGAACAACCGCGGACGCGGCATCGGCACCACCCTGCTGCGAGCCGTCGCCGACCTCGTGCTCGACAACCGCCCGCGGTGCGCACGGGTCGTCGCCGAACCCGACCTCCGCAACACCCCGTCGGTCTCCGCCTTCCTGAGCGCAGGATTCCGCTTCTCCGCCGAACTCGAACTTCCCGACAAGCGAGCCGCCCTCATGGTCCGCGACCGTGCCCACCGTGCCCACCTGTGAACGACCGTGCCCACCTGTGAACGAACTGCCGCGCAACTCATACCGCCCGAACCCCATCGGTTCCGTCCCGAGGAGTCACCGTGCCGAAATATCCCACGAGCCATGATTCGACGGAGCCCGTCGAGCTGCTCAGCACGCCGGAACTGAACCGGACGGTCTGGGACGGTGCCGCCGCCCGGCTGCTCGCGAAGATGCTCGCCGAATTCGCCTACGAGGAACTCGTCGAGCCGGTCGCCCAGGAGGGCGGGGACCGCGGCACCTACACCCTCGGGCTCGACGACGGCGCCGTCCTCGGCTTCAGTGCCCGCCGGGGCGTGTACGACAGCTGGCGGGTCGACCCCGACTCGATCGTCGAGACACGGGGGAGCGCCCCGAAGGACCCGGAGGGCGCGGACCGCGCCCCGAGCACGCCGGGCGCACCGCCCGGGGACGGGGAGACCGGCCCCGTCCCGTTCCGGGACCCGCTGCGGTTCCTCGTACGGGCCCGCCATCTCCTGGACATCGACGGCGCCACCCTCGGCCACCTCATCCGCGAGATCACCACCACCCTCGCCGCCGACGCCAGGCTCGCCCATACCGCGCTCCCCGCGGCCCGGCTGGCCGAACTCGACTACGCCGAGCTGGAAGGACACCAGACCGGCCACCCCTGGCTCGTCGCCAACAAGGGCCGCCTCGGTCTCTCCGCCTCCGACGCCTCCCGCCACACCCCCGAGGCCCGCAACCCGGTCAGGCTGCCGTGGATCGCGGTCTCCACGAAGATCGCCGCCTACCGCGGGGCGGGCGGCCTGGCCGACCCCGAGCGGCTGTACACCCGGGAACTCGATCCGGCGGTCCGCGGCTCCTTCGCCGCCGAGCTCCGAGGCCGCGGCCTCGACCCGGACGACTACCTCTTCCTCCCCGTGCACCCCTGGCAGTGGGACGAATGGATCGTCCCGGTCTTCGCCCCCGCCATCGCCGCCGACGACATCGTGCCGCTCCTCGCCGACCCGGACCTCCGGCTCCCGCAGCAGTCCATCCGCACCTTCTCCAACGTGACCCGCACCGACCGGCACACGGTCAAGCTGCCCCTGTCGATCCTCAACACGCTGGTCTGGCGGGGACTGCCGACCGAACGCACCCTCGCGGCCCCTGCCGTCACCGCCTGGGTCCAGGGCCTGCGCGACCAGGACGCCTTCCTCCGCGACACCTGCGGGGTCATCCTGCTCGGCGAGGTCGCCTCGGTCACGGTCGAGCACCCGCTCTACGACCGCCTCCCCGAGACCCCGTACCAGTTCAAGGAGATCCTCGGCGCGATCTGGCGCGAACCCCTCCAGCCCCGGCTCGCACCGGGCGAGCGGGCCCGGACCCTCGCCTCGCTGCTCCACACCGACCCGCAGGGACGTGCCTTCACCGCGGAACTCGTCGCCCGCTCCGGACTCACCCCCACCGCCTGGTTGACCCGGCTGTTCGCCGCGCTGCTCCCGCCACTGCTGCACTTCCTCTACCGCTACGGCACGGTCTTCTCCCCGCACGGCGAGAACGCCATCGTCGTCTTCGACGAGCGGGACGTGCCGGTGCGCCTGGCGATCAAGGACTTCGTGGACGACGTGAACGTCAGCGCCCGGAGGCTGCCGGAGCACGAGTCGATGCCCGAGGACGTGCGCCGCATCCTGCTCACCGAGGAACCCTCCTTTCTCACCCAGTTCATCCAGGCCGGACTGTTCATCGGGGTGTTCCGCTTCCTGTCCCCGCTGTGCGAGGAACAGCTGGAGGTCCCGGAGGCCGATTTCTGGTCACTTGTCCGTGCCGAGATCCTCCGGTACCACGCCCGCTTCCCCGAGCTGAAGGAGCGGTTCGAGACGTTCGACCTGCTCGCGCCCCGGATCGCGCGGCTCTGTCTCAACCGCAACCGCCTGCACGTCGACGGATACCGGGACCGCCCCGAACGCCCGCACGCCGCCATCCACGGGACCGTTCCCAATCCGCTGCACCCCTCCTCCTGAGGCCGGGAGTGATCGCCGTTGTCAGTGGCGCCCCGTAGGGTGGTCGGGCTATGACGAAGCCATCCCTCCCCGATCTCCTGCACGCCGCCGTGACCGCCGTCGGCGGTACGGAAAGGCCGGGCCAGGCCGCCATGGCCGAGGCCGTCGCCGAGGCAGTCGACGACAATTCCCATCTGCTCGTCCAGGCCGGCACCGGCACCGGCAAGTCCCTCGGCTACCTGGTGCCCGCGCTGGCGCACGGGGAGCGCGTCGTGGTGGCCACGGCGACCCTGGCGCTGCAGCGGCAGCTCGTGGAGCGGGATCTTCCGCGTACGGTCGACGCCCTGCACCCGCTGCTGCGCAGGCGCCCCCAGTTCGCCATGCTCAAGGGCCGTTCGAACTACCTCTGTCTGCACCGGCTCCACGAAGGGGTGCCGCAGGACGAGGAGGAGGGGCTCTTCGACCAGTTCGAGGCCGCGGCCCCGTCGAGCAAGCTAGGCCAGGACCTGCTGCGACTGCGGGACTGGTCCGACGAGACCGAGTCCGGCGACCGCGACGACCTGACCCCCGGCGTCTCCGACCGCGCCTGGGCGCAGGTCTCGGTCTCCTCCCGCGAGTGTCTCGGCGCGAGCAAATGCGCGTACGGTGCGGAGTGCTTCGCCGAGCTGGCCCGGGAGCGGGCCAAGCTCGCCGATGTCGTCGTCACCAACCACGCCCTCCTTGCCATCGACGCCATCGAGGGCGCACCGGTCCTCCCGCAGCACGAGGTGCTGATCGTCGACGAGGCCCACGAGCTGGTCTCCCGGGTCACCGGAGTGGCCACCGGCGAGCTCACCCCGGGCCAGGTCAACCGCGCCGTGCGCCGGGCGGCGAAGCTGGTCAACGAGAAGGCGGCCGACGCCCTGCAGACCGCGTCGGAAGGGTTCGAGCGGGTGATGGAGCTGGCGCTCCCCGGCCGCCTGGAGGAGGTCCCCGAGGACCTCAACTACGCGCTGCTGGCGCTCCGCGACGCCGCGCGTACGGTGATCTCGGCGCTGGGGGCCACCCGGGACAAGTCCGTCCAGGACGAGGACGCCGTCCGCAAGCAGGCCCTGGCATCGGTGGAGACGATCCACGGAGTCGCCGAGCGCATCACCCAGGGCTCGGAGTACGACGTCGTCTGGTACGAGCGCCACGACCGCTTCGGCGCTTCCCTGCGGGTCGCCCCGCTCTCCGTCTCGGGGCTGCTGCGCGAGAAGCTCTTCACCGAGCGGTCCGTCGTCCTCACCTCGGCCACGCTCAAGCTCGGCGGGGACTTCAACGGGGTGGGGGCCTCGTTGGGGCTCGCCCCCGAGGGCACCGCGGGCGACGACTTCCCGCAGTGGAAGGGGCTGGACGTCGGTTCCCCGTTCGACTACCCGAAGCAGGGCATCCTGTACGTCGCCCGGCACCTGGCCACGCCGGGGCGGGAGGCGTCCCGCACCGACATGCTGGACGAGCTCGCCGAGCTGATGGAGGCGGCCGGCGGGCGCACCCTCGGGCTGTTCTCCTCCATGCGGGCGGCCCAGGCCGCCGCCGAGGAGCTGCGGGGCCGGCTCGACAAGCCGATCCTGCTGCAGGGCGAGGAGACGCTCGGCGAGCTGATCAAGAATTTCGCGGCCGATCCGGAGACCTGCCTCTTCGGCACGCTGTCGCTCTGGCAGGGCGTCGATGTGCCGGGGACCAGCTGCCAGCTGGTGGTCATGGACCGGATCCCGTTCCCTCGTCCCGACGATCCGCTGATGAGCGCCCGCCAGAAGGCGGTCGAGGAGGCGGGGGGCAACGGGTTCATGGCGGTCGCGGCGACACACGCGGCACTGCTGATGGCCCAGGGCGCCGGTCGGCTCGTACGGGCCACGGGGGACAAGGGAGTGGTCGCGGTACTCGACCCGCGCCTGGCCAACGCCCGGTACGGGAGCTATCTGCGTGCCTCGTTGCCCGACTTCTGGTACACCACCGACCGCAATCAGGCGCGCCGCTCGCTCGCGGCGATCGACGCGGCGGCCAAGGCCGACGGCAAGTAGGCCGGACCGGGCCGCTCAAGCACGGGCACCGGGGCGCTCAGGCACGGGCGCTTGGGTGCCCGGCGTTCATGGGTGCCCAAGCGAGGGCGCGGGGCATGGGCAGGGCCCCGGGATCGGCGCAGTGGATCCCGGGGCCCCGGTCTGAGCGGGCGGGGTGTCACACCCGCCGCAGTACCGCCACCACCTTGCCGAGGATCGTCGCCTCGTCGCCGGGGATCGGCTGGTACGCGGAGTTGTGCGGGAGCAGCCACACATGGCCGTCCTCCCGCTTGAAGCGCTTGACCGTGGCCTCGCCGTCCAGCATGGCGGCCACGATGTCACCGTTCTCCGCGACGGGCTGGCGGCGCACGGTGACCCAGTCGCCGTCGCAGATCGCCGCTTCGATCATCGAGTCGCCGACGACCTTGAGGACGAACAGCTCTCCGTCGCCGACCAGTTGGCGGGGGAGGGGGAAGACGTCCTCGACCGACTCCTCGGCGAGGATCGGGCCGCCGGCCGCGATCCGGCCGACCAGCGGTACGTACGATGCCGCGGGCTTGCCGGTCGTGTCGGTGGGCTGCGAGCTGGGCTGGTCCGAGCCGCGGACCTCGTACGCCCGTGGGCGGTGCGGGTCTCGGCGCAGGAATCCCTTGCGCTCCAGGGCCATCAGCTGATGGGCGACGGAGGACGTGCTGGACAGGCCCACCGCCTGGCCGATCTCCCGCATCGAGGGCGGGTACCCGCGGCGCTGCACGGAGTCCCGGATCACCTCGATCACCCGCCGCTGCCGGTCCGTGAGCCCCGAGCTGTCCGCCCGGATGCCGGGAGGTCGACCGGGCAAGGAGCGCGCTGGGCGCGCGGGCTCTGGCCCCTCCATGTTCGTGACTGAGTCATTCATGGCATGCACCGGCTCGAATCGGCTCTGGGAGCGGTCCTGGGCGGTGATGGTGGCGCTGTCTGCGGTGGTGGTCACGTCGGCCCCTCTCGAATGGTCTCCCTGGCTGGACAACGGTAGTAGCTTTCGAAAGGTTGCGCCAAACACACGTTCGAGTGAAAAACGAATAAAAGTCTGTCCAGTGCTGACCGCTGGGTGTATGAGCGGTGGCCGGGTGTCATGATCCACTGCCGGGCCACCGGTGGTCCGGGTGGCTCCCCGGGCGGTTCACGGTAGCGGCCGCCGGGGCGCCGCCGGGTGCGGGGCGGCCGGGTCGGGGCGGTCGCGAGGGAGGGGTCCGGGTCGTTGTCGGGGTTCGACAGCGGGAGCCCCGCGATCCTGGCCGCCCCGCCGTTCCCGTACCCTCGTCCACGGCCGTACGCTGCCTGCCGATCGCTCGTGATGCGCGACACGCGGTAGGGCTGGATGTGCAACCAAACCCAAGATCTAGTGGTTGGATTGCCTCGGCCGCCCAGAAGTTGTGGTCCCCGGTCTGCCGGGGGTGTGGCCATCGCCTATGCTTGTCACTGCTTCGAGGGGCCCCTGAGGGTCCTGCAGAGGCTATTCAGTCGTGCTGTGAAGGAGGGTTGGGAGCCATGCACTGCCCCTTCTGCAGGCACCCCGACAGCCGGGTCGTCGACAGTCGCACCACCGATGACGGCACGTCCATCCGACGCCGCCGCCAGTGCCCCGACTGCTCCCGCCGTTTCACCACGGTGGAGACCTGCTCGCTGATGGTGGTGAAGCGCAGCGGCGTGACCGAGCCCTTCAGTCGCACCAAGGTCATCTCCGGCGTGCGCAAGGCGTGCCAGGGCCGGCCGGTCACCGAGGACGCCCTCGCCAAGCTCGGCCAGCGTGTCGAGGAGGCGGTGCGCGCCACCGGCAGTGCCGAGCTGACCACGCACGACGTGGGGCTGGCCATCCTCGGCCCCCTGCAGGAACTCGACCTCGTCGCGTACCTGCGCTTCGCGTCCGTGTACCGGGCGTTCGACACACTCGAAGACTTCGAGGCCGCCATCGCGGAACTCCGTGAGCAGCGGCCTCCCGCGAAAGAGCGCGGGAAGGGCGAGACCCCCGCGGTCCCCGTTCCCGCCGTCGCCGCCGACTAGAGCGGCACCGGCCTGCCGGCACGGATCCGTGGACCGGCGGCGGGACGGCTTCATGAACCTGTTTCGGGCGCTTCGCGGTGCCCGAAGCATCAGAGACAGACTGTGCCCCGGGAAGTTCTGGGCACTTCAGGGCGTTTTTGCCCACATATGGGAGGCGGCATGACAGAGACGGCGAGCGGCCCGGCACGAGGTTCCCGTACCAAGGGATCCAAGGCGAGCAAGGGTCTGCGCATCGAGCGCATCCACACCACCCCCGGCGTGCATCCGTACGACGAGGTGACGTGGGAGCGCCGTGACGTCGTCATGACCAACTGGCGCGACGGCTCGATCAACTTCGAGCAGCGTGGCGTCGAGTTCCCCGACTTCTGGTCGGTGAACGCGGTCAACATCGTCACCAGCAAGTACTTCCGCGGGGCCGTCGGCACCCCGCAGCGCGAGACCGGTCTGAAGCAGCTCATCGACCGGATCGTGAAGACGTACCGCAAGGCCGGCGAGGACCACGGCTACTTCGCCTCTCCCGCGGACGCCGAGATCTTCGAGCACGAGCTGGCGTACGCCCTCCTGCACCAGATCTTCAGCTTCAACTCGCCGGTCTGGTTCAACGTCGGCACTCCCCAGCCCCAGCAGGTCTCCGCCTGCTTCATCCTGTCCGTCGACGACTCCATGGAGTCGATCCTCGACTGGTACAAGGAAGAGGGCATGATCTTCAAGGGCGGCTCCGGCGCCGGCCTGAACCTCTCCCGCATCCGCTCCTCCAAGGAGCTGCTGTCCTCCGGCGGCAACGCCTCCGGTCCGGTCTCCTTCATGCGCGGCGCCGACGCCTCCGCCGGCACGATCAAGTCCGGCGGCGCCACCCGACGCGCGGCCAAGATGGTCATCCTCGACGTCGACCACCCCGACATCGAGAACTTCATCGAGACCAAGGTCAAGGAGGAGGAGAAGATCCGCGCCCTGCGCGACGCGGGCTTCGACATGGACCTGGGCGGCGACGACATCACGTCGGTCCAGTACCAGAACGCCAACAACTCGGTCCGGGTGAACGACGAGTTCATGAAGGCCGTGGAGTCCGGCGGCAAGTTCGGGCTGCGCGCCCGGATGACCGGCGAGGTCATCGAGGAGGTCGAGGCCAAGTCCCTCTTCCGCAAGATGGCGGAGGCGGCCTGGGCGTGCGCCGACCCGGGCATCCAGTACGACGACACGATCAACCAGTGGCACACCTGCCCGGAGTCCGGCCGGATCAACGGCTCGAACCCCTGCAGCGAGTACATGCACCTGGACAACACCTCGTGCAACCTCGCCTCGCTGAACCTGATGAAGTTCCTCAAGGACGACGGCAAGGGCAACCAGTCCTTCGAGTCCGAGCGCTTCGCCAAGGTCGTCGAGCTGGTCATCACCGCGATGGACATCTCCATCTGCTTCGCGGACTTCCCGACCCAGAAGATCGGCGAGAACACCCGCGCCTTCCGCCAGCTGGGCATCGGTTACGCCAACCTCGGCGCCCTGCTGATGGCGACCGGCCACGCCTACGACAGCGACGGCGGCCGCGCCCTCGCCGGTGCCATCACCTCGCTGATGACCGGTACCTCGTACAAGCGCTCCGCCGAGCTCGCCGCGGTCGTCGGCCCGTACGACGGCTACGCCCGCAACGCCGAGCCGCACCAGCGCGTCATGAAGCAGCACGCCGACGCCAACGCCACGGCCGTCCGCATGGACGACCTGGACAACCCGATCTGGGCCGCCGCCACGGAGGCCTGGCAGGACGTGATCCGCCTCGGCGCGAAGAACGGTTTCCGCAACTCGCAGGCCTCGGTCATCGCGCCCACCGGCACCATCGGTCTCGCGATGTCCTGCGACACCACCGGTCTCGAGCCCGACCTCGCCCTGGTCAAGTTCAAGAAGCTGGTCGGCGGCGGCTCGATGCAGATCGTGAACGGCACCGTCCCGCAGGCCCTGCGCCGCCTGGGCTACCAGGAGGAGCAGATCGAGGCGATCGTTGCCCACATCGCCGAGCACGGCAACGTGATCGACGCCCCCGGTCTGAAGACCGAGCACTACGAGGTCTTCGACTGCGCCATGGGCGAGCGCTCCATCTCCGCGATGGGTCACGTCCGCATGATGGCCGCGATCCAGCCGTGGATCTCCGGCGCCCTGTCCAAGACGGTGAACCTGCCGGAGACGGCCACCGTCGAGGACGTCGAGGAGGTCTACTTCGAGGCGTGGAAGATGGGCGTCAAGGCGCTCGCCATCTACCGCGACAACTGCAAGGTCGGCCAGCCCCTCTCCGCGAAGACCAAGGAGAAGGAGAAGGCGGAGGTCACGGCCAAGGCCGAGGAGACCATCCGCACCGCGGTCGAGAAGGTCGTCGAGTACCGCCCGGTCCGCAAGCGCCTCCCCAAGGGCCGCCCCGGCATCACCACCTCCTTCACGGTGGGCGGCGCCGAGGGCTACATGACCGCCAACTCCTACCCGGACGACGGTCTCGGCGAGGTCTTCCTGAAGATGTCCAAGCAGGGTTCGACTCTCGCGGGCATGATGGACGCCTTCTCCATCGCCGTCTCGGTCGGTCTGCAGTACGGCGTCCCGCTGGAGACGTACGTCTCGAAGTTCACCAACATGCGCTTCGAGCCGGCCGGCATGACCGACGACCCGGACGTGCGGATGGCGCAGTCGATCGTCGACTACATCTTCCGCCGCCTCGCGCTGGACTTCCTGCCCTTCGAGACCCGCTCCGCCCTGGGCATCCACTCGGCCGAGGAGCGTCAGCGCCACCTCGACACCGGTTCGTACGAACCCTCCCTGGAGGACGACGAGCTGGACATCGAGAGCCTGGCCCAGTCCGCGCCGCTGCGGACGGAGCCGCTGAAGGCGGTGGCCGCGGTGCAGGAGGCCGAGAAGCCCGCGCCGAAGACCGCGCACACCTCGGCGGAACTCGTCGAGATGCAGCTGGGCATCAGCGCGGACGCGCCGCTCTGCTTCTCCTGCGGTACGAAGATGCAGCGCGCCGGATCCTGCTACATCTGCGAGGGCTGCGGCTCGACCAGCGGTTGCAGCTGATACCGGGTGCGATCGCGTCCGACGCGGCGTTGAGCGTCCGCCGCTGAGGACATCGAACCGCGCATGAGGAAGGGTGCCGGCCATGGGCCGGCACCCTTTCCGGCGTCCCGGCCCCTCGAAGGTCCGGACACGCCGTGTCCTTCGCGCGTCGAAGCCGCACGGGTGTGTCCCCGGTCTCCGACGACGAAGCGCCCGGGAACACCGGGGACTTGTGCCCGCGGAACAATTCGAAGGCGCCCGTGGCACACCACTGCGTAGAGTCCCCCCATGCCGAGCCCGGAACTCCAGCGGATCACCGCCTTCTTGACCGGCTTCGCCCGTCGCCAGGCCGAGCGCGTCATCGAACTCCCGGTCGGGTTCGCCGTACTTGACGACACGTTCGCCCGCTCCCGTGCGAACAACCAGATCTTCATCGACACGGCCGTGGACCCCGAGGCGCTGCCCGATGTCGCGGAGGAGGTTCTGGGGCATCTGAACCATCGGATGATCTCCGTGCTCGACGACGGCGTCGCGACGGTGTGCGCGGAGCCGCTGACCCGGGCCGGATACACCCATTCCACCTGTCTGCTCATGCTGCACGCGGGTCCGCTGCCGACCGGCGGGCCGGCGGAACAGGTGGACCTCGACGCGCTGCGCACCCCGCTCGCCCGGCAGTGGCGGGAATTCCTCCCGGACGTGGACGACGAGGTCATCCGCCACCTCGTCGACCGGCGCGAGGCCCGTCGGCGCGGGGCCGACATCGTGCGCTTCATCGGCGCCCGCACGGAGGAGGGCGAGGTCGTCTCATGGGCCGACCTCTATCTGGACCCGGCGACCGGCACGGCCCAGATCGAGGACCTGGTCACCTCGAATGCCCACCTCGGGCGTGGTCACGCCGACGCCGTTCTGACCACCGCCCTGCGCTCGGCCGCCGCCGAGGGCTGCGACACCCGCTTCCTGTCGGCCGACGAGGAGGACTGGCCGCGCCACTGGTACGAGCGCCGCGGCTTCTCTGCCATAGGCCGCATGCACTGCTTCGAACGCGGCTGAGCGCGGGGCGGTCCGGGCAGGGGAGCGGCCGAGCGGCGGCCCGCGGTACGGAGGGGACGGCTCGGTGGCCGGTCCCTCTTCGGTACGCCGGTCGGTTTCCCGCCCGCCGGTCCGCTCGGCGTGCCGTGCCGCGTCAGGCTCCGGGGGTACGGCTTCCCATCGCACCGGCGAACGAGTCGGGGTCCCCGTCGAAGCCGCGAACCATGCTGCGGAACTCCCAGGCACCGGAGGCGCCGCGGACGAACTCGGCGACGGTTGCCGCGGTGGCGGCACCGACCGCGGAGAAGTCGTCCTCCGCCAGGTTCGTGTAGCCCTCCCGGATCTGGACGCCGGTGTTCGGTATGTCGGCGAACGCCTTGCGACCGTCGCGCTGCTGGATGGCGACCCCGACGACGACCCGGGTGTAGGCGGGTGACAACCGGCTCAGCTCCAGCGTCATCACCTCGTCGAAGCCGAACCCCTGACCGGTCCTGCTGTCGCGGTTGAGGTTGATGGTGCCGTCCGGCGAACGGCTGTCGAAGTGCACCAGATACGCGGGGCTGCCGTACGGTGCGTCCGCGAGGTACGTCGCCGCGATGATGTCGAGGTCGTGGTCGGGGGTGCCCGAAGAACTGGGATCCCATTTGAGCCTGACTTCGACCTTTTCGATGTCCTTGTTGGGCGTGCTCATCGGACTTGCCTCCCTGGCTTGCCGCCGGGCCGTCGGGGCGTTCGTTCCACCCGATCATGTCCGTAACGGACCGTGGATCCAACCGACTTGGCCCTCGATGGCGGAATCGGGCCACTGTCACCTCGCCGGAGGGTGACCCGCGCCACGCCCGGCGCCGTACGATGGCGCGGTGCTGGTCAAGTGGATTCGTTGCACCGTGGTGGACCGTCGAGGCTTTGAACGGGGGCAGCGGAAGTGGGCGGAGCTGCTGGGCGAGCCCGGATTCAGGGGGCAGGGCGGCGGGTGGAGCCGGGAACGTCCGGACGTGGCGCACGTCTTCGCCTTCTGGGAGAACCGTGTCTTCTACGACTCGTTCATGGCGCGGGCGCACGACGACCTGGCAGCCGCGCAGTCCGGTACGTACAGCGGCATCCAGGTCAAGCTGTTCGAGTACCGCTTCGACGTGAAGACCGGTTTTGAGCCGCGCTTCACCGACGCGGACGTCGTCAGGGTGGCGCACAGCAAGGTGCGCGAGGACCGGGTGGAGCACTTCGCGTTGATGCAGGAACGGGTGTGGAACCCGGCGATGGCCGGATCGCCCGGCATGCTGCGAGGGGTGTTCGGCGAGGCGCCGGGGCACGAGTTCCTGGTGCTGTCCATGTGGCAGTCGAGCGCCGAGCGGGGCAAGTACCGGGCGGGGAGCATCGAGCGACTGTCGCAACGGGCCCGGATCGAGGACGACGTGACGGAGCTGGCGGGAGATGTCGTGCAACTGGAACCCTCCTGGACGGTGTGACGGGTCGGCGCGGCGGATCAGGCCGCGCCGGTGGTCGGGACGGCGGGCCGCTGATGCCGCGGGCCACCGATCAGGCGGGCCCGGCCGGGGCGTCGGCGCCTTCCGGGTCGGTTGCGGTGCCGAAGACTCCGGCTCGGGCGGCGGCCAGGGCAGCGGCGGCACATTGGTCGGCCAACTCCCCGTCGACGGGCTCGCGGGTGATGAACAGTCTGAGGAACAGCGGTGACACGACGGCTCTGACGAGCGCCCCCGCATCCGTTCTCCGGTCCAGCTCGTGCCGGGCCACGGCGCGCCCGACGATGGTCTCGCAGCGCGCGAACCGCCCCGCGTAGAAGGCGTTCAGCGCCTCCGCGGCGCGTCGGGACTGGAACGCGGCGGCGATGAAGGCGGTCGGCGCGGCCGCCGTGGCGGGGGCGGCGAAGGACTCGGCCGTCGTGTGCGCCAGCGCGCGCAGGTCTCCTTCCAGGCTCCCGGTGTCGGGTGGTGCCCAACTGTCCTCTCCGGCCAGGTCGAGGGCGTCCGCGACCAGCCCTTCGATGTTCCCCCAGCGCCGGTAGAGGGTCGTCTTGTGGATTCCGGCGTGCTCCGCGACGTATTCGACGGTGAGGCCCGGGTATCCGTGTTCCACCAGCCCGGTGAGAACGGCGTCCCGGACCGCTGCCCGGGTCCGGGCGGTGCGACCGCCGGGCCGGCGGGTGCCGGGCGCGAGCGGGGCCGTCGGTGCTCCGGCCGTCGGGGTGTCTCCTTGCTCATTCAATTGCTACTCCAGTTGCATTAGTGGATCTCAGTGTGCCACACTCGCCTTAATGCGACAACGGTGGCGTTTGCTTTGATCGCGGGGCCCGTTCACGGACGGCCCGGCCGTTCCGGTCGATGGCAGCTGTCGCTCCTTGTCCTCAGATCGACTTGTTTCCCGAACGACCGAATCCGGAGGCGCTCTTGCCCACACAGATCTCATTGCGCGATGTGTCCATGTCCCGAGGTGAAAGGCTGTTGCTCGACGATGTCTCGCTGACCGTGCGCCCCGGCGAACGGATCGGCATCGTGGGGGAGAACGGCGCGGGGAAGACGACCCTGCTCCGCCTGCTCGCGGGCCTCGAACGGCCCGATTCCGGGAGCGCGTTCACGGCTGCGGACGGTGGTGCGGGCCTGTTGGCCCAGACCCCGCGACTGCCGCCCGACAGTACGGTCCAAGACGTGATTGACGACGCGCTCGCCGAACTGCGCACGATGGAACGGCGGTTGCGTGAGGCCGAGGCGGAGCTCGGTGCGGCCGACCGGGCCGCGCTCGCCTCCTACGGGGACCTGCTCACCGAGTTCGAGGCACGCGGCGGATACGAGGCGGACGCACGTGTCGACAAGGCGATGCACGGTCTCGGTCTCGCCCGCATAGGACCTGACAGGAGACTGGGCAGCCTCTCCGGCGGAGAGCAGGCGCGGCTCGGCATCGCCTGCCTGATCGCGGCGAGCCCCGAGGTGATGCTGCTCGACGAACCCACCAACCACTTGGACGGGGCGGCTCTCGACTGGTTGGAGAGCGCCCTGGTGGCACACACCGGCACGGTGGTCGCGGTCTCCCACGACCGGGTCTTCCTGGAACGGGTGGCCACGGCGGTGCTGGAGGTCGACGCCGACCGGCGCACGGTCGTGCGCTACGGGGGCGGCTACTCGGGATTCCGGGCCGAGCAGGAGGCCGCACGGCGACGCTGGGAACAGTCCTACGCCCAGTGGTGCGAGGAGACCGCGCGGCTGGAGGAGTACACGACGACCACCGCCCACGGCGTCGCGGCCGGCCGTGCCATCAAGGACAACAACAAGATGGCCTACGACCGGGCCGGTGGCCGGGTCCAGGCCTCGGTGTCCGGCAGGATCCGCAACGCCGGGAAGCGCCTTGAACGACTGAAGGAGCAGCCGGTCCCCAGACCGCCCGATCCACTGCGCTTCGCCGCCCTGCCCACCGCCGGTACGACCGGGGGCGAGCTCGTCTCGCTGACGGACATACGCGTCGGCGACCGGCTCGAGATCGACCGGTTCTCCGTGACGGCGGCCGACAGGATCCTGATCCACGGCGGCAACGGCGCGGGGAAGTCCACGCTGCTCCGCGTCATGGCGGGCGTGCTCGAACCGGACGCGGGGCGTGTGGTCCGGCGGGGCCGGATCGGTTACCTCGCGCAGGAGGTGCCGGTGAACCGCCCGGCGGAGCGCGTGCTCGCGACATTCGGCCGAGGACTGCCCCTCACCGAGGAGGAGCAGGAGGAACTGCTGCTCTCGTACGGGCTGTTCCGCCCCCGGGACCTCCGGGTGCCGGTCGGATCGCTCTCCGCCGGGCAGCGCAGACGGCTCGCCCTCGCCCGCCTGCTGGCCCGGCCCGCGGACCTGCTGCTGCTCGACGAGCCCGCGAACCACCTGGCGCTTGGCCTCGTGCAGGAGCTGGAGGAGGCACTGGCCCACTGGCGGGGCGCGCTGGTCGTCGTCTCCCACGACCGGCTGCTGCGCCATCGCTTCATCGGTGACATCCGTCGGATGGAGTCCGGACAACTGCTCGAATGAGCCGTGCTCGATCTAGGGTCGGTACATGGCACGACCGCAACGTATCGTCCTCGTCCGGCACGGGGAGTCCGAGGGCAACGCAGACGACACGGTGTACGAGCGCGTGCCGGACCATGCGCTGAAGCTCACCGCGACAGGGCTGAGACAGGCCAGGGAGACGGGGCTGCGGCTGCGGGAGATGTTCGGGCGCGAGCGCGTCAGCGTGTACATCTCGCCCTATCGCCGCACCCACGACACCTTCCGGTCCTTCGGCCTCGATCTCGAACGGGTGCGGGTCCGGGAGGAACCGCGACTGCGGGAGCAGGACTGGGGGAACTGGCAGGACCGGGACGACGTGCGCCTGCAGAAGGCGTACCGCGACGCGTACGGCCACTTCTTCTACCGCTTCGCGCAGGGGGAGTCCGGAGCCGATGTGTACGACCGGGTCGGGGCTTTCCTGGAGAGCCTGTACCGCAGCTTCGAAGCCCCCGACCACCCGGAGAACGTCCTGCTCGTCACGCACGGGCTGACCATGCGTTTGTTCTGCATGCGCTGGTTCCACTGGTCGGTGGCCGAGTTCGAGTCACTGTCCAACCCGGGCAACGGGGAGACCCGGACGCTGATGCTCGGTGAGGACGGGCGGTACACCCTCGACCGGCCCTTCGAGCGCTGGAGAACCCCTGAGCCCTACGGCATCACCGGATAGAGTGGATGAGCGATGACAATTGCTGACCCTGCTTCCGATCAACGTTTCGCACGAGCCCTCGCCAGCCTGCACGGACTGTCCGTGGGAGACGCACTGGGCTCCCAGTTCTTTGTTCCCGTCAACTATCCGCTGCTGAAGCGGCGCGAACTCCCGCCGGGTCCCTGGCAATGGACGGACGACACCGAGATGGCCGTCTCGGTGCTGGCCGTGCTGGGGAAGCACCAGCGGATCGACCAGGACGCACTGGCCCGTTCCTTCGCCGACCACCATGATTTCGACCGGGGGTACGGTCCCGCGGTGAACCGCATGCTCAGGCTGGTCCGCGAAGGCGGCGACTGGCGGGAGCTGGCGTCCGCGCTGTTCCAGGGCCAGGGCTCCTGGGGCAACGGCTCCGCGATGCGCATCGCGCCGCTCGGCGCCTGGTACGCGGACGACCCGGAGCAGGCCACTCACCAGGCCGAGATCTCCTCCTACACCACGCATCAGCACCGCGAGGCGGTCGTGGGCGCCATGGCGGTCGCGGCCGCGGCCTCCCTGGCGGCGGCGGACACCGGCCCGCCCACCCCGGCGGACCTCCTCGACGGTGTGATCGCCCTCGTACCGCGCAGTGCGGTGGGTGCCGGACTGCGCCGGGCCCGCGACATGCTCGACTACGACGATGCCGGCACCGTCGCGGCGGTCCTCGGCAACGGCCGACGTACCAGCGCGCACGACACCGTCCCGTTCGCCCTCTGGTCGGCGGCACGGGGCCTCGGTGACTTCGAGCAGGCCTTCTGGGTGACGGCCCAGGCGGGCGGAGACGTCGACACCACCTGTGCGATCGTCGGCGGGATCGTCGCGGCGGGCAGGAACGCCGCGCCGCCCGCCGACTGGTCGGCCCAGACGGAGGAACTGCCGGACTGGCTCCCGCGTCGGCCCGACGCCGCCGCCTGAACCACCGACGCGTGAGGCGTCGCCCCGGTGCCGTCCGTCTGTCACGGTACTGCCACAGCCCCTCCCTCCCTGCCGGAAGCGGCAAGGGGAGGGGCTACTCTTTCGGCCACGCCGCCGTCGATGATCATTTTGACGCGCGTGCGCCAAATCGAGACGCCGGGGTGCCCCAGCAGCTGCCCTGCGGGTGGTGCGTGCGGGCCCCGGCAGGGGAGGGGTCCCATGTCCGATCACACGCCAGGAACCACCGGGCCGGAAGAAGCCCCCGAGGCGTCCGGGCCAACGGAACGGGGCGGAACGCCCGAGCAGGCCGCATCGGTGAAGGCGCCGGAGCCCCGCGACGGCATACCCGAGCCGCCGCGGACACCGAAGTACGCACAACAACAGGGCAGACGGCAACCACCTCCCAGCCATTGGCAGCCGCAGAGACCCCAGGAGCCCGTGCTGGCGCGACTGCGCCCGGCCACGCCGGCCGCCATCCGCGGCGCGACGCTTTGCTGCGTCCTCGTCACGGCGCTGCTGAGCGCCCTGCTGCTGGGGGACGGTCTCGGGCCGAATCTGCTGATCGTCGCCGTTCCCGCCTCGCTCGGGGCCTTCTACGCCGCTCGGGCGGCCGGCCGCCGTCTCCGCCCGTGGACCGCCTGCTGGGCGGTCGGCGGACTGGCGCTCCTCGCGGTGCCCGCCCTCAGGGCTGCCGGATGGCCCGTGTTCCTCGCCGTCGTCTCGGCCATCGCACTCGGCTCGCTCGCCCTGCACGGAAGCCGCAGCTGGCTCGGGGTGTTCCTCGGCTCATTGGGCCTGTTCAGCTCCATTGCCGACGGGCTGGCCTGGGGCGGACGGGGAGTGCATGCCCGGGTCGCGGATTCCCGGGGCCGCCTGGGCGTCGTCCTGCGCAGCACCGGGGTGGCGCTCGTCCTGCTGATCGTGTTCGGGGCGCTGTTCGCCAGTGCCGACGCGGCCTTCGCCGATGTGCTCGGCGATCTGATGCCCGATGTTTCGATGAAGGACAGCCCCTGGCGGGTCCTCCTCTTCGTCACCGGTCTGATCGGTGCACTCGCCGCCGCGTACACCGCGGCCGCCCCGGTGCGCTGGGACGGCATTACCATCCGCCGGGGCAAGGCGCGCGGGCGGCTGGAATGGGCCATGCCCCTCATCGTGCTGAACCTGCTGTTCGCCGTCTTCATCGCCATCCAGCTCACCGTGCTGCTCGGCGGATACGACAAGGTGATGGCCGAGACGAGCCTCAGCCACGCCCAGTACGCCCGCCAGGGTTTCTGGCAGCTTCTCTGGGCGACGCTGCTCACCCTGCTGGTCATCGCGCTCGCCCTGCGCTGGGCCCCGCGCGGGCGGGAAGGCGACCGCACGCTCGTCCGGAGCGTGCTCGGCGTGCTGTGCCTGCTCACCCTCACCGTCGTGGCCTCCGCACTGAGGAGGATGGATCTGTACGTCGACGAGTACGGGCTGACACGGCTGCGGATATCCGTGGCCGCGGTCGAACTCTGGCTCGGTGTGGTGATCGTCCTGATCCTGGTAGCGGGGGTGTTCGGCGCCCGTCTGCTGCCGCGAGCCGTCGCGGTCAGCGCCGCCGTCGCCGTCCTCACGTTCGGGCTCGTCTCGCCGGACGGACTGATCGCGGAGCAGAACGTCCAGCGCTACCGTGACGACCGCGCCATCGACATCTCCTACCTCCGGGGCCTGTCGGCCGACGCCGTACCGGCCCTGGACACACTGCCCGAACCACTGCGCTCCTGCGCCCTCATGGACATCGAGCGGTCGCTGCGCTCCGACGACGTGCCCTGGTACGCCACCGACCTGGGCGAGGCACGGGCCCGGGACATCCTGCGGAAGAAGCCGATCTCCGGCGATCCGGTGCAGTCCTGCATGGCTTCACGCACAGGCGGCGACGACGGCGAAACGGGCGTCGACCAATACGATCCCTACGACCCGTACTGACCGGCCCGACCCACGCGTTCGGGCCGTACCGGCCGAGTATCCCGAGGTGGCGGCACCGCGCCGTGCGGGTACGGCCCGACGCGCGGGCCGTGCTTCCGCGGACGTGCCGCCACCCGCTCCGCGATCCGCCGCGAGGTTCCGGCGACTGACGGGAACCCCGGGGTTTTGTCGGCGTCGCCATCGGCGTACGCTGACAGGCGCCATGCCGTACGAACCACCCACGCACACCGTCGAGCGCTCGCTGCGCGCCACCACCGGTGCCAAGATCGTCGCCGGTGTCGATGAGGTCGGACGCGGAGCGTGGGCGGGACCGGTCACTGTCTGTGCGGCCGTCACCGGCCTCCGCAGACCTCCCGCCGGGCTCACCGACTCCAAGTTGATCAGCCCCAAGCGCCGTGCGGAGCTGGCGCCGTTGCTGGAGAGCTGGGTCACCGCCTTCGGTCTCGGCGATGCCTCTCCCCGGGAGATCGACGAGCTCGGGATGACCGCCGCACTGCGCCTGGCCGCTGTACGTGCCCTCGAAGCCCTGCCGGTCCGGCCGGACGCGGTGATCCTCGACGGCAAGCACGACTACCTGGGAGCGCCCTGGCAGGTCCGCACCGTGATCAAGGGCGACCAGTCCTGCATCGCGGTCGCGGCCGCTTCGGTGATCGCGAAGGTCCGCCGGGACACGATGATGGCCGAACTGGGCGCGGAATCCGGCGAGTACGCCGACTTCGCCTTCGACGCCAACGCCGGTTACCCGTCGCCCGCGCACAGGGCCGCGCTGGAGGAGCGGGGGCCCACGCCCCACCACCGCCTCTCGTGGTCCTACCTCGACGCGTTGCCCAGGTGGCAGCACCTCAAGAAAGTCCGTATCTCCGCCGAGGCGGCTGCACTGGAAAGCGGGGGCCAGCTCGGCTTCGACTTCTGATCGCGCATTTGTACCCACCCGCCGACGCCCCGAGCGACGGCGTTTGATAGACAACCACTCATGCCTCTCATCCCCGAGGAGCCTCAGATTCACGAGAGCGCCCAGGGTCCCCGCGCCACTCCGGCCTCAGGCCGTACCGCGTCGACCCCCCGTCCCGTACCCGGCCCGCGTTCAGCGGCCACGCCGCGCCCCGGTCGTCCCGGGCCCGGCCCCGCGAAGCCCGCGCCCCCGGCGCAGCGCCCGCACTCCACTCCCGACCGGCCCCAGGCGGGGCGGCAGGAGAATCGTTCCGCACCGCAGATCCAGCTGATCCCCGCCTCGGCGGACGGCGCTCTCGACGCTGCCGACGAAGCGGTGGACCTGCTGCTCGAATCCGGCCGCGCGCCGGGCGAGATCCTGGTGCTCACCACCGGTGAACAGCACCCGTGGGCCGCGCACGAGCTCTCCTTCGGCGAGGCCGCCTACTGGGCGCAGCACGAAGCCGGCGACGACGTCTTCTTCGCCGGTGCCGAGGCCGCGGACCGGTTGAAGTCCCGCCCCGTGGTGATCGTCGCCGTCAACGGAGGCGGCGAGGTCGCACCTGCGCTGACCGACGCACGGGAACGTGCCGGAGCACTGCTGATCGTGTGCGGGGACCCGCAGCGGATCAACGCGGCGCTCGGCGCCGGGGTCTGATCCGCAGGACACCCGGAACCACGACGGCCCGGCTGCCCGACAGGGTGGCCGGGCCCGCGTCCGTGATCAGCGGGCGGCGGTGTGCCGCAGGGCCTGCGCCGCACCACCACCGGTGCGCAGCGGGGCCGGGTCGGACCCGAGCGACATATCGGCGAGCGCGGACGGCCTGGACGTGGAGTTGGGACGGCGACCGCCCCGGCCCTCGCCCAGCACCTGCCAACCGCCGCCGGTCAGCGTGATGTACGCGCCGCAACGCAGCCCGTGCAGGGTGCAGGCATCGCGCAGACCCCACATCCAGGCACCGTCCTCCTCCGTCCAGCGCTCGTCGCCCTCACGGCAGTAGAGCAGCACCGCGGTCCGGACGGGCGTGCGGCGGCGGAGGTCGTGCGGGATCACCCGACGCAGATGCGCCAGCAGAGCGTTGCGGAACTCCCAGCCGTCCGCAGCCGTGGGGCGACGGGTGAACGAAGCGCTGGCCGTGAGGCGTTCCTCGTGGTCGAGCACGGCCACGACGGCGGTCGTCGGGGCCGGTCTGTGCCGGGCGTGCAAGCCGCTGACAACCTCGCGGGGGTTGCGCAGCAGCGGTATCCCCGCTTCGGCCCACTCGGCCGGTTCGAGCATCCTGGCAAGACGGTTGGCGGAGTCGGCGGATGCCGACATCGAAGTGGCTGCGGACGGAGCGAATCCGAAGGTCACGGTCCTCCCTTCGCATACGCGCCCATGGTGCGGGCAGGGTCGAGTGAGGGCGCACCGCGGCACAACCCTTCCGGGCCGCGAAAGGGACTGCGCGGGGAGCGAGTCCAATTCTTCCTGGCGTACCGGCGAGCGGCAACGAGCAATTGGCGCAGGTGACGGTAATCAGCCGGAATGACTCTGATATCCCTGCCCACGCCCTGCTCGAACGATGCCTCCCGTCACGCCTGAACAGCGAGGACCAGCGGAAACACGCCTTGGGCCCCGGCCCGGCGGAGCAGCCTCGCCGCCACCGCCAGAGTCCAGCCGGTGTCCGCGAGATCATCCACGAGCAGCACGGGACCGCCCGCCGAGGCCAGCGCGTCGGCCAGACCGGGCTCCACCACCAGTGCTTCGTGCAGGGCCCGGACCCGTTGCGCGCTGTTGGTCCGCGAGATCCGCAGGTCCGTCGCGCCCGGTGCGTAGGTGACACTGCCGAGCAGCGGCATCCGGCCGACCTCGGCGATACGGCCGCCCAGGGACTGGATGAGCCGTGGCCTGCTCTGCGAGGCGACAGTGACCACCCCGACCGGCCTGGGCGCGGCGTCCTCGGCCCCCGAAGCCCAGCCCCCGGGCCCCTTGGCCCAGTCGGCCAGCACGCTCACCACGGCGTTCGCCACATCGTCCGGCACGGGGGCGTCCGGGGCCTGGGGCGCCAGCATCGGGCGCAGCCGGTTGCCCCAGCCGATGTCGGAGAGCCGCCCCAGGGCGCGGCCGGTGAACGACACCTCTTTCGCGGGGATGCGGCCCTTGAGGTCGACGCCCACGGCCGCGAGGCCGGTCGGCCACATCTTGCGGGGTTCCATCTCCACACCGGGTCTGTTCAGTTCGCCCCGCGCACCGTCGAGGGCCACGCTGGACACCTGGTCGTCGAAGCGGGCTCCCGCGCAGTTGTCGCAGCGTCCGCAGGCGGCTGCCTCCTCGTCGTCCAGCCGGCGTCGCAGGAACTCCATCCGGCAGCCCGTCGTCGTCGCGTACTCGCGCATCGCCTGCTGCTCGGCAGTGCGCTGGCGAGCCACCCACGCATAGCGCTCCGAGTCGTACACCCAGGGCTCACCGGTGGCGATCCAGCCGCCCTTGACGCGTCTGACGGCGCCGTCGACGTCCAGCACCTTGAGCATGGTCTCCAGCCGGGTGCGCCGCAGGTCGACCAGCGGCTCCAGGGCGGGCAGCGAGAGCGGCCGACCGGCGTGGGCGAGGGCGTCGATCGTCCGTCGCACCTGCTCCTCGGGAGGAAAGGCGACCGACGCGAAGTACTCCCAGATCGCTTCGTCCTCCTTGCCCGGCAGGAGCAGCACCTCAGCGTGTTCGACACCACGTCCCGCACGCCCCACCTGCTGGTAGTAGGCGATGGGGGAGGAGGGCGAGCCGAGATGGACGACGAATCCGAGGTCGGGCTTGTCGAACCCCATGCCCAGTGCGGACGTCGCCACGAGGGCCTTGACCCGGTTGGCGAGGAGGTCGTCCTCCGCCTGCTGGCGGTCAGCGTTCTCGGTGCGACCGGTGTAGGACGCCACCGTGTGCCCGCACTGACGCAGATACGCGGTGACCTCCTCGGCGGCGGCGACCGTCAGGGTGTAGATGATTCCCGAACCGGGGAGCTCCTTGAGGTGATCGCCCAGCCAGGCCAACCGGTGCGCGGCGTTCGGCAGTTGCAGAACACCGAGGCTGAGGCTCTCCCGGTCCAGGGAACCGCGGAGCACGAGCGCGTCGGTCCCCGCGCCGGTGCCCAGTTGTTCCGCGACATCCGCGGTCACCCGGGCGTTCGCCGTCGCGGTGGTCGCCAGGACGGGCACACCTGCGGGCAGATCGGCCAGCATGGTCCGCAGACGCCGGTAGTCGGGCCGGAAATCGTGACCCCAGTCGGAAATGCAGTGTGCCTCGTCGACCACGAGCAGTCCGGTGGCGGCGGCGAGCCGGGGCAGGACCTGGTCCCGGAAGTCGGGATTGTTGAGCCGCTCGGGACTGACCAGCAACACATCCACCTCACCGGCGGCCACCTCGGCCTGCACGGTCTCCCACTCCTCGGTGTTGGATGAGTTGATCGTGCGGGCGCTGATTCCGGCACGGGCCGCCGCCGCGACCTGGTTGCGCATCAACGCGAGCAGCGGTGAGACGATCACGGTCGGCCCGCCGCCCTGCGCGCGGATCAGGGATGTCGCGACGAAGTACACGGCGGACTTGCCCCAACCGGTCCGCTGGACGACCAGGGCCCGGCGCTTGTCGGCGACGAGCGCCTCGATGGCCAGCCACTGGTCCTCCCTCAGCCGCGCAGTGCCTGTGGGGTCACCGACGAGTCGGGCGAGTACGGAGTCGGCCGAGGCCCTGAGGTCTGCGCGGGTTGCTTGGGTCATGCCCCCATGCAACCCGATGGCTACGACAAACCGCGAACGGTCGGCCCGGCCTGTGGAAAAAGTTATCCACAGGGGTCGCGGAATTTTGCCGTTCGCGGGACGGTCATGCCATGAACCAGCGCCACGAATCCAACGGTCCGGTCGACGAGCAGCAGATCACTCTGCGGGGCCCCGCCGAGCTCGCAGACGCCCTTCCCTACCTCATGGGATTCCATCCGAACGACAGCGTGGTCATGGTCGCCCTGCACGGCGGCAGGGGCCGCTTCGGCGGGCGGCTCAGGCTCGGTATCCCGCAGACGCCCGAGGAATGGCCGTCCGTCGCGGAGCAGCTCGCCGAGTGCTTGATCAAGGGGAGCGAGCGCCGCGGCAGCCGTCCCGACGCGATCGTGATCTTCCTCTGCCAGGATCCCGCCGAGGGCGAGCCCGCCGGCCGGGTCATGGAGCGGCTGCGGCCCCTGGCCCAGAGCCTGCGTACGGCCTGCGGAGCGCTCGACGTGCCGGTGCTCGAAGCACTCTGCATCTCCGACGGCCGGTACTGGTCCTACTGCTGCCCGGACGGGCGTTGCTGTCCGGCTGAGGGCAACCGGATGGCCATGCCCGGCACCTCGGTGATGGCGGCCGCCGCCGCGTACGCGGGCATCCAAGTGCGTGGATCGTTGCGGGAGATGGAGTCCAGGCTCATGCCCCTGGGCACAGCCGCCGAGGCGGACCAGCAACGCGCGCTCGATTCGATGGGGGTCGAAATGGTGCCCAGGCTCCTCGACGAAGCGGGCCGCAAGGCCGTTGGCCGGGAGACCCTGGACCTCGCCAGGAGGCTCATGAAGCGTCTCGGGGAGGCATCACCGACGACTCCCTCCCTCGCGGACATCAACGACGACCGGCTGATCAGCCATGACGAGGCGGCCTCGGTGATCCTGGGCCTGCAGGACCGGGATACCCGTGACAGGGCGGCGGAATGGATGGAAGGCTCGGAGGCCGATTCCGCGCTCCGGCTCTGGCGGGCGCTGTCCCGCCGTTGTGTCTCACCGTACGAGGAGCACGCCGCGGCTCCGCTGGCTCTTGCCGGCTGGGTTTCCTGGTCGACGGGGGACGAACCGGCCGCGCGGGTCGCGTTGGGACTCGCCCTGCGGATGGACCCCCACTACACCTTCGCCCAGCTTCTCCACGAAGCGTGCAACCAGGGCCTCGACCCGGAGACGCTGCGTCGTTGCCTGCGCGGGGAGCGCAGCGCCCGAACGGGACGGCGGAGCCATCGGGCGACCCCGGGCGTTCGATCCCGCACCACCCGTCCGGCCACCTCGCACCGGCGGAAGGCGCCGTCCGGACCCTCCCGTCCCGAAACGGCTGCCCGGCGCAGGTCCGGGCGAACCGCGCAGGGTCGACGCACCCACAGGAGCGATGGATGACCCGGGGACTTCACCACTGAACGGACCTTGCCACTGAGGCGGGGGAAGAGACACGGACCGCGACGCCCTGTACGGCATCGGCTCGGGCTGGGAGCGGTCCACGGGGAGGGAGAAGCCGGTGCGGGGGAGCGCGGTCCGTGGGTGGGCAGTACCCGGTACGAGGAGGGGCGGACCACGAAGTCAAGGAGAAGGAGAAGAAGCGCGCGGGGTCGAGAAGAGATCTTCGAAGGGAGTGTTTATCGTCAGGCAGACGACTATGATCACGGCATGCCGCCCTACGACCCGTCGACTTTCCCGCCCTTCGCCGTCACTGTCGACCTGGTCGTGCTCACAGTGCGCCGTCATGCGCTCTGCGCACTGGTCGTACGCCGTGGTGAGCCGCCTTTCCAGGGGCGCTGGGCATTGCCCGGCGGTTTCGTGAGAGCCGATGAGGATCTTGGCGCGGCGGCGGCGCGGGAGCTCGTGGAGGAGACCGGCCTGTGCGCCCAGGACCCGGCGGCTCCGGCAGTCGGCAACGGCGCCCACCTCGAACAGCTCGCCACCTACGGCGACCCCGGTCGCGACCCGCGGATGAGGGTCGTCAGTGTCGCCCATCTCGCACTGGCTCCCGATCTGCCGGCCCCGAGGGCGGGCGGTGACGCGAACAGCGCGAGGTGGGCACCCGTCGAGGATCTGCTCGGGCCGGAAGGGGGCTTCGGCCAGGAGGGCGAGAGCCAGGCCCCGCTGGCCTTCGACCACGCGCGGATCCTCGCCGACGGCGTCGAACGGGCCCGGTCCAAGATCGAGTACTCCTCCCTGGCCACAGCCTTCTGCCCGCCGGAGTTCACGGTCGGCGAGCTCCGGCGGGTGTACGAGGCGGTATGGGGCGTGGTCCTCGACCCGCGGAACTTCCACCGCAAGGTGACCGGCACCCCAGGCTTCCTGGTGCCCTCGGGCGGTACGACCACCCGTCAGGGCGGGCGTCCGGCCCAGCTGTTCCGGGCCGGCGCGGCCACGGTGCTCAACCCTCCGATGCTGAGGCCGGAGGTCTGAGTCCGCGGAACGCCCGCGATATCGAAGCTGCGCAAAAAGTCTGATTTGTCGCGTTATCTTGCTGTGATACCCGCTCTGCCGCCGAGCGGTCTCACCTTCCGCGAGAGAAGCGATGCTCCAGGCCATCGGACTCACCAGCGCCCCCCGCCGCGGCTTTCCGGCCGCCGTGGACGACCTCACCCTCGAAGCCCGGCCCGGTCGTGTCACCGCACTTCTGGGTGCCCCCGGTTCCGGGAAGACAGCGGCCCTCCGCCTCATGCTCGAACTCGACCCGGGGCGGGGCATCACCTACTTCCGAGGCAGACCGCTGCACCGGATCCCGCAGCCCGCACGTGAGGTGGGGGTGCTCCTCGGGGACGTGCCGGGGCATCCCGTCCGCACCGCCCGCGGGCAGCTCCGGATGCTCTGCGCCGCTGCGGGGGTGCCGGTGAGGCGGGCCGACGAAGTGCTCGACGTCGTGGGACTGGCCGGACTCGGGGACCGGCGCATCGGCGCGCTCTCGCTCGGTATGGACCGTCGGCTCGCACTTGCCTCGGCGCTGCTCGGTGACCCGCACGCACTCGTCCTCGACGATCCGGCGGAGGGCCTTTCACCGCGCGAGGCCGGTTGGCTGCACGAACTGTTGCGGGCCCACGCGGCGCGGGGCGGAACCGTTCTGTACACCACGACCGACACCAGGGAGGCCGCGCGCAACGCCCATCGAGTGATCACCATCGACGGTGGCCGTCTCGTCGCCGACCAGGCCGCCGACGAATTCTCCCGGACCCGGCTGCGCCCCAGGGTCGCGGTCCGGAGCCCGCACGCGGCCCGCCTTGCCGCGGTTGTCAGCCGGGAGGCCAGGGTGGCCCGGCGCTCGGTCGAGGTGGTCACCGAAGCGGGTGGTCGGCTCTCGGTGTACGGCTCCACATGTGCGGAGATCGGTGACACGGCGTTCCGGCACGGGCTGCCGGTGCACCAACTCGCCGACGAACTCGGTGACACCGGTCCCACCGCACCGACGGAGCCGATGGGAGTGGTGGAGCCCGCGGGGGCGACGGGACGGGAGCGCCCCATCGATCCCGTGCACCCCGCCAGTCACGTGGGCTTTACCAGCCATGTGGGCCTCATGGGTCGCGCGAACCCCACAGCTCGTGCGAATCCGACAGATCGCGGAGGCGCCAAGGGGTCCACGCGCCCTGCGGCCACCACGCCCCCGGCGGGTCCGGCAGAACCTGCGGCGCCTGTCGACAGCAAGGGGTCGAGTCTTCCTCGGCCGACCGTGCGGGCGTCGAGCCCGGAGGTGCTGCCTCCCATCCGGCGTCGTCCCGCCCGCAGCCCGCTCCATCCGCTGCGGTACGAGCTGCGCCGCATGTTCGGAGTCAGGAAAACGCCCTTGATCATGGTCGTTGTCATGGCGCTCTCGGTCGGGCTCTCCGTACTGCTGGCCCGTACCGGTCATACGCCGTTGCCGAAGACGCTGGCGGCCTGGCCGTCGTTGTTGCCCCTGCCGCCCGCGGCGGTCGGTGCCGGGATTCTCGGCGCCCTGTCGTTCGGCGACGAATTCCGCTATCCCGCGCTTGCCGCGGGGCGAGGCGCGATCCCCCGTCGACCGGGGCTGCTCCTTGCCAAGCTGGTGGTGTCCGCATGCGCCGCCGTGACGCTGGCCCTGGCCGTCGTTCTGGTCTCCGCCGAAGTTCTGCGGGTCGTGTACGGCCCCGATCTGATCGATATTCCGCCGAACTCGGTTTCGCTGTGCGTCGGTTGGGCGGGATTGGTCGTGGGCTGCGCGTGGGCGGGGCTTCTGGCCGCCGGGGTCTTCCGGGTGACCACGGCCGGTGTCGCCGCAGTGCTGGCCGTGCCGGTGCTCGTGGCTCCGCTTGTCCGGAAGGTGCTGTCGGCGGGGCAGGGCTCCCGTCCGGCCGTCGGGCTGCCGGGCAGGCTCCGTGAACTGGTGTGGCCGAGCTGGCCCCACGAAGCGGACCGATGGGTGGCGGCGGCCGTGCGGCTCGTGGCCCATCCGGTGGGGGTCGCGTTGTCGTTGTCGCTGTCGGTCCTGGTCTGCGCGTATCTGTTCACCGGCCTTCACGGCAGGGTCCGTTGGCGGTCGCAGAGCGGTGTCGGACCGAGCTAGGGTCCGTAACTCCCAAGAGAATGACCGGTTTATACCGGTTAGACGTCAATTGGGGGGTGGGTGCCGATCACCCTTTCGTGTGCTTTTCACCAAAGACCTCAAGAGCTGAGTGAGCTGCGCCGACAAAGGATGCGTGAGTACCCTTGCGCACACCATGATGACCGCCGCCCGCTCCGCCGATTCCGGCCTCGCCGGCCCGGGTGAACTCGATCGCTACCCGTATGCGGAGGCGCCGGCCGGCGAGCGCGCCGCTCTTCGTACCTGGGACGGTCCCGACGCCGAGCTCGGTCGGGTGGGCCGGCGGGGCTCGGCCAGCCGGGGCCGCGGCCTCCATGGCCAACTCGTTCAGCAGCTGGGTCAGATGATCGTTTCCGGTGACCTGGGTGCCGACCGCCCCCTCGTTCCGGAGGAGATCGGTCAGCGTTTCGAGGTCTCCCGTACCGTCGTGCGCGAATCGCTGCGCGTCCTCGAAGCGAAGGGGCTGGTCAGCGCCCGACCCAACGTGGGCACCAGGGTCCGCCCCGTCAGCGACTGGAACCTGCTGGACCCCGACATCATCGAATGGCGCGCCTTCGGTCCCCAGCGCGAGGACCAGCGCCGTGAGCTGGGAGAGCTCCGCTGGACGATCGAGCCGCTCGCCGCGCGCCTCGCCGCGGGCCACGGCCGTGAGGACATCCAGCAGCGCCTCGGTGACATGGTCGAGATCATGAGGCACTCGGTCGGGCAGGGCGACGCGATCACCTGTTCCCGGGCGGATGCGGAGTTTCACTCCCTGCTCATCCAGGCGGCGGGCAACCGGATGCTCGAGCACCTCTCCGGCATCGTCGCCGCGGCGCTGCAGGTGTCGGGCGGCCCGGTCACGGGCTGTGACCGCCCCACCGACGCCTCCCTCGGTCACCACGCCCGGATCGTCGACGCCCTCGCATCCGGCGACGCGGCGGGTGCCGAAACGGCCATGCGTCAACTGCTCGTCGTCCACCCCGAGGTGGAGCGGGTGGTGCCCGCACCCCGCGAGCACTGAGCGCGGTACGGCCGGGGTGCGAACCACGTGTCGCCGGGCCCGCCATGGTCCGGCGGCACAATTGTGGGGAGGAATGCACTCTTGGTCTCGTTCATCGCAAATGAGGTGTGACTCGGGCCACGTGGATTGGGCGTAACACTCCTCGAAGCAGTGCGATGACTTAAGAGGTGACCGCCACGGAAGGAATACAGCAGCCGTTCAGTGCGCTGTGCAGTTCTGAGGCCAAACCCCGCGCCGCCGGTACTTCCCAGCCCGGCGGTCGTCGGCTCCAGCCCTCACGGGGGCCGGGCCGGAAGCCGTTTCCATCGTTCCGAGAGGTTGTTCGTGTCGGCCAGCACATCCCGTACGCTCCCGCCGGAGATCGCCGAGTCCGAGTCTGTGATGGCGCTCATCGAGCGGGGAAAGGCTGATGGGCAGATCGCCGGCGATGACGTGCGTCGGGCCTTCGAGGCTGACCAGATTCCGCCAACCCAGTGGAAGAATGTTCTGCGCAGCCTCAATCAGATCCTCGAGGAAGAGGGTGTGACGCTGATGGTCAGTGCCGCGGAGCCGTCCAAACGTGCCCGCAAGAGCGTCGCAGCGAAGAGCCCGGTCAAGCGCACCGCCACCAAGACCGTCGCGGCCAAGACGACCGTGACGAGGACTGTCGCGGCCACCGCCGCCCCGTCGGCAGAGACCGTGGACACGGTGGCCGGTGACGCCGCCGCGGCCGGCCCTGCGAAGAAGGCGGCAGCCAAGAAGACGGCTGCCAAGAAGACCGCCGCGAAGAAGACCGCGGCCAAGAAGACAACAGCGAAGAAGTCCGGAAAGCAGGACGACGAGCTTCTCGATGGCGACGAGCCGATCGAGGAAGTAAAGGTCGGCAAGGGCGGCGAGGAAGAGGAGGGCGAGGGCGAGAACAAGGGCTTCGTCCTCTCCGACGACGACGAGGACGACGCGCCCGCGCAGCAGGTCGCCGTCGCCGGTGCCACCGCCGACCCGGTCAAGGACTACCTGAAGCAGATCGGCAAGGTTCCTCTCCTCAACGCCGAGCAGGAGGTCGAGCTCGCCAAGCGCATCGAGGCCGGTCTGTTCGCCGAGGACAAGCTGGCGAACTCCGACAAGCTCGCCCCGAAGCTCAAGCGCGAGCTGGAGATCATCGCCGAGGACGGGCGCCGCGCCAAGAACCACCTGCTGGAGGCCAACCTCCGTCTCGTGGTGTCGCTGGCCAAGCGTTACACCGGCCGCGGCATGCTCTTCCTGGATCTCATTCAGGAAGGCAACCTCGGTCTGATCCGTGCGGTCGAGAAGTTCGACTACACCAAGGGCTACAAGTTCTCCACGTACGCCACCTGGTGGATCCGTCAGGCGATCACCCGCGCCATGGCCGACCAGGCCCGCACCATCCGTATCCCGGTGCACATGGTCGAGGTCATCAACAAGCTCGCCCGTGTGCAGCGCCAGATGCTCCAGGACCTGGGCCGCGAGCCCACCCCGGAGGAGCTGGCCAAGGAGCTCGACATGACCCCCGAGAAGGTCATCGAGGTCCAGAAGTACGGCCGCGAGCCGATCTCCCTCCACACCCCGCTGGGTGAGGACGGGGACAGCGAGTTCGGTGACCTCATCGAGGACTCCGAGGCGGTCGTGCCGGCCGACGCGGTCAGCTTCACGCTCCTCCAGGAGCAGCTGCACTCGGTGCTCGACACGCTCTCCGAGCGTGAGGCGGGCGTGGTCTCGATGCGCTTCGGTCTCACCGACGGCCAGCCGAAGACGCTGGACGAGATCGGCAAGGTCTACGGCGTGACGCGTGAGCGCATCCGTCAGATCGAGTCGAAGACCATGTCGAAGCTGCGTCACCCGTCGCGTTCGCAGGTGCTGCGCGACTACCTCGACTAGTAGCAGCAGCGCGCGAGGGCCCGGAACCCCATGGGGTTCCGGGCCCTCGGCCTATCAACGGGTGCGTCGGACGGGCGGCGGGACGACTCTGGGTGGGAATGGTTCGACACAGAGTCAGGAGTACGCATGTCCCGTACCGCCTTCCGTGCCCTGACCGGGGCGTTCGCCCTGGTTGCCGCCGCAGCCGCGATACCTTTCGCATCCCCCGCCCGGGCGGCCGAGGACGGCATAGTCGTCGGCGGCCAGCCCGCCCATGTCAAGGACAGCCCCTGGGTGGTGGCGCTGTCCAGCCGCGACCGGTTCGGGGAGGCCCGTGCCGGGCAGTTCTGCGGCGGTGTCGTGGTGGCGCCGAAGAAGGTGTTGACCGCCGCGCACTGCTTGAGCCGTGAGGCGCTCGGCGTCGAGGTCGGTGCGGTGCGGGACCTGCGGGTCATCGCGGGCCGCGATGACCTGCGCGAGACCGGGGGACAGGAGATACCGGTGCGGTCGACGTGGACCAATCCCGCGTTCGACCCCGTCACGAACGCGGGGGACCTGGCGGTACTCACGCTGGCCGACGCGCTGCCGGAGAAGAGCACGATCCAGATGGCCGGGGCGGGGGATGAGGCGTACGCGCCGGGCACCGGGGCCGTCGTCTACGGGTGGGGTGACACGAGCGGCAACGGCGACTACGCGTGGTCGCTCCGCTCCGCGAAAGTGAGCGTCCTGCCGGACAGCGCGTGCGCACAGGCGTACCCGGGCGGCAGGAACGGCACGTACGACCCCTCAGCGATGCTCTGCGCGGGCGAACTGCTGGGCGGGTACGACGCATGCCAGGGGGACAGTGGAGGGCCGCTGGTGGCCCGTGGAAGGCTCATCGGACTGGTGTCCTGGGGGAACGGCTGCGCGAGAGCGGGAAACCCCGGCGTGTACACGCGGATCTCCGCAGCGATCGGCTGGATGCCCGAAGGGGGCTGAGCGGTCGCGCCACGTGCGTACGAGAACGGGCGGCTCCCCTCGCGGGGAGCCGCCCGTCGGCAGGTCCGGGACCTGGCCCGAGCTCGTCGTGAATGCGAGGTGTCAGTGTTCCTCTTCGGCGGCTTGGGCCTGTACGGCCGTGAGCCGGTCCGTCTCATCCTGTATTTCCGCGGCGATCTTCTTGAGTTCCGGCTCGAACTTGCGACCGTGGTGGGCGCAGAAGAGCAGTTCACCGCCGCTGATCAGGACGACGCGCAGATATGCCTGGGCGCCGCAACGGTCACAGCGGTCTGCTGCGGTCAGCGGGCTCGCGGGGGTCAGAACAGTAGTCACGTCGCCTCTTCTCTAGCTCGACGAGCTGTCGTACCAGGGTCAACATCCAACCAGGCCGAAAACGTTCCCGCTCGTGGCTTTTCTTCGAAACTTCTTCTCGAGATGGCTGTCTATTGACGATTGGCGGCGAATGTGCCGTATTGCGTAGCGCTACGGTTTCGCGTTGCTTGTCTTGGTGGATCCTCCCGGCTGGCTTGCCGGTTCGTTCATGAGGACGTGCCCGGAGCCTAAATGGTTCATGCCTGGAAGGGAACGTGATGTGCGCGTCACTCCTGCGGGTGACCGAACGTATGTGCGAGGATGGATTGATGTGAGGGTTGTCGGAGGGTGGCGTTACAACCGCTCTACCAGGCCTCGGTACGCTCTCAGCGGCTACCGAAGCCGAGCCCGATACCCACTGGGCCCCAAATGAAATTCAGCGAGGAGCGAACCGCGTGACCGCCGATACGTCCGTGCCGTCCACTGCGCTGCTGACCGGAGCAGACCGAGACGGTTCCAACTACACCGCGCGGCATCTGCTCGTACTCGAGGGGCTCGAAGCGGTTCGCAAGCGCCCCGGCATGTACATCGGGTCCACCGACAGCCGCGGTCTCATGCACTGCCTCTGGGAGATCATCGACAACTCCGTCGACGAGGCCCTGGGCGGCTTCTGCGACCACATCGAGGTCATCCTCCACGACGACAACTCCGTGGAGGTCCGGGACAACGGGCGGGGCATCCCCGTCGACGTCGAGCCCAAGACCGGTCTGTCCGGTGTCGAGGTCGTGATGACCAAGCTCCACGCCGGCGGAAAGTTCGGCGGCGGCTCGTACGCCGCTTCGGGCGGTCTGCACGGCGTCGGCGCCTCCGTGGTCAACGCGCTCTCCGCCCGGCTCGACGTCGAGGTCGACCGCAACAGCGCGACCCACTCGATCAGCTTCCGCCGCGGAGTTCCGGGAATCTTCACCGAGCAGGGGCCGGACAGCCCGTTCGATCCGGCCAACGGCCTGCTCAAGGGCAAGCGGGTGCCGAAGACGCGCACCGGCACCCGGGTGCGTTACTGGGCGGATCGGCAGATCTTCCTCAAGGATGCCAAGCTCAGCCTGGAGACGCTTCACCAGCGGGCGCGGCAGACGGCCTTCCTCGTCCCCGGCCTCACGATCGTCGTCCGCGACGAGCGCGGTCTCGACGGCGCGGGCAAGACCGAGGAGACCTTCCGCTTCGACGGCGGCATCAGCGAATTCTGCGAGTACCTCGCACAGGACAAGGCGGTCTGCGACGTCCTGCGCCTGAGCGGGCAGGGTACGTTCAAGGAGACCGTGCCGGTGCTGGACGAGCGCGGCCACATGACGGCGACCGAGGTCACCCGGGAACTCGCGGTGGACATCGCCCTGCGCTGGGGCACCGGCTACGACACCACCCTCAAGTCCTTCGTCAACATCATCGCCACCCCCAAGGGCGGCACGCACGTGACCGGATTCGAACGCTCCGTGACCAAGACGGTCAACGAGGTGCTCCGTTCCGCCAAGCTGCTCCGCGTGGCCGAGGACGACATCGTCAAGGACGACGCGCTGGAGGGGCTGACCGCGGTCGTCACCGTGCGCCTGGCGGAGCCGCAGTTCGAGGGCCAGACCAAGGAGGTGCTCGGCACCTCGGCGGCGAACCGGATCGTCGCCAACGTCGTGGCGAAGGAACTCAAGGCATTCCTGACCTCGACGAAGCGCGACGCGAAGGCCCAGGCCAGGGCGGTTCTGGACAAGGCCGTGGCAGCCGCCCGGACCCGCATCGCGGCCCGTCAGCACAAGGACGCGCAGCGTCGCAAGACGGCGCTGGAGTCCTCCTCGCTGCCGGCGAAGCTCGCCGACTGCCGCAGCGACGACGTCGACCGCAGCGAGCTGTTCATCGTCGAGGGGGACTCCGCGCTCGGCACGGCCAAGCTCGCCCGGAACAGTGAGTTCCAGGCGCTGCTGCCGATCCGGGGCAAGATCCTCAATGTCCAGAAGGCATCCGTCTCGGACATGCTGAAGAACGCCGAGTGCGGCGCGATCATCCAGGTCATAGGAGCCGGGTCCGGTCGGACCTTCGACATCGACGCCGCGCGCTACGGGAAGATCGTCCTGCTGGTGGACGCCGATGTCGACGGCGCGCACATCCGCATCCTGCTGCTGACGCTCTTCCAGCGGTACATGCGGCCCATGGTCGAGGCGGGCCGGGTCTTCGCCGCCGTGCCCCCGCTTCACCGCATCGAGCTGGTCCAGCCGAAGAAGGGCCAGGACAAGTACATCTACACGTACTCCGACAACGAGCTGCGCCAGCGGCTGCTGGAGCTCCAGCGGAAGAACATCCGGTACAAGGACTCGATCCAGCGGTACAAGGGCCTGGGCGAGATGGACGCGGACCAGCTGGCGGAGACCACGATGGACCCGCGCCACCGCACCCTGCGGCGGATCAACATCGGCGACCTGGAGTCGGCCGAGCAGGTCTTCGATCTGCTGATGGGCAACGAGGTGGCTCCGCGCAAGGAGTTCATCACCAGCTCTGCCGCCACCCTGGACCGCTCGCGCATCGACGTCTGAGCACCTCGCGCATCGATGTCTGAGCATCGTCGTCTCCACCCGTGGGTGGAGACGACGACTCCACCCACGATCAACCCCTGAGCCGATCCTCCGGCCCGGCCGTTTCCGTAGCGTCGAGGGCGTTCAACCTTCCCGCGGATCGGAGGCGGCCATGTCGGGGCTCGTCAATGTACTGGTGATCGGTGTCCTGGCGATCGGCGCGGTCGCCGTTGCCGCGATGGTCCGCCGGTTCCGGGCACGGCAGATCACGGGCGATCGGCGCCGGTGGGTTCTGCCGAGAGCCCTCCCCGTGGCGATGCACGGGATGCGCGGGGGTGCGCTGAAGCGGAGGGGCGGGCG
>NZ_RDBO01000077.1:1449660-1493113 GCF_008120935.1 Streptomyces sp. sk2.1
GGGCCGGCATGTACCGTCCTCGCCGTCGGGACGGCACCGCAGCCGGCATGGAAGGACCGAGTGTGATGCGTGCGACCTGGACGAGCTGGCCCTCCCGGGAGGCGCTCTCGGAGGCGAACCGCACCCGTCCGCGGAAGGTGATCACCTGGTCGGTCCGAGGGGTACTGATCGCCGCCATGCTGTGGGGGACGTTCGGCGGCGGGCGGTTCGGCCCCTGGGCGATCGTGGCCGGACTGGTGGGAGTCCTGGGCTGCGTGGTCGTCGCGTGGGCGTTCTTCCGGACCAGCCTGGAACACCGGCTCTGGCCGTCACTCGGTCTGATGACGTTGTTGCTGCTGGCAGCCTTCGGAGCGCGAGAGGCCGACGCCATTCTGCTGGCGACGCTCCTGTGGTGCGGTTGTGCGGTCACCGCGCTGGAGCGGTTGCCTCTCGCGGCGGCTCTTCCCGTGACGGCCCTCACGCTCGGCGTGTACGCCGTCGTCAACACCGACGGCTGGTTCTCCACGGCTACGACCACCGTCGGTCTCTCGCTGGCCGGTTATGTGCTCAGGCTGGACGCCGAGGCCCGCGGCAACGCCCAGAGACTGCTCGTGCAGGAGCGGGCGGCCCGCGCGGCGGAAGCCGAAACGGCGGCACTGGGGGAGCGGGCCAGGATCGCCAGGGAGATCCACGACGTGCTCGCACACAGTCTCTCGGCGCAGCTGGTGCATCTGGAGGCGGCGCGGCTGCTGATCGAGCGGGAACCCGCAGGAGAGTTCCGGGACGGGGTGCTGGAGCGGGTCGTGGCGGCACGTTCCATGGCGCGTGAGGGGCTCGCGGAGACCAGGCAGGCGCTCTCCGCGCTCAGAGGGGAGGTGTCTCCTGTTGAGGACTTCCTGAGACAACTGGTGGCCGCCGATCCCGCGGAGGTCAGTGTGGAGGGGGAGCGACGGGCGCTGACGGCCGAGACGTCGCAGACGGTCCGGAGAGTGGCGCAGGAGGCCCTGACCAATGTGCGCAAGCACGCACCGGGGGCCAGGGTCCTCGTCCGGCTGGAGTACCTCCCGGACGAAGTCGCCCTGGAGGTCAGGGACTCGGGCGGCGTCCCCGGGAGTGAACTCGCGGGCAGTGGATCCGGATACGGTCTGCTGGGAATGAGGGAACGGGCCGAGTTGATGGGCGGGACGCTGGAGGCGGGACCCGCCGAGGAGGGATTCGTGGTGAGTCTGCGGGTGCCCGTGTGAACGCGCGGGTCGTGGTCGCCGACGACCAGTCGGTGGTGCGCGAAGGAATCGTGATGCTGCTGGGGCTGCTGCCCGGCATCGAGGTGGTCGGATCGGCGAAGGACGGCGAGGAGGCTGTCGCACTCGTGGCCGAACTGGCCCCCGACGTGGTCCTGATGGACTTGCGGATGCCCCGGTGCGACGGGGTCGAGGCGACGCGGCGGATCCGCAAGGACCACCCCGGGACCCAGGTGGTGGTGCTCACGACGTTCGCGGACGACGACTCGCTCTTCCCCGCGCTGCGGGCAGGGGCACGCGGCTACCTCACCAAGGACGCCGGGGGCGACGAGATCGTGCGGGCGGTCCAGGCCGTGCTGTCGGGCGAGGCCGGGCTCTCCCCGAGTGTGCAGCGCCGTCTGCTGGAGCGGGTCACCACGAGTCCCCTGCCGCCGGTCCCGCCGCCCGAGCCGGAGCTGCCCGACGGTCTGACGCCGCGTGAGCTGGAGGTGCTGGTCCTGATCGCGGAAGGGTTGTCCAATACGGAGATCGCCCGGCAGCTGCACATTTCGCAGGCCACGGTGAAAAGCCACATCAACAACCTCTTCGCCAAGGCCGGGGTACGAGACCGGGCCCAGGCCGTTCGCTATGCGTACGTTCGGGGCCTCGCACAGCCGCCCGGATCGGTCTTCACCTGAAGAGGTGAAGACCGGCGAATGGCACGCCCGGGGTCTTCCTGATCTGCCCATTCTTGGGTACACGGCCGAAGTGGTCCGTGGACAAGGGGAGTTGTTCCGTGGAGAAGGAAGCAGGGCGTGAGGCCGCAACGGTGCGGCTCGACGACCCGTGGCACGACGAGCCGACCTCCGGGCCGGGTGGGCCGGGCGGCACGGGAGACTTCGTCCCCGCCGGGCGATCCGCGCCCGCGGAGCCGCGACGCGGTTGCAGCGCGGCCGACATCTACCTGGAGGTGCAGCGCAGCGGGGCCTTCCAGGAGGTGCGCCGCAGGTACCGGCGGTTCGTCATTCCCGCCACCCTCGCCTTCCTCGTCTGGTACCTGGTCTATGTCGTCGCGGCGATCACCGCTCCCGGACTGATGGCCAGGCCGGTGGCCGGAGCGGTCAACGTCGCGATGGTCGCGGGAATCGGGCAGTTCCTCACGACCTTCCTGCTCACCGGGGTGTACGCGCGGCACGCGCGCCTGCGCCGGGACCGGGCCGCGCTCGAACTGCGGTGGGAGACCCAGGAGATGACACGGGGAGTCGGGCGTTGAACGGGAACCATCAGACGCTGGCGCTCCTGCTGTTCAGCACCTTCATCGCGGTGACGCTCGCCATCACCGCCTGGGTGAGCCGCAACCGCCACGGCTCGGCCGAGGAGTTCTACGCGGGCGGCAGGCTGTTCTCCCCGATGGAGAACGGGTTCGCCATCGCGGGCGACTACATGTCGGCCGCGTCCTTCCTCGGCATCTCCGGCCTCATCGCCCTCTTCGGCTACGACGGCATGCTCTACTCGGTCGGCTTCCTCGTCGCCTGGCTCGTCGTCCTGTTCCTGGTCGCCGAACTGGTCCGCAACTGCGGCCGGTTCACGCTCGCCGACGTGGTGGCCGCGCGGATGGCGGAACGCCCGGTCCGGATCGCGGCGGGCACCTCCTCCGTCACCGTATCCGTGCTCTACCTCGTGGCGCAGATGGTGGGCGCGGGCAGCCTGGTGGCCCTGCTGCTCGGCGGTACGAGCGGTGCGGCCCGTTCCTGGACCGTCATCGGCGTCGGCGCGCTCATGATCGTCTATGTGTCGCTCGGCGGGATGCGCGCCACCACCTGGATCCAGATCGTCAAGGCCGTGCTGCTGATGGCGGGGGCGGTCGCGCTGACCGTGCTCGTCCTGATCCACTTCCACGGCAACTTCAACGCCCTGCTCAACTCCGCCGCCGACCGGAGCGGGCACGGCAGCAGGTTCCTCCTGCCCGGCCTCAAGTACGGCGGGAGCTGGACCGCGCGCATCGACTTCATCAGCCTGGGCCTGGCCCTGGTGCTCGGCACGGCGGGGCTGCCGCACATCCTGTCGCGGTTCTACACCGTGCCCACCGCCCGTGCGGCCCGCCGTTCCGTCGTCTGGTCGATCGGGCTCATCGGCGGCTTCTACCTGATGACGATCGTGCTCGGATTCGGGGCGGCCGCCCTGGTCGGCTCGGCCGAGGTACGGGCGTCCAACGCCGCGGGCAACACGGCGATCCCGCTGCTGGCCATGGAGCTCGGCGGCGGTGAGGGATCCACCGGGGGCGCGATTCTGTTCGCCGTGGTCGGTGCCGTCGCCTTCGCGACCATCCTCGCGGTCGTCGCGGGCATCACCCTCGCCTCGTCCGCCTCCGTGGCCCACGACCTCTACGCCTCGCTCAGGCGGCCGGGCGCCAAGCAGTACAGCGAGGTCGCCGTCGCCAGGGTGGCGGCGGCCGGGATCGGGGTCGCCGCCATCGGGCTCGGCCTGATCGCCCAGAACCTGAACGTGGCGTTCCTGGTGGGGCTCGCCTTCGCCGTCGCCGCCTCGGCCAACCTCCCCGTGCTCCTGTACTCCCTGTTCTGGCGGAACTTCACCACCCGGGGCGCGGTCTGGTCCGTCTACGGCGGGCTGATTCCCGCCGTGCTGCTCGTACTGCTCTCACCGGTCGTCTCCGGCAGCCCCGCCTCGCTGTTCCCCGGCGTGGACTTCCAGCTCTTCCCGTTGGAGAACCCCGGACTGGTCTCCATCCCGCTGGGCTTCCTGGCCGGCTGGATCGGGACGGTCACGTCCCCCGAGCCGCCCGACGAGGCCAAGCACGCGGAGACCGAGGTCCGCGCGCTGACCGGAGCGGGAGCGGTGTAGGCATGGGACGGGCAGTCGGGCGCACATCGGGGCCGGGACGGTCAGGTCCGTCCGCCGGGGGACCAGGTGTAGCGGTGCTCCGGGCGGCCCGTCTCGCCGTACCGCAGGGTCAGTCGCACCCTGCCGGACTTCTCCAGCAGCTTCAGATAGCGCTGGGCGGTCTGACGGCTCATACCGGCACTCTCCGCGATCTCCTGCGCGGAGAGCGGCCCGTCGGCGCTGCGGAGCGCCTGTCTGACCAGCTCGGCCGTGGTCGGCGAGTGCCCCTTGGGCAGGTCGGTCTCGCCCGCGGCCCACAGCGCGCCGAAGAGCCGATCCACCTCGCCCTGTTCGGCCTCGCCGCCGCGTTCGAGGGTGTGGCGCAGCGCCGCGTAACCCTCCAGCTTGGTGCGCAGTCCCGTGTACGTGAACGGCTTCACCAGGTACTGCAGCGCGCCGTGCCGCATGGCCTCCTGCACGGTGGCGACATCGCGTGCGGCCGTTACCATGATCACGTCGGTGTGGTGACCACGCCTGCGCAGTTCGCGCACCATGGCGAGGCCGTTGCCGCCGGGCATGTAGTGGTCCAGCAGGACCAGGTCCACGCGTCGGCTCTCGATCGCGGCAAGAGCCTCGGCGGCGGAGTGGACCTCATCGACCACCCGGAATCCCGGCACCCTGGAGACATAGGCCGCGTTGACCTTCGCGACGCGGACGTCGTCGTCCACGACCAGGACCTCGATCACTGAGTTTCTCCCACGGTTCCAGTTGTCGGTGCGCCCGTCCCAGGTGAGGTCGTTCCCGGCCCGGGCGTCCCAGAACCGGGCGTCCCAGAACCGGGCGTCCCGGAACCGGGTGCTCCAGAGCAGGTCACCTCAGGTCCGGGCGCCCCTGGGGCGGTTCTGCCCGGTTCCGTCATGTCCGCGTCGGTCAGGGCCTCCGGCAGTACGACGGTGAACTCGGCGCCGCCGTCCACGGCTTCGTCGACGGTCACACCGCCACCCTGCCGTTCCGCCAGCCGTCGCACCAGAGCGAGGCCGAGGCCGCGCTTGCCGTGCGCCGGGACCTCCTTGGTCGACCAGCCCTCCGTGAAGATCGCTTCGCGCTGTACGGGAGGAATGCCGGGGCCGTTGTCACGGACCCGCAGCACCACGGTACGGCCCTCGGTGCGCAACCCCACCTCGACCAGGGCGTCGTCCGTGCCGGTCGTCGCGTCCAGCGCGTTGTCGACGAGGTTGCCGACGACGGTGACCAGCCCGCGCGGGTCCACCAGCCGGTCCGGGAGCAGGGTTCCGGGCGCCATGCGCAGCGCGACGCCGCGCTCCGCCGCGACCGTGGCCTTGCCGACCAGGAGCGCGGCCAGCAAGGGATCGCGCACCTTCTCGGTGACCTGCTCGGCCGTCGCCCGATGGACCCCGACGACCTCGGTGACGTACTCCATGGCGTCCTCGTGCATGTCCAGTTCCAGCAGCCCCAGGAGCGTGTGCATCCGGTTGGCGTGCTCGTGGTCCTGCGCCCGCAGTGCGTCGATCAGGCCACGGGTGGAGTCGAGTTCACGGCCGAGATGTTCCAGCTCGGTGCGGTCGCGGAGGGTGGCGACGGCGCCGCCGTCGTCGGTCGGCATCCGGTTGACCAGCAGGACCCGGTTGCCCCGCACCGTCAGCAGATCGTCGCCCAGCACCCGTCCGGCCAGCACGTCGGCCGTCCGTCCCGCGTCGAGCACGGAGTCCAGCGGGCGGCCGGCGGCATCGGGGCCGAGTCCGAGCAGGCGCTGCGCCTCGTCGTTCAGGAGCCGCACCCGCCCGGCACGGTCCAGCGCGACGACGCCCTCCCTGATGCCGTGCAGCATCGCCTCGCGCTCCGTCAGCAGCGCGGAGATGTCGGAGAACGCGAGGTCGTGGGTCTGCCGCTGGAGCCGCCGGGAGATCAGATACGCGGCCAGCGCCCCCACGGCGAGCGCGCCGCCCGCGTAGGCGATCAGTCCCGGGATCGCCGCGAGCAGCCGGGCGCGGACACTGTCGTACGCGATGCCGACGGAGACAGCGCCCACGACGCGGCCCGATCCGTCGCGGAGCGGTACCTTCCCCCGGGCCGACCGGCCGAGCGTCCCGCTGTCGATCTCCATGACGTCCCGGCCCGCGAGCGCGTCGCTCGGGTCGGTGGAGACGACCTTGCCGATCTTGCCGGTGTCGGGGTGCGACCAGCGCACCCCGCGCCGGTCCATGACGACGACGTACTCGGCGCCGGTGGCCCGCCGTACCCGTTCGGCCGCCGACTGCACGGGCCCGGCGGGGGACGGGGCCGTGGCGAGCAGCGACTCGGTGGTCCGCGGCTGGGCCGCCGTGCTCTGCGCGATGGCCAGGGCGCGGCGCATCGCCTGGTCGTCGAGCTGGGCGCTGAGCGGCGCCAGGAAGAGCCCGGTGGCCAGCGCGGTCACACCGGTGACGATGGCCAGCTGCATCAGCAGGACCTGGGAGAAGACCCGCTGCGGCCAGCCGAAACGGCGTGCTCTTCTGGAAACGGGCGGTGGGGCGCTCATCGTATGAACGGTAAGCGGCGTTATGGCCCTTTCCGAAATACTTCCCGTTTCTTCCCGTGCCGCCGCCCCGAGGCCACCGCGTTCACGGCGCGGACAGCCGTGACGGGGCGTCCGCGGCGGCGGGCAGCGGCTGAGGGGGACGGGGGCCGCAGTACTGGCCGCTGGGGCGCATGCGCAGGGGGCGCTCCCCGTACTCCTCCAGCGCGTGCGCGATCCATCCGGCCGTGCGGGACACCGCGAACACCGTCTCGCCGGCCTCCGCGGCCATGCCGGAGGAGACCGAGAGCACGGCGAGCGCCAGGTCCACATTGGCGGGCAGAGGCGTGTGCCGGGCGGTCGTGGCGACCACGTCGTGCGCCGCAGCGAGCGCCCCGGCGGCCTGCGGAACCTTCGCGAGCAGGGCGAACAGCGCCTGTGCCCGGGGATCCTCGGTCCTGTAGAGCCGGTGGCCGAGCCCCGGAACCCTGCGCCCGGCACGGAGGTGGTCGGCGACCACCGGAACCGCGCTGCCCCGCTCCAGGACCTCGGCCAGCATCCGGTGGGCCAGCCCGCTCGCCGCCCCGTGCAGCGGTCCCTCCAGCACTCCGAGCCCCGCGGAGACCACCGCGTACGGATGGGCGTGGGCGGACGCGGCGACCCGGGCGGCCAATGTCGACGCCGCGAGGTCGTGGTCGATCAGCAGCGCGAGGGCACCGTCCAGCGCGGTGACGAACGGCTCGTCGGCGGGCCGGGCGGTGAGCTTCGACCACAGCTGCCGGGCCAGCCCGGCCTCCCTTTCCTCCGGCCGTTCCCGTGCCCCCTGTCCCTCCGGCTGCTCCCCGGTCCCTCCGGTCGCCTGGGGCAGCGCGCCGACCAGGGTCGGCACGAGGCTGCGCGCACCGGCGAGCACGGCCTCGCGCGAGAGGTCGAAGCGGAACGGATCGGCGCTCGCCGCGGCGATCACCGCGACCCGCAGCCGGTCCGTCGGACTGCTGTGCGCGGGCAGCGCGTCGACCGCCCCGCGCGCCGCGGTCAGCGCCTCGTCGGGCGCCGCGAAGCGGATGCCGGGGCGCAGTTCACCGGTCCAGAGCCACTCGGCGACCTCCTCGTAGGCGTACTCCCGGGCCAGTTCGGTCGCGTCGACGCCGCGGAAGTAGTAGCGGTCGTCCTCGATCAGGGTGACACCGGTGCGGAAGACCAGGTCGCCGGGGGCGGGCGGGGGCTCCCGACGGCCCGTGCGCCGGGCCAGCGCGTCGACCTCCGCCGCGTCGAACGTGCTGCCGCGCCCGCCGGGGGCGCGGGTGCTGCTCAGCTGGCCCCGACTGACGTAGGCGTACACCGTCTCCGGCTTCACCCCGAGACGCTCGGCCGTCTCCCGGGTGCTGAGCCGTCGTTGCGTCGTCGCCCCGGAACCGTCGTCGGGTGCTGCTCGATCCGTCATGTCGCCAACCGTATACACATTGATTCAATCAATATTGACAGAGATTGAGTCAATCTTAGATGGTCGAATCAATATTGATGAGCCCCGGATCCCACGGAGGAAACGATGCCGACCACGACCAGCGGCACCCCGCTCGACGTACCCCGAGGACTGGCGGGCGTCGTCGTCACCGACACGGCCCTCGGCGACGTCCGCGGACGCGAGGGCTTCTACCACTACCGGCAGTACTCGGCGATCGAGCTGGCGCGGACCCGCAGCTTCGAGGACGTCTGGTACCTGATGTTCGAGGGCACGCTGCCCGACGCCGGGGCCCGTGCCGAGTTCGCCGCCCGCACCGCCGCCCTGCGCCGGCTCCCCGCCGAGGTGCGCGAGGCACTGCCCGCCATAGCGCGCGCGGGAGCCGCCTTTGGCCCCCTGGCCGGGCTGCGCACCGCCCTCTCGCTCCTCGGCGCATCGGCCGGATTCCGACCGGTGTACGACATCGACGCCGGCCGGCGCCGCGACGACGCCCTGGCCGCCTGCGCGGCCGTCCCCACCGTGCTCACCGCCCTGCACCGGCTCGGCCGGGGCCTCGAACCGGTCGAGCCGCGCGACGACCTGCCCCACGCCGCCAACTACCTCTACATGCTGACCGGCTCCGTACCGGACGCCGCACGCGTCAGGGCCGTCGAGCAGTACCTGATCTCCACCATCGACCACGGCTTCAACGCCTCGACCTTCACCGGTCGCGTGGTCGCCTCCACCGGCGCCGATGTCGCGGCCTGTCTGGTGGCCGCCGTCGGCGCGCTCTCCGGACCGCTGCACGGCGGGGCGCCCAGCCGCGCGCTCGACACCCTGGACGCCATCGGCACCCCCGACCGCATCGACGGCTGGATCCGCGAGCAGGTGCTCGCGGGCGGGCGGATCATGGGCTTCGGACACCCCGTCTACCGCACCGAGGACCCCCGCTCACGCATGCTGCGAGACATCGCCCGGGGCTTCGGCGGCCCGCTCGTCGACTTCGCCGTCGAGGTGGAACGACAGGTCGAGGCGATCCTCGCCGAACTCAAGCCGGGCCGTGAGCTGCACACCAACGTGGAGTTCTACGCCGGGGTCGTCATGGAGCTGTGCGGACTGCCGCGCGAGATGTTCACGCCGACCTTCTGCGCGGCGAGGGTGGTCGGCTGGAGCGCCAATATCCTGGAGCAGGCGGAGGACTCGAAGATCATCCGTCCGGCGGCCCGCTACGTGGGCACGCCCCCGCCGCAGCCGGTCCCGGCGCCCTGAGGCCATCGAGGAAGGTTTCCGTTGAACCCGTCGTCCCCGCCCCGCAAGCAGCAGATTCCGGTCATCGTCCTCGCGGGGTTCCTGGGATCGGGCAAGACGACACTGCTCAACCACCTCCTCGCCAACCGCGCGGGAAACCGGATCGGCGTGATCGTCAACGATTTCGGCTCCATCGAGATCGACGCCATGACCGTCTCGGGACAGGTCGGCTCCACCGTCTCGCTGGGCAACGGATGCCTGTGCTGCGCGGTCGACGCGAGCGAACTCGACACCTTCCTCGACATGCTGACCCGGCCCTCCGCCCGCCTCGACGTGATCGTCATCGAGGCCAGCGGACTGGCCGAGCCGCAGGAACTCGTACGGATGCTGCTGGCCAGCGACAACCCGGACATCGTCTACGGGGGACTGGTGGAGGTCGTCGACGCCGCCGGGTTCGACGCCACCCGGGAGCGCCACCCGGAGATCGACCGCCACCTCGCCGTCGCCGATCTCGTCGTGCTGAACAAGACCGATCTGGTCGGGAGCGAGGAGCTGGCCCGGGTCGGGAAGGCCGTCGCCGAGGCCGGTGCCCCGGTCTCCGACGGCCGGCCGGCCGGTGGCGGACCCGCGGTCATCCGCGCCACGTACGGACGCATCGATCCGGAACTCCTCTTCGACCCGGCGCTGCGACCGGACGGCGCGGAGAAGGCGCGCCAGCTCACCTTCGAGGACCTGCTCCTGGCGGAGCGGGCCGAGGAGGAGGGCCACGACGGGCACGGGCACCACCTCCACGCCGCCTACGAGAGCGTGTCCTTCACCGCGGACGTGCCCATGAACCCCCGCCGCCTGATGGACTTCCTCGACTCCCGCCCGCGGGGCCTCTACCGGATCAAGGGATTCGTCGACTTCGGCGTGGGCGACCGGGCCAACAGGTACGCCCTGCACACGGTCGGCAGGTTCCTGCGGTTCGACCCGCGGCCGTGGACGCGCGACGAGCCGCGCCTCACCCAGCTGGTGCTGATCGGCTCCGGCATCGACCCGGAGGCCCTGGCCGAGGAGCTGGACGGCTGCCGCGAGAGCGCCGCACCGGGCCCGGACGCGACGCAGGACGCCGCACACGAACGGAGCATGTGGGGCGTCCTGCGGTACGTGCGGCGGCCCGACGACGCGTAGGCCGTGCCCGGCCCCGCGCCGTCGGACCGGTCGGTTACACCGGGCCCGCGACCACCGCGACCGGCTTGACCAGGGGAATCCCCGAACCGTCGCGCCGCGGGTCCGGCTCCGGCAGCTCGGCCGGCGCGCCGTTGGACTGCGCGGCACGGGCGGGCACCGCACCCGCCCAGGCGAACACCAGGACGTCCTCGCCCTTGAGGAACCGCTGACAGCGCACCCCGCCGGTGGCCCGGCCCTTGCGCGGGTACTGGTCGAACGGGGTGAACTTGCACGTCTGCGCCGAGTCGTCCAGCGTGCCGTGCGAGCCCGCGACGGTGAACACCATCGCGTCCGCCGCCGGATCCACCGCGGCGAAGGAGATCACCTCGGCGTCCGCCGCCAGCTTGACCCCCGCCATGCCCCCGGCGGGCCGGCCCTGCGGCCGCACCTGCGCCGCCGGGTAGCGCAGCAGCTGCGCGTCGGAGGTGATGAACACCAGGTCCTCCTCGCCGGTCCGCAGCTCGGCGGCGCCGACGATCCGGTCACCGGACTTGAGGGTGATGACCTCCAGCTCGTCCTTGTTGGCCGGATAGTCCGGCACCACCCGCTTGACGACGCCCTGAAGGGTGCCGATCGCCAGGCCGGGGGACGACTCGTCGAGCGTCGTCAGACAGATGACCGCCTCGTCGTTCTCCAGCGTGAGGAACTCGGAGACCATCGCCCCGCCCGACAGGTTGGGCGCCGCGTGGGTGTCCGGCAGCTGGGGCAGGTCGATCACCGGGAGCCGCAGCAGCCGGCCCGTCGACGTCACCACGCCCACATCGCCCCGTGCCGTCGCGGGCACGGCCGACACGATCACGTCGTGCTTGGCGCGCCTGGCGTCCTCGGCGAGGACGATCGGCTCGTCATTGGCGGTACGGGCCAGCAGACCGGTCGAGGAGAGCAGCACCCGGCACGGGTCGTCCGCGACCTCCAGCGGCACCGCGGCGACCTGCGTACCGGCCGACTCCAGCAGCACCGTGCGCCGGGCGGTGCCGAACTTCTTGGCGACCGCGGCCAGTTCCGTGGAGACGAGCTTGCGCAGCTCGGTGTCCGATTCGAGGATGGCCGTCAGCTTGGCGATCTCGTCGTTGAGCCGGTCCCGCTCGCTCTCCAGCTCGATCCGGTCGAACCGGGTCAGCCGACGCAGCGGGGTGTCCAGGATGTACTGCGTCTGGACCTCGCTCAGCGAGAACCGCTCGATGAGTCGCTCCTTGGCCTGCGCCGAGTTGTCGCTGGAACGGATGAGCCGGATGACCTCGTCGATGTCGACCAGCGCGACGAGCAGGCCCTCGACCAGGTGCAGCCGGTCGCGGCGCTTGCCCCGGCGGAACTCGCTGCGCCGGCGCACCACCTCGAAGCGGTGGTCGAGGTAGACCTCCAGCAGCTCCTTGAGGCCCAGCGTGAGCGGCTGCCCGTCGACCAGCGCCACGTTGTTGATGCCGAAGGAGTCCTCCATCGGCGTCAGCTTGTAGAGCTGCTCCAGCACGGCCTCCGGCACGAAGCCGTTCTTCACCTCGATGACCAGGCGCAGGCCGTGCTCGCGGTCGGTCAGGTCCTTCACGTCCGCGATGCCCTGGAGCTTCTTCGCCGAGACCAGGTCCTTGATCTTGGCGATCACCTTCTCCGGGCCGACGGTGAAGGGGAGTTCCGTGACGACCAGGCCCTTGCGACGGGCCGTCACGTTCTCCACGGAAGCGGTCGCGCGGATCTTGAACGTGCCGCGTCCCCGGGCGTACGCGTCCTTGATGCCGCCCAGGCCCACGATCCGGCCGCCCGTGGGCAGGTCGGGACCGGGCACGAACCGCATCAGGGTCTCCAGGTCCGCGCCCGGGTGCTTGATCAGGTGCCGGGCGGCGGCGACGACCTCGCCCAGATTGTGCGGCGGCATGTTGGTCGCCATGCCGACCGCGATCCCGGACGAGCCGTTGACCAGCAGGTTCGGGTACGCGGCGGGGAGAACGGTCGGCTCCGTCTCCTGACCGTCGTAGTTCGACTGGAACGCGACGGTGTCCTCGTCGATCGACTCCGTCATCAGCGACGTCGCGTCGGCCATCCGGCACTCGGTGTACCGCATGGCGGCCGGCGGGTCGTCGTTCCCGAGCGAGCCGAAGTTTCCGTGGCCGTCGACCAGGGGGAGCCGCATGGAGAACGGCTGCGCCAGACGGACCAGCGCGTCGTAGATCGACGCGTCGCCGTGCGGGTGCAGCTTGCCCATGACCTCGCCGACCACGCGGGCGCACTTCACGAAGCCGCGGTCGGGGCGCAGGCCCATCTCGTTCATCTGGTAGACGATGCGGCGGTGCACCGGCTTCATGCCGTCCCGGGCGTCGGGCAGGGCCCGGGAGTAGATCACCGAGTACGCGTACTCGAGGAAGGAGCCCTGCATTTCGTCGACGACGTCGATGTCGAGGATCTTCTCCTCGAAGTCGTCCGGCGGCGGGGTCTTCGTGCTGCGGCGGGCCATCGCTGCTGCGACTCCTTCACGGATTCTGTTCGGGCAACCTCAGGTTCTGACGCGGACCATTGTGGACCGCCGCACTGACATCCCCGACCTCGACCCGGCCCAAAGGGCGTTCGGGGCGCCCGCCGACGGGGTTTCCCGCCCCCTCGCGCGGGGGTGCGCCCCCCTTTCACGCGAACTTCCGCGGGACGGGAACTTCGCCAGGCGCGTGTGCGCTTGCTTACAGTGGCAGGTCTCGCAGGAAATCCAGTATCGCGATCGAAGGGACGTACATGCCCATGGGTCACACGGCCACAGCTCAGGCCGGCTCCGGCGGCTTGACAGCGACCGAGCACCGCCTGGCCAACGGCCTGCGCGTGGTGCTCTCCGAGGACCATCTGACCCCGGTCGCCGCAGTCTGCCTCTGGTACGACGTCGGCTCGCGCCACGAGGTCAAGGGACGCACCGGCCTGGCTCACCTCTTCGAGCACCTGATGTTCCAGGGCTCCGGCCAGGTCAAGGGGAACGGCCACTTCGAGCTGGTGCAGGGGGCCGGCGGCTCGCTCAACGGGACCACCAGCTTCGAGCGCACCAACTACTTCGAGACCATGCCCGCCCACCAGCTGGAGCTGGCCCTCTGGCTCGAGGCCGACCGCATGGGCTCGCTGCTCGCCGCGCTCGACGAGGAGTCCATGGAGAACCAGCGGGACGTCGTCAAGAACGAGCGCCGCCAGCGCTACGACAACGTCCCCTACGGCACGGCGTTCGAGAGGCTGACCGCCCTGGCCTACCCCGAGGGCCACCCGTACCACCACACGCCGATCGGCTCGATGGCCGATCTGGACGCCGCGACCCTGGAGGACGCGCGCACCTTCTTCCGTACGTACTACGCGCCCAACAACGCGGTGCTCTCGGTCGTCGGCGACATCGACCCCGAGCAGACCCTCGCCTGGATCGAGAAGTACTTCGGCTCCATCCCGTCCCACGACGGCAAGCAGCCGCCGCGCGACGGCACGCTCCCCGAGATCATCGGTGAGCAGCTGCGCGAGGAGGTGCGCGAGGAGGTTCCGGCGCGCGCCCTGATGGCCGCCTACCGGCTGCCGCACGACGGCACCCGGGAGTGCGACGCGGCGGACCTCGCGCTGACCGTGCTCGGCGGCGGCGAGTCGTCGCGGCTGCACAATCGCCTCGTCCGCCGCGACCGCACGGCCGTGGCGGCCGGGTTCGGACTGCTGCGGCTGGCCGGAGCGCCCTCACTCGGCTGGCTGGACGTCAAGATGTCCGGCGGGGTCGAGGTGCCGGAGGTCGAGACCGCGGTCGACGAGGAGCTCGCCCGGTTCGCCGCCGAGGGCCCCACGCCCGAGGAAATGGAGCGGGCGCAGGCCCAGTTGGAGCGCGAGTGGCTGGACCGGCTCGGCACGGTCGCGGGCCGCGCGGACGAACTGTGCCGCTTCGCCGTGCTGTTCGGCGACCCGCAGCTCGCCCTGACCGCCGTGCAGCGGGTGCTCGACGTGACCGCGGAGGAGGTTCGGGCCGCGGCCAGGGCCCAGCTGCGCCCCGACAACCGGGCGGTGCTGGTCTACGAGCCGGTCGAGTCGGCCGAGCCCGCCGACGAGACCGACGCCGACGACACCGACGCGCACGAAGGAGCGGGCAAGTGACCGACGCCGCGACTGGAGTTTCGATGCAGTACCACCCGCAGCCGACCCCCGGCGTGGCCCGGCCCTGGGCCTTTCCCGCCCCGGAGCGGGGTTCCCTGCCCAACGGCCTGACGGTGCTGCGCTGCCACCGCCCCGGCCAGCAGGTCGTTGCGGTGGAGATCTTCCTCGACGCCCCGCTGGACGCCGAGCCCGAGGGCTTCGACGGCGTGGCCACGATCATGTCGCGGGCGCTCTCGGAGGGCACGGACAAGCACACGGCGGAGGAGTTCGCCGCCGAGCTGGAGCGCTGCGGCGCCACTCTCGACACCCACGCCGACCACCCCGGTGTCCGGGTCTCCCTGGAGGTCCCGGCCTCCCGGCTCGCCAAGGCCCTGGCCCTGGTCGCCGAGGCCCTCCGGGCGCCCGCCTTCCCGGACGGCGAGATCGAGCGACTGGTGCGCAACCGGCTCGACGAGATCCCGCACGAGCAGGCCAATCCGGCCAGGCGCGCCGCCAAGCAGCTCTCCAAGGAACTGTTCCCGGCCGCGGCGCGGATGTCGCGCCCGCGTCAGGGCACCGAGGAGACGGTGGAGCGGATCGACTCGGCGGCGGTGCGCGCGTTCTTCGACGCCCACGTCAGGCCGTCCGCCGCGACCGCCGTGGTTGTCGGCGACCTCACCGGCATCGACCTGGACGCCCTGCTCGCCGACACGCTCGGCGACTGGTCGGGCGAGCCCGCCGCGCCCCGGCCCGCCCCGCCGATCACCGCCGACGACACCGGCCGGGTGGTGATCGTCGACCGTCCGGGCGCGGTGCAGACGCAGCTGCTGATCGGCCGGATCGGCGCCGACCGGCACGACAGCGTGTGGCCGGCCCAGATGCTCGGCACGTACTGCCTGGGCGGCACGCTCACCTCCCGGCTGGACCGGGTGCTGCGCGAGGAGAAGGGCTACACCTACGGTGTGCGGGCCTTCGCCCAGGTGCTGCGGTCGTCGGCCCCGGACTCCGAGTCGGGTGCGACCGGTGCCTCGATGATCGCCATCAGCGGGTCGGTGGACACGGAGTCCACCGAGCCGGCCCTCAAGGACCTGTGGACGGTCCTGCGGACCCTGGCGGCGGAGGGCCTGACCGACGAGGAGCGCGAGACGGCCGTGCAGAACCTCGTGGGCGTGGCGCCCCTGAAGTTCGAGACCGCGGCCTCCGTCGCGAGCACTCTCGCCGACCAGGTCGAGCAGCACCTCCCCGACGACTACCAGGCGCAGCTGTACGCCAGGCTCGCGGAGACCGGCACGGTCGAGGCGACCGCGGCGGTCGTCAACGCGTTCCCGGAGGACCGGCTGGTCACGATCCTCGTCGGTGACGCGGCCCGGATCGCGGAGCCGATCCGCGCCCTGGGCATCGGAGAGGTCTCGGTGGTCTCCGGCTGATGAACGGCCCCGCCAAAAGACGGAAGGCCGGGTAGTCGCACAGAGCAGGACAAAGGGAGAGTCGCGGCAAGGGGGATTTTGCTGCAACTCTCCCTTTTGTCCGCTCTTGTGGGGGAGGTTGCCTGTCTGCCCTGTGGGATGCGCTACAAAACGGCCTGTCCGTTTGGCGAACGAAAGCGGCCCCGCTTAGCGTCGGCTCGGCTGTCCGCCACTCGTATGCCGCAACCGCGACGTACCGGGCAGTCATCGCCGAGTCCCCGTCCGGCGCGAGCCAGGGGAGCCGGGGACCCATGAAGTCCCTGGGGTGAATCGGACGCCCGAGCCGCGACGGCCGGGGCGTCCGTAGGAGACCTTCCTGCTCCGAACCCGTCAGCTAACCCGGTAGGCGAGAAGGAAGGAAAGGACCAGCCACTTCATGGCGTTCACCCGTGCCACCGGGAAGCACCGTGCCCCGAGCCGTCTGACGCGCGGGAGCGCGAAGGCCGTCGGCGTCGCGACCCTGGCCACCACCGGAGTCATCGGCGGCCTGGCCTCCCCGGCCCTCGCGGCGGGCTCCGACGCCCCCTCCGTCGGCGGGGCCGGTCTGAACCAGGTCATCGCCATCGACGCGGCCCTCGCCGACCAGATCGAGGCCCAGGCCGACGCGCAGCAGCACCGGGCCGACGTCGTGGCGAAGGCGAAGGCGCAGGCCAAGAAGAAGGCGGAGGCCGAGAAGAAGGCCGAAGCCAGGAAGAAGGCCGAGGCGAAGGCCATGGCCGAGGCGAAGCGCGCGGCCGAGGAGCGTGCCGAGGAGGCACGTGCCGCCCGGTCCGCCGAGCGTGCCCGGCTGGGCGCCTTCCGGCTGCCGGTCGCCGGTTCGTACGTCAGCACCGGCTACAAGTCCGGCGGCTCGCTCTGGTCCTCCGGCAGCCACTCGGGCGTCGACTTCCACGCCGCGTCCGGCAGCTCCGTCGTCGCCGTCGGCGCCGGTACGGTCGTCGAGGCCGGCTGGGGCGGCGCGTACGGCAACAACATCGTGCTCCGGATGACGGACGGGACGTACACGCAGTACGGACACCTCTCCTCGATCGGCGTCTCCGTCGGCCAGAGTGTCGGCGCGGGTCAGCAGATCGGCCTCTCCGGCTCGACCGGCAACTCCACCGGGCCCCACCTCCACTTCGAGGCCCGCACGACCCCGGAGTACGGCTCCGACGTGGACCCCGTCGCGTACCTGCGCGCCCACGGCGTCAACGTCTGACCCCGTGCACCCCGCGGTGCTCCTCCACGCCCTTCGACGGCCCCGGCAGCCCGCCGGGGCCGTCGGCGTATCCACCGAGGGGCGCCCCGCTGAGGGGCCCCGTCCGCCGAACCGCCCCGCGGCCAAAAGATATTCATGAATTTCCGTCCGGCATCGGAAATACGGCCGCATTGCAATAGAGTCACGGGGCAGGTGTCGGCCGGCCGCGGTGTGCGGGGATTGAGGCGGAGGTTCGGACATGCGCATTCCGGCGCATTCGGTATGCACGGCAATTCGTGACGACATCGTCTCGGGCGTCTTCGAGCGGGGCAGCCGGCTCACCGAGGAGTTGCTGGCACGCAGGTACGGAGTTTCCCGGGTGCCGGTGAGGGAGGCGTTGCGGACCCTGGAGTCGGAGGGGTTCGTGGTCACCCGCCGCCACGCGGGTGCCTGCGTCGCCGAGCCCACCGAGCTGGAGGCCGCGGATCTCCTGGAGGTCCGGACGCTGCTGGAGCCGCTGGGTGCCGCGCGCGCCGCCCGGCGCCGCACCGAGGCGCACCTCAAGGTGCTGCGCGGTCTGGTCAGGCTCGGCCGGGACCGGGCCGGGCGGGGCGAGGCGGAGGACCTGCGCCCGCTGGACGGCTGGTTCCACGAGACGCTGGTGCAGGCGTCGGGCAGTCCCGGTCTGACCGCCCTGCTCACTCAGCTCCGGCACAAGATCGCCTGGATGTACACGGTCGAGCCGCCCGCCCGGCCGATGGACTCCTGGGCCGAGCGCGGGGCCATCGTGGACGCGGTGGCGCGCCGTGACGCGGACCGGGCCAGGGCACTGGCCGCCCAGCACGTCGAACGGGCCGCGGCCGCGCACCGGCTGCGCCGGACCGACCGGCCGGGGGATCGCGCGGCCCGTCGGCCCGCCGTCCCGCGCACCGACCGGGTGAGGACCTCGCAACATCCCGTAAACACCACGGGCGCCCTGTATTAACAATCGGGCCGTATACAAAGAGGTGAAGTGCGATTCCGGAGGGAAGCGGGTCCCGCCCGCGATAATTCCACCGGTCTGAATTCCCCTGCCCTGACTCCGTGGGCCGCAATTCCGTGAGCCGGGTCCACTCGGGCCGCCTCGCGCGATTTCGGCAGGAGGAAACAGAGGGAACGCAGGAGGAAGCAGGGGAAACAAAAGAGCCGCGGCTCCGGTTCAGGGTGCCGCGGCTCTCTCGCAGAAAATGTTTCAGACGGTCTCCGGAAGCTCTTCGAGCCCCTCGGCGACCAGCTTCGCCAGACGGTCCAGAGCGACCTCGGCGTTGTCGGCCTCGGACGCGAGCACGATCTCCTCGCCCCCCTGTGCGCCGAGACCGAGCACCGCGAGCATGGAGGCAGCGTTCACCGGGTTGCCCTCGGCCCTGGCGATCGTCACGGGGACGCCGGAGGCCGTGGCTGCACGGACGAAGATGGAAGCGGGGCGGGCGTGCAGGCCCTCGGCCCAACCGACGTTGACGCGGCGCTCAGCCATGGTTCTGCCCTTCATGAATCAACGGTTGTCTAGACCATTCTCTCACGCGGTGCGCGGTGCTCCGACCGAGTCGGAGCGTGCCCGCGACGCCCGCGGCGGCGCCGATCGGCCCTCTCAGCCTGCCCCGGCCCCGAGCCCCACGCGACCGCTGGCGGCGCCGTAGTCTTTGCCCATGCAGCCCGCGCCGGAGCAGAGTCCGCATCACGCCTATCCCGACCACTGGGAAGCCGACGTGGTGCTCCGCGACGGGGGAACCGCACGGATCAGGCCCATCACCACGGACGACGCCGAACGGCTGGTCAGTTTCTACGAGCACGTCTCCGACGAGTCGAAGTACTACCGGTTCTTCGCCCCGTACCCCCGCCTGTCCGACCGGGACGTGCACCGCTTCACCCATCACGACTACGTCGACCGGGTGGGACTCGCCGTCACGGTCGGCGGCGAGTTCATCGCGACCGTCCGCTACGACCGGATCGACGAGCGGGGCAGGCCCGCCTCCGCCCCCGCCGACGAGGCCGAGGTCGCCTTCCTCGTCCAGGACGCGCACCAGGGCCGGGGGGTGGCCTCGGCCCTCCTCGAACACATCGCGGCCGTCGCCCGCGAGCGCGGCATCCGGCGCTTCGCCGCCGAGGTGCTGCCCGCCAACACCAAGATGATCAAGGTGTTCCGGGACGCCGGATACACCCAGCAGCGCAGTTTCGAGGACGGCTCCGTCCACCTCACCCTGGACCTCGAACCGACCGCCGAGTCCCTCGCCGTCCAGCGCGGCCGCGAGCACCGCGCCGAGGCGCGGTCCGTGCAACGCCTGCTGGCCCCGGGATCCGTCGCCGTCATCGGCGTCGGCCGGACCCCCGGCGGGGTCGGCCGCACGGTGCTGCGCAATCTCCTCGGGGCCGGCTTCACCGGCCGCACGTACGCCGTGAACCACGCCTTCGCCGAGGGCCTGGAAACGGTCGACGGCGTCCCGGCCCACCGCTCGATCGGCGAGATCGGGGAACCGGTCGACCTCGCGGTCGTGGCCGTGCCCGCCGACCGGGTCCCCGAAGCCGTCGAGGACTGCGGAGAGCACGGCGTCCAGGGCCTGGTCGTCCTCTCCGCCGGATACGCCGAATGGGGCGCCGAGGGCAGGGAACGGCAGCGGGAACTGGTCCGCCAGGCCCGCTCGTACGGCATGCGGATCATCGGCCCGAACGCCTTCGGCCTCATCAACAACGCCGAAACCGTCCGGCTGAACGCCTCCTTGGCCCCCGAGCCGCCCGCCCCCGGACGCATCGGGCTCTTCACCCAGTCCGGGGCGATCGGCATCGCCCTGCTCTCCGGGCTGTACCGGCGCGGCGCGGGCCTGTCCACCTTCATCTCCGCGGGCAACCGCGCCGACATCTCGGGCAACGACTTCCTGCAGTACTGGTACGAGGACCCGAACACCGACGTCGCCCTGCTGTACCTCGAATCGATCGGCAACCCCCGCAAGTTCACCCGGCTCGCGCGGCGCACCGCGGCCGTGAAGCCGGTGGTCGTGGTCAAGGGCGCCAGGCACAGCGGCTCCACCCCGCCCGGACACGCGGTGCCGGTCAGCCGGATCCCGGACGCCACGGTCTCGGCGCTCATGCGACAGGCGGGCGTGATCCGGGTCGACACCGTGACGGAGATGGTCGACGCCGGGCTCCTCCTCGCCGACCAGCCGCTCCCGGCCGGCCCCCGGGTCGCGATCCTCGGCAACTCGGAGTCGCTCGGCCTCCTCACGTACGACGCCTGCCTCGCGGAGGGGCTGCGCCCGCGCCCGCCCCTCGACCTGACCACCGCGGCCACCCCGCAGGACTTCAGGGACGCCCTGAGCCGGGCACTGGCCGACGAGGGCTGCGACTCGGTGATCGTGACGGCGATCCCGTGGGTGGGCGAGGACGGCGAGGCGGAGGCGGGCGACGGGGAGGTGCTCGCCGCCGCGCTGCACACGGCCGCCGCCGCGGTTCCGGCCAAGCCCGTGGCCGTCGTGCACGTGGAGATCGGCGGACTGGCGGAGGCCCTCGCCGCGGCCACCAGCACCGTCACCCAGCCGGGCACCGCGACCAGGCCCCCCTCGGCCACGCCCCCCGGCCCCGGTACGGCGCCCACCACGGCACCGGCCCCGGACCCCGCCGTCGCAGGCACGGACCGCAAAGACGGCTCCGCCCCCGGCCGGATCCCCGCCTACCCCGCCGCCGAACGGGCCGTGCGGGCCCTGGCCGAAGCGGTGCGGTACGCGCAGTGGCGGCGGCAGGCCGCCCTGCCCGGCAAGGTGCCCGAGTTCCTCGACGACACCATCGACGGGCCGGGCGCGGCCGGCCTCATCGACACCTTCCTCGGCCCCGACCCCGATCCCCGGGGCAGATCGCTCACGCACACCGAGGCGCGCGAGCTCCTGGGCCGCTACGGCATCACCGTACGGCCGACGCTCCCCGCGCCCGACCCGGACGCCGCCGTCGCCGCGGCGGACCGGCTCGGCTACCCCGTGGCACTCAAGACGACCGCGCCCCACCTGCGCCATCGCGCCGACCTCGGCGGCGTCCGGCTGGACCTCGCCAACGAGGCCGCGCTGCGCCGGGCGTACGGGGAGCTGACCGATCTGCTCGGCAAGCCGGTCGAACTCCAGCCCGTCGTCCAGGCCATGGCGCCGCGCGGTGTCGACACCGTGGTGCGGGCCACGATCGACCCGGCGGCGGGCGCCGTCCTCTCCTTCGGCCTCTCGGGCGCGCCCTCCGAACTCCTCGGCGACACCGCCCACCGTCTCGTCCCGGCCACCGACCGCGACGCCGCCGAGCTGATCCGGTCCATCCGGGCGGCCCCGGTGCTCTTCGGCTGGCGGGGTGCGGCACCCGTGGACACCGCGTCGCTGGAGGAGCTGCTGCTGCGGGTCTCCCGGCTGGTCGACGACCACCCCGAGGTGGTCTCCGTCGCCCTGGAACCCGTCGTGGTCGCCACACAGGGGCTGACCGTGCTCGGCGCGAGCGTCCGTCTCTCGCCGCCCCCGGCCCGCACCGACCGGCCCCTCGGTCGGAGCTTCCCCCGGCCCTCGGTCGGGACGGGGCGGGCGCCGGGCGGAGGCCCGTACGCTGCAGGTTCCGGCCCCGCACCCGGTGCAACGTCCCCGGCAGCCATCCGTCCCCCGTAGGATGGTGTCCATGGCTAAGACCGGTACGACGACCCAGGGGCTGCGCGCGGCGATCGAGCGCAGCGGCTACTACCCGGCCCTCGTGGCCGAGGCGGTGGAGGCCGCCGTGGGCGGTGAGCCGGTCGTTTCGTACCTGGTGCACCAGGAGACCACCTTCGACTCCAACGAGGTGCGCCGCCACGTCACGGTCCTGGTCCTGACGGACAACCGTTTCATCGTCAGCCACACCGACGAGCAGAACGCCGACACCAGCTCCCCGACGCCGTACGCCACCACCTCCACCGAGTCGGTCAAGCTCGACCGGATCTCGTCGGTCGTGGTCAGCCGGGTCGTGGCCAACCCCGAGAAGTACGTACCGGGCACCCTGCCCCGCGAGGTCGTCCTCACCATCGGCTGGGGCGCGGTCTCCCGGATCGACCTGGAGCCCGCCGCCTGCGGCGACCCCAACTGCGAGGCCGACCACGGCTACACCGGCAGTTCCACGGCCGACGACCTGAGCCTGCGGGTCAGCGAGGCCGGCGACGGCCCGGACACGGTGCGCCAGACCCTCGCCTTCGCCCAGTCGCTCTCCGAGGCCACGGCCGCGACCGCGGCGACCGGCCGCTGATGGCGCAGCCGGCCTGGCAGGAGCCCGTGCTGCTCCCTGTCGACACCGCCCCCGTCCCGGAGTACGGCAGCGGATCACTCTGCGACCTGCTGCCCACGCTCGTCGCCGGACAGGGTGTGCCCGGCTTCACCGCGGCGATCCCCGAACTCGCCCCCGCCGACCGGAACTGCGTGTTCCTGATCGACGGCCTCGGTTGGGAGCAGATCGGGGCCCACCCCGACGAGGCACCGTTCCTGCACTCCCTGCTCCCCACCTCGCGCGGCGGCACCGGCCGCCCGATCACCGCGGGCTTCCCGGCCACCACCGCGACCTCGCTCGCCTCGGTCGGCACCGGCCTCCCGCCCGGCGAGCACGGCCTGCCCGGCTACACCGTGCGCGACCCCGGGACCGGCGAGCTGATGAACCAGCTCCGCTGGAGGCCCTGGACCCCGCCGAAGGCGTGGCAGCCGTACCCCACCGTCTTCGGGCTCGCCGACGCCGCGGGCGTGCGCACCGCCCAGGTATCCGCCCCGGCCTTCGAGCGGACCCCGCTCACCGAGGTCGCGCTGAGCGGAGGATCGTTCCTGGGCCGGCTGTCCGGCGAGGAGCGGATGGACACGGCGGCCGAACGGCTCGCCGCGGGCGACCGGTCGCTGGTCTACACGTACTACAGCGAGGTCGACGGCATGGGGCACCGCTTCGGCATCGACTCCGACGCCTGGCGCGGCCAGCTGATGTACGTGGACGGCCTCGCCCGGCGCCTGGCCGAACAGCTCCCGGCCCGCTCGGCGCTGTACATCACCGCCGACCACGGCATGATCGACATCCCCTTCGACGAGCAGTCCCGGATCGACTTCGACGAGGACTGGGAGCTGCGCGCGGGCGTGGCCCTGCTCGGCGGCGAGGGCCGGGCCCGGCACGTCTACGCGGTCCCGGGGGCCGAGGCGGACGTCCTGACCGTCTGGCGGGAAGTACTGGGCGAGCAGTTCTGGGTGGCGAGCAGGGACGAGGCGATCGAGGCCGGCTGGTTCGGCCCGAGGATCGACGAGCGGGTCCACGGCAGGATCGGGGACGTCGTCGCGGCGGCCCGCGACGACGTGGTGATCACCGCGTCCGTCAACGAGCCGCACGAGTCCGCGATGGTGGGCATGCACGGCTCGATGACCCCCGTCGAGCAGCTCGTACCCCTCCTCGAAGTACGCTCGTAACCGCGTTTTTCCTCCATCGCCGTCGTCACCGTCGTTCCCACCGTGCTCCGTCCCGCCCGAAAGGTGCTCAGTTCCTCATGCCCGAGCTTGTGTTCTTCTCCGGAACGATGGACTGCGGAAAGAGCACGCTGGCGCTCCAGATCGGCCACAACCGTTCGGCACGCGGCCTGCAGGGCGTGATCTTCACCCGCGACGACCGGGCGGGGGAGGGCAAGCTCTCCTCGCGCCTGGGGCTGGTCACCGAGGCCGTCGAGGCCGACGAGGGCATGAACCTGTTCGCCCATCTCGTCGACCGGATAAGCCGCGGCGGCCGGGCGGACTACGTGATCGTGGACGAGGCGCAGTTCCTGGCGCCCGAGCAGATCGACCAGCTCGCCCGTATCGTCGACGACCTCGACCTGGACGTCTTCGCGTTCGGCATCACCACCGACTTCAGGACCAAGCTGTTCCCCGGCTCCCAGCGGCTGATCGAGCTGGCCGACCGGGTCGAGACGCTCCAGGTCGAAGCGCTCTGCTGGTGCGGCGCACGGGCCACGCACAACGCGCGGACGGTCGGCGGCGAGATGGTCGTCGAAGGCGCCCAGGTGGTCGTGGGGGATGTCAACCAGCAGGCGGGCGAGGTCGGTTACGAGGTGCTGTGCCGACGCCACCACCAGCGCAGGACCACCAGCGCGAGCGCCCGCGCCGCCGCCCTCTCGCCGGACGTACTGCCCGTCACCCCCGCCTGAACCGTCCCCGACGGCGTCCGGCGCGGATGCTTAGGATGACGCCGTGAACAGGGTGAGCGGGAAAGAGGCCGAGTCCGGGCCGGGCCCGTCGGGCAAGGTGCAGCCGAGACAGCTGATCGTGACGGTCTACGGGCTGTACGCACGCGACACCGGGGGCTGGATGTCGGTGGCCTCGCTGATCCGGCTGCTCGCCGACCTCGGCGTCGAGGCACCGACCGTACGCTCCTCCGTCTCCCGGCTGAAGCGCGTCGGACTGCTGGAGGCCCGGACGGTCTCCGGGGCGGCCGGGTACCGGATCTCGCCCGGGACCGAGCGGATGCTGCGCGACGGCGATCCGCGCATCTTCGCGACCCGGCGGGCCACCCCGGCCGAGGGCTGGGTGCTCGTGGTCTTCTCGGTGCCCGAATCCGAACGCGCCCGGCGGCACACCCTGCGCACCCAGCTGACCCGGCTCGGTTTCGGCTCCGTCTCCGCCGGGGTGTGGATCGCGCCGGGCCATGTGCACGACGAGACCGAGGCCGTGCTGGCCAGGCACGGACTGCGCTCGTACGCCGACCTCTTCCGCGCCGACCACCTCCCGGCCGGCGGGGGCGAGGAGCTCGCGGAGAAGGTCGGTTCCTGGTGGGACACCGCCCGGCTGCAGCGGCTGTACGTCGAATTCCTCGACGCGCACCGCCCGTTCGCCCGGCGGATCGCGAACGGCGCGACGGTGACGGACCGCGAGGCGTTCACGACGTACATCAGGGTGCTCACCGACTGGCGCCGGCTCGTCTACCTCGACCCCGGTGTCGCGCGCGAGCTGCTGCCGGCCGAATGGAGCGGAACGGAGGCATCCGAGCTCTTCGGCGAGCTGCACGCCCGGCTGGCCGGTCCCGCCCGACGCCACGTCGAACGGGTCAGGGCCGGCTGAGACCGCGCCCGAAGGCCACCGGACGGGGCCCGCCGCCCGGCGGGCCCTCAGCCCTCGGCGGACCGGACGATCGTGAACGCCGCGCCCTCCGGATCCGCCACGGTCGCCACCCGTCCGCCCAGACGCTCCCGGGGCGGTTGCAGGACGTATCCGCCGAGCTCCACCACGCGCCGGGCGGCCTCGTCGGTGTCGAGGACCTCGAAGTACGTCATCCAGTGCGGACCCCGGTCGCGCGGCAGGGCGTGGCCGACGCCGTGCAGCGAAGCCACCGGGCGGCCCCCCAGGCGCAGGGTCTGGTAGTCGAAGTCGGCCGAGACGACCGCCTCGGCCTCGTAACCGAAGACCGTCTGGTAGAACTTGCAGACCGTCGAGGTCTCGCGGGTCACCAGCTCGTTCCAGACGGGTGTGCCGGGGGCCCCGGCGAGTGCCGTGCCGATGTGCGCGGCCGCCTGCCAGATCCCGAAGACCGCGCCGCCGGGGTCGGAGGCGATGGCCATCCGGCCCGCCTCGCCCGCGTCGAGCGGCCCGACGGCGACCGTGCCGCCGCAGGACCGGATGGTCTCCGCGGTGGCGTCCGCGTCGTCGGTGGCCAGATAGGTCGTCCAGGCGACGGGCAGGTGCCGCTCCGGCGGCAACTGCCCGATTCCCGCCACCACTTTCCCGTCGACCAGCGCACGGACGTACGGACCCAGTTGGTCCGGACCCGGCACGAACTCCCAGCCGAACAGATCGGCGTAGAAGCTCCGGGTCGTGCTCAGCCCGTGCACGATCAGGCTCACCCAGCAGGGCGTTCCGGGCGTACGCGCGGTGGCAGCCTCGGTCATCGTCACTCTCTCCTCGGACCATTGTGTGGCCGTACGGGGGAACGGGGCCCGCGTGCCGTCATGCGGCACGGGATGTGCAGGCCCCGTGGAGATGGTTGCACCACCCGGCGCGCGATGCGTCCGGCCGCGCCGCACTCGCCGGGATTCCGGGAATCCCGGCCCGGGAGGATCGATTCGCCGCGGTACGGCCGCCTCGAAGGTGCTACGGACGGGGCGGCTCCTGAGCGAAAATGGCGCTCATGAAGCCCATCATCACCGCATCCGAATATGCGAGCGAGTTGGCGGGGCCACGTCCGCCGGTGCTCCTGGACGTACGTTGGCAGCTGGGCGGCCCGCACGGCCGGCCGGACTACGAGGCCGGTCACATCCCCGGCGCGGTCTTCGTCGACCTGGACGCGGAACTGGCCGGTCCGGCAGGCGGCGGGGGCCGCCATCCGCTGCCCGACCCGGAGGAATTCGGTGCGGTGATGCGCCGGGCCGGGGTTTTTGGGGACACCCCCGTCGTCGTGTACGACGGCGGCCAGGGCTGGGCGGCGGCGCGGGCCTGGTGGCTGCTGCGCTGGACCGGCCACGACGACGTCCGGGTCCTGGACGGCGGGCTCGCCGCGTGGCCGGGCGAACTCCAGAAGGAGACACCCGCACCGGCCGAGGGCGACTTCCGGCCCGCCCCCGGCGGGCTCCCGCTGCTGGACGCGGACGGGGCGGCGGCGCTGGCCGACTCGGGGCTGCTGCTCGACGCCCGGGCCGCCGAACGCTACCGGGGCGATGTGGAGCCGATCGACCGGGTGGGCGGCCACATCCCGGGCGCCGTATCGGCCCCGACCTCGGAGAACACCGGCGACGACGGCCTTTTCCTGGCCCCGGAGGTGCTCGCCGCCCGGTTCGGGGAGCTCGGCGCCGACCGGGCGAAGGAGATCGGTGTCTACTGCGGTTCCGGTGTGTCCGGCGCCCATGAGGTGCTGGCCCTGGCCGTCGCCGGGATCCCCGCGGCGCTGTACGCGGGCTCCTGGTCCGAGTGGTCCGCTGACGAGTCCCGCCCGGTCGCCACGGGGCCCGAACCCCGGTAACGGAACATGCGCCGACCGGGGCCGCCGGAAGCCCGGCCCCGGGTCCGGTAATCGTGCGGTGCGGAAGGCGCACACGGCACGAGGGCCCGTACGCAGTGGCGTACGGGCCCTCGTCACGCTGTGGTCACCCCGGCTCAGTCCTGCTTCTTCCGGCGGGTGCCGAAGACGATCTCGTCCCAGCTCGGCACGGCGGCACGGCGGCCCGGACGGACCCCGTCCGCCTCGGCCTGGCGGTCCGTCGTCCCGGTCAGCCGGTCGCGGTGACCGGCCACCGCCCGCGGCATCAGCACGTCGGCGTAGGCGGAACCGGCACCCGCTGAGGCCGCGGCGGCCGGCGGCTCGTCGGCCTCCGGCTCCTGCACGGCGGGCTCGATCGCGGGCGGCTCGGGCGGCGCGGGCCGTTCCGGCACCACCATGTCGCCGCGGAAGCTCGGCACCGCCTCCAGCAGGCTGGTCAGCGAATCGCGTTCGCCGGCGGAGATGCCCGCGATGTGCTCCTCGGGCTCGGGCGCCGGCACCGGGGCCGTGGGACGCTCGATCTGGCGGTCCAGGGCACGGTCCAGCGGCCGGTCGCGCGGCAGCCGGGCGATCCGGGGCACGAACGGGAAGCTCGGCTCGGGCGCGGCGACGTCGTCGGTCTCGCCGATCAGCGAACGCGCCTCGTCGTCCACGGCCTGGACCAGACGGCGGGGCGGGTCGTACGTCCAGCTCGCCGAGTGCGGCTCGCCCGCGACCCGGTAGACCAGGAGGACCTCCCAGGTGCCGTCGTCCCGGCGCCAGGAGTCCCACTGGACGGTCTCCTTGTCGGCGCCGCGCAGCAGCAACCGCTCCTGCACCGCCTCGCCGAGCTGGGGGCCGGTGTTCTCGCCGGGACGGCGCACGGGAGTCTTCCGGGCCCGCTCGGCCATGAAAGCGCGCTCCGCGAGCACGGGGCCCTCGAAGCGGCGGACACGATCGACCGGAATACCGGCGAACTGGGCGACCTCCTCGGCGGAGGCGCCGGCTCGTATCCGGGCCTGGATGTCGCGGGGGCGGAGGTGGCTCTCCACCTCGATCTCGATCTGGCCGAGGCGCGCGCGGTCGTTGCGCACGGCGGCGCGCAGCCGCTCGTCGATCGGAAGCGTGTACTCCGTGCTGTCCGCAGCCTTGAGCACCAGTCGTGTGCCGTCGTTGGAGACGGCCACGACACGCAGTTCGGGCATGGGGACCTCCCGGGTGGTGCCTGCCGACGTCACGTGCGTCGCTGCTTCCGCTAGTCGAGTGTGGCCTGCCCGGCTGCAGCCTGCCACAACATTGCCGTGGTACCCGGCGTGTCGGGCGTTAGCCCTTGATCGCCGGTATGACACGGTGACCCATTGTGCAACAGAAAGTGACCATTGGTCACTTCGTGTGGCCAGTCCCCGTGCGATGCCGTGGCGCCGCCGGATCGAGTGCCTCCTTCGGCCCCCTCCCGAAGATCCCGGACACCCGTGAGGGAATCCTGCCCCAGGGCTCGCAACAGTACTCCATTCGGGCCATGAGGGTGGAGCGCCGCGCCGCCCAAGTTCTCGCCGGAGGGGGGAGTTGGGTCACCCTGCCGTGCGCGGGCTGCTCCCCGGGCGTGTCCTCCTTCACACAATCCCCGGAACCGGAACTATCGACTTCGCTCAAATGTCCCTTCTTGTTGCATGGTGGGAGAGATGTCAATCAAGGGCTGGGAATGGTGCAGAAGCCGGAAAGCGACACGGAACCCAAGGAAAGGCGCATAGACCTGAGCGTGCCGCAAGTGGCGGGCAGCGCCGTGGCGGCGGTCGCGGCAGCGGTGGCGGCCTCTCAGCTGGGCGTGTACGGGACGGTTCTCGGCGCCGGTGTGATGAGCGTCGTGGCCACCTGCGGCGGCTCGGTCTTCCAGCACTTCTTCCGTCGTACGGGGGAGCAGATCCGCGAGGTCACCGTCCAGGTGAAGCACCCGGACCGCGAAGTGTCCGTGCACGCGCGCGAGTCGGTCGTCGGGCGGGGTCCGAAGGGGGCGCGCGGGTCGTCGGGCGGGGCCGTGGACGCCACCGCGATGATGCGCGCCGTGGACGCCGCGGCCGGGCCGCGCGAAGCGGACGAGACGATGCTGCTGCGCGGCGCGGACGGCGCGGCGGTCCCGCGCGACACGGACGGCACGATGCTCCTGCGCGGCGTCCCGGGGGACGCGGAGCGCACCCGGATGCTGCCGGCGTACGACGGTTCCGGGGCGCCCGCCACCGGCCGCCCGGTGGCGGACGAGGAGTTCTCCGAGGCCACCACCCACGGCACCCGGGTCCGCGGCTGGAAGCGGTCCGCGCTCGGGGCAGCCGTGGTCTTCGCCCTGACGATGGCCGGGATCACCACCTACGAGCTGATCTCCGGCGGCGACCTGAGCGGGGGCAAGGGCACGACCGTCGGCTCCGTCGTGCGCGGCGGGGAGCGGAGCTCGGGCAAGGACGACCCGGCACCGGCGACGGACACCGGCCCCGGCCGGGAGGGGACGACGGAACCGGGCGACGGCACGGCGACGCCCGGCACGACCCCGCGGGACGGCCGGAGCGGGGCCCCGGAGACCGGCCGGGGCGGTGGCCCGTCCACCGCTCCGACGACCGGTTCCACGCCGTCCGGCGACACCGGCGACCGCACGAGCCCGGCCCCGGTGACCACGCCCTCCCCGGCGGCGTCCGACGACGGCGGGGCAGCCACCGACCCGGCGCCCGAGGGCACGGGCGCGGGCGAGGCCCCGGCGCAGGGCGACCGGGGCGCCACCGGCGCGGAGACCGGTCGGTGACCGGCTCCGGAGGCCGGCCGACGGGCGCTCAGTCGCCCAGGACCCGGCGCAGGTAGTCGTTGCCGAAGAGGCGGTCCGGGTCCAGCCGGTCGCGCACGGCGGTGAACTCGCCGAACCGGGGGTACACCCCGGCCAGGTACTCGGCGTCACGGGTGTTGACCTTGCCCCAGTGCGGACGGCCCTCGTGGGCGGTCATGATCCGCTCGACCGCCGTGAAGTACGCCTGGTAGGGCGTGCCCTTGTAGAGGTGGACGGCGATGTACGCGCTCTCGCGGCCCGAGGCCGTGGAGAGCGCGATGTCGTCCGCGGGGGCGGTGCGGACCTCCACCGGGAAGCTGATCCGCAGCGGCGACCGCTCGATCATCGCCCTGACCTCGCGCAGCGCCTCCACGGCGGCCTCGCGCGGCACCGCGTACTCCATCTCCACGAACCGGACCCGGCGCGGGCTGGTGAAGACCTTGTACGGGATGTCGGTGTACGTACGGGCCGACAGGGCGCGGCTGGAGAGCTTGGCGATCGACGGGATGGTGGCGGGCACCGCCCGGCCGAGCGAACAGGCCACCTGGAAGATCCCGTTGGACAGCAGCTCGTCCTCGATCCAGCCGCTGACCTTTCCGGGCGGGGCTGCGGGGCCCGCGCTGCGGTTGTTGCGCTTGGTGTTGCAGTTGCCGGTGTGCGGGAACCAGTAGAACTCGAAGTGCTCGTTCTCGGCGACCAGCTCGTCGAAGTCGCTCATGACCCGGTCGAAGCCCATCGGCTCCTCGCGGGCGGTCAGCAGGAAGATCGGCTCCACGGCGAAGGTGATCGCCGTGACGACCCCCAGGGCGCCGAGCCCGATCCGGGCGACGGCGAAGACGTCGGCGTTCTCCGTCTCCGAGCAGGTCAGCACGGTGCCGTCGGCCGTGACCAGTTCGAGCGCGCGGATCTGCGCGGATATGGACGCCGAGTCACGACCGGTGCCGTGGGTGCCGGTCGAGGTGGCGCCGGCGACCGTCTGCTCCATGATGTCGCCCATGTTGGTGAGCGAGAGGCCCTCACGGGCCAGGGCGGCGTTGAGCCGCTTCAGCGGGGTGCCGGCCGCGACGGTCACCGTCATCGCCTCGCGGTCGATCTCCCGGATGCCGCCGAGCAGGTCCGGGCGGATCAGCACGCCGTCGGTGGCCGCCGTCGCGGTGAAGGAGTGCCCGGTGCCGACCGGCTTCACCCGCAGCCCGTCCTCGGACGCCCGGCGCAGCACCTCGGCGAGCTCGGGGACGGAGGCGGGGGACACGGCCCGGGACGGCCGGGCACTGACGTTCCCCGCCCAGTTACGCCACGCGCTCGTCGTCGTCCGTGCGTCGTCGGTCTCGATCATGTTCCGCGCGACCTTCCGTGAGGACCGGCCCGCTGAGCCGGCGATACCCCAGGAACGCCACCGCGGCCGCGAGCGCTCCCGACACGACGGGCACCACGTACCCCGCCTCGGCACCCGACGCGTCGACCACCCAGCCGGCGGCCGATGAGCCGAGCGCCACACCGACGGCGAGCCCGGTACTGGTCCAGGTCATGCCCTCGGTCAGTTCGGTGCGCGGTACGTGCTGCTCGACGAGGGCCATGGTGGTGACCATCGTCGGTGCGATGGCGAGGCCCGCGACAAAGAGCGCCACGGCCAGGAGCGGCAGGTTCCCGGCCAGTTGGAGGGGGATCATACTCACGGCCATCGCGCACACGCCCACCAGCCACCTGGTGGACGCCCGCCCTTTCAGCCGGAGCAGCCCGAAGACCGCCCCGGCCAGGCAGGAACCCAGGGCGTACACGGCCAGCACGAGGCTCGCCGCGGCCTTGTGGCCCCGTTCCTCGGCGAAGGCCACCGTGACCACGTCGATCGCCCCGAAGATCGCGCCGGTGGCCACGAACGTGACCACGAGGACCTGGAGGCCCCGGGAGCGCATCGCGGAGCCGCCGGTGTGCGCGGCACGCGGATGCGGGGCCGGTTCGGTGGCGTGCTGGGCGGTCAGCCAGAAGACGCCGACCAGCAGGAACCCGGCGGCCAGGAGCGGCCCGGCCTCCGGGAACCAGGCGGTGGACAGACCGATCGAGATGATCGGCCCGAAGATGAAGCACACCTCGTCGACGATCGACTCCCACGCGTACGCGGTGTGCAGCTGCGACGACCCCCGGTGGATCTCCGCCCAGCGGGCCCGGACCATCGAGCCCACGCTGGGCACGCAGCCCGCGCCCGCCGCGAAGACGAAGAGCGTCCAGTCCGGCATGCGCTGCTGCGCGCAGAACAGGAGCCCGGCCACCGCCGCCAGCGCGACGAGGGTGGCGGGGCGCAGCACGCGCCGCTGGCCGTGCCGGTCGACGAGCCGGGAGATCTGCGGCCCGAGCACCGCCGCGGACATCGCCAGCGTCGCGGAGAGCGCGCCGGCGAGCCCGTAACGGCCGGTGAGCTGGGAAATCATGGTGACCACACCGATGCCCATCATGGACAGCGGCATCCGGCCGAGGAATCCGGCCGCCGAGAACGCCTTGGTGCCGGGGGCGGCGAATATCGTGCGATAGGGACTGGGCAAGGGGGACTCCGGAACAGCGCGGCCGTCCGCGCCCGTCATGCAGGTATGTGGCCGATACAGCCTACGGCTCGCCCGGAGCGGGCGATGGGGCGAGGGGGGCCACCGGAACCTTCGGATCCGGGGCGGGGACGGGCGCCCGGGAGCGATGTCGGTGGGAGCGCCGTCCGGGACGGGTGGCAGGATCGACGCCATGTCCGATCTGCGCGATCCCGCTCCCTACGACGCCCTGCTGCTGCTCTCCTTCGGCGGCCCCGAAGGCCCGGACGACGTGGTCCCGTTCCTGGCGAACGTGACCCGTGGCCGCGGTATCCCCGAGGAGCGGCTGAAGGAAGTCGGCAAGCACTACTTCCTGTTCGGCGGCGTCAGCCCGATCAACGCCCAGAACCGGGCCCTGCTGGACGCCCTGCGCGAGGACTTCGCCGAGCACGGCCTGGACCTGCCGGTGTACTGGGGCAACCGCAACTGGGCGCCGTACCTCACCGACACCCTGCGCGAGATGGTCCGGGACGGGCACCGCCGCGTCGCCGTCCTCGCCACCAGCGCCTACGCCTCCTACTCCGGCTGCCGGCAGTACCGGGAGAACCTCGCGGAGTCACTGGCCGTCCTGGAGGCCGAGGGACTGCCCGTGCCGCGGGTCGACAAGCTCCGGCACTACTTCAACCACCCCGGGTTCGTGACCCCCATGGTGGACGGCGTCCTCGCCGCCCTGGCCGACCTCCCCGAGGACGTACGGGCCGGGGCGCACCTCGCCTTCACCACGCACTCCATCCCCACCTCCGCCGCCGACACCTCCGGCCCCGCGGACGCGCACGGCGACGGCGGCGCCTACGTGGCCGAGCACCTCGACGTCGCCCGGCTGATCGTCGACGCGGTGCGCGAGGAGACCGGCGTCGCGTACCCCTGGAAGCTCGTCTACCAGTCGCGCAGCGGCGCCCCGCACATCCCGTGGCTGGAACCCGACATCTGCGACCACCTGGAGGCGCTGCACGCGGACGGCGTGCCCGCCGCGGTGATGGCCCCCATCGGCTTCGTCTCCGACCACATGGAAGTGCTCTACGACCTCGACACGGAGGCCACCGCGAAGGCGGCCGAGCTGGGCCTGCCGGTGCGCCGGTCCGCGACCGTGGGCGCCGACCCCCGGTTCGCCGCGGCGGTGCGCGACCTGGTGCTGGAACGGGCCGCCACCGAGCGGGGACGGGCACCGGAGCGCTGCGCCCTGGGCGCGCTCGGCCCCGGCCACGACCTGTGCCCGGTCGGCTGCTGCCCGGCCAGGGCACCCAAGCCCGCCGCGGCGGGCGCGGACAGCCCCTACGCGTGAGTCCGGCCGGCGGCGGGGCCCAGGACGCCCCGCCGCCCGCCGCACCGAGAGACCGCCGTACGCCCACGACCCCGGGAGCGCCGTGACCGACCCGAACCCGACCGAACTGCTCGACCTCGCCCTGGAGGCCGCCCGCCGCGCGGGCGCGCTGCTCCGCGACGGCCGCCCGGCCGACCTGGGCGTGGCCGCGACCAAGTCCAGCCCGATCGACGTCGTCACCGAGATGGACATCGCCGCCGAGAAGCTGATCACCGACTTCCTCACCGGGCACCGCCCGCAGGACGGCCTCCTCGGCGAGGAAGGGGGCGGCACGGAGGGCAGCAGCGGGGTCCGCTGGGTCGTCGACCCGCTCGACGGCACCGTGAACTACCTGTACGGACTGCCCACCTGGGCCGTCTCCATCGCCGCCGAACGCGACGGCGAGCGGATCGTGGGCGTGGTGGAGGTCCCGATGCGCCGCGAGACCTACCACGCGGTCCTCGGCGGCGGGGCGTACGTGCGGGGCGACGCGCACGGCGGGGACACCGCGCTGCGCCACCGCCCCGCGCCGCCGCTCGACCAGGCGCTCGTCTCGACCGGGTTCAACTACGTCGGCCGCGTCCGCGCCCACCAGGCGGACGTGGCCCAGAGGCTGATCCCGCGGCTGCGCGACATCCGGCGCGGCGGCTCGGCCGCCGTGGACCTCTGCGACGTGGCGGCGGGCCGGCTCGACGGCTACTACGAGCGCGGCCTGCACCCCTGGGACCTGGCCGCGGGCGACCTCATCGCCCGGGAGGCGGGAGCGCGCACCGGGGGCCGCCCCGGGCTGCCCGCCGACGGCGACCTGGCGATCGCCGCGTCCCCCGGCGTCTTCGAGCCGCTGCAGGCCCTCCTGGAGGAGTACGGGGCCTGGCACGACTGAGGGCCGTCCCGGAAGCCCGGCCCGGCCGGAGACGCCCGGTCCCGCCCTCCGGGCGGGCGACGCCGCTCACGGAGCACGCCCCGGGCCCCGACACGTGAGGAGGGCCCCGACGCCGTCGGGGCCCTCCTCACGCGCTGCTCAGGCGCTCGTGGCGCCGATCTCCACGCCGTGCTCGGCGGCGAGGCGGTGCAGATCGTCCAGCTCGCTCTGCTCGACGTCCGCGAGGAAGTCGTCGCCCGTCTCGCGGGCTCTCGTGAGGTCGGACTCGGTGGTCCTGATGCGTTGCAGCAGACCTGCGGTGAAAGCGTCCATAATGCGCCCCCTCATCGTGGGTCGGTGGCACGGGGGTGTGCCCGGGTTTCCCTCCGCGCGGAGGCGGTAGGGCGGGTGATCACGCGCTCTCCGGGGACGGAGTGGCCTGTGGCACGCCACATTCAAGGCGCGATCGCGGGTGTGAATGCGTCCTCCCCGGGCCAAAGCTCAGGGAAACCTCAACTGGCCCGAAAATCCGGTGAATTCCCCTGGGGCACGGGCCGGCAGGCGTCGCCTTACCGCCGGTTTATGCGCGTTGCGGGCAGGATGGAGCCGCACGGACCCGTGCCGATCACAGTCCATGTCGCGGACCGTGTTCGCTTCGAAACTCACTGAGTTTTTCCTAGGAAGGACAGCGCCGTGCGCGTACTCGTCGTGGAGGACGAGCAGCTGCTCGCCGATGCGGTGGCCACCGGACTGCGCCGGGAGGCCATGGCCGTCGATGTCGTGTACGACGGTGCCGCGGCCCTGGAGCGCATCGAGGTCAACGACTACGACGTCGTGGTGCTGGACCGGGACCTGCCCCTGGTGCACGGCGACGACGTCTGCCGCCGGGTCGTCGAGCTCGGCATCCCCACCCGGGTGCTGATGCTCACGGCCTCCGGGGACGTCAGCGACCGGGTCGAGGGCCTGGAGCTGGGGGCCGACGACTACCTGCCCAAGCCGTTCGCCTTCACCGAGCTCACCGCCCGGGTCCGGGCCCTGGGCAGGCGTACGACGGTGGCGCTGCCGCCGGTCCTGGAGCGCGCCGGCATCAAGCTCGACCCCAACCGGCGCGAGGTCTTCCGCAACGACGTGGAGATCCAGCTCGCGCCGAAGGAGTTCGCCGTGCTGGAGGTCCTGATGCGCAGCGAGGGCGCCGTCGTCTCGGCCGAGCAGCTGCTGGAGAAGGCCTGGGACGAGAACACCGACCCGTTCACCAACGTCGTCCGGGTCACGGTCATGACGCTGCGGCGCAAGCTCGGCGAGCCACCGGTGATCGTCACCGTGCCCGGTTCCGGTTACCGGATCTGATCGGCCGTGCCCCCGGCCGGGGCGGGGGAGGGCCGCCCGCGACGCGGCGGGACGGTCCCGACACGCGGTCCGGGGCGTCAGAATCCTGTCAATTCGGTCCCCGGCCCCACCCCTGTGTCCCCTTCGCCGGGAGTCCTCGGGGTAGCGTCGAAGCGACTGCCGGATCGGACGCAGTCGCTCGCGCAGAAGACAATGGGGCCATGGGACGCGGCAAGCTTCGGATCTACCTGGGTGCGGCACCCGGCGTCGGCAAGACGTACGCGATGCTCTCCGAGGCCCATCGACGGGTGGAACGGGGCACGGACTGCGTCGTCGCCTTCGTGGAGCACCACGACCGGCCGCGCACCGAGGTCATGCTGCACGGCCTGGAGCAGATCCGGCGGCGCGAGATCGAGTACCGCTCCACCGTCTTCACCGAGATGGACGTCGACGCCGTCCTGGAACGCGCCCCGGCCGTCGCCCTGGTGGACGAACTGGCGCACACCAATGTGCCGGGCTCCCGCAACGCCAAACGCTGGCAGGACGTCGAGGAGCTCCTCCAGGCCGGCATCGACGTGATCTCCACGGTCAACATCCAGCACCTGGAGTCGCTCGGCGACGTCGTCGAGTCGATAACCGGCGTACGGCAGCGCGAGACCGTCCCCGACGAGGTCGTCCGCAGGGCCGACCAGCTGGAACTCGTCGACATGTCGCCCCAGGCACTGCGCCGCCGCATGGCCCACGGCAACATCTACAAGCCGGACCGGATCGACGCCTCCCTGTCCAACTACTTCCGCCCCGGCAACCTCACCGCCCTGCGCGAGCTGGCCCTGCTCTGGGTCGCCGACCGGGTCGACGAGTACCTCCAGCAGTACCGCGGCGAGCACAACATCCGCACCACCTGGCAGGCCCGCGAGCGCATAGTCGTCGGCCTGACCGGCGGCCCCGAGGGCCGCACGCTCATCCGCCGCGCCTCCCGGATGGCGGCCAAGGGCTCGGGCAGCGAGATCCTCGCCGTCTACATCGCCCGCAGCGACGGACTGACCTCGGCCTCGCCCAAGGAGCTCACCGTCCAGCGCACCCTCGTGGAGGACCTCGGCGGCAGCTTCCACCACGTCATCGGCGACGACATACCGTCGGCGCTCCTGGAATTCGCGCGCGGGGTGAACGCCACGCAGATCGTCCTGGGCTCCAGTCGCCGCAAGGCGTGGCAGTACGTCTTCGGACCGGGCGTGGGCGCCACCGTGGCCCGCGAGTCCGGACCCGACCTCGACGTCCACATCGTCACCCACGAGGAGGCCGCCAAGGGGCGCGGCCTGCCCATCGCCCGCGGGGCCCGGCTCGGCCGGGCCCGGATCATCTGGGGCTGGCTGGTCGGCGTGGGCGGCCCGGCCCTCCTCACACTGCTCCTGGCCGGTCTGGACAGCGGCCCCGGGCTCGCCAACGACGTCCTGCTCTTCCTCTTCCTGACCGTGGGCGCCGCACTGATCGGCGGACTGCTGCCCGCCCTCGCGTCGGCCGCCGTGGGCTCGATGCTGCTGAACTACTGGTTCACCCCGCCCACCCACACCCTGACCGKCCAGGACCCGGAGAACTTCGTCGCCATCGTGATCTTCTTCGCGGTGGCGGTCGCGGTCGCCTCGGTCGTCGACCTGGCGGCGCGCCGCACGCACCAGGCGGCCCGGCTGCGCGCCGAGTCGGAGATCCTCTCCTTCCTGGCCGGCAGCGTGCTGCGCGGCGAGACGACGCTGGACGCGCTGCTGGAACGGGTCCGCGAGACCTTCGGCATGGAATCCGTCGCCCTGCTGGAACGCACGAGCGACGTCGATCCCTGGACGTGCGCCGGGAGCGTCGGACCGGGTCCGGTGGCCCGGCCGGAGGACGCCGACGCGGACATGCCCGTCGGCGACCACATGGCGCTCGCGCTCTCCGGGCGGGTGCTGCCCGCCGAGGACCGCAGGGTGCTCGGCGCGTTCGCCGCCCAGGCCGCCGTCGTACTGGACCGGCAGCGGCTGGTCGACGAGGCGGAGGAGGCCCGGCGGCTCGCCGAGGGCAACCGGATCAGGACGGCGCTCCTGGCCGCCGTCAGCCACGACCTGCGCACCCCGCTCGCCGCCATCAAGGCCGCCGTCAGTTCCCTGCGCTCCGACGACGTCGCCTGGTCCGACGAGGACGAGGCCGAGCTGTTGGAGGGCATCGAGAACGGCGCCGACCGCCTCGACCACCTGGTCGGCAACCTCCTGGACATGTCCCGGCTCCAGACCGGCACCGTCACCCCGCTGATCCGTGAGATCGACCTCGACGAGGTGGTCCCGATGGCACTCGGCGGCGTACCGGAGGGCAGCGCCGACCTGGACGTGCCCGAGAGCCTGCCCATGGTCGCGGTCGACCCCGGCCTGCTGGAACGGGCCGTCGCCAACATCGTCGAGAACGCCGTCAAGTACAGCCCTCCCGGGCAGCGCGTCACGGTGGCCGCCAGCGCGCTCGGCGAACGCGTCGAACTGCGGGTGGTCGACCGCGGCCCCGGCGTCCCCGACGAGGCCAAGGAACGCATCTTCGAGGCGTTCCAGCGCTACGGCGACGCCCCGCGCGGCGTCGGCGTCGGACTGGGCCTCGCCGTGGCCCGCGGCTTCGTCGAGTCCATGGGCGGCACCCTGGACGCCGAGGACACCCCCGGCGGCGGCCTCACGATGGTGCTGACCCTGAAGGCGGCACCGGGACACGTCCCGGTCGGCTCCGGTCTGCCCGCGCGGGCCGTCCCGTGAGCACCCGGCCCACGCCGTGCCGCGCACCCCGCGCCGCGCCCGTGCATCCCGCCCCATGATTCCCGACCCCATGATTCCCGCGACGAGGTCCCCGGTCCCCACGAGGTCCGGGGAGATCGCCGTACAGCAGAAAGGCAGGGCCCCCATGACCCGGGTGCTCGTGGTCGACGACGAGCCGCAGATCGTACGCGCCCTCGTGATCAACCTGAAGGCGCGCAAGTACGAGGTGGACGCGGCGCCCGACGGTGCGACCGCCCTCCAGCTCGCCGCCACCCGCCACCCCGACGTCGTCGTCCTCGACCTCGGACTGCCCGACATGGACGGCGTCGAGGTGATCAAGGGGCTGCGCGGCTGGACCCGGGTGCCGATCCTGGTGCTCTCCGCCCGCCACACCTCCGACGAGAAGGTGGAGGCCCTGGACGCGGGCGCCGACGACTACGTCACCAAGCCGTTCGGCATGGACGAGCTGCTCGCCCGGCTGCGCGCCTCCGTCCGCCGGGCCGAACCCGTCGGGCAGCACGGCTCCGACGACGTGGTGATCGTCGAGACCGAGGGGTTCACCGTCGACCTCGCGGCGAAGAAGGTCCACCGCGACGGACGCGACGTGCGGCTCACCCCCACCGAGTGGCACCTGCTGGAGGTCCTGGTCCGCAACAGCGGCCGGCTGGTCAGCCAGAAGCAACTGCTCCAGGAGGTCTGGGGACCCTCGTACGGCACCGAGACCAACTACCTGCGGGTCTACATGGCCCAGCTGAGGCGCAAGCTGGAGGCCGACCCCTCGCACCCCCGGCACTTCGTCACCGAGCCGGGCATGGGCTACCGCTTCGAGCGCGGCTGACCTGGGGCCGGGCCCGTTCCGTGTCCGTTCGGTGCTCCTTCCGTGCCCGTTCGGTGCACCCGGGCCTCTCACCCGGCCGGGTGAGACCCGGGACACCCGCTCGGAGCAGCCGGGACCGGTACCCTTCGGGTATGAGTGCTGTTCCCCGATCCGAGAAGCAGGGCAAGGCGGACAAGCCGTCGAGCCGCTTCCGTCGGATGCTCGACCGGTTGTCCAGCTCCCAGGAGGACCTGGAGTCCGAGGAGCTCCAGGAGGACGCGCAGGCCTCGGGCTGCACGCGGATCTCCGAATGCACCGACCGACAGATCGTGAAGGTGACTGGTACCTTGCGGACCGTCACCCTGCGGCCGCGCGCCGGAGTGCCCGCCCTGGAGGCGGAGCTCTTCGACGGCACCGCACCGCTGGACGTCGTCTGGCTGGGTCGGCGCTCCATCGTGGGCATAGAACCGGGCCGCAGGCTCATCGCCTCGGGCCGGATCGCCATGAGCCACGGGCGCCGGGTGCTGTTCAACCCCAAATACGAACTCCGACCGCTCGGCAAGGAGTAGCCGGTGACGTCTTCCGACAAGCCGTCGTCCGACACGGACCCCACCACCCGCCCCGACTCGCAGGACGCCGATACGAAGGCGGTCACGGAGGCCGCGCTCTTCGAGGCGTTCGGCGGCGTCCGGGGCATGGTGGAGACGGTCGTACCCGGACTGCTCTTCGTCAGCATCTTCACGGTCAACAAGGACCTGCACGTCTCGGCCATCGCGGCCCTGGCGGTGTCCCTGGTCCTCGTCGTCGTGCGGCTGATCCGCCGGGACACCGTCAAGCACGCCTTCAGCGGTGTCTTCGGGGTGGCCTTCGGCGTGGTCTTCGCGATGATGACCGGCAACGCCAAGGACTTCTACCTGCCGGGCATGCTCTACACGCTCGGCCTGGCGCTCGCCTACCTGATCACCACGCTCGCCGGGGTGCCGCTGATCGGCCTGATCCTCGGCCCGGTCTTCAAGGAGAACCTCTCCTGGCGCACCCGGAACCCCGGCCGCAAGAAGGCGTACGCCAAGGCCAGCTACGCCTGGGGACTGATCCTGCTCGCCAAGTGCGCGATCCTCTTCCCGCTGTACTGGTGGGCCGACACGACCCAGTTCGGCTGGGTCCTGGTCGCCCTGAAGATCCCGCCGTTCCTCCTCGCGGTCTATCTGACCTGGGTCTTCCTCGCCAAGGCGCCGCCGCCCATCGACGTCTTCGCCGAGATGGAGGCCGAGGAGCGGGCCGAGAAGGAGCGCAAGGCCGAGAGGGAGCGCGAGGCGGCAGCGGCCGCCGCGGCCCGTGAGCAGGAGGCCGCCGCGGTGCGCGAGGGGGAGTACCGGGAGTACTGAGGTACCGGGACGCCGCGCGTGTCGTACGAATGACGGGAGGGCCCGGACCGTGTCACACGGTCCGGGCCCTCCCGTCATTCCCGCGCGGTCAGTCGTCCGAACCGTCGCCCCGGCGCACCGACAGCAGGTCCTCCAGCTGCTCCTCGCGCGCCTGCGCGGCCACGAACAGCAGCTCGTCACCGGCTTCCAGGGTCTCCTCGGTGTTCGGCGTCAGCACGCGCTGCCCGCGGATGATGGTGACCAGCGAGGTGTCCTCGGGCCAGGCCACCTGACCGACCCGGGTGCCGGCCAGCGCCGACTCCGGCGGCAGCGTCAGCTCGACCAGGTTGGCGTCGCCGTGGCTGAAGCGCAGCAGCCGGACCAGGTCGCCGACGCTCACCGCCTCCTCGACCAGCGCCGACATCAGCCGCGGCGTGGAGACCGCCACGTCGACGCCCCACGCCTCGTTGAACAGCCACTCGTTCTTCGGGTTGTTGACCCGGGCCACCACCCTCGGCACGCCGTACTCGGTCTTGGCGAGCAGCGAGACGACCAGGTTCACCTTGTCGTCGCCGGTCGCGGCGATCACGACGTTGCAGCGCTGCAACGCCGCCTCGTCGAGCGAGGTGATCTCGCAGGCGTCGGCCAGCAGCCACTCGGCCATCGGCACCCGCTCCACCGAGATGGCGGTCGGCGCCTTGTCGACGAGCAGCACCTCGTGCCCGTTCTCCAGCAGCTCGCCCGCGATGGAACGGCCCACCGCACCGGCCCCGGCAATCGCGACACGCATCAGTGACCGCCCTCCTCGGGACCCTCGGCGAAGGCCGCCTCGACCTTCGCGATCTCGTCCGTACGCATCATCACGTGGACCAGGTCGCCCTCCTGCAGAACCGTCTGCGAGGTGGGCAGGATGGCCTCGCCCAGCCGGGTGAGGAACGCGACGCGGACGCCCGTCTCCTCCTGGAGCGTGCTGATCTTGTGGCCGATCCAGGAGGGCGTGGTGTGCACCTCCGCGAGCTGCACACCACCGCTCGGGTCCCGCCACAGCGGTTCGGCGCCCGACGGCAGCAGCCTGCGCAGCATCTGGTCGGCGGTCCAGCGCACGGTGGCGACCGTGGGGATGCCCAGCCGCTGGTAGACCTCGGCGCGCCGGGGGTCGTAGATCCGCGCCGCGACGTTCTCGATGCCGAACATCTCGCGGGCCACCCGGGCGGCGATGATGTTCGAGTTGTCGCCGCTGCTCACCGCGGCGAACGCACCGGCCTCCTCGATACCCGCCTCGCGGAGGGTGTCCTGGTCGAAGCCGACACCCGTGACGCGGCGTCCGCCGAACCCGGATCCGAGGCGACGGAAGGCCGTGGGGTCCTGATCGACGACGGCGACCGTGTGCCCCTGCTGTTCCAGGGTCTGCGCGAGAGCGGCTCCCACTCGCCCGCAGCCCATGATGACGATGTGCACCTTGCGCCTACCTCGCACTCCTGGCCGTCCGGCTGACCTGCGAAAACACCCTGCTCACACTTCTTTCTCAGCTTGCCGGGCAAACAACGGGGCAACGGTTCGTCCCGTTGCCCAGGATGAGCTTATGCGGCCCGGAGTGCGAGGCCTCATCCGAGTGCGCTTTCGCCGCGCCGAAGCCGGGTGGGGCGACGGGCTTCCGTACTGGGCGGGGACTCCCGCGCACGACGGGCCTCCACACACGCCGGGGTCTTGAGCGCGACACGCACAGACATCTAACATGTCAGTTCATGGAGACTCTGCGACCCGTCCGACGGACCCTGCTGCGGGACACCGCGTACGAGGCGATCCGCGACGCCATCGTCCGCGGCGACATCCCGCCCGGCGCCCCCGTCCGCGACGCGGACCTCGCCGAACGCCTCGGTCTCTCCCGGGCCCCGGTCCGCGACGCGCTGTCCCGGCTCTCCGGCGAGGGCCTCGTCGAGTCCAAGCCGCAGAGCTACACCCGGGTGACCCGGCTGGTGCCGCGCGACGTCCGGGACGCGGCGGCGGTCGTACGGGCCATGCAGGAACTGGCCGCCAGGACCGCGGTGCCCCGTCTCACGGACGCGGACGTCACCGCGATGCGCGAGGCCAACGACCGCTTCCGGTACGCGGCCGGGCGCGGTGACGTAGCGGAGGCGCTGCGCGCCGACGACCGGCTCCACGACGTCTTGGTCACCGCCTGCGACAACCGCGCCGTGGCCGCCACCGTCGAGCGGTACACGCCCTTGATCCGGCGCCTGGAGTGGCGGCGATTCGGCACGGCGAGCGCCGCGCACGGCTCGGCCGAACTGCACGACCGGCTGATCGAGGCGTGCGCGGAACGGGACGCCGAGGCGGCGGCCCGGATCACGGCCGAGATCTGGCGGGCACTGGAAGAACTCGCCGACGAGCCGACCGGACCCGCCGAACCGACTGAATAGGCCGGACCGGCCGAATCGACCGAACCGACCCGACCGGTCTGCCGGATCGAACCGACCCGACCGGCCGAGTGACCCGAC
>NZ_RDBO01000077.1:1493213-1521300 GCF_008120935.1 Streptomyces sp. sk2.1
GACCGAGGGAGCCCCGTGAACGCCGCATCGCCCACGCCCACGTCCATGCCCACACCCGAGCCCGCGCCCGCCTCCCTCTCCTCGTACGACCGCTACCCCCTGCTCTTCGGCCCCTCGCCGGTGCACCGCCTCGACCGGCTCACCGACCACCTCGGCGGCGCCGCGGTCTGGGCCAAGCGGGAGGACTGCAACTCCGGCATCGCCTACGGCGGCAACAAGACCCGCAAGCTCGAATACCTCGTGGCCGACGCCCTGGCCAAGGGCTGCGACACCCTCGTCTCCATCGGCGGCGTCCAGTCCAACCACACGCGCCAGGTCGCGGCGGTGGCCGCCCGTGCCGGCCTCAAGTGCGTACTGATCCAGGAGAGCTGGGTCGAGTGGCCCGACGCCGTCTACGACAAGGTCGGCAACATCCTCATCAGCCGTCTCGCCGGAGCCGACGTCCGGCTGGTGCGCGCCGGGTTCGGCATCGGCGTCAAGGAGAGCTGGGAACAGGCGCTGCGCGAGGTCGAGGAGGGCGGCGGCCGGCCGTACGCCATCCCCGCGGGCGCCTCCGACCACCCCCTGGGCGGGCTCGGCTTCGCCAACTGGGCGTACGAGGTCGCCGAGCAGGAGCGCGCGCTCGGCGTTTTCTTCGACACGGTGGTGGTCTGCTCGGTGACCGGCTCCACCCAAGCCGGCATGGTCGCGGGCTTCGCCGCGATCGAGGAGGCGGGCGGCCGTCCGCGGCGCGTCCTGGGCATCGACGCCTCCGCCGAACCCACTCGTACCCGCGAGCAGATCGCCCGGATCGCGGCCGGCACCGCCCGGCTCATCGGGGTGCGCCGGGAGATCACCGTCGACGACGTCGAACTGGACGAGCGCTACCACGCGGGCACGTACGGCATCCCCGACGACACCACCCTCGACGCGATGCGCCTCGCCGCCCGCACCGAGGGCATGGTCACCGACCCGGTGTACGAGGGGAAGTCGATGGCCGGGACCGTCGACCTGGTGGCGCGCGGCGAGATCGCCCGCGATTCCACCGTCCTCTACGCCCACCTCGGCGGTCAGCCCGCGCTCAACGGCTACAGCGCACTGTTCGCGGACGCCTGAGAGCGGGGCCGTACCGGCCGCATCCCGGGCACATTCCGGGCGCAAGGATTTCGTCAGTGAGGGCTTGCCCCCGGCGCAAGGATTTCGTTAAGGATTTCGCGGCTCCATCCGCCGAGCGCAGGAGATTGCGAGGCCACGCGCCCGACAGGTCCCGTGAGGCCCATACGGAACGCTTACGATCCTCAGCGTGTCCAAACTGACCGACGTGCCCAAACGGATCCTGATCGGGCGGGCGCTGCGCAGCGACAAGCTGGGAGAAACGCTCCTCCCCAAGCGCATCGCACTCCCCGTCTTCGCATCCGACCCGCTGTCCTCGGTGGCGTACGCGCCCGGAGAAGTCCTCCTGGTGCTCTCCATCGCGGGTGTGTCGGCCTACAGCTTCAGCCCCTGGATCGCGCTCGCCGTCGTGGTGCTGATGTTCACGGTCGTCGCCTCGTACCGGCAGAACGTGCACGCCTACCCGAGCGGTGGTGGCGACTACGAGGTCGCCACCACCAACCTCGGCCCCAAGGCCGGCCTGACCGTGGCCAGCGCACTGCTGGTCGACTACGTGCTGACCGTCGCCGTGTCGATCGCCTCCGGGGTGGAGAACCTCGGGTCGGCGATCCCGTTCGTCGTCGAGCACAAGACGATGTGCGCGATCGCGGCCATCGTGCTGCTGACACTGATGAACCTGCGCGGAGTCAAGGAGTCCGGCAAGCTCTTCGCCATCCCCACGTACCTCTTCGTGGCCGGCGTCTTCATCATGATCGCCTGGGGCGCGTTCCGGGGCCTGGTCCTCGACGACACCATGCACGCCCCGACCTCGGGCTACGAGATCAAGCCGGAGCACGAGGGGCTGGCCGGCTTCGCGCTGGTCTTCCTGCTGCTGCGGGCCTTCTCCTCCGGCTGCGCCGCCCTCACCGGCGTCGAGGCGATCAGCAACGGCGTGCCCGCCTTCCGCAAGCCGAAGAGCAAGAACGCCGCGACCACCCTCGCGATGATGGGCCTGCTGGCCGTCACCATGTTCTGCGGCATCATCGGCCTGGCCATGGCCACCGACGTGAAGATGGCGGAGAACCCGGCCAAGGACCTGATCGACCACGGTGTCCCGGTCGGTCCCGACTTCGTCCAGGACCCGGTGATCTCGCAGGTCGCGGCCGCCGTCTTCGGCGAGGGCACGTTCCTCTTCGTCGCCCTCGCGGCCGCCACCGCACTCGTCCTCTTCCTCGCCGCCAACACCGCGTACAACGGCTTCCCGCTGCTCGGCTCGATCCTCGCGCAGGACCGCTACCTGCCCCGGCAGCTCCACACCCGCGGAGACCGGCTCGCCTTCTCCAACGGCATCGTGCTGCTGGCCGGCGCGGCGATCCTGCTGACCTGGATCTACGGAGCGGATTCCACCCGCCTCATCCAGCTCTACATCGTCGGCGTGTTCGTCTCCTTCACCCTCAGCCAGACCGGCATGGTCCGGCACTGGAACCGCCACCTGGCGACGGAGAAGGACCCGGCCAAGCGCCGCCACATGGTGCGCTCCCGTGCGATCAACACCTTCGGGGCGTTCTTCACCGGCCTGGTGCTCGTCGTCGTGCTCGCCACCAAGTTCACCCACGGCGCCTGGGTCGCCCTGCTCGGCATGGTGATCTTCTACGGGACGATGACCGCGATCCGCCGGCACTACGACCGGGTCGCCGAGGAGATCGCCGCCGACGAGACCCCGTCCGACGAGACGATCCGGCCCTCCCGGGTCCACTCGATCGTCCTGGTCTCCAAACTCCACCGGCCCACGCTGCGCGCCCTCGCCTACGCCAAGCTGATCCGCTCCGACCGGCTGGAGGCGCTCTCCATCAGCGTCGATCCGTCCGAGACCAAGGCGCTCAAGGACGACTGGGAGCGGCGCGGCATCGACATCCCGCTGAAGATCCTCGACTCCCCGTACCGCGAGGTGACCCGCCCGGTCATCGACTACGTGAAGGGCCTGCGCCGGGAGAGCCCGCGTGACGTCGTGAGCGTGTACATCCCGGAGTACGTGGTCGGCCACTGGTACGAGCACCTCCTGCACAACCAGAGCGCCCTGCGCCTCAAGGGGCGGCTGCTGTTCACCCCGGGCGTGATGGTGACCTCCGTGCCGTACCAGCTGGAGTCCTCCGAGGCCGCCAAGAAGCGCGCCAGGAAGCGCGCCGAGTGGAACGCGCCGGGCTCGGTGCGCCGAGGCCCCGTGGAGCGCAGGCCCAAGGAACCCGGCAGCAAGGTCTGACCGCCCCTTTCCGCCGCCACGCGCGTTCCGCCCGTGTTCCGCTCGTGGTAAACGGCCGGACGACACCCACGTAGAATCGTAGGTTGTTGTCCGGCCGTTCCCCTTCGCCGTCCCGCCCCGTCGTTTCCCCTCACCGTTTCCTCTTGATCTCTGGAGCCACCCCCTCATGCAGAACGAACCCACGTCGTCGCTGGTCGGGGAGGAGTACGAGGTCGAGGTCGGACCCGTCGCACATGGCGGGCACTGCATCGCCCGTACCTCCGAGGGCCGGGTCCTGTTCGTACGGCACACGCTCCCCGGCGAGAAGGTCGTCGCCCGGGTCACCGAGGGCGGGAGCGACTCCCGCTTCCTGCGCGCCGACGCGGTCCGGATCGTCGAGGCGTCCAAGGACCGGGTCGAGGCGCCCTGCCCGTACGCCGGTCCCGGCAAGTGCGGCGGCTGCGACTGGCAGCACGCCAAGCCGGGCGCCCAGCGCCGCCTCAAGGGCGAGGTCATCGCCGAACAGCTCCAGCGCCTCGCGGGCCTCACCCCCGAGGAGGCGGGCTGGGACGGCACCGTCATGCCGGCCGAGGGCGACAAGCTCCCGGCGGGCGAGGTACCGGCCTGGCGCACCCGCGTCCAGTACGCCGTCGACGAGGACGGCCGGGCCGGCCTGCGCAAGCACCGCTCCCACGACGTGGAGCCCGTCGACCGCTGCCTGATCGCGGCCCCCGGCGTCACGGAGCTCGGCGTCGAGAAGCGGAACTGGCCGGGAATGGCCTCGGTGGAGGCCATCGCCGCCACCGGCTCCCACGACCGCCAGGTCATCCTCACCCCGCGCCCGGGTGCCCGGCTCCCGCTCGTCGAGCTGGACAAGCCGGTCTCCGTGATGCGCGTCGACGAACGCGACGGCGGCGTCCACCGGGTGCACGGCCGCGCCTTCGTCCGCGAACGCGCCGACGACCGCACCTACCGGGTCGGCTCCGGCGGCTTCTGGCAGGTCCACCCGCAGGCCGCCGACACCCTCGTCCGCGCCGTCATGCAGGGCCTGCTGCCCCGCAAGAACGACACCGCCCTCGACCTGTACTGCGGCGTCGGCCTGTTCGCCGGCGCCATCGGCCAGCGCATCGGCGAGAAGGGCGCCGTCCTCGGCATCGAATCCGGCAAGCGCGCCGTCGAGGACGCCCGGCACAACCTGAAGGACCTGGACCGGGTCCGCATCGAACACGGCAAGGTCGACCAGGTCCTCCCGCGCACGGGCATCACCGAATGCGACCTGATCGTCCTCGACCCGCCCCGCGCGGGCGCCGGCAAGGCAACGGTCGAGCACCTGTCCTCCCTGGGAGCCCGCCGCATCGCCTACGTCGCCTGCGACCCGGCCGCCCTGGCCCGCGACCTGGCGTACTTCCGGGACGGCGGCTACCGGGTACGGACGCTGAGGGCGTTCGACCTGTTCCCGATGACGCACCACGTGGAGTGCGTGGCGATCCTCGAACCGGCCGCAAAGGGCTCCTGACCTGCGGTTTCTCCCGTGCGCATTATGTGCGGTGTGGGCGTTACGGGCGATATCTTGACGCTGAAATGACGCTCGTGACGCTCATTTGACGCTCGTTCTGATGGGGTGTCAGGTCAGGGCTGGGTCGCCGAGGTCGCTCCCCTCCCTGTCCTGCTGACTACGCAAGGCGTCTTCTGCCTCCGCTGGGTGGCGCTGGGCGTCGTGGCGGCTTCCCTACGGCTGAGAGTTCCGTCCCGCGTGTGTGTGGACGCCGCACGCGCTCCTCTACGAGCCCTCGGTCGCCCGTTCCGGCGCGGGCGTCCAGGTGCTGATGGCCAGGGCGCGAGGATGCCCCCGGGTGGCGAGCGCCGCCGCCACCCGCTCGACCGCGCCGTCGACGGTCTCGTGTTCCCAGATGCGGAGGGGCAGCCAACCGATCAGCGTGAGGTGGGCATCGGTCTCCTCGTCGCGGCGGGCGTTGCCCCGAAGCTTCTGCCGCCACCACTCCGCGTTGTGCCGGGGCGCGTGCAGGTGGCTTGGGCAGGCGTGCCAGAAGCAGCCCTGTACGAACACGGCGGTGCGCCACTTCGTGAACGTGACGTCGGCGCGGCGACGCGGCATGCCGACGATCGGCAGGTCCACGCGGTAGCGGAAGCCCAATGAGTGCAGAGCCCGGCGAAGCGCAAGCTCCGGAGCCGTGTCCCGGCTTCGCTGAGCGACCATGACCCTCCGCGCGTTGGCATCGCGCGGCGCCGGGGTCCCCCTGCGGCGTTCCTGAATTCTCACGTCTGATCAACCATCGAGGTGTCTCGCCGTTACGGGCGTCGTACCGGTGATCCGCCCGGGCCGTTCACGACCGCCGCTCATGCTGCGACCGAACTCGGCATCGCCTTCCTTCCCGGTCTCACCGAGGGGTTGTAGGGCAGCGGTCGGACGTGACTGTGCGACGGGGAGGAGCAACGCGCCCTGCAACGGCAATGCCGACCGCGTCCGGGGGAGCCGTGCAGAGTACGACGGAGTCATCACGAGCGGCGGGTCGGTGAGCATGACGATCACCAGCGACGCCGAGCGTGGAGAGCGAGGACACAACGGCCAAAATACGCCGGACGGCCGCCCTGTCGGTACGGTCACCGCGTTCTACCGGGGCCAGACTCTCTGCCCTGGCTGGGGCAACCAGCTCCGATCCACACGATCACCCACGCCGCCTGTTCGGGAAGGGATATGAGGCCATGGAACGGGAGGCGACGGAGATCCTGCTGGCGTTGCGTCGGCTCGTCGCCGCGCCGGTCCCGGGTGCGTCCTGGCGGCTGCGCGCCTTCCTGCCGGCCTCGGGGCTCATCCGCGTCCGACTGGAAGATGACGTGTCCAGGGCCGTGCTGATCGAATTGCCCCACCGCCCTGGGGTCGCGCCTACATCGCTCGGCTTCTGGTGGTACGTGGGAGCACTGCGCGGCGCGGCCCGCTGGGTGGCCGACAACGGAGGCGGGCGCCCTCGATCTCGGCACGTTCCCAGCGGCCGGTGTCCTGCCCGACGTGGTGGAGGTCACGGCGGACGACGGTCTGGACTATGTGGTGGCCGACCTCGTCGGCGACCCGTACGGGCACGCCCCAGCAGCCGCGGTCGCCCCGGACCTCTACCACCTCGTCGGCTTCGACACGCGTCATCACGGGGTGGTGCGCCTCTACTGCGCGCTGCCCGAGCGGGGGTTCATCGGAATCGACGTCGGTACGACGGACCCCGAGTCAGGAACGTTCCGACCCGTGGGCTGGTGGGCCTCCACCAAGCTCATCGCGCTCCTCACCCGGAGGCGTCCGAAAGCCTTGATGCCCTCCGCGCTCCTGAGGCCGAAGGCCCCCACTGCAATGCTGTGTACGAGGCGACCTCGTGGTCCTGACACACGGCTCAGAAGAGGGTGAGGTGGTCCGCCTGGTTGGAAGGCTGAGGCGGCGCCACGTAGGGAACGACGACCGTTTCGGCTGTCACCCGGCGCGGAGTCGTGGTGACGGCTTTGGCATCACGCATGTCAGTGATCAGCTTGGTCACCTGGCTGGGCTTGTAGACGGTCTCCAGGAGGGTGAACGTCTTGAGTTCCGCCACGGTGAGGCCCTTGGGTGCCGCCGCGATGTGCTCCAGCAGGATCCGGCGAAGAGGACCTGTGTGGGGTTCGAGTTCGAGGGCAAGCTGCTGCTGCTCGGTGTCCTTGGGGTCGCGATAGCGGACCCCGTGGTCACGGTCGACGCTCCACATGGCCTCCTTCATCTTCTCCAGGCCGCGCTCATGGCGGGTTCCGAAGATCAAGTAGAGGACGTGGTTTCCCTCGTCGACCATCTCGAAGAAGAGCGTGTGGGTGAAGCCGGCTCGACGAAGGCTTTCCCGGTACTGGTCGCGGAGGAAAGTGAACTTTTCGTTCGACGGTTGATCGAACACGGCGTGCCACTCGGTGCCTCCGAAGGCAGCGTCCCCTGCCCTCCTGTGGTTCTCGTTGGCCTTGGCGAACCGGGTGAGGAAGGCCGGTTGGAAGGTGACCATCACTTCCGTGCTGCGGTGCTTCCCGAGTTCCTGCAGCAGACTGAACGGGATGTCAGGGCCGCCGTAGCTGTCGAGGAGGACGAAGAGCGGCTTGCCCAGGCAGCCCTGGAGGCGAAGTTGTTCGAGCAGTGTGGGGTGGCACTCGCCGCAGTGCGTGTTCACATGGAGGCGTCGGCTGATGTCGTCCGAGTGGGGTCCGCGGGCCTTGTCGAGTTGATTCCGCAGCTCGGATTCCCGCCGCTCGTCACCCTCGACCAGCACCATGCGGATGCGTCCGGAGCGGTGTTGTAGCGCCTTGGCGAAGGCTTCGAGCGCAACCACAGGTGAGCCTGGCTCGCCCTGCGAGTACACGCCGGGGCCGGAAAAGCCCTCTGCGTAGGTAATGGTGGCATGGCGCGACAAGAGAATGGGAGCCCAGGGCTCGAGGTACTTCCTCAGCAGGTTGTGCTTCGCTGCCGTATGCGGGTCTCTGTCCCACAGGACGGTCCTGGGTACCGCCATACCGTGCTCCCCCCACCCCTGGTGATTACAGACTTGGGGCAGAGGATCACACGGTGTGTCCGCCAGCGTCAGTAACTCGGTCGGGATTGGCTAATATTCGGCTGTCAGGAAGCCAGGACCGGAACCCGTTCCGGCATCTCGCTCCAGATCTGGCCTTCGAGTTCGCGGCCGCCGGCCTTGGGAGTGCGCCCGCCCCACTGCTTGAAGAAGAAGGGCACCCCGGCTGCACTGCACAGGTCACGGATGTCGATCAGCCACTCCTCCTCGACCGGCCGATGACCTGGTCCGGACTCTCCTCCGGCGATCACCCATCCGATGCCATCGAGATTCAATCCGTTGAGCGGCCCCAGAAGAGGCTCGCACGACAGAAACCGAACGGCCGCCGGGACTGTCCGCAAATTGTCTACTCGATCGAGTTGATCCCTGTTCTCGACGGACACGCCCATCCACAGGTTGGGGGGCCAGTCCAGACGATCTGCGATCCGACGCAGGCGGAGGCTCCGCTTGGTCAACAGTTGGTAGGTGTGCTGGGGGGTCGAGGCGATCACCTCGAAGACCTGCCGCACGAAGTCAAGCGGCACCCGGGCATGGAAGAGGTCGCTCATCGAGTTCACGAAGACCATGCGCGGCGCCTTCCACTGCAGGGGAACATCGAGGGCGTCCGGGTGGATGGTGAGCCCGAAACCTGGTCCGGATGTTCGGGGGTCGCCATCGTTCTGGTACTTCGAGGCGCCCATCAGTTTCAACCGACGGGAGAGCGTCAGCGCATAGCAGTTGTCGCACCCGGGCGTGACACGGTCGCATCCAGTTGTCGGATTCCAGGTGGCCTCGGTCCACTCAATGGCGCTTCGGTCACTCATGCCTGCCCTCCCTGGGTGAAGCGGCGAGCAGCACCTCACGTGCGCAACGTGCGCTTCGATGACTTGCACAACGAGTGGCGCGCCGAACTGGCACGCGACGGGCCCATCATTCACGGACCGCGGGCGCCCCGCATAGTGGTTCACCTCGATAGCTGGCCGAAAACTCCTTGGTGCAGGGAGAGTTGCGGCTAGCGCGGGGAGTCCTTTGCCTCAGGCGCAGGAGGTCTCCGCCCCCGCTACCCGTTGCGAAAGGAGCGGTTACTCCATGTTGCACAGCACCGGCGTCCCGCACGCGTATGAGCACCGCGGTTTGATCCTCGACTTTGCTGGGGTGCTCACCGCCAGCCCCACGGAGGTCCACCGGGCATGGTGCGTGTCTGAGGGGCTGAAGCCAGGAGCATGGCGTACCACCCTCAACGATCACCCCGAAGGTCGGCGCCTTTACACGGCGCTGGAGATTGGGGATATGAGGCAAGCCGAGTGGAACGAGAAGACGGCTGCCCTGCTGGGCCAGCACGTCGATCCGGCGAACCTGATGGGGCGGGCCTGGGCCGAGGTGCCTCCTGCACGGCGGATGATGGCTCTGGCGCGTGCCGCGCGGGCTGCTGGTCACCGACTGGCGTTGCTCTCGAACAGCTTCGGTCTCGACCCGTTCGACCCCTACGAGCACATCGGGATCTGGGACTTGTTCGACGTGCACGTCGTCTCAGAGTTGGAGGGACTGGCGAAGCCGGATCCGGCGATCTACCGCTTGACCCTGGAACGGATGGGGTTGCCCGCAGAGCAGTGCGTGTTCGCGGACGACCATGAGGCGAACCTTTCGCCCGCCGCCGAACTGGGCATTGCCACCGTCCACGTAACCGATGAGGACACCGCTGTCGCTGCGCTGGAGGCTCTCCTCGGTGTCACGGCGGTTCTCACCCCGTGAGCCCTGTAGAAGCTTGAACGCAGGCTGTCTGCCTCAGCAGTCACCGAGGCTTGGACCGGGGTTTGATCATGCGGATGTTCTGGAGCACGCCGACGGCGCTTGCTCGCGGATCAGAGTAGTCGGCGTTCGGCGAACTGCCATGGGCTTCTTGCGGCGGTGATGAAGGCGGCGGGGCCTTCTGAGAGGTGGGTGAGGACGCCGAGGAGGAGGGTGTGGGAGACGGCCAGAAGGGGGCCGTGGCGGCCGGCGGTGTGGTGGAGGAAGGTGGCGCAGTGGCGGGCGCGGGTGTGGAGGTCGGTGAGGCTTTCGCCGTCTTCGCAGCGTAGGGAGGGGTTGGCGAGGCGGCGGGCTCGCCAGGCGCGGTAGGCCGGTGGGTAGGTCTCGGCGGTGCGGCCGAGGACGATGCTTGGAGCGCGCCATTCGGCGAGGAGGCCGGAGGTGGCCACGATCGGCAGGCCCGTGAGGTGCGAGACGAGGGTTGCGGTCTGACGGGCACGGGGGATCGGGCTGGTGACGATCGCGGTGATGCCCTCGGGGAGGGGGAGAGAGCGGCGTACCTGGTCGCGGCCCTCCTGCGTGAGGGTGGCCTCGTGCGGGGCGTGGTGGCCGGGGCGGTGGCCTTCGTAGGCGCCGTGGCGCATGAGCCAGATGTCAGCCAAGGATCCAGCCTCCGTCGACGCGCAGGGTCTGGCCGGTGATGAAGTCGGCGTCGTTGGTGGCGAGGAAGGAGACGGCGGCTGCGACGTCGTCTGGGCGGCCTCGGCGCTGGACGCATTGGCGGGCGAGCTGGCGGGCGGTCATGGCTTCCGGGTCGTCGACGACGGTGTCCTCGGCTGGGACGCGGATGGAGCCCGGGGCGACGCAGTTGGCGGTGATGCTGGCGGGGCCGAGTTCACGGGCGAGGGCGCGGGTGAGTCCTTCGAGGCCGGCCTTGGCGCTGATGTAGCCGGCGAGGTCGTGGCGGCCCGCCGTGGCGAGGACGGAGCCGATGGTGATGATCCGGCCCCAGCCGGCGGCCGTCATGGCGGGGGTGAGCTCGTGGGCGAGGAGGTAGTGGCTGGTCAGGTTGGTGACCAGGGCGTCGTCCCAGTGGGTCGGCGTCGTCTCCGGCCACGGGCGGCGGGGGTAGGCGCCGGCGTTGCTGACCAGGATGTCGACCGTGCCGAGTGCGTCGTGGACTTGGTGGCAGAGGGCGCGTACGGCCTCGTCCTCGCGGAGGTCGGCTTCCAAGGGGACGGCGGTGCCTCTGCTGTCGGTGATGTGGGCGGTGAGTTCGGCTGCGGCCTGGTCGTCAGTGAAGTGGGCGAGGGCGACGTTCGCGCCGTCGGCGGCGAGGCGGCGGGCGATGGCCGAGCCGAGGCCGCCGGTGGCTCCGGTGACCAGGGCGGTGCGGCCGTTCAGGGGGCCGGGCATGGCGACTCCAGCGGGCAGAAGTAGGTGGTCGGGTCGAACGTGGGGCTCATGGCCTCGGCGAGCCGGGCAAGGAGGGCGAGCCGGTCCTTGGGGGCCAGGTCGGCCAGGTTGTAGACGCCGAGGATGCGCATGGCCAGGTAGGGGCGGAGCAGGTTCGCCAGGTTCGCGCCGGGCCAGAGGCGGTCGGCGACCGGCTGTACGAGCTGGTTCCAGTACGCGGTCAAGGCGGTTCGTCGGGGAGCCGAGAGGCGCGGGGTGTAGTCGATGTGGATGGTGCTTGTGGTGTGGTCGATGTCCGCTCGCCGGAGCTCGGGGGCGTTGGCCGGGATGTGGGCGAAGGTGGCGGGGTGGTCGGCGAAGGCGGTCGGGTTGTACGTGGGGACGAGCCAGCCGCCGAGGGTGGAGGCGTACCAGAGGAAGTTGGCGAACTCGCCGGGGATGCTGTTCAGCCCTGCGGTGTCGTAGTCGAACCAGGCGAGCGGGTGTGCGAGGTTGACGTCGGTGGGGTCGCCCTGGGTGAGGGCGGCCCAGACCGGTTCGGCCTTGGCGAAATGGGCGCGGAGCCAGCGGAGGGTGGCCGCCCAGTCCAGGTGGTGCCGACGGCCGTTGATGTTCAGGGTGTACGTGTCGAGGCGGGAGACCGGGACGTCGATGAGTCCGTCGGCGATCAGGAAGTCCTTGCCGGCGTAGTACGTGTCGAGTCGGCCGCCGGGTGCCGCGCGGTCCCAGTACAGCTTGCGGACGACGTGCGCCGGATCGGTCGGCCAGGCCGTGGCGAGGATGACCTCGCGGTATGCGGCTGTGAGCCGGTCCATGTAGGTGTGGAGGTCACTGCTTGGCTCGTCCGCGTTGAGGAGGTCGAGCAGGAGGCCCTTGTCGGTGCCGCCGGCAAGGCGTTCGTACGCGAGGAGGTGCCCGCCCGGTACGCGCAGGTGGGCGTGAAGGGTGGGGACGCGGTAGTGCCGGGCCAGGCGGGTATGGCCGCGGATCTCCTCGCGGGCCTCGGCCGGGTTCCGGGTGTACTTCAGAAGCAGTGGGCGGCCGAGGAGGTCGACGGGGCAGAGCAGATTGCGGGTGAAGCGCCGTACCGGACCGAGCCGGAGGAGAGGCCGGATGGTCATGGCCTCACCCCGTCGAGGAGTTCCAGGCCGACCTGGGCCAGTGCGGTGGGTGGGAAGGCATCCATGTGCACATCCGTGTCCGGGGCGATGGCATCGCGGACGGGGCAGAGGTCACCCTGGTGCATGCGGTCGGACAGGTCGGTGGCGACGGCGTGGTGGTGCGACAGGCCGGTGCGCCACTTGCTGTGGCTGTGGCGCGCGTACAGACCGATGGTCGGCGGGCCGCTGTACTCCCTGCCGCGCGCCATCGCGGCGAGGTGGGTGAGGCCGGTGTCGTTGCCGACGATCAGGTGACAGTGCGGGAAGAGGTCGACGAGGTGGTCGGCTGGCATCCCGTCGAGGCGGAGCACTTGCACATGGCGTCTGGGAGCCTCCGCCGTGATGCGCAGGCCGTCGCCCGGGTTGCCGCCGATGAGCAGCAACCGGGCCTGGGTCTGCTGGGCCTCGGCGATGTGCTCGGCCAGGGTGATGTAGCGCTGGGCGGTGTAGTCCTTGCGCTCCGGCCAGCTGGTGGCGGTGATGGCGGCAATGTTCAGGTCGCCCAGCCAGCCCACCGAGCGCAGTTCCTCCACGAGGTTGTTCGGACCGGTCGCGAAAGTGGGAACGAAGGGGGCCATGGCGGGCAGGCGGATGCCGAGGCGGCGCTCCATCGCCAGGTAGTGGCGGGCGGGCAGGTCCGGGTGGGCGCGTCCGTCGGTTGACCAGCAGGGCGGGGCTGCTGGGTCGAGCACCAGGCTCACCGCTGCCGTCGAGCCCTGTGCCTCGCCCCCTGCGCGGTCTCCGATCACGGCCTGCCAGTCGCTGGGCACGGTGGTCTGGGGGCGCGGGATCAGCCCGGTGCGGGCGATCAGCCCCGCGTACGGACCCACTGTCCGGACGGTCACGCGAACCGAGCGCAGCCGCAGCCAGTCGAGGACCGCGCGTACCCCCGACAGCGCGAGGAGGGTGTCGCCGAGCTTCCCCTCGAAAGCCACCACGACCTCGCCACACCCGCTCAGGCGTTGGACGAGCTCGGTGGAGGCGGCGAGCGGGAGCGGTGCGCCGATGGGAATGCCGTCTCGGTCGTACCCGAGTGGGGTGGTGTGGACGGCCTCGGCGGGGACGACCTGGGAACCGGGGTGGAACCGGATCCCCGCCGGGGCGACCGTGGTCATACCGCGCCCTTGATTGTGGTGAGCGAGACCAGTGGCAGGCCGAGGCCGGTGAGCAGGTCGCGGGCTCCGCGGGTGGTGTCCTCCACCAGGCAGGCCGCTGCCAGCGGGACGGCGCCGACCTCGCGGAGGCGGCGGGTGAGGTCGGCCAGGGTCCGGCCGGTGGTGATCTCATCGTCGACGATGACGATCTGCTGGCCAGGGGCGATGCCGTACGCGAAGACGTCGGTGCGCATCGCGTGGGGCTCGCTGAAGCGGACCGCGCCGTCGAGGGGGAGGTGGAGCTTCCAGGCGATCTTGTACGGGAGGTGGGCGGCGCCGGCGAGAGAGACGGTCGGCAGGATGCCGCCGGCGTCCAGGCCGAGGAGGAAGTCCACGGAGTCCAGTCCGTTTGGCACCTGCTCCTGGAGCAGACACCACAGGTCGGCCCCGGTGCGGGCCAGGGTGTCGGGGTGGACCGGGTGCTCCAGGCCGTCCAAGGAGTGGATGACGCGCTCGCGGCGGCTCGTGGCTCCGACGCTGAGGCGCTCGACGATCCGGGCGGAGAACGAGGGCGCGGTGATGGTTTTGGGCATGGCGAAGCTCCTGTCGGACGGAGAAAAGGGGAGGGAAGGGAAGGCCGTTCAGGCGGCGAGCTGGGAGGCGTACCAGGTGAGGAGCTGATCGACGGCCGTGGTGACGGGCTTGAGGACGATCTCGGCGTCGCCGTCGCGCCAGGCACTGGCAATTTCGGCCAGGGAGGGCACCGACACAGCGGGCAGGCCCGGCATGCGGGAGGCCGCGGTGAGGATCCGGTCGGGACCGGACTCCCACTGGTTGTGCTCGCGCAGGAGGAGGCGGCAGGCGAGTACGAGGTGCTTGTAGAGCTGCCGCAGGGTGGCCGGCCCCGCGTCGGTGCGCAGGCGGCGCATGGTCAGGACGACTTGGGGGAGTTCGCGGACGGCGGCGAATGCGAGCTCGTCTCGGCCGATCGTCGGCAGTTCGAGGTTGGGTGCGGTGTGCAGGACGGGGCTGCCCTGCTGGAGTTGGTGGAGAGCGAAGGCCAGGCGCGGGGTGAGGCGCCGGGCGGTCAGTTCGCCGGGTGTGACGAGGGTGGGGCCGAGGGAGGCCGCACCGCCCAGGGCGGTCCGGTACTGCTCCAGGGCCTCGTGGACCCGCCCGATGGCCTCGTGTTCGGCGATCACGAGAAGGTCCAGGTCGGACCAGCCGGCGATCCAGCTGCCCTCGCCGGGGCTGCCGGTCAGGGCGGCGAGCCGTACGCCGGGGCCGTATGCCCGTACCGCGTCGGTGAAGTCGGCCGTCGCCGAGGCGACGGCGGCCGACAGGTCGAGCCCGTACGGGGTGGCCACGCGCAGCGCTGTGGCGGCGGGCGGGGCGGCGATGCGCAGGAGCCGGGCGCGGAGGGAGACGATGCTACCGGTGTTGTCGATCATGTGGTCGGCGAGTGCGGCGACCTGGTGGGCGCCGCGGCTCATCTTGATCTCGTCCTTCGCTGCGACGGCCTGGGTCGTAGTGCCGGATCGCTCGACGCGTACGGCGAAGGAGGCGTCCAGGTAGACGATCTGGAGCGTGTCGCCCATGAGCTGCTTGAGCTCGGCGATCGAGGCGTCGTCGTGGACGGACTCGATGGTGAACAGCCTCATGTCGACGTGCGCGTCCGCGAAGCGGTTCAGCTCGCCGAGCAGCAGCTCGGCCTGCCGACGGGCCGACAGCGCGTACGGGTCCGCGAGGCCCTCCCGGTGGGCCGCCTGCCGCAGCAGGAAGCCGATCTTGAGACGCTGGGCACCGCACGTGCGCTGGACGAACTCGGCACTGGTGCTCTTGCCGCACTCGCTCAACCCGCCGAAGGCGAGAACCCTGCGCAGGTGCCGACTCGGCTTGATCTCCGCGGGGGCGGCGTCGTCCCGCCCGTACAGCTTGAAGCGGGCTGGTACGGGAAGCCGACGGCGGCCGGCCACGGCATCGGAGACCAGCGCGTCGAGGGCGGCGCACAGCTCCTCCCGCTGGCCGTGGAGGGTGGGGACGCGCCGGAGGGCCAGCTCGTCCCGGGCCGCCGCCCGTTCGCTGTGCCAGATCCGCAGAGTCAATACCGACAAGCGGTCGACGACGGATGCGAGCGTCTCGGTGTGCAGCGGCGCGTCGGCGCGGCCCGCGTCCGCCAGCGAGCCGAGGACCTCGTCGGCCCGCTCGGCGAGCGCATTGCGCTCGGCGTTGAGCTGGTCGATCTCCCGCTTGCAGTCGGCGACCTGGGTGGCGGGAAGCAAGGCGCTGCGCACCCGGTCCTCGGTATCCCACAGGCGCCCGTTGACGGTATGGAGCCGGGTGACGGTGTTGTCCAGGCGGTGCCGGTCCTTGTTCTGGAGTGTGGCGATGGCGCGGGCCAGACCCGGCGGCAGGACAAGGGGCGGGGAGTTCTGGGTCATCGGGGACTCCCGTCGGCGAGTCGTGGAAGGCCGACGTGGCCGAGTACGTCGGCGTGGATGTCGTCCAGCGAGCGGCCCTCGCAGTCCACGACCGTGGTGTACACGCCATGGTCGACCTGGTGAAGCAGGACCGCGTGCAGCGTCTTCTGATAGGCCGGGTACACCCCGGTCCAGGGGCGGCCCTCGCGGACGCTCGTAATGGCGTAGCTGCGTTCGGAGTTGAGGGACGGCAGCAGGAGGATCGAGGTCTCCGGTGCGGTGGCTCGCGAACCGGCGATGCCCGTCACGGTCTTCACCGCTTCGTCGACCGTTAGCCCGTCCTTGACCACGCAAGTCGCGGTGGCCACGGCGAGGAGCATGGGCAGGCCCCGGTCGAGCAGGCCCGTGCGCCCGGCCGCGCGGGCGGCGGCCCGCTTGGCGTGACCGGCGAGCAGCATCTCGGTCAGCTCGACGGTCGTGGACGTCTCGAACCACCACTGGGCATAGTCGTCGGCCGCCACCCGTGCCCATGGCTCGGGGTCGTGCTCGTGGACCGACCCCAGCGGCTGGAAGCCGTCCCAGCACCCGGCTAGCCGCACCAGGTGGGTTGTCTTACCCGCGTTGTCAGGGCCGTTGAGGCTGACGAAGTCCGGGACCTGCGCCATTGCTCACGCCTCGCGGATCGGAGTGTCGAGGACGGAGACGATCGCGTCCGTGTTCGCGGCGATGAAGTCGGCGAGCTGCGGCGGCATCAGGTTCAGCTCGCGGACGGCCTCGGCGGTGAACGGCACGCGGACCACCTCGTACCCGCCCCGCTCCGGCTTGGAGAACTCCGTCCCCGTCCGCGCGGCCAGGTCCATCGACTCCAGGCGCGCGGCGAAGATGTGCTGCACGCCGACGCCGCCCTCCAGTTCGTCGGTGATCAGGTGGACCAGCTCGGCGCGCTCCAGCTTGCCGCCCAGCTCCTCGAACACCTCTCGGTGCAGGGCTGCCTCAATGGTTGCGTCGTCCTCCTCGACCCCTCCGCCGACCGACACCCAGTACGGCTCCCTCCCGGGCTTGGTGCGCTTGATCAGGATCAGCTCGTCGCCGTCGAGGAGGATGGCGCGGGCGTTGCGCTTGACGATGTCGGTCATGCCGCTTGCTCCTTCAGGTGGTGGTACAGGAGAGAACGGGCGGGGGCCGCCTGGTCGCGGTCGGCACCTCCCCGGCTCGGTGAACTCAGCATGGTGCAGGTCGGTGACGGGGTGTGACGTAGACGTGCTGCAGCAATGCCGCACCACTGCTGAACAAGGCTGGCTACGCTGGCCGTTTCGGCGTTCCACCGGGTGACGGACAGGGGGTACGACGGTGGTCACGGTGCAGCGATGGTCCGGCCGGGAAGCCCGGCTGTTACGCGACGCCCTGCGCATGAGCCTGCGGGACTTCGCCGCCTACTTGGGCGTGAGCGACCGGACCGTGTCGAACTGGGAAGGTGGCGGGGCGAGTTACCAGCCCCGTGGTGAATCCCAGGCCGTCCTCGACACCGCGCTCGGCCGCGCGCCGGACGACGCGAAGGCGCGGTTCGCCGCAGCATTCGGAGCGAACGACGCCGCTCCACCCGTCACAGGCCGGATCGGAGTCGACTCCCACAAGTTCCTGCCGGTCTTCATCGGTGCCGAGCGCGCCGACCGGCTCCGCGCGCACATGACGCCGAGCGCGGGCAGCCAGTGGCTGGAGTCCTCCTCGGCCCGCGTGGACCACCCCGAAGCGCAGGACTGCGTTCTGCACGTCTTCGCGTGCGGGGCCGCCGTCTTCCATCTCGTCCAACCGCACGAGCCTCCCGCGCTCACCGACCTCGCCGTCTGGCGCTACCGCTCGTACGCCTCCGACCTGCCCTGGGCGCGGAACAAGCTCCGCGACCTCATGGACGAGGACCACGACCGCGTCCCCAACCCCGAGTACGTCCTCTCCCTGTACTGGCTCACTTCCGCACCCTGGACCGGAGACGCCTACGACACCGCCCTGCGCCTGCTGTCCACACCCTCGGTCTTGGTCGACCGCGGAGCCCCAGGCGGGCCCGCACCCCTGGACGGCACGGTCGAGGCATCGCTCCTCGCCACCGGCTTCGACCACCCGGACATCGTGTCCTTCGGCGTACGGGGAGTCTCCACCGGCTACGCCGGCTGGTCCGGCGTCGCCTACGCCTCCCACTCCCGCGAGCGCGGCCTCACCATCGACGAGCTGGTCGCCTGCGAGCTGACCGTCCAGGCCCTGTGGTGCTTCACCCGCCAGGTCCAGCAGATGATCGAGGACGGCCAGGACCCCTCCATGCCCGAGCAGTACGGCTGGCGCTTCCTGCGCGCCGCCACCTCCCGGCTCACCACCGCCCGCGCCCAGGAGACCGCGCAACACGTCCTCATGCGGGAGGCCATCATGAAGACCAGCGGACTGGCCGAACGGCTGCGCGCCGCACAGGACGCTCTGCGCGAGAGCGTCGGCTGAGAACCCTGGGCAGGAGAGATACCGGATGGACATCAGCAGCGCCGCGCTGGTCGTGATCGACATGCAGAACGGCTTCGTGAACCACCACAGCCGCCACGCCGTGCCCGCAGTCTCCAGCCTGGTCGCCCAGTGGTCCGCCGCCGGCCGACCCGTGATCTTCACCCGGTACTTCAACTATCCGGACAGCCCCTACGAGCGCTTCTTCCAGTGGCACCGGCTCCAGAAAGCGCCCGAGACCGACATAGTCCCCGAGCTCGCCGAGGCTGCCGCCCACGCACACACGGTCATTGACAAGACCGGGTACACGCTCCTCACCCCGGAAGCCGCCGAACTGATCCGCCGGGCCGGCTGGACCGACCTCGTCTTCTGCGGGATCGCCACCGAGAGCTGCGTCCTGAAGTCCGCCGCCGACGCCTTCGAACACGGCTACGCACCCTGGATCGTCACCGACGCCTGCGCCACCGACGCCGGCCCCGACGTCCACGACGCCGGCCTCCTCGTCGCCCGCCGCCTGATCGGAACCGGCCAACTCGTCACCACCGACCACGTGATCGGCCAACTCACTGCGTACGTCGGGGCCCCGGTGCTGGAATAGCCCCATGGCCGAAACGCTGTACGACACTGACCTGATCATCATCGGCGGCGGCCCGGCCGGCTGTGCSGCSGCCCGRARGGCSGCSAGCGTSGGCATGSGCTCGATCCTGATCGAGCCGGACSSSCTGTGCCGCAACCTSTACCGGATCCCGGCSCTGYACAACGTCCTCGGCGGCTACACCAGCGGCCCCGAGCTCGCCGACTCCATTGTCGCGGAACTGAAGAGCACGGAGCTGTGCAGCCTCGAACTCGGCCGACACATCACCGAACTCCGCGCCGACGACGACCAGGTGACCGCCACGGTCGACACCGGCACCCGCCTCACCGCCCCGTACGCCATCGTCGCCACCGGCGTCGGCCCCCTTCAGCCCCGCGACGCCACCTGGATCACCGCCCCCGACGGCCTGAACCTGCCCCCGCTCTGGCAGGCCGAGGCGGACGATGCCGAAGGCCACACCCTCCTCGTCCTCGGCGGCGACCGCCCGATCGGCACCTTCCTGCGCGCCAACCCGACCACCGACACGCGTCTGCTCGTGGCGTACCCGGCGGCGGACGAATACAAGATCGAGGAGATTCGCGAGGACCCCCGCGTCACCCTCCTCCCCGTCGAGCACCTGACACTGAGCTACGGAGAAGGCGCCTCGGTGTCAGCGGAAGCGGTGGGCCAGGACGGTGCCCGGCGGACGGTCACGGCGGACGCCGCCTACCTCAGCATCGGAAACGCGCCCACCGCCCCGTCCGGAGACCTGACTCGTGGCGCGGACGGATACTGCCCGCCCACCGACCAGCACCCTCGTGTCATCGTGGCCGGCGACCTCCGTTCCGCCCGCTTTCAGCGGATCATGACTGCCTTGGGCTCCGGCAGCGAGGCTGCACTGCACGCTTACTATGCGGCCAGGGAACTTCTCGCCAAGGGCTGAGACCACGTCGGCGGGATGCGGCCACGACGGCACTCAGAAGGGAAGCTCCGCGATCAGTGAGGCCGAGGTGACGATCGGGCGGGAGCAGGAGATATCGAGGTACGGCATCTTGGGACGGACCGGTTCACTTCCCACTTCAGCGGCAGATCTAAGACCGTGTCCTATGTGGTGAGTCGGACCAGTCGTTTGTAGCAGCAGATGGCGGCGGCGAGGCCGAGGAAGGCCAGGTAGTTGCGGGGGTGGCGTTCGTAGCGGTGGTTGAGTCTGCGGTAGCCGGTCAGCCACGACATGGTGCGCTCGATGACCCATCTGCGGCGTCCGAGCCGTTCGCTGGATTTGATTCCCTTGCGGGCGATGCGGACGCCGATCCGTTTCCCGCGGAGCCATTTCCGCAGGTCGGGGATGTCGTATGCCTTGTCGGCGTGGAGCTTGCGGGGTTTGTAGTGCCAGCCGCGGTGGGGGTCGTGTCTCGTTTGGAGACCGGCCACCATGGGCTTCAGGCCGTGGCTGTCGTGGGTGTTGGCGGCGGAGATGCCGACGACCAGGGGCAGTCCGTTCGCGTCCGGCAGGACGTGCATCTTGGAACCCGGTTTGCCCCGGTCCACGGGGCTGGGGCCTGTGAGTCCGCCCCTTTTTTGGCCCGTACGTGAGCGGAGTCGAGGACCACGCGGGTCACGTCGAGCAGGCCGCACTCGTCGATGCGGTCGAGCACCGCCTCGTGCAGCCGGCCCCAGACACCGGCCCTGGACCAGATGACGAAGCGCCGGTGGGCGGTCGACTTCGAGATCCCGAAGCACGGCGGCAGGGCCCGCCAGGCACACCCGCTCACCAGCACGTAGACGATCGCCGCGAACAGCGTCTCATCAGGCGTGTCCTGCGTCCCGCCGCCCTGCGGACGCACCCTCGACGGCGGGATCAGCGGCTTCGCGATCTCCCACAGCCCGTCCGGAACAATCCAACTCCACGTATCCCGCCCCATGAACAGCCCAACGAGCAATCACCACATAGGACACGGTCTTAGCCTTGGCATGAAGCCGCCGCCGACGATCCTCAGGGCTGAGCCTGCATTGCCGGGAACTTTCGGAATCAGGCCACCGGGGGTGGGCAGCGTGATGGGGCGTTGCCGGCCCCCGGTGCATCACTCTCTGCCCGGTTTCAGAGTGAACGAAGGCCCAGGGGTTCGGGGAGCGCTTCCGCGGGGTGTTTACGGCCCACCCGTACGTGCGTGGAGCTGCGTTGGGTCCAGATCACGGCTGGCTGGCCATTTTTGATCGTTGCTTTTGGAAAGTGTGTCGTGCCAGCATTCAACGCGTGTTCGATAACGGGGATGACGTGGCAGAGCCGCCTGTCCGGCGCTCGAAGATCGCCGACTTGATCGAGTGGCCTGCTCCTGAGGCGCTGACGGCACTGCGTGAGGCACTGCAACCGGTCCCTGCCATGGCGTCGGAATGTGATCTGGCGGTGGTGGCTCGGCGTGAGTTTGCTGTGTTGTTGGGTGAATTCCGGCGTGCGGCGGTGCTGGTGCCGCTGGACGGGGCGGGGGATCTGTGGTCGGCGGAGCAGAACGGTGTGCGGTGGATCTGTGCGTTCTCGGACGAGGAGGCGTTGGCACGGTTTGCCGCTGCCCGGGGTGAGGCCGGTCGGGAGTGGGCGTACCAGAGGGTGTTGGGGGCGCGGTTGTTGGATGTGATGGTGCCGATGCTGCCGGGGCCTGCGGGGGTGGTGCTGGATGCGGGCAGTGATGAGGGTGGGGTGTTGTTCCCGCCCGTGGCGGGAATTGTGCCGGATTCGGTGGCGGTGGATCTCGGGGGGACGCGGTGAGCGGGGATGGTTCCGATCTTCGGGTGCCGCCCGAGGCGTTGGCCGCGATCGCGAAGGGGATCGATCTGGCGCATGCCGAGCTGAAGGAGCTCGGGATGGTCGGTGAGGCGTCGGTGGGCCGTGGTTTTTCTGATCTGGGCCTGTCGGGGCTGGAGTTGGGGCATGGCGGTCTGGCGGCGGAGTTCGAGGCGTTCTGCGGGCGTTGGGAGTGGGGTGTGCGGGCGCTGACGCGGAGGGGCAACGACTTCGCTGTGGGGGTCGGGTTGTCGGCGGGTTCGTTCGCGGAGCAGGAACGGTACGTCAAGGACTCGTTCAAGATCGGTGTGAATTCGCTGAACGGGAATCCGCATCTGTCCGAGGACGAGGTCAAGGAGATGAGCTGGGACACGGTCCGGAGCCAGTCGGCGTACGACGACCCGGACTTCAGCGGGGAGTCGGGGCGGAAGGCGTACGAGGAGGTCCGGCAGGCCTGGCGGGACACCGGCAGTGAGTTGGGGATCGGGGGGCCGGACTCCGCGGGGGACTCCTGGATGACGGATCCGGCGTTGCGGGAGGCGGTTGCTGAGGCGGGGCGTTCGGATCGAGGGCAGGGGGACTGATGGTGGACTGGGGGAGGCTAGGGGACGGGCTGGTCGATGGTGCCGGCAGGCTGGCCGACAAGGGCAAGGAGCTCGCGGGCAGGGCCGTCGACGCCGGTACCGACGTGCTGGGTGCGGGCCTGGACAAGGTCGGGGCGCACGGCTGGGCCGACGGGGTCGAGGACTGGGGGGACGCGACCGCGTCAGCGCTGGGTGCGGAGGTCGGTGAGAAGCAACTCGGGCAGAGCGAGGAAGCGGACGAGCTGGTCCATGGCAGGCCGGAGAAGATCGCTGCCACGGTGAAGAACCTCCGTGACTTCCAGCGGGCGTTCGATCTCGTCGGTGCCGGGATGAAGAGGCTCGACTCCGGTCGCTGGAAGGGCGAGGCCGCCGACGCGTTCCGCGAGAAGTTCCGGACGCTGCCGACCGACTGGCTGCGTGCGGCCGACGCGTTCGAGGACGCGGCCGGCGCGCTGGAGACGTATGCGCGGACGGTGGCCAGCGCTCAGGACAAGGCCCGTGAGGCCATCGCCCTGTACAAGGAGGGCAAGCAGGACTACGAGAGGGCCGCCGCCGCGTTCAGGGAGAAGGCGCAGGCGTACAACGCGGTCCGCAACACCGACCATCCGCTGCCGCATCCGGGGGAGTTCACGGATCCGGGGCTGGCCAGGCGCCGGCAGGCACAGGAACTGCTGCAGCATGCCCGGCAGGTGCGCAACGAGGCGGCCGAGACGGCCAAGGGCGCGGTCACCGCGGCGATGGCCCACGCGCCGAAGGAACCCACCGGCCTGAACCGGCTCAAGCAGGAGGTCTACGACCACGCCGCGGGACAGGGCATCGAGCTCGCCCACTTCGGCGGTGGTGTCATCAAGGGCGGCGCGGGACTGGTCAACTTCCTCCGTTCGGTCAACCCGACCGACCCCTACAACCTGGCCCACCCGGCCGACTACTACAAGGGCGTCCACATGACGCTCGCCGGTCTCGTCTCCACCGGGGCCAGCCCCGACCGGGCCCTCAAGAACGCCTGGGATTCCGCCAAGGGCGACCCCTCCGAATTCATCGGCCGCCTCGTTCCCGAGCTGGTCGGCACCAAGGGCAGCGGCCTGGCCAGGGGTGGCTTGAGGGCCGGGACGAAGGACCTCCTCGACCGTCCGAAGGGCGAGAACCGGAACGGACACGAGAAGAACCCCGACTCCAACTCCCAGAAGTGCAGCGAGGTCAAGTGCGCCGGAGATCCCGTCGATGTCGCGACCGGGCGCATGCTGTTGCCGCAGACGGACATCGTGCTGCCCGGCTCGTTGCCCCTGGCCTTCGCGCGTGTCTTCGACTCCTCGTACCGGGCCGGTCGCTGGTTCGGTACCGGCTGGTCGAGCACGGTCGACCAACGCCTGGAGATCGACCCGGAAGGCGTGGTGTTCAGCTGCGACGAAGGCAGCCTGCTGGCCTATCCGCACCCCGCGCCCGGCGTTCCCGTCATGCCGACGCACGGTCGACGCTGGCCCCTGGACCGGGTCGATGACGGCTACACCATTACCGACCCGGAAACCGGCCAGGTCCGGCACTTCGTCAACAACCCCGACGGCGAACTGGCACTCCTGGCGCAGATCGACGACCGCAACGGCCGCTGGATCACCTTCGAGTACGACGAGACAGGCGCCCCGACATCGATCGTCCACCACGGCGGCTATCACCTGAAGCTCACCACGAACGACGGCAGGATCACTGCCCTGTACCTGGCGGGCGCCGCACCGGACGGCACCGACCAGGAAATCCTCCGCTACGGCTACACCGACGGCCACCTCACCGAAGTCACCAACTCCTCAAACCACCCTCTGAGGTTCGGCTGCGACGAGCAGGGCCGCATCACGTCATGGACGGACACCAACGGCAGCCGGTACGGGTACGTCTACGACGAACACGACCGCTGCGTGCACCAAGTCGGCACAAACGGCCACCTCGAGGCCCACTTCACCTGGGATGACACCGACCCCGAAACCGGCCTGCGCATGACGTCCATGACCAGCGGTCTCGGCCACACCACGCGGTATGTGATCAACGACCGCTCCCAGGTCGTCGCCGAGATCGACGCGTTGGGAGCCGTCACCCGATTCGAGTACGACCGCTATCACCGGCTGTTGTCCCGCACCGACCCTCTTGGTAGCATCACCCGCTTCACCTGCGACGAGATAGGGCGACTGGCCACCGAGGTCCGCCCTGATGGCCTGGAATCATCCGTGCGGTACAACGATCTCCAGCTGCCGATCCGCGTCACCAACCCGGACCGGACCGTGGTCGAGTATGTGTATGACGAATGCGGTAACCGAACTGCGGTCACTGACCCGTCCGGTGCCGTCACTCGCGCCGTCTACGACGAGGCTGGTCACCCGGTCTCCGTGACGGACGCACTCGGCAACACCACCCGTATCCGCAGTAACGCTGCTGGCCTGCCCGTTGAGATCACCGACCCGCTCGGTGCCATTACCCGCATCACACGCGACGCCTTCGGTAACCCCACCACGCTCACCGACCCACTTGGTGCCATCACCCGCTTTGAATGGAGTGTTGAAGGCAAACTCTCTCACCGCACCGATGCGGACGGCACGACACAGTTCTGGACCTACGACGGCGAGGGCAACTGCCTGACCCACATTGACGCTTCTGGAGGCGTCTCAAGCTACGAATACACCCACTTCGACCTCCCTTTCGCCAGCACCCGGGCCGACGGCGGCCGCTACGAGTTCGAGCACGACAACGACCTGCGCCTCACCCGGGTCACCAACCCGAAGGGGCTGACCTGGTCTTACGAGTACGACGCGGTTGGCAACATTGTGTCCGAGACCGACTTCGACGGGCGCACCCTGACCTACCGCGTCGACGCTGCGGGCCAGCTCACCGAGCGTGTCGACGCCCTTGGCGGGACCATCTCCTTCGAGCGGGACCGGATCGGCCAGGTGCTCAGCAAGAACGTCGACGGCCGGGTGACGACCTACGCGTACGACACAGCGGGGCGCCTCCTGGAGGCGGTTGGCCCGGAAGGCGAACTGCAGTACCAGTACGACCGTCGCGGACGGGTCAAAGCGGAACTCGTGAACGGTCGTCCCCTTCTCTACGCCTACGACGACCTGGGACGGCGCATCCGCCGGACCACGCCCACCGGGCATGTCACTTCTTACGCCTACGACTCCGACAGCCTTCTCTCTCGGCTGACCACAGGTGGTCGGTGCGTCGACTTCACCCACGATGCCGTCGGCCGCGAGCTGGTCCGCGCCTTCGGGGACGCGATCACCATGACATCGGCCTGGGACGAGGTCGGACGGCTTACCGCGCAGCACATCACAGCGGGAATCCAGGCCGTCAACAGCCGCACCTACGGCTACCGTGCCGACGGGCATCTGCTCTCCGTCGCGGACCGACTGTCGGGCACCCGCACCTTCGATCTCGACCGCATGGGCCGGGCCACCGCTGTCCGGGCCCCGGGCTGGACGGAACGGTACGCGTACGACGACGTGGGCAACCAGACCTCGGCGTCCTGGCCGGACCAGCACCCGGGCAGAGAGGCCACCGGACCGCGCACCTACAGCGGCACCAGCATCACCCGTGCCGGCGGTGTCCGCTTCGAGCACGACGCCCTCGGCCGAGTCACCCTGCGGCAGAAGACCCGCTTATCCCGAAAACCCGACACCTGGCGTTACGAGTGGGACACGGAAAACCGCCTCACCTCCGTCATCACCCCCGACGGGACCCTTTGGCGCTACCGCTACGACCCACTGGGGCGCCGCACCGCGAAGCAGCGCCTGGCTGCCGACGGCGACACCGTGGCCGAGGAAGTCTGTTTCACCTGGGACGGTCTCACCCTCTGTGAGCAGACCAGTCACCGGCCGGGCGCTCCGAATGCGGTTGCTCTCACCTGGGACCACCAGGACGTCGTCCCGCTGGCGCAGACCGAGCGCATCCTCACGGCTGATGGCCGTCAGGAGGAGATCGACCGTCGGTTCTTCGCCATCGCAACCGACCTTATCGGCACTCCGACCGAGCTGATCGACGAGTCGGGCGCCATCGCCTGGCGTGGCCGGAGCACCCTGTGGGGCACCACGGCCTGGGCCCGGGACAGCAGCGCGTATATTCCGCTGCGCTTCCCCGGGCAGTACTTCGACCCTGAGACCGGGCTCCACTACAACTGCTTCCGCCACTATGACCCCGAAACCGGCCGCTACACTTCCCCGGATCCCCTGGGGCTGGCTCCTGCGCCGAATCCCGTCGGCTACGTGGACAACCCTTACACGGGATGCGATCCGCTGGGCCTGAAGAAGTGCCCGGACGAAGAGAAGAAGGCCGAGAAGGCCAAGGCGCGGGCCAGGGAAAGGGCCCTTAAGATCGCGGACGGGGTCGAAGAGAGGGCAAAGGGTGGCACGCTCCGCAAGCACCGCAACTACCACGGAGACGAGAGGCACAGCTTCAGCGATGAAAAGGTCCTGGAAATCCTGAAGAACCCGGACGCGGTGTACCAGTCAGAGGGCAGCGCCGGAAAGCTCATCTTCCGGAAGGGCGAGGACGTCGTCGTAACCCATGGTCCTGGTTCCCAAGCCGGCCAGGCCATCACGGCGTATGGGCCGTCAGGTATCAAGGGCGAGTCCGGTGCGAGGGCGCTGGGCGGCGAGGCCACGGACCCCGGTGCGCCGATCACCGACAGGGACATCGTGGAGGGAAGAATTCCGGGCAACGGCGGATTCATGCCCCCCGCGGAAGTATTGAGGAAAAAGTAACCATGAGATTGACCTTCGGCAACGACTGGCACGCAACAGTGACAGCCGATCCGCTGTCCATCATGCCCCGTTTCTCGGGCAATTCCGTGGACATCGCGTACTACACGGACGTGAAGGAACGTGAGCGGTTCCTCCGGGCCACTTTCGGCAGCCAGGAACAGTTGTGGGAAACGCCCGACGTCCTCCGGTTCGACCCGGACAGCCGGAGGCTGGCCGGTGCCGAGTTCCAAATGCCGGCGGAGTCCGCTTCCGCCGAGGACTCCGCCCGCGTCACCCCCCTGCCCGCAGTACGCCCGGGTGGGCTCCGCGCGGACGAGGTCCGGGACTTCCGGCTGGAGGTGTGCGAGGTGCTGTACCGCACTCCCGGGGACACCGTGCTGACTAGTCTGCGCGACCGCGATGTCCTCGACGAGCCGCTGGAGGCTCGCATCGGCATCGCCCTGGATGTGGCCCTCCTCATCCAGCACGGCACCGTCGTCGGCTGGAGTCTCACGGATCCGGCACGTTACCTGACTCAGGCGTTCGCAGCCCCCGACCCCAACCCGCCGTTCCCCGCTACCCGACGGCTGCTCACCGAGTGCCTGGACCTGATCACTGAGCCGGTGATCGACGACGTGATGGACGGCAAACCGGCGGCCCTAGCCAGGCTCAGGACCGTCGACCAGGCCCTGCGTACTCAGCACGAGGACCGCTCCCGGGCCGATGCACTGCTCGCGCTCATCGTCAATCTCGTGGAGGACCATCGAAACTGGTAACGGACAGCCGAAGAAGCTGAGGCGAACTTGGCACTGTAGGCCACGCTTCGTGGATCTCATGGACGTGCCTCCCCAAGGCCCAGCCAAACGGACAAGCGGTCTCAGGCAGCGCTGGGTAGCAAAGCACACTCATGGCGTCCCTTGGTTGATTCGGCATCTGCACTTACTGATCTTTTCGTAAGTTCGGTGGGTGTGGTGGGTGGATGGTCAGGCCTGTGTGGGCGAGGAAGGACCAGGGCAGTTGTGGGTTGTGGTTGATGCGGTGGATGCCTTGTTCGGTGGCGTCGGCGACATCGGCGAGGTGGTCGCCGGCGAGGTTGGCGAGTTCGCGTTTCTTGAGTGAGGACCACAGCAGTTCCACCGGATTCAGCTCGGGGGCGTATGCCGGGAGGCGTTCCAGGGTCAGCCAGTCCTGTTCGGCGACCCAGGCCCGCATCGCCCGGCTCCAGTGGGCGGACAGG
>NZ_RDBO01000077.1:1521400-1565588 GCF_008120935.1 Streptomyces sp. sk2.1
GTGCGGACGGTTCGGTGGTGCCCCCGGTTCCCTGACGACTGCCTCGYCGACCTGTTCCACTACGACGTCGAGGAGTTCTGGTTCCGCGACGGCCGGCTGCTGCTGCGCGGCAACAACGGCACCGGGAAGTCCAAGGTGCTCGCCCTCACCCTGCCGTTCCTGCTGGACGGGGACCTCTCGGCCCGCCGGGTCGAGCCCGACGGCGACCCGGGCAAACGGATGGAGTGGAACCTGCTGCTGGGCGGCGAGCACCCGCATCCCGAACGGCTCGGCTACACCTGGATCGAGTTCGGACGGCTCGACGGGACCACCGGCGAACCCCATTTCCGTACCCTGCTCTGCGGGCTGAAGGCCGTCACCGGACGCGGCATCGCCCGCCACTGGTTCGCGGTGACCGACCAGCGGATCGGCGCCGGACTCGACCTGCTCGACGCGACCGGCACGGCCCTGTCCCGGGACCGGCTCGCGGAGGCCGTCGGCAGCCGCGGCATGGTGTACGACACGGCGAAGACGTACCGCCGGGCGGTCGACGAGGCCCTCTTCGGACTGGGGGAGCAGCGCTACGGCGCGCTCGTCGACCTCCTCATCCAGCTGCGCCAGCCCCAACTGTCCAAGCGCCCCAACGAGGCGGCCCTGTCCCGGGCGCTGACGGAGGCGCTGCCGCCGATGGACCAGGCGGTCGTCGCCGACGCGGCGGAGGCGTTCCGGTCGCTGGACGAGGAGAAGGAACAGCTGCGGGCGGCCCGCGAGGCCGAGGAGGCGTCGTCGGGGTTCCTCGACCACTACCGGCGCTACGCCCGCATCGCCTCCCGGCGCCGGGCCCGGCTGCCCCGCACCGAACACGCCCGCTACGAGCACATCCAGCGCGAACTCCTCAAGGCGCAGGACGCCCGCGAACAGGCCGTGGCGGACCGGGCGAAGGCCCAGGAAAGGGCCGCGTCGCTCGACGAACACGCGGCGCGGCTGGGCGCGCAGGACGCGGCCCTGCGGACCGGGCCCGAAATGCGCGACGCCCGCGCGCTCGACCAGGCGGCGGTCGACGCCTCCCGCACGGCGGCGGACCTGACGCGCGCCGAGGAGGACCGGCGGACGGCCGCCCAGGCGCACACCCGGGCCCTGGGCCGGCTCGACACCGCGACGAACCGGCTGACCGCCGCGCAGGAGGCACTGGACGACGTCCTGGGCCGGGTGGCCGGGAGCGCCGCGGCGGCCCGGCTCGACGTCCCGCGGACCGAGGACGCCCCCGTCCCGGCGCTGCGCCGCGCGGCGGACGAGGCGACGACGGGCCGGCGGCGCGCCGTCGGTCACGTGGAGGCCCTCGCCGAGCGCGCCGAACGGGCCGGGGAGGCGCACAACGCCGCCCGGCTGCGCGCCGACGAGGCCGACGAGGAGGCCGTGCACGCCGGGGAGCTGCTGGCCCGGGCCGAGGAAGGAACCGCGCAGGCCGGGCGCGCGCTCGTCGCGGCCGTCCGGGAGCACCTGTCCGGGTGCGCGGAGCTGCGGCCGGCCGGGCTGCCGGGGGTGCTCGACGCGGTGCAGGAGTGGGCGGGCCACCTGAACGGCCCCCACCCGGCGCTCGTCGCCGCGGCCGGAACCCACCGCGCCCTCGCCTCGGCCCTGGCCGACCGGGCCGCCGCCCTGACCCACCGCGAGACGGCGACGGCGGAACGGCAGCGGCTGGTGGCACAGGAACTGGCCGCGCTCGAAGCGGGCGGGCAGCGGGGCCCCTCGGCTCCGTACACCCGCACCCCCGACGTCCGGACCCGAGGCGCCGGGGCCCCGCTGTGGCGGCTGGTCGACTTCCGTCCGCACGTCACCGGGGCCGAACGCGCCGGACTGGAGGCCGCCCTGGAGGCGTCGGGGCTCCTCGACGCCTGGGTGCGGCCGGACGGTTCCGCCGTCGCGGCGAACGGGCACGACGTGTTCCTCGCGCCCGTGGACCGGCCCGGTGGGAACGGCCTCGACCGGGCGCTGTGCCCGGCGGTCGACCACGCCGACGCGGGGGCCGCAGCCGTGGGGGAACAGGCGGTCCAGCGCCTGCTGGCCTCGATCGGGCTGACCGGCGAGGACGGTGCCGGGCCGGCGGAGGGGGCCCGGTGGGCCGGGYCCCACGGCACCTGGGTCGCCACGGACGGGAGCTTCCGTATCGGCGCGCTGACCGGGAGCTGGGCCAAGGACGGCGCCCAGTACGTGGGGGAGGGCGCGCGGGAACAGGCGCGCCGCGCCCGGATCGCCGAACTGCACGTCGAGCGGGACGAGTCGGAGGCGGAGCGGGAGCGGCTGGCCGGGGAGCTGCGCGCGGTGGCGGGGCGCCGCGAGGTGCTCGACGCCGAACTCGCGGCCGTACCCGGCGACGACGAGCTGCGCCACGCACATGTACGGGTCACCGCCGCGACCGACGCGGTCCGGCGGGCCCGCGCCCGGCAGCGGGAGCGGGCCGCCGAACTCGACGGGGCGGCCGGGGAAGCGGAGCGCAGAGCGGCCGAACTCGGCGAGACGGCCGCCGACCTGCACCTCCCCACCGACCGGGAGGCACTGGCCCTCGTGCGTCAGGCACTCGCCGATCACACCGCCCACCTCGCGGAACTGTGGCCGGCCCTGCGCGAGCGCACGGACGCCGAGCACGCGGTCACCGGCGACCGGGCCGAGACCGACCGGGCCGAACACCGCGCCCTCGAACTCGCGGAACGCACCGCGGAGGCGGCCCGCCTGGCCGCCTCCGCGGACGAACACCTGCGCACGCTCCGCTCCACCGTCGGAGCGGCCGTCGCCGAACTCCAGCGGCGGCTGGAGGAGACCGCGACCGCCGCCCGCGCCTGCGCGGACGAACAGCAGCGGGCACAGGCGGACATCCGCGACGCGGACCGGCGGGCCGGGCACGCCGAGGGGCGCATCGAGCGGCTGGAGGAGGACGTCACGGACGCCACCGCCGCGCGCGGGCGCGCCGTCGCGGCGCTCCAGCGGTTCGTCTCGACCGGGCTGCTCGCCGTCGCCCTCCCCGACGTCGCCGTACCGGACGACGACGGCGGTACGTGGGCGGCGACCCCCGCTGTGAACCTCGCCCGTGCCATCGAGTCCCGGCTCTCCTCCACCGACGACTCGGACGCGGCCTGGGAACGCGTCCAGAAGCGGCTGAGCGAGGAGTTCGGCCGGCTCCAGGACGCGCTCTCCCGGCACGGGCACACCGCGACGGCCCGGCCGGGCGAGGACGGCATGCGGGTCGACATCGTCTACCAGGGCCGACGGCGCGCCGTGCCCGAACTCGCCGAGGCGCTGGCCGCCGAGGTCACCGAACTGACCCGCCTCCTGTCGGCGCACGAACGCGAGATCCTGGAGACCCATCTGATCACCGAGGTCGCCGGGACGCTCCAGGAACTGATCGGGGCAGCCGAACGCCGGGTGCGTGCCATGAACCGGGAACTGGAGGAACGCCCGACCTCGACCGGCATGAAGCTGCGCCTGGTGTGGCGGGCCTCCCGCCGGGCCCCGCAGGGCCTGGCCCAGGCCCGGGAACGGCTGCGCCAGTCGGCCGACGCCTGGTCGCCGCAGGACCGGGCGGCGGTCGGGGTGTTCCTCCAGGAGCAGATCGCCCGCCGCCAGGCCGACGACAGCGCGGGCAGCTGGCAGGAGGACCTCACCGCCGCCCTCGACTACCGGGCGTGGCACGAGTTCGGCGTCGAACGGCACCAGCACGGCAAGTGGGTGCCCGCCACCGGGCCCGCCTCCGGCGGCGAACGCGTCCTGGCGGCGTCCGTACCGCTCTTCGCCGCCGCGTCCTCCCACTACGCGAGCGCGGGCGGCGCGCACGCCCCGCGACTGGTCACCCTGGACGAGGCGTTCGCGGGAGTGGACGACGACTCCCGCGCCAAGTGCCTCGGCCTGCTGCGCGCCTTCGACCTCGATGTCGTCATGACCAGCGAACGGGAATGGGCCTGCTACCCGCAGGTGCCCGGCATCGCCATCGCGCAGCTCTCCCGCGTCGACGACATCGACGCCGTCCTGGTGACCCGTTGGGAATGGGACGGCTTCGACCGGCGGCGCGGCACCGAGCCGGGAACCGCACCGCGTACGACGACGGTGCCCCTCCAGCCCGACGGCCGCGAGCGGAGCGGCCGGGGCGTCGGGGGAACGGCCACCGGGACGGCGTGGACCGGTGGCACGCAGGAGCCGGGAGGAACCGGCGCCGTGCCGGGCACGGGGGACACCGCCGTACAGGAACCGGGCGGAACCGGCGTGCCGGGCACGGGGAACACCACTGCGCAGGACCGGGGAGAGCAGGAGTCCCTGTGGGGGTGAGCCCTTCCGACCGCCTCGACACCGACCGCCCCGGTGCCGACCGCCTCGGGCGGCTGCTCGGCGACCCCGGCCTCGCCTGGCTCCTGGAACGCGCCCGCCGACGGATGGCCGCTGGCCGGCCCCTGACCGGCACGGTCACCCTGGCCCACCCCGACGAACTCCAGCGGGAGGCCGCCGAACGCCTGCTGGGGCGCGCACCCGGCGCGGGCCGCTCCCTGACCGTACGCCTCGACGCGGTGGACGAGGTGTTGCGCCGGTCCGGGGCCGGTCCCGAGGGGCTGGAGGCCGCGGTGGTGGCCCTGACCGGGCCCGTCGCCGTGCACGCGGAGGTGCGCGACCGGGAGGAACGGGCCTGGGAGGACGCGTACGCACCGTTCGACACCCTGACCCCCGGGCTGGCCGACTGGGCGGAACGGGTCCGCGGGGACGGCCTCGTACGGCGGCTCGCACGCACCCCGGAAGCCGCCGGTCCGCTGGTGGACGCCGCCGCACGGGCGCTGCGCGCACTGCCCGCGGTTCCCCCGGTGTCACGTGCGACGTTCGCGGCACGCCATCTCTCCGGCGCCCACGCCCTGGACGAGGGAACCACGCTCGCCGCCCTGGTCCTGTCGGGGCTCCGGGCCCTCACGGGCTTCCCGGACGGCTCCGGCGCCGAGTGGCGGCGGGAGGCATGGGCGTCGGCGGGGCTGCTCAGGGACGACGTGTCGTCGACCGTCCTGACCCTCAACCTGCGGGGGACACCGGCCCTCGACTGGGCGGCCGACGAGGGGGAGCCCGCCGTCCTGACGCTGCGTTCGCTCACCCGGCACGCCCCGAGCGGCGCCCTCCCGGGAACGGGGACCGTGTACGTGTGCGAGAACCCGGCCGTCCTGTCCGCCGCCGCCGACACCTTCGGACCGGCGTGCCCGCCCATGGTGTGCCTCCAGGGGCAGCCCTCGGCGGCCGCGCTCGCCCTGCTGCGCGGCCTGTCCGCGCGAGGAGCCGGGTTCCTCCACCACGGCGACTTCGACTGGGGCGGGATGCGCATCGCCGCTGCGCTGGGGCGCGGTGTCGCGTGGCGGCCCTGGCGCTTCGGGGCGGCCGACTACCTGGCCGCTCTGGCCGGGGTGACGGAACCGCAGCGGCTGACCGGCGCGCCCGCCGCGACCCCGTGGGACCCGGCCCTGGCCGTCGCCCTCGCCGAGCACGGGATCCGGGTCGAGGAGGAGGCGGTGCTCGACGATCTGCTCGCGGACCTGGAGGAGCGGGCCCGTCGCGGCGGATGAGCCCGGGGCGCGCGCAGCGGCGGTTCAGCGGTCGGCCGGGATCTCCGGCATCAGTGCGGCCAGCTCCTCCGGGGTGCGCGGACCGGTGGCGTCTTCGGTCAACAGGCCGTGGATGCGCAGGAGTTCGGCCGCCGCGACACCCCACGGCAGACGCAGCCCCGCCTGCCGGAGCAGGTCGGTGCGGGCGAGGGCGGCGGGTGCCGGACCGATGTGCGCGCCGGACGGGGTGAGGAGTGCGGCGTCGTCGGCCCAGCGCAGGGCGAGATCGACGTCATGGGTGGCCATGACGACGGTGGTGCCGCTCGCACGCAGCCGGTCGAGGGTGTCGAGCAGCCGTTCCTGGCCGTCCGGGTCGAGCCCGGCGGTCGGCTCGTCGAGGATCAGCACCCGGGGCCGCATGGCGACGGCGCCGGCGATCGCGGTCCGCTTGCGCTGCCCGTAGGACAGCAGATGGGTGGGGCGGTCGGCCAGCGCGCCGATGTCCAGGGCGGTGAGGGCCTCGTCGACGCGCGCCCGCACCTCGGCGTCGGACAGACCCAGGTTGAGCGGGCCGAAGGACACGTCCTGGAGGACGGACGCGGCGAAGAGCTGGTCGTCGGGGTCCTGCACCACCAGCTGCACGGTCGTGCGCAGCCGGGTCAGCCCCTTGCGGTCGTACGCGACGGGGTTCCCCTCGACGGTCAGTTGCCCGGTGCGCGGCCGCAGCCCGCCGCTGAGCAGCCGCATCAGTGTGGTCTTGCCGCTGCCGTTGCGGCCCAGCAGCGCGAGCGCGCGCCCCTCGCGCACCTCGAAGTCGAGCCCGTCGAGGACGGTCGGCCCGTCCTCGTACGAGAAGGACGCGCCCCGCAGGGCGACCAGGGCGGCGGCGGGCTCGCTCATGACAGCGGCCTTTCCAGTACGAGGGCGAGGACGGTCAGGGCCGCGAGCAGGGCGAGGCTCGCCGCGGTGAAGGGGGCGGAGACCCGGGCCTCGGGCACCAGGACGCGCAGGGTGCCGTCGTAGCCCCGTCCGGCGAGCCCGGCCTGGAGCCGCGCCGCCCGGTCGAAGGCCCGGACGAACGCGGTGGCGCCGAGTCCGCCGAGGGAACGCCAGGTGGCGGCCCGCGTGGTGTGCCCGAGCCGGGCCGCCTGCGCCTGACGGATCAGGCGCAGGGAGTCCAGCAGCAGGAAACTCATGCGGTACGTCACCAGGGCGACGTCCACGACCGGCGCGGGCACCCCGGCCCGCACCAGGCGCGGCAGCAGGTCGGACATCGGTGTGGTGAAGGCGAACAGCAGCACCCCGAGGGAGGCGGCCGAGGTGCGCAGCAGCAGTTCCCCCGCCCGGACCGGCCCGTCGTCGGCGAGGGCCACGAACCCGCCGGGGCCGCCGACCCGCACCAGCAGGGTGGCCGCCCCGGTCACGCAGAACCCCAACGGCACCCGGTACGCCCGCCACAGCCGCCGGCCCGGCACGCCCGCCGGACCGGTCAGCAACACGAGCGCCGTCACCAGGACGAGCACCGCGCCGGGCCAGGGCGGCAGCGAGATCGCGAGCACGGTGAGCCCGAGTCCGAGCACGGCCTTGTCCACGGGGTGACGGCGGCGCCAGCGGTTGCTGTGCGCCGCCTCGTCGATCGGCAGCACGCGGGTTCAGGCTCCCTCGGCGGGGGAGTCCCCGGTGCCGACGGACGTGCTTTCGGTGTCCCGCCGTGCCCGCTCCTGCGCCTGCGCGAGTTCCGCGCCCTGGCGGCGGCCCCGGCGCAGCCCGAAGTAGTAGGCGAGGACGCCCGCGCCGAGCGCCGCCTGGAGGGCGAAGAGCGCCGACTCGATCTCGCCGGACGGCGGTTCGTACAGGGGCGAGAACCAGGGCTCGTAGTCCGGTTCGATCTCGGTGATCGCCGTCTCCGCCTCGGCGTCGGCGCCCGCGAACGGCTCCTCCTTGTGGTCGCCGAGGCCGAGTGCCAGCGGCAGGACCGCGAGCGCGGCGACGACGAGCAGCAACAGGGCGTTGATCTTCGCGTTACGGCTCATCGGGCCACTCCCTCGGGCGTGCCGGTCCGGTCCGCCCGGGTGGCCGCGAACACGCCGAGCCGGGTCAGCTCTCCCTTGCTGGACTGCGCCAGCAGCCGCATCACGACCACCGTCAGCAGCCCCTCGCTCACCGCGAGCGGGATCTGGGTGACGGCGAAGATGGAGCCGAACTTGCCGAGCGCGCCCAGGAATCCGCTGCTCGGGTCGGGGAAGGCCAGCGCCAGTTGCACACTGGTGACGCAGTAGGTGGAGAGGTCGGCGGCGAACGCGGCGAAGAACACCGCCACCATCAGCGGCACGTCGAACCGCCGCAGCAGCCGGTACAGCGCGTATCCGGCCCAGGGGCCGACGATCGCCATCGAGAAGACGTTGGCGCCGAGCGTGGTCAGGCCGCCGTGGGCCAGCAGCAGCGCCTGGAAGAGCAGGGTGATGGTGCCGAGCACCGCCATGATCGGCGGCCGGAAGAGGATGGCGCCCAGCCCGGTACCGGTGGGGTGCGAGCAACTCCCGGTCACCGAGGGGAGTTTCAGGGCGGACAGGACGAAGGTGAAGGCACCGGACGCGCCGAGGAGCAGGGTGCTCTCCGGGTGCTCCTTGACCTCACGGGTGAGTGACCGTACTCCGTGTACGACGAACGGCGCGGACGCGACGCCCCAGGCGATCGCGTGCGCCGGAGGCAGAAAGCCCTCGGCTATGTGCATGGCTCAGTAGACCCTCTCCAGCACCTCGTGGATGGTTGACGCGCCTTGGCCGGTCTCCTGGCTGACGGGTACCACCGCCCGTGCTCCGCCTTCCCGGGTCCGAGGACCCAGTGGCTGCCCGCAGGGGGCTGGAGCCGGACTTCCCGATCACAGTGGCGAGGGCCGCACCGGTATCACACCGGATTTCCCGTTCACCAAGGCGTGGTGACAGTAATGCCTGGCCCGGGGTGGTGACAAGCACGCCCGGAGGGGGCGGGGAGCGCCGCGCGCACGCCTGCGCGCCCGCGCGTGCAGGGATGCGATGCCGGGTGCGCCACGCCCGTTTCCGCACGCCCGCGCACCCGCGCACAGGGGCCGGCGCGCGGTGCCGGCCACCCGGGCGGACGGCCCGGTACGGGGGCGTACGGGGCCGTCCGCCCGTACCGCCCCTGCCGTCACCGCGTACCGCTCCTGTGGTCACTCCGTACCGCCCCTGCCGTCACCGCGGGCCGGGTCCGTTCGTCCCCTGTGCGAGACTCGATGCCGCACCATGGGCGGGCGGGCCGCCGCCACCGATGAAGGGAACGTCTCCGGATGCGCATCGGGATCGTCGGCACCGACAGCAGCCACGTCGACCAGATCGTCCGCCACCTCAACGTCGACGGGGCGGGCGGTGACGCGCGCGTCGTGGCGCTCAGCGGCGGGCACGGCCCGCGCAACGACGCCCTGGCGGCCACCGGCGGGATCACGAGCATCGTCGACGAGCCCGCCGGACTGCTCGGACTGGTCGACGCCGTCGTCGTCGCGGACCGGTACGGCACGCGCCACCGCGACCTCGCGGTCCCCTTCCTGGCCGAGGGCCTCGCGGTGTTCGTCGACAAGCCGCTCGCCCGCACCGTCGAGGACGCCCGGGCCATGATCGACACCGCGCTCGCCCACGGCGCGCCGCTCACCTCGTCCTCGGCGCTCCGCTGGATCCCCGACACCGAGGAGCTGGCGGCCCGGTCGGCGGCGAACGGCACACCGCACCTGGTCGTCGTGTCCGGGCCCGCCGACCCCGACAGCGAGTACGACGGGATCTTCTTCTACGGGATCCACGCGGTGGACATCGCCCTCCGGCTCGCGCCCGGAGCGATCTCCGCCATCCGTACGGATCTCACCGGCACCACCGTCACCGCGTCGTTCACCGCGGGCGGCACCCGGGTCGTCGTGAACCTCGTCCGGCCGGGCAGTACGGAGCAGATCCCGTTCCACGCGATGGCCGCCACCCGCGAGGCCATGGTCCAGCGGACGCTCGTCCCCGGCGCGGACTACTGCGTACCGGGTCTCGAAGCGTTCCTGGAGATGGTCCGTACGGGCGGGCAGCCGATCGGACACGAGGACCTGTTGCGTCCGGTCGAGGTCCTGGAGGCCGTCGCCGAGGCCCTTGACGAGGCGACCGCCGGTCCCCGGACGGGGTGAACCGGGCCCCGGTCCCGGTCTCGTCGGGACCGCGCCGACGAGGGCGCCCCGCGAACCGGACGAGGGTTGCGGCGGAGTGACGGGAGGGGAACCGACAGGTGCCCCCCGGAGGAAGGTTGGCCTGGTGAGGGCCCTCCCGGGGGTACTTCCCGGCGCGAAGTCAACACACTTTCAGGCAACATGTCTAGACCAGGGGTGGCTACCTTTCGTGTTCGGGTGCTCGCCCCGAGCGACGGTCGTGTGACCTGGGGCACAACGTTCTTGACAGTCGCCGCGCGGGTGTCGAAAGCTCATGCATCATTGGTCTGGACCACGAGGGGTGGGCGGGGTTCATGTTCGATTCGCCATGCGCTTCTGGCGCCGAAGTGTCGCTCATCTGGAGTGAACGCAGCTTCAGAACATGGGAGTTGACGGATCGTCGGTTCTTCGCCGGGATGTGCGTTCCGGTGCGTCGGCGTGCGGTCCTGGAGGGCTGATGGACCGACAGCAGCCCGACGTGCGGCTGGCATTGTGCGATCTGTGGCAGGCGTTCGGCGCCGTCGCGCTGTTGACCCGGTACGGATCCGACGCCCCCTGGCCCCACCGCTCCTGGGCCCGTGAGGCGCACGGGGCGCTGACGCCGCGTCTGAGGTCCGTGGTCGCCCTGGCCCGGCGGCGGGGGCGCGTCCCCTCGTTCCTGGGGTCGGGCATCGCCTCACGGCGGGCGGGGATCACCGAGGAGCTGGACGACCTGGCGCGCGCCCCGGCCGCCCCGGTCCGCGACGAGATCGCCCGGGAGTACCCGGCGGCCGTCGAGGATCCTCCGATCGCCGCGCTGATCCGTGACCCGGAGAACCAACTCCGTTGTCTGGCGGTCGATTTCGCGAACTTCTGGCGGATGGCGGTCGAGCCGCGCGAGGCCGGTCTGGCGCGCTGTCTGGAGGAGGAGATCCTCTTCCGCTCGCGCACCCTGGCGATGAGCGGGGGAGCGGCACTCCTCCATGAACTGGGGCTGCCGCTCGAACGCGCCGACGGCACGGGCCGGTTGACCGCCGTGCCGATGATGTTCGCGGACGGCACCCACTGGTGGTCGGTCGCCGGCGGCCGGATCGCGGTCTCCTTCGCGGCACGGGGAGCGGGGCTCCTGCACGCCGGTCGCACCGGCCGCACCGGACCGAAGCGGGAGGGCGCCGCCCAGGACCGGCGCGAGGACCGTCTGGCGATCCTGCTGGGTCGGGGGCGCGCCTCGGTCGTACGCGAACTGGCCGAACCGATCACCACCTCCGCACTCGCCGACCATCTGGGGCTCGCCGCGAGCACGGTCTCCCAGCACCTCTCGGCACTCGTCTCGGCCGGTGTGGTGCAACGCCACCGGGCCGGTACGCGCGTCCTGTACGAGCTGAACCGTTCGGGCATGACGTTGACGCAGTGTCTGATGAGTCAACAGGCGTCACAGGGCTGACCGACGGTGCCGACGGGCCCGCCGCAATCGGAGATCGCCCGACGGGCCCGCCGCCCCCGGCCACCGGGCCCATGGGCCCGCCCTCGACCATCGGGCCGACGGGCCCATCGCAACCGGACACCGGACACCGGACACCGGGCCGGCGCTTGGCGCCGCGCCCGGTGTTGTGTTTTTCATGACGCCCAAAGGCCCGGTGGCGAGCATGGCCAAAACGCTGTGCCACTCGGTGTCCAGAAGTGTGAGTTTGCGTCTCCCACCGGCGATTACGCCGGAAATCGAGGAGCCGATCCGGCATGCCGCCGGGGCGATTCGGTGTACGCCGAAAGGCTTGTCGGGCACCCGGGGCTCGACAAGAGTCGAGGCGGGAACTGCTCGACCGGAGGACCGCGAAGACGTGAGCAAGGCACTGGGAAACATTCATTTCCTGGAAACCGATCCGCCCGCAGGGCCGAGCGCGAACCACGACACCGACAGAGCCGACGGCACCGCCACGACCCACCGGACCGGCAGAGCCGTCGGCCACCGCACCTGACGCGCGACGCGACGCCGCCCGTACCGCCGCCTCCCGACCCGTCCGCCGCACCGGACGCACGAGGCCGGTGAACGGGCCGGCCCGTCGTTCGAACAACCCGGACCACACCCGTCGCACGGCCCGACACCGTACCGGCGCCGGTCGACGACGACGGCGCCGGGGCCGTCACCGGCACCCACCGAGGTGGAGCGCCCGGACCCGTACCGCAGGGGGAGCGGTCGGTCCGCCCAGCAACGAAGAACCCGAGCCCTGGAGTGAATGCATGACGACGCCCGACTCCTATCTGCACCGATCCCCTTCGGACCGCCCGTACTTCAGCTCGGACGGCGAGTCCTACCTGGCGCAGACACCACTGCGGGACATCCGGAAGTCGCGGGAACTGCGGGTGCTGTCCGAGGCGGACTTCGATTTCTGGCAGACCTACGGCTACGTCATCGTGCGGGAGGCGATCCCGGCCGACGCGGCGCGCCGCCTGCTCGACTTCACCTGGGACTTCCAGGGACTCGACCCGGCCCGGCCCGACACCTGGTACGAGGACCGCCCCTTCCGGGACGACCTGGACCGGGAACTGCACGTCTACGGGTTCGTCGAGGCGTACCACCACCAGCTCATCTGGGACAGCCGGCAGACGCAGCGCGTCTACGACGCCTTCGTCGACGTGTGGGACTGCGAAGAGCTGTGGGTGACCCTGGACCGGCTCAACCTCAACCCGCCCAACGTCGGGAACCGGGACCGGGCGCTCATCGCCCCCACCGACAAGGGCTTCGACATCGAGCTCCACTGGGACGTCGACACCACGCTCGGGGTCCTGCCCCAGCGGGTCCAGGGCATCATCGCGCTGAACGACACCCGGGCGGAGGCGGGCGGCTTCCAGTGCTCGCCGGAACTCTTCCGCCGGTTCGAGGAGTGGAAGACCGGGCAGCCCGCGGACCGGGACCCGATCAGGCCGGACGCCGACCGCGCGGAGTTCCCGGTGATCCGCCCGGAGCTGCGGGCCGGGGACCTGCTGATCTGGAACGGCCTGCTCGCGCACGGGGTGGCCCGCAACACCTCGCGGGACGAGGTCCGCGCCGTCCAGTACCTCTCGATGATGCCCGCGCTGGAGTCGCACGAGGAACTGCGGCGCTCCCGGATCGATTCGTGGCGCGACCTCGCCACCCCTGAGTGGAACGGGACGCTCGTCGGCGACGTCACGAAGCACGAAGCCCTCAGGTACGGCACTGCCACGCTGAACGACCTCGGCGAGAAGCTGCTGGGACTGAAGTCCTGGCGCGGGCAGGACGGCGAGTGGTCGACCGGAGAGCGGGCATGCGTCGAATCTGCCTGACCCTTCCGACCAACAGGGCCTGCGCCGCGACGATCTCGGCCGTCGGCGAGGAAGCGGACCACGCGGCCGAACACTTCGGCGTCGAGGTGCACCTGCTGATCCTGGACTCCTCGGGCGAACGGGAGTTCGCGGAACACGCCAGGGTCGTCGCCGGGGAACGCCGGGCCCCGCACGTGGTCGTGCACCACCTCGGCGAGGCGGAGCAGCGGGACTTCCTGCGGCGGGTGATCCGGCGCTCCGGCGTCGCCGAGCCCGACCTGACGCTCGATCTCATGCTCCCGGACGGCGTCTCCTACGGAGCCTGCACCAACCGGGCGTTCCTGATCGCCGCCGCGCTCGGCTGCCGGTCGGTGCACCGCCGGGACTCCGACAGCACGTACCAGGTCCTGGACGGCGAGACCGTCTTCCCCGTCCACCACGAACTCGCCTCGCTCGGCAAGGCCGCGGCCGACGCGGCGGCCGGGGTGTCCGAGACCGTGCTAGGCCCCGAGCACGCGCGCAAACCGGTGGCGATGGTGGGCAGTTCCTTCGTCGGCGAGCTGTCGGTGGACATCGGCGAGATCGCCGAGCTGGACGGCGACGTCTACCACGACGTCGTCGGCCTGTGGGCCCCGGGGCACTGGTCGGACGAGCAGAAGCGGGAACTCGTCGAGGAGTCCTTCAGGGGCGCGGGCACCGACCCGTTCGTCCGCGACCACTCGGTCCTCACCCATGTCGATCCGATGCGGGTCGACATGTGCAACATCAGCTTCCTGGACGAGGTGTACGAACGGGTGCCGCTGCCGCCCGCGACCGACACCATCGGCAGCGACTACTTCCTCATGCACCTGGTGCACGACGGCACGCTGCCCGGGGTCCTGCACAACCGCAACATCGTGAACTTCTACACCGCGGAACGCAGGACCGACGCCGGGTTCATGGCGTACCAACTGCGGTTCGCGAAGTTCTTCCTCTCCATGCTCTATTTCAACTTCATCTACGAGAAGATGGCGGAGGCCGGTCCCGCGCTGCTCGACGACCGGTACCGCGTCCGGCCCGCGGCGGTGGCCGAACTCGCCAGACGGAGCGCCCTGGTGGACCGGGCGGAGAACGTGCACCGGCTGGACGTCCTCAACCGCTCCTACCGGAAACTGGGCGGCAGGTACGCCGAGTTCGCCGAGGTCCTGGCGGCAGGCGGCCGACGGCTGCTCGAAGAGGCCCGTTCGGACATCGAGGACTTCGCGCTGCTGACCGAGAGCTGGGAATCCCTGGTGCGGGCGAGCGGATCCACCGGTCTCCATCCGACGGACTGGTCCACCGGTCTCCATCCGACGGAGGGGCCCACCGGTCTCCACCCGACGGACGGATCCACCGACTTCCAGCCGTCGGACGGGTCCAGCGGCCTCCCCTCGTCGGACCGGTAGGCGGGACCGGACCATCATGCAGCTGAACACACACATGCGCGCCGCGCTGACGGCGGCCGACGACGACCGGATCATCTTCGACCTCACCGGCATAGCGGCGCAGTACGAAGCGCTGCTGCGCGAACTGCCGGGAATCTCCGTCCGCTTCGCCATGAAGGCATGCCCGGTGGACGAGGTCCTGGCCTGTCTGGCGGAGCGGGGCTCCGGCTTCGACGCGGCGAGCCCCAACGAGGTGGCCCAGGCCCTGCGCACCGGGGTGCCGGCCGACCGGATCCACTACGGCAACACCATCAAGTCCGACCGGAACATCGCCGACGCCCACCGCATGGGGATCAGGACCTTCGCGACCGACAGCCTGGAGGACGTGGCGGCGATCGCGGCCCACGCCCCCGGCGCCCGGGTCTTCTGCAGGCTGGCCACCAGCGGGGCCGGGGCGCTCTGGGGCCTCAGCCGGAAGTTCGGCTGCTCGGCCGCCGACGCGGTGCTGGTGATGGAGGCGGCGCGTTCGGCCGGTCTGACCCCGGCCGGCCTGTCCGTCCACGTCGGTTCCCAGCAGATGACGTCACAGGCGTGGCAGGAGACCTTCGAGTCCCTCGCCGACCTGCTCACGGTGCTGAACCGGCGGGGCATCCTCCCGGACCACGTCAACCTCGGCGGCGGACTGCCCGCACTGGGCTACCTGGACAGCAGGGGCCGGCCCCTGGACCCGCCGGTGGACAAGATCTTCGCCGTGATCCGCGAGGGAACACAACACCTCGCGGCGGTGTCGGAGGCACCGCTGGACTTCCTCATGGAACCGGGCCGCCACCTGGTGGCCGACCACGGTGCGATCAGGGCACACGTGGCACGGCTGTCGTCCCGGCAGCAGCTCGACGGCGCCCGCGAGAACTGGCTGTACCTGAGCTGCGGGAAGTTCAACGGCCTCTACGAGATGGATCAGTTGCAGTACCGGCTGCTGTTCCCCTCGCACGACGAAGGCGACCACGTACCGGCCGTCGTCGCGGGCCCGACCTGCGACAGCGACGACGCCTTCGCCCACGAGCACAACCGCGTTCCGGTGCCCCGGGAGGTCGCCTCGGGGGACCCCGTGTGGATCCTCTCCAGCGGCGCCTACGCGACCGGATACATGACGCGGGGATTCAACGGCTTCGATCCGCTTCCGTACGCGTGGACGCGCGGCGACTAGAGGGACCACCACGTGCGCATACGGCACATATCCAATGACGACTGGGACGGCATCACCGCGCTGGAGGCCGAGGAGTACACCGCCGACGGACTGTCGGAGGGCCGGGACGCGCTGCGGTCCAGGGCCCACGCCTCACCGGCCACCTGCTTCGTCCTGGACCACACCGGCCGGGTCGCGGGATACCTGCTGGCCCTGCCCTACCCGAAGTTCGAGTACCCCGACCTGGACCGGAAGGAGGGCATCGTCCCCCACTCGCGCAACCTGCACCTGCACGACCTCGTCGTGGCCCGGCGGTTCCGCGGCAGGGGACTCGCGAAGAACCTCCTGCGCCACTTCACGGCGACGGCGGGATCGAAGGGGTACGAGGAGGTGTCCCTGGTCGCCGTCCGCGGCAGCGACACCTTCTGGGCGGCCCACGGGTACCGGGCCCATCGGGAGGTCGAGCCGCCGACGAGCTACGGGACGGGCGCGGTGTACATGTCCAGGACGGTGCCGGGAGTCCGGGCCGGAAGAACGAACCCCGCCGGCCTGCCGGCACCCGGGGTACCTCCGAAAGACGAAGTGGGCTGATTGAGCATGTCCGGTGTTCGTGACGAATTCCACCGAGCACAACTGGCGATCGGGGCGCTGTTCTGTTTCCTCGGGTTCCAGTACGCGACCTGGGCCTCCCGGCTCCCCGCGATCAAGGCGGAACTCGGCCTGACGGAAGCGGAACTGGGCCTGCTGCTGATGGCCTGCGGTGCGGGTGCGGCGGCCTCGTTCCCCCTTGTCGCGGTCCTGATGAGGCGGATGGGATCGCGCCGGCTCGCACTCGTGTCGGTCGGCTTCCTGAGCCTGCTCCTGCCGGCGCTCTCCGTGGCGCCCAACTACCCGGTCGCACTCCTGATCATCTGCTGCGACGGGGTCGCCGTCGGGAGTCTGAACGTCGCGATGAACGCCCAGGGGGCGGCGCTCGAAGCCGCCCACCGGCGCACCGCCATGGCCAGGCTGCACGCCGTGTTCAGCGCCGGTTCCCTGTTCGCGGCGCTGCTCGCCTCCGGGGTGAACGCGGTGACCCCAGAGGTCGCGGTGCACTTCGGGGTGGCCGCCGTCCTCCTGCTGCTGCTGGTCGGACTGACCCGGAAGGGCCTGCTGACGGAGGACCCGCGGCCCGCGGAGCAACAGGCCCCGAAGAAGAGCCGCCGCAGGCTCACCATGCCGTCCCGCGTGACGGTGTGGATGGGCTGCGCGATGGTCTTCGGCACCGTGACCGAGGGCGCCATGAACGACTGGTCGGCGCTCTACCTGGAGGACGTGGTCGAAGCGGCGCCGGAACTGGCGCCCCTGGGCATCGCGGTCGTCTCGGGGATGATGGTGCTGGCCCGCCTCTTCGCCGACGGCTGGCGCAGCCGCTGGGGCGACGGACGGATCGTCCGCGTCGGCAGCGCGGTGGCCGGTACGGGACTGGCGCTCGCCCTGCTGGCCGGCGGCATCGTGCCGACACTGATCGGGTTCGCCTGCGTCGGGCTGGGCGTCGCGGCCGTCACACCGTGCATCTACGTGGCGGCGGCGGGGCAGGGCACGGACGCGCTGGCCCTGGTCGCCGCCATGGGGACGACCGGTCTGCTGGCCGGGCCCGCGGTGATCGGCTTCATAGCGGAAGCCGGCAGCCTGGTCTGGGGCATGGGGGCGGTGGCCGCCTCGGCGATCCTGGTCTCCCTGTGCGCCACCCGGATCCGCTGGCCGGAACCCGCCGGGTCCTGACACCGCCCGCGCGGCCCCTTCGCGCGGCCCCCTTCGTACGCGACGGCGCGGAACACGAGATACCGTCGTGCACGCCGGGTCCGACGGCACCCGACCGCGGCCGGGAGCATCGGCGGAGCGTCCCGCGCGTCGGCCGTCCGGTGCCCGGACGGACCGGCTCCGGGACCGGTGCGGGGTGTGGGCAGTCAGCAGGCAAGGGGAGACCGTGATCGAGAAGATTCTGCCGTCGGGGGTGGCAGTGGCAGAGGTGTTCTCCGACCTGCCCGACGCCGTGCTGATGCCCGCCGAGGAGGAACTGGTCCACCGCTACGTGGAGAAGCGGAGGCTGGAGTTCACCACGACGCGTCACTGCGCGCGCCGCGCGCTCGGGGAGCTGGGCATCGCACCCGTCCCCATTCTCAAGGGCGAACGCGGCGCCCCGGTCTGGCCGCAGGGCACGGTCGGCAGCATGACCCACTGCACGGGCTACCGCGCCGCCGTCGTGGCGCGCGGCGCGGACGTGCTCACCATCGGCATCGACGCCGAGCACAACGCGCCGCTCCCCGACGACGTGCACGACAACATCGCGCTGACGACGGAACAGGAGCGCGAGCACGAGCTGCGCCGGAACAACCCGGACATCCACTGGGACCGGCTGCTGTTCAGCGCGAAGGAGAGCGTCTACAAGGCGTGGTTCCCGCTGACCCGCCGTTGGCTGGGGTTCGAGGAGGCCGACATCGTGCTCCGCCCGGACGGCGGCTTCACCGCCGAGATCCTGGCCTCCCGGGCGACGGCGGGGAGCGGTGCGAACCCCCGGGCGCCCTTCGGCGCGGTCCCGGAGCCGTCGGCCGGGCCGGCCGGGGAACCGTCGGAGTTCCACGGCCGGTGGCTGGCCGCGGACGGCCTGCTGGTGACCGCGATCGTCGTGGAGAAGCCGGTCTGAGGGCCGCCGCCGGCCGCCCGCCGGGGAGCCCGGAAGGGCCCTCGGGCCCTCTCGTCCGGCACGCCCCGTTCCCGTAACCTCTCACCGCATGAACGCAGATCACCGCGGCGAGGGCCGCATGCGCGCACGTGAGGCGGGCATTCCGCTGCCGGGCGAGCCCGGTCAGTGGAACGCGATCACGGACGTGCCGGGAGTCGAGGTCGGGTACGTCACGCTCGTCGAGGGCGACGACGTGCGGACGGGGGTGACCGCGCTCCTGCCGCGCGGCCGGGACGGCGTGGGCACGCCCTGCGCGGCCGGCTGGCACTCGTTCAACGGCAACGGCGAGATGACCGGCACCGCCTGGATCGAGGAGAGCGGCTCGCTCGCCGTGCCGGTGGTCATCACCAACACGTACGCGGTCGGCCCCGTGCACCGGGGCGTCGTGGAGTGGGTGCGCGCCAACTGCGGCGGCATGGCGCCGGAATGGCTGCTGCCGGTGGTCACGGAGACCTGGGACGGCCACCTCAACGACATCCACGGCGCGGCCGTGCGGTCCGACCACGCGGCGGAGGCGATCGGGACGGCGGCCTCCGGCCCGGTCGAGGAGGGGTGCGTCGGCGGCGGCACGGGCATGCGCTGCTACGGCTACAAGGGCGGCTCGGGCACCGCCTCGCGGGTGGTGCGGTACGGCGAGGACCGGTACACCGTCGGCGCCTTCGTCCAGGCCAACTTCGGCGCGCGGCGCGAACTGGTCGTGGCCGGTGTGCCGGTGGGGCGCGAACTGTCCGGACCGGTGGTGGAGCCGCCCGCGGCGGAGCCCGGCGGGGAACGCCCGGTGCCGCCCGGCGCGGGCTCGGTGATCGTCGTGGTGGCCACCGACGCCCCGCTGCTGCCCGGACAGTGCAAGGCGCTGGCCCGCCGGGTGACGCTGGGCCTCGCCCGCACCGGCACCACCGGCAGCCATTTCTCCGGCGACCTCTTCCTGGCCTTCTCCACGGCCAACCCGTCCGCGTTGACCAGTACGTTCCCCGAGAACGACGGCAGCGCGCCGTACGAGTCGATGCGCTTCGTGCCCTGGGGCCGGATGGACCCCTTCTACGAGGCGGTGGTCGAGTCGGTGGAGGAGGCGGTGCTCAACGTGCTCACCGGGGCCCACTCGATGACCGGCCGGGCCGGGCACCACGTCCCGGCGCTCCCGCTGGACCGGACCGCCGAGCTCCTGGCGGCGCACGGCCGCTGACCCGCCGGCACGGGTCCGGAGGAGGGTGCGGCGGCCCCCGCACGGCAGGGGCGCTGGCTCCGTACAGGTTCGTCGGCCATACTGCCCGCCGTGGAGCAGCGCATAGATCCGAACACTCAGCCCGGGTACGCCGCGGGCACAGACCCGGCGTACATCCCCGGTCTCACGGCCCCCACCACCGCCGTGAAGCCGGACACGAGCCAGGAACCGGCCCCGGAGAAGGAACCGGTGGCGGAGCCGGAAAGGACCGACCCGGAACGGACTGACCCGGCGGACGACGCCGGTCCCGTCGCGGAGACTGAATCCGGGGCCGCCACCGGACCGACGGCGGAGGAAGGGGAGCAGGCGGACGGCCCGGCGTTCGAGGTGAGCGACCGACGGGGATCGATCACCGTGGACCGCACCGGCGTCCGGTTCCGCCTGGACGACCAGGAGGCCGACTTCCGGTGGGACGAGGTCGGCGCCGTCGAGGTGAAGACCCCCCGGTTCGGCCGCCGGTTCACCGTCACGGTCCACATGTCGACCCGGCGGTGGTTCAACGCAGAGGTCGAGGCACCGGCCAGGGGCGACCTGAAGAAGTGGGCGGCGGAACTCGACGAGGTCCTGGACGCCTACTTCGAGGAGTCCTGAGCCCGACGCACGTCCGGAGGGGCCGGTCGTCCGGCCCCTCCGGGAGCATCGGAGCCGCGGGGGTCAGGACTCCGTGAGCACCACCGAGCGGGTCAGGTGACGCGGGCTGTCCGGGTCCAGGCCGCGGGCGGCGGCGCGGGCGATCGCCAGACGCTGGACGCGCACCAGCTCGGCCAGCGGGTCCAGGCCGCTCTCCAGCCACAGGGCGCCGGTCGCCCGCACCTGCTCCGCGAGCCCCTCGGGGGCGGTGCCGAACATCCAGGTCGCGGTGCCGGCGGTGGCGATGCTGATCGGACCGTGGCGGTACTCCATCGCGGGGTACGACTCCGTCCAGGACAGCGACGCCTCCTTCATCTTGAGCGCCGCCTCGTTGGCGAGCCCCGCCGTCCAGCCGCGGCCGAGGAAGGTGAACTGGGTGCACTCCAGCAGGCCCTCGGGCAGCGGCTCGGCCAGCGCGGTCTCCGCGTCGCGGACCACGTCGTCGGTGTGCAGGCCGAGGTGGGCGCGGAGCAGGGTCAGCAGCGTGGTGGCGAACCGGGTCTGCACGACGGACCGCTCGTCGGCGAAGTCGAGCACGACGACGTCGTCGGCGGCCGTCATGACCGGGGTGTCCGGGTCGGCGGTGATGGCCACCGTGCGGGTGGTGCCCCGGAGCCGGCCGAGCAGTTCCAGCACCTCGGTCGTGGTCCCCGAACGCGTGAGGGCGACGACCCGGTCGTAGCCGCGACCGAACGGGAACTCCGAGGCGGCGAAGGCGTCGGACTCGCCCTGCCCGGACCCCTCGCGGAGCGCGGCGTACGCCTGGGCCATGTAGAACGAGGTGCCGCAGCCGACGACCGCGATGCGCTCGCCGGTGGCGGGCAGCGCGCCCGCGTCGGTCCGGGCCAGCTCGGCGGCACGGCGCCAGCACTCCGGCTGACTGGCGGTCTCGGTCTCGACAAAAGACACGTCTGCACTCCGTACTCGTAGTGGGATGCTCATTTACGCACGTTACACGCGCTGTATGAACATCTTCAAGCAAGCAGTTTGCAGGATGCTTGACTGGGCAGGGCCTTGTGCGACGCTTGCGCGTGTCCGGCGACCGTATCCAAGGGGATGGGTGCCCGAAGACCGGGCCGGTGAGGAGAGTTCTCTTGTCCAGGGATGCCCGGTGGAACGCGCTGCTGGAACTCGTCGGCAAGAACGGCCGGGTGGAGGTCGAGGACGCGGCCGCCACGCTGGACGTCTCGGCCGCGACCATCCGCCGCGACCTGGACCAGCTCGCCGAACAGCAACTGCTCACCCGCACCCGAGGCGGCGCGGTGGCGCACGGCGTCAGCTACGAGCTCGCCCTGCGCTACAAGACCGGCCGCCACGCCCCGGAGAAGCAGGCCATCGGCCGTGCGGTCTCCGAACTGGTGGCGGTCGGCGAGGTGGTGGGACTGACCGGCGGCACGACGCTGACCGAGGTGGCCCGCTCGCTGGCGATGCGCTCCGACATCGTGGGCGAGGGTGCCATGGGGGCGGGCGGCCAGCCGACGCTGACCGTCGTCACCAACGCGCTCAACATCGCCAACGAGCTGGTGATCCGCCCGCAGATCAAGATCGTGGTGACCGGCGGGGTGGCCAGGCCGCAGTCGTACGAACTGACGGGCCCGCTGGCCAGCGGGGTGCTGGGCGAGATCACCCTGGACGTCGCCGTGCTGGGCGTCAACGCGATCGACACCGAGCGCGGCGCGTACGTCCACCACGAGGGCGAGGCCAGCATCAACCGGCTGCTCGCCCAGCAGGCGCAACGGGTGGTCGTGGCCGCGGACTCCTCGAAGATCGGCAAGCGGGCCTTCGCCCGGGTCTGCGATCTGGGGCAGGTCGATTTCCTGGTCACCGACAAGGGGATCGCGCCCGAGGCGGCCGCCCGCTTCGCGGAGGCCGGGGTCACGGTCGTCACGGTCTGAACGACGGCCGCCCGGCGAGGGGCGGGCATCCCGGAGCCCGGGGTGCCCGCCCCTCGCTTTTCGCGCGCGGTGGGGCCGTGTTGCGCGTGCTGTGTGCACCGAGCAGCAAATCAATGCCCATTCATGTTCGATAAGCCTGTGAAATGAACAACTCTTGCCATCGGTGTGCGCTGTCGTGAACTATGAACCCGTCCCGTACGGACCCGTCCGCCCCACGGCGCGGACCCCGCACCACCAGTACAGACAGAGAAGGGACCACCGTGTCAGACCTGCGACTCGGCGTCATCGGGCTCGGCCTGCGCCGTACCATCGCGACCTCCGCCCACCACCCCGGACAGGGGTCGGCGATCACCGCCGTCTGCGATCTCGACCCCGAGGTGCGGCGGCGCGAGGCCGAGCGGTTCGGCACCGACGTCGCGGTCGAGGACTACCGGCTGCTCCTCGACCGGGACGACCTCGACGCGATCGTCGTCGCCACCCCCGACGACACCCACGAGACCATCGCCGTCGACGCGTTGCGGGCCGGCAAGCCGGTCTTCGTCGAGAAGCCGCTCGGCATCACCGTCGAGAGCTGCGACAACATCCTGCGTGCCGCGTACGAGACCGGGACCGGGCTGTACGTCGGACACAACATGCGCCACATGGGTGTGGTGCGGCTGATGCGCGACATCATCGCCCGCGGCGACATCGGCGAGCCCCGGACGGTCTGGGTGCGCCACTTCGTCGGCTACGGCGGCGACTACTACTTCAAGGACTGGCACGCCGACCGGACCCGCACCACCGGCCTGCTGCTCCAGAAGGCCGCCCACGACATCGACGTCCTGCACTGGCTGGCCGGCGGCTACACCCGTCGCGTCAACGCGCTCGGCGACCTCCTCGTCTACGGCGACCTGCCGCGCCGGGAGCCGGACACCCCGCGCCCGGAGAACTGGCTGCGCGAGTTCGACTGGCCGCCGACGGCCCGCAAGGACCTGCACCACGTCGTGGACGTCGAGGACGTCTCGGTGATGAACATGCAGCTCGACAACGGAGTCGTGGCCGCCTATCAGCAGTGCCACTTCACCCCCGACTACTGGCGCAACTACACGGTCATCGGCACCGAGGGCCGGCTGGAGAACTTCGGCGACGGCCCCGGCGACGAGGTCAGGGTCTGGAACTCCGGCCCCAGCGGATACCGCCGCGACGCCGACATCACCTACCGGGTGCCGGACGCGGGCGGTTCGCACGGCGGCGGGGACACCCGGATCATGCGGGAGTTCTGCCGGTTCGTGCGGGAGGGCGGCGCCACCGACACCTCGCCGGTCGCCGCCCGGATGAGCGTCGCGGCCGGTGTGCTCGCGACCCGCTCCCTGCGCGAGGGCGGTGTGCCGTACGAGGTGCCCGCCCTCGACCCGGAACTGATCGCCTACTTCGAGGGCGGCCAGGTCCGCCGGCCCGCGTAGCGTCCGCGCCGGTCCGGCCGTGCGTCGGTCTGTGTGCGGGGCCATGTGCGGGCCCGCACACGGGCCCGTGTGCCGGTCCGGGCGTGGGTCCGTACGGGGTCCTCCGGACCGGTGCCTCCGGGGCGACGCCTTCCGGTGCTGCCACGAAGATCTTCGGACAGCTGTTTTCGGCCATGCTCGGTGGGTAATCGGCTTGTTCCGGTTTGGTGGCTCCGTGAGGGATGCCCGTCTCGGCGTGTGACATTGCCGGGTTGATTGGTATGAACTGCGTCGAATGCGGCATGTAGGGATGCGGAGTGTCGATTCCTCAGGGTTACCGGCACTGTACCGATGAGCGAAATGAAGGGTGATTTCACGCCAACGGAATGGGGCAGTGGCCGAGTTCGAACGCGCTGCCGGATCGGGGTCGGCATAATCGCGTCCATGTCGATCACGGGTGGGGACGTCGTTGACCTGGGGCAGGGCCTGTACGCGTGGCTTCCGCCGAAACGGGGCTGGGGGCTGGCGAACTGCGGCCTCCTCGTCTCGCCCCGCGGCGCGCTCTGGATCGACACCCCGTACGACCCCGTGCTGGCGGGTCAGTTCCTGACCGAGTCCACGAAGCGGCTGCCCGAGGGCGTCCACATCGACCGGGTGATCGTCACCCATGCGAACGGCGACCACTTCTGGGGCGCGGGGGTGCTCCCGGACGCGGAGATCATCGTGACCCGCGAGGCCCGGGAGCACATCCACTACGACCCCACGCCGAAGCAGCAGCACGCCCTCGTCACCGCGGGCGACCGGACCACACCGCTCGGGGACTACCTCGCGCGCCACTTCGGCGTCTTCGACTGGTCGGGCACCGAACCGGTCGTGCCGACCACGTACTTCACCGGGGAACTCGAACTGACCCTGGGCGACTACCCCGTCCGGGTCTCCTCGCTGCCGCCCGCGCACACCGCCGGTGACCTGATCGTCCACCTGCCGGTGCAGGACACCGTGTTCAGCGGCGACGTCATCTTCTCGTCCACCCCGGAGCGGCCCGGCGACCACCCGGTGCACTGGGCGGGCCCGATCGACAACGTGATCTCGGCCTGCGAGCAGGTGCTGGCCACCGGCGCCGGGACCATAGTCCCCGGACACGGCCCGATCCTCGACCGGGCCGGGGTGCGCGACCACATCGTGTACCTGGAGTACGTGCGCGAGCGCGCCCACGCCTTCCACACCGCCGGCGTCCCCTCCGTCGAGGCGGCCCGCCGGATCATCGGCGAGGGCCGCCACCCGGAACTCGGCCTTCCCGAGCGGCTGGTGGTGACCGTCGGCAGCGAGTACCGGCACCTGGACGGCTCCGAACTGCCCGGCGTGCTCGAAGTGATGACCGATGTCGCCGTGGTGGCCCGGGAGACGGAGCGGGCCCCGCGGTCGGCGGACCCGGCGTAACAGCAGGCGGAGCTTCGGCCGTCGGCCCGGGCCGGACGACCGATCCGACGACAGGAATGCGGTGACGGCATGGGATGGATAGTGGCGGTGATCGCCGTCGCCGCTGCCGTGGCGGCGATGGCCCGGGCGCAGAACGCGGCCCGTGCCGAGTACACGGCCCTGGGCCGGGTCGAGGTGGCCGAGCGCCAGGCGAAGGCGGCCGAGGCCCGCACCGCGGCCCTCACCGAGGAGATCCGCCAACTGGCCCGCAAGCGGATACCCGCCGTCGCGATCGCCCTCTCCCACCCCACCGCCCAGGTCCCCGGACTGCGCGAGGCGGCCGAGATCGACGGCGAGGCGGCCCGGCTGCTCGCCGAGTCGGTGCAGGCGGCCCGCGCGGCCGTCCTGGAGGAGCGCGGACGCGTCGACGCCGCCGCCCGCGCGGCGATGCGCGGCACCTCCGCCAAGATCCAGTCCCTGCTCAACCAGTCGCAGCAACTGCTGCACGAGCTCCAGCACGAGTACGACGACCCGCGCATCCTGCAACTGGACTTCCGCAACGAGCTGGCCCTGCGGCGCACCCAGACCACCGCCGTGCTCTGCGACGCCTGGCCGGGCCTCGCCCGCCAGAACTCGCCGCTCGTCGAGATCGTCCTCGGGGCCCAGTCGAGGGTCGCCGGCTACGAACGCGTGAAGGTCACCAACCACCTGCGCGACGAACGGCTCGCCCTGGTCGCCCGCGCCGCCGAGCCCCTCGCCATCGCGCTGGCGGAACTCCTGGCCAACGCCACCGCCTACTCGCACCCCGACACCGACGTCCAGGTCACCCTCCAGCAGAGCGGCGGCCGCGGCGCCTTCCTGGTGGTCGACGACGCGGGCATCGGCATGGACGACGACGCGCTCGACCGGGCGCGGACCCTGCTGGCGGGGCCGGACGAGGTCCTCCTGACCGAGCTGGGCGACCCGCCGCAGACCGGCTTCGCCGTCGTCGGCCGGCTGGTGGCGCAGTACGGCTTCGACTGCCACATCGAGGCGTCGCCGTTCGGCGGGATGCGCACGATGCTGCGCGTCCCCGCCCATCTGCTGACCGTGCTGGAGAACGACCACACCCTCTCCATCCTCGCCCCCGAACCGATGCGCGCGCAGGCGCCCGCCGTTCCCGAGGCCCCCGCAGCCGCCCCCGCCGTTCCCGTACCGGCCGAGCAGGAGCCCGTACCCGTGTCGCAACCCGCCGCCGGGCCCGCCGCCGGACTGCCCAGCCGCCGTCGGCGCACCCCGCGCCCGGCCCCGGCCCGGCCCGCGCCCGTCGCCGAACAGGACCGCGAACAGGCGCCCCGTACGCCCGAGCAGGCCGGGGCCTCCTGGGCGGCGCTCCAGCAGGGCACCCTCAACGGCAGGAGCCTCGCGGACCGGTCATCCGCACCCGCTCCGGACCACGACCGCCAGGACGACCACGACCACCAGAACGACCAAGGAGACGACAAGCCGTGAGCGCTCCCACCCCCACCACCGGTGACCTCGCATGGGTGCTGACCCCGCTGCTGGAACTGCCCGGTGTCCAGCACGCGGTGGTCGCCACCGGCGACGGACTCGTCGAGGGCGCCTCGCCCGGCCTGGACCGCGCCTCCGGCGAACGGGTCGCCGCCATGACCGCCACGCTGCACGCCGCGGCACGCGCGTTCACCACGGCCTTCACCGACGCCGAGGCACCGTGCCTGGCCCAGACGGTCGTCGAGTCCGACCTGGGCTTCGCCATCGTCGTACCGGCCGGGAACAACACCACCCTCGCCCTGTTCGCGGAACCGGGGGCCAAGCTCGGCGACATCGCCTACCAGATGCAGGTGCAGGTCACCGCCCTCACCCGGGCGATGAACGCACCGGCCCGCAAGCCGGACACCACCGCCCGGCCATGACCGCCGGACCGGGGCGCCGTCTGATCCCCGCCTATCTGGTCACCGGCGGCCGGACCAGGCCCGCCGGTCCCGCGCTCGACCGGCTCGACGTGCTCGTGCGCACCGGCACCGGCCTGCCCCCGGACCTCGGCTCGGAACAGCGCAGGCTGTGCGAGCTGCTCGAACCGGGCGCACTCACCGTCGTCGAATGCGCGGCCCACCTGGACCTGCCGGTCAGCGCCACCGTCTTCCTGGCCACGGACCTCGCCGCCGCCGGGCATCTGCACACCCGACCGCCCATCCCCAGCGCCGGGGAGATCGACCGGTCGCTCGTCGAGAGGCTGCTCGTTGGACTCCGCTCCCTCCACTGAACGCACCGGCGTCGGCTATCTGCCGCCCGCCGCCAGGACCCTGATGAAGCTCGTCGTCACGGGGCCGTTCGGCGTGGGCAAGACCACCCTGATCCGTACGCTGTCGGAGATCGCCACGCTGCACACCGAAGAGGCGATGACCCAGTCCAGCACCCGGCTCGACGACACTGCGGGACTGCCGGACAAGACCACGACCACGGTCGCGATCGACTTCGGCCGGCTCACCGTCCTGGACGACCTGGTGCTCTACATGTTCGGCACCCCGGGCCAGCAGCGGTTCCTCCCGCTCTGGGAGGACATCGCGCGCGGTGCGCTCGGCGCCCTCGTCCTGGTCGACACCCGCAGGCTCGCCGACTCCTTCGCGGTCATGGACATGGTCGAGGAACAGGGGCTGCCGTACGCGGTCGCCGTCAACCGCTTCCCGGACGCCCCCGCCCACCCCGACGAGGTCCTGCGGAAGCACCTCGACCTCGCCCCCGAGACCCCGCTGGTGCAGTGCGACGCCCGCGAACGCCGCGGCAGCATCGACGCGCTGATCGCCCTGGCCGAACACGTGCTGACCCGGATGCCCCGGCCCGAGGACCCGTCATGACACCGTACGCACAGCCGCCGCAGCCCCTCGCGCTGTACGGCCCGGACTTCGCCGCCGACCCGCAGAGCCACTACCTGCGCCTGCGCGAGCACGGCCCCCTCGCCCCGGTCCGGATCGCCCCCGGCATCGACGCCCTGCTGGTCACCGACTACCAGGCCGCCGTCGACCTGCTGCGCGACACCCACACCTTCACCAAGGACCCGCGCGCCTGGCAGGCCACCGTCCCCGAGGACTCGCCGGTCCTGCCCGTGCTCGGCCACCGGCCCACCGCGCTCTTCAGCGACGGCGAGGTGCACGCCCGCTACCGCGCCGCCATCAACGACGGACTCGCCCTGATCGAACCGCACGTCCTGCGGGCCGAGGTCACCCGGGTCGCGAAGCGGCTCATCGGCGAATTCGCCGCCGCCGGGAGCGGCGACCTCATCGCCCAGTACGCCCGTCGGCTCCCCGTGCACGTCTTCGTCACCTGGTTCGGCACGGCCCCGGAGGACAGCGAACGCGTCGTCGAGGCCGCCGCCGGAATGTTCAACTCCGCCGAGAACGCCGCCGCTGCCTACGCCGACCTGGTCGAGGTCGTCACCGCCCTGGTCGCCGACCGGCGGGCCCGTCCGCGCCGCGACCTCACCTCGTACCTCCTCGGTCATCCGGCCGGTCTCGACAACGACGAGACCGTGCGTCAGATCACCCTGATCATGAGCGCGGGCCACGACCCGACGACCAATCTGATCGGCAACGCGCTGCTGCACATGCTCACCGACACCCGCTACGCCGGCTCGCTGCACGGCGGCTCGCTGCACGGTGGCGCGAAGACGGCGTACGAGGCGATCGACGAGGTCCTCTGGCAGGACCCGCCCCTGGCCAACCTGGCGGCCCACTACCCCAGGCACGACACGGAGTTCCACGGCGTACGGCTGCGCGCGGGGCAGCTGGTCCTGGTCTCCTACGCCGCGGCCAACGCCCAGTCCGCGCCCGACCTCGTGAACCCCGTGCCCCGTTCCGGCTCCAGCGCCCACCTGGCCTGGTCCGCGGGCCCGCACCGCTGCCCGGCGAAACAGCCGGCGCTGCTCATCGCCATGACCGCGATCGAACAGCTCACCAGCCAGCTGTGCGACGCGGAACTGGCAGTTCCGGTCAGTGCGCTGAAGTGGCGTCCGGGGCCCTTCCACCGTGCGCTGGTCCGGCTTCCGGTACGGTTCACCCCCGTCGACATGACTGCGGAAACCGAGCGGAACCGGCCTTCCGGGCACGGGCCCGAGGAGTCCTCGGCGGTGTCGATCGGCCGGTGAACCGTGTCGGTGGTACGCCGAACGGGTGAGTGGCGAGAGAATTGCACGATGAACAGCGAGCGCAGCGGGCGCAACGCGGACCGAAGCACAGACGGGGTGGTCCGGTGAGCAGGTACGACAGGTACGACGTCACGGACGAGCAGTGGGAGGGGCTTGCCCAGGTCGTGCCTCTGCGCAGCCGCAACGAGTGGCCGTCCAGGGTGGACCATCGCACGGTCCCCGAGGAGAGCGCGGCGAGCGAGCAGCGACGACTCGTCGTCCTGCGGGTCCAGGTCTTCGCGGACGCCCGGGAGGTGGCCGAGTACCTGGTCGCGCAGATTCCGGTGCTGCTCGACCTGACCAGCGCCGAGACGGACGTGGCCAAGCGGATCCTGGACTTCACCAGCGGGGTCGTCTTCGGCCTGGAGAGCGGCATGCACCGGGTGGACCGGAACGTCTTCCTGCTGTCGCCGGTCGGCATGGAGGTCGAGGGAGTCGCGGCAGCGGCGGGAATCCCCGGCTCGTAACAGGCCCCCACGGACACACGGGTCCCACCGGCCCCTCCGGAGCTGGGCCCCCGGGCCGGGATGTATGGCCCGCACGGCCCGTGCGGGCCATACATCCCGGCCCGGGGGGCACGGCGGTTCACCGCGTAGCCCGATCGTAGGAAGGTCGTTCAGGCGGAACGGTTCGGCAGTTTGTGCCCTGCGTACGGTCCGCCCATGACTGCTCTCCGCCCGGATGCCATTTCCCCGTCCCCCGCCGACCTGTCCGAGCCCGCTCCCGCACCGGCGGCCGCCGGTGCGGGACCGTCCGGCGGGCGGGCCCGTTCCGCCGAGCGGGGCCGCGTCGCGGGGCGGAGCCGCCCGATCGGCCCGGTCGTCACCGAGTTACGGCTGTCCGCCTTCGCCTCGCATCGGGGCGCGACCTTTCCCCTCCGCCCGGTCACGCTCTTCGGCGGGCCCGGCGGCAGCGGCAAGACGAACGTGCTGCGGGCGTACGGGGCGCTGGCGCGGCTGGCCGACGGGGAACCGCTGGAAGCGGTGTTCCCGGATCCGGGCGCCTGCGTGCCGGAGGGTGCCGTGCCCGACGCCCAGGGGCGGCGCGGGTTCCGGATCGGCTGCACGGCGGACGGCCCGGCGGGCCCGGTGCGGCTCGATGTCGCCGTCCAGACGGAGCCCACCCTCCGGATCGCCGGCGAGCGGCTCACCGGCGGCGGCGAGACCCTGCTCACCACCGCGCTGCGCGACCCGGGGCGCTCGACGGTCCAGGCGGCCTGGCACACCGCCGACGTGGTCCCGGTGACCCGGGCGCCGCTGCCGGGCGACCGGCTCGGGACGGCCCTGCTGCCGCTGCGGGTCGCGGGCCGGACCGAGGGGCAGTTACAGGTCCTGGCCGCGGCCGAGCAGATGGTCGTGGCCCTGCGGTCGGTCTTCCGGTGCGAGCCGCAGCCGCGGCGGATGCGGGCCCCCGCGCCGCCCGGCGCCGACGGGCTGCGCCGGAGCTGCGAGAACATCGCCGCGGTGCTGGAACGGGTGCACGCGAGGTCCGCCCGGCGCCGCGCCCGGCTGGTCGCGGCGGTGCGCGCGGGCTGCGCGGGGCCGGTGACCGGGCTGGACGTCGAACGGCTCGGGGACGGATCGCTGAGCGCGGCGGTCGCCCGCGGCGAGGGGCGTGCCACGCCGATCGGGCGGCTCGGCGACGGCGAGCTGAGATACCTCGCGCTGGCCCTGGTGCTGCTCACCGGCCCCGGGGTGCAGGCGGTGGACCCCGCGGGCGAGGTGCCGTCGGCCGTGCAGCCCCTCACCGTGCTGACCGACGGGTTCGACCGGGACCTGGACGGACGGCAGTTGCGCGAACTCCTGTCGCTTGCGGTGTCGATCGGCGGGGCCGGACATCTCCGGCTGCTGGGGACGGTCTCGGAGTCCGGCGCGGCAGGGGCCCGGGAGGTCCCCGGGGTGTCGATGGTAGACCTGGGTCCGTGACGGAACTCGATGTACGGGCCCTGCAGCAACGACTCGCCGCGTTCGCGGCCGCGCGGGACTGGGAGCGGTACCACACCCCGAAGAACCTGGCGGCGGCGCTGAGTGTCGAGGCGTCCGAACTGGTCGAGATCTTCCAGTGGTTGACGCCGGAGGAGTCGGCGCGGGTGATGGAGAGCCCCGGGACGGCGCACCGGGTCGCGGACGAGGTCGCGGACGTCCTCGCGTATCTGCTGCAGTTCTGCGAGGTGTTGGGGATCGATCCGCTGGAGGCGCTGGCGGAGAAGATCGACCGGAACGAGGCCCGATTCCCGGTTCCAGGGCTCCCGGACACCTCCGAATCACCTGACCGTCACTCTTCGGAGTGATCAACTTGCCCACAATCGATTTTGTGTCCACAGATTTCCGAATTCCTCTGGCTTTTCGGTGCCGGTGACCTCACTGTGGGTAATGGATGAGGTGAGCGGCTTTTCGTATGGACGGGGGAACGCATGGAAGCGGAGCGGCTGGTCGGGGTCAGTCGGCGTGCGCTGGCTCAGAGCAGGGGAACGCCGGACATCATCGCGGAGGCATGGCAGGCCCAGGCGCTGGCCCAGGCGATCGGCAGCCGCCTGGCCGCCGACGGCCCCAAGGCGTTACGGGCCGAGGCGCGCGGACTCAGCGAGATCGGCGGGCGCAGCGGTGGGGCGCTGGACCACCCGGCGGCGCGGGCGGGGGTGGCCCGGGCCGCGCAGCTCTCGGAGCTGGCCGAGCCGAGGGCGACGCTGACGGGCCTGGGCGCGCTGCTGGGCGAGGTGGGGATGGCCCTGGTGGGGGTGGCCTGCGAGACCGACGAGCAGAGTCTCTACTGGCAGTGCATGGAGGCGATCGACGCGGCCGACGAGTCCATGGACCGGGTGCACGGGATGCTCCGCCGCCTCGACGAGCAGGACCGGGAGCGGCAGCAGGATCTGGAGCGCGGCAGGGAGCGGGACGGTCCGTACGGCGCGGCTCGCGGCCCGGCGGGCTCGACGGCGGCGGAGCATCCCGTGCACCCGGTCCATGGAGGAGGGAGGCGAGGAGGAAGGCCCGGTGTCCGGAGGTGCAGGATGGATGCATGGATCTTCGAATCTTCACCGAGCCCCAGCAAGGGGCGAGCTACGACACCCTGCTCACCGTCGCCAAGGCGGCCGAGGACCTCGGCTTCGACGCCTTCTACCGCTCCGACCACTACCTCCGCATGGGGCCCGGGGACGGGCTGCCCGGCCCGACCGACGCATGGATCACCCTGGCCGGGCTGGCGCGCGAGACCGAGCGGATCCGGCTCGGCACCCTGATGACCGCGGGCACCTTCCGGCTGCCCGGTGTGCTCGCCATCCAGGTCGCGCAGGTCGACCAGATGTCCGGCGGGCGCGTGGAGCTCGGCCTCGGAGCGGGCTGGTTCGAGGAGGAGCACAAGGCGTACGGCATCCCGTTCCCCAAGGAGAAGTTCGGCCGGCTGGAGGAGCAGCTGGAGATCGTCACCGGGCTGTGGGCCACCGAGGTCGGCAAGACGTTCAGCTTCGACGGCACCTACTACCAGCTCACCGATTCGCCCGCGTTGCCCAAGCCGGCGCAGGCCAAGGTGCCGGTCCTGATCGGCGGCCACGGCGCGACGCGCACGCCGAGGCTCGCCGCCCGGTACGCGGACGAGTTCAACATCCCCTTCGCCTCCCTGGAGGACAGCGAGAAGCAGTTCGGCCGGGTCCGGGACGCGGCCGGGGCGATCGGCCGCGACCCCGACGACCTGGTGTACTCCAACGCCCTGGTGGTCTGTGTGGGGAAGGACGACGCCGAGGTGGCACGCCGTGCTTCCGTCATCGGCCGTGAGGTGGCGGAGCTGAAGGCGAACGGGCTCGCGGGCTCGCCCGCCGAGGTGGTCGACAAGATCGGCCGGTACGGCGCGATCGGCTCGTCCCGGATCTACCTCCAGGTCCTGGACCTGGACGATCTGGACCACCTGGAGCTGATCGCCTCCCAGGTGCAGCCCCAGCTCGCCTGAGCCGAGGCGGGGGCCGGGCCCACCCGGGCCGGGGTGCGGCCCCGGTTCGTCCGAGCCGWGGGCGGGCGGTCCGGGGCCGGGCGGTCCGGGAGACCGGCCGGAGCGACCCCGGTCCCGGCCCCGCCCGGCCCGCACTGTCCCGTTCCCTGCCCCGTTTTCTGTTCCGATGTGTGAAGGACCGAGGGAGTCACCCGTGCGATCCGCCCGTGCAGCCGACGGCCCGGCCGTCCCCGAAGGCCCCCGGGCCGGTGCGGGGCCCGGCCGTACGCTCGAACGCGCCCTCGCGCAGGGGCCGGTCCTGCTGGACGGAGGGCTCTCCAACCAGTTGGAGGCGCAGGGCTGCGATCTGTCCGACGCCCTGTGGTCGGCCCGGTTGCTGGCCGACGGGCCCGAACAGATCGAGGCGGCACACGCGGCCTATGTGCGGGCGGGCGCGCAGGTGCTCATCACCTCCGGGTACCAGGCGACCTTCGAGGGGTTCGAGCGGCGCGGCATCGGACGGGCGGAGGCCGAGGAACTGTTCGCCCGCAGTGTGCGGCTGGCGCGGCGGGCGGCCGACGCGGTGGAACGGGACGTCTGGGTCGCCGCCTCGGTCGGCCCGTACGGGGCGATGCTGGCGGACGGCAGCGAGTACCGCGGCCGCTACGGGCTCTCCGTGCGGGAGCTGGAGCGGTTCCACCGGCCCCGGATCGAGGCGCTGACCGCCGCCGGGCCCGATGTGCTGGCGCTGGAGACGGTGCCGGACATCGACGAGGCCGAGGCCTTGCTGCGGGCGGTGGAGGGGTGCGGGCTGCCCGTCTGGCTCTCGTACAGCGTGGCGGGCGACCGGACCAGGGCCGGGCAACCGCTGGAGGAGGCGTTCGCCCTGGCCGCGGGGCGGGACCAGGTGATGGCCGTGGGGGTGAACTGCTGCGACGCGCGGGACGCGGACCGGGCGGTGCGGGTGGCCGCCGAGGCGGCGGGCAAGCCGGTGGTCGTCTACCCCAACAGCGGCGAGCGGTGGGATGCCGGGAGACGGGCCTGGACCGGTGCCCCCACCTTCGATCCGGGGCGCACGAGCGCGTGGCGAAGCGCCGGGGCCCGGCTGATCGGCGGCTGCTGCCGGGTCGGCCCGGACCTCGTCGCGGAGCTGGCCGGGATGCTCGGACGGCCGGTGGCGGAGCGGCCGGAAGAAGGGGGGACGGCACGCCCGGGCGGGTGAAATTACCTGGTGGGGGAGAAGTGGACCGGACCATACTCGGACGTGTGTTCCTGACAATCAGTACGACCGGCATCCCGGAACGTCCCGCGACCGACCTCGGCTTCCTGCTGCACAAGCATCCCGAGAAGGCGCAGGCGTTCTCCACCTCGCACGGCACCGCGCATGTCTTCTACCCGGAGGCATCCGTCGAGCGCTGCACCGCGGCGCTGCTGCTGGAGGTGGACGCCGTGGCGCTGGTGCGGCGCGGCAAGGGCAAGGGCCGGGGCGGCGCCCCCGACGCGGCGCTCGCGCAGTATGTCAACGACCGCCCGTACGCGGCCTCCTCGCTGCTCTCCGTCGCGATGAGCACGGTCTTCAAGTCCGCGCTGAGAGGGGTGTGCCGGGCTCTGCCGGAGCGCGCGGCGGCGCCGATGCCGCTGCGGATCGAAGTCCCCGCACTGCCCGCCCGGGGCGGCGCGGAGCTGGTGCGCAAGCTCTTCGGGCCGCTCGGCTGGGCGAGCGTGGACGCGGTGGCCGTACCGCTGGACGAGCAGTTCCCGGAATGGGGGGACTCCCGGTACGTACGGCTGGTGCTGGAGGGCGAGCTGCGGCTGGCGGACGCCTTGCGGCAGCTGTACGTCCTGCTCCCGGTGCTCGACGACGCCAAGCACTACTGGGTGGCGCCGGACGAGGTGGACAAGCTGCTGCGGGCGGGCGAGGGATGGCTGGCCACCCACCCCGAGCAGAAGCTGATCACCAGTCGCTATCTGTCCCGGCGCTGGGGTCTGACCCGGCAGGCGACGCAGCAGCTCGAAATGGTACGGCTCGCGGAGTCGGACGACCTCGACGTCGAGAGCGTCGACAACGCCGTGGACGAGACGACCGACACCGAGGAGAAGCCGGTGCCGCTCGCCGAGCAGCGGCGCGCCGCGATCCTCGGGGCGCTGCGCACCGCGGGCGCGAGCCGGGTGCTCGACCTGGGCTGCGGCCAGGGCCAGTTGGTGCAGGCGCTCCTGAAGGACGTGGGCTTCACGGAGATCGTCGGCGTCGACGTCTCCATGCGCGCCCTGGCCATCGCCTCGCGCCGGCTGAAGCTGGAGCGGATGGGGGAGCGGCAGGCCGGCCGGGTCACGCTTCGGCAGGGCTCGCTCACCTACACCGACAAGCGGCTCAAGGGATATGACGCCGCGGTGCTCAGCGAGGTCGTCGAGCACCTCGACCTGCCGAGGCTGCCCGCGCTGGAGTACGCCGTGTTCGGGTCGGCCCGTCCCCGCACGGTGCTGGTGACGACGCCGAACGTCGAGTACAACGTCCGCTGGGAGACGCTGCCCGCCGGACAGGTGCGCCACAACGACCACCGGTTCGAATGGACCAGGGCCGAATTCCGGGACTGGGCCGGGCAGGTGGCCCGGCGACACGGGTACGAGGTCGCCTTCGTTCCCGTGGGGCACGACGACCCCGAGGTGGGACCGCCCACCCAGATGGCCGTGTTCACGATGGCCGACAGCAGGAACGAGAACAAGCACGACAGCAAGAACGACAACGGGAACGAGAAGGAGGCGGAAGCCGCATGACCGGTACCTCGCGCACACTGCCGGTGACCGACCTCTCCCTCGTGGTCCTCATCGGGGCCAGCGGCTCCGGCAAGTCCACCTTCGCCCGCAAGCACTTCAAGCCCACGGAGATCGTCTCCTCGGACTTCTGCCGCGGGCTGGTCGCCGACGACGAGAACGACCAGAGCGCCAGCGGTGACGCCTTCGACGTCCTGCACTACATCGTGGGCAAGCGGCTCGCCGCCGGACGGCTGACCGTCGTGGACGCGACCAGCGTGCAGTCCGAGAGCCGCAGGCAGCTGGTCCAACTGGCCCGCAGCCACGACGTGCTGCCCATCGCGATCGTCCTCGACCTGCCCGAGGAGGTCTGCGTCGCGCGCAACGCCTCGCGCCCCGACCGCGCCGACATGCCGCGCCATGTGGTCCAGCGCCACCGCCGCGAGCTGCGTCGTTCGCTGCGCGGCCTGGAACGCGAGGGCTTCCGCAAGGTGCACGTCCTGCGCACCGAGGAGGAGGCGGAGAACGCCGAAGTGGTGCTGGAGCGCCGCTACAACGACCTGCGCCACCTCACGGGCCCCTTCGACGTCATCGGTGACATCCACGGCTGCAGTTCCGAGCTGGAGACCCTGCTCGGCAAGCTCGGATACGTCGACGGCGCGCACCCCGAAGGACGTACGGCGGTCTTCGTCGGCGACCTCGTGGACCGCGGCCCCGACAGCCCCGGAGTGCTGCGCCGCGTCATGGCCATGGTCGCGGCGGGCAACGCCCTGTGCGTACCGGGCAACCACGAGAACAAGCTCGGCCGTTACCTCAAGGGCCGCAAGGTCCAGCACACCCACGGCCTCGCCGAGACCATCGAGCAGCTGGACCGGGAGGACGAGAGGGACCCGGCCTTCCGCGGACAGGTGCGGGAGTTCATCGAGGGGCTCGTCAGCCACTACGTGCTCGACGGGGGCAAGCTCGTCGTCTGCCACGCCGGGCTGCCGGAGAAGTACCATGGACGCACCTCCGGGCGGGTCCGCTCGCACGCGCTCTACGGGGACACCACCGGCGAGACCGACGAGTTCGGCCTGCCCGTGCGCTACCCGTGGGCGGAGGAGTACCGGGGCCGGGCCACCGTGGTCTACGGCCACACCCCGGTGCCCAGCACCTCCTGGGTGAACAACACCATCTGCCTGGACACCGGCGCGGTCTTCGGCGGGAAGATGACCGCGCTGCGCTGGCCGGAGCGCGAACTGGTGGACGTACCGGCCGAGAAGGTCTGGTACGAGCCGGCCAAGCCGCTGGCCACGGAGGCGCCCGGCGGCCGGGAAGGACGGCCGCTGGACCTCGACGACGTGCAGGGCCGCCGGATCGTCGAGACCCGGCACATGGGCCGCATCGCGGTCCGCGAGGAGAACGCCGCCGCCGCGCTCGAGGTGATGAGCCGGTTCGCCGTCGACCCCCGGCTGCTCGGCTACCTCCCGCCGACCATGGCGCCCACCGCGACCTCGCACGAGGAGGGCTACCTGGAGCATCCGGCCGAAGCCTTCGCCCAGTACCGGGCGGACGGGGTCGACCGGGTCGTGTGCGAGGAGAAGCACATGGGCTCGCGCGCGGTGGCGCTGGTCTGCCGGGACGCGGCCGCCGCCCGCGAACGGTTCGGCGTCGGGGCCGCACCCGGGGAATCCGGCGCCGCGGGCGGTCCGACCGGGGCGCTGTACACCCGCACCGGGCGGCCGTTCCTCGACGACGACGCACTCACCGAGGTGATCCTCGGCCGGCTGCGCGAGGCCGTCACCGCCGCCGGGCTCTGGGAGGAGTGGGGCACCGACTGGGTGCTGCTCGACGCCGAGCTGATGCCGTGGTCCCTCAAGGCCGGCGGGTTGCTGCGCTCGCAGTACGCCGCGGTCGGCGCCTCGTCCGGCGCCGTCCTCCCGGTGGCCGACGCGGCCCTCGCGGCAGCGGCGGCGCGCGGCGTGGACGTGGGCGAGCTCGCCGGGCGCCAGCAGGGGCGCGCCGAGGACGCCGCGGCGTTCACCGAGGCGTACCGGCGTTACTGCTGGAGCACCCGGGGCCTGGACGGGGTGCGGCTCGCGCCGTTCCAGATCCTCGCCGTCCAGGGGCGCTCGCTGGCCGCCGTGCCGCACGACGAGCAGCTGGCCTGGCTCGACCGGCTGGTCGAGCACGACCCGACCGGGCTGCTCCAGGTCACCCGTCGGCTCGTCGTCGACACCGGGGACGAGGCGTCGGTGCGCGCCGGTGTCGACTGGTGGCTGGAGATGACCGGCCGCGGCGGCGAGGGAATGGTCGTCAAGCCGCTCGCCGCACTGGTCCGGGACGACCGGGGCAGACTGGTCCAGCCGGGCATCAAGGTGCGCGGCCGGGAGTACCTGCGGATCATCTACGGGCCCGAGTACACCCGCCCGGAGAACCTGGAGCGGCTGCGCGGCCGGTTCCTCGGGCACAAGCGGTCGCTGGCGCTGCGGGAGTACGCGCTGGGGCTCGAAGCGCTGGACCGGCTGGCCGAGGGGGAGCCGCTGTGGCGGGTCCACGAGGCGGTGTTCGCGGTGCTGGCCCTGGAGTCGGAGCCGGTCGACCCGCGGCTCTGAGCGGCGGCGGGCGCGGGTCGCCGGCGGGTGCGTCGGTGGGACCGGCGGAAACCCGCTGGCGATTCGCCGGGTGAACGGCGCTCCGCACGGTGAGGATGAAGGCATGGGATTCCATGTCGACTCCGAGACCGGGCGGCTGCGCCGCGTCATCCTGCACCGCCCCGATCTGGAACTGAAGCGGCTCACCCCGAGCAACAAGGACGCGCTCCTGTTCGACGACGTGCTCTGGGTGCGCCGTGCCCGGGAGGAGCACGACGGCTTCGCGGACGTGCTGCGCGACCGCGGGGTGGAGGTGCACCTCTTCGGCGATCTGCTCCGTGAGTCGCTGGACATCCCGGTGGCCAGACGGCTCGTCCTGGACCGGGTCTTCGACGAGAAGGAGTACGGACCGCTCGCCACCGAGCATCTGCGCACCGCCTTCGAGGAGTTGCCCAGCATCGAACTGGCCGACGCGCTCGTCGGCGGGATGACCAAGCGGGAGTTCCTGGAGCGGCACGGCGAGCCGACGTCCGTCCGCTTCCACGTCATGGACCAGGACGACTTCCTGCTGGACCCGCTGCCGAACCACCTGTTCACCCGGGACACCTCGGCCTGGATATACGACGGGGTGTCGATCAACGCGATGCGCTGGCCGGCCCGGCAGCGCGAGACCGTCCACTTCGAGGCGATCTACCGCCACCACCCCTTGTTCACCGGGCCCGAGGCCGGTGCCTTCCACCACTGGTCGGAGGGGCAGGACGACTACCCCTCCACCATCGAGGGCGGCGACGTGCTGGTCATCGGCCACGGCGCGGTCCTGATCGGGATGAGCGAACGCACCACACCGCAGGCGGTGGAGATGCTGGCCCGCGGACTGTTCGACGCCGGTTCGGCGCGTACGATCGTGGCGCTCGACATGCCCAAGCGCCGCGCGTTCATGCACCTCGACACGGTGATGACGATGGTCGACGGCGACACCTTCACCAAGTACGCGGGTCTGGGCATGCTCCGCTCGTACACCATCGAGCCGGGGGACGGGCCCAGGGACCTGAAGGTCACCGACCACCCGCCCGAGCACATGCACCGGGCGATCGCGCACGCCCTGGGGCTGGACTCGATCCGGGTGCTCACGGCCATCCAGGACGTGCACGCCGCCGAGCGCGAGCAGTGGGACGACGGCTGCAACGTCCTGGCCGTCGAACCGGGCGTGGTCGTCGCGTACGAGCGCAACGCCACCACCAACACCCACCTGCGCAAGGAGGGCATCGAGGTCATCGAGATCCGGGGCAGCGAACTCGGCCGGGGGCGGGGCGGCCCGCGCTGCATGAGCTGTCCGGTGGTGCGCGACCCGGTGTAGGGGCGGCCCCGCACGGGGGCGGGGAGCGGCACGGACACACCACCCTGTATAGCGATGCATTGTGTCGTATACACTTCCAGTGTCAGTGCATGCGTGAACCCCGCCCGACCCAGGAGCCGCCCCATGGCCATAGACCTCGCAGGCCGCCACTTCCTCAAGGAGCTGGACTTCACGGCCGAGGAGTTCCGCGGCCTGGTCGACCTGGCGGCCGAGCTCAAGGCCGCCAAGAAGTCGGGGACCGAGGTGCAGCGGCTGTGCGGCAGGAACATCGCGCTGATCTTCGAGAAGACCTCGACCCGTACCCGCTGTGCCTTCGAGGTGGCCGCCGCCGACCAGGGCGCGTCCACCACGTACCTGGATCCCTCCGGCTCGCAGATGGGGCACAAGGAGTCGGTGAAGGACACCGCCCGGGTCCTCGGCCGGATGTTCGACGGCATCGAGTACCGCGGCGACAGCCAGGCCGCCGTCGAGGAGCTGGCGGCGTACGGCGGCGTCCCCGTCTTCAACGGGCTCACCGACGACTGGCACCCGACCCAGATGCTCGCCGACGTCCTCACCATGACCGAGCACAGCGACAAGCCGCTGGAGCGGATCGCCTTCGCCTACCTCGGGGACGCCCGCTTCAACATGGGCAACTCGTACCTGATCACCGGCGCCCTGCTGGGCATGGACGTCCGGATCGTCGCTCCCGAGGCGTACTGGCCCGACGGAACGGTCGTCGCCGAGGCCCGCCGGCTGGCCGCGGGGAGCGGCGCGACCATCACGCTCACCGAGGACATCGCCACGGGCGTCCGGGGAGCCGATTTCGTCGTCACGGACGTCTGGGTCTCGATGGGGGAGCCCAAGGAGGTCTGGGCCGAGCGCATCGCCGCCCTCGCGCCGTACGCCGTGACCATGGACGTGCTGCGCGCCACCGGCAACGCCGACGTGAAGTTCATGCACTGCCTCCCGGCCTTCCACGACCTCGGCACCGAGGTGGGGCGGCAGATCGAGGCCGCGCACGGGCTGGCCGAGCTGGAGGTCACCGACGAGGTCTTCGAGTCCGCGCACTCGATCGTCTTCGACGAGGCCGAGAACCGGATGCACACGATCAAGGCCGTTCTGGTGGCGACCTTGGCGGACCGCGGCTGACCGTTGCATGGGCATACGTCCGATTGGGTGAACATGCGGACAGGTGGCTAATATGTTGCCTCTTGGTGGGGTTCGGGCTCGCACGCTCGAACCCCATTTCCGTGCGCGCCGCCGGTTCCGGAACCGGCACGGGCCCGTCCCCCGGGGCCCGTGCCGGCGCCGGGACCGGTGACGGAGCCCGGAGTCCCCACGGCTCCGGCGCGCGTCCCCCCACGTGTTCCACCAGAGAAGAGACCGACCCCGTGAGTCCGCTGCGCCCATCGAGTCCCGCGCGCCCGTCCGGGGCCCGCGTCAAGAGCCCCCACCAGCTGATCGCCGAATCCGGCGCCGACCTGGAGGGGCACGGGCTCAAGCGCACCATGGGCCTCTTCCAGCTCGTGTGCTTCGGCATCGGCGCCGTCGTCGGCACCGGCATCTTCGTGGGCCTCTCCGACAGCGTCGCCGAGGCGGGTCCGGCGGTCGTGCTGTCCTTCGTCCTCGCCGCGATCACCTGCGTCTTCACCGCCTTCTCCTTCGCCGAGCTGGGCAGCGCCATCCCGGTCTCCGGCAGCTCGTACTCCTTCGCCTACGCGACCCTCGGCGAGCGCGTCGCGTTCCTCGTCGGCTGGTGCCTGCTGCTGGAGTACGGCGTCTCGGTCTCCGCGGTCGCCGTCGGCTGGAGCCAGTACGTCAACGAACTGCTGGACAGCCTCTTCGGCGCACAGCTGCCCGCCGCGCTCTCGGCGGGGCCCGGAGACGGCGGCGTGATCAACCTGCCCGCCGTCCTGGTGGTCATGATGGCCGCCACCCTGCTGGTGCGCGGCGTCCGGGAGAGCGCCGGGGCCACCGCCGCCATGGCGATCCTCAAGATCACCATCCTGCTCCTGTTCTGTGCCATCGCCTTCACGGCCTTCGAGCGGGGCAACCTCACCCCCTTCTTCGCCCACGGCCCGGCCGGGGTCACCGCCGGGGCCTCGCTGGCGTTCTTCTCGTACATCGGCTTCGACGCCATCACCACCGCCGGCGAGGAGGTCAGGAACCCGCGGCGGAACATCCCGATCGCGATCATGATCTGCATCGGCCTGGTCACCCTGCTCTACTGCGCGGTGGGCCTCGCCGCGATCGGGGCCCTGGGCCCGGACGCCGTCGCGGACCGGCCCGCGGCGCTCTCGATCGTCGTCGACCAGGTCACCGGTTCGACGGTCGGCGGCGGGATCATCGCCTTCGGGGCGGTCGTCGCGATCGCGTCCGTCGTGCTCGCGGTGATGTACGGGCAGACCCGCATCCTGATGTCGATGTCCCGGGACGGCCTGATCCCGCGGGTCTTCGAACGGGTCTCGCCGCGCACCGCCACCCCGGTCGCCAACACCTGGATCGTGGCGGTGGTCTTCGCGGTCCCGGCGGCCTTCTCGTCGCTCGACGTGGTGGTGAACCTGACCACCATCGGCACGCTGGCCACCATGGTCGTGGTGAACCTCGCGGTGATCGTGCTGCGCCGCCGCAACCCGGAGGTGCGGGGATCGTTCCGGGTGCCGCTCTATCCGCTGAGCCCGCTCCTGGGCGTCGGCTTCTGCCTCTATCTGATGTACGGAACGGGCTGGGCGACCTGGCTGCAGTTCGCGGTGTTCCTGGCCGTCGGCGCGACGGTGTACGCCTGCTACGGCCGCAGCCGCTCCCGGCTGGCCGTCGCGGACCCGGGCCGCTGAGGGCGCCCGGCCGGCTTTTGGGGCGCGCCGCCGGGGCGGGGCCGGGTCAGTTCTCGGGCACGAGGGCGGGCAGGGTGAACCACACCGCCTTGCCGTGCTCCGTCGCGCGGTGGCCGCAGGACGAGCTGAGCGTGCGGATCAGCAGCAGCCCCCGGCCGTGCTCCTGCCAGGGGTCGGGCTCCTCGCCGGGCTGCGGGAAGGTGAGGCCGCCGGGCGGGGCGGGGGCGCGGTCGTGCACCTCCACCTGGCAGCCGGTCGGCAGGAGTTCCACCACCAGCTCGATGGGTTCGTCGCTCCCGGTGTGCTCGACCGCGTTGGCGACCAGCTCCGCGGTGAGCAGCTCGGCGGTGTCGGCGCAGGCCGACGCGTCGATGTCCGAGAGCGCGGTGCGGATCAGGGCGCGGGCGATGGGAACGGCCGCCGTCGAGTGCGGCAGGTCGATCCGCCACGCGAGGGGAAAGGGGTCATCGGGAGACACGGCATGGCTTCCCTTCCGGGACGAGAGGGCTCTCTGCGACGAGAGTGTTCTCTGCGGATCAAGACTTCTCCTCTTCAACCTTATGAACCGCAAAAAATCGGACAAGGGACTACCGACAGGTATGCAAGGGACGTTGGACACTTCTTTCCCGTCCTCCCTGTATTGCGTTCTCGTGACGGAAGTCACGCACGGGTGATAAGTTCGGTCGCAGGTAGCAGCCGACGGCTGAAGGGGAGCCCCCTCCATGAGCCCGTTTCCCAGCTCCGCCCGCCGCACGGACGAGTGGCGCCATCTGCGGCTGACCGTGGACGACGGGGTCGCCACCGTCACTCTCGCCCGGCCCGAGAAGCTCAACGCGCTCACCTTCGGCGCCTACGCCGACCTGCGCGACCTGCTCGCCGAACTGTCCCGCGAACGTGTCGTACGGGCCCTGGTGCTCGCGGGCGAGGGTCGCGGCTTCTGCTCCGGCGGGGACGTCGACGACATCATCGGCGCGACGCTCGCCATGGACACCGCCCGGCTCCTCGACTTCAACCGGATGACCGGACAGGTCGTACGGGCCCTGCGTGAATCCCCCTTCCCCGTTGTCGCCGCCGTACACGGAGTGGCCGCCGGCGCGGGCGCCGTTCTCGCGCTGGCCGCCGATTTCCGGGTCGCCGACCCGTCCGCCCGGTTCGCCTTCCTGTTCACCCGGGTCGGCCTCTCCGGCGGGGACATGGGCGCCGCCTACCTGCTGCCGCGCGTCGTCGGCCTCGGCCACGCCACCCGGCTGCTGATGCTCGGCGAACCGGTCCGCGCCCCCGAGGCGGAACGGATCGGGCTGATCAGCGAGCTGGCCGAGGAGGGCCGGGCGGACGAACGGGCGGCGGCGCTCGCCCGCCGCCTCGCCGACGGACCGGCCCTCGCCCTCGCCCAGACCAAGGCGCTGCTCACCGCCGAACTCGACATGCCGCTCGCCGCCGCCGTCGAGATGGACGCCGCCACCCAGGCCCTGCTGATGCACGGCGAGGACTACGCGGAATTCCACGCCGCCTTCACCGAGAAGCGGCCCCCGAAGTGGCAGGGCCTGGGTGGCGGCGTCCATCTCGACGGCGGCGGCGAGCGGCATGTCGAGTTCGGCGGTGAGCAGCGCCTTGGTCTGGGCGAGGGCGAGGGCCGGTCCGTCGGCGAGGCGGCGGGCGAGCGCCGCCGCCCGTTCGTCCGCCCGGCCCTCCTCGG
>NZ_RDBO01000077.1:1565688-1630933 GCF_008120935.1 Streptomyces sp. sk2.1
CCGCGGAGCTGGTCGCCAACGCGGTCGAGCACACCGGGAGCGACGAACCCATCGAGCTGGTGGTGGAACTCCTGCCGACCGGCTGCCAGGTGGAGGTGCACGACCGCGCCCCCGCCCCGCCCGGCGGCCTCTACGCCGCGGCCCTGCTCAAACGGCTCGACCCGGCCCGCGACATCACCGTCTGGGAGCGCAACGCCCCCGACGACACCTTCGGCTTCGGCGTCGTCCTCTCCGACGAGACCCTCGGCGGCATCGAGCACGCCGACCCCGTCGTGTACCGGGCGCTCAAGGACGAATTCGTCCGGTGGGACGACATCGACATCGTCCACCGGGGCGTCACCCAGACCTCCGGCGGCCACGGCTTCGCGGCACTGGGCAGGCGCAGGCTCCTGGAGATCCTGCGCGAACGCTGCGCCTCCCTCGGCGTACGCCTCCACTTCCGCACCGCGGCGCCACCGGCCGCCGAGCTGGCCGCCACGCACGACCTGGTGATCGCCGCCGACGGCGTGCACAGCCCCACCCGCGCCGCCCACGCCGACGTGTTCGGCCCCCGTCTCACCACCCACCGCTGTCGCTACATCTGGCTCGCCGCCGACTTCGCCCTCGACGCCTTCCGCTTCGAGATCGCCGAGACCGCGTACGGGGTGATGCAACTCCACGGCTACCCCTTCTCGGCCGACGCCTCCACCGTCATCGTCGAGATGCGCGAGGAGGTCTGGCTCGCCGCCGGGTTCGACACCTGCTCCGTCGAGCACTCGGTCCTGCGCTGCGCCAAGGTCTTCACCGAGGCGCTCGGCGGTCGGCCGCTGCGCTCCAACAGGTCCGCCTGGACCGCCTTCCGCACCGTCGTCAACACCCGCTGGTCGCACGGCAGCACCGTCCTCATCGGCGACGCCGCCCACACCGCGCACTTCTCCATCGGCTCCGGCACCAAACTCGCCGTCGAGGACGCCCTCGCCCTCGCCGCCTGCATCGAGGAACAGCCCGACCTGCCCGCCGCGCTGTCCGCGTACGAGGCCGAACGCCGGCCGGTCGTCGAATCCACCCAGCGGGCCGCCGCGGCCAGCCTGCGCTGGTTCGAGGAACTGGGCACCTACGTCGACCAGCCGCCCCGCCAGTTCGCCTTCAACCTCCTCACCCGCAGCCGCCGCGTCACCCACGACAACCTGCGCCTGCGCGACCCCTCCTTCACCGCCGCCGTCGAGGAGGAGTTCGACGGCCTCCCGGACACCCCGCCGATGTTCACCCCGCTGCGGCTGCGCGGCCTCGAACTCCGCAACCGCGTCGTGGTGTCCCCCATGGACATGTACTCGGCCGTCGACGGCGTCCCCGGCGACTTCCACCTCGTCCACCTGGGCGCCCGCGCGCTCGGCGGCGCCGGACTCGTCATGACGGAGATGGTGTGCGTCAGCGCCGAGGGCCGCATCACACCCGGCTGCGCCGGCCTCTACACCGACGAGCAGGCCGCCGCCTGGAGCCGCGTCACGGACTTCGTCCACGCGAGCGCCCCCGGCACCGCCATCGGCGTCCAACTCGGCCACTCGGGCCGCAAGGGCTCCACCCGCCGGATGTGGGAGGGCATCGACCAGCCGCTCGACCACGGCAACTGGCCGCTCGCCGCCGCCTCCCCGATCCCGTACCGGGACGGCGTCAACCAGGTCCCGCACGCCCTGGACCGGGCCGGACTCGACGCCGTGCGCGAGCAGTTCGCGGCGGCGGCCCGCCGCGCCGACCGCTGCGGCTTCGACCTGCTCGAACTCCACTGCGCCCACGGCTACCTGCTGTCCGGCTTCCTCTCGCCGCTCACCAACCACCGCACCGACGCGTACGGCGGCTGCCTGGCCAACCGGCTCCGTTTCCCCCTGGAGGTCTTCGACGCGATCCGCGACCGGTGGCCGGACGCCCGGCCCATGACCGTCCGGATCTCGGCGATCGACTGGGCCGAGGGCGGCACGACGGCCGACGACGCCGTCGAGATCGCCCGTGCCTTCGTCGCCCACGGGGCCGACGCCATCGACGTCTCCACCGGACAGGTCGTGCCCGACGAACGCCCCGAGTACGGCCGCTCCTATCAGACCCCGTACGCCGACCGGATCCGCAACGCCCTGTGCGTGCCCGTCGTCGCGGTCGGCGCGATCTCCTCCTGGGACGACGTCAACTCGCTGCTCCTCGCGGGCCGGGCCGACCTCTGCGCCCTGGCCCGCCCCCACCTGTACGACCCGCACTGGACCCTGCACGCGGCGGCCGAGCAGGGTTACGCCGGACCCGGCGCGCCCTGGGCGGCCCCGTACCGGGCGGGCAGCCGGCCCCCGCCGACGGGCCGCACGGACGCGCCGAAACCGCGGCTCACCCTGGGGTGACCGGCAGGCACTCGTGGCAGAGGCACGGGTCGGGGTGCGGAGCCCCGTGATGGGCGTGCCGCTCCTCCCGGGCGACCCGCTCCAGCAGCGCGGCCAGCTCCTCGGCCTCCTCCCGGGTGGCCGCGACCGTCCACGGGCACCGCTTCAGCACGGCCGGGGTGTACACCAACCGGGCCCGGAAGGTGTGGAGATGACGGGTCCCCGTGTCGATGGTGATCCAGTGACCGTTGTGCCGCCCGCGCCCGACGGTGGTCAGCTGCTGGTGCCCCATCCCGGCGTAGGTGTCGACGACGTACACCTTCGCCCCGCCCCGGTACGCCTTCGTGCCGGGGCGCAGCTCCTGCCCGCCGTCCCCGTACCGCCGCCACAGCACCACGTTCGCCACGACCAGCCAGGCGGGTTCCGGCGCCCCGCTCACCGCTCCACCGCGCTGATCAGCAGCCGGTCCGAGACCGCCCGGTAACCGATGCGCCGGTACACGCCGTTGCTGGTCGGGTTCGCCAGGTCGGTGAAGAGCAGCACCTCCCGCGCACCCGCCTCACTCGCCGCCCGGCTGCTCTCCGCCGTCACCGCGGCCGCGTAGCCCCGGCGGCGGTGCTCGGGGGGCGTGTAGACCGTCGAGATCCGTACCGTGCCCGCGATCCGCGGCGAGGCGCCGGCCATCGACACCGGGACGCCGCCATCGTCCTCCCAGAGCGTCAGCCCGCCGGACGCCAGCCGCTCGTCCACCATCCGTCCGGCCCGGGCGCCGGACTGGCCGGTCCCGTCGGCGAACGCGAGGTGCCAGCGCACCAGCAGCTCCCGGTCGGCGGGGACGGCGGCCCTGGGCCGGCCCGGGGGTGCGGGGGAGGGCGGGACGAGCGTCCCCAGCCGGTGGAGCCGCTGCTCCTGGTCGACCCGGTGGCCGGGCCAGAGCCCGGCGAGCACCTCGGCGGAGGCCCGGTCCGCGTTGATCCGGGTCAGGGGCAGCGCGGCGGCCAGCGGTTCGAGCGCCTCCGGGGCGACGGACCCCAGCAGCGGCGGGTGCGGCGGGGTCCGCACCAGCGTCCCCGCGACCTCGCCGTCCGCCCCGCGCCACCAGCCCAGCAACGGAGCGGCGTCGCCGTAGGCGTGCGGGCCGTCGCGCCGGAGCGTCTCGGTGACGGTCAGCACCAGGGTGTTCTCGGCGGGCCGGACGGCCAGCGAGGCGCCGGCCGCGTCGAGGAAGACGTCTACGTCATCGGTGAAGGTCCAGGGCATGCCTCATCCTGCCGGGCGCGTGACGCGCGGGGCACGCGTATTTCGGGGCGCCGGGATCAGCCGTCCCGCAGCCGGAAGCGCTGCAGCTTCCCGGTGGCGGTACGGGGGAGCGCGGGCAGGAACTCGACGACGCGCGGGCACTTGTGCGGGGCCAGCTCGTTCTTCACATGTGCGCGCAACGCGTCGGCCGGGACGTCCGAGCCCCCGCGCAGCACCACGTACGCCACCACGATCTGGCCGCGCAGCTCGTCCGCCCGGCCCACCACCGCGGCCTCGGCCACCGCGGGATGGCGCAGCAGGGCGTCCTCGACCTCGGGGCCCGCGATGTTGTACCCGGAGGAGATGATCATGTCGTCGGCGCGGGCGACGTACCGGAAGTAGCCGTCCGGCTCGCGCACGTAGGTGTCCCCGGTGAGGTTCCAGCCGTGCGCCACGTACTCCCGCTGGCGCCCGTCGGCGAGATAGCGGCAGCCCACCGGGCCGCGCACCGCGAGGAGTCCCGGCTCGCCGTCCGGCACCTGCCCGCCGTCGTGGTCCAGGACCCGGGCCTGCCAGCCGGGCACGGGGACGCCGGTGGTGCCGGGGCGGATCGCGTCGTCGGCGGCCGAGATGAAGATGTGCAGCAGCTCGGTGGCGCCGATGCCGTTGATGATGCGCAGCCCCGTCCGCTCGTACCAGGAGCGCCAGGTGGACACCGGGAGGTTCTCCCCGGCCGACACGCAGCGCCGCAGCGCGCCCAGATCGTGCTCGTCGACGTGGTCGAGCATCAGGCGGTAGGCGGTCGGCGCGGTGAACAGCACCGAGACCCGGTGGGCGGCGAGCGCGGGCAGCAACCGGTCCGGGCCCGCCTGTTCGAGCAGCAGGGCGCTGGCACCGGCCCGCAGCGGGAAGACCACGAGCCCGCCGAGCCCGAAGGTGAAGCCGAGCGGCGGGCTGCCCGCGAACACGTCGTCGGGGGTGGGCCGCAGCACATGGCGCGAGAAGGTGTCCGCGATCGCCAGCACGTCCCGGTGGAAGTGCATGCAGCCCTTGGGGCGTCCGGTGGTGCCCGAGGTGAACGCGATCAGCGCGACGTCGTCCGCGGCCGTGTCCACGGCCCGGTACGGACCCGTCACGGTCTCGGTCAGACGCAGCAGGTCGTCCTCGTCCCCGCCCCCGTACACCGTGATCCGCAGCCCCGGCACCCCGGCCCGCACCAGGTCGTCGACCGCCCCGGCGTCGCACAGCGCGTGGCTCACCCGGGCGATCGAGCAGATGGTGGACAGCTCCGCGGGCCGCTGCCGGTCCAGCACTGTGACGGCGATCGCGCCCGCCTTCAGCACCGCCAGCCAACAGGCGGCCAGCCGGGGCGTGGTGGGACCGCGCAGCAGGACGCGGTTGCCGGGGACGACCCCGAGGCGGGAGGTGAGGACGTGGGCGATCCGGTCCACCCGCTCCCGCAGCTCCCCGTAGCTCCAGACCGCGCCGTCGGCGGTGCGGAAGACGGGGCGGTCGGGGCCGAGGCGGTCGATCGTGCGGTCCAGCAGCTCCGCCGCGCAGTTGAGGCGGTCGGGATAACGCAGTTCGGGAAGGTCGAAGAGCAGGTGCGGCCACTGGTCCGGAGGTGGCAGGTGTTCCCTGGCGAAGGTGTCGAGGTGCGCTGAGGTGTTCGGGTCCATGACGGATCGCCCCCTTGTCGCCCTTGGAGCGTATCGTTTGTGTGACGGTAGTCAACGGTCCGCGATAGAGCGAGTCGGAGGGGGCAGGAGCCGACGAGGGGGAACGGCCGACCGGGTGACGGGAGGTCGGGAGGACGGGCGCGGACGGGTACGGAGGAACGAGCGGACGGGAACGGGAAAGCAAGCAGACGAGACGCGACAGGAGAGGCGCCCGTATGACGGCATTCTCACTCGATCCGGAACAGAACGCCTGGTGCGAGGAGCTCGAAACCCTCGCCGGGCGGCAACTGCGCCCCCTCGCCGAGAAGGGCGAACCGGGCCACGTCAACCGCCCCCTGGTCGCCGCACTCGGCGCGGCGGGCCTCATCGACCGGCTGCTGGACTCCGGCGCCCTCGACCTCTGCCTGCTCCGCGAGTCCCTGGCCCGGGGCTGCCCGGAGGCCGAGACCGCGCTGGCCCTCCAGGGGCTCGGCACCCACCCCGTGGTCCGGGCGGGCACCCCCGCCCACCGCGCCCGCTGGCTCCCCGGGGTACGGGCCGGGCGCACCGTGGCCGCCTTCGCGCTCAGCGAACCGGGAGCCGGCTCCGACGCGGCGGCCCTCGCCCTGGCGGCCGGACGCGACGGCGACGGCTGGCGGCTGACCGGCGAGAAGTGCTGGATCTCCAACGCGCCCGAGGCCGACTTCTACACCGTGTTCGCGCGCACGACCCCCGGCGCCGGAGCGCGCGGCGTCACCGCGTTCCTGGTCCCCGCCGACCGCCCCGGGCTCACCGGCACCGCCCTCGACATGCTCTCGCCGCACCCCATCGGGGCCCTGGTCTTCGACGGGGTCCCGGTCACCCCCGACGACGTGCTCGGCGAACCGGACCGGGGCTTCCGTGTCGCCATGGACACCCTCAACCTGTTCCGGCCCAGCGTCGGCGCGTTCGCCGTCGGCATGGCCCGCGCCGCCCTCGACGCCACCGTGGAACACACCGCGCACCGCACCGCGTTCGGCGGCCCGCTGAAGGACCTCCAGGCCGTCTCCCACCAGGTCGCCGAGATGGCCACCCGGGTCGAGGCCGCCCGCCTCCTGGTGTACGCGGCCGCCGCCGCGTACGACGCGGGGGAACCCGGTGTGCCGCGCCGCGCCGCCATGGCCAAGCTGTACGCCACCGAGACCGCCCAGTACGTCGTCGACGCCGCCGTCCAACTGCACGGCGCCCGCGCCCTGCGCCGCGGCCACCTCCTCGAACACCTCTACCGGGAGGTCCGCGCGCCACGGATCTACGAGGGCGCCAGCGAGGTCCAGCGCACCATCATCGCCAAGGAGCTGTACGCGAACCGGGAGGCATCCGCATGAGTCCGGTCCACCGGATCAACCCCGTCGAACTGTCCCCGCCCACGGGCTTCTCGCACGCCGTCACGGCCACCGGCGGCCAACTGGTCTTCCTGGCCGGGCAGACGGCGCTCGACCAGGACGGCAAGGTGGTCGGCGACGACCTGACCGAGCAGTTCGCGACGGCGCTCGCCAACCTGCTCACCGCCCTGCGCGCGGCGGGCGGTGCCCCGGCGGACCTGGCCAGGGTCACCGTGTACGCCACCGATGTGGCCGACTACCGCAAGAGGGCCGCAGACCTGGGCAGGATCTGGCGGCGGCTGGCGGGCCGTGACTATCCGGCGATGGCGGTCGTCGGAGTGGCCAGGCTCTGGGACGAGCAGGCCCTCATCGAGCTCGACGGGATCGCGGTACTTCCCTGATTCATCGTCAGGAAGGTTGCCGCAGGCGGTCGTACGGGTCCGGGGGCCGGACCCGTACGACCGTCGGTCAGTACGGCTTCACCAGCACGTGCGCCGCGCCCGGGATGCCGACCTTCAGCAGCTCGTCCTCCTCGGGCGTGGTCGCGCTGCCCGTCTCCTGCTTGAGCACCGCGCGCGAGATGGCCTGCACCCACATGGCGCGGGGCCGGCGGCGGGCCTCCCACGCGGCGAGGGCCGCGGGCACCCCGTCCTCGGAGTCCAGCGACCGGGCGAGCACCAGGGCGTCCTCGACGGCCATCGCCGCACCCTGCGCGATGTGCGGGGTGGAGGCGTGCGCGGCGTCACCGGCCAGGGCGACCCGCCCGACGTGCCAGGGCTCCTCGACCGTCACCTGGGAGATCCGCGAGTACACCACGGCGGCCGGGTCGGTGACGTGACCGAGCGCCTCGGCGACCGGTCCCGAGAACATCGCCAGCCGCTCCGCGAGCTGCTCGTGGGCCCGCAGCGGGTCCGGCCGGAAGTCCTCGGCCTCGGCGAACACCGCGCCCAGGTACATCAGTTCCCCGGTGATCGGGGTGAGCAGCGCCTTGGCCTCCTGCCCCGCGGTGCTCATCAGGACACCCCGGACCCGGTCCTGCCGGGGCACCGTCACCCGCCAGTTGGCGAAGCCGGTGTACCGGGGGGCGTAACGGTCCCCGTACAGCCGGGTGCGCAGCGGCGAACCGATGCCGTCGAAGCCGACCACCAGGTCCCAGCGGCCCGAGGAGCCGTCGGAGAGGGTGACGTCCACCCCGGCGCCGTCGTCGGTCAGCTCGGTGATGGTGGTGCCGAAGCGGATCTTCGCGCCCGCGGCGACGGCGGCGGAGTTCAGGATCCGGGCCAGGGCGGGCCGCGGGATGCCGTTGTTGGAGGGGGCGTCGCCCATCCGGGGCTGGGGTATCTCGGCGAGGGTGTTGCCGGCCGGGTCGGCGATGGTCAGCACCTCCCACTCGAAGCCCGCCGCGAGGCATTCGTCGAGGACCCCGATCTCCCGCATGACGTGGAGGGCGTTGGACGGCTGGATGATGCCGACGCCGAGGGCCTCCAGCTCGTCGCGGAGCTCGGCGACCTCGACGGTGTGGCCGCCGCGGGCCAGGGCGGTGGCGAGGGTGAGCCCGCCGATGCCGCCGCCGTGGACGAGGACGCGCAGGGGTGTTGCCATCTCAGATCTCTCCAGAACGAGAAGAAGTACGGGAAGTGCGGGAAGTGCGGGGCCGGCGATCAGCCGGCCGCGACGGGCAGGCTCATCAGGTGGTCGACCAGGGCCAGCAGCACGTCCCGGCCGAAGGCCCGCTCCCGGACGTCGCCGATCAGCAGCGGAACGTGCGGGTCGAGGTCGAGGGCGGCCCTGATCTCTTCGGGGGTACGGGAGTTGTGGCCGTGGAAGCAGTTGATCGCCACGACGAACGGGATGTCCCGGCTCTCGTAGAAGTCGATCGAGGCGAAGCTCGTCTCCAGCCTGCGGGTGTCGGCGATCACCACGCCGCCGAGCGCCCCGTTGACCAGGTCGTTCCACATGAACCAGAAACGCTCCTGGCCCGGGGTGCCGAAGAGGTAGACCACCAGCTCGGGACTGACCGTGATCCGGCCGAAGTCCAGGGCCACGGTGGTGGTGTCCTTCTGGCCGACCCCGGCCAGGTCGTCGATGCCGACGCTGGCCTGGGTCAGGTATTCCTCGGTGCGCAGCGGGGTGACTTCGCTGACCGCGCCCACCAGGGTGGTCTTGCCGACGCCGAAGCCTCCGGCGATGAGTATCTTGACGGCGGCGGGGGCCGCCTGACTGCTTGTCATGTGGTTCAGAGTCTCCGGAGTCCGTCACGAACGGCGGCGAGCAGGCCCATGTCGGCCCCGCCGGCCGCCCGCGCCACCGAGAGCGGGGCGCGGGCCAGCAGCAGGCCCTGGGCGACGAGGTCGGCCAGCAGGATCTTGGTCACCGACACCGGGAGGCCGAGGTCGGACGAGACCTCGGCGACCGCGGACGGGCGGCGGCAGCGTTCCAGGATCATCCGGTGCTCCGGCTGGAGCCGCCCCGGCAGGACCGGCGCGCCGCGCTCGTCCCGGGGGTCCTGGACGGTCGTGAGTACGGTGATGAGGCTGAAGTCGTCCCGCTCGGGAGCGGTCCGGCCCCGGGTGATGGTGTACGGGCGCACCATCGTGCCCGCACCGTCCTCCGCGTCCTCCTCCTCCCAGTACGGGGTCACGCGAGCTGCCCGCCCCCGGTACCGAAGGCGTCGAACTCGCTGCGGGCCGGGGTGCTCAGCTTCTGGCCGACCTGCTGCACGAGGTTGTGCATGGCGAGCGACATGATCTCGGCGTCCACCTCCTGGGAGGCGATCACGGCCAGGTGGGTGCCCTGCCCGGCCGAGATGATGAAGAGCCAGAGTTCGTTCAGCTCGACGATCACCTGGTGCACGCTGCCGCCGTTGAAGAGCTGGCCGACACCGCGGGCCAGGCTCTGCTGGCCGGTGCAGATCGCGGCCAGCCGCTCGGCGTCGGGGCGCTCGATGGTGCGCGAGTGGCTGACCACCAGGCCGTCGTCGGAGAGCAGGACTGCGTTCAGGGTCTCGGCCACCGAGTCCACCAGCCCGTCGAGCAGCCAGTCGAGGTCCTGGTGAGTGGCGGTTGTGCGTGTCATGGCCGTTCTTCTCTCGTGGAAAGGGGGGTGGCGGGCGGTGCGGGCTGCGCGGACGCCTCTTCGGTGGCGCGGGCGGCGCGGGACCGGCGCTGGAACGCCCCGATCGCGGCTCCGGCCCGGCGCGGCGTCGCCGGCCGCGACGGCGGGTTCTCCTGCCGTCCGGGCTGGTCCGGTGCGGTGGGCCGGGCAGCCGGCGCGATCCGCAGTTCGTCGGCCAGGCTGGCCTGGCGCACCCGGCGCGGCAACGGAGGCTCCGCTCCGGGCGAGGGGAGGGCGGACCGGTCGGCCCCGCCCTCCTGGTGGACGGCCTCCGGCTCCGGCGGGGCCGGGTGGTCGGGCACGGAGACCGGCAGTTGCGCGGGCCGGGCGGCCTGCGGGCCGGGGCCCGGGAGGGACGAGCCGTCCCCGGCACCGGTGGGGTACGGCGCGGCGTACGGCTGCTGAGGGACCGTGTACGGCTCCTCGGGCGCCGGGTACGGCGGCTGGTCCACGGGGTACTGCCCCGCCGCCGTCATGTACGGCCGCTCGGCCTGCCCGTACGGGTCCTCGGGCGCGGGGTACGGCGCGGCCGGTGTGGTGTAGGGGCTTTCCGGCACCCCGTGGGCGGCGCCCCGCACCGGCTCGGCGGTCCCCGGTGCGTCGGGGGACCGTTCCGGGCCCGCGGCCGGATTCCCCGGTGCGGCGTACGGCTGTTCCCCGCCGGGGAACGGGGCCGGGTCCGGCTGGTGGGACCGCTGTTCCCGCTCCGCCGGGTACGGCTGCTGCTCCGCGGTGGCGTAGGGCGCGCCCGCGGCGTTCAGCGCGGTGACTCCGGCCAGGGCCTGGCCCTGTACGCGGGTGGGCAGCGCGCCGTCGGCCCGGTCTCCCACGTGCTGGCCGAGCTGATCGAGAAGAAGGGTGAGGGTGGAGCGGTAGGTGCCGGACTCGCCCTCGGTGAGCGGGGTCTCCAGGGTGAGGCCGGCGGCGGCCATCCGGTCGTACTCGGCGAGGATCAGGTTCTTGGTGCGGTATTCGCCATGGGCCTTGATGTCGTTGTCGCGGGTGACGTTGAAGGTGTCCAGGATGTACGCGGTGTCGTCGCGGGTGATGCCGTAGAGGTGGAAGAAGAGCGCGTCCAGCTCGGCACGGATGACGGCGCGGCGGTCGGTGTCCCAGCGGAAGGGGGCGCCGGTGTCGCCTAGATCGCGGGCGAAGGGGGTCATGTCGGTTGCGGTGTAGGTGAGTTCGAGGACGCGGGGGGTGATGAACTCCGCGTGGGGCGCGAGCTGGTTGGGAGTGGGGACAGGCATCTGCTGGATGTAGCCGTAGGTGAGGTGCGTGCCGCCGATCTTCTGGCGGACGGAGTAGTCGCAGGCCATGGAGGACCAGACGGCGGAGAGCAGAGGGGTGTGGTCCGGCGAAGCGGGGAGGGCCAAGGGGTAGGGGTGGCCGAAACCGTGGGCCGGAGTTGCAGTTGCGATCAGCGTGCGCTCGTTGCCCGCGTTGGTGATGTCACGCCACCCGAAGACCCACTCCCGGTTCCACCCCTTGGCAGTCAGACGGCTGTGGGCGCCCGGCTTCATGATCGGCTTGCCGTCCTTGTCGACCTCGCCGGTCGGGACATCCTGTTCCGGCACCCAGTAGCGTGGCAACGGTACGGCGGAGGCGTCCTGATGCTGCTCCACGGTGAAGCGCGGCAGGGTGCCCACGGCAAGCTGCTTTTCCGTGGCGTTCTCGTACGTGGAGAAGCGGTGGTCGTAGTGGTGCAGCACCTTCGCCTCGTACAGCGGGAGCAGGCGCTCCTCGCCGCGGGCGAGCACGTTGCCGTCGAGGGTCCAGCCGGTCTTGAGGAGGTCGTCGAGCGTCTCGGCGTTCTGGGCTGAGGGGCGGAACAGATGGGAGTCATCCGACATGTGGAACATGCGCATGAGCGAGATGTCCCAGGGGTTCCCACCCGCCTCCTTCGCCTCGTCGATCAGTACCGGCACGCGGCGATAGATCCCCAGTGTGATCTCGGCGTCCCGGCGGCTCCGGAAGACCGGGCAGGTGCCGGTGTTCGGGTTGAGGAGCTGGATGTCGCGGCCTGTCAGGGGGTAGGAGCGTTCCGAGATCTGCTCGATCTGACGGACTCGGAAAGCGATGGAGATCGGGGTGTCGGGAGAGCCGGAACCCGCCATGCAGAATAGGAAGAATGGCCGGTCGTGGTGAACACCGGGGAAGATCCGCTCTTCGTTCTCGAAGCCGTACAGCGCGACGAGGTGCCCCCTGGTAATCAGGTCCTTGAAGAAGAACTGCGTCGTCGCGTCCGTGGCGATCCCCGTCGGCACGATTACGCCCGTCCGCCCCCGAGGCCTCGTCAGCACGCGGTCGCTCTCCGTGAACACGGCGTACGTGTTGATGTCACCCCGCCCTGTCAGCGGGAACCGATCGCTGGCCCGCAGGAAGTGCTTTTCGCCCTCCGCGCGCCGCTTGGCGGCCTCGAACTCGGCGTAGAGGTGCGCGCCATCACGGTCATCGCGCAACTCAGCAATGAGCCGCTTCCGCGCGGCCGCGTTCTTGGCCCCGGCGATGCGGGGGTCACGCTGCGCGAAGAACTCCTGCTCCTGGAGCTTCACCCGCTCCCACGGCGGGTTCCCCACCACCGCGTCGAACCCGCCGGCCCACCCCGTCCCGCCCTGCACGCCAACCCCCGACTCCGGGACGGCGAACACCTCCGGGAACTCCAGGTGCCAGTGGAAGAACCGGTACTGGTCCCGCAGCTCCAGGATCTGCTCGTGCGTCGCGTCCGACACCGAGGACTGGTCCCGACCCCGCAGCGCCCGGAACACCTGGTCGGTCGGGGCATCCGGCGCACCCGCGTGCTTGGGCCACACGAACGCCGCGCACCAGGCGTCGGCGGCGTGGAGGTCCTGGACGTACGCCGACGACTCCACGTACACCCGGTACGCGGCCTCCTGGGCGTGCACGTCCTCCAGCGAATCGGCGGGAGCGGCAGTGATCGCGGCGAGCTCGACGGCGTACCGCTCGTTGCCCGGCAGGGGCTCCGTGTCGAAGAGGAGTTCGTCCTGGCCGCCCCGCTGGGCCTTGTTGCGCTTGACGAGGCCGGAGGCGTGCTTCTTGTCGTCGCCCTCGATGGGCTTGAAGGCGTCGTCGGGGACGCCGTCCGCCAGCAGTTTCGGTGTCGCGCCGATGAGGCCGTTGCCGTGCTTGACGTGGGCGTCGAGGAAGCCGAGTGCCTTGCCCGGTTCCATGGCCTCCAGCCACAGGGAGACCTTGGCCAGTTCCACGGCCATCGGGTTGAGGTCGACACCATAGATGCACCGGGCGACGACCTCGCGCAGGGCGTGGCGCACGGTGCCGTCCGTCGGCTCCGGGTTGTGCTCGCGCACCGAGGCCACCCGCTTGGCGATACGCCGTGCCGACGCGACGAGGAAGTGGCCGGAGCCGCACGCCGGGTCACAGACCGTCAGGGACAGCAGCTCGGCGACGATGTCGTCGGCCGGGTCGGGGCGGCCGGCGGCGGTGGCCCGCTGGTCACCCCGCTTGAAGGCTTCGTCCAGCACCGGGTCGAGCGTCGTGTCGAGCAGGCACTCGATGAGCGAGGACGGGGTGTAGTAACTGCCGGTCGTCTTACGGCTGTTGCCCGCCACCTCCACCAGCTCGAAGGAGCGGTCCGTCGCGGAGTGCTTCGGCTCCAGCTCAAGCAGGGACTCGTAGACCGAGCCGAGCTCCTCCGCGTCCAGGTGGCGGTAGTCGACGGGACGCCAGCGGCGGGCGCCCGGGTCGCGGACCTGGGCGAGGTGGCGGACGGCGGAGAGCAGCGACTCGTTGGACAGCTTGAGGCCGTCGAGCGGGGCATCGGTCTCGGTGGGGGAGAACAGGCCGCCGAGGCCGGGCAGGGCCAGCTCGGGGCGGCCACCTTCCTTCCCGAGGGCTTCGAGGACGATGCGCAGGGCCTCGTACTGGTCGCCGTGGGCCGTGCCCTGGCGGCGGCGGGCGCGTTCGCGGAGGCGGGCGGAGGAGAAGTACCGCTCGTACGCCTCTCGACGGGAGTCGTCGGCCTCCGGGTCGAGCAGGGCGTCCCGGTCCTCGGCGACGAAGACGAACAGCAGCCGGTAGACCAGGCGCAGCAGGGCGTCGCGGAGGGCCTTCGGGTCGGTGTCCTCCCGCAGCGCGCCGTTGTCCGGGTGGCGCAGGAAGCCGGTGCCGAGGACGGTCAGGGCGTTCTGGACACCCAGGCGGAGCTGGTCCAGGGCGCGGGTTCCGGAGGTGACGGCCTCGGCGCGCCACTTCTCCAGCCAGCACCCCGACGCCGCCGTCCCCTCAGGCACCGCGAACCGTGACGCGTGCAGCAGGCTGTACAGCAGCACGAACTCGCTGAACAGCTCGCCGTCGAAGAGGGCTTCCAGGTCGAAGTCGACGTAGGCCGCCGTGGAGAAGGACGACGAGTCGCGCAGCAGGCGCAGCTGACGGCCGTTGGTGACGATGGCCCACAGGTGGGCCTCGGTGCGGTTGAGACAGTCCTGCACCATCGATTGGGGCGGGATCTGGCCCTTCACCGGGGGCTTGTCGAGCTTCACGTTCCACGGGACCTGGTGGATGAGGGCCGGGCCGTGGCGGTGGGAGACCGGGAAGCGCTTCTCCGGGTCGGAGTCCGCCGGAATCCCCGCCGCGCCGACCTCCGTCAGCGCGCCGAAGTCCAGCTTGCGGAAGAGCTGGGCCAGCCAGTCGGTGCCCGCGCGGCCCGTGGGGTCGGCGGCGGGATCGCCGGTCACCGGGTCGGAGGGGAGCGCGGTGCGCAGGTCGCGCCAGAGGGGCTTGAGGTACTCCCAGGCGCGCTCGGCCTCGTTGCGTACGGGCACCGAGGCGGGCAGGCCGTAGTCGGCGGGCTTGGTGCCCGGCAGGTTCCGGGTCTCCGCGATGCGCAGCAGCATGTCGGAGGGGAGCAGGCCGCCGACCGGGGTGACGGCGGTGAAGGCCAGGGAGTTGCGGGTGGCGGCGGACATCAGGCTTCGGCTCCGGACACGGTAGAGGCGGCGGACGCGACGGGGGCGGGCTGCTGCGGCAGGTAGACGTAGACGCCGAGGACGTCGGCGGGCTCCTGCGGGACGACCTTCAGGCCGCGGACGATCTCCTCGTTCGCCTTGCGGACCCGGCGGTGCGAGGAATCGAGCTCGGCGGCCAGGCGGGTGCCGTACTCGGTGAGGTGCGCGGCGAGGTCCGGCAGGCCGTTCAGGTCCTTGGCGATCTGGTTGCGGACCAGCTGCTCGTGGGTGTTGGCGGTGGCGCGGGCCGAGAGGAGGGCGGCGGTCGCGTCGTCGTCCAGCCAGCGGGCGCGCGACGGCATCCCCTCGTACGCGAGCAGACGGGCGTCCTCGGCGACCAGCTGCCGCTCGCCGTTGCGGGACGGGAGCGTGAGGTGGAAGCGGTAGCGGACCAGCAGGAGTGTGGTGCGGGTGGTGACCGCGTCCGTGGTGACGACGCCGCAGCGGCGGGCCGGCCGGGGGCCGGGGGTGTTCGCGTCGAGGGCCGAGTCCAGGACGTACGAGGCGATGGCGCCGATCACCGGGTCGGTGCGGACCAGGGCTGCCTCGCCGCGCGCGACCGCGGGCGTGGTGCGGAAGGGGATCTCCCGGTCCTCCTCGACGAGCCGTCCACCGAGCGTGGCGGCGAGCGCGTCGCGCAGTCCGGCCGGGGCGCCGCCGGGCTGGGCCGTGAAGTCGCCGCTGTCGTCACGCGGGTCGCGGACCAGCGTGTCCAGGCCGCCCAGCGCCTCCAGGGCGAAATCGCGGACCTCCTCCGCGCCGCCGAGCGCCGCTCGTACGGCGGCGACCTCGCGCGCCACCTCCTCGGGGTGGATCGCGCGCTGGGCGTACTTGGAGCGGGACGTCTTCTCGCGTTCGGCGGCCGAGTTCCACTCGCGCTCGATGCGGTCGAACGACTCCTGGTGGCCGTCCAGTTCGAACAGGCTCTCCTGGCTGCCCTGCCGCCCGTGCAGCAGCAGCCACTCCACCACCGCGTCGGTGACGCCGGAGGCGGTCTCGTCGGGGACGGAGACGGAGATGCCCAGGTCCTTCATGATCTGCCGGTGCTTCATGAACAGCACCTCCAGGACCTTGCCGTCGATGCCGTTGTCCTCGCCGAACATGGTGATGACACGGACCTGGTCGCGCTTCTGCCCGTAGCGGTCGACCCGGCCCTCGCGCTGGTCGTGACGGGTGGGGTTCCAGGCCAGGTCGTAGTGGACGACGGCGTCGAAGTGGTGCTGGAGGTTGACGCCTTCGGAGAGGCAGTCGGTGGCGATCAGGACGCGGCGGACTGCCGGGTCACCGGCTTCCCCGGCCGCCTCGGCGGTCTCGGCGGCGAGCTGCTCGATGCGCTCCAGGCGCTGCTGCGGGGAGAGGGTGCCGGTCACCGCGGCGATCCTCGTCTTCTTGCCGAGCTTGCCCTCCAGCTGGGTGGCGAGGTACTCGGCGGTGGGGATGTAGCGGCAGAAGACGATCGGGTGGTAGCCGTCGGCGATCAGGCTCTTCAGATGCCGGGTGAGCGCCTTCAGCTTCGCGTCCCCGGCCGGGCCGACGAGTTCGGCGGCCCGCTGGGAGAGTTCGAGCAGCCGGGCACCGGCCTCCTCCGACTCGGCGGCGCCCGGTGCGACGTCCATGCCTTCGAGCCGGTCGTTGTCGGCGGAATCGGCGGCCACCGGGAAGCCCAGCGCGTCCGCCTCCTGCGCGGTGCGGGCGGCGGCGGACTCGGAGCGGGTCTTCAGGGTCTGCGCGGCGGCCGCGGGCGAGGACACCATCGAGCGCAGCAGCGCGATCACCGACCACCAGGCGATCCGCGCCTCCCGCTTGCCCTGCTCGCCCGCGGTCGCGACGCGGTCGCGGGCGTACGCGATGGCGTCGTCGAGCAGCGCCCGGTAGGCGGGTGCCAGCTTGTACGGCTCGTCCTTCGTCCAGCGGTCGGACGGGAAGGCGGTCCGCTCGGCCAGGGAGTCGTCGGCGAGCCCGTCCTCCTTGGTGAGGTAGTCGCGGACGTCGGCACGCTTGCGGGCCACGAAGTGCTCGGCGAGCTTCGCCCGCCCCGCGGGCGACTCCAGGTCCAGCGTCGCGAGTTCGGGCCGCACCAGGCCGAGCAGATTGCGGAACGCGGACTCCTTGCCGGAGTGCGGGGTCGCGGTCAGCAGCAGCAGATGCCGGCCCGTGTCGGCGGAGATCTTGCGCAGCAGCTCGTGACGGAGCTGGTTCGACGTGGACGCGGAGCCCTGCGCGGCGTCGTCGGCGGCCACGCAGGAGTGGGCCTCGTCGACGATCACCAGATCGGGGCAGTGCCGTACGAAGTCCTCGCGGTGCCGGGTCGACTTGATGAAGTCCGTCGAGATGATCGTGTACGGGTGCTTGTCGAACAGGGACTGGCCCAGCTCCAGGCCACGCTCCAGGCGCGACACCGTGGAGGCCAGGACCAGTTCGGCGTCGATGGCGAACTTCTCCCGCAGCTCGGACTGCCACTGCTCGGCCAGTGCCGGGGAGCACAGCACCGCCAGCCGGGCCGCCTCGCCCTGCGCGAGCAGTTCCTTGGCGATCAGACCGGCCTCGACCGTCTTGCCGATGCCGACGTCGTCCGAGATCAGCAGCCGCACGGTGCGCTGCCGCAGCGCCATCAGCAGCGGGACCAGCTGATAGGCCCTCGGCTCCACGGCGATCGAGGCCAGCGAACGGAACGGGCCCGCGCCCGAACGGAAGCCGATACGGAGCGCCGTGCGCAGCAGACCGGCGGACCGCTGGTCACCCAGGTCGTCCGGGCCCGGTGCCGCGAATTCGGCCGGGCGCACCTTCTCGAAGGAGGGGAAGACGGCCGCGATGTCGTCCTCGCTCCCGCCCAGGGGGCGCAGCACCAGCATGTCGGGGGCGCTCTCGGGCAGCACCACCCATTCCCGGCCACGGGCGGCGACCAGGGAGCCGGCTGTGTACGTGAGGCTCATGAGATGTCCCAGTTCCTTGGATCGAGAAGAGGTGGTGCGGTCAACGCATGTGGAAGTAGGCGGCGTTGTGATCGATGATGGCGTCCCAGTCCGCATCCGTGGGGAAGCGCAGGACGTCCCATCCGGCGTCCTCCAGGCGGTAACCGGCCTCGACGTCGCGGGTCGAATCGGCCGCCCGGCCGGGGACGTCGACGAACACGGCGAGGTTGGCACCGTCCAGACGGAAGACGAGATCCGGGCAGGCCCCCGCCTCCGGGACGAGGACCTTGGCCTTGTCCGGCATCCGGAAACCCTTCGCCCTGAGCCAGCCGAGCAGGTCACCGCTCGCGACGAGGGCCCCCAGATCCGTCTCCAGTGGCGTCGGCGTCGGCGCGGGCGCTGCGGGCTCCGCGGCCCCGGCGGGCGTGTCGGTCTTGCCGTTCGCTGCCGGGGCCAGCCTGCGGAAGCGTTCGCTGCGGGACTCACCGCGGTCCTCCCGCGTGGTGCGGGCGGTGGCCAGCCGCGCGAGCAACGGCTGCGCGCTGTGCCGGCTCAGCTTGCGGTGATGAGTCTGGTTGGCGTAGGTCAGCAGGCAGGCGTAGCAGCCGCGGGCGCACTTCTCGCCCTGTGCCGGACCGCCCTCGTCCTCGCCCGTCTCCGGGTCGAAGTGGCAGATCTCCAGTGCTGTCCGGGCGGCCCTGGCGAGGGCGTCCTTCTCGTGCTGGATGCGCCGCAGCACACCGGCGCCGCCCTCGGCCGCCTCCGTGAACAGGATGCGACGCCGCGGGCCGTCGTCCGGAGGCAGCAGTTCGGCGGTCAGCTCGGAGTCCTCCAGCTCGAACGCGGCCTCGATGCCCCGCTCCAGCGCGTACAGGAACGACAGGGCCACCGGCTCGGGCTGCGGCTCGTCCAGGGTGAGCACGAGGATGTTGCGGCGGTCCTCCACATAGGGCAGGACACGCTTCTTGCGGCGCTTCTCGTTGCCGTCCTCGTCGACCACCGGCATGCCGGTGCCCTCGATGGCGTCCGCGGCGGCCCGGTCGTTGAGCCAGCGGCCGTCGCCGAGATCGAGCCAGTAACCGTCCGGCTCGTTCTCCTTGTCGCGGACCCGGCCGAGGTTGGTGATGCGGACGGTCGCCGAGTCGCCGTAGTCCAGATCGAGGACAGGCGCCCCGTCGATGTCGGTGACGTGCGAGGTGAGGCGTCCCTTGCGGGCGCCGTGGCCCTGGAACGCGTACGAGGTCTCCAGGCGGAAACCGGCCCGGCGGCGCTCCTCCTCGTCGGAGGAGATCCGCTCGCGCGGGGTGGTGTACACGGTGTGCAGGTGGAGCAGGCCGGTGCGCTTCTTTCCCAGGCTCTCGTCGCACATCTCGCACACGTCCACGCCGGGCTTGACGACGTGGTGGTAACCGCAGTTGTCGCAGCGCCGCGTTTCCGCCGTCGCCAGGTCGCCCGAGGCGTCCGGCGGCAGTTGCACGCGGGTGACCTGGTAGCGGGCGCCCTCGTGGTAGATCAGCGCGCCGGGGCCGAACTCCCGGATCGCAAGGAACCGGGGACGCTGGAGGTAGTCCCCGTCGGCGTTGCGGCGGTTGCCGGAACGCGGGATGTACGCGGCCAGCGGGAGCCGCGGGAAGCTGTAGCCGGGCAGGAACCCCTCGGACGCCAGATAGCGGTACGGATTGAAGTCGCTCATCACCGACTTGCTGTCGGACGAGCGGTTCAGCAGCAGGTTCGTCTGGGTCTCGGCCTCGCGGCGCCGACTGCGCGCCCGGCTCTGCTCGCCCTGCGAGAGCGTGTGGTCGACGACCCGCTTGTTCTGCTCGTACTGATCGACGACAGCCGCCCGGAACAGCTCGCGCCACCGCTCGAAGGACTCGTCGAACCAGTGCGGCGCCCGGTCGATCCGGTCCTCGATCCACTCGTCGTACCACCAGGTGGTGGCCGCGAAGTCGGCGATCAGCGGGGCGAGGACGGTACGGGCGGCGGCGACCGCGCGCCGCCGCGCGCCCTCGTCCAGGGACAGGTCGCGGATGTGGGGGAGGAGCGGCAGCGGCATCTGCGGATCGGGGCGGTCGCTGCCGTCGGGGTCGTAGGCCACGTCGACGACGTCCGGGATCGCGATGCCCAGCTTCATCCCGGTCTCCGCCAGCCAGATGCCCTGGAGGTGGGAGCGGACCAGATCCTCGTTGGCGAGATCCAGTCGCGGGGGCGCCACCTGCCCGGACACCATGTCCTGGGAACGCCGGAAGTAGTACTGGTCGTGGCTGTTGCCCGTGGCGCAGTACGTGGTCACCAGCGCGGGCTGACCGGAACGGCCTGCCCGGCCCGAGCGCTGCGCGTAGTTCGCCGGGGTCGGCGGCACATTGCGCATCAGCACGGCGTTGAGCGAGGAGATGTCCACGCCCAGCTCCATCGTCGGGGAGCAGTACAGCAGCGGCAGTTCGGCCTTCCGGAACTCCTCCTCGCGCTCCAGCCGGTCCTCCGGGGGAACCTGCGCGGTGTGTTCCCGGGCGAACAGTCCGGCCAGTTCGGCCGCCGCCGTCCGGTACAGGTCGCGGAAGAACGGGTTGACGCGCGGGCCCTCACCGCTGCTGTACGTGCGCGCCAGCGGGTCGACCGCGCCCCGCTCGCCGTCTCCGGCCCGCCAGACCAGGGCGGCGGCCGACACCCGGTAACCGGTGCGCTTCTCGGCCGCCCGGCGGCGGAAGGCGGGGCCGGAATACTCGGGGGCCGCCTCCACCTCGCGCACCAACTCCGCCTGGAGCAGCACCTTCAGCAGGTCCCCGATGACGGCCTGGACATCGTCCAGCGACAGCGCGCGCAGCTCGGGCATGTTTCGCCGGAGGTACTTGCCGAACTTGCCGCGGGCCGACAGGAACAGCGCGGAGCGCTCCATGCCCGGCCGCGAACCGTACGGGTACGCGGTGCCGACGGTGGGCTTGTCGCTCTCGCTCAGGACCCACGGCCCGACGAGACGTTCCTCGCTCGCCCGCTGCAAGGTGTCGAAGTCGTCGCGGAAGTACTGGACGTCGATGGCGAGGGCCCGCCGCATGTGGTCGAGCAGTGTGCGGGCGACCTCCTCGCGCAGGGCGGGGTCGGCGTCGCGCAGCACGGCGTGCGCGGACTGCCAGCGGTCCGGCCGGGCCGCGATCCAGTCCAGGTCCTCGTAGTCGATCCGCAACAGCCCCGTCTGTTCGAGGTTGGGCATCGTGATGCGCCAGCCGCGCTCCAGATCCCGGTAGAGCCGGTACCCCACGACGTCGCGGAAGGCCTTCGTCGCACGGCGTTCCATGGAGGGAGCGAGGGAGGCGGCTCCGGCGTACTCACGGGGCGACAACCCCATCACCTCGGTCACCGCCTCGGCGAGGTCGTCGTGGCGCAGCCCCTCCTCGCCCGCCTGCGCCGCGGCCCGGTACAGCGCGCCGCGCAACTGGGTCACCTGCGCGAAGTCGTTGAAGTGGCCGGCCTGGAGCGAGGCGTCCTGCCGGTTGTCGACGAAGGTGAGGAGCTTGCGCGCCTCCTTGCCCAGGCTCTCCTCGGGCACCGCGCGCAGGGACTTCACGATCGACGCGGAGATCAAGGAGGTGGCCGAGGAACGCCCCTCCTGGTCCAGGGTGGCCAGCTTGGCGAAATCCCGGCCGCGGGTCTGCTCGTAGGAGACCTGGCAGTGCACACAGAACAGGAACGGCGCCGGGACGAACGCCGCCACCAGCCCCTCGCCCGACTCGTTCCCGAACGCGTCCACGACGACGCGCCTGGGCACCCGGGGGCGGTAGGACTTCTTGACGACGGTCACGCCCTGCGCGTCCGGCTCCAGCCACGACTCCGGCAGCCGCCTGTCGTCCACGGCGCTCTGCGGATCGGCCGGCCACTCGTAGTCCTCCCCGGGCATGCCCAGGTACAGGTAGCCCTCGCCGTCGCGGCCGCCCGACGCGGAGGTGTTCCGGCGCGGTTCGTACCGGTACGTGCCGTTCTCCTCGGAGCGCCAGACGGTCAGGTACTCCTGGCCGCACTCGCGGCAGAACGCCAGCGGGAACAGCGGCTTTCCGTCACTGTCCGGCTGTTCCAGCTGGTAGGTGCGGGTGAGCGGACGGGTGAGCGGGTCCTCCAGCGTGGTGTAGACGGTGTCGCCCTTGGAGAGGAACTGGTGCAGCCGGAAGGCGAACAGCGGCCGCTCCGTCACCGGATGCTTCGCCTGCGCACCCGCCTCCAGCGTGGCGCGGATCGCCTCGCGCACCCTCTCCTCGGGCACCCCGGACTCCGCGGCCAGCCCGGCCGCCGCGGCCTCGACGGTGTCCGGTGCGCAGCGGCGGAGCCGCCCCGTGCCCGCCTCGTGTTCCAGACCGAACCGGGACTCCACCCAGCGGGCCAGCGAGTCCTTCGTCAGCGCCTCGTACGAGCGGGGCGCCGCGGATGACCGCAGCCGCTCGGCGGGCACGGTCGCCGGGGCCTCATCGGCCGCCCGAATGAGAGTTTCGCCGATGACCCGCTTCGGCAGCACCGTCGTACCGAACAGCCGGCCGGCGACCTTGGCGACCTCGCGCCGCTGGTCCTCCCAGGAGCCCTCGGTGGACATGGTCGCCGAGGTGCCGATGCACTGCATGGTCGCCGAGGCCCGGCAGGCCTCACGGACCCGGCGGATCAGGAACGCCACGTCCGCGCCCTGCCTGCCCCGGTAGGTGTGCAACTCGTCGAAGACGAGGAACTGCAGACCGTCGGCCATCCGGATCAGGCTGGACCGGTCGTCCGGCCGGGTCAGCATCAGTTCCAGCATCACGTAGTTCGTCAGCAGGATGTCCGGAGGGTTCTTGCGCAGCTCCCGACGCTGCTCCTCGGACTCCTGGCCGGTGTAACGGGCGAAGGTGACCGGCTCGCGGCCGTCCCCGAAACCGTGGTGCAGGTACTTCTCCAGTTCCTTCAGCTGGGAGTTGGCCAGGGCGTTCATCGGGTACACGACGATCGCGCGCACCCGGCCACCCGCGCCCGGACCGGCCGCCTCGCGCTCCTTCAGGACGTGGTCCACGATCGGGACGATGTACGACAGGGACTTCCCGGAACCGGTACCGGTGGTCAGCACATAGGAGTCGCCCGCCTGCGCGGCCTCGATCGCCTGTCGCTGGTGGAGGTGGAAGGTGAGCGGACGGCCGTCCGGGCGCGGCGAGGTCTCCTTCTTGTCCGCCTGGAAGATCTCCGCGCACCGGGGGTGCAGCATGCCGTCCCGCACGAGATCGGTGACCTTGCCGCCGTCGGCGAAGAACGGGTTCAGCGACAGCCACGGGTCGGGCCACTGCGACTTCGCCGCCAGGTCGTCCTTGACGAAGCCGTCGATCCGGGCGTCCCGGAACACCGTCGCGCTCCGGGTGAAGTTCTCGTACTCGCGGATCAGGTCGGAGTGGATGCCGAAGACGTCCATCGTCTCGGGCAGGCGCGGCTTCCTGCGCGGCACGGGTGCGGGCGCGGCCGGGGTGCGCTCGGGAAGCAGAGTTCGCAGCCGCTCCACCGGGTCCATCACCTGCCAGTGCGGGGCCAGCAGGGCGGCGGTGTCGTCCGGCGCGAGCGCGAGCGGGACCAGCGCGTCATGGACCAGAGCGGCGTTCTCGGGCCGGAGCTCGGCGTCCTTCTCCAGGAGTCGGTCCACGAGCCGGACCAGTCCGGCGGGCAGGTCCGGGCGGACCAGGGTCAGTGACGGCGGCTGCTCGTGCTGGTGCTGTTCGGAGAGCTCGAACGGGGTTCTGGCGGAGAACGGCGGCTGCCCGACCAGCAGTTCGTACAGGATGCAGCCGAGCGCGTAGAGGTCGGCGAGGGCGGAGACGCGCTCGGCGCGGAACTGCTCGGGCGCCATGTAGCGGGCCGTGCCGACGCTGACGCCCGTGCTGGTCAGACGGGTCTGGTCGGGATCCTCGACGATCGTGCCCATGCCGAAGTCGAGGATCTTGACCGTGCCGTCACCGGTCAGCATCACATTGGCGGGCTTCAGGTCGCGGTGGACGACCCCGGCCGTGTGCGCGGCGGCGAGACCGGAGGCGATCTGCGCCCCGACGGCAGCGGCCCAGGAGACCGGGAGCTGAGGCTCTTCGTCGATGAGGTCCGCGAGCGGATGACCGTCCAGCAGCTCCATGGCGAGGTAGGGCAGACCACTGCCGCCCGGCGTCCCGTCGACGCCGCCGTCGATCAGCCGGGTGAGGTTCGGGTGCCCCTGGGAGAGCATGCGCATGATCCGCACTTCGCGGCGGAAGCGGTCGATCTCCGTGTTGGACCCCGAGGTGTCGACGGCGATCCCGGTCCGGCCGCGCAGCACGGTCTTGAGCGCGACCTCCCTGTGCGGGGAGTCCGGGGCGGCATGGAGGTCCTCGGCCCGGTGGACTTCGCCCATGTTTCCGCGCCCCACGATTCCCTTGATCCGGAACCGTGCGTCGACCGTCTCCGGGCTCATGCCCCTCCCCGTTCCACTTGTCGCGTACATCCCGCGAGGGAGTGTACACCAATGCCCTGTTGACTCAAGTCGAATGAGTGTGTTGACGTCGTCAACGCACTCAAGGGTTCTGGTCTGTGGAGATGGATCCGGCGGTGCGGCGGATCGAACGGGCGGCACTGTGAGGGGGTGAACGTGCGGTGAGCCGGGCCGGGTGGGTCGCACAGCCCTTGATCCTGCCCGGGCAGGGGAGGCCTTTTTGGTTCCGGCTGCCCGGCTACGATCGTCCCATGACGACCTCGGACACCCCCCAGCTGCCGAAGATCACGGAGGAGCACTTCCTCGACACAGGCACCGGAGTCGAGGCGGAGATCGAGACCGAGGAAGCGCCACCGGAGATCGAGCGGCCGTGGAATCCGGAGCAGATTCGGGTCAATACCAAGCAGTTCTCGTTGCGCAACGTCCTGGACATGATCGAGGATGAGTCGTTGGAACTGGCACCGGACTTCCAGCGCGGTCAGGTGTGGAAGCCGGTGCAGAAATCGAGGCTCATCGAGTCCGTACTGCTGCAGATTCCCCTTCCGGCCTTCTACTTCGCCGAGGACACCGATGGGCTCATGCGTGTGGTCGACGGTCTCCAACGCTTGTCGACCATTCGCGATTTCGTGCGCGGGGGAACGGAGCGGGGATTCGCGCTGAAAGGCCTGGAATACCTGAAGGGCGCGGTGGAGGGAAAGCGCTTCGAGGATCTCCCCGCCCCGTGGAGGAGACGCATCTACAACACTCAGATCGTCACCAACGTCATCGACCCGACGACTCCGTCGGATGTCATGTACGACATCTTCAAGCGCATCAACACAGGGGGTACGCCCCTGAACGCGCAGGAGATCCGGCACTGCATGAGCAAGGACCGCAGCCGGACAGTCCTGAGGGAGATGACCTCCACGGCGGAGTTCAACGCGGCGACCAACGACTTGGGCGGCCACATCCGGATGAACGACCGGGAGATGGCCCTGCGCTTCGCCGCGTTCTGGTTGATGGGGACGGACGGCTACGCGAAGTACGCTGCGATGGACCCCTTCCTCCAGCGGACCACCATCATGCTGGACAACGAGAAGGACGTGACTGAGGCCAGGATCGAGGACCTCATGGCGGCTTTCCGTAAGGCCATGGTGAATGCCCGGCTGGTTTTCGGCGACCAGGCGTTCCGCAAGTGGCCGTTGGGGTCGGTTGGTCGGAACCCGATCAACCGGGCGCTCTTCGAGACGTGGTCGATCGTCCTCGCCGATTATGATTCCTCGGATCTTGAGCAGCGCAGTGAAGAGATCGTCACCCTCGCACGCAAGCTGATGACGCGCGACTATCGCTACCTGGAGGCCATCACCTCCTCCACGGGTGATGTCCGTCGGGTGATGTACCGGTTCGAGGCCACCGCCCGGATCGCGGGGGATCGGTAGATGATCACCAACCTGCGTGTCCGGTACTTCAAACGCTTCGCCGATGAGTCCTTCGCCCTGCGTCCTCTCACCGTGCTCACCGGACTCAACGGCACGGGAAAGAGCACCACCATCCAGAGCCTGCTACTGGCCCGCCAGCTCGTGGACGCACCGGCCGGCAAGGTGGTGCAGCTCAACGGCCCCTACGGACTCGCCCTGGGCGAGGCGCACGAAGTCCTTCACCCGGACGCCCCCGACTCCACCATCGAGATCGAGATCACCGGCGACGGCGCGGAGCCGCCGAGCGTTCACCGTTTCGTGGTCCGCGACGAGCAGGCGCTCTACCTGGGGGTTGCAGACAAGGTCGATCGGCCGCCGACGGCACTGTGCGGCAGGGGAAGCGCGTTCACCTATCTCTGCGCCGAGCGTCTCGGGCCCCGCGACCAGCTGGGCGTTTCCGCCGAGCATCCCGACCTTCTCGGTGTCGGCGTGCAGGGCGAATACACGGCGCAGGTGCTCGCCCTGCACGAGACCCGGCAGGTGTCCGAGCCGCTGCTCCACCCGACGACCCGGAGCACGCACAACGTCACCACCTTGCGTACACAGGTGGAGACCTGGGCCTCGGACATCATCCGCCCCATCAAGATCACCGCGCAGTGGCCGCCCGGGATCACGGCGAGCACCATCCGCTTCCAGGAGCCGGGACTGCTGAGCGAGCCGATCCGCCCGGCCAACATGGGCTTCGGGTTCTCCTACGCCCTGCCCGTGATCGTCGCGGGTCTTCTCGCCGGCCCCGGGGACCTGTTGATCGTCGAGAACCCGGAGGCTCATCTCCACCCCGGCGGTCAGTCCAAGCTGGGCCGTTTCCTCGCCCGAGTCGCCGGGACCGGTGCCCAGGTGATCGTGGAGACGCACAGCGATCACGTCCTCAACGGGGCCCGGCTGGCCATGGCGGAGGAACAGAGTCTGCTGCCCGAGAACGCGGTCGTGCACTACTTCGGCGAGGAGGAGGCCGGCTCCGTGCCCATCGAGTTCACCGCGAAGGGCGAACTGACCGAGTGGCCGCGGGGATTCTTCGACCAGATCGAGCAGGACCTGGGGAGGTTGGCACGTGCCAGGCGCAGGGGACGGTGAACCGTACCGGATCGTCGTGGACGAGTCGTCCTTCGACTTCAGGGGGCTGACGGAGGAGCGGCTGACGGACCTGCTGGACGATTTCAGCGACACGCTGGAGGAGCTGTTCGAAGAGCAGGCGGTCGCTGTTTCGCCGTTCTGGTTGGACGTGGAGTGCGTGGACGACCGTGCGGTCTACGACGTCCTGTACGAGGGGGAGGCGCCGCGCGCCGGGCGGGACGCACGGCTGAGGATGGTCCGCCTCATGGATCGCTGCCCCACCTGGGACACGGACCTCTCCGGCTTGCCCGACCGCGTCGAAGTAGTGGGCACCGAAAGGGACTTCGCCTGGTCTCTCTGCTACGCCTGGTGGCAGACGAGGCAGAGGCGCCACGTGGCATGCCTGGTCTTCCCCGCCGAAGCCCGCAGCGGCTGGCTTCCGGTCTCCGCCATTGACGGGGTGGTCGGCGAGCCGATGGCGGAGAAGGTCTTTCACTTCGTCGATCCGTCTGCGCTTTCCGAGTTCTGGCGCTCCCTCTTCGAGCGGGAGAACACCACGGAGCAGGACTTCTTCGACCGTGCCCGCCAGAGTTTTCCCGGGTTGGTCTTCGCCGATTCCCTCTCCTTCCGCAAGTTCGACGGCACCTACACGGAGATGCGTGACTGGGTCGTAAAGATTCTGGGCGTGGTGCACGACCACTTCGCCGATGCCATGACCCTGCACTCGGGGCAGCCGCACCAGGTGCAGGCGGAGTTGGGGCGCTTCGGCCTGGCCCTGTCCCCCGAGAGCCCCAACACCCGTTCAAAACCCGGGATCATGAAGCAGCGGGACGTCGACCATGAGGGCGAGACCTATCGCTGCGAGTGGCACGGCAAGAAGGAGCGGCATCGCAACCGCGTCCACTTCAGCCTGCCCGAAGCCCGTCTCGGCGGTCGCATACTCATCGGAATCTTCGTGGACCACTTGGACACCTGACGAGAGTGTTCAGGAGACAGGGGCCGGGCCGCGTACCGATCCGGTCCTGGGACGTCCCCGGGGAGAGGCGGTGGACAGCTTGCACCCGAGGAATGTGGTGAGGCGATACGGCGGCTTGCGGTTCTGGTTCAGGAGTGGGCAGAGCCGCCGAGGGCTCCCCTCCGCAGGGGTTCGGTCTGCGGAGGGGAGCCCTCATGGAGCCCGGTGTCGGGACACCGGGCTCCTGCGTCCGGTCGGCAGGAGGTCGGGTCAGACGCGGTCGGCCGCGATCAGGAGGTACTGGAAGGAACCGTCCTTGTAGGAGTTGATGAACGCGTCCTCGATCCCAGTGACCAGCGAGGACGTGGCCCGCAGCTCCCAGTAGGGCAGGGTGTCGGGGGTGAGGTCGATGACGGCCTGCGGCACGAGGCGGTTGTCGGCCATGGCGCGCAGGTACTCACGGCGCGAGTGGATGTTGCACTCGAAGTGCGCGTTGATCTGCGAGACCCACTTCGAGGGCTGGCCGTACCGCGGGTTCCAGCAGCCGGTGATGGTCACGTAGCGGCCGCCGACCGAGAGGACGCGGGAGTGTTCGGCGAAGAGGTCGTGCAGGTCGACGTACATGCTCGACTCGTTGTTCCACGAGGCCGCGGCCGAACCGGTCTCGAAGGGCGTGGCGAGCATGTTGCAGACGCGGGCGCGGACGTGGTCCTCGAGGCCGAGCTCACGGGCGCGTCCGTTGGCGAAGTCGGCCTGCTTGGCCGACAGCGTGACGCCTTCGACCTTGCACCCGAAGCGCTGGTGGGCCATCACCATCGTGCCGCCGCGGCCGCAGCCGGCGTCCACCAGGGTGTCGTCGCGCCCGATGTCGCCGAGCTGCCCCAGGAGGAACTCGGCCTGCGCCGACTCCAGTCGGTGGAGCTCGGTGATCAGCTTCTTCTCGCGCTCGCTGTCCTCGGGGTCGCCGAGCGCGGCGTGGTCGACCTCACCGATGCCGTAGTGGTGGTGGTAGAGGCCGTCGACAGCGCCGAGACGCAGGTTCACGGGCCTGGCCTCCCCGTCCCAGTAGCGGGCGATGTCCCCCTGGTAGGGCGTCGCCGGGTGGGGGATGAGCGGGGATGCGACGGTGGCGGTGAGCTCGGTGTTGGGCACGGATGAATCCATTCTCTTACCAGAAATCGGGCAGGCTGTAGCGATAGGTGTTGGACTGGTGCCAGTGGTGGTTGCCGTCGACCCACGCGGCCACGCCCCGCAGGAAGCGCTGCACGGTCGGGACGGGGCAGGCGGCGGCCAGGGCCGCGGCCTCGGTCTCGAAGTCGTGCATGAGGTCGTTGTGGACCTCGATCGACTTCAGATAGGCATCCCGGTCGGAGAGGCCCTCGCGCTCGGCGATCACGACGGGCAGGTTCAGGTGCTGCCCGGGAGCGTCGAGCTCCTTGGTGTACGAGTACAGGTCGTTCACGATGGTCGTCGCGTTTCCCGCGAGGGCGATGACCTTCTGCATGGCGGCTTGGGCGTGCAGGTCCGCCGGCAGTTCGTAGCCACCGACGGTGTCGGTGATGGTCGGGCAGGGGCGGAAGTTGTTGAACTGACGCATCGCCAGGTACTCCCACACCTCCGGGACGCGGCCCAGCTGGGCCCAGGCCGCTTCGGCGAGGTACCCCATGTGCAACCGGGCCATGTCGTGCCGGAACCGGTCCGCCTGGGAGGGACTGGCCGCACTGACGAAGTACTCCATGGCGGAGCGGTAGGCGCGCCGGGGCGCGTCCGAGTGGAGCGACTCGGCCCACTGCGGCTGGTATTCCTTCGTCGTGTACAGGGGGTCGAGGGCGGTGTGCGCCAGCAGGAGGCGTTCGCCCAGGCCGACGGGCGAGCCCCCGTGGTCCTCGCAGTAGCAGTCGTCCACCGCGTTCTCGGCCACCATCAGACGCGTGGCGAGCATCAGGTGGTCGACGGTGGGCGCGTCCGGGTGGCAGCCGACCATGTAGCGGCCCACGGAGAAGCCGTCGAACTGCTCCTCCCACTCCTCGGGGTACAGGGAGACCTCGTCCAGCGCCCAGGACTTGATCCTTCGGCTGACCTCCTCGACCCGCACCGGGTCGGGCTCGGGCACCGGGTGGTGGTAGAGGCCCGGGACCGGCATGCCTTCCGGCGCCCCCGCCGGGGGGACCGGAGGTGTCGGCGGTTCCTCCCGCGGTGTCAGGCGCAGGCCCGCCGTGCCCAGCCCGTTGGGGCCCCGCAGGATCCGGTCCAGGTCGGCGACCGGTACCGGTGCGGATGCCCCGGCCGCCGGGGCGTCGGGGACGGGCGGGGCAGGCACGGAGGGCGCGGAAAGCGTGGGCGGGGCGGGCGGGAAAGGTGCGGCGGGCGGGCCGCCGAAGGCGGCCCCGGCATCGCGGGCGCGGGCCGCGGCGGCAGCCAGTACGTGCGTCCCGAAGCGGGAAGCGGCCTCGGGCAGGCTCGACTGCGGCGGTGGCAGTTCGGGCACGGGCATCCAATGGCTCCTCGGTGGGTGGGCGGCTGTCCCGGGGCCCTCGGGCACGCGCGACCTCCCCGGAGGGTCCGGGGTGTCGCGCGTCTGCCCTCCGGGCCGGGGCCGTTACTTGGGCCAGCGGGCGATCTGCACGTTCTCCAGCACGCCGACCGCGTCCGGCACGAGGATCGCGGCGGAGTAGTAGGTGCTGACGAGGTAGGAGATGATCGCCTTCTCGTCGATGCCCATGAAGCGGACCGACAGGCCCGGCTCGTACTCGTCCGGCAGCCCGGTCTGGTGCAGGCCGACGACGCCCTGGTTGTCCTCGCCGGTACGCATGACCAGGATCGAGCTGGTCTTCTCCGGCGTGATGGGGATCTTGTTGCAGGGGAGGATCGGCACCCCGCGCCAGGCCGGGACCTGCTGGCCCCCGAGATCGGTGTGGTCGGGGTAGATCCCGCGCGCGTTGAACTCGCGCCCGATCGCCGCGATCGTCCGCGGGTGCGCGAGGAAGAACTTGGAACCGCGGCGCCGGCAGAGCAGTTCGTCCAGGTCGTCCGGGGTCGGCGGGCCGGAGTGCGTCTGGATGCGCTGCTTGAAGTCGGCGTTGTGGAGCAGGCCGAACTCCCGGTTGTTGATCAGCTCGTGCTCCTGGCGTTCGCGCAACGCCTCGATGGTGAGCCGGAGTTGCTCCTTGGTCTGGTTCATCGGCTCGTTGTAGAGGTCGGCTACCCTCGTGTGGACCCGCAGAACGGTCTGGGCGACCGAGAGTTCGTACTCGCGCGGGTGCAGTTCGTAGTCGACGAAGGCGCCGGGCAGTTCGTGTTCCCCGACGTGGCCGGCCGACATCGCGATCTCCGCCTCGCCGCGGTGGTTCTGCCGCCGGTCGGAGAGCGAGGAGAACTCCTGGACGTGGGCCTGGAGGCCGGGCGCCGTGGACAGCACGGCCGCGAAGTCGGCGCGCGACAGCGTGAGCAGCGTGCCCGAGGTCTCGGCGGTGACGGTGTGCTCCCACCGGCCGTCCCCGTCCAGGAGGGCGTGCTCCCCGAACCGGTCGCCGTCGGCGAGGACTTCCAGCGCGACCTCGTCACCGTAGTTGCCGACGGAGGTTTGGTTGACGCGGCCGTGGGCGATCAGGTGGAGCTTGTCCGCGGGCGTCCCGCGCTCGGCCAGCGTCTCGCCCGCCCGGAAGTCCTGCTGGACGCAGCGTCCGGCGAGCGCGGTCAGCACCTCCAGGTCGTCGAAGCCGCGCAGCATGGCCAGTTCGCCGAGCTCACGGGGGATCACCCTGACGTGGGAGCCGTCCTGGACGAACTCCACGGTCCCGTCGCCGACGGTGTAGGACAGGCGGCGGTTCACCCGGTAGGCCCCGCCCCGGGCCTCCACCCAGGGGAGCATCCGCAGCAGCCAGCGGGAGGTGATCTCCTGCATCTGCGGGGCCGATTTGGTCGTGGTGGCCAGGTTGCGGGCGGCCGCCGTGCCCAGGCTGGATTGCCGGGGCAGCTCCGGTCGTACTTCCGGGCTCGAGTCAACAGTCATCGGGCAAGCGCTCCTTGGGAGGGCGGCGACACGCGTATGCGGACGTCATTGGGCAACGGGGGAGGAAAGGTGTATGTGACGGGAATCCGTCCAGATCCAGGGGAACCCTAGTTGCCGCTTCGCTTTCCGGAGCAAGGAAAGCTGTCGACGTTAACTCGATACGCTGATCGTGCCCGCCCGCATGTTTGCCCGAGGACCGACGTGATTCAGCCGCAATCGGCGATGCGCCCGACAGGTGGCCGATTTGGCATCCGGCGATGCGGTAGTGACGGCCCCGAGCAACGGGAAGGCCTGACTCCTCCCGGCCCAACTCCCCGAAGAAACAACGGGAATGCCGTCGCACCCTTCCCCGCCCGGCATGCATGCGGGGTGGGGAAGGGCGCGACGGCATTCGCGGTGAAGAGGGGGTGTGCAGGTGTCCGCGGCGAAGGGGTGCGACGGTGTCCGCGGCTCAGATGTCGCGGAAGATCTCGATCTGCGCGCCCACCGAGTTGAGCCGTTCCGCCAGCTCCTCGTAACCCCGGTTGATGACGTACACGTTGCGCAGGACGGACGTGCCTTCCGCCGCCATCATGGCGAGCAGCACCACCACCGCGGGGCGCAGGGCGGGCGGGCACATCATCTCGGCGGCGCGCCAGCGGGTCGGACCCTCGACCAACACCCGGTGCGGGTCGAGGAGTTGGAGCCTGCCGCCGAGGCGGTTCAGGTCGGTGAGGTAGATGGCCCGGTTGTCGTAGACCCAGTCGTGGATGAGGGTCTGGCCGTGGGCCGATGCGGCGATCGCCGCGAAGAAGGGCACGTTGTCGATGTTGAGCCCGGGGAACGGCATGGGGTGGATCTTGTCGATCGGCGCCTCCAGCTTGGAGGGCCGGACCGTGAGGTCGACCAGGCGGGTGCGGCCGTTGTCGGCGGCGTACTCCGTCGTACGGTCGCAGTCGACGCCCATCTCCTCCAGCACCGCGAGTTCGATCTCCAGGAACTCGATCGGCACCCGGCGGATCGTCAGCTCGGACTCCGTCACCACGGCGGCGGCGAGGAGGCTCATCGCCTCGACCGGGTCCTCGGAGGGGGAGTAGTCGACGTCCACGTCGATGTGCGGGACGCCGTGCACGGTCAGTGTGGTCGTGCCGATGCCGTCCACGCGTATGCCGAGCGTCTCCAGGAAGAAGCAGAGGTCCTGGACCATGTAGTTGGAGGACGCGTTGCGGATGACGGTGGTGCCGTCGTGCCGGGCGGCGGCCAGCAGCGCGTTCTCGGTCACGGTGTCGCCGCGCTCGGTCAGGACGATGGGGCGGCCGGGGGTGACCGTGTGGTCGACCTGGGCGTGGTAGATGCCCTCGGTCGCGGCGATCTCCAGGCCGAAGCGGCGCAGCGCGATCATGTGCGGCTCGATGGTCCGCGTGCCGAGGTCGCAGCCGCCCGCGTACGGGAGCTTGAACCGGTCCATGCGGTGCAGCAGCGGGCCGAGGAACATGATGATGGAACGCGTCCGGCGCGCGGCGTCCGCGTCGATGGCGTCCATGTCGAGCCGGGCCGGCGGGACGATCTCCAGATCGGTTCCCTCATTGATCCACCGGGTGCGCACGCCGATGGAGTTGAGCACCTCCAGGAGGCGGTAGACCTCCTCGATCCGGGCCACCCGGCGCAGCACCGTGCGGCCCTTGTTGAGCAGTGAGGCGCAGAGCAGTGCCACGCACGCGTTCTTGCTCGTCTTGACGTCGATGGAGCCCGAGAGCCGGCGTCCGCCGACCACCCGCAGGTGCATGGGCCCGGCGTAGCCGAGCGACACGATCTCGCTGTCGAGCGCCTCACCGATGCGCGCGATCATCTCAAGGCTGATGTTCTGGTTGCCGCGCTCGATGCGGTTCACGGCGCTCTGGCTGGTGGCGAGCGCCTCGGCGAGCTGACTCTGTGTCCAGCCCCGGTGCTGACGGGCGTCACGGATGAGCTTGCCGATGCGTACGAGGTAATCGTCTGACATGGCGAAAGGTTATCTCAGATATGAGATGAGACTTGCGCCGGGGTATGCCGTTCGGGTGAACGGGTGCGCATGACCGCGTGGCGGTCGCGCTTCCGGGCCCGTACGAGTGGTACGGGCCCGGCGCTCACCGCGCGTTCCATGGTTCCCGCGGGCCGCCGCGACGGCACGCGCTGCGCGTCCGTCCGGGGCGGAGGGGGCTCCTCGCCGTCAGTTCTCGAAGCCGTTCGCGCGCAGGATGTCGTCGATGCGGGCGCGGTGCGCGGCCTCCCACGCGTCGAGGGACTCGCCGGCCTCCTTGTCCGCCTTCTTCCGGGCGTCGGCGAGCACCTGCTCCCGCCGGTCCCGGGGCGTGACCACGATGCCCTCCTCGTCGGCCACCACGATGTCACCGGCGTTCACCAGCACACCGCCGCACCGCACCGGTCCGCCCAGCGGCTCGACGGCCTTCTTCGTGCCCGGGATGGGGATGATGCCCCGGGCGAAGACGGGGAAGCCCATCTCGCGCACCTCGGCGAGGTCGCGGATCACCCCGTCGGCCACGAACGCCGCGATACCCCGGCGCCGGGCGACGGCGCAGACGTTCCCGCCGGCCAGCGCGTGATCCACGTCGCCCGACTCGACGACGATGACGGAGCCGGGCTCCGCGCGGTGGATGGCCGCGTGGAGCATGAGGTTGTCGCCGGGCGGGCACCGCACGGTGAACGCCGGTCCGGCGACGCGCGACACCGGGGACCACAACGGGCGGATGCCGATGTCCATGACCTGTCCGCGGCCCAGGAGGTCGGCGAGGGTGGTCGGGGAGATGTCCTTGAACCCGCTGACGTCGTTCACGTTCCGTCTTCTCCTTCGTCTTCGGTGGTTCGCGCCTTCACGGACGACGCGTTCTCATGGGTGCCGGGTGTTCAGCAGTGGAGCCCGAGGACGCCCCAGCCGCGCCGGTCGGCCTCGGTCATGACCTCGCCCCAGTCCTTCAGCAGCAGGGCGAACTCGTCGAAGTCCGCGATCCAGCTTCCCGGGGACGCGGCGTGCTCCGCGAACGGCTCCCGCAGCGTGTCGAGTTCGGGCGCGGCCCGGTCCCAGAGCCGTTTGATCCCCGGCACATCGTCCGGTGCGGACCACATCAACGTCCGTATGTCCCAGGGGCATTCCTGCTCGGACTCCTCCTCGCCGTCGCCGCCGTCCATGAACGGAAGGCCGCCCCAGAACAGCGCCGACAGGTAGTGGTCCAGGGCGGTGCGCAGACCGGGGGCGGCGTGGTCGCGGACGGCCTCCCATCGTTCGCCCGCCCAGAAGTGGGGCTTGTAGGAGCCGAGCGTGCCGTGGAAGTCGTATCTGCGGCACCAGTCGGCGTCCTCCTCCCTCGGCCGGACCCACCCCGCCGGAGGGGGAGGGCTCCAGGTGTCATCGTCGTCGTCGAAGATGTCCCAGAGAAGGGCGGACCGCTGGTCCGCCGGGACGGTTCCCAGCCGTTCCCAGTCCACGATCAGGACCTCGATGCACACTCCCATTGCACGGAGGCTAGTCCCGCGGGTCCGGCGCCCCGGCGAGCACCTCCCGCGCCGGGGCCGCACGGGGCCTGTCGCGACGCCCTTACTCGGCGGTAATCTGCGGGCCCGTCCGCAGCATGGGGGAGTGGTATGGGCACCGTCACGAGGTTCGATCCCGTCGCCGAGCACGAGAGGGCCCGCGCCGCGCTGGGGGTTGTGATCCCGCGGCTGGTCCGGCTGTTGCGCGACGTCCCCGACGCGGGCGCGGCCTCCGGCGTCCCGGTGTGGACGGTGGGCGACGTCGGCGCGCACCTCGCGGCCGTGTACCTCGGGTACTGCTCCGTCGTCTCCGCCGACGGGGCCGTGGAGTGGGACGGCCTGCTGCCGTCGGGCGAGGCGTCGTTCGGCGAGCGGATCGCGGCCATGAACGCCAGATCCATCGACCTCTTCGGCGGCGAGGAGCGCGCCCGCCCCGCCGATGTCGTCGCCGAGCGGGGTGAGGAGTTCCTGCGGATCACCGAGGGCCTCGCCCCGGACACCCCCGTCGCCGTGCCCTGGTACGGGGAGGGGGTGACGATCTCGTTGGCGACGATGACCGGGCTGCTGATCAGTGAGAGCCTGGTGCACGGCCTGGACGTCGCGCGCGGCGCCGGACTCCCGTGGTCGATCGGCCCGGACGAGGTGGCCCTGGTGATCGGTCAGTCGATGCCGACGATGATGGCGCTGGCCCTGGACGAGGAGAAGGCGCGGGGGGTCGGCATCGCGTTCGACCTCAGGATCAAGGGCGGGCCGCGACTGGCGGTCGTCGTCGAGGACGGGGCGATGACGGTGACCCGCGACGCCCCGCCGCGCGCCTACGACTGCCGGATCACGGCGGCGCCGGTCGCGTTCCTGCTGGTCTCCTTCCGGCGTACGCCGATCTGGAGGGCGATCGCGAGCGGCCGGATGCTGGCCGGCGGCCGCAGGCCGTGGCTCGCCATGCGACTCGGCGAACTCGTCGCCACTCCCTGATCCGGCGGGCGGGGCCACCGGGCGGCGCGGGCCGGTCCCGGTTCATGACCCACATGGCCGCAGGCGGGCGCCGGGGCACCGGCCGGGCATGACCGCGCCACGGTGATGTACTAGAGTTATCTCGACATCGAGATATATGCCGAAGGCGCACGCGTCAGCCAGTTGGTAAGGGTTACCTAACCAAGCCTTACCTCAGCGGATGGCCGGGGCCGTAGGCGGCACCACGCGGCGCCCGCCGTAAGAGAGGCGCGGCGCGGAGTACGCGCACATTGATGAAGGAGACTGTCGTGTCGGCGAACAGCTTCGACGCCCGCAGCACGCTGCGCGTGGGCGACGAGTCGTACGAGATCTTCAAGCTGGACAAGGTCGAGGGCTCCGCGCGCCTCCCCTACAGCCTGAAGGTGCTGCTGGAGAACCTGCTCCGCACCGAGGACGGCGCGAACATCACCGCCGACCACATCCGGGCCCTCGGCGGCTGGGACTCCCAGGCCCAGCCCAGCCAGGAGATCCAGTTCACGCCGGCCCGCGTGATCATGCAGGACTTCACCGGTGTGCCGTGCGTCGTGGACCTCGCCACCATGCGCGAGGCCGTCAAGGAGCTGGGCGGCGACCCGGCGAGGATCAACCCCCTCGCCCCGGCCGAGCTGGTCATCGACCACTCCGTCATCGCCGACAAGTTCGGTACGAAGGACGCCTTCGGCCAGAACGTCGAGCTGGAGTACGGCCGCAACAAGGAGCGCTACCAGTTCCTGCGCTGGGGCCAGACCGCCTTCGACGAGTTCAAGGTCGTCCCCCCGGGCACCGGCATCGTCCACCAGGTCAACATCGAGCACCTGGCCCGCACGGTCATGGTCCGGGGCGGCCAGGCGTACCCCGACACCCTCGTCGGCACCGACTCGCACACCACCATGGTCAACGGCCTCGGTGTGCTGGGCTGGGGCGTCGGCGGCATCGAGGCCGAGGCCGCGATGCTCGGCCAGCCGGTCTCGATGCTCATCCCGCGCGTCGTCGGCTTCAAGCTGACCGGTGAGCTCCCGGCCGGCACCACCGCCACCGACCTCGTGCTGACCATCACCGAGATGCTCCGCAAGCACGGTGTCGTCGGCAAGTTCGTCGAGTTCTACGGCGAGGGCGTCGCCGCCACCTCGCTCGCGAACCGCGCCACCATCGGCAACATGTCGCCGGAGTTCGGCTCCACCGCCGCGATCTTCCCGATCGACGACGAGACCCTGAACTACCTGCGTCTGACCGGCCGCGACGCCCAGCAGGTCGCGCTCGTCGAGGCGTACGCCAAGGAGCAGGGCCTCTGGCTCGACCCGGCCGCCGAGCCCGACTTCTCCGAGAAGCTGGAGCTGGACCTCTCCACGGTCGTCCCCTCCATCGCCGGCCCGAAGCGCCCGCAGGACCGCATCGTCCTGGCCAACGCCGCCCAGCAGTTCGCGCAGGACGTGCGCAACTACGTGGACGAGGTCGACGAGGCGGGCAAGGAGTCCTTCCCGGCCTCCGACTCCCCGGCCGTCACCCCCAACGGCGGTCCGTCCAACCCGGTCACCGTGACCGCTCCCGACGGTTCGACGTACGAGCTGGACCACGGCGCCGTCACCGTCGCCGCGATCACCTCCTGCACCAACACCTCGAACCCGTACGTCATGGTCGCCGCGGCGCTCGTGGCGAAGAAGGCGGTCGAGAAGGGCCTGACCCGCAAGCCGTGGGTCAAGACCACCCTCGCCCCGGGCTCCAAGGTCGTCACCGACTACTTCGACAAGGCGGGCCTGACCCCCTACCTCGACAAGGTCGGCTTCAACCTCGTCGGCTACGGCTGCACCACCTGCATCGGCAACTCCGGCCCGCTGCCGGAGGAGGTCTCCAAGGCGGTCAACGAGCACGACCTGGCCGTGACCTCGGTGCTCTCCGGCAACCGCAACTTCGAGGGCCGGATCAACCCCGACGTCAAGATGAACTACCTGGCGTCCCCGCCGCTGGTCGTCGCGTACGCCATCGCCGGTTCGATGAAGGTCGACATCACCAAGGACGCCCTCGGCGTCGACCAGGACGGCAAGCCCGTCCACCTCGCGGACATCTGGCCGACCGAGGCCGAGGTCAACGACGTCGTGGCGAACGCCATCGGCGAGGACATGTTCAACAAGTCCTACCAGGACGTCTTCGCGGGCGACGCCCAGTGGCAGGCGCTGCCGATCCCGACCGGCAACACCTTCGAGTGGGACTCCGAGTCCACCTACGTGCGCAAGCCCCCGTACTTCGAGGGCATGACCATGGAGACGACCCCGGTCGAGGACATCGCCGGCGCCCGTGTCCTGGCCAAGCTCGGCGACTCGGTCACCACCGACCACATCTCCCCGGCCGGTGCCATCAAGGCCGACACCCCGGCCGGCAAGTACCTCACGGAGCACGGCATCGAGCGTCGTGACTTCAACTCCTACGGCTCGCGCCGTGGCAACCACGAGGTCATGATCCGCGGCACCTTCGCCAACATCCGCCTGCGCAACCAGATCGCGCCGGGCACCGAGGGCGGCTTCACCCGCGACTTCACCCAGGACGGCGGTCCGGTGTCGTTCATCTACGACGCCTCGCAGAACTACCAGGCCGCCGGCACCCCGCTGGTGATCCTGGCGGGCAAGGAGTACGGCTCCGGCTCGTCCCGCGACTGGGCCGCCAAGGGCACCGCGCTCCTCGGCGTCAAGGCCGTCATCGCCGAGTCCTACGAGCGCATCCACCGCTCGAACCTCATCGGCATGGGCGTCCTCCCGCTCCAGTTCCCGGAGGGCCAGACGGCCGAGTCCCTCGGCCTGACCGGTGAGGAGACCTTCTCCATCGCCGGTGTGACCGAGCTGAACGACGGCACCACGCCGCGCACCGTCAAGGTCACCACCGACACCGGTGTGGAGTTCGACGGCGTCGTCCGCATCGACACCCCCGGTGAGGCGGACTACTACCGCAACGGCGGCATCCTGCAGTACGTGCTCCGCAGCCTGATCCGCAAGTAGCCGATCCGGCAGGAGACAACGGGCCGCCCCCCTTCGCGCGACGAAGGGGGGCGGCCCTTTCCCGTACCGGCCCACCGGACCCGGACGACCCGTCACCGCCCGTACGCCGAGGGCGAGCCGCACCGGCCGCCGGGCGTACGGGAATGCGATCGTGGGCCCGCGGGTTCACGCAGCGACAGCGACAGCGACAGCGACAGCGACAGCGACAGCGACAGCGACAGCGACAGCGGTACGGAAACAGAAGGAAAGAGCGGAAACACCATGGGCGAGCTGATCCTGATCCGGCACGGCGAGACGGAGTGGTCGCGGTCCGGACAGCACACGAGTCACACCGATCTTCCCCTGACCCCCCTCGGTGAACTCCAGGCCCGCGCGCTGGCGCCCCTGCTCGCCGAACGGCCGATCGCACTCACCCTGGTCAGCCCCGCGGTACGCGCCCGGCGCACCGCGGAACTCGCCGGGCTCGCCGCTCCCCGCATCACGCCGGAACTGCGCGAGTGGGACTACGGCGGCTACGAGGGGATCACCACCGACGAGATCCACCGCACCCGCCCCGGCTGGAACCTGTGGACCGACGGGGTCGCCCCCGGGCCCGAGGCGCACCCCGGGGAGACGCCCGCCGAGGTGGGTGCCCGCGCCGACCGGGTGCTGGCCGAGGTCATGAGGGCCGCGGGCCGGGACGAGGGCGAGGACGTCGCGCTCGTCGCCCACTCCCACTTCCTTCGGGTGCTCACCGCCCGCTACCTCGGACTGACCCCGGCCGAGGGCACGTTGTTCCAGCTCGCCACGGGGGCCGTCTCGCGGCTGGGCACCGAACACGGCCAGCCGGTGATCACGGCGTGGAACGTGACCCTGCCCGAGAGCCTGTTCTCCCGGGCCGTCCCGGAGAACCCGGAACGGGACCGGAGCCAGGGCCTGTGAACGGACCGGCGGCCGGTGCCCCGGGGAAAGGGGCACCGGCCGCCGGCCGTGACGCGGGTGGAACCCGAGGTCAGGAGAACAGCTCCAGTTCCGCCAGCCTGCCCCCGCCGGCGAACACCAGGCGGTAGTGGGCGTACGTCCCCGGACCGTTCACCGAGAACACCCTCGTCTGCCGGTCCCAGGCGAACCGTTCGGCCCGGCGCCTGTCGAGGTCCTTCCACGTGGTGCCGTCCGACGAGCCCTGGAGGACCCAGCCGGACGGGGCCCCGGCCGCCGTGTCCGACGTCAGCGTGTACCGGACCGCCTCCGTGGCCGAGGCGACCGGCAGGTCCACCGAGGTGACCTCCGCCGAGGTGGCCGACGTGTCGTCGAACAGGGCGCCCTCACCCTTCAGCACGTCCGTCCGCGGCGACGCCACCTCGTCGTCCGTGGTGATCGAGACCGGGGCCGCGTCCTTGCCGGTGCCCCACGAGGACGGCTCGGGGCCCATGGCGAAGTCCAGCACACCGCCCCTGGCCAGCAGCCCGTGCGGCAGCGCGGTCGAGGTCCACTTCTTGCCGTTGACCCGCAGGCCCTGCACGTAGACGTTCCTCGCGCTGTTCCCCGGCGCCCGGACGACCAGGTCCCGGCCGTTCTCCAGATGGACCGTGGCCTTCTCGAAGAGCGGGGAGCCGATCGCGTACTCTCCGCTGCCCATGACCAGCGGGTAGAAGCCGAGCGCGGAGAAGAGGTACCAGGCCGACTGCTCGCCGTTGTCCTCGTCGCCGTGGTAGCCCTGCCCGATGTCGCTGCCCGTGTAGAGCCGGCCCAGGACCTCGCGGACCTTCTCCTGCGTCTTCCAGGGCTGCCCGGCCGCGTCGTACATGTAGGTGGCGTGGTGCGCGACCTGGTTGCTGTGGCCGTACTGCCCCATCCGCACGTCGCGCGCCTCGGTCATCTCGTGGATGACACCGCCGTACGAACCGACGAACTCGGGGCCGGCCGTCTCCGGAGTGGTGAAGTACGTGTCGAGCTTCTTCGCCAGACCGGCGCGCCCGCCGTACAGGTTGGCCAGGCCCCGGCTGTCCTGCGGGGCCGTGAAGGCGTAGCCCCAGCCGTTGGTCTCCGTGTAGTCGTGGCCCCAGACCCGCGGGTCGTACTCCTCCGAGGGAAGCCGCCAGTCGCCCTTCGCGTCCCTGCCCTGGAAGAAGCCGGCCTTCCCGTCGAAGAGCCGGACGTAGTTGCGGGCGCGGTCCAGGAAGTACGCGGACTCCTCCTTGTACCGGGCCTTCCCGGTCTTCCGGTGGAGGGCCTCGCCCATCCGCGCGATGCCGTAGTCGTTGAGGTAGCCCTCCAGAGACCAGGACAGGCCCTCGTGCGTCGAGGTGTTCGCGTAGCCGGTGAACGGGGAGGTCACCATGCCCTTGCGGCCGACGCCCGAGGTCGGCGGGACCACCGTGGCGTTCTTCAGGGCCGCCTCGTACGCCGCCTCGGCGTCGAACCGCACGCCCTTGACGTACGCGTCGGCGAACGCGACGTCCGAGGAGGTGCCGGTCATCAGGTCCGAGTAGCCGGGGGACGACCAGCGGGATATCCAGCCGCCGTCCTTGTACTGCTGGACGAAGCCGTCCACCATCTCGCCGGCCCTGCCCGGGGTGAGCAGGGAGTACGCGGGCCAGGTGGTCCGGTAGGTGTCCCAGAAGCCGTTGTTGACGTACACCTTGCCCTCGACGATCTTCGCACCGGTGTGCGTCGGGGTGTCGGGGCCGGTCCGCGGTGAGAAGGGGCTGGCGTACTTGTCCTTGCCGTCCACCTTCTCGAAGCCCGAGTTCGGGTACAGGTACAGCCGGTACAGGTTGGAGTAGAGGGTGGTCAGCTGGTCGGCCGTGGCCCCCTCGACCTCCACCTTGCCCAGGATGTCGTCCCAGGCCCGCTGCGCGCGGTCCTCGACCCGGTCGAAGGAGCGGGCGGCCGGGATCTCGGCGGCGAGGTTCCGCTTCGCCTGGTCGACGCCGATGAGGGAGGTGGCCAGCCGCAGGTTCACCGTGCGATCCCTGCCGGCGTCGAAGCGGAGGTAGCCCGTGACGTCGTCACCGCCGCCGCCGGACAGCTTGCCGCTCGCGGTGACCGGGGCGTCGAAGACGCCGTACACGAACAGCCGGGTCGCGCCGGTCGAGCCGCCGCTCTTCACGTCGGAGAAGCCGGTGAAGGAGCTGGTGGCCGGGTCGAGGGTGAGCCCGCCGTCGTTGGAGACGTTGTCGAAGACGACGCTCGCGTCGTCGCCGGGATAGGTGAACCGCATCCGGGCCGCGTGGTCGGTCGGGGTCATCTCGGCCCTGAGGCCGTTGTCGAAAGTCACCCCGTAGTAGTGCGGCCGCGCGGTCTCGTTCTCGTGGCGGAAGGGCAGCGCCCGCGCCCCGCGGGCGGCGTCCGGGGTGCCGGCGACCGCCGACGGCATCAGCTGGAAGGTCTGCCGGTCGCCCATCCAGGGGCTCGGCTCGTGGCTTGCGCTGAAGGCCTGGAGGGTGGGCAGGTTGTCGTCGTTGTTGCCGCGCGCGTAGTCGTACAGCCAGCTCGTCGAGCCGGCGTCGGTGACCGGTGTCCAGAAGTTGAAGCCGTTCGGCACGGCGGTGGCGGGAAAGTTGTTGCCGCGGGAGAAGGCGCCGCTGGAGTTGGTGCCGCGGACCGTCGAGGCGTAGTCGGACAGATGGGCGCGGCGCTTCCCGGGCGCCTTCGGGGCGATCTCGATGTCGTCGATCCAGCCCTGGAACTTCGCCGCGCCCTCGGGGGAGTCGTACGCCACCAGGACGCGGTCCACCGTCCTGCCCGCCGCGACCGTGCCGATCCCCGACTCGACCCTGTTCCACTGGTTGACGTACAGCCGCTTGGCGTCGGCCTGGCCCTGCGGCGTCAGCGGGCCGCCGTTGCTGTCGGTGGCCCGCAGGTCGCTCAGGTACGTGCCGTCCGTGAACGCCAGGTCGACCGCCACGTGCGTCGCCGGGTAGGCGAGGTCCGTCTCGCCCATCCGGGGATACACCAGGTAGGACAGCGAGGTGTCACGGGTGACGACCGTGTTCACGTCGAAGACCTTGTTGTACGAGTAGCCCCGGCCGTCCGCCTTGTGCGTGCCCGCGTACCGCAGGGCCTTCCTGCCGGTGAAGCCCGCGCCCGCCTTGGCCGTGGGGGAGCCGGAGGGGCCGCGCTCGGGCCGGCTGAGCATCTGCGCCGGGGCCGGGGCGGAGGTGTCGCCGTCGGAGAACTGGACGTCGGCGAGCTGGGTGATGTCGGGGGAGCCGTTGTTCTTCGTGATCCGCAGCCGGAAGTGCCGGTACGCCGTGTCGGAGGCGAAGTCGTACGACTTCGTCCGGAACCGTTCGGTGAAGGTCTGGTCGGTCCGGGAGTCGAGGTCCTTCCAGGCGGTGCCGTCGGCGGAGCCCTGCAGGGTCCAGTCCCTCGGGTCGCGCTCGTCGTGGTCGTTTGCCGAGGTCAGCGCGTACGTCACGACCTCGACCGGTTCATCGAGGTCGAACTCGACCCAGCCGGTGGGCTCGAAGGTCAGCCATTTGGTGCCGGGCTCCACATCGATCAGGTTCTCCTTGACCTCCCCGCCGCCGGTGTTCTCGCCACTGGCGCGGACGTCCGTCACCCGGTCGGTGACATTGCCCGGTATTCCTGCGGAGAAGCCGCCATCGACACCCGATGACCGTTTCTTTCCGTCCGGGCCCTCTTCCACGGTGTTGAGCCAGTCCGGCTGCTTTTCATCCGCTTCGAAGGAAGTCCTGAAGGTTCGTTCCCCCGCGAGGACTTGATCCTTTTCCGGCGGACCGGCCGACTGGGCGGCGGTGGCGGGAGCGGTCGCGATCAGGACGAGCGAGGCCGCGATCAGCGCGACCGTACGGCTTTGTCTTCTGCGAGAACCATGTCGGGGCTGCATGCCGAGCCATTCCTCCCGGGGACGTACGCATGGACAACGTTGTCAAAGAGATGCGCAAGGTCCAGTAGGGAGGCAAGTGCCGTGGTGTGTCAAGGGTGTTGGATGGCAATGGCCGACCGTATCGACCGTAATGCGGAAAACGTTACAGCCGGAGCGGGAGGCGCGGGTTCCAGGTATCCGCGAGGTCTCAACTCGGGAAAGACTGCTGTTCAACCTTGTGTTCGATCTTGCTCAGTTGAGTGTGAGTGGACTATACCTGTCGGCGTCCGCACCGAATGTTTCGTCGGCGTGGACGAGGGGGACGCGGGGGGAACGGACGGGAACGGCGCGAGGAATGCGCCCGATGTCCGGCCTTCTCCGACCCCCGATGCACGTGGCTAGCCTTGAAACAGCACTACCCAAGCGCAACTGACCGCGGTGGCGGGGCCCTTCGCCTGAGGCGAATTTCGACGGGCGACCGGTACACACCGCCTGAGTCCTGGAGAAGGCGAGGACTTGAGCATGGGATCCACCTCCGCCCACAAGAATGAGGGCCCCGGCCGTCGCGATGTGATCAAGCGATCTGCCGCACTCGGCCTGATCAGCGTCCCGGCGATGGGCTTCCTGTCGGCGTGCGCGAGCGGCGACGGCGGCAGCGACAAGAAGGTCGAGAAGGGCAAGGTCACCAAGGCCAACCCGCTCGGCGTCAACGAGACGGCCCCGCTCGAAGTCGTCATCTTCAACGGTGGCTTCGGCGAGCAGTACGCGATCGACGCGGAGAAGAAGTACAACGAGGCGTTCCCGAAGGCCCCGAAGGTCAAGCACGCCGCGACCCAGAAGATCCAGTCGCAGCTGCAGCCGCGCTTCAACGGCGGCACCCCGCCGGACCTGATCGACAACTCCGGCGCCGAGCAGATGGACATGGGCGTCCTGGTCGGCAAGAAGCAGCTGCTGGACCTGACGCCGCTGATGGACGCCCCGTCCATCGACGACCCGAACAAGAAGGTCCGCGACACGCTGCGCCCCGGTGTCCTGGAGATGGGCCAGTTCGACGGCGACCCGGTCTGGATCATGTACTACGCGTACACGGTCTACGGCGTCTGGTACTCGCAGACCGCGCTCGAGAAGCTCGACGCGGAGTACCCGGAGGACTGGGACGCCATGCTCGCCCTCTGCGCGAAGGCGAAGAAGCAGGGCATCGCCGGCTGGACGTACCCGGGCAAGTACCCCTACTACCTGCCGTTCTCGCTCTACCCGTTCATCGCCAAGATCGGTGGCCGGGAGGTTCTCGACAAGATCGACAACCTGGAGCCGAACGCCTGGAAGGACCCCGCGGTCAAGGCGGCGTTCGAGGCGTACTACGAGCTGTACAAGAAGGGCTACATCCTCAAGGGCACGCCCGGCCTCACCCACATCCAGTCGCAGACCGAGTGGACCAAGGGCAAGGCGCTCTTCATCCCGAACGGTTCGTGGGTGGAGAACGAGGCGGCGCCGACCACGCCCGAGGACTTCAAGATGATGGTCGCGGCCCCGTCCGGCCTGGACTCGTCCGACCAGATGCCGTTCGGCACCATCTGGGCCTCCGGCGGCGAGCCCTTCATCGTCCCGGCCAAGGCGAACAACCCCGAGGGCGGCATGGAGCAGCTGCGCATCATGCTCTCCGAGGAGTCCTCGAAGAACTTCACCAAGCAGGTGAAGTCGCTCAGTGCCTTCAACGGCGGCACCGACGGCCTGACCCTGTCGACCGCGCTGCAGGCCGGTGTCGACGCGCTGAAGAAGGCCGGCGACAACGTGGTGAACCCGCGTATGCAGGACTGGTACGTGAAGCTCCAGAAGGAGCAGATCGGCACGGCGGGCATCGGCGAGATGATGGCCGGCCGCCTGACTCCCGCCGAGGCCATCAAGAAGATCCAGGCCTTCGCCGACGCGGCGGCCAAGGACCAGTCCATCAAGCACTACAAGCACCAGTGAGCAACCGTCACCAGCGGCGGCACCCGCGGAAAGATCGGGGTCGGTAAACGATGCAGCACGGCAAGTACCGTTTCATCGTGGGGTTCTTGGTGGCCCCACTGGCGTTGTACGCGGTCTTCGTCATCTGGCCGTTCATCCAGTCCATCTACTATTCGTTCACGGACTGGACCGGCCTGAGCCCGGACTTCAAGATGGTCGGGTTCGACAACTACACGAGGATGTTCAAGGACGACATCTTCTGGAAGTCGCTGCAGCACAGTGTGCTGCTCGTGCTGCTGCTGCCGCTGGTGACGTTGGGTCTGGCGCTGTTCTTCGCCTTCATGCTCAATGTCGGGGGTCGACGGCGGAAGAACGCCACGGTCTCCGGTGTGCGAGGGTCGAGTTTCTACAAGATCGCCTACTTCTTCCCGCAGGTGCTCTCGATCGTCATCGTCGCCCTGCTCTTCCAGTTCGCGTTCAACCCGCGCGACGGGATGATCAACTCGACGCTGGAGGGAATCGGTCTGGATTCCCTCCAGCCCGAATGGCTCGGCGATCCGAACCTGGCGCTCGTCTGCGTCATGACGGTGCTGATCTGGTCGACGGTCGGATTCTTCGTCGTCCTCTTCTCGGCCGGAATGGCGTCCATTCCCAAGGACTTCTACGAAGCGGCGCTCCTCGACGGGGCCAACCGTTTCACCACGTTCTTCAAGATCACGCTGCCGCTGCTCTGGGACACGGTGCAGTCGGGCTGGGTGTACATGGGCATCCTGGCCCTCGGCGTGGAGGCGTTCACCGCCGTACAGGTCATGACCGTGGGCCCCGGCGGCCCCGACTACTCGACCACGGTCCTGCCGCTGTACGTCTACCAGACGGCCTTCCGCGACGGGCAGGCCGGCTACGCGACGACGATCGGTGTCGGACTGCTGGTCGTCACCATGCTCTTCGCCGCCGTCGTGATGCGACTGGGCCGGCGCGAACGGCTGGAGTTCTGATGCCGCGCACGACGGGCGACGGCCCCCGGACCCCCAGCAGGCACCACAGGTCGGCCCCCGTGTCCGGCTCGACAGTACGAGGTGAGTACACGTGAAGACGACTGACACCCCGCCCGCGGCCCCGGCGGCGGGCCCGGCCCCCGCGGCCAAGAGCCCCGCGCCGGCCGTCGAGGAGAAGAGCAGCGAGGGCAAGGTCCTCAACGTCTTCTCGCACGGTGTGCTGATCATCTGGGCGATCCTGGTCGTCATGCCGCTGCTCTGGGCGGTGATGGCGTCGTTCAAGACGGACGACTCGATCCTGTCGACGCCGTGGGCGCTGCCCGACAAGCTGCACTTCGAGAACTGGTCGCGCGCCTGGAGCCAGGCGCACATGAGCGACTACTTCTTCAACACGATCGTGGTGGTGGGCGGCTCGCTCGTCGGCACGCTGCTGCTGGGGTCGATGGCGGCCTACGTGCTGGCGCGGTTCGACTTCCCGGGCAACCGCTTCCTGTACTTCCTGTTCATCGGCGGGATGAGCTTCCCGATCATCCTGGCGCTGGTCCCGCTGTTCTTCGTGATGAACAACATGTCCCTGCTGAACACGCAGCACGGACTGATCCTGGTGTACATCGCGTACTCGCTGCCGTTCACCGTCTTCTTCCTCACCTCGTTCTTCCGGACGCTGCCGACCTCGGTGGCGGAGGCGGCGATGCTCGACGGGGCCTCGCACACCCGGACGTTCTTCCAGGTGATGCTGCCCATGGCGAAGCCCGGCCTGATCAGCGTCGGCATCTTCAACTTCCTCGGGCAGTGGAACCAGTACATGCTGCCGACGGTGCTCAACACCGACCCGAACCAGCGGGTGCTCTCCCAGGGGCTGGTCGAACTGGCCAACAGTCAGGGGTACAAGGGCGACTGGTCGGGTCTGTTCGCCGGTCTGGTGATGGCGATGCTGCCGGTCCTCGGGGCCTACATCGTCTTCCAGCGCCAGGTCGTCGCGGGGCTCACCGCGGGCGCCGTGAAGTAACGGTCCGGCCCTCGGCCCCCGGTACACCGCCCGTACGGGCCGTCCACACGCACCACCCACACGCACCGCCCGCCGGCTTCCCGCCGGCGGGCGGTGCGCGTGTGCGGGCAGCCGTCCGGGGCGGGGACGGAGCGAGGAAGGAGTACGGGCGGAACGTGGACGGGACGTGGGCGGGGCGAGGAAGGAGTACGGGCGGRACGTGGACGGGCGCGAGCGGGACGTGGACGGGGCGCGGGCCGCGCGCGAGGGCGCTCATCCGAGGCTTCGCTCGCTCAAGGTCTTGACGGGGAGCACCTCAAAACGCTCAGCTTGGAGTTCACATGTTGGAGAGAACGCTAGGAGTGAGAGAGTCAATGGAGACTCCGGGGTCGCAGACGTCGCTGCATCGCGCCAACCTGGAGCGGGTCGTGCGTGCGGTGCGCATGGCGGGTTCGCTCACCCAGGCCGAGATCGCACGGAGCACCGGCCTGTCAGCGGCCACCGTCTCCAACATCGTTCGTGAACTGAAGGAAGGCGGCACGGTCGAGGTGACCCCCACCTCGGCAGGCGGCCGCCGGGCCCGCAGCGTCTCGCTCAGCGGTGACGCGGGCATCGTGATCGGCGTCGACTTCGGGCACACGCACCTGCGGGTGGCGGTCGGCAACCTCGCCCACCAGGTGCTGGCCGAGGAGGCCGAACCGCTGGACGTGGACGCCTCGTCCGCGCAGGGGTTCGGGCGGGCGGAGCAGCTCGTGAAGCGGCTGATCGAGACGACCGGGATCAGCCAGGACAAGGTGATCGGGGTCGGCCTCGGTGTTCCCGGCCCGATCGACGTGGAGTCCGGCACGCTGGGCTCCACGTCGATCCTGCCGGGCTGGACGGGCATCAACCCCAGCAAGGAGCTCGCGAGCCGGCTCGGCGTGCCGGTGCACGTGGACAACGACGCCAACCTCGGGGCGCTCGGCGAGCTGGTCTGGGGGAGCGGACGCGGCGTCAAGGACCTCGCCTACATCAAGGTCGCCAGCGGCGTCGGCGCCGGCCTGGTGATCGACGGGCGGATCTACCGCGGGCCGGGCGGCACGGCCGGGGAGATCGGGCACATCACGCTCGACGAGTCGGGGCCGGTGTGCCGTTGCGGGAACCGGGGGTGCCTGGAGACCTTCGCGGCGGCCCGGTACGTCCTGCCGCTGCTCATGCCCAGCCACGGCCCCGATCTCACCATGGAGCGGGTGGTCCAGCTGGCCCGCGGGGGCGACCCGGGCTGCCGCCGGGTGATCGGGGACGTCGGGCGGCACATCGGCAGCGGGGTGGCCAACCTCTGCAATCTGCTCAACCCCAGCCGGGTGGTCCTCGGGGGCTCGCTCGCCGAGGCGGGTGAGCTGGTCCTCGCGCCGATCCGCGACTCGGTCTCCCGATACGCCATCCCCAGCGCGGCCCGTCAACTGTCGGTGCTGCCGGGTGCGTTGGGCGGCCGGGCCGAGGTGCTGGGGGCGCTGGCCCTGGTGCTCAGCGAGATGGGGGATTCACCCCTTTTGGAGGGCACCCTGCCGACGGGCACTCCTGCCTTCACTTAGATAACGAATGGCACCGTTGTCATCTCGTTAAGGATTTACTCCTTGACGCTGACGTTGCGGCCGAGTTGACTGCCAGCCACCTCGGCCGCAACGTTGCGGCCTCGTCAGGGAGGCAACCCGTAATGAACGCAACGACGCGACGCCTGGTCATGGGAACGGCCGCGATCTCGATGGCCCTCTCCCTCGCCGCCTGCGGCAAGGCGGGCGACGACAAGGACTCCGGCAGCGGTGGCGACGGCAAGACCATCGGTCTGCTCCTGCCGGAGAACAAGACCACGCGTTACGAGACGTTCGACCGTCCGATCATCGAGGACAAGATCAAGTCGCTGTGCGGCGACTGCGAGGTCAAGTACAACAACGCCGCGCAGGACACCGAGACCCAGAAGAAGCAGTTCGACGCGCTCGTCACCCAGGGTGTGAAGGTCATCATCCTGGACACCGTCGACTACAAGGCCGCCAAGTCCTGGGTCCAGCAGGCCGCGAAGAAGGACGTCAAGGTCGTCGCGTACGACCGGCTCGCCGAGGGCCCGATCTCCGCCTACGTGTCGTACGACAACGAGAAGATCGGCCAGCTCCAGGGCGAGGCGCTGGTCAAGGCGCTGGGCGCCAAGGCCGCGGACAGCAATGTCGTCATGATCAACGGTTCGCCGACCGACCCGAACGCGCCCTTCTTCAAGAAGGGCGCGCACAGCGTCCTCGACAAGCAGGTCAAGAAGGTCGTCTACGAGCAGGACATCCCGGACTGGTCGCCGGACGAGGCCAACAAGAAGATGGGCGCGGCCATCGACTCCCTGGGCAAGGACGGCTTCCAGGGTGTCTACTCCGCCAACGACGGCATGGCCGGCGGCATCATCACCGCCCTGAAGAAGCAGGACGTGAAGGTTCCGGTCGGCGGCCAGGACTCCGAACTCGCCGGTCTGCAGCGGATCATCGCGGGCGAGCAGGCCTTCTCGATCTACAAGCAGATCAAGCCGGAGGCCGAGACCACCGCCGAGATCGCCGTCCGGCTGCTCAAGGGAGAGAAGATCGACGACCTGGCCCCGGTCAAGGTCGACAGCCTCTCGGGCGAGTTCAAGGGCATCCCCTCGAAGCTGTACGACGCCTCGGTCGTCACCAAGGAGAACATCGCCTCCACGATCGTCGCGGACAAGGTGTACAAGGTCGAGGAGATCTGCACCGCCCAGTACAAGGCGGCCTGCGACGCGGCCGGCATCAAGTAACGCCCGCCGGCAAGCGTCCCCCGGTCCGGTCCGGCGCCCGCCCCGTCACATGCCCCGCAGCAGGGGCGGGCGCCGGACTTCCCACCGGTTCCGGTCACCCGCGTGCGGCCGTCCCCCGGGACGCGCCACGGGCCCGGCCGGGCGGAACCTCCCACCGGGTCCGGCCCTCGGCGCGCGGTCGTCCCCCGGCGACGACGTTCCGAGGCGGACCCGTCCGGAGACCTCCCGGCCCGGTGCCCGGAGACCCCCGGCCGCCCCCGCGCGGTCCGGTGACCGGCACCGCCCCCTTGAGCTCAGCAGCACCATCCCCGCCGGTCAGGCGGCGAAGGAGATGATTCACGTGTCCGCTACGCCCGTGCTGGCGTTGCGCGGAGTCTCCAAGCGGTTCGGCGCCGTCCAGGCGCTCACCGATGTGGACCTGGAGATTCGTTCCGGCGAAGTGGTCGCCCTGGTCGGCGACAACGGCGCCGGCAAGTCGACCCTCGTCAAGACCATTTCGGGCGTCCACCCGATCGACGAAGGCGCCATCGAGTGGGAGGGCAGGACGGTCCGGATCAACCGGCCCAACGACGCCCAGGAGCTCGGAGTCGCCACCGTCTACCAGGACTTGGCCCTCTGCGACAACCTCGACGTGGTCGCCAACCTCTTCCTCGGCAGCGAACTGCGCAGGGCCTCGGTCCTCGACGAGATCGCGATGGAGAAGCGCGCCAAGGAACTGCTGGACACCCTGTCCATCCGGATCCCCAGCGTCCGTATCCCGGTCGCCTCGCTCTCCGGCGGTCAGCGCCAGGTCGTGGCCATCGCCCGCGCCCTGATCGGTGACCCCGAGGTCGTCATCCTCGACGAGCCGACCGCCGCCCTCGGCGTCGAGCAGACCGCCCAGGTCCTCGACCTCGTCGAGCGACTGCGCGAGCGCGGTCACGGCGTCATCCTCATCAGCCACAACATGGCCGACGTGCGCGCGGTCGCCGACAAGGTGGCGGTGCTGCGGCTGGGCCGCAACAACGGAGTCTTCGACGTGGCGACCACGTCCCACGAGGAGATCATCTCCGCGATCACCGGCGCGACGGACAACGCCGTCACGCGCCGCCAGGCCCGCACCGCCTCGAAGGAGGACGCGAAGTGAGCGACCTCGCCAAGACCCCCGAGACCTCTGCCGAGACCCCCGGGACCCCCGCCGAGACCCCCGGGACCTCCCGGGTCTCCATCGAGAAGACCACCGAGCCGTCGGCGGCCCCCGTCCCCGCGGTGGACCCGCGCCTGCTGGTCCGCGAGGAGGGGCTCAAGGGCTACTGGTCCGAGTTCACCCGCAAGGTGCGCGGCGGCGAGCTCGGCTCACTGCCGGTCTTCGTCGGACTGATCGTCATCGCGATCGTCTTCCAGCTCCAGAACAGCAACTTCCTCTCCGCCAGCTCCGTCGCCAACATCGCCGTCTACAGCTCCGGCCTCGGCATCATGGCGGTCGGCATCGTCTTCGTGCTGCTGCTCGGCGAGATCGACCTGTCCGTCGGCTCGGTGGCCGGCGTCGGCGCGGCCGTCTGGGCCGTGCTCAACGTCAACCACGGCTGGAACGACTGGCCGGCGGTCCTCGTCGCGGTGCTCTCCGGCACGGCGCTCGGCGCGCTGCACGGCTTCTTTTTCGCCAAGATCGGTGTGCCGGCCTTCGTCGTCACCCTGGCCGGGTTCCTCGGCTGGAGCGGCCTGCAGGAATGGATGATGGGCGGTGAGGGCTCGATCAACACCCCGAGCGGCAGCATCGTCGAGAACCTCACCAACTACTTCTTCGAGGACAAGGCCGCCGGATACGGCCTCGCCCTGGTCGCCGTCCTGGCGTACGCGGCCTCGCTCCTGGTGGACAGCCGGCGCCGCCGGACCGCGGGCCTGCCCGCCCGTCCGACCAGCGAGATCGCGCTCCGCACGGGCGTCGTCGCGATCCTGTGCTTCGCCGTCGCGTACGTGCTGAACGAGCCCTCGGGCGCCCGCGGCCTGCCGCTGGCCCTGGTGCTCTTCCTCGCCGTGCTGGTCGTCGCGGACTTCGTGGCCCGCCGGACCGCCTTCGGGCGCCAGGTCTTCGCGGTGGGCGGCAACCCGGAGGCGGCCCGCCGCGCGGGCATCAGCGTCGACCGCATCCGGATCACCGTCTTCGCGCTCTCCGGCATGCTGGGCGCCTTCGGCGGCCTCTTCATCGCGAGCCTGTCCGGCGGCGCCACCAAGAGCGTCGGCGGCGGCAACACACTGATGCTGGTCATCGCGGCGGCCGTCATCGGCGGCACCAGCCTCTTCGGCGGCCGGGGCAAGGTCTGGTCCGCGCTGCTCGGCATGATCGTGATCCAGTCGATCCAGCAGGGCCTGAACATGATCGGCATGGCCAACGCCATCCAGTACATGATCACGGGCGCCGTCCTGCTGGCCGCCGTGGTCATCGACTCGGTCTCGCGCCGCACCCAGAAGACGGCGGGCCGCGCGTAGCGTCACGGAAGGGCGGGCCGCACGGCGGCCCGCCGGCCCGGCCCGGTGCCCGGCGCCCCCATACGGGCGCCGGGCACCGCCGTGTCCCCGCCCCGGCGGCGCAAAACGCGGCCGGCCGGACCGGGACGTGACCGGCCGGACACGGTCATGTGCACGAGGCGCGACCGTATGTACGGAATACGTCCCGAACGCACCGCCCGATGACCCCGCACGCGACCGGAACATTAGACTCATCGGATCGGCATGCTCGACCAGCTCAAAACGCAAGGAGGCACGGGTGGCCCTGCTGACCCGCATCGGTGGACCGCGTGACCTGGACCGGCTCACACCCGAGCAGCTGGACCAGCTCGCCGAGGAGATCCGGACCTTCCTCGTCGACGCCGTGTCGAAGACCGGTGGCCACCTCGGCCCCAACCTGGGCGTGGTCGAGCTGACCATCGCCCTGCACCGGGTCTTCGACTCCCCGAAGGACAAGGTGCTGTTCGACACCGGCCACCAGAGCTACGTGCACAAGCTCCTCACCGGCCGGCAGGACTTCTCGAAGCTCAAGAGCAAGGGCGGCCTCTCCGGCTACCCCTCCCGCGCGGAGTCCGAGCACGACGTCATCGAGAACTCGCACGCCTCCACGGTGCTCGGCTGGGCCGACGGCCTCGCCAAGGCCAACGAGGTGCTGGGCAAGGACGACCACGTCGTCGCGGTCATCGGTGACGGAGCTCTCACCGGCGGCATGGCCTGGGAGGCGCTGAACAACATCGCCGCCGCCAAGGACCGCCCGCTCGTCATCGTCGTCAACGACAACGAGCGCTCCTACGCGCCGACCATCGGCGGCCTCGCCAACCACCTCGCCACGCTGCGCACCACCGACGGCTACGAGCGCTTCCTGGCCCGCGGCAAGGACATCCTGGAGCGCACCCCCGTCGTCGGCCGGCCGCTGTACGAGACGCTGCACGGCGCCAAGAAGGGGCTGAAGGACTTCATCGCCCCGCAGGGCATGTTCGAGGACCTCGGTCTGAAGTACGTCGGACCGATCGACGGCCACGACATCGAGGCCCTGGAGTCGGCGCTCCAGCGCGCCAAGCGCTTCGGCGGCCCCGTCATCGTGCACTGCATCACGGAGAAGGGCCGCGGCTACACCCCGGCCCTCCAGGACGAGGCGGACCGCTTCCACGCCGTCGGCAAGATCCACCCGGACACCGGACTGCCCATCGCCTCCTCCGGCCTGGACTGGACCTCGGTCTTCGGCGAGGAGATGGTCAAGCTCGGCAAGGAGCGCGAGGACATCGTCGCGATCACCGCGGCCATGCTCCAGCCGGTCGGTCTGACCAAGTTCGAGAAGGAGTTCCCGGACCGGATCTACGACGTCGGCATCGCCGAGCAGCACGGCGCGGTCTCCGCGGCCGGGCTCGCCACCGGCGGACTGCACCCCGTCTTCGCGGTGTACGCCACCTTCCTCAACCGCGCCTTCGACCAGGTCCTGATGGACGTCGCGCTGCACAAGTGCGGTGTGACCTTCGTCCTGGACCGGGCCGGGATCACCGGTACCGACGGCGCCTCGCACAACGGCATGTGGGACATGTCGATCCTGCAGTGCGTGCCCACGCTGCGGATCGCCGCCCCGCGCGACGCCGACCAGGTCCGCGCCCAGCTGCGCGAGGCCGTCGAGGTCGACGACGCCCCGACCGTGGTCCGCTTCTCCAAGGGAGCGGTCGGCCCGGCGGTCAAGGCCGTCGGGAAGGCCGGCGGCATGGACGTGCTGCGCGAGCCCGGCACCGACCGGCCGGACGTCCTGCTGGTCTCGGTCGGCGCGCTGGCCCCGATGTGCCTGGAGATCGCGGACCTGCTGGAGGCCCAGGGCATCTCGACGACCGTGGTCGACCCGCGCTGGGTCAAGCCGGTCGACGAGGCGATGGCGCCGCTCGCCGAGCGGCACCGGGTCGTCGTCACCGTCGAGGACAACAGCAGGGCCGGCGGTGTCGGCTCGGCCGTCTCCCAGGCGCTGCGCGACGCCGGGGTCGACGTACCGCTGCGCGACTTCGGCATCCCGCCGCGCTTCCTCGACCACGCCTCCCGCAAGGAGGTCCTGGCCGAGATCGGGCTGACCGCGCCGGACATCGCCCGCCAGGTCACCGGCCTGGTCGCCAAGCTGGACGGCCGCTTCGGGGACGCCGACCCCCGCTCCGTGATCGAGCCCGCCCGCGACTGACACCCCGCGACCGGCCGTTCGCACCGCTACGACGAATGGGCCGGGCGGACCACTCCGCACGAGTGGTCCGCCCGGCCCATTCGCGTGAAATCGCCCGCCGCCGAACCCTTCGGGGCCGGGGCGGTCCCGAACATGGCGTACACGACGAGCGCGTGGAGGTACGCCGGTGACGGCCCAGCAGGACACACCACCCAGCAGAGACGGACTGTTCCGGACCAAGACGGTCGAGCAGTCCATCCGCGACACCGAGGAGCCGGAGCACGCGCTCAGGAAGTCCCTCTCCGCCCTGGACCTCACGGTCTTCGGAGTGGGCGTCATCATCGGCACCGGCATCTTCGTGCTCACCGGCAAGGTGGCCAAGGAGACGGCCGGCCCCGCCACCGCCCTCGCCTTCGTGGTCGCGGGCGTCGTCTGCGCCCTGGCGGCGCTCTGCTACGCCGAGTTCGCCTCCACCGTGCCGGTCGCCGGCTCCGCGTACACGTTCTCCTACGCCTCCCTCGGCGAGCTGGTCGCCTGGATCATCGGCTGGGACCTGGTGCTGGAGTTCGCGCTGGGCACGGCTGTGGTGGCGGTCGGCTGGTCCGGCTACGTGCGATCGCTGATGGACAACTTCGGCTGGCACATGCCCGAGGCGCTCTCGGGAACGGACGTGGCGGAAGGTTTCGGCTTCGACATCCTGGCCTTCGCCCTGGTGCTCGTCCTGACCGTGGTGCTGGTGCTCGGCATGAAGCTCTCGGCCCGGGTCACGAGCGTCGTGGTCGCCATCAAGATCGTGGTGGTCCTGATCGTGATCGTCGCGGGGCTGTTCTTCGTGAAGGCCGCCAACTACTCGCCCTTCATCCCCGAGGCGGAGCCGCAGGAATCGGGCACCGGACTGACCGCGCCGCTGGTCCAGCTGATGTTCGGTTACGCGCCCACCAACTTCGGCGTCATGGGCATCTTCACCGCCGCCTCCATCGTCTTCTTCGCCTTCATCGGCTTCGACGTGGTGGCCACCGCCGCCGAGGAGACGAAGATCCCGCAGCGGGACATGCCGCGCGGCATCCTCGCCTCGCTCTTCATCTGCACCGTGCTCTACGTCGCCGTGTCCCTGGTGGTCACCGGCATGGAGCACTACACCGAACTGTCGGTCGAGGCGCCGCTGGCCGACGCCTTCAAGGCCGTCGGCCATCCCGTCTACGCCGGACTCATCAGCTTCGGCGCCGCGATCGGCCTCACCACGGTCTGCCTGATCCTGCTGCTGGGACAGACCCGGGTGTTCTTCGCGATGAGCCGCGACGGGCTGCTCCCGCGGTTCTTCTCCAAGACGCACCCCAAGTTCGGCACCCCGTACCGCCCGACCGTCCTGCTCGGCGTGATCATCGCGGTCGTCGCCGGTTTCACCAGCATCAACGAGCTGGCGACGCTGGTGAACATCGGCACGCTCTTCGCGTTCGTCGTCGTCGCGCTGGGCGTCCTGGTGCTGCGCCGCACCCGCCCCGATCTGCACCGCGCCTTCCGCACCCCGTGGGTGCCGCTGGTCCCGCTGCTGTCCGTGGCCGCCTCGGTGTGGCTGATGCTCAATCTGCCGGCGGAGACCTGGCTGCGGTTCGCGGTCTGGATGGCCCTCGGCGTGATCGTCTACTTCGCGTACGGGCGCGGGCACAGCCGCCTCAACGACCCGGCCGATCGCTGAGGCGGGCCGTCAGGGCGTACCGGCGGGCGGGGCCGGCCGCACCGTACGGGGGCCCACGCACCTCGCCCCGTGCTCCTCGGCCCGCCGCCTCAGCTCCCGGTCGGCGGTGACCACCACGCAGACGCGGTCCGCCGCCGCCCCGGCGAGTTCGGCGATCCGGTCGTCGCCGCTGTCCGGCGCCGGGTCCACCCGCACGCCGGGCACCGACGCGACGCCGCGGGCCCGGCCCTCGACGACCAGCACCAGCTCGACGGGGCCGGGATGTCCCGGCAGCCCCGCCGAGGCCAGCGGGACCAGGGCGTCCCGGAGCCGCTCGGTGGCGGCGCGACGGTCCCGCCACCACCCGTCGGGCACGGAGCCGACCACGTTGGCCGCGTCCACGATCACCAGGGTCCGTTCGCTCGGCATGCCGGAAGGGTGTCACGGGGCCGCGCCCCGCGTCGCGTCAGCCGCCGGTCGCGGGGGACTTCTTGGCGGACTCGGGGATCACGCCGTCCTTGCGGATGGCCTTCCAGAGCCGGTCGGCCTGGGGCCGGGCCGCCACCACCCGGTTGGGGTCCTGCTTGTCGTACGCCACCGGAAGCATGATCGTCTCCATGGTCTCCGGGTCCACGCCGTTCATCGACCGGCCGAACTCGGCGAGGGACTTCAGCGAGGCGAGCCCCGAGTCGGTGGTCAGCGACCGGGTGGCCGAACTGGCGATCTTGTACGACTTGGCCGGGCTGCCCAGCAGGTCCTGCGACTTCACCTCGCTCAGCAGCGCGAGCAGGAACTGCTGCTGGAGCCCGATCCGGCCGAGGTCGCTGCCGTCGCCTATGCCGTGCCGGGTGCGTACGTACGCCAGGGACTGGGTGCCGTCGAGCTTGTGCCGGCCCGCCGTGAGGTCGAGGCCGGACGACTTGTCGTGGATGTCCTTCGGGACGTCGACCGTGACGCCGCCGATGGCGTCCACCAGGTCCTTGAACCCGGCGAAGTTGATCTCCAGGTAGTGGTCGATGCGGACGTCGGACATCTTCTCGACGGTCTTGACCACGCAGGCCGGTCCGACCTGGGAGTAGACGGAGTTGAACATCACACGGTCCGCCGAGGGCACCGAGGTGCCGTCGGCCCTGGTGCACTCGGGCCGGGTGACCAGGGTGTCGCGCGGGATGGAGACCGCGACGGCCTTCGTCCGGCCCTCGGGTATGTGCACCACCAGCGCGGTGTCCGAGCGGGCGCCGCTGACGGCGCCGCCCCCGCCCAGCTCCCTGTTCTCCGCGCCGGCCCGTGAGTCGGAACCCAGGACCAGCAGGTTCTGACCGCTGGTGGGCAGCTTCTCGGGGCGGTCCTCGCCGAGGGCCTTGTCGATGTCGACGCCCTTGATGTTCCCGTCCAGGCGGCTGTACAGCCAGTAGAGGGTGCCGCCGGCGGCGAGCAGCAGGACGAGCACCGAGACGAGTGCGATCCGCAGGCCGCGGCGGCGCTTGCGGGGGCCGCCCCTCCGCTTCCGGCCGCCGTCCTGGGAGGCCGAGGGGCCCGGTGCCGTGGCGTCGTGGCTCATCGTGGTCGAGTCCTCAAATCTCAGTGCCCGGAGTGGACGGTGAAGTGCGTGGGACTCGGGTGGGGGGTGTGGCCGGTCCGTGTGTGCATGACTGACCGTGCACTATAGAACAGAGGATCGTGTGAATGGGTGTTTTGGTCCCCGGAATCATGATGTGTGCACCTCGAACTACTATTCGCCCATGACTTGGTTGATCACGGGCGGAGCGGGTTTCATCGGGGCGCACGTCGTCCGCGCCATGCGGGCGGCCGGCGAGCGGGTCGCGGTGTACGACGACCTCTCCACCGGTGACCCCTCGCGCGTGCCCCGGGACGTGCCGTTCGTCCGGGGGTCGACGCTCGACGCGGACCTGCTGCGGCGCACCCTGTCCGACCTGTCGGTGCGCGGGGTGGTCCATCTCGCGGCGAAGAAGCAGGTGGGGGAGTCCGTCGAGCGCCCGCTGCACTACTACCGGGAGAACGTGCAGGGCCTGCAGACGCTGCTGGAGGCGGCGGCCGGGGGAGAGGTGCGGGCGTTCCTCTTCTCGTCCTCGGCGGCCGTCTACGGCATGCCGGACGTGCGGCTGGTGACGGAGGACACCCCGTGCGCCCCGATCAACCCCTACGGCGAGACGAAGCTGGCCGGCGAGTGGATGGTGCGCGCCGCCGGGAAGGCGCACGGCATCGCCACGGCCTCGCTGCGGTACTTCAACGTCGCCGGCGCCGCCGCCCCGGAGCTCGCCGACACCGGTGTGTCCAACCTGGTGCCCATGGTCTTCGAGCGGCTGACGCGGGGGGAGGCCCCGGTGGTCTTCGGCGACGACTACGACACCGACGACGGCACCTGCGTCCGCGACTTCATCCACGTCGACGACATCGCCTCGGCGCACCTCGCCGCGGCCCGCACGCTGCTCGACCGCGGACCGGGCACGGACCTGACCCTCAACATCGGCCGGGGCGAGGGCGTCTCGGTGCGCCGGATGATCGAGCTGATCGGCGACGTGACGGGGTACGGGGCCGCCGCCGCGCCGGTGAGCGCCCCGCGCCGGGCGGGCGACCCGGCCAGGGTCGTCGCCTCGGCGGACCGGATCCGCTCCGAGCTGGACTGGTCCGCCCGGCACGACGCCCGCGCGATGGTCGTCTCGGCGTGGGAGGGATGGTGCCTGAGAAACCCCGGAGCACGTCGCTGAGCCGGGTGCCGCCGGTCCGCGGGGCGGACCGGCGCTGAGCATATGATGTGTCGGCCCCGTGCGGGCGGGATGAAGAACCGGTGAAACGGAGAGGGTGTTGCGGGTCATGCGGAGAAGAGGACCGGACTCCGCGAGCAGCGCCCGCCCTTCCGCCCCGTCGCCCGAGCGGCATCGGACCTCCGGAACGCCGCGCGGCCGCTGGATGACGCTCGGCAGGGACGGCAGGCTCACGCTCTACACCCGCACCGACGGCGGCCTGCTGCGCTGGACGCAGCGCGGCGCGGGCGGGGACCGGTGGGACGGGCCGGAGTTCATTCCGGTCGCGGACCTGACGGACCTGGCCGTCGTCCAGGGGGCCGACTCGTACGTGCACTTCCTCGGGCGGCGCGAGCGCCATGGTTCCGACGGGCCGCGGGTGGACATCGTGCACGCCGTCCAGTACCAGACCGGTCGTCCCGTCACCGCGTGGCGCTCCCTCGGCAACTTCTACCGCGACCGGGAGACGGGCCTGAGGATCGGTGCGCCGGCCGGGGCCGTCGACGCGCAGGGGACCGTCTTCGTCTTCGTGCGCAACGCGGGCAACGGACTGCAGCTGCGCCGCGAGGGCAAGGGGGGCAAGTGGGAGGCCTGGCGGGACCTCGAAGGGGCCGGGCTCGCCGCCGAAGTCGTGGCGTCGGCGACCTCGGGCGGGCTCGTGGAGGTCTTCGCGCCCAGTGACCGCGGGGTGCAGCAGTGGCGCCAGGAGCGTCCGGACGGTCCGCTGCGGAGCCTGCCGCCCCTCCAGTTCCACGCGTCGGCGGGTTCCGTGACGGCGCTGGAGACGGCGCCGGACCGCCTCACCCACTACTGGGTCGACGCGAACACGGCGGGGGTGGTCGCCCACCGCGCGGGCACCTGGCCCGTGCCGGTGGGCGGAGAGCCGGGGGACGGCGCAGTCGTGGCGCTGCGCGCCCCGCTGGACGGCTACGACTGCACGGTCCTCGCGCAGCGCGGGGCGGGCGGCACCCTGCTGATCGGGGTCTGCGGCACCGAGGGGGAGCAGCAGGGCGTCTGGTGGTCGGACACCGCCGAGCAGTGCGTCGGTGACCCCGCCCTGGCCCTCGACGGGCACGGCCGCGTCGTCGTCGCGGTCTGCGGGCGGGACGGGGGCGTGTCCGTCGTCCGCCAGGAGGAGGGCCCCGGGCTCACGCTCCCGCCGCACTGGAACCGGCTGTGACCCGATGAGCCGGCGCCCCGGACGGCCTCCGGGGCGCGGGGCGGGGCAACGCCGGTGCGCCACCGACGCGTTACCGGTGCGTCACCTCGATTCCATGTGATGTTCTCGTGAAGTTGTAAAAGGTTGTACGACCGGTTGGTGGGATTCCTCACGACCATATGTCGGATATGTCCGTCTTTTTGGTTGGACGTTGATCAGTTTTTTATGTGAAAGTTCTGTGACTTGCTCGTCGGTGAGCAGGGTGGACCCCCGGCGGGGCGGTCCGCATGGCGAATGACAGGTTTCGGTCTCATACCGTTCGACGTCCGGGCACGAAGTGGTGTCCGGACGGGATAGGCGCTGGACCGCAGTGGCGTGGGTGGTGGATGCCTCGTGGGCGGTTCAGACAATCCGGAGGCGGGATCGCTGGTCTCGGCCTACCGGTCCGTGGTGCCGGTGGGCGCGCGCAGGGGCATCGTCCGCAAGGTGCCGCTGCCGCTGCGTTCCGCCGTCAAGTCCTCGCTCACCTCCGTCGAGGCCGTGCGGTCGGCGACGGTCGTCTGGGCGATGGGCGGCCGACGCAGGACGCCCCGGCACAGTGCCGCCTCCACGCACCGGGTGGTCCGGGTCAAGGGCCGGCACATGCACGCCCTGCTCGTGGACGGCGCCACGGCGTGGGCGGCCCGCGCCCGCAACCTGCACATCCTCGTCTCCGCGCTGGAGGCCGGGGGCATCGAGTACTTCTGCGTCCGCGGCGCCACGAAGGACGTCCCCACGGTCGCGGTGCCCGCCCCGCTGCGCGAGGCGGCGGAGGAGATGCTCCAGATCGCCTTCGAGCAGACCCCGGGCTACGTGGGCACGGACACCGCGTCGGAGGCCGACATGCGACCGGGCGAGGACGGCAGGTCCTGGCGCCAGCTGCGCAGGCACGACGTCCTCCGGCTCGCCTGGTACGTCACCGACCCCACGCAGAGCCTCGTCTTCGGCGCCGACCAGGGCTGCGACCTGGAGTTCTGGACGGAACGGGACGGACGGTACGAGGCCCCCCGCCCCAACCGCGTGGTCGACCAGGTCCCCGCGGACACACCGCGGCCGACCGCCCCGCAGGCCCTGTTCGCCCTCGTGCCCGGCGCCTACGCCACCGGCGCCACCCGAACCCTGCCGGAGTTCACCCAGCCACTGCCGGACGACCACCTCTTCCCCATCGACGTCGTCTACACCTGGGTCGACGACTCGGACCCGGTATGGGCCGCGGAACGGGACGCCGCCCGCTCCGGACGCACCGGCGCGCCCGCCCCGGGCCTGCACGCCCAGGCCGCCAACGACGCCCGGTTCACCAGCCGCGACGAACTGCGCTACTCGCTGCGCTCCCTGCACCAGTACGCGCCCTGGGTGCGCAACGTCTACCTGGTCACCGCCGGGCAGGTGCCCGCCTGGCTCGACACCGACGTACCGGGCCTGCGGGTCGTCGACCACCGCGAGATCTTCTCCGACCCCACCGCCCTGCCGACCTTCAACTCGCACGCCATCGAGAGCCAGCTGCACCGGGTGGACGGGTTGTCCGAGCACTTCCTGTACCTCAACGACGACGTGTTCCTCGGCCGCCCGCTCACCCCCGGACACTTCTTCCACGCCAACGGGCTGAGCAAGTTCTTCCAGTCCAAGGCGCTCGTGCCGGCCGGCTCCCCGATCCACGACGACCTGCCGGTGAACGCCGCGGGCAAGAACAGCAGGGCCCTGATCGAGCGCTCCTTCGGCACCCGGATCGCGCAGAAGATGAAGCACACCCCGCACGCACTGCGCCGCAGCGTCCTCGCCGACATCGAGTCGGTGTACGACCGGGAGCACCGCCGCACCCAGCACTCGCGCTTCCGCTCGCCCGACGACGTGCCGATCACCTCGTCCCTGCACCACTACTACGGCTTCCACACCGGCCGCGCGACCGTCGGCAGCCTGCGCTACGTCTACGTGGACCTCGCCGCCGACCAGGCCCAGCACCGCCTGAACTCGCTGCTCGCCCGCCGCGACTTCGACACGTTCTGCCTCAACGACACGGTCGTGCACCCCGACCCCGAGGCGCAGGACCGCATGGTCCGGTCGTTCCTCGGGAGCTACTTCCCCGTCCCCAGCCGGTACGAGCTGCCCGACGGGATCACCGGCCCCACCCGGCTCAACGATCGCCACGTCCTGCCCCCGGGCCCGGACGAGATTCCCACCCACCACGGTCCCGCCGRCGGAGCCCCCCGATGAAACGCCGACGACCTCTGCGCGCCCTGCGCCGCAGGACGCGCCGTCAGACCAACCGCGTCCGATCCGTCCTGCTGCGCCGGGTCTTCCTGCCCCGGCGCAAGGGCCGGGCGGCCGTACTCCGCTACGCCGCCGTGCTCGACGGGCAGACCGTCAACCTGCACGCCCGGATGCCGCGCTGGGTCCGGCCGGACGAGGACGCCCGGATCGAACTGAGGCGCAGGGGCCGCCGGCTCGCCACGGCCGCCAGGGTCTACACCGATCACGACGGAGGCGTCGCGATGGACGCCGCGATCCTGCTCGGGCAGGGCGTGAACGGCCTGCCCCTGACCCCCGGCCGCTGGAAGATCCGGCTGCGCCTGTCGCAAGGGCTGCGCCGCCGCGCGCTGCCCCTGCTCCTCGTGGACCTCCCCGCGCCGTACGGCGGCCCGACCCGGCCCATGGAGGCGTCCGCGGCGACCGGGGCCCGGTACCGGCTGGGCCGCGGTGTCACCGGCAACGCCCGGGTGACGTTCAGCCCGGCCCAGCCCTCGGTGGAGGTCGTACGGGTGCACGTGACCCACAGCCAGGCCGAGGTCGCCTTCCGCGTGGTCGCGGGGGACGAACCCGAGGCCCCCCGGGTCGAGTTCGTCGCCTCCGGGCGCCGCCTGGCGGTCGAGGCCGCCCGGCTGGACGAGGGGCTGTGGCAGGTGTCCGCGCCACTGCACCTCATGGCGCCGCGCCGCGACCGCGCCGAGCAGTGGGACCTGGTCCTGTGCTCGGACAACCTGCGCGACATGCGCCTGGGACGGCGCCTGCACGACGTCCGCAACCCCGGCCGGGTCTTCGCCGTCCGGCAGACCACCGTGACGCCGGTCGGCGGATCCCCCATGCTCGTACTGCCCCGCTACACGCCCGCGGGTAACTTCCGCATCCAGTGCAGCCCGATGACGGAAGTCGCGTAACCGCACACCATGAAGATCACTTTCCTCCTGCTCACCGCGGACGCCGTCGGGGGCACCGAACGAGCGGTGTTCAACCAGGCCGCCGAACTCGTGGGCAACCACGACGTCCGCGTGCTGAGCATCCTCAAGACCCAGCCGCAGCTGTTCTTCCCGATCGACGAGCGCATCCGCGTCGACTACCTGATCGACCGGACCGGAGCCGCTCCCGTACCGATCCGCCGCACCGGCCTGGCCGCCGAGGCATGGTCCCAGGTGGCCGACCGGCCGAGCGCCCTGGTGGACCCCTCCTGGGAAGCGGCCTTCAACCGGCTGACCGACCTGGAACTGGAGTACGCGCTCCAGCACACCGACACGGACCTGCTGATCACCACCACGCCGGCGCTCATGGCACTGGCGGTGCAGCTGGCGCCCCCGCACGTGATGACGCTCCATCAGGAGCACCGCGTCTCCGAACTGCGGGGCCCCAGCGCCGAACCGCTGCTGCGCTACGCCTCCCGCCTGGACGCGCTCGCCGTGCTCAGCAACCGCACGCGCGACTGGTTCGCCGAGACCCTCGGTCACAGCGCGCCGCGCATCGACGTCGTCCCCAACGCCCTGCCGCGCGGATTCCGGCCGCGCTCCACCCTGGAGACCCGCACCGTCGTCATCGCGGGTCGCCTGGTCGGTGAGAAGCAGATCGACCACGCCATCACCATCTGGGACACCGTGGTCCGCCGGCACCCCACGTGGACGCTGCGCGTCTTCGGCGACGGACCGCTCTCCGGCGCCCTGCGACGGCAGATCGACGTGCTCGGCCTGCACGACAGCGTCCAGCTCAACGGCAACTCCCCCCACCTGGCCGAGGAGTGGGCCAAGGCCAGCATCGCCCTCATGACGTCCCGCAACGAGGCATTCCCCCTGGTCCTGACCGAGGCCCAGGCCGCCGGCGTGCCCGTGGTCTCCTACGACTGCCCCAACGGCCCGCGCGAGGTCGTCCTGGACGGGCGGACCGGCATCCTCGTACCGGCGAACGACACCGACGCCGCCGCCCGGGCGCTCATCCGGCTCATCGAGGACGCCCCGCTGCGCCACGACATGGGCCGCGCGGCCGCCGAATCGGTCTCCCGGCTCGCCCCGCCCGTGGTGACCGCGATGTGGGAGAACGTCTTCGCCGAACTGGAGAAGGAGCGGGCGTCGGGGGAGCGCGAGGCCCGCAAGGCGGAGCGGCAGGCCCTGCACTCCCTCATGAGCGGCCAGGAGGGAAT
>NZ_RDBO01000077.1:1631033-1753717 GCF_008120935.1 Streptomyces sp. sk2.1
CGTGCGCGGCGGTGAGTGCCCTGAGCACGGCCTCCCGGTTGGAGGTGTGGACGGCGACCGCGTGCCGGACGTTGGTGTCCCGGGTGACGAAGTACGGGATCCGCGCGTGCTCCAGGGCGGTGGCGACCAGTGCCAGGTTGTTCTGGACCACGTCCCAGGGGGATTCGCTGCCCAGCCGGCGGCACAGCTGTCCGCCGTCGCGCACGAGGCCCCGGTCGCAGCGGAGGACCGGGCGCGGCACGGCACGGCGCGGGCCCTGGAGGAACGGCTGCTCCGCTCCGACCGGGGCCTCGTGCGCGACGGCGGACAGCTGTGCCGCCGGCTGGGCAGCGAATCCCCCTGGGACGTGGTCCAGAACAACCTGGCACTGGTCGCCACCGCCCTGGAGCACGCGCGGATCCCGTACTTCGTCACCCGGGACACCAACGTCCGGCACGCGGTCGCCGTCCACACCTCCAACCGGGAGGCCGTGCTCAGGGCACTCACCGCCGCGCACGGCGGCAGCGCGGTCTACGTGGCGCTGCTCAACGAACGCCAGAGCCCCACCGCCACCGTCCTCGCCGCCTTCGCCGAGAAGTACGCCCAGGCCACCTGCCCGGCCGTGCGCGTCTACCAGAACGCCGTCACGCCCGCCCGCACCCTCCGCCTCGCCGGGGTCTACGGCTGCACCATCAACTTCTGGGAGGAGGACGCGGAGGACCCGTACATGATGGTCTCCCCGGTCCGCACCCTGGTGGGCGACCGGGTGCCCACCCGGACCATGCGGGTGCACGAGACCGTGCTCGGCGGACGCGCCTACCCCACCATCGAGCCGTACGCCCACGCCGTCCACGGGGACATCGGCTTCCCCGTCGACGCCGTGTACACCTGGGTCAACGGCGGTGACGTCTCCTGGCTGGAGCGGAAGAACGCGGTGATGCGCGCCCTCGGCATGCAGACCGAGGACTCCGCGAGCAGCGCCGCCCGCTTCCGCGACCGGGACGAGCTGCGCTACTCGCTGCGCTCCATCGACATGTACGCCCCGTGGATCCGCACCATCCACCTGGTCACCGACCAGCAGGTGCCGGAATGGCTCGACCCGAGCCACCCGCGGATCAGGGTGGTCGACCACCGGGAGATCTTCGCCGACCCGTCGGTGCTGCCGACGTACAACTCGCACGCCATCGAGAGCCAGCTGCACCGCATCGACGGGTTGTCCGAGCACTTCCTGTACTTCAACGACGACGTGTTCATCGGCCGGGTGCTCCAGCCGGGCATGTTCTTCCACGGCAACGGCGTCGCCAAGCACTTCATGTCCCCGACGACCGTGCCCATGGGACCGGCCACGACCGGCGACGAGTTCAACATGAGCGCGGCCAAGAACAACCGCGGCCTGATAGCCGACACCTTCGGACAGGTCCTCGCCCACTCGTTCCTGCACGCGCCGCATCCGCTGCGGCGCAGCGTCCTCGCCGACATCGAGCGCCAGTACCCGGACGCGGTCGCGGCGACCGCCGCCAGCCGCTTCCGCAGCCACTCCGACCTCGCGATCGCGTCGTCGCTGCACCACTACTTCGGCTTCCACACCCAGCGCTCGGCCCCGGGCAGCATCAACTGCGGCTTCGTCAACGTGGGGCTGAGCGAGCACAAGCAGCGGCTCTCCCGCCTCCAGCTCAACCGCCCGCACGACGTCTTCTGCCTGAACGACTACCACGACGGCGACGTCACCGAGGACGAGCAGGACGCCGTCCTGGCGGCCTTCCTGCCCTCGTACTTCCCGGTGGCCAGCCAGTTCGAGGCGGGTTCCCCGCGCAACCAGCGCTTCCACGCCGGACAACTGCCGCAGTGGCCGCTGTGAGCACGTCCCGCGCCGTCCGCCGTTCGCCAGCCGTGCCCGATCGGAGCATCCACCGACCATGACCCAGCCCGCCGGGGCGAACTCCACCTCGCTGTTCCAGGTGTTCGCCCACGCCGACGACGACCTCTACTTCGTCAACCCCGACCTGTACCGGCTGCTGACCGCGGGCCACCGCGTCACCAGCGTCTACCTCACCGCCGGTGAGGCCGACGGGCGCAACGTGGACACCCGCGACCCGCTGCGGGACCAGGCCCCGGTCGACTTCGCCGGATACATGGAGGCACGCCAGAACGGCCTGTGCGCCGCCTACGCCACCATGGTCCTCGGCGACCGGGAGGCCCCCTGGGCCCGGGAGCCGGTCGAACTCGTCCCCGGCGTGGCCGCGGAGCGGTTCTACCTGGAACAGGCGCCGCACGTGCAGCTCTTCTTCCTGGGCCTGCGGATGGCGGACGCCGCGCACGGCTTCCCCGCGGACCAGCCGCAGGCCCGGCTGACCAGCCTGTGGGACGGGCGCGCCGCCCGCCAGCCCACCCTGCTGGCCGCCGGGTCCGAGCTGCACCAGCCGCAGGCCCTCGGCCGCGAGGACGTCGTCACCGCCCTCGTCCAGCTGCTCTCCTACGCGCAGCCCACGGCGCTGTGGACCATGGACCCGGACCCGCTGCACGAGTCGTACGACGAGGCACGCGGCATCACCTCCAGCGACCACGCCGACCACACCGCCACGGCCCAGTTCGCCCGCGAGGCGCTCCGCCGCCACCTGCGCGCCGGGGGCCGCCCGCCACTGGTCGAGCACTTCACCGGCTACGGCAACAAGAACTGGCCGAGCAACCTGAGCGAGCGCTCCCACGCGCTGAAGAAGTCCCTGGTCGACGTGTACGCGGGGGCCGACGGCCACACCTGCGCCCACCGCCACTGCGGCGACCTCCAGCTCGGTGACGGCGCCGACATCCGCCGCTACGGCTGGAGCACCCGCAGCCGCTACCCGCAGGGCACCCGGTGGCTGCACCGGCAGGCCGACGGCCGGCTCGCCGCCTACGCGGTCCTCGGCGACCAGGCCGCGGTGTGGACGGAGACCGAAGCCGGCGCCGGACGCTTCGAGGGACCGCTCCTGCTGCCCGGCGGCGACCTCCTGCCGTATCTCGACGTCGCCCCCGACCGCACCGGCGGCGTCCACCTGGTCGGGCTGCGCCGCCTCCAGGGCGCCGAGGGCCGGGCCGACGTCGAGGTGGTGCGCATGTGGCGCCAGGCGCACACCGGCTCCGTGCTGCCCTGGGAATCCCTCGGCAACCCCGACGAGGCCACCCGCGACTGGCGGCGCTGCCGCGAGGTCGGTGTGCCCGCGGCGGTGGTGGACCCGGCCGGCCACCTCCACGTCTTCGTGCGGAACTTCTCGGTGGGCGTCAGCCTGCGGCGCGAGACGCCGGAGGGGTTCACCGCCTGGGAGACGCTCGGCGGGCGCTGGATGCAGGATTCCCTGACCACCGTGCTGCGTTCCACGGGCCGCATCGACATGTACGCCACGAACCGCACCGGCGGGGTGCGGTGGCGGCAGGAAGCCGTGTACGGGCCGTTCAAGCTGGAGGACCAGCTGGTCACCGGCGTGCCGGAGAGCTGGCGTCCGGCCTCCGGCCTCACCCCCGTGCAGGTGGGCCGCAACCGCGTGGCGCTGCTCTACCGGGAGGAGGACTCCGGGGCGGTGATGTGCCACCGGCAGCGCCCCAACGGAACGTGGGAACAGCGGGTGGAGCGGCTCAGCGACGACGGCGGCACCGGGGCGGTCGCCGCGCTCCGGCTGCTCGCACCCGACCACGACCTCCTGGTCGTCGCCCGCAGGGACGAGCGGAGCAGGCCCGCGGTGACCGTGCTGTCCGCGGACGACCACGACGCGGCGCGGCCCGACTGGGAACGCCACGAGATCCAGATGGCCGGTGCCCCGGCCGTCGCCGCCGACGCGTACGGCCGGGCGGTCGTCACGGTGCTCGGCACGGACGGCCGACTGCACTGGGCACGGCGGGAAGAAGCCCGGCCGGGCGCCGCCCTCGGCCCCTGGCAGACGTGCTGACCCCCGACCCGGGGGCCGCACGACAACGGAGACGAGAAGAAGACATGCGAAAGATCTGCGTCATCGGCAACTCGGTGGCCGCCTCCCGCACCGAGGAGGAGGCACCGCTCGCGGGCTGGGGCCAGTACCTGGAGGAGTTCCTGGGCCCCGACTGCGACGTGCGCAACTACGCGCGCGACGCCATGACGCTGCGGGACTATTACACGGGGCGGTTCGCGGCGCTGCTCACCCTCGTCGGCCCCGGCGACCTCGTGCTCATCGCCTTCGGCCACGTCGAGCAGCGCATCAACCAGCTCAACCGGTACCACGGCCCGCGGGAGTACAAGGAGTACCTGCGGCTGTACGTCGAGACGCTGCGGGCCGAGGGCGCCGTGCCGGTCCTCGTGACCCCGGCGGCCCGCTGCGTGTTCGACACCTCGGGAAACCCGGTGGACACCCATGACGGATACGCGCGGCTGACCCTGGAGGCCGCCGCGGAACTCGGCTGCCCGGCCGTCGACATGAACGCCTCCACCACCCGGCTCCTCGCCGAGCTGGGCCCCATGCGCGCCCGCGGCCTCTTCCGGTGGCTGGATCCGGGCGAGCACCCGGGGCACCCGCAGGGCATCGTCGACGCCTCCCACTTCAACCACGCCGGGGCCCGGGAAGCGGCGCGGCTGGTGGCGAGCGGCCTGGCCGGCGTGCCGGGACTGCCGCCCGGGCTGGTGGACGTCCAGCGACTGGTGCCGGGACAGGCGCCGCCGGTGCAGACCGAGTTCACCGTGCAGCAGCCGCAGCTCGCGCTGACCGCGCGGCCCGAGGTGGCCGTCGCCCCGACCGTGACGTCACCGGCCTTCGCGGAACCGGTCGGCGCCGGACGCAAACTGACGGGAACGGCGCCGGCGGGCGCCGATTACGTGATCTTCTTCGAGGAGGGGGAGTACCTCGGCGGGACCCGCGCCGCCGAGGACGGGACGTGGCAGTGGCGGCGCGCCGTGCAGTGGCCCGCCGGCCGGCACGAGGTGACCGTGATCGCCCTCGCGGGCAACGCGGTGTCCACGGCCGCGGAGACGCAGTTCGAGGTCCTCGACCGGCTGGAGGCGCCCGAGGTGATCGGGCCGCGCAAGGGGGCGTGGAGCGGCCCCCGCCCCCGGTTCTCGGGCACGGCCGCACGCGGCGTCCGGAAGGTCATGGTGCTGGAGCGGGGCCGGCTGATCGCCGAGGCCCCGGTGCAGGACGACGGGAGCTGGCGGGTCACCCACCCCCACGACTGGCGGCCGGGCACCTACACGGTGGAGTTCGTCGCGGTGTTCAGCGCCATCCACTCGCCCCCGACGCGGCTGGAGCTGAAGGTGCACGGCGTTCCCGAGGACAGCTGGCTGCACACCTCGATGTCCGCGCGCACGTCCTGCGGTCCGGGCTGCGAGCACTACCCGGCGCTGCCCGCCTGGTGACGCGGCGGGACCGCCCGCCCCACCCCCGAAACGCGGAACGGGCCGTACGGAGTGGTCTCCGTACGGCCCGCCGTCGCGTCGGCGAAGAGGCGTTACGCCGGAACGCTCGCCACGCCCTGCGCGAGGAACTTCTTGCCGTTCACCCGCTCCGAGACGCCCTCACGGTCCAGGTACGGCGTGATGCCGCCCAGGTGGAAGGGCCAGCCCGCGCCGGTGATCAGGCAGAGGTCGATGTCCTGGGCCTCGGCGACGACGCCCTCGTCCAGCATCAGACCGATCTCCTGCGCCACCGCGTCCAGGACCCGGTCGCGGACCTGCTCCTCGGTCAGGACGACGTCGCCCTGCTTCAGGAGCGCGGCGACCTCCGGGTCCAGCTCCGGCTTGCCGGAGTCGTAGACGTAGAAGCCGCGCTTGCCGGCCTTCACGACCGCGGCCAGGTTCTCCGAGACGGTGAACCGGTCCGGGAAGGCGCGGTTCAGGGTCTCCGAGACGTGCAGACCGATCGCCGGGCCGACCAGCTCCAGGAGCACCAGCGGGGACATCGGCAGGCCGAGCGGCTCGATGGCCCTCTCCGCGGTCTCGACCGGGGTGCCCTCGTCGATGACGTTCTGGATCTCGCCCATGAAGCGGGTGAGGATGCGGTTGACGACGAACGCCGGGGCGTCCTTCACCAGCACCGCGGTCTTCTTCAGCTTCCGCGCCACACCGAACGCCGTGGCCAGCGAGGCGTCGTCGGTCCGCTCGCCGCGGACGATCTCCAGCAGCGGCAGGATCGCGACCGGGTTGAAGAAGTGGAAGCCGACGACCCGCTCGGGGTGCTTCAGCTTCGACGCCATCTCGGTGACCGAGAGGGACGAGGTGTTGGTGGCGAGGATCGCGTGCGCCGGGGCGACCGCCTCGACCTCCGCGAACACCTGCTGCTTGACGCCGATCTCCTCGAAGACGGCCTCGATGATGAAGTCGGCGTCGGAGAAGCCCTCGGCCTTGTCCAGCACACCGGAGACCAGGGCCTTGAGGCGGTTGGCCTTGTCCTGGTTGATCCGGCCCTTGCCGAGCAGCTTCTCGATCTCGGCGTGGACGTAGCCCACACCCTTGTCGACCCGCTCCTGGTCGATGTCGGTCAGCACGACCGGCACCTCCAGGCGGCGCAGGAACAGCAGTGCCAGCTGCGAGGCCATCAGACCGGCGCCCACGACGCCGACCTTGGTGACCGGGCGGGCCAGGCTCTTGTCCGGGGCCCCGGCCGGGCGCTTGGCGCGCTTCTGGACCAGGTTGAAGGAGTAGATGCCCGAGCGCAGCTCGCCGCCCATGATCAGGTCCGCGAGGGCCTGGTCCTCGGCGTCGAAGCCGGCACCCAGGTCGCCGTCCTTCGCCGCGGCGATGATCTCCAGCGCGCGGTACGCGGCCGGGGCCGCACCGTGCACCTTGGAGTCGGCGATGGCCCGGCCGCGCGCGACGGCCTGGTCCCAGGCCTCACCGCGGTCGACCTCGGGACGCTCCACCGCGACCGTGCCGTTCAGCACGTCCGCCGTCCAGACCAGCGACTGCTCCAGGAAGTCGGCGCCCTCGAAGATCGCGTCGGCGATGCCGAGCTCGAAGACCTGCTTGCCCTTGAGCTGGCGGTTCTGGTTCAGCGAGTTCTCGATGATGACGGAGACCGCGCGGTCGGCACCGATCAGGTTGGGGAGCAGCGCGCAGCCGCCCCAGCCCGGGACCAGACCGAGGAAGACCTCGGGCAGCGAGAACGCGGGCAGCGCCTTGGAGACGGTGCGGTACGAGCAGTGCAGACCGACCTCGACGCCGCCGCCCATCGCCGCGCCGTTGTAGTACGCGAACGTCGGGACCGCGAGGCCGGACAGGCGGCGGAAGACGTCGTGGCCGCCCTTGCCGATGGCCAGCGCGTCGTCGTGGTTCTTCAGCAGCTCGACGCCCTTGAGGTCGGCGCCGACCGCGAAGATGAACGGCTTGCCGGTGATGCCGACGCCGGTGATCGCACCCTCGGCGGCCTCCTTCTCGACCTGGTCGATCGCGGCGTTCAGGTTCGCCAGCGACTGCGGTCCGAAGGTGGTCGGCTTGGTGTGGTCCAGGCCGTTGTCCAGGGTGATGAGGGCGAAGCGGCCCGCACCGGCCGGGAGGTCGAGGTGGCGTACGTGCGCCTGGGTGACGACCTCGTCGGGGAACAGTTCGGCCGCACCCTTCAGAAGCTCGGTGGTGGTGCTCACTTGTCGCCTCCGTCGAAGTTCGGGTTCTCCCAGATGACCGTGGCGCCCATGCCGAAGCCGACGCACATGGTGGTGAGGCCGTAGCGGACCTGCGGCTGCTCCTCGAACTGGCGGGCCAGCTGCGTCATCAGACGCACGCCGGAGGAGGCCAGCGGGTGGCCGTAGGCGATGGCGCCGCCGTACTGGTTGACCCGGGCGTCGTCGTCGGCGATGCCGTAGTGGTCGAGGAAGGCCAGCACCTGGACGGCGAAGGCCTCGTTGATCTCGAACAGGCCGATGTCGCCGATCGTCAGCCCGGCCTTGGCCAGGGCCTTCTCGGTCGCCGGGATCGGACCGTAGCCCATGACCTCCGGCTCCACGCCCGCGAAGGCGTAGGAGACCAGGCGCATCCTGACCGGGAGGCCGTTCTCGCGGGCGAAGTCCTCGGAGGCGATGATCGAGGCCGTCGCGCCGTCGTTGAGACCGGCGGCGTTGCCGGCGGTGACCCGGCCGTGCGCGCGGAACGGGGTCTTCAGGCCCGCCAGGTTCTCCAGCGTGGTGCCCGGTCGCATCGGCTCGTCGGCGGTGACCAGGCCCCAGCCGGTCTCACCGGCCTCCGGGTTGGTGCGGCGCACGGAGATCGGCACCAGGTCCTGCTGGATCTTGCCGTCGGCGTACGCCTTGGCGGCCTTCTCCTGCGAGCGGACCGCGTACTCGTCGGCGCGGACCTTGGTGATCTGCGGGTACCGGTCGTGCAGGTTTTCCGCGGTCATGCCCATGAACAGGGCGGACTCGTCGACCAGCTTCTCCGAGACGAAGCGCGGGTTCGGGTCCACGCCCTCGCCCATCGGGTGACGGCCCATGTGCTCGACGCCACCGGCGATGACGGCGTCGTACGCGCCGAAGGCGATGGAACCGGCCGTCGAGGTGACGGCGGTCAGGGCGCCCGCGCACATGCGGTCGATGGAGTAACCGGGGACGGACTGCGGCAGACCGGCCAGGATTCCGGCGGTGCGGCCCAGCGTCAGCCCCTGGTCGCCGATCTGGGTCGTCGCGGCGATGGCGACCTCGTCGATCTTCGCGGGGTCCAGGGCCGGGTTGCGGCGCAGCAGCTCCCGGATGGCCTTCACGACGAGATCGTCGGCGCGGGTCTCGTGGTAGATGCCCTTCGGGCCCGCTTTGCCGAACGGGGTGCGGACGCCGTCGACGAAGACGACGTCCCGGATGGTACGAGGCACGGTGGCTCTCCTCCAGGGTGCGGGATGGCACTGCTGCGGGCGCGCCCGAGCGCGCCGCACCCTCATGCTACTTGCGGGTAACCAGACTGCCCACCCCTGGTGCCGGGAGCGGCGAAGGTCACATGCGGGAAAGGCGCCCGCCCGACCCGTTCCGGCCGGCGGCCGCGAGACCCCGCACGGCCGCGCGACCGTGCGCGCGGGAGCGGGGCGCGGGTGCGGGGGAGGAGCGGATACGGCGACGAGCGCCGGACGGGGTGGAATCAGCCCGTCCGGCGCTCGTGGCACGGCGTGCGCGCCGCCGTGGAACCTGGCGCGAATGCGACCCCGGTACGCGTCCGGCGGGGCGCTCGGTGACGGCTCGTCAGGCCGTCGCGGCCAGCGCGCGGACCAACAGCGGGGCCACCTGCTCGATCTGCCAGTGCCGCGCCCCGTACCCGGCGAGCGCGGTCTCGACCGTGTCCGGCGTCGGGTGCTTGGGCGGCTCCCAGCAGATCCGGCGCACCGTGTCGGGGGTGATCAGGTTCTCCTGCGGCATGTTCAGCCGCGCGGCGAGCTCCGACACCGCGGCGCGCGCGGCCGAGAGCCGGGCCGCCGCGGCCGGGTCCTTGTCCGCCCAGGCGCGGGGCGGCGGCGGACCGGCGAGGGCCTGGCCGGGCTGGGGGAGTTCGGAGTCGGGCAGCGCCTTGGCGCGGTCGACGGCCGCCTGCCACTGCTCCAGCTGACGCCGCCCCATGCGGTGGCCGAACCCGGGCAGCGCGGTCAGCGCCTGCGTGTTCGGCGGGAGCGCGAGCGCCGCCTCGACGATCGCGGCGTCGCTCAGCACCTTGCCCGGCGAGATGTCGCGGCGCCGGGCGACCTGGTCACGGGTGGTCCACAGCTCCCGGACCACGGCCATCTGCCGGCGGCGGCGGACCTTGTGCATGCCGGACGTGCGGCGCCAGGGGTCCTTGCGCGGCGGGGCGGGCGGCGCGGAGGCGATCGCGTCGAACTCCTCGCGGGCCCATTCCAGCTTGCCCTGCCGGTCGAGCTCCTCCTCCAGGGCGTTGCGCAGGTCGATCAGCAGCTCGACGTCGAGCGCCGCGTAGCGCAGCCAGGGGTCGGGCAGCGGGCGGGTGGACCAGTCGACGGCGGAGTGGCCCTTCTCCAGGGAGTACCCGAGCACGTTCTCGACCATGGCGCCGAGACCGACGCGCGGGAAGCCGGCGAGCCGTCCGGCCAGCTCCGTGTCGAAGAGCCCGGTGGGGGTCATCCCTATCTCGCGCAGGCAGGGCAGGTCCTGGGTGGCGGCGTGCAGAATCCACTCGCTGCCGCTCAGTGCGCTCCCGAGCCCCGACAGGTCGGGGCAGCCGACCGGGTCGATCAGTGCGCTGCCCGCACCGTCCCGGCGCAGCTGCACGAGGTAGGCGCGCTGACCGTAGCGGTAGCCGGAGGCGCGCTCGGCGTCCACGGCCACCGGGCCGGAGCCGGCGGCGAAGGCGGAGACCACCCGGGCCAGGGCGTCGTCGGATGCCACCACCGGGGGGATGCCCTCGCGAGGTTCGAGCAAGGGGATCGGCGCCGGGGCGACGTCGTCCGGGGGAGCGCCCCCGGTGGTTCGCAGTGATGTGTCTGCTGCGGTCTCTTGGGCGTCGGTCACGTGTCAAGGGTATCTGTGTATGTGCGGCGCCCGTCGACGGAACGTTCCGTCGACGGGCGCCGGCCGGGGCGGGGGCGTCAGTGGATGATTCCCGTGCGCAGGGCGACGGCGACCATTCCGGCGCGGTCCCCGGTGCCGAGCTTGCGGGCGATGCGGGCGAGGTGGCTCTTGACGGTCAGGGCGGACAGGCCCATGGAGACGCCGATGGCCTTGTTGGACTGGCCCTCGGCGACCAGCCGCAGGACCTCGACCTCGCGGCCGGACAGTTCGCGGTAGCCGCCCGGGTGGCTCGGGGTGCCGGGGGGCCGGCGGTGCATACGGGCGGCATTGGCGCCGATGGGGGCGACGCCGGGGCGGGCGGGATGGCCGATATTGGTTCGGGTGCCGGTGACGACATAGCCCTTCACACCGCCCGCGAGGGCGTTGCGCACGGCGCCGATGTCGTCGGCGGCGGAGAGTGCGAGACCGTTCGGCCAGCCGGCCGCCCGGGTCTCGGACAACAGGGTCAGCCCGGAACCGTCGGGCAGGTGGACGTCGGCAACGCAGATGTCGCGCGGGTTGCCGACGCGGGGACGAGCCTCCGCGATGGACGACGCCTCGATGACGTCACGTACTCCGAGAGCCCACAGATGGCGGGTGACGGTGGAACGGACGCGCGGGTCGGCCACGACGACCATGGCCGTCGGCTTGTTCGGGCGGTAGGCGACCAGGCTTGCGGGCTGCTCTAGGAGAACGGACACCAGGCCTCCTGGGGGGAGTGGTGGGACGGGCCGGCTCGGGGATGAAGCCGGGGCAACCGTGCTTGAAGGGTTATTGACCTCTTCGGCAGCGGGCCCGTCCTCCTTTAGGGGAAGATCGCGATTTAGTGAGTAACAATTCCTGGCAAACCGGACATTCGATTGATTGTACGAAAAGAACGCCGGTAACGGTGCATCGAATGTGACGCACGGTTACCGGCGTGGAGATGATTTTCGGCCAGAGAAAGAGAGGAGGGCGGAGTCGGTGGCTCCGGACCGCGACGCCCCGACGGGCGCCGAGACGCCCGACGGACCCGGTGCCTCAGTGGGGCTGGGGGCCGCGGCGCTGAGGGAGCGTCACCACCGTCGCGTCCACGGGGTCCGACGGCGGCAGACCGGCGACCTGGCACAGCAGGTCGCCCCACGCCATGAGGTGCGCCGAGGCGTCCGGGACCCCGCCGCGCCCCTCGCGCGGCGTCCAGGACGCCCGGATCTCGATCTGGGTCGCCGGCCGTCTTTCGCCCAGCGCCCCGAAGTAGTGCGACCCCGCCCGGGTCACCGTGCCGCCCGCCTCCCCGTACGACAGGCCGCGCGCCTCCAGCGCGCCGGTCAGCCAGGACCAGCACACCTCCGGCAGCAGCGGATCGGACGCCATCTCCGGCTCCAGTTCGGCCCGCACCAGCGTCACCAGGCGGAAGGTGCCCCGCCAGGCGTCCTGCCCGGCCGGGTCGTGGAGCAGCACGAGACGGCCGTCGGCGAGGTCCTCCTCGCCGTCGACGACCGCGGCCTCCAGGGCGTACGCGTACGGGGCGAGCCGCTTGGGCGGTCGTGTCGGCTCCACCTCCAGCTCGGGTCGGAGCCGCGCCGAATGCAACGCGTCCACCGCCGAACGGAACGCGGGCGGGACGGAGCCGCCCTCCTCGCCGTCGCTGGTGTCGGCGCCATCGGTCTGATCGGAGAACTGTCCCTGAGCCGGAGCCATGCGGGGAAGAGTAGGCGGAACCGGGGCTTCGCGCAGGGAGGGACACCCGGGGCGGGCCCGGCGGCTTGCGGCTTCGTGCGAAGATTCCTGGTGTGAGTGCCAACGATCGCCCCATGGGCCAGCAGACGAAGACCTCCGCCACCCATGAGTCGGCGTTCCTGAAGGCGTGCCGCCGCGAGCCCGTGCCGCACACCCCGGTCTGGTTCATGCGCCAGGCCGGACGCTCGCTGCCCGAGTACCTGAAGGTCCGCGAGGGCATCCCGATGCTCGACTCCTGCATGATGCCGGAGCTGGTCGCGGAGATCACGATGCAGCCCGTCCGCCGCCACAAGGTCGACGCCGCGATCTACTTCAGCGACATCGTCGTACCGCTCAAGGCCATCGGGATCGACCTCGACATCAAGCCCGGCATCGGCCCGGTCATCGCCGACCCCATCCGCACCCGCGCCGACCTGGCCCGGCTGCGCGACCTCACGCCCGAGGACGTCTCCTACGTCACCGAGGCCATCGGCCTGCTCACCGCCGAGCTGGGCGCCACCCCGCTCATCGGCTTCGCCGGGGCGCCCTTCACCCTCGCCAGCTACCTCGTGGAGGGCGGCCCGTCCCGCAACCACGAGCACACCAAGGCCCTGATGCACGGCGACCCGGAGCTCTGGGCGGACCTGCTCGACCGGCTCGCCGAGATCACCGGCGCCTTCCTCAAGGTGCAGATCGAGGCCGGGGCCTCGGCCGTCCAGCTCTTCGACTCCTGGGTGGGCGCCCTCGCCCCCGCCGACTACCGGCGTTCGGTGCTCCCCGCGTCGGCGAAGGTCTTCGACGCCGTCGCCCCCTACGGCGTCCCGCGCATCCACTTCGGCGTCGGCACCGGCGAACTCCTCGGCCCGATGGGCGAGGCCGGCGCGGACGTCGTCGGCGTCGACTGGCGCGTCCCGCTGGACGAGGCCGCCCGCCGGGTCGGCCCCGGCAAGGCGCTCCAGGGCAACCTCGACCCCGCGGTGCTGTTCGCGCCGACGGCGACGGTGGAGGAGAAGGCCCAGGAGGTGTTGGACGCCGCCGCCGGCCTGGAGGGCCACGTCTTCAACCTGGGCCACGGCGTGATGCCGTCGATGGACCCGGACGCGCTGACCCGGCTCGTCGAGTACGTGCACACCAGCACCGAGCGCTGAGCACGGCGCGGACACCACGCGCGCGGAGCCTGCCGGGCGGCCACCCCGCCCCCGGCAGGCCCTCAGTCGGTACCCGCCCGCCGCACCGCGGCCACCGCCTTGCGGGCCGCCACCAGGACCGGGTCCCAGACCGGTGAGAACGGCGGTGCGTACCCGAGGTCCAGGGCGGTCATCCGCTCCACCGTCATCCCCGCCGTGAGCGCCACGGCCGCGACGTCCACCCGCTTGGCGGCCCCGTCCCGGCCCACGATCTGCACCCCCAGCAGCCGGCCCGTGCGGTACTCCGCCAGCATCTTCACCGTCATGGGCAGCGCCCCCGGGTAGTAGCCCGCCCGCCCCGTCGACTCGATCGTCGCCGTGACGAACCGCAGGCCCACCGCGCGGGCGTCCTTCTCGCGCAGACCGGTGCGGGCGATCTCCAGGTCGCACACCTTGCTCACCGCCGTCCCCACCACCCCCGGGAACGTCCCGTAGCCGCCGCCGACGTTGGACCCGATGATCTGGCCGTGCTTGTTGGCGTGGGTGCCCAGCGCGATGTGCCGGGTCCGGCCCGCCACCAGGTCGAGCACCTCCACGCAGTCGCCGCCCGCCCAGATGCCGTCGTGCCCGACGACCCGCATCGACAGATCGGTCAGCAGACCGCCGTGCGGGCCCAGCGGCAGGCCCGCGGCGCGCGCCAGCGTCGTCTCCGGCTCCACCCCGATGCCGAGCACCACCACGTCCGCCGGGTAGGAGGTGTCGCCCGCCGCGACCGCCCGGACCCGGCCGTCCGGCCCGGTGAGGATCGCGGTGACCTCGGCCCGGCCGACCGTGGTGATGCCCATGCCGTCCATCGCCTCGTGCACCAGCCGGCCCATGTCGGGGTCGAGCGTCGCCATCGGCTGCTCGCCCCGGTTGAGGACGGTCACCTCGAAGCCGCGCTTCAGCAGCGCCTCCGCCATCTCCACACCGATGTAGCCCGCCCCGACGACCACCGCCCGCCGCCCCGGCGCCCGGTCCAGCGAGTCCAGCAGCGCCTGCCCGTCGTCCAGCGTCTGCACCCCGTGCACCCCGGGCGCGTCCATGCCGGGCAGCGCCGGACGCACCGGCCGGGCCCCCGTCGCGATCACCAGCTTGTCGAAGCCCGTCCAGTACGACTCGCCGGTCCCCAGGTCCAGGGCCCGCACCCGCCGCCCGGCCACGTCGATCTCCGTGACCTCGGTACGCGTCCTGAGGTCGATGTCGCGGGCCCGGTGCTCCTCGGGCGTACGGGCCACCAGGTCGTCCCGCTCCGCCACGTCGCCGCCGACCCAGTACGGGATCCCGCACGCGGAGTAGGAGGTGAAGCGGCCCCGCTCGAAGGCGACGATCTCCAGTTCGCCGGGGCCCCTCAGCCGGCGGGCCTGGGACGCGGCGGACATGCCCGCCGCGTCACCGCCGATGATCACCAGTCGCTCCGCCGCCATGCCCGTCCCTCCGACGCCCGGGACCCCCGCCCGGATCGACATGATCCAAACGGAAAATCCTAGTCCGAGGGGCCCACGCTACGACGTGGGGGAAGCGGGTGGGCGCCCGGACGGGTTTGAGAGAGTGGGGGCATGCAGCGTTCAAGCAACAGCGCGGACACGGGCCCGGGACACGTCGTCGTCATCGGCGGCGGCATCGCCGGCCTCGCCGCCGCACACCGGCTCCTCGGCGCCGGCCTCCGGGTCACCCTGCTGGAGGCCACCGAGCGGCTCGGCGGCAAGCTCATGACCGGCGAGGTCGCCGGGGCCCGGGTCGACCTGGGCGCCGAGTCGATGCTCGCCCGCCGGCCGGAGGCCGTCGACCTGGCCCGCGCCGTCGGGCTCGGCGACCGCCTGCAACCACCCGCCACGACCACCGCGTCCGTCTGGACCCGCGACGCCCTGCGGCCCATGCCCAAGGGCCACGTGATGGGCGTGCCGGGCGACCCGGCGGCGCTCGCCGAGGTGCTCTCCCCGGAGGGCCTCGCCCGCATCGCGCAGGAGCGCGACCTCACCCCGACCACCGTCGGCGACGACGTCGCCGTCGGCGCGTACGTCGCCGACCGGCTGGGCCGGGAGGTCGTGGACCGGCTCGTGGAACCGCTGCTCGGCGGCGTGTACGCGGGCGACGCGTACCGGATCTCGATGCGCGCCGCCGTGCCCCAGCTCTTCGAGGCGGTGCGGGAGGGCGGCCCGCTCCTCGACGCCGTCCGCCGCGTCCAGGACCGCGCCGCGGCCCGGCAGCGGACCGGACCCGTCTTCCAGGGCATCGACGGCGGCATCGGCTCCCTGCCCGGAGCGGTCGCCGACGCGGTGCGCGCGGCCGGCGGGGAGATCCTGACCGCCACCCCCGTCCTCGGCCTGACCCGCACCACCACCGGCTGGGACGTCCGCACCGACGCCCGGGTGATCACCGCCGACGGCATCGTGCTGGCCGCGCCCGCCTGGTCCGCCTCCACCCTGCTCGCCGCCGAGTCCCCGGCGGCCTCCGCCGAGCTGGCCGGGGTCGAGTACGCGTCGATGGCCCTGGTCACCATGGCGTTCCGCCGCTCCGACACGGCCGCCACGACCGCGCTCGCCGGACGCTCCGGCTTCCTCGTCCCCCCGGTCGACGGCCGCACCATCAAGGCGTCCACCTTCTCCACCCACAAGTGGGGCTGGGTCGCCGAATCCGCCCCCGACCTCTTCGTCCTGCGCACCTCCGTCGGCCGCTACGGCGAGGAGGACCACATCCACCGCGAGGACGGCGAACTCGTCGACGTGTCGCTGCACGACCTCGCCGAGGCCACGGGGCTGACCGCGAAGCCCGTGGACACCGTGGTCACCCGCTGGACCGGCGGGCTGCCCCAGTACCCCGTGGGCCACCTCCCGCGGGTCGAACGGATCCGGGCCGAGGTCGCCAAACTGCCCGCGCTGCGGGTCTGCGGGGCGGTCTACGACGGCGTCGGCATCCCCGCCTGCGTCGCGAGCGCCCACCGCGCGGCGGACGAGATCGTCCACGACCTCACGGGCCGTCCGGCGGAAGAGATCATCGCCACGCCGACCCTGGTTCAGGGCACTCGGAGCGAGGCGGGACAATAGCCGTATGAGTGCGCCTGAGACTGTGAAATCAAGCAAGGGCCCCAACGCGGGCAAGAAGGCCAAGGACCTCAACGAGGTCATCCGCTACACGCTGTGGTCCGTCTTCAAGCTGCGCGACGTCCTGCCCGCCGACCGGGCCGGTTACGCCGACGAGGTCCAGGAGCTGTTCGACCAGCTCGAAGCCAAGGACATCACCATCCGCGGCACCTACGACCTCTCCGGCCTGCGTGCCGACGCCGACATCATGATCTGGTGGCACGCCGAGACCGCGGACGAGCTGCAGGAGGCGTACAACCTCTTCCGGCGCACCAAGCTGGGCCTGGCGCTCGAACCGGTCTGGTCGAACATGGCGCTGCACCGCCCCGCCGAGTTCAACAAGTCGCACATCCCGGCCTTCCTGGCCGACGAGACGCCGCGCAACTACATCAGCGTCTACCCCTTCGTGCGCTCCTACGACTGGTACCTGCTGCCCGACGAGGACCGTCGCCGCATGCTCGCGGACCACGGCAAGATGGCCCGCGGCTACCCCGACGTCCGCGCCAACACCGTCGCCTCGTTCTCGCTCGGCGACTACGAGTGGATCCTCGCCTTCGAGGCCGACGAGCTGCACCGCATCGTCGACCTGATGCGTCACCTGCGGGGTTCCGAGGCGCGACTGCACGTCCGTGAGGAGATCCCGTTCTTCACCGGGCGCAGGAAGTCCGTCGCAGACCTGGTGGCCGGGCTCGCGTAGCGAGCGGGTTCCGACCACCCCAGCCCGGAAGATCAGAGGGCGGGCAACGGCGCGTTCCGCGCCGCCCGCCGTTCCAGCGACACCGGGTTCGGCTCCCGGTGCGGCGCGCGTCCCGCGCGCCGCACCGGTGTTTTTCTGCCCCGTGCCGACGGCCTTCGGTACCCGCCGCGCTACCGGTCGTGCCCCGCCGGACCGCCACCACCGTTGCCCCCGCCGAGCGCGGACCGCAGCGCCGGATCGTCCACGGCGCTCACCCCCCGTACCGCGAGCGCCGACAGGACGTCGTGGTCCGCCGCCCCGGGCGGCACCTCGTTCGCGGCCAGCAGCCGCTGACCGGCGGGCGAGGCCCAGGAACTGTACGGGTGGACCTCCAGCCGGGCGATCGCCAGGCAGCCCAGCGTCAGCGCGAGCGGCAGCCCGAACCAGGCGAGCAGCGACACCACCGGACCGCCGGGGCCGTGGTCCTGGCCGGGGACCAGCAGCACGACGGCCGCCATCGCGACCACCAGCAGCGCCGCGCCGCGCACCCCGCGCACCGCGGCGGCCACATCGCTCCCGGCGCCGACCGGGCGCGCCAGCCCGGCGGCGACGAGCCGGTCGGCCAGGGCGCGCACACTGTCGGCGGCCGCCGCCGCGGCCCGCACCGGCGGTATCGGTGACTGGCCCTGCGGCCCTATGGCACGGATCACCGTGCGCTCCATCTCGTCCCGGCCCTCCGGATCGACCACCGTCGCCCAGCCGGTGTGGGCGAGCAGCAGCCGCCGGCGCAGATGCATGGTGACCAGCGCCAGATCTATCACCCGGTGCGGGCCACCGGCCAGGAACGCGGTTTCGTACAGGGTCAGTTCATGACCGGCGCCGAGGTCCCGCGCGGCATCGTCGGACGCGTCCGGCAGCAGCCCCGTGCGGGCCGCGACAAGACAGAGCCGGATGCACGAGAAGGCTGCCGCCCCCCAGGCGACCAGCAGGAACAGTACCCAGAACATGGCAGATTCCTATGCGAGGCGGACGTGGATGACCATGGGCTGTTCACCATGCGGACGATTCGGCGGCGCCGGCGGGGCGCCGCCCGTGCTCAGGACCCGCCGCCGCAACTGGACCCGCCCCCGCAGCTGGAACCACCACCGGAACAACTGGAGCCGCTCGACCCGCCGCAGCTCGACCCGGACCCCGAACCGCAGCTCGAACCCGAACCGCAACTCTCCCAGGACTCCTCCGCGTTGCTGCTCGCACCGGTGCTGTGGTGCCCCGGTCCCGTACCGGCGCACCACAGCACCGGTGCGAGCAGCAACGCGGAGGAGTCCTGGGACGACGACGGCACCGGGCCCGTCGGCCGACCGCCCGCCGGGCGCATCCGCGCCGCCGCGACCAGTTGGGCCCGGAAGACGGGGTCGGGCAGGTGCCGCAGCCCGCGCGTGGCCACCAGATGGGCCGGGCACGGGTCCTGCGTCAGGGCGGTGGCGTACGTCCCGGCGGCCCGCCGCCCCGCCCCGGTGACGCGTCGCCGGGCGGCGCCGGCACAGGCGAAACCGACGGGGATGCCGACGAGCAGGACCGGGAGCACCTTCAGGACGAAGGGCGCGGAGTACTCCGCCATCGGGTCGGCGGACGTGTACTGGGCGACCGTCACCACGACGGAGACCGGGACGGCCAGCACGCAGGCCAGCCCCTGGGCGATGCCCCATCGACGCCACTTCCGGCCCGCTGCGGGCAGGGCCAGCAGGCCGCGGGCGGCGAGCCCGTCGCCGATCTCCTGCACGGCGGGGTGCCGCATCACCGCCTCGCGCAGGGTGTGCAGCGCACCGCTGGGGCCGGCGGCGTGCTCCTGGAGCACCGCGCGTTCCACCGGGTCGTGCGCCTCGGCCCGCCGGACGGCGACGATCCCCGGGCCGCCGACGGCGATCCGGCCGTCCGTGTGCATCGCGGTGAGCGCGGTGTCCGCCACCCTGCCGGGGCCGCCGTTCAGGAAGGCGACCTCGTGGAGGTCGTGGACGGGGCCGCCGGGGCCGCGGCGGGCACGCGCGAGCCCCGCGATCAGGAGGACCGAGGAGATCACGACCGAGAGGTCCAGCAGACCCGCGACGACGTTCATGCCGGTCACCTCCCGACCAGGGCCGCGCGGGCCGCCCGGATCAGCCGGGTGGTGCGGCGCGGCGGTCGAGGGGCGGCCCGGTCCTGCCACCAGTGGGTCAGTTCGCGCCGGGCCGCGTCGTCGGCGGGTCGCCCCGCGATCAGCAGCGATTCGGCGAAGTCCAGCGCGTCGCGCCGGTAACCGGCGGACATGGGGCGGCTCCCGGCGTACGCGAGGAAGGCGGGCCGGTAACCGGTGCCCAGGATCTCCGGCAGCTCGGGTGCCACCTTGGCGACGACCCCGGCCCGTTTGGCGGCCAGGGCGCGGCTCTGGACGCCGAGCCGGTGCGCGTCGAAGCCGGGCGGGGCGGGGTCCCCGGCGACGAGCGCGCGGAGCAACGCGGACTGGGCGCCCGCGAGCCGGTCCCGCACGCCGTCCGCGACGGCGGTGGGGCCGGAGGGCGGCCGGTGCGCGGTGCCGGTGGCCGCTGCCGGGGACGTCGCCCCGGGCGCCGCCAGGTCCAGCGTGGTGCGGATCGTGGCCAGTTCGGCCGCCAGCTCACCGGCAGGAGGGAAGTCGTCGTCGCGTTCCAGCAGGACGCCCGGCGGGTCGACCCGGGAACGGAGTTCGGCGAGGACGTCGAGGACCGGCCGGGTGACCGGGTGGGCGTGGGTGTCGTGCCAGACGCCGTCCTTCTCGATCCCGCCCGCCACGTGGACGTACGCGATCGCCTCCACCGGCAGCTCGTCGAGCGCGGTGGCCGGGTCCTCACCCCGGTTGACGTGGTTGGTGTGCAGATTGGCGACGTCGATCAGCAGCCGGACCCCGGTGCGTTCGACCAGCTCGGCGAGGAACCGCCCCTCGCTCAGCTCCTCGCCGGGCCAGGAGACCAGCGCCGCGATGTTCTCCAGGGCCAGCGGCACCGGCAGCGACTCCTGCGCGATGCGCACGTTCTCGCACAGCACGTCCAGGGCGTCCCGGGTGCGCGGCACGGGCAGCAGGTGGCCGGCCTCCAGAGCGGCCGAAGCGGTGCGCGGCCCCCCGGCCCGTACGAACGCGATGTGCTCGGTCACCAGCGGGGCGGCGAGCAGTTCGGCCCTGGCGGCGAGATCGGCGAGCCGGTTCGCGTCGGGGCGGTCGGCCCCGCCGAGCCCCAGCGAGACGCCGTGCGGGACGACGGTGACGCCGCGTTCCCGGAGCCGTACCAGCGAATCGGGCAGATGGCCGACGCAGATGTTCTCCGCGACCGCCTCCACCCAGTCGATCCCGGGCAGCGCCTCGACGGCGTCCGCGATCTCCGGCCGCCATCCGATGCCGATCCCCAGCTTCATGTCGTCCCCCTCCTCCACTCCGTGCAGGGCTGATGGCCCCGACGGGCGGTGGTGAATCCGGGAAGGAGGACGTTCAGAGGATGATTTGAGGTTCCGGACCGGGCGGGGGCGGCCGAGGACCACCACGCAGGCCCTTCCCGGACCCCCTACCGGTTTCCCGGGACCGGCCGGAGCGTGATCCAGTAGTGCCGCGCGGGGCCGTGCTCGGTGTCCCGCACGCCTTCGAGGACGCCGCCGTGGCGCTCGACGGTCCTCGCCGACGCGAGGTTGTCGGCCGCGCAGACGATCAGCAGCCGGTCCGGGCCCAGCGCCCGCGCCTCGTCGAGCATCCGCCCGAGCGCCCAGGTCGCCAGCCCGCGCCGCCGGGCGGACGGCCGGATGCCGTATCCGATGTGCCCGAACCGCGGCACGGAGCCGTCCGGCCCGTGCCGCAGCGCGATCCCGCCGAGCACCCGGCCGTCCTCGACGATCCACCGGTACGTGCACCCCGCCCGGCCGGTCCCCGCCGGTTCCGATTCCCCGGTCAGCCGCGCCACCCAGGCCGCGAACCCGGCCGGTGAGCCGACCTCGTCGGAGGGCTCCAGCCCGAACCCGTCCTCGTGGGGGCCGGGGCCCCACTCGTCATGTGCCTCGGTCCAGGCGGAGTGCAGGAGGACGGTGGGTGCGATCAGTTCGGGCATGCGGCCGACGCTACCGGCCGTCCCGGTCCGGCCGGGCTCAGGTGTCGTAGTAGCCGTCCCAGGGGGCGAAGAACCCCAGGGAGTCGGGGAGGAACTCCGCCCGCGCGGTGTCCGTCCCGTCGCCCTCCTCGACGACCAGACCGAACAGGATGCCCTCGGACCGGACGGCGAAGGGGGCGATCGCGATGTCCTCGTGGTGCCGCTCCGGCAGGGCCTCCAGCCACTCGTCGAGCAGGAGCCGGGCGGCGGCGATCGCCTCCCGCTCGCCGCCCGCCGCGGTGCCGGTGACCCGGATCCGCGAGTCCAGGTGCCGGCCGGCCGCGTCGAACCGGTGGAGCACGGCACACCAGCGCTTCTGCTCCTGCCAGTCGGCGCCGCCGCCCCAGTCCTCGGGGAAGGCCCCGGTGACGGAGGCGAAGAACTGGCCGCCCCGCCACCGCCCGATGGTGTCCGTGCGGTAATCGGCCTCGTGCTTGATCGGAATGATCCCGGGAACGGTCATGCGCGGAACCATAGGCGCCGCCTGTGACAACGGGCGGTGCTCAGCCGCGCAGCGCGGGATGGTCGGCGACCACCGTGCACGAGCCCGGGGCGATCTCGGTGAACCCGGCGTCACGCACCACCGGCAGCCCGCCCGCCGTCAGTCCGCGCCAGCGGTCCGGATCCGCGGCGGCCACGGAGAGCGGGAAGCCCGCCTCGCGCCACGCCTTGCGGTCCGTCTCCGAGAGCTCCCACCAGGCGAGCTGCGCGCCGTGCCCGGCCTGCGCCATCGCCTTGCCCGCCGACATGTCCAGCTCCGGGTTCAGCCACAGCACCGGCTCCCCGGGGACGGGCGCGGGCGGCGGTTCGGGGTCGTCCAGGTCCGTGCCCGACACCTGGAGCTTCACCAGCTCCTTCGGCCAGCCGTCCAGGGGCACCGGCGGGAAGACCCGCACCTCGGCGCTCTCGCCGGTCACCGTGATGCCCGGCAGCCCGGACGCCCTGCGCCACTCCGCACCGCGCGCCCGCCGCACCACCTTGCGGATCCGGGCGTCCTGCCAGTCCCGCATCGCCCGCGCCCACTCGCCCTCGCCGACCGAGCGCTCGTCGGAGAGCATCACGAGCACCGCGCGGGCGGCGGTCCGCAGCGCGTCGGTACGTGCCGGGGGAGTCGCCTTCTCGATGTGCACGACCAGCGGCAGGACGTACTGCGGGGCCTCGTCGCGGTCCGTCCGCCGCGACCCGAACGGGCCGTCCGCCGCGGACGGCCGGGAAACGGCCGGGGACTCGGGGATGTCTTCGCTGCTCACCCGCCCCAGTCTGCCAGCCGCCGGGGCCGCGTTTCTTGGCAGAACGGGACACTCCGGGTGAGGATGCACCCCATGAGGAGCGATCTCTTTTCCAGCGAGCATCTGGCGCAGCAGGCGACGGTCCCCGGGATGACCCTGCAGAACGCCAAATCCATCAAGTACGCCGTCGACGGCGAGATGCACGCCCGTCAGGGAGCGATGATCGCCTTCCGCGGCGAGCTGCAGTTCGAGCGCAAGGGCCAGGGCATAGGCGGCATGCTGAAGCGCGCCGTCACCGGCGAGGGGCTGCCGCTGATGGCGGTCCGCGGCCGGGGCGAGGCGTGGTTCGCGCACGAGGCCGCCAACTGCTTCATCGTGGAGCTGGAGCACGGCGACGTCCTCACGATCAACGGCCGCAACGTGCTCTGCTTCGACCCCACGATCTCCTACGAGATAAAGACCGTGAAGGGCGCCGGGATGACCGGCGGCGGGCTCTTCAACAGCGTCTTCACCGGCTACGGAAAGCTCGGCCTGATGTGCGAGGGCCACCCCATCGTGATCCCCGTGACGCCGCAGCAGCCGGTGTTCGTCGACACGGACGCGGTGGTCGGCTGGAGCGCCAACCTGACCACCTCGCTGAACCGCTCGCAGAGCTTCGGCTCGATGATCCGCGGCGGTTCCGGCGAGGCCGCCCAACTGCGGCTGGACGGCGAGGGATTCGTGATCGTGCGACCCAGCGAGGCCAAGCCCGAGAAGGCGACGGCCAACTGAGGCTGAACGCCGTCGGCCGCCGCCACGGCCCCGGCGGCCCGTGGGTGCTGCGCGGAGTCGAACTCGACCTGCCGCCGCACACCCTGATCCGGATCGAGGGGGCCAATGGCACCGGCAAGTCGACCCTGTTACGGCTGCTCGCCGGGATCGACACCCCGACGGAGGGCCGGATCACCGGCCGCCGGCCCCGTACGGCATACGTTCCCGAACGCTTCTCGGCCGCGCTGCCGTTCACCGCGGCCGGATACCTCGTCCACCTCGGGCGCGTCCACGGCCTGCGGTCCGCCGAGGCCGCGGACCGCGCACGGTCGTGGCTCGACCGCCTCGGGGCCGCCGGCCACGCCGATACCCCGCTCCCGGAACTCTCCAAGGGCACCGGCCAGAAGGTCGCCGTCGCCCAGGCGCTCCTGGCCGAGCCGGAGCTGCTGGTCCTGGACGAGGCGTGGACCGGACTGGACGCGGCGGCCCGCGACGAACTGGACCGGGCCGTGACCGAGCGGGTCGCGGCGGGGGCCACCGTCGTCTACGTCGACCACGACCCGCTCAGGCTCGCCGGATCGGTCGACGTCGGCTACCGGGTGGAGGGGCGGGGCCTTCGCGCCGTACCCGTGACGGGACCGGCGCGGACGGGGCCGCGGGTGCGGATCGAGGCGACGGGACCGGCGGGGGCCGCGCTGCCCGCAGGACTGCCGGGCGCACCGGAACAGGACGCCCTGGCCGACGGCGTACGGCTCACCGTCGCGGCGACCCACTCCGACGCGCTGCTGCGCGCCCTGCTCACGGCCCGTCCGCCCTGGCACATCCGCCGGCTGGCCACCGTCCCCGACCCCGCCGGGCCCGACGGCCCGCCTCCCGGCCCGGACCCGTCCGGCACCGCACCGGTGCCCGGGGCCGTCCCGCGTTCCCGGGGCCGTTCGACCCCCGAGGCATCATGACCGCGCTCCTGCGCTACCAGGCCGCCCTGCTGGTCCGTTCCCAGCACTGGCTCGCCCCCGTTCTGCTGTACGCGGCCTTCCTCGCCGTCGGCGTGCAATGGGGACAGCCCGTCCTCGACTCGCTCGGCTACGCCGCCGCCGGGCTCCTGCCCGTCACCGCCTGGCTCGTGCGGCTCTGCGTCAACCAGGAACCGCCCGCCGCCCGGACCGTCACCGCCGCCGCGGCCGGACCGGTGCGGGCCCATCTGGCGGCGCTGCTCGCCGCGCTCGGCTGCGCCGGGCTGCTCGGCACGGCCGGCACCGTGATCGTGCTGGTGATCAGCAAGCCGGCCGGTGCCGGCAACGGCGTACGGGTACCGCTGCTGCCCGCCGGGATCGCCGGACTGCTCGCCGCCGCCTGCTGCGTACTGCTGGGCGCGGCCGTCGGCGCGCTGTGCACCCGGCCGCTGCTGCACCGGCGCGGCTGGTCCGTCGCCGCCACCGTGCCGGCCGCGCTGCTGGCCCTGGTGATCGACGGCTCGCCCGCGAACTCCGCAGTGGCGGGCCTGGTCACCGGCTCGCGGACGGGCACCGTGCACGTGCCGGTCCTGGCGGTCGCCCTCGCCCTCGCCCTCGCCGCCGCGACGGCGGCGCTCACGTGCCGGCTCGTCCCGGTGCGCGGCTGAGTAGGCTCGTACGCATGGACGAGCGTGAGGAAGAGGGCGTCGGCGGGATTCCGGACGGGGCGTACTGCGGTGCGCCGCCCACGCCTCCCGTGCCCGACGGCACGGAGCCCGCCGGACCCCCGTACGCCGCGTGCGTGCTCTGCCGGAAGCCGACCGAGTACCCGGAGTCGGTCAAGGGCATCACGCTCTGCCCGGTCTGCGAGTGGCAGGAGGCCCAGCGCATGGCGTGCTCGGGCTGAGCCCCCTGCCGGGAGGGGCGGGCCGGTCCGTCAGGAGGACCGCGTCCGCATCAGGTCGGAGACCTTGACGAAGCGGTAGCCGCGCTCGCGGAGTTCGGGGACCACCCGGCGCACCGCCTCGTCCGTGACCGGGGCCGCGCTGCGGGTGCAGTGCATGACGACCAGTGACCCCGGCTCCACCCCGGCCAGCACCTGCTCGGCCACCGCGTCCGCGTCCGTCGCGAAGGCGTCGCCGCTGACGACGTCCCACTGCACCGCCGTCACCTTGGCGGGGGCGAGGGCGCGCAGCGACGCGTCGTCGTGACAGCCGCCGGGGAAGCGGAAGTACGGCACCGTGTTGCGCACACCGGCCCGCCGGAACGCGGCGAAGGCCCGCTCCACGTCGGCGCGCATGTCGTCCTTCGCCACGGTCGGCAGCCCGTAGCAGGGGGACGCGAAGGCGTAGTGGCTGTACGAGTGGTTGGCGACCTCGAACAGCGGATCGGCACCGATCGACCTGGCCTGTTCCGGGTACTGGTCGGCCCACCGCCCCGTCATGAACACGGTCGCGGGCACCTTCAGCCGGCGCAGCAGCGCGATCAGCCCGGGATTGTCGAAGCGCTCGCCCGCCTCCGCGCGGGGGCCCTCGTCGGCCGTCATGTCGGCGTCGAAGGTGAGGGCCACGACCTTGTCCGCGGTCCTCGGAGCCCGTTCGAAGACCGGCGTCAGACCCGCCGGTCCCGGAGCCGGGACGGGTGGCTCCGGCGGTCCCGGGGCCGCCCCCACGGACGGTGACGGCGACGGCGGAACCGGGAGGGAAGTGCGCTGCGGGGCATGGGCTCCGACATCCGCCGCGCCGCTCCCGGTCGCGGCGCCGTCCATCCCGCAACCGATCAGAGCAGTGCCCAGTACAGTTCCCAGAACCGCCGTCGCCGTAAGTCTTCGTGCAGAGTTGATCACTTGCGGAACGTAGACGATCACCCGGGGCGTGATCGCGGACGGCACTCCGGCCGGAGGCGGATAAACATACCGCTACCCCCGACCGGCCCAGTGCCCACCGGACCCGACCGGCCCGGTGCCTGCCGGCCCGTGCTCCGGCCCGCGCTCCGGGCGGGCCCGCAGGCCCGCCCGGTCCGTCAGTCCGCGAGGCCCGTCAGCGCCACGGCCCCGTCACCGCGAACGTCGTCCCCGGCGTGTAGCAGTTCACGAACATCGTCCCGCCGTCCGGGGAGAACGTGACCCCGGCGAACTCGCCCCACTCGGGCTTCTCCGGCGTCCCGATGTTCTGCCGGCCCCGCGCCATGGCGTACACCTCGCCGCGCCGGGTCAGCCCGAACACGTGCTGGGCGCCGTCTCCGTCCTCGCACACCATCAGACCGCCGTCGGCGGCGAGACAGATGTTGTCGGGGGACTCGCCGGGCAGCTGGACGTCCTTGCCGGGGCCGAAGACGATCACCAGCGTGAGGCGGCGCCGCCCCGGTTCGTACCGCCACACCTGGCCGTGGTGGTCGGCGGCCGAGCCCTCCGCGCTGCGCGCGAAACTGGAGACGAAGTAGACCGAGGACCCGCCCCAGTAGCAGCCCTCCAGCTTCTGCGCGTGCGTGATGCCCTTCGGGCCGAAGTCCTGGAACCGGATCGGCGTCCCGGTCGCCAGCGGGTCCGGTACGGGCACCCACTCGACGCCCTCGAAGCAGGCGCCGGTCTCCTGGATCGCCGAGAGGTCGGGGACGCCCGGCACACGCATGGCCTCCAGCCGGCCGCCGGCCCGCAGCGAGCCGGTACCGCCGAGCGGCCTGTCCGGCAGGAAGCGGTAGAAGAGCCCGAACGGCTTCTCGAACGCGTCCTCGGTCTCGTAGACGATCCCGTTCCTCGGGTCGATCGCGATGGCCTCGTGCTGGAAGCGGCCCATCGCGGTGAGCGGCACGGCCCCGGTGCGGCGCGGGTCGGCGCCGTCCACCTCGAAGATGAAGCCGTGGTCCTTGGTGTAGCCGTTGGTACCGGCCTTGTCCTCGGTCTCCTCGCAGGTCAGCCAGGTGTTCCAGGGGGTGCGGCCACCCGCGCAGTTCACCGCCGTACCGGCGATGGCGACGCGTTCGCCGAGGACGTTGTTGCGGCCGTCCAGTTCAAGGGCGGTGCAGCCGCCCTTGCCCATCGGGTCGTAGGTGAGCCCCTCGACGACCGGCACCGGGATCTTCCCCGTGACCCGGTTCTCGTGGTTGCGCACCAGGTGGACGCGGCCGCGGCGGCCCGCGAAGGCGGCCATGCCGTCGTGGTTGCTGGGCACCTTGCCCTCACCGGAACGGAGCTGCTCGCCCTCCCGGGACAGGACCCGGTAGCGGAAGCCCCTCGGCAGGTCGAGCAGGCCGTCGGGGTCGGGCACGAGCGGGCCGTAGCCGCTGTGTCCCCGGGCGGCGGCGGTGCCCGCGAAGAGTTCGGAGAAGGCCCCCGCGAAGGCGATGGAGGCGACGGCCGCGCCGCTGCCGGCCAGGACCTGGCGGCGGGTGGCGGCCGGACGTGACACTTCTTCGACCGGACGTGACGTCTCGTCGGTCGGACATGACGCTTCGTCGGTCGGGCGTGACGTTTCTGAAGACATGAGGCAACTCCCTGCTGGCGGACAGGAGAAGTGACCCGCATGTGTGTATCACGCGCATCGCCGCGCGGGAACCATGCGGGCCACCGAGCCCCTTGTGTGTCCCGTTGCCTCTTGGGCCGGAAGTGGCCCCTGCGAATCAGATGTGCATCAGATCCGCATCAGACCAGCGAGGCGGAGAGGGTGATCGTCGTGCCGGTCAGCGCCTGGCTGACCGGGCAGTTCGTCTTGGCGTTCTCGGCGGCGGCGACGAAGCCCGCCTCGTCGAGCCCGGGGACCGTGCCCTGGACGGTGAGGTGGATGCCGGTGATGCCGGTGCCGGGCTGGAAGGTGACGTCGGCCGTGGTGGTGAGCTGGGTCGACGGGGTGCCCGCCGAGGCCAGGCCGTGCGCCAGCGCCATCGAGAAGCAGCTGGAGTGGGCCGCCGCGATGAGCTCCTCGGGGCTGGTCTTGCCGTTCGCCTTCTCCGCGCGCGACGGCCAGGAGACGTCGAACTCGCCGATGCCGGAGGAGTCGAAGGTGACGACCCCCTTGCCCTCGATCAGGTTGCCGTCCCAGACCGTGTGCGCCTGACGCGTGGTTGCCATGCCGAATCCCTTCGAGCGGTGTGCGCGGGTGATGCGGGAGAACCGGGGCGTCCTCGAACGCCCCGGGTGGTACGTCCCGAACCTACTTCGCCACCAGGTCCTTCGCGTCGCGCGCCAGCGCGGTCAGCCGTGAGATCGCCCGGAAGTACTTCTTCCGGTACCCGCCGTTCAGCATCTCCTCACTGAACAGCCGGTCGAACGGCAGCCCCGAGGCGAGCACCGGGACCTCCCGGTCGTACAGCCGGTCCGCGAGGACGACCAGCCGCAGCGCGGTCGACTGGTCGGGCACCGGCTGGACCTCGGTGAGGCAGACCGCCCGCAGGCCGTCCGTCAGCGCGCCGTAACGGCTCGGATGGACGCGGGCCAGATGGTCGAGCAGTGCGGGGAAGTCGTCCAGGCTGGCCCCCTCGGTGGCGTACGCGGCCCGGGTGACCTGCTCGTCGGAGTACGGGGGCGGCGCCTCGGGCAGCCCCCGGTGGCGGTAGTCCTCGCCGTCGATCCGCAGCGGGCGGAAGTGCGAGGACAGCCCCTGGATCTCCCGCAGGAAGTCGGCGGCGGCGAACCGGCCCTCGCCGAGCTTGCCGGGCAGCGTGTTGGAGGTGGCGGCGAGCGCGACCCCCGCCTCCACCAGCCTGCTGAGCAGCGACGACACCAGCACGGTGTCGCCCGGGTCGTCCAGCTCGAACTCGTCGATGCACAGGAGCCGGTGCCCGCTCAGCGTCTTCACGGTCTGCTGGAAGCCCAGCGCGCCCACCAGGTTCGTCAGCTCGACGAAGGTGCCGAACGCCTTCAGCGAGGGCTCGGCGGGCGTGGCGTGCCAGAGGGACGCCAGCAGGTGGGTCTTGCCGACCCCGTAACCGCCGTCCAGGTAGACCCCCAGTGGGGCCGAGGGCGCCGACGGCTTCCTCCCGAACCACTTGCGCCTGCCGGAACCACTGGCATGCGCCCCGCCGAGCCCGGCCGCGAAGTCGCTCAGGACCTTGACCGCCTCTATCTGGCTCCGCTGATTGGGGTCCGGCACATAGGTATCGAAGCGTACGGAGTCGAAGCGCGGCGGCGGCACCATCTCGGCGACCAGCCGGTCGGCCGGTACGTGGGGCTCGCGTGCGCACAGGGACAGGGGAGCTGTTTCGGCTATGGGGCTCTGCCCCGACAGGGCTGTGGAGGACGACACAACTCTCCACTCTAAGCGCCGTGCCAGACTGCAGGACATGCGACGCCTCTTCCCTGTGACCGACCTGACACCGGCCGACGACGAGGGGGAGTGGCCCCTGGACGCCCTGGCCGACGCCTACGCCTACCCCGAGCAGGACGGCCCCTGGCTCCGCGCCAACATGGTTTCGACCCTCGACGGGGCCGCCCAGCACGACGGCCGCTCCCAGCCGATCTCCTGCGAGAGCGACATGCGGATCTTCGGCACCCTGCGCGGACTGGCCGACGTGATCGTGGTGGGGGCGGAGACGGTGCGGATGGAGGGCTACCGGCCCGCCAGGGCGCGTGAGGCCTTCGCCGCCCGCCGTGCCGCGGCCGGGCAGGGGCCCGCGCCGGCGATCGCCGTGGTGAGCGGCAGTCTGGACCTCGACTTCTCGTTGCCGCTGTTCACCGCGCCGCTCGTGCCGACCATCGTGCTGACCGGCGCCGGGGCCCCGCCGGGCCGGATCACGGAGGCGTGCGCGGTCGGCGCCGATGTGGTGATCGCGGGAGAAGGGTCCCGGGTGGACCCGGCCAGGGCCGTACGGGAACTGGCGGCCCGCGGGTTCCGGCGGCTGCTGACCGAGGGCGGCCCGAGGCTGCTGGGCCAGTTCGTGGCGGCCGGGGTGCTGGACGAGATCTGCCTGACCCTCTCGCCGATGCTGACCGCCGGGGACGCGCAGCGGATCGCCGGGGGTCCCTCGATGGCAGTGCCGGAACGATTCGTCCTGGCTTCCCTGCTGGAGGAGGCCGGGTTTCTCTTCACTCGGTACCGTCAGGGCTGAAAAGAGCGGAATTACCCGTTCCGGTTAGCTTCGGGTGGGCACAATTACTCTCGCAGACCCCGTGCGAGCACGGGGAAGGATGGTTTCAGCAGAGACCGGTGACGGTCACTGAAGCAGAAGGGCACCCGTGGTGTTCACCAGCGTTTTGATGATCGAGAAGCCCCTCACTTCCGGGGATGTCGACTTCGTCACCACCCTGCACGGCGAGGAGCAGATCTCCTTCGTCGTGCTCATGCAGCCCCGCGGTGACCAGGCCGATGTGCTGCTGCGGGCGATCGACGACCTGGCGATGGGCGAACTGAAGGAAGCCGTCCGCGAGGGCGAGGAGCCCGAGGGCAAGAACGCCAGACAGCCTGCCGAACTCGCGCTCGAAGTGTCGCTGGAGGCGCTGCGCCGGGCGGGTTCCGAAGCGGTGGGACAGGTGATCGAGGACCACCCCCTGGACAAGCTGAAGTCCGTGGTCGACGAGGCGGAGGCGGACGAGGTCATCGTGCTGACCGCACCGCACTACGTGGAGGAGTTCTTCCACCGCGACTGGGCGTCCCGGGCCCGTCACAAGGTCGGCGTACCGGTGCTCAAACTCTTCGCGCACAGCGAATAGGCTGGGCGGGCACCTTCGTACCGACTCGGGTACTCGTACCGACTTCTTGGGGAGACACACGCATGGCACCCGGTATTCCTGCCGCCATGGAACGGCCGCACTTCATCGGCATCGGCGGCGCCGGAATGTCGGGCATCGCGAAGATCCTCGCCCAGCGCGGCGCCAAGGTCGCGGGCAGCGACGCCAAGGAGTCGGGTACCGCCGAGGCACTGCGGGCGCTGGGGGCGACCGTCCACATCGGGCACGCCGCCGGGAACCTGGCGGACGACGCCTCGTGCGTGGTCGTCTCCAGCGCCATCCGCCCCGACAACCCGGAGCTGGTGCGCGCCGCCGAACTGTCGGTCCCCGTCGTGCACCGCTCCGACGCGCTGGCCTCCCTCATGGGCGGCCTGCGCGCCATCGCGGTGGCCGGTACGCACGGCAAGACGACCACCACCTCGATGCTGGCCGTCGCCCTGACCGAGCTGAACCTCGACCCCTCGTACGCCATCGGCGGCGACCTCGCCGGGCCCGGCACCAACGCCACGCACGGCGAGGGCGAGATCTTCGTCGCCGAGGCGGACGAGAGCGACCGCAGCTTCCAGAAGTACGACCCCGAGGTCGCGATCGTCCTCAACGTCGAACTGGACCACCACGCGAACTACGCCTCGATGGACGAGATCCACGAGTCCTTCGAGGCCTTCACCGACAAGATCGTCCCCGGCGGCACGCTGGTGATCTCCGCCGACCAGGCCGGCGCCGTCGAGCTGACCGCCCGCGTGCGCGACCGCGCGGGGGCGAACGTCGTCACCTACGGCGAGGCCGACTCCGCCGACGTGCGCGTCCACCGGATCACCCCGCGCGGCCTGACCAGCGAGGTCACGGTCCTCCTGGGCGGGAAGTACCTCACCTTCACCGTCTCCGTGCCCGGCCGCCACTACGCGCTCAACGCGGTCGCGGCCCTCGCCGCCGGCGTCGCCCTCGGCATCCCGGCCCACAACCTGGCCTCCGCCCTCGGCAAGTACACCGGGGTCAAGCGTCGCCTCCAGCTCAAGGGCGAGGCGGCGGGCGTCCAGGTCATCGACTCGTACGCGCACCACCCCACCGAGATGACCGCCGACCTGGAGGCGATGCGCGGAGCCGTGACCGACTCCCGGATCCTGGTGGTCTTCCAGCCCCACCTCTTCTCCCGCACCCAGGAACTCGGCACCGAGATGGGGCAGGCCCTCGCGCTGGCCGACGCCTCCGTGGTCCTGGACATCTACCCGGCCCGCGAGGACCCGGTCCCCGGCGTCACCAGCGAGCTGATCATCGACGCCGCGCGGGCCGCGGGCGCCGACGCCACCCCCGTCCACGACAAGTCGGCCGTCCCCGGCGTCATCGCGGGAATGGCGAAGCCCGGCGACCTCGTTCTCACCATGGGGGCGGGCGACGTCACGGACCTCGGCCCGCAGATCCTGGACCACCTGTCGAGCTGAGGGAGCGACGTGTCGTACGACATCGAGAAGCCGGACGAGCAGTGGCGCGAGGAGTTGACCCCGGCCGAGTACGCGGTCCTGCGCCAGGCCGGCACCGAGCCCGCCTTCGTCGGTGAGTACACCGACACCAGGACCGAGGGCGTCTACTCCTGCCGCGCCTGCGGCGCCGAGCTGTTCCGCTCGGACACCAAGTTCGAGTCGCACTGCGGCTGGCCGTCCTTCTACGACCCGAAGGACACGGACGCGGTCGAGCTGGTCCAGGACCGCAGCCACGGCATGGTCCGCACCGAGGTCCGCTGCGCCCGCTGCGGATCGCACCTCGGCCACGTCTTCGAGGGCGAGGGCTACCCCACCCCGACGGACCAGCGGTACTGCATCAACTCGATCTCGCTGCGCCTGACGCCCACCGGGGACTGACCGCCGCCCACCGGGCGGAACGGCACGGGCGGGGGCCGACGCGGCCGGGCGTCAGTCCTCGTCCCCGTCCGGGCCCTCGTCCCCGGCGGCCACCGGCCGCAGCAGCGGATGGGCGACGCCCGGGAAGACCACGGCCCGCGCGGCCCGCTCCCCGGGCCCGGCCGGTGCCGCCCCGGCGATGCCCCACGGGCGGCCCGGCAGCACCACGGTCAGGACGTACGAGGACGCGCAGCCCATGCAGTCGTAACGGTCCGCCCAGGTCTCCACGTCCGTGACGCTGCCGGGATACCGCGCCACGTGCCGGTGCAGGGCGTGGCAGCGCCCGCACCGCTCCCCGGGCTCGCAGGTGCTGCCGCAGGGGCACGGCACGTCCGGCGACTCGGCGGGGTGCCAGCGCTGGGTGAGGACGGCCTCACGGGTGGCGCCCATGTCCTTCATCGCCTTCAGATGCCGCGCGGCGACGTTGTAGGACTCGCCGGTCGCGGCCATCCGGTCGCGGATGACGTCCTTGCGTCCGCGGTTCGTCGTCATCTGCTCCTCCTGAGGCATGTCACGCAGCCCGCCGGGAGCACACGAGATCGGTACGCCCCACGGTACCGGCAACTTCGCACCGCTTCGCCGCCGCGCGCTGCTGCGGACACTGCCACGAGTACCGCACCCGGCGGGAACGGCCCCGCTCCGCCGCCGCGCGCTGCTACGAACGCCGCACCCTGGCCGTCAGCCGGCTGCCGAGCCGCCTGCCGAAACCGCCCGGCCGGCTCCACGTCCGGAACGCCTCCGCCGTGCGGCTGCTGCCGATGCGCCCGGCCGCCTCCTCGACCGCCGCGGCCCCGTCGGCGGGCAGACCGCGGACCACCGGCCGCAGCACCTCCTCCAGCAGCGCCGTCCGGACCTCGCCCCAGGCGGGACCCGCGTGCGGATGGGCGCTCCAGACCGCGAAGCAGTCGGCGACGTAGGCCGGTTCGGAACGCAGCCGGGCGAGGACCGCTTCCTGCCGGGCGGCCCTGCCGTAGGCCGCGAGGAGATCGGCGTCGTCGCTGTGGACGAACGCGTACAGCTCCGCCTCCGGGCGGTCCGGGGACAGCAGCCGCTGCGCCAGCGCCCCGAACGCCTGATCGCGGACGCCCGGCTCCACCGGCTCGGCCGCCGCGCACAGCCGCCGGGCCCGCTGCGCCCAGTCCGGCTCCGCCGCGCCCGACCGGAGCTCCCGCGCGAACTCCAGGAGCAGCAGGGCGCCGCGCGCCCGCGCGTCGATCTCCCCGGGAAAACCGCGCAACAGGTCATGGGCCAGCTCGGCGGCCTCCGCGTCGTCGCAGGGCGCACCGAGCGCCGCCGCGACGAGCACGGACCACGTACCGGCCGCCCGGTGCGCGTCGGAGGTGGACCCGCCCAGCAGCAGCCGGGCCTCGCCCGCCGTGGGCGTGCCGTCGCCCCAGACCAGCCCCATCGCCGTACGCAGCACCAGCGGCTCGGCGAAGGGCGACAGCCCGCCGGCCCGCAGCACCGCGTGCAGCGACCCCACCCGGTCGTCGCCACCGCCCGCCTTGGCGTCCGGCGCCGCCGCGCACATCCGCAGATGCGGCAGCACCTGCGCCCCGGTGAACGGCAGCGCGACCCCGGACAGCAGCCGCTCCGTACCCGACGGGTCGTACGGGGCGAGCCGGTCCAGCTCGCCGAGCAGTGCCGTCCGCACGTCGAACTGCTCGTCCAGGAGGGCGAGCAGCACCGGCCCGAAGTCGCCCGCCCCCTCCTCCAGCAGGGACCGGGCCATCCGGCCCACGACGGCGGGGAGCAGATCCGTACAGTCCACGTCGAGCAGCCGCGCGATGCGCAGCAGCTGAACGGTGCGCCCCACGTTCCGGCCGGGGGCGGCGTCCGGGACGGCCACCGGCCCGCCGGTGGCCAGTTCGGCGCGCAGATCGTCGCCGACGGCCCCGACGAGCGCCGCGGCGACGCGTTCCCCGTCCGGACCGGCGAAGACCGAGCGCCCCGGGGGAGTCACGAGGACATCGCCCCCGTAGACCGCCTCCGTCACCAGCAGGGCGCCGAGGGAACCCGTCACGGCGGCCGGGGCCCGTCCGTCGAGCGCGGTCGACAGCCGGGCCACGGCGGCGAGTTCACGGGGCGTGCGGTCGATGTCCGGGTCGGTCAGCGCGTCGGTGAGCCGGTGCGTGCGCTCCTCGTCCAGGGCGTACGGCCGCTCGGCGGCCCACTCGGCCGCCGCGGCCCGCTCGCCGGGCCCGAGCGGAACGCCCGCGCAGAGCGCCGTCACGGCGAGCGGCCCGGCGGCGAACGGCCCGCCGGGCAGTTCGGCCGCCGCCCGGAACAGCTCGGGGGACCGGTTCCGCCAGATCCGGGCGCAGGTCTCGGCCCAGGCGTCGTCCACCGGCTCCCCGGGCCGGGCACCCGAGCAGTCGTGCACCCGCAGCGGCCCGGCCCCCGGGCCGTCGGGGCCGTTCGCCGGCGGGGCGTCCTGCGGGAGCACACCGACGATCCGGTACGGGGAACGCGCCGGACGGCGGGTGTACGTGGTGAACGTCAGCCGGTGCGCGTCGTCCGGCGGGAGCACGGCCGAGGCGAGGGCGATCCACCTGGCCACATCGGCGCTGTGCCGCTCCACCAGCACCAGGCGTCCCGCCGCCGGGTCCTCGCACACCCGGCGCAGATCGGCGAAGACCGCCGCCAGCCAGGGGCCCCGGGAGACCGCGAAGTCGTTCAGCGCCCCGGGGCCGAAGGCGGCGGAGGCGGGCAGCGCGGATATCCGGTCGGGGGCGCCGCCCTCCGGCGGCGTGGAGGCCCAGTTCGGCGACCGCCAGGCGGTGATCGGCAGGGCGCCGCCCGGCAGCCGCGTACCGGCCGGCAGGTGCACCGCGTGCGCGTGGAACCCGAGGGTGCCGTGCCCGGCGAACGCCACCGCGCGGGACAGCAGGTGCCCGCCGTCCGGCAGAGACCCGAAACTGAACGCCTCGGGCAGCGACCGGAGTTGGTCGGTAGTCGGCCGGTGCGGGGCGTCGGCGGGCGGCTCGTAGCGAAGCAGTTGCTCGGCCTCGGCCAGTACCTGCGTGGGCAGTCCGGCACTGACCGCGGTGAAACGCGCGCCGCTGCCGCCCCCGTCGTCGTCCGCGGAGGCGGCAGCGGCAGAGGTGTAGTGCAACTGCGCGAGACTCATGCGTCGGGCCCTCTTCGTCCTTGCCGCGGAACTCCCCGTGCCCCTCGGGGCGGACCGTACGACGCACGGCGACGACCCCGGCGGGAGGCGGGAACCGCGATCGCGGGAGCGACGCTATCAAGGCGCGCGCCTCCCCGCGCGCCCCGCCGAACGGCCGTACCGCGCACCGGAATCGCCGCCCCTCGCCCGACGGTCACCGCCCCGGCCGGTGGAGCAGGTGCGGGACGGGAGAGCCGCCCGTCCCGCACCTGCCGGGCCCGGCGTGCGGCGAGGAAGCCGGGGTCGTCAGTCGGCGAGGACCTTTCCACCCCAGAGCCCGCCGCTCGGGACGCACTTGTAGTCGTAGACGTTCGAGGCGGCCATGTAGTAGGACTTCCGGGCCTTGCAGGCGGACTCCGTGGAGAAGTACTCGCCGGTCCACTGCCAGGTCGCCGGGACGGCGGACGCGCTCCGGGAGTCGGCGGGCGCGGTGGCGGCCTGGGCCGGAGCGGCGACGGCTCCCCCGAGCAGGAGAGCGGCCCCCACCGCCGTACTGGCAAGGACGTGACTGATACGCATGACGCATTCCTCGTTTCTCGGGTGCGTTGCGGGTTCCCGACACGGTGCCGGGCACCTTCTCCGAGCGGCACGGACACGGCCCGACGGCCCCGATTCCCCCTTCATCGCGCCCGTCCGACCGCAGTCGGGCCGGGCCGTCGATGACCAGGGACGAAGTGAACCGTGTCCGTGCTCGCTCATGGACAAGAGTGGCCGGGCGGCCGATCGTTGATCGACGTGATTTGGTCTGGCCCGAATAACGGCATCCCGGACATGCTCTGCGTCATGCCACTGCGTATCCACTTCACCGCCGAGGACCTGGCCCGCACCCGGCTGGCCAACGGGCCTGGGCCCATGCTGGAGTTGGACATCGCGCTGCGGCTGCTGCAGGAGAGCAGCCATCCGACCAGGTTCGGTGCCTGGCGCCGGGAATCGTTGCGGCGGCTGCCGCCGCGGGTCGGGCGGCTGTGCGACCTGATCCCGCCGACGGGCTGGACCGTGGGGTTCCTCGGCCACGCGACCGCCGGCACCATCGAGGAAGCGCTGGACCGGGTCCGTGCCACGCCCGCCGCCCGGATCCGCAAGGACATGGAGACCTGGGCCGGGCACGACCACCGGCGCCCCGTACCGGCCTGGACACAGGCACTCGGCAGCGACGGGCGGCTGCTGCGGGAACTGGCCGACACCGCCGCCCACGCGCACCGGCAGATCATCGCCCCGTACCAGCAGCGGATCGACGCCCTCAGCGGCGCGGACCAGGCGCTGCGCGCGCGTCAGGTCGCCCACGGCGGGCTCCAGGCCCTGCTGTCCGGGCTCAACCCCCGCCACATCCGGTGGAAGCCGCCCGTCCTGGAGCTCACCATGGCCTCCGGCAGCACGGGCGACATCCATCTCGCGGGCCGCGGACTGCTCCTGATCCCCTCGGTCTTCGGGGCGGTGTACCCCGCGCTGGACGACACGGCCGAACCCCAGCCGTGGCTGACCTACCCCGTCGGCCTCCGCGACACCGACCTCTTCCTGCCGCCCGTCGAGACGGCGCGGACCCTCGGCACCGTCCCCGACTCGCTGGCGGCGCTCCTCGGCCACACCCGCGCCGTGGTGCTGTGGACCATCGCGCACCGCCCCGGCTGCACGACCACCGAACTCGCCCGCCACGCGGGCATCTCCCCGGCCAGCGCCAGCCAGCACGCGACCGTCCTCCGCACGGCCGGCCTCGCCCACACCACCCGGCATCACAACACGGCTCTTCACACCACCACCCCCGCGGGCCACAACCTCCTCGGCACCACCGGCTGACGGCGCACTCCGCGCGGCGGGCCGTACCGAGTGCGCCGGGCGCACCTCAATGGCCCAGGCACCGGCCGCCCCGTCGGTCGTTGGTCGTCTTCGGATCGATCGATTCCCCCGAGGGCACCGCTCGATGGGCCCAAGGGGTCATCCGAGCAGAGGAGTTACTCCGTTGAATCTCAAGACTCTCTCCGTGGCGACGGCCGTTCTGGCCCTGGCCGGTCTCGCCGGTGCGGCCACGGCCGGCGCGGCGCCCGGCACGGTCTCCGGCGACGGCGGCAACCGCATCGGCACCCTGCGCGTCAACGGCGACGCCTACGTGAAGGAGGGCGGTCTCAGCGCCACCTGGGTCAAGGAGTCCGGGAACGTCAAGCAGATCGCCCTGTCCGGCAACCGCATCGGTGTGCTCACCGGTGACGGAGTGGCGTGGGTGAAGGAGGGCGGCCTCAGCGCGACCTGGGTCAAGGAGGCCACGGACGTCAAGCAGATCGCGCTGTCGGGCGACCGCATCGGCGTCCTGAAGGACAACGGCGACGCCTATGTGAAGGAGGGCGGGCTCAACGCGACCTGGGTCAAGGAGTCCGTCAAGGTCAAGGAGCTGGAGCTGTCCGGCAACCGCATCGGTGTCATCACGGGTGACGGGGTGGCGTGGGTGAAGGAGGGCGGCCTCAGCGCCTCCTGGGTCAGGGAGTCCGACAACGCCATCGGCATCGACCTGGCCGGGAACCGCATCGGCGTCCTCGCGGGCAACGGCGTCGCCTGGGTGAAGGAGGGCGGCCTCAGCGCCTCGTGGGTGCGGGAGGCCGACGACGTCGTCCAGCTCGAACTGTCGGGCGACCGCATCGGCGTCCTCAAGGACGACGGCAAGGTTCACGTCAAGGAGGGCGGCCTCAGTGCGACCTGGGTGCACGAGTACGACCAGGCCGTCCAGATCGCCCTGTCCGGCAACCGCATCGGCGTCCTCAAGGGCGACGGCGACGCCCGGGTGAAGGAGGGCGGCCTCAGCGCGACCTGGGTCCTGGAGGCGGGCGACGTGACGGAGTTGGCGCTCTCCTGACCCCGCCGTCCGGCAGGTGACCCGTGGGACCCGCCGCGCCGCGCACCGGTGCCGACTTCGGTGTGCGGCGCGGTGCCGCCCGGGACGTGTCGCCGATCCGGAAAATCGCTGGCCAGAGCTTTGCCGTTCCATTACAAAGGTGCCATGAGCACTTCCCCCTCCCCGCAGGCCGCCCAGAACCCCGGCCCCGTCGACCGCAAGTCCTTCGTCCGCACCACCTTCGATCTGGGAGACGTGGTGCTGCGCCCCTGGACCAGGGAGGACGCCGGGTCGGAAACCCTGCTGGACGGCCTGGTGGCCGCCGGGACGGACCCGGACATCGCCCTCTGGAACCCCATCGCGATCGCCGACCGGGACGCGGCCCGCGCATGGGTGGAAGCCCGCGACGGAGTGTGGGAACGCGGCGCGGCCGCCCCCTTCGTCGCCCTGGACGCCACCGACGGCACCCTGTTGGGAGGCGTCAACCTGCGCTGGGTCGACCGCGAGGACGGGCTGGCGATGATCGGCTACTGGCTGCTGCCGGCCGCCCGCGGGCGGGGCCTGGCGACCCGGGGGACCCGGGCGGTGACGAGTTGGGGCTTCGCGACGGCCGACGCCCGCCGCATCGAGATCGCCCACGCCGTGGGGAACGAGGCGTCCTGCCGGGTGGCCGACCGCTGCGGCTACCTCCCCGAGGGCACCCTGCGCGACTCCCACCGCTTCGGCGACGGCAAGTACCACGACGAGCACCTGCACGCCCGGCTGTCCACCGACCCGGAACCCGCCGGGGACGAGGGGAAGTAGCCCGGACGACACCCCCGTACGCCAGTTCGGTGACGACAACTCCCTTGAAATGCAAGTGATCTGTCGGTTCGTCACCGATATCGGCGATCGTCCGGGAATCCCGGACATCCTGATGGCGCAATAGTTTTCCCGGGAACCGGCAGCCCCTCTTCCGTACTCATAGGATCGACGCGACTTCGGGGATACGGGGGTGGTCGATCGTGCTGCGCGGCGGGCCGATACGCGGATGGCGCGGGTACGGAGTCCTGGCAGCGGTACCGCTGTTGCTGGCGACCGCGTGCGGTGGGAGTGACGGAGGGGGCGGGAACGGAGACGTGGCGAAGAAGCGGCCGAGCGCCTCGAAGGCCATCGCCGGCGCGAAGGGATCGTCCGACGCCACGGCCGGACCCGTCGTCGACGCCGACCCGGCGCGACTGCCCACCACCCGGAAAGCCGCCCTCGGCCTCATCGGGAAGGTCATCGCCAACCCTGACGACTTCGGTCCCGGCATTGTCGCCCGCACCCCGTACGAGAGCGGGCCGGACACCTGGCCGGTGCTCGGCGCCGACTGCGTGTGGCAGCAGGGCGACCCGGGCCGCGGGATCCTCGCCACCCTCACCCGCTCCTTCGAGATGCCCGCCGCCAAGGGCAAGGGGCCACTGCGACTGGCCGCGATCGTGACCGTCCACCGCACGGACGACGGCGCGCGGTGGGAGATGGCCGGATCGCTGGAGGAGTCGATGCGCTGCCCGACACAGCAGTTGCGCCAGGGCGAGTTCATCGGCGGACTCGGTGCGGGCACCCTGGCCAGGGGCGAGGCCAACCAGACCAACTCGGACGACTCGCTGATGGAGTCCGGCGAGTACCGCAGTGACGAACTCGGTGGCCCCCACCCGTACTTCTGGTCCCAGGACCGGATTCTCCGGTTCACCTTCGCCGTGACCGCCAAGGGTGCCAAGGGATGGGCGAGCGGTGAGATCGACTCCGTCGCCTTCCAGGCCCAGAGTGCCATGCTCGTCCGGCTGAGCGAGAACATCAGGAAGAAGGGCTGAGACGCATGGAAGAGCTGCGGCCCTCGGATCCGTCCTGGATCGGCGGACACCGGCTGCTGGGACGCCTCGGCGCCGGCGGCATGGGCGCCGTCTACCTCGGCCGGACCGCCGAAGGCGCACTGGCCGCCGTCAAGGTGATCCTCCCCGAACACGCCGGGGACACCGACTTCCGGGTCCGCTTCCGCCGCGAGGCCGAGGCCGCCCGCCGGGTGGACAGCCCCTGGGCGGTCCGGGTGACCGGATCCGGCACGGAGGACGAACGCCCCTGGCTGGCAACCGAGTTCGTGCCCGGACCCGCGCTCTCTGAGACGGTCGCCCGCTGCGGACCGCTGCCCGCCCGCAGCGTCCGGGTCCTCGGTCGGCTGCTGGCCCGCGCCCTGGCCTCGGTGCACGCGGCCGGGCTCGTCCACCGCGACGTCAAACCCGGCAACGTGCTCCTCACCGCCGACGGGCCCCGGCTCATCGACTTCGGCATCGCCCGGGTCACCGACGCCACCGCGCTGACCGCCGCGGACCTGGTGGTAGGAACCCCCGGCTTCCTCGCTCCGGAACAGGCCACCGAGGGCGCCGCCGCCGTCGGACCGGCCGGTGACGTCTTCTCGCTGGGCTGCCTCCTCGCGTACGCCGCGACCGGACGACCGCCCTTCGGGAGCGGCGCCGTGGACGCCCTGCTCTACCGCACCGTCCACGAGGCACCGGATCTCGGCGGCGTCGACGACCCCGAACTGTGCGCCCTGCTCGGCGCCATGCTCGACAAGGAACCGGCCGCCCGCCCCACCGCCGCCGCACTCGACGGGCGGATCGCCGAGGACGCCCCGGACAGCTCGGTCGGCTGGCTGCCCGAGGACGTCGTACGGCTGATCGCCGAGCGGTCCGCCGAGATCCTCGCCCTGCCAGGCATCGATGCCACCCACGTCGACGCCCCGGACACCGCCCCCGCCCCGTCCCGGCGCAGACTGCTCCTCCTCGCGGGGGCCGGAGCGGTGGCCGTCGCGGGAGGCGGCGCCTTCGCCGTACGCGAGTGGCTGCGCGACGACGACACCGCGGGCTCCGGCGGGGCCGGCCCCCGGACCTGGACCATCGGTGTGCAGGCCGACCTGTCCGGGCCCCGGGCCGCTGTCGGACGGGCCCAGGAGCGCGGGGTGCGGCTCGCGGTCGACCGGTTCAACTCCCGTACCGACAAGCCGTTCACGCTGCGGGTGAAGGCGATCGACGACCGGGGCGCGACCGCCGAGGGCAAGCGCGCCGCCGAGCGGTTCACCCGGGACCGCGACGTGCTCGCCGTCGTCGGCCCCACCGACGACCCCGTCACCACCGCGGTGCTCGGAACCTACGACGAGGCGATGCTGCCGATCGTCACCGTGTCATCCCAGCAGATCACCTTCGCCGCGCGGTCGATGAGGCCCTTCTTCCAGGCCGTCCCGTCCGACGTCGCGCTCTCCTACGCGATCCGCAACCGGCTGGTGCTCCGCCCCGACGTGCAGCGGCTCGGGGTACTCGTCGACCGGGCCGGGGGCCAGTCCGCCTACCTGGCGGGCTACTACCTCAACCGGTTCGTCGTCGACACCACGGACGGGACCACCTATCCGCGCGTGGTGCCCGCCGGCACCCGCGACCTCGCCCCGGTTGTCGACGACATGCTCACGCACCGGAGCGACGCCTTCTTCCACGCCGGGGACCCGGCCGGGGCCGCCCGCACCGCCCGGGAGCTCGCCGCCACCCCCTACAAGGGCCCGCGCATGGCCATGCACCCGGCCATCGGCGACCGCTTCCTGAAGGACGCCGGGGCCGCCGCCGAGGGCTGGGAGTTCGTCGCGCCCTGGATCGGCGCCACTGCCCCCGCCGTGAAAGAGTTCGCCGCCGCGCACCGCAAGAAGTACGGCGGCGCCCCCGCTCCCTGGGCCGTCGAGGCGTACGACGCGGCCGGGCTGGTCCTCGCCGCCGTCACCGCCCTCGCCCGGAAGGACCGGCCGCCCGCTCGGTCCGCGCTGGTCGCGAAGATCTCCTCGTCCACGTACCGGGGGATCTCCCGCACCTACTCCTTCACCGACGGCTACCGGCTCAAGGGCGCGGACGGCCACCTCCACGGCGTCCGGGACGGTGTGTTCCGCTACCTTGGCGCGGCCCCCGCAAAGACGGGCTGATCCGGCATGCGACCCCTCGTCCCGGAAGACCCCCGGAGCATCGGCGGCCACCGCCTCCTGGCCCGCCTCGGCACCGGCGGCATGGGCGTCGTCTACCTGGCTCGCACGGGCGGCGGGCAGCTCGTCGCCGTGAAGGTGATCCGGGCCGAGCACGCCGCCGACCCCGGCTTCCGGGCCCGGTTCCGGCGCGAGGCCGAGGCCGCCCGCCGGGTCGACGGCCCCTGGGTGGTGCCGGTGACGGATGCCGACACCGAGGCGCACGAACCCTGGCTCACCACCGTGTTCGTGCCAGGCCCCTCGCTCGCCGAGGTCGTCGTCGCCGAGGGCGCCCTGCCGCCCGCGACCGTCCGGGCACTCGGCGCCCGGGTCGCCGAAGCGGTCGACGCGGTGCACGCGGCCGGACTGGTCCACCGCGACCTCAAACCGGCCAACGTGCTCCTCGCGCTCGACGGGCCCCGACTCATCGACTTCGGCATCGCCCGCCACGAGGGCGCCACCGCGATCACCGCGACCGACGCCGTGATCGGCACCCCCGGCTACCTCGCCCCGGAACAGGCGTCGGGGCAGTCGGTCGGGCCCGCCTGTGACGTCTTCGCGCTGGGCTGCGTCCTCACGTACACGGCGACCGGCCGCCGCCCGTTCGGGGACGGCGGGGCGGCGTCCGTCCTGTACCGCACCGTGCACGACGAGCCGGACCTGGACGGGATGCCGCCCGCCCTGCTGCCGCTCGTCGAGGCGTGTCTCGCCAAGGAGCCGGGGGACCGGCCCACTGCCCGGGAAGCGGCCCAGCTGCTGGCCGCACCGCCCGGCGCGGACCCGGCCGCCTGGGCGCCGCCCGGCCTGTCCGCCCTGATCGCCGCGCGTTCGGCCGCCGCCCTCGACATTCCGGCCCCGGCCCCGGTCCCGGAGCCGCCCACCTCCGCCGGGGGACCCGTATCCTCCCGCCCCTCCCGGCGCACCGTGTTGACCGCCGGGGCCGCCGCGGTGCTGCTCGGGGGCGGCGCGGTGGCGGCCTGGACGGCGGTGGACCGGCGTACCAACGGGGCCGGGAAGCCCACCCGTAGCGTCCCCGTCCACGCCATCGGCCTGCACGCCGACCTCACCGGCCCCGGCCGGGCGGTCGGCCTGGCGCACCGGCGCGGCATGCAACTGGCCGTCGACGACCACAACGCCCGCGCCAGCACCACCTTCCGGCTCGCCCTGCGTGCCGAGGACGACGCCGGGGACCCCGCCCGCGCCCTGCGCGTCGCCGACCGGCTGGCCGCCGACCCGAAGGTGCTGGCCGTCGTCGGCCCGACCAGCGACGTCATCGACGCGACCGTCGTCCAGCGCTACGAACGCACCGGAATCGCCCAGGTCGTCGTCTCGGCCGGGGGAACCACCGTCGAGACGGCCGCCACCCAGAACCTCTGCCTGCTCCGAGCCCTGGACGACGACCTGGCCAACGGCCTCGTGGACTACCTGGTCCTGACCCGCCGGGCGAAGCGGGTGATGGTCGTGGAGGACGACGCCGACCCCGTGGGGGCCTGGGCCATCAGGAACACCCTCAGGGAGATCACGCCCGAGAGCACGACGTTGACCGTGCACCAGGTCAAGGCAGGCGTCGACGACTTCGGCCCGGCGGCCCGCGCGGTCCTCGATGCGGGCGCGGACGCCGTGGTCCTCGCCTCCACCTCCCCCGCCCGGGGAGCCCGCTGCGCCGTGGCCCTGGCCGCCGCCGGGTTCACCGGCGCCCGCGCGTCCACCGGCCCGGTCCTCGCGCCCGCCTTCCTCGACGGGGCCGGGAAGGCCGCCGAGGGTTGGGTGTTCGCCGAGGCGTATGGCGATCCCGCCGCGATGCCCGCAGCCAAGACGTTCACCGCTGCCTACCGCGAGCGTTTCGGCACAGTCCCCGCCCGCTGGGCCGCAGAGGCGTACGACGCGGTCGGGCTGATCGCCGACGCCACCCGCACCACCAGCGCCGACGGGGCCCCGCGCGAGGGCATCACCCAGCGCCTCTTCCTCACCACCCACAAAGGCATCAGCCGCACCCTGGAGTTCGCCCCGACCCGGTCGGTGGATTACCGGACGGGCCTCTTCCTCTACCGGGTCGAGGGCGGCCGGGCCCGCTTCCTGGGGCCCTACCTGAAGGTGTGAGCCGGACCGTCCGGATACCGGACGGGGGATGTGCGCCGGACGGGGGCATGAAGTGGAGCTGCGGGCGCGTTTAAGAAAACCTCGATGGACCTGTGGCGCGGGGTGCGGCAGATTTCTCCGTGACGGCGGAGGATGGTGCGCGGCAGCCGATCGACGCGCGCTGCCATGGAACCCGTCCCTCTCATTCCTCCCCGGGCCGCGGGCCTGCGCAAGGCTGCCTCCGGCCCGGGGCACTCAACGCCGTACCAGCGCAGGGAGCCACCGCCGTGAAGGCACTCGTGAAGCAGAAGGCCGAGCCGGGACTCTGGCTCATGGACGTGCCCGAGCCGGAGATCGGCCCCTCGGACGTGCTGATCAAGGTGCTCCGCACCGGCATCTGCGGCACCGACCTGCACATCCGCAACTACGACGGCTGGGCGCAGCAGACCGTGCGCACCCCGCTCGTCCTCGGACACGAGTTCGTCGGCGAGGTCGCGGCGACCGGCGCCGACGTCGTCGACATCAACGTCGGCGACCTGGTCAGCGGCGAGGGCCACCTGGTGTGCGGGAAGTGCCGCAACTGCCTGGCCGGCCGCCGCCACCTGTGCCGTGCCACGCTCGGCCTCGGCGTCGGCCGGGACGGGGCGTTCGCCGAGTACGTCGCGCTGCCCGCGTCCAACGTCTGGGTGCACCGCACCCCCGTCGACCTCGACGTCGCCGCGATCTTCGACCCGTTCGGCAACGCCGTCCACACCGCGCTGTCGTTCCCGCTGGTCGGCGAGGACGTACTGATCACCGGCGCCGGGCCGATCGGCATCATGGCCGCCGCCGTCGCCCGGCACGCGGGCGCCCGCAACGTCGTCATCACCGACGTCAGCGAGGCCCGGCTGGAACTGGCCCGGAAGGTCGGGGCCAACCTCGCCCTGAACGTCGCCGAGGAGACCATCGCCGAGGGACAGCGGCGCCTCGGCCTGCGCGAGGGCTTCGACATCGGCCTGGAGATGTCCGGCCGGCCCGAGGCGATGCGCGACATGATCGCGAACATGACGCACGGCGGACGCATCGCCATGCTCGGACTGCCGTCCGAGGAGTTCGCGGTGGACTGGTCCAGGATCGTGACCTCGATGATCACCATCAAGGGCATCTACGGCCGTGAGATGTACGAGACCTGGTACGCCATGTCCGTGCTCCTGGAGGGCGGCCTCGACCTCGCCCCCGTGATCACCGGCCGCTACGACTACCGCGACTTCGACGCGGCCTTCGACGACGCGGCGAGCGGCCGCGGCGGCAAGATCATCCTCGACTGGACCTCCTGACCGACGCCCCTCGGACCGACCGACGCCCCGGACGGCCGACACCCCCGGACGACGCCACCGTAGACAGCTGGGAGACACCCCTCATGTTCGACTCCGTACGCGACGACCTGCGCACCACCCTCGAAGAGATCGAGGCCGCAGGGCTGCACAAGCCCGAGCGGGTGATCGGCACCCCGCAGTCCGCGTCCGTCGCCGTCACCGCGGGCGGGCGCCCCGGTGAGGTGCTCAACTTCTGCGCCAACAACTACCTGGGCCTCGCCGACCACCCCGAGGTGATCGCCGCCGCCCACGAGGCGCTGGACCGCTGGGGCTACGGCATGGCCTCGGTCCGCTTCATCTGCGGCACCCAGGAGGTCCACAAGGAGCTGGAGCAGCGGCTCTCCACGTTCCTCGGCCAGGAGGACACGATCCTCTACTCCTCCTGCTTCGACGCCAACGGCGGTGTCTTCGAGACCCTCCTCGGCCCGGAGGACGCGGTCATCTCCGACGCCCTCAACCACGCCTCCATCATCGACGGCATCCGGCTGTCCAAGGCCCAGCGCTTCCGCTACGCCAACCGCGACATGGCGGACCTGGAGAAGCAGCTCAAGGAGGCGTCCGGCGCCCGCCGCCGGCTCGTCGTCACCGACGGCGTCTTCTCCATGGACGGCTACGTCGCCCCGCTGCGCGAGATCTGCGACCTCGCCGAGCGCCACGACGCCATGGTCATGGTCGACGACTCGCACGCGGTCGGCTTCGTCGGCCCCGGCGGCCGCGGCACCCCGGAACTGCACGACGTGATGGACCGCGTCGACATCATCACCGGCACCCTCGGCAAGGCGCTCGGCGGCGCGTCCGGCGGCTACGTCGCGGCCCGCGCCGAGATCGTCGCGCTGCTGCGCCAGCGCTCCCGCCCGTACCTCTTCTCCAACTCCCTCGCCCCGGTCATCGCGGCGGCCTCGCTCAAGGTCCTCGACCTGCTGGAGGCGGCCGGCGACCTGCGCGAGCGGCTCAACGCGAACACCGAGCTCTTCCGCACCCGGATGACCGCGGAGGGCTTCGACGTCCTGCCCGGCGACCACGCCATCGCCCCCGTCATGATCGGGGACGCGGCGAAGGCCGGCCGGATGGCGGAACTGCTCCTGGAGCGCGGGGTGTACGTGATCGGGTTCTCGTACCCGGTCGTCCCGCAGGGCGCGGCCCGCATCCGCGTCCAGCTCTCCGCCGCCCACTCCACCGAGGACGTGAACCGGGCCGTGGACGCGTTCGTCGACGCGCGCGCGGCACTCGGGGAACAGTGACGGGGCGGACGGGGCCGCTGTCCGGGCGCCCCGTCCGCCCATCCGCCCGAGGTCTCACCCGGGCGGCCGGGTCACCTCCGTGACCTGGGACAATGGGGACATGATCGATTCACGGCGGCTGCGCGTCCTGCGTGCGGTGGCGGACCATCGCACGGTGACGGCCGCAGCCGCCGCGCTGTACCTCACCCCCTCCGCGGTCTCCCAGCAGCTCGCCGCGCTGGAGCAGGAGACCGGGCACCGGCTGGTCGAGCGCGGCGCGCGCGGGGCCCGGCTCACCCCCGCCGGGGACATCCTGCTGACCCACACCAACGCGGTGCTGGCCCAGCTGGAGCGGGCCGAGGCGGAACTGGCCGCATACGGCTCGGGGGACGCCGGTACGGTCACCGTCGCCGCGTTCGCCACCGGCATCGGCCTGGTCCTCGCCCCCGCGATCGCCGAACTGGCCTTCACCGCGCCCGGCATCCGGGTCCGGGTCCAGGACGCGGAGGGCGACGCGAGCGTGCCGATGGTCCTCGACCGGCAGGTCGACGTGGCGGTGGCCGTGGAGTACCGGGGCGCGCCGGGCGAGGACGACCTGCGGCTGACCCGGGTGCCGCTGTACTCCGAGCCGTTCGACGCGGTGCTGCCGGTGGGGCACCGGCTGGCCGACCGGGAGCAGGTGGCGATCGCCGACCTGGAGAAGGACCCGTGGATCGGCCCGTACCCGGGCAACCCCTGCCACGACGTGGTGGTGCTGTCCTGCGAGTTCGCCGGGTTCCAGCCGAGGATGGAGCACTCCTCGGACGACTTCCGGGCGGTGGTCGCGCTGGCCGGGGCSGGGGCCGGGGTGGCGCTGGTGCCGCGGTCGGCGCTGCGGGGGATGGAACTGACGGGGGTGGTGGTGCGGCCGGTGCAGGGCAGCGCGCCGACCCGCCGGGTCTTCGCCGCGGTGCGGCACGGGGCGGAGGGGCACCCGCTGATCGCCCCGGTGCTCGACGCGCTGGCCGCTGCCGCGGGCCGGGAGGCCGCGCTGCCGCTGCCGGCGTCCTCGTGACCGGACGCGGCACCGGGACACCCACCGACGGCCGGGCCCGGAGCCGGACCGCTCCTCGGCTCATCGGCGGCCCACCGGTGAGGTGAACGACTCCGAAGAGTGATCATCCCGGTCCGGGGGCGGGTACATCGACGCCTGTACCCGCAGCACCCGCTGCCGCACCCGCAGCACCCGCTGCCGCACCCGCGGCACACGCTGCCCCACACACGGGAGATCGACCATGAAGAGGATTCTTGCCTGCGCGGCGACCGTATTCGGCCTGGTGGCAGGCATGTGCGCGGTCACCGCGACCGCGGCGACGGCATCGGACATCATCATCGTCAAGGAGAGCGGTCCGGGTGACGCCGGGGTCAGTCAGGTGAAGGACTCGCACCACGTCCTGCAGAACACGAACGACAAGAGCGTCACTACCGGTGACATCAGCACCTGGGTGAAGGGGCTGCTGAACGAGAGCCCCCTCACCTTCGAGGTCGAGGGGTCCGAGCAGGACCAGGGCGAGCAGAGCTGACCGGCCGGCCCCGTCGGTCCCGCCGCTTCGAGGCGGGACACGCGGGCGGTAGTGGTCCCGGAGCCGTGGGCGGGCCCCGGGACCACCACCGCCCGCGGGGGCCCACGCGTTCATCCCCGGCGGAGGACGGACCGGCCCCCGGCCGTGCCCGGCCACATCGTGCCCAGCCCCGCCGCCACCGTCACGGTCAGCGCCAGCACCCCGTAGTGCGCCGGTGGCAGATACGGCACCGAACCGGCCGCCGACACCGCGAACGCCGTCAACGGGACCGCCGCGACCAGCGTGCCGACGGCCAGGCCCGCCACCGCCACCAGACCGGTCTCCAGGACCAGCATCCGCCGCACCTGGCGGCGGCCCGCGCCGACCACGCGCAGCAGGCGCAGCTCCGGACGGCGGCCCACCGAGATCAGGGACAGGGTGCTGACCACGGAGAGCAGCGCGAAGCCGCCGATCACCCCGACACCGATGACGACCAGGGCGTCGTCCCCGTCCGACGTCGGCGGGGCGATCCGTACGTCGTCCGCCGTCGCCGCACCGACCCGCGCCCCCGGGTACGGGGCGAGCGCACGCCGCAGCGCCGGGGCCGCGACCGCGCCGCCGTCCGCCGAGCGGATCAGGACCTGCTGGTCGTACGGGGCCGAGACGTGCCCGGCCAGGAGCTCGCGCGGCAGCATGAACTCGCCGATTCCCAGGGCCCGTTCGTAGAGCGCCACCACCCGCAGCCGGACCCGGGCGCCGTCGCCGAGGCGGAGTTCCACCGTGTCGCCGGTGCCGATGTCCAGGTCGGCCGCCCGGTCCTCGCCGACCGCGACCGTGCCGCGGCCCCTCAGCCCCGCCAGGTCGCCCGCCGTGACGCCCGGGTCGAGGGTGCCGGACAGCCCGTCCGCCGTCACGCCCAGCACGGGCAACCGGTCCAGCACCGGCTCGCCCAGCTCGCGGCGGGCGAGGACGACGGTGGACCGCAGCACACCGGTCGCCGCGGCCACCCCGGGAACCCCGCGCACCGCGCGTACCGCGTCGGCGGGCAGCCCGCCCGGCCCGGTCGCCACCAGATCGGCCCGGAGCGCGGCGGCGGCCTCCCGGCCGGCCGCCCGCTCCAGCGTCGAACCCGCCGCCAACTGCACGCAGACGAAGGCGACGACCAGCACGACCGGGGTGATCGCCGCCCCCAGACGCCGGTGGTGCGCGGCGGCGGACCTGGCGGCCAGAAAACCGGAGGCCCCGCCGAGCCGCCGCACCGGCGTCCCCAGCACCCGGGTCGCGCCCCGGGCGATCCACGGACCGAGCAGCGCCACCGCGATGATCAGCGAGGTCGCCGCACCCGATGCGGCCACCGCCGCCGCCTGTCCGCCCTGCGCCGTCGCCGCACCGGCCGAACCGACCCCGGCCACCGCCAGGACCGCTCCGGCGATCGTGCGGAACCGGCCCGGCTCGGCCGGCTCGGCCGCCCGTGCCGCACCCGGCGCGTCGGCGGGCCGCACCCGGGTGACGGACCGGGCCGCGAGCAGCGCCACCGGCCGGGCGGCCAGGGCGATGAGCGCCGCCCCCGCGGCACCCGCCGCGACCGGCAGCCACACCGGTACGGGCAGCGGCAGCGCGTCCGTGGTCAGCAGCGACCGCATCACCAGCCCCAGCGGCAGGGCACCGGCACCGCCCAGCAGCGCGGCGTACCCGGCGACCCGGCCCGCCTCGCGGCCGACGGCGGACCTGAGCTGCCGGGGTGTCGCCCCGACCGCGCGCAGCAGCGCCAGTTCGCCGGACCGCTGGTGCACGGCCTGGGCGATGGTGGTGGCGATCACCAGGAGCGCCACCATGAGGACGGTCGCCGCGACGGAGGCGAGCAGGGGCAGCAGTTCGGCGCGTGCGCCGAGCGCGTCGAGGTGCTCGGCCCGGCCGCGCTCCGGGCCGGTGAGGACCAGGATCCCGCGGTCGCCGCGGGCCCGGTCGGGCAGCGCCCCGGCCAGCGACTCCCGCAGCGCCCCGGCCGGGACGCCCTGCTCGGCGACGATGCCGACGGCATCGACCGTGCCGGGGTGGCCGGCCAGGTCGGTGAGCCTGCGTTCGGTGAGGAAGACCGCGGGGGAGCCGCCCCGGCGACCGGTGTCGGCGACCCCGCTGACGGTGTACGGCCGGGAGGCCCCGTCCGCCCGCAGGGTCACCCGGCTGCCGGGCCCGCTCCCGGTGGCGGCGGCCACGGCCCGGTCGACGACCACCTCGCTCCCGGTCCTCGGCGCGTGCCCGGCCGTCAGCCGGTACGGGGTGAGCGCGGCGGACGCCCAGGACCGGCCCACGGCCGGGACCCCGACGGCGGCGGCGCCGCCCACGGCCAGGGGGACCGAGTCGTCCGCGACGGCCTTCGCGACCCCGTCGGCCGCGGCGGCCCGCGCCACCACGGAGCGGTCCAGGCGCACCCGTTCGGACAGGTACGCGCTCACGGTCCGCGGTTCGCTGCCCCAGGGCTTCGCCGTGTACGTCACCCGCTGGTCGGCCGTCACCACGGCGTCGGCCCCGGCGTACCGCTCCACCGGCGGCCGGGCCAGCAGCAGCGAACCGAGCACGAGGGCGAACGCGCCGATCAGCGCCGCCGCCGCGGCCGTCGCGACGAACACCGCGGTCCAGGCCCGGCGATGGGCCCGCAGCGAGCGGCGGGCCAGGAACGCGGAGGCCCGCCGCATCCCGTGCCGCACCTCCGCACCGGGCCGCTGCTCCTCGGGCCCGGACCTCCGCGCCTTCGCGCGGGGCTTCCGAGCGTCGGCACGGTCCCTCCGCGCACCCGTGCGGGACTTCCGAGCGTCGGTGCGGGACTCGGACCCACCCGTGCGGGACCTGCTCGTTTCCGTGGTCATCGCAGCCGGCCGCCGTCCATCGTCAGCACGGTGTCCGCCCGGCCCGCCGCGACCGGGTCATGGGTGACCATGACGACCGTGCGGCCCTCGGTCCGTACCGCGTCCCGCAGCAGATCCAGCACCAGCGCCGCCGATTCCGGATCCAGGGAAGCGGTCGGCTCGTCCGCGAAGATCACATCGGGTTCGGTGACCAACGCCCGTGCCACCGCGACCCGTTGCTGCTGGCCGCCGGAGAGCGTCGCGGGCCCCCGGCCGCCGTGGCCCGCCAGACCGACCCGGCCCAGCAGCTCCCGGCCCCGGCCCAGCACCCGCCCGTCCGCCGGATCGGCGCCGCCCAGCACCAGCGGCAGCACCACGTTCTCCTCGATGGTCAGCGACGGCACCAGATTCAGGGCGTGCGACTGGAAGACGAAACCGATCCGGTCCCGGCGCAGCCTGGTCAGCGCCGCCTCGGACAACGACCCGAGGTCGGTGCCCGCCACCCGTACCGTCCCCGACGTCGGACGGTCCAGACCCGCCGCGCACTGGAGGAAGGTGCTCTTCCCCGACCCCGAGGGGCCCACCACCGCCGTGAAGCTCCCGGCCGGGACCGTGCAGCTCACCCCGTCGAGCGCGACGACCTCCCCGCCCCCGCGCCGCCCGTGGCGCCGGCTCACCGACTCCAGACTCAGCGCGGTCGCCCGCGTCGTCGTGACCGTGTCCACCGTGGACCCCCGTTCCTTTTTCGTCCGTACCTCTCGACCTGCGAAAAAAGCTATGAGCCGGGCGAGGGCCGGGCGAGGGGGCACGTGCCCCGGAGGGGGTGCAGCGGACTCCACCACGGGCGTGGGAGAGGGCCCCACTCCGACCGCGGGCGGCCCGCCGTAACGTGAGGTGCCATGAGTACTGATCCCGCCCCGCTGACCGTCGCCGTCCGGCGTTCGTGGGACGCGTCGCGCTATCTGTTCATCGGGCTCGGGGTCGGGCTGGCCGCCTACGTGGGCACGTTCCTGGTGGTGGCGGTCCTGCTGTTCGCCGCGGTCGTCGTCGGGCTGCCCGCACTGCCCGAGGCCGCCAAAGCGCTGCGCGGGGCCGCGGAGTTCGAGCGCCGCCGGGCGGCGGCACGGCTCGGCGTACCGTTCACGCCCACTCCGTACCCGCCGCTGGACAGTGCCGAGGTCACCGAGCGGGTACGACGGGTGCTCGCCGACCCGACGGCCCGGCGCGACGCGCTCTGGCTGCCGGCCCAGGCCCTCGCCGGGAACGTGCTCGGCTACTTCACGATGGTGCTGTGGCCGGTGGGGCTCCTGGTGGACGGGATCGGACTGTCCGTCGTCCATCTGCTGGACCGCCGGACGGCCGACGAGTACGGCACGGAGCGGCCGGTGCGGCGGGGCTGGGTGCTGCCCCTGCACGGGGTGCTCGCCGACCTGTCGGCGAGCTGGTCCAGGGCGCTGCTCACCCCGGCACCGTCCGCCGCGCTCACCGAGCGGATCGCCCAGCTGACCGAGAGCCGGGCCGGGGCGGTGGAGGCGCACGGCGCCGAACTGCGCCGCATCGAACGGGACCTGCACGACGGGGCCCAGGCCAGGATCGTCGCCCTGTCGATGCGCATCGGCCTCGCCAAGCAGCTCCTCGACCGCGACCCGTCCGCCGCGCGGGTCCGGCTCGACGAGGCGCAGGACGGCGCGGACGCGGCCCTCGCGGAACTGCGGCACGTGGTGCGCGGCATCCACCCGCCCGTGCTGACGGACCGCGGACTGGCGGGCGCGGTACGGGCGTTGGCCGGTGACGTCGCCGTGCCCGTGACCGTCGGACTCGACGGCGTGGAGGACGGGCGCCGGCTCCCGGCCGCGATCGAGGCCGCCGCCTACTTCGTGGTCGCCGAGGCCCTCACCAACATCAGCAAGCACAGCGGCGCGACGGCCGCGAGCGTGCGCATCGAGCGGCCCGCCGGGACGCTGCGCGTGACCATCGGGGACGATGGCCGCGGCGGCGCGGACGAACGCGCCGGCAGCGGACTGGTCGGGATCAGGCGTCGCGTCGCGGCGCTGGACGGCACCACCCGCATCGACAGCCCCGCCGGGGGGCCGACGGAGATCGAGGTGGAGCTGCCGTGCGGATCGTGATCGCGGAGGACAACGCGTTGCTGCGGGAGGGGCTGATCCTGCTGCTCACCAGCTCGGGCCACGAGGTGGTGGCCGACGCGGCGACCGGACCCGAGGTACTGCCCGCCCTGCTGGAGCACCGGCCGGACGCGGCCGTGCTCGACGTGCGGCTCCCGCCCACCTTCCGCGACGAGGGGCTGCGCGCCGCGATCGCCGCCCGCGGGCGGCTGCCCGAGCTGCCCATCCTGGTCCTGTCGCAGTACGTCGAGGAGACGTACGCCGCCGAGCTGCTCGCCGGGGGCGCCCAGGGCATCGGCTACCTGCTGAAGGACCGGGTGGGCCGGGTCGACCAGTTCCTCCAGGCGCTCGACCGGGTGGCGGCCGGCGGCACGGCCCTCGACCCCGAGGTGGTGACGCAGCTGCTGACCCGCAAGGCGTCCGCCGAACCCCTGCGGAGCCTCACCCCGCGCGAGCGCCAGGTCCTGGAACTGATGGCGCAGGGCAAGGCGAACGGCACCATCGCCACCGAACTGGTGGTGACGGAACGGGCGGTGAGCAAGCACATCGGCTCGATCTTCCTCAAGCTCGGCCTGGAGCCCGACGACGGCACGGTGCACCGGCGGGTGCTGGCGGTGCTCGCCTACCTGGAGGGCAAGGGGGCCCGCTGACGTCCCGCCCGGCGGGCGGGACGGCCCCCGCGACACCGCGTCGGACGTCCGGCGGCGGCACAATGCCCCGCATGGACCTCAGCGACCTCACCGGGCTCACCGCCCGCGCCCGCCGGCTCGCCGTTCCCGGCCGGCGCCGCGTCCTCGGCATCGCGGGGCCGCCCGGAGCCGGCAAGTCCACCCTGGCGGCCCGGCTCGTCGAGGCGCTCGACGGGCTCGCCGTCCTCGTCCCCATGGACGGCTTCCACCTCGCCGGGGCCGAACTGGACCGGCTCGGACGCGCCGGGCGCAAGGGCGCCCCGGACACCTTCGACGCCGCCGGGTACGCGGCCCTGCTCGCCCGCCTGCGCGCCCCGCAGCCGGGCACCACCGTGTACGCCCCCGACTTCGACCGCGCACTGGAGGAGCCGGTCGCCGGATCCGTCCCCGTACCCCCCGACGTCCCGCTGGTCGTCACCGAGGGCAACTACCTGCTGCACGACGAAGGGCACTGGGCACACGTGCGCCCGCTGCTCGACGAGGCGTGGTACCTGGACCTCGACCGGGCCCGGCGGGTGCGGCGGCTCGTCGAGCGGCACGTCCGGTTCGGGAAGCCCCGCCCGTACGCCGAACGCTGGGTGGCGGACTCCGACGAGGCCAACGCGCGCCTGGTCGAGCGGGGCCGCGACCGGGCGGACCTCGTCGTCCGGCCCGCCCCGCAGGACCGAGAGCCTGTGGGCCGCCGGGGGTTTTGGGCCCACTCGCGTCGACCGGCGCGGACGGGCAGGATGCTGTACGCAGTGTCGCGCCGTCAGGAGGCTCCCGCATGTCCAGTCCGAACCAGCCCGCGCCGTTCACCGCCGACGACTACCGGGCCCGCATGACGCGGGCGGCCGACGCCGCCGCCGAGGCCGGGCTCGCGGGCGTGCTGGTCGCACCAGGCCCCGACCTCGTGCACCTCACCGGCTACCAGCCGGTCAGCACCGAACGCCTCACCGTCCTCGTCCTCACCCCCGGTCAGGACCCGGTCCTCGTCGTCCCGACCCTGGAGGCCCCGGACGCCGAGGGCGCCGTCGGAGCCCCGGCCCTCACCCTGCGGGACTGGACCGACGGCAAGGACCCGTACGCCGTCACCGCCCCGCTGCTCGACGGCCGGGGCCGGTTCGGGGTCAGCGACAACACCTGGGCGATGCATCTGCTCGGGCTCCAGCGGGCGCTGCCGGACACCTCGTACGTCTCCCTCACCGAGGCCCTGCCGATGCTGCGCGCGGTGAAGGACGCCCCCGAGCTGGAGCGGCTCGCCGCCGCCGGGGCCGCCGCCGACGCCACGTACGAGGAGATCCTCAAGGTGCGGTTCTCGGGCCGCAAGGAGACCGACATCGCCGCCGAACTGGCCGACCTGCTCAAGCGGTTCGGGCACTCCCAGGTCGACTTCACCGTCGTCGGCTCGGGGCCGAACGGCGCCAACCCGCACCACGAGGCGGGCGACCGCACCATCGAGCGGGGCGACATGGTCGTGCTCGACTTCGGCGGCCTCAAGCACGGCTACGGCTCCGACACCTCCCGCACCGTCCACGTCGGCGAACCCACCGCCGAGGAGCAGCGGGTCCACGACATCGTGCGGGAGGCGCAGGAGGCGGGCTGCCGGGCGGTCCGGCCGGGCGTCGCCTGCCAGGAGATCGACCGGGCGGCCCGCGCCGTCATCACCGAGTTCGGCCACGGCGAGCGCTTCATCCACCGCACCGGCCACGGCATCGGCGTCACCACCCACGAACCGCCGTACATGATCGAGGGCGAGGAACGGCCGCTGGTGCCCGGGATGTGCTTCTCCGTGGAGCCCGGCATCTATCTGCCGGGCCGGTTCGGGGTCCGGATCGAGGACATCGTGACCGTGACCGAGGACGGCGGCCGCCGCCTCAACACCACCGCGCGCGACATGGCGATCGTCGAGTAGCCGGCCGGGGCGCGGGAGGCGTCCGGGGCGTCCCGGGCCCGCGCCCCGGCCGGTTCAGCCGTCCGCCAGGACGACGCACGACTCCGGCGGCAGGTGCAGCAGGCCGTCGGACCCCGGGGCCGCCACCGGGTCCCAGGCCGCCACCACCCGGCCCGTCCGGCCCCACCGCCGGCCGCCGCCCAGCGGGATCGTGGCCGGCTCCCCGGCGAGGTTGACCGCGACGCGCAGATCGCCCCGCCGGTACGCCAGCCAGCGTGCCCGCTCGTCGTGGGCGGTGCGCACCGAGGCCAGGTCCGGATCGGAGAGGTCCGGCAGGGCGCGGCGCAGCGTGATCAGTTCGCGGTACCAGGCGAGCAGCCGGGCGTGCGGTTCCTTCGCGGGCTCGTCCCAGTCCAGGCAGGAGCGGTTCCGGGTGGCCGGGTCCTGCGGGTCCGGCACCTCGTCCGCCGTCCAGCCGTGCGCCGCGAACTCCCGCCGCCTGCCGTCGCGGACGGCCTCGGCGAGGGCCGGGTCGGTGTGGTCGGTGAAGAACTGCCAGGGGGTGCGGGCGCCCCACTCCTCGCCCATGAACAGCATCGGCGTGAAGGGCCCGGTCAGCACGAGCGCCGCGGCGCAGGCCAGCAGCCCGGGGGAGAGGGTGGCGGAGAGCCGGTCGCCCAGGGCCCGGTTGCCGATCTGGTCGTGGGTCTGGGCGTAGCCGACGAAGCGGTGGGCCGGGGTGCTGACGACGTCGACGGGGCGGCCGTGGGTCCGGCCGCGGAAGCCGGAGTACGTCCCGTCGTGGAAGAACGCGCGGGTCACGGTCTTGGCGACGGCGGCCAGCGGGGCGACGGCGAAGTCGGCGTAGTAGCCCTGGGACTCACCGGTGAGCGCGGTGTGCAGCGCGTGGTGGAAGTCGTCGTTCCACTGGGCGTGCAGGCCGAGGCCGCCGGCCTCGCGCGGGGTCGTGGTCCGCGGGTCGCAGAGGTCGGACTCGGCGATCAGCGGGAGCGGCCGGCCGAGCTCGGCCGCCAGCGCGTCCGTCGCCGCGGACAGCTCCTCCAGGAAGGTCAGCGCCCGGCCGTCGACCAGGGCGTGGACCGCGTCCAGCCGCAGCCCGTCGAGCCGGTAGTCCCGCAGCCAGGCGAGGGCGCTGCCCAGCAGGTACGCCCGCACCTCGTCCGAGCCGGGGGCGTCGAGGTTGACCGCGGCGCCCCACGGCGTGTGATGGGTCTCGGTGAAGTACGGGCCGAAGGCCGGGAGGTGGTTGCCGGACGGGCCGAGGTGGTTGTGGACCACGTCCAGCACGACCGCGAGCCCGAGACCGTGCGCGGTGTCGACGAAGCGCTTGAGCCCGTCCGGCCCGCCGTACGGCTCGTGCACCGCCCAGAGCGACACGCCCTCGTACCCCCATCCGTGGGTGCCGGGGAACGGGCAGACCGGCATCAGCGACACATGGGTGACGCCCAGCTCGGCGAGGTGCCCGAGCCGTTCGGCCGCGGCGTCGAAGGTGCCCTCGGCGGTGTACGTGCCGATGTGCAGCTCGTACAGCACGGCGCCCGGCAGGCCCCGGCCCGTCCAGCCCTCGCGCCACTCGAACAGGGAGTGGTCGACGACGGCGCTCTCGCCGTCCGGTCCGTCCGGCTGACGGCGCGAACGCGGATCGGGAAGCACCCGTCCGGCGCCCCCGCCCCCGTCCCCGTTCAGGACGAAGCCGTAGCGGTCCCCGTCCGAGGCCTGTGCCTCGACCGTCCACCAGCCGGCCCGCGCGGCGTCCCGCTCCATCGCCCGCGGCCCGCCCGCCAGCCGCAGTCCGACCGAGTCCGCATCCGGTGCCCACACCTCGAACAGCATGCAACGCTCCTCGTCTCGTCGCCGTCCTCGCGTTCCGTGCCCCGGCCCGGGGCCCGCGGTCGCGATCACCGGCCCATGACACTGGATCGAGCCCGTTACCGGCGGTTAAGGTCTGGTTCTGATCATTGCCCCGTCAGATTCTGCTCAATACGCACTCGCTCTTACGGCTGTGGAGGCCGAGATGAATGTGCCGCCGTTCCCGCCCGGTTTCCTCTGGGGAGCCTCCGCGTCCGCGTTCCAGACCGAGGGCGCGGTCGACACCGACGGGAAGGGCCCCTCCGGCTGGGACGCCTTCGCCGCCCAGCCCGGACGGATCAAGGACGGCACCGACACCACCCGAGGCACCGGCTTCCACCAGCACTACCGCGAGGACGTGGCCCTGCTGGCGGGCCTGGGCGCCGACGCCTTCCGGTTCTCCGTCAGCTGGCCGCGCGTGGTGCCCGGCGGCAGCGGCGCGGTCAACCCGCAGGGCCTCGACTTCTACGACCGCCTCGTCGACGAACTCTGCGCCCACGGCATCACCCCGGTCCCCACCCTCTACCACTGGGACACCCCGCTCCCGCTGGACGAGGAGGGCGGCTGGCTCAACCGGGACACCGCCTACCGCTTCGCCGAGTACGCCGGGATCGTCGCCGAGCGCCTCGCCGACCGCGTACCGATGTGGATCACCATCAACGAACCGGCCGAGGTGACGCTGCTCGGCTACGCCCTCGGCGAGCACGCACCGGGCCGCGCCCTCCTCTTCGACGCCCTGCCCGCCGCCCACCACCAGCTCCTCGCCCACGGCCTGGCCGTGCGCGCCCTGCGCGGCGAGGGCGCGGACAACATCGGCGTCGCCGTCTCGCACACCCCCGTCTGGACCGCGGGGGACTCCGACGAGGACCGGCTGGGCGCGGAGCTGTACGACACGATCACCAACTGGATGTTCGCCGACCCGATCCTCACCGGCCGCTACCCCGACGAGAACATCGCCGCGCTGATGCCGGGCCCGGTCGAGGACGACCTGTCCACCATCTCCACCCGGCTCGACTGGTACGGCGTCAACTACTACAACCCCACACTCGTCGGCGCCCCCGTCGCGGACGCCCCGGAGGACTTCTCCGGCTTCCGGATGCCCGCCGAACTCCCCTTCGGCATCCGGGAGATAGAGGGTTACGAGAAGACCGACTTCGGCTGGCCCGTCGTGCCCGACGGGCTGCGCGAGACCCTCGTCCAGCTCCACGACCGCTTCGGCGACCGGCTCCCGCCGCTCTACATCACCGAGAACGGCTGCGCCGTCGACGAGCCCGCCGAGGACACCCGCCGCATCGCCTACCTGGAGGGGCACCTGCGGGCCCTGCGCACGGCCATCGACGCGGGCGTCGACGTGCGCGGCTACTTCACCTGGTCGCTCACCGACAACGTCGAGTGGATCGAGGGCGCCAGCAAGCGGTTCGGCCTGGTCCACATCGACTACGAGACGCTGCGCCGGACCCCCAAGGACTCGTACGCCTGGTACCGCGACCTGATCCACGCGCAGAAGGCGGCCGGCCCGGCACGCTGACCGGGCCCGGCCCGGCGCCCCCGCCCCGGGCCGGGGACTTACGAACGACCCCGGAATGATCAATACTTCGCGCCATGGTCGCTTCCTGGTGGTCCCGGGCCGGACTGGGAATCCTCGTGCACTGGACGCCCGCCTCCGTGCCGGGCTGGGCCCCGCCGCACGTCCCGGCGGACGAACTCCCCCTGGCGGGGCGCCGCGCGCCGCTCGGCTGGACGTCGCGCGCCGAGTGGTACGAGAACGCGCTGCGCTTCCCCGGCAGCCCCGTCTCGGCCCACCACCGCGCGATCTACGGCACCCGCCCGTACACCGCGTTCGGGGGCGACTTCAACGACGCCCTGCACGCCTGGGACCCCACCGGGTGGGCCCGCGCCTTCCGGGCGGCGGGGGCCCGTTACGCGGTGCTCGTCGTCAAGCACCACGACGGCTTCTGCCTCTGGCCCTCCGCGATCCGCAACCCGCACCGGGCCGGCTGGCACACCCGGCGCGACGTGGCCGGCGAGTTCGCCGAAGCGGTACGGGCCGAGGGGATGCGCTTCGGCGTCCACTACTCCGGCGGGCTCGACCGGACCTTCGACGGCCGCCCCGTCGCGGGCCCGGCCGACCTCGTCCGGGCGGTCCCGCGCGGCGGCTACCCCGACTACGCCAGTGCCCAGCTGCGCGAACTGACCCGCCGTTACCGGCCCGACGTCCTGCGCACCGACCTCTTCTGGCCCGGCACCCGTGTCGACGCCCGGCGCCTCGTCGACTACCACCGGTTCACCGTCCCGCACGGCGTCGTCGGCCACCCGGTACCGGCCCCGCCGATCCGGCACGCACTGCGGCTGCCCGGCGCCGGGACGCTGTACGAGCGGTGGGCGCGCCGAGCCGGAACCGGGGACGGGGGACACCCCGCGCCAAGGCCCGGCGACCGCGGCCTCCGCACCGGCACCGGCCCGTACGAGGTCACCCGCGACATCGGCCCCGGCGCCGGCCATAACCGTGCCGCGCCGCCCGGGTCGTTCCTCCGCCGGGAGGAACTGGAGGCACTGGTCCGCGACACCGCCGCCGCCCACGGCAACCTGCTGCTCACCGTGGGCCCGCGCGGCGAGGACGCGACGATCCCCGCCGAACAGCGGCTCCGCCTGGACTGGCTGGCGGAGTGCTCCGGGCGTTCCCGGACCGTCGCGGCGACGGGGGAGTGACCCGGGGCGCCCCGTCCCCGGCCGGCCCTCAGTCCCAGACCATGTCGAAGGAGCGCTCGAAGTTCACGTACCCGAGACGGGCGAAGGACCTCGCCATCGGGACGTTGCCGAGGTCGGTGGCGGCCCGGATGCGTTCCACGCCGTCCTGCGCGGCCAGCACCCTGGTGCCCTCGGCGAGGACGTCGTCGATGTAGCCGTGGCCGCGTCGGGCGGGCAGCACCCCGATGTAGGCGATGATCGGGTTGTAGGAGTTGCGCGCCGGGATCACGAACCCGACCGGTTCGCCGTCCGGGAGTTCGGCGACGCGCCACCACTCCCGCGGCGTCGTGTACCCCGCCAGCTCCTCGTCGTAGTGCTTCTCGGCCGCCTCGCGGGCGCTGAGCCCGGACGCCAGGTCGGCCTGTCCGTGGGCGTCGAGGGTGCCCTCCATCACCGGGGTCATCAGCGCGAGCAGGTCCTCGCGTCCCTCGACCGGGCGGAACCGCAGCCGCCCGCCGTCGGCCGGGACCGGCGTACCGGCACGCCACTCCAGGCGCAGCCGCTCCACCAGCAGCCGTGCGCCGGAACGCTCCATCACCCGTATCCGGGCCTCGACGGCCTCGCGCACCGCCGCGTCCTCGCGCCAGTCCGGCGGGACGAACCGCCCGTACTCGGGCCGCTTCGCACCGGCCGGGACGACCGCCGCCGTCGCCGTCTCCAGCAGCCGCAGGCCCACCTCGCCGCGCTCGGGCTCGGGCAGGGTGTCGTCGAGGTCGAAGTAGTCGAGCAGCAGCGGGGCGTCACCGTCCCGGCTCCACCACGCGATCCGCGCCACCACGCGGTCGCCGCGCAGCGCCACCCACATCCATTCCGGACGGCGGCGCCCGCTCTCCAGGTCGTCGACGAGCTCGTGGTCGAGCACGTACGGGAGCTGCCGGAAGAGTCCGAGCTCCTGCGGACCGGCGAGCGGGCGGACGATCAGTTCCTGCGGAACATGGGGCACACGGTCTCCTGGAAGGACAAAAGGCCGTCCGGCGGGCGCCCGACGGCTTGCGGCGGCAGACACTAGCAACCGTCCCCGGACTCCGCGCGGGAATTCCGGAGCGGTCCTCCCCGGCCCGGCACGCGCCTCGGGGCGCAGGTCGGGGCGCAGGTCGGGACGGGGAAGCGGGACCGTTCTGGACACTCCGGGGCGGTCGGGCCGACAATTGGCCCCGTGACGTCCCCCTTCGAGTCCCACACGTATCCCGTGCGGCTGTCCGACGCCCAGCGCGACCGTGTCCTCGGCGTACTCAGAGACGGCGCCGCACAGGGCAAGCTGTCCCACGACACCTTCATGCGGCGCATGGAACTGGCCCTCACCGCCCGGCGCCCCGAGGACCTGGAGCCGCTCACCGCCGACCTGGAGGGCGGGGGCCGCTGGTCGCGGCGGATACTCCGGGTGGTGGGCGGAGTGTCCGGCTTCCCCGGCCGGGTGCGCCGCGTCTGGCAGACCGAACGGCTCCCGAAGCTCCTGCTGCCCGTTCCGAGCCCGCACCCCCTGCTCATCGGCCGCGACCCGGGCAACGGCCTGCGGCTCAACCACGAGACCGTCTCCCGGCTCCACGCGGAACTCACCGTGCGGGACGGGCGGTGGCTGCTGCGCGACCTCGGCTCGACCAACGGCACCTGCGTCAACGGGCAGCGGGTCGTCGGCACGGTCCCGGTCCACGAGGGGGACCAGGTGAGCTTCGGGCAGATGAGCTTCCGCCTCTCCGCACCCGTCGCCGGCCCGCCCGCCTGAACACCGGCCCGCCGGACCGGCCGGCCCGCCGCCGGTGAACCGGTCGCCGGGACCCGCCCGACCGGACCCGTCGCGAAGTGCCCGCAGGGGAACGGCGGTTGCGCCGGTGACGGGACGAACACCGCGCCACCGCCCGCGACTCGGGCCCCGGAAGCTCCGTCCGGCACGTCCCGACCCGGCCCCGGAGCCACGATCACCCGGACGGCCGCGCGCCGACTGCGCCGCGTCCGGGCCGGTGGTCCCCTGATGGGAAACCGCGCCGCACACCGGCGCCCTGGACCCCGGGGGTACGGATGCAGGCCGACGCGCCGCAAGGCATACCCGCCCCGGCCCCCGGCCGCACGGCGCACGGACCCAGCCTGCTCGCCCCCGGGACGGCGCACGACCCGCACCGGCTGTACCGCGTCCTGCGCGAGGAACACCCGCTCGTCTACGACGCACCCCTGGGCGCCTGGCTGATCAGCCGGTACGCGGACGTGGCCGCCGCCCTCACCGACCCCCGGTTCACCGGCTTCCCGCACGACGCCGCACCCGGCGGCGGCCCCGCGCCCCTCGGACTCTGCCACGGCGGCCCGCAGTGCGCCCCCGGCCGGCGGCCCGGCCCCGCGACCCTGCCGAGCCACACGGCCGAACGCGTCGAACGGACCGCGTACGTGCTGGCGCGCCGCATCGCGGGACGCCGGTACGTCGACCTCGTCACGGAGTTCTGCCGCTGGCTGCCCGTCGGCGCCGCACCGGGGCCGGGCACCCGCCCTCCTCGGGCGGCCCGCACCGCGCCGGGCACCGTCGTCCCGCCCTGCACCCGGCACACCGGCCTGCGCGAGACGGCGCTCGCCTCCTTCCTCGCCAACCTGCTGGACGCCCCCGACCTGCTGGCCGCCCTGCGCACCGAACCGGCCCTGGCCGAGCGGGCCTGGGCGGAGACCCTGCGCCGCGACCCGCCGGTCCAGGTCGTGCTGCGCCGCACCGTCACCGAGGTCGCCCTCAGCGGCGGCACACTGCCCGCCGGGGCGCCCGTCGCCTGCCTGACCGGTTCGGCGGGCCGCGACCCCGAACGGTTCGCCGAGCCCGACCGCTTCGACCCCTTCCGCCGCGACCAGGTCCGGTTCCTCGCGGGCCCCGCGGACTGCCCCGCCGTCCTGCTCGGCCGGCTGGAGGCCCGGCAGGGCGTGCGCGCGCTGCTCGACGCCATGCCGGGGCTCCGCTGGGCGGACGGCTTCCGCCCCGTCGCCACCGGCCTGCTCACCCGCGGCCCGCGGAGCCTCGTCGTCGGGCCCGGCTGAACGGAGCCGCCGGGACGCCGCGGGACCCCGCTCGTCAGGCCCGGCCGAGCAGTGCCACCGGCCGGTCGGCGAAGAGGTCGGCGAGCGCGACCGACGCCCCGGTGAACTTCCGGCCGGGCGCCAGCAGATCGGCCCACGGCCCGTCGTCCGGCAGCACCAGTTCCGTATCGCGCCAGCCCCCCGACTCGGCCAGCCGCAGCGACAGCCTGGTCACCGCGGTGACCACCTGGCCCCCGCGGCAGAACGCCAGGCAGTGCGCGGCCGCGGGCCCCCGCGCGCCCAGCGGGGCGTACGCGCCCGACGCGCCGAACACCTCCGGCCGCTCGCGCCGCAGCCGCAGCGCCGTCCCGGTCAGCCCGCTCTTCTCGCAGGCCGGGGCGTCGGCGGACGGGGCGCGGAAGGGGCGGCGGTTGTCCGGGTCGACCAACGCCACGTACTCCTGTTCCGTGCCCTGGTACAGGTCCGGCACGCCCGGCATCGTGAGGTGCACCAGGGCCGCCCCCAGCACATTGGCCCGCGCGTACGGGGCGAGCGCGGCCGTGAACCGGTCCAGCGCCTCGCGCACCGGCCCGGCGTCGGCGGCCGGACCGGCCGCCACGAAATCCACCACCGCCCGCTCGTACGCCGGATCGGGCTCGGTCCAGCCGGTGTGCAGCCCCGCCTCGCGGACCGCCTTCAGCAGCGCGGGCTCCAGCCGGCCCGCCGCCTCGCCGGCCGGCAGTCCCGCGCAGCCCACCGCGGTCTGCCAGGCCTGCCAGGCGAACTGCGCGTCGGGAGCGGCGGCCGGAACCGTCCGCCCCAGCTCCGTGAGCAGCCCGGACCACTTCTCCGGGCACTCCGTCAGCACCGCGATCCGGGCCCGGACATCGGCGCTCCGCTTGGTGTCGTGGGTGGTCAGCACCGTACCGCCGGCCGACCGGTCGGCGGCCGACCGGGCACAGAAGGCGTGGAACTCCTCCGGCGCCACCGCGGGCCGCCCGGGGTTCCCGCCCACCTCGTTCGCCGAGATCACCGGCAGGTACCGGTAGAACGCGGCGTCCTCGACCGACTTGGCGCGCAGCGCGGACGCGGTCTGGGCGAACCGGGCGCAGAACGCCTCCCGCTCCGGCCCCGCCCCCAGCCGCCCCAGTGCCAGCTCCCGCACCACGTCGACCGCCGCGGCCTCCTCCGGGACGGCGAACGTCGCCCGCGCGTCCCGCACGGCCGACTCCGGGAGCGTCGCCGCGGCCTCCTGCGAACAGGTCCCGCCGGCCGTCGCGTACGGGCGGTAGACGGGCACCCGCACGAGCAGTTCGCGCACGGCGGCGCGCAGGGCCCACGGGGCGTGGTCGCGCAGCGCCGGGTCGGCGGCGCAGATCCGCACGGCGAGCCGGGTCAGCACCCCGGTCTCCGCGGCCAGCTCGTGCTCCACGACCCGGTACGCGGCCCGGCGGACGGTCGAGGTCCAGTCGCCGCCGAGACCGTCCGCGGGCCCGGCGTACTCCCGGTAGCGGCCGACCAGCTCCGCCGCGCCCATCGGGTCGACGAACAGCCCGTCGATCCGGTGCAGCGCGTCGTACCCCGTCGTCCCCGCGACGGCCCAGTCCGCGGGGAGCCGCTCGGCGGGGCCGAGGATCTTCTCCACCACCGTCCACCGCCCGCCGGTCGCCGCCGCGAGCCGGTCCAGGTAGGCCGCCGGATCGGCGAGCCCGTCGGGGTGGTCGACGCGCAGTCCGTCGACGACGCCGTCCCGGACCAGTTCGAGGATCTTGACGTGGGTGGCGGCGAACACCTCGGGGTCCTCCACCCGCACCCCGATGAGGTCCGAGACGGTGAAGAACCGCCGGTAGTTCAGCTCGGTACGGGCCAGCCGCCACCAGGCGAGCCGGTAGTGCTGGGCGTCCAGCAGCTCGGGCATCGGCAGCCCCGCGGTGCCGGCCCGCAGCGGGAACTCCTGCTCGCCGTGGCGCAGCACGTCCCCGTCCACCCGCAGCCGGCCGATCTCCTCGCCGATCCGGTCGCCGAGCACAGGCAGCAGCACCTTGCCGCCGCCCGCCGCCCAGTCGATGTCGAACCAGCGGGCGTACGGGGACCCGGGGCCCTCGCGCAGCACCTCCCGCAGGGCGTGGTTGTACCGGGGATGGGCGGCCATGTGGTTCGGCACGATGTCCAGGACCAGCCCGAGGCCGTGCGCCCGCGCCGTGCGGGCCAGCTCCCGCAGCCCCTCCTCGCCGCCGAGCTCGGCCCGCACCCGGCCGTGGTCGACGACGTCGTAGCCGTGCCGGGAGCCGGGCACGGCCTCCAGCACGGGGGACAGATGGAGGTGGGAGACACCGAGCCCGGCGAGGTACGGCACGGCGCGTCCCGCCGCCGAGAACGGGAAGCCGGGCTGGAGCTGGAGGCGGTAGGTGGCGGTGGGCTTCATGCGGACGTTCGTACCCGGCCGGACGGCTTCCGTGTCACCGGACGCCGCAAAGGGCTCGACCGGCGGCGTCCCGGTGGCGGGCCGGCCCGCCACCGGGATCATCGCCCCGGCCCGGCGCGCGGCGTCACGCGGGCCGTTGCAGCACCACCATGCTCCGCCCGATCAGCGTCACCCGATCGCCCGCCGCCACCTTCGGCCCCGAGCCGGGCAGCACCCCGGCCGGGCGGGCCGTATCGACGACCACCAGCCACTGTCGGCCGTGGTTGACCGGGACGGAGAACTCCAGCGTCTCGGCGCTCGCGTTGAACATCAGCAGGAACGAGTCGTCGGAGATCCGCTCGCCGTGCGGCCCCGGCTCCGAGATCGCGTGCCCGTTCAGGAAGACCGTCAGCGCCTTGGCGTGCGCGGCCTGCCAGTCCCGCTGCGTCATCTCGTGGCCCTCCGGCGTGAACCACGCGATGTCCGAGAGCTCGTCGTGCGTGCCCTCCACCGGGCGGCCGTGGAAGAACCGGCGGCGCCGGAAGACCGGATGGTCGCGGCGCAGCCACACCATCGCCCGGGTGAACTCCAGCAGGCTGCCGGCCGCCGGGCTCCCGCCGTCCCCCTCCGCCCCGTCCGCACCGGCCCGCGCAGCCTCCGCCGGATCGGGCCAGTGCACCCAGGACAGCTCGCTGTCCTGGCAGTAGGCGTTGTTGTTGCCCCGCTGCGTCCGTGCGAACTCGTCGCCGTGGCTCAGCATCGGCACGCCCTGCGACAGCATCAGCGTGGCGATGAAGTTCCGCATCTGCCGCGTCCGCAGGTCCAGTACCTCGGGCCGGTCGGTCTCGCCCTCGACACCGCAGTTCCAGGACCGGTTGTGGCTCTCGCCGTCCCGGTTGCCCTCCCCGTTCGCCTCGTTGTGCTTGTCGTTGTACGAGACCAGGTCGTGCAGGGTGAACCCGTCGTGGCAGGTGGCGAAGTTGATGGAGGCGAGCGGGCGCCGCCCGTCGTCCTGGTACAGGTCCGACGACCCGGTCAGCCGGCCGGCGAACTCGGCGAGGGTCCTCGGCTCGCCCCGCCACAGGTCCCGCACCGTGTCCCGGTACTTGCCGTTCCACTCGGTCCACAGCGGCGGGAAGTTCCCCACCTGGTAGCCGCCCTCGCCCACGTCCCACGGCTCGGCGATCAGCTTCACCTGGCTGACCACCGGGTCCTGCTGCACCAGGTCGAAGAACGACGACAGCCGGTCCACCTCGTGGAACTGCCGGGCCAGGGTCGCCGCCAGGTCGAAGCGGAACCCGTCCACGTGCATGTCCGTGACCCAGTACCGCAGCGAGTCCATGATCAGCTGGAGCACGTGCGGCGACCGCATCAGCAGGGAGTTCCCGGTCCCCGTGGTGTCCGTGTAGTACCGCTGGTCCTCCGCCAGCCGGTAGTACGAGGCGTTGTCCAGGCCCCGGAAGGAGAGCGTCGGGCCCAGGTGGTTGCCCTCGGCGGTGTGGTTGTAGACCACGTCGAGGATCACCTCGATGCCCGCCTGGTGCAGCGCCCGCACGGCCTGCTTGAACTCCAGCACCTGCTCGCCGCGGTCGCCCCAGGAGGCGTACGCGTTGTGCGGGGCGAAGAAGCCGATGGTGTTGTAGCCCCAGTAGTTGGCCAGTCCGGCGTCGGCCAGCCGGTGGTCCTGGACGAACTGGTGCACCGGCATCAGTTCGATGGCCGTGACCCCCAGTTCCGTCAGGTGGGCGATCACCTCCGGGTGAGCCAGCCCCGCGTAGGTGCCGCGCAGCTCCTTCGGCAGCCCCGGATGGAGCATCGTCAGGCCCTTCACGTGGGCCTCGTAGATCACCGTGCGGTGGTAGTCCGTACGGGGCCGCCGGTCGTCCCCCCAGTCGAAGTACGGGTTGACCACCACCGAGGTCATGGTGTGCGGCGCCGAGTCGAGGTCGTTGCGCGCGTCGGGCCGGCCGAAGGGGTAGCCGTACACCTCCTCGCCCCATCGGATCTGCCCGGCGACCGCACGGGCGTACGGGTCGAGCAGCAGCTTCGCCGAATTGCACCGGACGCCGCGCTGGGGTTCGTAGGGCCCGTGCACCCGGAACCCGTACCGCTGACCCGGCATCACCCCGGGCAGATAGGCGTGGCGGACGAAGGCGTCGGTCTCCCTGAGTTCCACCGCCGTCTCGGAACCGTCGTCGTGCAGCAGGCACAACTCGATTCGGTGGGCGGCCTCCGAGAAGACCGCGAAATTGGTCCCGGCGCCGTCGTACGTGGCGCCGAGGGGGTATGCCTGTCCCGGCCAGACCTGCATGGAATCGACTCTTCCCCTTCTGATCCGGATGTTCGGGGCTCTGGGGCTTTGGGGCTGTTTGTTCCGGATCTCTCCGGAAATCTTCCCCGAAAGAGGTGCGGCTGCCTAGGACGTCGCGCGGTCCGGTCAACATCGGGCCCCTCCGTGTCGCCCGGAACCGCGATGTGCGCCCGGCCGGACCGCGGATCGGGCGCACGGACCGGGAAGGGGGCCCAATCACTATGAATCCCCTCACTACGGCAGATCTCGCCGTCGGGAACCGGCCCGCACCGATGGGGAGTTGGTGAAGCAGCATGCGCATCGGGCTGCATCGGCTCCCGCTCGCGGAGTACCCTTCCTTGATCGTTGGTGGGGGAGTGGAAGGCGGTGCGCGGGTGAGCTCGGGAGGGATCGAGCTGCCCCCGGGTGACACGGGTCACGAGGGGGATTCCAGCGACGTCCCACCAGGGGCGGTATCACTTGCGCGGCCCATGGAGATCGGCGCAGAACTGGACTGGGGAGCGGACGCCTGGAGCGAGGTGCGCACGCGCGCCCAACGGGCCGGACGCGCCTACATCTGGCTCAACCTGGTGGAACAGCGGCTGCGCGCGGTGGTGGCCGCCGTGCTCCGGCCCATCTACGAACCGGTCCACGGCGAGGACTGGGTGGTGGCCGCCGCCGGCCCCGCCGGGCAGGAGTGGGTGCAGCGGGCCGTCGCCGTGCGCGAGGTCTCCCGCCGCAAGGGCTATCTGCTGGACCCCGCCGACGACAACGTCCTCAGCTTCCTCACGCTCCCGCAGCTGCGCGAGCTGATGGTCCAGCACTGGCCCTGCTTCGAGCCGTACTTCGACGACCGGCGCGAGGTGGAGCTGGCGCTCGACGAGCTGGAGGTCGCCCGCAACGTGGTCTCCCGCAACCGGGCCCTGAACAAGGCGGTCCTCGCCCAGGCCGAGCGGGCCTCCGCCCGGCTCCTGGAGATCCTGGGCAGCGGTGCCGCCGTCCCGTCGGCCGACCGGCTCCCGGTCGACGCCGTCGAGGAACTGGTCGGCGACCGGTACGCGGACGTGGTCTCCGTCCACGCCGACCGGGTGCGGCTCCAGCGCCAGTTGCCGGCCGAGGACCTCTTCGGCGGTGCGCGCCGGCTGGACGCGATCGGCATCGGGCTCAACCTGCTGGTGCAGAACTTCTCCGGCCGCAGGCTGATCCGGCTCGCCGAGTCGGGCTGCCGGATACGACTGCTCTTCATCAACCCGGCCAGCAGCGCGGTCAAGCGCCGCGAGCGGGAGCTGGGGCTCAAGAAGGGCGAGCTGAGCCGGTCGGTGGAGATGAACATCCTCCACATGCGCCGGGTCCGCTCCAAGCTCCGCGACCCGGGCGCCTTCGAGATCCACGTCTTCGACGAGACGCCGCGCTTCACGGCCTATCTGGTGGACGGCGACGGAACGGACGCGGTCGGGGTCGTCCAGCCCTATCTGAGGCGCGCACGCGGCATGGAGGCGCCCGTACTGGTGCTGCGCGGCGGCGGGCGCGCCGTGGTCCGGGCGGGGCAGGACAACGAGCACGGCCTGTTCGAGACGTACCGCGAGGAGTTCGAGTCCGTGTGGACGGACTCCCGACCCGTCTCCTGAGGGGCCGCGGCGGCGTTGTCAGTGGTGCGTGCGAGGGTGGACGCACATGGGGGAGAGCACCACGAAGGAGGTTACGGGATGAGCTGGCACCGGGAGGCGCTGGTCGGCTTCGACCTGGAGACGACGGGTACGGAACCGCTGGAGGCCCGGATCGTCACGGCGGCGGTCGTCGGTGTCGACGGCCGGGACGGGGAGCCGGTGCGGCAGCGCACCTGGCTGGCGGATCCGGGCGTTCCGATCCCCGAGCCGGCCTCCGCGATCCACGGCATCAGCAACGAGCGGGCGGCGGCGGAGGGCCGGCCGGCGCGCGAGGTGGCCGACGAGATCGCCGGGACGCTCACGGAGTACTGGCGCCGCGGAGTGCCGGTCGTGGCGTACAACGCGGCCTTCGACCTGACCCTGCTCACGGCGGAGCTGCGGCGCCACGGACTGCCCTCGCTGAGCGACCGGCTCGACGGGGCGGGGATCGGCCCGGTCATCGACCCGTACACCATCGACCGGGCCGTCGACCGCTACCGCAAGGGCAAGCGCAACCTCGAAGCGGTCTGCGTCGAGTACGGGGTGGTGCACGGCGGCGCCCATGACGCGGGGGCGGACGCGCTGGCCGCGGTCCGGGTGGCGTACGCGATAGCCGAGCGGCACGGCTCGGTGGCCGGGCTGACCGCCGCCGAGCTGCACGAGCGCCAGGTGGAGTGGTACGCGCAGTGGGCGGCGGACTTCCAGCGGTTCCTGCGCCGCAAGGGCACGGCGGACGCGGTGATCGACGGCCACTGGCCCCTGCGGGAACCGGCCGGCGTCCCGGGCTGAGCCCTCCGGGCCCGCCCGGCCCGAGGACCGGTCACGGGCGCCGGACGGCGCGGGCCCGCCCGAAGGCACCGCCCGGCCCGTGACGCGTTCCGGGCGGACGGGGATGCCCCGCGCCCGGCACTCAGAACGGATACCACCGCACCGCCGGGTCGCCGTCCCGCAGCGACGCCACCCGGCGGCGGAACTCCACGAGCGCCCGCGGGTTGGACGGGGCGTGCTGGGACACCCACGCGCAGCTGGCCGTCTCCCGCGCCCCGCGCAGCACCGGGCAGCCGTCCCACTCACGGACGTCCCAGCCGTAGCCGGCGGCGAAGGCGTCGTACGCCTCGGGCGCCAGGCCGTACCGGTCCCGGGACAGCGCCAGTACGACCAGGTCGTGCTCGCGCAGATCCGCGGAGAAGGTCTCCAGGTCGACCAGCACCGGCCCGTCCGGGCCGACATGGACGTTGCGGGGAAGGGCGTCCCCGTGGATCGGCCCCGGCGGCAGATGGGGCACCAGCGCCGCCGCGGCCGCCGCGAAGCCGTCGCGCCGCTCGCGCAGGTAGTCGGCGTCGGCCGGGTCGATGGCGTCACCGGCGAGCCGCAGCCAGCGCTCGACCCCACCCAGCAGCTCGCGGCGCGGCAGGGAGATCCCCTGCGGGGCGGGCAGCGCGTGCACCAGGGCGAGCAGCCCGGCCAGGTCCCGGGGTTCGGCGGGGCGCACGGCGTCGGGGAGCCGGTGCCAGAGCGTCACCGGGTGGCCCTCGACCAGGCGCGCCCCGGACTCGGCGGCGCGCACGGCGGGGACCCCCGAGTCGGCCAGCCACCGGGCGACGGCCACCTCGCGTTCGGCCCGGTCCCGCAGTTCCGGGTGGTGCACGGAGTCCCGGCCGACCTTGACCACCAGGTCGCCGACGGCGAACACCGCGTTCTCGCCCAGCGCGAGCAGTTCCGCACCACCGGACAGTCCGGCAGCGGCCAGTACCTCGCGCGCACGCATCTCGTTCATGGATCCGATTTTCGCATCCGTGCAGGTTGCCTTGACGAACCGACGGGCCGTCAGCACGATGACGGGGGCCACCTGAGCGGCCAGAACGGTATGAAACCGATCGAATGACGCAAGGGGGCGAATTAATGACATTAGCGGATGCAACCGTACGTTCCGGAAAGAAGAGTCCACCCGATGGGCCACCCGGCGGGCAGTCCCGGCCGGCCAACCGGAACGTCGGTGCCTGGTTCCTGGTCCTGCCCGCGCTGATCCCGATCCTGGTCCTCAGCGTCGGCCCCCTCCTCTACGGCATCGCGCTGGCCTTCACCGACGCCCAGTCCGGCCGCACCCGCGCCACCCAGTGGGTGGGCGGGCTCAACTTCCAGGACCTGCTCCACGACACCCTCTTCTGGGACTCGTTCCGGATCGGGCTGCTGTGGGCGGTCGGCGTCACGGTCCCGCAGTTCGTCCTGGCCCTCGGCCTCGCCCTGCTGCTCAACCAGAAGCTGCGGCTGCGCTGGCTGGCGCGGGCCCTGGCGATCATCCCGTGGGCGATGCCCGAGGTGGTCGTCGGCATCATGTGGCGCCTGGTCTACAACCCCGACGCGGGCGTCCTCAACGAGACCATCCGCGACCTCGGCCTGGGCGACGGCCGGGACTGGCTCACCGGACTGGCCACCGCCCTGCCCGCCGTGATCGTCGTGGGCATCTGGGCGGGCATGCCCCAGACCACCGTCGCCCTGCTCGCCGGACTGCAGAACACCCCGCACGAACTCCACGAGGCGGCGGCCCTGGACGGGGCCGGTGCCTGGCGCCGCTTCCGGACCGTCACCTGGCCGGTGCTCAGACCGGTCGCGCTCGCCATCACCGCGCTCAACTTCATCTGGAACTTCAACTCCTTCGCCCTGGTCTACGTGCTGACCAACGGCGGGCCCGGCGGCCGCACCCGGCTGCCGATGCTCTTCGCCTACGAGGAGGCGTTCCACTACGGACAGTTCGGCTACGCCGCCGCCATGGGCTGCGTGATGGTCGCGGTGATCTCCGTGATCCTCGCGGTGTACCTGGCCGGCCGGATCGGGGGAGGCGAGGACCGATGAGCCGACGCACCGGCGGACCGGCACGCGCCGCGCAGTACCTCGCGCTCCTCGGGTACCTCGTCTTCCTGGCGTTCCCGTTCCTGTGGCTGGTCTCCACCGCCTTCAAACCGGCACGCGAACTGGGGTCCCTGCACCCCACCTGGATCCCCGAGAACCCGACGCTCGACAACTTCCGCACGGCGTTCGACGAACAGCCGCTGCTGCAGGCCGCCGCCAACTCCCTGCTCGCCGCGGTCTGCGCCGCGCTCCTCGCGGTCCTCGTCGCCACCCCCATGGCCTATGTGATGGCCCGTCACCGCTCCAGGCTCTCGACGGCCGCCACCGGATGGGTCGTGGTCAGCCAGGCGTTCCCGATCGTCCTGATGATCATTCCGCTCTTCCTGATCCTGAAGAACCTCCATCTGATCAACACCTTGTGGGGGCTGATCATGGTGTACGTCGTCTGGGCGCTGCCGTTCGCGCTCTGGATGCTGGTCGGATACGTACGGGCCGTGCCCGTCGAGCTGGAGGAGGCCGCCTCGGTGGACGGTGCGGGACGGCTGCGTACGCTCGTCTCGGTCACCGCCCCGCTGCTGGCCCCCGGCATCGTCGCCACCGCGCTCTTCGCCTTCATCACCGCGTGGAACGAGCTCTTCTTCGCGCTCGTCCTGCTCAAGACGCCGGAGAAGCAGACCCTGCCGGTCGTGCTGACCCACTTCATCGGGGCGGAGGGAGCGGCCGACCTCGGACCGCTGGCCGCCGCCGCGTTCCTCGCCACCCTGCCCTCGCTGGTCATCTTCGCGATCATTCAGCGGCGGATCACGGGCGGCATGATGGCCGGGGCGGTGAAGAGCTGATGCGCGCGTCCCTGACGAGGACGGTCGCCGCCGCGGCCGCGGCGCTGGCCCTGCTGCTCACCGGCTGCGCGGGCCCGGACGACGACGGGGGCGGCGACGGGCGGATCGAGCTCACCTTCCAGTCGCTGGCCTGGCAGAAGGAGTCCGTCGACGCCAACAGGCAACTGGTGGAGGAGTGGAACGAGACCCACCCGGACATCCATGTCAGCTATGTCCAGGGCAGCTGGGACACCGTCCACGACCAGCTGCTCACCTCCTTCGAGGGCGACGAGGCGCCGGACGTGATCCACGACGCCTCCGACGACCTGGCCGACTTCGCGTACGGCGGCTACCTCGCCGACCTGCGCGGACTCCTCCCCGACCGGCTGACCGCCGACATCCCCCGGGAGAGCTGGCGGACCACCACCTTCGGCGACGGCGTCTACGGGGTGCCGTTCCTCCAGGAACCCAGGGTCCTGATCGCCAACACCAGGATCCTGAAGGAATCGGGGGTCCGCGTCCCGACGCCCGAGCACCCCTGGAGCTGGGCCGAGTTCCGGCAGGTCGCCAAGGAACTGACGAAGGAGGGCAGATACGGCGTCGCCTGGCCGCTCAAGGAGCCGGTCTCCGTCACGCTGAACCTCGGCCTCTCCGGCGGGGGCAAGCTCTTCCACCGGGGCGCCGACGGCAGGGTGACCATCCGCGCGGACGAGGGCGACCGGGTCGTCCCCGGCGTCATCCACGACCAGGTCAACACCGACCGCAGCGCCTCGCGCACCACGCTCGGCATGGGGGGCTCCGACACCCTTCCCGGCTTCTTCGGCGGCAAGTACGCGATGGTGCCGCTGGGGTTCGCGTACCGCCAGCAGGTCGTCGAGCAGGCCCCCGAGGGCTTCGAGTGGACGGTCCTGCCGGCTCCCGCGGGCAGCGGGGGACTGGCCCAGGGGGTGAGCCCGCAGACCCTCTCCGTCTCGGAGGCCAGCCCGCACAAGAAGGCGGCCGCGCGGTTCATCGACTTCCTGCTCCGGCCGCCGAACATGGTGCGCCTGGCCAAGGGCGACTGGATGCTCCCGACCGGCACCGCGGCGCTCGCGGACCCCTCCCTGCACACCGCCGAGAACGGCTGGGCGACCGGCGTCGCCGTCGCGAAGGAACTGCGTCCGGCGCCCGCCCAGTCGGTGCGCGGCTACCCGGAGTGGAAGGACAAGGTCGCCACCCCCGCCCTCCAGGAGTACTACAGCGGTGCGATCGGGGCCGAGGAGCTGAGGAAACGTCTGGTCGACGACGGGAACCGGGTCCTGGCCCGTTATCAGCGCTGAACCACCGCCCACCGTCCGGCACACGGCGGCGGGGCCGCGCCTTCCGGCGGCCCCGCCGCTGTGTGCTGTGTGCTGTGCGCCGGGTGGCCCCGGAAGTTCCGCGGACGGGCGCCGGGGCGTTTCGGTTTCATCGGGAAATCAAATTTTTCTCCAAATGAATCCAGGATTACCGACCGGTACGTTTCTTTGGGTTCGTCACCCAGTCGTTCCGGTGGTCGCCCGGAAAGCGGAAACCCGGATTCAAACATCGCGCATTGTCGAAGATTCAGACATTCGGAGAGTGAATCCGACTCTTCAGGCCCTTGTGTACACGTGTCCACGGAGGTATGGGGGAGGTTGCGAGCCCCCTCGTCCTCGCTGCTCAGCGCCGTAGGTCGGGTGGAAGGGGGGTTCGGGGACTGGACGCATGGACGCTTTTTCGGGTCGCCCCCGCCGATCCGTCTCCCCGGCCGGTCGTTCCGTTATGTTCTCCGCATTCACCGCAAGTCGGACGCGACGCGAAAAGAAGTCATTGACAAGCACTTTCCCGCTGAGCTTCACTCTTTTCGGCGGTGAGCGGCAAGAGAATTCCCTTCCCGAGGCGGGGGATTGTCGTCGCGAACAGGCCGAACCACACCCCGTGAATGCAAATTCAGAGTAAAAGATGGAGGTGCTGTTATGAAGTTCCTTTTCTTGCTCAAGGACAAGATGACGCCGGAGAAGAGCCTGAAGGCGTACGCCTGGTACCACTGGTACTAAACCGACAGGGCGGTCCTTCGTCACGAGGGACACGGTCAGTCGATTCGGGCCCGTGTCCGGCCAGGCCTCATCGGCCCGCCGGACGCGGGCCCTTCCCGCTTCTTGGAGACCATCGATGCACATGTCCGGTACCGGCAGCCGCGCCCGGGAAGTCGTCTTCGCGCCGAGGCTCCAGGCGCTCCTGCGAGACCACCGGGGCGAGGACGTCTTCCGGCTGGATCCCGGCACCGTCGGCGTGGCCGGGGCCGAGCTGTCCGACCGGATCCTCGCCGCCAGACCGGCCACCGAGGACGAACGCCCCACGTTCAAGCCCCTGCACGGGCGGTCCATTCCGCGCGCCGAGGCGTCGACGGTCATGCGGGCCATCGGCCGGGACGTGCGGACGGCGCTGAAGAAGCCCGTCGGGGCGGTCGACCTCTCCGGCGAGTGGCCGCACGTCGGCCATGTGTTCCTGCGCGACCTCGTCCTGGAGGGCGACCCCTACCGGCTGCGCATCCTCATGGACCGCGCCCTGGAGCTGACGCCCAAGCTCACCTGGACGGTCATCGCCACGGGGGCGGCGCTGCCCGGCCGGCTCCGCCCCGGCGCACCCGTCTCCGCCATCGCCGGCCTGACCGCCGAGGCGGAGGGGTACGGCGACCGCCGCTACGCGATGGGGCTGTACCGGCGGGCGGCGGCCCCGGTCTGCTTCACCGTCTCGACGCTCGTCGCCAGTGCGCTCTGGCTCGGGGCGCCCTTCGACGACGACACCTCGAACCGGAACATCCTGTACGAGGCCATGCGCCTGCTGCCGCCGTCCTGGAACATCCTGCGGAGGGCGTCGCCGGAGTACCCCGCCCTCGATCCCCGGATCGGCGCGGCCGACGACGTCCTGATCCTGCCGCTGCTGAGCCACCGCGACCCCGCGCTCTGGGAGGACCCCGACGAGTTCCGCCCCGAGCGCTGGGACGAACTCGACCCCGAGACCCACCCCGGTTACCTCCCCTTCGGGCACGCCTCGGAGCGCTGCTGGGGCCGGCACATGGTGATGCCGCTCGCCGAGATGCTGCTCGACCGGCTGCGCGGCGACGGCCTGACGGTGAGTCCGGAGCAGACCACCGCGAAGGTGCCCCTGGCCGGGCTGATGGGGGTCTCCGAAGTGCGGGTCGTGAGGGCCTGAGTCCGTTTCATCACGTCGTGTGGGCTCTGTGAACATGGGGGGCGGATTCAAGCCGCCCCCGCCTTCACAGGCGCCCTCCGGCGAACCCTGCCTTCCCGCTCGCGAAGCGGGTCGATAGTGCCTGACGTGGGCGGCAAGTCCCGTGCGGGGGGCGGACGTTGCGGTGGCGGTGCCCGAGTTGGGGGCGACTGGCCGGTTTCTTATTACGAAACTTTGTTGAGTAAGTCACAGCCGGATGAAGCCCTTGATCTGGGCGCGTCAATCGGTCAGGGTTTCGAGCCAGCCCCCCGGAGATCTTCCGGCCGGGGGTCAATCCCCCCACAAAGAATGACGAGGAGATCCCTCTTCATGGCAACTCACAAGCGCGCACGCCGGATCAAGCTGACCGCAGCGATAACCGCGGTCGCCGCAGCGGCCGGTGTCACCCTGCTCAACACCTCGATCGCCGGTGCCGCCCCCGCCCCCAGGACGGGTGTCGTCTACGGCGCGGACGCGGCGGGCGCCGTGGCCGGCAGCTACATCGTCATGCTGGACAAGAAGGCCGACAAGGCGGAGCTCGCCAAGGAGTATGGCGGCAAGCTGAAGCGCAACTACAGCTCCGCCATCAACGGCTTCTCCGCCAGCGGCCTCTCGCTCGCCGAGGCCAAGCGTCTGGCGGCCGACCCGGCCGTCTCCAAGGTCGTCCAGAACAAGAAGTTCCACATCAGCGAGACCCAGGAGAACCCGCCGTCCTGGGGCCTGGACCGGATCGACCAGACCGAGACGACCGGCGACGACGCCTACACCTACCCGGACAGCGCGGGCGAGGGCGTCACCGCGTACGTCATCGACACCGGTGTCCGCGTCACCCACGAGGAGTTCGAGGGCCGCGCCACCTCGGGCTACGACGCCGTGGACAACGACGACAGCGCCGACGACGGCAACGGCCACGGCACCCACGTGGCGGGCACCATCGCCGGTGCCACCTACGGTGTCGCCAAGAAGGCCGACATCGTCGCCGTCCGCGTCCTCGACGACTCCGGCTCGGGCACCACCGAGCAGGTCGTCGCGGGCATCGACTGGGTCACCGAGAACCACGAGGGCCCCTCCGTCGCCAACATGAGCCTCGGTGGCGGCGCGGACGAGGCGCTCGACGCCGCGGTCCAGCGGGCCATCGCCTCCGGCGTCACCTTCGCGGTGGCCGCGGGCAACGAGTCCACCGACGCGAGCGGCAGCTCCCCGGCCCGAGTCCCGGAGGCCATCACGGTCGCCTCGTCCACGGTGGACGACGAGCAGTCGGACTTCTCCAACTACGGCTCGATCGTGGACATCTACGCACCGGGCTCGGACATCACCTCGTCCTGGAACGACAGCGACGACGCGTCCAACACCATCTCCGGTACGTCCATGGCGACCCCGCACGTCGTCGGTGCCGCCGCCGTCTACCTGGCCGGCCACCCGGACGCCACCCCGGAGGAGGTCGCCACGGCGCTGACCGAGGGTGCCACCCCCGACGCGATCTCCAACGCGACCGAGGGCACGCCGAACAAGCTGCTGAAGGTCGTCGAGTAACCGACGCCCCACCGCGGCCGTGACCGGGTGAACGCCGCCCGGCACGACGGAACCGAAGGCCGCCGCGCCCTCCCCCACGGGGCGCGGCGGCCGCACGGTGCGAAGAGCTCGTCCTATGGTGTGGCCATGACGATGTACGCGGCGCTGTTGCGCGGAATCAACGTGGGCGGCCACAAGCGGGTTCCGATGGCCGAACTCCGCACACTGCTCACCGAACTGGGCCACGGAGACGTCCGTACCCATCTGCAGAGCGGCAACGCCGTCTTCAGCAGTGCGTCCGGCGACGAGAACGCCCTCGCCGCCGAGCTGGAGCAGGCCATCGAGGAACGGTTCGGCTTTCCGGTCCCCTGCCTGGTCAGGGACGGCGCCTACCTGGCGGGGACCGCGGCGGCCTGCCCGTTCCCGGCCGCCGAACTCGAAGGCAGACAGCTGCACGTCACGTACTACGACCGGCCGGTCGACGCCGACCGCTTCGCCCGGATCGACCCGGCGGCCTTCCTCCCCGAGGAGTTCCGCCTCGGGGACCGCGCGCTCTACCTCTACGCCCCTGGCGGACTGGGCACCTCGAAGCTCGGTGACGCGCTGTCCCGCACCTCCGTCACCAAGGACCTCGTCGCCACCTCGCGCAACTGGAACACCGTGGTCAAGCTGGTGGAGATGACATCGGCGGCCGGGGCCGCGCAGGACGGAGCCCGCGCATGAGCGAACCGTCCCCCGGCGTGGCCGCGGCGGTCGAGGGCGAGCTGCGCCTCCTGGACCCGGCCGTACGCGCCTCCGCCGAACTCCTCTCCCGGGTGCTGCACCCGGAGTACCGCGAGATCGACCACGAGGGCCGGATCTGGAACCGCGACACGATCATCGCCGAACTCACCGCCGCGGACGCCCCGCGCCCCGGCCCGCTCACCGCGTCCCGGATGAGCGGGGTCCAGTTCGGCGACGAACTCGTCCACCTCACCTACGACACCGAGACGAAGGGCCGCCTGTCCCACCGCAGTTCGCTCTGGCGGCCGGCCGGTGACGGCTGGGTGCTGTACTTCCACCAGGCCACGCTCTTCACCGTCGTGGACCCCGGCCCCCGCACCGGCCGCTGAGCCGGTTCAGCGACGCCCCGGACGCTGCGTCCGGGCCGCCCACCGGCCGTCCGTACGGGAGATCAGCACCGGGTGCCCGAAGCATTCACCGACCCGTTCGGTGGTCAGGACCTCGTCCGCCGGACCCGAGGCCACGCACCGGCCGCCCCGCAGCAGCAAGGCGTGCGTGGTGGAGGCGGGCAGCTCCTCCAGATGGTGGGTGACCAGCACCGTCGCCAGCTCCGGATGCTCCTCGCGCAGCGCGTCCAGACTGTCGAGCAACTGCTCGCGCGCGGCGAGGTCGAGCCCGGTGGCCGGCTCGTCGAGCAGCAGCAGCCGCGGCCGGGGCATCAGGGCGCGGGCGATGAGCGTACGGCCCCGCTCGCCCTGCGACAGCGTGGGCCAGCGCGACTCTCCCCGGCCGCCCATGCCGAGCATCTCCAGCAGGCGCTCCGCGCGCTCCCGCTGTTCCGGGCTCGCCGACCAGCGGGGCACCGGTTCGACCGAGTTGGTCAGACCGGTCAGCACCACCTCGCGCACGGACAGGGCGGAGCGCAGCGGATGGCGCGGGTTCACATGCCCGAGCAGCGACCGCAGCTCCCGCAGGTCGACCCGGCCGAGCCGCCGCCCGAGCACCTCCACCGTGCCCAGGGTGGGATGGACGACCGCGCCGAGCAGCCCCAACAGTGTGCTCTTCCCGGCCCCGTTGGCACCGAGCAGCGCCCAGTGCTCACCGCGGCGCACGGTCAGCGAGACCGAGTCGAGCAGGACGTTGCCGTCCCGCACGATCGAGACGCCGTCGGCCGACGGACGATCGGGGGGCCGAAGCGGTTCTGCGCCGAGGCGGTCCCGGTCGGGGAGAGCGCCTGCTCCGGCCGGTCGGCGGTGAGGATGTCCGGACCGATGCACCGATCCTATCCTCCCGCCCCGGCCCGTCCGGGAGCCCGGGACGCCGCACCGGCCCGGGCGAAGCCGTACGGACCCTGTCGCTTTTCTTCAATCCCCGTCGCGGGGGCCGGTCCTAGGCTGCGGGCATGAAGAACGAGCACGCTCACATGACCGAAGTCGCCGCCGAGGCGGCCCGTATCGCCCGCTCCGTCGGCGCCGGCCGGCTCGACGCGCCGAAGACCCCCTGCGGCGACTGGGACCTGCGGGGACTCATCAACCACTGGGTGCTCTACACCTCCCACGGCCTGGAGCACCGGGCCCTGCGCAAGGACCTCCCCGACGAGCTCACCGGGCGGGACTTCACCGCCGACGCCGACTGGGCGCAGCGGTACGTCGAGCAGCTGGACCGGGCCGTCGCGGCCTGGGCGGACCCGGCCGTCTGGGAGGGGGAGGTGGACCTCGGCGGTTCGACCTCGCCGGCCGCCGACATCGCCGCGATGCTCATCGAGGAGACGGCCCTGCACGGCTGGGACGTGGCCCGGGCCGTCGGGGAGGAGTTCCGGCTCTCCGAGGGGGCGGCCGCGTACGTCCTCGGCGTCGTCGACAGCACCGCCGCGCTCTACCGGCAGTACGACGGCTTCGCCGACGAGGTCGCCGTGCCCGGATCGGCGTCGCTCTTCGAACGCGCGCTGGCCCACAGCGGCCGGGACCCGCACTGGACCGCGGCCTGAGCCACGGTCCGCCGGACCCCCGCCCGGTGCGGTCCGGGCGGGGGCGTCAGTCCTGCCAGTGGAAGAGCAGGGTGGCGACGTCCAGGGGATCGCGGTCGCCGAAGTGGTAGACGCACAGGCCGGTGACCCGGATCGCGCCGGTCACCCGGTCGATCCAGCGGAAGCCCGCCGCCTCCAACGCGGCGCGGGCGGTGGGCTCCGGTTCGTGGGAGGTGACGAACCGGCCCAGGGTGCTGATGAAGATCTCGCTCCCGTCCTCGTCCTCGTCGGCCTCCGCCCCGCTCCCACCGAGGCCGATGACGTGATAGGTGCCGCCGCCCTGCCGGTTGTGCTCCCCGCAGGAGACCGGGGGCCGCGGCGCCAGGCCCGCCGAGGTGAGCGCGGTCACGGCGCGGCGGAGCCGCTCGTCCTCGTCCGGCGGCACGGGCGGCCCGGCGCAGACGGCCTCGATCCGCCAGCGCGGGTCGCTCCGCTCCTCGCAGTGCTGCCCGTACTCCTGGGCGATCGCCGTGCGCAGCTCCTCGTCCAGTCCGGCGACCTCGACCCGGGGGCGGCCCAGCGAGGCGTGGATCGCGCGGGTCTCGGCGGCGTCACCGGTGAGCCGGTGCAGCGCGTACGCCGTCCACAGCTTCGCCTCGGTCGTCGGCGCCTCGTCGAGGTGGCCGCGCAGCCGGTCCGGGTCGGTGAGGAGGGACTGGGCGAGGTACGCGACCGCGCGGTCGGGGTCCGCGAGGGCGTCGGAGACGTCCGCACCGGCCCGGTGCCGCATCCGGACCCGGAAGGCGCGGTCCTCGGGGCGGGCGTCGCCGACGTCGGACAGGACCGCCCCGGCCCCGTACCGGGCCACCAGCGCGTCCAGTCCGGCCTCGCCGACCGCCCGCCACCGCCGCCAGGGGCTGGCCGCGAGCGTCGTCAGTCCGCCGGCCGCCGAGCGGTCGCCGAGCAGACCGCGTGCCTTGAGGATCGCCTCGGGCATGCCGTACGAACCCTCCTGCCGCCGGTCCGGATGCCCGAGCCAGGGCAGGAGTTCGGTCCGGTCGGCGAGCAGGTCCAGGAGCGCGATGCGGACCTCCGCCACGTCCCGCGGGTCGTGGACGCGGGCGATCAGCCCGGCGACGCGGTGCTCCGGCACCCGTCCGGCCAGCGCGAGCACACAGGGCCTGCGGCGCCACCACGGATGTGCCGGATCGGCCACGTACTCCGCCAGCCCGTCCGCGTCGAACGCGCGCAGGCCCTCGGCATCGGCCTGTCCGGCCTTCGGTATCAGGGTTTCCACGGTGGGCATCAGCGGATGCTACCGGCTGCGGCCGGCTTTCCGCCGGTGGATTGATTGGCCCAGGGGAATCGACGGTAAATGGCCCGGGATCACATGCCACTTGAAGCCTACGCTCGGTCCATGAACAGCACACCGCACACATCCGGACCGGGCCGGACGGCCGTCGACCTCTACTTCGACCCGGCCTGCCCGTTCGCCTGGATCACCTCCCGCTGGATGCTGGAGGTGGAGCGGCACCGGGACATCGAGCTCCGCTTCCGCGTCATGAGCCTGTACCTGCACAACATCGGCAACGAACTCCCCGACTGGTACCGGGACCTGGTCGACCGGTCGATCGGGCCGGTGCGGGTCGCGGTCGCCGCCGCGGCCGGGCACGGCGACGGGATCCTGCGCGACCTCTACACCGCGATGGGCATCCGCATCCACCGGGAGAAGAACGAGGACTTCGACCAGGTGATCGCCGAGTCCCTCGCGGAGCTGGGCCTGCCCGCCGCACTGGCGGACGCCGCGCACTCGGAGGCGTACGACGAGGCGCTGCGGCGCAGCCACGACGCCGGCAAGGACCCGGAGGCGGACGCCTACGTCGGCACACCCACCATCCACGTCGACGGCGCGGTCTGGTTCGGTCCCGTCCTGCGGGCCGCGCCGCGCGGCGAGGAGGCGGGACGGTTCTTCGACAGTTTCCGCACGCTCGCCGAGAACCCGGACTTCTTCGAGCTCAAGCGGACCCGGACGGGCAGCCTGGACGTGGGGTGACCGGACGCCGCGTCACGCGCTGAGCACGGCGGTCCGGGCCGCCGGGACACGGGCCCCGTCGTACCGGGCCAGCAGCAGCCGCGCCAGCTCCGGTGCCGGACCCAGGACGTCGGCCAGCACGTCCGCGCCGGCCGCGCCCGCGGCGATCCGGTCGGGGAGCCGGCCGGGCGCGATGACGTAAGGAGCCACCGCCACCCGCCGCACCCCCTCGTCCCGCAGGGCCCGCACCGCGTCCTCGGTGCGGGGGAACCCCGCGGGAGATGTGGCGGAGGCGAACGCAGGCCGCACGGAACACCAACCGGTGTGCCGCAGCTCCCGCGCGATTTCAGCGATCACTGCGATCGCCTCCGGGTCCGTGGAGCCCGCCGATGCCAGGACGAGCCCGGTCGAGCCCCGGTCGCCGGGACGGATCCCGGCCTCGTGCAGCCGCCGTTCCAGGGCCGCGTTCAGCAGCGGCGACGGGCCGAGCACCCCGGCCTGCCGGACGCGCAGCCGGGGCAGCCTCGTCCGGGCCTCGCGCAGCACCGAGGGGATGTCGGACTTGGCGTGGAAGGCCCGGGTCAGGAGCAGGGGGAGCGCGATGACCTCCCGCGCGCCCTGCGCCGCCAGCCGTTCCAGGACCCGCGGCACCGACGGCGCGTTGAAGTCCAGGAAACCGGTCTCCACCCGCAGCCCCGGCCGCAGCGACCGCACCCGCGCGGTCAGCGCGTGCACGGTCGCCGCGTGCCGCGGATCGCGGCTGCCGTGGGCGACGACGAGAAGTACCGGAGCGTTCATGACCGGGCTCAGTTCTTGACGAGGAGGCCGCGGCTGCGCAGCACCCACCGCTCCAGCGGACTGAAGACGAGCAGGTCGATCGCGATGCCGACGAACAGGATCAGGATGATGGCGAGGAAGATGCCGGGCATGTCCGCGTTGTTGCGGCCGTTCTCCAGCAACTGGCCGAGCCCCAGGCCGAGATCGGGGGAGGAGGCGATGATCTCGGCGGCCATCAGCGAACGCCAGGAGAACGCCCAGCCCTGTTTGAGCCCCGCCAGGTAGCCCGGCAGCGCGGCCGGCAGCACGATGTGCCGGGTCCCGCGCAGCCCGGTCGCGCCGAGCGTGCGGCCCGCCCGCAGGAACAGCGGCGGCACCTGGTCGACGCCGGAGACCAGCCCGTTGGCGACCGAGGGGACGGCACCCAGCAGGATCACCGCGTACATCATCCGGTCGTTCAGCCCGAGCCAGATCACGGCCGGCGCGACCCAGGCCACCGACGGCAGGGACTGGAGCCCGGACAGGATCGGGCCGATCGCGGCCCGCACGAACCGCACCCGGGCGACCAGCAGACCCAGCGGCGTACCGATGGCCACGGCCAACAGGAAGCCGAGCAGGCCGCGCGAGACGCTGGTCCAGACGACCTCCAGGAGCGTCCCCTGCAACCACATCTGCGACGCGCTGTCCCAGACCGCGGCCGGTGACGGCAGCTTGTAGTCGTCGGTGACCTGCGCCCGGACGAGCAACTGCCAGACGACGATCACCAGCGCCACCGCGAGCACCGGCGGCAGCACCTTGCGCACCAGAACCTCTCGCACCGGGGTGCGGCGCACCTGCACGGTGTCCAGCGCGTCGAGCCCCGCCTCCAGACCGGCCAGGTCGTCGGGCTTCGTGTCAGTGCCGGCCATGACGGCGGATCTCCCCACGCAGTTGTTCGGTGATCTCTACGGACAGCTCCGCGACCGCGTTGTCCTCGATGCGGCGCGGCTGCTCGATGCCGACCGTCCACTCGCGGGCGATCCGGCCGGGGCGGGACGACAGCAGGACGACCCGCTCGGCGAGCCGCACGGCCTCGCGCACGTTGTGGGTGACGAAGAGGACCGAGAGGTTCGTCTCGCGCCAGATCCGGGTCAGCTCGTCGTGCAGCACGTCCCGGGTGATGGCGTCGAGCGCGGCGAACGGCTCATCCATCAACAGCAGTTGGCTGTCCTGGGCGAGGGCGCGGGCCATCGCCACCCGCTGCCGCATGCCGCCCGAGAGTTCGTGCACGCGCTTCCTGTGCGCCCCGCCGAGCCGTACGAGTTCGAGCAGCCGCTCCGCCTCCGTGCGGCGCTCCGACCTGTCCATGCCGCGCAGCCGCAGCGCGAGCTCGATGTTCTTGCCCGCGGTCAGCCACGGGAACAGGGCGTGCTCCTGGAACATCAGGGCCGGCCGCCCGCCGGGGGTCTCGATGGACCCCGAGGTCGGGCGGTCGAGTCCGGCCACCAGATTGAGCAGGGTCGACTTCCCGCACCCGGAGGCCCCCAGGAGGGTGACGAACTCGCCCGGTGCGACATCGAGCGTGATGTCGTCGAGCACGAGCTGCTGCCCCTGTGGTCCGCCGAAGGACTTGGACACGTGCGCGATGCGGGCCGCGTACCCGACCGCCGTGCGCTCCTCGGCCTTGGTGAGAGTGGTCGCCATGGTCGTCACCTCCTGGGAATCCTGGATTCGGGTCCGGACGTTCCTACTTGACGCCGAGACCGGCGTCGGCGACCTCGGGCCTGCCCTCGGCCCTGAGCACCTTGTTCAGCGGCCGCAGGTCGTAGATCCCGGCGAGGTCGGGCTTCTCCAGCAGCCCGGCCTTCACCGCGTGCTGCGCCTGCGCGTCGAGCGTGGCGGCCAGCGGGTCGTCGGTGAGCTGGATCGACTTCCACGCGGGGTCGACGACGTCGGCGGGCAGTGCCTTGCCGGTCAGCTTCTCCAGCGCGGAGTTGGCGGATTCCTTCGCCTTCTCGGGGTTGGCGTTGATCCACGCGTTGGTCTTCACCGAACCGCGCAGCACCGCCTCGACGACGTCCGGGTGCTCGCCCAGGAACTTCTGCGACACGATGATGTTCGTGATCACGAACTTGTCGTCCGGCCACAGGCTCGACTCGTCGAGCAGTTCCTTCGCACCCTCGGCGACCAGCTTGGACGCGGTGGGCTCGGGGACCCAGGCGCCGTCGATGGAACCGGACGCGTAGGCGCCCGGGGTCACCTTGTTGTCGGTGCGGACCACGGAGACGTCGCCCTTGCCGCTCTGGGCGTCGACCTTCCAGCCCTTCTCGGAGATCCAGTTGAGGAAGGCCACGTCCTGGGTGTTGCCGAGCTGCGGGGTGGCGATCCGCTTGCCCTTGAGGTCGTCCAGGGTCTTGATCTTCTTCGGGTTCACGACCAGCTTCACCCCGCCGGACGCCGAACCGCCGATGATCCGCAGGCTCTTGCCGCCGGACTTGGTGAAGCCGTTGATGGAGGGCGACGGGCCGATGAAGCCGATGTCGATCGAGTCGGCGTTGAGCGCCTCGATCTCGGAGGGGCCCGCGTTGAACTGGGCGGTCTTCAGCCGGGTGCCGCCCAGCTCCTTCTGGAAGATCCCCTCCTGGTCGCCGACCAGGGCGGTGGCGTGGGTGAGGTTGGGGAAGTAGCCGATCCGCACGGTGTCCACGGAGAGCTTCTTGCCGCCGGCCGTCACCCCCGCCTTCCCCGCGTCGTCCTTCTTCGCCTCGGAGCCGTAGCCGCAGGCGGTGAGCGCGACGGCGAGCAGCGGCAGTGCGGCGACGGCGGCGAGGCTTCGGCGCGACGTGGTACGGGGGGCAGGCACGGGAGGTCTTCCTCTCGTCGGCCCGGCGCTCGGGTCCCCGGAACTACGGGGACGCGGCCGGGCGGTCGGCAGGTCTTCGTCTGAACTGGCGGTGCGGGTGGTACGACCGGGCGCGCAGGCGGTGCGCGTACGTCATCGCGCACATCGCGCGACCCCGCCCTGACCGCTGCCGAGGGCGCCGCTGCCGACGCGGCCGCCCTCCTTCGCGAACGTGGAGTAGACGTCGATGTCCATCAGAAGTCCCACTCGGCGTCGTCGGACGCGTCGTCCCCGGCCGCGGCCGCGGTGGCGAAGGAGGCGCCCGCCATGCCGGCCGTCAGCGTGGTGCCGTCCGCCGGGTCGATCAGGAGGAACGATCCGGTGCGCCGGGAATCCGCGTACGCGTCCAGGGCGAGCGGTTCCGCGGTCCGCAGGACGACCCGGCCGATGTCGTTGGCGACGAGCCGGCCGGGCGCCGGGTGCTGGGAGAGGTCGTCCAGCGTGAGCCGTGAGGGGATGTCCTTGACGATCGCCTTGACCGTGCGGGTGGTGTGCTTGATCAGCACCCGTTGGCCGACCCCGAGCGGCTGGTCGGCGACGTGGCAGACGGTCGCCTCCACGTCCTGGGTGACCGCCGGCGCGTCGTCGGACGGGGCGATCAGGTCGCCGCGCGAGATGTCGATGTCGTCGGCCAGCCGGAGCGTCACGGACTGCGGCGCCCAGGCGATGTCCACGCTCTCGCCGAGCGCGTCGATCGCGGCGATGGTCGACGTACGGCCCGAGGGCAGTACGGTGACGGCCTCGCCGACCCGGAACGCGCCGGCCGCGATCTGGCCCGCGTAGCCCCGGTAGTCGGGGTGCTCGGCGGTCTGCGGCCGGATCACGTACTGGACGGGGAAACGGGCGTGGCAGGCGGTGAGGTCGTGACTGACCGGAACCGTCTCCAGGTGCTCCAGGACGGTGGGGCCGCCGTACCAGTCCATGTGCGCGGACGGTTCCACGACGTTGTCCCCGGCCAGCGCGGAGATCGGGATCGCGGTGATCTCCGGGACGCCGAGCGAGGCGGCGTACGCGGTGAACTCCTCGGCGATGGCGGCGAACACCGGCTCCGCGTAGTCGACCAGGTCCATCTTGTTGACGGCCAGCACCACGTGCGGCACCCGCAGCAGCGCGGCGACGGCGGCGTGCCGGCGGGTCTGCTCGACGACCCCGTTGCGGGCGTCGACCAGGACGACGGCCAGCTCGGCCGTCGACGCGCCGGTCACCATGTTCCGGGTGTACTGCACATGGCCCGGCGTGTCGGCCAGGATGAAGCGGCGGCGCGCCGTCGCGAAGTAGCGGTAGGCGACGTCGATGGTGATGCCCTGCTCGCGCTCGGCCCGCAGGCCGTCGGTCAGCAGCGCCAGGTCGGGCGCCTCCTGGCCCCGGCTGCGCGAGGCGTGCTCGACGGCCTCCAGCTGGTCGGTGAGGACCGACTTGGAGTCGTGCAGCAGACGCCCCACGAGGGTGGACTTGCCGTCGTCGACGGACCCCGCGGTGGCGAACCGCAGCAGGGTGGTGGCCGACAACTGCTCGGCTGTGGTGGACATCTAGAAGTACCCCTCGCGCTTGCGGTCTTCCATCGCGGCCTCGGACATCTTGTCGTCGGCACGCGTCGCGCCCCGCTCGGTGAGCCGGGAGGCGGCGATCTCGGCTATCACGGCGTCCAGCGTCGTCGCGTCCGAGTCGACCGCGCCGGTGCACGACATGTCGCCGACGGTGCGGTACCGCACCTGCCGGGTCTCGACGTCCTCGTGCTCCTTGGGGCCGCCCCAGTCGCCGGCGGTCAGCCACATGCCGTTGCGGTTGAAGACCTCGCGGTCGTGGGCGAAGTAGATCTCCGGCAGCTCGATGCCCTCCCGGGCGATGTACTGCCAGACGTCCAGCTCGGTCCAGTTGGAGATCGGGAAGACCCGGACGTGCTCGCCGGGGGCGTGCCGGCCGTTGTAGAGCTGCCACAGCTCGGGGCGCTGGCGGCGCGGGTCCCACTGGGAGAACTCGTCGCGCAGCGAGAAGACCCGCTCCTTGGCGCGCGCCTTCTCCTCGTCGCGGCGCCCGCCGCCGAACACGGCGTCGAAGCGGTGCTGCTGGATCGCCTCGGTCAGCGGCACGGTCTGCAACGGGTTGCGGGTGCCGTCCGGGCGCTCGCGCAGCTTTCCGGCGTCGATGTACTCCTGCACGGAGGCGACGTGCAGCCGCAGCCCGTGCCGGGCCACCGCGCGGTCGCGGTACTCCAGCACCTCGGGGAAGTTGTGCCCGGTGTCGACGTGCAGCAGCGCGAACGGCACCGGCGCGGGCGCGAACGCCTTGAGCGCCAGGTGCAGCATCACGATCGAGTCCTTGCCGCCGGAGAAGAGGATCACCGGCCGCTCGAACTCGCCCGCCACCTCGCGGAAGATGTGCACCGCCTCGGACTCCAGGGAGTCCAGGTGGCTGAGTGCGTACGGATTGCCGGTGCCCTCCGACACGGTCGCGGCGGTCGTCATGCCGCACCCCTCTCGCTCAGCAGCGCGTAGAGCTCCGCCGCGGACTCCTGCACGGTCTGCCGGTGCGACTCGATCCGCAGATCGGGGGACTCGGGCTCCTCGTACGGGTCGTCGACCCCGGTCAGCCCGCTGATCTCGCCCGCCGCCTGCTTGGCGTACAGGCCCTTCACATCGCGTTCGGAGCACACCTCGACCGGGGTCGCGACGTGCACCTCCAGGTACGGGGTGCCCTCGGTCTGGTGCCGCCCCCGCACCGCGTCCCGGCTGTCCGCGTACGGGGCGATGACGGGGACCAGCACCTTCACGCCGTTGGCCGCCAGCAGCTCGGCGACGAAGCCGATCCGCTGGACGTTGGTGTGGCGGTCCTCACGGGAGAAACCGAGCCCCGCGGAGAGGAACTCCCGGATCTCGTCGCCGTCGAGCACCTCCACCCGGTGGCCCTCGCCGCGCAGCCGCCCGGCGAGTTCGTAGGCGATGGTGGTCTTGCCCGCGCTCGGCAGACCGGTCAGCCAGATGGTGGCTCCTGTCTCCGTCACGCTCATCGAAGTCTCCTGATCAGTCGTCATCAGTCGTGCAGCCCGCACTCGGTCTTGCCCCGGCCCGCCCAGCGCCCGGCGCGGGCGTCCTCGCCCGCCAGCACCCGACGGGTGCAGGGCGCGCAGCCCACGGAGGCGTAACCGTCCATCAGCAGTGGGTTGGTGAGCACGCCGTGCTCCGCCACGTATGCTTCCACGTCGTCCTGCGTCCAGCGGGCGATCGGCGAGATCTTGATCTTCCTCCGCCCGGCGTCCCAGCCGACGACCGGGGTGTTCGCCCGGGTGGGGGACTCGTCGCGGCGCAGCCCGGTCGCCCAGGCCGTGTACCCGGTCAGTCCCTCCCGCAGCGGCCCGACCTTGCGCAGCGCGCAGCACAGGTCGGGGTCGCGGTCGTGCAGCCCGGGGCCGTACTCGGCGTCCTGCTCGGCCACGGTCTGCCGGGGTGTGAGCGTGATGACGTTGACGTCCATCACCGCCTCGACCGCGTCGCGGGTGCCGATCGTCTCCGGGAAGTGGTAGCCGGTGTCGAGGAAGACCACGTCCACGCCGGGCAGGACGCGCGACGCGAGGTGGGCGACGACCGCGTCCTCCATGGACGAGGTGACGCAGAACTTCCGGCCGAAGGTGTCGGCGGCCCACCGCAGGATCTCGGTCGCGGAGGCGTCCTCCAGCTCCCGGCCCGCCCGGACGGCCAGTTCCTCCAGCTCCCCGGCGGTGGGTTCGGCGCCGATCCGAGCGTCCGTCATCTCCCGTCCCCTTCCACGTCGTTGCCCCGCAGGCCCCGGGTCAGCAGCCCCAGGAACCCGAGCTTGAACGCGCGGTTGCAGGAGGCGCACTCCCAGGCACCGTGACCGGCCTCGTGCGGGCGCAGGTCCTCGTCCCCGCAGTACGGGCAGTAGAACGGCGCGGCGCGTCCGCTCATGACAGCGACTCCGCACCGGCGCGCGCCGCCCAGGTCGCGAACCGCTCGCCGTCCTCGCGCTGCTCCTGGAAGCGGGCCAGGACCCGCTCGACGTAGTCGGGCAGTTCGGCCGAGGTGACCTTCAGTCCGCGGACCTTGCGGCCGAAGCCGGCCTCCAGCCCGAGGGCGCCGCCCAGGTGCACCTGGTAGCCCTCGACCTGGTTGCCGTCGTCGTCCAGCACGAGCTGGCCCTTGAGGCCGATGTCGGCGGTCTGGATGCGGGCGCAGGCGTTGGGGCAGCCGTTGATGTTGATGGTGAGCGGCTCGTCGAAGTCCGGCAGGCGGCGCTCCAGTTCGTCGATGAGCGAGGCGCCGCGCGCCTTCGTCTCGACGATCGCCAGCTTGCAGTACTCGATGCCGGTGCAGGCCATCGTGCCGCGGCGGAACGGCGAGGGCTTCACCTGGAAGCCGAGCGCCTCCAGCCCCGCGGACAGCGACTCGACCCGGTCCTGCGCCACGTCGAGGATGATCATCTTCTGCTCGACGGTGGTGCGCACCCGGCCGGAGCCGTGCGCCTCGGCCAGGTCGGCGATCTTGGCGAGGGTGGAGCCGTCGACGCGTCCGACCCGGGGGGCGAAACCGATGTAGAACCGGCCGTCCCGCTGCGGGTGCACGCCGATGTGGTCGCGCCACCGGCTGCTGGGCTCCGCGGGCGCGGGGCCGTCCGGCATCGGGCGCTTCAGGTACTCGTCCTCCAGCACCCGGCGGAACTTCTCCACGCCCCAGTCGGCGACCAGGAACTTCAGCCGGGCGCGGTTGCGCAGGCGGCGGTACCCGTAGTCGCGGAAGATCCCGACGACACCGGCCCAGACGTCCGCGACCTCGTCCAACGGCACCCAGGCGCCCAGCCGTTCGGCCAGTCGGGGGTTGGTGGAGAGGCCGCCGCCGACCCAGAGGTCGAAGCCGGGTCCGTGCTCGGGGTGCTCGACGCCGACGAAGGCGATGTCGTTGATCTCGTGCACCACGTCCTGCACCGGGGAGCCGGAGATCGCGGTCTTGAACTTGCGCGGCAGGTTGGAGAACTCCGGGCTGCCGATGTAGCGGGCGTGGATCTCCTCCAGCGCCGGGGTGCCGTCGATGATCTCGTCGGCCGCGATGCCCGCCACGGGGGAGCCGATCATCGTGCGGGGGCAGTCGCCGCACGCCTCGGTGGTGGAGAGCCCGACGGCCTCCAGCTTCTCCCAGATCGCCGGGACGTCCTCGATGCGGATCCAGTGCATCTGGACGTTCTGCCGGTCGGTGATGTCGGCGCTGCCGCGGGCGTACTCCTGCGAGATCTCGCCGATGACGCGCAGCTGCTCGGTGGTCAGCTTCCCGCCGTCGATGCGGACCCGCATCATGAAGTACTTGTCCTCCAGCTCCTCGGGCTCCAGGACCGCGGTCTTGCCGCCGTCGATGCCGGCCCGCCGCTGGGTGTACAGGCCCCACCAGCGCATGCGTCCGCGAAGGTCGTTGGGGTCGATGGAGTCGAAACCGCGCTTGGAGTAGATCGTCTCAATGCGTGTCCGCACATTGAGACTGTCGTCGTCCTTCTTGAACTGCTCATTGCCGTTCAGCGGGGTGTAGTGCCCCAGGGCCCACTGGCCTTCGCCGCGGTGGCGTCCGGCCTTGCGGCGGGGCGCCGCGGGCGCCGGCTGTTTCGGGGTAGCGGCCATGACGGTACGTCCTTCGGGACTGCAGGAGGGCGGCTCTGAACTGCACACTCGCGTTGAGGCGCGGCGGTGCGCAGGTCGTGCGGGAGAAAAGCGGAAGAAAAGGGGGAACGCGGCGGTGCTGGGACTCTCAGCCCGCCGGACAGATGGCGCTGGACATGCGGCCGAGGTCGACGTGACGTCGACTCACCAAGGCAATTCCAGTTCCGGGCATGACGGAAGCGTGGCACGCGCGTCTCGGACCAGTCCACCACTATCCAATATCTGGACGAGATCGTCCTGACATGTGGGATGGTGTGGTGCTCGTCACGCGGTGTGCCCGATCGGTTCCATCCGGAATGGCGGCAATCTCCCCACATGGCACCGGAAGCGGAAGGCCCGGTCCCGGTGGAGTTCCGGGGCCGGGCCCGGGTACGGGACGGGCGGGGGCGTCGGGCCGGGGGCTACCGCCCGGCGCCCGGCCACGGCCCGGGGGTCGCCACGTCCGGCTCCAGCTCCACCTTCGTGTCGAAGAGCCGGAAGCCGCGCCGCAGGTAGTTGTCCATGGCGTGCGGCCCGTCCTTGGAGCAGGTGTGCAGCCACACCCGCTTCGTCGGCGTCCGCTCCGGCCAGCGCTCCGCCAGGTCCCAGGCGCGGGCGACCCCGTGGGAGAGCAGGTGCCCGCCGATCCGGCGGCCCCGGAAGGCGGGGATCAGCCCGAAGTACATGACCTCCACCGCCCCCTCGTCCTGCGGGTCCAGCTCGATGTACCCGGCCGGGGTGCCGTTCTCGTACGCCACCCAGGTCTCGGCGCCCGGTCGGCCCAGGACCTCCTCCCACTGCGCGTACGTCATGCCGAGCCGGTCCGTCCACCGGATGTCGCCGCCGACCGCCGTGTAGAGGAACCGGCTGAACTCGGGCAGCGGCACCTCCGAGCGCACGATCCGTACGTCCCCCTCGGGGACGGAGGCGGGGCGCAGGTCGTCGGGGGAGGTCTGTTCCAGGGACCAGACGGTCACCTCGGTGGTGGCGGGCGGTGCGGTACGTGCGGGGCTGTTCATGACTGCCAGGGAACCACGCCGCGCCGCGCGCCCCCAAGCCGGTCCCGAGTCCCGGACCCCCGCCCGGTGCCAAAGGCCCGCTCCGGCCCCGGCTCGCACCGGAACCGGCACGTCCGCCCGGCCCGCACCAGCCCCGCTCGCACCGGCCCCGCTCGCACCGGATCCGCCCCGCGCCCGCCCTCAATCGATCGCGCGCGCCCTGACCACCACCGGGGCCGTCGAGTGCGGCAGCAGATCGGCCGGGTGGTCCGGAAGGATCACCTCCACCTCGACGTCGTCGCCGAATCGGTACGGGCGGTGCGCGAGCACCTCCGCGAGATGGCGGCGTATCCGCGAGATCTCCGCCCGCACCGTCACCGTCCGGGTCGCGTCGCCGAAGATGTCCTGGGCGAGCTCGGACGCGGTACGCCCCTCGCGGTGCAGCGCCAGGGCGTACAGCAGCTCCGCGTGGCGGGGCGAGAGCCGCTGCGTCCAGGTGCCCACCGCGCCCACCACGTTGACCGCGAGCCCGCGCGGCCTGCTCAGGTCCAGCACCACCCGCTGCGGCGCCCCGTCCGCCGGCCCGTCCGCGACCTGCACCAGCCAGCCGCCGGGCAACGGCTCGACCCGGCACATGCCGAGCGACGGCAGCCACACCCGTCCCGGCCGTAACGACTTGGGCAGCGGCAGCCGGTCCACCGGCGGCATCCCGGTCACCGCGGCGAGCCAGCCGTTGGTGTCCACCGCCAGGGCCCGCCCGCCCAGCCGGCACAGCAGCGGCGCCGCCACCGAACGCAGCCGGTCGAGCGACTGCAGATGCCTGTTCCTGATCTCGCTCTCGGCCAGCCGGGCGACCGAACCGACCAGGGCGAGCGTCGTCGGATGGAACGTGGACGCGGGGCCGCTCATGTCGACGATGCCCATCAGCCTGCCGTCCCGCGGGTCACGTATCGGGGCCGCCGCGCACGTCCAGTTGTGCAGCGTCCGCACGAAGTGCTCCGTGGAGTGCACCTGGATCGGGGTGCGCGAGATCAGCGCCGTGCCGATCGCGTTCGTCCCCGCGCTGGTCTCCGCCCACGTCGCGCCCTCCGACAGGCAGATGCTGTCCGCCCGGCGCAGCACCCGGGTGTTGCCCTGGCGCCACAGCACCCGGCCCTCCATGTCGGTGACCACCACGATCTGCTGGGCGGTGTCCGCCAGTGAGACCAGACCGTCGTTCAGCAGCGGCATCACCTCGCTCAGCGTCGAGGTCCGGCGCCGGTGCTCGATCTCCTCCACCCCGAGCAGCACGCTCTCGGTCGACTGGTCGGGATCGACGCCTTCGCGCACCATCCGGTCCCACGAGGCACAGATCTCGGCCCGCGGCGCGACCGCCGGACGGTCACCGGAGAGCCTGGCCTCCCTGGCCCGGTGGACCAGGCGGACGGCCTGGGCGGACTGGGGGACGGCCGATCGCTTCACCCCGGCAGCACTGGTCTCCACGCTCGACTCCCCCCGCCCGACAGACACTGCTCGACACTCCACGGTTCCATCCTGCCGCCGCGCGGGGCCCGATACCGCACTCTCCGCACAATGGTTGCAACCCTTTGCAACTCTGGCGAGGGCATGCGGGTTCGTATGAGAGTGGAGGAACACCGTGCGGCGGAGCCTGTGCCCCCCGTCCGGTGTGCACAGCAAGGAGGGTGGTGCCGTGTCGGCGCAGCACCACCCTCCGTCGCTGTGCGTTCTTCCGGACGGCCCCGTCAGCCCTCCCCGCCGTACCGGTCGGGCCGGGCCCGTTCCACCACCGAGGCCAGGTCCAGGCTGTGCGGCAGCGTCCCGAAGGCCGCCCCCCAGTCCCCGCCCAGCCGGGACGCGCAGAACGCGTCGGCCACCTCCGGCGGGGCCCAGCGCACCAGCAGCGAACCCTGGAGCACCAGCGCCATCCGCTCGGCCAGCCTGCGGGCCCGCGCCTCGATCCCGTTCAGGTCGGCGAGCTCCGTCAGCAGGTCCCTGATCGCCCCGTCCAGCCGGTGGTCGGCGCCGCGCGCCCGGCCGACCTCCTGGAGGAACGCGTTCAGCGCCATCGGCTCCCGCTGCAGGGCCCGCAGCACGTCCAGCGCCTGCACGTTCCCCGAGCCCTCCCAGATCGAGTTGAGCGGCGCCTCGCGCAGCAGCCGCGGCATCCCGGACTCCTCGACGTAGCCGTTGCCGCCCAGGCACTCCAGTGCCTCGCCCACCAGGGGCGTGCACCGCTTGGTCACCCAGTACTTCGCCGCGGGCACCGCGATCCGCAGGAAGGCCCGCTCGCCGTCCGTACCGGCGTCGTACGCCGCCGCCAGCCGCATCGCCAGCACCGTCGCGGCCTCCGACTCCAGCGCCAGATCGGCCAGCACGTTGCGCATCAGCGGTTTCTCGATCAGCACCCCGCCGAACGCGCTGCGGTACGCGCAGTGGTGGACCGCCTGCGCGACCGCCTGCCGCATCAGCGCCGCCGAACCGAGCACGCAGTCCAGCCGGGTCGCCGCGACCATCTCGATGATGGTGCGCACCCCGCGCCCCTCCTCACCGACCCGGCGCGCCCACGTGCCGTCGAACTCGACCTCGGCAGAGGCGTTCGACCGGTTGCCCAGCTTGTCCTTGAGCCGCTGGATCGCGAACGGGTTGCGGGTGCCGTCGGGCAGCACCCGGGGCAGCAGGAAGCACGTCAGTCCGCCGGGTGCCTGCGCCAGCACCAGGAAGCCGTCGGACATCGGCGCCGAGCAGAACCACTTGTGCCCGGTGAGCAGGTACTCGCCCGCCGCGGCCAGCGGCTGGGCCCGGGTGGTGTTCGACCGTACGTCGGTGCCGCCCTGCTTCTCCGTCATGCCCATCCCGAGGAGCGCCCCGGCCTTCCGCGCGACGGGCCGCAGCCCCTGCTCGTACACGGACGAGGTCAGCAGCGGCTCCCACTCGGCGGCCAGCGCCGGATCGGTCCGCAGCGCGGGCACCGCCGCGTGCGTCATCGACAGCGGACAGCCGTGCCCCGCCTCGGCCTGTGTCCACACGAGGAAGCCGGCCGCCCGCCGCACGTGCCCGGCGGGCCGGTTCCAGGCGCCGGTGAGGCCCGCCGAGACCGCGTGGCCCAGCAGCCGGTGCCAGGCCGGGTGGAAGTCCACCTCGTCGATGCGGTGGCCGTACCGGTCATGGGTGCGCAGCACCGGCGGATTCGCGTTCGCCCGCTCGCCCCACTCCTGCGCCTGCGCGGAGCCGGCGGCCCTGCCGAGTTCGCCGAGCTCGCCCCGGATCCCGGTCAGCAGAGCGGGCGGAACATGCCGCCGCACGGCCTCGGTGAGCACCCGGTCGGCGGCGAAGACGTCGTAGCCGACCAGCGGCGGGGCCTGGTTGGACACTGTGTGGGTGGTGGCTGCCATGCCGATACGGTAAGGATGTGCAGGCAGCAAATGAAACACCCGAGCGGCCAACGGGACGGCTCCACCGGGCCCGAGTCCTCTACCGCAACGTGTCCAAGCGGCAGATGGTCTGGCAGCTGCTCAAGGACACCGTCAACTCGTGCATGGAGTACCGCATCCTGGGACTCGCGGCCGAGGCGGCGTTCTTCACCCTGCTGTCCCTGCCGCCCCTGCTCCTCGGCCTGATCGGACTGCTCGGCTACGTCGACGAATGGACCAGTACCACCACGGTCGCCTCCATCGAGCGCAACATCCTCAACGCCGCGCACACCGTGCTCAGCGAGCGCGGTGTCAACGACTTCGCCAAGCCGCTGCTGGCCGACATCACCACCGGCGCCCGGCCCGACGTCATCTCGATCGGCTTCGCGATCGCGCTCTGGTCCGGCTCCCGCGCGGTCAACGTCTTCATCGACACGATCACGGTGATGTACGGGCTCGACGGCCACCGGGGCATCGTCAGGACGCGCCTGCTCGCCTTCCTGCTGTACGTCGTCGCGCTGCTGCTCGGGGCCGTCGTGCTGCCACTGCTGGTCGTCGGCCCCGACCGGGTCGTGGAGTTCGTCCCCTGGGGCACCGAACTCATAAGCATCCTGTACTGGCCGCTGGTGGTCCTGCTGTCGATCGCGTTCCTGACGACGCTCTACCACGTGTCCGTGCCGGTGCGTTCGCCGTGGATCGAGGACGTGCCGGGCGCGCTGGTGGCGTTCGTCATGTGGGTGCTGGGCAGCTTCCTGCTGCGGATCTACCTCACCAGCACGGTCGAGGGGCCCACGATCTACGGCTCGCTGGCGGCCCCGATCGCCGTTCTGCTGTGGATCGGCATCTCCGCGTTCGCGGTGCTGGTGGGCGCCGCGGTGAACGCGGCCATCGACCGGGTGTGGCCCTCGCTGGCCACGGCCGCCGCCCGCGCGGCCAACGACCGGCTGCGCGCGGCCCAGGCGGCGGAACTGGTCGCCAGGGCGCAGGCGGAGAGCCGGGCGGCGTACTGGGACGAGGAGGACGACGAGGACGATGACGAGGGCGACGAGGACAGCCCCTACATGCCCTCCGAGTTCCCGGAGCGCTGGTCGAAGTTCCTGCCGCCGGACGACGTGAAGTCCAGGCTGCAGCCGAGCCGCGACAAGGAGCCGGACAAGGACAGGGACGCGGACGGGGCGGAGGAGCCGGACGGCGGGGCGGACCGGCCGCCCGGCGCCTGAGCACCCGGTCCGGCCGGTGTCATCCGGCGGATGGTGCCGGAGGCGCGGGTGCGGCCTGCGGGGGCACCGGCGGGGCGTTCGTGGTCCCGGGAGCGGGCGGCGCCGCGTCCTCCCGTTCGGCCCCGGGGGACCAGGACAGCTTGACCAGGAGGTGGCCCTCCACCGCGCTCTTGGCGATCACGGCTCCGGCCTCCGCCGTGATCTTCACCCCGAACTCGAGCTCCACCCCGTCGGGTTTCAGGGCGCCGTCCCGGAACACCGCGAGCGCGGACTCGGCCGCGGACCGCATGCCCGTGAGTGCGCTGTCGAACGTACGACCGGCTCTGGTCAGGGTGTTGTCATCGCCCAGGGCGACCAGATTCGCGCCCTGCGCCTGACGGTCGACCTCGACCGTCACCGTCGCACCGCTGTCGGTGGTGAACTCCATCAGTGCCGTCATGAGTGCCCCCGGGAAGCCGATTCGGTCCGCCGACGAGACTAGCGTGTGGCCATGGGCAACGGGTACGAGGAACGGGCGTCGCGGTTCGGCGGGGCGACCGTGTGGACGCTGGAGGTGCCGGGCGGCCGGGTCGGTCCGGTGCTGCCCGACGGATGCATGGACCTGCTCTGGATCGGCGGGCGGCTGCTCGTCGCGGGCCCCGACACCCGTGCCACGGTCCCGGACGTGGCGGCCGGCGGACGGTACGCCGGAATCCGCTTCGAACCCGGCGTCGCCCCCGCCCTCCTCGGCGTACCGGCGCACGAACTGCGCGACCTGCGCACCGATCTGGCGGACCTGTGGCCCGGCGCCCTGGTCCGCGAGCTCACCGAACGCGTCGCCGAGGCCCCCGACCCCGCCGCCGCGCTGGAGGACGTCGCCCTGCGCCGGGCGGCCGACACCGCGCCGCCGGACCCGCTGATGCGGGCCGCGGCCGCCCGGCTCGCCGCCGGGGGGTCCGTCGCGGACACCGCGCGCACGACCGGTCTCGGCGTCCGCCGGCTGCACCGGCGCTCGCTCGCGGCCTTCGGCTACGGGCCCAAGACGCTCGCCCGGATCCTGCGGCTGCAACGGGCGCTGGCCCTCGCCCGGGCCGGGACGCCCTACGCCGAGGCGGCGGTCGCGGCGGGCTGCACCGACCAGGCCCACCTCGCCCGGGAGATGCGCGCCCTGACCGGCACCACCCTGACCGCCCACCTGGCGCGGGACACGTCCTGAGGGCCCGCCCGGCCGGGGCGCCGCTCCTTTCGCGAGCCGCCCCGTCCGGGCGGCTGCCGTGCCTCCGGCGTCCGCCCTTCCCGAGATCCGTTCCGCCCCGCCGGGCCCGGTCTCAGTCGTTCGCGGCGAACAGCGACACCTCGCAGCCGTCCGGGTCGAGGACCGTCGCGTAGCGCTGCCCCCAGGCCGCGTCCCACGGCTTCAGCCGTCCCTCGTGCCCGGCTCCGGTCAGGTCGTCGTACACCGCGTCCACCTCCGCCGGGCCGTCGCAGCGGAAGGCGAGCCCGAGGCGCTGCCCGTCGGCGGGCTCGGTCCACCCGGGGTCGAACGAGCGGATGACGTCCTCGGTGTCCCACATCAGGCGCATGCCGTTCGGGAGCGTCGCTTCGACGTGGGGCGCCGAGGCGGCGTCGGCGGGGATGTCGAGACCGAGCCGGCGGTAGAAGGCGAGCGATGCGGTCAGGTCCTTGGTGACGATGCCGATCGCATCCATGCGTGGAGTCATGCCCCGAACCCTAGGCCGGGGCCGGGCAGGGGTCTTGTAAGGAACGGACACCTGCCCGAGCGGGGCGGGACGGGCCCGGTCCGTCCCGGTGCACGGCCTCGGGGCGGGCCCGGCCGCGGTCCGGTGGGTTCCGGTCCGGGCCCGCCCGCGCGTCACGAGGGCGCGGGGCCGTCCACGCAGTCGGCGGGCGACGTGCCGGGGTCGGTCAGCGACAGGCCGAGCAGGGCGCGTTCGGTGACCCAGCGGCTCGGACGGTGGCGCGGGTCGTCCGTCGTGCGGTGCAGCGCCCGGTGCAGCTCCAGCATCCGTCCGGCGCCGACCCGGTCGCCCCAGGCCAGCGGGCCGACCGGGTAGCCGAGCCCGGCCGTGACGGCCAGGTCGATGTCGCCGGGGGAGGCGATGGAACGCTCCGCGATCCCGGCCGCCACCGACACGATCGAGGCGAGCAGCCGCTGGGCGACCGAACCCGCCGTGTCCCGCACCACCGAGACCGCGCGGGGTTCCTCGCCGTCCGCCGACCGGGCCAGCACTGCGCGGGCGTCGCGCGCGGCGGCCGGGTCCGCCGCCGGGGTCACGGCCAGCACCCGGCGCCGGCCCGCCGCGGGCAACGGGTCCACCCCGAAGGTGCGCGCCGCGGGCAGCCCGTGCCCGGCGACCGCCCCGGCCACCGAGGTGCCCCAGACCGGGACCAGCACGAGGGCACCGGCCGACGGCCCGTCACCGGTCTCCACGACGGCGCCCGCGGCGGCCAGCGCCGACCGCAACGCGMKCGCGTTGCGGTCCCGGCCCTCGGCGGCGTGGACGAACACCGGGCGGTCCGGGTCACCGGTGACCGGCGGCTCCGGGGCGGGGGCGGGCGCCTCGGGACCGTACGCGTACCAGCCGCGCCCGGTCTTGCGGCCGTGCAGCCCGGCCGCCACCCGGTTCGGGGTGAGGTAGGAGGGGCGGAGCCGGTCCGCGTGGCGGAAGCCCTGCCAGATCGAGTCGATCACCGCGGCCGTCACGTCCAGCCCGGTGAGGTCCATCAGCTCGAACGGGCCCATCCGCAGCCCGAGCACGTCCCGGGCGATCCGGTCGATGTCCGCCGGTGTGCCGACCCCCTCCTCCAGCAGCGCGAGCGCCTCGGTCACCAGCCCGCGCCCGGCGTGGTTGACGAGGAAGCCGGGGGTGTCGGCGACGGTGACCGCGCGGTGGCCGCAGCCCTCGACGAACGCGGTGAGGGCCGGCGGGATCTCCGCGCGGGTGGCCGCGCCCGGCACGATCTCGACGATCCTCATCAGCGGCACCGGGTTGAAGAAGTGCAGCCCGGCCAGGCGGCCCGGGTCCTTCAGCCCGGCGGCGATCCGGGTGACCGACAGGGAGGAGGTGTTGGTCGCGAAGACGGCCGTCGCGGGCAGCGCCCGCTCCAGCCGGCCGAAGACCTCCGTCTTGGTGTCGAGGTCCTCCCGCACGGCCTCGACGACCAGCTCGACCTCCGGCCCGTCCGCCCACGGGTCGTCGAGCGGGACCAGGCGCGCCGCGGTGGCGTCCCGGTCCTCGGCGGACAACCGGCCCTTCCGCACGGCCCGTTCGAGCATGGACCGTACGAAGTCCAGGGCTTCCGTCACCGCCTGGGGGCGTACGTCGCACAGCTCGACGGTGTGTCCGGCGGTCGCCGCCCACTGGGCGATGCCGCGGCCCATGGCCCCGGCGCCGACGATCCTGATGCGCATGGTGGTTGCGGTCCTCTCGGGGATGGCGTGTGATCCGTCTCGGCGAAGATAGACGCGGTCCGGGGCCGCGCCCTCGCGCGGGGCCGGGCGGGCGGGACGGTCCCGGCCGTGTCGGCCACCGCCCGGCCCGTCCTGTCGTTCCGTTGCGGCAACGGCGCTCCTCCGGCTCCGCGCGCGTCCCGGTCCGCGCGTCGCCCCACCGTGTCAGCGGCCATTGATCGCTGTCCAATACCGAATTAAGGTCGCATCGAGACGGCCGGGAGATGAATGGACCGCCGGACCGTCGGGCTCGGGGCGGACGGGACCGGCCGGTGCGGCCGGGGACCGGAGGAGCGGCATGGAACTGCGTCATCTGTCCGCGTTCGTCGCCGTGGCCGAGGAGTTGCATTTCGGGCGGGCCGCGAAACGGCTGCAGATGGCCCAGCCGCCGCTGAGCCAGCAGATCCGCCGGCTGGAGAAGGAACTGGGCGTCCAGCTCTTCGAACGCAACACCAGGTCGGTGCGGCTCACCGGCGCGGGGGAGTCCTTCCTCCGGCCGGTACGGACGGTCCTCGCCGACCTCGACACCGCGGTGCGGGCCGCGAGGGCGGCGGGCCGCGGCGAGTACGGACGGGTCACGATCGGCTTCGCGGGCGCCTCCAGCCACGAGACGCTGCCGCTCCTCACCCGGGCCGTGCGCGCCGCCCACCCCGCCGTCGAACTGGCCATGAAGGGGCAGACGTACGCCAACGTCGCCCTCGACCGGGTCGCCGACGGCTCGCTCGACCTGGGGTTCGTCCGGCTGCCGGTGACCCGGCCCGGGGTGGCCCACCGGGTGATCGCCGAGGAGGAGCTGGTGTGCGCGCTGCCCTTCGACCACCCGCTCGCCCGGCTGGAGAGGGTCCCCGTCGGGGCGCTCGCCGACGAACCCTTCGTCGCCTTCCCCGCCAACACCGGCTCCACCGTGCGCGACGCGATGGTCGGCGCCTGCGAGGCCACCGGCTTCAACCCCCGGGTGGTGCAGGAGGCGCCCGACTCGTACACCATCCTCGCGCTGGTCGCCGCGGGCGTCGGCGTCACGCTCACCGTCACCTCCGTCCAGCACATCCAGCAGAACGGCCTCGTCTACCGGCCGCTGTCCGGCCCGCCCGTCCGGCTCCGGGCCGCGCTGGCCTGGCGGGCCGACAACCCCTCCGCCGCCCTGCGGGCGGTGCTCGCGGTGGCGGAGGAGGCACTGCCCACCCCGGCGGGCCCGGCCGGGGAAGGGACCACCGCGCCCCATGGCTGAGACGTGCCCCACGACTGGGACGCGCCCTACGACTGGGACGCGCTCTACGACTGGGACGCGCCCCGCATCGCCCGCCACTCGTCACCCGTCATTTGCCACTCGTCACCGAAAGGCCACGCCGTGCCCGACCAGCAGCTCGATGTCGTCATCTGTGAACCGCTGCGCACCCCCATCGGCCGTTTCGGCGGAGTGTTCGCGCAGCAGACGCCGGCCGCACTCGCCGCACGCGTCATCGCCGAGGTCGTCGCCCGTACCGGGATCGATCCCGACGCGGTCGACGAGGTGATCCTCGGACACTCCTACCCGTCCGCCGAGGCACCCGCCATCGGCCGGGTCGCCGCCCTCGACGCCGGACTGCCCCAGACCGTCACCGGCACCCAGGTCGACCGCCGCTGCGGCTCCGGCCTCCAGGCCGTGTTGGACGCGGCGATGCAGATCCGGGCCGGTTTCAGCGAGGTCGTCATCGCGGGCGGCGTGGACGTGATGAGCGCCGCCCCGTACTACACGCACGAGGGCCGCTGGGGCATCAAGGGCCCCGGCCTCCAGCTCCACGACGCACTGGCCCGGGGCCGGGTCACGGCGGGCGGCGTCAACCACCCGGTGCCCGGCGGCATGATCGAGACGGCGGAGAACCTGCGGCGCGCGTACGGCATCGGCCGCGCCGACCAGGACGCCCTCGCCCTGCGCTCGCAGCGGCGTGCCGGGCGGGCGGCGGCGGAGGGCCGCTACGACGCGGAGATCGTGCCGGTCACCGTACGGACCCGCAAGGGCGAGACCGTCGTCACCGCCGACGAGCACCCCCGCCCCGACACCACCGCGGAGCAACTCGCCGTGCTGCGCCCGATCATGGCGAAGACCGACCCGGAGGCGACCGTCACCGCGGGCAACGCCAGCGGACAGAACGACGCGGCCGCCGCCTGCCTGGTGACCGGTGCGGCCACCGCCGAACGCCTCGGCCTCACCCCGCTGGTCCGGCTCGTCTCGTTCGCCCGCGCCGGGGTGCCCGCCGCGACGATGGGCATCGGGCCCGTACCCGCCACCCGGGCCGCGCTCGAACGTGCCGGACTCACCCTCGCCGACCTCGACCTGATCGAGCTCAACGAAGCCTTTGCCGCCCAAGTGCTCGCCTGCACCCGCGAGTTGGGGCTCGGCGAGAAGGACCACGAGCAGCGCGTCAACGTCAACGGCTCCGGGGTCTCCCTCGGCCACCCGGTCGGCGCCACCGGCGCCCGCATCCTCGCCACGCTCACCCGCGAACTGCACCGCCGCGAGGCCCGGTACGGCCTGGAGACGATGTGCATCGGCGGCGGGCAGGGCCTCGCCGCGGTCTTCGAGCGCATCACGCACTGACCGCACGACCGCGGGCGCGGCGGGGCGGGAGCGACGGTACGGGCCGGGCGGTGTGCGCCGCCCGGCCCGTACCGAGTCCCGTTCCCGCTCCGCCGCCGGCTCAGCCGACCGGGTGCCGCCCGGCCTCCGGAGCCGGTGCGAGGTGGTCCCGCGGCGCGTCCGGGTCGGTCAGCCGGTTCAGCCTGGCCGGTACGTCGAGGCCGACCAGCAGCACCACGATCACCGTGCCCGCGAAGGTCAGCACGGCCAGCGCCTGCCCCAGCTCCATCCCGGACGCCAGGTGCGCACCCAGGACCGGGGCCACCGCACCGCCCAGCGCGCCCACGTTGTACGTGAAGCCGAGCGCCGCGCCCCGGCTCCGGGTCGGGAAGTGCCCGCCGATGTAGCGGGGCAGCAGCCCGGAGATGCCGAAGCTGGTCGCCTGGAGCAGGAAGAGCAGGACGCCGAGCAGCAGCAGGTTGTCCTGCACGGCGAAGACCGGGTACACGAAGGCCAGCGAGGCGAGCAGCGTCAGCGCGTACGCCTTCTTCGCCCCGATCCGGTCACCGAGGAAGCCCGCGGCCCAGCAGCCGACCATGGTGCCGAAGCCGGCGAAGTACAGCACGTCGGTGACCTGGTCGGTGGTGTAGCCCAGCTCGGTCTTCAGATACGTGGGCAGCAGCGCCTGGATCGGCCACGAGTACAGGAACGCGAAGAACAGCGTCACGATCATCGACAGGTAGAGCGCCCAGCCGCGCCGCCCGCCCAGCTGCACGGCGAAGGCGGCGAGCGCCAGCCCGGCGACCACCGAGAGCACCGGGACCGCCCCGGCGCCGCCCGGGGTGAACACCAGGAACAGTGCCACGGTGGCGACGACGACCAGGACAGTGTTGGCCAGGGCCCGGCCCCGGGTCACGAACAGCGGCCGGAACGGGTTGGGCCGGGCGCCCTTGTCCGCGACGTCCTCCGTCCACTCCTCGGCCTCCGGCAGCGCCCGCCGCATCCACAGCGCGATGACGATCGGGACCAGCCCCAGATAGAACATCCACCGCCAGCCGAGCGAGGGCACCACCCAGTTGTAGACCTGCGCGGCGAGCACCGAGCCGACCGAGAAGCCGGAGATCAGGAAGCCGCTGGCCCGGCTGCGGAGCCTGGCCGGCCAGCTCTCCATGACGTACGTGGCACTGGCGCTGTACTCGCCGGCCATGCCCATGCCGATGGCGAGCCGGGCGGCGAACAGGCTCTGGTAGTTCCACGCGAACCCGCAGGCGAAGGTGCCCAGCGAGTACAGCAGGATGCTCAGGACCATGGAGAGCTTGCGGCCGTAGCGGTCGCCGACGGCGCCGAGCACCGCGCCGCCCAGCCAGCGGGTGATGAACGCGCCGGAGACCAGACTGGCGGCCTGCACCGTGCTCAGCCCGAAGTCGTCACCGATCTCGGTGAGGACGAGCGTGATCAGCACGAAGTCGAAGCCGTCGAGGACATAACCGACCCAGGCGGCGAGGAACGACTTCCACTGGGTGCCGCTCACCTCTCGGTACCAGGGGAGGGTGGGGGGTGGTGTGGTCTGCACGGTGACTCCAGGGTGCGGGACGGCACTCGCCCTTGAGCGCCGACCCGCGGAACGGTTACGGGTCAGGACCGGGCGATGCCCGAGACGAAACGGGCGGTCAGGGCGGTGGGGGCGGTGATGGCGGTGCCGACGACGACGCTGTGCGCGCCGCGGGCCAGGGCCTCGGCGGCCTCCTCGGGAGTGTTGACGCGGCCCTCGGCCACCACCGGCACGTCGATCGCGGCGGCGAGCGCGGCGACCAGGTCGAGATCCGGACCGGTCTGTTCCGGGGTGCCGGGAACATAGCCGGAGAGGGTGGTGGACACGAAGTCCGCGCCCTGCGCGGCGGCGGCGACGCCCTCGGCGAGCGTGGCGACATCGGCCATGACCAGGGCCCCGGCCCCGTGGACCGCGGTGACCAGCTCGGCGAAGGAGGAGCCGTCGGGGCGGGGCCGGTCGGTGGCGTCGGCGGCGACGACGGTGGCCCCGGCCCCGGCGACCGCCAGGGCGTGCCGGACGGTCGGGGTGATGTAGACGCCCTCGTCGCCGTCCTTCCACAGGCCGATGACCGGGAGGTCCACGGCCGCCACGATCGCGGCGACGACCTCCGGTTCGTTGGCGCGGATCGCCGCGCCGCCACCGGCGGCGGCCGACCGGGCGAGCCGGACGAGGGTGCCGGTCTCCCGCATCGGGTCGCCGGGGGGCGCCTGGCAGGACACGATCAGCCTGCCCCGGAGCGAGTCGGCCAGTTCCTGGGCGGAGACCGGCCCCGGGGCGGGCTGATCGTGTCCTGCCAGGCGCCCCCCGGCGTGCACTGCTGGTTCTGCGGCGAGGACAGGACGTTGATGTCCTGGACCGCGATCGGGATGGCGCCGAGCACCGAACCGACGTTGGCCTTGGCCGGCAGCGCGATGCAGGGCTTGTTGAGCGAGCCCTGGATGAGCGCGAACTGCGGGCTCCAGTCGCCGTGGGTGGCGGGTGGACGGGAGGCGGAGTGCTGGTGCCGCCCGACTGGTTCTCGCAGTTGTTCCCGGCCGCCGGGTTCAGCGCACCGATGACGTTGACGGTGTTGCCGCACACGTTGACCGGGATGTCGACGGGCGCCTGGACGACGTTGCCGGAAAGCACACCGGGGGAGTGGGCCGCGACGCCCTCGGCGCTCGCACCCTGACCCGTGCCACTGCCGCCGCTCTCGTTCTTGCACTTGTTGCCGAAGGCGGGGTTCAGCAGGCCGATCACGTCGACGGTGTTGCCACATACGTTGACCGGCACGTGCACCGGCACCTGCACGGTGTTGCCCGAGCCGACGCCCGGCGAACCGACGGCCGCGCCCTCGGCAGAAGTGTCCGCGAACGCGTACCCCCCGGACGCGGCCAGGATGCCTGACGCCGCCGCCATCACCAGCACGCTCTTACTCAAGGCTTTTCGCATTGGTGCCCTTTCCTAGGACATTCCGTGCGAGCGGAACGCTCGCTTGTTCGTACATCAGGCGATGCGGACACTGTCGGGACGCCACCCCGACGGCCTTCGTGCGTGAGACCGGAGAGCGACGGTTACGGAAAGCGTGGAGACCACGAGGGCGTGTTCTTCCTGTTGCTGAGTACTGCTTCTGCCGGTCAAGCGCCCGAGCGCGCACGCTTGTGACACTCATAACGGGAAGATTTTGTTCAGGAAACTCACGTGGCCGTGGAAGTTTCGTAACCACACGAATGGAGTAGCGCAAGCGGCCCATGGGCGGCCCCGCCCGCGGCGGCCGGGATGCTCCGTATCGGCGCGCGAATACGGTATGGATGGCGGTGCGACGACCAGGTGCGCTTTTTTCCCGACCGGTCCGCGGGTGCGATTTCGCACGGTTGTGCGCGCGCTCCGGGCATTCGGGTGAAAGGCGGGAAGTACGAGAACCAAAAGCCAGGTCGCGAGTTGGGCAGGGGGCTCCGGTACGGGGCATCCGGTACGAGAAGGGTTGAAGCGTGATCAAGAAGGTTCTGGCTACGGGCGCCGTCGCCGCCTCCATCCTGGGTCTGGGCGCGACGCAGGCCATGGCCATCGGTGACGACGGCGGCACGACCTCGATCAACGGCAACGGGGCCTCGCAGTCGTTCGGCAACGCCGAGACCCGTGGTGACGGCAGCCCGCAGTTCGGCCTGGTCCAGGGCAGCCTGAACAAGCCGTGCATCGGCCTGCCGGCCAAGGCCAACGTCGGTTCGGTCCTCGGCCTGATCCCGATCGCCGTTCAGGACGTCAACGTTCTGTCCTCGCCGCAGAACCAGCAGTGCACCGAGAACTCCACCCAGGCCAAGGGCGACGAGCCGCTGTCGCACATCCTGGACGGCATCCCGGTGCTCTCCGGCAACGGCGCCGGCAACAGCTGACCGGTGGCTGATCGACACCTGACCCAGCCGTAACGACAGGCCCGGGCCGCCGGCCTTCCTCCCCCGGCGGTTCCGGGCCTGTTGCTGCCCTCCCGGGCCCGGGAGGGGCGGGGTGCGTCGCGTGACCGAACGGGCCCATCCGTGACGTCAAGTGATCGATATTGCATCTTTTGGGCGATTCTTGAGAATTTTCAGCTCCCCGAGTTTCGCCCGTGGCCCTGAATCGTTACGAATGAGAGCGGCGGAGTTACGAGTGATCGGGATCGCGCTCGTGTGGCACGAAAGACGTGGCTGCTTCGGACTCCGTCAAAGAAAGGGAAAAACGTGAAGTACACCAAGGTTGCCGCCATCGCCGCAGGAACCCTCATGGCGATGGGCGCCGCCGCCCCCGCCTTCGCCGACTCCGGCGCCGAGGGCGGCGCCGCGCACTCGCCCGGTCTGGTGTCCGGAAACAACATCCAGGTTCCGCTCCACATTCCGATCAACCTCTGCGGCAACACGATCGACGTGATCGGCGTGCTGAACCCGGCCTTCGGCAACACCTGCGCCAACGTCTGACCTCCGGTCGATCGGGTCGAAATCCCGTGACCGAAAGGCCCCGGAACGCATCTCCACGTTCCGGGGCCTTTCCCTGCTCTTTTCCGGTTCCCGAAAATCGAACGAGTGGCCCCGAGGGAAAAAGTGCCCACGTCCAGTTGCCGGGCCGCAATCGCATCGTTACCCACTGCGAAAGCGGCAGGAGGGCACGGCCACAGAGGGCTCGTGCGGCGCGGTTCACGCGACCGATGAAGCTGCCGCTGCAGAAGGGAATCCGAAAGTGAAGTACGCGAAGACCGCCGCAATCATCGCCGGTTCCGTGGCCGCGCTCGGAACGGCTGCCCCCGCCTTCGCCGTCACCACCACCACGGCCCCCAACTTCAGCCTCAACGGCGGTGTCAACCAGGTGGTGGAGAGCGCCCCGCAGGCCGTCGACCCGGTCGTCGACGCGGTCGACAACGCCGCGGGCGCGGTGAAGGACGGCACCCTCGTCGACCTGGCGGGCAAGGCCACCGGCGCGGCCAAGGGCGCGGCCCCGCTCCTGGGCGGTCTGCCGGCCGGCGGTTGATCCGTCGCCCGCGGCGGTTCCCGCCCGGCGAAGCCTTTCGCATTCCTCCGATGCCGCGCATCCGGTGAACAGCTGAACGCGAGAGCACCGTTCGAGTGAACGGGCACAACCATCCCCGTCGCCGCGAGTTGATCAGAACGCTCCGGACAGGCGGGCAACAGAGAAACCCCAGAAGGGCTATTTCATGATCAAGAAGATTATGGCCTCGGCAGCCGTCGCCGCTTCGATCGTCGGCGTCTCCGCCGCGGCCGCCCCGACGGCCATGGCCATCGGCAACGACAGCGGCACGACGTCGGTCAACGGCAACGGTGCCGTCCAGTCGTACGGCAACTCCGCCACCCACGGCGACTGGAGCCCGCAGTTCGCGCTCATCCAGGGCTCGCTCAACAAGCCCTGCATCGCGCTGCCGGCCAAGGCCAACGTCGGTTCGGTGCTCGGCGCCATCCCGATCGCGGTCCAGGACATCAACGTCCTGTCCTCGCCGCAGAACCAGCAGTGCACCGAGAACTCCACCCAGGCCAAGGGCGACGAGGCCCTCTCGCACATCCTGGACGACATCCCGATCCTGTCCGGCAACGGCGCCGGCAACAACTAAGGCCGTACCGCCCCGGGCGCTCCCCCCGACTCCTCGTACGCGCGGGGGAGCGCACCGCGGGCCGCTTCGGGCCCGCCTGCCCGCAGCACATGACGTACCCGTGGGGCCGGCACATCCACGCGGCAGCCGTTCGTCGGCCGCCCGGACGTGCCGGCCCCGTCGTGCGTCCGGGGCGCCGGGCCCCTCGAAGGAGCGGGTGCACTGGGCCGGTTGCCGTAGTGGCGGCGGACACCGCCCACCGCATCGGGTAGGGCCACCTCATGGACCAGTACGACAGTCAGAGCCCCCACGGCCGACCGGGGCACGGACAGGACGGCACCCCCATCTACGACCGGTTGCTCGCCGAGTGGCGCGCCACCCACGGCGACCCGGAACGGACGCCGTACCCGGAACCCGCGCGGCCCCGCGCGGAAAGCCGGATCCCGGCGGCCCGCACCTCCGGCGAAGCCGTCGAGGGATGAACAGGAACGGTCGAACTCATGCCGGATCGAACCCATTCGGGTGGTACTGCGGAACCCACGCTTCCGTAGCGGGTTGATCAGTACGTTCCACAACGGGACGCTCCGAAAGGTGAAGCGTGATGAAGAAGATGATGACCGGCGCAGCAGTGGCCGTGTCCCTGGTCGGCCTGTCCGCCGCGATGGCCCCGGCGGCCATGGCGATCGGCAACGACGGTGGCACGACGTCGGTCAACGGCAACGGCGCCGTGGACTCGTTCGGCAACAGCGTGACCGAGGGCGACGGCAGCCCGCAGGTCCAGCTCGTCCAGGGCACGCTGAACAAGGCCTGTGTCGGCCTGCCGCTCAAGGCCAACGCCGGTTCCCTCGTCGGCCTGCTGGTGCCGGTCGCGGTCCAGGACGTCAACGTCCTGGCCTCGCCGCAGAACCAGCAGTGCGCCGAGAACTCCACCCAGGCCAAGGGCGACGAGGCACTGTCGCACCTGGTCAACGGCATCCCGGTGCTGTCGGGCAACGGGATCGCCAACAACTGACGCGTCCGGCGTGCGGGCGACCCGGGACCGTTCCCGCGGTCGCCCGCACGGCTGTGCCCCACCGGTTCACGGGGCACGGCAGGCCGCCGAGCAGGACCGGGGCGGCGACGTCCCGGGGCTTCGTACATGACGATGCCCACCGCGCCACGGGGGCGGTGGGCATCGTCATGTGCCGGGGCGGGTCAGCCCAGGCTGCGCACCGGGAGCACGCAGTGGGCGGAGGACATGATGACCTCCGGGTCGCCGGCGAAGGACCGCAGCAGCCCCTCGTCGACCGGGCGGCCCGGAGCGCCCTGGGGCCACGGGCGGGTCGCGAACATCGCGTGCACCTCGCCCCGCTGGTTCGCGGCGGCGAGCCACTCGGCAGGAGCGGGGTACTGCGCGGTGAAGTGGGGCAGCGTCAGAACGGCCTGGCCCGCCTGGACGAGCAGCTTCACCTGGAGGCCGGGGTGCTCCGCCGCGTATACCGGACCGCTGCCGACCGGCAGCCCGCAGCGCTCCAGGGCCACACGCATGGCGGCCTCACCGGCGGCGGGGCCGTCCGTGCCGTCGCCCAGCGAGTAGACGAGGAGGAAGGCGACGTCGTGGCCGCCGTCAGGGTGTTCGCCGCTCCACCCGATCAGTGTGATCGTGCCCAACTGGGCCTGGGTGAACGTGCCGTTGGCGGTCTGGGGTGAGGTCATGCTCGGCACCATAACGGCCCCGGACCGGTGGTTGTGCATGCGTATCACCTGATCGGGCGAGATAGCCGGATAACTCCGATGAATACGGCCCGGGGCGTGGTCCCCGATCCGGCGGAAGCGGCGGATGCGGCACGCGTCCCGGTAAATGTGTTGAGCCGCCCGACGGACGCGGGCTATCGTGTGCGGAGTTCCGGACGGCGTGCTGAGCCGCCGGTGTCGGGTTCGTGTGTGAACCAGGAGGTGAGGACCGTGATGACTGTCGTTGCGATGGGCGTTGCCCACAACCGGAAGAACACCGTTCCCACCCCTGTGGTCACCGGCTGACCTTTTTTACAACTCTCCGCGCCAGCAAGCGCGTTGCCGGGGCCACCCTTCGAAGGGTTTCCCTTGTCTCTCCAGTCTTTTTCGTCCGCTCTCTCCTCCCTCCAGGGCTCGTCCGCCGCGCACCCGCTGTCCCCGTACGGCTGGGACGCCGCCTGGGAGGCCGAGTTCGCACCGTACGCCGAACAGGGCCTGCTCCCCGGGCGTGTGGTGCGGGTCGACCGCGGCCAGTGCGATGTCGTCACCCCGGACGGCACGCTCAGGGCCGACACCGCCTTCGTCGTCCCGCGCGATCCGATGCGGATCGTCTGCACGGGCGACTGGGTCGCCGTCGATCCCGACGGTGATCCGCAGTTCGTCCGCACGCTGCTGCCGCGGCGCACCGCCTTCGTCCGCTCGACGTCGTCGCAGCGCTCCGAGGGGCAGGTGCTCGCCACCAACGTCGACCACATCGTCATCTGCGTCTCGCTCGCCGTGGAGCTCGACCTGGGGCGGGTGGAGCGCTTCCTCGCGCTCGCCATGTCCAGCTCCTCCGGTGACGCGCTGCTGCGGGCGGACGGGTCCGCCGGGGACGGCGCCGCCGAGCCGATCGTGGTGCTGACCAAGGCCGACCTGGTGCCGGACGCCGCCACGTTGTCCTACCTGGTCCAGGACATCGAGGGCGTCGCCCCCGGGGTGCAGGTGCTGTCCGTCAGCTCCGCCACGGGAGAGGGCATCGATGTCTTCTCCGCCATCGTCTCGGGCGGTACGAGCGTGCTGCTCGGGGCGTCCGGCGCGGGCAAGTCGACCCTCGCCAACACCCTGCTCGGCCAGGACGTGATGGAGGTGCAGGCCGCGCGTGACGTCGACGGCAAGGGCCGGCACACCACCACCACCCGCAACCTGCTGGTCCTGCCCGGCGGGGGAGTGCTGATCGACACCCCCGGGCTGCGCGGGGTCGGCCTCTGGGACGCGGAGGAGGGCGTCGGCCAGGTCTTCTCCGAGATCGAGGAGCTGGCCGAGCAGTGCCGGTTCCACGACTGCGCCCACGAGTCCGAGCCGGGCTGCGCGGTGCTCGCGGCGATCGAGGACGGTTCGCTGCACGAGCGGCGCCTCGACAGCTTCCGCAAGCTGCTGCGCGAGAACCAGCGCATCGTCGCCAAGACCGATGCCCGGCTGCGGTCGGAGATCCTGCGCGACTGGAAGCGCAAGGGGGCCGAGGGACGCGCCGCCATGGACGCGAAGCGGGGCCGGCTGCGGTAGCCGGGGCCGTGGTCCCGGGGTCCCGCGCACCGGCCGACCGTGCGCAGGGCCGTGTCCGAAATCCGCCAGTGCGGTGCCGGGGGGTGCCGCACACTGGATTCCGTGATGGACGAACGGACCAGGTACGAGGCGGTGAGCAGCCGCGACGCCCGTTTCGACGGGGAGTTCTTCTTCGCCGTCGAGACGACCGGCATCTACTGCCGGCCGAGCTGCCCCGCCGTGACCCCCAAGCGGAAGAACGTCCGCTTCTACCCGACTGCGGCCGCAGCGCAGGGCAACGGCTTCCGGGCCTGCCGGCGCTGCCGTCCGGACGCGGTGCCCGGCTCGGCGGAGTGGAACGTCCGGGCCGACGTCGTGGGCCGCGCCATGCGGATGATCGGCGACGGCGTGGTCGACCGGGAAGGCGTGCCCGGCCTCGCCCACCGGCTCGGTTACAGCTCGCGCCAGGTGCAGCGGCAGCTCAACGCGGAGCTGGGCGCCGGACCCGTCGCGCTGGCCCGCGCCCAGCGGGCCCACACCGCACGGGTGCTGCTCCAGACGACCGGGCTGCCCGTGACCGAGATCGCCTTCGCGGCCGGCTTCGCCAGCGTGCGCCAGTTCAACGACACGATCCGGCAGATCTACGCCCGCACGCCGACCGCGCTGCGGACCGAGGCCGGTACGGGGCGGGGCGGGACGGTGCGGGTGGGGCGGACCACCGGCATCCCGTTGCGGCTCGCCCACCGGGGGCCGTACGCGGCGCGCGAGGTCTTCGACCTGCTGGCCGGTGAGGCGGTCGCCGGGATCGAGGAGGTCGGCGGCGAGGAGGGCGCCCGCACCTACCGGCGCACCCTGCGGCTCCCGTACGGATCGGGTGTCGTGGCCGTCGACGAGCGGTCCGCCGGTTCCTGGCTGGACGCCCGCATCCACCTCACGGACCTGCGGGACCTGACGACGGCCGTCCAGCGGCTGCGGCGCCTGTTCGACCTGGACGCCGATCCGTACGCCGTCGACGAGCGGCTCGGCGCCGACCCGCGGCTCGCCCCGGGGGTCGCCGCCCGGCCGGGACTGCGTTCGCCCGGTGCCGCGGACCCGGAGGAGTTCGCCGTGCGGGCCCTGGTGGGCCGGGAGGCGGCGGCGCGGCTCGTCGAGCGGTACGGGACGGCGCTGGACGTGCCCTGCGGCGGGCTGACCCGGGTGTTCCCCGAACCCTCCGTGCTGGCCGGGGCGACCGGCGACCCCGAGCTGCGGGCCCTGGCGTCCGCGCTCGCCGGCGGGGAGCTGCGGCTGGACGCCGGGGCCGATCGCGACGAGGCCGAGCAGACCCTGCTGCGGCTGTCCGGGATCGGCCCGGCGACCGCGGCGCTCATCAGGACGCGTGCGCTCGGCGACCCCGACGTGGATCCGTACGGGAGGCCGGGGGCGGAACGGTGGCGGCCCTGGCGCTCGTACGGGGTGCGGCACCTGGAGCTGCTGGACCCCCGCTGAGTCCCCGCCCCGCCCGCGCGATGCGGCCGGGGAGTCCCGAAAGGGCCGAAGACGTATCCATCATGACAGGTCAGCGGCCTTTTTCGTAGGACCGGAAGCACACCTGACCGGCCTTGTTCCGGCCCGTTCCCGGGTCCCAGAATCACCGTCATGAATCCCACCGAGAACGTCGATCAGGATGCGGTGCTGCGGGCGCGGACGGTGCTGCTCGGGTCGGGCGGGCCGGATGCCCGGCAGGAGCTGGAGGCGTACCGGGTGCTGGCCGAGGTGAGCCCGCGGGCCTACCTGCCGAAGCTCGGCCGGGCGCTGGTATCGGCCGGACACGCGCGGGAGCTCCGGGAACGCCCGGACGCACGACTGGCCCTGTACGCCGAGGCGGTGGCCGTGGCCCGGCGGATCGAGGCGGACGATCCGAACCGTACGGAGATCCTGGTCCGGGCCCTCTCCGCCCACCAGGGACAGCTGTACGAGGCCGGGCGGCGGGCGGAGGGCTTCGCGTTGTGCGAGGAGATGGCGCGGGTCGGCCGGCAGGGCTTCGAGGCGGGACGGGAGCGAAGCCCCCTGCCCGGGCATCACCGGCTGGCCGTCGTGCTGGCGGAGGAGGGGCGCCACCGGGAGGCCGCGGAAATCCACAGGGGGTTCGCCGAGGACCGTGGCGCGGAGAGGGTGGGCGGGGACTTCTTCTGGGACGCGATCGAGTGGGTGGCCGAACTGGACGCCGCCGGGGACCGCGGGGCGGCCCTGAACGCCTTCGCGGACATCGTGGCCACCGCCCGGGAGAAAGGCGCGTCCAGGGACAGGCCACTGGCCATCCTGGTCTGGGAACTCGTCCGCCATTCCCAGATGCTGGACACCGCCGGGCGCCGGGACGAGGCGGCGGCGGCCCGGACGGAGGCGCTCGACATCCTCGCCGGGCTGGACGCCGCCGGGGACCGCGGGAGCTGGGGCGGTGCCCTCTCCTGGTGGACCACGCTGTTCGCCCTGTCGGGCCGGGAACTGGAACCCCCGGCGTCCCCCGGCTCCCCGGCGCCGTCGTTCGGCTCGACCTCCTGGTCGGGCGACACCGCACGGGCCTACTTCGACGCCCTCCCGGCCCTGGAGGAGCGGGCCGCCCGCCTGGCCGGGGAGGTCGACGCGGACCCCCGCACCCGTCTGCCCGAACTGATCGCCGTGCACCGCAGAGTGACCATCCGCGCGGCGCTGCTCCGGGAGAAGCGCTTCCCCGTCGTCCTGGAGCCGCTCCGGCCGCTCTTCGACCGGGGCGTGGCACTCGCCCGCGAACTGGCGGACCTGGCCGGGGCGGAGGGGCGAGGCGCCCTGGCCGGGGCCCTGACCGACCGTTCCATGTTCCTCCTCGCCGCCAAGCGGTACGGCGAGGCCCACGAGGACTTCCTGGCCGTCACGGCCCTGCTGGACCCGGCGCCGGGGAGCCGGGAGGAAAAGGTGTGACGTCCAGTCAGAATGCTTTGCGGGAAAGGTGTTTCGTGGCCGATTCCTGAGGGGGCGCCCTCAGCCCCAGAGCACCGCGCCCAGCCAGGCCCCCACCACCAACAGGCACGCGAAGAGTTCCACGAGCACCGAGTAGCCCGTCGCCCGCATCACCGAGCGGACCGACGTCCACGCCGCCGCACGGCTGCCCAGCCGCAGCCGTTCCGCCCCGTAGACGGCTCCCACGTAGCCGACGACCGCACCGACCACCGGCAGCACGAAGAAACCCACGATCGCGCCGACCCCGCCGAGCGTCAGCGTCCTGCGCGGCGCCCCCGAATCCCGGGGGCGCCGCGGGGGCAGCAGCGGCTTCAGCGCCTGGTTCAGCAGCAGCAGCGCGGTGGCGCCGATCAGTACGCCCCAGGCGACCGGCGTCATGTCGGTCAGCGCCCACCACAGCACGGCGGCCCAGACGATCGCCTGCCCCGGCGCCCCCGGCACCAGCACACCGAGCAGGCCGAGGAGCATGACCAGGCCGACGGCGACGAGTTGCCACACGCTCATTCGACCAGCCTGCCGGAGTCCGGCCGGTCCCGCCCGTCAGCGCTCCCCGGACGGGGCCGTCCGTGCAGCTCAGGGCCGTACCGAAGCCTTGTGGGCGGCACTGCCGGGTTGGTGACGGTGTGCCACCGGTCCGGCACCGGGCGTGGTCGCGGCCCTGTCCGCGGGCCCGGTCAGGCCCGCGGGGTACGGGCCACCCAGCCCCGTTCGTACGCGTGCCAGCCCAGCTGCAACCGGGTCGACACGCCGGTCAGCTCCATCAGGCCCTTCACCCGGCGCTGCACGGTCCGCAGCCCCAGGTCCAGCTGCTTCGCCACGCTCGCGTCCGTCAGCCCGGCCAGCAGCAGCGACAGGATCTCCAGGTCCGTCGGGTCGGGTTCGACGGATTCCCCCTGCGGCAGGCCGCTCTCGCCGAGCCTGAGCGGCATGGCCTGACGCCATACCGCCTCGAAGAGCCCCACCAGCGACTCCAGCAGCCCGGAGGCGTGGACCACCAGGGCCGCGGGCTCGGCACTGTGCTTGGTCAGCGGGACCATCGCCAGGGAGCCGTCGGCGACGACCAGCTTGGTCGGCACCCGGTCGATGACCCGGCACTGCTCGTCGCGGCTCAGCGCGGCCGACAGCTCCATGATCCCGAACGGCTGCGAGAGGAGCTCGCGCTCGACCACCACCCGGTACGACACCCCGCGCGTGGCGGCCCGCTCCTCGGCCTCGTTCTCCATGCCGCTGACCGCGATCGGCTTCCCGGTGACCAGGGCGCACACCTCGTTCGTCGCCCCCAGCTGCAACTGGTGGAAGCGGTGCGACACCGCACTCGCCCCCGTCACCACCTCGACCAGATCGTGCACGGCCGACTCGGCGGCCTCCGCCCGGTACTCCTCGGCGAGCAGCGCCGCCGCCAGCTCCGCCTGCTCCAGCTCGTGACGCTGCTGGGTCAGCAGCGCCCCGAGCGCCACGCCCGGCGGGGCCGCCACCCAGCGTCCCGCGCACGCGGAGGACTGGGCGGCGAGCCCGTGCTGCTCCAGCCTGCGCAGGGCCCGTTCGGTGTCCGCCTCGGGGAGTGCCAGCCGGTGCGCGAGATCGGCTATCTCCGCAGCTCCCACCGCCACGAGCGCGCGGTAGGCGGACTCCTGTATCTCGTCCAGACCTATGGCTCCCAGCATCCCGGCCCCCTCATGGACGCGCTGATTCCGCACGATGTCGCTGCCGTCGGGTGTCCAGCCATGGCGGAAAGCGGCCACGGCGTAAACCCGCCGTGCACATCATCCCTTCAACGCTCTTCGCTCTGCCAATGTGGCGCCACCGCAGTACCAACAACCTCCGGAAAGCTGCGGTTTGCGCAGGTTGGTTCCGGATTCACTTGGGGAGAGCGATGCGTCCGATATCGCGCACGGCACTGGGAGCGGCCACCGCCGCCGTCCTGGCCGTCACCGCGATCGCCCCGTCCTCGGCAGCGCCGCAGGACGACGCGACGGGTAAGAGAGCACTGACCGGCAGCGCCGCCGCCGACGCCAAGAAGGGCAAGCCGGTCACGGTGACCCTGGTCACCGGGGACAAGGTCCTGGTGAGCACGGACAGTTCGGGGACCGTCTCGGCCACCGCGCTGCCCCGCGAGGACGGTTCCGTGCCCCTCGTCCAGACCAGGCAGTCCGGCAAGGACCTCTACGTCTACCCCGACACCGCCACCGAGGCGCTGGCCGCGGGCCGGGTCGACGAGGAACTCTTCAACGTCACCGGTCTCGTCCGGCAGGGCTACGACGACGCCCACAGCAAGTCGCTGCCGCTGATCGCCGTCTACGACAAGGGCCGGGCCCGCTCCACGTTCGCCACCCCGCGCGGCGCCGAGCGCGGAATCGCGCTCGACGCCATCGACGGCGTCGCGCTCAAGGCGGACAAGAAGAAGGCCGCCGACTTCTGGGCGGACCTCACCGGCGGCGCCCGTTCCTTCTCGGCCGCGGGCCCGAAGAAGCTCTGGCTCGACCGCAAGGTCCGCACCACCCTCGACAAGTCGACCAAGCAGGTCGGCGCCGACCTCGCCTGGGCCGCCGGTTACGACGGCAAGGGCACCAAGGTCGCCGTCCTCGACACCGGCGTCGACGCCGAACACCCCGACCTCAAGGGCCGGATCGCCGCCTCGGAGAACTTCACCGACTCCGACAGCACCGACGACCGCCAGGGCCACGGCACCCACACCATCTCCACCGTCGGCGGTTCCGGCGCGGCCAGCGGCGGCAGGAAGAAGGGCGTCGCCCCCGGCGCCGACCTGCTCGCGGGCAAGGTCCTCAACGACAGCGGCTCCGGCGCCGAGTCCTGGATCATCGCCGGCATGCAGTGGGCCGTCGACCAGAAGGCCGATGTCGTCTCCATGAGCCTCGGCAGCCCGGAACCGACCGACTGCACCGACCCGATGAGCGTCGCCGCCGAGGAACTCGCGCAGAGCAAGGGCACCCTGTTCGTGATCGCGGCCGGCAACGCGGGCCCGACGGCGAACACCGTCTCCTCGCCCGGCTGCGCCCCGAGCGTGCTGACCGTCGGCGCCGTCGACCGCGACGACTCCACGGCCCAGTTCTCCAGCCGCGGACCCGCGATCGTCTCGCACACCCTCAAGCCCGAGATCGCCGCCCCCGGCGTCGCCATCTCGGCCGCCGCGGCCGGTGGCCGGGGCATCTACGCGTACCAGTCGATGTCCGGCACGTCGATGGCCACCCCGCACGTCGCGGGCGCCGCGGCCATCGTGAAGCAGCGTCACCCGGACTGGACCGCCCAGCAGATCAAGGCGGCCCTGGTGTCCTCCGCGAAGAGCGACATCCCCGGCGACGTGCGCGAGACCGGCGGCGGCCGGCTCGACGTCAAGGCCGCCATCGACACCACCCTCGTCGGCGCCCCGGCCGTCCAGGGCGGCACCTTCAACTGGCCGCAGGACCGGAGCGACCGCACCACGGTCGACGTCCCGTACACCAACTCCGGCACCAAGCCGGTGAAGCTCTCGCTGAGCGTCCAGGACGTCACCGGCAACGACGGCTCGGCCGTCCGCTCCGCGGTCGCCGGGCTCGGCACCCGCACCGTCACCGTGCCCGCCGGGGCCACCGTCAAGGTTCCGCTGAAGATCGACCCGACGGCGAAGCTGAAGGCCGCGCAGTACGGCGACGTCACCGGACGCGTGCTGGCCACCGGCCCCGACGGGGTCAAGGTCTCCACCCCGTTCTCGCTGTACGTGGGGGCCGAGACCGTCACCCTGCGGGTCAAGCTCGTCGACCGCGCGGGCAGGCCCGCCGCCGACTCCTCCTCGCTGGACGTCATCGGCACCGACACCTCCAGCGGTGAGCGCCGCTTCAACGACGGCGCCACCGACCAAGTCTACCAGGTGCGCCCCGGCGCGTACTTCCTGTCCGGCTTCGTCACCACGGTCGACCCGAAGGACAGCACCGGCCGCATGACCGAATCCGTCACCTACCTCGCGCGGCCGCAGCTGAACGTCACCAAGGACACCACCGTGGTCCTGGACGCCCGCAAGGCCCACCGCGTCCAGGTGAGGACCACGGACCGGGCGTCCGAGAACCGCTCCACCACGCTCGCGTTCGGCCGCAGCTGGGACGACGTCTGGCTGCACTCGGGCTCCATCACCGGCGGCTCCGCGGTCAAGAACTACCTGGCCGACGTGCAGGGCCGGGCGAGCGACGGCGACTTCGAGTTCGCCAGCTTCTGGCGCGCGTACGCCCCGCAGGTCGAGAGGCTGTCGGTCGTCGGCGGCCCCGAACTGCACCCGACGGTGGCGAGCACCGGCTCCGTCAACCTCGACGGCACGGGCCGCGCCGCCCTGGTCGACGCCGGAAAGGGCACTCCCGAGGAGCTGGGGGCCGCGGGCGTCACCGGGAAGATCGCCCTGGTCGAGGTCGGTGACGAGGACGACAACGTGTACGCCCGGGCCCGTGACGCCAAGGCCGCGGGCGCGAAGGCCATTATCGTCCACCGCCCCGCCGCGGGCCCCTGGAAGCCCAACGTCGGCTACGCCCAGTCGGCGCTGCCCGCGCTCGGCATCGAGACGGGCGAGGCCACCGCGCTGAAGGCCGCCCTGGCCGACGGCCCGGTCGAGCTGAGCTGGAAGGCCACGGCGGTCAGCCCGTTCGTCTACAACCTGGCCTTCCCGGAGACCGGCCCGATCACCTCGGACCGCACCTACAAGGTCCGCGACACGAAGCTCGGCAAGGTCACCGCCAACTACGAGGCGATGGGCGTCGCGGCGGACTACGTCGACACCATGCTCATCAGCCGTCCGTACGGCGGCACCTTCTCCGCGGCCGGCGATGTCGTCGCCGCCCCGAGCAAGCGCACCGAGTACTACTCGGCGGGCGACACCGCCTGGACGCGGTACCTCTCCTCCAGCTTCCCCTGGGGCGAGATGATGGTGGATCAGCCGCGCACCTACACGGCCGGTTCGAAGCGCACGGAGAACTGGTACCGGGGCATCCCGGCCCCCGCCGCCCCGCGCGACGCCGCCGGCAAGCTCCAGCTCGCCGCCGAGCGCCAGGACAACCTGATCGGCGTCGCCCCGGGCTTCTGGAGCGACAGCGAGCACGCCGGTCTCCAGGGCGCCTTCGGCGACGTGGGCAACATGCGGCTGAGCAGCGGTGGCAAGGTGATCGGCGAGAACGGCTGGCCGTCCGGGGTGTTCACCGTCCCGGCCGAGGACGCCGCGTACGAACTCACCATGCAGACCTCCAAGTTCGGCCAGCCCGCCGCCGTGTGGAAGCGGTCCACCAGCACCGAGACCACCTGGAAGTTCCGTTCGAAGCGTGACGAGAACGCGTACTCGCAGGGCATCCCGCTGCTCTTCCCGGGCTACGACCTGGCGGCCGACGGGCTCAAGACCCTCGCGGCGCAGGACGGGCAGAAGATCGGCCTGAGCGTCACCGGTCACGCCGGCTACACGCCCGGCAAGCTGACCGCGGCCAAGGTCTCGTACTCGTACGACGGCGGCGAGACCTGGACCGCCGCGACCACGGCCCAGCAGGACGGCCGGTGGACCGCGACCGTGAACCACGCGGGCGCGGCCGGCAAGCCGGTCACGCTGAGGACCGAACTGACGGACGTCAACGGCAACTCCGTCGTCCAGACCGTGACCGACGCATACGCCGTGCGCTGATCACACCGAGCCGGTCCGCCGGGCGTCCTTCCCGTGGGGGGTGGGGGCGCCCGGCGGACCCGTGTTCGCGGCCGCTTTTTCCGGATGCCCCGTTTTCGTACGGCCCGTGCGGCCGACAATAAGGGAATGAGTCAGCAGGGGGAGAAACCCGCCGCCCATGAGGACGACTGGTGGCACAGGCTGTACGACGAGGACGCCCGGGACACCGGAACGGGCGACGCGGCCGACACGCTCGACGACCGTTTCGACTCGGCGTCGGACGCGGTGGGACCGGACGGGCATACGGGGCGCGGAGACGTGGGGGAGGCGGAGGAGGCGAGAGAGACGGGGGAGGCGCCTTCGGGAGCGGCCCCGGTTGCGGCACCGGTGGTGCCGTCCGCGCCGCCCGTGCCACCCGGCCCATCCGTGTTACCCGCACCATCCGTCCCACCGGCGTCTTCCGTGCCACCCGATCCGCCGATACTCCGGCCGGAGCGGGCCCCGTGGGAGCCGCCGGTCACGGCCGTGCACTCCCCGGACGCCTCCGCGGCGGATTCCCCGGCCGGCCCGTCGCGGCCGCGCACCTTCGCCGCCCCGCCGCCGCGCGTGCCCGTGGATCCGCGGGCCCCCTACCCGCCGCCCGTCATGGAGCCGGACCCGGCCGCGGAGCCGGATCTGGTCACGGAGCCGGGCTCCGCGCCGGACCAGTCGGTCGCGCCGGACCGGGCGACCGGGCCGATGGACACCGGGGCGCCGGAGCCGCCGCCTCCGCTGCCCAGGAGGCCGGTCGCCGAACAGTCCGCCAC
>NZ_RDBO01000077.1:1753817-1788492 GCF_008120935.1 Streptomyces sp. sk2.1
GCTCCGACACGTTCTGCTTGGCCATGGGTGCGTACCTTTCCGCGCTTCGGCTTCCGGACTCCGCATCCATCAACCCATGGCACGCGTGGTTACGCCTCCCAGACGCCGGCCCCCGCCGTACCCGTCGTACCGGAGCCGGGGACCGCGTCCGCCTCCCGTCCCGCGATCGGCCATGTGGGCGACCGGCCGCCCACCTACGACGCCGAGCCCACGGCCCTGCCCGCCGCCACCGCCGAGGAGCTGGACGGCCTCGTCGCCGACACCGTGCTCGACGGCGCCCGCTACGGCACGTACACCCTGCGCGCCGCGTCCGTGCGCGGGGACTCGGCGCGGTTCCGGGGCGAGCCCCGCCGCGACGCGCTGCTCACCGCGCGCTTCGGCGACGACGAGGAGGCGCTGCTCCTGGTCGCCGTGGCCACCGGGGCCCGTGCCACCCGGTCGGCGCACCTGGCGGCGGCCGATGCCTGTCGCTGGATCGGCGAGGCCGTCGGCCGCAGCCACGTCCGGCTCGCCGATGACATAAGGGCGGGACGGCGCGGAGACCTCAAGTCCGGCCTGAACCGCCTCACCGACCGCACTTACGGCAAGCTGCGCGCCCGCGCCGCGGAACAGGGGCTGGAGCCGCCGGAGTACACGGCGGGACTGCGCTGCCTCCTGCTGCCCGCGGACCCCGACTGCCGCACCAGGGTCTTCTTCGGCCTCGGCGGCGGCGGACTCTTCCGGCTGCGCGACGGCGCCTGGCAGGACCTCGAACCGCTGGTGGCCGCGGCCGGTGACGACCCGCCCGCCGAACCGTTTCGCTTCCGGGCCTCGGTGGCCCGGCCGGGGGACGCCCTGCTGCTGTGCAGCGCGGGTCTCGCCGAACCGATGCGTGGCGAACCGGCCCTGGCCGGGGAGCTCGCCGGGCGCTGGGCCCGCGGCGGGGCACCCGGGCTCGTGCCCTTCCTCGCCGACACCCAGCTCCGGGTGAAGGGGTACTCCGACGACCGCACGGGGGCCGGCGTCTGGGAGGCGTAACCACGCGTGCCATGGGTTGATGGATGCGGAGTCCGGAAGCCGAAGCGCGGAAAGGTACGCACCCATGGCCAAGCAGAACGTGTCGGAGCAGTTCGTCGACATCCTCGTCCGGGCGGGTGTCAAGCGCATGTACGGCGTCGTCGGCGACAGCCTCAACCCGGTCGTCGACGCCATCCGGCGCCATCGCGGCATCGACTGGATCCAGGTGCGGCACGAGGAGACGGCCGCCTTCGCCGCCGGTGCGGAGGCCCAGGTCACCGGCGCGCTGGCGGCCTGCGCCGGATCGTGCGGCCCGGGCAACCTGCACCTGATCAACGGCCTCTACGACGCCCACCGCTCCATGGCACCCGTGCTCGCCCTCGCCTCGCACATCCCGTCGGGCGAGATCGGCCTCGGCTACTTCCAGGAAACCCATCCGGAGCTGCTCTTCCAGGAGTGCAGCCACTACAACGAGATGATTTCCAACCCGGAGCAGATGCCGAGGCTGCTCCAGACGGCCATCCAGCACGCGATCGGCCGGGGCGGGGTCAGCGTCGTCACGATGCCGGGCGACATCGCGGCCCGCCCCGCCCCGGAGAAGTCGATCGAGCACGCCCTGGTCACCTCCAGGCCCACGGTGCGGCCCGGGGACGAGGAGATCGAGAAGCTGCGCCGGATGGTCGACGGGGCGAAACGCGTGACCCTGTTCTGCGGCAGCGGCACGGCCGGCGCCCACGCCGAGGTGATGGAGTTCGCCGAACGGGTGAAGGCCCCGGTCGGGCACGCGCTGCGCGGCAAGGAATGGATCCAGTACGACAACCCGTACGACGTCGGCATGAGCGGGCTGCTCGGCTACGGCGCGGCGTACGAGGCGACCCACGAGTGCGACCTCCTCATCCTGCTCGGCACCGACTTCCCGTACAACGCCTTCCTCCCGTCCGACGTGAAGATCGTCCAGGTGGACGTGCGCCCCGAGCACCTCGGCCGCCGTTCCAAGCTGGACCTGGCGGTCTGGGGCGACGTCCGGGAGACGCTGCGCTGTCTGACCCCGCAGGTGAGGGCCAGGTCCGACCGCAAGTTCCTCGACCGGATGCTGAAGAAGCACGCCGACGCGCTGGAGGGCGTGGTCAAGGCGTACACCCGCAAGGTCGAGAAGCACGTCCCGATCCACCCGGAGTACGTCGCCTCGGTGCTGGACGAACTGGCCGACGACGACGCCGTGTTCACCGTGGACACCGGCATGTGCAACGTCTGGGCGGCCCGCTACCTCTCGCCCAACGGCAGGCGCCGCGTGATCGGTTCGTTCAGCCACGGGTCGATGGCCAACGCGCTGCCGCAGGCCATCGGCGCCCAGTTCACCGACCGGGACCGGCAGGTCGTGTCGATGTCCGGCGACGGCGGATTCACCATGCTGATGGGCGACTTCCTGACCCTGGTGCAGTACGACCTGCCGGTGAAGGTGGTGCTGTTCAACAACTCCTCCCTCGGCATGGTCGAGCTGGAGATGCTGGTCGCGGGCCTGCCGTCGTTCGGCACGGCCAACCGGAACCCGGACTTCGCGGCGGTCGCGCGGGCCGCCGGGGCGTACGGGGTGCGGGTGGAGAAGCCCAAACAGCTCGAAGGGGCCCTCAAGGACGCCTTCCGGCACAAGGGCCCGGCACTCGTCGACGTCGTCACCGACCCCAACGCCCTCTCCATCCCGCCGAAGATCAGCGCGGAGATGGTGACCGGCTTCGCGCTCTCCGCCAGCAAGATCGTGCTGGACGGCGGGGTGGGCCGCATGGTCCAGATGGCCCGCTCCAACCTGCGGAACGTGCCCCGCCCCTGAGGGGTCCCGCGGGCACGGGGCGGAACCGTGCCGTCCCCCGCCTCCCCGCCCCGTGCCGCACCGGCCGGGGCGGCCCGCGCAGTTGTTGATCAACCGACCCCGTGCGCACCCTTGGCGACCTCAAAGCAATGTGACATATTACTGACGTGCTCACGAGACACTCTCTGGATGTCGTCATCGTCGGCGCCGGAGTCGTCGGCGCCGCCTGTGCCCATTACATCGCCCGGTCCGGACTCTCCGTGGCCGTCGTCGACCGCGGACCCGTGGCCGGCGGCACCACCGGGGCCGGCGAGGGGAACCTGCTGGTCTCCGACAAGGTGCCGGGACCCGAGCTGGAACTGGCGCTGCTCTCCGCCTCCCTGTGGCAGGAGCTGGCCGCCGAACTGCCCCCGGGCATCGAGTACGAGAGCAAGGGCGGCGTGGTCGTGGCGGCCTCCGAGGGCTCCCTGACCGCGCTGTCCGCGACGGCCGACGGCCAGCGGACGGCCGGTGTCGAGGCGCACCACGTCCCGGCCGACCGGCTCCACGACCTGGAGCCCCACCTCGCGCCGGACCTGGCGGGCGGCTGCCACTACCCGCAGGACGCACAGGTCCAACCGGCTCTTGCCGCGGCGGAGTTGCTGCGGTCGGCGGTCCGGGCCGGGGCGCGCCTGCACCCGGGGGAGGAGGTGGTGGACATCCTGCGGGACCGCTCGGGGGCGGTGCGCGGCGTGCGTACCTCGCTGGGCGAGCTGCACGCCCCCGTCGTGGTCAACGCGGCCGGGACCTGGGGCGGCGAGCTGGCCGCGCTGGCCGGGGTGAACCTCCCGGTCCTCCCGCGCCGGGGATTCGTCCTCGTCACCGAACCGCTGCCCCGGCTGATCCGTCACAAGGTCTACGCGGCGGAGTACGTGGCCGACGTGTCGAGCGGGTCGGCGGCCCTGCAGACCTCGCCGGTGGTGGAGGGCACCCCGGCGGGCCCGGTGCTCATCGGGGCCAGCCGCGAGCGGGTCGGCTTCGACCGGACGCTGTCGGTTCCGGTGGTCGCCCGGCTGGCGGCCGGGGCCACCGCCCTCTTCCCCCTGCTGGCGGACGTACGGGTGCTGCGCGCCTACCACGGGTTCCGCCCCTACCTGCCCGACCACCTGCCCGCGATCGGCCCCGACTCCCGGGTGCCCGGCCTCTTCCACGCCTGCGGGCACGAGGGCGCGGGCATCGGGCTGGCGCCGGTGACCGGACGGCTGATCGCCGACGCGATCCGGGGCGAGCGTCCCGCGCTCGACCTCGAACCGTTCGCGCCCGACCGGTTCGACGCCCCGGACCGTGCCGCATGACGGCGCGGAACGGAACCCGCCCGCCCAGGACCGGACCCCAGGAGAGGACCCCGTGAGACACACCCGCGCACGCACCCCGGCCGAACTCGTCGGAGCCGAACCCGGCCCGGAGTTCCGGATCACCTTCGACGGCCGCCCGATCGGCGCACTGCCGGGTCAGAGCGTCGCCGCCGCACTCTGGGCGGCGGGCATCATGACCTGGCGCACCACCCGGGTCAACGGCAGCCCCAGGGGGGCCTTCTGCGGCATCGGCGCCTGCTACGACTGCCTGGCCACCATCAACGGCCGGCCCAACCAGCGTGCCTGCCTGGTCCCCGCCCGGCCGGACGACGTCATCACCACGCAGGAGGGGAACGGGCATGCCGCACTCGACGGCTGAGGGCCGCCCGCGCGACACCGGTCGCGCCGAACTCGCCGTGGTGGGCGCGGGACCCGCCGGTCTGGCCGCGGCCGTCACCGCGGCCGACCACGGACTCGACGTCGTCCTGCTGGACGCCGCCGCCGCGCCCGGCGGGCAGTACTACCGCAACCCGGCCGACGGCCTCGGCGCCGCCCGGCCCCAGGTCCTGCACCACAACTGGTCCGCCTTCACCGATCTGTCCGCACGGCTGGCCGCGCACCGGGACACCGGCGCGATCCGGCACCTGACCAGTCATCAGGTATGGACGGTCGAACGGACCGCCGACGACGACTGGACCCTGCACGCGGTCGTCGGGACCGACGAGGCGGACCGCACCGCGGTGCGGGCCCGCCGGCTGCTGCTGGCGACCGGCGCCCATGAACGCCAGCTCCCCTTCCCCGGCTGGACGCTCCCGGGCGTCGTGAGCGCGGCGGGGGCCCAGGCCATGCTCAAGTCCGGCCTGGTGCTGCCGGGGCGCCGGATCGTGGTCGCCGGGAGCGGACCGCTCCTCCAGGCGGTCGCCGCCTCGCTGACCAAGGCCGGCGCGCGTGTCCCGGCCCTGGTCGAGGCCGCCGGCTACGGGGCGTACGCGCGCTCCCCCCAGGTGCTGGCCGTCAACCCCGCCAAGGCGGTGGAGGCGGTCCGGTTCGGCACGGCGCTGATGCGCGCCGGGGTCAGGGTGCTGAGCCACCGCGCGGTCACCGAGGTGCACGGCGACGGACGGGTGGAGGCCGTGACCGTCAGCCGGGTGGACCACCGCTGGCGCCCCGTCGCGGGGACCGGCCGCCGCATCGAGTGCGACGCGCTCGCCGTGGGGCACGGCCTCGTGCCCCAGCTCGAACTCGCCGTGGCGACCGGCTGCGAAACGCGTCCGGGCACCGACGGCACGCACGCGGTCGTCCTCGACGAGCAGCTCAGGACGACCGTCCCCGGCATCTGGGCGGCCGGCGAGACCGGCGGCGTGGGCGGAGTCGAACTCGCCCTGTGCGAAGGCGAGTTGGCGGCAATCTCGATCGTCCGCGAGGCACGGGGCGGCTCTCCGGAGGGGGTGGGGGGCGGCGTGGCCGCGCTGCGCCGCACCCGGCGCCGGCTGCGGGCCTTCGCCGACCTGATGGGGGCCGTGCACCGCCCGGGGGACGGCTGGCACGAGTGGCTGGCCGACGACACGGAGGTCTGCCGCTGCGAGGAGGTCCCCGCGGGCCGGATCCGCACGGCGTGCGAGGAGCTCGGTGCCCGCGACTCCAGGACCGTCAAACTCTTCACCCGCGCCGGGATGGGCTGGTGCCAGGGCCGGACGTGCGGATTCGCCGTCCGGGACCTCGCCGCCGCGCACGGCGGCGGACCGGCACCGGCCGGAGCCGACCGGCGCCCGCTGGCCTGCCCGGTGAAGCTGTCCGCCCTCGCCGACCTGTCCGACCCCCGGTAGAGCGCGAAGCCGCTCACCCCGTTCCTTCCGCACCCCCGGCGGCCGGGCACGACCTGCCGCCCGCAGCACCGTGTTCCCGCAGTACCACGTCATGTCGCCCCCGCGACAGGCCACACATCCAAGGAGCCAGCATGCCGACGAACAACCCCACGCGCACCCGCCCCTGGCAGGGCATCATGGTCGCCACCCCCCTTCCCCTGCGGGACGACCGCACCATCGACTACGACGCCTACGCGAAGCACGTGCAGGACCTCATCGAGGCGGGCTGCGACGGCGTGGTGCCCAACGGGTCGCTGGGCGAGTACCAGACCCTCACCGACGAGGAACGCACCCGGATGGTCCAGGTCGCCGTCGAGGCGGCCGGGGACGGCGACCGCGTCATGCCGGGCGTCGCCGCCTACGGCAGCGCCGAGTCGCGGCGCTGGGCGGAGCAGGCCGCCGAGGCGGGAGCCGGGTCCGTGCTGCTCCTGCCGCCCAACGGGTACCGCTGCGACGAGGCGGGCGTGCGCGCCCACTACGCCGAGGTGGCCGAGGTCGGTGTCCCGATCGTCGCGTACAACAACCCGTACGACACCAAGGTGGACCTGAGCCCCGCCCTGCTCGCCGAGCTCCACAACGAGGGCAGCATCGTGGCCGTCAAGGAGTTCACCGGCGACGTCCGCAGGGCGTACGAGATCGCCGAGCGGGCCCCCGGCCTCGACATCCTGGTGGGCGCCGACGACGTACTGCTGGAGCTCGGCGTCGCCGGTGCCGCCGGGTGGATCGCCGGCAGCCCGAACATGCTGCCGTCCTGCTGCGTGGACCTGTACCGGGCCGCCGTGAGCGGCGACCTGGAGACCGCCCTGCCGCTCTACCGGGAGCTGCACCCGTTGCTGAGGTGGGACTCCAAGCCGGAGTTCGTCCAGGCCATCAAGCTGTCCATGGACGTCGCCGGACGCCACGGCGGCCCGACCCGCCCGCCGCGCAACCCGCTGTCCGCCGACGACGCGGCCGCCGTGCGCGCCGTCACGGAGAAGGTCCTCGCCGGGGGCCTGCGCTGAGATCCTGCCGGGTGGCCTTCCCGACGTAGGCCGCCCGACAGTCGCCGAGAGGCGGCGGCCGGCGTTCGTTCCGCCGGTCGCCGCCCCGTCCCACCCGTGACGAACCAGGAGGAGCCTTGCAGACACGTCACATCTTCCACGCCGTCGACTCGCACACCGAGGGCATGCCGACCCGGGTGATCACCGGCGGCGTCGGCACCATCCCCGGCGACACGATGGCCGAACGGCGCAGCTACTTCGAGAAGCACCGGGACGCCGTACGCACCCTGCTCATGTACGAACCGCGCGGCCACGCCGCGATGAGCGGCGCGATCCTCCAGCCGCCCACCCGGCCGGACGCGGACTACGGGGTCCTCTACATCGAGGTCTCCGGCTACCTGCCGATGTGCGGGCACGGCACCATCGGAGTGGCGACCGTGCTGGTGGAGACCGGGATGGTGGAGGTCACCGAACCCGTCACCACCGTGCGGCTGGACACCCCCGCCGGACTCGTCAAGGTCGACGTGCGGGTGAAGGACGGCGCGGCCACCGCCGTGACGCTCACCAACGTGCCCGCGTTCAGCGTCGCGCTCGACCGGACGGCGGACGTGCCCGGCTACGGGACCCTGCGCTACGACCTCGCCTACGGCGGCAACTTCTACGCGATGGTGGACCTGGACGACCTCGGGCTGCCCTTCGACCGGGCGCGCAAGGACGACATCCTGGCCGCCGGACTCGCCCTGATGAAGACGGTCAACGCCACCGACGAGCCCGTCCACCCCGAGGCCCCGCACATCCACGGGCTCAAGCACGTGCAGTTCGTCGCCCCCGGCTCCGACGCGCGCCACTCCCGGCACGCGATGGCCATCCACCCCGGCTGGTTCGACCGCTCGCCCTGCGGCACCGGCACCTCCGCGCGCATGGCCCAGCTGCACGCACGCGGCGAACTCGCCCTGGACACCGACTTCGTGAACGAGTCGTTCATCGGCACCTCGTTCACCGGCCGGCTCGTCGAGGAGACCACCGTGGGCGGGCTGCCGGCCGTCGTCCCCACCGTCACCGGGCGCGCCTGGATCACCGGGACCGCACAATACTTCCTGAACCCGACCGACCCCTTCCCCGAAGGATTCCTGCTGTGACTATCCCCCTGCTCGGCGCCGACGTCATCGAGGCCCTGGGGCCGACCGGAGCCGTGGACGCCCTGGAAGCGGTGCTGCGCGGGGGGCTGGACCCGGAGACGGCCCCGGCCCGGCACCATCTCGCCGTACCCGGCGGGGAGCTGCTGCTCATGCCGGCCACCACCCGCCGGGTGACCGGGGTGAAGATCGCCGGGGTCGCCCCGGACAATCCGGCGGCCGGCCTGCCCCGGATCACCGGGAGCTACCTGCTGCTCGACGCCCCCACCCTGCTGCCGCTCGCCCTGCTGGACGGGGCCGCGCTCACCACGCTGCGCACCCCGGCCGTGTCCGCGCTCGCGATCCGGTACCTCACCGGACCGGTCGTGCGCCATCTGGTGCTCTTCGGCACGGGCCCCCAGGCCTACGGGCACCTCGAAGCGGTGCTCGCGGAGCGCCGGGTGGAACGGGTCACCGTGGTCGGCCGCACCCCGCACCGGACCGACGAGCTGGTCGGGCACGCCCGCCGGCTCGGCGCGGACGCCCACGCGGGGAAGCCGGACGGGTCGGCGGTCGCCACGGCCGACCTGGTGCTCTGCTGCACCACCTCCGCCACCCCGCTGTTCGACGGCACCCTCGTGCCGGACGGGGCGACGGTCGTCGCGGTCGGCTCGCACACCGCCGACGCCCGTGAGGTCGACACCGCTCTGGTGTCCCGTTCCCGGGTGGTCGTCGAATCGCGGGCGGCGGCCCTGTCGGAACCGGGCGATCTGCTGATCCCGATCGCCGAAGGGGCCTTCCGGGCCCAGGACATCGCCGGTAACCTCGCCGAGCTGGTGACCGGACGGTGCGACAGCGAGGTGTCGGACGGCACCGGACGGCCCCGGTTCTTCAAGAGCGTCGGAGCGGGGTGGGAGGACCTCGCCGTCGCCGAGGCGGTGCACCGCGCCTCGACGCCCTGACCACGCCTTCCACGGCTCCGGGACGAAGGTCTCCGTGGAACGTGACATTGTATTCTGGGGCCCCGCACGGTGCTGGAGGAACAGATTATGGCCCGCCTGACGACGCTCAACGCCCTCTCCGCGCAGGAGCACTTGCGCGATCAGGTGGCGAACGCCCTCCGGGCGGCGCTGATAGCCGGGGAGCTCCGCCCGGGCGTGGTCTACTCCGCTCCCGCGCTCGCCGCCGAATTCGGGGTGTCCGCCACCCCGGTCCGCGAGGCCATGCTCGACCTGGCGCGCGAGGGCCTGGTCGAGGCCGTCCGCAACAAGGGCTTCCGGGTCACCGAGCTGACCGAGCAGGACCTCGACGACTTCACCGAGATCCGGGCCATGATCGAGGTGCCCACCATCGGCCGCATCGCCGCGATGGGCCTCGTCGAGGAGCTCGAAGCGCTCCGGCCGCTGGCGCGGGCGATCGTCGACGCCGCCGCCGAGCAGGACATCATCGGCTATCTGGAGGCCGACCGCCGCTTCCACCTCGAACTGCTCGGCCTGGCGGGCAACCGCCGGCTGGTGGAGGAGGTCGGCAACCTGCGCAAGCGTTCCCGGCTCTTCGGGCTGAACAGGCTCGCCGAGACGGGGAAGCTGGTCCAGTCGGCCGAGGAGCACGTGCAGTTGCTCGACCTCTTGGCCGCCGGTGACGTGCAGGGGGCCGAGAGCTGCATGCTGGCCCACATGTCGCACGTCAGGTCGCTGTGGGCCGAGGAACGGGCCGACGGCGCGGACGACGCGGCGGCCCCGGGCGGTACCGCCGAGCAGGGCTGACCCACCGGCCCCGGGCGGTACCGCCGAGCAGGACCGACCCGCCGGCCCCGTCGGCGGACGCCCCGCACGGGCGTCCGCCGACGGGGCCCGCCGGGATCAGCCCTCCAGCAGGGCGCCCATCCACTCCTCGATCCCGTCGGCGGTCCGCGGCAGCGCCGACGACATGAGACGGGCGCCGTCGTCCGTGATCACGAGGTCGTCCTCGATCCGCACCCCGATGCCGCGCAGCGCCCCGGGCAGCGTCTCGTCGTCGGGCTGGAGGTACAGCCCCGGCTCCACGGTCAGCACCTGACCGGCCTCCAGCCGCCCGTCCAGATACGTGTGGGCACGCGCCTGCGCGCAGTCGTGCAGGTCCATGCCGAGCATGTGGCCGCTGCTGCAGAGCGTGTACCGGCGGTAGAGACCGTTGTCCGGGTGGAGCGCCTCCTCGGCGGACACCGACAGCACCCCCCAGTCGTGCAGCCCCTCGGCGATGACCCGCATGGCCGCCAGATGGAAGTCGCGGAAGCGGGCCCCCGGGCGCAGGGCGGCGATGCCCGCCTCCTGCGCGGCCAGCACCAGTTCGTACACGCTGCGCTGCACGGGGGAGAACCGGCCGGACAGCGGCAGGGTGCGGGTGATGTCGGCGGTGTAGAGGGTGTCGGTCTCCACGCCCGCGTCCAGCAGCAGCAGCCGGTCGCGGTCCAGCGGGCCGTCGTTGCGGATCCAGTGCAGGACGCAGGCGTGCGCCCCGGCGGCGGCGATCGTGGAGTAGCCCGGCCCGTTCCCCTCCAGCCGGGCCCGCAGATCGAAGACGCCCTCGATCCAGCGCTCCCCGCGCGGGTGCCGCAGCGCCTGCGGCAGGCTCCGTACCACGTCCTCGAACCCCGTCACCGTCGCGTCCACGGCGTGCTGCAACTGCTCGGTCTCCCAGGGGTCCTTGACGAGCCGCAGCTCGCTGAGCACCGCTTCGAGACCGGCGGGCAACGGGCGCGTCGAGTGCAGGACGCGGCGGGAGCGCAGGAGTTCGTCGACGGACGGGTCCACACCGCCCAGCACCCGCACCGGGGGCTGCGGGCCGGTGAGCAGCTTCTCCCAGGCGTCCAGGTCCGCGCAGCGGATGCCGGTGAGCCGGGCCGCCTCCTCCAGGTCGGGCCTGCGGCCGACCCAGAACTCCCCGTACCTGCGGTCGCGGTAGAACTCGTGACCGGTGCGCGGCGACCGGGGACGCAGATACAGCACCGCTTCGTGCCGTTCGTCGCCGTCGGGTTCCAGGACGAGGACGTGGCCGGCCTGGTCCTCGCCGGTGAGGCCGGTGAGCCAGGCGTAGCCGGTGTGGGGCCGGAAGCGGTGGTCGGTGTCGTTGGAGCGGACCGCGAGCGCGCCCGCCGGGATGATCAGGCGCTCGCCGGGGAAGCGGGCGGCCAGCCGGGCGCGGCGGGCGGGGGTGGCGTCGATGGGAGGGACGCGGAGGTCCGCCGGCAGCGGGGACTCGGCCCACCCGGTGCCCATGAAGGCGTCCAGGGCGGGGGACACCGGCAGATCGTGGCTGCCGGTGCGGGGCGTAACGGGGGAACGGGACACGGGCATTGCTCCTCGGGGCTCTGAAGGACCGGGGGCGGAGCCGGGATTCCGGCTCTCCGGGAACGCGGTGGTGTGGTCACGCGATGGTCAAAACCAGTGATGGCAGCCGGTTTTTCGGGCCGCGTGCCACACCCCGCACCACGACGAGAAGTTGTCGCGCAAATGAATGTGTGCGGGAGGGGTTCCAAAGAACATGTGACATGTGCCATTGTACAGCCCGCAAGGGAACGGAAGCCGTGCTCATGTCACGCATGAGTGCAGTTCAGACCCTGTCCGGCGCCGGTCCCTTGCATTCCCCCACAGCCGCGCCCTGGTGCGCGGTCATCACTCCACATGGAGGCGGCACGTGAGGAACCCGAGGGTTCGTTCAAAAATAACCGTATTGCCCACTGCGGTCCTGGCAGCTTGCCTGGGCGTGGGCCTGTTCACGGCACCGAGCCAGGCCGTCGAGCAGCGTTCCGCCGTATCGACCGTGAGTTCCACCTTCTCCTCGGCCATCGCCCAGAAGAAGGCGGAAGCCCCGACCGAGGACTCCGGTGGCCCCACCGCCGAGTCGCTCACGGCCCCCGCCGCCGATGCCGGTCACGTCCAGCGCCAGAAGCTCGAGGCCGGCGACCAGCCTCCGCTGTCCGCGTCCAAGGACGCGCTCAAGCGGGACTACGACGACCAGAAAGCCGCGGCCCCGAGCCACAAGGCGCCTTCCATGAAGGCCCAGAAGCGCGGAGCCAAGAAGCTCGGCGCGGCCGCTGCCGAGTGCAACACCACCGATTTCACCAACAACACCGGCAGCGCCCTGGTCGAGAAGGTCAAGGCGGCCACCACCGACTGCGTCAACACGCTCTTCAAGCTGCAGGGCCAGGACGGCTACAACGCCTTCCGCGAGGACCAGATGGTCACCATCGCCAACGCGATGCGTGACGCCTCGGCCGCCTACCCGGGTGACGCCAGCACCGGCATGCCGCAGATGATCCTCTTCCTCCGGGCCGGCTACTACGTCCAGTACTACGACCCCGACACCGTCGGGGAGTACGGGCCGCGCCTGGTGACGGCCATCCAGGGCGCGCTCGATGGATTCTTCGGCTCCTCGCACGCCTTCGACGTCACCGACGAGAACGGCGAGAGCCTGTCCGAGGCGATCATCCTGGTCGACAGCGCCGAGCAGAACGCCCGCTACCTGAACATCGTCAAGAAGATGCTGGCCGCCTACGACGAGTCGTACAACGACTTGTGGCACATGCGCAACGCCGTGAACAGCGTGTACACGGTGATGTTCCGCGGCCACCAGGTGCCGGAGTTCATCACCGCCATCGAGGCCGACCCGAGCGTCCTGACCTCGCTGCGCGACTTCGCCGCGAACCACATCGACCTGCTGGGCACCGAGAACTCCTTCCTCGCCGCCAACGCGGGTCTCGAGCTCGGCCGGTTCCTCAAGGAGGACTCGCTGCGCGACAAGGCGAGCCCGCTGGTGCTCGACCTGATGAACAAGAGCTCCATCGACGGCCCCACCGCCGCGCTCTGGATCAACCTGGCGAAGATGGTCGACGCCTACGACAAGGACAACTGCTCGAAGTACGACGCCTGCAACCTCGCGGAGCGTCTTGAGAAGGCCGTCCTGCCGGTGAAGCACACCTGCAGCGACAGCATCACCATCCGGGCGCAGGACATGAAGGCCGAGGAGCTCGAGGCCAGCTGTACCAGCCTGCTCAACCAGGACGCCTACTTCCACGAGGTGGCCCGGGACAACGGCGCGGTCGCCGATGACAACAACAAGACCATCGAGGTCGTCGCCTTCGACTCCAGCGCCGACTACCAGACCTACGCCGGTGTGATCTTCGGTATCGACACCAACAACGGTGGCATGTACCTGGAGGGCGACCCCAAGGTCGAGGGCAACCAGCCCCGCTTCATCGCCTACGAGGCCGAGTGGGCCCGTCCGGACTTCCAGATCTGGAACCTCAACCACGAGTACACGCACTACCTCGACGGCCGCTACAACATGTACGGCGACTTCGCCGCCGGCATGACCACGCCGACCGTCTGGTGGGTCGAGGGCTTCGCGGAGTTCGTCTCCTACTCCTACCGCAAGCTCAACTACGACGCCGCCATCGCCCAGGCCGCGAACCGCACCTACCCCCTGAGCACCCTGTTCGACACCACCTACGAGAACGCCGACCAGACCCGCGTCTACAACTGGGGCTACCTGGCCGTCCGTTACATGCTCGAGTCGCACCGCGGTGACGTCGACACCCTGCTCGGCCTCTACCGCAAGGGCGACTGGGAAGGCGCCCGCACCCTGCTCAAGTCGACCATCGGCAGCCGCTACGACGCCGACTGGAACACCTGGCTGGAGGCCTGCGCGGCCGGTGCCTGCGGCGGCGGTTCCACCAACCCGCCCGGTGAGATCACCGAGTGCAAGGACGAGCACGTCCAGATGCTGGGCAAGAACTGCTCGCGCAGCAACCTGAAGGCCGTCAAGGACGACTACTCCTACCTGGCCGTCCTCATCCCGAACGGCACCGCCCAGCTGAAGATCACCTCGACCGGTGGCACGGGCGACGCCGACCTCTACTACAGCGACAAGGAGTGGGCGACCACCAAGGTCAACACCGACAAGTCGGTCGGGGCGGGCAACGAGCACACCCTGACCATCAACAACCCGGCCCCCGGCTACCACTACATCAGCCTCTTCGGCACCGAGGCGTTCGACGGAGCCAAGGTCACCACCGAGTTCTGATCCTCAGAACCCCCATGGTATCGGCCGGCCGAGCGGTGTTCCGCTCGGCCGGCCGGTGCCGTCCCCCGGGCCGTGTCCGCCGGACACGGCCCGGGGGCTCACGACAGCCGCAGCGTGCCGGGCGTCGCGTCGTCCGCCAGGATCCCCACGATCAGGTCGAAGAGCGTCGGCCCCCGTCCGGCCAGGGCCTCGTCGAGCCGCTCGCGCATCGCGGGCCGGTTGGTGGGATGCGCCCGCTCCAGGCTCCGCCGCAGCTGACGGGCCGTCTCCTCGTGGCCCAGGGCCCGTGCGGAGAGCGCGTGGTCGCGCCACTCGAAGACGAAGTCGCCGTCGTCCGGGGTGCCCATCCCGCCGCCCAGGCAGTCCGCGAGGGCGTCGAGGTTGCGGCCGAAGTACCCGCCGGGGCCGTTCACGGCCTCGCCGATCACTTCCCAGAAGCGTTCCAGGCCGGTGACCCGGGAGCCGTCGATCACATAGGTCACGGTCATGGGAGGGAGCGTACAAGCGCGAACCGGGCGGCGGACGCCGACCGCGGCCGGGCGGGCCGCGGTGCCGGGTCCTCGATCCGCGCCGCAGGTGGGGGACTGCGGCGCGGACCGGTCCGGGGGGCCGGGCCTCAGCAGCCCGGGTCGATCAGGTCGAAGGTGGCGTAGTGGTCGCTGGTGTAGTAGTCCTCCTGCGCCCGCTCGCCCGTGACGATGCGCCGCGCGCCGCGGGTCGGGGAGCCGGGGGTGATGACCGTGTACTCGTGGTAGTAGCCGGTGCTGTGGCTGGGCAGGACGCCTTCACGGTTCTGGAAGACGGTGCCGTCCTGGGAGTAGGGGAACGGGCCGCCCGCCTCGATCAGATCGAGGGTGTCGTGGGCCTGGGAGGGCAGGTCCGAGTAGCAGATGCTGCCGACCGAGTCGGTGGCGGCGGTCGCGGTCGCGGTGACCGGGCCGCCGATCAGGAGAGCGGACAGGAGGGCGGCTGCGCCACCGAGCGTGGTGATCCGTGGGGGGATTCGCATGACCACCATGATGACGCGCGTAGATGTGGTCGCGTCAACGCCAACCGATGTGAATTTTTTGGAAGTTAACCCGAAAGGCTTACATGTGACTTCCGTATGTCCTGCGGGCCTCGGGCGTGTTTCCTGCCGCTGTTCACTTATTGATGAATCGACAAGAGTGGCGGCCCGTCGGCGGGGCATGCATCCCGTGAACGTCTTCCGCGGAAGTTCGACGACCATCCGGAAACGGGGAAGCGGACGGACGGGACGAGGGACCGGAACGACGACCAGGGGGCGATCCACTGTGTGGGCGGGGGACATGATGAAACACCGGGGAGACACCGATTCCATGGAGGACGAGGCCTTGCGCGGGCCGGGGACGCAGGGGCCGCAGCCGGTCCGGCTGTGTCGCAGGGTGGCCCGCGCCGATCTGGCGGCCGTCGGCGAAGTGCGCGGCGCGTTACGGGAGTTCCTGCGTTACCGGTGGCCGGGTGAACCGGCCGAGGTGGCGGAGTTGCTGCTGAGCGAGCTGGTGACCAACGCACTGATCCACACCGGGCACGGTGCGGTCGTCACGGCGAGCGTGGCCCCCGCGAAACTGCGGGTGGAAGTAAGGGACTTCGTGTCCGAACTGCCCCTGTCGTACGTGCCGGACGCCGACGACGACACGCACGGACGGGGACTGATCCTGGTGCGGAGCCTCGCGGATGCCTGGGGGGTGAGCACACGGACGCCGGGCAAGGTGGTCTGGTTCGAACTGGACGGCGAAGGGCCCTGACACACCGTCGATGACGATGCGTCAGGGCCCGGGACGGCCGGTCCGCCGGCCTGAGGGCTGCCCGGCCGTCCCGGGCAGCCCCCGGAAGAACCGCGGGGCTTCAGCCGAACTGCTGCTCCAGGTCCTTCAGTTTCCGTTCCAGCGAGTCGAGCCGGGGCAGTGCCTGGGTGTCGTCCTCGGCGGTGAGGTCGACGGCGGCCGGATCAACCGGGTCCCGGTCCGGAGTACCGGGACCCGGACCCGTCACGGCTTGCAGGGATGGCCGGGGGCGCAGGGGCAGTTGTCCCGGCTCGGATATGGCGGGCTCCACGACGGCCTGTGCGGTGCCCGTCGCGGGGGCGATGGCCTGGACGTCCACGGGAGCGGCCCGGCCCACCCGGTGCCAGGCCCGGTTCTGCCGGTTCAGCGCCTTGATGTGGGCCCGGTCCAGCTTCTCCTGGTCCTTCCGGCGGAGACGGTTCTGCTCCTTCTCCCGCCGGTCCTCACGCACCTCGTCGACCGCCTCGTCCAGGGTGCGCACGCCCTCCAGGAGCATCAGCGACCAGGCGCAGAAGGTCTCCCGGGGGGCGCGCAGCCACCGCACGATCCGGATCTGCGGCAACGGGCGGGGCACCAGGCCCTGCTCGCGCAGCGCGGCCCGGCGGGTCTGCTTCAGCGCCCGGTCGAAGAGCACGGCCGCCGAGAGCGACATCCCGGCGAAGAAGTGCGGCGCGCCCGCGTGGTCGATCCCGCGGGGCGCGTGCACCCAGTTGAACCAGGCGGCGGCGCCGGCGAACGTCCACACGAGCAGACGCGAGCCGAGAGCCGCGTCACCGTGGCTGGCCTCGCGCACCGCGAGTACGGAACAGAACATGGCGGCCCCGTCCAGGCCGAACGGGACGAGGTACTCCCAGCCCCCGGAGAGGCCGAGGTTCTGCTCGCCGAAGCCGACGAGCCCGTGGAAGGAGAGTGCGGCGGCCACCGCCGCACAGCAGAACAGCAGGACGTACGAGGCGGTGGCGTACAGGGCTTCCTTGCGTCTGCGGCGCTCCTCGCTGCGTTCCCAGCTGTCGTCGGCCGCGGACGTGTCAGCGGCGCGCTTGCCGCGTGCGACCACCGCCACCGCCGCCAGCACTCCCACGAGCAGCACGGCGCCCGGAAGCAGCCAATTCAGCGATATGTCGGTCAGTCTCATGCGCGGTCCCTCGTGTCGCGTAGGGCATTTCGGGCGACATGATTGCCGAAACCCCCTCGCGCACAGGAGGGTTTCGGGGCAAGAGAACGCCAATGGGTCGGCGGGACGCGCGGATAACCGGGATCTGCTCGAATGCCCGTATGCGGCAGCCGAGTCGCGTTCGAATCACGTGACCCGTACGGGCGGTGTCACTCAGCGGGCGGCCGCGAGCTTGCGGACCCGGTCGGTGTCGCAGGTGCGCGGGCAGGTGACGCAGGTGTCCTCGGGACGCAGGGTGTAGAAGAGGCAGCAGCTCGCCCGGTCGCGGGTGGGCAGCGGCTCGCCGTCCGGTCCGGTCAGTTCGCGGAACCCGGCCGAGCCGACGTACGGCTTCGTGGTGCCCGGCAGCAGCGCCTCCAGCTCGGCCATCGCCCGGCGCTCCTCGCCGAGCAGATGGGCGATGTACCAGAGGCCCTCGACGATCTCGTCCGTCGCCATTCCCCACAGTGCCCGCCTGCCGCGCCGCATCCGGGGACCGAAGCCGTCGAGCACCGGACCGATGTGGTCGGCCACGGCCGTCAGCACCTCGGCACGCAGCGCGGCCTCGTCGGGCACCACGCGGGCGCCCGGCAGCGCGGCGGCCGGATCGTCCGGAAGGCAGGCGAACTCCCGCACCCGCACGGTCAGATGGCCCAGCGCCCGCTGGAACGCCACGTCCTGGACGGGAATCCGGGGCACCCGCCGGTGCAGGAACCACGGCACCGTCACCAGCAGGCAGGCGGGCCAGGCGTAGCGGTGCAGCCCGAAGCTGGCGACCACGTCGGGACGGGGCTGCTGCCCGTAGTCCCGCAGCACCTGCGCGTGGTCCCAGGCGAGGAAGGCGTCGAGCGCCGCGCCCCCCGCCGCGAGCTCCTGCGCGCCGACCCAGCCCGCACCGCCGGGCGCGGTCTCGTCGTCCGTCAGCACCTGTGCGCGCAGCCCGGGGAAGACCTCGGCCAGACGCGTGTACGCGCCGGTCACGGCGGACCCGGTGGCGTGGGGGAGCAGGGCGGGGAGTGTCATGCAGGACCACCGAATCACGACCGTTTGCAGGTAAGCCTTACCTTACCCGAACGGATCGATGTTTGAACTGCGACGTCCTGCGCCTATCGTGCACAAGGGGCATGGTGCACGCGACTCGTGCCCGTGGCAGGTCGAGGAGGTCCAGTGGAGCAGGGCGGAGCGCGTGACCGGGTGAGGCCACCGGGCGGGGCCGTCGTGCCCGCGCCCGCGCCGGCGGTCGCGCGGGTGCCCGACCAGGTCCGCGGCGAGCACACCCACGGCGAACCGCCCGCCCCGCGGGCCGCGGTGCGCCGGCACTCGGTGCGCGGCCAGGTCCTGGACGCGCTGCGCATCGCCCTGGTCGACGGCCGGCTGGCCCCCGGGCAGGTCTACTCGGCCCCGGCCCTCGGAGCCCGCTTCGGGGTCTCCGCGACCCCGGTGCGCGAGGCGATGCAGCAACTGGTCATCGAGGGCGCCGTCGAGGTCGTGCCCAACCGCGGCTTCCGGGTGTCCGAACGCGGCCCGCGCGAACTGGCCGAGCTGGCCGAGGTGCGGGCCCTGATCGAGGTGCCCGTGATGCTGCGGCTGGCCCGTACCGTCCCGCCCGGCAGCTGGTGCGCCCTGCGCCCGCTGGCCGACGCCACGGTGGCCGCCGCGGCCGTGGGCGACCGGGCCGGCTACGCCGAGTCCGACCGGGCCTTCCACGGCGCGGTCCTCGGCCTGTGCGGGAACGAGCAGCTGGTGATGGTCGCCGACGACCTGCACCGCCGTTCCCAGTGGCCCCTGGTGAGCAATCCCGTCACCCGCCGCGCCGACCTGCTCGCCGACGCCGCCGAGCACACCGCCCTGCTCGACGCGCTGATCGCCCAGGACCTGATCGTCGTGCAGTCGCTCGTCCGCGAGCACTTCACCGGCGCGGAGATCTGAACCGGAGATCCGGACCGGGGGTCCGGATCTCCGCGGAGCCCCGAACGGGAGCCCCGGCGCCGGACGTCCCGGGACCGGGGCCTCCCGTTCAGTTCGCCTCGGCCGTCCGCGGCTCGGGCGGGTCCAGGTACGGGGCCAGCCAGGTCGGTACGCCGCCGAGCAGCCGGAAGAGGCGGCCCGCCTCGGCGCGCAGCCGGGTCGCGGCCTCCGGCTCCGGCTCCGCGTCCGCCAGCGCGATGAGGGCCGGGGCCGTACCGACCAGGTAGCCCAGCTCCTCCCTTATCCGCAGGCACTCCGCGAAACCGTGCCGGGCCTCCGCCAGCTCGCCCTCGCGCAGGGCGAGCAGGGCGAGCTGACGCCAGGTCGAGGAGAGCAGCAGCGCGTCGCCCCGGGCCGCGGCCCCGGCGTGGGCCCTGCGGTACGCGGCGCGCGCGGCCTGCGGCGAGTCGGCGATGTTCTGCGCGATCAGGCCCCGGCGGTAGTCCAGCACCGGGCGGCCCGGCGCGGACGGGGCGAGCAGGGCCGCGGCGCGGCTCAGGGCGACACTGGCCTCGTCGGCCCGGTCCCGAACCCCCAGGAGTGTCGACGCGTAGGCCAGATGGCCGCGTTCGCAGGCCGCCGCGCCACGTTCCTCGTCGTCGTGGGCCAGGGCCTCGGCGGTGCGCAGGGCGTCCTCGGCGTCGGTCCAGCCCTGCCCGGTGTAGAGGCACCGCTCGATCAGCAGGGCGGTCCGCTGGAGCGCCGCCCCGGGGTCGGTGGCGGCGTCGTGCTCGAGCAGGGCTGCGGCGTCCGTCCAGCAGGCGCGTGACCGCAGCCGCCATACCGCTGTCTGGAGCGGCGGATCGTCATCGGCTGTCGTTCCGGAACCAGACATGGCGGTATGCGCCACATTGCCCTCCCCGAGCGCGCCATCGAGCTGTTGGGTCTGGGCGGAATCTCAGCACGGATCGGCACGCCCGGCCAAGGGGTCGGGTCAATGTCAGGTGAAAAATTTCACAAACCCTCGCGCTCCCCAGGACCCTTGGCGGGCCCGGGAATTCAGCTCATACGCAGGGCCAGGAAGAAATCGAGCTTGTCCTCCAGGCGCGAAAGGTCACGTCCCGTCAACTGCTCGATTCGCCCGACGCGGTAGCGCAGCGTGTTGACGTGGAGGTGGAGCCGGGACGCGCAGCGGGTCCACGAACCGTCGCAGTCCAAGAACGCCTCCAGCGTCGGGATCAGCTCCGCGCGGTGCCGCCGGTCGTAGTCGCGCAGCGGGTCGAGCAGCCGTGCGGTGAACGCGCGACGCACGTCGTCGGGCACGAACGGCAGCAGCAGCACGTGCGAGGCCAGCTCGTGGTGCCCGGCCGCGCAGACCCGGCCCTCGCGGGCCGCCGCCACCCGGCGGGCGTGCCTGGCCTCCTCCAGGGCGCCGCGCAGCCCCTCGGGGGAGTGCACGGGCGCGCTGACCCCCAGGGTCAGCCGGCCGTCGTCGGCGAGGCCCGCCGAGAGCGGCTCGCGGACGGTGTCGAGCAGCGCGTCGGCGTGCAGCGCCACCAGCTCGTCCGCGGGGGCCCCGGCCTCCGGACCGTCGTCCCGGACGGGTGCGGCCACGGCGGGCAGCGGTACGAGGGCGACGGCCTCCTCGCCCGTGTGGGCGACCGCGATCCGGTCCGTCGAGTCGGGCCCGGCGACCGCCGGATCGACGAGGATCTCCTCCAGCAGCGCCTGGGCGACCGGGCCGCCCGCCACGGTGTCCGCCGCGCCGGGGGCCGGATCGTCCGCCCCGCCCCACTCGACCCGCGCCACCACGACCTGCCAGTGCGGGGCGGTGCCGAGCCCCGGCAGCAGCACCGGGGCCGCGACCCGCAGCCGGGCGGCGATCTCGGCCGGCGGGGCGCCCGTCTGGACCAGCTCCAGGACCTCCTGGGCGAGCCTGCGGCGCACCGTGCGGGCCGCGTCGCGCCGGTCCCGTTCGACGGCGATCAGCTGGGTGACGCCCTGGAGCAGGTCCAGCCGGGCGGCCGGCCAGTCGCCCGCGTCCGCCTCCACCGCGAGCAGCCAGTCCGAGAGCACCGACTCGCGCACGTCCCGGGAGGCGGGCAGGGCACCCCGGCCGGTGTTCCGGATCGGGAAGAGCGAATACGTGGTGCCCCCGACCACGGCCCGGTGCGGGGCGCGGCGACCGGTGCGGACGGCGGCCAGGTGGTGCCCGGCGAGCGTCGCGCCGACCGGGCCGGGCAGCGGCGTCCCACCGGCGCCCGCGACCTGCCGGCCGGTGGGGGAGAGCACCCAGGCCCGCAGGTCGAGGTCGGAACCGAGCAGATCGAGGACCACCTCGGGACCGCCGCCCGCCGGGCCCGAGGTCATCAGCCTGCGGTGCCGGTCCACGACCGCGGCCAGGTCGCCCGCCCGCTCGCCGGACACCTGGCGCACCACGTGCTCGGTGATCGTTGCGAACGCGACGGTCTCATGGACGGCGAAGAGCGGCAGCCGGTGCCGCGCGCACGCCTCCACCAGGTCGTCGGGGATGTCGCCCAGCTCAGCCTCGCCCGCCGCGAGCCCGGTGACCCCGGCACCTGCCAGAATCCGTACGAACGGCTCCGAGTCCGAGGCGTCCCGGCGCCAGGCCAGGCCCGTGAGCACCAGCTCGCCGCCCGACAGGTAGCGGCTGGGGTCCCGCAGGTCGGTGGTCATCACGCCGCGGACGGACCGGTCCAGCTCGTCCTCGCCGCCGAGCAGCCGCAGGCCCAGCGCGTCGGTCTCCAGCAGTGCGCGCAGCCGCATCTCGTCGCCGCCGATCTCTTTCGTTGGTGCGGGTGAAAACTGGGTATTGCGGTGAGGTCACCGATCCCCGCCATTCGTTCGAATCTACAAGACGAGGCGTTCGACCGGCCAACTCCTTCATGGTTTCGGTGACTGCACCGGGTGGAGCACGGCTTGTGTACTGGGTCACACATTGCGTCAACAACATGGATGACCAGTCGAGGGCCGGCCGTACCCCAGCCCCAGCGAACGACCCGATTGAGAAGAAGAGAGCCACTCATGGACTTCCTTCGCCCCGCCAGCTGGGAGGAGGCGCTCGCCGCCAAGGCCGAGCACCCCACGGCCGTCCCCATCGCGGGGGGCACCGACGTGATGGTCGAGATCAACTTCGACCACCGCCGGCCCGAGTACCTCCTGGACCTGAACCGCATCGGCGAGCTGTCCGAATGGGAGGTGGGCCAGGAGAACGTGAGGCTCGGCGCCTCCGTCCCGTACAGCAGCATCATGGAGCACCTGCGGGCCGAACTGCCCGGACTGGCGCTCGCCTCGCACACCGTCGCCTCGCCGCAGATCCGCAACCGCGGCGGCGTCGGCGGCAACCTGGGCACCGCCTCGCCCGCCGGTGACGCCCACCCGGCGCTGCTCGCCGCGGGCGCCGAGGTCGAGGCCGAATCCGTCCGCGGCACGCGGATGATCCCGATCGACGCCTTCTACACCGGCGTCAAGCGCAACGCCCTCGAACCGGACGAGCTGATCCGGGCCGTGCACATCAAGAAGGCCGACGGGCCGCAGCAGTACTCCAAGGTCGGCACCCGCAACGCGATGGTCATCGCGGTCTGCGCCTTCGGCCTGGCCCTGCACCCCGAGACCCGCACGGTCCGCACCGGCATCGGCTCGGCCGCCCCCACGCCCGTACGGGCGAAGGAGGCGGAGGAATTCCTGAACGCCGCGCTGGAGGAAGGCGGCTTCTGGGACAGCCGCACGATCATCACCCCGTCCATCGCCTCGCAGTTCGCCGCGCTCGCCGCCGGGGCCTGCAACCCGATCGACGACGTGCGCGGCACCGCGAGCTACCGCCGGCACGCCGTCGGGATCATGGCCCGCCGCACCCTCGGCTGGACCTGGGAGACGTACCGCGGCAAGGGCCGCAGCACCGAAGGAGCCGCCTGATCATGCGCGTCAATTTCACGGTCAACGGCCGCAGGCACGAGGCGGACGACGTCTGGGAGGGCGAGTCCCTCCTCTACGTGCTGCGCGAACGGCTGGGCCTGCCCGGTTCGAAGAACGCCTGCGAGCAGGGCGAGTGCGGCTCCTGCACGGTCCGCCTGGACGGGGTGCCGGTCTGCTCCTGCCTGGTCGCCGCGGGACAGGTGGAGGGCCGGGAGGTCGTCACGGTGGAGGGACTCGCCGACTTCGCCGCCCACCGCTCCCGGTCCCACCCGGGCAGCGGCTGCGCCTCCGGCGCCTGCGGCACCGACCCCGACCGGGCCCGGCAGTGGGAGGCCCGGCCGACCGGCGAGGAGGGCCGGACGGCGGACGGGCTCTCCCCGATCCAGCAGGCGTTCATCGACGCCGGGGCCGTCCAGTGCGGCTTCTGCACCCCCGGCCTCCTGGTCGCCGCCGACGAACTGCTGGAACGCAACCCGGAGCCGTCCGACGCGGACATCCGCGAGGCGCTCTCCGGCAACCTCTGCCGCTGCACCGGCTACGAGAAGATCCTCGACGCGGTCCGCCTCGCGGCCGCCCGCGCGGAAGAAACGGTCTGACGATGGGCCTCACCGGAAACCCCACCAGCATCAACCAGGGCACCCGCGCCAAGGGCGGCATCGGCGAGTCCACCCTCCGCCCCGACGGCACCCTGAAGGTCACCGGGGAGTTCGCGTACTCCTCCGACATGTGGCACGAGGACATGCTCTGGGGCCACACGCTGCGCTCCACGCTCGCGCACGCCGAGATCGTCTCCATCGACATCGCGGAGGCGTTCGCCACGCCCGGCGTGTACGCCGTCCTCACCCACGACGACCTGCCGACGTCGGTGAAGAACTACGGCCTGGAGATCCAGGACACCCCCGTCCTGGCCCACGGCAAGGTCCGCCACCACGGCGAACCCGTGGCGCTCGTGGCCGCCGACCACCCGGAGACGGCCCGCCGCGCCGCCGCGAAGATCAGGATCGACTACCGCGAGCTGCCCGTCGTCACCGACGAGGCGTCGGCGACCGCGCCCGGCGCCCCCCTCGTCCACGAGAACCGCACCGACCACCACATCGGGCACGTGCCCCACCCCAACATCGTCCACCGCCAGCCCATCGTCCGCGGCGACGCGGACGCGGCGGCGGCCCGCGCCGATGTCGTGGTGAGCGGCGAGTACGTCTTCGGCATGCAGGACCAGGCGTTCCTCGGCCCCGAGTCCGGACTGGCCGTGCCCGCCGAGGACGGCGGCGTCGACCTGTACATCGCCACCCAGTGGCTGCACTCCGACCGGCGCCAGATCGCCCCCGTCCTCGGCCTGCCCGAGGACAAGGTCCGCATGACGCTCTCCGGCGTCGGCGGCGCCTTCGGCGGACGCGAGGACCTGTCGATGCAGATCCACGCCTGCCTGCTCGCCCTGCGCACCGGCAAGCCCGTCAAGATGGTCTACAACCGCTTCGAGTCCTTCTTCGGACACGTCCACCGCCACCCGGCGAAGCTCTGGTACGAGCACGGCGCCACCCGCGACGGCAAGCTGACCCACATGAAGTGCCGCATCGTGCTGGACGGCGGGGCCTACGCCTCCGCGTCCCCGGCCGTGGTCGGCAACGCCTCCTCGCTCGGCGTCGGTCCGTACGTCGTCGACGACGTGGACATCGAGGCCATCGCGCTCTACACCAACAACCCGCCGTGCGGCGCCATGCGCGGCTTCGGCGCGGTCCAGGCGTGCTTCGCCTACGAGGCGCAGATGGATAAGCTCGCCGCCGAACTGGGCATGGACCCGGTCGAGTTCCGGCAGCTCAACGCCATGGAACAGGGCTCCTTCCTGCCGACCGGACAGGTCGTCGACTCGCCCGCCCCGGTCGCCGAACTGCTGCGCCGGGTCAAGGCCAGGCCGCTGCCGCCCGAACGCCAGTGGGAGGTGGCCGGCGAGCAGCCCGACGTACGGGCGCTGCCCGGCGGGCTGTCCAACACCACCCACGGCGAGGGCGTCGTGCGCGGCGTCGGCTACGCGGTCGGCCTGAAGAACGTCGGCTTCTCCGAGGGCTTCGACGACTACTCCACCGCCCGGGTGCGGATGGAGGTCATCAACGGGGAACCCGTCGCGACCGTCCACACCGCCATGGCCGAGGTCGGGCAGGGCGGCGTCACCGTGCACGCCCAGATCGCCCGCACCGAACTCGGCGTCGCCCAGGTCACCATCCACCCGGCCGACACCCGGGTCGGCTCCGCCGGCTCCACCTCCGCCTCCCGGCAGACCTACGTCACCGGCGGCGCGGTCAAGCACTCCTGCGAGGCCGTCCGCGAGAAGGTCCTGGAGATGGGCCGCCGCAAGTTCGGCACGTACCACCCCGCGTGGGCCACCGCCGAACTGCTCCTGGAGGGCGGCAAGGTCGTCACCGACGGCGGCGAGGTCCTGGCCGACCTGGTGGACGTGCTGGAGGGCGAGGCGGTCGACATCGAACTGGAATGGCGCCACCGGCCCACCGAGGCGTTCGACCTGCGCACCGGACAGGGCAACGGCCACGTCCAGTACTCCTTCGCCGCCCACCGCGCGGTCGTCGAGGTCGACACCGAACTGGGCCTGGTCAAGGTCGTCGAACTGGCCTGTGCCCAGGACGTCGGCAAGGCGCTCAACCCGCTCTCCGTCGAGGGCCAGATCCAGGGCGGCACCACCCAGGGCCTGGGCGTCGCCGTCATGGAGGAGATCCTCGTCGACCCGAAGACCGCGAAGGTGCGCAACCCCTCCTTCACGGACTACCTGATCCCCACCATCCTCGACACCCCGACCATCCCGGTCGACGTGCTCGAACTCGCCGACGACCACGCCCCGTACGGGCTGCGCGGCATCGGCGAGGCCCCCACCCTGTCGTCGACCCCGGCCGTCCTCGCGGCGATCCGGAACGCGACGGGGCTGGAGCTCAACAGGACGCCGGTGCGCCCCGAGCACCTCACCGGCACCTGAGGGCCCGCGGCCGAGGGCCGCGGTCCCCTCCCGGACCCTCCGGGCGGTGCGCGCATCCCGGGAACGTCACACACTTCCGCCGCACGCACCGTCCGGAGCACCGCGGTACCGCCGTTCGCGGTACCGCGACACCGCAACACCGGCCGTGCGGATGATGCCGCGCGCCGTATGCGCAGCACGTCGTACGTCGTATTCCACTCTGCATGAACAGTTCGTCTCGGGCCGTCCCCCGGGTCGTGCCGCCAGCGCAGTCATCCCAAACCCCGCGTGCCGATTCCTTGCCGCGGGTGCCCCTGTGAACCTTGGGAGTCAGGCATCATGACCCAGCAGTCAGTGGAGCCCAGGACCAGTGCGGAGGACGCGGGCACCGGCTCGCGCGTTCCGGCCGGAAGATCCTGGCTCGACCGGTACTTCCACATCTCCGACCGTGGCTCCACCGTCGCGCGCGAAGTGCGCGGCGGCATCACCACCTTCATGGCGATGTGTTACATCCTCCTGCTCAACCCGCTCCTGCTGTCCGGCCCGGACGTGGCGGGCAACCGGCTCGACCACGCCGGACTGATCACGGCGACCGCCCTGGCCGCCGCCGTGTCCACCCTGCTGATGGGCTTCATCGGCAAGGTGCCCCTCGCCCTGGCAGCCGGCCTCTCCGTCTCCGGCGTCCTCGCCACCCAGGTGGCGCCCCACATGACCTGGCCGCAGGCCATGGGCATGTGCGTGCTGTACGGCCTGGTGATCGTGCTGCTGGTCGTCACCGGGCTGCGCGAGATCATCATGAACGCCATACCGTTGCCGCTGAAGCACGGCATCACCATCGGCATCGGCATGTTCATCGCGCTGATCGGCCTGGTCAACGCCGGCTTCGTCGGCAAGGGCGCCCCGGTCGTGCTGGGGGTGGGAGGGCAGCTCGCCGGCTGGCCCGTCCTGCTCTTCTGCGTCACCCTGCTGCTCATCTTCATGCTCCAGGCCCGCAACGTGCCCGGCGCGATCCTGATCGGCATCGTCGTCGGCACGGTCCTCGCCGTCGTCGTCAACGCGGTCGGCGACATCGACCCGAAGGCGTGGGGCGGCAGCGCGCCCGAACTCCGGGGCGGCGCGGTCTCGATGCCCGACTTCGGGCTCTTCGGACACGTCGAGTTCGGGGGCTGGGGCGGTGTCGGCGCGATGACCGTCGGCATGATCGTCTTCACCCTGGTGCTGGCCGGCTTCTTCGACGCGATGGCGACGATCATCGGCGTCGGCACGGAGGCCGGGCTCGCCGACAGCAAGGGCCGGATGCCGGGCCTGTCCAAGGCCCTGTTCATCGACGGCGCGGGCGGTGCGATCGGCGGCGTCTCCGGGGCCTCCGGGCAGACCGTCTTCATCGAGTCGGCGACCGGTGTGGGCGAGGGCGCCCGCACGGGCCTGTCCTCCGTCGTCACCGGCCTCCTCTTCGCCGCCGGACTGTTCTTCACCCCGCTCGCCCAGATCGTGCCGGGGCCGATCGCCGCCGCCGCACTGGTCGTCATCGGCGCGATGATGATGCAGAACGCCCGGCACGTCGACTGGAGCGACCGCTCCGTGGCCGTGCCGGTCTTCCTGACCGTGGCCCTGATGCCGTTCACGTACTCCATCACCGCGGGCGTCGGTGCCGGGGTGATCTCCTTCGCCGCGATCAGGGCGGCGCAGGGCAGGTTCCGTGAGGTCGGTGCCTTCATGTGGGTCCTGACCGCGGTGTTCGTCGTGTACTTCGCGCTCGGTCCGATCGAGAGCTGGCTCGGCGCCAAGTAGCCCGGCCCCCCCGCACACCCGTCGTCCTCCACACACTTGTCGTCCTCCGCACACCCGTCGTCCTCCACACACCCGTAGAAGGAGCAGCACCCATGCTGGACATCGCCGAAGAGCTCAGCCGGTGGGTCGGGCAGGGACGCGACTTCGCCGTGGCCACCGTCGTGGCGGTCGGCGGCAGCGCGCCCCGGCAGCCCGGGGCGGCGCTCGCCGTCGACCGTGACGGCACCGCGATCGGGTCGGTCTCCGGCGGGTGCGTGGAGGGCGCGGTGTACGAGCTGTGCGGGCAGGCGCTGGCGGACGGCGTCGCGGTGCGCGAGCGGTTCGGCTACAGCGACGAGGACGCCTTCGCGGTCGGGCTGACCTGCGGCGGCGTCATCGACATCCTGGTGGTGCCGGTGCGGGCGGACGACCCCGCCCGGCCGGTGTTCGCCGCCGCGTTCGCCGCCGCCGCACGGGGGGAGGCGGCGGCGGTCGCCCGGATCACCGACGGGCCCGCCGAACTCCTCGGCCGTCCGTTGCTGGTCCGCCCCGACGGCTCGTACGAGGGCGGGCTCGGCGGGCATCCGGAGCTGGACCGCACGGCGGCCGCCGACGCCCGCGCGATGCTGGACGCGGGCCGCACCGGCTCCGTCACCGTCGGCGCGGACGGCTCGCGCTGCGGACGGCCGCTCACCCTGCTCGTCGAGTCGAGCGTCCCGCCGCCCCGGATGATCGTCTTCGGGGCCATCGACTTCGCCTCGGCGCTGGTGCGGGCCGGGAAGTTCCTCGGCTACCACGTCACCCTGTGCGACGCCCGCCCGGTGTTCGCAACGAGGGCCCGCTTCCCCGAGGCCGACGAGGTGGTCGTCGACTGGCCGCACCGCTACCTCGCGACGGCCGACGTCGACGCGCGCACCGTCCTGTGCGTCCTCACCCACGACGCCAAGTTCGACGTCCCCCTGCTGGAACTGGCCCTGCGGATGCCGGTCGGGTACGTCGGGGCGATGGGATCGCGCCGCACCCATCTGGAGCGCAACGAACGCCTGCGCGAGGTCGGCGTCACCGAACTGGAACTGGCCAGGCTGCACTCGCCGATCGGCCTCGACCTGGGCGCCCGCACCCCGGAGGAGACGGCGCTCTCGATCGTCGCGGAGATCGTCGCCGAACGGCGCGGCGGCAGCGGTCTGTCGCTCAAGGGCGCGCACACCCCGATCCACCACGAGACGGGCGAACCGCCGACCGCGGTGATCACGTCCGTGGCCTGAACCCGCCCCGAAAACATGATCGTTGGAGGGCGGGTTCCCGCCAGGGCGGCTTCACGCCAGGAGTGAACCGGGCAGTAGCCGGGCTTTTGGCTATTTGATCTGCGCATGACTTCCACTTCCTCCTCCGCACCCGGCCGGGCGAGACCCGTCCGCGCGGGACGCCGGGCCCTCCTGGTGGCGACCTCGGTCGCCCTGGTCAGTGGCGCGCTGCTCCCCGTGACGGGCTCCGCCTCCGCCGCGGACCGGCCCGGGGCGACCGGCCGTCAGGCCGCCGCCCCCGTCAAGGAATACGACATCACCCTGCTCACGGGCGACGTCGTGCACTACACGGACGGTGCAGGCAAGCAGGACACCGTCACCGTCGACCGCCCCGACGGCGCGGTCGGCGGCGTGCACGTCCAGCAGGCGGGCGACGACCTCTACGTCCTGCCCGACGAGGCCCGGTCGCTGCTCGCGGCGGGCAAGCTGGACCGCCGGCTGTTCAACGTCCGGGTCCTCGCCGAGATGGGGTACGACGACCGGAGGTCGGACGGCATCCCGCTCATCGCCACCTACCCGGCGAGCCGGGGCCGTTCGCTGCCCGCCGCCCCGCGCGGCGCCGAGCGGACCCGCACCCTGACCAGCATCCACGGCGCCGCGCTGAAGGCGGACAAGAACACCGCCCGGTCCTTCTGGAACGACATATCCCGTACCGCGAAGGCCCGTTCGCTCGACAACGGCATCGCCAAGATCTGGCTCGACGGCCGGGCGGAGGCCGTGCTCAAGGACTCCGTCCCGCAGGTGAACGCCCCGCAGGCCTGGGCCGCCGGCTACGACGGCAAGGGCACCAAGGTCGCCGTCCTGGACACCGGCATCGACGCCACCCACCCGGACGTCAAGGACCGCGTCCTGGAGGCCAGGAGCTTCGTCCCGGGCGAGGAGGTCATCGACGGGCACGGCCACGGCACACACGTCGCCTCCACGATCGCGGGCTCCGGTGCCGCCTCCGACGGCGCCAACAAGGGCGTCGCCCCGGGCGCCGGCCTGATCGTCGGCAAGGTGCTGAGCGACGAGGGCTCCGGCGCGGACTCCGGCATCATCGAGGCCATGGAGTGGGCGAAGGCCGAGGGCGCCGACGTGGTCTCCATGAGCCTGGGCTCCCCCGTCCCGGACGACGGCTCCGACCCCATGTCACTCGCCGTGAACGCGCTCTCCGCCGACGGCGGCCCGCTGTTCGTGATCGCCGCGGGCAACGCCTACGGCGCGGGCACGATCGGCGCGCCCGGCTCGGCGGACAAGGCGCTCACCGTCGCCGCCGTCGACAAGCGGGACAACCGTGCGGACTTCTCCTCGATGGGCCCGCTGGTGCGGTCCAACGGCCTGAAGCCGGACCTCTCCGCGCCGGGCGTGGACATCAATGCCGCGGCCTCGCAGGCGGTCCCGGGCACCGAGGGCATGTACCGGTCGATGTCCGGCACGTCGATGGCCACGCCCCATGTCGCGGGTGCGGCGGCCATCCTGAAGCAGCGTCACCCCGACTGGTCCGGCCGGCGGATCAAGGACGCGCTGATGAGTTCGTCCAAGCGGCTCGACGCGTACAGCCCGTACGAGCAGGGCACCGGACGGCTCGACGTGAAGGCGGCGATCGACACCACGATCGAGGCCACCGGCTCCGTCGCGGTCGCCTCCTACGACTGGCCGCACTCCCCGTCCGACCCGGTCGCCGAGCGGACCATCACCTACCGCAACACCGGTGCGAAGGACGTCGTGCTCGACCTGGCGACGGACACGGACGCCGACGCCTACACCCTGTCGACGAAGAAGCTGACCGTGCCGGCCGGCTCCACCGCCGAGGCGGTGCTCTCGCTGGACCCGTCGAAGGTCGCGAACGACACGCGGTTCTCCGGCCAGGTCGTCGCCGAGGGCGCGGCGGGCACCGTCGTCGCCCACACCGGCTTCGCCCTGACCAAGGAGCGGGAGCTGTACGACCTCACGCTGAAGCTCCGCGACCGTGCCGGGAAGCCGATGGACGGAACCGTCGTCCTGGGCGCGCTGGGCGACCCTCAGCTCCAGCCCGTCGCGGTGTCCGGCGAGACCACGCTGCGGCTGCCGCCGGGCAACTACACCGCCTGGACCGCCGCGGACGTCGCGGGTGACCGCGCCGACTCGAAGGCCCTGGCCTTCCTCGCGGCCCCCGAGATCATCCTCGACGGCTCGGCCACGGTGACCCTCGACGCCGCGAAGGCCCGCAAGGTGAGCGTGCGGACGCCGAAGGAGACCGAGACCCGGCAGCTGCGGTACGACATGGCGCGCACCGCACCGGACGGCACCGTCCAGCGCGACGCGTACCAGATCCCGCTGACGTACGACCAGCTGTGGGCGAGCCCCACCGAGAAGGTCACCCGGGGCAGCTTCTCCTTCCTGACCCGCTGGCGGCAGGGCGAGAAGCTGATCGACCTGACGGCCGGCGGCCGTGACGTGCCGGTCGCCGTGCAGGGCGGTTCGCCCGTCGCGGAGAGCGGCGTGAAGAAGCTGCGGGCCGTCTTCGCGGGCGACGGCGCCGCGGCCGACTACAAGGGCCTGGACGTCAAGGGCAAGGCGGTGGTCGTCCGCCGCAGCGACGCGGTCGCCCCCGCCGACCGGCTCGCGGCCGCCGTCGAGGCGGGCGCCGGGGCGCTGTTCGTCGTCAACGACGGCGACGGCGTCCTGATGGAGAGCTACACCCCCTACGGCACCGAGGCCGCCATCCCGGTCGCCTCGGTCCGGCGGCTGGCCGGCGAGAAACTGATCGAGTCCGCCCGGAGCGGCGCGAAGCTGACGATCGAGCAGCGGAAGTTCGCCCGCTACGTGTACGACCTGGTCGACCGGCACGACGGCGTCGTCCCGGACCGCTCGCTGGAGTTCGCCCCGTCCGCCCGCCGGCTGGCGAAGGTGGAGAACACCTTCTACGGCCACAAGGACGTGCTCGGCGCCGGCTACCGCTACGACATCCCGGACTACGGTCCGGGGGTCGGCTTCGAGGAGTACGAGAAGTTCCCCGGCACCCGCGAGGAGTGGGTCACCCCGCTGCCCGGTGCCTCCTTCTGGTACGAGAACCACTCGGTGTTCAACGCCGACGAGACGGGCTTCGCACAGGAGATGCGCAGCGGCGACCTGGACTACACGGCGGGCCGCACCTACCCCGCCGGGTGGTTCGCCCCGGTCACCCGCCCGCGTCTGGGCACCGGCTACTGGGGTCCGTTCCGGTCCGTGTACAACGACATCCAGTTCAACCTCACGCCGTGGACGGACTCGGGCGCCGGTCACTCGGGCTCCATGCCGGACGACGAGTACGACACCACCTCCACCGCCTTTTACCAGGGCGACACCCTGATCAAGAAGGTCGCGGGCCGGGCCGGGTTCGCCTGGGACGTCTCGCCCCAGAAGCTGCCGTACCGGTTCGTGCTCGACTCCGCCCGGGACGGCGAGGTGTGGAGGACGTCCACCCGGACGCACACCGAGTGGAGCTTCGTCTCGGGCGCGCTGGACGAGAACGGCCCCTTCCAGGCCGACATCCCGCTGCTCCAGCTGGACTACGCCGTCGACACCGACCTCGCCGGTGACGTGAAGGCCGGCCGGTGGACCGAGGTCGGGCTCTCCTCCGGCACGCAGGAGTGGCTGGACGGCGCGGTGCGGGCGACGAAGGCGTCGCTGTCGGTCAGCTACGACGACGGGAAGACCTGGGAGGCGGCGCAGCTGCGCAAGGACGCGGCCGGTTCCTGGACCGCCCGGTTCAAGGCCCCGAAGAAGGCCGGCGCGTTCGTCTCGCTCAGGGCGCACGCCGAGGCGGCCGACGGGCTGGCCGTCGACCAGGAGATCATCCGGGCGTTCGGTCTGAAGTGACCCGCTGAGACCCGCACCCGAAGCGGCCGCGCACCCCTCGTCCGGGGGTGCGCGGCCGCACTTTTTGCACTCACTTGATGATCAAAATTTGTCTACTTTGCCCGTATATGGCGGTCGATAAGGATAGAAAGGGACTTATCGCGGTGCGGTGCGAGTTGCCACGGCGCTGCCGGGAGGCTTATAAGAGGAGCGTGGCTCAGGCGATTCCGGGAATTCCGGGGACTGCCGCCATGGAGGTTTCCCATGTTTCTCACTCCGTCCGACACGGAGAAATTGCTGCTGAGCGTTGCCGGAATGGTCGCCCGTGACCGACGGGAGAGGGGTGTACGGCTCAATTACCCCGAGGCGGTCGCCCTGCTCTCCTGCTGGGCGATGGAACGCGCCCGCGAGGGAGCCCGCGTCAGCGATCTGATGGCCGCGGGAAGAAACGTTCTCACCCGCGCTGACGTGCTCGAAGGTGTTCCCGAGATGCTGCATGACGTTCAGGTCGAAGCGACCTTCCCGGACGGGCGCAAGCTCGTCACGATCACCTCGCCGATCCCGTGATCCCCGGCGAGATCCGGACCGGTCCCGGTGAACTGAAAATAAATGACACGCGAACCCAGATTTTCCTGACCGTGGTGAACGACGGCGACCGGCCCATTCAGATCGGCTCGCACCTGCATTTCCCCGACGCAAATCCCGCGCTTTCCTTCGACCGGTCCCTGGCCCAGGGATTCCGGCTCGACATTCCCTCCGGCACCTCACTGCGTTTCGAGCCCGGAGTCGGTGCCGAAGTCGCCCTCGTCGAACTGGGCGGACTCCGGAAGGTGCCCGGCATCCTCGTGCCCGGCGACCGGGCCGCGCGGACGGACGACCCGCCGACCGCGCGGACGGAGGAGCGGTGACATGGCACGCATGACCCGCGCCGCCTACGCGGCGCTGTACGGCCCCACCACCGGCGACCGCGTCCGCCTCGCCGACACCGACCTCTGGATCGAGGTCGAGGAGGACCGCTGCTTCGGCGGCGACGAGGCGGTGTTCGGCGGCGGCAAGTCCATCCGCGAATCCATGGCCCAGTCCACCGCCTCGCGCGCCGACGGCGCCCTCGACCTCGTCATCACCAACGTCGTCGTCCTCGACCACTGGGGCATCGTCAAGACCGACGTCGGCGTACGGGACGGGCGGATCGTCGCCCTCGGCCGCTCCGGCAACCCCGACATCGGCGACGGCGTCCACCCCGACCTGGTGATCGGCCCCGGCACCGACGTGATCTCCGGCGAGGGCCGCATCCTCACCGCCGGGGCCGTCGACACCCACGTCCACTTCCTCATGCCGGAGACCCTGCACGAGGCCCTCGCCACCGGCACCACCACGGTCATCGGCGGCGGCACCGGCGCCACCGAGGGCTCCAAGGCCACCACCGTCACCCCCGGCGCCCGGCACCTGGCGATGATGTACCGGTCGCTGGACCGCGTCCCGCTCAACGTCATGCTCTTCGCCAAGGGCTCCACCGTCGGCGAGGAGGCCCTGCGCGAGGCGGCGCTCGCCGGGGCCGGCGGCTACAAGGTCCACGAGGACTGGGGCGCCACCCCCGCCGCCATCGACGCCGCGCTGCGGGCCGCCGACACCCACGGCCTCCAGGTAGCCCTGCACGCCGACAGCCTCAACGAGACCGGCTACGTCGAAGGAACCCTCGACGCCATCGCCGGACGCTCCATCCACGTCTTCCACGCCGAGGGCGCGGGCGCGGATGTCGATGCTGTCGCCGTCCGCCGAGACCCGGGCCCCGGACACCCTGCCCATCTGCGTCAGCAGCCCCTCGGCCTTCGCCCCGTTGAGGACCGTCGCGCCGAGCGCGGCGGCGGTGCGGACG
>NZ_RDBO01000077.1:1788592-1843096 GCF_008120935.1 Streptomyces sp. sk2.1
ACACCGTCAACACCGTCGCCGAACACCTCGACATGCTGATGGTCTGCCACCACCTCAACCCGCGCGTCCCCGAGGACCTCGCCTTCGCCGAGTCCCGCATCCGCGCCACCACCATCGCCGCCGAGGACGTCCTGCACGACATCGGCGCCCTCTCCATCACCTCCTCCGACGCCCAGGCCATGGGCCGCATCGGCGAGGTGGTCTGCCGCACCTGGCAGGTCGCCCACACCATGAAGCAGCGCTTCGGCGACCGCGGCAGCCAACTGCCCGCCGACAACGAACGCGCCCGCCGCTACGTCGCCAAGTACACGATCTGCCCCGCCGTCGCCCACGGCATCGACCACGTCGTCGGCTCCGTCGAACCGGGCAAACTGGCCGACCTGGTGCTGTGGGACCCCGCCTTCTTCGGCATCCGCCCCGCCGCCGTCGTCAAGGGCGGCATGGTGGTGTACGCCCCGCTCGGCGACGCCAACGCCGCGATCCCCACCACCCAGCCCGTCCTGCTGCGCCCCACCGCGGCCGCCGACGCCGCCCCGCACCTCTCGGTCGGTTTCGTCGCCCCGGCCGCCCTGGCCGACGGACTGGCCGAACGGCTCGGGATCGTACGGGAGCTGGTGGCCGTGAAACCCACCCGCCACCTCACCAAGGCGGACCTGCCGAACAACACGGCGCTCCCGGACATCGACGTCGACCCGGAGACCTTCGCCATCCGGATCGACGGAGAGCTCGTCGAGCCCGCCCCCGCCACCGAACTGCCGCTGGCCCAGCGGTACTCCATGTTCTGATGGCGAACCCGGCACTCCTCCTGCTCGGCGACGGACGGCTCCCGGTCGGCGCGTACACCTACAGCGCGGGACTCGAACCGGCCGTCGCGGCCGGACTCACCCGCGACGACATCCCCGCCCTGCTGCGGGCCCGGCTGCACACCGCGGCCGTCACCGAGGCCGCCGCCGCCGTGCTCGCCCTGCGGGCCGCGGGGCGGGACCCGGTGGACTACGGCCCCGTCCAGCACGCCCTCGCGGCCCGGACTCCCGCCGCACCCCTGCGCGAGGCGTCGGCGACGCTCGGCCGCGGGGTGCACCGGCTGGCCCGGCGGCTGGCCCCGGACCACCCCGCGGTCACCGCCCTGGCCGCGCTCCGGCCCCGCCCGCTGCGGCCGGTCGCGCTCGGCGCCCTCGGGGCGGTCATGAAGGTGACCCCGGAGGAACTGGCGCACGCCGTCGTCCACGACGAACTCCAGACCATCACCTCCGCGGCGCTCAAGCTCCTGCCCGGCGACCCGCTCGACACGGTCGCCTGGGTCCTCGACGCCGAACCGCACACCACCGCCGCGGTCGCCGAGGCCCTCGCGGTACGGACCCCGGCCGGACTGCCGGCCCGTACGCCCCCGCTCACCGAACAGTGGGCACTCGAACACGCACGACGAGAACGGAGACTCTTCCTTGCCTGACCAGCACCACGACCAGCACACCCACACCCGCACCCCGGCCCACCCGCACGGGCACCGGCCGCGCGCCCTGCGCCTCGGCGTCGCGGGCCCGGTCGGCACCGGCAAGAGCTCGATCCTCGCCACCCTGTGCCGCGAACTGGCCGGCGAACTCGCCATGGCCGTCGTCACCAACGACATCTACACCGACGAGGACGCCCGCTTCCTCCGCTCGGCGGGCGTCCTGCCCACCGAACGCATCCGCGCCGTCGAGACCGGCGCCTGCCCGCACACCGCGATCCGCGACGACATCACCGCCAACCTCGACGCCGTCGAGGACCTGGAGGAGGCGTACGGGCCGCTCGACCTGGTGCTCGTCGAGAGCGGCGGCGACAACCTCACCGCCACCTTCAGCCCGGCCCTCGCCGACGCCCAGCTCTTCTGCATCGACGTCGCGGGCGGCGGCGACGTCGCCCGCAAGGGCGGCCCCGGCATCACCGGGGCCGACCTCCTGATCATCAACAAGACCGACCTCGCACCCCATGTGGAGGTCGACGTGGCCGCGATGGTCGCCGACGCGTCGGACGCGCGCGACGGCCTGCCCGTCCTCGCGCTCTCCAAGCACGACCCGGCCTCGGTCGCCGAACTCGCCGCCTGGGTGCGGTCGGTGCTCGCACGCCACCGCGACGGCACCCTGGTCCCCACCGACCCGGGCCCGATGGCACCGCACAGCCACGGCGACGGGGACACCCGCGGCCACGGCCACTCATGACCACGGAGCCGGCCGATCCCACCGTCGTCCGCGTCGAACGCGACGGCACGGGCCGCCACCTCGCCCGCGAACTGCGCCCCGGGGCGTTCCTCGCGCCCCGCCCCCTGCTGCCGTCCCCCGACCGGCTGCGGATCGCCCTGGTCGGGACCCGGGCGGGCCTGCTCGCCGGTGACGACCTGCTGCTGCGCGTCTCGGTCGGCCCCGGTGCCCGGCTCGAACTGGTCGAACCGTCCGGCCTGGTCGCGTACGACCACCGCGGCGGCACGTCCAGGTGGCGGGCCGTCGTCGACGTCGCGGAGGGCGGCGAACTGCACTGGGACGCCCGGCCGTTCGTGATCTCGGCCGGAGCGGCGGTCGAGCGCTCGATGGAGGTCGCGCTGGCGGCCGGGGCCCGGATGCTGTGGCGCGAGACCCTGGTCCTGGGCCGCTCCGGCGAGCGCGGCGGCGCCGTGCGGGCGACCACCCGGGCCACGTACGACGGTCACGAGCTGCTGGTCGAGGACCTGGACCTCACCGACCCGGAGCTGCGCGAACTCCCCGGAATCCTGGGCCCCCACCGGATCATCGGCTCGGTCACCGCCCTCGGCACGGTGCCGGGCGACCGGCCCCACCCGTACCGCACGGTACTGGCGGGGCCGGGAGCACAGGTGCGGCTGCTGGACACGGTGGCCCCGGCCGTCGAGGCGGAACTCGCCGCGGTCTGGGCGGACTGGTGCGCGCCGGACCTCCCGGTCACGGACGGCTGACCGCGCCCCGGGCCGCTCCGTCACGGTCCACCGGACCCCGTGCCACCGGGGCACGGAACACCACCGCCGCGCACAGCAGCGCGGGAACCGCCGCGACCGCGAAACAGGTGACCGGCGACAGCCGGTCCACCAGCAGCCCCACGACGGCGGTGCCCACCGAGGACCCGGCGTTGACCGCCGTGTTGACCCACGCACCCGCCCGGGTGCGGACCTCCTCCGCCACGGACTCGTCCGCGACGAGATAGGCGGTCGTCAGCGCCGGGGCGACGAACACCCCGGCGACCGCGACCACCCCGGCCAGCACGTACACATCGGGCGACAGCCCGGCCACGGCCAGCGCCACCCCCAGGCCGACGGCCGGCCACGGCAGCCGCGCCCGGTTCGACGCACGCCAGGGGACGGCGCCGTGGGCCAGCCCGCCGACCGCGCTGCCCGCCGAGAGCGCGGCCAGCACCCACGCCGCGGCCGAGCCCCGGCCGTGCTGCTCGGCGAAGGCCACCACCAGCAGATCCAGACCGCCCAGGCACAGCCCCACGGCCGCCGCCACCAGCGCGGCGTGCCGCACCCCGACGACACCGAGCAGCCGCCGCCGGCGGGGGGCGTCCGGCCCGGCCCCGGCCTCCTTCGCCGCCGGGGCCGCGCCCCCGCCGCGCAGCGCGGGCGAGGACACCAGGGCCAGGGTGCCCACCAGCACGAGCGCCGAGCCGATCGCGACGCCCGCCGCGGGAACGGTGAGACCGATGACCACACCCACCAGCAACGGCCCGGTGACGAACAGCAGTTCCTCGGCGACACCGTCCAGGCTGTACGCCCGCCGCAGCAGCTCCCGCTCCGGGACGAGGCGGCTCCACAGGGTCCGCATCACCGGCCCCAGCGGCGGCGTGCAGGCACCCGCCGTCACGGCGAGCGCCCCCAGCAGGACCGGCGGGGCGCCCGGCCGCCAAGTGACGTACGCCAGGACGGCGAGCAGCACCGCGTAGCTCCCGGCCATCGGCGGCAGGGCCCGGCGCGGCCCGTACCGGTCGATCAGCGCGGCACGGGCGGGGGAGAGGAAGACACTGGTGGCCCCGAACAGGGCCATGACGGTACCGGCGACGGAGTACGAGCCGGTGGCGTCGTTCACCGCCAGCATCAGGGAGAGCGGCGCCATCCCGTACGAGAGCCGCCCCAGCAGGGCGGAACCGAAGGCGCGGGCGGCGTGCGGGGTGCGCAGGACGGCGGCGTACGAGGGCGCGCGCGACGGCGCGGGTGAAGACGAAGGCATGAGGACGTTCCTCGTGAAGGGCAGCGCGACGCACGGCGCTGCGGGCATGCGGGGACACCGAAGTGCCGCACCCGGTGGGACGACGGGGTGCGGGCGGTCACGGGGTCCTACGCACGGGGGAGGAACATGCCGACCAAGGTAGCAGCGCGACAGGCCCGGCCGGAGGGGGAGCCGGACCTCAACCGGACCGGGGGACACCGCCGGGACCGGCCGCCAGGATCCGCTCGGCGGTCCGCCGGAGTCGGGGGAGGAAGGCGATGACCTCCTCGCCCCGGCGGAGCAGGTCCTCGGTGGAGGCGATGCCGAGGTCGGCGACCGCCTCCCGGAAGGCCGGGAGACGCGCACGGTGCAGTTCGGGGGCGTCCGCGGCCAGCACGGTGTGGCAACGCGCGAAGGTCGCGACGATCCAGAACACGGCTTCGCGGTGGTCGCCCCGCTCGACGAGGTGCCGACTGCCGTCGATGGCGACCGGCCGCGCCCCGGCGGTGATGTCGCCGCTGAAGAAGAACGGGGTGCGGGCGACCGCGGCGGCGGCGTCGAAGGTGCGGGCCAGCTCGTCCAGATGATGACCCGTCCGGCGGGCCGACAGCCGCGCACAGCCCAGGAGCTCCAGCAGCTCCGGGTACAGGTGCGCCTGCCCGTACGCGTCGAGGACCTCCCTGGCCGCCGGGTACCGCAGCCGGACCGTGGGGTTGCGCAGCGCCGCGACCAGCAGGACGTGGGTGGTCACCCCGGTGGGGAACAGCCAGGACGTCACCTGTTCGTGGAACGGCGCGGAGGCGTCGAGGGCGGCGAGCCGGCTCTCGATCCGGTGCTCGGCGTCCAGACACCGACGGCGCACCCACGACGGCTCGGCGAACCGGCGCGACACGTCCGCCCGCAGCTCGCGCAGCCGGCCCGTCGGGTCGTCGATGACCGTGTCCCGGCGGAAGCTCCCCGCCAGGTGGTACGAGGAGAGCACCGCGTCCGCCGAGGCGAGTTCGTCCCACGGCAGATGGCTGACCTCCAGCAGCGCGTCCCGGAACCGGAACTTTCCGGGCCCGGCGGGCGGGCCCGGTGCGGCGGTGACGACCACCACGTCCACGTCCGAGAACGGGGACAGCTCGGCGTCGTCCGGCAGGCCCACCGTGGAGCCGCTGAAACAGGCACCCCGGAAGCCGGCATCGGGCCGGGCGTGCTCGGCGACCCACTGGACCGCGGCCGATCGGGCCGTACCGACTCTCATGCCGAACCTCTTTCCGAACCGTGGGGACGCACCGGCCGAAGCCCCCGGGCCGCCCGGTGACCGGACCGGCGCGGCGCTGCTCCGGGGCCACCGTACGCGGGCCCGCGCCGTTCCGGGCCCGGGAGGCGTGTCACTCGTTGCCAGGGCATGCCGCCGGGGCGTCAACTGTTGTGTCGCGGCGGCACGGCGCGACGTCTCCGGAGAAAGAGGATCGGTATGAGGAAGATCGTCCTGATGGCCTCGATGTCCCTCGACGGCTTCATGGAGGGGCCGGACCGCGAGATCGACTGGCACGTGGTCGACGACGAACTGCACCGTCACTTCAACGAGCTGCTCGCGACCATGGGCGGCTTCCTCGAAGGCCGGGTGACCTATCAGCTCATGGAGGACTTCTGGCCGACCGCCGACTCCGATCCCTCCGCCACCGAAACCACGGTGGAGTTCGCCGGTATCTGGCGGGAGAAGCCCAAGATCGTGTTCTCCCGGACCCTGGAACACGTCGGCCGGAACGCCACGATCAGGCGGGAGGTCGACGCGGAGGAGATGAGGGCGCTGAAGGCGCAGCCCGGCGGGGACCTGTGCCTCGGAGGCGCCGACCTCGGCGCGGCCTTCATGCGGCTCGACCTGGTCGACGAGTACCGCGTCTACGTCCATCCGGTCCTCATCGGCCGGGGCAAGCCCCTGTTCCCCGAATCGGCGGCCCGGACCGGCCTCCGTCTGGTCGAGACCAGGGCATTCGGCAACGGGGTCGTGCTGCTTCGTCACGAGCGCCGCGAGGTTGCTCCAGCGGAATGAACTCCCCGGGCCACGACGGTGTGCGACCGGTGCTGTGCCGGGTCGTACGGGAGCCCTCCCCGTATAACTGCCGCACATCGCGAGATCTCATGAAAGGACCGGCGATGACGCTCAGTGTCGAGGACCGTCTGGACATCTCCGAACTGCTCGCCCTGCACGGGCACTTGGTCGACAACGACGAAATGGACCGGCTGGACGAGCTGTTCACCGACGACGTCGTCTACGAGACCTCGAACCTCGGGCACGGGGAGGTGCGTGGACTGGCGGCCTTCCGGGACATGGCGCGGGCACGGGCGGGCAAGCCGGGCGCGCCCGTCGGCCACCACGTCACCAACATCGTGCTCACCGAGGCCGGGGACGGCCGGGTCCACGCGAGGTCCAAGGGGATCGGCGCAGGCCCGGACGGTGAGTGCGGAAGCGTGACCTACGAGGACGTGATCGTGCGCGGCGAGCGGGGATGGCGCATCAGCCGGCGCAGGATCTTCCTGCACTTCACGCCCGCGGCCGCGCCGGAGACCGGGAAGGCCGGCGGCTGAACGGCCGGCGGCTGAAAGACCGGCGGCGCCCCCTCGGACCTGCGGAGGGGGCGCCACCGGCCGTTCACGGCTCCGGCCTCAGCCGTCCAGCATGCCCGAGGTGTCGATGACCTGACGGATCGCCCGGCCCGAGGCCAGCTCCTCCAGCGCCGTGTTGATGTCGGCCAGCGGCAGTGTGCCCGTGTGCATCAGCTCCACCGGCATCAGGCCCGCCCGCCACAGGTCCAGGAACCTCGGTATGTCACGGCGCGGCACCGCGTCGCCCATGTACGAACCCAGCAGGGACTTGCCCTCGCCCGCGAACGCCAGCGCCGGTACCTCCAGCACCCGGTCGGGGGCGGGCAGGCCCACCGAGACGACCTTGCCGCCCCGGGCCACGGCCGTCAGGCACTCGGCCATCACCTTCGGGCTGCCCACCGCCTCGATCGCCACCTCGGCGCCGCCGGAGGTGAGTTCGCGGATCCGCCGCACGGCGTCGTCGGGGGCGAACGCGTGGGTCGCGCCCAGGCGGAGGGCCAGTTCGCGCTTCTCCGGGACCGGGTCGATCGCGACGACCGGGTACGCGCCGGCCGCGCGGGCGCCCAGCACCGCGGACAGGCCCACCCCGCCCAGGCCGTAGACCACCGCCGACTGCCCCGGCCGCAGCGCCGCCGTGTTGATCACGGCCCCGGCACCGGTCAGCACCGCGCAGCCGAACAGCGACGCCACGGCGAACGGGACGTCCTTCGGGATCGGCACCACCGACTCCTGGGCCAGCACCGCGTGCTCGGAGAACGCGGAGACGCCCAGCTGGTGGTGGACCGTTTCGCCGGACGCGTCGGTCAGCAGCGACGGGCCGTGCAGCAGCGCGCCCGAACCGTTCGCCGCGGCGGCCCGCGCGCACAGCGCCGGCCGGCCCGCCGCGCAGTCGGCGCAGGAACCGCAGCTCGGCACGAAGACCAGGGCCACGTGGTCACCGGGGGAGACCCGGCCGACGCCCGGCCCGGTGTCCTCGACGACCCCCACCGCCTCGTGGCCCAGGGCCATCGGCAGCGGACGGACCCGGTCGCCGTTGACCACCGAGAGGTCGGAGTGGCAGAGCGAGGCGGCCGCGACGCGGACCAGCACCTCGCCCTCGCGCGGGGCGCCCAGCTCCAGCTCCTCCACCTCGACCGGGCGGGTCTCGGAGTAGGGGCGGGCGGTCGACACGCCGCGCAGCACCACCGCGCGGGTCCTCACGCCGTCACCTCCGCACGCGGGGCGCAGCGCAGCACGTCACGGCTCTCCAGCAGCGGGACGACCCGGCCGAGCACGATCTCCCGGAAGTGCTCGGTGGCACAGTGCGCGGTGAAGTCGGCCTCGGAGGCGTACTCCTCGTACAGCACGACCGCCCGCGGGTCCTCGGTGCCCTGGTGGACCCGGTAGGCGAGGTTGCCCGGCTCCTGCCGGGAGGCGGCGGCCATCGCGTCGAGCAGGGGCAGGACGGTGTTCTCCTCGCCCTCCTTGGTGCGGTAGCGGGCGACGACGACGTAGGACATGGGGACTTACTCCTGGGGTGGTGCGGCGGGCCTCTTCAGGGCGGCGGACGGGACCGGCGGCAGCTGGTCCCGGCGCAGGTGCCAGAGGCGGGGATCGGACGTGGCGGCGGCGGCCGAACCGAGGGCCAGCGCCAGCGCGACGTCCGCGGGGGACTCCACGAAGCCCGCGGCGATCGAGGGGGACATCGCGCGCTGTGCCTGCGCGCTCATCCGGCCGATGATCGGAGCGGGCATGATCTCGACCAGGTCCGGCGCCCCGCGCGAGATCGCGTCCGTGGAACGGCGCAGGTTGGACCGGTCGGTGACGAACACCTTCATCATCGTCAGCAGGCCGAGCGGGCGGCCCTTCTCTATGAGGGACAGCCGGGTGCTGACCACGCCGTGCGCGCCCATGTTCTTGATGAACTCCAGCGCGCCCCGGTCCTGTGCCAGACCGGGGCTGCTGTCCACGTTCACGAACACGGTCTTCCCCGCCCGGCCCAGCGCCGGCACGACCTGGGGCAGCTGCCCCACCGCGAGCGAGGCGACGATGCACACCTTGGCCGGTGCGGTCAGGAACTGCCGCAGCGGCTGGGTGCCGACGACCGACGCGACGACCGGCACCTCGGCGAACGCCGAGACGAGCCGGGGGTCGAGCGCGGAACCGGACCGGGAGGGGGAAGGGGTCATGGCGAGGGCCTGCCTGGAGGAGGAGGGTTTCGTGGCCGCCGTGATCAGTGCAGCGGGGACGTACCGAATCGGCTGGGAAGGCCCAGTTTGCCAGGGTTGAGGATGCCGGCCGGGTCCAGGGCCTTCTTCACCGCGACGAAGGTCGCGAAGCCCGCCCCGAGGGATTCCTCCAGGTAGGGGCCGCGCAGCAGACCGCAGCCGTGGTGGTGGCTGAGCGCCGCCGCGTGCTTGATCAGTACGGCGTTGGCGGCGTCCCACACCGAGCGGTACCAGTCGCGGCGCGACTCGGGAGCCACGTCGCCGCGCAGCGAGAAGTAGACGCAGGCGCCGTCGGTGTACGCGTGGGACTGGTGGGCCGAGGCGGCCAGGGTGCCGTCCACCGACTGGATCGCGGCGACCACCTCGTCGTAGATCACCGGGAGGTCGGTCCAGGACGCGGCCATCTCCAGGGTGTCGGCGACGAAGCCGGGACCGGGCTTGAAGCCGTCGGCGGACTTGCCGACCAGCATCCGCTCGTCCAGCCAGCGCTCGAAGACCGCCTTGCTGTCCAGCTCGGGGCCGTACTTCGCGCAGACCTCCTTCGCCACCCGGATCGAGGCGTCCACGATCGCCGGGTCGCCCTCGTCCGCGACGAGCAGGAGGTTGGTCTCCGGGTGGCCGAAGTGGGTGCCCGACTCCAGGGCGTCGTACAGCCGCAGGACGGCCGGGGTGGCGCCGCGCTGCATGATCCGGCGGCAGGCGTCCAGGCCCTGGGCGAAGGTCTCGAAGCCGTACGCGACGGCGTTCGCGTACTCGGGCAGCGGGTGGACCCGCAGCCGGGCCGACACGATCACGCCGAGGGTGCCCTCGGAGCCGACGAACAGCTGGCGCAGGTCCGGGCCGACCGCGGCGCGGGCGTAGTCGCCGTACGTGGCCCGGGTGCCGTCGGCGTGCACCACGTCCACGCCGACGACCATGTCCTCGATCTTGCCGTACCGGGTGGAGAGCTGACCGGCGCCGCGGCAGGCGATCCAGCCGCCGACCGTGGAGACGGCGAAGGCGGACGGCCAGTGGCCGGTGGTGACGCCGTACTCCTCCTGGAGCTGCTTCTCGAAGAGGTCGCCGAACATGCCGGCCTGGACGTCCACGATGTTCGACTCGGCGTCGAAGCCGGTGATCGTGTTCAGCCCGCAGACGTCCAGGACGACACCGCCGAACACCGGCAGCGCCGCGCCCGTGACGTTGGAGCGGCCCGCGGACGGGGTGACCGGGACGCCCGCCTCGTGGCAGATCCGCAGCACGGCCGCGACCTGGTCGGCGTCGGCCGCCTCGACGACCACGGCGTCCGGCGTCGCGGGACGGCCCTCGGTCTCGCCGATCATCGACCCGGCCCACCAGTCACGGGTCCGGGTGACGACCTCCTCGCGCGTGGTGTGCACCGCGTGCGCGGCCCCGCGCAGCGCCTCGACCACGGCCTCGGGAACCTCGACCGGGTCCACCTGGAGGGCGGCCCCGCCGTCCCCGATCGGGGTGTTGCGCGCCCACTTCGCGAAGCTGGGGGCGCCGACGGTGTAGTCGCCCCGGTTGAACGGATGGGTGATGGTCTGACGGCTGATCATGCTGCTGCCCCTTCGAGGAGTACGGACTTTTCGTGACGGACGGCTGCGAGGTACTCGGCGACCGAGCGCTCGACCTCCGCCTCCGTGAGGTTCAGTTCCCGGCCGAGGATGGCGCCGACGGCCCCGGCGGCGTCCGCGGACGCGTCCCGGGCGAACAGCCGGGCGCGCAGTCGGCGCGAGAGCACGTCGTCGACCGAGCGGGCCAGTTCGGCGCGGGCCGCGTAGACGACCTCCGCCTTCGTGTACGGGAGTCCCGCGACGATCGGCTCGGCCAGCGCCGGGTCGTCCTGGATCAGGTCGCCGACGAACCGGGCCTCGGTGCCGAAGCGCTCGCCCAGGTGCGCGGCGATGCCGCCGGACGCGGCGACGGCCTCGGAGTCGTAACCGGCGCCGCCGAGCAGCGGGAGGTCGGTGGTGCGGCTGCGGCCCTTGCGGCCGAGGACGGTCATCACCTTGTCGATGACGAGTTCGCCCATGTGCCGGCTGGTGGTGAGCTTGCCGCCGGTCACCGTCACCATGCCGGTGCGGCCGATGGTGATGTGGTGGTCGCGGCGCATGTCGAGCGTCGCGCCCTCCTTGCCGCCGACCAGCGGGCGCAGGCCGCCGATCGAGCCGACCACGTCGTCCGGGGTGAGCTTCCCCTCGAAGGCGGTGTTGGCGCCCTCCAGCAGGAAGTCCATCTCCTCGCGGGTGCAGTGCACGTCGTCGGGGGAACCCTGGTAGTCCTCGTCGGTGGTGCCCAGCACGACGCTGTTGCCCCAGCGGGTGCAGGTCGCGCGGCGGGCCCGGCCGGGGATCGGCACGGTGACCGTGCAGTTGATCCGCACCTTGTCCCACGGCACCACGATGTGGACGCCCTTGGCGGGCCGCACCTGCGGCCTGTGCCCGTCGTCCGCCTTCGCGTCCAGCTCGTCGGTCCACACCCCGGTGGCGTTGACGACGGCGCGGGCGCGGATGTCGATGCTGTCGCCGTCCGCCGAGACCCGGGCCCCGGACACCCTGCCCATCTGCGTCAGCAGCCCCTCGGCCTTCGCCCCGTTGAGGACCGTCGCGCCGAGCGCGGCGGCGGTGCGGACGATGGTGAGGACGAGCCGGGCGTCGTCGGTGCGGGCGTCGAAGTACATCAGCCCGCCCTTGAGGTTCTCCGAGCGCAGCGTCGGCGCCTGCGCGAGGACCTCGGGCACGCTGAGCCGCTGGTGGAGCTTGCCGATCCGCCACCCCCCGACCAGGTCGTACGTCCACAGCAGACCCTCGAAGCCCTTGGCCAGCCGGGCGTCGAACACCCCCTCCTTCTCCAGGATCGGGAAGAGGAACGGCAGCCGGTGCACCAGGTGCGGGGCGTTCTTCCGGAAGCGGTGGCGCTCCAGGAGCGAGTGACGGACCAGGTTGACGTTGCCCTGCTCGATGTAGCGCAGACCGCCGTGCACCATCTTCGAGGACTTCGACGAGGTGCCGGAGGCGAAGTCGTCCTTCTCGACCAGGGCCGCGCGCAGACCGCGCGAGACCGCGTCGAGCACGGCGTACGCCCCGGTGATGCCGCCGCCGATGACGAGCACGTCGTACGTGTCGTCGGCCAGCCGGCGCTTGAGGGCCGCCCGGTCGAGCAGCAGGGGCGTACGGCGGGTCGCCGCGGCGGAGCGCCGCGGTTTCCTGGCGGGCATGGTGATCACAACATCAACTCCTGGTGTTTCGGTGCGGCGGCCGCGTGGTCGGGTGCGGCCGCCGGGGCGACGGCCGGGGCCGTCAGCGAGGGGTGTGGGGTTCGGGGGCCTTCAGCGGGAGCAGCGCGGGATCGTCCAGGTGGGCGATCAGCACGTCGCGCCAGGCGCGTCGCTGGTCGGCGCGTTCGGCCGCGGTGATCGAGGGTTCGAAGATCCGGCCCCGGGGCTGCGCCTCGACGACCTCCTCGAGCGAGGACCACAGGCCCTGGGCGACCCCGGCCAGATAGGCGGTGCCGCGCAGGCTCGCGGTCGCGGAGTCGGCGACCCGCTCCAGCGGCAGGCCGGTCAGGTCGGCCTGGATGCGCATGAGCGGGTCGCTGCCGGAGACGCCGCCGCCGACCCGGAGCCGGGTGAACGGGGTGCCCATGGTGTCGGCGACGCCGTCGATCAGGTCGCACACCGAGTGCGCGATCCCGTCGAGGACGGCGCGCGCGAGGTCGGCGCGGGTGGTGGCGAGGGTGAGCCCGGTGAGGGAGGCGGTGGCCTCCGGGTGCCAGACCGGCGTACGGACCCCGGCGAGCGCCGGGACGAAACGCGGGGTGCGGCCCGGCCGGGTGGGGACCCGGCCCGCCTCCTCACCGAGCTCCTTCGGCGAGGCGAACAGCCCCAGGTCGTCGCAGAGCCAGCGCAGCGCCGAACCCGCCGTGGAGGTGTACGCCTCCAGGCTGTAGTGGCTGGTGTCGCCCTGCCGCCGGCCGGGCTGGGCGAGCACCCCGGAGATGTCCGGCCGGGGCAGGGCGGGCGTGGTGCCGGTCGCCGCGTCGACGAAGGCGCCGGTCCCGTACACGCACATGCCCTGCCCGGCGGCGAGACCGCCGAGCGCGACGAGTGCGGCGTGCTGGTCGCCCATGGAGGCGGCCAGCGGGACGGCGATGCCGAGGGCGGCCGGGTCGGTGGTGCCGAATCCGGCGTCGTCGGAGCGGAGCTCCGGCAGCAGGTCGAGGGGGAAGCCGAGGTGGCCGATCCACTCCTCGTCCCAGGCGTGCCGCTCCAGCAGGTAACCACCGGTGGAGGCGGCGTTCGTCGGTGTGGTGGCGTGCACGGCGCCGCCGGTGAGGCGCCAGATCAGCCAGGTGTCGACGGTGCCGAAGAGCAGTCGGCCCTCGCGGTGCGCGGCGGCCGTCTCCGGGTGCGTGGCGATCTGCCGGGCGGCCCAGAGGAAGGGGGAGCGGGCGCCGACCGGCCGGCCCTGGCGGGCCAGCAGGGCGGCGTCCCACTCGGATTCGTACGCGGTCAGCTCGGCCGCGTGGCGCCGGTCCTGCCACACCACCGCGGGCAGCAGCGGCCGGCCGGTGACCCGGTCCCACAGCATCGCGGTGGCCCGCTGGGTGGAGAGGGCCACCGAGGTGATCCCGATGCCCTCCGCACGGGCCCGGCCGACGGCCCGGCGCGCCACCTCGACGGTGGCGGTCCAGATCTCCATCGGGTCCTGCTCGACGGAGAGGTCGTCGGGGTGACCGACCTTGATCGACCGGTAGAACACCTCGTGGGCGGCCCCGGAGTCGAGGACGACTCCGGCCCTGGTGCCCGTGGTGCCCTCGTCGATGGACAGCACACCGCGCCGTGGGGCGGCGGGGAACGTCTGCGTCATGGCAGCCCTTTCGTTGCGGGCATCGCGAGCGAGCCGTGCGGAGGGGTACGGAGGGGAGGGGACCATCGTGGGGTGCGACGGGTCCGGCGGCCGGTCAGCGCGCGGTGGCGGGCGCCGCGGATTCCGTCGATCCGGCCCGTGCGGCGACCTCGTCGGGGGAGGCGGCCTTCGTGGGGTCCCACTTGATCGCCAGGCAGGTGATCAGGCCGAGCAGCGGCACGACGGAGAGCACCAGGAAGGTGTCGGCCAGCCCGAGGGAGTCCTTGATCTGCGGGAAGACGTACAGCCCGACGACGCTGCCGAAACTGCCGACCATCCCGGTGACCCCGGTGCCGAGCGCACGGACGTCACTGCTGTACGAGAGCGCGGCGATGGACTTGCCGTTGGCGCCGGGGCCCGCGGAGTGGCAGAGGATGAACAGCACCGGCAGCAGGAACGCCACGGCCGTGGGCACCTTCTCGAAGGTCAGCCCCATCGCGAGCAGCGCCACGAAGACCCCGGCGAACCCGGCGGCGGAGCTGAGCCGCAGCCCGAGCCGGCGGCCGAAGTACGCGGAGAGCAGACCGCCCGCGATGCCGAAGGCGTTGAAGACCATCGAGCCGATCGTGGCCTTCTCGAAGCTCTCGCCGAAGATCGTCAGGCTGATCAGCGGGAGGTACCAGCCGACCGCGAAGTACTGCATCGACTGGCCGAGCGAGATGACCGAGGAGAGGATCGTCCGGGGCAGGTAGTCGCCCTTGAAGAGCAGCCCGGCCTGGCGGAAGCCGATGGCGGGCGCCTCGGTCGCGGCCCGGGTCACCTCGTCCGGCCGGCCGGCGACGGCCCGGATGCCGTAGATCCGGTCCAGGTTGGCGACGGCCTCGTCCAGCCGGCCCTTGCTCGCCAGCCAGGTGGGGCTCTCCTTGAGCATCAGCCACTGGCCCACCAGCAGGACCCCGGCGACGACCGCGGCCGAGCCGACCGACCAGCGCCAGATGTCCGCGCCGACGTCCAGGTTGAAGAAGACCAGGGCGAGCGCGAGGTTGCTGGTGGTGGCGACGTACCAGACGGCCTGCCACAGGTTCAGCCGGCCGCCCAGCTTCGCGGGGGTGTACTCGGCGAGCAGCGCCATGGCGACGGCGAAGTCGATGCCGTACGCGACACCCACCAGGACCCGGCCGAGCCAGACGACGGTGAAGTCACCGGCGAAGGCGGCCAGCAGGGCCCCCGCGATGGCGAACACCTTGGCGATGAGCAGCGGGGGGACGCGGCCGATCCGGGTGGCGAGCCAGCCGCCCACCGGGTTGAAGATGATCGCCAGGGCCGGAGCGGTGGCCGTGAGGATCGACACCTGGGTGCTGGTCAGCTCCATCTGGGTCGTCATCGGCCCCAGACCGGCGCTCAGCGCGGCGTTCGAGTAGGCGTCGAGGAACAGCCCGCCGAACACGAGGAACCAGATGACCTGCGCCCGGCCGGTGATCTTGCCCAGCCCATCGATGAGCGCAACGACGTCGCCGACGCCCTTGACGCTCGGACGTTGTGCCATGAATCCGCCTTCGGGGAAGACCCATCGGCGGCACGGGGAGCACAAAAAAACAGGCATGACGAAACCACCGACAGGTGGTCTGTGTCTGTGCCTGTCAAAACACTGCGGAAAGCGCCGCAGCACGTGAACTGCAAGAAGTACGAACTACGCAGTGAGGTTAAGAACGAGTCAGGAGAAACGTCAAGGGTTTCCGGAAGGTTGCCCGGACATTGCGTGTGTCCGACGTCCCGCGGGCGGTGCCCCGCCGGCCCGCCGTCCGAGTGACGGGCCGACGGGCGAACGGGGACGGGCGGGGCGCCGCGGGTCCGTGCCGCGCCGCCCCGCCCGTGGGGTGTCCGGGGGAGGAGTCCGTCAGCGCCCGGCCTGCAGCGCCGCCCAGGTCTTGGCCCCCACGAGACCGTCGGCCGTCAGGCCCCGGCTCGTCTGGTAGCTGCGCACCGCGGTCGTCGTCGCCGGTCCGAAGCTGCCGTCGACGGCGACCGTCGAGCCGAGCGCCGCGGTCAGCGAACGCTGGAGCCGCTTCACCGCGTCGCCCGACGAGCCCTCCTGGAGGGACGTCGCGGAGCCGGCCGACAGCAGCGCGGTCCAGGTCCTGGCCCCCACGATCCCGTCGGCCGTCAGACCGCGCGCCTTCTGGTAGGCGGTCACCGCGCTCTTGGTGGTCGGCCCGAAGCTGCCGTCCACCGCGCCCGCGTTCTGCCCCTGCTCGTTCAGCAGCTGCTGGACGGCCTTGACCTGGGCGCCCGTCGAGCCGCTCTGCTGGGTCGCGTACGAGGTGAAGCTCAGCCCGTCGCTGGTGCCGCCGCCGTTGTCCCCGCCGACCAGCTCCATGTAGCGGTTCCAGTCCCAGTACGGGCCCGGGTCGGTGTGGTCGTTGCCCGGTACTTCCTTGTGCCCGAGGATGTGCGCCCGGTCCTTCGGGATGCCGTACCGGTCGCACAGGTGCTTGGTCAGGGCCGCCGACGAGCGGTACATCGTGTCCGTGAACCAGGACGGGTCGTCGATGAAGCCCTCGTGCTCGATGCCGAGCGACGAGGCGTTGGCGCTCCGGGCGTGGTACGCGGTGTCGCTGTCGCGCACGGTCTGGGTGATCTGGCCGTCGGAGGACCGCACCACGTAGTGGGCGCTGACCTCCGACGTCGGGTTCTGGAACCAGCTGATCGAGCCCGCGTACGAGCCCTGCGTGACGTGGATGACGACCTTGTCGATCTTCGCCGTGCGGCCCTTGGTGTAGTTGTTCGTGTGGGCCGCGGCCCACAGCGCCGACGGGTAGTCGGTGCTCCGGGTGCTCACGTCGGCGGCGGAGACCGAGCCCTTCTGCGGGGCGACCGGACGGCCCGTCACCGAGATCCGCTCGCCCCCGGGCACGACGGCGTCGAGCCCGTCGGCCAGGAAGGTGTAGACGGTGTCGGCGTACAGGGCGGCGAGGGGTCCCTGCGAGCCGCTGTACCGGGCGACGACCGGGTACCAGGCGTCGATGTCGTCGCGGTCCCGGGCGTCGAGGCCGAGCTTGTCCGCGTGGGCGCGCAGCACCGCCGCGCCGCCCATGATGTTGGCCCCGGTGTCGGTGCGCAGCTCGGAGAGGGGTTCGCCGGTGAGGGCGGCGGCCCGTTCCAGCGACTGGTTGGTGGGGTTGCTCACCAGGTGCATCACGCCGTAGCCGTTGGCCTGGCTGGGGCGTCCCGAGTGGCCGTCGAGGCGGGTCTCGCCGTAGCCGACGGCCGCGAGCAGATCACGGGGTACGTCGAACTCCGCGGCGGCCCGTGCGAACGCCCGGTCCATCGGGTGGTCGTCGCCCGGGGCGGCGAGGGCCGGGGTGCCGGTCGCGGTCAGGACGGTGGCGGTGAGGGCCGCGAGGACGGATGCGCGGCCCGTGGTGAGGGCGGCGGGGCGTCGGGGCATACCTGCTCCTGCTCGGTGGGTGGGGGGAGAAGAATGGCCCCCGGGCCCGAGTGGGGTGGGCCGAGGGGCCGCGAAGCCCGCTCAGACTATCCATCTGTTAAGGGCATGACAATCATCTGACGGTGTGTCGAACTCCCTTTCACTCCAATGGAGTTGAGCAGTGTTCAGGGATGCCCGATGACCTGCCCGGCAACCGGGTGACGGTTGCCGGGCAGGGATGGAGCGGGGCGGTGAAGTCGTTCTACCAGCGGTCGCGGTGGATGACGTCCGCCACCGGACGGCGCCGGACCGGGCCGAAGTTGCCCTGCGGCCATCCGACCGGGACGGCGGCGTAGGTGTGCATGTCCTCGGGGATGCCGAGCGCCTCCTTCCACTCCTGCTCCAGCATCAGGTGCCAGATGGTGATGTTCGCGGCGAGCCCCAGGGCCCGCGCGGCGAGCAGGAGGTTCTGCACGCCGGGGTAGACGCAGGAGCCCTCGGCGAGCGCCTGGAAACGCGTCTGGGTGTGCGCCATGCGCTCGGTCGCGGCCGGGCCGAGCGCCCGCGCGGAGGCCAGCAGCCCCTCCTCGTCCAGGCGGGGCTCCGGGAAGCGGTAGCAGGGCACGATCAGCGCCGGGGTGTCGGCGAAGTGGTCGCGCTGGTACTCGATCGCGGCGACCATCCGGCCGTACGCCGCCTCGTCCATGCCCTTCGGCGCGTACTTCCCGGTCGTCGCCAGATAGGCGTCCACGCACCGCTTCCACAGCGGCGCGAGACGGGCCATCACCTCACGGTCGGTCACCACCACGTACTCGTAACACTGCATGTTGCCGCCGCTGGGACCCCAGACGGCCGCCTGTATCAGCTGCTCCAGCGTCTCGTCCGGCACCGGCTCCGGCTTCAGGCGGCGCATCGCGCGCATGGTGGACATCGTGGCGAAGAGCGCGGGACCGTCGGTCCGATTCATATCGATCGTCATGATCGCGGAGTGTACGGGCGAAGTGCGGTGGAAGGGGAGGGGCTTTCGTCCCGGTCCGCGGGCGCCGGCGCACCGGGCGGTACGGGTGCCGACGCGCCGGACGGACGGTGCGGGCCACCGGATTCGTACACCCGGTCGCCCCAACGTCGTACGGGGGAACGCGGACCGGTTTCTTCTTCGCGAAGGCGTATAAAGGGTTTCTCCGGACCGGCCGGCGTCCCTCGATGGCACTCACCCCTCACGCGGCAGGGCGTCACCGCGTACGAGAGCGCAGGAGCGCCGCATGAGCACGGCAGAAGAGATCAACGACTTGCTGGTGGCGAACTTCGGGACCGACCCCCTCGCCATCCGGCCCGAGGTGTCGCTGCGTCACCTCAGGCTCGACTCCCTCGCGCTGGAGGAGCTCCGGCTGCTCATCGAGGACCGGCTGGGCGTCGACCTGGACGATGTGCACCTGACCTCCCGGGACACCGTCGAACGGCTCGTCGACGCGGTGCACCGCAGGATCGTCGCGTGACGGGCCGCCCGTACCGCCCCGAGCCGTTCGCCGCCGCCGTCACCGGGATCGGCCTGGTCACCGCGGCGGGCACCGGCACCGGGGCCACCTGGAAGGCCGTCACCGGGGCGTCGGACCCGCCCTCGGTCCTGCACCGGCCCGAACTCCACGGCCTGCCCTGCGACTTCATGTACACCATCACCGGCCTCGACCCCCGGACCCGGCTCGGGGTGGCCACCGCGCGGCTGATGGACCGCTTCTCGCAACTGGCCGTCATCGCGGCCCGCGAGGCCGTCGCCGACGCCGGACTCGACCCCCTGCTCTGGGACGGCGGACGGGTCGCCGTCGTCATCGGCTCCGCGCACGGCGGACTGCCCTTCTACGACGAACAGCACACGATCCTCACCGAACGCGGCGCCCGCCGGGTCTCCCCGAAACTCGCCCCGCTCACCGTCGTCAACGGCGCGGCCAGCAGCGTCGCCACCGACCTGGGCGCCCTCGGCCCGAGCCAGGCCGTCTCCACCGCGTGCTCCTCCGGCACCGTCGCCATCGGCACCGCCCACCAGATGCTCCGTACCGGGGCCTGCGACGTCGTCGTCGCGGGCGGCGCCGAATCGGTCTGCTCCCGGCTGCTGATCGCCAGCGCCTGCCAGCTGAAGGCCGTCTCCACCCGGCGCGAGGACCCCGGGGCCGCCTGCCGCCCCTTCGACATCCACCGCGACGGCTTCGTCGTCGGGGAGGGCGCCGGACTCCTCGTGATGGAGCGGCCGGAGCACGCCCGGGCCCGCGGCGCCACCGTCCGCGCGCACATCGCCGGTTACGGGGCCGCCTGCGACGCCTACTCCGCCGTGGCCCCCGACCCCGGGGGCCGGGGCATCGAACGGGCGCTGCGCACCGCGCTCGCGGACGCCGGGATCGACGCCCGGGACATCGGACACGTCAACGCCCACGGCACCTCGACCGTCTCCAACGACCTCATCGAGGCGACGATGCTGCGCCGGGTCGTCGGCGAACACCCCCTGGTCACCTCGACGAAGGCGATGACCGGGCACACGCTCGGGGCGGCCGGTGGCATCGAGACCGCGCTGACCGCGCTGGCGCTCCAGCACCAACTCGTCCCGCCCACCGTGAACCTCGACGCCCCCGACCCCGGCATCCCCGTCGACGTGGTGAGCAAGGAGGCCCGGCGGGGAACGTTCGACGCGGCCGTCAAGACCTCGCTCGGCTTCGGCGGACACAATGCCGCGCTCGTCCTCACCAGGCCCTGACCGGAAACCCCAGAGACACGGAGCCACCATGGCCGACGAGATCATCCGGACCCTGTCGGTGGACGGACTGCGCTACGGCTACCGGGTCCTGCGGCAGCCCGCCCCGCGCACCGAGCCGGTCATCGTGCTCGGCGGCGCGCTCCAGGGGATGCACGGCTGGCCGCAGATGGACGACCACCTGGGTCCGCTCGCCTCCGTCGTCACCGCCGACCTGCCCGGCATGGGGGACGCCGACCCCATGCCGGCCGACACCGGCAACGAAGTCCTGTGCGCCGCCGTCGCCGGGATCATCGACGACCTCGGCGTGCCGAAGGTCAACATCTTCGGGTTCTCCTACGGCACGGCGATCGCCTTCGGCTGCGCCCGGCGCGATCCCGGCCGCGTCGCCCGGCTGGTCCTCGGCGGGGTGCCGTCCCACATCACCGACGACCAGCGCGACCGGTGGAGCCGCGCCGTGGGCCGACTGGGGACCGGCGACCTGGAAGGGCTCGCCGCCCTGGCCGCCGGGGTGCTGATGTGCCAGGACCCGGAACGCCGGGTCCACCGGGGCGAACTGGCGCGGCGCTATGTGCGGCGCTCGTTCCTGCACGCCCTGAACCATTCCCCGCACGCCGCGCGGTCCCTGCACCGGGCGCTGGAGCACCGGCCGGACTTCTCCGGCGGGCTGACGGGCGTACCGACCCTCGTCTTCGCCGGCGAGCACGACACGGTGACCTCGCCCGAACGGCAGCGCGCCTTCGCGGCCACGATCGAGGGCAGCCGGTTCGTCACGATCGAGGAGTCCGACCACTGGGTCGTCCTGGAGCGGCCGGACGACGTCGCGGACCTCGCGGCCCGATTCTTCACCGACCGCCCGCTGGAGCAGGCCCCCGGCCTCGCCGCGCTCCCCGCCCAGGCCCGCGCGTCGTCGTCGCGGGCGGTCCGGCCGCCCGCGACGAAGCGGTGACCGGGTGGCGGGGAGGCGCGGCGGGCCGCCCGGTGCTCAGGCCCCGGGGACGCGGTCGAGGAAGCCGCTGACCGAGGCGATGCGCCCGTCGTCGGCGAGGGCGATCACGTCCGATCCGGCGACGGGCGCCGAGCCGTCGGCGGTGGAGACCAGGTCCCAGCTGAAGCGCACGATGTCGTGGTGCCCGTCGTGGGCGCCGGTCAGCCGGAACTCGAAACCGGGGAACTGCTGGTGGACGCCGCTGATCGCGGCCGCGAGCCCGTCGTGGCCGCGCACGTCGGCCAACGGGTCGGTGTAGGTGGCCTCCTCGGTGAAAGCCGCCGCGACGGCCTTCTCCAGGCCCTCGGGCGTGGCGGCGTTCCAGGCGGTGAAGTAGCGCCGGACGGCGTCCTCGTACACGGCCATGGGTTGTGTCCTCTCCTCGCGGTCCGGCCCCGGGCCTCCCGTCCGGATCGCGCCGGGCCCGCGTGCCCCGGACCGATCCGGACGAAAGCCCCTGAGGAACGGCTTCCGTCTGCTGGTGAGGACCACGATGTCCGAAGGCGCGCGGGGCGGTACTAACCGTCCGACACCACGTGCATGGCCGCTTCCTCGGCCGAGGCCCCGGCCCCGTCGATGCCGACGTCCTCGGCCGCCAGGGTGTCCGGCTCGTCGATGTCCAACTGCCGGGTGAGCCGGCCGGCGCGCACCGTGCCGACCTCGCCGTCCCACGGCTCGCCGTCGCCGTCGGACAGGTCCCCCATGCCGTCCCCGTCGCCGTCGGCCCCGGCGGTGTCGGGCAGTTCCCTGGCCAGCCGGCTCTCCAGCGACTCACCGGTGTGCTGCTCGGCGGCGGTGGTGCCCAGGTCCTCCACCGCCCAGGGGCGCTCGGGCGGGGAATAGCCCTCGTCGAGCGCGTCGGTCAGACCCCGGTCGTCCAGGGTGTCCTCGACGTCGAGTTGTTCCATGGGGTCCGAGGCCTCCGGCTGCTGGGGCTGGTAGACGTCATCTCCCCTGTCGGCATCATTCATGGTGTGTCCCTTCCCGATCCTCGGGGATCCCGGTCGCACATGCCGTGCATGCCGTGCACGCGACGCATACGACTCGGGACAAAGGGGGCCTTCGTGCGGTGTGTGCCCGAATGTCGTCGAACCGCCCGTACGGGTTCAGGATAAGTGGCCGGGGCGCGAGGCCGCTGCTCGGGCGTGACGGGCCGGACGGGGGGACCATGGAAGGTACAGGCGGAAGACGCCCTGCCCCACCCGTCACGGGAGACCGCCATGGATTACCCGGAGAGCTACCAGCTGGTGTTTCAGGCGTCCGCGGTGGAGGACGACACGGTGACCGTCTGGCGCACCGCGCAGTCGGGGGCGGGCGGATACCCGGTCTACGAGGACGAGACCGGGATCGTGCGCGCGGAGATCAGCGACCGGGGCGAGGTCCGCATGCTGGCCAGTGGCGGACACCAGGTGCTCGGCACCCCGCTCGTGGTGCGGGAGGTGAGGGACGGACAACTGGGCGCGCCCCGCGGTGGCGGCGGACCGGTGTAGGAGGCGGGTCGGCGCGGACGGGGCGACGCCCCGCGGACCGGGACGACCCGAGGGGTCCGGTCGCGGGGCGTCGGCCCTGCTGCCCGCGTGCGTTGTCCGGGATCAGCCCTCGGTCCAGCCGCGGTTCTTCGCGAACTGCAGCAACCCGCGCCGGATCTGCAGGATCTGGGACCCCGTCAGCGTCGGCGCCGACTCCAGCAGGACGTCGGTGACGTCCCGCGTGAACTCGGCCGCACTGAGCACGTCGCACAGGGCGTCGTCGTCCGACGCCCCGGAGACCACCGCGGGCCTCGGCGGCGTCACGGGTTTTCCGTCCGCCCCCTCGGCGAGCCGGACCGACGAGGCCTTCAGCCCGCGGTCGCCGTCCTCGATCTCGAACTCGACAGCCGTGCCCGTATGTACATAGGACTCGGGGATCAACATGTCGTTCACATGGAGAAAGACATCCTCACCACCGTGATCGGGTGCGATGAACCCGTATCCCCGAGCTCCGTCGAACCGCACGACGCGACCAGAAACCACACCAACCCCCAAGAAAGAACCGGGCCCCTCGCCCGTTCGCCACACATGGCTCGACCGGAGAATAGCCCTGGTCGACCGGGGCGCGCGACCCGATCGCAACAATCGGTCGTGGCCCGCCCGGGCGGGCGCGCCCGCGGTACCGGCCCCGTTCAGCGGAGCCGGCGCGGGGGCGGAGGAGCGCTGCCGGACGCCAGTGGGGAGCGGGACAGCCCCACGCAGCCCGCGGCGATCAGGGCGAGCGCGAGCAGTTCGGGCAGCAGCCACCAGCCGGTGCGCAGCTCCTCGCCGAACAACGTCACCCCGTACAGGATGCTGATCAGCGCGTCACCGAGCGTCAGCATCGGCTGGACCGCGACCAGGGTGCCCGCCTGGAGGGCGTTCTGGAGCAGGAACAGCGCCCCCAGCCCGGCCAGGGCGGTCGCGTACAGCTGCCAGGACGTGAGGAGGGCCGCTGCTCCACCGCCCCCTTCCAGTTGCGCCATGGCGTCCTTCATGAGTGCCGCGGTCAGGGCGTAGCCGCAGGCGGCGGCGAGGCCGAGCAACGCGCCCCGGGCGTTGCCGCAGGCCCCCAGGGCCGCACCGATCAGCACGGCCTCGAAGACCCCGGTCAGGATCAGCGCCGGAACCCACGCGGCCCCGTGCACGGTCGCGCTGCCGCCCTCGGGCGCCGCGGAGGCCATGCCCAGGGCCAGCCCGCAGGTCACCGCGGCCACCCCGTACCAGAGGGACCGCGACAGCCGGACCCGCATGACGAACCCGGCCATCAGCAGCGTGGCCGGCAGTTCGATCACGAAGATCGGCTGGACCACGGCGATCGGACCGGTGGCCAGTGCCACGGCCTGACAGACGGCCGCGACGATCACCAGGCCGATCCCGGCGAGCCAGACCGGCCGGCGCAGCAACTGCCCGATCAACGACAGGTGCATCGCGGCGCTGTCGGGGACGGTACGGGCGGCCCGGCGCTGCAGCACGGAGGCGGCTCCGTTGCTGAACGCGGTCAGGACGGCGAACAGAACGCTGATCACCGCCCCATGATGGGGGCGACGCCCCCGCGATCCCGGATCCCGCCGCCGGACGGCATGGCGGGTCACACGAATTGCCGCGCGTTCCCCGATGAGGACCGAAGCTGTCCGCAAGGGTGCGTACCGTGCCGCTCATGGCCGCCCCGAAGAAGCCCATCACCCCGAAGAAGCCCGCCGCTCCGAAGAAGCCCATCGCCTCGAAGAGCCCCGCCCCGAAGCGTCCCGCCGCGGGGAAGAACCCCACTGCGGGGAAGGGGCCCGCCGCGCCCGCGGTGCTGTCCGCCCGTGCGCTGAACCGCGCCACGCTGGAGCGCCAGCTGCTGCTGCGCCGCACCGCGATGCCGGCGAAGGACGCCGTGGAGCACCTGGTCGGCCTCCAGGCGCAGAACGTCAGACCGCCCTACCACCAGCTCCTCGCCCGCCTCGACGGCTTCGAGCCGGCCGAGCTCGCCGGGCTGCTGGAGTCCCGCGAGGCGGTCCGCATGGTCACCCTGCGGTCCACCATCCACCTGCACACCGCCGCCGACGCGCTCACCCTGCGCCCGTTCGTCCAGCCGGCCCGCGACCGGGAGCTCAACCTGTTCCGCAAGGGGCTCGTCGGGGTGGACCGGGACCGGCTCGGGGCACTCGCCCGGGAACTCGTCGAGGAGCGGCCCCGCACGCCCAAGGAGATCCGCGAGGCGCTGGCGGCCGAATGGCCCGACGCCGACCCGCGGGCCCTGGGGTCGGCCGCCCGCTGCCTGCTGCCGCTGGTCCAGGTCACGCCGCGCGGGGTGTGGGGCAGGAGCGGCGGGGTCGCGCTGACCACCCTCGGGCACTGGCTCGACGGCGCCCCGGAACGGGTCCCCTCCCCGGACGACCTGGTCCTGCGCTACCTGGGGGCCTTCGGGCCCGCCTCCGTCCAGGACATGCAGAGCTGGGCCGGGCTGACCCGGCTGCGCGAGGTCTTCGAACGGCTGCGGCCGCGGCTGATCACCTTCCGGGACGGGAACGGGACCGAACTCTTCGACCTGCCGGATGCCCCGCGCCCGGCCGAGGACACCCCCGCCCCGCCCCGCTTCCTGCCCGAGTTCGACAACGTGCTGCTCGGCCACGCGGACCGCACGCGCGTGATCCCGCCCCAGTACCGGGGACGCAACGGGAAGGGCAACCAGACCTACGGCTCGGTGCTGGTCGACGGCTTCCTCGCGGCGATCTGGCGACGGGACGCCGCCACCGGCCCGGAGTCCGGATCCGGACCGGTCACCCTCACCGTGCAGCCGTTCGACGACCTCGGCCGCGCCGGCCGCGACGCCGTCACGGAGGAGGCCGTGCGGATGCTCACCGCCCTGCCCGCACCGGGCGCCGCCGGCACGCACGAAGCACACGGATACGACATCAGGTTCGCGGCCTTCGTCGACTTCGGGTGAGGACGGCGGGCGGCGGGCCCGGCACGGAGAACGCCCCGGGCCGGATCAGGGCAGCAGCCCCGCACGCCGGGCCGCCACCACCGCCTCCAGCCGGGTGTGCGCCCCCAGCTTGCGCATCGCCGAACGCAGATACCCCTTGACCGTCTCCGGCCGCAGCCCGAGCCGCTTCGCCGCCGCCGCGTTCGTCGCCCCCGACGCCACACAGGCCAGCACGTCCACCTCGCGCGGCGCCAGCCGCACCCCGCAGGGCTCCGGCGTCCGAGCCCCCGCCGCCGACGCGAGCCGCCCGCACACCGACAGCAGCTCCTCGCGCAGGGCCGGGTCGACGACCTTGGGGACCAGGGAACGCAGCTCGCGGTGCGCCTCGCGGACGTCCTCCCACGCCTCCGGGGCCGCCCTCGGGTCCGTCACCTGCTCCCGGGTCGTGGCCAGCAGCTGCTGCACCTCGTCCCGCACGACCAGGGCCTGCTCCACGTCCCGGGCGGCGGACACCGCCGCGTCGAACGTGCGGTCCCCGAGCGTGATCGGCTCGCGCAGCGCCCCGTACAGCACCCCGCGCACCCTGCGTCGTACGACGACGGGCACCGCGACCACCGAGCGCAGGCCCTCCGCCGCGACGGCCAGGTCGTACTCGTGGCTGATGTGGCGCGAGGAGTGGTAGTCGGTCACCGCGCACGGCCGGGACAGGGCTATCGCCTTGCCGCCGAGCCCGCTGCCCGCCGAGATGACGAGCCCGCGCAGGGCGGCGGTCTGCGCCCCGTTCAGCTCGGCGATGCGGGCGTGGCGGGCATCGGCGAGCAGTCCGCCGAAGGCCACGGGCAGTCCGCTGGTCCGGCGCAGCCGCAGCAGCGCGGCTTGCATCTCGACCGCATCGACGGATTCCGGCACGCTGACGCCTCCCTGCCCGGTCCGGGGGATCGGCCACCCCTCGCTGCACCCCCGTTCGGGGGTGGTGAGACCTGGGTCACTGTTTACATGATGTTAAGTGACCGGTCCGGTCCGCAATGAGGAGGGCACATGTCGGCAACCAGTGCGACGGAGACGTTCCGGGCCGCCCGGGACTTTCTGCTGCGGCATCGCGAGGACTACCTCGCGGCCTACGAGGGCTTCCGCTGGCCCCGCAGCGATCACTTCAACTGGGCGCTCGACTGGTTCGACGTCATCGCCGAGGACAACGACCGCACCGCCCTGCACATCGTGGAGGAGGACGGCGACCGCACCGAGGTGTCCTTCGCACAGATGTCCGCCCGCTCCAACCGGGCCGCGAACTGGCTGCGCGCCCGGGGCGTACGGGCCGGGGACCGCATCCTCGTCATGCTCGGCAACCAGGTCGAGCTGTGGGAGACCGCCCTCGCCGCGATGAAGCTGCGCGCCGTCGTCATCCCCGCCACCCCGCTGCTGGGCCCGGTCGACCTGCGCGACCGGGTGGAGCGCGGCCGGGTCCGGCACGTCCTGGTGCGGGACGCCGACACCGCCAAGTTCGACGAGGTGCCCGGCGACTACACCCGGATCTCCGTCGGCGCGGAGGTGCCCGGCTGGCTGTCGTACACCGGTGCCGACGAGCAGCCGGACACCTTCGAGGCGGACCGGGAGACCGACGCCGACGAGCCGCTGATGCTGTACTTCACCTCCGGCACGACCGCCAGCCCCAAGCTCGTCGAGCACACCCATGTCTCCTACCCCGTGGGCCACCTGGCGACGATGTACTGGATCGGCCTCAAGCCCGGGGACGTCCACCTCAACATCTCCTCACCGGGCTGGGCCAAGCACGCCTGGTCCAACCTCTTTGCGCCCTGGAGCGCCGAGGCGACCGTCTTCATCTTCAACTACACCCGCTTCGACGCCGCCCGGCTGATGGCCGAGATGGACCGCTCGGGCGTCACCAGCTTCTGCGCCCCGCCCACCGTCTGGCGGATGCTGATCCAGGCCGACCTCTCCCAGCTGAAGACCCCGCCGCGGGAGGTCGTCGCGGCCGGCGAACCGCTGAACCCGGAGGTCATCGAGACGGTGCGGCGGATCTGGGGCGTCACCATCCGGGACGGCTTCGGCCAGACCGAGACCGCCGTGCAGGTCGCCAACAGTCCCGGCCAGCTCCTCAAGGCCGGTTCGATGGGACGGCCCAGCCCCGGCTTCAGGGTCGAGCTCCTGGACCCGGTCACCGGTGAGCCCGGCGCGCTGGAGGGCGAGATCTCCCTGGACCTGTCGGACCGCCCGGTGGGCCTGATGACCGGCTACCACGGCGACCCGGACCGGACCGCCGAGGCCATGGCCGGCGGCTACTACCGCACCGGCGACATCGGCTCCCGCGACGAGGACGGCTACATCACCTACGTCGGCCGCGCCGACGACGTCTTCAAGGCGTCCGACTACAAGATCTCGCCGTTCGAGCTGGAGAGCGCGCTGCTGGAGCACGAGGCGGTCGCCGAGGCCGCGGTCGTCCCCGCCCCCGACCCGGTCCGGCTCGCCGTCCCGAAGGCGTATGTCGTCCTGGCGGAGGGCTGGGAGCCCGGCCCCGACACCGCGAAGCTGCTGTTCGAGCACTCCCGGTCGGTCCTCGCCCCGTACAAGCGCATCCGCAGGCTGGAGTTCGCCGAACTGCCCAAGACCGTCTCCGGCAAGATCCGCCGCATCGAACTGCGCGAGCGCACGGCCCGCGGCACCGGCACCGGCACCGAGTACGACGAGGGGAACCTGCGATGAGTGAGCTCTCCTACGCGCACGGCGCCGCCACCACACCGTTGCTCGGCGACACCATAGGACGCAACCTCGACCGGGCGGTCGAGGCGTTCGGCGAACGCGAGGCGCTGGTGGACGTCCCGTCGGGACGGCGCTGGACGTACGCCGAGTTCGGTGCCGCGGTCGACGAACTGGCCCGCGCGCTCATGGCGTCGGGCGTGGCCAAGGGGGACCGGGTCGGGATCTGGGCGATCAACTGCCCGGAGTGGGTGCTCGTGCAGTACGCCACCGCCCGCATCGGCGCCGTCATGGTCAACATCAACCCCGCGTACCGGGCGCACGAGCTGGAGTACGTGCTGAACCAGGCCGGGATCTCGCTCCTGGTCGCCTCGCTCTCGCACCGCACCAGCGACTACCGCGCCCTGGTCGACCAGGTCCGCGCCGACTGCCCCGCGCTGCGCGCCGTGCACTACATCGGTGACCCGGGCTGGGACGAACTGCTGGCCGGCGCCGGGGCCGTGACGCCGGGGCAGTTCGCCGCGCGCGAGGCCGAGCTGTCCTGCGACGACCCGATCAACATCCAGTACACCTCGGGCACGACCGGCTTCCCCAAGGGGGCCACGCTCTCCCACCACAACATCCTCAACAACGGTTATTTCGTCGGTGAGTTGATCGCCTACACGGAGCAGGACCGGGTCTGCCTGCCGGTGCCCTTCTACCACTGCTTCGGCATGGTCATGGGCAACCTCGGTGCCACCTCGCACGGCGCCTGCATCGTGATCCCGGCCCCCGCCTTCGAGGCCGCCGCCGTCCTCGCCGCCGTGCAGCAGGAACGCTGCACCTCGCTCTACGGCGTCCCCACCATGTTCATCGCGGAGCTGAACCTCCCCGACTTCGGTTCGTACGACCTCTCCTCGCTGCGCACCGGCATCATGGCCGGATCGACCTGCCCGGTCGAGGTGATGAAGCGGGTCGTCGCCGAGATGCACATGGAGGAGGTGTCCATCTGCTACGGCATGACGGAGACCTCGCCGGTCTCCACCCAGACCCGCCGCGACGACGACCTGGAGCGCCGCACCGGGACCACCGGTCGCGTCATGCCGCACATCGAGGTCAAGGTCGTCGACCCGGTGACCGGGGTGACGCTGGAACGCGGTGAGGCGGGCGAACTCTGCACCCGCGGCTACAGCGTGATGCTCGGTTACTGGGAACAGCCCGAACGCACCGCGGAGGCGATCGACGCGGGCCGCTGGATGCACACCGGCGACCTCGCGGTGATGCGGGAGGACGGCTACGTGCAGATCGTCGGCCGGATCAAGGACATGATCATCCGGGGCGGCGAGAACATCTATCCGCGGGAGATCGAGGAATTCCTGCACCGCCACCCGAAGATCGCGGACGTGCAGGTGGTGGGCATTCCCGACGACACCTACGGCGAGGAGGTCCTGGCCTGTGTCATCCCGAAGGACCCGGCGGACCCGCCGACCCTGGACGAGGTGACGGAGTACTGCCGCGAGCAGTTGGCCCACTACAAGATCCCGCGGCGGCTGCAGATCCTGGAGACCTTCCCGATGACGGTCAGCGGGAAGGTCCGGAAGATCGAACTGCGGGAGGGCTACGGCCGGTAGGACCGGTCCGGCCCGGGTGCGGTCAGGCGGCCTCGATGATGTCGCCGGTACCGCCCCGGGTCGCGGCCGCCCATTCGATCAGCAGTACCTCGTAGGCGGCGGACTCCACGGAGGACCAGTCCTGGCCGGCCCGGGCGTCCACGAAGGCCCGTATCGCCTCGTTCGCCTGGGCGGCGGAGCGGGGCTTCGAACGGGTCGCGCGCGGTCTGTCGGTGGATGGGGTGTGCCGTGCAGTTAAAACCATGGGCACCACTTTAGGGCCCGCCACTGACACGGGCCGAACATTTGTGGCGCCCTGGCCCGAACGTGACCGATCGCACTCTCCGTCGTCGTTTGGTTCCGGTGGGGTGACATGGGCGGACGGCGCCGCTTCCGGAACGTGCTCTACGGGCGTGCGGTGCGCGGGATCTCGCGTCGCATGCAGACCCGTGGCCAGCGGTCCAGGCCGTGTTCGGCCTCCTCCGCCCTGATCTTCCGCAGTCCGTCGGTGAGTTCCGCCTCGCCGAGCGTGCGGAAGCCGAGCCGGGCGTAGTACGGCGCGTTCCACGGGACGTGCGAGAAGGTCGTCAGGGTGAGCGCGTCCAGCTGCCGGCCGGCCGCCCACCCGTCGAGGTGGGCGATGAGGGCGGCGCCCAGGCCCTGCCGGGCGACGGACGGATGCACGGAGACCTGCTCGATGTGGGCCGCCCCGTCGACCGGATCGGCGATCAGATAGCCGACCGGATGGTCGTCGGGGTCCGCCGCCACCCAGGCCCGGCCGTCCCGGCGGTATTCGTCCAGCAGGTCGAGGGGCGGCGGGTCGTCGTCCGCGACGGAGGTCATGCCGAGCGTGCGGAACGGCTCGCCGGCGGCGCGCTCGATGTCCTGGAGCAGCGGGAGATCGGAGCGGCGGGCGGTACGGATGCGCATGCGCACAGTATGTCGCCCCGGGTCGCCCGGCTCGGAGGGGAATGCCCGGGCCCCGGTGCTGAGCAGCTCGTCGGCCGGGCCGTTGACCGGTCGGGGCCCACCCGCCGCGTCCATCGTGAACAGCGGCACGCCCAGCCCGTCCGCGCGCGCCCCGGCGTCCGGTGCGTAGCCCGCGACCGAGAACAGCACGCCGGTGGCCGACGCGCCGAGGGCGTGCAGCCAGAGGCACTCGACGTCGCGCAGGGCGGTCGCGCGGGCCGACGCGTCGACCCGGGCCAGCAGTCCGGGGGCCCGCAGGTCGATCCGCGCGGGGGAGGGGCGCGCCGCCCGCACGACGTCCCGGTAGCCCAGCCACCGCAGGTACCGGGCCGCGGTGGCGACCGCGTCGTCCGCGCCGTGGACGGCCGCGGGCCGGAACGCCGGCCGGGGCGCCGGTGCCGTGCGCGGCAGCGGGATGTGGGACGGCGGGGCCGCGTCGTCGGGGGGCGCCGCGGGCCGGACCGGGATGCGCAGCACCGCCCCGCAGGGGCAGTACAGCTCCGGTCGCGGCCACTGGTCGTGGCGTCCGCAGCCGGGGCAGCGCACCGTCACCCAGTCGTCGTTCCAGGTGCGGTGGGTGACCGGTACGGCCGGGGCTCCGGGCAGCAGGGACGGGGCGGTCGGGGTGCCGCACGGGCAGGGGTAGGCCGGGGCGCTGTACGCGTGGTCGCGGCCGCAGGCCGGGCAGTGAACCGGCACCGACTCCACGATGGTCTCCCTCCGGGCCTCGGGCCCGCCCCGCGACGGGCGCCGGGCCGGCCGGCACCGGAACACACCGGTGCCGGCCGGCGGGCCCACTCCGTTCCCCACCCATGGTTCACCAGGAGCGGGGCGCCGGGGAGGGACTTGACGCATTTCGCGGGCAGGTCCCGGCGCACGGGCCGCCGGGTGCGCCGTCCCTTGACGGTCGCCGGACCGCACTTTAAATTTACTTCCGTATAACAGAATCAATTTTCCGTAATGCGGAATTGGTGCTCTCAGGTGGCGCGACAGAGCCCGAATCCACCAGATCCCGGCAGGAGCACTCAATGCCTCGAATGACCGCTGCCAGAGCGGCAGTTGAGATCCTCAAGCGTGAAGGCGTCAGCAACGCGTTCGGCGTGCCGGGCGCGGCGATCAACCCCTTCTACGCGGCCCTCAAGGCCTCCGGCGGGGTTCACCACACGCTCGCCCGGCACGTCGAGGGCGCCTCCCACATGGCGGAGGGGTACACCCGGGCCCGCCCGGGCAACATCGGCGTCTGCATCGGCACGTCGGGACCGGCCGGCACCGACATGATCACCGGCCTCTACTCGGCCATCGCCGACTCGATCCCGATCCTCTGCATCACCGGCCAGGCCCCCACCGCCGTGCTTCACAAGGAGGACTTCCAGGCGGTCGACATCGCCTCGATCGCCGCCCCGGTCACCAAGGCCGCCACCACCGTCCTGGAGGCCGCGCAGGTCCCGGGCGTCTTCCAGCAGGCGTTCCACCTGATGCGTACGGGCCGCCCCGGCCCGGTCCTCATCGACCTGCCGATCGACGTGCAGCTCACCGAGTTCGAGTTCGACCCCGACCTGTACGAGCCGCTGCCGGTGCACAAGCCCGCCGCGTCCCGCAAGCAGATCGAGCGCGCGATCGAGATGCTGAACGCCTCCGAGCGCCCGCTGCTCGTCGCGGGCGGCGGCATCATCAACGCCGACGCGGCGGAACTCCTCGTCGAGTTCGCCGAACTGACCGGCGTCCCGGTCGTTCCCACCCTCATGGGCTGGGGCATCGTCCCCGACGACCACGAGCTGAACGCCGGCATGGTCGGCCTCCAGACCTCGCACCGCTACGGCAACGCGAACTTCCTGGAGTCCGACTTCGTCCTCGGCATCGGCAACCGCTGGGCCAACCGCCACACGGGCAAGCTCGACGTCTACACGGCGGGCCGTACGTTCGTGCACGTGGACATCGCACCCACCCAGATCGGCAAGATCTTCGCCCCGGACCTCGGCATCGTCTCCGACGCGAAGGCGGCGCTGGAACTGTTCGTGGAGGTCGCCCGCGAGCTGAAGGCGGCCGGTAAGCTCCCGGACCGCTCGGCCTGGGCCGCGTCCACGCAGGAGCGCCGTGCGAGCCTCCAGCGGCGTACGCACTTCGACGACGTCCCGCTGAAGCCGCAGCGGGTGTACGAGGAGATGAACCGGGCATTCGGCCCGGAGACCCGGTACGTCACCACGATCGGCCTCTCCCAGATCGCGGGCGCCCAGATGCTCCACGTCTACCGCCCGCGCCACTGGATCAACTGCGGCCAGGCCGGCCCCCTCGGCTGGACCATCCCGGCCGCGCTCGGAGTCGCCACCGCGGACCCCGAGGGCTCGGTCGTCGCGCTCTCGGGCGACTACGACTTCCAGTTCATGCTGGAGGAGCTGGCGGTGGGCGCCCAGCACCGCATCCCGTACGTGCACGTCCTGGTCAACAACTCGTACCTCGGCCTGATCCGCCAGGCGCAGCGCAACTTCGACATCGACTTCCAGGTCAACCTGGAGTTCGAGAACCTCAACTCCCCGGAGTTGGGCGTCTACGGCGTCGACCACGTCAAGGTCGTCGAGGGCCTGGGCTGCAAGGCGATCCGCGTCACCGAGCCGGACCGGCTGCTGCCCGCCTTCGAGGAGGCGAAGAAGCTGGCCGCCGAGTTCCGGGTCCCGGTGGTGGTCGAGGCGATCCTGGAACGCGTCACGAACATCGCGATGAGCGGTACGGACATCGCGTCGGTCAACGAGTTCGAGGACCTCGCCACGGAGCCGTCCCACGCGCCGACCGCGATCCGCCCGCTCGCGGTGTCCTGACGGACCGACAGGAAGGGCCCGTGGCCCCCGCCCCGAATCCCGGGGCGGGGGCCACGGCGTATCCGTTCCGTGGGGCGTCGGGGGCTCCGCGCCGGGGCGGTCATGACATCGTGCGGCCGGCCCGGGTGTCCGTACGCGGCCCCGGTGCATGCCGCGGGGCCCCGGTCCGTGCGCGGACCGGGTGCGTGCACGGACCGGGAGCGGGCCGGTCGCGCGGAAAGGAGAGGGGAGGCCGCACGGAAACGGGGAGGGCGCGCGAAAGCGGCCGGGGTGTGGCACACGGATACGGTTCCGTGCGCCACACCCCGGCCGGGGTGGTGACGGGGGCCGCGGCGGCGGCGAGCGGGCCGTGCGCCCCCGCCCCCCTCAGGTCGGGGGGCGGGGAGGCGCTCCGGCCTCCGCCACCGCACTGGCGTCGCGCCGCCGCGGCCTCGTCCTGCCCGTGCGGTGTGCCACCCCTCATCCGGGTACACGGCACGGGCAGGGTCCGGGGGTCAGTCCTCGCGCAGGGCGCGGACCGCCTCCTCCACGCGCCGGCCGTAGTCGGCGTCGGCGGCGTGGAAGTGGGCGAGGTTCTTCTCGATCACGTCGTCGCGGGTCACCTGGGAGAGCCCGCCCGCGATGTTGGCGACCAGACGGCCCTTCTCGTCCTCGGACATGAGCCGGTACAGCTCGCCCGCCTGGAAGAAGTCGTCGTCCTTGGTGTGGGCGGGCGCCGCGTGGGTGCCGGTCCAGCCGTGGATCGCGAGCGGGGCGGAGAGCGCCGCGTCGGTCTGGGCGGGGCCCGCGTACGAGTTGGGCTCGTAGTTCTTGTCGTGGCGCGAGCCGTTGCGGGTGGCGTGCAGGCCGTCGCGGCCGTAGTTGTCGACGACGGCGGTGCGCGGCGCGTTCACCGGGAGCTGGGTGTGGTTGACGCCGAGCCGGTAGCGGTGCGCGTCCGCGTAGGCGAACAGCCGGCCCTGGAGCATCTTGTCCGGGGAGGGGCCGATGCCGGGCACGAAGTTGTTGGGCGAGAACGCGGCCTGCTCGACCTCGGCGAAGACGTTGTCCGGGTTGCGGTCCAGCACCAGCCGGCCCACCCGCTGGAGCGGGTGGTCGGCGTGCGGCCACACCTTGGTCAGGTCGAACGGGTTGAAACGGTAGTCCGCGGCCTCGGCGGCCGGCATGACCTGCACGTACAGCGTCCAGGACGGGTGCACCCCGCGCTCGATGGCCTGCAGCAGGTCGGTCTGGTGCGAGTTGGCGTCCTTGCCCACGAGCTCGGCGGCCTGCTCGGCGGAGAGCGAGCGCACGCCCTGGTTCGTCTTGAAGTGGTACTTGACGAAGAACGCCTCGCCCGCGGCGTTCGTCCACTGGTAGGTGTGCGAGCCGTAACCGTTCATGTGGCGGTACGAGGCGGGGATGCCGCGGTCGCCCATCAGCCAGGTGACCTGGTGCGTCGCCTCGGGGGCGTGGGCCCAGAAGTCCCAGACGTTGTCCGGCTCCTGACGGCCCGTGAACGGGTCGCGCTTCTGCGAGTGGATGAAGTCGGGGAACTTGATCGGGTCCTTGATGAAGAACACCGGGGTGTTGTTGCCGACCAGGTCGTAATTGCCCTCGTCCGTGTAGAACTTGAGGGCGAAGCCGCGCGGGTCGCGCACCGCGTCCGCGCCGCCCAGCGAGTCGGCGACGGTCGAGAAGCGGATGAACGTCTCGGTGCGCCTGCCGACCTCGGAGAGGAAGTCGGCCCGGGTGAAGGCGGTGACGTCGTCGGTCACCTCGAAGTAGCCGTACGCGCCGGAGCCGCGGGCGTGGACCACGCGCTCCGGGATGCGCTCCCGGTTGAAGCGGGCCAGCTTCTCCAGCAGGTGCTGGTCCTGGAGGAGGATCGGGCCACCGACGCCTGCGGTGGCGGAGTTCTGGTTGTCGGCGACCGGGGCGCCTGACTCGGTCGTAAGCACACGCTGCGTCATGGTGTCGGGGCGACCTTCCGTACGGGAGCTGCTGAGTTGCTGAACTGCTGAACTGAGACGGCTCAAGGCTCCAGGAGCGTAAGTACGCCCCGAACCCGGCGTCAACAGTTTGTTGAATCTGGCTGCGAGGTGTTCCGGACGGCGCCGGCGCCTGGGCGCGACAGGACAGGTGTCAGCGCCGACGCCGTCCGGAAGCCGAGGGGGACGGGGTGTTCCGCGAGGAGTGTGTCCGGCCCGGGGCGTCCGGGCGGACGGGTTCGCGGCCCCTTCCGGTCAGGCCTGGACGGGCTGCCCCGACAGGCGCTCGACGGCGCGCAGCAGCGCCGAGTGGTCCAGGCCGCCGTCGCCCTGTGCGCGCAGCGAGGCGACGAGCTGGGCGACCACGGCGCCGACGGGCAGCGCGGCGCCGACGTTGCGGGCGGCGTCCGTGACGATGCCCATGTCCTTGTGGTGCAGGTCGATCCGGAAGCCCGGCGCGAAGTCCCGCTTGAGGAAGTTGTCCTTCTTGCGGGTCAGGACGGTCGAGCCGGCCAGGCCGCCGTTGAGGACGTCCAGCGCGGCGGTGAGGTCCACCCCGGACTTCTCCAGGAAGACGACGGCCTCGGCGCACGCCTGGATGTTGACCGCGACGATCAGCTGGTTGGCGGCCTTCACCGTCTGGCCCGAACCGTGCGGACCGCACAGCACGATGGTCTTTCCGAGCGCCCGGAGGATCGGTCCGGCCTGGTCGAAGTCGGTCCGCTCGCCGCCGACCATGATCGACAGCACCGCCTCGATCGCACCGGCCTCGCCGCCGGAGACCGGGGCGTCGAGCACCCGGATGCCCTTGTCCTCCGCGTTCCTCGCGAGGTCCACGGAGGTCTGCGGGGTGATCGACGACATGTCGATCAGCAGGGTGCCGGGCCGCGCGTTCTCCAGGATGCCGTCGGGGCCGTAGGCGACGGCCTCGACCTGCGGGGAGGCGGGCACCATCGTGATGACGACGTCGGCGTCCCGCACCGCCTCGGCGACCGAGGCCGCGCCGGTGCCGCCGGCCGCGACCAGCCGGTCGACCTTCGCCCGCTCCAGGGTGTACCCGGTGACGTCGTACCCGGCCTTGATCAGGTTCTCGGACATGGGGGAGCCCATGATGCCGAGTCCGATCCACGCGACCTTGGGGAGATTGCTGCTCATGAGGGTGCCTTCCGAATAAGCGTGTGTACGAGAGGGGCGGCCGCCCTCAGCGGGCGGCCCGCGCGGTGGCCGGGAGCCACTCGAAGGCCTCGGCGCTCGGCCGGTCGCCCGGCTTGTACTCCAGGCCGACCCAGCCGTCGTAACCGGCCTTCGTCAGCTCGTCGAGGAGCTGTTCCAGCGGGAGCGAGCCGGTGCCGGGCGCGCCGCGCCCCGGGTTGTCGGCGATCTGGACGTGGCCGGTCCTCCCGGCGTACCGCGCGATGGCCTCGCCGAGGTCCTCGCCGTTCATCGACAGGTGGTACAGGTCGAGGAGGAACTTCGCGTTGCCGAGGCCGGTCGCCGCGTTGACCCGGTCGACGACCTCGATCCCGGCCGGTGCGCTCACCAGGGGGTAGCGCGGGGACTCCGGTGCGTTGAGGGTCTCGATCAGGAGCACCGCCCCGATCCGGTCGGCCGCGCGGGCGGCGATGACCAGGTTCTCCAGGGCGAGTTCGTCCTGCGCGGCCGGGTCCACGCCGTCGACCCGGTTGCCGTAGAGCGCGTTGAGCGCCCTGCAGCCGACCGAGGCGGCGAAGTCGGCCGCCACCTCGATGTTGGCGCGGAAGCGCTCCGACTCGGTGCCGGGCACGGAGAGTGCGCCGCGGTCGGGGCCGGGCAGCCGGCCGGCGTAGAAGTTCAGCCCCACCAGCTGCGTGCCGGCGTCGTCGAGCGCCTTCTTGAGGGCGTCGAGCTCGGCCTGCGGCGGAGTGGGGGTCTCGATCCAGGGCCACCACAGCTCGACCGCCGTGAAGCCGGCCGCGGCGGCGGCCGCGGGGCGCTCCAGGAGCGGGAGCTCGGTGAAGAGGATCGAAAGGTTCACATCGAAGCGCTGGTCCGGGTAGCCCATGAGGGTTCGGCGCTCCTTCCGTATTGCGGAAGTTAGTTTCTACGTGATGGAAGATTGCCCGGCGGTGTGGAGGCTGTCAAGGGGGTGCCCGGAATTCGGTCCGGCCGCCTCCGCGCGGATCGCGCGGGGCGTGGCGGGATCGGGCCGGTTGCCGAGGGGGTGCGGGGCGGGCCAGGGTGGCCGGTGCGTCCGACGCAACCGACCCCCACGCGAGGTGTCCCGCATGAACCACGCCACCAGCCGCCGCACCGTCCTCGGAGCGCTGATCGGCGGCGCCGCCCTCTCGATGGCCCCCGCCCCGGCCGGTACTCCGAAGCCCGCGCCGGACCCGGTGCGCGCCGCCGCCGCGCGCCCGCGCACCGCCCCGCGCCTGCTGCTCGGCACGTACACCTCCGCCCGGGGCGGCGGCACGGGCATCGGGACCGCGACCTGTGACCCCCGCACCGGGGCGATCACCGCGGGCCCCGTGATCACCGGCGTGGCCGACCCCTCGTACCTGGCCCWGCACCCCTCGGGCGCCACCGTCTACGCGGTCGACGAGCAGGACCGGGGCCGGGTGACGGCCGTGGCCCTCTCGCCCGACGGCGCCCACCGGGTGCTGGGGACGCGCGACACGGGCGGGGCGGGACCCGCCCACCTCTCCGTCCACCCCACCGGCAGGTGGCTGCTGACCGCGAACCACACCTCGGGCAGCGTCGCGGTGCACCCCGTCCGGGCCGACGGCTCGCTGGGGGAGCGCACGGACCTGGTCGCCCACGACGCGCCGCCGCCCGGCCCCGGCCAGGACGGACCGCACGCCCACCAGATCGTCACCACCCCCGACGGCGGCCACGTCCTCGCCGTGGACCTCGGCAACGACACCGTGTACACCTACCGGCTGGACGAGGAACGCGGCACGCTCGCCCGGGTCTCCCATGCGTCGCTGCGCCCCGGGTCCGGGCCCCGGCACCTCGCCTTCCATCCCGGCGGCCGCTTCGCCTACCTGGCCTGCGAACTCGACGACACCGCCGTCGTCTGCGGCTACGACCCGGCCACCGGCACCCTGTCCCCGGGCGCCCCGCAGTCCACCGGGACCGGCCCCGGCACCAGCTACCCGGCGCAGTTCCTGGTCACCGCCGACGGCCGGTTCGCCTACCTCGCCAACCGGGGGCACAACAGCCTGGCGCGCTACGCGGTCGAGGATGGCGGGGCCGTGCTGCGGCTGCTGGACACGGTGCCGGTCGGCGGCGACTTCCCCCGGCACACCGCCCTCTCGCCCGACGGGAGGCTGCTCTTCGCGGCCAACCAGAGGTCGAGCACCGTCACGGTCTTCCGGGTCGACGCCCGCACCGGCGGTCTGACCCGCACCGGGGGCGCCTTCGCGGCCCCGGTCGCCGTGTGCGTCCTGCCGTACGGGGGCGGCGCCCCGGGCCGGGGCCGACCGGGGCGGACCGCCGTCGCCCGGCCCCGGCGCGGGTCCGTTAGGGTCGGGCCCGAGCCGCGGGTTCCGCAGCGAGGCGGAGCGCGCATGAGGGAGGCACAGTGCGCTTGAGAGTGGAGTTCACCACCGAGCCCTTCGATCTCGACGAGGCGCCCGCCCACGCGGTCGTGGCCCGCGAGGTCATCCAGACGGCCGACCTGGACGCGGTGGACGTCGGTCCCTTCGGCAACACGGCCGAGGGCGGCGCGGACGAGGTGCTCACCGCGGTGGACGCCCTGCTGCGCAGAGCCCTGGCATCGGGTGCCACCCGGGTGTCGCTCCAGGTCAACGTGATCGGGGAGGACGCGAAGTGACCGAATCGGCCGATCACCCGCTCGTCGCCGCGGTCAAACCGCTCGTCGACGCCATGGGCGCGGAGCTGCTCGTACCGGAGCAGGCCCGCGCCGACGACGTCGTGCTGTCCTGGGAGGGCGAGGACGTCATGGCCGTGCGACTGCCCCAGCTCTCGGAGTCGCTCGGCCACATCCTGGCCGCCATGGAGCGCCGGCACGGCAAGCCGCTCGCCGAGCTGGACCGCAGAACCAAACAGGAGGCGGTGCGGAGTCTGGAGGCACGCGGTGCCTTCTCGGTGCGGCACGGGGTGGAGACCGTGGCGAGTGCGCTGGGCGTCAGTCGCTTCACCATCTACAACTACCTGAACAGGGAAAATGCCGCCAAAGCCGAGTAGTTGAGGCCGTGGGTGAACAAAGGCGGTGCGGGATCGCACGGGGCCGTCGTCCGGAGGAACGGGCGACGGCCTTTTACGTTCGCGTAATTTCAACAAAGTGTTGACGTGGTGTTGTGGAGGGCGTTAGCTATCCGCAGCCCGACCGACGCGGCGCGAAGAGACGCACAGCGAAAACAGCCACGGAGGCTCCCGTGACTTCGAGCTCCACGCCGGGCCTCGCCCGGTTCAACACCCTGGCGGACGACGAGGCCATCACCACCTTGCACGAGGTGTGCGCCAGTGCGGCATGGGGAAGAGCGATCCTCTCCCGACGCCCGTACGCCACCCCGCAGGACCTGCTCCTTGCCGGTGACACCGCTACGGCCGAGCTGACCCCGGAGGACCTGGCCGAAGCGATGGCCGGACATCCGCCGATAGGCCGCCCGAAGCCCGGGGACCCGACCTCCTCCCGCGAACAGCGGGGGATGGCCGGAGCCTCCGAGGAACTCAAGGCCGAGATGCTCGAACTGAACCTGGCCTACCAGGAGCGGTTCGGACACGTCTTCCTGATCTGCGCCACCGGGGCCACCGGGGAACAGATGCGCGACGCGGTGAAGTCCCGGATCGGGAACTCGCCCGAGCAGGAGCGCGAGCAGGTGCGCACCGAACTGGGCAAGATCAACCGCATCCGCCTCACCCGTCTCGTCACGGAAGACACGTAACACGGGACGCGTCCCGGAAACACCCCGGACACGTACCGCAGAACGCGCATCAGAAGGAGAGTGAAGGTCTTGAGCACCTCCGCCACCGCATCGGTGTCCACCCACATCCTGGACACCAGCATCGGCCGCCCCGCCGCAGCCGTCGCCGTCACGCTCGCCGCCCGCAGCGGCGCCGACGCACCGTGGACGGCACTCGGCGGCTCCGCGACCGACGCGGACGGACGCTGCAAGGACCTGCCGGCACTGCCGGAGGGCACCACCCACGTACGGCTCGACTTCGAGACCGGGACGTACTTCGCCAGCAAGAAGCAAGCCGAGGCGCAGCAGGACGCCCCCCGCGTAAGGGACAGCGGTGTGTTCTTCCCGGAGGTGGCGATCACCTTCGCCGTCACTCCGGGCGAGCACTATCACGTACCGCTGCTGCTCAACCCGTTCGGCTACTCCGTTTACCGAGGGAGCTAGCACCGACATGACAGTCAATCCCCACCAGCCCCGCCCTGTGGTCCTCGGACAGAACCAGTACGGCAAGGCCGAGAACCGCGTCGTCAGGATCACGCGGGACGGCGACACCCACCACATCAAGGACCTGAACGTCTCCGTCGCGCTCTCCGGCGACATGGAGGACGTCCACTACTCCGGCTCCAACGCCCACGTCCTGCCGACCGACACCACCAAGAACACGGTGTACGCGTTCGCCAAGGAGCACGGCATCGAGTCGGCCGAGCAGTTCGGCATCCACCTCGCCCGCCACTTCGTGACCTCGCAGGAGCCGATCAGGACGGCCCGGATCCGGATCGAGGAGTACGCCTGGGAGCGCATCGCCACCTCCGACGCCAACTCGCAGTTCATCGGCGCCGACGAGGTCAAGCACTCCTTCGTCCGCAGGGGCCAGGAGACGCGCACCACCCAGATCACCTTCGACGGCGAGAAGTGGCAGGTCGTCTCGGGGCTCAAGGACCTCGTGGTGATGAACTCCACGCACTCCGAGTTCTGGGGCTACGTCAAGGACGAGTACACGACGCTCAAGGAGGCGTACGACCGCATCCTCGCGACCGAGGTGTCCGCCAGGTGGCGGTACAACTGGACCAGCGACGACGCGCGGATGCCGAACTGGGAGAAGTCCTACGAGCAGGTGCGCAAGCACATGCTCCAGGCCTTCGCCGAGACGTACTCCCTCTCCCTCCAGCAGACCCTGTACCAGATGGGCTCGCGCATCATCAACAGCCGCAGCGAGGTCGACGAGATCCGCTTCTCGCTGCCGAACAAGCACCACTTCCTGGTGGACCTGGAACCGTTCGGGCTCAAGAACGACAACGAGGTCTACTTCGCGGCGGACCGCCCGTACGGCCTGATCGAGGCCACCGTGCTGCGGGACGGCATCGAGCCGCAGATCCCGGTCGACATGACCAACCTCTGACGCGGCGCCGAGCCGGTCCCCGTCCCGAGCGCACCGCCGGACGGGGACCGGCCGGACCGGAGGGAATCCTCATGGCACAGCCCGTACACGGGCCCGCGGAAGCAGACGGCCCGTGCCCCACCCCACCGGCGACCTCGGTCCACCCGGTGGACGAGAAGCTCCGCCCCGCACGGCTCGTCCCCGCCGCGCTCCAGCACATCGCCGCCATGTACGCGGGCGTCGTCACCCCTCCGCTCATCATCGGCCAGGCCGTCGGTCTCGACCCGGCGGGCATGACCCGGCTGATCGCGGCGAGCCTGCTGATCGCCGGCTGCGCCACCCTCCTGCAGACCCTCGGCATCGGCGGCCTCGCCGGGAACCGGCTGCCGTTCGTCAACGCGGCCTCCTCCGCGGGCATCGCCCCGATGCTCGCCATCGCCGAGACCACCGCGCCCGGACACCAACTCCCCGCGATCTACGGGGCGGTGATCGTCGCCGGTGCCTTCTGCCTGGCCGTCGGACCGTTCTTCGGCCGGCTGCTGCGCTTCTTCCCGCCCCTGGTCACCGGCGTCGTCATCACCCTGATCGGCGTCACCCTGATGCCCGTACCGGTCTCCTGGGCGCAGGGCGGTGACAAGGAAGCCGCCGACTTCGGCGACATGAAGTACCTCGCGCTGGCCGCCTTCACCCTCGTCGTCATCCTGCTCGTCCAGCGGTTCGGACGCGGCTTCCTCAAGCAGATCGCCCTGCTGATGGGGCTGTTGACCGGCACGCTGGCCGCGATCCCGTTCGGACTCGCCGACTTCGGCGCGCTGGGTTCCGCACCGGTCGCCGCGCTGCCGACCCCCTTCGCCTTCGGCGCCCCCGAGTTCCACCCCGCCGCGATCCTCTCCCTCTGCATCGTCATGCTCGTCCTGATGACCGAGTCCAGCGCCGGAATGCTGGCCCTCGGCGAGATCTGCGACCGGCCCGCCGACGGCCGGACCATCACCCGCGGACTGCGCACCGACGGCATCGCCACCGTGCTCGGCCCGGTCTTCGGCGGCTTCCCGACGAGCGCCTTCGCCCAGAACGTCGGCGTGGTCTCCCTGACGAAGGTGCGCAGCCGCTACGTCGTCGCGGCCGCGGGCGGCACCCTGCTGGTCCTGGGCGCCTTCCCGATGCTCGGCGCGGTCGTCTCCCTCGTCCCGATGCCCGTGCTCGGCGGCGCCGGCGTCGTCCTGTTCGGCTCGATCGCGGTGAGCGGCATCCGCACCCTCGCCGAGGCCGGACTCGACGACAGCTCCAACATCATCCTGGTCGCCGTGGCCCTCGGCGCGGGCATCATCCCGCTCGCCGCGCCCGGCTTCTACGCGGGATTCCCCTCCTGGGCACAGACCGTCCTGGGCTCCGGGATCAGCGCCGGAGCGCTCGTCGCGGTCCTGCTCAACCTGTTCTTCCACCATCTCGGCACCCACGGCCGCCCGGCCGTGGCACTCAAATCCTCCTAGGGTCCTGCCGTGCCCGCACCCCCGGAAAGAGAAGGAAGCAGCGCCATGGCAGCAACGCCGACCCCCGAGCACGTGGAACGCGTCGTCATCGAGAACTGTTCGATCGCGACCGTCGACGCCGACGACACCGAGTACGCCTCGGGCCACATCGTCGTCGCCGGCAACCGCATCGAATCCGTCGGCGCGGGACGGGCACCCGAGGGCCTGGAGAACGTCGTGCGCCGCGTCGACGGCACCGGACACCTGGCCACCCCCGGCCTGGTCAACACGCATCACCACTTCTATCAGTGGATCACCCGAGGCCTGGCCACCGACCACAACCTGTTCGACTGGCTGGTCGCGCTGTACCCGACGTGGGCGCGCATCGACGAACCGATGGTCCGCGCCGCCGCGCAGGGCTCGCTCGCCATGATGGCCCGCGGCGGCGTCACCACCGCCATGGACCACCACTACGTCTACCCGCGCGGCTCCGGCGACCTGTCCGGCGCCATCATCGGGGCCGCCCGAGACATGGGCGTACGGTTCACCCTCGCCCGGGGCTCCATGGACCGCAGCGCGAAGGACGGCGGACTGCCGCCGGACTTCGCCGTCGAGACGCTCGACGGCGCGCTCGCCGGCACCGAGGCCACCATCGACGCGCACCACGACCCCTCCTTCGACGCGATGACCCAGGTCGCCGCCGCACCCTGCTCCCCGTTCTCCATCTCCACCGAACTGCTGCGCCAGGGCGCCGAACTGGCCCGGCGCAAGGGGGTGCGCATGCACACCCACGGCTCGGAGACCGTGGAGGAGGAGAAGTTCTGCCACGAGCTGTTCGGGATGGGCCCGACCGACTACTTCGAGTCGACCGGCTGGCTCGGCGACGACGTGTGGATGGCGCACTGCGTCCACATGAACGACTCCGACATCGCCGCGTTCGCCCGCACCGGAACGGGCGTCGCGCACTGCCCCTCGTCCAACGCCCGGCTGGCCGCGGGCATCGCCCGGGTCCCCGACATGCTCGCGGCCGGCGTCCCGGTCGGCCTCGGCGTCGACGGCACCGCCTCCAACGAGTCCGGCGAACTCCACACCGAACTGCGCAACGCCCTCCTCATCAACCGCCTCGGCGCCCACCGGGAGAAGGCCCTGAACGCCCGGCAGGCCCTGCGGCTGGGAACGTACGGCGGCGCCCAGGTCCTGGGCCGCGCCGAGCAGATCGGCTCCCTGGAGCCGGGCAAGCTCGCCGACCTGGTGCTCTGGAAGCTGGACACCCTCGCCCACGCCTCCATCGCCGACCCGGTGACCGCGCTCGTGTTCGGCGCCGCCGCCCCCGTCACCCTCTCCCTCGTCGACGGCAGGCCCGTCGTCGAGGACAACCACCTGATCACCGCGGACGAGGAAGCCATCGCCCGCGCCACCCGCGACGAGGCCCGCCGCCTCGCGCAGGTCGCCGCCGGGGCCTGACACGCCCCGGACCCCCCGTACCGGCCGGTCGAGGGGGACGGCCCTCGACCGGCCGCCGCGGACCCCGAAGGGGTCCACGGCAAACCGGTGCGGTGGAGCGTGCCTCCGCGCACGCGCCGCCGCACCGGCGACCCAAGCTGCCCGCACCAGCTGCACGTCACGTTCCACCTGCATCAACGCCCCACTTGCACCACCTCCCTGACACCCACGCCGCCCCAGGCGTGTAACCGACCGGAGGAACCGCCGTGGCAGCTAAGCCCAGGTTTCACAACGACGCAGTCGCAGCACCCGACACCGGCCCCGCCCCCGGGCCGTCCTCGGCGGACCGGAAACATCCGGTCGACGAGACGCTTCCCCCGCTGAAGATGTTCACCAGCGGCCTCCAGCACGTGGCCGCGATGTACGCGGGCGTGGTCGCCCCGCCGATGATCGTGGGGCCCGCCGTCGGCCTCACGGCCAAGGAGACCGCCTTCCTGATGGGGGCGAGCCTGTTCACCGCGGGCATCGCCACCCTGCTCCAGACCCTCGGCTTCTGGCGCATCGGCGCCCGGCTGCCGTTCGTCAACGGCGTCTCGTTCGCCGGGGTCACCCCGATGGTGGCGATCGGGAAGGACCGGGGGCACGACGGCATCGCCGTCATCTTCGGCGCGATCATCGTCGCCAGCCTGCTCGGCTTCCTGCTGGCCCCGTACTTCTGCAAACTGGTCCGCTTCTTCCCGCCCGTCGTCACCGGCACCGTGATCACCCTGATCGGCGTGTCACTGCTGCCGGTCGCCTTCAACTGGTCCCAGGGCGGCAACGCCAAGGCCGCGGACTACGGCTCCACGACCAACATCACCATGGCCGCCGTCACCCTGGTGATCGTCCTGGCGCTGCGGAAACTGCTGCGCGGATTCCTCCAGCAGATCTCCATCCTGCTGGGCCTGGTCATCGGCACACTGATCGCGATCCCGGTCGGCATCACCGACTTCGGCGCCCTCGGGGACGCCGACCCGATCGGCTTCCCCACCCCGTTCCACTTCGGGGCGCCGCAGTTCGAGATCGCCGCGATCGTCTCCATGAGCATCGTGATGCTGGTCTGCATGACCGAGTCCACCGCCGACATGCTCGCACTCGGCAAGATCGTCGACCGGCCGGCGGACGAGCGGACCATCGAGGGCGGCCTGCGCGCCGACACGCTCGGCAGCGCCATCAGCCCGCTCTTCAACGGCTTCATGTGCAGCGCCTTCGCCCAGAACATCGGCCTCGTCGCGATGACCAAGGTGCGCAGCCGCTTCGTGGTGGCGGCCGGCGGCGGCATCCTGATCGTCCTCGGGCTGGTCCCGGTCGCGGCCTCGGTCATCGCGCTCGTCCCGCTGCCGGTCCTCGGCGGCGCGGGCATCGTGCTGTTCGGCTCGGTCGCCGCGASCGGGATCCAGACCCTGGCGGCCGCCGCGCTGGAGAAGGGCGAGAACGCGCTGATCGTGGCCGCGGCCGTGGGCGTCGGCCTCATCCCGATCGCCGCGCCGGAGTTCTACCACGCGTTCCCCGAGGACCTGCTCGTCGTGCTCGACTCCGGCATCTCGACCGGCTGCGTGGTGGCGATCGTGCTCAACCTGGCCTTCAACCACCTCGGCCGCAAGCCGGACGAGGAGACGCCCGAGCGGGACGGGGACCGGCCGGTGGCGGCCCCGGTGGGCGCGCACTGACCCGAGCCGGTACGACGCGGCGGCCGGTACGGCGGCACTTGAGGGTGCCGCCGTACCGGCCGCGGTCATGAGCTCCGGACGGGTCAGCCGATGTGGAAGCTGTCGCCGTACACCTTCCAGTCGAGCGGCGGGTCGAGGTTCAGGTTGCGCTTCTTCAGGAAGACCCGCTGGGCGGTGTCCACCCGGCTGGTGTCCTCGTGGGCCTCCTCCTGCTTCATCGCCCAGACCCGGGCGTCCAGGAAGGCGTTGAGGTACGTGACCTCGTCACCGCCCTGGGACGGCGGCTTCGCCTTCGAGAGGGCGCGCTTGCGGATGGAGCCGAAACCGGTGCTGTCGCCGCCGTCGCCGTGCATGACGATGGCGTCGTAGTACGCGAACTGGCCGAGCGTGCCGATGCCGTCGGCCTTGCCCTGCTTGACGGCCGGGTTGAAGTACACCCGGTCGCGCTCGTCGTCCTGCGCCTTCCGGAACGCCGAGTCGGACGCGGCCTTCACCCAGTCCTTGGTGAAGTTCGGGTCGAGGCCCTCGTGCGAGGGGGTGCCGTCGACCTTCCGCAGGGCGGGGAGGTACTTCGCGAGGACGTTGTCGGGCTTGCGCTCGGTGTACAGCTCGACGAGGTCGAGCATGTCCCCGGTGCCGGAGCAGAAGCCGATGATGCCCGCGGTGTAGCCGCGGTCGTCGTCGATGTCCTCGATGTACTTGTACTGGGCCTTCCAGTCGAGGGAGGAGTTCTCGGCGCTGGAGACCAGTTGCATGGCGATCTCCTTCTTCGCCGGGTCGTCCAGACCGGTCGCCGCGGCGACGGTCGCGGCAGGCCGGACCACCGCCGAGGACTGCGGTGTCGCCCGGTGCGTGGGGGCACCGGCGTGGGCTGCGACGGGGATCGCCGTGAGGGAAAGCCCGAGCACGACGACCGCGATGCGCACGGGACGGGCGTTGCGACGTGCGGCGCGCTTATGGGGAGCGTGCACCAGAGTCCTCCAGAGGGAGTTCTTCGTTCCGTCGGTCTGTTAGGAAGCTTTCCTATCAGGATGGAGCGAGGGTCGTACACCCCTCGGCAGGGGGAAGTTGAGAACTTCCCCCGGAACGCGGAACGGCCCCGCGCCGCGCGGAGTGCGCGACGCGGGGCCTGGGCGGGCCGGAATCCGGGCCTGGTACGGGGCTGGGGCACGGACCGGGGCGCGCCCGGTCTCAGCAGTCGAGGTAGCCCACGTAGATCCAGACGCCGGTGGGGCCGCCCCACAGGTCGCCCATGACCCAGCTGCCGTCCTGGCCACGGGCGTTGAGCTTCTGACCCCGGTTCACCTGTCCCAGGACCGGGTAGTTGGAGCCGGGCCCGCCGCGGAAGTTCACCCCGTTGTCGTTGACGGTGCAGACCACTGCGGCGGCCTTCGCGGCCTGCGCCGCGACGGGGCTCTGCACGGCCTGGGCGGCGGGGCTCAGGGCGAGCCCGAGACCGGCCGCCAGGACCGTCGCGGCCAGCATCATCTTCTTCACCATGCGGTTCTCTCCTCCGTGTTCCGGATCGCGTCGGCGCGAGCCGTCCGTCGACCCCAACGCGGCCGCGGACCGTCCGGTCACGGGTCGGGCACTCCGTTCGAGCAGCAGTGAAAGTGCAGTTCACGCGATGTGCGCACCGGCGTGCGCGGGGGGCGGGCGGACGCTTCTGGCGCCCGTCGGCCGAGGGTTTGGACGCGGGGAACCGGAACCGGGCGATGCCGTGGTGATCAAATCGTTGCCGCGCCGCGTACAACCGCGCGCGGCCCTCTCCTGTCCCACAGTCAGCCGTGAGGACGGACCTCCGGCGGGGCGCCTGCGCGTTCGGTCAGGGGCACAGGGGAAAGGGCGAGTTCGAGGATGGCGAGAACGATGTGGAAAGCGGTGGTGGCCGGTGGGGCGGCGATCGTGTTCACGGGGATGGCGGCGGTGCCGGCCGGGGCGGCGGAGGGCGGGGTCTCCTTCAGCCGGGTCTCGGTGAACGGCGGGAAGCCGATCGTGATCGGGGTCAAGGAGGAGGTCGAGGTGCACGCGACCTTCCGGATGACGACCAAACTCAGATACGACCCCGGGCCGACGGTGTTCCCCTACCGGGGGAAGCCCGATGCCGGGGACACCCTGCACAGCGCCGTCATCACCAGCGACTGCAAGGTCGTGGACAGGGCGAAAGGGATCTGCGACTTCGAGGAATGGCTGTACATCGACCCGCGGAACCTCGACTTCGGGAACGAGGACGCCGGCACCTGGCGGACCGCCGCCCGGGTCTTTCTCGCCGGTGACGCCCACGACACCGACGACAAGGACCTCCCGCTGCAGGTCAAGCGGGCCACCCGCGTCACGGTCAACGCCTCGCCGGAGCCGGTCGCGAAAGGGCGGACGATCACCGTGACCGGGCGGGTCACGCGTGCGAACTGGGACACCCACACGTACCAGGGATACGCGGGCCGCACGGTCAGCCTGCAGTTCAAGGCGGCGGGCGCCTCCTCGTACACGACGGTCAAGAAAGCGACGTCGAGCAGGACCGGGGAGCTCAGGACCACGGTGAAGGCCACCGGGCCGGGGACATGGCGGTGGACGTACTACGGGAACTCCACCTCCGGGACGAAGTCGTCGACCGGGGACTACGTCGCCGTGCGGTAGGCGACGTGCGCGGACCGCCTCGCGCGCGGAGCGGAACCCCGAGGGCGCTGCCCGGCCGGCCCGGCCGGGCAGCGCCCTCGGCCACATGACCGGTCTCCCGCCTCCCACTTCGCCGGACACCTCCCGGCCCACGGTGTCCGCCGCGACCTCCGATGCCGTGCCGACACCACCTCCCCGCCGAGGGCGGGCGCCGGCCGGGCGGCGCGGACAGGGCATCGAAGGGGCTTCCGGTCAGGCTCCCGCCAGGTCGCGTTCCGCCCGGCCGGAGCCGTGGGAACGAGCTCCGATGGCCGGACGGACCCGCGGAAGGACGGCCCGGCGGGGCGTCGGCCGGTGCCCGGGCCGCGACCACCGGAACCCGGGCACCGGCTCGATGTCAGTGCCGGGTGCCATGATCCGTCGCATGGATCTCGAACTGTTCTTCGCCGACGTCGACGCGCAGCCCTGGGCGGAGTTGCAGCACGCCTACGGCCCCGCCGACGACGTTTCCGGGCACCTGCGGGCGCTCGCGGGCGACGACGAGGAGGCCGCGGGCGAGGCGATCTCCGAGCTGTACTCCGCCATCCTGCACCAGGGTTCGGTCTACGGGGCGACGGCCCACGCCGTCCCCTACCTCGCGCGGCTCGCCGGGGCCGGGTACCGCACGGAGGACCTGCTGGTCCTCCTCGGCGGGATAGCGGAGGGCGGCGCGGACGACGGGGACACGGACGAGGCCGCCTGCCGGGCGGCCGTCGTGGACCAGTTGCCGCTGATCCTGTCGTCGGTCGACGCCGAGGAGCCGGGGCTCCGGTGCGCCGCGGTGTGGGCCGCCGCGATGACCGGTGCCGCCGATCGGGTGCTGCCGGTGCTCCGGCGGCGCCGGGGGACGGAGGAGCACCCGCGGGTGCGGGCCGAGCTGATCGGGGCCATGGCGCGTCTGGACCCGACGGGCACCGCGGCCGGGGCGGGCGCGGTCATCGGCGGGCGGGAGCCGGACGAGGTGCGCGTCGCGGCCCTGCTGGCCTGCGTGGACGGCGGCCTGCCCTGGGGCCCCGAGCACCACGGGGCGATGCTGTCCCTGCTGCCCGCGAACGGACTGGTCGTGGACCACCTCGACCAGGAGCGGAACGAGCCCCTGCAGTACGTCGTCGAGACACTGCTGCTCCGCGACACCGACGCGGACCGGGACGCGGCGTACGCGCTGCTCGACGCGGCCCTGCGCAGCACGGCCGCCGAGGCGCGCACGGAGGCGCTGTGGGCGGCCGAGCAGGCATGTCTGCTGTCGCGCAGCGCCCCGCGGCGGCTGGCGGACGCCGTGCCGGCGCTGGCCGCCGATCCGGACACCCTGCCCGCTGCGTACTCGCTGCTCCAGAAGCTGGGTCCGTACGCCGCCGCGGCCGCCCCGGAGCTGGCCCGGATCGCCCGGGGCGGGGGCGATCCGGCGGACTGCGCCCTGGAGACGCTCGTCCTCGTGGCCCCCGACCTGGCGGCGCCGCTCCTCGCCCGTGACCTGGGACGGCGCCCGCGAGCGCTCCGCGCCGTGGGCGGCCCCCTGTTCGGGGTGGTGGTCGGCACCCGGCCCCTGCCGTGCGACGACGCGCTGCTGGCCGCGGTCCGTGCCCGGCTGGTCGTCGAGGACGTCGAGGGCAACGAGCCCGTTCACCTGCTGTCCCTGCTCGAATCCTGGGGGAGCGGGGCGGCGGCCGCCCTGCCCGAGCTGCGGTCCGTGCTGCCGCGTTTCCCGGCGGCCGTGCCGAGGACGCTGGTCGCGGTCTGCCCGCCGGAACACCGTACGGAGACGGCACGGCTGCTGACCGCCGCCGCTTCCGGGCCGGGGAACGGCCGGCTCGCCGCCGCGAAGGCGCTGCGCGAACTGACGGGGGAGACCGGGCCGCTCAGGACGGCCGTCGCCGCGTGCCTCGCCGACGGCGACGACGTGCAGGAGGCCGCGGAACTCGCCGCCGGGCTGGGCGCGGAGGCGTTGGAGCTGGTACCGGCCCTGCGGGCCGCGTTCAGCGACCTCGGGAACGGCCGCACCACCCCGCGGATGGACTGCGACATCGCGGTCGCGTCGGCCCTGTGGCGGATCACGGGGGACACCGCGCAGGCGGTGCCGGTGCTGGCCGGTGTGCTGGCGGAGACCGGGAACATGTGGATGCGCTGGACGTTCCGCCGGGCCGCGCGGGCGGCCGCGGTCATGGGCGGGGCGGCCCGGCCGCTGGTGCCCGCGCTGGAGGGGCTGCTGACCGACCGGGCGCACGTTCCGGCGGCGGTGCTCGCCCTGCACGCGATCGCCCCCGAAACCCTCGACGGACCGCGTACGGCCGGTCTGCTCCTGGACTCCGCGGAGGCGGACGCCGACACGGAACTCGCGCTGGAGGCCCTGGTCCTCCTCGGCCCCGCCGCCCTCACCGAGGACCACCGGCGCAGGCTGACGGCCCTGGCCGAACAGGATCTCCGGGTGCGGTCCTCGGGCGTGGAGCCGACGATATGCCCGGCCGACGAACAACTGCGGGAACAGGCCCGCGAGGCGGCGCGCAGCCTGGGCTGACCGCCCGGCGCGCCGTCGTCGGCACCGGACCGCGACCGGGCCGGACCGCGCCCCCGTGCCGGGCGTGGTCCGGTGCGGGGGCGGCGTGGCTCAGGCGCCCGGCCGCCAGTCCGGGCGGCGGCCGCTCATGGCGACGGTCTGGTCGAGCAGGGGCGCGCCGGCCGGGACCGGAACCGGGGGACCGAAGATGTCCGCCGGGCGGGGAGCGTCGTCGTCAGGGGTCAGCAGGGCCAGCGAGACGCGCAGGCTCGCCTCGTCCGGCTCGTACTCCTGACCGGTCGCACGGGCCAGGTCCCAGCCGTGGATCACCAGCTCGTCCAGCGCGACCACCACCGCCACCTCGSCCGGCAGATCCACCCCGCCCGCCCTGGTCATCCCCTGCCGGGCGTCGGGGGCGCGCCAGGCCGCCACCAGCTCGTCCAGCAGCGGCGGCAGCGTCTCGCGCCAGTCGTCGGGGAGCACCGGCGGGGCATCGGCCGGTGGGGTGTCGGTCGTCGGCCCGAGGTCCTTGCGCGCCGCGTCGCGGAAGGCCGTGCTCAGCCCGACCACATGGGCGAGCAGCTTGCGCACCGTGTAGTCGGGGCAGGGCGTCGGACCGGCCAGTCGCCGTTCGTCGATGCCGTCGAGCAGGGCGGCGAGCCGGCGCGCGGCGGGCTCCAGATCGATCGTGGGGATCGTCTCGGTGTGCGTGTCCATACAGTGCAGACCTCTCCCGCGCCCCGAACTCATCGCTCATCGCACGACGCGTCCACGGAGCACGATCCGGCTCGGGTGGTTCAGCACGGCAGGGTCCTCGGTCGGGTCGGTGGCGTATGCGACGAGGTCGGCGGGCGCGCCGTCCACGAGGCCCGGCAGTCCGAGCCAGGCCCGTGCCGTCCAGGACGCGGCACCGAGTGCCGCGTGGGCCGGCAGCCCGGCCCGTACCAGCCATTCCATCTCGCCCGCGACCGTCCCGCAAGGGAAGGAGTCCGTCCCCGCCAGCACCGTGACACCGGCCTCGTGGGCCGCGCGCACATTGTCGAGCATGCCGTCCCACCCGGCCAGCCACAGATCGCGGCGCACGCCCGGCTCCCGGGCCCGCATCCGGTCCACCCCGGCGGCGAAGACGCTCAGCGTCGGCACGAACGCCGTGCCCCGCGCGGCCATCCGGTCCAGCAGCGCCGGATCGAGATGCATGCCGTGCTCCAGGCTGTCGGCGCCCGCCAGTACGGCGTTGCGGGTGCCCTCGGCGGTCTGGCAGTGCACCGCCACCTTGCCGCCGGCCGCGTGCACCGCCTCCACCACCGAGGTCAACAGCGGCAGCGGCAGGGCGGGTTCGTCGGCGGCCCAGTCCCCGATGACCTTGCACCACCCGGACGAGGCGGTCGCCTCCTCCACGGCGGCCCGCACCAACTCCGCCTCGCTCACGTCGCGTCCGAAGCCGGGGATGAACCGGCCGGGCGTGGCCAGCCACCGCCCCGCCGACGTCACACGCGGCAGCTCCGGGTCATCCGTCACCCAGCCGGGCATCCGCCGCGCCGTGCCCGGGGTGCGTACCGCGAGCACCCCGGCGTCCCGGTGCTCCGTCAACTGCCGCCGCAGCATCCCCTCGTCGAAGGGCACACGGGGATCCGTCGTGCCGGGGTGCGTGTGCACGTCGACGAGGCCGGGCAGCAGCCAGCCGCCGTCCACGACCATCTCCACGTCCCGGCCCGAGAGGCCGCCCGGCGGGCCGCCCGCGCGGAGCACTCCGCCGTCGATCAGGAAGACGCGCTCCTCGCGCTCCGGCAGCACGATCCCTCGTATGCACAGCATCGGACGACCGTACGACATGACGGCGCCCCGCCGGCGGAGTGCCACCGCCCCGCCCCGCGGGACGCGCGGTCACACCGGCACATTGCGGAACGTTCCGATCCGTCCTCTTGTCGACGACCCCCGCGTCGTGCGATACAGGTCTGGACCATTGCCCCCGGCTGGAAGGCGCACCCGTGCAACGCCCCCACGCAACCGCCGCGTTGGCCTGCTCCGTCGTCCTGCTCGCCGCGCTGACCGCCTGTGAATCCGCCCCCGGGGCCGACACCGAGGGGCCGACGGTGCCGGGTCATGTGACGGCGCAGGCCAGCAGCGCCACCTCCGTGCACGTCATGTGGGAGCGAGCCTCGGACGACCGGGCGGTCACCGGCTACGAGGTCTACCGGGAGGGGAAGCGGGTGAAGTCGGTCCCGGCGGCCAAGCTGATGATCGACGTCGACGGGCTGACCGCGTCGACCGCCCACACCTTCACGGTCCGGGCTCGCGACGCCGCCGGGAACCTCTCCGCGCCCAGCGCCGCCGCGCGCGTCACCACGCCCGCCGCCACCCGTGCCGACCGGGAGGCGCCGACCCGTCCGGTGGAGCTGCGCGGCACGGTGGACGGCAGCCGGGCGGTGAACCTCTCCTGGGGCGGTTCGACGGACGACGTCGGCGTCACCTCGTACGACATCTACCAGGAGGACTCCCGGATCCACAGCGTGCCCGGCGACCGGACCACCGCGCACCTGACCGGGCTGCGCCCCGGCACCGTCTACACCTTCACCGTCCGGGCCCGCGACGCCGCCGACACCTCCTCGCCGGACAGCAACGCCGTCGACCTCACGACCGGGTCCGCCCCGGGTGCCCCGGCCGCCACCGCCCCCACCGACCTGCGGGTCGGCAGTCGTGTCCAGGGTGAGGAGTACGCCATCGACCTGGACTGGGAACAGCCGGAGACCGGCGGGGAGATCCCCGCGTACCAGCTGTTCATGAACGGCCGGCTGACCACCACGATCGTGTGGGGCGGGGCCCCGCCCGAGGGGCGGGCGAGCTACCGGCTCACCGTCGGCGACCCGCGCGGTACCCGCTACTCGCTGAAGATCCGCGCGAAGCTGCCCGACGGGAAGTGGGGTGACTTCTCCGCCCAGCGCACGGTCGTCCTCGGCGAGTGAGGCGAACGGGGTGGCCG
>NZ_RDBO01000077.1:1843196-1908334 GCF_008120935.1 Streptomyces sp. sk2.1
GGGCGGGAGGCGTCGGAGGCTTTACCCGTGATTGGTCTGTACCTATTGACGAGTTGGTCCAGACCTTTTAGTTTCCCCTGTGCTCCATGGCACCAAGGAATCCGGCTCCCCCTCAGGACCGCCTCACCGGTCCCTGCCTCATGGGAGAACACCATGTTCGAGCACATGACCCTCAGACCGAGGACGGCGACCGCGCTCGTCGCCGTCCTCGGTCTGCTCCTCGCGCTGCTCTCGCTCCAGGCCGCCCCCGCGCACGCGGCGGGCAAGCTGACGGCGACCTTCACCTCGGCCGACAACGGCTCCTGGTGGAAGGGCACCTACGTCCTGCACAACGACACCGACACCGCCGTGAGCGGCTGGGAACTCGAATTCGACCTGCCTGCCGGGGTCGCGATCGACACCTCGTACAACGGCACCGTCACCACCCGGGGCAGCCACATCACCGCGGTCAACGCCCACTACAACGGCACGGTCGCCGCACACGGCACCAGCGAGCCGTACAGCTTCTGGTTCGTCGCCAAGGGGCCCGTCACCGCGCCCACCGGCTGCCGGATCAACGGCGACAAGTGCGACGGCTCCGCCGACGTGCCGCCGGGCGCGCCCGGCGGGCTGAAGCGGACCGACGTCACCGCCCGCACCGCGTCCCTGTCCTGGACGGCGGCCGAGGCGGGCGACTTCCCCGTGGCGTCGTACGACGTCCTGGCCGGTGGCGAGGTGGTGGGGTCCGCCACCGCGACCACCTCCACCACGGTCACCGGCCTGACCCCGGCCACCGCCTACTCGTTCACCGTCCGCGCCAAGGACACCCGCGGCAACACCTCGGCCGAGAGCGCGCCGCTGGCCGTCACCACCGTCGACCCGGCCACCGACACCTCCCCGCCCACCGCGCCCGGTTCGCTGCGCTCCACGGCCGTCGACTCCTCGTCCGTCACCCTGGCCTGGAACGCGGCGACGGACGACCAGCGGGTCGCCGCGTACGACATCTACCGGGGCGGCCTGCTCGCCACCACGGTCTCCGGCACGACGACCACCGCCACCATCGGCGGACTCTCGCCCTCGACCTCGTACACCTTCACCGTCAGGGCGCGGGACGCGGCGGACAACGCCTCCCCGGCGGGCGCCGCGCTCACGGTGAAGACCGACGACATCGTCGGCGCGGGCGACTACGCCAAGGTCGGCTACTTCGTCCAGTGGGGCATCTACGGCCGCCAGTACTTCGTCAAGAACCTCCAGGACTCCGGGGCCGCGGGCAAGCTCGACATCATCAACTACGCCTTCGCCAACATCGATCCCAACAACCTCACCTGCCTGAACGGCGTCACGAAGGGCACCACCGCCGACCCCCAGGACCCCGAACAGGGCACCGGGGCCGGGGACGCCGACGCCGACTACGCCCGCCCGTTCGCCGCGGCCCAGTCCGTCGACGGCGTCGCGGACGACGGATGGGCCAAGCTGCGCGGAAACTTCAACCAGTTGAAGAAGCTGAAGAAGCTCAACCCGAACCTGAAGATCGTGGTCTCGCTCGGCGGCTGGACGTACTCGAAGTACTTCTCCGACGTGGCGGCCACCGACGCCGCCCGCAAGAAGTTCGTCTCCTCCTGCATCGACATGTACATCAAGGGCAACCTGCCCGAATACAACGGCGCGGGCGGCCCGGGGGTCGCCGCGGGCATCTTCGACGGCTTCGACATCGACTGGGAGTGGCCGGGCACCGGCACCGGACACCCCGGCAACCACTACTCGCCCGACGACAAGGACAACCTGACCCTGCTGCTCGCCGAGTTCCGCAGGCAGCTGGACGTCCTCGGCGGCGAGCACCGGCTCCTCACCGCCTTCACCCCCGCCGACCCGCAGAAGATCGGTGACGGCTGGGACCTGGCCAAGGTCTTCGACTCGCTCGACGTGGCCAACGTCCAGGGCTACGACTTCCACGGCTCGGGCAGCGACAACTCCTGGGAACCCGACCGCACCGGCCACCAGGCCAACCTCTACCCGGACGACCAGGACCCCTACGCGACCCGGTTCAGCGCCGACACCGCCATCAAGGCGTACACCGACGCGGGCGTCGAACCCCGCAAGCTGACCCTTGGCATACCGTTCTACGGCCGGGGCTGGCAGAACGTCACCGACGGCGGGGTCGCGGGCGAATGGCAGGGCGCGGGCGGCGCCGCCCCCGGGCAGTTCGCCGAGGAGGCCGGCAACCGCGGCTACTCCAACCTCATCGGCGCGTACCCGACGATGACGGTCCACCACGACGAGCAGTCGGTCTCCACGTACGGCTACACCGGCAACCAGTGGTGGTCCTTCGACGACACCTGGTCCCTCGGCAGGAAGACCGACTACGTGAAGTCCAAGGGGCTGCTGGGGGTGATGGTCTGGGAGATGTCGGGCGACACGTCGCAGGGCACCCTGATGAACGCCCTGGACGCCGGCCTGAAGTAGCCGGCCGGGGAGCCGGCCGGTCCGCGGGGCTCCGCCGGCCCCCGCGGACCGGCCGTGCGGCGATCCGGGGTCAGACGCCCCCGAGCGCGCCCTCCGCCGAGGTCAGACAGCGCTCGGCCAGTGCCGCCGGTCCCTCCGGTCCCGTCGCGGGGGCGTCGCCGGCCGCCCAGGTCTCCACCGCGGCCCGCACCGCGGCGCCCGCGACCCCGGCCGTCAGCCGGATCTCCAGCGAGCCCGCCCCGTCCGGGAGTCCGGCGCGCGCCGCGAGCACCGCCGCCAGCGTGGCGTCCGCGTCGTGGCACGCGTCGTTCCACACCGACTGCAGGGCCGGGCTGTCCGCCGCCATCCTCAGCAGCGACCGCACCCACTCCAGGGACTCCGAGGCCGCCGTGTCGCCGGGGGCCGGGGCCAGTGTGCGCCCCGCCGCGTGCCGCAGCGCGTCCGGCACCGACAGGGTGCCCGGCGCGTCCCGCACCGCCTCCACCCACTGCCGGGCGCCGACGGAGAGCAGCGGGGTGATGGCCTCCTCCTTGGTCGCGAAATAGCGGTAGAAGGTGCGCGGGGCGACGCCCGCGGCACGTGCGATGTCCTCGGCGCGCGTGCTCCGCAGGCCGTGCTCCACGAAGAGCGCCGCCGCCGTACGGGCGATGTCCAGCCGGGTCGCGGCCTTGCGCCGCTCCGTCAAAGAGCCACCTTGCATGTGGGTCAGGCTATGCCCTGGAGGCACCGCAGCCGTCAGGCATCAACTGCCTATGTGGCAGAATCTGCCATAAGTGCATGTGGTGAACCAGCAAGAGGTGGCAAGAGCGGTGCGTCGGCGGCAGTTCCTTCTTCAGACGGCCGGCCTCGCCGGCGCCACGGCGGCGTTCGGGCTCACCGGCTGCGAGACACGCAAGGATGTGGAGCTGGATCTCCTCGTGGCCAGCTACGACAAGAGCGTGGGCGCCTCGATCGGCGACCAGTGGGACAAGGTCGTCTCCACTTTCGAGAAGCAGCACGCCGGCATCAGGATCAACCTGGAGCGGGTCCCGTACGACAAGATCGACCGAACGCTCGCCCGCCGGGTCGAGGAGGGTCGGGCGCCCGACATCGCGCAGTCGAACATCTTCGCGCCCTATGCCGAGGACGGCCGGCTCCACGACATGACCGAGCTGTTCGACATCGTCACCCAGGCCGACTTCATCCGGTCCTTCACCGAGGCGGGCACGGTCGACAGCGCCACCTACGGAATCCCCTTCCTGGCCAGCACGCCCCGGCTCTTCTACAACAAGGAACTCTTCCGGCGGGCACGCGTCGACGGTGCCCCCACCTCGTGGGACGAGCTCCAGAAGGCCGCCCGGGTGCTGAAGTCGATCGGCGTGAAGACGCCGTACGGGCTCCAGTTCGGCCCCGAGGCGGCCGACGACGAGGCGCTGTCCTGGCTGCTCGCGGCGGGCGGCGGCTACATGGGGGACACCGCGCAGTACGACTTCGCGACGGCCGCCAACACCGAGGCCCTGACCTGGCTGCGGGACGAGTTCGTCGGGGAGGGGCTGGCCGGGGCCGCCCCCGCGGAGCTCAACCGGACCGACGCGTACGCGCAGTTCCTGGGCGGCGAGATCGGGATGCTGATCGCCCACCCCGTGCTGATGGGCGCGGCCGACCAGGCCAAGGTCCCCTACGCGCACGCCCCGTTCCCCGAGAAGGACGGCGGAGCCGCCGTTCCGCTGGGGCTGAGCGACTGGCTGATGGCGTTCCGGCGGGGTGGTCACCGCGAGGAGTGCGGCACGTTCCTCTCGTTCCTCTACAGCGGGAAGTCCGCCATGACCTACGGCGGCAGCCAGTCCGCGCTCCCCGTGACGTACTCGGCGTCCGACGCGGCGACCGGGAAGCCCGCCGAGCAGCCGCTGTCGGCGTTCGTCGAGCAGCTGTCGGACGCGCAGTTCGCCCCGGTCAACATGCGGTCCTGGCCCGCCGTCCGGGAGGCGATCCGTGCCGACGTGGGCCGGGCGGTGATGAAGGGCGGCGACCCCGGGACCGTACTCGCCGCGCTGGACGAGTCGGCCGCCGAGGCGGAGGCGAGGGCGGCGGCCTCCTGAGACCGGTCCGCCCCCGGCGCATGGCTCCGCCCCCGGCACCGCGCGGTGCCGGGGGCGGAGCCATGCGCCGCGAAGCGGCGGGTCAGCCCAGCTGCTCGTACGCGGGCAGGGTCAGGAAGTCCGCGTAGTCCTGGTCCAGTGAGACCGTCAGCAGCAGGTCGTGGGCCTGCTGCCACTTGCCGGCGGCGAAGGCCTCCTCGCCGATCCCGGCGCGGATCGCGGCGAGTTCCTCGGCCGCGACCCTGCGGGCCAGGTCCGCCGTGGCGTGCTCGCCGTTCTCGAAGACCACGTCCGCGTTGATCCACTGCCAGATCTGCGAGCGGGAGATCTCCGCGGTGGCGGCGTCCTCCATCAGGTTGAAGATGGCGACCGCGCCCAGGCCGCGCAGCCAGGCCTCGATGTAGCGGATGCCGACCGCGACGGCGTTGCGCAGACCCTCGTACGTGGGGCGGGCGTCCAGGCTGTCGATGGCGATCAGGTCCCCGGCGGCCACCGAGACGTCCTCGCGCAGGCGCTCCTTCTGGTTCGGCTTCTCGCCGAGGACCGCGTCGAAGGAGGCCATGGCGATCGGCACCAGGTCCGGGTGGGCGACCCAGGAGCCGTCGAAGCCGTCGTGGGCCTCGCGGTCCTTGTCGGCCTTGACCTTCTCGAAGGCGACCTTGTTGACCTCGGCGTCGCGGCGGGACGGGATGAAGGCCGCCATGCCGCCGATGGCGTGCGCGCCGCGCTTGTGGCAGGTGCGGACGAGGAGTTCGGTGTACGCGCGCATGAACGGGGCGGTCATCGTCACCGCGTTGCGGTCCGGGAGGACGAACTTGGCGCCGCCGTCACGGAAGTTCTTGACGATGGAGAAGAGGTAGTCCCAGCGGCCCGCGTTCAGCCCGGAGGCGTGGTCGCGGAGTTCGTAGAGGATCTCCTCCATCTCGTACGCGGCGGTGATCGTCTCGATCAGGACGGTCGCGCGGACCGTGCCCTGCGGGATGCCGACGTAGTCCTGGGCGAAGACGAAGATGTCGTTCCAGAGGCGTGCCTCCAGGTGGGACTCCGTCTTCGGGAGGTAGAAGTACGGGCCCTTGCCGAGGTCGATGAGGCGCTGGGCGTTGTGGAAGAAGTAGAGGCCGAAGTCGACCAGCGCGCCCGGCACCGGGACGCCGTCCAGCTGGAGGTGGCGCTCGTTCAGGTGCCAGCCGCGCGGCCGGGTGACGACCGTGGCGAGTTCCTCGGCGGGCTTCAGGGCGTACGACTTGCCGGACCCCGGGTCCGTGAAGTCGATGGTGCGGGTGTAGGCGTCGATCAGATTGAGCTGGCCGAGGACGACGTTCTCCCACGTGGGGGCGGACGCGTCCTCGAAGTCGGCGAGCCAGACCCTGGCGCCCGAGTTCAGGGCGTTGATGGTCATCTTGCGGTCGGTCGGACCGGTGATCTCCACCCGGCGGTCGTTCAGCGCGGCCGGGGCCGGCGCGACGCGCCAGGAGTCGTCCGCGCGGATCGCCGCCGTCTCGGGCAGGAAGTCCAGCGTGGAGGTGCGGGCGATCTCGGCGCGGCGTTCGCCCCGGCGGGCGAGCAGTTCGTCACGGCGGGGCGTGAACCGCCGGTGCAGCTCGGCCACGAACGCGAGGGCCGCTTCGGTCAGGACCTCGTCCTGCCTGGGCAGGGGCTCGGCATCGACGATGGCCAGCGGGGACGGCGCTGGTGCGGACATGAGCGGTCACTCCTTCAGCGGGCGGTGCGGGCGGCGCCCCGCGACCGCCGGGTCGCCTGGGACGGCACGGCGTGCCAAGGCTCCGGGATACGGGTGGGGGCGCCGTCTGAGGTGCAGAGGGCTTCTGATCAGTGGATAGTAGTTTCCTCATGGTGGAAGTTCAATGGTTTGTTGATGTCGAGATTCTCCGGATCGACAGAAGCGGAGCGGTGACGGCGCGGCGTGCCACCCCGTTCACTCCAGGTGCCCGAGGTCCTCCGCCGTGTCGATGTCGTACGCCTGGGCCACATCGGAACACTCGACGAGCGTGATCGCATCGCGGCGCTCGCGCAGATAGGCGCGGGCCCCCCGGTCGCCCACCGCGTCCGCCGCCACCTCCGCCCACAGGTCGGCCCCGAACAGCACCGGATGGCCGCGCTCCCCGTCGTACGCGGCCGCCGCCAGGCTCCTTCGGGAGCGGTACGCCGAACGCACCCGGTCCACCGCCCGTGCGCCGATGCCCGGCTGGTCCACCAGGAGGACCAGCGCCGCGTCCGCCCCCGCGCCGGTGAGCGCCCCGAGCCCCGCCCGCAGCGACGAGCCCATGCCCCGCGCCCATTCGGGGTTGACGGTCACGGCGCAGCCCGAGAGGTCGGCGCGGGCCAGCACCTCGTCGGCGGCGGCGCCCAGCACCACGTGGACGGGGTCGCAACCGCCGTCCCGCAGCACCCGCACCGCGTGCTCGACCAGGGGCCGGCCACGGTGTTCGAGCAGTGCCTTGGGCCGTCCGCCGAGCCGTCGTCCGCCGCCCGCGGCGAGCAGCAGTCCGGCGACCGCGGGGGTCCGTTCGGTTGCCTGTGTCGTCCGAGTCATGCGGACTGGATACCCCACCGGCTCCCGGACGCGCACCCTTCGCTGAAGCAAGCGACAGGGGATGCGCGTGGGAACACCGTCCACCGGACGACATGGAGATCACCCTTACGGGACACCCCGAATTCTGTCCGCGGAGTGGCGCTCGGCACCTTTCATGGCGTTAACTTGCGCGCACGCCCGGATACTTGACCGCGGTGCGCGGACCAGGCGGAACACTGGCACAAGGTTGTGCGAGGGGGAGTGCTTTGTTGCGAAGCGTGGGGCAGACGCGGGTGACCAGCAGTGGCGAGGACCCGAGGGTGACGGAGCTGCGCACGGCGGTCTCACGGCTCCGCCGCGAACTGGCCGGGCACCCCGCGGAATTCCCGGACCGGGGCATCGCCGAGGACGAACTGGCCGCGCTCGACGCGATGGCGCTCAGCGGGGTGCCGGAGATCCCGCGCCTGCGCCGTTCGCTGCTGCTGATCGCGGGTGCGATCGGCTCGGTCAGCGCCCTGGCCTCCGCGCTCAGGGACGTACGGGTCGCCGTCGACCTCTTCGGGGAACCGCCGCGCGGCTGAGAGCCTGTCAGGTGGCGGGAAGGGGCGGCGGGTCAGCGGCGGATCAGCCGGCGTGCCGTCGCCGCCGCGACCGCCGAGGTGCGGGAGTCCACGCCCAGCTTGGCGTAGATGTGCACCAGATGGGACTTCACCGTCGCCTGGCTGAGGAACAGCTTCTTGCTGATCTGCTGGTTCGACAGTCCCTCGCCGACCAGCTGGAGGACCTCCAGCTCGCGCTTGGTCAACGCCTGGGCGGGGGTCCGCATCCGGTCCATCAGCCGGTGGGCGACGGAGGGCGCGAGCGCCGACCGGCCGGCCGCCGCCGTGCGCACCGCCGCCGCCAGCTCCTCCGGCGGGGCGTCCTTCAGCAGATAACCGGCCGCCCCCGCCTCCACCGCGGCCAGGATGTCGGCGTCCGAGTCGTACGTGGTGAGGATCAGGACGCGGGGGGCGTCCGGCTCCGCCGTGATGGCCGCGGTGGCCTGCGAACCGTGCATGCCCGCGCCGAACTGCAGGTCCATGAGGACGACGTCGATCCCGCCGTCCGCCGCGAGCGCGACGGCCCGCTCGGCGGTGGCCGCCTCGGCCACCACCCGGAACCCGGGCTCGGAGTCCAGGACGGCGCGCAGCCCCGCCCGTACCACCGGGTGGTCGTCGGCGAGCAGCAGCCTGATGGGATCGGGCGTGGGCGAGGTCATGCGGCGTCCTGTCCTGGCCGGCCGTCGGGCAGCGGGAGGGGAAGGGTGAGGGCGACGGCGGTGCCCTGACCGGGCGCCGACTCGACGCTGAGCGTGCCGCCCAGCGAACGGGCCCGCGAACGCATCGCGGGCAGTCCGAAACCACCGGTGCCGGAGTCCGTGGCGGCCGGTGCGTCCCCGGGGGTGAAGCCGCGGCCGTCGTCGACGACGTCCAGCGACACCGAGGTGTCCATGAAGCTGAGGGTGATCTCCGCCCGCCGGGCCGCGGCGTGCCGCACCGTGTTGGCGAGTGCAGACTGCGCGGTGCGCAGCAACGCCACCTCGTACGGGGTCGGCAGCTCCACCGGGGTGCCGCTCACCGCGAACTGCACCGTGAGGCCGGGGGCCGTCGTCCGCGACGAGAGGCGTTCCAGGGCCGCCGCCAGCGAACCGTTCTCCAGGTCGGGCGGGGAGAGGGCGCGCACGAAACGGCGGGCCTCGGCGAGATTGTCCTGGGCGGCCTCGCGGGCCCGGCGGACGTGCGCGGAGGCGGGGGCGTCGTCGGGCAGGGTGCGCTCGGCGGCGCGCAGCAGCAGCTGGATGCTGGACAGGCCCTGCGCCAGGGTGTCGTGGATCTCGCGCGCCAGCCGTTCGCGCTCGGCGAGGGTGCCCGCGGTGTGTTCCGCCTCGGCCAGCTCCGCCCGGGTGGACACCAGCTCCTCGATGAGCTGCCGACGCCGTTCGCTCTCCCGGAACAGCGCCTCGTACCCCAGCACCGTGGCGACCGCGACCGCCGCGCCGAGCAACGGACCGATGAAGGCGCCCGGTGTGACGGCCTGGCCGTGCAGCGTGAAACCGGCGACGGCCGCGAGCGCGGTGACCGCGACGACCGGCAGGGACCAGCGCGTCGGCAGCAGGTGCAGCTGGAGGAAGTACAGCGGGAAGGCCACCCACAGCGCGTCGGGCGACAGGCCGAGCAGCACCAGCCACCCGGCACCCAGCACCGCCAGCCACAGGGCGGCCGCACGGGTGCGCGGCTGCACGGCGGGGGCGAGCGCGCCCGCCCCGTACACCGCGGCTGTCAGGACGCAGACCACGACGGCGGCGACGGCGTGCGGCGCGCGGTCACCGACGGCCCGCAGCGCCGCGAGGGCGAGCAGTCCGACCAGCAGCGCGTGCATGCACAGCCGCAGTGCGGTGGCGACCGGGGGATGGGTGCGGAAATCCATGATTCGTCCAGCGTAAACAAGGAGCGCCCGGCGCCGGTCAATCGAAAGTTTGATGTCGGGCCCCACCGTCGGGCGATGCCGCCGGGGGGCCCGGGGGCCGAGGCTGGGAGCATGTTCGTCGCATGGAGAGACCTTCGGTTCGCCAAGGGCCGGTTCGCGCTCATGGGCACGGTCGTGGTGCTGATCACGCTGCTCGTGGGCCTGTTGTCCGGGCTCACGGCCGGCCTGGCCCGGGAGAACACCTCGGCCGTCACGGGGCTGGACGCCGACCACCTGGCGTTCGCCGCCCCGCCCGACGGCCGGTCGGTGTCCTTCACCGACTCCGTCGTCGCGGAGGACGCCTGGCGGAGCTGGGCGGACCGGCCCGGCGTGCGCGACGCGCAGCCGCTCGGCATCCGCACCCTGAACGCCGCCGCGGACGAGGGGCGGCGCACGGCGGCGGTGTCGGCGTTCGGCGTGGAACCGGACGGCGGCCTCGCGCCCGACGGCGCGCGGGTCGGCGCGGGCGAGGTGGCGCTGTCCGAGTCGGCCGCCGCCGAGCTGGACGCCGCGCCCGGCGACCGGCTGCGGATCGGCGGCACCGAGGTCACCGTCACGTCGGTCGCCGGGGACGCCTCGTACAGCCACACCCCCGTCGTGTGGACCTCGCTCGACGACTGGCAGCGCTTCGGGGAGGGCGGCGCGGGCGGTGAGCGGCACGCCACGGTCATCGCGCTGACCACTGGCGACGGCGCCGACCTCGCCGCGGGCGACCGGGCCGCCGGCACCAGCACCCTCACCCTGGCGGACTCCCTCACCGCGATCGGCTCCTACCAGGCGGAGAACGGCTCGCTCCAGCTCATGCGCGGTTTCCTCTTCGCCATCTCCGCCCTCGTCATCGGCGCCTTCTTCACCGTCTGGACGATCCAGCGCAGCGGTGACGTCGCCGTGCTCAAGGCGCTCGGCGCCTCCACCCCGTACCTGCTGCGCGACGCGCTCGGGCAGGCCGTCGTGATGCTCGTCGTCGGTACGGGCACGGGCGCCGCGCTCGCCTCCGGCATCGGCGCGCTGATCAGCGGCGGAACGGTGCCGTTCGTCCTCGACGTGGCGACCGTGCTGGTCCCGGCCGCCGTCATGATCGTCCTCGGCGCGCTCGGGGCGGCCCTGTCCATCCGGCGGATCACCGCCGTCGACCCGCTCACCGCACTCGGGAGTGCCCGATGACCCTCACCCTCGCCGACGTCACCCTCACCTACCCCGACGGCGACGACCGGCTCACCGCCCTGGACCGGGTCTCGCTGGAGGTGCCCGCGGGCACGCTCACCGCGGTCGTCGGACCGTCCGGCTCCGGCAAGTCCAGCCTGCTCGCCGTGGCCGCGACCCTGGTCACGCCGGACTCCGGCCGGGTCGTCGTCGACGGGGCGGACACCGGGAGCCTGGACCGGGCGGAGAAGGCGGCGCTGCGCCGCGAGCGCATCGGCATCGTCTTCCAGCAGCCCAATCTGCTGCCGTCCCTCACCGCGATCGAGCAGCTCCAGGTCATGACCCATCTGTCGGGCAAAGCGCCCCGCGGGGCCCGGGGCCGGGCGCTGGAACTGCTGGACGCGGTCGGCCTCGCGGACCGGGCGGGCCGCAGGCCGCACCAGCTGTCGGGCGGTCAGCGCCAGCGGATCAACATCGCGCGGGCCCTGATGAACGACCCTGCGGTACTGCTCGTCGACGAGCCGACCAGCGCGCTCGACCACGAGCGGGGCGCGGCGGTGCTGGACCTGCTGATCACCCTGACCCGGGAGCGGTCGACGGCGACGGTGATGGTCACGCACGACCGGGCCCACCTGCACCGCACGGACCACACGGTCACGATGGACGACGGCCGTCTCACGGTGCCCGAACGGGTCTGAGACGGGACACGGAGAGGGGAAGGGGGCGGCCCCGCGGAGCCGCCCCCTTCCCCTCGTGCGTCGGTCGCTCTCCCGCGCGTCAGCCGGCGGAGCCGCTGCTCGCCAGGGCGTCGGAGAGTTCCTTCGCGGCCTGCTGGAGGATCGGCACGATCCGCTCCGTCGCCGCCTCCGTCACCCGGCCCGCCGGGCCGGAGATCGAGATCGCGGCCGAGGTGGGGGAGTCGGGGACGGAGACCGCCAGGCAGCGGACCCCGATCTCCTGCTCGTTGTCGTCCACCGCGTAGCCGACCCTGCGGACCTGCTCCAGCGCTTCGAGGAAGCCGTCCGGAGTGGTGATCGTCTTCTCGGTGGCGGCGGGCATCCCGGTACGGGCGAGCAGGGCCCGCACCTCGTCCGGCGGCGTGTTCGCCAGCAGCGCCTTGCCGACCCCGGTGGAGTGGGGCAGGACGCGACGGCCCACCTCGGTGAACATGCGCATCGAGTGCTTGGACGGCACCTGCGCCACGTAGACGATCTCGTCGCCGTCGAGCAGCGCCATGTTCGCGGTCTCGCCGGTCTCCTCGACCAGCCGCGCGAGGTACGGGCGGGCCCAGGTGCCGAGCAGCCGGGACGCGGACTCGCCGAGCCGGATCAGGCGCGGGCCGAGCGCGTAGCGCCGGTTGGGCTGCTGGCGCACGTATCCGCAGAGCACCAGCGTCCGCATCAGGCGGTGGATGGTCGGCAGGGGGAGACCGCTGCTCGCGGAGAGTTCGCTCAGGCCGACCTCGCCCCCGGCGTCGGCCATCCGCTCCAGCAGATCGAAGGCACGCTCAAGGGACTGCACACCACCGCCGGAAGCGGCGGGCTTGGAGTCGGATGTGCTGGCGTGGGACGGCGGCACGTCAACGGTCCTTTCGAGGCGGAAGGGCGGGCGCCCCGCCCGGCGAGGCACCCAGCAGCCTACCGGGCGGTTCCCGATCGGCCCACCGCCCCGGGCGGGGCGTCCTGGCCGGTCAGAGCCCGTTTGTCCCGGTGTCTGCGCTCGGCGGAGCGGTTCTTCGGGGTCGCACTGGTCCCATGTTACGTTCCGCTCTCCGAAATTACCCTTTTACTTTGTGGAAATCTCCAAGTCCAGGTGCGAGCGGTCCGCCGGGGGCCGGGCGAGGTGGACGGGGTCTTGACGGGCCCCGGTCCCGAGTGAAGACTCCTTCAACAGTTCGTTGAATCTGCCGGTGGCGGAGGCCGCGGCGGAGAGTCGAAGTGAGGAGCACGGGTGTCCGGTGCTGACGTGAATCTGGTGCTGCGCTCGACGCGGGTCGTCACCCCGGACGGGACGCGGCCCGCGACGGTCGCCGTCGCCGACGGGCGGATCGACGCCGTCCTGCCGTACGACGCCGAGGCGCCGGCCGACGCCCGGCTGGAGGACTTCGGCGAGGACGTCCTGCTGCCCGGCCTCGTCGACACGCACGTCCATGTGAACGACCCCGGCCGCACCGAGTGGGAGGGCTTCCACACCGCCACCCGCGCGGCGGCGGCGGGCGGCATCACCACCCTGCTCGACATGCCGCTCAACTCCCTCCCGCCGACCACCACCGTCGAGCACCTGCGCACCAAGCAGCGGGTGGCCGCCGCCAAGGCGCACATCGACACCGGGTTCTGGGGCGGCGCGATCCCGTCCAACATCAAGGACCTGCGCCCACTGCACGAGGCCGGGGTGTTCGGATTCAAGTGCTTCCTCTCGCCCTCCGGCGTCGACGAGTTCCCGGAACTCGACCAGGAGCAGCTGGCCCGTTCCATGGCCGAGATCTCCGGCTTCGGCGGGCTGCTGATCGTGCACGCCGAGGACCCGAGCCACCTGGCCTCCGCCCCGCAGCGCAGCGGCCCCGCGTACGCCGACTTTCTCGCCTCCCGGCCGCGCGACGCCGAGAACACCGCGATCGAGGGGTTGATCGCGCACGCCAGGCGGCTGGACGCCCGCGTCCACGTCCTGCACCTCTCCTCCGGCGACGCGCTGCCGATGATCGCCGCCGCCAGGCGCGAGGGCGTACGGATCACGGTGGAGTCCTGCCCGCACTTCCTCACCCTCACCGCCGAGGAGGTCCCCGACGGCGCGACGGAGTTCAAGTGCTGCCCGCCGATCCGGGAGGCCGCCAACCAGGACGTGCTGTGGGCGGGACTCGCCGACGGGACGATCGACTGCATCGTCTCCGACCACTCGCCGTGCACCACCGACCTGAAGACGCCGGACTTCGCCTCCGCCTGGGGCGGCATCTCCTCCCTCCAGCTGGGCCTGCCCGCCATCTGGACCGAGGCCCGCAGGCGCGGCCACTCGCTCGACGACGTCGCCCGCTGGATGTCGGCCGCCCCCGCCGAACTCGCCGGGCTGACCCGCAAGGGCGCCATCGAGGCGGGCCGTGACGCCGACTTCGCGGTGCTCGCCCCCGACGACACGTTCACCGTCGACCCCGCCGAACTCCTCCACCGCAACCGGGTCACCGCGTACGCGGGCCGGACCCTGTACGGCGTGGTGCGCTCCACCTGGCTGCGCGGGGTACGGATCGCGGCCGACGGCACCGTCGCCGGACCCACCGGCCACCTCCTCGAAAGGAACCACTGATCATGACGGCGACAGCCCGCTTCACCGGTGACGCGAATCCGTACGGCGGCGGCGACCCGTACGCCGACTACCGCACCGACGACTTCCCCTTCACCGACCTCGTCGACCTCGCCGACCGGCGGCTCGGTGCCGGGGTGATCGCGGCCAACGACGAGTTCTTCGCCGAGCGGGAGAACCTGCTGAAGCCGGAGCCCGCCGAGTTCGACCCCGAGCGCTTCGGCCACAAGGGCAAGGTCATGGACGGCTGGGAGACCCGCCGCCGCCGGGGCACGGGCGCGGACGCGCCGCACCCGGCCGACGAGGACCACGACTGGGCGCTGGTACGGCTCGGCGCGCCCGGGGTCGTGCGCGGCATCGTCGTCGACACCGCGCACTTCCGCGGCAACTACCCGCAGGCCGTCTCCGTCGAGGCGACCTGCGTACCCGGCTCCCCGTCGCCGGAGGAACTCCTCGCGCCCGAGGTGAAGTGGACGACGCTCGTGCCCCGCACGGCCGTCGGCGGACACGCGGCCAACGGCTTCGCCGTCGACGCCGAGCGGTGCTTCACCCACCTGCGGGTCAACCAGCACCCCGACGGCGGGATAGCCCGCCTGCGGGTGTACGGCGAGGTCGTCCCCGACCCGGTGTGGCTGGCCGCCCTCGGCACCTTCGACCTGGTCGCCCTGGAGAACGGCGGCACGGTGGAGGACGCCTCCGACCGCTTCTACTCCCCGGCGACCAACACCATCCAGCCGGGCAGGTCCCGCAAGATGGACGACGGCTGGGAGACCCGCCGCCGCCGCGACCGGGGCAACGACTGGATCCGCTACCGGCTCGTCGAGCAGGCCCTGATCGGCGCGGTCGAGATCGACACCGCGTATCTGAAGGGCAACTCGGCGGGGTGGGCGAGCCTCTCCGTCCGGGACGGCGGGAGCGGCGACTGGACCGAGGTGCTGCCCCGGACCCGGCTGCAGCCCGACACCGACCACCGCTTCGTGCTGCCGGAGGCGGTCCGGGCCACGCACGTTCGCATCGACATCTTCCCGGACGGCGGGATCTCCCGGCTGCGTCTGTTCGGCACCCCGACCGAGGAGGGCGCCGCACGGCTGGCCGCCCGCCACCGCGAACTGGGCGGCTGAGCACCTGTCGGGTGGCCCCGGCCGGGGCCACCCGACGGACTCCGGCGGCGCGGTCCGGTCCCGGGGCCCGGCCGGGCGGTTCGGTCATGTGGTCCGGTTCACGCGGTCGGGTCAGGCCGCGTGGCCCCCGTCCACCACCAGCTCCGTACCGGTGATGTACCCGGCCTCGTCACCGGCCAGGTAGGCGATCAGGGACGCCACCTCGTCCGTCGTGCCGAACCGGCCCAGGGCGGTCGCCGCGCGCTGGCCCTCGGCGAACGGGCCGTCGGCCGGGTTGAGATCCGTGTCGACCGGGCCCGGCTGGACCAGGTTGACGGTGATGCCGCGCGGGCCGAACTCGCGGGCGAGCGGCTTGGTGAGCCCGGCCAGCGCCGACTTGCTCATCGTGTAGAGGGTGGAGCCGGGGCCGCCCGCGTACCGGCTCAGGGCCGTGCCGACGCAGATGATCCGGCCGCCCGGCCCCATCAGCTCCGCCGCCGCACGGCAGGCCAGGAACACCGCCCGTACGTTGACGGCCAGCACCCGGTCCACGTCGGCGGTGCTCAGGGTGCCGATCGGTCCGAGGACGCCGATGCCCGCGTTGTTGACCAGGACGTCGAGCCGGCCGAGCGCGTCCGCGGCCCCGGCCACCGCCGCCGGGACGGCTTCGGGGTCGGCGGCGTCCACGCGCAGGGCCGTGCCGCGCCGGCCGTACGACCGGATCCTCTCGACGACCTCCTGTGCTCCGGCCTCGTCCGCCACATAGGTCAGTGCCACGTCGGCGCCGTCCCGGGCGAGCCGCAGGGCGGTTGCGGCGCCGATGCCGCGGCTGCCGCCGGTGACGAGTGCGGTCCGGGGCGCGCCGGTACCGGCGATGGTGCTGGTCATGGTGGTTCCTCGCAGGTCGGGGCGGAGCCCGGCCGGATGGCCGGCCGCTTCGCCTCGGGCTTCGCCACGGCTTCCGCCGCGGCTTCGACATGGACAAGGAAAGTCCTTCCGCCCGGCGGTCACCGGCGGGAATCGGACGCCTGCGTGGGGCCGCGCGACAGCCCGGCAGGGGAACGCGCGACAGTCGGTACGGAGGCGTGCGGAAGGCCGGTACGGGATGGGCGGAGGGCCCGTCCGTGCGGCCGGACCGATGAGTTGCGGTCGGTGCCGGAGTCGGAAGAGTGAAGGACGGACGACCGACGCACCGGGAGAAGAACCATGGCGAAACTGACCCTCACCACGTTCCTGTCGCTCGACGGCGTCATGCAGGCACCGGGCGCTCCCGACGAGGACACCGGCGGCGGGTTCGAGTACGGCGGCTGGACGGTGCCGTTCGCGGACGAGGGCATGATCGAATTCATCAGCGGGGTGATGGGGCGGTCGGCGGCCTTCCTGCTGGGCCGCCGCACCTACGACATCTTCGCCGGGTACTGGCCCAAGGTGACCGACCCCGACGACCCGATCGCGGGCCCGCTCAACACGCGCCCCAAGTACGTCGTCTCGACCACCCTGAGCGACCCCGGATGGCAGAACACGACCGTCGTGTCCACGGACGTCGCCGAGGAGGTCGCCCGCATCAAGGAGCGCACCGAGGGGGGTGAGCTCCAGGTCCACGGCAGCGGCGGACTGGCCCGGTTCCTGATGGCGCACGGGCTGATCGACGAGTACAACCTCCTCACCTACCCGGTCGTACTGGGCCGGGGCCGCCGGCTCTTCCCCGAGGACGGGCGGCCGACCGCCTTCGAGCGGGTCGGGGCGCGGGAGACCCCGAGCGGCGTCTCGATCCACACCTACCGGCCCACCGGCCCGGCGCGGTTCGGTTCCTTCGCCCTCGACGAGTGACGCCCGGTGCCCTCGGCGCCCCCTCTCCCGGGCCGGAACCGGCGTGCCGGACGAGGGGTGGGACGGGTGTGACGATCCGCCTCCCGCACGCGGAGGCTGCGCCGGGAGCGCCTCGTCCCGTGTTCACGCGGGCCACGGCAGCGCGGCCCGGAGACGGAAGCCGCCGTCCGGTTCGGGGCCGGGTAGCGTGATCGTTCCGCGTGCGAGCCACCGAGGTCTCCACCGTGTTTCCCGCCGTGGAGAACCAGGAGAACCGCCAGGTGTCCTCGATCGCCGTGCCCGCCGTCACCCCCTCGCGCCGTGCCTGGCTCACCGACCTGCCCGTACTGCTCGTCGCGGTCGTCTGGGGGACCAGCTACCTCGCGGCCAAGGGCATCACCACCACGCAGACCGTCCTCGCCGTCCTCGTGCTGCGCTTCGCCGTCGTGCTGCCCGTGCTGGTGGTGGCCGGCCGGCGCAGGCTGCGGGCGCTCGGCGCCGCGCAGTGGCGCGGTGCCGGTCTGCTGGGGCTCGTCCTCGGCGCGATCTTCCTGGTGGAGACGTACGGCGTCGTGCACACCTCGGCGACCAACGCCGGGCTCATCATCAGCCTCACCATGATCTTCACCCCGCTCGCCGAGGCCGCCGTGACCCGGGTCCGGCCGCCCCGGGCCTTCCTCGCCGCCGCCGGACTCTCGGTGGCCGGTGTGGTGCTGCTGACCCAGGGCGGCGGATTCACCGCTCCGTCGACGGGCGACCTGCTGATGCTGGTGGCCGCGCTCGCCCGTACCGTCCACGTCCTGCTGATGGCCCGCATCAAGTCGGTGCAGGAGGCGGACTCGCTGTCCCTCACCACGGTCCAGCTCGGCAGCGCGGTCGCCGTCTTCGCCCTGCTCGCGGCCGTGCCCGGCACCGGGGAGGCACCGTGGACGGTGGCCGCCGGGTTCGGTGTCCGGGAGTGGGGCGGACTGCTCTTCCTCTCCGTCTTCTGCACGCTCTTCGCCTTCTTCGTGCAGATGTGGTCGGTACGCCGCACCTCGCCGTCCCGGGTCGGCCTGCTGCTCGGCACGGAGCCGCTGTGGGCCGCCGCCGCGGGCATCGCGATCGGCGGCGAGCGCCTCGGGGTCCTCGGCGCGGCGGGCGCGGTACTGGTCCTGGCCGGTACGGCCCTGGGCCGTCGGGCGGTGGCCCCGGCCCGCTGAGCGGCACCGGCCCCTCCGGCTACTCCGTCTGCTCCGTCTGCTCCTTGATTCGGTCGGCCGCCACCATCACCGCGAATCCCGCCACGATCATCACGATGTTGACGAAGGTCGCGTACGGGCCGATGAAGTCCAGCCGCCGCACCACCGCCAAGAACCGGAACCAATCAATCCATTCGTTCAGGAGTCCGGCGACCCCCTGGGCACAGACGAGGAAGCCGACCGTCTCGCAGAGTTTCTTCATGCCGGAGAGCCTCGCGGGCGCGGCCCGGCCCCCGCGTCGGCCATCGGGCTGCGCGGTGCCGCCGAAAGTCTCGGGTTCCACGACTTTGGTCGCCCACCGGTCCCGTACCCCCGGAACACCCGCCCGACCTGGGTAGTTTTGCCGTATGACACGTACGGAGTACCGCTGGCTGCTGCCCTCGGCGATGGCCGACCCCGAACTGCCGGGAGACCGGGGCGGCCGTTCGCGACGCACCGTGCGGGACTGGGTCGTCGACCTGACGGCCTTCCTCTGTGCGGCCCTGATCGGCATGCTCGCGGCGGCGACGGTCGACGCCGACCGCACCACCCCCGACATCGTCGTCTTCATCGACTGCGTGATCGGGGCGGCCGCCTGCTGCGCCCTGTGGGCGCGGCGGAGGTGGCCGATCGGCGTCGCGGTGGCCCTGGTCCTGATCTCCGCCGTCGAACCGGTCGCCGCGGGGGCCGCGCTCGTCGCCCTGTTCGGCGTGGCGGTGCACCGCCCGTTCCGGCCGGTGGCGGCCATCGGGGCGCTCGCCGTGGTCGTCGGCCCCGTGCAGCCGTACCTGCGCCCGGAGCCGGACGCCTCGTTCGTCGAGTCCATGATCATCGGCACCCTGCTGTCCCTGCTGGTGCTCAGCCTGGGCATGGTCGTACGGTCCAGACGCCAGCTCGTCATCAGCCTGCGCGAACGGGCCCACCGGGCCGAGGCGGAGGCGGAACTCCGCGCGGAACAGGCACAACGGCTCGCCCGTGAGGCCATCGCCCGGGAGATGCACGACGTCCTCGCCCACCGGCTGACCCTCCTCAGCGTCCACGCCGGCGCCCTCGAATTCCGCCCCGACGCCCCGACCGCCGAGGTGGCACGGGCCGCCGGCGTCATCCGGGACAGCGCGCACGAGGCGCTCCAGGACCTCCGCGAGATCATCGGGGTGCTGCGCAGCCCCGGCGAGAGTGACGGCGACCGGCCGCAGCCCACCCTCGCCACCCTGGAATCGTTGGTCGACGAGTCCCGGCTGGCCGGCATGAAGGTCACCCTCGACAACCGCGTCGCCGACCCCGCCGCGGCCCCCGCCGCCACCGGCCGCACCGTCTACCGCATCGCCCAGGAGGCCCTGACCAACGCCCGCAAGCACGCGCCCGGGGCCGAGGTCGCCGTCACGGTCGCCGGAGGCCCGGGGGAAGGGCTCACCATCGAGGTGCGCAACCCGGCACCCACCGAACCCTTCGCGCAGGTGCCCGGCTCCGGACAGGGGCTCATCGGCCTCACGGAACGTGCCACGCTGGCCGGGGGCCACCTCGACCACGGCCCCGAACCGGACGGCGGCTTCCGTCTCCGGGCCGCGCTGCCGTGGCCCGCGTGAACACGGGACGAGGCGCTCCCGGCGCAGCCTCCGCGTGCGGGAGGCGGATCGTCCCGGTGGGTACGGGGCGGGGCGCTCCCGCCGCCTCCGTACCCACGGCGTCGGGTGCGACGGCCCCCGGTACGGCCGGTGCCCGGGCCTGGCTACGGTGGTCGTCATGATCACCTCACCTCCGGAGAACCACCCGGCACCGCCCGTCCGGCTCGCCGTCGTCGACGACGACCCGCTCGTACGGGCCGGGCTCGCCCTCATGCTCGGCGGCGCGGACGACATCCGCATCGTGGGGGAGGCGGCCGACGGCGCCGACGTCGCGGACCTCGTCGACCGGGTCCGCCCCGACGTGGTGCTGATGGACATCCGGATGCCGGTCGTGGACGGGCTGACCGCGACCGAGGCCCTGCGCGCCCGCCCCGACGCGCCGGAGGTCATCGTCCTGACGACGTTCCACGCCGACGAACAGGTGCTGCGCGCCATCCGCGCCGGGGCCGCCGGATTCGTCCTGAAGGACACCCCTCCGGCGCAGATCGTCGAATCGGTGCGGCGGGTGGCGGCCGGCGATCCGGTGCTGTCGCCCGCGGTGACACGCCAGTTGATGGCCCGCGCCGCCGGGACCGGACCCCGCGGCGGCCGGGACGACCGCGTGGACCGCGCCGACCGGGCGCGCCGGCGGATCGCCGCCCTCGGCGAGCGGGAACGCGAGGTCGCGATCGCCGTCGCCCGCGGCCGTTCCAACGCCGAGATCGCCGCGGCGCTCTACCTCAGCGTGGCGACCGTGAAGACGCAGGTGTCCCGGATCCTGACCAGGTTCGACTTCAACAACCGTGTCCAGATCGCGCTGTTGGTGCACGACTCGGGCCTGCTCGACGACGATGCCGCGGAGGACGGCGACGTAGGCTGAACCGGTCGATCCGAAGCGATCGGGGGCGATCGGGCCGAACGATCGAACCGATCAGACCGGGAGGGACGGTCCCATGTCCGAAGCCAGTGGCCCCGCCGCCGACGCCCGAGCCGACGCCGGCCCCGACGTCGATGTCGATCTGCGCGGGGTGAAGGACTTCACGGCGAACCCGTATCCGTACTACGAGAAACTGCGCGCCGCAGGTCCCGTGCACACCGTCCGCACCGACGAGTTCGAGCGGGTCTGGCTCGTGGTGGGGTACGACGAGGCCCGCGCGGTCCTGGCCGACCAGCGGTTCGCCAAGGACTGGCGGGGCCTGCCGGGCGCGCCCGGCGAGAGCGACCCGATCTTCCTCAACATGCTGGAGCTGGACGCCCCCCACCACACCCGGCTGCGCAAGCTCGTCGCCCGGGAGTTCACCGCCCGCAGGGTCGAGGCGCTGCGCCCGCGGGTCCAGCAGATCACCGACGAACTCCTCGACGCGATGCTGCCCGCCGGGCGCGCTGACCTCGTCGACGCGCTGGCCTTCCCGCTGCCGATGACCGTCATCTGCGAGCTGATCGGCGTCCCCGACCTGGACCGCAACGCCTTCCGCCGGCTGTCGAACGGCGTCGTCACCCCCGCCTCGCCGGAGCAGGAGCAGGAAGCGGTGCGCGCCATGAACGCGTACCTCGGCGAACTCATCGGGGAGAAGCGGCGCTCGCCCGGCGACGATCTGATGAGCGCGCTGGTCAGGGCGCGCGACGAGGAGGGGGACGGGCTGTCGCCCGACGAACTCGTGGGCATGGCCTTCCTGTTGCTCGTCGCCGGGCACGAGACCACGGTCAACCTGATCGCCAACGGGGTACGGGCGCTGCTCGACCACCCCGACCAACTCGCCGCCCTGCGCGCCGATCCGGGCCTGCTCGACGGCGCGGTCGAGGAGATGCTGCGCTACGACGGGCCGGTGGAGACCGCGACGTTCCGCTACCCCCGCGAGCGGGTCGAGATCGGGTCGCGGGTCGTCCCGGCGGGCGAGCCGGTGCTGGTGTCGCTGGCCGGTGCCGACCGCGACCACGCCCGCTACCCGGCGCCGGACTCCTTCGACATCCGCCGTGACGCCCAGGGGCACCTGGCCTTCGGGCACGGGGTGCACTTCTGCGTGGGCGCGCCGCTGGCCAGGATGGAGGGCCGGATCGCGATCCGTACGCTGCTGGAGCGGTGCCCCGGCCTCGAACCGGACGCGGAGGCGGGGGAGTCCGACTGGATTCCCGGCCTGCTGATCCGTGGCCGGCGGGGACTTCCGGTCCGCTGGTGAGACGGGAAACCGCCGTGGCGGGAGCCCGGTGGGCGGGAAATCCGGTGAGCGGAGCACCCCGGTGGGATAAGAAGTCGTCATGACCGGACTCGATCTGCCCATGGCCCAGAAGGTTCTCGACAGCCAGCCGTTCAGCGGCCTCGTCGGGGCACGGATCACCGCCTTCGGGGGCGGTGCGGCCACCCTCGAAGTGGACATACGCCAGGAACTCCAGCAACAGAACGGCTTTCTGCACGGCGGGGTACTGGCCTACGCCGCCGACAACTCGATCACCTTCGCCGCCGGTACGACGCTCGGCCCGGCCGTGCTGACCGGCGGCTTCTCCATCCAGTACGTCCGGCCCGCCACCGGACGCACGCTCGTGGCCAGGGCCGAGGTCGTGCACACCGGCCGCCGCCAGGCCGTGGTCCGCTGCGAACTGTTCGCCGCGGGGGAGGACGGGGCGGAGACGCTCTGCGCGGTCGCGCAGGGAACCGTGCTGTCGGCCGGCGCCCCGTCCGCCTGACCACGCGCCGGGTGACCGACGGGCCCGCGCCGCCCCCCCCGCACGGGGGGCGGCGCGGGCCCGTCGGTCACCCGGCGGCCTTCGCGACCTCCGCGACCGTCACGGGGCGCCGCTCCCGGCGGGACACCTCGCACGCCTCCGCGACCAGCAGCGCGTACCACGCCTCCCGGCCGTCGCACGGATTGGGCAGCTCGCCCCGCACCACCCGTACGAACGCGTCCAGTTCGGCCTCGTACGCCGGAGCGAACCGCTCCAGGAAACCGGGCCAGGGGCGGGCGGGGGCGGCGGGGCCCAGCGGCTCGGCGGAGGTGACCGGCGTGCGGTCGTCCAGGCCGACCGTGATCTGGTCCAGCTCGCCCGCCAGCTCCATCCGCACGTCGTAACCGGCGCCGTTGCAACGGGTGGCCGTCGCCGTGGCCAGGGTGCCGTCGTCGAGGGTCAGCAGCGCCGCCGCCGTGTCGACGTCGCCCGCCGCCCGGAACATCGCGGGCCCGGCGTCCGACCCGGTGGCGTACACCTCGGTCACCTCGCGGCCCGTCACCCACCGCAGCACGTCGAAGTCATGGACCAGGCAGTCCCGGAACAGCCCCCCGGAGAGCGGTAGATACGCGGCGGGCGGCGGTGCCGGGTCCATCGTCGCCGCCCGTACGGTGTGCAGCCTGCCGAGCGTCCCGGCCCGGACCGCGGCGCGGGCCGCCCCGTAACCGGCGTCGAACCTGCGCATGAAGCCCAGCTGGAGCACGCTGCCCGCCTCGTCGACCTCCCGCAGCGCGCCCAGCGTCCCCGGCAGGTCCAGCGCGATCGGCTTCTCGCAGAACGCCGGGAGCCCCGCGCGTGCGGCCCGGCCGATCAGCTCCGCGTGGGCCGCGGTGGCCGAGGCGATCACCACGGCGTCCACCCCGGCGCCGAACACCTCGGCCGCGCTCCCGACGGCCGACGCGCCGACGTGCCGCGCGACCCCGGCCGCCCGGCCCCCGTCGATGTCCGTCACCACCAGGGCGTCCACCTCGGGGTGGCGGGCCAGCACACCCGCGTGGAAGGAACCGATCCGGCCGGTGCCGATGAGTCCGATACGCATGGACCCAACGTGCCGCCCACCGGCTGCCCTGTCAACCATATGTCCTTACAAGGTGCGAATTGTTCGTTCGTCATGACATCACGGCATCACAACACTCGTACCGCCGGGCGCCGTTGACGTCCCGTACGACCGCCGCTAGAAAACGTCCAGCCGCACTCCGGCGGCCGTGGAGAGAAGGCGGACCCCACCATGCGCACCTCCCGCAGGGCAGCGGCCCTGATCACCGTCACGGCCCTCGGCATCGGCCTCGCCGTCTCCGGATGCAGCGGCTCGGGCGGCAAGGACGCCGAGGAGGGACCCGCGGCGGGAAGCGGCGGCGGGAAGGCGGCCGGCACCCCCCGGATGAAGATCGCGATGGTCACGCACTCGGGGGAGGGCGACACCTTCTGGGACATCGTGCAGAACGGCGCGAAGCAGGCGGCGGCCAAGGACAACGTCGAGTTCCTCTACTCCGCGAACAAGGAGGGCAGGGAACAGGCCCAGCTCGTCCAGGCCGCCATCGACCAGAAGGTCGACGGCATCGTCGTCACCCTCGCCAAACCGGAAGCGCTCGAAACGGTCGTCACCAAGGCGGTGAAGGCCGGCATACCCGTGGTGACCATCAACGCGGGCGCACGGTTCTCCGCGGAGTTCGGCGCGCTCGGGCACATCGGCCAGGACGAGGCCGTCGCCGGCGAGGCGGTCGGCGAGGAGCTCGCCGCGCGAGGGCGCGAGCGGGTCCTCTGCGTCATCCACGAGCAGGGCAACGTATCGCTGGAGGAGCGCTGCGCCGGGGTGCGGAAGACCTTCGGGGGCCACGTCGAGAACCTGAACGTCGAGGGCACCAACATGCCGGCCGCCACCTCCTCGATCGAGGCGAAGCTCCAGGCCGACAAGGGCATCGACGCCGTCGTCACCCTCGGCGCCCCCTTCGCCGCCGCCTCCGTCAAGGCCAAGGACGGCTCCGGCAGCAGGGCCGAGATCGACACCTTCGACCTGAACGCCGAGGTCGTCGGACGACTGAAGGCCGGGGAGGTCGGCTTCGCCGTCGACCAGCAGCCCTACCTCCAGGGCTACCTCGCCGTCGACGGACTGTGGCTGAACCGGACCAACGGCAACGTCGTCGGCGGCGGAAAACCGGTGCTCACCGGCCCGGCGATCGTCACCGCCGACGACGTGCCGCAGCTGGAGAAGTACACCGCGCGCGGTACCCGGTGAACCCTCCGCGCCCCGCCGCGCGCACCCGGCCCCGACACACGCGCCCCGCCCCTGCCGGGCCGCGCCGCGGACGGCTCGGGGATACTTGGCCAGCCGGTCGGGGCGCGAACCGCCCCCGGCCGCTCCAGGCGGTACAGCGAGCAGCACAAGAAGGGCACGGCGTCGTGGCAAGGGTTCGGACAGGGGTACGTGCGATGGGCGCCGTGCTTGCGGCGGTGCTCGGGGTCTCCCTCGTGGGATGCAGCAGCACCGGCGGCAAGCGGGCGGAGGAGCGCGCGGCCCGGGCCGCCGCCGAGGGCCGGGCCGCGGTGGACACCCCCCGCTGGACCTTCGCCATGGTCACCCACTCGGGCGATGGCGACACCTTCTGGGACATCGTCCAGCGCGGCGCCGAGCAGGCGGCCGTCAAGGACAACATCAAGTTCCTGTACTCGCACAACGACGAGGCGCAGCAGCAGGCCCAGCTCGTGCAGGCCGCCATCGACCAGAAGGTCGACGGGCTGATCGTCACCCTCGCCAAGCCCGACGCGATGAAGGACGTCGTCACCAAGGCGGTGAAGGCCGGGATCCCGGTGATCACGGTGAACTCGGGCTCCGCGGAGTCCAAGCGGTTCGGCGCGCTCACCCACATCGGCCAGGACGAGTCCATCGCGGGCGAGGCCGTCGGCGAGGAGCTCAACGCGCGCGGCCGCAAGAAGGCCCTGTGCATCCTGCACGAGCAGGGCAACGTCGGCCACGAGCAGCGCTGCGCCGGAGCGAAGAAGTCCTTCGACGGACAGCTGCAGAACCTGTACGTGGAGGGCACCAACATGCCCGACGTCCAGGCGTCCATCGAGGCCAAGCTCCAGGCCGACAAGAGCATCGACGCGGTCGTCACCCTCGGCGCGCCCTTCGCGGACGCCGCCGTCAAGGCGAAGAGGACCGCGCGCAGCGAGGCCGAGATCGACACCTTCGACCTGAACGCCAAGGTCGCCACGGCCCTCCAGGACAAGACCCTCGGCTTCGCCGTCGACCAGCAGCCCTACCTCCAGGGCTACGAGGCGGTCGACCTGCTCTGGCTCAACCGCTACAACGGCAATGTGCTCGGCGGCGGACGCCCGGTCCTCACCGGACCGCAGATCATCACCGCGAAGGACGCCGCCGAACTGGCCCAGTACACGAAGCGGGGGACCCGATGAGCGCGATCGCCGGACCGTCCGCCCCGGCGGGGAAGGACGAGCGGCTGCTGCACACCTCACCGCTGCGCAGGCTCCTCGGCCGCCCCGAGCTCGGCTCGGTGGTGGGCGCCGCGGCGGTCTTCGTCTTCTTCTCGATCGTCGCCGACAGCTTCCTGCGCGCCTCCAGCCTCGGCACGGTGCTCTACGCGGCCTCGACGATCGGGATCATGGCCGCGCCGGTGGCGCTGCTGATGATCGGCGGCGAGTTCGACCTCTCCGCCGGGGTGCTGGTCACCAGCTCCGCGCTGATCTCGTCGATGTTCAGCTACCAGATGACGGCCAACGTCTGGGTCGGCGTCCTCGTGTCGCTGCTGGTCACCCTGGCCTTCGGCGCGTTCAACGGCTTCATGCTGACCCGTACGAAACTGCCGAGCTTCATCATCACGCTCGGCACGTTCCTGATGCTGACCGGCCTCAACCTGGGGTTCACCAAGCTGATCAGCGGCACCGTCTCGACGAAGGCCATCGGCGACATGGAGGGCTTCGACTCGGCCCGCAAGGTGTTCGCCTCGCAGTGGACCATCGGCGGCGTCGAGCTCAAGGTCACCATCCTGTGGTGGGCCGTCCTCGTCGCGATCGCCACCTGGATCCTGCTCCGCACCCGCTTCGGCAACTGGATCTTCGCGGTCGGCGGCGAGGCCGACGCGGCCCGCGCGGTCGGTGTCCCGGTGATCCGCACCAAGATCGGGCTCTACCTCGGCGTCGCCTTCGCCGCCTGGGTCTCCGGCCAGCACCTGCTGTTCTCGTACGACGTCGTCCAGTCCGGCGAGGGCGTCGGCAACGAGCTGATCTACATCATCGCGGCCGTCATCGGCGGCTGCCTGATCACCGGCGGCTACGGCTCCGCGATCGGCTCCGCGGTCGGTGCCTTCATCTTCGGCATGACCAGCAAGGGCATCGTGTACGCGGAGTGGAACCCGGACTGGTTCAAGTTCTTCCTCGGAGCCATGCTGCTCCTGGCCACCCTGCTCAACGCATGGGTACGCAAGCGCGCGGAGGCGACGAAATGACGGCCCCCCAGGCACCGGCCGCCCCGGAGACGCCCCGCCGGGCGCTCGTCGAGCTGGACCACGTCAGCAAGTACTACGGCAACATCAGGGCGCTCGACGACGTCTCGCTGGAGGTCCACGCGGGGGAGATCTCCTGCGTGCTCGGCGACAACGGCGCCGGCAAGTCCACCCTGATCAAGATCATCGCGGGGCTGCACCGGCACGACGCCGGCACCTTCCTCGTCGACGGCGAGGAGACCACCCTCGTCAATCCGCGCGACGCCCTGGACCGGGGCATCGCCACGGTCTACCAGGACCTGGCCGTCGTCCCCCTCATGCCGGTCTGGCGCAACTTCTTCCTCGGCTCGGAGCCGACCACGGGCTCGGGCCCCTTCAAACGCCTCGACGTGCGCCTGATGCGCGAGACGACCCGCTCCGCACTGCTGCGCATGGGCATCGACCTGCGCGACGTCGACCAGCCGATCGGCACCCTGTCCGGCGGCGAGCGCCAGTGCGTCGCCATCGCACGGGCCGTCCACTTCGGCGCCAAGGTGCTCGTGCTGGACGAGCCCACCGCCGCGCTCGGCGTCAAGCAGTCCGGGGTCGTGCTCAAGTACGTCGCGGCCGCCCGCGACGCGGGGCTCGGCGTGGTCCTCATCACGCACAACCCTCACCACGCGTATCTGGTCGGTGACCGGTTCGTCCTGCTCAAGCGGGGCGCCATGGCCGGCAGCCACACCAAGGAGAGCGTCACGCTGGACGAGCTGACCCGCCAGATGGCGGGCGGCAGCGAGCTGGAGGAGCTCAGCCACGAGCTGGAACGGGCCACCGGCCCGGACCGGCCCCCCGCCGGCCCGGACACCGACGGCCCCGCGTAGCCCCGGTGGGTACCGGCCCCGCACGCACCGGTCCGCCAGCCCCGGCCCCCCGGCAGTGGCAGAATCGAGCCCGACGGGCGCAGTCCGCCGCCGGGGGCACCACTCCCGGCTCCCCGACCCCGCAGGGACGATGAGCACGTACCGCGACCTCACACACCGCGGCTCCGCCCGCGCCACCGTCCTGCGGACCGTGGGCACCAGGGAGCGGCGCTCCCACCTCACGGCGCCCCGGGTCCCCACCGTCGGCATCGACATCGGCGGCACGAAGGTGATGGCCGGCGTCGTCGACGCCGACGGCAACATCCTGGAGCAGCTGCGCACCGAGACGCCGGACAAGTCCAAGAGCCCCAAGGTCGTCGAGGACACCATCGTCGAACTGGTCCTGGACCTCTCCGACCGGCACGACGTGCACGCCGTCGGCATCGGGGCGGCCGGCTGGGTCGACGCGGACCGCTCCCGGGTGCTGTTCGCCCCGCACCTCGCCTGGCGCGACGAACCGCTGCGCGACGCCCTCGCCTCCCGGCTCGTCGTCCCCGTCATGGTCGACAACGACGCCAACACCGCCGCCTGGGCGGAATGGCGCTTCGGCGCGGGCCGCGGCGAGGACCACCTCGTCATGATCACGCTCGGTACCGGCATCGGCGGCGCGATCCTGGAGGACGGCCGGGTCAAGCGCGGCAAGTACGGGGTCGCCGGTGAGTTCGGCCACATGCAGGTGGTGCCCGGCGGACACCGCTGCCCCTGCGGGAACCGCGGCTGCTGGGAGCAGTACAGCTCCGGCAACGCCCTGGTCCGCGAGGCCAAGGAGCTGGCCGCGGCCGACTCCCCGGTGGCGCACGGCATCATCGAGCGGGTCAAGGGCAACATCCCCGACATCACCGGCCCCCTCATCACCGAACTGGCCCGCGAGGGCGACGCGATGTGCGTCGAACTCCTCCAGGACATCGGCCAGTGGCTCGGCGTGGGCATCGCCAACCTGGCCGCCGCGCTCGACCCCTCCTGCTTCGTCATCGGCGGGGGCGTCAGCGCCGCCGACGACCTGCTCATCGGCCCCGCCAGGGACGCCTTCAAGCGCCACCTCACCGGCCGCGGCTACCGCCCCGAGGCCCGGATCGCGAAGGCCCAGCTCGGCCCGGAGGCGGGTATGGTCGGCGCCGCGGACCTGGCCCGGCTGGTGGCCCGCAGGTTCCGCCGCACCAACCGCCGCCGCGTCGAACGGTACGAGCGGTACGCCCAGATCTACGACCAGGCCGCGAGCACCATCCGCAATACGCGAAACACCCGCACCTCCTAGGGACCCGCAGACACATGACCGCAGCCGAGCACCCCGTCCTGCCGCGCCAGTCCCCGCCGCCCGACGACGAACGGCCGCCGCAGGACCGGCGCCGGATGATCCGCCGCCGTCTGATCACGGCGACCATCATCGTGCTGCTCATCGGCATTCCGGCCGGCTACCTGCTGATCTCCGCCGGCCAGAGCCGCCGCGCCGGCCAGAACAAGGAGGCCGAGGCGGCCGCCCAGGGGCTCCGGGAGGGCTGGCCGTCCCGGATGCAGCGCCGGATCTTCGAGCTCCCGATGCCCGGCAACTCCCTGGACGTGCAGTACTACGAGACCAACAACTGGAAGGCCAGCCGGCTGTACGTGGAGTTCCGCACCACGTCCGCCGGGCTGGACCGGTTCCTCAGCCGGCTCGGCAGCGGGCGGGGCGACCTGCAGGCCGGTGAGGTGACCATCGGCGCCCGCGACCGGAAGGTCTCGGGTTGGTCCTTCGACCCCGGGACCGACTGGGCGGGCACCACGCACACCAACAAGGACCCCCGGCCCACCCAGGACATCATGGTGAACATGACCGACCCGATGAACCCGGTCGTCTACGTGGTGTCCGCGGCGACCCCCTGATACGTGGTGTCCGCGGCGACCTCCTGACCGGGAGGTTTCCCGCCCAGGCCGCCTCCTGACGGGCGGCGGGGACGTCCTTTCCCGCGCAATTCCCCCTCGATCGCCGGTCGCCGACCGCCCCAGGGCCGATCGGCCCTAGTGGCCACGGGCCGCCGATGGGTTCACTGCGATGCGTCGCACGCCGCAGGTGCGCGCGGGAGGGAATCATGGTGATCGCAGTCGTCGGGCACAGGGACCTCGGCAAACCGACCCTGGAGCTGGTGGAAGCCGAACTGAGGACGAGGCTGGACCGGTTGGCGGAGGGGGCCGCCGCACTGGTGCGGGCCGGTTCGGGGCTGCCGGTGGTCTTCGGGCGGGCCGCCCGGGAGGCGGGCCGGAAGCTGACGGTGCTGCTGCCGGCCCAGGGCGCGGTGCCCGCCCCCCTGCCCGAGCCGGACCGCTCGGCCGCGGGCGAACTGCTGGTCCTGGCCGAACACGTACGGCTGCTGGCCTTCGACCCGGCCGACCGGGACGCGTGCGTCGGCGCCGACGAACGGCTGGTGGAGACCTGCCGGACCGTGCTCGCGGTGTGGGACGGATCGCCGTCGGACGGCCGGGACGCCACCGCGCACCTGGTCGCCTTCGCGCGTGCGCGGGGCATCGAGGTGGAGGTCGTCTGGCCGCGCGGTTCGGTGCGGGGGCGGGCATGAAGCCGTCGGAACACGTCGTGGAAGACGACGAGGACGCCGGGGACGGCGGGCGGGCCGGCGCCACCTGGAGCGGGACCGGCCCCGACCCGGAGCGCACCGGGGCGGGGCGGGGACCGGCCTGGCTGCTGATCGTCACCGCCGTGCTCGGGCTGCTCGGTTCGTTCGTCATCACGGTCGACAAGATCGAACTGCTCGTCGACCCCGGCTTCGTGCCCGCCTGCTCGCTCAGCCCCGTGGTGTCCTGCACGAGCGTGATGACCAGCGACCAGGCGTCGGTGTTCGGCTTCCCCAACCCGCTCATCGGGCTGATCGGCTTCGCGGTGGTGCTGTGCACCGGCGCGGGCCTGCTCGCCGGTGCGCGCTACCGGCGCTGGTACTGGCTGGGGCTGAACCTCGGCATGTTGTTCGGCGTCGGCTTCTGCATGTGGCTGATGACCCAGGCCCTGTACGAGATCGGCGCCCTGTGCCTGTGGTGCATGCTGGTGTGGGCGGTCACGATCTTCATGTTCTGGCGCGTCACGGTGCACAACCTGCGCCACGGCGTGCTGCCGGCGCCGCGCGCGCTGGTCGCGGCGGCGCTGGAGTTCCCGCTGGTGGTGCCGGTGACCTGGTGCCTGGCCGTCGTCATGCTGATAGCAGTCCGGTTCTGGCCGTACTGGCGGACATTCCTGTGACCGTTCCCATGCCGGTGGTGTCGAGGTGAATGTGCGCGTCCGGCATCCCGGCGGCGGACAGCCGGGCGGCGATGCCCCGCTCCGCCCCGGCCGCGGCGGCCTCGGGGGAGAGGGCCACGAAGGCGTGCTGCCGGGCGAGGGCCCGCACCCCGACGTCCCCGAAGGAGGAGCCCGCGGCGTCCGCCGTGACGACGGTCAGCCAGGGCCGGGTGCGCCGGAACACCTCCAGGCACGCCGCGTCGTACATCTCCTCGCCCGCCGCCTCCCCCGGACCGGCGGGCCCCAGCAGCAGCCGTACCCGGTGCACACCGGAGCGGTCCGCGTCGATCCGCTGGAGCAGCGCCTTCATCGGCGCCCAGCCCGTGCCCGAGGCGAGCAGCAGCAGGTCCGCGGAGAGCAGGTGGTCCGGCAGGGCCAGCGCACCGCGCGGCGCACCGAGACGGACGGTGCCGCCCTCCCGCGTACCGTGCACCAGCGCGTCGCTCACCCCGCCGGCGCCCCGGGCCCGTATGTGGAACTCCAGCTCGCCGTCCGGGTGCGGCGCGCGGGCCAGGTAGTAGGGGCGCCAGGCCTGCTCCAGCAGCGGCGACTCCAGGGACGCGTACTGACCGGCCTCGAAGGCGTAGGGCTGGTGCGGGCGGATCCGCAGCACCGCCAGGCCGGGGGCACGCAGCTCGTGCGAGGTCACCGTCGCCTCCCAGCTGGACGGTTCGGCGATGGCCTCGTCCGCGCCCCGGACCATCGCCGAGACCGCCAGGTCCAGCATCCGCAGCCAGGCGTCCTCCAGCGCACTGGTCCACCGGGCCCCGGCACGCAGCCGCAGCGCCTCGACGAGCGCCGCCTCGAAGGCCTCGAACTGTGCCCGACGGACCCCGAGTTTGCGGTGGTCTCGTCCCAACTGGCCGAAGACGCGGATCAGTTCGTCCGTGCGGTGCAGATTGCCGATCAAGTAGTGGAAGATCGACGCGAGATGGTCCTGCTGGAACGCCATCGACTCGGGGAACAGTGCCCGGAGGTACGGGTGCCGCTCGAACAGGACCCGGTACAGGTCGGCGATCAGCTCCTCCATCGGGGCCACCAGCGCCATCGAGTCGCTGATCAGCAACTGGTCGGCCGCGCCGTCGTAGGCCCGGGGGACCTCGGCGCTCCACCGGTCCGTACGGCTGTCGGCCGGGGCCAGGATGCGTCGTCGCAGCCGCATGGCGTCGTGCCGTGCGAGCAGTGCGTGGTAGTCCTCGCTGGAGGTGTTCATGGGCCGGGGGCTCCTTGATGCAGCGCAGTGGGGGTGGCCGGACGGCAGACGTCCGTGGCGCCCGGACGATCTTGGCGGCGTCAGTATGGCACCGGGCCCCGCCCGCTGACCGGCCCCCGGCCGCAGGGACTTTCGGCCCTGTTCAGACGCCGTTCACCATGCCGTGACACCCCGCCGGAAGCGCCTTCGGAGCCGGGCACATACTGTTCCCGGCCCTCTCCCCGAACCGATAGAGCCTGATGTGAGTGAGTTCGTGAACACCCCACCGAGCACGACCCCGCCGAGCACGGACCCCCTGGACACGACCCCGCCGGACGCGGACCCGTCGCGACCCGAGGCCCCCGTACGCGTCTTCATCCTCGACGACCACGAGGTCGTACGGCGCGGTGTGCGCGACCTGCTGGAGGCCGAGGGCGACATCGAGGTGGTCGGCGAGGCGTCCACCGCCCGGGAGGCGCTGGTACGCGTACCGGCCACCAGGCCGCAGGTCGCCGTGCTGGACGTACGCCTCGGCGACGACCGGGGCGGCGACCACGCCGGGATCGAGGTGTGCCGGGAACTGCGCGCCCTGATGCCCGAACTCGCCTGCCTGATGCTGACGTCGTTCGACGACGACGAGGCGCTGTTCGACGCCATCATGGCGGGGGCCGCGGGCTATGTGCTCAAGCAGATCAACGGCGCCGACCTGATCACCGCCGTGCGCCGGGTCGCCTCGGGCACCTCGATGCTCGACCCGCGGACGACCGCCCGGGTGATGGAACGGCTGCGGGGCGCCGAACAGCCCCCGGCCGAGCCGTCCGAGGCGTCGGAACTGGACGGGCTCACGCCCCGGGAGAGGCAGATCCTGGACCTCATCGGCGAGGGACTCACCAACCGGGAGATCGCCGAACGCCTCTTCCTGGCCGAGAAGACCGTCAAGAACCGCATCTCGTCGATCCTCGCCAAACTGGGCGTGGGCCGCCGCATCCAGGCCGCGATGCTCGTCGGCCGGGTCAAGGACCGCAGGGGCTGAAGGCCCCCGCGGCGCGGGGCCCGCCGGGCGGCCCGCGACCGGACGGGCCCTCAGTCGTGCAGCGGGGCGCACCAGACGATCCGGGTGCCGCCGTCCACCGGCCGCTCGACGGCCAGCGAACCGCCGCACAGCTCTGCCCGCGTACGCATGTTGGCCAGCCCCCCGGGGCGCCCGGCCGCCGGTCCGCCGGCCGCCGGCCCCGCCCCGGCGGCGGCCACCACGCCGTCCCGGAGCCCGACGCCGTTGTCGGTGACGGTCAGGGTCACCACCTCGTCGGCCGACAGCTCGATGGCGATGCGGGTGGCGCGGGCGTGGCGGGAGGCGTTGGACACCGCCTCGGCGGCCACCGCCACCAGGTGCTCGGCCAGTTCGTCCGGCACCGTGGTGTCCACCGGCCCGTCGATCCGCAGCGAGGGCTGGAACCCCAGGGCGTGCGCCGCCGTACGGGCGGTCTCCGCCATCCGGTGCCGCAGCCCGCCCCGGCCCGCCCGCTCCGCGGTCCGCAGATCGAAGATGGTGGACCTGATGATCCGGATGGTGGTGTCCAGGTCGTCCACCGCCCGGCTGACCCGCTCGGCCGCGTCCGGCCGGTCCGCGATGGCACGCGTGGTGCTCTGGAGCGTCATCCCGGTCGCGAAGAGCCGCTGGATCGCCAGGTCGTGCAGATCGCGGGCGATCCGGTCCCGGTCGTGCATGACGGCGAGCTCCTCGGACTCGGCCCGCCTGCGGGCCAGTTCCAGGGCGATGGCCGCCTGGTCGGCGAAGCCCGAGACGAGCGCGATCTCGGTGTCGTCGAACGGCGGACGGTCCACCGGCCGCCCCAGCCGCAGCGCGCCGCTCGCCCCCGTGTCGACCCGCAGCGGCACCGTCACCACCGGCCCCAGACCCTCCTCGGTGCCGTCGCCGAACGGATGGGCCCGGGGATCGGTCCGTACGTCGGCGCAGTGCACCGGCGTCCCGGTACGGGCCGCGAGCCCGGCCAGCGACCCCCGCGCCGGGACGGACAGCCCCGTGACGCGCCCGGCGTCCTTGCCGTGGGCGACCGCGACGGTCAGCCGCGCGTCGGCCGCGTCCGCGGACCCGGCGGAGGGCGGCGACGGCAGCAGGATCGCGGCCCGGTCGGCCCCCGCCACCTCCATCGCCCGCTCGGCGATCAGATGCAGCACCTCGTCGGCGTCCGTCCCCGAGAGCAGGGTGCGGGTGATCTCGCCGAGCGCCTCCAGACGCCGCTCCCGGCGACGGCTCTCGTCGTACATGCGGGCGTTGTCGATGGCCACCCCGGCCGCGATCGACAAGGTGGTCAGCACCGCCTCGTCGTCGGCGTCGAAGCCCGCCCCGCCCCGCTTCTCGGTGAGGTAGAGATTGCCGAACACCTCGTCCCGGACCCGCACCGGCACCCCCAGGAAGGTGCGCATCGGCGGATGGTGGGGCGGGAAGCCGAAGCTGCGCGGATGGCTGCTGAGATCGGTGAGCCGCAGCGGTTCCGGCCGGTGGATCAGCTCACCGAGGATGCCGCGCCCGCACGGCGTCTGGCCGATCTCGGCGGCCAGCTGCTCCGATATGCCGACCGGCAGGAACTCCAGCAGCTTCTGCCCGTCCCCGAAGAACGGCAGGGCCAGTACGTAGACCTCGGGATGGCCGAAGAACCAGAAGAGGTGCTGCCACAGCAGCGCGCCGCCGTTGGCGGGGTCGAAGATGTGCGAGCCGAACTTCCGGTCCATCTCCAGTGCGAAGAGCGCCGCGGCCAGGACCGGGAAGACCAGGAGGATGAGCCTCTCGGGGGAGGCCGGGCACCGTGGGTGCTGTCTCTGTCATCGGGGTGCCGCTCTCAGGTTCCGTGTGCCGTATGCCGGGAAGTCGCTCACCGGATCACCGCGGGGCTGGGACCGGTCCACGGCCCGTCAGCCTACGGCAGCCGCCGGACCCGGTGGCCGGACGGTGGGGCCGGTCGGCCATCCGCGGGGCCGGCGAGTAGGGCCGGTCGTCCCGGCCGACGGTGCCCGTCGGTCCCTGGATGGCCCCGGAGGGCGCGGCCACCATGGTGCGGCCGGGAAGGTCCGGCCCGTCCCCTCGTGATCCACCGGACCTTCCCGGCCGCTCCCCGCCGCCCTCCCCGCGGCCGGGGAGCGCTCGTGGAACGCAAGAGCTGGAGGACACGGTCCGGTGGACGCAATGGAAAAGCAGGGCAATCGAGCCGCCCCCGCACAGGGGCCCCTGCCCCCCGGCCCCGGTCGGCCGGGCCGTGCCTCCCGCGGGCGGATCGTCGTCTCGTGGCTCACCACGACCGACCACAAGCAGATCGGCACGCTGTACCTCGTCACCGCGTTCGTGTTCTTCCTCGTCGGCGGCGCGATGGCGCTCGTGATGCGCGCCGAACTGGCCCGCCCCGGCACGCAGATCATGTCCAACGAGCAGTTCAACCAGGCGTTCACCATGCACGGCTCGGTGATGCTGCTGCTGTTCGCGATGCCGCTGTTCACCGGCTTCGCCAACTGGCTCATGCCGCTCCAGATAGGCGCGCCCGACGTGGCGTTCCCGCGGCTGAACATGCTGGCGTACTGGCTGTTCCTCTTCGGCTCGCTGATCGCCGCCGGGGGATTCCTCACCCCGCAGGGCGCCGCCGACTTCGGCTGGTTCGCCTACGCCCCGCTGTCCGACGCCACGCACTCACCGGGAATCGGCGCCGACATGTGGATCATGGGCGTGGCGCTCTCCGGCTTCGGGTCCATCCTCGGCGCGGTCAACTTCATCACCACCATCATCTGCATGCGCGCCCCGGGAATGACCATGTTCCGGATGTCGATCTTCACCTGGAACGTGCTGCTCACCGCCGTGCTCATCCTCCTGGTCTTCCCGGTCCTGGCCGCGGCGCTCTTCGCACTGGAGATGGACCGGAAGTTCGGCTCGCACATCTTCGACCCCGCCAACGGCGGCGCGCTGCTGTGGCAGCACCTCTTCTGGTTCTTCGGCCATCCCGAGGTCTACGTACTGGCCCTGCCGTTCTTCGGGATCGTCTCCGAGATCGTCCCGGTCTTCTCCCGCAAGCCGATGTTCGGCTACATCGGCCTGGTCTCCGCGACGATCGCCATCGCCGGACTCTCCGTCACCGTCTGGGCCCACCACATGTACGTGACCGGCGGTGTGCTGCTCCCCTTCTTCTCCTTCATGACCTTCCTGATCGCCGTACCGACCGGGGTGAAGTTCTTCAACTGGATCGGCACGATGTGGAAGGGCTCGCTGTCCTTCGAGTCACCGATGCTGTGGACCACCGGATTCCTGATCACCTTCGTCTTCGGCGGGCTGACCGGGGTCATCCTGGCGTCGCCGCCGCTCGACTTCCACGTCTCGGACTCGTACTTCGTCGTCGCGCACTTCCACTACACGCTCTTCGGCACGGTCGTGTACGCGATGTTCGCCGGATTCCACTTCTGGTGGCCGAAGTTCACCGGGAAGATGCTCGACGAGCGGCTCGGGAAGATCACGTTCTGGACGCTGACGGTCGGGTTCCACCTCACCTTCCTCGTCCAGCACTGGCTGGGGGCCGAGGGCATGCCGCGCCGGTACGCGGACTACCTCGCCGCCGACGGGTTCACCACCCTCAACACGCTCTCCAGCATCGGATCGTTCCTGCTCGGACTGTCGTTCCTGCCCTTCTTCTACAACGTCTGGAAGACCAGCCAGTACGGCACGAAGGTCACCGTCGACGACCCCTGGGGCTACGGCCGCTCCCTGGAATGGGCCACCTCCTGCCCGCCGCCCCGGCACAACTTCACCTCCCTGCCCCGCATCCGCAGCGAATCCCCGGCCTTCGACCTGCACCACCCGGAGATCACCGCACTCGAAGCCACCGCGTCGCACTGACCCGCCCGCCCCGCGAGCCGTTTCCCGAGGAGTGCCGCCGATGTCCCACGGAGTACTGGCAGCAGGAGTCGTCGCGCTCCTCGCCGCCGGCAACGTCTGGTACCTGCCCGCCTACGTCGACCTGCGGGCGGGCCAGGACCGGCCGCGCTCCCGGCGGCCCGCCGCGGCCGCCGTGCTGACCGGGTGGGGAACGGTCACCCTCACCCTGCTCCTGCTGCTCCTGCCCGTGGCGCCGGGGCTGGCCGTGCTCCCGGCGGCGGCCGGTGTCACCGCCGTGGCGTGCCTGGCCGTCCGGTCCCGGCTGCTGCGGGCCCGGGAACGGCGCGAGGAGGAGGAGTGCTGGTCCGCCCTCTTCCCGGTACCGGCGGCCGGGCGGCGGGAGACCGAGTAGCGGAACGCGGGGCCGGATGTGGAGGATCTTCGTCCGGCAACGCACGCATGCGGAGGTCCGGCGAGCGTCCCGACCCCTCTCCCACCGGAAAACGTGAGATATGGGAGCGTGGGCGGGTGAGTGAGACGACGACTGAAACCCTGCAGTACCGCTTCGACGGGCCCGAGGACGCGCCGATCCTGGTCCTGGGACCCTCCCTCGGCACCTCCTTGCACATGTGGGACCGCCAGGTACCGGAGCTCACCCGGCACTGGAGGGTCTTCCGCTACGACCTCCCCGGCCACGGCGGCGCCCCCGCGCACCCCGCCACCGCCATCGGCGAACTCTCCGACCGGCTGGTCGCCACCCTCGACGGCCTCGGCGTACGGCGCTTCGGGTACGCGGGCTGCTCCATCGGCGGCGCGATCGGCGCCGACCTCGCGCTGCGCCACCCGCACCGGATCGCCTCGCTGGCCCTGGTCGCCGCCTCGGCCCGGTTCGGCAGCGCCGACGAGTTCCGCCAGCGCGGGGTGGTCGTCCGCACCAACGGTCTGGAGCCGATGGCGCGCAGCGCGCCGGAGCGCTGGTTCACCCCCGGGTTCGCCGCCGCCCAGGCGGCCATCGTCGACTGGGCCGTCCAGATGGTCCGCACCACCGACCCCGGCTGCTACATCGCCGCCTGCGAGGCCCTCGCCGCCTTCGACATCCGCGGCGAGCTCGGCAGCATCACCGTCCCGACCCTCGCCCTGGTCGGCTCCGAGGACCGGGTCACCGGGCCGGGCGACGCCCGAACCCTGGTCGCGGGAATACCGGACGCCCGGCTCGCCCTCGTCCCCGGCGCCTCCCACCTCGCGCCGGTCGAGCAGCCCGGAGCCGTCACCGACCTGCTCCTCACCCACTTCTCCACGGCCTGGCAGGACACCCTCGCGGCCATCCCCGTCCCGTCGGACGTCCCGCAGCTCTCCGCCCCCGTGCTGCCCGTCGCGGAGATCACCGCGGCCGCCTCCCTGCCGCAGCCCGACACGGCCGGACGCCCCGACCCGTACGACGCCGGGATGAAGACGCGCCGCGAGGTGCTGGGCGACGCCCACGTGGACGCGGCCGCGGCCGCCGCCGACGACTTCACCGGCGACTTCCAGGAACTGGTCACGCGCTACGCCTGGGGGGAGGTGTGGACCCGGGAGGGGCTGGACCGCCGCACCCGCAGCTGTGTCACGCTCACCGCGCTGATCGCCTCCGGCCGCATGGAGGGCCTGGCCGCACACGTCAGGGCCGCCCTGCGCAACGGCCTCACCCCGGCCGAGATCAAGGAGGTGCTGATGCAGACCGCCGTCTACTGCGGCGTGCCCGCGGCGAACGCGGCCTTCACCATCGCCCAGGGCGTCATCCGGGAAGAAACGACGCTCCGTCCGTAGCAGGATGGGGCCCATGAACGCGGAGAACCCCACACACCTGACCCTGACCAAGAAGACGCACTCCTGCATCCGCCTGGAGAAGGACGGGCGGACGCTCGTCATCGACCCGGGCGGCTTCTCGGAGCAGGACGCCGCCGTCGGCGCCGACGCGATCCTGGTGACGCACGAGCACGTCGACCACTTCGACGAGGGACGGCTGCGGGCCGGACTGGAGGCCGATCCGGCCGTCGAGGTCTGGACCCTGCGCAGCGTCGCCGAACGGCTCTCCGCGGCCTTCCCCGGCCGCGTCCACACCGTCGGCCACGGCGACGCCTTCACCGCCGCCGGCTTCGACGTCCAGGTGCACGGCGAGCTGCACGCGGTGATCCACCCGGACATCCCGCGGATCACCAACATCGGCTTCCTGGTGGACGGTTCGGTGTTCCACCCGGGTGACGCGCTCACCGTCCCCGACCGGCCGGTCGACACCCTGATGCTCCCGGTGATGGCCCCCTGGAACAAGATCTCCGAGGTCATCGACTACGTGCGCGAGGTCGGACCGCGGCGCGCCATCGACATCCACGACGCGCTGCTCACCGATCTCGCCCGCCCGATCTACGACAACCAGATCGGTGGCCTCGGCGGCGCCGACCACGGCCGGCTGGCCCCGGGGGACTCGACCGGCCTGTGACCGCCGCCGGACCGGCGGCTGTCGGTGGCAGCCGCTAGGTTTACCCCCATGCGCATCGCCACCTGGAACGTCAATTCGATCACCGCCCGGCTCCCGAGGCTGCTGGCCTGGCTGGAGAGCACCGGCACGGACGTGCTGTGCATCCAGGAGACCAAGTGCGCCGCCGAACAGTTCCCGGCGGACGCGCTCCGCGAACTCGGCTACGAGTCCGCGGTCAACGCCACCGGGCGGTGGAACGGCGTGGCACTGGTCTCCCGCGTCGGCCTGTCCGACGTCGTCACGGGCCTGCCGGACGGACCCGAGTACGAGGGCGCGCAGGAGCCGCGGGCCGTCTCGGCGACCTGCGGCCCGGTCCGCCTCTGGTCGGTGTACGTGCCCAACGGCCGCGAGGTCGAGCACGCGCACTACGCGTACAAGCTGCGCTGGTTCGAGGCGCTGCGGAAGGCCGTCGCCGAGGACGCCGCGGGCCCGCGGCCGTTCGCGGTGCTGGGCGACTTCAACGTGGCCCCGACCGACGAGGACGTCTGGGACCCGGCGCTGTTCGAGGGCGCCACCCATGTCACCCCGGCCGAGCGCGCCGCCCTCGCGGCCCTGCGCGAGGAAGGGCTGTCGGACGTCGTGCCGCGCCCGCTCAAGTACGACCGCCCGTACACCTTCTGGGACTACCGGGAGCTGCGCTTCCCGAAGAACAAGGGCATGCGGATCGACCTGGTCTACGGCAACGCGCCCTTCGCCGAGGCGGTCCAGGACAGCTACGTGGACCGCGAGGAGCGCAAGGGCAAGGGCGCCTCCGACCACGCCCCGGTGGTGGTGGACCTCGGCCTCTGACGGCCCCCGCCGCCCGGTGGCGCCCTCGTCCTGCGGGCGGGGGCACGGCTCCCGGGCGGCGTTGTCAGTGGTCGCCGCTAGCGTGGTTCTCGTCCTTATCCCGCTTGCTGGCTGCTTGCAGAGAACAGGACGGCCCCGCCCGTTCAGCGCCGGGCGGGGCCCACGACCCGCCCGTCAGAGCGCGGCGACCCCGTCCCGGCCGTGCTCGGCGACCCGCAGGACGCCCGGCGCCGCGGCGGTGCCCAGCGCCAGGACCATCAGCAGCGCGCTGACCCACAGCGGGGACCGGAAGCCGAGCCCCGCGTCGATCGCCAGCCCGCCGAACCACGGCCCGAGCGCACCGCCCACGTTGAACGCGGCCGTCGCGAACGAACCGGACAGGGTCGGCGCGTCGGCCGCCAGCCGGAACACCCACGAGATCAGCGCCGTCCCGGTGCCGAACGCGAGCGTCCCCTGGACGAGGACGAGCACGACCGCGGCGAGCGGGCTGCCCGCGGTCAGCGCGAACCCGGCCCAGCCGACGGTCAGCGCCACCAGCCCGGCGGCGGTCCAGACGACCGGCCGCGCGTCGACGTACCGGCCGGTGGCGGTGACCCCGAGGAACGAGCCCAGCCCGAACAGCGCCAGCAGCACCGGCACCCAGGCGTCCCCGAGCCCGGTGACCCGGGTGGCCAGCGGTTCGAGGTAGGAGAACGCGCAGAACGTCGCCCCCTGCACCAGGGCGCTCGTCAGCAGGGTCAGCAGCAGGGGCCGCCCGGTCAGGACCCGCAGCTCGGCACTGGCCCGGACGGGGACCGGCTCCGGCCGCTTCGCCGGGATCGCCCCGGCGATGACGACGGCGGCCGGCACGCAGACCAGGGCCACGGCCCAGAACGCGGACCGCCACCCCCAGTGCCCGCCCAGTGCCGCACCGGCCGGCACCCCGGCCACGCAGGCGAGGGTGACGCCCCCGACCACCACCGAGGTGGCGCGGGCGCGGGCCTCGGGCCCGACCATGGAGACCGCGGTGACCAGGGCCACGGCCCAGAAGCCCGCGTTGGCCAGTGCCCCGACGACCCGGGTCGCCAGGAGCACCCCGTAGCCGGGGGTGAGCGCGCCGACCACATGGGCGGCGCCGAAGACGCAGAGGAAGAACAGCAGCGCCCGACGCCGCGGCCAGGAACGGCTGAAGAGCGCCATCAACGGCGCCCCGACGATCATCCCGATCGCGAAGGCCGAGGTCAGCAGGCCCGCGGCCGGGATGGACACATGCAGATCGGAGGCGATGTCCGAGACCAGACCGGACAGCATGAATTCGGAGGTGCCCTGGGCGAAGACGGCGAGCCCGAGCGCGTATACGGCAAATGGCATGAAAGAAACCCCATGGACGGCTGATGGATGGACCGGGCAGGGGGTGCGGGCCCGCGCCCGCCCGTCGTGACGGGCGGCGACACGGAAGAACGTCCGGGAGCACCCGGGACGTGATCCGGCAGCACGGCGGAGGCCGGAGCCGGGGAACGCGCGCGTCGTCGTGTCGCCTGCGGAAGCGATCACGAGCGCGTCGGGAGAGCGCAGCCCCGCACCATGGCGGTCCTGCGGCGGCAGCCGGACGGAGACGATCCGGGACCGCTGTCGGGCCCGCGGGATCGATTCGACGACGGATCGGCCACCGGCGGACCGGTGGCTAGCCTCTGTCGGACTCGGGGCTGGACATGAGCGCGAAACTACCAGCCCGGACGTCCGGCCTCCACCTTTTTTCGGCCGGGAGCCCGGAGCGCCTGCGCGAGGACGGGCGCCGGGACCGGTCGGGTACTCGGGCGCCGGGCCGCGCGCCCTGTGGTGCCCGACACACCGGGGATGCGACCCTGAGCGGTATGAACATCCCTTTCTTGGACAACTGGCGTAAGCGTCACGACGGCACGCGGGGGGCGGGGCTCGCCTCCGCGGTCGCCGCCGACCCCGAGGGCGTGGCCGAGCTTCTTGCCGAGTGCGAGCTGCTGCGTGTCCGGGTGGGGGAGCGCGGGCTCCGGCTCGACGACACCCCGGCCTCGTTGGCGGCCCTCGACCAGTTGCCGCCGCGCTGGCGCGACGACCCCGAGGAGCTGCCCTGGCTGGGCAACGACGCGGGTCTGTACCTGGGGACGGTGCTGGTGCGGAACGTCTCCGGCGCGGCCTGGAGCATCAGGCCCAGCGGGCAGCCCGTCGTGCGGCTCGCCTCGGGGCGGGAGATCGACGTGGTCGAGGCGGGACTGGACTGGGCGATCTCCGGCAGTCCCGAACTTTCACAGGTGTACTCGGAGTCGGCCGAGGGATAGAGATTTCCCTACAACCGGACAAGAAGCCTTATGCACCATTTGTGCGTGTCGATGACGAAGTCCCTTTTCGGGCTGGTTAGTTTGCGCTGACCTCGGCACAGCGAAAAGTGGGTAGGGCAGCGTATGGCCGTCGATCCGTTGATCGAGCTGCGGGACGTCAACAAGTTCTACGGACAGTTGCACGTACTGCAGGACATCAGTCTCACCGTCGGACGCGGGGAGGTGGTGGTGGTCATCGGTCCCTCCGGCTCCGGCAAGTCGACGCTCTGCAGGACCATCAACCGACTTGAGACGATCGAGTCGGGACGCATCACGATCGACGGCAGACCCCTCCCCGAGGAGGGCAAGGGACTGGCCGACCTCCGGGCCGAAGTGGGCATGGTCTTCCAGTCGTTCAACCTCTTCGCGCACAAGACCGTGCTGGCCAACGTCTCGCTCGCCCAGCTCAAGGTCCGCAAGCGGAAGAAGGACGAGGCGGACCGGCGCTCCCGCGAACTGCTGGAACGGGTCGGGCTGGCCGCGCACGCCGACAAGTACCCCGCCCAGCTCTCCGGCGGCCAGCAGCAGCGCGTGGCCATCGCCCGCGCCCTCGCCATGGACCCCAAGGCACTGCTCTTCGACGAGCCGACCTCCGCGCTCGACCCGGAGATGATCAACGAGGTGCTGGAGGTCATGCAGCAACTCGCCCGGGACGGCATGACGATGGTCGTCGTCACGCACGAGATGGGCTTCGCCCGCTCCGCGGCCAACCGCGTGGTCTTCATGGCCGACGGACGCATCGTCGAGGACCGCACCCCCGAGGCGTTCTTCACCGCTCCGGAGAGCGACCGCGCCAAGGACTTCCTGTCCAAGATCCTCAAGCACTGACGGGGGCTCCGTGTTGCGTACGAGAAGAGTTCTGGGCGCTCTGGCCGGCCTCCTGCTGGCCGCCCTCGCCGCCGCCGGCTGCGGCAAGGAGGGCAGCCCGCCGGTGAAGGGGCCCAAACCCGAACAACTGCCGGTGTACAAGGTCGACACCGGCTTCCGACTGCCCGACTCGCCGACCTGGACGAAGGCGAAGAAGCGCGGATACCTCCGGGTCGGGGCCAAGGAGGACCAGCCCTACCTGGGCGAGAAGGACCCCGCCACCGGCGTCTACTCGGGCTTCGACATCGAGATCGCCAGGATGATGTCGGCCTCGCTCGGCTTCGACCCGAAGACGATCCGCTTCCGGACCATCGCCTCCGCCAACCGCGAGACGGCGCTGCAGAACGGACAGATCGACTACTACGTGGGCACCTACACCATCAACGACATGCGCAAGAAGCTCGTCGGTTTCGCCGGGCCGTACTACATGGCCGGACAGGGCCTCCTCGTCCGCACCGACGAGAACGACATCCACGGCCCGCAGGACCTGGCCGGGAAGACGGTCTGCTCGGCCGCGGGATCGACCCCGTACCAGCGCATCGCCGCCGACTACCCGAAGGCGATCCTGGTCTCCTACGACACGTACTCGATCTGCGTGGACAACCTGCTGACCTACCAGGTCGACGCCGTCACCACCGACGACGCCATCCTGCTGGGCTTCGCGGCCAAGGCGCCCGACGAGATGAAGGTGGTCGGCAAGCCGTTCTCCGAGGAGCCGTACGGCATCGGGGTCCCGCGCAGCGACAACGCGCTGCGGTTCGCGCTGAACGACGCCCTGGAGGCCAACGAGAAGAACGGCAACTGGAAGAAGGCGTTCGAGGCCACGCTCGGCCTGTCCGGGGTGCCCGCGCCGACACCGCCGCCCATCGACCGCTACCCGGCGACCTGAGAGGGCGGACCACGACCATGGACGTACTCACAGAGAACTTCTCGCTCTACGGCAAGGGCTTCCTGGGCACGGTCGAACTGACCGTCTACTCCTCGATCCTGGCCCTGCTCCTCGGTTTCTTCATGGCCTCCTGCCGGGTGGCCCCCGTCGGCTCGCTCCGGGTGCTCGGCACGGTCTGGGTGACGGTGCTGCGCAACACCCCGCTGACGCTGCTCTTCTTCGCCGTCCTGCTCGGACTGCCCCGCTTCGGCCTGGTGCTCCCCTTCGAGGTCTTCGCGGTCCTCGCACTGGGCTGCTACACCTCCGCGTTCATCTGCGAGGTGCTGCGCTCGGGCATCAACACCGTGCCGAGGGGGCAGGGCGAGGCGGCCCGCAGCCTCGGCATGACGTTCGGCCAGACACTGAACACCGTGGTGCTGCCGCAGGCGTTCCGGTCGGTGATCCCGCCGATCGGCTCGACGCTGATCGCCCTCGCCAAGAACTCCGCGATCGCCGGCGCGTTCAGCGTCACCGAACTGCTCGGCACCTACAAGACCCTCAACGAGCTGGGTTACAGCATCATCTGGTCCTTCGTCTGGATCGCCGTCGGCTACCTGATCATCACCCTGTCCATCAGTGCGCTCTTCAACGTGATGGAGAAGCGCTGGGGAGTCGCCCGATGACCACCCGCACCGCACCGTCCGCCACCGCGCTCTACGACATCCCGGGCCCCATGGCCCGCAGACGGCACAGGGCGTACGGAATCGTCTCGACGGCGCTGATCCTCGCCCTGTTCGGCTGGATCGTCTACCTGCTCTTCGACACCGGGCAGTTCACCGCCGCCAAGTGGACCCCCTTCACGTACAAGGGCATCCAGGAACTGCTGTTGCGCGGACTGGGCAACACCCTCAAGGCGTTCGCGTACGCCGCGGTGCTCTCCCTGCTGCTCGGCGCGGTGCTCGCCATCGGACGGCTCTCCGAGCACCGGGTCGTGCGCTGGGTCGCGACGGTGTTCGTCGAGTTCTTCCGGGCCATGCCCGTACTGGTGATGATCTTCTTCATCTTCGTGGCGCTGAAGGTGCAGCCGCTGCCCGCGCTGGTCACCGGACTGACCCTGTACAACGGCTCGGTGCTCGCCGAGGTGTTCCGCACCGGGATCAACTCCGTGGAACGCGGCCAGCGCGAGGCCGCGTACGCCCTGGGGATGCGCAAGACGCACGTCATGACCTACGTACTGGCCCCGCAGGCGGTGCGGGCCATGCTGCCCACCATCATCAGCCAGCTGGTCGTGGCGCTGAAGGACACCTCGCTCGGCTATCTGATCACCTATGAGGAGTTCCTCCACGCGGGCAAGCTCATCGCGTCCAACCTCGACTACGATCTTCCCTTCATCCCCGTGGTGATGGTGATCTCACCGATCTACATCGGGATGTGCATGCTGCTCTCCTGGTTCGCGACCTGGGTGGCCGAGCGGGAGCGGCGCAGTCCGAAGATGAAGGCCGTGGATGTCGCACCGGCCGAACCAGGAACGCTGCTGCCGGGAGTGCAGTAGCGGGGGCCCGCCGCGAGGCGGTCCCCGAGGAGCAGTGCCCCGTCGGCAGCAGCCGGTGATCACTTCTCGCGCGGGACGACGGATCCGTGCGACGGGCCCTTTCCGGGCGAGAAGAAGGTCAGCTGCGTGCCGGCCGGGCCGTGCTCGACGTACGGCGGCCGACGGCGTCGCCCGCCCCGGGGCGGCCCCCTCGGGGCGTACGTCGGCGGGCGTCCGCGCCGGCTCCGCGCTCCCGCCGGGCCGTGGGCCGCCGGGAGCGCTCCCGGCGGCCCACAGCCCCGCAAGGGGCCCGCTCCTCCCGTTACAGCGCGCTCTTCGCCCGCCAGTCGGCCCACGACACGTTCCACGCCCCGTAGCCGTTGCCCTCCGCGACCGTGCCCTTGGCGTCCGCGCCGGTGATCTCGAACGGGTCGCCGGGCCGCACCTGCCCGTACAGCGCTCCGGCATCGGCGTCGCTCATCCCGATGCAGCCCGAACTGCGGTTCGCCGAGCCGAAATGGGCGGCGTTCCAGGGCGCCGCGTGGGCGTACATCCCCGACCAGGTCAGCCGCATCGACGAGTCGACCATCTTGTCGTAGGCATTGCCGAGGCCGACCGTCTCGGAACGCATGTTGATCGTGCCCTCCTTGGCCATCAGCACGGCCGTGCCGCGCCAGGACGCCTTCTCGCCGCCGGGGGTACCGGCCGACATGGGCACGTCCAGGACGGTCTTCCCGCTCCGCTGCAACGCGAGCCGGTGGCGGTCCAGATCGACCTTCACCACCTGCTCGTCGCCGATCGTGAAGGTGGTCCGGTAGTCACGGACGAACCAGCCGCCGGACGGGCCCGAGTCGACGCCGTTGAGATCGGCGTCGAGCGTGACCTTCGTGCCGGACTTCCAGTACTCCGCGGGCCGCCAGTCGACCCGGTCCTTTCCGGAGTAGTCCTGCAGCCAGCCCCAGGAACCCTCGGTGCCGTTCGAGGTGGAGACCTTCAGGGCCCTCTCGACCGCGGCCCGGTCCTTCACCGGGTTGTCGAAGACGATCGACAGCGGCTGGGCGATGCCGACCGTGGTGTTCTTGCCCGGGGCCAGCGTCAGCTTGTTGACCTTGTCGGCGGCCGAGGTGGTGAAGGCGGCCGTGCCGCTGCCGCCCTCGGTGTTCCTCGCCTCGACGCGGTACGCGGTGCCGGGCGCGGCCACCCGGTCCGACGTCCAGGTACGGCCGTCGGCGGATATCCGGCCGGTGAGCGCGTCCCCTCCGTCCGCGCTCACCGCGACCGACTTCAGCTTTCCGCTGCCGAGCGTCACCTTCACCGGCTTCCCCGGAGCGGCGGCGTCGCCCCGGAGGTTCACCGAGATCTCGGCCCCGCGCGCCGCCCCGGCCGAACCGCCCGCGGCCGAGTCCGACGCGGCGGCCCCGGAACAGGCGGTGAGCGTGAGACCGAGCACCGCGGTCCCGGCGGTCAGGGCGAACCGGACCGGGCGGCCGGGAGCGGCGGTACGGCGTACGGGCCGACGTGCAGCGAACAACGGAAAAACCTCCAAGGCAGTGCTTCTCGCCGAGGGAGAGGCGATCCCGGAGGGAACAGGTTCCATGAAATAGCAGAAAATCAGGAAATCGTGGTGTGAGATGGGCCGCAGTGCGACGGGCCGCCCCCGGCCGCCCGCACCGCCGCATCGGGCGGGCACCGGCGCGCGGGGTACCCTCCATCCCTGATCCGGACGCCCGCCCGGTCGCTCCGCCGGACGGAGCGGTACCGGTGCCCGGGCCGTCAAGACGTTCGGGGGAACGGGGGACCGCGGTGGGCGGAGCCATGGACAACACCTGGTACCGGACGCCCCGGGCGTCCTCGGCCGCACGGGGACGCCGATGACGACCACCCCGCAGGCCCCCGCCGAACGGACCGAGGAGCGCCGGTCCGGCTCGGTGCTGCGCAGCGGCGCCGTCATGGCCGCCGGCTCCGTCGTCTCCCGCGCCACCGGCTTCATACGCTCGGCGGTCGTCGTCGCCGCGCTCGGCACCGGCCTCCAGGCCGACGGGTACAACGTCGCCAACACCGTGCCCAACATCCTCTACACCCTGCTCATCGGCGGCGCGCTCAACGCCGTCTTCGTCCCCGAGCTGGTGCGCGCCGCGCGCAACCATCCCGACGGCGGAGCCGCGTACACCGACCGGCTGCTCACCGCCTGCACCGTCGCCCTGCTCGCCCTCACCGGCCTCACGGTCGTCGGGGCCCCGTGGATCATCGAGGTCTACGCCCCCGGCTACCACGGCGCCCAGGCGGAGCTGACCGTGGCCCTGGCCCGCTACTGCCTGCCGCAGATCCTCTTCTACGGACTGTTCACCCTGCTCGGCCAAGTGCTCAACGCCCGCGACCGGTTCGGCGCGATGATGTGGACCCCGGTCCTCAACAACCTGGTGATCATCGCGGTGTTCGGGATCTTCCTGGGCGTCGCCACCGGTTCCGACGGCACACTGACCCCGGCGCAGGCCCAATGGCTCGGCTGGGGCACGACCGCGGGCATCGCCGCCCAGACCCTCGCCCTGGTCCCGGCACTGCGCGCCGCGAAGTTCCGCTGGCGGCCCCGCTTCGACTGGCGGGGCAGCGGCCTCACCAGGCCGCTGCGCGCGGCCGGATGGCTCGTCATGCTCGTGCTGACCAACCAGATCGCGTACTGGGTGGTCACCCGGCTCTCCACCACTGTCGGGCAGAGCGCCGCGGACCAGGGCATGGCGGGCGCCGGCTACACCGCGTACAGCTACGCCCATCAGCTGTGGGTGGTGCCGCACGGCATCGTGACCGTCTCGCTCGTCACCGCGCTGATGCCCCGGATGAGCCGGGCCGCGGCCGACCACGACCTGGCGGGGGTGCGGCGCGACGCCTCGTACGCCCTGCGCACCTCGGCGGCGGTCGTGGTGCCCGCGGCGGCCCTGCTGTTCGCGCTGGCACCGTGGGTGACGGGCGCCGTGTACGGGTACGGGCGCACGGACGACGCGGACATCACCGTGATGGCGGGCATGCTGATGGCGTTCGCGCCCGGACTGATCGCCTACTCGGGCCAGTACGTGCTCTCCCGCGCGTTCTACGCGATGGGCGACACCCGGACCCCGTTCCTCCTCAACCTGGTGATCGCCGCGCTCAACGCCGGTCTCTCGGCCGCCGCCCACCTCCTGCTGCCGATCCGCTGGGCCGTGACCGGCATGGCAGGGGCCTACTCGGTGGCACTGTTCGTGGGCTTCGGGATCACCGCGTACGTGTTGCGCCGGAGGATCCCGGACCGCGCCGCGCCCGGGGCGCCACCGGCGCAGGCGCGACTGGTGGTGGCGGCCGTGCCCGCCGGACTGCTGGGGTACGCGGCGGCCCGCGCCTGCGCGTCGTACGGGGACTTCGCCGCCCTGGGCGCGGGTACCTGCGTCCTGCTGCTCACGGTGGCACTGCTGGCCCGGCCGCTGCGGCTGCGGGAGATCGAGGCCGCGCTCGCGGCGGGCCGGAGGCGGCTGCGACGGTCCGGGTGACACGGGTCCGCGTCGCCCGGTGGGGCGTTCCCGGAACGGTCACGGAGCATCGCGATCCGTCACCGGCCCCCGTAACCTCGGCCGTTCGCCGAGCCGCCCGCCGGCGGAGGGGTACACCACCGCGTGTCTCATGTACTGCTGGGCCGCCACCTCGACCACCTGCGGCAGGATCTGGCCGAACGCCTCCATGCTGGGCACGCCCCTGGCCGCGGCGCGGCAGTGGGCGCGCCCCTGGCGCATCAAGACCGGCATGGTCCGTTCGAGCTTCCCGGTCAGTTCGGCCTCGGCCGCCATGCTCTGCCGGTCCTCGCGGCTCCACGGCACGGCCGGAGCGATCCAGGGACGGTTCTCGGCGTCGAAGTCGGCGAGCCTCCTGCACCGGTCCTCGTCCTGGAGGGCCCAGCGGTCGACGAGCAGGATCTCGGGGCTGCCGGGCGGCTGCTTGCTGTTTCCGCGCTCCGTCTCCTCGTCGAAGGAGGTGATGGTGGCCCGGTAGTTGAGGGAGCGCACCAGGTCCTCGGCGACATAGGCCAGGGGACGGGTGGTGGCGGGGTGGTAGGGGTTCCAGTCCCGCGCACTGTCGCCGTAGTAGTCGGCCAGGCGCCCCTCGGGCAGGTCGCGGCGAGTGGGGGCGACCACGGTGATCCGGATGGGACGGGGCCCGGACGCGCTGTTGCGCGGGCCGAAGGCACTGGGGGCCTGTCGGTAGTCGACCGGGCGACCGATGCCGATCCTGGTCGTGTCGGCGACGTTGACGATGCGCTTGGCGAGCTCGTACACCGCGCGCTCGTACTCCTCGGCGAAGATCCTGAGTTTGATGAGGCCGTAGAGCCCGTCGCTGACGTAACGGTCCCCGAAGTCGCGGTGGTCGAACTGCAACCGCTCGGCCGGACCGGGGAGCTGGCTCGGCGGCACGGGCACCCAGAGCGCCGGGACGATCGCCTCGGCCGGCCGGCTGGAGCGGGCCCGGTGGTGGATGGCGCGCTGCGCGAAGGCGTACCACTCCTTGCCGCACATCTCACTGGCGAAGTAGCGCGGCGAGAACAGCGGAACGAACACCCGGCAGGTGGCGAGCACCTCGCCGAGCCGCTCCGACCAGCCCTCGCCGGAGCGTACTTCCCGGTCCATGAACCCCGCGGGCGCGCCCGCGGGCAGATCCGTCATGGCCGCCACGTGGTCACAGAGATCCCTGAAGAGGCGTTCGACCCACATGTCCGGGTCCGTTCCACCGCCGTACCCCGGTGTGTGGGCATAGCTCAGGAAGAAGTACGGGGCCGTCGCGCGGGCGGTGCTTCCTTCGAGCACGGTCGGGGCGGAGGGGACGAGGCGCCCCGGCCCACCGGCCACCGACGTCCGGACAGGGGGCACCACCGGTTCCGAGGGGGGCTCGACAGGCGGGAGTTCGGCGGAGGCGGCCATCGTGAGGTCGGCCGGCTCCGGTGTCCGGGCCGGGATGCCCAGCGCCAGCAGGACACCGGTCGACACCTCGCCGAAGGGTTCGGGGTCCATCGCGATCCCGTCCGCCCCGGCTCCGGACACGGCGGCCCGGAAACGCGTGGGCGAGGCGGATTCGCTCCTGACGAAACGGTCCACGGCGCTGTGCAGGAGCCGGGCGTCCCGGGCGCCGAGCCTGGGCATGAGCCGCTCACGCGTGCCGTCCCGGAAACGCAGTACGGGATGGCCGCCCGCCCGGGCGGCCTCGGTGACGGTGACGAGACCGCCGACGACGAACTCGGCCAGGTCGGAGGGCGTCGCCTCCGGGACCAGGCTCTGCTGGACGACCCGGAGCACATCGACGCTCACCTGCGGGTACAGCGAGCACAGCACGGCCAGCCGGACCGCGGCCGCGGACGCGCGGTGCAGATAGGCGTCCGTCAGGGACCGGCCGCTGCGCGGTCCCTCCTCGTCCTGTTCCACCAACTGGTCGACGAGACCCGGCGCGGGCAGGAGCAGGGCTTCGCAGCCGGCGGGGTCCGAGAGCATGAGGGAGCGGGCCCAGCCGCCGATCGAGTGGGGCGACAGGGAACTCACGGGGACCGGCAGCCAGTCCCGGTCGGTGGTGCCGGGAAACGCCTGGCTCATCAGGAGCGTGGTGACGAACCGCAGCCGGGCGTTGTGCGCGCCGGGCGTCCCGGGCGGGACCACGCGGACGGCCGGCAGGCTCATGCCCGTCTGCCGCCAGATCTTCGACGGCAACGGGTTGAGCAGGACGGTGGGCATGGCGGCGGCCCATGTGCGGAGCTGGTTCCACTGGGAGCCGTCGCGCCACGCGGCCGACGCCCAGTCGGAGAGGACGAGCATCAGCCGCCGCGACGCGACGGACCTTCCGCCGCCCTCCACGACGCGCTGCCCCAGCGGGCCGTGCAGGGCCGGTGTGCTCCCCGGCACCCCGTCCGAGTGGAGCTCACGGACCCGCAGGGTGCGGAACACACCGGTGCGGGCCAGCAGACGCACCAGTTCGTCGGCCGTGCCCGCCCACACCGCCATGGTGGGGGAACGGTCGATGACCACGGTCGCGTCGAACCAGCGCTCCGGTTCGCCGGAGAACACCGGGGTGAGCTCGCCGGCGCGCGCGTAGTCGGCCACCGTCGCCGGGATGTCCAGCCGCTGCCTGCGCCCCCGCGGCCATGGCCGCTTCAACGGTTTCAGGGCCCGGGCCAGTTCCCGGCCGCGCGGCAGTGTGCTGTCGCGGGGCAGTGACACCCCGACCGCTCCCGGGCCCGGCGCACCGTCCTTCCAGGGCGTGTGCAGCGGGCTCCGCCGCGCGGCCCCGTCCGTCTCCGCCGACTGCCCGGCGTCCGCCGCCCGGGCGTCCGGCTCCTCCCGGCTCCCGGTGTCGCGGGTCCGCGGACCGTCGCTGTCGTCCCGGGCGGCGAGCCAGAGCAGCTCGGCGATCGACACCGCGTCGAGGTCCCTGCCCAGACCGAGCAGCGAGTCGACGACGGCGCCCAGCCCGTCGGTCCGGTCAGGCACCGGACAGGTTCTTCATCAGCAGCCCGATGAGCGCGCCGCGCTCCGACGCCGCCACCTTCGCCGGCCCGTCCAGCAGATGGAGGGTACTGAGCAACTGGTCGATCGCGACTCGCTCGCCGTCGCCCACCCGGCGCACGAAGTCGTCGACGAGATCGGCGAGCGGACCCGACCCGGGCACGTCGAGCCGCAGGTGCCTGCGCACGATCTCCCGGACGAGCTCCGGTGTGGGGCGGGGCATCGTGTAGCGCAGGCACCGCCGCAGGAACGGCGCGGGCAGCTCCTGCTCCCCGTTGCTCGTCATCACGATGAAGGGGAACTCGGTGCACTGCACATGGCCGTTGCGCACGGGGTACTCGGCGTCCCCGCCGAACATGCGCAGATGGGCGAGGTCCTGCCCCTCGCGGCGCAGTTCCTCGATGCGGAACTCGCCGCGTTCCAGCACGTCGAGCAGGTCCCCGGGAAGATCCAGATCGGCCTTGTCGATCTCGTCGATGAGGAGCGCCCGCGGCCGGTCCGACGGCAGCAGCGCCGTTCCCAGCGGCCCCAGGGTCATGAACGCCGCGATGTCGTCGGTGCCGACGTCCCGCTCACCGGCGCGCGCCCGCTCCTGCTGCAGCCGGTGGGCGTGGATGCGCCCGAGGGCGTCGTAGTGGTACAGCGCGTCCCCGAGCGTGCTGCGCGAGGTCACGTGCCAGCGCAGTACGGGGCCCAGCGCGAGCTCCGCCGCGACCTGTTCGATCACGGTGGACTTGCCCGTGCCCGGACTGCCCGTGATCAACAGGGGCCGGCGCAGGGCGAGGGCGGCGTTGACCGCGGGGACGAGCCCCTCCGGCGGTTCGAACAGTCCGGGGGACGACACACGGGGGAAGGTCCTCCACGGCGGCGGTGCGGGCAGCCGGGTGTCCTGCCGCACCTCTCCGTCGCCTCGGTAGTACGGGTTCCACGTCATGAGGTTTCCTCGATCGTGTTCTGGACGGGGGGAACGGTGGTTCTCACGAGCCGGCAGAACCTCAGCCACGCACGGTCGTCCCAGACCGCGCGCAGATCGGCAAGGTGACCGGCGTACTCGCCGCGCCACCGCCGCTGGTAGGCGCGGCCGAGCCCTTCCGGCATGGTCAGCCACTGCGGCTCCAGGCAGTGGTGCCGGTCGACGGGGAATCCCTCCGCCCCCTGGGGCCACAGCAGCACCGGGGTGTAGGAGAGGAGGATCTCCATCAACTGGTCGTCCAGCCCGGCGTGGTGCGTCAGACCGATGGCCCGCCGGTACATGCCGTCCCGCAACTTGCCCTGCAACGGCGGCCGTTCGGACGTTTCGGAGGCGTCCAGCCAGTCGACGGGCACTCCGGTGCAGGCGGCGATCTCCTCCCACCGCTCGTTCACCGCGCCCTGGATCCGTCTCAGCAGGGGATCGGGGGCGAGCCGACGGCTCCAGTGCAGCACGACGTCGTACTGCACCCCGAAGCGCAGGCCCCTGCCGGCTTCCTCCGGGCGCCACTCCAGCAGCACACCGCTCGGCACCGCGATGTCGAGCCATCTCAGCCGCAGCCCGAGCGCCTCCGCATGGTCCTCCGCCCAGACGGCCGCCTCCTCGACCGCGGCCTCCGCGCCCGCCCGGTCCACCGTGGGGCAGTCGAAGTCCTGCCGTTCGAGCAGTTCCCCGTCCCGGAGCAGCCACGCGCTCACGGTTTCCGGCCAGCCGCCCGTCAGCGAGGAGTCGAGGCCGACGGCGAGTCTCAACTGCTGGTCCTCCCGGTCGTCGAGGACCTTCGCCACGGCGTCGTTGAGTTCCTGCTGGGCGTCCACGGACCGCGCCCACGCGTGCAGTTCCGAAGAGGCCAGGTCCTTGCCCGAGGCGAGGGCGAGGCGCACCACGAACTCGGCGACCGACGGTTTGCCGTTGCTCCGGGTCACCGAGTGGTCGAAGGCCAGCCGGTCCAGGATCGCGACGTCGGTGAACTCGGGCAACGGGGAGGACAGGGCGCGGTGCTCCGACGCCAACAGGGCCCGCAGGGCCTGGCGCAGCCGGGCCGTCGTCAGCTCGCCGCCGATCCAGCCGCGAAGGAACCCGACGGTCCGCAGCGCGGTGAGGGCGAAGAGCACGGCCTCCCTGGCCCGGTCGCGGGCCGGGGACGGCGGAAGGCAGCCGAGTGCCTTCAGGGCGTCGAGCGCGGACGGCACGTCGTGCGGCACGTGCGGGGCGGGCACGGCGGCAGGCAGCGCGCCGAACGCCTCGGTGAGGTCCTCGTGCGCCAGCCGGCCGAGGAGCCCACCGGGGTCGGCGCCGCGGTCCTGCGCGTTGCGGGTGACCCAGAGGCGCCCCGTCGCGAAGGGGTCGCCGTCGTGCTGGAAGACCGTCACGTCCTGTCCGACGACGGAGCCGCGCAGCGCCCGCTGCACGTCGTCCGCCCCCAGCAGGGGGCCCGCTCCGGGCACGCCCTTCCTGATCAGCCCGGTGAGCGCCCTGGAGAACGAGAGGTCGACCGCCTGCTGGGTGAGCGACGCGGACATGAGCACGGCGAGTCGGCTGCGCCCGTTGCCGGCGCCGCCCGTGAGGTCCTGGCCCGGGGGCGTCGCACCGGCCGCGTGGCAGGTGTCGACGATGCCGAGCACGCCGGGGATGCCGGGCCTGTTCGCGGCGGCCGCGAGGAGCTCGCCCACGTTGACCGCCCGTTCGGGCGCGTCCTCGACGGAGTCGGCGCCCATCAGGTACAGCGTGTGCGTGCTTCCGGGTACGAATCCGTGCCCCAGCAGGGCGAGGACGAGCGACGCGCCCCGGTCCTCGGCATGGCTGATCGCCTCACCGATCAGCGTCCGGATCCAGTTGCTCGTCAGCCGTTCGTCGACGATCAGGGAGCGTCCGTCGGGGAGCCCCGGAGCGCAGTCGCCCGTGTCCGGGTCGACCAGCGCGGCATGCAGCGCCGAGGCCGCCTCCCCGAGGCGGGTGAGGTGCCGCATCGACGCGCACTGGGGTGCCACGACCAGGAGGTGGCGCCGGGGCTCCTCATCCATGGGACACGGACAGGAGGGCCTCCGCGACGGGTCCTGCGACGGCGGCCTGGGCCAGGTACTTCCCGGCGGAGTGGACCCAGACCCCGTCCGAGTCGACCCGGCTGCTGCGGGGGAGCACCCCGGCCGCGTTGGCCGCCACATCGCGTTCGAGCAGGGGGCGGACGGCGATGATGTCGTCCTTGTCCCAGAAGTTCAGCCATCGATCGACACGCTCGGGCGTGCGCGGCGGCTGCGGCAGGAGCCTGGGCCGGACGACCGTACGCATCGAGAGCGGTGATCCGAGCGTGACGAGGAGGGGAGTGGCCGCCCGGTGCTCGTGCAGTGCCTCCAGCGCGACGACGGTCCCCAGGGAGTGCGCGACCACGACCGCGGGGGCGTCCCCGAGCGCCTCGTGCAGACGGTTCCGTACACGACGGTCGAGGGTCAGCCCGGACGCGTCCTTCTCCCCGCGCGCCAGATAGCGCGACACCTGGGCGAGGTCGCCGACCATCAGCTTGGGGGTCGCCCAGCGTGCGACACCGCCCCACGGCTTGAGCGCCATCAGGGTGGTCGCCACGTTCAGGGCCCTGCGCAGTGCCGACAGGCTCCCCTGGGCCTGGCCGGACGTGCCGGCCTCGGCGCGGGCGTGGGCCAGGATCCGTTCCCGGTTCCGCCAGGCGCCGTCGTGGGGCGCCTCGGTGGCGGAGTGTTCGGCCGCGAGAGCGGCCACCAGCTCGACGAGGAGGTCTTCGAGGATCTCGCCCGCGTCGCCCTCGGCCGTCGCCCCGCCGCCGCCCTGGGCCTCGGGGGGCGAGAAGAGATCGGCGTAGGAGACGAAGGCACAGCGGTCCGCGTCCGTGGTGGTCAGCCGCTCGGCGAGTGCGGTGTGCCCGGCCGCCCGCATTCCGTCCGCCAGGGCGCCCGTCCACCCGGCCAGTTCACGTTCGGCATCCCGAAGCCCGCCTATCCCGTGTACGAACACCAACCGCGGCACCAAGTGGACCTCCCCTGCGCGTCGTTCGCCCCGAGGCTACCAACCGGGTCGCCGCCCGCCCATGTCGTTCAGCCCGTGGCCCGGTGGGAGTTGCGCGGTGCCGGGACGGGTGCCTGCGCGGCGCGGGTCACGTCCGCGACGAGTTCCACCACGTCGGGGCCGTACGCCTGCGAGTTGACGACCTTCAGCAGCAGGCAGAAGGTGCTGTCGCCGTACTTGCGGAACAGCTTCTCGTGGTTGCGGGCCAGATAGCGGGAGGCCGCCTGGTTGGTGATCGCCTGCTGTCCGCAGAACAGGAAGACCGGACGGGCGTCCTGACCGACCGTCAGCCGAGCCAGCAGTACGTGCTCGGCGACCCCCTTCTCGGCCCGGTAGCGCTCCGTGCCGATCTGGAAGGCGCCCCGGTCGGGGCCGGGCTCGGGGCCGGTGTTCACCTTCACGCCGGGCAGCAGGGAATGGAGGTGCGCGGCCATCCGCCGGTTCGAGACCGGCCCGCCGACGCAGAATTCGGTGCGTTCGCCGAACCCCTGCTGCGCGACGTCGTGGGACACGATCTGCGCGTGGGCGGAGCAGTCCTTGACGAGTGCGGAGAGTTCGAGCAGGGCGAAGACGTCGTGGCGGTGGACGGAGCCGTCGCCGCCCGCGTCGCGGTTGACGACGAGCAGGCACTCGGAATTGCCCGGGAGCCCGAAGAACGCCTGTTTGCGGCGGAGTTTGCGGCGCCAGAGGTGGGTCCGGGTGAGCCAGCCCAGTGAGGCGCTGATGCCGGCGGCTATCACGCCCAGCAGGATGTTGCGTACGTCGTCGGTCATGGGCGGGCATGTTAGCGGGCATTCGGCCCCGGTTTCACGGCAGTCCTGACGGGGCGGGCGGAGCGGCGCTACCCTGCGCGGACGTTCACGTACTGGAGGTACGCATGAGACGTTCCGTCGCGCGGAATGTGTCGTTGTCGGCTGTTCTGGCAGCTGTGGTCACGGTCGGTGCGGCCGGTCCTTCCTCGTCCGCACCGACCTCCGGGCCACCACCCAAATCACCTGTCGCGGTGGGGTACGGGGGCGCGGTGTCCAGCGTCGACCCGGACGCGTCGGCCGCGGGCATCGAGGTGCTCCGCAAGGGCGGCAACGCGGTGGACGCCGCCGTGGCGACCGCGGCGGCGCTCGGTGTGACCGAGCCCTACTCGGCGGGCATCGGCGGGGGCGGCTACTTCGTCTACTACGACGCCCGGAAGCACACGGTCCGGACGATCGACGGCCGGGAGACCGCGCCGCGCAGCGCGGACTCCTCGCTGTTCCTGGAGAACGGCAAGCCGATCCCCTTCGAGGACGCCGTCACCAGCGGACTGGGCGTGGGCACCCCGGGCACCCCGGCCACCTGGGACGCCGCGCTCGACGCCTGGGGCAGCAAGTCGCTGCGGCAGGTGCTCGAGCCGGCCGAGCGGCTCGCCCGGGACGGCTTCGTCGTCGACGAGACGTTCCGCGCACAGACCAGGAGCAATCAGGCCAGGTTCTCCGACTTCCCGGCGACCCGGGAACTCTTCCTGCCGGGCGGCCAACTCCCGGTGGTCGGTTCCGTCTTCAGGAACCCGGACCTGGCGCGCACCTACGAGCGAGTGGGCCGCAAGGGCATCGACGAGCTGTACCGGGGCGAGGTGGCCGAGGACATCGTGCGCACCGTCCGCAAGCCGCCCGTCGACCCGGCGGCCACCCGTGTGGTGCGGCCCGGCGACCTCACCGCGAAGGACCTGAGGTCCTACCGGGTGCTGCGGCAGGCCCCGACGAAGGTCGACTACCGCGGTCTCGACGTGTACGGCATGGCGCCGTCCTCGTCCGGCGGCACGAGCGTCGGCGAGGCGCTCAACATCCTGGAGTCCACGGACCTCTCGAAGGCGAGCGAGGCGGAATACCTGCACCGCTACATCGAGGCGAGCCGGATCGCCTTCGCCGACCGGGGGCGCTGGGTGGGCGACCCGGCGTTCGAGGACGTGCCGACGCGGGAACTGCTCAGCCAGCGGTTCGCCGACTCGCGCGCGTGCCTGATCAAGGACGACGCGGTGCTGACCAGCCCGCTCGCCCCGGCAGACCCGCGCCACCCGACCGACTGCACGGCCGGTGGCACGGCCGCCCCGACGACGTACGAGGGCGAGAACACCACGCATCTGACGACGGCCGACAAGTGGGGCAACGTCGTCGCGTACACCCTGACCATCGAGCAGACCGGCGGCAGCGGCATCACCGTGCCGGGCCGCGGCTTCCTGCTCAACAACGAGCTGACGGACTTCTCGTTCGCGCCCGCCAACCCCGCGGTCCACGATCCGAACCTGCCCGGTCCGGGCAAGCGTCCGCGCTCGTCCATCTCGCCGACGATCGTGCTGAAGCACGGCGAACCGGTACTGGCCCTGGGGTCGCCCGGTGGCGCCACGATCATCACGACCGTGCTGCAGTCGCTCATCGGCACCGTCGACCGGGGGCTCCCGCTGGTCGACGCCATCGCGGCGCCGCGCGCCAGCCAGCGCAACTCGGCGACGACGGAGCTCGAACCGGGGCTGTGGGACAGCCCGTTGCGGGCCGAGCTGGAGTCCTTGGGGCACGCCTTCAAGCAGAACCCGGAGATCGGGGCGGCGACCGGGGTGCAGCGGCTGCCGGACGGGCGGTGGCTGGCCGCCGCCGAGAAGGAACGCCGGGGCGGCGGCTCGGCGATGGTCGTGAAGCCGGCCGGACGTCCGTGACCGCCGCGGTGCCGCCGTCCGCCGCCGGGCGTGCCGCGGACACCTGATGTGACGTCACGTCGATGTCCTCGCGGCAGGGGCTGCTTCCTCGTGGGACCTCACGGGGAAGCGGCCCCGCGGCCCTTGACGGGGCGGGAACGCGTCGGGCGCGCCCTGCCGGCTGCCGGTCGGTCAGCGGCGCCGCAGCGACGGGTCGAGCAGCGCGTGCGGGGTGTCGTGCTTCTCGTGCGCGGCGAGGTCGGTGCCGGGGGCGACGATCGCGTCGATCGCGTCGAGCACATCGGAGGAGAGCACCGTGTCCGCGGCGGCGAGTTGCGAGCGCAGGTGGTCCTGGGTGCGGGGGCCGATGATCGCGCAGGTCACGGCGGGGTGCGCGGTCACGAATCCGAGCGCGAGCCGAATCATGGTCAGACCGGCCTCCTCGGCGATCCCGGCCAGCCGCTCCACCGCGTCGAGCCTGGCCCGGTTGGCGGGCACGGTGAGGTCGAAGCGCTGCGGCATGAACACCGAGCGGTTGGTGGTGATCTCCCGCCCCTCGCGGATCGCCCCCGACAGCCAGCCCGAGGCCAGCGGGCTCCACACCAGCACGCCGAGCCCGTACTGCTCGGTCACGGGCAGGACGTGGGCCTCCGCGCCGCGTTGCAGGATCGAGTAGCTGGGCTGCTCGGTGACATAACGGCTCAGGCGGTTCTCCCGGGCGGCCCACTGGGCCTGCACGAGGCGGTGGGCGGGGAAGGTGGAGGAGCCGAAGTAGCGTATCTTTCCGGCACGTTGAAGGTCCGTCAGGGCCGAGAGTGTCTCCTCGTCGTCGGTGGCCGGGTCCCAGCGGTGCAGTTGGTAGAGGTCGATGTGGTCGACGCCGAGGCGGCGCAGGCTGTCGTCCAGCGCGGTGACCAGCCAACGCCGCGAGCCGCCGCGGTGGTTGGGGCCTTCGTCCATGGGCATGCCCGCCTTCGTGGCCAGCACGATGTCGTCGCGGCGGCCGGCGATGGCCTTGCCGACCATCTCCTCCGACTCGCCGCCGCCGTACATGTCGGCGGTGTCGATGAGGTTGATCCCGCCCTCGACGGCGGCGTCGACGAGGGCGGTGACCTCCTCCTGGGTGGTCCTCCCGATCCTGCCGAAGTTCATCGCGCCGAGCGCGAGGGAGCTGACCTGCACACCGGTACGGCCCAAGGTGCGGTACTGCATGGCTGTGTTCCTCCGTGACGAGCTGAGGTGCGGTGACGGCGCGCGGCTTGGTCGCCGGGCCGCCGCTCTGGCATCATGACCAAAGCGGAACCTTGTTCCGGTAACGATACGGAACAGTGTTCCGTTTTTGCAAGGTCGGTGTTCGGAGGGAATGGCGTGGTGAACCACAGCGGTGAGGGGCCGGGGGCCTCGGCCCGGTCCGGGCGGACGGACGCCCGGCGCAACAAGAAGTCCCTGCTCGACGCGGCCGCCGCGATCTTCGTGACCTCGGGCGTGGAGGCGCCGGTGCGCGACATCGCGGCCGAGGCGGGCGTCGGGGTGGGCACGATCTACCGCCACTTCCCGACCAGGGCGGACCTCATCATCGCCGTCTACCGGCACCAGATCGAGGCCTGTGCCGAGGCCGGACCGGCCCTGCTGGAGAGCTCCGCGTCCCCGTACGCCGCGCTGGGCGGCTGGATCGACCTCTTCGTCGACTTCCTGGTCACCAAGCACGGACTCGCCGCCGTGCTGCGGTCCGACGACGCCGGGTTCGAGGCGCTGCACGCCCACTTCCTGGACCGGCTCGTGCCCGTCTGTGCCCGACTGCTCGACGCCGCGGCCGATTCCGGTGAGATCCGGTCCGCTCCGGGCGCCTACGAGCTCATGCGCGGCGTCGGGAACCTCTGCATCGGCGCGGAGAGCGACCCCCGCTACGACGCGCGCCGACTGGTCGAACTCCTCGTCGCGGGCCTGCGCGACCCGCGCTGACCCCCGCCCGGCCCGGCCGTCGCCCCGGTGCGTCCGGCCGGTGCCGGGTGTGTGCGGAGGGGGCCGGCGCCGGTCACGGGGCGGTCAGGATCCGCGGTCCGTCGTTCGTGATCGCCACCGTGTGCTCGGCGTGCGCCGCCCGGCTGCCGTCGGACGTGCGCAGCGTCCAGCCGTCCCGGTCCGCGTGGAAGGCGTCCTTGCCGCTGCCGATCAGCATCGGTTCGATCGCCAGCACCATTCCGTGCCGCAACGGCATGCCGCGACCGGGGCGCCCCTCGTTGGGGACGCCCGGGTCCTCGTGCATCGACCGGCCGATGCCGTGGCCGCCGAACCCCTCCGGAATGCCGTACCCGGCCGTGCGGCAGACCGTGCCGATCGCATGCGCGATGTCGCCGATCCGATTGCCGACGACGGCCGCCGCGATGCCCGCCTCCAGCGCCTCGAAGGCCGTCTCCACGAGCCTGGTGTCCGCGGGCCGGGCGCTTCCGACGGTGAAGCTGATCGCCGAGTCGCCCGCCCAGCCGTCGAGCAGCGCGCCCGCGTCGATGCTCACCAGGTCGCCGTCGCGCAGCCGCCGGTCGGTCGGGATGCCGTGCACGATCGCGTCGTTGACCGACGCGCAGATCACGGCGGGGAACGGGGTGGGCGCGAAGTGCGGCCGGTAGTTCAGGAACGGCGACGTGGCCCCGGCCTCGCGCAGCACGCCGCGGGCCACCTCGTCGAGTTCGCGCAGGGAGACGCCGATCGCGGCCGCCTTCCGTACGGCGTCGAGCAGTCGCGCCACGACCCGTCCGGTCTCGCGCATCGCTGCCATGGATGTGTCCGTCTTGAGTTGCACCATGCCAATTACTATACCGGTCGAAGCGGTATTAGAATGACGGCATGGTTCGAACGCCCCTGACCCCGGAAGAGCGCCGCCGCGGCGAGCGCCTCGGAGCGTTGCTGCGCGAGGCGCGCGGCGGCCGCAGCATGACCGAGATCGCGGCGAGCGCCGGGATCTCCGCCGAGACGCTGCGCAAGATCGAGACGGGCCGCGCGCCCACACCCGCCTTCTTCACCGTCGCGGCACTGGCCGGGGCGCTCGGACTCTCGATGGACGAGATCCTCGTGCGCTGCGCCCCGGAACCGGACGCGGTGCCACTGGCCGGATAGCGGCACCGCTCAGATCACTTCCGCCCCCGCGCCGCGCTCGCTGGAATCGTGGCGCTCGCCGGAGCCGCCGCGTTCGCCGGGCCCGCCGCGCTCCTTGAGGCCGTCGTGCCCAAGGGGGGCGGGCAGCGTCCGCCGGTCGGTCTCCAGTGGCGGGTAGAACCTGCGGGCCCACCGCCGGAACGGTCCGATCGGACCGTCGCCGGGCGCCAGCCGGGGCGGCTGCTGGTACTGCTTGTGGTTCCAGATCGGGAAGTCGGCGGCGGTGAACTCACAGCTGGAACGGAAGACCGCGCGGTCCAGCAGCCGGGCCGCGGTCCGGCTCACCGCCCGTGCGAGCGGCGCCGGCAACCGGGAGGGCCCCGCGAAGGAGATCCGGTTGAGCTGGCGGAACTGCATCCGGTTGGGCGCGATGGCGGTCGGCATCACCATCGTGCACATCCGCAGCCCGAGCCGGGGCGTGTGCACGTCGGCGTGCAGGCAGCCGAGTCCGTAGCCGTCCACGTCCACGTCCACGACGAAACTGCCCAGCAGCGGGGCCGACTCGTGGGCCCGCATGGACACGTGGAACGTGGCGTCCTCGTAGGCGACGGGGCCGCCGATCTCCGCCCTGTCCCAGCCGTGCAGGGTGGCGAAGTGCCCGAGGTCCACCGAGTTCTCGATCACCTCCTGGACGTTGCCGGCCAGCTCCCACGCGGCGCTGCGGGCCGGCCGGTGGCCGATCTCGTGCCATCGGGGGATGGACCAGTCGGGGGCCCGGCCGTCGTGGTGCCGCCAGACGAAGACGGCGCCGTTGACCTCGTGCACCGGCAGTTGCGTCAACGGCGATCTCGGCGGCGGCGTGTCGTATCCCGTCCGTACGCACGCCCCGTCGGGGCCGAAGGCGAAGAAGTGGAACGGGCATACGAGGTCGTCCCCGTCGACCTTCGCCAGGCCGAGATGGGCGCCGAGGTGCGGACAGTACGGGCGGATGGCGCGGAGGGCCCCCGTGCCGAGCCGGTACAGCACCACGTCCTGCCCCGCCAGTGGCCGGGTGAGCACGGTGCCGGGCCGTAGTTCGTCCGAGAAGGCCAGCGCCGACCAGCCGCTCGGATAGGGCAGGGCGGTGGCGCCCGCGGCATCGGCCGGGGTCGGTCCCTCGGTGATGGCGCGTCCGTACTCGCGTGACAGTCCCACGACTTCCCCTTCGATCGGTCGCCTGGACCCTGCCCAGCTCGCCCCGAAATCCTCCCGGCATGCCACACATCACCTGAAGGGGGAGAAAAGCGGTGTGAGTTGACGTCCGGGATGCCGGGCCGAACGGTTCCGGCCGGGTGCCGCAGGCGCCGCTCGCGGCAGGGGCGGGCCGTGCGCGGGGCGCGGCGCGCACGCCCGCGCCGTTCCCGGCGCGGGCGTGCGGTTGCGGGGCGGCTACTCCCGGCCCGCCCGCTGCTCGTAGCCCACGAGCCTGACGCAGACGGCGAGGCCCGTGATCGCCTGCTCCAGCTCGGGGAGGCCCGGGTAGCTGGGGGCGATGCGGATGACCGCGTCGCGCGGGTCGGCGCCGTACGGGTGGGTGGCGCCGGCCGGGGTCAGCACGATGCCCGCCCCGGCGGCGCGGCGCACGACCTCCTCGGCGCAGCCGTCCGGGACCTCCAGCGTGACGAAGTACCCGCCCTTGGGCGAGGTCCAGGACGCCAGTCCGCTGCCGCCGAGCTCGGCGTCCAGGATCCGGGCCACCGCCTCGAACTTCGGCTGCAGCAGGGCGCGCTGGTGCCCCATGTGGCGGCGCACGCCTTCGGCGTCCCGCAGGAACAGCACGTGCCGCAGCTGGTTCACCTTGTCGGGGCCGATCGACCGCTTGGAGTTGTTGCCGAGCAGCCACTGCACGTTCGCGGGCGAGGAGCCGAAGAACGCCACGCCCGAGCCCGCCGCGGTGATCTTCGAGGTGGAGCCGAACACGAACGCCCGGTCGGGATTGCCCGCCGCGGCGCAGGCGGCGAGCAGATCGGCGATCTCGACGGGCTCGTCGGTGAGGTGGTGGGCGGCGTAGGCGTTGTCCCAGAAGATCCGGAAGTCGGGGGCGGCGGTGTCCATCGAGGCGAGCCGGGCCACGGTCGCGTCGCTGTAGCAGACGCCGTCCGGGTTGCTGTACTTCGGCACGCACCAGATGCCCTTGACCGCCGGGTCCTCGGCGACGAGCCGCTCCACGGCCTCCATGTCCGGACCCTCGGCGGTCATCGGCACCGGGATCATGTCGATCCCGAACCGCTCGCAGAGCGCGAAGTGCCGGTCGTAACCGGGCACCGGACACAGGAACGCGATCCGCTCCTGATCCACCCAGCGCGACTCGGCACCCGGCAGCACGCTCAGCAGGGCGTGCACCAGGCAGTCGTGCATCAGCTCCAGGCTGGAGTTGCCGGCCGCGATCAGCCGGTCCACCGGCACCTGGAGCACGTCGGCGAAGATCTCCCGCAGCTCGGGCAGCCCCTGCAGGCCGCCGTAGTTGCGCACGTCCGTGCCGTCGGCGGAGGTGTGCCGCCCGCCGGGCAGACTCAGCAGGTCCTCGGAGAGGTCGAGCTGCTCGGGCGCCGGCTTGCCCCGGGTGAGGTCGAGCGAGAGTCCGAGTCCCACCAGGTCCCGGTAGTCCTGGCGGGCCCGGTCGAGGAGCCCGGCGAGGGCTTCGGGACTCAGCTCGGTGGTCATGGTGTTTCCTCTCGCAGGTGCCGCATGGACGGGGCTCCTGCCGAGAATACAAACCGCGCGTCCCCCGCCGGCCGGGCCCCGTCCATGCGGCACCTGCGAGAGGAAACACCATGACCACCGAGCTGAGTCC
>NZ_RDBO01000077.1:1908434-1970272 GCF_008120935.1 Streptomyces sp. sk2.1
TTGGAAAGCAGGTGCTGTTCCCGGCCCCGCCGCCGCGGCCCGGGAACAGCACCTGCTTTCCAAGGGTGAGACCGGGGGAGCGTGTGGACCGCACGGGTGTGAAACATGATCGACTCCGCCGGTTCACGGCGATGGTCTTGCCCCGCTGTGTGGCGGGGCTTACGTTCTCCTCTACGTCCGTGTCTACGGGCGTAGAAAACGCGTTGAGGCTCTCTGACGCCGCGTCGAAGGAGCAGCTCATGTCCCAAGTCGTACGCGCCGCACTCGTCCAGGCGACCTGGACCGGCGACACCGAATCCATGATCGCCAAGCATGAGGAACACGCACGCGAGGCCGCCCGTCAGGGTGCGCAGATCATCGGCTTCCAGGAGGTGTTCAACGCCCCCTACTTCTGCCAGGTGCAGGAACCCGAGCACTACCGCTGGGCCGAGGCCGTGCCCGACGGGCCGACCGTCCGCCGGATGCAGGACCTCGCCCGGGAGACCGGCATGGTGATCGTCGTGCCGGTCTACGAAGTCGAGCAGTCGGGCTTCTACTACAACACCGCCGCCGTGATCGATGCCGACGGCTCCTATCTCGGCAAGTACCGCAAGCACCACATCCCGCAGGTCAAGGGCTTCTGGGAGAAGTACTACTTCAAGCCCGGGAACGTCGGCTGGCCGGTCTTCGACACCGCCGTCGGCAAGGTCGGCGTCTACATCTGCTACGACCGCCACTTCCCGGAGGGGTGGCGCCAACTCGGGCTCAACGGAGCCCAGTTGGTGTACAACCCGTCGGCCACCTCGCGCGGCCTCTCCGGTTATCTCTGGCAGCTGGAACAGCCCGCCTCGGCCGTCGCCAACGAATACTTCATCGCCGCGATCAACCGCGTGGGCCAGGAGGAGTACGGCGACAACGACTTCTACGGGACCAGCTACTTCGTCGACCCGCGCGGCCAGTTCGTCGGCGAGGTCGCCAGCGACAAGGAGGAGGAACTCGTCGTCCGCGACCTCGACTTCGGCCTCATCGACGAGGTCAGGCAGCAGTGGGCGTTCTACCGGGACCGCCGCCCCGACGCGTACGAGGGACTGGTGGAGCCGTGAGCAGTCTGCACGACCGCCATCTCGCCGTCTGCCCCGACTGGCTGGCGCTCTATTACAAGAAGCCCCTGGAGATCACCCACGGCGAGGGCCGCCACGTCTGGGACGCCGACGGCCGGCGCTACCTCGACTTCTTCGGCGGCATCCTCACCACCATGACCGCCCACGCCCTGCCCGAGGTGACCAAGGCGGTCGCCGAGCAGGCGGGGCGGATCATCCACTCCTCCACGCTCTACCTCAACCGGCCGATGGTCGAGCTGGCCGAGCGCATCGCCGCGCTCTCCGGAATCCCGGACGCCCGGGTCTTCTTCACCACCTCCGGCACCGAGGCCAACGACACGGCCCTGCTGCTCGCCACCGCGTACCGCAGGTCGAACCAGATCCTCGCGATGCGCAACAGCTACCACGGCAGGTCCTTCTCCGCGGTCTCCATCACCGGCAACAACGCCTGGTCGCCCACCAGCCTGTCGCCGTTGCAGACGCTGTACGTGCACGGTGGCGTCCGCACCCGGGGGCCGTACGCGCACCTCGGTGACGCGGAGTTCGTCGCGGCCTGCGTGGCGGACCTGGAGGACCTGCTCGGCCACACCCGGACACCGGCCGCGCTGATCGCCGAACCCATCCAGGGCGTCGGCGGGTTCACCTCGCCGCCCGACGGGCTGTACGCGGAGTTCCGCCGGGTCCTCGACCGGCACGGCGTCCTGTGGATCTCCGACGAGGTGCAGACCGGCTGGGGCCGCTCCGGCGAGCACTTCTGGGGCTGGCAGGCGCACGGCAGGAACGGGCCGCCGGACATCCTCACCTTCGCCAAGGGCATCGGGAACGGCATGTCGATCGGTGGTGTCGTGGCCCGCGCCGACGTCATGAACTGCCTGGACGCCAACTCCATCTCGACCTTCGGCGGTTCCCCGGTCACCATGGCGGCGGGCCTGGCCAACCTCTCGTACCTGCTGGAGCACGACCTCCAGGGCAACGCCCGGCGGGTCGGCGGGCTGCTGATCGAGCGGCTGCGGGCGATCGGGGCGGGTTCGGAGCACGTGCGGGAGGTGCGCGGCCGGGGCCTGATGATCGGCATCGAGCTGGTGCGGCCCGGCACCGACGAGGCGGACCCGCAGGCGGCCGCGGCGGTGCTGGAGGCGGCCCGGGAGGGCGGCCTGCTCATCGGCAAGGGCGGCGGCCACAACACCAGCGTGCTGCGGATCGCGCCGCCGCTCTCGCTGACCATCCCGGAAGCGGAGGAGGGGGCCGAGATCCTGGCCGAGGCCCTTCGGTCGGTGGCCTGAGACCGGGCGGGCCGGTGCGGTGCGGGCGGATCGGTGCGCACCGCACCGGTCGGCCGACGAGGGTGGACCGGTGCGGCCCGGCCCGCCGGCGTCGGCGGGCCGGGCGGCGGACGGGCCCCGGCCGGTGGCTCAGGGGCCCGCCCGGCCGGTCAGCCGCGGTGGCCGGTGGGGCGGGTGAGGTCCAGGCCGCGGACCGGGTCGAGCTCGCCGTGGTACGCCAGGTCCCGGTGGCGCACCTCGGTGATCCTCAGCGACGCCTCGGCGACGCCCCGGTCCACCGTGACCTTGAAGCGCACCGAGCCGTCCTTCTTCGTGGTGCCGGTCAGCTCGCGCACCGTGCCGCCGGCCGTCAGCTCGGCGGTGACCTCCGCGCCCTTCACCGGCGCGCCCTGCGCGGTCGTCACGACGCCGTGCGCGGTGACCTTCCAGGCCGCGTCGGTACCGGGCCGGCCGAGCAGTTTGCTCTCGGCCGTCAGCGAGGCCACGGCGAGCTGCGACGGCGGGGCGGGCTGGTCGAGGGCGACCCGGTCCACCGTCCAGAAGGCGCTGTTCGTGCCGGTGTAGCGGAAGCTCAGCCGGGCCGTCCGCGCACCCGCCGGGACGGTGAGTCCGATGCGCTCGACGGTGTTGCTGTCGGACCGGTAGGACTTCACGGGCTGCGGGGCGCCGCCGTCGTACGAGACGTACACGTCACCGGTCTGCGGGCCGTCGACCCGGTAGTTCGTCGCGTACGAGACGGTCGCCGTCGCCGCGCCGTTCAGCTCGTACGCGGGGCTGATCAGGGTGGAGTCGAACTGCCCGGCGTCATGCGCCTTGTCGTCCCACTCGTCGGAGTCGGCGACCGCGAACACGTCGCGGGCGCGGACGTTCGTCTCGCGGCCCTGGCCGCGCTCGGCGTCGGACCAGAACTCGTCGGTGGCGAAGGCCCAGCCGCGCCACTCGGTGACGCCGCCGGCCGGCATCCGCGAGTTGTCGATGGACCAGCCCCCGGGCGCGGTGTTCGTCCACCCCCTGGCGTCGGCCGGGAGCTTCGTCTCGTCGACGGGCCCGCGCAGCGAGGGGCGCAGCGCGTCGAAGGCATCCGTCCCCGGCTCGGCGAGCGAGGTGCCGTCCAGGTCCCAGGCGGGGTCGGTGGCGACGCCCTCGTGGCGCAGGACCGTGGGCGCGATGTCGGTGATCTTGACATCGTCGCGGACCGAGCCGGGCCGGATGTCCTTGCCCTTGGCGATCACGAACGTGCCGCGCTCCAGCGGGGTGTTGCCGCCGTGTCCGCCGGTGGGGGTGTGGCCGTGGTCGGCGGTGACGACGACGAGCCAGTCCTCCTGCGCGTACGTCGGCCGCGAGGCCACCGCGTCGAGCAGCCGGCCCACCTGGGCGTCGGCGGTGTTCAGGGCCTTGAGGTAGGCGGCGCTGGAGGAGCCGGTGCTGTGGCCCGCGCCGTCGACCTCGTCGAGGTGGACGAAGGTGGAGTCGGGGTTGCCGTGCGCGAGGTAGTCGGTGGCCCTGGCGGTGGTGCCCTCGTCGTTGCCGCCCGCTATCCGCAGATCGGTCCTCGCCCCGAAGACGGTCCGGGGGATCGGGCTCCAGGTGCCGACGACCAGGGTGGACGTGGCCGGGTCCGCGGTCTCCAGCCGGGTCGCGTAGTCCGGGTAGCGGTCGTAGTTCGGGTTCGTGAAGTCGTTGTCCTTCACGTTGTGCTTGTCGGGCCAGACGCCGGTGGCGATGGAGGACCAGCCGGCGCCGGAGACGGTCGGGGCCATCGGGTTGGCGTACAGGTTGCTCCGGGCGGTCAGTCCGTCGGCCATCAATCGCTCGATGCGCGGTACGTCGGCGCGCGAGAAGGCGTCGAAGGTGGCGCCGTCGATGCCGATGACCAGGGTCTTCGCCTGCTTGGTACCGGACGGCAGACCGGCGTACGGGGCGGCGGACGGCGATGCGGGGCTCTGGGCGCGGGCGGCGGTGGTGGCGAGCGGCAGGGCGACGGCGGCGACGGTTGCGGCGGCCAGCACCGTACGCGCGGAGCGCGACAGGGACACGTGATCCTCCGGGATCGGTCGAGGGGCACCGGACAACGGGGGGCGTCCGGTGGTGTGTTCGAGGCTGGCCCTCGGTGGTGATCGGATCACGCCGCGTACGGGACGGGCGCATGAACCGTACTCGACATCTGGACCAGACCCGTCATCAATTCGTTACCCACGAGCGGGCCCGCGACTCCCCGGCCGCTCCGCGCGCGCACCCGCACCGGCCCGCGGACGGCGCCGGCCCACGACGCGTTGTGGGCCGGTGGAGTGTCGGGCGGATGAAACAGAAACGTCTTCAGCGGTTAGCGGCAGCGGTATTGCCACAGTGGGTAACCCACTTCTACGTTCTTCATCACGCACCTCATCTACGTGCGTAGACCCATTCCGCCACAGTGAGGAGGGGTACATGAGCCGCGCCGTCTTCCACGGCGGTCCCACCGGCGTCGCGCCCGACGGGAGCCGTGCCGCCGTACGCACCGGGGGCGCCCGCGCCGTGCCCTTCGCGGCACACGGCATCCGCGCCGCCGACGCTCTCGGCACCGGCCCCCGAACCGCCGGGTGAACACACGGGCGGACGGGGCCGCCGACCGGCCGCTGCCCGGACGCCCGTGTGTTCCGACCGGCCGGGCCGTCCGCCGCGGCACGGCCGGAGGCAGCCGTGTTCCCCGGCGGACGCGATGTGAAGGGACTTGTGAGGTATGACTCGGACTCTGATTACCGGTGGCCTTGTGATCACGGCCGCCGAGGAGCTGCACGCGGACGTGCTGATCGAGAACGGCCGGGTGGTGGCGCTGGCGACACCGGGCAGCCAGCAGTGGACTGCCGACCGGGTCATCGACGCGTCGCACAAGTACGTGATCCCGGGCGGGATCGACGCGCACACGCACATGGAGATGCCGTTCGGCGGCACCTTCGCGTCGGACACGTTCGAGACGGGCACGAGGGCCGCGGCCTGGGGCGGCACGACCACCGTCATCGACTTCGCGGTGCAGTCCAAGGGGGCGGCGCTGCGGGAGGGGCTGGACACCTGGCACGCGAAGGCCGACGGCAACTGCGCCATCGACTACGGATTCCACATGATCGTGGCGGACGTGAACGAGTCGACGCTGAAGGAGATGGACGGGCTCGTCGAGGAGGGCGTGAGCTCGTTCAAGCTGTTCATGGCGTACCCGGGGGTCTTCTACTCGGACGACGGGCAGATCCTGCGGGCGATGCAGCGGGCCGGCGGGAACGGCGGGCTGATCATGATGCACGCGGAGAACGGCATCGCGATCGACGTGCTGGTGGAACAGGCACTGGCCCGCGGCGAGACCGACCCGCGTTACCACGGAGAGGTCCGCAAGGCGCTGCTGGAGTCGGAGGCGACGCACCGCGCGATCAAACTGGCGCAGGTCGCCGGCTCGCCGCTGTACGTGGTGCACGTTTCGGCGCAGGAGGCGGTGGCCGAGCTGACCCGCGCCCGGGACGAGGGCCTGCCGGTCTTCGGGGAGACCTGCCCGCAGTACCTGTTCCTGTCGACGGACAACCTCGCCGAGCCCGACTTCGAGGGCGCGAAGTACGTGTGCAGCACGCCGCTGCGGCCCAAGGAGCACCAGGCGGCGCTCTGGCGGGGCCTGCGCACCGACGACCTCCAGGTGGTGTCGACGGACCACTGCCCGTTCTGCTTCTCCGGCCAGAAGGAGATGGGCCGCGGCGACTTCTCCAGGATCCCCAACGGGATGCCGGGCGTGGAGCACCGGATGGACCTGCTGCACCAGGCGGTGGTGGACGGGCACATCTCGCGGCGCCGCTGGATCGAGATCGCCTGCGCGGCACCGGCCCGGATGTTCGGCCTGTACCCGAGGAAGGGCACCATCGCGCCGGGCACGGACGCCGACATCGTCATCTACGACCCGGCCGCCGAACAGACCCTCTCCGCCGAGACCCACCACATGAACGTCGACTACTCGGCGTACGAGGGCAAGCGGCTGACGGGGCGGGTGGAAACGGTCCTGTCGCGCGGCGAACCCGTCATCACCGAGCGGGAGTTCACGGGCCGTGCCGGGCACGGCGTGTACACCCCGCGCGGTCTCTGCCAGTACCTGGACTGACCGGTCCGGCACGCCGGGTGCCGTGGGCGGCGCACCGCCCGCGGCACCCGGCGCCGGCAGGCAAGCAGACACGTGTGGATCGTCCGGCGGTCCGCGGCGCGACCGCGACCGCCGGTCCGGACTCGACCAATGAGGGGCCTCACATGGACTTCGGACTCGTCCTGCAGACCGACCCGCCCGCCTCGGCCGTCGTCGGCCTGATGCGCCGCGCCGAACGCAACGGCTTCAGCCACGGCTGGACCTTCGACTCCGCCGTGCTGTGGCAGGAGCCGTTCGTCATCTACAGCCAGATCCTCGAACACACCGAGAACCTCGTCGTCGGCCCGATGGTCACCAACCCGGGCACCCGCACCTGGGAGGTGACCGCCTCCACCTTCGCCACCCTCAACGACATGTACGGCAACCGCACCGTCTGCGGCATCGGGCGGGGCGACTCCGCGATGCGCGTCGCCGGGCGCAAGCCGAACACGCTCGCCCGGATCAGCGGGGCGATGAGGACGATCCGGGCCCTGGGCCGCGGCGACGAGGCCGACCTCGGCGGCACGGTCATCAAGTTCCCGTGGGTGCGGGAGGGCGCCGAGGTCCCCGTGTGGATGGCGGCGTACGGGCCCAAGGCGCTGAAGATGACCGGCGAGGAGGCCGACGGCTTCATCCTCCAGCTCGCCGACCCGTTCCTCACCGAGTACATGGTGAAGGCGGTGCGCGACGCGGCCGTCGCCGCCGGGCGCGACCCGTCGGAGGTGAAGATCTGCGTCGCCGCGCCCGCGTACGTCACGGCGGACGACTCGCCCGAGGCGCTCGCCCACGCCCGGGAGCAGTGCCGCTGGTTCGGCGGCATGGTCGGCAACCACGTCGCGGACCTGGTGGAGAAGTACGGCTCGGACTCGGGCCTGGTGCCGCAGGAGCTGACGGACTACATCAAGGCGCGCGACGGGTACGACTACGCGCACCACGGCCGCTCCGGGAACCCCGACACGAAGTTCGTGCCGGACGAGATCGTGGACCGCTTCTGCCTGATCGGCCCGGTCGGGACGCACCTCGAAAGGCTGCGCGCGCTGCGGGACCTGGGCGTCGACCAGTTCGCGCTGTACGCGATGCACGACGCGAAGGAGTCGGTGATCGACGAGTACGGACAGCACGTCATTCCCGCACTCGACGCCTGACGGACGGCCCGTCCCGACCAGCGCACACCGCCCGCACCCCGGCCACCGTTCCTCCGCCCACCGGCCGGGGCCCGACCGGGCAAGGCAGTTCACGGCACCCGCACGGCCATGTTCCTTCGTTCCCCGTGAGCCCGTCGGGCCCGCGGCATCCCATCGAACGGACTGCCCATGACCAACACCGTCCCACCCCCGTCCCCCTCCTCCCCGATACCGGCCGGAGGGGCGGGCGTCGAACTCCCCGCCGACGCCTACCCCTCCGGCAGCCGATACGCCAACGAGGACCTGCGCCCCGTCCCGGTCGCCGAGCGGCGCTGGACCACGTACAACTTCGTGGCCCTGTGGATCGGCATGGCCCACTGCATCCCGTCCTGGACCCTGGCCTCCGGTCTGGTCGCGCTCGGCATGGACTGGAAGCAGGCGGTGCTCACGATCGCGCTGGCGAACGTGATCGTGCTGCTGCCGATGCTGCTGACCGGGCACGCCGGGCCGAAGTACGGCATCCCCTTCCCGGTCCTGGCCCGCGCCTCCTTCGGGATACGCGGCGCGAACCTGCCCGCCATGGTGCGCGCCGCGGTGGCCTGCTGCTGGTTCGGCATCCAGACCTGGATCGGCGGGCAGGGCATCTTCCTGCTGCTGGGGAAGATCTTCGGCGGATGGGCCGACGCGGGGAAGGTCGGCAGCTACCCGTGGACGCTGTGGCTCTGCTTCGTCCTGTTCTGGGCGCTCGAACTCGCCATCATCTACCGGGGGATGGAGACCCTGCGGCGCTTCGAGAACTGGGCGGCGCCGTTCGTGCTCGTCGGCGCGGCGGTGCTGCTGGTCTGGATCGCGAACAAGGCGGGCGGCTTCGGCCCGCTGCTGCACGAGCCGTCGAAGGTCGGCTGGGGCGCGGACTTCTGGAAGGTCTTCTTCCCGGGGCTGATGGGCATGATCGGCTTCTGGTCGACGCTGTCGCTGAACATCCCGGACTTCACCCGCTTCGGCAAGGGACAACGCGCCCAGGTGTGGGGGCAGACCCTCGGCCTGCCGACCACGATGACGGCGTTCGCGCTCATGTCGGTGCTGGTGACGGCGGGTTCGGAGAAGGTGTACGGGGCGGCGATCTGGGACCCGGTCGAGCTCGCGGCCAAGACGGACAGCGTCTTCGGGCTGCTGTTCGCCCTCGTCACCGTGTTCGTCGCGACGATCTCCGTGAACATCGCGGCCAACGTGGTCTCTCCCGCGTACGACCTGGCGAACCTGGCGCCGAAGCTCATCAACTTCCGCACCGGCGCGCTCATCACGGGCGTCGTGGGTGTGCTGATCATGCCGTGGAAGCTGACGTCGACGCCCGAGCTGTACATCTTCACCTGGCTGGGCGTGGTCGGCGGGCTGCTCGGCACGGTGGCCGGCATCCTGATCGCGGACTACTGGATCATCCGCCGGACCGTGCTGCACCTCGCCGACCTGTACGTGGCCGGAGGGCGGTACTGGTACACGCGCGGCTGGAACTGGCGGGCCGTCGCCGCCTTCGTCGTCGGCGGCCTGCTCGCCGTCGGCGGGTCCTACTCGACGCTCGACGCGGAGGGGAACAAGGCCGGACCGTTCCCCACCGACGGCCTCGTCCCGTTCCTCAAGCCCCTCGCGGACTACGGCTGGGCCGTCGGGCTCGGGGTCTCACTGGTCGTGTACGTGGCGCTGACGGCGGGAGCGGGGCGGCGGACGGCCGACGGCGGCTGAGAGCACGGGCACCGGTCCGGTCCGACGGGCGGCCGGTGTCAGCCGTCCACCCGGGAGCGAGGGGCCGGTGCCGACCCCCCCGCTCCCGGCCACCGGTGCCGTACCGGTGGTACGGGGGCGCGGCTCGACCGCCGGGGCCGCGAAGGCGGCGCAGGCGACACAGACCAGGACGACGGACATGGCGGCCCGCAGGCCGATGTGGTCGCCGAGGAAGCCGAGACCGGGCGGCCCGACGAGGAAGGCGAGGTAGCCGATGGTGGCGACCAGACCGACCCGGGCCGTCGGGCCGGGCCCGGATTCCCCCGCGGCGGTCAGCGCGAGCGGGAAGCCGAGCGAGGCGCCCAGGCCCCACAGCAGCACCGCGGCACCGGCCAGGACGGCGCTGTCGGAGACGATGACGACGAGCAGACCGAGCGCGCCGAGGGCGGCACTGGCGCGTACGACGGCGGTGCGCCCGAAGCGGTCCAGGAAGAACGCCCCGGTGAAGCGGCCCAGGGTCATGGCGGCGGCGAACCCGGCGTAGACGAGTGAACCGGTCGTGGCGTCCACGCCGTGGCCGTCGACCATCAGCAGGGGCAGCCAGTCGTTGGCGGAGCCCTCGGCCAGAGCCATGGCCAGCACGATCGCGCCGATGAGGAGGAGCTTCCCGTCCTTCCACACCGCCGGGTGCGGTCCGTCGTCGCCCTGCCCCGCCCCGCCGGGCGCGATGCGGCCGGTGCCCGCCGGGACGGCGCGCATCGCGTACAGGAAGAGCCCGGTGGCGAGCAGGGTGATTCCGGCCAGGTGCCAGTGCGCGGGCACCCCGGCGGCGGTGACCGCCATGCCCGTACCGGCCCCGAGAACGGTGCCCAGGCTGAAGCAGCCGTGCAGCGCGGGCAGGGTCGTCGTACCGCTGATCCGCTCGACGTCCGTGCCGTCGACGTTCACGGCCACGTCACTGGTCCCCATCCCCGCCCCGAACGCGCAGAGGCCCGCCGTCACCACGGGTACGGACGCGGCGGCGCTGCCCGCGCAGATCGTGGCCATCCCGATGAGGAGCAGCAGTGTCCCTCCGGCGATGACGGGCCGGGTTCCGTACCGGGAGACCAGCCGGCCCGAGGAGACGATGCCCAGCATCGAGCCGAGCGACAGGCCGAACAGCACCAGGCCCATCTGCGCCGTGGACACGCCCAGCCGGTCCCGGATCTCGGGCGTGCGCGTCACCCATGACGACATCGAGATCCCGGCGAGCAGGAAGAGCAGGAACAGCGCCTGGCGGCGCCGGGGCACGGCGCGGTACATGAGGGTGCTTCTCCGGGGAGCTGGGAGACGGGGAGGGACCGGGGGACGAGAGGGAACGCCGGGGCTGGTTCCCGTCCGGTCCGGACCAACGTACATGCTCGCCCCCCGTTGATGAAAGCGCATACAAAATAATGTCCGGCACCTCGCGCACCGGCCTCGGAGCGCCGGGACCGCGCCTTCGGCACCCGCTCCCGGCGGCGGGCGGCCTCCTCGCCGGCGGGCCGTTCGGGGCTTTTGGCCGGACGCGGACGGGTGAAAGATCCTCCGGCCGGTCGACAGGCCAACACCCCGTGCCCGTACCGCCCGTTAGGCGTCGCGTCGAACCGAACCCCCGCTGTCCACGGAGGAACCGCACGCATGAACATCACCCGCACCGTCACCCGGGCCGCGATCACGGCGGCGCTCGCCGCCGCACTCGGCGGGGCCGCGACGCCCATGGCCGCCGCGGAGACCTCCCGCGCCACCGCGGCCGAGCCGGGGGAGGGATGGAAGGGCGAGGACGGGCTGAGCCTGGACGCGGCCGACAACGAGCGCGTCGACGCCTACCTGGAAGGGGCCGGGCGGGCGGAGCGCGGCATCAGCCCGCAGGTGCGGGCCGCCGCGTGGGCGACCGGGGCGGAGGTGATCGGATTCGAGAACCGGCTGAAGTCCCCCGACTCCCTCAAGCGGAAGGTGGCCACCTCGCTGCGCGAGCAGCCCGGCCGGAACGTCGACGCCGTGCTCGCCACGCTGTCCGACGCCGTCCGCTACACCCTCCGGTGGCGCGACGAGGAGTACACCACCGGTGTCACGAACGTTTCCCACCTGCTGGCCGGCTGGGGCAACACCAGCACCAAGTGGTCCAACACCTGGGGGCGGGGCCAGGGCTACAAGGGCCTCAACACCGGCTGGCGCGCACCGCGCACGGGCCAGCTGTTCGAGGTCCAGTTCCACACCCCCGCGAGCAAGAACGCCCAGGAGGTGACGCACAAGCTGTACGAGGAGCAGCGCCTGCCGGGCACCGGACCCGAGCGCAGGAAGGAACTCCAGGCGCAGCAGGACGCCGTCTTCGCCGCGGTACCCGTGCCCGACGGCGCCGACCGGCTGACCGCTCCCGCCGCACCGGCCCGCCCGGAGTCCGTGCCCATGGCCTGAGCCCCCGCGGGCCCGGGGTCACACCGGCGCGCTCGTGCGGCCCAGCAGGGCGCCGATGTCGTAGGTCTCGTCCGGGGGCGGCGTGGTCGTGGGCACCGGCTTGTCGAAGGCCGAGAAGCCCACGACCGCGTCGGCCCCGTCGCCGCGCACCGTGATCCTCAGCGGGTACGGCTTGCCCGTGGCCGCGACGTACGTCGTCAGCGTCCGGTCGTCCCTCATCCGGGTCAGCGGGATCACCGGAGTCCCGGCGAGGGTGGTCTTGTGGCCCTTGTTCAGCGTTCCCCGGTCGTTGTCCGCGTTGTCGGCGACCAGCTTCCGGAACGTGTCCAGGTCGCAGCCGTCCGCCAGGCCGCGCAGCCGCGGATCGTCGGCCGAGCCCTTCATGTAACGCCCGTGGAGGATCGCGGCGAAGGCCGGACCGCCGCCCGGGACCTGGTTCTTCCAGAAGTCCGCGTCCGGCTTGACCCAGACGTCGTCGCCGCGCTTCACGATCCGGACCGAGCCCTGGTTCCTGCCGAGGCCCACCGAGCCGTTGCAGTTGCCGTCCCGGTCCAGGGTGAGCTCCAGCGTCATCGGCGGGCCGCCGTCGCCGAGGTCGCCGCGCGCGCTGAGGTGCAGGGAGCGGACGCTCAGCAGGGCGTCGCGGGAGCGGTCCGCGATCTGCTGCGCGGAGAGGTCGTCGATGCCGTCGTCGGCTCCCGCCACGCCCCCGCCCAGGACGCCGCCGGTGATTCCCAGCGCGATGACGGCCGCCCGGACGGCCCGGCGCGTGCGGTTGCGTCGACCGGTCACGTCGCCTCCCTCGTAGGGCCCGTCGGGCCCGTTCAGGTGTGCGGACCCGACGGTTCCGAGAGTACGCCGGGGGCGGATCGGCCGCGCGGTGGAGGAACGCGGCGGGAATGCACACAGCGTGACGTTCTGCCCGGTTTTGCGTCACGGGGAGCGGGGACGGTTGTCGGCGTACCGGCCCGCCGTCGCCGGAGCCGCCGCGGGCGGGCCCGCCGGCGCCGGACCGCCACCGACGAGGAGGAACGGGAACACATGAAGCTGTCGATGGGAAGCGCGTCCGGGGCGATGCTGCGGGGCGTCGTCGTGACGGGAGCGGCCGCCGCGCTCGCGGTGCCCGCCACCGCCGCCACCGCCCTGACGCCCCCGGCCACACCGCCGGGCCTGTCCTGCGAGACCGGAAAGCACGAGATCGACGACTACACCGGCTTCGCGCTGTGCCGGAACAACGGCAGCACGACGCAGACCTTCTGGGTGCACCTGGTCTGCGGCTGGTCCCCGGACGCGGACGGCGAACACGTCACGCTCAACCCCGGCCAGTCCGGCCAGTCCACCGCGCACTGCGGCAGCCTGGGCACCGGGATCGGGGAGATCACCGTCCAGCCGTAGGACGCGTTCCGCGGGCGGCGTCGTCCCCCAGCAGGCGCGGCAGCGCGTCCGCGAGCCGCTCCCGCAGCCGGTCGGGCCCGCCGTCCACCCACGGGTGGGCGGCGTGGAACGCGGCCCAGTCCACCGGCCAGTCCAGCACCGTCCGGGGCGTGAACCCCTCCGCGTGCGGGCCGAGCACGGTGCGCAGCAGGCGGAGCGAGAGCCGTGTCGCGGGGTGCTCCGCGAGCAGCACCGCGTCGTACAGGTCCTTGGTCGCCGACCGGCCCTCCGCCTCCTGGTCCTCGGCGAGCCACAGCAGCTTCCAGGCCAGCGAGAGCCCCGGGTCCGCGGTGCGCACCGGTGTCGGCGGGCCGCCGTCACCGCGCGGGCAGGCCGTCCACACCGGGGCCCGGGGCAGCCGCTCGTCCCGGGCGAAGTCCATCCCCAGCTCGCCCGGCGGCAGCCCGTCGGCCTGCCAGGGCACGACGACCCGCACACCGGGCGTCTCGTACTCCCGGTACATCCACGTGTCGTCCGCCCGCACCCGGTCCGGATCGATGCGTATCCCCTCGGGCGGCGGCGGACCGGCCGTCAGGGCGGCGACGACCTCGGCGAGGGCGGAACGGGGCGCGTACATGCCCCCGAAGTCCTCGCACCCCCCGGATCCGTCGGACTCCTCGGAGTCGTCGAGCTCCTCGGACTCGATCCAGCGCAGCCCCTCGGGCGCGAGCAGGGGCCGGGCACCGGCGGTCTCGTGGCACTCCTCGTCCGTCCACAGCTCGGGAGCGGCCGCTCCGTGCGCGGCCTCCGGCCAGTGCTGGACCGTCTCGATCCCGGAGACGTACGGGTAGGGATCGAGACGGTCGACGAAGTCCTCCGCCGACGGCCCGAACATGATCCAGTCCAGGTCGCCCGGCTCCCGCGCCGCCGCGCCCACCCACGCCCGGAGCGGGAAACTGCCGCGCAGCACCAGCCGGTCGCCCCACGGCGACCGGGCGATCACGCGCAGCAGATGGTCCTGGGCGGCGCGCCGGGCGGCCCGCCAGCGCGGGGCGAGCTCCGGGTCGTCGAACGTCGGCTCCCCGGGAACGGGGCGGTCGACCGTACTCACGGCGCCACCTCGACCCGCTCGTCGATCCAGCCCGCGTCCACCGCCGGATGGTCGTCGTGCACCACGAACTCCTCCTCGGTCTCCAGTACTTCGAGCCCGGCGTCGTCCAGCGCGCGCAGGAGCGCGTCGAGCCGGGCCCGGGCCCCGGGCCGGCCCACCGCGCGGCAGCGCTGCGTGACGAACCGCTCGTGACGTCCCCGGCCGTCGGTGCGGCGGGCGTTGCGCGACAGGTGCGCGCCGTGGCGCTCGGCCGCGGCCCGTGCGGCGACGAGGTCGGACTCGCCGGAGAGCAGCAGCTTGACGTGGTGCTCGAAGTGGCAGTCGGGGGACAGCGCGGCGGCCTCGTCGGCGGTCCGGGGCACGTCCTCGTTCCACGGCGCGGCCTCGATCTTCACCCGGACGACCGGGAACCCCGCCGCGCGCAGCGCCTGCGCGCGGAGCCCCGCGGCGGCCCGCCGCCCGGAGAGCGAGCCCCGGCCCCGCTCGGTCAGCATGGGCTGGTCCGGCACCGCGCCGCGGTCCAGGACGATGCGGGTGAGCTTCAGGCCGTGCCGCCGGGCCCAGCGCGCCAGCCGGGCGTCCTCCTCCGCGCCGTCGGCACCGGGATCGAACCGCACCGTCAGATGCGTCTCGAACTCGCCCTCGAACTCCGCTTCCACACGCCCTCCAGCAGTGCCTTCGCCACTCGCGCCCGGACCGTCCCGGCCCGTTCCCACCGGCAGAACGTAACAAGCGGCACCGACACTCCCCGGCCCCTCCCCGACGCGCCGCCCGGCGCACCGGCCGGCGTGCCGACCGGCCACTTTCCACCGAACGGTTGAGCGGACCGCTCACTTCTCGTTACCCTCCGGTAAGTTCGGTCGGGCCCACAGCGGGACCACAGACGCGTCGCGCGCCTCTGCCGATACGAGGAAGGCGGTCAGCCCATGTCCTCAACGGAAGCCGTGGAAACCACCGGACCGGCCGGTCCGGCCGGACTGGCCGACAGCGCACGGGAGCTGGCCGAGGGCACCACCACCTCGACCGAGCAGGTGTCCGCCGCGCTGCGCCGCATCGAGGCGAGCCAACCCGTCCTCAACGCCTTCCGGCACCTGCGCGCCGATGCCGCGCTCGTCGAGGCCGCCGAGGCCGACCGCCGACTCGCGGCGGGGGAGCGGCTGCCCCTGCTCGGCGTACCGGTCGCGGTCAAGGACGACACCGACGTCGCCGGAATGCCGACCCACTTCGGCTGCGACGGCGACCTGCCCGTCGCCGCCGCCGACAGCGAGGCGGTACGCAGACTGCGCGCCGCCGGAGCCGTGATCGTCGGGAAGACCAACTCCTGCGAACTCGGCCAGTGGCCGTTCACCGAGGGGCGCGCGTTCGGCGCCACCCGCAACCCGTGGCACACCGGCCACACCCCCGGAGGCTCCTCCGGCGGCTCGGCGGCGGCCGTCGCGGCCGGTCTCGTGCCCGCCGCGCTCGGCTCGGACGGCGCCGGCTCCGTCCGCATCCCGGCGGCCTGGACCCACCTCGTCGGCATCAAGCCCCAGCGCGGCCGGATCTCCGGCCACCCGCACCGCGACTTCCAGGGCCTGACCGTCAACGGACCGCTCGCCAGGACCGTCGCCGACGCCGCGCTGCTGCTCGACGCGGTCGCCGGGACCCACCCCGCCGACCCGCACCGCCCGCCGCCCGTCGACGCCTCGGCCGCCGCCCGCCGCGACCCCGGCAGACTGCGCGTGGCGATCGCCTGGCGTCCCCCGTTCACCTTCACCGGCTCCGAACCGCACCCCGACGTGCGCCGTGCCGTCACCGCACTGGCCGAAACCCTCGCCCGGCTCGGTCACGACGTCGAGGAGGCCAGGCCCCGCTACGGACTGATCGGCCTCGGCTTCGTCCCCCGGGCCACCGCCGGGATCGCCGAACTCGCCGCCCGCCACCCCGACCCCGCACTCCTCGACCCGCGCACCCGCAGCGCGCTGCGCACCGGCACCCGGCTCGGCGGCCGGGTGGTACGGGCGGCCAGGGAGCGCGAAGTGCGCCAGCACCACCGGATCGGCGCGTTCTTCCACACCTCCCGCACAGGCACCGGCTACGACGTGCTGCTCACCCCGACGACCGCGCTGCCGCCGCCCCCGATCGGCCGGTTCGACGGGCTCAGCGCCTGGCGCACCGACCTGGCGATGACCGAGGCGTGCCCGTACGCCTGGCCCTGGAACGTACTGGGCTGGCCCGGCATCAACGTACCGGCGGGCTTCACCGGCGCCGGACTGCCGGTCGGCGCCCAGCTGCTCGGCCCGTCCCGCAGCGAGGAACGGCTGATCTCCCTCGCCGCGCAGCTGGAGGCGGACCGGCGGTGGTACGAGCTCCGGCCGCCCGTCGCCGCGGCCGCCCCCGGGGCCCGCTGACCACCGCGCTCCCCGTGTGCCCACCCGCCGCCCCGGCCGCGCCCTCGCCCGCGCGGGTCCGGCCGGAGCGGCCGCCCGGTCGCGGTCGCTCGCACCGGAGCGGGAAAACCGGGACCATGGATGTGGAGTGGATGGGTGGTGAACCGTATGGCGTGCGCAGGTCCGCAGCCGGAGCCCTGCCCCGAACCGGTGCCGCCCAGCGCCCCCCGGCACACCCATGACGCGGCGAACGACGCGACCGCGGTGGTCGCCGGAACCGGCACGGTCGTCGGCTGGACGCACAGCGCGCAGGAGCTGCTGGGCTACCGCGCCGGGGACGTGGTCGGGCGGTCCGCCGGCTTCCTGCTCGCCATGCCCGAGGACCCGGTCCGGGTGGCGGGCATCGCCGAACGGTGCCGGGCCGGCGTGGGATGGAGCGGCGTCGCCGAGGTGCGGCGCAGCGACGGCCGCCGGATCGAGCTGGACCTGCGGGTCTCGGCCTCCTTCCACCTGGACGGGCGGGAGTGCTTCCTGGTCTCGGGACGCGAACGGCGCCCGGAGTGGACGGTCGGCCAGTCCGTGCTGGACGCCTTCCTGACCAGCTCCCCGATCGGCATGGCCGTGCTGAGCCCGAGCCTGCGCTACCTCTGGATGAACGACACCCTGGAACGCTTCGGCGGCGTCCCGCGCGAACAACGCCTGGGCCGCCGGCTGAGCGAGGTGCCGTCGGGACTGGAGGCCGACGCCATCGAGACGCTGATGCGCGGTGTGCTGGACACCGGGGTTCCCGTCATCGACTACGAGTACCTGGGCTGGAGCTGGGCCGCTCCGCACCGCAAGCGCGCCTACTCCACGTCGTTCTTCCCGCTGACCGACGGCGACGGCAACGCCACCGGGATGTGCTACATGGTCCTGGACGTCACCGACCGGTGGAACGCCCAGCAGCGCCTGGCCCTGGTCAACGACGCCGGAGCCGCGATCGGCTCCACCCTGGACGTGATGCGCACGGCCCAGGAGCTGGCCGACTTCGCGGTGTCGCGCTTCGCCGACTTCGTCATCGTCGACCTGCTGGAACCGGTCACCAGCCCCGAGGAACCCGCCCCGTGGCCGCTGGGCCCGGGACTGTCCCGCGCGGACCTCGCCCGTTCCCGCGCCGTCGACCCCTCGCTCCGGCCGAAGATGCGCCGGGCCGGGATGAGTTCGGTACGCGAGGGCTGCCCGGAGGCGGTGGGCCGGATCGGGGACCGGGTCGACTTCATGCCCCCGCCCCACGACATCCGGTTCCTCATCGACGGCGAGCCCGTCCTCGTCCCGGTCCTCGACCCGGACAGCCACGCGTGGACGGCGGAACAGCCCGCCAGGGCGGCGAGCATCCGGGAGTTCGGGCTCCACTCCCTCATCTGCGTACCGATGCGGGCCCGGGACACGGTGCTCGGTCTGGTCACCTTCGTACGGTCGGTGAATCTCGCCCCCTTCGAACCGGACGACGTGCTCCCGGCCCGCGAGATGGTGGCGCGGGCCGCGGTGTGCGTGGACAACGCCCGCCGCTACACCCGTGAGCACGCCGCGGCACTGACCCTCCAGCGCAGCCTGCTCCCGCACACCCTGCCCGGCGGCATGGCGCTGGACGTGGCCTCGTCCTACCTCCCGGCGGACGCCAAGGACGGCGTCGGGGGGGACTGGTTCGACGTCATCCCGCTGTCCGGCGCCCGGGTCGCCCTGGTCGTCGGCGACGTCGTCGGACACGGCATCGCCGCGGCCGCGACCATGGGCCGGCTCCGCACCGCGGTGCACACCCTCGCCGACATGGACCTGCCCCCCGACGAACTGCTGGCCCACCTCGACGACCTCGTGCTCCGCCTCAGCGAGGAGGAACCCGAGAACGGGACGCGCGGCACCCCGGTGCTCGGCGCGACCTGCCTGTACGCCGTCTACGACCCGGTCACCCAGCTCTGCACCATGGCGCGCGCCGGCCACCCGCCACCCGTCGTCGTCTCCCCGGACGGACGCGTCTCCTTCCTCGAACTGCCCGCCGGGCCCCCGCTGGGCCTGGGCGGGATGCCCTTCGAGACGGCGGAGGTCGAACTGCCCGAGGGGAGCCTGATCGGCCTCTACACCGACGGGCTCATCGAGGGCCGGGACCAGGACGCCGACCTCGGCATGTCCCGCCTCGGCGGGGCCCTGGCCCAGCGCGGACTGTCCCTCGACGCGCTGTGCGCGACGGTCGTGGAACAGCTGGTCCCCGTGCCCCAGCCCGACGACGTCGCCCTGCTGCTCGCCCGTACGCACGAGCTGGGCGCCGACCACGTCGCCTCCTGGGAGGTGCCCTCCGACCCGGCCGCCGTCGCCGGTGTCCGGGCCCGGACCGCCCGCCTGCTGAGCACCTGGGGCCTGGAGGAGCTCCAGATGACGACCGAGCTGATCGTCAGCGAGCTCGTCACCAACGCGGTGCGCTACGCCACCGGCCCCATCCGGCTCCGGCTGCTGCGCCAGTCCGTCCTGATCTGCGAGGTCTCCGACACCAGCAGCACCTCGCCCCGCCTCAGGCACGCCCGGACCACGGACGAGGGCGGCCGCGGTCTTTTCCTCGTCGCCCAGCTCACCCACCGCTGGGGCACCCGTTACACGCCCGAGGGCAAGATCATCTGGACCGAGCAGGAGATCCCGCCCGCCGGACCGGAGCTCCGTTCCGACGAGGGCGAACCGGGCGCCGATGAGGGGGAACTCCCCGCGGAAGAGCGGGAGTTCCCCCCGGGCCGACCGGAGGGCTGAGACCTCCGGACCACCGGCGGCCCCGGCCCCGTCACGCGGCGAACGGCCCCGTCACATGGCGAACGGCCTCGCTACGCGGCGAACGGCCCCGTCGCATGGCGAACGGGCCCGTCACGCGGCGAACGGCCCCGGACCGGCGGTCCGCTCCGGGCCCGTCCCGCTCCGTCCCGTCACGGCACCCGGGCGGTCCACTCCTCGGTGCCGAACTTCGTCCGTACGAGCTCCTCGGCCCGCGCCATCTCCTCGTCCGTCACCTTGCCCCGCGTGAGGCCGTGCCGGGTGCGGAAGGAGTCGATCATCCGCTCGATGACGGCCTCGCGCGCCAGCCCCGTCTGACGGCGCAGCGGATCCACCCGCTTCTTCGCGCTCGCGGTGCCCTTGTCGGACAGCTTCTCCTTGCCGATGCGCAGGACTTCGAGCATCTTGTCGGCGTCGATGTCGTACGACATGGTCACGTGGTGCAGCACGGCGCCCTCCCCGCCGACCACCCGCTTCTGCGCCGCGCCCGCGATCTTCCCGGCCTCCGTGGCGATGTCGTTGAGCGGCTGGTACCAGGCCCTGATGCCCATGTCGGCCAGGGCGCCGAGCACCCAGTCGTCGAGGTAGGCGTAGCTGTCGGCGAACGAGAGCCCGGAGACCAGGGCCTCCGGGACGGAGAGCGAGTACGTGATGGTGTTGCCGGGTTCCACGAACATGGCCCCGCCGCCGGACACCCGGCGCACGACCGTGACGCCGTGGCGCTCGGCGCCCTGCGGGTCCACCTCGTTGCGCAGGGACTGGAAGCTGCCGATGATCACGGCGGGGGAGGCCCACTCCCAGACCCGGAGCGTGGGCGGGCGGCGGCCCGCGGCGACCTCGGCGGTGATGACCTCGTCGAGCGCCATATGGAGCGCGGGGGACTGCGGGGCCTCGTGGATGAGCTGCCAGTCGTAGTCGCTCCACTCGGTGGCGTGCGCGAGGGCCCGGCGCACGGCGACGGCGACACCCTCGGAGGTGAGGCCGAGCATCACGGTCGAGGCGGGGAGCGCCGCGTCGATACGGGCGGCGAGGCCCGCGGTGTCGGTGTTGGCCGGTGCGCCCTCCAGCGCCGCGTCGATCGCGAGGATCGCCTCGTCCGGTTCCAGGAAGAAGTCCCCGGCCACCCGCACGTTGCGCAGCGCCCCGCCCTCGACATCCAGATCCACCACGACGAGCTTGCCGCCGGGGACCTTGTACTCACCGTGCACAGCCATGCCTCCCGTTCCGTCCGACCCACATCTTCGCAAATCGGTACCGACCAGGAACAACATCATCGCCGCACGATTTAGTCCGAACCCCCGCCCCGGAGGGGCCGGGCGTCGCGTCCCGGTCGCGGGAGAACACCCTTGCCCCGGGCCCTCGTGCGGCGGGGAGCGGGGGAAGTAATAGCAGTCTGAGGAATGCCTTAAGGCATCCATAAGAATTGCCCGATACGGCTTTTGCCCGTCGGACGACCAGGTTTCGAGGGTTAGGTTGCTGATCGCCGGACCGCAGGACTCCGTACCGGGAGACCGCCCGGTACCCCCGTTCCCAAACACCACCGCAGGGTTGAGGAGTTCGTCCCATGACCTTTTACCGCAAGGCCGCAGCATGCGCCGGAGCCGGTTCCGCAGCAATGTTCCTGACCGTTTCGCTGAGTGTTCCCGCGGCGGCGCACGGGTCGATGACGGATCCGGTGAGCCGGGTCTCCGCCTGTTACGCGGAGGGCGTGGAGTCGCCGCAGTCGGCGGCGTGCAAGGCGGCTGTCGCGGCGAGCGGGAAGCAGGCCTTCTACGACTGGAACGCGGTCAACATAGCCAATGCGGCCGGTAGGTCGAAGCAGATCATTCCGGACGGCAAGCTGTGCAGCGCGGCCAACGAGAAGTACCGGGGCCTGGATCTGCCCCGGGCGGACTGGCCGTCGACGAAGATGTCCGCGGGCGGCCACACCTTCCACTACAAGGGAACCGCCCCGCACAAGGGTTCCTTCGCGCTGTACATCACGAAGGACTCCTACGACCCGACGAAGCCGCTGAAGTGGTCGGACCTGGAGGCGAAGCCCTTCGTGGAGGTCGCCGACCCGAAGATGGAGAACGGCGACTACGTCTTCCGGGGCGATGTTCCCGCGAGGTCGTACCGTGCAGATCGTCGTCCTCGACATGCACCGCCCTGTCCGCACCCATCGACAACGCCTTGCGCAACGCGTCCCGCGCATCCTCCGGACCCACCGTCACCACGGTGACCTCCGCGTCATCCACCCCGTCCGCGATCTGCAACGCCTGCTCCACCGCGTACTCGTCGAGCTCCGACAACAGACCGTCCACATCCTCACGGTCCACCGTCAGATCATCGGCAAAACGCCGCTCACCCGTGGCATCGGGCACGTACTTCACACAGACAACGATCCTCAAGCTCACGCCGGCTCTCCTACCTGGGTGTGGTTCGTAGAAACGACATTATGGCACTCAGTACCCCCTGTAAAGGAACCCGGTGCCAGAAAGCTCTTTTCGGTGCTACGTTCCCGGCATGACTGACGCACGCAGACCGGCGAAGAAGGCCCCCATGCGGGAGGTGCTCGCCGAGGCGGCCTTCCAGCTCTTCCTGGAGCGGGGCTTCGAGCGGACGACGGTGGACGACATCGTGGCGCGGGCCGGGGTCGGGCGCCGGTCGTTCTTCCGGTACTTCCCCTCCAAGGAGGACGCGGTCTTCCCGGACCACGAGCGGTGCCTCGCCGACATGACCGCCTTCCTCGCGGAGGCCGGTGACGCCGAGCCGGTCGACGCGGTGAGCGACGCGGCCCGGCTGGTGCTGCGCATGTACTCCGCCAACCCCGAGTTCTCCGTCCAGCGCTACCGGCTCACCCGGGAGGTGCCCGGACTGCGCACCTACGAACTGTCCGTGGTGCGCCGGTACGAACAGACACTGGCCGGCTACCTCCGCGGGCGGTACGGCGACTCGGCCGACGGCGCGCTGCGGGCCGAGGTGATCGCCGCGTCCGTGGTCGCCGCGCACAACAACGGGCTGCGGAGCTGGCTGCGTTCGGGCGGTGAGGGCGACGCGGAGGCCGCCGTCGACCACGCGCTCGGGCTGGTGCGCCGGATGTGGGGGAGCGGGACGGACGAAAGCGCGGCGCCGCCCTCGGCCGACGGCGACGTGGTGGTGATGGTCGCGGCGAAGGGCGCCCCGATGTGGCGCGTCGTCCAGCAGGTCGAATCGGCCCTCGGGCAGGGCGGACGCCCCGGAACGGCATGATCTGGCACTGAGTGTCTTTACGTTTCGACACTCAGTGCCCTATGGTGCGGACGCGTGCCGACGCGCAGACGCGGCGCGCTCCGAGCCGAGCGCAGGGGGTCGAACGTGTCCCAGTCGTCAAGTGGCACCGCGCGGACGGTGCATGAGGAAGCCGGCCTGACCTACCACCGATGCCGCTGGTGCGGCACGGCCTCCTTCCGGAGGCTGCTGTGCCCGGTGTGCGCGTCCAGCGACCTGGAGTCCGAACACAGCGCCGGTCCCGGCGTCGTGGTGCGGTCGGGCGTGGTGCACCGCTACACGGAGGCGGCCCGCAACGAGTCCCTCGTCCGGTTCCCCGAAGGCTTCGTGTTCCGCTGCCGGGTCGTGGGCGCCGCGCCGGACCGGGTGGCGGTCGGCGCCCGGGTGCGCCCGGCCGTCGTCGAGGGCCCGGACACGGGAGAGGTGGTCTTCGAACTCTGCGACCCGCCGGGACACGACGACTGGTACTGACGCCGACCGGGCACGTCCCCGTTCACGTCCCCGTCACCACCGGGTCGTCGGCGCCGGGGAGGGACATGATTGGCTGGGGGCATGATCGATGACTTTCTCGCCCAGACCGCCGGGGACGCCGGACACCTGACCGAGGTCGAGGCGGCGGTGCGCGCCGCCGCCGCTGCCGAGATCATGCCCCGCCACCGGCAGCTGTCCGCGCACGAGATCGTCGAGAAGAACGGCCCGCACGACCTCGTCACCGTCGCCGACCGCCTCGCCGAGGAACACCTCACCGCCGCCCTCACCGAGCTCCTGCCCGGCTCCGTCGTCGTCGGCGAGGAGGCGGTGCACGCCGACCCCGGGGTGTACGACGCCCTGGGCGGCGACGCCCCGGTGTGGATCGTCGACCCGGTCGACGGCACCCGTCAGTTCGTCCGGGGCGAGCAGGGCTTCTGCACCCTGGTGGCCCTCGCCCACCGCGGCGAGCTCCTCGCCTCGTGGACGTACGCACCGGCCCTGGACGAGATGGCGATCGCGGTCCGCGGCCGCGGTGCCACGCTCAACGGCAGGCCGATACGGTCGGGGGCGCCCGCCCCCGGTGCCGTCCTGCGCGTGGCGATGTCGCACCCCGACTACACCACCGACGCCCAGAAGCGCGCCCTGCTCGGCCTGCGCACCGAGGGCATCGACGCCCGCCCCTGCGGCTCGGCGGGGCTCGAATACCTCGACATCGCCCGCGGGGTCAAGGACGCCGTCGCCTTCAACTGGGAGTACGCCTGGGACCACGCGGCGGGCCTGCTGCTGGTCACCGAGGCGGGCGGCGCCCAGGCCACCCTCTCCGGCGCACCGTTCCGCATCGCGGGCGGCAACGACCTGCCGTTCACCGCGGCACGCGACGGGGCGACCGCCGCCCGCGTCCTCGAGGCGCTGCGCACCGGAGCCTGACCGGCCGCTCCCGTCCGGCCGCCGTCGCCGTACTGCTCCGGGAGCCGCCGCCGTACCGTCCCGGGGCGTACGGCGGGTCCCGGGATTTCAGGCGCCCGGCGCGATCGCCGACCGCACCTCGCGCACCAGCTCCGCCGCCCGCTCGACCGCCGCCCCGTCCAGCCCCCGCAACACCGCGTCGACCCGGTCGGCGTAGCCCGCCGGAGTGTCCGGCAGCGCCGCCGCGGCGGCCGTGGCGCCCTTCTCGTTGAGGCACCAGACACGATGGTGGGCGTGCAGGGACTGGGCCAGGACGCCGAACGCCCGCGACAGGCACAGGGCGACATGGAGCGTGTCGCCGGCGGGCGCCGACTTGCGGGCCGCCGCCACCGAGAAGTCCGCCTCCCACGCGGCTTCGACGAGCGCGGTGCGCAGCGGCTCCGGATAGTGCCTCGTGCGTTCCTGAAGATCCGTCAACTCGCCCCGTGGGTCGGCCAGTACACGGCCCATCGCGACCTCGCCGGGGTACGCGGGGGACCAGAAGCCCAACGGATGCCCCGGCTGCACGCCCACTTCGAAGCGGCCCTCGCGGCAGCCCTCCCAGACCGCCTCCACCCGGTCCAGGTCGCGCAGGATCCAGTCCACCGCGACGCCGTCCACCCGCAGCCACGTCCCGCCGTCGACCCAGGGGCCCCAGCCGCCGGGACCGGCGACCTCGGCCGGGGCGCCCTGCGCCTCGGCCGCCAGCGCGGTCAGCGCGGCCACGTCGGGCGTGCCGCGGTAGTACAGGCCCAGATCCCAGTCGGAGTCCGGGCGATGGGTGCCGCGAGCCCGGCTGCCGCCCAGGGCGACGGCCCGGATTCCGGGCAGGCCGACCAGGCGGGAGGCCATGTCGAGGATGTGGGCGGGCACGGGCGCGGCGGGGGAGTTCGGTTGGTTCATCGCGCGTGACCCTACCCCCGGCCGGGTCGCCGGCGCCTCGGAATATCCTGGGTGTCCTGGCCGTCGGCTGACGAAGGAGTCCGAAGGTGCCGTCGATGCTCGATGCAGTCGTCGTGGGGGCGGGCCCCAACGGACTGACCGCCGCGGTCGAACTGGCCCGCCGCGGCTTCGCCGTGGAGGTCTTCGAAGCGGAAGGGACCGTCGGGGGCGGCGCCCGCACCGAGGAGCTGACCCTCCCCGGCTTCCGCCACGACCCCTGTTCCGCCGTCCACCCGCTGGGCATCGGCTCGCCCGCGTTCGACGCGATGCCGCTCGCCCGGCACGGCCTGGAGTGGATCCAGCCCGAGCTGGCGCTCGCCCACCCGTTCCCGGACGGCACGGCCGCCGTGCTCACCGGCTCGGTGGGGGAGAGCGCCATGTCGCTGGGCGCGCGGGACGCGGGCGCGTACCGCAGGCTCGTCGCCCCGTACCTCGGCCACTGGGACACCCTCGCCGAGGACTTCCTGCGCACCCCGTGGGACGGGCTGCCCCGCGACCCGTACCGCTGGGTGCGGTTCGGGCTCGACGCGCTCCAGCCCGCCTCGCTGATCTCCCGCCGCTTCCGCGGGGAGAAGGCGCGCGGACTGTTCGCCGGGCTGGCCGCCCACGCCATAGCCCCCACCAGCGGCCTGGCCACCGGCGGGATCGCCCTGCTCTTCGCGCTGGCGGCGCACGAGAAGGGCTGGCCCGTGCCGCGCGGCGGGTCGCAGTCCATCTCCGACGCCCTCGCCTCGTACCTGCGCGAACAGGGCGGCGCGATCCACACCGGTACGGAGGTCAAGCGGCTCGACGAGCTCCCGCCCGCCCGCGCCTACGTCTTCGACACCTCGCCGACCGCCGTCGCCCGCATCGCGGGGCTCGGCCGGGCCTACCGCGGCTACCGGTACGGCGCCTCCTGCTTCAAGATCGACTACGCCCTGTCGGGTCCCGTCCCCTGGACCGCGGAGGAGGCCCGGCGCGCCGGAACGGTCCACATCGGCCCCACCGCGGGCGAGATCGACTCCGCGCTGACGGCCGCGGTGAAGGGGCACGACCCGAGCGTGCCGTTCCTGATCACCGCGCAGCCCAGCCTGGTCGACCCGTCCCGCGCCCCCGAGGGCCGGCACGTCTTCTGGGCGTACGGGCACGTCCCGGCGGGCTGGGAGGGCGACGCCACCGACGTCATCGAACGCCAGCTGGAACGCTTCGCCCCCGGCTTCCGCGACCTGGTGCTCGCCCGCGCGGTCGCCGGGCCGCCGCAACTCGCCGCGCGCAACGCCAACTACGTCGACGGCGACATCGCGTGCGGTGCGTTCGCCGGGCTGCAGACGGTGCTCCGCCCCAAGCTCGCCCGCGTCCCGTACGCGACGGCGCACCCGGCGGTGTTCCTGTGCTCCTCGGCCACCCCGCCCGGCCCCGGCGTGCACGGGATGTCCGGTCACCACGCGGCGAAGGCGGTCTGGCGGCGGCTCCGGGCCTCCTGAAGACGGTTCCGGGGCCGGGCGGTCCGACAGCTGCTCCACGGCGATCGCGCCGGTGCGCCGCCACTCGCGCACGAGGACGACGGTCCGCCCCGTGGAGCCGGCCGCCATGATCCCGTACCGGGCGCCGGGCCGCGGATGGCGCCCCTTCAGCAGGCGCACGCCCACCAGCGGCTGCCCGTCCTCCGACAGGACCCGTCCGCCGTCGGCCCGGGTGGATTCGGCGAAGTCGCAGAGTGTCCCGATGAGTTCACGGAGTCGGCCGGGTTCCAGGGGGGGGCGGTCATCCGGCCCCGGCCACGGGGCCGGGGCGAACGGACCGCTCACCGTTCCCCACCCGCTTCCGGCCATTCCCCCTGCACCTCGTCGAGTGTGCGCGACCGCGCCTGCGGGGACTCGCCGCGGGGCGGGCCGAAGGCGCGCCGCAGCCACTGCGCGAGCCGGTCCCCGAAGTCCTCGGCGGAGACGATGTCCGAGGCCGGGAGCGGCTCGAAGCCGTCGGGGGAGGCGAAGAGGTCGACATCGGCCCAGCCGCCCCGGAACAGCACCACGGACAGCTCGGTGTCGTCCGGACCGCGGGCGGCGACTCCCAGCGAGTCGGGGTCGCCCACCCGCGCCCGGTCGGTTTCCAGCGGCTGGGGCCAGGACGCCTCCGCGTCCCGCCACGTCACCGGGGCGAACACCACTCCGCGGTCGCGCCAGGGCGCTGCCCGGTCGGCGAGCACGGCGGCGGCCCGATCGAGATCGACGATTCGCTCCATCCCGGGAGCATGGCCGACCGGAGTCCCGCCATCCACCGTTTTGCCGGGCGGAACGGCGAAACGCCGCCGACGGGCGGGGAAGCGAATCCGAAGGGTCCTGGCAGTGCCGCGTCGATGTCGGAATTCCGCCAGCCCTCCAGGGGCCCGTACCGGATGCTTGAGGCATGTACACCGACACCGAGCGCTGCGTACGGGCCGTCCGGTCCAAGGACGCCCGCTTCGACGGCTGGTTCTTCACGGCGGTCCTGACCACCCGGATCTACTGCCGCCCCAGCTGCCCCGTCGTGCCGCCCAAGGTCGAGAACATGACCTTCTACCCCAGCGCCGCCGCCTGCCAGCAGGCCGGGTTCCGGGCCTGCAAGCGGTGCCGGCCCGACACCAGCCCCGGCTCCCCGGAATGGAACGCCCGGGCCGACTCCGTGGCCCGCGCGATGCGCCTCATCCGGGACGGCGTCGTCGACCGCGAGGGCGTCCCCGGGCTCGCGGCCCGGCTCGGCTACTCCGCCCGGCAGATCGAACGCCAACTGCTCGCCGAACTCGGCGCCGGCCCGCTCGCCCTGGCCCGCGCCCAGCGCGCCCAGACCGCGAGGCTCCTCATCGAGACGACCGCGCTGCCCATGGCCGAAGTCGCGTTCGCCGCCGGGTTCTCCTCGATCCGCACCTTCAACGAGACCGTCCGCGAGGTCTTCGCGCTCGCCCCGGGCGAACTGCGCAGCCGCGCCGCCCGCTCCGCGAACCCTCCCGCCACCCCGGGCACGATAGCGCTGCGGCTGCCGTACCGGGCCCCGCTCAACCCCAGCAACCTCTTCGGCCACCTCGCCGCGACCGCGGTCCCCGGCGTCGAGGAGTGGCGGGACGGCGCCTACCGCCGCACGCTCACCCTGCGGTACGGACACGGCACCGTCGCCCTCTCCCCGCAGCCCGGCCACATCGCCTGCCGCCTCTCCCTCACCGATCCGCGGGACCTCACGCTCGCGATCAGCCGCTGCCGCTGGCTGCTCGACCTGGACGCCGACCCGGCGGCCGTCGACGAACAGCTGCGCGCCGATCCGCTGCTCGCGCCCCTGGTCGACGAGGCCCCCGGCCGGCGGGTCCCGCGCACCGTCGACGAGGCGGAGTTCGCCGTCCGGGCGGTGCTCGGCCAGCAGGTCTCGACCGCCGCCGCCCGCACCCACGCGGCCCGTCTGGTCACCGCGCACGGCACCCCCGTCGACGACCCGGAGGGCGGCCTCACCCACCTCTTCCCGACCCCCGGGGCGCTCGCCGGACTCGACCCCGAACGGCTCGCCCTGCCGCGCAGCCGCCGCACCACCCTCACCACGCTCGTCGGGGCGCTGGCCGACGGATCGCTCCGCCTCGGCACCGGCACCGACTGGGAACGGGCCCGGGCCGAGCTGGCCGCCCTGCCCGGCTTCGGACCCTGGACCGTGGAGGTGATCGCGATGCGGGCGCTCGGCGACCCCGACGCCTTCCTCCCCACCGACCTCGGCATCCGGCGCGCGGCCGGGAAGCTCGGCCTCCCGTCCACCCCCGCGGCACTCACCGCCCGCACGGCGGCCTGGCGGCCCTGGCGGGCGTACGCGGTCCAGTACCTGTGGACCGTGGACGACCACCCCATCAACCACCTGCCCACCCGAGAAAGCCGGGAAGTCCAGTCATGACCACGAAACCCACGAGCGCGGCGCCCCGGCGGCACACGGTCGTCGACAGCCCGTACGGCCCGCTGACCCTCGTCGCCACCGACGGGGTCCTCTGCGGCCTCTACATGACCGAGCAGCGCCACCGCCCGCCCGAGGAGACCTTCGGGGAGCCGGACCCGCGGCCCTTCGCGGAGACCGTCCGCCAGCTCGACGCCTACTTCGCCGGTGAACTGCACGAGTTCGACCTGCCGCTGCACCTGGACGGCACCCCGTTCCAGCGCAGCGTCTGGGAGCAGCTCCAGCACATTCCGTACGGCGAGACCCGCTCGTACGGCGAACTGGCCGAGATCCTCGGCAAACCGGGCGCCTCGCGTGCGGTGGGGCTCGCCAACGGCAAGAACCCGGTGGGCATCATCGTCCCCTGCCACCGCGTCATCGGCGCCTCGGGCGGGCTCACCGGCTACGGCGGCGGGCTCGACCGCAAGCAGCGGCTGCTGGCCTTCGAGAGCGGTGCGCAGGACGACACCCCGGCGCTCTTCTGACACCGCCCCGTGCGGAGAAGCACGAGGGCGGTCCCGGACGGGAACGTCCGGGACCGCCCTCCGGGCAACCGGGAAGTGCCCCGGCCGGTCGGCCGGGGTCAGCCGGTGAAGATCTCCACCAGGGTCCAGATCGCCAGCCCCAGCATGCAGAGCCCGCCGATCCGCTGGACCGTCTTGAGCGGCACCCGCTTCGCGATGAACTGCCCCGCCAGCAGCGCCAGCGCCGAGACGGACATCAGGGCCGCCGCCGACCCGATCGCCGTGGACCAGGTGCCGTTGCTCGCGGCCAGGTTAGCCGTGGTGATCTGGGTGAGGTCGCCCCACTCGCTGATGAAGACGGCCATGAACGCGGTCGACCAGACCGGCCAGAAACCGGTCACCGTCTTGCTGCCGGCCTCGTCGTCGTCATCGTCGCCACCGGAGCGCAGCAGCATGAACGCGCCGAAGGCGAAGAGGGAGGCCGACACCAGCTTCACGATCCAGTCGGGCAGCAGCCCGATCAGACTGCCCGCTCCCACCGCGATGGCGACGTGCACGATGAACGCGGACGAGGTGCCGAACCAGACGTACAGCGGCCGCATGCGGGTGCCCATGGCAAGCGACGCGAACATCGTCTTGTCGGGGAGTTCCGCGAGGAAGATCAGCCCGAAGGCGGTGAGGATCGCCAGGGGGTCGAGGTGCATTCCGGGTGGCTTTCTGTGAGAGCCGGGCCCCGGGCCTTCGCGAAGCGCCGGAACGGCTCTCGGAGGACCACTCGGCCCGGCATGACGTCAGCGCCCACGGGCGCGGGCGTGTCATACCTGACCGAAGGTCTCGCCCGCCCGTCATGATCGACGGGCCCGGCCACCGGGAACCCGAGGGCTCCAGTGTGTCGACGACCGGTTTGCGGGGCTACTCCCCTTCGCAGCCATCAACTCTACCCCACCCGTCCACGGGGCAGCGCGGATGTTCGACCCGGCAACGGGGCCGGTACAGTCCCGTGGTGATCATCCGAGCCGGTACCGGAAGCGCCCCCGCATGAGCCGCACACGCAGGACCGCACCCACCGGGGGAACGCCCCGGCCCACCGTCAGCGTCTGCCGCGGCTGCTGCTGCGGGACGCCGAAGATCCCGGACGTGGACCACGCCGGTCAGCTCGCCGGGCTGCGGAGCTCGCTCGGCGATTCCGCCACGGTGCGCGCGGTGGACTGCCTCGACGCCTGCGAGCAGGCCAACGTGATCGTCGTGCAGCCGTCGGCTGAGGGCCGCAGGGCGGGCGGCCGGCCGGTCTGGCTCGGGCTCGTCAACGACCCGGACGCCGTGACGGACATAGCCGCCTGGGTCGGGGCGGGCGGACCGGGGCTGGCGGACCCGCCCGCGATCCTCGACCTGTACGTGTTCCGCCCCTCGCGCCGTGTGCGACGGGAACTGGAGGACTGACGGCTCCCCGCCTCAACTGCCCTGAGCCGTACCGGAGTCCGTGCCGGGAGCCGTCCCGGCCTCCGCCGCCAGCCGCCTCAGCAGCGCGGGCAGCGCCGTGCCGATGGGCTCGCGCACGGTCTCCTCGGCCAGTTCGTCGTACGGCGTCGGCTCCGCGTTCACCACGATCAGCCGGGCGCCGTGGTCCACCGCGATCCCGGCCAGCGACGCGGCGGGCTGCACCTGGAGCGTCGTGCCGACCGCGACGAACACCTCGCACCCCTTGGCGATCGCCATGGCCTGCCCCAGCACCATCGGATCGAGCCGCTCGCCGAACATCACCGTCGCCGACTTCAGGATGCCGCCGCAGACCTCGCACGACGGATCGGGATCGCCCGCCTCGACCCGGGCCAGCGCGTCGGCCATGGAGGAGCGGGCGTGGCAGCGGGTGCAGACCACCTCGCGCGCGGTCCCGTGCAGCTCCAGGACCTTACGGGCGGGGAGCCCGGCGAGCTGGTGCAGACCGTCCACGTTCTGCGTGATCACCCGCACCGGTGTGCCGGAACGCTCCAGCTCCGCCACCGCGCGGTGGGCCGCGTTCGGCTCGGCGTTCCGGGCCGCACTGTCGCGGCGCATCTGCCAGGAGCGGCGGCGGATGTCCGGGTCGGCCATGTAGAAGTCGTACGTGACGAGCTTCTCGGCCTCCGGATCCTTGCGCCAGAGGCCGTTGGGGCCGCGGTAGTCGGGAATGCCGGAGTCGGTGGAGACACCGGCGCCGCTGAGGATCGCGACGAGAGTCATGGCCCCGAGCGTACGCAGCACCGGGCGCCGCCCGCGAGACGATTTCGCCCGGTGCCGGGCGGTGCGGGCGGCGGTCCGGCGCCGCGGTCAGGCCGTGGGGGGCACGGGACCGAACGGCGACGGGGTCAGCCCCGTCCAGACGTTCAGCTCGGCGCGGGCGGTCTGCTTGGTGACCCCGCCGTCCTGGAGCGTGCCGCTGCGCGCCACGTAGAACCGCCCGTCGTCGAGCGAGACCAGCCCGTACTGCCCGTACTGTCCCGGCGCCGGCCACCCGTACGTGCCGCTCGACGCGTCGTGCGCGCCCTCCCGCAGCAGCGGGAGCAGCAGGCCGCGCTCCGGGTCCTGCTGGCCGCGGATCGGACCGCGCACCGGCTTTCGCGCCCCGTCCAGCGCGAAGACCGAGTAGTTGGGGAAGCCCGGCTTGGTGCCCTTGTAGGCGGCCATCAGCCAGTTGCCGCTGTGCCCGTCGTACTCCAGGTTCTGCACGCCGTACGTGGTGTTCCCGGTGTACGCGAAGAACTTGCCGTCGACCCGGGCGGGGCCGCTGGTGTGCGGGGCCGACTCGGTCAGCGGGCGCTCGTACTTCTTCCACCGGGTGACGTCGTACTGGAGCAGGACCTGGTGGTCGTTGTCCGTGCGGTCGGCGTTGGCGTACACGCCGTAGGCGACCGTCAGCTTCTTCCGGGCGTGCTTGCCGCGCCGGTCGCCGAAGGCCGGGCCGAACGCGACGCCGTCGATGCCGCTGCAGCCGTAGCGGTGGTCGGGCGTCCTGCCGGTGTCGCCGTCGAAGACGCCGTCGCCGTTCATGTCGGCGGTGAAGTCCTTCACCACCTCCTCGAGGTAGACGGTCGAGACGACCCCCGTGGTCTGGGCGTCCATGTCCATCCGGGTGATCCGGTCGACGTCGAGGATCGCGATGTAGAAGGACTTCGCCTCCTTGTACTCCAGCGAGCCGTAGACCCGGCCGTCCCGCTCGTTGAAGTCCAGATCGCCGAGGTGGCCGGTGAAACCGGTGACCGAGCCGACCGGGTTGCCCCTGAGGTCGGTCTTCACCAGCAGGTTGGTCATCGAGAAGTACATGAAGCCCTTGCGGCGGTCGACGGCCATGCCCTGGACGTGGCCGGACCGCCAGGCGCCCCCGTCGACCGACGACGGCAGCCCGCCGTGCGCGGGACGGGCCGGGGACGGCGCCGGCTCCGCGAGCGCCGTCGAGGCCGTGGTGACAACTGCCGTGCAGGCGAACACGGCCGCGACGATCGCGGCCAGTGGTCCGCCGAGGTGCCCTGTGTGCGTACGCATGATCCCTCCGCATCCGTGGAGTCCGGATGATGCCGGTCGAGCGTGGACTGCGGACGAATGGCATCTGAACTCGCGCGTCCGGCAGCCGTCGTCCGGAATACCGGTGATGGGCCGTCAGGACAACGGGACACAGGGGGAATACGTGATGAACGGGGTGGAGAGGGGGCGGGGCGGCTCAGCCAGTCACCGGGCGGCCGTCCACCAGCTCCACCGTGCCGCCGCCGGAGTCGAGGACGTCCAGAGCCGCCCGCAGGCGCGGCCCGAGAGTGCCGAGGAGATGGCGGTCCAGTGCGTCGCGCTCCACCAGCTTCCAGGACAGGAGCTCCTCCTCCTGCAGCCGGATCGCCTTCAGATCGGCCTCGCCGAGCACTCCGCCGTCGTACAGGTACGCGGCGATCGGCGGCCGTTGCGGACTGCGCGACCAGTCGACGGCGAGCAGCCGCCCCGGCTCGACGTCGAGTCCGATCTCCTCGGCCGTCTCGCGCCGTGCGGCCTGGCGCGGGCTCTCGCCCTCGTCGGACTCGATGGTTCCGCCGGGCAGGGCCCAGCCCTCCCGGTAGTTCGGCTCGACGAGCAGCACGCGCCCCCGGTCGTCCCGGAACAGCGTGGCCGCGGCGGCCAGTACCCGGGGGAGGCCCGCGATGTAGGTGGTGTAGTCGGTGGTGGTCACGCGGGCAGCGTAGCGGGGGCCGCGCGCGGAGCGGCCCGGCGAAGGCCGTCCGACCGGTGCGACGGTGGCCCTGGGCAGCGGGTATCCGCTGCGGATAGGGTCGGGTCGGCGCGACTGCCTGTTCGAGAGCAAGGGATGCAAGGTGGCGGACGGAGCAGTGATGGAGACCGCACGCGTGCTCGTCGCGGCGGACAAGTTCAAGGGCTCGCTCACGGCCGTGCAGGTCGCGGAGCGGGTGACGGCCGGGCTGCGACGGGTCGCCCCCGGCGCACGGGTCGAGACCCTGCCCGTGGCCGACGGCGGCGACGGCACGGTGGCGGCGGCGGTGGCCGCCGGATTCGAGCGCCGCGAGGCCCGGGTGACCGGCCCCCTCGGCGACCCGGTGACCGCGGCGTACGCGCTGCGCGACACCACGGCGGTGGTGGAGATGGCCGAGGCGTCGGGGCTCCAGCACCTGCCCGCCGGGGTGTTCGCCCCGCTCACGGCCACGACGTACGGTTCCGGCGAACTGCTGGCCGCCGCGCTCGACGCGGGGGCCCGGACCATCGTGTTCGGGGTCGGCGGCAGTGCGACCACGGACGGCGGCGCGGGCATGCTGGCCGCGCTCGGTGCCCGTTTCCTGGACGCGGACGGCAAGCCCGTCGGCCCCGGTGGCGGCGGCCTCGCCGCACTGGCCGAGGCGGACCTGTCCGGACTCGATCCACGACTGGCCGATGTGGACCTGATCCTCGCCAGCGACGTCGACAACCCGCTGACGGGGCCGAAGGGCGCCCCCGAGGTCTACGGCAGGCAGAAGGGCGCGACCGAGGACGACATCGCGGTCCTCGACGCCGCGCTCGCCCACTACGCGTCCGTCCTCGGCCCGGACCACGCGCGGCTGCCCGGAGCGGGGGCGGCGGGCGGCATCGGCTACGGGGCGCTGGTCGCCCTCGGCGCCCGGTTCCGCCCCGGCATCGAGGTCATGCTCGACGTCCTGGGCTTCGCCCCCGCGCTGGCCCGCGCCGACCTGGTGATCACCGGGGAGGGGTCGCTCGACGAGCAGACCCTCCACGGCAAGGCGCCGGCGGGAGTGGCCGCCGCGGCACGGGCCGCGGGCGTCGAGGTCGTCGCGGTCTGCGGTCGGCTGGCGCTGCCGCAGGAGGCCCTGACCGCTGCGGGCATCGGCCGCGCGTACGCCCTGGCGGATCTGGAACCGGATCCGGCGGTCTCGATGGCCCAGGCGGGGCCCCTGCTGGAACGCGCCGCCGAGGCGATCGCGCGCGACTTCCTGACCCGGCCCCGGTAGCCGGCCCCGGCCGGACGGCCCGGTGACCGCCCCGCCGGACGGGTCCGGTCCGCCGGGGCCGCCCGGCTCACGGCGGTCCGGGAGGGGCGGGACGGCATCCGCGCCGGCCGCCCGCCCCGCGCCCCGGCGCGGGACGCCGCCCGCACGTCATCCGACGGACGGCGCGGTTCCCAGGCCGCTTCCGCCGACGGCCTCCCCGGTGCCGTCCCCGTCGGCCTCCGCTCCGGGGACGCCCGGGGCCACGCCCTCGTCGGGGCGCGGGCCGGATCCGTTCCCCTCGGCCAGCAGGTCGGCCAGGCACTGGAGCTCCGACGGCAGGTCACGGCGCCAGGCCATCGTCACGAACGGCGCGAGAATGATCATGCCGCCGTCCAGATGGGGCCGGACCGAAACGGTGACCGTCGTGCCCCGGCGGCTCGGACTGAGCCGGAACTCCAGCTCCGGGGAATGCCGTCCCAGCGGGGTCCACATGCCCGCACCCCGGAAGACCAGGTACTCGACGGGGGCGCTCGCGGTGCAGCGGAGACGGTGCGCCCGCCGTCTGCCCGGGAACTTGCAGGTGTACTCGTCGCCGAGTTCGGCGGCGATGGGCCCGTCGATCACCCGGTCGATGCTCGACGACCACTCGGCCAGATTCCGAGGATCCCGGAGGAACGAGAAGACCTCGTCGGCGGGGCGGGACACATGGACATTCGCAGACACATGGGGCATGGCTCCACCTCTTACGGCGCCCGGCCGCCCGGGTATCGGCGTCCGGTTGCCCTCGTCGCGGTGCCGTCGCCCATCAGCCTGCTCCGGTTCACCGGTTCGCGCACCCGTCGCACGACCGATGGAGTGACTCACTGGTCCTGACGGGCCAGCTTCTCGGAGAGCCGCGCGCAGAGCCGCCGGATCTCGTGGTGGGTGCGGTTGCGTTCGGTGACGGCGGCGCCGAGCAGCAGCGCGGTGAGCGCGATGACCCCGTTGAACGCCTGGAGGACGATCATGTCGGCGGCCAGGCCGTAATCGGCGAAGGGCCCGGTCATCCGTCCGGCGGCCAGGATCGCGAACGTGGACACGCCCAGCGCGCAGCACGCGGCGCCGGCCCGCTCGAAGCGGAAGGCGGCCCAGATGAGGAAGGGGAACACGAGGAACAGCAGCGAGGGGGCCGTATCGGTCGCCAGGAGCGTGGCGGCCAGGGTCGCGGCCACCAGCACGGCCGCCTCGATCCACCGCGCCGGGTCGACGCCGCGCGGCCACCGGGCCCTGCGGGCGGCCAGCAGGAACGGTGTCACGACCATGACGCCCATGGCGTCACCCGTCCACCAGACCAGCCAGGTCGGCCAGAACTCGGCGGCCGGGAGCGCCCCCGACAGGACGAGGGCGGCGGAACCCGCGGACGCGCTGATCAGCGTGCCGGCCAGGGCGCCGAGAAAGACCAGCGCCAGTGCGTCCCGCAGCCGGTCGAGGTCCTTGTGGAAGCCCACGCGCGTCAGCAGCAGGAGCGAGCAGAGCGGGGCGAGGGTGTTCCCGGCGGTGATGAGCAGCACCGACAGCGGCGAGGGGTCGATGGTGCCGTTGACGACGAGCGCCCCGAGCGCGATTCCTGGCCAGATCCGCACGCCGAACACGAGCAGCGCCGCCATCGCGATCCCGGTCGGCGGCCACAGCGGGGTGACCTGGCCGTGCACCAGCTGCTGGAGCAGCCCCAGACGGGCCGTCGCGAAGTAGCAGGCGGCCACCCCCAGAACCGTCAGGACCGTGACCGCCCGCCGCCGGAGCCGCGCTCTGTCCACCACAGCAGCATCAGACACCACACCGGGACATCCCGCAGGGCCGGGCACGCCGACGTTCCGCCGATGCCACGGACGAAGGGGCGCCTCCGGAGTACACCCCGGTCCGCCCGCCGCGTCCCGCCGTCCGCGCCCGCCGTATTCGTCCCGCCCGCCCGTTCCGTCAGCCGGTGTCCGCCGTGCCGTCGTGGTGGACGACGAGCACGGCGGCGTCGTCCTCGTGACCGGTCAGATCCGCCACCCGGATCACCCGTGCGGCCAGCTCGTCGGGGTCGGCCCCGTCCGCGGCGCCGACCAGCTCCGCCACCGCGGCGAGCCCCTCGTCGATCGGGCAGGACGGCCCCTCCACGACCCCGTCGGTCAGCAGGACCAGGTACCCGGGCCCCGCCAGCTCCCGACGGGTCACCGGGTACGGCTGGTCGCGCAGTATCCCCAACGGCATCCCGCCGGTGTCCAGGCAGACACCGCGGTCGCCCGAGTCGGTGCCCCACACGAGCGGCACGTGCCCGGCCCTGGCCACGAAGAACTCACCCCGCTCCGGGACGACGCGCAGCAGGCAGCAGGTCGTGAACAGCTCGCAGTCCAGCGAGATCAGCAGTTCGTTGGCGAGGGCCAGCACCTCGCCCGGGTCGGTCGTCATACCGGCGAGCGCCCTGAGACCGGCCCGTGCCTCGCCCATGAAGGCGGCGGCCTCCACCCCGTGCCCCTGCACGTCGCCGATGACGATCCCCGTCGTCCCGTCCCGCATCGGGAACGCGTCGTAGAAGTCGCCGCCGATGGCCAGCCCGTCCTGCGAGGGCGCGTAACGGACGCCGATCCGCAGCCCCGGGAACTCGGGCAGCCGGGACGGGAGCAGGTGCCGCTGCAGAGCCATGCCCAGTTCCGCCCTGACCCGGTGGAGCTCGATGTTCTCCAGGGCCCGGTCCACCAGACTCCCGAGGGTGAGCAGGAGGTCCTCGGGGTCGTCCGGTGCGCTGCGGTGTCGGTGCATGGCATCCCCGGGCAGTCCGATCCGTCCCCCCTTTGAAACCTTAACCTCCCGCCAACACGCGCAGGAGGGTCCGTGGCAGGGGCACGGAGCGGGCGGGCGCCCCGGTGCCGGTACGGGAACGGGCACCGCCCGGGACGTCCCTCCGGCCGGGACCGGTGCTACTGGATGAACCGGGGGAGCCACCTGGCCCGGTACTCGGGATGGCCGGCGTGCTCCGCGGCCAGCTGGCGGACGGCGAACCCCAGCCCCACCGCCCGGCCGGACCGGAAATCGTGCTCGGGGCGGTCGGTGTCCAGGTCGGCCACCTCCGCGTACTCGTTGAGGAGTACCCGGCTCGTCTCGATGCGGCGCAGCGTGCGCGCCGGGTCCTGGAGGGCGATGTGCTGGTCGAAACCGAGATTCCGCACGCTGAACGCGATGCCCCCGGACCGGTCGTGCACCTCGCCGGGCACATCGGCCGGGCAACGCCAGCTGTCGCCGCCCGCCCCCTGCGCGATCCGTTCTTCCTCGGCGAGCCGCGCCCGGACGAAGTCGATCATCTCGGCGTTGTCTGTCATCGGGTTCCGAATCCTTCATCGTCATGGCCTGATCCGGGGGCGGCGCACACGGTCGGCGCCGCCGTTCGACCGGCTGCCCATCGCTTCGGACGGTCAGGTGCCTGCGGGGAGGACGGGCCGGTCCCGGCGGGAGGACACACGACGGCGCCGGCACGTCCCGAGGACGAGCCGGCGCGGACAGCCGTGGAAGAAGCCCCCCGTTCCCATGGCCCAACATACTGTGCCCGCGCCCCCGGCCGGTCCCGGCGAATCGCCGCGGAGGCAGACGAATCCGGCACGTCGCACCGGTCGGTCCCGCCCCCGCGCATGCGGAAGGGCCCGGGTGCTGGGGAGCACCCGGGCCCTTCCGTTCCTTCGTGTGCGCTACGGCAGCTGCGCCGCCCGCGCCTCGCGCCGGTTGCCGCGGAAGGTGTTCACCCGCCGGGCCGTCGCGAAGAGCGGGATGACCGCTCCCAGGACCACCTGGAGCGCGCAGCCGGTCTGGAGGAGCAGCTGGCCACCGGGGGCGTCGAACGCCCAGGCGGCGAGCAGGCCCATCGCGGCCACGATCCAGCTGAGCATCGCCACCGCGAGGATGCCCCGCGGCTTCGGGTACTCGACCCGGCTGACCATCAGCCACGCCACCCCGACGATCGCGAGGAGCGTCGGCACGAAGGGCAGCTCCAGGAGCACGATCGAGACGACCGTGAGCGCTCCGAAGGGGCTCGGCATGCCCTGGAACATGCCGTCCTTCATGGTCACGCAGGAGAACCTGGCGAGTCTGAGCACCACCGCCAGCAGCACCACGACCGCCGCCAGCGCAGACACCCGCTGGTGCGCGTCGTCCGCGACCATGCCGTACACGAGGACGAAGTACGCCGGGGCGAGCCCGAAGCTGATCAGGTCCGAGAGGTTGTCCAGCTCGGCCCCCATCGGCGAGGAGCGCAGCTTGCGGGCCACGAGCCCGTCGAAGAGGTCGAAGACCGCCGCGAGGAGCATCAGGATGACGGCGGTGGCCGCGGAGTGCCGCGCCATGCCGCTCTCGTCGCTGCCCGTGAGGTGCGGAATGAGGATTCCGGTGGTGGTGAAGTACACCGCCATGAATCCGCAGGTGGCGTTGCCGAGCGTGAGGGTGTCCGCTATCGACAGCCGCAGAGAGAGCGGCATGTCCTCGCCGGCGTCCTCCTCGGACTCCGCCTCCGGCACCCAGCCGGCCTGTGTGTCGGGATCAATCACAGTCAATTCGAGTCACCCCCGCGGTGGTGGCCTGGCCGACCTCGACCGCGACATCGACACCTTCCGGAAGGTAGATGTCGACCCGCGAGCCGAAGCGGATCAGGCCGATGCGTTCGCCCTGTTCCACCTTCGTACCCTGCGGGACGTACGGGACGATGCGCCGGGCGACCGCACCGGCGATCTGCACCATCTCGATGTCCCCGAGCTCGGTGTCGAAGTGCCAGACAACGCGCTCGTTGTTCTCGCTCTCCTTGTTGAACGCCGGAACGAACCCGCCGGGGACGTGCTCGACAGAGGTCACCGTGCCAGCCAGCGGCGCGCGGTTGACGTGGACGTTCAGCGGGCTCATGAAGATCGCGACGCGGGTGCGCCCGTCCTTCCACGGCATGATGCTCTGCACCACTCCGTCGGCGGGTGAGATCACCCGGCCGCGGGTGATCTCGCGCTCGGGGTCGCGGAAGAACCACAGCATGCCCGCCGCGAGCGCGGTGGTGGGCACGGCCACCGCGGCCCAGCGTCCGGACTTGCGGGCCCGGGCGAGGCTGAGTGCCGCGGTGGCGACGGTCGGGAGGAGCCACGGCGAAGCTCCGCGTGCAAGGCGGACCCCGCCGCGTGGTGCAGAGGTTTGGCTGTCGGGCATGGATGACCTTCGTAGCGGATGATGCCGCGCTGGCAACGGGGGACGGCGGCTTTTCCGGCGATGTTATCGGTTGCGAGCCGCAACTGGGCAAGCCAGCAGCCGAGTCGGACGGCTTGAAGGCACTGACCGAGGATGACAGGGTGTGATCTTCTTCGCGGCTAAATCACCTTTAAAGGGACAATCACCCCTGGAACCGGTACTCCTCGAGGAGTCGGCGCCCAATGATCATTTTCTGGATCTCGGCGGTACCTTCGCCGATGAGCAGCATCGGGGCCTCCCGGTAGAGGCGCTCGATCTCGTACTCCTTTGAGAAGCCGTAGCCGCCGTGGATGCGGAAGGCGTCCTCGACGACTTCCTTGCAGTATTCGGAGGCGAGGTACTTCGCCATCCCTGCCTCCAGGTCGTTTCGTTCCCCGGAGTCCTTTTTGCGGGCCGCGTTCACCATCATTGCATGGGCGGCCTCGACCTTGGTGGCCATTTCGGCCAGCTTGAACTGGATCGCCTGGTGCTGGGCGATCGGCTTTCCGAAGGTCTGGCGCTGTTGTGCGTAGGAAACGCCGAGTTCGAACGCACGCTGCGCGACACCGCAGCCACGCGCCGCCACATTCACCCGGCCGACCTCGACGCCGTCCATCATTTGGTAAAACCCTCGACCGGTCGTGCCGCCCAGCACCCGATTGGCCGGAATGCGTAGCCCGTCCATGATGAGTTCGGTCGTGTCGACGCCCTTGTATCCCATTTTGTCGATCTTGCCGGGAATGGTGAGGCCGGGGCGGACCTCGCCGAATCCGGGTTCCTTCTCCACCAGGAACGTCGTCATCGACTTGTGCGGGGCCGTTCCCTCGGGGTGTCCTTCGTCACTCCGGCACAGGACGGCGACGAGCGAGGACGTGCCGCCGTTCGTCAGCCACATCTTCTGGCCGTTCAGGACGTACTCCTCGCCGTCCCGGACGCCCTTGGAGGTGATGGCCGAGACGTCCGAGCCCAGCGCCGGCTCGGACATCGAGAACGCGCCACGGACCTCGCCCAGCGCCATCCGCGGCAGGAAGGTGTCCTTCTGCTCCTGGGTGCCGTGCTGCTTGAGCATGTACGCCACGATGAAGTGCGTGTTGATGATTCCCGAGACGCTCATCCAGCCGCGGGCGATCTCCTCCACGCACAGCGCGTATGTGAGAAGCGACTCACCCAGGCCGCCGTACTCCTCGGGGATCATCAGCCCGAACAGGCCGAGTTCCTTGAGTCCCTCCACGATCTCGGTGGGGTACTCGTCACGGTGCTCCAGTTGGGTCGCGACCGGAATGATCTCCTTGTCGACGAAGTCCCGGACCGTGGAGAGGATTTCCCGCTGGACGTCGTTGAGGCCGGCGGTCTGGGCGAGTCGCGTCATGGCTACTTCTCCACGTTCTTCTGCGAAGGCTGGTTCAACTCGGGACGGCCGGGCTGCTCCCCGCCGCGCTCCTTGATGTACGTCTCGGTGGGGACCATCACCTTGCGGCGGAACACGCAGACGAGCGTGCCGTCCTGCTTGTACCCCTTGGTTTCCACGTAAACGATTCCCCGGTCGCTCTTCGACCTCGACGGCGTCTTGTCGAGAACGGTCGTCTCGCCGTAGATCGTGTCGCCGTGGAAGGTCGGCGCGACGTGCTTCAGCGACTCGATCTCCAGATTGGCGATGGCCTTTCCGGAGACGTCCGGTACCGACATGCCGAGCAGCAGCGAGTAGATGTAGTTGCCGACGACGACGTTCTTGCCGAAGTCGGTCGTCCGCTCCGCGTAGTTGCTGTCCATGTGCAGCGGGTGATGATTCATGGTCAGCAGACAGAAGAGGTGGTCGTCGTACTCCGTGACCGTCTTCCCGGGCCAGTGCTTGTAGACCGCACCGACCTCGAACTCCTCGTACGTGCGTCCGAACTGCATGGTCAGGCCTCCGGGGCTTCGAACTTGGAGGTGCGCTGCATGCCGGCGGCGCGGCCCTTGCCCGCGATGACGAGGGCCATCTTGCGGCTGGCCTCGTCGATCATCTCGTCGCCGAGCATCGCCGAACCCTTCTTGCCGCCCTCCTCCGAGGTGCACCACTCGTACGCGTCGAGGATCAGCTCGGCGTGGTCGTAGTCCTCCTGCGAGGGCGAGAACACCTCGTTGGCCGCCTCGACCTGACCGGGGTGCAGCACCCACTTGCCGTCGAAGCCCAGCGCCGCCGCGCGGTCGGCGACCTCGCGGTACGCGTCCACGTCGCGGATCTGGAGGAAGGGGCCGTCGATCGCCTGGAGGTCGTGCGTACGGGCCGCCATCAGGATGCGCATCAGGATGTAGTGGTAGGCGTCCGCCGGGTAGCCGGGCGGCTGCTGGCCGACGACCAGGGTCTTCATGTTGATCGACGCCATGAAGTCGGCCGGGCCGAAGATCAGCGTCTCCAGGCGGGGCGAGGCGGCGGCGATGTCGTCGATGTTCACCAGGCCCTTGGCGTTCTCGATCTGCGCCTCGATGCCGATCCGGCCGACCTCGAAGCCCATCGTCTTCTCGATCTGGGTCAGCAGCAGGTCGAGGGCGACGACCTGCTGGGCGTCCTGGACCTTGGGCAGCATGATGCAGTCGAGGTTCTGGCCGGCGCCCTCGACGACCGTGATGACGTCGCGGTAGGTCCAGTGGGTGGTCCAGTCGTTGACCCGCACGACCCGGGTCTTGCCCGTCCAGTCGCCGTTGTTCAGCGCGTCGACGATGGTGTGCCGCGCGCCCTCCTTGGCGAGCGGCGCGCAGGCGTCCTCCAGGTCGAGGAAGACCTGGTCGGCGGGGAGGCCCTGGGCCTTCTCCAGGAACCGCGGGTTCGAGCCGGGCACGGCCAGGCACGAGCGGCGCGGACGCAGACGGGAGGTGCCGTCCCGCGGGGGCGTCGCCTGAGGGTGGGGGGAGACGTACATCGTCATGGACAGCCAGTCCATCGGTGCGGACCTGACGTACGCCTGGCCGACCAACGAGATCGCGGTGATGGGCGCGGAGGGTGCGGCGAACGTCATCTTCCGTCGGCAGATCGCCGACGCCGAGGACCCGGAGGCCATGCGCCGGCGCATGGTCAAGGAGTACAAGGCCGAGCTGATGCACCCGTACTACGCGGCCGAACGCGGACTGGTCGACGACGTCATCGACCCCGCCGAGACCCGCGAGGTCCTGATCGCCTCGCTCGCCATGCTCCGCAACAAGCACGCCGACCTGCCATCCCGCAAACACGGCAACCCACCCCAGTAAGTCATGAACGACGGGGCGCGGCGGGACCGGCCCCGATCGGGGGGTCGTGCTGCCGGTCCCGTAGCCAGGAGACATTTGATGGTCAAGCAGGACCGTGCGGCCCGCACACGTCAGTCGTTGATCCGTGCAGCCGCCGAAGTGTTCGCGCGGGAGGGCTTCGCGCCCGCCTCGCTCACGGCGATCAGCCGCGGGGCCGGGGTGAGCAACGGCGCGCTGCACTTCCACTTCGAGAGCAAGAAGTCGCTGGCCCGGGCCGTGGAGGAAGAAGCGGTGCAGGCCGTCCGCGACATCACCGGGAAGGCGCTCGACGGCGGCGGAGGAGGTCTGCGGACGCTCATGGACACCACGCGTGAGCTGATGGGCCGACTGGTCGACGACATCGTCGTCCGGGCCGGCTTCGAGCTGGGCGGTGACCCGGCCAGGGGGGAGGAGTCCCTTCTGAGGAGCGAGTGGCAGCGGTGGGTCGAGGACATGCTGCGGCGCGCCGAGGAGGAGGGCGAACTGGCCGAAGGGGTGTCGCCGGGCGACGCCCTGCCCGCCATCATGGCGGCGACCGTGGGCTTCGAGATGCTCGGTGCCGAGGACAAGTCGTGGCTGTCCGAGGAGACGATCGACGGGTTCTGGGAACTGGTGCTGCCCGGCCTGGCGGGCGTACGGGAGCAGCCGGTGCCGGCCGGTCCGCCCTCGATGGGGGCCTCCGGCCACCGGGTCGTACGGCCCGCACAACCAACAGACTGATCATGCTGTTTTGAGGGTTCGTCACGGATGGACCCCACCCGATACCCCTCCGCACCCGCCGGGTGCGGAGGGGTTGTTCTTTCTGCTCCTCTGTCAAAGTGCCAGGTCAGAGTGTTTCTTGAGCGTCAAGGGCGAGTCAAAAGAAACAGCGCGTACGGTTTGATATTGACAAACCGTACGTCCTGTTTTTTACTCGAGGTACTTCGGAGCTCATGATTCATGCACGAACAGGGGAGACGGCGTGGATATCGATGTACTGGGCGCGTTGGCCGTCCGTGAGAACGGGCTCTCGGTGACGCCGACGGCGCCGAAGCCGCGGCAGGTCCTGGCCCTGCTGGCTCTGCACGCCGATCGGGTCGTGCCCGTGGCCACGCTGATCGAGGAGCTCTGGGGCGACCGGCCGCCGCGCAGCGCCCGTACGACCCTGCAGACGTACGTGCTGCAGCTGCGGGACCTGATCGCGGTCGCGCTGCGGGAGGACCCGGAGGGGACCGGGCCCCGTTCCGCCAAGGACGTGCTCGTCACCACCCCCGGCGGCTACCTGCTCAACACCTCCGGCGGCACCAGCGACGTCCGCGAGTTCGAGCGGCTGGCGGGGCTGGGGTACCGGGCGATGGACGCCGGTGACTTCCCGGGCGCGGCACGGCAGTTGGGCGACGCGCTCGCGCTGTGGACCGGCGCCGCGCTGGCCGACGTGCAGACCGGGATGCAGCTGGAGATGGAAACCCGGCGGCTGGACGAGACCCGGCTCTGCGCGCTCGATCAGCGCATCGAGGCCGATCTGCGGCTGGGCCGGCACCGGGAACTGCTGGGCGAGCTGACCATGCTGGTCAGCCGCTACCGCACGCACGAGAATCTGCACGGCCAGTTCATGCTGGCGCTGCACCGCTCCGGGCGCCGCAGCGAGGCGCTCGACGTCTACCAGCGGCTGCGCTCCGTCCTGGTACGGGAGTTGGGCTTCGAGCCGTCCGCCGGGCTGCGGCGGTTGCAGCGGTCGATCCTGATGTCCGGTCCGGAGTCCGCCCTCGACCCGGCCGCCGCCGGCGGCGGCCGCGAGCGCCTCAGCCGGGTCGGCTGAGGGGGAGGGGAGCGAAGATGCAGGCCAGATCGCAGCGGACCCGCCAGAGGCTGGTTCGCGCGGGTGCGGAGATGTTCAACCGGAACGGCTACGCCAATGCGACGCTGGGCCAGATCGCCGGGGCCGCCGGGATGACGAAGGGGGCGCTGTACTTCCACTTCGCTTCCAAGGACGGACTCGCCGACGCGGTGCAGGAGCGGGGCCGCGACATGTTGCAGGACTTCATCCGGGAGCACTGGGAGGCGGGCGTACCGCCGGTTCAGGTGCTCATCGACATGACGCACTGGCTGGCGCGGACGTTCCACGACGACCCGGTGATCCGGGCCAGCTTCCGGATCACCAACGAGTGCACCGGGCGGCAGCCGCCCGTCACCGACTTCCACCAGGCGTGGATCACCGAGGTGTTGCGACTCCTCGGCCAGGCCCGGCAGGAGGGCGCGCTGCAGGACCGCGAGGCGGGGGACGGGCCCGAGGCGCTGCTGTCCGCGACGGTGTGCGGCATCGGGGTACTGGCCGGCACCGGCATGCCGTACCCGCAACTCGGCGACCGGGTCGCGGCGTTGTGGAAGCCGCTGCTGTCGGCGCTCGTACCGCCCGGTGACGTGGCGCGCTACCGCACCCGCCCGCCGGCCGCCGTGGGGGACGCCCGGCCGCAGGTCGTCGCCGAAGGCCCCCACGCGCAGGTTTCCCGCACGGACGCCCACCGGCCGGTGGCCGCTGCCGGTGCCCACGCCCCCGTGTCCGCGGCGGGTGCCCCCACGCCGGTCGGTGGCGTGAACGGCGAGCCGGCGCTTCCCGCCGGGAGTCCGGCCGGGGGCCGAGCCGCCTGAGCGGCGCCGGGACGCCGTGCGCGACGACACGGCTCGCCCGTACGGAGTAGTCGCGGAGGAGTGCTCCCTCCAGGGGACCAGCCCGCGGCCGCACATTTCAGCACGGACGGCGATAGCCGCCGGTCGGACGCGCCTTCGATACTTCCTTCGTCGGCCAGCCGGGACGGACACTTTGGAGCCCATCCATGCCCCATGAACGTCAGAATTCCCTCAGGGCGGATGTCATCGCACCGCCGCCCGACGCGATGACCGAGGCCGTGGTGACCGAGGTCGTGGTGGTCCTCGCCGACGTACTGCGACTGAAGCCGGAGAAGATCGACCCCGAGCAGACCTTCCGTTCGCTGGGCCTCGACTCGCTGCTGACCGTGGAGTTCGTCGCCACGGTGAACGCCCGGTACGGCACGGCCGTCAGGGCGGCCGCCCTGCTCGACCATCCGACTCCGCTGGCCTTCACCCGGCACCTGGTGGGTGAGCTGGGAGCACGGGATTCCGCGACCGGGGCCGTGCCGCCGTCCGGTGCCCGGGGCCCGGCCGCGGCCCAGGGCCGGGGACCGGCGCCCGTCATGCCGGGGACCGCGGTGCCGATGCCGGTCGTGCCGGTGCCGGAAACCGTGTCCGTGCCCGTCCCGCCGTCCGGCGGCCCGCTGCCCCCGACCGCGTCCTCGACGCCCGGAGCGAGGGAGATCCTCGACCACCTGCGCGAGGAACTCGCCCGCATCCTGTGCTGCGACCCGTGGGACATCGACCCCACGGCCGCGTTCAACCTCCTCGGCGTGGACTCCATCATCGGCGCCCAGTTCATGGCGGTCATCAACGGCACGTACGGCATGGAGGAGCGGCCGGTCGCGCTCTACGAGCACCCCAGCCTCTCCGCGATGGCCGCGCACATCGCCCTCGCCACCACGGGGACGGCGACGGCCGCGCCGACGGCGGGGGCGATGCCCGCACCGGTGGCGGAGCCGGTCGCGGAGGCCGAGGACCCGGGGCTGCGGGCGCTGCTCGACGCGGTGCGCGACGACCGGCTCTCCGTGGACGAGGCGCTCACTCTGCTGCCCAGGCGGGCGTGAACGGGCGGAAGGCAATGGACGAACGAGAAATACTCACCCGCTTCAAGGCCGGAACCCTGGAACGGGACCGGGCCGTGCGACTGCTGGCCGGGCTGAAGGCCGTACCCGGCCCCGCCCCGGAGCCGGTTCTGCCGACGGCCCCGGACACGGCGGCATCGGAGACCACGGGGCCGGTGCCACCCGGGACCACGGGCCCGGTCGCGTCCGGGACCACGGGGTCGGCAACGCTCGGGACCACGGGGCCGGTGGCGGCGAAGGTCCCGGACGCGGTGATGCCGGAGGCCCACGGCCGGGTGCCCTTGCCGGTCCCCGGTCCGGTACGGCCACGGACGCCGGCACAGGGACCCGTACCGGCACCGGTACCGGCACCGCTTTCTCCGGCGGACCCGTCGGCGGCCCTCCCGCAGGGCCTGCCGCAGGCCCGCCGGAACGATGGGGCCGTGGACGTCGAGGACCGGTTCGCCGTCGTCGGGATCGCCGGCCGCTATCCGCTCGCCCCCGACCTGCGCGCCTACTGGCAGAACCTGCGTGAAGGACGGGACACCTCGTCGGGCGCGCCGCTCGGCCGCCCCGGCGCGTCACCGCTGAGCGCGGGACAGCGCGGGCACTTCCTGGACGGGGCCGCCGATTTCGACGCGGACTTCTTCGGGCTGACCGACCGGCGGGCGAGGCTGATCGACCCCCAGGAGCGGCTCTTCCTCGAAACCGTCTGGGAGGCGCTGGAGGATGCCGGCTGCACCGGCACCCGGCTGGACGCACTGACCGGTCCGGGCGGAGCGCCGCGCGGCCTCGGGGTGTTCGTCGGGGTCAGCGCCGCCGACTACTCGCTGGTGGCCGCCGAGGCATGGGCGCACGGCGGGCGGGAGATGCCCGACAGCGGGCACTGGAGCGTGGCGGGCCGGCTCTCCGGCCTGCTGGGACTGAGCGGACCGGCGCAGGCCGTCGACACCGCCGAGTCCTCCGCCCTCGTCGCGGTGCACCTCGCCGTCGGCGCACTGCGGCGCGGGGAGTGCGCGGCGGCGGTGGCCGGCGGGGTCGAACTGCTGCTGCACCCCTCGCGCGGCCGGCAGGGCGCGGGGGAGGGCGTGGGCGCCGTGGTGCTCAAGCCGCTGGCCCGCGCGCTGTCCGACGGCGACCATGTGCACGCCGTCGTACGTTCCACCTCGGCGGGCACCGGCTCCTGGACCGGCCCGTCCGGGCTGCGCGAGACGAGGGGGACGACCGCCCGCCGGGTGGGCGACGCCGGGGCCGTCACCGGCATCGCCGCGCTGACCGCCGCCGTGCTCCAACTGCGGTACGGCGTCCTCGCCCCCGCACGGGGCGAGGACACGGCCACGCCGTGGCCGAGGCCCCGCGACGCACGGGGACACGAGCTGCCCCGCACGGCCGTCGCCGAGGTGACCGGAGCGACCGGACCGTTCGACGCGTACGCCGTTCTGGAGGAGTTCGTACCGGCCCGGCGTCCGGGGGACGGATCAGGGACCGGGACCGGGCGGAACGAGGCCGACCGTGTAGATGGGGCCGATGGGATCGATGGGGCTGGTGAGGGCAGTGGGAGTGACGGCGTCGGACGTGGTGAGCTGATCCTGCTCTCCGCCCCCACCCCGGGCCATCTCGCCGCCACGGCCACCAGGCTGGCCGACTGGCTCGCCTCGGACAACGGCAGGAGCGGGGACACCACCACCGGGGACGAACGGGTGGCGCTCGTCGATGTGGCCCGCGCCCTGCGCGTCGGCCGCGAGGCACGGGCCTGCCGGATCGCGCTGATCGCCCGCGACCTGCACCAACTGGTGGACTCCTTGCGGGAGTTCGTCCGCTCCGGGGTGGAAACCGGCGGCGCCGGGGGAGCATCCGGCACACACGGTGTCGGCGCCGATGTCGGTGTCGGTGGGGTCCGGTACGCGGACCTGCGCACCGGCGGGACCGATCCGCTGGGCCTGGGCGACGTGCCGGAGACCGGCGACTACCTCGACGCGCTGTGGCGGGCCGGCCGGGTCGAGCAGTTGACGCGCCTCTGGCTGTCCGGGCTCGACATCGACTGGGCCGTGCTGGAGTCCGGGCCGGACGCCAGCAAGACCCTGGTACCGCTGCCGCCCTCGGCGTTCCTGCGCCGCTCCCTGTGGCTGGGGGGCCAGGACGGCACGCGGGAGGGCACGGAGAAGAAGGGGGCGTCCGGATGACCGGCCTCTCGGTGGTGGAGCGCCCCGTCGACAGGTTCGCACCGGCCCGGTCCGAACCCGTCAAGCTGTGGTTCTGCCCCAACGACGAGCTCACTCCGGGGATCGCCGCGACCCTGGCCACGCACTGGCTGGACGAGCACGAACAGGAGATCGCGAGCCGGTTCCTGTTCGAGCGCGACCGGCGCCAGTACCTCGTCGCCCACACGCTCGTACGGCGGGTGCTGGCGCTGGAGAGCGGTGTGCCCGAGGCGGAGGCCGTGATCTGGCGTTCCTCGCGGGGGCGGCCGTTCCTGCAGAAACCCGTGGAGGGACTGCCGCGCGGCGGCCGGGAACTGGACTTCAACCTCTCCCACGCGCACGGCCACAACTTCCTCGGCGTGGTCCGGCGCCACCGCATCGGGGTGGACGTGGAACGGCTCGACCGGGGCGACCAGGGATTCGACGCGATCGTGGAGACCTTCGCGCCCGAGGAACAGCAGTGGGTGGCGCGGGCCGCGGCGGGCCGCCCCCGGGACCGCCGGGTGCTGCGGCTGTGGACGCTGAAGGAGGCGTACTCCAAGGCGCGCGGGCTGGGGCTCGGGCTACCCTTCGACAGCTTCGCCTTCACGCTGGCCGAGGACCGGGGGGTACTGGGCTTCCGCCCGCCCGAGACCGAGTCCGCGCTGCCGTGGCGGTTCCTGGAGCTGGAACCCGTGCCCGACGTCCTGGCGGCCGTGGCCGTGGCGGCCGACACGGACGTACCGCCCGTCTTCCACCTGCACCACGGCTTTCCGTGGGACCGGGGGGCGCCCCGGCTGCTGGCACTGCCGGAGCCGGTCGCCATGGCTGCGTAGAAGCCGCCCCGCAGAAGACCTGTCCGGCAGGGAGAACCGTTCCGCAAGGGAAGCCGCTGCGCAGGGACGTCCCGTAGGAGAAGCCGTTCCGTGGCGGGCTGTTCGGGGCGGAGGGCCGTTCCGTAGGGGGCGAGGACAGGGGGGCCTTCGGGGTTCCGGGCGGTGGGTGGACCGGCTGACGATGGGTGCGCCCACGTACGGACCGGTCACCGGCCCGTGCGAGACAGCGCGGGCCGGCCGCGACGCGTCGTACCCGCGCGCGGGCCGGCCGTCGACCGAGGGAGCCCCTTCTGTGACCGTGCCGTACACACCGCCGCGGGCCGCCGCGACAGGCGCCCAGGAATTCCGGGACGCGATGGCGCTGCTCGCCGCGCCCGTCACCGTCATCACCACCGCGGACGGTGACGGCCGCCCGCGGGGGTTCACCGCCAGTTCGGTCACCTCCGTCTCGCTCGACCCGCCGCTCGTCCTGGTCGGCGTCACACGCGGCTCGAGTTGTCACCAGCCCCTCATCGAACAGGGGGAGTTCGTCGTCAACGTGCTCGGTGTCCGGCACGGCGCACTGGCCCGGCGCTTCGCGACCACCGGCGTGGACCGGTTCGCCGGCGGGGAGTTCGAGGCGTGGCCCGGCAGCGGTCTGCCGTACCTGCCGGACGCGTCCGTGCTGCTGCGCTGCACCCTGGCGGACGTCGTGCCCGCGGGCGACCACGACCTGCTGCTGGGCAGCCCGGCCGAGGTGCGCACGGACGGCTCGAGCGGGGCTCTGGTCTGGTACCAGCGAGGCTTCCACGTTCCTGTGCAGACTTCCCAGGAGAGGACGGCGGCCATCCGGGTGGCCTGACGACGTGGGGGGTGCCGGTGCGGCTGGTCCGGCGGGACGCACAACTCGACCTGATCGAGCGGCATCTGACGGCCGCCCGGCGGGGCGGGGGCGGTGCGGTGCTCGTCACCGGCAGTCCCGGCACCGGCAAGAGCGCGCTGCTGCGGGCCTTCGCCGAGCGGGCCGGGGACTCGGGCGCGCTGGTGCTGGACGCGTCCGCCTCACCGGCCGAGACGGATCTGCCGTTCGGCGTCGCGGGGCAACTGCTCAGCGGCGCGGGCCGGGATGCCGGACACCACCGTACGGAGCCCCCGCCGCCCCGTTCCCCCGCCCGGCCGGTCGTGCCCGGAAAGCCCGGCGACGATCCCGCGGTGCTCCACGAGGTCCTGCGCGAACTCGCCGCGACCGCCCCCGTGGTGGTCCTCGTCGACGACGCGCACCACATGGACGAGGTCTCCGCCCGGTGCCTGCTGTACGTGTGCGGGCGGCTCGCCGCGAACCGGATCCTGCTGGTGATGAGCGGCCCGCCGCGACCGCGCTCCCGGCCCCCGCTGCCCCTGCCGCTGGCCGAACTGCTGAGACACCCCCGCTGCACGCCCGTACCGCTCGCGCCCCTCGACGAGGACGGTGTCGCCGCGTTCCTCACCGCGTCCCCGGGCGGTGCGGCGGACCTGCCGACGGCACGACGGCTGGCCCCCGACTGGCACCGCTTCACCGGCGGGAACCCGCGACTGCTGTGCGGGCTGCTCGACGACCACCGGGACTGCGAGCCGGTGCGGCCGTCCCGGCCGGTGGCGGGCACGGCGTTCCGGCGGGCCGTCACCGGCTGTCTGCGGGGCGCCGGTGACCCGGCGGTCTCGGCCGCGCGGGCCCTGGCCGTGCTCGCCGACGCGGCGACGCTCACCCTGCTCGCCCGGCTGCTGGAACTCCCCGAGCGCGCGGTCGGCCCCTGCCTGGCCGAACTCGACGCGATCGGACTGCTGGACGGCGGACGGCTGCGCCACGAAGGGGTGCGGGCGGCCGTACTGGAGGAACTGTCCGCCCGGGAGTCCAACCGGCTGCACACCACGGCGGGCCGGATGCTGTACGAGAACGGCGCCGAACCGGCCTCGGTCGCCCGCCACCTGGTCGCCGCGGACACCGCCGGCGGCGGGCCCGGCCCGGCGTGGGCCGTCCCGCTGCTCGCCGAGGCGGCCCGGCACGCGATGAGTTCCGGCGGGGCGCGGCAGGCCGCGGAGTTCCTGCGCACCGCCCATCGGGCCGGTGGCCACGAGGCGGCCGGGCTGCTGACGGCGCTGGCCCGCGCCGAGTGGGAGGCCGACCCCGCAGCGGTGATCCGGCATCTGCCCGCCCTCGGACGGACCCTCGCCGGTGCCCGGTGGCAGACGGCCGAGGACACGGCGGGAGCGATGGGGCTGCTGCTGTGGCACGGACGTCCCGCCGAGGTGGCACGGGCCCTGCCCGAAACCCCGCGCCCCGACGGCGCGGACGGTGCGGACGGAACCGGCGGGGTGGACGGGGCCGGTGGGGTGGGCGGACCGGCCGCGGCGTTGGCGTACGTCTACCCGGGTACGGGCGTCGGACCGTACCCGTACGACGGCAGTGGGGAACGGCCCTCGCGGCACTCCCCTCACTCCCCGCATTCCCTCCACTCCCCGTACCCCCCGTACTTCCCGTACGACGATCGTGGGGACGCGCGGGACGCCGACGGCATGGCCGAGCTCCGGGACGAGGCCGCCGAGCGGGTGCTGGCGTCGATCGTCTACGACCACGCGCCACCGGCGCCCGTGGCCGCCGTCCTCTCGGCGCTCCTGCACACGGGGGAGACCGGGCGGGCCGCCCGGTGGTGCGGGCTGACGGCCGGCGGGGACCGGACGGGGGCCACCACGGCCCGCCGGGCGGTGGCCGCCGCGGCGGCGGCCGTGGTGCACGGCCGCACCGGTGCGTACGACATCGCGTCCGGGCACGCGGAGCGGGCGTTGTCGCTGATGTCACCGGGGGCGTGGGGCGTGGCCATCGGCATGCCGCTGTCCGCCGCCGTGCTGGCGGCGACGCGCCGGGGCGCGCACGAGGAGGCCGTGCGGTGGCTGCGCGTCCCGGTGCCCGCCGCGATGTTCCGCACCCGGGCCGGGCTGCACTACCTGCTGGCCAGGGGCCATCACCAGCTGGCCGTCGGACGGCCGAAGGCCGCACTCGGCGACTTCCACGCCTGCCGGGACGTGCTGTCCGGGTGGCGACCGGAACTGCGGGGCGCCGTCGACTGGGACACCCCGGCGGCCGATGCCCTGCGGGCGCTGCGCGGGGAGGACACCGGGAACGGGGACCCGATCGCCGGACTGACCGATGCCGAACGCCGGGTCGCGGTACTGGCCGCCGACGGCTGCACCAACCGGGCCATCGCGGCCCGGCTGTACGTCACCACCAGCACGGTGGAGCAGCATCTGACCCGGGTCTACCGCAAGTTGTGCGTGAAGTCGCGCGGGGACCTGGCACACCTGGTGACGGCCCGTCCGCACTGATCCCCGCTCGTACCGAGCCCCGTCCGTACCGAGCCCGTCCGCACCCGGATCAGTCCCTCCGTACTACTGGTGTGTCACCGGGTTTCCGTGGAGGCCGCCGTCCGCGCACGGCCAGACACCGCTGTCCAGGGGGCCGAGGCCCGTCCGCCGCAGGACGAAGAGTTCGTCGTGGAGGGTGAAGAGCACCCTCCCCCGGTCGAGCAGCATGATTCTGCTCATCACGGCGCGCTCCTCGCCCTCCGGGGCGAACAACTCCCGCATCCGCGATCCGGCGTCGACGGCGAGCAGCCGGCCGTCCCGCCAGAACACCGCGGTGCCCTCGTCGTCCAGGGCCGGGTAGGTGGTGTAGTAGCCGGAGAGCTCGGGGCCGTGCCGCACCGTGCCGTCGGGATCGAGGCGGACGAAGCGCGAACGGGACGGCAGGACGTTCTCGGACTCGGGTCCGCTGATGGCGCCGTGCCGGTCGACCAGCGACATCGTGTGCGTCGGCCATTCCCGTACCACGGCGCCGGAGGAGTCGTGGTGGGCGGTTCCGAACGCGCCGTAGCCCTGGGAACCGATCAGGAACTCGCCCGGTCCGACGATCGCCTTGTGGCGACCGGGCCCGGGTGTGCTCGCGGCGACGGGCCGACCGGTGGCGGTGTCCAGGAAGAACGTGACGGATATGCCGCTCCTGCCGTCGGCGAACGTCGCGGCGACGCGGTGACCCGAGACCAGCAACGGCTCCCAGCGGTGCGCCTCCACCGTCTGCGGAGTCCACGGCTTCGAGGGCCGTATCTCCCAGTCCGTCTCCGCACCGATCTCGACACAGCCCGGAAACGACAACCGGTCGAGCACGGCCGGTGTCGACCATCGCACCGAGCCGTCCCCGTCGTGACGTGCGACCCGCGGATGGCGGCCGGCCGGGACGACACGGCCCCGCCCTGCGGGCAGCCAGGACGCGCACACGCCGTCGGGCAGCACCACGAACGCGCCGAGGTGTTCGTGGGGTTCGTGGTCGGGGACGACCGAACGCAGAGTCGAGCCGGTGGCGTCCAGCTCGGTCAGCACGACACCCTCCGGCCCGCTATGGGCGACCCACACCGATCCGTCCGGACCCACGCGCGGCGGGCCCGGGCGTCCGTCGAACCTGCGGCGCCACAGGACCTCCCCGTCCACGTCCACGGCGGTGAGCACCGTGGTGGACAGGTCCTTGCCGTCGTAACCGGTGACGAGGACGGGCCCACCGGAATCCGGTGCCGCCAGACCCCACACCTGCCCGGACATCGGTACACGCCGCGGTTCAGCCATGGGTTCGGCCCCCTCTTTCCCCGATCGGGCGGATCAGGAGCCTACACAGGCGCGCAGGAGCGGTGCGGTGCCTTTCCCGTGACGGTTCATCACGGGAAAGGCACCGGTGGGGTCCGTCAGCGGCGGGCGCCCGTCGTGCGCAGGCCGCGTCCGTTCTTGCGGCCGAGCAGGCCCGCGGCCACCAACTCGCCGAGGGCTGCGGCCGGTTCGTACTCGGGGGTGCGGAAGCACTCGTACAGCCGGTTCTGGATGGCGAGCGAGACGTCGAGGCCGATGGTGTCCAGGAGCGCGAACGGGCCCATGGGGTAACCGAATCCGGACCGGATCGCGTGATCGGTCTCCTCGATGTCCGCGTCGTGCCGCTCCAGCAGGGCGAGGGCCGCGCCGAGATAGGGGAACAGCAGGCTGTTGACGATGAAGCCGGTGCGGTCCGGACACGTCACCGTCGTCTTGCCGAGGGTGCGGCAGAAGGCGTGTGCCGTCGCCAGGGTCGTCGGGGCCACCGTGTCCGTGTGTGCCAGCTCCACCAGCTTCATCACGGGGGCCGGGTTGAAGAAGTGGATGCCCACGACGTCGGCCGGGCGGCCGGACGCCTCGGCGCACGCGGCGACCGAGAGGCTGGACGTGGTGGTGGCCAGTACCGTGCCGGGAGCACAGACCCCGCCGAGCGCCGCGAACATCGCACGCTTGACGTCGAGGTCCTCGGCGACCGCCTCGATGACCAGGTCGCAGTCGGCCAGTGCCGCCATGTCGTGGGCGCCGGTGAGGAGTTCACCGGCCGACGCCTTGGCCTCGACGGTGACCCTGCCCCGCCGTACGCCCCGGGTCAGGGAGTCGGCGACGGCGTCCAGCGCCCGCTGCGCCTTCTCCGGGTCGCGGGCCACCAGGACCGTGGGGTACCCCGCCGTGGCCGTGACCTCGGCGATGCCGCGCGCCATCGCGCCGGAGCCGAGCACACCCACCCGGCGCACCGGCGCACCGTCCGGCTCGCCGGAGCCGTCGGCCGGCCGGCCGAGCACGGCACCGGTCTCGTCGTACGTGTGGAAGCCCTCGCCGGTGGTACGGCCCAGGCGCCCGGCCGCCACCATCCGGCTGAGCAGCGGGGCGGGCTCGAAGGCGCTGTCACCGGTGCGCCGCCACAGCTCCGTCAGTGCTGCGTGGGCGGTGCCCAGGCCGATGCGGTCGAGCGTCTCCAGCGGGCCGGCCGGCAGCCCGCAGCCCAGCCGCATGGCGGTGTCGATGTCGTGCTGGGTGGCGTAGCCCTCGTCGAAGAGGATCACGGCACGGTTGAGGAACCCGAGGACCAGGGCGGTGGCGTCGGCGGCGGGCCGGGCACCGACCTCGACCGGGGCGAGCCCGGCCGAGGCCACCAGCGCGTCCACGGCGGCGGCGGTCTCCGGGGAGGTCAGGGCCGTCCGCACCGGTTCGACGGGGCCGCCGGGGACGGGCGGGGTGAACAGGCGCAGCCCCGCCACGTCGGCCGGCCGGCCGGTGGCGATGGCCAGGCGCGTGACCGGCAGCGCCGCCGTGGTGGTCAGTACCGGGGTACCGGGCGGGCAGACCGAGACGATCCTGCCGAGCGCGTCGGTCTTGGCGGCGAGGTCCTCCGGGACCGCCTCGATGACCAGACCGGCCGCGCCCAGCGCGGCGTGGTCGGCGGTGAAGGTGACATCGGGGCGGTCGGGGCCGTCCCCGGCGGCGATGACGGCCTTGAGCCGCCCGGCCACGCGGGCCAGGACGTCCAGGTCGGTGTCCACGGCGACGACGGTGTGGCCCGCGCCGTGCAGCAGGTGCAGGAGTGCCTCGCCCGTCGGGCCCAGGCCGACGATGCCCGTCACGGGTGCGGGGGTGGCGGTGTCCGTCGTGGCCGTGCCCGCCGCGGGCGTGGTGTCGCTCTGTCGCGCAGTCATGAGGTCCGCGCCTCCTCTTCCCGGAACCGGTTGATGGCGTCGATGTGCTTCTCGCGCATTTCCTCGTCCCGGACGCCGAGTCCCTCGAGCGGGGCCAGGGCCAGCACGCCGACCTTGCCCTGGTGGAGGTTGCGGTGCACCTCGTACGCGGCCTGGCCGGTCTCCTCCAGGGAGTGGACCCTGGAGAGGGTGGGGTGGATCTTCCCCTTGGCGATCAGGCGGTTGGCCTCCCACGCCTCGCGGTAGTTGGCGAAGTGCGAGCCGACGATCCGCTTCAGCGACATCCACAGGTAGCGGTTGTCGTACTCGTGCATGTAGCCCGAGGTCGAGGCGCAGGTGGTGATGGTGCCGCCCTTGCGGGTGACGTAGACGGAGGCGCCGAAGGTCTCGCGGCCGGGGTGCTCGAAGACGATGTCCACGTCCTCGCCGCCGGTCAGTTCGCGGATGCGCTTGCCGAAGCGCTTCCACTCGCGCGGGTCCTGGGTCCGCTCGTCCTTCCAGAACCGGTAGCCCTCGGCGTTGCGGTCGATGATCGCCTCGGCGCCCATCCGCCGGCAGATCTCCGCCTTCCGTTCGCTGGAGACCACGCAGATCGGGTTGGCGCCGCCCGCCAGTGCCAACTGCGTCGCGTACGAACCGAGTCCGCCGCTGGCGCCCCAGATCAGCACGTTGTCGCCCTGCTTCATGCCCGCGCCGTTGCGCGAGACGAGCTGGCGGTACGCGGTCGAGTTGACCAGACCGGGGGCCGCGGCCTCCTCCCAGCTCAGGTGCTCGGGCTTGGGCATCAGCTGGTTCGACTTCACCAGTGCGAGCTGCGCCAGTCCGCCGAAGTTGGTCTCGAAGCCCCAGATGCGCTGCTCCGGGTCGAGCATCGTGTCGTTGTGCCCATCCGCCGACTCCAGCTCCACCGACAGGCAGTGCGCCACGACCCGGTCGCCGGACCGCCACCGGTTCACCCCGGGCCCGGTGCGCAGGACGACGCCCGCCAGGTCGGAACCGAGGACGTGGTACGGCTGGTCGTGGCGGGCGGCGCCGGGGAACCGCCTGGCGTACCGCTCCAGGAAACCGAAGGTCGGCAGCGGCTCGAAGATCGACGACCACACGGTGTTGTAGTTGATGGCGCTCGACATGACGGCGACCAGGGCCTCGCCCGGACCGGGCTCGGGGGTCGGTACGTCCTGGAGGTGCAACGACTTGCGCGGGTCCTTGTCCGCGGAGGCCATTCCCTCGAACATGCCGACGTCCTCCTTGCGGACGACGGCACCTCGATAGCTCTCCGGGAGCCGCAGACCCGCGAAGTCCTGCGGCGTCGCGTCCTCGGAGAGAAGAGCACTGATGATCTCGTCCACGTGAATTCCCTGATTCTCTTGAGAGCCGAGGAGAGCGAAGCGGGCCACCGTGTCCGTCACGGGTGTCTGCCACAGGTGTCCGTGGCGGATGTCCGTCACGGGTGTCCGTCCAGCGTGGGACACCGCACCGCCCCCGGGGCACCCCTGTCCGCCCCCAGAAGGCGCGCGCCCGGTCATAGGGGGCGATTAGGGGAGGACCGGGAGCGGGGCGCGCACCCATCCTGTGCGCAGGCCCCACTCGGATCGGCTAGGAGAACTCATGACGGGAATCCCCGGCGACAGCCCCTGGTTCAGGAACTACCGGCCCGCCCCCGACGCACCCGTGCGCCTGGTCTGCCTGCCGCACGCCGGCGGTTCGGCCAGCTTCTACTTCCCGGTGGCGCGGGAGCTCTCGCCGCAGGTGGAGGTCCTGGCCGTCCAGTACCCCGGCCGGCAGGACCGCCGCACCGAGCCGGCCGCCACCGACCTGGAGGCGCTCGCCGACCGGATCGCCGAGGCGCTGGGTCCGTGGACGGACCGGCCGTACGCGCTGTTCGGGCACAGCATGGGCGCCGTCGTCGGCTTCGAGGTGGCCCGCCGGATGGAAGCCGCGGGCGACGGCCCCGTCGAACTGTTCGTCTCCGGCCGCAGCGCCCCCTCCCTGGACCGCGCGGACGCGTGGTACCCGGACACCGACGAGGAGGTCGTCGCCGAGATCCGGAAGCTGGACGGAACGGGGGGCGCGCTGCTCGACGACGAGGAGACGCTGCGCATGATCCTGCCCGCGCTGCGCGCCGACTACCGGGCGGTGCGCGGCTACCACTACCGTCCGGGCCCGGCACTGGACTGCCCCGTCACCGCGTTCACCGGCGACCACGACCCCAAGGCGCGCATCGAGAACGTACAGGCGTGGGTGAACCACACCAGCTCGGGCTTCGGCCTGCGGGTGCTGCCCGGTGGGCACTTCTTCCTCGTCGACGAACAGGAAGAGGTGCTCCGCACGGTCCGGGAGCGGCTGGCCCGGACCCCGGTGGCGGCATGACCGTGTACTCGCCCGCCCCGGGCGGCACCGGCATCCTCGGCACCGGCTCGTACCTGCCCGAACGGGTCGTCACCAACGAGACGGTCGCCGCCCGTGCCGGGGTCACCGCCGAATGGATCGAGCGCAAGACCGGCATCCGTGAGCGGCGCTACGCCGCGGACCACGAGGCCGCGTCGGACCTCGCCACCGAGGCCGCCGTACGGGCCCTGGCCGATGCCGGGGCCGGGCCGGACGACCTCGCCTGGATCGTCGTCGCGACCTCCACCCCCGACCATCCGCAGCCGGCCACGGCCGCGTTCGTGCAGCACCGGATCGGCGCGCGCCGGGCGGCGGCCTTCGACGTGAACGCCGTGTGCGCCGGATTCATCGCCGCGCTGCACACCTGCTCCCGGCTGCTGGCCGGGCCCGGGACCGACGGGCGGCAGCGCCTGGGACTCGTCGTCGGCAGCGAGGTCTACTCGCGCATCATCGACCCCGGGGACCGCAGGACCGCGCCGCTGTTCGGGGACGGGGCGGGCGCCGTGGTGCTCGGCCCGGTGCCCGGGGACCGAGGTCTCCTGGGCACGGGCATGCGCACCGACGGCCATCTGCACGATTTGATCGGCGTCACCGCGGGCGGCAGCAGGAAACCCGCGTCGGAGAAGACCGTCGCCCGCGGCGACCACTTCTTCCGGATGCGGGGGAGGGACGTGCGGGCCTTCGTGGAACGGGAGCTGCCGGACGCCGTCGCGGGCACCCTCGACGCCTTCCGGGTCACGGCCGACGAGATCGACCACTTCGTGCCGCACCAGGCCAACGGCGAGATGCTGCGGAGCGTGGCCAGCGGGCTCGGGCTGACCTCGGCACGGGTCCACCTCCCGGTGGAACGGCACGGGAACACCGGGGCCGCCTCGATCCCGCTGGCACTCGACCATGCCCGTCGCACGGACGGGCCGGTCGACGACGACCTGGTGCTGCTGGCGGGATTCGGCGGCGGAATGACCCTCGGAACCACCCTGTTGCGCTGGGGCCGTTAGGGCGTGTCCGGCGAGGGCCGCCGCCGTACGATCGCGAGGCTGCGCGATCGTACGGCGGCGGACCTTTTCGGGAACGGCCCTCGCCGGTACGGCTGCTGCCGGGCCGGACCGGACCGGGCCTCTGCCGGGCCCGGCATTCGTCGGACGGGCCCGGCCCCTGCCGGTCCCGGTCAGTCGTCGTGGGGCTTGCCGAACTCCTCGATCAGCACGGGGTATTGCTCCCCGCCGTGCCCCGCGGCGATCGCCCGGTCGGCCATCGCCTTGAACAGTTCGGGCAGTTCGGCGTTGACACCCAGCGCCCTGCTCTCCTCGATCAAGTGCTCCATCGCCCGTGCGTCGGTTTCCAGGGCCGACACCTCGGCGGGGAAGGAGCCGCTGTCGATCTGCTCGGCGTACCCGGGCAGCCACTCGGCCACACCGGTGGCGATCCGCTGGGCGAACGGCGCGTACGTCGCGGCGTCGACACCGGCCGTGCGGAGCAGGGCGGTGCCCTGGAGCCAGGCGTTCAGGACGCTCCACATCATGGCCAGCCCCGCCACGTCGTACAGGGCCGCCAACCCGTGGTCCGCACCGAGGTGGGTGACGGTGCCGAGCGCTTCGAGCGTCGACCGGTGCGCCTCGAAGTCCTCCTGCGGCCCGCTGTGCAGGATCACCGCCTCGGCGGTCCCGATCACCGGCGGGACGGCCATGATGGCGCCGTCCAGGTAGCGGGCGCCGATCCGGTCGGCCCATCGGGCCGCCTCCCGGGCCCCGGCCGAGTCGCCGGAGGTCAGGTTGACCAGCGTCGTACCGGCCGGCACGACGCCGTCCGCGCCGAGCAGTTCGTGCACGGCCGCGTAGTCGGTGAGGCAGATGACCGCCAGGGGGGAAGCCTTGAGCGCGGCATCGACGGTGGGTGCCGACTGCGCGCCCTCGGCGACGAGTCGGTCGGCCTTGGCGGCCGTACGGTTCCACACGGTTGTGGGGTGGCCGGCTTTCAGGAACGCGCCGGCGAGCGCCTGACCCATCAGCCCGAGTCCGATGACGGTCACGGGCGCAGCGGTTGTGTTGTTCATGGCAGCATCATCAACGTTGATACCGGTATGAAGGTCAAGCGAGGTTTCGATGAGGATCGGGGAACTGAGCCGTCTGACGGGCGTGAACACCCATCAGCTGCGCTACTACGAGGCCCAGGATCTGCTGGAGGCGGACCGCGGTGCGAACGGATACCGGGAGTACGACGAGAGCGCCGTGCTGCGGGTGAAACAGATCCGGCACCTGCTCGGCGCCGGGCTGTCCTCCGAGGACATCGCGTACCTGCTGCCCTGCGCGGTCGGGGAGGCCCCGGAGCTGGCCGGATGCCCCGAGCTGCTGGCCGCGATGCGGTCGCGGCTGCGGCAGCTGGACGACCGGTTGGAAAGCCTCGCCCGGTCCCGTGACGCCCTTGCCGACTACATCGACGTGGCCGAGCGCATGGGCGGCGAGAGCTATCCCCCCTTCGACGGCGCCGACCCGGAGCCCGTCCCCGCCTGAGCGGGTCCGCGGCCGGCCGGGGCCGCCGACCCGGCCGGCCGTCCCGTCTCAGCGGCGCAGGTACCGCCGCAGGGCACCGGCCAGGCCCTGGTGCCAGGTGTGGAGGTGGGCGGCGCGGCGGGCGTTGATCTCGCAGGAGTAGGACGAACCGTCGTGCAGCGCGAGGGTGACGAGCAGCCGGGTGCGGCGGACGGTGCGGCCGGTGGCGTCGGCGATCTCGGACCAGGAGAACTCGGCCTCCACATCCGCCTGTTCGGGGTCCTCGTCCTTCGCGCCCCGGTCCGGGGTGCCGGTCCGGTACAGGGTGAACATCACGCCGTCGGCGTCCACCAGGATGCTGGAGTCGGAATCCGCGGCGATGAACACCTCCTCCTCGGAGG
>NZ_RDBO01000077.1:1970372-1982960 GCF_008120935.1 Streptomyces sp. sk2.1
GTTGGCGGCAGTCATGCGGGGACCTCCAGAGGGTCGAGCTTGTTCGCTTTCCGGATCTCGTCGACGATACGGCCGATGATCTCCGTGATACCGAAATCCTTCGGGGTGAATACGGCGGCGACACCGGCCCCGACGAGGGCCGCGGCGTCGGCGGGCGGAATGATCCCGCCCGCGATCACCGGGATGTCGGCGGCGCCCGCCTCGCGCAGCCTGGTGAGCACGTCCGGCACGAGCTCGGCGTGCGAGCCGGACAGGATCGACAGGCCGACGCAGTGCACGTCCTCGGCGAGCGCGGCCGAGACGATCTGCTCGGGGGTCAGCCTGATCCCCTGGTAGACGACCTCGAAGCCGGCGTCGCGGGCCCGTACGGCGATCTGCTCGGCGCCGTTGGAGTGCCCGTCCAGGCCCGGCTTGCCGACCAGCAGCCGCAGCCGTCCGGCACCCAGGTCGGCCGCGGTCCCGGCGACCTTCTCGCGGACCAGGGCGAGCGGCGTGCCGGCCTCGGCGGTCACCGCGACCGGGGCGGACGAGACGCCCGTCGGGGCCCGGAACTCGCCGAAGACGTCGCGCAGCGCCCAGGACCACTCGCCGGTGGTGACGCCCGCGCGGGCGCACTCCAGGGTCGCCTCCATCAGGTTCCCGGTGCCCGCGGCGGCCTTCTTCAGGGCGGCCAGGGCGTCACCGGCGCGGGCCTCGTCCCGGTCGTCGCGCCACCGGTGCAGGGCCGCCACGACCCCGGCCTCGTTGGCGGGGTCGACCGTCATGATCGCCCCGTCGAGGTCGGCGGTGAGCGGGTTCGGCTCCGTCGTGTCGTGGATGTTGACGCCGACGATCTTCTCCTCGCCGCCCTCGATCCGGGCCCGGCGGGCGGCGTGCGAGGAGACCAGCTCGGACTTCAGGTAGCCGGACTCGACGGCCGCCATGGCGCCGCCCATCTCCTGGATCCGGTCGATCTCGGCGAGCGACTCGGCGACCAGTTCGTCGACCTTGGCCTCGATGACGTGCGAGCCGGCGAAGATGTCCTCGTACTCCAGCAGGTCGCTCTCGTGCGCGAGCACCTGCTGGATGCGCAGCGACCACTGCTGGTCCCAGGGCCGGGGGAGCCCCAGCGCCTCGTTCCAGGCCGGCAGCTGGACGGCGCGGGCGCGGGCGTCCTTGGAGAGCGTGACGGCCAGCATCTCCAGGACGATGCGCTGGACGTTGTTCTCCGGCTGGGCCTCGGTCAGACCGAGCGAGTTGACCTGGACGCCGTAGCGGAAGCGGCGCTGCTTGGGGTCGGTGATGCCGTACCGGTCGCCGGTGATCCGGTCCCAGATGCGGCCGAAGGCCCGCATCTTGCACATCTCCTCGATGAACCGGACGCCCGCGTTCACGAAGAAGGAGATCCGCGCGACCACGTCGCCGAACTTCTCCTCGGGCACCTGGCCGGAGTCGCGCACGGCGTCCAGGACCGCGATGGCCGTCGACATGGCGTACGCGATCTCCTGGACCGGGGTGGCGCCCGCCTCCTGCAGGTGGTAGCTGCAGATGTTGATCGGGTTCCACTTCGGGATGTGCCGGACCGTGTACGTGATCATGTCGGTGGTCAGCCGCAGGGAGGGCCCCGGCGGGAAGACGTGCGTCCCGCGCGAGAGGTACTCCTTGACGATGTCGTTCTGCGTCGTCCCCTGGAGCCGGGTGATGTCGGCGCCCTGCTCCTCCGCGACCACCTGGTAGAGCGCCAGCAGCCACATCGCGGTGGCGTTGATCGTCATCGAGGTGTTCATCTGTTCCAGCGGGATGTCCTGGAACAGCCGGCGCATGTCACCGAGGTGCGACACCGGCACGCCGACCCGGCCGACCTCGCCGCGGGCGAGGATGTGGTCGGGGTCGTAGCCGGTCTGCGTCGGCAGGTCGAAGGCGACCGACAGGCCGGTCTGACCCTTGGCGAGGTTGCGCCGGTAGAGCTCGTTGGACGCCTCGGCGGTCGAGTGGCCGGCGTACGTCCGCATGAGCCACGGACGGTCCTTCTGACGGCCACTCATGTCAGACGTTCCTGAATCGGTTGATGGCGTCGATGTGCTTCTCGCGCATTTCCTCGTCCCGGACGCCGAGTCCCTCGCGCGGGGCCAGGGCCAGCACGCCGACCTTGCCCTGGTGGAGGTTGCGGTGGACGTCGTACGCGGCCTGACCGGTCTCCTCCAGGGAGTAGACCTTGGAGAGGGTGGGGTGGATCTTCCCCTTGGCGATCAGGCGGTTGGCCTCCCACGCCTCGCGGTAGTTGGCGAAGTGCGAACCGATGATCCGCTTCAGCGACATCCACAGGTAGCGGTTGTCGTACTCGTGCATGTAGCCCGAGGTCGAGGCGCAGGTGGTGATGGTGCCGCCCTTGCGGGTGACGTAGACGGAGGCGCCGAAGGTCTCGCGGCCGGGGTGCTCGAAGACGATGTCGATGTCCTCGCCGCCGGTGAACTCGCGGATGCGCTTGCCGAAGCGCTTCCACTCGCGCGGGTCCTGGGTCCGCTCGTCCTTCCAGAACCGGTACCCCTCGGCGTTGCGGTCGATGACCGCCTCGGCGCCCATGGAGCGGCAGATGTCGGCCTTCTCGGGGGAGGAGACCACACAGATCGGGTTGGCGCCGCCGGCCAGGGCGAACTGGGTCGCGTACGAACCGAGTCCGCCGCTGGCGCCCCAGATCAGCACGTTGTCGCCCTGCTTCATGCCCGCGCCGTTGCGGGACACCAGCTGGCGGTACGCGGTCGAGTTGACCAGACCGGGGGCCGCGGCCTCCTCCCAGCTCAGGTGCTTCGGCTTGGGCATCAGCTGGTTGGACTTGACGAGCGCGATCTCGGCGAGGCCGCCGAAGTTGGTCTCGAAGCCCCAGATGCGCTGCTCCGGGTCGAGCATCGTGTCGTTGTGGCCGTCGGAGGACTCCAGTTCCACCGACAGGCAGTGCGCCACGACCTCGTCACCGGGGTTCCAGGCGTTGACGCCGGGACCGGTGCGCAGGACGACGCCCGCCAGGTCGGAACCGATGACGTGGTACGGCAGGTCGTGGCGCCTGGTGAGCTCGCTGAGCTTTCCGTAGCGCTCCAGGAAGCCGAAGGTGGGCATCGGCTCGAAGATCGAGGTCCAGACGGAGTTGTAGTTCACCGAGCTCGCCATGACGGCGACCAGGGCCTCGCCGGGCCCGAGTTCGGGCACCGGGACCTCGTCGAGGTGCAAGGACTTGCGGGGGTCCTTGTCGCGGGTGGCGAGGCCGTGGAACATCTCGGTCTCGTCCTTGTGCACGGTCACCGCGCGGTACGACTCGGGGATGGGCAGGGCCGCGAAGTCCGCGGTGGTGACCGCGGCGGAGCCGCTTCCCGATTCCGTCTGCGACTGGATCGCGTCCAGGATTTCCTTCACGGTATGCCTCCGGCGGATGGGGGCGCTCGGGAACGCGTGAGCAGTCCCTGCGAGCAATGGCGAGCAGTGTGGTGTGGAGGTGTTGCCGTCGGTTCGGCTGTCAAAGCTTCGGCTTGCTCTGTGGAGCGGAAGGTTTCGCCTGTGACGCAGGCGTCCGGGCGCGCAGGCGCATCGCTTGCGGGGACAGCCGGCGTGCGTGAGATCCCGGCACGCCGGCCGCCCGGACACCTTCAACGTATGGCACTCCGTGACACCTGGCAAGGCACTGCGTGCCAACAATTTCTCTCACTTGTCACCCACCGGGCACCGATGGGCGTTGTGAGGGGTGTTTCGCCGAGGTATGCCCCGTAAAGGAACGCGGATGATCGATCAGCGCGACCGGTGCACGTAGGGCGTCGTGGTGCTCAGGGCCACGAATCCGAGCCGCCGGAGAATCGGGGCGCTCATGTCGGAGGCGTCGACCTGGAGGTGCTCGTACCCCCGCTCCGTCGCGATCCGGGCCCGGAGGGCGATCAGGGCCCGGTAGACGCCCCGCCCGCGCCATTCCCCGACCGTGCCGCCGCCCCAGAGCCCCGCGAAGCCCGTGCCCGGGTACAGCTCCATCCGGGCCGAGCTCACCGCCTCGTCGCCCGCCATGGCGAGCACCCCGACGAAGTGCTCCGGATCCTGTTCGAGCCGGCTCAGCACCTGGTGGCGCAGCCACGGCAGCTTCTCCCCGAAGGCCCGCTCGTGGGTGCGGACCAGCAGCTCCGCGTCGTCCGCGTCACGCACGGTGCGCAACCGGACGCCCTCGGGCGGCTCCACCGCCGTCGACAGGTCCGCCACCGGGGCGACCAGCAGGGTCTCCGGCTCCTCCGCCTCGAAGCCGGCTGCCAGGAGGCGCCGCGCCAGATCGGCCGGCCGGTCGTGCGCGTACAGCTTCCACTCGAACTCGTCGCGCCCGAGCGCCGCGTAGTGCGCCACCTGGGCCGCGATCACCTCGTCCGTCCGGGCGGGGTCCAGTTCCGGGGACGACCAGACGATCCCGTTCCAGTCCTCGGCGCCACCGGTCTGGCGCACGACGTCGCCGGTGCGCTCCACCTCGACGCCGGGGCCGTCGGGGCGGGCGTGCTCGCGCATCTCCCGGTCGAACAGGGCCAGCAGTGTTTCGCGATCATGAGTCATCCGCCCACCACAGCACCGGCGCGGGGTCGCGGCAACGGGGTTTCGGCGCGGTGACGGCGAACGGGGGCGCGCCCGGTCGGCACGCCCCCGTCAGCAGGCCCTCAGCGGTCCCGGAGCGCCTGCTGGATGGTGCGCATCACTTCGTCCAGCGGTGCGTCGGTGCGGGCCACCGCGACCAGCACCTCGTCGTGGGCCGTCACCGAGGCGGCCGGCTGCTTCGCCGGTTCGGTGCCGGCGATCCGGCCCGCGCCGATGCCGGTGCCGAAGGTGTCGCGGACGATCGCGAAGGCGTGGTCGAGCTGGGCCTCCACGTCGCCCTCGCCGCCCGCCCGCAGCCAGCGGCGCAGCACGTGGTTGTGCGCGGTGACGACGGCGGACGCCGCGACCTCCGCCAGCAACGGGTCGTCGTTGCCGACCTGGTGGTCGCGCTCGTCGAAATGGCCCAGCAGATAACGCGTGAAGAGCCGCTCGTAACGGGCCACCGAGGCGATCTCGGCCTCACGCAGGGTGGGGACCTCGCGGGTCAGCTTGTAGCGGGCCACGGAGACCGCGGGCTTCGCCGCGTACATCTTCATGACTTCCTTGATGCCGCGGCAGACGGTGTCGAGGGGGTGCTCGTGCGCCGGTGCGGCGTTGAGGACGGCCTCGGCCCTGACGAGGGTGTCGTCGTGGTCCGGGAAGATCGCCTCTTCCTTGGAGCGGAAGTGCCGGAAGAAGGTGCGCCGGGCGACTCCCGCGGCGCCCGCGATCTCGTCGACCGTCGTCGCCTCGTAGCCCTTCGTGGCGAAGAGTTCCATGGCCGCAGCGGCCAATTCGCGCCGCATTTTGAGCCGTTGGGCGGCGGCGCGAGTGCCTGCGGCACTTTCCTGGGCGTCGGACGCGGCGGAGGCACGGGGAGACCGGGCGGGCTGGGACATGGTGTGAACGTACTGCATCGGGCCGGGGGAGTGCGCCCGTGGGGGAGGGCCGCCCGAGGGGTCGAGCAGCCCTCCCCACCCGGATCCCCGCTCAACGCCGGGCATATTCGCGGAAGCCGCGCCCCGTCTTGCGGCCGAGGCAGCCCGCGGCCACCAGGTGTTCGAGCAGCGGCGCCGGGGCCAGGCCCGGGTCGCGGAACTCGTTGTGCAGCACCTTCTCGATGGCCAGCGAGACGTCGAGGCCGACCACGTCCAGCAGCTCGAACGGGCCCATCGGGTAGCCGCCGCCCAGCTTCATCGCGGCGTCGATGTCGTCGAGGCTCGCGTAGTGCTCCTCGACCATCTTGATCGCGTTGTTGAGGTACGGGAACAGCAGCGCGTTGACGATGAAACCGGCCCGGTCGCCGCAGTCCACCGGGTGCTTGCGGATCTTGACGCAGACCTCGCGGACGGTGGCGTGGACGTCGTCGGCGGTGAGCACCGTACGGACCACCTCGACCAGCTTCATCGCGGGGGCCGGGTTGAAGAAGTGCATCCCGATCACGTCCTGCGGACGCGAGGTGGCACGGGCGATGGCCACGACCGGCAGCGACGAGGTGGTGGTGGCCAGGACCGCCCCCGGCCGGCACACCTTGTCCATGGTCCGGAACAGCTGCTGCTTGACCGCCAGGTCCTCGGCGACGGCCTCCACCGCGAGGTCGACGTCGGCGAAGGCGTCCAGCGAACCGGCCGCGGTGATCCGGCCGAGCGCCTCGTCCCGGGCCCCGTCCGTCAGCCGGCCCTTGGCGACGGAACGCTCCAGCGACTTGGCGATCCGGGCCTTCGCCGCGTCCGCCTTCTCCTGGCCCCGCGCGGCCAGGACCACGTCGTAACCGGCCTTCGCGAACACCTCGGCGATCCCCGAGGCCATCGTCCCGGAGCCGGCGACCCCCACCGAACGCACCGCGCGCCCGGCCGCCGCGGCGGTGTCCTCCCGCGGGGTCAGCGCGTCCGGCACCACGGTCTGGCCGCCGGCCGAGTCGTACGTGTAGAAGCCGCGGCCCGCCTTGCGGCCGGTCAGCCCCGCGTCGCTCAGCTGCCGGAGCACCGGCGCCGGGGCGTGCAGCCGGTCGCGCGACTCGGTGTACATCGCCTCCAGGACGGTGCGGGCGGTGTCGATCCCGATCAGGTCGAGCAGGGCGAGCGGCCCCATCGGCAGGCCGCAGCCGAGCTTCATCGCCGCGTCGATGTCCTCGCGGGAGGCGTAGTTGGCCTCGTACATCGCGGCGGCCTGGTTGAGGTAGCCGAACAGCAGCCCGTCGGCGACGAAGCCCGGCCGGTCGCCGACCGCCACCGGCTCCTTGCCCAGGCTGCGGGCGAGCGCGGTGACCGCCTCGACGGCCGGCGGTGCCGTCAGCACCGAGGAGACCACCTCGACCAGCTTCATCGCGGGCGCCGGGTTGAAGAAGTGCAGGCCGAGCACGCGCTCGGGGCGCAGCGACTCGGCGGCCAGCCGGGTCACCGACAGGGCGTTGGTGCCGGTCGCCAGGATCGTGGTGGGGGAGACGACCTCGTCGAGCTCCCGGAAGACCTGCTGCTTGATCTCGTACGACTCGGGCACGACCTCGATGACCAGCTCCGCCTCCGCGGCGGCCCGGAGGTCGTCGAAGGTGCGGAACCGGGCGAGCACGTCGCCCCGTTCCTCCTCGGTGATCCGTCCGCGCCCCACGGCGCGGGCGGTCGAGGACTCCAGGGCGGCGACGGCGCGGGCGGCGGCCTCGGCGCTGATGTCGATGCCGATGACCTCGTGGCCGGCGCGGGACAGGACCTCGGAGATGCCGGTGCCCATGGTGCCGAGACCGACGACGGCAATGGTGCTGAGCGGGGTGTCCATCACGGGACTCCAGAGAATGAGTGACGACTGTGAGGAGGGCACGGCGCGCGCCGGCATGAGGAGAACGGGCGCGACACGTGCGGAAATTGCGTGTCGTGGTACTCGGGCCGGGGCGCCGTGGGCGTACCCGGACCCGGAAGGGGCGACGGACTCTGTCCCGGAGTCACGTCTCGCAAAGCTGCCGAACCGACAAGCACTCCGGGTGGCTGCGTCACCAGGCCACCGGAGCAGGCGGGGAGTGTGTCCCGCTCACATGAGATTAACTCCCGGGTAACGAGCGCGCCAGCCCCCTTTCGCTGTGGGCCACGTCATATCCGTCCCGGATCTCGATACGCACGGTCCCCGCCGATACGCTGAGAGTCATGGACGAGGAGTTCCGTTCCCTGGCGGACCGGCTTGCGGACGAGGCGGGCGCGGCGGGGGAGTCGGCGGCCTGTCACGCCCTCCTCGGCACCGACGACGAGGAGGAGCTGGCCCGCGTCCTGGTGGAGCGCGAACGCCCGCTCTGGGCCCGCGAGATCGCCGCGTTCCGGCTCGGCTGCGGCGGCGACCGGCGGGCCTTCGAGGCGCTGGTCCTGCTGCTCAACCACCGAGATCCGGAACGCTGCGTGTCCGCCGCCCACGCCCTGGTGCTCCTCGGCGACCCCCGCACCCCCCGGGCCGCCGCCGCCCTCGCGACCAACACCCTGCGCACCGCGTACGCCCTGCACCCGGTGCGGCTGCTCACCGCCCTGCGGGCCCCGGAGTCGGTGCCCGCGCTGATGAGCACCCTGGAACGGCTGCTGGACCCGGGCGACCCGCKKMGGCGGGTCGCGCTCGCCTGCGTGGAGGGGCTCGGGCAGCTGGGGGACGAGCGGGCCCGCCCGCTCCTGGGGGCGGCGCTGACGCACCCGAGGCTGGGCGCCGCCGCCCGGGACGCGCTCGGCAGGCTGGACACGGCCTGAGGGGGCGCCGGGCTTTTTCCGGAAGCCCGGCCCCCGTCGGCCTCAGGGCGCGGCGGGGACCCCGAGGGCGCGTACGTAGCGCACCTCGGGCACGAGCACGCCGTCCGCCTCGAAGGACTCCTCGGCGCCGTCGGGCCGGAAGCCCGCGCGCTCGTAGAAGCGGCGGGCCGGGGCGTTCTCCCTCAGCACCCACAGCGCCAGGTCGGGGAAGCCCTCGGCGGCGGCGCGGGCGAGCACCTCCGCCATCAGGGCGCGGCCCGCCCCGGTCCCGATCAGCTCGGGCGCCACGTAGAGCGCGTACAGCTCGCCCCGCGCGAGCGGCCTGCCGTTCTCGCGGTACGGGCCGTAGCAGGCCCAGCCGATCACTCCGCGGTCCGGCCGTTCGGCCACCACGTTCACGATCGTGAGGCCCCCGGTGAAGGACGCGCGGCGGCGCTCCACGTCCTCGGCGACGGCGAGGTCCATGCCGTCCAGGTACGACTGCGGCACCAGCCCCGCGTACGCGGCCCGCCAGCCGCGCACCCGGAGGCGCGAGACCGCCTCGCAGTCGTCGACGGTCATGTCCCGCACGCGCGTCGCGGGCTCCGGGGCGGGCGTGGCCGGTGTCGTCATACGGGCCATCCTGGCGCAGGCGCCGGGACGGCCCGTACGCGGGACCGGGGCGCGGACCGGTCAGCCGCGGGGGCCGAGCAGCCCGTGCAGGGTGGCGCCCCTGCTGCCGGAACCCGTCCGCCGCGCCGACTTCGCCGCCGCCTCGCCGGTCAGCGGACGCGGCTCGGGGGACGCGGCGCAGACCGCGTCCGCGTCGGCCCGGCTGCCCCCGCCGCGCGGCACGGTGCCCTCGGCGAGGTAGGCCACGAGGTGCTCGTCGAGGCAGTCGTTGCCGCTCAGCGTGATGCCGTGGTTCCCGCCGCCCTGCTCGACGACCAGGCCGGAACCGTGCAGCCTGCGGTGCAGGGTGACCCCGCCCTCGTACGGCGTCGCCGCGTCGTCGGTCGCCTGGAAGAGCAGCACCGGCGGCAGGGCGCGGTTGGAGACCCGCACCGGGTTGAGCGGCTCCACCGGCCAGTCGGCGCAGGGGGCGTTGTACCAGGTGTTGTTCCAGGTGAAGAAGGGAGCCTTGGCGTGCACCCGTCGGCTGTCGTTGCGCCAGGTGTTCCACGGCCGCGGCCACCGGGCGTCGCGGCACTGCACGGCCGAGTAGACCGAGTACCCGTTGTCGCCCTCCGCGTCGAGCGCGCCGAACCGCTCGTACGCCTTCACGAGCGCGTCCTGGTCGTGGTCGTGCACGTACCGGGCGAACGCGTCGGCCAGCCGGGGCCAGTAGCCGTTGTAGTAGCCGCCCGGCAGGAAGGTGTCCTCCAGCTCGCTCGCGCCGACCTTCCCGCCGGCGGGCCGCGCCCGGACGGCGTCGCGCATGGCGTACCAGGCGCGCTCGACCTCCGCCGGGTCCGTGCCCAGCCGGTACGTGGCGTCGTGCTTCGCGACCCAGGCGGCGAACGCCTTGTGGCGGGCGTCGAAGGCGTGGTTCTGGCCGATGTTGTCGTCGTACCAGACGCCGTCCGGGTCGACGTTCGAGTCGAGCACCATGCGCCGCACCCGCTCCGGGTGCAGCTTGCCGTACACCGCGCCGAGGTAGGTGCCGTACGAGTAGCCGAAGTAGTTGAGCTGCCGGGAGCCGAGGGCCCCCCGGATCACGTCCAGGTCCTCGGCGGCGCTGACGGTGTCCATGTACGGCAGCAGATCGGGGTACTTGCGCCCGCACGCCTCGGCGAAGGCGCGGGCCCGGTTCCGGTTGGCCCGCTCGATCCCCGGCGCGTCCGGCGTCGAGACCGGCCGCACCGGATCGAAGTACTTCGGCACGCAGTCCAGCGCCGGCCTGCTCCTGCCGACGCCGCGCGGGTCGAACCCGATCACGTCGTACTGCGCGGCGAGCGACTTCGGCAGCGAGGACGCCACGAAACCGGCCATCGACAGGCCGCTGCCCCCGGGGCCGCCCGGATTGACGAGCAGCGGACCCTGGAAGGTCTTCGCGGTGTGCGGGATCCGGGACAGGGCGAGGGTGATCCGCCGGCCCGACGGATCGTCATGGTCGAGCGGCGTGCTGACCGATGAGCACTGCAGTCGCGGATACGACTCGGTGCCGCAGTCGGTCCACTTGAGCCGGGCCGTGGCCCGCGCGCCGGTGTCGGCGGTCGCCGGGGCCGGCGCCGCGGTCACCAGACCGGCGACGGCCGCGCCTGCGGCGAGCAGAATTCCTGGACGTTTCGTCATATGGCCTCCCGTGACGGGGAAAACACGACTGCGCGGGGCGCAGCCCCCGCCGCATGCTCCCCGCATTCGTGCCCGGAAGGACCGTTCGGGCCGAGAGTTGACCCGTTTGCCCGCTCGGGCCCCACCGTGCCGGGCCGTGGTCCCGGCGGACCGGGGCGGGTTCAGAACGGGGCACCTTCCACGAGGTCCGGGCCCGTTCGATCGTGAACCGGGTGCCGGGCGCGTCGCGGATGCCGTTCGAATGGACCGTCAATCCGTACCGGGGTTGCTCGCACGCCTGCGTCTACTGTTTCGCGCGCAAGGCGTACAGCCGCTCGTACCGCCGCACCAGGTGCGGGTGGTGGCCGGCGAGCCAGTGCATGTACCACTCCCGCGCGCCGGGCCGCAGATGGAGGACGAGCGGTGTCACCGAGGTCGCCCCGGCGGCGGCGATCGCCCGGACCGTGGCCCGCAGCTGGTCCGGGTGGTCGCCGAGGAACGGGACGATCGGCGCCATCAGCACGTCGCAGCCGATGCCGGCCCCGCTCAGGGCGCGGACGGTGTCCAGGCGGTGCAGGGGGGAGGGCGTGCCGGGCTCCAGGGTGCGCCACAGCCCGTCGTCGACGAAGCCGACCGAGACGCAGACGCCGACGTCGGTGACCTCGGACGCCTGCCGCAGCAGCTCCAGGTCGCGCAGGATCAGCGTTCCCTTGGTCAGGATGGAGAACGGGTTCGCGTGGTCGCGCAGGGCCGCGAGGATGCCGGGCATCAACCGGTACCGGCCCTCCGCGCGCTGGTAGCAGTCGACGTTCGTGCCCATCGCGAGGTGCGCCCCGTGCCAGCGGCCGGACGAGAGGTGGTCGCGCAGCAGCTCCGGGGCGTTGACCTTGACGACGATCTGCGAGTCGAAGCCGGGACCGGTGTCGAGGTCGAGGCGGCTGTGCGCCTTGCGCGCGAAACAGTAGACGCAGGCGTGCGAGCAACCCCGGTACGGATTGACGGTCCATTCGAACGGCATCCGCGACGCGCCCGGCACCCGGTTCACGATCGAACGGGCCCGGACCTCGTGGAAGGTGACGCCCCGGAACCCGGGGGCGTCGAAGGTGCGCGTGGTCACCGCGTCCGCGGCGAAGAGCGCGCCGTTCCCCGCCGCTCCGGGCCGCTCGGCCGGATTGTCCCAGCGCATGGACGCCTCCTCGGTAGCACTGGGCAGAGAATAGAACACTTGTTCCCATGATCGTTTTCTCCCCTTCGTCCCGGCCCGGATTTTGAGCGGCGTGCCGGAGGTGGTTGGCTCGTCACACCCCCGAACAACCGAGTGCTGGAGGAACAGGCATGGCGCAGGTCGAGGCCACCACGGAACGAGTCATCGCGGCGGACGCGGAGACGGTGTTCGACGCCCTGGCCGACTACGAGCAGGTCCGGGGCAAGGTGCTGCCCGGACAGTTCAGCGAGTACGAGGTGCGCGAGGGCGGCGACGGCGAGGGCACCCTCGTCCACTGGAAGCTCCAGGCCACCAGCAAGCGGGTGCGCGACTGCCTGCTGGAGGTCACCGAGCCCACGGACGGCCAACTCGTCGAGAAGGACCGCAACTCCTCGATGGTCACCACCTGGACCGTCACCCCGGCCGGCGAGGGGAAGTCGAAGGCGGTCGTCTCGGCCGTGTGGAACGGCGCCGGCGGCATCGGCGGATTCTTCGAGAGGACCTTCGCCCCCAAGGGGCTCGGGCGGATCTACGACGAACTGCTCCAGAACCTCGCTGCCGAGGTGGAGAAGAAGTAACCCGGTACGGCGTTGACCGGCCTCACCGTATCGAGTGGTTTTCCCGCCGCGCCGGTCGTACGCCGTAGTGGCTCCCACCGGGGGTTAAACCCCCCGAGTGCGCCGTCGGCGCCCCCCGTCGCGTTTGCCCTCACTTCTCGCACGATGCGAGAAAAGGGCGGCGCAGACGCGACGAGGGGAGCGGCACGTGGTGGGTGGGATCACTCTGCTGGAGGAGGAGCCGGGCGGTACGGGGACCGCCGGCACGGCGACCGCACCACCCTCCGCC
>NZ_RDBO01000077.1:1983060-1997480 GCF_008120935.1 Streptomyces sp. sk2.1
GCCCCGCCCGACGCACCGGAGATCAGCCCCCGCCGCATCCGGCTCGTCTTCCTCGGGCTGATGCTCACGCTGCTCCTCGCGGCGCTCGACCAGATGATCGTCGCCACCGCGCTGCCGAAGATCGTCGGTGAACTGCACGGCCTGGAGAAGATGTCCTGGGCCGTCACCGCGTACCTGCTCGCCTCCACCATCGGACTGCCCCTCTACGGCAAGCTCGGCGACCTCTTCGGCCGCAAGGGCGTCTTCCAGTTCGCGATCGTGGTCTTCGTCATCGGCTCCGCGCTGGCCGGCTGGTCGCGCACCATGGACGAACTGATCGCCTTCCGCGCCGTCCAGGGCATCGGCGGCGGCGGTCTGATGATCGGCGTCCAGGCCATCATCGCGGACGTCGTCCCGCCCCGGGAGCGCGGCCGGTTCATGGGCCTCATCGGCGCGGCGTTCGGCCTCGCCTCCGTGGCGGGACCGCTGCTCGGGGGCTTCTTCACCGACCACGCCTCCTGGCGCTGGTGCTTCTACATCAACGTCCCGTTCGGCCTGGTCACCCTCGCCGTCATCACCGTCGTGCTGCGGCTTCCCCGGCCCGCCGTCCGGCCCCGCCTCGACGTCCTCGGCGCACTGCTGCTCGCCGCCGCCTCCACCTGCCTGGTGCTGCTGACCAGTTGGGGCGGGACGGAGTACGCGTGGGGATCGGGCACCATCCTGGGACTCGGTGCCGGGGCGGTCGCAACGACCCTGCTCTTCCTGGTCGTCGAGCACCGGGCCGCCGAACCGGTCATCCCGCTGCGGCTGTTCCGCGACTCGATCTTCAACGTCACCGCGCTGGTCGGCGCGGTCGTCGGGGTCGCGCTGTTCGGTGCCGCCAGCTATCTGCCGACCTTCCTCCAGATGGTCGACGGGGCCACGGCCACCGAGTCCGGACTGCTGATGCTCCCGATGATGGGCGGCATCGTCGTCGCGTCCGTCGTCTCCGGCCAGATGATCTCGCGCACCGGCCGCTACCGCGCCCACCCGATCGTCGGCGGCGCGGTCTCGACGGTCGGGATGTGGCTGCTCTCCCGGCTGGAGACCGACACCCCGCGCCTTGAGTACAGCATCGCGCAGGCCGTGCTCGGCATCGGGATCGGGCTGGTCATGCCGGTGCTGGTGCTCGCCGTGCAGAACTCCGTCGCACCCGCCGACCTCGGCACCGCGACCAGCGCCAACAACTACTTCCGGCAGATCGGCGGAAGCGTCGGCGCGGCCGTCTTCGGGACGCTCTTCGCGGGCCGGCTCGCGGACGCGCTCGCCGTGCGCCTGCCGGCCGGCGCCGACCTGCCCGACCCCGAGTCGATCACCCCGCAACTGGTCCACTCGATGGAACCCGCGCTGCGGGACGGCTACATCCAGGCATACGCCGACGCGATGCCACGGATCTTCCTCTACCTCGTGCCGGTGCTCGCGCTCGGCCTGTTCCTCGCCTTCTTCCTCAAGGAGAAACCGCTGGTGTCCCACCACAGCCCCGAAAGCGCCGTCGAGACCACCGCCGAGACCGACCCCCGGGCCGCCATCGGATCCGTGACCGTGACCGTCCCGGCCGCCCGGGCCACCGCCACACCGCCCGTGTACCTGTCGGGCGTGCCGGTGTGCGGCAGCGTCCAGCACCCCGACGGCACGAAGGTCCCGCGCGCCGCCCTCACCCTCATCGACGTCCAGGGACAGCAGGTCGGCCGGGGCGCGAGCGGCGACGACGGCCGGTACGCGCTGAGCGTGCCCGGCGCCGGCTCGTACGTCCTCATCGCCGCGGCCGGCGGACACCAGCCGCAGGCCGTCAGCGTCACCGCGGGCGAACGGCCGGTGGAACTCGACGTGGTGCTCGGCGGGGCGGGGCGCCTGGCCGGGGCCGTCCTCACCGCCGACGGCATCCCGGTGCGCGACGCCGCCGTCACCCTCACCGACGTGCGCGGCGAGGTGGTCGCCTCCACCCGCAGCGGACGCGAGGGCGGCTACGTCATCACGGAGCTGGTGGCCGGCGAGTACACCCTCGCCGCCAGCGCCCCCGCCTTCCGGCCCGCCGCGCTGCCGGTGAGCGTGCAGGCGGCCCGGGAGACCCGGCAGGACATCGAGCTGGCCGGCGGCGCGGTGCTCCGCGGCATCGTACGGGCGAGCGGCGGCCGGCCCGTCGAGGACGCCCGGGTCACGCTCCTGGACGCGGCGGGCAACGTGGTCGACACCCTCACCACCGGACCCGACGGCGCGTTCCGGTTCGTGGACCTGTCCACCGGCGAGTACACCGTGATCGCCGCCGGATATCCGCCGGTGGCCACCGTCCTCCAGGTGGCGGGCGGCGGACGCACCGAACGGGACCTCCAGCTCGGTCACGAGGACTGAGGGCACGCAACGGCCGCGGGGCCGGCCGGTGGGAACACCGGCCGGCCCCGCGGCACGTCCGGGGTCCGCCGTCGCGCAGGAGCCGCGCCGCCGGCCACCGGGTGGCGCGCGGCGCCGTCAGCCGTCGTGCGGGCGCAGGGCCGCCACCGCCCATTTCGCCCGGGTGGACAGCCCGCTGAGCTTCTTCGCCGACTCCGCGGCGATCGTGTCCAGCAGGAGCCGGGCGTGCGCCGCCGTCGTGCGCGCGAGTTCCGCGTCGCCCGCCTCGACGGCCGCGAGCGCCAGTTCCAGGTGCTGCTCCGTGATCAGCCGGCCGAGCCCCCGGCGGTGCCACCGCTCGACGGTCCCGTCGGGCGCGGTGCCGTCGGCGCCGACCGCCGTCCTGGCCCGCTCCAGCGCCCGGCCCGCGGCCGCGAGGTCGCCCTTGAGGCGCTCCAGACGGGCGAGGACGTACGCCTCCGAGGCCCGGTCCCATGCCGTGTCCTGGAGGGAGAGGAGGTTGAACTGGGCACGGGCCGCCTGCGCGTGGTCGCCGATCCGCTCCAGCGACCGGCTCAGCCTCCGGAGCCGGTCCGGGTCCGGCCCGGTGTCGTCCAGGAGGCGGATGAGCGCGACCCGGGCGTGCTCGACACGGCCCTGGCGGTGGGCGAGTCCGATCCAGGTGAACTCGTCCTCCGGGGCCGCGCCGGGCCCGGCCCGCCCCGCCTCCGCGGCGCGGGCCCACTCGACGGCCCCGGAACGGTCGGTGACCTGCCCGTCCGTGGCCGACCGCAGCAGCGCGACGTCCTCCTCCCGCCCGTACGACGCCACCAGCACCGCGGCCCGCCACCGTTCCTCGTACCACTCGGTCCGGGCGGAGTCCTCCTGCTCCAGCAGGGTCCGCAGCAGCGGCAGGTCCCCGTCGCGGCGGTCGTGGTGCGCCGCCCGCAGTACCCCCGCCCGCAGCACCGGGTCGGCGGCCGTCTCCGCCAGGACGCCGGGGTCGCCGCAGCGCATCCGCCCCAGCGTCTCCCGCCCCGGGGCGAGGACGACGTCGCGCAGGCACTGCCGGTAGGGCTCCTCCAGTCGGTAGGCGCAGAGCTCGTGGGAGTTGAGCAGGACGTGCTCCGGCTCGGTGCGCCGGGTGACCGACTCCGACAGCGCGAAGAGCTCGGTCAGCGGCCGGTCCGGCAGCCCCAGACCGCCGATCAGCGCCGCACGCTGCTCGTCGAGTTCGGGGGCGAACTCCTCCCGGGCCTCCTCGTCCGCCCGGCGCACCGCGGCGAGCAGGGCCTCCTCGTCCATCCCGTCGGAGAGCTCCTCGCACCACCAGGGCAGCCGGACGAGCATCTGGAGCGCGTCGCCGACACTGTCGGCGAACAGCGAGGCGTATCCGTCGGAGGAGGCGTGGAGCACGGCCGTCCCCCCGCTCAGGAAGTACGTGCCGCCGGTGTCGTCACCGGCGATCGGCTCCAGCGACGCACCGGACGCCAGGTGCACCTCCTCGACGTGGTAGGCCCGGTCCACGTCGAAGTTGAAGGGGAACGCGGCCAGTTCGGCCAGGTCGGGACGGCTGCGCAGGAGTTCCAGTACGGGGTCGGTCATGCGACCGAACCCTAACGCGGCCCCGCCGGGCGCCTTCCCCGTTCCGTACGCGGCGCCCGGCGGACGCCGTCCCGTTCCGTCAGAGGTCCGTCTCCGCCGGGTACACGGTCGCGCAGGCCGACCGGAAGAGGGCGTCGACCTCCTGGCCGCTGAGCCCCTGGGCCCGCGCCTCGTTCAGCCACTCGACGAGCGACGCGCGCAGAGGGGCGGTGGGGCCGTCCTGGGCCGGGACGAGGGTGCGGGTGATGAAGGTGCCCGCACCCTGCCGGACCTCGGCCAGCCCCGCGCGCTCCAGCTCGCGGTACGCCTTGAGGGTCGTGTTGGGGTTGACCTTGGTCTCCGCCGCGACCTGCGCGGCGGTCGGCAACCGGTCACCCTCCTCCAACGCCCCCATGCGCAGCGCCTGTTCGACCTGGCGCACGATCTGGAGGTACGTCGCCACCCCGCTGCGTCTGTCGATGCGGAACACGACCATCGTCTTCTTCACCTCCCGTTGGACTGCCGTGCCGGTGCGGCCGACTAGAGCGGGCGACGGGACACCCGCCACAGGACGAACGCGGTGAGTACGACGGTTCCCGCGAGCAGGATGCCCGCCCCGGTCCACTGCATGGCCGGCATCTGGTCGAAGCCGAGGTACTCGTAGACATTGTTGACGATGCCGTGCTTCTCGATGCAGGCATCGGACGCCTTCTCGGTGGGTTCGGCGCACAGGCCCCAGCCGTAGAGCTGCCCGTCGGCGGAGCCGATCCAGCGGTCCACCTCCATCGACTCGTCCAGCTGCGCGGGCATGTCCGCGTTCAGCGGATACACGAGCGTGCGGGTCGGGGCGAGGTTGACGATCATCTCGTCCCAGAACACCCCGAGGGCCCAGGCGAAGAACAGCGTGGTCGCCATGGCAGGGAGGAGCCGGCGCACCAGCGCGCCGATGGTGATGCCGGCAGCGGTCAGGAAGAGGCAGAGCGCGGGGAGCACCGGACCGGTGCTGTCGAAGATCGACCCGCTCGACCAGTCGTACGAGAACACCGAACGGTCGGGCTTCCACCACCAGGTGAAGACCGCCGACAGCACCGCGCCGGTCACGAGCACCGCGCCGTAGACCCAGGCGATCTTCGTCGTCACCCAGCGCAGGCGCGACACGGACTGGGTGGTGACCAGCTGTGCGGTGCCCTGTTCCTGGTCCCCCGCGATCAGCGGGGCGCCGATGAAGACGGCGAGCAGCAGCGGCAGTGCCCCCAGCGCGCTGATGACCAGAGCCACGCCGTCGGAGTCGAAGTTCACCAGCTCCCTCCCCGAGCCCGCGGACGCCAGGACGTCCTTCATCCGGCTGCGCTCGTACACGAGCCAGATCGAGCCGAGGACCGTCGCGCCGAGCAGGCTGAGCAGCGCGGCCCGGTGCTGCCGTACGACGAGCCAGTTCAGCCCGTGCAGCAGACGGGGCCGGGGCGCCCGTTCGGTGCGCGGGGTTTCGGTCCGGGTGGTGCTCATGCGGCGTGGATCCCTTCGTCCTCGATGCGGGCGCCGGGGGTGAACAGCGCGGGCGCGTCCGGCGCGCGGAGGTGTGCCAGCAGCACTTCCTCCAGGCTGGGTTCGGCGACCACCCAGTCGCCCGGCAGCGGCCCGTTCGGGCGCACCAGCGCGCGGAACTGCCTGCCCTGGACCCGGGACTCGATCACCGTGTGCGGGGCCAGCAGGGCGGCCGGGTCCCCGTCCGTCGCGAGCCCCGTGACCAGCGCGTGGGCCGGGACGAGGGCATCCGCGTCACCCGCCATCCGGATCCGGCCGTCGGCGAGGACGAGCAGGTAGTCGCACATGTCCTCCAGCTCGGACAGCATGTGGGAGGACATCAGCACGGTGGTGCCGCGCTCGACGGCCTCCGACATCAGCAGGGCGCTCATGTCGTGGCGGGCCAGCGGGTCGAGGTCCGACATCGGCTCGTCGAGCAGCAGCAGGTCGGGCCGCTTGCCGAAGGCCAGCGCGAAGGCGACCCGGGTGCGCTGTCCGCCGGAGAGGGAGCCGACGCGGGCGTCCATCGGCACCTGGCCGGACCGTACGATCCGCTCCGCCGCGGCCGCGTCCCAGCCGGGGTTCAGCTCGCTGCCCATGCGCAGCGTCTCCGCCACGGTGAACCGCTTGAACAGCGGCTTGTCCTGCCCGAGGAAGGCGAACCGCGGCAGCACCGCGGGATCGTCCACGGACACGCCGCAGACCCGGAGCCGGCCCTCCGAGGGCTGGATCTGCCGGGTCGCGAGCTTCAACAGGGTGCTCTTGCCCGCCCCGTTGGGGCCGACGAGACCGCAGATCCGCCCGGCCGGCAGCCGGAACGAGCAGTCCCGCAGCGCCCAGCCGCGCCGGTAGCGCTTACCCAGGCCGCGGACCTCCAGCGCCCACGCGCCGGACGTGGTGCCCGGAGTGAATGCGTCTGCCATGCACTTCGCCTCAATTCCATTAGTCAATTAATGGAATCATGGTCTGGAGCGGGAAAATCTGTCAAGGCGGACCGGACGCCCCGGGCCCCGGACGGGGCCGGTTGTCCGTGATGCGCCTGTTCGGGGTGTGCGTCTCGCTCCCTTCGGAGGACTGGACCTCTGAACGTGTCCGGTGCTCTGGCCTGGCGGTTCTCCGGCGCGTAGCGTGACCCGGCATGAAGATCCTGATCAGTGCGGACATGGAAGGCGCCACCGGTGTGACCTGGCCCGCCGATGTGCTGCCGGGCAGCCCCCAGTGGGAGAGATGCCGCGCCATGTTCACCTCCGACGTGAACGCGGCGGCCCTCGGCTTCTACGACGGCGGCGCCGACGAGGTGCTCGTCAACGAGGCCCACTGGTCCATGCGCAACCTGCTGCTGGAACGGCTCGACGACCGGGTCGAGATGCTCACCGGCCGGCACAAGTCCCTGTCCATGGTCGAGGGCGTCCAGCACGGCGACGTCGATGCCATCGCCTTCATCGGCTACCACACCGGGGCCGGCGCCGAGGGAGTCCTCGCCCACACCTATCTGGCGAACTCCATCACCGGCGTCTGGCTCGACGGCACCCGGGCCAGCGAGGGACTGCTCAACGCGCACGTCGTGGCCGAGTACGGCGTCCCCGTCGTCCTCGTCACCGGCGACAACCTGACCTGCGTGGACGCGGAGGGCTACGCCCCGCGGGCGCGCAAGGTCGCCGTGAAGGACTACGTGTCGCGGTACGCCGCGGTCTGCCGCACCCCGGCCCGTACCGCCGCCGACATCCGCGCGGCGGCCGAGGAGGCCGCCGCGCTCGCCGTGCGCCACACCCCGGTGGAGGGCGGCCCCCACACCATTGAGCTGGAATTCGACGCCGAGCACCTGGCGGGCGCGGCCACCGTCGTCCCGGGCGTGGCGCCCAGCGGCGAGCGGCGCGTCGCCTACACCAGCGCGACGATGTACGAAGCGATCCGCACGTTCAAGGCGGTGACGACGATCGTGTCGTCCGCCGTGGAGGAGCAATATGGCTGAGACGACCGCCTTCCCGGACAGCGTCGACCAGCGGGCACTGGACGAGTCGGTGACGTTCACCTCCGAACTGATCCGGATCGACACCACCAACCGAGGCGACGGCGAATGCCGGGAACGCCCGGCCGCCGAGTACGTCGCGGAGCGGCTGGCCGACGCCGGGCTGGAACCCACCCTGCTGGAACGCACCCCCGGACGCACCAACGTGGTCGCCCGGATCCCCGGCACCGACCCGTCCGCCGATGCCCTGCTCGTGCACGGCCACCTCGACGTGGTCCCGGCCGAGGCGGCCGACTGGACCGTGCACCCCTTCTCCGGCGAGGTCCGCGACGGGGTGGTCTGGGGGCGCGGCGCCATCGACATGAAGAACATGGACGCGATGGTCCTGGCCGTCGTCCGCGCCTGGGCGCGCACCGGCGTCCGGCCCCGCCGCGACATCGTCATCGCGTACACCGCCGACGAGGAGGCCAGCGCCGACGACGGCTCCGGCTTCCTCGCCGACCGGCACGCCGCGCTCTTCGAGGGCTGCACCGAGGGCATCAGCGAATCCGGCGCCTTCACCTTCCACGCCGGACCGGACATGCCGCTCTACCCGATCGCCGCGGGCGAGCGCGGTACCGCCTGGCTGAAGCTCACCGCGCACGGCAAGGCGGGCCACGGCTCCAAGGTCAACAGGAACAACGCCGTCAGCGCGCTCGCCGCGGCCGTCGCCCGGATCGGCGAGCACACCTGGCCGGTCCGGCTCACCCCCACGGTCCGGGCCGCGCTCACCGAGATCGCCGCCCTGCACGGCATCAGCCCCGACCTGGACGCCCCCGGCTTCGACGTCGACGGACTCCTCGACAAGCTCGGCCCCGCCGCCGACCTGGTCCGGCCGACCGTCCGCAACAGCTCCAACCCGACCATGCTGGAGGCCGGGTACAAGGTCAACGTGATCCCGGGCCACGCCACCGCCTTCGTCGACGGCCGGATGCTCCCCGGCGCCGAGGACGAGTTCCACACCACCCTGGACCGGCTGACCGGCCCCCACGTCGACTGGGAGTTCCACCACCGCGAGGTGCCGCTGCAGGCCCCGGTCGACTCGCCGACCTTCGCGAAACTGCGCGCCGCGATCGAACGCTTCGACCCGGACGGGCACGTCGTGCCGTACTGCATGTCGGGCGGCACGGACGCCAAGCAGTTCTCCCGGCTCGGCATCACCGGCTACGGCTTCTCGCCGCTGAAGCTGCCCGTCGGCTTCGACTACCAGGCGCTGTTCCACGGCGTCGACGAACGCGTCCCCGTGGAGGCCCTGCACTTCGGCGTCCGCGTCCTCGACCACTATCTGCGCACGGCCTGACCGCACAGGGGGAAACGATCATGCTGCCCACAGGGGCCCACGGAACCTGGCCGTCGCCGATCGACGCCGCGCTCGCCGCCTCGCGCGACGGACGCCCGGAATACGTCGGCACCATCGGCGAGGAGGTGTGGTGGACGGAGCCGCGCCCCGCGGAGGCGGGCCGCCGCGCCCTGGTCCGCCGCCGGGCCGACGGGAGCACCGACTGCGTGCTGCCCGCGCCCTGGAACGTACGGAGCCGGGTCATCGAGTACGGCGGCCGGCCCTGGGTCGGGGCCGAACGCGCCGAGGGCGGCCCGCTGGTCGTCTTCGTCGACTTCGCCGACCAGCGGCTGTACGCCCACGCCCCCGACGGATCCGGCGAGCCCCGGCCGCTCACCCCGGTCTCGTCCGTCGGCGGCGGTCTGCGCTGGGTCGACCCGCGGATCCACCTCGACCGGGGCGAGGTCTGGTGCGTCCTGGAGGAGTTCACCGGCGAGGGCCCCACCGACCTGCGCCGGGTGATCGCCGCCGTCCCACTGGACGGGTCGGCGGCCGACGACCGGTCGGCGGTGCGCGAACTCACCGACGACGGCCACCGCTTCGTCACCGGCCCGAAGCTCTCGCCCGACGGGCGGCGGGCGGCCTGGATCGCCTGGGACCACCCGCGGATGCCGTGGGACGGCACCGAGGTGATGCTCGCGGACGTCACCGACGACGGCACCTTCACCGACCCCCGCAGCTTCTGCGGCGGCCCCGAGGAATCGGTTCCGCAGATCGAGTGGGGCACCGACGGGCAGCTCCTGTTCGCCAGCGACCGCAGCGGCTGGTGGAACCTCTACCGCGCCGACCCGGACCGGGGCGCGGTCGCGCTCCGCCCCCGCGAGGAGGAGTTCTCCGGCCCGCTCTGGAAGATCGGCCTCGACTGGTTCCAGCCCCTGGAGAACGGCCTGATCGCCACCGTCCACGGCAAGGGCGCCACCACGCTCGGCATCCTCGACCCGCGGAGCGGCGAACTCGTCGACGTCGCCGGCCCCTGGACCGAATGGGCCGAGACGCTCGCCGTGCACGGCAGCCGGGTCGTCGGCATCGCGGCGAGCCCGTACAGCGCGTACGAGGTCGTGGAACTGGACACCAGGACCGGCCGCACCCGGGTCATCGGCGCACCGCACGAGGACGCCGTCGACCCCGCGTACTGCCCGCGCCCCGAGGAACGCACCTTCACCGGACCCGACGGACGCGAGATCCACGCCCACCTCTACCCGCCGCGCAACCCCGAACGGACCGGCCCCGAGGGCGAACTGCCGCCCTACGTGATCTGGGCGCACGGCGGCCCCACCGGACACGCCGCGCTCGTGCTCGACCTGGAGATCGCCTACTTCACCTCGCGCGGCATCGGCGTCGCCGAGGTGAACTACGGCGGCTCCACCGGCTACGGCAGGGCCTACCGCAACCGGCTGCGCGAGCAGTGGGGCGTCGTCGACGTCGAGGACTGCGCGGCCGTCGCCGAGGCCCTGGCCGCCGAGGGCACGGCCGACCGGAACCGGCTCGCCATCCGGGGCGGCAGCGCCGGCGGCTGGACCACCGCCGCCTCGCTGACCGGCACCGACGTCTACGCCTGCGGGACGATCATCTACCCCATCCTCGACCTGACCGGCTGGGGGACCGACGAGACCCACGACTTCGAGTCGCAGTACCTGGAGTCCCTGGTGGGCCCGCTCGCCGAGGTGCCCGACCGCTATCGCGAACGGTCGCCGATCAGCCGCACCGAGCGGCTGGCCACCCCCTTCCTGCTGCTCCAGGGGCTCGACGACCCGATCTGCCCGCCCATCCAGTGCGAACGCTTTCTCGCCGCCCTCGACGGACGCGGCATCCCGCACGCCTACCTCACCTTCGAGGGGGAGGGGCACGGGTTCCGGCGCGCCGACACCATGATCCGGGCCCTGGAGGCCGAACTCTCCCTGTACGCCCAGACCTTCGGCATCGAACACCCCGACGTACCGACGGTGGAGCTCAAGAAGTGACCCTCGCCCCCCTGACCCGCCCGGCCCGGCTGCGCCCCGGAGCGAGGGTCGCCGTCGTGGCCCCGAGCGGGCCGGTGCCCGCCGACCGGCTGGAGGCCGGCCTCGACGTCCTGCGCGGCTGGGGCCTCGAACCCGTCGAGGCCCCCCATGTGCGCGACATCCACCCGGAGCTGGACTACCTGGGCGGCGCGGACGCGGCACGCGCCCGGGGGCTCCAGGAGGCGTGGTGCGACCCGTCCGTGGACGCGGTGATCTGCGCCCGCGGCGGGTACGGCGCGCACCGGATGGTCGACCTGGTCGACTGGACGGCGATGCGCGCCGCCGGGCCGAAGGTGTTCGTCGGGTACAGCGACATCACCGTGCTCCACGAGGCGTTCGCCCGGCACCTGGGGATCGTGACGCTGCACGGCCCGATGGCTGCCACCGAGACCTTCCTCAAGGACCCGGACACCCAGGAGTCCCTGCGGGCCACCCTGTTCGAGCCCGAGACGGTGCGGACCCTCGGCCTGCCCGGCGCCGGGACGCTGGTGCCCGGCCGCGCCGAGGGCGTCACGTACGGCGGCTGCGTGAGCCTGCTCGCCGCCGACCTCGGGACGCCGCACGCCCGGACCTCCGCCCGGGGCGGCCTGCTGGTGATCGAGGACACCACCGAGGACCCGTACTCCGTCGACCGCATCCTCACCCAGCTGCTGCGCTCCGGGGCGCTGGCCGGGGTGGCCGGGGTGGCCTGCGGCTCCTGGGCGGGCTGCGGCCCGTACGAGGAGGTGCGGGCCGTCCTCCTGGACCGGCTCGGCCCGCTGGGCGTCCCCGTCGTCGAGGAACTGGGCTTCGGGCACGGACCGACGACGCTCACGATTCCGCTCGGCGTGCCCGCCGTGCTGGACGCCCCGGCCGACGGCGGCCCCGCCACGCTCACCGCGCAGCTGCCGGCCCTGGTCTGAGCAGCACCGAAGAGTGGGGAAACGGGCTCGAACGGAGGGGAAACGGAACCGGACCGGGCCGAACGGCGAAGAAGTTGAGCAGCATTCAGGAAACGCCGCCCGGAGCGTTGACAGCACTATGACGTGTGTCACAGCATGAGCGCCGCCCAGCACTTACCGGTCGGTAAGGCGCCCTCGGTGTGGAGGTCCTCGTGTCACGTGCTGTTTCCCGCCCCCGGTCCGGGTACCGGACCCCGTTCCGGAAGCCGGCCGTGCACCTGGCCTCGGCCGCGCTCGTCGCGCCCCTCCTCCTCGCCGGGGCGGGACCGGCGAGCGCCGACGGGAGCGCCCCGTACACCGTCACCCCGCTGAAGTTCACGACGCGGGTGGACGGGCGCTCGTGCACCGTCGACGCCGACCTGTACCGCCCCACCGGGACCGACGCGCGGCACCCGGCCCCCGCCGTGCTCGCCACCAACGGGTTCGGCGGCAGCAAGTCGGACGGCACGACCGACGCCATCGGCAAGGCGGTCGCCTCCCGCGGTTACGTCGGCCTGGTCTACTCCGGGCTCGGATTCGGCAAGTCGGGCTGTCTGATCACCCTCGACGACCCGGCCGTCGACGGCCGGGCGGCCACCGCGCTGATCGACTTCCTCGCCGGGACCCGCGCCGCCGACGACGGCACCCGGGCGGACTTCGTCACCCGGGACGGCGACGGCGACCCCAGGGTCGGCATGATCGGCGGCTCCTACGGCGGCGCCGTCCAGCTGGCCACCGCGTCCGTCGACCGCCGTGTCGACGCCCTCGTACCGCTGGTCACCTGGAACGACCTGGCCTACGCGCTCGCCCCGAACAACGCCGATGCGCGCGAGGGCGTCTCCTCCGACACCGCCGGTGTCTTCAAGTGGCAGTGGACCAACGGCTTCTACCTGATGGGGGAGGGGCAGACGGTACTGAACGCGAGCCTCGACCCGTCCCGGTTCAACAACCTCACCTGCCTCCACTTCGCGACCCGGGCGTGCGACACCGTCCGGTTGCTCAACTCCGGCCGCTACCCGGCGGACCCGACGGCGAGGATGCTCGCCTACGCGCGCAGCGTCTCGCCCGTCGACTACCTGAGCCGGGTCGAGGCGCCCACGCTCCTCGTCCAGGGCCAGGCCGACAGCCTGTTCAACCTGAACGAGGCCACCGCCACGTACGAGGCCCTCAAGGCGCGGGGCACCACGGCCAAGATGATCTGGCAGGCCTGGGGACACAGCGGCGGCCAGGCACCCGGCGAACTCGACCTGAAGCAGGGCAACCTGGAGACCAGCTACGTCGGACAGCGCGTCCTCGCCTGGTTCGACCGCTACCTCCGGCACGACCGGAACGCCGACACCGGACCCGACTTCGCCTACTACCGCGACTGGCGGAGCGGCTACGGCACGGCGTCCTCCGTGCCGGCCCTCTCGCGGAAGCTGTACCTGTCCGGCGACGGCAGGCTCGTCGACGGGCGTTCCGAAGTCGCCCGGGGCAGCCGCAAGTACACCAACTGGCTCGTCCCGACCAGCCATTCGGAGAGCTCCCTCGCCGGGCTCCTCGGCCTGCCCGACTCCCGGCCGTACGACACCAAGGGCACCTACCTCGGCTGGACCAGCGCCCCGCTGCCCTCCGCCCTCGACGTCGTCGGCGCGCCGAGGGCCACCCTGAAGGTCGTCTCGCCGAGCACGGAACGGGTGCAGAACAGCGGTGACGCCGCCGACCGGCTCGTCCTGTTCGCCAAGATCTACGACGTGGCCCCGGACGGCGGCAGGACGCTGGTCAACCGGCTCGTGGCCCCGGTGCGGGTACCGGACGTCACCCGTCCGTTCACCGTGCGGCTGCCGGGCATCGTCCACCGGTACGAGGCGGGCCACCGGCTCGAATTCGTGATCGCGGCGAGCGACACCGCGTACGTGGGCAACCGCGGGATCAAGCCGGTCACGGTGGTCAGCGCCCCCGAGGAAACCGGCGTACTGGAACTGCCGGTGGTCGGCGACCGGGCGGAGTGAGACGGCCCTTAGGCTGGCCGGATGTCCGAGACCGACTGCCCGGCCGCAGGGCACCGCGTGCTGATCCGCCCCTTCGCCCGGGAGGACGCCGAAGAGTTCACCCACCGGGCGAGGGAGAGCCGGGACCTGCACCACCCCTGGCTCTTCCCGCCCGTCGACACCCGCGCGTACGCCGCCTACGTGGACCGGCTGATCGACGACCCCGCCCGGGCGGGCTTCCTCGTCTGCGAACGCGAGGATGCCGGAGACGCGGGGGAGGCCGGGGAGGCCGTGGGCGGGGCCGCCGGTGGGATCGTGGGGTTCATCAACATCAACAACATCGTCACCGGCGCGTTCCGCTGCGGCGCGCTCGGCTACGGCGCCTTCGCCCACGCGGCGGGGCGCGGCCTGATGGGCGAAGGGCTGGACCTGGTCCTGCAGCACGCCTTCGGGCCGCTCGGGCTGCACCGCCTCGAAGCCAACGTCCAGCCCGGCAACGAGGCGTCGATCGCCCTGGTCCGCCGGGCCGGATTCCGCCTCGAAGGGTTCTCGCCCGACTTCCTCCTCATCGACGGGGCCTGGCGCGACCACGAACGATGGGCGATCACGGCCGAGATGCTCGCCCCGGAGAGCCCCGGGAACCCGCCGSCGGGGGCACCGCGCACTCCCCGGAGCTGGCCTTCGCCTGGGCCTGCGACCAGGGCATCCGCCCGAAGCTCTCGCCGAAGG
>NZ_RDBO01000077.1:1997580-2057381 GCF_008120935.1 Streptomyces sp. sk2.1
CCAGAAGCACCGCAACGGCCGACGCGGCGCTCCGCAAGGGACGCACACCTGGAGCTTCTGCCCGATATTTCATGACAAGAGATCTCATGGCGGAAGGTGTATCGTCACGCCGCGCCGTCCGGCGGATCCTGCGCGTGCTCCGTCCCGGCCACGACATCCCCCTGCCCGCACCCGGCACCACCACACCCGTCAAAACCCCACCCGGCCTCTCCTTCAAACACATCACCCCACCACCCCCACAACAACAGATGCCACACCCACAAACCACCCCGGCACGCCCCGCCACCGACCTGCCCGGCCCGGTCGACCCGTCCCACTACCGACTCCCGGCACCGACCACCCACTGAACACCCCTCAGACCGGCGTCCGTGCGCCCCGCTTCGCCCTTTCTCGCCCCGCTTTCCCCTCACCCAGCCGATCCGGAGAAACTCTGGTGCCCGTACTGACCCGTCCTCGACGGACCGTCCCGTCGAAGAAGCTGCGCATCGTCCTGCTCGCCCTCGCCGGACTCGGCCTCATCGGTGCCACGGCGTTCATGGTCCTGTCGAAACAGGAAGGACCGCGCCCCGTCACCCTCGATGAGGCCCAGCGGCTGGCACTGGCCCGCTTCACCATGTACGAGGCCGGAACCGTGAAGGTCGATGCCACCGTCAAGGGCGGCGGGGGCACCACGACGGTGCACGGCCTGGTCGACTACCGCGCGCGGCACGCCGTCGGCCGGTACGCCGCGACCCGGGCCGGCGGCACGGAGTCCGGGATGATCGCCTGGGACGCCACCGGACTCGCTGTCCTCTCCGACCCCGACCCTGCTCCTGCCTCCGCCTCCGCGCACGGCGCCGACGGCGTGGCGGCGATCGTGAAGGCGGCCGCCGCCGCGAAACCGCGCTCCTGGTCGCCCCGCGCCTATACCGGGGACCCGCTCGACAGCGCGCTGCGCCTGATGATGTCGCTGGCGGCCGACCGCCCCGAAAACCCCCAACTGCTGACCCAGTCGGGCCCGCAGCACCTGCGCGAGGAGACTCTCGGCGGCACCGCCTACGCGGTCTTCTCCGGCCCCAGGCGCAGCGGCGGCGCCCGTGACAGCCGCTCACCACTGACGTACTGGGTCGACGGGGAAGGGCGGCTCGGCCGCATGGAGGCCCGCATCGCATCGTTGCCGGATCCGGCCCGCATGGACTTCGCCCCCGCGCCGGCCGGCCTGCGCGTCCCCACCCGGCCCTGGCCGGAAGGCCCCAGGCCCCCGCAGTCCTGAGCCGTCGCGGGATGCGGGCCGGCCCGTCGCGCGGGACCGGCCGACGGGCCACTGCGCGGGACCGGCCGAAAGACCGTCGCTCGGGGCCGGCCGAAAGACCACTGCACGGCCGTGAAGGGATCACGGCCGTGCGGTGACGAGTGGCGTCCGCACGCGACGGCGTCTGCGCGTGACGCGTTCTCCCACCGTGCGGCGGCCGGGAAGAGCCCGGCCCGGCCCCGGGGTCAGTCCAGTTGCTCCGGGCCGAGAGCCGGAATGCCGTCGGAGCCGAACCCTTCTCCCACCAACTGGTCGTCGTTCTTCGCGGCGGTGCTCTTCAAGGCGCGAATGGGCTGCTTGCGGCCGTAGATGTAGAGCCGGTCCCCGATCTCCAGCAGATCGAACAGCCGCTTCGCGTCCTTCACGTACATGTTGACGCAGCCGGCGGAGCCGGACTGGAACAGGTCCACTTCGGTGCCGTGGAGCGCCTGGCCGCCGTTGAAGAACTGGGAGTAGGGCATGGGCGCGTTGTCGTAGATCGTGGAGAAGAAGGTCTTGTTCTTCTGGTAGACGCGCTGCCATCCGGTGCGCGTCTCAAGTCCGGGCCGGCCGCTGCGGATGGGGACGGGCGCGAAGATCACCTTGTCCTCCTTCTGCACCCACAGGATCTGCCGCGACAGGTCGACGCAGGTCACGCGGTAGGACTTGACCGGGCACTCCTTGGCCGCGTTGGGGTTCTCGCGCACCTCGAACACCAGCAGCATCCGGTACGTGCGCAGGTCGGCCGCGCCGTTGACGGGCGTGGTGCCGATGCGCTCCTGCAGTTCCTTGATGGCGAGGCAGTCCTCCCCGGACATCCTGCCGTCCTGCGGGAGCCCGAGCTTCTTCTCCAACTGCCACTGGTAGGGGCCGGTCTCCGCGTCGCATTCGGCCGCGGGGGGTTCGCCCTCGGGTGCCGATGCGGCGTGCGACGCGGGGGCGGCGTACAGGCCGACCGCGGAGCCTCCGGTGGCGAGGACGAGGAGGGCGCACACGGAACGGAGTTCCGTTGCGAATCCAACGGTCACGTCATCTCCCTGATAGTCGGTTGCCGGTCGCGGTGGCACCGTGTCCGGATTCCCTTTTCAACTATCCGTGACGGTCCCTCATCCGCCACGCGGAGTACGCCGTTGGGGGCCCGATGAATTCCGGTCAAGGGGCGGCGGGAGGTCGGCGGTTGGCAAAGAGCCCCGCGAGGGGATGTCCGGCGGGCCCGTCTCCGGAACTCCGGACAATTACCGGATCATTGAGGGGCGGTCCGGGGTTCGCGATATCGAAATGCCCCGTCGCGGGGCGAAAACGCTCCGGGGTCGGGACCGGGCGTCCGAGTCGTGCGGCGGAGCGCGGGGTGGCACCCGAAATGCGAGGTGAGCCGTGCTGTGGACACCGGTGGCCGGAGGTGGAGAGAGGGCGCTCCTACCTCATGCGGCGAGGTGTCAGTACTCCGGGGCGCGGGGAAAAGCAGTCGTACGGTTTTCCGTCGCGTCACGGAACCCGGACTGATCTGCGACGCTTCGGCAACCGGTGGAACTTCGGAACTGTTTCGGTGCATCGGCCTATCGGGTTCTTCTCTCTCCTTCCCTCGGGGCTTGATTGAGTGGCGATTTATTTTCCGCTTATATACGGCACCTATCCGTTGTTTCGTGGAACCACAGAAGGGCTGACGTGTGACAACGAAGAAGGGCAGAGCGGCTGCCAGAGCCGGAGGGTTGGCAGCGCTGTCGGCGAGCGTCGCGGTCACCGCCGTGCTGCCCGCCGCCTCGGCGGCGGTCGCCGACGCCGGGGACGGCAGCCTGACGGTACGTGTCGTGCGCGAGGTGAACGCGAACGGCAAGTGGGACGACGTCCTGGAGCCCGGACTGGGCGGAGTGAAGGTGGTGCTCACCGACACCGCGGGCGCCTCCGTGACCGGCACCACCGAAGCGGACGGCACGGTCCGTCTGGTGCCGGGTGATCGGCTCGCGGGCGGCAAGTACCGTGTCGAGGTCAAGAACCCCGAGCCGGGAATCCTCTTCCCGGGGTTCGCGCTGCCCAAGGACGACCTGGGCGACCCGAGGACCCTGTCGTCCGATGTCGAGTTCGTCGACCTGGCCGGCGGCCGGAACGCCGAGGTGACCACCTCGTTCTGGAACCCCGGCGACTACTGCCAGAAGAACGCCGACCTGGTCACCGCCTGCATCAAGAGCGACGTACCGGGAATGAGCGACCCGGCGACGGCGCGGACCCTGGTCTCCCACCCCTACAACGCGCGCGGCAACGACGCGGAGACCACGGACCTCTCCACCAAGGCCCAGACCGGGTCGCTGTGGGGCATCGGCTACAGCAAGCAGAAGAAGTGGATCTTCTCGTCCGCCTTCGCCAAGCGCGGTGCGAACTACGGGCCCGGAGGCCCCGGCGCGATCTACCTGAGCGACCGGAGCACGGGAGAACTGAGCCGGTTCACCACCGTGCCGGACGCCGGCAGCACCCCGCACGACGCCGACACCGACATGGACCTCGCCTTCCGCACCGTGGTGGGCAAGGAGTCGCTGGGCGACGTCGACGTGAGCGAGGACGGCGAGGACCTGTACGTCGTCAACCTCAAGGACAAGAAGCTCTACCGCTACGACGCCACCGGGAAGACCGCGTCCGCGCCCAGGGCGTCGTACCCGATTCCCGACCCGGGGTGCTCCTCCGCGGGCGACTGGCGCCCCTTCGGCCTCGGCATCCAGGACGGCACCGTCTACGTCGGCGGTGTCTGCTCCGGTGAGTCCACGCAGAACCGTGACGACCTGCGGGCGGTCATCCAGACCTTCGCCCCGGCCTCCGGCAGCTTCACCGGCACGGTGATGAACGAGAAGCTCACCTACCCCCGCGGCCGGGCGAACCTCCCCGGCCCCTGCTACGGCGACAAGTGGTACCCGTGGCGCACCACCGTCCCGAACACCCAGGACGGAGCGGACTGCAAGTCGGCCCAGGAGATGGCCAGGGAGGTGCCGAACCCGACGCCGCTGCTGTCGGACATCGTGGTGGACACCGACGGCGAGCTGATCCTCGGCTTCCGCGACCGCTACGCCGACCAGTACGGCAGCTACATCGTGTACGAGGCGGGCAGCCCGCGCACCGTGCAGACCTTCGCGGGCGGTGACCTCAACCGCGCGTGCAAGAAGGGCGGCACGTTCGTCCTGGACGCCAACGGCGGCTGCGCCGACAACGCCACCCCCGCCAACAGCGGGAACCAGGCGGAGGACGTCAAGGAGTTCTACCCCGGTGAATTCCGGCTGGGCGGCTACCACCAGGAGGCGGCCCTCGGCGGTGTGACGCTGTCCAAGGTCGAGGAGACCGTCGCCGCCGCGGTGTACGACCCGGTCGACGTCGTCCACACCTCGGGCACGGGCTTCTTCGACCGTGCGGACGGCACCGTCGCCGCGGGCATGGGCAACCAGCTGACCAACTCGTTCGGCAAGGCCGGCGGCCTGGGCGACCTCGAAGTGCTGTGCGACGAGGCGCCGTTCCAGATCGGCAACCGCGTCTGGTACGACAACGGCAAGAACATGAAGGACGGCCGGCAGGACCCGGACGAGAAGCCGGTCGCGGGTGCCACGGTCAACCTCTACGACCGCGCGGGCAAGAAGATCGCGACGACGAAGACCAACGCGCGGGGCGAGTACTACTTCGACTCCACACTGGTCAAGAACGTCGAGCCCGAGGACTGGGGCGCCGGCCGCGAGTACGTGGTACGGATGGACAACCCGGCCGACTACGAGCCGGGAGGTCCGCTCGACGGCTGGATGCCCACCCAGTTCGACCAGGGCGACACGGCGGCCAACTCCAAGGGCAGGACCGGTCCGGGCGAGGACGCGTACCCCTTCTACGGCTTCTCCGCGGGCGGCCCCGGCGAGAACGACCACGACATCGACTTCGGTTTCGTCGAGCCGACGCGCATCGTCCTCACCAAGAAGGACAGCCGCACCGGTGAGGCGGTGCTCGGCGCCGTCTTCCAGCTGTGGCGGGAGAGCAACGGCAGGCCCGGCCTCCAGCGCACCGGCCCCGACCGCGACACCCGGGCCGACGCCGGCTGCGCGACCGACTCCCGCGGCACGTGCACGTTCACACGCATCCAGGTCGGCTCCTACTACCTGGTCGAGACCGATGTGCCCGAGGGGTACCTGAAGCCCGAGAACCCCGTCACCCCGCTGGAGGTCACCACGCGCAACTGCAAGAACAACCCGCTCGAGGTCACCCTCACCAACAAGCCCGGTGAGCCCGGAAAGAAGAACGGGCAGCGGTAGACCCACGCGGTCCGGAAGGCCCGGAGCACGACCCGACCCTCCCGGCAGGCACAACCCGCCGACGGACCGCAGGCACCGACGCCGGCCCCCGGAGCACGAGCTCCGGGGGCCGGCGCCGTCCGGGGACCGGGTGGTTCCCGCGCGTTTTCGGGGCAGCGCCCCTTCGGCCGGCCGTCACATCGCCCCGGAGCCGCGCCGCCCCTTCGCGGTACTCCTTCACGGGGCGGTGGGGGCGTCGTCGGGCGGGGTGTCCATCAAGGCCGGCGGAGCGGGTGCTCCGGAGCCCGCCCGTCACCGTTCGGCCCCCGACGCGGGGGAACGGTTCCAGTTGTTTCCCGCCTGCCTGCCCGCCCGCCCGCTCGTTCCGGACGGCGTGGTCGAACCCCCTTGAGGTGTGCCGCGGTTGAGGCGACCGCCGCTATTCTTCTACAGTTGTGTAGAAGGTGCGGGGAGGGGTGCGTGCGCGCTCTGGTTCCCCGTGCCCGTCCATTGCTTCTGGGAGGGTGTCATGGCTTCGATCGACCTGGACAAGGTGCTGGACAAGGCGTGGGCGGACAAGAGCCTGCCCGAGATCCTCGCGGCTCCGGTCGCCGCGCTCAAGGGGGTGTCCGACCGGGACGGCGAACTCCTCCAGGAGGCGTTCGGGGTCAAGACGGTCTCCGACCTCGCGGAACTGAAGTACGCGCGCTGGGCCCAGGCGCTCGCCGCGCTCGACGTCGCCCCGAAGTAGTCCGGCCGGCCGTCATCGGTGCCCTTCGCCTCCGCGGGGGCGTCGATGCGGTCGAGGGCCGGTCGGCGGACACGCGCCGGAAAGGCCACGATCCTTTTGTCCTCCGAGGTGTCGACCGTGCCGATCGATGAAACCGTGTGGGAAACCGCCCTGCTCGACGGCGGGCCCGCTGACGGCGTGCGCGTCCGTGTGGCGGGACGGCCCGATGTGATTCAGGTGACCCGTCCGTGCGAGGTGGAGCCCCCGCACGGTCATGTGCGTGCGGCTGCTTTCTATGTCTACCGGCGGAGCGGTCATGAGCCCGAGGGGCTGCGCTACGGCTTCGATCCGGCGAGCCCCTGAGACCGATGGGGCTGTCGCGCCGCGGTGCGGGCGCTCTGCGGTCAGGGGGCGCTCCGGCAGGGAGCGATTGCCGGGGCGGGCTGCGCGGAGAGCTGTTCGGCCACGAGCCGTATCACGGTGAGGGTGGCGGGGGCTTCGATGAAGTAGACCTGGCGCCGCCCGTCCCTGCGGGCACCGACGAGCCCGGCTCTCTTGAGGGCGGCAAGGTGCTGACTGATGGTGGAGGGTGCCCCGCCGACCTGGTCCAAGAGGTCCGTCACGTTGGTTTCCCCCTGTGCCAGGGCCTGAAGGATGCGCAGGCGCGCCGGGGAGGCCAGGAGTCCGAAGGTCGCGGCTGTCTGCTCCAGGGTCTTGTCGGGTGCACCCCCGAGAGCGCCTCTGTCGTCCGCCGTCACCTGCTCGTCCCCCTCTCCGGCCGACGGCGGCGCGCGCTGTCCGGATCTGCGCGCGCTGCTCGGCTCCGGCTCGTTCCGGGGCGGTCCTCCCGCCCCGTGCTTCTACATGAATGTAGATGACCTGAGGGTATACGGCCCGAAGTGCCGAACCGCACACGCGAGGTGAAGGGGCGGACGCAGGCGCCGGCCGCGCGAAGTGCGCCTTCCGTTTCGTGAGCGGGGCGGATCGGCGTGCTGTGGCCGATCGCCGCTTCGGAGCGGTTCACGGCCCGTTCCTGACCGGCCGGTCGGGGCGAGGGGGCGTTCCCCTCGCCCCGACGGGTCAGATGGGGGTGGCGGCCTGCAGGATGAGGACGAGGGTGAGCGCCGCGTTCGCCGACGACAGCGCCGACACGGCCGCGCCCGCCGCGGCTCCCCAGGCGGCCAGCCCGACGGTGGTGAACACCGGCGGCCAGATCCGCGTGGTGGGAGCCGGTCCGAGCAGGGCCGCCACCCGCCGCGGCACCGGCCCCGCGGCGGCGAAGTGGGCGAGCGTCGCCACGGGCGCGCCCTGGGAGAACAGGGCGGACTTGCCGACCGCCACGGCCACGGTTCGGCGGCTGCCGACCGCGAGTGCCGCCTCCTCGTCCGCCCATCGCTCCGCGGAGTAGGCGACGGCGGTGCGCAGCGGGCGCAGGAACGGGTTCGCGCGCGCCGCGAGTTGCACGGTGAGCAGGAAACGGTGGTGGCGGCGGGCCAGATGGGCCCGCTCGTGGGCGAACAGGGCCCGTCGCTCGGGTCCGTTCAGCCCGGCCAGCATCCCGGTGGTGACGACGATCCTGTTCCGCCTGCCGGGCAGGGCGTAGGCGTACGGGACGTGGTCGGGGAGCACCGCCACGGATGTGCTGGGCAGGCCGGACAGGGCGTGCTCGGCCCGTCGCCGCACCCGGTGGTGCCGCCACACGGCCTGCGCGCACGCGGCGAGCACGGCGAGCAGGGCCGGAATGGCGGCGCGGCCGGCCACCTCGTCGTAGGGAACGGCTTTGCGCACCTCCGGGTCCGACCAGCCGTCCGGGAGCGGGTTGCCGGGCAACTGCGCGGTGCCGACCACCATCAGCAGGGCCAGGCACAGCGTGCTGCACACCGCGAGCACGGCTGCGGCGCCCGTCAGCAACCAGGTCGCGGTCCTGGGGTGCAGGTGTTGCTCGGCGAGGCGCGCGATCGGCCATGCCGTCAAGGGCAGTACCAGAGGAAGGAAGACGAAGACCCCCATGCGGCTACTCTTCCTCCTCCGTCGACGGTTTCGCCAGCAGGTCTCGCAGCAGCCGCTCGTCGCCGGGCGAGAGCGCGGTCACGAAACTTGCCAGCACGGCTTCGCGGTCCGCCCCGGAGTCCAGGACCTTCCGCATCCGCAGGGCGGCGAGACCGGCCTCGTCGGCGACCGCCGTCCATTTGAAGGAGCGGCCGGCGCGCTCGCGCACCACCGCGCCCTTGACCTGCAGCCGGGTGAGGATGGTCATCACCGTGGTGTAGGCAAGACCCGCACCGAGGCGTTCCTGGACCCAGGCCGCGGTGACCGGCTCGGGTGCCTGGCGCAGCGCGGCAAGCACCTGCGTCTCCAGTTCCCCCTGGCCGCGTCGGCGCGTCGTGTGCTCGCTGTTGTGGTCCGTCATGCCGTCGGTCTCCCGCCTCCCTGCCCCGCCTGCCGCTGGGGCCGGTTCATCGTACTGACCTGCCACCTGCCCGTCCCCCGCCGTTTCCCCGGCCTCCACCACGGCCGTACGAACTCGGTCGGCGCCCACCGGGCCCGGTGCTCCGCCGGGTGCGCCCGACGCGCCTGCCCCCGAGCTCGTCGGGGCCCTGCGGGGGCGGACGTGCGGCGACGGCCCGTCCCGCTTCCCGCCCGCCCGTCATTCCTCGTCCGGCATCGGGGAGGGGCCGAGGCGTCGCGCGTCCTCGCGATTCCTTCCACTCCCATCATTATCTACATCGTTGTAGATTTCCCTCTTCGGTCCCGCCGCCCTCTCTCCGGGGCGCGGGTATGTCCCGCCCGGAACTTCTACAGTGTTGTAGATTTTGCGGGGACTGGTGATGCGGCATCGAGCCGGCACGCCTCGGCTCTGGAGGAGGAGCACGGTGGGAGTCACACTGACCAAGGGGCAGCGGATCGGCCTGGACAAGGGCGACGGCGGGAAGCTGGACGTGGTGCGCATGGGACTGGGCTGGCAGGCCGCGCCCCGCAAGGGTTTCCTCGCCAGGTTCGCCGCCAAGGAGATCGACCTCGACGCGTCCGCGGTGCTCTTCGCCGGCCGGGAGCCCGTGGACGTCGTCTTCTTCCAGCATCTGGTCAGCGACGACGGTTCGGTCCGCCACACCGGCGACAACCTCGTCGGGGGTGTGGGGCAGGGCGATGACGACGAGTCGATCCTCGTGGATCTGCCACGCCTTCCTGCCCACGTCGACCAGATCGTCTTCACGGTCAACTGCTTCACCGGCCAGACCTTCGCGGAGGTGGAGAACGCCTTCTGCCGCCTCGTCGACGAGAACAGCGGCCAGGAGCTCGCCCGCTACACCCTCTCCGGCGGAGGGGCCCACACCGCTCAGGTCATGGCCAAGGTCCACCGCGTGGGCGGCGGATGGGTCATGTCCGCCATCGGGGAATCGGTCAACGGCCGTACGTTCCAGGACTTGATGCCGGCCATCGCCGGTCACCTCTGACCTGACCGCCTCGTCACCTGCCATCCGGAAGGAAGAAGACGGACGCCCATGCTCGGCATCAGCGAACTCGCCATCCTGCTCATCGTCGTCATACTGATCTTCGGCGCCAAAAAGCTGCCCGAACTCGCCCGTTCCATGGGCAAGTCGGCCCGCATCCTCAAGAGCGAGGCCAAGGCGATGAAGTCCGATCAGGCATCGGACCCTTCTGCCGCGGCGGGTGCGCCGTCCCCCGGACCTGCCGGCCCGCAGGTCATCGGGGCCGCCCCCGGCGACATCACCGGCCCTCCCGCTCCGCGGCCCGACAGCGACATCCCCCGGACCTGAACCCGCTCGCGCCCCGCCCCGCGCACGCACCGGCGAGGATGCGGCGAAGGACGTGATTGACCCGGGCCGGGGCGCCGGGCGTCAGTCCTGGTCCGTCGCGGACAGGGCTTCGGTGACCATGCGGGTGGCGAAGTCGCGGTCGTCGGTGAGCCGGTTGATGTGCTCCGCGAGCAGCAGGGCCGTGGCCTCCAGCGGGCTCATCTCGCTTTCCGTCCAGTCCCCGTACTGCTTGCGCCACAGGTTGGGGCTCAGGCCGGTGCCGGCCGCGACGACCAGGCCGGTCATGGTGGGAATCGCTTCGGGAGGGATGCTCCTGGGCATCATGCGCATCGAGGCCACGAAGCCCGGCACCACGTACTCGATGGCATCCTTGTCGTGCTTCTCGTAGGTCACCCGCAACCACCGCATGAAGACGTAGACGAGGGTGCACATGCCGTCCACCACGTCATCGACTTCCTCGGGGCCCAGCGACGCGGCGAACCGGTCCGTCAATCGCTGCTGTTCCGAGTCGGTTCCGGCCCGGTTGTCGTGGACGGCTTTGAGCCGGGAGTCGATCGCCATGATCGCCATGCCCACATCGCCGACCGGGGCATGAGCGGGGTCGCAGGGTGATGGCATGGGTTCCTCCCGTGGTGACCGTGGGCGACGCGACGTGTCCTTACGGTAGCCGCCGATGGGGTGGAGCGGAGCGCTGCCCATGGGGCGGCCGTCGTGCAGAGGAGGGAGGAGGGGGCGGAAGCCGGTCGGCACGGTCGCCCCCGGCGGGACACCGCCGGAAGCCGGACAGCACGCCGCGGGGGGAAGCCGGGACCGTCGGTACCGGGCGCGAGGGCGTGTGCGAAGCCGGTGCGGCAGCCCGCCGTCACACGGTCCCGGAGCCGCGCCGCCCCTTGTAGTTGATCTTCATGGTGTCCATGTCCGTCACCGTGGAGCGCAGTTCGCCGTGACCGCAGCCGCGCTCCCGGAGGTGGGTCTCCGCACGGTCCTCGGCGATGGCCCCCGCCATCTCCTCGCCGTCCGCGGCGGCGGACACGACCACGTAGCGGAAGCTGAAGTGCTTGAGCACCCGGTCGTACGCGAGCGAGCCCTCCTCGGTGAACTGCATGGCGCTCAGCCCGTGCTCGTCCACCTCGGCCAGCAGCCGGGCACGCGCCTCGTCCGTCAGGCCGTCCCAGGTGCCCCGGACGATCACTCGGTAGGTGTGCTGCGCGCTCATCGTGTTCCGCCCCGCGTTCTTTTCCCGTACGTGCCGCATCGGCCACCGCTCGTGGACCGTGAAGGGCCAAGGGTACGGCGGCACGGGGCCGGGCGCGCCCGGATTGTCGCCGCGCGGGGCGGGCCGGGGCGGTGCGCCGCCCGTTCCCTTTGCGGAAGTCTGACGGTGGAGCCCCTGGCCGGGGCGTTGTCCAGCGTGTTCCATGGTCATCGGGGCGCCCGGACCCGCGGCGGCCCGCGCGAGGGAGCGAGGTTGCCTTGGCCACGACCGTACGACGTGCCGTACTGACTCTGCCCGCCGCACCACTGGGCCCGGAGAATCCGCTGCCCGCCCTGCGGCCGCTCGACCGGACACATGCCGTCGACGAACGCACCCGGGCCGCGCTGCCGCGCGACATGGCGCGCCAGATCGGCTGCGCGCAGCCGGCCACCGTGCTGCCGACGCGCGTCCTGGACGGTTACGGGCGCGAGCGCGTCCCCACCGACCTGGACGCGATCGTCATCGAGAACGACCGGCTGCGGGCCACCGTCCTGCCCGGCCTCGGCGGTCGCGTCCACTCCCTCCACCACAAGCCGACCGGTCGCGAACTCCTCTACACCAACCCCGTGCTGCAACCGGCCGACTTCGCGCTCAACGGCGCCTGGTTCTCCGGCGGCATCGAGTGGAACATCGGTGCCACGGGCCACAGCACCCTGTCCTGCGCCCCGCTGCACGCCGCCCGGGTGCCCGCGCCCGACGGCGGCGAGATGGTCCGCCTCTGGGAGTGGGAACGGCTGCGCGACCTGCCGTTCCAGGTGGACCTGTGGCTGCCCGACGACTCCGACTTCCTCCACGTCGGCGTACGGATACGCAATCCGCACGAGCACACCGCACCCGTCTACTGGTGGTCCAACACCGCCGTGCCCGAGGGCGGGCGCACCCGCGTCCTGGCCCCCGCCGACGAGGCGTGGCACTTCGGGTACGAGCGTGCCCTGACCCGGGTCCCGGTCCCGGTGTCCGGCTCCGTCGACCGTACGTACCCGACGCGCGGCGAGTTCCCCGCCGACTACTTCTACGAGGTGCCCGACGGGGCCCGCCGCTGGATCGCCTCCCTCGACGGGGACGGCCACGGACTCGTCCAGACGTCGACCGATCTGCTGCGCGGCCGGAAACTGTTCCTCTGGGGCGGCGGCACGGGCGGCCGGCGCTGGCAGGAATGGCTCACCGAACCCGGCACCGCCGGCTACGCCGAGATCCAGGCCGGCCTCGCCCGCACCCAGCTGGAACACGTCCCCCTCGAACCGGGGGAGGAGTTCAGCTGGCTGGAGGCGTACGGGCCGCTGTCCGCGGACCCCCGAGCCGTGCACGGCGACGACTGGGCGGCGGCCCGTACGGAGACGGAACGGCGGCTGGACCGGGCGCTGCCGCGCGCCGACGTCGATGCCGCGTACGCCGCCTGGCGCCCGTTCGCCGACACCGAACCCGGCGAGTCGCTCGCCACCGGTTCCGGCTGGGGCGCCCTGGAGGTCCGGCGCGGCGGGTACGAACTGCCCGGCACCCCGTTCGCCGACACCACCCTCGGCGAACCGCAGCGCCCCTGGCTGGAGTTGCTGGACCAGGGCGCCTTCCCCGAACCGCTCGGGGCGAGGCCGCCGGGCCCCTCCCTGGTCTCCCCGCACTGGCGCGACATGCTGGAGACGGCGCCCGCCGACCCCCTCACCGAGTACCACCTCGGCGTCGCCCAGTGGCACGCGGGCGACCGCGCCCAGGCCGTGCGCAGCTGGGAACGCGGTCTGGCGCTCGCCCCGTCCCGCTGGCCGCTGCTGCGGTGCCTGGCCGTCGCGGCCGGGGAGGGCGGCCAGCGGGACCGGGCCGCGGACCTCTGCGCCGAGGCCTTCGACGACCTGCGCGCGCGGCGCCACGGCGACGGGGAGGGGACGGCCGCCGAGGCGGCGCTGGGCCGCGAGGCGGTGGAGGCACTGCTGGCGGCCGGACGTCCCGGAGGGGCCAGGACCGTGTGGGCCGCGCTGAGCCCGGAGATCCGGCGGCGCGGCCGCTTCCGCCTGCTGGAGGCCCGGTTGCTGCTCGCCGAGGGGGACCGGGCGGGCGCCCGGTCCGTCTTCGAGGAGGGCTTCGAGGTCGCGGACCTGCGGGAGGGCGCGGAGATCCTCGGCGAGGTGTGGGCCCTGATCACGGACGACCCGCTGCCGGACAGGTACGACTACCGGATGCGTCCGACGAGTTGACGCCCCGTCCGGTCCGGCCCGGGGCCTCAGCCGACCGGGCCGGACGACAGGGCGCGGTCGACGTACTCGAAGACCGAACCGTCCGGGTGCACGGCGATCAGATTGCGGCCCACCGGCGTCGGCACCGGCCCGGCGAGAACACGGGCCCCGACGCGGGAGAGTGCGGCGTGGGCGGCGTCGACGTCCTTGACCGCGATCGTCGCCGTCACCTTGCGCAGGATCTCCAGCTCCGACTCCGGACCGCTCATCAGGAGGAAGCAACTGATCGCGGCGACCGAGACCCCGCCGCGCTCGAAGCGCAGCGCCGAACTGCCGGTGAGGTCCTCGTAGAAGGCCACGGCGGCCTCCAGGTCGTCGACGCAGATGCGCAGCGTGGTTCCCAGAATGTCCATGTGCACAAGGGTAGTTGGCGGTCCGTCAGCGCGTGATCGATTCAGGAACGCGTCCTTCCGGGGCGTACGGGGGCGGCTTCTTCCCCGTACGCCCCGCGGTTCGCGGGATCAGGCCCGGCAGAGCACCTCGCCGTGCGGAACCATGAACCAGGCGTCGTCCCGGGTGCCCCACTCGCGCCAGGCCGCGGCGATCGCGGACAGCTCGTCGGAGGTCGCGTGGCCGCCCTCGACGGCGAGTTCGGCGTAGACCGAGTCGACCGTGCGGTCCGCCCACAGGCCGCTCCACCAGTCCCGGCTCTCCGGAGTGGCGAAGCACCAACTGGCGGAGGTCGCGGTGACATCGGTGAAGCCCGCCCGGCGGGCCCAGGACAGCAGCCGGCGGCCCGCGTCCGGCTCGCCGCCGTTGGCGCGGGCGACCCGGCGGTACAGCTCCAGCCAGGTGTCCAGGACGGGGAGCTCGGGATACCAGGCCATCGCCGCGTAGTCGCTGTCGCGGGCCGCAACGATGCCGCCGGGGCGACAGACGCGCCGCATCTCGCGCAGGGCCCGCACCGGGTCGCCCACGTGCTGGAGCACCTGGTGGGCGTGGACGACGTCGAAGGAGTCGTCGGGGAAGTCCAGGTCGTGCACGTCGGCCACGGCGAACTCGACGTTCTCCAGGCCGCGTCCGGACGCCGTGCCGGCCGCCCGGGTCAGGATCTCGCCGGCGGTGTCGACGCCGGTCACCCGGCCGGGGGAGACCAGTTCGGCCAGATCCGCGGTGATGGTGCCCGGCCCGCAGCCGACGTCCAGCACGGTCATTCCCGGGCGGAGTTCACCGATCAGGTACGCGGCGGAGTTGGCGGCGGTGCGCCAGCTGTGCGAGCGCAGCACCGACTCGTGGTGTCCATGGGTGTAGACGGCGGTCTCGTTCGGCATGGCCGTGGATCCCTTCTCGGAACGCGGCCGGAAACCGGACCGCGAAGCGCTGATCGGTACGGCCACCGTACGCCGGTATGTCGCATCATGAGATGCGCGTCTTGATATCTGGGACGCCTTCTGTGGGGCGGCGGGTGACGGGAGTTGGGCGCGGACCGGTACGGCCCGCGCGGGGCCGGGGTGCGCTCGCGCCCCGGCCCCGCGCCGGGGAGAGTGGACCCATGACTTCTGTCTCCGCCGACGAGATCCTCGAACGCCACGGCGAGGCGCTCCGGCTCTTCACCGACCGGGTGCACGCGGTGCGCGACGACCAGTGGTCCGCGTCCACGCCGTGCACCGAATGGACCGTGCGCGACCTGGTGGCCCACCTCACCGCCGAACAGCTCTGGGTGCCGTCCCTGGTCACCGAGGGGCGCACCGTCGCCCAGGTCGGCGACGCCTTCGACGGCGACGTGCTGGGCGACGACCCCGTGGCCGCGTGGGACCGGGCGGCGGCCGGGGCGCGCGAGGCGTTCGGGGCACCGGGCGCCCTGGACCGGACGGTGAACCTGTCGTACGGGGACACCCCCGCCGACGCCTACTGCGCGCAGATGGTGACCGACGCGGTGGTGCACGCCTGGGACCTGTCCCGGGCGATCGGAGCCGACGAGCGGCTGCCCGCCCCGCTGGTCGGGTTCGCGCGCCGCGAGGTCGGGCCGTACGCGAAGGACCTCTCGGGCAGCGGCCTGTTCGCCCCGCCCGTCGGGACCCCGGCCGACGCCGACCCGCAGACCGAACTGCTCGCACTGCTCGGCCGACGGTCCTGACACATCGCCGGGTCGTTACCCTGTGCTCGTGATTCCGGTCGTCGGCCGGAGCGCCGGAGGCGGGAGGCGGCAGGACCGCGCTCCCCGGCCGGCCCGGACGCCACGAGAGGCAGAAGTGAGCACCGCACACCTGGACGTGGCCGTACCCGAGCGGGCCGAACTGGGCGAGGGCCCGACCTGGGACCCGGCGACCGGCCGCGTCGTCTGGGTCGACATCGTCGCCGCGCGCGTGCACACCTACGACCCGGTGACCGGCCGTCGTACGGTGATGGCGACCGAGCAGCACGTCGGGGCGGCCAAGCCGCGGGCCGGCGGCGGACTCGTCGTCAACCTGCGCGACGGCATCGGCCTGTACGACCCCGACGGGGCCTTCCGCTGGCTGGTCCACGACCCGGTGCCCGGCCGGCGCGGCAACGACGCGGCGGTCGCCCCGGACGGATCGCTGTGGGCGGGCACCATGCGGTACGACGGGGCCGAGGGCGGGGGCGGTCTCGCCCGCGTCGCGGCAGACGGCGCGGTGACCCCGGTGCCGACCCCCGTGTCCTGCGGCAACGGCGTCGGCTGGAGCCCCGACGGACGGTCGATGTACTTCGTCGACACGCCCACCCGCCGCATCGACGTCTTCGACTTCGACGGCGAGCACGCCGTGAACCGGCGCCCGTTCGCCACCGTCGAGGAAGGCGCCGGGTTCCCCGACGGGCTGACGGTCGACGCCGAGGGGGCGGTCTGGGTCGCGCTGTGGGACGGCGCCGCGGTGCGCCGCCACACACCGGACGGCGCCCTGGACCGGACCGTCGAACTGCCGGTGCGACGCCCCACCGCCTGCGCCTTCGGCGGCGCGGAGCTGCGCGACCTCTACATCTCCACGGCCCGCACGGGCCTCGTCGCCCCGCACCCGCTGTCCGGTTCGCTGCTGGTGCTGCCGGACGCGGGCCGGGGGATGCCCGGTACGGCCTTCGCCGGCTGACCCCCGTTCCGCCCCCGCGCCCGTTCCGTCCCGCGGCCGGTTCCCGCCGGAGCACCGCCCGGCCGACGGGCGCCGTCGGCCGAACCCTCGTATAAAGGCCCTGAGGGCGGGGCCCGAAGGACCCGGGGCGGACCGGAGCCCCGGTGCGGGACGGCGCGACAGGGTGACGGGCGGCGGCGAAGGAGTCCCGGATGGCGCGGCAGCAGACCGGACGGGCGGGGCGCGGGCACCGGGGCGTGCGGGAGGACCGGGGGCCCGTCCGCTACGGGCCGCCCGTACACGACCCCGGACTGCCGGTCCTGCCCGAGCTGGCCGAGGTGCTGGCCGCCGCGGCGGGCCGTGCCGGGCCCGAACCGGCCGGCGGCGGCGACGCCCTGCGCGAGGCCGCCGTCGGGTACTGGCAGCGGCGCGGACTGCGCGGCGGCCCGGAACGCGTCGCGGCCGCCCCGGGCGCCCCGGCGCTGCTGCTCGCCCTGCTCGCCGCGCACGGCGGCGACGTGCTCATGCCGCGTCCCTGCCCGGCCGCCTGGATCCCGCAGGCCCGGCTGCTGGGCAGGCCCGCCTACCACGTGCCGACCCCGGCGGAATGCGGCGGCGTGCCCGACCCGTACGCGCTGCTGGAGACCGTGCGCAGGGTCCGTGCCGAGGGCGGCAGGCCCCGGCTGCTGCTGATCTCCGTCGTCGACGACCCGACCGCCACCGTCGCCCCGCCGGAGCTGGTCCGCGAGGCGTGCGAGGCGGCGGTCGCCGAGGGGCTGCACGTCGTCAGCGACGAGACCTGGCGCGACACCCTGCACCGGCCGCGCGACACGGTCCTGCTCAGCCCGGCCGAGATGTGCCCCGACGACGTCACGGTCGTCTGCGACCTGGCCGGCGCGCTGACCCCGTCCGGCTGGCCGGTCGCGATCGCGCGATTTCCGGACACCGGACGGGCCGCGGTGCGCCACGCCCGTACGCTCGACGTCCTCACCGCGCTGGGCGCGCTCGTCGCGGAGCCGGTCGCCGCGGCCGCCGCCCACGCGCTGCGCGAACCGGAGGCCGTCACGGACCGGATCCGCCGGGCCGCCGCCCTCCAGTCGCGGATCGCCGCGGCGGCCCACCGGGCGGTCCTCGCGTCGGGCGCGCTGGCCAGGCCCCCGCAGGCGGGCCGCCACCTCTACGCGGACCTCGGACCGCTCAGGTCCCGGCTGGCCGACCGCGGCGTCACCGACTCGCTGGAGCTGGAGGAATACCTGACGGAACGCCTCGGCACGCCGACGCCGGGCGGGCACCGGTTCGGCGACGAGCTGGGGGCGCTGCGCGTGCGGCTGGGGACCGGGGCACTGCTGGGCGCGACGCCCGAGCAGCGGACGGAGTCCCTCACCGCTGTGGCGCCCCTGGAATTGCCGCACGTGGCCCGAGCCCTGAGCATTTTCGCAGCGGCCCTCGACGAACTGCGATGAACGCACTGCGAAGACGGGAGTCCCCCGATGGCGGAACAGACCGGGCACACCCTCCCCGGAACAGGGCGCCCGCAGCCGGTGCGCGGCGAGATAGTCGGGCCTCGCCCGCTCGGCGAGGTCCGGGACTGGCCCAAGAGCTTCGCCGACCGGCTCACCGCACCCCTTCCTGGTGTCATGGGCATGTCCCGGCTGGCGCGTGAACGGGCCCTGCGGCCCAATGCGGAGGGACTGCGCGGCGTCCAGCGGCTCCCGTACGCCCCCGAACCCCTGCCGGCCGTCCCCCCGGGGACCACGTCCGTCACCTGGGCCGGCCACGCCAGCTGGGTCGTCCGCACCGGCGGCCTCACCGTGCTCACCGACCCCGTCTGGTCCCGGCGCATCCTCGGCACCCCGGCCAGGATCACCCCGGTCGGCGTCCGCTGGGACGACCTGCCGCCCGTGGACGCCGTCGTCATCAGCCACAACCACTACGACCACCTCGACGCCCCCACCCTGCGCAGGCTCCCCAGGGACACCCCGCTGTTCGTCCCCGCCGGGCTCGGTCGCTGGTGCCGCCGCCGCCACTTCACCTGCGTCACCGAACTCGACTGGTGGGAATCGGCCGAACTGGACGGCGTCCGCCTCTCCTTCGTCCCCGCCCACCACTGGTCCAAGCGCACCCTCACCGACACCTGCCACTCCCTGTGGGGCGGCTGGATCATCGACGCCCCCGGGCCCGACGGGCGACGGATCCACTTCGCCGGGGACACCGGCTACGGGCACTGGTTCGGCGAGATCGGCAGCCGCTACCCCGGCATCGACCTGACCCTGCTGCCGATCGGGGCCTACGAACCGCGCTGGTGGCTCGGCGACGTGCACACCGACCCGGAGGAGGCCGTCCAGGCGTACGAGGACCTCGGCGCCCGCGCGATGGCGCCGATGCACTGGGCCACCTTCCTGCTCTCCGCGGAACCCGTGCTCGAACCGCTGACCCGGCTGCGCACCGCCTGGCAACGGGCCGGACACCCCCGGGACCGGCTCTGGGACCTGCCGATCGGCGGCTCCCGGCTGCTGGAACCGGCGCCCCGCACCCTCAGTGGCTGAACCGGGCCCGCGCCCTGCGCCACACCACGGGCACCCCGCTGACCAGCAGCGTCAGCCCCACCGCCGCGACCACGCCCTGCCACGGCTCGGGGAAGATCCAACCGCCCAGGACCCCGATCAGCTGGTACGTCGCCGCCCACGCCAGACACGCCGGCACGTCGCCGCGCGCGAACCGGCGCAACGGCATCCGCCCCAGCAGACAGGCCAGCATCACCGGAATCCGCCCCGCCGGAACCAGCCGGGACAGCACCAGCACCACCCCGCCGTGCTCGTCCAGCTTCTGCCGCGCCTGTGCCAGCCGCTCCGGGGCGGCCCGGTCGCTGAGCGCCCGGAGCCACTTCGAACCGTTCCGCGACCGCACCCCGCGCTGCCCGAGCCAGTACAGGCAGGTGTCGCCGAGGAACGCAGCGGTCGACGCCACCACGAAGACGGCCAGCAACGAGAACGGCGACGAATGGTGCAGCGCCACCACCGCGGCCGAACTCACCAGCGCGCCCGTCGGCACCACCGGCACCAGCGAACCCACCGCCACCAGCAGGAACAGGGACGGATAGCCGACCGCCTGCTGCGTCGACTCCGGGGGCAGCTGCCCCACCACCTCGTGGATCACCCGGCGGCCTCCGGCCGCACCCGCTCGCCGTGGGACAGCCGGTGCACGGCCACCTCCGGCGCCAGCAGCGCCGCCTTGCGGACGAACTCGTCGCCCGGCGCGTGGAACTCGTGCGGCCGGACCCCGTCCATGCCGATCGGCCAGTACGTGCCGTAGTGCACCGGCACGGCCGAGCGCGGCGCCAGCCGGGTCAGCGCCTGCGCGGCCCGGCCCGCGTCCAGATGGCCGTGGCCCAGGTACGGGCCCCAGCCGCCCACCGGAAGCAGCGCGACGTCCACCGGACCGACCGCCTCCGCCATGTCGTCGAAGAGCCCCGTGTCACCCGCGAAATACGTACGGGCCCCGCCCTCGACCACGTAGCCCAGCGCGGGGGAGCGGTGCGGCCCCATGGGCAGCCGCCTGCCGTCGTGCAGGGCCGGGACCGCCCGCACCCGCACCGCGCCGACCCGGACCTCGTCGCCCGCCGCCACCTCGGTGATCAGCAGCCCGTGCTCCGAGCGCAGCCCCCGCAGCCCCGGCACGGAACGCGAAGCACCCACCGGCACCACCAGCCGGGTGCCGGGGGCGAGCCGGGACAGGGACGGCAGGTGCAGGTGGTCGGAGTGCAGGTGCGAGACGAGCACGACATCGGCGACCGCGGCCTCGGGGCCGGGCAGCTCGCCGCGCCGGCGGCGCAGGTGCGCGAAGCGCCGTACGAAGAGGGGATCGGTCAGCACCCGGACCCCGGAGTCCTCGATCGTGCAGGTGGCATGACCCCACCAGGTGACTTCCACCGGCACGCGCCGCCTCCTCGTTCCCGGGCTTCTCGTTCCGGCCCCGCGTCGAGCCTAAGGGCTCCCCGCCCCCGCCGGGCCGGTCCGGTGGAGGAGGGGCGCACATGTGTTCCGGGATTCCGCCCCGCTCACTCCTCTCGCTCCCCCGTGCGCGGTGTGCGCCTTCTTGTACGCGGGCACGGAGGGTAAGGTCGCCGGTACGCCCAGGCAGCGCCCGGTGAATGCGCCCGGTGCGCGGGCGGACGACGGCATGTGCCGGACACGGCCTACGGGGGATTCGGTCATGGGGGACGTGAAGGACGTACGGGTGGCGGCCATCGCCAGTCTCACACCGCTCGAGGAGCTCGACGAGGACCCGTTCCTCGTCGACACCCGCAGCCAGCAGGACATGTGCGCCCGCTGGGCCGCCGACAAGGGCTACGTCGTCACCCGGCAGCTGCGCCTCTACGGGCTGCGCCCCGACCACCACGCCCTGTGGACCGATGTCGAGAACGGCGACGTCGAGGTGTTCGTCGCCGCCAACGACCGGGTGCTGGCCCGCGCCCTCACCTCCGTGCCGGAGTTCGCCGCCGAGTGCGAGCGGCGCGGCGTGCGCCTGGAGACCGCGGACCTCGTCGAGCCGCTGTACACCCCCCGTACGAAGGCGAGCGTGCACCGCAGACTCTCCATGCCGACCGCCGGTTACGACGGCTGCTGACCGGCCGCCCGCGGTCCCGCTGTGAAAGGCTGGGGACCGAGGCCCGGAACGGCGGGGGCCGGACGTGAGGTGGAACGGCGTGGGTGACGGGCGATGGCGAACGGTCGGCAGCGCCCTGTTGCGGGTGGTGCTGGTGTGGGCGGTGTCGACGTTCACGATGCTGGCGCTCGCCTGGATCCTGCCGGACTTCCAGCTCCAGTCGGACGACCACGACAGCATCACCAAGATCGCGTTCACCGCGGCCTGGGGCGCCGGCGCGTTCGGTCTGCTCTCCGCCCTGGTCTGGCCGGTCCTGGTCCGGGCGCTGCTCATCGTGCCCGCGCTCGTCCTCGGGCTGCTCGTCTTCTTCCTGAACGGCTCGCTGCTGCTGCTCGCCCTGCGGCTCATCCCGGACGGGCGCGGAGCGGTGGCACCCGAGACGGCGGTCGTCGTCGCGGCCGTGATGTCCGCCGTCGCCTCGGCGACCTCCACCGCGCTCGCCGTCCGCGACGACAACGCCTACCGGCGCCGGCTCTCCCGGCTCGCCGACCGCCGCCGCCGGCGCAGCGGCACGGACGCCGGACGCAGCGGCCCCCCGGGCACCGTCTTCATCCAGCTCGACGGCGTCGGCCACGACGCGCTCGCCCGCGCCGCCGGCCAGGGCCTGATGCCGACCGTCGCGGGCTGGCTGGCGGACGAGGAGGGGCACCGGCTCACCCCGTGGCGCACCGACTGGTCCAGCCAGACCGGGGCCAGCCAGCTCGGCATCCTGCACGGCAGCAACCACGACGTCCCCGCCTTCCGCTGGTACGAGAAGGAGACCGGCGACGTCATGGTCTCCAGCAGACCCGCGAGCGCCCTCGAACTCCAGCGCAGGGCCATCGCGCGCACCCGCGACGGCGGGCTGCTCACGGTGGACGGGGCCAGCCGCGGCAACCTCTTCAGCGGCGGCGCCGAACAACTGGCCCTGGTCCTGTCCATGGCGGCCCGGCGCGGCAAGGGCCGCCGCTCCAGGGCCGGGTACTTCGCCTACTTCTCCGATCCGGCCAACGCCGTCCGCACCGCGCTGTCCTTCGTCGCCGAGGTCTGCCGCGAGATCGGGCAGTCGATCGCCGCCCGGATCCGGAAGGACACCCCCCGGATCAAGCGCGGCGGGCTCTACCCCTTCATCCGGGCCTTCGCGACCGTCGTCGAACGCGACGTGGTGGTCTCCGCCGTCATCGGCGACATGTTCGCCGGACGCACCGCCGTCTACGCCGACCTGGTCGCCTACGACGAGGTGGCGCACCACTCCGGCCCCGACAGCCGCGACGCGGACAAGGTCCTCGCCCGGCTGGACCGCTCGCTCGCCCTGATCGCCAAGGTCGCCGAGCACACCCCGCGCACCTACCGGATCGTGCTCCTCTCCGACCACGGACAGAGCCCCGGGGAGACCTTCGCCGGGGCGTACGGGCTGACGCTCAAGGACCTGGTGCGGGCGGGCTGCGGGCTGCCCGTCTCCCGCCGGGCGCAGCGCACCCGCAGCGGCTCGGAGGCCCGCGACGCGGTACGGATCGCCCTGCACCGGCGGCCCGTCGAGGAGGGCGAGGCGGAGCACCGCACGAAACCGTCCGACCCGGTCGTCCTCGCCTCCGGCAACCTCGGACTCGTCTCCTTCCCCGACATCGAGGGGCGGGCCTCGCGCGAGCGGCTCGACCGGGAACGGCCCGCCCTGCTGGGCACCCTCGCCAACCACCCGGGCATCGGTTTCCTGCTGGTGCGCAGCGAGCGCCACGGATCGGTGGTGCTGGGCCGGGGCGGGGAGGAGATCCCGGTGGCGGAACTGGAGGACGGGAAGGGGCCGCTGGCGCCGTTCGGCCCCGGCGCGGCGGACGCGGTGCGCCGCACCGACACCTTCCCGCACGTCGCCGACATCATGGTCAACTCGATGTACGACGACGCCACGGGGCGGGTGCACGCCTTCGAGGAACAGATCGGCTCGCACGGCGGACTGGGCGGCTCGCAGTCCCGGCCCTTCCTGCTGTGGCCCGCGGATCTGTCCGCCCCGGTCGCGACGGGCGCGGAACTGGTGGGGGCCGAGCAGGTGCACGAGGTGCTGCGGCGCTGGCTGCGGGAGTGCTCCGGGCCGCAGGTCCCGATCGGGCGACCGGGCACGGAGAGCGGGGCGGACGGGGCCGACGGCACGATCGGGGCGGCCGGCTGACGGCCGCGAAGACCGCTCGCCGCCCCCGGCCGCCGGGCCGCGGGACGGCGTTGTCAGTGGTGGACGGCAGGATGGGGGCCATGACGAACTCAGCTGTTGTGCTCGCCGATGCCGCCGCCTACGCCGCCGCGGTCGAAGAGGCCGCGCAGGCCGCCGCCGCGTACTACGCCACCGGCGAGAGCACGCTCGACGACGACGCCTACGACCGGCTGGTGCGGGGGATCGCCGGGTACGAGCAGGAGCACCCGCAGGAGGTGCTGGCGAACTCGCCGACCGGCAAGGTGGCGGGCGGCGCCGCGACCGGGGACGTGCCGCACACGGTGCCGATGCTGTCCCTGGACAACGTCTTCTCGGCCGAGCAGTTCGTCACGTGGACGGCGTCGCTGGAGCGCCGGATAGGCCGCCCCGTCGCCGCCTGGAGCGTGGAGCCGAAGCTCGACGGACTGGCCGTCGCGGCGCGCTACCGGGCGGGCCGCCTGGAGCAGCTGATCACCCGGGGCGACGGCACCGCGGGCGAGGACGTGTCGCACGCGATCGGCACCGTGGTCGGCCTCCCCGGAGAGCTCGCCGAGCCGGTGACGATCGAGATGCGTGGCGAGATCCTCATGACGAACGAGCAGTTCGACCGGGCCAACACCGTGCGCACCGAGCACGGCGGCGCCCCCTTCGCCAATCCGAGGAACGGCGCGGCGGGCACCCTGCGCGCCAAGGACCGGGCGTACACGGTGGAGATGACGTTCTTCGCCTACGGGGCCCTGCCGCTGCCCGACTCCGGCGAGCTGACCGACACCCTCGCCGAACTCCCGCACAGCGAGGTCCTGGCGTACGTCGCCGGGCTCGGCGTGCACACCGCCGCGGACACGGACGTGGCCCCGCGCACGGTGACCACCGTCGAGGAGGTGCAGAGCCGGGTCGAGGAAGTCGCCGCCCTGCGCGCCTCGTTGCCGTTCGGCATCGACGGCATCGTGATCAAGGCCGATCTCGCCGCCGACCAGCGCGAGGCCGGTTCCGGGACCCGGGCGCCGCGCTGGGCCATCGCGTACAAGCTGCCCGCCGTCGAGAAGGTCACCCGGCTCCTCGGCGTCGAGTGGAACGTGGGCCGGACCGGCATCATCGCCCCGCGCGCCGTGCTGGAGCCGGTCGAGATCGACGGCTCGACCGTCAGCTACGCCACGCTGCACAACCCCGCCGACATCACCCGCCGCGACCTGCGCCTGGGCGACCGGGTGATGGTCTACAAGGCGGGCGACATCATCCCCCGGATCGAGGCGCCGGTCGCCCACCTGCGGACCGGCGACGAGAAGCCCATCGAGTTCCCCGAGGCCTGCCCGCAGTGCGGCTCCGAGATCGACACCAGCGAGCAGCGCTGGCGCTGTGTGCGGGGCCGCAGCTGCCGCCTGGTCGCCTCCGTCTCGTACGCGGCGGGCCGCGACCAGCTCGACATCGAGGGCCTCGGCGCGACCCGTGTCGTCCAGCTCGTCGACGCCGGTCTGGTGACCGACTTCGCCGACCTCTTCACCCTCGAACGCGACCAGCTGCTCGGCCTGGAGCGGATGGGCGAGACCAGCACCGACAACCTCCTGGCCGCCATCGAGACGGCCCGGACCCAGCCGCTCTCCCGGGTCTTCTGCGCGCTGGGCGTACGCGGCACCGGCCGCTCCATGTCCCGGCGGATCGCCCGGTACTTCGCGGACATGGACCGGATCAGGACCGCGGACGAGGAGGAGCTCCAGCGGGTCGACGGGATCGGCAAGGAGAAGGCCACCGGTGTCGTCGCCGAGCTGGTGGAGCTGGCCCCGCTGATCGAGAAGCTGGTGGCCGCCGGGGTCAACATGACGGAACCCGGCGCGACGCCCCCGCCCGCGCCCGGCGAGGAGGGCGAACGGACGGCGGACGCCGCCGCGGACGGGGCGGGCGGCCTGCCGCTGGACGGCATGACCGTGGTGGTCACCGGGGCCATGACCGGCGCGCTGGAGAAGCTCTCCCGCAACGAGATGAACGAGCTGATCGAGCGGGCGGGCGGCAAGTCCTCGTCCAGCGTCTCCAAGCGCACCACGCTCCTGGTCGCCGGGGAGAAGGCCGGGTCCAAGCGCACCAAGGCCGAGGACCTCGGCATCCGGATCGCCGCGCCGGACGAGTTCGCCGAACTGCTCGCCGGATTCCTGCCGTCGGAGGTGTGACGCACGGCGGGGACCCGGTGTGCCGCACGGCGGGGGCGTGGTGCGGCACACGGCGGGGGAGTGGTGCGCCGCACCGGGGCCGTGCTGCCCGAACCCTTTGATTTTGCCCGGGAGTGGCTTTCTTTGCCTCCCTATTGCATAGTGAGGGCTCGGCCATGCCTCGCTATCAGCGGGTCCATGGGTGGGTGAACGGCTGTGGTGACAGGCCGGAGGAGGGACGATGCGTTCTCTGCACTACGGACGCCGGCCCGATCGGCCGGCCCGCTCCGAGTACCGGGGCGTCACCCGCGGCCTCGCCATCGATCTCGGCAGTTCCCGTACCCGGGCCTGGATGCCCGGGCACGGTGTCATCACCGACGCCCGCAGCGATTTCGGCACCGGCGCCGGGCACGGCCACCCGGTCCGGCGCGGCCGCATCGTCGACTTCGAGTCCTGCGGCCGGATGCTCGGCCGCATCGCCGACATGGCCCTGGGCGAGGACCGCACGGGCGCCGTGATCGTCCTCAGCCATCCCGTCCTGGCCGGGGCCGGGCACCGAGCCGCGGCGAAGGAACTGGTCGCCGCGCTCGGACCGGTGGGCGTCATCGCGCTGGACAGCGCGCGGGCCGCCGCCGCGTACGCCGGACCGGGGGACGGAGGCCCGCTGCTCGTCGTCGACATCGGCGCCGAGCTCACCGAGGCGACCCTGCTCGTCGACGGCCGGGTCCGTGACGCCCGCCAGGCCGAATCGGGTCTGAGCGACCTCGCCCCGTCCCAGCCCGCCGCCCCCGTCGTCCGCACCGTCCTGGACATGGTCACGGAGATGTGGAAGCAGGACCGGCACGGTGCCGTCCTGGGCGCCCTGCGCAGGGGCCCGTTGCTCACCGGCGGCGGCGCGGCCCGGCGCGACGTCACCGACGCGATAGCGGCCCGCCTCGGGGTGCCGGTGCGCCCCGCCGACGACCCGGCGACCACGGTCGTACGGGGCGCGGGAATGGTCCTCAGCTCCGTGCTCCGCCACGCGGGCGCGGTACCCGCCCTGCCCGGCCGACCGAGGTGACCCCCCTCCCGGGGCCGCCCCCGGGAAACGCGCACCCGGGGCCGCGTCCGGCGCACGCCGCCGCCCAGCCGCAGGACGACGCGCGCGGCGCACGGCGTGCACGGCCGTTCGCCGGGGCGCCGTCCCCGTACCCGACGCACCCGGACGGCACCGACGATGCGGCGGCCGGGCCGCGCACCGGCCGCCGCACCCCGGACGACACGCGCCGCACCCGGCCGGGCACCCCGGCCGGTGGCACCGTGCGGGCCGCCCGGCAGACGTTGGTCGCCCTGCTCCTCGCCGTCCTCGCCGTGGTCGGCGGCGCCCCCGCGTCCACGTTCCCCGCCCGGCCGTTCGCCGGGGCACCGCCCTCCGAGGCGCACTCGCCGGGCGGCCACCGCCCCACCCCGCACACCGACCGGACCACCCGCACGGGCATCGTCGGCGACACCCGCCGCACCCGCGCGGGCACCGCCCCCGACACCCGTCGGGGCCGCACCGCCACGGCGACCGACCACCACCGGCCCGCATCGACGACCGGCCCGGGGCCGGGGGGGCCGGCGCCGACCAGGCCCGCCCCCCGCACCATCTCCCGCCGCCGGGCTCCCACTTCACGCTGCCCGGCGCCTTCGCCGTCCGCGCGCCCGACCGGGCCCGCCCGCGGGCCCCCGAAACCGTTTCCCCCACCGTCGACCGCTTCCGCGCCGCCCTTCCGGGCGTGCGCGGACCTCCGAGGACGGCCGTGCACCGGCCACCGGTCCTGCCACCGGTCCCGTTCCACGCAACCGCCGTACCGTCCTCGCCGAGGTGAGGACGCGCGGCGTCCCCTCGGAGGAAACCCATGACTCGCGCCACCACGGTGCGAGCGGTTCTGGCTGCGGCCGTCCTGCTCGTCTCCGTGTTCATCACGCTGACCATGTCACCCAGACTCGGCCTCGACCTTCAGGGCGGCACCAGAATGGTGCTCCAGGCCAAGGACTCGGACACCGCGAAGGCGGACCGGGAGAGCACCGAGCACACCCTCGAAGTACTGCGCCGGCGCATCGACTCGCTCGGTGTCACCGAACCCACCCTGACCCGCTCCGGCGAGGACCGGATCATCGTCGAACTCCCCGACGTCCAGGACCCGCGCAAGGCCGCCGAGGTCATCGGGAAAACCGCACAGCTCAGCTTCCACGCAGTCCAGGGGCCGGGCACCCCGGACGAACCGAAGCCCGGCGACAAGGACGCGCAGGACGGGAAGAAGCCCGGCGACAAGGACGGGCAGGACGGGAAGAAGCCCGGCGACAAGAGCACGCAGGACGGGAAGAAGTCCGACGGCGGGCTGACGCTTCCCGACGAGCAGGGCCGCCCCCTCGCCCTCGGCCCGTCCAGGCTCTCCGGCGCGGGCGTCAAGGACGCCACCGCCGCGTTCGACGGCCAGCAGGGCGCCGGGTGGACCGTGTCCCTCGACTTCCACAAGAAGGCGGGCCGGGACTGGACCGAGCTGACGGGCGAAGCCGCCTGCCACCCGGCCCAGGACGACCGCCGCCGTGTCGCCATCGTCCTCGACGAGCGGATCATCTCCTCCCCGCAGGTCTCCCCGTCGGTCGGCTGCGGGGTCGGCCTGCCGTCCGGATCCACCCAGATCACCGGCTCCTTCAGCGCGGACGAGGCCAGGGAACTGGCCCTGCTCATCAAGGGCGGCGCCCTGCCGCTGCCCGTCGAGATCGTCGAGCAGCGGACCGTGGGACCGACGCTCGGTGCCGCCGCCATCGACGCCAGCGCCCGCGCCGCCCTCATCGGAGCCGCGGCCACCGCGCTCTTCATCACCATCGTCTACCGGCTCTTCGGCGCGCTCGCGGCCGCCGCACTCGCCGCCTACGGGCTGATCTCCTACGCGGCCCTGGTCGGCCTCGGAGTCACCCTCACCCTGCCCGGCCTCGCCGGATTCGTCCTGGCCATCGGGATGGCGGTCGACGCCAACGTGCTGGTCTTCGAACGGGCCAGGGAGGAACACGCACAACATCCCGGCCGGACCCTGCGCTCCTCGCTGACCGCCGGGTTCCGCAATGCCTGGAGCGCCGTCGCGGACTCCAACGTGACGACACTGATCGCGGCCGGACTGCTGTTCTTCCTCGGCTCGGGACCGGTGAAGGGCTTCGGGGTCACGCTCGCCATCGGCGTCATCGCCTCGATGTTCTCCGCGCTCGTCATCGCCCGCGCGCTCACCGAGATCGCCGCGCGCTCCCGCTTCGTCAACGACTACCGGGGCGTCAACGGCATCGCCACCCCCGGCCGGGTGCGCACCTGGCTGAGCCGCCGCGATTTCCGGCCGATGCGGTACCCGCGCCGCTGGCTGCTGGTCTCCACCGCGCTGGTCGCCGTCGCCGTCCTCGGCATCGTCGTGCGCGGCGTCAACCTGGGCGTCGAGTTCACCGGCGGCCGGCTCGTCGAGTACTCGACCAGCAAGCCCGTCGACGTGGAGCGGGCCCGCACCGTCCTGGCCGACGCGGGCTTCGGCGACGCCGAGGTCACCACGGCGGGCGCGGGCGACCTCTCCGTACGGACCGGAAAGATCGACAACGACCAGGAACACGCCCTGCGTTCCGCGCTCGCGGCGGAGGGCGGCGAGACCACCAAGGTCCGCGACGAACTCATCGGCCCCAGCCTCGGCGACGAACTGCGGCGCAACGCCCTGATCGCGCTCGGCATCGCCGTCCTGGTGCAACTGGCGTACCTGGCGGTCCGGTTCCGCTGGACGTTCGCGGTGGGCTCGGTGGTGGCGCTCGTCCACGACGTCATCATCCTGGTCGGCGCCTTCGCCTGGCTCGGCCGCACCGTCGACGGGATCTTCCTGGCCGCGCTCCTCACCGTGATCGGGTACTCCGTCAACGACTCGGTGGTGGTCTTCGACCGGGTCCGGGAGCTGTGGGCGAAGGCCCGGCGGGTGCCCGTCGCCACGATCGCCGACCGGGCGATCCTCCAGACCGTCCCCAGAACGGTCAACACCGGAATGGGCGCGCTCTTCATCCTCGTCGCGCTCGCGGTCCTCGGCGGCGACTCCCTCGCGGACTTCGCGCTCGCCCTGCTGATCGGCATCTGCGTCGGTACGTACTCCTCGGTGCTGACCGCCGTACCGGCCGCGCTCGTCCTGGAGCGGAGCAGCAAGGCCCCGCCGCCCGCCCGGAAGCGGTCGCCGGGCCGCAAGTCCGGCACGGGCCGGGCCCGCCGGGACCCGCTGGACAACGGAGCACGGGTGTAGGGCCTCCGCCCGGTCCGGACCGGTCCGGACCGGGCGGGAGGTGCCGGTCACCGACTGACCGGTGACCGGCACCGTTGGGCGTGTGCCCGGCCGTCGTCCCCCGGCCGGGCACACGCACACGTACCTGCTCGCCGCCGGGGCCCGCAGAAAGGGGCCCCGGCGGCGAGCCGCACGTTCATGTCCCGGCCGTTCCCTCGGCGGACCGCTCGATCCCGCCCCGCCGCCGATCCGGGAACCCGAACGCGGACCCCTACGCGACCCAGCAGTAGACACCCTGGCCCCGGCGCCGGGCGCCGCCGACGAGGTCGGCCAGATCACCCAGGATCGCCTCGGCGACCTCCACGTCGATGGTCTCGCCGTCCTCCGCGCGCCGTGCGACCCACCCGGCGGCGACGGTCCGCAACCCGGACGGTCCGGCCCCGGCGAGCGCGGCGGACAGCCGGGGCGGGAGCGCGAGGACGACGCACCCGCCGTCGTCCGGGCCGGCGACGACACGGGGCCCGTCGGCCTCGACGAGCTCCTCGAAGCTTCCACCGGTGAGCAGGCACTCCCACTCGATCACGGCCTCCTCGGGGTCGAAGTTGCCGAAGGAGAGCGACTCGAACGCGCGTCGCGGCCCGGTCGGAAGGACCAGGGCCGCCGACGCGTCGTCCGGCGCCACGAAGAACTCCACGATGATGCTCACCCGGGCATCATGCCCGCCCGCCCATGACCGTGATCGCCGAGGTGGGTGCCCTGCCCCGCGGCTTCTTCCATCAGCCGGGCGGTGAACGGGTGCCGCGGAGCCGAGGAGAGCCGGTGGACGGGCCCCTCCTCGACGAGGGCGCCCGCCTCCAGCACGGCGACCCGGGTGGCCGACGCGGCCACGGCCGGGTCGTGGGTGATCAGGACCAGGGACAGCTCCCCCCGGTCGCGCACCAGCCCGGCGAGCGTGCCGAGGATGTCCCGCCGGGTGACCGTGTCGAGGCCGGAGGTGATCTCGTCGCAGATCAGCACCCGGGGCCGGGCCAGCAGGGCACGGGCCAGCGCGGCGCGCTGGAGCTCGCCGCCGGAGAGCCCGCCGGGGCGGCGGCGTACGAGGTCCTCGCCCAGACCGAGGCCGGTGAGAGCGGCGAGCGCCTCGGCCAGCGCGTCCGGCTCGGCCGCCCCGCGCAGCCGTACCGCCGTCCGGGCGACCTGCCGGAGGACCGGGCGGTGTTCGTCGAACGCGGCCCCGGCGTCCTGGAAGACGTACTGGACGGCGGCGAGTTGCCGACGCGTGCGGTCCCGCAGGCTGCGCGGGAGCGGGACGCCGTCGAGGAGGATGTCGGCGTCGTGGTTCCGGTGCAGGCCGGCCAGACAGCGGGCCAGGGTGGTCTTTCCGCTGCCCGAGCGGCCGACGACGGCCAGGCATTCACCGGCGCGGAGGGCGAGTCCGGGCACGCGGAGCACCGCCGTCCGGCCGTGCCGGGCGGTGAGGGGCCCGGTTCGGAGGACCACCTCGCCCCCGGACGCCGGCCCGATGCGGGCGGCGCCGGATCCGGACGACAGGAGTTCGGCCGTCCAGGGGTGCCGCGGCGCGCGCCACAGGCGCTCGGCCGGCCCGCACTCCACCACGCGCCCGTCGCGCATGACCACGACCTCGTCGGCGAGAGTACGTACGACGTCCAGGTCGTGGCTGAGCAGGACGACGGCGATCCCCTCCCGGGCCACGGCGGCGAGCCGCTCGACGATGCCCCGCTTCGTCAGCGGGTCCTGGCCCGTGGTCGGTTCGTCGGCCACCACCACCTCGGCACCGAGCAGCAGCGCCTGCGCGAGGACGACGCGTTGCTGCTGCCCGCCCGACAGCTGATGGGGGTGGCGCCGCAGCATCGCCCCGGGGTCGGGGAGCCGGACCGACGACAGGGCCCGCAGCACACGCTCGTGGACGGCGGCCCGGCGGGCCCGGTACGGCAGGTGCCGCACCTGCGCACGGGCGATGTCCCGCAGCAGGGCGCCGACGCGGCGCGCGGGATTGAGCACGGCGCCGGGGTGCTGGGGGACGTACCCGATCGGCCCGTCGGGCACGTGCACGTCGCCGGACACGCGGGCACCGGCCGGGTATTCGCCGAGCAGCGCGCGGCCCGTGGTCGTCTTGCCGCTGCCGGACGCGCCCACGACGGCCGTGATCCTGCCGGGGAGCACCCGGAGGGAGACCCCGTCGACGATCGCCCGGCCGCCGACCTCCACGCGCAGGTTCCTGATCTCCGCGACCGCGTTCACGGCGTTCAAGTCCGTTTCCTCTTCTCCAGCCCGGCGTCCACGAGCAGATTGGTGCCCATGGTCAGGGCGACGACGAGCAGGGCGGGCACGACCACGGCCCACGGCTGCACGAACAGTCCGGTGCGGTTGCGGTCCACCATCACCGCCCAGTCGGCGGCGTCCGGCTCGACGCCCACACCGAGGAACGCCGCGGTGGCGACGAGATACAGCACCCCGGTCAGCCGTACACCCGCGTCGGCGGCGAGCGTGCGGGCCATGGACCGGCCGACGTAGCCGACGGCCGTACGCCACCAGGTCTCGCCCTGCATCCGCAGTGCCTCGACCGCCGGGCGCGCCGCGGCCCCGGCCGCCGCGGCCCGGACGATGCGGGCGGCGTCCGGGATGTTGACGAGGGCCACCAGCAGGGCGAGACCGACAGGTCCCGGGGCGAGGACGGCGGCGACGAGCAGGATCATCAGCAGCGACGGCACGGCGAGCAGCACGTCCAACGGCCGCATCAACAGCTCTTCGAGCCAGGCGCGGTGGGTGAGGGCGCCGATGACCCCGACGGGGAACGCGACCAGATAGGTCGCGGCGGTCGCGGCCAGTGCCACCAGCACCACCGAGCGGCCGCCCAGCAGGACCTGGTGCCAGACGTCCCGGCCGACGAAGTCGGTACCGAGCCAGTGCCCGCCGCCGAGCGCGAACGAGGGGGCGCGGGGCCCGGGGGCGCCGACGAACAGCGGTCCCGCGAGGGCCAGGGCGAGGGGGACGCCCACGACGACGGAGCCGAGCACGGAACGGGACCTCACGCCGCCACCTCCGATCGTGGGGCGAAGCGGTGCGCGACCAGGTCGGCGCCGAGGTTGAGCACGACGGTGGTGACGCCGAAGACGACGGCGAGGCCCTGGACCACGGGTACGTCCCGTTCGGCGACGGCGTTCATCAGGACGGTGCCGAGGCCCGGGATCACGTACAGCGCTTCCACGACGATGACGCCGCACAGCAGCCAGTCGACGGTGCGGGCCAGTTGCTGGGCGGCCGGCGCCATGGCGTTGGGGAGGGCGTGTCCGTAGCGGACACGGATGCCCGGGACGCCGCAACGGCGGGCGTGCGCCGCGTACGGGGCGGCCAGCGCGTCGATCATGCCGGCGCGCACCAACCGGGCGAGGGAACACACCGGGCGGGAGAGCAGGACGAGGACGGGGAGCACCAGGGCGGCGGGATGGGCCGGGAGGTCGGTGCCGTAACCGACGGCGGTCGGCGGGACCCAGCCCAGACGCAGCGCGAAGACGGTGACCAGCAGCACGCCGAGGGCGAACTCGGGCACGGCGTACGCGCCGAGCGTCACCGAGCTGACCAGCCGGTCCACGAACCGGCCCTCGTGGCGGGCGGCGAGGACACCGAGGCCGACACCGACCGGGACGAGGAGAGCGACCGTCAGGGCGGCGAGCAGCAGCGTCGGTCCGTAGCCGTCGGCGAGGTACGTGCCGATGGGACGGCCGGAGGCCAGGGACGTGCCGAGGTCCCCGTGCGCCAGGCCGGACACCCAGTCCGCCAGGCGTTCGTGCGCGGGCCGGTCCAGGCCCATCGCTTCGCGGATGGCGGCGATGCGTTCCGGATCGGGCTGGTCGCCGGCGAGGGCGACGGCGGCGTCGCCCGGCAGTGCCTCGGTGAGGGCGAAGACGAGCAGCACGACGGCCGCCGTCTGCACCGCACCGAGCAGCAGCCGCCGGGCGATCCAGGGACGTGATCCGCTCACGCGAGCCACACCTTGTCGAAGCGCGCCCAGTCGAGGGAGTTGGCCGGTGCCTCCTTCGCCACGCCGTGGACGTTGCGGGCGGTGCCGAGGATCCAGTCGGCGAAGCCCCAGACCAGGAAACCGCCCTCGGCGTGCAGGCGCCGCTGCATGCGGTGGTAGACGGCGGTGCGGGCGGCCCTGTCCTCGGTGGACTGCGCCTGCCGGTAGAGGGCGTCGAAGTCCTCGTGGTGCCACTTGGTCGCGTTGGTGGTGGAACCGGTGAGCAGACGCTGGGAGATGTGGGCCTCGATGGGCATGGCGCCGGAGCGGTAGGAGCAGAGGGTGCCGGAGTCGAGGACGTCCTTCCAGTAGCTGTCCTTGCTGCCGGTCCTGACGGTGATGGTGACACCCGCCTTCGCGGCCTGGTCCCGGAAGATGGTGGCGGCCTCGGTGAATCCGGCGGCCACGGGCGAGGTGTCGAGGGTGACCTCCAACCCCTCGGCGCCCGCCCGCCTGAGGAGCCCCCTGGCCCGGTCGAGGTCCTGTTCCCGCTGGGGCAGGTCCGCGGCGTAGTACTCGTAGCCCCGGCCGAACAGGTCGTTGCCCACCTCGCCGGCACCGGACAGGGCGCCGTCCACCAGTTCCTCGCGGTCGGCGATCAGGAAGAACGCCTCCCGTACGCGCCTGTCGTCGAAGGGCGGGCGGTCGGTCTTCATCGCGAAGGACTGCATGGCGCTGTTGCGGAGCCGGACGATCTCGATCCGGCCCCCGCCCTCGTGGGCGCGGGCGGTGGTGGGGGCGAGCTCGTGGGCGTACTCGATCTGGCCGCCGAGGAGGGCGTTGACGCGGGCGGACTCCTCGTTGGCGACGACGAACTCCAGCTCGTCCAGGTACGGGGCGCCGTCCCAGTAGTCCTCGTTGCGCCGGAGGACGGCGGACTTCCCGGGGGCGAAGGAGACGAAGCGGAACGGTCCGCTGCCGACCGGCTCGCGGTCGAAGTCCTGCTCGCCCTCGGGCACGACGTACGCGCCGAAGGCGGCGAGCACGTTGGGGAACTCGGCGGTGGGGCGCCTGAGGACGAACTCGACGGTCCGCTCGTCCAGGGCTCGGCTGGCCTTGAGGTCGATGGGTTCCAGGGACGCCCGGGCACGGAACGCCCGCTTCGGGTCGGCGATGCGCCGGTAGCTGTACAGGACGTCGGCGGCGGTCACCGGCCTGCCGTCGTGGAAGACGGCCTCGCGCAGTGTGACCTTCCAGCGGTCCAGGCCGGCATTGGGCTCCCACCGCGTGGCGAGGCGCGGCCGGGCGGAGAGGTCGGGGCCGTGGTCGGCGAGCTTGTCGAAGAGGGCCTTGGCGCGGGCCACGTCCGCGAAGAGGTTGGCGAGATGCGGGTCGAGGGTCTCGCTCGCCCCGCCGCCGGCGAACGCGGCGCGCAGGCGTCCGCCGCGCCGGGGCCTTCCGCCGGCCTTCGCGGGGTCGGCGGCCGGTCCGGAACAGCCGGTGAGGCCGAGGGCGCCGAGGCCGACCACGCCCGTGGCGGCGAAGAGGAAGCCCCGGCGGCGGATACCGGGCAGGTGCGGGCCGGGGGCGGGGACGTCGCCCGCCGGGGCGTCGGGCAGGGGTATGTCGTTCATGGCGGTGTTCCTTGCTGCGGTGCGGGCGGACGGGGTACGGAGTTCAGGCACGGGCCGTGGCGGCGAGGCGGGCGACCAGGTGCAGCCGGTCGCCGTCGGTGGTCTCGGTGGGCGGGTCGCCCTCCTGCCACGGCGGCTCGGTGCGCGGTCCCGGCCCGTCGTGCAGGGCGAGTGCCTCGAAGCCGTGGACCGCGAGCAGGTGGCGCAGTTCCTGGGGGAGGAGCAGGCGCCACGCGGAGCGCTGCTCGACCGGCGGGGAACCGTCGTCGGCGCTCCACACCCGGACGCGGCGCAGCAACTGGGCGGTCCTGTCCACGGACAGGGTGGTGGTGGAGCGGTAGCCGGTGCCCCGCCAGGTGAAACCGTTGACGGACGGGGCGTCGAGGAGTTCCGTGCGGCCCAGGAAGAACGCGCCGTTGCGCATCTCCGCGACGAGCAGACCACCGGGCGCCAGCGCGCGGCGGCAGGACGCCAGGAACCCGTCGAGCTGGTCGTTGGTGTGGCAGTACAACAGGGCGCTGTCCAGGCAGACGACGGCGTCGAAGGCCCGTGCCCCGAGATCGAAACCGTGCAGGTCGGCCCGGACGTACGCGGGGCCCGGGTGGCGGTCGCCGGCGTACGCCAGCATCGCGGCGGACAGATCGGCGCCGGTGACCGTGCGACCGGCGCGGTGCAGATGGGCGGCGTCGCGGCCGGTGCCGCAGCCGATGTCCAGGACGCGGGGGCCGGGCGCCCCGTACCGGCGCAGGCAGTCCTCGGCCCAGCGTCCGGAGATCCGTCCGGGGTCGGGGAAGCGCGCCTCGTACAGGGCCGGGTTGTCGGTGAGCAGGTTCGCGGCGGTGGACATGGGGGTGCTCCTCACGCTGTCGCGGGATGGGCGGGCAGGATGCGGTGGCGGTGCAGCAGGGCGACGGCGGCGGCGGAGCCGAGTCCGAGGGCCAGGCAGCACGCCCATGGCAGCCATGGCGCGTCCGTGCGGTCCCCGGTGTCCATGGCCCAGCCGACGAGCGTGTTGCCGAGGGCGGCGGCGAGGCCGGAGACCATGTGGAACAGGCCGAAGCAGGTGCCGGTGAGTTCGGGCCGGCCGAAGCCGGCTATCAGCTCCATCACGAACGGCTGGGCCAGCATCAGACCCAGATGGAGCAGCAGGGAGCCGGCCAGGACGGGCAGCGCGCGCAGCGCCGCGTCCGCGAGGCCGCCGGGGGCCGTGCCGTCTCCCGGCACCGCCATCGGCGGTACGAAGGACAGCCCCATCAGCGCGAGTCCGGCGCCGACCCAGCGCGCCCTGCTCGCCCGCTCCTTCAGCGCGGCGGTGACGCGCATCTGGAGGCAGAGGTTGGCGAGGGCGCCGACGAGGAGGACGAGCCCGGCGGCGCCCTCCCAGCCGGTCGCCCGCCGGGCCCCGTCGGGCAGCAGCAGGTACAGCTGGTTCTGCAGGGTGAACATGCCGACCGTGGCCAGGGCGAAGGCGAGGAAGCCGCGGGTGCCGATCACCTCGCGCCAGTCGTCGACGACCCGGCCGCCGGTCGGCACGGCCCGGCGGGCCGGGAGCACCAGGGCCTGGGCGAGGGTGAGCAGCGCGAAGATCCCGGCCGCGGTGAGCGCGGAGGCACGGAAGTCGACCAGCAGCAGGGCGCTGCCGAGCAGCGGCCCGAGCAGGGCGCCGGTGGTGGCGAAGACGTTGAACAGGGCGAACGCATCGGCCTTGCGCTCCCCGGCCTCCAGGGCGAGGAAGGCCCGCACGGCCGGGTTGAACAGCGCCCCGGCCAGCCCGCTGAGCACGGAGGCGGCGAGGAGCACGGGCAGCCCGTCGCCGAGCGCGAACAGTCCGAAGCCGACGGTGCGCAGGGCGCATCCGGCGATGATGACGCCGCGTGCTCCGAACCGGTCCGACGCCGTCCCGCCGATGAGGAACAGCCCCTGCTGGCTGAGGGTGCGCACGCCGAGCACGGTGCCGACGACGGCCGCGGACATCCCCAGGTCCTCGCTCAGGTGCAGGGCGAGGTGGGGGACGAGCAGGTAGAAGCCGGTGTTGACGCCGAGTTGGTTCACCAGCAGGAGCCGGACGGCGAGCGGGAAGCCGCGTATCTCGTGCCAGGTCCTCACGCCCCGGCCTCCCCGGCGCCGCGCTCGCGCACGCCCAGGCCCGGATCCCCGCTCGCCCGGACGGTGCCGTCGGTGCCGCCGATGCCCGTCCACGGGTCGCCGGCGAGCAGCAGATGGCCGTCGAGGTCGACCCAGCGGGCGCGGTCGGCGAGGTGGACGGCCGGGGCGATGCCGAGGGTGCTGGCGGTCAGGCAACCGAGCATCAACCCGGTTCCGCTGCCCGCGACCAGTTCGGCGATCCGGAGCGCGGCGCCGACGCCGCCGCACTTGGCCAGCTTGACGTTGACGCCCTGGACCCGCCCGGCGAGCCGGCGGGCGTCCTCGACGTCGACCGCGTCCTCGTCGGCGACGACGGGGAGCGGTGAGCGCTCCGCGAGCCGTGCCAGCGCCTCCGGATCGCCCGGGGCCAGGGGCTGTTCGACGGCCTCGACCCCCAGCTCCGCGAAGAGCGGCAGCAGCCGCTCGGACTCCCGGACGGTCCACGCCCCGTTGGGGTCGAGCAGCAGCCGGGTGCCGGGCGCGGCGGTGCGGACGGCCCGGACCCGGGCCAGGTCCTCGCCCGGATCGGGCGCGCCGGCCTTGAGCTTGAGGACGCGGAACCCGTCGCGCGCGAAGCGGGCCGCCTGCGCCCCGGCCCGCTCCGGCGCGACGATGCCGATGGTGCGGGCGGTCGCGGCACGGGGCGGGGCTCCCCGGCCGCCCAGGAGCCGGTGGACCGGGACGCCCGCGCGCCTGCCCGCGAGGTCGAGCAGCGCGGACTCCACGGCCGCGGTCACGGCCGGCGGGGCGACGGCCCGTCCGGTACCGGTCCGCAGGGCCTCCAACGCGCTCTCGGGGTCGGGGAAACGGGCCAGCCACCGGGACTCCGTGTGCAGCAGCCGTCCCAGGGCGGTGGTGTCGAGCCCGTAGTACACGCTGGTGACGGCCTCCCCGTGACCGCGCAGCCCTTCGTGCTCGACGGTCAGCCAGACGGCCTCGCGGGCCGCCATGGTGGAACGGGAGATGCGCAGCGGCTCGGTGAGGTCGAGGCGCACGGTGCGCAGACCGGCCCTCACGGCCGCTGCTCCGGGGCAGTGGTGAGCGGGTCGGTGACGGTGCGGCAGCGGACCCAGCCGGTGGCCTCCACGGCCCGGGGGTGCGGGATCTCGACGGGGCGGACGGCGGCGGTGGCGGGGTCGATGCCGTGGGCGGTGGTGAAACCGTCGTCGAAGACGCTGCCGAGGTAGCGGTGCGGGCCGTCGGGGAAGACGGTGGCGACGACCGCGCCGGGGTGGACGCGGGCGGCCCAGGCGGAGACGAGGGCGACGGCTCCGGTGCTCCAGCCGCCGCTGACGAAGGCGCCGCGGGCCAGCCGGCGGCAGGCGTCGACGGCCTCGGCGGGGCCGACCCAGTGGACCTCGTCGAAGGCGCCGTGGGCGACGTTGCGCGGGTGGATGCTGCTGCCGAGGCCACGCATGAGACGGGGTCTGGCGGGCTGGCCGAAGATGGTGGAGCCGGTGGCGTCCACACCGATGAGCCGCAGGCCGGGCCAGTGGCGCCGCAGCGGCCCGACGAGCCCGGCGCTGTGGCCGCCGGTTCCGACGCTGCACACCAGCACGTCGAGGTGGTCGAGCTGGGCGGCCAGCTCGGCCGCCAGGGAGGTGTAACCCGCCGCGCTGTCCGGGTTGTTGTACTGGTCGGGCCAGTACGCGTCCGGGAGCAGTGCCAGCAGCTCGCGCAGCCGGGCGAGCCGGGCGGCCTGCCAGCCGCCCTCGGCGGCCGGACGGTCGACGAGCTCCAGGCGGACGCCGTACGCGCCCAGCAGCTGCCGCATCGACGGCTCCAGCTCGATGTCGCCGACCAGCACGACGGGATGGCCGAGGGCCTGCCCGGCGAAGGCCAGTCCGATGCCGAGCGTTCCCGAGGTGGACTCCACCACGGGCGCGCCCGGCCGCAGTTCGCCGCGTTCCCGGGCGCCCAGCAGCATGGCGACGGCGGCGCGCGCCTTCATGCCGCCGACGCCGAACCCTTCGAGCTTGGCCCAGAAGCCCGGTTGCGGGCACGGCAGGTCGACGGTGACGCGGGCGAGCGGGGTGCGGCCGAGCAGTCCGAGGAGCTCCCGGTTGCCCGCGGCGCGCGCGGTGTCGAGGACGGCGATGGTCACAGGGCGCCTCCGTAGCGGTGAAGGGTTCCCGGGCCGCCGTCCAGCCAGAAGAAGGGGTACGGCTCCGCGCACACCGCGGTGACGCCCGAGCCGATCAGGCGCGGCAGGACCGCGCTGCCGGTCTGCGCGAACAACACCAGGGGGATGCCGCGGCGCCGCGCCCCTTCGCGCAGCGGCTCGAAGCTGCCGTTGCCGAGGGTCATGCCGGAGGCGAGGACCGCGTCGCAGCGCTCCAGCTCGGCCAGGGCGTCGGTGCGCACCACCTCGCCCCACTCGGTCGTGCCGCCCTTGAGGTCGCAGGGGACGTACCCGAGGCCGCGCGCCCGCAGGGCCTCCAGCAGCGAGTTGACCACGCCCACGACGAGCACGGTCGCCCCGGGCGCGACGTCGACCAGCTCCACCACGGACCGGGCCCTGGCCCGGGACTTCTCCAACGAGGTGCCGGCGGGCAGCGGGCAGGGCCGGGCCCCGTTCCCGGGACCGTGCGGCAGTACGTGCATGAGGTACGCGTCGAGGGCGGCGATCCGGACGGGCGGCAGCTCGTGCTCCAGGAGGCGCGCGATGTCGGCGCCGACGCAGTCCTCGACGGCGCCGTCGGGCAGTTCGCCCGGTTCGACGGCGCAGGACCCCACCGCTTCGGCGAGGCGCAGGCTCAGCACCTCGTTGCGGTAGCCGGAGCCGCGCCCTTCGTGGCGCACCGCCTGCCGGGTGGTGAAGGCCACCGCGATCCGCCGGGTGCGCGGGTCGGGGCCGAGGCCGCCGGCCAGTACGCGCCCGACGAGGTCGTCGTACGAACGGGCCGTGACGGGCATGCCGGTGAGGGCGGTCATCCGGCCACCACCCGGGGACGCAGCCGGGCGAGGAGCGCTTCGACGCGGGCCCGGGCGGCCGGGCCCCGCGCGTCGCCGGCCATGACGTGGCCGAGGTAGTCGTTGTTGCTGCCCGCGGCCCGGACGACGCTGCCGGGATCGGTGAGCCGCAGTTCCAGCACGTCGTCCGCGGCACGGACGGTGTCGGCGCCGTCGACGGCCTCCAGCACCCCGTCCTCGTCCGGCACCAGGAAACCGATCGCGGCGCTGGTCAGCCCGGTGGCACGACGGCGCAGGTCCGGCGTACGGCCGAGGGCGACGTCCACGCAGGCGCCGGCGAGGTCGATGCCGGTCACATGGCGCACGAGTTCGGTGATGCGGTTGCCGGCGGGCCGGGGGTTGACCTCGATCAGACGGGGCCCGTCGGCCGTCAGCTTGAGCTCGGTGTGGGCGACGACCCCGTCCAGGCCCAGCGCCCGGAGCGCCCGGCACGCGGTCTCCCCGGCGGCCGCGGTGTCCGCCGGGTCCAGGGCGGCGGGGAACATGTGACCGGTCTCGATGAAGGCCGGGGCACCGCCGACGCTCTTGTCCGTGACGCCGACGACCTCCACGGTCCCGTCGTACGACACGGTCTCCACGCTCACCTCCGGCCCTTCGAGGAGTTCCTCGAGCAGCACCACGGGGTCGCGGCGCTGTCCGCGGGCGTTGACGGGGAAGGCGGCGAGCGCGCGGTGGGCGCGGGCCAGTGCGGCCTCGTCGTCGACGCGGCGCACGAACATTCCCGCGCACAGGTCCACGGGTTTGAGCACCAGCGGGTAGCCGATGTCGCGGGCCGCGGCGGCGGCCCGCGTCCAGTCCTCGCACACGGCGAACCGCGGCCCCGGGAGGCCCGCCCCGGCCAGGACCCGGCGGGTCGCGTCCTTGCGGCACGCGTTCTCGACCGCCTCGGGCGCGGGGCCGGGCAGTCCCAGCCGCCCCGCGATCCGCGCGGCCGTCGGGAGGTAGTAGTCGCAGGAGGTGATCACCCCGTCGAAGCGCAGGGCCGCATGGGCCCGTTCGACGAAGGGCAGCAGCGCGTCGGTGTCATTGGTCTCCGCGGTGAGCACGTGACGGGCCGAGAGGAGGGGGTGCGCGGTGCCCTCCGGGGCGGAACGCAGGTAGTGGTGCAGGTCGCGGGTCAGCAGGGTGAACTCGTCCCCCGCCTCGCGGACGGCCCTTGGCAGCAGTCTGCTCATGGACCCGACCCAGCTCTCGACCATCAGCAGATGAGCCACGACTTCCCCTTCTCACGGCGCGGTTGAGGTGTGATCCGGTCACGGCGGCAGCGCCGGCCAGGGCGTGCTCGCTTGACCGAGAGGGACCTTATCGGCAATCGTTTTCATTGTCATCTGATGGGGGCACAGCTTCTCCGCCCGTGAGACGCGCGCCCGCCGTCGTACGCCCTCGCCCGGTGCGAGGGCTTCGCGCCCCTCGGGCATCCTCAGGAGAACGTGATGAACCACCCCCCGAAGCCGCCCTACACCGTGCGCCCCGCCGGTCCGGCCGATGTGGAAGGCGCCCGCCGGGTCATGCTCGACACCTTCTACCGGGACTTCGGCTACGGCTACGTGCCCGAGTGGCACCGCGACGTCGTCGAGATCGAGAGCACCTACCTGGACGACCCGCGCCACCTGCTGCTGGTCGCCGCGCACGGCGACCGGGTGGTGGCCACCACCGGAATCCGCTCGACGGGTCCGGTCCATCCGCCGCATCCGCGCTGGCTCGCCGAGCGCTACCCCCCGGGCAGCACCGCACAGCTCGTACGGGTCTACGTGAGCCCGGAGCACCGGCGGCACGGCCTGGCCCGCACCCTCGTGGAGCAGGCGTGCGCCTTCGCCGCCGGGACGCCCGGGTACGACAGCGTCTACCTGCACACCAATGTCGACGTCGAGGGCGCCGAGGCGTTCTGGCGCGGCATGGCCAAGGAGATCTTCGACGCCCGTACGACGGGGGAGCACGGGCCCGGCGTCGGCACCGTGCACTTCGAGATCCCGTTGCCGTGACGCGGCCGGCCCGGGCGCGGCGGGCGATCGGGCGGGGCGGAACGGGCGCATGACGCGGCGGGGCGCGGCCGACGGCCGCGCCCCGGACCCGCGCCCCGGCTGCCCGCGCGGCGTACCGGCCGTCAGGCGGTGAGCGAGCGCAGCAGGTCCGCGGTGTCCCGGTCGGCGGGGAGGAACGTCTCGATCGCCAGCTCGGCCACCGTCACGTCCATCGGCGTGTTGAACGTCGCGATGGAGGAGACGAACGAGAGCACGTGCCCGTCGTGCTCGATCAGCATGGGCAGTGCGAAGGGCAGGGACGCGCCGGACCCGTCGTCCGCGGTGTCCTCGGGGCCTTCGGGGCTCCCCTCTCCCTCCGGTACGGGGTAGGCGGCGACCTCCTCGTACAGTTCGCGCAGTTCCACCGAACGGGCCAGGGCGATCTGACGCCGCATCTGCGCCAGCAGGTCGGCCCGCCACGCCCGCAGGTTCCGGATGCGCGGGGCCAGGCCCTCCGGGTGCAGGGTGATCCGCATGACGTTCAACGGCGGCACGAGCAGGTGCTCGGCCACGCCGTCCAGCAGCATCGTGACGCCCCGGTTGGCCGCCACCACGTCGTACCTGCCGTCGAGGACGAGCGCCGGATACGGTTCGTATCCCTCCAGCAGCCGCTCCACCCCCTCGCGCAGCGCGCCCATGGCCGGGTCGTCGAGCGGGGTGTGGGCGTAGCGCGGGGCGTAACCGGCCATCACCAGGAGGGCGTTGCGTTCCCTGACGGGGACCTCCAGGTGCTCGGCGAGGCGCAGGATCATCTCCTCGCTGGGCCGGGAGCGGCCCGTTTCGATGAAGGAGATGTGCCGGGCGGAGGAGTCCGCGCGCAGCGCCAGCTCCAGCTGGCTGATCCTGCGCTGTTCCCGCCAGCTGCGCAGCAGCGGCCCTACCCCCGTGTCGAGCGCGACAGTAGTCATGCCCAGACCGTAACGTCACCGGCACCGCAGACCGGAATCGACCGTTGACGAGGGAGTCGCCGCATGCCCGCCGCACCGCTGTCGCAGGAGGAGATCGAGGACCGTCTGGGCGATCTGCCCGGCTGGTCGCTGGAGGGGGACCGGATCACCCGCACCTACCGGCTGCCCACCCACTTCGCGGCCGCCGGACTGACCGTGCACGTCGCCGCGATCCAGGACGAGCTGAACCACCACTCCGACCTGACCCTCGGATACAACACCGTCACCCTCTCCGTGAACACGCACGATGCCGGTGGCGTGGTCACGGGGAAGGACCTGGAACTGGCCGCGCGGGTGACGGCGGTCGCCGCCGGGCACGGCGCGAGGTAGTCGCGGGGCGGTACGGGCCGACGGGTCACAGTGCCGCGCCGAACCGCGGATGCGCGGTGAGCCAGCGGGTGTAGCTCTCGCTGCGCTCCACCGCCTCCGCGTACGCCGCCCGGGTGTGCCCGCTCACGGCTTCGGCGGCCGTCCCGGCCGCCGCCGACCGGGGGTGCCAGCCCAGCAGGTGGCGCCAGTTCAGCGGCGAACCGGCGATCGGCCGGGTCACCACCCCCGGCGTCGGCGGGAAGGTCGCCCGGCACAGCCCGACCGCCCGCCCCACCTGGACCAGGTGGACGACGGACGTCGTGTCCGTCTCGTACACCGAGACCGGACTGAAACCGGCCCGGGCGCAGGCCCCGACGAAACAGTCGGCGAAACAGCCGTCGCCCGGCACGTCCGCCCAGCACTCGTCGGCCAGCGCGGAGAGGTCGAGCTCCTGCTCGCCGGCGAGCGGATGGGAGTCCGGCAGCATCACGAAGACCGGATCGACGCCGATCACCTGCCACGCCAGCCGGTCGTTCGCCGGCGGCGGGCTCTCCCCGCAGGTGCCGATCAGGGCGAAGTCGAGCCGTCCGTCCACCAGCTGGGAGGCGATCTCGGCCACCGACCAGGAGGTGTACGTCGAGACCGGCGCGGTCGGATGCGCCGTGACCAGGCGGTCCACGAGACCGCCCAGCAGCGGCCCGTGCGTGCCGCCCAGCCGGAAGCGCTCCATCGTGCCCCAGGCGTTGGCGAACCGGACCGCCTCCTCCTGGAGCTCGCTCACCGCGGGCAGCACCACCCGGGCCCGTTCGAGCACCAGCTCGCCGAGGAGCGTGGGCCGGGCACCGGTGTGGTCCCGGTCGAAGAGCGGACCACCGAGCGCTTTCTCGATCCGGCGCAGCTGTGCGCTCAGCGCGGGCTGGGCGAGCCCGAGGGTCGCGGCCGCCTTGGTCAGGCTTCCGGTGTCGGCAATGGCACGTACGGTTCGCAGATGGCGCAACTCCAGCTCCATAAACGCAAGTTATGGGCCCATGGGCCCACCGGCAATATCCCGGTGACGATTCGGTGGGATGTGTCCCGTAGCCATCGGTCGCAGTGACGCGGCCTCTTTCCGCCGCCCGGTGGGCCGGGAAGCCGCGAGGCGGGCGGCTTGCCGAACCGGCAACAAATCTGGCCGGGGAGCCGGGCGGCGGTGAGGCTGGATCCATGAGTCAGCACACCCACGGCCACCACGGCCACTCCGCCCGCGCCGGTCACGCCGCCCATACCGGTCACTCCGTCCACGCCGGCCACTCCGCCCATGCCGGCCACGGGACTCCCGACGGCATCGGCTGGGACGCCATGGGGCCGCTGCTGGAGCAGAACGCCGAGATCAGCCGCCCGCAGTACGAGGAGGCGGCCCGCTGGATCGCCGGGCTCCCCACGGCCCCGCAGGTGCGCCGGGTGCTCGACATCGGCAGCGGCCCCGGAGTGGTCACCTGCCTGCTCGCCGAGATGTTCCCCGGGGCGGAGGTCGTCGCCGTCGACGGCACCCCGGCACTCCTGGAACGCGCCGGGGAGCGGGCCGAACGGCTCGGCCTCGGGGGCCGGGTCCGGGTACGGCAGGCCGACCTCCCCGACGACCTCGGCGAGCTGGGCGAGGCGGACCTGATCTGGATGGGCAACACCCTGCACCACATGGGCGACCAGCGCGCCGCGCTGGCCGGGTTCGCCGGACTGCTGCGCCCCGGAGGGACCGTGGCCCTGGTCGAGGGCGGGCTGCAGCCCCGTCGGCTCCCGCGCGACATCGGCTTCGGGCGGCCGGGCCTGGAGGCCAGGCTCGATGCGATCAACACGGACCGGTTCGAGGACATGCGGGCGGCACTGCCCGACACCAAGCGGGAGTCCGAGGACTGGAGCGCCCTGTTCGCCGCGGTGGGGCTGGAACCGCAGGGCACCCGCAGTTTCCTGCTGGACGTCCCGGCGCCGGTCCCCGAGCCGGTCCGCGACGACGCCGTCATCGAGTTCGGCCGGTGGCGCGAGGCCTTCGCGGAGTACCTCACGGCCGAGGACACCGCCGCGCTCGACCGACTGCTCGACCCCGACGACCCGGCCGGGCTGCGCCGCCGCCCCGACCTCTTCCTGCTCTCGGCGCGCACCGTTCACCTGGGGCGACGGGCCTGATGGGAGCCCTGTCGCGGCATGTCCGAGGGCCGTTCCCCGGCGGCCCCGGGCGGGGGCGGAAGGCGGTTTTCCCGCAGGTCCGGACGGTGTCAAGGGAAGACACGCTTCCGCCGGGGTGAGCGGGCATCAGAAAGTCCCCTGAGCAGACTAATGGCGCATCAACTCCCGCTATTTTTTGGTGAGTTGATGCGCGGTCTAATGATATGAAAATAGCATATGGCGTATTTTCGTACCTCGATCAGAGGGTGGGCGTCGATCTCCGTCGTGTCCGATATGACACATATGAGAATCGTTCAGTACGTTCATTCACAGATCGACTGCCCGGTCGATCTCTCTGAGACAGGAGAAGCAAAATGATCACCCGTTCCACCATCGTCACGGCCGCCGTCGCGGCCGCCGCCGCCCTGGCCGCCACCGGCATCACCTACGCCTCGGCTGCCGGCACCGCGCCGGTCGAGGTGGCCCGCCCCGTTCAGCAGGCCGTTCCCGGCTCGGCTCTCGGTGGCGGCGACGTCGGCAAGGGCAACGAGGGCAAGGGCAACGAGCGGGGTGGCCACGACGAGGGTCGTGACCACTACGAGGGTCGCATTCACATCAACGAGCGGACGTACAGCGACGACCCGGGCGGCTGTGTGACCGTGGTCAGCGGCCTCGGCTCCAAGACCCTCAACATCCGTAACGACAGCCGCCGGACCGTCGAGGTCTTCCGCGGGGTCACCTGCGACAACGGCGCTCCCATCGCCACCGTCGGACCGCACAGCGACAGCAACGGGGTGCACCCGGGCCACGTCGATGGCGGTGTGTGGGTCAAGCACGGTGTCGTGGGCAGCTTCCGCGTGCTCGAGCGCCACCACGACGACGGCGGCAAGAACTGGTAATCGGGTCGACCGGATGACGTAGAACCCCGGCCCGCCGGAATCGGGCCGGGGTTCCAGTCAGGGTATCCGGGCGGGGGAACCCGGTCGGATACCCGCACCCGAAGGACGACTGACACGTCCGAAAACCTGTCAGGCCATACTAAAACCGGACGGCGGGGTACTGCCAGCCGACCGGAACGGCCGTGCGGCACACGGCCGCCGGGCTCCGGTTCCTTCCCGGTTCCGGAGTCCGGCTCCTGGACCCGTTCCCGGTCCGCGGCCCCCGGCGGGGCCCGGTGACCGGTCGGCGGAACGTGGTGACGGCGTGGCAGACGCCGCCCATGTCCCGGCCGCCGGGGGACCGGCGGGCCGCCCTGGTCCAGTCGGGTGACGGCCCGGCCGGCACGATCCCGAGGGGCCGCCCGGCCCCCGGTCCGCGGGCGTCCGCGCACATTCCCGGGCCGGCCCGAGTCCGGCTATGCCCCGGAGGTCTCGTCCCGCACCGGCTCCAGCCGCCACCACTGGCCGGGGGAGTCGGTGTCCTCCCACTGCTGGACCCGGGCGCCGTCCGCGGTGCTGCCGTCGGCCACCTCGAGGACGAGTCCGCTGACGAAGCTGACCAGCGTCACCACCCCCGGCGCCTCCAGGTGCCGCTCGATCAGCCACTCCTGGGCGCCGTAGTTGTTGGCCCGCCACTGCTGGATCACGGCGCCGTTCTCGGTGGAGGCGTTGGCCACGTCCAGGCGCTTCCCGCTGTGGACGTTGACCAGGTGGTACAGCGCCGCGCCCTCGTGCACCGGCGAGAGCTGCCAGAGCTGGTCCGGCGAGCCGTTCTCCTCGACCTGCCGGACCGGGGCGCCGCCGCCCTTGGCGGCGCCGTGCACCCCCAGCAGCAGCCCGCTTCCCACGTTGCGCAGCCGGTAGCGGCCGGCTGCGACGACGGGCGCGCCGTCCCCGTTCATGTTGTTCCGGTCCTTCCCGCGTGGCGGACCGCCGCCCGGCTCGAAGGTGGGACGGCGGTCCGTTCCGTGTGCCGCGCCGGGCGTGCCCGGCGCCGTTGTGCCGCGTCGTGCGGAAGGGGCGTCAGGCCCCGACGTTGAAGTCGGCGGGGTCCGGGCCGAGGCGCTTGCCCTCGTCGAGCGCGGCGAGTGCGGCCAGGTCGTCCGCGTCCAGCTCGAAGTCGAACACGTCGATGTTCTCCGCGATCCGGGACGGCGTCACGGACTTCGGGATCACCACGTTGCCGATCTGGAGGTGCCAGCGGAGCACCACCTGGGCGGGGGTGCGGTCGTGCTTCCGGGCGATCGCGACGATCGTCGGGACCTCCAGGAGGCCCTTGCCCTGGCCCAGCGGCGACCATGCCTCGGTCCGGATGCCGTGCTCGGCGTGGAAGGCGCGCGACTCGGCCTGCTGGAGCTGCGGGTGGAGCTCGATCTGGTTGAGCACCGGGACCACGGAGGTCTCGCCGAGCAGGCGCTCCAGGTGCTCGGGCAGGAAGTTCGAGACGCCGATGGCCTTCGCGCGGCCCTCGGAGTGGATCTTCTCGAAGGCCCGGTACGTGTCGACGTACGCGTCCTTGGCGGGCACCGGCCAGTGGATCAGGTACAGGTCGACGTAGTCGAGACCCAGCCGGTCGAGCGAGGCGTCGAAGGCGCGCAGGGTCGCGTCGTGGCCCTGGTCGCCGTTCCACAGCTTGGTGGTGACGAAGAGCTCCTCGCGGGGGACGCCGGAGGCGGCCACGGCCTTGCCCGTGCCCCGCTCGTTCTCGTAGATCGCGGCGGTGTCGATGCTCCGGTACCCGGACTCGATGGCCGTCGCGACCGCCTTCTCGGCCTCGGCGTCCGGCACCTGCCAGACGCCGTAACCGAGCTGCGGCATCTCGACGCCGTTGTTGAGGGTGATGGAGGGGACCTGGCTCACGAGCGGTCGATCCTTACGTCGTCGGGTGGTACGTCCAATGGAGAACGACCGGGACGCGCCACGCATTCCCCGTCGCCCGATCTTCCTCGGCCGATCCGTCCGGCCCGGCGCCGCTCGTCGGTCAACCTTCTTGATCCTCTTGGTATTTGGGCCCACGAGGGGCATTGACAGAAGGCCCCGCAGGGAATCCCATGCAGTATCGGTTAGGAACCTTTCCTAACACCGAGAACGGAAGGGAACACCCGTGCACCCTGCCGCACCCCCACGCCGCTCGGCGGCAGTCCTCACCGGCATCGGCTGTCTGCTCCTGCCCCTGCTCGCCGTGCCGTCCGCCGAGGCGATGACCACCCCGCCGTCCACCACCTCGACGGCCACCCGGTACGAGGCCGAGGACGCCCGGCTGACCCGGGCGGCCGTGGCGACGAACCACACCGGCTACTCGGGCACCGGCTTCGTCGACTACACCAACGCGACCGGGTCGTCCGTGGAATTCACGGTCGACACCGCCGCCGGCGGCGACTCCCTCGCCGTCCGCTACGCCAACGGGACCACCACCGACCGCCCGATGGACATCAGCGTCAACGGCACCGTCGTCGCGTCCGGCGTCCCGTTCGGCTCCACCGGCTCCTGGGACACCTGGGCGACCAGGACCCTCGCCGTCCGCCTCGACGCCGGGACCAGCACCGTCCGGGCCACCGCGACCACGGCGAACGGCGGCCCCAACCTCGACCGCCTCGACATCGGCGCCCCCGCCACCGGCGGCCCCGCGGTGCCCTTCGGCAGTCACCTGTTCCCCTACGCGGCGGGGACGCTGAAGCCGTCCGGCGCGCAGTCCGCGCTCGACCGGGCCGTGATCGATGCGTACGACGCCTGGAAGGCCGCGTTCGTCCGGCAGAACTGCGGCAACGGCTGGTACCAGGTCATCTCGCCGGACGCCGACCACCTCTACGTCGCCGAGGCCCAGGGCTACGGCATGGTCGTCACCGCCACGATGGCGGGCGCCGACCCGCAGGCGAGGACCGTCTTCGACGGCATGGTCAAGTACATGCTGGACCACCCCTCGGTGAACAACCCCGACCTCCTCGCCGCCGAACAGGACACCTCCTGCCGGAGCGTCGACGGCTCCGACTCCGCGACCGACGGGGACCTCGACGTCGCCTACGGCCTGCTCCTCGCCGACAAGCAGTGGGGCTCCACCGGCACGTACGACTACAAGGACCTCGCGATCAAGCACATCGACGCCATCAAGGAGAGCGAGGTCAACCCGACCACGCACCTGATGCTGTTCGGCGACTGGTCGGACTCCGGGGAGTCCCACTACTGGATGACCCGATCCTCGGACTGGATGATCGACCACTTCCGCGCCTTCGAGGCCGCCACCGGCGACCGCACCTGGGGCACCGTGCGCACGGCCCATCAGAAGCTGATCGCCTCCCAGCAGGCCGAGTACGCCCCCGACACGGGGCTGCTGGCGGACTTCGTCGTCAATACCGACGGCACGCCCGAGCCCGCGCCGGGCGAGGTGCTCGAATCGCCCAACGACGGCGACTACTCCTGGAACGCCTGCCGCGACCCGTGGCGCATCGGCACCGACGCCGTCACCAGCGGGGACACCGCCTCGCTCGCCGCGGCCCGCAAGCTCAACTCCTGGATCAAGGCCGAGACCGGCGGCGACCCGGACCGGATCGGCAGCGGCTACCACCTGGACGGCTCGGCGTTCGAGAACGGCGAGGACATGGCGTTCACCGCCCCGTTCGTCGTGACCGCGCTGACCGATCCCGGTTCCCAGGTCTGGCTCGACGCGCTGTGGGACAAGCTCGCCACCACCCCGATCGACCCCGACCTCTACTACGGCGCGAGCGTCCAGCTCCAGACCATGATCGTCGCGTCCGGCAACTACTGGGTCCCCTGACGGAGGTGTCGAAGATGCGTACCACAACGCTCACCGCGGCACGGGGCACAGCAGCGGCCCTCACGGCGGTGCTGCTCTGCGCGGCCCCGGTGCAGGCGGCCCCGCGGTCGGCGGCCGCGGCCGCCACCCGGTACGAGGCGGAGTCCGCGACGATCGTCGAGGGCGCGGCCGAGTCCAACCACTCCGGCTACTCGGGGACGGGCTTCGTCAACGGCGACAACGTCGTGGGCAGTTACGTGGAGTTCACCGTCACCGCGGCCACCGCGGGAACCGGCAGGATCGCCATCCGCCACTCCAACGGCACGACGGCCGACCGGTCCGCGGACATCGCCGTCGGCGGCACGGTCGTCTCGGCGGCCCGCACCTTCGCCACCACCGCCGACTGGGACACCTGGGCCACCTCCACCCTCACCACCCCGCTGAAGGCGGGCACCAACAAGATCCGGCTGACGTCCACGACGGCCGACGGGCTGCCCAACCTCGACTACCTCGACGTCACGGTCACCCCCTCGGACACCGAGGCGCCCACCGCCCCCGGACAGCCCACCTGCACCGGAGTCACCGAGAACAGCATCACGCTGAACTGGACCGCGTCCACGGACGACGTGGGCGTCGCCGCGTACGACATCTACGAACACGGCAACAAGTTCGGCGAGGCGCCGGGCACCGCCACGACGAAGAACCTGACCGGGCTCGCCCCCGGCACCACGTACAACCTCACGCTGTTCGCCCGGGACGCGGCCGGCAACGTGTCCTCGGTCAGCCCGATCGTGGACTGCACCACCCTGCGCAGCGACGACACCACCGCCCCCTCGGCCCCCGGCACCCTGTCGGCCTCGGACCTCACCGCGAACGGCGTCGTCCTGAAGTGGGGCGCGGCCACGGACGACAAGGGCGTCACCGCCTACGAGGTGCGCAGCGGCAGCACCGTCTACAAGACCGTGACCGGCACCCCGCCGGCCACCACGACCACCCTCACCGGGCTCGCCTGCGCCAGCCCGTACACCCTGGACATCGTCGCCGAGGACGCGGCGGGCAACGTCTCCCCGCCGAGCAACGCGGTCACCTTCACCACCCCGGCCTGCGCCACCGACGGCGGCGTCCCGTCCGGCATCACCACCGTCTCCACCGGCTGGTCCATCCCCTGGGGCACCTACTGGATGCCCGACGGAAAGACCGCCCTGGTCACCGAGCGGGACAGCTTCAAGGTCTTCCGGGCCACGGCCGACGGCGCCCGCACCGAGGTCGGGTCGGTGCCCGAGGCCGTCATGACCAATGGCGAGGGCGGCCTGCTCGGCGTCGCCGTCGACCCGAAGTGGTCCACCAACCACCGCGTGTACTTCATGCACACCGCGTCGGAGGGCAACCGGATCGCCCGGATGACCTACGACGGCAGCTCGCTGGGCGGGTACGAGGTCCTGCTCCGGGGCATCAAGAAGAGCCGGTACCACAACGGCGGACGGCTCGCCTTCGGCCCCGACGGCTACCTGTACGCGTCGACCGGCGAGGCCCAGACCCCCGACCTCGCCCAGGACAAGGACTCGCTGAACGGCAAGATCCTGCGGATGACCACGGACGGCGGGCCCGCCCCCGGAAACCCGTTCGGCAACCACGTCTACAGCTACGGCCACCGCAACCCGCAGGGGCTCGCCTTCGACCGCAACGGTCGCCTGTGGGAAGCGGAGTTCGGCGACAGCAAGAAGGACGAACTCAACCTCATCGAACCGGGGAAGAACTACGGCTGGCCCATCTGCGAGGGCAGCTGCACCACGTCCGGCATGACCAACCCGAAGAAGACCTGGAACATCTCCGAGGCGTCGCCCAGCGGAATCGCCATCGTCCGCAACGTCATCTACATGGCCGCCCTGAAGGGCGAACGGCTGTGGCGGGTGCCGATCACCGGTGACACCGAGAACCTCGGCACACCGAGCGCCTACTACGTCGGCACGTACGGCCGGCTGCGCACCGTCACCGAGGTGCCCGGCCGGGACCAGCTGTGGCTGTCCACCACCAACTGCGACAACAAGGGGAACGAACCGGACGGCTCGGACAAGCTGTTCCGCGTCTCGATCACATAGCCCGGCACCGCGCGGCACGTCGCACGCGCCGTACCGCCGGGGCGCCGGGGCGCCCCGGTGCCTCAGTGGTACAGCGCGTCGACCTCCGTCGCGTACGCCGTCTCGATCGCCCGGCGTTTCAGCTTCAGCGACGGGGTGAGCAGACCGTGCTCCTCGCTGAACGGATGCGCCAGGATCCGGAACGTACGGATCGACTCGGCCTGCGAGACCGCCGTGTTGGCGGCCACCACCGCCCGCCGGATCTCCATCTCCAGGTCCGGGTCGCGCACCAGCTCCCGCGGCTCCAGCGGCGACCGCCCCTGCATAGACAGCCAGTGGTCCACCGCTTCCTGGTCGACCGTGACCAGTGCCGCGATGTAGGGCCGGTCGTTGCCCACCACGATGCACTGCGCGACCAGCGGATGCGCCCGCACCCGCTCCTCCAGGCCGGTCGGCGACACGCTCTTGCCGCCCGAGGTCACCAGGATCTCCTTCTTCCGCCCGGTGATCGTCAGATAGCCGTCCCCGTCGAGCGAGCCCAGGTCGCCGGTGGCCAGCCAGCCGTCGCGCAGCACCGTTCCGGTGGCGTCGGGATCGCCGAGGTAACCGGAGAACACGTGGTCGCCGTGCACCCACACCTCGCCGTCCTCGGCGATGTGCACGGTCGTGCCGGGAATCGGCTGCCCGACCGTCCCGTACCGGGGACGCTCCGGAGGGTTGGCGGTGGCCGCGGCGGACGTCTCGGTCAGCCCGTACCCCTCGAAGATCCGGACGCCCGCGCCCTCGAAGAACAGCCCGAGCCGCCGGTCCATGCCCGAACCGCCGGACATGGCGTGCCGGATCCGGCCGCCCATCGCCTCGCGCACCCTCCGGTACACGACCTTGTCGAAGAACTGGTGCTGCACCCGCAGCCCGGCGGAAGGCCCGGGGCCGGTCCCGAAGGCCCGCTCCTCCATCGCCTCGGCGTACTTCACGGCGACGTCCACCGCCTTGTCGAACGGCCCCGCCCGGCCCTCCGCCTCGGCCCTGCGCCGGGCGACACCGAAGACCTTCTCGAACACGTACGGCACCGCCAGGACGAACGTCGGCCGGAACGACACCAGGTCCGGCAGCAGCGCCTTGGCCGACATCTCCGGCTGGTGGCCCAGCCGCACCCGGCCGCGGAGCGCCGCGATCTCGACCATCCGGCCGAAGACGTGGGACAGCGGGAGGAAGAGCAGGGTGGCCGCCTCGTCGCCGGGCGCGGAGCGGAACACCTCCTGCCAGCGGGAGACCATGGTGTCCGTCTCGAACATGAAGTTGGCGTGCGTGATCACGCAGCCCTTGGGGCGGCCCGTCGTCCCCGACGTGTAGATGACGGTCGCCACCGACTCGGGCGTCACCGCGCGCCGATGACGGTGCACCACCTCGTCCTCGATCCGCGTGCCCGCGGCGACCAGGTCGGCCACCGCGTCGGCGTCCAGCTGCCACAGCCGTTCGAGCCGGGGCAGCTGGTCGATCACCGACGCGACGGTCATCGCGTGGTCCTCGTGCTCGACCACGACGGCGGACACATCGGCGTCGTGCAGCATCCACCGGACCTGCTCGGCCGAGGACGTCGGATAGACCGGCACGGACTGCGCGCCGACCGACCACAGGGCGAAGTCGAGGAGCGTCCACTCGTAGCGCGTGCGCGACATCAGGGCCACCCGGTCGCCGAATCTGACGCCCTGGGCGATCAGCCCCTTGGCCAGCGCCAGCACCTCGTCGCGGAACGCGGCGGCGGTGACATCCCGCCAGTTTCCGCTCGCGTCCTTGCGGCCGAGCGCGACCCGGTGCGGGTCCTCCTCGGCCCGGTCGAACACCACGTCGGCCAACCCGCCCACGAGGGGCGCGGCCGTCATGGGCGGGACAGTGAACTCGCGCAATGACCTGCTCCTCATGGGCTCAGCACGGCGCCGTGACGCTACCCCACGGAGCGGCGCGACGGGAGGGCTCCGTATCGGCCGACACCATGGCATATGCACAGCTCAGCCACCGAAATCCGGCCAGATGGGCAAGGCTCGGGCGCGGTCGGGGCCGCGGAGCGGCCGACGGGCACCGGAATCTCCACCGAATCTGTACGCCGCTGCCACTCCCGATATCGAGGGGTGAGGGGTGGTTCATCCGCACTTGCCCGGTCGAGGGCGGGCCGGTGTCCGCAGCCGCCCGGCCCCGCGGTCAGGCGCCGTCCCGCGCGGTGGCCGCCCCGGCCTCCCGGACCAGCCGGTCGCCGCCCGCGAGGATCGCCGCCGCCAGCGCGTCGGCGGCCTCGCGCGACCCCTCGCGCCGGTGCCCGTGCGACAGGACGAAATCCACCCCGCCCAGCTCCGGCAGCCCCGCCCTGGCCAAAACCGGCACCAGCCCCGGCGGGATCAGCCCCCGGCTGTGGGCCATCACGCCCAGCCCCGCCCGGGCCGCCGCGACCAGCCCGCTCAGGCTGGTGCTGGTGCAGGCGATCCGCCAGGACCGGCCGTGCTCCTCCAGGACCTCCAAAGCGCGGGCCCGGGTGATGCCCGGCGGCGGGAACAGCACCAGCGGGACCGGCCGGTCCGGATCGATCCGCAGCCGCGGCGCGCCGATCCAGGCCAGCGTGTCCCGCCGGACCAGCTCGCCGTGCGTGTCCCCGGTGCGCCGCTTGGCCAGGACGAGGTCGAGCCGGCCGGCCGCGAGGCGCTGGTGCAGCGTCCCGGACAGCTCCACCGTCAGCTCCAGCTCGACCTCCGGGTGATCGTGGCGGAACGACTCCAGGATCTCCGGGAGTTGGGTCAGCACGAAGTCCTCGGAGGCCCCGAACCGCAGCCGCCCGCGCAGCCGGGTGCCGGTGAAGAAGGCCGCGGCCCGCTCGTGGGCGTCGAGTATCGTCCGGGCGAAACCGAGCATCGCCTCACCGTCCACGGTGAGGTCCACCCGGTGCGTGTCCCGGGCGAACAACTGCCGCCCCGCCGCCTCCTCCAGCCGCCGCACGTGCTGGCTCACCGTGGACTGCCGCACCCCCAGCCGCCGGGCCGCCTGGGTGAAACTCAGCGTCTGGGCGACGGCGAGGAAGGTGCGCAACTGCGCCGGGTCGTACATGCCCCCAGGCTATCGCCGAACGTGATGACAGTCAGAGCGGTGTACGGGATTCCCGATCGCGCGGATCGGGAGCAGCATGGTGCGGGCACGACCTGAACCAAGAGGACACGTGGAGCACATGAGCCGCCGCACCCCGAAGCTGCCGTCCTGGCTGCCGATCGACCCGTACATCCTGGCCCTGATCGGCACGGTGGCGCTCGCGGCGATACTGCCCGCCTCGGGAACCGCGGCGGAGGTGGCGAAGGGCGCCTCGACCGGAGCCGTCGCCCTGCTCTTCTTCCTGTACGGGGCCCGGCTCTCCACCGCCGAGACCCTGGAGGGGCTCAGGCACTGGCGGCTCCACCTCACCGTGCTGATCTGCACCTTCGTCGCGTTCCCGCTGCTCGGGCTGGCGGCCGGGGGACTGGTCCCGTACGTCCTGACGCCGCAGCTGCACAGCGGTCTGCTCTTCCTCTGCCTCGTCCCGTCGACCATCCAGTCGTCCATCGCCTTCACCTCGATCGCCCGCGGCAACGTGTCCGCCGCGATCTGCGCGGGCTCCTTCTCCTCGATCGCCGGGATCTTCCTCACCCCGCTGTTCGCCGCCGTCCTGCTCGGTGAGGAGGGCGGCGGGTTCTCGGCGGACGCGCTGCTGAGGATCGCGGTCCAGCTGCTGCTGCCGTTCGTCGCCGGGCAGCTGCTGCGCCGCTGGATCGGCGGCTTCCTCACCCGCCGCAAGAAGATCCTCGGCCGGGTCGACCGGGGCTCGATCCTGCTCGTCGTCTACACGGCCTTCAGCGCGGGCATGGTCACCGGAGTCTGGCACCAGGTCACCCCGGCCAGGCTCGGCGCGCTGCTCGGCGTCGAGGCGCTGCTGCTCGCGCTGATGCTCACGATCAGCTGGTACGGGGCGAAGCGGCTCGGCTTCGGCCGGGAGGACCGCGTCGCCATCCAGTTCGCCGGCGCGAACAAGAGCCTGGCCGCCGGGCTGCCGATGGCCAGCGTCCTGTTCGGGGCGCAGGCGTCCCTCGCGGTACTGCCGCTCATGCTCTTCCACCAGATGCAGCTGATGGTGTGCGCGGTGATCGCCAAGCGCCGCTCGCACGACCCGCAGGAGGCGCACGCGACGGGCGCGGCGACGGCGCGGGAGCCCGCCGTCGCGGGCTGACCGTACGGCCCGGAGGCCCGGAGGCCCGGAGGCCCGTGGGCCCTGCGGTCCGTGCGGCCCGAAGGCCCGTACGGGGACCGGGTCCGCACGGCGGGCGGGCGTCCTCAGCCCCCGGTGACCTCGGCCGGCAGGGCGATGCGGTGCTCGCCCGCGTACACGTTCATGGAGGGGCCCCGCAGGAAGCCCACCAGGGTCAGCCCGGTCTCGTCCGCCAGGTCGACGGCGAGCGACGACGGCGCCGAGACCGCGGCGAGCACCGGGATCCCGGCCATCACCGCCTTCTGGGCCAGCTCGAACGAGGCCCGCCCCGACACCAGCAGGATCGCCCGGGACAGCGGCAGCCGGTGGTCGGTCAGCGCCCGGCCGACCAGCTTGTCCACCGCGTTGTGCCGGCCGACGTCCTCCCGGACGTCGAGCAGTTCGCCCGTCTCGGAGAACAGCGCCGCCGCGTGCAGCCCGCCGGTCCGGTCGAAGACCCGCTGCGCGGCGCGCAACCGGTCGGGGAGGGCGGAGAGCAGGGCGGGCTCGACCCGGACCGGGGGAGCGTCGGCGATCGGGTGCCGGGTGGAGGTGCGCACCGCGTCCAGGCTCGCCTTGCCGCACAGCCCGCAGGACGAGGTGGTGTACACATTGCGTTCGAGGGTGATGTCGGGGACCGGCACACCGGGGGCGAGCTTCACGTCCACCACGTTGTACGTGTTGCCGCCGTCCGCCGTCGCCCCGGCGCAGTAGACGATCGACCGCACCTCGGAACCGTCCCCGACGACGCCCTCGCTCACCAGGAAGCCCGCGGCGAGCGCGAAGTCGTCCCCCGGCGTGCGCATCGTGATGGCGAGCGGCCTGCCGTTCAGCCGGATCTCCAGCGGCTCCTCGGCGACGAGCGTGTCGGGACGGACGGAGACCGCCCCGTCCCGGATGCGGATGGTGCGGCGGCGCTCGGTGACCCGTCCCATAGCGGTTGATCCGACTCCTTGCGTGGTGGAGGCCGGAACGCCGCGGAAGCCGGACCGGCCCTCGATACGGAGGTCGCCGCAGGTCACCGGAGTGTCGTGCGGAGCGGTGACCCCGGCGGTCCCATTGTCCTGCACCGGGGATGCGGCAGCGTCCCGTGTGTCGCAAGAGGCGTACGGGACTGTTGTCAAGCCTCCAACGGCCGGGCGTGATTCCTGTGGGAACACGTGACCGCGTACCGGGCGGTAGCGACCAAGACTGGATGGTTCCTGCCATACGTAGCGAGGGGATCCCGTACATGACCGGCTCACGTGTCGTGGCGCTCGGCCACTACCAGCCCGCCAAGGTGCTCACCAACGACGACCTGGCGGCCATGGTCGACACCAGCGACGAGTGGATCACCAGCCGTGTCGGCATCAGGACCCGGCACATCGGCGGTCCCGACGAGCCGGTGGACGAGCTGGCCGCGCACGCGGGGGCCAAGGCGCTCGCCGGGGCCGGGCTCCAGCCCGCCGAGGTCGACCTGGTCCTCGTCGCCACCTCCACCGCGATCGACCGTTCCCCGAGCATGTCGGCGCGGGTCGCCGCCCGGCTCGGGATGGAGTCGCCCGCGGTGATGGACATCAACGTGGTCTGCTCCGGCTTCACCCACGCCCTCGCCACCGCCGACCACGCGATCCGGGCCGGTGCGGCCGAACGCGTCCTGGTCATCGGGGCCGACAAGATGGGGGACATCGCCGACTGGACCGACCGCAGCACCTGCGTCCTGCTCGGCGACGGGGCCGGCGCGGCGGTCGTCGTCGCGGAACCGGACGGCGTCGAGCGGCCCGGTATCGGCCCCGTCCTGTGGGGATCGGTGCCCGGGATGGGCAACGCGGTACGGATCGAGGGGACGCCGCCCCGGTTCGCGCAGGAGGGGCAGTCCGTCTACCGCTGGGCCACCACCCAGCTTCCGCCCATCGCCCGCAGGGTGTGCGAGAAGGCCGGCGTCGCCCCGGAGGAACTGGGCGCCGTGGTGCTGCACCAGGCCAACCTGCGGATCATCGAACCGATCGCCAGGAAGATCGGCGCGGTCAACGCGGTCGTCGCCCGGGACGTCGTGGACTCCGGCAACACGTCCGCGGCCTCGATCCCGATGGCCCTGTCCAAGCTGGTGGAGCGCGGCGAGGTCCACAGCGGCGCGCCCGTCCTGCTCTTCGGCTTCGGCGGCAACCTCTCGTACGCGGGACAGGTCATCCGCTGCCCCTGAGCCGGACGGCCCCGGCGGACCCCGCCGGGGCCGTCCGCGCCCGCGTGCCGGGCGGCGGGCACACTGGCCGGTGTGACGATACTGAGCAAGGGTGCCAACATGCCGGTCGAGGCCGCCGCGGTCAGGGCGGTGCTCGGCTGGTCGACCGGGTCCGGCGTGCCGGACGTGGACGCTTCCGCGCTGCTGCTGACCCGCGGCGGACGGGTGCGGTCCGACGACGACTTCGTCTTCTACAACCAGCCGCGGCACGCCTCGGGCGCCGTGACGCACCTCGGCAAACAGCCCGGTGCCGACACGCTGGAGGTCCGCCCGGGGGCGCTGGGGCCCGACATCGAACGCGTCGCGCTCTGCGCGTCCGCCGACGGCGGCACGTTCGGCCAGGTCCCGGGGCTGCACCTGCGGCTGCTCGACGCGGTGTCCGGCGCGGAGCTGGCCCGGTTCGAGATGGCCGCGGGACCGGAGACGGCGATGATCGGCGGAGAGCTCTACCGGCGCGACGGCGGCTGGAAGTTCCGGGCGGTCGGGCAGGGCTACGCGAGCGGACTGGCGGGCCTGGCGACCGACTTCGGCATCACCGTCGACGAGGAGCTGCCCGCTCCCGCACCGGCTTCCGCGCCCGCACCGGCTCCCGGGCCCGTGCCCGCGCCGCCGATGCCCCCGGTCCCGGCAGGTGCCCCGGTGCC
>NZ_RDBO01000077.1:2057481-2082668 GCF_008120935.1 Streptomyces sp. sk2.1
GGACGCGCAGAGCGCGACGCGTTCGATGTCGGGCCCCAGCGCCCCCGGGCGGACCTCCCCGTGGACATGCGCAAGCGGCTGTCGCTGCGCAAGCAACAGGTCCTGGTCAGCCTGAACAAGCACGGCGTCGCGGGCCTGCGGGCCCGGGTCGTCGTCGTCCTGGACGCCTCGGGCTCGATGAGCGGGCTCTACCGACGGGGCACGGTGGCCGGTGTCGTCGAGCGGATGGTGGCCGTCGCCGCGCAGCTCGACGACGACGGCGAGATGCAGGCGTGGACGTTCGCCACGAATCCGGCCCGACTGCCCGACCTGGCCGTCGGCGACCTGCCGGAGTGGCTCGGACTGCACGTACGCGTGGGACAGAGCGGCGGCTTCATCCGCAGGAAGCCGCCCAGGGGACTGCTCCCCGGCCAGATCGACATGCGCACCGTCGGCATCCAGAACGAGGAGCAGAAGGTCATCGCCGAGGTGCGGGCCCATGTGCGTGCGCACCCGGTGCCCGACCCGACGCTGGTCCTGTTCTTCTCGGACGGCGGGGTATACCGCAACAAGGAGATCGAGCAGGAGCTGCGGGCCGCCGCCGACGAGCCGGTGTTCTGGCAGTTCGTCGGCCTCGGCAGCTCGCAGTACGGCGTGCTGGAACGCTTCGACACCATGCCGGGCCGCCGGGTCGACAACGTCGGCTTCTTCGCCGTCGACGACATCGAGCGGATCTCCGACCAGGAGCTGTACGACAGGGTCCTGTCGGAGTTCCCGTCCTGGCTGAGGGACGCCCGGCAGGCCGGAATCCTGAGGTGACGGGGCGCCCCTCGGGCGGACCGGTTCCCGGCGGGTTGTCCAACCGTTGCAGCAGGACGCAAGGGTTGGCGGCGTGCCGGGCGGCGCGGCCATCATCACTGCGTGCACCGGCCCGGCGGCGATTCTCAGGGGGAGCGTCGACGACGGTCGTCCCGTGAGCTCCGCGTCCGGCGGACGCCCGCGGCCGACCGGAACAGGGGGCGGGCCGGGGCACACCCATGTCGACTGCGGAAAGAGGAGTGGAAGACCATGCGCACCACGAGGATCTCTCTCGGCACGGCCGCGGTGCTCGCTTCGGTGGTGGCGGCTCTCGCCACCACCCAGGCCCAGGCCGTCGGTACCACGGACACGGGGGCGTCCGCGGACCGCGGCGCCGTCATGATGGTTCTGCCGAAGGCCCCGGAGGGGGCCCGGTTCTCGCCGACGGCGGCGGCGCCGACGGTCTCCCCGTCCGCGCCCTACATCCACGCCAAGGAGGGGCTCATCTCGTGCCCCAGCGGATCCCTGTGCACCTCCACGTGGGACCCCACGGCGGGTTCCTGGAAGATCTACAAGCTGGACAAGTGCGCCAAGTACGCGCTGTCCAACTGGGAGGGTGACGGCGCCTACCGCAACAACCAGACCGGTGGCGTCGTGAGCAAGTTCTACGACCAGAACGGCAACGTGCTGAAGTCCGTGCCCTCCGACAACACGCCGCACGCCTACAAGTGGAGCCCCGTCTGGTCGATCCGCAACTGCTGATCGGCTCCTGAGGCCGACCGGCCGCGGCCGATCCACTTCCGCCGCGGCCCCGGGCGCCCGCCGGTCCTCCCACCGAGGCCACCGGCGGGCGCTTCCGCGTTCCGTCCCCTCCACGCCTTTGTCCTCGATGTGGAGAAAGTTGTCACGGATTCCCGCGCAACTTCTTCCCAGCCCCGGCAACCACTGCTACGTTCCCCTCGAAAGCCCGACGGACAGGCCGATGTGGCGGGAGGGGCGCGTGAGACGCATGACGGCACGACCCGCGAACGCCCATCAGGCGCGACTGCTCCGGCTGTTGCGCGACGGCGGGCCCAACTCACGGGCACAGCTGGGGGATCAGGTGGATCTCTCCCGCTCCAAGCTCGCCGTCGAGGTCGACCGGCTGCTGGAGACCGGACTGGTCGTGGCCGACGGGCTCGCCGCCTCGCGCGGCGGACGTCGCTCGCACAACATCCGGCTCGCCCCGCAACTGCGCTTCCTCGGCGTCGACATCGGTGCCACATCCGTCGATGTGGCGGTCACCAACGCCGAGTTGGAGGTACTGGGTCACCTCAACCACCCCATGGACGTACGCGAAGGGCCCGTCGCCATCTTCGAGCAGGTGCTGTCCATGGCGGCCAAGCTCCGGGCGTCGGGGCTCGCCGAGGGCTTCGACGGCGCGGGCATCGGCGTACCCGGACCGGTCCGCTTCCCCGAGGGCGTACCGGTGGCACCGCCGATCATGCCCGGCTGGGACGGCTTCCCGGTCCGCGAGGCGCTCAGCCAGGAACTGGGCTGCCCGGTCATGGTCGACAACGACGTGAACCTGATGGCGATGGGGGAGCAGCACGCGGGCGTCGCCCGTTCCGTGGGCGACTTCCTCTGCGTCAAGATCGGTACCGGCATCGGCTGCGGCATCGTCGTCGGCGGAGAGGTCCACCGGGGCACGACGGGCAGCGCCGGGGACATCGGCCACATCCAGGTCGAACCCGAGGGACGTCCCTGTGCCTGCGGCAATCGGGGATGTCTGGAAGCCCACTTCAGCGGCGCCGCGCTCGCCCGCGACGCCGAGGACGCGGCCCGCACCGGACGGTCGGCGGAACTGGCCGCCCGGCTGGAGGCGGCCGGCGGCCTCACCGCCGTCGACGTCGCCGCGGCGGCCGCCGCCGGTGACGCCACCTCGCTCGACCTGATCCGGGAGGGCGGCAACCGGGTCGGCCAGGTCATCGCGGGACTCGTCAGCTTCTTCAACCCCGGCCTGGTGGTGATCGGCGGCGGTGTGACCGGACTCGGCCACACCCTCCTCGCCAGCGTCCGGACCCAGGTCTACCGGCAGTCCCTGCCGCTGGCCACCAACAACCTCCCCATCGTGCTGGGGGAGCTGGGACCGGCCGCCGGAGTGATCGGCGCCGCCCGGCTCATCAGCGACCACCTCTTCTCGCCGGCCTGACCCAGGGGCCCGGCGGCACCACCGGACCGGAACGGCACCGATCGGATCGCAGCCGCGATCCGAAGTATTCGAAGTATCCGAAGCAACGGAACACCCCGCCACACCGTCACACCGCATCTGGCACAGCCCTGCCCGCTCACGGCCCTCCCTGAACTCCCGGCCCGCCCGTACCGGGGAGACCCCACTTGCCGAGGGGATTCGTCATGGCACCGGAACCACCCCTGCTCACCATGTCCGGCATCACCAAGTCGTTCCCCGGAGTGCGCGCCCTGGACGGCGTGGACCTGGAGGTCGGGGCCGGTGAGGTCCACTGCCTCCTCGGGCAGAACGGCGCCGGGAAGTCCACCCTCATCAAGGTGCTCGCCGGGGCCCACCAGCCCGACGGCGGCGAGATCACCTGGCACGGCGCACCGGTGACGCTCAAGTCGCCCGCCGCCGCGATGCGCCTGGGCATCGCCACCATCTACCAGGAACTCGACCTGGTGGAGGGCCTGTCGGTCGCCGAGAACGTCTTCCTCGGCCGGGAACCCGTCACCGCCCGCTTCGTGGTGCGCGCCCGCGCGGCCCGCACGGCCGCCGCCGCGCTGCTGAAACGGCTCGGTCACCCGGAGATCGATCCGGCCCGCCCGGTCGGCGAACTGTCCGCGGCCCAGCAGCAGATCGTCTCCATGGCGAGGGCGCTCTCCCACGACGTGCGGCTCATCGTGATGGACGAGCCGTCCGCCGCGCTCGACCCCGACGAGGTCGACAACCTCTTCCGCGTCGTCGCCTCCCTCACCGCCGACGGCGTCGCCGTCGTGTACATCTCGCACCGGCTGGAGGAGATCCGTCGCATCGGCGACCGGGTGACCGTGCTCAAGGACGGCCGTGCCGTCGCCGGGGGGCTGCCCGCCAGGTCCACACCGACGCACGACATCGTTGCCATGATGACCGGCCGCAACGTCGAGTACGTCTTCCCGCCGCGCCCGGCGGATCGCGCGGACCCGGCGGCGGAGCCCGTGCTGCGGATCGAGGGGCTGGCGCGGAAGGGCGAATTCTCCTCGGTGGACCTGGAGTTGAGGCCGGGAGAGATCGTCGGCCTGGCCGGACTCGTCGGGTCGGGGCGTTCGGAGATCCTGGAGACCGTCTACGGGGCCCGCAGGCCGAGCGCCGGCCGGGTCCTCGTGGCCGGCGAGCGGCTGAGGCCCGGCAGCGTCCGCGCGGCCGTAGCCGCCGGGATCGGTCTCGCCCCCGAGGAACGCAAGGCGCAGGCCCTGCTGATGCTCGAATCCGTCACCCGTAACGTCTCCGTCTCCTCGATGTCCCGCTTCTCCAGGGCCGGTTGGCTCGACCGGCGGGCCGAGCGCCGGGCGGCCCGCGCCGCCACCCGCGAACTCTCCCTGCGCCCCGACAACCCGGACACCCCCGTCCGCACGCTCTCCGGCGGCAACCAGCAGAAGGCGGTCCTGGCCCGCTGGCTGCTGCGCGGCTGCCGGGTGCTGCTGCTGGACGAACCCACGCGCGGCGTCGACGTGGGGGCCCGCGCCGAGCTCTACGCCGTGATCCGCCGACTGGCCGACGAGGGCCTCGCCGTTCTGCTCGTCTCCAGCGAGGTGCCCGAAGTGCTGGGCCTCGCCGACCGGGTGCTGGTGCTCCGCGAGGGCCGCGTCGTGCACACGGCGGACGCCCGGGAGCTCGACGAGCACCGCGTACTCGACCTGGTGATGGAAGGGAGCCCCACGTCATGACGCAGCCCGTTTCCCCGGCGCAGCAGGGCGGGCCGGGCCGGGGGAGCAGCCCCGCCCCGGCCCCCGCGGCCGGGAAGGAGAACGGACCCGCACGTGCCTTCCGGCCGCGTGTCGACGTCCGCAACCTCTCGCTCCTCGGCGTCCTCGCCGTACTGGTCGCCGTCGGCGGCATCACCGAGCCCGACGCCTTCCTGGACACCGGGAACCTCCAGCTGGTCCTGACCCAGGCGTCCGTCATCGGCGTCGTCACCGTCGGGATGACCTTCGTCATCACCAGCGGCGGCATCGACCTGTCGGTCGGCGCGATGGTCGCGCTGGCCTCCGTCTGGGCGACCACGGTCGCCACCCAGGAGTACGGTTTCGCGGGGATCGCCTTCACCGCCGTGGTCGTCGGGCTCTGCGCGGGGCTGGTGAACGGCCTGCTCGTCGCGTACGGCCACATGGTGCCGTTCATCGCGACGCTGGCCATGCTCGCCTCGGCCCGCGGACTCGCCCTCCAGATCACCGACGGCAGGACCCAGATGGTCACCGTCCAGTCGGTCCTCGACCTGGGCCTGCCCGACTCGTACGTCCTCGGCGTCCCGCCGCTGGTCATGATGTTCGCCGCGGTCACCGCCATCGGCTGGCTGCTCCTGAACCGCACCACCTTCGGCCGCCGCACGGTCGCGGTCGGCGGCAACGCGGAGGCGGCCAGGCTGGCCGGCATCGACGTGCGCAGGCAACGGCTCCTGCTCTATCTGCTCTCCGGACTGTGCTGCGGCATCGCCGCCTTCATGCTGATCGTCCTGGCCGGCTCGGGACAGAACACCAACGGCAACCTGTACGAGCTCGACGCCATCGCCGCCGCGATCATCGGCGGCACCCTGCTCAGCGGCGGACGCGGCACCATCGTCGGCTCCGTGCTCGGCGTCCTGGTCTTCACCACCATCACCAACATCTTCGCGCTCAACAACCTCCAGAGCGATGTCCAGCAGATCGCCAAGGGCGCGATCATCGTCGCCGCCGTCCTGGTCCAGCGCCGCACGGCGGCGCAGGGCGAGACCTGAACCGCACCCCCACCTCCGCTCCATCCGCCCCACCCGTTTCCCCCTGTGACAGCCACGCACCGGACGAAGGGTTCGACAGCCATGCCGGAAACCAGCCGCAGACGACTGCTCCTCGGTACCGCCGCCGTCTCCGCGGGCGCCCTCCTCACCGCCTGCACCAGCAACGACCCCAAGAGCGAGGGCACCGCGAAGAGCAACGCGCCCGCCGCCGACGACAAGCCCGGCAAGCCCGTCACCATCGGTTTCGCCGGCCCGCAGGCCGACCACGGCTGGCTCAACGCCATCAACGAGAACGCCAGGTCGCGGGCGGCCGAGTACTCCGAGGTGACCCTGGAGACCACCGAGGGCTCCAACGACACCGCCGCCCAGATCGGCCAGGTCAAGACCCTCATCAACAAGAAGGTCGACGTCCTCGTCATCCTCCCGGCCGACGGCAAGGCGCTCACCCAGGTCGGGCTGGAGGCCATGCGGGCGGGCATCCCCGTCATCAACCTGGACCGGATCTTCGCCTCCCCACAGGCGTACCGCTGCTGGATCGGCGGCGACAACTACGGCATGGGCCTCAACGCCGGCACGTACATCGGCGAACAGCTCAAGGGCAAGAAGGGCGCCAAGGTCGTCGAACTGGCCGGCATCGACAACCTGGAGCTCACCAAGCAGCGCAGCCAGGGCTTCGCCGACGCACTGAAGAACTACCCCGACATCGAGCTGGTGGCCCGTCAGGCGGCCGAGTTCACCGTCGAGTCGGGCCAGGCGAAGATGGCCCAGCTCCTCCAGGCGCAGAAGCGGATCGACGCGCTGTGGAACCACGACGACGACCAGGGCGTGGGTGCGCTGCGTGCCATCCAGCAGGCGGGCCGGGACGAGTTCCTGATGGTCGGCGGTGCCGGTGCCAAGTCCGCGATGGACGCCATCAAGGCCGACGACAGCGTCCTGAAGGCCACCGTCCTCTACCCGCCGACGATGGCGGCGTCCGCCATCGACCTGGCCCGTGCCCTCGCCCAGAGCAAGGGCGTCGGCGGACTGGCCGAGCAGGAGATCCCGACCGGTCTCACCCTCTACTCGGCCGTGGTCACCAAGGAAAACGTCGACCAGTACCTGCCGACGGGCTTCAGCTGATCCGACCCGGGGGAGGACCGCGACCCTCCCGCCGCACCCACCGAACGACCGACGAGGAGGAAGCCCGGATGGCCCGCAGGGAAGAGACGGATCAGGAGGCCGCAGCGCCGCCGGAGCCGACCGTGCCGACGGCGAGCGCGCCGGTGCTCGGCGTCGGCATGGTCGGATACGCGTTCATGGGCGCCGCCCACTCGCAGGGGTGGCGCACCGCGGGACACGTCTTCGAGCTGCCGATGAGGCCGGTGCTCGCCGCGATCTGCGGACGCGACCGGGCCGCGGTCGACGCGGCGGCCGCCCGGCACGGCTGGGCGGCGGCGGAGACCGACTGGCGGGCCCTGATCGCCCGGGACGACGTGCAGCTCGTCGACATCTGCACCCCCGGCGACAGCCATGCCGAGATCGCCGTCGCCGCGCTGGAGGCCGGCAAGCACGTGCTGTGCGAGAAGCCGCTCGCCAACACGGTCGCCGAGGCCGAGGCGATGACCGAGGCGGCACGGCGCGCGGCCGGGCGCGGCCAGGTCGCGATGGTGGGCTTCAACTACCGCAGGGTGCCCGCGATCGCCCACGCCCGGCAGCTGATCGCCGGGGGACGGCTCGGCGCCCTGCGGCACGTCCGCGCCGCCTACCTCCAGGACTGGCTCGTCGACCCGCAGACACCGCTCACCTGGCGGCTCGAACGGGAACGCGCCGGCTCGGGGGCCCTCGGCGACCTGGGCGCGCACATCGTGGACCTGGCCCAGTACCTGGCGGGGGAGCTGCTGGTCGGGGTGTCGGCGGTCAGCGAGACGTTCGTACGCGAACGGCCGCTGCCCGCGGTCCCGTCGGGCGGGTTCCCCGGCGCCGCCGGCCCGGCCGCGCGCGGAGCGGTGACCGTCGACGACGCGGCCCTGTTCACCGGCCGGCTCGCCTCCGGGGCGCTGGCCTCGTTCGAGACGACCCGGATGGCGGCCGGACGGAAGAACGCGCTGCGGCTGGAGATCAACGGGGAGCGCGGCTCGCTCGCCTTCGACCTGGAACGGCTCAACGAACTGGCCTTCCACGACCACACCGAACCCGCCACCACGGCAGGGTTCCGGCGCATCCTCGTCACCGAGCCCCGACACCCCTACCTGGAGGCGTGGTGGCCGCCCGGCCACGCCCTCGGCTACGAGCACACCTTCGTCCACCAGGCCCGCGACCTGGTGCGGACGATCGCCGAGGGCACCGCCCCCGCACCGTCGTTCGCCGACGGACTCCAGGTGCAGCGGGTGCTCGCGGCGGTGGAGGAGAGCGCCGCGAAGAACTCCGTGCACACCCCCGTGGCTCTCTAGGAGGCCCGCTCATGCCCCGTCCCTTCACACTCTTCACCGGCCAGTGGGCGGACCTGCCGCTGGAGGAGGTCTGCCGGCTCGCCCGGGACTTCGGCTACGACGGACTCGAACTCGCCTGCTGGGGCGACCACTTCGAGGTCGACAAGGCACTCGCCGACCCCGGCTACCTGGACGGCCGGCGGCAGCTGCTCGACAAGTACGGGCTGAAGTGCTGGGCGATCTCCAACCACCTCGTCGGCCAGGCCGTCTGCGACAACCCCATCGACGAACGGCACCGGGGAATCCTGCCCGCGCGGATCTGGGGGGACGGCGAGCCCGAGGGGGTGCGCCGCCGGGCGGCCGAGGAGATCAAGGACACCGCGCGGGCGGCCGCCGCCTTCGGGGTCCGCACCGTGATCGGTTTCACCGGATCGTCGATCTGGCACCTGGTCGCGATGTTCCCGCCGGTCCCGCCGCACATGATCGAGCGGGGCTACGAGGACTTCGCCGAGCGCTGGAACCCGATCCTGGACGTCTTCGACGCGCAGGGCGTGCGGTTCGCCCACGAGGTGCACCCCGGCGAGATCGCGTACGACTACTGGACCACGCACCGCGCGCTGGAGGCCGTCGGTCACCGGGCGGCGTTCGGGCTGAACTTCGACCCGAGCCACTTCGTCTGGCAGGACCTGGACCCGGTCGGCTTCCTGTACGACTTCAGGGACCGGATCCACCACGTGGACTGCAAGGAGGCGCGCAGACGGCTGGACGGCCGCAACGGGAGGCTCGGCTCGCACCTGCCGTGGGGCGATCCGCGGCGCGGCTGGGACTTCGTCTCCGCCGGGCACGGCGACGTGCCGTGGGAGGACGTCTTCCGGATGCTGCGGTCCATCGGCTACGAGGGGCCGGTCTCGGTGGAGTGGGAGGACGCCGGGATGGACCGGCTGGTGGGGGCGCCGGAGGCGCTGGCCACGCTGAGGCGGTACGACTTCGAGCCGCCCGCCGCCTCGTTCGACGCGGCGTTCGGGGGCGGCGACTGACGGCCCGTTCCCCGGCTCCGTACGGCGGCCCGTCCTCCGGCTCCGTACGGCGGCCCGTTCGGTGTGATGCGGTGCGGGCGGGTGCACGGTACGACGCGAGGCGGTACGGAACGGCACGGGCGTCCCGCGGCCGTTCCGCGCCGACCCCTGCCCTCGCACCGCTTTGTCCTGACCTCGGTAAAAGTTCGACGGACCGCCGCGCAAGGGCTTTCCGTTCCGGACGAACGGGTCTACCGTCCCAATCGTGTACATGACATGACCTGGTCGTCGGCGCCCCACCGGCCCCCGACCCCCGCGCGGCAGTCCCCGCGCAGAACGGCACGGCAGCACCCGCCCGTACAACCGGCACCCTCCGGAGGACACTCGTGCACGGAACCACCACCCCCAACAGGAGCAGGACAAGACTCCGCGTCCGCAAAACCCTCGCACTGCTCACCGGCGGGCTGCTCGCCGCGGCCACCCTCGCGCTCGGCCCCCCGCCCACGGCCGCCGCGCAGGAACCGGCACCGGCCGCCGCCGACGCGGCGGCCGAGGAGTTCCAACAGGTCACCCTCGCCAAGGGAGTGGCCGAGACCGGCGAACCCATGACACTGGCGGTGCTCCCCGACCGCAGTGTCCTGCACACCGCGCGCGGCGGCGAACTGTGGCTCACCGACAGCGGCGGCGACACCACCCTCGCCGGCGTCCTCCCCGTCTACTCGCACGACGAGGAAGGACTCCAGGGCGTCGGCGTCGACCCGGACTTCGACCGGAACCGGGCGATCTACCTCTACTACGCGCCCCCGCTGGACACCCCGTCCGGGGACGCCCCGGAGAACGGCACCGCTGCCGACTTCGCCGAGTTCGAAGGAGTGAACCGGCTCTCGCGCTTCGTCCTCAAGGAGGACGGCACGCTCGACACGGCCAGCGAGAAGAAGGTCCTCGACATCCCGGCCTCGCGCGGCATCTGCTGCCACGTCGGCGGCGACATCGACTTCGACGCGCAGGGCAACCTGTACCTGTCGACCGGCGACGACTCCAACCCGTTCGCCTCCGACGGCTACACCCCGATCGACGACCGGCCGGACCGCAACCCCGTGTTCGACGCCCGCCGCACCTCGGGGAACACCAACGACCTGCGCGGCAAGATCCTCCGCATCAAGGTCGCCGACGACGGCACGTACACCGTCCCCGAAGGCAACCTCTTCGCACCGGGCACCGAAAGGACACGCCCCGAGATCTACGCGATGGGCTTCCGCAACCCCTTCCGCTTCACCGTCGACAAGCCCACCGGCATCGTGTACGTCGGCGACTACGGGCCCGACGCCGGTGCGGCCGACCCCGCACGCGGACCGGGCGGCCAGGTCGAATTCGCCCGCGTCACCGAGGCCGGAAACTTCGGCTGGCCGTTCTGCACCGGCAGGAACGACCCGTTCGTCGACTACGACTTCGCGACCAGGACCCCGGGCGAGACCTTCGACTGCGCCGCGCCCAGGAACACCTCCCGGTACAACACCGGCCTGGTCGACCTGCCACCGGCCCAGCCCGCCTGGATCCCGTACGACGGCGGCTCGGTGCCCGAGTTCGGCACCGGCTCCGAATCTCCCATGGGCGGACCCGTCTACCACTACGACGCCGGCCTCGACTCGGCCGTGAAGTTCCCCGAGGCGTACGACGGCGACTTCTTCGCCGGCGAGTTCGGCCGCCGCTGGATCAAGCGCGTCGACCAGGGCACCGACGGCACGGTCGAGTCCATCAACGCCTTCCCCTGGTCGGGAACCCAGGTGATGGACATGACGTTCGGCCCGGACGGCGCGCTGTACGTCCTGGACTACGGCACCGGCTACTTCGGCGGCGACCAGAACTCGGCGCTCTACCGCATCGAGAACGCCACCGGCGGACGATCACCGATCGCCGAGGCCACCGCGAACAGGACCTCCGGCACCGCACCCCTCAAGGTCGCCTTCTCCTCGGCCGGAACCACCGACGGCGACGGCGACCCGCTCACCTACAGCTGGGACTTCGGCGACGGCGGAACGTCGACGGCCGCCGACCCCACGCACACGTACCGGAAGAACGGCACCTACACCGCCACCGTCACCGCCAAGGACCCCACCGGCCGCACCGGCACGGCCAACGTCCATGTGACGGTCGGCAACACCGCCCCCGTGGTGAAGCTGGAACTCCCCGGTGACGGGCAGCTGTTCGCCTTCGGCGACGACATCCCGTTCAAGGTGACCGTCACCGACCCCGAGGACGGCACCATCGACTGCTCCGAGGTCGAGGTCCGCTTCATCCTCGGCCACGACAGCCACGGCCACCCCATCACGACGGCCCACGGCTGCACCGGCACCATCAAGACGGAGATGGACGGCGGGCACGACCCCAACGCCAACATCTTCGGAGTCATCGACGCCTCCTACACGGACGGCGGGGGCGGTGGCCAGGCCGCGCTGTCCGGCCACGACCAGTCCGAACTCCAGCCGCGCCACCGGCAGGCCGAGCACTACAGCGACTCCCACGGCGTCGCCCCGCAGAACAAGGCCACCGCCCACGGCGGCAAGACGGTCGGCGACATCCACAACGACGACTGGATCTCCTTCGAGCCCTACCTCCTCAGCGGCTCCACCGAGCTGACCGCGCGGATCTCCTCCAACGGCGCGGGCGGCTTCCTCGAAGTGCGGGCCGGCTCGGTCACCGGCAAGATCCTCGGCTCCGCGGCCGTGCCCGTGACCGGCGCCTGGGACAAGTTCCAGGACATCGACGTACCGCTGCGCGGAGTCCCGAAGAAGACCACCGAACTCTTCCTGGTCTTCAAGGGAGGCGCCGGGGCGCTCTACGACATCGACGACTTCGAGCTCTCCGACGACGCGCCCGACAAGACCGCCAGACGCGTCCTGGTCTTCTCGAAGACGGCCGGCTACCGGCACGACGCCATCCCCGACGGCATCGCGGCGCTGAAGGAACTCGGCGAGGGCGGCGGCATCACCGTCGACGCGACCGAGGAACCCCGCCAGTTCACCACCGGAAACCTGGCCCGCTACGACGCCGTGGTCTTCCTCTCGACCACCGGTGACGTGCTCAACGCCGACCAGCAGAAGGCGTTCGAGAACTACGTGGCCACCGGGGGCGGCTACATGGGCGTCCACGCGGCGGCCGACACCGAGTACGACTGGGAGTTCTACGGCGGACTCGTCGGGGCGTACTTCTCCTCGCACCCCGCCGTCCAGCCCGCCACCGTCCGCGTCGAGGACCACGGCCACCCGGCCACCGCCGACCTGGGCGACGAGTGGAACCGCACCGACGAGTGGTACAACTACCGCACCAATCCACGCGGCCGGGCCAAGGTCCTCGCCACCCTCGACGAGACCAGCTACACCGGCGGCACCATGAAGGGCGACCACCCGATCACCTGGTGCCAGACCTACGGGGGCGGCCGCTCCTTCTACACCGGCCTCGGCCACACCAAGGAGTCCTACGCCGAACCGGAGTTCCGCAAAATGCTCCTCGGCGGCATGCGGTACGCGGCCGGCCAGGTGAAGGCCGACTGCAAACCTGACACCGGCCACCGGTCGATCTTCAACGGCAGGACGCTCGACGGGTGGAAGCAGGCGGGCCCCGGAAAGTTCGACGTCGTGGACGGCGAACTCCGCTCCGAGGGCGGCATGGGCCTGCTCACCTACCAGGCCAAGGAGCTCGGCTCGTACTCGCTCGAACTCGACTGGAAGATGCGGGGCGACGACAACTCCGGCGTCTTCGTCGGCTTCCCGGAGTCCGACGACCCCTGGTCCGCGGTGAACAACGGCTACGAGGTCCAGATCGACGCCACCGACGCGGCCGACCGCACCACGGGCTCGATCTACACCTTCAAGGCGGCGAACGCCAAGGCCCGTGACCGGGTCCTGCGACCGCCGGGCCAGTGGAACAGCTACGAGATCAGGGTCCGGGGCGAACGCCTCCAGGTCTTCCTCAACGGAGTCGAGATCAACGACTTCACCAACACCGATCCGGTACGGAGCCTGAAGAGCGGCTACATCGGCATCCAGAACCACGGTGCCGACGACCACGTGTCGTTCCGCAACATCCGGCTGAAGGAACTGCCGCAGGAGCAGTAGGACCGGCCTCCGGCGCGGCGGGTGGGGAGGGGGTTCCTCGACGACCACGTGTCGTTCCGCAACATCCGGCTGAAGGAACTGCCGCAGGAGCAGTAGGACCGGCCTCCGGCGCGGCGGGTGGGGAGGGGGTTCCTCTCCCCGGGCCTTCCCCCCGCCTCCCGGGTTCTTCCCGCCGTGCTCGGCGCCGCCTACCTCCGTACCGCAGCGGGCCCCCTCGCCCACGCCGCCCTCAACCCGTCGCCACCGCTCACCCAACGCGCCGTGGGCGGCGGCATCCGGGCGATGATCCCGCTCCAGGCCGCCCTCGCCGCCCGCTCCGGGGCCGTCGGCACGGCCGCTGCCGTCATGGGACTCGTCCCGCTCGCCCGCACCCTCGCCCGGAAGGTGAGCCCGACATGACGATCCGCCTCGGCTACGGCACCAACGGACTCACCGACCTCCGCCTGGACGACGCCCTCGGGCTGCTCGCCGACCTCGGCTACGACGGGGTCGGCCTGACCCTCGACCACATGCACCTCGACCCCCTCGCCCCGGGCCTCGCCGCCCGTACCCGGCACGTGGCGTCCGGGCTCCGGCGGCGGGGACTCGGCGTCACCGTCGAGACCGGGGCCCGCTACGTCCTCGACCCGCGCCGCAAGCACGGCCCCTCCCTCCTCGACCCGGACCCGGAGGCCCGCGCCGCCCGCACCCGGCTGCTGGTCCGGGCCGTGGACATCGCCGCCGACCTCGGCGCCCACGCCGTGCACTGCTTCAGCGGCGTCACCCCGCCGGACACCGCGCCCGACACCGCGTGGCAGCGGCTCCACGACTCCCTCGCCCCGGTCCTGGAGGCCGCCGACCGGGCCGGCGTGCCACTGGCGATCGAACCCGAGCCCGGACACCTCCTCGCGAACCTCGCCGACTTCCACCACCTGCGCGTCCTCAGCGGCGACCCGTCACCGCTCGGCCTCACCCTCGACATCGGCCACTGCCAATGCCTGGAACCCGCCCCGCCCGCCGACTGCGTCCGCGCCGCCGCCCCGTGGCTGCGGCACGTCCAGATCGAGGACATGCGCCGGGGCGTCCACGAACACCTCCCCTTCGGCGAGGGAGAGATCGACTTCCCGCCCGTGCTCGAAGCGCTCGACAGCCTCTCGGACACCGGCTATCGCGGCCTCACCGTCGTCGAACTGCCCCGGCACTCCCACGCCGGACCCGAACTCGCCGCCGCCTCCATCGAATTCCTCCGCGAACACGGTCCGTCGGGCCGCTGAACCGGCCGAAGGGAGCACCACCATGCCGACGACCCGGAACACCACCCCGCTGCTGACCCGCGAGGAACTCGACGCACGACTGGGCGGAGCCGCCCGTGCCTGGCTCGACGAGGCGCTCGCCGAGGCCGAACACTCCGCCGCCCATGACGGAACCCACCGGCCGGACCACCCGTACGCCGTACCGCCCTGGGAACTGCGGTACGCCGAGGCCGGCCGCCGGTGCGGCCCCGAACACGCCGACTCCGTACGCGCGTTGCTGCTCGTCGAAGCCCGTGCCGCGCTGCCCGCCGTCACCAGGCTCTACGAACAGGGGACCGCCGCCGAACGGCGCGCCGTCCTGCTCACCCTGCACCGACTGGACCTCGGTCCCACCGCCCTTCCGCTCGTCGAGGACGCCCTGCGCACCAATGACACCCGGCTGATCGCCGCAGCCGTCGGACCGTACGGCGCCACCCATCTCGACCCGCACAACTGGCGTCACGCCGTTCTCAAATGCCTCTTCACCGGGGTTCCGGTCGACGCCGTGGACGGGCTGGCACGGCGCTCGCGCGGAGACGCCGAACTGGCCCGCATGCTGGGCGACTTCGCGGCCGAACGCGAAGCGGCCGGGCGCGGCGTCCCCGACGGTCTCACCCTCGTCCTCGACCTCACCGTCCCCGGCGCCGCCGCCCCCACGGAGGAGTCCTGATGCGCATCTTCGACCCCCACATCCACATGTCCTCCCGCACCACGGACGACTACCGGGCGATGTACGAAGCAGGCGTCCGCGCACTGGTGGAACCCTCCTTCTGGCTCGGCCAGCCCCGTACCTCGCCCGCCAGCTTCTTCGATCATTTCGACGCCCTGCTCGGCTGGGAGCCCTTCCGGGCCGCCCAGTACGGCATCGCCCACCACTGCACGCTCGCCCTCAACCCCAAGGAGGCCAACGACCCCCGCTGCACCCCCGTCCTGGACGCCCTGCCCCGATATCTCGTCAAGGACTCCGTCGTCGCCGTCGGCGAGATCGGCTACGACTCCATGACCCCGGCCGAGGACACCGCCCTCGCCGCCCAGCTCCAGCTCGCCGCCGACCACGGTCTGCCCGCCCTCGTGCACACCCCGCACCGCGACAAGCTCGCCGGACTGCACCGCACCCTCGACGTCATCCGCGAATCCCGCCTCTCCCCGGAACTGGTCCTGCTCGACCACCTCAACGAGACGACCGTGAAGGACGCCCTGGACAGCGGATGCTGGGCCGGTTTCTCCATCTACCCCGACACCAAGATGGACGAGGACCGCATGATCACGATCCTCAAGGCCCACGGAACCGAGAAGATCCTCGTCAACTCGGCCGCCGACTGGGGCAGGAGCGACCCGCTCAAGACCCGCAGGGTGGGTGACGCGATGCTTGCCGCGGGGTTCGGCGAGGACGACGTCGACCGGGTGCTCTGGCGCAACCCCGTCGCCTTCTACGGACGCAGCGGCCGGCTCCAGCTCGACGTCGCCGCGCCGCAGCCCCTCCACGAGGGCAACTCGATCCTGCGCGGCGGGGAGTGAGGCGATGCGCTTCCGCCACCCCGACGGCTCCACCGTCCACCTCGCGTACTGCACCAACGTCCACCCGGCCGAGACGCTCGACGGCGTCCGCGCCCAACTGCGCGACCACTGCGAACCGGTCCGCAGACGCCTCGGCCGCGACCGGCTCGGCATCGGTCTCTGGCTCGCCCGGGACGCGGCCCGCACCCTCGTCGACGACCCGGTCGAACTGCGGGCCCTGCGCACCGAACTGGACCACCGCGGCCTGGAGGTCGTCACCCTCAACGGCTTCCCGTACCAGGGATTCGGCGCCGACGAGGTCAAACACCGGGTGTACAAGCCGGACTGGACGGATCCGGAACGGCTCGCCCACACCACCGACCTCGCCCGGCTCCTGACCGGCCTGCTCCCCGACGACGCCACCGAAGGGACCATCTCCACCCTCCCGATCGCCTGGCGCACCCCCTTCGACACGACCCCCGGAGCAGCCGGTGCCGCGCACGCCGCCCTCGCCACACTGGGCGAACGCCTCGACGCCCTCGCCGAACTCACCGGCAAATCCATCCGCATCGGCCTCGAACCCGAACCCGGCTGCACCGTCGAGACCACCACCGACGCCATCACCCCCCTCACCGCCGTCGGACACCCCCGCATCGGCGTCTGCCTCGACACCTGCCACCTGGCCACCTCCTTCGAGGACCCCGAAACCGCCGTCGACGCACTCGGCGCGGCGGGCATCCCGATCGTCAAGGCCCAGCTCTCCGCCGCCCTGCACGCCGAACACCCCCACCTGCCCGAGGCGCGCACCGCGCTCTCCGCCTTCGCCGAACCCCGCTTCCTGCACCAGACCCGCACCGTCACCGCCGAGGGCCTGCACGGCACCGACGACCTCGACGAGGCCGTCACCGGCCGGGCCCTGCCGGACACCGCGCCCTGGCGCGCCCACTTCCACATCCCCCTGCACACACCTCCCGCACCACCGCTCACCTCCACCCTTCCCGTCCTGCGGTCCGCGCTGACCCGTCTCGTGGGCGGTGCCCGGCCGCTCACCGGCCACCTGGAGGTCGAGACGTACACCTGGCAGGCGCTCCCGGCCGCGCAGCGCCCCCGCACCCGCGCCCAGCTCGCCGACGGCATCGCCGCCGAGCTCACCCTCGCCCGCGACCTCCTGGTCGACCTCGGCCTCAAGGAGCTCCCATGACCCCGGCCGAACCGGCCACCACACCCCTGACGATCAACTCGCCCTCGCCCTCGCCCTCGCCCTCGCCCGGCTCCCCGGCACCCACTCCTCTCCTGGTCATCGACGTCGTCGGCCTGACCCCGCGGCTCCTCGACCACATGCCCCGCCTCAAGGCCCTGGGCCGGTCCGGCACCCGCGCCCCGCTCGGAACCGTCCTCCCCGCCGTCACCTGCGCGGCCCAGTCCACCTTCCTCACCGGTACCACCCCCGCGGAGCACGGCATCGTCGGCAACGGCTGGTACTTCCGCGAACTCGGCGACGTACTGCTCTGGCGCCAGCACAACGGACTGGTCGCCGGGGACAAACTCTGGGACGCCGCCCGCCGTGCCCACCCCGGCTACACCGTCGCCAACATCTGCTGGTGGTACGCCATGGGCGCCGACACCGACATCACCGTCACCCCGCGCCCCGTCTACTACGCCGACGGCCGAAAGGAACCCGACTGCTACACCCGACCGCCCGCCCTGCACGACGAACTCACCGGGAAATTCGGCACGTTCCCCCTCTTCCACTTCTGGGGCCCCGGCGCCGACCTCGTCTCCTCGCGGTGGATCATCGAGGCCACCCGGCACGTCCTCGACACCCGCCGCCCCGACCTGGCCCTGTGCTACCTCCCGCACCTCGACTACGACCTCCAGCGGTACGGTCCCGACGACCCCCGCTCCCACCGGGCCGCGGCCGAACTCGACCGCGCCATGGCCCCCCTCCTCGACGACGCGCGGGACGAGGGCCGCACCGTCGTCGCCCTCTCCGAATACGGCATCACCCGGGTCGACCGGCCCGTGGACATCAACCGGGCCCTGCGCCGTGCCGGCCTCCTGGAGGTCCACACCCAGGACGGCATGGAGTACCTCGACCCGATGGCCTCCCGCGCCTTCGCCGTCGCCGACCACCAGATCGCCCACGTCTACGTACGCCGCCCCGAGGACCTCGAAGCCACCCGCGAAGCCCTCCGGGACCTGCCGGGCATCGAGCGGCTCCTCGACGACGAGGGCAAGAAGGCCCACGGCCTGGACCACCCGCGCTCGGGCGAACTGGTCGCCGTCGCGGACCCGGACGCCTGGTTCACGTACTACTACTGGCTCGACGACGACCGCGCCCCCGACTTCGCGCAGCTCGTCGAGATCCACCGCAAACCCGGCTACGACCCCGTCGAACTCTTCCTGGATCCCCAGGACCCCTATGTACGGGTCAAGGCGGCCGCGGCCGTCGCCCGCAAGAAGCTCGGCATGCGCTACCGCATGGCGGTCGTGCCCCTGGACCCGTCACCTGTTCGCGGCAGCCACGGCCGTCTGCCCCTGAGCGACGAAGAAGGTCCGCTCATCCTGTGCTCCACCCCCCACGCGTTCACCGGCCCCGTCCGGGCCACCGAAGTGAAGTCCCTGCTCCTCGGGCTCGCCGGACTGCGCTGAGCGCGATCCCCCGATCCGATCCGATACCGGCCCATCCCGGGCCGATCCGACTGCACCGACAACGTCGCACGCCCAGAAGGAGTTCCACCATGAGCCGCCGAACCCCCGTCGATGCCGAACTCGCCCACAGGCTGAGCAGGCGCTCCGTGCTCGGCGTCGCCGCCGGCGCGACCGCCGCCGCCCTCCTCGGCGCCGCGGCCCCGGCCGCCTCCGCCCAGGGGAAGCCCCAGGGGAAGTCGCAGGGCAGGCCCCAGGGCGACCCGCTGCTGCCGCCCGGCCGCCTCGGCATCCAGCTCTACACCCTGCGCGACAAGGTCGCGGCCCTCGGCTTCGACAAGGTCTTCGCCGAACTGGAGGCGTACGGCTACGACGAGGTCGAGTACGCCGGCTACACCCAGGGATCGGCCGGCGCCATCACCCCCGCCCAGCTCCGGCGGCTCACCCGCGACCACGGCCTGCGCGGCATAGGCAGCCACGTCGGCTACTACGACGACAACAACGCGAACGCCTACACCTTCGCGCAGAACCTCACCAAGGTCCTCGACGACGCCCAGACCCTCGGCCTCAAGCACATCGGCACCGCCTCCGGCCCGTTCCGCTACGGCTCGACGGTCGACGCGTGGAAGCGCGCCGCCGCCGACTTCAACGCCTACGGCGCCGCGGCCAGGGAACGCGGCATGAAGTTCTACCAGCACAACCACGCCGAGGAATTCTCCTTCGCCACCGACCGCCCGGACGTCCGCCTCTACGACGTCCTGCTCGCCGAGACCGACCCCGACCTGGTCTTCCTGGAGATGGACATTTACTGGGCCCACGTCGGCCGGTTCCGGTTCGGCAAGCGGGCCGACGGCACCCCCGACACCTTCGACCCGCTGCACTACGTGCTCCGGCAGCCCGACCGGTACCCGCTCTTCCACGTCAAGGACGGCGAGCACGACGCCACGGCCCGTGACGGCTACCGCATGGTGGACGTCGGGGACGGCGACATCGACTACAAGGGATTCCTGAGCGCCGTCACCAGGACCCACGGCGGCCGCCGCGACCACCACTGGCAGGTGGAGCACGACCAGCCGATCGTCGACTCCTTCACCACGGCCCGCCGCTCCGCCGCCCACCTGCACTCACTGCGCCGGAAGGGCTGCTGACCCCGTACGCCCGACGGCTCCTCCCCGCCGCTCCTGCCCGGGCGGGGAGGAGCGGCGGCCGTATGCGCGGCGGCCCGGACGGTGGCGGGGCGACCGCAGCGAATCACACCGTTGGCGACTGTCCGGCCACGTAGGGTGCGCGTTGCCGGGAGATGTCGGGAAAGCGTGCCGTCCGCATCCATCGCACCGCACTGACCACCGGAAACGTGGGTGAGAGCCACCCTGAACCCCTGGTATTGTTTTCCATGTCGCCGCGGGAAACCGGGGCCGACCACCTGGTCCGGGTGGCGGAATGGCAGACGCGCTAGCTTGAGGTGCTAGTGCCCTTTATCGGGCGTGGGGGTTCAAGTCCCCCCTCGGACACCAGAAGTCGATCGACCAAATGGAGCCGATCAAAGCGATGTTTTCGCTTTGGTCGGCTTTTTCGTCGTGATGAACGTGAGCAGGCCCCCCTGTGGACGACGTCCCGGAGCCGAGGCGGGGCTGCGGCCCCCCGGAGAGGAGATGCGGGAGGCCGGGTGACAGAGGTCAGGAACGCTTGGTGGCGCGGCATGCCTGCCGACGCCGGCGCAGCCTGTCCCCGACCTCCCCCACCGCGACCAACAGCGCTGCGGAGGCGGCGCAGCGCAGGAGGTCCGTCGGCCCGCTGGTGGTGCGGCCCAGCAGCCAGAGGACGAGCGTGAGCGTGATCCACCAAAGGCCGACCGAGACGATCCCGCGCCGCCGGAACCGTGTCCTCGTCATGGCGCAGCGCTTGCCGTGCGATGCGAGCCGATGGCCACGACCGCACATCCGGTTGTGGCGACGATGCCCGCGGTGGCGGTGGCGGCCGGGACGATCGTCGGCGAGACGCCGGCCGGACGGAGGACCGTGCCGAGAGACGCGGCGGCGATCATGACGCCCCCGTGTTGCATGTCCATGAGCTTCCTCCCAAGCGGTGTGGCAGCGGATCCGGCCACACCACCGGCTCCGGGGCATCGACGGTCTCCTGGGAGATCTTGCCCTGGTGTACCGAGGTCGCGCAGTCCTGCCACGTGTGATGCCGGACGGTGCGCCGCCGGACGTCGCCCGGCTCGGGCGGCAGGCTGACGCGGCGGCTCACGTGCGGGTCACCGCGCGGCGGCACGACGGCGTCCTTCGACGCGGTTCAGCAGGGTGAGCACGGCTGCGGAGACGGTCGCCGCTGCACCCGTGGCCAGCGCGTCCGCGACGTACCGGCCCAGTTCCGGGCGCAGGGCGTCGACGAGGCCGAACAGTACGGCAACCCCCGCGGCGCCGGCCGCGATCCCTGCCGGCCAGGAGCGGTGTCGCGTCCGGAACCACTGCACGAGCCCGACGCCGATGAGGGGAGCAACGGACAGGTGCGGCTCGTCGAGGGCCGCGCTCGCGGTGTACCCCAGGCCGCTGACCGCCCAGCAGGCCGCGGCGACCAATGCGGCCTCGCGCCAGGAGACGGATCGCCTCACGCCCGCCTCCTGCCCTTCACCGTTCGGGCCCGGTGGAGCTTCCGGCGCCGGGCGACAACGGCCGCCACGATCGAGCCGACCACGAGCGGCCCGGCGACCCAGCGGATCACGTCCCCTGCCCAGCCGGGTTCCCCGCCGGTCATCAAGGTGACCGTCTCGGCGGCGAGGGAAATCCCCAGCAGGACGAAGCCGAGTCCCCAGGTGCGGACCGCCCACACGGGCCCCTGGATGGGCTCCGGTGGCCGGCGCGGCCGAAGCATGGCCAGGCATCCCATCCACACGCAGCCCAGCCCCAAGGCCGCCGTGAACACGTCCATGGCCCTGTCGAGCACGGTCCCGAGCATCTGCCCCTCCCCTCACCTGCCACTTCCCGCGGATCTGCGGAACAGTGGAGCCCCCGGCCCGTCATGATGACCGCCCGGACACCGTTTCTCACCCACCGGACACGGCAGTCGGCCCGCGCGGCTGCTTTCCGGAACCCGGCAATGTGGGTGACGGCAGCCCCGGCCCCGTGTCCGTCGAGCAGCCTTCGTCCGACTGCCGTGGCAACGGGAAGCGATCCCTCGGCGATGGGTTCTGGGCTCGGGACCGGTCCCTGCTTTCAGCGGCACATGTGCGTTCCCGTCGCCCGCGGGCGCGGTTCGTCCCGGCTCCCGGTGGTCTCGGCGTCGGCGATCCGGCCGCGCGGCATGGCGTCCATCACGGCCATGAACCGCTCGGTCCGCGGTCGGCCTAGCACGAAGGGATTCGGTCCGTCGGGCCGGTCGCGAAACTGCTCGGCGTGTTGGGGGCGGTGGTCGTTGGGGTGGTCGGACCGTTCCGCGTCCGCCCCCGCCCGCACGGTCAGGGACCGGTGAGCAGGGCGGTACGGGGCTCCGTGAGGGGGCGATCGAAAGCCTGCCGTCGGCCGACTCTTGCACAAAGACGGAATTGACACCGCTCATGCATCTTCCGCATACGGCGCGGTGGTGGTCCGTGGGGCGCGGTTCGTGTTCGACGTGGTGTCAGCGACCCCCGGCCGACGCGGCTTTGGTGTGGGCGTGACGTAGCGTTGCCCTTTTGGCGGTGTTCGGCAGAGCATCGCGGAGAGTCGTTGCGCCCTCATCACCCGTGGGGGCGCCGAGGGGTGTTGGGATGAAGCTCTGCTTCCTCGTCGAAGAGCTGTACCGGAATGACGGCATGCCGCTCGATGTGGCCCGGCGATTGTCGTCGTGGGGGCACCAGGTGGACGTGATGCGGCCGGGCGGTTCGCTGCTGCGGGTCTCGGAGGAGGTCCGGGCGGGCACCCACGACGCCTGGGTGCTCAAGACCGTGTCCGGCGGCCCGGGGCTGGCCCTGTTGGAGGCCGCGGCGGCCGTGGGGCTGACCACGGTGAACGACGCGCGGTCGATCCGCGCGGTGCGCGACAAGGTCGTCACCTCGGTCATCGCGCGGCAGCACGGGCTGCCGGTTCCGGTGACCTATTCGGCGCCGCGGGCCGCCATGTTCGCGGACGTTCCCGGCGAGCTGTTCCCCCTGGTGGTCAAACCCGCCGACGGCAGCTCGGGGCGCGGGGTGCGGCTGGTGGCGGACCCCGGGGGACTGGCCGGGGCGGAGCGGGAGGGCGAGGGCCAGCTGATCGCGCAGCCCTATGTGCCCAACTCCGGTACGGACCTGAAGGTCTACTGCCTCGCGGGCGAGTTCCACGCGACCCTGCGGCGTTCCCCGATCCACCCGGACGGACCGGCCGACGAAGGTCCGGTTCCGCTGTCCGCCGAGGTGGCCGCGGCGGCGGCGAAGGTGGGGAAGGTCTTCGGGCTCGACCTGTACGGCATCGACGTGGTGCTCGGGCCCGACGGACCCGTGATCGTCGACATCAACGACTTCCCGAGCTTCCGGCGGGTGCCCGACGCGGTGACCCGGGTGGCCGGAGCCGTCCTCGACCTGGCCAGGAACGGCGGCATCGCCGGGACGGGCACGCCCGCCCCGGCTCCGCAGGTTCCCGTCCAGCCGCAGATCCCCCTCGGCCGGCCCCGCCCGCAGATCGCTCCGGGCCCCGGAGCGGGCATGCCGGTGGCCGTGCCGGGAGTCATCCAGATATGAGGGTGTGCCTGCTGACCGACAAGCCGGACCACCCGATGCTCGCCGCCACCGCCTCCGTACTGGTCCGGGAGGGGCACCGGGTGACGTTCCTGGACCCGGACTCCGGGGACGGGCCCGCGCCGGACCGGGCCGCTCCGGAAGACCTCGCCGACACCTACCTCCTCAAGGCGCACACCCCCGGGGCGCTGGCCCTGGCCCGTTCCCTTGAGGAGTGTGGCGCCCGGGTGGTGAACTCCGCCGCCGCGACGGAGCTGTGCCAGGACCGGAGCCGGCTGGCCGCGGTGGCCGAGGAGGCCGGACTGCCGATGCCCCGCACCAGGACCCTGGACGCGCTGTCCGAAGTCCTTTCCGGAGCGGAGTGGCCCGGGAGCGGCGGTCCGCTGATGGTCAAGAGCCGGCACAGTCGGCGCGCCGACCTGGTGGCCCGTGCGGACGGCCCGGCCGAACTGCGGGAGCTTGCCGCCCGGTGGCCCGATGAGCCGGTCGTCCTGCAGGAGTTCGTCGCGAACAGCGGCTGGGACCACAAGGTGTGGGTGATCGCGGGGAGGGTGTTCACGGCGGTGCGTCCCGCGCCGGTGGGGGCCCCGCCGGACGGCGCCCGGTCCACGCCGTTGGTCGGTGAACTGCCCCGGGCCTGGGCCGGAACGGCCCTTCGCACGGGCGAGGTGTTCGGTCTGGACGTCTACGGCGTCGACCTGCTGGACCGCGAGGGCGAGCCCGTCGTCGTCGACATCAACGCCTTCCCGGGCATCCGTGGACCGAAGGACGCCCCCGCCGCCCTGGCCGCCCTGGCGCTGCGACGACCCCGGACCGGTACTCGCCTCCGGGGGTTCGGGCCTTCCGGCCGTCCGGTTCGCACCTGAACCGATGAGGCCGTGACCGATCCGGTGAGGCCGTGCCCGTGCCGGTGGGGTGGTGTCGGAGCCGGTGGGTCGTGCCCGAGCCGGTGACCCCCTGCCGGAGCCGGGTGGATCTGTGCTTGAGCGGTGTGCGGGGCCTCGCGGGCCGGGCGCCACCTTCGGTGGAAGTTCACCGGAGGCGGCGCCCGGTCGGCGTCGTGGAGGCGCGGGGATCAGTGGAAGTTCAGGGAGGCGGAGCCGGCCGCGGCGGAGATCGACCCCGGGCAGAGGAAGCTGCCCGAGCTCTTCGACGCGGTGAACGCCTTGTTCTGGTAGGCGCGGGTGGAGCCGTCGCGGGTCCAACCGACGTTCGTGGCGCGGTAGCTGCAGGTGACGATGGACTGCTTCACCGTGATGTCGATGAGGTCCGACGTCGCGAGCCCCGCCGCGTCGTCGAAGGTGACGGTCGGGCTGTTGTTGAGGGTGGCGCTCGCACCGCCGCTGCAGCTCACGCTGCTGTTGATGGTGGCGCGGTCGATGGTCAGGGTGGTGGGCGGGTTCGCGGTGGTGGTGGCGTTGGCCCAGGTACAGGTGCTGCCCGCGGCGGAGATGCTGCCGTCGACCTGCTGAGAGGCCGTGGGGCCCAGTGCGCTCGCCGCGGTGGACGCGCCGGCGACGACCGCGACGGCCAGGGCGGCGACGCACGAGATTTTCGGTGTGAGCCTCATGTCACTCCTTCGTGCCGCGCCCTTGTGGGGGGACGAGCGGTGCCTCGTCCGCGTGCGCGGCGGGGATACGGACGGGCGTGTGTCATGGACGGTCCCAGAAATGCCAATAAATGTCAGGTGCGCGTCAAGAATTGGCCGGATGGCGTCCTCGGAGTGAGTGGGCCGGCGCCCTCGGAGTGAATGGGGGCGGCGCCTCCGGGGCGAGTCGGGCGGGCGCCTTCCGGGGG
>NZ_RDBO01000078.1 GCF_008120935.1 Streptomyces sp. sk2.1
GTCCGGAGCAGGGTCGGTGGCCGGTTCGGGGTGGGTCCGGAGCGGGGTCGGTGGCCGGTTCGGGGACGGGTGTCGCGTTTGTCCCGGCGGGGGGCTGTGGCTCGAAATCGGCGGTGCTTAGACTTAGCCAAGCCTAACTTTGCTTCGCTCTCGATTGGGTCCGATGTCAGCCGCCGCACCACGCCGCTCCAGACGCGCACTCGCGACGGCGGCGGCCGTCGCGGCGCTGCTGGTGGCGATACTCCTCAGCCTCGCCGTGGGGGCCCGTTCCATCCCCCCGTCCGAGGTGTTCGACGCCCTGCTGCACGGCGGGCACTCCGACAACGCCGAAGTCGTCCGGAACCTGCGCGTGCCACGCACCCTGATCGGGCTGATGGTCGGCGCCGCGCTGGCCCTCGCGGGCACGGTGCTCCAGGGCATCACCCGCAACCCCATCGCCGACCCCGGCATCCTCGGCATCAGCCAGGGCGCGTCGGTGGGCGTGGTGCTGGCCATCGCGTACGCCGGTGTCCACACCCTGACCGGATACGTGTGGTTCGGGTTCGTGGGGGCGGCGGTCGCCTCCGTCGCCGTGTACGCCATCGCGTCGAGCGGGCGCGGGGGCGCCACCCCCGTGAAGCTCGCCCTGGGCGGCGCCGCGATCAACGCGCTGCTGGTCTCGGTGACCTCGGCGGTGCTGACGACCAAGGCGTCCGCGCTGGACGAGTTCCGCTTCTGGCAGGTCGGCTCGCTCGGCGGGCGCGAGGCCGACATCGCCCAGCAGATCTGGCCGTTCATGCTGCTCGGGACGGTCCTCGTGCTGTCCGTGGCACGCGGGCTCGACGCGCTGGCGCTCGGCGAGGACCTGGCGAAGGGCCTGGGCCAGAAGGTCGCCACGGTACGGATCGTCGGCGGCATCGGGGCCACGGTGCTGACCGGTGCCGGTGTCGCGGCGGCCGGGCCGATCGCGTTCATCGGGCTCGCCGTCCCGCACATCGCCCGCGCGGTCGTCGGCTCCGACCACCGCTGGGTGCTGCCGATGGCCGCGCTGATCGGGCCCGTGATGCTGCTCGTCTCCGATGTCGTCGGCCGTGTCCTGTTCCCGCCGAGCGAGGTCCCGGCGGGCGTGATGACGGCCCTGATCGGCGTTCCGTTCCTGGTCGCCCTGGTACGCCGGAAGGCGGTGCCCGCATGAGCACCGGAACGAAGACGGTGGAGGCGGCCGGGACGGCGGTGCGGGTGCGGCCCGCCGGGTACGGGGTCGTGCGGATCGGGGCGCGGGGCCGGTTCCTGCTGCACCGCCGGGCGGCCCTCGTCGCCGTCGCCCTGATCGTCCTGCTGGCCGCGGTCTGCGTCGCGTACCTCTGTGTCGGCGAGAGCTTCGTGGCGCCCGGCGAGGTCGTGAAGGTGATCCTGGGGCAGCCGTCCCCGGACGAGCTGGTCGTCGGCACGCTGCGACTGCCGCGGATGGTCACGGGGCTGCTGGTCGGCCTGGCCTTCGGGGTCGCCGGTGCGCTGATCCAGACCGTCGCCCGCAACCCCCTCGCGAGCCCCGACATCATCGGCATCAGCCAGGGCGCGAGCGCGCTCACGGTCGGTGCGATGACCTTCGGCGTCACCTCGTACACCGTCCTGCCGTACCTGTCCGTCATCGGCGGGGTGGCCGCGGCGGCGCTCGTGTACGTCTTCGCCTGGCGCGGCGGCCTGCACGCGGCCCGTTTCGTCCTCATCGGCATCGGCTTCGCGATCGCGCTGCGGTCGGTCACCACCCTGTTCCTGACGAAGGGCGACTACCTGGTCGCCCAGCAGGCCAAGATCTGGATGACCGGCTCTCTCAACGGCCGCGGCTGGGACCAGGCCGCGCCGCTCGCCTGGACGCTGCTGCTCCTGCTGCCCGCCGTGCTGTGGGCCGCCCGCGCGCAGCGCACCGTCTCGCTGGACGACGACACCGCGACCGCGCTCGGGGTACGGCTCGGGCAGGTGCGGCTCGGGCTCGTCGCCATCGGTGTGGTCCTGGCGTCCGTGGCGACCGGCACGGCCGGGCCGGTCGACTTCGTGGCGCTGCTCGCCCCGCAGATCGCCCGCCGGATGACCCGCACCGCGCAGATCCCGCTGCTGTGCTCGGCCCTGCTCGGCGCGGTGATCGTGGTGTTCGCGGACCTGCTCGCGCGCAAGCTCTTCTCGCCCACCGAACTTCCGGTGGGCGTCCTGACGGCGGCGGTCGGCGCCCCGTACCTGATCTGGCTGATCGTCCGCGGACGGGGCGGCGGTCGCGGCCGCAATGGAGGCACCGCATGAGTTCGACCCGTACGTCCGACGCCCTGTCCGGAGCCGTGTCCGGCGCGACCGGCCGGCTCGCCGCGCGGGGGCTGACGCTCTCGTACGAGGACCGCACCGTCGTCCACGAGCTGGACCTCACCGTGCCGGACGGGCAGGTCACCGTCATCGTCGGCCCGAACGCCTGCGGCAAGTCGACCACCCTGCGCGCCCTGGGCCGGCTGCTCAAGCCGCGCGGCGGGTCGGTGCTCCTCGACGGCACCGAGCTGTCAAAAATCCCCACCCGGAAGATCGCCCAGTCGATCGGGCTGCTGCCGCAGACCCCGGTGGCGCCGGAGGCGATCACCGTCTCCGACCTCGTCGCCCGCGGCCGGCAGCCGCACCAGCACTGGTGGCAGCAGTGGTCGGACGAGGACGAGCGGGCGGTGACGGAGGCGATGGAACGCACGGACGTCTCCGCGCTCGGCGACCGGTCGGTGGACGAGCTGTCCGGCGGGCAGCGCCAGCGGGTCTGGATCGCGATGGCGCTCGCCCAGGAGACCGATCTGCTGCTGCTCGACGAACCGACCACGTACCTCGACATCGCGCACCAGGTGGAGGTCCTGGACCTGGTGCGCCGGCTCACCGCCCCTGCGGCGGACGGCACCCGGGGCCGGACCGTCGTCACCGTGCTCCACGACCTCAACCAGGCCGCCCGTTACGCGGACCACCTGGTCGCCATGAAGGCGGGCCGGATCGTCGCCGAGGGCCGCCCGGAGGACGTCGTCACGGCCGACCTCGTGCACGAGGTCTTCGGCCTGGACGCGGTGATCGTCCCGGACCCGGTGACGGGTTCGCCGCTGGTGGTGCCGGGGGCTCCCTGGCAGGCCGCGCCGACGACGGAACCGACGCCGAATCGGACTTCGGCTTCGGCTTCGGCTACTTCAACTTCAACTTCGACGCCGTGAACCCATGTGTCCGTGACCGGCATTCCGACCCCGACGAAAGGCAGTCCATGTCCCTCACCGTCCGCCGCCGCGGCCTCGTCCTCGGCGCCCTCACCCTGACCGGCGCGCTCACGCTCGGCGCCTGCGGTTCCTCGGACTCCGGCGGCGGTGACGGCTCCGGCGCCGGAGCGGCCGAGAAGCACACCGTCAAGACGGCGATGGGCGACGTCGAGGTGCCCGTGGCCCCGAAGCGCGTCGTGGTCCTCGACACCGGCGAGCTGGACTCCGCGCTCACCCTCGGCGTGCAGCCCGTCGGCGGGACGCACTCGGCGACGGAGGACAGCTTCCCGTCCTACCTGCCCGAGAGCCGGACGAAGGACATCAAGGAGGTCGGCGAGATCGCCAACCCCAACCTGGAGACCGTCGCCTCGCTGAAGCCGGACCTGATCCTCACCAGCAAGGTCCGTGACGGCGACCGCTACGAGCAGCTCAGCAAGATCGCCCCCACCGTGATGACGGAGTCCACCGGAACGGCCTGGAAGGAGAACTTCCAGCTGCACGCGGAGGCGCTCGGCAAGCAGGCCGAGGCGAAGAAGGTCCTCGCCGAGTACGACGCCCACGTCGCGAAGGTGACCGAGGCGATCGGCGGGAAGGAGAAGGCGGCCGGGACGGAGGTCAACTTCGTCCGCTTCGTCGAGGGCGCCGACATCCGCATCTACGGCAAGCAGAACTACATCGGCTCGATCCTCGCCGACCTGGGCCTGGGCCGCCCCGCGATCACCGACAAGGCCAAGGACGGCTTCTCGTACGACGTGTCCCCCGAGAAGATCGACCTCGCGGACGCGGACGTCATCTTCACGTCCACCTACGGCGACCCGGGCAAGGCGGGGACGACCAAGACGATGAACAGCGGCCTGTGGAAGGGGCTGACGGCGTCCAGGAACGACAAGGTCTTCAAGGTCGACGACCGCCTGTGGATCGCGGGCATCGGCTACACGGCCGCGGGCAAGATCCTCGACGAGCTCCAGGCCGATCTGACGAAGTAGGAGCGGGAGGGGGCGAGGAGCGGGCCGGAGCCGGTCCGCCCCTCCCCCTCTCTACTCCACCCGCCTCCGCGCCCGCCACACCAGGAACGCCGCCGAGGCCAGCGCGGCCGTGCGGACCACCACCGGCCACATCCCGCCCAGCACGTCCCCCAGCCCTCCCCGCAGCACCCCTCCCCCACCGGCCTCGGACCGACCGTCGCCGAGGCGACCTCGGGGATGTCCCCCGGCCGCCTCCAGGAGATCCTGGCCGCCGCCGGGCTGCCCGCCACCCACGACCCGGTCTCCGCCGTGGCGTCCCTGGCCGGGCTGTTCACCGACCGGGCCCGGATGGCCGGGCTGCTGGACACCGCCCCCGCCGAGGCCCTGTCCGTACTGGACCGGCTGGTGTGGGGGCCGCCGTACGGGGAGATCACCCCGAACCCCACCCCGCCCGTGCGGTGGCTGCGCGACCGGGGACTGCTGCTGCCCGTGTCGACCCGCACCGTGGTGCTGCCCCGCGAGGCCGCCCTGCATCTGCGGGCCGGCCGCGCCCACCGCGTACCGGAACCGCGTCCACCGGCCGTGGAGGCGGTCGCCCGGCGTGATCCACAGGCTGTGGACAGCGCCGCGGCCGGCCAGGCGTTCCTGGCGGTGAGCACCGTCGAGGAGCTGCTGAAGAACTGGAACGGCGGCGGCCCCCCGATACTGCGGGCCGGCGGGCTCGGTGTCCGGGACCTGAAGCGGACGGCCGCCGCCCTCGAAGTCCCCGAGCCGGTCGCCGCGTTCTGGGCCGAGACCGCCTACGCGGCCGGGCTGCTGGCCTCCGACGGGGAGGCCGACGAGCGGTACGCCCCGACGCCCGCGTACGACGACTGGGCCGAACTCCCCGCCCAGGAACGGTGGGTGGCCCTCGCCACCGCCTGGCTCGCCGCCACCCGCACCCCCGGGCTGATCGGCGGGCAGGACGCCAAGGGCCGGGCCCTGTCCGCGCTCGGCCCCGAGCTCGACCGCTCCGTCGCCCCCGAGGTGCGCCACCGGGTCCTCGCGCTCCTCGCCGCCCTCGAACCGGGCACCGCCCCCGACCCGGAGACCGTGCTCGCCCGGCTCCGCTGGGAACGCCCCCTGCGCGGCGCCGGGCCCGCCGCCCCGGGAGGAGCCCCGGAAGGGGCCTCGGACCTGCGGTCGCGCATCGCGCTGTGGACGCTCAACGAGTCCGAACTCCTCGGCATCACCGGCCGCGGGGCGCTCGCCGCGCACACCCGCGCCCTGCTCGACTCCGGGCCCGCCGAGGCCGCCGCGCTGCTCGCGCCGCTGATCCCGGAGCCGCTGGACCACGTCCTGCTCCAGGCCGACCTCACGGCCGTCGCCCCCGGCCCGCTGGAACGCCCCCTGGCCGACATGCTCTCCGCCCTCGCCGACATCGAGTCGAAGGGCGGCGCGACGGTCTACCGGTTCACCCCCGGGTCCGTGCGCCGCGCCCTGGACGCCGGGCAGTCGGCGGCCGACCTGCACGCGTTCCTCGCCGCCCACAGCCGCACACCGGTCCCGCAGCCGCTCAGCTACCTCATCGACGACGTCGCCCGCCGCCACGGCCACCTGCGGATCGGCGCCGCCTCCTCGTACGTGCGCTGCGACGACGAGGCCGTGCTGAACGAGATCCTCGCCGACCGGCGTTCGGTCACCCTGCGCCTGCGCCGTCTCGCGCCGACGGCCCTGGCCGCCCAGGTAGACCCGGCGTCCCTGCTCGACGGGCTGCGCGAGATGGGGTACGCCCCGGCCGCCGAGTCCGCCGACGGCGACGTCCTGATCACCCGCGCGGGCGCCCGCCGCACCCCGCCCCGCAC
>NZ_RDBO01000079.1:0-6413 GCF_008120935.1 Streptomyces sp. sk2.1
GCCTCGTCACCGGCCGCGACGGCTGTTCGCCGACCGCGGCTACGACTACGACAAGTACCGCCGCATCCTGCGGGCTCGGGGCATCACCCCGAAGATCGCCCGTCGAGGTGTCCCGCACGGCTCGGGGCTGGGCAAGACGCGCTGGGTCGTGGAGCGGACCTTCGCCTGGCTCCACCAGTTCAAACGACTGCGGATCCGCTACGAGATACGCGCCGACCTCCACCTCGGACTGCTCCAACTCGCCTGCAGCATCATCTGTTTGAGACGACTCCGAACCTCATTCTGAAACGATCAGTAAATGGCTGTCACGCGCTGCGTAGTGCGTGTAGCACAGCTGGTGGGTGGCTGACGTGTAGATGCTCATTCCTGTGCACGGTGTCCGGGGGTCCGGGTGTGCTGATGGGCATGATTGCTCGACCGTCTTTGTCTGCAGCCCCCGCCCGAGAGAGCGTTCGGGTACGGGGCGTGCTGCCGCCCAGACCATGCCCCTCGCGTCGCTTTCGCAGGACAAAGGACTGGTACGCCGGGTGGTGGTACGCCGGCTTCTCGCGCTGGACGAGGCCGGCACGCTGGAATCTGTCCACGTTAGGATCGCGGCCCAGACAGCCGGAGTGTCCGTACGCACGGCTTGGCGCTGGCTCGCGAGGGCCCGTAAGGGCCAGACCGAGCCGGCCTACCGACGTGGAGGGTTCCTGCTCGACGACACGCTGTGGACCCGGCTCGAAGAACTGGACGGGAACGTCTCCGAGTTACACCGGCAGCTGTCCCAAGCCCGTGACGACTCCGCCTTGCCCGGGCCGCTGCCTTCGCTGGCGACCATGCACCGGGCGGTACGCGAGCAACGCCGGGCGGGCCGGGTCTTTCAGAGCACGCGCCCCGGGAAACGGCACGTGGATCCCGACCGCTATGACCGGGCCCTGGCCGAGCTGGCTCTGCCGGGAACGGTCGATGAGACCGGCCAGGCCCCGCCCGGCTCCGGCGTGGGACAGACCGACGCGACGGTTCCCGCCCCCGTGGCCCGGCCCGCGTCGCCGGGGGATGCTGTCCGTCTGTACGTGCCGGGCGCGCATATGGTCTCCACCCGGCAACTCGACGTGGTCACCGAGGCGATCGCCCATACCGTGGCCGCGCGCGGGATCGTGTGCGTGTACGGGGACCCGGGTCACGGTAAGACGGTCGCGGTCCATCAGGCCCTGGCCCTGCTGCCGCGCCGTATCCCGGTGCACCGCGCGCTGGTGGCGGTGAAACCGGCGCTGCCGCAGCTACGGGCCGCGCTGCTCACCGCGTTCGGTTTGCCCGCCACCTCGTTGACGAACCGCACGGACGCGGCCGACCGCGCGCTGCTCGAGGCGTTCCAGGCCCCGGGGGTGCTGGTCATCGACGACGTGCAGCGCATCGCCGCCCCCGAGCTGGACTATCTCCGCCTGCTGCTGGACGCGCCTACGACCCAGGCTTCGCTCGTGCTGTGCGGGGCGGGCGCCGAGCGCACCCTGGCACGTGCTCCCGCCCTGGCCTCACGCGTGCTGACCTGGCAGCACGTCCCACGCCTGGATCCCGCGCAGGTCCCCGGCGTGCTGCGTCTGTTCCACCCCTTGTGGGACACCGCGACCGACACCGATCTGCTGCATACGGACGAGACGTGCGCACACGGCAACTTCCGTACCTGGGCGAAGATCACCTCCCACGCGTACGCCGCCCTGGACCGCCACCCCGAGCACACGGTCGATGCCGCCCTCCTGGCCCAGGCCTGTACCCGCCTTGGCCCGTGCCCCTGACTCACACCCTTGCCCGCCTTCACACCGGGCAGCCCCCGCACGCGCGGGAAGGACCACGATGAACACCACGCCCTCCCACACCACCCCCACCCCGGCGTCCGCGCCCGGCGAGGCCGGGCCCGCCCTGGACGCGGTGTCGCTGACCGCCCTGCGCGCCCCAGCCGTACGGCACCTGTTCACGCTGCGCGCCGAACGCCGTCTCTCTCGCGTCCACGTGCACACCACCGCGCAGTGCCTCAACGTCTCCGATCGCACCGTGTGGCGGTGGCTGGCCGAGGCCACCACCACACCCGCCACCGCCGCCGCTCCTGGCGCCCGCCGTACCGGCCGTTTCGAGATCACCCCTGAGCTGCGGGTGCTGCTGGCGTACTGGCACGGCAACGCCTCCGCGGTCCACCGCGAGCTCCTCGACCGCGCCCGCCAGGCCCCCGCTCCAGCCATCTCACCCTCGCCACCGGCAGACACCGACACAGACGCCGACGCCTCCGCCTCTGGCCCGGCCGCGCCATCACCCCGCCCACCCCGCAACGCACTCCCGGGCGGCGCCCCGCTCGCGGCTGTTCCACTGCTGGACCCGGTCCCGTCACTGGCGACGTTCCTGCGCGCCGTGCGCCGGGACCTGACTGCGGGGGAGAGAGCCAGCTACCGCCACGGCCCCCAGGCCGCCCGCGCCCACGACGTGTTCGCCACACGCCCGCGAACGTGGCGCAACGAGGTATGGGAGGCCGACCACGTCCAGGCCCTGCTCTGCCTGGCCAGACGCAGGGCCGACGTCCTGTTCGCGATGCTCCGCGACGGAACCTTCTACGAACCGCGGCCAGCCAGTTCCTGATCGCCGTCTCTACCAGGCGTCACCGCGGTGAGGAATCGGGGTTCGCCTCCAGAACAGCCTGCAGTTCCGCGAAGCGCCGGTCCTGCGAGGTTCCTGCGGCCAGCTCGCTCAGCGCATAGGCCGTGGTCTTGAAGCCGTCTCCGTGATGGAACTCCGCGCCCCACGCACCAAGCCGCACCGAGGCCACCTCGTCCAGCGCCAGGCGGTGGGTCCCCCACGGGTTGACCGCCACGATCCCGTCAGGGCCGACCTCAAGCCGGACCCTGAGGATCGCCCACCAGAAGAACAACGCGACGCTGACGGCCAGCCCTGTCCACAGCCCGGCCGTCCGGGCCGTCTCGGCTTCCGGAGAGGAAACCCAACCCGCCCAGCCGAAGAGCGCTTTCACCCCGACAACGGCCGGGATGGCATAGCCCGCCACGCGAGCCGTCCCACCCACCCGCCACACCGACACCGAGTCCCCGCCCTGGTCATCCATGCCCGCATTGTGGGCCACACAGCTTGACCAAACACATAGGGGCACCCCCCGGCCACGGCCCCGCCGCCTTACCGCGCCGGGCTGTGTCGTGGTCGACGGCCCGGCTGCGGCCCGTCGCGCCAGCCCTGCCACCCTGCCGCCGTCTCCCGCTGCGCGACGGCCGACGGCCGGCCGCCCCGCCCCGCCCCGCAGCTTCGCGCCGTCAGGCCCGGGCGGCCGCTGACGCGAGGGGAATCCACGCCCTGGGTTCCCCTCGTGCCGATGGCCAGGCCACGGCCTGGCCCGCCGCCGTACCGTGGTCGACGACCTCGCGCCTCGGGTTCCTGCCGCGGCGACGGCCCGGCCCGGTGCCGCGCCGCCGGGATCTGCCGCCGAGCCGCCGCCCGCGCCGCCCCGTCGCCGCCGCGGGGCTGTCCTGGGTCACCAGTGCGAACTCGACGAGCTGCCTCGACACCTGCCCCGCCCGGCCGCCCGGCCGCCCGGCCGCCCGGCCGCCCGGCCGCCCTGCTCCCGTGCAAGCTCGCCGGCCCCGCCCCGTTCCCGCCAGCAACTGCACGTTGTCGTTTTGGCGGTTGCGCCGACGTCGACGACCTCGCGCCCCGGCCCCGCCCGGCGGCCCGGCCCCGTCGCCGCCGCCTCACCGCGCCGGGCTGTGTCGTGGTCGACGGTCTGGCCGCGCCCCGTCGCCGGGCCGGGCCGGGCCGCTCCGCCCCGCGTTCCGTCGCGCCTGCTTCGCTGTTGCCGGGCCCCGTGCCGCCCTGCGGACGCTCCCGCTGCGCGACGGCCAGCGGTCGGCCGTCCCCGCCCCGCTGCTTCGCGCCGTCGGGCCCGGGCCAGGACCGGCCGCTGGCGTACCCGCCCCGCCGACGTCCCTGACCTGCTGCCGGGCCGTTCGCGCGATGGTCGACGACCTGACGGTGCGCCCACGGCCCCGCCGGGCCGCCGATGCGACGCCCGGTCGACCTCCATCCCGAGGGCTGTTACTCAGTGTTGTTTTCTTGCCTGTGGCGGGCGGCGGTGTCGGGGCGGGCCAGGGCGTGCCGGTCGGGGCCGGCCTCCATCCAGGGTGTCTCGACCGGGTCGGTGTCGTACATCTCGGGCGGCCCCGCGTACCAGCCACCCGCGGTCTCCTCGGGTGCGACCTCGATCAGGCGCAGCTCCAGCCCGTCCCCGCCCTCGGTGACTTCGTACAGCTCGGTCGTGCGCGGGCTCTGCCCGGCGGCCTCCACCGTGACCAGCAGCCGGTCCCCGGGCCGGGACGGGTACTAGGGTGCCTCGGTCAGCTCCTGGTGCCCGCCGACCAGCGCGTCGACTTCCGCGCCGATGCCCCGCCGGCGCTTGGCCTCCCCGGCCTGGCTGAGCGGCGAGGCCGAGGCGCTGCTGGCACCGGGGCATTCGGCCGCCCAGTGCCACACCTGAGCGGGATTCAGCGCGTGCTCAGGGCAGTCGGCGCGCTCGGTGTCGGCCGCGACGCCCCCGCACGGCGCCTTGGGACAGATGCAGGAGACGTAGGACCCGCCACGCGCCATCACACCGCCGTGCCGCACGTACCCACTGGCCTCCATGATCGCCTGCACGTCGCGCACGGGCGCCTCGTTCTGGTCTTCCACGATGATCTCCTCACGGCTCCTCGGGCGCCCGGTCGGCTCCGATGCGCCACACCGTGACAGATCGCCACAAAGCACGTCAACTTTGTTGATTTCAGCCCAGATTGGGCGTACTCGGTTAGATCCGTGCCCGCGTGCACGAGGGAAAGAGTTCACCCGCCCGGACCGGCACCGGCCCGCCCGTCACCCTTTGCGGGCCACCCCTCGACGAGTCCGCCGCACACCACCACCCCCGCTGATGTACTGACCCCCCAGGCCCGGGAGAAGGGGAGCACTGTGGGGTACAGCAGGGGCTACAGGACGGAGCACCGGGACACATGGTCCCGGTGGACCTGCGAGAGGCAAGGCTGCGAGGCGACCGGCACCGTACACGGCGACCAGCACGACGACCGCGCCGCCACCTACGCAGTCGGCCACCAGGAAGACGCCCACCGCGACGTCCTCATCGCCGACGCGGCCGCCGCGCTCAGCACCGCCCGCGCGGCGCTGCACCGGCTGCCGGGCGTGATCACCGACGTCGACACGCACACCTACCGGGGCCGGGCGTGCGTGACGCCCGAGGCCGCGGCCGACGCCCTGGGCGCATGGGAATTCCAGCTCACCGCCACGCTCCCCGAGCCGTCCGGCCAGGACGAGCGCGTGCTCTGGAAGATGGCCGGCCACCACGGCCGCGAGGCCGTCTGCAAGCACAGCCGTACCCCGTAGGTGACGGGCCGCCACCGGGACCCGGCAAGCCCCCCGAGGGCCCGGTCCGGGCAGCGGGAGGGCCCGCCCCGTAACCGGCAACCCGGAACCGGGAACCGGGGACTGGGGTGGTGTGGTCCTTGGTGGCCGAGCGGGTGTTGAGTAGGGGCCCGGGCGGGGTGTGTCCCGTGAACAGAATGGAGGGCGGTATGGAGCCGCTGAGGGCCGGGGATCCGGTACGGGTACGTGATTTCGTCTTACGCGGCCGGCTGGGCGCGGGAGGAATGGGCGAGGTGTTCCTGGGCCGCTCGCCGGGCGGCAAGGCGGTGGCGGTGAAGGTGGTGCACCCGCATCTTGCGCGGCAGGCGGAGTTCCGGCGTCGTTTCCAACGAGAAGTGGCCGCCGCGAAGGCGGTCAGCGGCGCCTTCACCGCACCGGTGGTGGCGGCCGGCCCCGACGACGACCTGCCATGGATCGCGACCACCTACGTCCACGGTCCCTCCCTGGCCGAAGCCGTGACCCCCACCGCACCCCTGCCGGAGGACTCGATGTGGCCCCTGGCAGCCGGACTGGCCGAAGCACTGCAGGCCATCCACACCGAGGACCTGCTCCACCGCGACCTCAAACCGTCGAACGTGTTGCTGGCCATGGACGGCCCACGAGTGATCGACTTCGGAATCGCCCGCGCCCTGGACGCCACCGCGCTGACCGGAACCGGCACGGCCATCGGCACACCCGGCTTCATGTCCCCCGAACAAGCCGAAGGCAGCCCCCTCGGCCTGGCCAGCGACGTCTTCTCCCTCGGCGCCGTACTCGCCTTCGCCGCCACCGGCCACGAACCCTTCGGCCAGGGCCCACCAGCAGCAGTCCTCTACCGCGTCGTCACCACCGAGCCACAACTCGGCACACTCAACGGCCCCCTGCGCACCCTGATCACCGCATGCCTGGCCAAAACCCCCACCGACCGACCCACCACCACACAACTCCTCGAACAGATCACCTCCCACTGGAACCCGTCCGACGACTTCCACCACACC
>NZ_RDBO01000079.1:6513-10938 GCF_008120935.1 Streptomyces sp. sk2.1
GCTCGGGCGCCATGAAGCCGGCCGTTCCCACCACCAGGCCGGTCGCCGTCAGCGCGGTGTCCTCCAGCGTCCGCGCAATCCCGAAATCGATCACCCGTGGCCCGTCGGCGGCCACCAGGACGTTCGACGGCTTCAGGTCCCGGTGCATCCGCATCTGGCACGGCAGGAGGAGTTCCGGCAGCGGTTCGCGCGGGAGGTTGCGGCGGCGCGGGCAGTGGGCGGGGCGTTCACGGCTCCGGTGATGGCCGCCGGGCCGGAGGACGACCGGCCGTGGATCGCGACCGTCTACATTCCGGGGCCCGACCTGGCGGAAGCGGTCGGCATGGCGGGGCCGTTGCCCGAAGACGCGGTGTGGCGGCTGGCAGCGGGGCTGGCGGAGGCGTTGCAGGCCATACACGCGGTGGGGGTGCTGCACCGGGACCTGAAGCCGTCGAACGTCCTGGTGGCCGCCGACGGGCCACGGGTGATCGATTTCGGGATTGCGCGGACGCTGGAGGACACCGCGCTGACGGCGACCGGCCTGGTGGTGGGAACGGCCGGCTTCATGGCGCCCGAGCAGGCCGAGGGCGGCGAAGTCGGCTCGGCCTGCGATGTGTTCGCGCTGGGGGCGGTGATCGCCTTCGCCGCCACGGGGGCCGGGCCCTTCGGAGAGGGCCCGCCGCCGGCGGTGCTCCACCGGGTGGTCAACGGGCGGCCCCGGCTGGACGGACTCACGGGACCGCTGCGCGAACTGGTCGACGCGTGCCTGGTGAAGGACCCCCGCCAACGGCCCACGCTCACAGCGCTGCTGGAGCGGATCGGCGCGCACTGGGAGCCGACGGACGACTTCCCCGGCGTCTCACCCTGGCCGGATGCCGTCACCACTCTCGTCCAGCGGCACGCCACGCCCCCGACCGCCCCCTACACCGAAGCCGCCGAGGCCATGGCTCCGCCGGACGGCGAACCGGGCAGGGCACGCCCGGCCGCCGTCGGTATCGACTTCGGCACGATGAACTCGGCCATCGCCGTCCTGGAAGCCGGCGAGGCCCGGCTGATCCCCAACGCCCAGGGCGCGCACACCACTCCCAGCCTGGTGGCCCTCACCGCCGAGGGAGACGTCCTCGTCGGCACGGCCGCAGAACGGCAGGCCCTCACCAACCCCGGCCACACCCCGCGCGCCGCCAAGCTGAAGCTGGGCACCAGCTGGCGTGCCACGCGGGGCGACATCCGGCTGACCGCCGAGGACGTGGCCGGGCTGATTCTCGCCCGCCTCCGTCAGGATGCCGAGGCCCACCTCGGCAGGCCGCTCACCGGCGCTGTGCTGGCGGTGCCCGCCGGCTTCCCCCGCGGCCGGCGGGCCGCGCTGGCACGGGCCGGTGAACAAGCCGGTTTCCCCATCCTGCGGCTGATCAACGAGTCCTCGGCCGTAGCGATGGCCTACGGTTCCCAGGACGACTGCACCGTCCTGATCTTCGATCTCGGCGCGGGCACCCTCGATGTCTCCCTCATCGAACTCGGCGACGGCGTCGTGGAGGCTCGCGCCACCGCCGGCGACAGCCGGCTCGGCGGCGACGACTGGGACCTGCGGATCGTCGAGCACCTGACCGACCGCGTACGGCTGCGGCACGGTGTGGATCTCACCGGCGACGACGCCGCGGCCCAGCGGCTGCGCGAGGCGGCCCAGGCGGCGAAGATCGAGCTGTCGGCGGCGCGCACCACAACCCTCCGGCTGCCCCACCTCGCCACCGGACCGGACGGTCCCCTCCACCTCGAAGAGGAGCTGACCCGCGAGGAGTTCGAGACGCTCACCCGGGATCTGCTGGAACGCTGCCGAACCCTGGTCGAACACGTCCTCGCCGACGCCGAGCACACCCTTGCCGACGTCGACCGGGTCGTCCTGACGGGCGGCGCCGCCCGGATGCCCGCGGTGAGCGACCTGATCCGCCGGCTCACGGACGGCCGTGAGCCCTACCGGGGCATGTCCCCCGGGGCTGTCGCCAACGGCGCCGTTCTTCAGGCGGGCATCCTGACCGGTGAGGTGAAGGACATGATGCTCATCGAAGCCACCCCCTACTCGATCGGCATCGAAACCAACGAGGGAACCACGACGAAGCTGATCGAGCGGAACACGACGATCCCCACGAAACGCTCCGAGATCTTCACCACGCACACGGACCACCAGCCCGCGGTGATACTCCACGTCGTGGAGGGCGAGCAGGAGGACGCGGCGCGCAACCGGCCCCTTGCGGTCCTCGAACTCGCCCTGCCACCCGCTCCCCGCGGCGTGCCGCAGATCGAGGTGACGGCCGACTGCGACGCCAACAGCATTCTCCACATCACGGCCAAGGACCTGGGCACGGGCAACGAGACAGCCGCCACCGTCGACCAGGCGACGATGGAACGGGCAACCGCGCTCCTCCGCTCCTCCCGCTGGACCGGCCTGCGCGGTCTCGCCCCCGTGACCACCCCCGCCTTCTGAGGGCTCGTCCCATGCGGTCGACCGACGGTGGCAGGTGGGACAAGCAGGACCTCCCTCCGGGCAAGCACGCCATGCGCCGCAGAGGCCTCCTTCCCGACGGCCCCGCCCCGCCACCGCCGCTCCTGCGCAAGGAACGCCTCGAACCGGCGAAGGCTGGCAGGTCATGAGCCTCACACTCCGTTTACGCAGGTGGACAAGGGGAGCTGAGAGGCTGTGAGGCGGAGTTCGCGCCCGCGCTTCCGCACGCCCTGGTACGCCCCACCGACGCGCAGGGCGATGGAGTCGTGGGCATCCGCGACCAGGACCAGGAGCACGCCGTCGAACAGGCGCGGCAGCCGCTCACCGCGGCCCGCGCCCGGGAGGTGACGGCCGGGCTGCGCGAGGCGATGGACGAGGTCCGGCGCTCTGTGGCGGTGCTCGCCGCCGGGTGCGGCTGCCGCTCAGCTCCACCCCGTGGGAGGCGTACTGCCGGGCGGAGTTCGGCATCAGCCGCGCGCAGGCATACCGGTTGCTCGATGTCGCCCGCGCCCTGGCCGCGATCCACGAAGCGGTCACCGCCGGCACCGAGACGTCCCGCACGCGAGACACCGGCCCGGCCACCGGGGCCGCGCTCGACTACGGCCTGTCCCAGCGCGCCCTGACCGCCGTCTCCGCCCGCGCGGACACCGTTGCGGAGCTGATTCACCCACCGCCTCGCCACGCTCGCCCATAGCGGCCTGCAGACCCTTGACACGGCCACGGTGCGCGCCGTGGTCCGCCAGGCCGTCCGAGACGTCCGCCCCGCCCCGCCACCACCCGCCGAGCCGCCGGCGGCCCCGACCGCCGCCGTGCCGCGCCGCGTCGTCGACGACCTCGCCGCCAGTACCCACGCGATCGGCGAGCTGATGCTCGACGTCGCGCCGGCCTACCTCCCCGACATCGAGGCCGCCGATGTCCTGGCGCTGCTGTGCGAGGAGATCGGCGAGCCCTTTGAACACGGCCTCGCCGCCCGCCGCTACGCGCTCTCCGGCGACCGCCGCGCCCTGCACGGCACCGTCCTGTAGACCTCCCATCCCCGCCGCTCCTGTGAGGCGCACAGCCCGTCTCCCCAGGTGAGCAAGGTGTGTGTGAGGGTGTGAGGCGCGGGCCTGCGGCGGTGAGATGCCTGTCCTCTGACAGGCGATCTTGACCATTTGTCAAGTGATCTTGACCAGTACCGTGTCTCTGCCACTTGACCTTGAGCTGTGGCTCGTCGTTTCCTGGCCCGCCTTGGGGCCTGGGGTGGGGAATTCTCGGCTGCGGTGGTGGGCACGGTGGGGCTAGCGTGGCGGTTTTGCGGAGCGCAGGAGGGATTCGCGGTGCTGGTCATGCCTGGGCGGCGGACGTCGACGATGGAACTGTTGGCCGTCGAGGCGGCGGGCCGGGGGATGTCGGTCAGGGCGGCGGAGGAGCCCGGCCTGGCAGGCCCCGCTTAGAAGCCATCTCATTTGGTGAGTCTGCGGTAGCAGATGAGGGTGCAGGCGATGCTGGTGAAGGCGAGGAAGTGTTCGGCCTTGCGTTCGTAGCGGCGGTGGAGTCGGCGGCAGCCGGCGAGCCAGGCCATGGTGCGTTCGATGGTCCAGCGGTGTCGGCCGAGTCGCTGTGAGGACTCGATGCCCTTGCGGGCGATGCGGTGCCGGATGCCTCGCTGTGCTGGCCATTGCCGCAGGTGGCGGTAGTCGTAGCCCTTGTCGGCGTGGAGCTTTGCGGGCCTGCGCCGGCGTGGGCCCCGCCGGGATCTGATGGGCGGTATGCCCTTCACGAGCGGGATCAGGGCCTGGCTGTCGTGCAGGTTGGCGCCGGAGATGCCGACGGAGAGGGGCAGACCGGTCCGCTCGGTGATCAGGTGGATCTTCGACCCGTACTTGCCCCGGTCGACAGGATTCGGACCTGTCAGGTCCCCCTTTTCAAAGCCCGCATGTTCACCGAGTCGATCGCGCACCTCGACC
>NZ_RDBO01000008.1 GCF_008120935.1 Streptomyces sp. sk2.1
CCCCCCCACCCCTGAGGCATCTCCCGATCACATTACCCGTCCAGCAATTCGGTACGAGCCGACACCGACCAGCTCCCGGCAACCGACCCGCACCCCCGGCACAGACACGCTCCACCACCGAATCAAGAAACCGGGCAAGGCCCCGCACCGCCTCGACCAGGGCAAACACCTGCATGGTCACGGCAGCCGGGGTCTGCGGCAGCTTCTAGGATCTGCGGCATGGCAACAAGACTCGTACAGATCAACATGAAGGCCCAGGACGACTCCGCGCTCGGCCGGTTCTGGGCGGAGGCACTCGGTTGGGGTGTCGACAGCGAGGCACCCGGCGTCACCAACCTCGAACCCGTGGGTTTCGCCTACCCCGACCCCGCAGCCGTCTGCATCGACATCATCGTCCACCCGGAACCCAAAACGGTGAAGAACCGGGTGCACCTCGATCTGGCCACCACCTCGACCGCCCATCAGGCGGAGCTGATCACGCGCCTGAAGGGTCTCGGCGCGACGCTCGCCGACGTGGGCCAGGGCGACGTCCCCTGGACGGTCATGGCCGACCCGGAGGGCAACGAGTTCTGCGTTCTGGAGCCCCGGCCGGTCTACCGGGACACCGGGCCGATCGCCGCAGTGGTGGTCGACTGCACCGACCCACGACGGATGGCCCGGTTCTGGGACCGGGCGACGGACTGGACGCTGCACGAAGTCACCGACGACCACGCGACCATGCGGTCCGCCAAAGGCGTCGGCCCCTACCTGGAGTTCGTCCGCACCCCCGACGCCAAGAGCGTCTGGAACCGCGTCCACCTCGACGTCTGTCCCTACCCCGGTGACGACCTGGAGGCAGAAGAAGCCCGGCTGCGCGCCTTGGGCGCCGCCGACCCCGGTATCGACCAGTCCGCGATCTCCTGGACGATTCTGACCGATCCGGAAGACAACGAGTTCTGCCTCCTCACTCCTCGCTGACCTCGATCAGTGGCTCCGGCCGACTGACCGGTTCCGGGGCGACGACGAGAACCGTGTGGCGTCGGCACATGCCGCCGGAGACGGGGAAGGGGCAGGGAGCGCGGAGAGGAGATGGGGACTGCGGTGACACGGCGTTCGCCCTTGCCTGCGTCCAGGCCGGAGAAGACGCCGGGGAAGACCCCGATGTCGATCGTCTGCAGTCCCCTCCTCCCCATTCTCGGCCGACCTCGCCCGGGGCACCGAACCTCCACACCCGCGTCGCGAAGAACCTTCCGGCCCCGGCAGCACCAACCCCGGACCATGAACGCCGAAAGGCGACAAGGGGCTTCCTCAGGCCGTCGGATCGTGTCTGAACGTGGCCGAGCGCAGGCCCTCAAGGGCGTTGAGGGTTTCCTCCTCGAACCGGGCGTAGCCCTCGAAGGTCGCCGAGTCGAAGGTGGCGGGGCCGTCGAAAGTGGCCTCCTGGAACGTGGCGGTTGCCCCGAAGGTCGTCGACGTGAAGTCGACGGTGGACCTGAAAGGCACCTCGTCGAACCGGGTGAACTCCTTGAAGGTCACGCCCTCGAACGAAACCGCGCCCTCGAAGGTCGCCCGGTCGAAGGCGGCCATGCCGGTGAAGGTCGCGCCCTTGAACGAGGCCCTGCTCTCGAACGTTGCGTCCTGGAAACCCCCGTAGGTCTTGAAGGCCGCCCCTTCGAAGGAGGCCGGGGACTCGAAGGTCGCGCCCTCGAACCAGCCGTCGTCCTGGAAGGTCGCCTCGTCGAACACGGCGCTGCCGCCGAAGGTCACCGCGTCGAACCAGGCGTTGCATTCGAAGACCGCCGACGCGAACCGGACGTCACCCATGACGGGCTCCCCGCCGGCGAAGCTGTCGCGCAGGGCATCGAGCAGGGAATCCCAGAGACGGTCCTCGAAGGTGGTGCCGCGCAGGTCGAGGTCCGCGCCGGGGCGCAGGTCGTCCAGGTAGGCACGGCGGCCGGTGGAGGTCAGGTGGGTGAGGCAGGCCGTGTGGCCGGGGACATGTATGCCCCGGCAGCCGACCGGGTCCTGCTCCCCGGAACCGTGGCCGCAATGCGGCCACGACGGCACGATCGGGGACGGGTTGGGACGTGGATCCGTCATGGGGCCTTCCGGGTCCGGGTCGGTGGGGTGAGGTCAGTGAGGTCGGTGAGGTCGGTGAGGTGAGATCGGCGGGGTGGGGTCGAAGGGACGATAGTAGGGGCCGTGCCGGGGAACTCGTACACCGTCCAGTCCGGAAGAACAACCGGCGCAAAGGCTGAGAAGCCCCCGCTGAAGGAGTGGGGGCCGGCCACGGACCCGGGCGAAAAGCGGTCGCGATCCTGACACGCGCGCCCTAGCGTGCGCGCGTGGACATGAGGGATCCGAAGGAAATGGTCCGGCGCGGGTACGACGCGCTCTCGGAGCACTACGAGCGGGCGTTCGACAGCGAGACGAAGTACGGGCCGTGGATCGAGGAGTTGCTCGGGCGGCTTCCCGAGGCGGGCACGGTTCTGGACCTCGGGTGCGGCAACGGTGTTCCCGTGGCCCGGTCCCTGGTGGCGGCGGGACACCGCGTGACGGGCGTCGACATCAGCGAGGTCCAGATCAGCAGGGCCCGGGAGCTCGTGCCGGGCGCCGACTTCGTCCGGGCCGATGCCACGGCGTTGGAGTTCCCACGGGGGAACTTCGACGCAGTCGTCTGCATGTATGCCCTGATCCATGTGCCGGTGGAGGAACAGCCGCCCCTGCTGGAGCGGATCGCTTCCTGGCTGCGGCCCGGAGGCTGGTTCCTGAGCACCACCGGGCATCGTGCCTGGACCGGGACCGATGAGAACTGGCTCGGCGGCGGGGCCCCGATGTGGTGGAGTCACGCCGACGCCGGGACGAACCGCGCATGGCTCGTGCGGGCCGGTCTCGACGTGGTCCACGAGGAGTTCGTACCCGAGGGCGACAACGGCCACGTCCTGTTCTGGGCCCGACGCCCTCCGGAATGACAGCGGCCGGCCGAAGGAGGTGGGCGGCGGCACCGCCTCTGAACGGATGGAACTCCGGTCGATGATCGACGAACCGGCGGGTCGGGAAGGTCCTGAACTGGGCCGCTCCCGGTTGGGCCGCTCCGGGTTGGGCCGGACCGGGTCGGGCCGGACCGGGTCGGGCCGGACCGGGTCGGGCCGGACCGGGTCGTACGGGCACCGGGCCCTCGCCGCACCTCGTGGTCCGGTGTTATTGAGGTGTGGCGGGGGCAGTGGTGGTGCACACTTCTTCGCCGTGGAGATCATGAAGGGCGAGCTACGGCGTCTTCGGTCCGGTCCGGGGGCCGAGGACGGTCGGCAGCGGCCGTTCCTCGTACGGGTCCGGTTCGCCGCCGAGGATCCCGATCGGGTCATTGCCGACGCGCGTGCGGCGCTGGCGTGCGTGGTCGAGCGGGCGGGCGACTGGCCCGCATTCGAACGGTGGCCTCGGCTGCTGCCGGAGCGGTTCGTCCAGCGGTGCGCGCCCGAGCCCGCGGAGCCGAAGCCCGAGTCCGATGAGTCCTTCGGCACCGGGGCATGGCTGCGGCAGTGGCGGACGATGACGCCGGAGCAGAAGAGGGCCGCCTGCCAGGGGCCGTGGTCGCTGTCGGACTGGCTGCACTGCTTCGATCCGACCGAGGAAGGGTCCGGCGACGATCGCGGCTGGTGGTGGTGGCACGCGGGAACCGACGAAACGGGAGGCGGCTGGGTCCAGGTGGCCACCACCGGCTGGCCGTTCGGCAGCGGTTCGCTGTTCTGGCTGATCGAGGCCAGTGGCGGCACGGATCTCGCCTATGCGCCGTGAGCGTTGCGCACCGTACGCGGCACGCCCGCGGTAGCAGCCGGCAAAGGGGGACCATGATCCGCGGCCGGGGTGTCGGACCGTGCCCTGTGCCCCTGTTGCCCACGTGGCGTGTCCCGTGCCGTGTGTGGCGGCTTGCGTGGTGGCGGCTTGTGTGGTCCCGGCGCCCGGCGTGACTGTCAGTCCGGCCGCGTAGCGTGGAAACCGGTGGAAGCCATTGGTCGACAGGTTGATCGCAGGGCCGACCGGCACCGGCAACGGGGGGCGGAACATGGGTGCGGAGCATGTCGTGGGTCTCGTCGGAATGCTCGTGGTCGTCGGGGGCGTGACGGCCATCGTGATGGTTCTGCGGAGCGAATCCATCCTGCCCCCGATGGTCGTACACCCGTTGTGCGCCACGTGCGGGCACTCACAGCCCGAGCGCTCCCGGGGCAAGCCGGCCCGGTGTCTCCACGATTACGGGCACAGCAGTTGGAACAACGACAGTTACGGCAACAGCCAGCGAGCATACGGCGGTTCGTGCGACTGCTCCGAGTTCCGGCCCAAGGACCGCGCGATATGAAGCCGCACCCCCCACGGCCATCGGGCCGGGGCGTACGCATATGGCCTTGTTCCTGACGATCTGACCTGGTCGTGTTCGGCGATGGCCTCGGGTCGCCCGACTGTTGTGCCCGCGTCGTAGCGGGTGGCCGGGTGCCGGTTCTTCGAGCCGGACGGTCGGCCGCGGTCGACGGCCGGGCAAGGCGGAGCAGGGGTGAGCGGAGCGCGGGTGGGCGAGGCGGAGTGCGGGTGGGCGGCGGCACCTGACCATGCGCACCGGTCCGCCGCTGCGGGCGTGCGGAGCTCCGGGCGGGTCCGGCCCAGTGTCTGCTCGATCATCCGGAAGGTGTGCCCGAGATCGAATCCGCACAGGAACGCCTGTCGGCGCAGAAGCGGGAACGGACCCGGCTTGTCGTTGAACTCCCTTTCCAAGAAGGGAAGTTCATGGAGCAAAGGCCGCCTCCCGATCGATCGCGACGAGGCCGCCGGACAAGGGACGGATGCGGGCGAGAAGATCGCCGACCGCGGGCGGAGCATCCCGACGGACATACTCGGCCTCCTGCTCCCGGAGGGCCAACGCCCCCTCCCCTGCCGCGTGTTCATCACCATTTCCCGGCGACAGCCCTTGTCCAGGGGGTTGGCGCTGCGGGCTCTCGTGCCTAACGTATGAGCAGAACATGAGCCCAACTCACATTTAAGGATTCAGGTGATGACCACGGTTCAACCTCTGCACCACAGGCTCAGATCCCTCGCGGTGGTGTCACTGCTCCTCACCGTGATGGCCCTGGTGCTCGGTCCGAGGCCCAGCTCCGCGGCGGAGCCCGGCTGGTGGGATCCGGTCGCGCGCCCCTCGCCCGACTCGCAGATCGGCGTCACGGGCGAGCCCTTCAAGGGCACCGACGCCCAGGGCCGGGTCAGGGGCTTCGCCGACGTCCACGACCACATCATGTCCAACGAGGGCTTCGGTGGTCGGCTGATCTGCGGAAAGCCGTTCTCGGAGCAGGGTGTCACCGACGCCCTCAAGGACTGCCCCGAGCATTATCCCGACGGCTCGCTCGCCATCTTCGACATGATCACCAAGGGCGGCGACGGCAAGCACGACCCCGATGGGTGGCCCACGTTCAAGGACTGGCCCGCCCACGACTCGCTGACCCACCAGCAGAACTACTACGCCTGGATCGAGCGGGCGTGGCGCGGCGGCCAGCGGGTACTGGTCAACGACCTGGTCACCAACGGCGTGATCTGTTCGGTCTACTTCTTCAAGGACCGCGGTTGCGACGAGATGACCGCCATCCGCCTGGAAGCGAAGAAGTCGTACGACATGCAGGCCTTCGTCGACAAGATGTACGGCGGTCCGGGCAAGGGCTGGTTCCGGATCGTCACCGACAGCAAGCAGGCCCGCGAGGTCATCGAGCAGGGCAAACTGGCCGTCGTCCTGGGGGTCGAGACCTCCGAGCCGTTCGGCTGCAAGCAGGTCCTGGACGTCGCGCAGTGCGGCAAGGAGGACATCGAGCGCGGCCTGGACGAGCTGTACGAGCTGGGCGTGCGCAGCATGTTCCTGTGCCACAAGTTCGACAACGCCCTGTGCGGAGTGCGCTACGACTCCGGCGCCCTCGGCACGGCCATCAACGTGGGCCAGTTCCTGTCGACCGGCACTTTCTGGAAGACGGAGACCTGCCGCGGTCCGCAGCACGACAACCCCATCGGCAACGCGGCGGCGCCGGAGGCGGAGAAGCGGCTCCCGGCCGACGTGTCCGTCCCCACGTACGCCTCGGACGCGCAGTGCAACACCCGCGGGCTGACCGACCTGGGCGAGTACGCGGTGCGCGGCATGATGAAGCGCGGCATGATGCTGGAGCTCGACCACATGAGCGTCAAGGCCGTGGGCCGGGCCCTGGACATCCTGGAATCCGAGTCGTACCCGGGTGTCATCTCCTCGCACAGCTGGATGGACACGGGCTGGACCGAGCGGCTCTACAAGCTCGGCGGATTCGCCGGTCAGTACATGAGCGGCTCCGAGGCGTTCAGCGCGGAGGCCAAACGTACGGACGCGCTGCGTGAGAAGTACGGGGTCGGCTACGGCTACGGCACCGACATGAACGGTGTCGGCGGCTGGCCGGCTCCGCGGGGCGGGGACACCCCGAACCCGGTGAAGTACCCCTTCCGCAGCACGGACGGCGGCTCGGTGATCGACAAGCAGACCACCGGCGACCGCACGTGGGACTTCAACACCACCGGCGCCGCGCACTACGGCATGGTCCCGGACTGGATCGAGGACATCCGGATCGTCGGCGGCCAGGAGGTCGTGGACGACCTCTTCGCGGGCGCCGAGTCCTACCTCCGCACCTGGAGGAGCTCCGAGAAGCACAGGTCCGGCAAGAACCTGGCCTCGGGCGCGACGGCCTCGGCGTCCTCGTCGCAGTGGTGGAACCCGTTCGTCGAATTCGCGCCCGGCCGGGCCGTGGACGGCGACACGGGCACCCGCTGGGCCAGCGAGTGGAGCAACGACCAGTGGCTGCGGATCGATCTCGGTTCCACGGTCCCGGTCGAGCGCGTCACTCTCGACTGGGAGGAGGCGTACGCGAAGTCGTACCGCGTCGAGCTGTCGGAGGACGGCACGAACTGGAAGACGGTGTGGTCCACGACCACCGGTGACGGCGGCCTGGACACGGCGCGGTTCGACGCGACCCGCGCGCGTCACGTGCGGGTTCAGGGGCTGGAGCGCGGCACCAAATGGGGCTACTCACTCCGGGAGGTCGGCGTCTACGGCGGCTGACGGCGCCTATGCGGTGGTGCCCGGAGCGGTTGACGGCACCAGCGCGACGGCGACCGCGGCGACTGGCGGCGCCGATACGGCAGTACGACGGCGCCCGGGGCCGGGGCCGGCCGGATCAGTTCTCCCGATCCGGCCGGCCCCGGCCGACTTTCCGATCCCGTCAGGTTTCCCGAACCCGACCGGCTTTCCACCCCGGCCTGCTTTCCCGGCCCCGGCCATCGAGACGTGGAAGCGGTACCGGATCGAGGTCGGGCGGGCGCTGAAGCTGTTCGGACTGTCGGTGACCCAGGCGCCCATGGTCCGGGCGGGCAGCAACTGGCCGTACCCGTGCTGGATCGCGACCCGGTCGGCGGCGTCGGTGTTGTCGGACGTCCAGACCGTCTTCACCGACACCATGAACACCACGTTCGACAAGCTCTTCGCCGCGACGTCCGCCGACGTCACCGTCAACCCGAAGGACTTCGAGGGCCACGACGAGGCGGTCCCGGACAACGGCAGGCCCGCCACGGTCCCCGCCTCCGCCGTCGAGCGGGCCGCGTCGGCCACCGGCGCGGAGTCCGCCGAGGGCGGCGTCGTCAGCATGTCCGTCCCCGGCCGGCACAGCGACCTGCGCCGGCTGCGCACCTCGTACCGCTCGCTGCGCCGCGTCGCGGTCCTGACCGCGCTCGGCTACTTCGTCGTCTTCCTGCTGCTCTCCGGCTTCGCCAAGGACCTGATGGGCCGGCCCCTGTTCGCCGGCCTCAACGTCGGCCTCGCGCTGGGGCTGTGCCAGGTCCCCGTGACGGTCCTCGCCGTCGTCCGGTACGAGCGGACCGCCCGCCGCACGGTCGACCCGCTGGCCGCCCGGCTCCGAAGAGCGGGAGAGGCCCGGTGAACGTGTTCGACGACTCCGCGCAGTCGATGTCCCTGGTGGCCTTCCTCGCCGTGGCCACGGTGGCACTGCTGCTCTGCGTGATGACCGGCCCGGACCGCGACGACCTCGACGAGTTCTACACCGGCTCCCGCTCGCTGCCGCCTCTGTACAACGGTCTCGCCCTGGCCGGCGACTACCTCTCCGCGGCCACCGTCCTCGGCACCACCGGCATCATCGCCCTCACCGGCTACGACGGCACCATCCTCGCCCTGAGCATCACGCTCTCGCTCGTCCTGCTGATGTTCCTGCTGGCCGAACCGCTGCGCAACGCGGGCGGGTTCACCATGGGCGACCTGCTCGTCCGCCGCACCCCCGGCCGCGCCGTCCGCATCGCCGCCTGCGCGGTCACCCTCGCCGCGCTCGTCCCCATGATGGTCGTCCAACTCGCCAGCAGCGGCGACCTGTTGTCCTTCATCCTGGGCTTCGACAGCTCCGGGTTCCGCACCGGCGCCATCATCGGGCTCGGCACCCTGATGATCGGCTACTCGGCGATCGGCGGCATGAAGGGCACCGCGCTGATCCAGATCGTGAAGACCGTGGTCCTGCTCGTCGCCTCGCTCACCATCGCCGTCCTGGTCATGGACCGGTTCGGCTGGGACACCGGCGCCCTGCTCGGAGCCGCCCGGCAGAGCAGTGGCGCCGGGGCCGCCTATCTGCGCTCGGGGCTCCAGTTCGAGGGCAGCGGGCTCGACATGGTCAGCTCCGAACTCACCGTGGTCCTCGGCGCCGCCTGCCTGCCCCACGTCACCATGCGCATGACGAGCGCCCGCTCCACCGCGGTCATGCGCCGCTCGCTGTCCTGGGCGGTCGGGGTGGTCGCCACGATCTGCCTGCTGCTCGTCGTGATCGGCCTCGGCGCGGGCGCCCTCGTCGGCCACGAGCGCATCACCGAGGCCGGCGCCTCCGGGAACAGCGCGATCCTCCAGATCAGCGGAGTCGTCGCGGGCAGCGGCCGGGCGGGGGCGCTGATCGTCACGACCATGACGACGGCGATCTTCCTGACGCTCCTCGCCTCCGTCGCCGCGATGATCCTCGCCTGCGCCAACTCCCTGGCGCACGACCTGTTCGCCCACGGCCTGCACGGCGTGCGCCGCCCGGACCGCAAGCCGCTGGCCGGCCTGTCCGAGATGCGTACGGCCCAGGCCGCCGCGATCGTCGTCGGCCTGCTCGCCACCACGCTCGCCGTCATGGCCCGGCACTGGAACGTGCAGGCCCTGGCCACGCTCTCGTTCTGCGTCGGCGCGTCCGCCCTGTCCCCGGCGCTCATCTACAGCATCTTCTGGCGCCGCTTCACCCGCACCGGGCTGCTCAGCACCCTCGTCGTCGGCACGCTCTCCGTACTGGTCCTGATCACCGGCACCAACCTGGTCTCCGGCTCGCCCAGTTCGGTCTTCCCCGACCACGACTTCAACTGGTTCCCGTACACCACGACCGGCCTCGTCTCCATCCCGGCCGGTTTCCTGGCGGGCTGGCTCGGCACGGTGCTCCCCCGCCACACGGCCCCCGCGGCCCGCCGCCTCTACCAGGCGGAGGAGCCCCGGATCCTGGCGGGAGCACCACCGGGGCCGCGACGCTGAGCCCGCGCCCGCCGCGGCCCGGCCGACGAGGCCCCGCCGCTCCGCCCCGGCCCGACCGGCGAAGCCCTACCGGTCGGCGCCGGGCGCGGCGGCCTTCCTGCGCCGCGCGTCGGCGACGGCGTACGACAGTCCGGGGAGGCACAGCACCGGGGCCGCCCACAGCGGCACGGTGAACAGCGTCTCGCCGCCGCCCAGCCACCGGGACGTCAGCACCACGGCCAGGGCGACGACCAGGCCGATCCCCGCGTTCCTGCCGAGCCCCAGGTTGCCGCGCCGCAGCTCCCAGGTGACCGTGACCGCCGCCACGACGGCCCAGAAGACGAGATCGTCGACGCCCACGGCCCGCTCGGGGGTCCACCGGATCAGGCACACGATCAGGATCAGTCCGCCGAGCGCGGAGCAGACCATGGCCGCCGCGCGCAGCAGCCGATGGCCGAACGGGGCGCGGGCCCGCGCCCAGGACGCGGCGAACTCCTTGACGTCGTCGCCCACGACGTCCTGGGGCGTGCGCCCCGCGGCCACCGCGTCCTCCAGATGGGCGGAGAGCTCGTCGAGCATCTCCCGGATGGACTCTTCATCGATGCCCCGGTACGCCCAGTTGCTGCGGCAGACCGCGAGCACCTGCTCGTTCGTCATGGTCCGCTGATTCGTCATGATGCGATCCCCCCGTGGGTTCGGTGGCGGCCAGGATCTGCCCCACATGCCCGCTGAAGGCATGCCACACGGCCCGGCCGCTCGCCAGTTCGACATGTCCCGCCTCGGTCAGGCGGTAGTACTTGCGCGGGGCGCCGCCGCTGGCCGACGGGGCGCGGTACGAGGAGATGACCCCGTCCCGCTCCAGCCGGGCGAGCAGCGGGTAGATGCTGCCCTCGCTCACGAGATCGAGCCCGCCGTCGGCGAGCGCCGCCACGAACTCGAAGCCGTAGCGCGGCCGTTCGGCGATCAGCGACAGCAGACACAGATCGAGCACTCCGCGCAACAGTTGGCTGCGACGCTGGTCATTGTTGGCGGGCAGCCCCTTTGTCATGCGGTACAAGGTAGTCAGTCATTGTCTTGTTCCGCAAGATACTTGTGGCGCAAGGCAATGACCGGCTCCGGCACGACCGCCCGGACGGCCTCGACCGGACGGGCATTTAGGCTCCCGGCATGTCCATTGAAATGAACGCCACCGTGCGCGACCTGCTCGACTCGCCCCACCCGGCCGTCCTGTCCACCCTCAACCCCGACGGCAGCCCGCAGAGTTCGGTGGTCTGGGTGAGCCGCGACGGCGGCGAACTGCTGATCTCCACCCAGCAGGGCCGGCGCAAGGAACGGAACATGCTCCGCGACCCGCGCGTCGGCCTGACCGTCTTCGACCCCGCCGACCCCGACCTGTACGTCGAGATCCGCGGCACCGCCGCCGTCACCGAGGACACCGGGCGCGCGATGGCCGTCCGCATCGCCGAGGAGTACCTCGGCCCGGGCGGCGGCAAGGAGTACCTGGAGGCCCCGCCGGAGCACGTCCGGGTCGTGGTCCGCATCACCCCGACCAAGGTCCTCGGCAACGCCACCAAGGCCGTCTAGAGCGCATTCCGGCGGTCCCGCCCCGCGACGGGGAGTCGTACGGTCCCTCGGGAACTTCCGGGAAGCGGCCGACGTCCCAGTGATCATGAGGGAACGAGTCGAAGCGCTGAGCGGTACCGGGGTGGGCCTGGCCGGTGGATTCGCCGGGCTGCTGGGATGGGCCGCGGACGCCGAGCTCCGGGCACGCGCCGGGTTCGAAGCGGGACCGGACTGGAGCGTGCTGTACGCGGAACTCCCGCTGACCGTTCTCATCGGGGTGGCGGTCGCCCTGTCGGCGTGGCTGCTGCCCCGGCGCTGGCTGACCGGGCCGCCCGCTGCCGGATACGCGGGCCGCGTCGTGCTCGTCGCCATGGCGCTGGCCGGTTTCTGGCTGGCCGTCCAGGGCTGGTACGCGGGCCTCCCCGAGCCGGTGCCGGACCACAAGCCCTGACAAGCCCTGGGGGCCGTCGGACACCCCGCCACACGGATGGGCCGGACCGACGGGAGATCAGGACCGCGCCGACGGTGGCTGGAGCGCGCGCCGGAGCGCCGCCTTCGCCGGGTCGGCCGGCCGGCAGTCGGGGTCGCACGGCAGGTGCGCGTAGACGTCGGGCCGGGCCCCGGACATCGGCCGGCTGCGCCACGCCCTGGGCGAGAGCGAGAACTGACCCGGACGCGCGACACCACGTTCCGTCGCACGGTGTGGTGAAGGTCAGGGCGCCGGGTCGGTGTCGGGTCCGGGTTGGCGGCAGGGCCTGCACAGGCCGTCGTGGAACGCTTCGGGGCGGCCGGGATGACGGTGGAGCTGTCGGTGGACGGGGAGGCCCGCGCGTACGCCCCCGAGGTGGAGCAGACCGCGTACCGGGTGGTGCAGGAGGCCCTGACGAACGTGCACAAGCACGCGGCGGGCGCGCGGACGTGGGTGCGGCTGGCGCATCGTGACGCGGAGGTCGCGATGCAGGTGGAGAACGGG
>NZ_RDBO01000080.1:0-1840 GCF_008120935.1 Streptomyces sp. sk2.1
CCGCTCCCCCGGCCCGCTTCGGCCCGACCCACTCATTGCGCAAGGCCCCCCGATGACCTCCGTACCGAACGTGACGCTCAACAACGGTGTGACCATGCCGCAACTGGGCTTCGGCGTCTTCCAGGTCCCCGACGAGGAGACCACCGCCGCGGTCGCCAGTGCCCTGGAGGCCGGCTACCGCAGCATCGACACCGCCGCGATCTACGGCAACGAGCGCGGCGTCGGCAAGGCCCTCGCCGCCTCCGGCATCCCCCGCGAGGAACTGTTCGTCACGACCAAGCTGTGGAACGAGGACCAGGGCTACGACCGGGCCCCGGCCGCGTTCGACGCCTCCCTGGCCAAGCTCGGCCTCGACCACGTCGACCTCTACCTCATCCACTGGCCCACCCCGGCCCGCGACCTGTACGCGCAGACCTACAAGGCGCTGGAGAAGATCCTTGCCGACGGACGGGCCCGCGCCATCGGCGTCTCGAACTTCCAGGTCTCCCACCTGCGGCGGCTCATGGAGCACCCCGGCGTCACCCCGGCGGTCAACCAGGTGGAGCTGCACCCCGGCCTCCAGCAGAAGGCGCTGCGCGCCTTCCGCACCGAACACGGCATCGCCACCGAGGCATGGAGCCCCCTGGCCCAGGGCGCGGTCCTCGAGGACCAGGCGATCGTGGGAGTCGCCGAGGCACATGGCGTAACCCCGGCGCAGGTCGTGCTGCGCCGGCACCTGCAGACCGGCAACATCGTGATCCCCAAGTCCGTCACCCCCGCCCGCATCCGGCAGAACCTCGACGTCTTCGGCTTCCGGCTCACCGACGCAGACATGACCGCCGTCGCGGGCCTCGACCGGGACCTGCGCACCGGCCCGGACCCCGACACCTTCAACTGACCCCGAACCGTCCCGCGGGGCACCGTCATCACCACAACCGCCCCGCGGAGCGCCGTCGTCACCGCAGCCGCTCCATCGCCCCGACGAGGAGAACGCCTCATGCAGATCGATCTCTCCGGCCGCACCGCCCTGGTCACCGGCTCCACCCAGGGCATCGGCCACGCCATCGCCACCGGCCTGGCCCGCGCGGGAGCCCGCGTCGTCGTCAACGGCCGCGGCGAGGAGCGCGTGGCGGAGGCCGTCCGCACCGTGCGCGAGGGCTCCGGCAGCGACGACGTCACCGGCGCCGCGGGCGACCTGGCGACGGAGCAGGGCGCCGCCGCCGTGCTGGAGACCGTGCCCGACGTGGACATCCTCGTCAACAACCTCGGGATCTTCGGCTCCGTCCCCCCGCTGGAGATCGACGACGCCGAATGGCGCCGCTACTTCGAGGTCAACGTCCTCGCCTCCGTCCGGCTCATCCGCGCGTACCTGCCCGGCATGAAGGAACGGGGCTGGGGACGTGTCCTCAACCTCGCCAGCGACTCGGCCGTGGTCACCCCCGCCGAAATGATCCACTACGGCATGACGAAGACCTCGTTGCTCGCGGTCGGCCGCGGGTTCGCCAAGGACGCCGCCGGCACCGGTGTCACCGTCAACTCCGTCATCGCCGGGCCGACCCGCACCGGCGGCGTCGAGAACTTCGTCCGCGAACTCGTCGGCGACGAGCTGCCCTGGGACCGGGCGCAGCGCGAGTTCATGGTCACATACCGCCCCCAGTCCCTGCTCCAGCGCCTCATCGAGCCCGAGGAGATCGCCAACATGGTCGTCTACCTCGCCTCGCCCCACGCCTCGGCCACCACCGGCGGCGCGCTGCGCGTCGACGGCGGCTACATCGATTCCATCCTGCCCTGATCCGGCGCCGGCACGGCGGGCATCGGCCGGCGGCCCGTCAGGTCAGCAGCACGACCAGGGTCTGCATGA
>NZ_RDBO01000080.1:1940-6592 GCF_008120935.1 Streptomyces sp. sk2.1
GGGACGGACGATGCCGGGCGTGGAAGCCGGGCGAACAGGGCGGCCGGGGCGGACAAGGCCGGGCGTGGAGGCCGGGGCGGACGAGGCGGACGATGCCGGGCATGGAAGCCGGGGCGGACACGACCGGACGTCAGCCCCGGCTTCCGCGGACACCCGCCCGACTCCCCCGAACACCGGCCCCGGTCCGTCCGGGCGTCCTCCCCGGCTCTCGCAGGAGCGAGGTACCTTCGCTCCATGTCACTTGCTCCCGACGGCGAGATCAGCAGCCGTGACGAACTGGTCGCCTTCGTCCGAGAACTGCACCGGGACTACCTCCACCGGGGGCACGAATGGGAGAACCAGAACCTCGATCACTTCCTCGGGGCCCTCGCGGCGTGGATGGACGATTCGCCGGGCTGGTATCGGAACCTCGGGAAGCGGCTCCCCGAGGAAGGGGACTGGGCCTTCCTGGCCAGAGCCCTGCAAGCCGCCACCGTCTACGAGTGAATCCGCTTCCGTGGCGGTCGGGGCACGGGGAGGGGCCGTGTTCCGCCCCCGGCATCGATGTCGGACCCGGGGGTTATGGTCACCACCATGGCTAACCGTTCTTACCTCTACTCCACGAGCACGCCGCCGGACTCGGACTCGAACCCGAAGAAGATCCGCTGCATCTCCGAGCACAACTGGAGCATCCCGCTGGCGCACCAGCTGCTCGTCGGGCGTGGGACGACCAGGGTCCCGTCCATGATCTGGAACCTCCGCATCGGCATCGCCGCGGACTTCGACGGCGGCGCCACCCTGCTCGGCGACCTCCTGCGCGTGGTCGGGCAGGGGCTCCAGGGCGACAGCGAGTTCGCCGAGTGCGTCGCCAGGACCACGGCTCACCTGGAGAAGCAGCGGGACCGGTTCTTCGTCCTGGAGACGGGGGAGATCGTCTCGCTCCAGGAGGACGAGGACCCCGAGGAAGCGGTGGAGTACCTGGTCACCCGCGAGATACCCGACGCCGTGGCCCGCGCCGAGGCCGCGATCGCCGGGAACGACGACGCGTGGCTCGCCTCCGTGCGGAAGGACTGGCGGGACCACTTCGCTTCTTTCTACAGCGACGCGCTCTACTTCTCGTTCCCCGAGGAGTGACCGGAGCCGGGACGGCCGCCGCGGTTGCGGTTGTGGCGGCCGCCGTCCCGGCTCAATGCCGTTCGGCCCGGGGCGGAAGCCGGTGCGCGGGCGGTTCGGGCAGCCAGTCGCGGGCCGGGTCGTACTCCAGCCATCGGCTCCGCCCCGCTTCCTCGGCGCAGGAGGCGACGAGGCCGTCCAGCCCCGGGTGCGGGTCGCCGGTGCGCCACAGCAACGACCAGGCATACAGCGGCGTGGGGTCGACCAGCGGGACGGAGCGCAGACCGGGGATCCGTGGCAGTGGCACGTCGGCGGGCAGCAGCGAGAAGCGGTGCGGTTCCCGCGCCACCTCGGTGAGGAAGTGGGCGAGGCCCAGGTTCGCGCCCGCCGTGCTGGCACGGATGCCGAACCGGTCGGCGAACCGGCGGAGGAAGTCGAGTCTGCCCAGTGCGCCGGGTGTCCACAGCACGCTGTCGCGCAACCGGTCCGGCCTCAGCGCCGGTTCGGACGCCAGTGGATGGTCCGTGCCCAGTACGGCGTCCACCGGTTCGAGGCGGACGAGGCGGTGGGTCAGCCCCGCGGGCAGCGGGGGGTGGACCCGGCCGAAGGCCGCGTCGATGTCGCCGCGCAGCAGGGCCGCCGTCACCGACGGCAGATCGCGTCCGTGCCCCGGTGCCAGTTCCCCGGCCCGTCCGGCGACCCGGGCCAGTGTCCGCATCGGCGCGTAGAGGTGTCCCCAGACGTCGACGCGCAGCGGACGGTCCTTCCCGACCGCCGCGGCGACCGCGGCGTCGGCGGCGGCCAGGGCCTGCCGGGCCGGTGCGAGGAAGCGCCGCCCGGCCTCGGTGAGGTGTGTCCCGTTGCCGCCGCGTCGGAACAGCTCGGTGCCGAGCAGGGACTCCAGCCGGGCGATCCTCTTGGACAGCGCCTGCTGGGAGATGGCGAGTGCCTCGGCCGCCCGCCCGAAGTGCAGTTCCTCGGCGGCGCACACAAAGGTCCGCACCTGCGCCATGTCGAGATCCACGCCTCTCACCATAGGTGACAACCAAAAGTTGTCGGACTCGCGTGAGAGTTGTTGGATCGCCGGGCAGCTGTGGAAGTTGCATCCTCTCCATGCGAAGACTGATTCACACGGGAGACGTGGCATGCCCGGTGGCTTTCGCCGAGGCTCCCCAGCCCGTGCCCGGGCCCGGTGAGGCTCCGGTCGAGGTCGAGGCGCTCGCGCCGAACCGGGGCGAGACGTTCGTTCTCGAACGCCCCCGGCCGGGGCCGCTGCCCGGCAAGGACGTCGCGGGGCCCGTCGTCCGGGCCTCGGCCGACGGCTCCGGTCCGGGCATCGGCACCCGCGTGGCCGGGCATCCGGCACAGGGCGGCCGGGCCGAGTACGTCGCGGTGCCCACCCGCTCCCCCGCGGTGCTCCCGGACACCGTCGACGGCGTACGGGCGGCGGTCCTGCCCCCGGCCGGGATCATCGCCCTGCGGCTGCTGCGCACGGCCGGGTCCCTGACCGGGCGGCGGGTGCTGCCGACCGGGTCCTCCGGCGGCGTCGGCCACCAGGACCGGCCGCATCCCGAGATCTACCGGACCACCGGCTGGACACGGACCTCCGAGACCCCGGTCGGTCTGCGGGAGCACCGGATGCGCGGCAGGGCCGTCCTGCTGGCCGGAGGAGCACGATGAGCGTCACCGAGTTCGCCGCCGACCAGTGGACGCGCGCCATCGGCGCCGGCGTGGACCCGCACGAGTACCGGTACGTCACCGGCGGTCTCGGCTCCGTCGCCGACTGGGGGCCGGCCTTCGTCCGCGCCGGACACGGCCACCTCCGGCGCGCGCGGGACGCGGGGTCCTCCCGCTCGGCGGGTGAGCACCTGCTGACGGCGGCCCGGTGGTTCCACCTCGCCACCCTGGCGCCGTACGCGGAGGCCCACCGTGCCGCGGCCGAGGCGGATCGCGCCCTGGGCGAGGCTCTCGCCGTACTGGAGCCCGGTGCGCGGCGGGTGAGCGGCGAGGGGTTCACCGGCTGGCTGCGCGGCCCCTCCGACGCGCCGGGAACCGTGGTCGTCGTCCCCGGTCTGAACTCGGCCAAGGAGGAGTTCCTCGATCCGGTGGCCGTGCTCCTCGCCAGAGGGCTCGCGGTGTTCGCGATGGACGGTCCCGGGCAGGGTGTGCTCGCGGCCACCACGACCTTCGTGCCGGACTACGAGCGGGTCGTGGGCCGGGTCGTCGACGCCCTCGGCGTCCCACGCGTCGGGCTCGTCGGCCTGAGCCTGGGCGGATACTTCGCGGCCCGGGCCGCCGCCCTGGAGCCGCGGGTGGCGGCGGTCGCCACCGTCAGCGGCCCCTTCCGCCTCGACTGGGCGGAACTGCCCCCGTCGGTACGGGAGATCATGGCCGGGCGCACCGGAGGAACCGACGCCGCCCGGCGGTTCGCCCGCCATGTCGACCTCACCGACCTGGCGCCCCGCATCACGGCCCCGCTCCTGGTCGTGGACGGCGGCCGGGACGTCATCCCCGGCGTGACCGACGGCGCGCCCCTGGCCCGTCTGACACCACACGGCACCTATCTGTCCGTCCCGCACGGCGACCACCTGCTCGGGAACGCACGGCCCGACTGGCTGCCCCGCCTCGCCGACCACATCGCGCACGCCCTGACGGGAACATCGGCATGAGGCGCTACTCGGGGAGGCCCGTTCTCGTCGCCGGCGGCGGTCCGTTCGGTGCCGTTCCCGTGTGACGAGTGGTCAGGCGCACGCCCGGGGCCGGGCATACGGTCCGCTCACCGCTCGGCCTCACCATTCACCCGTGCCGCTCGTCCTCGCCGTCCCTGACGGCCACCCGATCCGACCACGGTGCCAGGACCGCCGCACGCGACTCGGGGTGCTCCCGCAGCCACGTCAGGAACGGGAGCAGGTCGCCGTGGGGGGCGTACAGCCGGAGCTCGGCCGTCCCGTCCTCCCGGCGGGGGCGGCCCCCGGTCCGGTAGGAGGCGGCGGGGGCGGCGAGATCGAGGTGCAGCCCGTTCGTCACGCGGGCCCCGGTCACGTCCTCCCACGGCACCTCGACGACGCCGTGCATGTTCGACCGCACTGCCGTGGCGGTGAGTTCGACCGTCGGTTTCCGGGGCCTGCGCAGGGACCGTGCGGTCATCGCGGCGAGGGCGGCCGGCACCAGCAGGAGCAGGCCGATCGCGAGAACGGTGCCCGGCCGGTACCGCCCGGGTTCCCCGGTGCGGTTCGACAGCCACACGTACGCGTCGCCCCAATGCGCCAACGCGACTCCGCACATCACGACCGCGCCCGTCAGCAGCAGGCACACCAACACGGTCAGCAGCACGGCCCGACGGCGCGCCCCGCGGAATTCCGTCGGCGACTGCGGGGCGTGGGCGACGCCCGTCGCCGTCGATCGCCACAGTCCGCCGAGTCGAGGGGGTACGGAGTCGGGAAACATGCGCAGCACTTTACGACAGAAAATGTCTTAATCAGGTCACGCAATTGGCTCAGTGACTTCCCGAGAAGGCACCCGGCGGGCCGCTCCGGGGCCGGCAGATGCCCCACCGGACC
>NZ_RDBO01000080.1:6692-8468 GCF_008120935.1 Streptomyces sp. sk2.1
TGACCACCCCCTCCCGCCCCCCGCGCCGTCCCGCACGCGGGCGGCGCGGGGGGCGGGAGGGGGTGGTCAGGACGCCGAGACAGGCGATGACGAGCGCGATCCCGGCCCAGCCGAGTGCGGGCAGGTGCTCGCCCACGACCAGGACCGCGAGCACGGCGGCCACGGCCGGCTCCAGCAGGGACAGGGTCGTCGCGGTGCTGACCGGGACGCGGGACAGGCCGAAGCCGAACAGGACGTACCCGGTGAACATCGGCACCAGCGCCATGTAGAGGCCGACGCCCGCGTTCGTCCAGGAGGCGAGCAGCGGTGCGCCGGTGACCAGCAGGACCGGTACGAGCATCAGTCCGCCCAGCCCGAACACCGCGCCCATGGCCGCGCGGGAGGCGATGCCGCGCGTGATGAGGCGGTGCGCCGCCCACGCGTACACGGCGTACGTCGCGCCCGCGACCAGTCCGAGCGCCACGCCGGCGACGGTCCGCCCGGCGGAGCCCGTACCGCTTCCCGCACCGGCCCGCGCGGCCTCGGCCGCACACAGCAGCACGGTGCCGGTCAGGCCCAGCGCGGCGCCGGCCGTCCAGCGCCGGGACAGGCTCCGCCGGTCGGCGACCCGTTCCAGCAGGGCGGACGCCAGTGGGGCCGAGCCGATGGAGACGACCGTCCCCACCGCGACCCCGGCCAGCCGCATCGAGGTGTAGAACGCCAGCGGGTACAGGGCCACGCCCGCCCCTCCGAGGAGCACCGTCCGCCACCGCGCCGCCAGCGCCGCGCGGTCCCGCACGATGCGGCGCCCGGCCAGCAGGGCCTGGAGCAGTCCGCCCGCGCCCATCGCCGCCGCGCCGATCGCCAGTGGCCCCACCTGCGGCGCCATGGTCGCGGCGGTGCCCGTGGTGCCCCAGAGCACCGAGGCGAGCAGCACGGCGAGCACGCCCGCGCCCGCCCCGGCGGCGGGCCCGTCGGTCGGCCGGGTCACAGCCCGTCCACCAGGGACGCCGCCATGGCGCGGGCGCGCCGCATACGGGTGCCGTCGCCCTCCAGGCCCGCCCGCACGATGGCTCCTTCGAGCAGGAACGCCAGGTGCTCCGCCGCGTCCCGGACCTTCTCGTCGAGCGCTTCCCCGTCCAGGACCTGCTCGGCGAGGGCCTTTCCGGCGCGGGGCCCATCGTCCCGGGACTCTCCGTGCCGGGCCTTCTCGTCCCGGGCCTTCTCGGCCCGGTCGGACAGCAGCTCCCGGAGATGGGTGACGAGCAGGCCCTCGACCTCCTCCTTGTGTCGGCGCACCACGGCCCGGCCCTCGTGCCCGGTGGGCAGTTCGGCGGCGGCGTTGAGCAGGCCGCAGCCGCGGAAGCCGTGCTCGTAGGCGAGGCCGGCGTGGTCGGCGTAGGCGTCGAAGACGGCCAGCACGGCGTCCCGGGGGGTTTCGGCGTCGGCCAGCCGTCGCCGGTAGAGGCCGAGCCACTCCTCGTGCCGGGCTCCGAGGTAGGCGGTGACGAGGTCGGCCTTGGAGTCGAAGTTGTTGTAGAGGCTCATCTTCGCCACACCGGCCTCGGCGGTGATCGTGTCGATCCCCGTCGCCGCGACGCCGTCGGCGTAGAACCGGCGTGCGGCGGCTTCGAGGATGCGCCCCCGCGCGGGCCCCTGGCGTCGCTTCACCGGCCGCTTCCCGGTGGCCCCGGCCTCGGTCATGGCTGCCCCTCTCCGTAATTAGGTAGACCAGTCTACCTAATCATGTGGGCATGAGCCTTCCGGGGCGGTGGGGGGAAGGGGGGAGGGTTGTCG
>NZ_RDBO01000081.1:0-18660 GCF_008120935.1 Streptomyces sp. sk2.1
CCCACACCCCACCCACGACCCGACACCCTCGCGAAGAGGCCGGGCACCCCGAGGTATTGCCTGATGGAGCGGCGGTACGGCCACTTGGGGAACCAGCCGCTCCGTTTTGCGGCGATCATGCGCACCCATGGCGACCCACGGGACCCCGAACCCGAGGCGACTAAGCTTCACTTGAGGGGCTTTGCAGTCATCCGATGTATCGTGCTGCAAGCGCGTCGGCCGAGGTACTGAACAAGCCACGCCAATCCTCGACATCCAGTCAGACATTTCCCCACACGCCCGACCGGGGTCGTGGGTCGATTCGCTGACGTTCCGTCAGCGGAAGAGCTGAGGAGCGTACGACATGAACGAGCCGACCACCGGACCGACGGCACTGCTGGTCATGGAGGAGGAACGCAGGGCCGACGTCTACCCCGACGAGGTGCTGACCGGGATCGGCCGGCTCGCGCGCTGGCAGGGGCCGCCCCTCACCCGGGAGCAGCTCGACGAGGACCCCGGGGTGCTGCGGGAGGTAGACGTCCTGTTCACCGGCTGGGGCGCGCCCGTCCTCGACGCCGCGTTCCTGTCGCACGCCCCCCGGCTCAAGGCGGTGCTCGTCGCGGCGGGTTCCGTGCGGCACCTGACCACACCGGAGTTCTGGGCCCGCGGCATCCCGATCGTCTCGGCCGCGGCGGCCAACGCCATCCCGGTGGCGGAGTTCTCCCTCGCCCAGATCCTCCTGGGGCTGAAGCAGGTCCACCGCATCGGCCGGGAGGTGTCGAGCAGCCGGAGCTTCCCCCACAACCCGAAGGTCCCCGGCGGCTACCGGTCGCGCGTGGGGCTGCTGGGGCTCGGGCACATCGGCCGCCTCGTCGCGTCCCACCTCGCCCGCTTCGACGTGGAGGTCCTCGCCACGGACCCCGTCGCCCCGGCGGACGCCGCCCGGCGGGCGGGCGTACGGCTCGTCGGGATCGAGGAGCTCTTCGCCACCTGCCAGGTGGTGAGCCTCCACGCCCCGCTCCTGCCCGAGACCCGCGGCACGATCGGGGCGCGGCTGCTGAGCTCCATGGAGCACGGCGCGACGCTGATCAACACCGCGCGCGGCGCGCTCGTCGACGAGCCGGCCGCGGCGGAGGTGCTGCGGGCCAGGCCCGACCTCACCGCCGTCCTCGACGTCACGCACCCGGAGCCCCCTTCCCCCGACTCACCGCTGTTCACCCTGCCCAATGTCATCCTGACGCCCCACCTGGGCGGTGCCGTCGGGGCCGAACGCAACCGCCTCGGCCTGCTCGTCCTCGACGAACTGGGCCGCTTCGTGCGGGAGGAGCCCCTCCAGCACGCCATCGATCCCGCCCGCGCCGCATCCCTGGCCTGAGCCGGACGGGAGACCCGAGGGCGCCGCACCGGAGCGATCCGGTGCGGCGCCCCCGGCGTTCCCGGTGCGGGACCGGTCGGTGCGCGTGTCGGGAAAAGGTAGCCGACCACCGGCGCCCGGGGCGGCCTCCGGCCGGGTTCAGTCCGTCCCGGGGTCGAGCTTCCGCAACTGTGCGAGGGCATCGGCCGCCCTCATGTGCCAGAGGGCCGCGGGGAGCTGCGACTCGGCCGCGCGCTCGTCCTCGGGCACGCAGACCAGCCGGTTGCCCTCGGCGAACGAGGTCAGCAGCGCACGCAGGCTCTCCTCGCCGTACGGATCGGGGTACGGGGGCAGTTCCAGGCCGTCCGACAGGGTTCTTCGCATCACCCCGCAGTGACGCAGGAATTCATCCTCCGCGCCGTCGGACATGTCCTTCGCCGGGTTCCAGGAGAGCTGGGCCTCGTGGCGCCGCAGGATCTCCCGGCCGCCGTCGTCGTACCAGGCCGCCACCCGGGCGCGGGTGCCCGGGTCCGATCGGGGCGACTGGAACGGCGGAAGGGACCAGGACGGGGCGAAGACCTCGTCCATGGTGCCGGTGGGTTCCGCGAGACCGGACAGGGGTTTGTAGACGTAGAGCGCGGGAAGCACGCAGAGTCCCAGCCAGAAGGCGCGGACGGTTCGCGATCCCCGGCGTATCCCGGGCCCGGAAGGATGCGCGGGCACCGCGGGGGCCGGGCCGATCAGGTGCGCCCGGCCGGCACCAGGGGCGGTGGGTACGACGGGTCCGGTGGGGTCGCCCTGCGGTCGGCCGGTGGGGCGTTTCGCCTTCCGCGGCCTCACCGCGCTGCCCGTGGCCACGATCAGGGGAACGGCCAGATAGGCCAGGGAGAGGACCGTTCTCGCGGGCACCGCACCGAGCCGCAGCCAGGACACCACGCAGTGGATGAGCGTGACGTGCGCGCCGAGGAACAACATGAACTGCGTCTTCGTGCCCCCGCGGTCCACGGCCGGGGGCCGGATGAGCGACTCGTACCGCTGCGACCAGGAGGGATGGGTGCGCAGCGGCCGTGCCGCCCGGCGCGCCGCGGCCAGCGCCCACCCGCCCCCGCGGGCCGGCGGGCGCTGGACCGACCAGACCTCGGGGTCGGCGCCGCACGCCACGGCGTCGTGGTCGGCGACGAGTTCCCGGTGCCGGAGGATGTCGGCCCGCACCAGATGGGTCTGCGCCACCAGTGCGACGCCGAGCACCAGCTCGCCGGGGCCGGGCGTGGCCCCTTCCCAGTAGAGGCGTCCCGACCCGAGCATCTGGTCCTGGACGACGAGCAGGCCGTGGATGCCGAGGCAGGGGATCAGCACCATGGCCAGGAAGGTCCGCCAGAGCGCCACGGTGAGGTAGGCGAGGTCCACGTCGCGATTGCGGATGTGGGCCAGTTCGTGCAGCACCACGGCCTCGAACCTGCGCGGGTCCGTCGTCCGGCGCGCCAACAGTCCCGCGTGCAGGCAGACGGTGTACCGCCGGGCGCGGCCGAAGGCCACGGCGCCGGCGGAGAGCGCCCCGGGGCGGACGACGAAGTCCGGGGCGCGGGAAAGACCGGCCCTCCGCACCAGCAGGGCCAGGTGCGCCGGGAGGGAGTCCGGGATGCCGCCGTCGGCCCCCGTCCCGGTCCGGCCCGCCGTCCCGTCACCGGCCCCCGTCCGGCCCGCCGTCCCGCGATCAGCCTCCGTCCCCGTCCGGCCCGTCGTGTCCTCCCGGCCGGGTCCGGCCGGGGCGGCTCCCTGGTCCGGCCGGTCCGGCCGGCCCTCCTGCCGGTGGGCCTCGTCCAGCATCAGGCGGCGCACCGTCGTCCCGTCGGCGCCGGGCACCTCGGGGAGCCGGCCGCCCCGCCGCTTCCAGCGGGGCAGCCACCAGTACAGCGTCAGGGCGGTCGCGACGACGGCCGCGGTGTACAGCAGCGCGATGTACACCGCGCCCTCGGCCGCGTCGGACCGGCAGCCGACGACGTCCTGGTGGAAGCGGACGGCGAGCCCGATCCGCCAGGCCGGTGCGTCCGGGTCGACACCGCTGCTCCGCACGCACCGAGGGAGTGCGACGGTGGCGTCGACGGTCAGCACCGTCCGGCTGATCAGGGACGTGCAGGAGGCCAGCAGGACCAGGACCAGCAGCAGGAAACGCCGCGTCGCCGCGCGCCCGGTCAGGTCACGGGCCTCGACGGAAGCCATCCCGGCGCCTCCCCCGTCACTCCGGGTCCGGCCGCTCCCCGGTGTCGTCCCCCCGCGGTCCGGCGGGTTCCTCCCTGGCCAGCCGGGAGACCACCGCGTCGGCCAGTCCCTCGGCCGCCGTGCCGTCGAGCCCCCCGGCCATCGCCCGCTCCCGTACACGCCCGTGAACGGCGCGGAGTTGGCCGGGGGTCAGCGCGGGCAGCTCGTGCTCCGGGGCGGCCTCCGGGCGGCGCAGGACCCTGCGCAGCCCCGCCCGTGTCCGGGCCGGCAGGCTGTCCGCCACGGCACCGGCCCCCTTGGTGGCGAACTCGTCCAGCACCAGCCACACCACCGGTGTGATCAGGGCGGCGACCTCGGTGAGACCGAAGCCGAGCGTGTCCTCCCGGGCCGTCCGGCCGGCGAACACGGCGGTGACCCGCTCGTCGGCGGCGGACTCCAGGGAGTCGAGCAGCACCAGCTCCTGCGGGGCCTTCTCCATCACCACATCGCGCACGACCGCGCGTAACCTCTCCCCCATGCGGCCAGGCTATCGAGCCGCCCCTGTCGTGTACACACGGTTCATGGCCACTGCTTCGCGACCGGAACCCCCATCCCCTTCGCCCGCGTTCCCGGTCGCCATGACGGATCCGGGGACGCCCCGTCGCCGTCCGGACCGGAAGGCCGAATCGGCTGGGGCACCACGCCGACCGGAAGGGGGCAACTCCGGCAATTCTCCCCCTCGTTACCGTGACAGCTCGGTCACAGGGATGTCCCGGCCGCGTCCTGGCCTGCTGCTGGCCGAAATTCGATGGTTAACCTGATCCGACTCCGAGGGCATGCCCGCGAAGTCCCATACGCAAAGCGGACGGGACTCCTCGGACGTGCCCGGGCGCCCACCGCGCCCGGTGCGCCGGGCATCGACATCGCAGGAAGACGGGGACGGAACCATGATCCGGGACAACGCGTCACGCCGACAGGTGATGAAGCTGGCAGGCAAGGGCCTGGGACTGGCACTGCTCGGTGCGGGTGTGTGGGGATGCACACCGGAGGAGGAACCCGGCGGCACCACGCGCGAGCCGGGCGGCGGCAAGGGCGGGGACTCCTTCACCACCCCGCCGCCGAACACCGCGCCCGAGGCCCTGTGGCAGGGCACGACGACGAACACCTCCCTGTCCGGCAACCACGCCCTCACCGTGGTCGGCGGCATCGTACTCGTGTCCGGCGATCCCCTGGTGGGCCGCGACATCGCCACCGGCAAGGAGGTGTGGTCCCGCAAGAACGTCACCACCCCCGGCGCCGGCATGCTCATCGGCGGCGGCACCCTCTACCTGGCCAGCGCCGAGTACGACGGGAACGTCGTCGGCCTGGACCCGGCCACCGGCAAGGAGACCTGGCGCAGCCACCTGGGCACCGAGTACTCCCAGCCCCGCCCGATCGCCGCGGACGACGACCACGTGTACGTCCTCGCGGGCATCCTCGACAAGGACTTCCGGACACCGGACAACGTGATCGCCGCGATCGACACCACCAGCGGCAAGGTCGTCTGGCGCGAGCAGCGCGACCACGGCACGGAACAGACCGGCGTCACCGCGAAGGCCGTCGGCCGCCACCTCGTCTACACCGACTTCCGTGAGAACCTCACCGTCCGCGACACCTCGACCGGGCAGCAGACGTGGACGAAGAAGATAGGCCGGTCCAACAACCTCGACTTCGTCGTCCAGGACGATCTGGTCGTCATCGCCAACGGCCGCCGTCTGCGCGCCTTCGGCCTGGCCGACGGAAAGGAGCGCTGGTCGCTGGCCACCGAGGAGTTCAGCCGGTTCAACGACCCGGCGCTCCTGGACGGGGTCCTCTACGCCTCCGACACCGTGCACGGCCTGTGGGCGGTCGAGCCCGCGACCGGGAAGAAGGTCTGGCACAACAAGGGTTCGCTGGACGTCGCCTACCCGTGGCGGTTCGCCAAGGTGGGCAACACCCTCTACGGGGCGACGGAGTTCGACGACAACGGCGGCATCCACGCCTTCGACGCCTCCGACGGGAAACTGCGCTGGACCTACAACGACGGCACCAAGGACATCCAGAAGTGGTACCTGGCGTCCGAGGGCAACCGGCTGGCGGCCCTGCACGCGAAGCGGCTGACCGGCCTGCCGGCCGTGTGACCCCCGGCCCGCCTACGTCCCGAGGAAGTCGCGCGCCTGCTGGGAGACGCCGTCGTCCCCCAGCAGGTCGTTGTGCCCGACGCAGCCCGCGTCGTGGTTCACCGCACCGTCCAGCAGGACGCTGCCGTGCGGGTCGATGATCTCGTCGCATCCGGACCACCAGGTGGCGTACCGGACGGCGCCCGGCGTCTCGTCGCCCTCGGCCAGCCGGTCCTGGACGTACGAGCCCGGGGTCATGTCACGGCACGCCTGGTCCCACAGGGCGCACGCCCAGGCCAGGGACGTGCCGTGGTTGGGCCCGGCCAGGGAGATCCAGTGGGCGACGGTTTCGGTGCCGCCGCCGTACTTGACGTACCAGCGGGTGACGAGGCTGCCGAAGGAGTGCGCGACGACGTCGACCCGGGCCGCGCCGGTCTGCCGGCGGACCTCCTCGACGTACGCGGCGAAGCGGCCGGCGAGCGTCTCGTTGACGGACCGGTGGGTGTCGTAACCCCAGGAGAAGAGTTCGGCGTCGGTGTATCCCCCGGCCTTGAGATCGGCCCGGAACGCGCCCCAGACGCCGGGGTCGGCGTTGTAGCCGTGGACGAGGATCACGGGGACCCGGGCCTCGGCACGCGGCCCGGCATGGGCCGGAGCGGCCGGGACCAACAGGGCCACCAGGGCGGCCAGCAGCGGGAGCAGTCCTCTGCGCACAGCGGGCACGGCTTCTCCGTCCGACGGGTCACGCGCGGGCGATGGGCGGTGGGAAGCATGATGGGGCCCTCACGCCCCGATGAACAGGCCCGTGCGCCGGGCGGAACCCCGGGGCTCCTCGCCAACACGCCCTACCTCGCGGTAACTTGTGGGGCGGAAAAGACGGCGGAGGGGAACGGACCTGTGACCGACCACGATCTCGGCGGTTTCACCCGGGACACGTTCACCCATGACGGCGCCACCCGCCGGACACTGCGCCGGGGCACGGGACCTGCCGTGATCATCATGGCGGAGATCCCCGGCATCACCCCCAAGGTCCTGGAGTTCGCCGAGCGTGTGGCGGCGTCGGGCTGCACCGCTGTGCTCCCGGTGCTCTTCGGCACTCCCGGTCGCGACGTGAATCCCACCGCCCACGGCTGGACGGGTACCGTCCGCTACACGGCGTCGTCGATGTGGCAGGTGTGTGTGAGCCGGGAGTTCACGATCCTGGCCACGGGGCGCAGTTCCCGGGTCGTGCGGTGGCTGCGCGCCCTGGCGGCGGCCGAGCACGAACGCTGCGGCGGCCCCGGCGTCGGCGCCGTCGGCATGTGCGTGACCGGTGGCTTCGCCCTGGCCATGGCCACGGACGAGCGGCTCGTAGCCCCGGTGCTCTCCCAGCCGTCGCTGCCGCTCGCCGTCCTCCCGGGCCGTGCGGGAGCCATCGACATCGGCGCCGGGGAACTCGCCGTAGTCCGGCGACGGTGCGAGCGCGAGGGGCTCCAGGTCCTGGGGCTGCGCTTCCGGGGCGACCGGCTGGTGCCCGGGGACCGGTTCGCGTACCTCCGGCGCGAACTGGGCGACGCCTTCGTCGCCGTCGAACTGGACGACAGCACCGCGAACCCGGAGGCCGTCATGGCACCGCACTCGGTACTGACGGAGCATCTCGTCGACGAGCCCGGCCAACCCACCCGGCAGGCGCTGGACACGGTCCTGGACCTGTTCCGCACCCGGCTGCTCGGGGAGCGGCCCGGCACCACCGGCTGACGACGCCCGTCCTCGGGCCGTGTTCCGAAAGCCCCGTCCGGCCGGGAACACCCGGCCCATGGCTTCCGGGACCGGCCCCGACGGACACTCCCGCGGGTCCGGTGTCGCCGTTGTGACATGTCACAACGATGACATCGGGAAGCCGTGACAGCCCTTCCGGCTCTGACTGATTCTTTCGGACAGCGTGTATCCAGTCGTGTCGAAAGAAGGGTTGGAAAAATGAGACGTGCCCGCCTCCTGGCGGCAGCACCGACGGCCTTGTTGCTGACCGCGGGCGCGGTGGCGCCGGTCTCCGCCGATTCCCCGGCGCAGGGCGGCCCCGTCCGTTCGGCCCCGGCGGACCCGGGAGCCACGGTGCGGCTGATCACGGGTGACCGGGTGACCGTCAGTGCCGGTCCCGACGGCAAGAAGGTCGCCTCCGTCCAGCCGGGCCCCGGCCGCAGGAACATCGTCTTCCGGACCACTGAGGAGGACGGCACCCTGTCCGTCCTGCCCTCCGACGCCATCGCCCCGGTCTTCTCGGGGAAGGTCGACCGGCGGCTCTTCGACGTGACCGGGCTGCTCGCGCAGGGCTACGACGAGGCGCGCACCGACGCCCTTCCGCTGATCGTCTCCCGGCCGAACGGCGCGTCGGTCTCCGCCCTCGACTCCCTGTCCGCGCTGAACGACGACTCGACTCCCGTACGCCGGCTGGACAGCATCAACGCCCGTTCGCTGCACATCGGCGACAAGGACCTCGGCCGTTTCTGGAAGCAACTCGCCCACGACTCGGGCAAGTCGCCCTCCGTTCTTGAGGCCACCGATGCCACCGTGTGGCTGGACGGCCGGGTGAGCCCGAAGCTCGACCGCAGCACGGCGCAGATCAACGCACCCGCCGCATGGGACGCCGGCTACCTGGGCCAGGGCGTCAAGGTCGCCGTCCTGGACACCGGCGCCGACCTCGGCCACCCGGACCTGGCCGGCCGGGCCTCGGCCACGAAGGACTTCTCCGGCAGTGCCGGGACCAACGACGCCTTCGGGCACGGCACCCATGTCGCGTCCACGGTCGGCGGCACCGGAGCGGCCTCCGGAGGAAAGCGCAAGGGCGTGGCGCCCCGGTCCGAGCTGATGATCGGCAAGGTCCTCGGGGACGACGGCTACGGCAGCGAGTCCGCCGTGATCGACGGCATGGAGTGGGCGGCGGCCGGCGGCGCCCGGGTCATCAACATGAGCCTGGGCTCGGACGATCCCACCGACGGCACCGACCCGATGAGCCTCGCGGTGAACAGGCTGACGAAGAGCAGCGGCGCCCTGTTCGTGGTGGCCGCGGGGAACAACGGCGAGCAGGGCAGCCAGACCATCGGCTCGCCCGGAGCGGCCGAGGCGGCGCTCACCGTGGGCGCCGTCGACCGCGACGACTCGCTGGCCCCCTTCTCCAGCCGCGGACCGCGCCTGACCGACCGGGTGGCCAAGCCCGACGTCACCGCGCCCGGTGTCGGCATCGTCGCCGCCCGCGCCGCGGGAACCACCATGGGCGACCCGGTGGACGCCGACTACATCGCGTCCTCCGGAACGTCCATGGCCACTCCCCATGTCGCCGGCGCCGCGGCGCTGCTCGCCCAGCAGCACCCGGACTGGGACGCCACGCGCCTCAAGGACGCGCTGGTGAGCACCGCCCGCACGGTGCCCGGCCAGCAGGTGACCGAGCAGGGCGGCGGACGCGTCGACCTGGCCGCCGCGGCCTTCGGACCGGTCACCGCGACCGGGACGGTGGCGCTCGGCTCCTTCGTGACGGGTGGGACCGGCGAGCGGGACCGGGACACCACCGTCCGGTACACCAACACCTCCGACTCCGGGATCACCCTCGGTCTGACGCTCCGGCTCGCCACCACCGGCGGGCGCGAGGTCGCCGAGGGCGCGGTGCGGCTCGGCGCCGACTCGGTCCGCGTCGCCCCCGGCGCCACGGCCGAGGTGTCCCTGCGCGTCGACCCGTCGGTCCTCGAACGGGGCGACTACTACGGGTACGTGAACGCCTCCAGCGCCGACGGCAGGACGGCCGTCCACACCACGGTGAGCCTCTCGGTCCACGGCCCCAAGCACCGGATCACCGTGAACGTCATCGACCACGAGGGCAAGCCCGTCTCCGACCTGCCGACGATCTGGGGTGCCGACGGCTTCGAGAGCTACCTCAGCACCAGCCCGGCCGTCGCCGAGGTCGAGGAGGGCACCTACCAGCTCAGCCACTCCTCGCTGGACAACGCCGAGGACGGCCAGGAACTGCGCGAGGTCGTCCTGCCCGAGGTGAAGGTCACCAAGGACATGACCGTCACACTGGACGCCCGCAGGACCACCCGGGTGGAGATCCGCACGCCCCGGCCCGCCGAGCAGCGCGACATCGTCAGCTATCAGACGTACCGTCAGCTGGACGGCCACGGCCTGATCCAGGGCACGATGTACTTCGACCTGGCCAGGCGGCTCTACGTCAGCCCCACGGCGAAGGTCACCGAGGGCCGTTTCGAGTTCGCCTCCCGCTGGCAGCTCGTCGCCCCGCTGCTGCGGGCGGAGGTGCCCGGGGCACGGCTCGACCTCGACCCGTACTACATGCACAACTCCCCGCTGTTCGACGTGAGGGGCACCCGGCTGACCGCCGTCGACGCGGGAACCGCCGACGCCCCCGATCTGCGCCGTGTCCGCGGCAGGCTCGCGGTCGTCAGGAGCGACGTCACCCACGCGGAGGAACTCGCCCGGGCGGCGTCCGAGGCCGGCGCCGCCGGACTCGTGCTCGTCTTCCCCCGGGGCGACTACTCCTGGAGCCGGTGGACCCCGGACGGCGAGCGCCTTCCCCTGCCCACCATCAACGTGCGCGCGGCCGAGGGGGACGCCCTGCTGGAACGCGTCGAGCGCCGCAGGACCTCGGTGGCGCTCTCCGGCACCGCCAGGAGCCCGTACCTGTACGACGTGATGCAGGTGTCCGAGGACCGCATCCCCGAACGCGTCGTGCACACCGTCTCGGACCGCAACAGCGCCGTCGTCGAGTCCACGTACACCGATGCCGGCGGCGTTCCCTGGGCGAGCGAGCAGCGCTTCGGCAGCCGCCCCTACCAGAACTTCTTCTGGAACCAGTACAGCCGGTACGTGCCCACCGGGGCGAAGCGCACCGAGTACGTCAGCGCCGGTGCCACCCAGTGGCTGCACGTGGTGAACAACGCGCTCGTCCGCACCGTCGACGCGCCCCTGCTCGACGGGATGCGCGACTCCCTGCGGACCTACCGGCCCGGCAGGCAGGCGGCCGACAACTGGTTCGGGGCCGTGGTGCGGCCGTCCGTCCCGCGCGGCACCACGACACCGTCCGTGCGCTCCCGCGACGTCCTCTCGTTCCGCGTCCCCGAGTTCAACGACTCCGGTACGGGCCACTGGTCGCAGGCCCGGACCGGCGGTTTCGGCACGAGCGGCGAGGAGGACGAGGGCGACGCCGTCTCCGTCGGCCTGTTCCGTGACGGCAAGAAGGTCGCCGACGCCACGGACGCCTGGGAGGACTTCGAGGTGGCGCCCGGGAAGGCCGACTACCGGTTGGACGTGTCGGCCTCCCGGGTCTCCCCGGAGTGGCGGTTCGGCACGCGTACCCGGACCTCCTGGTCCTTCCGCTCGGACACCGCCGCCGAGAGGACGGTGCTCCCGCTGCTCCAGGTCGACTACGACGTACCGGTCGACGAGCACAACACCGTGACCGCACGGCGCGGTCACACCGTCGGTCTGACCGTCCGCAACCAGGAGGGGCTGCCCGCACCGCGCGGCGTCCTCGTCCGGGTCGCGGTCTCCTACGACGACGGCAGGACCTGGTCGAAGGAGGTCCGGGCCGAGGACCGCGGCCAAAACCGCTTCACCGCCGCCGTCGGCCGGCCGGAACGGCCCCACGGCGACACCTTCGTGACGCTGCGGGTCACGGCGACCGACAACGCCGGCAACGAGGTCCGGCAGACCGTGGAACGCGCCTACGGGCTCCGCAAGTAGGACGGGAGCGGTCCCGAGGGTCCGAAGGGCGGCGGGCACGGAGGCGGTCGAATCCTCCGTGCCCGCCGCTTTCCCCTTCCGGTCCGGACATGTCCGGGGCGTATAGTGCGGTTGCCCACCGGCGGTTGTCCCGGCGAGTCCCTGTCGCCTGCCGTTCCCACCGGGCCGTTCCGTCGCTCGCCGCACGTTCGGCGGGGGCGGAAAGGATCACGATGCTGGAAGCAGTGGGGCTCGCCCCGGCCGAGGAAACCGTGTATCGGCTTCTCGTCACGCTGCTCACCGCCTCGGCGGACCAGATCGCGGAGCAGTCCGGTCTGACGGCGGCGGAGGTCGAACGGGTACTGACGGTACTCACCGAGAAGGGGCTGGTCAGCGCGACGGACCGGGCGCCCCGCAGTTTCGCGGCCACTCCCCCGGACGTGGCCCTGCTGCCGCATCTCCAGAAGCAGTCCGACGCCCTGGACCACGCGCGCCTGGCGGTCACCGATCTGCTGGAGACCTATCGGCGCACCCGGCGGCGCCGGGATCCCGACCAGCTCATCGAAGTCATCACCGGTGCCGAGGCGTTGCGCCAGCACCTGCGCCGGATCCAGGACGACACGCGCCACGAGATGTTGTGGTTCTGCAAGGCCCAGTACGTGGCCATGCCCTCGGGGAGCAACGAGGCCGAGTACGACGCCCTGGCGCGCGGGGTGCGCTACCGCGTCCTGTACGAGCGGGCGTTCTTCGACGACTCGGGTGCCGTCGCCAACGTGGTGCGGGGCATGCGGGCGGGAGAGACGGCCCGTGCGGTCCCGCACCTCCCGCTGCGCCTCGCGATCGCCGACCGGTCCATCGCCATCTGTCCCCTGGTCCCCGGCGGGCCGAGCGGCAGCACCGAGGAGCCCACCACGGCGCTGGTCCGCGGCAGCAGTCTGCTGGAGGCGCTGGTCGCCCTGTTCGAGCGCTACTGGGAGGACGCGGTGCCGCTCCATGTGAGCGAGTCCGGAACGGTCAGCGGCACGGACGGTTCGTCCGGCAGCCACGAACTGTCGGCGACGGACCGCCAGTTGCTCTCGCTCCTCGTGGCGGGCGTCGCGGACAAGGCCATAGCCAGTCAGATGGGGCTCAGCCGGCGCACCGTGCAGCGACGGGTCCAGTCGATGATGGCCCTCGCGGGCGCGACCACCCGGATGCAACTGGCGTGGCAGGCCGCCCAGCGGAACTGGATGTGCTGAGGCCGTGCGCACCGGGACGCCCGCCGGGCGGTGTCCCGGTGCGCGGGCGCCCGCCGGCTACTCGTCCCCGGTCAGGATCGGCAGCAGGAGGGCCGCGGACCAGCTGAAACCGGGTGCGTTGAGCGGTGCCCCGGTGGTCGGGTCGTAGTTCTCCATGATGGGTCCGTCGTCCGCGAGGCCCGCCGCGTGGGTGACGAGCCGGTCCCGCAGGGCGTCCGCGTCCTTGTCGTAGCCGTAGCGGCGCAGGCCGCCGAGGGCGAAGTACGCCTGGTCGAGCCAGACGGGGCCGCGCCAGTACGCGGTCGGCGAGAAGTAGGGGGAGCTCTTCGCCACGGTCGGGAACGGGACGGTGGTGGCGAACTCCGCCGGGTCGGTCAGTACGTCGCGCACGGCACGGGCCTGCGCGTCGGACGCCGTGCCGGTCCACAGCGGAACGGCGCCCTCGATGCCGCGTCCGCGGGCCGTGAGCCGTGCGCCGGTGTCGAGCGCGATGTCGTGGAACCAGCCGTCCGCGGGGTCGTACATCGTCGTGCGGACGGCGGCGGACGTGGCGGCGGACCGCCGCTTCCACCGTTCGGCGTCGGCGGTGCGTCCCAGCGTGCCCGCGATGCGCGCCAAGTAGCCCTGGTCGGCGGCAAGATAGGCGTTCAGGTCGACGGACTCCTGGGTGAGGGAGTGGCCGAGGAGTGTTCCGTCGGCCGCCCGGTTGGCGACGACTCCGGTGCCGAGGGCGGCGTCGAAGCGGGGCGCGTTGTCCATGCCGCTCTCCCAGGCCGCGGCCAGCCGCTGCTGCTCGGGCGAGTCGTTGGCGGCGTCGACGGTGGCACCGTATTCGGCGAGGCCGTCGCGGTCGTGGTCCCGGTTGCGGTACCACCAGGACTGGTAGGCGGCGAGTTTCGGGTACATCTCACGCAGGAACGCCCGGTTCCCCGACTTCTCGTACACCTTCCAGACCGCCCAGGCGGCCAGCGGGGGCTTGGAGTTGCGTTCGTTCCAGTTGCCGCCGCCGCGCGAGGGGTCGTTGTAGAAGATGACGTCGGGGATCATCCCGGCGTCCTGCGGGCGGGTCGCGGAGTCGGGGCGGACCTGCCAGTCGAACATGGCGCGGATCTGCGACTCGGCCAGTCCGGGGGCGAAGCGCGCCGTGCCCACGGCCTGCTTCCAGGTGTCCCAGGCCCAGATGCCGCCGGTGAACCACTTGTAGGAGATCGACGGTGTGATGCCGTCGTGCTTGATCTGCCCCGCCGCGCTGCGCCAGTTGGTGACGAGGGTCTCCAGCGACTTGACGGCCGTGCGCCGCCGGTCGGCCGGGACGCCCCGGGTCACCCCGGCGACGTAGCCCCGCCAGCGGGTGTCGGCCGCGGAGACGACGGCGCCGGGGCGGGCCAGCACGGCGCGGACTTTTGCCCGCTCCTTCGTGTGCTCGGCGGCGGTGAAGGTGTAGGACTCGGTCCAGTCGAAGCTGTGCGAGCGGCCCGGTGCGAGGGTCACCGGTCGCACCGCCTCGGTGCGGTACGTGTCGCCGTCCACCGTCGTGCGGACGGCTTCCCTGTGCGTGACGTCGAAGCGTTCCGTGCCGTCGGTGAGGTAGTCCCAGGTCTCGCGGACCTTCGCGAAGCCGACGCCGACGCCCGAGCGGGTGGCGGTCAGCGAGGGCGCGTCGCGCATCGGCCGGTCGGCGGGCCGCAGCAGGCTGCCGGTCCATTCGGCGCCCAGGGTGCGGGTCGCCGGGCCGGTGTTGCGGACCTCGGCCCGCACCAGGGCGCTGCGGTCGGTGGCGAAGCGGAGTTCGAGGGTGAGGCGCAGTCCGCGGCCGAGGTCGTAGGACTGGCGGAGCCGGCCCGGGAGCGAGGTGAGGTGCGGTTCGCCCCCTCCGGCCAGGTCCAGGGTGCTGCCGCGTTCGGTGAGGCGGATGCGGCTGAAGGACTTGCTGAGCCACCAGGGGTATTCCTGGGCGATGTAGAGGGGTCCGGAGAAGCCGCCGTAGGCGTCGGTGTCGCCGTTCTCCGGCAGGGCGTAGGCGTGCCAGGCGCCCCGGTCGGCGAAGACGGTGACGGGGTTGTTGTCGTCGCCGTCGCCGGGCTGGGCGGTGGTGGGGGTGCCGCGCAGGTCGAGGACGTCGGCGTACGAGGAGGGCGGCCCGGGACGGGTGTGCGCGGCGGCCGTCCGCGGTACGGCGAGGGTGCCCGTGGCCAGGAGGAGCGCGGTCAGGGCGCCCAGGTATCTGTGTGCGGTCACTTGTCGGTCTCTCCAGGGGAGTCGGTGGTCAGGCGCAGGACCGCGGCGCCGAGCGGGCCGAGGTCGATGCGGTCGCGGACGGCGGCGCCGGTGAGCAGGTCGGTGCCGCCGGTCGCCCAGGGGCCGGTCAGTGGGGTCCGGGTGTCGTGGTCGTTGTGGTTGAGGACGAAGAGGTACGTGCCCCGCGGGCCGGTGCGCACGGTCGCCTCGACACCGTGGGGGACGTCGAGCACGGGGCGTGCGCCGGCCGCCCGCAGCGCCTCGTCGAGCACGGCCGCGATGCCGGTGCCGAGGTGGGCTCCGACGTACCACGCGGTGCCGGTGCCGTGGGGGTGGCGGGTGACGGCGGGGCGGCCGGTCAGCTCTCCGCAGGCGTAGGTGTCGACGGTCTCGGTGTCCGGGCCCTCGATTTCGATCCACTCGCTCCACATGGTGGCCCCGGCACCGGACGCGAGCCGTACCTCCTCGCCGTCGGGGATCGGCCAGAACTCGTCGACGGACACGCCGAGCACGTCCCGCAGCGGGCCCGGGGCGCCGCCGTCGTGGATGTGGTCGTGGCCGTCGACGACGCCGCTGAAGGGGCCGCACACGAAGTGGCCGCCGCCGCGCACGTAGGCGGCGATGCGGGCGGCGTCGCCGGGCCGCAGCAGGTGGAGGTTGGGGGCGAGGACCGCCCGGTATCCGTCGAGGTCCGCGTGCGGGGGCACGAAGTCGACGGGGACGGCACGGGCGTGCAGCGCCTCGTACCAGGGGCGCAGCAGGTCGGGCCAGCGCATGCGGGCGGAGGGGTGGTCGTCGGCCTCCAGGGCCCACCAGGAGTCCCAGTCCAGGACGATCGCCACGTCGGCGCGGGAGGTGGTGCCGGCGATCTCGCCGAGCCGGGCGAGTTCGGCGCCGAAGCGCACGGTCTCGCGCCAGCCGCGGGAGGCGGTGCCGCGGTGCGGGAGCAGTGCGCTGTGGTACTTCTCGGCGCCGGCGCGGGAGGCGCGCCATTGGAAGTACATGATGCCGTCGGCGCCGCGGGCCAGGGCCTGGAGGGACCAGAGTCGTTGCAGCCCGGGTTTCTTGGGGACGTTGACCGGTCGCCAGCTGACGGCGGACGGTGCCTGTTCCAGGAGCAGCCAGGGCCGGCCGCCCTTGAGGGAGCGCATCAGGTCGTAGTTGAGGGCGGCGCGGACGTGGGCGCGCGGGTCGGCGGGGTCGGGGTAGGCGTCGTCGGAGACGATGTCCTCGTGCTCGGCCCACTTCCAGTAGTCGAGTGCCTTGAACATCGACATGAAGTTGGTGGTGGCCGGGATGTCCGGGCCGGTCTCCCGCAGGACCTCGCGCTCGGCGCGGTGGCATTCGAGCAGGGCGTCGGAGCAGAAGCGCCGCCAGTCCAGGAGCTGGGTCGGGTTGACGGGGCCCGGGGCGGTGCGGGGCGGTTCGATCTCGTCGTACGTGCTGTAGCGCTGCGACCAGAAGGCCGTGCCCCAGGCGTGGTTGAGGTCGTCGATCGTGCCGTACCGGTCGGTGAGCCAGTCGCGGAAGTGGTCGGCGGAGCGGGCGCAGAAGCATTCGGTGACGTGGTCGCCGTACTCGTTGTGGATGTGCCACAGGGCGAGGGCCGGGTGGTGCGCGTAGCGTTCGGCGACGGCCCGGGTGAGGCGGAGCGCGGCGGCGCGGTATTCGGGCGAGGAGGGGCAGTAGTGCTGGCGGGAGCCGAATTCGAGGCGTACGCCGTCGGCCGTGACCGGCAGGATGTCGGGGTGGGCGCGGATCAGCCAGGCGGGCGGCGAGGCGGTGGCGGTGGCCAGGTCGACGGCGACGCCGTGTGCGTGCAGCAGATCCATGAGCCGGTCGAGCCAGGCGAAGTCCCAGGTTTCGGGCCCCGGTTGGAGCCTGGCCCAGGAGAAGACGCCGACGGTCACCATGGTGACGCCGGCCTCGCGCATCAGCGCGGCGTCCTCGGCCCAGACCTCCTCGGGCCACTGCTCGGGGTTGTAGTCGCCGCCGTAGAGGATGCCGGGGACGCGGGTGAGGAGGCTCATCCCTTCACCGCCCCGCCGAGGAGTCCGGCGACGAACTGCCGCTGGAAGATCAGGAAGAGGAACATCAGCGGGAGGGTGGCGAGGAGCGAGCCGAGCATCAGGCCGGAGTAGTCGACGTGGGTGAGCCCGGTGAGGGTGTTGAGTGCGACGGGCACGGTGTATTTGTCCTCGGAGTTGAGCATGAGCAGCGGCCAGATGAAGCTGTTCCACTGCGCCATGAACGTGAAGATGACCAGGGCGCCGAGTTGGGGGCGTACGCACGGCAGTACCACCCGGTAGAAGGTGCGCAGTTCGCCGGAGCCGTCGATGCGGGCCGATTCGAGGAGTTCGTCGGGGAAGTCGACGAAGCTCTGCCGCATCAGCAGGATGCCGAAGGAGTTCACCAGGAAGGGCAGCACCACGGCCTGGTAGGAGTCGATCCAGCCGACGCTCGCCATCATCTGGAAGAGCGGCACGAGCAGGACCTGGAAGGGGATCATCATCGTGGCGAGCACCGCGCCGAGCAGCAGTCCCCGGCCGCGGAAGCGAAACTTGGCCAGGCCGTAACCGCACATGGCGGAGATCAGCGAGCTGAGCACGGTGTGGACGACGGCGATGCCGGCGCTGTTGAGCAGGACCCGTCCGAAGCCGATGGTTTCCTGGAGCCGGACGAGGTTGTCGAGCAGTTGTCCGCCGGGCAGGAAGGGCGGCGGTGAGCGGAACAGCTCCGAGGTGGAGTGGGTCGAGGCGATCGCCATCCAGAGGAACGGCACCAGGCTGACGACGGCGCCGGCCGCGAGGAACAGCCGGACGAGGACGCGGCCCGCGCGCCGGGCCGGGTGGACGCGCACGGGGGCCTGCGGGAGGGCGGTCACCGGCGGCGCTCCCTTCCGAAGGCGAGGTACTGGAGGGCGGAGATCGCGGCGATGAGGAGCACGACGACCCAGGCGATGGCGGCGGCGTAACCGAAGTCGAACTGCTGGAAGCCGACCCGGTAGAGATAGAGGACCGGGGTGAGGGTGGCGTCGTCGGGGCCGCCCCGGGTGAGGACGTAGTTCTCGTCGAAGAGCTGGAGCGTGCCGATGGTGGAGGTGATCACGCAGAACAGGACGACGGGGCGCAGCTGCGGCAGGATGACGCGGACGTACGTGGACAGGGTGCCGGCGCCGTCGATCGCCGCGGCCTCGTACTGCTCCTTGCCGATGGACTGGAGTCCGGCGAGCAGGATGACGGCGTTGTAGCCGGTCCAGCGCCAGGTCAGGGAGACGATCAGGGAGATCCGGGCCCAGGTGGGGCTGTTGAGCCAGTCGATCTGTCCGATGCCGACGGCGCCGAGGATCTGGTTGACCAGTCCGCCGTCGGTCTTGAGGAGCACCTGGAAGACGACGGCGTACGCGACGAGGGTGGTGACGGCGGGCAGGAAGTAGACGGCGCGCCAGGTGCCGCGGAAGCGCAGCCAGGACTGGTTGAGCAGGACGGCGAGGACGAGCGCGAGGCCGATCATGACGGGGACCTGGACGGCGAGGATGGCCCCGGTGTTGAGCAGCGACTTCAGGAAGACGGGGTCGTCGATCATCCGCCGGTACTGGTCGAGTCCGGCCCAGCGGGTGGTTCCGGCCTCCTCGGCGGTGAAGCTCTGCACCAGGCTCGCGCCCAGCGGGTAGGCGAAGAAGAGTGCGAAGAGGACGGCGGCGGGCCCGGCGAAGATCCAGGCGGTGGGGCGGCGTCGTCGGACGCGGCGGGCCGGGGCCCGCCGCCGTCCTCTTCGCACTCTTCTTCGCCTACCCGCTGGGCGCGAG
>NZ_RDBO01000081.1:18760-19386 GCF_008120935.1 Streptomyces sp. sk2.1
CCGGCCGACCGCGCGCAGAAGGCGGTGCTCGCCCGGCTGTCCCCCGAGCAGGTCACGGCCGACACCCTGGCCGGCGAGCGGGTCACGGCCGTGCTCACGGAGGCGCCGGGCAACGGCGCGCCGATCGGCGGCATCAAGGTGACCACGGAGAACGCCTGGTTCGCCGCCCGTCCCTCGGGCACCGAGGACGTCTACAAGATCTACGCGGAGTCCTTCCTGGGCGGTGACCACCTCGCCCGGGTCCAGGAGGAGGCGAAGGCCGTGGTCTCCGCGGCGCTGGACGCCTGAGCGCCGGTCGGGGCGGCCCCGTTTCCCGGGCCGCCCCGACCGGTCGGCGGGTTCAGCGCACGACGTCCACGAAGACCGGGTTGGTGTAGAACCAGGTGTCGAGCCACGGGTTGCCCTTGCCGGGCTCGTGCGGCCGCGGGCCGTGCGGGTCGATCGCCGCGCCGAGGAACCCCGCCCCGTTGCGCCTGCCGTCGCTGCCGCGCAGCCGCAGGTAGAACGATTCGTCCGCGCGCCCGACCGGGATGCGCAGGGTGTACGTGCCGCGTCGGCCCGACACGTCGGCGGTATGGGCGACCCGGGTGTCCGGGGCGTGCCAGTCGTCGCGGTCGGCGGCCGGG
>NZ_RDBO01000082.1:0-37127 GCF_008120935.1 Streptomyces sp. sk2.1
GGGCGGGTGAGGGTGAAAGACATGGGCGGTGATCCTCCACGCGAGAGGGCGGAGCGGTTCGACCTCCGCACCATACAGGATCACATGAACACTCATTCATGCATACATCTCCGTAGGATGAGCGCATGGGCCACGGAGCTGACGCGAACACTGCCGCCACCGCGCGCGAGCGCCTCGACGCGGTGGGGGCCACGGACGTGGCGTCCACCCTCCAGGCCCTCGCCACTCCGTCCCGGCTGCGCATCCTCGCCCGCCTGCAGGAGGGCCCCTGCCCCGCGACGGAACTCGCGGACGCGGTCGGCATGGAGCAGTCCGCCTGCTCCCACCAGCTGCGGCTGCTGCGCAACCTCGGCCTGGTCACGGGCGAGCGCCGGGGCCGCTCGGTGATCTACGCCCTGTACGACAACCATGTGGCCGAACTGCTCGACCAGGCCCTCTTCCACGTCGAACACCTGCGCCTGGGCCTGCACGACGCCCCGGCGCGGGCCGTCGCGGGGGCCGATGACGCGGTGCCCTCCCCCGCCGGCTGAGTCCGCGGGCCCCGCCGCCCGCACCCGCCGTCCGCGTCATCCGGCGGGAACGGCCGCCAGGAAGTCGCGCAGTATCCCGCCGAAGGCGTCCGGCCGCTCCATGTTGGGGTAATGGGCGGTGCCCTCGACGGTCGCCTCGCGCCCGTCGGCGACCGTTTCCACCAGGCGCCGGGCCATGGCGAGGTGGTCGGCCGAGTCGATGCCGCCGTGGACGGCCAGTACCGGGACTTCGATCCCCGCCGCCCGCGCCCAGGTGCCGGGGACCGGAACGCGCAGGTCCGGCTCGTCGGCACGGTGCTTGGACAGCGTCCGGAAGGTCATGTCGCGCAGCCGCCGCACGACGGTGCGGTCCACGTCGTCGAGCGTGCGGTGCGGGCCCGCGGCGAAGAGCATGAAGGCGTCGACCCAGCCCTCCACGTCACCCTCGCCCAGGGCGCGGGCCTGTGCGGCCAGGACCTCCTCGGACCAGGGGTCGTGGAACTCGGGCTCACTGGTGGCCGCCCCGCTGACGACCAACGCGCGGACCAGGTCCGGGTGTTCGAGCGCGGTGTCGACCGCGGTGGCCGCGCCCATCGACACCCCGGCCAGAACGGCGGGCCCGGCGTCGAGCCGGCGCAGCAGCGCGGCCAGGTCGTCCGTGTGCCGGAACGGCTCGCTCGCGTTGGACGATCCGCCGTGCCCACGGGCGTCCGGCACGATCACCCGGTGGGTCCGGGCGAGGTCCGGCACCTGGTCGTCCCACATCCCGTGGTCCAGGAAGCCGCCGTGCAGCAGCACCAGCAGCGGGCCGCGCCCGGCGTCGCGGTACACGAGGGGGCCGTCCCCGGTCTCGAAGGAACTCAGTTCGGAAGCAGCATTCATGACAACCAAGGTGCCATTTGCCCCGGCAGCTTGGCAACCAAGGTGTCATGATGTCCAGGTGACCGAATCCGAACGCCCTCTGCCTCCCGAGGAGCTCGCCCGGCGACTCACGGAGGTCTTCGCCCTGGTGGGCCCGCTCTACCGGCGCGTGCAGCGCAAGGTGGAACAGAATGCCCCGATCGAGGGACTGTCCGTCGGCGTGCGCGCCGTACTGGACCTGCTGCACGAGAACGGCCCCATGACGGTCCCGCAGATGGGGCGCGCACAGGCGCTGAGCAGGCAGTTCGTGCAGCGCATGGTCAACGACGCCGCGGCGGCGCGGCTCGTCGAGGTCGTCCCCAACCCGGCCCACCAGCGGTCGTCACTGGTCCGGCCGACCGCGGCCGGCCGGGCGGCGATCACCGCCGCGCTCGCCCGCGAGCAGTCCCTGCTGCGCCAGGTGGGCGGGGATCTCACCGATGCCGAGGTGACGGCCTGCGTGCGGGTGCTCGGCAACATGGTGAAGCTCTTCGACCACGTCGACGTGGACGGCCCATAGGGCGCGTTCCGGGAGTCCCGTCCGCCCGGGGGCGCCCTCCGGGCGGACGACGCCGCTTCCGAAACACGCCCCGGCCGCACCGCGATCCGGCGCGCGCCGGGGGGTTCCATCACCGAGTGCGGATCCAACTGCCCCCGTCTACGCTCATATGTGGATCTATGCCGCAGAGGTCGTGAATCGACAGGAAGCGAGATCCTCCATGGAGCGACTCAAGCGGTCGGGACTCGCCGGGGAACTCTCCGCGGAGTTCCTCGGCACGATGATCCTCATTCTCTTCGGCTGCGGCGTCGTCGCCCAGGTCGTCGCGGGCGGTGCGCTCACCGACCCGCCGGGCGGCCTCGGGAACCACGACAGCATCGCCTGGGCCTGGGGCCTCGGGGTCACCCTGGGCGTCTACGTGGCGGGCCGGCTGAGCGGGGCTCACCTCAATCCCGCCGTGACCCTCGCGCTCGCCGCCTTCAAGGACTTCCCCTGGAAAAAGGTGGCGCCCTACTCCCTCGCCCAGCTCGCGGGCGCGTTCGTCGCGGCGCTGCTGGTGCGCTGGAACTACACGGAGGCGCTGGCGGCGGCCGACCCCGGACACACCATCAAGACACAGACGGTGTTCTCCACCCTGCCCGCCAACGGGAACACCGCGCTCCCGGTGCACGAGTGGGGGGCCTTCCGGGACCAGGTCATCGGCACCGCGATCCTCGTACTGCTGATCTTCGCGGTCACCGACCTCCTCAACACCCCGCCGGGCGCCAATCTCGGCCCGTTCGTCGTGGGACTCATCGTGGTGGCCATCGGCATGGCGTTCGGCACCAACGCCGGGTACGCCATCAACCCGGCCCGTGACCTCGGGCCCCGGCTCGCGAGCTTCCTCACCGGTTACGGAGGGGCGTGGCGGGACCAGTACGGAAACCTCTACTTCTGGGTGCCGATCGTGGGCCCGTTCATCGGCGGTCTGGTGGGGGCGTTCTTCTACAAGGCCTTCATCACCCGGTTCCTGCCCTCGGCGGAGCCGGAGCCGGAGGGAAGTCTCCCCCTGCCACCGGAGAAGTGACATCCGGTTCGCTCACCGGCCCGACCCAGGAGAGGAAGCACGCCATGGCGGACTTCATCGGCGCGGTGGACCAAGGCACCACCAGCAGCCGCTTCATGATCTTCGATCACGACGGAAACGAAGTGGCCAAGCACCAGTTGGAGCACGAACAGGTCCTGCCCCGCCCCGGCTGGGTGGAGCACGACCCGGTGGAGATCTGGGAGCGCACCAACTCGGTGATGCAGACCGCCCTGCGCACCGGGGGACTGAGCGCCACGGACCTCGACGCCATCGGGATCACCAACCAGCGCGAGACGACGGTCGTATGGGACCCGCGCACCGGTCGCCCGTACTGCAACGCCATCGTGTGGCAGGACACCCGTACCGACGCGATCGCCCAGGCCCTGGAGAACGAGGGCCACGGCGAGGTCATCCGGCGCAAGGCGGGGCTCCCCCCGGCCACGTACTTCTCCGGCGGGAAGATCAAGTGGATCCTCGACAACGTCGAGGGGGTCCGCGAGGCGGCGGAGCAGGGGCACGCGGTGTTCGGGAACACCGACTGCTGGGTGCTGTGGAACCTCACCGGCGGCCCCGACGGCGGCATCCACGCCACCGACGTGACCAACGCCAGCCGGACGATGCTGATGAACCTGGAGACGCTCGACTGGGACGACGAGCTGCTGGACATCTTCGGCGTCCCCCGCGCGATGCTCCCGGCCATCAATCCCTCCTCCGACCCGGAGGCGTACGGCTGCACCCGCACCTCCCGCCCCCTGCGGGCCGCGATCCCGATCACCGGGGTGCTCGGCGACCAGCAGGCGGCCACCGTGGGGCAGGTGTGCTTCGAACCGGGCGAGGCGAAGAACACCTACGGCACCGGCAACTTCCTCGTGCTCAACACCGGCACCGAGCTCATCCGGTCGCGGCACGGGCTCCTCACCACGGTCGCCTACCGGTTCGGGAAGAGCCCGGCGGTCTACGCCCTGGAGGGCTCCATCGCGGTCACCGGCTCCGCGGTGCAGTGGCTGCGGGACCAGATGAAGATCATCTCGAACGCGCGCGAGAGCGAACACCTCGCCCGGACGGTCGAGGACAACGGCGGGATGTACTTCGTGCCCGCCTTCTCCGGCCTCTTCGCCCCGTACTGGCGCTCCGACGCGCGGGGCGCCATCGTCGGCCTGGCCCGGTACAACACCAACGGCCATCTGGCGCGGGCCACCCTGGAGGCCATCTGCTACCAGAGCCGGGACGTGGTGGAGGCGATGGAGCAGGACTCCGGGGTCCACCTCGACGTGCTCAAGGTCGACGGCGGGGTCACGGCCAACGACCTGTGCATGCAGATCCAGGCCGATGTCCTCGGTGTCCCCGTCAGCCGGCCGGTCGTCGCCGAGACGACGGCGCTCGGTGCCGCCTACGCGGCCGGGCTGGCCACCGGGTTCTGGCAGGACCAGGGCGAGTTGCGTGAGCACTGGCAGGAGTCGAAGCGCTGGGAACCGCAGTGGAGCGACGAGCGGCGGGCGGAGGGCTACGCGAACTGGAAGCGGGCGGTGGAGCGCACCCTCGACTGGGTCAGCGTGGGATGACGGGTCCGACGGCGCCGTGCGGGCGTGCCCGGCCGGGTACGTCCGCACGGCGCGTCCGGGCTCAGTCCCCCGCGCGCAGTCCGGCCAGGAGCTGGTAGACGGTCTCGGTGCCCTGTCGCAGCGCCTCGACCCCGATGTGCTCGTCGGTGCCGTGCATGCGCTTGAGCATGTCCCGGTTCACGGTGAACGGGTACATGCCGTACACGGGCACCCGCTGTTCCCGGAACGGCACGGCACTGGTGACGGCCTCGAACTGGCAGGGGGTGGCCCGTACCCCGGGATGGGTCCGGCGCACGGCGTCCTGCCAGGCACGGAAGACGTCCGTGTCGTGGTCGGAGTCGGGCGTGGCCAGATAACCGCGCAGCCGGTCCAGTGCCTGCTGCTCGCTCTCCCCCGGGTTCCCGACGACGGTCAGCGTCGCCCGGTTGCCGATCAGCGAGCGCAGTTCGGCGACGGTGCGTCCGGGGTCCTCGGCCCCCGGCAGGAAGGCGGCCCGGAAGTCCGCGGTCGCGGTGCCCGGCACGATGCTCGGGTAGTAGCCGGACTGCGCCGCGGTGAAGGCGAGCGTGGTCCGCAGCATCGCGTTGTGCAGCTCCGGGGTCTCGCTGAGCCGCACCACCGCCTCGCCCGCCCGGTCCCGCTGCTGCTCCGTTCGGGCGTCGAGCATCTCCCTCAGCGCCTCGGCGAACGGCCGGTCGGTGGTGGCCTCGGCCAGCTCCGCGAAGTACCGCCGGGACAGCGCGTTGGGGCGGATGTGGGCGCGCCACTCCCCCAGCAGGTCGAGCACCTCGCCCAGCCGGACCACCGCCTGTCCGGTGAACGGCTTGGAGGTGTGGGTGGCGTAGGAGGAGGTCTCCAGGCGCAGCAGCAGGGAGCGCTTGTCGTTGCAGGTGAGCGAGGCGATCATGGGCGTCGTGCCGTCGCGCTGGTTGAGCACCCAGCCGCCCTCGGTGACGACCGCGCCCGCCGCCACCCTGCCGGGGTGCTCGGTGAGGAACCAGCGCACGCCGTAGGGGCCCTGTTCCTCGTCGCAGTCGGACCAGAAGACGATGTCGCGGTCGAAGACCGTGCCCTCGCGGACGTGGCGCAGCAGGGCGGCGACGAAGGCTGCGTTGACGCCCTTCATGTCGAGCGAGCCGCGGCCGTACAGCTTGCCGTCCTCGATCTCGCCCGCGAAGGGGTCGGTCCTCCAGGTGTCGCCGATGGCGGGCACCACGTCGGAGTGGCCGAGCAGGACCAGCGGCTCCTTGCGGGTCGGGCCGTCGGCCGGCACGCGGGCGAAGAAGTGGACGTTGCCCTCCTTCGGGGTGGGCACGATCTCGGTGTCGACACCGGCGGACCGGAAGACGTCCTGGAGCATCCGGGCGAGCGGCAGGGTGATCGCGCCGTCACCGGGGTTGCTGGTGTTCTGCCGGATCATGGCCACGGCCAGGTCCACGGGGTCGGTGGGGTCGCCGTCGAAGAGCGCGTCCCCCGTCGTGGTGGCGGTGGCGGCCCGCGCCCCGGACGGCACCGACGCCACCGCGCCGATTCCCAGCACGGTGCCCGCCACCGCCGTCGCCCCGGCGCCGAGCACCGAGCGGCGTGACGGTCCGCTTCCCGGCAGGCCGTCCAGGCAGGCGGAGACGACCGCCGCCGGGTTCTCCCGGTGGGCGTAGTGGCCGCCCTCGACGGACGCCATGGTGCACGTACCGCGGGTCCACTCGGCCCAGCGGCGCACGGTGACCTCGGGCACGTGCGGGTCCTCGGCGGCCCACACCGCGCGCAGGTCGACCTGCGGCAGGGGGCCCCGGCGGCCGTCGTACCCCGCGGCCAGCCGGAGGTCGGCGATCACCGGCGGCAGCAGCACCTCCTCGAACTCGGGGTCCGCCAGCAGCTCCGGGTCGGTCAGTCCGGTCCCGACGACGAAGGCACGGGCGTCCTCGACGGTGACGTCGTGGCCGTGGCCGTCGAAGTCGCCGGGGCACTGCCCGGCCACCGCGCACAGCCGCGCGACCGGCACCCCGGCGTCGAGGAGTCGGCGGCACGTCTCGTACGCCAGCAGCGCTCCGAGGCTGACGCCGATCAGCACCAGCCGCCGCCCGCCGCGCAGTTCGCGGATCCCGGCCGCCACGGCGTCCGCGTAGACCGCCATGTCGGTGACGGGTTCCTCCTCGACGCGGCTGCCCCGGCCCGGTGGTGTGACGAGCACGAGGGCGGTGTCCTCGGGGAGGCGGCCGTGCCACGGCGCGAACGAGGAGCCGTGGGCGCCGGTGGGTGCGAAGCAGACGGCGAGGGTGGTGGCCGGGGTGGACCGCGACCGCTCGTCCGGCACGCTCAGCCAGGGGCCGGTCATATCTGCTCCTCCTGCCGGATCTCGCGGCACAGGGCGGCGATGGCGGTGACGGTGGGCGCGCCGAGGATGCGGCGCAGCGGTACCCGGCGGCCCGCCGTGCCCGCGAGCCGGTTGGCGAGCCGCACGGCGAGCAGGGAGTGGCCCCCGGCGTCGAAGAAGTTCTGGTCCGCCGAGGCGGGCGGTGCGCCGAGCAGTTCCTGCCAGAGGGCGGCGACGGCGGCCTCGGTGTCGTCGGCCGGGGTGAATCCGCTCGTCCGTTCCTGTCCGATGCCCGCGACGAGCGTGCGCAGGGCGGCGCGGTCCAGTTTGCCGTTGGTGTTCAGCGGGAGGTGCGGGAGCTGCTGGACGCGGGCGGGCAGCATGTAGTCGGGCAGCCGGTCGCGCAGGTACGCGCGCAGTGCGGCGGGGTCGGTCTCCTCGTCGGAGGTGAGGCAGGCGACGATGCTCGTCCCGTCGTCCGCGCTCTGCGCGTACGCGCCCGCGTCGGTGACGCCGGGCGCCTTGCGCAGGGTGGCCTCGATCTCCTCCAGTTCGACGCGGTAGCCGCGGATCTTGATCTGGTTGTCGGTGCGGCCGGTGATCTCCAGTGCCGAGTCCGGGAGCAGGCGGCCCCGGTCGCCGGTCCGGTAGTGCGTCGCCCCGGTGTCGTCCGTGACGAACCGGCCGTCGCCGTCGCCGCCGACGTAGCCGAGGGCCAGGGGCGGTCCGGAGACCCACACCTCGCCGGTCACGCCGGGCGGCAGCCGCCGGCCGAGCCGGTCGCGGACCGAGAGCGAGGCGCCCGCGACGGGGCTGCCGACGGGGACGCGTTCGGCGTCGGCCGGCAGTGCGGCGGTGTCGTAGGAAGCGACGTTGGAGGCGGTCTCCGTCATGCCGTAGAGGTTGAGCAGGGTGGCGTCGGGCCAGACCTCGCGGAAGCGCAGGACGGTGGCCACGGGCAGGGTGTCGGCGCCGCTGGTGACCAGCGCGGGCCGGTGTCCGCCGGGGTGTTTCGCGCTCTCCTCCAGGAGTCCGGCGATCAGTTGCGGGGTCAGGAAGAGGTGGGTGATCCGTTCCTGCTCGACGGCGGCGGCGAACAGCACCGGGTCGAGGAGTTCGTCGGTGCCGAGCACCACGGACGGGACGCCCTTCAGCAGTCCGCCCAGCAGTTCCCAGGGCGAGGCGACCAGGGCGAGGGACTTCTGGACGGCGAGCACCGCGTCCGCGGGGAAGGGGTGGTCCCGCCACATCCACTCCAGCCGGCCGCGGACCGAACGGTGGCTGATGCGCACGCCCTTGGGGTTTCCGGTCGTCCCCGACGTGTAGACGACGTGGAACAGCGCGTCGTCGTCGGGCTCCTGCTCGGGCGCCCGGTGCAGCGGTCCCTCGGTGAGGGGGGCGAGGGTGACGCGGGGGGCGTCCAGGGTGGGGAACCGGTCGAGTCCGGGTTCGGCCAGCACGCAGTGCGGCCCGGTCTCCTCCACCATCCGGCGCTGTCGTCGCACGGGGGTGGCGGGGTCCAGCCCGAGGTAGGCGGCGCCGGTCCTCAGCACGGCGAGGACTCCGGCGACGGCGGCGGGGCCGCGCTGGGCGGCGAGGGCCACCAGCGAGCCGGGGCCGGTGCCCCTGGCGACGAGCCGGGCGGCCAGCCGGCCGCTCCACTCGTCGAGTTCGCGGTAGGTGACGTCGGTGCCGGCGTGGCGCAGGGCCACGGCCCCGGGTCGGGCCTCGACCTGTTCGGCGAAGAGTTCCAGCAGGGTCGGCGGGGTCATCGGTGATCGTCTCCGGGCAGCAGATCGAGGGAACGGACGGTGGTGTGCCGCGCGCGCTCCGGGTCGGTGAGGGCCCGCAGCGCGATCAGGGTGGATTGCAGTACGTTGCGGGCGGCCGGGGCGTCGAGCAGTTCCTGCTGGTAGGCGTACTGCAACAGCAGCCGGTCCGGGCCGTGCGGCTGGACGTAGAGGGCGCAGTCGTACTTGGTGTATCCGGTGTCGAGTTCGACGAAGCGGAAGGTGACGTCCGACGCGGTGGTGACGCGTGCCGGGTACGGCAGCATGTTGAGCATGGTCTGGAAGACCGGGGTCGCCGACGAGCTGCGGGTCGCGGCGGGCAGCCGTCGCAGTGTCCAGCCGAAGGGGTGGTCGGCCGCGGCGTACGCCTCGTACACCGTCTCCCGCACCTGTGCGGCGAACTCCTCCAGGGTCGCGGCCGGGTCGACGCGCAGCCGCAGCGGCAGCATGGCGAGCACGAAGGCCGGCACCTCGGCGGTCTCCGGCCGTTCCCGGCCCGCCATCGGGGCGCCGACGATCACCTCGTCGGTGTCGCCGTAGTAGCTCAGGGCGAGTGCGTAGGCGGCCAACAGCGGTACGAACGCGGTGGCGGACGCGGCCAGCGCGGTGGCGCGCAGTCGCCGGGACAGGGACTCGTCGAGGACCGCCTCGGTGATCTCGCCCCGGTAGGTGGGTGCGACGGGCCGCTGCTTCTGCGCGATCCGCAGCACCGGGAGGTCCCCGGAGAGCCGGTCGAGCCAGTACTCCCCCGCCTCGGCCACCTCCTCGGTGGCCAGCAGCTCCGTCAGGTGGTCCAGGTAGCGGTCGTACCGGGTGGCGCGTTCGGGGTCGGGTCCGGCGGGAGGCCGTTCGTACAGTTCGGCGAGGCGCTGGAAGAGCACGGTGGCGCCCCAGCCGTCGAGGAGCAGTTCGTGCATGGTGACCAGGAGCCGGTGCTGTCCGCCGGGCAGGCGGAACAGTTCGGTCCGCAGGGCCGGTTCGGTGAGGAGGTCGAAGGGCCGGGCCGCCTCCCGGGCGGCCTCGGCGCGGAACTCGTCCGCGGTGACGTCCCGGGCGCGGCCGGGCAGCGGCACCTCCCAGTGCGGGTAGTGGTGCACCACTTCCTGCCCGTCCGCCCCGTCGGTCTCGTGGAACCGGGCGAGCAGCAGCGGGTTCTCCCCGAGCAGCAGGTGCCAGGCCCGCGCCAGCCGTGCCGTGTCGAGGGGGCCGTCGAGTTCCAGGGACCCCTGGTAGCTGTAGTAGGGGCTGAGCGGGTCGAGCCGCCAGTGGAAGTAGACCCCGGCCTGCTGCGGGGTGAGCGGCCGGGTCCGCGGCCGGTCCCGGGGCGGCCCGGCGGGGGCGCCTGCCGGTTGCCGTTTCTCGCGGCCGAGGGCGGCGAGCGCGGCGGGGCTGCCGTCGCGCAGCACGTCGCGCAGGCCCGCGGCCGATCCCGTCCGGCGCAGTGCCGCGACCAGGCGCATGGCCAGCAGCGAGTCGCCGCCCAGCTCCAGGAACCTGTCGTCCCGGCCGACCCGTCCGGTGCCCAGGAGTTCGGCGACGAGGTCCGCGACGGCGCTCTCCGCCGCGCCGCGCGGCGGGGTGTACGGCCGGGTCCCCGGGCGGTCGCGGCGCGGCGGCGCGGGCAGGGCCCGGTGGTCCGTCTTGCCGTTGCGGGTGAGCGGGATGCGGGGCAGGACGACGAAGGTGCGGGGCACCATCGGCGCGGGGAGCCGCTCGGCGAGGTGGGTGCGGAGCGCCTCCGGGGGTATCTCCTCGCCGACCGGGGTGACGTAGGCGACCAGCCGCGGCGACGGTGCGGTCACCGGGGTGTGGGCGCTCTCCCGGGCGACCAGGGCGCCGGTGTCGTCGGGGGTGTGGACGGTGACGGCGCAGGCGGCGATGCCGGGGTGGGTGCCGAGCACCGCCTCGATCTCGGCGAGTTCCATGCGTACGCCGCCGAGCTTGACCTGCCGGTCGACCCGGCCGAGGTACTCCAACTGGCCGTCCGGCAGCACGCGTACGGCGTCGCCGGTGCGGTAGAGACGTCCTTCGCCGTCGCCGAAGGGGTCGGTGAAGAAGGCCCGGGCGGTGCGCTCCGGGTCGCCCAGGTAGCCGCGGCCCACGACGACTCCCCCGACGAACAGTTCTCCCGCCTCCCCGTGCTCGCAGGCGTGCCACTGCCCGTCATCCTCGCGCAGCACGTGGAGTTCGGCGTTACCGATGGGTGATCCGATCGGCAGGTGGCGCACTCCGTCGGCGGGCGGGCCGAGCACGGCGTGGGTGACGTCGTCCGAGCACTCGGTGGGGCCGTACGCGTTGAGCAGCCGGACGTCGGGCAGGGTGTCGTGCCACCGCCGGGCCAGGGCGGGCGGCAGTTCCTCGCCGGTGGCGATCATCCAGCGCAGTGCGCCGGGCCCGAGGTCCGAGCTCTCCCGTGCGTCGAGGAGGAAGCGGATCAGGGTGGGCACGGTCTCCAGCACCGTGGTTCCGCGTTCGCGCAGTTCCGTCAGGAGCAGGGCGCCGTCCTGGGCCCGCTCGTCGTCGAAGATCTGCACCCGGCCGCCGACGAGCAGCGGGGCGAGCATCTGCCAGACGGAGATGTCGAAGCCCAGCGGTGCGGTCTGGGCCAGCCGGTCGTCCGCGGTCAGCCCGAGGTCGTCGACCTTGGCCCACAGGTGGTTGAGCATGCCCCGGTGCTCGACGATCGCGGCCTTGGGGCGGCCGGTCGACCCCGAGGTGTAGAGGACGTAGCGGATCTCGTCGGGGGCCATGGGGGTCGTCCGGGTGTACGGGGCGTCCGCCGGTTCCGGTGCCGTGACGGGTACTCCGGCCGCGCGGGCGCCCTTGACCATTTCCCCGGTGTCCGCCGGTCCGCCGGTGACCAGGGCGAGGACCGCGCCGCTGTCGGTGAGCAGGGACTCGACGCGGGCGGCGGGCCAGCCCGCGTCGACCGGCAGGTAGACGGCGCCGAGCAGTTCCAGCGCGAGGAAGGCCGTGACGACGTCGGTGCCGCGCCGTCCGCCGACGGCGACGATCCGCCCCGGCGAGACGCCCTCGGCCGCCAGCCGCGCGGCGGTGCGGCGCGCGCGGTCGGCCAGCTCGGCGTATCCGACGGCCGTCCGGCCGTCGTCGATCGCGGTCCTGGCCGGGTGCTCGGCGGCGTGCCGTTCGACGTAGGAGTGGACTCCTTCGCCCAGTTCGTACGGTTCGTCGCGGGTCAGTGCCGTGGCGCGGGCGCGTTCGCGCGCGCCCGGCGCCAACGGGAGCACCGGGTACCGCTCGGGCACGCCGGTCACCGGTCCTCCTTCTTCTCCGCGACGACGAGCAGGTACTCGACGGGCACGCCGGTGCCCCGTTCGTCGGTGGTGTGGAAGTCCTCGGTCATCTCGGCCATCTCCGCCCGCAGTTCCTTCCACCGCGAGGGCGGCGAGATGGTGTTCCGGGCCGCGATGCAGGGGCCGAAGCAGTTCTCGAAGAAGGTGACCAGGTCGTCGGCCGTGCCGAAGGGGTAGAAGAGTTCGCGGCGCTCGGCCGTGACGGTGAAGCCGGGGCCGAGGAGTTCGCCGAGGTAGTCCGGCGACCCCCACAGCATGGGCTGTCCCTGGTGTCCGTTGGGCGAGGCGAAGTAGGCGGAGAGGATCGCCTGGAAGTGCGCGGTCCAGCTGCGGGCCGTCCAGTTGCACATGCCGATCCGGCCGCCGGGCCGCAGCACCCGGGCCATCTCTCCGGCCGCGGCGGTGTGGTCGGGGGCGAACTGGATGCCGTAGGTGGAGGTCACCAGGTCGAACGAGGCGTCGGCGAAGGGGAGTTCCTGGGCGTCGCCGCGGCGCAGGTCCACCTGGACGCCGGCCTGTGCGAACCGTTCGCGCGCGTCGGGGAAGAACTCGTCGGTGAGGTCCAGCCCGGTGACCACGGAGCCGCACAGGGCGGACAGCAGCGCGACGTTGCCGTTGCCGGTGGCGACGTCGAGGTGGGCGGTGCCCGGGGCGGGGGCGAGCCGGTCGACCAGTTCGACGGCGCCGGGCCGCAGCAGGTCGGCGACGTGCCGGTACTCGCCGTACGACCACATGGTGCGGTTGATCTCCTGGATGTTCGGATCGATCGTCACGGTTCCCCCTCAGAGCGTGAGCCGGGCGCCGAGACCGGCGGCCTCGGCGTGGGCGTGGATGCGGTCGGCCACGGCGACGTCCAGGACGGACATCCCGAACGGGTTGCTGATCACGATCTCGTCCTGGTCGCGGCGGCCGGGGTGTCCTCCGGTGAGCACGTCGCCGAGCGTTCCGTCGACGCGGCGGGCCCCGGGGCGGGCGGTGACTCCTTCCCTGGGGGTGCCGTCGGGGCCGAGCAGGGTGCCCGCCCGGTGCATCCGGCCGAGCAGCCGGCGCGGGTCGTCCCGGACCAGGCTCCAGTCGTCGACGAGCACCGTGCCGGCCGCGAGCACCGCCGCCTCGGTGAGGTCGTCCAGCGAGACGTGGCAGACGAGCGTGCCGGGCCGCAGCCAGTCCGGTTCGATGTAGCCCCGGGTCACGGTGGTGACGGGCACGACGACCTCGGCGTCCCGTACCGCCTCCCGCGGGCCGTCGGCGACCACCGTCTCGACGTCCGCCGCGCCGGGCAGCGAGGCGATGCGGTGGGCGGCGGACTTCGCGCGGTCGGGCGCCACGTCGTACAGCGTGATGCGGCGCAGGGTGGGCACGGTGCGCAGCAGCAGTGCCGCGTGCGCCTGGGCGAGTGCGCCGCAGCCGAGGAGCGCCAGCCGCCGCGGGCGTTCCACCGCGAGGTGGCGCACGGCGAGCGCGGTGACCGCGGCGGTGCGCATCGCGCTGATGTAGGCGGCCTCCATCAGGGCGAGCGGGCGGGCGGTCTCGGGGTCGAGGAGCAGGGTGAAGCCCTGGGAGCGGGGCATTCCGCGTTCCGGGTTGCCGATCGAGGCGTTGATCGTCTTCATCCCGACGACCGGGGGCCGCCCGTCCCTGGTCAGGGCGCCGGGCATGGCCAGCAGTCTGGCCGGGTCGCCCTGCGGGGTGGTCCAGCCGAGGTACGCCTCCTCGGGGAGGACCGTCTGTCCGGCGGCGTGCAGCCGGAGCGCCTGGGCCACCGCCTCCACGATGTCCACGTCGCGGGCGGCCTCGATGACGTCCGCGCGGGTCAGGTAGCGGAAGTGGCTGTCGGGGTAGTGCTCGAAGTCCATGACGGGCGGAACTCCTTGGCGAGAGGGGCGGTCGGGGTGGTGCGGGGGTGGTCAGTGGCCGGTGCCGTGCGGCTCCCGGAGCATCACGAAGGGGACGAGCGCGCCGAGCAGCAGCACCAGGGCGAGCGCGATCCAGCCGGCCGTGCCCAGGGCGAGGACGACCCCGGTCATCAGCACCGGTCRCGCGACCCGGTTGGCCACGGTGCGGCTGGTGTTGAACAGCACCAGGTACGCGCTGCGCGCCCCTTCCGGCGCCAGGTCGAAGGAGAGGGTCCACGAGGCGCCGACCTGGAGCAGTTCGGCGAACGTCAGCAGGACGACGGCGGCGGCGAGCACCAGCAGCGCCTCCCGGGTCGCGAGACCGGGCGCGGCGGCGAAGGCCAGGGCGCCGCCGCCGAGCAGCAGCGCCGCGGCCGCGTACGAGAGCCAGGCCCGGCGCGGTGTGCCGTAGCAGCGGTTGAGCGGGTACTGGAGGGCGATGCACAGCACGGTGTTGACGGCGTAGAGGATGCCGACGTAGCGCTCCGGCACGTCCGTCTCGGTGACGAGCCACAGCGGGAAGGCCACGTTGAGCACCGGCATCCAGAGCGACACCAGCGCGTTGTACGCGGTGAAGCCCAGCAGGCGGCGGTCCTTCAGCAGCGCCGCCACCCCGGTGCTGCGGACGGTCTCCCCGACCTCCTCGCTCCGTGCGGTGGCGTACACCGCGGCCACCAGCACGTAGGCGAGCGCGCCGCCGATCAGCAGCGGCCGGAAGGCCCCGGGGGCGCCGGAACCCAGGGCGACTCCGGCGATGAGTCCGCCCAGGCTGATGCCGAGGTTGACGACGGTGCGCTGGACGGCCATCACCTTCGCGCGCAGGTTCTGCGGGGTCCGCGCGCCGACGTACGCCTGCACCAGCGGGGGCGAGGACTGTTCGGTGACGGCGACGACGGCGACCACGAGGAGGAAGCTCCACCAGCCGTCGACCCACAGGTAGCCGACGGTGGCCAGGGCGCGCAGCAGCATCACGCCGATCAGCACCGGCTTCGGTCCGAAGCGTCCGGCCAGCCGGGCGACGGGCACGGCGGTGGCGACGGCGACGGCACCGCCGATGGTGAGGCCGGTGCCGACGGCCGAGGTGCTGAGGTGGGCGACCTTGACGAAGTAGATGGTCGAGACGGCGAGGAACAGTCCCGTTCCGGTCCACTCGATCAGCGTGGCGCCCTGCACCAGCGGCAGGTACTGCCGGTGGCCGCGGTCCGTCCGCCGTCGGTCGAGGGTGGTGCTGGTGCCCATGTTCAGTGCTCCTGGTGCTTTCGGTCGAAGAAGAGCCCTTCACTGCGCAGGTGTTCCACAGCGGCGGTGATCTCCTTGGCCACGCCCTGTTCTGTCGCCCAGTCGTCGGAGTAGAGGGTGTCGCGGTACTTGCCGCCGCCGTCGGCGGCCAGGCACACCGAGAGCCGGTCGTCGGGGCCGTCGTCCTCCCGGTCGGCCAGCATGGCGCGCACGGCGCAGCCGCTGGAGCCGCCGAGGGCGAGCCCCACGTCCTCGACGAGGATCCGGCAGACGGCGATCGCCTCGATGTCGTCGACGTGCACGGCGCGGTCGTAGCTGTGCGGCGCGGCCAGGAAGGCGGACGGCCGGCTGGCCCCGATGCCCGGTATCAGGCGGCGTCCCGCGCTGCCCGCGACGGCCAGTGAGCCGCGTACGTCCACGGCGACCGCGGCGACGTCGGGCCGGTGCTCGCGCAGGTGCGCGCCGATGCCGGCGAGGGTGCCGCCGGTGGAGACCGGTACGTAGACGGCGCCGAGGTCCGCTCCGGCCTGCCCGGTGAGCTCGGGCCCCGTGACGCGGCGGTGGATGTCGGGGGCGGCCCAGTTCTCGTACTGGTCGGGCCAGCGGTATCCGGGGTTGTCCGCGCACAGTTCGCGCACCCGGCGCAGCCGGCTGAGCAGGTATCCGCCCCGGCCGTCGGGTTCGTCGACGACGAGGACCCGGGCGCCCCGGTCGGTGAGCATGCGGCGGGTGGCGTGCGGGGTCTTCGGGTCGACCACCGCGAGGAAGTCGCAGCCGATTTCGGGCAGCATCCTGGCCAGGGCCAGGCCGAGGTTGCCGGAGGTGGATTCCACCACCACCGTGCCCGGGGTGAGCGGTCGTTCGTCGTGCAGCGCCCGCAGCAGTCCGACGGCGCTGCGGTCCTTCACCGATCCGGTGGGGCCGCGCGATTCGAGTTTCAGTCCCAGACGTCGCACGCGGCCCCGGTGGGCGACGTCCAGGCGGAGTAAGGGAGTCCGGAAAAGGGCCCGCGTCAGGACGGGTTCGACACGTGACACTGCTTCTCCCTGTACGGGACGTCGTTGACCATTCCGATGGACCGGCCGGCCGGGCTCGCTGCGCGTTCCAGACCTTATGCGCGAGATTCCCGGTGTCACCACGGCACCGTTCGCGCCCCTCAACACTCTTGGCCAGAAGCTGGCTTGACGTCTCATCAGCCGGACTCGGCGGACCGCCCGGGGCCCGGTGCGAACACCGGCGCGGGACGGTTCTCCCGCGGGGCGGCGGCGGGGCGGGCCGCCGAATTGGCCGGTTCGAGCGCCATGGCGTTCCGGTGCCGCCGAAGGCGCGCGGCGGCCGCGCGGCACCTTTCACCGACGGAGGAAACAGGGAACCGAGCCCCCCTCTCCCGAGGGCCTGTTATCTTTACGTGACTTCGCGACGCAACTCTCGGTCATGCTTTGGCCTTTGCTGTGGCGGAGCCACGGGGCGAAACACACGACCACTGCACGTGCACAGGCACCGTCGCGACGCGCGACGGGCCCGTACTGCCATGGCTGGACGGAATGACGCAGCAGAACATGTGGGGCAGGACGAGACGGGCCGCGCGGGCGGCACTGGCCCCGGGAACGGGGCGCCGCAAGCAGGCGAGACGTCCGCGCGGCCGCCTGGTGCGCAGGCCGGACTACCCGCGTGCGGGTCGTCACGGCTGGCGGCGCTGGGTGCCCTCGTGGCGGCTGGCCCTGGGTTCGTCACTGACGTTCGCCGCGACGCTGGTGACCGTGGTGGGCATCGCCTACGCGCGTACCGAGATCCCCGAGGACCTCAACGCGTTCGCCACCCAGCAGGACACCGTCTACTACTGGGCCGACGGCACCCCCATGGCCCGCACCGGCTGGGTGAGCCGCCAGGAGATGCCCCTGTCGAAGATCCCCGACCACGTGCGGTGGGCCGTGCTCGCGGCGGAGAACGCGGACTTCTACTCCGACCACGGCATATCGGCCCAGGGGCTCACCCGCGCGCTGTGGCGCACGCTCGGTGACGGGGACACCCAGGGCGGCTCCACCATCACCCAGCAGTACGTCAAGAACGTCTATCTGACGCAGGACCGCTCCTTCTCGCGGAAGTTCACCGAGATGCTGCTGGCGGTCAAGCTGGACCGCAACATGAGCAAGGACAAGATCCTCCAGGAGTACCTGAACACCAGCTGGTTCGGCCGCGGCACCTACGGTCTCCAGCGTGCCGCGCAGGCGTACTACGGCAAGGAGGTCACCCAGCTCGACGCCAGCGAGGGCGCGTTCCTCGCCTCCCTGCTCAAGGGGGCCTCGCTCTACGATCCGGCGGTCAACCCCCGCAACCGCGCGCGGGCCGTCGAGCGGTGGCGGTGGACCCTGGACCGCATGGTGGAGATCGGCAGGCTGAGCCGGGCCGAACGCGCGAAGTACACCACCTTCCCCGACCCGAAGCCACCGCACGGACCCAGCGGCACGAACGGGCAGAACGGCTATCTCGTCCAGCTCGCCGAGTCGTACGCCAAACGGGCCGGGCACATCTCCGACGCGCGCTTCGACCTCGGCGGCTACCAGATCTACACGACGTTCGAGAAGCCCCGGACGACCGCGCTGGCCCGGTCCGTGCGCGAGGCGCGCGACGCGCTCGACCCGAAGCGGCGCAAGGAGGACCGGCACGTCCGTTTCGGGGCCGCGACCGTCGCCCCGGACGGCCGCATCCTCGCCGTGTACGGCGGACCCGACTTCGAGCGCCAGGCCTTCAACGAGTCCAACGCGAGCACCGTCCCGGCCGGTTCGGCGTTCACCCCGTTCGTCTACGCCGCCGGCCTCCAGCACGGAATCACGCGCGAGCGCAACGGTCCGCGCATCACCATCACCCCGTCGACGGTGTACGACGGCGACGACGACATCCCGGTCACGACCCCCGAGGGCCCCTACTGGGACCGCGGCGGGAAGACGGTCAAGGGCGACAACGACGGCGACCGTTCCTACGGCCGCATCAGCCTGCACGACGCCATGGTCAAATCCGTGAACTCCCCCTTCCTCCAGCTCGGCATGGACACCGGTCTGAAGCAGGTCCGCAGCACCGCGGAGGCGTCGGGGCTGCTCGCGTCGAGCTTCGGCCCGCCCGTTCCGGCGTTCGCGATGGGCAACTCGACCCCCAGCGCCATCCGCATGGCCGGCGCGTACGGCACGTTCGCGGCCCACGGCCTGCACACGGACCCGTACTCGGTCAGCAGGGTCACCCGCAACGGCACGAAGGTCCGGCTCGACCTGCCGCAGCCCAGGCGCGCCGTCCGGTCCGACGTCGCCGACGAGGTCACCGCGGCACTCACCCGGTCCGACGGCGGGAAGAACGGCGTCGCCGCCGGACCGGTCGCGGTCAAGAACGGCACCACCGGGGACGACACCGCGCGCTGGCGCGTCGGGTACACCCCGGCCGCGTCCACCGCCGTCGTCGTGTACCGCATGGACCTGAACCGGAGCCTCGCGCCCCTGCCGCTCAAGGGGCTGGGCGGTGCCTCGGCGGGCGACCGGGACTTCCCGGCCCGGATCTGGAAAACCTACACGGAAGCCGTGACGAAGTGACAAGAGCCAGAGCGAAATCCACGTCCCGCCGCAAACGGGACCGCCTCACCCCCCGCGTCGTTCTGGGAATCGCCGCATGCCTCGTGGTGGCGGGTTCCGCGGCCCTCGTCCCGCTGATGTCCGACGACGACGGGGACGACCGGAACCCGCAACGGGGCACCCGGACCGTCGCCGCACCGACCCCCACCAGCCGGGACGTCCGCGACGCCAAGAAGGAGGAGCAGGACGAGAAGTGGGACGGCAAGGTCAGGATCCTGGGGGACGGTTCCACGTCCTACACCGGACCGCAGCCGGGCCGGCTGAAGGCGAAGCGCCTGAAGCCGGGCGAACGGCCGCCCCAGTTCGTGGTGTTCTCCTGGGACGGCGCGCTGGAGGGCGACGACCGGATGTTCTCGCGCTTCCGCCGCGTGGCGAAGGAGAGCAACGCGCACATGACGTTCTTCCTCACCGGCATCTACCTGCTCCCGAAGGACAAGCGGAACCTCTACCGGCCGCCCCGGCACGAGACCGGGGCCGCCGCGATCTCGTACCCGACGCGCGAGCACATCCGCACGACGCTGGAGCAGCTCGGCGGCGCCTGGCGGGAGGGAAACGAGATCGGGTCCCACTTCAACGGCCACTTCTGCGAGAAGAAGGGCGGCGGGGACTGGAGCAAGGACGAATGGACCAGCGAGATCAGCCAGTTCTACTCCTTCGTCCAGAACTGGAAGACCAACACCGGCTTCACCGACCTCGATCCGCTGCCGTTCGACCCCACCCGTGAGGTCGTCGGCGGCCGGGCCCCCTGCCTGGAGGGCCAGAAGACCCTGCTGTCCGCGCTCAAGCCCTTCGGCTGGCGCTACGACGCGAGCTCCCCGGGGGACTTCCAGATCTGGCCGTCGAAGAAGAACGGCGTCTGGGACCTGCCGCTGCAGATGCTGCCGTTCCCCGGCAAGGACTTCCAGGTGCTGTCCATGGACTTCAACTTCCTCTACAACCAGTCGAAGGGCAGCACCGAGGGCGACCCGGCGAAGTACCAGACCTGGCGCAAGGAGGCCCGTGACTCGTACGTCGCGGGCTTCGAGCGGGTGTTCCACGGAAGCCGCGCGCCGATGTTCATCGGGAACCACTTCGAGGACTGGAACGGCGGGATCTACATGGACGCCGTCGAGGACACGATGCGCGAGGTCTGCCCCCGCAAGGAGGTCCGCTGCGTCTCCTTCCGCGAACTGACCGACTGGCTCGACGCCCAGGACCCCGAGGTCCTCGCCCACTGGCGCACGCTCGACCCCGGCCAGCCCGCGAGCTGGAAGCAGTGACCGACGGGTGGGGACGGGTGCGGTCGCGCCCGGCCCCACCCGTCCCGTCTACCCGGCGAGCGTCCGCTCGGCGAGCGTGCGCAGGGCCGACTTGATCTCCTCGACGCCGCGGCCCCGGCCTCGCTGGTACGCGAAGAGCTCGGGCGCCAGGGGGGCCAGCAGGATGTCGACGAGGGCGTCGGGGCCCGGTACCCCCGCCTCCCTGACGAGCATGCGGACATGCGCGTGCCAGAAGCCGTACGCCCCGGTGGCGAACCGGGCGGAACCGGACTCGGCGCCCAGGGTGAGATGGACGTGCTGCTCCAGCAGGTCGGTCATCGCGGCGTAGAAAGCGGCCAGCCGCCGCGGGGGCGGGGCCCCCGGCCCCAGGGGCGGCTCCCCGCCCAGCAGCTTCTCCTGGAGCGCGCGCTCGTGCTCGTCGAGGAGCGCCATGGCGATGGACGGGATGTCGGGGTACCGCCGGTAGAGCGTGCCCCGCCCCACACCGGCCTCCCGGGCGATGGCATCCATCGTCACCCTGCGCGGATCCCCCGCGGCGAAGAGCCGGTCGGCCGCGGCGAGCACCTTGGCACGATTCCTTGCCGCGTCCGCGCGTTCCATGGATCCCACCGTACAGGAATAAGCGGACACGATGTCCGGTTACCCTGGTCGAGACAAGCGGACACACTGTCCACTTAACGCTTCCCAGGGGGTACCCATGTCCGTACTGCTGCACGTCGCCGCCAGCGCCCGCCGCGACTCCCACAGCCGCGAGCTCGGCGACGCCTTCGCCGACGCCTGGCGGGCCGCGCATCCCGACGGCACGTACGTGCTCCGCGACCTGCGCACCGATCCGGTGCCGCAGATCGACGAGGCCTGGACCGAGCTCTGCGACCACGTCCTGCGGCACGGCATCACCGACATCGACCGGTACGAGGAGGCGGTGCGCACCCCGGCCCGGGCACGGGCCTGGGAGGTGCTGCGTCCGCTGCTGGCCGAACTGGTCGCCGCCGACGTCGTGCTGATCTCGACCCCGATGTACAACTTCTCCGTCCCCGCCTCCCTGAAGGCGTGGATCGATCAGGTGACGTTCCCCCGGATGTCACTGGCGGGGCGCCGCTTCGTGATCGCCTCCGCCCGGGGCGGGGCCTACGGTCCGGGCACCCCGCGCGAACCGTACGACCACCAGGAGCGCTACCTGCGGGACTTCCTGTCGGGACACTTCGCGATCGACGACCCGGTCTTCCTGGCGACCGAACTCGTGAACTCCCGGATCGATCCCGCGCTCGCCGCGCGCCGCGCACAGCACGACGAGTCGCGCGCGACCGCCCTGGCGGCCGCCCGGGAACTGGGCGGAGGTCCGCGATGAGCTGGCTGCTGCTGATCCTGGCCGGGCTGGTCGAGGTCGCCTGGTCGCAGAGCATCAAGCCGACGCAGGGCTTCACCCGGCCGCTGCCGACCCTGGTGTGCGCCCTGCTCATGATCGGCGCGGTGTACCTGCTCGCCCGGTCCATGGAGGGGCTGCCCGTGGGCACGGCGTACGCGGTGTTCACCGGCATCGGGGCGATCGGGGCCATCACCCTGGGGGTCCTCGTCCACCACGATCCGGTGAGCCCGGGACGGCTGGCCGCGGTCGCCCTGATCGTCGGCGGCGTGGCCCTGGCGCGGATGACGACGCCCGCCGAGTGACCCCGCGGGGGTGCGTCGGAGGCGGTGGAACCCCGCCGCGCCCGGGGCCTCCCGTCCGGTTCGCACCGGGCCCCGGGTCGTCGCACGATCCGGGGCCCGGTCCGCTCAGGGGCTGAGACTGCTGACGACGTCGGCCGTGGCCGCCAGGCTGTCCTGGATGGCCGGCGCCATGCTCGTGCTCGCGAGGAAGAATCCGAGCAGGGCGCAGACCAGCGCGTGCGAGACCTTCAGGCCGCCGTTGCGGAGAAAGATCACCGCGAGGATCAGCAGTAGCAGCACCAGTGAGATCGAAATGGCCATGGCCAACCTCCTCCGCCGCGCCGGGAATGCGGCATTCGGCCGCCAGTGTGGCGCAGCGGAGGAGCCGTCCGGACCACCGGCGTGTCCGCCATCCGGGTGTTGACTGAACGTCACGCCCGGGGCGGCGCGTCCGGTGTGCCGCCGGTACGGGTCACCCCGCGCGGCCGTCCCGGTCGCGGGTGCGCAGGAAACGCTCCAGGCCGGTCAGATCATCGGTGTTGAGGTGGTCCACCCCGGCGGCCAGCAGCTCCGTCCAGACCGCCTCCCGCTCCGGTCCCGGCGCGTCGGGGGTGGCCCAGAAACGGACGCGTCGGCCCTCGCGGTGGGCCGTGGTGACGAGTGTGCGCAGTTTGTCCCGCTCGGTCGCGGGGAAGGGGCCTGCGCCGAGCCAGTCGAAACCGTCGCTCCAGCTGCTGCTGATGAGCGGGACGAACGAGGCGTCGGCCGCGCCCTCCAGGTCCTCGGGCCGGCCGTCGTAGAAGGCGTGGCGGGTGCGCTGCGCCTCCATCGGGGCGCGGGCGGCGCGGTCGCCGGATATGACGGGCGTGACCGCGCCGGGGCGCACCCGGCCGTGGTGGTACGAGGTCAGCATCCGGCGGTAGCGCCGAAGTTGCCGGTCGAGTTCGAGGTAGGCCGCGACCCCGTCGGTCTTGATGTCGATCAGCAGCTGCACGGGTTCGTGGTGGCCGGGGTGGACCGTGCCGTGGTTGGCCCGGACCCTGGCCAGCAGCGGGTCGAGGTAGAGGGAGGTGAGGGTGCGGGCGGGGTCGAGGTCCGCGGGCTCATGGGCGACCAGGAGCTCGCCGTCCACGAGGAAGACGTCGGCCTCGACGCTGGTGAAGCCGTGCGCGAGCGCGTCGTGCAGCGGGCGCGGGTGCAGGTAGTCGTTGTGCGCGTGGGCCCTGCGCAGGGCCCGGGTGCGGGGGGCGCGTGCGGACGGGGACGGGGACGTCGCCCCGGACGCGGCGGCCTGCTGCGAGGGCAGTACCGCGCTCGCGGCCGCGGTGGCGAGTGCGGTGGTGACGACGTTTCGGCGGGTCAAGAGCGCCATGGGCTCTCCCTGGGGCGACGGACGGGCCGGACGGGTGGACGCGATCGAGTATGCGACGGCGATCACCGCGACGGACCTGCCGCGCACAGGAGTTGCCCCGTCCGTCGCCCGCCCGTCGGCCACCGTTTCCTCCGCGTCCCCGGCAAAACGCGCCGGTCCCGTGCACCGGGCGGGGCTGCCCGGCGGGGCGACGGCGCGCGGCGCCTCGCCCGGGACGAGGCGCTCGGTGGGGCCGTGCGCCCGGCCGCCGGGGCGGGGCCGGACACCGACGAAGCCGATGCCCCGTCGGCCCGGCCCCGGAAACAGGCACGGCCCCGGGCGCGGGAACGGGCCGACGGGGCCGGGAGGCGTTCGCCGGGCGGGTCCCGCGTCGGGGCGCGGAGTCACCCGGTGGGGCTCGCGGACTCCTGCGGTGCGCCCGGTCCGAAGCACTCCCGCCAGCCGACCGTACGGTCGCACCAGCGTTCCAGCAGCACCCGGTCGTGGCCGACGGCCAGCAGTCCGGCCCCGGACTCCCGCCGGTAGGACTCGACCACCGCCACCAGCGCGGCGGTCGTCGACGCGTCGAGCATCGCGGTCATCTCGTCACAGATCAGCCAGCGCGGCCGCAGCACCAGCGCCCTCGCCAGACAGGCGCGTTGCAACTGCCCGTCGCTCACCTCGTGCGGGCGGCGGCCGAGCAGCTCGTCCGTGAGACCGACGGCGGGCGCCAGTTCGGCCACCCGGTCCGGTACCTGCGCGCGACGGCCGGTGGCCCGCAGCGGCTGGGCGATGATCTCGCGCAGGGTGAGCCGGGGGTCGGTGGCGAGCCGGGGCTGCTGGAAGACGACGCCGACGGCGGTGCGCCGCGCACGCGGGGCGGCGTGCCGCCAGCCGCGTACCGGTTCGCCGTCGAGCACGACCGTGCCCGCGTACGGGCGGTGCAGCAGTGCGGCGACCCTCGCCAGGGTGGACTTGCCGCAGCCGCTCGGGCCCAGCAGTCCGACCGACTCCCCCGCCGCGATGCTCAGCGACGCCTCGCGGACGACGGGGTCGCGGGGGTCGTATCCGGCGGTGACACGGGTGAGTTCAAGCACGGTCCGGCTCCTTCTCGTCCACCCGCACACCGTGGTGGCAGGCCAGAGCACCGTCGAACGGGGGCGGTACGGCGCACCGGTCGTCGGCGCGGCCGCAGCGGGCCGCGAACGCGCATCCCTCGGGAAGCGCCCCGAGTTCCGGCGGCATGCCGGGGATCGGTTCGAAGGCACGCTCCGGCAGGGCGTCCAGGAGGCCGCGCGCGTACGGGTGGCGCGGTCCCGGCTCGCCGAAGAACCGGGCGGCGTCGGCGAGTTCGACGATGCGGCCCGCGTACATCACGGCGACCCGGTCGGCGATCCGCTCGGCCGCCGCGAGGTCGTGGGTGATGAGCAGGAGCGCCCGGTCGCCGTCGGTGTGGCGGCGCAGTTCGTCGACGGTCCGCTCGACGAGGTCGCGGTCGAGTCCGGTGGTGGGTTCGTCGGCGAGGAGCAGCGGCGCGTCGCCGATCAGGGCGAGCGCGGTCGCGGCCCGCTGGGCGAGGCCCCCGGAGAGTTCGTGCGGGTACCGGTCGAGGTGCCCGGCCGGGAACGAGGCGCGGGCGGCGGCCCGTTCGGCGGCCGGGCGCAGGCCGGGCCCGCGGGTGCCGGTCAGTTCGCGCAGGGTCTCCTCGATCTGGGCGCGCACGGTGCGGACCGGGGTGAGGTGGGCGGCGGGGCTCTGCGGGACGAGTCCGATGCGGCGGCCCCGTACCGTGCGGGCGAGGGTCCGTTCGTCGGCGGCGATGAGTTCGGTGCCGTCGCCGAGCAGCGCCGATCCCGAGGTCCGCGCGTTGCCGGGGAGCAGTCCCAGCAGTGCGGAGGCCAGCACGGACTTGCCGCAGCCGCTCTCGCCCACCAGGGCCAGGCACTCGCCCGCCGCGAGGTCGAAGCGCGCGTCGTCGACGGCGGCGATCTGCCGTCCGCCGCGCATCTCGAAGCGCACGGAGAGGCCGCGGACGGAGAGCACCGGTGCCTGCGGGCCGGAGGGGGTCGTCACAGCATCAGCTCCGATCGGCGGCGCGGGTTGATCCGCTCCCGCCAGGCTCCGGCGAGGCCCGCCAGCGCGAGGGTGGGGACGATCAGGAACAGGCCGGGGAAGAGCGTCGGCCACCAGTCCCCCGCGAGCAGCGAACCGCGGGCCGTCTGCACGAGGTTGCCCAGGCTCGCCTGATGGGTGGGCAGCCCGAGCCCCAGGAAGGAAAGTGCCGACTCGTGCCACATGGCGTGCGGCACCATGAGCACCGCGGCGAGGCCGGCCTGCGGGAGCACCGCGGGCAGCAGGTGGCGGACGACGACCCGGCCGCGCGAGGCGCCGCCGGAGATCGCCGCGTCGATGAACGGGCGGGAGCGCAGCGACAGCACCTCGGCGCGGACGATCCTGGCGGTCGAGAGCCAGTGGGTGAGGGCGACGGACACGATCACCGGGCCGACGCCGGGCCGGAACATCGCGACGACGAAGATGCCCAGCAGCAGGTGCGGCACGGACGAGAAGGTGTCCACGAGCCGCATGACGACGCGGTCGGTCCAGCCGCCGAACGCCGCTGCCAGCGCGCCGACCGCGGTCCCGATGACGGTGGCGGTGAGCCCCGCGACGACCCCGACGAGCAGCGAGACCCTCAGCCCGTAGACGCAGCGCAGCAGCAGGTCGCGTCCGACGTCGTCGGTGCCGAACGGGTGCTCCCAGGAGGGCGGCCGGAGCCTGGCGGAGAGATCGACGGCCTGTTGGTCGAGTTGGACCAGCGGCGGCACCAGGAGGACCGCGAGCAGTACCGCGCCGACGATCCCGGCGGAAGCGGCCACCCGGACGCGGCGGGTGGTCCGACGGCTGGTCCGGCGGGCGGATGCCGGGGCGGTGTCAACCATCGAATCCCACCCTCGGGTCGGCGATCGCGTACAGCAGATCGGAGAGGAGGTTGCCGAGCACGACGGCCGCGGTGGCGAGCACCGTGAGCGCGGCGAGCAGCGGGAAGTCGACCGAAGTGGCGGCCTGCACGGTGGCGGCGGCGATGCCGGGCCAGCTGAAGACCGTCTCGACGAGCAGGGCGCCGGTGATGAGTTCGGGGACGCGGGAGCCGATGAGGGTGAGCATCGGCAGCATTCCGGAGCGCAGGGCGTGGCCGAGCAGTACGGTGCGCTCGCTCAGCCCGCGGGCGCGGGCGCCGCGCACCGGATCCTCGTCGAGCGCGTCCGCGACGCCCTGGCGCACGTAGAGGAAGAACCACGGCAGCTGGGAGATCCCGAGCACGGCCGCGGGGAGCACCAGATGAGTGGCGACCTGTCCGGGGGTGACGGTGTCGCTGGCCGCGTCGGTGAGGCCGCCGGCCGGGAGCACGTCGAGTTCCAGGGCGAAGAGCCAGATGGCGAGCAGTCCGAGCCAGAAGGCCGGGGCGGCTTCGAGGGTGTACGCGGCGGAACTCGCGCACCGGTCGAGCAGGCGGCCGGGCCTGCGTGCGGCCAGCACGCCGAGGACCGTGCCGAGGACCACGGCGACGGCGAAGGCGGTCGCGGCGAGCAGTACGGACCAGCCCAGGCGTTCGCCGATGACGTCGGCGACCGGCTGGCGCATCACGGCGGAGTCGCCGAGGTCGCCGCCGAGCGCGGAGGTCAGCCAGTTCCACCAGCGGCTGACGAGTGGCTGGTCGACGCCGAGGTTGGCCCGCAGCTGGTCGAGGTTCTCCTGCGACGCGGTGAGGCCGGCGGTGCCCGCGTACGCCTTGACCGGGTCGAAGGGGGAGGCGGCGGCGACGGCGAAGACGCCGAACGTCACGGCGGCCAGGACGGGCACGGCGAGCAGGGCCCGCCGTCCCGCCATCCTGCCCATCGGCCCCCAGGGGAGACGGTGCTTCACTTCTTCGGTGTCCAGTCCTCGACGTTCCACCACGGGCCGGACGCCAGTCCGTGGTCGTGCGGTTCGACCTGGGTGGTGAGGGGGCCGAAGCGGTCCTTCACGACGTAGAGGTGGTCGATGTGGGTGAGGAAGGTGTAGCCGGGGTTCTTCACCAGTTCGCGCTGGACGGTGTCGTAGGCGGCCTTGCGTTCGGCGCCGTCACCGCTTCTGCGGCCCGCTTCGAGGGCCCGGTCCACGTTCTTGTTGTCGTACCACGCCATGTTGTTGAAACCGTCGCCCGCGAGCGAGGACTTCAGCAGCGTGTACTGGTCGAAGTCGGGGTCGGCGGGCGATCCGCCGCCCGCGAGGACCGCGTCCTGCTTCATCCGGGGCTCGATGACCTCCCAGGTCCCGGCCTGGGTGGTGATGTCGATGCCGGCCTTCTTGGCGTCGGAGGCGTAGGCGAGCGCGTGGTCCTGGCGCAGTTTGTCGCCGGTGAGGTACCAGAGCGGGAAGGCGGCGCGCACTCCGTCCCTGGTGCGGATGCCGTCCTTGCCGGGCTTCCATCCGGCGTCGTCGAGGATCTTCTTCGCGGCGGCGAGGTCGTGGGGGCGTTCGGTGCCCTTGGTGAACCACGCGCTGTCGGTGGGGACGGGGCCGTAGGCGGGCCTGCCCTCGCCGTTGAGGAGGGAGTCGACCATGGCCTTCCGGTCGACGGCGACGTCGAGGGCGCGCCGGACGGCGATGTCGCCGGTGACCTCGTTGTGGGTGGGCAGGGTCACGGTGCGGTAGTCGTACGTCGTGGCGGCGTATGTCCGGGTGCCGCCGTCGCGGGCGAAGCCCTTGGCCAGGTTGGGCGGCAGGATCGCGCCGTCGAGTTCGCCGGAGCGCAGTCGGGTGGCGCGTACGTCGTCGTCCTTGATGATCGCCATGGTGAACTTCTTCACCTTCGGCGCGCCGCCCCAGTAGCCGGGGTTGGCCCTGAAGGAGATCTTCTCACCCTTGGACCACTTGGTGAGCAGGTACGGTCCGGTGCCTATGGGCTGGGTGGTGAAGGCGCCGGTGTTGACGTCCTGCCTGCCCGCGACGTGTTCGGGGGCGATGGGCAGAACGGTGCGCTGGGCGAAGGGCGCGTAGGGGTATTTGAGGGTGAAGACGACGGTGTCGTCGCCGGCCGCCTCGACGCTCTTCACCGCGTCGAGTTCGGTGCGGGAGGCGTTGTTGGTCTTCTCGTCGAGGATGGTCCGGTAGGTGAAGACCACGTCCTTCGCGCCGAACGGCTCGCCGTCGCTGAACTTCACGCCCTTGCGGAGCCGGTAGGTGTACGTCAGCCCGTCGTCGCTCACCTCGGGCAGGGCGGTGGCGAGCGCGGGCCGCAGCTTCATGCCGGCGTCGAGGGTGAGCAACCCGTCGAAGATCTTGGAGTTGCCGTCCTTGCCGTAGCCGAGCAGCGGGCTGAGGCTGTCGGGCTCGTAGGCGATGCCGACCACCGCCGAGCCCCCCGCGCCCGATCCGGAGCCGCCGCCGTCCGGACCTCCCGGTTGCGAACAGGCCGTCGCGGTCGACAGCAGCACCGCCGCCAGTGCGGCGGCGGCTCCCCGTATCGATCGGGCCGTCATACCCTGCACCCCTTATTGAAGATCGAATATTATTGCGAACCGTTCGCAATTAAACAGCAGGTAAAGGGTGCTCGGTACCCCGCCGGGCGGCGGAGCAAGGAAGCGGAGGCGCGTATTCACGCACCTCCGCTCCAAGTGCCCTGCCCCTGCGGGCCGTTCCTGCCTCTTCCGTTACGGCGCGGGCAGCTCCATGAGTTCGGCGACGGTCTCCCGGTGGTGTCCGGCGCTGCCGTACGCGATCGAGTCGGCCTTGGCCCGCTTGAGGTACAGGTGCGCCGGGTGCTCCCAGGTCATGCCGATGCCGCCGTGCAGCTGGACGCACTCCTCCGCGGCACGCACGGCGACCTTCGAGCAGTACGCCTGCGCGACGGCCACCGCCAGCGGCGTGTCGGGGCTCGCGGTCGCGAGGGCGTCCGCGGCGTTGCGCGCGGCGGCGCGGGCCGACACGATCTCCAGCCAGAGCTGCGCCATGCGGTGCTTGAGGGCCTGGAACGAGCCGACGGGCCGGTTGAACTGGTGCCGTTCGCGGGTGTGCCGGACCGTCTCGGTCAGACACCACTCGGCGAGTCCGAGCTGTTCGGAGGCGAGCAGCCCGGCGCCCGCCAGCAGCCCCCGCTCCACGGCCCTGACCGCGGACGCGCCGTCGGCCAGGCGGGTCCCGACCACTGACGTGAAGGTCACGGTGGCGAGCGGGCGGGTGAGGTCGAGCGGTACGAGCGGCTCGACCGCGACTCCCCCGGCGCCGGTCTCCACCGCGTACAGGCCGTCGGTCGTGGGCACCAGAAGCACATCGGCGGCGGGCGCGTCGGCGACGCCGGTCACCGTGCCCTCCAGCGTGTCGCCCGCCACGCCGACCGGTCGCACGGCGCCGGGTCGCGCGGCGGAGAACGGTACGGCGAGGACCGCGACCCGGCGGCCCGCGGCGAGGTCGCCCAGGAGCGCGGCGACGGGCCCGTCCTGCGCGTCCAGCGCGAGGAGCGTCTCGGTGGCCACGACCGCGCTGGTCAGATACGGCACGGGGGCGACGCTGCGGCCCAGTTCCTCCAGGACCACCGCGGCCTCGCGATGGGTCGCGCCCTGCCCGCCCAGCCGCTCCGGCACCAGCAGCCCGGCGGTGCCGATGTCGGCGGCGAGGCCCTGCCAGAGCCTGGGATCGTACGGTGTGTCGGACTCGACGAGGCCGAGGACCGTCGGCGCGTCGCACCGGTCGGCGAGCAGCGCGCGCACCGCCGCCCTCAGGTCTTCCTCGGTCTCGGAGTACAGCAGGTCGGGTGCCGGGGTCTCCCCGGTCGGTGCCGCGGTCATCGGGCCAGGTCCTTCCAGGCGACGTCCTTGTCGTTGCGCGGCTCGGCGGGCAGACCGAGGACGCGCTCGGCGACGATGTTGAGCAGCACCTCGCTGGTTCCTCCCTCGATGGAGTTTCCCTTGGAGCGGAGGTAGCGGTAACCGGCGTCGCGTCCGGTGAAGTCGACCAGTTCCGGGCGGCGCATGGTCCAGTCTCCGTACAGCAGCCCTTCGTCACCGAGGAGTTCGATTTCCAGCCCGCTGATCTCCTGGTTGAGCCGGGCGAAGGAGAGCTTCATGCCGGAGCCCTCGGGGCCGGGTTGTCCGGCGACGAGCTGCTGACGCAGCCGGAGGCCGGTGAGCCTGGCCACCTCGGCCTCGACCCAGAGGGTCAGCAGGCGCTGGTGGAGGTCGTGGGTGCGCAGTTCGGGGCGCTCGCGCCAGGTGCGGGCGACCGTGCCGATCATGCCGCCCTCGCGCGGGACGGAGGCGCCGCCGATGGAGACCCGCTCGTTCATCAGCGTGGTCTGCGCGACCTTCCAGCCCTCTCCGACGGGGCCCAGGCGCCTGCTGTCCGGGATGCGCACTCCGGTCAGGAAGACCTCGTTGAACTCCGCCTCGCCGGTGATCTGGCGCAGCGGCCTGACCTCGACGCCGGGGTCGGTCATGTCGCAGATGAAGTAGCTGATGCCACGGTGCTTGGGCAGGTCCGGGTCGGTGCGGGCGATGAGGATCGCCCAGCGGGCCAGGTGGGCGCTGGACGTCCAGACCTTCTGCCCGTCGACCACCCAGTCGTCGCCGTCACGGACGGCGCGGGTGGCCAGTGCCGCGAGGTCGGAGCCCGCGCCCGGTTCGCTGAAGAGCTGGCACCAGACCTCCTCGCCGACCCACAGCGGGCGCAGGAAGCGCCGCTTCTGCTCCTCGGTGCCGTAGCCGAGGACGGTGGGGGCGGCCATGCCGAGGCCGATGCCGATCCGGCGCGGGTCGTTGTCGGGGGCGCCCGCGGCGGCGAGTTCGGCGTCCACGACGGACTGCAGGGAGCGCGGCGCGTCGAGGCCGCCGAGGCCCACCGGGTAGTGCACCCAGGCGAGTCCGGCGTCGAAGCGGGCCCTGAGGAAGTCGGTGCGGTCGGTGGTGGCCGGCGGGTGCGCGGCGAGCAGGTCCCGGGTGCGGCGGCGCAGTCCGGCCGCGTCGGGGGCGGTCATCGGGCGGCTCCCGACGGGAGGACGACGATCCGGCCGGTGCTGGTGCCGTCGGCGACGCGCTGGACGGCCTTCGCGGCCCCGGCCGACTCGACCCGCTCGCTGATCAGCGGCTTGACGGTGCCCTGTGCCGCGAGCCGGGTCAGCTCGTCGTGGCAGGCACGGACCGCGGCCGGGTCCTTGGTGTTGTACAGGCCCCAGTGGAGGCCGAGGATCGAGTAGTTCTTGACCAGGGCGTGGTTCAGCGCCGGGGTGGGGATGACGCCGCTCGCAAAGCCGACGACGACCACCCGGCCCTCGAAGGCGACGCACTTGACGGACTTGGCGTACGCGTCGCCGCCGACCGGGTCGTACACCACGTCGGCGCCGCGTCCGCCGGTGGCCTCCTTGACGGCGGCGACGATGTCCTGGGCGTGCCGGTCGACGACCAGGTCGCAGCCGAGTTCCGCGGCGGTCCTCGCCTTCTCCGCACCCCCGACGACACCGATGACGGTGGCACCCGCGGCCTTGCCGAGCTGGACGGCCGCGCTGCCGACGCCGCCGGCCGCCGCGTGGACGAGGAGGGTCTCGCCGGCCCGGAGGTTCGCCCTGCGGTGCAGGCCGAACCAGCCGGTCTGGTAACCGATGTGCAGGGCGGCGGCCTCGGCGTCGTCCAGCGCCTCGGGCGCGGGCAGCAGGGCCGCCTCGTCCGCGACGACGTACTCGGCGAACCCGCCGTTCGGCAGCGCGGGAGTGGCGAGCACCCGGCGCCCGTCCGGTGTCCTGCCGCAGACCTCCACGCCGGGCGTGAAGGGCAGCGGCGGACGTACCTGGTACTGGCCTCGGCAGAGCAGCGCGTCGGGGAAGTTGACGTTCGCCGCGAGCACCTCGATGAGCACCTGGCCGTCGCCGGGCGTGGGCCGGTCGGTCTCCTCCAGTCTCATCACCTCGCTCGGCTCGCCGTTTCGGTGCACTCGCCATGCCTGCATGAGGGGCCTCCACAACACTGTCGGCATTACCACTGCTCCGGCGCATACTAAGCGGTCGCTTGCCTCTGTGGGAACAACCCACCGGGTCCGCCCCGACCGCACCCGGACACGGAATGGTCCCGGTCACGGATCTCACCCCCCGACCGGCCACCACCACCTCGGCGATCCTCGGAGCAGTTCCGGCCGATGCGGCCGATGCCGTCGAGCGGCACGGCGGGGGCACGTACGCCGATGTCCCGGACGGTCCAAAACTTGGCGGCCGGGCGGATCAACTGGACACGTGCCCGTGTGGACGCCTCCCATGTGAAGGAAGAAGAGGGGGCGAGGCAACCGGCCCGTCGCCGGCCGACCGGAAAGACCGGCAGCAAACACCATCCGACCCGCGGCGGAAGCGGCACCCGTGTGCCGTCGTCACCACTGCGGCCAACGCCGACGACGCCACCCGGACACCCGCCCCGGTCGACGGCATTCCTCCAGTGGCCGGCCGGCTCGGCCGGTCCCGCAAGCGGCCCGACCCACTGCTCGGCGATAAGGGCCATGACAGCAACCCCAACCGCCGGGAGCCGCGCAAGCACCGCGGCCTGCCGGTGATCTCCCTCAAGGGCGGCCACGGCATCAGCCGGTGTCCTGACGGTCGACGGCGAAAATCTCCTGGGCCGGTCGATCACGCAGCCGTCGGCGCGCCGAGGTAGGGGGCGAAACACTCGGCGACCTCTGCGGCCACAGCCACCGCGTCGAGCGTCCCGTCGACTTCGATGACGCGGATGCCGAGGCGGCGGGCGTTCCGTGCCGCGTCCTCGGCGACCAGCCGGTCACGGGCGAGACGGTTGGCCTGGGATCGGGCCGGGTCGGTGACGGGGACGTCGAGGGTTCCCGCGCGCGGGAGGGTCCGGAGCTGGTGCTGACGGAAGTCCTCGGTGGGGACGAGGACGACCATGCGCCGGGGTGAGTCGAGCAGCGGCGCGACCAGCTCCGGTCGCAGCCCCCATCCCTCGGCGATCGCCGGCCGGCCGGTGAACAGTGCGCGCAGGTCGTCCAACGCCCACTCGAAGCGGACCGGGAAGCCGGCCAGCGTCTCGGCGGCCATCTCCTCCGGGCTCCGGTCCGACCAGACGTGGTCGGGGGTGGGATCCTCCACGGGCTCACCCAGGGCGACACGACGCGCGATCCGGCGGTCCTGATGGCCGCGGGCGTCGTGATAGTCGTAGTGATACACCGTCAATCCGTGCTTTCTGGCAATGAGTTCGGCAACGGTGGTCTTGCCGGACCACTGTGCGCCGCCGATCCACAACGCGCGCCGCAGGCTGCCATGCGGATCCCAGACGTCTGGCATGAGTGTCCTCCCGTCGGAGAGCGGTACAGGCCTCCGCTCGGGAACGAGTTTCCTGGTTCGACAGCAAAAATTGCAGTCTTGTCTTCGCCGGACGGTTGACAGAGAGTGGAAAGGGAGGGGGATCGTTCCTCTCGCGCTCCTGGCCGTGGCTGCTGCCCGGTCGATTCGACGATACGACTACGGGAAGTGGGAGTGATCCGACGAATGCCCGGCGGGAGTGTCCGGAGTCGCCTCTGCCGGTGAGCAACGGACGTTGTGGCAGGTGGCAGGACCATCGTCAGGTCGTGAACAGGCTGCTGTTCCGGATACGCACGGGCGTGCGGTGGCGCGATCCGCCGAAGACGAGCCCACCGGGTGCGCAGCGAGGCGGCGCGCCGTCGGAAGCGAACAGCAGCGTTCCTCATCGCCCCTGCGAGGGGTCGCAACACGGCTGCCGCGCCGGGGCCGCCCTGTGGGAGTGGGTGGGGCGCGCCCCGGCCGTCTCGCGAAGGCGGCCGGGACCGTCGAGCCCGGCCCCGGCCGCGTTCGCGAAGGTGTTCCGGAACGCTCCGTACTACGCGCGCCCGGGCTTCCGTGCGCTCGCCGAGACGGAGCTCACCGACGGGCTGCGGGAGGTCCTCGCCGAGGAAGCGGCCCTCGGCCCCGACCGTCGGCCACGCGTGTGCGTGAAGCGCGGCACCACGTGAGCCGAACCCCGGCCGGGGGCAGGGTCCGTCCCGCTCCGCCTCAGTAGCCCTGGTTGTTCGGGGCGTACGGGGGCTGGCCGCCGTAGCCCGGGGTGACGCCGGTCGCGGCTGCCGGGGCGGCAGGCTTGCGGCCGGCGCCGATGGCCACGGACGCGGAGGCGACCAGCAGGCCGACACCGGCGAGGGAGATGGTGATGCCGGTGTTCTCCGCACCGTTGGACCAGGTGTAGTTCTCCGGACCGTTGCTCGAACACCGCTGCGTGGTCTTGGAGCCGCCGTCGGGCTCGCAGGTCCACTCCAGACGGTGTTCCTTCCTGGCCTTCTCCTCGTCCTCCTCCACGAAGCCGTAGAAGAGCAGGCCCAATCCGGCGATCATGAAGAGGACTTGGAGGGTTCTGGCAACTGGATGCATGGGATGTACTCGCCTCGTTGGGGCCGTTCGCGGACAGGGCGGGTTCGCCGCGCCCGTAACGGCACGCACCGGCAGCCCAGTGCGCACTCCCCCGTGCCACGCTTCCCCCGGCCCGTATCCTGACGCAACGGTCCCCTCCGAGCAAGGGACTACAAGGGACCGCGGCCGAGTCGCTCCACTCGGGGCTCACCGGTGAAGGGCCCACCGACGAGGGAATCGTCAACTCCCGTACCGCTCGCGCGGTTCGGCCTTGCGGACCTTGCCGCCGGCGGCGAGCGGGAAGGGCTCCATGATCTCCACCCGGCGCGGCACCTTGCAGCGCGCCAGGGCACCCCGGCAGTGGGCGGCGATCTTCTTGGCGGGTCGGCAGGGTCACGCGGGACGACGCGGGCCAGGACCTCCTCGCCGCACCGTTCGTCGGGGATGCCGACGACCCGCTCGCGCAACGGGCGCACCGTTCCGGTTCCAGCCCGTCGATGCGGCCTCGCCGCGGATGGCGAGCGGGCAGGAGACCTCGCACCCCACGTCGGTCCACCGCACGGCCGTACTCCAGGCCGTCGGGGTGCGCGACAACGGCGAGGGCGCGCTGCCGGTCCGCAGGCACGGACGCGAGTCGCTCCGTCATGCCCGCGGGCCGGCCGTCCGCGGCCGGCCCCTCGCCGCGCCCCGTCGGCACCCTCCGACGTAGCGCACGTCTCACCGAGGAAGAAGATACCCCCCGGGGTATTGGTGTTAATCTGGATCGGAGATACCCCCCGGGGTAAAGCACCACAGAAGGAGCCGCGTCGTGTTCTTCGTCGACCCCGTCGAGACAGCGAACCCCGCTGCCCGCCGCCACCCGAACGGCGGGCAGCGGGCCACCCCGGCCGGGGTGGCCCGGCGGGCCTCCCGGGCACCTGACGGAAGCCCGGACCCGTCCGCGCACGGCCGGTGCGGGGCGGCGGGCCGCACCTCATGACCGCGCTGATAGTGGCCCTGGCCGCCGGTGCGGTGGTCGGTCTGGCGCTCGGCGGGCTGGGCGGCGGCGGGAGCGTGCTCGCCGTTCCCGCGCTGATCTACCTGCTCGGCTTCACCCCTGCCGAGGCCACCACCGCCGGGCTGCTCATCGTCATCGTGACCTCCCTCACCGCGCTGGTCGCCCATGCCCGGGAGGGCCGGGTCCGCTGGCGCACGGGAGGGCTCTTCGCGGCGGCCGGGATCGTTCCGGCCGCGGTCACCGGGGCCCTGTCGGTGCGGATTCCGTCCGGGGTGCTGACCGCGGGGTTCGCCGTGCTCGCGGTGGTCGCCGCGACGCGGATGCTCCGCCCGCGGGCCGAACCGGCGGAGGCCGGGGAGGGTGCGGCCGCCGCGCCCGCCGGACGGGTCGCGCGGACGGGGGCCGGCCTCGGCGCGGTGACCGGCCTCCTCGGTGTGGGCGGCGGGTTCCTCGTGGCGCCCGCGCTGGTCGCCGTGGTCGCCGTCCCGATGGCCTCGGCGGTCGGCACCAGCCTGCTGGTCATCACGGTGAACTCCGTGGCCGCGCTGGCCACCCGGCTCGCCACGCCCACCGCACTGCACTGGGCGACGATCGCCCCGTTCACGGCGGCGGCGGTGCTCGGCGCCTGGGACGGGAAGCGGCTCGCCGCGAAAGTGTCCACGGCCGCCCTGCAGCGGATCTTCGGCGCGGTGCTGCTGGCCGTGGCCGTGTTCATGCTCATCGACTCCGTGGCATGACCCGCGGCCCCGGCCGCACCGACCCGCCCCGGCCGGGGCGGGTCGGCCCATGACCGCACCGGCCGGGTCGGGCCCGCTCAGGCCAGCGAGAGAAAGAGCTTCTCCAGCCTGGCCCGCATCTGCTCGCGGTCCTCGGGGCCGTGACCGCCGTCGGCCATGCAGTGCTGCAGCCCCGTCGCGATGATCGCGAAACCGGCCCGGTCGAGCGCCCGGGACACGGCCGCCATCTGCGTGATCACGTCCTCGCAGTCCCGGCCCTCCTCGATCATCTTGATGATCCCGGCGAGCTGGCCCTGCGCGCGGCGAAGGCGATTGAGGACCGACTTCAGTTCGTCGGCCGCCATGTCAAGTTCCACTTCATCCTCCTGATACCCCAAGGGGTATTCTAGCCCGACCGGGGAAGGAAGGACCGCGTCCCTCCCGAGCCCCGGTGGACGAAAGGAAACACTGCCCGTGACCAGCCCCGCTTCCCTCTCCCCCGCCCAGGCCGCGGCCCGCCTCGCGGAGTTCACCGTCATCGATGTGCGGGCTCCGGGCGAGTACGCCTCCGGGCACGTCCCCGGCGCGCTGAACATCCCGCTGGACCGCCTCCAGGAGGCCGTGCCCGCGCTGAAGTCCGCCGCGGCCCGCGGCTCGCTGCTCGTGGTGTGCGCCTCCGGCGTGCGCTCCACCCGGGCCTGCGACATCCTCGCCGCGGCCGACATCGACGCCCTGACCCTGTCCGGCGGCACCTCCGCCTGGGAGGGCGAGGGCCGTGCGCTCGACCGCCCCGCCGGGGCCCGCGCGACCTGGCCGATGGAGCGCCAGGTGCGGCTCGCCGCCGGTTCGCTCGTGGTGGCCGGGCTGCTCGCCGGGGCGCGTTTCCCGGCCGCGCGGTGGATCTCCGCCGGCGTCGGCTCCGGCCTGGTGTTCTCCGCCGTGACCAACACCTGCGGCATGGCGGCGGTCCTGTCGCGGCTGCCGCACAACCGTGCGCCGCGCGCGGCCACCGATCTGGACGCGACACTGGCCGCCCTCCAGCGCTGAACCCCGGCGCACGGTGGGG
>NZ_RDBO01000082.1:37227-53052 GCF_008120935.1 Streptomyces sp. sk2.1
CCCCACCGTGCGCCGCGCCCGGAACAGACGCCGTCCGGGGTACTGCCCGTCGGCCGCCCGTGCACCGCCCCGGCCCGTTCCCGCCGTCGGTCAGGCTTCGCCCCGGACCATGGCGAGCAGCCGGTCCAGCACCCGCGGCCCGCCCGCGCGCAGCCCGTCGTGCTCGTACTCGTTGGTCACCCAGGTGCGCAGCCCGCGGATCGACGCCGCCGTGCGCAGCGAGTGCCCGGTGTCGACGTACATGTCGTCGTGGTAGACGGCGGCGACGACCGGCACCTGGTTGGCCGCCAGGCGCTCGGCGTCGTACAGCGGCGCCCAGTCGGTGCGGGCGGCCAGCAGTTCGGCGGTCTCGCGCAGCGGGCGCAGCGCCGGGTCCACCTCGAAGTGCCAGGGGTGGATGGTCTCGCCGGTGAAGAGCACCGGCCCCTCGCCCTTGAGCGCCTCGGCCGCGTCGAACTGCGGGAACTCGGCGCGGACCCGCTCGGCGGACCAGGCGGTGGGCCGGTCGTCCTGGCCGTAGATCGCCTCGTGCATCAGCGCGTACAGCGGGTGCCCGGCGAACGAGTTGGCCGTGCGCACGGCCTCCTGGAAGGTGTCGGAGAGCTCGGTGCCGTGCGGGGTGCGGACGAACGCGTTCTCCAGCAGGTAGTGCAGCTGGTGGCTGCCGCTGCCGCCGCCCAGCATGATGCCCAGGGACTGGAACCCCTCGGGCGTCAGCAGGTGGCCGGCGTTGTCGGTGGGGTGTTCCAGCAGGTGGGCGGTGATCTGCCGGGCGCGTTCGACGTCCTGCGGATAGCGGGCGTAGTGCGCGGCGACCTTGCGCTCGACGCGCGGGTAGGCGGCCCGGTAGACGTCGTCGGCGTGTGCGTCGAGCGAGGGCAGCCCGCCGGTGATCAGGACGGCCTCCAGCCCCTCGGGAGCGGCCGACAGGTAGCGGACGGCGCAGAAGCCGCCGAAGGACTGGCCGAGGACCGTCCACGGCTCGCCGCCGGTCAGCTGCGGGCGGATCAGCTCGCAGTCGCGCACGATGTTGTCGGAGCGGAAACGGGCCAGGTAGTCGGCCTGCTCGCGCGGGCCGCCGCGCAACGGCAGGGTCTGCCGGTTGGCCGGGGTGGAGAGGCCGGTGCCGCGCTGGTCGAGCAGCAGCACCCGGAACTCCCGCACGGCCCGTCCCAGCCATGCCTCCGTGCCCACGAAGCGCCGGGCGCCGAAGCCGGGACCGCCCTCCAGGTAGAGCAGCCACGGCAGCTCCTCGTCGGCCCGGCCGCTCGCCACGGCCTCCCGGCCGAAGACCTCGATCTGCTCGCCGTCCGGGTCGTCGTGGTCGAGCGGGACCGTGAAGTACCGGTCGGTGAAGACGATGCCGGGGTGCCGGTAACTGCTCACAAAATGCTCCTGAATCGCCGGATGTGCCTCGGACAGTTCAGCACACGGCCGTGACACGGACGGTCGCGGCCCGTGTGCGCGGTGCCCGGGCGGCTCCTACCGTGCAGGCATGATCCGGTTCGAGCAGGTCGGCAAGGTGTACCCGGACGGCACGATCGCGGTGGACGACCTGTCCTTCGAGGTCGCCGAGGGGGAACTGGTCACCCTGGTCGGACCGTCCGGCTGCGGCAAGACCACCACGATGATGATGGTGAACCGGCTGATCGAGCCGTCGTCGGGCCGGATCCTGGTGGACGGCGAGGACATCTCGGGGGTCGACCCGGTGAGGCTCCGCCGCCGGATCGGCTACGTCATCCAGCAGGTGGGGCTCTTCCCGCACCGCACGGTCCTCGACAACACCGCGACCGTGCCCGCACTGGTCGGCTGGAAACGGGCCAGGGCCCGGGAACGGGCGGCCGAGCTGCTGGATCTGGTGGGCCTCGACCCGGGGACGTACGGCTCCCGCTACCCCGCGCAGCTCTCCGGCGGGCAGCGGCAACGGGTGGGCGTGGCACGGGCGTTGGCCGCCGATCCGCCGGTGCTGCTGATGGACGAGCCGTTCGGCGCGGTCGATCCGGTGGTGCGCGAACGGTTGCAGAACGAGTTCCTCGGCTTGCAGGCCGCGGTCCGGAAGACGGTCCTGATGGTCACCCACGACATCGAGGAGGCGGTCCGGATGGGCGATCGGATCGCGGTGTACGGGGCGGGGCGCATCGAGCAGTTCGACAGCCCGGGAGCCGTGCTCGGAACTCCCGCGACCCCGTATGTGGCCCGGTTCGTGGGCGCCGACCGGGGCCTGAAGCGGCTCTCGGTCACGGCGGTCGAGCCGGACGACCTGGAGGAGCCGCCGGTGGCGCGGCTCGACGAGCCGGCCGGTTCGGCGGCGGCCCGGCTGGACGGGACGGGGGCCCGCTGGGCGGTGGTGCTGAACGGCGGGGGCGAGCTGCACGGCTGGGTGTCGGCGGACGCGCTGCGGGCCGCGGGCGGGCACGGCACCGTCGGCGCCCTGGCCCGGCGGATGGACGCCTGGGTGCCGGTCGGCGCCCCGCTGAAGCAGGCGTTCAGCGAGATGCTCCAGCACGACGCCGGTTGGGTCGCGGTGCTGGACGGGCCGCGGTTCCTCGGTGTGCTGACCCCGGCCCGGCTCCACGAGGCGCTGCGCCGCTCGGTGGACGCGGACGCGCGGGGCGTGGGCCGGGACGAGGTGCGGTTCGACTCGATCGCGGACGCGTAGGGCGCGCCGCGCACCGGCCCGCGGGGTTCGTGCTACCGCCCGCGCCGGTAGCTGCCGCCGTCCCTGGAACGGACCAGCAGACCGGCGACGACCAGGTAGCGGCGCAGCGCGGCGCAGTCCTCGTGCACCGTGAGCAGCGCCTCGTTGACCTCGCGCTCGGTGTAGGTCCGGTCCCGCTCGAACAGCGTCTCACCGAGGTGGACCAGCAACTGCTCGCGGCGGGCCGCCTTGCGGGGGATCGCCGTCAGACGGCCGTGCGAGAAGAGCGCCTCGACCCGGTGCGCGTTCCTCGAATCGTTCTCGGGCATGGGAGGGAGCGTCGCAGTCCGCCACCTTGCGGGCAACGGGTTTTCGACGGGCTCGCACCGCTCGGGCCACGGCGATGGCCCCCTGGAGACGCTCACCCGCCTCGTGGACCATGTACGCCGCCCCGTCCCGCGTACCGAAGGGGACGGCCCATCCGCGGCTCGTTCTCCGGACCGGTCCGCGACTCGTTCATGGGTGGGCTCCGTCCCGGGAGCGGGTGAACGTGTCAGAGGTGGGTGGCGGCGGTCACGCAGAGGCCGCCGAGGGCGACGGCCCAGACGTACGGGAGGGTGCGGAGCATCACCTGTTGCGGGGTGACACCCGCGTACTGCGCGCTCCACACGGTCTGGGTGCTGGTGGGGTCGGCTACGCCGAAGACCTGGTTGTACGAGGTGGCCAGGCCCAGGACCGCGGTGGCGGGGTAGATTCCGGCGGCGATCAGGACGCCGGCGATGCCCGCGCCCAGGCCGAAGACGTTGAGCGGGCCGCGGTAGAGGCAGAGCGGTACGAGAAGGGTGAAGACGAGGACGAACAGCACCGCGTTCTGCGGGCTGACCGCCTTGACGAGGGGTTCCAGCGCCTCGATCGCCCCGGGCAGTTTCACGGCCGCGAGCAGGATGCCGATGGCGACGAACAGGGTGATCGGTGCGGCGGCCACCTCGAAGCCGCCGTGGAGGGTGCGCAGCAGCCGCTTGTTCATCTCGCGCGGCCGGGTGGTGGTGGCCAGGCAGTACAGGACGCCCGCGAGCAGCGAGGGAACGATGGCCACGTCGAGGCCGAGGGCCAGGACCAGGGGAACCACCGGCGTGAGCAGCGCGTACCAGGGGGCGTCGCCGAGCCGGGCGCGCCTGTCGGAACGCGGACCCGGCGCGAGGGACTTGGCGGACCAGGCGTGTTCGACACCGCGGCGGCGGGACTCGACGAGGACGAAGAGGACGGCGGCGGCCAGGGCGAACGGGAACAGTTTGGTCATGAAGCCGCGCACGGTGGGGACGGGCAGTTCCAGCGCGGTGGAGAAGAACTGCCAGACGGGCAGCTCGAACGGCATTCCCGCCGCGATGCCCATGAGGATCGTGCCGGCCGCGGTGACCTTGGGGATGCCGACGGCGATCATCGCGGGGATGCCGATGATCCCGGCGAGCATCGCGGCGGGGGCGGAGCCCGTCACCGTACCGACGAGAGTGGAGACGGCGAGGACGCCGAGGGCCACCACGACCGGGCGGTCGCCGCCGAATTCGACGATCTTGCGGACGAGGGTGCCCGCGATGCCGGTCTCGTCCAGGAGCTTGCCGAGCCAGGAGCCGAGCAGGATGGCGATCATGGTGGCGGCGAGGGCCGGGGCGCCTTCCTGGAGGACCGTGTCCAGGACGCTGTTCCCGCCGGTGAGCGGCGCGCCCGCGACGAGGGCGATGACGACGGCCAGGACGACGAGCGCGAAGGCCGTGGGAAGTTTCCGGGTGAGCATCGCGGCGACACCGGCCGCCATGACGAGGAGGATGACGACGCCCATGGCGTTATTTCTCTCTTCCGTGCGGTGCGGTGGTGGGGTGCGCGTCGGCCCTGGCCAGCGCGGCGGTCAGCAGCAGCGGGCTGCGGCCGAGTCCGCAGGCGGTGCGGGCGTGGGCATGGGCGGCGATCTCCTCGGCCCCGGCGACATGGCCGTACAGGCGCAGGCGTCCGGCGCGCAGCACGACATGGCCGAGCGCCTGTTTCAGCGCTGCTCTGACCGGGCCGTGATGGAGCAGTTCGTGGACGGCCTCGTGTGCGAGGGCCGCGGCACGCACCGAGCCCGTCGGGTACCAGTGGCGCCAGCCGAGCTCGTCCACCAGGGCCTCCGCGCGGGCGAGGGTGTCGGTGTACAGCTCGACGGTCGCGGGGCGCGAGGTGTAGCGGGCGAGGAGGCCGTGTTCCAGCCCGCCGTCGCGTTCGACGACGCGGGCGCGGGACGGGGCGGGGGTGAGTCCGGCGCCGAACGCCGTTGCCGCGGTGGCCCAGTGGAGCAGCAACCCGCGGTCGCGTCCTTCGTGCGTGGGCGTGGCCGCCAGGAGCCGGACGCCGAACTCGATGTCGTCCGTGGCGGCGAGGTCGGCGGGCGTGCTCATGTCCGTACTTCCACGACCGCGACCACGGACTCGTCCGCCGCACGGGTGCCGAGCTCGCTGCGGGCCAGGGCGAGCAGCGGCTGCGGGTCCAGGACACCGGACAGGTCGGCGATGCGGGAGCCGATGAGCAGCCGCAGGGCGGGGGCGCGTACGCCGCCGTCGCCGTACGAGGTGGCCTCTTCGACGAGCCGGGCGAGCGTCTCGGGGGCGGCTGCGACGGTGGTCGTCTCGACCAGGGCGTCGGGGGCGTGCAGCCGTACGACGCCGTCGGCGTCGACGACCCGCACCGGGTGCCGGGCGGCCCGGAAGCGGCGCCGGGTCTCGGTGCCGTAGACCGTGTGGGCGGGGGTCCTGGCCAGGACGTCCACGTCCGACGGGTCGGTCTTGAGGCTGGCCGCCGCGGCGTGCAGCCGTTCGGTCTCGTCGGCGCGGTGGGCGCGGTCCCGGGTGCGCAGTTCGGTGGCTCCGGTGGCCACCGCCCGTACCGTGCTGGTCTGCGGGTCCACGGTGACCTCGACCTCCACCCCGTCGGCGGCGGCGCCCTGGGCCACGACGGCCGCCTCGGCCTCGGCGCGGACGGCGAGGATCTGTTCCTGGCCGGCGCCCGGGATGATCCGCTCGATCTGCTCGCGGACGAGGGCGAGGGCGACCCCGATGGGGCTGATGACCTCGCTGTGCCGGGCGATCCGGCCCTCCTGTCCGGTGACGGAGGCCAGATGCGGGATGACGGACGCGGCTCCCCCGCCGCCGCCGACCAGGACCGCGGTGCCCTTCTCCAGCCGGTAGTCGCGGATCATGGCGTCGGTGACGGCCCTGACCCGTGAGACGCCCGCGTCGAGGAGCCGGGCGGCCGCCGTCGCGACGTCGGTGGACAGCGCGGCGGCCAGCGGGGCCAGGGCGGCACGGGCCACGTCCTGGTCGCAGTGGGCGAAGTCGCCCTCGGGGACCCGGCCCAGCGCGTTGGCCGCGCAGGTCATCGTGATCGCGTACCGGCCTCCGGCCGCCTCGATCACGGCGTAGTCGTCGGGGTCGTCCTCCATCGGCCGGACGGTGGTGAGGCGGGCCTCGCGAAGGTCGTCGGGGGTGGCGAAGCAGGCGTACGGCAGTCCGGCGATGTGCGCGCTGCGGGGCCCGACGCCGACGACCCCGCCGCCGCCGATCCGGACCATGGACCCGCCGCCGACCCCGACCGTCCGCACGTCGAGCGCGGAGAGGTACGAGGCCCTGCCGAGGATGGTGGCGTGCCGGACGGCGACCTTGCCCCGGCGCACGACGCTGATGTCGGTGGAGGTACCGCCGGTCTCCAGGAAGAGGCCCTCGCTGATCCGTTCCCGCATCAACGCGCCCGCGACCCCTGCGGCGGGGCCGGAGAGCACGGTCAGCAGCGGGCGTCTGCGCATCTCGTCGAGCGACATCACACCGCCGTCGCACCGCATCACCATCAGGGGCGCGTTCACCCCGGCCCTGGTGATGGAGGCGTCGACGAGGTCGGCGGTGGCCAGCATGCGCGGCAGGATCGCGGCGTTGACGACGGCGGTGCGGGTCCGCTTGGCGAGCCCGTACAGGGAGGTGATCTCGTACGCGGCGGTCATCGGCAGGCCGTGCGGGCGGGCCGTTTCGAGGACCGCCCGCTCGCCCTCCGGCCGGTCGACGCCGAACGGCTCGCTGGCGACGAGGACTTGGGCGCCTTCCCGGGTGACGGCGTCGACGGCGGCGCGCACCTCGTCCGCGTCCTCGGGGTCGGCCACATGTGCGTAGGAGAGCGGGAGCCGCTTGCCCGGGGCGAGTTCGAGTCTGCCGAGCGAGGCGAGCCGGCGGGTGAGCACGGCGCCGGGTCCTGTTCCGATGCCGATCAGCCCGACGGTGGCGACATCGCCCTCCAGCAGGGCGTTGGTAGCCTGTGTCGTGCCGTGTGCCAGGAACGCGACGTCCTCGGCGGCGCGGCCGGTCTGCTCCAGCAGCCGGTCGAGTGCCTCGACGATGCCGTGGGCGACGCCGTCCTCGTGGTGGTGGCTGGTGGGAACCTTCACCTGCCCCAGCAGTTCGAGGGTCGTGGCGTCGACGGCCACGGCGTCGGTGAAGGTTCCGCCCACGTCGATACCGACGCGGATGCGGTGGGTGGTCATGGTTGGGCACCTCCTTGTGCGGGTGGGTCGATGCGCGGGCGGGCCGGGTGGGGCAGGTGGAGCTGTCCCACCCGGCGTCTCACGGTTTCGGCGTCCGTGGTCAGTAGCCGCGTACGTCGGGCCAGTGGCGCTGGATCCCGTCGCGGTCGAGCAGGCGCGCGAACGCCTCGTACCGCTCGTCCCCGGACTGGACCTGTGCCGGTTCGACGCCTTCGGTCAGGCAGTGGGCGGCCAGGGCACCGGCGACCTCGCCGATGTTCCACTCCACCGGGTGGAGCCGGTAGCAGCCGTTGGTGATGTGGGTGGTGCCGATGTTCTTGCCGGCGGGCAGCAGGTTGCGGACGCGGCGCGGCACGAGGGCGCCGAGCGGGATCTCGAACGGCACCGAGCCGATGTCGACGTAGTTGTCGCCCCCGGTGGAGGGGTGCAGGTCGATGCGGTAGCTGCCGACACCGACCGCGTCCCGGTGGCGCGTTCCGCCGTGCGGGCCGACGAGGTCGATCGACACGTCGTGCTCGGTGACGGTGGTGACGGCCTTGATCCGGCGGGACTCGCGTACGTACGGGGCCTTGGCGAGTCCGTCGTCGGTGCCGGTGACGTCGGGACGGATCCGCAGTCCGGGGAAGCCGGTGCCGCCGTCCCGGCGGGGGGCCTCGGTCTGGAGCCAGTACAGCAGCGAGAGCGACAACTGCCGTGCCTCGGCGACCGCTTGGACGGTCACCCCGTCCCCGGCGCCGACCAGGGGCTTGAGCCAGTAGTCGTTGAGCGGCCAGTTGACGAGCGTGATGTCGGAGTCGAAGGCGCCGGGGCGGTGCATGCCGCGGGCGAGGATGCGGCGGAAGCCCCACAGTTCCTTGTCGCCCGCGTCGGCGCTCTGGTCGGCGCCGACGGCGAGCGGGTCGGCGTCCGGGTTGGGGACGAAGGTGCGCGGTACGGGTTCCAGGGAGCGCGGGTCGGGCGCCTGGAACCCGAGGAGCGGACCGGGCCAGAAGCCGGGGCGGTAGGAGCGCCAGAAGTCGTGGTCGGCGGGCCGGTCGACGGTGTGGTCCTCGCCCTCGTGGTGGGAGAGCGCGAAGCACACCGTGATGCCCTGCTGGTTGAGCGGCTGGGCCTCCTCGGGGGCGTGCGGTTCGTCGAACTCGTCGCGTGCCTCGGCGCCGACGGCGTGCTCGACGCCGCCGAGTTCGAGGAGTTCGCCGGTCTCGGTGGCGTCGATGACGTAGCGGGCGCCGAGGGTGGTGCGGTCGCCCGTCCTGAGGTCCTCCAGGGTCACGGCCCCGATGGCATCGCCATCGGCTTCGGCGGCCACCGCCCGGTGCTCGGTGAGCAGGGTGAGGCGGCCCGCCGCCCGGTGCGGCGCGAGCATCGCCTCCAGCACGGTGAGCGCGACGCGCGGTTCGTGGCAGAGCTTGCTGACGCGTCCGGCGCCCGGGTTGAGGTCGGTGCGGGCGAGGGCCTCGGAGCGCATCGGGTACCACTGGCGGTAGTACGCCCGGATGCCCTCGCGCAGTGCGCGGTACGAGGCGGTGGTGCCGAACTGCTCCACCCACGGGTGCTCGTCCGGGGGGACGGCCTGGGAGGTGAGCTGGCCGCCGATCCAGTCGGTCTCCTCGGTGAGGACGACGGTGCGTCCGGCGCGGCAGGCGGCGAGCGCGGCGGCGACGCCGCCGAGTCCGGCGCCCACGACGAGGATGTCCGGTTCGGATATCACGGGTCTCCTTGTGCTGTGCGGTCGGTCAGTGGTCCCCGGCGGCGGGTGGCGGGCCCGATGTGGCGCCGGGCCGGAAGGTGCAGGCGACCAGGGGTTCGGTGGCCTCCTCCCCCGCGACCAGCGCGGCGAGCATGCGTACGGCGGCCGCGCCGAGCCGGGTGCGGGGGATGTCGAAGCCGGTGGGTTCGGGGCCGTCCGCGAGGTCGGCGGGCGGGCTGCCGAGCAGCGCCAGCGAGGCGTCGCGCGGACAGTCGATCCCGGCGTCGGCGACGGCCCGGCGCAGGGCCCGCCAGGCGGCCCCGGTGTCGGTCTCCTCGGCGACGAACGCGGTGACGCCGTCGGCGAGCCAGCCCCGCAGCCGTTCGGGGGTGAGGTCGCGCTCCGGGTCGGCGGAGCGGAAGACGGCCCCGGGGTTGTCGCCCTGGCCGACGGCCTCCAGCCCCTGGAGGAAGCCGAGTTCGCGGTCGGTGGAGGCGGGTGCCTCGTCGTCCTCGCGGACCAGGACCATCCGGCGGTGTCCGAGCGAGGCCAGGTGGCCGACGACTTCGCGGGCGGCGCTCACGTAGTCGGCGCCGACCCAGTGCAGCCCCTCCGGCTCGTCCCGGCGGCCGAGGTGGACCACGGGAAAGCCGTCGGCGACCAGCCGTCGCAGCTCCTGGACCGGTGCGTGGCGGCCGAGGAACAGACAGCCGTCGGCGAGGCGGACCCGGCCCAGCGCGTCGGGGGCGCCGGCCCCCGCGCCCCCGGTGCTCGAACCGGTGAACAGCACCAGGTCGTAGCCGCGTTCCGCGGCCTCGCGCTCCACGCCCACCAGGAACGGGTAGTACGAGTGCCGCACATCGGTCGGGAAGGTCGCGGTGAAGCTGAAGACGCCCAGCAGGTCGTTGCGCGCCGCCGCGAGTCTGCGGGCCGCCGGATCGGGGACGTAGCCGAGGCTGCGGGCCGCCTCCAGCACCTTCTGCCGGGTCTCCTCGGAGATCGCGGGTCCCTGCCTCTTGTCCGCGAGCACCAGCGAGACCGTGGCCTGCGAGACCCCGGCGAGCCGGGCGACCTCGGCCTGGCGCGGCCGGCCCGTGCGGCCCGCCGGTGCGGGCGCGCGGCCGGGCCTGGCCCGCTTCCTGGGTTCCTCCACCTGTGCTCCTCAATTTCATTAATGCGTATTACTCATGCGCGTTGACGAGTACTGTGAGGGGCGGCCGGGCGCCGGTCAAGGGGGCGGACACAACTTCTTCACCGTGTTCTTTCCCGCACCGGACGGGTTCGTTCCCGCGCGGGGCGCCGCCGTACGGTGTGATCGACATCCCCGTGGGCGATCACCCACCCTGCGAAGAAGGCGGTACCGCATGTCCCTGTTCGATCTGCCGCTCGACCGGCTGCGCGAGCACCGCAGCGCGTCGGTGGAGCCGGAGGACTTCGACGCGTTCTGGGCGAAGACGCTCGACGAGGCCAGGTCCCACGACCTCGACGCCCGGTTCGAGCGGCGCGCCGGTACGGGTCTGGCGACCGTGGACGTGTACGACGTGACGTTCGCGGGCTTCGGCGGCCATCCGGTCAAGGGCTGGTTCGTCGTCCCGGCGGGGGCAGCGGAGCCGCTGCCGCTGGTCGTCGAGTTCATCGGCTACGGCGGCGGGCGGGGTCTGGCGCACACCCATCTGCTCTGGGCCTCGGCGGGGTTCGCCCACTTCGTGATGGACACCCGGGGCCAGGGCAGCGGCTGGCGCGTCGGGGACACCCCGGACCCGGTGGGCAGCGGTCCCGCGTTCCCCGGTTTCATGACCCGCGGCATCGAGGACCCGTACGCGTACTACTACCGGCGGGTGTTCACCGACGCGGTGCGCGCGGTGGAGGCGGCGCGCTCGCACCCGCTGGCCGACGCGGCGCGGACCGCGGTCATCGGTGAGAGCCAGGGCGGCGGCATCACGCTCGCCGTCGGCGGGCTGATACCGGACCTCGCGGCGATCGCGCCGGACGTCCCGTTCCTGTGCGACTTCCCGCGCGCTCTGACCGTCACCGACCGCAACCCGTACCGCGAGATCGGCAACTACCTCAAGACGCACCGCGGCCGGTCCGACCGGGCGCGGGCCACCCTGGCCTACTTCGACGGGGTGCACTTCGCCGCCCGCGGGCGGGCTCCGGCGCTGTTCTCGACCGCCCTGGAGGACATGACCTGCCCGCCCTCGACGGTCTTCGCCGCGTTCAACGCCTACGCCCACCCGGACAAGGCCATCGAGGTGTACGACTTCAACGACCACGAGGGCGGCGGGCCGTTCCAGGAGGCCGTGCAGTTGGGCTGGCTGCCGGGGAAGCTGGGGGCCTGACCTTCCGGGGCGGCCGTCAGCCGCGCGGCAGGAGGTGCCGGGACTCCAGGTAGGCGCGTGCCACGTCCTCGGGCAGCCGCCGCCAGCTGTCGACCTGCTCGTTGAGCCGGGCCAGGTCGGCGGTGGTCAGTACGGTGCCGAGTGCGCCCAGGGCCCGGCGCACGCCTTCGCCGCCCGCCCGGGAGCGGTTGACGACCGGGACGAGGTGGTCGGCGTTCTGGAGGTGCTTGTCGTCGGCGAGCAGGACGAGGCCGAAGGTGGCGAGCGTGGCGTCGGTGGTGGTGGTCAGGACCATCTGGTCCTGACCGTTGCGGACGGCCTGTTTGGCCTGGGTGGTGCCGACGCCCTTGGGGTCCACGGCCGTGACGCGGATGCCGTACGTCTTCTTCAGTCCGGGTGCGCAGTAGGGGCGCCGTACGCATTCGTCACCGGCCGCCAGCCTCACGGGCAGGCCGGACGCGCCCAGGTCGCCGAGGGTTTCGAGGCGGTGCCGGGCCGCGTACGCGGCGGTGACGGCGAAGGCGTTCTGGTCGACGGCGCGTCCGGGGTCGAGGACGGTGAGGCCGCGGGGCGCGGCCAGCGCGCGCAGGGCCTTCATGGTGACGGCGAGGTCGGGCGAGCCGACGGGGGCGGCGTCGGCGCCGTTCTCCTTGGCGTTGAGCCAGTCGGCGAAGGTGGCGGCGTACTCCGGCACGACGTCGATCTGGCCGTTCTCCAGCGCGGGTTCGTAGATCTCCCGGTTGGTGACGGTGATGATCCTCGTGGTGTAGCCGGCCCGGTCCAGCAGCAGCGCGTACATCCGGGCGAGCAGCTCGCTCTCGGTGAATCCGGCGGAGCCGATGGTGAGGTGCCGGCTGTCGCCGGGCGGTGCGGTGACCTCGCCCCGGTTCTCCAGGGAGGGGCCGGTGGCGCAGGCGGTCGCCGCCAGCAGCAGCGCCGGCAGCAGCGGGAACGCGCCGCGCGGTCTCATCGGGACGCCTCGCCGCGGAGCCGGTCGGGGAGGAGCCGCCGCACCGCTTCGAAGAGCCCTTCGACGATCAGGGCGAAGGCGGTCACCAGGACCGCTCCGGCGACCACCTGCGCGGTGGAGGCGAGGTTGAAGCCCGCGGTGATGATGCGGCCGAGTCCGCCGCCGCCCGCCAGGGCCGCGAGGGTGGCGGTCGCAACGAGCTGGACGGCGGCGATCCGTACGCCGGTGAGGATCAGGGGCAGGGCGAGCGGCACCTCGACGCCCAGCATCAGCTGCCGGCCCGTCATGCCCATGCCCCGGGCGGCCCGCACCACGTCCCGGTCGACCTCCCGCATGCCGACGTAGGCGTTGGTGAGCAACGGCGGTACGGCGAAGAGCACGAGGGCGATGACGGTCGGCCACTCGCCGTGGCCGCCGATCGGGGTGAGGAGGAGCAGCACCAGCACGGCGAAGGTGGGGACGGCCCGGCCGATGTTGGAGATGTTGACGGCGAGTGCGCCGCCCCTGCCGAGGTGGCCGAGGAGCACGGCGACGGGCAGCGCGATCAGACAACTGATCAGCAGGCAGACGACGGTGAGGAAGAGGTGCTGGGCGAGGCGGTCCCGGATGCCGCCCTCGCCGGTCCAGTTCGTGGCGGTGGTGAGCCAGGACCAGGCTTCGGCGAGGGTGTTCACGGCTGTCTCCGGGTCCACGGGGTCAGGAACCTCTGGGCGAGCAGGAGCAGCAGGTCGGCGGCGACGGCGATGATCACGCAGAGGACGGAGGCGGTGAGCACCTGGGCCTTGAAGTAGGTGTTCATGCCGGAGTAGATGAGGTTGCCGAGTCCGCCGTGGCCGACGATCGCGCCGACCGTGACCAGGGAGATCGCGGAGACGGTCGCGATCCGCAGTCCGGCCATGGCGGCGGGCAGCGCGAGGGGCAGTTCGACGGCGAGCAGCAGGCGCAGCGGGCCGTATCCCATGCCGCGCGCGGCCTGCCGGGTCTCCTCGGGCACGGCGCGCAGTCCGGCGAGGAGGTTGCGGACGAGGAGGGTGAGCGAGTACAGGACGAGTCCGGCGACGACGAGCGAGGCGGACAGTCCGTACACCGGGAGCAGCAGCGAGAACATGGCGAGCGAGGGGATGGTGTACAGGGCGGTCGTCACGCCGAGCACGGGGCCCGCCGCCCAGCGCCGGTGCCGTGCCGCGAGGGCGAGCGGAACGGCGAGGAGCAGTCCGATGAACACGGCGGCCGCGGTGAGCTGGACGTGCTGGACGACGGCGTCCCAGAGGATCTCGCGCCGGCTGGAGAGGTAGGCCCCGCAGAGCCACTCGTTGCGCGCGAGGCAGTCGTCGGGAGGCGCGGTCACCCGTCCATTGGAGCGCGGGGGTGTGGGCGGACGCGCGTCCTGATCGGCTGTCCGGGGGTGCGGGGCGGGTCCTCCGGGCCGTTACGCGGGTCCCGTCGCCCCGGGCCGTTCGATCTTTCGCACCGTGACGTCGTCCGGTCCGAGCGGGCGTCCGTCGGCCGCGCGGACCTCCAGCGTCCGCGGGGTACGGCCGTCGCGCAGGTCTACCATCTCCGAGTGGGGTTCGCCGGGGTCGAAGAAGTGCGCCTCGCCCCACTGCCGCAGCGCCACGACGACCGGGAAGAGGTCCCTGCCCCTGGCCGTCAGCACGTACTCGTGGCGGGCGCCGCCGCCGGCCGCCGGGACCAGGTCGAGGATTCCGCTGCCGACCAGTTCGCGCAGCCGCGTCGCGAGGATGTTCTTCGCGATGCCCAGGCTGCGCTGGAACTCGCCGAAGCGGCGGCTGCCGTCGAACGCGTCGCGGACGATCAGGAGCGCCCACCAGTCGCCGATCGCGTCGACCGAGCGGGCCACCGGGCAGTCGCTGCCGTCGAGGCGTGTCCGCTTCACCATGCCGCTTCCTCTCCGTCCATTCGGTTGCAACATGCTACCAGTCGGCGTTAGCGTCCACGAGGTAGCAACTTGCAACCAAAAGCTGAGGAGTGCCCGTGACCGACAGCGAGAGAACGACCAGGACCGCGGAGCCGGGCGGCGGAACACCGGCGGCGGCCCTGTCCGGGCGCACCCTGCTGCTCTTCGCGGTCGCCTCGGGGGCGGCGGTGGCCAACGTCTACTTCGCGCAGCCCCTCCTGGTCACCCTGGGCCGGGAGTTCGGGATCGGCACGGCGTCCGTCGGCATCGTCGTGACCCTCACCCAGGTCGGCTACGGCCTCGGGCTGTTCCTGCTGGTACCGCTGGGCGACCTGGTCGACCGGCGGACCCTCGTCGTGGCCCAGCTGGCGCTGCTCGCGGCGGCGCTCGTGGCCACCGGTACGGCGGCGGCCGCACCGGTCCTGCTGGCCGCCCTGGCCGCCGTGGGCTTCCTCGCCGTGGTGACCCAGACACTCGTGGCCTTCGCGGCGTCGCTGTCCGCCCCCGACCGGCGCGGTCGTACGGTCGGCCTGGTCACCAGCGGCATCGTCATCGGGATCCTGCTCGCCCGCACGGTCTCCGGCGCGCTGGCCGACCTCGCGGGCTGGCGGGCGGTCTACCTCGCCTCGGCCGCGCTGACCCTGGTGCTCGCCCTGGCCCTCGCCCGCGTACTGCCGCGCCGGTCGACTCCGCCGGCCTCCATGCGGTACGTCCGACTGCTGCGTTCGACGCTCGCGCTGTTCGCCGAGGAGCGCGTGCTGCGGGTCCGCGCTCTGCTCGCCCTGCTCGTCTTCGCCGCCTTCAGCACCCTGTGGAGCTGCGTCGCCCTCCCTCTGAGCGAGCCCCCGCTGTCCCTGTCGCACACCGCGATCGGGGCGTTCGGGCTGGTGGGAGCCGCGGGAGCGCTGGCGGCCGCACCGGCCGGCCGGCTGCACGACCGGGGGCTCGCCGGGTGGACGACCGGGACCGCGCTGGTCCTGCTCACCGTGTCGTGGCTCCCGCTCTCCCTCATCCGGCAGTCGTTGTGGGCGCTGGTGATCGGCGCGGTCGTCCTCGATCTGGCCGTGCAGGCCGTCCACGTCACCAACCAGAGCCTGATCCACGCGGTACGCCCCGATGCCGGGAGCCGTCTGATCGGCGGTTACATGGTCTTCTACTCGGTCGGCAGCGCCGCGGGCGCCCTCGCCTCGACGGCCGTCCACGCGCGGGCCGGGTGGGGCGCGGTGTGTCTGCTCGGTGCCGCGATCAGCGCGCTCGCGCTCCTCGTGTGGGCGGTGGATCAGGTGCGCGGCCGCAGGCGCAGTCGCGGCACCGCCTCGGACCGGGCCTCCGGGTCGGCGAGGTCGATGTCCGCGACCGCGGCCAGCCGCTTGAGCCGGTAGCGGAAGGTGTTGGGGTGGACGTGCAGGGCGGCCGCCTTCGCCGCCTCCTGGAGTGCCCGGGTGCGGTCCTCGCTCGGCGGGGCGTCGACGACGACCCAGATCGAGCCGAGGATCTCGCCGCCGGCGCGGACGGCGATCGCGGCCCGGGGCCGGTCCGAGACACCGTCGATGTAGACGGGTTCCTCCTTCCGGTAGAGGGCCTGGAAGGCTCCGGCCATCTCCAGGGCTCGCAGTTTCTCGGCGGGGACCTGACGGCCCAGCACGGTCGCGATCCTGGCCCCGTCGGCCTCGTCCTGTCTGCTGGAGAAGGCCAGCACCCGCCCGCTCCGGTCC
>NZ_RDBO01000083.1:0-7364 GCF_008120935.1 Streptomyces sp. sk2.1
CCCGCGGCGAGCGCCGCCGCCGCGTCCAGGTCCAGGAGCCGGCCGTCGCCGCCGACCGTGCCCGTGAAGCCGATCGCCGTGCCGCCGTCCCGCTCGGTCAGGTCGATCGTCAGGGTCAGCTTCGCCGAACCGCCGCCCCTGGCCTCGGAGCCCTCGCCCGTCACCAGGATCTCGGCGGCCCCGTGCGACCCCTCCGAACCGCCGTCCCGCGGGGCGGAACCGCTGACGCGAGGGCCGGGGCTGAGTAGGCTCGGTTTTCATGGAGCATGAGGTGTTCGTTCCGGTTCCGGCCCCGTCCCTCCGGCGGACGCTGGGCGACCCCGCCCGCGTCGCGCGCTGCGTGCCGGGGCTGCAGCAGGACGCCGAGGCGTCCGCGGGTCCGCTGTCCGGCCGGCTCAAGGTCCGGGTCGACGGCCACACGATCACGTACCGCGGCACCCTGAGAATCACCGACGCCCCGCGGGACGGCGGTTCGGAGGGGTCGCACGGGGCCGCCGAGATCCTGGTGACGGGCGAGGGCTCCGAGGCCAGGGGCGGCGGTTCGGCGAAGCTGACCCTGACGATCGACCTGACCGAGCGGGACGGCGGCACGGCGATCGGCTTCACGGGCACGGTCGGCGGCGACGGCCGGCTCCTGGACCTGGACGCGGCGGCGGCGCTCGCCGCGGGCCGCCGCCTGCTGGACCGGTTCGCCCAGCAACTCGTGACGGAGACCCTGGCGTCCCGGGAGCCGGACGGCGGGGAAGGACCTGCCGATACCGGGGAGGCGCCCGGCGGTACGCGGGACGGCGAGGCGCTCGGGGAGGTCGAGCGGTCCGTCGGCGAGGCCGTGGAACAGGCCATCGAGGAGGGGGCCGAGGAGGCCGACACGACCGGGGCGGGTCCCGCCCGGGACATCGTGCCCGGGGTCGACGACGACATCCCGCCCACGCACGACGCCACTGCGGACGAGGCGCCCTCGACCGGGAGTTCCGAGAACGCCAAGGGCCCCGGGAGCACCGAGGGCACCGAGAGCACCAGGGACGCGGAGAAGGCGGAGGGCGCGGAGGACGAGGGGGGCGTCGGCGGCGCGGGGAATCCGCCGGGCACCGGTTCGGTCTTCGACGCGCCCGTTCCCCCGCCCTCGCTCGACCCCGACGCGGACGCGGAGTTCCCCGAGCCCGAAGCTCCCCCGGCGGAGGCCGCCCACGCCAGGCGCACGATGATCGGCCGCAGTGCCGAGGAGGTCGACCACGCGCCGCCGCGCGGCCGGTACGCCCCCGTGCCGTCACCCGATTCGACCACCAGGAGCGCCACGCTCCGCTGGGTCGCCCCCGCCGCCGCGCTCGCGCTGGCGTCCGCCGTGGTGGTCGGCCGTGCGCTGCGGCGGCGGAGGTAGCCGCGGCGCCAGTAATCTCGGGCGGGTGAGTAGCAGCGAGAAGGACGTCCGGCTGTCCGTCGGCGACGCAGAGTTGACCGTGAATCCCGCCAACGGCTGTCGTGTCGACAGCCTGCGCATCGGCGGCACCGAACTGCTGCGGCAGGGGGAGCGGTACGGCTGCTTCCCGATGGTGCCGTGGTGCGGGCGCACCGGGTACGGGCTGTTCCACAACGGCGACGTCCCGCACCGGCTGCCGCTGAACTCGCCGCCGCACGCCATCCACGGCACCGGCCGGGACACCGCTTGGCGCACCGCCCGGATCGGCGAGCGGGACGCCTCGTTCTACTACGACCTCGCCGATCCCTGGCCGTACCCGGGCCGGGTGACCCAGACCTTCGAACTGGCCGAGGACTCCCTCACGCTGGCCTTCGGCATCGAGACGTACGGGGACTCCTTCCCGGCGCAGGCCGGCTGGCACCCCTGGTTCCTGCGCAACCTCGGCGACGGGGGCGAGGACGTGCGGCTGGGCTTCGACGCCCGGTGGCAGGAGGAGCGGGGCGACGACCACCTGCCGACCGGCCGCCGCATCCCGCCCCTGCCCGGCCCGTGGGACGACTGCTTCGGGATGCCGGACGGCGTCGAGGTGACGCTCACCTGGCCGGAGCAGCTGGAACTGACCGTGAAGAGCCGGTCCGAGTGGGTCGTGATCTACGACGAGCAGGACGAGGCGGTCTGCGTGGAACCGCAGTCCGGGCCGCCGAACGGGCTGAACACCATGCCCCGCCTCGTCACCCCGATCGACCCGCTGGAGATCGCGACGACCTGGAGCTGGCGCAGGCTCTGACCCGGCGCGACGGAGCGGCGACCGGCCCGGCGCGACGGTGCGGCGGTCACCGGCCGGGTGCGGCGGTGCGACGGTCACCGGCCGGGTGCGACGGTGCGACGGCGCGGGGCCTTCGGCCCGGTACGACGGCCGTGCCGGCCCGGTACGGCGGTGGGCGTGGGGGGCGACAGGGGCGGCTTAAGCTCGTAGCCATGACTGACGTACGTGCTGAGCTGCTCCAGCAGATCAAGGACAAGGCCGTGGTACACGGCAAGGTGACCCTCTCCTCGGGTCTTGAGGCCGACTGGTACATCGACCTGCGCCGCATCACGCTGGACGGCAAGGCCGCTCCGATGGTCGGTCAGGTCATGCTCGACGCCACCGCCGAGCTGGACTACGACTGCGTCGGCGGGCTGACGCTGGGCGCCGACCCGGTCGCCACGTCGATGCTGCACGCCTCCGCCGCGCGCGGGCAGGAGCTGGACGCGTTCGTCGTTCGCAAGGCACAGAAGGCGCACGGGATGCAGCGCCGCATCGAGGGCACGGACGTGAAGGGCCGCCGCTGTCTGGTGGTCGAGGACACCTCGACCACCGGTGGTTCGCCGCTGACCGCCGTCGAGGCGGTGCGCGAGGCCGGCGGCGAGGTCGTCGCCGTCGCCGTGATCGTGGAGCGGGGCGCGGCCCCGGCCATCGCCGAGGCGGGCCTCCCATATGTCCACGTCTACTCGGTGGCCGACCTCGATCTCGCCTGATACTTGGCCTGACCTGCGGCTTCTTTCGGGGGTGGGCGGTTTCACGTGAAACCGCCCACCCCTTTCGCGTACCTGCCGCGCGCCTGTCGGAGCAGTCGGGCGATGGGCCGGGTGGAGCCGCGGCGAGAGTCTGGGAGGATGGGGGCGACGATGATGTCGCCCCCAGGTCAGGGAACCAGCACGCACACCCGCATATCCCAAGGAGCGGACACATGCCCATCGCAACCCCCGAGGTCTACGCCGAGATGCTCGACCGGGCGAAGGCAGGGAAGTTCGCCTACCCGGCCATCAACGTGACGTCGACCCAGACCCTGCACGCTGCACTGCGCGGCTTCGCGGAGGCGGAGAGCGACGGCATCGTCCAGATCTCCACCGGCGGTGCGGAATTCCTGGGCGGCCAGCACAACAAGGACATGGTCACGGGCGCCGTCGCCCTGGCCGAGTTCGCGCACATCGTCGCCGCCAAGTACGACATCTCGGTCGCGCTGCACACCGACCACTGCCCGAAGGACAAGCTGGACGGCTATGTGCGTCCGCTGCTCGACATCTCCGCCGAGCGCGTCGCCCGCGGCGAGAACCCGCTGTTCCAGTCCCACATGTGGGACGGTTCGGCCGAGACCCTCGCCGACAACCTGGCCATCGGCCAGGAGCTGCTGGCCAAGGCCGCCGCCGCCAAGATCATCCTTGAGGTCGAGATCACCCCGACCGGCGGCGAGGAGGACGGTGTCTCGCACGAGATCAACGACGAGCTGTACACCACCGTCGACGACGCGCTGCGCACCGCCGAGGCGCTCGGCCTGGGCGAGAAGGGCCGCTACCTGCTGGCCGCCTCCTTCGGCAACGTCCACGGCGTCTACAAGCCGGGCAACGTCGTGCTCCGCCCCGAGCTGCTGAAGGACCTCCAGGAGGGCGTCGGCGCCAAGTACGGCAAGACGTCCCCCTTCGACTTCGTCTTCCACGGCGGTTCCGGTTCCACCGAGCAGGAGATCGCCACCGCGCTGGAGAACGGCGTCGTGAAGATGAACCTCGACACCGACACCCAGTACGCCTTCACCCGCCCGATCGTGGACCACGTGTTCCGCAACTACGACGGTGTGCTGAAGGTCGACGGCGAGGTCGGCAACAAGAAGGTCTACGACCCGCGCAGCTGGGGCAAGTCCGCCGAGGCGGGCATGGCCGAGCGCGTCACGGAGGCCTGCGCCAACCTGCGTTCCACCGGCACCCGGCTGAAGTAGGCACGACCGGTACGAGGCGTGGCCGCGGGCCCGGTACCCCCTCGGGGTGCCGGGCCCGCGGTGTGTTTCCGGGAAGGTGTTCCCGGGGATCCGACCGGTCCGGGGCCGACGGGACCGGCGGGAGCGACAGGTTCGGCCGGTCCGGGGCCGTGTTCCGAATGAGTGTGTGTGAGGGAGTGCTATGAGTTCCGGTGTGCGCCATGACCATGACCGCCATGACTACGACTTCGACACGGTCGTCGACCGCAGGGGCACCTGGTGCGTCCAGTGGGACGGGGTCGCGGACCGTTTCGGGGTGGACGGACTGCTGCCGTTCACCATCTCCGACATGGACTTCGAGACCGCCCCGGAGGTGCTGGGCGCGCTGCGGGACCGCATCGACCACGGGGTGTTCGGCTACACGGACTGGCGGCTGGGCGACTTCCGCGCGGCGATAGCCCACTGGTACGCGACCCGGCACGGGACGGAGGTGGACACCGGGCTGCTGGTGTACGGGCCCTCCGTGCTCAGCCAGCTCTCGCAGCTGCTCCAGATGTGGTCGGCCGAGGGCGACGGCGTGGTCGTCCACACCCCCACGTACGACGGCTTCCGCAAGGCGGTGACCGGGCTCGGGCGGGAGCTGCGGGGCGTGCCGGTGGGGGACCGGGCCGCGCTGGAAAGCGAACTGGCCCGCCCCGACAGCAGGGTCCTGGTCCTGTGCTCGCCGCACAACCCGACGGGCCGGGTGTGGACCGAGGACGAACTGGGCGAGATGGCGTCGCTCGCCGCGCGGCACGGGGTCGCGGTGATCAGCGACGAGATACACGCGGACTTCGTGCACGAGGGGCATGTGCACGTGCCGTGGACGAGGGTCGCCGGTGAGGGCCGCTGGGCGCTGGTCACCTCCGCGTCGAAGGCGTTCAACTTCCCGGCGCTGACCGGTTCGTACGGGCTGATCGGCGATTCCGCCGACCGGGCGGAGTTCCTGCGCCGGATGGAGACGGCCGAGGGGCTCGCCTCTCCGGCGGTGCTGTCGCTGACCGCGCACATAGCCGCCTACCGGGAGGGCGGGGAGTGGCTGGACGCGGCCCGCGCCTATGCCGCGGGGAACCTGGGGATGATCGCGCGGCGGTTGAACGAGGAGCTCCCGGAGCTGGGCTGGGAGCCGCCGCAGGCCGGTTACCTGGCGTGGATCGATCTGCGGCCCGCGGGCATCGACGGGGACGAGGAGTTGCAGCGGGTCCTGATCGAGCAGGAGAAGATCGCGGTGATGCCGGGCGGGGTGTACGGGGCGGAGGGCTTCGTACGGCTGAACGTGGGGTGCCCGCGGTCCAAGGCGGAGGCCGGGGTGGAGGCACTGATCCGCGGCGTCCGCCGGGTGCGGGAGAGCGCGGCGGGGGGTRGCTGAGGGCCGGGTGGGCGCCGGAACCCCTGAACCCCCGAATCCCTGAACCCCCGAATCCCTGAACCTCCGAACCCTCGAACGTCCGAACCCCCGAAGCCCCGAACGTCCGATGGAGGGCGGGGCGTCGGGGAAGGGAAGGAACCGGGGAAGGAACGCCGGCGAAGGGGCGTCGGGGAGGGACCTCGGGAGAGATCTCGGAGGGACTTCGGGAAAGGCGCCGGTTCTCCGATGGCTCTCCCGGCGCGGAGCGGCGATGCTGCTCGTATGCCCGACGCAGCAGGGACAGGAGCCATCCGGGTCGCCTCCGCCACCGGACGCCGGGTCGTCCTCACGACCGTCCTCGGGTCCAGCATGGCCATGCTGGACTCCACCGTCATCAACGTCGCCCTGCCCCGCATCGGCGAGGACCTCGGCACCGGCCTGGCCGCGCTCCAATGGACCGTCAACGCCTACATGCTGACGCTCGCCGGGCTGATCCTGCTCGGCGGCGCACTCGGCGACCGGTACGGGCGTCGGCGGGTGTTCGTCGTCGGGGTGGTCTGGTTCGCCGCCGCGTCCGTGCTCTGCGGGCTCGCGCCGAACTCCGCCGTCCTGATCGCGTCCCGGGCCCTCCAGGGCGCCGGCGGGGCCCTGCTCACCCCCGGTTCGCTGGCCCTGATCCAGGCGAGTTTCCACCCCGACGACCGGGCCCGCGCGGTCGGCCTGTGGTCGGGGTTCGGCGGGGTCGGGGCGGCCGTCGGGCCCTTCGTCGGCGGATGGCTCGTCGACGGGCCCGGCTGGCGTTGGGTGTTCCTGCTCAACGTGCCGATCGCCGCGGTCTGCGTGCCGGTGGCGCTGCGCCACGTACCGGAGTCGCGGGATCCGGACGCCCACGGGCGTTTCGACGTGCTGGGGGCGGTGCTCGGCGCACTGGCCCTCGCCCTGGTGACGTACGCGCTGATCGAGGCGCCGGGGCAGGGGGCGTCCGGCGCGGTGGTCGGGGCGGCCGTCGGCGGGGTCCTGCTCGGGGTGCTGTTCGTGCGGGTGGAACGCGGGCGGGAGAACCCGATGCTGCCGTCGTCGGTGTTCGCGTCCCGGCAGTTCACCGCCGTCAACGTCATCACCCTCTGCGTGTACGCGGCGCTCGGCGGGTTCTTCTTCCTCTCCGCGATCCAGCTCCAAGTGGTCGCCGGGTACTCGGCGCTCGGCGCGGGCACGGCGCTGCTGCCGACGACCGTGCTGATGCTGCTCTTCTCGGCCGCGTCGGGGGAGCTGGGCCGACGCATCGGGCCCCGGCTCCCGCTCACCGTCGGCCCGCTGGTCGCCGCCGCCGGGATGCTGCTGATGACCCGGGTCGGGCCGGGGTCGGCCTCCGTCTCCGGCTACCTCACCGACGTGCTCCCCGCGGTCGCCCTGCTCGGCGTCGGACTCGTCACCCTGGTCGCGCCGCTCACCGCGACGGTCCTGGCCTCCGTGGACACCGCACGGGCCGGTCTCGCCAGCGGGATCAACAACGCGGCCGCCCGCGCCGCCGGGCTGATCGCGGTGGCCGCGCTGCCGCTGCTCACCGGCATGGGGCCGGAGGCGTACCGGGACGCCGACGAGTTCGCCGCGACCTTCCGCCGGGCCATGCCGATGTGTGCCGGGCTGCTCGTGCTGGGCGCGGTGATCGCCTGGGCGGCGGTGAGCGGGGCGCCGGTCCCGGCCGACGAGGAGGAGGCGGAACACGCACGGCCCGAGTGCACGGTGCACTGCGGCGTCACCGCCCCGCCGCTGGAACCCGAGCGGGACGGGCCCGGGGGAGGAGAGCCCGGGCGGGAAGGGCCCGGGG
>NZ_RDBO01000083.1:7464-14093 GCF_008120935.1 Streptomyces sp. sk2.1
GCGACGTCGGCGGGGGCCGTGCCGTTCGCGAGCAGCTCGCGCGGCTCCGGGTCGTCGGGCAGGTGGGTCGGGGGCGGGAACGATCGGTGCGGCCGGGCCGCCGCCGGGCCCGTACCACCGGCACGGGCGGTGGTACGGGCGGTGGCTCGGGCGCGTTGCCCGGCTACCCCCGGCGCACATGCGCCAGGCACACTTGAACCCATGTCGATCCACGAGAATCTGCTCGGGGGCCCGCCCCCGACCCACCTGCCCGACGACCCGGAGCCGCGCGAGCTGCTCGCGAACGGCACGGCCCCCGCCGACGTCGCCGCGAAGTACCCGACCTCCTCCCTGGCCTGGGCACAGCTCGCCGACGAGGCGTTCGAGGGCGGTCGCGTCGTCGAGTCGTACGCCTACGCCCGTACCGGCTACCACCGCGGCCTCGACGCGCTGCGCAGGGCCGGCTGGAAGGGCCACGGCCCCGTGCCGTTCGAGCACGAGCCGAACCGCGGCTTCCTGCGCGCCCTGCACGCCCTGGCGCGGGCCGCCCGGGAGATCGGCGAGCAGGACGAGTACGAGCGCTGCTCGACGTTCCTGCGCGACTCCTCGCCGACCGCCGCCGAGACCCTCGGCTGACCGAGCCCGCCGAGGCTTCGGCCGACCGGACCCGTCGGGGCCCCGGAAGGCCGGATCCGCCGAGGACGTGTTCGCCCGAGGACGTACCCGTACGTACCTGGACGGTCCGGACCCCGCGACGTGCCCCCGGAAGGGGCGCGTCCGCGGGGTCCGCGTGTTTTTCGGGCTCCGTTTAGTATGCGAGCAGGGGACCGGAGCTCCATCACCTCACGGAAGGGGCGGACCGCTACCCGGAAGCTTGTGTCGAGGAGACAGAAATGTCGACGATCCACCCCGACCCCGAAGCCACCGGTGCGCAGACCCCGCACCTCGACTTCGCGGGAACGACCCCGTACGAGGACTACGTCCAGGCGGACGTCCTGACCCACCTCCAGCACCCTCTCTCCGACGATCCGGGCGAGATGGTCTTCCTGGTCACCACCCAGGTCATGGAGCTGTGGTTCACCGTCATCGTCCACGAGTGGGAAACCGCCGCGCACGCCCTGCGCGGGGACCGGCTGACCGTCGCGCGCGACGCGCTCAAGCGGTCGGTGCGCGAACTGGAGGCGCTCAACGCCTCCTGGAACCCGCTCTCCCAGCTCACCCCCGCCCAGTTCAACTCCTACCGGTCCGCCCTCGGCGAGGGTTCCGGTTTCCAGTCGGCGATGTACCGGCGGATGGAGTTCCTGCTCGGCGACAAGTCCGCGTCCATGCTCGTGCCGCACCGGGGCGCGCCCCGCGTCCACGCCGAGCTGGAGAAGGCGCTCGCCGAGCCCGGGCTGTACGACGAGACGCTCGCCCTGCTCGCCCGGCGCGGCTACGCCGTGCCGCAGTCCGTCCTCGGCCGGGACCTGACGCAGAAGTACGAGCCGTCCCCCGAGGTCGAGGCCGTCTGGGCGGAGATATACGCCGACCCCGACCGGCACGAGGACCTGGTCCGGCTCGGCGAGGCGCTCACCGACGTCGGCGAACTGGTCTGGCGCTGGCGCAACGACCACCTCGTCGCCACCCGGCGCGCGATGGGCTCGAAGACCGGCACCGGCGGTTCCGCCGGGGTCGCCTGGCTGGAGAAGCGGGCCACGAAGAACGTCTTCCCCGAGCTGTGGACGGCGCGCAGCCATGTCTGAGACCTTCACGACCACGTCCGAGGGCCCCGGCGCACATGCCACGGAGCTCGACGCGCGAGCCGCGGAGCTCGACGCGCGAGCCGCGGAGCTCGACGCCGCCGACCCGCTCGCGGAACGGCGGAAGCTGTTCGCCCTCGACGACACCGTCTACCTCGACGGCAACTCGCTCGGCGCGCTGCCCGCGCACGTGCCCGCCCGGATACAGGAGGTCCTCACCCGCGAGTGGGGCGAGCTGCGCATCCGGTCCTGGGACGAGAGCGGCTGGTGGACCGCGCCGGAACGGATCGGCGACCGGATCGCCCCGCTGGTCGGGGCCGCCGCCGGACAGATCGTCGTCGGCGACTCCACCAGCGTGAACGTCTTCAAGGCCGTCGTCGCCGCGACCCGGCTGGCGCCGGAGGGGCGCGACGAGATCCTGGTCGACGCGACGACGTTCCCGACGGACGGGTACATCGCCGGGTCCGCGGCCCGGATGACCGGCCACCGGATCGTCCCGGTCGCCCCCGCCGAGGTGCCCGGCGCGCTGGGCCCCCGTACCGCGGCCGTGCTGCTCAACCACGTCGACTACCGCACCGGCAGGCTCCACGACCTGCCCGGGCTCACCGCCGCCGTGCGCGGGGCGGGCGCCGTCGCGGTCTGGGACCTGTGCCACAGCGCGGGCGCCCTGCCCGTGGGCCTCGACGAGCACGGCGTGGACCTGGCGGTCGGCTGCACGTACAAGTACCTGAACGGCGGCCCGGGTTCGCCCGCCTACCTGTACATCGCCGAACGCCACCAGGGGGTCTTCGACTCGCCCCTGCCGGGGTGGACGTCGCACGCCGACCCGTTCGGCATGACCCCCGACCACACCCCGGCGGACGGCGCCGTACGGGGCCGGGTCGGCACCCCCGACATCCTGTCCATGCTGGCGCTGGAGGCGTCGCTGGACGTGTGGGACGGGGTGTCGATCGGCGAGGTGCGGGCCAAGTCCCTGGCGCTGACGGACTTCTTCCTGGAGTGCGTCGCCGCGTACGTGCCGGAGGGCCGGGTCACCTCGGTCACCCCGGCCGCGCACGCCGAACGCGGCAGCCAGGTCGCGCTGCGCTGCGCGGACGCGGAACGGGTGATGAGCGCGCTCATCACCCGGGGCGTCGTCGGCGACCTGCGCCGGCCGGACGTGCTGCGGTTCGGGTTCACGCCGCTGTACGTCGGGTTCGCGGACGTGGCGCGGGCGGCGCGGGTGCTGGGCGAGGTACTGGGCGAGGCACCGGCGGGGAAGGACTGAGGTCTCTCGAACGGGGCGGGGGCCGGGGGCCGAGGCGGTTCCCGGGCCCCGCCCCGTGCTTTTCCCGCGGCTCTTTCCGCCGTGGTTCCCGCGGCTGTTCCTGTCGTGGCTGCCGGGGCTCTTCCCGCTGCGGCTCCCGTGGCACCTGTGGCTCCTCGGCCGGGACGGGGGCCGGCCGTGCTGGTACCGTCCCCGCAGATCAGGCCAGTCGGGCCCCGGGCCGGTCCGGGCCCGAGCACAGGACGGACGGTTGGAGCACCATGTCGGATTCTGCCGTTTCTGCCGCCTCCGCTGCTTCGGATACTGCTTCTGTTTCTGCTTCCGGCGCTTCCGGCGCTTCCGAAGTTTCCGGCGTTTCCGCCGTTTCCGCCGCGCGTGGCCGGGAGGCGGCCGAGATCGAGTCGGCCTTCTCGCATCCGGCCGTCGCCCCCGACGCCTCCGCCGCCTACGGGGACCACCCCGATCAGCTGATCGACTTCTACGCCCCGCGCGACGGCCGGGCCGGTGCGCCGGTCGTGGTCGTCCTGCACGGCGGGGCGTGGCGGGCGCCGTACGACCGGCAGCACGTGTCGCCGTTCGCGGACTTCCTGGCCCGGCGGGGGTTCGCCGTGGCCAGCGTCGAGTACCGGCGCGGCGGCGGGATACCGGGGCAGGAGGGGGACGACCGGGTCGCGGGCCGCTGGCCGGACACCTTCGACGACGTCGCCGCCGCGATGGACGCGCTGCCCGGACTGCTGGCCCGGGAACTCCCGGAGGCCGACGTCCGGCGGATGGTCCTCACCGGGCACTCCGCCGGCGGGCACCTGGCCCTGTGGGCCGCCGCCCGCCACGTACTGCCCGGGGGTTCGCCGTGGCGGCTGCCCGCGCCGCCACGGCTGCGGGGCGTCGTGGCCCTCGCGCCGATCGCCGACTTCGCCGCCGCCATGCGGCTGGACGTGTGCTCGGGGGCGGTCGGCCAGCTCCTCGGCCGCATGGAGGACCACGAGGAGCGGGCGCCACTCGTCGACCCGGCCGTGCTGCTGCCCACCGGCATCGCGACCACCGTGGTGCAGGGCACCGCCGACCTGGACGTGCCGCAGGCGGTCGCGGAGGCGTTCGTCGACGCGGCGGCGAGGGCGGGCGAGACGGTGGGGCTGACCCTGCTGTCCGACGTCGGCCACTTCCCCCTCATCGACCCGGCGGCGGACGCGTGCGCGGTCGTGGCGGAGGAGCTCGCGCAGCTGGCCTGGTGAGCGGGGGCGTACGGGCAGGGCGGCGCGGCACGACGGTGCGCACGGCGGGGTGGTGGGACGGCGTGACAGGTCGGCGTGGCAGGGCGGCGCGGAGGAGCGTGTAGTACTTGCGACGGACGGCGCGGAATCCGTATCACTGCTGACGACCGGGCCCGAGGCCGCCACCTACCGTGGTGACGTGACCGAGACCAAGAGCAGAAGCCCGGAGTACCGGATGGCCGCGGGGGCGATGAGCGGCCTCCGGCAGGCCCTTTTCCACGATGCGTTCGCCTACCGCCCGATGCCGCCGCTGCGGACCGGCGGGCCGATGGTCCGGCTGCTGCCGGAGCGGATGCGGCCGCGCGCGGTGTGGGCACCGCACGCGGTGGTGCTGCTGACCGCGGTCATGGCCTTCCTGCTGGGGGTCGCCGGGTCGGGCCACCCCATCGAGGAGATGATCTCGATGGTTCCGGCCGTCTGCGTCGCGATGACGCTGGTCAGGCCGGTCGGCGCGTTCTGGATGTCGTTCCTGACGACCCCGGCGACCGCGATACTCGGCGACCAGGGATGGCCGTGGGGGGCGAGCACCTTCTTCGGGCACCTGGTCGTGCTGATCGTCGTCGCGGCCAGGACCCGGCCGCGCACCGCCGCCTGGATGTGGGTCCTCACCGCGCTCCTCGGCACGTTCATGGACAACCTGGCCGGGCACTCCACGTCGAGCACCGTGGGCATGGCCGTGGTCTCCGCGTTCGCCCTGCTCGTGGTCGCCATGGTGCAGATCCGGCGCGACGCCGAGCGCGAGGTGACCGTGCAGCGCACCGTGACCGCCGTCGAACGCGACCGGCGCACGTTGCTGGAGGAGCGCACCACCATCGCCCGCGAGCTGCACGACGTGGTCGCGCACCACATGTCGGTCGTCGCGATCCAGGCCGAGGCCGCCCCGTACCGGGTGGAGAACCCGCCGCCCGAGCTGGAGCAGGCGTTCGTCACGATCCGGGAGAACGCCGTCGCCGCCCTCACCGAACTGCGACGGGTCCTCGGTGTCGTACGGGCCGAGGACTACCAGGCGCCGGAGGCACCGCAGCCCACCCTCGCCCAGCTCGACGGGCTCCTCGCCAACGTGCGCGAGGCGGGGCTGGAGACGGAGAAGACGGTGACCGGCGCGGTACGGGAGCTGCCGCAGGGCGTCGAGCTGTCGGCGTACCGGATCATCCAGGAGGCCCTCAGCAACACGCTGCGGCACGCGCCGGGCGCCACCGCCGGGGTGGAGATCAGCTACGTGCTGGGCGGGCTCGGCCTGCGGATCGTCAACGGGCCGCCGACCGGTCCGGTGAAGCCCTCGCCGGGCGCCGGACACGGCATCACGGGGATGCGGGAGCGGGTCGCGATGCTGGACGGCGCCATGACGGCCGAGACCACGGCGGAGGGCGGTTACGAGATCACCGCGTTCATCCCCGTGCAGCCCGCCGACCCCCGGGACCGGGACCGGGAGCAGGATCGGAATCGGGAGCAGGACGGGACGCACGAGTCCGGGGCCGGGTCCGGGAGGACGAAGCTCACGAAGGACCCGGAGCGTACGGAACACACGGGGCGGACAGGACAGGCGGAACACGCATGAGCATCCCCACCGTCCCGCCCATCCGGGTGCTGATCGTCGACGACCAGATGATGGTCCGCGAGGGCTTCTCGGTGCTGCTCAACGCCATGCCGGGCATCGAGGTCGTCGGCGAGGCCGTCGACGGCAGGCAGGCCATCGCGCAGGTCGCGGCCCTGCGCCCCGACGTGGTCCTGATGGACATCCGCATGCCGGAGCTCAACGGCATCGAGGCCACCCGCGAGATCGTGGCCGCCGACGCGGACGCCAAGGTGCTGGTGCTGACCACCTTCGACCTCGACGAGTACGTGTACCAGGCGCTGCGCGCCGGGGCGTCCGGCTTCCTCCTCAAGGACGCCTCCGCCCGTCAGCTCGCCGACGGGGTGCGGGTGGTGGCCGCCGGTGAGGCGCTGCTCGCCCCGACCGTCACCAAGCGGCTGATCAACGAGTTCTCGAAGATCGCGGAGAGCCCGCGTCCGCCCGCCCTCGCCCGGATCGGCGACCTCACCGAGCGCGAGACGGAAGTGCTGGTGCTCATCGCGCAGGGCCGGTCCAACGCCGAGATCGCCTCGCACCTGGTGGTCGCCGAGTCCACCATCAAGACGCACGTCAGCCGCATCCTGGTGAAACTGGGCCTGCGCGACCGCACCCAGGCGGCCGTCTTCGCGTACGAGGCCCGCCTGGTCACCCCCTCCTGAATCCTGAACCGGAACGGGATGGAGTGGGGCGGAACAGAACGGGATGGAGTGGGGCCCGGTGTTCGCGCTCACCGCCGTCGCGGTGGTGCTGACCGGGGCGGGCCTGGGCGCGCTGAGACGACGCGACGTGCTGAGCTGAGC
>NZ_RDBO01000083.1:14193-34532 GCF_008120935.1 Streptomyces sp. sk2.1
CCCGATTCCGAGCCGAGCCCGATTCCGAGCCGAGCCCGATTCCGAGCCGAGCCCGATTCCGAGCCGAGCCCGATTCCGAGCCGAGCCCGATTCCGAGCCGAGCCCGATTCCGGGCCCGAAGCCCGCCCCGGACCTCGTCCGCGTGCCCGGGGTCGCCCGAACGGCCTCACCGGCCGCCCCCGCGCCCGAGTCCGCTCCAATGGCCGAAGCGGGAACGAGGCCGGGGGAAGTGGAGGCAGGGGCGGGGCGGCGAGGTYATCCCTCGTTCGTGGGCGGCAGCATCAGCCCCCAGGCCCCCGCCCGTACCGTCCAGGTCCTCGTCCGGACCGGGCCGCCCACCTGTATGTCCGCCCGGTAGCGGAAGTCCGCGCCCGAGACCGTGACCGCCTTCGCCTCCGCCGTCACCGGGGCGGCGGCCGGGGGACGGACCACCACCTCGGCGAGGCCGCCCCCGCAGCCCTGCGAGGTCACGGTCACCGATTCGACCGGCTGGTCCAGGTCGTTCAGCAGGACCCCGTCGGCCTCGACCCGCAGCCGGTGCGTGGGCGCCGGCCCGGCGGGCGTCGGCGGGGTGGGGCGCACCAGGGTGCGGACCAGGGAGCGGCAGGTGTCCCAGACCGCCGTGGCCCCCGTACGGGCCGCCGCCGCGCCGGGCAGCGCGCCCAGGGCCGGGATGTGCAGCGCGCCCAGGACCACGCCGTCGCTGTCGTCGACCAGCAGGTCGAGCCTGCGCACGGCACCGTCCAGCGCGGTGCGCGCCGCCGCCACCGCACCCCGGGGCACACCGAGCGAATGGGCGAGTTCCAGCGCGGCCGCGGCGCCGACCGGGATCAGCGCGAGGGCGTTCTCGGCCGGCCCCCGCTCCCGGTGCAGCTGGATCACCGCCCGCCGCAGCGCCCGGTCGTCGCCGACCACCACCGGCCGCCGACTGCCCCGGCGGGACAGGGCCCGGGCGAATTCCTCGGGCCCGTCCGGCAGGCAGATCTTGGCGTGCGAACCGGCGCTCAGCACGTCCTTCGCGATACGGACGGACTCGCCGTCGGTCCGGCGGGCGACCGGGTCGATGACCACCAGCAGCTGGTGCGCACCGTCGCCGGGGGGCTGGGCAGCCGACACCTCGGTCCTTCCTCGGGTAGCATCTTGGTGCAAGAGCCCCTTGCGCTATTGCGCCAGGGGCTTCGTCTATTCCGGGGCACCCGGTTCGACGGTTCAGGCTTTGTCGTACATCGTCGTACGGCATGTACGACGTTTACGTACGCCCCCTGACCTTGGACATGCCCCGCCCGGAAGGGGTGTACGCCTGTGCCCGCACTTGTGCTGCTCGGTGCTCAGTGGGGTGACGAGGGCAAGGGAAAGGCCACCGACCTCCTCGGTGGATCCGTGGACTATGTGGTGCGCTACCAGGGCGGCAACAACGCCGGTCACACGGTGGTCGTCGGAGACCAGAAGTACGCACTGCATCTCCTCCCCTCCGGAATCCTTTCGCCGGGATGTACCCCGGTCATCGGAAACGGTGTCGTCGTCGACCCGGCCGTCCTGCTCTCCGAGCTGAGTGGGCTGAACGAGCGCGGCGTGGACACGTCCAAGCTGCTGATCAGCGGTAACGCTCATTTGATCACCCCGTACAACGTCACCGTCGACAAGGTGACGGAACGGTTCCTCGGGAAGCGCAAGATCGGCACGACCGGTCGCGGCATCGGCCCGACGTACGCCGACAAGATCAACCGTGTGGGCATCCGCGTCCAGGACCTCTACGACGAGTCGATCCTGGCGCAGAAGGTCGAGGCGGCCCTGGAGCAGAAGAACCAGCTCCTCGCCAAGGTCTTCAACCGCCGGGCGATCGAGGCCGACAAGATCGTCGAGGAGATGCTCCAGTACGCGGAGCAGATCAAGCCGTACGTCGCCGACACGACGCTCGTCCTGAACAACGCCATCGACGAGGGCAAGGTCGTCCTCTTCGAGGGCGGGCAGGGCACGCTGCTCGACGTGGACCACGGCACGTACCCCTTCGTCACCTCCTCGAACCCGACCGCGGGCGGTGCCTGCACCGGCGCCGGTGTGGGTCCGACGAAGATCACCCGGGTCATCGGCATCCTCAAGGCGTACACCACCCGTGTCGGTGCCGGCCCGTTCCCGACGGAGCTGTTCGACGAGGACGGCGAGGCGTTGCGCCGGATCGGCGGCGAGCGCGGTGTCACCACCGGCCGCGACCGTCGCTGCGGCTGGTTCGACGCGGTGATCGCGCGGTACGCGACCCGGGTCAACGGTCTCACCGACTTCTTCCTCACCAAGCTGGACGTGCTGACCGGCTGGGAGCAGATCCCGGTGTGCGTCGCGTACGAGATCGACGGCAAGCGCGTCGAGGAACTCCCGTACAGCCAGACCGACTTCCACCACGCGAAGCCGGTCTACGAGATGCTGCCGGGCTGGTCCGAGGACATCACGAAGGCCAAGACCTTCGGTGACCTGCCGAAGAACGCGCAGGCGTACGTGAAGGCGCTGGAGGACATGTCCGGCGCCCCGATCTCCGCGATCGGCGTCGGCCCCGGCCGCACCGAGACCATCGAGATCAACTCCTTCATCTGAGGGATGCGGATTCCTCCAGGATTACGGATTCCTCCAGGGGTACGGACCCGAACGCGGGGCGGGCCGGGACGCGCAGTCCCGGCCCGCCCCGCGTTCCGTTCGTGAGGGGAGGGATCGTGGCCGGGGAGCTTCCGCCCGTTGGTCCATACCTTGACAGGTCCAGACCAATGCGGCTTGAGTGGCGGGACGTTCCGACGGCCCGCTGAGGTGTTCGGCGTGCCCTTCCGAAGGAGTGAGCAGCGCTGAAACGCATCAGGAGCCTCCTGGCCGTGCCGGCCGCCGTCGCCGCCGTCGTCGTCGCGACGGCCGCGTTCCTCCCCGCCTCCGCCGCGCCCGCCGCGGCCCCGGCCGCCTCCGGGGTCGTCCGGTGCGCACCCCTCTGGAGTTCCTCCACGGCCTACTCGGCGGGTGGCACCGTCTCGCACCACGGCCGCAACTGGACGGCCAAGTGGTGGACGCTGAACGAGAACCCGGGGGCCGCTAGCGCCTGGGACGACCGGGGCGCCTGTGCGGGCGGGGTCTCCGACTTCGTCATCAGTGAGGCGCGGTTCGACGAGATCTTCCCGGACCGCGACCCCTTCTACACGTACCAGGGCCTGATCGACGCCCTGAGCGCCTATCCGCGCTTCGCGAACACCGGAACACCGGCCACGCGGGCCCGGGAGGCGGCGGCGTTCCTGACCCACGCCGACTTCGAGTCGGTCGGGCTGCGGTACGTGAAGGAGATCAACGAGGCCAACTACTGGCGCAAGTGCGACTACGGCCAACCGTACGGCTGCCCGGCCGGGCGGACCGCGTACTACGGGCGCGGCCCGATCATGTTCAGCTGGAACTTCAACTACAAGACCGCCGGTGACGCCCTCGGCCTCGACCTCCTCCACAATCCCTGGCTGGTCGAGCAGGATCCGTCCGTCGCCTGGCGGACGGCGCTCTGGTACTGGAACACCCAGAACGGCCCCGGCACGATGACCTCGCACGAGGCGATGGTCGGCGGCGCGGGCTTCGGCGAGACGATCCGTTCGCTCAACGGCGCCCTGGAGTGCGACGGCGGCAATCCCGAATCGGTCGCGGCCCGGGTCGCCAAGTACGAGCGGATCACCGGAATCCTCGGTGTGGCGCCGGGTTCCCGACTGGACTGCTGACCTGCTGACCTTTCATCAACAAGTGGTTCCGGAGCAGGAGTTCGCGAGCCGATTCCGTCGCCCGGTGCGCGACGTGCGGCCGTTTCGGAAGAATATTCGGGGCTGGTCTAGACCTTGACAGGTCCAGACCATCGACGCTTGAGTGACGGTCAACCCCCCATGGCGGCGCACCGCCCAGCCCGGTGCGCCGCACCGAAGGAGTGATCACATGGTCAGGCGTGTCATGGGTCTGCTGACCGCGCTCGGTGCGCTCGTCGCGATGCTCGTCGTCCTTCCCGCCTCCACCGCGGCCGCGGCGGAGTGCGCGGCCCCCTGGAACTCCTCGTCCGTCTACACCGGTGGCCAGGCGGCCTCCCACAACGGTCACAACTGGACCGCCAAGTGGTGGACCCAGAACGAGACTCCCGGCAGCTCCGACGTCTGGGCGGACCAGGGCGGCTGCGGTGGCGGCGGTACGGACCCGGGTGAGCCCGACCCGTCCGGCTTCGTCGTCAGCGAGGCCCAGTTCAACCAGATGTTCCCGAACCGGAATTCCTTCTACACGTACCAGGGCCTGACCGACGCCCTGAGCGCCTACCCGGGCTTCGCGAACACCGGCAGCGACACCGTCAAGCGCCAGGAGGCGGCGGCGTTCCTCGCCAACGTCAGTCACGAGACGGGCGGTCTGGTGTACGTGGTCGAGCAGAACACGTCCAACTACCCGCACTACTGCGACAGCAACCAGCCGTACGGCTGTCCGGCCGGCCAGGCCGCGTACTACGGGCGCGGCCCGATCCAGCTCAGCTGGAACTTCAACTACAAGGCCGCCGGTGACGCGCTCGGCATCGACCTGCTGGGCAACCCGTACCTGGTCGAGCAGAACGCCTCGATCGCCTGGCAGACCGGCCTCTGGTACTGGAACACGCAGAACGGCCCCGGCACCATGACCGCCCACCAGGCCATGGTGAACGGCGCCGGCTTCGGCGAGACCATCCGCTCGATCAACGGCACCCTGGAGTGCAACGGCGGCAACCCCGCCCAGGTCCAGAGCCGCATCGACCGCTACAAGGCGTTCGTCGCCATCCTCGGCACCACCCCCGGCTCCAACCTGAGCTGCTGACCCCGGCCGGCCTCGGCCGGTCCCCACCGAGTCCGTTGGTCCCGCTGCCCCCGCTGACCTGCACCGGCCGTCCCGACACATCTGTCGGGGCGGCCGGTGCGGTTCAGCGGGCCGCTTCGGCCTCCGCCAGGTCCAGGGCCCGGAAGGCCAGCCACAGGTCGTAGCGGGCGCTCGGCGCCTGGAGCAGGGAGCGCCCGAGCGCCGATTCGAGCCGGGTGAGCCGCTTGCGGACCCCCGGTACGGAGATGCCCAGCGCGGCCGCGGTCGCGGCCGTCCGGGCCTCGCACTCCAGCCAGGTGCGGAGCGTCTCCCGCGGATCGGCGGCGTTCCTGGAGCTGTCGGAACCGGACAGCGGGCGCAGTTGCCGGTCCGCCCATTCCCGCATGGCCGTCGTGCGCAGGATGTCGTCCAGGCGGTGGGGCGCCGAGGGGGCCGAGGGCCCCGGGGACTTCAGGGGTTCCGGCCCGGCGGTGGCGGTCGTCGTCAGTGTGGTGGGAGTGGCGCGGATGCGCAGGGCCAGGTCGAGGGCGGCCTGGTCGCCGACCCGGTTCAGATCGAGGCCGAGCAGTTCGCCGATCAGCCGGAGCCGGGCGGCCAGGGTGTTGCGGTGGATCTTCAGGTGCTGGGTCGCGTGCGAGGAGAACGCGAGCCAGGAGGCGAGGGTCGCCGCGAGTTCCTGGCTGCCCGGGTCGTGGCTGCGCCGCGGCACATGGGTGAGCAGCGGGTCCAGCAGCGCCTTCGCCCAACGGGCCCCGGCCTCCCCGACGACCACGGCGGGCTCCTGCGCCGAGCCGAAGCGGGCGTGCCGGGCGGGCAGTCCGCGGGCCACGGCCAGTGCGTGGAACGCCTGCCGGTATCCGGTCGCGGTGTCGGACAGCGGTACGTCCTCGCTGGCCCCGACCACGCACTCGGCCACCGCGTCGGCGATCCGGACGCCCAGCCACTGTTCGGCCCCGCCCCCCTGCCCGCCGGCGCCATCGCCCGTTCCTGTGCCCCCGCCCGTTCCTGTGTCCGCGTCCGCCGGTACGACGAGGATCACGTGGCGCGAGTACACCGGGCACCGCACGATCCAGGACCGGCCGCCGGACAGCCTCGTGCAGATCCGCATCACCTCGTCCCGACCGCCGACCGGGCACTCCACGACGTACACCCGGACGGGGTCGGGCAGCGTGGGCTTCAACGCCCCCGCCACCTGGTGCGCGATGGACAGTTGGCCGGTCATCAGCAGGTGCAGCACCGCCTCGCGGCCCCGGGACTCCGCGAGGTCGACGCGCCGCCGCCTGCGTTCCACCGACTCGGCCGCCCAGCACATGGTCAACGGCATCGTCACGTCGGCGAGCAGGGTGGGGAGACCTTCGGGCAGCGGGCGGGGCGCGACCGCGACCAGGGTCGGGGCGGTGGAGTCCGGCGGCCCGTCCAGCGGGAACAGCAGCACGGTGTGCGCTCCCCGGTCGAACGAGAAGGAGTGCGCGTCGAGCCCCGTCACCTCCCGCACGCACTCGCCCGCCAGCGCGGCGGCCCCGGCGCCCATGCCGTCCGCGCTCCGGACCACGCCGTGCAGAACGGTGCCGTCGCCGTCGAGCAGCCCGGCCCAGCCCGCGGCCCGGCCGGACACCCAGCGCAGGAGCTCCCGGGACCCGCCCGACCGGGCCAGCCGGTACATCCGCAGTACGTCGTCGGCCCGTTCCCGCGCGCCCACGCATCCTCCGCTTCCACCGAAAAAACCGGAGTGCAGAATACCGGTTTGACTGTGCGGGTTGTTACCCGAGACGGCTCACGCAGTGCGAAGTGAAGCTTTTGGGCTTCCGGGGCAGCATTTAGAGTTTCGAACACGGTTGCGGAAGCCCCTGGGGGAGGAAGTCACGGGGGCAAGGGGGGCGACGGCAGCAGCTCACGGGGGTGGCTGTTGCCGTCGTCCGCAACCGCTGCCCCTCCCGGTCCGCCCGGGTGAGGGACGCCGTCCAGGCGCCGGGGGCAACCGCGGAGGTGGGCCCGTCGGGCACCTCGGATTCCCGGTCGGCCGGGGCGCGGTCAGTCGTCCTTCGTGTACGTGAGCTTCTCGCCGCTCTCAGTGTTCTCGCGGCGCAGGGTGCCGTCCGGGAGCAGGGTCAGCGTGGTGGCCTTGCCCGCGGTGCAGGACGTCATGGGTTCGCCCACCGTGACCGTGGAGGGACCGACCTCGACGGGGCCGCCCGGGGCCGGTTCGGAGACCAGCTCGGCCTGGAAGACGCAGTGGTAGGAGTCGCCGGTGTCGAGCGGGCCGTCCGCGGTGAGGCTGAGGACGGTGTCGCCGACCTCGCCCTGCTGGATGACGAGCTTGCGGGTGGAGCGCCCCGTGGCGTTGTCGATGGAACTCGACCAGGAGCCGAGGTAGCCGGACGGGATGGGGCCGTCGCCGTTCTCCACGTCACCGGTGGGAGTGGGGACCGCGGTGGACGGGCCGCCGGAGCCGGGGGAGCCCGACGAGGTGCCGGTGGGGGACGGGGAACCGGTGGGGGACGCCTTGGTCCCCTTCCCCTTGTCGTTCATGAGGGCGTATACGGAACCACCCGCGCCTATGGCGACCAGCACGGCGACGAGGATGAGGGCCACTGTCGAGCCCCGGCCGCGACGTTCCGGTTCGGGGGCGGGCTGCGGGGTGGTGGCGGGGTACTGCGGACCGTACGGGGGTGTCCCGTTCGCCCCGTTCGGGGGCACGGCGCCGAAACCGTACTGCTGCTGCGGAGACGGTGGGGTCTGCGGGTAGCCGTACCCGGGGCCGAAGCCCTGGCCGGGGTGCGGCTGGGCGGGCTGCTGCGGGTAGCCGTACGCGGGGGAGTGGGCCGGTGCGGGCGGGCGGGGACGGGGCCCCGGGCGCCGTGGGAAACGCGTGAACGGGACGGTCCGCGGGAGGCGCGGGAGAAACGGGTGCGGTGGGCGCCGTCGGGGGTGCGGCTGCCACAGCGGCAGCCGCGGCTGCGGCAGTGGCGGCCGGGGGTTCCTTCCCCGGTACGGGCTCGGGCCCGGCCGTGCCCTCGGGGCCTTCGGGACCTGCGGGGTCCTCGTAGTCCAGCAACCCGACCGCGTGGCGCCCGAGTTGGGCGATGAGTGCGCCGGGGAGCCAGGGCTCGGCGGTGTCGCCGTCGGCCAGGCGGTCCAGGATCGCGTCCGTCGTGGGACGGGCGGCCGGGTCCTTGTGCAGGCAGTCCCTGATCAGTTCGACGAGATCCACGGGAACGCCGGTCAGGTCCGGGTCCTCCTGCGCGATCCGGAACATCTGCGCATGCGCGCCGCTGTCGGAGGCGCCGAAGGGGAGCCGGCCGGTCGAGGCGTACGACAGCACCGAGCCGAGACAGAAGATGTCGCACGCCGGGGTGACCCGTTCGCCCCGCACCTGCTCGGGCGCCATGAAACCGGGTGAGCCGATCAGGGCCCCGGTGCGGGTGACGCCGCCGTCGGTGGCGGTGTGCAGGGCCCTGGCTATGCCGAAGTCGATGACGCGCGGTCCGTCGATCGTCAGCAGGATGTTGGAGGGCTTGAGGTCCCGGTGGACGATCCCGGCGGCGTGGATGTCCTGGAGGGCGCGTGCGAGGCCCGCGCCGAGGAAGTGGACCGAGCGCTCGGGCAGGGGGCCGTACGCATCGGACGGGGCGCCCGACGCGGGGCGGGCCCGGCCGGTGACGGTGGCGTGGAGGGACGGCCCGGCGACGTAGCCGGTCGCGACCCAGGGCACGTCCGCCTCCGTGTCCGCGTCCAGCACGGGGGCGGTCCAGGCGGAGCCGACCTGGCGGGCGGCCCGCACCTCGTGGCGGAAGCGGTCGCGGAACTCCTGCCGGGCGGCCAGCTCGGGGCGGACGAGTTTCACCGCGACCGTGCGGCCGTTCGCCGACCTGGCGAGGAACACCTGCCCCATGCCGCCCTCGCCGAGCCGGGCGAGCAGCCGGTACGCGCCGATGGCGCGCGGATCCTGTGGCGTCAGGCTCTGCATGGCGCTGGACGTCCTTCCCCCGGGGTCGAGCTGGTCTGAGCGGTGCCTGGCATGGCTCGCTCGATCATAGGGACCCACGCACGGCGCGGGCGGGACGGTTGCGGAGCGCGACTCCGTCCCGAAACGTGTCCGGGACAGGTCCGGGACAACTTCTGCTGTTCTGGACCGAGTTGTTCCGCCCTATGGTCCGTCGACATGGACACCACACGGAGAACGATTCTGCGAGGGATGGCGGCGGCTCCGGTCGTCGCGGCGACGAGTGGGCTGCTGGTGCCGGGGGAGGCGGCGGCAGCGCCGGACGGGATGACGGCGACACCCGCCGAGCACCCGATGAGCCTCACGTACGACGCGGCGCACTCCGCGCTGCTGGAGGAGTCGATCAGGGGGCTCCGCAGCAAGGAGAAACTGGGCCGGATCGATGTGACCGGCGTGCTGAGGGGGAAGCCGCAGTACGAGGGGCGGAACGGGGTTCCCCGGGACTGGTGGCCCCGGTCGACGGGACGGCCCGACAAGGCATTCCGGTGGAGCGATGCCGACCGCCTCGCCAGGCGGGACACCTGGCGGCCCCAGGGCATCTCCACCGTCTACGACGCCACCGAGCAGCGGGGCAGGAACATCCTGATGGTCTCCTGGTACCACCTGGAGAAGGACCACCCGACGAACCGCGGCGGCCGCATAGCGATCATCGATCTGAGGGGCCGCACGCCGAAGTACTGGTACGCCCTGCTGGTGCTGCCGACCCGGAAGGAGGGTGGCCACAGCTTCGAGCCGCTGTACGGCCTGCACGCCGGGGGCCTGGCCTGGTACGGGAACAAGCTGTACGTCACCGAGAGCCGCACGGGTGCGCTCTATGTGTTCGACACCGACGGCATGTTCCCGATCGAGGGCCGGCGCGACCTCTGCGGCAAGGACTCCCGCGGGGAGTTCCACGCGTTTCGGGAGCCGTACGCGATGCCGCTGAGCCGCGTCTACCGGGTGGACGCGCAGGGGCAGGAACGGCTCAAGTTCTCCCAGGTATCGGTCGACCGGGACCCGGGCCGCCCGTACCGGTCGCTCGTCGTGAACGAGTGGGAGCCCGACAAGAGCCACGCGATCGTGGCCCGCTGGGACATCGGCCACAACAGCCCGTACCCGCGCATGGAGCCGGGCGCGGCGAGCGCGGTCTCGTCGGCCGTGTACCGGGTCGAGCGCGGGTCGAATCCGAAGAAGTCGGGGCTGCCGCAGGGGTACGGAATGCAGGGTGCGGTGAGCATCAGGGGCAGGCTCTACCTGTCGGTCAGCAGGGGCCCCGAAAAGAACGGGTGCTACAGCAGGGTGCGGCTCGATTCCAAGGGGGTCGGCACGGCGCAGAAGCTGTGGGAGCTCCCGAAGGGGCCCGAGGACCTGAGCTACCAGGGGATCACCCGGAACACCGGACGGGTGTGGGGGCTCACCGAGTACGCGGACCGGCGCTTCGTGTTCGGGATGCGGGTGTCCCGGTAGCCCCCGGCAGTACCCGCCCCCTGGTTTCCCGATTGCCCGGTGGCTCAGATCCTCCGGTTCCCGCCGGGCGGGGCGTCCTGCGGTTCGGCGAGGGTTTCCATGGCGGCGGACAGCCGTTCCAGGACCCGTACGGTCTCCGCGAACCGTTCCTCGCCCAGCTCGGCGGCGAGCCGGGCGGCGAGGTCGGCGTGGCCGGGGTCGATGCGCCGGACCGCGGCGCGTCCCTCGTCGGTGGGGCGCAGCAACTTGGCGCGGCGGTGGGCGGGATTGGGCACGTACTCGGCGAGGCCCTTGCCGACCAGCAGATCGGCGACGCGCTGCACGCTCTGCCGGGTGATGCCCATGACGCGGGCGATCCCGGAGACGGGCAGGGGCTCGCGGAGCACGGCCCCGAGGACCTGCCACCAGGAGGCGGTGAGCCCGGCGGGCCCGGCCAACTGCTCGGAGACGGTGAGGAACTGGCCGTTCAGCCGGAAGACGCCGAGCGCCGTACGGCTCAGCAGCTCCTGATCCGAGGTTTCCCGGTCCACTGATTCCCGGTCCACTGATTCCTGGTTCGCCGGTTCCCGGTTCATGAGGCGGCGTTCAGGGTTTCGTAGGCGGTCGCGTCCGAGTCGTGGAACAGCCGGTACCAGGCGTCGAGCTTCTCGCCCCCGTACACGCCGAGCCGCGCGAGGACCTCGCGGGCGAAGGCGACGGGCTCGGTCGGGCCGGCCGTGATGAGGTCGCCGTCGGTCACCGCGTCCGCCTCGACGTACCGCTCACCCCCCTCGTACCCCGTGGCCGCGAGGTAGAAGGAGACCGCGCTCGTGTGCGCGCGGTCGTCGAGCAGGCCCTCGCGGGCCAGACCCGCCGTCGCACCGCAGATCGCGGCGACCGGCACCCCGGCGTCCAGGAAGCCGCGCGCCGCACGGGCGAAGGGGGCGAGCGCGTCGCCGGAGTCCCAGAGATCGGCGCCGGGAAGCACCAGGAGCGCGCTGTCCTCGGGACGCAGGTCCGCGAGCGCGAGATCGGGCAGGACGCGCATCCCGCCCATGGTGGTGACGGGGTCGGTGGTGGGGCCGACCGTCCGCACGGTGAAGCCCGCCCGGGCGAGATGGGCGGTGGCGTGCCCCGTCTCCCAGTCGGCGAGGGTGTCGTACACGGCCAGGTGCACGGACGCGCGGGTGTCGTTCATGACGCCTCCTTCGATGGGAAGCCCCGGCGGCGCGGCCCCCGGGCCGACCGTCGCGAGGTCATGACAGTATGTTGTCGTTTCGACAGTGTGCTGTCAACCGGCCGGGCGGTACGAGGGGAAGTGCGCCGGCAGGATGCCGAGCGGCGCCCCGTCGGACCCCCGACACCCTGCCGACCCGGAAGGGCCCCACGTCATACAAGGTGGCCATGTCCGGCCGCTCCCCGCGCGACCTACGCTCGCCGCATGACCCCTCATGCCCCTCATGTCGACCCCGCCGCCGGCGCGGCCGTGAAGGCCGCCGATCGCGCGCACGTGTTCCACTCCTGGTCCGCCCAGGGCCTGATCGACCCGCTCGCCGTCGCCGGCGCCGAGGGGTCGTACTTCTGGGACTACGACGGCAACCGCTACCTGGACTTCACCAGCGGCCTCGTCTACACCAACATCGGCTACCAGCACCCCACCGTCGTCGCCGCGATCCAGGAGCAGGCGGGCAAGCTCGCCACCTTCGCCCCCGCGTTCGCGATCGAGGCGCGGTCCGAGGCCGCCCGCCTCATCGCCGAGCGCACCCCCGGCGACCTGGACAAGATCTTCTTCACCAACGGCGGTGCCGAGGCCGTCGAGAACGCCGTCCGCATGGCCCGGCTGCACACCGGCCGCACGAAGGTGCTCTCCGCCTACCGCTCGTACCACGGCGCCACCTCCACCGCGATCAACCTGACCGGCGACCCGCGCCGCTGGCCGTCCGACAACGGCTCGGCGGGCGTCGTCCGCTTCTGGGCGCCGTTCCTCTACCGCTCGCCGTTCCACGCCCGGAACGAGGCCGAGGAGTGCGCCCGCGCGCTCCAGCACCTGGAGGACACCCTCGCCTTCGAGGGCGTCGCCAACGTCGCCGCGATCATCCTGGAGACCATCCCCGGCACGGCGGGCATCATGACGCCGCCGCCCGGCTACCTCGCGGGCGTGCGCGAGATCTGCGACCGGTACGGCATCGTCTTCATCCTCGACGAGGTGATGGCCGGATTCGGCCGTACCGGCAAGTGGTTCGCCGCCGACCACTTCGACGTGGTGCCGGACCTGATGACCTTCGCCAAGGGCGTCAACTCCGGTTACGTGCCGCTCGGCGGCGTCGCGATCTCGGCCGAGATCGCCGCGACGTTCGACACCCGCCCCTACCCGGGCGGACTGACCTACTCCGGCCACCCGCTGGCCTGCGCGGCGGCCGTCGCCACCATCCGGGTGATGGAGGACGAGAAGGTCATCGAGAACGCCGCCCACATCGGCGAGACGGTCCTCGGCCCCGGCCTGCGCGAACTCGCCGAGAACCACCCGTCGGTCGGCGAGGTGCGCGGCCTCGGCGCGTTCTGGGCGCTGGACCTGGTGCGCAACAAGGAGACCCGCGAACCGCTCGTCCCGTACAACGCCTCGGGCGAGGCCAACGCGCCGATGGCGGCCTTCGGCGCGGCGGCGAAGAAGAACGGCCTGTGGCCCTTCGTCAACATGAACCGCACGCACGCGGTTCCGGCCTGCAACATCTCCGAGGCCGAGGCCAGGGAAGGGCTCGCGGCCCTCGACGCGGCGCTGTCGGTGGCCGACGAACACACGGTGTGACCGGGGTGCGCGCGGCCCGGTAGCGCGGCGCCCCTCCTCTGCCCGGATCCGGGCACGGCGAGCCTGGCTTAAGGTGACCGGAGCCGAAGAACGGGGAGGGGCGCCATGGGCGCGAGCGGAGCTGTGACCCGCAGTACGCTGCGGCAACAGATCGCGGACGCGCTGAGTGACGAGGTGCTCGCCGGACGTCTGCGACAGGGACGGGAATTCACCGTCAAGCAGATCGCCGAACAGTACGGCGTCTCGGCGACGCCGGTGCGCGAGGCGCTCTTCGACCTCTCCGCGCAGGGGCTGCTGGAGTCGGACCAACACCGGGGCTTCCGGGTGCGCGAGTTCAGCGTCGCCGACTACCGGTCGATGGTCGAGGCCCGCACCCTGGTCATCGACGGCGTCATCCGCGACATCTTCTTCGCCCCGAGGCCCTCGGCGGCGCATGTGACGGCGTACCGGGACTGCGTCGTCTCCGTGCGCCGCCGGGCCCAGGAGGCGGCACGGGCGGCGCTGAGCGGCGACCTCGACATCCTCATCGGGTACGACCTGCGGTTCTGGCGCGAACTGGGCGCGATCGCGGGCAACCCGTACATCAACGACTTCCTGCACCGGCTGCGCGTCCAGGCCTGGGTGTTCGCGGTGCCGTACCTGCGCCACGACGCACGGGCCAGGGACTGGCTCTGGAACCGGCACCCGGACCTGGTCGCGGCGATCACCGCCGGGGACCGCGACGGGGTGCGCGCGGTGATGGACGACTACAGCACGCATGCGCTGACCTGGGCGGACCGGCTCGCGGCCGGCGAACTCGAACACCCCGGCCACGCCGCGCCCCCGGCCGGGCACGAGCCGGGCGGCGGACCGATCGCCCCGAACCTCTGACGACGGGCCGCACCGCACCCCGGACAGCGGGGGACGGTCACGCCCTGACGACGGGCCGGTCACGCCCCCCGGGACGACGGTCCACTGTGCGCGACGCGCCCCTCGCATTACGCTGTCCCGACCATCCCGAACGTTCCGATGTGCACCCGTGGGAGAGCGAGACTTCGTGGCTTGTGACCTGTGGCTGGTCCCCCTCGTCGATGTGCTGTGCCACAGCCCCGACAACCCGTTCGCCGAAGAGATAGCCGTCTACGACAAGGCGCTGGGCGAGGCGGGACTGCCGCCCGTACCGGTGTACGCCTACATGCCGGGCCTGACGGGCGACGTCGCCCCGGTCGCGGGATTCGACTACGAGGCCCTGCACTTCCTGCGCCGTGCCCACCTGCTCCAGCTCAGCGGCCTCGCGGTCACGCCGGTCGACGAACTGGGCGGGGACTACGAGCAGTTGCTGGAGATGTTCGAGACGACGGCCCAGCAGTCCCACCTGGTCTGGCACTACGACCACGCCGGGGCGTACGTCCCGCTGGACTTCGCCACCCCGCTCTCCAACGACGACCTGCTCCAGGGCGGCGGCCCGCTGGGTTCCTCGCACGGACTGCTGCGGGAACTGCAGTACATGGCCCCGTCGATCGGCATCGACCCGGCGAACCCGCCGGCCGCCCCGCTGCCGCCGACCGCGCCGACCGCCCTGGAGGAACGGGCGGACCCGGCGCCGTACGACGCCAGCCCGTTCGCCCGCGAGCGGCACGTCTGGCTGGGCCTGCACGCGGCGGCCACCCGCAGCCTCGCCCAGGGCTCGATGATCATCTTCAGCTGACGTCGGAAGCGCACCGCACGGCCCCGGTCCGGGAACGGTCCGGGGCCGAGGCGCGAGAACCGGGACCGGGCCGGGGGTCGGGGCCGGTCCCGGGCGGGTCTAGCGGGGGGACTCGTCCCGGGCGGGTCTTGCGGGGGGACTCCGGGGGCCGCTGGCGCGGCATGTTCGGCCGGGTCATCGTCTGTAACGGGAACCGCCCCGGCAGCACGCCCTGATCCGCGCGCCCGCCGTTCCCGGCGGCCGAGGCGAGCGCCTGCATCCCCATCGGGGCGGGCCCGGCGCGGAACTCCACCATCCAGTCCGCGGTCTCGGTGCGCACCAGCTCCGTGATGTCCTCCGAGAACCGCCGCAGCACCCCGAGGCACCGCTCGGCCGCCTCGCTGGCCGTCCCCTCGGTCGGGCCGAGCACCTCCCGCACGCACTCCGACGCCCAGTCGAACTGCAGCACCTGGAGGCGCCGTTGCACGGCCTGGGCGGTGGCGAGGTTCCTTATCCAGCCCGAGGTCAGGCCGAAGTACCGGTCGCACGCCATGCACGCCGCACCCAGCAGCAACGACAGGTAGCCCCAGCCCGCCGCCCCGTCCAGCGCCCCGGTCAGGTCGAGCAGCGGCAGCGCGGCGCCCGCGACCGCCCCGAGCGCGGTGCCGATCCGCAGCGCCCTGGCCCCGCGCCGCTTCCACACCCGGTCGTTCAGGTACCAGTCGGCGGTGCGCAACGCGTCGGTCTCGACCCAGCGGTACAGCTCGTCGAGGCGGTCGGCGGGTTCGCCCCAGTCGCCGAGCGGAAACGGCGTACCGGTCAGATCCCTGACCCGGGCGTCCCGGCCGCGCCCGCCGGAGCCCGAGCCGGCCGGGCCGGGCTCGTTGCGGGGCGACCCCTCGGGCTGCATCTCCGGCTGGCTCACCGGGTACTCCTCTGTGTTCTGCGGGGCGGCGCCTGATGTGCGGCGGTGCGTTCCGGCGGTGGTCGTTCCGACGGCGGTGCGTTCCGACGGCGGGGCTCGTGGGTGCTGCGGGTGGTGCGGGACCGTCGTGCGGCACGCCTGCCGCTCTGCGGAGTGACCGAACGCCCCGAAACGTAACCTTGCGTGACGGCCTGTGTACTCGTACGTACCGATGCGCATGCCCTTCCTACCGCCGAATGGTGGGCCATGGGGTAGAAATCGCGGTATTCCCGGGTGCGCAGAGCCTGTGATCAGGTATAGGAGTCTTCCTGGCGTTGCCTGAAACTCACTCGAAAGAGTTGCTCGCCAGTGGGTGGGGCGCACTGCCCGGGGAGCACGTAGGCTCGGCGTACCGAAACATTTTGTCGTCGAATTGCCAGGAGCAACCGTGATTCCCGGTGGTGGTCAGCCCAACATGCAGCAGCTGCTGCAGCAGGCCCAGAAGATGCAGCAGGACCTCGCCGCGGCCCAGGAGGAACTGGCCAGGACCGAGGTCGAGGGCCAGGCGGGTGGCGGTCTCGTGAAGGCGACCGTGACCGGTTCCGGCGAGCTCCGCAACCTGGTGATCGACCCGAAGGCCGTCGACCCGGAGGACACCGAGACGCTCGCGGACCTCGTCGTCGCCGCGGTCCAGGCGGCGAACGAGAACGCGCAGCAGCTCCAGCAGCAGAAGCTGGGCCCGCTCGCCCAGGGCCTGGGCGGCATGCCCGGCCTCCCCTTCTGACATCCGGTCCCGGCCCCCGTCCGGTCGGTGAGCCCGCACAGGGCGGCACCGGACGGAACAACCGAACAGAACAGAAGCAGGACAGGAAAGGAAGGCGTTTCCGTTGTACGAAGGCGTGGTTCAGGACCTCATCGACGAGTTGGGCAGGCTGCCCGGCGTCGGTCCCAAGAGCGCCCAGCGGATCGCCTTCCACGTCCTGCAGGCCGAACCGACCGACGTGCGCCGCCTCGCCCATGCCCTCCTGGAGGTCAAGGACAAGGTGCGGTTCTGCACGGTCTGCGGCAACGTCGCCCAGCAGGAGCAGTGCAACATCTGCCGCGACGCCCGCCGGGACCAGTCGGTGATCTGCGTGGTCGAGGAGCCGAAGGACGTCGTCGCGATCGAGCGGACCCGTGAGTTCCGCGGCCGGTACCACGTCCTGGGCGGCGCGATCAGCCCGATCGAGGGCGTGGGCCCGGACGACCTGCGCATCCGGGAACTGCTCGCCCGGCTCGCCGACGGCTCGATCACGGAACTGATCCTGGCGACCGACCCCAACCTGGAGGGCGAGGCCACCGCCACGTACCTGGCGCGGATGGTCAAGCCGATGGGCCTCCGCGTCACCAGGCTGGCCAGCGGCCTGCCGGTGGGCGGCGACCTGGAGTACGCGGACGAGGTGACCCTGGGCCGCGCCTTCGAGGGGAGGCGGCTGCTCGATGTGTGACGTGCGTCCGATGTGTGACGCCTTCGTGTCGTCCGGTGTTCGGTCGATGACCGTTTCCGCGACTCACGACGGCTTTATGTTCAGCGCCGATATGTTCTACTCACCGTTCGCGACCGTGCCCACGGGAGGTCCCCTCGATGTCTGACGCCACGCTGAACTCCGTCACGCAGGACCCGGACGACTTCGCCGTCCAGATCGCCGACCAGATCAAGACGTTCATCGTCGCGGTCACCGAGGTGTCCAAGGTCGAGGAGCCCGAGGAGGCCGTCCCCGTCCTGCTGCTCCAGGTCTCCCAGCTCCTGCTGGCGGGCGGCCGGCTGGGCGCGTACGAGGACATCGTCCCCGACGAGCGCTACGAGCCGGACCTCGGCGCGGAGCCGGACGCGGACGGGCTGCGCGAGCGGTTCGCCACCCTGCTGGAGCCGATCGATGTCTACTCCGAGGTCTTCGACCCGTACGAGCCCCGCAAGGCTCCCGTCCCGGCCCGGATCTCCGACGACCTGGCCGACCTGGTCACCGACCTGCGCCACGGTCTGGCCCACTACGAGGAGGACCGCACGACCGAGGCCCTGTGGTGGTGGCAGTTCTCCTACTTCTCCAACTGGGGCTCCACCGCCTCTGCCGCCCTGCGTGCCCTCCAGTCCCTGATCGCCCACATCCGCCTCAACCAGCCCCTCCAGGAGCTGGACGGCCTGGACACGGACTCGGAGACCCTCGACGACGACCTCGCCGAGGAGGCGGGCCGCGTGATGGCCGAGGAGATCGCGGGACCACTGGGACTGCGCCCGGTGCAGTAACGGCACTTCCGCCGGACCGCGCCCGGTGCGGTAGCGGCACTCCGCCGGACCGTGCCCGGTCCGGCAGCGGCGTCGCGGCTGCGACTACGGCGTGCGGGCCCCGGACGGCACATCCGTCCGGGGCCCGCACGCGTCCGGGGGCGCCGCGCTCATCCGCCGTCGCACCGCAGGTCGCCCGCGCGAAACCGCCGTGCTGTTGTCGGCGCGCGTTGCTAGCCTCCCGATGATCTGTGGCACTCACAGACGGTAATGGGGAGGGACGCATGCGTGAAGTCAGTGGTGCGGGCCGTCGAAGAACGGTGCGACTCGGGGCGTTGTCGCTGGCCACGGCGGCGATGCTGGCGGCGCAGGGGGTGACGGTCGCGGCCGCCGATCCGGTCCCGGACGGGTCGTGGGCCTCGGGGCTGGAGACCGGCAGCCAGGCGTGCGGGGCGGGGGAGGCCAAGGCTTACGTCCGCACCCTGCCGCCCCTGCGTGCCGTGCTGTCGGACCCGGCGAACGACGGGCGGCCGGACGCGCCTCCGGTCGCGGCCGAGTTCGAGCTGTGGTGGGCGGCCGACGGCGGCATCGAGCGGCGGCAGTCGACCACGCTCGCCAAGCCCCAGGGGTCGGGGTTCTCCTGGCAACTGCCCGAGGAGATCGAGATCCCGGCCGACACCGTGGTCTCGTGGCATGTGCGCGCCCTCAGTGGGGGAAAGGTTTCGCCCTGGAGCTCCGACGGGTCGGGCACGGCCTGCGAGTTCGTGTACGACAGGGAAGCACCTGGGCAGCCCGTGGTGTCGTCGGACGACTACCCGGACAACGACGCGTGGACGGACGGGGTCGGTGTCCACGGGACCTTCCACGTCGATTCGCCGTCCGACGACGTCGTCTTCTACCGCTACAACTTCCTGGGTGGCCGACAGCTGACCGTCCCGGCATCCGGGCCGGACGGCGCCGCCGACATCGACCACCTTCCGGAGTCGCCGGGGCTGCACGTTCTGGAAGTCCAGGCGTTCGACCGCGCGGGCAATGGCAGCGCACCGGTGAACTACCAGTTCCGGGTGGGTTCCGGGCGGGTGCCGACCGCGCGCTGGAAGCTGGCCGACGCGGCCGGCTCACGAACCGCGGCAGCCGAGACCGGACCCGCGGCCCGCGTCGGCGCCGGGGCCGCGTTCGGCGCGGCCGCCCCGTCCGGTACGGACGTGACGTCCACGGTGGCGCTGGACGGGACGGGGCACGGCTTCGTGACGCCGGACACCCCGGTCGTCGCGACGGACCGGACGTTCTCGGTGGGCGCCTGGGTACGGCCGGCCGCGGTGGACGGCACGCGTACTGTCGTCAGCCAGGACAGCGGGCAGGGGCCGGCGTTCACGCTGGGGCTGCGGCAGGCCGACGGCAAGCCCGTCTGGTCGTTCGGCCTCGGCGGCACACGGTTGACCGGTGGTGCGCCCGAGGCGGGGCAGTGGGCGCATGTGCTCGGCCGGTACGACGCCCGGACGGGCACGGCCCGGCTGTACGTCAACGGCAGGGCCGTGGGCGAGGAACAGCCCGTGACCCCGGTGTCGGGCGACGGGGACTTCCAGATCGGCCGGGCGCAGGGCGCGGCCGGATACCGGGACCGCTGGCAGGGCGAGATCGGTGACGTGCGGGTTTACGACCGGGTGGCGGTGTCGGCCGAGGTCGCGGAACTCGCAGCACGGAAGGCGCAGTTGCTGGGCCACTGGGGACTGGAGACGGCCCCCGGGGGCATCAGCGCGGAGTCGAACGGCGGGCAGCCGCTGAAGCTCGGTCCGGGCGCCTCGATCCGTCGGCTCGACGAGCCCTGCGACCCGCTGGACCCCGACTGCGATCCAGGGGACTGGCCGCTCGACGGCGAGGGGCATCTGCTGCTGGACGGGGTGTCCGGCCACGCGACCACGGAGAAGCCGGTCGTGGACACCGGTGGCAGCTTCAGCGTGAGCGCGACCGTGCGGCTGGCCGACCAGGAGCCGGACCGCCCCATGACCGTCCTCTCCCAGGGCGGGACGCACGGGGACGCTTTCAAGGTGCGTTACCGGCCGTCGACCAGCAGCTGGGAGCTGGTGATGTCCCACGCGGACGAGCCGGGAGCCGCCGAGACGGTGGTCGCCCGGTACACGGAGCCGGACGGCGGTTTCGGTACGGGGCACCGCATCGCCGTCGTCCACGACGACACGATGAACCAGGTCACGCTCTACGTGGACGGCTATGCCGAGACCGCGGGCACCGCCGAGTTCCGGGACGGCTGGACGAGCGGCGGCGGCCTCCAGGTCGGCCGGGGGCGTACGGCCGAGGGGTGGGGCGAGTACCTGCACGGTGCCGTCGACCAGGTCCGGGCCTTCTCCGGCGCGCTCACGGCCGCTGAGGTCGCCGGGCTGATGTAGGGACGTCCGGCGGGGATGCTCGCAGGGGCAGGGGCAGGGG
>NZ_RDBO01000083.1:34632-45481 GCF_008120935.1 Streptomyces sp. sk2.1
CGCGGTCAGGGGGAGGGCGGCCAGGGCCAGGAGCACGGGGAGCGCGCGGAGCGGATTGCGCACGGTGGGGGCCTCCGAAGGGCGGATCATGGGGTTCCGGTCCACGCTAGAGGTGCGGGGCCGCCGGATCGGGGACCCGGCCCGCCGGGCGTGTGGGCTGGACCACATAGGGAGTGCGGGCCCGATCGGCGGGCAACAGACCCTGTGCGAGCGGCCCGGAACGACACGCCGAAGATCACGTGCTGAGCGGGACATCTCACCATGCGGTATTGGCGGGGCGTTTTCGGGCTGCTCGTTAAACTGAGCCGACCGCAGTAACGGACTGAGCGAGGAGCGCACGTGGGCCTTGTCGTGCAGAAGTACGGAGGCTCCTCCGTAGCCGATGCCGAGGGCATCAAGCGCGTCGCCAAGCGAATCGTCGATGCCAAGAAGAGCGGCAACCAGGTGGTTGTCGTGGTGTCCGCGATGGGCGACACGACGGACGAGTTGATCGATCTCGCCGAGCAGGTATCGCCGATACCGGCGGGGCGTGAGTTCGACATGCTGCTGACCGCCGGGGAGCGGATCTCCATGGCCCTGCTGGCGATGGCGATCAAAAACCTGGGCCACGAGGCCCAGTCGTTCACCGGCAGCCAGGCGGGCGTCATCACCGACTCGGTCCACAACAAGGCGCGCATCATCGATGTGACGCCGGGCCGTATCCGTACGGCGCTGGACGAGGGGAACATCGCGATCGTCGCGGGGTTCCAGGGCGTGTCCCAGGACAAGAAGGACATCACCACCCTCGGCCGGGGCGGATCCGACACCACCGCGGTCGCGCTCGCCGCCGCGCTGGACGCCGAGGTCTGCGAGATCTACACCGATGTGGACGGGGTCTTCACCGCCGACCCGCGGGTCGTGAAGAAGGCCCGGAAGATCGACTGGATCTCCTTCGAGGACATGCTGGAGCTGGCCGCGTCCGGCTCCAAGGTGCTGCTGCACCGGTGCGTGGAGTACGCACGCCGCTACAACATCCCGATCCACGTCCGCTCCTCCTTCTCCGGACTGCGCGGAACCTGGGTCAGCAACGAGCCGCAAGGGGACCAGAAGGTGGAGCACGCGATCATCTCCGGAGTCGCCCATGACGTCTCCGAGGCCAAGATCACCGTCGTCGGCGTGCCCGACAAGCCGGGCGAGGCCGCCGCGATCTTCCGCACGATCGCGAACGCGGAGATCAACATCGACATGGTGGTGCAGAACGTCTCCGCCGCGTCGACCGGTCTGACCGACATCTCGTTCACCCTGCCCAAGGCCGAGGGCCGCAAGGCCATCGACGCCCTGGAGCGCAACCGCGGCGGCATCGGTTTCGAGTCGCTGCGCTACGACGACCAGATCGCGAAGATCTCCCTGGTCGGCGCCGGTATGAAGACCAACCCGGGGGTCACGGCGGGCTTCTTCGAGGCGCTGTCGGACGCCGGTGTGAACATCGAGCTGATCTCGACGTCCGAGATCCGCATCTCGGTGGTCACCCGTGCCGATGACGTCAACGAGGCCGTGCGCGCCGTGCACACCGCCTTCGGTCTGGACAGCGACTCCGACGAGGCCGTCGTCTACGGAGGCACCGGCCGATGACCGCGGGCCGCCCTTCGCTCGCGGTCGTCGGGGCGACCGGGGCGATCGGCGGTGTCATGCTCCAGATCCTTTCGCAGCACGCGGACGTCTGGGGCGAGGTGAAGCTGATCGCCTCGCCGCGCTCGGCCGGTCGCAAACTGGTCGTGCGCGGCGAGGAGAGCGAGGTCCTCGAACTCTCCGAGGACGTCTTCGACGGCGTGGACGTGGCGCTGTTCCTGGTGCCGGACGACATCGCCGCGCGGTGGGCGCCGATCGCCGCCGCCAAGGGCGTGGTCGTCGTCGACGACTCCGCCGCCTTCCGGCTGGACTCCGACGTCCCGCTGGTCGTGCCCGAGATCAACCCGCACGCCGTACGGATCAGACCGCGCGGCATCGTCGCGAGCCCGAACTGCACCACGCTCTCGCTGATCGTCGCGATCGGCGCGCTGCACGCCGAGTTCGGGGTGCGGGAGCTCGTCGTCTCCTCGTACCAGGCGGTGAGCGCGGCAGGACGCGACGGCGTCGCCGCGCTGCGCGAACAACTGGCGGCGGTCGCCGGTACGGAACTGGGCACGAGCCCCGGGGACGTGCGCCGGGCGCTGGGCGACATCGGGAGCGGCCCCTTCGCCGCCCCGGTGGCCCTCAACGTGGTGCCCTGGGCGGGCACCGGGGCCGGGGACGGCTGGTCGTCGGAGGAACTGGCGATCCGCGAGGAGTGCCGCAAGATCCTGGACCTGCCGACCCTCCGGGTGGCGGCGACCTGTGTGTACGTGCCCGTCGTCGCGACGCACTCGATGTCCGTCCACGCCAGGTTCGAGAACGAGGTCGAGGTCGACCGGGCCCACGAGATCCTGGCGACGGCGCCGGGCGTGGTGCTGTACGACAACCCGGCGGCGGGGGACTTCCCGACGCCGTCCGACGTCGTCGGCACCGATCCGACCTGGGTGGGACGGGTGCGCAGGTCGATGGACGATCCCCGGTGCCTGGAGCTGTTCGTCTGCGGCGACAACCTCCGCAAGGGAGCCGCGCTGAACGTGGCGCAGATCGCCGAGTCGGTGGCCGCGGAGTTCCCCCGTGTCTGATCGAACCCGTTTTGTGGTTTCTGTGAACGCCCTGTGAGTAAGTTGAAGGTCTGAACATCTTGAGATGGGGTGCCGGGGTATCCGACGATGACCATCCGGCCCGCTGCAACCGCCGGCCGGGGAATGCGCGTCTATGCGGTCACCTTCGGCGCGGCGGGGCGCGCATTCGGGGCACTTGGGGAAGAGCAGGTACGTATGAGGGCATGTCGCACTGCGTCGAACGCGGTGCCGCGCGCGTACAACCCTGACGGGGGGAAACGTGTCCAACTGGCGTGGCAGAGGTTCTCGATATCACAGTGGTGGGTCCCTTGCGGGGCGCTTCGGTGCGCCCGCTCCGACGGCCCCGCGCGCCCGGCGGCATGCCGGTGATCGCGCCCATGCCCGCCGCCCGCCCCGCACGGTTGCCCTCGCAGCGCGAGGGCGCTGAGGAGAGCGTGGCTGCCGGAACCACGGTCGACCACCTCACCGAGACCTACCGTGCCCACTACCGGTCCCTGCTCGGACTCGCGGCGCTGCTCCTGGACGACACGGCCTCGTGCGAGGACGTGGTGCAGGAGGCGTTCATCCGCGTCCACTCGGCGCGCAACCGGGTGCGTGACCCCGAGAAGACACTCGCGTACCTGCGCCAGACGGTGGTCAACCTCTCGCGTTCCGCGCTGCGCCGCCGCATCCTCGGGCTGAAGCTGCTCTCCAAGCCGATGCCGGACATGGCGAGCGCCGAGGAGGGCGCGTACGACCAGCTGGAGCGGGACGCGCTGATCAAGGCGATGCGGGGGCTCCAGCGGCGGCAGCGGGAAGTGCTGGTGCTGCGCTACTTCGCGGACATGACCGAGGTGCAGGTGGCCGAGACGCTGGGGATATCCCTGGGTTCGGTCAAGGCCTACGGCTCCCGTGGGATCGCGGCGCTGCGTGTCGTGATGGAGGCGCAGGGATGAGCCGGCGCGACCGCACGTACGAGAACGGCCCGGGGCGTGAACAGCGCGACGGCGCCGGGCGTGAGCATCGGATTGACCGGACTGGAAACGGGATTGTGAACCACGACGGGCCGGAGAACGCCCTGCCTGCGAACCGGGACGCGGACGCCGCCCCGACCGGGTCGGCGGAGACCGCCGAAGCCGAGGCCACCGGGGCCGAAGCCGGGAACGGCGGGGAAGCCGGGGACACCGCGAACGCCGGGGACGGCGAGGACGGTGGGAAGGCCGGGGCTCCGGAAGCGGCCGCTGATGCGTCGGGTGAGTCCGGTGCGTCGAGTGCGTCGAGCGTGTCCGGTGTATCCAGTGTGTTCGGTAAATCCGACGGTGCCGGTGCGGCCGAGCCGGCCGGGACAGTCGGCTTCGGCAGTCTGAGCAGCCTCTTCGGCCCGGATCCCGGTTCGGACGACGCCCTGAACGGCGACGGGTCGAGCGGTGACGGGCTGAACGGCGGTGACGCGGATCTCGACGAGGTCGCGCTGCGCCGCATGCTGCACGGCGCCGTCCAGAACATCGAGCCCCGTGACGGCACGCTCGACCGGTTGCAGCGCGCGGTGCCCGTCCGGCGTGCCAAGCGGCGGCAGGCCGTCGTCGGGCTGGCCGCGGCGGCGCTGCTCATCGGCACCGCGGTGCCCGCCTTCGTCCACGTCGCGAACTCCGACGGTTCGAGCGCGGCCAACCCCGCGATAGCCGGGCACGGCGAGCAGGCGCAGGGCGGCAACGGCACCGACGCCGGTTCGGGGCACCAGGGCAAGGACGGCGGCGGTGACACCGACGGGCGGACCGACGGCGACCCGGACCACCCCGAGAGCAGCAGCAGCCCCTCCGACAGCCGGGGCCAGGGCGACGACGGCAACCTGGCGGGCGGGACCGCGGACCCGGACCGTACCGAGGTGGCCGCCATGGCGGCCTGCGGACCGGGTCAGCTCGGGGTCGCCTCGGCCGAGACCGGCGCCGCCGGGGCCGACGGCACGGTGTACGGCACCTTCCGCATCGCCAACGTCTCCGGCACGGAGTGCTCGGTGAGCAACGGCGGCAGCGTGGGCTTCCAGACGATGGGCGCGGCCGACGAGACCAGGATCATGGTCGTCCACCACACTGCGGGCGACGCGGCCCCCGGGCTGCCCGACCCCTCGCAGGAGCAGCGGACGGTGCTGCTGAAGCCGTCCATGGCGTACGAGGTGAAGTTCGCCTGGGTGCCGAAGGACACCTGCCCGACCGCCGGGGGCTCGCCGAGCCCGACACCGACGGAGGGCGGGGGCGCCGCGGGCGGTGCCACGGTCTCCGGCGCCGGCAGCGGCGAGGGGACGACGGACATGGACGCGCAGTTCCTCGGCGAGGACGGCGGCATCCAGGACGGCAGCGTCTCCGTGATGCACACACCGGAGGCCGGGGCACCGGTCGCGGCGGCGACGATCCCCAACGCCTGCTCGGGCACGATCTACCGGACCGGGGTCCTGGCCCCCGCGACGTGACGCGCACGCGGCGCGTGCGAAACGGGTGAGGGCCCGCCGGAACGATCCGGCGGGCCCTCACCCGTTTCACACGCGTGTGTACGTCCCGGACCACCCCCGACCCCGGGTGGTGGTCTCCGGTCTCAGGCGGTTCTGCCGCCCACGGCGGGACTGGCGCCCTCGTCCTCGCCCTTCTTCCCGCTGCCGTCGGTGCCGGTGGCGGTGGCGGCAGCGGTGTCGGTGCCGGCCCCGTCCGCCGTCCCCGCTTCGGCCTCCGGGACGAGGCCCAGGCGCAGGTCGCGCGCGGCCTCGGCCTCGCGGCGGACCAGGCGGAACCACATGAAGAGCACGAAGCCGGCGAAGACGAACCACTCACCGGTGTAACCGAGGTTCTGGAACGCCTTCAGATCGAGCCCGGTGCCCTGCGCGGCGGCGGCCGGTACGGGGCGCAGCGCGCCGCCCGCCCCGTCAGCCGTGCCGGAGCCGGAGCTCGTGTCCTGGATCGTCACCCAGGCGTCGTAGACGTCGTACGGGACGAGGTTGATCAACGACGCGGCGCTGATGATGCCCAGCTGCCCCTCGGGGAGCCCGCCCCGCGCGTCGGCCCCCGTCGTACCGGCGTTCTCGGACGCCTGGAGGTCGCCGGTCACCGTGACCCTGCCGGTCGGCGCGGCGGGCACGGGGGTGGCGCCGGGCTCGCCGGGCAGCCAGCCCCGTACCACCGGCAGGGCCTTGCCGGTGTCCGTGCGGAGCATGTTCAGGACGTAGAAGCCGCTCCTGTCGTCCAGCTTCCGACCGGGCACCAGGAACTGGTCGGCGTACCGGCCGGTGGCGGTGGCGGGGCGGCCGGAGGTCACCTTGTCGACGGGCAGGAGGTCGTCGAGCGGCTCGGCGGCCCTCGTGCCGGGAGCGGGCTGCTTCGTGGCGGCGTCGTGCGTCTGCACGCGGTCCTCGAAGCGGCCGAGCTGCCAGGTGCCCATGAACACGCAGAACGGGATGGCCAGCGCGACGAAGAGGTTGATCCCCCACCATCGCGGGGTCAGCAGGAACCGGTACACCCCTCCACGGTACGGTCCCCGCTCCGGCCGCTCGGCGCGGGGGCCGCCCGGCGGGCCGCCCGCGCCGAGCGGGTCCCCCTACTCGTCGGACGGAACCGGCTGAGAGACCGGCTGCGGGGCCGGTCCAGGGGCCAGGTGGCGGCGGGCGAAGTCCAGCTCCAGACGGACCTGCTTGATGCGCTCCTCCACGACGAGCGAGCCGTGCCCCGCGTCGTACCGGTACACCTCGTGCACCGCGTTCCGGTCCTTCAGGCGGTCCACGTAGTTCTCGACCTGACGGATCGGGCAGCGCGGGTCGTTGACGCCCGCCGAGATGTAGACGGGGGCCCGGACCTCGTCGACGTACGTCAGCGGGGACGAGGCCGCGAAGCGCTCGGGAACCTCCTCCGGCGTGCCGCCCAGCAGCGTGCGGTCCATCGCCTTCAGGTCCTCCATCTCGTCGTGGTACGCCGTGACGTAGTCGGCGACGGGGACCGCGGCCAGGCCCAGCGCCCAGTCGTCCGGCTGTGTGCCGAGCCCGAGCAGGGTCAGATAGCCGCCCCAGGAGCCACCGGCCAGGACCGTCTTCTCCGGGTCGGCGAGGCCGGACTTCACCGCCCACTCCCGGACCGCCGCGATGTCCTCCAGCTCGATCAGGCCCACCCGGTGCTTGAGCGCGTCCGTCCAGGCGCGGCCGTATCCGGTGGAACCGCGGTAGTTGACCCGGACGACCGCGTAGCCGTGGTCCACCCAGGCGGCGGGGCCGGAGGCGAAGGCGTCGCTGTCGTGCCAGGTCGGGCCGCCGTGGATCTCGAAGACCGTCGGGAACGGGCCCTGGGCCGGGGCGGCGGGCCGCTGGACGAGCGCGTGGACGCGGCCGCCGGGCCCGTCCACCCACACGTCCTCCACCGGCACCGACCCCGGGGCCTTCGGACCGGGCGGATCGAGCACCACGGCACCCGAGGTGGACCTGATGACGGGCGGCTGCGCGGCCGAGGACCACAGGTACTCCACCGTGCCGTCGGGCCGGGCCGTGGCACCCGACACCGAACCGGGCGGGGTCTCCACCCGGACGGGGGCGCCCGCGCCCGGCTCGTACCGCCACAGGTCGCTGCGGGCCTCGAAGCCGTGCACGACCAGCAGCGCGGAGGCGTCCGGATACCACTCGGCGCTCACGTCGCCGGGCAGGCCGAGCGCGAGGTCCGTCTCCTCGCCCGTCGTCGGGTCCCAGATCATCGGCTCCCAGCGGCCCCGCCGCTGATGCCCGACCAGCAGTCTGGTGTCCCCGGCCACGGGGGCGAAGCCCAGCACGGACAGGCCCAGCTCCTTGGTGCCGCCCTCGGTGTCGTCCAGCTCGGCGACCGTCGTGCCGTCCGGCCGCACCACGCGCAGCGCGGAGTGCATCGCGTCGCCGTGCTCGGTGTGCTCCAGGACGATCAGCGTCCCGTCGTGGCTGAGGTCGCCGACGCCCGCCGACTCGCGGTGGCGGTAGATCTCCACGGGGGCGGCGCCGGGGCGCACGACGTGGACCGTCGTCCCCTCCTCGTCGGTCGAGCGGCCGACCACCGCCGTGCCGTCCCGCCCGATCGCGAGCCCCGCGGGGTACGAGGGGGCGAGGCCGGGCACCGCCGGTTCGTCGCCCGACCCGGCCTCCCCGCCGTGGAACGGCCGGCGCATCCACACCCCGAACTCGTCCCCGTCGGTGTCGTCGAACCACCAGATCGACTCCCCGTCAGGGGTCAGCGCCCCGTCCGTCGTGCCGTTCGGCCGGTCCGTCACCCGGCGCTGCTCGCCGGTGGCGCGGTCCCAGGCGTACAGCTCGTACGTGCCCGTGGCGTTGGAGACGAACAGCGCGCGGTCCGGGGCGTCCTCCGCCCAGTCGGGCAGCGACACCCGCGACGCCCGGAAACGCTGCTCCCACTCCGGCACGGAGGCGCTCCCCGGGGCGGCCGCGGGGGCGTCCCCCGGGGCGGAAGGGGCCGTCGTCGAACCAGTGATCTCAGTCATGCCCCCCATTCTGCGTCGGACGCCGATAATTCGTTCGCTTCGTCCTCAGCCTGTGGATAACCTCCCCGACATGCATGCACCGACCCCTGACGACTGGCACGAGGCGAACCGCGCGTTCTGGGACGAGCGGGTGCCGATCCACGTGGGCAGCGACTACTACGACCTCGCGGCCTTCCGCGCCGGCAAGGACTGCCTGCGCGACTTCGAACCCGTCGAGGTCGGGGACGTCGAGGGGAAATCGCTGCTGCACCTCCAGTGCCACATCGGGGTCGACACCCTCTCCTGGGCGCGGCACGGTGCCGGGCCCGTCGTCGGCCTGGACCTCTCCGAACCGGCCGTCGAGGCGGCGCGCGGCCTGGCCCGCGAGCTCGGGTTCGACCAGGACCGGGCGGCGTTCGTCGCCGCGGACGTCCACGACGCCGCCGAGGCCGTGCCCGACACCTCGTACGACATCGTCTACACCGGGATCGGCGCGCTGAACTGGCTGCCCGACATCCGGCGTTGGGCCGAGGTCGCCGCGTCGCTCGTGGCGCCCGGGGGCTTCCTCTACCTCGTGGAGTTCCACCCGCTGACGGACTGCTTCGACGACGCCACGGGCACGAAGGTCGAGTACGACTACTTCACCCGCGACGCATGGGTGGACGACACGCCGGGCACGTACGCGGACCTGGACGCGCCCACCGTCCACAACCGCACCGTCGAGTGGCAGCACCCGATCGGCGAGGTGGTGTCGGCACTGGCCGCCACCGGGCTGCGGATCGACTTCCTGAACGAGCACGACGTCTCGCTCGTCTCCCGCTTCGAGGCGCTGGAGCGGCAGGACGACGGCTACTACCGGTTCCCCGCCGGACGGCCGCGCATCCCGCTGATGTACTCGCTCAAGGCGTCGAAGCCGACCGGTTCCTGAGGAAACGCCAGGTCGGGGCGATTGTCAGTGGTGGGGTACAGACTCGAACCATGACTACGACTGCCGAGCTGCGTGTCGCCGTGGAGACGTACTGGAGTGCGGCCGACTCCCGGGACTGGGGCGCCTTCGCCGCCACGCTGGCCGACGACGTGCTGTACGACCTGCCGCAGACCCGGGAACGGATTCGCGGCAAGGAGCGGTACCTGCGCTTCAACCGCGAGTACCCGGGGGACTGGCGGGTCCGTGTCGAGCGGATCGTGGCCGACCGCGAGGGGCACCAGGCCGCCGCCCGGACGCTGGTGACGACCGGTGTCGAGGAGTCGCACGCGATCCACTTCTTCACGTTCGACGGGGCGGGGCGGATCAACGGGATAACGGACTTCTGGCCCGAGGCGTACGAGCCCCCGGCGGGCCGCGAACACCTGGTGGAGCGGTACTGAGTCCGACTGCGGAGCGGTACCGGGACCGAGTACCGACACGTCCGGGTCCGGCCGAGTCCGTTCGGGGGAGGGGTGCTTCGGGTGGGGTGTTTCGGACGGGTCGGTTCGGACGGGGTGCTTCGGGGGACGTATGCCCGGCCGGGGTGGGGCCCGGCCGGGACGCGCATGGACGCGGCGGGCCTTCGGAAGTGATCCGTCGGCCCGCCGCTCCCGCACCCTCGTCGTCCGCGTCCTACGCGGCCGAGCGGAAGGCGGGAAGGTAACCACCGGACTGCCCGGCGGCCTTGGGGTGGTACGAGTTGTAGACCGGGAGGGTCACGCTGTGGAGCCACGCGCTGCCGGAGCACAGCTCGTGCCCGCTGAACTCGTCCACCACGCTGGAGAACGTGAACCCGGAGTTGGCCGCCTGCTTGGCGATGACGCCGTTCAGCACGTCGGACGCGTTGTTTATCGCCGCCCGCTCCTTCTCGGAGAGGCCCGCGATGCAGCTGCCGCTCAGCTGGTAGAAGCGCGGGTAACCGAGCACCACGACATGGGCCTGGGGAGCCCGTGACCGGATGGAGGTGTAGAGCGAACCCAGCTTGGACGGAAGCGAGTTCTGCGCCTGCGAGACGGCCGTGTTGACCCTGCTGAGACAGGTGGCCTCGCCGTTCAGCACGCAGGCCTGCATGACATCGGCGAAGCCGACGTCGTTGCCGCCCGCGGTGACGCTGACCAGACCGGTGGAGGAGCTCAGTGCCCCCAGCTGGGTGCTTGCCACCGAGCTGGTCGTGGCGCCCGAACAGGCCACGAAGGAGAAGGAGGAGGGCGAGTTCGCAGCCGCCCAGAGGTAGGGGTAGGACTTGGTGCTGCGACGGCAGTCACCGCTGTCGGACAGGTAACTCCCCGCCCCGACACCGGACGAGTACGAGTCACCGAGAGCGACGTAACCGCTCGCGGCCGTCGAGTTCGCGAAGGCCGGCTGGGCAACGCCCAGGGCGGCCACGGCGGCGAGCGCCAGGGTGGATGCGGACGCCCAGAATCTCCGTACCGACATGGCTGTCAGCCCTCCGAAGTGTGGGGGGTGGATGGGGGGTTGGGTTGAGCGCCATGTTTCTAGCAGCTGTCGGTACCAGCCGGTAATAGCCGCGGAAAAACTGGTCTGATATGCCCGAATGGCCGTTCGTCTGCTGAGCTCCGCGCGTAGATAAACCTCTGGGGGCGGCCCGAATGGACGTTATTCGGCCATGCGTTGGGGCCGCGCGGGAGTGGCACGCGGGGGCTCGCTAGCGATGCGCGGGCGGCGCGACAGGGGTGCGCTCCGTCGGGTGCGGCGGCTCACGAGGGAGTCCGCAGGGGGGCGTCGAGGAGCGCGGGGAGGC
>NZ_RDBO01000083.1:45581-73642 GCF_008120935.1 Streptomyces sp. sk2.1
ACCCCGCCACCCGGATAGGCGTACGCCCCGCCGGCAAAAGCCATGGAGGTGCGGCGGCGCAGCATGTGGACGGCGGGACCGCCCCCGGTGCCGGCGGCGGGGGCCTCCGCGGACGTGGCCGGCTTCCGGGGCGCGGACGTGGTCGGCTTCCGGGCCGCGGACCTGGCCGCGTCCGGTCCCGTGCGCTGTGTCATCTACCCACCCCTTGTTCCGCCCCTTCGCCCACGCCCTGCTTGCGGAGTTCGGTCGCCAGGTCGTAGAGACCGGCCGAGTCGATGCCCTCGCCGATCAACGGGAGTTCGTACCCCGGCAGTTCCAGGCCCGCGAGCACCGCGCGCTGCTCGCGCTCCAGCTCGACCCGCTGGGCGTGCTCGGCGGCCTGTTCGACCAGGGGGCGCACCAGTGCCGCGGAACCCGTCACCCCGGCCCGGGTCAGGGCCTTGGCGATCTCCTTGCGGCGGCCGCCCGAGGCGGTGCGCAGGGCGTCCTCGTCCAGCAGGTGCGGCCGGACCATGTTCACGATGACCCGGCCCACCCCGAGCCCGGCGGCCCGCAGCTCCGCGATGCCGTCCGCGGTCTCCTGCACCGGCATCTCCTCCAGGAGGGTCACCAGATGGACCGCGGTCCCGGGCGACTTGAGCACCCGCATCACGGCCTGGGCCTGATTGTGTATCGGGCCGATCCGGGCCAGCCCGGCCACCTCGTCGTTCACGTTGAGGAAGCGGGTGATGCGTCCGGTGGGCGGGGCGTCCATGATCACGTGGTCGTAGACGTACCGGTTCTGCTTGTCCTTGCGGCGGACGGCCTCGCACGCCTTGCCGGTCAGCAGCACGTCCCGCACGCCGGGCGCGATCGTGGTGGCGAAGTCGATGGCGCCGAGCTTCTTGAGCGCCCGGCCCGCGCTGCCGAGCTTGTAGAACATCTGGAGGTAGTCGAGGAGGGCGCGCTCGGCGTCGATCGCGAGGGCGTACACCTCGCCGCCGCCCGGCGCGACGGCGATCTTGCGCTCCTCGTACGGGAGGGACTCCGTCTCGAAGAGCTGGGCGATGCCCTGCCTGCCCTCGACCTCCACGAGGAGGGTGCGCCTGCCCTCGGCCGCGAGGGCGAGCGCGAGGGCGGCGGCGACCGTGGTCTTACCGGTACCGCCCTTGCCGCTGACGACCTGGAACCTGCTCACGTATTCGAGCCTAACCAGTCGCACCGCGGGCTACGCACGAGGCTGCGCGTGCCGGGAATCACGCAGGCATTACAGTCGGGCCATGACCAAGTGGGAATACGCGACCGTGCCCCTTCTCGTGCACGCGACCAAGCAGATTCTGGACACCTGGGGCGAGGACGGCTGGGAGCTGGTCCAGGTCGTTCCCGGCCCGAACAACCCCGAGCAGCTCGTGGCCTACCTGAAGCGGGAGAAGGCGTAGTGGCGGGCGCAGTCGAGGCGAAGCTCGCCGAACTCGGGCTGACGCTGCCGGCCGTCGTTCCGCCGCTGGCCTCGTACCAGCCGGCCGTGCAGTCGGGGGTGTACGTGTACACGTCCGGCCAGCTGCCGATGGTGGACGGCAAGCTCCCGGTCACCGGCAAGGTCGGGGCGGAGGTCACGCCCGAGGAGGCCAAGGAGCTGGCGCGGACCTGCGCCCTCAACGCGCTGGCCGCGGTGAAGTCCGTCGCGGGCGACCTGGACCGGATCGCCCGGGTCGTGAAGGTCGTGGGCTTCGTGGCGTCGGCGTCCGACTTCACCGGGCAGCCCGCCGTGATCAACGGCGCCAGCGAGCTGCTGGGCGAGGTGCTGGGCGACAAGGGCGTGCACGCGCGCAGCGCGGTGGGCGTCGCGGTGCTGCCGCTGGACGCGCCGGTGGAGGTCGAGGTCCAGGTCGAGCTGACCGGGGCCTGAGCCGTACGTCACGTCCTCGGCCGGGCCCGACTCGTACGTCCTGGTCGGGGCCGAGCCGTATGTCCTGGCCGGGGCCGGGCCGTACGCCCCGGTCGTACGCCGGCCGGTCACCCGCCCCGGACCCGTTGATTCCGCCGATCCCGTCCGGTCATGACGACCGGGCGGGATCAGCCGTGTACGGGGGCGCCTTCCCGGGAGTGGATCAGCGCAGCTCTCGAACATCGGCGCGGTTCCGGATAGCCTCCGGCCATGTCCAATGGTCAGTGGTACCCACCGGAATGGCCCGACCGGATCAGGGCACTCGCCGCGGGCGAGCTGAGCGCCGCGACCCCGAAGCGGGCCGCCACCGTGATGCTGCTCCGGAACCCCGCCGCCGGCACCGGGGGCGGTCCCGCCGTCCACATGCTGCGCCGCCGCACCTCCATGGCTTTTGCCGGCGGGGCGTACGCCTATCCGGGTGGCGGGGTGGACCCGCGCGACGACGACCGGCTCGTCGCCTGGGCCGGACCCGCGCTGGACACCTGGGCCGACCGGCTCGGCGTCGGTACGCGGGCCGAGGCCCAGGCCATCGTCTGCGCGGCGGTGCGCGAGACGTACGAGGAGGCGGGCGTCCTGCTCGCGGGGCCGGGCGCGGACACGGTGGTCGGTGACATCACCGGCGCGGACTGGGAGGCCGACCGGCAGGCACTGGTCGCCCGGGAGCTGTCCTTCGCCGAGTTCCTGGACCGGCGCGGCCTGGTGCTGCGTTCCGACCTGCTGGGTGCCTGGGCGCGCTGGATCACCCCCGAGTTCGAGCCCCGCCGCTACGACACCTGGTTCTTCGTCGCCGCGCTCCCCGAGGGCCAGCGCACCCGCAACGCCTCCACGGAGGCCGATCGCACGGTGTGGATCGCTCCCGGCGAGGCGGCCGACGGGTACGACCGGGGCGAGCTGCTGATGATGCCGCCGACCGTGTCGACGCTGCGGGCGCTGAGGCCGTACGGGACGGTCGCGGAGGTCCTGAAGGCGGCGGACTCCCAGGACCTCACCCCCGTACTCGCACGGGCGAGGCTGGAGGGTGACGAGTTGGTGCTGAGCTGGCCGGGGCACGACGAGTTCACCAAGCACATCCCGGGCAGGGCGGACGGAAGCGACGCCGGTACGGGGGCCGGTTCCGCTTCCGGTTCCGCCACGGGAGCCGGTTCCGCTTCCGGTACGGGCGCGGAGGCCGGTGCGGGGGGTGGGTCCATATGAGCGATGCGGCAGCGCTGCCCGGACAGCCGCGCGGCGCGGTCCTGTCCGGCCCCGCCACCACCCGTGCCGTCAACGTCCTCGCCCCCAACGCCTCGCCGATGACGCTGGACGGCACCAACACCTGGATCGTCGCCGAGCCCGACTCCGATCTCGCGGTCGTCATCGACCCGGGCCCGCTGGACGACGCACACCTGCGGGCCGTCATGGAGACCGCCGGGCGGGCGGGCCGCCGGATCGCGCTCACCCTCCTCACCCACGGGCACCCCGACCACGCGGAGGGCGCGGCGCGCTTCGCGGAACTGACCCGGACGAAGGTGCGCGCCCTGGACCCCGCGCTGCGCCTCGGCGACGAGGGGCTGACCGCGGGCGACGTGGTCACCACCGGAGGGCTGGAGCTGCGGGTCGTGCCCACCCCGGGGCACACCGCGGACTCGCTCTCCTTCCACCTGCCGGCCGACCGGGCCGTGCTGACGGGCGACACGATCCTCGGCCGGGGCACCACGGTCGTCGCGCATCCGGACGGGCGGCTCGGCGACTACCTCGACTCGCTGCGGCGGCTGCGCTCGCTGACCGTCGACGACGGCGTGCACACGGTGCTGCCGGGGCACGGGCCGGTGCTGGACGACGCGCAGGGCGCGGTCGAGTTCTACCTCGCGCACCGGGCGCACCGGCTGGCCCAGGTGGAGACGGCGGTCGAGGCCGGGCACCGTACGGCGTCGCAGGTGGTGGCGCACGTGTACGCGGACGTGGACCGGTCCCTGTGGCCCGCCGCGGAGCTCTCGGTGCTGGCCCAGCTGGAGTACCTGGGCGAGCACGGCCTGATCGAGACGGCGTGAGGCCCCGCCGGGCGGCGGGGCCTCACGTACGGAGTTGACGCGACCGGCGTCCCCGGGGCGGCCCGGGACCCGCCCGGTGTCGTCCGGTCCGGTCCGATGCGGGCCGGACCGCATCGTGCTCGGCGGGACCGGCCGGAAAGGCCGGTCGGAAGGGTCCGTCAGCGGGACCGCTTCGCCAGTCGCTCCACGTCCAGCAGGATCACGGCGCGCGCCTCCAGGCGCAGCCAGCCGCGTCCGGCGAAGTCGGCGAGGGCCTTGTTGACCGTCTCGCGGGAGGCGCCGACCAGCTGGGCCAGCTCTTCCTGGGTCAGGTCGTGGACGACGTGGATGCCTTCCTCCGACTGGACGCCGAAGCGGCGCGACAGGTCGAGGAGGGCGCGGGCGACACGGCCCGGGACGTCCGAGAAGACCAGGTCGGACATCTGGTCGTTGGTCTTGCGCAGGCGGCGTGCGATGGCGCGCAGCAGGGCCGCGGCCACCTCGGGGCGGGCGTTCAGCCAGGGCTGGAGGTCGCCGTGCCCGAGGCCGAGGAGCTTGACCTCGGTCAGCGCGGTCGCGGTGGCGGTGCGGGGGCCCGGGTCGAAGAGGGACAGCTCGCCGATCAGCTCGCCGGGGCCGAGGACCGCCAGCATGTTCTCGCGCCCGTCGGGGGAGGTGCGGTGGAGCTTCACCTTGCCCTCGGTGACCACGTAGAGGCGGTCGCCCGGGTCGCCCTCGTGGAAGAGCGCGTCGCCGCGTGCGAGGGTCACCTCACTCATCGAGGCGCGGAGCTCCGCGGCCTGCTCGTCATCGAGCGCCGCGAAAAGCGGGGCGCGCCGCAGAACGTCGTCCACGAGTTCTCTCCTTGTCGGCCTGTTCCGGGAACCGTGGTCCCCATCATGCCGGACGGTAAAACAGTGCGATCAATCACAAACCAGTTTGACGCACGGGCGTGCCGAATCGTGCGGCAGGGGGCCGATCGGGGGCGGATGTGCGGTGACCGGGGCGGATGCCGGTGCGTGGCTCTAGGCTGGTCGGGTGTCCAAATCGCCGGTGAGAGCGCAGGCCAAGGGGGCTGATGGGGTGTCGGAAGGTCATGATTCCGCTGTGGGCGAACAGGGCGTGAACCGTCCGGAACGGGGCGTGATCCGCCCGGGAAAAGCGACAAAAGGCTCCGGGAAGGAGTCGGCGGGCCCTGCGGGGGAGCCGGCGCCGAAACCCGTCGCCAAGAGGGTCGGCCGGAAGCCGGAATCGCACCTGGCGATGGTCCGCCGTGCCCGCAGGATCAACCGTGAGCTCGCCGAGCTCTACCCGTACGCCCATCCCGAGCTGGACTTCAGGAACCCCTTCGAGCTCCTCGTCGCCACGGTGCTGTCCGCCCAGACCACCGATCTGAGGGTCAACCAGACCACTCCCGCGCTCTTTGCCGCCTACCCCACCCCCGAGGACATGGCCGCGGCCGTCCCGGAGGAGCTGGAGGAGATCATCCGGCCGACCGGTTTCTTCCGGGCCAAGGCCAAGTCGCTGATAGGACTCTCCGCGGCGCTCCGGGACGACTTCGGCGGCGAGGTGCCGGGCAGGCTCGCCGACCTCGTCACGCTTCCGGGCGTCGGCCGCAAGACCGCCAACGTTGTCCTGGGCAATGCTTTCGGTGTTCCGGGAATCACTGTGGACACCCATTTCGGACGTCTCGTACGCCGTTGGAAGTGGACGGAGCAGGAGGACCCGGAGAAGGTCGAGGCGGAGATCTGCGCGATCTTCCCCAAGAGCGAGTGGACGATGCTCTCGCACCGAGTCATCTTCCACGGCCGTCGCATCTGCCACGCCCGCAAGCCCGCCTGCGGTGCCTGTCCGATCGCCCCGCTCTGTCCCGCGTACGGGGAGGGCGAGACCGACCCGGAGAAGGCCAGGAAGCTGCTGAAGTACGAGATGGGCGGCAAGCCGGGCCAGCGGCTGAGCCCGCCGGCGGACTACCCGGGCAGGCCCGCACCGGCTCCGGGGGCCGACTGATACGCGGCGCCCGTCACGGCGCCGCTGCGGAACGAAACGAGTGACCACAGGCGTTGTGAGACGAGGGGTGCCCATGAGGACGCACGAACAGAGCAAGGAAGCGACAACCGAATCCGGCGTATCCGCAGCGCCCGCCGCGGGAAACCGTTCCCCGAACGGTCCCGCGGCCGCCACGACGACCGGTCCCGCGGCCACCGTGACCGGTGCCGGGCACGACGCCGGTCACGGCATCGGTCACGACACCGGGGTCACCGTCACGGCCGATGGCCTGCCCGACTGGCTCGACCCCGTGGCCGACGCCGCACGGACCGTCGAGCCCGACCAGCTCAGCCGCTTCCTGCCGCCCGAGAGCGGGGCCGGTCGGCAGTCTGCCGTGCTCGTGCTCTTCGGAGAGGGCGGGCATGGACCCGAGCTGCTTCTCATGGAGCGGTCCGGAAGCCTGCGTTCCCACGCGGGGCAGCCGTCCTTCCCGGGCGGCTCCCTGGACCCGGAGGACGGCGACCCGGCGACGACGGGGCCGCTCAGAGCCGCGCTGCGGGAGGCACAGGAGGAGACCGGCCTCGATCCGCGCGGGGTCCAGCTCTTCGGCGTGCTGCCCCGGCTCTACATCCCGGTGAGCGGCTTCGTCGTGACACCGGTCCTCGGCTGGTGGCACTCGCCGAGCCCGGTCGGTGTCGTCGATCCGGGTGAGACGGCCCGGGTCTTCACCGTTCCCGTGGCGGATCTCACGGATCCGGCAAACCGCGCGACCGCGGTCCATCCGAGCGGTCACCGGGGCCCGGCATTTCTGGTCGAATCCGCCTTGGTCTGGGGTTTCACCGCCGGAGTGATCGACCGGATTCTGCACTTCGCGGGCTGGGAGCGCCCCTGGGACACCGCCAGGCAGGTGCCGCTCGACTGGCGCGCATGACAGGCTGACTCCCGTGCTGACCCGTCCGGCCCCGTCCGGACCCAGCCGAAGGAATGGGCCCGGTGACGAATCTGCGAGGCTATAGACGGTGAACGTGCTGGACATCCTGCTGCTGGCCGCCGCCGTGTGGTTCGCGGTCATCGGCTACAGACAGGGGTTCGTCGTCGGCATCCTGTCGGTGATCGGGTTCCTGGGCGGCGGTCTCGTCGCCGTCTATCTGCTGCCGGTCCTGTGGGACCAGCTGACGGACGGCTCCGAGGTCTCGTCCTCGGCGGCCGTCGTGGCCGTCGTCATCGTGATCGTCTGCGCCTCGGTGGGGCAGGCGTTCACCACCCACCTCGGCAACAAACTCCGCCGGCACATCACGTGGTCGCCGGCGCGCGCCCTCGACGCGACCGGCGGCGCCCTGGTCAACGTCGTCGCGATGCTGCTGGTCGCCTGGCTGATCGGTTCCGCGCTGGCCGGCACCTCGCTGCCGACGCTGGGCAAGGAGGTCCGCAGCTCCTCGGTCCTGCTCGGGGTCTCCCGGGTGATGCCCGCGCAGGCGTCCACCTGGTTCACGGACTTCTCCTCCGTCCTCGCGCAGAACGGCTTCCCGCAGGTCTTCAGCCCGTTCGCCAACGAGCCGATCACCGAGGTCCGGCCCCCGGACCCGGCGCTGATGGACAGCCCCGTCGCGGCCCGCGCCAAGAAGTCCATCGTCAAGGTCGTCGGCACGGCCCCGAGCTGCGGCAAGGTCCTCGAAGGCACCGGCTTCGTCTTCTCCGACCGCCGGGTGATGACCAACGCCCACGTCGTCGGCGGCGTCGACGAGCCGACCGTCCAGATCGGCGGCCAGGGCCGGCTGTACGACGCCAAGGTCGTCCTGTACGACTGGCGGCGGGACATCGCCGTGCTCGACGTGCCGGACCTCGACGCGAAGCCGCTGAAGTTCACCGGCGACGACGGCGACGCCCGCACGGGGAACGACGCCATCGTCGCGGGCTTCCCGGAGAACGGCTCGTACGACGTCCGGGCCGCGCGCGTCCGGGGCCGCATAGACGCCGACGGCCCGGACATCTATCACCGGGGCACCGTCCGCCGCGACGTGTACTCGCTCTACGCGACCGTCCGTCAGGGCAACTCCGGCGGGCCCCTGCTGACGCCCGACGGCAGGGTGTACGGAGTCGTCTTCGCGAAGTCGCTCGACGACCCCGACACCGGTTACGCGCTGACGGCCGACGAGATCCGCCAGGACATCGAGCGCGGCCGCTCCGCCAACCAGCAGGTCGACAGCCAGGGGTGCGCCCTGTAACCGTCCGCCACGGCGAGGTCCCGCGGCAGCGGTGCCGCGGAAGCAGCGTCGCGGGAGCCACGTCGAGGCGAAGTGGCCGAGCGACGAGGTGCTCAAGCGGTGAGGTGCTCAGGCGGCGTGGCGCTCAGGCGGTGAAGTTTCGCGGTGAGGCCCCGCCCCGCTCGTCCGGTGAACGGTCACCGGACGAGCGGGGCGGGGATCATCCGCGTGGATGGCGCAACCGCGCCGAGACCCAGCGGGCCCTGCGGCGCAGAATGCGCGGGATTCCGAGCCGGGGATCATGCAGAACATGCATATCGTGCACCCGGCCCCGGGGACCGTCCCCCTCATGAGTGCTCGGACCAGCCGTGGCGGTCGAGCGGCGGTTGCGTGCTGCGTCACCGAAGTCGTGCGTCCAGCCCATACCCGGACGTCTGCCCGTGCCTCATGGTCGGTAACCGCCCATCCGTCAGCCAATTGGCCTATGCGCCGGGCAATTGGCCGTCCGTCGGACAACTGTGTGCACAAGGCTACCGATCGGGCTCGGAATCCTTGAGCCAGTTGATGAGTTCGGCCGAGAACCCGACCGGGTCCTCCTCGTGGGGGAAGTGCCCCAGACCGTCGAAAAGCCGCCAACGGTACGGCGCCTCGACATACTCGCCGGATCCCGCCGCACTGCGCGTCCGGATCGCCGGATCGAGTGAACCGTGCAGGTGCAGCGTGGGCACCCGTACCGGTCGCTTCATCCGGCGGTTGAACTGGATCCCGTCCGGACGGGCCAGGGAGCGCACCATCCAGCGGTAGGGCTCTATCGAACAGTGCGCCGTCGACGGGATGCACATCGCGTGCCGGTAGACGTCCACCGTCGCGTCGTCGGGGAACTCCGGGGTGCGGGGGCCCGCCCAGTCGTGGATCAGCCGGCCGACCAACGCCGCGTCGTCCGCGACGAGCTGACGCTCCGGCACCCAGGGGCGCTGGAAGCCCCAGATGTGCGAACCCGCCCGGGTCTGGGCGAAGTCGGAGAGCATCGAGGAGCGCCAGCGACGCGGGTGAGGCATCGAGGAGACCACGAGGCGGCGCACCAGTTTCGGCCGCATCACCGCGGCGGTCCAGGCGAGGTAGCCGCCCATGTCGTGGCCGACCAGCGCCGCGTCCGGTTCGCCGAGCGAGCGGATCACGCCGGTGACGTCGAGCGCCAGGTTGGCGGGGTCGTAGCCCCGCGGCGTGCGGTCGCTGCCGCCGACGCCGCGCAGGTCCATCGCGACGGCACGGAAACCGGCGTCGGCGAGTGCGGTGAGCTGGTGGCGCCAGGTCCACCAGAACTGCGGGAAGCCGTGCAGCAGAAGCACCAGCGGTCCCTCGCCGAGCTCGGCGATGTGGAAGCGGGCGCCGTTGGCCGCCACGTCCCGGTGGGTCCACGGGCCGTCGATCCGCACGGGGCCACCGGGCAGGACCGGGCCGGGAGCGGTGGGCGGGGCGTCCGCGCCGGACGAGGAGAGGGAGACCGGACGCCGGGACGATCCGGACGGGCCCGGTCCACCCGAAGGCGCCGAACCGCCGCCGGGGCTGAGACTCGAACCGCTGCCCGCGGGCCTCGAAACGCCCTCCGGGCCTGGCTCCGGGGCAGGAGCACCGGCCGGGGCCGAGGAACCGCCCGTACCCGGGCCCGAGTCGGAGCCCGAGCCCGAATCCGGGCCCGAGTCCGAGGAGCCGTCCGGGCTGGAAGAACCGTGCGGGCCGGGACGGCCGACCGTATTCGCCGGGCCGACTGAATCTTCCGGACTTACTGGACCCACGGGGCTCAGTGGGCCGAATGCGCTGGAATCGGGGACCGTCATGTGGACGAGCGTGCCACAGAGGACGCCTTGTCCTGGACCGGCGCCTTCTCCAGGGCCCGGTCGGCCAGCGTGCTGCCGACGGCGGCCGGGCGGCTCGCCCCCGCCGCGACCTCATGACGCGGATGCGGCTTGACGCCCTGCAGCACGGCCGCCGTCTGCTTCGCCGAGGCGATGGACTTCTGCGGCGGCTTCACCTTCTTGAACTTGGCGACGGCGAACAGCGCGAGCAGCACGCCCAGGAAGACGAAGGCGCTGCCCACGATCAGGAACGACCAGGCCAGCCCGAGCCCCAGGTTGTGGATGCCGTACGCCGCCGCGAAACTCAGCACCGGGATCGCGAACAGGACCAGCACGCCCGCGATAATGATCGCCATGCTGCCGGCGACGCCGCGCCTGACGTCCTGCCGTACCTCCGCCTTGGCCAGGGCGATCTCGTCGTGCACCAGTGCGGACATCTCGGCCGTCGCCGCGGCGACCAGTTGTCCGAGACTGCGGTCGGCACTGCCCGCGTTGTTGCCGGGGTCGCTCATCCCTGACTCCCTCTCCAGTCCTGCTGCTCAACACATCTGGTGTCAGATCATGCCGGACTGTCCGGCTCGTTGCGCGCTGCCCCCGCCAGTTCGGCAAGGTGACGGTGTTCGGCCGCCTTCCTCTCGTATATCGCGGCCATCCGCAGGTGGTACTCCGGGTCGCCCTGTTCGTAGATGTCGGGCACCCCGTCCTCGTCCTCGTCGCGCTCCTCGGCCTCGTGCAGTGCCCGGTACCTGCGGACCCGGAGCTTGAGCAGTACGGCGGAGAACACCGCGGCCGTCAGCGAACCGATCAGCACCGCGGCCTTGATCTCGTTGATCATGCTCTTGTCGCCGGCGAAGGCCAGTTCGCCGATGAGCAGCGAGACGGTGAAGCCGATCCCGGCGAGCGAGGCGACCGCGAAGACGTCCGCCCAGGCCAGCTCCTTGTTCAGCTCCGCCTTGGTGAAACGGGTGGCCAGCCACGTACCGCCGAAGATGCCCAGTGTCTTGCCGACGACGAGCCCCAGGACGACGCCGAGCGTCTCGGGCCGGCCGAAGACGTTCGCCAGCGCGCTGCCGGAGAGGGAGACCCCGGCCGAGAAGAGCGCGAACATCGGAACGGCGAAACCGGCCGACAGCGGGCGGACGAGGTGCTCGATGTGCTCGCCGGGGGACTCGCTCTCGCCCTCCCGCCGGGTGCAGCGGAGCATCAGGCCCATGGCGACACCGGCGATCGTGGCGTGGACGCCGCTGTTGTACATCAGGCCCCAGATGACCAGGGCGAGCGGTACGTAGATGTACCAGCCGCGCACGTTCTTGCGCAGCAGCAGGTAGAAGACGGCAAGACCGGCGAAGGCACCACCGAGGGCCAGGAAGTCGATCTGCTCGGTGAAGAAGACCGCGATGATCAGGATCGCGAAGAGGTCGTCGACGACGGCGAGGGTCAGCAGGAAGGCGCGCAGCGCGTTCGGCAGCGAGGTGCCGATGACGGCGAGCACGGCGAGCGCGAAGGCGATGTCGGTGGCGGTGGGTACGGCCCAGCCGTCCGTCGAGCCCCCGCCGATCACGTTCACCAGCGTGTAGACGAGGGCCGGAACCGCCATTCCGCACAGCGCGGCGACGACCGGGAGGGCGGCCGCCTTGGGGTCGCGCAGTTCGCCCGCGACCAGTTCCCGCTTGAGTTCGACGCCCGCGACGAAGAAGAAGATCGCGAGCAGCCCGTCCGCCGCCCAGTGCTCCACGGAGAGATCGAGGCCCAGCGACGCCGGTCCGAAGTGGAAGTCGCTGACGGCCTCATAGCTGGAACCGAAGGTGTTCGCCCACAGCAGGGCGGCTATCGCGGCGACGAGCAGGATGACGCCGCCGACGGTCTCGGTGCGCAGGGCGTTCGTGAGGTAGTTCCGCTCGGGCAGGGACAGGCGGCCGAGCAGGGTGCGGCGCAGGGTGCGGCCACCCTGGGGTTTCTCTATGCGTCCTGTTCTGCTTTTCCTGCTCGCTCTGCTCTGTTTACGCAGCAACCACTTTACCCGGGGTGCGCGCGGGACTCTATGCGGTGATCTTCACCCTAGACGCCCGAGGGGCGTCCGGCGCGTTGCCGGACGCCCCTCGGGGACGTACAAAACCGCAGGTGAAGGCTGATGCGGGCGTCTGTCGCCGGCAGTGCCCCGCCACCGTCGGTCCTTTGCCGCCGTCAGTCCTCGGAGGAGGTGGACGGCAGCTGGTTCTGGATGAGATCCATCACCGAGGAATCGGTGAGCGTCGTCACGTCACCCAGCTCGCGGTTCTCGGCGACGTCGCGCAGCAGGCGCCGCATGATCTTGCCGGAGCGGGTCTTCGGCAGCTCGGCGACGGGCAGGATCCGCTTCGGCTTGGCGATCGGGCCGAGCGTGGCCCCGACGTGGTTGCGCAGCTCGGCGACGAGCTCGTCGGAGGACTCGGCCGTACCACGCAGTATCACGAAGGCGACGATGGCCTGGCCGGTCGTCTCGTCGGCGGCACCGACCACGGCGGCCTCGGCGACCGACGGATGCGACACGAGCGCCGACTCGACCTCGGTGGTCGAGATGTTGTGCCCGGACACGAGCATCACGTCGTCGACCCGGCCGAGCAGCCAGATGTCGCCGTCCTCGTCCTTCTTGGCGCCGTCGCCCGCGAAGTACTTGCCCTCGAAACGCGACCAGTAGGTGTCGATGAAGCGCTGGTCGTCGCCCCAGATGGTGCGGAGCATCGACGGCCACGGCTCGGTGAGGACGAGGTAGCCGCCCCCGCCGTTCGGAACCTCGTTGGCCTCGTCGTCGACGACGGTGGCCGAGATCCCGGGCAGGGCGCGCTGGGCGCTGCCCGGCTTGGTGGCCGTCACGCCCGGCAGCGGGGCGATCATCATGGCGCCGGTCTCGGTCTGCCACCAGGTGTCCACGATCGGGCACTTGTCGGCGCCGATGTGCTTGCGGTACCACATCCACGCCTCGGGGTTGATCGGCTCACCGACCGAACCGAGGACCCGGAGGCTGCTCAGGTCGAACTTGGCGGGGATGTCGTCGCCCCACTTCATGAACGTCCGGATCGCGGTCGGCGCGGTGTAGAGGATCGTGACGCCGTACTTCTGCACGATCTCCCAGAACCGCCCCTGGTGCGGGGTGTCGGGCGTGCCCTCGTACATGACCTGGGTCGCGCCGTTGGCCAGCGGGCCGTAGACGATGTACGAGTGGCCGGTCACCCAGCCGATGTCGGCGGTGCACCAGAAGACGTCGGACTCCGGCTTGAGGTCGAAGACCGCGCTGTGGGTGTAGGCCGCCTGCGTGAGGTAGCCGCCGGAGGTGTGCAGGATGCCCTTCGGCTTACCCGTGGTGCCGGAGGTGTAGAGGATGAAGAGCGGCTGCTCCGCCTCGAAGGCCTCGGGGGTGTGCTCGGCGGACTGCCGGGCGGTGATCTCGTGCCACCAGACGTCGCGGCCCTCGGTCCATGCGGTGTCCTGGCCGGTGCGCCGCACCACGAGGACGTGCTCGACACCGTCGATGCGGGAGACCGCGTCGTCCACGGCGGGCTTGAGCGCGGACGGCTTGCCGCGCCGGTAGCCGCCGTCGGCGGTGATGACGACCTTGGCGTCCGCGTCCTGGATGCGGGCGGCGATGGCGTCGGCGGAGAAGCCGCCGAAGACCACCGAGTGGGCGGCGCCGATGCGGGCACAGGCCAGCATCGCGATGGCCGCCTCGGGGATCATCGGCAGGTAGACCGCGACCCGGTCGCCCTTGCCGACGCCGAGCTCGGTGAGCGCGTTGGCCGCGCGGGAGACCTCGTCCTTGAGCTGGGCGTAGGTGATGGTGCGGCCGTCGCCGGGCTCGCCCTCGAAGTGGATGGCGACCCGGTCGCCGTTGCCGGCCTCGACGTGACGGTCCACGCAGTTGTACGCGACGTTGAGCTTGCCGTCCGCGAACCACTTTGCGAAGGGCGGGTTGCTCCAGTCGAGCGTCTCCGTCGGCTCCGTGGCCCAGGTCAGGCGCCGGGCCTGCTCGGCCCAGAAGCCCAGCCGGTCCGCTTCGGCCTGCTCGTACGCCTCCGCTTTGACGTTGGCATTGGCGGCCAGATCGGCAGGCGGTGCGAACCGCCGCTCCTCCTTGAGCAGGTTGGCCAGGCTTTCGTTGCTCACGACATCTCCCATTCCCAGGGTGTCCGTTGTGTCCCGGGCATAGCTCATCAGGCCAGGGGCCGGGTGACAAGTGTCTGCCGGGAATTGGTTTAGACCTGTGTCTCGTGTATGGAGACCGTCCCGCATCCGCGTGCGGTGCGAGCAATGCGGCGCATGATCGCGCAATGCGGAGCGGAGCCGGGCATTGCGGTGTCATGCGGTACAGAACGACGCGGAGCTGCGCGGAGGCGGGACCACAAGGTCTCACGGACCGGGGACGAATCCGGTTCAGGCGCCGGTGTGTTCCAGTGCGCCCGGACCGGTACCGGAAGGACCACCCGGAACGGTGGGTGACACGGCGGCGGGTGATGTGGCGGCGGGCGAGGCGGCGACGGGTGGGATGGTGACGGGCGCGGTGGAGCACACGGGTCTGCGGGAGTCGGTGGCCTCGGGGCCCACGGGGTCGAAGACCTCGTCCAGGGCCAGTCCGCTGCTCGCCTCCTCGGTCAGCAGATACGCCTGTGCCTCGCCCACATGGAAGTACATCCCGTGCAACTGGAGCGTTCCGTCGGCGAGCCGCCGGGCCACCGCTTCGTGGGACCGCAAATGGTCCAACTGCTGGACCACATTGGTGAGGCACAGCTGTTCGAGCGCATCGGTCGGAAGCCGTCCGGAGATCCGGGCCCAGGCGCGATTCCGGGACGCCATCCTGCGGAGGCTCGGCAGGCCGTGTCTCAGCCACCGCCACAGCGCCGTGGGGGGAGTGTCCCGGTCCGGTTCGCCGCCGAGGAGGGCTTGCATCGCACCGCAGCCGGAGTGCCCGCAGACGGTGATGGACTCGACCTTCAGCACGTCCACCGCGTACTCGATCGCGGCGCCCACCGAATCGTCCCCCGACTCGGTGCCCGGCAGGGGCACCAGGTTGCCGATGTTCCGCACGGTGAACAGGTCCCCCGGGCCGCTCGCCGTGATCATGCTGGTGACCAGCCGGGAATCGGCGCAGGTGATGAAGAGCTGGGACGGGCGCTGTCCCTCAAGGGCCAGCCGGGCCAGCTCGCCGCGCACCAACGGGGCGGTGTTGCGCTGGAACGAACTCAGACCGCTGACCAGCCGGTCGCCCCCCGTTCTGCGCGGCGTGCCACCGACCGGAGCGCCGTCGGCCGAGGTGCCGTCGGCCGAGGTGCCGTCGGCCGAGGTGTCGTTGGTCGGGGCACCACCGGTCGGTGCGCCACTGGTGGGGGCGCTGGGCGTGATGGTGCGTGAGGTGCCTGAAGCGACCACCGGGGCGGCGGACGGAACGGCGGATGAGTCGGTGTACGGAACAGTGGGCGAGCCGGTGGGCAGATCGGCCGTTCGGCTGCGGGTGCCGCGCGGGGTGTGGTCTGCCGGGGCATCGGCTGCTACGGGGCCGACGAAGTCGACGGGGGCAGTGGGGTCGACGGGGCCTGCGGCGTTGTCGAGCGCATCGCCGGGGGAGGCGTTCCAGGCCGTGCCGACATCGTGCGCAGGAGCCGCGTCGATGCCGAGGGCGGAGACGGAGACGGGGTCCGAACCGGAGAGGGCTTCGGCGAAAGGAGCCTCGGCGAAGGACGCGTTGGTGTCATGGCGGAGTGCGGGCATGCGGTCGGGCTCGTCGTGGCAGTGATGGTTGCGCCACGGTGTCCACGGGCGGCAACAGGAGTGCGCCGCCGAGGCCGGCTCGGCGATCCGGCCCCCGGACCTCCCGGTGAACACGACCCTGCCGCCATGGGCGGTCTGGGCGTTGCTCCAGTCCTGGATCGTCTCGTACGCCGCATGGTCCATGAAGAAGCCGTCCAGTTCGACGACGGCGTCGCCGCCCTGGGGCAGTTGGCCGAGCGTCCGACTGAGCCGGGGCACCGCGAGGAACGTCAACTGTCCCCGTACGACGACCAGATGCTGTCCGCCTTGGTCGGTCACCGTGATCCGGGTCCGGCCCAACCGGTGCATCGCCACGGCCACGGCCACGGCGATGCCGATCGCCACTCCCTTGAGCACCCCGAAGAGCAGGACACCGGTGATCGTCGCCCCGTACACCAGGAACTCGCGGTGCTTGTGGACATTGCGGATGTGGACGATGTTCACCATCTGGATGCCGACCACCATCACCAGCGCGGCGAGCGCCGCCAGCGGGATCCACTCCAGCACGGTGACGAGCAGCACGGTGGCGAGCAGCATCCAGACCCCGTGCAGCACGGTGGAGGCGCGCCCCGTGGCCCCGGCGCGCACATTCGCCGAACTGCGCACCGCGCCGCCGGACACCGCCAGCCCTCCCACCAGCCCGGACAGCATGTTGGCGATGCCCTGGGCCCGTAGTTCGCGGTCGAGGTCGGAACGTTTGAGGGGTGGCACGGGAAGGCCGGTCGAGCCGGGCGAAGCGCCCCGTTCCGAAGTCGGAGCCACAGCTTCCGCAGGTGTGGGCGCCGTCGGTGAGCCGGTGACGGGCCGGGAGGCCGTTCGTCCGGCGGCGCGGCCGGCCGACAGCTTGTCCACGGCGACCGCGGCGAGCAACGACTCCAGGCTGGCCACCAGCATCACCGTGAACACCGCGGTGGCCAGGGCCAGTACGGGCCCGTGAGGCATCTCCGGGAAGGCGTGCGACCGCCAGGAGGGCAGGTCGACGCGGGCGATCCCGGGGGCGGCGATCGCGGCCACCGTCGTGGCGGTCGCCACGGCGGCGAGGGCGGCCGGGATTCTCCGTACCGCTCGGCCGCCCCGTCCCGGAAGTCTCGGCCACAGGACCAGGACGGCGATGGTCAGTGCGCCGATCAACGGAGCGGCGGGGGCGACGCGACTCAACTGGTCCGGCAGGGAGAGCGCGTTGTCCACTGCTGAGCTCTGCGGCGAGCCGCCGAGCACGATGTGCAACTGGGCGAGCGCGATGGCCACACCGATTCCGGCGAGGGTGCCGTGCACGATGGCGGGGCTGACGGCGAGGGCGCTGCGTGCTGCCCGGATCGAACCCAGCAGGATCTGCAGCAGTCCGGCCCCGATGGTGATCGCGCAGGTGGTGCGCCAGCCGTAGAGGTGGATCAACTCGGCTGTCACCACGGTCAGTCCGGCGGACGGGCCGCTGACCTGGAGGGGGGTGCCGCCGAGCAGTCCGGCGACGATGCCGCCGATGGCGGCGGAGATGAGCCCGGCCTGGAGCGGGGCGTCCATGGCGACGGCAAGGCCGAGCGACATGGGGACGGCGAGAAGGAAGACAGTGATCGAGGCGGACAGGTCGGAGCCCGCGATGCGGAATCGCCTTTTGGCAGGCGGTTGCGGCGGGCTGTGCGGTCGTTTGACTCCCGAGGCGCGCGGTGGGCGCGAGCTGCGGGACGTGCGGTTATGACGAGTGGGGACGCAAGCAGACATGTTCCCGTCTCCTCCGGGGCAGCGCGGTCGCGGAATGTGGGACGCGGCCGTGGGTCACGGCGTGCAGCGGCGGGATTTCTCAACTCTCGGTAAACGGATCGTAATGGAGAGTAAAGATTCATGTCCATGGTTGGGATCAAATAGACGATTTACGCACCCGTTCAGGTGAATAAGCAGCTTTTCGTATGGCCTGTCGTACTGATTTTTATGGGCCACATGCGACCTTGGCCGCGCCGTGTCGGCACTTTCAGCGCAAATTACCTGCAAGGAAGAGGGTGGGCGGATGATGGTCGCCACGAAGAAGGTCGCCACGAGGAGGGTCGCTGCGAGGAAGGCCACCACGACGAGGGCCGCCGGACGGGTCGCCCTGGGGGTCACGGTCGTTGCGCTGACCGCGGGAGCGGCCGGCTGTTCCTCCGGCCCGGGCGTCGGTGCCGCCGGCCCGGGAGCCGCGAAGCGCGCCCCAGGAGCGGAGAAGGCCGCCGGGGCGAAGAAGAAGGTCCCCGAGGCCCAGCCCAAGAACATGTTCCGGCTCATCGGCGACGGGTCCACCGCCTTCACGGGCAGTCAGCCGAAGCAGCCCGTGCCCGAACGCCTGGCGCCGGGGCGGAAACCCCCGCAGTTCGTGGTGTTCTCCTGGGACGGCGCGGGCGAGGACAGCCAGAAGCTGTTCTCGCACTTCCGTGAGGTGGGCAAGAAGTACCACGCGAACATGACGTACTTCCTCAGCGGCGTGTACCTGCTGCCGGAGGACAAGCGGGAGCTCTACGACCCGCCGAAGCACAACGTCGGCAGCTCCGACATCGGCTTCAACGACACCGAGGGAATCCGGAACACCGTCACTCAGGTGCGTGGTGCCTGGGAGGACGGCGACGAGATCGGCACCCACTTCAACGGCCACTTCTGCGGCCCGGAGGGCGGCGTCGGCACCTGGTCCGTCGAGCAGTGGAAGAGCGAGATCAGCCAGGCCAAGTCCTTCGTGAAGAGCTGGAAGAGCAACGTGCCCGGCCTCAAGAAGGAGAAACCGCTCCCCTTCGACTACGACAAGGAACTTGTCGGCGGCCGCACCCCTTGCCTGGAAGGGCAGAAGAACATGGTGGCCGCGGCGCGGACGATGGGCTTCCGCTACGACTCCAGCGGGGTCAACAACCAGGTCTGGCCGAAGAAGAAGGACGGCATCTGGGACCTGTCGATGCAACTCGTCCCCGTACCGGGCCGCGAGTTCGAGACCCTCTCGATGGACTACAACTTCATGTTCAACCAGTCCGGTACGACGCAGGGCGACCCGGACCAGCACGAGTACTGGGGCAACCAGATGCGCGACGGTCTGCTTCAGGCCTTCGACCGCTCCTACGACGGCAACCGCGCCCCGCTGATCATCGGCAACCACTTCGAGTCGTGGAACGGCGGCACCTACATGCGTGCCGTCGAGGAGACCATCGCGACCGTCTGCACCAAGGAAGAGGTGCGCTGCGTGTCCTTCCGGCAACTGGCCGACTGGCTGGACGCGCAGGACCCGGCGACGCTGGAGAAGCTCGGCACGCTCGGTGTCGGCCAGGCACCCGAGCGGGGCTGGGCCGCTTTCCTCGGCGGAACGTCGGCCTCCAGGGCTGGCGGCGCGGCAGGTGCGGCCCGCGCGGAAGCCCGCCCGGACGAGAGCTGAGCGAACCCGCCGACGGGCCGACCGAACCGCGCGGACTTCGACGCGCCCGGCGCCCCGTACGCCGGACGCGTCCGGGTGACCGAACCGCGCGTCGGGCGCCGGACGGGGCGGAACACCGATCCCGGCCGACGCCCGAGCGGGCACCCGGAGGCGTCACGGCTCACGACAGGACCTCGGCGGGGGAGCCGGCCGGGGTCGACCGGGAGCCGGCGGGGCGGCCGGTCCGGGGAGCGGCGGCTCGGGCGGCCCGGGGAGCCAGTGGCTCAGGCGGGCTGGGCGGCACCGTCCTGCGCGTACCGCTCGTCGAGAACGAAGGCGGGGTCGACCTGGGCGGCCAGATCGGCCCCCGTCTTCTCGTTGCCCCAGCTCTCCGCGTTCTTCAGGTGGAAGTGCACCATCTGCCGCGTGTAACGCTCCCAGTCCCGCTGCTCGTACGAGTCCTCCGCCGCGTTCTGCAGGGCCTGCAACGCCATTCGGTTGTCGGCCTCCAGCAGTTCGAAACGGGAGGGGCGCCCCTTCTCCATGGCCCGCACCCAGTCGGAGTGCCCGACGCTCACCAGCAGGTCGTCACCCACCTCGGCGCGCAGGAAGTCCAGGTCGTCCTCGCCCTGCACCTTGTTGCCGATCACCTTCAACACGACCCCGAAGTCCCGCGCGTACTCCTTGTACTGGCGGTAGACGGAGACGCCCTTGCGGGTCGGTTCGGCGACCAGGAACGTCATGTCGAAGCGGGTGAACATCCCCGAGGCGAAGGAGTCCGAACCCGCCGTCATGTCGACGACGACGTACTCCTCGGGACCGTCGACGAGATGGTTGAGGCAGAGTTCGACCGCGCCGACCTTGGAGTGGTAGCAGGCGACCCCAAGATCCGACTCGGTGAACGGCCCGGTGGCCATCAACCGGATCTCCCCGTCGTCGAGCCGCACCGTACGGGCGCACGCGTCGTAGATCGGGTTGTCCTCGCGGATCCGCAACAGCCGTGACCCCTCACCGGGCGGAGTCGTCTTGATCATCGTCTCGGCGGAGGCGATGCGGGGGTTGCTCCCGCGCAGGTACTCCTTGATCAGGGGCAGGTGGGCACCCATGGCGGGCAGCGCCGCGGCTTCCTGGTCGTCCAGGCCGAGCGCGGCCCCGAGGTGCTGGTTGATGTCGGCGTCCACCGCGACGACGTGGGCTTCATTGGCGGCGAGGTGGCGGATGAAGAGCGAGGACAACGTGGTCTTGCCGCTGCCGCCCTTCCCTACGAAAGCGATCTTCATGTTCACCTAGGGTAGCGGTGCAATTGCTTTCCGCTGTCGCACTTCGTGAAGAAGGCCACTCCCGGGCGGCATCGGCGCAGGGGGCGCGTAGCCTCGCTACTTATGAGTACGACTGCCTCTGATCCGCTCGCCGCCCTGGGTTCCTTGCCGGGAGTCGCCGACGCGGTGGACTCCGTACGCAAGGCCGTCGACCGGGTCTACGGTCACCGCATCATGCGGCGCCGCAGCAACGAGGTCACCGCCGAAGCGGCCCTGCGCGGCGCTCGCGGCTCGGCGGCGCTGTCGGGTGCCGACTGGAACCTGGAAGAGGTGCGCCGACGCACCGACTTCAGTGGTGACGACGAGGCGCGGGTGATCGGCGCGGCCCTGAGACTGACCGCGGAAGCGGGTCAACTCCTTTCCATCTGGCGGCAGTCGCCGCTTCGGGTGCTGGCCCGGCTGCACCTGGTCGCCGCCGGCGGGGTGGAGCCCGAGGACTCCATCGGCCGGCCGAGGCTGGCGGGCGAGCCCGTGGACGAACCGCTGGTCGAAGCGCTGCTGCCGGGCGCCGACGAGGTGGCCGGACGGCTGGAGGGGCTCTCCGGGCTGATCCTCTCCGGCACTTCGGCGCCCGCGCTGGTGACGGCGGCGGTCGTGCACGGTGAACTGCTGGCCCTGCGCCCCTTCGGCTCGCACAACGGCCTCGTCGCACGGACCGCCGAACGGATCGTGCTGATCGGGAGCGGGCTCGACCCCAAGTCGATCTGCCCGGCCGAGGTGGGTCACGCCGAACAGGGGCGGGCGGCGTACCTCGCGGCATTCGAGGGCTATCTGTCGGGTACGCCGGACGGGATGGCGGCCTGGATCACCCACTGCGGGCGCTCCGTGGAACTGGGCGTCCGGGAGTCGACGGCGGTGTGCGAGGCGCTGCAGCGGGGTGCGGCGTAGGGCAGGGCGTCGGAGTGGCGTGACGCCGTGGGCCCGCGGGCCCCGGCTTCGTGGGCCTCGAACCGGTGGGCTCGTGAGGCCATGAGGTCACGGCTTCGTGGGGTCATGGGGTGGTGGCGGGTTCGAGGGGCGGAGTGCCGCGGATTGGATGGCCATCGGCGTGGTCCCGGGGCGGGTGCTTCGCCGAGCTGGATCCGATGCCATGACTCCACCGGGGTGAAGCCGGCGAAGTGACTTCACGGCGGTAACTTCCGGGAGGGGCTCTGCCGCGCCGACTTCACCGCCCCGGAAAAGGGTTGCGGCGGTACCGTCCTCGGTACCGCCGCTGGCATGTCTGCCCAGTTACCATGCGTCCTCGATATGTGCCCATCAGGTCGGGTTCTTTGCCCGGTCCCTGGTGCGGCTGGCCCGTAATCGACGGGTCGACGTCGCGTGGGTGCTCGGCTTTCATGCTTCGGTCCGTGGGGCCTTCTCTGCGTTACTGGTAATCCTCTCGGATGTCCTTGGTCTCGCGGGCCGTTGAGTCCTTTGTACTCCAGAGGTGGTGCGAACGGTAGTGCTGGCCACACTTCTTTACTTTTAGGTTCAATTACGGGCGAGTCGGGTAATTCGCTCCGAGCGGTCCGGAATGCGGATCATCCGGCATGTCCGGCAGGTGTGCCGGCCCCCGCGGCCGGTCTGCGGGGAGCCGGTCGCGGGGCTCGACGGCGGGAGTCGGTGGTGTGCGCGTCGGGTCCGTCGCGTCGGGGATTGTCAGGCCGAGGCCGTGGCGCCCCGGCGGCGGGAGGTGTACCAGACCAGCCCCGCCGTGACGGCGGCCGCGCCCACCGCCGCGGCGACCAGCGCCGGACGTGGCGGCATCGAGAACGCGGGCAGACGTTGCTTGAGGCGGACCGGCCGATTGAAGACGAGAATCGGCCACTCGCGAAGGGTCGCTTCGCGCCGTAGCGCGCGGTCCGGGTTGACCGCATGCGGATGGCCGACCGACTCCAGCATCGGCACGTCGGTGGCGGAGTCGCTGTAGGCGTAGCAGCGCGAGAGGTCGTACCCCTCCGACACCGCGAGGCTCCTGATCGCCTCGGCCTTGGTCGGGCCGTACGCGTAGTACTCCACCTCACCGGTGAAGCAGCCGTCGTCGCCGACCACCATTCGGGTGGCGACGACCCGGTCGGCGCCGAGCATCTCGCCGATGGGTTCGACGACCTCGGCGCCGGAGGTCGAGACGATCACCACGTCGCGCCCGGCGGTGTGATGCTCCTCGATGAGCGTCGCCGCTTCGTCGTAGATGATGGGGTCGATCAGATCGTGCAGGGTCTCGGCGACGATTTCTCTCACCTGCTGGACGTTCCAGCCCTTGCAGAGTGCGGAGAGATATTCTCGCATCCGTTCCATCTGGTCGTGATCTGCACCCCCGGCAAGGAACACGAACTGTGCGTACGCAGTGCGCAGTACGGCACGGCGGTTGATCAGTCCGCCTTGGTAGAAGGACTTGCTGAAGGCCAGTGTCGAAGACTTCGCAATGACCGTCTTGTCCAGGTCAAAGAAGGCTGCTGTGCGCGGCAAGAAGCGGTTTTCCACAAGGCAGAGCATAGGGGCCGACCATTCGGCGTAAACTCCGGCGCGTGGGTTTGCCTGAGAGGGCTCTCGGGTACACCATGGAAGTCACGGATCGTTCGCGACCGTGCTAACCCGGTCCGGCTCCTCCCCCCCCGAGTCGGCCGTGGGGACGACCCCCGCTCTCCCCCCCGGCGGGGGTCGTCGCATGTCCGGGCGCGTTTCTTCCGTTCGGAATCAAGCATTCCGCCTCCATTTCGGTCATGACGGCCGCCTCTCGCTACGCCCCCCATCACTCTGACTCGTCACGGTGCGTAGCGGAAGGGGTGCGCTGCGAAAGTCGCCGGTATGGATGACGAAGTTATTCACAAGGGTGGAGTTGTCCCCAGCTTTTGAGCAAGATCCACATCTTTTCCCGAAGCGCTGCACGGTGATTCCCGCCGCGAAGTCCGCGGATTGCGGAATCGCCGGTCCCGGAACGATCCGGGATCACCGCGAACCGCGATGAGGGTGCAGTGGGAAGGAAGTGGAGATCTTGGCCGGGTCCATCGCGTGGGATCGTCCGCAGGCCGCCGGAGCACGGCGGGGCGGGCCACTGATCGTGACCGAGGACGTGGAACTGCTCGATGATCTGCTGCGGCTGTGCGCGGCAGCCGGGGCGGAACCGGAAGTCCATCACTCGCTGCCCGAGAACAGGGGCAGTTGGGAACAGCCCCCGATGGTTCTCGTGGGCGACGACGCCGCCCGGCGGTGCCGCGGGGCGGCGCGCAGACAGGGTGTGATGCTTGTCGGACGGGAGCAGGACGACCCGGACGTCTGGCGCCGCGCGGTGGAGATCGGGGCCGAATACGTACTGAGGCTGCCCGATTCGGAGGGGTGGCTGGTCGACCAGATCGCCAATGCGGTGGAAGGCGTGGGCCGGGCGGCGCTCACCGTGGGGGTGATCGGCGGGCGGGGCGGATCCGGTGCGTCCACGCTGGCCTGCGCCCTCGCGGTGACCGCCGCCAGGGCGGGCCGGCGGACGATGCTGATCGACGGCGACCCGCTCGGCGGAGGCATCGACGTACTGCTCGGGGGCGAACGGGCCGAAGGGATGCGATGGCCGGATTTCGCCCATTCGAAGGGGCGGGTCGGCGGAGGCGCGCTGGAGGAGTCGCTGCCCGCGTTACACGGGCTGAGGGTGCTCAGCTGGGGCCGTGACGACTGGGTGGTCGTCCCGCCCCGGGCCATGCAGGCCGTGCTGGCCGCCGCCCGCAGGCTCGGCGGGGTGGTCGTCGTCGATCTGCCCCGCCGGGTCGACGAGTCGGTGGCCGAGGCCCTCGCCCAGCTGGACCTGGGGCTGCTGGTGGTGCCGGGGGAACTCCGCGCGGTCGCGGCGGCGAAGCGGGTGGCGTCGATGGCCGGGATGGTCCTGGCCGATCTGCGGGTCGTGGCCCGTGGCCCGTACGCGGCGGGTCTCGACGAGCGGTGGGTGGCACAGGCGTTGGGGCTGCCGCTCGTCGGTGAACTACCGCTCGACGCCGGACTGCTGGCCGATCAGGACAGTGGCTCCCCGCCGGGCGGAAGTGCTCGCGGCCCACTGGCCAGGTTCTGCGCGGCGTTCTGGGAGCGGGCACTCACCGCGGAGAACGCGGGGGGACGCACCGGCGGAGGCGTGTCATGACGGAGACGCTGCTCGACGCCGTACGGCAACGGCTGGCGCAGAGCGGCGCGGCACCGACCCCGGCCGGGGTGGCGGCCGCGTTACGGGCCCAGGGGCGGCTGCTCGGGGACGCCGAAGTGCTCGGCGCCGCCGAGGAGTTGCGCGGCGAACTGGTCGGGGTCGGGGTGCTGGAACCGCTGCTCAGCGATCCGATGGTGACGGACGTGCTGGTCTCCGCTCCGGACCGGGTGTGGGTGGACCGGGGCGGTGGGCTCGAACTGACCGGGGTGACCTTCGCGGACGCCGCCGCGGTGCGCAGGCTGGCGCAGCGGCTGGCCGCCGTGGCGGGGCGGCGGCTGGATGACGCCCGCCCCTGGGTGGACGCCCGGCTGCCGGACGGCACCCGTATGCATGCCGTGCTGCCCCCGGTGTCGGTCGGTTCGACGTGCCTGTCGCTGCGGGTGGTGCGGCCCAGGGCCTTCTCACTGACGGAACTGGTCGCGGCGGGGACCGTGCCGCCGGGCGGTGACCGAGTGCTGCGGGCCTTGGTGGAGGCCCGTGTCTCGTACCTGATCAGCGGAGGGACGGGGGCGGGGAAGACGACCCTTCTGTCGAGTCTGCTGGGCGCGGTCGGGGAGCACGAGCGGATCGTGCTCGCCGAGGACTCGGCGGAGCTGCGGCCGGACCATCCACATGTGGTGCGTCTGGAGTCGCGCCCCGCCAACCAGGAAGGGGCGGGGCGGGTGACGCTCCGGGACCTGGTGAGGCAGGCGCTGCGCATGAGGCCCGACCGACTGGTGGTCGGAGAGGTCCGAGGCGCAGAGGTCACGGAACTCCTGGCGGCCCTCAACACGGGGCATGAAGGTGGTTGCGGGACGGTCCATGCCAATGCGGCCGAGCACGTGCCGGCCCGTCTCGAAGCGCTGGGGACGGCGGCGGGGCTGGAGCGGGTGGCGCTCCACAGCCAGCTGGCGGCAGCCCTGTCGGTGGTGGTCCACCTCGTGCGCGACCGGGCCGGGCAGCGGCGGATCGCCGAGGTGCACGTTCTGGAGCGGGACACGGCGGGGCTGGTGGTGACCGTGCCGGCCCTGCGCTGGGGCACCGACGGTTTCGTACGGGAACGGGGCTGGGAACGGCTGCGCTCGCTGATCGGAGGCGCGCCGTGAGCGGTGGCGGTGCGCCGACGGGGTCGGCGACGAGTGTGGCCTGCGCGGCTGCTCTGTGCGCCGGAGCGGCGGCCTGGCTGGTGGCGGCGCGGGACCACGGGCGGCAGAGGGCACGGGTGCTGTTCGTCGACGGACCGGCCCGCTCGCCGTTGCGCGTGTGGCGGGAGCGGGCCGGAGCACGGCTGCTGGGGCACTTGCGGGAACGGAGGGAATGGCTCTGCATTCCGGTGGCGCTGCTCGTCGCCGTGCTGGGGGCGTCCGTGCTGCCGCTGTTCGCCGGGGCGGTGGCGGTGCCGCTGGTGCGCCGGTGGCTGCGCGGGCGGGCCCGGAGACAGGAGCGGGAACGCCGCGAGGCGGGGGTGGTGGCGCTGTGCGGCGCGGTCGTGGGTGAGCTGCGGGCCGGGCACGAGCCGGGGCAGGCGCTGCTGGCCGCGGTCCGGGAAACGGGAGTGCTGGGGGCGGCGGAGGCCGGTGTGTCGGCGGCGGCCCGGTTCGGTGGTGATGTGCCGGCGGCACTCGGGCAGGCGGCGCGGGACCCCGGCCTGGACGGGCTCGCCGGGGTGGCGGCCTGCTGGCGGGTGGCGGTGGACGGCGGGGCCGGGCTCGCGGCGGGCCTGGACCGGCTGGAAGGCGCGTTGCGGGCCGAGCGGCGCAGACGGGAGGAGTTACGGGCCCGGCTGGCGGGCGCCTGGTCGACGGTCGCCGTACTGGCTCTGCTGCCGGTGCTGGGGCTGGGCCTGGGAGCGGCGCTCGGGGCCGACCCGCTGCGGGTGCTGCTCCACACCCCGGTCGGGCTGGCCTGTGTGGCGGTGGGTGGGCTGCTGGAGGCCGCGGGGCTCTGGTGGGCCGGTCGGATCGTACGGGCGGGAGAGGCGGCATGAGCGGCATCACCGGTGGGTCCGGGCTCGGGGCGGCGATGTGCGCGGTTCTCGGCACGGCGGCCTTCTGGTCGGCCCTGGCCCTGGCAGGAACGCGGCGGAGGCGGGCGGGGCGCCGCCGGGGCGCGGTGCTGCTGGCGGTTCCCCCGGAGAGACGCCGACGCGGGCGCACGGTGTCCGGTGACCGGGCGAAGGAATGGATCGCGCCGCTGGCGGCCTTGGCGACGGGCTGGGCCCTGATCGGTGGCCCGCTGGGGTGCGCGGCAGGACTGGCGGGGGGTTACGGCGCCCGGCGATGGCAGCGGGCCCGCAAGGGACACGAGCAGCGGGACGGGAAGGAGGAGCAGGCGCTGGCCGCACGCCAACTGCCGCTGGCGGCCGATCTGCTGGCGGCCTGCGTCTCTGCCGGCGCCGGGCCGGGAGAGGCGGCTGAAGCGGTGGGGGAGTCACTCGGCGGGCCGGTCGGTACGAGCCTGGCGCAGGTGGCCGCGGAGATCCGTCTCGGCGGCGAGCCCGCGGCGGCCTGGGGGAGGTTCGGCGAGATCCCGGGTGCGGGTGCACTGGCCCGCTGTCTGGACCGGGCGGGTTCGACCGGGGCGCCGGCGGCCGAACCGGTGGCGAGGCTGGCCGAGGCGATGCGGGCGGAGCGGGCGAGCGCCGCCGTGGCGCGCGCACAACGCGCGGGCGTACTGATCACCGGCCCGGTCGGACTCTGCTTCCTGCCCGCCTTCCTGGCGGTGGGTGTGGCCCCGGTGGTGGTGGGCCTGGCGACCGGACTGCTTCACACCGGATGACCCAAAAGACCGGGCACCTGAATTTTTCCTACGAGAACGAGCAATCAGCGGGGGTTGAAATGGCACGGCGAATCAGGGACTGGGCACGTGGCGTGGCACGCCGGGTCCGATCGGACAACGGCATGACGACATCCGAATACGCGGTGGGAACGATCGCGGCCTGCGCGTTCGCGGCGGTGCTCTACAAGGTGGTCACCAGCCAGCCGGTCATGTCCGCACTGCAGTCACTGCTGAAGGAAGCGCTCGATGCGAAGTTCTGAGCGCGGCCGCGGGCGACGACCTGCCGGGGGCCGTTGCCGGGGCGCGGACGGAAGGGCCGGAAAGAGGCGGGACCGGGGCGCGGTGACAGCCGAAGCGGCCATGGCGGTTCCGGTGCTGGTGGTGTTCGCCCTGACGCTGGTCTGGGCGCTGATGGCGGCCTCCGCCCAGATTCGGTGCGTGGACGCGGCGAGAGCCGGGGCAAGGGCCGCGGCCCGCTCCGAACCGGAGGCACAGGCGCTGGACGTCGCCCGGTCGGCGGCCCCCGAAGGAGCCGAGGTCGCGATGGAGCGGACCGGGGAGCTGTGGCGGGTGCGGGTCGAGGCGTCGACGCCGGGCCCCGGCCCGCTGGCCCTGACGCTCCACGCGGAGGCGGCGGCACTGGCCGAGGACACGGTGGGGGCGGAGCGGTGACCGGTGTACGGGAACGGGCGAGGG
>NZ_RDBO01000083.1:73742-117421 GCF_008120935.1 Streptomyces sp. sk2.1
GTGTGGGTGGCGATGACCACGGCCACGTTGTGCGCGGTGTTCGCGGTGGTGCTGGCGATCGGGCAGGTGGTGGTCGTCCGGCACCGGGCCGGCGGTGCGGCGGACCTGGCGGCCCTGGCAGCGGCGGATCGGGCCCTGCAAGGCCCCGGGACGGCCTGTGGGGCCGCCGGGAAGGTGGCCGAGGCACAGGGGGCGGCGCTGGTGCGGTGTGTGGTGGACGGGGAGGTCGCCGATGTGACGGCCCGAGTGGGGTTCGGGCCGTACGAATCGGAGATCAGGTCCCGGGCCGGTCCTCCGACCGCCGCCGCCCCGACTCCGAAGGCCCTGACTCCGAAGGCTCCGGCCCCGGCCCCGACTCCGGCCCCGGATCCTGCCCCGGGTTCGGCTTCGAAGGGGTCGGCTCCGGGGGACCCGGTTCTTCGGGAGGCTGCGGGGCGGAGCGGAGGAGTTCCGTGAGGAGCCGCACGGCGCCGCGCTTGTGCAGCGGTTCGTTGCCGTTGCCGCACTTGGGGGACTGGATGCAGGACGGGCAGCCCGCCTCGCACTCGCAGGAAGCGATGGCCCGGCGGGTCGCGGTCAGCCAGGCCCGGGCGGTGTGGAAGGCCCGTTCGGCGAATCCGGCGCCGCCCGGGTGGCCGTCGTACACGAAGACCGTGGGCAGCAGGGTGTCCGGATGCAGCGGCACGGAGACGCCACCGATGTCCCACCGGTCGCAGGTGGCGAAGAGCGGCAGCATCCCGATCGACGCGTGCTCCGCGGCGTGCAGGGCCCCGCCCAGGATCTCCGGGTTGATCCGGGCGGCGTCGAGCTGGTCCTCGGTGACCGTCCACCACACGGCCCGGGTGCGCAGGGTGCGGGGCGGCAGGTCCAGTTTGGTCTCGCCGAGGACCTCGCCGGTGATCAGTTTGCGACGCAGGAAGGAGACGACCTGGTTGGTCACCTCGACGGAGCCGTAACAGAGTCGTCCGTCACCCCAGGGGATCTCGGTGTCGGTCTCCAGGACGGCGATGGAAGTGGTGTCGCGCGCGGTGGTCGAGTACGGCGGGACGGCCTCCTCGACCAGGGCCACCGAGTCCTCCAGGTCCAGCTTCCGGACCAGGTAGGTGCGTCCCTGGTGGAGGTGGACGGCGCCTTCGTGGACAGCGGTGTGCGCGGCCGATTCGTCGACGGTGCCCAGGAGCCGGCCGGTGCCCTCCTCGACGATCTGGACGGGGCGCCCGCCCTCGCCGCGGATGTCGGTGAGATCGACGGCGCGCTCGCGGCGGGTCCAGTGCCAGCCCGTGGCCCGTCTGCGCAGCAGCTTCGCAGCTTCCAGCTGCGGCAGCAGCTCGGCCACGGCGGGGCCGAAGAGATCCAGGTCGGGCCGGGTGAGGGGGAGCTCGGCCGCGGCGGCGCACAGATGGGGGGCGAGGACGTACGGATTGTCCGGGTCGAGGACGGTCGACTCCACCGGTTGCTGGAACAGCGCCTCGGGGTGGTGGACGAGGAAGGTGTCCAGCGGGTCGTCGCGGGCCACCAGGACGGCCAGGGCGTCCTGGCCGGCGCGCCCGGCCCGGCCAGCCTGCTGCCACAACGACGCCCTGGTGCCGGGGTAGCCGGCGATGAGGACGGCGTCCAGCCCGGAGACGTCCACGCCGAGTTCCAGGGCGGTGGTGGCGGCCAGGCCGAGCAGCTGTCCGGAGTGCAGGGCGCGTTCCAGGGCGCGGCGCTCCTCGGGGAGGTAGCCCCCGCGGTAGGCGGCGACCCGGCCCGGCAGGGAGCGGTCCACCTCGGCGAGGCGCTCCTTGGCGATGACGGAGATCAGCTCGGCGCCGCGCCGGGAGCGTACGAAGGCGACCGAGCGGACGCCCTGGACGGTCAGATCGGTGAGGAGGTCGGCGGTCTCGGCGGTGGCGGTGCGGCGTACGGGCGCGCCCTTCTCGCCGTGCAGCTCGGTCAGGGGCGGCTCCCACAGGGCGAAGACGAGCTTGCCGCGGGGCGAGGCGTCGTCGGTGATCTCCGTGACCCGGAGGCCGGTGAGGCGGCCCGCGGCGACGGAGGGCTCCGCCGCCGTGGCGGAGGCGAGGAGGAAGACCGGATCCGCGCCGTAACGGGTGCACAGACGGCGGAGGCGGCGCACCACCTGGGCGACGTGGGAGCCGAAGACGCCGCGGTAGGTGTGGCACTCGTCGATGACGACGAAGCGCAGGGCACGGAGGAAGGAGGACCAGCGGGGGTGGGACGGGAGTATGCCGCGGTGCAGCATGTCGGGGTTGGTCAGGACGTAGTTGGCGTACTGACGCACCCATTCGCGTTCCTCGACCGGGGTGTCGCCGTCGTGGACCGCGGGTCTGATGGCGTTGCCGAGCGGCGCCGCGAGTTCCTTCACCGCCCGCCTCTGGTCGGCGGCCAGGGCCTTGGTGGGGGCCAGGTACAGGGCGGTGGAGCCGCGGCCGTTCGGGGCCTCGGAACCGTCGAGCAGGGTGCTGAGGACGGGGGCGAGGTAGGCGAGCGACTTGCCGGACGCGGTGCCGGTGGCGATGACCACGGATTCGCCGTCCAGGGCGTGCTCGGCGGCCGCCGCCTGGTGGGCCCACGGATGGTCGATTCCGGCCTTCCGGATCGCGGCGACGACTTCCGGCCGGATGCGATCGGGCCAGATGGCATGGGTTCCCGCGCGCGGGGGCAAGTGCTCCGTATGAGTGATGCGCGCGGACCGGCCCGCCACTGCGGCGAGTCGGTCGAGGACCATGTCGGGAGAGGGGCTGGAGTCCTCGTTCCCGGGTGGTCGGCTGGGGCGGTGATTCTTGGCCATCGGCACCGAGTGTGTCACTGGCGTGACGGACAATGGCCCCAAGGCGTCGTGCATGCCTGCTGGTAAGTGATTGAATGCCATCGCGGCTGGCGATCCGTTCCCCGGCTCCGCCGGGGAGACCGAGGGGCGACCCGCTCGATAGCAAGGTGCTGGAGGATCCGTGGACCTGTCCTTGTCGACTCGCAATGTGTCCGGCCCTGGTGGCGACCGTACGGTCGTCGAGGTCGGTGGCGAGATTGATGTGTATACCGCGCCCAAGCTGCGCGAGCAGTTGGTCGAGTTGGTGAATGACGGCAGCTACCACCTGGTTGTCGACATGGAAGGCGTCGACTTCCTCGACTCCACCGGTCTCGGCGTGCTGGTGGGCGGCCTGAAGCGTGTCCGGGCCCATGAGGGCTCGCTGCGTTTGGTCTGCAACCAGGAGCGCATTCTCAAGATCTTCCGGATCACTGGTCTGACCAAGGTGTTCCCGATCCACACCACGGTCGACGAGGCCGTCGCGGCCACCGACTGACGTCCGGTTCCACCGTTCGGGCCGGCCGAGAGGCCGGTCCGGCACCGGGCCGGCGCACGGTTCGGTGCCGGACCCCGGCGGGCGGACCGTGCGACGCGGACGGGCTTCCCCGTCGGGCGGTCGGTTGCCGTGTACGGGTCACCGGGCGGTCGCGCGGCTTCCCTGCCGGGCGGTCGGAGGCGCGGCTCATTTGGTCGGGTACGGGCGAGCGGTGGCCGGGAAACCGGCGCCGGGAGCCCTGAACGGCCGAAGGAGTCGGAACGATCCGGTGCCTCGGTACGGGGTCGGGTGTCCGGGCGGTGGCCGGAGGGTCTTCCGGCCGGGCTTTCGGTGTCCGGGTGGCCGACCAGGTTGCCCGGAACGGCCGGGGCTCGCCGAACGGCCCGGTTGTCCGCCGGGTGGTCCGGCCGTCTACCGGTCGGACGGGTGATCGTGTCGCCGGTGGTCGGTGTGGCTGTCCGCCGGTCGGGTCATTGCCCGGCCGGGGTGCCGGTCGACGCTCGGCCGATCGGCGGCCGGGCGGATGCCGGGCAGTCGACCGCTTGTGGTTCGGCAGGTGGTGGCCGGTCTGCCGCCCCGGGGTTTGTGGGTCGGCACGGACCGGTGTGTGATGGTCGGTGGCGGCCCGTCGGCCGGGCTGCACGTTCGGTGCCCGGTCGGCCCGGAAGCGGGTCGGTCACCGGGCGGACGTCCGTGGGCGTCCGTCGGTTGGTGGATGTCTGTCGTCGGCCGGTGGCCTGCGTCGGCGGTCCGGTTCGTCCGGCGGTCGACGGACAGGTCGGCTGGTTGTCGATCCCTGCAGGTTCCGGCAAAGAAGTTCGTTCCTGCAGGTTCCGGAAGAAGAGCAGGGGCGCCGGGCAGCGGGCCCGGGACCCTGGGATGCACGCCCGTACGTCTGAGGGGGATCGCATGGCCACCGTTGAACTCCGCTTCAGTGCCCAGCCCGAACACGTCAGGACGGCCCGCCTCGTGGCCGCCGCCGTGGCACGCCGGGCGGGTATCGACGAAGCCGTGCTCGACGAGGTCAGACTCGCCGTCGGTGAGGCGTGCAGCCGCGCCGTCGGGCTGCACCGCAGCCATGGCATCACCGCTCCCGTCACCGTCGCCCTGATCGAGGAGGAGAAGTCCTTCGCGGTGGAGGTCGGCGACGAGGTGCCGGGGCCGGGTGCCGAGCCCACCCTCGGCGGGCGGTCCGGAGCGTCCGAGGCACACGGCGCCACGCCCGGCGCGGGGCTCGACGAACCGGATCAGGAGAGCGACGCGGACGGCGAGGACCAGATGGGTCTCGCGGTCATCAGCGGCCTCGTCGACGACGTGGAGGTCCGGTCGGGGATCAACGGCGGAGTGATCCGCATGACCTGGCCGAAGGCACCCGTGGACGTCCTTCCTTGAAGACTTGAAGACTTGAAGACTTGAAGACTTGAAGACACGGAAGGCTTGAAGGACACGGAAGGCCCGGAGGGCGCGGGAGGCGCTCCGCCGAGGTTTCCGGAAGCGTGCCCCGGGGCACATCACCGTCTCCGTCGGGGGCGGTCCGCCCGCCGGGACGTGGTTCCATCCCTCTTCCGGCCCATTTCTCGTTTCCCGATCCGCCATTTGAGGCCCTGCTGAGCAGGGCCTTTATTCATTTCCAAGTGATCGACGATCCCGGAAAATGCGCCTGCCCCATTACTGCATTCGGGTCGACCTCGTGTCCCGATCATTTAATGACCGGCCGGTTGCGGGCAATTAGATTTACCGCGCACTGTTTTGATCGGCTCCCGCTCCTTACAATTCGTCCACGACTTGAGCGCTGAGCATCAAGGAGGACGTATGGCGGAGATCTTCAACACCCCACTGGCAGGACTGGCGCAAGATTCCGCATTCTCCGGCCCCTCCGGCCCACCCGATTCCCTGGCCGCCGCGGTGCTCACCGACAGCAATCGGGTGATCGTGGTCGTCGTCGCGGTCGTGGCCGTCGCGGCCCTGGTAGTGGCCCGGTTGCTGGTGCGCCAGGTGCTGGCGGCCGGTGAGGGCACCGAGCGCATGAAAGAGATCGCGGCCGCCGTCCAGGAAGGCGCGAACGCCTATCTGGCCCGGCAGCTGCGTACCGTGGGCGTCTTTGCCGTCGTGGTCTTCTTCCTTCTGTTGCTGCTGCCGGCCGACAACTGGTCGCAGCGTGCGGGGCGTTCGTTGTTCTTCCTCATCGGTGCGCTTTTCTCGGCGGCCACCGGATACATCGGTATGCGGCTCGCCGTGCGCAGTAATGTCCGTGTGGCGGCTGCTGCGCGTGAGGCGACGCCCGCGGAGGGAGAACCGGAAAAAGATCTCACCGCCGTTTCGCACAAGGCGATGAAGATCGCTTTTCGTACCGGTGGTGTGGTCGGCATGATCACCGTGGGGCTCGGTCTGCTCGGTGCCTCCTGTGTCGTACTCGTCTATGCCGCCGACGCCCCGAAGGTGCTGGAGGGCTTCGGCCTCGGGGCCGCGCTGATCGCCATGTTCATGAGGGTCGGGGGTGGGATCTTCACCAAGGCGGCGGACGTCGGCGCCGACCTCGTGGGCAAGGTCGAGCAGGGCATCCCGGAGGACGACCCGCGCAACGCGGCCACCATCGCCGACAACGTGGGCGACAACGTCGGCGACTGCGCGGGCATGGCGGCCGACCTCTTCGAGTCGTACGCCGTGACGCTCGTCGCCGCGCTGATCCTGGGCAAGGCCGCCTTCGGCGACTCGGGGCTGGCCTTCCCGCTGATCGTCCCGGCGATCGGGGTGGTCACCGCGATGATCGGGATCTTCGCGGTCGCCCCGCGCCGCGCCGACCGCAGCGGAATGACCGCCATCAACCGCGGCTTCTTCGTCTCCGCGGTGATCTCGCTGGTGCTGGTGGCCGTGGCCGTCTTCGCCTACCTGCCCTCCTCGTACGCGGAGCTGGACGGGGTCGGCGACAGCTCGATCACCTCGCACGGCGGCGACCCGCGGCTCCTCGCCCTGGTCGCCGTCGCCATCGGCATCGTGCTGGCGGCCCTGATCCAGCAGCTGACCGGTTACTTCACCGAGACCGGCCGACGCCCCGTCCAGGACATCGGCAAGTCCTCGCTGACCGGACCGGCCACCGTCGTGCTCGCCGGGATCTCCATCGGGCTGGAGTCCGCCGTCTACACGGCGCTGCTGATCGGACTCGGCGTCTACGGGGCGTTCCTGCTCGGCGGCACGTCGATCATGCTGGCGCTCTTCGCGGTGGCCCTGGCGGGGACCGGGCTGCTCACCACCGTCGGCGTCATCGTCGCCATGGACACCTTCGGGCCGGTCTCGGACAACGCGCAGGGCATCGCCGAGATGTCGGGTGACGTCACGGGGGCCGGTGCGCAGGTCCTCACCGACCTCGACGCCGTCGGCAACACCACGAAGGCCATCACCAAGGGCATCGCCATCGCCACCGCGGTCCTGGCGGCGTCGGCGCTCTTCGGCTCGTACCGCGACGCGATCGCCACGGCGGTCGACGAGGTGGGGGCCGGGGCGGGTGAGATGACGCTCAGCCTGGACATCTCGCAGCCGAACAACCTGGTGGGACTGATCCTCGGCGCCGCGGTCGTCTTCCTCTTCTCCGGGCTCGCGATCAACGCGGTGTCGCGGTCCGCCGGAGCGGTGGTCTACGAGGTGCGGCGGCAGTTCCGCGAGCACCCGGGGATCATGGACCGCGGCGAGCGGCCCGAGTACGGGCGCGTCGTCGACATCTGCACCAAGGACGCCCTGCGCGAACTCGCCACGCCCGGCCTGCTCGCCGTCCTGGCGCCGATCGCCGTCGGGTTCACGTTCGGCGTCGGGGCGCTCGGCTCGTACCTCGCGGGCGCCATCGGGACGGGCACCCTGATGGCGGTCTTCCTCGCCAACTCCGGCGGGGCGTGGGACAACGCCAAGAAACTCGTCGAGGACGGCCATCACGGCGGCAAGGGCAGCGAGGCCCATGCCGCGACCGTCATCGGCGACACGGTCGGCGACCCGTTCAAGGACACGGCCGGCCCGGCGATCAACCCCTTGCTCAAGGTGATGAACCTGGTCGCGCTGCTCATCGCTCCGGCGGTGGTGCAGATGTCGACGACGCGCCCGTACTCGGGCCGCTCGCCGCGGTCCATGATCCCCGGGTGCTCGCGGAACTGCCGCCGCACCTCGTAGACCACCGCTCCGGCGGACCGCGACACCGCGTTGATCGCGAGCCCGGAGAAGAGGAAGACGGCCGCACCCCGCAGGGCACGCTCGGCCGCGAGACCTACGCCGCCGCCTCCGACTTCTACGAACGCTCCCTGCCCCCGGCGGGCGGTGCGTCCTGATGTGCCGTCCGCTCCTCCGTCCGCTTCCTCCCCCGCTTTTCCGGCCGCCCTTCCGTCCGTTCCTTCGCCCCTGCCCGATCGTTCGCCCGGCCGCATCGTGGCGGGGGCGCCGCAAGCCGGTTCGGGCCGTCGAATCCGTACCCCGTTCGAGTGGTTGCTCGTTCAGGCGTTCCTGGGTTCCGGGGGCTGCGTGGGTGAGTTGTATCTCCCTCATTTCCCTTGGTGCAAATGGCTGCAAAAGGCCATCCACCGGACGTCCGGCTCGCGGAAGGAGGGCGCCCGCCGTGTAAGTTCCGGGGCCGAGAGCCTTGGAAGGGACCAAACCGGTGAACAAGAAGCTAGCGGCCGCACTCTCCGGCGGTGCGGTACTGGTGATCGCACTGTCGGGCTGCAGCAGCGACGACGACAAGAGCGAGAAGGTGAACGCCTGGGCCAAGCAGGTCTGCGACCAGGTCCAGCCCCAGCTCCAGAAGATCGCGAACGCGAACGCCGCCATCCAGCAGCAGACCGCCGACAACAGCAAGCCCGCCGACGTGCAGCGCACCGACTCGGCCGCCTTCCAGCAGATCTCGCAGGCGTACAAGGCGCTGGGCTCGGCCGTCGAGTCGGCCGGTCCGCCGCCGGTCGACGGCGGTGAGACCACGCAGAAGGAGGCCGTGAAGGAACTCAACGCCTCCTCCGCGGCGTACGCGAACCTCCAGAAGAAGGTCGACGCCCTGGAGACGAAGGACCAGGCGAAGTTCGCCGACGGGCTCAAGGGCATCGCGGACGAACTGAACAAGATCAGCACCACCGGTGACGAGTCGTTGAAGAAGCTCCAGTCCGGCGAGGTCGGCACCGCGATGGCCAAGCAGAAGGGCTGTCAGAAGCCGACGGCCTCGACGCCGAAGTCCACCACCGAGCCGTCCACCCCCACCTCCCCGTCCGGATCGCCCAGCAAGAAGGCGTGACCCGGCGCCGGACGGGAGGCGCGGGACGCGGAACCGGCTGTGCGTACGGCCCGGCGGCCCCGATGGGCGCCGGGCCGCTGCCGTTGTCGGTGGGAGCGGCCACAATGGGTGGGTGAGTACGACCAGCCTCCCCGCGCCCGACCGTTCACCCCTGCTCCGCGAAGCCCTGCTCGCCGCCGACTTCACCGCCGACGGACTCCTCGACCTGCTCGGCGCGCCCGCCTACGCCGCGCTCGCCCGCAGCGAGACGGTTCCGGCGCTGCGCGCCACCCGGGGCGGCTCCCCGCTCGACACGCTGGTCCGGCTCTTCCTGCTCCAGCACCCGGTGCCGTACGAGCGGGCCCGTGCGGCGCTGCCGCTGGCCGAGTGCGTCGAGGACGGCTGGGTGACCCGCACCGGCGACGAGGTGCGGGCGGCGGTCGACGTGCGGCCGTACGGCGGGCCCGAGGGGCAGGACTGGTACATCGTCTCGGACCTGGGCTGCGCGGTCGGCGGCGCGGGCGGCATCGGTTCGCGGGAGGAGGGCGTGGTCCTCGGCGTCGGCGGGGCGTCCACCACGCTCGCCGGAATCACCGTCCGTACGCCTGTCGCCTCCGCGCTCGACGTCGGTACGGGCTCGGGCATCCAGGCGCTGCACGCCTCGCAGCATGCCACCCGGGTCACGGCCACCGACGTCAACCCCCGGGCGCTGGAGTTCACCCGGTTGACGCTCGCGCTGTCCGGCGCCGCCCCGGCCGAGCTGCGCGAGGGCTCCCTCTACGAACCGGTGGGCACGGAGACGTACGACCTGATCGTCTCCAACCCGCCGTTCGTCATCTCGCCCGGTGCCCGGCTCACCTACCGCGACGGCGGGATGGGCGGCGACGACCTGTGCCGGACCCTGGTGCAGCAGACCGGCGACCGGCTGAACGAGGGCGGGTACGCCCACTTCCTGGCCAACTGGCAGCACGTCGAGGGCGAGGAGTGGCAGAGCCGGGTGAGCTCCTGGGTCCCGCACGGCTGCGACGCCTGGATCGTGCAGCGCGAGGTCCAGGACGTCACGCAGTACGCGGAGCTGTGGCTGCGCGACGGCGGCGACCACCGTACGGACCCCGCCGAGTACGCCGCGCGGTACGACGCCTGGCTGGACGAGTTCGAGGCCCGCAGGACCAAGGGTGTCGGCTTCGGCTGGATCACCCTGCGCCGGTCCGCCGCGGCCGCCGCCGGGAATCCGTCCATCGTGATCGAGGAGTGGCCGCACGCGGTGGAGCAGCCGCTCGGACCGGCCGTCGAGGCCCACTTCGCCCGCCAGGACTACCTCCGCGAGCAGGACGACGCCGCGCTCCTGGCCGGGCACTTCACCCTGGCCACCGAAGTGGTGCAGGAACAGGTGGGGCTGCCGGGCGCGGAGGACCCCGAGCACGTGGTGCTCCGTCAGAACCGGGGCATGCGGCGCGCGACGAAGGTCGACGCCGTCGGCGCGGGTTTCGCGGGCGTGTGCGACGGGACGCTGCCGGCGGGCCGGATCCTGGACGCGATCGCCCAGCTGATGGACGAGGACCCGGTGCTGCTGCGCGACCGGACCCCGCAGGCCATCCGGCTGCTGGTGGAGGAGGGCTTCCTGGAGCCGGTGCCGCCGTCGGCGGGATGAGCGCGTGACTTCGGTTCCGGTTTCCGGCCGTCGGGTCCGGGGTGCCGGACCGCGGGACCGTCGGTCCGGTGGGCGGCCGGGCCGCCGAGGTCGGCGGCCCGACGGGCTCCGTTCCCGCTCGGGCCCATGTCGCCGTAGGCGCGGACCCGTGTCGCCGTGGGCGACGAGCCGCCCCGGCGGCGGCGGGCGCGGGCCCGGCGCCGCCCGCGCCTCGCCGGGGGTGTGGATTCCGGTTGGTCCCGCGACGGTGCGCGATCCGATGAGGCGTACGGGGCGGTGGTGCGGTGGGCACCGGAACGCCCGGTGGTGCGTGCCGGAGCGGCGAATCCGGTCATTCACCCGGGGTTCGCGTCGGCGACGCCCGGCAGTGGCAGCCTCCCCCTGGCCGGACGGCACACCCCCGACCGGATGCGGGACCCGGACACGGGGCCCGGATGTCCGGATACGGGACAGGGAGGCGTACGGACATGGAGAGCGGACCCGCGGTCTTCGCCGGAACGGCGTTCGCGCTGTTCGGAGCCGCACTGCTGCTGTGGACGGGGGCGCGCGTGCTGCACCGCGCGCCGGTCGCGCACGGCGTGAGCCCCGTGGCCTCCGCGACTCTCGCCACCGTGTTCGGCGTACTCTTTCTCGCTCTCGGTGTGTGGTGCTTCACCCGCGTCTGAGCCACTCCTGCCCTACGGCGGGCAGGGAGCGCGGGGCGCGACGGGCCGTGGCGGGGAACACGCCCGGGTCGTCCACATCTCACCCCCGGTGCCCATGACGCCGTCACCGTGCCCCGAAACCCGCAGGCAGTGACCGCGCACACGGCGGACGGGGCGGTCCGGGCGGCAGGAATGGCGGAAGTCGGGTTACCGTTCGAGTGGCCGTTGCGGGCTTTTGCCGTTTGACACGGGGGCGGGTTGTACCGTCACACTCCGCAGCGACAGCACCGTAGGCAGCGTCATCGCGCTGTCCGGATGCCCACCGAGCGTCGACCGGAGAGAAGAGCGAAGTTGTCCCCGACCAGCGAGACCGCACAGGGCGGCCGCCGACTCGTCATCGTCGAGTCGCCTGCCAAGGCGAAGACGATCAAGGGCTACCTCGGCCCCGGATACGTGGTCGAGGCGAGCGTCGGGCACATCCGCGACCTGCCGAACGGCGCCGCAGAGGTCCCGGACGAGTACACCGGTGAGGTCCGTCGGCTCGGCGTCGACGTCGAGCACGACTTCCAGCCCGTGTACGTCGTCAACGCGGACAAGAAGGCCCAGGTCAGGAAGCTGAAGCAGCTCCTTGCCGAGTCCGACGAACTCTTCCTCGCCACCGATGAGGACCGCGAGGGCGAAGCCATCGCGTGGCACCTGCAGGAAGTCCTGAAGCCCAAGGTCCCGGTCCACCGGATGGTCTTCCACGAGATCACCAAGGACGCGATCCGGGCCGCCGTCGCCAACCCGCGCGAGCTCAACCAGCGCATGGTCGACGCCCAGGAGACCCGCCGCATCCTCGACCGGCTCTACGGCTACGAGGTCTCGCCGGTCCTGTGGAAGAAGGTCATGCCGCGCCTGTCGGCCGGCCGCGTCCAGTCCGTGGCGACCCGGCTCGTCGTCGAGCGGGAGCGCGAGCGCATCGCCTTCCGCTCCGCCGAGTACTGGGACCTCACCGGAACCTTCGCCACCGGCCGTGCCGGTGACGCCTCCGACCCCTCGACGCTCGCCGCCCGGCTCAGCACGGTCGACGGCCGCCGTGTCGCACAGGGCCGCGACTTCGGCCCGGACGGGCAGCTGAAGCCCGGCTCCGGCCAGGTGCTGCACCTGGACGAGGCGAACGCCCGCGCCCTGGCCGCCGCGCTCGCCGACACCGCGTTCACCGTGCGGTCCGTCGAGTCGAAGCCGTACCGCCGCTCCCCGTACGCCCCGTTCCGGACGACGACCCTCCAGCAAGAGGCGAGCCGGAAGCTGGGCTTCGGCGCCAAGGCCACCATGCAGGTCGCGCAGAAGCTGTACGAGAACGGCTTCATCACCTACATGCGCACCGACTCCACGACCCTCTCGGACACCGCGGTCACCGCGGCGCGGGCGCAGGTCACGCAGCTGTACGGCGCCGACTACCTGCCGGACAAGCCGCGCACGTACGCCGGGAAGGTCAAGAACGCGCAGGAGGCGCACGAGGCGATCCGCCCCTCCGGCGACCGCTTCCGCACCCCCGCGGAGACCGGCCTCACCGGCGACCAGTTCCGGCTGTACGAGCTGATCTGGAAGCGGACCGTCGCCTCCCAGATGAAGGACGCGGTCGGCAACTCCGTCACCGTCAAGATCGGCGGCCGGGCGGGCGACGGCCGGGACGCCGAGTTCTCCGCGTCCGGCAAGACGATCACCTTCCACGGCTTCATGAAGGCGTACGTCGAGGGCGCGGACGACCCGAACGCCGAGCTCGACGACCGCGAGCGGCGCCTGCCGCAGGTCGCCGAGGGCGACGCGCTGTCCGCCGAGGAGATCTCGGCCGACGGCCACGCCACCAAGCCGCCGGCCCGCTACACCGAGGCCTCGCTGGTCAAGGAGCTGGAGGAGCGAGAGATCGGCCGCCCGTCGACGTACGCGTCGATCATCGGCACGATCCTGGACCGCGGCTACGTCTTCAAGAAGGGCACGGCGCTCGTCCCGTCGTTCCTCTCCTTCGCCGTCGTCAACCTGCTGGAGAAGCACTTCGGCCGGCTCGTCGACTACGACTTCACCGCGAAGATGGAGGACGACCTCGACCGCATCGCGCGCGGCGAGGCCCAGTCCGTCCCGTGGCTGAAGCGTTTCTACTTCGGCGCCGGTGACGACATGGCCGTCGCGGGCTCGGCATCCGAGGCGGGCAACGGCGACGGCGACCACCTCGGCGGTCTGAAGGAACTCGTCACCGACCTCGGCGCGATCGACGCGCGCGAGATCTCCTCCTTCCCCGTCGGCAACGACATCAAGCTGCGCGTCGGCCGCTACGGGCCGTACATCGAGCGCGGCGAGAAGGACGCCGAGGGCCACCAGCGCGCGGACGTGCCGGAGGACCTGGCGCCCGACGAGCTCTCCGTCGAGTACGCGGAGGAACTGCTGGCCAAGCCCAGCGGCGACTTCGAACTCGGCACGGACCCGGTCACCGGGCACCAGATCATCGCGAAGGACGGGCGCTACGGCCCGTACGTCACCGAGGTGCTGCCCGAGGGCACCCCGAAGACCGGCAAGAACGCGGTGAAGCCGCGGACCGCCTCGCTCTTCAAGTCCATGTCCCTGGACACGGTGACGCTGGCCGACGCGCTCCGGCTGATGTCGCTGCCGCGCGTCGTCGGCGAGGACGCCGAGGGCGTCGAGATCACCGCGCAGAACGGCCGCTACGGCCCGTACCTGAAGAAGGGCACGGACTCGCGGTCGCTCACCAGCGAGGAGCAGCTCTTCGACATCACGCTCGAAGAGGCCCTCGCGATCTACGCCCAGCCCAAGCAGCGCGGCCGGGCCGCCGCCAAGCCGCCGCTGAAGGAACTGGGCACGGACCCGGTGAGCGGGGCCCCGGTCGTGGTCAAGGACGGCCGGTTCGGCCCGTACGTCACCGACGGCGAGACGAACGCGACGCTGCGCACCGGCGACAGCGTCGAGGCCATCACGCCGGAGCGCGGCTACGAGCTGCTCGCAGAGAAGCGCGCCAAGGGGCCCGCCAAGAAGAAGACGGCGAAGAAGGCCCCGGCCAAGAAGACGGCCGCGAAGAAGACGACCGCCAAGAAGACCACGGCGGCCGCCAAGAAGACGGCGGCGAAGAAGACGACGGCCGCGAAGAAGACCACGGCGGCCAAGAAGGCGACGGCCGCGAAGAAGACGACGGCCGCGGCGTCCGCGGAGGACTGAGCCCGGGGCTCCGCAAGGGTCCGGGGTCCGGAGCGGCCGTACGCGTCGGACCCCGCGGACCCGGCGGCCGTGTCCGCCCGCGGGGCGAGTACGTCAATGGGGGGCCGGGGAGACCCGGCCCCCTTCGGCGTCCGCACCGGCGCTCGCGCACCTCGGGCCGGGCGGACGTGGAGCGACGGAACGCACAGGCCGGGGGCGGGGTGCGCCGGGTGAACCATGGGCTCCGGAACTGCTCGGGCGCCCGTATGTTCGGACGGGGCCTCCGGGGACCCCACGGCTCCGGATAGGCTGGGCGGATGACGCGAGCCGAGCAGCCAACGGTCGTGAGCCCCACCTCCGACACACTTGCCGCAGACTCACGCGAGCGCGCCGTACGAGCCCTGTTGCGTGTTCCCCCGCTGAAGCGGTTGTGGAGCGCACAGCTCGTCGGCGGTATCGGCGATGCACTCGCCCTTCTCGTGCTGGTGCTGATGTCGCTGCAAGCGGCGGTCCTGGAGGGCTCATTCGGGACCGGGTACCGGGGGGCGGCCTTCGCCGTCGCCGCGGTGTTCGGTGCCCGGATCCTTGCCACCCTTCTTTTCGGCGCCGTGCTCCTGGGGCCGTTGACGACGCTCACCGCGCCCGGCGGACCGCTGGACCGGCGGTGGCTGATGATCGGCACGGACGGGCTGCGGCTCGCGCTGCTGATCGTCGCGCCGCTGTGGATCGACTGGATGCCCGACAAGGCACTCATGATGATCCTCATCACCGTCTTCGTGACCGGCGCGGCCGAACGCCTGTGGACGGTCGCCAAGGACGGCGCGGCCCCCGCGCTGCTGCCCGCCCCGCCCATCGAGGGCGCCGCCGTGCGCCCGCTGCCCGACCACCTCGACGCACTGCGCCGGCTCTCCATCCGCACCGACTTCGCCGCGATCCCCGTGGCCGCGGCCGTCCTGCTGGTCGCCACGCTCATCGGCAACCTGCTGGGCTCGGGCCTGGAGTGGTTCTCGATCCACCAGGCGGCCCTCGGTTCGTACATCGCCGCCGGGCTCTTCTCGGCCTCGATCTCCGTCCTGTACTTCCTGGAGCTGCCCGGCACGCAGACGCCCCGCCCGCGCTCGCCGCTGGAGGGCCTGCGCCGCCCGTCGACCGGCAGCGGACCCGACAAGGGCCGCACCGGGGCCGTCCCGCTGGTCGTCGCCGCCTCGGCCACGGTCGCCGGGGCCATCGCCGCCGCTGCCGCCGTCGCCGTGCTGCACGCCGCCGACCTGGGCGGCGGACCCGCCACCTTCGCCCTGCTGATCCTCGGCCTGACCGGGGCCACCGGCGCCGGCATCCGCACCGCGGGGAAGGTCCTGCCGACCCTGTCGCGGCGCCGGCTGCTCGCACTGGCCACCGCCACCACCGGCATCGCGCTCCTCGCGATGGGCCTCGTGCCGGACACGGCGACCGTGCTGATGATCGCGGTGCTCGCCGGGTACGCGGCCGGGGTCGCCGCCCACACCGGTCACGTCCTGGTCGACCAGGAGACCGAGGAGACCCGCCGGGCCAGGACCACCGAACACCTCCAGGCCGTCGCACGGGTCCTCATCGCGCTCGGCGCGCTCGGCGGTCCGCTGCTGGCCGCCGCGATCGGCACCCACCGGCTGACCGCCGGGGACTTCGTCTTCGCCCACGGCGGGGCGGCCTTCACCCTGATGCTGATCGGCGCGCTGCTGCTGCCCGTCGCCGCGATCGTGCTCGCAAAGACGGACGACCGCTCCGGCGTGCCGCTGCGCCGCGACCTGCGCGAGGCGCTGCGCGGCGGCGACCCGGCCGTCGCCCCCGCCGCGAACGGGTTCTTCATCGCCCTGGAGGGCGGTGACGGCGCCGGCAAGTCCACCCAGGTCGAGGCGCTCGCCGAGTGGATCCGGGCCAAGGGCCACGAGGTCGTCGTCACCCGGGAGCCGGGGGCGACCCCGGTCGGCAAGCGGCTGCGCTCGATCCTGCTCGACGTGTCGTCGGCCGGGCTCTCCAACCGGGCCGAGGCACTGCTGTACGCCGCGGACCGGGCCGAGCACATCGACTCGCTGGTCCGCCCGGCGCTGGAGCGCGGCGCGATCGTCATCTCCGACCGCTACATCGACTCGTCCGTCGCCTACCAGGGCGCCGGCCGAGACCTGTCCCCGACCGAGATCGCCCGGATCTCGCGCTGGGCGACGGGCGGACTCGTACCGCACCTGACGGTGCTGCTGGACGTGGACCCGGAGACGGCGCGGGAACGGTTCACCGAGGCACCCGACCGGCTGGAGTCCGAGCCGCCGGAGTTCCACGCCCGCGTGCGGTCCGGTTTCCTGACGCTGGCCGCAGCCGACCCGACCCGCTACCTGGTGGTGGACGCGGGCCAGGACCCGGAGGCCGTCACCACGGTCGTACGCCACCGGCTCGACCAGCTCCTCCCGCTCTCCGAGGCCGAGATCAAGGCCCGGGAGGAGGCGCGCCGGGCGGCCGAGGAGGAGGCCAGGCGCAAGGCCGAGGAAGAGGCCGCGCGCAAGGCCGAGGAGGAGCGGCTGGAGCGCGAGCGGCAGGCGCAGCTGGCCAAGCTCCGTGCCGAGGAGGAGGAGCGCAAGGCCCGCGAGCTGGAGGAGGCGCGGCGCCGCGAGGCCGAACGCCAGGCGGAGGAGGCCCGGCAGCGGGCCGAGGAAGCCCGTCGTGTGGCCGAGGAGGAGCGGGTCCGCCGCGAGGCCGAGGAGGCGGCCCGGGAGGCCGAACAGGCCCGGCTGCGCCGTCAGGCCGAGGAGGAGGCGCGGCAGCGCAAGGAGGCCGAGGCGCTGCGGCTGGAGAAGCAGCGCAAGGCCGAGGAGGCGCTGCTGAGGGCCGAGGAGGCGCGCAGGCAGGCCGAGGCCGAGGCCGCCGAGGCGGCGGAACGGGCCAGGGCGGAGGCCGCCGCGGCCGCCTCCGTGCCGGAGAACGAGATCACGGTCCCGACGCCGATCGTCAACCCGAACGACGTGACGCAGCAGGTGCCCTCGCCGGCCACGCGTTCCGACGAGGCCGAGACGGCGATGCTCCCGAAGGTCGACGACCGGCCCGGTGCGCCGGGTGCCGCGGACGAGACGGCGGTCCTTCCGCCGGTCCGGGACGCCGGGCAGGCGCGCGAGACGCGGTCGGCGCGGCCGGAGGACCGGGTTCCGCGGGGCATCTTCCGCGACGAGCGCCCGGCGGGCTCCGCCCCGGAGGGCGAGAACGAGCGCACCCGCGAGCTCCCGCAGATCGGCGACCCGCAGGCGGCGCAGGGCCGGTGGGAGGACGGGGAACGCAGTCGGCGGCCCCGCCCCGACTGGGCCGAGGAGACCCCGCTGGACGATCTTCCGACGCTGGCGGACGAGCTGCTGGGCGACCGCCGCGACCTCGACGACGGGGACCAGGGCCGCTCCGGCAGGGGGCGCCGCCCGCGCCGCTGACGAAACGGCCGGGACGGCGACGGGACGACCGGGTGGGGCAGTCGCGACGGATGAGACCGTCGGGCCGCCCCACCCGCCCGTTCGGGGCGTACGGTCCGCTGTGGCTGTGGCTGTGGCTGTGGCTGTGGCTGTGGCTGTGGCTGTGGCTGTGGCTGTGGCTGGGACCGGGACCGGGACCGGGCGGGTGGCCCGCAGGGCGGGGCTGGTGGCCGGGGGCGGCTCTCCGCCGGGATTGTCAGACCCGTCCCCCACAATGGATGCCGGATCATGGAAGCCGGACCGGAGACCGCCGCGCCGGGCGGCGGCCCCGGACGGGCGGACGGCGACACCACGGCCGCGCGGCCGTACCGCACGAAAGCCGCGCGGCGCACACCATCGGAAGGGCGGTGACCCATGACCGTATGGGACGACCTGGTCGGGCAGGACCGTGTGCAGGAGCAGCTCGCGGCCGCCGCCCGGGACGCCGATGCGCTGGTCACCGCCGGCGGGGCGGGGGAGCCGGTGTCCCCGGGGTCGAAGATGACCCACGCCTGGCTGTTCACCGGACCGCCGGGCTCCGGCCGCTCCACCGCGGCCCGTGCCTTCGCCGCCGCCCTCCAGTGCACCAGCCCCGACCGCGCCCTGGGCGGCGCACCGGGCTGCGGCTTCTGCGACGGCTGCCACACCAGCCTGATCGGCACGCACGCCGACGTCGAGGTGGTCCGCACGGATCTGCTCTCCATCGGTGTGAAGGAGACCCGTGAGCTGGTCCGCCGTGCCCAGCTCTCGCCGGCCGTCGGCCGCTGGCAGGTCATCGTCCTGGAGGACGCCGACCGGCTCACCGAGGGCGCGGGGAACGTCCTGCTGAAGGCGGTCGAGGAGCCCGCGCCCCGCACGGTGTGGCTGCTCTGCGCGCCCTCCCTGGAGGACGTGCTGCCCACCATCCGCTCCCGGTGCCGCCACCTCACGCTGCGCACGCCCCCGGTCGACGCGGTGGCCGACGTCCTGATCCGGCGCGACGGCATCGACCCGGAGCGGGCCGCGTCCGCCGCGCGGGCCACCCAGGGGCACATCGACCGGGCCCGTCGCCTCGCCACCGACGAGCGGGCCCGCTCGCGCCGCGCCGCCGTGCTCAAGCTCCCGCTGCGGGTCGAGGACATCGGGGGGTGCCTCAAGGCCGCGCAGGAGCTGATCGACACCGCGACCGACGACGCCAAGCAGGTCTCGGAGGAGGTCGACGCCAAGGAGACGGAGGAGATGAAGGCCGCGCTCGGGGCCGCGGCCGGAGGGCGGCTGCCGCGCGGCACCGCCGGGGTGATGAAGGAGCTGGAGGACCGGCAGAAGCGCCGCAAGACCCGTACCCAGCGCGACAGCCTCGACCTCGCGCTCACGGACCTGACCGGCTTCTACCGCGACGTGCTGGCCCTCCAGCTGGGTTCGCGGATCGCCATCGCCAACACGGACGTCGAGGACGCCCTCGACCAGATCGCCCGCTCCTCCACCCCCGAGCGCACCCTGCGCCGGATAGAGGCGGTGATCGCCTGCCGCCGGGCGCTGGACCGCAACGTGGCGCCGCTGCTCGCGGTGGAGGCGATGACGATGGCACTCCGCGCGGGCTGACCCCGCCCCGCCGTCCGCGGGAGCCGAACGACTGCTGGAGATCCTCGACTCCCGGCCCTCCGTCACCGACCCGGCCTCCTCCGTTCCCGGTCCGCGGACCCCCGCCCGCGTACCGGACCCCGCCGGACCGCGTACCGGCACCCGGACCCGTACCCGGCGGACCGCGGACCGGCACCCGCCCCCTGTCACCCGCCGGACGGTGGACCGGCACCCGCCCCTGACACTCGGCGGACCGCTTACCGGCACCCGCTTCCACCCAGTGCCGGTTTTCGCCGCTTTTCACCCGTACGGGCAGGTGGCGGGGCGGTCCGCCACTCGGCGACTACGCTCCGGGGATGGACACCAGGCGCTCGCTCCGCATTCTCGCCGCCGCACTCGGCGCGGCCGGCCTCCTCGTCTCCGGCTGTACCGGCGGGAGTCCGACGAACGCCTCGTCGTCCGCGCCGGCGACGGCATCCGTACCGCCCGTGCCGGACGGGCTGGAGCGGTACTACGGACAGAAGCTGAAGTGGCGGGACTGCGGCGTCGAGGGTTTCCAGTGCGCGACGATGAAGGCGCCGCTGGACTACGCGGAGCCGGACGGCGACGAGATCGATCTGGCGGTCTCCCGCAAGAAGGCCACCGGGCCCGGCAAGCGGATCGGATCCCTCCTGGTGAACCCGGGCGGCCCCGGCGGCTCCGCCATCGACTACCTCCAGGGCTACGCGGCGATCGGCTACCCCGCCCCGGTCCGGGCCCGCTACGACATGGTCGCCGTCGACCCGCGCGGAGTGGCCCGCAGCGAGCCCGTCGAATGCCTCACCGACCCACAGATGGACACCTACACCCAGGTCGACCAGACCCCGGACGACGCGGCCGAGATCACCGGTCTGAGCAGCGCCTACGAGCGGTTCGCGAGCGGCTGCGAAAAGCGCTCCGGCACGATCCTCCCGCATGTCTCCACCATCGAGACCGCCCGCGACATGGACATGCTGCGGGCCCTCCTCGGCGACGAGAAGCTGCACTACGTCGGGGCGTCGTACGGCACCTTCCTCGGCGCGACGTACGCCGGGCTCTTCCCCGGCCGGGTCGGCCGGCTGGTCCTGGACGGGGCGATGGACCCGTCGCTCCCCTCCGTCGAGATGAACCGCGACCAGACGGCGGGCTTCGAGACCGCCTTCCAGTCCTTCGCCGCCGACTGCGTGAAGAAGGCGGACTGCCCGCTCGGCACCACCTCCACCGCCGACGCGGCCACCCGCCTGAAGCGGCTCTTCGCCGACCTCGACGCCCACCCGATCGAAACCGGTGACTCCCGCCGGCTCACCGAGTCCCTCGCCACCACGGGGGTCATCGCCGCGATGTACGACGAATCGGCCTGGCCCCAGCTCCGCGAGGCCCTCGCCGCGGCCCAGGACGGTGACGGCTCCGGGCTGCTCTCCCTGTCGGACAGCTACTACGAACGCCAGCCGAACGGCACGTACGCGAACCTCATGTTCGCCAACGCCGCCGTGAACTGCCTGGACCTCCCGCCCGCCTTCACCGACGCCGAGGACGTCGAGCGGGCGGTCCCCGGCTTCGAGAAGGCGTCCCCGGTCTTCGGCCGCGCCTTCGCCTGGGCCGCCCTGAACTGCGCCCACTGGCCGACCCCGCCCACCGGCACCCCCCACCGCATCGAGGCGAAGGGCGCGGCCCCGATCGTCGTGGTCGGCACCACCCGCGACCCGGCCACCCCGTACAAGTGGGCCGAGTCCCTGGCCGGCCAGCTCTCCTCCGGCACCCTCCTCACCTACAGCGGCGACGGCCACACGGCGTACGGCCGCGGCAGCGACTGCATCGACACGGCGATCAACACCTACCTCCTGGAAGGCACCCTGCCGAGCGACGGCAAGAAATGCTCCTGACCCCGCTGTCCCCCTGTTGACCTGCGAGAACGGCTCGAAACGAAGGTGGTGCGGAGCACCCCCGGAAACTGTGTAGACTTGGCGACGCTGCTGATCGCACCATGGTGCGACAGGGCGTGCCGCCTTAGCTCAGTTGGCCAGAGCAACGCACTCGTAATGCGTAGGTCTCGGGTTCGAATCCCGAAGGCGGCTCCAAGGTAAACCGCAGGTCAGACCTCTGGCCTGCGGTTTCTTCGTTTTCTTGACCTTGGAATGTGGGCCGGTCGAGCACCTTGGGCCTACGCATTGCAATGCGTAGGCCCAAGGTCGGCAGTCGGTGGTGATTTTTTCTTGTAAGTCTGCGACCTGGCATTTTGCTGCTTCCCGCGGCTTCACCTCGACCTGTTTGGGGTGGTGCGGTGGCCATTTGGTGGCCTAGCGTGCGGCCACCGTGCTGAACGGCTCCTGGCCGGTCGTGTAAGCAGAGGTGCGCCGGGCGGCGGCCGTTGTGGGATCACCACGATCGCGCTCGTGCAGTCCGTTACTAGATCCCTCAAGGAGTGATCGGTCCAGTCCCGACAGTCGTCGGCGTCAGCGGTGCGGCCTTGGGGCCTCGTGGTCCGAGCGGCGACCTGGGCACGCAGGCTCTGCTCGATGCGGACGGTGGTGAATACGGGCCGGGTCTCCTAAATAGCACTCTCGCGTTCAACTTCACCGACGCCCTCTACCTACCGAGCAGTTGACAAGAGCCAGGATTCGCGCCGTCCTCGGTAGAAGTGCCCAGGGACGTCCGCCCTGAGCTGGTGGCCCCAGAGCCCTTCTCCTTGAGCCCACGATGGGATCGCTGTCGGCGCCTTCTTGTACTTGATCAGCCCACATGTCCTGCTCGCCAGCGCGGTGAAGCACTGCCGAAAGGTCAGTGTGGAGAGACGCGTGTCAGTCTTAGCGTGGTGTGGATCAGCTCAAGCCCTGCTACCCCTGCGATATGGCGTTGCCTTGCCTGCTCCCCTTCGCCGAGTCGCTGCCCCTGTGTCAGCCCGATGATGAGGAGAGGCTCAGGGCGATCGTCCACCTTGGCGTTGATGCCGGCCCAGACGAGGTCCTGGAGGTTCTGAGGTGGTGCCCACATCATGAGCCGCTCGTCGGAGCCAGGCCCCTTGACGACACACTGGGTGGGCTTGATCCCGAGCGTGTCGAGGTTGGCTCGCCAGTCCAGGCCGAGAACCTGCTGGGCGATCTGATCGGCCGTCGGGTAACGGCGGGAAGCGTACTTCGCGTTGGGGCCGATGCCGTTGCGGACCCGGGGTAGTTCCTTCACCGGCCCGTCCTTGATCCACACCCGGACCTTCTCCCGGGGAATGAACCGGGCCAGCTTGTCACCGATCGATGGGTCATTGACCCATCGTTCGTAACACCGTGAGCGCTCACGCGAGGACAGCCCGTCCCAGTCGAGTTCCTCGATCTGGCGGTAGACCTCGGAGAGGACCTCCCCACGGATCTCCTCATCGATCTCGCTCATCCGGGTTTAACCTCCAAATACGGCGGGGTTGGGGAACTGCAGACGGCTTTCGTCCAGTGCGGTCTCCAGGCTGGCCGCATCCTTGATCCATTCACGCATCAAACTTTCGGCGCGCTGGTCCGCGAACTCGAAGCTGGTGCCGCGCTGCGTCAGCCGCAGGATTTCCAGCTCGTCCTCCGCGACCTGTTGGCGGACGTTTATGATGGCCGCGACGCGACGGATGTCGCTAACGAAGTCCAGAACCTCCACGTGTGACTTCCCGGCGCGCAACCTCAACCCTCTCCCGAGCTGTTGAACGAAGATCCTACGGCTGTGCGTGACTCGCGCGAAACAGAGGATGTTGACGTCCGGAACATCGACTCCCTCGTTGAGGATGTCGACAGCCGTGAGGATCGGCGTCTGTCCGCTGCGGAAGCGCATCAGCCGCCCCTGCCGCTCCCGCCGGTCCAGGCCGGCGTGGACCGCGAGCACCCCGCGCCACTGGGGGACCTCTCCGAGTAGGGCGGCCATCTGCTCGGCGTGCTCGACGGTGCGGCAGAAAACGATCGCACGCGGTTGGGGGGTTCGCTCCCAGACAGCCATGAGTTGTTCGCGGACGGCCTCGTCCCGTTCGGGCAGGAAGAGGCGAGCGTTCAGGTCCTTGATTGAGTAGCTGTGCTCGCTGGCCGAACGGACGAAGTCCCAGTCGATACTGTCGGCGTAGAGCCTGTACCGCACTTCGGACAGGTAGCCGAGCCGCATGCCGTCCTCGATGCCAAGAGTGAAGCTTGGCTCGCCGAATCGATGGCGAATGTCGAAACGGTCACCCCGCCATGGCGTCGCCGTCACTCCGAATTGGCGGCTGGCAGAGAGGACGTCGAGCAGCTCGGCGAGCTGCCCATCCTCGGCCACGTGGTGGGCCTCATCGACCATCACCAGAGCGGGTCTGTAGCCGGCCCGCGCATAACCGAGGGCGCTCGCCACAGTGGCACACGTCACCCCTCGCAGGTCGTCGGGCCGGTGATCTCCGGTCAGGAGTTGCGTACGGACGTTCTTGGGCAGGTGCTGCCAGAGCGCACGGTCCAGCTGGTCCACGAGGTCCTTGGCCGGGGCGACGACCAGGACCTTGTCGCTGGGATTCTGACTGAGATGGTGAGCGATTACCTCGCCGCCGACCACTGTCTTCCCAAGGCCGGTGGCCAGCACGAGCAGTGCGCGGTCTGAGCTGTCGAGGTCGTCGAGGACGGCCTGGAGTGCCTGCTCCTGGTAAGCCCGCAGGATATGGGGCGGAAGGCGCCGAGCAGCGAACCCGTCATCCGCGTACAAGTCCATGAGCTCGTGACCAGACCACAGCTCCACCCGCATCCCGGCGGCCGCGAGACTCTCGCGACGTTTGCGGGTCGTAGGTCCGAAGCGGCTGTTCGTCACGACTACGGCGTGGTCCGCGCCGTAGTAGGCCTTGGCGCGGAGTACCTCGTCGATCGCACCGGACGGTACGGCGGCCCCCGCCTTCCACTTTGCCTGGAAAACCCAGCGCTTTCCCTCCCGGAGCGCGAGAACGTCCCCTCCTTGGTCGTAGGGCCCGTCGATGTTGACCACGTCGGTGAAGCCCAGGTGGAGCGCGAGGCGCTCTACCTGGCGAGTGAATCCCGACGGCCCAAGGGCACGCAGGAAATCCGGGGCCATGAAGGAGGTCGTCACAGGTTCACTCCGAGCGGACAATGTTGTGGTCGAGCATGTCGAAGGTGATCCGCGCCAGCGCCAGCTCCAGCCGGGTCTTTGTCCCCGGTTCGGCCAGGAACTCACTCACGACCTCAAGCGGGCGCACGGCCTGCGCCACCTGGCGGTCCTTGATCTCGCTGTCCGACCAGCCGGCCCAGGAGGTCTTGAACACCGCGCCGTCGAGGAAATCGCCCGGAAATACTCGTACGAGTGCCGCGATGCCAGCCGTGTCGAGGTACGCCACGAACGCGCCCTCCTTGACCACCGTCGGCCAGTCGAGGGAGGCGTCAGTCCGACCAGCCTCGCGCTCGGCGCGGAGGCGAGCGTCCTCAGGGAGGGAAGCCCACAGCTCGGCCGCCTTCAGCGGGACGATCGGCTCCATTAGGCCCCGGACTCGGCCGGTCATTGCTTCGGCCCTCTCCCGCAGCGCGGATTCAGTGACTCGCTGGTCCGGAAACTGCCGGGTGACGTCAGCGAGCACTGCCGTCACCTTCTGCCCATCGGGTTCGAAGGCATGCAGCGTCTGCGCGATCTCCACCAGCGCGTAGTCGCGCGGGTCGCGCCCGTACTCCCGGAACACAGCATGCTCGCTGTAGACGTAGACCTCCAGGCTGGTTCCGCGCCCCATCCGGGCCAGGGAGGGAACCTGACGTTCCTGATCGTCAAGGAGAGGCACGTGGGTATCAAAGACCGTCACGATCCGCCGTCCCAAGCGAGGAAGGCTCACCTCACCCGCGAGGTCGAACAGCCGGGTCGAGCCAGCACGGTACCGGGCGAACCGCTGCTCCTCTGTTTCCACCGGCTGGGGCTCGGGCTCAGCCACGGGATGGATGGGCCGCGCTTCACCTTCAGTATCCGTCTGCCCCCCGGCGCCCAGAGGAGTCAAGCCTGTGCGCCCGGACAACGAGCCGCTTGGCCCGTTGGCGCCAGCGGTCGAGCTCAGAGCTCGGTCACCTTTATCGCGGTTCTCATCGTGGGCGAGTACGGCCGTGAACCAGATCTCGTCTGAGAGGTATTCAGCCTGGCCCGCGTGGAACTTCGCGCCCCAGTCGCGGGCTGCCTCGTGCTTTGCCTTACTCCCGTCGCCAGGGATGAGGTAATCAGTGCCTGGGCGGTTCTCCTGGTATCCCTTAAAGATCTCGCCGAGGTGGGAGGCATTTGGTGGGTAGCCCAGCGCGGCGGCCTTCTTCGGGCGCATCGGGCCCTCACCGCGCAAGGCTGTCACGGCGTACCGCCACTCGCGACTCTCACGGTTGAAGTCCAGCTTCTGATAGCCCACGGGAACATGGTCAAGGTGGATTTCACCCACGATGCGTCCCTGATTGGTTGGCACCTCCACTGGATACTCTGGGACGAGAGTGCCATCGTCTGGGTTTTCCCAGGAGAACAGGGAGCGGTCCCCAACCCGGATCTTTCTGCCGTTGCGGAGGAAGTCGATGCCGAAGTCGCTCTCGTGGAGGTACCGCTGGACGCCGAGCCAGCCGTGGATACGCCGCTCGCGCAGCTGCAAATCTTCGCTCTCGCACTGGACGCAACGGTCGAACTCGAGATCCGGGTTCTGCCAGTGGCCACAGTCCATGCAGGCGAGGGCGGGCGCCAGACGGACGTCGACGGGCTTGATCGCCGGGATCTCGCGACCTTGCCTGGTAACTGTCCGTGATGCCGACCAGACGCAGGGGAGCCGGGGCGACACGTTCTTGCCGTTGACCTTGAGCTTGAATCCGCGCCCAGCCATGGGGCCGTCGGGGACTCCGGGTACGGGGTTCTCGCTACGAAGAAGGTAGGAGTACACGCGTCCGAGGTCGGCGCGGATCGCCGCGTGCCGACGGGGGCGCTTGAGGTCTTCGGCGATCTCGTCCCGGAGGCGGCGGACGACGACCTCCGTGCCGTGCAGCGCGGGATCGTCCTTTGGCTCGCGGCGAAGAGGCGACTTGTAGCTGTCGTTGCGGGCGAGCCGCCTCAGGTCGATCTCCACAACCAGCCAGTCGGGGTCTCCAGCGCGAGTAGTCCGCACCTCGGTCAGGTTCCCAAGCCGCGCGGTGGCGATGTTGAAGCCCATGCCGAACAGCCCCAGGCTGCCGTAGCGGCGCTTGCCGCTGTAGCCGGCTCGGAGCGCGTTCTGGAGCATCTCGCGGCTCATGCCGCGACCGTTGTCGATCACACTGACGAAGAGGTCCTCATCAGTCGGCTTCGGAAGGGTGATCCATACCTCCCGGGGCTCCCCGCGTGTGAGGTCCGGGTCGGTCAGGAAGTCGTCGAAAGAGTTGTCGATCAGCTCGGCCATGCACTGCCACGGCTTGTAGGGGATGTCCCCCAACGCCTCCAACAACTGCGGCGAGGGCGTGAGGTCGATCTCCTCAAGGGGCGCCCGCTCGGCGTCGGTCGACAAAGTGTTCCTCCTCGATGAATTCGCCAGCATGATCCAGCGGGTATCTGTCAGCTCAACCAAGGCTTACACCACGGCACTGACAATCGAGTGCGGTCCCCTCCTCATCCGGACAGTCAGGGGGCGCGGCGGTGATGAGGCTCCTCGCCACCTGGGGGCCGAGAGCCCTCACGCCATGGCGACAGATGTGCCACGCATCACGCCTAGAGAGCCGGGTTCGATTGTCTGCCGCATCTCGTGAGGCGCGTCCAGCATCAAGCGCCTGGTCAGCGCACCGATGATCACACGAACGGTGTTGTCGAGCCTCGAATTCGCCGCACTAGTGGGCCTCTAAACAGGGGGAAGCGCCAGGGGCGACGCGCCGCTCGCCCCAAGGCCCCTTGCCGCCACGCCTGAGGGGCGTCGGGTGAAGTCCTGCCGCGGGCCGCGTCAGCCCGACGCTGCGGCTGGCGCACGCCGCAGATGTGCGGGGCGGTCTGGGGACAGCAGCCAGATACAGCCGCGATGGCGGCACGAGCTGGACGGCCTTACTCTGCGGCATCGTGGGCGAGGTCATCCAGGACGGCCTCGTGGCTCGGAGCCCAACTCAGCCGTTGATCACCGCCGAAGAGTGCCGCTCTCAGGGGGCGTCAAGGTCCAGGAACGTCTCGGTGCTCGGGTGCAACCACGGAAGAGCGTCATATCCGTCGACCCGCTGCTCGATATGTGCCTTGACCGCCGAGACGAGGGCTTCGACGTCATGGACGACGCCCCCGTGGGTGCGCCGGCGCCCATCATGCACTGTGTCCCACTTGCTCTTCCGGCTCTGCCGGGTGGTCGCCCCCTGCTCCTTGCTGCCGAACCCGGTGAGGATGCTGTTCCATACCGGCTGGTAGCCGACGCGTAGGCCGTTCTCACCCAGATTCGCGTGCACGTCCGGCAGCAGCAGCGCCCGGAAGCGGAACTCATCGATGGGGAGGCCGCCTTCGATGATCGAGATTCGGTGCTGTTTGAGGCGGCTATGGAGAGGGAACCGCTCCCGGACCCTTGCCCCGGTGGCGCTGTTGCTGGTGGCTTGCCCTACGTACACGGGGATCTGAAGGCCCGCTAGGGGCACGTACAGGGCTACGTCGACCCCGCGGTAGTAGAGCGCGTACAGTCCGGATCCCTCGAACCTCGGGATCTCCGTAGTCATGGAAACCAGGGGCTGGCGCTCGAAGGTCTCGCAGACGGTATTCGCGATTTGTTCGGTCGACAGCGGGTCGAACGTAGCGGGCGTGTACTCGGAGGGCATGGCTTCCTGATCTACAAGGGCGTGTCTGTGCCGGAGGGGCCGTCGCTGCTCTGGCGCGGCTGCGAATCGGGCTGGCGGCCTTCAGCGCCGAAAGGCATTCGCCCTGCTCCTTCGGGGTGATGGATCACTGCGAACTCTATGGTCTTGCTCACTCTCTGGCGACTCATTCGAGTGAAACAGTCCCATGATCACCAACTCCGCGGTATGGTTCTCACATGGTTGACCAGCCTAAAAAGACGAAGAAGCAGCGGACCAGTGTTGAGCTGTTCGCGGGTGGGGGTGGCCTTGCCATGGCGGTCCACCAGGCGGGCTTCCGCCCGCTCCTGTTCAACGAGTTCAACAAGCGCGCGTGCGAGACGCTCGTGGCGAGCGCCCGGAAGACGCTGGGCGCGGACGGGGTCGAGCGCGTCGAGGATGCGAAGCCCGAGCCTCCTAGGCCCGGGCGGCCCGCGCCGCTTTACCCCGGGGACGTCCGGAGCCTTGACATGACGGCATTCCAGGGAAAGGTGGATGTTCTGGCCGGCGGCCCGCCGTGCCAGCCGTTCAGCGCCGGCGGCGTCGCCAAGGGCGACGAGGACAAGCGCAACATGTTCCCGGCCATGTTCAAGGCCGTCCGTGAGATCCGGCCCAAGGCGGTCATCTGCGAGAACGTTCGCGGTCTGCGGCGGCCCTCCTTCGCGGACTACTTCCAGTACATCCAGAACGAACTGACGCTCCCCTTTGAGAAGCGGGACGACGAGGTCAGCTGGGAATCGCACAATGAGCATTTGAGGGGCATCATCGGCGGGCTCCCCGAGAACGACACCGATCCCGACCATTACAAGGTCGTGATGGTGCCTGTGAACGCGGCGGACTACGGGGTGCCCCAGATCCGTAACCGCATCGTGCTCGTGGCGTTCCGTGCCGACATTCCGGTTGATATCGAGGCATTCGAGAAGTACGTCAACACACCTCAGTTCTCGGACACCGCTCTGTGGCGCTCGATGCTCGATGAGGACGGACCGTACTGGCAGCGCCACTCGGACGTGACTCCGCGAGCGAAAGAACGGGCGCGTGCGTGGGCTCGGGCCAAGCTACCGAAGCCGACCAAGGAAGAAGACCCCAAGATCAGGCCATGGCGCACGCTGCGTGACGCCATCCAGGGCTACGGCACCGATGCCAAACTCCAGGCGCTTCCGCCAGTGGACCTCACCCGTCTCGACGAGAAGTTCGACTTCGGCAAGGAGATCGGCGTCGTCGACCACATCGGCTGGCCGGGCGCGCGTATCTACCAGGGGCACACACCGAACGAGCTCGACAGGCCCGCCAAAACGGTCAAGGCTGGCGTGCACGGTGTGCCCGGTGGAGAGTCCGTCGTGCTGCTCGACACTGGTTATGCGGACCGCACATCACCGGACGGGTGGACCCATCATCACCGCTACATGACAGTTCGGGAGACGGCTCGGGCGATGACATTCCCCGATGAATGGCTGGGCTCCGGCCCCCGCGGGGAGCAGATGCGCCAGCTCGGCAACGCCGTCCCGGTCGTTCTCGGTGAGTTCTTCGCCAATGCCGTCGCCGACGCCCTCTCAGCGGCTGGACACTGAGATCATGCAGGAACAACGGGCCGGGGGACACTGGAAAGAACAACTTCCGCCGGAGCGGGCGTACAAGCGGCGCGCCGGTGCCGTGGCACCAGCGGTGGAGCAGGACCGCGCGGCCGGAGGGCGCGCCCGACGCAATGTCGCGCTAGGAGACGGCCGCCTCGCGCGGGCTTCGATCAGCCTGCGGTTGTACCGGCGGACGCGGCGCATCCGGGCGTATCTGCGCTGGTCGAAGGATGGCAAGACTCAGGAGAGCTACGTCTGCGAGGTTGAGCACGCGTTCAGAGGCGAGAATCTGGCGGAGGCGTGGCAACGCGCGAGGGACAGAGGACTGTTGGCGGTGGAGACACTCCCGCTCGAGTCAACCGCCTCCTCGCCTGGGGTCCGGGCTGCCATGCGTGCTAACCGCGGCAAGGACACCGGACCCGAGCTGGCGTTGCGGAAGCTGCTCTATCAGCGCGGACTGCGCTATCGAGTCAACGCCAGGCCGCTCGTCGAGATCCGTCGCAAGGCGGACTTGGTCTTTCCTGGTGACCGCATCGCGGTCTTCGTTGACGGCTGTTTCTGGCATGGCTGCCCCGACCACTACCGCCCGGCGGTCAAGAACGCAGACTTCTGGCGAGAGAAGATCGACGGCAACCGGGCCAGAGACGCCGAGACCAACGAGAAGTTGCTCGCAGCTGGGTGGAGAGTGATCCGAGTCTGGGAGCACGAAGATCTGACCCGGGCCGCAGACGAGATTGAGCAACAACTCCGGCGGTGGCGAGCCGCCGGAGTTCGGCGGGGTGCTACAGCGGCGGGCCGTTGAGTAGGTCCGTGGTGCTGTCCTCCAGACGCCGAAGGACGATCCTGCCGTCGCCCTCGCTTCGAGCACATCAGCCGCCGCAGGCAGGGCTACTGTAGGAGGGCGACAAGAGAGCTTTCCGGTCGCACAGAACCTACTGCGGCCGGTCTCGGTGGCCATTCGGTGGCCGGACGCCTTTGGACGGCGCATCACTGAGTAGCCCAGGTCAACCTGTCGCACGTGTTCTGATCAGGGAAAACGTCACCGCGCAGCGCGGCGAGGTACCAGGCAACACGAACGCTCACGGTCTCGTAATGCGTAGGTCTCGGGTTCGAATCCCGAAGGCGGCTCAGGAAAGGCCAGGTCAGACAATGTCTGACCTGGCCTTCTGCTTTTTCTGCGGCGTTCGGGGGCGTGCGGTGCGGGGCAGGGGTGTTGTTCGGTGGGTCGGTGGGGGTCCGGCTGGACTGCTCCGTGTCCTGGTGGGCCGTTTCGTGGTGCTGTTCCTCGGTGCGGGGACCCGTCGGCCGGGGTGTCTCCAGCATGGGTAGCCGTCAGAACGAGTGGGTTCATCTGCATGAATGTGCGGGCTGCGCGGGCCGAGCGGGAGTGCCTACGATCGGGCTCATGGACCTGACCGGGGATCGCTCTGCAGAGTCTTGGAGGCCGCGTGCTGAGGGCTGAGGAGCAGATTCGTGTGGTGGTGGGCGGCCGGCGCGATCTCTTCAGGGAGGGGGTCACCAAGATCCTCGAAGCCACCCCGGACGTGCACGTCGTCGGGCAGGGCGATACCGGATCGGCGGTGCTCGCGGCGGCGACGCGGCAGTGTCCCGACGTCGTACTGGTCGACGCGGAGCTGCCGGGGACGGCGCTCATGACGCTGCTGCGTCAACTCCTCGACCTCGGGCCCTCGGTGAGCATCGCCGTCCTGCACGCGGACGAGGACGTCCGCACGGTGAGCAAGGCGATGGGGCTCGGTGTGCACGCCTTCATCTCCAAGGAGTCGACCGGTGCCGACCTGGTCGCCACGATCCGGGGCGCGGCGCGCAGCCACGACCGGGTCCTGCTGTCCGTGCCGCGCAGGATGATGGAGCGGCTGAGCGATCCGGACGGAGGGGTCCTCACCCGGCGGGAGATCGAGGTGATCGAGCTGGTCGCGCAGGGGCTGCGCAACTCCGGCATCGCCCGGTCGCTGTTCATCTCCGAGGGCACGGTGAAGCGCCATCTGACCAACATCTACCTGAAGCTGGACGTCGACACCCGCATCAGCGCGGTGAACAAGGCGGCGAGCATGCGGCTGCTGACCCTGCGGCGGCAGCCCTCCGCCTCCTGACGGGCGGGGCGGTGGCCCGGACGGCCTCCGCCCCGCCTCCCGGTGGCCGTTACGCCTTCAGCGCTGCCGGGAGCAGCTCCCCGGGGAAGTCCTGGAACGTCACCGGGACCTGGAAGCGGCGGACGGACTCGGTGCCGATGGAGGTGTACGCGGCCGCGGTGGTCGCCGGCCACGGTCCGCCGTGGTGCATCGTCCGGTTCACCGCCACGCCGGTGGGCCAGCCGTTCCACACCACGCGCCCCACCTTGCGGGTCAGCACGGGCAGGAGCCGCCCCACGAGCGCGGCGTCGGACGGTTCGGCGTGCAGGGTGGCGGTCAGGGAGCCCGGCAACTGACCGGCCGCCGCGATCAGTTCCGCCTCGTCCTCGTAGGCGACGAGGACGGACGCCGGGCCGAAGCACTCCTCCGAGAGTTCCGGGCGCTCCAGGAAGTCCCGGGACGTCGTACGGAACAGGTGGGGGCCGTCGGTGACGGCCACCAGCGGGTCCGCGGCCCCGGTCAGGCGCCGGACGCCCTGGCGGAAGCCCTCCAGGATCCGCCGGTTGAGCAGGGGGGCCGCGGGGATCTCGGACAGCTCGGCCGCCAGGGCCTCCTCCAGGCCGTGGCCCGCGGGCAGGAACAGCAGACCCGGGTTGGTGCACAGCTGGCCCACGTAGCGGGTGGCCGCCGTGACGAAGCCGGACACGATCTCCGCCCGGCGGGCCGACGCGGCCGCCCGGCTGATGAACACGGGGTTGACGCTGCCCAGTTCACCGTAGAACGGGATCGGGTCGGGGCGGGAGGCGGCGGCGTCGAACAGTGCGCGGCCGCCGGCCTGGGAACCGGTGAACGAGGCGGCCCTGATGTGCGGATCGGTGATCAGCGCCTGTCCGGCCGCCATCCCGTGCACCACGGAGAACGTGCCGTCCGGGGCCCCGGCTCCCCGCAGCGCCCCGGTGACGGCCTCGTCGACGAGCCGCGAGGTGAGGGGGTGACCGGGGTGCGCCTTGACGACGACGGGGCACCCCGCGGCCAGCGCCGCGGCGGTGTCCGAGCCGGCCACGGCCAGCGCGAGGGGGAAGTTGCTCGCCGCGTACACGGCGACCGGGCCGACGGGCAGCAGGGCCCGGTGGAACGACGGGGTGCCGTCCGGGCCCTGCTCGGTGCGCCCGCCCAGGAAGTCGGGGCGCCGGACCTCCTCGGCGAGAAGACGCAACTGGTTGGTGGTGCGTGCCAGTTCGGCCTCCAGGGTGGGGCGCCCGAGCGCGGTCTCCGTGTCGGCCGAGCCGATCAGCTCGTCCGCCACGGCGTCGAGGCCCGCGGCGACGGCTTCGAGCAGCCGGGCCCGGGTGCCGAGCGGCAGCGCGGCCAGGGCGGGGGCCGCCCGGTCGGCCGCCGCGCACCGCTCCGCCACCTCCGCGGGCGTGGTCTCCGGGACCGGGGGCTCCAGGCGCTCGCCGGACCGGGCGTCGATGCCGTACAGATGTGTCATCGTCTTTCCAGCTCTCTTCTTCCTCGTTCTCCGCGGTCGGGCCCTGTCATGACCCGAGCGTCGTCGGCAGCCAGCCGGGCCGGGTCGCCTCGTAGGCGTCGATCTTCTCCGCCCTGCTCAGCGTCGCCCGGAGGTCGTCGAACCCGTTCATCAGCTGCCAGCGGCTGTAACCGTCGATGCCGAACCCGACGGTCAGGCCGTCCGCAGTGATCGTGCGCCGCTCCAGGTCCACGAGGACGGGCAGCTCGGGCCGGGCCGCCGCCGCCCGGCGCAGCCGCGCCGCGCTCTCCTCGGGGACCTCGGCGGTCAGCACGCCGTTCTTGGTCGCGTTCGCCCGGAAGATGTCCCCGAAGGAGGGGGCGACCACCACCCGGAACCCGAAGTCGCGCAGCGCCCACACCGCGTGCTCCCGGGAGGAGCCGATGCCGAAGTCGGGGCCGCTGACCAGGACACTGGCGCCCGCGTGGCGCTCCGAGGTGACCGTGAAGTCCGGGTCCCGGCGCCAGCGGAAGAACAGGGTGTCCTCGTAGCCGGTCCGGCCGAGCCGCCGGCAGAACCGCGCGGGGATGATCTGGTCGGTGTCCACACCGCCGCGCTCCAGGGGCGCGACGGTTCCGGTGTGCCGTATCAGTGCTTCCATCAGTGCTCCTCCGGTCCCGTGTGCGTGGCGGCGGCCAGTCGGCGCACCGCGGAGCGCAGGGCGCGGCCCCGGGCCTCGTCCTGCGTCGCGCCCTCCCCGACGCCCCAGCGCACCGTGGTTCCGTCGGCGGCCTCGACGTAGACCTTCCAGTCGGCCCCCGCGCCGTTCGCCGCGGCGGTGCCGGGGGGCTGTACGACGACGTCCCGCGGGGTGAGCCGGGTCTCGGCGTCGGAGGGGGCGGTGGGGTCGGCCGCGCCGGTGGTGAGGTACTCGTCGGTGAACCACCGGAGCAGCCGCTCCGGGGTGACCTCGCCCGTCGCCTCGGACCGTGCCTGGACGACGGCGGCCAGCTCGATCTGGAGCCGGCGGGGCAGCACGTATCCGTGCTCCTGCTTCATGAGGTAGGCGATGCCGCCCTTGCCGGACTGCTGGTTGATCCGGATCAGGGCCTGGTAGTCGCGGCCCACGTCCCGCGGGTCCACCGGCAGGTAGGGCACGTCCCAGCAGCGGCCCTCGTCGGTGCCGCGCTCCGCCAGGCCCTTGCTGATGGCGTCCTGGTGGGACCCGGCGAAGGAGGTGTAGACGAAGTCCCCGACCCAGGGGTGGCGGGGCGGGACGGGGAGGCGGTTGCAGTACTCGACGATCTGCCGGGCCTCGTCGAGGAAGCTCAGGTCGAGCCCGGGGTCGATGCCCTGCGAGTACAGGTTCATGGCCAGCGTGATCAGGTCGACGTTGCCGGCCCGTTCGCCGTTGCCGAAGAGCGTGCCCTCCACGCGGTCGGCGCCCGCCAGCAGCGCCAGCTCGGCCGAGGCGATGCCGCTGCCCCGGTCGTTGTGCTGGTGGAGGGAGAGGATGATCGCCTCGCGGTGGGAGAGGTTGCGGTGCATCCACTCGATGCGGTCGGCGAACTCGTGCGGCGGGTAGCACTCCACCGTGCTCGGCAGCACGATGCGGCACCCCTCGGCGGGCTCGGGCCGCCACAGGTCGAGGACGGCGTTGCACACCTCCAACGCGAACTCGGGCTCGGTCTGGGTGAACGACTCGGTGCCGTACTGGAGTTGGATCTCGGTGCCCGGCAGGGAGTCGCGGAGCCGCAGGGCCCGTTCGGCCCCGACGAGCGCGAGCCGCTTGACCTCTTCCCGGGACATGCCGAAGACGACCCTGCGCTGGGCGGCCGAGGTGGGGTTGTAGATCTGGAGGATCACCCGGGGAGCGCCGCGGACGCAGCGGACCGTCTCCTCGATCATGCCGTCCCGGATGGGCGACATCACCTGGATCGTCACGTCGTCCGGAATGGCGTCCTGCTCGATCACGGCGCGGGTGAAGTCCCGGTCGGCCTGCGAGGACAGCGGGAAACCGACCTCGATCTCCTTGAAGCCCATCCGCAGGAGCAGGCGGTACATGGCCCATCTGCGGTCCATGTCCATGGGGTCGATGAGCGCCTGGTTGCCGTCCCTGAGGTCGACGCTGGCCCACAGCGGCGCCCGCTCGGGCATCCGGTCGGGCCAACGGCGGTCGGGCAGGGGGAACTTCTCGTAGCGCCGGTACTTGTGCACGGGCATGCCGCTGGTGCGCTGACAGCTGGTCGGGGTCTCCATGGTTGGACGGCTCGCCTTCTCGGCTGGAGTGACGGGGGGACGTGGGCGAGGGGGACCGGGGACCGGTGTGTCAGCGGGCCAAGTCTTCCGCCGGTACGCCCTCGTGGCATCGCCGGAAGGGATGCCGTGGATGCGACTTTCGTCGTAGCCGCGGGGGCGCAACGGCCCACTGCGGCGGGCGGTTCACCCGGGGGTGGCCGGCAGGAGCGCCACGGCGCGGCCCGGCGCGCCCGTGCCGTGCTCGATCTTCAGCGGCAGGAAGCAGAACCAGGCGCCGCGGTGCGGCAGCCGGTCGAGCCGGGCCAGCCCCTCGACGTAGACGGCACCGGTGCGCAGACCGGCGACGTGCACGGGTACGGGGTCGTGCGCGGCGCCGATCGACGGCGCGTCGATGCCCACGCAGCGCACCCCGCGGGCGAGCAGCAGCTCCAGCGCCTCGACGGACGGGGCGGGCCAGCCCGGCGCGGTCCCGGAGACGACGACGTCGTGCACATAGCCGTGGCCGGCCGTGCCGCGCAGGTAGCGGGTGTCCCAGCCGGTGCGGAACAGGACCACGTCGCCGGCGGCCAGCTCCCCGTGCGCCGCCTCCCAGGAGGTGATCAGTTCGGGAAGGACGAGCGGGCTCGTCCCGCCCGGGGTGCCCGGGACGTCGAGCGCGCGGACGTCGATCACGGCCGCGGGGCCCATCAGCCGGTCCAGCGGAAGCCGGTCCACGGACAGGGCGCCGGCGGGCCCCGCGTGCGGCAGCCCCGAATCCTCGGGCGGGATGAAATGGGTGGGCGCGTCGCAGTGGGTACCGGTGTGCTCGTCGATCGCCATCCAGCGGGTCGCGTAGGGGCCGCCCCGGCTCGACACCGATCCCGCGGGGGAGCGCACGTCCGTGAACCAGTTCCACGTCTTGTGCTGGAAGGGCTGGTGGGTCGGCCAGAAGCAGGGCAGGTCCTCGGCGACCGGCAGGGAGAGGTCCACCACCTCGGCGGAGGCGGGAAGCGGCGCGGTCATCGTCCCGCCCCCCAGGTGAGGCGCTCGATGCCGACGGTGCGCCGTCCCTCGGTGCGCAGCAGTACGGCACCGAGCACGAGGGGACCGCCGGAGACCGGGGGTATCCCGTGGGCGAAGGGGTTGCCGGTCTCGTGGAGCCCCTTGACCAGGATGTCGTACGCGAATCCCTGCATGCCGTCCGACGGCCCGGTCATGCCCACCTCGGTGACGAAGCCGGTGCCGCCGGGCAGCACGTGGAGCGGGATGGTGGCCTCGTGGCTGTGCGTGCCCAGGACGGCGGTCGCCGCGCCGTCCACGGCGCGGGCGAAGATCTGCTTCTCCAGGACGTGGTCGCCGTGGTAGTCGACGAGGACGACGCCCCGCCGCTCGGCCTCGCGCCAGGCCCCGAAGGCCGGCCGGAAGGTGTCCTCGATCGCCTTGACCGACCGCATGGCGGCGTGGTCGGCGAGATTGATCACGGTGACCTCGCCGAGCGGGGTGCCCACGTGCAGCAGGCCGCGGCCCGGGATGTGCGCGCCGATGTTCAACGGCCTCAGCACCTGGGGAAGTTCGAGGAGCTCGACGGACTCGTCGCTGTCCCAGGAGTGGTTGCCGCCGGTGATGACGTCGACCCCGGCCGCCAGCAGCCGGTCGACCTGGGGCCCGGCCATGCCGAGGCCGTTCGGGGCGCAGTTCTCGGCGTTGGCGACGATCAGGTCGATCCGCCGCTCGGCGCGGAATCCCGGTAGCCACGCGCAGAGTTCCGCGACGGCGCGGTCCCCCACGATGTCACCGATGAAGAGAATGTTCACGGCAGGTGTTCCTTCCCTCGGCATCCCGCGTGACCTCGCGCGGCCGTGTTCCCCGATGGTTTCCTCCGCCCGGCTTTCCGGCTTCCGCCGGCCGTCGCAAAGGGACTGCGACTTTCCGCCAAGGTGTTCGGCCCCTTCTCGCAGAGCGGCAATCCCGTGGGTGCATTTCCAGGGCGGCCGGCGCTCCTAGCGTTGATCCCGATGAATTCCGGATGAGCGATGAGTCGGATGAGCGATGAGATACGACTCGTATGGAGGGGGCGGCATTGGAGGCCAGGGAAACGGTTCATCTGCTCGCGGCGCTCGCCACGGTCTGTGTCGTGGCGCACGGCTGCGGATTTCTCTTCTCGGCCCTGCGGCAGCCGCCGGTCATCGGGGAGATCGTGGGCGGCATCCTGCTGGGGCCCTCGTTCCTCGGCCTGTTCGCGCCGGGCCTCGTCGCCGCGCTGTTCCCGTCCTCCGGGCCGGTGGCGCACGGCCTGGACGCGCTGTACCAGCTGGGCCAGCTGCTGCTGCTCTTCCTGGCCGGTGCGGAGCTGAGGGTCAGGGCGGCCCGTCGCGAGCGGCGCACCGGGGCCGCCGCGGCGGCGGCCGGGCTGCTGCTCCCGTTCGTCGTCGGGGCCGGGGTCGTGCTGCTGTCGGGGCCGGGGCGGTTCGCCGGACCGGCGGGGACGACGGCGACGACGGCTCTCGTCGTGGCCCTGGCGATGGCGGTGGCGGCCATCCCGGTGATCTCCCGCATCATGATGGACCTCGGCATCATGGACACCGTCTTCGGCCGCATCGTGCTGATGGTGGCGGTGATCGAGGACATCATCCTCTACGTCGTGCTCGCCGTGGCCCTCGGTCTCGCGCAGGCCGGATCCGAGCAGTCCGTCGGGCTGTGGCACACGTTCGGCAGCGCGTCGCCGCTGTGGAGCGCCGTCTACTTCACGCTGATCAGCCTGGTCTTCGTCGGGTGCGCGCTGGTGCGCGGGCCGCGTTGGTTCCGGTGGCTCGCCGAGCACCGGGGCAACGTCGTGGCGCGGCGCAGCCCGATCGCCTTCCGGCTGGCCTTCCTGCTGGTCGTGGTCCTGATCTGTCTGGGCCTCGGCGTCAACGCGGTGTTCGGCGGGCTGGTCGCGGGGATCTGCGCCGCGCGGGGGGACGAGCAGGCCGGGGACCGCCGGGCGAAGGAGCGCGCGTCGCGGGCGTGGGAGGCGATCGGCCGGTTCTCCCAGGCGTTCTTCGTGCCGGTCTTCTTCGCCCTGGTCGGCGTACGGCTCGATCTGGTCCGGGAGTTCGACGTGTGGTTCTTCGTCTGGTTCCTGCTGCTGGCGTGCGGCGTCAAGACGCTCAGCATCTGGGGCGCGGCCCGGCTGGCGGGCGAGACGAGCGCGTTCGCCGGCTCCCTGGCGCTCGCCCTCAACGCCCGCGGCACGCTCGGGGTGATCCTCGCCGGGGTCACCCACCAGGCCGGGCTCATCAACGACGGGTTCTTCGCCGTTCTCGTCCTCGTCTCCGTCGTCACCAGCCAGGCGGCCGGATTCTGGCTGGCCCGCCGGGCGTCCGCGCTGCGCGACCCGCTGCCCCGGGGCGTCCACCGGGCCGCCCCCGACCCCTCACCCGCGGAGGTCTCATGAACGCAGTCCCGCCCACGCGCAGGAGCCGCCTGCTGTACGCCGGCCCCGACCGGGCCCCGGCGCGCGCGCAGATGCGTGCCGTCGGGTTCACCGAGGAGGACCTGGAGCGTCCGGTCGTCGCGGTGGCCCACTCCTGGACCGAGACCATGCCCTGCAACCACACGCACCGGATGCTCGCGGAGGAGGTGAAGAAGGGGGTGCGGGCCGCGGGCGGCACCCCGATGGAGATCAACACCGTGGCCGTCTCCGACGTGGTCACGATGGGCACGGAGGGCATGCGGACCTCGCTGGTGAGCCGGGACCTGATCGCCGACTCCCTGGAACTCGTCGCCCGCGGCCACATGTTCGACGCCATGGTCACCGTCGTCGGCTGCGACAAGACCATCCCGGCGGCGGCCATGGCCCACGCCCGGCTCGACATCCCGGGGGTGATCCTCTACTCCGGGGCGATGGCCCCCGGGCGGTTCGACGGCCAGGACGTGACCCTGGCCGAGGTCTTCGAGGCGGTGGGCGCCCACGCGGCGGGCCGGATGAGCGACGCGGACCTGACCCGTCTGGAACGGCGGGCGTGTCCCGGCGCCGGTGCCTGCGGGGGGCAGTACACCGCCAACACCATGGCCATGGCGATGGAGTTCCTCGGTCTGTCCCCGCTGGGCTCGGCCGGGCCGCCCGCGGCCGACACCCGGCGGCGGGAGTGGGCGGTACGGGCCGGCCGGCTCGCCGTCGAGGCGTGGGCGTCCGGGCGGACCCCCCGCACCCTGCTCGGTCGTGCCGCGTTCCGCAACGCCGTCGTGGCGGGGGCCGCGACCGCGGGCTCCACCAACCTGGTGCTGCACTTGCTGGCGATCGCACGGGAGGCGGGCGTCCCCCTGGACCTCGCCGACTTCGACACGTACAGCGCGCGCACGCCGGTGATCACCGATCTGAAGCCGTTCGGCCGCCGCACGGCCGTCGACCTGGACCGGGCGGGCGGCACGGCGCTCGTCGCCCGGCGCCTGGTCGGGGCGGGTCTGGTCGACGGGACCACGCCGACGGTCACCGGGCGGACCCTGGGCGAGGAGGCCGGGGAGGCCGAGGAGGAGCCCGGGCAGGACGTCGTCGCGGAGGTGGCGCGTCCGCTGAGCCCGAGCGGGGCCCTGCTGGTGCTCTACGGCTCCCTCGCGCCGGAGGGCGCGGTGGTCAAGGCGACGCCGCACGTCCGCCCGGTGCACACCGGACCGGCCCGGGTGTTCGACTGCGAGGAGGACGCCATGGCCGCCGTGCAGTCGGGCGCGATACGTCCGGGTGACGTGGTGGTGATCCGGTACGAGGGACCGCGCGGCGGCCCCGGCATGCGGGAGATGCTCGGGGTGACCGCGGCGATCGTGGGGCGCGGGCTCGGGGAGTCGGTGGCGCTGGTGACGGACGGGCGGTTCTCCGGGGCCACCCGGGGGCTGATGGTGGGGCACCTCGCGCCGGAGGCCGCCGTCGGAGGGCCGATCGCCCACGTCCGGGACGGGGACGTCGTCACCGTCGACCTGCCCGGACGCCGGGTCGGGCTGGACGTCACGGCGGAGGAGCTGGCCGCGCGGGCGGCCGGCTGGCGGGCGCCGGAGCCCCGTTACCGGCACGGCGTGATGGCGAAGTACCGGGCCCTGGTGGGGTCCGCGTCCCACGGCGCGGTGACGGCGGTCGACGTCGTGGACCGCGGGAGCGGCGGGGGTCGGGCGGACGGCGCGGAGGGCACGGATGGGTACGGACACGTGACGGCGGGAGAAGCACGGATGTGTGACGGCGAGGAGAGCGCGGATGCGTGACGACGACGGCAGCGGCACGGCCCGCGGGACACTGGCCGGGAAGGTCTGTGTGATCACCGGTGCGGCGCACGGCATCGGGGAGGCGACGGCGGAACTGTTCGCCCGTGAGGGGGCCCGGCTGGTGCTCACCGACCGGGACGCCGGGGCGCTCGCCGAGGTGGTCGCCCGGCTGGCCGGCGAGGGCTTCGGAACGGTGGCCGTCACGGGCGACGTGTCGGACCCCGGGGACGCCCGGGCCATGATCGCGGCGGCGGTCGACCAGTACGGGCGGCTCGACGTCCTGGTGGCCAACGCGGGGATCATCCCGCTGCTCGACATCACCGAGGCCGATGCGGACGACTGGGACGAGGTGATGGCCATCGACGGCAGGGGCATGTTCCTGACCTGCAAGTACGCGATCGAGGCCATGGAGCCGAACGGCGGCGGCGCCATCGTGTGCCTGTCCTCCATCTCGGGCCTGGCCGGACAGCGGGGCCAGAGCACGTACGGCCCCGCCAAGTTCGTGGCGACCGGGCTGACCATGCACCTGGCCGTCGAGTGGGCCTCGCGCGGCATCCGGGTCAACGCGGTGGCGCCGGGCACCGTGCGCACCGATCGGGTGCGCAGGCTTCCGGAGGAGCCCGGGGGCCCCGAGTACCTCGCGGCGATCGAGCGCATGCACCCCATGGGCCGGATCGGCGAACCGGCCGAGGTGGCCGCCGCGATCCGCTTCCTGGCCTGTGACGAGGCGTCGTTCATCACCGGGGCCGTACTGCCGGTGGACGGCGGCTACCTGGCCCAGTAGACCCGGCCCGGTCCCGCACGGCTCCGCCCCGTCACCGCCCCACCGGGGGTGACGGGGCGGAGCCGTCGTGTCATGCGACGACGACGGCGTGCAGCTCCGCACCGGCATCGGCGAGGGCCGGGGCGAGGCGCTCGCGCCCGCCGAGGAAGGGCAGTTCGAGCAGCACGGCCAGGCCGGCCACCGTCGCCCCGGTGGACCGGACCAGCCGCAGGACGGCCTCGGCGGTGCCGCCGGTGGCCAGGACGTCGTCCACGACCAGGACCCGGTCGTGGGCCCGCAGGGCGTCGGCCCGGAGCTCGACGACGGCGCTTCCGTACTCCAGGTCGTAGGCCCGCGACAGGGTGGGGCCGGGCAGCTTGCCGGCCTTGCGCGCGGGGACGAAGCCGACCCGGGCCCGCGCGGCGGCGGCCGCGCCGAGGATGAACCCCCGCGCCTCCATGCCGACGACCGCGGTCGCCCCGAGCCGGACGCACTCGTCGGCGAGCAGGTCGGCAAGGGTGCGGAAGGCGAGGGGGTCGGCCAGCAGGGGGGTGATGTCCTTGAACACCACCCCGGGGCGCGGATGGTCGGGCACGTCCAGGATCCGTTCCCGCAGCAGGGCGAGGGCGGCGTTCCGGTCGAGGGGACTCGTCGTGGTCATCACAGGCTCCCGGAGTGAGGGGAAAGGGGCGGGGAGGAGAGGGGCGGTCGCGGTGATCAGCCGTCCGAGGCGCCGGCCCACGACCGCCGGGGCGACACCCAGCAGCAGCCCGCCACCGACGCCGATCACGGCGGCCAGCAGGGTGAGCCCCAGGGTCAGCCGGGTCGCCACCACGACACGGGCGGCGATGTCCCGGCCGAGCTGGTCCGTGCCCAGCCAGTGGGCGGCGCTGCTGCCCTGGTTGATCGCGTCCGAGTAGCGTTCCACCACCGCCGTCGTGAACGGGAAGCGCACCGGTGTCTCGCCGAACGCGGTCCGACCGGCCAGCTCACCGGCCGCCCGGATCGCCGCCACCACCGCCTCCGCCTCCTCCCGCGGGCAGTGCACGATCACCTCGTCGTGCTGGAAGAAGACCAGCTCGGCCCGGAGCCCGGCGGTGCGGAGCGATCGGCGCAGGGCGGCCAGGAGCAGCAGCGCCCAGTCCGCCGCGCTGCCCTGCACCACGAAGTTGCGGGTGAAACGGCCCCGTGCGCGGGCGTTCGTCGACGCGTAGCCGGGGGTGAACCCTTCGTCGTCGGCGGGGACCGGGTCGATGCCCTCCTGCGGGAGACCGGCCTCCCCGGCCTCGCCGCTCCCGGCCGCGGGAGGGCTGGTCCGGCCCAGCCACGTCCGTACGAGACGGCCCTCCTCGCCCGCCCTCGCCGCCTCGTCGACATAGGCCACGGCCAGCGGAAACCTGCGGCGCAGGGCGGCGAGGTTCTTCAGCCCGTCGCCCGAGGTCTGGCCGTAGACCGCGCCGAGCAGGGCGATCTTGGCGTGCTCCCGGTCGCCGTGGAAGGCCCGGTCGGACAGGGACGTGTACAGGTCGCCGTCGTGGCCCGCGACCTCCATCAGGCCGCGGTCGCGGGAGATCGCGGCGAGCACCCGGGGCTCCATCTGGTCGGCGTCCGCGACGACCAGGCACCAGCCCTCGTCGGCGACGACCGCCCGTCGGATCACCTTGGGGATCTGGAGCGCCCCGCCGCCGTTGGTCGTCCAGCGGCCGCTGACCGTGCCGCCCGGGAGGTACTCGGGGCGGAAGCGGCCCTCGCGCACCCAGTCCTGGAGCCAGCTCCAGCCGTGCGCCGTCCAGATCCGGTACAGCTTCTTGTACCGGACGAGGGGCTCCACCGCCGGATGGTCCAGCTCCTCCAGCTCCCAGCGCCGGGTGGACCTGATCCTGATGCCGGCCTGCGCGAACGCCTTCACCACGTCGGCGGGGAGGTCGGGGCGGACCCGTCTGCCGAAGGCGGCCGAGACCTCGTCGGCCAGCTCGGCCAGTCTGCGGGGCTCGCCGCCGCCCGCGTACCGCTCGCCGAGCAGCTCGTCCAGCACGTCCCGGTGGACGTCGGCGCGCCAGGGGAGGCCCGCCCGGTTCATCTCGGCGGCGACCAGCATGCCGGCCGACTCGGCGGCCGTGAGCAGGCGCATCCGGGCCGGGTGCTCGGCGGCGTCGTGGCGGCGCAGCTGGTCGGCGTACACCTGGAGCAGGTCGTCGAAGGGCAGCTCGGTGCCGGTGCGGGGTTCGAAGAGGGAGGACTGCGAGCCGGGTTCCGCGGTGCGGGGCAGCGGCGGCACGGGGGTACGGCTGGAGCGCAACGGCTCGTTCGTCATCCCGGCCACCGAGGACTGGATCTCCTACGCGGTCCGCTCCACCGGATTCCACTTCCAGCTCGACAAGCGGGTGCCCGGCACCATGGAACCCCTCGCGCCGGCGCTGGAGGCGGTCGCCGAGGAGCACCAGTGGAACGCGGGAAAGATGGACTTCTACATCATCCACGCGGG
>NZ_RDBO01000083.1:117521-137079 GCF_008120935.1 Streptomyces sp. sk2.1
CGGCACGGGGGTACGGCTGGAGCGCAACGGCTCGTTCGTCATCCCGGCCACCGAGGACTGGATCTCCTACGCGGTCCGCTCCACCGGATTCCACTTCCAGCTCGACAAGCGGGTGAGACGCGGTGGGGTGCGGCGGAACGCTCCGGTTGCCGCCCGTCCTCCGCGGACGCATCATCGATGACGGCCTCCCGTCGGCCGGGTCCGGCCGGGTCCGGCCGGGTCCGGCCGGGTCCGGCCCGGTCCCGGCCGTGCGCTCCGTACGCCGTACCTGTACGACGTACGGAGGCGCGCACGGCGGTCCGGGGCGCGTGCCGCGGTCTCGCGGCGTGAGCCGGAGCGCCCCCGGTCATCGGGCGTGCGGGACCTCCCCGGTCACCAGGTGACGGGGAGTTCGAGGGGATAGCGCCAGATCGACGTTTTGTTCCAGCGCACGTCCTCGGCCGGCACCGCCAGTTTCAGGGCGGGGAAGCGCTCCAGCAGCGTTCCGATGGCGACCTGGAGCTCCGTGGCCGCGAGCGGGGCGCCGAGGCAGTGGTGCCCGCCCCAGCCGAAGGTCATGTGGGACGGCCCGTTGCGTTCCAGGTCCAGCTCGTCGGGGCGGTCGAACTTCCGGCCGTCGCGGTTGGCCGTCAGATAGGAGACGTGCACGATGTCCCCCTCCCGGATGCGCACCCCGCTCAGTTCCACGTCCTCGGTGGCGACCCGGGGGATGCCGACCCCCTTGCGGAAGGGGATGAAACGCAGCAGCTCCTCGATGGCCTGGGGGAGCATGTCGGGCTGATCGCGCACCATGGCGAGTTCGTCCGGCCTGGTGAGCAGGGTGTAGGCGATGTTCCCGATCTCGTACGTGGTGGTGTCCTGGCCGGTGATGAGCAGGACCATGGCCATGACGGTCAGTTCCTGGTCGTTGAGGATCTCGTCCCCGTCGCGGGCGGTGGCCAGCGCGCTGATCAGATCGTCGCCCGGGTTCGCCCGCCGCTGCGCCGTCAACGTGGCGAAGTAGGCGCGGAGATCGGCCTTGGAGCGGATCGCCGCCTCCTTGTTCTCGACGGTGGTGTCCATCATGGTCCGGGCGTGGGCGCGCAGTTGCGCGCGGTCCGCCTCGGGAATGTCGAGGACCTCGCAGATCGTGGTCAGCGGCAGCGGGGCCGCCAGGTGCTCGAACAGGTCGGCCGGGGCGCCGTCCTCCTCCATCCGGTCCAGCAGTTCGTCGACGACGTGCTGGGTGCGCACCCGCATGCGCTCCATGTGGCGGGGTGCGAAGCCCTTGGAGATCAGGCTGCGCAGCCGGCTGCTGCCCGGCGGGTCCATCACGTTGATGGCCTCGGCCTGGACGATCGGTTCGGGGGTCATGCGCGGGAAGTTCCGGCCGATGACGGCGGTGCGGCTGAAGCGCCGGTCGGTGGTCACCGTGCGCACGTCGTCGTAGCCGGTGACGAGCCACGCGTCGCCGTCGCCGTGCGGGAGACGGATGCGGGACACCGGTCCCTCGTTCATCAAGTCCCTGAGCACCGGGTCGAATTCGAGTGCTTCGGCGTAGTCGAACGGGCAGTGCCGGGCGTCGGCGGCTGGTTCCATGCGGAGCTCCAGGTGAGGATCTGACGGTCGGTTCGTGGGGTGGGGAGGCCGGGCTCCGTCCGTGCGGGGTGCGGGCCGGACGGGACATGGGTGCCCGGTCGTCGGCCCGGAAACGCGCCGCTCCCGGTCGATTGGTCCATATGCAGAACAGATCGGCGGCCCCGGTCGCTGGACCGGCGCAATACGGCCCGGCGACCGGGGGCGTGCACTCGTCCGGGCCCGTCGGGTTCCGTCCGGGCCCGTCGGGTTCCTCCGGTCCGTACGGTTCCTCCGGTCCGTGCGGTCGAGGTCAGGTGTTCGGTACGACGTCGGTGGCGTCCACCGCCGGGCGCAGTGCCCGCGCGAGCTCGACGCCGTCGCCCACGGCCCAGAAGTGGATGAAGAACAGGCGGGGGTTCTCCGACAGGTGGTGGTTGTGCAGCTCGACGAGTTCGATCCCGCCGCGCCGCAGGGCCCTCAGCACCTGCGGGACCTCGTCGGCGACCATGGCGCAGTCGCCGCTGAGCGCGGCCCGGCCGCCGCCCAGCGGCTGGAAGCTGAACGCACTGGTCGATCCCAGGCCCGGCGGCAGGACCAGGTGACCGTCCACGACGGTCTCGCGGCGGATGAAGAGGATCTTGTAGATCCCGTCGTTGGCGGTGCCCTTCGTGCCCATCGCGGCGTCCATCGCGGCGGTGTCCAGGTCGATCGGCGGCTGCGGGCGCGGCGGCCGGGCGGGCGGGGTGGCGGTGCGGTCGATCCCCGCGCGCAGCCCGCGGGCCAGGGCCGACGGGTCGTGGCCGTGCGCGTGGACGTGGGTCCACCAGATGTCGGGGGTGTGGGAGAGCAGGTGCTTGTGCAGCGCGGTCTGCTCGATCCCGTGCTCCTGCCAGGCGTCGGTCACCCGCTGGAGCTCCTTCTCGGTGACCGCCACGTCGCCCATCATCATCGTGCTGCCGTCGGCGTAACGGATGAAGGCCACGTGCGTGCCCAGCGCGAGCCCGGGGGTGACGACGACGCCCCCGGAGACCACCCGCAGGTCCTGCCGGGGGAAGCTCGTGTGGTACGCCGTGTCGCGCAGCATGCTGCCGGGGCGGCCCAGCGCCCGCGCCACGCCCGCCCAGTCCGCCAGGGTGGTCCGCACGGGCTCGATCCGTTCGCCGTGCCCGGTTGCCGTCCCGGTGCGGGCCGCTCCGGCCGCCCCGGTCGCTCCGGCCGCGGTCAGTACCGGTGCGAGCGCGGCGGCGGCCAGTACGCGCCGTCGCGAGGTGACCGCCCGCGCGCCCGCGCCCGTACCCCCGTCCGGCTTCCCGCCCGGGTTCTTGCTCGTGTCCTGCTGTCGGTCTCCGGTCATTCCTCGATCGCCTCCGTCGGCGGCCTCTGGGATAGGACAGGAAGCACGCTAAAGCGTGATGAAAGGGGAAAGCGGATGCCTCGTCAGCAAGTGCCGCTGGATGGACCACACACGTTGCCCGGCCGGGTTCGGCGGCCCGGCCGGACCGGGCCGCCGAACCCGGTCACCGGCAGCGCGTGCGGCGCACCGCTCCCGGCAGCAGCGCCGCCCCCACCGCGACCACCGCGCACACCCCCGCCGCACCGCCCATCAGCGACCACGGCACCGACACCTCGACCGGCGCGGACAGCGCGGCCAGCGCGGCGGCCGGGCCCGCCAGGTTCGCCGCGGTCACGGCCAGGCCGAGCAGCGCCCCGAGCCCGACCGCGAAGAGGGTCTCCCCGGCCACCACCGCGAGGACCCGCGACCGGGTGGCGCCGGCCAGCCGGAGCGCGTCCAGCTCCCGGGCCCGTACGGACCCCGCCATCAGCAGCGTGTTGGCCAGGGCGATCACCGTGTAGACCAGCGCGATGCCCAGGACCACGGCCAGGCCGAACCGGGTCTGCGCACCGGTGCGGGGATGCGTCGCGGCCAGCCATCGCTCCACCGGCCGCACCGTGCCGCCCGTCCCGCGCAGCAGCGCGGTGACGGCGGCCCGGTCGGCGCCCGGCGAGAGGCGCACGTCGATCCGGTCGATCCCGGCCGCCGGAGCGTTCGCCCTGGTCACATAGGCCCCGTTGTTCCCCGTCCCGAGCGCCAGCACCGCCACGATCCGCAGGTGCGCCGGCCGCCCGTCGCCCAGCCGCACCCGGACCGTCGAGCCCACCGTGTGCTGCTCCCACTCCTCGTTCACCACGATCGAGCGGTCGTCCAGATCCCCGATGTCGCCCGCCACCACCGGCAGCCGGCCGACCGCCGCGAGGGCCTTCGCGTCGTCCACCGCGCGGGCCTCGGACGTGACGAGGGCGGAGCCCTCCTCCCGCACGTGGACGGCGGTGGGGGCCGAGGCGAAGAGCGTCGCGCCCGGCACCGGACGGGGCCTCAGGTCCCGTCCCGTCACGACCAGATCGGCCCGGGTGTGTTCGCGCGCCTCCGCCGCCCGCGCCGCCGACACCGACATCGCCGAACCGGCCACCGAACCGGCCAGTCCCACGGTGACCAGCACCGGGGCGACGATCGCGGCCGTGCGCCGCAACGCCGCCGACGTGTTCGCGGACACGAGCGTCCCGGTCGCCCCCGGCAGCCGGACCAGCCGGACCAGCGGACGCACCAGCAGCGGCGCGAGCAGCGCGACGGCCGTGATCAGGACCATCGGCTGAGTGATGTACGTCTTCCGCTTCAGCAACGCGGACGGGTCGGTGACCAGGGACTTCGCCATCAGGAACGCGGCCCCCGCGAGCAGGACGACGCCGAGCAGACGGCGGACCGGCGGGAGCAGGCCGGTGTCGACGTCGGCCTCGCGCAGCGCCTCCGCCGGTCCGGTCCGGCCGGCCCGCCGCGAGGCCGCCCAGACCCCCGCGAGCGCCACGGCCTGCCCGGTCCAGAAGGCGACGTGGAGCGGCCAGGAGGCCGGGCCGATCCTGAACCAGGACGGTGCCATGCCCTCCGCCACCAGCAGCTCGGCCAGCACCGACGCGGCCGGGCGGCTCAGCGCGCACCCGGCGGCGGAGGCGAGCACGCCGATCACGGCGGCCTCCGTCAGCAGCAGCCGCCGCAACTGGCCGGGCGTCGCCCCCGCCGTGCGCAGCAGCCCGAACTCGCGGCGGCGCAGGGCCACCGAGAAGGCGAACGTCGACGCGACGACGAAGACCGAGACGAAGGCGCTGACGCCCCCGGCCGTGCCGAGCAGGGCGTTCACGGCCACCAGCCCCTCGGCGTCCCGCTCCGTGTCCGGGTCGGCGCGACGCCGGTCGTCCCCGGTGAGGACCAGGGCGCGGTCGCCGACGACGCGGCGCACCTCCTCGGCGGGCGCGTCCATCCCCACGGCGTCCGGGCCGCGCGTCGCGCCCCGGCCGGTGGCGGAGGGGGGTCCGACGAGCTCCGGGCCGTCGTCCCGGGTCACCGGACCGAGCGCCCGGAGTTCGCGCAGGAGTTCGGTGTCCACAGGGTGTGGATGAGCGAGTCGACGGCCGACCTCGGCCGTGGACGGCCCGCGCCGCACCCGTACGGTCAGGGTGTCGACGCCCATCACGACCACCGGCGATCCGGCGAACCGCTGCGGCGCCCGGTCCGGGGCGTCGAGGGTCGAGGCGAGCCCGAGGCCCATGGTCGCGATCAGGCCCACGCCCAGCGCGAGTGCGACGAAGGTGCCGATGAGCGTGGTCCAGCGGGTGCGCAGGGAGGCGAGGGCGACGGTCAGCACGACGCCTCCGGGGCCCGGGTGCCGGTGCTGTTGCCGGTGCCGGTGCCGGTGTTGGTGCTGTTGCCGTGCCCGTCGCCGCGCGTGCCGTGCCCGGCGCGTTCGCGTCCCGCCGTGAGCCGGGCCGCGATCCGTTCGGTGCCGGGGGCGGCCAGGTCGTCCGCCACCCGTCCGTCGATCAGGAAGACCACCCGGTCCGCGTACGCCGCGGCCACCGGGTCGTGGGTGACCATCACGATCGTCTGCCCCTCCAGGTCCACCAGTTCCCGCAGCATCTCCATCACCCCCCGGCTCGTCGCGGTGTCCAGCGCGCCGGTCGGTTCGTCGCCGAAGAGCACCGCGGGCCGGGTGATCAGGGCCCGCGCCAGGGCCACCCGCTGCTGCTGGCCGCCGGACAGCTCGGTGGGCCGGTGCCCCGCCCGGTCCGCGAGGCCGACCCGGGCCAGGGCCTCCCGCACCCCGGCGCGGGACGGGCGGCGGCCCGCGAGGCGCAGCGGCAGCGCGACGTTCTGCGCGGCGGTCAGCGAGGGGACGAGGTTGAACGACTGGAAGACGAAGCCGATCCGGTCCCGGCGCAGCAGCGTCAGCCGGCGCTCGTTCAGCCCGGTCAGTTCCGTCCCGCCCACCTCGACGGTGCCGGACGTCGGCCGGTCCAGCCCGGCCGCGCAGTGCAGCAGCGTGGACTTGCCGGACCCGGACGGGCCCATGACGGCGGTGAAGGTGCCGGGGCGGACGGTGAGGTCGACGCCGTCGAGGGCGTCGACCCGGCCGTAGGACCGGCGCAGGGAACGGAGCCGTACGGCGTCGGCGCCGGACGCGGACGCGCGGGGCACGGACGCCGCGGTGCGCGGGGCGGACGCGGTGGACGGGTGCGGGGAGGTCATACCTGCGATCGAACCGTTCCGGCGTCCCGCGATCACGACCACCAGGGCCCGTCCGCACGGTGGGGCCAGCCCCACCCCGCCGTTCCGCCCTGCCTACCCTGACCCCATGGAACCGGTGATCGACCAGGCATTCGCGGCGGCCCTCTACTCGGACGGCGACGCCGGACTCGACACCGGCGCCTCGCTGCTCGCCGCCGATCCGACGGCCGACGCGGAACTGTTCCGGCGCGGCGAGGAGTTCGTCCGCCGGGCCTGGGAGCGCGGCTGGCAGCCCGCCGACGTCGTACGCACCGTCCGCCACGAGCTCGACGAGACCGCGGCCGGGATCGCCGCCGGGCTGATCGGCTCGGAGACCGCGCGGTACGAGTCGCTGCCGCCGCGCTGGCGCGCCCAGCTCGACGGGCTCCCGGACGCTCCGCCCCGTAACCGGCCGGACCGTTTCTCCTACGGGTCCGCCGTCCTCGGGCTGTACCGGCTGCTGCTCCGGCTCCCCGCCATCGAGCCGGTCGGTCCGCCGCCCGGCGCCGCCCCGCACGGGCTCCGCCTGCCGCCCGCGCACGACGAACCCCGGATGCTGACCCGGATCCGGGCCCTGCTCGCCAAGGCCGAGGCGACCGGCTTCCCCGAGGAGGCGGAGGCCCTGACCACCAAGGCGCAGGAGCTGATGGCCCGGCACTCCATCGACGAGGCCCTGCTCGCCGCGCGTACGCACAGCGAGGAGGCGCCCGGGGCGTGCCGGGTCGGGGTGGACGCGCCGTACGAGACGGCGAAGGCGATCCTGCTCGACGCGGTCGCCTCCGCGAACCGCTGCCGCGCGGTGTGGAACAGCGACCTCGGCTTCTCCACGGTGGTCGGCTTCGAACCGGACCTGGACGCCGTGGAGCTGCTGTACACCTCCCTGCTGGTCCAGGGCACGGTGGCGATGACGAAGGCGGAGGCGGGCCAGCGGGCCGGCGGACGCAAGCGGACCAAGACGTTCCGGCAGTCCTTCCTGATGGCGTACGCCCAGCGCCTGGGCAGCCGGCTCGCCGCCGACACCGCCCGCGTCACCGCGGCCGCCGAGGCCGAGGCCGGGGCGGGGGACGGGGGAGGGAGCGATCCGCAGCTGCTCCCGGTGCTCGCCGCCCGCGACATGGCGGTCACGGACACCGCCGAGCGGATGTTCCCCCGGACCACGACCACCCGGGTCAGGGGCGTCACGGACCTGGACGGCTGGGACCACGGCACGGCCGCCGCGGACCGGGCGCGGATGGGCGGGCCCGGCCCGGAACTGCGCGGCCGGCACGACCGGCACGACCGGCGCGGAAAACGCTGACCGGCGGAACCCGGGCTCCGCCCGCCCCGGGCCGTGAAGGCCACGGGTTCCGTCCGCCACGGGCTCCGCCTGCCCGGACTGTGGAGGTCGTGGACTCCGCCTGCCCCGGGTTCCGTCGACCCCGGGCTGTGGAGGCCCGGGTGATTTTCTCGGGCCCGGAGAATTCGACCTCCCCCAACTCGGGGCAAAACGGTAATTCCGGCTAGGCTCTGGGCATGAGCTGGCTCCGGGCGCTGAAGGAGACCGCCCGCTCGGGGCTGAAGATCGAGCGGCAACGTCTCGAACCGCTCATCGCGATCCGCGGCGCGGCCGGTCTCGCCCTCGTCATCGGGATCTCCCTCGCGCTCTTCGGTCCCGTGGTCGCCGCGAGTTCCGCGTTCGGCGCGTTCCAGGCGGCCATCGCCACGTTCCAGCGCAGCTGGCGCCCCCGGCCGGTCCTCGCGCTGGTCTCCGGCGCGAGCCTCGCCGTGTCCACGTTCCTCGGCTACCTCACCGGCTCCCGGCTGCTGCTCTTCCTGGCCCTGCTGGTGCTCTGGACGTTCGTCGCGGGCCTGGCCTGGGCGGCGGGCCCGACCGGCGGTCTCATCGCCGCCTCCAACGTGGCGATCATGCTGGTCACGATCACCCTGCCGACCTCCGTCGCGGACTCGGCCGTGCACGCCGTGATGATCCTGGTCGGCGGGGTCGTGCAGGCGACGCTGATCGTCCTGTTCCCGGTACGGAGATGGGGCGCCCAGCGCGACGCCCTCGCCGACGCGCTGGCCGCCGAGGCCGACTACGCCCGGCGGCTGCGCCACGACCCGGTCGCCCCCTTCGACCCGGTGCCGCTGATGACGGCCCGCAACGCGGCGGCGGTCACCCCCCGCCAGGCCCGCCGCCGCCCGCCCGAACTGCAGGGCTCCCGGGGCATCGCCGAACGCATCCGGCCGGTCCTCGCCTCGCTCGCCGATCCGTCGCTGGGCGTGCCGTCCGAGGGGCCCGAGCGGGACCGGGTCCGCGAACTCCTGGCCGCCGCCGGATCGGTGCTCGACTCGGCGGCCCGTGCGATCCGCCACGGCGACCCGGTCGAACTGTCCCCGGCCGCCGTGGCCGCGCTGCGGACCCCGGACACCGGAACGCTGCTCACCGGCCCGCCGCGCCGGGCCGCCGACCGGCTCGGCGCGCTGCTCTCCGACGTCATCGAGACGGCCGACGGCGAGGGGACGAAGGAGGAGAAGGCCGAGGCGGACCGGGCCGCCGAGTCCATCAAGGCCACCGCGGACGGAACCCCGTCCGCCGCACCGCACCGCCGCCGCCCCACCCTCCTGAGGCTGGTCCCCGTCGTGGTGAAGGCGATGCGCGCCGAACTGCGCCCGGGCTCACCGATCCTGCGGCACGCCGTACGGGTCTCCGCCGTCGCGGCCGTCGGCTACCTCATCGGCACCGCGCTGCCGTTCGGGCACGGCTACTGGGCGCCCATGGCGGCCGTCATGGTGATGCGGCCGGAGTTCTCCCAGACGTACGGGCGCTCCGTGGCCCGGTTCGGCGGCACGATCGTCGGGGTGTCGCTCGCCACGGGAATCGTCCAGGCCACTCGGCCGGGCACGGGCCTGGCCGCGACGCTCGCCGTGCTCTGCGCCCTGCTGATGTACCTGCTGATGCGCACCGGGTACGTGGTCGGCCAGGCGTGCATCTCCGCGTACGTCGTCTTCCTGCTCGGCATGGCGGGCGGCGACTGGTCGCAGACCGTGCTGGAACGGGTCGTCCTCACCCTCGCCGGCGGACTCCTCGCGATGATCTCGTACGCGCTCTACCCGGCGTGGGAGACGCCGCGGCTGCGCGGCAGGCTCGGGGACTGGCTGAAGGCGGACGGACGGTACGCCGCCTCGGTCGTCGACCAGTACGCCGAACCGGCCGAACGCGGCCACGACGACGTCCGCTCGGCGCTGCTGGACACCCGCGAGGCCCGGGTCGCCTGGCAGGAGGCGCTGGCGGTCGCCCAGCACGAACCGGTGCGCAACCGCGGTCTCTCCCGTGCCGCCGCCGACGACACCCAGCACGCGCTCGCCGAACTCGGCCGGGCCGCGATGCTGCTGGAGGCCCACCTCCCCGGCGGCGGCGCCACCCCCGTACCGGACGCCGCGCGTCTCGCCGGAGCGCTGCGCCGGGCCACCGAACAGGGTGCGAAGGAGGTGCGGGAGCGGCGCGTACCGGACTGGTCCGAGGTGCGCGAGGCACTGGCGGAGTGGGACGCGCGGCAGGCCGGGGGCGAGGGCGGGACGGACGACCCCTTCGTACGGGAAGGGGCCCATCTCCTCCTGGACGCCCTGGAGGAGTTCTCCCGGGGCCTGGACGGATCGACGAAGCCGAAGTCGAAGCCCGCCCCCGAATCGAAGCCGAAGTCGAAGCCGAAGCCGACGCCTGAGCCCGAGCCCGAGCCGACGCCGACACCCGAGCCGACACCCGAGTCCGAGCCCGGGGCGAAACTGACACCCGAGCCCGGGGCGAAGCCCGGTCCCGGCCCCGGTCCTGAGTCCGAGTCGAAGCCCGGTCCCGACCCCGGCCCCGCCCCCGGGCCGGATTCGGATCGGCCCGGGGGCCGGGCGGAGTGAAGCGTTCGCACGTGCCGGGTGAGGGACCGCCGGCCCATCGGGAATCCGGCGGCTCCGGCCGGTCGGGCGGCTCCGGCGGCCGGGTCGGGGCCGCCGGAACGATCGGTTCGTCAGGACGTCGGCAGGTCCGACATGTCCGGCAGCTCGGGCAGGCCCGACGGCAGGGCGCCCGGGTCGGTCTTGGCCAGGGTGTCCTTGACCCCGCTGTCCCAGGAGATCACGACGGTCTTGCCGTCGTTGGACTCGACGGACCCCGAGGTGCGGTCGGTGCCACCGCTGACGCACTTCAGCGCGATCACCACCTTGTCCGTGTCCTGCACGGTGCCCGTGCAGGCGTGCTCCTCGGTGACGAGCGCCGCCTTGCCCGCGGACACGGACAGGACGATGGCCCTGCCGTCGGTCTTCCCGGCCCAGCCGCCCTCCAGAGTCGAGGCGTCGCCCGCGGAGGCGCCGTCGTCCCCGCCGTCGCCGGAACCCCGACCGGGCGTCTCCCGCCCCGCGGCGGAGTCCTTGCCCGGGTCGCTCTTCTCGCTGTCGCTGTCGCCGCCGCAACCGGTCAGTGCGACGGTGGCGAGGATTCCGGTCGCGAGCACCGCACCGGCACGTACGACTCTGTGCATCTGTAATTCCCCCTTGTCGACGAAAGTCCGGGCCAAGTTATCAGCGCTCCCCGCCGGGTTGGTGCGTTCATCTCGGGGCAGACGGAGCCGAAGAGGCGTTTCGTGCGTCTATCCCTGGGAGGAAAGCTGTAATCGCGGGAACACCCCGCGTGCACGTGCATCCGCGCATGCATCTGCTCATGCAGGGAAAATTGAACAGAGCTATGATCCGGGACAGTTGACACTTGCACCTTGCAACTCGGGGAGCGTCCTGTGCACCACGTGTACAACGGCATGGCGGCCACAGAGCTTCACGGAGTCGTCTGGCAGAAGAGCAGACACAGCAACTCCCAGGGATCCTGCGTGGAGTTCGCGAAACTGCCCGACGGAGATGTGGCGATGCGGAATTCGCGCCACCCCGACGGGCCGGCCCTGGTCTATACGCCGGCCGAGATAGAGGCGTTGCTGCTCGGCGTGAAGGACGGGGAGTTCGACCACCTGGTCGCGGGCGGCTGACCGCCCCGGGCCGGGGTGCCCGTCATCGCATCCCGCGGAAGCGCGCCACGGAAATTCCGTACCCGTCGCGGGTGGCATCCCGCCCGGACGCACCCCGGCGCACACCCCGCGGAGAGGTGTGCGCCGTCAGGTCGTCGTCCGGCGGTCGTCGCCCGGCGGGCATCCACCGATCCGTCACCGGCCCGTCGCGGGCCGACCGCCGGTCGCCGGCGGCCGGTCACCTGCCGTCGGTGAGCCGGAACAGCGCCCAGACCACCTTGCCGCACGTCGCCGGGCCGTCCGGGCCGATGACGTCCGACGAGGGGGACGGGTGCCAGCCCCACGAGTCGCTGAAGGACTCCACGAGGAAGAGGCCGCGCCCGGACTCCGCCGAGTCCGGCGCCTCGGAGGCGATCGGGCTCTCCTGGCTGGGGTCGCGCACCGCGCACACCAGGCGTGAGCTCCACCGCATCAAGTGCAGCCGTACGGGCGGGTCCTGGGGATCCGGTGCGTTGTCCCCGGGCAGGGCGTGCCGCAGGGCGTTCGTGACGAGTTCGGAGACGACCAGTGCGACGTCGTCGAAGCGCTCGCCCAGCCCCCATCCGTTCAGCGTCGTCCGGGTGAACTTCCGCGCACCGCTCACGGCTTCGTAGCGGGCGGGCAGTGTGCAGGTGGCTGACCCGGAGGCGGCTGAGGGATCGATGGGGGGAAGCCCCTGCCTTAACGGCTCGAGCATCGTCGATCCATTCGTCCCCATGCGAGGCACTCCCGGGATTCGCGGCTGTATCGGTACTGCGGGGGGTACAGCGGCACAACACGAACGAGCACGCAGGTGCGCGGGCTCCATCGTTCCCAATGCGTAGGGCAGATGCAAGGGCAGATGCACGTGCACGCGCCTGACCTGTCCGAACCCGTGCCGGTTCTTGGTCATTTCTTCCCCTGCGTATTTTTGCAGCTTTACGGAAGTCTTCCCATTTCCGTAATCGAATGAGTACGGGCTGAAGCGTTTTGGTGGCAGAATCCGGCACTTGGGGATCGAGGGGGAGCCCCGATGCCCAGGAAGCGAAGGGAAGGACCGGACCGGTGGCGGCAGGCGAGTCGAGTGGATCTGTGGTGCGGCGCATCCTGCTGGGCTCGCAGCTCAGGCGGTTGCGCGACTCGCGCGGCATCACGCGTGAGGCGGCCGGCTACTCCATCCGGGCCTCCGAATCGAAGATCAGCCGCATGGAGTTGGGACGGGTGAGCTTCAAGGCCAGGGACGTCGAGGACCTGCTCACGCTCTACGGCGTCACGGACGAGGCGGAGCGGGACGCCCTGCTCGGACTGGCCCGCGAGGCCAATGTGGCGGGCTGGTGGCACAGTTACGGCGACGTGCTGCCCGGGTGGTTCCAGACCTACATCGGGCTGGAGGGGGCGGCCTCTCTCATCCGGGTGTACGAAGTCCAGTTCGTCCACGGCCTGTTGCAGACGGAGGCGTACGCGCACGCGGTCGTCACCCGGGGCATGGGCGACGCCCCCGCCGTCGAGATCGACCGCCGCGTGGCGCTGCGACTGGAACGCCAGAAGGCCCTCGTCTCCGAGAACGCGCCCAGCTTCCACGCCGTGCTGGACGAGGCCGCGCTGCGCCGGCCGTACGGCGACCGGGAAGTGATGCGGGGGCAATTGCGGCATCTGATCGAAATGTCGGAGCAGCCCAACATCACCCTTCAGGTGATGCCGTTCAGTTTCGGCGGGCACGCCGGGGAGGGCGGCTCCTTCACGATGCTGCGATTCCCGGAATCCGATCTGTCGGACATTGTCTATTTGGAGCAGCTGACAAGTGCGCTCTATCTGGACAAGGCCGAAGAAGTCGCTCAGTACGAAAAGGCCATGGTGCGGCTGCACGAGGACAGTCCGGATGCCGAGGAGAGCCGCGATCTGCTCCGCGGTCTGCTCCAACTCATCTGATTCATCAGTACCATGACGGTTCGACGGAAGTCTGCGGATGAGTTAAGGGATCGTATGTCCTTCTTCCACGAGCTGGCCCACCAATACATCGACGGTGAATGGCGGACCGGTACCGGATCGTGGGACATCATCGATTTCAACCCCTACAACGGGGAGAAACTCGCCGAGATCCCCATCGCCACCGCGCACGAGGTCGACCTGGCCTACCGCGCCGCCGAGCGTGCCCAGCGGAGCTGGTCCACCACCAACCCGTACGAGCGCCGCGCGGTCCTGGAACGCGCCCTGCGCATCACCGAGGAACGGCAAGCCGAGATCGTCGACGCGATCATCGACGAGCTGGGCGGCACCCGCATCAAGGCGGAGTACGAGTTCCGCGCCGCCCTGGAGTTCCTGCGCGACGCGATCCACCGGGCGCTGCGCCCGCAGGGCAGCCTCCTGCCCTCCCCGGCGAACGGCAGGGAGAACCGCCTCCACCGGCTGCCCGTCGGTGTCATCGGCGTGATCACCCCCTACAACTTCCCGTTCCTGGTGGCGATGAAGTCCGTCGCGCCGGCCCTCGCGCTCGGCAACGCGGTCGTCGTCAAGCCCAACCAGAACGCCCCGGTCGTCGGCGGCGGGATGGTCGCCCGGATCTTCGAGGACGCCGGGCTGCCCGCCGGGCTGCTCAACGTCCTGATCACCGACGTCGCCGAGATCGGGAACGCGTTCATCGAGCACCCCGTGCCCGCGGTGATCTCCTTCGCCGGATCGGACCGGGTCGGCCGCCACGTCGGCGCGGTCGCGGCCGGGCACTTCAAGCGGACGATCCTCGAACTCAGCGGCAACAGCGCCCTGGTGGTGCTGGAGGACGCGGACATCGACTACGCGGTCGAGGCGGCCGTCTTCAGCCGCTTCGTGTACCAGGGGCAGGTCTGCATGGCCGCCAACCGCATCCTGGTGGACCGCCGGATCGAGCAGGAGTTCACCGAGAGGTTCACCGCCGCGGTGGCCGCGCTGACGACCGGTGACCCGCGCGACCCGGAGACCCGGATCGGCCCGGTCATCAACACCTTCCGGGCCGACGCCCTGACCGCGCTCGTCGACCGGGCGATCGCCGACGGGGCGACCGCGCTCGTCCGCGGCCGGACCCGCGGCAACCTCGTGGAACCGACCGTGCTCGCCGGGCTCCCCGAGGACTCCCCGCTGCTGTCCCAGGAGATATTCGGCCCGGTGGCGCTGCTGATGGCGTTCGACGGCGAGGACGACGCCGTACGGATCGCCAACGACACCCCGTACGGGCTGAGCGGCGCCGTGCACACCCGCGACGTCGAGCGCGGGGTGCGGTTCGCCCGGCGCGTCGTCAGCGGGATGTTCCACGTCAACGACTCCACCGTCCAGGACGACCCGCTGGTGGCCTTCGGCGGCGAGAAGTTCTCCGGGCTCGGCCGGCTGAACGGCGAGGCGACCGTCGACGCCTTCACCACCCAGCGGTGGATCTCCATTCAGCACGAACGCGCCGTCTTCCCCTTCTGATCCCCCGCACTCCTCCTCCGGCCGCCCGCCTCCGCGGGCGGCCGGATCTTTCTGCCGCCCCCTCCCCTCTTTAGGACGGAAGCTGACCGCGATGGGTCATAGCTTGATCCGTGTCAGGAAGAACCGGCATCGAGCACCAAGGCGGACATCATGGTCACTCACGTTCCCGCAGGAACCCCCGGCGACGAGCGCGGCGTTCTCCTCTCCTTCGTCGAGGCCCAGCGCGGCGGCATCCGGCGCACGCTGCTCGGACTGACCGAGGAGCAGGCGGCGAGCCGCCCCAGCGCCAGCGGGCTGTCCCTCTCCGGGCTGCTCAAGCACGTCGCCGAGACCGAGCTGAACTGGCTGCGGATGGCCCAGCGGCAGCCGAGCGAGACCGGCCGCGACGAGAGCAACTGGGCGGACAGCTTCCGGCTCGTCGGCGACGAGACGGTGCCGGGGATCCTGGAGTTCTGGGACGGCGTCGCGGCCGAGACGGAGAAGTTCATCCGCTCGGTGCCCAGCCTGGACGACACCTTCCCGCTGCCCGAGGCGCCCTGGTTCCCGAAGGGGGAGCAGTGCTCGATGCGGTGGCTGCTGGTCCACCTCGTCGAGGAGATGGCCCGGCACGCCGGGCACGCCGACATCATCCGGGAGTCCCTGGACGGACGCACCGCGTTCGAGCTGGTCGCCGAGGCGGGCGGTTACTCTGGTCAAAGTTGACCAGAAGGGGTGCGTGAGATGTCCGCGATCCGGCTGCTGGTTCTCTGTGCCGTCCGGCAGCACGGCCGGGCGCACGGCTACCAGGTCCGCAACGACCTGGAGTACTGGGGCGCCCACGAGTGGTCCAACGCCAAGCCCGGATCGATCTACCACGCGCTGAAGCAGATGGCGAAGCAGGGCCTGCTGGTCGAGCACGAGACCGCCCCGAGCGCGGCCGGCGGCCCGCCCCGCACCGAGTACGAACTCACCGAGGCGGGCGACGAGGAGTACCTGGCGCTGGTGCGCGCCGCGCTGACCTCGTACGACCAGAGGCCGGACGTGCTGTCGGCGGGCCTCGGCGGCATCGTCGACCTGGGGCGGGACGAGGCGGTCGCGCTGCTCAAGGAGCGGGTGGCCGGCCTCGCGGCCTGGCGGGACTCGGTCACCACCCACTACCTGCCGGAGGCCGGTCCCGAGTCGGTCGGCCACATCGGCGAGATCATGAACCTGTGGATCCACTCGGCGGACGCCGGGGCCGAGTGGACGCGCGGCCTGATCGCCCGCATCGAGGGCGGCGCGTACACCTTCGCGGGCGAGGAGGGCGAGCCCTTCGTCGGCGTGCTCGCCGAGGGGCAGGAGAACCCGTACGCGACGGGCATCCCCGACCCCGGCGACGAGGAGTAGCACCCTTCGCCCGGTCCGGACCGGGCCTCGTGGGCCGCGCGTGGCGCGGGCCGGGCGTCAGTGGTGGAAGGACGTCACCACCTGCTTGTCGCGGCTCAGCGGGTGCGGCTGGCGGCGCAGGTCGGGCAGGACCCGCCGGAGGTCCCCGACCAGCAGTTCGGCGAGGTCCGACGAGAAGCCGTTGCGGCACACCACCCGCAGCACCGCCAGATCCTGCCGGTTGGCCGGGAACGTGTACGCGGGCACCAGCCAGCCGTGCTCGCGCAGCCGCCGCGACACGTCGAAGACGTCGTACGCCTCCACGCCCGGCGCGGTCGTCAGCGCGAAGACGGGCAGCTGGTCGCCGCGGGTGAGGAGGCGGAAGTCGCCGAGGTCCTCGATGCGCTCCGCGAGAGTGCGGGCCACGTCCCGGGAGGCCTGCTGGACGGCCCGGTAGCCGTCCCGTCCCAGCCGCAGGAAGGTGTAGTACTGCGCCACCACCTGGGCGCCGGGCCGGGAGAAGTTCAGCGCGAAGGTGGGCATCTCGCCGCCCAGGTAGTTGACCCGGAACACCAGCTCCTCGGGCAGCTCGGCCGGGGAGCGCCACAGTGCCCAGCCGATGCCCGGGTAGACCAGGCCGTACTTGTGCCCGGAGGTGTTGATGGAGGACACCCTCGGCAGCCGGAAGTCCCACACCAGGTCCTCGTCGAGGAACGGCGCCACCATCGCCCCGGACGCCCCGTCCACATGGACGGGGATGTCGAGCCCGGTGCGTTCCTGGAGGGCGTCCAGCGCGGCGCAGAGCTCCGCGATCGGCTCGTACGAACCGTCGAAGGTGGAGCCGAGGATGCCGATGACGCCGATGGTGTTCTCGTCGCAGAGGTCGGCCGCGGCCTGCGGGTCGAGGTGGAAGCGGTCGCCCTCCATCGGGACCTGCCGCGCCTCGATCTCCCAGAAGTTGCAGAACTTCTCCCAGCAGACCTGCACGTTGACGCCCATGACCAGGTTCGGCCGGGCCGCCGCCGGATAGCGGTCGGCGTTCCTGGCCGCCCAGCGGCGCTTGAGCGCCATCCCCGCGAGCATGCAGGCCTCGCTGGAACCGGTCGTCGAACAGCCCACGGCCGTCGAGGGATCGGGGGCGTGCCAGAGGTCGGCGAGCATCGCCACGCAGCGCCGCTCCAGCTCTGCGGTGCGCGGGTACTCGTCCTTGTCGATCATGTTCTTGTCGCTGCACTCGCTCATCAGCACCCCGGCCTGGGGCTCCATCCAGGTGGTGACGAAGGTGGCGAGGTTGAGCCGCGAGTTGCCGTCGAGCATCAGCTCGTCATGGACCAGGTTGTACGCGATCGAGGGCGGCATGGGCCCGTCGGGCAGCCGGTGCCGGGGCGGCGCCAGCTCCATGCCGGCGATCGGGTCGGCCTCCCCGAAGAACGGGTTGAGGGCGAGCCTGCGGCGTTTCGCGGACGGTTCCGCGGCGGGGGAGGAACCTTCGTGGAGAGGCATCGGTGGACGGTCCTTCTCAACTCTCGGTGGCCCCGTGCGACCCGGGAGGGGCCGGGCGGCCACGGGCCTGTCGGTACGTCGGTGCCGGACGGGGGGCGGTTCAGCCCCGGGAGCCCTCCTCGGCGAGGCCGTCCTTGAGGGCCCGGGTGATCTTCACGACCCGTTCGGCCTGGACCCGGGCGGCGGTCAGGGTCTGCTCGCCGACCGGGATGTCGCCCTGACCGGCGACGTGCGAGGTCCCGTACGGGTTGCCGTCGACGAACTTCGACGGGTCCGTGTAGCCGGGGGCGACCAGGATGCCGCCGAAGTGGTGGATCGTGTTGTAGAGCGCGAGCAGCGTGGACTCCTGGCCGCCGTGCGCGGTGCTGGTGGAGGTGAAGCCGCTGTAGACCTTGTCGGCGAGGTGGCCCGCCTGCCAGAGCCCGCCGAGGGTGTCGATGAACTGCTTGAGCTGGGAGGTGACGTTCCCGAACCGGGTCGGCGTCCCGAAGACCACCGCGTCCGCCCAGACCATGTCGTCGGGCGAGGCCACGGGGATGTCCGCGGTGGCCTTCGCGTTGGCCGCCCAGGCCGGGTTGGAGTCGACGGCCGCCTGCGGGGCCAGCTCGCCGGCCCTGCGCAGCCGCACCTGTGCCCCGGTCTTCTCGGCGTACTCCGCGACGGCCTTGGCGATCGTGGCGACGGTGCCGGTCGCGGAGTAGTAGATGACGGCGACGTTGACGGGCGTGGGCATGACCGGACCTCCGAAGGGGCTTACGGGACTTGTGCATGCGAATGCGACGATACGGAAATGCCGGGCATCGGGCGCGCCGGGCGGCGGTGCCGGTGCCGGGCTCACCTCAGCGGCGTACCGTCCTCGCGCAACTGCATCTGGGGGCGCCCGGTCACCAGCAGCCAGGCCGGCAGCGAGGCGACGCACAGGACCGGGAGCACGGCCGAGTCGCCGACCAGCACCGCCGCGGTGAACAGGCTCAGCCAGCCCTGCCGGGTGATGGCCAGCAGCACCCCCAGCACCCCGCAGGTCACCGCGAGCGCCGGTGGCACCCGGTCGACGAGGGCGTGGGCGCAGAGCCCCAGCGCGACCCCCACGAAGACGGCGGGGAAGATCCGCCCGCCCCGGAAGCCGCAGGTCGCCGAGATCAGCAGCGCGGCCGTCTTCACCACGGCCATGACGGCGAACTCCCCGGCCGACCAGCCCGTCGGGTCGGCGGCGAGCGTCTTCACCTCGTCGAGCCCCTTGAACAGGGTCAGATGACCGCCCAGCGCGCCCAGCAGGCCGAGCAGCAGCCCGCCGAGCGTCAGTGCCAGGACGGGGTGCCGCAGGGCCCGGAAGGCCCGGTGCACGTGCGGGAAGGCGTACACCGCCAGCAGGCCCAGCACCGCCCCCGCCAGGGCGATGACGGCCGCGGACAGCAGGTCGCCCCAGCGCGGGTGGGTGTAGGGCGGCAGGGACAGGTCGAAGCTGGGGTGCGTCAGCAGCGTCATGGTGAGCGCCCCGGCGGCACCGGCCGCGAGCGGCCCGAACAGCCGGTCCCACAGGGCCCCCGGCCCGGGGCGGGAGGCGAGGGTCTCCGAGAGGATCAGCGCGGCGGCGACCGGGGTGCCGAAGAGCGCGCCGATGGTGCCGGCCGCGGCCAGGGAGAGCCACAGCTCCGCGGAGGAGCCGGGCAGGAGCCGGCGGCCGAGCCAGAAGGCCAGCGCGATGTTGGCGGCCGTGATCGGATTCTCCGGACCGAGGCTGATCCCGCCCGCCAGGGTGAGCGCCGTGACGAGCAGCAGCCCCGGCACCACCCCCGGCCGCAGCGGCGGATCGACCAGCCCCGTGGTCGCCGGATCGGGCCCCGCGTGACCGGGCACCGCCCGGATCACCAGCCCGGCCACCAGCCCGCTCGCGGTCAGCACGGCGATCGTCCAGAGCGCGGAGTAACGGCCGACGGAGAGCGCGTCGGGAAGCGTCTCCCAGAGCACGTCCTGCAGCCTCTCCGCGAGCAGGCTCACACCGAGCAGGACGAGGGCGGAGGCGACCCCGACGGCCAGCGCGGGCACGATGACGGGCAGCAGCCGGAGCGCGGGCGCGGACCCGGAGGGCGGGGGAGCGGCCCCGGCGGGCGAGAGGGTG
>NZ_RDBO01000083.1:137179-153521 GCF_008120935.1 Streptomyces sp. sk2.1
GCCCCGGCGGGCGAGAGGGTGGACCCGGTGGGCGGGGGAGAATCGGTGGCCACCGGCTCACCATAACGGCGCAAAAGCCGCATAACCCTCCTGGTGGTGGCGAACGTGACGGCGTCGGCGGGCGCGACGGCGTTCCGGCTTGCACCTCACGCGACGTCAGGACCCAGCATCGGGACGTACCCGGGACGGAGAAGGGAGCGGGGAGCCATGGACTACTCCGTGGGACAGGTCGCCGAATTCGCCGGAGTCACGGTGCGCACCCTGCACCACTACGACGGCATCGGGCTGCTCTCGCCCGGCGGGCGCAGCCACGCCGGTCACCGCCGTTACGACGACGGCGACCTCGACCGGCTCCAGCGGATCCTGTTCTACCGGGAGCTGGGCTTCCCGCTCGACCGGATCGCGGTACTGCTCGACGACCCGGAGGCGGACCCGCAGGAACACCTGCACCGCCAGCACCGGATGCTGACCGACCGGATCGCCGAGCTCCGGAAGATGGCCGACGCCGTCGAGAAAGCCATGGAGGCACGGAAGATGGGCATCAACCTCACACCCGAGGAGAAGTTCGAGGTCTTCGGGGACAAGGACCCCGAGATGCACGCGGAGGAGGCCGGGCGCCGCTGGGGCGGCACCGACGCGTACGCCGAGTCGCAGCGCCGCGCCGCGTCGTACACCAAGGACGACTGGAAGCGGATGCAGGCGGAGGCCGCCGAATGGGGCGCCGCCTACGGCGCGCTGATGGAGGCCGGCGAACCGGCCACCGGCGAGCGCGCGATGGACCTGGCCGAGGAGCACCGCCGCCGCATCATCGGCCGGTTCTACGAGTGCGGCCCCGAGATGCACCGGGGGCTCGGCGAGATGTACGTGTCCGACCCGAGGTTCCGGGCGTACTACGAGGCGATCCGGCCGGGGATGGCCGAGCACCTGCGGGACGCGATCGAGGCCAACGCCGAACGCCTGGCGTGACCGGGCGGCGGGGCCCCGGCGGGACGCTCCGGGGCGCCCCGCCGAGACCCCGCGGCCGCCGCCGACCGGGCTTCCCCGGTCACGGCCGCCGGCCGGCCCCGCTCTCGCCGGGCTCCGGCCCCGCCGGGCCCCGGTCGGGCCGGAGCCGTGGCCCCCGCCCGGCCCCCACCGGTCACGTCCGGCTGATCACGGCCGCCGTGCCGTACGCGCAGACCTCGGTGCCCACGTCGGCCGCCTCGGTCACGTCGAAGCGCATCATCAGCACCGCGTTGGCGCCCCGCGCCCTGGCCTGCTCGACGAGCCGCTCCATCGCCTGGTTCCGGATCTCGACGAGGGTCTTGGTCAGCCCCTTCAGTTCGCCGCCGATCATGGACTTCAGCCCGGCGCCGATCTGGCTGCCCAGATGGCGAGTGGGGTCTCCCCGCTCGAGCGCAGCCGAGAGCTCGGGGAAGGACTGTCAGGCCGAACACCTCCCCGATCACCTGCGTCACCCGGTGACCCGGAACGTCGTTCGTCGTGACGACCAGGACGTCGGACTGGGCCGCCTGTCCGCCGCCGTAATCCTCAATGCCCATCGTGTGGCACCTCCTGGAGACAGCTTTGTCCCGGTTGGTCCGGAGTGCATCTCCGGCCGGGACGGTGCGCGCCCTCGTGCGGGCCATCTGGAACCCGGGGGAGTCGTTCCACGTTGATAGCTTTGGGCGGCCACGCAGCCGTCATCGATCGATCCAGGAGCCCGGACCCTTGAATACGCTTGCGCTCGGACCGAGCTGGCTGGACCCGGACTATCTCATCGGGCAGTTCGGACTGCTCGGTGTGCTGGTCATCGTCTTCGCGGAATCCGGTCTGCTGATCGGTTTCTTCCTGCCCGGAGACTCCCTGCTGTTCACCACGGGTCTGCTGGTGACCGCGGGCAAGCTGCACACACCGCTCTGGCTGGTCTGCGTCCTGGTGGCGCTGGCGGCGATCATCGGCGACCAGGTGGGCTACCTCTTCGGCCGCAAGGTCGGCCCGGCGCTCTTCAACCGTCCGGACTCCCGCTTCTTCAAGCAGGAGAACGTCGAGAAGGCGCACGAGTTCTTCGAGAAGTACGGGCCGAAGTCACTGATCCTGGCCCGCTTCGTGCCCATCGTGCGTACGTTCACGCCGATCATCGCCGGTGTGAGCCGGATGAACTACCGCTCGTTCATCGTGTTCAACATCATCGGCGGAGTCCTCTGGGGCGTCGGCGTCACGCTGCTCGGCGCGGCCCTCGGCAAGATCGAGTTCGTCCACCAGAACATCGAGGCGATCCTCATCCTGATCGTGCTCATCTCGGTGGTGCCGATCGCGATCGAGTTCCTGCGGGCCCGCTCCAGGTCGAAGAAGGAAGCGGCGGCGGGCGGCGGCGAGGGCCAGGGCCCGGCCGTCGGAAACGCCCCCTCCACGGGCCAGCGAGGCCGCCACGCCAAACGCTGACCCGCAGCCGTCACACCACCCGGGCCGACCCGCAGCACACGAGCGGGTCGGCCCGAGTCGTGCGTACGGGCCGGAGGCCGAGTCGTACGTACGGACCCCGAGGCCCGAGCCGTACGCGCGGACCGGGGGCCGGGGCCGCGGTCCGGTCGTCGCGGGCCGGGCCGGGCCGGGGCGGTCAGAAGCCGCGCGTCCGCTTGGCCGCGCGGCGGTTCGCCCCGCCGACCGCTCCCGGCACCCGCATGAACAGCCGGGAGATCTCGCCCCCCAGGTTCACCCCGATCGCGATGGCCAGCGCCGTGGCCACCGCGGTCGACAGCGAGGCGAGCCCGGCGTTCACCCGCCCCTGGGCCACGGCCAGCAGACCGAAGTACGTGGCCGAACCGGGCAGCAGCGGACCGATCGCCGCCGTGATGAACGGCAGCGACGAGGTGTACCGGTAGCGCGAGAACAGCTGCCCGAACAGACCCACCAGACCGGCCGCCGTCGCGGTCGCCAGCACCGGCGAGATGTCGCCGGTCCTGGCCATCGCCCCGTAGATCACCCAGGCGACGGCGCCGTTGAGAGTCACCGCGAGCACCGTGGACCGGTCCTGCTGGAGCAGGATCGCGAAGGCGAAACAGAGCGCCATCGACGCCAGGATCTGCACCACCGGCCGGTCGTGGGGGATGAACCTGGCCTCGGGGTTCAGCTGGGCGCCCAGCTGGAGCCCCAGGTACAGCACGAGCAGCACGCCGACGACGATGCCGATGAACAGGTACATGACTTCGAGCAGCCGCGCGGCCGCGGTGATGTAGAAACCGGTCAGCCCGTCCTGCACGCCCGCCACCAGGGCCCGCCCCGGCAGCAGCGCGAACAGCCCACCGGTGATCACCGCCGAGGGCCGTACGTCCGACCAGTGGGTGAGGGTCAGTGCCACGCCCATCGCGGCGGGCGGCATCGCGGCCACCACGAACTGGTAGAACTCCGGCAGCCCCCGCCCGGCGCAGAGCCAGGCCAGCCGGTCGCCGAGCATCGCGCCGACCGCGGCCACCAGGAACACCAGCGGACCACCGCCGACCAGCACCGAGGCCGCCCCCGCGAGACCGCCGCCGGCCAGCGTCAGCACCCAGCCGGAGTACGGGTGGCGGTTGCGGCGGATCTCCGCCAGCCGCCGGTACGCCTCCTCCAGCGAGACCTCGACGTCCTCGGAGGTGATGTCGTCGATGAGCCGGAAGACCGCGGCCAGCCGGGTGTAGTCGGTGCCGCGACGGCGCACGGTGCGGCTCGCCGTCACCGGGTCGTCGACCAGCGAGGGCTGGTGCGAGATCGACAGCAGGGTGAAGGTGACGGTCGGCTCGCTGCGGTCCAGGCCGTAGCTGCGGGTCACCGCGAACATGGCCGCCTCGACGTCCTCGGCGCCCTCGCCGCCCGCCAGCAGCAGCTCCCCGATGCGCAGCGTCAGGTCGAGCACGCGCGGCACCGCGGGCCCCACGTCGTCGGACTTCTGAGCCGTCTCGGGCGCCGGGCGCTCGGCGACCGGCATCCGCAGCATCGTGCGCATCCGGTCCTGCCAGGGAGCCTCCTTGGTCAGCCGGATCATCGGTATGCCCTGGGCCGGGGTGAAGGCGGGCGGCGAGTTCTGGGCGCCGTAGGTGCTCGGCGGGGCGAAGGCGGAGCCGACCGGGTCCTGGCCCGAACCCTGCCCCGAGCCCGGACCGGAACCGGAAGCGGAACCGGCGCCCGCCCCCGGGGCGTCCGTCAGACCGGCCGGAACGGCGAACTCCGACGTCGGATGGTCGTCCTCGGGCACGGATGTGCGCTGCTCCACCCCGGCAGGCGGTACGAAGGCGCTGCGCGCCTCGTCGGACTGGGGCTTCTGGTCCTCCGGACCGCCCGGTTCCGCCACCACTGACCCTCGCTCCTCGTCACTACCGCGCGTCCATGGCTGCGCTTGTGCCCAGTATGGCCACGGACAAGCCCGCGGACGCCAGAAGATCCGGGACGGGCACGGGGAGGGTCTTCCAGGGGCCGGTCCGCGGGCCCCGGAACGGTCGCGGGCCCCGTGCGCCGGGCGGGTACGCGGAACGGGCGGCACTCCCACGGAAGGAGTACCGCCCGTTCCCGTACGGAACCGCAAGCGGAACCATGTCGCGCACCTCGGTCACGTGCCTCGGTTCACGCGCCGAAACCCGCGTACGCCGGTTCACGCACGTCGGCTCGCGTACGTCGGCTCACCCGCCGGAGCCCGCACGCCGCGGCGCACGCGCCGCGGCCGGACACCGGCCACGAGCCGGTGTCAGTGCGCGCCGCCCTGCGCCTCAAGACGCTTGTAGGACGCCTCGATCTCGGCCTCGGCCTCGGCGCGGCCGACCCAGTCGGCACCCTCGACCGACTTGCCGGGCTCCAGGTCCTTGTAGACCTCGAAGAAGTGCTGGATCTCCAGGCGGTCGAACTCCGACACGTGGTGGATGTCGCGCAGGTGCTCCACCCGGGGGTCGGAGGCCGGCACGCACAGCAGCTTGTCGTCGCCGCCGGCCTCGTCCGTCATCCGGAACATGCCGATGGCACGGCACTTGATGAGGCAGCCGGGGAAGGTCGGCTCGTCCAGGATGACCAGCGCGTCCAGCGGGTCGCCGTCCTCGCCGAGGGTGTTCTCGACGAAGCCGTAGTCCGCCGGGTAGCTGGTCGAGGTGAAGAGTCGACGGTCCAGGCGGATCCGACCGGTCTCGTGGTCCACCTCGTACTTGTTCCGCGAACCCTTCGGGATCTCGATGGTGACGTCGAACTCCACGGGTGGCTCCTCCATGATCAACACATACGACTGGTGATTAAGTGTCCCCCACGCAGATGTGTGCTCGCGAAAGGGGCTGGTCAACGGTGGACGAGCCGGTGAAAAGACCGTCGGTCAATCCGCTGGACAAGCTGATCCGGCTCACCCGTCGGGGTGCCGTGACCAGGTTGAAGGGACTGAACGACCGACAGTTCACCGCCGTGTCCGCCGGGCTCGGCCTGGTGCTCGCGGCCGGCGTCGTCCTTGCCGCCGGCCCCTGGGACTCGGGTCAGCGTAAGGCCGAGCGGGACTGGGCCGCCGCCCGTAACCACACAGGTGGCGCACATCACGGCACCGGCACCCCCGACGGGCCCGCGCCCGCGCCCAGCGCCCCGGCCGTCCTCGCCGCCCTCACCCCCGTCGACAACGCCGCCCCGGACGCCCGGCACACCCCCGACAGCGTGGCACCGGACCTCCGCGCCGCCCTCGACCCGCTGCTGAAGGCCCCCGCCCTGGGCACCCGGCACACCGCCGTCGTCATCGACACCGCCGACGGCACCCGGCTGTACGGCCGGGGCGCCGACCTGCCCATGACCCCCGCCTCCACCGTCAAGATCGCCACCGCGGCCGCCGCGCTGAGCGCGCTCGGTCCCGACCACCGCATCGCCACGAAGGTCCTGGTCTCCCCCGACCACCGCCGGATCACCCTGGTCGGCGGCGGCGACCCCACCCTCGACCGGGCGGCCCTGCGCACGCTCGCCACCGGCACCGCGCGCGCCCTGAAGGACCACGGCGTCGACCGGGCCCGCCTCTCGTACGACACCTCCCGCTACTCCGGACCCGCGCGCCACCCGATCGGCCCCAACGAGAACATCGCGCCGGTCAGCGCCCTGATGATCGACGAGGGCAGGCTCGACGACACCGACAGCGGACCCGCCCCGCGCAGCGACGACCCGGCGAAGGACGCCGCCGAAGCCTTCGCGAGGCTCCTCGACGACGCCGGGGTCGACACCGGGTCCGGGCCGGGGCACGGCCGCCCGGCCGCCGGGTCCCGGCAGGTCGCCCAGCACCTCTCCGCCCCCCTCTCCGCCCTGGTCGAACGCGCCCTGACCAACAGCGACAACGACATCGCCGAGGCGCTCGCCCGGCAGACCGCCATCAAGGCGGGCCGCCCCGCCGACTTCGCCGGCGCCCGACGGGCCGTCACCGAGCAGCTCGGGAAGCTCCGCCTCCCGCTGACCGGGGCCGTCCTCGCCGACGGCAGCGGACTGGACCGCAAGGACAAGGTCACCGCCCGGCTGCTGGCCGGCCTCCTCGCCCGCGCCGCCGACCCGGCCCACCCCGAACTGCGCCCCGTCCTCACCGGCCTGCCCGTGGCCGGCTTCACCGGCACGCTCAGCGACCGCTACACCGGGAAGTCCGCGGGAACCGGCCTGGTCCGGGCCAAGACCGGCACCCTCACCGGCGTGAACACCCTCGCCGGAACGGTCGTCGACGGACAGGGCCGGCTGCTCGCCTTCGCCTTCCTGGCATCGGGCACCACCTCCCCGTCCGACGCCCAGTCCTCCCTCGACGCGCTCGCCACCAGCCTGGCCACCCGCACCCGTTGAGGCCCCGCCGGGCGGCCCGGCCCGGACCGCCCCGACAGAATCCGGGCCGGTCGACACCGCACCGCGGACGGGGCCGAGCACGTACGGTTGACGCATGACGAGCATCGGTGGTGCCCAGATGGTCGACTGGAACCTCGCGGTCGCGACCGCGACCCGACTTGTCCGGCCGGGGCCGGAGATCAGCCGGGAGGAGGCCCGTGAGGTCGTCGCCGAGCTGCGCCGGCACGCCAGGGCCTCGGAGGAGCACGTCCGCTCCTTCACCCGGATGATCCCCGAGGGGGCCGAACCGGAGGACACCCCGGTCCTGGTCGTGGACCGGGCGGGCTGGATCAAGGCCAACGTCGCGGGCTTCCGCGAACTGCTCGGCCCGCTCCTGGGCAAGATGCAGGACCGGCGCGCGGGCACCGCCGGCGGCGCCGTGCTCGGCGCGGTCGGCGGCAAGGTGACCGGCGTCGAGGTGGGGATGCTGCTGTCGTTCCTGGCCTCCCGGGTCCTCGGCCAGTACGAGACCTTCGCCCCCGCCACCCGCGAGCTGCCCGCCTCGACCGGCGGCGGCAGGCTCCTGCTGGTCGCCCCCAACATCGTCCACGTCGAGCGCGAACTCGACGTGGACCCGCACGACTTCCGGCTCTGGGTCGCGCTCCACGAGGAGACCCACCGCACCCAGTTCACCGGAGTGCCCTGGCTCCGCGACCACCTCCAGGGCGAGATCCAGTCATTCCTCGACGAGACCGACATCGACCCGATGACCGTCCTGGAACGGCTCCGCGAGGCCGCCCAGTCGCTGGCCGGGGGCCGCCCCGAGGGCGAGACCGGCGAGGACGGCGGACGCAGCCTGGTCGAACTCGTCCAGACCCCCTCGCAGCGGGAGATCCTCGGCCGGCTCACCGCCGTGATGTCCCTGCTCGAAGGCCACGCCGACTACGTGATGGACGGGGTCGGACCCGAGGTCGTCTCCTCCGTCGGCGAGATCCGGGAGAAGTTCCAGCAGCGCAGGGCGCGCGGCGCGAGCCGCCTCGACCAGGCGCTGCGCAAGCTCCTCGGGCTCGACGCGAAGCTGCGCCAGTACCGCGACGGCGAGCGATTCGTCCGCGCCGTGGTCGACGAGGTCGGCATGGACGGCTTCAACCGGGTGTGGACCTCGCCGAACACCCTGCCGACGAAGGCGGAGATCGCGAAACCGGCGGACTGGGTCGCGCGGGTGCACCGCAGGGCGGAGCCGTGAGCGCGGCGGGCCCGCCGGCGGACGACGGGGAACGCCCGGCGGCAGGCACCGGGGCGTCGCGGGCCCGACGGCGGGCGCCCCGAACGAGAACGCGCCGGTAATCACCCATCCGAGGGACCGTAGGGGCACGGGAAGGCGTGCAATGCTCGATGGACGTCTTGCCTCTGTCACCATCGACGCACTCTGAGTGACGGCCCGTCTTCCGTCCGCCACTTCGAGGCATCTCCCAAAACTTCACGAAGGGCACCGGACATGGGTCCCCATCCTGCGGTCGCGGCGATACGCCTGGCGGTCCGCCGCGTACTCCACGACGTACTCACCGAGCACACCCGAAGCGCCGGAGACCTCCGGCACACCCCGCACCCCGAGCTCGCCGAAGCCGGTGCGGGCAGGCAGCGCGCCGCACTCCCCGAACGCCCCGACACCCCGCTGGTGCTGGTGGCCTGTTCCGGCGGCGCCGACTCCATGGCACTCGCCTCCGCCCTCGCCTTCGAGGCCCGCAAACTCGACGTCCGGGCCGGCGGCATCACCGTCGACCACGGCCTCCAGGACGGCTCCGGAGCCCGGGCCGCCGAGGTCGTCGACCGCCTCACCGCCATGCACCTCGACCCGGTCGAGGCCGTGGCCGTGCGGGTCGGCCGGGAGGGCGGCCCCGAGGCCGCGGCCCGCGACGCCCGCTACGCCGCCCTGGACGCGGCGGCCGAGCGGCACGGCGCCGCCGCCGTCCTGCTCGGGCACACCCGTGACGACCAGGCGGAGACCGTGCTGCTCGGTCTCGCCCGCGGCTCCGGCATCCGCTCGCTCTCCGGAATGGCCGCCGCGTCCGGACCGGCCGGCCGCTACCGCCGCCCCTTCCTCCAGCTCGACCGCCAGACCGCCCGCAAGGCCTGCCTCGTCCAGTCCCTGCCCGTCTGGGACGACCCGCACAACACCGACCCCGCCTACACCCGCTCCCGACTGCGCCACGAGGGTCTGCCCGCCCTGGAGAAGGCGCTCGGGAAAGGGGTGGTCGAGGCCCTCGCCCGCACGGCCCAGCTCTCCCGCGACGACGCGGACGCCCTGGACACCTGGGCCGCCGAGGCCGACCGGACCGTACGGGACGACGCCGGCCGCCTGGAGTGCGCCAAGCTCTTCGCCCTGCCCCCCGCCGTGCGCCGCCGGGTGCTGCGCCGGGCCGTGATGGAGGCGGGTTCCCCGGCCGGATCGCTCTTCGCCCGGCACATCGAGGAAGTCGACCGGCTGATCACCGGATGGCGCGGCCAACAGGCCATCAACCTGCCCGGACGGGTCGAAGCCCGGCGGCAGGGTGGCAGACTGGTCATTCGGCAGAGCTGAAGCACGGGCGGTCGGCACGCAGCGGACGGCCGCACAGGTCGCGGGGCGGCGCCCCGCGACCGGCAGCGCAGAGAAAGAGACGCGGGTGAACGAGAAGGACATGGGCACCGACCTCCAGTCGGTGCTCCTCACCAAGGAAGAGATCGACGCGAAGCTCGTCGAGCTGGCCGCGAAGATCGACGCGGAGTACGCGGGCAAGGACCTGCTCATCGTCGGCGTCCTCAAGGGCGCGGTCATGGTGATGGCGGACCTGGCGCGCGCGCTGTCCACCCCCGTCACCATGGACTGGATGGCCGTCTCGTCGTACGGCGCGGGCACCCAGTCCTCCGGAGTGGTCCGGATCCTCAAGGACCTGGACACCGACATCAAGGGCAAGCACGTCCTGATCGTCGAGGACATCATCGACTCGGGCCTGACCCTGTCCTGGCTGATGTCGAACCTCGGCTCGCGCGAGCCGGCGTCCCTGGAGATCTGCACCCTGCTGCGCAAGCCGGACGCGGCCAAGGTCGCGCTCGACTGCAAGTGGGTCGGTTTCGACATCCCCAACGAGTTCGTCGTCGGATACGGGCTGGACTACGCGGAGAAGTACCGCAACCTCCCCTTCGTCGGCACCCTCGCCCCGCACGTCTACGGCGGCTGACCGCCGCCCGACCCCTCGCCCGGCCCGGACGCCCGGACCGGCCGGGGCCGACGGCGGGGAACCTTTCACCGGATTCCCTTCGTTGAGCTCCGGAAGACGGGTTTCGACAGACGCACCCGGCGGTCCCAGGTGACAATGCTGGGGTACCGTCCGAAGAACAGTCTTTTCTCACAGCAGCATTTACCTACGGGCAGGAGGGACGGGGCGGCTTCGCCCCGTATGGATGGACGTGAAGCGATACTTCCGTGGGCCGGTCATGTGGATCGTGCTGGCCGTCCTCGCCGTGGTCGTGTTGATGCAGGTCGTCGGCTCGTCGGGCGGCCACAAATCGGTGGACACCGGCAAGGTGATCCAGGCGATCAGCAAGGACCAGGTGGAGCAGGCCAAGCTGACCACCGGTGACGAACAGATCATCAAGATCGAGCTGAAGAAGGGCCAGAAGCTCCCGGGCGAGTCCGGAAGCAAGTTCCAGGCGAACTACATCGGCAACCAGGGCGTCGAGCTCGCCGACACACTGCAGAAGAAGTTCGAGAGCGGCCAGATCGACAAGGGCTACACCGTCTCGCCGTCGAAGCAGTCCCCGTTCATCTCGATCCTCCTGACGCTGCTGCCCTTCATCCTGATCGTGGTCGTCTTCCTGTTCCTGATGAACCAGATGCAGGGCGGCGGCTCCCGGGTGATGCAGTTCGGGAAGTCCAAGGCCAAGCTGATCACCAAGGACACCCCGAAGACGACGTTCGCCGACGTGGCGGGGTCCGACGAGGCCGTCGAGGAGCTCCAGGAGATCAAGGAGTTCCTCCAGGAGCCGGCGAAGTTCCAGGCCGTCGGCGCCAAGATCCCCAAGGGCGTCCTGCTGTACGGGCCTCCCGGTACCGGCAAGACGCTGCTCGCGCGCGCCGTCGCCGGCGAGGCGGGCGTCCCCTTCTACTCGATCTCCGGCTCCGACTTCGTCGAGATGTTCGTCGGTGTCGGCGCCAGCCGGGTCCGCGACCTCTTCGAGCAGGCCAAGGCGAACGCCCCGGCGATCGTCTTCGTCGACGAGATCGACGCCGTCGGCCGGCACCGCGGTGCCGGCATGGGCGGCGGTCACGACGAGCGCGAGCAGACGCTCAACCAGCTGCTCGTCGAGATGGACGGCTTCGACGTGAAGGGCGGCGTCATCCTGATCGCCGCCACGAACCGGCCGGACATCCTCGACCCGGCGCTGCTGCGCCCGGGCCGCTTCGACCGGCAGATCGCGGTCGACCGGCCGGACATGCAGGGCCGCCTGGAGATCCTCAAGGTGCACCAGAAGGGCAAGCCGGTCGCGAAGGACGTCGATCTCGGCGCCGTCGCCCGCCGCACGCCCGGCTTCACCGGTGCCGACCTGTCGAACGTGCTGAACGAGGCCGCGCTCCTCACGGCGCGCGGCAACCAGAAGCTGATCGACAACAAGATGCTCGACGAGGCCATCGACCGCGTCGTGGCGGGCCCGCAGAAGCGGACCCGGATCATGTCCGAGAAGGAGAAGAAGATCACCGCGTACCACGAGGGCGGACACGCCCTGGTCGCGGCGGCCTCTCCCCAGGCGGACCCGGTCCACAAGATCACGATCCTCTCCCGCGGCCGTGCCCTCGGTTACACGATGGTGCTCCCGGAGGAGGACAAGTACTCCACGACGCGCAACGAGATGCTCGACCAGCTGGCCTACATGCTGGGCGGGCGCGCGGCCGAGGAGCTGGTCTTCCACGACCCGACCACCGGTGCGGCCAACGACATCGAGAAGGCCACCGCGACGGCCCGTGCGATGGTCACGCAGTACGGCATGACGGAGCGGCTCGGCGCGATCAAGTTCGGCGGCGACAACACCGAACCCTTCGTGGGCCGTGAGATGGGCCACCAGCGCGACTACTCGGAAGAGGTCGCGGCGCTCGTCGACGAAGAGGTCAAGAAGCTCATCGAGACCGCCCACAACGACGCGTGGGAGATCCTCGTCGAGAACCGCGACGTGCTGGACAACCTGGTCCTCCAGCTCCTGGAGAAGGAGACGCTCGGCAAGGAGGAGATCGCCGAGATCTTCGCCCCGATCGTGAAGCGCCCGGCCCGCCCGGCGTGGACCGGTTCCTCCCGGCGCACCCCGTCGACGCGTCCGCCGGTGCTCTCGCCGAAGGAGCTCGCCCTCACCAACGGCACCACCACGGCGAACGGCTCGGCCACCCCCGCGGACGCCGCCCCGGCCACCGAGGCGGTCCCGGAGGAGCGCCCCGAGGCCTGACCCGCCCGTTCCCGCGTGTGGCCCCTCTCACGGGGTCGCGCGGGGCCCGGAATGGAAGCCGCGCCCCCACAGGTTCTAGCCTGTGGGGGCGCGGCTTTTCCGTACAACCGTGCGGAGACGTGCGCGGGTGACAGCTCAGAGGAACGAGGCACAGATGACCGACCCGGTGACGCTGGACGGCCAGGGCTCGATCGGCGAGTTCGACGAGAAGCGGGCCGAGGCGGCGGTACGCGAACTTCTCATCGCGGTGGGCGAGGATCCGGACCGCGAGGGATTGCGGGAGACGCCGGCCCGGGTGGCACGGGCGTACAAGGAGATATTCGCGGGTCTGTACCAGGAGCCCGAGGACGTCCTCACGACCACGTTCGACCTGGGTCACGACGAGATGGTCCTGGTCAAGGACATCGAAGTTTTCTCGACCTGTGAACATCATCTGGTGCCGTTCAGGGGCGTCGCGCACGTCGGGTACATTCCGGCCACCACCGGGAAGATCACCGGTCTGTCGAAGCTGGCCCGGCTCGTCGACGTCTACGCCCGCCGTCCGCAGGTGCAGGAGCGGCTGACCACCCAGATCGCCGAGTCCCTGATGGAGATCCTGGAGCCGCGCGGGGTCATCGTCGTCATCGAGTGCGAGCACATGTGCATGTCGATGCGCGGCATCCGCAAGCCGGGGGCGAAGACGCTGACCTCGGCGGTGCGCGGGCAGCTGCGCGACCCCGCGACGCGCGCCGAGGCCATGAGCCTGATCATGGCGAGCTGACCCGGAGCGGCCAAACGGGCGCCGACGGCACCCGCCCGCACGGCCGCCCCGGTCCGGACCGGGGCGGCCGGGACCGGTCGGAGAGGTCCTAAGCGGTCGCCGAGTTCCTGTCGTCGTTGTCGTCGTCCGGGAGCTTGCAGATGCGTTCCAGCCAGAGGGCCGCGGCGACGACCGCGATGCCGGCCAGGACCGCGAAGCCCGCGTAGATCGCCTGGTCGCGGCGGGCCGGTACGTCGAGGGAGCCGAGCAGGAAGACGCCGACGCCGCCGTACATGCCGGAGACCAGGGCGGAGACCAGGGCGCTGGCCTGGCCGAAGACGACCGCCCGGGCGGCCATCAGGGGTTCGACGCCCTTGGCTCCCGGGCGGCGTTCGCGCTGGGCGCGCAGCCGGGAGCGGATCGAGAACGCCGTGGCCAGCAGGATGACGGCGATCACCGCGAGCACGATCGGTGCGGCGAGGGGAACGCTCGGCAGACTGCCCAGGGAGTCCCAGAGGCGGGCGCCGCTCCAGGAGAGCACTCCGGCCGCGGCGAAGAGGCCCGCCAGTACCCCGAGCCGTAGTTGCTTCACCGAGTGGTCCGCCCTTCGCCGCAGTGGTCCGTGTGCCGGTGGCCGGTCCCGGCGGCACGGACGAGGTCCGCGCCGCCGGGGCCGGGCCCGCCCGCGGCGGACCCTTTCCGTGTCCGTCGAGCCTAACGACTACTCGGGCAGACGGAGTTCCAGGTCGGGCCGGGGCAGCACGCCCTCCCGGCCGACGGCGGCCAGCAGCTCCGTGACGGGGCCGGCGCCGGGCAGCCGGGCCCCGGGGTCGACGTCGTGCCACGGGGCGAGGACGAAGGCCCGCTCGTGGGCCCTGGGGTGGGGGAGGGTGAGCACCGGGTCGTCGGAGACGACGTCCGCGTACGTCACGATGTCGACGTCGATGGTGCGCGGTCCCCAGCGCTCCTCGCGGACCCGGTCGAAGGCCTCCTCGACGGCCTGCCCGCGCTCCAGGAGGGACGACGGCGGCAGGGTGGTCCGCACGACGATCACCGCGTTGAAGTACGAGGGCTGGGAGCCGGGGGCGACGCCCCAGGGCTCCGTCTCGTACACCGGGGAGACCGCCTTGACCCGCAGGCCGGGGGTGTCCTCCAGGGCGTCGACGGCCCCCTGGAGGGTCTCCAGGCGGTTGCCGAGGTTGGACCCCAGGGCGATCACGGCGAGCTTGGGGTTGGACAGCGTGGTGTCCGCCGCGTCCACCTGCTCGACCACGGAGGCGGGTACCGGCTGCACGGTCGGGTCGCTCTGCCCTCCGGCGGGAAACGCGGTCATGTCCGGCTCCGGGTGATGGTGATGGTGACGTCGTCGAAGGGGACGGTGATCGGCGCGTCCGGCTTGTGCACCACGACCTCCACCTCCTCGACCCCTTCGTGCCCGAGGCACGCCTGGGCGATGCGTTCCGCGAGCGTCTCGATCAGGTCGACGGGTTCCCCCTGCACCACCTCGACGACCTCCTCCGCGACGATGCCGTAGTGCACCGTCTTGGCCAGGTCGTCGGAGGCCGCCGCGGGGCGGGTGTCGAGGCCGAGCACCAGGTCCACGATGAACGTCTGGCCCTCTTCCCGTTCCCGGGGAAAAACGCCATGGTGTCCACGGGCCTTGAGGCCGCGCAGCGCGACACGATCCACGCGAATCACTCCTGCTGTCGTTGGGCGTAGAGACACGGGGCCGCGTGCGGACGGCGAGGTGCCCTCTTTCGAATCTACCTGCGGGCACCGACAGTGCCCGCCCGCGGGGGCCGCGGGCGGGCTCCCACGGGGCTGGTAGCCGCGTATACCCGCGTCGCGGGGTTCCAACCGCTTTTCCGGGGCACGACCGCCCGCCCGGCGCCGCCGCGGGGCGCTCTCCGGCCCGGAACACGGGGGTTTCCCGGGTCAGGAGGAGGACTCCTCGTCCTCCTCCTCGCCGGTCCCGGCCAGCACGGGTGAGCCGTGGTGGGACCAGAGCTTCCAGCCGTCGGATGTGCGACGGAACACATTGGTGGCCACGACGAGTTGGCCGACCAGCGGGCCGAGCGCGCCGCCGTCCTCCGCGGGGCCGCCGCTGAGGATGTTCTCCGTGCAGGTCACCAGGGCGGTGTCACCGGTCATGGAGACCCCGACGTCGGTCAGGAAGAACTGGATGTACTCGGTGTTCGCCATGATCAGGGCGTAGCTGCGCAGCACCTCGCCGCGTCCGGTCAGCACCGGCCAGCCGGGGTGGACGCAGGAGACGGTGAGGTCCTCGCCGGGCAGCCAGAGGGCGGAGAGCTCCTCCAGGTCGCCGCGCTCCATGGCCTCGTAGAAGGCGGTGTTGGCCCGCTCCACGGCCGCGATGTCGGCGGCCGCCTCCGCGTGCTCGTCGCGGTCCCCGCTCACGCGGCTCCCTCGACGGCGCGGGCGACCCGTACGGCGTCGGCGGTGGCCCGCACCTCGTGGACCCGGACGGCCCAGGCGCCCGCGTGGGCGGCGAGCGCGGAGACCGCCGCGGTGGCGGCGTCGCGTTCGCGGGCGGGCGGTGGCGCGGCGCCCTCGCCGGCCAGTACGTGGCCGAGGAACCGCTTGCGGGAGGCGGCGACCAGCAGCGGGCGGCCCAGGGCGCGCAGCGCGTCGAGGCGGGCGACCAGGGCGAGGTCGTGGGCGGCCTCCTTGGCGAAGCCGAGGCCGGGGTCGATCACGATCCGTTCCGGCGCGATGCCGCCCTCGATCACGGCGTCCATCCGCTCCCGCAGCTCGGCGACGACCTCGGCGACGACGTCCCCGTACACCGCCCGGCTGTTCATGGACTCGCTGAAGCCGCGCCAGTGCATCACCACGAACGGTGCCCCGGCCGCGGCGACGACGGGGACCATGTCCGGGTCGGCGAGGCCGCCGCTCACGTCGTTGACCAGGGCGGCCCCGGCCGAGACGGCCTCCTCGGCGACCCGGGCCCGCATGGTGTCCACGGAGACCGTGACCCCTTCGGCCGCCAGGCCCCGGACCACCGGGACGACGCGCCGCAACTCCTCCGAGGCGTCCACCCGACTGGCGCCGGGGCGGGTGGACTCGCCGCCGACGTCGATCAGGTCGGCGCCCTGGGCGACCAGGTCGAGGCCGTGTTTGATCGCGGCCGTGGTGTCGAACCAGCGGCCCCCGTCGGAGAAGGAGTCCGGGGTCACGTTCACGACACCCATGACCGCACAGCGGTCCCACTCCGGCAGGCCACGGACCGTGCCTCGTCCACGCAACGTACTCATGCGACCAGCGTAGGCCCCGTACGGCGCGGTGCTACGCCGCGCGTACGTGCTGCTCCTGTCCGGGGGCCGGGGCGTGGGCGCAGGGCCGGGG
>NZ_RDBO01000083.1:153621-159547 GCF_008120935.1 Streptomyces sp. sk2.1
GTCTGCTACCGCGTCGTGTCCGGGGTGATGCTGGCCAGCGGCGACCCGATCGGCGACGTGGAGGCGTGGCCCGGCGCCATCGAACGGTTCATGGACGAGGCCAGGGCCCACTCCTGGACCCCCGCCGTGATGGGCTGCAGCGAGACCGGCGGCGAGCGAGATGCGGGGCAGGTCGCGGGCGGCCCGGTAGACCACGAAGCGGGGTTCCCAGCGTGGCCGGAACTTCGCGTTGAACTTGTACAGCGACTCGATCTGGAACCAGCGCGACAGGAAGATCAGCAGTCCGCGCCAGACGCGCAGCACCGGCCCCGCGCCCAGCTTCTCGCCCCGGGCGAGCGCCGAGCGGAACATCGCGAAGTTCAGCGAGACGCGTTCGACCGAGAGCCGGGGGGCCGCCTGGAGGGCGGCGACGATCAGCAGTTCGTTCATGCCGGGGTCGGCGGAGCGGTCGCGGCGCATCAGGTCGAGGGACATGCCGTCGGTGCCCCACGGGACGAAGTGGAGCACGGCCTTCAGGTCGCCGTACGGGGAGTCGGCGTCGCGCTCGCCGGCCTTGTGGGCGGTCGCGACGACGCAGTCCCCGTCGGCGGGGTCGCCGATCCGGCCGAGCGCCATGGAGAAGCCGCGCTCGGTGTCGGTGCCGCGCCAGTCGGCGGCGGCGCGGCGGATGCGGTTCAGTTCGGCCTCGCCGATGTCACGGACGCGGCGGACCCGGGTCTCGTAGCCGAGCCGTTCGATGCGCTTCACCATCTGGCGTACGTTGCGCATCGGCCGCCCGGCGAGCGAGAAATCCGCGACGTCCACCACCGCCTCGTCGCCGAGTTCCAGCGCGTCGAGGCCGGTCTCGCGGGTCCAGACCTCGCCGCCGGTCTCGCTGCAGCCCATCACGGCGGGGGTCCAGGAGTGGGCCCTGGCCTCGTCCATGAACCGTTCGATGGCGCCGGGCCACGCCTCCACGTCGCCGATCGGGTCGCCGCTGGCCAGCATCACCCCGGACACGACGCGGTAGCAGACGGCGGCCTTGCCGCTGGGGGAGAAGACGACGCCCTTGTCGCGGCGGAGCGCGAAGTGGCCGAGCGAGTCGCGGCCGCCGTGCTTCTCCAGCAGGGCGCGCAGCCGGGCCTCGTCGTCCTCGGTGAGGCGGGCCGCCGGGTGCTCGGGGCGGAAGGCGAGGTAGATGGTGGTGACGGCGGTCAGCAGGCCGAGGGCGCCGAGGGAGTACGCCACGGTCCAGGAGGTGTCCCCGGAGTAGTCGACGGGTCCTTCGAGGCCGAACATCCCGTACAGCACGTGCTGGAGGCGGTCGGCGATGCTGGGGTTGCCCACGACCCGGCCCGGGTGGGCGCTGACGACGACGAGTCCGAGGGCGATCGAGCCCGCGCCGAGGAGCACGAAGTTGGCCAGGGCCCGCCAGCGGCTGCGGGGGTCGGGCAGGGCGGCGAACTCGCCGCGGTGCCGGACCAGCAGCAGGCACAGGGCCAGCGAGACGAGGGTGCCGAGGACCGAGTGCCGGTAGGCGAACTGCGCCAGCGCCCCGGCCGGCAGCAGGACGACGGCGGCCCGCCAGGCCCGCCGCTTGCGCCGTTTGAGGCCGTGGGCGAGCAGCAGCAGGAGGATGCCCGCGCTCAGGGAGAGGGCGGCGGCGAACGGCCCGAGGGCGCCGGGCAGCACCTCGGCCAGGGTGTGCATCCGGCTGTGCCGGAAGCGCGGGAAGACGCCCGCGGCGATGTCGATCAGGCCGACGGCGGTGCAGGCGGTGCCGACCAGGGCCGGTACGGACTCGGGGCGCGGGCCGCGTACGAACCTGCGCACCGGACTCGGAACCGATCCCGATTTATCCCCATCTAGCGTGACAGACATCGCTTCCCGTGGTTCCGCGAGAGATTCTTGTGTCCTTCGGTCGTAGCCCTCCGGACGATGTGCGACCTGTAGGACGAGGCTTCCGGAGCGAGGGTTCACCCGTCGGCCGGAAATTTCCAGACAAGAAAGCTCACCCCTCCATGGGTCTCACCAGCAATGTGTTCCTGGGCCTGGTCGTCGCGCTCGCGGTGGCGTTCTTCGCCGCCACGGTCTGGCTCTGGCCCCGGCTGGCCCGCCGCGGCGTGCGCGCGGTGCTCGGCCGGATCGGCCTGCTGCTGGTGACCCAGGTGACGCTCTTCGCCTCGGTCGGCCTGCTGGCCAACAACTCCTTCCTCTTCTACGGCTCGTGGGACGACCTGCTCGGCCGTCAGCAGGACCTGGGGGTCGTCACGGACCACGCGGCCGGGACGCTCGCCGCCAAGAACATCGTCCGGGTGGGGGCGCAGCTGCCGGACGTGCCGGGCGCCTCGCGGCCGGAGAAGAAGGGGCGGATCGACAAGGTCGTGATCTCGGGCCGGCGGTCGGGGATCGAGAGCTCGGCGTACGTGTACCTGCCGCCGGAGTACTTCCAGCCGGCGTTCGCCCGCCGGAAGTTCCCCGCCGTGGTCGTCCTCACCGGATATCCGGGCATCGCGGAGAACCTCCTGAAGGGCCTCGACTACCCGCGGACGGCGTACGAACGGGTGAGGGCCGGTCGGGCGCAGCCGATGATCCTGGTGATGCTGCGGCCGACGCTGGCGCCGCCGCGGGACACCGAGTGCGTGGACGTCGAGGACGGTCCGCAGACCGAGACGTTCCTCGCCGAGGACCTGCCGCGGGTGGTCTCGGACGTGTACCGGATCGGCCGGCAGGCCCACAACTGGGGCATCATGGGCAACTCGACCGGTGGTTACTGCGCGTTGAAGATCGGGCTCCACCACCCGGACCGGTTCGCCGCGAGTGCCGGGCTCTCCGCGTACTACAAGGCGGCCGAGGACCCGACGACCGGCGACCTCTTCCACGGCGACCAGGGCGCGCGCGACCGGGCCGACCTGCTGTGGAGCCTGGACCACCTGCCGAAGCAGCCCGCCTCGTCCTTCCTGGTCACCACGTCCAGGCAGGGCGAGGGCAACTACCGCGCCACGCGGCGGTTCATCGACAAGGTGAAGGCGCCCGCCCAGGTCTCGTCGATCGTGCTGGACAGCGGGGGGCACAACTTCAACACCTGGCGGCGGGAGATCCCCTCGGCACTGGACTGGATGAGCAGTCGGCTCAGTGAGAACTGACGGAGGTTCGGGGGCCGGGTTCCTGGGTTCAGGACGAGCGGGTGCTCGCCACGCTCTCGACCGCCACCCCGGCGCGCGGGACGTCCCGGGCGTCCGCGTCGATCGAGCGGCGCAGCGCCTCGTGCAGCCGGGTCGGGGTGAGCACGCCGAGGAAGCGGCCGCCGTCGGTCCCGTCCACGACGGCGATCCAGCCGGCGTCGTGCTGGAGCATGGTGGCGAACGCCTGCTTGAGCGGGGCGCCGAGGGGCAGCCGGGCCTCCATCGCGCGGGCGTGGGCGCGCACCGTCCCCCCGGAGCCGGAGCCGGAGCCGGAGCCGGAGCCGGAGCCGGAGCCGGTGGCTGTGGCGTCGGCCGGGAGCCAGCCGTACAGGTTGTCCTCGCCGTCCAGGACGACGGCCCAGCGCGCCCCCTCGGACCGCAGCCGTCCGGTCGCCTCCGCCAGGGGGTCGTCGAGGCGGACGACCGGCGGGTGGTCGAGGTCGCTCTCCTCGACGGGGGTCACGGACAGCCGCTTGAGGCCGCGGTCGGCGCCGACGAAGTCCGCGACGTACGGGGTGGCCGGTGCGCCGAGCACGGTGGCCGGGGAGTCGAACTGCTCGATGGAGCCCTGCCCGTAGACGGCGATGCGGTCCCCGAGCCGGACCGCCTCCTCGATGTCGTGGGTGACGAACAGCACGGTTTTGCGGACCTTTTCCTGGAGTTTCAGGAATTCGTTCTGCAGGTGTTCCCGCACGACCGGGTCGACCGCTCCGAAAGGCTCGTCCATCAGCAGCACCGGCGGGTCGGCGGCCAGTGCCCGTGCCACGCCGACGCGTTGGCGCTGGCCGCCGGAGAGCTGTTCCGGATAGCGGTCGCCATAAACGGAAGGATCGAGTCCGACAAGGTCGAGGAGTTCCGCGGCGCGCTGCCGTCCCTTTCCCCGTTTCCAGCCCAGGAGATGGGGGACGGTCGCGGTGTTCTCCAGGATCGTGCGGTGCGGGAAGAGCCCCACCTGCTGGATCACATAGCCGATACGGCGGCGCAGCCGGACGGGATCGATGGCGGATATGTCGTCCCCGTCGAGGAATATCCGTCCCTCGGTCGGTTCGGTCAGCCGGTTCACCATCTTCATGGTGGTCGTCTTGCCGCATCCCGACGGTCCGACGAGCGTGACCAGTTCACCCTCGGCGACCTCGAAGGAAAGGTCGTCGACGGCGGTGGTGCCGTCCGCGTACCGCTTGGTGACGTGCTCGAATCGGATCATGGTTCCCCATTGTGGCGCGTGTTCTGTGAAGGACGTGTTGCTGAAATACAACGGGCCTCGGCGATTGTCAGTGGTCGAGGATAGGCTCGCCGGAGTTCGGTTCGAGTGGGCAATGGGGGAGGGGGGCCGATGGCCGCGGGACAGAACTGCCTGGTGACGAACGACTGGATCTGCGGGGAGTATCTCCGTTCCCGGAGCCAGGAGTTGACCGATGCGACGGTCCAGCACATCTGGATCACCGCGGTATCGGTGCTGATCGGACTCGCGGTGGCCTTTCCGCTGGCGCTGCTCGCGCGTCGCGGCCGCCGTTTCGCCGGGCCCGTGCTCGGACTGACGACGGTGCTCTACACGGTGCCCTCGCTCGCCATGTTCTCGCTGCTGCTGCCGCTGTTCGGGCTCTCCGCCGCGCTGGTCGTCACCGGACTGGTGCTGTATTCGCTGACCGTCCTCGTGCGGAACATCCTGGCGGGCCTGGAGGCCGTTCCGCCGGAGGCGAAGGAGGCCGCGAGAGGCATGGGCTACGGGCCGCTGCGGCTGCTGTGGGAGGTGGAAGTCCCGCTGGCGCTGCCCGCGTTGATGGCCGGGGTCCGGATCGCCACGGTCTCGACGATCGCGCTGACGACGGTCGGGTCGATCATCGGCAAGGGCGGCCTCGGCAATCTCATCGGGGACGCGCTGCCCAGCTTCTTCAAGGCCCAGGTGCTCACGGCCTCGGTGCTGTGCGTGCTGCTCGCGGTGACCGCGGACCTGCTGCTGCTCGGTGTGCAGCGGCTGTTGACCCCCTGGACCCGAATACGCACCCCGCGGGCGGACACCGCCGCCGCGGCCGAGGCGGTCTGAATCCATGGGAGTTCTCGGCGAGGCCTGGACCTGGCTCACCACCGGCGCCAACTGGTCGGGGGAGGGCGGCGTGTCCCACCGGCTCGGTGAGCACCTGTACGTCAGCGGCGTCGCGCTCGTCCTGGCGTGCGCGATCGCGCTGCCGACGGGGCTGTACCTCGGGCACATCGGGAGGGGCGGCGCGCTGGCCGTCAACATCTCCAACGTGGGGCGGGCGATCCCGGTCTTCGCGGTGCTGTCCCTCTTCATGGTCTCGCCGCTGCGCAACGCCGGATACGCGCCGACGATCATCGCGCTGGTGCTGTTCGCCGTGCCTCCCCTGCTGACCAACGCCTACGTCGGGATGACGGAGGTGGACCGGTCGGTGATCGAGGCGGCGCGCGGCATGGGGATGTCCGGCCGGCAGCTCTTCGCACGGGTCGAGCTCCCGCTGGCCCACCCGATGATCATGACCGGGCTGAGGTCCGCCGCGGTCCAGGTGGTGGCCACGGCCACGATCGCCGCGCTGGCCGGTCTGGGCGGCCTGGGCCGGATCATCACCGCCGGGTTCAACACCTATAACACCCCCCAGGTGGTCGCCGGGGCGCTGCTGGTCGCCGTGCTCGCGCTGCTGGTGGAGGCGGTGCTGATGGGCCTGGACCGGCTGCTGTCGCCGCTGCGCCGCCGCCGGACGGCGTGACGGCCGCATGACAGCCCGCCGCCGCCCGCCCCCGTGCCC
>NZ_RDBO01000083.1:159647-205452 GCF_008120935.1 Streptomyces sp. sk2.1
GAGGGGGGAACGGGGCCGGGAACGGACGCCCCGGACCCGTGGTCCCGGCCCGTTCACGCGATACTGGCCGCATGACGGAGACGACAGTCGGCATCGGCGGCGCGGCGGAGAGCACCGACATGGTGCTCAACATCGGCCCCCAGCACCCTTCCACCCACGGCGTGCTCCGTCTGCGCATCGTCCTCGACGGCGAACGCGTCCAGCACGCCGAACCGGTCATCGGCTACATGCACCGGGGCGCGGAGAAGCTGTTCGAGGCCCGCGACTACCGGCAGATCGTGATGCTCGCCAACCGCCACGACTGGCTGTCGGCGTTCTCCAACGAACTGGGCGTCGTGATGGCCGTGGAGCGGATGCTCGGCATGGAGGTCCCCGAACGCGCGGTCTGGACCCGCACCCTGCTCGCCGAGCTGAACCGGGTCCTGAACCACCTGATGTTCCTCGGCTCGTACCCGCTCGAACTCGGCGGCATCACCCCGATGTTCCACGCGTTCCGGGAGCGCGAGGACCTCCAGGCCGTGATGGAGGAGATCTCCGGCGGCCGGATGCACTACATGTTCAACCGCGTCGGCGGCCTCAAGGAGGACCTCCCGGCGGGGTGGCTCGGCCGGGTGCGGGACGCCGTCGCCGCGGTCCGGTCCCGGATGGGCGTGTACGACGACCTGGTGCTCGGCAACGAGATCTTCCGGGGCCGCACCCGCGGCGTGGGGGTGCTGTCCGCCGCGGCCGTGCACGCGTACGGGGTGTCCGGGCCGATCGCCCGCGCCTCGGGCGTCGACTTCGACCTGCGGCGCGACGAGCCGTACCTCGCGTACGGGGAGCTCCGGGACACCCTGAGGGTGGTCACCCGCGACGCGGGCGACTGCCTGGCCCGCTTCGAGTGCCTGCTGGAGCAGACGCACAACTCCCTGGCCCTGGCGGACGCCTGCCTGGACCGGATGGCGGAGCTGCCGCCCGGCCCGATCAACCAGCGGCTGCCCAAGGTGCTGAAGGCCCCCGAGGGCCACACCTACGCCTGGACCGAGAACCCGCTCGGCATCAACGGCTACTACCTGGTGTCCAAGGGCGAGAAGACCCCGTACCGGCTGAAGCTCCGCTCCGCCTCGTACAACAACATCCAGGCGCTCACCGAGCTGCTGCCGGGCACGCTGGTCGCCGACATGGTGGCGATCCTGGGCTCGCTCTTCTTCGTCGTGGGCGACATCGACAAGTAGCCGACGGCCCCGGGTCCGGTGCCCGGTGGCCGCTACGAGATCGCGCTGCGCAGCTCCACCACGTCGAGCTGCTCGGTCTCGTCGTGCGCGGTGAGGTCGATGACCTTGCCGACGGCCCGGTTCGCGGCCGTGCCCGTGCGGTGCGCGGCCAGGGCCTCCTCGCCGACCACGTCCGCGAGGTCCTCGTCCTGCACGGACTCGATCGCGGCCTTCGCCGCCTTCTGCGTGCCGAAGAAGTCGAAGCTGCCCTGCGGCACCGGCTGGCGGCGGGAGGCCGCCTGCGGGGCCACGGGGCTCGCGGCCGGCACGGTGCGCGCCGCGGGGAGCGCAGCTGGGACCGGGAGGCGGGGCGTCAGGTCGCGGAGCTGACCCGGGCCCGTGCCGGTGACGAGTGGCGGGCCGAGGAGCGGCTGGCCGAGCTGGAGTCCGACCTGGAGGAGTCGCGGGAACTGCGCGCCCGGCTGGAGACGAAGCGTCCCGGCGCTTGCCCCTGCCCCTGCCCCTGCCCCTGCCTCAGCCCCTGCGCTGCATCAGCCAGCCGAAGTCGCCCAGGCCGCCCCGGGCCGTCAGCTCCGCCGCCTCGCCCGCCGAGGCGAGGGCCCGCACGTAACCGGCCGGATCGCTCGACGCCAGCGCCAGGGGCGGGCGCCCGCCGTCGACGCCGAGCCCGCGCAGCGCCTCGCGCTGGGTCAGGATCTCGGGCGGCACACCGGCCGCCTCCCCGCCCGCCGCCGCGCACGCGTCCAGGGCCACGTGCGAGGTGAGGTCGCAGCGGCCGTCCGGCACCGGCCGGACCTCGCGCCCGGCCCGGAAGCCGGTGAGCGTGCCGAAAGGGGGCCGGGCCTCCCGCCGGTGCGCGTAGTCCACCGCCACCGCGAGCCCCGCGGCCAGCGTGGACACCGCCGCCGCCCACGCCTCGTCCCGGGGGCGGCCGATCTCCGCCCGGCCGCCGGGACCGGCCGACGGCCACCAGCGGCGCAGCCACTCGGCGTCCGCCCCGGTCACCGGTTCGCCCAGCCGCTCCGCGCCGTCCGCCGTCCGCACGAGGACGTACCGCTCGACGCCGTCCGCGTCGGTCCCGGCCACCTCCGTCGGGACGTTGTCCAGCCACTCGTTGGCGAACAGCAGGCCGCGGGTCCCCGGCGGCGGCGCGGCGCGCCACTCGATCCGCGGGTCCAGGCCGGGCGGCCGGTCGGCCAGCTCCACGGCGTACGCCCGTACGGCGAGGTCCCCGGCGCCCGCGGCCGGCAACGCGGCCAGCACCCCGGTCAACAGCTCGCCCCGCCCGGCCCCCACATCCACCAGGTCGACCTCGTCGGTGCCCAGCTCCCGCGCCGTCCGGACCAGCAGCGCGGCCACGGCCGAGGCGAAGAGCGGACCTGTGTGGACGGAGGTGCGGAAATGGCCCGCGGGCCCCTCGGGGCTCCGGTAGAAACCCCCGTCCCCGTACAGGGCGGTCTCCGCCGCCGCACGCCACCCACGCCACTCATCCGTCACGGGGCCAAGTCTCCACCTTGGGGAGTACGGCCCCGGAAACCGGATCGACCCTCCGACTGACCCCGGCACCCATCGCCTGTCCCTACGCTGGGTCACGTGCAGCGTCTCTACGATTTTCTCCGCAGACACCCGCTGGGCGTCGACTGCTTCTGGGCCGTCGTCCTTCTCGGGGTCTCCGGCATGTCCATGGTGGCCATGCCGGAGAGCGGTATGGCGCGGGCCGCTGCCCTCCCGATCATCCTCGGCCTCTGCGTCGTCGTCGCGCTGCGCAGGCGCATGCCGGAGAAGATGCTGCTGCTCGCCATCGCGATGGGGATGGCGCAGCTGGTCACGGGGTTCGGACCCGGCCTCCAGAACTTCGCCATGCTGGTCATCGTCTTCACCGTGGCCACCGTGGGGGAGCGCTGGGCGTCCCGGCTCGCGCTGGTCTGCAGCCTGTGCGCGGCGGGCCTGGCCAAGCTGCGTTGGCAGGACGAGGTGCAGCAGAACAGCTGGGCCGAGGCGGTCTTCGTCGTCATCGTGCTGACCGTGCCGTTCGTGCTCGCCTGGGTGCTCGGCGACTCGATGCGGACCCGGCGCGCCTACTTCGACCAGCTGGAGGAGCGGGCCGCCCGGCTGGAGCGGGAGCGCGAGGCGCAGGCGAAGGTCGCGGTGGCGGCCGAGCGGGCCCGGATCGCCCGCGAGCTCCACGACGTCGTGGCGCACAACGTGTCGGTGATGGTGGTGCAGGCCGACGGTGCCGCGTACGTCATGGACGCGGCCCCCGACCAGGCCAAACAGGCCCTGGAGACGATCTCGGGCACCGGCCGGCAGGCGCTCGCCGAGATGCGGCGGCTGCTCGGGGTGCTGCGGACCGGTGACGCCCAGGAGAGCGGGGAGTACGTCCCGCAGCCCGACGTGGAGCAGATCGAGGACCTGATCGAACAGGTCCGGCAGACCGGCCTGCCCGTCGACTTCAAGGTCGAGGGGACCCCGCGCCCGCTGCCCAGCGGCGTCGAGCTGACCGCGTACCGCATCGTGCAGGAGGCCCTGACCAACACCCGCAAGCACGGCGGCCCGGACGCCGGGGCCAGCGTGCGGCTGGTCTACTTCGACGACGGACTCGGGCTGCTCGTCGAGGACGACGGGCGGGGCGCGGCGCACGAACTGTACGAGGACGGCGGCGCCGACGGCGCGGGGCACGGCATGATCGGCATGCGGGAGCGGGTCGGCATGGTCGGCGGCACACTGGACGCCGGGCCACGACCGGGCGGCGGCTTCCGGATCAGCGCGCTGCTGCCGCTGAAACCGGCCCACTAGGCGTTCTCGTCCCGGACGACCCCGGGACCGGACCGCGACCTCGATCCGCAAGCCGCGGGTGCGGGACAGAACAGGAGACAGGACACCTCATGGCGATCCGCGTGATGCTCGTCGACGACCAGGTGCTGCTGCGCACCGGCTTCCGGATGGTGCTCGCGGCCCAGCCGGACATGGAGGTCGTGGCCGAGGCCGGCGACGGCGCGGAGGCGATCGAGATCCTCCGCGCCACCGCCGTCGACGTGGTGCTGATGGACGTGCGGATGCCGAGGCTGGACGGCGTCGAGGCCACCCGCCGCATCTGTGCGCAGCCGGACGCCCCCAAGGTGCTCATCCTGACCACCTTCGACCTCGACGAGTACGCGTTCTCCGGGCTGAAGGCCGGGGCGAGCGGCTTCATGCTCAAGGACGTGCCGCCCGCCGAACTGCTCGCCGCCATCCGTTCCGTGCACAGCGGCGACGCGGTCGTCGCCCCGTCCACCACCCGCCGGCTGCTCGATCGTTTCTCCGCGCTGCTGCCGACCGGCGGCAGCGAGCCGCAGCACAAGGACGTCGCCCGGCTCACCGAACGCGAACGCGAGGTGATGCTGCTGGTCGCCCAGGGCCTGTCGAACGGCGAGATCGCGGCGCGCCTGGTGCTCTCCGAGGCGACCGTGAAGACGCACGTCGGCCGCATCCTCACCAAGCTGGGTCTGCGCGACCGGGTGCAGGTCGTGGTCCTCGCGTACGAGACGGGGCTGGTCCGGGCCGGGGGCGGGGCGGGCTGAACGGTACGGGCACGAGTACGGGGCCGGGAGCGGCCCCGTGCCGGGCACGAGTCCGGGGTCGGGCGCGAGTCCGAGGTCGGGGCGGGGCCCGTGCCGTCGGGCGTCAGCGCAGGATGCCCTCCAGGAAGTCGCTGCCGAGCCGGGCCACCGAGGTCAGGTCCAGCTGGTGCAGCACGTACCGGCCGCGCCGCCGGGTGGTGACCAGACCCGCCTTCTTCAGCACCGCGAGGTGCCGGGAGACCTCGGGCGCCGTGATGCCGTGCGTGTCGGCGAGTTCGCCGGTCGTGTAGAGGGAACGGGCGAGGTGGCGGCACAGGCGCATCCGCATCGGGTGGGCCAGCGCCTCCATGCGCAGCTGGAGCAGTTCCACGGAGGCGGGGGAGGGCAGTTCGGGCTGGTGCACCGGGTAGTGGATCACCGGCCGCCAGCCCGGCGCGTGCAGCAGGTTCAGGTGCGGCCAGCCGAAGGTGGACGGGATGAGGGTGAGCCCGGGGCCGATGGCCGGGTCGACCGCGCTGGTCCGGCCCTCGACCAACTTGTCGGCGTTGATCCGGGTCCCGGTTTCGTCGAGCGACAGCGCCGGGGACACCGCCGCCATCGCCTCGCCGATGCCCTTGCGCCGCAGCAGGTCCGTCTTGTGCCGGGCGTCGGCGACCAGCTGGACCCGCACCCGCTGCCAGGTGTCGGCGAAGAACGCCTGGTCGCAGTCCTCGAAGAGGCGCCGGATCCAGCGGCGCATGGGGGCGGGGTCGGCCAGCAGCTGCTGGGTGAACTCCACCTGCCGGGGGCCGCGTGCCGCCGCCATGTCCAGGGCGCGGGCGCGCATCGTCGCGTCGCTGAGCGGGGAGGGCGCGCCCGTCCCGTAGTGCTGGGAGCAGGTGAACTCCAGGGCGGCGGAGGCGAACCGCTCGTCGTCCATCCGGTCGAGGGTGTCCAGGTCCTCGGCGAGGGTCGCGCCCGTCCTGCCGTTGCTGTCGGGGACCCCGGCGAACGCCATGAAGACGTCCGAGAAGGTGTTGCGCCACAGGAACTCGGCCTCGTGGAGCCGGTCGGCGAGGTCGGGTTCCAGCGCACTGGCGGTCGCCGTCGCCCAGCCGTGCAGCCCCGGGTGGTGGCCGGGCTCGGCGAGGGCGTGCAGGGCCAGCCCCAGCTCGGCGAGGGGGGAGGTCTGGAAGACGATGTGCTCGGGCGCCAGCCCGGCGATGTCGATGTGCACGCTCACCCCTCCATGGTGCGGGGTGTCCGGGGAAGCGTCTCGGTCGTTTGACGGGGCCCGTCAAGTGACGGGCCGCCCCGGCCGGCCCGGACGACGCTGAGGCCATGGACGCCATTCAGCAGCACATGTTCGACAGCTACCGCGCGGCCCGGCTGGGGGAGGCGCCGCCGCCGGAACCGGGACGGCACGACTGGGCGGTGGTGCGCGGGATCCGGGACCACCGCCGTTTCGAGGCGGTGATCGCGGGCCGCCCGGCGCGCGGCCGGCTCCGGGCGGCACTGCGGGCGGTGCTGCGGACCCGGGCGGCCCGGGACGGAGCCCCCGTCGACCGGCCCGGAACGCCCGACCGGCCCGGAATGCCTGATCAGCCCGGAACGCCCGGCCGATGCGGCGCCTGAGCATGTGACCGCCGGAACCCCCGGCCGCCCCGGTGACGTACCGCCCGGGCCCGGGGCAGCCCTCAGGCCAGCCGCTTCATGAACTCCCCCACCGCGTCCCGCACATCCCGTGCCGTCCACTCCAGCCCCGCCCGCCCCACCGTGACCTCGGTGAAGGACAGTCCGGGCGGGCCGGAGGGCGCGGGGTGCCACGCGCGGAAGAGCGCCACGCCCGTCTCCTCCGCCTGCCGCACCGCCGCCTCCGTCAGGACGTCCGCCCCGTACGGCAGCCACACCTGGAACTGGTGGGTGTGCGGCGGTTCCGGATGCACCCGGAACCATCCGGCGCCGGCCGCCGCGAGGCCCTCGGCCAGCGCCCCGGCCACCATCCGCGCCTGCGCCACGTACGACGGCAGCCGCGGCAGCTCCCGGTCCAGTCCGATCAGCGCGGCGATCGCGGCCGGGAACTGCTGGAAGAGCTGGCCGCCGTACCGGTGGCGCCAGGTGCGGGCCTCCTCGACCAGGGACGCGGTACCGGCCAGCGCGGCCCCGGAGATCCCGCCGAGGGTCTTGTAGAACGACACGTACACGCTGTCCGCGAGCGCCGCGATCTCCGGCAGCTCCCGCCCGAAATGGGGGGCGCACTCCCACAGCCGCGCGCCGTCGAAGTGCACCACCGCGTCGCGTTCCCGCGCGGCCGCCACCACGGCCTCCAGTTCGTCCCAGGTGGGCAGCACGAAACCGGCGTCGCGCAACGGCAGCTCCAGCATCAGGGTGCCGAACGGCTCGGGGAAGTCGCGGACCTCCTGCGCCGTGGGCAGCCGGGGCTCGTGCGTCGGGTGGACGGTGCGCAGCCCGCTCAGCGACTCCAGCGCCCCGCGCTCGTGCACCTCGGGGTGGGCGAGCGGGTGCAGCGCCACCGCGGGGTTGCCGGTACGCCCCGCCCAGCAGCGCAGCGCGACCTGCTGCGCCATCGTCCCGGTCGGGAAGAACGCGGCGGCCTCCGTGCCCAGCAGGCCGGCGATCCGTTCCTCCAGGTCGGCGACGATGCCGTCGCCGTAGAAGTCCGAGGGCCGGTCGAGCGCGGTGACCGTACCGGCCTCCGCCGCCAGCCCGGCCAGCCGTTCGCCGAGCGGAAGGTCCGAGGACAGCCGGGCCAGGGACCGCTCGGCCGTCCGCCAGGCGTTCAGCCTGCGCAGCCGCCCGGCGTCCTCCCGGTCCTGTTCGGTCTCCGATTCCGTCCCCTGTTCCCGCCCCTGCTCCGGAGCCCGCTCCCGTTCCCGTCCCTGTTCCGGGCCCTGCTCCCGCCGCTGCCGTGCCTGCTCATCCGTCTCGGTCATGGGACGATCATCACGCAGGGTCCGGCGGGAACCATCTGGTTTTCGTGGTCACCGGCCGTCGGCCCCGAGGTGGCGGGCGGCCCGGAGTTTCCCACAGGCTGTGGACGGCCGGGGACCGGGCGAAAACGCTGGCGTAGCATGCAAAGAAATCGTCCGGTACCCCCTGCGGACTGGAACGGAAGGCCATCGCCGCGTGAACGCAACAGTTCCCAAGGAACCCCTCGACGCGAGGGACCGCCCCGCCCGTCTGACCGTCGGCGTCGTGGGCGCGGGCCGGGTGGGACCCGCCCTCGCCGCGTCCCTGCAGCTCGCCGGGCATCGGCCGGTCGCCGTGTCGGGCGTCTCGGACGCCTCCCGGCGCAGGGCCGCCGCCCTGCTCCCCGACGTTCCCCTGGTGCCGCCCGCCGAGGTCCTCGCGCGCGCCGAGCTGGTCCTGCTGACCGTCCCCGACGACACCCTGCCCGGCCTGGTCGAGGGCCTCGCCGGGACCGGTGCGGTACGGCCGGGCCAGCTGATCGTCCACACGTCGGGGCGGTACGGCACCCGGGTCCTGGACCCGGCGCTGCGGGCCGGTGCCCTGCCGCTGGCCCTGCACCCGGCGATGACGTTCACCGGCAGCCCCGTCGATGTCCAGCGACTGGCCGGCTGCTCCTTCGGCGTGACCGCCCCCGAGGAGCTGCGGCTCGCCGCCGAGGCGCTGGTCATCGAGATGGGCGGCGAGCCCGAATGGATCGCGGAGGAGTCCCGTCCGCTCTACCACGCGGCGCTCGCCCTCGGCGCGAACCACCTGGTCACCCTGGTCGCCCAGGCGATGGAGCTGCTGCGCACGGCGGGCGTCTCGGCCCCCGACCGGATGCTCGGCCCGCTGCTGGGCGCCGCGCTCGACAACGCCCTGCGCTCCGGCGACGACGCCCTGACGGGCCCGGTGGCCCGCGGCGACGCCGGCACGGTTGCCGCGCACCTCGACGAGCTGCGCAGGCACGCGCCGCAGACCGTCGCCGGGTACGTGGCGATGGCCCGCGCCACCGCCGACCGCGCACTCGCCCACGGCATGCTCAAGCCGGAGCCGGCCGAGGCCCTGCTCGGGGTCCTGGCCGACGGCACGGGCACCGGTACCGGCCCCCAGGAGTCCCGATGACCGACGCGACCGAAGCGACCACCACGACCGGCGCGACGACCGCGCCCGCCCTGCTCCGCACCGCCGCCGAGCTCGGCGCCTTCGCCCCCCTGCGGGGGCCGCGGGCCGTCGTCATGACCATGGGCGCCCTGCACGAGGGGCACGCCACGCTGATCCGCGCCGCCCGGCGGGCCGCGGGCCCGGACGGCCAGGTCGTCGTCACGGTCTTCGTCAACCCGCTCCAGTTCGGCGAGGCCGCCGACCTGGAGCGCTACCCCCGCACCCTGGACGCGGACCTCGCCGTGGCGGGCGCCGCCGGGGCCGACGCGGTCTTCGCGCCGTCCGTCGACGAGGTCTACCCCGGCGGCGAGCCGCAGGTCCGGATCTCCGCGGGCCCCATGGGCGAGCGGCTCGAAGGGGCCTCGCGCCCCGGCCACTTCGACGGGATGCTCACCGTCGTGGCCAAGCTCCTCCACCTGACCCGCCCCGACCTCGCGTTCTACGGGCAGAAGGACGCCCAGCAGCTGGCGCTGATCCGCCGCATGGTGCGCGACCTGAACTTCCCCGTGGAGATCGTCGGCGTGGCGACGGTCCGCGAGCCGGACGGCCTCGCGCTCTCCAGCCGCAACCGCTTCCTGGACGCGGCGGAGCGGCGCACCGCCCTCGCCCTGTCCCGGGCCCTGTTCGCGGCCCGCGACCGGCTCGCCGCCCAGCAGGCGCTGCACGCCCGCGCGCAGATCACCCCGGCCACCACCGGCCGGGCCGCCGCACTCACCGCGCTCGGCGAGGCCCGTGCCGCCGCCGACGCCCAGGCGGTGGCCCTGGCCCGTCCGGTCGACGGTCCGTCGGCGGTGCGCGCCGCGGCGTCCCTCGTCCTCGACGACGCGGCGGCCGCGCAGCCGCCGCTCGCCCTGGACTACCTGGCGCTCGTGGACCCGGCCGACTTCACCGAGATCCCCGACGACCGCACCACCGGCGACGCGATCCTCGCGGTCGCCGCACGGGTGGGCCGCACCCGCCTGATCGACAACATCCCGCTTACCTTCGGAGCCACCCCGTGACCGGAATACGGCTGACCGCCCCCGCCCCCGGCTGGTCCATCGACGCCGACGTCGTGGTGGTCGGCTCCGGCGTGGCCGGTCTCACCGCCGCACTGCGCTGCGCCGCCGCGGGCCTCGCCACCGTCGTCGTCACCAAGGCCCGCCTCGACGACGGCTCCACCCGCTGGGCCCAGGGCGGCATCGCGGCGGCCCTCGGCGAGGGCGACACCCCCCAGCAGCACCTGGACGACACCCTGGTCGCGGGCGCCGGGCTGTGCGACGAGGACGCGGTGCGCACCCTGGTCACCGAGGGCCCCGACGCGGTGCGCCGGCTGATCGCGACGGGCGCCCGCTTCGACACCACGGACGGCGGCGACATCGCGCTGACCCGCGAGGGCGGCCACCACCGCAGCCGCATCGCCCACGCCGGCGGCGACGCGACGGGCGCCGAGATCTCCCGCGCCCTGGTCGACGCGGTCCGCGAGGCCGCCCTGCACACCGTCGAGAACGCGCTCGTCCTGGACCTCCTCACCGACGCCGAGGGCCGCACCGCGGGCGTCACGCTGCACGTCATGGGCGAGGGCCAGCACGACGGCGTCGGCGCGGTCCGGGCCCCCGCGGTGGTCCTCGCCACCGGCGGCATGGGCCAGGTCTTCTCCGCCACGACCAACCCGGCGGTCTCCACCGGCGACGGCGTGGCCCTGGCGCTGCGGGCCGGGGCGGAGGTCTCCGACCTCGAATTCGTCCAGTTCCACCCCACGGTCCTCTTCCTCGGTTCCGACTCCGAGGGCCAGCAGCCCCTGGTGTCGGAGGCGGTACGGGGCGAGGGCGCCCATCTCGTCGACGCGTCCGGCACGCGCTTCATGCTCGGACAGCACGAACTGGCGGAGCTGGCGCCGCGCGACATCGTCGCCAAGGCCATCACCCGCCGGATGGAACTGCACGGCACCGCGCACATGTACCTCGACGCCCGCCACTTCGGCGCCGAGATGTGGGAGCGGCGCTTCCCCACGATCCTGGCCGCCTGCCGCGCCCACGGCATCGACCCGGTCACCGAACCGATCCCGGTCGCCCCCGCCGCGCACTACGCCTCCGGCGGCGTCCGCACCGACCTGCGGGGCCGTACGACGGTGCCCGGCCTGTACGCCTGCGGCGAGGTCGCCTGCACCGGGGTGCACGGTGCGAACCGGCTGGCGTCCAACTCCCTCCTGGAGGGGCTCGTCTTCGCCGAGCGCATCGCGGCGGACATCGTCGCGGACCGGCCCCGCGCGGGTGCCCCGGTCACCGCGTCCGGCTCCGCGCCCGTCCCGCTGATCGCTCCCGAGTCCCGGACCGCGATCCAGCGGATCATGACCCGGGGCGCCGGGGTGCTGCGCTCCGCCGGGAGCCTGACCGCCGCCGCAGCCGAGCTGGAGGCCCTGCACGAGGGCGCCGTCCCGGCGGTGGAGACGGCCGAGCCCAAGGCCGCGGTGCCCGGCGTCGAGGCGTGGGAGGCCACCAACCTGCTGCTCGTCTCGCGCGTCCTGGTCGCCGCCGCGCTGCGGCGCGAGGAGACCCGCGGCTGCCACTGGCGCGAGGACCTGCCCGAGCGCGACGACGAGAACTGGCGCCGCCACGTCGTCGTCCGGATCGCCCCGGGGCGCCGACCGGTCCTCCGCACGACACGGACCGAGGCATTCGGCCCCGTACACCCCGCGCGGGAACCGGACCGCGCGGCCGCACCCCAGACCCACTCCGCCGACGTCACCGAGGAGCCGTAACCGTGAGCACGCCCGAAGAGAACCCGCATCCCACCCCCGTGGACGTACCGCTGATCCAGATCGGCGCGTCCGCAGCCTCCGAGGGCGGCTGCGGGGACGGCTGCGGCTGCGGCGGCGACGAGTCCTACGGGCCCGACGCCATGGAGTGCGGCCTGGACCCGGCCCTCGCGCGGCTGCTGGCCGACGCGGGCCTGGACCCGGTGCAGGTCGAGGACGTCGCGCACGTCGCGATCGAGGAGGACCTGGACGGCGGGGTGGACGTCACCACCGTCGCCACGGTCGCCGAGGACGCCATGGCCACCGGCGACTTCACCGCCCGCGAGGCGGGCGTGGTGGCCGGGCTGCGCGTCGCCGAGGCCGTCCTGTCCATCGTCTGCACCGAGGAGTTCGAGGTCGAGCGCCACGTCGAGGACGGCGACCGGGTCGCCCCCGGCCAGAAGCTGCTGACGGTCACCACCCGCACCCGCGACCTGCTCACCGGCGAGCGCAGCGCGCTCAACCTGCTCTGCCGGCTCTCCGGGATCGCGACCGCCACCCGGGCCTGGGCCGACGCGCTCGAAGGCACCAAGGCCGAGGTCCGCGACACCCGCAAGACCACCCCGGGCCTGCGCGCCCTGGAGAAGTACGCGGTCCGCTGCGGCGGCGGCGTCAACCACCGCATGTCCCTCGCGGACGCGGCGCTGGTCAAGGACAACCACGTCGTCGCCGCGGGCGGTGTGGCCGAGGCGTTCAAGCGGGTGCGGGACGAGTTCCCCGACGTACCGATCGAGGTCGAGGTCGACACGCTCCAGCAGGTCCGCGAGGTCCTCGACGCGGGCGCCGACCTGATCCTGCTGGACAACTTCACCCCGCTGCAGACGGCCGAGGCGGTCGCCCTGGTCGCCGGGCGCGCGGTCCTGGAGTCCTCCGGGCGGCTCTCCCTCGACAACGCCCGCGCCTACGCCGAGGCGGGCGTCGACTACCTGGCCGTCGGAGCGCTCACCCACTCCTCGCCGATCCTCGACATCGGCCTGGACTTCCGAGACGCCGCCGACGACGCGGACGACGACACCGACGGGGCCGACGCCTGATGCTGCTCACCATCGACGTCGGCAACACCCACACCGTCCTCGGCCTGTTCGACGGCGAGGAGATCGTCGAGCACTGGCGGATCTCCACCGACGCCCGCCGCACCGCCGACGAGCTCGCCGTCCTCCTCCAGGGCCTGATGGGCATGCACCCGCTGCTGGGCATGGAGCTGGGCGACGGCATCGAGGGCATCGCGATCTGCTCCACGGTCCCGACCGTGCTGCACGAGCTGCGCGAGGTGACCCGCCGCTACTACGGTGACGTCCCCGCGGTCCTGGTCGAGCCCGGCATCAAGACCGGGGTGCCGATCCTGATGGACAACCCGAAGGAGGTCGGCGCGGACCGCATCGTCAACGCGGTCGCCGCCGTCGACCTGTACGGCGGTCCGGCGATCGTCGTCGACTTCGGCACGGCCACCACCTTCGACGCGGTCTCCGCCCGGGGCGAGTACACCGGTGGCGTCATCGCGCCCGGCATCGAGATCTCCGTCGAGGCGCTCGGCGTCCGGGGCGCCCAGCTCCGCAAGATCGAGCTGGCCCGGCCGCGCAGCGTGATCGGCAAGAACACGGTCGAGGCGATGCAGTCGGGCATCATCCACGGCTTCGCCGGCCAGGTCGACGGCGTGGTCACCCGGATGAAGAAGGAGCTGGCGGCCGACCCCGACGACGTCACCGTCATCGCGACCGGGGGCCTTGCTCCGATGGTGTTGGGCGAGTCCTCCGTGATCGACGAGCACGAGCCCTGGCTGACCCTCATCGGCCTGCGCCTGGTGTACGAGCGCAACGCCTCCCGGCTGTAGCGGAAACGGGTCGTACCTGCGGGAACGCGGCGCGGGGCGGGGTGGAGCCGCCGCGCCGCCGACGACCCGTTAAGCCGATTTTGTCCATTTAGCACGTATTGTCGCTTCATGCCCACGCCTTACGGAACACGGGGCGGCATGGCGTTCGGCGCGGATGAGCTGCGTGTGCTCCGACGCGCCCTCGCCACCGTCCTCCACCCCATGCCCCTGCCCGACGAGGACGTCCAGGACTGCTTGCGCCTGGCCGGCGCCGTGGACGAGGTGGTCGGCGAGGCCGGACGGATGCGTGCCTTCCTCCTCGCCGACCTCGCCCGCTACCGCAGCGCCCTCCCCGGCTCCGCCGCCGGCTACCTGGAGCTGCTCCAGGACGCCCTGGCCGGCGGGTACGACCCCGTTCCCGACGACCTCGCCGCGCTGCGCGCCCTGCGCCATCGACCGGTGGCCGCGGAGCTCCTGGAGCGCTCCCGGACGCTCGCGGAACGGTCGGTGCGGTCCCGCCTCGCCGGCCGCGCCGTCCCGGTGCCGGCCCCCGCGCCGCGCGGGCGGCTGCTCGCCCTGCCGGGCGGCAGGGCCGCGGCGGACGACGAACCCGAACGGCCGAAGGCCCCGACCGTGCCGCCCGGGCCCGCCGCGCCGCCCGGGCGCCCCGCGCCGAAGCCCTCGGAGGTCTTCCCGCCCCGCCGCCGCCCGGTCCCGCCGGTGAGCCGGCGCGTCGCGGGCTGAGGGCCGCGGCGCGGGAGGGGGCGTGCGGGCGGTGGAGGGGGTGCGCGGGCGGCCCGTACCGGCCTCGCTACCCTGGACGCCATGGACTACGTATCCGCGCTCGTGCCCCCCGTGGTGATGGCCGCCTTCTTCATCGGCCTCGTCGTGACGATCGTCAAGAGCCAGGGCGGTCCCAACAAGGCGAAGGAGGACGCGGCCGTGGACATGGCGATAGGGCGTTTCGGATCGTCGTCCCAGCAGTCCTCGAAGGACGGCGGCGTCTGATCGCCCGGCACCCCGCGGTACACGAAGGGCGCACGGCTCGTCTTGAGCCGTGCGCCTTTTTGTCGCACGAATAACCGGTCATTCCGGGCATATGGCACTAAAGTGACATTGTGCCCCGCCAATTGGGAGATCTCGAAGACGCCGTGATGACACGGGTCTGGCAATGGAACCGTCCGGTCACCGTGCGGGAAGTCCTGGAGGACCTTCAACAGGAACGCTCCATCGCCTACACCACCGTCATGACGGTAATGGACAATCTCCATCAGAAGGGCTGGGTGCGCAGGGAAGTCGACGGCCGCGCATATAGATATACGGCGGTCTCCACCCGGGCCGCCTACTCGGCCGCACTGATGAACGAAGCATGGTCGCGCAGCGACAACCCGGCGGCGGCTCTTGTCGCCTTCTTCGGCATGATGTCCCCCGAGCAGCGCGAAGCCCTTCAGGACGCCATGCGGATCATTCTTCCCGATCTCGCCGGACCCTCCGGAGCACCGGCCGGCGAACCCGGTGACGCACCCGCGGACGAAGGCGCGGACGAGGACGAACGGGCCGGGGAACACGGCGGCGCGGCAAGTGCCGGACCGACCGGCGGGAACGACGGGGACCGGGTCGGGGACCGGGCCGAAGAGACGTCCGGCACGACGGACGGAGATCCGGCCGATGGGGCGGACGAGGAGGCCGGGCGATAGCGTCGGGGTATGTCCTCAGAGCTTCCCCCGGCCGATTCCCGTACCGACCCGTCCGCCATAAACGTAGCCGTCACGGTCCGCCGTGCCAGGACCACCGATGTGGCATCCGTCCGCCGTCTCCTCGACGGCTACGTACGCGAAGGCATCCTGCTCGACAAAGCGACGGTGACGCTTTACGAGGACATCCAGGAGTTCTGGATCGCGGAACGCGACGAGGACGCCCGTGTCATCGGCTGCGGCGCACTGCACGTGATGTGGGAAGACCTCGCCGAAGTACGTACTCTCGCCGTGGATCACAGCATCAGGGGCGCCGGAGTCGGACATCAAGTGCTCGACAAGTTGTTGCAGACCGCTCGCTGGCTGGGTGTGCGCAGGGTTTTCTGTCTCACCTTCGAAGTGGACTTCTTCGCGAAGCACGGCTTCGTGGAGATCGGAGAGACACCGGTCGACGGAGATGTCTACAGTGAGCTGCTGCGTTCCTATGACGAGGGCGTAGCAGAGTTCCTGGGTCTCGAACGAGTGAAGCCGAACACCTTGGGCAACAGCCGGATGCTTCTGCATCTGTGAGCGCCATCTGTGGGGCCCATCTGTGAGCGCCACAAGAAGCCGGAACCCTATGTCCGAATCGCGCACGTTTCCCGTGCCCCCGCGATCCTGAACCTCTCCCGGGGGTTTGTGTTTTTCGGGGAAAAGCGGTTTCCTTTCCGCGTACTGCATTTTCGATGAAAGGGAATCCAGTGGCACAGAAGGTTCAGGTCCTTCTTGTCGATGACCTCGACGGCGGCGAGGCGGACGAGACGGTCACGTTCGCCCTCGATGGCAAGACGTACGAGATCGACCTCACGACCAGCAACGCGGACAAGCTCCGTGGCCTTCTCGAGCCGTACACCAAGGGTGGCCGGCGCACGGGTGGCCGCGCGGCGGCCGGTCGCGGCAAGGGCCGCGCCGTCACGGGTGGCAACAAGGACACCGCGGAGATCCGCAAGTGGGCCCGCGAGAACGGCCACAACGTGAATGACCGGGGCCGTGTTCCCGCGGAGATCCGCGAAGCTTACGAGAAGGCCAACGGCTGAGCGGTCGATCCACCGGTCGACCGCCCCGTTCGGGCACGCATCAACCGGGCACGGTGGCATTCCGTCGCCACCGAGTCCACCAGCCGTACGAGATCGGGAGCACTCCCGCCCCTGCTCCCGAGACCGGTGAGGGCCGGGAGTCCCGACCCTTCCTCGTGCCGCAGTCCGGGGGGCCGCAGCCATACGGCGGCCCCCGGTCGGCCCGCCGCCCGTCCCGGCGGCGCGGGGGCGGTGATCCGGCCGCCCGCGCCGAAGGCGGTCAGCGAGAGGGTGATGCCTCCCCACTCCAGCCAGTCGAGCAGTCCGGGCAGTTCCTCGGCGCTCCCCGCCGCCACCAGCAGGTTCATCCGCGCTCCCGACAGTGCCACGGGTCCGGTGCGGTCCACCCGCCGCAGCACCGCGTGGCCGACGGCCGCGGGCACCTGGAGCACGTCGAACCGCAGCCCGGTCAGCAGGCGCACCGGCTCGGTGCCCGCCGTCGCCCAGCCGAGCTCTCGTTCGTACCACCGCGCCCACCGGGCGCGGTCGCCATGGATCTCCCGCCCGCCGCTGACCGACGACGGGGGAGACGGGATGGTGATGGCCATGCCGGAAGAACGGCCCGGACGCCCCGGGGGTTACGCAGGGTCCACCACCGGGTGCGCAATGTGTCCGGGATGGGGGCGTAGGGACGTATTCGGGAGCGTGAAGATGTTCGCCCGTAGCGGAGGGAACCGGCGCGCGCCGCATGGACTGTCTGTAATTGCGGGTAAGACATCCCTAGTGGGGAGGGACGACACGCAGGTTCGGGCATCTCACGTTCGCCATCGGCGTACTGGCGAAAGGGGTATCTGCCTGGCCTGCGGGAACATCGTCTCGCACCATCGGGTTGGAGAAGTTGTCGGCGTTCGGGGCAGGAGGCCAAGGACGGTGTCGGCAGTTGGAATGAGCGGTCCCCGCTTGCGGGACTAAGCTGCGGAAGGACAGGGAGGGGACCGACCCCTAACTGCCTGACCGCTCTGAGGAGCGATTAACGATGTTCGAGAGGTTCACCGACCGCGCGCGGCGGGTTGTCGTCCTGGCTCAGGAAGAAGCCCGGATGCTCAACCACAACTACATCGGCACCGAGCACATCCTCCTGGGCCTTATCCACGAGGGTGAGGGTGTCGCCGCTAAGGCCCTGGAGAGCCTCGGGATTTCGCTCGAGGCGGTCCGCCAGCAGGTGGAGGAGATCATCGGCCAGGGCCAGCAGGCCCCGTCCGGGCACATCCCCTTCACGCCCCGGGCCAAGAAGGTCCTGGAGCTCTCGCTCCGTGAGGCCCTCCAGCTCGGCCACAACTACATCGGCACCGAGCACATCCTGCTCGGCCTGATCCGCGAGGGCGAGGGCGTCGCCGCCCAGGTCCTCGTGAAGCTGGGCGCCGACCTGAACCGGGTGCGGCAGCAGGTCATCCAGCTGCTCTCCGGGTACTCGGGAAGCAAGGAGGCGGCGACCGCGGGCGGCCCCGCGGAAGGCACGCCCTCCACGTCCCTGGTGCTCGACCAGTTCGGCCGGAACCTCACCCAGGCCGCCCGCGAATCCAAGCTCGACCCGGTCATCGGGCGCGAGAAGGAGATCGAGCGGGTCATGCAGGTGCTGTCCCGCCGTACCAAGAACAACCCGGTCCTCATCGGCGAGCCCGGCGTCGGCAAGACGGCGGTCGTCGAGGGCCTGGCGCAGGCCATCGTCAAGGGCGAGGTGCCCGAGACCCTCAAGGACAAGCACCTCTACACCCTCGACCTCGGCGCGCTGGTCGCCGGCTCCCGCTACCGCGGTGACTTCGAGGAGCGCCTGAAGAAGGTCCTCAAGGAGATCCGCACCCGCGGCGACATCATCCTGTTCATCGACGAGCTCCACACGCTGGTCGGTGCGGGTGCCGCCGAGGGCGCCATCGACGCGGCCTCGATCCTGAAGCCCATGCTGGCCCGCGGCGAGCTGCAGACCATCGGCGCCACCACGCTCGACGAGTACCGCAAGCACCTGGAGAAGGACGCCGCGCTGGAGCGCCGCTTCCAGCCCATCCAGGTCGCGGAGCCCTCGCTGCCGCACACCATCGAGATCCTCAAGGGTCTGCGCGACCGCTACGAGGCCCACCACCGCGTCTCCATCACGGACGAGGCGCTGGTCCAGGCCGCGACGCTGGCCGACCGGTACATCTCGGACCGCTTCCTGCCGGACAAGGCGATCGACCTGATCGACGAGGCCGGTTCCCGGATGCGCATCCGCCGGATGACCGCGCCGCCGGACCTCCGCGAGTTCGACGAGAAGATCGCGGGCGTCCGCCGCGACAAGGAGTCGGCCATCGACTCCCAGGACTTCGAGAAGGCGGCTTCCCTCCGTGACAAGGAGAAGCAGCTGCTGGCGGCGAAGGCCAAGCGCGAGAAGGAGTGGAAGGCCGGCGACATGGACGTCGTGGCCGAGGTCGACGGCGAGCTGATCGCCGAGGTCCTCGCCACCGCCACCGGCATCCCGGTCTTCAAGCTGACGGAGGAGGAGTCCTCCCGTCTGCTGCGCATGGAGGACGAGCTCCACAAGCGCGTCATCGGGCAGAAGGACGCCATCAAGGCCCTCTCGCAGGCGATCCGCCGTACGCGGGCCGGTCTGAAGGACCCGAAGCGCCCCGGTGGCTCGTTCATCTTCGCCGGCCCGTCCGGTGTCGGTAAGACGGAGCTCTCCAAGACGCTCGCCGAATTCCTCTTCGGCGACGAGGACGCACTGATCTCCCTCGACATGTCGGAATTCAGCGAGAAGCACACGGTTTCCCGGCTCTTCGGTTCTCCCCCCGGTTACGTGGGTTACGAAGAGGGCGGGCAGCTCACCGAGAAGGTGCGCCGCAAGCCGTTCTCCGTCGTCCTCTTCGACGAGGTCGAGAAGGCCCACCCCGATATCTTCAATTCCCTGCTCCAGATTCTGGAGGACGGTCGCCTGACCGACTCCCAGGGCCGGGTCGTGGACTTCAAGAACACGGTCATCATCATGACGACCAACCTCGGGACGCGGGACATCTCGAAGGGCTTCAACCTGGGCTTCGCCGCCCAGGGCGACGTCAAGACCGGCTACGAGCGGATGAAGAACAAGGTCAACGAGGAGCTGAAGCAGCACTTCCGCCCCGAGTTCCTCAACCGTGTCGACGACACGGTCGTCTTCCACCAGCTCAGCCAGGAAGACATCATCCAGATCGTCGACCTGATGATCGCCAAGGTGGACGAGCGCCTGAAGGACCGCGACATGGGCATCGAGCTCAGCGCGGAAGCCAAGACGCTCCTCGCCAAGAAGGGCTACGACCCCGTGATGGGCGCCCGGCCGCTGCGCCGGACGATCCAGCGCGAGATCGAGGACATCCTCTCCGAGAAGATCCTCTTCGGCGAGCTGCGTCCCGGCCACATCGTGGTCGTCGGCACCGAGGGCGAGGGTGAGGAGAAGAAGTTCACCTTCCGCGGCGAGGAGAAGTCGGCCCTGCCCGACGTCCCGCCGATCGAGCAGGCCGCCGGTGGCACGGGCCCGAACATGTCGAAGGACGTGTGAGGCTCCGCAGAGCCGAGCCGAGCGACTGAAGGGGCTGCCCCGGACCGTGCGAACGGTCCGGGGCAGCCCCTTTTTCCGGTGGGGTGCGGTGTCAGGAGGGTGGGGCGTCGTCGCCCACGACTGCTGCGGAGCCGAACACTCTCACCTCACAGTTGGGGATCGCCCGGATCGGGGAAATGTCGATGCGGTCGACATGCCTGGGCGTAGTGAGCGTCAACTGCCTCAGAGCAGGAAAGACCCGGGGGATCTGCTCCATCCCGAGCGCGTCGGTCTTGAGGAAGAGGTCCAGGCCGCTGAGGGAAGGCACCGGCTGTTCGTCGGCAAGTTCCGTCGCGGACGATCGGGCCAGGGCCAGGCGGGTAACCTGCGGGGTCTGCCGAAGAGCGGCGAGCAATGACCGGACCGAGGCCAGAGCCCTTACTTCGAGCCTGTGGAGCTTGGTCCAGCCGCGGAGCGAGTCGACCTCCAGCGCGACCTGCTGATCGATGGCCAGTGATTCCAGCTCGGGGTGGGCGGGCAGTTGGGAGAGCCTTTCGGCTGCCAGGCCGCCGAGCCGCAGGGACAGCAATTTCCTCGAAGCCGTGCCGGTGAGTGCGGCGCCGGAAAGGTGACTCATGCTCAGCTCGACTTCTTCCAGTGCGGGAAGTCCGGCGAGCGGCCCGAGGTCCCGTACACCAGAACAGTCGCTCAGCGACAGGTGCTTGAGCTGCTCGGCGCAGTCCGCCAGGAACGAGAGGCCGGTCAGGCAAGGGTTTTGCTGGAAGGCCAGTGCGGTCCATGGGCGGCCGCGCAGAGCGGCGTGGAGTTCGGCGACGGTGAGACTTCCGACGATCTCCAGGTTCGTGGCGGACGGCAGATCGCGCAGTGCCGCCAGCTTCTCCGGGGTATCGATGCGCAGAGTGGCGTACGTCAGATCGAAGGTGGCGAGGACCTGCCGGGCGTGTGCCCGTGCCGGATACCTGTCCCAGTGCGACTCGAACATGCGGCCCGGTACCGGATGGGCGAGTGCCCAGCGACGGGCGTGCGGTACGGCTTCCGCTCCACCGATTGCGTTGATCAGGCTGATGGACAGGTCGACCTGCTCCGGTCCGGCCACGTGGGCCGGGTCGGGCATGTGGGTCAGGGCGGCCGGACCGAGGCGGGCAAGCAGCCTCACACGCCCGTAGTTCGTCGGCGGGAACAGTGCCGCGACGGCGGTGCGGACCCTTTCCCGGGTCGTCTCGTCCAGCCAGGTCGCGTGCTGGGCGCAGAGGGCGGCCAGGACCACGTTCTCGCCCCGGGCGATGGTGTCGGCATGGCCGGGGGCGAAGTCCAGCAGGCCGTTGACCAGTACGGGGTGGTCCCGGCGGTCGCAGTGGCCGGCGGCGAGCAGGATGACGTCGTACCAGTTCTGGGAGCCCGCCCGGCCGAGCAGTTCGTGCAGGTGGTCGCCCTCGACGAACTCCTTCGCGGCGAGGAAGTCCTGGAAGGTGCGGTGGGCGAACTGGTAGACGCCGTCGGCGCGTTCCTGGAGGACTCCGCTGCGGTTCAGCAGATGGGTCAGGATCTTTTCGGCCGAGCCCTGGTTGCGCAGCCGCTCCATGCCGGGCAGGGCTCGTTCCAGTTGGTGCAGTGCCGCCGAGCGGTACAGCTCCGACTGGCCGCACCGCACCAGCCAGACCGCGATGCGCTGGAGGAGCTGGGCCTGTTCCTCCACGGTCATCGTGATGCCCTCGGGGGCGTCGATCCTGCGCTGCTTGTCGCGGTCGCCGAGCAGCATGGTGAGGGCCGAGTCGTACAGGCTCCAGCGGGTCTCCGGCAGGAGGCCCTGGCGGCGCCGGTGCAGGGCACAGATCACCGCGCAGAGCAGCGGGGTGCGGGCCAGGTCGCGCAGGGCCGGGTTCTGGGCGAACTGCTGGACCAGGTCCCGTTCCAGCGTGCCGAGCGTCTCGTGGTCGTCGTCGTCCAGCCGGGCGGCCCGGTGCCAGGCGGCGACGAAGGACTCGATGTCCCGGTCCCCCATCGGCAGCAGCCGCAGCTCCTCGAAGTCCCGGGAGCCCAGCCAGCCCGGCTCGACGGCCAGCGGGCGCACGGTGGCCACGCAGCGGATGTCCGGGTAGCGGTCCAGGAGCCGGGAGAGCCACTGGTGCGCCTGTTCGCGGTCCTCGGCCGGGACCTCGTCCAGGCCGTCGACCAGCAGCAGGGCCCGGCCGGACTCCAGTACCCGGCCCACCCAGCCCTCGGGGGCCCGGTCGACCACCAGCCGGGCCGCGTCGGGCAGCTGGGCGGGGGAGGGGAACGTACCGCCCTCGGCGCGCAGGGTGCGCAGCGGTACGACGAACGGGACCAGGCCGTTGAGCGGGGCCAGCTCCGGGCTCAGCGTGCCGGCCGAGGCGTGTGCGGCCAGCCACCACAGCAGCGTGGTCTTGCCCGCGCCCGCGTCGCCGCGCAGCAGGACCCGGGGGCGGTCGGGGAGCAGCGAGTCGATCCGGCGGGGCGCCGGGCCCGCGTGCCCGGAGGTCTGCTGGGCCTCCAGGCTCAGGTACGCGGTGTCCAGGTCCCACTCGGAGTCGCGCCGGCCCAGTTCGTCGAGGCCGAAGATCTTCGTACGGCGGTACGCGGCCCCGAGCGCCGCCGCGTACTCCTCCTCGTACCGTGCGTCCCCGGGGAAGCGGCCGTGCACCCGCTCGTGGCGCAGGGGCGTGCCGGTCTGCCCGTAGACCAGCTCGAACGGCTTCGAGGCGAGCAGCGGGGCGAGCGGTACGCACTCCACGCGCCGGCCGTCGCGCTGCCGGGGGATCTGCCGGGCGATGCCGACGAGGACGTTGCCGGCGAAGACCGGGCCGCCGGACATGCCGCGCAGCGACGGGGCCCTCGTGTCGTTCACCGGGGGCGGGCCGTCCAGCTCGCAGACCAGCAGTCCGCGCAGGAGTCCGGCCATCGGCAGGGCAGTGGCCGTGTACTGGTCGGCCTCCAGATGCCGCTCGGAGCCGTACCGCTGGATGTCGGGGAAGCCGGTGATCTCGCATCCGGCGACGGCGTGCTCGGAGTGGAGGACGCCCAGCCGCACCGGGGCGACCGGGAGCACCGGGTCGGCGGTCAGCAGCAGGGCGGCGTCGAGATCGTGGTCGATCCAGGCGACCGTCGCCGTCGTGCCCGCGGCCTGCCGGGGGTGGGCGACCGTGGCCCGGCCGCTGCCCCGGACCACATGGGCGCAGGTCAGCACGAGCCGGTCGGTGAGCAGGACGCCGCTGCCCTGGGTGGTTCCGGCGCCGAGGACGACGACCGTGCGGATCACGGGTGCGGCGGGCGGTGCGGGGCTCACGGCCGGTCGGCCCCACCGCCGAAGTGTGCCGTACTGCCCTGCTCGTCGTTGCCGATCCGCCAGGCCCCGCCGGTCGCGGCGTCGCGCGGCTTCAGGGTGAACGCGACCCTGTGCGTGCGGCCGGTCGCGCGGGAGGCGTCGGCGCCGGCCTCGACCACCCACGCCTTGACCTTGCCGCCGCCCTTGATCTCCTTGCGGAGTTCGAGGGTGAACTCCATCTGGATGTCGCCGACCTCGAAGGCCAGGGGGTGGTCGGTGGCGCGGCCCGCGGCGTCGATGAGCTGGTTGCGGATCGACTCGACGGCATCGGCGAGCTCGATGCCGTCCATGTCGTTGGTGCCTGCGGCGTCACCGGTCATGGCCTTGTTCCCCCTTGGAGCCGAGCTGGTCCCGTCACCCTAGCCAGGATGGGGGTCGAAGGTCCTGAAACGGACAGGTCTCCGGCCCGTCGGCGGTGACAAGGCGCACAGCCCGCCATGGGCCTACTAGTGGCGGTAGGAGGCGGTGCCCGGGTCGGTGCGGGGGACTTCGGGCCCGGGACTGCAAGGTTGCTCGACTCCGGGGGGAGACGGGGCCGGATCGCCGGGATCTGTCCGTTTCGAGTGGTTTGGAGCTGGGGTTAAACCTGTCCGCGGCCAGACTTTCGGCAGGTGTGAGCCGGGCGTGCGCCGGGTGGGTATGGGGGAATTCCCTGTGCCCCATGTACGGCTTTTGTTCGTAGATGGGGTGTTTGAGTGGAAGTGGGGGTGGGGGTTACCAAGGGATGGCCAGCCCGGCCGGAGCGCCGGGATCAGTCGTTCTTGGAGGATTCCCGCCCATGTCGAAGCGTGTCTCGTTCCAGCACTCCCGCCGCCCGTCCCTGTCCCGTGTCCGTGGTGCCGTCGTGGCGGCCGGTCTGGGTACGTCGATGGTCCTCGGCGCGGGCGCTGCGTTCGCGGCCGGCACGACGGGCGCCCCGGACCTGAACCTCGCGGACCTGACCGGTGCCACCGCGGCCGAGTCGGTCGCCGAGCAGGCGGCCGTGCAGGGCAAGGTGGCGGCCGAGAAGGCCGCTGTGGCGAAGAAGGCGGCGAAGAAGGCGGCCGCGGCGAAGAAGGCCGCCCTGAAGAAGGCCCACGGCTGGTCGACCCCGGTGGACCGCTACGAGCTCAGTGCGAGCTTCGGCAACGACGGCAGCCGCTGGGCCCACAAGCACTCCGGCCAGGACTTCGCCGTGCCGGTCGGCACCGAGGTCGAGGCCGCGCACGGCGGCACCGTCGTGAAGGCCGGCCCGAACGGCGGCGGCGACGGTCCCGCGTACGGCAACGCCGTCGTGATCAGGCACGCCAACGGCACGTACTCGCAGTACGCCCACCTGTCGAAGATCGAGGTGCGCGTCGGCGAGGCCGTGAAGACCGGCGAGAGGATCGCGCTCTCCGGCAACACCGGCAACTCCAGCGGCCCGCACCTGCACTTCGAGATCCGGCACAGCGCCGACTACGGCTCCGCGGTCAACCCGGTCGGCTTCCTGCACAAGAAGGGCGTGCGCGTCTGACCCGGGCCGCCCGGTCCCGCGCCCCCGGCCCCGTACGTACCTTCCTGGGCTCGTTCGGCCCCGTACGCCCCGTACCGTCGAGGCCGCTCGGGCCCGCTCGGTCCCGTACCGCTGGGGCCGCTCGGGTCCATGTCCCCGGGCCCGCCCCTCGCGCCCGTACTACTTCCCGGGCTCCGGTTCCGGGGTGTGTGCCCGGGTGATCAGTTCGAAGGCGACTTCGAGGACGGCCGCGTGCTTCTCCTCGATGCTGCCCTCGGCGTCCTTGAGGGCGAACATGCCGGAATGCATCGCCAGGAGCGCGGTGAAGCAGCGCGTCTGGTCGGCCAGTGACGTACCGGGGTCCATGAACAGGTCGATCAGGCCCATGACGCGTTCCTTGACCGTCCGGCCGATGCTGAGCTCCCGCACGGACGCCTGGTTCTCCTGCACGAACCGGAAGAGCGGGGCGGCGTCCTTCAGTGCCTCGCTGTAGCGCCGGAGGATCTCCTTCTTCGTCTCCAGGGTGCGGGGCTGCTTCTCGCCCCAGGCGATCAGCTCCTCGAGCGGACGGTTGAGGTCCTCGAAGACGCCGATCAGGATGTCTTCCTTGGTCTTGAAGTGGTAATACAGTGCGGCCTTCGTCACATCCAGCCGCTCGGAGATCTCGCGGAGCGAGGTCTTCTCGTAGCCCTGTTCGGCGAAGAGTTCCAGGGCAACGTCCTGAATGCGCTGACGCGTGTTGCCACGGCGCGGCTGCGGCGTGCTGCCCATGAAGCTCTCCCTCAAAAACTTACTTGACGCCCGGCTAGTTGGGGGTCTACTTTCCCCAGTGTAGTCAACTAGCCGGGCGGCAAGTAAGTGTGCGGGCCGGTGCAGGGGATCAGGGGAGTGGGGACCGAATGACCGATCTGAAGAAGGCGGCCGACGGGAAGGCGCCCGGCGCCGACCGTCCGGCGGGGGAACCCGGGGCGCCGCAGCGCAGCGTCCGGGTGGTGATGCTCGCCCTGATGATCACGATGCTGCTCGCCATGCTGGACAACCTGATCGTCGGCACGGCCATGCCGACCATCGTCGGCGACCTCGGCGGTCTGGAGCACCTGTCCTGGGTCGTCACCGCGTACACCCTGGCCACCGCCGCCTCCACCCCGATCTGGGGCAAGCTCGGCGACCTGTACGGACGCAAGGGCATCTTCCTCACGTCCATCGTGATCTTCCTGATCGGCTCGGTGCTGAGCGGGATGGCCCAGGACATGGGTCAGCTGATCGGCTTCCGGGCGGTTCAGGGACTCGGCGCGGGCGGCCTGATGGTCGGCGTCATGGCGATCATCGGTGACCTCGTGCCGCCCCGTGAGCGCGGCAAGTACCAGGGCATGATGGCCGGCGTCATGGCCATCGCCATGATCGGCGGACCGCTGGTCGGCGGCACCATCACCGACCACCTCGGCTGGCGCTGGAGCTTCTACATCAACCTGCCGCTGGGCGCGGTCGCCCTCGCCATGGTCACCGCCGTGCTGCACCTGCCGAAGCGGAAGCGCACCGAGGCGAAGGTCGACTACCTCGGCGCGGCACTGCTGACCATCGGCATCACCGCGATCGTGCTGGTCACCACCTGGGGCGGCTCGGAGTACGACTGGAACTCCGCCGTGATCATGGAGCTCATCGCGATCGGCGTCGCCTCGCTCGTCGGCTTCCTCTTCGTCGAGACGAAGGCGGCCGAACCGATCATGCCGCTGCACATCTTCCGCAACCGCAACTTCACCCTGATGTCCGTCCTCGGCTTCATATCGGGGTTCGTGATGTTCGGCGCGGTGCTCTTCCTGCCCCTCTACCAGCAGTCCGTCCAGGGCGCTTCGGCGACCAACTCGGGCTTGCTGCTCCTGCCGATGCTGCTGGCGATGATGGTCGTCTCGCTGGTCGCGGGGCGGATCACCACCAGCACCGGCAAGTACAAGGTCTTCCCCATCGCGGGCTCCGCCCTGATGGTGGTCGGCCTGTTCCTGCTCTCGCGGATGGACGTCGAAACCACTCGGCTCACCTCGGGCGTCTACATGGCGGTGCTCGGCGCGGGCATGGGCTTCCTGATGCAGATCACGATGCTCGTCGCGCAGAACAGCGTGGAGATGCGGGACATGGGCGTCGCCTCCTCCGCGACCACCCTCTTCCGCACGCTCGGCAGCTCCTTCGGTGTCGCGATCATGGGCGCGCTGTTCACCGGCCGGGTGCAGGACGAGATGGTGGCCCGCGGCGGTGGCGCGGCCACCCGGCAGTCCGCGCAGCTGGACGCGGACAGCCTGGCGAAGCTGCCGGAGGCGGTGCGCGAGGCCTACCAGTTCGCGGTCTCGTCCGGTACGCACATCGCGTTCCTGGTGGCCGCCTCGGTCGGCGTGATCGCGCTGGTCGCCTCGGTCTTCGTCAAGGAGGTGCCGCTGCGCGGGGCGGGCCCGGAGGCCAAGTCGCCGACGGACGTCCCGCCCGCCGGAGTCAGGCAGACCGAGTCCGTCTGATCCCCGCCACGCGCGAGGACCGGTGACGGTCGTACGAGGAGGCTCCCGGGGCGTGCCCCGGGAGCCTCCTTCCGTCGTTCGGCCCCGACCGGCGACCGGCGACCGGCGACCGGCGACCGGCGACCGGCGATCGGCGACCGGCGACCGGCAACCGGTATCCGGATCAGTCGCCGGACCGCGGCCTGCGGCCGGCCGGCTCCTTGCCGCTCCTGTTCGTCCGGCCGCTCCTGCCCGCGCGGAGAGCCCTGCCCGCCCTGCCCGTCCGGCGGTTCTCCTCGCCGGGCCCGTCCGCCCCGTCGTCCTCGTCCGGCTTCCGCTGCTCGGCCAGCGGGAGCATCGGGAAGCTGCCGGTGTTCGTCGGCGCGTGTTCGGGCAGCCACAGCACGGCGATCGCCCCGCCCGTGCCCTGCGCCGCCCCTTCGGGCGCCGCGTTGCGGAAGGTCAGCCGGGCCCCGAGGACCCGCGCCTGTCCGGCGGCGATCGTCAGGCCGAGGCCGTGCCCGCGCCCGGCCCGGTCGCTGCTCCCGGTACGGAACCGGCTCGGCCCCTCGCGCAGCAGCGCCGCCGGGAAGCCGGTGCCGTGGTCGCGGATCCGCACCACCCGGCCCTCGACCGTGACCTCCACCGGGGTGGCGCCGTGCTTCGCGGCGTTGCCCAGCAGGTTGCCGAGGATGCGCTCCAGCCTGCGCGGGTCGGTGTTGACCCAGGACTCGTGGACGACCCGCACCCGCGCGTCCGGGTCCAGCAGCGCGATCCGCCGGCTGACGAACTCGCCCAGCGCGATCTCCTGGAGCTCGGCCCGCTCCGACGCGCTGTCCAGCCGGGCCACCTCCAGCACGTCCTCGACGAGCGTCCGCATCGCCTGCGCCCGGTCCCGCACCAGCTCCGTGGGGCGGCCCGGCGGCAGCAGCTCGGCCGCCGTCAGCAGGCCCGTCACCGGGGTGCGCAGCTCGTGCGCGATGTCCGCGGTGACCCGGCGTTCCGCCTCGATCCGCTCGTTCAGCGCGTCGGTCAGCGCGTCCACGGCACCGGCCAGCTCGTCGGTCTCGTCCTGGACGACCCCGCCGACGGCCTCCCTGACCCGTACGTCCGTGTTGCCCTGCGCGACCCGGCCCGCCGCGGCCGCCGCCTTGCGCAGCCGGCGCGACAGCTGCCCGCCGATCAGCACGCCCAGCGCGCAGCCGCCGAACACCACCGAGACCGAACCGATGATCAGCGCCCGGTCGAGGTCGCCCATGATCGTGGCGCTGCGGTCCGCGAACGGGGTGTGCAGCGAGAGCACGTTCCCGTTGCCCACCGGTACGGCCGCCCACACGTCGGGGGTGCCGTCCTTGAGCTCCTCGACATGGGTGGCCCGCCGGTTCCGGTTGGTCTCCGCGCGCAGGCTGCGCGGCATCGTCGGGTCGTTGAGCTTGGCCCCGAACCGGGGGTCGGCCTTGCGGGGCTTCGTCGCCTCGTACAGCAGCTGCGCGTGCGTCAGCCGTTCCAGCTGCACCTCGCGGGCGTTCTCCAGCATCGAGACCCGGGCGGCGTTGTGGACGACGAAGCTGAGGGCGATCGCGGTCAGCGCACCGACCGCCGCGATCGCGATGCTGATCTTCCAGCGGACCCCGGTCCGCAGCTCCGGCAGCCTCATGGCCTCAGCTTGTAGCCGAAGCCGCGGACCGTCTCGATCCGGTCCTGGCCGATCTTGGTGCGCAGCCGCTGCACATGGACGTCCACGACCCGGGTGTCACCGCCCCACCCGTAGTCCCAGACCCGTTCCAGGAGCTTGTCGCGGGAGAGCACCGTGCCGGGTGCCGCGGAGAACTCCAGCAGCAGCCGCATCTCGGTCGGGGTCAGCGACACCCGCTCGCCGCCGCGGTGCACCGCCATGCCCTCGGTGTCGACCTCCAGGTCGCCGAAGACCAGCACCCCGCCCACGGCCTGCGACTCCGGTTCCCCGTTGCCCGGCTGTCCGCCCGAGGCGTGGCCGAAGCGGCGCAGCACGGCCCGGATGCGGGCGACCAGGACCGCCCCGTCGAAGGGCTTGGTGACGTAGTCGTCCGCGCCGGCCTCCAGGCCGAGGACCACGTCGATCGAGTCGGCCCGGGCCGACAGCATGATCACGGGGACGGTCGACTCGTCGCGGATGCGGCGGCAGAGGCTGACCCCGTCCAGCCCCGGCACCATCACGTCGAGCAGGGCGATGTCCGGGCGGTTCGCCCGGAACGCGTCGAGGCCCGACAGTCCGTCGGGCATCGCGGTGACCGCGAAGCCGTCGCGCTCCAGCGCCAGCTGGGTGGCCTCGCGGATGACGTCGTCGTCCTCGACGAACAGGACGTGGGTCTCGGCCATCGAACAGCTCTCAGTTCTCCGCCGGTTCGGCGGAGAGTTCTGTGTCCCCGTTGCCGACGGCTCGGTTGAAGTCGTTGTGCACCCGGTCGTGTTCGGTGAAGCGGTTGGCCGTCCAGCGGTAGGTGATCACTTCCTCGCCGGAGGGGTAGGAGACCGAGTCCTTCTGCCCGTACACCTGCGTCGTCACCACGAGGTCGCCGCGGTCGATGGTGCCGTACACCGCGGGCTGCTCGATGGCGAAGACGTTCTCGTACGAGCCGCTGCCCCGCGAGCGGTACACGTACGTGCCGACGCCCACCGAGTCCCCGCAGGTCATCACGTTCACCACGACATCGGCCGAGGGGCCGCCGGTCAGGGTGCCGTACGAGGTGTCCACCGGGTACTCGGAGCCGGTGCAGGGCTTCAGGACCGTCCGGACCCGCTCGCTGACCTTGGGGTCGCCCTTGAGCAGCGTCACGGCGTCGACCCGCGGGGGCCGTTTCGCCGACGAGGCGTCGGCGCTGGGGGTGGCCTGCATGATCGGCTGGGTACCGGCCGGGCCCTCGTCCCGGGTGCCGGTCCCGCCGGTGGAGCAGCTGACGGTGAACAGCCCGAAGGCGGCGAGCCCGACCAGGGTCGTGGCGCTCGCCGCCCAGCCGGTCAGCGACCGGCTCCGTCTGCCGGTGGCCGTGCGGCCACCGCCGTCTCTCCCGCGGCCACGGTCGCCACCGTGGCCGCTGTCATCGCTGGCTGTCAGGCCGCGCACCGCTCCCGCCCCCGTTCGTCCATACGCCTGCCCGCCTGCACCCGTACCCGCGCGGTCTCCCGCGCACGTGCCGGGGCGCCGGCGGCCGGAGCGCGGTCGGCCGTCGTGGCCCGCTCCTCGCGGAGCCGGTCCTCCCTGCTCGCCGCCTCGCGGCTCTCCAGCTCCTGGCGCAGCCGTGCCAGTGCGCGGTGCAGGGTGCTCTTCACCGTACCGGCCGACATGCCGAGCGCCGCGGCCGTCTCCTCCGTGCTCATCTGCTCCCAGTGTCGCAGCACGACGACACTGCGCTGCTTGGGAGCCAGCACGCCCAGCACGTCCATCAGCAGGGCGCGGTCGGCGCGCTGCTCGGTGCCGTCCTCGACGCTGGCGTCGGGCAGCTGCTCGGTGGGGACCTCGTCCAGCTTGCGGGCCCGCCACCACTCGGTACGGGTGTTGATCATGACGCGGCGCAGGTAGGCGTCGGCGAGGGACTTGTCGGCGATGCCGTCCCAGCGGCCGTACGTACGGGCCAGCGCGGTCTGCAGCAGGTCCTGCGCGTCCACGGGGTCGGGCACCAGCCGACGCGCGCTGCGCAGCAGCGCGTCCTGTCGGGTGCGTACGTACTCCTCGAATTCGAGCACCTCGCCGTGCGCCATTCCAACCGCCTCCGTCCCCGTGTATCCCCGTAGAACCGCCGTCAGCCATCGTTCGGTCGGGCTGACGTCGAAGACGCTACGGAGCTGTTGTCACGAGGCTGTGCGGAGCAGCCATACGCCTACGCACGGCTGTCCATCGGTTGTGTAACAGCGCTGGACCGGTGGGGGTACGGATCTCGGGTCGCGAGGAGTACGGATACGGGTCGTGGGGTACGGAACGCGGGTCGTGGGGGTACGGAACGCGGGTCGTGGAGGGTGTGGATCGAGGAACGTACGGGGACCGGGGGATCAGGTCAGCGGCAGCCGGTACAGCCCGCCGGCCAGCGGTTCGACCAGGCCGTCGGAGACCAGGCCGTCCAGCGCGCGGGCGCGCTGCACCGGTTCGTCCCACACCGCGTCCAACGCCGACTGCGGCACCGGTGTCACGGCCTCGCGCAACACGGCGAGCAGCCGTCCGCGCACCTGCCGGTCGGTGCCGGCGTAGGTCTGGCCGCGCCGCGGGGGCCCCTGGTGGGCGGGCTTCCCGGCCAGCCGCCAGGCGCACTGCGCGGCGATCGGGCACCGGGTGCAGTCCTCGTTCTTGGCGGTGCAGACGAGGGCGCCGAGCTCCATCGTCGCGGCGGCCCAGCGGGCCGCCCGTTCGTCCTCGTCGGGCAGCAGCGCGCGGGCCAGCTTGCGCTCGGCGGCCGTGGTCGCGTTCGGCGGGTACTGGATGCCGGTCGCGGCCCGTGCGAACACCCGGCGGACGTTCGTGTCGAGCACGGCGTGCCGCTGCCCGTACGCGAACGAGGCCACGGCCGCGGCGGTGTACTCGCCGATGCCGGGCAGGGCGAGCAGCTGGCCGTGCTCGCTCGGTACGTCGCCGCCGTGCCGCTCCGTTATGGCCTGCGCGGCCCCGTGCAGCCGCAGCGCCCGGCGCGGGTAGCCGAGCCGGCCCCAGGCGCGGACCGCCTCGCCGGGCGGTTCGGCGGCCAGGTCGGCGGGGCGGGGCCAGCGGGCCAGCCACTGCTCGTACACCGGGAGGACCCGGTTGACGGGGGTCTGCTGCAGCATGAACTCGCTCACCATCACACCCCAGGCGCCCGCTTCGGGGCGGCGCCAGGGCAGATCGCGGGCGTGCTGTTCGAACCACCCGATCACGGGGGAATGGAGGGAGGTGGGGGGCGTCTGTGTCGCAGTCATGGCAGTCATCGCACTGCCGATCCTGGCACGGAAGAACGGAAGACGGTTCCGCGTACGGTGGTGTCGCCCCGCCTGAGGGCCCTTGGGGTGATAATGCCACCCGTCTGCGCCCCGATGTCCGGCAACCGGCCCACACGGACCCGGCCCGACCGGCCCAAGCCGCTCCGGCCGCCTCCCGGCACCTTCCTCCCGGTCGCCGCCCGACGTCCTCCCCCGGTTGCCTTCCGGTTCCCCCCGGGCGCCTCCCTCCGGCCGTCCTTCTTCCCGGCCGCCCCGCTCCGGGTGCGTCAGCCCCGGCCGTGCCGCCGCCGGGGGCGTACGTCCGCGCCGCCCGTGCCGGGCCCCGACGCCCAGGCGGCGACCGGTGCGGCGCTGTCCCGTACGGTCCGGGCGAGCGCCCGCGCCGGACGGTTCAGTACGGCGATCGCGGCGGCCGACACCGCGGCGCCCAGCAGCAGGCCGACCGCCACGTCGTGCGGGTAGTGCACCCCGACGAAGACCCGGGAGAAGGCCATCAGCAGGGCCAGCGGCGCGGTGAGCCAGGCCAGCCGGGGCCGGGCGACGGCGATGGCGACGGCCGCGGCCCCGGCGATCGCGGAGTGGTTGCTGGGGAACGACCAGTCGCCCGTCGGCGGACACGTCACCAGCGAGGCCGCGGCCCCGGCGACCGTCCGGCAGGGGCGCTCCTCGTCCACCACCGACTTGAGCACCTCGCTGCACACGTAGCCGAAGGCCGTCGCGACGGGGGCGAGCACCGCGAGTGCCAGGGCGCCGTCCCCCTGGCGCCGGGCCCGCCACCACCCGGTGACGAACAGGACACCGAAGACCAGAAGCCCGAGCTCCGTCCATATCTCGGCGAGGTGCTGGACCCATGACGGCATGTCATGCGCGAAGTCGGTGATGTCCCGGTAGAGCGGGGCGGTAACTGAACTATCCATGTACACAGAGGGTAGTGAGTGGAAACGGGAGGCCGACGGGGGCCGTCGAACGAGGTCCGGGGCGATGGAATTCAGGACTCCGGCTGACGGAGGCAGGGGCTCCGGCCGGCGGGGGCGGGGCTCCGGCCGACGGACACAAGGGTGAGAACCGGCCATCCCGGGATGATGATCCGTAAAACTTGGGGTTCAGGGCGGCGGGTGGGCGGGAGAGCGCACCGATCTCTCGTACAGTTTGAGCCGTGGGATCTCTGCGTAATCCGATCGGGCCGCTTCCCTCCAGCATCTACTGGCGGCGGAGGGCGGTGGCGGCGACGCTGGTCGCGCTGCTCGCCCTGCTGATCGCATGGGTCGTCACCTCCGGCAGCGGCAAGGAGGACAAGGACGACTCGCGGCCGGGCGGCTCGGGTCCCGCGCATGCGATCACACCCGGACCCGGCGGTTCCGGCCCGGCCATCAGCCAACAGCCGGGCGGGCGCGACGAGTCGGACGAGTCGGGCGGAAGCGACGGCGGTGCGTCCGCGGGCTCCGGCGACGGCACGACCGGTGGTTCCGGCGGCAACGGCGGTACGGGGACCGGCGACGGCACGGATGTCGGGCCCGGCGGTACGGGCGGCGACGGCACGGCGGTCGGCCGGCGCGTTCCCGCGTCCTCCCCGCTCCCCGACTGCGTCCCTGCGGCACTCCAGCTGAGCCTGCGCACCGAACTCGACTACGGCCCCGGCGAGAAGCCGGAGTTCCGGCTGATCGCCAAGAACGCCTCGGCCACCGCCTGCAAGGCCGACCTCGGCCCGAAGAGCGCGGTGCTCACCGTCACCGAGGCCGGTGGCGACGACAGCCAGGTGTGGTCCTCCGAGGACTGCCCGCGCGACACGGGGAGCCTGCTGCTGGAGGTCCCTGCGGGCGAGACCGTCGTGCACGTCGTGGAGTGGGACCGCCGGAAGAGTTCCCCGAAGTGCGCGACGCCGCCCGCGGCGGCAGTGGGCCCGGGGACGTACCTGGTCGAGGCGAAGGCGCCGGGCGAGCCGGTGCAGCGTGCCTCGTTCGTCCTCGCGAAGGACTGACCGCCGAGGCCGACGGGGCCGCCGGGCGGAGACACCGGGCGGTACTCCGGCGATGATCCGGCCGGGAGCCGGGAGCCGGGAGCCGGGAGCCGGGAGCCGGGAGCCGGGAGCCGGGCCGGGGTGAACTCCCGGACCGCGCGGGGGACTACGGGTTCACGGCGCGTACGGGTACGCGCGCGCCGTCACACGTACCGTTCGAGGATCGACGACTCGGCCAGCCGGGACAGGCCCTCGCGCACGCTCCGGGCCCGCGCCTCGCCGACGCCGTCCACGGTCTGGAGGTCGTCCACGCTGGCGGCGAGCAGCTTCTGCAGGCCGCCGAAGTGCTCCACCAGCCGGTCGATGATCGCCCCGGGCAGCCGGGGCACCTTCGCCAACAACCGGAAACCGCGCGGCGAGACCGCCGAGTCCAGCGTCTCGGGCGAGCCGCTGTAGCCCAGCGCCCGTGCCACGACCGGGAGTTCGAGCAGCTCGGTGTGGGAGAGCGCGTCGAGCTCGGTCAGCGCCTCGGCGACCGTGCGGGAGCGCTTCGCGGTCGGCTCCGGCACGTAATCGCGCACGACCAGCTCGCGCTCCGGCTCGACGCCCGCGATCAACTCGTCGAGCTGGAGCGAGAGAAGCCGGCCGTCGGTGCCCAGCTCGACCACGTACTCCGCGATCTCGGTCGCGATCCGGCGGACCATTTCGAGCCGTTGGGCGACGGCCGTGACGTCCCGGACCGTCACCAGGTCCTCGATCTCCAGCGCGGAGAGCGTGCCCGCGACCTCGTCGAGCCGGAGCTTGTACCGCTCCAGGGTGGCGAGCGCCTGGTTGGCGCGGGAGAGGATCGCGGCGGACTCCTCCAGGACCCGGCGCTCCCCGTCCACGTAGAGCGCGATCAGGCGCATCGACTGCGAGACCGAGACGACCGGGAAGTTGCACTGCTTGGAGACCCGGTCCGCCGTGCGGTGGCGGGTGCCGGTCTCCTCGGTGGGGATGGAGGCGTCCGGGACCAGCTGCACGCCGGCCCGCAGGATCTTGGTCATGTCCTTGTCGAGGATCAGGGCTCCGTCGAGCTTGGCCAGCTCGCGCAGGCGCGTCGCGGTGAACTCCACGTCCAGCACGAATCCGCCGGTGCACATCGACTCGACGGTCTTGTCCATGCCGAGCACGATCAGCCCGCCGGTGTTGCCGCGGAGGATGCGCTCCAGGCCGTCCCGCAGCGCCATTCCGGGCGCGACGGCGCTCAGCGAGGCGCGCATCAGCGCCTCGTTACCGGTGCCTTGGCCGGACTTTCCGGGCGCTGCTGCCCGGTCGTTGGCTGCCACTGCACTCCTCCGGTCACAGGTTCGCGGTGCCCTTGCGTCCCTCGTTCCGTTCGTACGGACGGTCGAGACCAGGGCAAAGTCTACCGGCGCGCGTTCTCCTCCTGGGGGGCCTGTGCGCGGGACCGGCGCGGGAGGACCCTCAGCGCATCACCCATGTTGGCGACTTCTGTGACCTTCATACCGGCCGGGACCTTGCCCGGGTCGGTCGGGACCAGCGCGTGCGTGAAGCCCAGCCGGTGCGCCTCGGCCAGCCTGCGCTGGACCCCCGTGACCCGTCTGACCTCGCCCGCGAGGCCCACTTCGCCGATCGCCACGAGGTTCTTGGGCAGGGGGGTGTCGCTTGCCGCGCTGGCCAGTGCCAGCGCGACCGCGAGGTCCGCCGCGGGCTCGGAGAGCTTCACGCCGCCGACCGTCGCGCTGTAGATGTCCCGCTTGCCGAGCGCGCTGATCCGGCCGCGCTGCTCCAGCACGGCGAGCATCATCGACACCCGGGACGTCTCCAGGCCCGAGGTGGTGCGCCGGGGCGAGGGGATCTGGGAATCGACCGTCAGCGCCTGCACTTCGGCGACCAGCGGGCGCTTGCCCTCCAGGGTGACGGTGAGGCAGGTGCCGGGCACGGGCTCGTCGCGCCGGGTGAGGAAGAGGCCGGAGGGGTCGGCGAGGCCGGTGATGCCCTCGTCGTGCAGTTCGAAGCAGCCGACCTCGTCGGTCGCGCCGTACCTGTTCTTGACGCCGCGCACGAGCCGCAGGCGGGCGTGGCGGTCGCCCTCGAAGGACAGCACCACGTCCACGAGGTGCTCCAGCAGCCGGGGGCCCGCGATCGCCCCGTCCTTGGTGACGTGACCGACCAGCAGCGTGGACATGCCGCGTTCCTTGGAGGCCCGGATGAGGGCCCCGGCGACCTCCCGGACCTGCGCCATGCCGCCCGGCGCCCCGTCGATCTCGGGCGACGCGACGGTCTGCACGGAGTCGAGGACGAGGAGCGAGGGCTTGACCGCGTCCAGATGACCGAGGACGGCGGACAGGTCCGTCTCCGCGGCGAGGTAGAGGTGGTCGTTGATCGCCCGGATCCGGTCGGCGCGCAGCCGCACCTGGCTCGCGGACTCCTCGGCCGTGACGTAGAGCGTGCGGTGGTCGTCGCTCGCCGCCTTCGCGGCGACGTCCAGCAGCAGCGTCGACTTGCCGACGCCCGGCTCGCCCGCCAGGAGCACCACGGCCCCGGGCACGAGGCCGCCGCCGAGCACCCGGTCCAGCTCGCCGACGCCGGTCGACCTGGCGGTGGCCTGCCGGCTGTCGACCTGGCCGATGGGGAGCGCGGCGGCACTGACCCGGCCTGCCGCGGTGGTCCGCACGGCGGGGGCGCCGCCGAACTCCTCGACCGTCCCCCACGCCTGGCATTCGGGGCAACGGCCGAGCCATTTGGCGGTCGTCCAGCCGCACTCGGTGCAGCGGTAGGACGGCCGGTCCTTCGCGGATTTCGTACGGGCAGCCATGTCGCAACCGTATAGGTGGGGTCCGACAGTCCCGCGGTCCCGCCGGGTGCCGCCGTCGGCCGGGAGCCGCCGGAGGCCGGCCGGCGCGGGGGAAACGGACGCTCCGGCGCGGGTGGACGTGCGCCCCGGAGCGGACGGATGCGGGCTCCGGCGCGGGCGGGTGCGCGCTCCGGAGCCGCTCGGCTTCGGCGGAATGAGGTATTCCTGTCCCCTTTCGAGGGATACGTTCACCCGTAAGGGTTAAAACTGCCGAAGGGTGGCCAAAGGTGTGCCTTGCGCTGCCTACGGTCGCAAGGTGACGAGCAGCAGTCTGGAGCCACCCACACATACCACCGGCGCACACCGGGCGAGGCACGGTGCGCCCCACCGCTCGACGCACTCCTCGCCATGCCACCCGCCCGCTCGTTACGAACCGCATCTCGACGGCCTGTTCACCTACTGCCTCTCCGTGCTCTGCGACCACGACGCCGCCACCGAGGCGCTCGGCGGGGTGCTCGCGATCGCGGAGCGACAGGAGAGCCGGTGCCCGGCGGGCGAGGAGGAACGTAAATCCTGGCTGTACGCCCTGGCCAGGTGGATGTGCATGCGCAGGCTCGCCGAGCAGAAGCAGGACAGCAGGCCGCACCGGCACAAGGCCGGGAAGCGGCCGGGGCGGCTGCCGGCGCAGCAGGAGACGAAGGGGGCGGGCGGTCCGCCCGGCAAGCAGCCGGGCGGCTCCCCGGCCAAGCAGCCGGGCGGTACGGCCGCCCCGGGGGCGCGCACCGGACGCCGCACGCCCCCGGCCACCGTCGCGAAGAACCCCGCCGCCCCCCTCGTGCCGGCCGGCGCGCAGGGCGGCCCCGGGCGCGTTCCCGAGTCCGACGCCGCCGCCGAGGCGCACCGCCGCGAACTCGCCCAGCTGGCCTGGCCCGAGGCCGCGGGCACCACCCCCGAGCAGCGCGAGGCGCTCGAACTCGCGGTGCGCCACCGCCTCGCCCCGCGCGCCGTCGCCTCCGTCCTGGGCCTCGCCCCGGCGGCCGCCCGCGAGCTGCTGGCCGCAGCGGCCTGCGAGGTGGAACGCACCCGCGCCGCCCTCGCCGTCGCCGAGACCGGCGACTGCCCGCTCGTCGCCCGGCTCACCGGCGATCGCCGCGTCCTGCTCTCCGCCACCCTGCGCCGCGAGCTCGTCCGGCACGTCGACGACTGCCCCCGTTGCCGCAGGGCCGCCGAGCGGGCCGGTGCCCGGGGGCCGTGGCCGGGAGCCGCGGTCGCCCAGGCCGCCGCGCTGCCGGTCGTCGAGGCGCCCCGGCCCTCCGCGTACGTCGCGCTGGCGCACGCCCGGCGCAACCGCTCGGGCGGCCCGCGGTTCGACCGGGCGGGCTTCCCCATGGACCCGAAGGACCACGCCGCGCGTCGGGACCGGCTGCGGGCCAGGGTCGTCACGACGACGGTGGTCGCGACGGTCGTCGCGGCCCCGATGATCGCGCTGTGGACGGCCTACCGGGGCGCGCCGCAGACCGGCGAGGGGCACGACGGCTCGTCGGTCGCCGCCACCGAGACCGACGCCCGGCACGACGACGCCCCGGGCGGCCGCTACGAGAACGCGGGCAACGCCCGGCCCCGGCCCGACGCCCGTTTCGAGGACGGCCGGGCCCCGGACGTCTCGGCGGAGGTGGTCAGCGCGGGCCGGGACGGTGCCGGCGGGCTCACCGTCGAGGCCCGCTCGTCCGGCGGCACGACCCTGATCCGGCTGACCGCGTCGGGCGGTGCCCCCGTCGCCTGGTCGGCCCGCCCCGACGTGTCCTGGCTGGGCCTGAGCCGTTACTCGGGCACGCTCGCCGCGGGCGAGAGCGTCACGGTCCGCGTCCTCGTGGACCACCGGCGGGAGCCGTCCGGCCCGTGGAGCGCGCGGGTCGAACTCGCCCCGTCGGGGGCCGCGGTGGTGATCCGGGGGCACGGGACGGCGGAGCCGTCGCCCGGCGGACCCGGCCCGGCCGAACCCTCCGTGACCCCCGGCCCGTCCGTCCCGCCCACGTCCTCGCCGCGGCCCACGCAGTCGACCGGGCCGACCCCCGGCCCCAGCGACACCGCACCGTCGCCGACCGACCCGGGCCCGGTCGCGTCCTCACGCCCGTACGGTCACGCCGTCACGCCGTCACGCCGTCATGCCGGATCGACCGGGTCCGCCGGGTGCGGGGCCATCGGCAGGAGCGCGGACAGGCGCTCCTCGCACAGCTCGACCAGGCGGGCGTACGCCTTCTTGCCCATCAGCTCGACGAGTTCGGGGCGGTAGGACACGTAGACCGGCTCCCCGGCGCCGTGCGCGGAGGTCGCCGACGTGCACCACCAGTGCAGGTCGTGGCCGCCCGGACCCCAGCCCCTGCGGTCGTACTCGCCGATCGACACCTGGAGCACCCGGGTGTCGTCGGGCCGGTCGATCCAGTCGTACGTGCGCCGGATCGGCAGCTGCCAGCAGACGTCCGGCTTGGTCTCCAGGGGCTCCCGCCCCTCCCGCAGCGCCAGGATGTGCAGCGAACAGCCCGCGCCCGCCGCGAAGCCGGGGCGGTTCTGGAAGATGCAGGAGCCCTCCCAGCGCCGCGTCTGGCGTTCCCCGTCGTCGTCGACCTGGACCCAGCCCGTCTCCGTGCCGACGTCGTGGAACTGCCACAGCTCGGGGGTCAGCCGCGCGACGTGGCCCGCCACCCGCTCCTCGTCGCCCTCGTCCGAGAAGTGCGCGCCCAGCGTGCAGCACCCGTCGTCCGCGCGCCCCGCCTGGATGCCCTGGCAGCCGCTGCCGAAGATGCAGGTCCACCTGGAGGTCAGCCAGGTCAGGTCGCAGCGGAAGATCTGTTCGTCGTCCGCGGGGTCCGGGAACTCGACCCAGGCGCGCGCGAAATCGATCCCCTTCTCGTCCCCGACCCGGTCCGGCCCGTTCACTTCCTGCCGCATCTCCTGCTTCGTTCTCTGCTTCTTCGTGTTTTTGCCCGGCTTCGCCTTTTTCGTCTTTGGCACGCGCCAAGGGTAAGGCCGACCGGCAATCGGGAGGTGGGAGAAGGGGCGGAGCCGGGTGCGTGCAGATGCGAGGCGGAGGATCGAGGCAACGCGGAGCGTTGTTGATCGACGACAACGCCGCAGATGTGCGTGCCCGGCCCCGCGATGCCGCCTCCCGATTGTCGGTCGGCCCGGGTCCGCGGGGCCGGTAGCGTTCCGGGTATGAGACTCGGAGTCCTCGACGTGGGTTCGAACACGGTGCATCTGCTGGTGGTGGACGCGCATCCCGGTGCCCGCCCCCTGCCCGCGCACTCGCACAAGGCGGAACTGCGCCTGGCCGAACTCCTCGACGGGGACGGGGCGATCGGGCCCGAGGGCGTGGACCGGCTGGTGGCGACGATCACCGACGCGCTCCAGGCCGCCGAGGACAAGGGGTGCGAGGACGTCCTGCCGTTCGCCACGTCCGCGGTGCGCGAGGCGAGCAACGTCGACCAGGTACTGGCCCGGGTGCGCGACGAGACGGGCGTCGAACTCACCGTCCTCAGCGGAGCGGAGGAGGCCCGGCTCACCTTCCTCGCCGCCCGCCGCTGGTACGGCTGGTCGTCGGGGCGGCTGCTGGTGCTGGACATCGGGGGCGGTTCGCTGGAGATCGCCTACGGCATGGACGAGGAGCCGACCGCCGCGGTGTCGCTGCCGCTCGGGGCCGGCCGGCTCACCGCCGGATGGCTGCCGGGGGACCCGCCGGACCCGGCGGAGGTGAAGGCGCTGCGCCGCCACGTGCGGGCCGGCATCGCCCGCAGCGTCGGGGAGTTCACCCGCCTCGGCCGCCCGGACCACGTCGTGGCCACGTCCAAGACCTTCAAGCAGCTCGCCAGGATCGCGGGCGCCGCGCGCTCCACCGAGGGCCTGTACGTGCAGCGCGGCCTCACCCGCAAGGCGCTGGAGGACTGGGTGCCGAAGCTGGCGACGATGACCGTCGAGCAGCGGAGCACCCTGCCCGGCGTCTCCGAGGGCCGCGCCGGACAACTGCTCGCCGGGGCGCTGGTCGCCGAGGGGGCCATGGACCTGTTCGGGGTCGAGGAGCTGGAGATCTGCCCCTGGGCGCTGCGCGAGGGCGTCATCCTGCGCCGCCTGGACCACCTGCCGGCGGAACGGGCCGCGCTGGGCCGAGCGGGGGCGCCGGGCTGATCGGGGGCGTGGAGCCGAGCGGGGCGCCGGGCTGATCGGGGGCGCGCCGGTCGCGGACGAAGGACCCGTACGGAACCCGGTCCGGGACCGTGCGGAGGACCGCCCCGCAGGCCGGGCCGGAGCCCGTGCGGGAGGCGGTCCCGGGGGCCGTGCGGCGGCCGGAATCCGTCGGATGGCCCTTCTCACTTTCCGCCCGGGACCCTCGGTCCGGCGTACGGCTGCCCGTACGCTGTTCCAGTGGCAGAACCAGTGGTGCGCATCCCGGATGCGAAGGTCGCCCTGTCGACGGCCTCCGTCTACCCGGAGTCGACGGCGACGGCCTTCGAGATCGCCGCGCGTCTCGGTTACGACGGTGTCGAGGTCATGGTGTGGACCGATCCGGTCAGCCAGGACATCGAGGCGCTGCGCAGGCTCTCGGACCACCACGGGGTACCGATCCTCGCCGTCCACGCGCCCTGCCTGCTGATCACCCAGCGCGTCTGGTCCACCGATCCGTGGGTGAAGCTCCAGCGGGCCCGGAACGCCGCGGAGAAGCTGGGGGCGACGACCGTGGTCGTCCACCCGCCGTTCCGTTGGCAGCGCAACTACGCGCGCGACTTCGTCAACGGGATCTGGCGCATGGCCGACGAGACCGACGTGCGGTTCGCCGTCGAGAACATGTACCCGTGGCGCTACCGGGACCGCGAGATGCTCGCGTACGCCCCCGACTGGGACGTCACCAACAACGACTACCGCCACTTCACCGTGGACCTCTCGCACACCGCGACGGCCCGCACCGACGGCATGGCCATGGTCGAGCGGATGGGCGACCGCCTCGCCCACATCCACCTCGCCGACGGCAAGGGCTCCAACAAGGACGAGCACCTCGTGCCCGGCCGGGGCGACCAGCCCTGCGCCGAACTCCTGGAGCACCTGGCCCGCACCGGCTTCGACGGCCACGTCGTCATCGAGGTCAACACCCGCCGCGCCATGTCCACCGCCGAACGCGAGGCCGACCTGGCGGAGGCCCTCGCCTTCACCCGGCTCCACCTGGCGTCGTCCCCGGACCGGGCGCCGCGCCCGTGACCGACGGCCCCAAGCGCCGCGGCCGTCCCTCCCGCACCACCGGCCCCGACGCGCGCACCCGCATCCTCGACGCGGCCCGCACCGAATTCGCGGAGCGCGGCTACGACAGGACGTCGATCCGGGGCGTCGCCAGGGCGGCGGGCGTGGATTCCGCCCTGGTCCACCACTACTTCGGCACGAAGGACGAGGTCTTCGCCGCCGCCGTCGAGCTCTCCTTCGAACCGGCCCTGGTGATCCCGGCGGTCCTGGGCGAGGGCACGGACGGCCTGGGGGAGCGGCTGGCCCGCTACTTCCTCTCCGTGTGGGAGAACCCGGCGTCCAGGGCCCCGCTGCTGGCGATCATGCGGTCCGCGCTGACGCACGAGGCGGCGGCGAAGGTGCTGCGGGGCTTCGTGCTGCGCCGGCTCCTGGAGCGCGTGGCGGAGGAGCTGGACGTACCGGACGCCACGTTCCGCGCGGAGCTGGCGGCCTCGCACATGATCGGGATCGTCATGCTGCGGTACGTGCTCCGGACGGAGCCGCTGGCGTCGGCGCCGCCCGAGAGGATCGTCGAGATGGTCGCGCCGACGCTCCAGCGCTATCTGACGGAGACCTGAGCCCCGCGGGCYCCCGCGGCGCGGCAGGCGCGGCACCCCGTCGCGGCCCGCCCGGTCGCCGGCCCCGCCCCCGGTCCCGTAGCGTTTCCGTCCAGCCCACCCATCGAGCACCCCGTCCCGCATGGCGGACGATGTGTCCAGATCTTGGAGCCGGGGGCGTACGCTCGGAGGCAGTCTTTGATGTCGAAGGAGCGAGAGACGATGCCCCAGCTGAGGTCCCGCACTGTCACCCACGGCCGCAACATGGCGGGCGCCCGCGCCCTTATGCGGGCCTCGGGCGTAGCGAGCGAGGACATCGGCAAGCCGATCATCGCGGTCGCCAACTCCTTCACCGAGTTCGTCCCCGGCCACACCCACCTGGCGCCGGTCGGCCGGATCGTCTCCGAGGCCATCAAGGCCGCGGGCGCCGTGCCGCGCGAGTTCAACACCATCGCCGTCGACGACGGCATCGCGATGGGCCACGGCGGGATGCTCTACAGCCTCCCCTCCCGCGACCTGATCGCCGACTCCGTCGAGTACATGGTCGAGGCGCACTGCGCGGACGCGCTGATCTGCATCTCCAACTGCGACAAGATCACCCCCGGCATGCTGATGGCCGCGATGCGCCTCGACATCCCGACGGTCTTCGTCTCCGGCGGTCCGATGGAGGCCGGCAAGGCCACCCTCGTCGACGGCACGGTCCGCAAGCTCGACCTGGTCAACGCGATCAGCGACGCCGTCGACGAGAGCATCTCGGACGAGGACATCCTCCGCATCGAGGAGAACGCCTGTCCCACCTGCGGCAGCTGTTCCGGCATGTTCACCGCCAACTCGATGAACTGTCTGACCGAGGCCCTGGGCCTGTCCCTGCCGGGCAACGGCTCCGTCCTCGCCACGCACACCGCCCGCCGGGCGCTGTACGAGGAGGCCGGCCGCACGGTCGTCGAGATCACCAGGCGCTACTACGAGCAGGACGACGCGACGGTCCTGCCCCGCTCCATCGGCACCCGGGCCGCGTTCGACAACGCGATGGCGCTCGACATCGCGATGGGCGGCTCCACCAACACGATCCTGCACCTGCTGGCCGCCGCGCAGGAGGCCGAGCTGGACTACGACCTCGCCGACATCGACGCGGTCTCGCGCCGCGTCCCCTGCCTGGCGAAGGTCGCGCCCAACGTGGCCCCCGGCGGCACGTACTACATGGAGGACGTGCACCGGGCCGGCGGCATCCCCGCCATCCTCGGCGAACTGCACCGGGCCGGCCTGCTCGACGAGAACGTGCACTCGGTCCACTCCGGCTCCCTCGCCGAGTGGCTGAAGAACTGGGACGTCCGCGGCGGCTCGCCGTCCCCCGAGGCCGTCGAGCTGTGGCACGCGGCCCCCGGATGCGTCCGTTCCGCCACCGCCTTCTCGCAGTCCGAGCGCTGGGACTCCCTCGACCTCGACGCCGCCGGCGGCTGCATCCGCGACCTGGCGCACGCGTACTCCGAGGACGGCGGCCTGGCGGTCCTCAAGGGGAACCTCGCGGTGGACGGCTGCGTCGTGAAGACGGCGGGCGTCGACGAGTCGATCTGGACCTTCGAGGGCCCGGCGGTCGTCTGCGAGTCGCAGGACGAGGCCGTCGACAAGATCCTCCGCAAGGAGATCAAGGAGGGCGACGTCGTCGTCATCCGCTACGAGGGCCCGCGCGGCGGTCCCGGCATGCAGGAGATGCTCTACCCCACCTCCTTCCTCAAGGGCCGCGGCCTCGGCAAGAGCTGCGCCCTGGTGACCGACGGCCGCTTCTCCGGCGGCACGTCGGGGCTGTCCATCGGCCACGCGTCGCCGGAGGCCGCGTCGGGCGGCACGATCGCGCTGGTCGAGGACGGCGACCGGATCAGGATCGACATCCCGAACCGCTCGATCGAGCTGCTGGTCCCCGAGGCCGAGCTGGCCGGTCGCCGCGAGGCGCTGAACGGCGTGTACGCGCCGAAGAACCGCGAGCGCAAGGTCTCGGTGGCGCTGCGCGCGTACGCCGCGATGGCCACGAGCGCGGACCGGGGCGCGGTGCGGGACGTGACCAAGCTCGGCTGACGCCCCGCCGGGGCCCCCACGGCTCATCGACCGGGAAGGCCCGGCCCCGCTTCCACCCGGGGACCGGGCCTCTCCCACGGGCCGTTCCGGGGTCCGGTACCGCCTGCCCGCCCCGTGGTCACCAGTCGGCGGGGTCCTTCCCGTCCACGGCGAACACCGATCCGTCGGGCGCCGTCCCGAAGACGGTCCGCTCGGCGGCCACGGGCGCGGGCAGCGCCGAGGAGTACGTGAGCTTCCCGCCCCGCAGCCGCGGGCCCGTCTGGCCCAGCAACGTGCCGTGCTCGGTGTCCACGGCGAGCAGCCGCCCGTCCGCCGCGGAGAAGTACAGCCGGTTCCCGGTGGCGAGCACGGGGGCCGACGTCCGTCCGGCAGCGGTCTCCAGCTGCCAGCGCACCGCCTTTCCGCCCCCGGGACGGGTGTCGACGGCGACCAGGGTCCCGCCGTGCGCCAGCAGATAGGCGGTGTCACCGCCCACCACGACCTCCGGCTCGTTCATCCGGAACGGCAGTGCCATCCGTTCGACGTGCCGCCGCCCGGGGTCGTAGCGGACCAGCCCGACCGTCTGGGCGTCCCCGTTCATGGCGGTCAGGACGAGCGCGCCGGCCGCGGACCCCACCGGGGTCAGCATCCCGTCCAGCCGCCGCTGCCACGTCGCGCGCCCCGTCTTCGCGTCCACGGCCGTGATCAGCGTGGTGGACCCGTAGGCCGAGTGCTCGAACGCGTAGGCCAGCCCCGTCGACCCGTCGTACAGCGCGTAGTCCGGGCGCTGGTGGCCGGTGAGCGGATGCCGCCACAGGGACACCCCGGTCGCCGCGTCGAGCGCCTCGGTCGTGCCGTCCTCGGCGACGAGCAGCAGCGAGTCGCCCGCGGCGAACGGCGTGCCCGCGTACGCGGAGAGGTCCGCGTCCCAGACCTGCTCGCCCCGGGCGGGGTCGTACGCCCGGAGCTTCCCGCCCGGCACCGCCGTGTGCACCAGGCCGCCGGAGACCGACACGACACCGACCGCCGAGGCGTCGTCGGTCCCGGAATCGGCCCCGGCCCCGGCCCCGGGATCGGCGTCGGCCGCCGCGGTACGGGACCACAGCACCCGGCCGTCCGAGGGGTCCAGCCGGGCGACACCGACACCGCCCG
>NZ_RDBO01000083.1:205552-221290 GCF_008120935.1 Streptomyces sp. sk2.1
GCCCCCGCCCGTCCTTCCGCCGCCCGGCGCGCCCGCGCCCACGTGCGTGTCCGTGTCCGGGCCGGTTTCCGCGTCGCTCCCCGGCACCAGCGCCGACACCGCGGCCGTCGGCTCGAAGGCCGCCGCCGGTCGCCGCTGCGACGGTATGAACGCGGCGGCCTCGTACGACGGTGGCCGCAGCGCCCGCATGATCTCGTCCGGGGTGGGCCGCCCGGCGGGGTCCTTCGCCAGGCACTGCCCGATCAGCGGGGCCAGGTCCTCCGGCACGCCCGCCAGATCGGCCTCGTCGTGCACCACCTGGTAGGCCACGATGTACGGGCTGTCCGAGTCGAAGGGACCCCGGCCGGTCGCCGCGTGGACGAGCACGCCCCCCAGGGCGAACACGTCGGCGGCGGGCCCGACCTCGCGCGGTCGCTGGAACTGCTCGGGCGCCATGTACGGCGGCGAGCCGATCAACTTGCCCGTCTCGGTGCGCAGATCGCTGTCGTACGGCCGGGAGATCCCGAAGTCGATGACCTTGGGCCCGGAGTCGGAGAGCAGCACGTTGCTCGGCTTGAGGTCGCGGTGGATCACCCCGGCCCGGTGGATGTCGCGCAGCGCCTCGGCGAGTCCCGCCGTCAGCCTGCGCAGTTCCGCGGGGGCCATCGGCCCGTTCCGCTTCACCTGGTCGGCGAGGGTGGGGCCGGGTACGTACAGGGTGGCCATCCAGGGCAGCACCGCGTCCGGATCGGCGTCGACCACCGGCGCGGTGAAGGCGCCGCTGACCCGCCGGGCGGCCCCGACCTCCTGCCGGAAACGCGCCCTGAACTCGGGATCCGCCGCGTACTGCTGGTGCACCACCTTGACGGCGAGCTGAAGGCCGGAGGCGGAGCGCGCCAGATGCACCACGCCCATGCCGCCCGCGCCGAGACGTGCCTCAAGGCAGTACTGCCCGGCGTACTCCGGATGCTCCGCTTCCGGATTGGCCCCGGTACCTCGCAGCGGCGGCATCGCCCACCCCCGTGTGTTCGTCCGCAAGCGCGACGCACGGAGCCTAGTCGATGGTGCGTGCGATCCGGGGGGAGCTATGTAGCCTGCGCGTCGTACACCATCTCTCAACGGGGGAGGGCCGCATGGCCACGGAAGAGCGCATGGAAGAGCACGCCGACGAGACCGCAACCGGCGAGGACGCGCAGGCGTTCGAGGAGGGCGAGGACCTGGCGACGGCCGGCTCCGACGACGTCGCCAGGTACCCGATCGCGCCCGGCTACCGAGTCAACGTCCGCCGGGGACCGGGCACCAAGTACGGGATCGTCAGGACCCTCCCGTACGGAATGCGGGTCCCGGTCTACTGCCAGAAGCCGGGGGAGCGGGTCACCGGCCCGTACGGCACCTCGAACCTCTGGGACAACATCGCCAACGGCCAGTTCGTGGCGGACGCCTACGTCCACACCGGCAGCGACGGCTACATCGCCCCGCGCTGCGACTGACGACGTCCGGCGGGGACGGGGCGCGGGGTCGGGCGCGGGCGTGACGGGGATCGCGGCCGGGGCGGCGACGGCACGGGGATAATCGACCCCGTGAGCGAGAACAGCGAAGCCCCCGGTTCCGGCACCACGCCCGGCAGCACCGCGCCCGGCCCCACCCCGGGCCCGCGGCCCGAGCCCCTGCGCTTCTTCGGTACGACCTGGGTCGACCACAGCGGGGGTTACGGGCTGCGCCGGGTCGGGGTCTCGATCGGCTCCCTGGCCGCCGCGGTCGCCGCCGGCTTCGTGCTCCGCTTCGCCTACCAGGGGCTGGAGATCGCCGACGTGGGCGGTTTCGTCGGCATGCTGGTGGTCCTGATGTTCGCCATCTGCAGCGCCATCGCCTTCCGCAAGACGTGGGAGGGGTTCAGCCGCCGCCCCGCCGACCCGGTGCGCGAGGCCAATCTGCGCGGCCTCAAGACGATCGGCTTCGTCGGCTCGCTGATCGCGTACTTCCTCCGTACGTTCCGGGAGGCACCGGGCGAGCGGCTGCACCGCACGGAGTACGAGACGGCCCTGGCCCGTTACGAGAAGCGCCGTTCGGCCCGTACCGGGAACCCGGCGGCCCGCAAGAACGCCAAGGGCAAGCGCCCCAAGCGCAAGTAACCCCGGACTCCCGCTCCTGGCCCCGCTCGCGTTCCTGTTCTTGCTTCGCCCCTGTTTCCGCCCCGCTCTCTTCCCGTCCTGTCCGCTTCCTTGACGGGCGGATGGGCCCGGAGAAAAATTCATCACATGATGAATTCTTCGGGCGCCGCCGTCGAGGCCCGTGGCCTCACCGTCGTACGAGGCAACCGCACCGTCCTCCGCGGCCTCGACTTCACCGTCCGGCCCGGCAGGATCACCGGCCTCCTCGGCCCCTCCGGCTGCGGCAAATCCACCCTGATGCGTGCCGTCGTGGGCACCCAGGCCAAGGTCGTCGGCACCCTCCTCGTGCTGGGCAGCCCCGCGGGCCACGCCACCCTCCGCCCGCGCGTCGGCTACGTCACCCAGGACCCGTCGGTCTACGCCGACCTGACCGTCCGGCAGAACCTCGACTACTTCGCGGCGATCCTCCGACCGGGACGCCGGTACCGGGACGCCCGCCGCGCCGACGTCGCGCGCGTCCTCGCCGAGGTCGACCTGGCCGACCGCGCCGACGCCCTCGCCGGGTCCCTCTCCGGCGGCCAGCTCGCCCGCGTCTCCCTGGCCGTCGCGCTGCTCGGCACCCCGGAACTCCTGGTCCTCGACGAACCGACCGTGGGCCTGGACCCCGTGCTCCGCCGCGACCTGTGGAACCTCTTCCACCGCCTCGCCGACGAGCACGGCACCACCCTCCTCGTCTCCTCCCACGTCATGGACGAGGCCGAACGCTGCCACCGGCTGCTCCTCATGCGCGAGGGCGCGATCCTCGCCGACGGCACCCCCGGGGCCCTGCGCACCGCCGCCCGCGCCGACACCGTCGAAGCGGCCTTCCTCCACCTGGTCGACCGCGCCGCCACCCGTCAGGAGACCGCCGAATGAGCCCGGCCCGCACCCTCGCCACCGCCGCCCGGGTCCTGCGCCAACTGGCCCACGACCCCCGCACCGTCGCCCTGCTGCTCCTGATCCCGGTCCTGATGATCACGCTGCTCCGGTACGTGTTCGACGGCAGCCCCAGCACCTTCGACGCCATCGGCGCCTCGCTCCTCGGCATCTTCCCGCTGATCACGATGTTCCTGGTGACCTCGATCGCCACCCTGCGCGAACGCACCTCCGGCACCCTCGAACGCCTCCTCGCGATGCCGCTCGGCAAGGGCGACCTGATCGCCGGCTACGCCCTCGCGTTCGGCGCCGTCGCGATCCTCCAGTCCCTGCTGGCCACCGCGGTCTCGGTATGGGCGCTGGGCCTGGACGTCATCGGCTCCCCGTGGCTGCTGCTCCTCGTCGCCCTGCTCGACGCCCTGCTCGGCACGGCCCTGGGCCTGTTCGTCTCGGCCTTCGCCGCGTCCGAGTTCCAGGCCGTCCAGTTCATGCCCGCCGTGATCTTCCCGCAGCTCCTGCTCTGCGGACTCTTCGTCCCCCGCGATCGGATGGCTCCCGCCCTCGAAGCCCTCTCGAACGTCCTGCCCATGTCGTACGCGGTCGACGGCATGAACGAGGTCCTCCACCACCCCGACGTCACCGGCGACTTCGTCCGCGACGTCGTGGTCGTCGCGGGCTGCGCCGTCCTGGTACTCGTCCTCGGCGCCGCCACCCTCCGCCGCCGCACGGCCTGATCCGCCCCGGTGCGAGGATGACGGCGTCGGCACGACGCCACGGCTCACCGCCGCCGCGACACGCCGTCGGCACGACGCACCGAGATCCGCGAGCACCGCCCGGAGGGTGAACCACATGACCCAGACAGTTGCAGTCCTCGGCACCGGAAAGATCGGCGAGGCCCTGCTCAGCGGCATGATCCGGGCGGGCTGGCGCCCGGGGAGCCTGCTGGTCACCACCCGCCGCTCCGAGCGCGCCGAGGAACTCCACAACCGCTACGGCGTCGAGTCCGTCACCAACGCCGAGGCCGCCGCCCGCGCAGACATCCTCATCCTCGCGGTCAAGCCCCAGGACATGGGCCGGCTGCTCGACGAACTCGCCCCGCACGTCACCGCCGACCGCCTGGTCATCAGCGCCGCGGCGGGCATCACGACCGCCTTCATCGAGGACCGCCTCACCGGGGGGACCCCGGTCGTGCGCGTCATGCCGAACACCCCCGTCCTCGTCGACGAGGGCATGTCCGTCATCTCCGCGGGCAGCCACGCCACCACCGGCCACCTCGACGCCGCCGAGGCGATCTTCGGCGGCGTCGGCAAGACCCTCCGCGTCCCCGAGTCCCAGCAGGACGCGGCGACCGCCCTCTCCGGCTCCGGCCCCGCCTACTTCTACTTCCTCGTCGAGGCGATGACCGACGCGGGCATCCTGCTCGGCCTGCCCCGCGCCCAGGCCCACGAACTGATCGTCCAGGCCGCCATCGGCGCCGCCGTCATGCTCCGCGACAGCGGCGAGCACCCGGTCAAGCTCCGCGAGGCCGTCACCAGCCCGGCCGGCACCACCATCAGCGCCATCCGCGAGCTGGAGAACCACGGCGTGCGCGCCGCCCTCATCGCCGCCCTCGAAGCCGCCCGCGACCGCAGCCGCGAACTCGCCTCCGGCAACGGCTGAGCCCCTACCGGGCGGACGCACCCTCCAGCACGTCCTCCGTGGTCACGACCCGGGCGAACCGCCCGCCGTGCAGCGACACCGCCGTCGCCCGGGTCAGCTCCTCCGCGGTCTGCGTCCAGCCGAAGGGCCCGGCCAGGTCGAAGGTGTGCATCGCGTCCAGCGGGAACAGCACGTCGTACCCGAGGTTCCCGCCCATCCGCGCGGTGGTCTCGTTGCACATGTTCGTCTGGATGCCCACGACCACGACCTGCGAGACGCCCGCGCCCTTCAGCCAGGCGTCCAGGTCCGGCTCCCCGTAGAACGCCGAGTTCACGGTCTTCCGAACCAGCACCTCCGGCCCGGAGCCCTTCCCCCTCCGCTCCTCGACGAAGTCCTTGAACTCGTTCCCGCCGGTCCCCGGCTCCAGCGGCGAACCGGGGTGCAGCGAGTCGTGCCGTACGAACACCACCGGACGCCCCGTCTCCTGCCAGGCGTCGATCAGCGTCGCGATGTTCCGTTCCGCGTCGGGGTTGTTCCGCCGACCCCAGAACTCGTACTCGAAGCCCTTCTGCACGTCGATGACGATCAGGGCCGCGTTGTCGTTGATCTCCGTGTTCTCCATGCCCTCGATCCTGCTGGCCCGTGGACCGCGGCCCCAGAGGCAGAAAAGACGGCGATCGATGGTTTACTGCCAAGGTGCCGACGCCGACACCGACACCGAAGCCGACGCCTCAGCGCATCGCCCTCCTCGCCTTCCCCGGCATCCGGGCCTTCGACGTCTCCGTCGTCCAGGAGGTCTGGGGCCGTGACCGCGCCCCCCGCGGAGTACCGCCCTTCGAGCTCCGCCGCGTCGCCGCCGACCCCGCCGTGCCCGTCCCCCTGGGCGGCTTCCTCTCCCTCACCGCCGACCGCGGCCTCGACTGGCTCGATCGCGCCGACCTCGTCGTCGTGCCGGGCGTCGAGGATCCGGACGCCGACGTCCCCGAGCCCGTGCTCGACGCCCTGCGCCGCGCCCACGCCGCCGGCACCCCGGTCGCCGCGCTCTGCGCAGGGGCCTTCGTGCTCGCCCGCGCCGGTCTCCTCGACGGCCGCCGCGCGGTCACCCACTGGTACCTCGCCGACCGCCTGAGCGTCCGGCACCCCTGTGTACGCGTCGAACCGGACGCCCTCTTCGTCGAGGACACCGGCATCTGGACCTCCGCGGGCGTCGCCGCCGGCATCGACCTCTGCCTCCACCTCGTCCGTACCGTCCACGGCGCGGAGGCCGCCGCGGCCATCGCGCGCGCCATGGTCACCGCCCCGTTCCGCACCGGCACCCAGGCCCAGTTCATCGAGCACCCCACGCCCCGGGCCGACCGGGACGCCGACGCCCTCGCCTCGGTACGGGCCTTCGCCCTGGCCCATCTGTCCGAGCCCCACACGGTCGCCGACCTCGCCGCCCGCGCCGGGATGTCCCCCCGCTCCTTCGCCCGCCACTTCCAGGCCGGCACCGGCACGACCCCCCTGCGCTGGCTGATCACCCAACGCGTCGCCGCGGCCCAGAAGCTCCTGGAGCGCACCGACCTCCCCCTTCCCGAGGTCGCCCGCCGCACCGGCTTCGGCAGCGAGGTCACCATGCGCCAGCACTTCGCGACCCACCTCTCCACCAGCCCCCGCGCCTACCGCCTGGCCTTCCACCAGGACCCGACGCGATCCGGGGTTGACACGGCATGCCCCGATCCGTAGTGTGCTCCGAGTTGTCCGACGTGAGAACCGACTCCGGTCGGCCCCGGACGACCATTCCGCAGTATTCACACCGAGTCGGCGACATCTGTCGCCCGGCTTTTCCGTGTGCATTTGCGGAATGAGGAAACCGCGTTCGAAGGAACGCAGCCCCGATTGGTGTCGGGGCCCTGGATTCCGCTAAAGTCTCACCAGTCGGAACGGCCCAACGGCCGGGAAGACGAATCCCGCTGACTGGGAATCAGGCCCGAAAGGATCTGATAGAGTCGGAACCGCCGGAAAGGGAAAACGCGGAAGCGGAGGACCTGGAAGGCGAATCCCGCTGACCGGGAATCGGGTCCGAAAGGATCTGATAGAGTCGGAAACGCAAGACCGGAGGGAAAAGCCCGGAGGAAAGCCCGAGAGGGTGAGTACAAAGGAAGCGTCCGTTCCTTGAGAACTCAACAGCGTGCCAAAAGTCAACGCCAGATATGTTGATACCCCGGCCTGCTACGGCAGGTTGGTGGTTCCTTTGAAAGTCCTGCGGGATCCTTCGGGTTCCGGCAGGCAATTGCACAGCGCCAGATGTGGAAGCCCGGTAACGGGTGGAGCTGACTGGTACTAATAGGCCGAGGGCTTGTCCTCAGTTGCTCGCGTCCACTGTGTTTGTTCTGAAATAACGAACGGCTGTGTTGTCACCGGTTGTTCAGAATTTCATAGTGTTTCGGTGGTCATTGCGTTAGGGAAACGCCCGGTTACATTCCGAACCCGGAAGCTAAGCCTTTCAGCGCCGATGGTACTGCAGGGGGGACCCTGTGGGAGAGTAGGACGCCGCCGAACAATCATTCCGGGAGAGCCCCGCACCTCATGGTGCGGGGCTTTTCTGCGTTTCGGCGTCTAGTCTCGGACCATGCGCTACGAACTGGTCATCTTCGACAACGACGGTGTGCTCGTGGACAGCGAGCCGATCGCCAACACCATCCTGGCCGAGTACCTCACGGAGCTCGGCCACCCCACTTCGTACCAGGAGAGCCTTCGCGACTACATGGGGTCGGCCGTGCACCGGGTGCACGACCTCGTCGAGGAACGGACCGGGGAGAAGCTGCCCGAGGACTTCGACGCGACGCTCCACGCGCGGACCGTCGCCGCTTTCCAGCAGGAGTTGGAGCCGGTGCCGGGCATCGCCGACGTGCTGGGAAAGCTCGTCGCCGACGGGGTTCCGTACTGCGTCGCGTCCTCCGGCAGCCACGAGCGGATCCGGGCCGGACACCGGAAGACCGGGATGGACCAGTGGTTCGAGGAGGAATGGATCTTCAGCTCGGAGGACGTGGGGCGGGGCAAGCCGGCCCCCGACCTGTTCCTGCACGCCGCCGAGCGGATGGGGGTCCGTCCCGAACGGTGCGTCGTCATCGAGGACAGCCCGCTCGGAGTGGAGGCGGCCAGGGCCGCGGGCATGGACGTGTACGGGTTCACGTCGATGATGCCGGCGGACCGGCTCACCGGTGTGACCGGCTACTTCTCCGACATGGGCCAACTCCCGGAATTGCTCGCCTGATCCATCTACCCACGGGTAGAGACTGGCCTTACGCTCGCGGCCATGACAGATGCTCGCTTGCGGCACGGCCGGGCTTCCCTCACGTTGAGCTTCTTCGTGCAAGGGGTCACCTTCGCCCTGCTGGTGACACGGATTCCCGCCATCCAGGACCGGTACGGGATATCCGACGGGCTGCTGCCCGTGTTCCTCGCCGCGGTACCCATCCTGGCGGGAGTGGGCAGTGTGGTCACCGAGAAGGTGGTCGCACGGGTACGGCCCGGGGTCGTGCTGAGGTGGGCGCAGCCCGTCGTGATGCTCGCGCTCCTCGGTGCCGGTGCCGGTGACGCGCTGTGGCAAGTGGCCCTGGCGCTGGGGGTGTTCGGGATCGCCGTCGGGGCGCTGGACGCCTCGATGAACATGATGGGAGTCAGTCTCCAGCGGGCGTACGGGCGCTCGATCATGCTGGGGTTCCACGCCGCGTACAGTCTCGGCGGGATCGCCGGGGCGTCCATGGCCTGGGCGGGGGCGCACTGGGACCTGTCGCTGCTGGTCTCGTACCTGCCGGCGGTGGTCGTGCTGCTGCCCGCGGCGTTCGTCGGCAGCCGGTGGTACACCGAGGGCGGGTCGGCGGAGAAGGGCACGGGCGCGGGACAGGAACGGGGCAAGGGGGCGGTTCCGGTCTCCTTCAAGCTGCTGCTGCCGCTCTGCCTGGTGATGAGCTTCGCGTACATCGGGGACTCGACGGTCTCCAACTGGAGCGCCAAGTACCTCCAGGACGTGCTGGGCAGCTCGGAGCAGATGTCGACCGTTCCGTACAACGTCTACATGGTGACGACGCTGCTGGGGCGGGCCGTCGGGGACTTCGGGGTGCGGCGGTTCGGGGCGGTGGCCGTGGTGCGGGGCGGGAGCGTGCTGGCCGCCGCGGGCTTCGGTGTGGTGGCCGCGGCCCGCGGGACGTGGACCGGGATGCTCGGGTTCACCATGCTGGGGCTCGGGCTGTGCGTGATCGTGCCGCAGACGTTCGCCGCCGCCGGGCGGATGTTCCCCGGGGCGAGCGACACGGCGATCGCACGGCTGAACGTCTTCAACTACGTGGGCTTCCTGGTGGGATCGCCGCTGGTGGGGGCGCTCGGGGACGCGTGGAGCTACCGGGGGGCCATGCTCGTGCCGATGGTGCTGGTGCTCGCGATGCTCGTGCACGCCAAGTCGTTCGGGGCGGAGCCCGCCCGATACGGTGGCGGGCATGAGCGGCCGCGCACAGCTGATGTGGGATGACGCAGTAACGGGATACGACTTCGGGGAGAGCCACCCGATGGACCCCGTCAGGCTCGCCCTGACCATGGGGCTGGTCCGGGCCCTGGGACTCGACGGCGCGGTGGACGTGGTGGCGGCCAAGCCGGCCGGGGACTCCACGCTGCGGCTGGTGCACCGCGAGGACTACGTGGCCGCGGTGCGGGCCGCGTCCGCGGACCCGAAGCGGGCCGATCAGCGCTACGGGCTGGGCACGGTGGACGATCCGGCGTTCGCCGGGATGCACGAGGTGTCGGCGCTGATCGCCGGGCAGTCGGTGGCGGCGGCCGAGGCGGTGTGGCGCGGGGAGACCGCGCACGCGGTGAACTTCACGGGCGGGCTGCATCACGCCATGCCGGGCGGTGCGGCCGGGTTCTGCATCTACAACGACGCGGCGCTCGCCATCGCGCGGATGCTGGAGCTGGGCGCCGAACGGATCGCGTACGTCGATGTGGACGTGCACCACGGCGACGGGGTGCAGGCGGCCTTCTGGGAGGACCCGCGGGTCCTGACCGTTTCGCTGCACGAGCATCCGCGGACGCTGTTCCCGCAGACCGGCTGGCCGGAGGAGACCGGTTCCGGGGCGGGCGAGGGCAGTGCGGTCAACGTGGCGCTGCCAGCCGGTACCGGGGACGCGGGGTGGCTGCGGGCGTTCCACGCGGTGGTGCCGGAGCTGCTGGCGGACTTCCGGCCGCAGGTGGTGGTGAGCCAGCACGGGGCCGACACGCACTTCGAGGACCCGCTCGCCCACCTCGCGGTGTCGCTGGACGCGCAGCGGGCGGTGATGGCGGCCTGTCACGACCTGGCCCACGAGTACGCGCAGGACGGGCGCTGGCTGGCGCTCGGCGGGGGCGGCTACGCGGTGGTCGACGTGGTGCCGCGGTCCTGGACGCATCTGGTGGGGATCGCCGCGCACGCGCCGGTGGACCCGGAGACGGTGATTCCGCCGTCGTGGCGGGACGAGGTCTACGCCCGGACCCGGCAGTTGGGGCCGGGGCGGATGACGGACGGACGCACCCCCTCCTGGAAGCCGTGGGAGGAGGGGTACGACCCGGCGGACCGGCTCGACCAGGCGGTGCTGGCGACGCGGCGGGCGGCGTTCCCGCTGCGGGGGCTGCTGACCTGAGAAGGGGCGGAACCGGTCGGGGTGCGGCCGGTTCTGTCACGTGGCGAGGAATGGTTACGCCAACTGTGGGGCGTGAGCGGACTTCCGGCCCCCCGTCCGGGTGATTGGGGGAGCATCGGTGGAGTGTTGAGCACCGGAGCGCTGCGTGCGCATCTGCTGGCGGCCCGGCTGGCCGGGCCCGTGGCCACCTCGCGGGAGGAGAGCCTGCGGAGCTATCGGCTCTTCGCGGCCCGGGACCCGCGGGTGACGCTCGGTCTCCATCCCCGTCGGGGATGGGAGGAGCACGAACTTCTTCGTCTGATGGCCGATCGGTGCGGGGTTTCGTCCGATCCCGGGCATGTATCGGGTCCCGATGTGATCGATCCGGAGCGGACCCTGGCAGGTCTGGACGCTTTCGCGGAGCGGCTCGCGCATGCGGCGGTCCGGCGGGCGCCGGTGCTGTTCGGGACCGGTCATCCGCACCGGCTGCTCGGTTTCTACGCAGCGCTGGCAGACGCCATGTCGGCGGCCGGGTGTTCCGTACTCACTCCCGCGCAGGGGCGATGTATCGACATAACGACCCGGTTCGGCGTACGTACGTTCAGCCTCGACTACGTACGGGGAGTCGCGATGGTGCGCGAACCCGGCGTGCGGCTCCCCGGTGGTGACACCGGCGCACACACGCATTCGCCGCTGCCGGTCAGGGTGGTCCTGGACGCGGCGGCGGAGGGATGCGGGCCGCTGCCGGAGCTGGTGATCGGGGACCACGGCTGGGTCTGCGGGGCAGGTCAGCTGGGCATCGAGGCGATCGGGCTCGCGGACACGGACGATCCCGCGCTGTTCGTCGGGGAGGCCGAGGGGCGGGTCGCGGTCGCGGTGCCGCTCGACGACGCCGTCCGCTCGGCCTACTACCGGCCGCTCACGCGCTATGTACTCAATCGGGCGTGTCTGTCACAGTAGGCGGCCGATCGGCTCTCCTCTTCCCCACTCGCATCACCCGCCCCTAATCTGGGGAGTGAGCGCACAACGACGAAGAGTCACCGGAGGGGAAGCCGGTGGGCGTCTCGTGCGGAAGGTACAGGTGGGTCATGGCTGCTGGCAGCGAGAGGCCTCTCAACGAGGTCAAGTTTCTGACTGTGGCGGAAGTCGCCTCGGTCATGAGAGTGTCGAAGATGACCGTGTACCGCTTGGTGCACAGCGGTCATCTGCCGGCAATTCGGGTGGGCAGGTCCTTCCGGGTTCCGGAGCAAGCGGTTCACGAGTATCTCCGCGAGTCCTTTGTGGGGGTGGAGTCCGCCTGAGGTTCACCTCGGATTACGCCCCTCACGCGCTGGCGGGTAGGCTAGGCCGACGTAGGTCGTGTGGGCCCAGACGCCCCGCACCAGTGAAGAAGAAGTGAGCGAGGGTAGTCGTGGGCTCTGTTATCAAGAAGCGGCGCAAGCGGATGGCCAAGAAGAAGCACCGCAAGCTGCTCAAGCGCACGCGCGTTCAGCGTCGCAACAAGAAGTAAGCGAACGCGGTTCGTGATTCCGCAGCCCTCCCGCCGTCCCGGCGGGAGGGCTGCGGTGCGTCGTGGGCGGCTGCATTCGGACCAAGAAGTCGGGCAGGAACCGAAGAAGGCAGCCGCGCGGTCATCACGGGGCGACAACCACCCGCTACGGTGACGGCCAGGGAAACCTTCGGACGGAAGGCGCTGATCTTGGGGAAGGTCGTGCTGGTCACAGGAGCGGCCCGGCAGTTGGGGGGCCGCTTCGTGCGGCGCATCCAGCGTGATCCGGAAGTGGACCGGGTGATCGCCGTCGACGCGGTCGAACCGGGACATCCGCTGGGCGACGCCGTTTTCGTACCGGCGGACATCCGCCAGCCCGCGATCGCCAGGGTCCTCGCCGAGCACGCCGTCGACACGGTGGTGCATCTGGACGTCTCGGCGAAGGCGGTCGGCACGGGCGGCCGGACGACGGTCAAGGAGACCAACGTCATCGGCACCATGCAGTTGCTCGGGGCCTGCCAGAAGTCGCCCGGTGTGCGTCGGCTGGTGGTCAAGTCGAGTACGAACGTGTACGGCTCGGCGCCCCGCGACCCGGCGGTCTTCACCGAGACGACCCCGCCCAAGTCCCTGCCCAGCGGGGGCTTCGCCAAGGACGTGGTGGAGGTCGAGGGGTACGTGCGCGGGTTCGCGCGCCGCCGGCCGGACGTCGCCGTGTGCGTGCTCAGATTCGCGAACATCCTGGGGCCGCAGGCGGACTCGCCGCTCGCGGACTACCTCGCGCTGCCGGTGCTGCCGACGGTGTTCGGGTACGACCCGAGGCTCCAGTTCGTGCACGAGGACGACGTCGTGGACGTCCTGGGCACCGCCTCGCGGGAGCCGGGGCGCGGGACGCTGAACAGCGGCACGTTCAACATCGCCGGGGACGGGGTGCTGCTGCTCTCGCAGTGCTCGCGGCGGCTGGGGCGGCCGACGGTGCCGTTGCTGCTGCCCGCGGTCACCTGGGTGGGCCAGGCGCTGCGCACGGTCGGCATGACGGACTTCTCGCCGGAGCAGATCCGGCTGCTCACCCACGGCCGGGTGGTCTCCACCGTCCAGATGCGCGAGACGCTCGGTTTCCATCCCCGCTTCAGCACCGCGGAGACGTTCGCGGAGTTCGCGCGCAGCCAGGGTCCGGGCCTGCTGCCGCCGGGGACGGTGGGCAGGGCGGTCGACGCGCTGGCCGCCGTGCCGTTCGCCGGGACGGACGGCGATGTCCCCGGGACCACCGGGGCCGGCGACACCGTGCCGGCCCCCAGCGCCAGGTAGAGGAGCGCACCGACGATGGCGGATGCCAAGGTCATTCCGTTCGACGACGACCGTTCGCGGGCGGGCGGTTCGTCGCGCGCCGCGCGGCGCCGGTCCTCGGCGGGCGTCGGCCGGGCCCAGGGGCCCGCGACGGCCCCCGCGGTGGGGACCGCGGCCGTGAGCGCCCTGCCGGSCCGGCAGGACGTCCCGCGGCCGAAGGAGGAGCCCGGGGCCGAGGGGCTCGGGGGGTCCGCGCCGGACGAGGGGCGCGGCGGCTGGGAGCGGCGGCTGGCCGGCGGGCTCGCGTTCCTGCGGCGCCGGGTCACCGGCGAGTACGACGTCGACGAGTTCGGGTACGACGAGGAGCTGACCGATCAGGTCCTGATGTCGCTGCTGCGGCCGGTGTACGAGAAGTACTTCCGGGTCGAGGTGAAGGGCATCGAGAACATCCCGTCCGAGGGCGGGGCGCTCATCGTGGCCAACCATTCGGGGACGTTGCCGCTCGACGGGCTGATGCTCCAGGTCGCGGTGCACGACAACCATCCGGCGGACCGGCACCTGCGGCTGCTCGCCGCCGATCTCGTCTTCATGCTGCCGGTGGTGAACGAGCTGGCCCGCAAGGCCGGGCACACGCTGGCCTGCTCGGAGGACGCGGAGCGGCTGTTGCGGCGGGGCGAGGTCGTCGGGGTGATGCCGGAGGGGTTCAAGGGCATCGGGAAGCCCTTCGGGGAGCGGTACAAGCTCCAGCGGTTCGGGCGGGGCGGTTTCGTCTCGACGGCGCTGCGGGCGGGGGTGCCGATCGTGCCGTGCTCGATCGTGGGGGCGGAGGAGATCTACCCGATGATCGGCAACTCGAAGACGCTGGCGCGGTTGCTGGGATTCCCGTACTTCCCGATCACGCCGACGTTCCCCTGGCTCGGGCCGCTCGGGGCGGTGCCGCTGCCGACGAAGTGGACGATCCAGTTCGGGGAGCCGATCTCCACGAGCGGGTATCCGGTGGAGGCGGCGGAGGATCCGATGCTGATGTTCAACCTGACGGATCAGGTGCGGGAGCAGATCCAGCACACGCTGTACAAGCTGCTGGTGCAGCGGCGCTCGGTGTTCTTCTGAGGAGTGTTCCCGCGGGCACACGGGGTGCTTCCGCGGGTACGGGTACGGGTACGGCGTCGGCCGCCGGGCGGGTTCGGGCCGTCCGGCGGCCGACGCGGCGTTTTTGTGCGAGCGGGGCGTGCTAGCCGTTCGCGTTCTCGCCGTTGATTCCGAGGCCCGGGAGCAGGCCGGGGAGGAGCGGGGGCAGGGTGACGTCCGGGGCGGGCGGGATGTCGGTCCGGCCGTCGGAGGACGGGTCGACGCCCGGGGGCGGGGTGCCGAAGAGGCCGTCCGTGCCGCCGGAGATCAGGCCGTCGGAGGAGGTGTCCGATCCGGACGGGCGGGGCGCGGTGCTGTCGTCCGTGCGCTCCCGGGAGGCTTCCGGCGAGGAGGGGCTGGTGGAGGCGTCCGTGCGCGAGGGGCCCGTGCCGCGTTCCGTGGTGTCCGATCGCCGGGTGCCGTCGCCGCTGTCCGGGGTGCGGGGCAGCAGCGACTGCAGCGGTTCGACCTCTTCGTCCATGGCGTCGAAGACCGAGCTGACCTCGTCGCCGATGTCCATGAGCTGTACGGGCAGCCGGTCGCGCAGGTTGCTCCAGCTCTCGCGGTGCGAGCGGGAGAAGGAGTCGAGGGCCTGGATCGGGCCGATGGCGCCGTCGCGCCGGTAGACGGAGCTGAGCAGGCGGTGGCCCTCGGTGGCGTCGTGCGTCATGCCGTTGAGCGTGCGCCTGATCTCGCTGAGCTGTTCGTGGTCCAGGTCGCCGGAGCGGGCGCGCTCCATCAGCCGGCGGGCCTCGTTGAGCCGGGTCGACGCCTGGTCGAGGTAGACCTTGCCGCGGTCGGTGTCGCCGCTGGCCATGCCGAGGTGGAGGTCTTCCATGCCGCGCTTGAGCCCGTACAGCGAGTCACCCGGGAGGGCGTCGGAACTGGCAGCGGCCACTCCGCCGAAGGCTCCCGCCGCCACACCGACGGTGAGTCCGCCGGCCGCGAGCCCCTTCGTCCAGCGGGAACGGGGACGCAATTTCCGGAGCGGGGAGGCCCGGTGGGCCCCCTTCGTGCGCTGTTCGGGCACCGTAGGGCCCGCGGACGCGCCGCCCTCGGTGAGCATGGCTTCCATGGCGGCGACGAGCTGGGCTCGTTGCACCACTTTGACCTCGGGGTCCAACTCCGGCCGCGGTACTTCACCGAGGCCGTTCGCCAGGGCCAACAGCGGTCCGTGGTCGGCCTGTTCGGCCGGGTCATCGGGCTGTTCGGCCGTTGCCCCGGGGATCGACTGCTCCTCCAGGGCCTGGGCGAAGGCGTTCGCCCGCCGGTGTGCCGAAACGTTTGCGATCACTGGCGGCACCTCCTCTCGTCATGACGGTCGACTCCCCTGGGGATCCGGAAGGTTGCACACCTTGAGCGCTTCCACACGAATGAGTGAGTGTCGGCGGACATGGGGTGACGACAGGGGGCCTGCAACCGGCACAACGAGGGGCGCGGCACTTGGGTTACGCACGAAGGATGATCGGACCAGTGCGTGACGGGGGAGTCGCCGAGCGTGTCCGTGGCGGGGCGCGGCGGGCGTGTTCGAGGGGCGGATTGCGGGCGCGTTCGGGTGCGGGGC
>NZ_RDBO01000083.1:221390-240070 GCF_008120935.1 Streptomyces sp. sk2.1
CGTTCGGGTGCGGGGCGGCGGGTTTCGGGGCGGGGTCAGCGGGCGTCGTCCGGGAGGAGCCGGGCCAGGGTGCGGACGGCGCGGTACTGCAGGGTCTTGATCGCGCCCTCGTTCTTGCCCATGACCCGCGCGGTCTCGGCGACCGAGAGGCCCTGCAGGAAGCGCAGGGTCACGCACTCCTGCTGCTGGGGGTTGAGCCGCCGCACGGCCTGCAGCAGTGCGGCGTTGGAGAGGGACTCCAGGACGGAGTCCTCGGGGCTGCGCTCGACCTCGTTGGCGTCGAGCATCTCGCCGGTGGTCACCTCCAGCCGGAAGCGGCTGGACTTGAAGTGGTCGGCGACCAGGTTGCGGGCGATGGTGACGAGCCAGGCGCCGAAGTCTCGGCCCTGCCAGGTGAACGTGGAGATGCGGCGCAGGGCGCGCAGGAAGGTCTCGCTGGTGAGGTCCTCGGCCGTCGCCTTGCCCCCCACGCGGTAGTAGATGTAGCGGTAGACGGTGTCGCTGTACTGGTCGTAGAGGCGGCCGAAGGCCTCGGCCTCGCCGGCCTGCGCGCGTTCGACGAGGTCCATCATGCGCGCGCTGTCGCTGTCGGCGGTCGGTCGGCGGACGGTGGTGGACGCGGTCGTCGCGCCGCGGTTGCCGCGTCTTCCGACCGCCGCACCGCGTTCGGCCAGGGCGTAGCAGGGGCCGACAGGTGCAGGGGTGGCGAATGCGGGGACGGCGTACGCGGTGGGGACGAAGCCGCGCAGGCGGTTGGCGACCGTTGCGCGCAGCGTAGCCAGGCCCGAGGCGTCAACCCCGACGTGTGGGTACACGGGACTCCCAGAGGCAGAGCTTCCATCACGTGCAGTGCGAAACCCTCACTCGTCGTAGTGAGTGAGGGGTTCCGGAATGCGTCTGAGGAGAATAACGCTTCGTACAGGCAGTGCTACACCCAGTTGCTCAAATCATCGATTACGTCGCTTCCGTAGCAACTAAACGACGCATTAAGTAGCACATCGTGACCGGTTGCTGATCGGATTACTTCGGTATCTGCTTACGGGCGCGACTGGTTGTGGCCGTGTGCGAGCAATCCGACTGGCGGGAGCGGTCGGTGGGTAAGAGGTTCCGATCGGCCGCGGGGCCGGGCGTGGCTCGGGACCGGGGAGCGGCGCGGGCGCGTCAGCGGCGGCGGCGGTGCAGGGCGACCGCGGCGGCGGTGCCGCCCGCGAGGGCGCCGACGCCGGCCGCGGCGGGGATGCCGACCTTGACCGCCTTGCGGCCCGTCCGGTAGTCCCGCAGGCGCCAGTCGAGGGCGCGGGCGTGCTTGCGGAGCTTGGCGTCGGGGTTGATCGCGTACGGGTGTCCGACCAGGGACAGCATCGGGATGTCGTTGTGCGAGTCGCTGTACGCCGCGCAGCGCTCCAGGTCCAGGCCCTCGGCGGCGGCCAGGGCGCGTACGGCCTCGGCCTTCGCGGGGCCGTGCAGCGGCTCGCCGACCAGGCGGCCGGTGTATACGCCGTCGACGGATTCGGCGACCGTGCCGAGCGCGCCGGTCAGGCCGAGCCGGCGGGCGATGATCGTGGCGGTCTCCACCGGGGCGGCGGTGACCAGCCAGACCCGCTGGCCCGCGTCGAGGTGGGCCTGGGCGAGGGCGCGGGTGCCGGGCCAGATGCGGTCGGCCATGTACTCGTCGTAGATCTCCTCGCCGATGGACATCAGCTCGGAGACGCGGTGGCCCTTGACGATGGACAGGGCGCTGTCGCGGGCGTCCTGCATGTGGTCCGGGTCCTCGACGCCGGCCAGCCGGAACCACGCCTGCTGCCAGGCGAACCGGGTCAGCTCGCGGCGCTGGAAGAACTTCCGCTTGTACAGGCCGCGGCCGAAGTGGAAGAGCGCCGCGCCCTGCATCACCGTGTTGTCCAGGTCGAAGAAGGCGGCGGCCCGGTCGTCGCCCGCGACGGGGAAGGGTTCCTCCGCGGGCTTCGCCGTCGCGGCGGTGTCCTGCTCGGCGTCGGGGGACAGGTCGTCGGGGAGGGTGGATTTCCGTGCTGCCTCGGCTGCCGCCTCGCCGGCCAGCACACTCCGTGCTGTCGCGGGGCGCCTACGGGGGGTGAGCCATCCAGGAGCGGCCATGCGGTGAGCATAACCAGTCGGTTCGGCCCTTCCCGACCTGCCGGGATGCCGCGGCGTGAACTCTTGGCCGCGAGTCCGGCGACCGGGTGACACCGGGGGCGGTGGGGCGGGTTCGGGGGCGGCGCAGAATGAAGGCATGAGCCCCTTGTTGCGACGTACGAAGAAGAAGCCCGAGCAGCGGACGGTGACCCTGGTGGGGAAGCCCGGATGTCATCTCTGCGACGACGCGAGGCAGGTGGTGCGCGAGGTGTGCGAGGAGACGGGCGCGTCCTGGGAGGAGAAGGACATTACCCAGGACGAGGAGCTGCACCGGGCGTACTGGGAGCAGATCCCGGTCGTGCTCGTCGACGGCGAGCAGCACACGTTCTGGCGGGTGGATCCGGCGAGGCTGCGCGGGGCGCTGCTTTCCTGAGCGAAGCCGGTTACCATCATGGGCGTTTTGAGTGCTCTCGGGGGAGTGGTTGTGAGGAGTGTGTGCCGCTTTGCCCCCTTCGGGCCTGCAACGGGCTGATGCGATCGTTGGTTCCGGGATCGCGCGACGGATGTGCGTGACCCCGGTCACTTTGACCGGACAAAACGGACACTATCTTTGTGCACGCGTTCACAAAGACATAGCCTGCATTCGACGGGGCGGTCTTGGGAACTACGGCCGCCTGCAGCCCCGCTCATCCCGCAGGAGCACCGTGGCAACTGGCCGAACTCACCGACCGGCGACCCGTAGCCGAGGAATTCCCGAGGCCACCGTCGCCCGGCTTCCGCTGTATCTGCGCGCGTTGACCGCGCTCTCCGAGCGCTCGGTCCCCACGGTCTCGTCCGAGGAGCTCGCCGCCGCGGCGGGGGTCAACTCCGCCAAGCTGCGCAAGGACTTCAGCTACCTCGGTTCGTACGGGACGCGCGGCGTCGGTTACGACGTCGAGTATCTCGTGTACCAGATCTCCCGCGAACTCGGGCTCACCCAGGACTGGCCGGTCGTCATCGTCGGCATCGGGAACCTCGGCGCCGCGCTCGCCAACTACGGCGGTTTCGCCTCCCGCGGTTTCCGGGTCGCCGCGCTGATCGACGCCGATCCCGCGATGGCCGGGACGCCCGTTGCCGGCATCCCCGTCCAGCACGCGGACGAGCTGGAGCAGATCGTCCGCGACAACGGCGTCTCGATCGGTGTCATCTCCACCCCGGCCGGTGCCGCGCAGCAGGTCTGCGACCGGCTCGTCGCCGCGGGCGTCACCTCCATCCTCAACTTCGCGCCGACGGTGCTCTCCGTGCCCGACGGCGTCGACGTGCGCAAGGTCGACCTCTCGATCGAGCTCCAGATCCTCGCCTTCCACGAGCAGCGCAAGGCCGGCGAGGACACCGAGGGCGGTGTCCAGGACCCGGCCGAACAGCCGGCGCGTCCGGTCACCGGAAGCCGCAAGGGACCTGACGGGGACATGCCCGCCGTGATGCCGGCATGAGCCTTCTCGTCGTGGGACTGAGCCACCGCAGCGCCCCGGTCTCGGTGCTGGAGCGGGCCTCGCTGGCCGCCGACACCCGGGCCAAGCTGCTCCAGGACACCCTCGCCGCGGAGCCCGCGGTCGAGGCCACCGTCCTGGCCACCTGCAACCGCATCGAGCTGTACGCCGACGTGGACAAGTTCCACGCGGGCGTCGCCGAGCTGTCCACGCTGCTCGCCCAGCACAGCGGGGTCGGCCTGGACGAGCTCACTCCGTATCTCTATGTGCACTACGAGGACCGGGCCGTCCACCACCTCTTCTCGGTGGCGTGCGGGCTGGACTCGATGGTCGTCGGCGAGGGCCAGATCCTCGGCCAGATCAAGGACGCGCTGGCGCTGGGGCAGGAGCTGCACACCGCGGGCCGGCTGCTGAACGACCTGTTCCAGCAGGCCCTGCGGGTCGGCAAGCGTGCCCACAGCGAGACCGGGATCGACCGGGCCGGGCAGTCGCTGGTCACCTTCGGTCTCGAACAGCTCGCGGCCGGCTCGGACGTCGCCGACTGGGCCCGGGGCAAGCGCGCCCTGGTGATCGGCGCGGGCTCGATGTCCTCGCTCGCCGCCGCCACCCTGGCCCGTACCGGCGTCGCCGAGATCGCCGTCGCCAACCGCACCCGGGCCCGCGCCGACCGGCTCGTCGAGATCCTGGGCCAGCCCGGCGGCACGGGCGTGACCGCCCGCGCCGTGGAGATGGCCGAGGTGTCCGGGGAGCTGACACGTGCCGACATCGTCGTCTCGTGCACCGGTGCGACCGGGCTCGTGCTGACCGCCGAGGCCGTCGCCGGGGCGCTCGGCCTGGCCGTCGAGGACGCCGACGGGACCCCCGCCGTCGTACCGGCACCGGCCGCGGCCCCCGTCCCCGACGACGTCGACCGGCACGCCGCCTGGGTGGAGAACGGCAGCTCCGGCACGGTGCGCCGGGCCGTCCGCCGGGCCACCGTGCCCGCCCAGGGCACCGGCCCCGCGCGCCTTGCGCTGCTCGACCTCGCCATGCCGCGGGACATCGACGGCGCGGCCGCCCGGCTCGACGGGGTGCGCCTCGTCGACATCGAATCGCTCGCGGAGGCCTCGGCGGACGCCCCGATGGCCGCCGACGTGGACCAGGTGCGCACCATCGTCTCCGACGAGGTCGCAGCCTTCGGCGCCGCCCAGCGCGCCGCCCACATCACCCCGACCGTCGTCGCGCTGCGCACGATGGCCGCCGGGGTGGTCGCGGGCGAGATCGCGCGGCTCGACGGACGCCTCCCCGATCTCGACGAGAAGCAGCGCGCGGAGATCACGCAGACCGTGCGCCGCGTCGTCGACAAGCTCCTGCACGCGCCCACCGTGCGCGTCAAGCAGCTCGCCAGCGAGCCCGGCGGCGCCGGGTACGCCGACGCGCTGCGGGAACTCTTCGACCTCGACCCGCAGACGGTCGCAGCCGTCTCCCGGGCAGACCTGAACGACCCGAATCGAGGGCGGTCATGACCGACAACTCATCCCCGGTCACGGGGGCCGACAAGCCGCTGCGGCTGGGCACCCGGCGCAGCAAGCTCGCCATGGCGCAGTCCGGCATGGTGGCCGAGGCGGTCAGGGAGGTGACCGGGCGCGCCGTCGAGCTCGTCGAGGTCACCACGTACGGCGACATCTCCCGGGAGCACCTCGCGCAGATCGGCGGCACCGGTGTGTTCGTCGCGGCGCTGCGCGACGCGCTGCTGCGCGGTGAGGTGGACTTCGCCGTCCACTCGCTCAAGGACCTGCCGACCGCCCAGCCCGAGGGCCTCGTGCTGGCCGCGGTGCCGGTGCGCGAGGACCCGCGCGACGTGCTGGTGGCGCGGGACGGGCTGACCTTCGAGCAGCTGCCGGCCGGGGCCCGTGTCGGCACCGGCTCGCCGCGCCGCATGGCGCAGCTGAACGCGTACGCGCGCAGCCACGGCCTCGACATCGAGACCGTGCCGATCCGGGGGAACGTCGACACGCGTATCGGATTCGTCCGGAGCGGTGAGCTGGACGCGGTGGTACTCGCCGCGGCCGGGCTCAGCCGCCTCGGCCGGAGCGGTGAGGCGACCGATTTCCTGTCGGTCGACACCGTCCTGCCCGCTCCCGGCCAGGGAGCACTGGCGATCGAGTGCGCTGAGACCAGCGCCGACCTCGCCGCAGCGCTCGCCGAGCTCGACGACCCGTACACCCGGGCCGCCGTGACCGCCGAGCGTGCCCTGCTCGCCGCCCTGGAGGCCGGTTGCTCCGCACCTGTGGGTGCGCTGGCCGACCTCCTGGTCGACGGACAGGCTGTCAACGAACTGCGCCTGCGCGGTGTCGTCGGGACTCCCGACGGCTCCTCGCTGGTGCAGCTGTCCACCACCGGTCCCGTTCCCACGTCGCAGGACGACGCGGCGGCCCTCGGTCGCGAGCTCGCGGCCGAGATGCTCGCCAAGGGGGCGGCCGGTCTTATGGGGGAGCGAGCACTTTGAGCCCCACCGGCCCCGCCGCAACCGACTTTCCGGCCCTGTCCGCCCAAGGGCACGTCACCTTCCTCGGCGCCGGTCCCGGCGATCCGGGACTGCTGACCCTGCGCGCCGTCGAGGCGCTTGCGAGCGCGGACGTCCTTGTCGCCGAGCCGGACGTTCTCGGCGTTGTTCGCTGCCATGCGCGGGCAGGCGTGAGCACCCCTGAGCTGACGGTTGTTGACGCACAGTCAGCAGCCGCCGGGGTCCCCGTTCTCAGGGACGCGGCCAATCTTGTCATGGAGGCAGCGAAGGGCGGCAGGCGGGTCGTCCGTGCGGTCCTGGGCGACCCGGGGCTGGACGGGAACGCCGGTGCCGAGATGCTCGCCTGCGCCGCGGCCGGGGTTCCCTTCGAGGTGGTGCCGGGGGTCGCGAGCGCCGTGGGCGTGCCCGCGTACGCCGGTGTGCCGCTGCGGGACGAGCAGGGCGCGGACGTCCGGTTCGTGGACGCCCGTACCGCCTCCGACCGCTGCTGGAGCGAGGTCGGCGCGAGCGACGCGACGGCCGTGGTCTCGACGACGCTCGACTCGGTGGCCGCGGCCGCCGGTGAGCTGGTCGCGGCGGGCCGCAAGCCCGACACCCCGCTGACGGTGACGGTGGCCGGCACGACGACCCGGCAGCGCACCTGGACGGCGACCCTCGGGACGATCGCCCAGGTGCTGAAGCAGGCGAAGGTCCTCCCGTCGCCGGACGGGCACCAGCCCGTCATAGCCGTGGTCGGTGAGCGCAGCTCCGCCGCCCAGCGCGACCAGCTCGCGTGGTTCGAGTCCAAGCCGCTGTTCGGCTGGAAGGTGCTCGTCCCGCGCACGAAGGAGCAGGCGGCGTCCCTCTCCGACCAGCTCCGTTCCTACGGCGCCGTGCCGCACGAGGTCCCGACGATCGCCGTCGAGCCGCCCCGTACGCCCCAGCAGATGGAGCGCGCGGTCAAGGGCCTGGTCACGGGGCGCTACGAGTGGATCGCCTTCACCAGCGTCAACGCCGTGAAGGCGGTCCGGGAGAAGTTCGAGGAGTACGGGCTCGACGCCCGTGCCTTCGCCGGGATCAAGGTCGCCGCGGTCGGCGAGCAGACCGCGGCCGCGCTGGTGGACTTCGGCGTGAAGCCGGACCTGGTGCCCTCCGGCGAGCAGTCGGCCGCGGGTCTGCTGGAGGACTGGCCGCCGTACGACCCGGTCTTCGACCCGATCGACCGGGTGTTCCTGCCGCGCGCCGACATCGCCACCGAGACGCTGGTGGCGGGGCTGATCGAGCTGGGCTGGGAGGTCGACGACGTCACCGCGTACCGCACGGTTCGCGCCTCGCCGCCGCCGGCCGACACGCGTGAGGCGATCAAGGGCGGCGGGTTCGACGCGGTGCTGTTCACCTCGTCGTCCACCGTGCGGAACCTGGTCGGCATCGCGGGCAAGCCGCACAACGTGACGGTCATCGCGTGCATCGGCCCGGCGACGGCGAAGACCGCGGAGGAGCACGGGCTGCGGGTCGACGTCCTGTCGCCGGAGCCGTCGGTGCACAAGCTGGCCGAGGCGCTGGCCGAGTTCGGCGCGCGGCGCCGGGACGCGGCGAAGGAGGCCGGTGACCCGGTGACGCGGCCGAGCGAGCGGCGTCCGGGGGCGCGGCGTCGTCGTACGACGACCTGATCCGCCCGGGTCGAGGTGTGTGAGGGGCCCGGTCGCTTCGGCGACCGGGCCCCTCGGCCGTGCCGGGCGTTTCGTACGGTGGTCGGCGCGGGCGGTTCCGGGCGTCGGCCGGGGACGATCCGGGGGTCGGTCCGGCCCCCGGAGGGCGGGGTTTTCCCGGCGCGGGTGTCGGTAAGACGGTGATGTGTACGGGTCTAGTCTCGAAGCATGACTGTGTACGGAAACTTCCCCGGCTCCCGCCCCCGGCGGCTGCGGACGACCCCGACGATGCGCCGGATGGTCGCCGAGACACGGCTCGACGCGGCGAACCTGATCCTGCCCGCGTTCGTGCGCGAGGGCGTCGACGCCCCGGTCGCGATCTCGGCCATGCCCGGCGTGCAGCAGCACACCCTGGACACCCTGCGGAAGGCCGCGGTGGACGCGGCCTCGGCGGGGGTTTCCGGGATCATGCTGTTCGGCGTTCCGGAGGACGAGAAGAAGGACGGCCGGGGCACGGCGGGCACGGACCCGGACGGCATCCTCCAGGTGGCGCTGCGGGCGGTGCGCGAGGAGGTCGGCGACGACCTCGTCATCATGTCGGACCTGTGCCTGGACGAGTACACCGACCACGGCCACTGCGGTGTGCTGACCGAGGACGGCCGGGTCGACAACGACGTGACGCTGGAGCGGTACGCCGAGATGGCCCAGGTCCAGGCCGACGCGGGCGCCCACGTGGTGGGCCCGAGCGGGATGATGGACGGTCAGGTCGGTGTCATCCGGGACGCGTTGGACCAGACGGGCCACGAGGACGTGTCGATCCTCGCGTACACCGTGAAGTACTCCTCGGCGTTCTACGGGCCGTTCCGCGAGGCCGTGGGCTCCTCGCTCCGGGGCGACCGCAAGACGTACCAGCAGGACCCGGCGAACTCCCGTGAATCGATGCGGGAGTTGGCGCTCGACCTGGAGGAGGGCGCCGACATGGTCATGGTCAAGCCGGCCGGTCCGTACCTCGACGTCCTGGCGAAGGTCGCCGAGTCGGTGGACGTGCCGGTCGCGGCGTACCAGATCAGCGGCGAGTACTCGATGATCGAGGCCGCCGCGGAGAAGGGCTGGATCGACCGGGACGCGGCGATCATGGAGAGCCTGACGGGCATCCGGCGCGCGGGCGCGCAGATGATCCTGACGTACTGGGCGACGGAGGTCGCGCAGCGGCTGGCGCGGCGCTGAGCCGGGTCGGGTCGGACTCGGACCCGGACTGTCGCAGGTCCGGCCGGGTCGGGCCGAAACGGTAGCGGGACGGACCCTCCGGGGGTCGTCGTGGCACAAAAGTGCCATGGCGGCCCCCGGCCGCGTTTGCGGTGAGTCTGTGGTGAGTTCTGTGGTGAGTCCGGGGCGACGGTCCGGTGGCCCTGCGGCTCGGGGGCCCCGTGGTTCGGGCCCCGGCAGGGCGGTGAACGGTGGGACGACGGGCCGGCGGACCGGCAGGCCGGCTCACCGGAAAACCGTTGTGACGAACCTCTTGCCGAGGTGATCCCGTCTACCTAATGTGAACCTTCAAATCCCCCGAAGTTCATGTAACAAGGGTCTTAAGGGCATTATTTTGAACGATCAAATCAGCTGTGCGTCCGATGCCGGGCCCCCTGGCCCGGACTCCTTCCACGGCCCGGCGGTGGGCTACCTCGACTACGCGAGAGTCGGCCCGCTCTCCCGTCCGGCCACCTCGGCACTGGCCGAGGCGACCGAGCTCGCCGCCCGCGTGGACCCCGCCGACCTCGACCGGTTGTTCGCCCTCAGCGAGGCAGCCCAGACCTCGGCGGCCCGGCTGCTCTGCGCCCGGCGGCACGAGATCGCCCTCGCCCCGTCCACCAGCAACGGCCTGTTCACCGTGGCCGCCGCGCTGCACGGCCCCGGCACGCTCCTGGTGCCCCGCGACGAGTTCCCCGCCAACCTCTATCCCTGGCTGCGCTTCGCCACCCGAGGCGGCCCCGCGGTCCGCCTCGTCGAACCGGACGGGCAGCGGCACATCACCCCCGACCTGCTGCGCCGCCACCTCACCCCCGACGTCACCGCCCTCGCCGTCAGCGCCGTGGACTCGCTCACCGGCCATCTGGCGCCGCTCGCCGCGCTCAAGGAGGTCCTCGGGCCCGACCGGCTGCTGATCGTCGACGCCATCCAGGGCCTGGGCGCCGTCCCGCTCGAGGCGGACGCCGCCGACGTCCTCGTCAGCGGCGGGCAGAAGTGGCTGCGGGCCGGCTGGGGAGCCGCGCTGCTGCTGATCCGCGACCGGTGCGCCGAGCGGCTGGCCCCCGGACTCGGCGGCTGGGCCGGTGTCGCGGAGCCCTTCGCGCCCCGGCACCCGGCGGAGCCGCTGCCCGGGGCCGCCGCCCACCTCGCCACCAACCCGGACTTCCCGGCCGCCGCCGCCATCGGCGCGTCCATCGACGCCCTGCTCGACCGGGGCGGCCCGGTCGTCGGCGGGGCCCGTATCCGCGCCACCCTCGCCCACCTGCTCGACCGGGCACGGCAGGCCGGGGCCGAGGTCCTGCTGGACGGCCTCGGCCCCCACGAACGCGCCGGCATCGGCACCTTCCGCCTGCCCGGCCACGACCCCGTCACCGTCCACCGGACCCTCGAAGCGGCCGGCCTGATCACCACCCGCCGCGACGAGTGGATACGGCTGTCCCCCCACACCTCCACCCCGGACGCCGCGGCGGACCTGCTCGCCGAGGCGTTGCGCACCCTCACCCACCCCACCACCCACTACGCCCAGGAGCCGACATGTCCCACCAACTGAGCCGCCGCAGACTGCTTCAGCTCGCCACCGCCTCCGCCGCCGGACTCGGCCTGACCGCCTGCGGCGACAACGGATCGGGCGGCGACAGCGGCGCCGACGGCGACAAGGGCCGGATCACGGTCTGGAGCTGGACCACCGCGGCCGAGGCCCTGCGCGGCGTCGTCCCCTCCTTCGAGCGGGACAACCCCGGCATCACGGTGGACATCCAGGACGTCGGCAACCCGGCCATCTGGGACAAGATCACGGTCGGCCTCGCGTCGGACGGCAAGGGCCTCGCCGACGTCCTGCACATAGGCGTCGACTACCTGCCCGGCTACCTGGAGAAGTTCCCCAAGGGGCTCACCAACCTGTCCCGGTTCGGGGCCGACCGGTACCGGAGCGAGTTCGCCCAGGGGCTGTGGCCGACCGTCATAGGCGAGGACAAGGCCGCCCACGCCCTCCCGTGGGAGGTCAACCCGCTCGGCCTGTTCTACCGGAAGGACTACTTCGAGAAGGCCGGAGTCGACCCCGAGAGCATCAGCAGCTGGGACGACCTGATCGCCGCCGGACCGAAGATCCGCGCCGCCACCGGCGCCCAGCTGCTCGGGCTCGACAAGCCCGGCACCACGCCGGACATGGACTTCTTCCAGAACCTGATGCAGCTCCAGGACGCCTTCTACTTCGACCAGAAGGGCAGGATCACGCTCGGCTCGAAGGAGGCCGTCCAGGCCCTCACCGTCATCAAGCGGCTCAACGACGACGGCCTGCTCGCCGACACCGCTGGCCAGGGCACCCGGAAACGCCTGATGGGCCAGGGCAAGCTCGCCACCTCCCCCGACCCCGCCTGGGCCGTCGAGTACCTGGCCACCAAGTTCCCCGAGCAGAAGGGGAAGTGGCGTGTCATGCAGCCGCCCGCCGCCGTTTCCGGGGGCGGTCGCAGCGTCATCGTCAACTCCACCTACCTGGCCGTCTCCGAGTCGAGCAAGCGCCGCAAGGCCGCCTGGCGGTTCATCGAGTACGCGCTCACCAAGCCCGCCGAGATCAACCGGATGTTCAAGTCCGGCGGCGTCTTCCCCGCACTCGGCTCGGCGTACGACGACCCGATGTTCAGCGCGCCCCACCCCTACTACGGCGGCCAGAAGGTGCTGAAGACCTTCGTCGACACGCTCGCCTCCGGCTCCGAGGCCACCAACTTCACCGGCGACTACACCCGCGCCCTCAAGCTCGCCAGCGACGCCCAGAGCCAGGTGCTGGTCAAGGGCGCGGACCCGGCCGGTGCCCTCAGGGACGCCGCCGAACGGCTCGCCCAGCAGACCGGTCGGCAGCTGGCGGCCTGACCACCATGTCCTCCGTCCTGCCCGAACGGGCTTCCGCCACCGAGAAGTCGGCCGGCCGCGGCACCCCCGCGCGCGCCGGCCGCGGCACCCCCGCGCGCACCGGCCGCGCCCGGCCGCGCCGACGCGCGCTGCTGACCCGCGGCTCCGTCCCGTACCTGCTGATCATGCCCGCCGTCCTGGGCTTCGCGATCTTCAAGGCGTATCCCATCGTCTCCTCGCTGTGGATCAGCCTCACCACCGGCAGCGGCGCCGACCGGAGCTTCGCCGGACTCGCCAACTACCGGCGGCTGCTGAACGATCCGCTGTTCTGGACCGCGCTGAAGAACACCGCGCTGATCCTGGTCGTCCAGGTGCCGCTGATGCTGTGCCTGGCCCTGCTCGTCGCCCTCGCGCTCAACTCCGCCAAGGTCTGGCTGCGCCCGCTCTGGCGGCTGGGCGTCTTCGTCCCCTCGCTGACCGGCCTGGTCGCCGCGGGCGTGATGTTCTCCGTGATCCTCAACCACGACGCCGGGCTGCTGAACTGGGTCCTCTCCCTGTTCGGCGTCGACCGGGTCAACTGGCTCGGCAGCCCCGGCTGGGCCCGCGTGGGTGTCGTCCTCGTCATCACCTGGCACTACACCGGCTACAACGCGGTGATGTACCTCGCCGGTCTGCAGGGCATCCCCAAGGAGCTGTACGAGGCCGCGATGGTCGACGGGGCGGGGCCGATCCGCCGCTTCTTCTCCATTACCCTGCCCCAGCTGCGGCCGATCCTGCTGCTCACCGTGGTGCTCTCCACCATCGGCACCCTGCAGCTCTTCGACGAGCCGTACGTCCTCACCGGCGGCGGTCCCGACAACGCCACCCTGACGGTGACCATGTACCTCTACAACAACGGCTTCAAGTACTTCGACTTCGGCTACGCGTCGGCCATCGCCTACGCCCTCGCGCTGATCGTGTCCGTGCTCGGCATCCTGCAGGTCCGCCTGATGGGAGAACGCCGATGAAGTCCCGGGGTCCCCTGCTCACGCTGCTGCTCGCGGGCGCCTTCGCGCTCTGCGTCGGTCCGTTCTACTGGCTCGCCATGGCCGCGACCCAGGAGGACAAGGACGTGTTCTCCTGGCCGCCGAAACTGCTGCCCGGCGGCCACTTCCTGGAGAACCTCCGCGGACTGGAGGAGTCCATCGGGCTCACCCGGGTCCTGGTCAACACCCTGGTGGTGTCGAGTGTCCAGACGCTCGGTGCCGTCATCGTCTCGGTACTGGCCGGGTACGCCTTCGCCAAGTTCGAGTTCCGCGGGCGCAACCTGTTCTTCGTCCTGCTGCTCAGCACCCTGGTCATCCCCGACACGGTGATGCTGATCCCGGTCTTCCAGATGATGATGGACCTGGGCCTGATCGACTCCTACCAGTCCATCATCCTGCCCGGCCTGGTCACCCCGTTCGGCATCTTCCTGATGCGGCAGGCCCTGCGTTCCATGCCCGACGAACTCCTCGACGCGGCCCGTGTCGACGGCGCCGGCGAACTGCGGGTGCTGTGGCGGATCGTCATCCCGGTCAACCGGCCGATCATCGCGGCGCTCGGGCTGTTCGTCTTCCTCGGCAGCTGGAACCAGTTCGTCTGGCCGCTGATCGCGCTGCGCAGCCCCGAGATGTACACGCTGCCCGTGGCCACCGCCACCCTCCAGGGGCTCTCGACCACCAACTACGCGCAGGTCCTGCTCGCCGCGGGCATCGCCGCCATCCCCGTGATGGCCCTCTTCCTCGTCCTGCAACGCCAGTTCATCTCCGGCCTGTTGGCCGGGGCCACCAAGGAGTGACCACAGCATGACCACCGAGAACGCGTCCGCGTCGGCGTCCGCGTCCGTGTCCGCCGGGCCGGGCGCCGGTCCGCAGCAGTTCGTCCCGGTGTGGCGCCCGAACACGCCGGCCGGGGAAACCCCCGACACCGTCGTCCACCGGCAGTTCGCCACCGGCCTGTCCCTCTCCACCGGGGCCCCGCTCGACGTCCACCTCACCGGACTCGGCTGCGACCGGCTGGAGACCACCGTCACCCCGCTCGGCGACGGTGCGGTCCTGATCGAGGTCCGGGCGGCGGCCGAGGCCACCGTCCGCGCCGAATGGCGGGTCCCCTGCCTCGGGGCCACCGCCTACTGGACCCCGGACACCAGCGCCTCCCGCTGGCTGCCGCCGTCCTGGATCGCCCCCCGCACCGTCTCGCTCGCCAAGGGCGCCCCCGTCGTCAGCCTGGTCGGCATCGACGACCGCGCCCTGTGCACCGCCGCCGCGGCCGAGTTCTTCGCCCCCGTGCGCATCGACGGCGGGGTGGTGGAGGAGACCAACGAGTTCGCCTTCACCGTCGAGCAGGCCCTCACCCCGGACGGGCCGCCGCTGCGGCTGCGGATCGACATCGGCGGCCGTCACTTCGCCACCACCCTGCGGGACGTCACCGACTGGTGGGCCGAGGGCCTGGACCACCCCGGCGTCGCCCCCGCCGCCCGGATGCCCGCCTACTCCACCTGGTACAGCCTCCACCAGAACGTCGACACCGCCGTCGTGGAACGCCAGGCCGCCCTCGCCGCGGGCGTCGGCTGCGACAGCATCATCGTCGACGACGGCTGGCAGACCACCGACCGCGCCCGCGGCTACGGCCACTGCGGCGACTGGGACCCCAACCCGGCGGCCTTCCCCGACTTCGCGGGCCACGTCGCCGAGGTCCACCGCACCGGCCTCGCCTACCTCCTGTGGTACGCGGTGCCGTTCATCGGCCGGCACAACGACGCCTGGGACCGCTTCAAGGGCATGATCCTGCGCGAGGCACCCAAGATGGACGCGGCCGTGCTCGACCCCCGCCATCCCGAGGTCCGCGCCTACCTGATCGAGAAGATCTCCCGCGCCGTCGAGCAGTGGGACATGGACGGCCTGAAGCTCGACTTCATCGACCACTTCGCCGCCGCCGACCCGCCGCCCGCCCCGGACGGCGCCGACCACGCCACCGTCCACGAGGGCCTGCTCCAGCTGCTCGCCGACCTCGACGCCCGGCTGCGCCGCACCCGGCCCGACGTGATCGTCGAGCACCGCCAGCCGTACGTCGGCCCCGGGCTGTGGCCGTACGCCACCATGGTCCGCGCCACCGACTGCCCGCTCAGCCCCGCCGAGAACCGGCAGCGCACCGTCGACTGCCGCCTCACCGCCGGCCCGCTCGCCGTCCACGCCGACATGATGACGTGGAACGCCGACGAGCGGCCCGAGGACGTCGCCGTCCACCTCGTCAACGCCCTGTTCTCGGTGCCGCAGATCTCCGTCGACCTCGACGCCCAGACCCCCGACCAGCTCGCCACCCTGCGCTTCTGGCTCGGCGTCTCCCGACGGTACGTCGACGTCCTCCAGCTCGGCACCCTGGAACCCGCGCGACCGGACCTGGGCTACCCCCTGGTCCGCGCCCACGACCGCAGCACCACCGTGATCGCACGCTACGCGCCGCTGCCCGTCGCCCTTCCGGACCGGAACGCCGAGGACGGCCCGCAGACCCTGCTCGTCGCCAACGCGGACGGCGACCCCACGGTGATCCTGTCCGCCACCCGGCCGGAAAGAGCACTCGTCCGCATTCAGGACTGCCGGGGTGAGATCCTGTCCGATACCGTGCTCGACCTCGTCGCCGGGGTGAACCCGGTGACCGTACCGACAGGCGGCCTGCTCACCCTGACCCGCGAGCACTGAGGAACGCGGGTCGGGGACGGGCGCCCGCCCGCCCCCGACCCGCCGCCGACCGCCCGCAGAGGAACGATGACCGCTCGACAGGTGACCATCGAGGAGGTCGCGCGCGCGGCCGGAGTCTCCCGGCAAACCGTCTCGAACGCCCTCAACGCCCCCCACCGGCTGCGCGAGGCGACCCTTGCCCGGGTCACCGCCGCCATCGACGAACTCGGCTACCGGCCCGACCAGTCCGCCCGCAGCCTGCGCACCGGCACCCGCAAGGTCATCGGCTACCCCGCCCCCGCCGACAACCCCGRCGACCCCAACCCCCTGATGGGCGGCTTCCTGCAGGCGCTGGTGACCGCCGCCGACGACGTCGGCCACCGCATACTGCTGTTCCGCTCCGACCCCCAGCAGGGCGCCGGAGCGGTCGCCAGGTCCTTCAACGACCTGATCGCGTCCCGTCAGGTCGACGGGTTCGTCCTCTCCGACGTCATACACGACGACCCCCGTGTCGACGTGCTCGCCGAGGCCGGTTTCCCGTTCGCCGCCTTCGGCCGGACCGCCCCCGGCCGCCCGCAGAACTGGGTGGACATCGACTCCACCGCCGCCACCGCCGCCCTGGTGGAGCTGCTGCTCGCCCAGGGCCACCGGCGGATCTGCTACCTCAACTCCGCCGCGTCCCTGCCCTGGCTCGCCGACCGCCGGGCCGGCTTCCTGCAGGCAGCGGCCGCGGCCCCCGACGGGGCCTTCGAGGTCGGCGTCCCCGAGGACGACCCGGTCGCGCTCTCCCACGCCGTGCAGCGCCTGCTCAGCGGCTCCGACCGGCCGACCGCCCTGGTCTGCGCGAGCGACTGGCTCGCCCTGACCGCCTACCAGGCCGTCCGCGCGGCGGGCCTCGCGGTCGGTGACGACATCGCTGTCACCGGCTTCAACGACATCCCGCTGTGCACGATGCTCCAGCCCGCCCTCACCAGTGCGCGGCTGCCCCTGGCCGCCATCGCCCGGACCCTCGTCGAACGGCTGATCACCGCCGTCGAGGACCCCGCCGCCGCTCCGTCGAGCGGGCTGCTGCTGCCCGCGGAGCCGGTCGTGCGCGCCAGCACGCCGGACCGGTAGCGGGCCCGTACGGACTTTCCGTACGGGTTTTTCGTGACGGCTTTCCGTACGGGCCTTTCGTACGGGATCTTCAGGTCCTCCGGTCCCGTTCCGCGAGGGCGCCGCGGGCGGCGGCGCGTACGAGGAGGTCGTCGTCCGTGTCCGTGTCCGCGGCGGCGGTCAGGGCCTCGTGGACCGCCGGGTCGTCGGCGTAGGGGCCCAGGGCCATGGCGGCGTACTGGCGGACGAGGTCCTCCTCCGGGTCGTGCAGCGCGGTCAGCAGGGCCCGCCCGGCCGCGCGACGGTCGGCCGGGTCGGACGGGGGCCACAGGCGCAGGAGCGTGCTGGCCTCGATGCGGGCGAGGTCGTACTCCCCGGGGTCGGCGACGACCGAGACGAGGAAAGGCACCGCGTCGGCTTCGCCGTCCAGCTCCGCGACGATCTCGCGTCTGCGGTCGCTGGAGGCGGGCAGGGCGCGGAACTCCTCGACGAGGCGGTCGAGTCGGTCGTTCGTTCGTTTCATCGCGGTGCTTTCCGTTCCGGCCGGTCAGGGGCAGTGGGTCAGGGCCAGTCGACCAGGGCCGCGAACGCGACCCCCGTGACGAACACCGTGCAGGGCGCGAGCACGGCGAGGAAGAGGCCGGCCGGCGGCCTGCGGAAGCTGAGGACCCAGCTCGCGACCAGTACGGCCAGGGCCAGCACCAGGCCGCAGCACAGCACGGTCCAGGCGGGTCCGAAGCTCGCGTCGAACCGGTCGGAGGCGGGCTCCGAGCAGGAGTCGCAGGCCATCGGGGAGAGCCCGCCGAAGAACAGGGCGAGCAGCGCGAGCGGGAGCGTCACGACCGTGGAGAGCAGTGCGGCGATCCAGACGCGCGACGGGCGGGCGTCGGTGACGTCTTCGGGCAGGCACGTTTCTTCGGGCATGCGTACGAGTCAACTCGGTGGCCGGGGCAGCCGCATGAGTCGCCGTACTCAGGCCGGCCGGAACGGCCGACCTCGCCGGAACGACTGCCCCTGCCGCAGCGGCCGGTTCCGCCGGAGCGGTCAGTCCCACCAGAACGACCAGATCTCCTGGCCGAGCACCTGCTTCTCCGCGTAGACGCCCAGGTCGTGCGGCGGGCTCTGGTCGATGTTGTCCGGGCAGAACGCGTAGTGCTCGGCGGCGACGGCGCGTGCCTCCGCGAGGGTGGTGGGCGGCCGGGAGACCGAGAGGGTCAGGGTGTCGAAGCCCAGCATCACGACCCGGATGCCGAAGCGGTCCTCCCAGGAGCGGAGCACGGCGCAGAGCCTGGCCGTGTCCTCCTCGAAGTTGAGCGGGCCCGACCAGCCGATGGCCGCCGGTATGTCCGCGCTGCGCCGGGCCGGGACGAGCGCCATCCGTGAGCCGGGGAACCAGCCCTCCGGGCCGACGCACTCCTCGGCGATGGCGGCCGCCAGGTCGTCGGGGGCGTCCTGTCCCTCGGCGGCCGGGACGGGTGCCAGGCCGGGCCAGTCGCTCTCGGCGGGGTCGATCTCCTCGGGCGCGTTGCCGTTCCAGTACTCGGTGAGCACCTCCTCGGCGTCGTGGTCACCGGGGTACGACGTGCTGTCCGGGGTCAGGTCCCACTCGGCGGGCCACTGGTCGCGTCTCCCGCCGTCGATGAGCACGGGAAGCAGTCCGACCGTCCGCCCGGCGGTGCGCAGCGTGCGCCACGCCCCGTGGGCCGCGGGCTCGTCGGCGCACCAGAGCAGCGGCTCGTGCCAGGTGCCGTCGATGGTGGTGTCCACCAGCGAGCCGGGCGGGAGTCGGAGCCCCGATGTGGCCAGGGACGGGAGCGGGTTGGGAAGCGTCGCCATGTCGGTGAGCGTACGGGGGCCCACTGACAACCGGCCGCCGGGCCGGGGTGTCCGGTGGTCGGGGCCGCCCGGGACGGACCCGGTGTGGGGTCGGTCCCGGGCGGCCCGGCCGTCAGGCCCGCCGGGAGCGGCGACGGGCGGCGAGGACGAGGCCCGCGCCCGCGGCGAGCACCACGACGGTGCCGATGACCAGCGGGATGGTGCCGCTGCTGCCGGTGGAGGCGAGGTCGCCGTCCTTCTTGCCGGGGGCGGCGCTGTCGGAGGG
>NZ_RDBO01000083.1:240170-250221 GCF_008120935.1 Streptomyces sp. sk2.1
GCTCCTCGACCGCCTCTCCCGGGACCCTGACGCGGGGGTCCGGGAGTCGAGGGGGTGGGGCCGGCGCTGCCGCAGGCGTTGCGATCCGTACTCGCCGCGCGCCCGGCAGCCGAAGCAGGTGCAGGGCGTCTTGCCGTTCGAGCCGGGGAAGTACCGCCAGCCGGTGACCTGGCTGACGGCGCGGATGCGGTGCACCTCGCGCCCGGTGACCGCGCGGGGGACGAACACCTCCCATCCGCGGGGGTCGGGCGTGGCGGCGACCCGGCGCACGGCGTCGGCGGCCGTGGTGGTCAGGGGGTCGCGGTGGTAGCGGCCCACGGTGACGGGTTCGTCGTCCGGCAGCCGGATGTGCACGGCGACGAGCCCCCGCGGGCCGCCGCGCCTGGCCAGTTCGCGCAGCCACTGGTGGGTGAGGGTGTACGAGGGGAGCACGGGGAAGCAGTAGACGCCCCGGGGCAGCGACGGCGCGCGGCCGTGGCTTTCGGCCCGTATGCCGGAACGGCGGACGCGCGCCGCGTTCGCCGAGGGGGTCAGGTGCACGAACATCGCCATGCGGGCGATGCTAGAGCCCCTCCCGCCGGTCGTGCAGGCAGGTTTCCCCGGCCTCGCGGCGTTCGCGTTCCGCCCTTCCGGCGCCGGGCGGGGTCAGCCGAGCCAGTGGCCGTCGCGCATGAGGGTGCGTCCCCGCATCTCGTTCGCCTCGCGCCAGGCCTGGACGCGGTGCGGCCGGATCAGGAAGTACTGGTAGGGCTCGTCGATCCCGCGCGGGTCGAAACCGGTCTTGGCTTCGAACGCGTCGCCCGTGCCCGGGGCGAGGTCGGTGAGGTCCACCGGCTCGGCGGTGCCGTCGGCCATGACGACGTCGCGGGTCGGGCCGAGGGCGAGCCGTACCCGGCCGTCCGCCAGCAGGTTGCGGCCGGTGACCGAGGCCCGGGGCGTCGCGACGAGGAACGCCGTCCCGGTCCAGAGGAACGAGAGGGGCACGAGGTGGGCGCCGCCCGCGGAACCCGACGTCGAGACCCAGAGGTCGATGTCGGTCTCCAGCCGTGCGCGCGTGTCCCGCAGCCTCTCGTCGAGTCCACGCGGCGGTGCGTCCGTCATCGGGTTCCTCCGGGTCGTGTCGTGCGGGCGGTGGTGGGCGGCGGTGGTGCGGTCACGCCGCGGGGGCCGGTACCGCGGCCTCCCAGGCGAACCCGTCGGGGTCGGTGAAGGACTCGGTGCCGCCGACGAGCGCGACGCGGTGCGAGCCGGTGCCGTCGGGGGAGACGCCGACGTCCTTGGCGAGGGCGCGGCGCCGGTACAGGGCCAGCTCGACGGGACCCTCCCCGGAGGCGAACTCCGTGTACACGCGGCCGAAGCTCTTCGCCACGGCGAGGCCCTGCCCGACGTAGAACCGCTTGCTCGCGGCCACGTCCGCCACCCCCAGCAGGAGCACGATCCGGTCGATCCCGCGGGTGGTGGGGCCGGTGTCCTTCTTGGCCGAGGTCGCGATCTTCCAGATCGTCCCGTCCGGGGCCCGTACGACACCGCCGTGGCCCCAGAACGACTTCGTGACGGGCTTCAGTTCCGTGGCGCCGGCTTCGAGGGCGGTGGCGACGAGGCTCTCGACGGCGGACGGCCCGGAGACCGTGAGCGCCATCGTGAAACCGCGGAAGCCGGTACTGGGCTCCTGCGAGGCCCGCAGACGTATCTGCGTGTCCAGGCCGAAGGCGGTGGAGCAGAAGCGGGCGGCGGCCTCGGGGTCGGCCACGTCGAGGGTCACGGATTCGATGAAGTTCATGTTCATGACGCTATGTGCCCCTCGACGACCGGTGCTTCTTGATTCCTGACCGGTCGTGTCACCTGCTTGGACACGCACGGCGGCATCCCCGCGGCACCGTCCGACGCACGGCGCCGGTAGGTGCTGGGGGGCATGCCGACGAGCTCGGTGAAGCGGGTGCTGAAGGTGCCCAGCGACGAGCAGCCGACCTCGAAGCAGACCTCGGTGACGCTGAGGTCGCCGCGCCGCAGCAGTGCCGCCGCGCGCTCGATGCGCCGCGTCATCAGGTACGAGTACGGCGACTCGCCGTAGGCGAGCCGGAACTGGCGGCTGAGGTGCCCGGCGGACATGTTCACGCCGCGGGCGAGCGCCTCGACGTTCAGCGGCTGCGCGTACTCCCGGTCGATCCGGTCGCGGACGCGGCGCAGGAGCGCGAGGTCGTTCAGGCGCTGCGCCTCGGCGCGGGCGTTTCCCCATGCGGGTCGGCACATGGCGGAACTCCTCTCGTCGTACCCGTTCGCCGGGTGGGTCAGCGGACTTCCTGGATGCGGACCAGGTTGCCCGCCGGGTCGCGGAAGGCGCAGTCGCGGATGCCGTACGGCTGCTCGGTCGGCTCCTGGACGACCTCGGTGTCACCGGCCTGCACCTTCTCGAAGGTGCCGTCCAGGTCCCGGGTGGCGAGCAGGATCCAGCCGTAGGTGCCCTTGGCCATCATCTCGGCGATGGTACGGCGCTCGTCCTCGGTGATCCCGGGGTCGGCGGCCGGCGGGGCCAGGAGGATGGACGTGCTGGGCTGGTCGGCGGGGCCGACCGTGATCCAGCGCATCTTGCCCTGGCCGACGTCGTTGCGGACCTCGAAGCCGAGGACGTCGCGGTAGAAGGCCAGGGAGGCGTCCGGGTCGAGGTGCGGGAGGAAGCTGGTGTGAATGGTGATGTCCATGGCGATGATGCTGGCACGGTCCCGCGACCCGTGCTTCTCGAATCCTGATCGATCGGGGCGGGGCCGGTGCCCCGCCCCGATCGAGGCGTTGTGCGAGGTATGTGCGGCGTCCGCGGCGGGGGCTCAGTAGGTGAGGGCGACGGCCATGTCGCTCTGCCAGTAGGTGACGAAACCGTTGTCGCCCCAGTGGGTGCCGGCGGGGAGCTTCAGCTCGGCGGGGGAGCCCGTGGAGCCCGAGTTGCTCCTGGGGGTGAAGTACACCGTGAGGTCCGTGCCCTCGTACAGGTCCTTCCCGTCGGTCTCGCCGAACAGGCCGATGCCGGCGTAGGCGGACTGGCCCGGCTCCAGGGCGACCACGGCCTGCGGGACGCTGCTCCGGAGGACCGGGAAGACGGCCTGGGCGTCGTCGAAGCGGAGCGCCGGGGCGTTGTACGCGTAGCAGGGGCGGGAGCCGGTGTTGGTCGCGGTGAGCAGCAGGTGGTTGATGGGGCGGCTCACCTTGCTGATGGTGACCTTGGTGTTGTCACCGGTGCAGGTGACGGGGGAGCCGGTGCTTCCGGTGTTCCCGGTGCTTCCGGTGCTGCTCTTCCGGCCGGTGTCGGAGCCGGTGGAATTCTCGGCTCCGGAGGTGTCCCCGCCCTTGTCCCCGCCCTTGTTCCCGGAGGTGGAGGACGTGTTCCGGGCCTGGTCCTCGTCGGTGGTCCCGGCCCCTTCGGTGTTCTTGCCGGCCTCGGAGGAGGCGGTGTTGCCCGCCGGGGCCGCGGCGCCCGCCTTGCCGGCGTCCCCGTCGGTGTCGCTGCACGCGGTGAGCGAGAGGGCGGCCAGGAGCGCGGTGGCGGCGAGGGCGGCGGTGCGGAAGCGGCTGTTGCTGCGCATGGTGGTACTCCCCGTGGTGTCTGTGATGTCTGCGGTGCGGCTGTGCGGATGTGCGGCTGTGCGTGGTGCGTGGTGCGTGGTGCGGATGTGTGCGGTCAGCGGTGGATCAGGGCCAGGACGATCGCGGTGGAAACGATCACCACGCCGATGGCCACGACATCGATCGGGTCGATGTGGAACTGGGTTTTCACTGCGCCGTCCCGGTGTGGTCGCTGCGGTGTGGTCACAGGTTGCGGGGCGGCGGATTCCGGCCGCAACGCCGAACGACCCATTGGGGATGCTGGAATGCCTGCGCGTACTGTGACCTGGGCAGATTCCACGTCCCTGGAACGGTGTTCTGGGACGGACCAGAGGGGGGAACGCCGCAGTGGCGACGCCGGAGGCCAGGGAGTTCGCGGCTCTGTTGAAGGAGCTGAAGGACCGTTCGGGGCGCAGCTATGGAGTTCTGGCAGGCAGACTCCATGTCAGCACGTCCACGCTGCACCGGTACTGCAACGGCGATGCCGTGCCCAACGAGTACGCCCCGGTGGAACGGCTGGCGCGGTTGTGCGGGGCGGAGCCGGACGAGCTGGTGGAGCTGCACCGGCGGTGGATCCTGGCGGACGCGGCGCGGCGCCGTCCGACGGCCATGGAGCCGGGCGCGCAGCCGGTGCCCGCACCCGGGCCGGCCGCCGAGGCGGCGCCGGAACCGGCATCTGCGCCCGAGCCCGAGCCCGGGTCTGTTCCCGATCCCGATCCTGATCCCGATCCCGGGTCTGTTCCCGAGCCCGAGCCGGCGGTCGTCGGTGCGGAGCCCGTACCGCCGCGCCGGAAGGGATTCCTGGCCTCCCGGCGGTCGAGGGTGCTGCTCGCCGCTGCCGCCGTCGTCGCGCTGACCGTGCCCACCTCGATCGTGGTGAGCAAACTGACCGCCGACCGTTCCGACGAGTTCAGCAACGCACCCTCCGTGCAGGCCAAGGATGCGGACGAGCCCGAGCTGGTCGACGGCGGGACCGCTTCCGCCTCACCGGACCGGCCGAAGAAGTCGGGCAGCGCCTCGCCCTCGGACCGGGCGGGCGCGTCCTCCTCGGCGACGCCCGGGGCCCCGACCGCCTCGCCGGGACGTGGCGGGGGCGGGAAGGCGAGCGGTGGTGTGCCGCTGACCGCCACCATCAGCTCGTACAACTGGGAGGACCCCTGCAACCAGTTCTACGTGCTGGACCAGGACCCCGACGACGTTCCCCCGCCGCCCCCGTCGCAGGAACGCCGCAGCTGGGCACGGGCGCTGGGCGGGGTGGACGGCGGGCGCATGAAGCTGGAGATCACCGTGCAGGGGAAGTCCGGACAGGCCGTCGTGCTGAACAGGATGCACGTGCGGACGCTGTCCCGGAAGGCACCGCTGCCGTGGTCGGCGTACTCGATGGGGGAGGGCTGCGGGAGCGGGGTCACGCCGCAGACGTTCGACATCGACCTCGACGACAACCGGCCGACGCTCACCCCGGTGGCGGGACAGCGGAACGACGAGCCGGTGCCGCCGAAGAACTTCCCGTTCCAGGTGTCCTCCACCGACGTGGAGGTGTTCGACCTGGACGCGCACGTCGAGGGGCACGACGTCAGCTGGTACCTGGAGCTGGAGTGGAGCAGCGGGGGCCGCAAGGGGACGCTGCGCATCGACGACAACGGGAAGCCGTTCCGCACCAGCAGCACCAAGACCCGGCCGATGTACATCTACTGGTACGACTCGGCCCAGTGGAAGCCCCCCGTGATCCCCATCGAGTAGTACGGGAAACGGGCGCGGAAACGGAACGGCCCGGTGCGGTGACCGCGTGACTGCGGTCGCCGCACCGGGCCGTTCGCGTACGGACGGATGATCCGGGCCGTTCGCGTACGGACGGCCGGTGGGGATCAGAGGCGCTCGGGGGTCCGGATGCCGAGCAGTGCCATGCCCCGGTGCAGGGTGCGGGCGGTGAGGTCCGAGAGGAAGAGGCGGTTCTCGGCCACATCTCCGGGAACCTCGGCCTTCAGCACCGGGCACTGGTCGTAGAAGGTCGTGAACAGCGACGACAGCTGGTAGAGGTACGCGGCCAGCTTGTGCGGCTCGTACGCGGTGGCCACCTCGGACACGACCTCGCCGAACTCGTCCAGGTGCAGACCCAGCGCGCGCTCGGCCGGGGCCAGCTCCAGCTCCGGGTGGGGCCGGGGGCTCAGCTCGCCCGCCTTGCGCTTGATCGAGCGGGACCGGGCGTGCGCGTACTGGATGTACACGCTGGTGTCGCCGGTCAGCGACACCATCTGGTCCAGGTCGAACTTGTAGTCGCGGGCGGCCGACGTGGACAGGTCCGCGTACTTCACCGCGCCGATGCCGACCTGCGCGGCGCGCTCGGCGATCTCGTCCTCGGTGAGGTCCTTGGCCTTCTCGCGCACGACGGTGGAGGCCCGGCCGATCGCCTCGTCCAGCAGGTCCTCCAGCCGGACCGTCTCGCCCGCACGGGTCTTGAACGGCTTGCCGTCCTTGCCGAGCACGGTACCGAAGGCGAGGTGCACGGCCTTGACGTCCTCGTTCAGCCAGCCGGCCCGGCGGGCGGTCTCGAAGACCATCTTGAAGTGCAGGGCCTGCCGGGCGTCGACCACGTACAGCAGGGTGGTCGCCTTGAGGTTCTGGACCCGGTCGCGGATCGCGGAGAGGTCGGTGGCGGCGTAACCGAAACCGCCGTTGGACTTCTGCACGATCAGCGGCACCGGCTCGCCGTCCGTGCCCTTCACGTCGTCGAAGAAGACGCAGAGCGCGCCCTCGGAGCGGACGGCGACGCCCGACTCCTCCAGCAGGCGGGCGGTCTCCTCCAGCATGTCGTTGTAGCCGGACTCGCCGACGATGTCGGGGTCGCTGATCTCCATGTCGAGCTTGTTGAAGACCGAGTAGAAGTAGATCTTCGACTCGTCGACGAACCGCTGCCACATGGCGAGGGTCTCCTCGTCACCGGCCTGGAGCGCGACGACGCGGTCCCGGGAGCGGGCCTTGAACTCCTCGTCGGAGTCGAAGAGCGCCCGGGACGCCTTGTAGAGCCGGTTCAGCGAGGACATGGCGGCCTCGCCGTCCTCCGCACCGTCCTCGTGGGACAGCTCGTCGGGGTGCTCGACCAGGTACTGGATGAGCATGCCGAACTGGGTGCCCCAGTCGCCGATGTGGTGCCTGCGGACCACGGACTCGCCGCTGAACTCCAGGATCTGCGCCATCGCGTCACCGATCACGGCGGACCGCAGGTGGCCGACGTGCATCTCCTTGGCCACGTTCGGCTGCGCGTAGTCGATGACCGTCGTGCCCGCGGCGTCGTCGAACGGCACGCCGAGCCGGTCCTCGTCGGCGGCGCGCGCGGCGAGGGTCTCGATGATCGCCCGGTCACTGAGCGTGATGTTCAGGAAGCCGGGGCCGGAGACCTCGATCTCCTTGATCGGCCCGCCCTCGGGGATCGCGGCCGTGACCTGCGACGCCAGCTCGCGGGGGTTGCCCTTGAGCTTCTTGGCGAGGGCCAGGATGCCGTTGGCCTGGAAGTCGGCCCGGTCGCTTCGTCGCAGCAGCGGGTCCGCGGTGCCGGCGTCCGGCAGGGCTGCCGTCAGGGCGTCCGCGAGCTGCTGCTGGAGCGTGGAAGCGAGGGAATTGACCGAGCCGTGCTCAGGCATGGGACGGGCTGCCGTTTCCGTAGGAGTACAAGGGATCACAACCAGTATTCCATGGGTGGTAAAGCCATTTTCGCGCTCCGGGCGGGACCTGGGAGAATGGGCGGAGCCCCTACCAGGTCCCCACCAGAGAGAAGGACGTGCAGACCGTGGCTCAGAGTCAGAGCAGCACCGAGGCCGACTGGGTCTCCCGCTTCGCGGACGATGTCATCGCCGAATCGGAGCGTCGTGCGCCTGGCAAACCGGTCGTCGTCGCGTCCGGCCTCTCCCCGTCGGGCCCGATCCACCTGGGCAACCTCCGCGAGGTCATGACCCCGCACCTGGTCGCCGACGAGATCCGCCGCCGGGGGTACACCGTGCGGCACCTGATCTCCTGGGACGACTACGACCGCTACCGCAAGGTGCCGAACGGCGTCCCCGGGGTCGACGAGTCCTGGGCCGAGCACATCGGCAAGCCGCTGACCTCGGTGCCCGCCCCCGCCGGTTCCTCGTACCCGAACTGGGCCGAGCACTTCAAGGCCGCCATGACGGCCTCGCTGGCCGAGCTGGGCGTCGAGTACGACGGCATCAGCCAGACCGAGCAGTACACGGCCGGTGCCTACCGCGAGCAGATCCTGCACGCGATGAAGCACCGCGCCGACATCGACGCCGTCCTCGACCGGTACCGCACGAAGAAGGACCCGGCCGAGGCCGGTGCCAAGGGTGCCAAGGGCGGCAAGAAGCCGCAGCAGCAGAAGAAGGTCGACGAGGCCGAGCTGGAGGCCGAGGCGGGCTCCGGCGCGGCGAGCGAGGACGACGGCAGCGGCGGCTCGGCCGGCTACTTCCCGTACAAGCCCTACTGCGGCAACTGCGAGAAGGACCTCACGACCGTCACGTCGTACGACGACGACAGCACCGAGCTGAACTACACCTGCACGGCCTGCGGCTTCGCCGAGACCGTCCGGCTGAGCGAGTTCAACCGCGGCAAGCTGGTCTGGAAGGTCGACTGGCCGATGCGCTGGGCCTACGAGGGCGTGATCTTCGAGCCGAGCGGGGTGGACCACTCCTCGCCGGGCTCCTCCTTCGTGGTCGGCGGCCAGATCGTCCGCGAGGTCTTCGACGGCGTGCAGCCGATCGGCCCGATGTACGCCTTCGTCGGCATCTCCGGCATGGCGAAGATGTCCTCCAGCAAGGGCGGCGTGCCGACCCCGGCCGACGCGCTGAAGATCATGGAGGCGCCGCTGCTGCGCTGGCTGTACGCCCGCCGCAAGCCCAACCAGTCCTTCAAGATCGCCTTCGACCAGGAGATCCAGCGGCTCTACGACGAGTGGGACTCGCTGGGGCGCAAGGTCGCCGACGGTTCGGTGCTGCCGGCCGACGCCGCCGCGTACGCCCGTGCCGTCGGCACGGCGGCCGGTGAGCTGCCGAGCACGCCGCGCCCGCTGCCGTACCGGACGCTCGCGTCGGTCGTGGACATCACGGGCGGGCACGACGAGCAGACGCTGCGCATCCTGAGCGAGCTGGACCCGGAGAACCCGCTGGCCGCGCTGGACGAGGCCCGGCCGCGCCTGGACCGCGCCGAGAACTGGATCACCAGCCAGGTCCCGGCCGAGGCCCGCACGATCGTGCGCGACGAGCCGGACAAGGAACTGCTCGGCTCGCTGGACGAGCAGGGGCGCCGGTCGCTGCGGCTGCTCCTGGACGGGCTGGACTCGCACTGGTCGCTGGACGGGCTCACCACGCTCGTCTACGGCGTGCCGAAGGTGCTGGAGGGCCTGGAGCCGGACGCCAAGCCGACGCCGGAGCTGAAGGTCGCGCAGCGGTCGTTCTTCGCGCTGCTGTACCGCCTGCTGGTCGGCCGGGACACGGGGCCGCGGCTGCCCACGCTGCTGCTGGCCGTCGGCGCGGACCGGGTGCGGAGGCTGCTGGGCGCGTGACGCCGGCGCCGGTCCCGCCGCGCGCGGGGCCGGGGCCGTACGCACGAGGGGCCGTCACCCGGATCGTCCGGGTGGCGGCCCCTCGCCGTATCGGTGTCGTTCCGTTCAGTGCCGCGGTGCCGTGCCGCGTGGTGCGGTGGTGGGCGGTGCCGTGCCTGCCGTGCCTGCTGTGTCTGCTGTGCTCTCAGGCGATGTGGTCGGCTTCGAGCTCGGCGTGGTAGCGGTTCTTGAACTCCGGCATCATGCGGCGGAGCAGCGCCGCGCTGCGCGGGTGGCGGACGTCATGGACGTCCGACACGTGTATGTCCAGGGCGTCGACGCTCGGGAAGTCGTTGTTCTGGTTCACGAACGCGGCGAACTCCTTGTACGCGATCTCGGCGAACTCGGCGTCCTCCTGGGCCCACTCGGCCGCGTCCGCCCCGGACTCCCGGGGCTGCTCGGCGGGCTGCTCCTCGAACTGTCCCTCGAAGTGCTCCTCGAATTGCTCCTCGAGGTGCTCTTCGAGCTGTTCCTGGACCGGGCGGCCCTGCGTCGGCCGGTCCTGCTCGTCGGGACGGTGCTCCGCGGTGCGGGGGCCGGGGACGGCGCCGATGGTGCCCACGTTGCCCAGGGGGCGGGTGCGGCCGCCGGGGCCGGACGGGACCATGACCGGGCCGGGCTCCGGGCCCTCGACGTACTCGGGGTCGTACGTGCCCTCGTACGCCTCGTTCGGCCCGCGGGACGCCGTGAACCAGGGGTTCCCCTGCGGGCCGGGGCCCTCCTGCTGGTACTGGGGGTGCTGTTGCTGCTGGTACTGCGGGTCGTGCTGTTGCTCGTGCTGTTCGTACTGCTGCTCGTGCTGCTGCGCGTACTGCTGTTGCTGTTGCAGTTCGTGCTGCGGGCCGGGGGCGGAGGGGAGCTCGGGCT
>NZ_RDBO01000083.1:250383-286504 GCF_008120935.1 Streptomyces sp. sk2.1
GACATCGGAGGTGCCGAAGGCCCGGACCGTCAGCTCCTCCAGCTTCCAGACGGAGCGCCGGGCTGTCTCCAGCTCGGCCGGGTTGTCCGCGTCCAGCACATGCAGGAAGAGCGTGGCTGTGGCCCTGCGGGCGTGGCCCTGCGGGCGGCGGCCGGTGACCCGAGGGCGGTGTCGGCCAGCGGAACCCCGTACTTCGCCAGACGCAGCGGCATCAGGGCCTCGACGGGCGACTTGCGGCGCCAGTTGCGGCCGAAGCGGGCCTGGAGGCGGGCCTGGTAGATCAGCCGGTCCTGTTCGAGCTTGATGACCTGGTCGTAACTGCGCAGTTCCCACAGCTTCATCCGGCGCCACAGCCGGAACGTGGGAACGGGGGAGAGCAGCCAGCGGGTGAGGCGCACGCCCTCCATGTGCTTGTCGGCCGTGATGTCGGCGATCCGGCCCACGGCGTGCCGGGCGGCCTCGACGGCGACCACGAACAGCACGGGGATGACCGCGTGCATGCCGACGCCGAGCGGGTCGGGCCAGGCCGCGGCGCCGTTGAAGGCGATCGTCGCGGCGGTCAGCAGCCAGGCGGTCTGGCGCAGCAGCGGGAACGGGATGCGCAGCCAGGTCAGCAGCAGGTCCAGGGCGAGCAGTACGCAGATGCCCGCGTCGATGCCGATCGGGAAGACCAGCGAGAAATCCCCGAAGCCCTTCTTCTCGGCGAGTTCGCGCACCGCGGCGTACGAGCCCGCGAATCCGATCGCGGCGATGAGCACCGCACCGGCGACCACGAGACCGATGAGTATCCGGTGGGTGCGTGTCAGCTGCATCGCGGCCACCCGCGTTCCCTCCTCGTTCCCCGTATTCGATGTATCCGACGTGCCGGACGTGCCCGATGTGTCAGATGTGTCGGATCCGCCCGACGTTCTGTGCGGACGTCCTGTTCATCGGTGCCCGCGGTGCCCTCCGGCGGGCACCGATGAACAGGACGTCCGCACAGAACGTCGGGCGGATCCGACACATCTGACACATCGGGCACGTCCGGCACGTCGGATACATCGAATACGGGGAACGAGGGGCGGGAGCCCGGCCCCCGGGGGAGGGCCGGGCTCCGTGAAACCGCTCGTGGCCGGGGGATTCGGGCGCCCGGTCGGCCCGTCGGGGGTGGCTCAGGTGGTCTTCCTGGTGGACGACTTGTGGGCGGAGGTCTTCCGGCTCTTCGGCTTGTCGTCCGAGTCGTCGTCGTCCTTGCCCGAGGAGCCGCCGGAGGTCGTGGAGCCGTTCGGGTCGGCCGACTTGGACGGTTCCGCGTCGGCGGCGGAGACCGCGGCCACCGCTTCCTTGGCGGCCTTCTCGGCGCCCTTCACGATGTCCTCGGAGGACGGGGCCTTCGCGCCCGCGTAACCGGCGCCGTTGTAGGTGAGGGTGACGACGACGTTCCCGGTACGGGCCACGACCGTCGCGTACTTGAAGTCCTCGCTCGTCTTGGTGAGTTCGTAGGTGACCTTGGTGGCCTGCTCGCCGATGCCGTTGGCGGCCGCCTCGGCGACCTTCTTGGCGCCCGCGGTGTCCTTGGCCTTGGCGACCTGCTTCTCGAAGTCCTGCTGCGCGCGCTCGGCGCCGCTGCCCAGGGCCTGGTCGGAGTCGAAGCGGGTGAAGCCGACGTCGAGCCAGCGGTACTGGGAGCCCTTCACGCCCTTGTCGTCGAGACCGTTCCACGAGCAGCCCGTGCGGTACGAGATGTCGCTGGACGTGGCGGCCGTGCCGTTCTTGGACTTCGCGTCGGGCACCAGGGAGGTGATCGTCTTCTTGGTGATCGACTTGCACGGGTCGGGCAGCGCGGCGAACTTCGCGGGCTCGACGGTCGGTTCCTTCTTCTTCGGGGCCGCCGAAGCGGATGCCGAGGAGCCCGACTCCTTCTTGTCCTTGTCGTCGGAGTCCGACGAGCAGCCGGCGACGACGAGCATCACCGGAACGGCGGCGCAGGCGAGTATGCGGGTGAGTCGCGGGGCTGAACGGTGCATGGTTCCTTCACTCGGGTGGCGCGGCGGGCGGGCTGCCGGGCGGTCGGGCGGTCGGTCGGCCGGTCGGGCGGACCGGAGGTTCCGGAGGGCCACGGTACGACGGACCGGGGCCGGATGCCGCCTCGGCCGGGGACGCGGAGGCCGTGGGCGGGACCGGCCGGGAGCTCCCGGGGCGGGGCTACTCGTCGAACTCCTCGACCAGGTTCCGGGCCAGTGCCTGCGCCTTCTCCTGCAGTTCCTTGCTGTCGGGAACCACGGTGGAGACGGCCGGCTGATCGGTGTACTCGACGGTCACGATGACGTTCGATGTGCGAAATACCACGCTGACCGTGCGGTGCCGCGCGGCGGAACCCGCCCGGGTGAGCAGATCGTTCAGGAACGCGCTGTCCCCGAGGTCGTCGAGCGTGCGCGGCTGGAGGTCCTCGCCGTCGTCCTCGCCGCCGTTCCCGGCTCCGGCGGTGTCGCCGTCGCCACCGTCGGTCTTCGGGTCGTCGGTCTTCGGGTCGCCGGTTCCGGCGTCTTCGGCCTTCGGGTCGTCGCCGTGGGCGTCGCTCTTCCCGGAGGAGGAACCGTCCTCGGCGGGCGGGCCGGACAGGGGGTGCGAGGCCGCGCCGGACTCCGAACCGGAGTGGGGTCCGGCGGCGTCCGGGGCGTCGGCGTCGTCGGAGGTGTTCGAGGGCGTCTGCTTCTTCGCGCCGTCGGGGGTCGCGGAGGCGGAGGGCGAGGAGAGGCCGGCGGCGGTCACCTTCTTCGTGTACACCTCGTCGGCGCGGTCGTCGTCGCTCACCGAGGGGTCGTAGGACACGACGCGCTCGAAGTCGATGAACAGGGTGCGCGAGGAGGAATGGTCCTCCGACTTCCAGCGGCAGCCGACCCGGCGGTCGGTGTCGTAGGTGACGGTGGCGGTGCCCTCGTACACCTTCTTCTGCTGCTCCTCGGAGAGTTCGGCGGAGCCCGGGAGCAGGTCCTTGAGCGTGGACGACGCGACCGCGCGGCACGGCTCGGGGAGGGTGCGGTACTTGCCGGGGGCCGCCACGGCCTCGGTCGCCTCGCCGGGCTTGCTGTCGGCTGCGGAACCACCGGTTCCGGTGTCGGCGCTGCAACCGACGGCGAGCGCTGCCAGCAGCGCGGCGCCGGGTACGTAGGCCATTCGTCGCACGGCCCTGGGCTCCCTTCGTGCGAAAAACGGTTGCCGCTCGATGGCGACCGGTGGAGACAATGTGTATCGCACGCGCCGCTGTGAATGCCGGTCGACCGACTCGTTTGCCGACCTTGGCACCGGTTTTGCGCTTTCAGACTTTTCGGGGGAATTGAGGAACTATGTCGTATGTAGAGGTGCCGGGCGCGAAGGTTCCGATCCGCATGTGGGCCGACCCGGCCTCGGTCGAGGACTCGGCCATGCAGCAGCTGCGCAACGTGGCCACCCTGCCCTGGATCAAGGGGCTGGCGGTCATGCCGGACGTCCACTTCGGCAAGGGCGCGACGGTCGGCTCGGTGATCGCGATGCACGGTGCGGTCTGTCCGGCGGCGGTGGGCGTGGACATCGGCTGCGGGATGTCCGCGGTGAAGACCTCGCTGACGGCCAACGACCTGCCGGGCGACCTGTCCCGGCTCCGGTCGAAGATCGAGCAGGCCATTCCGGTGGGTCGCGGGATGCACGACGACGCCGTGGACCCCGACCGGCTGTACGGCTTCCGCGCACCGGGCTGGGACGACTTCTGGGCGCGGTTCGGCGATGTGGCCGAGGAGGTCCGGTTCCGTCGGGAACGGGCCACGAAGCAGATGGGGACGCTCGGCTCGGGCAACCACTTCATCGAGTTCTGCCTCGACGAGTCGGGTTCGGTCTGGCTGATGCTGCACTCCGGGTCGCGGAACATCGGCAAGGAACTGGCCGACTTCCACATCGGCCAGGCGCAGAAGCTGCCGCACAACCAGGACCTGATCGACCGCGACCTGGCGGTGTTCATCGCCGACACCCCGCAGATGGCGGCCTACCGCAACGACCTGTTCTGGGCGCAGGAGTACGCGAAGCACAACCGCGCCGTCATGATGGCGCTCTTCCAGAACGTGGTCCGCAAGGAGTTCAAGAAGGCCAAGGTGACCTTCGAGCCGGTCATCTCCTGCCACCACAACTACGTGGCGGAGGAGCGGTACGAGGGCATGGACCTGCTGGTCACGCGGAAGGGCGCGATCCGTGCGGGCTCCGGGGACTTCGGGATCATCCCGGGCTCGATGGGCACCGGTTCGTACATCGTGAAGGGCCTCGGCAACGAGAAGTCCTTCAACTCGGCCTCGCACGGCGCGGGTCGGAAGATGAGCCGGAACGCCGCGAAGCGGCGCTTCTCGACGCGCGACCTGGAGGACCAGACGCGGGGTGTGGAGTGCCGCAAGGACTCCGGCGTCGTGGACGAGATCCCGGCCGCGTACAAGCCGATCGAGCAGGTCATCGAGCAGCAGCGGGACCTGGTGGAGGTCGTCGCCAAGCTCAAGCAGGTGGTGTGCGTGAAGGGCTGAGCACCGGTACGGGCGCCGCGCCGGGTTCTTCGGAACCCCGGCCGCGGGCCCGGTCCCGGGCTCATGGTGGGCCCTGTCGCGCATGTCGGCCCCGGACGCGGGTGGTGTGTCCGGGGCCTTCCCGCGTCCCTGTGTCGCGGCGTCTTCGCCCTCCGCTGTTGCCGCGTCTCCGTGCCCCGTGTTTCTGCCCGGGGCGGTCCGTTTCCCGCCGGGGTCAGTTGGTGCGGTGGACCTTGGAATTGGACGCCTGGGCGCGGGGGCGGACGACCAGGAGGTCGATGTTGACGTGGCTGGGCCGGGTGACGGCCCAGGTGATGGTGTCGGCCACGTCGTCGGCGGTGAGGGGCGCGTCGACGCCCGCGTACACCTTGGCGGCCTTCTCGGTGTCGCCGCGGAAGCGGGTGGTGGCGAACTCCTCCGTCTTGACCATGCCGGGGGCGACCTCGATGACGCGGACCGGGGTGCCGACGATCTCCAGGCGGAGCGTCTCGGCCAGTACGTGCTCGCCGTGCTTGGCGGCCACGTAACCGCCGCCGCCCTCGTACGTGCCGAGGCCCGCGGTGGAGGAGAGGACCACGATCGTGCCGTCGCCGCTCGCGGTGAGCGCGGGGAGCAGGGCCTGGGTGACGTTGAGCGTGCCGATGACGTTCGTCTCGTACATCTGGCGCCAGTCGGCGGGGTCACCGGTGGCGACGGGGTCGGCGCCGAGCGCTCCGCCCGCGTTGTTGACGAGGACGGCGAGGGTGCGGAACGCCGTGGCGAACTCGTCCACCGCGGCGCGGTCGGTGACGTCCAGGGCGTAGGCCGTGGCCTGGTGGCCCGCCTCGTTGATCTCCTCGGCGAGCGCCTCGATGCGGTCCTTGCGGCGGGCGGTCAGTACGACGCGGTGGCCGGCGGCGGCCAGTTGGCGGGCGGTCGCGGCGCCGATGCCGCTGCTCGCTCCGGTGATGACGGCGATCGGGGTGGCGGCCATGGCGGACTCCTCGGGCGGACGATCTATGACGCGGCCAGGATAGGCAGGCGCGGATCGGTGGTCCGAAACGTGTCGGTGGGTGGACGCGGGTCGGGGGGAAGAGGGGCGGGGGCGGGTCTGCCTACAGTTCCCCCATGTCCCTCATGAAGATCATCGACCTCGAACCCGGCGACGCCAGACTGGCCGACGACCTGCTCCCCGTCCTGCGCGAACTCCGTCCCCACCTCACCGAGGACCTCTTCCGGGAGGTGTACGAGCGGGGGCACGGGCAGGGCCTGCGGTTCAGCGCCGCCTACGACGACCGGGGCGTCTGCGTGGGCGCGGCCGGGTGGCGCGTCGTCGACAACACCAGCCAGATCCGGAAGCTGTACGTCGACGACCTGGTCACCACCGAGGGCGCCCGTTCCACCGGGGTCGGCCGAGGGCTCCTCGGGCACCTGGAGGAGCGGGCCAGGGAGGCCGGTTGCCGATACCTCAACCTGGACTCGGGCACGCACCGCACCGATGCCCACCGCTTCTACCTGCGGGAGCGGCTGGACATCGTCGCGTTCAACTTCGACAAGGCCCTCGACTCGGACTGAGCGCCGGTCCGCGGCCCGGCCCGTTCCGCCCACCCGGTGGGCCGGGTCCGGCCGATGGTGCTCAGCGCGGTGCGAACGCCGTCGGGGACACCCCGACCGTGGCCGTGAAGTCCCTGATCAGATGGGCCTGGTCGCTGTAGCCGAGTTCGGCGGCGAGCACCGCCCAGTCCACCCCGGGGTCCGATTCGGCCCGCTCCAGCGCCTCGTGGATCCGGTAGCGGAGGATGACCCACTTGGGTCCGACGCCGACGTACGTGGAGAAGAGCCGCTGGAGGGAGCGCCGGGACAGCCCCCCGACGCGGGCGAGTTCGTCGACGCGGCGCACCGTGCGGTCCGTGCGCACCAGGTCGACCAGGGCCATCGCGCGTTCGGCCTGCGGGTCCGGCCGGGGCGCGAGCGCCAGCAGGTACGCGTCGAGCGCCGCCACCCGTGCGTCCTCGTCCGCCGGGTCGAGCACGGCCGACGGCGGGGCGGGCGGGGCGAACACCTCGTCCGCGGGCAGCCGTCGGCCCGTCCATTGCGCGACCGGCAGGTCCGGCGCGAACGGCCGGAACCCGCCGGGCCGGAACTGCACGCCGCAGACCCGGCCCCGGCCCTCCAGCTTCTGCGTGAAGAGCTTCAGCCCGATGCCCGAGACCTCCACGAGGTCGGCCGCGTGCTCGTACCGCTGGAAGACCAGGTTCACGGACGGGTGCGGCACCAGGTGGGAGGCGTACGGCTGCGACAGGTCCCAGTCGATGAGCCAGTAGTGCTCCAGGTACGGCCGGAGTCCGGCGGCGGGTTCGCGGCGGCGGAAACGTACCTGTGCGAAGAGTTCGGGGGCGTCGACGATGCCCCGGGTGTCGCGTCGAGGACCGGCCATGGCGGCGATTTTATGGCGCTTCCGCGGCGTGCTTCACGGTGTGCGGATTTTTTTGCGGGGCGATGGCGCGTTTCTTCAAGCGCCGGTCCGTCGCGGCGTGCAGGGTCGGCGGATGGAGAAGATGAGCGAACTGCTGGAGGCGGCCGCCGCACGGGCCGTGCCGGTGCTGGACGGGATCGACGACAGCAGCCTCGGAGCACCGACGCCCTGCGCGGAGTACGACGTACGGGAGTTGATCAACCACCTCTTCCAAGTGGTCGTCAACTTCCAGGCGCTGGCGGCCCGGGAGCCGGTCGAGTTCGGTGAGGCGCCGGACGTCGTCACGGGGGACTGGCGGGCCCGTTTCGCCGAGGAGACCGACAGACTGGTGGCGGCCTGGGCCGTGCCCGGCGCGGAGGAGGGCACGGCGGGGGCCATGGGGCTGCCGGCCAGGACCGTGGGGAACATGGTGCTGGGCGATCTGACCGTCCACTCCTGGGACCTCGCGCGGGCCACCGGCCAGGACTTCGCGCCGGACGCGTCCGTGCTGGACGAGATCGGTCCCGCGCTGGCCGCGATGGCGCCGATGGCCAGGGAGGCGAAGGTGTTCGGCGAGCCGCACCCCGTGCCGGAGGGGACCGGCCCCTTCGAGCGGGCGCTGGCGCTGACCGGCCGCGATCCGCACTGGCGGGCGCCCGGCGCGTGACCCGGTGACACGTCCCGGGCGTACGGGCAGGACCGTACGCCCGGGAGCGGGCAGGGGAGTTGCCCGTACGCCGACGAGCGGGCCGTGGTGTGTCCGGTCGGTCAGCGGCTCCACACGTGCAGTGCGTCGCCCGACTCCGACACCGTGTACCAGGTGCCGTCGCCCAGGGCGGTGGGCACGCCGGAGATCGGGAAGGGGTACGCGAGCCGCGCGGTCACCCGCATCTCCTCCCCGGCCGTGCTCACCAGCCAGTGGCGCTGCTCGCCGTACTCCCCGTCCCGCTCCGACGTACCGGCGACGACGGTCTCCTCGTCGAGGAAGCCGCACTCGTAGTCCCAGAGCGACTCGTCGGCGTCCTCGTCGTCGGGGTCGGCCTCGGGGTGGCGGGGGACGGCGTTCCGGGTGTCGAGTTCGGCCAGGACGGAGCCGTCCTCGACGCGGTGCACGCCGAGCGTCTCCTCGTAGTGCGTCACCGTCAGGAAGCGGTCGCCCGACGGGCTCACCGCCGTCAGGATGCGTTCGTCGTCGCAGAACCGCTCGACGGTGAGTTCCTCGCCGTCCCACCTGCCCCACAGCAGCGGCACCCCGTCCTGCCCCTCGCCGACGCACAGGCCCATCAGGGCGGGATCCGGGTGCGGGACGTGGTCCGAGCCGGCCGCCACCGTCTCCGCGTCCACCCGGCCGAGGACCCGGCCGTCGGCGGCGTCGATGACCAGCCATTCGTCCAGCGCCTCCGGGTCGGGCCCCGAGGCGGCGACGGGGCCGCGGATGTGGGCCCACACGAGCGTGCCGTCCGCCGAGAACACGGCCGAGCCGCTGTCCGGGTACCGGTGCCGGGTATCGGTCGCGTACTCCTCGAACCCGGTGTGGAGCGTGCGGCAGCTGCCCTCCCAGCAGCCGTGCGCGATCTCCCAGCGCACCGCGCCCGCCGGGTCCACCGCGCGCACCGCGTGCACCCCGGCGAAGACCGCGAGACCGGCGTCCGGCGCCACTGCGAAGGTGCCGAAGTTGCGGGGCCAGGGCGCGGGGAAGCGGACCGCCGGGGCATGCGCCGAACCCGGCACGTCCGCCGCTTCCGGAACATCCGCTGCGTCCGCCGCGTCCGAGACGCCCGTCCGGTCCGGGGCGACCACGACCAGTTCGGTGTCGCCGCGCTGGACGAGCAGACGCCGGCCGGACGCCCCGCCGGGGCGCGGCACGGGCCACCGGACCAGGTACGGGGCGTCCGCCGCGTCCCGCTCCCGGTCCAGCGGTGCGGCGAACGTGGTGACAAGGCGTGCGGTGGCGACGTCGACCATGGGCCGGGCCTCCCTCTCGTGCTTCGGTGCCGCGCCGGTACGGGAAGGGCCGTGCGGCCGGGGCCGGCGGCCACGCGCGGCCGTGCCGCGACCGGGCCGCACCCGGACTCCCCGCACCGTTCCTCGGGCAGCCGAGTGGGCAAGTGTTCGACGTAGTATCCCCGCCGATGATCCTGCCGCCGGCCCGCCGGTATCCGCTCCGTGCCCCCGGCGCGGACCGTGGCGGCGATGGCGGTGGCGGTCCGGGTCAGCGGTGTCGGGCGTCGGGGACGACGGCGACCGGGACGGGTGCGTAGTGCAGCATCGCGTGGCCCACCGGTCCGAGGCGGAATCCGTGCCATCCGGTGCTCCGGCGGGCCCCGACGACCAGGAGTTCCGCGCCCTCGGCGGCCTCGATGAGGCTCTGGTGCGTCGGCCCCCGTACCACCGACCGGTGGATGACGACGCCGGAGGAACCGGCCGGATCCAGACGTTCCAGCACCTCCTCCAGGTGCTCCTCGGCCTCCCGGTGGTAGGAGGTGGCCGGGGAGCCCGCGATGAGCGGATGGCCCATGGGCCCGTGGGCGGGGCTGCGCCAGACGCGTACGGCGACCAGCTCGCCGTGGCGGACCGCCGCCCGCTCCAGCGCGAAGACGGCGGCCGGTGCGGGCGTGTCGGAATCGCTGATCCCGACGACGACGCGGCCGGGGTGCGACGGAGGCCCGGACGGGTGCGCCGGGACGACCACGACCGGGCAGCGGGACCGGCCGGCGAGCGACAGGCTGACGGACCCCAGCAGCATTCCGGCCACCCGGCCCCGGCCGCGCGAACCGAGGACGACCAGGGCGGCCTCCCGGCTCTCCTCGACGAGCGCCGTCACGGTGTCCTCGGCCAGCACGACGGCCTCCGCCTCGACCCCGGGGCCGAGCCGCCGGGCCCGGTCCGCGGCCTCGGCGACGAGGCGCCCGGCGATGACCTCCTCCGTGGGGCGCTCGGTGTCGAAGACGTCGTGCACGCCCTCGTAGCGCTCCCACAGGGACGCGTGGACGACCCGCAGGGACAGCCGCGAGCGCGCCGCCTCCGCCACCGCCCAGTCCAGGGCGCGCAGACTCCCCTCCGACCCGTCCACCCCGACGACCACGGGGAGCGGCATCGCTCCCACCGCCTTCCGTACCTCGGTGCTCCGGCGCTCTCGCGTCCGGCTTCCGGCGTGCCGCTACGGATCGATCGTCAGCACCTGATCCATGGGCCGGCGCGGGGTGCGCGGCCCCGTGGGCCCGTATCCCAGCCGGACGATCATCTGGGCGTGGCCCGAGCCGTGCACCGGGTCGCGCAGCAGCCAGCGCAGGTCGGGCCATTCGAGGGGCTGGGTCGCGAACGACGTGGACACGTCGTGGAGCGTGGCCGTGAGCAGCATCCGCTCCAGTGCCTGACCGGCGCGGAGCCAGTCGACGGCGTGGTCGCCCGCGGTGGACAGCAGGGCCAGCTGCGGCCGCTTCTCGAACGGCACGCGGGCCCGGCCGGGCTGCGGGGCCGTCCCCAGGAAGTCGCGGGCGGTCGCCCGCGCCGAGGCGTCACGGGGGCCCATGGCGTAGTCCGTGATGCCGTCCACGGGGGCCTCGGTCCTCGTGTCCCGGGTCCAGCTCCGCTGCTCGGCCTCCCGCGCCGGGTCCTCGCGGGCGTAGCCCTCGGCGTCCCGGATCAGGTCCAGCACCTCCTCCAGGTGCGGGGAGGCCAGGAACGCGAAGGCCGCGCCCTCCGCCCGGGCCGCCCCGACGAGCAGCTCCCGGACGTCCGGCGGGATCTGCTGGTCGTCGAACGGGTAGCGGCTCGTGTGCCGCTCCCGGATCGCGGGGTACAGCGCGGCGAGCGCCACGTCCCCGCCATCGGCCCCGCCCTCGTTCCCGTCGGTGCGGTGGCCGAGCCGTACGGTGGCCAGCACCGCGGGGGCCGACGGGTCGGGCAGCAGCGCGGTGACGGCGTGCAGCCCGCGGTGCGCGGCGGACACCCGCAGGTTCAGCAGCGCCGCGCCGCACCCCACGTGCAGCGCCCGGGTGGCCGGGTCCTCCTCGGGCAGCGCGCGGTCGAGATCGGCGAGGAGCGTGACGGTCCGGCCCGCCCGGGTGGCGCGGAACCGCCAGGGCTGGGCGTTGTGCATGGACGGGGCGGCAGCGGCGTCGGCGACGAGTTCGGTCAGCGTCGCGTCGTCGAGTGACTGGCTGGACATCAAGGACTCCCCGGGATCGGGAACGGTCGATGCCCCTCCAGCATGGAACAGATGGGGGGCGGACGCGGTCCGAGAACACCGCGAAGGGCGGGGTCCGGGCCCCGCCCTCATCCGTTGTGTGCCGTGAACTCCCAGGTCAGGGCCATACCAAGCAGTACGCCTGGTGTCCGGCATCGTGCAGCCGGTGGGAGAAGTCCTGCCATTCGTGGAGCAGCCGGTAGACGTTGAACGCGTCCTGCGGGCCGCCGCGGTCGGGGACCGTGGACCAGATGAACGCCGCGGCGCCCACCGACTCCTCGCCGACGCCGCGCAGCGGGTCGACGACCGTCATCGGGAGCTTGACCACCGCGTAGTCGGGGTGGAGCACGACCAGCTCCAGCGGGGGGACCCGGTGCAGGGGTATGCCCTGGATCCCGGTGAGGACCATCGCCGCCACCGTCTCCGGCTTGATCTTGGTGAACATGCCGCCCATGCCCAGCTCGTCGCCGCCGAGCTCCTCGGGGCGCATCGAAATGGGCACGCGTGCCGCGGTGGCCCCGTCGGGGGCACCGAAGTACTTGTAGGTCACCCCCACCCGGCCACCACTCCTGCTTCCGACCTCGCCGTCCTGCGCCCCACCGGACCGTATGGCCTGCTCGCGCTTCGCCTCACGCCGGTGCCGACCCCGCCGGGCAGGCTCGGGCCCCAGGTCGCCGGTCCCTTCGCCCACTCCGCCACCGCGATGCATATCTCATCCACCCGACTGCTACTCAGGAGACACAGCCCCTACCCAGGAGACACAGCTCTGCCGCGCAACCCGATCATCGTGTCAGTGACCTCCCCCGCGGACGTGCGGTGAAACACCTGTCCGCAAGTCCGTCCGGGGCTCTGACACCATGGCGTATGTGAGCTTTCCCTATGACGCCCCAGTTTCGCAGACGCTTTTCGACCGCGCGTCCCTCGTGACGCCCGGCGGCGTGAACTCTCCCGTCCGTGCTTTCCGGGCCGTGGGCGGTACGCCCCGGTTCATGGTGTCCGGCACCGGTCCGTACCTCACGGACGCCGACGGCCGGGAGTACGTCGACCTCGTGTGCTCGTGGGGGCCGATGATCCTCGGCCACTCCCACCCGGAGGTCATCGCCGCAGTCCAGGAGGCCGTCGCCCGCGGCACCTCGTTCGGCACGCCGGGCGAGGGCGAGGTCGCGCTCGCCGAGGAGATCGTGGCCCGGGTCGAGCCGGTGGAGCAGGTGCGGCTGGTGTCGTCCGGCACCGAGGCGACCATGTCCGCGATCCGGCTGGCCCGCGGGTTCACCGGCCGGGCCAAGGTGGTGAAGTTCGCCGGCTGCTACCACGGCCACGTGGACGCGCTGCTGGCCGCCGCCGGGTCCGGGGTCGCGACCTTCGGCCTCCCGGACACCCCGGGGGTCACCGGTGCGCAGGCCGGCGACACGATCGTGCTGCCGTACAACGACCTGGACGCCGTCCGCGAGGCGTTCGCCGCGCACCCCGGCGAGATCGCCTGCGTGATCACCGAGGCGTCGCCGGGCAACATGGGCGTCGTGCCGCCGCTGGACGGTTTCAACGCCGGGCTCAAGGAGCTCTGCGCCGCGAACGGGGCGCTCTACATCTCCGACGAGGTCATGACCGGTTTCCGTACCTCGAAGGCCGGCTGGTTCGGCGTCGACGGGGTGCGGCCCGACCTGATGACCTTCGGCAAGGTCATGGGCGGCGGCTTCCCGGCCGCGGCCTTCGGCGGGCGCGCGGACGTGATGGCGCACCTCGCCCCGGCCGGCCCCGTCTACCAGGCGGGCACCCTCTCCGGGAACCCGATCGCCACCGCCGCCGGTCTCGCCCAGCTGCGGCTGCTCGACGACGCGGCGTACGCCGCGGTGGACGCGGTCTCCGCGGAGATCCGCGGGCTGGTCGGCGAGGCGCTCACCAAGGAGGGCGTGGCGCACACGGTGCAGGCGGCGAGCAACATGTTCTCCGTCTTCTTCACCGACCGGCCGGTGCGGAACTACGAGGACGCGAAGCAGCAGGAGTCCTTCCGCTTCACCGCGTTCTTCCACTCGATGCTGGCGCAGGGCGTCTACCTGCCGCCGTCGGCCTTCGAGTCCTGGTTCGTCTCCACCGCCCACGACGCGCGGGCCGTCGAGCGCGTCGCCGCCGCCCTGCCCGCCGCCGCCCGCGCCGCCGCGGAGGCCACCGCATGAGCGAGAACGCGAGCTCCGGCGGCGGCCGCGAGGGCAAGGACATCACCGTCGTCCACCTGATGCGGCACGGCGAGGTGCACAACCCGGAGGGCGTGCTGTACGGGCGCCGCCCCGGCTACCACCTCTCCGAGCTCGGCCGGCAGATGGCCGACCGGGTGGCCGAGCACCTGGCGGGCCGCGACATCACGCACGTCGTCGCCTCCCCGCTGGAGCGGGCCCAGGAGACGGCCACGCCGATCGCCAGGGCGCACGAGCTGGACCTGGCCACCGACGAGCGGCTCATCGAGGCCGCCAACGTCTTCGAGGGCAAGACGTTCGGCGTCGGGGACGGCGCGCTGCGCAAGCCGGACAACTGGAAGCACCTGACGAACCCGTTCCGGCCGTCGTGGGGCGAGCCGTACATCGAGCAGGTCGTGCGGATGATGGGCGCGCTGGACGCGGCGCGCGACGCGGCGCGCGGTCACGAGGCGGTGTGCGTCAGCCACCAGCTGCCGATCTGGATCGTGCGCAGCTTCGTCGAGCGGCGGCGGCTGTGGCACGACCCGCGCAAGCGGCAGTGCACCCTCGCCTCGCTGACCAGCTTCACGTACCAGGGCGACAAGATCGTGTCCGTCGGGTACACGGAACCGGCGCGGGACCTGGTGCCGGCGCATCTGCGGGCCGGGGCGAAGCCGGTGAAGGGCAAGTCGAAGGCGTTCGGCGCGTAGCCGGCCGGCGTGTAGTCGGCCCACCGGCCGGGAAGCCGGACGGAGCGGGGCGGGGCGGGGTGGCGGAGGATCCGGCCCCGCCCCGCCCCGCGTTGTTGTCCTGCTCCGTTCAGGCCCGCCCTGTTGCCCCGCTCCATCCCGTGTTGTCGCCCCGTCCAGCCGCCCACACTCTGCTAGGTCATGTGTTCGAGCGCGGTCCGGGTCTGGTCACATAAAGAATCATGTGCTAATTCACGGAACCCCCGTGTTGTTTCCGCCATCTAAGCCTTCGCCAGTTTGTATGGACTTAAGGCAAAACGACCGCAGATGGGGTAATCATGCGTGATATCAGCCGAAGGGGTCTGCTCGGGGCCGGCCTCGGTGCCGCCGCCGCTGTTGGGGTGGCGGGCTGTGGCACCTTCGGCTCCTCCGGCGGGAGCCAGTCGGGGACCACGGGGGAGAAGGGGACCGACGGGAGCACCCGGGGGACCAAGCCCGCGGAGAAGGACGTCCGGAAGATCGGGGACGGTTCCACCGCGGACACCGGCAAGCAGCCGCACCAGCCCGCCAGGCCGGTACCGCTCGAACCCGGTCAGACGCCGCCGCAGTTCGTGATCTTTTCCTGGGACGGTGCGGGCGAGGTCGGCAACGGACTCTTCCCGCGCTTTCTGGAACTCGCCAAGGACCATGACGCGGCGATGACCTTCTTCCTGTCCGGGATCTATCTGCTGCCCGAGTCCAAGAAGTCCATGTACCGGCCGCCCAACAATCCGATCGGCGCCTCCGACATCGGTTATCTCACCGACGACCACATCAAGGAGACGCTGAAGAACGTCCGCCGGGCCTGGCTCGACGGGCACGAGATCGGCACCCATTTCAACGGGCATTTCTGCGCGGGTTCCGGTTCGGTCGCGAACTGGTCGCCCCAGCAGTGGCGGAACGAAATCGACCAGGCGGTCTCCTTCGTCACCGAATGGCGCACCAACACCGGCTGGAACGATCTCGACCCGCTGCCTTTCGACTACCGCAAGGAACTGGTCGGCGGGCGCGCCCCCTGCCTGCTCGGCCAGGAGAACCTGCTGCCCACCGCGAGCAGGCTCGGCTGGCGCTACGACGCCAGTTCGCCCGGCGGAACCCAGGTCTGGCCCAAGAAGCGCCAGGGCGTCTGGGACCTGCCGCTCCAGGCCATGCCCTTCCCCGGGCACACCTTCGAAGTCCTCTCGATGGACTACAACATCCTGGCCAACCAGTCGCTCAATTCGACCAAGGGCATGCCCTCGCGCTATCCCGGATGGCGTGAACAGGCCACCCAGTCGTACCTCGCCGGATTCAACCGCGCCTACACGACGAATCGCGCGCCGTTCTACATCGGAAACCACTTCGAGGAGTGGAACGGCGGCATCTACATGGACGCGGTCGAAGCGGTGATCAAGAAAATCGCCGGGAAGCCGGACGTGCGCCTGGTCTCCTTCCGGCAGTTCGTCGACTGGCTCGACGTGCAGACCCCGGCCGTCCTCGACAAGCTCCGTTCGCTGGGAGTCGGTCAGGCACCTGCGGGCGGCTGGAACGCCTTCTTTAAAAAAGCCTGACAACGGGCTTTACGGGCACCGAGGGGGGTGCCCGAGATCGCCTGAACCGCCATGCGAAACTTTTCACATGAGCCATGGCCGCGCACCTCGACGCCGCTTCACCCTGCTCGCCGCCCCCGCAGCGGTCGTCGCACTCGCCCTCACGCTGACCGCGTGCGGCGGGGACGACAACAAGACCGGCGGAGGCGGCAACACGAACTTCGTCACGGGCAGTGGCGGGATCTCCACCGTGGCCAAGGGCGACCGCGTCGCCGCCCCGAAGCTGGACGGCGAGACCCTCGACGGCAAGCAGCTCGACGTCGCCGACTACAAGGGCAAGGTCGTCGTGCTGAACATGTGGGGCTCGTGGTGCGGGCCCTGCCGCCTGGAGGCCCAGTACTTCTCGCGGGTGGCCAAGGAGACGAAGGACAAGGGCGTCCAGTTCGTCGGGATCAACACGCGGGACGCCCAGAAGGGCCCCGCGATCAGCTTCGAGAAGGACTACGGGGTCCCCTACCCCAGCCTCTTCGACCCGACCGGCAAGCTCATGCTCCGCTTCCCCAAGGGGACGCTGCGCCCGCAGGCGATCCCGTCGACCGTGGTCCTGGACCGGGACGGGAAGATCGCCGCCCGCTCCCTGACCGCGCTCGACTCCGACAAGCTGCACGAGATGATCGACCCGCTGATCGCGGAGAAGTGACCCCGTGCACACCCTTGCCGCGATCACGGGCGAGAACGAGACCGTGATGAGCGGGGCGCTGCTCGTCGCCCTGCCCATCGCCGTGCTCGGCGGGCTCGTCTCCTTCTTCTCGCCGTGCGTCCTGCCGCTCGTGCCCGGCTACCTCAGTTACGTCACCGGCGTCAGCGGCACCGACCTGGCGCAGGCCCGGCGGGGCCGGATGGTCGCGGGCGCCTCGCTCTTCGTGCTCGGCTTCACCGCCGTGTTCGTCTCCGGCGGCGCGCTCTTCGGCTTCTTCGGCCAGACGCTCCTGGAGAACAGCGGGATCCTCACCAAGGTCCTCGGCGTGCTGATGATCCTGATGGGCGTCTTCTTCATGGGGCTGATGCCCTGGATGACGCAGCGCGAGTTCCGCATCCACAAACGGCCGGTGACCGGACTGGCGGGCGCCCCGCTGCTGGGCGCCCTCTTCGGGATCGGCTGGACCCCGTGCCTGGGCCCGACGCTCAGCTCGGTGAGCATTCTCGCGATGGACCAGGGCACCGCCGGGCGCGGGGCGATACTGACCGTCGCGTACTGCCTCGGCCTCGGCATCCCCTTCGTCCTCACCGCCGTAGCCTTCCGCAAGGCGCTCGGCGCGTTCGGCTGGGTCAAGAAGCACTACGCCTGGGTGATGCGGATCGGCGGCGGAATGATGATCGTGACCGGCCTGCTCCTGCTCACAGGTGTGTGGGGCACGATGATGCAGCAGGTACAGGGCTGGTCCGACGGCTTCACGGTGGGGATCTGAGTTCCATGAGCAACACCAAGTCCAACCCCGCCCCGGAGCAGGAGCGCCGGGACGAGGAGAGTTCCTCCGAGCCGGGCGCCGCCGAAACCCGGCTCTCCACCGCCCCGCGCGAGGAGAGCGGGGCCGGCCTGCCCGCCATGGGCGTCATCGGCTGGGCCCGCTGGTTCTGGCGGCAGCTCACCTCGATGCGGGTCGCGCTGATCCTGCTCTTCCTGCTGTCGCTCGGCGCCATCCCCGGTTCGCTGATCCCGCAGAACAGCGTGGACGAGATGAAGGTGGAGGCGTTCAAGAAGGCGCACACCACCCTCACGCCGGTCTACGAGAAGCTCCAGTTCTTCGACGTCTACAGCTCGGTGTGGTTCTCCGCGATCTACATCCTGCTGTTCGTCTCGCTCATCGGCTGCATCGTGCCGCGCACCGGCCAGTTCGTGGGCCAGCTGCGCAGCCGCCCGCCCGGCGCCCCCAAGCGCCTGACCAGGCTGCCCGCGTACACCACCTGGCGCACCGAGGCCGATCCCGAGCAGGTCCACGAGGCCGCGCTCGCGATCATCCGGAAGCGCCGCTACCGGGTGCACGCCGTCAACGGCGCGGTGGCGGCCGAGAAGGGCTATCTGCGCGAGGCCGGCAACCTGATCTTCCACGTCTCCCTGATCGTGATGCTGGTCGCGTTCGCCTGCGGACAGCTCTTCAAGTCCGAGGGCGGCAAGCTGATCGTCGAGGGCGACGGCTTCGCCAACACGCTCACGCAGTACGACGACTTCAAGTCCGGCTCGCTGTTCGACAACGACTCGCTCGCCCCGTTCAGCTTCACGCTCGACAAGTTCACCGGCACGTACGAGCGCCGCGGCCCCCAGCGGGGCACGCCCCGGACCTACGAGGCGCACGTGACGTACGCGGAGGGCGCGTACGGCAAGCCGAAGAAGACCGTCATCAGGGTCAACGAACCCCTCGTCATCGGCAGCACCAAGGTCTACCTCAACGCCCACGGCTACGCGCCGGTCGTCTCCGTCAAGGACGGCAAGGGCAAGGAGGTCTACCGCAACGCGGTACCGCTGCTGCCGATCGACAACAACGTCACGTCGAGCGGTGCGATCAAGGTCCTGGACGGCTACCGCGACAAGGACGGCAAGAAGACCCAGCTCGGTTTCCAGGCGTTCTTCGTGCCGACCTTCGCGGGCGAGGGCAAGGGCACGATGTTCTCGCAGTTCCCGGGCGCCGACTTCCCCGTACTGGCCCTCAACGGCTTCCACGGCTACCTCGGACCCGACTCCGGGCTGGCGCAGAACGTGTACCAGCTGGACAAGACCAAGATGACGGAGTTCAAGGACGCCGACGGCAAGCAGCTCAAGCAGCGGCTGCTGGTCGGCGAGACCATGAAGCTGCCCGACGGCGCGGGCTCCATCACGTTCGAGGGCCTCCAGGAGTGGGCCAGCTTCCAGATCACCGAGCAGCCGGCCAGCGGCTGGGCGCTCGGCGGTTCGGTCGCCGCGATCGCCGGACTCGCGGGCTCGCTGTTCATCCAGCGGCGCCGGGTCTGGGTGCGGGCGGTGCGCGGCGCGGACGGCGTCACCGTCGTCGAGATGGCGGGCCTGGGCCGCAGCGAGTCCGCGAAGCTGCCCGAGGAGCTGGCCGACCTCGCGGTCGAGCTCGTCGCCTCGGCACCCCCGGCGCCCGACCCCGAACCCGGTACCGACGCCGACCCCGAATCCGAGTCCGAGCCCGCCTCCGGGCCCGGAACCGACCCCGACGCCGGACCCGAATCGGATTCCGACGCCGTCGAAGAATCCTCCGAAGATCCTGCCGAAGGGGCTGAGAAGTGAATCTCGCCGCCGCTACCAACGAGAACCTGGCGCACACCAGCAATGTGCTGATCTATTCGGCGATGGCCGTCTACACCCTGGCCTTCCTCGCGCACATCGCGGAATGGGTGTTCGGCAGCCGCAGCAAGGTCGGCCGCACCGCCGCCGCCCTGACCGGGGACGGTGCCGCCACCGCCCAGGTGAAGGTGCAGGTCGCGCAGAAGGGCGGCGGCACCGCCGTACTGGACCGCCCGAAGATCGTCACGCGCGCCGCGGCCGGTTCCCGCGACGTCCCGGACGGGCCCGGCGCGGCCGGCGGCACGTTCAAGGGCGACCTGTACGGGCGGGTCGCGGTCTCCATGACCGTGCTCGCCTTCCTCGTGCAGGCCGGCGGCGTCATCACCCGCGCGATGTCCGTGCAGCGCGCCCCCTGGGGCAACATGTACGAGTTCTCCATCACCTTCTCCACGGTGGCGGTCGGCGCGTACCTGGTCCTCCTGGCACTGGGCAAGAACGTCCGCTGGATGGGGCTGCTCCTGGTCACCACCGTCCTGCTGGACCTCGGCATCGCGACCACGTGGCTCTACACCGACAGCGACCAGCTGGTGCCCGCGCTGCACTCGTACTGGCTGTGGATCCACGTCTCCACCGCCATCTTCTGCGGTGCCGTCTTCTACCTCGGCGCGGTCGGCACCCTGCTCTACCTCTTCCGCGACAGCTACGAGAACAAGCTCGCGAACGGTGGCCGGCCCGGCGCGTTCGCCCGGTCCGTGCTCTCCCGGCTGCCCGCCGCCGCCTCGCTCGACAAGTTCTCGTACCGCGTCAACGCCGCGGTCTTCCCGCTGTGGACGTTCACGATCATCGCGGGCGCCATCTGGGCGGGCGACGCCTGGGGCCGCTACTGGGGCTGGGACCCCAAGGAGGTCTGGTCCTTCATCACCTGGGTCGCGTACGCCTGCTACCTGCACGCCCGCGCCACCGCCGGCTGGAAGGGCCGCAAGGCCGCCTACCTGGCGCTGATCGCCTTCGGCTGCTGGCTCTTCAACTACTACGGCGTGAACATCTTCGTCACCGGCAAGCACTCCTATGCGGGCGTCTGACCGGCCCGTACCCGCAAGAGCTCCGCACCCGTACGGGTGCGGAGCGCCCACCGCGGGGCCACGCTGGAACCATGACCGATGCGACCCCCGTCATCGAGTACGGCACCAGTGAAACCCGCGGTGACCTGCACGTTCTGCGATTCACCCTACGGCTGCCCCACCCCGTTCCACGGGTGTGGGCAGCCGTCGCCGATTCCGGGGGACTGAGCGGCTGGCTCGCCGGGGCCGACCCGTTCCAGCGGCGCATGGGCGGCGCGATCACGCTCCACCGGCTGAACACCGAACGGGACGGGAACGCCGCCCCCGCCCCGGGCACCGTCACCGCCTGGGACGTCGAGCGGGTCGCCGAGTACACCTTCGAGGAGCCCTTCGGCCGGGTCCGCTTCCACCTGGAGCCACCACGCGGCGACCACGTGCTGCTGCGCTTCACCAACGAGTTCCGGGGCGACGACGCCCTGCGCCTGGACCGCCTCGCGAGCTGGCACGACCACTTCCAGTACCTCGTGGACGCCCTCGACGGCTACCCGGCCGACTGGTCGAGGTGGACCCCGGTGCGCTGGGCCGGGCTGCGCGAACAGTACGCGGCCCGGCACTGAACCGTGTCCCGGGCGCTACGGGGCCGCGGCCGGGGGCAGGCACGTGGCGTCCGGCGGATCCTTCTCCGGCCAGGCGAGCGCCACGAACCGCTGGAGGGCGTCGTCGGCCGACAACTCCACTATCGGGACCGCCTTGTTGTACGGGTTGCCGTGGTTGTCCAGGCAGATCCAGCCGCTGGCGCCCGACACCTTCAGCGAGCCGTTCACCCGGGACCACTGCTCGCCCACGTCCGCGAGCTCCGGCACCCGCCCGCCCGGACTCGCCCGCCGGACGGCCTGCACGGCCAGGGTCATCGCGTCGTGGGCGATGATGAGCTGGCCGTCGGTGAGGTCCTCGTGCCCCGTCGGCCCGATCGGCCCGGCCGGTGCCTTCGACAGCGTGGCCAGCAGGTCCAGGAACTCCTGGTAGTCCTTCGGGGAGCCGCCCGTCGTCGGCTTCCCCCCGGCGGGCGCCGCCGCCCAGGCGTCGGGGTGGGCCAGCGAGGCGTAGCGGACGGTGACCTTCCGGCGCAGCGCGCTCCGGTCGAGCTTCTTGTCGCTGCCCAGGTACGAGCCCTCGTCGCCGGTCAGGATCGTGAAGGGGCGGTCCTGGCAGCCGCGCCCGCCGAGCGCGTTGATGAACTGCCGCAGCTGGACGTGGCGTCCGGCGAAGAACACCGTGTCCGCGTCCTCGGTGTCGCAGATCAGATGGGTGATGTCGCGGAAGGCGTTGGCCGTGTTGCCCTCGTCGTTGGGGTCGCTGCGCGAGGTGAACAGCTGCGGCTTGTAGCGGGTGCCCCGGACCAGCCCGGTGAAGGCGGTGCGCAGGGTGTCGGTGTAGTGGTCGCCGGTCCGGGTGTCCTGGACCAGCAGCGCCTTCTCCGCCTTGACCTGCCCGAAGCGGGCCAGGGCGGCGGCCTCGTCCCGGTTGGTGGGGGAGACCCGGGCCAGCCCGGGGAACGGGTCGCTCCTCGGGCCGTTGGCGATGTCGTCGGCGGTGATGGTGGTGCCGACGACCGCGATGTGCGCGGCGGTCAGCTCCCGTACCGCCGACTTGATCTCGGTACTGCTGGTGGCGACGCCCGACACGGCCCGCAGGTGGTCCGGGGCTCCGGTCATCGTCTTCAGCCGCTCCACGGCCGGGCGCCACAGCAGGCTGTTCTTCCCGGTGTTGGCGAGCACCAGCCGGATCTTCGGCACCTGGTCGTTGGAGAGCCGGTTGGCCCGGTACTGCGCGGCGAACGCACCCTGCAGCTCGTGCTGCATCTTCGTCCGCATCGCCCGGTCCGTCGAGGTCAGCGGCAGCAGCAGCGCGACCGTGGCGTACCGGCCGGCCTTCAGGGTGGCGTTCTCCCGGGCGATGGCCGCCACGACGTCGGTCAGCTGGGACTGGCCGAAGTCGTAGGTGCCGCCGTCGGCGACGCCGACGCACTCCTCGCTGCCGAAGGGCCGCTCGACGCCCTTCGCGCAGGAGCGGTCCTCGGGGGCGGTGAGCCGGCCGAACGCGTACCAGCCGCCGGTGAAGACCAGGGCGCCGGCGACCACCGAGGAGACGACCTTCTGCCGGGCGGTGTACCAGAGCCGGTAGCGCAGCGGATTACGCATCGTCGCCTCCCGGCGGCATGGACAGCGGGCGCCAGGCCCGGATGTCGCGCGGCCAGTGCTTCGCCGCGTCCCACAGATCGCTGTTGCCGGTCGGATGGCGGCCGGAGAGCTGCCGCAGTTCGTGTGCCATCTTGTCGATCACCTCTTCGTCCGGCAGGGCAAGCGGATCGGACAGCAGCCAGAGGCCGTGCAGCAGCCGGCGCAGCCGCGTGTGCAGCTCAGCGGCCGGCGGTTCGAGCCCCCGGGGCGGTGCATGGTCGGCCCGGCCGAGCGCCACGGCGCGCCGGGGGTCGGGGCCGGTGGACCCCGGCGCGCGGGGATACGGGGCCGAGACGATGAAGCGCAGCGAGCCCAGCCACCCCAGTACGTCCGGCTCGTCGAACCGCAGCCGCAGATGGGCCACGCATGCCTCCGCGTCGCCCAGCACCAGCTTCTGGTGCAGCAGGTGCGGGACGCCCGGCAGGCGCCCGCCGGGGGCGTACGCCCCGCGCAGCGTGACGTGCACCGCCTGCCACACCCCGTGCGAGGGGTGGTCGTCGTCCTGGAAGCGCAGCCGGTGCAGGAGCAGGGCCCGCAGTAGCGGATCGGCGACGAAGTGGCCGGGCCCGACCGGCCAGCCGTCGGCCCGCAGCGCGTCGCGCATCCGCAGCGCCACGTCGCCGTCCGACGCGGACCGGCCCAGCCGGTTCTCCGCGAGCAGCCGGGCGGAGTCCTCGCCGTGCGCGGCGGCCAGTACGCCGAGGTGGTCGAGCCGTTGCGCGGGCCCCGGCACCAGCCGGGCCAGCAGTTCGTCGGCGACCCGGGCGGGCGCCCGGTCCTCGCGCACCTCCACCACGGCGTCCAGCAGCGACCCCGGCACCAGCGAGCCGGGATCGGGCGACCGGCCCGCCGCCAGCGCCAGCAGCTCCACGGCCAGCGGGCGCCCGCCGGTCAGCCGGTGCACCCCGCGGGCCAGCCCGGCCCGGGTGCGCCCCTGGGGGTCGTGCCGGTCGAAGGCGGAACGCACCTGCTCCGGGTCGAGCGGGGTCAGCTCCACGGCCAGGATGCCGGACGTCACGCCGGTGCCCCGGGACCAGTGCGAGGCGTGCGCCACCTCCGGCAGCCGCCGCCGCACGGCGTGGGCCAGCCCCTCGTGGTCCCGCACCCGCGAGGTGGCGAACACCGCGATCCGGTCGTGCGTCCCGGCGGCCCGCTGCCGCAGCAGCGGCCCCACCAGCTGCCGGCCCAGCGGCACGTGCGCGTTGTCGACGAGCAGCACCGGGCGGCCCCGGCGGGCGCCCCGGGCCAGCCCCCCGTACGCCCGGACCAGGTCCTCCGCCATCGCGAGCACCAGATGGTCCTCGGCCCGGCGGCGCAGGTCGCCGCCGCGCTCGAAGTCGACCGCCAGCTGGCGCAGCCCGACCCGGCCGTTGCCGCCCGCGTGCGGATAGCGCCCGTACCAGTCCGCCGAACGCCGCTGGAACCGGCTGAACGATTCCTCCATGACCGTCTCGACCGTGGCCTCGGCGACCATTCCGGCCATCGGGGCCACCGAGTCGAAGGCGCTGGCGGCCAGCTTGGTCAGCACCTTGGTGACCCAGCCGGCCGCCGCGTCGCCGCGGCCGTCCACGGTCGCCAGGAGCGGGCCGAGCGACTGGAGGTCCCGCTGCGCCCGGGTCTCGTCCCCGCGGGTCCAGGAGATGGAGGCGACGGCCACCAGCCCGAGGCTGAGCCGGGGGAACTGCACCGGACGCGCGGCCCGCACCCGCGCCGTCAGCTGGGCGGCGAGTTGCGGCAGCGCCCCGGTCACCGGGGTCCAGCCGGGGCCCGGGTCCTCGGGCGGCAGGACGGCCTCGCAGTCGACCAGGGCGACCGGGGTGACCTCCCGGTACAGGTGGCGCAGTTGCTTGAGCACGGCCGTCTTGCCCATGCCGCGCCCGCCGGTCAGCACGGCGACCGGCGGATCGGCGGGGTGTTCGTAGGCGACCCGGGCGGAGCCGTACGGGGTGAGACCGGTCAGTCGCGCCGCGAGTCCGTCGTTGCCGAAAATCGCCTCGCGCCCGTACAGCTCTCTGTCCACAGCACCCCCAGCGTCGACGCCCCATCCGATCTGTCACACCGTCAACACAAGGGTATCGGGAGGGTGTTGGGGAAAGGGGAGGATTTTCGAACGATCAGGGACGGGGCGTACGACCGGCCGGTTCCGGGCGCTCCGCACGCGGGCACGCGGGCACGTGGATGCGTGGGCACGTGGATGCTCGGGTGCGTGCCGGGACGCATGACGACGCCGCCCCCGCCCGGACGACGGGCGGGGGCGGCGGCAGCGGTGGCGCGGGGAGTTCCTCCGGACTACGAGGCGGGCGGCGTCGGCTCCTCCGGGCCCGTTCCGCTCTCCCGGCGCTTCAGCTCCTCCTCGCGGCGGCGCAGGTCCGCCTCCCAGTCCTTGAGGAGCGACTCGTCCTTCTTGTTCTCGTCCTTCAGTGCCTTCAGGAACTCCGGGTTGTCGTCCGGCGCCACCCACTGCGTGCGGTGGTTGCGGTGCCACTCGGACGGCGTGCGGCCCCCGGCGGGCGCGTGGCGCATCTTGCCCGCGGCCAGCCAGACGATCGGGCCCACGATCCAGAAGAGCAGGATGATGAAGACCCAGGCGATCTTCGGCAGGTGCTTCGCCTCGTCCTCGGGGGTGTTCAGGCAGTCGATGAACGCGTAGATCGTCAGTGCCAGAGGCAGGAGATAGATCAGGGCCCGAAGCATGATGGAGAGGTCCCCCCGCGGAGAGATGGCGGGGCTTTGTCCTGCCCCGGTGTGGGGCCAGGGTAACCGGTGCGCATGACATCCCACGGCGAGTCGGTTCCCGTCGGGGCGGAAGCCGTCCGGAGCGGCCCCGCGACCGGGCCGGGACCGCTCCGGCGCACGGGCCGGATTCGCCCCGCGACCGGCTCCCGCGCGACCCGCGACCGCCCCTCGGCAGCCCGGCACCGACCCCCGCGCGACCCGCGACCGCCCCCGCGCGGCCCGGTACTGCCCCTCCGTGCGGCCCGGCACCGCCCCTCCGCGACCCGTGACCGCCCCCTCCGCGGTCCGGGTACGGCTCCGGCGGGGCGTCCACGGGTGGGGCAGTCCGGGTGATCCACGGGCGTGGTGACAAACTGGACGGCATGGCTTACGACGATCTTCGTTCCCTCCTCCGGGCCCTGGAGCGCGAGGGCGAGCTCAAGCGCATCAAGGCCGAGGTCGATCCTCATCTGGAGGTCGGCGAGATCGTCGACCGGGTGAACAAGGCGGGCGGGCCCGCGTTGCTCTTCGAGAACGTCAAGGGGTCCTCGATGCCCCTGGCCATGAACGTCTTCGGGACCGACCGGCGGCTGCTCAAGGCGCTCGGGCTGAAGTCGTACTCCGACATCTCCGACAAGATCGGCGGGCTCCTCAGGCCGGAGCTGCCGCACGGCTTCGTCGGGGTGCGGGAGGCGTTCGGCAAGCTCGGCTCGATGGTGCACGTGCCGCCGAAGAAGGTGAAGGCGGACAGCGCCCCGGTCCAGGAGGTCGTGCTCACCGGCGACGACGTGGACCTCGACCGGCTGCCCGCGCTCTTCACCTGGCCCGACGACGGCGGCTCCTTCTTCAATCTGGGCCTCACCCACACCAAGGACCCCGAGACCGGCATCCGGAACCTCGGGCTGTACCGCCTCCAGCGCCACGACCGCCGCACCATCGGCATGCACTGGCAGATCCACAAGGACAGCCGCAACCACTACCAGGTCGCCGCCCGGCGCGGGGAGCGGCTGCCGGTCGCCATCGCCTTCGGGGCCCCGCCCGCCGTCACGTACGCCTCCACCGCGCCGCTGCCCGGGGACATCGACGAGTACCTCTTCGCCGGCTTCCTCCAGGGCAAGCGGATCGAGATGGTCGACTGCAGGACCGTGCCGCTCCAGGTCCCGGCGCACGCCGAGGTCGTCCTGGAAGGGTGGCTGGAGCCCGGGAAGATGCTGCCCGAGGGGCCGTTCGGCGACCACACCGGCTTCTACACGCCGCAGGAACCGTTCCCCGCACTGACCATCGACTGCGTGACCATGCGCAGGCGCCCGCTGCTCCAGTCGATCGTGGTGGGCCGGCCGCCGACCGAGGACGGGCCGCTGGGGCGGGCCACCGAGCGGTTCTTCCTGCCGCTCCTCAAGATCATCGTGCCGGACATCGTGGACTACCACCTGCCGGAGGCGGGCGGCTTCCACAACTGCGCGATCGTCTCGATCGACAAGAAGTACCCGAAGCACGCCCAGAAGGTGATGAGCGCCATCTGGGGCGCGCACATGATGTCGCTGACCAAGCTGATCGTGGTGGTGGACTCCGACTGCGACGTCCACGACCTGCACGAGGTGGCCTGGCGGGCGCTCGGCAACACGGACTACGCCCGCGACCTGACCGTCACCGAGGGCCCCGTCGACCACCTCGACCACGCTTCCTACCAGCAGTTCTGGGGCGGCAAGGCGGGCATCGACGCGACCCGGAAGTGGCCCGAGGAGGGCTACACCCGGGACGGCGGCTGGCCGGAGATGGTCGAGTCCGACCCGGAGACGGCGGCGCTGGTCGACCGCCGGTGGAAGGAATACGGACTGTGAGCGCGGCCGAGGCCGCGCTGGGCCCCGGCCCCGCGCAGCCGAACAGCAGGGTCAGGGCGTTCCTGCGGCTGGTGATGATCGAGCACTCGGTCTTCGCGCTGCCCTTCGCGTACATCGCCGCCCTGACCGCGATGTTCCTGGACGACGGGTCGATCCACTGGCTCACGCTGCTGCTGGTCACCGTCGCCATGGTGGGGCTGCGGACCTTCGCGATGGCCGCCAACCGGATCATCGACCGGGAGATCGACGCCCGCAACCCGCGCACCGCGAACCGGGAGCTGGTCACCGGGGCGGTCTCGGTGAAGTCGGCGTGGACCGGGGCGCTCGTCGCCGTCGTCCTCTTCCTGGGCGCGGCGGCGCTGCTGAACCCGCTCTGCCTGGCGCTCGCCCCGGTCGCCGTCGTCCCGATGGTGGTCTATCCGTACGGGAAGCGGTTCACCCACTACCCGCACGCCATCCTCGGGATCGCGCAGGCCATGGGGCCGGTCGGGGCCTGGCTGGCGGTGACCGGCAGCTGGTCGTGGGACGCGGTGATCCTCGGCCTCGCGGTCGGGATCTGGATCGGCGGCTTCGACCTGATCTTCGCCTGCCAGGACGTCCAGGCGGACCGGGCGCACGGGGTGCTGTCGGTGCCGGCCCGGTTCGGCATCCCGGCCGCGCTGTGGGGCGCGCGGGTCTGCCACGTCATCACGACCGGGCTGCTGGTCTGGTTCGGGCTGGCCACGGAGGCCGGACTGTTCTACTGGGTCGGCATGGTGATCGTCTCCGTCGCCTTCGTGTACGAGCACCGGGTGGTGCGCCCGCACGACCTGTCCCGGCTGAACCGGGCGTTCTTCTCGGTCAACGGGTTCATCGGCATCGCCCTGTTCGCGTGCGCGCTGCTGGACCTGCTGGTGCGGGGCCTGACGGTCTGAGCAGGCCGTTTCGGGCCGTGCCCGGCGGTGTGTAACAGGGATGTATTAGCGGGAGGCCGGGCGGAACGTGCCGTCCGGCCTCCCACTCTTGGTGATCAGGAACGCCCGCCGGTACGGCCCGTACCGGGTGGCGGGCACCGCCCACCGACACCGAGGAAGCAACGATGCGCTTAAACAAGATCACCTTCGCGGCCCTGGCCGTCGCCGCGGGCCTCTCGCTCACGGCCTGTCAGAACGGCGAGGACGACCTGGGGCAGGACGCCCCGCCGTCCGCGTCCGCGTCCGGCGGTTCCTCCGCGTCCGGCGGTTCGGGCTCGGGCGGTTCGGACGAGGGCGGGCAGGACTCCGCCGGCAAGGGCTCCGGCGGGCAGGGCACGGCCGCCGGGACCGGTTCGGGCGGGAACGGCAAGTGCCGTACCGACGAGCTGGAGATCACGGCGACGGACAGCACCATCGGCGGCGACACCGAGGGGACCGTCGCGGTGGAGTTCAAGAACGGCGGCGGCCGGGACTGCACGCTCTCCGGGTACGCGGGCGTCGACCTGAAGACCGCCTCGGGGACGGTGTCCGCGAAGCGCACCGGCGAGAAGTCCGAACCGATGGTCCTCAAGGACGGGAAGTCGGTGTACTTCGGCATCACCTACCCGGTCAACGAGTCGGGCGGCTCCGGCGTCCGGATCACGGGGCTGGTGGTGACCCCGCCGAACGAGACGAAGTCGGTCACCCTCGACTGGCCGGGCGGCGCCACGCTGCCCGTCACGGACGGCTCCGGCCCCGAGGTGAAGGTCGGCCCGATGGGGAGCGCGGGGCAGGGCGAGGGCTGACCCGCGCACCGGGGGCTCCGCCCACGCCCTACGGGGCGAGCGGCCGGGCGGGTGCCCCCGCGCCTCCGCGGCCGGAGTCACGGCGGAGGACGAACGCCGCCGCGACGCCCGCCACCAGTCCGAACAGGTGGCCCTGCCAGCTGACCGAGGTGTTGGCCGGGGAGATCCCCAGCAGGATCGACGAGCCCCAGATCGCGCCGACGACCAGGCCGACGACCACGTCGAGGAACCGGCGGTCCACGAAACCGCGCACGAGCAGATAGCCGAAGAGGCCGAAGACCAGCCCGGACGCGCCCGCCGTGTTGGAGTGCTCCGGCGAGACCAGCCAGACGCCGAGGCCGTCGATCACGACGATCATCGCGGCCACGGCGGCGAACCGGCGGATGCCGCCGAGCGCGGCGAGGAAGCCGAGGACCAGCAGCGGCACGCTGTTGGACGCGACGTGGTCGAAGCCGAAGTGGACGAAGGACGCGGGCACGACGTCCAGCAGCTCGGCGGCCCGGCGCGGCTCGATCCCGAAGCCGTCCAGCGCGTGGCCGGTCGCCGCGTCGACGACCTCCAGCAGCCAGAGGAACGCCACCCAGCCCAGCATCACCTTCGCCGCGACCCTCGCCCGGTCCCCGACGTTCCGCACCGGTGTCGCACGTCCCGAGGTCGCGGTCATGGTGGCCCCCCTGCTGTTCCGTGTCGCCCCGTCGCCGTCCTTGTCCCGGATCTGGAAACGCCTGGGGCCCCTTCCCCGGTTCCGGTTCGGGGCGGGCGGATAGGCTCAGGAGTGTGGATTCCGGGACATCAGTGAGCCAACACCAGCGGCAGCCTTGGATTGTCGGGGTTTCCGGAGCTTCGGGTACCCCTTTCGCCGCCGCCGTGCTGCGCGGGCTGCTGGCGGCGGGGGAGAGCGTCGACCTGGTGGTGAGCCGGGCCTCGCGACTGACCCTGCTGGACGAGACCGGGATCGCGTTCCGCGACGCGCACTGGCGGGAGGATCTGCGCGAGTGGCTGGCGCGCGGCGCGGACGGGAAGCCGCACACCTTCGACACCGACGTCGAGGGCGTACGGCACTGGGCGGCCGGTGACCTCGCGGCCGGGCCGTCCTCGGGCTCGTACCCGGCGAAGGGGATGCTGATCGTTCCGGCCTCGACGGCGTGCGTGGCCGGGGTGGCGCTCGGACTCTCGAAGGACCTGCTCCAGCGGGCGGCGAGCGTGACGCTGAAGGAGCGGCGGAAACTGGTCGTCGCCGTTCGGGAGACGCCGTTGAACGGGCAGACGCTGAAACATCTGGTGAGCCTGGACGAGGCGGGCGCCGTGGTGCTGCCCGCCTCTCCGGCGTTCTACGCGGGGGCGACGCACATCCAGGATCTGGTGGACTTCGTCGCCGGGCGGGTGCTGGACGCGGCGGGGGTGCCGCACGACCTGTACCGCCGGTGGGAGGGGGAGCTCGGTGGCGGCTCCCGCGGCTCCGGGCACTGACCTCGTGGTCAGCGCTTCTTCGTCGTGCGCGGCTTGCGGGTCCGGTCGACCCGGTGGGCGGCGGCGGGCTGGTGGGCACGCGAGCGGTTGGCCAGGTCCTGCAGCTCGCGCATACGGGCGTAGGCCATCTCGATCGAGTACACGGTGTTCTCACTCCTGAAGATTCGAAAGCATATTTTGGATGTTCGGGAAGATTTGCAGGCGATGAAGCCTGCATGCCTTAGATTCTACACACAGACTCGCGATACTGCTGAACAATGGAAGGTTTCAGTCACATGGACGCGGTGGACAGGCAGCTCATCCAGGCACTCAGGGAGAACGGCAGGGCCTCGTACGCCGAGCTGGGACGGCTCGTCGGACTCTCCGGGCCCAGCGTCACCGACCGCATCAACCGGCTGGAATCCGCCGGTGTCATCACCGGCTACCGCGCCACCGTCGACGCCGCGTCCCTGGGGCTCGGGGTCACGGCCCTGATCGGCATCTCGCTCTCCGACGCGGCCGACCACGAGGACGTGGCGCGCCGGCTGAAGGACCTCGCGGAGATCGAGGACGCCTGGTTCATCGCGGGCGACGACTCGTACATGCTCAAGGTGCGCGTCGGCGACGTGGACGGCCTGGAGAAGACCATCCGACGGCTCAGCGGCACGAAGGGCGTCTCGCGCACCCGTACCACGATCGTGCTCTCCACGAAGTGGGAGAACCGGGTCGGGGAACTCCCCGAGGAGGTGTAGGCGTACCGTGGTGGAGCCCCCGGTGATACCGGGGGTTTCTCCCGGTATCACCGGTCGCCGGGAGGGCACACCGCACGTCGACACACTGGAGGCAGCCGCATGGACGTCGGGCTCAAGCGCGAACTGGAGGAGAAGGTCCGCGCGGGAGAGCGGCTGACCCGGGAGGACGGCATCGCCCTCTACGAGTCGGACGACCTGGCCTGGCTCGGCGGTCTGGCGCACGAGGTACGGACGCGCAAGAACGGCGACGTCGTGCACTTCAACGTCAACCGGCACCTCAACATGACCAACGTGTGCACCGCGTCGTGCGCGTACTGCTCGTTCCAGCGCAAGCCGGGCGAGAAGGACGCGTACACCATGCGCATCGAGGAGGCCGTCCGCCTCGCGAAGGCGATGGAGGGCGAGAACCTCACCGAACTGCACATCGTCAACGGGCTGCACCCCACCCTGCCGTGGCGCTACTACCCGCGCTCGCTCGGCGCGCTGAAGGAGGCCCTGCCGCAGGTCTCCCTCAAGGCGTTCACCGCCACCGAGATCCACCACTTCGAGACCATCTCCGGCCTGTCGGCCTCCGAGATCCTCGACGAGCTGATCGAGGCCGGTCTGGAGTCGCTGACCGGCGGCGGCGCGGAGATCTTCGACTGGGAGGTCCGGCAGCACATCGTGGACCACGACACCCACTGGGAGGACTGGTCGCGCATCCACCGCCTGGCGCACGAGAAGGGGCTCAAGACCCCGGCGACGATGCTGTACGGGCACATCGAGGAGCCCCGGCACCGCGTCGACCACGTGCTGCGGCTGCGCGAGCTCCAGGACGAGACCGGCGGCTTCCAGGTCTTCATCCCGCTGCGCTACCAGCACGACTTCGTGGACATGAAGGACGGCAAGGTCCGCAACAGGCTCCAGGCCCGGACGACGATGGCGACCGGCGCCGAGGCGCTGAAGACCTTCGCGGTCTCGCGGCTGCTGTTCGACAACGTCCCGCACGTCAAGGTCTTCTGGGTGATGCACGGGGTGCAGACCGCCCAGCTCGCGCTCCAGCACGGCGCGGACGACATGGACGGCTCGGTCGTCGAGTACAAGATCACGCACGACGCGGACAACTACGGCACGCCGAACAAGCTCGGCCGCGACGACCTGCTGGAGCTGATCCGCGACGCGGGCTTCCGGCCCGTCGAGCGCAACACCCGGTACGAGATCATCCGCGAGTACCCGGGCCCGGACGCCGGGCGGCGCGAGTCGCCGCAGCCGATGCGCGTCTGACGCCGCACCGCGCGACGGGACGCCCCGTGCGCGACGCGAGGACCCACGAGGAGAGCCCCGGCCGCCCCACCCCGGCCGGGGCTCTCTCACGTTCCGGACGCCGTTTGAGGCGCCGGAAGGTAATAGTTAATCTGCATCTATGGCACTTACATTCGAGCTGGACCCCAAGTTCGACCGCACCCTGCGGGACGGCATCGCCGAGCTGTGGACCGATGTCTCCAACGCGGGCGGCGCGGTCGGCTTCGTACCGCCCGTCACGCCCGACGACATCCGGCCCGAACTGGTCAAGCACCTGGTCTCCATGGCCGAGGGCCGCACCCGGCTGCTGGTCGGCCTCGACGAGGAGGGCGCCGTGGCCGCCACCGCCTTCCTCACCCTGAACACGCACCGGCTGATGGAGCACTGGCTCTGGCTCTACACGGTGATGGTCCACCCCCGGCACCAGGGCAAGGGCTACGGCCGCGACCTGATGGACGCCGTGGCCGGGGCCGCCCGCGGGATCGACGGGATCGAGGCCGTCCGGCTCACCTGCCGCGGCGGCACCGGCGTCGACCGGTTCTACGCCTCGTGCGGATACAAGGAGGTCGGGCGGGTGCCCGACGCGATCCGGGTCGCCGAGGGGGACGACCGCGACGACATCATCATGCTGCTGCCGCTCGGCCGGTGACCGTCGGGCGTGCCGCCGGTGCCCCGGCCGGCCGGTCCCGGGCGGCGGCGCGGCGGCACCTTTGGCGGAGCCCTCCGAAGTGATCGATTCCGGGGCATGCTTCACTGGTCGGGCAGGACCGAAGGACTGTCACACGTCGAGAGAGGGGCCAACTGTGTCCGCTGCCAAGCCGAGCGCGACAATCCGGTACACCGTGATGCGGCTCGGCATCTTCGTCGGATGCTTCGCCATCGCGGCCGTGGCCGTCCACTTCGGCCTGCTGCCCTCCGGGACGAACGGCTCCAATCTCGTCTGGGTGATTCTGCTCGCCCTGGTCCTCTCCGCGCCGCTCAGCTACGTACTGCTGCGCAAGCAGCGCGACGAGATGTCCGTGCAGATCGTCTCCACGGTCGACCGCGCCAAGGGGCGCCTGGAGGCGAACCGGACCCGCGAGGACCACGTCACTCCGTGACCGGCCGCCCCGTGACCGGCCGCCCCGTGACCGGCCGCCCCGTGACCGTCTTCCCGCGGTCGTCGGACGGCGACGAGGGGCCCGTGGGGGCTTTGTAAGCTTCCTCACAGCCGCACGCTTTTCACCCGAAACCCCAGCGCCGGAGCGCCCGCTCCTGTACTGGGGTTTTGTCGTGCCCGCAGGCTCCCGGGCGGTCGGCGCCGGGGTCGCCGACGGCTCGGGGTCAAAGAATTACTTTGAGAACCTCAAAGTTCAAGTGTTAACGTATTCGTCATGAAGACCGCAGTGCGCCATCGATCCGCCGTGAGCGTCCCGCTCGTGGTGCGCCTGCACGTCGATCTCTGCCGCTGTATGTCCGCGGTCTGTTGCCGCAACGTCTGAACCGGCATCATGCAGCGGCGCCGCCCCCGACGCGGGCGCCGCAATCCCCGTCCCCCTCCGCACCACCGTCCCCGTGCGCCCCGATGCGTCACATCTGGAGTGTGTCCGTGTCCGCGAATCCCGCGTCCACCGCAGCCGACAGCAAGCCCGGCTCCGGCTTCCGCATACCCAAGGTCCCGTTCTGGGCCCAGATCGTCGCCGGTCTCGTCCTCGGCGTCGTACTCGGCTGGCTCACCCGCACGTACGACATCGGCTGGCTCCACACCACGCTCGACAAGGTCGGCCACATCTTCGTCCAGCTGCTGAAGCTGGCCGTCGCGCCCCTCGTCTTCTTCGCGATCCTGGTGTCGATCACCAACCTGCGCAAGGTCAACAACGCCGCCCGGCTGGCCACCCGCACCCTGCTCTGGTTCATGATCACTTCGCTGATCGCGGTCGCCATCGGTCTCGCGATCGGCCTGGTCACCAACCCGGGCTCCGGGACCGGCCTCACGCCGAAGGACGGCAAGCTGCCGGAGCACGCGGGCTCCTGGCTCGACTTCCTCACCGGCATCATCCCGGACAACGTGATCACGCCGTTCACCGAGCTGAACGTGCTCCAGATCGTCTTCATGGCCGCCGTCGCGGGCATCGCCGCGCTCCAGCTCGGCGAGAAGGCGCAGCCCATCCTCAGCCTCAGCGAATCCGTCCTGGAACTCCTCCAGAAGGCCCTGTGGTGGGTCATCCGGCTCGCCCCCATCGGCACCGTCGGCCTCATCGGCTACGCGATCGCCGACTACGGCTGGGACCTGATCGGCAAGTACGCGACGTTCACCGCCGACGTCTACATCGGCTGCGCCCTGGTGCTGTTCGGCGTGTACCCGCTGCTGCTCGCCACCGTCGCCAAGCTCAGCCCGCTGCAGTTCTTCAAGGGCGCCTGGCCGGCGATCCAGCTGGCCTTCGTCTCCCGCTCCTCGGTCGGCACCATGCCGGTCACCCAGAAGGTCACCGAGCGCCTCGGCGTCCCGAAGGAGTACGCCTCCTTCTCCGTCCCGTTCGGCGCCACCACCAAGATGGACGGCTGCGCCGCGATCTACCCGGCGCTGGCGGCGATCTTCATCGCGCAGATCTTCGACGTGCAGCTGGGTGTCGGCGACTACCTCCTGATCGCGTTCGTCTCGGTCATCGGCTCGGCGGCCACCGCCGGTCTCACCGGCGCGACGGTCATGCTGACCCTCACCCTCTCGACGCTGGGCCTCCCGCTGGAGGGCGTCGGCCTGCTCATGGCCATCGACCCGATCCTGGACATGATGAGGACGGCCACGAACGTCGCAGGCCAAGTCGTGACGCCGTTGATCGTGGCTTCGCGGGAGAAGATCCTCGACCGCGAGGCGTACGACTCGGCCTCGTCCTCCCCGGTCGACGACGAGGCGCTCGACGCCGAGCCGCAGCGGGTGCCGGTCGCGGCGTAGTACCCGCACGGACCACGGTCCTTTCGTGGGCCCTTCCCCCGGTCTCGGGGGAGGGGCCCACGGCGCGTCGTGGGGGGAGTGCCGGTGGCCGGTCGTCGTGTGGTGGGAGGGGTTTCGCGCCGTACTCTTGACCGGGAGTGGTACACGGGGGTGGGAGGAAGTCGACGTGGGTGCTGTGAAGAGCAAACGGATGCCTCGGGCCGTGCGCGAACAGCAGATGATGGACGCCGCGGTGCGGACCTTCGGGCAGCGCGGGTACCGGGCGGCGTCGATGGACGAGATCGCCGAGCTGGCCGGGGTGTCCAAGCCGCTCGTCTACCTGTATCTCAACTCCAAGGAAGAACTCTTCACGGCCTGCATCAGGCGTGAGGCGAAAGCGCTGGTCGAAGCGGTGCGGGCCGGGGCGGAGCCGGGGCTTCCGGCCGATCGGCAGTTGTGGTCGGGGCTGCGGGCGTTCTTCACGCACACGGCGGAGCACCCGGACGGCTGGGCGGTGCTGCACCGGCAGGCGCGCACGCACGGGGAGCCCTTCGCCAACGAGGTGACGGTGATGCGGGACGAGATCGTTGCTTTCGTGACGGAGCTGATCGGGGCCGCGGCGCGCGAGGCGCACCATGATCCGGCGCTTCCCGACCGGGACGTGTCGGGGCTCGCGCAGGCGCTCGTGGGGGCCGCGGAGTCGCTCGCCGGCTGGGCGAACGAGACCCCGGGCATCTCGGCGAAGGAGGCCGCGGCCACCCTGATGAACTTCTCCTGGGCGGGGCTGGAGAACCTGATGAACGGACGTCCCTGGCAGCCCCCGGCTTCTTCCTGAGGGCTGTCGTCGCGCGCCCGCCGGGGGTTGCGGGACCCCTCAGCCGGGCTTCGGCTCCGGGTCCGGTTTCGGCTCGCGGTTCCTGGGCGGGGTGCGCAGGGTCCGGCCGGTGAGGTGGACGCGGCCGTCGGCACCGCGCAGTCGGAAGCCGGTGGCGTCCGCCGCGTGGGTGACGGTGGAGGGCAGCAGGACAGGGGCCCTGAAGTCGGCCCGTACCCAATGGATTTCAGCGGGCCGGGGGGCCTCGGCCAGGCAGCGGGCGACGGTCCACATGCCGTGGGCGACGGTCCGGGGGAAGCCGAGGAGCCGGGCGGTGAGCGGGTACAGGTGGATGGGGTTCCGGTCGCCCGACGCGGCGCCGTAGCGCCGTCCCAGGTCGCCGGGCAGCCGCCACTCGGCCAGGACGGGGAGCTCCGGGGACGGGGGTGCGCTGTCCGGTGC
>NZ_RDBO01000083.1:286604-307497 GCF_008120935.1 Streptomyces sp. sk2.1
GTCCGGTGCGGCGGTGGCCGGGGCGGATGCGGTGGCGGTCGGGCCGGGTGCGGGGGTGGTGGCCGGGGTGCGGGGTGGGTGGCGGGAGAGATAGCCGCTGCGGGATTCCCAGACCAGTTCGCCCGCCAGCCGTGCCTCGGTCACCACCGTGACCTCGGTGCCGCGCCGGTGGGCGTTCAACTCGTCGGCGTACACCTTGAGTTCGAGCGGGTCGGCGGGGTGCGGCGTCCGGTGGCGGGTGATCTCGATCCAGGTGTGGACCAGTCCGACGACCGGCAGCGGGAACCTCCGGGCGGTCATCAGCCGCATGGCGGCCGGGAAGCCCAGGACGTGCGGGTAGGTGAGCGGCAGCGGGCCCGGGTCGGTGAAGCCGCAGATCCGGCGGTACGCGTCGAGCGGCCCGGGGGCGGCGGGCGCGGCCGGGAGGACGATCCGGTCGGCGGGCAGGACGGCGCCGGGGCGACCCGCCCTCTTGAACGGGGACGTGACAGTTCCCCGTGCGAGTGCCACGTTCAGATTCGGCATGGGTCATGCCCCCAGCAGGCTCTGGCCGCAGACGCGCACGATCTGGCCGTTCACGGCCGTCGAGGCGGGCTGGGCGAACCAGGCGGTCGTCTCGGCGACGTCGACCGGAAGACCGCCCTGTGCCAGGGAGTTCATGCGGCGGCCGGCCTCCCGGATGAGGAGGGGGACGGCCGCGGTCATCTTCGTCTCGATGAAGCCGGGGGCCACCGCGTTGACCGTGACGCCGTGGTCGGCGGCGGCGTGCGGGGCCAGCGCGCGGACCAGGCCGATGATGCCGGCCTTGCTCGCGGCGTAGTTCGTCTGGCCGTTGTTGCCCGCGATGCCCGCGATGGAGGCGGTGGCGACGATCCGGCCGCCGCGGTTGACGGTGCCCGCCTTCAGCAGGGCGTCCGTGGTGCGCAGCACGCTGTCGAGGTTGACGTCGACGACCGAGGTCCAGCGCTCGGCCGGCATGTTGGCGAGTCGGCGGTCGCGGGTGATGCCCGCGTTGTGGACGAGGACGTCCAGTCCGTCGGGGGCCGCCGCGGCGATCCGGTCCGCCGTGTCGTCCGCGGTGATGTCCAGCGGCAGCGCGGTACCACCGAGCTCCTCGGCGGTACGGGCCAGCTCGTCCCGTACCTGCGGCACGTCCAGGCAGATCACCCGGGCGCCGTCCCGGGCCAGCACCCCGGCGACCGAGGCGCCGATGCCCCGGGCCGCGCCGGTGACCAGCGCGGTGCGTCCGGCGAGCGGGGCCGTCCAGTCGGCCACCGGGTCGGGGGCGGCCGGGGTCAGCTCGATCACCTGGCCGCTGAGGTACGCGGACCGGGGCGAGAGCAGGAAGCGCAGGGTGGACTCGGTCGGGGCGACGGCTCCCGGGGCGATCCGGAGCAGCTGCACGGTGGAGCCCCGGCCGACCTCCTTGCCCAGTGAGCGCGTGAACCCCTCCAACGCCTGCTGGGCGGCGGCCTGATGGTGGTCGTCGGCCGACGGCCGCACCCCCACCACCACGACGCGTCCGCCCGGCGCGAGGGAGCGGATCACCGGGTGCAGTGCCGCGTGGACGGCGGTGAGCCCGCCGGGAGCGGTCACGGCCGTGGCGTCCAGCACGATGCCCGCGGGGCGCTCGGCACGGTCGGTGACGTCGAGGCCGGTGGTCGCGAGGAGTGCGCCGAGTTCCCGCGTGATCGCGGAGTCCCCGGCGGTGAGGTGCAGCAACGGGCCGTCCAGCGACGGCGTCCCGGGCGACCAGCGGCGCAGCGGGGCGGGTCGGGGGAGTCCGAGCCGGCGGGTGAGGAAACGGCCGGGTGCTGTGCCGGTGAAGTGCAGATAGCGGTCGGCCATTGTCCAGACTCCCTGCTCGGTCGTAGATTTACCAAAGAGTAAGGTTACTCAGGAGTCAGGAGTTGGTCGAGATGATCCCCCTCGAACTCCCGCGGCCCCGCAGGGTCGCGGTCATCGGCGGCAGCCGCATCCCGTTCGCACGCGCGGATGGCCCGTACGCCCAGGTCTCCAACCAGCAGCTGCTCACCGCCGCACTGGAGGGACTGGTCGAACGGTTCGGGCTCCGGGGGGAGTTGATCGGGGAGTTCGTCGCGGGGGCGGTGCTCAAGCACAGCCGCGACTTCAACCTGGCCCGGGAGACCGTGCTCGGTTCGGCGCTCGACCCGCGCACTCCGGCGTACGACGTCCAGCAGGCGTGCGGCACCGGTCTCCAGGCCGTCGTCGCCGCCGCGAACAAGATCATGCTGGGGGCCGTCGACTCGGCGATCGCGGGCGGCGCGGACACCGCGAGCGACGCGCCCCTCGGCGTCAACGACGAGCTGCGCGGGCTGCTGCTCGCCGCCCGGCGGGCGAAGTCGACGGGCGCCAGGATCAAGGCACTCGCCGGGGTGCGCCCCCGCCACCTCGTGCCGGACATCCCGCGCAACGCGGAACCCCGTACCGGCCTCTCGATGGGCGAGCACGCGGCGGTCACCGCCCGCCGCTGGGGCATCACCCGGGAGGACCAGGACCTCCTGGCGGCCACCAGCCACCAACGGCTCGCGGCGGCGTACGAGCGCGGCTTCCTGGACGACCTCGTCGTCCCGTTCCGCGGTCTGACCCGCGACCAGAACCTGCGCCCCGGCTCCACGGTCGGGAAACTCGCCACGCTGAAACCGGTGTTCGGCACCGACCACCCCGACGCGACGATGACGGCGGGCAACTCGACCCCGCTCACGGACGGCGCCGCGACCGTGCTGCTGGCGAGCGAGGAATGGGCCCGCGCGCACGGCCTGGAACCGCTCGCCTATCTCTCCCGGTACGAGACGGCCGCCGTCGACCATGTGGGCGGTGACCATGCGAACGGCGAGGACGGGCTGCTGATGGCCCCCGCGCACGCCGTGCCGCGGATGCTGGAGCGGGCCGGGCTCACCGTCGAGGACTTCGACCTGTTCGAGGTCCACGAGGCGTTCGCCTCCCAGGTGCTGGCCACTCTCGCGGCCTGGGAGAAGCGGGGGCTGGCCCCCGTGGACCGGGACCGGCTCAACGTCGCCGGGTCGTCGCTCGCCACCGGCCACCCGTTCGCCGCGACGGGCGCGCGGATCGTCGCGACCCTCGCGCAGCTCCTGGCGGAGCGCGACGGCCCGTCCCGGGGCCTGATCTCGATCTGCGCCGCGGGCGGACAGGGGGTCACGGCCATCCTCGAACGCCCGTGAGGGACCGGCCCGGTACACCGCACCGGACGGCACCGGGACCCCAGCCGGTCCGCCGGCACATCGCACCGGGACGGCACCGGGACTTCCGTCCGGTCCGCCCGCACACCGCATCGAACGGCACCGGGACCCCAGCCGGTCCGCCGACGCATCGCACCGGGACGGCACCGGGACTTCCGTCCGGTGCGCCGGTACACCGCATCGAACGGCACCAGAACTCCAGCCGGTCCGCCGGGAGGACCCGGCGGAACCGCCGAACCCACGTTGAGGAGCCGCACATGCCCACGCCACCCACCGCCCCCGCGCCCCCCGTCCTCGTGGAGCCGACCGTGGTCAGGGCCACGGACGGTTCGGTGCGGCAGGTCTCCGTACCGCCCGCCGCCCCTCCCGTCCGGCGCGGCTCGCTCGCCGAGATCCCGTTCGACAACGCCCGCGAGGCCCCCGACGACGCCGTCCTCAGCCGCAGGCTCCCGGACGGCGACTGGCAGGACGTGACGGCCGCCGAGTTCGCCGACGAGGTGCTGTCCCTGGCGAAGGGCCTGGTCGCGGAGGGCCTCGAAGCCGGCGACCGGATCGCGATCATGGCCCGTACCACCTACGAGTGGACGCTGCTCGACTTCGCCGCCTGGGCCGCCGGGCTCGTCACCGTCCCCGTCTACCCGACCTCCTCCGCCCACCAGGTCCGCTGGATACTCCAGGACTCCGGCGCCGTCGCGTGCGCCGTCGAGACCGCGGACCAGGGCCGGCTGGTCAGCCAGGAGCGCAGGCAGCTCGACGGCCTGGCCCATCTGTGGCAGCTCGACACGGGGGCGATCGGGCGGCTGAGGCGGCTGGGCCGGGACGTTCCCGACGAGGTGGTGGCCGCCCGGCGCGGCACGCTCGAACCGGAGACCCCCGCCACCCTCATCTACACCTCCGGCACCACCGGCCGCCCCAAGGGCTGCGTGTTGAGCCACGGCAACTTCTTCGCCGAGGTCGACAACGCGATCGAGCTGCTCCACCCGGTCTTCAAGTCGGTCAGCAAGTACCCCGCCTCCACACTGCTCTTCCTGCCCCTCTCGCACGTCTTCGGGCGCATGGTCGCGATCGGCTGCCTGCGGGCCCGGGTCCGCCTGGGCCACGCCCCGTCGATCCGGACCGAGGACCTGCTCGCCGACCTGGCGGGGTTCAAGCCGTCATTCCTGCTGGCCATCCCGTACGTGCTGGAGAAGGTGTACAACACGGGCCGGGCCACCGCGGAGAAGATGGGCCGTGCCGCGTCGTTCGACCGCGCCGCGCGGATCGCCCGGCGCTACGGCCAGGCCCTGGAGGCCGCCGAGCACGGCACCGGACCCGGCCCCGGCCCGGCCCTCAGGGCGGCCCGCGCGCTGTACGACCCGCTGGTCTACCGCCGCATCCGGGCGGCGCTCGGCGGGCACGTCCGGTACGCGATCTGTGGCGGCTCCCCGCTGGGCCGGCGGCTCGCCGCGTTCTACGCGGGCGCGGGCATCGAGATCTTCGAGGGCTACGGCCTGACGGAGACCACCGCCGCCGCCACCGTCACCCCGCCGCTCCGGCCGAGGCTGGGCACCGTCGGCTGGCCGCTGCCCGGCACCGCCGTGCGGATCGCGGACGACGGCGAGGTGCTGATCGGCGGCGGCCAGGTGTTCCGGGGCTACTGGGACGCCGCCGCCGGCCGGGCCGTCCCCGCGCAGGACGGGGGCTGGTTCGCCACCGGTGACCTGGGCGCGCTCGACGACGACGGCTACCTCACGATCACCGGCCGCAAGAAGGACATCATCATCACCTCCGGCGGCAAGAACGTCGCCCCGGCCCCGCTGGAGGACTGGCTGCGCGCCCATCCGCTGGTGGGGCAGTGCATGGTGGTCGGCGACAACCGTCCGTTCGTCACCGCGCTGATCACCCTGGAGCCGGACGGGCTCGCCCACTGGCGGCAGATGCGGAAGAAGCAGGGCGTGCCGATCCGGGAACTGGTCGAGGACGACGAGCTGCGCACGACCCTGCGGCGCGCGGTCGACGAGGCGAACCGGCTGGTCTCCCGGGCGGAGTCGATCCGCGAGTTCGCCGTCCTGCCCGTGGACTTCACCGAGGAGGGCGGCCATCTGACGCCCTCGCTGAAGCTGAAGCGCGACGCGATCGCGCGGGACTTCGCGGCGGAGATCGAGGCGCTGTACCGGAAGTGACGGCGTCGTGCCGGGCGCGACGGTGCCGTACCCGGGGCGACGGCGTCGCGCCCGGCCGCCGCCGGTGGGCCCGGCAGGGGGTGCCGAACAGGCAACTTCCCTGCCGCGGGCCCGCTTTGGGCCCACCGATTGGGCCCGGTGGGTCTACTGCCGGGGCGGTGGGTCCGGCACGCTTGCGTCCGTCCGACCCGCAGTGCTGCCCACCCCCCACGACCCGACCCCGACACGGAGGATGACCGCGCATGCGCCCGATACGTATCGCCCTGCTGGGCCTGATGGCCCTGGTCGCGGGCCTGTTGACCGCGACTCCCGCGGCCGCGGCCCCCAACTTCAAGGCACCGTTCCCCTGCGGCCAGACCTGGACCTACAGCCACCACTCGGCGGAGGTCCGATCGGCCCTGGACTTCGTCCGCACCGACGGCGGCTCCACCGCCGGCACCCCCGTCCTCGCCTCGTCCGGCGGGACCGCGCACCGCTACTCCCAGCCCAGCGGCGCGGGCAACTACATCGTCATCGACCACGGCGGCGGCTGGCAGACCTACTACTTCCACCTCTCCGCGTACTCGGTCGGCGACGGCGCCTCCGTGGCGCAGGGGCAGCAGATCGGCGTCACCGGCTCCACCGGCAACAGCAGCGGCGCCCACATCCACTACGAGCAGCTGTACAACGGCGTGGGCCAGACCATCGCGATCAACGGCCAGTCGCTCGCCCCGTACCCCGGCTCGTACTACAGCAAGTACCTGACCAGCGACAACGGCTGCGGAGGCGGTGGCACCGGCAAGTACTGGGTCGACACCTTCGCCAACGCCACCGGCTACGCGGGACCGAACACGGCCGACGCGCAGGGCGTGCTGAACGCCGGTACGAACTACGTCTACTGCAAGGTGTGGGGCGCCCAGGTCGGCTCCGGCTCCAGCTACAACCACTGGTGGCTGAAGACCGACCTGGACACCGTCTACGCGGGCAAGAACGGGCGCGGCGCGTACGTCTCGGCGTACTACCTGTCCCGCTGGGGCAACGACGAGGCCCGTGACAACAACGGGACGGTCATTCCCGACTGCTGACGTTCCGAAGGGCCGAGGGGGGCGGTGCGGGAACGGGCGTACGCCCCACCCCGCACCGCCCCCCTCGGTACGCTCCCCGTATGGGTGAAACGGCGGACGACTGGCCCGACCGGGCGACACGCGCGTGGGTCGGGAAGCAGCTCGGGCCCGGGGAGCGGATCGAGGGCGTGCGGCGGCTGCGCGGCGGCTGGACCTCCTGGATGCGCCGACTGGACGTCTCCGGTCCGCGGGGCGACCGTTCGCTGGTGCTGCGCTCCTTCGTCAAGCCCTTCTACGTGCGCCACGCGCCGGGGCTGCTCACCCGGGAGGCGGACGTCCTGCGGCTGCTGGAGGGCACCGGCGTACCGGCTGCGCGGCCGGTGGCCGTCGACGCGGCGGGCGAACACTGCGACCATCCCTCGCTGTTGATGACCCTGCTGCCCGGCGAGGTGCGGGTCGACGACGCCGGGGCGGCGGAGCGCGCCGGGCCGATGGCGGGGCAACTGGCCGCCGTGCACCGGGTCGAGGTCACGGACCGGACCCGCCCGCGCGACTACGAGGCGTGGACCGCGCCGGACCGGGTGCGGGTCCCCGAGGGCACCGGCCGGCCGCAGCTGTGGCGGCGCGCGATCGAGGTGATCCGGCGCGAACCCCCCGCGTACGAGCCGTGTTTCCTGCACCGCGACTTCCACCCGGGCAACGTGCTCTTCACCGGGCAGGGGCCCGGGACGCGGATCGGCGGGGTGGTCGACTGGGTCGAGACCTCCTGGGGCCCGGCCGATCTGGACGTCGCCCACTGTTCGACCGCGCTGGCGCTGCTGCACGGGGTCCCGGCCGGGACGGAGTTCGTCGAACGGTACGCCGAGGCGGGCGGCCGGCCGGTCGCGAGCGGTGCGGACCACCTGTACTGGCGGCTGCTGGACGCGCTCGCCCATGCGCCCGACGCCGAGAAGGTGGCGACCCCGTGGCGGGAGCTGGGGCGGTTCGATCTGACGTCCGAGCTGCTCACGGAGCGCCTGGAGAACTATGTGGAGCATCTTCTCGACCGGTTCGGATGATCCGCGATCGAACCGGACCGAGTGATGCCCAACTCCTTTACAGAGCAAGGGATTCAACGAATTCCGCGCGAGGGGTTTCCCGGTGCTCCGGGAGCGAAACGTTCCCGCTTCCGCGGTGCCGTCAACCCCGTTCCCGACGGATACCCGCGATGTGTCGTACACAAGGTCAGGCGCGGCGTGTCCCGGAGTAAAGAGACAGTCATGTCTGTATAGGTATACGCGTCTTCGCAAAGAGGGCAGACCTTTTGCGTCCCGTGCGGGGTGGGCACTGCCAGCCCCTCCGCGTGGCAGGGGCGGGCGCGGTGTTCCCGCGCCCGCCGCATCAGTGAACCGCTGAACCGCCGAACCATCGACATCCGTGGGCCCCGACGCACTCTCCCGTGCCGCGGCGGCTCCATGACCCGATGCCGTCGGGGTCCGCACACGCGGGACGCCGTTGCGCAACACCCGTTCCACCCAACGAAATCACCGGAGATCCGAACCGCCGACCCGGCATGTCACCGATGCGCCGGGCGTCGGTCCGTGAATCGACGGCCCAATGACAAGGAGACGCCGTGCGTTATGGAAGTGCGCTGAGGGAAGAAGTCCGCTCGCCGGGAACGACTCCCCTCATCGGTATCTACGACATGTACTCGGCCTCCGTCGTGGCCCGGCACTACGAGGGATTCTTCGTGTCCGGCTTCGGCTTCGCGGCCTCCCACTACGGGCTCCCCGACATCGGCTTCATCGCCTGGCCGGACATGGTGGCCTTCGTGGAGCGGCTGCGGCTGGCCTTCCCCTCCCACCACCTGCTGGTGGACATCGACGACGGCTACGTCGACCCCGAGGTCGCCTGCCACGTGGTGCAGCGGCTGGAGCGGATCGGCGCCTCCGGCGTCATCCTGGAGGACCAGAAGCGCCCCCGCCGGTGCGGACACGCGGACGGCAAGCAGGTGCTTCCCCTGGAGGAGTACCTGGAGAAGCTCAACCTCGTCCTGGAGAGCAGGCGCGACCTGGTGGTCGTCGCCCGCACGGACGCCACGGAGGAGGACGACATCCTTCGCCGGGCGGAGGCGCTGGCCGGGACGGACGCCGACGTCGTCCTGGTCGACGGGGTGCGCAGTGTCGAGTGGATCAAGCGCATCCGGAAGGTGGTCGGTGACAAGCCGCTGCTCTTCAACCAGATCGCGGGTGGCAAGTCCCCCCGGCTCTCGCTCTCCGAGCTGACGGATCTGGAGTGCCAGGTGGCCATCTACAGCACCCCGTGCCTCTTCGCCGCGCACGCCGCGATCGACTCCGCGCTGACGGACCTCAAGGAGGCCGACGGACGGCTTCCCGAGTTCGTGCCCGCCGTGGGGATCGGGGTGCAGCGTTCGACGGAGCTGCTGGAGAAGAACATCAGCAGGCACCACCCCGTCCGCGAGTCCGTGTCCGTATGACGCGGACGACGCCGGTGACGTCGGCGACGGGCCGGGAGCGGGTCGGCGCGCGCCATCGGGGCGTCTTGGCCGTGAGCTCCTGACCGTTCCGCCCGCACACCGGGGCCTCGGTGGTGGACCCCCACGCTCCACCGCGGCCCCGGCCCGCGCGGCCCGTGCACACCGCACGGTCCGCGCGGGCCGTGCAGCCGGTGCGGACCGCTCGAACCGACACGACCGTACGAACCGACACGACCGTACGAACCATCACGACCGTACGAATCACGCGAAGTGGGCCGCGCCCGGTCCGGGACCGCGCGGCCGGGAAGAGGAACACCGCATGGGATTCACCTCGTCCGGGGCACGTGCCGCCCTGGCGATCGTGCTCGGGGCGCTCTGCCAGGGCCAGTTGGCCGCCGGCACCGCCTGGGCCGACGCTCCTGACGGCGGCATGGAGACGCATCACGGACCGTCGCTGATCACCATCGACAACTCCAACGCCGACTCCTGGCTGGAGGTGGACCGGACGCTGAACGTGCTGGGCCCCTTCAGCAAGGGGACGGCGGGCAGCGACCACGACGGCGGCGGGGGCGCGATCGACCAGAACGTGTCGTCCTCGCAGGGCGTGGGCGTCCAGGCCGCCCCCGACGAACAGTCCGACGAGGACGAGGAGGAGGACGAGGAGCCCTGGGGCGGCGACGGAGCCGGGGCCGGCAGCGGAGCCGCCCCGACCCCTGCCTCCGCCTCCGAACCGGCCGCGGCCCCCAGGAGCGCCGCCCCCGAGAGCGCGGCGACCGGCGGGGACGACTACGAGGGCGACGCGGACCACGACCCGGGCCGGAGCGACCCGGGCCGGAGTGACCCGGGCCGGAGCGCCCCCGGCCGGAACGGCGCCGGGTGAAACGGCGCCACCGGTCCCCCGCCCGGAGCCGGAGTGGCAGGGGCGGTCAGGAGGGTCAGGGCAGGACGTAGCCGAGCGTGCCGCCGTGGATCTGGCCCTCGCAGTCGGTCTGGTGGGACTCGAAGATCTGCCGGTTCTCCTTGCGCAGGCAGCGCAGCAGCGGCAGGCTCGGCACCCCGGCGGGCGGTGCGCCGTACAGCCAGCCGAGACGTGTCACGTACGTCTGGCCCTCGCAGCCGACGTCGGTGGTGGCGAAGTGGTCGCCGCGCACCTGGCAGAGGTAGAGGGGCTGGGTGTCCGGGGTCGGCGCGGTGTACAGGCTGCCCAGGGGGCCCTGCAGGTCGTAGCCGACGGGGGCGTCCCACGGGGTGCTCAGGGTGTCGGAGCTCTTGTGGTAGCGCTTGAGCACGAAGGTCGGGGAGCCCACGACCGGCTCGCCGGTGCACAGGTACTCGATGTGGACCTGCACCCAGCCGTTCGGGAGGGAGTTGACGACGGTCGGACCGGCACTCACCCGGCAGTCGGAGCGGGCGAAGCCCCGGGCGACCGCGGCGTCGAGGCCGGTCTCCCGGGCGGACTGCTCGGCGACGTTCAACGGACCGCTGCCGAACCCCTTGACGTAGAGCTTGACGGGGCCGACGGCCGCCGCGGCGGCCGTGCCGCCGAGCGAGGTGAGGGCGAGCGCGGTGGCCAGGGCGGTGGCGGACCATCCGATGGCGCGTCGGAGCGATCTCACGGGCATACCTCGTTCCAGTGGGCCGGTGCGCGCGCTCCGGACGGGCCGCGCGCACGGGCGGGATCAGTGCGACTGGCGTATGCCTATCAGTCGGTATCGCGCGTGTTGACGCGGATCATGCGGTATGTCCTGTTCCGTGAGGGTGGCTGACCGAAGGGGCGCCCTTGACCGTGCGGGCCGCGGGTCGGTCGGGGTGCCGGGCCGGCCGGGGATCGGCACCCGACCCCCGGCCCCGCCCCACCCCTTGTCTGATGCGGCGTCAGGTACGACGATGGCCCCGCACCTTTAAGTGACGATGCGTCAGATCCGATCGGGGAGGAGGCCGTCCGGTGCCGATACCGCTCACCGGGCCGCTGTCGTACGGGATGCAGCTGCCGGTCCAGTCGCAGAGCACCATCTACGCCGAGGGGTGGGAGGCCGGGGCCGGGCCCGAGGACCTCGCCGCCGTCGCCCGCACCGCCGACCGCACCGGCTTCGCCTATCTGGCGAGCTGCGACCACGTCGCGATCCCGCGGCGGCTCGCCGGGGTCATGGGCACCGTCTGGTACGACCCGGTCGCCACGCTCGCCTTTCTCGCCGGGATCACGGAGCGGGTCCTGCTGATGAGCCATGTCGCGGTCGTCGGGCTGCGGCACCCGCTGGCCACCGCGAAGCAGTACGCCACCCTCGACCACCTCAGTGGCGGCCGGCTGATCCTCGGGGTCGGGGCCGGGCACGTGCCGGAGGAGTTCGAGGCGCTCGGGGCCGACTTCGACGGGCGCGGCGGGGTGCTCGACGAGACCATCGACGCGCTGCGGGCGGCGCTCGGCCCCGAGGAGTACCCGGAGTTCGCGGGGGAGCGGTTCTCCTTCTCCGGGCTCGGGCAGCTGCCGCGTCCGGCCCGGGAGCGGGTGCCGGTCTGGGTGGGCGGTTCCTCGCCCGCCGCCGTGCGCCGGGCGGCGGTGCGGGGGGACGGCTGGCTGCCCCAGGGCGACCCGCGGGAGAAGCTGCCCGCGCAGATCGCCCGGCTGCGACGGCTGCGCGAGGAGGCCGGGATCGAGGAGCCGATCGTCGTCGGCGCGATCACCGAGCCGCTGTACATCGGTGAGCCGGACTGGTCCGTCGGGCGGCGCACCCTCACCGGGAAACCGGAGGCCGTCGCCGAGTCGCTGCGCGCGTACGCGGCCATGGGCGTCCACCAGATCCAGGTGCGGTTCCGCAGCCGGAGCCGTGGCGAACTCACCGACCAGATGGCGGCGTTCGCCGCCGAGGTCGCACCCCATCTCGACAGGTAGGAGGGTCCCGGTCATGGGCAAGCTGGACGGGCGGGTCGTGCTGATCAGCGGCGCGGCGCGCGGGCAGGGCGAGCAGGAGGCGCGGCTGTTCGCCGCGGAGGGCGCGCGGGTGGTGATCGCCGACGTGCTCGACGAGCAGGGCGAGGCGCTGGCCGAGGAGCTGCGGGGCGAGCTGGGGAAGGACGCAGCCCGGTTCGTCCACCTGGACGTGGGCCGGGAGGAGGACTGGCGGGCCGCGGTGGCCGCCGCGAAGGACGCGTACGGGAAGGTCGACGGGCTGGTCAACAACGCGGGCATCCTCCGGTTCAACGAGCTGGTGGCCACGCCGCTGGAGGAGTTCGAGCAGGTGGTGCGGGTCAACCAGGTGGGGGCGTTCCTCGGGATCAGGAACGTGGCGCCGGAGATCGAGGCCGCGGGCGGCGGGACGATCGTGAACACCGCCTCGTACACGGGGCTCACGGGCATGGCGTTCGTGGGCGCGTACGCCGCCACCAAGCACGCGGTGATCGGACTGACCCGGGTGGCGGCGGTGGAGCTGGCCGCGAAGGGCATACGGGTCAACGCGCTCTGTCCCGGGGCGGTGGACACCGCGATGACCAACCCGGCGGCGCTGGACCCGGGCGCGGACCCGGAGGAGTCCAGGGAGGCGGTGGCGGAGCTGTACCGCAAGCTCGTGCCGCTGGGGCGGATCGGCCGGCCGGCCGAGGTGGCGGCGCTGGCGCTGTTCCTGACCTCGGAGGACTCCTCGTACATCACCGGGCAGCCGTTCGTCATCGACGGCGGATGGCTGGCGGGCGTCAGCCTGTTCTGAGCGGGCCGGGCCCCTCCCCACTCTTCTGACGATGCGTCAGCTATTGACGGGTCCGGGTGCCGGTGGAACAGTCGGACGCATCACGATCTGACGATGTGTCAGAAACGATTGAGGACGGTGAACTCCCTTGGAATTCGGACTCTTTGTACAGGGGTACGTGCCTGCCGCGCGGGCCAGGGTCGACCCGGAGGCGGAGCACAAGGCGCTGATCGAGGAGACCGAGTACGTCATCCAGGCGGACAAGTCCGGCTTCAAGTACGCCTGGGCCTCCGAGCACCACTTCCTGGAGGAGTACTCGCACATCTCGGCCAACGACGTGTACCTGGGCTACCTCGCCCACGCCACCGACCGCATCCACCTCGGCTCCGGCATCTTCAACCCGCTGGCCCCCGTCAACCACCCGGTGAAGGTGGCCGAGAAGGTCGCCATGCTCGACCACCTCTCCGAGGGGCGCTTCGAGTTCGGCTCCGGGCGAGGGGCCGGCAGCCACGAGATCCTGGGCTTCATGCCGGGCATCACCGACATGAACCACACCAAGGAACTCTGGGAGGAGACCATCGCGGAGTTCCCCAAGATGTGGCTCCAGGACGAGTACGTGGGCTTCCAGGGCAAGCACTGGTCGCTGCCGCCGCGCAAGATCCTGCCCAAGCCGTACGGGAAGTCGCACCCGGCGATGTGGTACGCCGCAGGGTCCCCGTCCTCGTACGCCATGGCGGGGAAGAAGGGGCTCGGCGTGCTGGGCTTCAGCGTGCAGAAGGTCTCCGACATGGAGTGGGTCGTCGACTCGTACAAGACGGCGGTCAAGGAGGCCGAGCCCGTCGGCGACTTCGTCAACGACAACGTCATGGTCACCTCCACGGCGATCTGCGCCGAGACCCACGCCAAGGCCGTCGAGATCGCGGTGGGCGGCGGGCTGAACTACCTCCAGTCGCTGCTGTTCCGCTACCACGACACGTTCCCCCGGCCCGAGGGCATACCGGAGTGGCCCGAACTCCTGCCGGAGTACACCGAGGAGATCATCGAGCTGCTGATCGCGGAGGAGCTGATGATCTGCGGGGACCCGGACGAGGTCCTGCGGCAGTGCAGGCGGTGGGAGCGGGCGGGGGCGGACCAGCTGAGCTTCGGGCTGCCGATCGGGATCGGCCGCGAGGACACGCTGAACTCGATCCGGCTGATCGGCGAGCACGTGATTCCGGCGATCGACACGGACCCGGTGCACCGGACCTCGCGGTTCCGGAACGCCGCGTAGGGGAGGGACGAGCCCCTCCGGCGATTGAGGAGCGGGGGCTCGGGGGCGGAGCCCCCGCCGAGAACCGCGGCGTCTTCCCGGAACGCCGCTCCGTGCGGGCGGGGGTGCGCGCCGCGGCCGTGCGCACCCCCGGCCGCACACACCGCGGACCCCGGCCGCACACACACCGCAGAAGGGAACCCCGTCATGCTCGACCACCTCATCCGCGGAGCCACCGTCGTGGACGGCACCGGCGGACCCCCGTACACCGCCGACGTCGGCATCCGCGACGGCCGCATCGCCGTCGTCGCCGAACCGGGCACGCTCACCGAGCCGGCCGTCACCACCGAGGACGCCACCGGTCTCGTCCTCGCGCCCGGCTTCGTCGACCCGCACACCCACTACGACGCCCAGCTCTTCTGGGACCCGTACGCCACGCCCTCCATGAACCACGGCGTCACCACCGTCGCCGGGGGGAACTGCGGATTCACCCTCGCCCCGCTCCACCCGGACCGCCCCGAGGACGCCGACTACACCCGCCGCATGATGGCGCGGGTGGAGGGGATGGCGCTCAGGGCCCTGGAGGAGGGGGTCGACTGGACCTGGTCCGGCTTCCGCGAGTACCTGGACGCCCTCGAAGGGCGCATCGCCGTCAACGCCGGGTTCATGGTCGGCCACTGCGCGCTGCGCAGGTACGTCATGGGCGCCGACGCGACCGACGGGCAGCCCACCCCGGCCCAGCTCGACGCGATGCTCGCGCTGCTGCACGACGCGATGGACGCCGGGGCCTGGGGGCTGTCCACCACCCAGTCCGCCACCCACTCCGACGGGGACGGCCGGCCCGTCGCCTCCCGGAACGCGCTGCCCGAGGAACTCCTCGCCCTCTCCCGGGCCGTCGGCGAACACGAGGGCACCCAGCTCGAAGCGATCGTCGCCGGCTGCCTGGACCAGTTCTCCGACGAGGAGATCGACCTCCTCGTCGACATGACCGCCACCGCCGGGCGCCCGCTGAACTGGAACGTCCTCACCATCGACGCCGCCGTCCCCGAACGCGTGCCGCGCCAGCTCGTGCCCAGCGAACGGGCCCGCCGCGCCGGGGGCCGGATCGTCGCGCTGACCATGCCGATCCTCACCCCCATGAACATGTCGCTCGGCACCTTCTGCGCCCTCAACCTCATCCCCGGCTGGGGCGACGTCCTCGCGCTGCCCGTCCCCGAGCGCATCGAACGGCTCCGCGACGCCGACACCCGCGCCGAGATGCTCCGCCGCGCCGACAGCAAGGAGGCCGGGGTCTTCCGCCGCCTCGCCGACTTCGCCCGCTACGTCATCGGCGACACCTACAGCGCGGCCAACGAGGGGCTGACCGGCCGCGTGGTGCGCGACATCGCCGCCGAACGCGGCCAGGACCCCTTCCACTGCCTCGTCGAGATCTGCGCCGCCGACGAGCTGCGCACGGTGCTGTGGCCGATGCCCACCGACAACGACCCGGCCTCCTGGGCGCTGCGCCGCGAGACCTGGGAGCACGAGGACATCATGCTCGGCGGCTCCGACGCGGGCGCGCACCTGGACCGGATGTGCGGCGCCCCGTACACCACCCGGTTCCTGGGCGACTGCCTGCGCGGGCGCAGGCTCGTCCCCCTGGAGAAGGCGGTGAAGATGCTCACCGACGATCCCGCCCGGCTCTTCGGGCTCCGCGAGCGGGGCCGGATCGAGGAGGGCTTCCACGCCGACCTCGTCCTCTTCGACCCGGAACGGATCGACGCCGGACCCGCCACCCTGGTGCACGACCTGCCCGGCGACAGCCCGCGCCTGGACTCCCGGGCCATCGGCATCGTCTCGGTCCGGGTCAACGGGGTGGAGACCCTGCGCGACGACAAGGTGACCGGCGCGGTCCCCGGCACGGTGCTCCGCTCCGGCCGCGACACCAGGACGGTGAGCACCGCATGAGCGGCACGAGCGACGACCCGAGGCGCCGGCTGTTCATCGGCGGCCGGTGGACCGAGCCGGACCACGGCCACTACGAGGTGATCGACCCCGCGACCGAGGAGGTCGTCGGTCTGGCCCCGGAGGCGAGCAGGGAACAGGTGCACGCGGCGGCCGCCGCGGCCCGCGAGGCGTTCACCACCTGGTCCCGCACCCGCCCCGAGGAGCGGGCCGCGATCCTCGACCGGGCCGCCGACCTCATGCAACGCGACCTCGTGGCCAGCGCCGACCTCGCCCGCGCGGAGAGCGGCGCGACCACGGCGACGGCCAGGGGCATGCAGGTGGCCGTGGGCGCCGCCCGCTTCCGCCGGTACGCCAGGGGCGCCCTGGAACCCGTCGAGGAACCGATCGCGCCGCAGATCAACGAGGCGGGGCCGATGGGCCGGGCGGGCGTCTTCGGGGCCCTCGCCGTGCGCCGCCCGGTCGGCGTCGTCACCTGCATCACCTCGTACAACAACCCGTGGGCCAATCCGGCGGGCAAGATCGCGCCCGCGCTCGCCATGGGCAACACCGTCGTCGTGAAGCCCGCGCCGCAGGACCCGCTCTCCGTCTACCGGATGGCCGAGGCGCTCCAGGAGGCGGGCGTCCCGGCCGGGGTCGTCAACGTCGTCACCGGCTCGGGCCCCGAGGCGGGCGAGGCGGCCGTCGACTGCGAGGACGTCGACATGGTCAGCTTCACCGGGTCCACCGCCGTCGGGCAGCGCATCGGCGAGGTGTGCGGGCGCGGGATGAAGCGGCAGCTGATGGAGCTGGGCGGCAAGGGTGCCGCGGTCGTCCTCGACGACGCCGACCTCGACTCGGCGGTGGCGGGCATCGGCACCACGTTCTCCTTCTACAGCGGCCAGATCTGCACCGCCCCGACCCGGGTACTCGTCCAGCGCGGCGTCCACGACGCGCTGGTCGGGAAGCTCGCCGCGTACGCGAACCACCTGAAGGTGGGCGACCCGGCGGCCCGGGGCACGGTCGTCGGGCCGGTCATCTCCGCCGCCCACCGCGACCGCGTCGAGGCGTACGTGGAACTCGGCCGGAAGGAGGGCGCGCGGGTCGTCACGGGCGGCGCCCGCCCGGCCGGGCCCGACCGGGGCTTCTACGTCGCCCCGACCCTCCTCGCCGACTGCACCAACGACATGCGCGTCGCCCGCGAGGAGATCTTCGGCCCGGTCGTCGTGGTCGTCCCCTTCGACGACGAGGAGGAGGGCATCGCGCTCGCCAACGACAGCGACTACGGACTGATCGACTACGTCTGGTCCGGGGACGTGGCGCGCGCCTTCCGGATCGCCCGGCGGCTGTGCGCCGGCGGGGTCGGGGTGAACACCGTCGGCCGGAACATGGAGGCGCCGTTCGGCGGGTTCAAGAAGAGCGGAGTGGGCCGCGACGTCGGCTCGTACGCCCTGCACGCGTACGGCGAACTCCAGTCGATCGTCTGGCCCGGCTGAGCCGGAACGGCCCGCGGACAGCCACCGGCCCGTGGTGTCGACGCCCCGTGGGTGTCCGCTGAGCGGACACCCACGGGAAATTTTGAAACCCCTCAAAACGGACACTGCTGCGGTTCCCGTACGGTGCTGCGATCGAGTCCCGACCTCGCATCGGAAGGCAGTTTTCGCGAACGGCCTTCAATTAACCAAGGTTCTTCCGTATTGTTGCCTGGAATTCAAGGGCGAGGTGGCGGAGTCTCGCCTTCCGGATGTGGAAATCGCAGCGTTTATCGTCCTTTTCATGACTCAGCTGGACGTGCGGCCGCGGGCCGGAGACGCAGCACCGGGCGCCGCTCCGGCCGACGGCGGGGTGCGTGGCAAGGGGCTCGGCGGGAACTCCGTCGGCCTGATGGGCAGCGCCGTCATCGGCGTCTCCACCGTCGCCCCCGTCTACTGCCTCACCTCCACCCTCGGCTCCACGGCGGGGGAGGTCGGCGTGCAGATGCCCGCCGTCTTCCTGGCCGGATTCCTGCCGATGCTGCTGGTCGCCTTCGCGTACCGCGAGCTGAACAAGGCCGTGCCGGACTGCGGCACCTCCTTCACCTGGACGGTGAAGGCGTTCGGCCCGCGCGTCGGCTGGATGTGCGGCTGGGGCCTGGTCATCGCGACGATCATCGTCCTGTCGAACCTGGCGGGCGTGGCCACCTCGTACTTCTGGCTGCTGGCCGGCGAGATCACCGGCAGCGAATCGATCGCCGCCCTGGACGACAGCAAACCCGTCCACATCCTGACCTGTCTGGCCCTGATCGCGGTCGCCACGGCGATCAGCTACCGGGGGATGACGGCCACCAAGGGCGTCCAGTACGCGCTGGTCGGCCTCCAGCTCGTGGTCCTCGCGGTCTTCGTGGCGATGGCCGTGCAGAAGGCGGGCAGCGGGGAGTTCGCCTCGTCCCTGGACTTCTCCTGGTCCTGGCTGAACCCGTTCGCGGTGCAGTCGTTCGCGGCGTTCACCGCCGGCCTGTCGCTGTCGATCTTCATGTTCTGGGGCTGGGACGCCTGTCTGACCGCCAACGAGGAGACCGTCGGCAGCGAGAAGACCCCCGGCCGGGCCGCCCTCATCGCGATGGTCGTGCTCGTCGGCTCCTACCTGGCGACCGGGGTGGCCGCCCAGATGGCCGTCGGCTCCGGCGACTCGGGGCTCGGCCTGGCCAACCCCGAGACCTCCGACAACGTCTTCGCCGCGCTCGCCGGCCCGGTCATGGGTCCCGGCCTCGGCATCCTGCTCTTCGTCGCGGTGCTCGCCTCGGCCGCCGCCAGCCTGCAGACCACCTTCATCCCGGTGGCCCGCACGGTGCTCGCGATGTCCTCGTACGAGGCCCTGCCCGCCTCGTACGCCCGCGTCCACCCGCGCTTCAGGACCCCGGGCCGGGCCACCGTCATGGCGGGCGTCGCGACCGGCGTCTTCTACACGGTGATGACCCTGGTCAGCGAGCACGTCCTGGTCGACACCATCTACGCGCTCGGCCTCATGATCTGCTTCTACTACGCGCTGACGGCCTTCGCCTGCGCCTGGTACTTCCGCGCCGACCTGACCCGCTCCTTCCGCGACCTGGCCTTCAAGGGCCTCTTCCCGGTCGTCGGCGGCCTCCTGCTCACCGCGGTCTTCGGCAAGACCCTCTACGACATGTGGGACCCGGCCTACGGCTCCGGCTCGGCGGTCCTCGGGGTCGGCTCGGTGTTCGTGATCGGCGTCGGGCTGCTGCTGCTCGGCGTGGTGCTGATGCTGGTGATGCAGCGCCGCAGCCCGGCGTTCTTCCGCGGCGAGATCCTGACCAAGGAGACCCCGGCACTGGTCGTCGAGGACTGAGGGGACTTCCGAAGCCGGTTCAGCCGGTGGCGCGCCAGTAACCCAGGGCGTTCACCCGCTCCTTGGGCACGGACAGTTCCTTGCGCGCGTACGAGGACAGGGCCCGGGTGGTCGCCGTGTCGGAGGCGATCCAGACGTACGCGTCGGAGGCGTCGGCCCCCAGCAGCCGCGGCAGGGCCGACTTCACCTCGGCGACCAGCCCGGCGCCCCGGTCGCGGCGCGGTATCCGGTGCAGGGTGTGGTGGTCCGGGTCCAGCCGGAGCGGCAGCCGCTCGTCCGATTCGTGCGCCGTCTCGAACCACAGGGTGGCCGGGGTCCCCGGGAACGCGTCCAGCAGGGAGTTGATCGCGGGCAGCGAGGCCGGGTCGCCGACCACGAAGAGCCGGGCCGGCCGGGGCTCGGGCGGGGCGAAGCCGGTGCCCTGGAGCGTGGCGTCGATCGTGTCGCCCGGCTTCGCCGCGCGGGCCCAGTCGCTCGCGGTCCCCTCGTGCAGGGCGAACTCCAGGCTGAACGTCCCGGCGGCCGGGTCCGGGTCGACCAGGGTGTAGGCGCGCTGGTGCGGCTTGCCGCCCCGCTCGAACCAGACCCTGACCCACATCGTCGGATGGGCGCCCCCGGTCGCGGCGAGCAGCCCGCCGTCGGTGAGGTGGACCCGGCGGAAGTCCTCGGTGACCTGCTCCACGCCGGTCACGGTGAACGTGAAGTCCCGTCCCCGCATGAGCTTGAGGACGACGCCCTCCCAGCCGTGACCCACCGCAGTCCCTCCCCGCACCGAGAATCAATTCAGGTAAGGCTAACCTAATTTCTCGGGATCGGGGAGCCCTGGTCGGTCGGGAAGTCCCGGGTGGTCGGGAAGTCCCGGGTGGCGGGGGAGCCTCGGGTGGCCGGGCGGTCCCGGTCGCTCAGGATGTCCGGCGGCTCAGGGGGTCCGGTCGGTCAGGAGGCCCCGCCTCCGGCGCTCTCCTCGGCCGCGACCTGTGCCAGCGTGCGCCCGGTGCGGGCCGAGCGCGCCCGGTACGGGTCCGGGGTTTCCGGCCCGTCGTGGGTGGCCCGGCCGTCCCTGGCCTTGATCAGCAGCCAGACCTCCCCGCCGGGGACGTTCTCCGCGACGCTCCCCCGGAAGCGGGTGAGGGCGAACTCGCCGTGCAGCCTGGTCCCGTCGAGCCAGAACGTCGCGTGCCCGTCCTCCAGGGATTGCGCGAACGGCACCGGCGCGCCCCGGCGGTCGTGGCTGAGCGGCCGGTAGGTGCCCTGGTCCCAGACGATCACCGTGCCGCCGCCGCGCTCGCCCTTCGCGATGACGCCCTCGAAGGTGCGGTACTCCAGCGGGTGGTCCTCCGTCGGGACGGCCAGTCGCCGCTCGCGCGGATTCTCCGAGGGGCCGCGCGGCACCGCCCACGACTTCAGTACGCCGTCGACCTCCAGCCGGAAGTCGAAGTGCATGCGCCGGGCCTGGTGGATCTGCACGACGAAACAGGGTGCCGGGCCCGTCCGCCCGGTCCCGTCGACCCGCATGCCGGGTCGGCCGTCGTTGTCACGGGCCATGTCCATCCGGACACCTCCTCGTCGGCGATCCCGCCCGAGGTCTCCTTCCACTGTGACGCCCCCGGCGGTGAAGCGCACCGGGACGGGTGATCGGTGCGGGGTGGGGTGGGGTGGGGCGGTGCGGGGGTGTCGGCGCGGACGGTATCTCGGTATCAAGTATCTTGACATCGAGAGTGTTCGGCGGGCAGGCTTCCCCCTTGTTTCCCGGTGTCCGAGGTTTCCGGTGCCGGGCGGTCTCGATCAGGGCGAGGG
>NZ_RDBO01000084.1:0-22722 GCF_008120935.1 Streptomyces sp. sk2.1
TTGTTCCGCCGGTCGCCCCCGGCACGGCGGCGACCGGCGGAACAACGGCCGTCGGTTTCGACACCCTGCTCCAGCGGGCCGAAACGCTGCTCACCGGCGGCGTCCCCGACCCCGCCGACCCCGATCTCACCGCCGCCGTCGCGGCCCTGGACACCACGGCCCGGGGCCTGTGGGACACCCTCGACCGCGGCGCGGGACGCACCGCGCTCTGGTCCGACCTCGCGCCGCTCACCGCCCCGGGCAACTTCGGCCAGAGCTACACCCGGCTGCGCACCCTCGCGACCGCCTGGGCCACCGAGGGCACCTCCCTCGCGGGCAGCGCCGAGGTGGCGGCCGCCCTCGTCGCGGCGCTGCGCTTCACCCACGACACCGCGTACAACCCGACCAGGCCCGAGACCGGCAACTGGTGGTTCTGGGAGATCGGCGCCCCGCGCGCCCTGATGGACTGCGCCGTCGTCCTGCGCGACCGGCTTCCCGCGGCCGACCTCGCGGACTACCTCGCGGTCGTCGACCGGTTCTGCCCGGACGCGGACCGCCGCACCAACTACCCCGCCCTCGCCGAGACCGGCGCCAACCGCACCGACAAGGCGGTCGTCGTGGCGCTGCGCGGGCTGCTGGGGCGGGACCCCGACAAGCTCGTCTCGGCCCGCGACGCGCTGTCCGACGTGCGCGACGCGGGCCGCAACAGCCTCTTCCGGTACGCCTCTTCGGGGGACGGGTTCTACGAGGACGGGTCGTTCGTCCAGCACGACGTGGTCGCCTACACCGGTACGTACGGCGTCGTGCTGCTCAGCGGCACGGCCCATCTGCTGGCGCTGCTGGCCGGCTCCGAGTGGGCGGTGACCGACCCGCAGGTCTCGGTGATGTACGAGGCCGTCGAGCGGACCTTCGCCCCGGTGGTCTTCGACGGGCTGATGATGGATTCGGTGCGCGGCCGGGCGGTCTCCCGGGAACGCGCCGGTGACCACCGCGACGGCGCGGCGGCCCTCGCGGCGATCCTGCTCCTGGCCTCCGGCGCCCCCGCCGCATACGCGGACCGCTGGCGCGCGCTGGTCAAGGGCTGGCTGGTCCGCAACCGCGCCACTCCCTTCGAGACCCTCGCGACCCTGCCCCAACTCGCCCTGGCCAAGGCCGTCCTGGACGACGGAACCGTCCCCGTCGGGCCCCGCACGACCGGCAGTTCCGTCTTCGCCGACATGGACCGCGTGGTGCACCGCCGCCCCGGCTGGGCCTGCGCGCTGTCGCTGTCGTCGAAGCGGATCTCGGCGTACGAGGCGGGCAACGGCGAGAACCTGCACGGCTGGTACACCGGCGACGGCATGACGTACCTGTACGACGGCGACGACCTGCGGCAGTACAACGACGGCTTCTGGCCGACCGTCGACCCGTACCGGCTGCCCGGCACCACGGTCGACACCCGGCCGCGCGCCGATCTCGGCACGGGCGCGGGCACGTCCACCCACCGTCCGTCCAACGCCGTCGCGGGCGGTGCCGTGCTGGACGGCAGGTACGTGGCGGCCGCGATGGAGGTGCTCGGCGCCCCGGACACCACTCTGCGGGCCAGGAAGTCGTGGTTCCTGCTGGACAACGCGGTGATCGCGCTCGGGGCGGGCATCACGGCGACCGACGGCCGCCGGATCGAGACGGTCGTGGAGAACCGCAACCTGGGCGCCGGCGGCCGCCACCGGCTGCTGGTCGACGGCGTCCGCCAGCCCGTCGAGCAGGGCTGGACCCATGAGTTCGACGGGGCCCGGTGGGCGCACGTGGAGGGCGTCGGCGGCTATGTGTTCCCCGACCGGGCCACCCTGCACGCCCTGCGCGAACAGCGCACCGGCACCTGGCGGGACATCAACTCCGGGGCGGACACCGGCGGCGGCACCGATCCCGTCACCCGCCGCTACCTGACGCTGTGGGTGGACCACGGCACCTCCCCCGCCGACGCCCGCTACTCCTATGTGCTGCTGCCCGGCGCCTCGGCGGTGGCGACCGCCGCCTGGGCGCGGTCCCGGCCGGTGCGGATCGTCGCCGACGACGCGACCGCGCAGGCCGTGGAGGTGCGCCGGGCGGGGCTGACCGCCGTGAACTTCTGGGGCGCCGGGACGGCCGCCGGGATCACCGCGTCGGGCCCGGCGTCGGTGCTCGTGCAGCACCACGGCGGGCAGGTCCGCGTCGCGGTGGCGGACCCTGGACGGACGCTCACCACGCTCTCGGTCGAACTGCCCTTCCCCGTGCGGTCGGTGGTGGACGCCGACGCCTCGGTGAGCGTCGCCCCGGGCCGCAGGCCCGTGCTCACCGTCGCCGTCGGCGGCTCCCGCGGCCACACCCACCGAGCCGTGCTTTCCCGCTGATCCGTCCCCGCACCCCCTTCCCGAGGAGCACCACCGTGTCCGTCGCACCGCATCTGCACCTGCCACCGCCCGACCGGCTCCTGTCCTCCCGCACCGGCTGGACCAGGGCCCACTGGGAGGCGACGGCCGACCGGCTGCTGGACGCCCTGGTGCCGTACGCGACCCCCGGCCTCGCCCAGTACCGACTGCCCGGCCGCGGCAGCTGGTCGGGGGTCGTCTCGGACGGTCTCGAAGGGTTCGCCCGGTCGTTCCTGCTCGCCGCCTGCCGCATCGCGGGCGCGGGCGGGGCGGCCGACCCGGCGCTGGTGGAACGGTACGCGGCGGGGCTGGCGGTCGGCACGGACCCCGCGAGCGGGGAGGCGTGGCCGCGACTGACGGACTGCTCGCAGCAGATGGTCGAGGCGGCGTCGGTCGCGGTGGCGCTGCACGAGACCCGGCCGTGGATCTGGGACCGGCTGGACGCCCGGGTGCAGGAGCGGGTCGTCGACTGGTTCTCCGGATTCGTCGGCGGACGCACCTGGGACAACAACTGGCGGCTCTTCCAGGTGGTGTCCGAGCAGTTCCTCGCCTCGGTCGGCGCCCCGTACAGCCGGTCGGACATCGAGAGCAACCTGGACAGGATCGAGGACTGGTACGTCGGCGACGGCTGGTACACCGACGGCGACGGCCGGAACTTCGACTACTACATCGGCTGGGCGATGCACCTGTACCCGCTGCTGTGGTCGCGGATGGCGGGCGCCGACGACGGGGGCAGGACCGAGGTCTACCGGCAGCGGCTCGGCCGGTTCCTGGAGGACTACCAGCACTTCTTCGGCGCCGACGGCGCCCCGGTGCACCAGGGCCGTTCGCTGACCTACCGGTTCGCCGCCCTGGCACCGGTGTGGATGGGGGCGCTGGCCGACTGCACCCCGCTCGCGCCGGGGCTCACCCGCCGGCTCGCCTCGGGCACCATGCGGCACTTCGTGGAGCGCGGGGTGCCGGACGAGCGCGGGCTGCTGACACTGGGCTGGTACGACACGTTCCTGCCGACCACCCAGCCGTACTCCGGTCCCGCCTCGCCGTACTGGGCGAGCAAGGGCTTCCTCGGACTGCTGCTCCCGGCGGACCACGCGGTGTGGACGGCGCGCGAACTCCCGCTGCCCGTCGAGGAGTCCGACCGGTACACGGCGCTGCCCGCCCCGGGCTGGCTGCTGCACGGCACCCGCGACGACGGCATCGTCCGGCTGGTCAACCACGGCAGCGACCACAATCCGCCGTACGACGGGGCGGCCGACCCGGCCGAGGGGACGGCCGATCCGCACTACGCGGGTTTCGCCTTCTCGACGGCGACGGCTCCGCAGGCCGCCCCGCACGCGGTGTCCCGCGCGATCGACGGGCACCTGGCGCTGGTGGCCCCGGACGGCACCCCGTCGCGGCGCCGCCGCATCCATCCGCTGCGCTGCGCGGACCGGGTCGCCGCTTCCTGGTACGCGGCCCGGCTGCCGGGCGACGAGCGTGCGTACCGGATCGGGACGACGAGCGTGCTGCACGGTCCGTGGGAGATCCGGGTGCACCGGGTCGAGGCGCCCGAGGGGGCGGTGGTGCGGGAGGGCGGTCACGCGGTCGCGCACGCGCGGAGCCCGTTCGCCGTGTCGGGGCCGGACTGGGCGCTCGCCCGGACGGCCGACGGGCTGAGCAGCGCCCTGATCGCGCTGCACGGCTGGGACGGTGGGGCCGAGGGGGCCGCCGTGGCGCGTGACGTCCAGTCCAACGCGCACGGTCCGCATTCCGCGGTCCCGTATCTGCGCAGCCGCCCGCATCCGGGCGGTCGCAGCGTCCACGTCTCACTGGTCGCCCTGTCCCGGGACACCGTGCATCCGGAGGCGCTGCGCGACGCGGTGCGGGTGCGGGCGGGGTCGGACTCGGTGGTGCTGACCTTCCTGGACGGTACGACGGTCGAGGTCTGAGGCCGCGCGGGGGCGGAACGGGTCGGTCGGTCCGGTCGGCGGGTCCGGCCACGGGCCGGGGCGGGCGGGAGAAGGCCGGCGGGCCGGTTCAGATGCCGATGCCGTTCTCCTCCCGCCGGTGGATGTGTCCGACGAGTTCCCGCGCCAGGGACTTGATGGTGTCGAGCCCGGCCCTGCCCCATGGGCGGGGCACCGTGTCGACCGCGCAGACGGCGCCCAGGGCGACGCCCGTGCGGTCGATGAGGGGGGCTCCGAGATAGGAGCGGATGCCTATCTCGTCGACGACCGGGTTGCCGGCGAACCGGGGATAGTCGCAGACGTCCTCCAGGACGAGCGCCTTGCGCCGTACGACGACATGGGGGCAGTAGCCGCGGTCGAGCGCCACGTACCGGCCGCCGCGGCTGCTGCCCGCGGCCGCGGCCCCGAGGTCGGAGCCCTTGTGCGTGCCGGTCGGGGTGTGCAGCCCCGCGAAGAACTGCCGGTTCCCGTCGATGAAGTTGACCATCGAGAAGGGCACGTCGGTCACTTCGGCCACCCTGTCGGCGAAGGCGTCGAAGTTGTCGAAGGACGCGTCGGCACGCTCCCCGAGCCCCAGGGTCCGCAGTCGTCGGGTGCGGACCGGGGCGTCGCGGTCGACGGGCGTGAGCAGCATCCGCCGGGTGGCCCTCCGGGTCACGGGTGGGCCCCGAAACCGGTCAACGGGGCCGGGGCCGAGGTGGCGTTGATCAGGTGCTGGACCAGGGTGACCAGGGCGCCGGTTCCCGAGCTGGCGATCCGGGCGTCGCAGAGCACCACCGGCACGTCCGGCCCCAGGTCGAGCGCGGCGCGTACCTCCTCGGGCCCATAGCGGAAGGCACCGTCGAACTCGTTCACCGCGACGATGAATCCGATGCCGCGCCGCTCGAAGAAGTCGACGGCGGCGAAGCAGTCCGCGAGCCTGCGGGTGTCCGCGATCACGACCGCTCCCAGCGCCCCCTGGGAGAGCTCGTCCCACATGAACCAGAAACGTTCCTGGCCGGGGGTTCCGAACAGGTAGAGCACGTGCTGCTCGTCGAGGGTGATCCGGCCGAAGTCCATCGCCACCGTGGTGGACGTCTTGGACTCGATGCCGTCGAGGCTGTCGGTCGCGGCGCTGACCTGGGTCAGCAGCTCTTCCGTGCTCAGTGGTGCGATTTCGCTGACCGCGCCGACGAAGGTGGTCTTGCCGACGCCGAATCCGCCCGCCACCAGCACCTTGAGCGCGACGGGAAAGCCTTCGGAGGCGACGGGGCCGTCGGGCCCTTCGGCGCCCGCGGGATCCTGGGCGCCACCGGGGCCGCCGTACTCCGGTCCGGCTCCGTACTCCGGTCCGGCTCCGTGGTCCTGCGCGTCGCCGTGGCCCGGCCCGGTGCCGTAGTGCGGTGAGCCCTGCGGGGGCGCTCCCCCGAACTCCGCCCCGGCGGTTCCCCGGGCGTCCCCGTAGTGGTGCGCGTCGCCGTAGTACTGCCCGCTCCCGTAGTCCTGCGGGCCCCCGGGGGCCGGGGCCTCTCCGTAGGACTGCGGGCCGCCGTACCCCTGCGGTGCTCCATAACCCTGCGGAGTTCCGTGGCCCCGGCCCTCCCCGTGGGGCTGCGGGGCCCCGTAGCCCTGGGTTTCCCCGTAGCCCTGGGTTTCCCCGTAGGTCTGCGGGGCTCCGTGCCTCCGGGCTTCTCCGTAGCCCTGCGGCATCGGGTAGCCCTGCGGGCCGCCGTAACCCTCGGAGCCTGCGGTGTTCTCGTACGCGGCGGGGCTGCCGAAGCCGTCAGAGCTGTCGTCGTAAGCCATCGAGCACTGCCTCCAGCAGGGATCGGTCGGTGGGCATGTCTTGGAAGGCGGGCGGGTGCGCGGTGACTGCTCCGCAGTCGACCAGGTCGGAGACGAGCACCTTGGTGACGACCGCGGGCAGCCGCAGATGGGCGGCGATCTCGGCCACCGACGTGGGGTCGCCGCACAGCCCCAGCGCGACGGAGTGCTCGGGGCCGAGGTGGATCTGCGGCTCGGTGCCCGTGGCCATCACCAGGGAGAGCAGATCGAGCACGGCCGTCGGACGGGTACGGCCGTTGCTCACGGTGTACGGGCGGATCAGCCGGCCCGCCGCGTCGTCGAGCAGCGGCCCGTCCTGCTGGATCGACACCCTCACAGCCCCGTGGGGCTCGGCGTGCCGGCCGCTTGTCTCGTCGGCGTCATCAGGTAGGGCCGGACGCTCTTGACCAGCATCGTCATCTCGTAACCGAGCACCGCCGCGTCCGCCTCGCGTCCGGCGAGGACGGCGAGGCAGGTGCCGGAACCCGCGGTGGAGACGAACAGCAGGGTCGAGTCGAGTTCGACCACCACCTGACGCACCTCGCCGCTGTCGCCGAAGCGCGCGCCGGCGCTGCGGCCGAGCGAGTACAGGCCGGCCGCCAGCGCCGCCATGTGGTCGGCGCTGTCGGCGTCCATGCCATGGAGGGATTTCACCAGCCCGTCGGCGGAGAGGAGAACCGCACTGCGTGTGTACGGGACGCGCTGGACCAGTCCGCTCAGCAGCCAGTCGAGGTCCGAGACCTGACCGGACGGCATATCGGTCGCCATGGTGCATCTACTCCTTGGAGGTGTTCGTTTCGAGGGGATCGCCGGCCGGGGCCGTGCCCGTGCCGGGGCCCGGGGTCGTGCCGGGGCCCGGGTACGGGGTGACGGTCGTGGTCCGTCCGCGTACCGGCAGCGGTTCGAGCGGGGCCCGGTTCTGCCACGTCTGCGGGGCCGTCCGTGCCTCGGGGGCCGGGTCCGGTTCCCGGGCGGTGTCCGCCTCGGACTCGGATTCGGTGCGGGCCTCGGCGAGTTCGATGCCCCGGCGGAAGGCCGCCATGAGTCCCGGGTCGTGCAGGGCCTGTTCGTCCTCGATGCGCGGTACGGGTGCTTCCCTGAGCTGCGGGACCAGATGCTCCTGGTTGGCGCGCCTGGGCAGTTGGGGGCGGCTCATGGTGCCGCGCACCGCTCCGGGTTCGGGCCGGGGGGCTCCGGGGGCGTCGGCCTCGGGGGTCCGGGGCGGGGCGGTCCGCGCGCAGCGGGAGCGGCGGGGCCTCGCCCCGGTCCGGTGCCTGCTCGGGCGTCTGGTGCAGACGCAGCGGCTGGCCGGGGACGTACGGCTGACGGGCGGTGTCCGCCTGCGGTCCCGGCACGGGGTCCGGGGACGGGCCGGGGCCCTGGTCCGGTCGGTGGTGTCCGCCGGGCTCGGCCGACGGATGGTGCGCGGCCTCCGGCTGCGGGGCCGGGGCCGCCTCGTTGCCCTCCGCGGTGTCCCCGTCCCCGCCCAGCAGGGTCTGCGGAAGGACGAGTACGGCCTGGGTGCCTCCGTAGATGTTGCTCTGCAGCCGGACCGCGATGCCGTGCCGACGGGCCAGGGACGCGACGACGAACAGCCCGATCCGGCCGTCCTGCAGCAGGCGGGCCACGTTGACCTGGTCGGGGTCGGCGAGCAGTGCGTTCATCCGCCTCTGCTCGTTGCCCGGCAGGCCCAGCCCCCGGTCCTCCACCTCCAGTGCCAGTCCGGCGGTGACCTGCTGGGCGCGCAGGAGCACCTGGGTCTGCGGGGCGGAGAAGACCGTCGCGTTCTCCACCAGTTCGGCCAGCAGGTGGATCACGTCCGCCACGGCGTGGCCGCGCAGCGTGCCGGCGATCGGCGGCACGAGCTTGACCCTCGGGTACTGCTCGACCTCCGCGATCGCCGAGCGCAGGACCTCGGTCATGCTGACCGGGTTGCTCCACTGCCGCCGGGACACCGCGCCGCCGAGGACGGCGAGGTTCTCGGCGTGCCTGCGGATGCGGGTGGCCAGGTGGTCGACGTGGAAGAGGCCCTTGAGCAGGTCGGGGTCCTCGACCTCGTGCTCCAGCTCGTCGAGCAGCTGGATCTCGCGGTGCACGAGCGACTGCAGCCGCCGGGCGAGGTTGACGAAGACCTCGACCTTCTGGTCCTCGCCGGAGCGGTCGGCGAGCCGGGACGCCTCGACGACCGAGGCCATCGCGGCCTCCTGCTGACGGCCCATTTCCTGGGCGAGCAGCTCGAAGGCGTCACCTCCCGGAGCGACGGGCGGGGCGGGCTTCCGCACGGGCACCTGCTCGCCGTTGCGGAGCTGCTCCACCACGCGCTGCAGTTCCGCCTGCCCCTGGACGCTGGCGCGGCGGAGCGCCAGGCACCGTCCGAAGACGGTGGTGGCGACCCGGTTGGCGGCGAGGAACGCGGCCAGCACCGCGGCGATCGCGAGCGTGCCGGCCGCGCCCAGGGCGATCCAGAGCGCGGTGGACGGCCCGGCTCCCGTGGAGCGGACGGTGAAGATGACCGCTGCGGCCCCGCTGAGCGCCGCGGCGACGGTCGGCAGCACCGCGGTGCGCAGCAGTTGGGGGCGTATACGCGTCTCGGGGGACGGCTGGGCGGCGCGGGGTCTGGCCGCGGCCGAGTGGGAACGGGCACCGGGTCGGCCGTGCCGTCCGCCCTCTCGGCGTTCCGGTCGCGCTGCGGGTGCGCGAAGTTGAGACATCAGTGTCCTCGGTACGTGGGGCACCAGGAATCGGCATCCATGCGGTGGCACCTACGGTGGTCGGTCAGGCTCGGTTCGTCGGTCGGGCGGGCTCGGGTTCCATGAGCCCACCGTTGATCACCGGCCACACACGGTAGTCGTCCATCACACGGGCGCGGCGGGCAGTTGTCGAACTTGCCCGCCATCCGTCCCGCTCTGGTATGAGAGCTCGCACGAAAGACCGATTACTCCGCATCCATGCCCGGTCGACGACCACCCGAACGGCCGAGCGGAGCGGCCCCCCTGAGCACACGGAACGGCCCGGCCCGCCCGGTCGTCCCGGACGGACCGGGCCGTCTGCCGTGTCACATGTGATCCGCGCATGCGATCCGCGCCCCGGGCGCGGGGACCACCGCCGCCGTCCCCTTCCGTGCCGACCGGGGGAAAAACCGCCCGGCGCCCACCGTTCCTCGCGGTGGGGCCGGAGCCACAGGTCCCGAAGCCCGGCCCCCTATTCGGTGCGCAGGGCCGTGGCGGTCCGGGCCCCGGCGGCCCAGCCGGCGGGCAGGAGCGCGCCCAGGGCGGCGATGAGCAGGCCGCCGAGTGCGAGCACGAGCAATTCGCCCCCGCCGTAGACGGCCATGACGGAGTCGGGGAGGCGGAGCCCCACGCTGTCGCCCATGGCCGGGGTGACCTGGCCGTGCAGCGCCACGCCGAGCGGCACGCCCAGCGCGCCCGCGGCGAGTCCGATCACGAGGACCGAGGTGAGGACCATCGTGACGGTCTGCCGGGGGGTCATGCCCAGGGCCTTGTGCACACCGAGCTCCCGGACGCGCTCGCGGGTGTCGAGCAGCACGCCGTTGAGCACGCCGAGCGCGGCGACGGCGACGAGCATCAGCGTGAGGATCGCGGACAGGGCGTTGAGGGTGACGACCATGTCGCTGCCGCCGTGGAGCGCGCCGGTCCGTGCGGTGGCCCCCAGCGGTGCCAGGGCCTTGTTCAGGGTGGTGACGTAGGCCGACACGTCGGTGCCCGGGGCGACCTCGACGTGATGGCTCGTGTCCGTCGGGTCGGGGTGCGCGGCCGCGAGGGTCGGGGCGTCGACGAAGACCTGCATCCCGTCGTTGCGGGGGTCGAGGACCTCGCCGACGATCCGGACCGTGACCGGCTCGGCCAGGCCGCCGAGGGTGACGGTGTCGCCGACGCGGGTGCCGGTGGCGGCCAGGAAGGGGGTGGGGACCACCGCCTCGCCGGGCTCGTGGAACCAACGGCCCGAGACCATCGTGTAGCCGCCCCAGGAAGCGTCGCCGGTGAAGGCGATCACGTCGACGATGCCGGTCGGGCCGGACACGGTCGCCCGGACCGTCGTGGCGCGGTAGTACCTCCCGGTTCCGTCGGCCGCCCCGACGGCCGCGGCGACCGCGGCCGGATCGCCCCCGGGCCGCTGCTTCCCGGGGGCAGGGCCCTGGGGGCCGAAGTCCGGCGCGGGCGCGGGTACGACCACGTCGGCGGCGTCGTGCGCCTTGGCCTCCACCACCCGGCCGAGCGAGGTGCCCATCCCCACGGTGAAGGTGACGGCGACGGTGCCGAACAGGATCGCCGTGCCCATGGCCAGCGCGCGGGCGGGCCGCGCGAAGGGCCGGGTCAGGCCCAGGGCGACCGGGCGCGGCAACGGCAGCCGTCCGGCCAGGCGCGCCGCCCACCGGCCGCGCCCCGCGGACGCGGTACGCCCGGCAGAGAGCGCGTCGACCGTACGCAGCCGGCCGGCCCGCCGGGCGCTCGCCCACGCGGTCGCCGCCACCAGGCCGAGCATCCCGGCGACCACCGCCAGGTCGACCCGCGGCTCGACGGCCAGGGACGAGGTGCCGTACACTTCCTCGGCCTCGGCCAGCACGGGGACGGCGAGCAGGTGCCCGGCGAGCACCCCGAGGACCGTGCCGGCGACGGCCGGGACCAGTGCCTGGCCCACGTAGGCGCGCACGACCTGGGCCGGGGTGAAACCGACGGCCTTGAGGATGCCGATGCGGCGCGTTCCCATGCCCACGGCCGAGGCGATGACGTTGCCGACGACGAGCACCGACATGACCAGGCCCAGCGCGCCGAACGCGACGAGGAACGGAACGTAGAGGGCGGTTTCGCGCTCGGCGTTCTTCCTGACGGTGAGCCAGGACTGGTCGCCGACGACCGCACCCGCCGGGAGGGAGGCCGTCACGGCCCTGCCGCCCGCGGCGATCCGCGCCGCGCTGCTCGCCCCGGTGAAGCGGTAGAGCATCTGGTAGCCGCCGCTGCCGGAGGCGGTGAGCGCCGGCATCTGGGACGGGAGCACCCAGGCGTCCGCGGTCCGGGTGACCGAGCGGGCGACGCCGACCACCGTCAGCGTCGGCTCCCCCGGCAGCCCGGAGAAGGTGATCCTTCTGCCCGGGGTCGGGATCTGCGAGGAGTCGGCGGACAGTACGATCTCGCCGGAGCGGGTGGGCCAACGTCCCTCGGTCAACGCCACCTCGTCCACGTCGTGGCCGGGACCGGGACGCCCGGCCACGGTCATCGGCCATCCGGGACCCGTCGCGTCGGCCCGCGGGGTGACCGTGGCCGTACGGAAGGGACCGGCCGCGCCGCTGACCCCCTCGGCGTCCCTGGACCGCGTCAACTGTGCGGCGCTCACCTCGCGCGCGTCGAACCGGACGGACAGGTGTGCGCCGCGCTGCCGGGCGAAGGCGTCGTCGAAGGGCGCGCCGGAGACCACCAGGAGTGACCCGCCGAGGACGGAGGCGGCCACCGCCATCATCGTGGTGAGCCCGATCACCAGCGTCTGCACCCGGCGTCGTCCCACGCCCGAGCGCACCACCCCGCCGAGCGCGCTCATCGGGCGGTCTCCGGGGCGAGGTTCCGCGACGGGACGTCCTCGGTGATCCGGCCGTCGGCGATCCTGACCGTACGGCTGGTGCAGGAGCGGGCCAGCGCGAGGTCGTGGGTGACCACCACGACGGTCTGGCCGTCGGCGTTGAGGTCGGCGAGCAGTCCGCTGACGTCCCGTCCCGCGGCCGTGTCCAGGGCTCCGGTCGGTTCGTCGGCCAGGAGCAGCGGCGGCCGGTTCATCAACGCCCGTGCCACCGCGACGCGTTGCCGCTCGCCGCCGGACAACCGCCCAGGATGGGCGCGGGCGTGCCGGTCGATGCCGAGGCTCTCCAGGAGCTCCGCCGCGCGCCGGTCCGCCTCCGCGCGGCCCATGCCCGCGAGCCGCGCGGGCAGCACGACGTTGTCGGCGACCGTGAGGTCGTCGAGCAGGTTGAAGAACTGGAAGACCATGCCGATCCTGTTCCGCCGGTGCAGCGCCGCCCCGGTCTCGCCCAGCTCGTCCACGCGCACCCCGGCCACGGTGACGGTCCCGGTGTCCGGCCGGTCCAGGCCCGCGAGCAGATTGAGCAGGGTGGACTTGCCGCTTCCGGAAGGGCCGAGGACGGCGACGGCCTCGCCGCTCCGCACGGTCAGCGACACGTGCTGCAGCGCGGGCGGGCCGTCGTCGTACCGTCGGCTCACCTCGCGCAGTTCGATCACCGGCATGGTCATGAAAGGGCTCCTTCGACACGGGCATCGGACCCCGTGGACGCTAGGAGCGCGCCCGGCCCCCGCGCGTCGATCGCCCGGGCCCTTTGCCGTACCCCATCGGGACGAGCCGCCCGCGCGTCATCCCTGCGATGTAGGCGCCCGATGTACGCGGTCGCCGGAAACCGACCGCCGGGGCGGACTCCGAGGGGGCGTGCGGCGGCGACAATGAGCCGGTGATGAACGTACGTACGGCGTCGGCGCGGTTGGCGGGTTCGGCCCGTCGGGCGGTCCGCGACGCGCGGGTGCCGGCCGGTCCGCCGCCGCAAATCACCCGGCGCGCCCGGCAGTTCGACGTACTGCTGGCGCTGGTTCTCGGAATCGTCACCGTCTACTACGGCGTCGACAACGTCGGCAACGTCGTGGTGCGCGAGATCGCGCCCGGTGTGCGGATCGAGAACCCGCGTCCGTCCGGTACCGGCGGCCTGGTCCTCATGGTGACCCTCGCGACCGTCGCCTCGGGTGCCCTGGCGCTGCGCCGGCGCTGTCCGCTCGCCGTGCTGTGCGTCGTGACGGCCGCGACGCTGGCGACGCCGCAGAGCGTCCTGCGGCTGACCTTCTACGCGTTCGTCATCGCCGTCTACAGCGCGGCCGTGTTCAGCCCGTACCGGACGGCGACCCTGGCGGCCCTGCCCGTGTCGGTCCTCCTGGTCAGCACCTCGGGGAACTCGGTGACACCGGTCGTCCCCAACGAGTACGTCGTCCTGCTGATCCTGGTCCCGATGGCCGGGGCCGCCCTCGGCCTGCGCACCTGGAAACTCCGCACCGCCGAGGGGCGGACCCGGCTCGCCGCCCTGGAACGCGAGCAGGCCGAGACGCTGCGCCGGGCGGTCGAGCACGAACGCGCGAGGATCGCCCGCGAACTGCACGACGTCGTCACGCACAACGTCAGCGTGATGGTCATTCAGGCCGGTGCCGCCCGCAAGATCATGAAGACCGCCCCGGAGCAGGCCGGCGAGGCCCTGCTCGCCGTCGAGGCCGGTGGTCGAGCGGCCATGACCGAACTTCGGCACGTCATGGGCCTGCTCACCATGGCCGGGGACGGCGAACCCGCGGACAGTGCCGGGGAATTGGCCGACGCGGGCACGGGGCTGGCCCCGCAGCCCGGCCTGGACCAGCTGGACACGCTCGCCGGACGGGTACGGGACGCCGGCCTGCCGGTCGGGGTGACCGTGACCGGTCCGCCCCGCGGGCTCCCGCCCGGCATCGAACTCGCCGTCTACCGGGTGGTCCAGGAAGCCCTGACCAACACCATGAAGCACGCGGCCGGGGCCACCGCCCGCGTGACCGTCGAGTACGGGCCGGAGCGACTCCGGGTGGAAGTCACCGACACCGGTGGGCGCCCGGGCGCGGGCGCGGCCACCGGAAACGGCCGGGGCCTCATCGGCCTGCGCGAACGTCTCGCCGTCTACGACGGCACCCTGAGCGCCGGCCGGCGCCTGACCGGCGGCTACCGTGTGGAAGCCCTGATCCCCCTGGAGGCACCGTGACCGAGCAGCCGCCGCGAGTGCTCCTGGCCGACGACCAGACCCTGGTCCGCACCGGATTCCGGATGATCCTCGGCGCCGACGGCATCGACGTCGTCGCCGAGGCGACCAACGGTGCCGAAGCGGTCGAAGCGGTCCGCCGCACACGTCCCGACGTGGTCCTGATGGACATCCGGATGCCGGAGATGGACGGCCTGGAGGCCACCCGCCGCATCCTCACCGCTCCCCGGGCTCCCGGCTCCGTTCGAGGGGGTGAGACCCCGCCCCCCGGCGAACCCCGCGTCATCGTCCTGACGACCTTCGACCTCGACCGGTACGTGTACGCGGCCCTGTCCGCCGGGGCCAGCGGCTTCCTCCTCAAGGACGTCACCCCCGAGCACCTGGTCTCGGCCGTGCGCACGATCCGCACCGGCGACACCCTCCTCGCGCCCGCCATCACCCGCCGCCTCGTGCAGCGGTTCGCCCGGCACGGCAGCGACGCCTCCGCCCTCCACCGCGACCTCGCCTCGCTCACGCCGCGCGAGCTGGAGGTCCTCGGCCTGCTCGCCCGAGGACTGAGCAACGCCGAACTCGCCGCCCGCCTCCATCTGGCCGAGACGACCGTCAAGACCCATGTCGCCCGCATCCTCGCCAAGCTCCGGCTGCGTGACCGTGTCCAGGCCGTCATCGTCGCCTACGAGACGGGGCTGGTCGGCGCGGGCGCGCACGGGGCCGCGCAGCAGTCCGCCGAGCAGGCGTGGGCCGGACGTGGGCTTGATCCGCTCTGACGGACATCGGAGATCAGGGGCTTCGGCCCCGGAAGGATGATGTCCGTCATGGAGAGCACGGGGAAGAAGAAGCCGGGTCCTCGCCACTCGTTCACGCCGGAGTCCAAGGCCGGGATCGTCGAGCTGTGCCGGCGTGGCGACCGCTCGGTCGGTCGGATCGCCGAGGACTTCGACCTGACCGGGACCGCGGTGCGGGACCGGGTCGAGCGACCGAGGCCGACGCGGGCGAACGAGACGGCCTGACCAGCACACCGACGGCGTCCGTCGAAGCGGAACAAGCTCAGAACGGGTCCGTCCGTGCTGTCCGTGGACCGCCTTCTGCCGTTTCGCTCCGATCCGCACATCGATCACGGGGTCCAGGGCCGGGTCCTCGAAACTCGGCCTGAAGACCGTGTGCTCGTCGGGGTCGCCCCGGCCACTGACGACGGTCTCGCCCAGGCCCCACGCTGCGCCGACCACGATGACCTCGGGAAATCCGCTCTCGGGGTCGAGGGTGAAGATGACTCCGGCGCCTGCGAGGTCGGAGCGGACCATGATCTGGACGCCGACGGAGAGAGTCACCGCCGGCTGGTCGAAGCCCATCCGTTCCCGGTGGTCGATCGCTCGGTCGGTGAACGACGAGGCGTGGCAACGGTGGCAGGACAGCAGCAGCTGGGCAGATCCGCGTACGCAGCCCGTGGCCGTCGAGCAGTTCCCCGTACGCATCGGCCGTCGTCGCGACCCCCGGCACCCGCACACCCGCAGCTGTCAGGTGTGCGGTCATTTCCCCCGGTGAGGCGTTCTTGCCGCCGACAAGGCCGATGTCCTGCCGGCCGAATTCCGCGAACGGTGCGACGCGCCGAGTGGTTGCCATGGTGTCCTCCGCCGTGAGTGCGGTGACCGCGGGCTTCGGTAGGTGGTGTCCGGACAAGGCGTCCGAAATCCACGATCGCTCCTCCGGATGCCTCTCCGCAGGGCCGAGGAGGCCAGGAGCTGGGCCGAGTGGGCCGTGCCGAAGAGGGTCCGGTCGGCCCATGACCGACCGGACCAAAAACCTTCTCCCCTTGCGGACGGGGAGCGGGGAGCTGCGGAACGGGGTGGCTGCCGGGCTAGAACGAGGCTCAACCCGGGACGAGGACGGCGGCCCCGTTGACCCGGTCCGCGGCCAGATCGCTCAGCGCCTGGTCGGCACGGCTCAGCGGATAGGGGCTTACGGTGACCCGCATGCCGATCCGTGCCGCCGTCTCCAGGAAGTCGTGGCCGTCCTGCCGGGTGTTGGAGGTGACACTGCGCAGACTGCGTTCCTCGAAGAGGTGGCGCCGGTAGTTGAGCACGGGAATGTCGGTGAGATGGATGCCCGCGACGGCGAGCGTTCCCGAACGGTCCAGCGCCTCCAGTGCCACGGGGACCAGATCACCGACCGGCGCGAACAGGATCGCCGAATCCAGGGGTTCGGGCGGGCGGTCGTACGCGCCGCCCGCGGAGGCGGCGCCCAGTTCGAGGGCGAGTTCACGGGCCCGTGCCGAACGGGTCAGCACGTGCACGGTCGCTCCTTCGGCCAGGGCGACCTGCGCCGCCAGGTGGGCCGAGGCCCCGAAGCCGTAGATCCCGAGCCGGCCGCCGGGCGGCAGGGCGCTGCGGCGCAGGGCGCGGTAGCCGATGATCCCGGCGCACAGCAGCGGCGCCAGCTCTGTGGCGTCCTGGTCGTCCGGGAGCCGGTAGGCGTAGTCGGCCGGTACGAGGGCGGCATCGGCGAATCCACCATCCGCGTCCCAGCCGGTGTAGAGGGAGGCCGGGCAGAGGTTCTCCCCGCCGGCCCGGCAATAGCGGCAGTGGCCACAGGTGCCGCGGAGCCACGCCCCGCCGGCCCGGTCCCCGGCCCGGAACCGCGTGACGGACTCGCCGACGGCGGCCACTCGGCCGACGATCTCATGGCCGGGAACCGTCGACGCCCGGTGCGGGCTCAGGTCTCCCTCGGCAAGGTGCAGGTCCGTGCGGCACACACCGCACGCCTCCACTGTCAGCAACAGTTCACCCGGCCCCGGCGAGGGAACCGCCCGCCGAACACGTATCAACGGGCCGCCCGCGATCGGACCAGGGCTCCCCACGGCCCACCCGGTCAGCGTTTCCGAATCCGGCACGCGCACCATGCTCCCAGCCTCGCGCCGACCTGCAGGTCCGGCAAATGCTCACTGTGGAGCGGAGGCCGCACGCCTCTCCGTCCGGCAAGGCCCCGGCCGTTCGGGCAGGTGGCGAAACCCGCCGATGCGGTCGGCGCGCCCTCGGCAGCGGTCGTGACGCCAGGAAGGGGACTTCCCGGGGGAAGGGATCCGTCACGATCGGCACACCGTCGCCGGCCGTCCGCCTTCACTCCCTGCGGGTCGTGATCTTCGGCACCGGCGACGTGGTCATCGATTCCGCACGCGTTCATGCCGCGGGCCTGGCAGGGAGCCTTCGGCACCTGCTTCCCCGCCGCGGGCGGGAAGCGCCCGTTCGATCCGGTGGACGACTGTCTCCGCCATGTCGACGGCCGGTCACGGCTGGAGGGGCCGCCGGTTTCCTGATCTTCCGGGGCTGGATCCGCCGCCCGGGGATCCCGGCGGCACGCCGGGCCCCGCCCCGGTTCGACCGTCGCGGCCCGCAAGGAAGATCTGTTCACCGCGAGCGTGCGCGCGCACGGCGTCGCCGCCCGGCTCGGCACCGCCCGCCTGCTGTACACGCCGAGTCCTGAGCGGATGTCCTGCGCCGTCGTTCCGGGCATCCGCCGAGCGCGAGCGCGGCACCGGCCCTCGACGAACGTTTCTGGCCAAGCGCCCTTCGCCACCCGCCCGGCAGCCCCGCACGCCGTGCACGGACACTTCAAGGCGCGTGTTCGGCGGCCCGGGCCCGGTCTCGCTGCCTGAAGTCCTGCCGCACCGACCTTCCTGAAGTCCTGCCGCACCGACCCGGATCCGGAACGTAGGCGACTGACGGGCTAACTGCTGCGCGTCGTCGCCACGGCTGATGCCCCCTGGTCGATACGTCCCTCGCTGACGCCGGTCCGGCGATCCAGCCCTGGGGGAACCGCGTCCTCGACCAGCTTCTGTTCCGCGACCGTGTCGACGCCCACGACGCGGAGCCCTCTCTGCAGACCACGGAGCATCCCCCCGAACCTCCAGGTCCGTGAGAAGCACACCTGCTTGCGCAAGTACCGGGAACCCGCTGGGTCTCGTGACTGAATGTCGGCACGGCCCTGGCGAGTTCTCCTGATGATCCGGTCGTATCCGTACGGTCCTGGCGCCGATCCGGTTCCACTGCTGCAGGATTGGCGTCGGAACGCCACACGGTTCCGTCCCCGGCGCGCCCTGGCCGCACACACATTCGGCCCCACAGTGTTACAAAGGGCACTGTGGTTAGTCGTTTCGGCCGATTCCGGAGCGCATGGATTCGGTCACTTACGGGCAAGCGTCCCCGGAGCCTCGCAGGCCAGGTCTTCGCTCTGCAGGTGGCTGTCGTCGTGCTCCTCGTGGTCGCTGCGATGCTGGCGCTCGTGGCGGAGGCCCGGCACGACAACAGCACGGAGGCGAAAGACCGCTCCATCGCCGTCGCTCAGACATTCGCTCATTCACCGGGCATCCTGGCCGCCCTGAGGAGCCCTGACCCTGCTGCGGTGCTCCAGCCGCTCACCGAGGCGGGCCGGAAGGCGGCCGGCGTCGATTTCATCGTGGTGATGGACACGAAAGGGACCCGCTACACGCATCCCCGTCCGGAGCTGATCGGGAAGAGGGTGATCGCCACCATCGCACCGGCGCTGGCCGGCCAGGTGTACACCGAGAGCGTCAACGGCCCGCTCGGCCGCGAGGCACAGGTGATCGTCCCCGTCCACGATCACGCGAAGGTCGTCGCCCTGGTGGCTGCCGGCATGAAGGTCGAGAACGTGAACGGAGCGGTGGCACGACAGATTCCGATCATCCTCGGTGTGGGGGCGGTCGCACTCGGAGTGGCCACGAGCGGGACGGCCATGGTGACCAGGCGGCTGCGGCGGCAGACCCACCGTCTGGGCCCTGCCGAGATGAATCGCATGTACGAGCACCACGACGCGGTGCTGCACGCCGTGCGCGAAGGCGTACTCATCGTCAGCAAGGACGGTCGACTGCTGCTGGCCAACGACGAGGCAAGACGGCTGCTGGATCTGCCGCTCGACGCCGAGGGACGACGCGTCTCGGACCTGTCCAGCCTTGATCCCGGCATGGTGGAGCTGTTGGCCTCGGGAAGCACGGCCACGGACGAAGTGCACCTCGTGGGGAGCCGATTGCTCGCGGTGAACCAGCGACCCACGGATCGTCACGGCGGGCCCCGGGGGACAGTGGCCACCTTGCGTGACTCCACAGAACTGCGGGCACTGTCCGGCAGGGCGGAGAACGCGCGCGAGCGACTGCGGCTGCTGTACGACGCGGGTCTCGGCATCGGTACCACACTCGATGTGGTGCGCACGGCCGAGGAGCTGACCGAGCTCGCGGTCCCCCGGCTCGCCGACTTCGGAACCGTCGATCTGGCCGAACCGGTCCTTCACGGGGACGAGCCGACCGGCACGGACACGGGCATGCGCCGCGCTGCTGTACGCGGCATCCGGGACGACCATCCTCTCTACAAAATCGGCCATTTGATTGATCTTTGTCCCTCCACTCCACAGGCACGGGCCTTCGCCACGGGTCTGCCGGAGCTGGTTCCCGACCTGTCCGACGCTCCCGGCCGACTCGCCCAGGACCCGGAGCGAGCTCGGACGATCGTCGGTTACGGCATCCATTCGCTCATCACGGTGCCCCTCCAGGCGCGGGGCGTCATCCTGGGCATGGCCAACTTCTGGCGCTCCGAGAAGCCCCAGCCATTCGAGGAGGACGACCTGTCCCTGGCCGAAGAATTGGTCGCACGGGCGGCCGTCAGCATCGACAACGCCCGCCGCTACACCCGTGAGCACGCCATGGCCGCGACTCTGCAGCGCAGTCTGCTCCCGCGAGCCCTGCCCGAACAGAGCGCGCTCGATGTCGCCCATCGCTACCTGCCCGCGTCCTCCGGGGTGAGCGGCGACTGGTTCGACGTGATCCCGCTCCCGGGCAGCCGGGTGGCACTGGTCGTCGGGGATGTCGTCGGACACGGCCTGCACGCGGCCGCGACCATGGGCCGACTGCGTACGGCCGTGCACAACTTCTCCACGCTCGACCTTCCGCCCGACGAGATCCTCCGGCACCTCGACGACCTGGTCGGGCGCATCGACCAGGAGGAGGCGGAAGCCACCGCCGATACCGGGATCATAGGGGCCACCTGCCTGTACGCGATCTACGATCCCGTCTCCCGCCACTGCTCCATGGCCCGGGCCGGGCATCCTCCGCCCGCGCTGGTCGGGCCCGACGGCAGTGTGTCGTTCCCCGACCTGCCGGCCGGCCCGCCCCTGGGTCTGGGCGGTGTGCCGTTCGAGACGGCCGAGCTGGAGGTGGCGGAAGGTACGCAGTTCGTCCTCTACACCGATGGGCTCATCGAGGATCGCACCCGGGACATCGACGTGGGGATCGAGCTGCTGCAGCAGGCCCTGGCCCACCATCCCGACCGATCGCCGGAGGAGAGCTGCCGGGCGGTTCTCGACGCGCTCCTGCCGGATCGGCCGAAGGACGATGTGGCACTGCTCATCGCCCGGGCGCGGGCGATCCCGCCCGACCATGCCATCGACTGGGACGTGCCGTTCGATCCTGCCGCCGTGGCGGGAATGCGTGCTGCCGTGACGGAGGAAGTCGACGGCTGGGGCCTGTCGGAGCTTGCGTTCACCACAGAACTGGTGCTCAGCGAGTTGATCACCAACGCCATCCGCTACGGCTCCGCGCCGGTCACCGTACGACTGCTGTACGACCGCACCCTGACCTGCGAGGTGGCCGACAGCAGCAGCACCTCGCCCCATCTGCGCGATGCCGCCACGACGGACGAAGGGGGCCGCGGTCTGTTCCTCGTCGCACAGCTGGCCGAGCGCTGGGGCACCCGTTACACCCCCCGGGGGAAAGTCATCTGGGCGGAGATGTCGTTGCCCCGGCCCGACGGAAGCGCGGAAGGCCCCGCGTGGTCGGACCTCCTCGACGCGGAACTCTGACCGTTGGACCGGCAAGTCCCCGGCTGTACCGCTCCTCGCCCATGGTGCGCCGCGAAACCCGTGGGCAGGAGCGGACGCCACCGTCCTTGTCCATCCCGTGCGGCTTGCGGCATGGGCTGAGCGGGGCGCGGAACCGGGCCGGTCGGCCCAAGCGACTTGCCTCCCGGGCAGCACACGATGGAGTGGACGAGGAGTACGCGGAACAACACTTCGCGCCGCGCGGCGTGGCCGAGCCGTCCCTCTGGAGACACACCGTTCGGATCGGATGGACGGGCCCATACCGTCGGCCGGGAACGGAGGCCCCATGTCAACGGCCAGGAGTCTGCTCGACGCGATCCCGCCCGAGAGCCGGGTCCGCCTGCTCGACAAGGCGGCCCGCGAGGTACCGCTGGTTCTCGACGCACGGCTCTTCGAGGAAGGCAGGAGGGCCGACCGATTCTGGGTCATCCGCTCCGGGCAGGTCGAGGTCGACCTCCATGTGCCCGGCCGCCGTGCGGCGATCGTCGAGACATTGGGACGGGACGATCTGCTGGGCTGGTCCTGGCTCTTCCCCCCACACGTGTGGCACCTGGGCGCGCATGTGATCCGGGCGGGGCAGGCCGTGGAATTCGATGCCGCCGCCGTCCGCTCGCTGTGCGAGGCCGATGCGGTGCTGGGCCGGGCCGTGTACAGGTTCGTCGCCGAGACCGTGGCAAAGCGCCTGTACGGAACACGGGAACGGCTGCTGCAACTGTACGGCCCCCAGGTCAAGTCTCCGGAGACCTGACCGGACCGGAGAGCGGGACCGTTCGGCTCCGAGGTGTTCCGCCCGGACGGACTCACGATGACGAGGAGGACCACCATGGGCGACGACACGGGGTTCTCTGCGCAGAAGCGCCGATCCGCGTGTTCCTGCTGGACGACCACGAGGTGGTCGGGCGCGGCGCAGGATCCGCCTCTTCACGCGTCGGCGCCCACGAGGGAGGTGAGGGCGGCGTCGAGGCGGCGGGCGGCCTCCTCGGCCACGGGCGCCATGGCGCCGAGGCCGGTGAGGGCCTGGCGGACGTTCTGCTGCACCTGATCGAACGGTGCTTCCAGCGTCACGGTGCGGTCGTGGGGCATGGTCCGCCTCCTCGGCCCTCATCGCGTCCGGCCGAGATACCCCGTCGAACGCGCTGATCATGTGGCGGCCGCCATTCCTGGAATATACCCCCGGGGGTAATTTTCATGCGAAAGGAGTGTCGCGGTGTTCTTCGTTGACGTGATCGAGCTGGAGGGGCTGGGCAACCGCAGCCATCTCGCCGGAGGCGAGTCGGCGGCGGTGGCGGTCGCCCCGCCCCGGGACATCGACCAGGTGCTTGCCGCTGCCGCCCGACGGGGGTGCGCATCTCGCACGTGGTGGAGACGCACATCCACAACGACTACGTCACCGGCGGTCTGGAACTGGCCCGGATCACCGGCGCCGCCTACCTGGTACCGGCCGGTGCGCGCGTCTCCTTCTCCCGGATCCCTGTCGCCGACGGCGACACCGTGGAAGTGGACACCGATCTGACCCTGACAGCCGCCGCGACGCCCGGCCATACGCCGCACCACACCGCGTACGTCCTGGGCGAGGCGGGTCGGCCCGTGGCCGCGTTCACCGGCGGGTCCCTGCTCATCGGCACGGTCGGCCGACCCGACCTCGTCGAGCCGCGGCTGACCGGACAGCCGGCCCGCGCCCAGCACGCCTCGGCGCACCGGCTCGCCGACACCCTGCCCGACGACACGGCGGTCCTGCCCACCCACGGGTTCGGCAGTTTCTGCTCCTCCGCGCAGGCGGACGGCGACGCCACGACGATCGGCAGGGAGAAAACCGTGAATCCGGCCCTGACCGCGGACGTGGACGCCTTCGTCGCCGAGCTCCTCGCGGGCCTGGAGGACGTTCCCGCCTGCTACGCCCACATGGGACCGGCCAATGCGGCGGGCCCCGCCCCCGTCGACCTGACCC
>NZ_RDBO01000084.1:22822-48018 GCF_008120935.1 Streptomyces sp. sk2.1
GAATCACGGCGTACGTCCAGCACCACGACCCCGTCCGTCCCCTGGACAGCCGACTGCGCGAACGTCGCCCGCCGTCGCCGATCCGGAGGAGATCGCCGCGCGGCTCGCAGCCGGGGAGTGGGTGGTGGATCTGCGCAGCCGGATCGCGTTCGCCGAGGGACATGTCGCGGGCTCGTTCAACTTCGAGGCGGACGGCAAGCTCGCCACCTGTCTGGCCTGGATGATTCCGTGGGGCAAGCCCGTCATCCTGCTCGCCGAGAGCTCGGAGCAACTGGCCGCGGCCCAGCGGGAGCTGGCCCGGGTCGGTATCGACCGACCGGCCGGCGCGTCGACGGGCGGACCCGCCGCGTGGCTGCGAGACGGTGAGGGTCCCTCCTCGTTCCCGCGGGCGACGTTCGCGCAGTCGGCTGTCCAGGGGACGGACGGGGTCGTGGTGCTGGACGTACGCCGTGATTCCGAGCGTGCCGGGGGCTGGATGGACGGCTCGGTCCACATCCCGATCCATGAAGTGCACCGCCGTCTCGGCGAGGTACCGGACGGAACGGTCTGGGTGCACTGCGCGGGCGGCATGCGGGCGGGCATCGCGGCCTCCCTGCTGGACGCCGCCGGACGGCGGGTCGTCGCGGTGGACGACGGCTTCGACGCCGCCGCCGAAGCCGGCCTGACCGTCGTCGCCGACCGAACCGGGCCCGCCGGCCGTACCGACGACCAGTAGCAGCACAAGAACGGGAGAAGGGCGAAGCCGACGATGTTCCTCCTCGACAGGAGCGCACCGCGCCTGTCCGTGGACGAGGCGCGTACCTGCGGCACGACCGGACGCGACGGCCGCAAACTCCCCGGCCGCCGCCCCCGCCGGCCTCGACAGCGCCCCCGGCACGACTCCGTGCAACGGCCGAGGAGAGGGCGGGGCCGGTGTGGCCGGTTTCCCGCCCTCTCCGTTCGACTGACACGGGGCCGAGCACGTCACCCGTGCTTCGACGGCTCCCGGGGTGAGGGCCGCGCTGTTCGTTTCCCCGTCGGGCGGAACAGCGCCAGCAGCCCTGCCAGCGCGACCAGGACCGCCAGGGACAGGAGCACGATCCGGTCGGACACGGCGGCTCCGATGGCCGACAGGCGCTCCTCCAGGGCGAACTCCGTGTCGGTGCTGATCACCGATGGCAGTGCGGACGTCCCGTCGAACACCAGGAAGGCCGTGCCGAGCGCGACGAAGACCAACCCGCCGATGACCGAGGTGCTGTGCAGGGAGACCCGCCCCACCCGGAGGGACCGGCCGCGCAGCCAACGCTTGCGGCCCAGGTCGAACCGGTCCCACAGCAAGGCCAGAGCGAACATCGGCAACGCCATTCCCAGCGCGTACACGGCGAGCAGCATCCCACCGTGGAACGGATCGCCGCCCACCGCCGCCACGGTGAGAATGCCGCCGAGAATCGGCCCCGCGCAGAAGCCGGCCAGGCCGTAGACGGCGCCCAGGGCGACCACGGACAGCGCCGATCCGGAACGACGTGCGCCGGCCGCCCGCGCCATGCGCCGGGAGCCGAACCCCAACCCGGCGATCTGGGCCACGCCCAGAACGATGACGGTCCACCCGCCGACCGACACCAGGGTGTCCCGATGGCCGTAGAACAGCCGGCTGGCGAAGGAACCGGCTACGCCGAGCGGCACGAGTGTCGTGCACAGGCCGACGTAGAACAGGCCGGTACGGGCCAGCAGCCTCGTCCGGCCGGTGAAGGAGTACGCGAAGAAGGCCGGCAACAACAGCGCGCTGCACGGGCTGAGGAGCGCGAGCAGCCCACCGAGGAAGGCCACCGCCAGACCGACCTCGCTCACCGTCCCGCCGCCTCGGCCGCCGCTTCGACGGCTTCCTCGAACGTGGCCGTGGGCTGGGCCCCGAGGACCGGCTTTCCGTTGATCAGGAACGCCGGGGTGCTGCTCACGCCGAGGCCGTAGCCCTCTTCCTGATCCTTGCGCACGGCGGCGCGGGCCGCGTCGGAGGCCATGTCCGACCGGAACCGCTCGATGTCGGGGATGCCTGCCTCGCGGGCCATCGCAACGATTTTCTCCGCGGAGAACTCACCTTTGTTGCGTTCACGTGGCCTGCTGTAGGCGACCTCGTGGAATTCCCAGAACTTCTTCTGGCGTCCGGCGGCCCATCCGGCCAGTGCGGCCCGCTCGGACTCCTCGCCGAAGACGGGGAAGTTGCGCCACTCGATACGCAGCACCCCCTTGTCCACGTAGGAACGCAGCAGTTCGGGCTCGGTCTCGCGGGCGAAGCGACCGCAGAAGGGGCATTGGAAGTCGGAGTACTCGATCATCACGACCGGGGCGTCGGCCGGTCCGACGGCCAGGGCGTCGCCGGGGGCACGGCGTGCGAGGGCGAGCAGGCCCTCGTCGGCGGGCACCGGGTCGGCCGGTCCGGTGGCGACCGGGGACCTGGTCTCCGGCTTGTCGCCGGGGGCCGAGCCGTCCAGCGCGAAGGCGAGTCCGGCGATCGCCACGGCCGCGACGAGCGCCGCGGCCGCCACAGCGGTCCGCCTGCGGGGACGGCGAGCGGAAGAAGGGGTGGATGAAGCCATGGCACACCTCAGATACGAGGAAGAAGGAAAGGAGCAGAACCGGGCCGCGGATCAGGCGGAAGCCGTGACCGGGCACACGGCCTGGAGGGACAGGCGGCGCAGTGCGGCCTCCGCCAGCAGGCCCGCGGAAAGGACCGCCAGCAGGGGCTGCAGGGGAGCCCAATAGCTCATGGCGCCGGAGGCACCGAGAAGCACGAGAACGAGCTTGTTGCACACCGGGCAGCCGACGGCGAAGAAGGACAGCACGCCGCCGGCCGCTCCCAGACGGCTGCCGGCGCGGGCCGGTGTCGTCCCGGGCGGGGAGGGCTGCCGCACATAGGTGCTCAGGACGATGCCCGCCAGTGCCGCCGTGACGACGAGGGCGGGGTAGTTCCACCACTGCACGGGGACGGACCGGCCGAACAGGGGGTTGGGCACCACGTCGGTGGGCGCGCCGACCAGGACCGCGGTGGCCAGGGCTCCGAGGCCCGCCACCGTCCACTGCCGGGTCCGCCAACCACGCAGTGCCGCACCGGCCCGGCTCCATGAGCGCGGGGAAGGGGACATGTGAGATGACTCCGTTCTGGAGGATTCAGGGACGCGACCAACGGGCCGGTCTAAATCCGCAGAACGGAGTGGAGCGATGGAGGAGGCGGCGGGGCGGGGCCTGCCGAGTACGTGCCGGAGCACGGCTCATGGAACGCCACCGCTCCGGTCCGGAATGTCGGGCAACCGGAGCAGTCGGATACCTGCGAAGTGTTCTCGGCCCGCTGCGGGGTCTGATCGGCGACGGCCTTCTTGCCGCACGGCGCAGACGTCCCGGACGACGCTTCGAGGAAGGTGGAGGGGTGGACGAGCTCCGCGGCAGACGTCCGGGGCAGCGAACCGTCACGCTGCACGTGGCCGAACACGCACAGCAGGGCGACGACGGCCACGAGCAGGGACAGAACAGCGCGAAAGCCGGTGTGCACCGGCCCGTATGCGCTCGCCCGCCTCATCATCGCTCCCACGCCCGTTCAGTGGTACGGCCACTCAGAGTACCGTCCGGGAGGACGAAGTCCGGGTCGTGCTCCCGCCACGTCTTCAGCGACTCGGGGCCGGTGACGTAGGCGTGGTCGGTACCGGCCGAAATACCGAAGGAGGAGGTGATCCTCGCGTGGGTGTCGTGGCGGCGCAGGTACACGAGTGCGACCAACACTCGTCGGTACGACAGGGGTTTGCACCTCCTGCTGCTCACGGGTGACGACAAATACGTGACCCCCTCGTCCAGGCGTGCGGGAGGCCGGGCACGGCAGGACAAGGAAACAACAGGGCTCCTGTGTTATTGAGTTGAGACGTCAAGCATCTCCCTCAACGGCACGAGAGCCCTGTTGGCCGTGCCCCGGCCCGCATCACCGGCGTCACCGTCCACCCGCGAGGTCGAGGTCGTCGCTGCGCGATTCGGCGACCGCCCCGGCCTGCCGGGGACGGCGCCACGGGCGGGCGATCGGGTGGGACACCCCGCGCCACCAGGGGTCGGAGGGCAGCTTCCCGGCGGGCTCGAACGGCTCGCCGGGACGGGGGAGCGCCACCGCCTGGCCGGCCTCCTCGGCCGCGTCCTTCGTCCACTCCCCCGGCTCCGCCCATGCGTGCGGGGCCAGGTTGAAGGTGCCCCAGTGGATGGGGAGCATCACGCCGAACGGCCTGCCGCCCTGGAGGTCCAGGTGGGCCCGCATGCCCTCGGCCGGCGTCATGTGGATGTCGGGCCAGTACTCGGAGTACGCGCCGATCTGGATCATCGTCGCGTCGAACGGGCCGTGCGCGGCGCCGATCTCCGCGAAACCGGGGAAGTAGCCCGTGTCGCCGCTGTGGTAGATCCGGTGCTCGGGTCCCGCGACGGCCCAGGACGCCCAGAGCGTGTGCTGCTGGTTGCGCAGGCCGCGGCCGCAGAAGTGCCGGGCCGGGGTGGCGGTGAGGCTGATCCCGGCGACCTCCGTGGTCTCGTTCCAGTCCAGCTCGCGCATCCGGTCCGGGGACACGCCCCAGCGTTCCAGATGGGCACCGACCCCGAGCGGGGCGACGAAGACCGTGCCCGTTCCCGCGAGGGCCCGGACCGTCGGCAGGTCGAGGTGGTCGTAGTGGTCGTGGGAGATCACCACCGCGTCCACCGGCCCGAGCGCGGCGAGCGGCAGCGGCACGGGGTGCAGCCGCCGTGGTCCGGCGAAGGCGAAGGGCGAACAGCGTTCGCCCCACACCGGGTCGAAGAGCAACCGTCGGCCGTCGATCTCGGCGAGCACACTGGAGTGGCCCATCCAGGTGAGCCGCAGCCCCGTGGCGGGCGGCTCGGCGAGATCGGCGTAGGTGGTGGCGTGGACGGGCACGGTGCCGCCCGGAGCCCGGCGCACCCGCTCCTCCTTGCGGAAGTAGACCTTGGCGAACTCCAGGGTGGAACCGGACGGCCTGGTCCGTGCCCCCACCGGGTTCCGGAAGACGCCGTCGGCGAAGTTGGGCGAGCGACGGATGCGCTCCATCCGGGCGCCGTCCGGATCCGCGCCGAAGGCGAGGGGACGCAGCGCACGCAGCCGGGTGCGCAGCGGAGGCAAGGGATCGGCGCCGGTCACAGCATCTCCTGAGAGGGTCGGTCTTGTCCCATTATGGGGAGGGAATACGGCAGTGCGGGGACGGAACGGCCGGCGAAGCGCCGCACGGGGCGGCGGCCCGGCCGAACCGCGTCAGCCACGCGGCTGCCCGTACACGTGCTCGATGCGCAGCCGCAGCACGACACGCCGGTCCCGGACCATCGCCGCGCGGTAGTCGTCCCAGTCGGGGTGTTCGCCCTGGACGTCGCGGTAGAGCGTGATCAACTCCTCCACCGTCGCGTCGTGCGGTTCGGCGGCGACCGGGGACAGCTCGGCGGTGGCGTCCACCACCGTCCACGCCCAGCGGTCCGCGCTGGTGACGTGGTAGCTCGCCCGCGGGTCGCGGCGGAGGTTCCTGGTCTTCACCCGGCCGTCGGTGATCGAGACGCGGACGATGCGCTCCTGCGGGTAGTAGAAGTGATTGACATTGGACAGCTGGGGCCTGCCGTCCTGCCCGAGTGTCACGAGCACTCCGCCGTTCTCCTCGGCGAGCAGCCCGAGCAGTGCTTCCTGCCGTGCGTCGAATCCTGTCATGCAGGGACCAACGTCCGTGTCCGTCTCAGGATTCCGCTTGCGGTGGCGTGCGATGTCACATCCGCGGGGCCGCCGTCCGTCGCATCGGTGTGAGCGGCCCGCCCACGGCGTCCCACGGCGCCGCCGGACGGCATCCGCGTCGCATCGAAGCCGTATCCGGAAGCCGTATTCAGAAGTCGTGTGCGAAGGAGAATGGACATGACCACCCGCATATCGCTCGACCCGCCCCGCACCCTGCTGTTCCGTGCCGTTTCGTGGTATTCGAAGCGCACGTACGGCAAGGTCGTCGATCCCGTACGGGCCTACGCCCATCACACCGGGGTGCTGTGGTCCCTGGTCCGTCTCGAACTGGCGGCGGGCCGCTGGAAGAAGCTCGACCCGCAGCTCGGGGCGCTGGCCGTGATGACGTCGGCGGCCACGGTCGGTTGCAGCTGGTGCCTGGACTTCGGCCACTGGGAGAACCACCGCCACGGCATGGACCCGCGCAAGCTGCGCGATGTGCCGGTGTGGCGGGAGAGCGAGACGTACACCCCGCTGGAACGCGACGTCATGGAGTACGCGGAGGCCATGAGCGTCACCCCGCCCGAGGTCGGTGACGAGTTGGCGGAGCGGCTGCGGACCGTGCTGGGCGAGGAGGCGTTCGTCGAGCTCACGACCATGGTGGCGTTGGAGAACATGCGTTCTCGGACCAACTCCGCGCTCGGTCTGACCAGCCAGGGCTTCAAGGACCGGTGCGACCTCGAACCTCCCGCGCGCCGCTGACCGCCACGATCGTTCCGGCCCGTCGGCCGCTCGCCGACCGGCCGGCCCCCGCCCTCACGGCGTCCGGCGCGGGCGGAGTGCCGCCGCAGGTCCGGGGCCCGGGCGTCGGCCGAACCGGGACGGAGCCGGACACGGCTGCGCCCCCGGTCTTCCCGCCGGAGGCATATTCGTTAGGGTGACGCCGTGGCAAGAGTGCGGTTGAGCGTGGCGGAACGACGCGAAGAGCTCCTGCGCGCTGCCGTCGAGCAGATCGAGGTGCGGGGGGTCGCGGCGGTCCGGATCGCCGATGTCGCCTCCGTGCTCGGTGTGAGCAACGCGCTGGTGCTCTATCACTTCTCGACCAAGGAGAAGCTGGTCGCGGCGGCCTTCGCCCATGCCGCCGAGGCCGATCTCGCCCATCTGCGCAAGCTGTTGGGCCGCCGCACGAGCGCGGTGCGCCGACTGCGCGCCGCCGTCCGCTGGTACGCGCCGACGGGACAGGCCAAGGGCTGGCGGCTGTGGATCGAGGGCTGGGCCGGTTCGCTGCGCGATCCGGCGCTGCGCAACGTGGCCGGCGATCTCGACCAGCAGTGGAAGGCGGAACTGGCCGAGGTCATCGAAGAGGGCGCCGCCGCCGGTGAGTTCCAGTGCGACGACCCGATGTCGGCGGCCTGGCGGCTGACCGCCCTGCTGGACGGCCTGGCCGTGCAGATGATCTCGTACGCCGGCCCGCTCTCCCGCACCACGATGCTGGCCTGGACCGACGAGGCGCTCGCCCGCGAACTCGGCATCGACCGCGCGACGCTGACGGCCTGACCCGACGGCCCGCCCCGTCGCGCGCGGGGCGGCGCTCCGTCCGGCCGACGGGGGGGTCAGGTCTGCTGCAGGGGCGCGTACTCCTCGCTCCCGACCCCGAAGGTCCAGGCCACCCCCGCCTTCGCGGTCCGTGTGCCCGGCGGCACCCGGAGCCAGTAGACGCGGTGCGTGCCGTCCGGCTCCGGGGTGGAGTTGACCACCTCGACCATCACCACGTCCTCGTCGCCGTCCAGCGCGATCCGCCAGAGGACGCCGGTCTCGTCCCGGTGCACCGGCTCGGCGCCCGACTCGCTCAGGTAGCGGTCGTAGCCGTAGAACTCCAGCATCACACGGCGCAGTTCGGCGTTCTCCTCCTCGCGTATCCGCTTCGGGGTCAGCGCGTTGAGCTCGTCGAGGAACTCGGCGGGCACCGGCATGCCGCGCCAGGCGTAGAGGGCGAAGCCGTCGGCGTAGGCGAGCGCGGGGCCGTCGCCCCGGTCGAGCCGCCCCGCCTCGTCCCGGTGCAGCACCTGCGGTCGCTCGCTGATCACCACGGCGCGCTCGTAGGGCCACCACCAGCCCGCGTTCCTGGCCACCTCGGCCAGGCCGTTCAGCCGGTCGCCCCGGCCGTCGAAGGCCGCGAGCCAGGCCGCGTCGTGCTGGCCGAGGACGGCGTCGAGCAGCACCAGCCGGACGTCGGACTCGTCCTCCGGGCGCTTCGCGAGGTCCGCGACGACCCCGGCCCGGATCCGGTCGGCGAGCGCCGCCGTGGTCTCCCACAGCTGTGCCCCCGTCGCGGACCACAGGGCGGACCAGCCCGCCGGGCCCAGTTCGTCGTACATACGGCGGCGCTCCTGCGCCCAGGGCCTGGTCCGCACCTCGTCGCGCACCGAACGGCCGGCGTCCACCAGCTTCTCGACGGCCTCCACCGCGGCCCGGGGCGATTCGACCCAGACGATCCGCTCCGGCTCGGCGAGCCCCGCACTGCGGTAGGCGAGCCGCAGCCCGTCCTCGGCCGCGGCCCGGTCCGCCGCGCCCGTCGCCGCCGCCACGGTCCGCCATGAGTCCACGTACTGCATCGGTCTTCCCCGTCCCCTGTTGTGATTCCGTGTGTTCGCGTATCCGCGTGTCTGCGTGTTCGTGTATCTGTGCGTCCGTGCGCAGCGGCTGCGCACGGAGCGTCCTGCGAGTGGTGCGTGATGCGTGGCGCAGCGGTGTGCCGCCGTGCCCCGAACCGCTCTCCGGCGCGTCAGTCCGCGACGATGCGGATCGCTCCCGGCGCGTACTCCCGCTGGCGCACCACCCGGTACCAGCCCTTCGGCAGCGGTATCGTCGCGTGCTCCTCGTGCACCACCCGTCCGCCCTCGGGGAGATGGAGCAGCATCGGCCCGAAGGCCCCCGCCTCGCGCATCAGCCGGCCCGGCCCCTGGATGGCGTGGGCGTGACCGGTGACCTCCCCCAGCGCGAGGACCATGCGGCCCCGGGCGTCCCTCGGCTCGCCCGGCGCCTCCAGGAGCTGCGCGGGCACCTCCGACTCCTCCAACGACATGATCAGTACATCGCCCTGCCGGTACACAGACGTCTCCCCTCGATGACCGCACCCGCTGTGCCGGCCACGCAGAAAACGCTACGACGGGGGTCTGACAATCGATCGCGGCGCCGCCCGTCCGGCCCCGGTCGCCCCGCCGCGGGCGGTCCCGGCCGTGCCGTTGTCAGTGCGGCTTGATAAACCTTGGGGACATCAGTCGTCCCCCAGTACCAGGAGCTCAGGGTCATGTCCGGTGTGGACCATCTGCACGAGTTTTTCGGCCTTCCCGTCGTCCAGTTCCAGCACGCGGCGGAGGAAGCGCCCGTGCAGGCCGCCGACGCGGCAGCCTGGCGCATCTCGGTCGAGCCGTACGAGGACGAGACGACCTGGGAGGAGGCGTTCGAGGCGTTTCTGCGGACGGTCGATCCGGCCGGGGTGCGGGCTCTGGTCATCGGCCAGTGGGGCGAGTCGTACGAGGAGAAGTCTTCCTACCCGATCGACCTGGTCATCGCCGCCGCCGACCGGTTCACCTCGCTGCGGGCCGTCTTCGTCGGCGACCTGATCATGGAGGAGAGCGAGATCTCCTGGATCGAGCAGTCGGACGTCACGGCGCTGCTCAAGGCCTTCCCCGAGCTGGCCGAACTGGGGGTGCGCGGCGGTTCGGAGCTGGTCTTCACGCCCTCGAAGCACGAGCGGCTGAGCGCGCTGACCATCGAGACCGGGGGTCTGCCGGTCGGTGTGATCCGCGGCATCCTGGACAGTGAGCTGCCCGCGCTGGAGCGGCTCGACCTCTGGCTCGGCGTCTCCGCGTACGGCGGCGACGCCGACGTGGCGGACCTCGCCCCGCTGCTCTCCGGCACCCGCTTCCCTCGACTCTCCCATCTCGGCCTGCGCAACAGCGAGTTGCAGAACGAGATCGCCTCGGCCGTCGCCAGTGCCCCGGTCGTCGCGCAGCTGCGGGTCCTCGACCTGTCCAACGGCACGCTGGGCGACGAGGGCGCGGCGGCGCTGCTGGACGGCCAGCCCCTCACCCATCTCGAACGGCTCGACCTGCACCACCACTTCATGACCGAGCCGATGGAGCGCCGGGTCACGGAGGCGCTGGAACCGCACGGCGTGCGGGTCGACGTGTCGGAACGCAACGAGCCCTGGGGCGATCGCGGCGTCGAGGGCCGCTACACCTCGGTCGCGGAGTGACGCGCGATGTCGGACATCGATCACCCCGAGACGTTCCACGGCCTGCCCGTCCTCACCATGCCCGGCCCCGACCGGACCTCCGACGCCCCTCTCCCGGACGCCGACTCGGTGGCGTGGCGGCTGGAGAGCGCCTGGCAGGGCGACCTGACCTTCGGCGCGCTGTGGCAGCACTTCGTCGACACGGTCGACACGACACGGGTGCGGGCCCTGCTGATCGGCCCCTGGTGGCAGGAGGAGTACGAGAGCTTCGCCCCCGTCGTCGAGCTGCTGACCGGCCACGCGGACCGGTTCCCGGCCCTGCGGGCGCTCTTCCTCGCCGATGTGGTCGGTGAGGAGTGCGAGCTGTCATGGCTCGAGATGTGCGACATCACCCCGGTGGTCGAGGCGTTCGGGCAGCTGGAGGAGCTGACGGTGCGCGGCTGCGGCGAACCGGTCGACGACCGGGAGGTCCTCGCCCTGCGGCCGGTGCGGCACCCGGCGCTCAAGTCGCTGCGGTTCGAGTCCGGCGGGCTTCCGGCCGGGATCGTGCGGGCGGTCGGGGCGTCGGAGCTGCCCGCGTTGGAACGTCTCGAACTCTGGCTCGGCGTCACCGAGTACGGCGGCGACACGACGGTCACGGACCTCGCTCCGCTGCTGTCCGGGGCGGCGTTCCCCGCCCTGCGCCATCTGGGGCTGCAGAACAGTGAGATCCAGGACGAGATCGCGGCGGCGGTCGCCTCCGCGCCGGTCGTCGCCCGACTGGAGTCGCTCTCCCTCGCGATGGGCACCCTGGGCGACGAGGGGGCCCAGTCGCTGCTCTCGGGCCAGCCCCTCACCCATCTGGCGTCGCTGGATCTGCACCACCACTACATCGGTGCCCCGCTGGTGGACCGGCTGCGGGAGCTGCTGGGTCCCGACCGGGTGAACACCGAGATCGACGAGGTCGAGTACTGGGACCCGGAAGAGGACGACCACCGCTATGTCGCCGTCAGCGAGTAGCGCGGTCGGCCCGGCGCCGCGCTTCGCCGTCGTGGGTGTGCCCGGCAACCGCCGGGTCGCGTTCTTCCAGGACGCCGTGCGCGCCGCCGGGCTGCCGGCGGCGCGCGTCGTGCCCTGGCTGGACGTCCTGCGCGGCGAGGCGGTCTTCCGTCCGGGCGAGACCGTGCGGATGGACTCGCCCGGCGAGGACGCCGAGGTGGAGCGGCTGCTCAGGGCGGTCGACGATCCGACCAGGGTCGAGGGGACCGCGCTCTGGTACGCCCGGTTCACCGGGGCCGTCCGGGCTGTGGCGCGGGCGGCGGACGCCGCCGGGGCCGTACTGCTCGACGATCCCGACGAGGCCGCGGTGCTGTTCGACAAGCGGCTCTGCCACGCCGTGCTGGACGGGGCCGGTGTGCCCGTCCCGGCGTCGCCGACGTCGGGCGCCGCGGCGCCGGTGGTGCGGGACTGGGCGGACGTGCGCGAGCGGATGGCGGCCCTGGGCACGCCCCGGGTCTTCGTGAAGCTCGCGCACGGTTCGTCCGCGTCGGGGGTCCTGGCCGTGGAGACGGCCGGGCCCGGCCGGATCAGGGCCACCACCTCGGTGGAGCGGGACGCGTCCGGCCGGCTGTTCAACTCGTTGCGGGTGCGCCGCTGCACGACGGAGCGGGAGGTCGCCGCGATCGTCGACGCGCTGGCTCCCGACGGGCTGCACGTCGAGCGCTGGCTGCCCAAGGCGACCCGGCGCGGCCGGGCGACGGACCTGCGGGTCGTGGTGGTGGCGGGCAGGGCCACCCATGCCGTCGTGCGCACCAGCAGGTCCCCCATGACCAATCTCCACCTGGGCGGCGAACGCGGAAGCCTCGACGAGGTCCGTGCGGCCGTCGCGGCCGCGGGCGGCAGCTGGGCCGACGCCCTGGCCGTGTGCGAGCGGGCGGCGGCGTGTTTCCCGGACACGCTGTGCGTGGGCGTCGATCTGCTGCCCTCGACCGACTGGCGGCGCTTCGCCGTCGGGGAGGTCAACGCCTTCGGCGACCTGCTGCCGCGCCTGACCGGACTTCCCGGCAGCGGCGCCGAGGGACTGGACACCTACGCGGCACAGGTCGCCGCCGTACAGAACAGAGCAAGGAACCACCGTGCAACCGCCACCGCCTGACACCGCGCCCACCCCCGCGGACGCCCCGGCCCCGACCCCGGACACGGGCGAACCGGACATGGGCGAGATCGTGGGCAGCCACGATCTGCTGCTCGTCACTCTCGACACGCTGCGCCACGACGTGGCGGCGGAGCTCGCCGCCGCGGGGCGCATCCCGAACCTGGCGCGCCATCTGCCGGGCGGGGTCTGGGAGGAACGCCATGCGCCGGGCAGTTTCACCTACGCCTCCCACCAGGCGATCTTCGCGGGCTTCCTGCCGACCCCGGCCGGTCCCGGACCGCATCCCCGGCTGTTCGCGGCGCGTTTCGCCGGCAGTGAGTCGACCGCGTCGGGCACCTTCGTCTTCGACCGGCCGGACCTGATGTCCGCCCTCGCCGACGTGGGCTACCGCACGGTGTGCATCGGCGGTGTCGGTTTCTTCAACCGGCGGCCGCCGCTCGGTTCCGTGCTGCCGGACATGTTCCAGGAGAGCCACTGGGAGCCGGAGTTCGGTGTGGCCTCGCCCACCTCCTTCGAGGCGCAGGTGGCCCGCGCCGAGCGGGTCGTGGCGGAGCTCCCGGCCGAGCAGCGGCTGTTCCTCTTCGTGAACGTGTCCGCCCTGCACCAGCCCAACTGGTTCCACCTGCCGGGTGCCACCCGCGAGGCGGGCGACTCCCGCGCCACCCACGCCGCCGCCCTGGAGTACGTCGACGCCCACATCGGCCGGCTCTTCGCCGCCGCGAGCAGCCGTCGCCGCTGCTTCGCCATCGTGTGCTCCGATCACGGCACGGCGTACGGGGACGACGGCTACACCGGTCACCGGCTCGGACACGAGTCCGTCTGGACCGTTCCGTACGCGCACTTCTTCCTGGAACCGGGGGCCACCGCACCATGAACCGCACCACGACCGCCGCACCGGCCGTCCGCCCGTACCGGAGCTACGTCTACGCCTACCCGCACAAGACCGCCTACCGGCCGCTCGCCGACCGGCCGGAGCTGCGCGAGCTGTGGGCGGGCGAGCGCAGGGACGCGCTCTCGCTCTATCTCCACATACCCTTCTGCGAGGTCCGCTGCGGCTTCTGCAACCTCTTCACCAGGATCGGCGCGCCCGACGAGCTGACGACCCGTTATCTCGATGCGCTGGACCGGCAGGCCACCGCGGTCCGGGAGGCGCTGGGCGACGCCGAGCCGGTGCGTTTCGCGGCGGCCGCGTTCGGCGGGGGCACGCCCACGTTCCTGACCGCGGCGGAGCTGGACCGGCTCTGCGACATCGCGGAGAAGCGGATGGGCGCCGATCTGCGCTCCGTCCCGCTGTCGGTCGAGACGTCGCCGTCGACCGCGACCGCCGACCGGCTGGCCGTCCTGTCCGACCGGGGCGCGACCAGGATCAGCATCGGGGTGCAGAGCTTCGTCGAGGCCGAGGCGCGTGCCGCCGTGCGCCCGCAGCGCCGTGCCGATGTGGAGGCGGCGCTCGACCGGATCCGCGACGCCGGGGTCCCGATCCTCAACATCGACCTGATCTACGGCATCGACGGCCAGACCGAGGACAGCTGGCGCACCTCGCTGGACGCGGCGCTCGGCTGGCGGCCGGAGGAGCTGTACCTCTACCCGCTGTACGTGCGCCCGCTGACCGGTCTGGGGCGGCTAGGCGCCGACGGAGAGGCGGCGGACGCGGCCTGGGACGAGCAGCGGCTGCGGCTGTACCGCGCGGGCCGGGACCATCTCCTCGCCCACGGGTACGAGCAGGTCTCGATGCGGATGTTCCGCCGCGCCGACGCCCCGCGCACGGACGGCCCGGACGACTACGCCTGCCAGACCGACGGGATGATCGGCCTGGGGTGCGGGGCCCGCTCGTACACCACGAGGCTGCACTACTCCTTCGACTACGCGGTGGAGATGCGGGAGGTGCGGGCGATCATCGACGGCTACACCGCCACCGAGGACTTCTCGCGCGCCGAGGTCGGCCGGTACGTCGACGGCGACGAGGCCCGCCGCCGTCATCTCCTGCAGTCGGTCCTCCAGGCCGAGGGGCTGCGGATCGACGACTACCGGGAGCGGTTCGGCACCTCGCCCGCCGACGACTTCCCCGCCGAGCTGGCCCGCTTCGAGGCCCGGGGCTGGCTCGACGCGCCGGCCGGCGGGGCCGGGCTGCTGCGGCTCTCCCCCGAGGGCCTGGCCCACTCCGACGCCCTGGGGCCGGAACTCTTCTCCCCCGGTGTACGGGCCGCGATGGCCGCGTACGAACTGAAGTGAGCGCGCCCATGGACCTGACCATCCTCTACCGCGGCCCGCTCTCCTCGTGCGACTACGACTGTCCGTACTGCCCGTTCGCCAAGCGGCGCGACAGCCGGGAGCAGCTGCGCGCCGACCGCGCCGCGCTGGAGCGGTTCACGGCGTGGGCCGCGGCGCAGACCGGTGACCGGCTCTCGGTGCTGTTCACCCCGTGGGGCGAGGGTCTGGTCCGCTCCTGGTACCGCCGTGCGCTGGTCGAGCTGGCGCGGCTGCCGCACGTCCGCCGGGTCGCGATCCAGACCAATCTCAGCAGTCGTACGGGGTGGCTGGCCGAGGCGGGCGGGACCGGCCGCGAGAAGATCGCGCTCTGGTGCACGTACCACCCGGGGCAGACGCCGTACGAGAGGTTCCTCGGCAAGTGCCGGGAGCTGACCGCGCTGGGCGTTCGGCACAGCGTCGGGATCGTCGGGCTCGACGAGCACCTGGCGGAGGCGCGGCGGCTGCGGGCCGCGCTGCCGGACGAGGTCTACCTGTGGGTGAACGCCGCGGAGGGACACACCTACACGGACGAGGAGGCGGACCGCTGGACGGCCGTCGACCCGCTCTTCCCGTACAGCCGGCATCCGCACCGGTCGGCGGGGCTGCCCTGCCGGACCGGTGAGTCGGTCGTCTCGGTGGACGGGGAGGGCACCGTGCGACGCTGCCACTTCGTACCGGCGGAGCTCGGCAACCTCTACGACGGGAGCTACCGGCGGGCACTCGGGCCGCGGGCCTGCCCGCTGGCGGTCTGCGACTGCCACATCGGGTACGTGCATCTGGAGACGCTGCCGCTGTACGACGTCTTCGCGGGCGGCGTGCTGGAGCGGATACCGGCGTCGTCGCCGCCGTCCCTCCTCGAACGGGCCTGAGGCCCGGACCCGTCCGTCGCACGGCCGGGTCCGGGCCATCCCGCTCCGTCCGGCGCCGCCCGGCGGGGAATCCTCCTAGAGCGGCAGCAGGTCCGGGCGCTTCGCCTCGACGTGGTCGCCGGAGGACTCGCCGCGCAGCCGTCGGCCGATCCACGGCACCAGGTACTCGCGCGCCCAGTGGATGTCGTCGCGCCGCACTTCGAGCGTGCCTCGCTGGGCCTGCGGGGGCCATTCCTGGTCGGGGTCGGCCGGGACCTCCATGCCGAGGACCTGGGCGGCGCGCAGCGCGACCCTGGTGTGTCCCTCGGGCGAGAGGTGGAGCCGGTCGTCGTCCCAGGCGCGCCGGTCCTGGACGGACCGCAGCGACCACAGGTCGAGGACCGGGCACCCGTAGCGGTCCGCGATGGCCCGCACATGGGCGTTGTACGTGGCGATCTTGCCGCGCAGATGGCGCAGCACGGGAACGCCACGGGTGTCGAAGCCGGTGGTGATCATGACCGTCCCGACCGATCCGGTCAGGTCGGCGACCGCGCGCTCGAAGCGCTCGGCCACGTCGTCGGGGTCGGTGCCGGGGCGGATGATGTCGTTGCCGCCCGCGCAGAAGCTCACCAGGTCGGGGGCGAGTTCCTTGGCGCGCGGCACCTGCTCCTCGACGATCTGGTCGAGGAGGCGTCCGCGTACGGCGAGGTTGGCGTACCTGAAGTCCCCGTGGGGACCCGCGTCCGGTCCGGTGTCCGGGAGTTGGTCCGCGAGGAGTACCGCGAACCGGTCCGCCCAGCCGACGAAGGCCCCGTCCGGACCCGGGTCGCCGACTCCCTCGGTGAAGCTGTCGCCGATCGCCGCGTACGACCCGAAGACACCATGTCGGTTGATGACGCCACGTTGATTTTTTCTCGAATCGTCTGCCACAAGCGCTTATCCTGCACCGCCGAATGTGACCTACGCGACCGTAATATGGGGTTGACGGGAGGTGAGATAGACCACCCGGTCAGTTTTTGGCAAAGGGGGAATACGCCGAAGGGGCGGTGCGCCGCCGCGCACCGCCCCTTCCGTGTCGCCGGGGTCGGATTCCGCCGTCCGGTTTCCCGGCCGTGCGGATCGGACGTGGATCCGTGCGGATCAGACGTAGATGCCGTGCGAGGCCAGGTAGGCGATCGGGTCGATGTCCGAGCCGTACGCCGGACCCGTGCGGACCTCGAAGTGCAGGTGCGGACCGGTGGAGTTGCCGGTGGAGCCGGAGAGGCCGACCTGCTGCCCGGCGCTCACGCTCTGGCCCGCCGAGACGGAGAGGGAGGACATGTGACCGTACTGCGAGTAGCGGCCGTCGGCGTGCTTGATGACGACCTGGTTGCCGTACGCGCCGCCCCAGCCGGCGGTGACGACGGTGCCGGAGGTGATGGCCTTCACACTGGTGCCGGTGGAGACGGGGAAGTCGATGCCGCTGTGGCTGCCGCTGGACCAGTTGGATCCGGAGGCCCGGTAGTTGGTGGTGTGGTTGCCGGGAACCGGGTGGACGTAGCCGGAGCCGGTGCTCTGGGCGGCCGGGGCGGAGGTCGCGGCCTTGGACTCGGCGACGGGCGCGGACTTGACCGGGGCCGACTCGGCCGGGGCGGCCTGGGCCGGGGCCGACTTCTTCGCGGCCGACGGCGCCGAGGGGGCCTTCGACGGGAGGGAGGAGCCGGTGCCCGTGCCGGTGGACGCGGCGCCGGTGGACGCCTTGCCGCCGAGGGTCAGCTTCATGCCCGGGAAGATCAGGCCGGGGTTCTCGCCGACGACCTGGCGGTTGTCCTGGTACAGCTTCTGCCAGCCGCCCTGGACCTTGTGCTCGGTGGCGATCTTCGCCAGGTAGTCGCCGGTGACGACGGAGTACGTCGTGGTGGCGGGGGCCTGCTTCTGCGCGACCGGCTGGGCGTGCGTGGTGGCGGTGACGGGGGCCTTCTGCGGCACGGCGGCCGGGGCGGCCTGCTCCGCGGCGTGGGCACCGGTGGCGCCGAGCAGCGGGAGCGCGATGACGGCGCCGCCGGCGCTCGCCGCGACGACGCCGCGGGCGATGGGGCCGGCCTTGGGACGACGGTGCTTACCCGATATGGGCATGAAGTGTTTCCTCTCCGGCGCCTGCGAGGTGAGCTGTCGGGTTCGGGCTGGAGATGCCCGGCCGCGCGAACGCGACTTCACCCCTAGCCGGCCGGATTCACCGGTCGGCGACTTACCTGGTTCCCCCGCTCCTGCCACGCGATCAGTGGATGTGAATTCCGGGCGGCGGCAGGATTGGGCGGTCCGTCCGGATTGACGGTGACCGTAGGCGAGCCGGGACGTCGAGAACAAGCCATGGGTTCCACTCCGGATTCCGCACCCGGGAAATCGGTGCGGAATTCCGGTCACACTCCGTGGATTAAGGATCTTGCCTTTCCGCGCCGCGCACGGAATTTCCGATCGCCCCTTCGCCACACACCGTCACGGATATGATCCCGCTCACGAGCGGGCAACCATCTCCCGCACACTCGGGGTAAGTTGCCCCAAAATGCACATTACGGACACGCTTCGCAGGTCATCCCTTCCGGAGCCTCAGCACGCGCGCGTCGAGATCCCCCCGGAGCCCGGTGTGCAGCCCGTGGTGCAGCAGCACCGAACCGTGGTGCACCGCCCCCGCGTCCAGGCAGGTGTACGTGGCCCCGGGGTCGATTCCGCGCAGCCGCAGGGCCGGGGGCCGCTCCCGGTGGCGCTGGGTCTCCAGCCACATCAGGACCACGGTCTCCTCGCCGCGGACGTACTGGACCGCGCTGAGGCCGCCGCCCGGGGAACGCAGCCGGTACAGCTCGCCGTGCTGCACCACCGGCCGGATCTCCTTGTAAAGATCCACCCACTCCCGCGCCTCGGCGAGCTCCTCCCCGCTCCACTTCGCGAGGTCCCCGCCGATGCCGAGCACCCCGGCCATCGCGCTCACGAAGCGGAAGCGCAGGGAGCTGACCCTGTCGTTGAACTGGACGTTCGGGCTGTCGGTGACCCAGGCGGCCATCACCCGGGCCGGGTGGATCTGGCCGAAGCCGTCCTGGATGGCGAGCCGGTCCAGCGGGTCGGTGTTGTCGGAGGTCCACACCTGGTCCGTACGGGACAGGATTCCCAGGTCGATCCGCCCGCCGCCGCCCGAGCAGGACTCGAACGCGACGGAGGGGTGCGCGGCCCTGAGCCGGTCGATCAGTTCGTACAGGGCGTCCACGTGCTCGACCCAGAGCTTCTGCTGGTACTCCTCGCCCGGCCATCCCGCATCGGTGAAACAGCGGTTGAAATCCCATTTCACATAGTCGATGGGAGCGCTGGAGAGCAGGGTGTCCAGCTGTTCCAGGAGATATTCGCGCACATCGGCGCGGGCCAGGTTGAGAACCAGCTGATTGCGGTACTCGGTCCGCTTCCTGCCCGGGAAGTGCTGCACCCAGTCGGGGTGCGCGCGATGGAGATCACTGTCCGGGTTGACCATTTCCGGTTCGACCCAGATACCGAACTGCATGCCGAGTGCGTGCACTTCGTCCGCGAGCGGCTTCAGCCCCTCGGGAAAGCGGTCCGGATTCGGCGTCCAGTCGCCGAGCCCGGCCCGGTCGCTGGTCCGCTGCCCGAACCACGCGTCGTCCACGACGAAGAGTTCCACACCCACCTCTGCGGCGCGGGCGGCGAGGGCGCGCTGCTGCTCCAGCGAGACGTCGAAGCCGGCCGCCTCCCAGGAGTTGTAGAGCACCGGCCGGAGGCTCTCCGCGTCCGGGACCACATGGGCCAGCTGCCAGGCGTGCCAGGCGCGGCTCGCCCCGCGCCGCCCAGCGCCCGTGCAGCCGACTCAGCCGCCATCCGTCGCGGGCGGGCAGCGACCAGGCGGCCGCGTCGGCGCGCAGCAGTTCCAGTGGCGGGCCGTCGGGTCCGGTGTGGGTGACGGTGGCCCAGCGCTCGACGACGTCGGAGTCCTCCCGCATCCGGTAGTGCAGCACGAGGGCGAGCCGGTGCACGGCGTCGGCGAAGCCGACGCGCAGCTCGTCCCCGGCCACCACGGCATCGGTGAAGGACCACTCGGTGCCCCGGACCTGCGGGGTGCGCACCGAGAGGGCCGGGCGGGCGAACCGGGGGCCGCCCTCCACCGGATACTCCTCGCGCCCGTCGAGCCAGGACTCGAAGGCCCAGGAGGACGGCTCCGGCTCCTCCGCCAGGGACTCGGCCGCCGCCAGGGAGAGCTTCGGCCCCCAGTGCAGATGGATCAGCTCGTCCCGCTCGGTGAGGCGCAGCGCGTAGCTGCTGTCCGCCCCGGTGAGCAGCCAGACCCTGCCCGTGTCGCCCGTCTCGATCATCGCATCCCCACATTCCAACAGTTCCGCACATCATCGAGCATCACCGAGTGCCGGGCAACGGAGCGCGGGCAATTCGCCGGGCGGACTGGCCGCGGGAGCAAGGGCGTTCACGGGGTATCGACAGGAAATGGCCGAGATGATTGCCTGAGGAACCCATGTCGTATCGTCGCGGGAGTGGCCTTGCCGGCGACTCGCGCCGGCCCCAGACACTCCAGGAGTCGTCGTGACCCAGCAGTTGCCGCAGATCCCGTCGACGGAACCCGAACTGGCGGGCGTCCGCAACTTCCGCGACGTGGGCGGCCTGCCCACCGCGGACGGCCGACGGGTGCGGCACGGGCGGCTCTTCCGCAGCGGTCACCTCGCGCACGCCACGACCGAGGACGCCGCCTTCCTCGGCGACCTCGGGCTGCACACCGTCTTCGACTTCCGCAACGAGACCGACCGGCGGCTCGACGGCCTGGACGTGGAGCTGCCCGGCGTGCGGAGCGTGAACATACCCCTCTCCGACCCGGCCGACGGGGCGGAGTTCTGGCACGTGGTCCGGGACGGCGACGTCTCGCAGCTGCACGCGATACTCGGCGACGGCAAGGGGGTGAACCGGATGATCGCCTCGTACCGGTCGATCATCCTGGACCGGACCGCCGAGCACAGCCGGGTCCTGCACGCCCTGGCCGAGGACAGCGTCCCGGCGCTGATGCACTGCGCGGCGGGCAAGGACCGGGCCGGCCTGGCGATCGCGGTGTCGCTGCTGGCCGTCGGCGTCGGACGCGAGGAGATCGAGGCCGACTACCTGAAGTCCAACGACGCCCACCGCCGCTACAAGGTGCGCCGCAGCGACATGTCGGCGAAGGGCATGTCGGACGAGGTGATGGAACTGCTCAATCCGCTCTTCGGCGCCCGTGCCGAGTACCTGTCCGCGGCCTTCGCCGTCATCGACGAGACCTGGGGCGGCACGGACCGCTACTTCTCCGAGGGACTGAAGCTCTCCCACGGGACCCGCGAGCGGCTGCGCGACCGGCTCCTCGACGAGTCCTGAGCGGAAACGGGGCAGGGTCGGGAACCGGGCACGGTCGGGGCGTGGACGGGAGTGGTGTCCGGCCCGCCCCGGCGCGCGTTCAGCCCTTGCCGGCCACCGCGAACAGCAGGTAGAGGAAGGCCGCGAAGATGTGCCCGGCGATGAGGTAGGCGAACAGCCGGATCACCACACCGCGGGGGAACTTCCGTTCCTGGGCCTCGTACTTCTTCGTGGACCCGAGCGGGTCGAAGTTCTCCGAATCGGACATGACGGTCCTCTCTGATGACCGGGCCGGTCTCAGCGCCGGTGGATGCCGCCGCCGAGGCACAGCTCGGCGGCGGGGCTCTGCAGCAGGGTGTGGACGAAGAGCAGCTCCGCGCCGTCGCGGTCGAGGGCCGCGAGCCGGTGCGGGGTGAGCGAGTCGAAGTGCGCGCTGTCGCCGGGGGCGAGGTCGTGCACGGTGTCCCCGAGCGTGACGCGCAGGTGCCCGGCGAGCACGTACACCCATTCCTCGCCCGGGTGGACCCGCACGAGGTCGCCCTGCGCGCCGTGCGGAACCCGGACCCGGAGGGCCTGCATCGCCCGGCCCGAGCCGCCGGCCCGCTGGTAGGACCAGCCGTCGGCCTCGGCCCCTTCGAACTTTCCGCCGCGGATGATCGCGTCGCGTTCGGGGGGTGTCTCGCCGAGCAGCTCGGAGACCGTCGTACCGTAGATCCTGGCAAGACCGAGGAGCATCGGCAGCGAGGGCTGACGCCGGCCCGTTTCGAGCCGGGAGAGGTGGGCGGGGGAAAGCCCCGCCCGCTGGGCGGCGGTCTCCAGGGTGAGACCGCGGCTGCGGCGCAGATCGCGCAGGCGTGGTGCGACTCCGGGCAGCTCGTCGGCCGCCCCTCCGTCCGGAGGATTCATGTTCCCATTGGGCCAGGATCCTGCCTCGGAGGCAAATTTCTTGCCTCCGAGGCAAAAGCGTCCGGGAGCCCCGGTCAGCGGTTGGCCACGGCCTGCTTCACCAAGGTCCGGCCGAAGTCCCACATCAGTCCGCCGCCGCTGTGGGCGTCGTCCATGACCTCGGTGAACGCCCCGACGAACCGGTCCACCTCCGGCTCCCCGATCACCAGCGGCGGGATCAGCTTGATCACTTCCATGTGGTCGCCCGAGACCTGGGTGAGGATGCGGTGCTTCCGGAGCAGCGGCACCACCACCATCTGCGCGAACAGTCCCTTGCGGGCCGCCTGCAGCACGGTCCAGCGGCTGCGCAGCTTCAACGACGACGGCCGGCCGAACTCGATCCCGATCATCAGCCCGCGCCCGCGCACCTCGTGCAGCAGCTCGTAGCGGTCGACCAGCGCGCCCAGCCGTTCCCGCAGCAGGTCGCCGGTGCGGCGCGCGCGGGCGACGATCTGTTCGTCCTCCATCACCGCGAGGACCGCGAGTCCGGCCGCCATCGCCTGGGCGTTGGAGCCGAAGCTCGCGGAGTGGACCAGGACCCGGTCCATCGACGAGTAGACGCGCCGGAAGATCCAGTCCTTGCCGAGGGTCGCCCCGACCGGGACGTAGCCGCCGGACAGTGCCTTGGCGACGCAGACCAGGTCGGGTTCGACGCCCTCCTCGTGCTGGTACGCGTAGAAGTCGCCGGTCCGGCCGAGGCCGGTCTGCACCTCGTCCGCGATGAGCAGGGCCTTGTGCCCGTGCAGCAGCTCCTGGGCCTCCCGCAGGAAGCCGGGGGGCGCGGCGTGGACCCCCTTGCCCTGGATCGGTTCGACGATCAGCGCCGCCACGTCGCCGCGCCCCAGTTCGCGCCGCAGCGCGTCGAGGTCGCCGAGGTCGATGGCGGTGTCCGGCAGCAGGGGCGCGAAGCCGTCCCGGAAGCCGTCCTCGCCGTTGACCGAGAGGGATCCGGTCGTCAGGCCGTGGAAGGAGTGGGAGCAGTGGAGGATCCTGGGCCTGCCGGTGGCACGGCGGGCGAACTTCAGGGCCGTCTCGACCGCTTCCGTGCCGCTGTTGCCGAAGAACACCCGGTCCAGGTGCGGGCTGTGCGCGAGCAGCTTCTCGGCCAGCAGGCCGGGCAGCGGCTGGCAGTCGAAGCGGGTGAGGTCGGCGAGCGAGGCGTCCAGGACGTCGTGCAGGGCCTTGCGCACGACGGGGTGGTGCCGGCCGAGCCCCATCACGCCGAACCCGGCGAGCATGTCGAGGTAGTCGTTGCCGTCCGCGTCCCAGAAGTACGCGCCCTCGGCCCGTTCGTAGACCTTGTCGAAGCCGATGGTGCGGAGCATCCGGGGCAGCTGGTGGTTGAGGTACCTCGTGTGCAGTTCGTAGCGTTCGGCGCCGCGCTCCGCGAGGAGCCGCGCCAGGTCGAAGTCCTTGGGGTCGTCGTCCTTCATTCCCCGCTCTCCTCGGTCCTCGTCGCCGCCTTCCCGGCGGCCAGTGCGGCGCTGATCCGTCCGGCGATCTCCACCGGGGTGAGCCCGATGTCGGCCAGTACCTCGGCACGCTTGCCGTGGGCGAGGAACTGCTCGGGAATGCCGAACGTCCGCAGCGGTACGTCGACCCCGGCGTCCCGGAGCGCCTGCCCGACCGCCGAGCCGACGCCTCCCGCCCGGCTGTTGTCCTCGACGACGGCGACCAGCCGGTGCCGTGCGGCGAGCGGGGGAAGCTCCCCGTCGACCGGTTTGACCCAGCGCGGGTCGACGACGGTGCAGCGGATGCCGCCGCCGGCCAGCAGGTCCGCCGCCCCCAGGCAGACCGGGGCGAGCGCGCCGACGGCCACGAGCAGCACGTCGGGGTCGTCCGCCCGGTGCAGCACGTCCATGGAGCCGATCCGGTCGAGCGCCGGGACCGGCTCCCCCACCGACTCCTTGGGGAACCGGACCACGGTGGGGGCGTCGTCGACGGCCACCGCCTCGCGGAGCTGGGCCCGCAACTGGTCGGCGTCGCGCGGGGCGGCGATCCGCAGCCCGGGCACGACCTGGAGCACGGACATGTCCCACATCCCGTTGTGCGAGGGCCCGTCGGGTCCGGTGACCCCGGCCCGGTCGAGGACGAAGGTCACTCCGCACCCGTGCAGCGCGACGTCCATCAGCAACTGGTCGAAGGCCCGGTTGAGGAAGGTGGCGTAGACGGCGACGACCGGGTGGAGCCCGGCGGTGGCGAGCCCGGCCGCGGAGACGACGGCGTGCTGTTCGGCGATGCCGACGTCCCAGATCCGGTCGGGGAACGCCTCGGCGAACCGGGTGAGCCCGACGGGGTCCAGCATCGCCGCGGTGACGGCCACGACGTCCGGCCGCTCCGCGCCGATCAGGGCGATCTCGTCGCCGAACACCGAGGTCCAGGACGGCCCGCCGGGCGGGGCGAGCGGTGCGCAGGTCAGCGGGTCCATCGCGCCGACGGTGTGGAAGCGGTCGGCCTCGTCGTGGAGCGCGGGCGGGTAGCCGCGGCCCTTCTCGGTGATGCAGTGCACCAGCACCGGGCCGTGGAAGCGTTTCGCCCGCCTCAGGGCGGACTCGACGGCCGCGATGTCGTGCCCGTCGACCGGACCGACGTACTTGAGCCCGAGGTCCTCGAACATGCCCTGCGGGGCGAAGGCGTCCTTGAACCCCTTCTTCGCACCGTGCAGCGATTCGTACAGCGGCGGTCCGATGACCGGTGTCTGCCGCAGCACGCCCTTGCCCCAGGAGAGGAAGCGTTCGTAGCCGTCGGTGGTGCGCAGGGTCGCGAGGTGGTCGGCGAGGCCGCCGATGGTGGGGGCGTACGAGCGCTCGTTGTCGTTGACCACGATGACCAGCGGCCGGTCCCGCGCGGCCGCGATGTTGTTGAGCGCCTCCCAGGCCATTCCGCCGGTGAGGGCCCCGTCCCCGATGACGGCCACGACGTGGTCGTCGCGTCCCAGCACCCGGTGGGCCTTGGCGATGCCGTCGGCCCAGCCGAGGACGGTCGAGGCGTGGGAGTTCTCGATGACGTCGTGCGCGGACTCCTCGCGGCAGGGGTATCCGGACAGTCCGCCCTTGCCGCGCAGCTTGGAGAAGTCCTGTCGTCCGGTGAGCAGTTTGTGCACGTAGCTCTGGTGCCCGGTGTCCCAGAGGATGCGGTCCACGGGCGAGTCGAAGACCCGGTGCAGGGCGATGGACAGCTCCACCACGCCGAGGTTGGGTCCCAGGTGACCACCGGTCCTCGCCACCGCCTGAATGAGGAACTTCCTGATGTCGTCGGCGAGTTCGCCGAGTCGTGCTTCGTCCAGCGCCTTGAGATCGTGCGGCCCCCGGACGTTCTCCAGAATCGTCATGCTCGGGCCCCCTCTCCTGGTTCCGTTTCAGTTCACGGTGACGGTGGGAGCCCCCGACGGCGTCCCGGTGCCTTCCATGCCCTCGGCGATCTTCAGGGCTTCCTCGATCAGGGTCTCGACGATCTTCGACTCGGGCACGGTCTTGATGACCTCGCCCTTCACGAAGATCTGCCCCTTGCCGTTGCCCGAGGCCACCCCCAGGTCCGCCTCGCGGGCCTCACCGGGGCCGTTGACGACGCAGCCCATCACGGCGACCCGCAGCGGGACCTCCATGCCCTCCAGACCCGCCGTCACCTGGTCGGCCAGCTTGTACACGTCCACCTGGGCCCGCCCGCACGACGGGCACGACACGATCTCCAGCCTGCGCCGGCGCAGGTTCA
>NZ_RDBO01000084.1:48118-128385 GCF_008120935.1 Streptomyces sp. sk2.1
CCGATGCGGATCGGGGTGCCGGCCTCGCCCGCGGCCCGCGCGATCTCCTTGACCTTGTCGTCGAACTGCTTGATGTTCCCGGGGTTCACCCGCACCGCCGCGCAGCCCGCGTCGATCGCCGCGAACACGTACTTCGGCTGGAAGTGGATGTCCGCGATCACCGGGATCTGCGACTTCCTCGCGATCGTCGCCAGCGCGTCCGCGTCGTCCTGCGTCGGACACGCCACCCGCACGATCTGACAGCCCGACGCCGTCAGCTCCGCGATCTGCTGCAACGTCGCACCGATGTCGGACGTGCGCGTCGTGGTCATCGACTGCACCGACACCGGCGCGTCCCCGCCCACCGCGACCGACCCGACCCGGATGCGCCGCGAGGGGCGGCGCACCGCGAGCGGTCGGGCCGGCAGGCCGGGGAGACCCAGTGAGACCGGCTCTCCAGCGGTCATGGCGTCACCGGTTCCCGGAGATCGTCTCGCGCGCGGCGCGCAGGGACTCCTTCAGCGATCCCATGGTGGCGAGCACGGCGGTGGGCTCGTAGCCGCAGTGCGCCATGCAGTTGTCGCAGCGCGGGTCCTTACCTCGGCCGTACCTGTCCCAGTCGGTCTCCTCGATGAGCTGGCGGTACGTCGGTACATAGCCGTCGCTCATCAGGTAGCAGGGCCGCTGCCAGCCGAACAGGGAGTAGTTCGGGATGGCCCAGGCCGTGCAGGGGAAGTCCGCCTTGCCCTCCAGGAAGTCCAGGAAGAGCGGCGAGTGGTTCAGCCGCCAGCGGGCACGGTTCCCTCCGGCGAACGCCTTCTTGAAGAGTTCGCGGGTCTGCTCGACGCCCAGGAAGTGTTCCTGGTCGGGCGCCTTCTCGTAGGCGTAGGCGGGCGAGAGCATCATCTCGTCGACCTTCAGATCGTCGTTGAGGTAATTGAGGACCTCGATGACGGTCTGCGGTGTGTCGGTGTTGAAGAAGGTGGAATTCGTGGTGACCCGGAAACCGCGTTGCTTGGCCTCCTTGATCGCCGCCACCGCCTCGTCGAAGACGCCTTCCTTGGCGACCGATTCGTCGTGCCGTTCGCGCAGCCCGTCGATGTGCACGGCGAAGGCGAAATACGGGGAGGGGGTGAATTTCTCGATCTTCTTCCGCAGCAGCATCGCGTTGGTGCAGAGGAAGACGTACTTCTTCCGCGCCACCAGCTGCCGGACGATTTCGTCGATCTGCGGATGCATCAGCGGTTCACCGCCCGCGATGGAAACCATCGGGGCACCCGATTCGAGCACGGCGCCCACTGCCTGGGCGACCGGCATGCGCTGCTTGAGCACTCCGGCGGGGTGCTGGATCTTCCCACAGCCCTCGCATGCGAGGTTGCAGGCGAACAGGGGCTCCAGTTCCACGATGAGCGGGAACTTGTCCCGCTTGCGGAGCTTCTGTTCGGCGAGATACGTCGCAACCTTGATGGACTGACGGAGCGGCATGGCCATCTGGCTCACCTCCTGGGGAGCAACAAAGATCGGTGCCATTCGTAGAAAGCCGGTAGGACGGCACGGAGAACACGGAAAGCCGATATTCCACCGCGTACCGTGCCGATGCGGACGAGCTCGTGCTCCGGAGCATCCACGACCACCCGTACGGCGGCAACCGGACGTGGCCCGGACCGCAGGGCGGTGCGCAGGGTGGCGGCCGACTCCATGTCGACCGCGATCGCTCCGGTGGCCCGCAGTTCGGCCCGCTCGTGTCCGCGTACGACATGGGCGGAGCCGGCCAGCGGGCCGGTGTGGACGGTGCGGCCGGGAACCGCCCTGGCCAGTGCCTCGGCGAGCAGGCCCGGGGCGGTGCAGGCCGTCGTCCCTTCGGCCTCCCGGGTCTCGTCGGCGACCACCAGGTCCCCGGGGTGCATCCCCGGGGACAGTCCGGCGCAGAACCCGGAGGCCAGGACCGCCGCACCGGACGCGCGGCCGTGGGCCAGCGCCCGGCCCACGGCCTCCTCGGCGGCCCTGGGGCCCATGCCCGTGCGCAGGACGGTGACCGGGCCGGGGGCCGCGCCGGCCCTGCCCCGGCCGCTGTGCAGGGCGAACCGCTCGATGCCGAGCGCACAGGCGATCAGCAGCGGTGCCGCGGGCCCTGACGGCCCCGGGTCGTCGTCCATCAGACCCCCTTGCGGACGGCGAACGGTTCGCCGTACACGTACCGCCCGAGGGCGGTGAGCGGGAAGACCTGCCGGTAGAGGTGGTAGTTGATGGAGAAGTCCCAGGGGAAGCCGGTACCGGTGAAGTACGGCTCGTCCCAGGAGCCGTCGGCCCGTTGGGTGCCGGTCAGCCAGGACACCCCGCGCAGCACGGCCCCGCTGTCGCGCCGTCCGGCGGCGAGCAGCGCGAGCAGCGCCCACGCGGTCTGGGAGGCGGTCGAGGCGCCGTGCCCGATCCATTCGTCCTCGTGGTACGAGCGCAGGTCCTCGCCCCAGCCGCCGTCGTCGTTCTGCACGGACTCCAGCCAGTGGACCGCGCGCCGGATCGCCGGGTGCGTGACGGGCAGTCCGGCGGCGACCAGGGCGGGCACCACCGAGCCCGTCCCGTACACGTAGTTGACGCCCCAGCGGCCGAACCAGGCGCCGCCGGCCTCCTGTTCGGCGAGCAGCCACTCGACGCCGCGCCGGGTCGCGGGGTGTCCGGCCTTCCCCTCGACGGCGAGCATCTCCACCACGTGCCCGGTGACATCGGCGGACGGCGGGTCGATGACCTCGCCGAAGTCGCAGAAGGGCAGCCGGTTGGGGAAGGCGCTGGTGTTGTCCGCGTCGAACGCGCCCCAGGCCCCGTTGCGGGACTGCATCCCGACGTTCCAGCGCACGCCCCGCCTGATGGCGGCCTCGACGCGGGCCCGGTCGGGGTGGCGGACCCGGCGCAGCGCGAGGACCACTTCCGCGGTGTCGTCGATGTCCGGGTAGTTGTCGTTGTGGAACTCGAAGGCCCAGCCGCCCGGGTTGAGCCGGGGCCGGCGCACGGACCAGTCGCCGGGCCGGACGATCTCCTCGCCGAGCATCCAGTCCGCGGCCCTGACGAGGGCCGGGTGGTCGGGGCTGACCCCGGCGTCGGCGAGTGCGATGGTGGCGAGGCAGGTGTCCCACACCGGGGACTGGCAGGCCTCGATCATGCGGGCACCGTCCTCGCGCCAGACCGCGAACCGGTCGAGCGATTCGAGTCCGGCCCGCATCACCGGGTGGTCCAGGTCGTAGCCGAGCAGGTGCAGGGCGATGACGGAGTACACGGCGGGGGGCTGGATGCCGCCCCAGCAGCCGTCGTTCTCCTGGCGTTCGATGATCCAGCGGGACGCCGCGTTCATGGCGATCCGGCGCAGTCCGCGCGGGGCGAACCGGTGGTAGACGTGCAGTGCCCGGTCGAGGCGCTGGAAGACGCCGTCCCAGCTCGCCGCCGGGGCCGGGCGCCTGGGCGGGTTCGGGTTGGCCGGGTCGGTGTGCAGTTCGTCGAGCGCGAACGGGGCGGGGCGCACCGGCCGCTTCGCCGAGACGATGGTGAGCGGCACGATGGTCTGGCGGGCCCAGCAGCCGAAGTCGTAGATGTTGAGCGGGGCCCACTTGGGGAAGAACATCAGCTCGGGCGGGAGTTCCGGCAGGTCGTCCCATCTCCACCAGCCGAACAGGGCGAGCCAGATCCGGGTGAAGACGCGGGCGGCCGCGATGCCGCCCTGTTCCCTGATCCAGGCCGAGGCGCGGGCCATGTGCGGCTCGTCCGGCCGGTCCCCGGCCAGCCGCAGGGCCACGTACGCTTCGATGGTGGTGGAGAGTTCGCCGGGCCCGCCGTGGAAGGTGGCCCAGGTGCCGTCGCCCAGCTGTTCGCCGCGGATGAAGAGGCCGGTCGCCCGGACGGTCTCGGGGTCCTGGATGCCGAGGAATTGACGCAGGAGCAGGTCCTCGGCGTCCATGGTGACGTTGGTGGCGAGGTCGCCCTTCCACCAGCCCTGCTCGTCCTGCCTGCCGAGGAGGTGCTCCACCGAGCGTTCCGCGGCCCGCCGCGCGGCGGCGAACACGTCGTCCGCGGCGATGGTTGTGTCGGTCGGTTCACTGGCCGAGGCCGCGCGGGGGTTCACGGCCCCGGTGCTTCCGTCGGTCGTCGCTGTCATGGCTTCCCCTTCGTGCAGTCGGTCCTCTGCTGTGCTGGGGTCTCCGTCGGCCGGTGCCCGCGGGGCACCGGCCGGCGACTGCGATTCATATGGACCAGATGATGATCATCTCTTTCGTACGACGACGAAGTCCGCGAGCGCCGTGAGCTGCGCCCGCACGGTCTGCGGCATGTCGACCCGGTGCAGTGCCTCGATGGCGACCGCATGCTGTCGACGGGCCTCCTGGGCGGTCCACTCGCGGCCGCCCGCCTCCTCGATGAGTGCCGCGCGGGCGGCGAACTCCTCTTCGGAGAAGCTGTCGAAATCGCTGCTCTTGGCGTCGGCCGCGAGCAGTTCGCCCAGGCGTTCCGAGGCCGGGCCGCCCGCGGCGAGCGCGGCGACCACCGGCAGCGACTTCTTGCGCTGGCGCAGGTCGCTCCAGGTCTGCTTGCCGGTGGACTCGGGGTCGCCCCAGATGCCGAGCAGGTCGTCGACGGCCTGGAAGGCGAGGCCGAGGTGGTACCCGTACGCCTCCAGGGTGTCGGCGGTGCGGTCGTCGGCACCGCCGAGCACCGCGCCGATGGAGCAGGCGCAGGCGAGCAGGGCGCCGGTCTTGTTGCCCTCCATCTCCAGGCACTCCTCGACGGTGACCCGCTCGCGGTGCTCGTAGGAGATGTCCTGGGCCTGTCCGTCGATGAGCTTGCGGCTGGCGGCGGTCAGGCGGCGCGTGGCGCGGCCCGCCTCGACGGTGCCGAGCTCCAGCAGGATCTCGTTGGCGAGCGCGAAGAGCGCGTCGCCGACCAGGATCGCCTGGGCGGGGCCGTGCACCTTCCAGACCGTGTCGCGGTGCCGCCGCTGCTCGTCGCCGTCCATCAGGTCGTCGTGCAACAGCGAGAAGTTGTGCACGAGTTCGACGGCCACGGCGCCGGGGATCCCGGCCTCGGCCGCGGCGCCGGCCGCCTCCGCGGACAGCAGGGCGAGCGCCGGGCGGACGGCCTTGCCGCCGTCGCCCTCGGCCGCCCGTCCCTGGGCGTCGATCCAGCCGAAGTGATAGGCGGCGACGGTGTCCATGGGCGGTGCGAGCCGGTCGACGGCGGCCCGGAGCACCGGCGCGGAAAGGGCCCGTCCGCGCTCCAGAAGCGCGGTGACGTCCGTGGTGTCGGCCACGGTGTCGAAAGCCGGATTCGCCGGGGTCACTGACTCTCCTCTTGTTCCGGTGGTACTGCTCATGCCGCCTCCTGCAGCGGATGTTCATGGGAGCGGCCGAGCGCCCTCAACGCGGCGGACGCGGCGCTGAACCCACTGCGCACGGCACCCTCCATCGTCGCGGGCCAGCCGGTGGCCGTCCATGCTCCGGCCAGGCACAGGCCGGGGGCGCGCGTGGGGGCGCCTGGCCTCAGCCGGCCGACCCCGGGGGCGGGGGCGAAGGTCGCCGTACGCTCCCGGGTGACGAAGAAGTCCTGGACGCCGGCGCCGCGGGCGGCCGGCAGGAGCCGCTCCAGCTCGGGCAGGTAGCGCCTGCGCAGTTCGGCGACGGGGAGGTCGATCTCCTCGTGCGCGGCGGACTGGGACACGGCGAGGTACTGGCCGGGGCCGGTGAGCCCCGAGGCGTCGGTGCGGTCGAAGACCCACTGGACCGGGGAGCCGAGCGCGGTGAAGAAGGGGCGGCGCAGCACCTTGCGGTCGTAGACGACGTGCACGTTGAGGATCGGCGAGGTGCCGATCTCCAGGAGCCTGTCCGGTTCGTCGAGCGCGCCCCCGGGCAGCAGTCCGTGGGCCTCGCGCTGCGGGACGGCGAGGACGACGGTGTCGGCCCCGATGTGTTCGCCGTCGACGTGGACGGTCCAACCTCCGCCCTCCGCACGGGTGATGGCGGTGGCCTTGGTGCGCAGTTCGGTGCGTACTCCGACGGCGTCGAGGGCCTCGCGGGCCAACTTGTCGTGGATCTCGCCCAGGGGCACGCCTGCCCAGCCGATGTCGGCGGCGCCGGGGTCGGAGAGCAGCCCGGTCTTGAACACCTTCGCGGCGAGGGCCAGCGAGGAGTCGGGCGCGGTGGCGTTGAGCGTGGCGACGCCGACCAGGTCCCAGAGTGCCTCGACGGTGCGCGGCGACTGGCCGTGCCGGGCGAGCCAGCTGCCGAAGTCCGTGGTGTCGAGCGCCGGGTCGTCCGGGTCCAGGCGGCCGAGGGCCAGTGCGGCGCGCCCGACGCCCGCCCGTTCGGCGAGCGAGAGGTGCGGGTAGCCGGCGAGTCCGGCGGCGAGGTGGAACGGCACCGGCAGCGCGTTGCGGCGCAGCCGTCCCAGTCGGGGGCCCGAGGGGCGTCCGACGTCGAGGACGGGCACGTCCAGACGGTTTTGCAGGGGTGACAGCCGGGCGCCGCCGACCCGGTCGAGGAACCACTGGTAGGCGGTGCAGCAGCGCAGGTAGACGTGCTGGCCGTTGTCGATGGTCAGTTCGCCGCGCCGGAAGGAGAAGACGAGGCCGCCGAGGCGGGGGCGCCCTTCGAGGAGGGTCACCGCCAGCCCGGCGTCGGCGAGGCGCAGCGCCGCGGTGATCCCGGCGAGCCCGCCCCCGATCACGACCGCGCGGGAGGAACGCGGGGTGTCGTCCGTCATGCGTCCTCCTTTCGTCGGGTCACTTCAGTCAGGGACGCGTCGGAACCGCAGAGGGTTGACCACTCAACGATTGTGTCCGTGCTGCACATGGTGCGCGAGATCTCCGTACGGCGCATCAGACACGCCCCCGGCCCGTCCGCCGGGAGACGTACCGGGCGTCGAGGCCCGACAGCCCGCGCACCGCGACGTACGCCTTCTCGTGGCCCGGCAGCGAGACCCGGCCGCGCAGGACCGCCTCGGGGTCGCGCTCGATCCGGTCGAGCAGTCTGCGGTAGATGCCCGCCATGGCCGCGACGCACGCGCCGCTGCGCCGGTCGAGCATGGGCAGCAGCCGGTAGCCCTCGGCGAACAACGTGCGGGCCCGGCGCACCTCGAAGTGGACCAGTCCCGCGAAGTCGGCGCCCTGCGGCGGGGTGGCCCGGTGGAACCCCGCCGAGCAGCCGAACTTGGCGAGGTCGTCGGAGGGCAGGTACGTGCGCCCGTTGCCCGCGTCCTCGCGGACGTCGCGCAGGATGTTGGTGAGCTGGAGCGCGAGGCCGAGCGTGTCGGCGTACTCCGCGGCCCGGTCGGCGCCCGGCGCGCCGGGTTCCGTGCCGAAGACGCCGAGGCTGAGTCGGCCGATGGCACCCGCGACGCAGCGGCAGTAGACCTTGAGGTCGTCCCAGGTCTCGTACGTCGCCCCGCGCACGTCCATCAGCACGCCGTCGATCAGTTCGTCGAGCCCGCCGAGCGGGAGCGGGAACCTGCGCGCGGCGTCGGCGAGCGCGACGGCCACCGGGTCGGTGTCGTCCTCGTCCACCTCGCCGGCCCGGATCCGGTCCAGCACGGTGCGGGTGCCCTCCAGCCGGGTCCGCTTGGTCTCCGGATCGAGCTCGCCGTCACCGATGTCGTCGACACGACGGGAGAAGGCGTACAACGCCGACATGGCGTGCCGCTTCGCGGCCGGCAGCAGTCTGATGCCGTACGCGAAGTTGCGCGCCTGCTGTCCGGTGACCGCCTCGCAGTAACTGTATGCGGCCTGTACCGGTGCCGACATGTACGTCGTCTGACCCTCCACGGTCCGGCTCACCTTTCTCTACGCGCTCTTCGCAGGACAACTCCCACCTCGCGCAGCAGGCCGGGCCTGGTGGGCTTGGGCGGTCCGGGCAGTACGTCGAACCCGGCGGCCGTGATCGCGGCGAGGGCCGCGCGCCCTCCGCCCACGAATCCGGCGAGGAGCAGCTTGAGCCTGCCGTGCACACTGCCCACCAGGGGGATGCCCTCGTCCAGCAGCTGCCGGGCGCGTTCCGCTTCGTACGCGACCAGGGAACGCACCGACGCGTTCCCCGAGGGGGCCGCCAGATCGGCCTCTCCGACGCGGAACCGCGCCATGTCCTCGGCGGGCAGGTAGATCCGGTCGCGGCCGAGGTCCTCGGTGACGTCCTGGAGGTGTTCGATGATCTGCAGGGCCGTGCAGACGGCGTCGGAACGGCGGATGCGTTCGGGGCTGGCGGTCCCGGTGACCTGCAGGACCAGCCGGCCGACGGGGTTGGCGGACAGTTCGCAGTAGGCGAGCAGTTCGTCGTACGTCCCGTAGCGGCGGACCCGCTGGTCCTGCCGGTTCGCCTCGACGAGGCCGAGGAACGGCTCGGGGGTGAGTCCGCGGCGCCGCACGGTGGGGCGCAGTCCGCGCAGCAGGGGGTGGCGGGGGCCGTCGCCCGTGGTGTCGAAGACCCGGTGGAGATCGGCCTCGAAGGCGTCGAGCACGGCGAGCCGGTCATCGGCCGCCGCCGGGTCCAGACCGAGGTGGCGGGCGTCCGCCCCGCCCTCGGCGAGGTCCCCGTCGCCGATGTCGTCGACGAGGCGGGCGAAGCCGTACAGGGCCATCAGGTCGTCCCGCCAGGCCCGGGGCAGGAAGAAGGGGGCCACGGGGAAGTTCTCGTCGGCGGCCTTGTCGAGGGTGCCGGGCGCCGTGGCGTCGGGGTGTGCCTGCGGGGTGAGGGTCACCGGCGGCCGCCCGGTGCGGGGACGGCGTGAGCACCTCGGAGCTGGAGATCTTCCGTCATTGCCGTCACATCTCCCGTTCTACACTGCTGACCCAAAACATCCCATTCCGGACACGCCGCCCGCTCTGCCGAGTGCGGAGCGCTGCCTACGATCCGTACGGCCAGGCGGTATCGCCCCACTTGCCTCGAATCAGCACCGGTACAGCTTACGTTGTACAACGCTCATCCATACGGCGGGGTGCGGAGCACGCCGCGAGGGCGTTCCCCTCCCCGCCAACCTTTCCTGCACCCAAGGGGATTGACGTCATCCGCCGGTAGGAGATCTTGCCCCGGGCGTACCGCCGGGCGTGCAGGAGCACGGCGGTCGTCCATGATCCGGACAGCGGGACGGCCCCCGCCGGAATCCTCCGGCAGAGGCCGTCGCGGGACCGCGGGAGCGACTACTTCCCGGTCTCGCGCTCGTACGCCTTGAGCACCTCGTCCGTGGGGCCGTCCATCAGCAGCTCGCCCTTCTCCAGCCACAGGACCCGGTCGCAGGTGTCCCTGATGGACTTGTTGCTGTGGCTGACCAGGAACACGGTGCCCGCCTCCTTGCGGAGCTCCCGGATGCGCTTCTCGGAGCGGATCTGGAACTTGCGGTCACCGGTCGCCAGCGCCTCGTCGATCATGAGGACGTCGTGGTTCTTCGCGGCGGCGATGGAGAAGCGCAGCCGGGCGGCCATGCCGGAGGAGTACGTGCGCATCGGCAGGGTGATGAAGTCGCCCTTCTCGTTGATGCCGGAGAAGTCGACGATCCCCTGGTAGCGCTCGCGGATCTCCTCGCGGGACATGCCCATCGCGAGGCCGCCGAGCACCACGTTGCGCTCGCCGGTCAGGTCGCTCATCAGCGCCGCGTTCACGCCGAGCAGCGAGGGCTGGCCGTCGGTGTAGACCTTGCCCTTCTCGGTCGGCAGCAGCCCGGCGATGGCCCGCAGCAGCGTGGACTTGCCGGAGCCGTTGGTCCCGATGAGGCCGATCGCCTCGCCCCGGTAGGCGGTGAAGGTGACGCCGCGCACGGCGTGCACCTTGCGCACCCCTCGCGCCTCGCCCTTGCCGCGGCGCAGTATCCGGCTCAGCGCCGCGGTGGCGCTGCCCCTGCCGCCGCCCGCGCCGTTCACCCGGTAGACGATGTGCACATCGTCGGCGATGACGGTGGGGACGCGCCCCTGGGTCTTGTCGTCAGCCACGGCCGTACCGTTCCTCTGCCTTCCAGAAGTACACGAAGCCCACCAGGCCGACGACGAGCGCCCAGGCCAGCGCCACCATCCAGACGTGCGCCGGCAGGTTCTCCGCGCCGTACCCGTCGATCAGCGCGAAGCGGATCAGATCCATGTAGACGGCCGCCGGGTTGTACTGGAGGACGTCGGCGATCCAGGCCGGCTTGTCCTTGAGCATCACCGGGATGGAGAACATGACGCCCGAGGCGTACATCCAGGTCCGCATGACGAACGGCATCAGCTGGGCGAGGTCGGGGGTCTTGCTGCCGAGCCGGGCCATGATCAGCGCCAGACCGGTGTTGAAGACGAACTGCATGGCCAGCGCCGGGATGATCAGCAGCCAGGACAGGCTCGGGTAACTGCCGAAGACCACGGCCACGACCCCGAGCACGATCATCGAGAACAGCAGCTGCTGGAGCTGCTGCAGCGAGAACGAGACGGGCAGCGAGGCACGCGGGAAGTGCAGCGCCCGGACCAGGCCCAGGTTGCCGGAGATCGCCCGTACGCCCGCCATCACCGAGCTCTGGGTGAAGGTGAAGACGAAGACCCCGGTCACCAGGAACGGGATGAAGACCTCCTGGGTCATTCCCTTCCTGGTGCCCAGGATCAGTCCGAAGATCAAGTAGTAGACCAGGGCGTTGAGCAGCGGGGTCGCCACCTGCCACAGCTGGCCCAGCTTCGCCTGGCTGTACTGGGCGGTCAGCTTCGCCCTGGAGAACGCCATGATGAAGTGGCGCCGGCCCCAGAGCTGCCGGATGTACTCGAAGAGCCCCGGCCGGGCGCCGCTCACCGTGAGGCCGTACTTGGCGGCCAGCTCTGCCGGGCTCAGACCGTCGTCGGCGGATGGTGGGGTGCTCAGTGCGACCGCACCATCAGGGGTTGTGTCACTCACCAGATGAAACTCTCGTATTCAAGATGCGCAGCCAGTCGCGGGCGCGGCTCGGAGCGGACAGGTCCCATAGGGAAAACGTACGACTCATGCTCTCAGAAGGAGAGCTTCTCAGATCACGGGAGGTCGGCCGAGCCTGGTCAGCAGCCACACCGTGCGCCACTTCATCGGGCGGCGGGTGCCGCACGGGGTGGTCCAGCCCTCCCGGAAGCCGCCGAACCACGCCTTCAGTGCCGGGACGGACGGCCTGCGCAGCAGGGTCAGCAGCAGCCACACCCCGAGGTAGACGGGGATCAGGGGGGCGGGCAGGTTGCGACGGGCCAGCCAGACCCGGTTGCGGGCCACCATGCGGTGGTACACCGCGTGCCGCGACGGGGCGGTCGTGGGGTGGTTGAGGACCATGTCCGCGCGGTAGTCGATCATCCAGCCGGCGTCCAGCGCCCGCCAGGCGAGATCGGTCTCCTCGTGCGCGTAGAAGAACCGGCCGGGCAGCGGTCCGACCTCGGCGATGACCTCGGTGCGCACGGCGTTGGCGCCGCCCAGGAAGGTCGTCACGCGGGAGGAGCGCAGCGGGTCGGAGGCGCGCAGCCGCGGCACGTGGCGGCGCTGGGTGACACCGGTGTCCGGGTCGGCGATGCGGAAGCTGACGATGCCCAGCCGGGGGTCCGACCCGAACGCCCGGCGGCACAGCTCGGCGGTGTCGGTGAGCGGCAGCAGTCCGTCGTCGTCGAGGAAGAGCAGGACGTCCACGTCGCTGCCGGACGGGCCGAATGCCTCGATCCCGACGTTGCGGCCGCCGGGGATGCCGAGGTTCTCCGGCAGCTCGACGGTGCGCACCCCGGCGGGGACCTCCGGGACGGGGGCGCCGTTGCCGACGACCACCACCTCGACCCGGTCGCCCTCCTGGCGGGCGACCGAGTCGAGGAGGGCGCGGAGCTCGTCCGGGCGGTTGCCCATCGTGATGATGACCGCGCCGATCTTCATGGGGGTGCTCACTTCAGCCTGCTCGACGCCAGGATCGACACGAGGTGCAGGAGGGTCTGCAGCAGCGCGATGCCGGCCAGCACCGCGACCATCAGACGGCTGAAGAACAGGTCGTCCCTGACCGCGTCGAGGACGGCCGCCGCCAGGATCACCAGCGACGCCTCGACCCCGAGGATCAGCCGGTGGAACTTGAGCGCTCCGGCGGCCCGGCGGGCGAGCGCCATGCCGGACGAGCGCGGCTCGGACGCGGACTCCTTGACGGGCGGCAGGCCGCCCTGGTGCCGGGCGACCCCGACGAGGTCGGTCTCGGCCTTGATCAGGATCGCGCCGAGGGCGGCGAGCGTGCCCAGGAAGGCCCACAGCCAGTCGATCCGCCCGGAGCCCCACAGGTCCGCGGCGCGCAGGCCGAAGCCGACCAGCACGGCCGCGTCGCAGAGGTAGGCGCCGACCCGGTCCAGGTAGACCCCGCCCAGCGAGAACTGCTTCTTCCAGCGGGCGATCTCGCCGTCGACGCAGTCGAGCAGCAGGTAGAGCTGGACCATGAGGACCCCGAGCAGCGCGCCGGGAATGCCCGGGACGAGCAGGGCGGGGGCGGAGAGCACACCCGCGACGGTCATCAGGTAGGTCAGCTGGTTGGGGGTGACCTTGGTGTTCACCAGGTGCCGGTCGATGCGCAGCGAGATCTCGCGCATGTAGAGCCGACCGGCCCAGTGCTCGCCGCTGCGCCGGTCCTTCACGCCCGGCGGGTGCACGACCGGGCGGAGTTCAGCTATGGATGGCTTTTGCATAGTCGGCGTACGCGTCCCTGATCTGGTCGGTGGACAGGTTGAGGTGTTCCAGGATCGTGAAGCGCCCGGGGCGGGTCTGCGGGGCGTACTCGACGGCCCGGACGAACTCCTCGGCGGTGAACCCGATCTCCTCGGGCAGGACCGGCAGCCCGTGCCGGCGCAGGGTCCTCGCCATGAGGAGCGACTCCTCGTGGGCACCCCGCAGCCGCATCGCGAAGCAGGCGCCGAGGCCGACCTGCTCGCCGTGGCTGGCCGCGCGCCGGGGGTGGAGCAGGTCGAAGGCGTGGTTGATCTCGTGGCAGGCGCCCGAGGCGGGCCGGGAGTCCCCGGCGACGGACATCGATATGCCGGTCAGCACCAGGCCCTCGGCGAGCACCTTCAGGAAGGCGTCGTCGCCGATCCCGCCGGGGTGGCGCAGCACGGCCTCGCCGGCCTGCCGGGCCATCGCGGCGGCCAGGCCGTCGATCTCCTCGCCGGTGATCTCGTGGGCCAGCTCCCAGTCGGCCACGCAGGAGATGTTGGAGACCGCGTCGCCGATGCCGGAGCGCACGAAGCGGGCGGGTGCCTGGCGGACCGTGTCGAGGTCGATGACGACGGCGATCGGGGTGGGGACCCCGTAGGAGCCCCGGCCGTTGTCGTTGTCCAGGGTCGCGACCGGCGAGCACAGGCCGTCGTGGGCGAGGTTCGTCGCCACCGCGACCATGGGCAGGCCGACCCGCGCCGCGGCGTACTTGGCCACGTCGACGATCTTGCCGCCGCCGAGGCCGACCACCGCGTCGTACCGGTTGCCCTTGATGTCGTCGGCCAGCTTGACCGCCGAGTCGAGGGTGCCGTCGGTGACCGGGTACCAGTGGGCGCCGGGCAGCGCGGGGGCCAGCCGCTCGCGCAGGGCCCGCCCCGAGCCGTCGCTGATCGCCACGGCGAGCTTGCCGGAGGCGGAGATCCGCTGGTCCGCGAGGAGACCGGCCAGGTCGTCCAGGGCGCCGCGACGGATGTCGACGACGACCGGGGACGGGATGAGCCGGGTCAGTACTGGCACGCGATCTCACGGCCCTTCGCGAGGTCGTCGTGGTTGTCGATCTCCACCCACGCCACCTCGCCGATGGGAGCCACGTCGATGGTGAAGCCGCGGTTCACGAGCTCCTGGTAACCGTCCTCGTAGTAGAGGTCGGGGTCGCGCTCGAAGGTCGTCCTCAGCGCGTCGGCCAGCTCCGCGGCGGCCTCGGGCTCGATCAGGGTGACGCCGATGTACTCGCCGGTCGCGGTCGCCGGGTCCATCAGCTTGGTGATGTGCCGCACACCCCTGCCGTCCTCGGTGACGACCTTCATCTCCTCGTCCGCCAGCTGCTTCAGCGTGTCGAGGGCGAGGATGATCCGCCGGCCCTCGCCGCGGGCGGCGAGCAGGGTCTTCTCGACGGAGGCGGGGTGGACGGTGTCGCCGTTGGCCAGGATGACGCCGCGGCCCAGGACCTCACGGGCGCACCACAGGGAGTAGGCGTTGTTCCACTCCTCGGCCTTGTCGTTGTCGATCAGGGTGAGGGTGACGCCGTACTTCGCCTCGAACTCGGCCTTGCGGGCGTACACCGCCTCCTTGCGGTAGCCGACGACGACGGCGACCTCGGTGAGGCCGATTTCCGCGAAGTTGGCCAGCGTCAGGTCCAGGACCGTCTTCTCGCCGTCCACAGGCACGAGAGCCTTCGGGAGCGTGTCGGTGTAGGGGCGCAGACGCCGTCCTGCACCGGCTGCCAGTACGAGGCCGATCATGCGGGTTCTCCTTCGTCGTGAACGGCGGGTGCGCCTGAGGACACCCAGAAGCGGATGGACTCCACGAGCACCACCAGTGCCACGGCCACGGCGAGCGCGGTGAGTGCCGCGGTGAAGGCCGAGTTCCGGGTGAACACGGCGGCGAACACGGTCACCACCAGGGTGCGGCCCTCGTGCCCGCCGATCGTGCGGACCAGCCATCGGGGCGGCGCACCGGTGCCGCCGCGGATGCGGTACACCGTGTCGTAGTGATGGTAGGCGACGGCCGAGACCAGTCCGAAGGCCGCGGGAAGCGCCCCCGGGACGTCGCTGCGGGCGGCGAGGACCAGGACGGTGCAGTACTCCGCGGCCCTGAACGCCGGGGGCACGAGCCAGTCGAGCGCGCCCTTGAGCGGGCGGGAGACGGCCATGCCGGAGAGCATCGCGTAGACCACCGCGGCCAGGATGGTGTGCCAGCTGCCGAAGGGCTGGGTGAGCGCGGAGGCGATCATGAGCGCCCCGGCGAGCAGGGCCGTGACGGGGGCGCTCCAGCTGCCGCCGAGCCGGGGCCCGACCGCGGCGACGGCCTCGGCGAGCGGTCCGGAGTCGGCGAGGTCCGCGAGGGCCCGGGCGGCGCGGTCGGTGCGCTTCGCCTTGCGGGTCAGCGAGCGCAGCAGCCGGCCCGCGGTGGTGTAGCAGGCGGCGAAGGAGCAGCCGACGAGCAGGGCGTAGAAGACGATCCGGGGGGTGGTCACCGCGGTGAGGACCGCGATCATCGCCCAGCGCTCGCCGATCGGCAGCACGATCATCCGGCGCACCCAGACCGTCCAGCCGACGCTGTCGAGCTTGGTGGACAGGGCCGCCGTGGGGCTCGAATTGGCCACCGCGTCGTGGTTGGCCTCGTTGAACGAGAAGTCGATGACGTGCCGGCAGGCCTGGAGCACCATCGCGCCCAGGGCGAGCGCCCACACGTCGTCGCCGCCCCGGGCGGCACCGAGGGCGAGGCCCGCGTAGTAGGCGTACTCCTTGGCCCGGTCGAAGGTGGCGTCGAGCCAGGCGCCCATCGTCGAGTACTGCAGCGAGTAGCGGGCGAGCTGCCCGTCGGTGCAGTCCAGGACGAAGGACAGGAGCAGCAGCACCCCGGCGGCGACGTAGCCGCCCCGGGTGCCGGTCGCCGCGCTGCCGGCCGCGATCAGCGCGGTCAGCAGGGAGGCGGTGGTGACCTGGTTCGGCGTGAGGCCGCGGCGGGCGCACCAGCGGGCGATGTAGCGGGAGTACGGGCTGATGAAGAACGTGGTGAAGAAGCCGTCGTGCGCCTTCACCGCGCTGCGCAGCCGCACCGCCTCGTCGTCGACCGAGGCCAGGGCGCTCTCCGCCTCGGCGCGCGTGGCGTCGTCCGTCGGTACGGCGGCGACCAGCGAGCCCAGCTCGGGGCGCCGCACCTCGGTGCCCCCGGCGTCCAGGGCGGCGGCGAGGCGGCCCGGCACGGTGCGGTCGGTGACCGGGGCGCCGGGCGCGCCCGTGGGCACGCCCGCGCCGACGGCGGCGGTCGCGGTGTCCAGGGCCCGGACGAGCGCGGGGCGCGCCTCGGGCCGGGCGGTGAGCGCGCCGGGCACGGCGGCGACGGGGAAGCGCGGGTCGGTCAGTCCGAGCCGGAGGGCGTGGACGTGGCCGATGAAACGGGGGTCGACCAGTGCGACGCGGTGGTCGGCGGGGACGGCCGAGATCAGCCGTGCGGCCTCGGCCACATCGGCGGCGACCCGTACGTCGAAGCCCAGCGACCGCAGATCGTCCGCGAGCGACGACCCGGGTACCGGTGCACCGGTGAGGATGGCGGTCGACAGACGAACTCACTCCTTGGTGCTGACGGGGTCGGCGCGCGACAGTGCGGTCCTGATGTGGACCGGCGGCACGTCGGCAGAGGCTATCGGATGAACGGAAGCGCGAGTTCACCGACCGTTTGTGCTCCGTTCGGGGCTGATCGGCATCATGCGGCACCGCCCGCGATCATCATCGTCGATCCCCGCCCCGCCTGACAAAAACGCCCCGTCCCGACGGGCCTCCGGCAGCGCGGCACGGCCTCTGCGGCAGGTTCCCGGGCGGGGTCCCCCGGTTCTCCGCAGCAGCTCGTCGGCGATCTCCCCACCCCTCTGACCTGCGAGCATTTCCGCAGGTCAGAGCATATGACAACGGTGTTCAGTACCGTGTTGCCACATACCCCCCACCCGTAGTTCACTGGCTGTGCCCGGCCCCCGATCGGGGGCCGGACCGACGAGACGACCGGGAGGCGTTTCCCATGGGGGCAGGGCACGACCACGGACACACACACGGCGGGCCGACCACCGGCACCGCGGCCGCCGCCCACCGCGGACGGTTGCGGATCGCGCTCTGCATCACACTCACCGTGATGGCCGTGGAGATCGTCGGCGGGGTGCTCTCCGACTCGCTCGCCCTGATCGCCGACGCGGCCCACATGGCGACCGACGCCCTGGGGCTGGGCATGGCGCTGCTGGCGATCCACTTCGCCAACCGGCCGGCCGGGCTCAACCGCACCTTCGGCTACGCCCGCGCCGAGATCCTCGCCGCCCTGGCCAACTGCCTGCTGCTGCTCGGGGTGGGCGGCTTCCTGCTCTTCGAGGCCGTCGAGCGCTTCATCACCCCGGCCGAGACCAGGAGCGGGCTGACCATCGTCTTCGCCCTCGTCGGCATGGCCGCCAACATCGTCTCGCTGTCGCTGCTGATGCGCGGGCAGCAGGAGAGCCTCAATGTGCGCGGCGCCTATCTGGAGGTGCTCGCGGACACGCTCGGTTCGTTGGCCGTGCTGGTCTCGGCGGGAATCATCCTGGCCACCGGCTGGCAGGCCGCCGACCCGATCGCCTCGCTGGTGATCGGCCTGATGATCATCCCCCGTACCGTGAAGCTGTTCCGGGAGACGCTCGACGTCCTGCTGGAGTCGGCGCCCAAGGGCGTGGACATGGCCGAGGTACGGGCCCACATCGTCGCCCTGCCCGGGGTGCTGGACGTCCACGACCTGCACGCCTGGACGATCACTTCGGGGATGCCGGTGCTCTCCGCCCATGTGGTGGTGAGCCAGGACATGCTCGACTCGGTCGGGCACGAGAAGCTCCTCCACGAACTGCAGGGCTGCCTCGGGGGCCACTTCGACGTGGAGCACTGCACGTTCCAGCTGGAGCCGAGCGGCCATGCCGAGCACGAGGCCGGGTTCTGCCACTGAGCCCTCACCCGGGGCCGGTGTAAAGTGCCCGCAGAGGCGTTCGAGCCTCCGCACTCGGAACAAGAGCCCGCGAGGAGAGCCCCGGAGGGGCCCTCGAAGAGAGGAGCTGAGGTTGATGACCGTCGCGACGGCGCCTTCCCGGCGCACCATCCGGTCCTTCCTCAACTCCCGGGTTCTCGGCTAGCGCCCCGACTCGCACCGGGTCGACACCGTTGGCCGGAGCCCTCGCACACAAGGGTTCCCACGTTGACCGACAACGATCACACCTTCCGTACCGAGACGTCTTCCTCCCCGGACCGGCAGGACTCCGGCTCCGACGCCGCCACCCGGCGTCTGCTGGAGCTCGCCGGCCCGCTGCCGCGCCGTCCGCGCGTGCTCGGCCTGGGCCGCGGTCCCGGCCGGGCCCTGCTGCCGCTCGCCGCGGAGGCCGGCGCCGAGGTGACCGCCGTCGACCCCCACCAGCCGTTCCTGGACGAACTGCGCGCGGCGGCCGACGCCCGGGGGCTCGGCGACCGTGTCCGCACCCTGCGGGCCGACACGGCCGGGCCGTCCGGCCCCGGCCTCCCGGACGGGTCGTTCGACCTCGTCCTGGCGGAGGGTGCCACGCACCTCACCGGTCTCGGCACCGCGCTGCGGGACTGGAAGCGGCTGCTCGCCCCGGGCGGCTCCCTCGTCCTCACCGACTGCGTCCAAACGACCGGCACACCGACGGCCGGGGCGCGTGCCTGCTCCGACCGGCGGCCCCCGGCACCGGGCATCGCGGCGGCGGTGGCGGCCGGCTACCACGTCCTGGGGTCGTCGGCGCGGCCCGACGACCACGGCGCGGAGCACGGCTGCGCCGTCCATGTGCTGCGTCCCGTCGATCCCCGGTGGCCGGCCAGGCCGGAGACCCCGGCGGACCGGGCCGCCGTGTTCGCGGTCAACGCGGCGGCGTTCCCCACCCCGGACGAAGCCGCGCTCGTGGACGCGCTGCGCGACGATCCGGCGGCCTGGCTGCCGGGGCTCGGCCACGTCGTGACGGACGGTCCGGACGGGGACGTGGTCGCGTACGCGCTGCTGACCCGGTGCCTGGTCGGTGACGCCCCGGCCCTGGCACTGGCCCCGGTGGCGACGGTCCCGGACCGTCAGCGGCGGGGAGCGGGCCGGGCCGCGGTACGGGCGGCGCTGGACGCGGCCCGGCTGCGCGGCGAGTCACTCGTTCTGGTGCTCGGACATCCCGAGTACTACCCGGCGTTCGGCTTCGTGCCGGCGTCGCGGTACGGGATCCGGCCGGGCTTCGACGTCCCCGACGAAGCGATGATGGCCCTGGTCCTCGACGGGTCGGTGCCGGTCCCGCGGGGCACGATCCACTACCCGGCCGCCTTCGGCGTCTGAGGCACCGTCCGGTCCCGTCGCACCACACCGGTGCGGCGGGGCCGGACATGCCAGACCCCGAAGTGCGGACAAGCGGCTTTTGTACGGCAGACTTGGCCGGACTCGACGGGACCGGCGCACGGGGCCGGGACCACAGCGAAGGATGGGTATGCCGACCACACCAGCCCCCTCGGCGAACAGCTCGTCGAACGGCACAGCAGAAGCGATCATGCTCGAACTGGTCGACGAGAACGGCACCACCATCGGCACGGAGGAGAAGCTCACCGCCCATCAGCCGCCCGGCCAACTGCACCGCGCCTTCTCCGTGTTCCTCTTCGACGAGCGGGGCCGGCTGCTGCTGCAGCGCCGCGCGCTCGGCAAGTACCACTCCCCCGGTGTCTGGTCGAACACCTGCTGCGGCCACCCCTACCCCGGTGAGGCGCCCTTCGCCGCCGCCGCCCGGCGCACGTACGAGGAGCTGGGAGTCTCCCCCTCGCTGCTGGCCGAGGCGGGCACGGTCCGCTACAACCACCCCGACCCGGCCTCCGGGCTGGTGGAGCAGGAGTTCAACCACCTCTTCGTGGGAATGGTGCAGGACCTGCCGCGGCCCGACCCGGAGGAGATCGGCGAGACCGTGTTCGTCACCGCCGACGAACTCGTCGAGCGGCACGCCCGGTCGCCGTTCTCGGCCTGGTTCATGACGGTGCTGGACGCCGCGCGTCCGGCGATCAGGGAGCTGACCGGACCGTCCGCCGGCTGGTGACGGGCGGACGGCACCGGGGGCGGGCGGTCAGGGCCGCGGGCTCAGCGGCAGGGCCGCCCAGATGATCTTCCCGCCGCCTGCGGTGTGTTCCACATCGCAGGCTCCGCCCGCCTCCCGGGTGATCTCCCGGACCAGCAGCAGGCCGCGCCCGCCGGTCTGTCCGTGGTCCGTCTCCAGCGCCGTCGGACGGTAGGGGTGGTTGTCCTCGACGGAGACCCTGACCCACTCCTCGCCGACGGCCACCTCGACGGCGAGCTCCGGCGAGAGCAACGCGGCGTGCTTCACCGCGTTGGTGACCAGTTCGGAGACGATGAGCAGCAGCCCCTCGGCGATGTCGTCGTCCACCGGTACGCCCTGGCGGTCCAGCAGATCGCGTACCGCGTGCCGGGCCCGCGGTACGGAGACGTCCACGGCCGGGGCGGTGAACCGCCAGACTCCCTCGTACGACACGGGCCGGGCGGGGACACTCCCGCGGCTCTCCATAGTCCGGTACCCGCTCTCCACTCGATGGTGACTGCACGTCGGGTACAGAGTGCGGGGCGTAGTCGGCCCGAGCCGTGCTACTGAACATAAGTCGACTTCTATTGACGGCTTTTGACCGGACAAGACCGAAAGAATCATTCCTTCGACCACTTGTGTCGCTCTTCCGACGGTGAGGCCGACGGCTCCCCGGTCACCCTCCGTTCCGACCGCCCCGGCTGCTCCGGGGTCATGGACTCCGAGACCATGGAGACGACGCGACGGCCGCCCAGCCCCGTCGCGAGCAGGCCGAGCCCGTCGAAGAGCAGCGCCAGCGAGAAGAAGAGCCCCAGGACGTAGAGGCTGCTGTGCGGCCAGTCGAAGAGCACCAGCAGCCCCAGCAGCAGCCCGAAGACCCCCTGCAGGAGCGTCCAGCCGAACTGCGGGCCGCGCACCACGACGCTGCCCACCAGGCGGAACACCCCGCCGGTCAGGAAGAGCAGCGCGGCGAACATGGTCAGCGCCTCGGCCGTGCCCTGCGGATGGCGGATGACGACGACCCCGGCGGCGATGTTCAGCGCGGCCACCACGACGCCGAGCCAGAAGTAGTTGGTGCCCCGGGAGTCGATGGCGTGCAGCAGCCCGACGAAGCCGCCGATCAGCAGCAGCCAGCCGAACAGGAGCATCGAGGTCAGCGTCGCGAGGCCGGTGTACACGAGGCCCACCAGACCGGCCACGACGAGCAGTGCGCCCAGGACGGCGAGCCGGCCGAAGCTGCGGCGCAGCCTCCGGCCCTCGGTTGCGGGATCGGCCATGGGAAGCTCCTCACGGTGCGTGCCTGGTCGGCGACCCCTTCTTGATCATAGGTTCGAACCGTACGGATAGCATCCGGCGCATGGACCGTACGGAACCCCGACTGGAGCACGGCGTCGCGAACGGCGTGGCCACCGTCGTCATCAGCAATCCCGCGAAACGCAACGCGATGACGGCCGCGATGTGGAGCGCGCTGCCCGTCCTGCTGGAGCGGCTGGCGGCCGACCCGGCGGTCCGGGTGCTGGTGCTGACCGGCGCCGGGGACACCTTCTGCGCCGGTGCGGACATCTCCTCGCTCCGGGAGGGGGCGGGCGATCCGCAGGCGCTCGCCGTGGCGGCCGAGGAGGCGCTGGCCGCGTTCCCCCGGCCGACCCTCGCGGTGGTCCGGGGCTACTGCGTGGGCGGCGGCAGCCAGCTCGCGGCCGCCTGCGACCTGCGGTTCGCGGCCGAGGGCGCGTCCTTCGGGGTCACCCCGGCCAAGCTCGGCATCGTGTACGCCGCCTCGTCGACCCGGCGGCTGGTGGCGCTGATCGGCCCGGCCGCGACGAAGCACCTGCTGTTCTCCGGCGAACTGATCGGGACCGCACGGGCGCTGCGGACCGGGCTGGTGGACGAGGTGCTGCCGGCCGACGGGCTGGACGAGCGGGTCGGGGCGTACACCGCGACCCTGGCGGCACGTTCGCAGCTGACCCAGGCGGCGGCGAAGGAGTTCGCCGCCGGACGCGAGGACCGGGACGCGTACTGGGCGGAGCAGGCGCGCCGCAGCGACGACACCGCGGAGGGTGTCGCCGCCTTCCTGGAGCGGCGCGCGCCCCGCTTCACCTGGACGACCGGGGCGTGACGGCCCGCCCCTACCGGAGCAGGTAGTGGCGCCGGGCGCGGAACTTCTCGACCAGGGCCGCCGGGGCCTTGTCCGGTGAGCCCGCGTCGTACGGCGGCCGCGGGTCGTACTCGGTCAGCAGCTGTACGGCCATGGCGTGCTCGTCGCCCTCGATCCGGCCGAGCAGGGTGAGCCCCATGTCGATGCCGGCGGAGACCCCGGCCGCCGTGACGTACTTGCCGTCGACGACGACGCGCTCGCCGGTCGGTTCGGCGCCGAAGGTCTTCAGCGCGTCCAGCAGGAGCCAGTGCGAGGTGGCGCGGCGCCCCGTCAGCAGCCCGGCCGCGGCGAGCAGCAGCGAACCGGTGCAGACCGAGGTGGTCCAGGTGCTGGTGGCGTCGGCGACGCGCAGCCAGTCGAGCAGCGCCTCGTTCTCCATCTGGTCCTGCTGGCCGGGGCCGCCGGGCACGATCACCACGTCCGGGGCCGGGACGTCGGCGAAGGTCCGGTCGGCGACGATCGCGAGGCTTCCGGTGTCGTTGCGCACGGGTCCGGGCCGTTCGGCGACGAACACGCTCTCGCCGCCGGGGATGCGGGCGAGCGTTTCGTGGGGCCCCACCGCGTCGAGTGCGGTGAAGCGGTCGTAGAGGACGATCGCGATCTGCATGGGAGTCCTTTCGGCGGTCGGCCACCGGCGGGATGCCGGTGGCCGGTGGTCGGCGGGGTGCCGGTGATCGACGGTCAGTGGTCGGCGGGGTGGGCGCGGAAGCGCCTGCGGTATTCGGCGGGGGCCGTGCCCAGGGCCTTGACGAAGGCGCGGCGCATGGCCTCCGGGGTGCCGTAGCCGCAGGCGCGCGAGATGCCGAGGACCCCGTCGGTGGTGTCCTCCAGCAGCCGGCGGGCCTGTTCGAGCCGTACGCCTTCGACGTAGCGGCCCGGGGTCAGGCCCGTCTCGGTCCGGAAGGCGCGGGCGAAGTGGCGGGGCGAGAGCCGGGCACGGGCGGCGAGCGCGCCGATCGAGAGGTCCTCGTCCGGGTGCTCGCTGATCCACCGCTGGACCTCGCGCAGCGGTTCGCGCCGGGCGGTCTGGGCGGTGAGCTGGGCGCTGAACTGCGCCTGGTTGCCGGGTCTGCGCAGGAAGACCACGAGGTGGCGGGCGATGGTCAGGGCGATCTCCCGGCCCCGGTCCTCCTCGACGAGGGCGAGGGCGAGATCGATGCCCGCGGTGACCCCGGCGGAGGTGGCCAGCCGACCGTCCCGTACGAAGATGGGGTCCGGGTCGACCTCGACGGCCGGGTGGGTGCGGGCGAGGTGGTCGCAGACCGTCCAGTGCGTGGTCACCCGGTGCCCGTCCAGCAGTCCGGCCGCGGCGAGCAGCAGTGCGCCCGTGCAGACGGAGACGAGGCGTTCGGCCCGCGGGGCGTTGTCCCGCAGCCAGTCGACGAGCGCCGGGGCGGGGGTGCGGGTGCCCTCCCCGCCCGGGACCAGCAGGGTGTGCGGCGCCCGCGCGCCGGCGAGGCCGCCGTCCGGGACCAGGAGCAGTCCGCTGCTCGTGCGGACCGGGGCGCCGTCGAGCGAGGCGGTGCGCAGTTCGTACCCGGCCCCGGGGAAATGGGAGGCCCCGGCGAAGACCTCCATCGGTCCGGTCACGTCGAGGCTCTGGACGCCGTCGTACAGGACGACGAGCACGGATCGCTGCGTCATGTCCACCATCCTGGGCGGCGCCGGGGCGCGGCCGCAATGACGAGAAACCCACCTTTCCTGCCATGCCGGGTCGCGGGGCGGGACGGTCCGGAGGCACCGGGCAGCGGGGTACCGAGGGGCGCCGGGCGGTCCGGGGGGTTACGGTGCGTACCGACCAGTCGGTAGCGTGCCTGCATGAGTACTCTTCCGCCACGCGCCGGACGCCGCTGCCACAACGCCATCAACCCGCTGCACTCGACGGTCTACTTCTCGCCGGACCTCGGCAAGGAGTTCGCGGAGCTCGGCATCGACGACTCGAGCGCCGTCTACTTCGCCACGCGTTCGGCGGCGATGGGCGCCGTCGGCCCGGGCACGGTCACCGCGGCCTTCTACAACTTCAACCACGAGCTCGTCGCCCGACACCTGCCCGCCGTGTGGTCCGTCGCCCCGCCGCGGGCGGCCCTGGAGGCCCGGCTGCGCGCGGCCGACTCCACGCTCCGGCGGCTGCTGGGCGAGGAAATCATCGCCTCCCCCGAGCTGGCCGAGGCGGCCGGGCTGGCGCTGCGCGCGGCCGAGGGGTGCACCCGACACGCCCGGCCGCTCTACGCCGCCCACGCCGACCTCCCGGTGCCCGAGGAGCCCCATCTGGCCTACTGGCACGCCGGCGCGCTGCTGCGCGAGCACCGCGGCGACGGCCACATCGCCGCGCTCCTGACCGCCGGGCTCGACCCGCTGGAGGCCCTGGTCAGCCACACGGCGACCGGCAAGGGGATGTCCCCCCGCTGGGTGCTCGCCAGCCGGGGCTGGCACCGCGACGACTGGGACGCCGCCCGCGAACGGCTGCGCGGGCGCGGACTCCTGGACGCCGAGGGCGAGTTGACCGAGGCGGGCGTCGCGCTCCGGGCGGAGCTGGAGGAGGCCACGGACCGGATGGACGCGGCACCGTACGAGCACCTGGGCGCGCAGGGCGTGGAGCGGCTCACCGAGCTGGCGCGCGGCTTCCTCCTCACGGCGGCGTCGGCGGGCGCGTTCCCGGCCGATCTGATCAGCAAGGGCTGACGCCCCGTCCCGGCCACGACGGGCGGCGCGGTGCCGCCGCCCGTCGTGGGCGTGGTCGTGGGCGGTCGTCCGGAGCGGCCGGGCGACACGGCGCCCGGCCACCCGGCACAATGCAGGCGGAGGGGCCCCGCCCCGGTAAGCACAGCCCGTACGAGAAGGCGAGTCGGTAGAACCGTGACGACGTCCATCGAAGGCAGGATCGCCGAGGAGCTCGGCGTACGCGAACGGCAGGTGAAGGCGGCCGTCGAGCTGCTCGACGGCGGTTCGACCGTGCCGTTCATCGCGCGTTACCGCAAGGAAGCGACCGAGATGCTCGACGACGCGCAGCTGCGCACGTTGGAGGAGCGGCTGCGGTATCTGCGGGAACTGGAGGACCGCCGGGCGGCGATCCTCGACTCCGTGCGCGAGCAGGGCAAGCTGGACGAGGCCCTGGAGGCGCAGATCCGGGCCGCCGGGACCAAGGCACGGCTCGAGGACATCTACCTGCCGTTCAAGCCCAAGCGGCGCACGAAGGCGCAGATCGCCCGGGAGGCGGGGCTCGAACCGCTCGCCGACGGCCTGCTCGGCGACCCCTCGGTGGATCCGCTCGCCGCTGCCGCCGCCTTCGTCGACGCCGACAAGGGGGTCGCGGACGGCGCGGCCGCGCTGGAAGGCGCGCGCGCCATCCTCACCGAGCGGTTCTCCGAGGACGCGGACCTGATCGGCGAGCTGCGCGAGCGCATGTGGACGCGCGGGCGGCTGGCCGCCAAGGTGCGGGAGGGCAAGGAGGAGGCGGGGGCGAAGTTCGCCGACTACTTCGACTTCGCCGAGCCGTTCACCGAGCTGCCCTCGCACCGGGTGCTCGCGATGCTCCGGGGCGAGAAGGAGGACGTGCTCGACCTGGTCCTGGAGCCGGAGGAGCCGTCCGAAACCCCCGGCCCCTCGACGTACGAGAGCATGGTCGCCCGGCGCTTCGGGGTGAGCGACCGGGGCCGTCCCGGCGACAAGTGGCTCGGCGACACCGTGCGCTGGGCCTGGCGGACCCGCATCCTGGTGCACCTCGGCATCGACCTGCGGCTGCGGCTGCGCACGGCCGCGGAGGACGAGGCGGTGCGTGTCTTCGCGTCGAACCTGCGCGACCTGCTGCTGGCCGCGCCGGCCGGGACGCGGGCCACGCTCGGGCTCGACCCCGGTTTCCGCACCGGTGTGAAGGTCGCCGTCGTCGACGCGACCGGCAAGGTCGTCGCGACGGACGTCATCCACCCGCATGTGCCCGCGAACAAGTGGGACCAGTCGCTGGCCGCGCTGGAGCGGCTGGCGAAGGCCCACGACGTCGACCTGATCGCGATCGGCAACGGCACCGCGTCCCGCGAGACCGACAAGCTCGCCGGTGAACTCATCGACAAGCACCCGGAGTTGAAGCTCACCAAGGTGATGGTGTCGGAGGCGGGTGCTTCGGTGTACTCGGCGTCGGCCTTCGCCTCGCAGGAACTCCCCGACATGGACGTGTCGTTGCGCGGCGCCGTCTCCATCGCGCGGCGGCTGCAGGACCCCCTCGCCGAGCTGGTGAAGATCGACCCGAAGTCGATCGGTGTCGGCCAGTACCAGCACGACCTGTCCGAGGTGAAGCTGTCGCGCTCGCTGGACGCGGTCGTCGAGGACTGTGTGAACGGTGTCGGTGTCGACGTCAACACGGCTTCCGCGCCACTGCTCTCGCGGGTGTCCGGGATCAGCTCGGGGCTCGCGGAGAACATCGTCGCGCACCGCGACGCCAACGGCCCCTTCCGGTCCCGCAAGTCGCTCAAGGACGTGACGCGGCTGGGCCCGAAGGCGTACGAGCAGTGCGCGGGCTTCCTGCGCATCCGGGGCGACGACCCGCTGGACGCCTCCAGCGTGCACCCGGAGGCGTACCCGGTGGTGCGGGCGATGGTGAAGCGGACGGGCGGCGACGTCGCCTCGCTGATCGGCAACACGGGTGTGCTGCGGTCGCTGCGGGCCGACGACTTCGTGGACGAGAAGTTCGGTCTGCCGACGGTCACCGACATCCTGAGGGAGCTGGAGAAGCCGGGCCGCGACCCGCGTCCGGCGTTCCGCACGGCCACCTTCAAGGAGGGCGTCGAGAAGATCGGCGACCTGGCGGCCGGGATGGTGCTGGAGGGCGTCGTCACCAACGTCGCGGCGTTCGGCGCGTTCGTGGACGTCGGCGTGCACCAGGACGGTCTGGTGCACGTGTCGGCGATGTCGCGGACGTTCGTGAAGGACCCGCGGGACGTCGTGAAGCCGGGCGACATCGTGAAGGTCAAGGTCATGGACGTCGACATCCCGCGGAAGCGGATCTCGTTGACGCTGCGGCTGGACGACGGGGCGGCGGGTCCGGCGGCCCCGGGCGGCGAGCGGGGCGGACGCCCGCCCCGCCAGCGCCAGGGGCAGGGCGGCGGCGAGCGGCGCGGTGGTCAGGGACGCGAGCGGCGCGGCGGCGGCGCGCCCGCCCGTCCGGCCCCGGCGCCGGTGAACAGCGCGATGGCGGACGCCCTGCGGCGGGCCGGGCTGGCCGATCCGGAGCAGGGCGGCAGGAAGCGGTGACGGGGCGGGAGGGGCGCGCCCGCGGCGTGTCCCTCCCCCCGGTCCCGGCCGGTCCCCCGACGCGGAGGGGCCGGCCGTCCCGGTCGGTCAGCCGACGAGTTCCAGGCCGTCGGCGACGACCCGGCCCGCGTGCAGGACCGTGCGGTCGCCGCTGCGGTCCATGACTGCGGACGTCACCGTCTCGCCCTCGACCAGCAGCAGGTCGGCGGCGTCGCCCACGGCGACGCCGGGGCGGTCGGCGACTGAGCTCAGGCGCGGCAGGTCCGGGTGGAGGATCGAGGCGCCGCCGCGGCCGGCGACGGCCACGCAGTGCTCGATCAGTTCGTCGGCGCGGTAGCGGTTGGTGAAGGCCAGCTGCCAGGTCCGGTCCAGCATGTCCCCGTTGCCGTAGGGCGACCAGAAGTCGCGCTGGCCGTCCTCGCCCAGGCCCACGCGCACACCGGCGGCCGTCAGTTCGGCCAGGGGCAGGGCCCGGTGCTGGGCGGGGGCCACGGTCGCCATCGCGATGTCCAGTTCCGCGAACTCCTCGACGAGCCGTCGTGTCGTCGCCTCGTCCACGCCGCCGAGGTCGTACGCGTGCGAGATCGTCACCCGGCCGGCCATGTCGAGGGCGCGCACCCGTTCCAGGATGAGGTCGACGCTGAACACGCCCAGCGCACCGGGTTCGTGGAGGTGGACGTCGATCGGTGCCCGGTGGCGCTCGGCGAGGCCGAAGAGGACGTCCAGGTGGCGCACCGGGTCCCGGTCCAGGGTGCAGGGGTCGATGCCGCCGACGACGGCCGCGCCCGCGGACAGCGCCCGGTCCATCAGTTCCGGCACGCCCTTCTCCTTGAGCAGGCCGGCCTGCGGGAAGGCCATGATCTCGACCTCGCACCGGCCGGCGTGCGCCTCCTTGGCGGCGAGGACGCCCTCGAACCGCTCCAGTCCGCAGTCCGCGTCGATCTGCGCGTAGCTGCGGACCCGGGTCGTGCCGCGTTCGATCATGCGGCCCAGGGTGTGCGTGGCCCGTTCGGCGACGCTCCACTCGTCCTCGCGCCAGTGGGCGCGGTCGTTCATGGTCATGGCCCAGACGCCGGGGCCTCCGGTGTGGGGGCGGAAGGGCAGGCCGATCCGGGTGGAGTCCAGGTGGCAGTGGACGTCGGAGAACGACGGCAGGGCGAGCCGGCCCCGCCCCGCCACGGTGTCGTCGGCCGTGGCGCGGTCCGGGTCGTGCGGAACGAGCGCGGTGATCGTGCCGTTCCCGATCTCGATGTCGCACGGCTCGCCGCCCCAGGGACGGACGTTCGTGATCAGCATGGGGTGTCTCTCCTTCGGTCCGGGGTGCCGGCCCTCGGGGCCGGGGCGGGGAGCGCCGGGCGGTCCGCTCACACGGATGGTTCCTGGAACGGCGGGAACGTCGGCGGGAACAGCTCCGCGGTGTCGCGGCGGAGCAGGTCGCGCTCGCTGTACGCGGCGCGCATCCGGTCGAACAGTTCCTGGGCGCGGCGGCGCAGGTTCGCCAGGTCGATGCCGGGGATCCGGCCGTCGGTCAGGACCGGGCGTCCCGCCACGACGGAGTGACTGGCCTGCCGGGCGGTGCCGTTGAGCAGGAAGGTGCGGACGGGGTCGTCCTGGACGCCGTCGCGGATGTCGTCCAGCCGGAACGCGACGAGGTCGGCCTGCGCGCCCGGTTCCAGCCGCCCGAGGTCGGTGCGGCCGAGCGCGCGGGCACCGCCGAGGGTGGCCGCCTCGACATAGCGTTCGGCGGGCGCCGCGTCGGCGCGGCCGTCGACGACCTTCGCGAGGTGGACGCCGAGGTCCATGCCCCGGATCAGGTCCGGCGGGAAGGAGTCGGTGCCCAGGCAGAGGTTGACGCCCGCGCGCCGGTACGCGTCGAAGGAGTGCAGGACCTGTCCGTAGCGCAGCGAGGTCTGCGGGCAGTGGACGACCGAGACGCCCGCGGCGGCGAGGGTCGCCAGGTCGCCGCGGTCCTCGCCGTGCACGTCGGGGTGCCGGTCGATCACGATGCCGTGCGGCACGAGGAGCCGGGTGTCCAGCAGCCCGGTGCGCTCCAGCAGGCGCAGCGGGGTGGTGCCGTGCAGTTCCCGTACGAGGTTCCGTTCGGTCGTGCCCTGGAGGCAGTGCAGTCGTACGAGGGCGTCGCGCCGCCGGGCGGCATCGGCGGTCTCCCGCAGGAGTTCCACCGTGAGCGTCTCGATGCGGCACGGCAGCAGCACCCCGTTGACCAGCGGGTCGGCCAGCGCGGCCGTGTGGTCGAGGAAGCGCAGGGCGTCCCGCAGCCCCGCGCGGCCGCGTTCCTCGTCGAACTCGACGCCCCGGCCGCCGTCGGGCAGTGTCACGTTGACGCCGGAGCGGTAGGCGGGTCCCAGGTAGCCCCGCAGGCCGATCCGCCGGGACGTCTCCGCCATGTCGACGAGTTCGTCGTACGGCTCGGCCCAGGCGCTGTGGATCTCCGACGCGATGGGCATGTAGGTGGTGATGCCGTGCAGTGCCAGCTGGACGAGCGCGTACTCGCGGACGGTGGCCCGTTCCGCGGGTGTGAAGACGTCGCGGCGCCGGTCGGTGAAGTACTCCCGCGACCAGAGGAGTCCGCCGTCGCGTTCCGGCGCCGCCCACGAGTCCAGGACGAGGTGGTCGATGTCGGTGAGGGCGTCCAGGTCGATGAGGCCGGGCATCACCAGCGCCTCGCCGAGGTCCAGTTCCTCGTCCACCGGGCCGTCGTACCGCGTCCCGACGTACACGATCGTGTCCCCGTCCCACACGATCTCGCCGTCGCGCAGCAGCGCGTGGGTTCCGTCGCGGTGGGCGAGGACGTGGGCGGCGCGCCAGCGGGTTCGCACGGGGGTCTCCTGCGGATGCGGTGTCAGGACCGTTCCGGCCGGATGGCGGTCCACGGCTGAACCGACACTAACACTTGGCATACCAAAACCGGGCACCCCGGAATGGCATGCCCACGCGACCAGGGGTTTCCCGCCACTCAAAGCGGATTCAGCCGGGGCGACCATCCATTTGGCATACCAACTGGGCGTACGAGGGGCCGCCTCGTTCCTCGGCCCGGCGGGCCGGGGACGACGCCCCGGCCCGGACCTCAGACCTCGGTCACCTTCCCCGCCGCCACCTCGACGCGCCGTGTCGTGCGCACGGCGTCCAGCATCCGCCGGTCGTGCGTGACCAGCAGGAGCGTTCCCGGGTACGACTCCAGCGCCGATTCCAGCTGCTCGATCGCGGGCAGGTCGAGGTGGTTCGTCGGCTCGTCGAGCACGAGGAGGTTGACGCCCCTGCCCTGGAGCAGGGCGAGGGCGGCCCTGGTGCGCTCGCCCGGGGAGAGGGTCGTCGCGGAGCGCGTCACGTGGTCCGCGCGCAGGCCGAACTTGGCGAGCAGCGTGCGCACCTCGGCCGGTTCGGTGTCGGGCACGGCCGCGCAGAACGCCTCCAGCAGCGATTCCGTGCCGTGGAAGAGCTTGCGCGCCTGGTCGACCTCGCCGACCACCACGCCCGAACCGAGCGTCGCGTGGCCGGAGTCCAGCGGGAGGCGGCCGAGCAGCGCGGCGAGGAGCGTGGACTTGCCCGATCCGTTGGCGCCGGTGATGGCGACCCGGTCCGCCCAGTCGATCTGCAGCGACGCCGGTCCGAAGACGAAGTCGCCGCGCACGGCCCGCGCCTCGCGCAGGGTCGCGACGACCGAGCCCGAGCGGGGCGCGGCGGCGATCTCCATCCGCAGCTCCCACTCCTTGCGCGGTTCCTCGACGACGTCGAGCCGTTCGATCATGCGCTGGGTCTGCCGCGCCTTGGCGGCCTGCTTCTCGCTCGACTCGCTGCGGAACTTGCGGCCGATCTTGTCGGAGTCGGTGGCCTTGCGGCGGGCGTTCTTGACGCCCTTCTCCATCCAGGCCCGCTGGGTCTGGGCGCGCCCTTCGAGGGCGGCACGCTTGTCGGCGTACTCCTCGTACTCCTCGCGGGCGTGCCGGCGGGCGCGCTCGCGCTCCTCCAGGTAGGCCGCGTATCCGCCGCCGTACAGGTTGATCTGCTGCTGCGCCAGGTCCAGTTCGAGGACCTTGGTGACCGTGCGCATCAGGAATTCGCGGTCGTGGCTGATGACCACGGTGCCCGAGCGCAGCCCGGAGACGTAGCGCTCCAGCCGTTCCAGTCCGTCCAGGTCGAGGTCGTTGGTGGGTTCGTCCAGCAGGAAGACGTCGTAGCGGGAGAGCAGGAGGGAGGCCAGACCCGCGCGGGCGGCCTGGCCGCCGGAGAGCGCGGTCATCGGCAGGTCGAGCCCGACGGTCAGTCCGAGGTCGTCCGCGACCTCGGCGGCGCGCTCGTCCAGGTCGGCGCCGCCGAGGGACAGCCAGCGCTCCAGGGTCTCGGCGTACGCGTCGTCCGCGCCCGGGGTCCCGTCGACGAGGCCCTGCGTCGCGGCGTCCATCGCGGCCTGCGCATCGGCGACCCCGGTGCGGCGGGCCAGGAACTCCCGCACCGTCTCGCCCGGCCGCCGCTCCGGCTCCTGCGGGAGGTGGCCGACGGTGGCGGTGGGCGGGGAGAGCCGCAGCTCGCCCTCCTCCGGCCGGTCGAGTCCGGCGAGCAGCCGGAGGAGGGACGATTTGCCGGCTCCGTTGACTCCGACGAGACCGATCACGTCCCCGGGCGCGACGACGAGGTCGAGTCCGGCGAAGAGCGTGCGGTCGCCGTGTCCGGCGGCGAGATCCTTGGCGACGAGAGTGGCAGTCATCAGGGTGCCGATCCTAAGGGCTGCCCCGTGCCCGACGACGTGCGGCCGTCAGCCGCCCGGGGTCTTCGCGGGGCCGGAGGAGGCTTCCGGCGGGGGTGTGCCGCGGTCGTGGAGTCCGGTGGTGATCCGGCTGCCGCCGGGGCCGATCCGGATCTCGAAGTCGCCGGCGTACTTCGCGTGCCCCTCGATGACCGCGGACTCCACGGCCTCCACGCCGAATTCGCGCCGTACGATCAGCGGGTCCTGGCGCAGGTCCCGCATCAGTGCCACGCACATGCCGATCATCACGAGGGTGAACGGCGCGGCGACCAGGATCGTCAGGTTCTGGAGTCCGGCGAGGGCGTCGCCCTCGCCGTTGCCGATGAGCAGCATGATCGCGGCCACCGCGCCGGTGGTCACGCCCCAGAAGACGACGACCCACCTGGCCGGTTCGAGGACGCCCTTCTGGGAGAGGGTGCCCATGACGATGGAGGCGGCGTCCGCGCCCGAGACGAAGAAGATGCCGACCAGGATCATCACCACCAGGCTCATCGCCGTGGCGAGCGGGAACTGCTGGAGCACTCCGAAGAGCTGGGCCTCCTGGGTGACGGCGCCGCCGAGCTCGCCCGCCTCCTGGAGGTGGATCGCCGTACCGCCGAAGACCGCGAACCAGACCAGGCTGACGGCGCTGGGCACCAGGATGACCCCGCCGATGAACTGCCGGATCGTCCGGCCGCGGCTGATGCGGGCGATGAACATGCCGACGAAGGGCGTCCAGGAGATCCACCAGGCCCAGTAGAAGACGGTCCAGCTGCCGAGCCATTCGGCCACGTCGCCCCCGCCGGTGGCCTCGGTGCGCCCGGCGAGCTGGGCCAGGTTGCCGAAGTAGGCGGCGATCGAGGTGGGCAGCAGGTCGAGCACGATGATGGTGGGGCCCGCGACGAAGACGAAGACGGCCAGGAACAGGGCCAGCACCATGTTGGTGTTGGAGAGCCACTGGATGCCCTTCTCGACGCCGGAGACCGCCGAGGCGACGAAGGCGACGGTCAGGACCGCGATGATCAGGACCAGGAGTCCGGTGCCGGTCTTCTCCTTCCAGTTCAGTTCGTGGAAGCCGCTGCCGATCTGGAGGGCGCCGAGGCCCAGGGAGGCGGCGGAGCCGAAGAGCGTCGCGAAGATGGCGAGGATGTCGATCAGCCGGCCGATCCCGCCGTGCGCGTGCCGGGCGCCGATGAGCGGCTCGAAGACGGCGCTGATCGTCTGCCGCCTGCGGCGCCGGAAGGTGCTGTACGCGATGGCCAGGCCGACGACGGCGTAGATCGCCCAGGGGTGGAGGGTCCAGTGGAAGAGGGTGGTGGCCATCGCCGTCTGCATCGCATCGGCGGCGTCGGCGGGATGGGTGCCGGGCGGCGGGGCGGTGAAGTGGGCGAGCGGCTCGCTGACCCCGTAGAACATCAGGCCGATGCCCATGCCCGCGCTGAACATCATGGCGACCCAGGACACCGTACGGAACTCGGGCTCCTCCCCCTCCTGGCCGAGGGAGATGTTGCCGTAGCGGCTGATGGCGAGCCAGAGGGCGAAGACGACGAAGCCGGAAGCGGCCAGCATGAAGGCCCAGCCGCCGTTGTGGATCAGGCCGTTGAGCATGGAGCTGGAGATCTTCTCCAGCGAGTCGGTGGCGGTGGCTCCCCACACCACGAAGGCGAGGGTGAGGACGGCGGTGACGCCGAACACCACCCGGTCCGTCCTGGGGTGCCGGTTCCGGTCCGGGTCGCCGAGGAGGTCCGCCGTCACCGGCAGATCCCCCCGGCCGCCCGTTCTCTGTTCGTCCTGCGACACGAATGGCACCTTTCACGGAAGCTCTTTTTTCGCTCTCCGTAGGCAGTACCACACGCGGCGCTCATCTCATGGGATCAACAAGCGGTATCGACTTGACCGTTTGTGAGGTGATATGTCGCCCTCCCGTCCAGGAGGAGGGGGATCAGACCGCGGGCCGACTGCCGCATCGGTACGTACGCTCCGTCACCGTCGCGCCGGGAGGCGACGCCGTGCAGCGCGAGTTCGTCCCCGACCTCGTCGAACTGCTCCCGGGTGAGCCGGTATCCGCACGGCGGGTCCCGGAGGACGCGGTCCGGTTCGGGCGCCTGGTTGTCGGCGCCGCCGAGGTACACCGGCCCCCGGTCCCGGAGGCCCTGCGCGCGGGACGCGGCGGTGGCGGCCCCGATCCTGCCGCGGCGCCCGTCGGCGAACTCGAACAGTCCGTCGAGCGCGGCGAGTTGGGAGTCGACACGGCGTCGCCGGTTGAGCGCGGGGTCGTTCTTCTCGGCGTCGCTCAGCGCGTCGACGCGGGATTCGACGAGGATGCCGACGGCGTGCTTGAGCCCGGAGGTGTTGCGCAGGATGCGTTCCTGTCCGTCGCCCGCGGTCTGCTTGACCGGGTCCCCGGTGACCGGGTCGGTCCAGATGCCGTAGACGCCGCTGCCGTATCCGGCCTCCGCGGCGGCGGGCCGTACGTAACGGTCGGCCAGGGTCCGCGACTCGCCGTGCACCCCGGCGGAGACGTTGAGGTTGCGGGGCCACAGGACGAACAGGTCCTTGTCGTAGTACGGCGGGGTGGCGCCGTACTCGTGCAGGTCGTGGATGACGTCGGGCCTCCGGTCCCGGACGACCGCCGCGACGGCACGGGCCTCGGCGGTCCGCAGCGCGAGGTGGTCACGGTTGATGTCGACGCCGTCGGAATTGCCGCGGGTGCCGGCGGCGCGCCCGTCCGGGTTGGCGGTGGGGACGACGAGGACGTTCGTGCGGGAGAGGAAGGCGCGGGTCGCCGGGTCCCGGGCGTACGCCAGGTCGCGGACGGTGGTCAGGCATGCCTCGCGGCCGGCCGGTTCGTCGCCGTGCTGGCTGCAGATCAGCAGCACCGTGCCGGTGGCCCGCCGGTCGCCGATCCGGACCAGTCGGAGCGGGCGGCCCTGCTCCGTCGTGCCGATCCGGTCGACGCGGACCCGGTCGCTGCCCCGGTCGACGGCGGCCAGGAAGGACTGCTCCTCCGCCAGTCCGGTCCAGCGGGCCCCGCCGCCGGCCTCGAAGCCGGTGCGGGGCGGGACGGTCGCCGCTCCGGCCGGYGCGGGGACCAGGGGCACGGCCAGTACGGCGGCCGCCAGCGCCAGCAGCGCGTTGCGGCAAGCGGAGGGGATACGGGCGTTCGTGGGCGGGTGTCCCGCGCGCGTCGGCATGGGCGGAAGGTACCCCGGGCGGCTCCCGCGCGACAGGGGGCGCTCTCCCGCGGGACCGAGGGTGCCCCCATCGGCGGATCCGGCGTGATCATGATGCGAAAGCCTCTTGCCGTCGTGGCGGCCCCATGGCGATCGTGTGACAGCGACCGTCGTGGACACGACCAGTACGGCAGTCGCTGCGTAGTGTCGGCCTGACGGTTCGAAAGATCATTCGCCCCGACGACTTGGAGCATTCGTGCACCGCAGATTCATCGTCCCGAGCGCACTCGCGGTCTCCCTCCTGCTGGCGATCCCGGCCTCGGCCGCCGAGGACACCGTGGGCGCCCCGGGCATCGGCGACCCCTACTATCCGGCGAGCGGCAACGGCGGCTACGACGTGTCGCACTACGACCTGCGGCTGAAGTACCAGCCCGCGACCGACCTGCTGGAGGGCACGGCGACGATCCTCGCCACGACCACCCAGGAACTCTCCCGCTTCAACCTGGACCTCGGGCTGGACGTCTCCGAGGTGCGGGTGAACGGCAGGAAGGCCGGCCATGTGAAGAACGGCGAGCAGGAACTGGAGATCACCCCGGCGGCCCCGTTGGCGAAGGGCCGGACCGTCTCGGTGGTCGTGCGGTACGCGGGCAGGCCCTCCGAGGTGAAGATCAACGGCTGGACGTCCTGGGTGCGCACCCCGGACGGCGCGGTGGCCGCCCAGGAACCGGAGTCGGCCGCCTGGTGGTACCCGAGCAACGACCACCCGCTGGACAAGGCGACGTACGACATCTCGGTCTCCGTCCCCGACGGCGTCCAGGCCATCAGCAACGGCACGCTCCAGTCGCAGAGTTCGAAGCTCGGCTGGACCCGCTTCAACTGGCGCTCCGGCAAGCCGCAGGCCACGTACCTGACGACGCTGGCGGTCGGGAAGTTCGACATCACCACGGACACCACGGCGGACGGGCTGCCGGTCGTCAACGCGTACAGCAAGGACCTCGGCGCCAACGACGGGGCGGCCCGCGCCAGCATCGAGCGGACCGCCGAGGTCGCCGAGTGGCTGACGGAGGTCTTCGGGCCGTACCCCTTCGACGCGCTCGGCGGTTACGCGCCGAATGTGAAGAGCGGGTTCGCGCTGGAGACCCAGACCAGACCGTTCTACAGCCCGAAGCAGTTCGCGAACGGGTCGAACGTCTCGGTCGTCGTCCACGAACTGGCACACCAGTGGTACGGCGACAGCGTCTCGGTCAAGGGCTGGAAGGACATCTGGATCAACGAGGGCTTCGCCCGCTACAGCCAGTGGCTGTGGTCGGAGAAGGAGGGCGAGGGCACCGCGCAGGAGCTCGCGGACTACACCTACGCCCAGCACCCGGCCGACGACCCGTTCTGGACCGTGAAGCCGGGCGACCCGGGCCCGGACGACCAGTTCGCCGCGGCCGTCTACGACCGGGGTGCGCTGGCGCTCCAGGCGCTGCGCAACGAGGTCGGCGACGACACCTTCTTCGAGCTGCTGAAGGGCTGGCCGGCCGAGCACGCGTACGGGAACGCGAGCGTGGGCGACTTCGTGGCGTACGCGGAGCGGGTCTCGGGCAAGCCGCTCGCCGGCTTCTTCGACACCTGGCTGTTCCAGCCGACGCGCCCGCAGGCCCCGGCCGCGGCCGGCGCGCACGCGCTGAACGCCCCGGAGCGGCCCGCCTCGTGGAAGAAGATCGCGGCGACGAACACGATCCACGACCACCGCTGACCGCCGCACGGGTCCGCTTCCGGCGCCGTCGCCCGGTTCTCCGGAACGGGGCGACGGCGCCCGATGGCGGGGCGGACCCGCCGGATAGGCTGGTGGGGCCGGTGCGGTCCAGCCGGCCGCGGCCGTCTCCGGCCCGATCCCGCGCGTACGAGGAGCGTCCCTTGCCCGGCCCGTCCCATGGTTCCCCTCGCGACGCCCGCCCCACCCTGGAGGCCGTGGCGGCCCGTGCCGGGGTCTCCCGGGCGACGGTCTCCCGGGTGGTGAACGGCGGTGCGGGGGTGCGCAAACCGTTGGTGGAGCAGGTGCGCAAGGCGGTCGAGGAGCTGGGCTACGTGCCCAACCACGCCGCCCGGACCCTGGTCACCCGGCGCAACGGGGCGGTCGCCGTGATCATCGACGAGCCGGAGTCCCGGATCTTCTCCGATCCGTTCTTCTACCGGCAACTCCGCGGCATAAGCCGCGAACTGTCCCTGCACGACTCCCAGTTGGTGCTGCTCCTGGTGGAGGGCAGCGGCGACTTCGACCGGGTCGCCCGTTATCTGGCGGGGGGCCATGTGGACGGTGTGCTGGCCTTCTCACTGCACACGGACGACGAACTCCCGGCGGTCATCCGCCGGTTCCGGGTGCCCACGGTCTACGGGGGCCGCCCCGGCCCGCCGGACGCCTCCCGCGAAGCGGCCGTCCCGTACGTGGACTGCGACAACCGCGGCGGCGCGGCCGAGGCCGTGCGCCATCTCGTCTCCCTGGGCCGACGGCGGATCGCGCACATCGCCGGGCCGCGCGACCAGACCTCGGCCCTCGACCGGGTCGACGGCTACCGCGACGCACTGCCCGACGGAGCGCCGGAACTGCTCGCGGACGGCGACTTCACCGTCGAGGGCGGCGCGCGGGCGATGGCGGAGCTGCTGGATCGCCGGCCCGTCCCGGACGCGGTCTTCGCCGCCAACGACCTGATGGCATCGGGCGCCCTGCGGGTGCTGCGCGAACGCGGGCTCGACGTGCCCGGGGACGTGGCCCTGGTCGGCTTCGACGACATGGCGTCGATCGCCACGACCACCGATCCACCGTTGACGACGGTCCGTCAGGACGTGGAGGGGATGGGCCGGTTGATGGTGCGGATGCTGATGCGGCACCTCGACGACAGGGCCGGGGACGGGGAGCAGGAACCGGTGATCACGCCGACCGAGCTGGTGCGCCGGGGCTCCGCCTGAGTCCGCCGCGCCGGACGGCCTCGCGGTGTGCCGCCCGCGCCCGGCGGGCGTACGGCAGGTAGCGCAGCCGCTCGGGGAGCACCGGCACGACGTGCCGCACCACCGCGCACCACCGTCGCAGGCTCCGCTCCTGCGCGTCCGTCCATTCCAGTCCGATCGCCTCCCGGGCGTCCGGCGGCATCAGTCCGACGGTGACGAAGCGGCGGAACCGGGCCAGCGGTGGCCACAGCACCGGCCACAGCGCCCGCAGCAGCAGCCTGACCGACAGCGGGCCGCGGTCCGGCGGCGGTACCGGCCGGTCGGTGGCGACCAGTTCCTCGACGACGGCGTTCGTCCCGATCTCGTCGGCGAGCACCTTGCGGTAGTACGGCCAGAACTCCTCGATCGTCTGCGGCATGTCCCGGTCGTGGATGCCGAGGATCCTGCCGACCTGGAGCCACTCCCGGTAGAGGGCCCGCTCCTGTGCCCCGGTGAGCGGGCGAAGCAGGTAGCGGGCGCCGTGCCGGTAGACGGGGAAGCCCGTGGCGTGCACCCACGCGTAGTTCGCGGGCGACAGCGCGTGGTAGCGGCGGCCCCGGGCGTCGGTGCCCTGGATGGTGCGGTGCAGGACGCGCAGTCTGCGCCCCTCCTCGGCCGCCGCCTCGCCCCCGTACACCCAGAGCTGGAGCGAGCGCAGGGAGCGCTCGCCGCGTCCCCAGGGGTCGGTGCGGAAGACGGAGTGCTCGTCGACGCCCGCGCCGACCGCCGGGTGGGCGACCTGGAGGGTGAGGGCGGCGGGCAGCATCAGCAGGGCCCGGACGTCGCCGGACAGGCTCCACAGGACGCCGCCGGGCGGGGGCGGCGCGGGGTTCTCGCCCCGTACGCCCCTCGTGTCCCGATCGCCCTGTGCTGCTTCGCTGCTCATGCGGTGCTCCCGGGGGCCGGTGGGACGGGGTCCTCGTCCCGTCCCCTGTGGTCCAGTATGCGATCGGTCCGGGACGGGTGTGCACGGGGCCCTCGCACCCCGGGCGGAACGGGCGGCGGGGCGCGCACCGGASTCCGGTGCGCGCCCCTCGTTGCCGGTGCGGTGCGGGACTACTCGCAGGTACCGGCGAACGTCGCGCGGGTCACCACGTCGGTGGCCGCGGCGGTGGTGTCCAGCCAGGCGATGCGCTGCCCGTCACCGAGCGACGGGGCCAGCTGGGCGCCGGAGGAGCAGGAGACCCGGGTGTAGTCGTCGAGACCGGCGAGCACGTCGGCGGTCCTGGAGACCTTCACCTTGCCGGGGCCGCTCCAGGAGCCGAGGGCGCCCCAGAGGTCGTACGTGGAGTAGGCGAAGTACTCGTCGTTGACCGAGAACTGGGCGCCGTACACGCTCGACGGGTAGCGCAGCTTGGCCGCCTTCGACAGGTCGTCCAGCGGGGCGGACATGAACTTCGAGCCCGGGATCAGGAAGCCGCCCGTCTCGCGCCAGAAGACGCGGTCGGAGGTGAGCTGGATGTCCGAGACGTAGTCGAAGATGAATCCTGCGATGCGCTTGACCTGGGTGGTGCCCGTCGCGATGTCGTGGACGTACACGTACGTGCCGTCGCCGCCGGCCCAGGCGATCCGGCCGTTCTTCATTGCGAGGCGGGCGGCCCTGGTACCGGCCTCGGGGGTCACATCGACGGTGGTGCCGTCGGCCTTGCGGAGCATGACGTCCTGCTCGCCGTCGGCGGTGGTGCTGATGTAGGCGAGCGCGCCGTTCTCGGTCACCGGCTCGGTCTCGTCGGCGTCGGGGCGGTCGACCAGCTTCTTGATCGCTCCCTGGCCCTTGGAACCGGCCCGGTAGATACCGATGCCGTCGGCGGTGATCCGGGTGAAGACGATGCGGTCGTCGTCCAGGGACGGGTCGAGCAGGTAGGCGTCCTGCTGGGCCAGCTCGTGCGTCGGCTTCTTGCCGAAGCGGCCCACGGTGATGCCGAAGGCGGCGCTGCCCCGGTCCCAGGCGATGGCGTCGCCGTGGCCGATCGCGTAGACGTCGCCGTTGATCTGCGCGGCCTGCTCGTCGACCCCGCTGTACACCTCGTACGCGGGCAGGACGTCGGCGCCGATGGTGGTGCCGTCGTGCGTGCCGCTCTTCTTCTCCCAGCCGGTCTCGATGCCGTGGTCGTCGAAGGCCTTGTCGATGGCGGCGAGTTCGGCGGCCGAGACGTTCAGGGACTTGGCGGCGAGGGTGACCGCGTTGCGCATGTCGGTGAAGCCGGACAGCGGGGTGAGGTAGTTCTGCGCGGACCGGTAGACGATCCGGTCGGCGAGCTTGCTGTCGAGGTTCTTGCGCATGTCCCACAGCGCGCCGCCGACGATGGTGGAGTTGTAGTGGACCCCGCCGTTGTCGATGTCGAGCGTGATGGGCTGGTAGTCCTTCTGCGCGTCGCGCCCGTCGTTCAGGTCGCGCAGGGCGCACTCCTCCAGCGGCTTGGTGCCGTTGCAGAGGTACTCCCCGACGAGGCCGGACGTGGGGTCGCTCATCGCGACGCCCTTGTCGGCGGTCTCCATGGCGTTGCCGAAGTAGTCGGATATCGCCTCGTTGAGCGCGCCCGACTGGTTGAGGTAGACGAGCCCGGCGGAGTGCTCGGTGACGCCGTGCGTCATCTCGTGGCCGACGACGTCCAGGCCGACGGACAGCGGCACGCCGTCCATGTGGCCGTAGACCATCTTGGAGCCGTCCCAGAAGGCGTTGGCGTAGTCCTTGCCGTTGGAGGCGACGTTGACGACGGAGTGGATCGTGCCGCCCTTGCCGTCGATGCCGTCCCGGCCGATCTGCTCCTTGTAGTACTCGTAGACCTTCGCCGCGTTGAGGTGGGCGTCGACCGCGCCCGACGAGGTGTTGGCGCCGTCGAAGCGGTCGCTCGCCGAGGTGCTCAGCGGGATGTCGTCGGTGACCGGCCCGCCCGCGACGTCCGTGTACTGCTTGCGCTGCGCGTCGTACGTGCGGATCTGGCCGCCGGTGGCCGGGTACATGGCGCGCGTGGAGTCGACCAGCGTGTACGAGCCGTCCGCCTCCTTGTTGACGTCCAGCTCCGCCTCGGTGCCGTCGACCCGTACGCCCGTCCCCTGTGCGGGCGACGCGTCGGCCGCGTCGATGTTGTTGTACGAGAGCGCGATGCCGCCCACCCGTGCGTCGACATACACCTCCTGGCGCACCGGGCCGCCGTTCGTCCTGCCGCCGGTGACGGTGAAGTGCCAGGCCAGCCTGCCCCCCTGGGCATCGGGCAGCACGGACAGGCCGTGCGCCTCGGTCCGCGCGTCCCGTACGCCGGACAGGCCGCGGTCGAGCGCGAACATCCGCCGCTTCGCGGTGGCCTCGCTCACCTTCGGCGTGGTGGAGACCGTGAGGGCCGTGTAGAGCGTGCCGGTCGCGGAGGTGATCCGCTGGCCGCCGTCGGCCGCCTCGGTCTGCACCGCGTACTCGGCGCCGAAGACCGGGACGCCGTCGTGCTTCTGCCGGAAGCGCACCGAGGACTGCTTGCCGTCCTTGGTGGTCCGCACCGTGCTCAGGTCGGAGGCGGGGACCTTGTACGTGTCCTCGTGCGCCTTGAGGTGGGCGCGGGCGGCCTGGGCGGGGGTGCCTTCGCGGGCCGAGTCGTCCAGCCCCCGGGTCATCGCGGGGGCCACCGGCACCGCGCCGGCCGGCGCGGTGGTGGCGGGCGCGGGTTCGTCGTTCGCCCAGGCCGGCGCGGTCAGCAGTGCCGATCCCGTGGCGGCGGCGACCACACCCGTCGCCAGCATCCGCCGGATACTCGTTCTCCTCACAGAGCCCTCCCCATCACACAGCTGTCCGTGGAACGCGAGCGTCCCTTTCGGTTGACGGGGTCGATGTTTCGGTACGCGGGGTTCCGCCAACAAGAGATGGCGCTGGCGCGAACGTGCCGTGGCGTAAATACGCCTCAGGGGCGCCTCGGTGGAACCGAGTTGCCGTTCTCCCCGTCCAGCCATCCCGCGCGGGCCGCATACCAGCCGAGCTGGAAGCGGGTCGCGGCGCCCACCTCGTCCATCAGGGCGTGCAGCCGCCGCTGCACGGTGCGGTGGCCCATGCCCAGCTGGCGGGCGATGGCGGCGTCCGTCAGGCCGACGTGCAGCAGGGCGACGATCTCCCGGTCGACCGCCGCGACCGGGGACTCGTCCCGCTCCACGGTGCCCGAGGCGTTCAGCCGCCATCCCCTCTCGAAGTGCAGGTCGAAGAGCGAGCCGAGGGCGGTGAGCAGCCCGGTCCTGTGGACCACGAGCGCCACCGGTTCGGTCTCGCGCTCCGGGTCCAGGGGCAGCAGCGCGATGCGGCGGTCCACGATGACGAGCTTGATGGGCAGCCGGTCCGTGACGGAGATGTGCTGGCCCTGGGAGACGCAGGAGGTCAGCACGGCCGCGGTCTCCGGCCGTTCCAGCCATTCGCGTTCGACGACGCTGCGCACGGTCACACCGCGGCGCGTCATCTCGGAGTCCACCTCCGCGTGGTTGTCCGCGAAGGAGAGCACCGGGGCCACGCGTCTGGTCGGGACCATGGTGCACACCTCGTCCCTGGCCTGCCGCTGCATCGTCAGCAGGCGGCGCCGGATCGCCGCCGGGCCGGACAGCACCTCCACCGGGGCGCCCGAGGCATGGCTCTGCGCGGAGCGGTGACGTTCGGTGAGGTCGCCGACGAGTGACTCGACCCGGTGCAGCGCCGCCCTCCGGGACTCCAGGAGGGGGCCGAGCGCGAGGACGGGCGAGGCGGCCCGGTAGCGGACGACGCCGTCGCCGTCCGGCCGTGCGGCACTGGCGAGTCCGCGCTCGACGAGCGATTCGAGGGCCCGCGCGACCTCGGGACCGCTCAACGGGCCCGCGAAAGCGCCCGGTTCGCTGTCGGGACGGTCCACGAGCAGGCGGTAGACCGCGTCCTCCTCCGCGCCGAGGCCGAGCAGGGTCAGCAACGACGCGTCGATCGGCTCCTGCGGCCGGTGATCGGGGTGCAGTGCTCAGGCTCCGTTCCGCCGGGTCCGGGACGCGCCGCGCGAATCCCGCGGGTCACCGCTCGCGCCTTCGCCGCCCACGGCCCTTCGAACACCCCGCGCGGCAGCCGCGCCACGACGGTCGGGCGCCTCGCGCACCGTCCTGCCGTCCAGCATCCGGCCCACCCCTTTTCCGCCCGCCGTCCACCGACAGCGGTCAGATTATCCGGCGGACGCCGTCGGCCGTGACCAGCGAAAGCCCCCCGCACCCCCTCCGTTAGCATGTTCGAACTCACGACGATCGCCTCACCCCTGCCCTTCGCCGGAAAACCATGCCAGCCGTCACGAAAAGCGCCCGAGTCCGCCCACACCTAACAAATCGGCCAAACAATTGATACCTATAGCATCGCGGGTGTTTTCGCGAATAAACCGCATAATTCCGTTCGCCGAACTGCGTCGACCACGGGTGATGCTGTGGGCCGCGGCGGGTGTGACGACCCTCGGATTCCTGATCGCGCTGGAAATAGCCGCGCGTCATTACGACTTGCCGGGGCCGATCGTCAACCAGGCGCGGGAGGTGATATTCGCCCCCAAATCCGGCTTCCTGCTGTACGCCAGCATGGCGTTGATGATGGTGGTGCTCACCTGGCGGCAGCGGTTCATCGCCCTCGGCACCGCGCTCGGCATCGACCTCGTCATCTTCCTGGTGCGGTGGGCGTTCGACGCCCTGGTGCCCCTCGACGAGGGCCATCCCTTCGGCAGCGGCGCGCTGTGGGTGATCCTGGGCTGCGCGGTCATCGCCATCACCCGCCGCACGGGCAATGAACGCACCCTGCTGCTGAAGGGCGTGGGGCTGGGGCTGCTGCTGGTGACCGGCCGCAAGACCGGCGACACCTGGCTGCTCATCACGTCGAAGACCCGCCCGATGGTGCTCGACCAGTACGTGGCGACCGCCGATCACGCGCTGGGCAACCCGTCGTGGCTGGTGGGCCGGATCGTCGAGGCCACCGGCCCGATCGGCACCCATCTCCTCGACTACGTCTACGTCCAGCTCGCGGTGGCCGCGGTCATCGCCTCGCTGTACCAGCTGCGCAACGTGGCGACCGAACGCCGCTTCCCGAGCCACCACCTGGTGCGCACCTTCCTGGTGATCGGCCTGCTCGGACCGGGCATCTACATGATCTTCCCGGTGGTCGGACCGATCTTCGCCTACGGCGCCGACGGCGGGCAGTGGGCGACGGCCGACCTGTGGCCGGACACGCTGCCGGCGCTCAGCACCCCGCAGCACATGCCGTTCGACGAGATCACCCCGCGCAACTGCATGCCCAGCCTGCACACGGCGTGGGCCACCGCGATCTTCCTCCACACCCGCAGGAGCCCGCGGTTCCTGCGCGCCGCGGGCACGTTCTGGCTGATCGCCACGCTCGGCGCGACGCTGGGGTTCGGGTACCACTACGGCGCGGACCTCGTCGCCGGCGTGGTGTTCACCCTCACCATCGAGGCGGCGCTGCGCTCGCTCGCACGCGGCTGGGACCGGTCGGGAATCCAGCTGGTCGCCTACGGCGTGGCGGTCTTCACCGCGATGCTGGTGTCGTACCGCTACCTGCCGATGGAGATGGCCGGGTACCCGTGGCTGTTCGGGCCGCTCCTCGTCCTGGCGATGTGCTCGGTGATCTACGGCTACGTACGGACCACCAGGCAGTGGGACCCGAAGCCCGTACCGGTACGGCAGCCGGAACCACAGCCCGAACCGGTCTGAGCCGCGGCACACCCGGACATCCGTGATTCCCGCCGTCGGGGCCGGTCGCACACCGCGACCGGCCCCGACCGCTCCGTACGCGCCCCGGGGCCGGTCCGGCGCTCAGTCGAAGTCGTACACCGTGACCGGTATGTCCCGGCTCAGCAGCCGGTCCGCTATCAGCGGCTCCACCCGGGACCACTTCCCGCCGGCCAGGCCGCACCCGATCCGCGGCATGTGGACCGAGGCGCCCAGCTCGACCGCCCGGTCGGCCACCGCGCCCAGCCCCGTGTCGATCGCCTCGTAGCGGACCGGGACCCCCTTGCTGCCGGTGCGCATCCCGCGCTGGCCCACCATGTTGGCCACCCACACATATGGGCCCACCTGGACGAACTGCACCGCGCCGAGGCCGAAGTCGTTGTCCGCGCGCTCCCGGTGCCAGCGGCGGTACGCCGCCTCCGGCTCGGGCCAGCGGCGCGAGAGGGCCAGGACGAAGCCCTTGCCCCAGCCCCCCAGGTCGTTGCAGACGTGCACGATGATCTTGACGCCCTTGCCCTGCGGAGCGGTGGCGTCTCCCTGTACGTATGTGATCTCCCGCATGACTTCAGGGTAGGTGTCACCACCGACAACCGGGATCATGGTCGTGGCCACCGCCCCCGCCTCCGCACCGGCCGGCCCGGCCGGTGCCGCGGTCGAGGCACTTTCACAACAGTGGTGAGACAGCAATACTGTTGCACCTGATGGACGCAGACGCGGCAGTCCGCCGCCGGGTCGGGACGCGAGGAGCAGACATGGCGACCGGGACCGAGGAGCCGACGCTCACCGTCGACGAGCTTGCGGCGCGTGCCGGTGTCACCGTACGCACCGTGCGCTTCTACAGCACCCGGGGGCTGCTGCCGCCCCCGGTGATCGGGCCGCGGCGGGTCGGGCACTACGGGCCCGAGCACCTGTCCCGGCTCGCGCTCATCGAGGAGCTCCAGCACCAGGGCATGACGCTGGCGGCGATCGAGCGCTACCTGGAGCAGCTGCCGCCGGACCTGAGCGCGCACGACCTGGCGATCCACCGCGCGCTGGTCGCGTCCTGGGCACCGGACACGGCGGAGGACGTGACGCGGGCGGAGCTGGAGCGGCGCGCGGGCCGGACGCTGAGCGGGCAGGACATCGCGCGGCTGGCCGCGATGGGGGTGCTGGAGCGGGCGGAGCCGGTCGACGGCCGCCACCGGGTGGACCCGGGACTGCTGCGGCTCGGGGTCGAGCTGCTCGGGGTGCCGATCGCCCACGAGACGATCCTGGCCGCCCGCACGGTCCTGCTGGAGCACTCCCGGTCCGCCGCCCAGGAGCTGACCCGGCTGTTCCGGGACGAGGTGTGGGGGCCGTACCGGGAGCGGGAATCGGACCCGGAGCACGTGGCGGCGATGAAGTCGCTGTCGGCCCACATGCAGCCGATGGTGATCCAGGCGCTGGTGACCGCGTTCCAGCGGTCGTTGAAGGAGGAGCTGCGGGCCGCGTTCACCGCGGAGTGAGCCGTGGCGGCCGGTGCCCCGTGCGGGGTGCCGGCCGCCGCGGACCGGGCCGTCAGTCGTGGAAGGTCTCGCCCTTCTCGGCCTTCTCCACGAGCAGCGCGGGCGGCAGGAAGCGGTCGCCGTAGCGCTCCGCGAGTTGCCGGGCGCGGGCCACGAAGCCGGGCAGGCCGCCCTCGTACCCGTTGATGTACTGGAGCACGCCGCCCGTCCACGGCGGGAAGCCGATGCCCATGATGGAGCCGATGTTGGCGTCCGCGACGGAGGTCAGGACGTTCTCCTCCAGGCAGCGGACGCTGTCCAGCGCCTCGGAGAACAGCATCCGTTCCTTCATGTCCTCGAAGGGGACGTCCGTGTCCGGCTTCGCGAAGTGCTCGCGCAGGCCGGGCCAGAGGCGGGTGCGGCCGCCGTTCTCGTCGTACTCGTAGAAGCCCGCGCCGCCGCTGCGTCCGGTCCGGCCGAACTCGTCGACCATCCGGTCGATGACCTCGTCCGCCGGGTGTCCGGGCCAGCTGCCGCCGGCCTCCTCCACGGCCTTGCGGGTCTCGTTGCGGATCTTGCGGGGCAGGGTGAGGGTCAGCTCGTCCATCAGGGAGAGCACCTTGGCCGGGTAGCCGGACTGGGCCGCGGCCTGCTCGACCGACGCGGGCTCCACGCCCTCGCCGACCATGGCGACACCCTCGTTGATGAACTGGCCGATGACGCGGGAGGTGAAGAAGCCGCGCGAGTCGTTGACGACGATCGGGGTCTTCCTGATCCGGCGGACCAGGTCGAAGGCGCGGGCCAGGGCCTCGTCGCCGGTCTTCTCGCCCTTGATGATCTCGACGAGCGGCATCTTGTCGACCGGCGAGAAGAAGTGCAGCCCGATGAAGTCGGCGGGGCGCTCGACGCCCTCGGCGAGGACGGTGATGGGCAGGGTCGAGGTGTTGGAGCAGAGCAGCGCGTCCGGTTCGATGACGTCCTGGATCTCCTGGAACACCTTGTGCTTGAGCGCGGTGTCCTCGAAGACGGCCTCGATGACGGCGTCGCAGCCCGCCAGGTCGGCCGGGTCGGCGGTCGGGGTGATGCGGGCCAGCAGCTCGTCGCGCTTCACCTCGGTCGTACGGCCCCGGGAGAGCGCCTTGGCGAGCAGCTTCTCGCTGTACGCCTTGCCCTTGGCCGCGGCCTCCTCGGAGACGTCCTTGAGGACGACCTCGATGCCGGCCCGTGCGCAGGAGTAGGCGATGCCCGCGCCCATCATCCCGGCGCCGAGCACGGCGACCTTGGTGACCTGGCGCTCCTCGATGCCCTTGGGGCGGCTGGCGCCGGAGTTGACGGCCTGGAGGTCGAAGAAAAACGCCTGGATCATGTTCTTCGCGACCTGACCGGTGACCAGCTCGGTGAAGTAGCGGGCCTCGATGGTCAGCGCGGTCTCGAAGTCGACCTGGGAGCCCTCGACGGCGGCGGCCAGGATGTTGCGGGGCGCGGGCATCGGGGCGCCCGCGATCTGCTTCTTCAGGTTGGACGGGAAGGCGGGCAGGTTCGCGGCGAACTTCGGGTTGGACGGGGTGCCGCCGGGGATCCGGTAGCCCTTGACGTCCCAGGGCTGCCGGGACTCGGGGTTGGCGTCGATGAAGGCGCGGGCCTTTTCGAGCATCTCCTCCCGGGTGGCCACGACCTCGTGGACCAGGCCGTTCTCCTGGGCGCGGCGCGGGGTGTACTGGGTGCCCTGGAGGAGGACCTTCAGCAGTGCGTCGGCGATGCCCATGAGGCGGACGGTGCGGGTGACGCCGCCGCCCGCGGGCAGCAGGCCGAGCGTGACCTCGGGCAGGCCGATCCGGGAACCGGGGGCGTCGAGGGCGATCCGGTGGTGGGCGGCGAGCGCGATCTCGTAACCGCCGCCGAGCGCCGCGCCGTTGATGGCGGCGACGACGGGCTTGCCGAGGGTCTCGATGCGGCGCAGCGAGTTCTTGATGGCGGTGCCGGTGTCGAACGCGAGCTGCGCGTTCTCCGGACCGATCCTGATCATGTCCTTGAGGTCGCCGCCCGCGAAGAAGGTCTTCTTGGCGGAGGTGTAGATGATGCCGCGGATGGAGTCCTTCTCGGCCTCGGCGCGGTCGGCGACGGCCGCGATGGAGTCCTTGAAGGCCTGGTTCATCGTGTTGGCGGACTGGTCGGGGTCGTCGAGTACGAGGGTGACGACGCCGGTCTCGTCCTGTTCCCAGCGGATGGTCGTGCTCTCGGTCATTGTTCTTCTTCTCCGTAGGCGGGGGGACGGTCAGACGCGCTCGATGACGGTGGCGATGCCCATGCCGCCGCCCACGCAGAGGGTGGCGAGGCCGTATCGCTGGTCACGGCGCTCCAGTTCGTCGATGAGGGTGCCGATGATCATCGCGCCGGTGGCGCCGAGCGGGTGGCCGAGCGCGATGGCGCCGCCGTTGACGTTGATCTTGTCGAGGGAGAGTCCCATGTCCCTGGCGAAGCGGAGGACAACACCGGCGAACGCCTCGTTGATCTCGACGAGGTCGATGTCGTCGATGGTCAGCCCGGCCTTGGCGAGGGCCTTGCGGGTGGCGGGCGCGGGGCCGGTGAGCATGATGGTGGGCTCGGAGCCGGAGACGGCCGCGGAGACGATCCGGGCGCGCGGGGTGAGCCCGTGGCGCTCGCCGATCTCCTTGTTGCCGATGGCGACGAGAGCGGCGCCGTCGACGATGCCGGAGGAGTTGCCCGCGTGGTGGACGTGGTCGATCTTCTCGACCCAGTGGTACTTCTGCAGCGCCACCGCGTCGAAGCCGCCCATCTCGCCGATCGTGGCGAAGGACGGCTTGAGCGCGGCGAGCGAGTCGGCGGTGGTGCCGGGGCGCATGTGCTCGTCGTGGTCGAGGACGACGAGGCCGTTGCGGTCCTTGACGGGAACCACGGAGCGGGCGAAGCGGCCCTCCTTCCACGCCTCGGCGGCGCGCTCCTGGGAGAGCGCGGCGAACTCGTCGACGTCGCGGCGGGAGAAGCCCTCGATGGTGGCGATGAGGTCGGCGCCGACGCCCTGCGGGGCGAAGCCGGTCTCGAAGTTGGTCATCGGGTCCATCGCCCAGGCGCCGCCGTCGGAGCCCATCGGGACACGGGACATCGACTCGACGCCGCCCGCGAGGACGAGGTCCTCCCAGCCCGAACGGACCTTGGCCGCGGCCAGGTTGACGGCTTCCAGGCCGGAGGCACAGAAGCGGTTCTCCTGGACGCCGGCGACGGTGTCGGGGAGACCGGCCGCGATGGCGGCGATCCGGGCGATGTCGGAGCCCTGGTCGCCGAGCGGGCTGACCACGCCGAGGACGATGTCGTCGATGGCCGCCGGGTCCAGCCCCGGGAAGCGGCTGCGGATCTCGTGGATGAGGCCGACGACCAGATCGATCGGCTTGGTGCCGTGCAGGGCGCCGTTGGCCTTGCCGCGACCGCGCGGGGTGCGGATCGCGTCGTAGACGTACGCTTCGGTGCTCAAGTCAGCAGCCTTTCGGGGGTGTTGTGCGAAGAGGGTGGGTCAGGCGAGCAGCGAACGGCCGATGATCTCCTTCATGATCTCGGTCGTGCCGCCGTAGATGGTCTGGATGCGGCCGTCGGTGAAGGCCCTGGCGATCGGGTACTCCGCCATGTACCCGTATCCGCCGTGCAGTTGGAGGCAGCGGTCGGCGACGCGCTTCTGCAGTTCGGTGGCCCACCACTTGGCCATCGAGGCGTGCACGGCGTCGAGGGTGCCGTCGGAGTGGTCGACGATGCAGCGGTCCAGGAAGGTGCGGGTGACGGCGCACTCGGTGGCCATCTCGGCGATCTCGAACCGGACGTGCTGGAGCTTGGCGAGCGGCCGGCCGAAGGCCTCGCGCTCCTTGACGTACCGCGTGGTGATCTCCAGCAGGTGTTCGGCCGCGGCGATCCCGGCGACCGCTATGCCCATCCGTTCCTGTGCCAGGTTGGTCATGAGGTGGATGAAGGCGCCGTCCCGTTCACCGAGCAGGTTCTCCTTGGGGACCCGGACGTCGTTGAAGAACAGTTCGGCGGTGTCCTGGGACTTCTGGCCGATCTTGTCGAGGTTGCGGCCGCGCTCGAAGCCCTCCGCGCCGCGTTCGACGACGATCAGCGACAGCCCCTTGGCGCCGCCCTCGGGGGTGGTCCTGGCCACCACGATCACCAGGTCGGCGAGGATGCCGTTGGAGATGAAGGTCTTGGAGCCGTTGAGCAGCCAGTGGTCGCCCCTGTCCTCGGCGGTGGTGCGGATGCCCTGGAGGTCGGAGCCCGCGCCGGGTTCGGTCATGGCAATGGCGGTGATGGTCTCGCCGCTGCAGAATCCGGGCAGCCAGCGCCGCTTCTGCTCGTCGGTGCCGAGCCCGGTGAGATAGGGGCCGATGATGTCGTTGTGCAGGCCGAGCGCGAGTCCGGGGGTGCCGGCCCGGGTGAACTCCTCGGCGAGGACGGCGCTGTAGCGGAAGTCGGTGTTGCCGCCGCCCCCGTACTCCTCGGGCACCGCGAGGCCGAGCAGACCCTGCCGGCCGGCCGCGAGCCACGCCCCGCGCGAGACGATGCCGTCCTTCTCCCACTGCTCGTAGTGCGGGAGGACCTCCTTGTCGAGAAAGGTGCGCACGGTCTCGCGGAACGCTTCGTGCTCCTCGGTGAAGATCTGCCGCTGCACTGGGGTCCTCCTGGGCCGGTTCTTGAACTTGAAGGGGGAGCGGGGCTCGGCATCGACCCCGCGTACGACCTCACCAACCGCAACAAGCGCTCCGTGCTCGACGAAGGTGGCGCGGGCGGCGAGGTGCGGGTGGTGGGGTGCCTCGCGGAGCGAGAGCACGGGGGCGACGCAGGCGTCCGTTCCCTCGAACACCTCGGTCCACTGCTCGCGCGTCCGGGTCCTGAACCGGTCGGCGACGGCCGTGCGCAGTTCCTCCCAGCGGGCGATGTCCCCCCGGTCCGGGAGCTCGTCCCCGATCCCGAGGAGTTCGACGAACTCGTCGTAGAACCGCTGCTCCAGCGGCCCGACCGCCATGTACTGGCCGTCGGCGGTCTCGTACGAACCGTAGAACGGGCAGCCGCCGTCCAGGAGATTGGAGCCGCGCCGGTCCTGCCAGCCGCCGGCCGCCAGCATGCCGTGGATCATCGTCGCGAGGTGGGCGGCGCCGTCGACGATCGCCGCGTCCACGACCTGGCCCCGGCCGCCGGGGGTGCGGGCGTGCTGGAGGGCGGCGAGGACTCCGACGACGAGGTAGAGCGAGCCGCCCGCGTAGTCGCCGACGAGATTGGCCGGGAGGGTGGGCGGCTCGCCGGTCCTGCCGATCATGGAGAGCGTGCCGGAGAGGGCGATGTAGGAGACGTCGTGCCCGGCCCGTTCGGCGAGGGGCCCGTCCTGGCCCCAGCCGGTCATCCGCCCGTACACGAGCCGCGGGTTGCGGGCCAGCGCGGCCTCGGGGCCGACGCCGAGGCGTTCGGCGACGCCCGGTCGGTATCCCTCGATCAGGATGTCGGCGCGTTCGGCCAGGTCGAGCACCCGGTCGGCGCCGCCCTCGGCCTTGAGGTCGACGAGCACGGAGCGCTTGTTGCGGTTGGTGAGGTCGTACGCGGGGTCGATGCCGAGCCCCGCTCCCCCGGGCCGGTCGACCCGGACGACGTCGGCGCCGAGGTCGGCCAGGAGCATCGCGGCGAACGGGCCGGGGCCGATGCCGGCCAGCTCGACCACCCGCACCCCTGCCAACGGACCGTGCGAGCCGTGCCCTGTCGTTGCCATCAAGCCCCCAGCGGTATGACACAACTGATGTAACATCGATGATGCTAAGAATGCGCCGCGCTCCGCACAACCCCTTGGGCCGAGCAAGCGCTTAGTACTTCCCTCCGGGATCCTCCCCCACGATCCCCGCCCGGCCGTTCACCGCCACGGCCCCCGCGCGGACCCGCGCCGTTCACCACCGCGGACTCCTGCCCGCCGCTCCGAGGGAGCCCGTCCCGTACGCATGCCGGTGTCCGGCCACCCCCGACGGGGCGGCCGGACACCGTTCGCGGGTCGTGCGGCCGGGGTCAGCGGGACCAGCCGCAGTGCACGTGACGGCCGTGTCCGGCGTCGCCCGGCCCGAGGACCTCCGGCGCGCCGAGCTTCTTGCAGGCCGCCATGAACTGCTTGTGCGGGGCACCGCTGCCGACGTGCCGGCCGTTGATGTGCGTGATGTCGAAGGCGATTCCGGCGTAGTGCCTGGAGTTGCCGCTGTGGTCGCCGCCGACGATCTCGGAGACGGAGATCCGGTAGCCGTACTGGGTGCGCAGCTTCAGCAGGCCGTTCAGCATCCGCGGGTCGAGAGCGACCCGCCGATTGGGCTTGTCGCCCCACGGGCTGGTGAGCGCTCCCCTGCCGTTCGCCGTGTCGACGATGTTCTGCCGGGCGGTCGAGCCGGCGTGCTTGCCGCCCGGGTGGACGGTGGCCAGGACGATCTGCTTCCGGGCCAGGATCTGCTTGGCCAGTGCCGCCCTGTCGCCGCCGGACGGGGTGCCGTTCAGCAGCGCCGCCCAGGTGCGGGCGCCGACGACGCCGTCGGCGGTGAGACCGGCCGACTTCTGGAACGCCTTGACCTTCGCCGTCACCGCGGCGGTGAACGCCCCGTCGACGGCCACCGCCTGGCCGCGCGCCTTCAGCAGGGTCTGCGCGGCCTTCACGGCCGGTCCCTTCGCGCCGTCGCGCAGGGTGGCGACCAGCCGGGACCAGGTACCGGCCCCCACGACGCCGTCCGCGGCGAGGCGGTTCGCCTTCTGGAACGCCTTCACCGCGGCCGTCGTGGCCGGGCCGAAGGAGCCGTCGACCGTCAGCGACTGTCCCCGTGAGTTCAGCAGGTGCTGGAGGGCGGTGACGGAGGTGCCCTTGCCGCCCGCCCGCAGGGTCGGCCAGTCGGCCGCCGCGGCGGCGGTCCGGAGCCCGGCGGCGGTCCGGGCCGCCGGGACCTCGCCCGCGGTCGCGAGGGAGGCCGCGGGGCCGGTCAGCGCGGCGACGGCGACGATTCCGGCGACGAGCCGGGCGGCGGTGCGACGGGGAAGGGCGGGGACGGAGAACGTGGGCGTGGTGGACATGGGTGACTCCTCGGTGTGAGTGGTGATGGTGGTGCGGTTGGCCCGCCCGGTGGTGCGGGTGAGCCGATGGGGGACGCGGGCGGTCCGGGGCGGGGCGTGTGCGGTGCCGGGCGCGGGCCTCACGGGCGGGAGAGCAGGGCCGCCCAGGTGCGGGCGCCGACGACACCGTCGGCGGGGAGCGCGACCTTCTTCTGGAAGGCCCGGACGTTCGCGGCGGTCCCGCTGCCGTAGACCCCGTCCGTGGCGCCCTTGTGCCCATGGGCCGCCAGCCGGCGCTGGGCCGCCTCGACGGCCCTGCCCCGGTCGCCGGAGGAAAGCTCCGGCGCGAGCGCCCGCCAGGTGCGTTCACCGATCACGCCGTCGGCCTTCAGCCCCGCGCCCTGCTGGAACTTCTTGACCGCGGCGACCGTCGCGGGGCCGAAGTCGCCGTCCGCCGCGACCCGGTGCCCCTTGGCGGCCAGCAGCAGTTGCGCGGTGGCCACCTCGTCCCCGCGCTGTCCGGAGCGCAGCACCGGGAAGTCGTGGGCCGGTCGCGGAGCACCGCCCCCGGCCATCGCCCGCAGCTCCGCCGCGCTGCCGCGGAAGACGTCGCGATCGACCGGTCCGTCGATGCCCGGCACGGCTCCGTCCTGGGTGTACTGCCAGAAGGTCCAGGAGCGTCCGGCACCGGGCACCTGGTGCGGTTCGTCCGATCCGCTGCCGTACCGGGCGAGCCACAGCGGGTACCCGGCGAACACCTCGCCCCTGCCGCCCATGCACTCCTTCACGAAGGACGCCCGGGTGTAGACGATCGGGGTGACCCCGAGCTCCTTCTCCACCTCGTTCAGGAAGGCCCGCACCTGCGGGGCGTGCAGCGCCTTCGGGCAGACCTCCCCGCCGCCCCTGGCGGGCAGTTTCTCCACGTCGAGCACCGGCGGCAGTTCGCCCGCCCGGCCGCCCCGGTAGCCGGCGGCGCGGACGGTCGAGACGAAGTGCCGGGCCTGGGCCGCGCCGTCGGTCGTGCTCCGGGGGTGGAAGAAGTGGTACGGGGCACGCAGCAGCGAGGTCCTGGAGACGGCGGCGTGGTCCCGGGCGAACCAGCCGTCCTTGCCGGAGACCCCCTGGGTGGCCTTGAGGAAGGCGAAGTCGTTCGAGGCAGCCACCCGCTTCCAGTCGATCGGGATGTCCTTCCTCCCCTTCCGCTCGTGGTTGTGGTGGCTGGTGTCCACGCCGGTGACCCCGTACGACGAGGGCGGCGCGGCCTCGACGGCGGGGGCGATCACGCCCAGCGCGACCAGGGCCGCTCCCACGACCGTGCCGGTCAGGGCGACACGCACTCGTACGGGTGATGTCGGATGCATACGCAGATCTCCTCGTTTCTCGGGCGAAAGAGCCCCGGCGTCCCCGTCCGCCGCGAATGCGCAGGCAGGAGCACCCCCTCGAAGGGGTGGGAACGGGGTGGGGTTCGCGGGGCTCTCGGGCCGGCCGCTCCTCAACTGTGCAGCACCCGACGGCGGTTTCACTACGATCTGCGTCCCGCGGGTCGATGCGCCTATGCACGCTCCCGATGCACGGCGTTGACCTGCGGCTATGCACACGGAAAGTCGGGAAGGCACGATGACGGACAACACTGTGGCGGGCCGCGGACCGCATCCGGGGCGCGCTCTCGCGGAGTTACTGAGGAACTGGTGGGAGTCGTCGGCGCGCGACGGCCGCGAGAAACCCACCCAGCAGTCCCTCGCCAAGCGGCTGGGGATCGACCAGACCACCCTGTCGCGCTATCTGAATCCTTCTCACTCCTCCAACGCGCCGCGCAGGATCGTCGAGCAGTTGCACACGGTGCTGCGGGCCCCGGCCGACGACCTGGCCCGGGCGTGCGCCCTGGCGGAGGCGGCGGCCGACGCCGCGCCGGGCCGCAGGCGCACCGCGGTCGCGCAACCGCCCGGCCCGCCGTCGGCGGGGAACGGTACGGCGAAGACCCCCGGGCCCGCGGCGGCCGGTGCGAAGGAGGCCGCGACGTCCGCCGGTTCCGGTACGGGGAAGGTCCCCGGGCCCGCGACGGCCGGGGCGGGAACGGTCGTGGCCGAAGCGTCCGCCCCCGTCGGACCGGCCGACGGCTCCGGTCCCGGGGGCCGGCGGTGGGACCGCTTCCCCGTCGCGTTCCCGACCCTGGCCGTCTCGGCGCTGCTCCTGCTGGTGTTCGGCGGTCTGGCGTGGTGGGCGGTGCCGGCCCCGGGCCGTGACGACGCCAAGACGACGGCCGAGGTGACGGACCGTCCGTCGGAGGGCACCGCCTGGCCCCTGGCCCGCAGGGGCAACGTGCTCTGGAAGGCCCGTACGGTGCAGCTGCTGCTGCGGGCGCACGGTCACGACGTGGAGGTCGACGCCGACTACGGTCCCGCCACCGCGGAGGCCGTGAAGAAGTTCCAGTCCGCGCACGGACTGACCCCGGACGGCAAGGTCGGGAAGGACACCTGGCCGTTGCTGATCGTGGCGATCGACTCGGGCACGAAGGAGCCGGAGGCCATCACGGCGGTGCAGTACCTGCTGCACCACGCCGGGGTGCCGACCGACAGCACCGGTACCTACACCCCGTCGACCATGCGCTCGTTGAAGGAGTTCCAGGCGTCCCGGAACCTGCCGGTGACGGGTGTCGGGGACGAGGACACCTGGCGCGCGCTGCTCAACGCCCAGGGTCCGGACCAGCACAAGTGACCGGGCGGGAGGGGCAGCGGTCGTCCTCGGGGGGTCAGAGCATCCAGGACACCAGCGTGCAGACCATCGAGACGGCCCAGACCACTCCCGCGACGATGCCGAGCGTCATTCCCACCGCGACCCGGCGCTGAGCGAGGTAGACGGTTCCGGGCCCCATGGGTGTTCGATGTTCGTTCATGCGTACCAGTCTGCCGGTCGGGACCGACAAACATCATCCGTCCCCGTACTCAGCCGGTACCGGCACTCGGCCCGTCGCTTCCCGCAGGGCCTTGCGGCACAGGGCGTCGGCCCTGCGGGTGGTCTCCGGCTGACGGAAGTCCCGGGCCAGCCGCAGGGTGTGGGCGCACGCGTTGTCGAGGCCGACGCGGTGTCCGACGGAGACGAAGACGGGTTTGACGCCGTCCTGGGTGCGCAGGGCCCGGCCCACCTCCTCCTCGCCGTCGAGCAACGGCGACCAGTCGCCGCGGTGCGGCCCCGGCTGCTCGTACGAGAAGGTGAACGGGTTCTTGGCGACGCCGATGGCCGGGAGCCCGGTGAGCACCCCGAGGTGGCTGGCGAGGCCGAAGCGGCGCGGGTGTGCCAGGCCGTATCCGTCACAGACCACGAGCCCGGGGTCGACCGGCAGGGATTCGAGCGCGGCGAGCACGGTCGGTATCTCCCGGAAGGCGAGGAGGCCCGGGACGTACGGGAAGGTGACCCGGCCGACGGCGGTGGTCTCGGCGAGCACCTCGAACGTCGCCCCGTCGAGGACGACCGCCGCCGCGACGACGACGTCGCGCTCGTCGTCGTAGGCCACGTCGACCCCGGTGACCCGGCCCGTGCCGGGCGGCGGCCCGGGTTCGTCGAGCACCATCCTGGCGCGCAGGGTTTCCTGGATGGCTCGTGCCCCGGCCTCGTCGGCGGGCATCGGGAAAGTCGTCATGATGCGGTCGAGTCTAAGGACTGCCCCGTAATCCCCGGCGGCCGCGGGGACCGGACGACGCGCCCCGCCCCGCAGGGGCCGTCCCGTAGCCTGGCGATCATGTTTGTACTCGAACTGACCTACACGGCCCCCGTCGAACGCGTCGACGCGCTGCTCCAGGACCATGTGGCCTGGCTGGACGCCCAGTACACGGCCGGGGTGTTCATCGCGTCGGGTCGCAAGAACCCCCGCGACGGCGGGGTGATCCTGGCCGTCGGGGACGACCGCGCCCGGATCGAGGAGATCACCTCGGCGGACCCGTTCGTGGTCGAGGGCGTGTGCGCGTACCGCGTCACCGAGTTCATCGCGACGAAGACCTCGGACGAACTCGCCCCGTACCGCCAGCAGCTGCCCGGCTGATCGCCTCGGCCCCGCGGGCGGCGCCGGGCGGGCCCTCCGTCCGGTGGCGACGGCGTCGCCGGAAGGAGGGCCCGCCCGCGCGGATCAGTGGCCGTGGCGCCCCGCGTGTGCCACGCGCCCCTTCTCGCCCGCGGCCCAGCAGCCGCCGTCCGGGGTGCAGTCGACGGTGTCGTACGACCCCGTGTCGACCGTGCGCCAGGTGCGGCCGCCGTCCAGGGTGAGGTCGGTGCCCGTCGGGCCGACCGCCAGCGCGGCCGACCTGCTGTGCGGCAGCCAGGCGACGCCCGAACGGTAGGCGGTCGGCGGGGTCGTGGACCGGCGCCAGGTGCGGCCGGCGTCGCCCGTCACCGCCGCGGCGTCCGGCGACGCCTCGCCCGCCCGGTAGTCGCCGCCGACCGCGATGCCGTGGTGGCGGTCGCGGAAGGCCAGCCCGAAGACGCCGCGCGCCGGGTCCCCGGCCGGGATCGTCGACACGGACGCGGTCCAGGTCAGTCCGCGGTCCGAGGAGTGCAGCACCCGCGCGGTGGCGGCGCCGCCGGTCGCGAGCCAGACGTCACGGGGCCCCGACGAGACCAGGCACTGGCCGCTGGCGGCGAACCCGGCCTCACCGGCCTGCGCCTCCGGCATGCCCTCGGTGGGCAGGACCCGCCAGCTCCGGCCGCCGTCCGCGGTCGACAGGATGCGGTACTTCCCGTCCACCGGGTCGCTCATCGCGAGCCCGTTCCGGCTGTCGAAGAAGGTGAGGCAGTCGTAGAAGGCGCGGGCGTCGGTGTTGCGGAACGACTCCGTCCAGGTCGCGCCCCCGTCGTCCGTGCGGAACACCCTGGACGCCTCCCCCTCGCCGATGGCCAGGGCCACCGCGCGCCGGGCGTCGAACGCCTCGATGTCGCGGAACTCCAGCTCCTCCTCGGCCGCCCCCGCGGGTGACACGTCGCGCCAGGTGCGGCCGCCGTCCACGGTCCGCAGCACCGTGCCCTTGGAACCCGCGACCCAGGCGGTGCGGCGGCTGACGGCGGCGAGACCGCGGAAACGGGCGTCCGTGCCGGTGTCGGTGAGCGTCCAGGTCGGCCGTTCGCCCGGCCGGTGCTGCTCCCGCGGTGTCGCCGCGGTCGCCGGTGTGGCCAGTGTCGCGGTCAGCGCCGCCGCACAGAGCCCCCATGACATCAGTCGTCTCTTCTTCCCCATGACACTCATGGCGCTGGAAGCTAGCCCACCCGTCGCGGCCCGTCCAGGGTGGACCGCCGCGAAGTGGGCAGGCGATCGGGTGCGCCGGCTCGCGGTGATGCAACTCACGCCGTCCCCCGGTGCACGGACAGAGGGGTTCCTTCGTCTTCATCAGTACCGGCAGTTGTTCGTCCGGCCGAGAAAGGGAGCAGGTCTTGTCCACCGTCATCGAGCAGTCCGTGCAGGCCCGCATGGTCGCGTCCGCACCGCGGATGGAGACCCTTCCCGCCACCCTGCAGTACGACCCGAGCGATCCGTTCGCCGTGCGCATGGCGTTCCCCGCCCCGGCGACCCTGGAGGGGACCGAGGTCTCCTGGGAGTTCTCCCGCGAGCTGCTGGCCGCGGGCATCGACGCGGCGGCCGGTGTCGGGGACGTACGCATCCGGCCCTTCGGATACGAGCGCACGGTCCTGGAGTTCCACGCCGAAGAAGGCATCGCGATGGTGCACGTGCGCACGGCCGAGCTGCGCCGTTTCCTCGACCGGGCGCAGAGGACGGTCCCGGTCGGCGACGAGCACCGGTTCCTGGATCTCGACCGGGCTCTGGCCCAGCTGCTCGGCGGATCCCACTGACACCGAGCCCCCCGGGGCCGGCGGAACCCACCCGTATGTGACGTCCGACGGCCGAGCTGTCGGACGTCATATACGGATAAATCAGGACACGGGAAACCTCGGACCGGCTGCTGAACACTTCTTCAGGAAGCTGCCACCACCCCCACCGACCTGCATGCATGGCACTGCGTCACCGGCGCTTCCGGGGGCGGACTTGGATCCGGGCTTACCTCCGCCTTAACCTACGGTCTCGTAACCTACGTGTCCGTAGGTAATTCTCCCGTCCCCAGGAGTCCCCCGTGACGATCACCGCTCCCCACCTCGGCAGTCCGAAGGCGTGGACCGACGCCCAGCTGCTGTACGCCCTGGAAGAGGTGGTGGAGAAGGAACTCAACCGTCATCTCAAGGTCGCCAAGGACTGGATGCCCCACGAGTACGTGCCGTTCTCCGACGGGCGGAACTTCCCGGGCGTCTTCGAGGACGGCGAGGCGTGGCGGGCCGACCAGTCCAAGGTCACCGACATCGGCAAGATCGCGCTGGTGGTGAACCTGCTGACCGAGGACAACCTCCCCAGCTACCACCACGAGATCGCCTCCCTCTTCGGCCGTGACGGCGCCTGGGGCACCTGGGTGCACCGCTGGACGGCGGAGGAGGGCAGGCACGGCATCGTGATGCGCGACTACCTGCTCACCTCGCGCGCCGTCGACCCGGACAAGCTGGAGCAGTTCCGGATGGCGCACATGGCGGAGGGGTTCGAGTCCGACAACCGCCACTCGATGCTGCACTCCGTGGCGTACGTCGCCTTCCAGGAGCTCGCCACCCGCGTCTCGCACCGCAACACCGGCCACCAGTCGGGCGACCCGGTCTGCGACCGCATGCTGGCGCGCATCGCGACCGACGAGAACCTGCACATGGTCTTCTACCGCAACCTCCTCGGCGCGGCCTTCGAGCTCGCCCCCGACCTGACGATGCAGGCCGTGCGCGACGTCGTCGTCAACTTCCGGATGCCCGGTCACGGCATGCCCGGCTTCGAGCGGGCCGCCGCGCAGATGGCGATCGGCGAGATCTACAACATGCGCATCCACCACGACGACGTGATCCAGCCCGTGCTGCGCTACCTGAAGGTCCTCAACATCGACGGCCTCGGCCCCGAGGGCCTGAAGGCGCAGGAGGAGCTGGGCCTGTACATGGGCGGTCTGGACTCCGAGGCCGCGAAGTTCGACGAGAAGCTGGCGGCACGCAAGGCACGCATGGCCGCGCGCGCCATGGCCTGATCCCTCCGACGGCCGCGGGCCCGTTCCCCGGCGGGGGCGGGCCCGTCCGGGTTCACATCGTGGCGTGCAGGTCCTGCGCGTAGTACTCGATCGCCTCCCGGTACCTCTGCACGTACGGGTCGTCGCTGCTCGTCGCGAGCAGTTCCAGCAGCAGCCGCATGGCTTCGTGGTGCTCGCCGGTGTTGAAGAGGGCCATGGCGAGGAACGTCCGCAGCGCCCCGTCGCCGGGGAACCGTTCGAGACCGCCGCGCAGGAGCCCGACCGCCTCCTCGTACCGGCCGAGCACGCGGTAGGTGCTCCCGAGGCCGAGCAGTGCGCCCCGGTGGTCCTCCTCCGACAGCCCGGTGCCCGCCAGGGAGCGTTCGTAGAACGGCACCGCCTCGGCTTCGAGGCCGAGCACGTCGTGGGCCCACGCGGTCTGGTACGCCACCTCGGCATCGGCCGGGAAGGCGGCGGAGAGGGAAAGCAGCCGCTGCCGGGCCTCTTCCTTGTGCCCCTCGGTGCGCAGCCGTACGGCTGCCGCGAGCAGGGCGTCTCTGTCCTGATCGGTCATGCGGACATCGTGCCAGGCCGAGGTGGCCGTCCGGGACGGGGCCGGAACGGGTCCGGCCCCGGGGCCGACGGGCCGTGTCCCCCGGGGCGGGCGTGCCGACCGGTGGGCCCGGTCTCAGGCCCCGCCGCGACCGGTTCTGCGCAGCCGCTCCCGCTCCTTCTCGGAGAGCCCGCCCCACACGCCGAACCGTTCGTCGTTGGCGAGGGCGTACTCCAGGCACTCCAGCCGCCCCTCGCAGGCGCTGCAGAGCTGCTTGGCCTCGCGGGTGGAGCTGCCGGGGGCGGGGAAGAAGAACTCGGGCCCCGCCTGGGCGCACAGCGCTGTCTCCTGCCAGGCGAGTGCGGTGTCGGCCGCGGTGTTGATCAGCATGGGGTCCACCGTGCCCGGTCGCGATAAACAACCGATCAACGCTTCATCAATGCGGCGCGCCGACACGTTCCGGCCGACTCCGCGAGGTCCGGCTGCCGACCCTGCGGTACGGAACCGGCCCGTGCCTCCCGCCACTTCACCGGCCCGGGCGCCAGTCTGCCACCGGGCCACCCCGTGCGCGCAACCCCGCCACTCCGTGCACGGGGCGGCAAAAAGTCCGGAAGTCCCGAAAACCCGGCCTCGGGGGCGGGCACGCTCCGGTGTCCCGCCACCGGCCGGTCAGCGCGTGACGCCCAGGGCGGGGAGCACCGTCTCCGCCACCCGGTACGCCTCCTCCAGCAGGGGGTTGCCGGAGAGGATGAAGGTGTCGACGCCCAGGTCCTCGAACTCCTTGAGGCGTTCGACGACCTGGGCCGTCGAACCGACGACGGCCGTGCCGGGGCCCGGCCGGAACAGGCTCATGCCCGGCCACAGGTTGGGGTGCGCCTCCAGTTCCCTCGCGCGGGCCGGGACCCTGCCGCCGTGCTGGCGGAACTGGCGCTGCCAGCCCACGCCGTCCTCCCCGGCCCGGCCGCCCAACTGACGGGCGTACGTGGCGTCGCTGGTGACGTCGAGGAGCCGGTCGGCCGCCGCCCACGCCTCGTCCTGCGTGTCCCGGACGATGAGGTGGAGGCGGAGCCCGATCCTGAGCGTGCGCCCGTACGCGGCGGCCCGCGCCCTGACCCGCTCCAGCTTCTCCTTGAGCAGGTGCGGGGGTTCGCCCCAGGTCAGGAAGGTGTCGACGTGCTCGGCCGCCATCTCGATGCCGGGGTCGGACGAGCCGCCGAACCACAGCGGGACGTGTGATTCCTGGACCGGCTTCAGGTCCCCGAAGGAGGCACCGGCGTTCTTCAGGTCGTAGAAGCGGCCCTTGTGGTCGAAGACCTCACCGGCGGTCAGCCGCTTCACGATCGACCAGTACTCGGCGCTCAGTTCGTACCGCTCGTCGTGCTCCACGTGCAGCCCGTACTCCTGGAGGGCCTTCGTCGAGCCGTTGACGACGTTGAACCGCAGCCGGCCGCCGAAGAGGGTGTCGAAGCTGAGGGCCATCTTGGCGAGCAGGGTGGGCGAGATCAGGCCGGGGTGGACGGCCAACAGCGGCTTGAACGCGGTGCTGGTGGAGGCGGCCAGCGCGCTGCCGAGCGGCCAGACGTCGTACAGGTCGGTGGCGAGCAGCGCGCCGCTGTAGCCGAGGCGTTCGACCGCGCCGGCGAGCTGGGCGAGGTAGCCGAGGTCGACCGGGCGGCGCCCCTCGGGTTCCCAGGGGTAGGCGCCTTCGCGCGGGATGACGTACCAGAGGACTTCGGTCGCCATGTCGTCACGCCGCCCGGTCCGCACCGGCGCCGGCCAGGGCCTGGGCGACGGTGACGGGGCGTTCGATGAAGCCGATGCGGTGGAAGATGTCGGCCGCCTCCTGCTGTTCGGCGATGAAGGCGTCGGTGACGGGTTCGATCCTCCACGGCAGGGCGCGCAGCGCGGTCTCCCAGTCGTCGGCGGATCCGCCGAGGTCGGCGGCGGCGATCTCGGCGGCCCGGCGGGGGTGGGCCGCCGCCCAGTCGTCGGCACGCCGGAGGGCGCGGGTGAGGGCCTCGACGATTTCGGGGCGGCTCTCGGCCAGGTCGCGGCGGGTGAAGAAGACGGAGCGGTCGGTGATGACGTCGCCGGTGCGGATCAGGGTGCGCAGTCCGCCGGTGCGGCGGGCGGCGGCCAGTCGGTCGCCCTGGGCCACCCAGGCGGCGATGGCTCCGGTGCGCAGCAGTTCCTCGCTGTCGTCGCCGCCGCGGACGGCGGTGATGTCGTCGGCGTAGGAGAGCCCGGCGTCGTCGAGCGCCTTGGCGATCAGGTGGGTCTGCCAGGAGCCGATCGCGAGGTGGACGGTGGTGCCCTTGAGGTCGGCGACGGTGCGCGCGGGGCTGTCCTCGGGGACGAGGAGCGCACCGTGTTCGGGGCGCGGGGCGGAGACGGCGGTGTAGACGATGTCGTGTCCGGCCGCCTGGGCGGTGACGGGCGGGGTGGAGCCGGTGCCGCCGAAGTCGATGACGCCCCGGCTGAGGAGTTCGCCGGTGCGGACGCCGTCGGTGTACGGGTGGAAGACGACGCTCTCGCCGAGCGGGGCCAGTTCCTCCCGGGCGAGGCCGAGGCGGGAGAGGTGGTACAGGTGGTAGAGGGACGGGTTGCTGCTGTGCACACCGATGGTGATGGTCATTCAGATCACTCCGACTTCGGTACGTTCGGGGGCTTCGACGGGGTTCGGGACCGTCCCGGGGGGCGAGGCGGACCCCACCCCGAGGTCTTCGAGGAGGCGGCGGCGCAGGGCCGCGAAGGCGGGGTCGCCGGGGTCGCGCGGCCGGTCGACGGCGACCGGTTCGTCGGTGACGAGCCGGCCGCCGCGCAGGACGGCGACCCGGTCGGCGAGGCGTATCGCCTCGTCGACGTCGTGGGTGACGAGGAGGACGGCGGGCCGGTGCTTGCGGCACAACTCCCCCACCAGGTCCTGCATCCGCAGCCGGGTCAGGGCGTCGAGCGCGGCGAACGGCTCGTCCAGGAGCAGCAGTTCGGGTTCGCGGACCAGGGCGCGGGCGAGGGCGACCCGCTGCGCCTCGCCGCCGGAGAGGGTGCCGGGCCAGGCATCGGCGTGCCGTTCCAGGCCGACCTCGGCCAGGGCCCGCAGCCCGTGTCCGGCCCTGTCGCGCGGCAGGGCCACGGTCACGTTGGCGAGGACCTTCTTCGACGGTACGAGGCGGGGTTCCTGGAAGACGACGGTGCGGGCCCGGGGGACGAGCACCTCGCCCCCGTCGGCCGCGTCGAGCGCGCCCAGGATGCGCAGCAGGGTCGTCTTGCCGCTCCCGCTGGCTCCGAGCAGGGCGACGAACTCGCCGCGGGCGATGTCGAGCCGCAGGTCGTCGAGGACGGCGCGGTCGCCGAAGACGCGGCGCAGTCCCCGTACCCGCACCGCGGTCCGCGGGTTCGGATCGGTGGTCATCGGGTGGCTCCCTGTGGGGTGCGCCAGGGCATCAGTACGCGCTCCAGGAGCCGTACGACGACGTCGGCGGTGAGTCCGAGCAGTCCGTAGACGAGGATGCAGACGGCGAGGATGTCGGTGCGGGCGTAGCTCTGCGCCTGGGACATCAGATAGCCGATGCCCGCGGTGGCGTTGATCTCCTCGGCGGCGATCAGGGCGATGACGCTGAGCGTCATGGAGAGCCGCAGTCCGGCGAGCAGGGAGGGCAGGGCGCCGGGCAGGACGACCTGGCGCACGAGGGCGAGGCGGCCCATGCCGAAGCTGCGCATGGCCTCGATGAGTTTGGGGTCGGTGTCGCGCACCCCGCTGGTCGTCGACACGTACATGGGGAAGGTGGTGGCGACGGCGATGAGGAGGATCTTCGCGGTCTCGTTGATGCCGAACCAGACCATGAACAGGGGCACCAGGGAGAGGAACGGGATGGTGCGCAGGGTCTGGACGGAGGAGTCGAGCAGTTCGTCCCCGAGGCGGGTGAATCCGGTGGTGATGCCGAGGGTCAGTCCGGCCGCGAGCCCGATGAGGAGGCCGAGCCCGGAGCGGGTGAGGGAGGTGGTGAGCGCGTCGGGCAGTTGTCCGTTGCCCCACAACTCGCCCACCGCGCGCAGCACTTCGGCGGGCGACGCGAGCACGTCGGGGGTGAGCAGTCCGGTGGCGGACGCCGCCCACCACAGGGCGAGGAGGGCGATCGGGCCGGCTGCCCGGACGGTCGCGGAATAGGTCCGGCCGCGGGCCCGGTACCGCCGGGGCTGCGGCCGGACGAGGCCGGGGGGCGGAACGGTCCCGCTCATTTCAGCTTCTCGATGTCGAGGAGGTGGGCGGCGACGTCGACCTTGTCCTCGGTGACCTTCTGCTCGGCGTAGAAGTCGGCGACGGCCTCGAAGCGTTCGACGTCCTCGGGGCCGATGGGGTCGACCGTGCCGCCCCGGCGGGTGAAGCGGGTCTGGACCTCCTTCGCCCTGCCGGTGACGGCGGTCGGGCCGACGTCCGTGAAGACGTTGAGGTACGCGGCCGGGTCCCGCTTCTCCTCGGCGCTGGCGTCGTGGAGGTAGCGGTAGAGCGCCTTGACGATCTCGGGGTGCTGTTCGGCGAACTCGGTGCGCACGGCGTTGAGGCTGTAGTTGTCGGAGCCGATCGCGGCGCCGTCGGCGACGAAGTGGGCCCTGCCGCTGCCGATCTCGGCCACGGCGTACGTCGCCCACACCGCCCAGGCGTCGACCTTGCCGGCGTTGAAGACGGCGGCCGTCTGGTCGGGCCGCAGATGGACCCGCTCGACCTCGTCGGCGGGGACGCCGGCTTTCGCGAGTGCCTTCAGCAGCAGGTACTCGCCGGTGCCGCCCTGGTTGACGGCGACCCTCTTCCCGACCAGGTCCTTGATCGAGGTGATGCCGGAGCCGTTCTTGACGAGGATGCCCTCGCCCGCCGCGTCCGGGTCGGTCGCGGTGAAGAACTTGAAGCCGGGGCGCTGGGCGAGCGAGGTGATGCCGGAGGTGATGGAGCCGGTGGCGATGTCGAGCTGGTCGGCGTTCATCGCCTGGGCGGCCGGGGCGAAGGGGCCGGCGCTGCCGGTCCAACGCACCTCGGCGCCGACCTTCGCGAGCGCCCTGTCGAGGCTGCCGTCCTTCTTGCCGAGGGCGAGCACCCCGGAGTTGCCGGGGTCGGGGATGCGGATCTCGACCGTTTTCCCGGCACCGGAACCGCTGTCGGCCTCGGAGGTGCCGCAGGCGGTGAGGGCGAGCAGCGCGGTGGCCGTGAGGAGCGCGGGGGCGACGGTCCTGCGTGGTGATCGGGGGATGTTCATGGGGCGGTGGTCCTCACGGCTCGGGGTACGGGCGGGGCGGTGGGCAGTGCGGCGGCGCGGCGCAGCGGTTCGGGGTCGGCCCAGGCGGTGACGTCGACGGGTTCGGGCAGGAAGCCGTGGGCGCGCAGCCCCGCCTCCTGTTCGGCGAGGAGGGCGAGACGGCCCGGGGAGAGGTCGGGGTGGAGGGTGCGGTGGGTGCCCGGCCGGTAAGCTCCGGCGACCCCGTCGGCCCCCGCCCCGGTCTCGGCGCCGAGGATGCGGGCGACCTCGCCGGGCTGTCCGGCGGCCCAGTCGGCGGCCCTGAGCAGGACGGCGAGGAAGCGGTCGACGAGGTCGGGGCGGTGGTCGAGGAGTTCCTGGTGGACGGTGATGGGGCGCGGGGTCCCGTTGTTGATCCGGAACCGGGGGTCGGCCAGTTCGTCGAGTTCGACGGCCACCTCCGCACCGGCCCGTCGCGCGGCCTCGACGGCCAGTGCTCCCTTCACGTACACGGCGTCGACGTCGCCGCGGCGCAGCGCCGCCAGTTCGGCGGCCCACTGGCCCTCGTGCCCGGCGGCGGGGACGTCGACGAACTCGGCGTCGTCCGGCCCGAGTCCGGCGGCGGCGAGCGCGCCCTCGAAGCCGCGCAGCGCCATGGCCCGCCAGAAGTCGATCGCGATGTCGTGCGCCGGGACGGCGAGCCGGAGCCCGCGCAGGGCCTCGGTGCCCCGGATGCCGGAGCCGGGCGCGACGAGTACGGCCTGCCGTTCCTCGATCCAGGTGAGGCCGATCAGCCGGGTCCGTTCCCCGCGTGAACGGGCCCACAGGGCGGGGACGTTGCCGCCCTCGCGGAAGAGGCCCGGCAGGGTGTGGGTGAAGTGGGCGGCCCGGTCGGCGCCGGGCGCGGCGTCCTGGAGGGAGCGCACCGTGATGCCGTCGCGGGCGAATTCCTCGGCGAGCCAGTTCCGGTCGGCGGCGATGCCGGTGGCGGTGGGTACGGGGCAGCGGGTGAACCAGAGCGTCCTGGGCAGGACGGCATGCGTCATGGGGGTGTCTTCCCGGAAGTCGGCGAAGCGGATGAGTGGTGGCCGGTACGCCGGGATGTGGGCACCGGGTACGGCCGAGGGCCCCGGCCGTGCCGTGGCGCGGCGGAGGGGAAGGGGGAAACGCGAAGGGGAAAGGGGAACGCGAGGGGGTCAGCGACAGGTGGCGCTGGAGACCCGTGCCAGATCGATGTGGCGGCGCAGCGTCAGGGCGAGCAGGGACGGAGCGGCGTGGGCGGGGGTCGCGGTTCGGCGGCCGGCCATGGCACTGCTCCCTTCTGCTCGTCGGTGCTGACGTGCTGCACACTGCCACGCCCCGCGACCACCGCACAACTCGCTTCCCATGATGTGGGATTCGGTGTGAACACAGTGTTTCACCGACCGGTTTCCCGGCTCTCCGGCTCCCGTAGTGTGGCAACCCGATGCCCCCTGCCACCCCCTCATGAGCGGAGAGTGAACCGATATGACCGAGGCCGCGGCAGTGCGCGCGCCCGGTGGAGCGCAGGCGGTCCGGCGCGCCCTGGACGTCCTGCACTGCTTCCACGACAACGGCCCCGACCTCAGCGCCTCCGACCTCGCCCGTCGCCTCGGCCTCTCCGCCTCCACCGCGCACCGTCTGGCCCGCACCCTGCTCGGCGCGGGCTTCCTGGAGCAGGACGTCCGCACGTCCCGCTACCGGCTGGGCCCCGCCGTGACCGAGCTGGGCCGGCTCTCGTACCACCAGCGCGGTCTGCATCTGGCCGCCCCCGAGCTGAGCGATCTCGCCGAGCGCACCGGCGCCACGGCGGACCTGGCGCTGCGCAGCGGTCCCCACGCGGTGATCGTCGCGGGTGGTTCGGTCACCCCGAAGGTGGGGCTGCGCAGGCCGCTGCACTCCACGGCGCTCGGCAAGGTCCTGCTGGCCTGGGCCCGGCCGGGCGAGGGCGGCCCCTTCTCGCTTCCTCCGCTGCCCGCCTTCACGGACCGCACGATCGTCGAACCCGCTTTGCTCGAAGCCGAGTTGGCGAAGGTACGGGCCGATGCCCACGCGCTCAACGACGGCGAGTCGGCCCACGGGGTACGGACCCTGGCGGTGCCGGTGCTGGACGGCGCGGGGCACGCCCGCTTCGCCCTGGCGGTCCGGGCCACGCCGTCCGTGATCACGGACGGGCGCATCGACTGGTTCCTGGCGCAGGCCCGTTCCTGCGCCCGCGCCCTGGAGGTGCTGCTGCTCTCCCCGGCGGAACGCCGCCCGCCCGCGCCCTGAGCCGGCGGCCCTGTCGGTACCGCGTGGCACGATATGAACCGGCCGGGGGCGGGTGCCGGGCAGGACGGCGGCCGGGCCGCGCGGACAGAGGAACGTACATGACAGAGGCCGGACCGGGCGGGGTCGACGCGCCCACGGGGAGGGCCGCCCGGGAACTGCTGGTGCGGGCCGGGCAGTTGCTGGAGACCGCGCGCGCCGTGCTCGCCGACCACACCCGCGCCGTGGACGCCGTGCGCGCCGCGCTGGATCCGCTGGTCGACTCCCTGGTCGGCCGGGAGCTCGCCGCCATCCCCGTGTCCCGGCTCAGGGACGTCACCGAGGGCAGGCTGCGGATCGGCGCGATCGAGCAGGCCGGTCTCACCACCGTCGGCCGGGTGCACGGGGCGAACCGCTACGAGCTGCGCCAGATTCCCGGGGTCGGTGCGCAGACCGCCGACCAGGCGCTGGCCGCCGCCGGGCAGATCGCCCACGCGGTGCGGGACACGGTCACGGTCCGGCTGGACGTGGACGCCCCGGACGAGGCCACGACCGCGCTGGTCATCGCGTTGCACCGGCTGGTCGAGGCCGGTCCCGAGGTCCGCCGCGCGGTGGACGCGGCGAACCGGCTCGTCGGGCGCCTGGAGCCCCTGCTGACCGAGGCGGCACCGGCCGGGGGGCGGCTGCGCATGCTGTTCGCCCGGCGGCAGGCCCGCTCCCGGGTCATGGAGGCCGTGGGCGGGGTGCGGGAGGCCGTCGCCGGGGCGGCCGGGCGCGGGCTCCCGGCGCTGTTCGGGCAGGTCTCGGTGGATCTGCTGCGGGACGCGGAGTCGGACGTCGCGGCATGGGTGGACTTCGAGCTGCGGTCCGCCGAGTACTACAGCCTGATCGCCGAGCTGTCGGGCACCGGGCCCGACCGGGACGCGGCCGAGGGGTTCCTCCCGTCCGCGATGGCGGACCGGGTGCGTGATCTGCGGCTCGACGACGCCCGGCTGCGGGTCTCCCTGCGCGGTTACCAGTCGTTCGGCGCCCGGTTCGCGCTCACGCAGAAGCGGGTGATCATCGGTGACGAGATGGGGCTGGGGAAGACCGTCCAGGCCATCGCCGCGCTCGCGCACCTCTCGGCACGGGGCGAGACGCACTTCCTGGTGGTCTGCCCGGCGAGCGTGCTGATCAACTGGGCGCGTGAGGTCCGGGCCCGTTCCACCCTGCGCACCCTGCCGGTGCACGGCCCCGAGCGGCAGGGCGCCTTCGACGAGTGGCGCCGCACCGGCGGGGTCGCGCTCACCACGTTCGACGCCCTGCACACCCTGCCGGACGCCCGGGACTGCGGCATACGGCCCGGGATGCTGGTGGTCGACGAGGCCCACTACGTCAAGAACCCCGAGACCCGGCGCTCCCGGGCCGTCTCCGGCTGGACGCAGCGCACCGACCGGGTGCTGTTCCTGACCGGTACGCCCATGGAGAACCGGGTCGAGGAGTTCCGCAGCCTCGTCCGCCACCTCCAGCCCGAACTGGCGCCCTCGATCCACACCACCCACGGGGCGGCCGGTTCGCTCGCGTTCCGCAGGGCGGTCGCCCCGGCCTACCTGCGGCGCAACCAGGAGGACGTGCTGGCCGAACTCCCGTCGGTGGTGCAGGTCGACGAGTGGGAGGAGTTCAGCCCGGACGACCTCGCCGCCTACCGCGAGGCCGTGGGCGCCGGGCAGTTCATGCGGATGCGCCGGGCCGCGTACGCCCGGCCCGCCACGTCGGCGAAGCTGAACCGGTTGCGCGAGCTGGTGGCGGAGGCCGCCGACAACGGGCTCAAGGTGGTGGTGTTCTCGTACTTCCGCGAGGTGCTCCTCACCGTCGGACAGGCCCTGGACTCCCGGGTGTTCGGCCCGTTGTCGGGGAACGTCCCGGCCGCCCGGCGGCAGGGGCTGATCGACGACTTCGCCGCCGTGGACGGCCATGCCGTGCTGCTGAGCCAGATCCAGGCCGGCGGGGTCGGGCTGAACATGCAGGCGGCGTCGGTGGTCATCCTCTGCGAACCGCAGATCAAACCGACCATGGAGCACCAGGCGGTGGCCCGCGCCCACCGGATGGGGCAGATACGGACCGTCCGGGTGCACCGGCTCCTGGCGACCGACAGCGTCGACGAACGGATGCTGGACATCCTGGCCCGCAAGGAGCGGCTGTTCGACATGTACGCCCGGCGCAGCGACGTCGCCGAGACGACACCGGACGCCGTGGACGTGTCGGACGGTGCGCTGGCCCGGCGCATCGTCGAGGAGGAGCAACTGCGCCTGGCCGCCGACGCGGCCGGGACGGTGCCGGAGAACTGACCGCGCCGGGCCCGCGGGGGTGACCGGCCCCGGACGGGGCGGCCCGCACCGGCGTGGGGCCCGGCTCGGTGCCGGCCTCTCCCGCGTGCGCGTCCGCACCGACCGGGCCGCACGCGCGTCGGCCGCCGGGGCCGGTGCCCGCGCCTTTGGCAGGCACGTGGTCACCGGGTGTCCGGCGCCGCCCCGCCGGGTGACGCCCCACCACGCGCGTCCTTGCCGTGCGACGCCCCGTCGTGCGCGGCCGTGCGGTGGGCCGTCGCGCCGTGCGGCTCGTGGCCCGGTACGGTGCCGTCCGGTTTGGCGACGAGCAGCAGCCCGGCCATGCCCATGTCGGAATGGCTCTGCACATGGCAGTGGTACATCCAGGCCCCGGCGCCCACGTGTTCGCCCGCGATGATCTGGAAACCGAAGGAGTCCGCCGGGCCGACGATCTTCGTGTCGATGATCCGGCTCGGGTCGTCGGGGCCGGTGAGCAGGCCGGTCCGGTTGTCCGCCCAGCGATGACCGTGGATGTGGAACGTGTGGTAGTACTCGCCGTGCGTGATCATGACGACTTCGAGCCGGTCCCCCACCGTGGCCTCGAAGTCCGGGCTCCTGTCGGCCGGTTCGTTGTTGATCGTCATGTCGTTGAAGACGATCGTGATCGTCCGGTCCGGCAGCAGGTCGCCCTCGCGCCGGACGACGAGCGGGCCGTAGAGGCCCTTGCGGATGCCGCCGGTGCCGTGATCCGTACCGACGACGTGGTCGTGGTAGTGCCAGTAGCCCGCGCTGCCCGGCCGCCAGGTGCCGTCCTTGCGCCTGCCGGGGGCGTGGGTGCGCCAGGTGTAGGTGCGGGTGCCGCCGGGTTCGACGACGCTCCGGTTCATCCGGGTGCCGTCGCTCGCGATGTCGTAGTCGACGCCGTGCGCGTGGAGGCTGACCGGCACGTCCATGGTGTTCTCGAACTCGATGTGCAGGGTGTCGCCCTCGTTGATCTCGATGAGCGGTCCCGGGACGGTCGCCTTCCCCTTCTCCAGGCCGTAGCCCATCCGGCCGTCCGCCAACTTCTCGGCGTACAGCCTGAGATGGCGCACCTCGCCGCCCGCCGGGGCGGTCCTCGGCACGGGCTCGGCCGAGGCGGACTCGATCGAGCCGAGGGACAACGATGTCAGGCTGGTCGCCGCCGCGACTCCGCCGCCGATCAGCACCCTCCGGTTGAAACTCCTTCTGTCCATGCCGAACTCCCCACTGCGCCAAGGATGTTGAGGAACCTATGGATCGGTGAAGCCGAGGACGGACCTCCGGACGGCCCACACCGTAGCCGGGGAATCCTCGTTCATCCACACCCAGGACAAAGTTCGTTCAATTGCCGCCATAGCTATTGGCGGACCGCGAAAAGAGGTCTAGCTTCATCCGCTGTTGCAGTGACCAAAGAGGGGTGGGTGACCACATGCAGCGCACACCACATCACCGGTCCAGATCGCGACGCGGACTCGTCGTCGGCCTTTCGGCAGTCGCCCTGACCGCTTCCCTGCTCGGCGCCGGCCAGGCCGACGCCAGGCCGTATCCGGAGCCGTCCGACTCCATGGCGACAACGTTGTCCCTGCCGTCGCCGCCGGGCGGCGCCAATGTCGGGGTGCTGGTGTTCCACGCCTCCGCCACCGAGGAGTCCCCGACCGTCGACGCCGGTATCGCGGCGATCGAGCGGATCGGGCTCACCGGCCCGGAGGCCGGCCGGTTCCGGACCGTCGCCACCGACGACCCCGCCGTCTTCACCAACGGCAAGCAGCTCGGCCGGTACAACGCCGTCGTCTTCCTGACCGGCGGCGGCGACGTCCTCGATCCGGAGCAGGAGGCCGGTCTGGAGGCGTACATGGAGGCGGGCGGCGGCTTCCTCGGCATCCATGACGCGGCACGGACCGAGCCGTACTCGGACTGGTTCACCGGTCTGGTCGGCGCCCGTCCGGCGGCGAACGGTCCGGCCTCCGTGCAGCGCGCCACGGTCGAGGTCGGCGACCGGCAGCATCCGGCGACGAAGAACCTGCCGCTGGAGTGGAAGCGCCCCGACAAGTGGCTGAACTGGACGAAGAACCCGTCCGGCGACGTGCACACCGTGGCACGCGTCCGCGAGATCACCTACGATCCGGGCGCGAGCGCCAACGGCTGGGACCACCCGGTCTCCTGGTGCCGCGACTACGACGGCGGCCGGTCCTTCTACACGGCGATGGGCGGCACCGTCGACAGCTTCGCGGAGAGCGACTTCCGCGACCATCTGCGCGGCGCGCTGAACTGGACGACCCGGCTCTCGCAGGCCGACTGCAAGGCGACCATCGACTCCAACTACACGGCCGAGCGCGTCACCCGGCCCAACCGGCCGGGGCAGAACGACCAGATCGGCGAGCCGCACGGACTGGTCACCGCCCCCGACGGACGCGTGCTGTACATCGGGCGCGGCGGTGCCGACAGCAGCAGGCCGGTCGTCACCGACTGGAACGACCCGAATGTCGGCAAGGGCCTGGGGCAGATCCACGTCTACGACCCGAAGACCAGGGAGGTCACCCTCGCCGGTGAGCTGACGGTCTTCGGCAACAAGGGCGGCGGCGACGAGCTGATCAAGGTCGAGGAGGGGCTGCTCGGCATCGAGCTGGACCCGGACTTCGAGCGGAACGGCTGGGTGTACCTGCACTACACCCCGCACGCGAAGCTCGACCGCGACAAGCAGATGGCGGTGCGCCAGGTCTCCCGCTTCACCCTGGATCTCGCCACGAACAGGCTGGACCCGTCCTCGGAGAAGGTGCTGCTGCACTGGCCCGTCCAGGTCCACAGCTGCTGCCACGCGGGCGGCGGGATGGCCTGGGACTCCAAGGGCAACCTGTACATCGCGACCGGTGACAACAACTCCTCCGGCTTCAGCGGCGGTTACTCCGGGAACAACCCGCAGCCCAGCCACAAGGGCGTCTCGTTCGCCGACGCCCGGCGCACCGCGGGCAACACGAACAACCTCAACGGGAAGATCCTGCGCATCCACCCCGAGGACGACGGGACCTACACACTCCCCGAAGGCAATCTCTTCACCGGCAAGGAGCCGGACGAGGGCGGTGGCAGGACGCGTGGCGAGATCTATGTGATGGGCGTGCGCAACCCGGCCCGGATCTCCGTCGACAAGTCGACCGACACGCTGTACGCGGGCTGGGTCGGCCCGGACGCGGGCGCCCCGTCCACCACCTGGGGCCCGGCCAAGTACGACACGTTCGCCGCGATCACGAAGGCGGGCAACCACGGCTGGCCGTACTGCATGGGCAACAAGCAGCCCTACCGGGACCGCAATCTGCCCGACCCCGCCGAGCCGCTCGGCTGGTACGACTGCGACCACCCGAAGAACGAGTCGCCGAACAACGACGGCCTGGTGAATCTGCCGCCGGTCACCTCCAACACCATCTGGTACTCGCCGCAGGGCGGCGGCGTGGACTACCCGCGCGACGAGAACGGCGTCCCGAGCTACGAGGCCGAGGACCAGAAGCAGTTGCTGCCGTGGCTCAAGGGCGGCGGCCAGGCCACCATGAACGGACCGGTCTACCGGTACGACGCGGCGAGCACCAGCCCCGACAAGTGGCCCGCGTACTGGGACGGCAAGTGGTTCATCGGCGACTTCTACGACGGCGACCAGCCGCGGCACGCCGTGCTCACCGATCCGAAGACGGTCGGCAGGGGTGGTCTGCCCACGCACGCCGAGTCCCTGAGGAAGATCGTCCCGGTCGGGGCCGACGGCATCCGCAACCTGATGGACTGGAAGTTCGCCCCGGACGGTTCGCTGTACGTCCTGGACTACGGGCGGGGCTTCTTCACCTCCGACTCCAAGTCCGCGCTGTGGCGCGTGACGTACAAGGGCGGCGGTCCGACCCCGGCCGCCGACGACCTGGCCAGGAAGGCGGCAGTGCGGTGAGACATCGTCCGGTCCTCTCCCGGAAGCGGTACCGACCCGCCCGGTTGTGGCTCGCCCTGCTGGGTTCGTTCCTGATGGTGCTGGGGCTGACCTCGACGGCGGCGTACGGCCGTACGGCGAACCCCGCCGGCACGGCGGCCGATCAGGTCCTCACCTGGACCGCGGGCGACCCCATCGACCGTTATCTGTCCGCCCCGAAGACCGCGGTGGCCGGCCGGGCGACCATCGTCTTCGAGAACAGCGCGGCCACCGGCAACACCACCGGGATGCCGCACACCCTCACCTTCAGCGTCTCGGACCCGGAGTTCAACGACGACGTCGCGCTGAACATCCTGGCCAACCCTGGCGACGACCAGGGCGGCAGGCACACCGCCGAGGTCACGCTCACCCCCGGCCGGTACTTCTACCACTGCACCATGCCGGGCCACGAGGCGATGCAGGGCATCCTCGTCGTGACCGAGGGCGGCGGTGAGGACACCACCGCGCCGCAGACCTCCGCGAAGGTGGACGGCGACCGGAACGCCGACGGCGCGTACATCGGTCAGGCCACGGTCACCGTCTCGGCGAGCGACGACGGATCGGGCGTGGACACCGTCGAGTACGCGCTCGGCGCGGACGGTGCCTGGCAGCCGTACACCGCACCGGTCGTGGTGAACGAGGTCGGTACGCACACCGTCCGCTACCGGGCCACCGACCGGGCGGGCAACACGGCCGCGGAGAAAACGGCCGACTTCACCGTCGTCGCACCGCCGACGGACGACAAGACCCCGCCGGAGACCTCGGCGACGGTGTCCGGCGAGAAGGACGACCAGGGGCGCTACCTGGGCATGGCGACGGTCACCGTGACCGCCTCCGACACCGGCTCCGGCGTCAACACCATCGAGTACGCGCTCGGCACGGCCGGCGCCTGGCAGCCGTACACCGCGCCCGTGATGGTGCACGAGACCGGTACGCACACCGTCCGCTACCGGGCCACCGACCGGGCGGGCAACACCGCGGCCGAGAAGTCGGCCGACTTCACCGTCGTCGCACCGCCGACGCAGGACAAGACCCCGCCGGAGACCTCCGCGAAGGTCGAGGGCACCAAGAACTCCGACAACGCCTACATCACCAGTGCCGAGGTGACCATCACCGCGACCGACGCCGAATCGGGCGTGGACAAGGTCGAGTACTCGCTCGACGGCGGCCCGTACCTCGCGTACACCACCACCGTCATCGTCGACCGCGTCGGCCATCACACCGTCGCCCACCGGGCCACGGACAGGGCCGGGAACACCTCCGCGGCGAAGCAGGTCTCGTTCACCGTCGCGGAGGGCGGCGGCGTACCCGCGCCGAACTGCCCGGAGTTCGACGAGCGGCTCACCGTCATCGTCGGCACGGTCGACACCGGCGTCCCCAACCGCGTCACCGGCAACCGCTGCACCATCAACGAACTGATCGAGGACGAGAAGGACTGGTCGTCGCACGCGCTGTTCCTCAAGCACGTCGACAAGGTCCTCGACAAGCTGCTCGCCGCCGGGGTGATCGACGCCCGCGAGCACAGGAAGATCTACCGGGCGGCCAAGCAGTCGGGGATCGGCGGGCCCGGCCAGGACGAGGGCTACAAGAAGCTCTTCGACGGCACGGCGGAGTCCTTCGCCAAATGGCAGCAGGTCGGCGGCGGGAAGTTCGGGCTGAATCCGGACGGCACGATCACCAGCTCCACCACGGTCGACGGCATGGGCATGCTCTGGTTCCCGGGCCGGCAGTACGGCGACTTCTCGCTCAAGCTCCAGTGGCGCGACGACGCCCCCGGCGCGGGCAACGCCAACAGCGGCGTGTTCGTCCGCTTCCCGAACGTCCACGACAACCCGGAGGAGTCGCGTCCGGAGTGGGTCGCCATCAAGTACGGCCACGAGGTGCAGATCCTCGACCGGCCGGACGGCGACATGTACAAGACCGGCTCGGTCTACGGCTTCGACCGGGTCGGCCTGGCCGGCGCCGGGGTCACCCCCAAGGGCACCTGGAACGACTACGAGATCCGGGTGGTGGACCAGCACTACTCGGTCTACCGCAACGGGGTCCTGCTGAACGAGTTCGACAACACCGGCGGTCAGGTCTTCGAGCCGCCGCGGGGCGACGACCCGGGAACCGACGGCCGGCGGTACGCCTCCGGCTACATCGGTCTCCAGGTGCACGGCACCACGGACGTGGTCTCGTACCGCGACATCCGCGTCAAGGAGCTGTAGACCGGCCCTGATCAGGTGGCCGTGACCGCGTGCCGGGGCATGTGGTCACGGCCGCCCGGGTGCCGGTGGCGCCACACCCAGAACACCGTGCAGGAGAGCACCGACCAGGCCCCCAGCACCAGGTACGGGAAGAGCCGCTGGTGGCCCTGGTAGTAGACCGCGGTGTGCTGGGCGCTGACGGAGGCGCCCGGCGGCAGCCAGCGCCCGACGTGGCCGAGCACGGACGGCAGCAGCGGCCAGGAGACCGCCCCGCCGGACGAGGGGTTTCCCAGGAGCACCATGACGCCCCAGGTCGGGATCATGGCCCAGCGCCCCATCAGGGTGTTGAACATGACGAAGACCATGCCCGAGGTGAACATCGTGAACGCCAGGATCAGCCAGGACTCGAAGAACGGCAGATCGACCGCGCCCAGCCACCAGTCCACCACCGCGGCGATGGCGAACCCGCCGAGCAGCGAGTAGCCGACGGTGAAGGCGATCCGCTCCAGCGGGATCAGGGCGGGGACGTGCACGTTCAGCTGGATCGCGCCGACGAAGCCGATGATGACGGCGGCGAGCGAGATGTAGAAGAGCGCCAGCCCGCGCGGGTCGCCCCGTTGCAGGGGTTTGACGTCCCGCACGGTGACCGGCACCCCGATCCCGGTCCCGACCTTGACCGCGGACTCCGTGAGGAGCTGGGCGACGGCGGCGCCGGAGGCTCCCGCGACGTCCAGCGAGACACCGGGCCCGACCGCCCGGACGATGGCGAAGACCTCCTGTCTCTCCAGCGCCTCGCGGGCCTGTGCGCGGGTCGCGAACGGGTGGATCTCCAGCGAGGCGTCGAGCGCCTCGTCCATGCCGGTGACGAACTCCTTCTCGTTTCCCGTGACCGGTCGGCTCACCACGGCGGTCGGGATGAGGTGCGGGGTCGGGTTGGCCATCGCGTAGGTGTAGGAACCGGCGAAGAGCCCGGCCGCGGCGGCGAGGATGAACACCAGGACGGTCGCGGGGAAGTACGGCGAGTCCTTGTACGCGGCCCATCTCTGACGCCGGCTCTGCGGTCGGCCGTGCGTTCCGTGGGAGGCCGGGTGTTCCGGGTCCGGCACGCTCATCCCCCGCCGTCCCTTCTGTCCTCGCCGCCCTCGCCGTCCTCATCCTCTTCGTGTCGGGCCCGGCTCGGCTGGACCCGCTTCGGTTCGCCCGGCATCTTCGGGTAATCGGGCGGGTACGGCAGATCGCCGAGCCCGCGCTCCCGCTCGTCCCGGTCCGCCAGTTCCAGCAGTCCGTCGAGCCGAAAGGCGTGCTCGTCCAGGTCCGCGTGCACGTCGCCCGCCTCGGCGCAGCGCCCGGGCATGGTCCGGATGTCGAAGTCGCGCGGCTCGGCGTCGTCGAGCTCCGCCCAGCGCAGTGGGGCGGAGACCGGGGCGTGGGGGCGGGCGCGTACGGAGTAGGCGGAGGCGATCGTGCGGTCGCGGGCGGCCTGGTTGAAGTCGACGAAGATCCGCTCGCCGCGCTCCTCCTTCCACCAGGCGGTGGTCACCCGGTCCGGCATCCGGCGTTCCAGTTCGCGTCCGGCCGCGATGGTGGCGCGCCGGACCTCGGTGAAGGTCCACCGCGGCTCGATGGGGACGAGGACGTGGATGCCCCGGCCCCCGGAGGTCTTGGGCCAGCCGCGCAGCCCGTGGTCGTCGAGCACGGACCGCAGTTCGTGGGCGGCCCGCACGGCGTCGGCGTAGTCCGTTCCCGGCTGCGGGTCGAGGTCGATGCGCAGTTCGTCCGGGTGGTCGGTGTCGGCGCCGCGGACCGGCCAGGGGTGGAAGGTGAGCGTGCCGAGGTTGGCCGCCCAGATGACGGCGGCGAGGCCGGTGGGGCGGATCTCGTCGGCGGTACGGCCGCTCGGGAAGGTGATCGCGGCGGTGGGGATCCAGTCGGGGAGGTTCTTCGGGGCCCGTTTCTGGTAGAAGGACTCGCCGTCGACGCCGTCCACGAAGCGCTGGAGGGTCGTCGGCCGGTCGCGCAGGGCACGGGTGATGCCGGGGCCCACGGCCAGGAAGTACTCGGCCACGTCCCGCTTCGTGTAGCCCTTCTCCGGAAAGTAGACCTTGTCCGGGTGGGAGAGCCGTACGGCCCGTCCGTCGACCTCCAGCTCCACCGCTTTCGCCGCTGCGCCCATGACGGTCACGGTAGGCCGGGCTCCACCGTGCCGCACATCGGAGGAATTATGCGGTTCCACGGGTGAGAATCCGACCATGGACCTTCCGGTGATGCCGCCCGTGAAACCGATGCTCGCCAAGTCCGTGAAGGACATCCCGCCGGGCATGCAGTACGAGGCCAAGTGGGACGGCTTCCGTGCGATCGTGCACCGGGACGGCGACGAGGTGGTGATCGGCAGCCGCACCGGCAAGCCGCTCACCCGCTACTTCCCCGAGTTGGTCGCCGCCGTCCGGGAGAATCTGCCGCAGCGCTGCGTGGTCGACGGCGAGATCGTGATCGCGCACGAGGGGCGGCTGGACTTCGACCGGCTCGGTGAGCGCCTGCACCCCGCCGCCTCCCGGGTGCGGCTGCTCGCCGAGCGGACCCCGGCCGACCTGGTCGTCTTCGACGTCCTGGCGCTGGGGGACGACTCGCTGCTCGCCACCCCGCAGTCCGGCCGCCGCGCCGCCTTGGAGGAGGCCCTGGCCGGTGCCGCGCCCCCGGTGCACCTCGCACCGGCGACCACGGACCCGGCGGTCGCCCGGCAGTGGTTCGAGCGGTACGAGGGCGCGGGACTCGACGGTGTGGTGGCCAAGCCGCTCGACCTGCCGTACCGGCCCGACGTCCGGGCGATGTACAAGGTCAAGCACGAGCGGACCGCCGACTGCGTGGTGGCGGGGTACCGCTTCCACCGGAGTGGTCCGGTCGTCGGCTCGCTGCTGCTCGGCCTGTACGACTCCGAGGGGGTGCTGCAGCACGTCGGGGTCTGCGCGGCCTTCCCGATGCGGCGCCGCGAGGAGCTGGTGGCCGAGCTGGAGCCGCTGCGCGTCGGTTTCCCGGACCATCCGTGGGCGGCCTGGGCCGACGAACGGGCGCACGAGGCCGCCCGGCTGCCCGGGGCGCGGAACCGCTGGTCCGGGAAGAAGGACCAGTCGTGGGTGGCGCTGCGCCCGGAGCGGGTCTGCGAGGTGGCGTACGACCACATGGAGGGCGACCGGTTCCGGCACACCGCCCGGTTCCGCCGGTGGCGGCCGGACCGCACCCCCGCCGGCTGCACGTACGCGCAGCTGGAGGAGGTGGTGCGGTACGACCTGGCCGAGGTGTTCTCAGCCGGCTGACGGCGTCCCGGACGGGGTGGCGCACGGGTCCTCGCCCGTTCCCGGGCCGGGCGGCGGCGAGTCGGTGCCGCCGGACGGGTCGGTCGGGTCCGGGCTCGGGCTCGGCGAGTCGGTGGGGCAGCCGGGTGCGGAATCCGAGGGGCTGGGGTCGGGGCTCGTGC
>NZ_RDBO01000085.1:0-1122 GCF_008120935.1 Streptomyces sp. sk2.1
GTGCTGCTGTCCACCCGTGGCGGCGACTTCGAACTGTGCCTCGGCCAGGACCTCTCCATCGGCTACCAGGACCACGACGCGACCGGTATCAGGCTCTACTTCCACCAGTCGTTCACCTTCCGGATGCTGACACCCGAGGCCGTGGTGCCGGGCGGGTCACCGAGGAACATGTTGCGGAGCATCTGCTCGGTCACGCCCGGGTCGGCGGCGTAGCCGATGAAGTACGTGCCGAACGTGCCGTCCTCGAAGCTGCCGAACGGCATGTTGGCCCGCAGGATGTCGCGTTCCGTGCCGTCCGGGTCGGTGATCGTGTTGAGGGCGATGTGCGAGTCGGCGGGCTTGAGGTCGTCGGGAAACTCGATGTCATCGGCCTTCGTGCGGCCGATGACCCGTTCCTGGGCCTCGGTGCTCAGCGAGTTCCAGGCCTTGAGGTCGTGGACGTACTTCTGCACGACGACGTAGCTGCCGCCGGTGAACGCGGGGTCCTCGGCGCCGATCAGTGCCGCCGACCGCGCGTCCGCGCCCACCGGGTTCTCCGTCCCGTCGACGAATCCGAGCAGGTCCCGGTGGTCGAAGTAGCGGAACCCCTGGGTCTCGTCGACCACCTTCACCGCCCCGCCGAGCCGGTCGAACAGCTGGGCCGCCCACTGGTAGCACACGTCCATCCGCTCGCCCCGGATGTGGAACAGCAGGTCCCCCGGGGTGGCGGGCGCGTGGTGCCGGGCGCCGCGCAGTTCCCGGAACGGGTGCAGCAGGGCCGGCCGGGGCCCGGAGAACAGCCGGTCCCAGGCGTCGGAGCCGAAGCCGGTCACGCAGGCCAGCCCGGTGCCGGGGAACCGGAATCCGATGGAGCGGCCGAAGGCCGCCAGGTCGGGCAGCACCTCGCGCACCGCGCTCTCCCCACCGGGCTCGATCGTGGCGACCAGGATCAGGGCGGCGCCGGTCAGCGGCGAGACGACGGGCTGGGCCGCGGGCGGCTCCGAGGCGGGTTCCGGGGTGGCGTCGGGCACCACGCGCCCGCCACCCCGGGGGACCTGCTGTTCCACATCCGGGGCGAGCGGATGGACGTGTGCTACCAGTGGGCGGCCCAGCTGTTCGACCGGCTCGGCGGGGCGGTGAAGG
>NZ_RDBO01000085.1:1222-6173 GCF_008120935.1 Streptomyces sp. sk2.1
CGAGGGCGATGGCGACCGCCGTCCAGTTCGGTGCCTTCACGAACTCCTCCACGGCCCACCAGGACGAGGACGGCGGTCCGGGCCTCAAGCGCCTTTCCGTACTGCTCACGAGCATCCGGAACCGCCCCAGCTGAACGGCTCGCCATCGCCTCTCGGGCCCGGTTCACCGCCTCTCGGATCCGGTTCACGGCTTCTCGGATCCGGTTGACGGCTTCTCGGATCCGGTTCGAGGTGGGGCCGGAGTGCTGTCGTCCGGGATGGGATCGGGCCGGCCCGGCGGTGCCGACCGGCCGGGGCGCCGGCGGACCGAAAGGAGCCGACGGCCGGAGGGAGGGCATGCCGCGAGCGCCGCGCCTCCGGCCCGCGGTCAGGCCTTCTTGACCACGCCGGACTTGAGCTGCACCGCGCCGAAGCCGTCGATCCTGCAGTCGATGTCGTGGCCGGCCACGCCGTCCTCGATGAGGCGGATGCCCCGGACCTTGGTGCCGGCCTTGATGCCGGTGGGGTGTCCCTTGACCTTGAGGGCCTTGATGACGGTCACGGTGTCGCCGTCGGCGAGGACATTGCCGACCGCGTCCTTGACGACGTGCGCACCGGCGTCGGCGGGTGCGGCCCCGGCGGGCGCCGGGGACCATTCGTGCCCGCACTCGGGGCAGACCAGGAGAGCACCCATCTCGTAGGTGTGGACGCTCGTGCACTCGGGGCAGGGGGGAAGATTTTCGCTCACGGCCGTAGTCTATGAATCGACTAGCTGAATTGCGAAATTTCGCAAGTCGTTAGAAGCTGAAGACGGCCACGCCCCTGCCTCCCCACCCGGTGCCGTTCGCACGGAGACGCGGCCGCCCGTCGTGCGCGCGTCCTCGCGGGCGCCGATCCAGGAGAGGATTCCGTGTCGGTTCCGCTGTATCAGGCCAAGGCCGAATTCTTCCGGATGCTCGGCCATCCCGTACGCATACGCGTACTCGAACTGCTCCAGGAGGGGCCGACCCCGGTGCGGGACCTGCTGGCCCGGATCGAGGTGGAACCGTCCGCGCTGTCCCAGCAGCTCGCGGTGTTGCGCCGCTCCGGGATCGTGGCCTCGCGACGTGAGGGCTCCACCGTGGTGTACGCCCTGGCCGGGGGCGATGTGGCCGATCTGATGCGGGCCGCCCGGCGGATCCTGACCGAGATGCTCGCCGGGCAGAACGAGCTCCTCGCCGAGCTGCGCGAGGCGGAGCAGGACCGGACCACGGAGATCCGGGCCGAACGGAGCCGGGCCGCGGAGATCCGGACCGAACGGGGCCAGGCCCGGCGGGGCCGGACCGCGGAAGGCCGGACCGAGCGGGACCGGACCGCGGAAGGCCGGACCGCGGAGGTCGCGGCCACATGAGTTCCGTGCTGGGCCGGGCCCTGAGTTCCGTATGTTCCCTCCTGCCCACCCGCGCCGATCTGGCGCAGATGGGCCGTGATCCGCGTCATGACCTGCTCGCCGGTCTGACGGTGGCGATCGTGGCGCTGCCGCTCGCGCTCGGCTTCGGTGTCACCTCCGGGCTCGGCGCGGAGGCGGGCCTGGCGACGGCGGTCGTGGCGGGAGCCCTGGCGGCCGTCTTCGGCGGATCGAACCTGCAGGTGTCCGGGCCGACCGGTGCGATGACCGTCGTCCTGGTGCCGATCGTCGCCCGGTACGGCCCCGGTGGTGTCCTGACCGTCGGCCTCATGGCCGGTTTCATGCTGGTGGCGCTCGCGGTGCTGCGCGCGGGCAAGTACATGCAGTACGTGCCCGCACCGGTGGTCGAGGGCTTCACGCTCGGCATCGCCTGCGTGATCGGGCTGCAACAGGTCCCGAACGCGTTCGGGGTGGCCGAGCCGGAGGGCGACAAGGTCCTCGTGGTCACCTGGCGGGCCGTGGAGGAGTTCGTGAAGGCACCGAACTGGACGGCGGTCGCCATCGCCCTCGCGGTCGCCGTGGTGATGCTCGTCGGCGCGCGGCTGCGCCCGACGATCCCCGTCTCGATCGTCGCGGTGATCGCCGCCACCGTCGTGGCACAGGTATTCCACCTGGACGCGGCCGCGCCCATCGGGGACCTGCCCGCGGGGCTGCCCGCGCCCTCCCTGACCTTCCTCGATCCCGGGGCGCTCGGCTCGCTGCTCGCACCCGCCGTCGCGGTGGCGGCACTGGCCGCGCTGGAGTCGTTGCTGTCCGCGTCCGTCGCCGACGGCATGACGGTGGGGCAGAAGCACGATCCGGACCGGGAGCTGTTCGGACAGGGCCTGGCCAACATCGCCGCCCCGCTGTTCGGCGGCGTACCCGCGACCGGCGCCATCGCCCGTACCGCCGTCAACGTGCGCACCGGCGCCTCCTCGCGCCTGGCCTCCCTCACCCACGCCGTCGTCCTCGCGGTCATCGTGTTCGCCGCCGCCCCGCTGGTGTCGAGGATCCCGCTCGCGGCGCTGGCCGGCGTACTGATCGCGACCGCGATCCGGATGGTCGAGGTCGGCTCGCTGCGCGCCATGGCGAGGGCCACCCGTTCCGACGCCCTGATCCTGGTCCTCACCGCGGTGGCGACGGTCTGCCTCGACCTCGTCCAAGCGGTCGTCATCGGGATCGTCGTGGCCGGTGCCCTCGCCCTGCGCGCCATCGCCAAGCAGACCCGCACGGACCGGGTGCCGCTCGACCGGGGCGAGCACAGCGCGGAGGAACACGCGCTGCTGGCCGAGCACATCGTCGCCTACCGCATGGACGGGCCGCTGTTCTTCGCGGGCGCCCACCGATTCCTGCTCGAACTGACCGAGGTCGCCGACGTCCGCGTCGTCATCCTGCGCATGTCCCGGGTGACGACGATGGACGCGACCGGCGCGCTCGTCCTCAAGGACGCGATCGAGAAGCTGAACCGGCGCGGGATCGCCGTCATGTCCTCCGGGATACGGACGGGCCAGCGCCAGGTCCTCGACTCCGTCGGCGCGCTCGCCCTGCTGCGTCACGAGGGCCGCGAGTACGCCACCACCCCCGAGGCCATCGCCGGCGCCCGGCGCCATCTGGAGCACGCGGGCGTCCTGCCCCCGGACTCCTCCCGGAAGCCGGGCACCACCGGGACCGCCGCACACGAGGAATCCGCCCGATGACCGACGACCGCACGAACAACACCCGGGATTCCGCCCCGCACCACCTGGTCGAGGTCTCCGGAGCCGAGGCCCTGTACCTGCTGGAGGGCAGCAGCACCGGCCGGCTCGTCCACGTGTCCAGGGGCGCTCCCGTGGTCCGCCCGGCCGTTCACGTCCTCGCCCACGGCCGGCTGATCGTACGGAGTCCCGTGCAGGAGGCCGCGTTGCGCGGCCGCGCGACGGTGACGTACCACGTGGACGGATTCCGCGCCCCGGCCGGTCCCGGCTGGAGCGTCACCGCGACCGGTCCCGCCGAACCGGTCGCCGATCCGGACGAGGCGGCCCACTACCGGCGCACTCTGCCCGGCTGGGCGCACGGCCCGCACGACACGCTGTTGTGGATCAGCCCGCAGTCGGTGAGCGGCTTCCGGGCGGCGCGGACGGAAGGAGGGGCCCTGTGACCGTCACTCCCCCGTGACCCGCATCCGCAGCCGCAGCCGCACCCGTGCCCGTGTTTGTGTCCGCGGAAACGACCGCGTGCGAAAGACAGTTGACGACCGTGGCCGTCGAGTGGCGTCACCGCGTCGAGCAGGAACTCGGCATCCTCTCCGGCCCGGATCACCTCGGCCCCGACGCCGTCCGCCGGTGCGGTGGCCCCGCGCCGGTGCGGTGACCGCGCGCCTTCGCACCCGGTGATGGGACCGGGTGCGAAGGCGCGGGGCGGTGTCAGCCGGTGCGGTTGTAGATCGCCGTGCCGGGGCAGGCGGTGACGCCGAGGCGGGTGGCGCAGCCGGTGTACTGGCTGGAGCCGTTCCACCAGGCCCAGCCGCCGATGGTGCGGCCGTTCAGCCAGGTGTACTGGCCGTTGTAGTTGGCGTCGTAGGTGCGCAGGCTCCAGTGCACGTGGGCTCCGGTCGCGGAACCGCCGGCGCAGGTGTCGGTGCCGATGTTGCCGAGCAGGGCGCTGCGGGCGATCGACGTCCCGTTGTAGTAGGTGGTGTTCCACATGTGGTAGTAGTCCGTCGAGAAGCCGCCCGGGTGGATCACCCTGGTCCAGCCGCCGCCGGCGCCGCACATCGAGGTCGCCGTGCCCTCGCGGGACGAGCGGACCCGGCCGCTGGCGTTGCCACCGGCGAAGTCGAGGCTGCTCCAGTAGCCGGTCGATCCGGTGTGGGAGTGCGCGCCACCGGTCAGGGTCATGTAGTAGTCGGGCATCCAGGGCAGCAGCAACCCGTTGGTGTTGGCCAGGACCCCCACCGACGACGTCTGCGCCTGCGGCGTCGCCTTGCGCTGCGCGTACGCCGTCATGGTCTGCCGTTCCGCCTTGCCGACCAGGGGGGACTTCGCCACGTGGTCGGCGAACTCGCGGTCGCCCTCGAGACCGGAGACCCAACGCCCGTCCTCGCGGTGGGCGATGTAGAGCCAGCCCTCCGGCTCGCCGTGCTGTGTGCGCGGCGCCTCGACGTAGGCGACGCCCCGGGCCCAGTCGCGCGAGACGGTGCGGACGTCGACGACCACCTTGCGGCCCTCGTCGGCGAGCTTGTCGACGGCGGCCTTCGGGGCGAGGCCCTTGGCGTCGTGGGACCGGGAGAGGACGTCGGCGGAGACGGCGTCCACCAGTGCCCGACGGTCGGTGCCGAGGCGGTCGGCGACCGCGGACGGCATCTTCACGGTGACCCCGGCGGACGGCGACTGGGCGGTGGCCGCCGGGGTGGCGGCCGGCGTCGTGGCCGAATCCCGGGAGGTCGCCGTCGCCGAGGGGGCGGCGGCGAGCAGCCCGGTGACGGCGAGGGCGGCGAGGGCGGTTCTCACGGATGTTCTGGAAAGCATGGGTGGTGTCCCTTCTGGGCGGGCGGGCCTGCCGTGGTGG
>NZ_RDBO01000086.1:0-29868 GCF_008120935.1 Streptomyces sp. sk2.1
TACTGACTTCGGCTCGTCAGGGTGAACTTTCCCGAAGTCCCTGATGGGCTTGGTGTGGTGGCTGTATTCGATGGTGTGTGAGGTATTCGGATGGGGGCGGGCTGACCGTTGCGGGACGGGTGCGTCGGGAGTCGGTGCGGATGCAGGCGGCCGAGCTGTTCGAGCAGGAGGTCAAGCCGCCGGAAGTGGCACGGCGTCTGCGGGTGAGTCTGAAGTCGGCTTATCAGTGGCACCAGTTGTGGCGCGAGGGCGGGGTCGGGGCGCTGGCGTCACGCGGTCCGAGTGGGTCGCGGTGCCGGCTGTCTCCGCGCTGCCTGGAGAAGCTCGCCGTGTATCTGGAGCAGGGTCCGGCCGCGCATGGCTGGGTGGAGGACCAGGTGTGGACCGCGGCGCGGGTGGCCACGCTGATCGGCCGGAAGTTCCACGTCTCGTACAGCGTCTCGGGCGCCACGAGGCTGATGCACCGGCTCGGCTTCAGCCCGCAGGTCCCCGCGCGCAGGGTGGCCGAGCGGGACGAGCAGGCCGTCACCGCGTGGAAGGAGGCGACCTGGGCGGAGGTAAAAGAGCCCGGGCGGCCTGCGGGGGCTACATCTGCTTCGAGGACGAGGCAGGCTTCACCCGCCGTCCGCCCAGAGGACGCACCTGGGGCCGGCGAGGCCGCACGCCAGTCGTGACGGTCAGTGGCCGACGCTCGGGACGCCTGTCCGTGGCGGGACTGATCGCCATGCGGCCGGGCTCGCGTACCCGGCTGTGCCACCGCCTGCGTACCCACCCCGCGGGCAAGGGACAGCGCCGCAGCATGGGCGAGCGCGACTTCATCGCTCTGGTCGACGGCGTGCACCAGCTCGTCAAGGCGCCGATCTTGCTGGTCTGGGACCGCCTGAACACCCACGTCTCCCACGCCATGCGCGAGTTGATCGCCGAGCGTGCATGGCTGACGGTGTTCCTGCTTCCCGCCTACTCGCCCGACCTCAACCCCGTCGAGTGGGTCTGGGCGCACGTCAAACGAAGCCTGGCCAACCTCGCCGTCATGGCCCTCGACCGACTCGAGGCCCTCGTCCGCAACCGGCTCAAGCGCCTGCAGTACCGCCCCGACACCCTCGACGGCTTCATAGCCGGCACCGGCCTGACCCTCGACACCCCGACCTCACCCTGACGAGCCGAAGTCAGTAGTTCCGTCGCCGGTACGGGCCGGGCCGCGGCCGCCGCGTCGACGTCGCGCCTGACGATGCGTCCGCCGGGTCCGGTGCCGGTGAGGGCCTCGATGTCGAGGCCCGCCTCCCGGGCCAGCCTGCGGGCCAGCGGACTGCTGAAGACGCGCCCGCCGCGATCCGGCTCACCGGACGCCGCAGCGGCGGGGGCCGGGGAGGCCGGGCGCTGAGCGTCCGACTCCTCCGGTACGTCCCGGCGCACTGCCTGCGGGGCGGCGGCGGGCGTGCCGACGCCGAGCTCCGCCAGCAGTGCGTCGAGGTCACCGGCCTGCTCTCCGACGGCACCGAGCACGGCGATCGGGTCGCCCACCTCGATCTCGACACCGGCCTCGTACAGCGTCTTGAGCAGGACGCCGTCCTGCTCGGCGGCGACGTCCACCTCGGCCTTGTCGGTCTCGATGGAGACCAGCGCGTCGTCCTTGGTGAACGACGCCCCCTCCGCCACCTGCCAGGCGGACAGCACGGCCGTCGCCGCGTCGGCGGCCACGGCGGGCATTCGGAACAGTTCTGCCATGATCAACCCTCCTGGGTGTTCTCTCGTACGGGGAGGGTCAGTTCCCGGTGACCCGCTGGAGCGCGGCCACGACCTCTTCGGTCCGTGCGATGGCCGCCCGCTCCAGCACCTTGCTGATACTGGGCGAGGACTCGCCGGCCTGGACGCGCTCCACCGGCTGGTCGAGCCAGTCGAAGTAGCGGCGCTGGATCTCGTCGGACAGCCAGCCGCCGTAGGAGGTGCCGACGGGGCCCTGCTCGGCGATGAGCACGTTGTTGGTCTTGCGGATGCTCTCGCCGAGGGTTTCCCAGTCGAGACTGGCGCGGTCCAGCCAACGCAGATCGATGACCTCGGCGTCCAGGCCCAGCTGCTCGACGGCCTCCAGGACGTAGTTGGTCATCGCGAGGTACGTCACGACGGTGATCCGCGATCCGGTGCGGCGCACGGCCGCTCTGCCCACGGGCAGGCAGTAGTCGAAGTCGTCCACCGGGCCCGGACCGACCGAGTTGTACAGGTCGGTGTGTTCCAGTACGACGACCGGGTCCTTGCAGGTCAGCGCGGAGTTCATCAGGCCGACGTAGTCGAAGGGCGTGGACGGGGCGACGATCCGCCAGCCCGGGGCCGTGGCGAGGATTCCCGCCGGGTCCATGGAGTGCTGGGAACCGTAGCCGGTGCCCATGGCGACCTTGCTGCGCAGGACGAGCGGGACGCCTGTGCCCTGCCCATCGCCGCCGAACATGTGCCGGGCCTTGCCGATCTGGTTGAAGATCTGGTCGGCCGCGACCCACATGAAGTCGGCGTACATGAACTCCACCACCGGCTTGTACCGGCCGTCGAGCGCGATGCCGCCGGCGAGACCGGCGAAGGCGTTCTCGCTGATCGGGGTGCCCAGGACACGGTCCGGGTGGGCCTCGGCCAGGCCCTTGGTGGCGCCGTTGGTGCCGCCCTTGAGCCGGTGCACGTCCTCGCCCATGACGACGACCGACGCGTCCTCGGCCATGCGCCGGCTCATCACCTCGGCCACGACGTCGATGAACTTCCGCTGCTCCAGACGCCCCCGGAAGGCGTCCGGCCCGCTGCCGGTGTCGGCGAGGCGCACGCCTTCGAACTCGCTGAGGTCGCCCCGTACGCCGACGTCACGGAAGGACGGGTCGGGCCACTCGGAGGGCCTGATACGGCGGGTGCCCGGCTTGCCGTCGGGGTCGGGCTCCAGCAGTTCGTCGCCGATGGCGGCCATGACCGCCTTGGCCCGCGCGGTGCTCTCCTCGATCTCGTCGGCGCTCAGCACGCCGTTCTCGACGAGCTGCCGCGAGACGAGGGCCAGCGGGTCGCGGGCCCGCCACTCCTTCTCCTCGTCCTTGGTGCGGTAGCCGAACGCGCTGCCGGGGAACGGTCCGTTCTGGTGGAAGAAGCGGTAGACCTCGGCCTCGACGATGGTCGGCCCGCCACCGGCCCGCATGTGGTCCACGGCCTCGTTCATGGCCATGTACACGGCGAGCGGGTCCATGCCGTCCACACGCCAGCTGGGGATGTTGAAGCCCAGACCGCGCGCCGAGAGCCGGGGCTCGGCCGTCGCCTCGTCCACGTGGGTGGAGACGGCGTACTTGTTGTTCTCGATGAAGAAGCAGACCGGAAGCTTCCAGGCGGCGGCGAGGTTCATCGTCTCCAGCACGGAGCCGATGTTGACCGCGCCGTCCCCGAAGTAGGTCACCGAGACGGCATCGGTGCCGGCCTGCCGCGCCGACCAGGCGAACCCGGCGGCCTGCGGCACGCCGCCGCCGACGATCGCGTTGGTGCCCATGGCCCCGGCCTCGCGCCACTGCAGATGCATGGATCCGCCCCGGCCCCGGCAGAAGCCCCTGGCCAGCCCGCAGATCTCGGCCAGACTGCGCTGCAGGACGGTGCGCACCCCGTCGTCGACGGGTCGGCGCAGATCGATGCCGCCGGGCGCGACGTATCCCAGTGCCTTGGCCAGGAACTGGTGGTGTCCCCGGTGCGAGCCGCCGACGAAGTCGGCACCGGTCAGCGGCAGTACGGAGCCGACGGCGCCGCCCTCCTGACCGATGCTGGAGTGCGCCGGCCCATGGACCAGCCCCTGGCCCGCCAGGTCGAGGACGTACTCCTCGAAGGTCCTGATCAGCAAGGTCTGGGTGAACATCGAGGTCAGCAGCCGCGGGTCCGCGCCGTGCCAGTCCTTCTTGGTTGCCGTCACCTCGGTCCAGGGTGACGCGGGGGCCAGTTTCCGGTGTGTGGGCATGAGCACTCTCCTGTGTGATTCGGTGAGCACTGTCGCAGCGAATGGATCCATAGCCAATACCTCGTCACCGGAACGTTACATTCAGGTATCCGAAGAGTCCATTGACTAAGGCACCTGTGACGGCGCAAGGTGATGGACATGGAAGAGAAATGGATCCATTCGACGGGTGACTGGAAGCAGGGGCTTCCGGGACTGGCCGGTGTCGAACACATCGGCTTCACCGTTCCCGACCTCGAAGAGGCGACCCGCTTCTTCGTCGAGGTGATCGGCTGCGAACACGCCTACTCGCTCGGTCCGTTCCGCTCCGACGGCACCTGGATGAGCGACCATCTCGGTGTCCACCCGCGTGCCGTGATGCGCGAACTGCGCTTCTTCCGCTGCGCCGGAGGTCCGAACTTCGAGATCTTCGAGTACGAGGCCCCCGGGCAGGAGACGAGGCCGCCGCGCAACAGCGACATCGGCGGTCACCACCTCGCCTTCTACGTCACCGACCTCGATGCCGCCGTGGCGCACCTGCGGCGGCACGGCGTACGGATCCTGGGCGAGCCCACGGACAGCTCGGGCCCGAGCACGGGGCAGCGCTGGGTCTACTTCCTCACGCCCTGGGGGATGCAGCTGGAGCTGGTCTCGTATCCGGAAGGCAAGCGGTACGAAGCCGACTCGCCGGTACGGCTGTGGCAACCTTCCGTCTGAACACGCTGCCGCGACACCGCATCAGGGAGAGTCATGTCACGCAAGCCGACCGCCGGATCCGAACCGTCCGGATCCAGCAAGTCCGGGCCCGGCGCGTCCGGGTCCGGCACCGCAGTCGCCAGCCAGCGCGTCGCGGATCATCTGCGTGCCGCCATCCTGAGCGGTGAACTGCGCCCCGGCGCACGGATCATGCAGGAGCAGGTCGCCGCCCGGCTCGGCGCCAGCCGGCTGCCCGTACGCGAGGCCCTGCGGATACTGGCGGCCGAGGGGCTGACCGTCGTGAAGTCCAACAGCGGCGCCTGGGTCTCCAGAATGGACATGGCGGAGTGCGAGGGCGTCTACAAGATCCGCGAACGCCTGGAACCGCTCGCCCTCGGCGAGAGCATTCCGAACCTGACCGCCGAGCAGGTCGCCGAACTGGAGACGACCGCCCGGCAGATCGAGCTCACCACCGACGTGGACCGCTTCCTGGCCCTCGACCGCCGTCTGCATCTGCTCACCTATGCCGGATGCCGTGTCGCCCAGATCACCACCATGGTCGACCGGTTCTGGAACACCACACAGCACTACCGCCGCGCCTTCGCCCGGCTCGCGGGCGACAGCGGCTGGGAACTGATCCACGCCGAACACCGCCTGATCATCGATGCGATCAAGCGGGCCGACGCCGTCGATGCCGAACGCTTTCTCACCGGCCACATCCGCCGCACCCGGCTGGAACTGGCCCAGCATCCCGAACTGTTCACGGAGGACGACCATGACAACGACCGCATCGCAGACGCAGCAGACCGAGCGGACTGACGCCCTCCCCTTCGAGGGCCGGACCCTCCTCCTGTCCGGCGCGGGCGGCGGCATCGCCCGCGAGGTGGCCCGCCAGTTCCACACCGCCGGCGCCAACCTGGTGCTCGGCGACCTGAACGCCGGGGTGCTGGAGGAGTTCGCCGCGACGCTCGACCCCACGGGCACGACCGTGATCACCCGCACCCTGGACGCGGCCTCGCCGGAGAGCAACAACGCGTTCGTCGCCGCCGCGGTCGAGACGTACGGCTCGGTCGACTTTCTCGTACCGGCGGCCGGGATCTATCCGGAGCAGGCCGTCGCCGACATGACCGACGAGCAGTGGAACACCGTCATCTCGGTCAACCTCAACGGCGTCTTCTACCTCACCCGCGCCGTCCTGCCCCACCTCAACGAGGGCGGCAGCATCGTCAATCTGACCTCCATGGCCGGTCACCGCGGCAGCATCCGGCACGCGCACTACGCGGCGACCAAGGGCGCACTGCTCGCCTTCTCCCGCAGTCTCGCCTGGGAACTCGGTTCCAGGGCACGGATCAACATGGTCTCGCCCGGCATCATCGAGACCTCCATGACCCGCGACTACGTCGCCGCCCGCGGCGACACCGCTCTCGCCGGCACCCCCCTCGGCCGCCTGGGCAGGCCGGAGGAAGTGGCCTCCGTCGTCACCTTCCTGTGCTCGCCCGCGGCGAGCTTCGTGCAGGGCGAGGTCATCCATGTGAACGGCGGCATGCACATGATCTGAGCAGGACCGAGAACACCGGTGGGACAGCGGAAGAACGAGTGGGAACGGCAAGGAACATGACGACCGAAGCGGCGATCTACCCCGACCTGATCGGTAGGTCCGTATGCGTCACCGGCGCCGCGCGCGGCCTGGGCCTGGCGATGGCCGACGCGTACGTACGGGCCGGCTGCCATGTGCTGCTGCTCGACGTCGACGGCGAGGAACTGGACCGGACACGGCCCGCGTTGGCGGCCAGGAGCAGCCCCGGCCAGGTGATCGAGACCGCCACCGCACCGGTCAGCGACCAGGACGCCGTGACGGCGGCGCTCGCCGCGTTCACCGCCCGGACGGGAGACCTGTCCGTGATGGTCGCCAACGCCGGTGTGTCCGCCAATGCACCCTCGCTCGATCTCGAACTGGACCGCTGGAACACGGCGCTGGATGTCAACCTCACCGGAGTCTTCGTCTGCGCACGCGCCGCCGCCCGCATCATGCGCGAGGGCGACGGGGGCGTCGTCCTCACCACGTCGTCGATGTACGGGGTGACCGCCGGACCGGAACGCGCGGCATACTGCGCGACCAAGGCCGCCGTCGCCGCCCTCACCAAGGTCCTGGCCGTCGAGTGGGCCCCCTTCGGCATCCGGGTCAACGCGCTCGCGCCCGGCTACGTCGAGACCGACCTGCTGACCCGGCTCTCGGACGCCGGGCGGCTCGACACACAGGCGCTGCGCCGCCGGACCCCGCGCGGACGTCTGGGCAGCCCCGAGGACATCGCGCATCTCGCCCTCTTCCTGTCCTCCGGGGTGTCCGCGAACATCACCGGCCAGGTGATGGTCAGCGACGGCGGCTGGACCGCCGACGGATACGCGGTGATGCCGGACCGGCCGGAAGTCCGGTAGTGCCACGCCGGCCGGGCCGACTGATCTACAGTTCTCAGGCCAATTCCCGGACCACGGACCTGAGAAGGAATCACGGATTACACCCACTGAGACGTTCGAGTTTCAGGTGGAAGCCCGCCGGCTTCTGCAGAAGATGATCCACTCGATCTACTCGAACAAGGACGTGTTCCTGCGCGAACTCGTCCCCAACGCCTCCAACGCCTCCGACGCGCTCGACAAGCTGCGGCTCGAAGCGCTGCGCGACGACTCGCTCGACGCGGACGTGTCCGACCTCCACGAGGAAGATGTGGCCCCGAGGTCGTTCAGACGGTTGAACGGCGATGTGCGGCCGACCGCGAATCCGAGCGCCCGACGGCGAACGATGTCGGCTGCCTGAACTCCGACGGCGGCGACGGACGCCTGCGGACGCGCGCTGCGCACGCTCTCGGGCAAGGAACGCAGGAGTTCGGGGACGGCGCCCGTGCCGGTGGATGGCAGGTCGGGATGAAAGGTGGGTACGGCCGCGCGCCGTTCGATCACCGCGGCACCGGGGTCACCGTCGCGATCGGGGTCGGGATCGGTGACCTGCCAGGCGAGAGCGGGAACGAGCGTTCCGGCCGGACCGAGTCCAGTACGCGGACTGCCGATCATGGTGGCGGCTCCGCCGTCGACGCGGCCGATGCAGGACAGAGACGGGTGCGCGATCACGGACATGCCTTCCCGGGCCCCGGCCCTGCGCCATCCCTCCATCAGGTCGGTGCTGGTCAGCCCGCCGGTTCGCGGCTCGGTCATTCGCATGCTTGGGATCTCCGTCTTCAGGATGGTGGGGTGCATCGCTTCTCCGTCACCTGGCCGGCTCCGTGCGGAGGAACGTGAGGATCTCCGTCTGGCGGCCTCGGCGCGCACCTCGCACTGATCAGGGCGTCGCAGCTCTCGCCGAAGACGGCCCCGCACGCCGGATCGACCACCCCACCGCGCCACGTGCTGCAGCACGTCCCAGGCGTCTTCGGCGGCGTTCGCGAGCGGGCTGTCCGGGGTGGGAGACGATGCTCGACCGAGACGACGAGCGCGGGCAGCACCGCTGCGAGGCGGCTGTTGGTCCAGTCGCACTGCATCACCGCGCCCACGAAGCCGCCTCCATGAGCACGGACCACGAGCGGGAGGTCGGTTCGGGCGGCCGCTCCGTGTCGGTGACCCCACCCATGTCTCCCCCTGGTCAGGTGTGAGGACCACCGGCCTGAAACCTGCGCCGCAGGGTCTGCTCTCGTACGGAATTCCCACGATGCAGGTTTGCAAGGGAGGGAGTGGACGTGTCCAGACGCACTCAGGGCACTGCAGCAGGACCCGACCGTGCGCGCATCACCGCCGCCGTAACACTGGTCGACCGCGACGGCTCGGAGCCCTTCGGGGCACGGCGACTCGCACAAGAGCTCGGGGTCGCCCCGATGCCGATCTACCACCACATCAAGGGCAGGGCCGCACTGCTGGACGCGATGCCCGAGGCAGTGTTCGCCGAGGTGGCGGCCACCTCGGACGATGGCACCCCCCCCGCTGGGAGGAAGTCGCCCGCCAGACGGCGCACGGCTACCGCGAGATGGCCTACCGGCACCCCGGGGTTCCCGTTGCTGGTGACGCGCCCAGGCTTCGCCGGTGGCCTCTCCGCCCTGAAGGGACTGGTCACCACGATGCGTGAGGCCGGCCTGCCCGATCAGACGGTCGCGGACGCGCCCGGGGCGCTGTTCAGCTTCCTCAACGGCCACCTGCTGGCGCGCACCAGCGAAGGGGCCGGCGCTGTGCCCGCGTTCGACGCCACCGCGTACCCGGCGATGGCCGCGCTCAGCCCTCTCATGGCCGGCTTCGGATCCCTGACAGAGTTCGGCCGGACGCTCGACACCGTGCTCGCCGAGATCAAGGACCGGGCCGCCCCAGGACCCTGCCCGTGTTCGCCCCGGGCGCGCAGGCTGTGCGACGGGCGGTACCAAGGGGCCCGGTCCCGCTTGGCCGCATAACGGTGCTGTCAGCCTTCGTCATTCCTGTAGCACCTCCGGGAAGGGCTGGCTCGAACACGTCATCCTTGACCAGGCCGAGCTCTGTGCCCGGCCAAGGCGTGAGCGCCGATGCGCTGCGAAACCAGCTGGGGCCGGTGGGAAGTACCTCCCGTTTCTCGTGAAAATTCCCGAGCCCGTCGGCCTCCAGCCACTGCTCAAATGGCGGACAAAGCCACTGTCGAACGTGAGGAAGGCCGCACCCCGCCATGATCCCCCACGTCCGCCAAGGTCGGCTTGGACCCGCCCTGAACTGGGATTTTGCATCGGCCACAGCAATGTGATCGCCGCGGGTCCGGCCTTTCCTGGAGATTGCATGACCGATCCAGCATTTCGCTCCGCAGGTCAGCTCGCTGTCGCAGTCGCGGCGAAGGAGGTGTCGAGCATCGAGTTGCTCGACCACTTCCTCGCCCGGGTGGAGCGGCTCGATCCGAAGGTGAACGCCATCGTCGCCCGGGACGAGGAGGGTGCGAGAGCCGCGGCGCTGGCGGCCGACCGCGCGGTCTCCCGTGGCGAGCCGCTCGGCCGCCTGCACGGTGTCCCCGTGACGATCAAGGACAGTCTCGAAGTTGCGGGCATGCGGGCCACCGGGGGTTCGGCCCGCTGGGGACACCACGTCTCGACGAGCGACGCCGAGTCGGTCGCGCGGCTCAAGAACGCGGGAGCGGTCGTCTTCGGCAAGTCCAACATGCCGCCCGACGCACGGGACTGGCAGACCTACAACGAGGTCTACGGGACCACGAACAATCCGTGGGACCCGACCCGCGGACCCGGCGGTTCGTCCGGCGGGTCCGCCGCGGCAGTCGCCGCGGGGCTGACCGGCCTGGAGCTCGGCGGCGACACGGCGGGCTCGATCCGGGTGCCTGCCCACTTCTGCGGCGTCTACGGGCTGCGCCCGTCGTTCGGAATCGTGCCGAGGTACGGGAGCGTCTCGGGACATGCTCCTGGGGCGCTGGCGGATTTCGACATGGCGGTACTCGGCCCGCTCGGCAGGCACGCCGACGACCTCGACCCGGGCCTCGACATCCTCGCGGGAGCGGACCACGACCGCGCCCCGGCATGGTGGCTGGAGCTGCCCGCCGCCCGGGCGAGCGCCCTGCGGGACTTCCGGGTCGCGGCATGGCTCGACGACCCGTTCTGCGCCCTCGACAGCGAGTTGGCCGCGATCATGCAGGCCACGCCGGAAGCGGTGCGGGCCGAGGGCGCCGTCGTGGTCGAGGGCAAGGGACCGGTCGGGCTCGAAGAGACGATGGCCCTCTACCAGCCGTTGCTGATGGCACAGAGCGGGCTGGTCGAGCCGGACGAGTCGTACGCCGGGCTCGTGGAACTCGCCACGGCGGAAGGGGCCGTCGGTGGGTTCGCGTCGGCCCTGACGCTCCGCTTCCGTGACTGGCACGACCTCGACGGGCGTCGTCAGCACTCCCGCCGCCGCTGGGCCGAGTTCTTCCGCGACGTCGATGTGCTCATCTGCCCTGTGAGCCCCACGGCTGCCTTCCCTCACGACCACCGGCCCGACCCCGGCTGGTCGGTCCGGACCCTGCGGGTCGACGGCACCGACCGGCCGTATCACGAGATGCTCACGTGGATGGCGCCCTCGTCCGTCAACCACCTTCCCGCGGCGGTGGCACCTGTCGGGGCGACCCGGGACGGGCTCCCGGTCGGCATCCAGGTGATCGCGCCCTACCTGCACGACCGCACCGCGGTCCAGTTCGTGCGGCGCCTCGCGGAGGTGATCGGCGGGTTCCGCCGTCCCCCGGGATTCTGAGAGCCGTCACCGGGCGCCGTCCTGCGGCGTGGCGGCGGGCGACCTGGCCGCCGCGTTCTCGTCGTGTGCGGAGTACTTCCCTGGCCGAAGGTGCCTGCGGGCAGGCCGGTCGGCCGTGGTCAACCCCGTCGCGGGTCGCGGGGGCGACCCGCCAGGCCCGTCGACAGGGAAGGTGCAGGCAGCCTGCGGTCCGTGACGGGACAATCTTGGCTGCTGCCCCTCGTGCCGGGGCCCGCACCACCTTCGGAACGCTGTTGGTCAATTCGGTCCCGCGCGTGACGTCGGCCTTCAAGACCTCGTTGTGGTCCTGAAGGCCGACGTTGTCGTATGGGTGTGGTGCGGGGTCGGCTTTGTGGGGTGGCACGGACATCGTCGACACTCGTGTCGGTGGCCCCGGCGATGCCGGCCGTTTCCAGGTCGTCGAGGCCGTTGTACCGGTTGGCGGGGGCCTTGCAGGCGGTCGGCTCGTGGGGTGGCTGAAACCTGCTGCGGTGAGCTTTCGTACGGCCACTGCCGGAGCGGGGTGTCCTGGTCGTGCCAGGGAGCCCGGTTGTCGTACTCGGGGTCGTCGTAGCCGGGTCCGATGATGGGCAAGCCGGAAAGCCAGCGGTACGCAGTCGTCATGACGGAACATCGACCGTATCCGAGCGACTTGTCCGACGCCCGCTGGGCCTTGGTGGAACCCGCCCTGACCGCCTGGAGCGAGCTGCACCGTCCCCCAGCTGCAGGAACTGCTCGGCGAGTGGCTCGTGCACTACCGCCACCGCCCCCACCAGGGGCAGGGGCACGAATCAGCTCGACGACATCGCCTCCTGCCCGGACGTGGTCGTTCATGTCCTGCCGCTCTTTCTGGCGAGCTCACGTTCCTTTGCCTGCCGTGCCGGTCTCGGCGGGCGATGGTCCGCGAGCGGGCTCACTGTTGTGGTCCGGAGTCCCTGGTGGCGGAGCGGGCTGCCGCTGCGGTTCGGTGGATGTGTGTCAGCAGCCGCAGCATGACTCCGGGGTCGGTGACCAGTACGCGCCCGTCGGGCTGCGGGCGCAGTGCCCTGGCTGCGCGGGGAACGACGGTGCGCGGGCCGACGAGGTTGCAGCGCGCGCTGGTGAGCAGTTCTTCGACGGAGGTGAACGAACAGGGCAGGGGCGTGACGCCGGCCTCCGTGGTCAGTACGGCGGTCGGCAGGGCCGGCAGCGGAGAGCCCGGGGAGGGCCGACCGAGCCAGTTCAGGGCTGTGGACCAAGGCCAGGGCAGTGGCCCGCCGGCTTCGGGCAGAGCTATCAGCAGCGCGTGCGTGTCCGCCACCAGCGCCCGCAGCTTCTGCACCTGTGGCGGGAGGGAAGAGGTGCCGCGGTCGGCGTGCGCGGGCAGGTCCTCGGGAACCTGGCACAGGTCGATGCGTATACCGCTGGGCCCGGGCACAGCGAGTGCGCGCAGCAGAAGCTCCCCGAAGGGGTCGGTGGTTGCGCCGGCGAACAGGCCGAGCATACGTACTTCGTCCACGGTCGTCTCTTTTCAACGGGAGTTCGACGACAGGGCCCAGGGCTCTGGCGCATGTACGGCAGCGCCCCCGACAGGCGCGCGGCGGCGCGGTCCGACGGGGCGCCACGAAAGGCCCTAACCCTGCCGTGCCGCTTCGGGGCGCAGTCGGCGGGCGATCAGCATGCCCGCGATGGAGAGCAGACCGGTGAGGACGAAGACGCCCAGCAGTGCGGTGCGGGTGGAGCCGCCGTGGTTCTGGGCGAACGCGATGGCCGCGCCGCCGATCCCGGCGATCACGCCGGTCGCCAGGGTCTGGGCGAGTTGCAGTGCGCCGCTGACTTCACCCTGCTGCTCCGGCGGGGCCTGCTCCAGGGTGTCGGTGGTGGAGGCGTTGAAGCCGATACCCATGCCGAGGCCGCCGACGGCCCATCCGACCAGGGCGATCCAGGAGGGGAGTGCGCTGGTCAGGATCGCCGGCGCGATCAGCGCGACGCCCGCCAGCAGGACGGCGAAGCCCAGCACGGTGGAGGCTGTGCGGCTGCCGTTCTTCCCGTTGTCCCGCTTGGCCTGCAGGCCTGAGCCGATGACCCAGGTGATGGCTCCGGCGGACAGGCCCAGACCGGCCAGTGTGGTGCCCATGCCCCGCAGCTGCTGCAGCCCGAGGGGCAGGAAGGCTTCGCTGCCGAAATAGACACCGCACAGCAGGCCACGGACGACGACACCCGCACCGAGGCCGGCCCGGGCGCCGAGGGTGCCTTCCGGGGTGACCCTGCGCAGCGCGGGCACAGCAACGGCGGCACCGGCCACGGCCAGCACGATCAGCAGGACGAGGTTCTTCAGCAGCAGCGCCTGGAGCAGTACGCCGGTGCCCACGGTGAGCAGGATCGCGGCGGCCAGCGGACGCTTCCACCACGGAGTGGCCGGGGCCGTGGCGGTGACGGCTGTTTCTGCGCGGTGCAGGTGGCGCAGGCCGGGCAGGGTGAGCAGCGCGGCCACCGCGGCGATCGGCAGCATGAGCAGGAAGACCGAGCGCCACGTGATGAGGTCGGCGAGGACACCTGTGATAGCGGGGCCGACGAGGGAAGGGATCGTCCAGGCCGAGGACAGCAGGGCATACATCCGGGCTCGCAGGCGCTCGGGGTAGGCAAGTCCGATCATGGTGTAGGCCATGGACATGATGGCTCCTACGCCCAGGCCCTGTCCGAAGCGGCCGACGAGGAACAGTGGCCACGAGGGTGCGGCCCCGGCCACCGCGCAGCCCGCCGCGAAGACGAGCATGCCCAGGGCCATCGGGCGCCAAGGGCCCCGGCGGTCGGCGGCACGCCCGGCGAGCACGGTGCCGATGATGTTGGCGAGCATCAGTGCCGACAGGCCCCACCCGTAAGCGCCCAGGCCGTCGAGGTCCTCCGCGATGCCGGGCAGCACGGTCGCCACCCCGAGGGACTCGAACGCGACCATGCCGACCGACAGCAGGACGCCGAGGGTGAGCGCGCGGTATGCGACCGAGAAGACGCTCTCCTCACCGGCTCCGTCCTCTGCGGGGGAAGAGGGTGCGGCTTCTTCAGGGGCGTGTGCGGGGTCGCTGTCCGTCGCGTCGGCGGAGGTGTGGGACATGGCTTGGGCTCCTGGAAGTATTTCGTTCCGTTCCGCATCGGAACGCAATTGAATGCTACCTATACTTGCCGCATGGTCAACACCAGGAGTGACGGAGGCAGAGCCGGGGCCCGCAAAGCCTCCGGCAGGCCGCGGGATGCCCGAATCGACGAGGCCGTGCCCGAAGCGGTGATGGAGATCCTCAACGAGGTCGGTTACGGCAGCCTCACGCTGGAGGCGGTGGCCGCCCGCGCCGGTACGAGCAAACCCGCGCTGCGTCGCCGCTGGCGCTCCCGCCAGCACCTGGTCGTGTCGGCTCTGGCCCGGATCATCGGCACTACGCCGACCCCCGACACCGGCTGCACGCACTGCGACCTCATTGCCGGTATCGGCACCCTCAGCGAGGCGTTCACCAGCACCGTGGGCCGAAGAGCACTGCCGGCGCTCGTTGCGGACCTCACCAACGACCCCCGACTGGAAAAGGAGTTCAAGGACACCTTCTTCCATCCGCGCCGCGCCACCACTGCCGAAGCACTGCGTCGCGGCATCGACCGGGGTGACATCCGACCCGATGCGGACATCGATCTTCTGCTGGACATGCTGGCGTCGACCACGTACTACCGTGTGCTCTTCGGGCACCTGCCCATCACGCCAGAACTTGCCGAAGACGTCGTATCGGTGGTCATGGTGGGCATCGCCACCAGGCGGTGGCGTGACGAGCACGATCCCTCCGGCGTCGAGGCGGGCGAGTAGGCGGGCAGCAGGAACACCGTCAGCTACTCGCGCTGGCCGATCAGCTCACGCATGGCGTGGGAGATATGGGTGTTCGGTCCTTCCCGCACAGCACGATCGGCGCCTTGACCAACTGGTGCGCCCCTCGATCAAGGTGATGAATGCGCGCTCGCCCATGCTGCGACATTTGCCTCTGCCCGCGGGTGGGAACGCAGGCGGTGGCACAGCCTGGTGCGGCACCGGGCCGCGTGGCGATCGGCCCGGCCACCAACAGGCGTACGGAATGCCGTCCACCGGCCGTCATGCGGCCCCACCGGCCCCGTCGGCCCCGGGTGCGCCCTTGGGGCGGACGGCGAGTAACCGATCATTTCAGAATGAGGTTCGGAGTCGTCTCAAGCAGCCGCCGTTGCAAGCGTGTTGGAGCAGACCGAGATGGCGGTCGGCGCGTTTCTCGTAGCGGGTCCGTAGGCGTTTGAACCGGTGCGGCCGGGCGAAGGTCCGCTCGACGACCCAGCAGGTCTTGCCCGGGCCGGAGTCGTACGGCCTGCCGCGACGGGCGATCTTCGGTGTGATCCCACGGTCCCGGACGAGGCGGCGGTACTTGTCGAAGTCGTAGCCGCGGTCGGCGAACAGCCACCGGGACCGGCGGCGGGGTCGGCCTCGCAGGCCGCGGATGTGCGGAATGGCGTCCAGCAGCGGCATGAACCGGGTGACGTCGTGGCGGTTTCCGCCGGTCAGAGTGGCAGCGAGCGGGGCGCCCTGCCGGTCGACGATCAGGTGGTTCTTGCTGCCGGGACGGGCCCGGTCGACCGGCGAAGGTCCGGTGTGAGCCCCCCTTTGGGAGCCCTGACATGCGAGCCGTCCACTGCCGCGTCATCCATGTCCAGCAGACCGGCCGCCCGCAACTCCGCCAGAAGGACCTCGTGCAGACGAGGCCGGACACCGGCCTCGGTCCAGTCCCTCAACCGCCGCCAAGCGGTCACCCCGCTGCGGCCGACCCTCTCCGCAGGCACATCCACCCAGCTCACACCCTTGCGCAGCACGTAGACAATGCCCCGCGGAGCAGCACGGTCATCCCCCGGCAGATCCTGCCGACACAACACCCAACTGCCAAGCCAGCACACCGATCTCACTCTGAAATGATCAGTTGACCGATCAGCCCCTCGACGGGCTGCCGTTCCGTCGACTCCGTCCTCTCTGCCGCTCGCCATGCCTGCGCCACCGACCGCACTTCTCTATGCGCGTGGTGTGGTCGGTCCGGTCGCCGATGTCGCGCTCGCGTGGCGTCGTTCGCGGTGGCGGGCCACGGCGTCGTTGTTGGCGCAGCGCACTGAGCAGTAGGTGCGTCTGCCGTTGCGGGAGGTGTCGACAAAAGCCAGAGCGCAGTCGCGTCGTGCGCAGCGTCCCAGCCGCTCGGCGTCGGCGGAGCAGATGACGTAGGCGAGTCCGGCCGCGGTGATGGCGCGGATGTGCGCGGCCGGGTCGGCGCCGGTGGCGCTGTAATGCAGGTGGGGCCGTCCATCGTGCAGAGAAATACGGGGGCTGCTCGAAGCGTCGGCGAGGAGCGCGTTGACTGCGTCGCACCGCTCGTCGAGGTGCTGCGGCCCGAAGCATACGGCCAGGCGCCGACTCCATGTCCAGATGGTCTCGGTCTGTGTGGTGGTGAGCGTGCGGTTCACCACGCCGTGTACGGCCAGGAGCTGTTCCAAGTCCGCGGAATGGGGTGTCTCGGTCAGGTTGACCAGGTCGGCGGCAAGTCGGGCGGCTTCACCGCCGTAATGGTTGAACTGCATAAGGCAATTACATCACCGTGTGGCCCGGAACGTACCGGGGCGGCCGAATGAAACGCCGCATGGCTGGCGTGGCCTGCCGAACGACACCGGATGCGACGAGAGCACGGAGGCACGATGGTGCAGGCTGTCCGCTTGCCGCAGCAGGGATCCGCGACGGCGCCGGTGTTGATGCTGGTCCAGATCGCCACTCTTCAGGCGGGGTCGGCCCTCGCCAAGGAGGCATACGCGTCCGCCGGCCCCTCGGCTCCGGCCGGTATGCGGCTGTTCTTCTCCGCCGCGATCCTTCTGCTGCTGGTCCGGCCGTCACTGCGCAAGGTCACGGCGGTGCAGTGACGTGCGGTGATCCCGCTCGGTTTGGTCCTCGCGGCCATGAATATGGCGTACTTCCAGGCCATCAGCCGCCTGCCGATCGGCGTGGCCTCGACCGTGGAGCTGCTCGGCCCGCTCGCCTTGTCGATCGCGTTGTCCCGCCGGCTGGAGCATCTCGCGTGGCATTGCCGGCGCCGGTAGGGGTGCTGCTGCTGACGGGGCCCGGTGCCTCGCTGCCCGCCACCGGGCTGGTGCTGGGAGGTGTCGCCGCGCTGTGCCGGGCCGGGCATGTGGCTCTGAGCCGGCGGGTCGGACAGCTGTTTCCCGACTGGGCAGGCCTGTCACCGGCACTGGCCTGCGGTGCCTGTGTCCTGCCCCCGGTCTCCGCTGTCACCGGCGGTGTCCCAGTGGCGGCCCACCCGGCGGTTCTCCTCACCGGTCTCCTCGTGACCTTTCTGTCCTCGCTGATCCCGTACGCGCTGGACATGGCGGTGCTGCGGCGTATCGATGCCCGTGCTTTCGGGGTGCCTCTCGCGCTGAGTCCAGCTGTGGCGGCGGCTGTGGGATTCCTCCTGCTGCACGAGCAGTTGACCAAGCATCAGTTGACGGCGATCGTGCTGGTCGTCCTGGCCGGTGCCTGGTCGGTGCGGCGGACTGGACGACGTGCCGCACCGAAGTCCCGGCCCGGCACGCCTGCCGGCTGAACCTTCTGCTCGATGTAATGGTTGAACTGTGCTAGGTCATGACAGCATGTTGGTGGCATGAGACCCCTACCCTCGGCCATCGTCGCGCCGTTGCAGGACCGCTGCCCCATCTGCCATGAGTCGACCGAGGGGGCAGCGCGGTGGTGGACGCTGCGATCCCGCCACCGCACGTCCGAGGGCGAGGTCGAGTACTGCATGGGGGGCTGCGGTTGCCTCGTCGTTCTGATCAACGGCGAAATGGTCAAAGCTCTGACCGCCCGCCGTCGGTGAAGTACGAGGAACTGCGGCCCGATGCCCGGCGCGCCGACCACCGAGTACGGCCAGCCGGGAACGGGGATGCGCCGGCCCTCGCCCGGCCTGAATCTCAAGGGCCGGGACATGGCCCCGTGCCCGCGGAACCTGGCGCCCGAAGGCCCGTTCCACGCCTTCCGCTCCGAGCGCGAGGCACGGTGTCCCCGCCGTCCTCCCTACGGCGCGCCGTGCCCGCCGACTGCGGCAGCAGGCGGAAACCGGAGCCCCCTCAAGGCGGCCCGGACCCGCGTCCCGACCCAAAACGCTGGACTGGGAAACCCCGGCCCCAGCGGCTCGCTGAGCTCCTCACAACAGCCGCATGATCAGCGGTGCCGCAAGGACCCCTTGATTTTCGCCCCAGCGGGGTTACGGAGCCGAGGGGAGGCATACGACGTAGACCATGAGGGAAACGCCGCCGTCCCGGTGCACCGCGAAGACCAGCCGACGGCTCACGGAGTTGGCGATCTCCGCACCGTGGTCGCGGCGCACCACGTGCAGCCCGAGATCGAGCGCGGCCGCACTCCCGGCGGCGGTGAGGATGTCGCCGTCGTCCACGAACAGCACATCCGGTTCGAGGCGTACGGACGGGAAGCGGACCCGGAAGGCATCCGCCCACTGCCAGTGCGCGGTGGCCCGGCGCCCGTCCAGGACCCCCGCCTCGGCCAGAGTGAAGGCGCCGCCAGTCAGCACGGCCCCCGGTCGAGCCCCTCGGTCGGATGGTCCGGATCGACCCGCGCCCGGGTTGAATGCACCGTGTCGCACTGCTCCTCGGTCCACACCACGTCATCGGCCATGCGTGTCCGCCCATGATCGAAATGGCGCCGCCTCCGAAGTCGACAGCCCGGTCCGGCACCACGGCGGTTCCCGCGTCGCATTCCGCTCGCCGCGCACAGGAACCAGTCGGTCTTTCGGGGGCTGGTGCCAGACAAGCATTCGGCCCGTTGGACGTTCACCGTATGATCCGCCGACGGGCTGTGGTGCGGATGGGCTCTGCACGGGTGCCCATCGAGCCGAAGTTCAGTGAAACCACGGACCCGGGTACGCAGCTCCCAGCGCGGAAGCCCCATGGGTCGCTCACCGGGGCTCCGCCGCCGCGTGCCTTGTGCGGACCGGCGCGGGCCGGGCGAGGCCCGGAAGGTCGGGGGCTGCGGTGGGCGAGCAGGGGGTGGCGGTGAGCGGCCGTCTCGTGGTCTCCTTCCCGTCGCGGCCCCCGCCGGTCGCCCCGCGTACAGTGAGGCCATGCCCAACCCCGTCCGTGAGCCGCGCCCGACCCGCGGCGCCGCCCGTCGCGAAGCCCTGCTCGATGCCACCGTGCGCCTGCTCGCCCGCGAGGGCGCCCGCGCCGTGACGCACCGGGCAGTCGCCGAGGAGGCGGGCACCACCCATGGGTCGGCCCGGTACTACTTCGGCACCCGCGACCGGCTCCTCGACGAGGCCCTGCGCCGGCTGGCCGCGCGTCAGATCGTCGAGGTACAGAACCGCCTGTCCCCCACGCCCGATGCCCCGCCGCACGCCCACGCCGCCCGCCTGGCGCACTACCTGGCCGGCGCCGTCGACGACGACCGGGACGCGTGCATCGCCCGCTACGAACTGTTCCTGGAGGTCGCCCGGCGCCCTCACCTGCGCCCCGCCCTCGACGCGTGGGGCGACGCGCAGCGCCGGGCGTTCGCGGTCGAGCTGGCCGCCGCGGGGGCCGACGACCCCGAAGGCGACGCCGCGCACCTGCTGACCCTGCTCAACGGGCTCATCCTGGAGCAACTGGCCGCTCCAGAGCCCGACTTCGAGCACACCCGGCTGCGCCCGGCGATCGAGCGCTACCTGGCCGGACCGGGATCCGGCGGCGCGATGTAGCGGGCGCCGGGAAACGCGTGCGCCGGTGGCGTGTACGCGCCCCGCTCCACCAGCCGCCGGATGTTTGCGCGGTATATCTCGTCCGCCTCGGCGTGCCGGACCGGTTCGTCCGTCAGCCACAGGTTGGCCGGATGGATCGGTTCGTCGTACATACGCCGGAACACCTCGGTGCGCAGGTCCTTGAGCCAGTTGCTGTTGAGATTCATCGTCCGGAACTGCCGCAACGCCTCGATGTCGATGATCCCGGACACGAAGGAGTTGTACCCGGAGGCGGTGTGCCCGAGCACCGCCCCGTGGAAGTCGACGACGTGCGCATTGCCGCCCGCGATGTCGTACGGGTGGCGGGAGTCGGGCGTCGGATAGACCGGTCCGGCGTTCGGACAGACCATGTACAGACCGTTGAAGTGGGCGTGCGCCCGGTTTTGCAGTAGCCAGGTGCCTCCGGGGTCGGGGCCGGCCTGGGTCATTGGCACCGCCTCGCTGGGGCGGTACACCACCTCGGCGCCCTGGAGGGCCAACGCCCTTACTGCTTCCGGGTATTCGCCGTCACTACAGCAGATCGTGCCGAGGTTGCCGATGTCGTCGGTGCGCAGCACCGGGTAGAACGCATCGATTCCGTCGCCGAAGAGTTCCACCCACCGGTCGTACACGTCGTGCGGCGTGCAGGAGCGTTCGCGGCACCATATGTGGTTCTTTGCCGCGCGGTGCACGATCTCGCCCGCCGGGGAGATGACGAACAGCGTGTTGAAGAACCGGTCGGGCAGGATCTCCGGCCAGCGCGCCTTGCACTGCGCGACGATGTAGGTGTCGTAGTGCCGGGCCAGCGCGGCCAGTCGCTCGGTCTCCGGACCGGGGATGTCGATGAACAGGTCTCGGGCCGCGGTGACGTGCGGGATGTCGAGAATCTCGTCCGCGAATCCGGTCAACGCGCCCTCGGCCAGCGCGATCAGCTTGACCGGCATGTTGATGCCGACGACGGACACCGCGGCATGCACGGCCTCCTCGATGATGTCGAGGTTGTGCGCGATCTGGGCGCGCGAGGTGATGCTGCGGACCACCGTCGACAGACCGACGGTCAGGTACGGCGCGACCGGCTCGCTCATGATCCGCACCAGTCCATCGCGGCCAACGCGTATGCGCGCGCGGCGCAGACGATCTCGTCCACCGCGCAGCGCTCGTCGTACGCGTGCGCCATCGCGAGTTCGCCCGGCCCGAGGCCGACCGCGGGGACCCCGGCGGCACACAGCCACGTGGAGTCGGCCGCGGAGGGAAACGCCGCCACCGGCGGGCGGCCCGCCAATGGCGTGTCGACGGCGGCGAGTTCACGGGCATCGGTGACCGCGGCGCAGAGCGGATGAGTCGCGTCGACCCGCGAACCCGGATACCGCAACGGCCATTCCACCACCGGCGGATGCGCGCGCAGCCAGGGGTCGGTGGCGGCGACGTGCGCGATGTGGTCCTCGATCTCCTTGCGCACGACCGCCTGGTCCTCCCCCGGCGGGTGGAACACCGCGTACACCATGCTCATCGAGTCGGGGATGAACGCCCCACTGCGCGAGTGGCGCGCGCCGCCGTCCACGACGCCGGGCGCGAGGGTGAAGTGTCCCGGTTCGAAGAGCGGATCGAACTTGGTCACCGCCCAGTCGCTCTCCAGCCGGCGCAGCGCCTGGTAGATCACGAAACCGCGGTCGATCGCGCTGGCCGCGACCGCTTCGGTCGTGCCGGGTCGGCACAACATCCGCCCCCGCATCGACGAGTGGGAGCTCTTGCCCGTCACCTCGATCCGCATCACCAGCAGGCCGGGGGTCGCGGCCATGACGGACAACGGCCAAGCCCCGCCGGTTGGTTCGGAGACGATGGCCCCGTCTGCGGTGTAGCCGCGGTCGAGCACCGCGGAGGTGCCGAGGTGGTTCTCCAGGTTCTCCTCGCCGACGACCGCCTGGAGGATCAGGTCACCGCGCAGGCGCACCCCGGCCTCATGCAGCGCGCGGGCCGCGAACGCCTGCGCGACCAGGCCGCTCTTCATGTCGACGGTGCCGCGACCGCGGATCCAGCCGTCCTCGACGACACCGTCGAACGGGTCGCCCGAGCGCCAGCCGGACGTGTCCCCGGGCGGGACCACATCGACGTGTCCGTTGAAGATCAGCGAACGCCCGCCCCCGGTACCGTGGATCACACCCACCGCGTTGTCGCGGCCGGGTTCAACGGCGAAGACGTCGGTCTCGGCGCCTGCTTCGGCGTAGACCCCGGCCAGCAGGCGCGAGACCTCCCCCTCGGCGCCGACCAGGTCGGCGTAGACCTCACCGGGGTAGGTCGGGGTGATGCTGGGGATCCGGACCGCGGCGGTGAGGGTGTCCAGCATCTCGCCGCGCAGCAGGTCGAGCCGGGTGAGCACCCGTTGGCGCGTGCTCGTTTCCGGGACCCCGGGCACGCCCCTGTCGTGGTTCAGGCTCTCGTCCATGGTCACGCCCCCATCGACGTCGGCTCGTCGCCGACGGTCCGCAGATCACCGGTGTCGTACACGGTTCGCCCACCGAGCAGCGTGCGCAGCACCGTCGTGCCCGCGAGATCGTCCAGGTCGCAGCGCAGCGGATCGCGGTCGACGATCGCGATGTCGGCGTGGTGGCCGGGGACCAGCGCGCCGATGTCCGACCAGCCGAGCACCTCGGCCGCGCCGGTGGTCCACATCGCGAACGCCTCGGTGCGGGTGAGTACTTGGTCCGGCCCGTCGTTGCGGTGGTCGCTGCCCGCGAACTCATGCGTCTGGGCGAGCTTGATCTGTTCCCAGGGGTTCTTCGGCCCCCAGTCGGTACCCCCGGCGAGGTCGAGGCCGGCGTCCAGCAGCCGCCTGAGTGGCGTCAGGTCACGCCACACGTGGGTACCGATCCGCTCGCCGTACATCGTGCCCTTGCCCCACGCGAAGCCGACCGACGTGGTGACCTGGAAGCCGAGAGCACGGTAGCGCCGCACCTGGGCCGGGGTGATGGTCATGGCGTGCTGAAGGATCCAGCGCCGGTCCCGGAAGTCGTGCTCGCGCACTACGCGTTCGGCGATCTCCAGGAACTCGTCGTGCTCGCGGTAGGCCCCCAGACACACGTTCGCGCGGATTCCGTGCTCGGCGCAGTAGCGGACGAACGCCTCCTCCTTGTCGAGGGTGATGAAGCGGGTACCGTGCGCCGGCCGGCCGAAGGGGTTCGTGTACGGCTCGTGGGTCGCGAAGTGGCCGGAGAAGCACGGGCCGCCGGGGCTGAGGGTGAGGCCGTTGAACCGCAGCAGGTCGTCGTCGAGGTCGACGCAGTGGGCGCCGAGGCGGTGCAGACGCTCGGTGAACGCATCGAGGCTCAGCGGATCGAACGGATAGAAGATGGCCGATTCCATGTCCCAGGTCGCCAGTACCCGGGCCGTGAGCGCGTCTGCGGACCGCAGTCGACGGTAGACGTCGATGTGCTCGGGCTCCATTGCGTGCGCCTCGTAGAGCGCGGTCACGCCCTTGGCCGTGAAGCGGGCCATCTCGTCGATCGTGCCCTGAACCGCGTCGGCGGGGTCCGAACCGGGCAGCTTCATCAGGATCTGGCCCCAGAACGGGTCGTACGTGTAGTAGTTGGTGACCGGGCCGCGCAGGATACCGGTCGGGTCGCCGTGCTCGTCCTTGTCGATCTCGACGTCGCAGACCCGGTCCGGCAGGAAGCCGACCAGCCCCACGGCGCGCAGTCCGGCGCTGTTGAACGCCACCACGGCGGGCATCTTGGGCGCCCACGCCTGGATCAGCACCGGGTGGTCGGCGGTGGCCCGGTCCAGCGTGTGGCGGTCGGGCAGTCGTCGCTCCGCGAGATCCCGTTCGGAACGGCGGATGAAGTAGTGCGGCTCGCCGACCGGGGTGCACATGATCCAGCCGCCGGCCGGCGTGGTGGCAGCCCTGGCCCGGATCCGCTCGACGATGTCGGCGTGGTCGACGGCGTCGGTCAGGTCGACCAGGCCGCCCGCGAGCCCCCCGAAGTGCAGCACGTGGGGGTGAGTGTCGATCAGGCCGGGCACCACCCAGGCGCCCTCCGCGTCGATCCGGTGCGCGGCCGGACCCGCGAAGCCGAGCATGTCGTCGTCCGGCCCCGCAGCGAGTACCCGGCCGTGCTCCAGCACGACGGCCTCGGCTTCGGGGACGGCCGGGTTCAGGGTGTGTACGCGTCCGCCGGTGATGATCGTCCTGGTCGTTGGCCTTGTGGCCGGCTCGGCCTTGCTACCAGTCATTGCCTCGGGCATTCCCTTCCTCCACTGCGACCGGTATTCCCGATCGCCGAGGCGAAGCTATGCCCGTCCCTCGCCCCCGAGCATCATTCCAATGTATGAGATCGCGCCTGTTTCGCTTTCCCGGGTTCCTGCTAGAATCGCGCAAATCCGCTTCGAGGTTGTGGCGACAACGATGCGACTTCTCCCTGAAAATGAAGGCCTCTGGAGCTTCAAGACCGAGGCAATGATGTTCCTGGCGAACATGGTGAACTGCTCCGGAATCGTCTTCTACTCCGTCGACGCGCGACTGAACGCCGTCGATCACGCGTTCCACCGGATTCGGCCTGCCGAGAACCGGAGCTACACCGCGCACTACCACCGCCTCGACCCGTTCCACCCGCGGCGCTTCGTCGGCCCCCGCCGACCCCTGGTGACCATGCGCGACCTGCCGGAGCGATACGAGCGCGGCGAGTACTATCGGCGCTTCATGGCCCCGCTCGGGTTCCGCCACGAGACAGAGCTCTACCTTTACAGCGGCGCACGGATCGTGGGCGGCCTGTCTCTGCTGCGGACTGCGGAGCTGGGCGAGTTCACCCCATCCGACCTGGGCTTTCTCGACAAGGCCCACGCATTCCTGGAGCACACGTTCCAGGCCGGCCGCTGCCCCGTCGAGACCGGGCCGCCGGTTGCCGCGTGGGGGCTCACCCCTCGCGAGCGCGATGTGGTCCGCCTGGTCTGCGAGGGCGCCGCGAACGCCGAGATCGGTGCCGCGCTGTTCATCAGCGTGGCCACCGTCAAGACGCACGTGCAGCACGTCTTCGAGAAAGCGGGAGTCCGTTCCCGGACACAGCTGATCGCGCGACTGCGGGACGACGGGTAGCGTTCACTCACGCGCCGCACGGGTCGGCGGGCGGAAGAGATTGCTTCCCGTGCCCGCCGAACGAGTACATCGGGGCGTATCGGCGTGGAATCCCCGAATGTTCGAGCGGGCGACATTGCGCATTATCGAGGCCGGACGGCGACACGAAGCATGCACGAAATGCGCGCCGCCCTGGAAATGCGCGCATTCAAATCCGCGATGCCGCAGACCAAATCTTGGCAAGCCAATATCATGATCCACGCATGTCGACGAATGACGCACGATAAAAAAAGCGCACGCGACAGACATACGACCGATGGATTTTCCGGTCCCCATGCCTGCACCGAACGGTGGCCGGCCGGTGGGCACCACGACCGGGTCGCCCCGACCCACAGGTACTGCCCGGTACTCCCGCCCCGTGCCGGTTTCACCTCCTCGCCTGCCCTCCCTCTCGGGGCGGGTCGGCCGCATCGTCCCCGACGGCACGGTCCGGCCCGATGGTGGCGAGCGTATCGCCGTTCCCTGATTTTCTCCAGTCGGAGAAATTTGAGCACATGCGTAGGCAGCGGCCCGGACCTCCGGCTCCCGCATCCGGTTCTCCACCTGCCACAGCGAGTACGACCCGCAGCGGACCACGCCGACCGAGCGCCGACTGGCCAAGGCGGCCGAGCTGAAGGCCCTGCACCCGGATGAATCAGGCCGGCGTTGTCACATCGACGGCGGATGGCTGGTCGGTGGAGCTTCGAGGCGTGCCGGGGTGTGGTTCCGGTGCCCGTTCAGGCCGCGGCCGGTCGGCAGATGTTCTCGGTGTCGTGGTCCCAGACGGTGAAGCGGATGGTCGTCTCGAGGTGATGCCCGGCGGTGGTGCGGAGGTGCCGCCGGGGACGGAAGTGTGGGTGAGATGCCGCCGAACGCGGACAGGAACCGTTGGGCGGCGCCGGCGCTGAGGAAGCCCTTCATGGCCCGTTCCCGCTGTCTCGTGGGCTGGTGAGAGTTCTCGGCCCGGTTGTTCAGTCCTTTGTGAGGGTGGTGTTCCGCCGAGGGCATCAGCTTCCGGTGAGCGGCTCCGCGGGAGCGGAGTCTGTCGGTGACCGGCACCCTCGGTACCCGGCGCTGCTTCTGCATCGGCTTGGCCATGAACCGCTTCGCGGCTTTAGTGTCCCGCCTGGGCTGCACCAGGACGTCGAGGACGTTGCCGTCCTGGTCGACCGCCCGCCACAGGTACCGCCGCACCCCGTTGATCTCGATGAGGACCTCGTCGAGATGCCATGTGTCACCGGGCCGCGGTCGGCGGCGGCGCAGCCCGTCGGCGTAGGCCTGGCCGGACTTCGCACACCACCGGCGGACGGTCCCGCAGGAGACGGTCACGCCGCGTCGGAGCATCAGTTCCTCCCCCTCGCGGTAACCGAGCGGGAACCGGAAGTACAGCCACACGCAGTGGGAGACGACTTCGACCGGGTGGCGGTGCCCCTTGTACGACGGCGTCGGGTTCACCACGACGATCCCCCTCCAGCATGATCAACCCGAAGATCCAACCATGTCATCCGCCAACGTGACAGCGCCGTTCGACGAGTTCGGGCCGCTGGGCATCAGGCCACCGCGGGCTCGTGCTGGGCGAGGCGGGGCAAGCCCGACCGCCTGCCGACGACCTGCCACCGCGCCCACGGCCTGACCTGCTTCCACGGCTGCCGCGCCCGGGTCACACCACAGTGCTGGACGGCGCGGATGAGGTCGGTGGTTTTCTGGGTGATGTGGCTACCGCGGCCGTGCGCACGCACCTACGCTCGGTGCCGTGCTCTCTGTTGCCTTGGCGCCGTGGCAGGGCCTTCCGCTGCTCCTGCGGAACGCCGAAGTCCCTCATGACGCGGCCAGCACCATGAAGGTCGCCGTGCTCGCCGCGCTGTACCGCAGCGAGGTGGACCTGGACCTGCCCGTGCAGGTGGTCAACCGCTTCCGGTCGGTCGCCGGCGGCACGTACGCCAACGATCCTGCGGCCGACAGCGATCCGCTGCCCTGGCAGCGGATCGGCGACCGGGTGTCGCTGCGCTGGCTGGCCGAGCGGATGGTGCGGCACTCGTCGAACCTCGCCACCAACTTGTGCCTGCGGGAGGTCGGCCACGCCGCCGTGGCCGAGGTGTGGCGGCGGGCCGGCGCCACCAGCAGCGCCAGCCCCCGCGGCATCGAGGACTACGCGGGCCGCGATGCCGGTGTCCACAACCGGGTGACCGCCCTCGACCTGTTGCGGCTGCTGACATCTCTGGAGCCGCAAGTGCTCGCCCTGCTGGAGCACAACGCCCACCGGGTCGACCTGGCCGCGGGGCTGCCGGCAGGCACCAGGCTGACCAGCAAGAACGGCTGGTTCCCCGGCCTGCGGCACTGCGCCGCCGTGGTCCATCCCGACGACGCCGCCCCGTACGCCCTTGCCGTCTGCTATACCGGCCCGCTCGGCTCCGGCGACAACGTCCACGACCCCGCCGCCCGGCTGCTCGCCCGCGTCTCCGCCGGCGTGTGGCAGCGGCGGCACGTCCTCGGCGCCGGCGAGAATTCCGCCGGTCGTGGCACTGTCATGCGTGGCGTCGCGCCTCCGGAACCCCGGCGGTCAGGGCGTCCACACCGGGACCGTTGAGCAGGTTGATGCGGACGTACCCCTCGTAGCCGTCGAGCTCGAAGAAGGGCGCGTCGAGCGCCAGGAACCGCTCGCGGGGCGCTGATGGGCGGGCGAAGAGGAAGAACCCCGCCTCGACCGGCATCTGCTCGGCCAGTGCCCCGCGGTCGGTGAGCAGCCGGTGGCGGTCCCGTACATGCCGGATCAGCGCCGCGTTGCCCTCGCCGAGCATGACGTCGGCCGCGCGGTGGGCGAAGAGCCGCTCGGAGACCGCGACATCGCCGTGCAGATTGAGGTGCAGGTCGGCGAGGTCGTCGCGCAGTTCCTCGCCGACCAGCAGATGGGCGCAGCGGTAGCCGTGGATCGACAGGTGCTTGGTCGGGCACACCATCCGCAGCGTCCGCTCCACCGGCAGCCGCGCGCTCGCCTCACCCCACCGCCCGTCCCACGGCATGTACTGGAAAGTGCCGTCGACGAAGACCCAGGAGCCCGTCTCCCGCTGCCACGCCGCGATCTCCTCCAGCACCCTGTCTGGTACCCGTCGGCCCGCGTACCAGACGGGGTCGGTGAGCAGCAGCACTGTGGGCTCGCGCGGAAGGTCCAGGTCGAAGCCGGGCTCGAAGGCGTGGCGGCGGGCGACGCGGACGGGCTCGATGCCCATCTCACGGAAGAGGTAGGCGGCTTTGTAGTAGATGGGCGGGATGTAGTGCACGCGTTTATGGCCGGTGAGGGAGAGCCAGGTCGCGACGGTGCCGAGGATACTGCTCGAACCCCCGGCGGGGATCACGTTGCGCTCGGTGTACGCCGCCCCGTCGTGTCGCCGGTGCATTCCGGCGATCTTCGCCCGCAGCAACTCGTCCTCGTCCAGCCCGGCATAGCGGCTGACGTCGGCCAGGCGGTACGGGGCGGTGTGGGCGAGCTCCCCCAGATATGTCTCGACCAGCGGATGCCCTCCGTTGTAGTCCGAGACGAAGACCCGCTCCCCCGGGCGCTGCCGCTCCTTCTCCATCCACTCGTGCCGCGCCAGCATGTCGAACAGAGATGCGGTCATGCGTCTCCTGTCGGTCGGTCGCGAGGTGCTGCGGGCTCAGTATCGAAGCGGTGGGCGGAATGAGGCAATGCGACTGTTTCGGCCAGCGGCTGGTTGCCTTCAGGCCACATGCTGCCGTTTCTGGTAACGGCCTCGTCCAGGTTGGGTGAGGTGATCAGAACCGCTTCGGCCATACCCGCCGCTCAAGGCGACCTCGGGATCGGGAGTGTTCCATGACCGGCGGATCCGATGATCAAGGAGACGCCAGATGAGCGGCACCATCATCGAGCAGGTGCCGGCCGGTGAGCCGGCGGCGGTGGCCGTGCCGACGAGTGATGAGCAGTTGGTCGCGATGCTTGTGGACCGGGCCCGCAGCGAGGGTCTGCGGCTGGCCGGGGAGGGGGCTGCCGCGGCGACTGACCAAGCGGGTCCTGGAGTCCGCGCTGGAGGGCGAGACCACCGATTGCCTCGGCCACGAGAAGCATGACGCCGGGGGCTGGGGCAGCGACAACGCGCGCAGGTGACAAGTAACCCGAGATGTCGGTGACAACCGTCGCGCTCCGTGCAAGGGGTTTACCCAGCCCAGCTGAAGCCCCCAGTGACAACTAACAAGTTGGTGCGTGATGGCGGGTGGGGCATCGTGCCAGGCAGGTGGCATGATCCGAGTGTGGCGATCATGGTCAATCGGGCGGTGCTGGCGCATCGGCTGTTCACCGGGCTCTCTCGACAGCATCTCTCCTGCCTGGTCGAGGAGTTGGCAGCGCCGTGGCAGGCCCGAATCGAGGGCCGACGCCATGCTGCACGAGGAGGAGTCCGGAAGCGGGCCGCGGGTGCCGGCGCCCGCCACCAGCTGGTGTTCGTCGACCGGCTGGTGGCCACGCTGATCCATCTGCGGCACGACCTGCCGCATTCGGTGCTGGGCCTGCTGTTCGGCGTCGACCGCTCCACCATCACCCGTGCGATCGCAGAGATGCGTACGCTCCTGGCCGAGCGGGGGTGCGCGGTCCCCGACCGTCCCGGCCTGCGTCTTCGAACGCTGACGGACGTGTTCGCCTACGCCCGGGCCGAAGGTGTCGAGCTGCGGCTGGACGCCACCGGGATCCAGGTCCGCAGGCCGCCGGCCAACCGCGGCGGTCGCCGTGCGTTCGTCCCGGGCAAGAAGAAGCAGAACACGATGAAGACCACCGTGATCGCCGACTGGCGGGACCGCACGTCATGGACCGATGCCCTGCGACCTGGACTTAGAAGTCATCTCAATTGGCTGGGTAAGCTGCTGGTCATGGTGGGGATCGTTGAGCGGCTGGTGCCGGACGAGTTGTGGGAGTTGTTCCAGCGGGTGGTGCCGGAGGCGCCGTCGCGGCCGCAGGGTGGCGGTCGGCGCCGTCACGGTGATCGGGAGGTCCTGGCTGCGATCGTGTTCGTGGCCACGTCGGGCTGCACGTGGCAGCAGTTGCCCACGGCGTCGTTCGGCCCGTCCGGGGCGACGGCCCACCGCAGATTCACCGAGTGGACGAAGGCCCGGGTGTGGGCCGGGCTGCACCG
>NZ_RDBO01000086.1:29968-36512 GCF_008120935.1 Streptomyces sp. sk2.1
GTCCAGTCCCGCAGCCGCCGCCAGGCCGTCACCCCACTGCAGCCGGTCCGCTCGGCGGGCACGTCTCTCCAGCTGACGTTCTTGCGCAGCACGTACACGATGCCCCGAAGAGCCGCACGGTCGTCCGCCGGCAACCGCCCGGGATACCGATGACGCCGCGGCGGCCGGGGCGGCAGCAGCGGAGCGATGCGTTCCCACAGGTCATCAGGCACAAGATCATCCGACACCCGCACCACTCTGCCCCTGCCAGCCCCGGTCGCCAAGCCCTCACGCTGAACTCATTCTGAAACGATCAGTTATGCACGACGCCACGGCCGCCCGCAACGAAGGCGTCGACATCTGCTTCCAGCACTTTCTCGACGTCGAGGTCCTCCTGGACGACGGCTACCTCGGCCTGAGCCGCGACCACCGCAGACAAGCCATCACCCCACCCAGAAAACCGCAGCCAGGAGCACTGCCCGGCAGAGTCGAACAGTGGGAATACGACCGCCACCGGCACTCCTCCGACCGCATCACCGTCGAGCACGCCCTCGCCGACCACAAGCGCTGGAAACAACTGATGCGCTGGACCCACCGCCGCGACCGCCTGCCCGACACCTACCGCGCCATCGCCGGCCTCGTCTCCGACCGCACCAACAACGCCTGAGAACAGCCACGGCCAGGCGAGACACACCCCACCCGCTATCACGCACCAACTCGTAATGTCCCCAGACTCTCCGTGCGGCCGCGCCGGTCACCCTGTGGCCATGGTGATCATGGTCGTGCCAGCAGACGGACGGGGGCGTCGGGCGAGTCCCGGTTCCCGCTCTGCCGCCGTCCCGCCGCGCGCCGCCCACGTTGCCTTCTACGCCGGCCTCGCTCCGACGACGAAGTCTTCGGGGACTTCGTTCCACGGCGAACACGCGCCCAGAAGCGGCAACCGGCAGCTCAAGCGGGCAATGTTCCTGTCCGCGTTCGCTGCCCTGCACGATCCCGCCTCCCGTTCCTACTACGACCGCTGCCGGGCCCGCGGGAAGACTCACACGCAGGCTCTCCTCCGCCTTGCCCGACAACGGATCAGCGTGCTGTTCGCGATGCTTCGCGACGGCACCTTCTACGAACCCCGCCTCCCCGAAGCAACCGTCGCATGACCAGCTCAGGCTTGACGAAGGACATAGAGGCACCCCGCCTCACACCGAGATCATCACGATGCAGGACAAGGACCGAAGCCGACTTTCAGAACACGGCCTCGTGGTTCGCCGCTACCTGTTCCTGCAGATCTCCGAGCGCATCCAGCAAGTCGCCGTTCACCTGCTCGGCATAGGTCTTGATCAGTTGAGTGAGTGGTTCCTTCAAGAAACCGCACAAAGCTGCTTGTCGCCTCTCGAGAGCCCGCGCAGTCCCGAACACCCCGGTTTCCGCTGCCGCCGACCAGAAGTTGAACAGGCCATACCACACGAAGCAGGCTTGCAGGAAAGGCCTGACCGGCAGTCGGCGACCGGTCCACGGACTGGGAACCATCGGTTGCATGCTGTACAAGGAGTCGTCAAGCACCCAACTCTCCTGCATTTCATGCATGTACAGAAATCCGTGGATCGACTCGTGGACCACGCCTTCAGCGACGAGAGCGTGATCCACGGCCGAGAACTGCGGATTTCCCAGTACCGAACGTCCGACGTACTGGGCACAGGATCCCGAAGAGAAGACTCGCTCCTGGTCATCCCGGAGGAGTACCAGGGCCTTGGTAAATCTTGCGACGAACGCCGACGTCTCGCTGCTCACCAAAGCAATTCCTTCGATGGCTGCCGACAACTTCGCCAGCGCTTCCTCTCTCTCCCGACCTGCCAATGGAGTTCTGCCCGCGGGCCGGGTGAAGCGGATCCCTTGGACATCGATGCCAAGGGCATAGGGACTGTCGAGATCGAGAGCTGCCACACCCTTGATGGAAGGCCCCTCAACGACCTGGCCGCCGGGAAGGATCAGGATGTCCCCCAGAGCCGTCCAGAGCGGCTCCACGACGGACTGTGCGACGCTGCCCTCTCGCGCCATCTCCGCTTGCACGGATCGAATGAGGAATTCGGCTGCCACCGAAGCATCGCGCGCGGGGTCGGGCCACATCAGCAGTCGCGTCGTCTCAGGCGCCAGCAACAGCCTGGTGAGCGACTCTTCACTCAATTCGGTCAGCTTGGCGACGATTTCCGCTTCGACATCGGGGCGGGTGGACCTTACCTCGTTAAAGAACTTCCCCAGGTGCCGCCCCACCAAATCGGAGTAGCCATGGTGGATCTCCTCGCACACCTCACTTTCACCATACCAGCCAAGTGCCTGATGAAATCTCTTGAGGAGTGACAATTCCTTCATCCCGAGATCGTTTGTACGACGGCATCGTTTGATCGAGAAGTGACGGCGTGAAAGGAAATTTCCTTCCGTACGATGCCGACGATGTGTTCGATCACCGCGAGCAGGGATTCGCAGTGCACGCTCGGATTGGAGAACGCGTTCTTCTTCGACCATCGGTGCGGCATCTCGCCGCCGCCACACAGCCCGTAGACAGGGCATCGCAGACAATCGTGCGGCAGAAGTTCTTGGTTCTTCAGCCCCATGCGATAGAGCTCTGTCTCCCGCAGTCTCTCGATCGGGTGCCTGCGGACATCAAGACCCGTGAGCGTCATGCCGTCACCGCAGATCCGAAGCATGTCCAGCGGTTCCAGACTGCCATCGGTTTCCACGACCACATCGGTCACCGGCTGGGCGCCCAATGCGCTGATCTGTGATTCACCACCCAGGATCAGCTGAAGCAGGGATTCGAACCACCTGATCCGCACGCTTGGATCTGCATTGCCGTACCACTCGTCGAACAGGTCGATATAGTATCTGCCGAGAAGGTCGGCGTTCCAGGGCGGCCCTTCCTCATGGTGGTAGTCCGGCCAGAGGAAATCCATGTTCCGGACACCGATATCGAGCAAGTGACGAAACACCTCCGTCCCGGGGAATCGCGGGTCTGCCACGACGAGGATTCCCCAGGGAGGCGATTTGGCGCCTTGAGCCACCAGAAGGTCGATCGCCTTGCGGACGCGGCTGTAGCTTCCCTTTCCCTGGTGGTTCACTCGATGATGATCATTCCAGGCAGCTGGCCCGTCGATGCTCACTCCGACCTGGACTTCATGGCTTGCGAACAGCGAGAGCCAGTCCGCATCCATGAGAACGCCGTTGGACTGCAGGGCGAAGGAGAGCCGAACGTCCGCCGGCGCCATTCTCCTGACATCGTCCAGAAAGCGCGTCATCCAGGGCTTGCCGACCAGAAGCGGCTCGCCTCCGTGAAGTGCGACCACCGCTTCAGTGATGCCGTTCCGGGACGCATACTCCGTGATCTCTCGAATGGCGGCTCGGGCGATCTCCAAGGACATGACCCGGGGGCGGGTCAGATGGGTCTTGTCACCCTTGTTGTAGATGTAACAGTAGGTGCAGTCCAGGTTGCATCTCGAGGAGATCTTGAGAATGCAGGAAACGGGAAGAGCGATTCCTGTAGGTCGCCGTTCAGAAAACGAATCCTCTTCGCCAGAGGGACGTCGAAACGCGCGATCTCGCATACGAGATGAAATCAAGGACAAACCCCTTGCCGATTCTACTTCAGGTTCCGGACTTACGAATCCGACTACCGCCCAGCGGCGGCGCGATTTCCTACATTTCCGGAATCTCGTTCCAGCTCCTGCTGAAAGTGAGGCGGTTGTACCCGACAGTCACAGGCGGCTGCCCTCCTTCGGTGACCTCAAGTGCCGCGCGAAGAATGGGATTGAGGTCCCCGACGGCGTCCCTGAGAGCACCGAGGTCCTTGATGGGGACTCGTACCTCTGCCTGCTGGGGCTTTCGTGCGCCATTTTCCATGATGCCTTCCGAATTCTGAGATTGAGCGAATCGACGAGACTCGCGAGTGCTTCCGACGCTAGTCATCTTGCAGCCTCATGGCCATCAGGACATTGCAGGGGCTGGTCCAATGGTGGTTTCGTCCACCCGAACAGTCGCATCGAAATTGACGGTGAGGCAGGGCCTGACACGCATCCTGTCGATGGGCTGACAGCAGTCTGGACGATCGACCATTTCGTGTACCGTCAAAGTGCGGGCACCGACCACCACCCGCGTCAGGACGTCTCGTGCCCGTTGCCGTCACGTACGCCCCCGAGACCCGGATCGCCGCGTCATCAACGACGTCGCCACCAGGAAAGTGCGCAACGTCCGCGCTGGACAATTTGATCGCGGAGTCGGAGCAGACGGTGGGTGCCGATCGGACACTGCTGCTGGGTGTCAGGTCGAACCGAGCGGTGGTCCTCATCCGTCAGGAGAGGTATACGGAGGCAGAGGCCGAGCGGATGGCACCCTGCGCGCCGTGACCCGTCTCGCATACCTCACCGAGGTGTGGAGGATCGAGCTGGCCTCTTTGGGCAACCCGGCAGAGGCCTTGTGCGGGCAGGGCTGGCACAAGGAGGCCGAGGCCATAGCCCGCGGCAACATGCCCCGGGCAGAGGGACACACGGCAGCCGCCCTGCGCTGTGTCCTGGTGCGCAGCTTGAACGGGCAGGGACGTTACGAGGAGGCTCTGGCCGAGGCTCACCGGCTCGCCCCGCCTTCGGCCCGCGCCGGCAGCGGGTCTCTGGGCATCATCACGGCCACGGCCCTCCACGGCCTGGGCCGCCGCACGGAGGCGGAAGCCGCAGCCCGTCAGGCGTTGACCGCGTGCGAGCAGTTCCTGCATCGGGACCACCCCCGCATCCAAGAGGCCCGCACGCTGCTGGCCCGCACTACCGCCGAGGATCCGCTCCCATGACGAGGTCTCACACCGGTTTGGCGACGAAGGACCACCGCTGTGCGGAAGTTGGGATTCTTTGTGCTCAACGGTGGGACCCATACATGGCGAAAGACACGTCTCCATGGGCCGGAGGATCGCCGCGGATGCGGTCAACGGCCTGACGGGGCCACGGCGCGCACCCGTGGGCTCATCAAGGGCCCTCAGGCCGCTGTGGGCAAGCGTGGCGAGGCGGTGGGTGATCAGAAGCTCCGCGACCATGTCCGCGCGGGCGGAGACGGCGGTCAGGGCCCGCTGGGACAGGCCGTAATCGAGCGCGGCCCCGGTGGCCGGGCCGGTGTCTCGCGTGCGGGACGTCTCGGTGCCGGCGGTGACCGCTTCGTGGATCGCGGCCAGGGCGCGGGCGACATCGAGCAACCGGTATGCCTGCGCGCGGCTGATGCCGAACTCCGCCCGGCAGTACGCCTCCCACGGGGTGGAGCTGAGCGGCAGCCGCACCCGGCGGCGAGCACCGCCACAGAGCGCCGGACCTCGTCCATCGCCTCGCGCAGCCCGGCCGTCACCTCCCGGGCGCGGGCCGCGGTGAGCGGCAGCCGTACCGGTTAAACGACGTGCTCCTGGTCCTGGTCGTGCTCGCCCACGACTCCATCATCCTGCTCGGCGGCGGGCCGCACCGGGGCGTGCGGATGTCCTCTGACACGCGATCTTGACCGATTGGCAGGTGATCTCGACCGAACTGGAAGTGTCAGTTCCTGGAGTGCACCCGGGCCAGGCCGGCCGCGGGGAAGCCCAGTTCACGCAGTGCGGATCAGCACCGTTCGAACGCCAGATCTCGCGGCCGCATGTGCTCGTGTGGCCCCGCCGCCCGCAGGACCACGTCCAGCACCCGTGCCGGGTCGGCCGCGTAGGCATGCGAGAACCACGCCATGTTGGCCTCCACCACGGCCCAGCGGTGGCCTGGGTGGTAGGGGTCCAGCAGTTGTCCGACGTCCACGACAACGGCACTCGGCAGCGTGTGCCCGGCTGCGGCGGCCAGCCGGTCGGCGAACTCCGTGATCTGCGCGGTGGTGGCCCGGTCCGCGCGGTCCGTACCGAGCGGGCGGGGGTCGAGTCGGCCGAACACTGCGTACCGGCTCGCCGTGGCGATCCGACCGTCCAGCAGGAACAGCCGGTACTCGGCCGCGAAGGTCACCACATCGGACAGCAGCACCGGTGCTGCCGGATCCAGGGAGGAGGACAGCCGGGAGCCGTCGGTGTAGACATCGGCCGGGAAGGACTTGTCACGGGGCGGCTTGACGAACGTCGGCCGGTCGATCGCCCATGCGTCCGCGATGGTCCCCGCCCGTACCCGGCGGCCGGTGAACTCTTCCGGCAACTCGGCGAGCCAGCCGTCTGCCGGCTCCAGCAACGCGAACCCGAGCCGGCCGGCCAGGCGCGCCCCCGCGACCGGTCCGCCGTACCAGTAAGAAGTCATCTCAATTGGCTGGGTAAGCTGCTGGTCATGGTGGGGATCGTTGAGCGGCTGGTGCCGGACGAGTTGTGGGAGTTGTTCCAGCGGGTGGTGCCGGAGGCGCCGTCGCGGCCGCAGGGTGGCGGTCGGCGCCGTCACGGTGATCGGGAGGTCCTGGCTGCGATCGTGTTCGTGGCCACGTCGGGCTGCACGTGGCAGCAGTTGCCCACGGCGTCGTTCGGCCCGTCCGGGGCGACGGCCCACCGCAGATTCACCGAGTGGACGAAGGCCCGGGTGTGGGCCGGGCTGCACCG
>NZ_RDBO01000086.1:36612-64020 GCF_008120935.1 Streptomyces sp. sk2.1
GGTGGGAGATGCCCGGGGTGGGAGATGCCCGGTACGGGCGAGCTCGCGGGCCAGCCAGTCGGGGAGGGCCGCGGGCTCACGGGCCGGGCCGACGGCCGTGTAGGTGCCCGCGACGGTGGTGGTGCCGGGCGCGACGATGTACCCGCCGTTGGCCCGGACATCGACCTGCCAGGCCAGGGCGCGGGTACTGCTCGAACCCGCGGAGCACTGCCAGCGGTGGCTGCCATGGGCGCGGTACCACACGTGAAGTCCTCCGGACGGCGTGCGCACACGCAAGGTCGTTTCGTCGTCCGCCGGGCTGACGGCGCCCCGCAGGGCGGCCAGCACGCCCAGGGTGTGGAATCCGTTGGCCAGGCCGCCCAGGTCCACGCTGCGGGGGATCGGGATGCCCGGCAGCAGGCGGTCCCGGTCCGGGGGCTGCTGCCGGTGCGCGTCGATGTCGATGACCACCAGGTGGGCGGGGCCGCAGGCGACGCCGACCCCGAGGCCGGGGTGGTTGAACCACCACTGTTCGATGCGGGCGAAGTCCAGGGTGGCGGCGTGGAAGCCGTGACACCAGCGACCGGCCTGGATGCAGGCGCACCCCTTGTGGGTGTGGCCTGGCTGCCGGCACCTCTCGCAGTTCGCCGTCGGGGTCTTGCGTCCCGGTGCCAGGGGATGGACCGGCCAACCACGGCTGGCACACCACCTGGCAAGATCCACACTGCGTGGAGCGACTACCGGCGGAGACCCGGGTCGCTCCCGGTCGCTGGGTGAAACGTCCAGCTCATGCGCCATGCGCACCCCCCATCAGCGACCAAAGCGACTCAACGACGAACATAGATTATCGAAGCCCGGGTGACCGAGGGGGGCTCTGGGCGAGAAACCGCTTCATCGTGTCGGCGAGAGGTGCGCCCGGCCCGACGAAACGGTCATCAGCGACTGAAGCATTGACGCACCAGCGACTCGGAACGCTTCGGTCGCTCTCTCAGTAGCTGCCGAAAAGCCCAGGTCAGAGCCCCATCGAAACCCAGAACAGCGACTGAAGCGACTCAAGGTCCCTATATATGACGCACACGCGCACACGCGAATGTCCTCATATACCCGATACTTCAGTCGCTCCAGTCGCTATGCCACCTGAAAACCTGTCCTGACCTGGGCTTTTGAAAAAACTGAGGAAGCGACCGAGAAGTTCTTCGGTCGCTCGGCTTCAGTCGCTGCCCCGGAACCCCCCAGCGACCCAGCGACCGAACCCCGGCCACCCGCGCCCCCTCCGCAGGAATTTGTAATTCCGGGTTCAGAGTCGCTTCAGTCGCTTCGGTAGCTTCAGTCGCTCCGCCCCGGGAGCCGCTCCGCCCCGGGTCGCTCCCCGGCACCGGCCGCTCCGCCCGTCGGGTGCCGAGCAGCCGCCATGCGGCCGGGCGAGGCCGTCCGTCCGGCCGGTTCGGTGGGCGCGATGCCCGGGCCCTTCACGATCCGGTGGTGTGAAGGAGGGGTTCCGGCTCGCCCTTCGACGTGACCGGGGCCGCGAACCACCGGGCACCGTCGCACCCCGGGCAGCGGTGCGAGCCATCCGTGCCCAAAATGTTCCCCGAGTTCCCGCCGGGACCTGCTCCAGCGGTCCCAGCGCTCCCAGTCGTTATCCGGCGCTCGGTGCCACGGCCAGTGCGTCGACCTCGATCCGGAAGTCCGGATGAACCAGGCCGGCGACCCGCACCAAGGAGCAGGCGGGCGGATGTTCCGCGTCCTGGTATTCGTCCCGCACTGTGCGGAACGCGTCCAGATCGTCCAGATCGGTCAGGTAGACCGTCAGTTTGACCACGTGCTCCAGGCCGGAGCCCGCCGCCTCCAGTGCGGTGATCAGGTTCGCGTAGACCTGCCGGACCTGGACCTCGGCGTCCTCCTTGCCGACCGGGTTGCCGTCGCCGTCCACCGGTACCTGACCCGAGACCACGACCATCGGTCCGGTGAAGGAGACCGCGTGGCTGTAGTTGTTGACGGGCGGTGAGCCCTCGGGACGTATGAAGTGCTCCATGGCGCCGATCATGCCACGACCGGAAATCGGCTCCCGGCGACGCGGAGGACCGCCGGTCAAGGCCCGGGACCGGGCCCCGGATCGGGTGGTCCGCCCGGGGCCGACCGCAGTGGGAGCCGGTTCGCGCAGCGGGGTGAAGACGACGTCCGCGAGACCGGTTCCGACGGCACTCCCCCGTACCGTGGCTACTCCCGCCCGGGACGGTTCGGTTCGGTGGTGTCGGGGCGCGGCGCGGTCGGCTGCCCCTGTTCGTTCAGCAGGGGGAACAGCCTGGTGACCGCGGCCACGGCCACGGTGCCGGCCGGGCGGGTGGCGGGACGGCGGTCCCGTTCGCGGTAGGCGGCCAGCAGGAGGCGGATGGAGGCGGCGAGTTCGGCGGTCTCCTCCGGGGTGAGGTGGACCACGGCGCTGAAGGACTCGTCGTGCCGCCACTCGGCCGGTGCCCGGTCCCGGTGGGCCAGCCAGTGCTGGTAGCTCTCGTCCTCCAGCCCGCGCGCGAGCGCGTCGAACTCCTCCGGGGCCTCCCCCTCGGACGGCTGGGAACCCTCCCAGCGCAGCCGCCACGGCCGTGTCCGCCCGTCCTTGTGCGCCACCTCCTCGATCAGCCCGTGCCGGGCGAGCTGGCGCAGGTGGAAGGAGCAGAGCCCCGAGCTGAGACCGAGGCGGACTGCGGCCTGTGTGGACGTGACGGTGCCGACCTCGGCGAGCAGGTCCAGCAGGGCGACGCGCACCGGATGGTCCGGGAGCGTCTGCCGGGCCCGGCCGGTGGGTGCGGTTCGACGGTTCTCCTCACTCATTTTGCAAAGAGTGCTACTTTGCAAAGTGTTCGGTCAAGCTGAACCGCGGCCGGCCGCAACGCTCCTCCGGTCGGCCCGGGTGTGTACGGAAGGCGCTGGTGCTCCATGGCTGTTCGGTTCGGTGACACCCCGCGGGACCGTCGGGTGCGCGTGCAGGGCGAGCCCGTCGATGCGTACCCGCGGCTCGCACCGGAGGTGGAACGGGGTGCGGTGCGCCGCATCACCGTCGTCGGCGAGGAGATCCTCGGCCGCCGGTGCCAGGAGGTCACCGGGTTCGGCACGCCTGAGCTGTCACGGCTGATCGACGACATGTTCGCCACGAACCGGGCGGCGGAGGGCGCGGGACTCGCCGCCAACCAGATCGACGTGGACCTGCAGTTGTTCGTCTGGGACATCACGGACGAGTGGGGCGTGCGCCACGTCGGGCACATCGCCAACCCCGTCCTGGACGAGGTGGCGGCCGACCGCCGCGAACTGGTCGAGGAGTCCGAGGGGTGCCTGTCCGTCCCCGGCCCCCACCGTGTGGTGCCCCGCCTCGACCGAGCCGTCGTCCGGGGCCGGGACAAGGACGGCAACCCGCTGGTGATCGAGGGCCGGGGCTACTTCGCCCGGTGCCTCCAGCACGAGACGGACCACCTCCACGGCCACCTCTACCTGGACCGGATCGCCCGGCGGGAACGGAAGGCGGCCCTCCGTGAGATGGCCGGGGCCAAGGAAGCGGTGCTCGCCCGACGCGCCGCCCTGGCCGCGGAGTTGGGCAAGTGATCGGCGTGTGACGGCCGCGGGGAACTCCGGGACGGCCGTCGAGAGAGCCCGCTCGCGGTGCCGCAGGCGCTCGAAAACCGCGGGCGCCTGCGGGGAACTGCTGGCAGACTGCCCGGCATGCCCAACCGCGCATTGAGTTTCGGAGCAACGGCAGAAACGTACGAACGTTTTCGTCCGGGCTATCCCGCGGAACTCATCGACATGGTGATGGCCTACGCGGGCGATCCGGTTCGGACCGCCCTGGAGATCGGCGCCGGAACAGGCAAGGCGACCCGTCTGTTCGCCCGGCGGGGCATCGCGGTCACCGCCACCGATCCCGACGCGGCCATGCTCGCCGAATTGCGCAAGCACGTGCCGACGGAGGTCCGGACGGAGCGAGCCGCGTTCGAGGACCTGCGGCCGGGCGAGAAGTACGGGCTCGTCTACGCGGCGGCCGCACTGCACTGGACGGAGCCGGAGGGCCGGTGGTCGCGCATGGCCGCGTTGCTGGAACCCGGTGGTGTCTTCGCATCGTTCGGCGGGCCTCTGCGGCTGACCGATCCGGCTGTCGAGGAAGCCGTTCGCACGGTGCGGGCCCCGTTCCTGGAAAGCGACGAGATCCCGTCCCCCGATGGAACGCCCCCGGAGCACACCATGCAGTGGCCGGGCACGGAGCTCCAGCGATCCCGGTGGTTCACCGAAGTACGGCAGTCGGTCGTCGAACGGCGTTGCACGATGAGCGCGAGCGACTACCTGGGCCACCTCTCCACCATCTCGGCCTATCTCGTACTGCCCGCTTCGGAACGTGCGGAGGTGTTCAGCCGGATCGGGCGGGTGCTGCCCGGGACGGTCGAGATGAACGGCGCCATCACCGTCCATCTCGCGCGTCGGTGCCATGAGCAGCAGGGCCCGGACCTCCACCGGGGTTCAACCCCGTGACCGGGGATCGAGGTCTGCCCGCCCGGAGGGCCGTTCGATCGGTACTGGCAGGATCGGGGCATGGGTTTGAACATGACCGTCGGTGTGCCCGCCCGTGCCGAGAACGACTGTGCCGGGCCGGCCCGCGCCGACCTCGGCGTGATCGGGGAACTGCTGGAGCGGGCGGGGGCTCGACAGTGGACCGGGCCCGATCCGGCCGAGGTGCGGGGCGCGGAGTTCGAGATGTGGGGCTACTCGGGCCTGCACGCCGTGCGTCGTCTCGCCGTGCACCTCGCGGCGGACGGACGTCTGCCCGAGCCACTGGACGAGAGCCGACGTGCGACCGACGATCCGCTCCTGATCGAGGTCTACCGGTCGCTCCCCGGTGATCCTCCCGGACCGTTCGACCACCTGATCCATCATTCGGACTGCGAGGGCTACTACGTTCCCGTGGACTTCGCCCGCGTCATCGTCGACGAGAAGGCACCGGGCGGCCACCTCGGTTCCTCGGTGCGACTGCTGGCGGAAGTCCGTCGGATCGCGGAAGCCCTCGGCCTTCCCGAAGACCTCGATCCGGACTCCGAAGAGGTCGTCGACGCCGCCGACGACCAGGATCCGGCCGCCGAGGGATGGCGGCGTTACGGCATCGAATCCCATGACTGCCTGCGACTCCTCGAAGCCGCGGAGCTCTCCGTCGCGACCGGGGCCGCCATCGCCTTCACCTGAGGGTCGCGGAGTCCCGCACCCGGGCCCGGCGAGAGCCCCCGGAAGCCGGATCGCGATCGGTGSCACCGATCGCGATCCGGCTTCCGGTATTCCGGTTCCAGAGTCGCTTCGGTCGCTTCGGTCGCTCCGTCGCCGGAGCCCCGTGCACCGGCGACGTGGGCCGACGCCGTGGGCCGATCCGGTGCGCAACCTCGTACGTCACATGCGTCTCGCGTTCGGCGTTTCGGCCATCCTGCGGTGCCGTACGACGGCTCCAGTACGGCGATTGCACGTTCGAGCCCATGGGATTCAAGGGCTCCAACGAGTCCGAAATCGAGCACGTTCGATTCCTCCGTCGCGTCGTTGAGCCGTGCACTGCCGAACCATCCAGGTGCGGCATCGACCCCTTGGAGGGATGCGGGTGACCGTGACCGACACCTCGACCGAGAATGCGAAGATCCCTCCCCCACCACCGCCCGCCTCCATCACCTACGGGGGCGAACAGGGCAAGAACCCGCTGGCGGACGTGAGTTTCGGGGCCATGTGCGGCCGGCTGCCCTCCGTGCTCGGGCGCACCGCCCGCATGGCCTGGGCCGTCGACAGGACCGGCGTCGTCCTGCTCCTGGCCTGCCAGCTCCTCACCGGCGTCGCCGCCGCCGTCGTCCTCACGTTCACCGCACGTGCCATGACGCACGTCCTCGGCACCGGCACCGTGTCCGAACGCCTGCACGCCGCGCTGCCCGCCCTGATCGTGGTGACGGCCGCCGCGGCCGTCAGCCGTACCAGTGGCGCCCTGGCCGCGTACGCCGACGGGCGCATCGCGCCGTTGCTGCTGACCGAGGCGGATGTCGCGCTGGTCTCCGCGGTCTGCCGCGTCGAGGCGTCCGCGTACGGCGAGGACGGGTTCGCCGACCGTCAGGAGGCCGCCGAAGTCGGCGTCCTCCGCACCCGGATGATGGTGCAGGACGCCCAGCGGTTCATGGCCGCGCTGATCCGTATGATCGCCGCGAGCGGAGTCGTCACGGCGCTGCACTGGACGATGCTCCCGCTGCTCCTGCTCGCCGTCGTGCCGGCCGGCATCGGTGCCGTGCTCTGCGCGCGGGTCGACTACGAGATCCACTACGCCAACGTGGGCGACCGCAGTGTCCGCGGCATGATGCGCTGGTGGGCCACCCACTCCCGGCACGGCGACGAGGTCCGTGCCAACGGGATGACCGGCTACCTCGTCCACTGGTACCGCTCCCTGTCCGACCGCATCGACCGGCGGACCCTCACCGCCGCTCCCCGGATGCTCCGCATCGTCCTGGCGAGCAGCGCCCTGGGCGGCGTGTTCCTGCTGGGCACCTGGGCCACCCTCGCGTGGCTGGCAGGCACCGGCCGCGTCGCGCTTCCGGTGGCCGCCACCGCGGTGATCGCCGTCCAGACGACGCTGGCCGCCCTCTCGCAGTTCGTCCTGCACGGCGCGGCGATGTTCCACACCTCGCTGTACCTCGCCGACATGCGGTCCTTCCTCGACCTGGCCGCCGAACGCGCCCCGAAACGCGGCGGGCTCACCATCCCCGACCGCGTCGACGAGATCCGGCTCGACGAAGTCGTGTACCGGTACCCCGGCAAGGAGGAACCCGCCGTCGACGGGGTCTCGCTCACCCTGCGCCGCGGCGAGATCCTGGCCGTCGTCGGCGAGAACGGCTCGGGCAAGTCCACCCTGGCCAGGCTCCTCACCGGCATCCTGCTCGCCGACAAGGGACGCGTCCTGTGGGACGGCACCGACCTCGCCGGGGCCGATCCCGAGTCCGTGTGGAAGCGCACCGCGCTCGTCCCGCAGAACTTCGCCTGCTGGCCCCTGCGCGCCAGGGAGAACATCACCCTCGGCCAGCCCCGGACGTTCGACGACGTGCCGGTGTGGGAGGCCGTGGACGCCGTCGGAATGCGTGACGCGGTCGAGAAGCTGCCCCACCGGCTCGACACGCTCCTGGCACGCGAACTGTTCGGCGGGGTCGAGCTGTCCGGCGGCCAGTGGCAGCGGCTGGTGTGCGGCCGGGCGCTGTACCGGCGGACGCCGCTGCTGATCCTCGACGAACCGACCTCGCAGATGGACCCCCGCGGGGAGCACCGGATCTTCCTGGAGATCAGACGCATCGCCGCCGAGCGCATGACCGTCGTCGTCACGCACCAGCTGGAGAACACGCGTCTGGCCGACCGGATCGTCGTCATGCGCGACGGCCGTGTGATCGAGCAGGGCGGGTACGAGGAACTGGCCGGTGCGGGCGGCCTGTTCGCGGAGCTCCTCGCCCTGGCCAAGGACCGGTGAGGAAGGAGGGCGACTTCTCGCCGGGAACGGCTCAGGTTCTCCCTCCCCTCCCACTGCGCCGGGAGGGGAGGGTTCACGGCTGATCGGGATCGGCTTCCAGCCGGGCCGATCGCGTCCGCAGCCATGAGGTCAGATCGCGGACGCGGGCGTCCTGTTCGGGCGGTCGGCGGCTGAGCAGGTGGTAACCGGTGCCGTCGGGGACGAACCCGAAGGGGGCGGTGAGCTGTCCCCGTTCCAGGTCGTCGCGGACGACGGCGTACGGGGCGATCGCGACCCCGACGCCGGCCGCGGCGGCCTGGAGGGTCAGGTAGAAGTGCTCCAGGGTCTGCTGCGCGGCCGGCTCAGCCGCCAGGCCGGTGATGCGGCGCCAGTCGTCCCAGGCCCGCGGCCGGGTGCCCGCGTGCAGGAGGACCGCCGCCCCCACACCACCGGCGGCCGTGAGCCGGGCCGCGAGGTCGGGTCGGCAGACCGGTCCGATCCGCTCGGCGAACAAACGGGTGCCGGTGGCCCCCTCGGGGAAGGGGAAGTCGTCCCGGCGGATCGCGAGGTCGACGCCGTCCCGTTCGAAGGAGACGGGGCCGCCCCCGGCGGACAGGTGGACGGTGACGTCCGGCACGCTCGCGTTCAGGTCGGGCAGCCGGGGGATGAGCCACCGCATCAGGAGCGTGGGCTCGCACGAGAGGGTGAGCGGCCCGGAGAGTGCGTGCCGGGAGACCTGCCGGGCCGCCGCGTCGATCTGGTCGAGCGCGTCCCTGACGACGGCCGCCAGTTGGCGTGCCTCCTGGGTGGGGTGCAGGGCGCGCGCCCGCCGTTCGAACAGGGATGTCCCGAGGGCCCGTTCCAGGTTCTGGATCTGCCGGCTCACCGCGCCGTGCGTCACATGCAGTTCCCGCGCCGCCGAGGTCATGCTCGCGTGCCGGACGGTCGCCTCGAAGGGCAGCAGGGTGTTGAGAGGAGGAAGGGCCGACCACCGCATCCGTGAATTTTACTCACGTGCCATGTGAGAACGAATCGTTTGTCCTGCCCTTTCGGCTGCACGACCATTGATCCGGTCACGGACAGAACTGACGGGGCCGACGGGGTCGACACCCCCGGCCGGGCCGGCCGGGGCCACGGAGCGGCCGGACTCGGCAGAACCGATCGACGGAGAGGTGGGGCATGACATCCCGCAACGGCACCGGGCCGGACATCGTCGTCCTGGCGGATGACCTCACCAGCGCCGGGGACGGTGCCGCGCCGTTCCGCCGCACCGGCCACGAGGCACGGATCCTGCTCTCCGCCGGGGCTGCGGCGCCCCGGCCCGCCCCGGGCGGGCGAACGGTCCCCGCCCCGGGTGTGCGGGCGATCGACCTCGGCAGCCGTCTGCTGGACGAGGAAGCGGCCGCCGCGTGCACGGAACGGGCCGCGCGCCTGTCCGCCGAAGCCGCCCTGCTCCTCAAGACGGTGGACTCCACCCTGCGCGGCCATCTCGCCGCGGAGGTCCGGGCCGCGTGGGCGGGTTCGGGGCGGCGGGCCGTCGTCATCGCCCCGGCCTTCCCCGCGGAGGGCCGGGTGACGGTGGACTCCGTCCAGTACGTGCGGGGAGTGCCGGTCCACGAGAGCGACTTCGCCCGCGACCCCGTGCACCCGGTGCGGTGCTCGGACCTGGCGGAGGTGTTCCCGGAGGCCGTCGCGGTCGGCCCGGACCGGGTGACCGAGCTGCCCGCACGGGTCGGTGACGGCGGCCTGATCGTCTGTTCCGCCGCCTCGGACGCCGATCTCGACCGTCTGGTGGCGGCGGTGCCGCACCTCGACGACGTGCTGTGGGTCGGCTCCCCAGGGCTGGCGGCGGCCCTGGCCCGCAGGTGCGCCCGCCTGCCCGGGGCCTGGGCCGCCGTTCCCGTGCCCGCCCCGGCCCGCAGGCCGCTCGTCGTCGTCGGCAGCGCCAACCCGGCGACCCGGCGGCAGCTGACCGCGCTCCACGACCGGGCGGACGTCCAAGGGGTCACCGTCGGCGACGACCCGGACGCCACGGCACAGGCGCTGCGCGACCTGACGGCGCCGGTCCTCACCCTGCGGACGCCCGATGAACGCCGTACGCCGACGTCCGCGCGGGCGCTCGCCCGTTCCCTGGCCGCGGTCGTACGGGCCCTGACCGGGGAGGGCCTCGTCGACGCGCTCGTGGTCACCGGAGGGGAGACGGCCGCGACCGTGCTCCGGTCCCTCGGCGTGACCGGCGTCGACCTGCTCGACGAACCCGAGCCCGGCGTCGCCCGCGGCACCCTGCTCGGACACCCCCGCGTCCCCGTACTGATCAAGGCGGGCGGCTTCGGCGACGACGGCCTGCTCCTGCGCCTGTGCGACCTCGTCCGGCAGCCTCCCGCCCGAGGAGACCACGCATGATCCCGTTGGCCGTCACCATGGGCGATCCCTGCGGAATCGGCCCCGAGATCACCCTCAGGGCCTGTGCCGACCCGAGGCGCACCGTGCCCGTCGTCGTCGTCGGCGACCTGCGTGTCCTCGCCCGCGCCGACGAGGTCGTCGGCACCCGGCTGACGCTCCGCCCGATCGCCTCGGTCGACCGGACTGAGTACACCCCCGGCACGGTGGACGTCATCGCCGGGAGCGACCTGCCCGACGACCTGCCCCGTGGGACGGTCGACGCCCGCGCGGGCGCGGCGGCCTTCCAGTACGTACGCCACGGCATCCGGCTCGCCCTGGACGGCGACGTACGCGCGTTGGTGACCGGGCCGGTCAACAAGGAGGCCCTGCGCCTGGCCGGAGTCCCCCACCCCGGGCACACCGAGATGCTGGCCGATCTGTCGGGCACCACCGACTACGCGATGATGATGGCCGACGACGAGTTGCGCGTCGTCCTGGTGACCGTCCACCAGTCCCTGCGCACGGCGCTCGACGCGATCGACACCGAACGCGAACTCGGCGTCATCCGGCTCACCCACCGCACGCTCCGGCGCGGCGGTCTGCCCGCCCCGCGCATCGCGGTCGCCGGCCTCAATCCGCACGCCGGGGAGAACGGCCTGTTCGGCCGCGAGGACCTGGACGTCATCGCCCCGGCGATCCGGGCCGCGCGGGACGAGGGAATCTTGGCGAGCGGGCCCTGGCCCGCCGACACCGTCTTCATGAGGGCCCGCGCCGGGGAGTTCGACGTCGTGGTCGCCCAGTACCACGACCAGGGCCTCATCCCCGTCAAGTACCTGGGGCTGGAGCACGGCGTCAACATCACCATCGGACTGCCCTTCGTCCGCACCGGCGTCGACCACGGCACGGCCTTCGACATCGCGGGTACGGGGAGGGCCGACCACACCAGCCTGCTCACCGCCCTGCACCACGCCGACCGGCTGTCCTCACTGACGGCCGACCGACGTGACCGATGCGGCCGACGTGACCGATGCGGCTGATGCGGGCGACGTGACCGATGTCCGGGGAAGTGCCGGTGAAATCAGCCCCATTGACCCCATTGATCTCATTGGCCCCGTGGCCCCCTCGGGGCTGTTCGTTCCTCTCCGTCGGCGGGACTCAGTCGCGGCGGTACCTGGCCGCCATCGCGTGGAACACCCTCTTCGGCTCCCAGCGGGTCCCGTCGAGCATGCGGACCACGCCGTAGGAACCGAGATCCGCGTCGCCCGGCCTGCTGTAACCGGCGAAGGTGAACCAGAGCGCGGTGTCCACGCCCTCCTCCTCGAAGACGTCCAGCATCTCGGTGAGGTGGCGGACCTGCTCGTCCTCGTCCGGTACCGCGTCCTGCGGGACCTGCCAGGCCGAGCCGCCGCGCTCGCCCGCACCCCGGTAGGCGCAGGTTCCGTACTCGGTCACCGCGACGGGCTTGCCGTGGGCGAGGTGTCCCCGCAGCTCGGACCGGAAGGTGTCGGCGTTGTGGGTGGAGCGGTAGGCATCGATTCCGACGAGGTCGAACGGGCTCCAGTCGACGAACTCCCAAGGGGCCGCGGCGTACGTGACGCGTCCGCCGAAATGGGCACGCACCGTCCCGGCGACCTGGGCGAGGAAGCCGCTGAGCCGTTCCTGCGCCGGGCCGAGGCCGCTCCACCACTCCATGTCGGCCTCGGCCATGGTCCGCAGACGGTCGCCGTAGGTCTCCCCGGGGATGAAACCGCCGCAGAACGCGCTCATCTCGCAGCCCGCGACGAACACCACTTCGGCACCGCTCAGCCGTACGGCCTCGGCCCGGTGGGCGCAGTCGGCGAAGAACGGCAGCAGCCGGTCGGCGGGAAGGTCCACGGGGAACGGGGCGAACCACACCTCCAGGCCGAGGTCCGCCGCGCAGCGGGCGGCGATGTCGAGCCGTTCGGGATCGCGGCCGGATATGCGTACGGCATCGCAGTGCAGCTCGCCGGCGATCACCGCCATGTCGCGCCGGACCGTCTCGAGGTCGAAGACCTTGCGGGAGAGGTCCTGGCCCGGGAGGAATCCGGTGTCGTAGTTGATGCCCCGTGCGCGCATGCCATCGCTCCTTCGGTGGACTTCCGGACGGCGGGTGTCCCGTTCGGTGAGTATCCGTGATGCCGCGGCGGCGGCAGACCGCGGTCTCAGTCCTCGGCCGGAGGCGGCGGGGCGGCCCCGCGCCAGTCCTCGGTGGCGTCGATGTTGGCGGTGGCGCTGCGGGCGGCCCCGGTGGCGTCGCCCGCGCGCAGGGCGGCGAGGAGTTCCTCGTGCCCCCGGTGGTCCGCGCCGTCGAATCTGTCCGCGTCCCAGTGGGCGGAGGTCGAGCGGCGCAGGGCCGGGCCGAGCGCGGTGTAGAGGTTGTCCAGCAGGGTGTTCCCGCTGCCGGTGGCGACGCCCCGGTGGAAGGCGTAGTCGGCCTCGATCCAGGTGTCGCGGTCGCGGTCCTGCCAGGCGGCGGCCCGTCGGGCGAGCAGTTCGTCGAGGTGGGCGAGTTCGTCGGGGGTGATGCGGGTGGCGGCCAGCCGGGCGGCCTGCGCGTCCAGGGCCTGGCGGACTTCGAGCACGTCGCCCAGTTCGCTGTCGAGGCGCTGGATGGCGCCGGACAGCTCGTTGGTGGCCCGCACATAGGTGCCGTCGCCCTGCCGTGCCTGGAGGAGCCCGGCGTGGATGAGGGCGCGGGTCGCCTCGCGCAGGGTGCCGCGGGCGATGCCGAGCTGCTCGATGAGTGCCGTCTCGGTCGGGATGCGATGCCCCACCGGCCACCTCCCGGAGGTGATCTCGGCGCGCAGCCGCTGGATGACGTCGTCGACCAGTACCGAGCGACGGGCTGAGGCGAGAGTCACGGAAGTCCTTCCTGACGGGCGGCGTGCACGGGGCCGGCAGGCGCGAGCGCAAGCACGGACGCGGACGAGCACGGGCCCGGCAGCACGGGAGACGGACGCGGGCGTTCACCACCGATCCTACCGCTAAAGATTGGACGTTAAAGGTCAGACGTTTTATGTTTCCTGGCATGCTGTCGACTCACCGCCCTCGCCTTCTCTCCCGCTCCCACTCCCCCACCGCCGCTCTCCGACCCGTCGTCTCCCGCGCCCGGGCCGCCTGGCTGACCGCCGTCGGGATCGTGCTGATCGCCTTCAACCTGCGGCAGGCCATCAGCAGTTCCTCCGCGCTGCTGGAACAGCTCCGGGACCAGCTGGGCTTCGGCCCGCTCGTCACGTCCCTGGTACCGACCCTGCCGACCCTGTGCTTCGCGGCCGTGGGCGCGACCGGCGCCGTGCTGGCCCGCCGGATGGGCACCGAGCCGGCCGTTCTCCTGGCCCTGGCGGCGCTCTGTGCCGGACTCGCCGTCCGCGCCGTCCCCCAGACGTGGGCGCTCCTGGCCGGTACGTTGCTGGGCTCGGCCGGACTGGCCCTGTGCAACGTCCTGCTGCCCGCCGTGGTCAAGGCGCACTTCCCCGGCCGCGTCGCACTGCTGACCGGGGTGTACACGACCGCGATGGCGCTCGGCTCGGCCCTCGCCGCGGCGGTGGCGGTACCGGTCGCGGACCTCACGGGCCGGCCCTCCCTGGGGCTGGCCGCCTGGACCCTGCCCGCCCTGCTGACCCTCGCGGTGTGGGCGTCGCGGCCGGGTTCCTGGCGGACCTCGGCGCGGCGCGCCGACAGCGGCGCCGCCCCGGTCTCGGCCCTGGCCGTCGGGCGCACCCGGTTCGGGCTGCTCGTGACCGCGTTCTTCGCCCTGCAGTCGCTCAGCAGTTACGCGGTCATGGGGTGGCTTCCGGCCATCCTGACCGACCACGGCATGAGCTCCGACCGGGCCGGGGCCATGCTGGGTCTGGCCCTGCTCGTCGGAGTGCCCTCCACGTTCGCCCTGATGCCGCTCACCCGGACCGCGCCACGCCTGCGGCTGGCCTTCTGCGTGGTCGGCGTCTCGCTGATGGCGGGATATCTGGGCCTGTTGGGGGCACCCCTGGCCCTGCCCGTGCTCTGGGCCGTACTGACCGGTCTCGGCCTGGGGGCCTTCCCCCTGGTCCTGGCCGTCATCGGCACCAGTGGCCGCAGCCCGCAGGAGACCGCGGCGCTCTCGACCTTCTCCCAGAGCACGGGTTACCTGCTGGCCTCGGTCGGTCCCTTCGGTATCGGGCTGGCACGTTCGGTCACCGGGGCCTGGACCGTCCCGCTCGTCGTCCTGCTCGTGCTCGCAGCCCTCCAACTGCTCGTCGGGCTCTGCCTGACCTCGCGGCGGGCGCTCCGCGACTGACCGGGGCGATCTTCTTCTTGCACCGGCGGACCAGCAGGACGGGGCGGGCGAGATCGCCGTACAGCGCCGTACAGAACTTGTCATGAAGCGCTTGCCGTACAGCAGTTGCCGCACAACGCTTGCCGTACAGCGCTGTCGCGCAGCGCCTGCCGTACAGCGGAGGGGAACAGCATGGCCGATCACTGGGTGAAGCTGGAACTGGACATCAACTCGTTCGATCCGACCCACTTCGAGAAGTATGTGACCCGGTGTCGCGCGGAAGGCATCCGGTTGGCCACTCTCGATGAACTGGGAGACACGCCGGAACACCGTCGCGCGCTGTACGAACTGAACAAGGAATGCTCCGCCGACATCCCGGAGCGCGGGGAGTTCTATTCGTTCGAGAAGTACGTCGAGCTGCGCTTCGAGGCTGCCTCGTACGACCCCCGGGGCGTCGTGATCGCCATGGACGGTGACACCTGGATCGGCATGGCGGCAACGTCGAGCCACGGGGATTTCGTCTTCAACGAGATGACCGGTGTACGGGCCGGCTACCGGGGCCGCGGCATCTCGATCGCCATGAAGACCTTCGCGATGGGCTTCGCCAGGCAGTCCGGGGCGGGCAGGGTACGGACGTTCCACCACCCGGCGAACACGAACGCGATAGCCATGAACCGCAGGATGGGATTCGTGGACTCGGAGGGCTGAGCCCGGCCGGGCCTCCCGGGGCAGGGAGGCCCGGCCTCATCTCGGAGGGCCGTGCTTGAGCTCAGGACTGCGCACGCCTGGGCAGCCGCCAGTCGGGGCGCACGAAGTGGCAGGTGTAGCCGTCCGGGTAGCGCTGGAGGTAGTCCTGGTGCTCGGGCTCGGCGTCCCAGAAGGCCCCTGCCGGAACGACCTCGGTCACCACGGTGCCCGGCCACAGCCCGGACGCGTCGACGTCCGCGATGGTCTCCTCCGCCACGCGCTTCTGCTCGTCGTCGAGGTAGAAGATGGCGGACCGGTAGCTGAGCCCCACGTCGTTGCCCTGCCGGTTCTTCGTGGTGGGGTCGTGGATCTGGAAGAAGTACTCCAGAACGGTCCGGTAGTCGGTCCGGGTGGGGTCGAAGGTGATCTCTATCGACTCGGCGTGGCTGCCGTGGTTGCGGTACGTCGGATTCTCCACGTCACCACCGCTGTACCCCACCCGAGTGGCCAGGACGCCCGGGAACGTCCGGATCAGCTCCTGCATGCCCCAGAAGCAGCCGCCGGCCAGCAGCGCCCTTTCCTCGGTCCCGCTCATCACACATCACCCTTCATCGTCGTTCCCACAGACTCGCACGAGCGGTACGGACAGGAAAGTCGCTTCCGCCCGCATCGCGTCGCTCCGCGTCCCCGTCCGTGCGAGCATCCAACATGTCACCCCTTGAAGCAGTGATGCATTCATCATAACGCGAACCATCACCGTTCAAATCGGTGATGGCGATGGAGGGCGCCGATCGGGGCGAGGAAGCAGAACCGGGGCCGACGCCCCTCGATCGGCGCTCCAGGAGCCTCTTTTTCCCGAGGAGGGCCCGCCGCCCTCGATCACCCTTTCTCCGGAGAATCGTTCTGAGCGAAGAATCGAACTGTTCGAACAAGGCATGAAAAACGTCCCACGGGGCGTATCTCGCACACATCGCGTCGACGAGGTACGTCCCGCAGGACGTTCCGAGCCGGCCGAGGCCGTCGGACAATTCTTCTGCTACGAGGTCGTTCGCTCGCGCCTGTGGGTGTTGAGGATGTCCAACATCCGGTCGAACTCGGCCTCGCCCATCTTGTGGATCAAATGCCGGGCGATGAAAGCCCCGTCGTCATACGGCAGCGGCCGCGACGCGGAAGACGTGGACTCGCCCGAGCCCGCTTCGGTGACGGACGCGCTGTCGGACCGCGGCTCCGGTACGGAGGACTCCCCCCGCTCCGACACACCCTCGGGCTGCGAAACGCGAGCCCCCTCCCCCGCTTCGGACCTGGCCACGGTCGAAGCCGCAACCGGAACCGGAGCCGAGGGGGTGGAGGCAGGGATGACCGGGACGGCTGCCGGCGCGGGGGTCGGTACTGGAACCGGAGACGGGGCAGGAGCCGATTCCGGCACCGCCGCCGCTACCGATGCCGACACCGGGACAGCAGCTTCCGGAGCTACGGATTCCGGAGCTTCTTCCGGAGGCAGGACCGGGACTGGTGCCGGAGCCGGTGCRGGGGCCGGGACCGTGGCGGCCGCCACCCGTTCCTCTTCCTTGCGGGCCCGTTCCGCCTTCAGCTCCTCAAGCGCGGCTTCCTGGCGGTCGTGCGGCTGCTTGGCGACGGTACGCAGCAGCTCGACGGGTTCTTCGCCCACGACGGCCTGAAGTTCGGGAGTCAGATTGAGCAGGGCGAGCCGCTGTGACACCCAACCCTGCGACTTCCGAAGGCGCTTGGCGAGCTTGACCTGCGATCCGTGAATGGCCAGCAGCCGTTGTAGGGCCCGCGCCTCGTCCAGCGGGTCCAGGTCGTTGCGGTGGACGTTCGCGACGAGTGCGGACTCCAGGATGGCGTCGCCGTCGCTCCCCTGCTCGTCGTCGACCATCACGTTCAGATGGGTGAGACCGGCTTCGCGGGCAGCGGCCAGGCGGCTGCTGCCGTCCACCACGACATGGGTCGTGTCAGGGTCCAGATCGCGCTCGCGCTCGGGGTTGGCCCTGATGTAGGCATCGCGGTTCATGACCGTGATGGCCTGCTTCTGGCCATGCTCCGCGAGGCTGCCCGCAAGTTCGGACAGGTCTCCGAGCGTGGTGCGCGGATTGTCGGGGTTGGAGTTGATGCGGGTGACCGGCAGCCGGGACGGCGGGGCGACCCGGTCGGTCGGTACACCGGTGGCGGCACCGATGGCGGCACGGCGCGCGCTGACCGGCCGGGCACCGCCTCCGAACCGTCCGGCTCCGAGCTGATCCGCCTTGCTCATGAGATCTCCCGGGTGAGCGCACGCATGCCTACGGCCTGCTGCGAAGTCGGTGCGTAACTCAGCAGCGGCTGCTTCATCCGCACGGCTTCCTTCTGTTCCTTGAGGTCGTTGATGAGGCCGACGACCCGTGGATCCTTTATGTCGATCCAGCCCTGGAGGGACGAGGTCGCGATGTACCCGCGGCGACCGTCGTACAGGTTGACCACGATGCCCAAGTAGTCGATGTCGAGGCCGAGGTCGCCGCGGAGGTCCTCGATCTGGTTGGTGAGCAGGTCGTAGGCATCGGCGGAACTGTCCTCGGCCTGGACCACGATGAGGGCCCCGGACTGGCCGGGCCGCTCACCGTCACGACGTCGTCCGTAGTACGCGGCGGCATCCATGCTGAGGCCGAGGCTCGGCGGGCAGTCCACGAGAATGACGTCGTAATCGGCCTCCAGGGGCAGCAAGGCTCGCTCCAGAGCCGCCTCACGGGCCCGCACCGCCGACAGCCGGACGTCGAGGAGGAAGGCGTCGTGGCAGGCGGGCAGAAGATGCAGCCGACCGCCGAAGTGCTCCTCGTCGACGGAAACGATCAGATCCCGCAGGTCGCCCTTCGGGTCGCCCGCCATGTGGTTGGTGAGGCTGTCCCCGTTCATGGCCAGGGGGGCGGCCCCCAGCTGGTTGGTCAGGTGGCACTGGGGGTCGAAGTCCACCAGGAGGACGCGGAGTCCGAGGCCGGGGAGCTTCTCGATGTCGAGCGGGTCGGCACTGCCCACCCCCGCCGTGTCACCGTCCGCCTCGCCGGCACGCAGAGCGGCGGCCAGGGCCTTGGCGACACGGACAGGGTGCAGGGTGTTGGAGTCCTCGGCCAGGGCCTCCCCCACCCCTGCCGTGATGGCCGTCTTGCCGACACCCCCCTTCTGGTTGCACACCACGATGCGGCGGGTGATGTCGGGCCGCTTCACATCGGGAGCCGGGTTGGTGTCGAGCCAGAGCTGAACGGACTGGGCGAGCCCCTGGATGAGGGAAACCCGACGGTCCTCGGCGATGCCCCTGAACTCCTCCCACTGCGCCGGAGGAAGGAAGGTGGAGTAGGACTCGGCTCCCGCAGTGTCGACCGCGGTCGTCGCCGACGCGAGCCCGAGCCAGGCGGCGATTCCCTGCTCGACCGCAGTCTGGATCTCGATCCCGAGCTGCGCGGTTCTGACCTTGAGGTTCTGCCGGAGCCATCCCGGCAGCTTGGAGACGACTTTCACTCGGTCGCTCGAGGTGGATGGCATACTCATGGCGCTACCTTACTAACGTGCTAGATCGTTTGCTGCACCGACACGTTAGTTTGCACAACTTGTTGGGATGTCAGGACTCGTTCCCCTATTACGGCGTAATAGCTCGGCCGGGCTCCCCTCCCCTATTACGGCGTAATAGCCAGGCAGAGATCTCCCTCTCCCCCGACCGAGCCGCCCCTTCCCGGAGAGCGACGAACCGGACCGATCGGGCTCCGCCGCAGCGAGAACAGTCGCCCGGAGCATGGGTGTCGCAGGGCTCCACAGCCGGTTCCTGGACCCAGCCCGCCCATCCAGAAGCGAAGAGATAGGCCCGACGTGTCGCGTCCACGCCTCGAATGCGCCTGAGGAACATGACTGCCAGAGTGGCGAGGAGCAGGAAAGCGAAGGCCCCAGCCACGAGGGCTCCGGCAGCAGGCCCTAGGAGCAGGCCCACAACCACACTCGCGGCGATGACGATCCCCGGGCCGGAGTGTGCGTCGGGCAGATCGACCCTGAACACCTCTCGCAACGCCTTGCGCGTTGCCCGCGTATCGGAGTCGTACCGCTTTCTCGCTGCTTCCGGATCAGCAGCGGACCCTTCAGGCCACCGTCCCACCATGAACCCCCTGTTCGGATGGGGCCTGGTGCAGGAACAGTTCTTCTCCGAGCCGGTACCAACGGGCCCTCACCTTGTCGAGGCGAACCTATTACGCCGTAATAGGTTCCGCCCACCGGCGCAGCAGACCACACGGCGGTCGACCTCCCGGCTTCGGCAAGGAGCGATACGAAGCTCGCAGCACCGGGAGCGGGCAGCGAACAAGCCGAAGCAGTTCAGGGCCATGGCCACGCTCTAACCGACCTCAGCCGTGACCACCATGGGCCTGTCGGTGTCGGCCTCTGCGAGAAAGGTTCCGCCCGGGGCCCACAGCGCTGAGCGACCACAGCCGATCCACGCGCCGGCCGGACCGACATGGTTGGCCACGACGACATGCATGTCGAAGTCCTTGGCAATGCCCGGATACACCGTTGCCAGCTCCCCCGCCCCTCCGCCCGTGCCGTACAGCGAGCTGGCCAGATGCACCTCACACCCATCGGCGGCGCCACGGGAGACCAGCTCGGTGAAGTGGTTGTCGAAGCACGTGGCCAGAGCGAAACGAAGCCCTCCGAACTCAAACCGTCCATCGTGCTGACCTGCTACGAATACATCCTGCTCGTGCTCGAACAGATGCTGCTTGCGATACGTAGTGATCAACTCGCCATCGGCCCCGAAGACCAGCGTCTCGACAGCGGGCTGCTCCCCGTCGGCGGTTGCAGCACAGTTGACGACGCAGGCGACACCACTCGCCCGGATCGCGTCCAGCCGCGCATCGTCCGCCTGCACCCAAAGATCACGACGGGCACGTACGGCTTCGAACTCGTACCCGGTCAACGCCAGCTCAGGGAACACCACCAACTCGGCGTCCTGCGTGCGCGCCTCGGCGATCAGAGCCGCCATTTGCTTCACATTCGCCGCCACATCAGCGGGAACACAGGTGAACTGGGCGGTCGCGATCCTCATGGCCCCAGAGTGTCAGGCCGCCAGATCGACACCCGCCAGGGACACTGCCGACCGTCACAGGATCCAGGAGCCGGACTTCAGCAACCCGTTGTCCTCAACGCTCCACCGCCAGGGAGCCGGCCTCGTCGCTCCGTTCCTCGTTCAGGAACTCCGCAGCGGCGGACAGCGCGAGACGTGCTCCTTCGGTGAGTGAGACGGGGTGCGCCGTCCGCTGCTCCACCTTGTTCAGAGACCGTACGGCCGCCTGGAGATAGCGGTGAAGGCTCACCATCTGGAGCGGCGTACGGCAGTTGGGCAGTACTGCCTCGATTTCCTCGAACCAGTACTCCGCGTCCTCGTCCAACACCAGCCCGTCGCGCTGATTCAGCAGTCGGTCGGCGACGGGCACCAGCAGTTGGTGCCGCCTCTGTGCCGCTGCCTGAGCACGGCGTTCCGCAGCCTGTTCCAGGATCAGCCGGCGTTCGGCTCTCAGAACGGCCTCCGGGGTACGACGTACCGGCCGGGCCTGAGGGGTCTCATCGGTGAGCTCGATGGCCTTCAGCCGCTTCGCCTTGTTGTAGGCGGCGCTCGGGGCCGCCACTGCCAGAGCCGGGGCGAGCTGCGCCCATTGCGCTCCCGCGTTCCGGGCGTCGTCGATGGCTCGTGACTGATGGACCTCCGCCTGCTCCCGGAGGAACTCCCACAGCTGCACCCGCTTCATTGCCGCAGCCTTCCGGACGTCGAGCGGCCGAGCCTGCAGAGCATGCGCCTGCTTCTCCGCGTAGAGCAGCGCACCGAAGAGCTCCTCATCGGCAGGCATGCGTTCCACCAACGGATCTTCCGCTTCCTCATGCATCCGGCGGAGCTCACCGACGACGGCCGGAGCGTCCAGGGGCCCGATCCGGACAGGCGCTTTGACCAGGGGCTTTGTGGGCTGTGTCGAGCTTCGTGTGCGCTTCGCCATGTGAGGATTCTGCCTTGCCGAAGAGTGATTCACAGAATGTGAATCGTGTCCTGAACTGGACGCATCGACTGGCCGGAACGATTGAAGAGCTCTTCGACAGCACCGACCTGTACAGGGGACAACCCTCGGGAGAGCCCGAAAGCAGGGAGGGAGAGTGGGGGAGGGGGCACTCATCCGGCCCGAAGCTTCTCGCGGAATGGTCTTCGGGAGAACCGCGTCACTCCGCGCCCGAAGAACTGAGGGGCGGGTGAGACGAACGGGATGTGCGGGATGGCTCGTGCGAGGCCGCAGCATGCTCATTGCGTTCCTGGGCGGCCATGACCTCGTCGCCGTACTCGAAGGCCCAGGCGCCGAACGCGTCGATCGGGCCGAGCAACGTCCGTCCCAGAGCGGTCAGCTCGTACTCGACGCGGGGCGGCGCCTCGGCGTAGGCATTGCGTGCGACCAGTCCGTTGAACTCCAGCCGCCGCAGCGTCTCGGTCAGGACCTTGGGGCTGATGCCCCCGATGCGCTCGCGCAGTTCGCCCGGGCGTTGGGGACCACTCCGCAGCACCCAGATCAGTACGGCGTTCCAGGTGTTGGAGAGGAGGTCGAACGCGAGGCGGGCACGGCAGTCGGCGAGATAGGCGTCGGTCGTCACTTACCACATGGTGCCCGACGGGGTTTCTAGTGTCGTCCCGAAAGCGACTGAGGCAGCTGCGGAGAGGGACGGATCGATGAAGATCGGTGTGCTGGGTACCGGAAACATGGCGGACGCACTGGCCACGCACTGGGGGAGGGCCGGGCATGAAGTGCTCGTCGGAGGCAGGGACGAGCAGAAGGCCCAGCGGCTTGCGAGGCGCATGGGGAACGGCACGGGGCACGGGAGTCTGCGGGCGGCGGCCGAATTCGGCGAGGTGGTGCTGGCCGCGTTGCCGTACGGGGCAGGGGCGGCCGTCGTCGAGGGGCTTCGGTCGGTGCTCGTGGGGAAAGTCCTGCTCGACTGCGCCAATCCGGTCGGGCCCGGTTTTCGCCTGCTGACGGAGGACGGCCCTTCGGCGGCTCGTCAGCTGGCTTCGGCGGCGCCGGACACGCATGTCGTCAAGGCGTTCAATCTCTGTCACGAGGACGTATGGCGGATGACCCCGCCGGTCTTCGACGGCCGACCCCTGGCCGTTCCGGTGTGCGGGGACGACGAAGCAGCGCTTGCCCGGGTGTACGAACTGGTCAAGGACACAGGCTGCGAGCCGGTGGCCGGAGGAGGGCTGGAGCGAGCCGGACTCCTGGAAGCAACCGCCGCGTTGTACATCGGACTGTGGGTGGGGGGGGGGGTGGATGTACGGGCAATCGCGCCACCGCTGGCCTATGCCACGGGCCCCGAGGACGGAAACATATGAGCGTGCAGACCGTTACTCGGGTCTCTTTACGGGCTCGACCTATTACGCCGTAATAGGTCGAGCCCGGATCCCGGCCACGAGGTTCGGGGCGCGGAGCGCCGGTGTCGACGTCATCAGACCTATTACGCCGTAATAGCTCCTCGCCTCAGAACCTCGTCCCAGGTCCGATGGGACGGTCACCGCACTCACCTCGTCACCCTTGCCGGAGCAGTCGTAGGGTGCTTCGCCATGAGCAGCGAGACGGACAGCGACCAGTTGCATGCCATGGCCAGTACCGCTGGATACGGTCAAGCAGCGGAGGCTCTTGCCGAGCAGTACGAGAGCGTGACCTTCAACGAGGTACACCGCGAGGTGCTTCACCTGTTCCCCTCCCGGCCGGGTTCCGTGTTGGCCATCGGGGCGGGCAGTGGGCGCGACGCGGCGGCGCTGGCCGCCAGGGGACACCGGGTCGTCGCCGCCGAACCCACCGCCGAGCTGCGCACGCTGGGCCGACGCCTTCATGCCGACCAGGAGATCGAGTGGGTCGACGACGCGCTTCCCGAACTTCCCGGGCTGACCTCACAGGCACGCCGCTTCGACCTGATCCTGCTGACCGCGGTCTGGATGCATCTCGACGAACGACAGCGCACCTCGTCCATGGCCCGTCTGGTCGGCCTGCTCGGGCGCGGAGGCCGGGTGGTCCTCTCCCTGCGTCATGGCCCGGTCCCGGCGGGGCGCCGTATGTTCCCCGTCTCCGCCGAGGAAACCATCGGCCTCGCCCGGGGCCACGGCTTGGGCGTCATCCATGAAACTCGGCGTGAGGATCCGCATGGACGCCCGGGAGTGACATGGACCTACCTCGGTCTCCAGCTCGATGCAGGGCGGGATGCGGCTGGAGGCTGAACGGGCCGAACTCGTCCGGTCGAGGCCGGACGGTGAGCTGCCCGGTCCGGCTCCTACGATGCCGGTCATGGCGCACTTCGAGGATCTTCAGCCCCCTTTCTGGGACACCAGTAGCGACTACGGAGTACAGCCGCCCCTGACCGGCCGGGCAGTCGAGGAGGCCGAGCGACTACTGAACGTCGCGCTCCCCGACTCATTGTTGGATCTGCTCCGCAAGCAGAACGGTGGCCGGGTCAGCGACAGCCGGAATGCCTTCCCTGCAAGCCGACCAACTTCATGGAGTGCCGACCACGTCCCGTTCGACAGCGTGATGGGCATCGGTCACCGCGAGCGGATGCTGTCCATGCTCGACAGCCCGTACCTGGTCGAAGAATGGGGTCTGCCCGCAGCAGTGGTGCTGGTTTCGGGCGACGGGCACTACTGGATCGGGCTCGACTACCGGACCTGCGGCCGACACGGGGAACCGTCCGTTGCCTGGTTCGATGCGGACGACAACTCGGAACTGGCCCTCGCGCCGGACTTCCCCTCCTTCGTCAAAGGACTCGTCCCCGCCCGGGAGTTCGAGAACGAACGGAGTTGAGGCACGCCCGACTGACCTCACCGGAAAAAGCTCCACCACCCGGGACCACCGCCACCACCCGACGGGCCGGGATCACGCGCTTTCAGGAGCAGGAGCGAAGTGCATCGTCCCAGGCGTCGGGGCTGCGGTAGTGGTTCTTGTGTCCCGCCGCGAGCACGTGCCGCAGTTCCGCAAGGTGGCGGGTGTCCGTCGGGAGGTCCAGTCGGTCCAGGAGGGCCAGTGCGGCGGCCGGTTCCAGGTCGCCGTAGACGTCGTGGAAGCTCGTCAGGAGTCCGCGGAAGAGTACTGGGTGCAGAGCGGGGCGGCTCGCGGCAGTGCGGTATGCCGGTTCCTTCACCGGCCAGGGAACCGGGCCCGAGCACTCCAGTACCCGCCGGGCCCGACGGAGCAGGGCTTCCGAGTGCTCGGTAACGACTCGGTCGATGTCGTTACCGAGTACTTCTGCGAAGGCAGTCGCGGTAGTGGTGTGGTCCTCGAACCAGTCCACCCACAGCGAGTACGTGACGGCTTCGGCGTCCCGGTCCGCCTCCAGACGCTGTCGATAGCCGTCCCACAGCACATCGGCCGGCAAGGGACCGTCCGCGCTCTCGTTCGCGAAACGGATCTCGCACGTGACCCAGTACTCGTCGAGGAGGTCCAGCAGTCCGAAGGCCAACTGCACCTGGGCGGCTGGGTCCAGGTCTTCGGCGAACACATCACCGGCCCAGGAATGTGCCACTTGGTTGGCCGTCAGCAGCTCGCCCGGCTTCGCATCGCTCGTCCACCCGTCGCGTACCTGGCCGACACCCTGATCAGCCAGCCAACGCCGCGCTGCTTCCACGGCCCGTGTCCCCATCCGGGAAGTATGCCAAGCCCCACGAGGAAGCAGCTGTCCGAGGGCTCCCGGACTCCGGGGAGGCTCTCGTGCCGGGGCGGATGGGCCTGGACAGGGCGGGGGAGCGGACCGTGCGATGGGGGCTCTACTCGCCGAGCATCACGCTTTCACGTGTGACGAGGCAGAAGGGGTGTCCAACCGGGTCCGCGTATACGCGATAGCCGATCGGCTTGTCCGACCCTTCGAGCAACGTCGCACCCAGGGCAAGCACCTTCGGCTCCGCGAGGTCCAGGTCGTCGACCAACACATCGACATGCGCCTGCGCCGGGCGTTCCGGGTCGCGCCACTGCGGCCGTCGGAAATCGCCGACGCGTTGGAAGGTCACGATCTCCGTGCCCGTCGTGCTCTTGAGCACGACGTAGTCAGTCGTCTCCTCCACTCTCGGCAACGACAACAAGCTCTCGTAGAAGGTCGCGAGCTCGGACGGGTCGGGGCAGTCGATGACAAGAGAGAACAGGCGTCCGATCATGTTGATCACTATGCCGGGCGCGGACGCATGAAAGCTACGTACTTGATTGCCTGAACCAGTTCTCTCTCAAGCACTCGTGGAGTCTTGGTCGAGCAGGTGGGGGAGCGGTACTTCCACTGCCGACGTAGCTATTACGGCGTAATAGGTCGAGGCACAGATCTCCGAGGTCTGGCAGGGGTCGTGTGTTTGCCAGGCCCCCTGGGGCAGGGACTGAAGCTTGCCGGGGGAGCCAGGGACTGAAGGCTCATCCGGCCTTCGGCCCAGGGCCTGCCTGGTTCGGTCCCTCTGCTTCGGGCAGTCCCGCACACGCTCCAGCCAGGTCCTGGGAGGGACCGAAAGGGTCCAGGGACCAAAAGCGGGGACTGAAGTGTCTGGAGTCCTTCGGTGAAAAACCTTCGGTCCCTGCATGTTTTCGCAGGTCAGAGCAGTGCAGCTCGTTCCAGCAGGGACCGTAGGGACTAAAAAGTGCAATTATGACGTAGACAAGAGATAGGGGTTCATACGCGCGGGCGCGTGTCAGACATACATCAGGTGTAGCTCATAATTGCCGAGTTGAGTCCCTAGAGTCCCTGTTCTGATCTGGTAAAAGGCTCTGACCTGCGAAAACATGCAGGGACCGAGCTCAGGGACGCAGTTTCGTCAGCCCCTGGCTTTTGGCCCCTGGACCCTGTCCAGCCCCTCCGGGGCTCCCGGGTGCAGGTCTTCTGGTGTCGGGCGTGCTTGATGCGGCCGGTCCCTGGGTCGCGGCCATAGGCTGAGGGTGCCGAGCCTGCGAGCCTCCGGTCCCTCAGGTCGGGTTCCCGCAGTTCCTCCTCAGGGACTGGCGGCGGGTTTGGGAGCGCCTCCGCCCGCCCCTCCGGGACCAGGCCGAAGGAACGCGTCCCGAACCCCCAGGGACTCAAGGGACCAAGGAAACTGATAGAAACGGCACGCGGCCCCGGGCGAGCTCGTTTTCCGGATGCTGGGCCCTAGACTCTCTTCTGCACTACAGTCCCTTCGGTCCCTGACAGTGGGTCACCAGACAACCGGTGGCCCGGGAGCGATCGAGCAACCTAGATGTGACGAGGACGGTCCGCGTGCCGCGCGAAGGCAAAAACCGGGAGCGTGCAGCCCCAGGCAGGTTCGTGCCCCCGCATGCCGTCGCGCGCTGGTGCGCCGCGCAGGGCTGGCCCGTTCACCCCCTCGCGCAGGGACGGAAGACTCCCGCGGGCAACTGCCCCCGCTGCCGGGCCCACCGGCACGAGCCGGCCACCTGCTCGTGCCTGCCCGCAGGACGGCCCTGCCACGGTTTCCACGCGGCGACGACCGACCCCGAGCGCATCGACAAGTGGTGGACCGACACCCCCGCGGCCGGGGTGGGCGTGGCCTGCGGGCCCGCCGATCTGATCGTGATCGACATCGACGCCCACCAGGCCCCGGTCGCCGACCGTTCACGACTGCTGCCGGGCATCCCGATCCCCGAGCAGGTGAGCCTCGCGGGGCTGGCCTCCGGCTTCGACACGCTGGCGCTGCTGGCTGCCCTCCGGGGCGCCCCCGATCCGGCCGAGGACACCACCACGCTCCGGGTGCGCACGCCTTCCGGGGGGCTGCACATCTGGTACCGGAACCCCGCCCCCTCGACCCGCTTCCGGTGCTCGACGGGCTCGGGCCGGAACGCCGCGCTCGCCTGGCAGGTCGACGTACGGGCCGACGGCGGTTACATCGTCGCCCCGAGCACCCGCGTCCCGCAGGGCGTCTACCGGGCGGAGGGGACCGCCAGGACCCCTGCGGACCTCCCCGACTGGCTCAGGGACGAACTCGTCCGTACAGGGCACGTCGTGGCGCCTCAGGAGCCCCGGGGCCTGCCACCTGTCCCCGAGTTCCGGAAAGGCTCGGAACGGCCCGCACACGGGCGCCGAGCGGCTTCGGCCGAGCACGTCCTGGACCCGTTGATCGCGGAGGTCGCCGGATGCGCGGCCGCGTCGGAGGGCACCGCGTTCTCCGAGAAGCTCAACCGGGCCGCCTACACGGCCGGGGGTCTGGCCGCGGCGGGCCACCTGGAACTGCCCCACGTCCGGGACCGGCTCGTCCGGGTCGCGCACTACGCCAGGCCCTGGCAGCAGGCCAGGAACGAGACGATCGTCGACGACGCGCTCGCCGTGGGGTCCGCCCGCCCGCTCCACCTCAGGGGACGTTCATGAGCAGTGCCGAGAGCTCGCCGCGCTTCGACCCGCAGGCCGCAGCTCAGCAGATGCTCGACCTTCTGGGCACCGAACAGTCCGCTCCTTCCCTGCTGCCCGCCCAGTACGCGGCCCCGCGATCAACGGGTCCAGGACGTGCTCGGCCGAAGCCGCTCGGGGCCGAAGCCGCTCGGCGCCCGTGTGCGGGCCGTTCCGAGCCTTTCCGGAACTCGGGGAC
>NZ_RDBO01000086.1:64120-119264 GCF_008120935.1 Streptomyces sp. sk2.1
GCCCCGGGAGACCCCGCTGAACGAGATCCACCTGGAGAACATGCTGGGACTCGCGCGGATGGGGGCGCGCGCGGCCCGCATGCCGTTCCACCGGTGTTCGTCGGGCGCGGGGACACCGAGCTGGTCGAGGATGCGGACCACCATGTGGTCGACGAGGTCGTCGATGGTGCGGGGGTGGTTGTAGAAGGCCGGCATCGGCGGAACGATGCGCGCCCCCATCCGCGCGAGTCCCAGCATGTTCTCCAGGTGGATCTCGTTCAGCGGGGTCTCCCGGGGCACCAGGACCAGCGGCCGGCCCTCCTTGAGCACGACGTCCGCCGCCCGGCCCACGAGGCCGTCCGCGTAACCCGTGCGGATCCCGGCCAGCGTCTTCATGCTGCACGGCGCGATCACCATGCCGTCGGTGCGGAACGACCCGGAGGAGATGGCGGCTCCCTGGTCGTCCGGGCCGTACGTGGCGTCGGCGAGTTCGGACAGCTCGCGGACCGACCGGCCCGTCTCCAGCTCGACCGTGGCCCGCGCCCAGCGGCTGAGCACCAGATGCGTCTCGATCCGCGGGTCCGCGGCAAGGCGTTCCAGCAGCCCGAGCCCGATCACCGCGCCGGTCGCCCCGGTCATGCCCACGATCAGTCGCATACGCCCCGTCCCTCTCCTCCGCACGGCCCGGACGGACCTGCGCAATATCAGTCGTACGAACCCATGGCCACGGCCCTGCCGGGCAGGGTGGATCCCTACCGGATTCGTGGCGGATTCGCGGTGGGTTCACCACGTCTTCCCTGCTCACGCTAGGGGGACGGGAGAGAGGCGACGGGATAGACTCGGACGCGAAATGAGCAGAAACGGACAGCTTGACGAGCTCCCGGATTTTCCGTTCCCGACCACTCCCGGCGGCCCTCCCGGGGTGGAGGTCACCGATCTGCCCGGCCTCACGGCCCGGATCCGGCGGCTCGGTGTGGAGGCGGACGCGCCCGTGCGCCTGGCGTTCCATCTGCTGGTGACCGTGCGCTCGGGTCGGCTGCCCTGCTCGGTGGACACCACCGACTGCGTCGTCGGGAGCGGCTCATGGCTGTGGGTCCGGCCGGGCCAGCTCTTCCGGCTCCGGCCGACGACGGACCGTACCGGCGCTCCCCGGAAGAACGGCGAGGCCCCGTATCCGACACCCGCTCCTGCTACCGCGAACGTGCCCATGAACGCGACGGTGGTCCTGTTCCAGGCGAGTTTCCTGAACGCGGTCACTGTCGACGCGGCCCGGCTGGACCGCAGGGCCTGGCGGCTCCCCCTGTCACCCGCGCCCGGTGCGGCGGAGCCGGTGGAGCGGACCCTGGAGTTGCTGGAGAGCCAGTACCACCGGCCGCGCGACCTGCCGTTGGAGGTCCATGTCGAGGTCGTGCGCCATCTGCTCTCGGTCCTCGTGCTGCGGCTGTCCCATCTCCCGGGCGGGCACCGGAAACAGGCCGCCGGCGACGAGACCTTCCGCCGCTTCCGGGCCGCGGTCGAGAGCAACTTCGCGCACAGCCATCAGGTCCAGGACTACGCCGCCATGCTCGGTTACAGCGTCCGTTCGCTGACCCGGGCCAGCAACGCGGCGGTCGGGCGCAGCGCCAAGGCCCTGATCGACGACCGTCTGGTCCTGGAGGCCAAACGGCTGCTCGTGCACACCCGGTTGCCCGCGTACGCGATCGCCGACCGGCTCGGCTTCCCGGGCACCACGGTCTTCACCCGCTTCTTCCGGCACCGTACGGCCGAGACCCCCACCGGCTTCCGACGACGGGCACGCGCGGAGCCGACCGGAACCGACTGACTACCGAGGACGCACGTGGCCGACCGGAACCGACTGACGACCGAGGACGGTCGTGACCAACCGGAACCCAGTGACGACCGAAGACTCTCGTGGCCGACCGGAACCGCGTGACGACCGGGCACCTCACACGGTCGGGGCACACGTGGATGCGTGGATACGTCGGCCCCACGCGCCAGCCAGGACATGCGCAAGGACCGCGTACCGACCGGGGCGGAGATCCCCGGCCCGGCCGACGCGGTCGGTCCTCGCGCGTCCTACGACTCCGTCGACTCCGGGTCGTAGCCGTACGGGCGGGTGATGATCTCCATGCCGTGACCGGCCGGATCCATGAAGTACAGGCCGCGCCCGCTGTGGTGACGGTTGATCTCGCCCGGCTGCTTCATGTGCGGGTCGGCGTAGTACGTGATGCCCGCCTCCTCGATCCGCGCGAAGGCCGCGTCGAACTCCTCGTCCGAGATCAGGAACGCGTAGTGCTGCGCGACGATCGACTCCGCCGGGATGGTGGCGAAGTCCAAGGTGACCCCGTTCTCGGTGGCGACCGGAACGAACGGGCCCCACGCCGTTCCGACTTCCAGCCCCAGTATTCGGGCCAGGAACTCGGCGGACTCCCGGTTGTCCCGGGCGTGGATGATGGTGTGATTCAACTCGATTGACATGTTCGGAATGCCTCCGCAAGGCATCTCGGCACCTCCATGCCTCACCCAGTCGGTGACCGGCACGCGATGCTGCACACATGATCGAACACTGCTCCTCGCGTTGTCCAGGGAATCTCGCGAAGCCAGACGACTTCCGGCCATCGAGGCCCACGACACACCGGGCCGTCGTGCCATCCGACCCGACCCCGCCGGGGCCTTATGTCAACATCATTGACATCTGACCGGACGCCCGGTTTCCATGGCGCCCACCACCCGTCGCCACCCGTTCCGGAGCATTCCATGACCGCAGCCGACCTGGTCTTCACCCGCGGCCCCGTTCTCACGACGGATCCGGCCCGCACCCGGGCGACCTCCCTCGCCGTGGTCGGCGAGCGGATCGCGGCCGTCGGCCACGACGAGGTGCGGGAGCTGATCGGCCCGCGCACCGAGGTCGTCGACCTGGCCGGAAAACTACTGGTGCCCGGCTTCCAGGACGCCCATGTCCACGCCGTCTACGGCGGCTCGGAGCTGGCCGAGTGCGACCTGACCGGCACCGTCGGCACCGCCGATTACCTGGCCCGGATCCGTTCGTACGCCGATGCCCACCCGGACCACGAGTGGATCACCGGCAGCGGCTGGTCGATGGAGAGCTTCGACGGCGGGCTGCCCACCCGGCAGCTCCTCGACTCCGTCGTGCCGGACCGCCCGGTCCTGCTGTCGAACCGGGACCACCACGGTGCCTGGGCCAACACACGGGCATTGGAACTGGCCGGGCTCACCGCCGACACCCCCGACCCCACCGACGGCCGGATCGAGCGCGAGCCGGACGGCACCCCCAGCGGCATGCTCCAGGAGGGCGCCACCGCGCTCGTCGCCCGACTGGTACCGGCGGCCACCCCCGCGGACCGGCTGGCCGGGCTGCTGCGCGCCCAGAAGCTGCTGCACTCCCTGGGCATCACCGGCTGGCAGGACGCGCTGCTCGGCGAGTTCGGCGGCCGACCCGATCCGTCGGACGCCTACGCGACCGCGGCCCGCGACGGTTCGCTCACCGCCCGGGTGACCGGCGCCCTGTGGTGGAACCGGGAGCGCGGCGCCGAACAGATCCCCGAACTGGTCGCCCGACGCGCCGAGTCGGGCCACGGACGGTTCCGGACGGGTTCGGTGAAGATCATGCAGGACGGCATCGCGGAGAACTTCACCGCCGCGATGACCGCCCCCTACCTGGACGGCTGCGGCTGCGCCACCGCCAACAACGGCCTGAGCTTCATCGACCCCGTCGCGCTGCGCGAGTACGTCACCGAGCTGGACGCCCTCGACTTCCAGGTCCACTTCCACGCCCTGGGCGACCGCGCGGTCCGCGAGGCCCTCGACGCCGTGGAGGCCGCGGTGACCGCCAATGGCCGGCGCGGCAACCGCCACCACCTCGCCCATCTCCAGGTCGTCCACCCCGACGACGTCCCGCGGTTCGCGGCGCTCGGCGCGATCGCCAACATCCAGCCGCTGTGGGCCGCCCACGAACCCCAGATGGACGAGCTGACCATCCCGTTCCTCGGCCCCGAACGCGCCGCCTGGCAATACCCGTTCAACGACCTGCTGCGTTCCGGCGCGACCCTGGCCGCCGGCAGCGACTGGCCGGTCAGCAGCCCGAACCCGCTCGAAGGCATCCACGTGGCGGTGAACCGAAGGGAACCGGGCACCGCCGACGACCGGGTGTTCCTGCCCGAGCAGCGCATCGACCTCACCACCGCCCTGGCCGCCTACACCGCCGGCTCCGCCCATGTGAACGGCCACGACGACGCGGGCAGCCTGCGCGCCGGGAACCTCGCCGACCTGGTGGTCCTGGACCGGGACCTCTTCGCGGCCCCGCCGGAGGAGATCGCGTCGGCGCGGGTGGAACGGACCTACGTCGGCGGCCGACTCGTACACGCCTCCTGACCGCGCGCCGCACCCGCAACCCGCAGCCCGCAGCCCGCAGCCCGCAGCTCGCAACCGTGCCCCGTACCCGGCGGAGGTGGTCGGCGGCGTGTCGGTGGTCGGCGGCGTTCAGAACATCTCGGGTTCCTTGTAGCGCTCGGCGGCGCCCGGCTCGTGCGCGCTGTCCAGGTCCTCCTCCAGGTAGAACTCGGCACCGTCGTCGAGGTACCAGACCAGGACGCTGCCGCCCACGACGGGGACGTCCGCGGGTGCGGTCGCGATCGTCTCCACGACGGTGCGGGTTCCGGAAGGTGTCCCGAAGCGCGCCTCCACGGTGAGCACCGGTCCGCCGTGACTCCAGGAGGAGCCGTGGCCGACGCCGACGACCTCGGCCCGCACCTTGGTTCCGTGCCCCCTGACGCGCGCGATGCGGTCGTGCCGGGCAGCGATCCTCCGTGCTTCACGCATCCGGCCGCGCGTGACGAGGGCGGCGGCGAGAGCGGCGACCGTGCCGATGGCGGCCACCACTGTGCGGGCCCTCCCGTCCTCGGTCACGAGGGCGGCGGCGCACGCGACGGCGATGCCGGTCAGGGCCGGTGCGAAGCCCTCGGAGTCCTCACCGAGCTCTCGCGCGCCGCGGCCGGCGATGCCGGGGACCTCGTCGATGTTCGGCGGCAGCACGCGGGTCCGCCGGTACAGCCGCCGAGCGACGCGCGAGCACGGGATCGTGAGGAGCGCGCAGATCGGCACGGCCAGGATCGTCCAGTCCCCCGGATCCCCGCCTTCGGGACCGCCGACGGACATCGAGACGATGCCACGGATCGCCAACAGCGTCGCGGTGCCCGCCAGGAGGGCGATCACCACACGCATCGCGTACAGCATTCGCGTCATCCCCTCGCCCCTTTCGCCCCGTGCCTTCTCCCACTCATACCCGTATACCGGATGAAGTCCCCGGCCGGGAGCGGATGCGTCGGCTCCCGGGGGGATCGGCCGAGTCGACGCAGGTCCCGGCATGTTCCCGCAGGAGGTCGCCCGCGCACCGAGCGTGTTTCTGCTCCATCAGCTTTCGCCCGGTGCAGTAGCTTGCCGACGTCGCCCGAACCACCGACGGGACCGACGAGGAAGTGTCGGGAAGCCGTCGAGAAACCGGAGAATCACCCATGCCCCGAGAGGCCCCGTACCTCGCAGTGGCCGACGCGCTGCGCGCCCGGGTCCTCGCGGGGGAATGGTCGGTCGGAGAGCGTCTGCCGTCCCGGGCGCGGCTCGCCGAGGAGTACGGGGTCGGGCGCAACGTCGTGCAACGGGCCGTGGACGGCCTGATCATCGCGGGGCTCCTCGAAGGACGCGCGGGCTCGGGCACCTACGTCCGCACCCCGCGCGAGCGCCTGCGGATGGTGCGTTCGCGACACCTCGGGCGCCGGGGCGGGCCACCCTGCCTCGCCGGCATGAAGGAGCGGGGCAGGGCCGGTGCCTGGGACGCGCACAGTCAGGTACGGGTCCCCGCCCCTGCGGCGATCGCCGAGCGGCTCGCCGTCGGCCCCGGGGACCTCTGCGTCAACACGCACTACGAGTTCCTCGCCGACGGGCAGCCCGTCCAGCTCTCCGAGTCGTGGGAGCCGATGGCCCTCACGGACGGAACACCGATCATGCTGCCCGAGATGGGGCCCCTCGCGGGCAAGGGCGTGGTCGAGCGGATGCGTTCCATCGGTGTGGTCGTCGAGACCGTGGTCGAGCTGCCGCGCCCGGCCCGTGCCACCCGGGCCCAGGCGAATCTGCTGGGTATCGGCGTCGGGGACCTGGTGCTCCGGATCGAGCGGATCATCTACGACACCGACGGGCGTCCGGTGGAGACCGCCGACATCGTCATCCCCGATGTGCGCCGTGAAGTGGCCTACGAGTTCGGGATCGACCGGTCATAGCCACCGCGTCGGGCAAGGACGTCAGGCAAGGACATCGGACGAAGACATCGGCGGGGCGTCCGCTGAACACCCCTGCCGGAACGGAAATCCGAGTTCGACGACATTCGAAAGCAGGTGATGTGCATGAAAAATTCTTCCTGGCCCGGGCTCCTCCGCGATCCGGACTTCGGGCGGCTGTTCGCCGCCACGGCGCTCGGTCAGCTGGGCGACCGCGTCATCTTCCTCGCGCTGCCCCTGGTCGCGCTCGTGGCCCTGGACGCCGACGAGTTCCAGATGGGCCTGCTGACCGCGATGACCACGGTGGGTTCGCTCCTGGTCGGGCTGCCGGCCGGAGCGTGGGTGGACCGCATGCGCAAGCGCTCGGTGATGATCGGCACCGACGCCGCGAGGTCGCTGCTTCTCCTGACGGTACCGGTGGCGTGGTGGGCCGGTCTGCTGACGATCCCGTGGCTCTACGCGGTCGCGTTGGCCCATGGGGTGCTGACGGTCTTCTTCGACGTCGCCCACATCAGTTATCTGCCGCATCTGGTGGGACGCGGGAATCTCGTCGAGGGGAATTCGAAACTCTCGGCGATACGCTCGGTGACCAGTATCGGCGGACCGGCGACGGCGGGCCCGTTGGTCGGCTGGATCGGAGCCCCCGCGACACTCCTGGTGAGTTCGGTGGGAATGGCCGCATCGGGTGTCCTCGCGTTCCGCATCCGGAAGCACGAGCAGAAGCCGGAGACCGATCGGCGTCCTCGGTTGCGTCAGGACGTCGGGGAAGGTCTGCGGTTCGTCCTCGGGCATCCCGTCCTGCGCGCGACCATGACGGGGGACGCGGTGTTCAACCTCTCCCTGGTGATGTACCAGACCATGTTGTTGGTCTTCCTGAAGAGGGAGTTGGGCCTCGGGTCCTTCGGCATCGGGCTCGTCCTGTCGGGCATGGGGTGCGGCGCGTTGCTGGGCGCGCTGCTGGCGACCAAGCTCTCGAAGCTGGTCGGGCAGGGCCCTGTGGTGTGGCTCGCCCCCCTGATCACCTGCCCGTTGACGGCCCTGATGCCGTTGGCGCGGCCCGGCTGGAGCGTGTACGCGGCGGCGGTCGGACTAGCGGCTCTTTCGCTGGGCGGGGTCGTCCGCGTCGTGGCCCAGTCCAGTTTCCAACAGGCCCTCACACCGGACCGCCTCCTGGGCCGGATGAGCGCGACGGTCCGGTTCGTGTCCTGGGGCGGTCTTCCCCTGGGCGGGCTGCTGGGCGGAATATCGGGCTCCGCGCTCGGGGCGACGGCCACGCTGTGGCTCGGCGCGGGCGGTATGACGCTGAGCTTTCTCCCGAACTTCCTGTCACCGCTCCGGTCCCTGCGCACACCGCCCGGGGAGAACGCCCCCGAGACCGTGCGTTGAGGTGCGCCCCTTCACCGTTCCGGGGCGCGGGCCCCAAGCCTTCCGGGGTCAAAACCCCTGCGACGTCCGGGCGTTCACCCGAGAGCCCGGTACTCGGCCGGCGGGCCGGTCAGCTCGGGATGGTCCACGGTGTACCGGTCCCCGTGGATCGCCAGCATCGCCCAGTGCCACGACTCGTCGTGGAAGACGAGCCCGCGGAACGGCGCGTCGGCCGGTTCGTAGGGGTACCAGTCCAGAGCCTCCGCCCAGGCCCTCTCCGGTGTCCGGTTGCCGTACCGCTGCATCACCCACGCATAGCTGCGGCGCTCGCTCTGCAGGTACTCGACGTACTCCGCCTCGCTCCAGGTCATACGGCGATTTTAGTGACTCGGCTCGCATCATCGGCCGGGCGATCGACATGCTGCCCGATGGGTGGCACAGACTGTCGGCGGGCAGACGTCGGCGTCCAGAAGGAGACATCCTCATGCTGCTCACGATCGGCGGTATCGTCATCGTTCTTTGGGTTGCCCTCTTCGCATGGGCAGGCCGGCGTCGGCGCAAGTACGGCGGTGGAGGAGCGTCGGCCGTCGAGACGTGGGGCGAGGTTTTCCACCCGTCACAGCGACACGTCCAACAGGAGCGGGAACGCCGACTCGTCCTCCGGGACGACGCCGGCTCCGGTGCACCGCCCAACTCTGTCGACCTCGACTCCGGCAAGGCTTTCATCCGCCCCGGGCAGGACCGCGCGAGCAGACACGACGCACCCTGACGGCTCGCCACGTGTCCCTGGCCGGGTCGACGTCATGCTGCGCATCAGCCGGATCGAGAACCGGCTCCGCAGGGCATGCCGCTGTTGCCCGGCGCGATCCGGGAGAACCTGGCGTGCGCCGACGAGGTCACCGGGCGCCGGGCGGTCCTTCGGGCAGTTCGAAGGCGGCGGCACGGGGTACGAACGTCGTGTCGCCGTCCTCGGCCGTCGCCAGTGCCGATACGTACCAGGTGCCGGTGGCCGCCCCGGCCGCCTCCTCCTCGGTGATCCGGAGTGTGTAGGTGCAGCGGGACGTCTCGGCCGTGGTGCGCAGGCACGTGGCGTCCTCCACGGAGCGGAGCTCCGCCTCGGTCGGGTCCAGTTTCGAACTCGCGGGCCAGACAAGGACCTTGAGGCCCCGGATGCCCGAATCGTCGCTCACGTCGGCGGTGAAGACGAGTGTGCCCGCGGCGGCTTCGGACGGGGCCGTGTAGCGGGCCGAGCCGTTCTCCAGGATCGGCGCCGTGGTGGTCGACGCCATGGCGAGGCCGCCCGCGGCCACCGCTCCGAGAGCGGCGGCGCCGATGAGGGACGACACGAGAATGCGCTTGGACATGGGGTTCCTCACTGAATTCCGGATGCGGCGGAAGGATCGGTGCTCGTTGGTTTCTCGGGCTCGTCGGTTTCCCTGATTCGTCCGTTTCCCTGGCTCGTCCGTTTCCGGTGCGGTCGGGCACCGGCGCGGTCGGTCCGATGTGGTCGAGCCTATGGTCCGGAGCTCCGCGCGGGCCTCGCGCCACGGGGTGATTACCACGTCGAACCGGAGATGGAGAGACCGGGAACGGAATCCGTCTCCAACCGGAGACGAGCCCCTCGCCTGCGGACACGGCCCGGTTCCGTCCTGAAGCGAACCGACGACCGGCTGCTCCCGGCCCCGCTGATCCGTGCCCGGGCGGCGGTGCGGCCCGGCGCCGGGCCGATGCGCGGGACCATCCCGTCCGCGTCCGCCCTTCTCCTGGCGAGCGCGGCCGCCGACCCGGCGGTGACCGGGCCGCCCGCGCAGGCCGAGGCGCGGCGAGAACGAATCGGAGGGCCGAGTCGGTGCGCACCCGGGTCGGCCGGAGGAATCCGCGGGCGGAGACGAGGAAGCCACCGCCCATGACACGGGCGCGGTCGACGCGCCGCGCGAGTGCCGCCGCGGCCGGGGCCGTCCGACTCCGGGCCGACGGAAACGGCCCGGCCCCATTCGTGAGCCCATAACCAGCCACCCCCAACCCATCCATTTCAATACATCTAAAGCGATTGGTTATGTTGTGGGCGTGACCGCCGCCACGGCGGCCGCACCCACAGGAGGACGACATGACCCCAGTCCGGAACGCCACGCTCTCCGTGCCCGGAGCCGAGCTGTACTACGAAGTCCGGGGCGATGGACCGCTGTTGCTCGTATCGGAGAGCGGCGAGGGCGACGCCCGCCGCAGCATCGACCTGGTCGGCCGCCTCGTCACCGACCACACCGTGGTGACGTACGACCGCCGGGGGCTGTCGCGCAGCATCCGTACCGACCCGGCGGTCCCGATCACCCTCGCCCGGCACGCCGACGACGTCCACCGGCTGCTCGCCGAGCTCACCGACGGACCGGTCACCGTGCTGGGCCTCAGCCTCGGCGCCGTCATCGGGCTCCACCTCGCCGTCGAGCACCCCGACCGGCCGCTCACCCTGATCGCGCACGAGCCGGTGGCCCCCCGGCTGCTGCCGGCCGCCGAGCGCGCCCGCCACGAACACGAACTCGCCGACATCCAGCGGCTCTACACGAGCCGGGGGCTGAACGCGGCCTTCGGGGAGGTGGCACGGGTCCTCGGCATCGACCTCACCGCCCAGGACGCGGAACCCGGCCTGACCGCACAGCCGTTGACGCCCCGGCGCATCGCCAACTTCGACTTCTTCCTCACCCACGACTTCACCGCGGTCATCGACGACACCCTGAGTGCCGAACGGGTGGCCGCGCTGCGGGACACGGCGGTCCGGATCGTTCCGGCCCTCGGCCGCACCACACCGCACACCGTCTTCGACCACCGCTGCGCCCGGGAGCTGTCCGCCCTCCTCGACACCGAACCGGTGGAGTTCCCCGGCGGCCACAACGGCAATCTCACCCACCCCGCCGCATACGCGTCCCGGCTCCGCGAGGTGCTCGCGACCGCCCCCGGGCCCCGGACACGACGGGACCGGCCTGTCAGTGGGGTGGTGCATGATCGGCATGTCGGACTCCACCGAGCGAACGAGGCGCCATGCCGATCACGAACCAGCAAGTGAACGAGGACTCCTTCCTGCACCAGATGTACGTGGACGAGTACTTCCCGGATCACATCGTCGACAAGGGCAAGGCGATCCTGCTGCGGCTGTGCGAGCGGATCGAGGCGGAGCAGCCCGCGGACCTGCCGGCCCTGTACGTGCTCACGCAGGCGGCGACGGAGGAGTTCAACCTCCTGGAGAGCGAGTTCGAGGCGGCGGGAAGCGAGATCGAGACCGTCGCGCGGGAGGAGATAGGCGAGAGCTTCTGGCTCGTGGCGATGGCCTACGGGTTCACGGACGCGGACGTGGAGGAGCTGATCGCCACCCGGGACTGGTGAGCGGGGGCCGCGAGCGGAGGCCGGGGCGGCAACGAGCCCGGCCTCGGAGTTCGGGGTCCGTGGCTCAGGGCTCAGGGCTTGAAACTGCCGCAGCGGAAGCTCCTACCGTCCTGACCAGGGCCGGAGAAACCGGCCCGGCGAAGCACTCGTGAGGGAGACGGAGGCGACGATGGCCTGGCCCACCGCGGAGGTCGCCCGGATGTCGGGCGTGACGGCCCGGACCCTGCGGCACTACGACGAGATCGGGCTGCTGCCGCCCGCGTGGGTCGGCAGCAACGGCCACCGCTACTACGAGGAAGGCGAGTTGCTGCGGTTGCAGCAGATCCTCGTGCTGCGGGCACTGGGCCTGGGGCTGCCCGAGATCGGCGGGGTCCTGGCCGAGCAGGTCGACGAGGTGGAGGCCCTGCGAGGTCATCACCGTCGCCTGCTCGCCGAGCGCGACCGGCTCGACGCCCTGGCCGACACCGTCTCCCGCACGATCGCCGAACTGGAGCAGTCCAGGAAGGACGGCAGAGCCATGACCACCATCAACCGACCGGAGAACCTCTTCGAGGGCGTCCGGCCCGCCCAGTACGAGGAGAGCCTGCGGGACTTCCCCGGGCTGGCCGAGGACATCGAGCGGTACACCTCGACGATGAGCGAGGACCGGATCGAGACCGGGCACCGCGAGCGCACGGCGCAGATGATCCGGCTGGCCGAGCTGCTGGTCGCGGGCGTGCCCGCCGACGCCGCCCCGGTGCAGGCCGAGATCGATGCCCAGTACCGGGCACTGACCGGGCTCCGGGCGGTCTCCGTCGAGGAGTACCGCGCGATCGGACGCTCCTGCGTGGACAACGAGCAGTGGCGTGCGGCGTACGAGTCGATCGCGACGGGCCTGGCCGCGTACCAGCGGGACGCCATCGAGGCGTACGCCACGACCCGACTGGGCTGAGCACCCCGTACCCCTGCCGTCCGCAGGCACCGGACTCCGGTGCCTGCGGCGCCTGCGGAACGGCGTCACGCCTCGCGCACCCGGGTCAGCGGCTCCATCAGCCGTCGGCTCTCCGCTGATCCCCCGCACCCCCGTTCCCCTGACCGTGTTTCAGTCGAACACCGAGACCTGGGCGCGGTGGTGTCGCGGAGCGTCGATCTCGTCCAGCAGCGCCACCGCCAGATCCGCGTAGGACAGGTGTGCCGGGCCCGTCTCCGGCACAGCTTCTCCCCCGGTGCGGTAGCGGCCGGTCCGGGGAGCGTCCGCCTCCAGCAGAGCCGGCGGGGTCAGCACGAGCCAGTCGACCGGTGTCCTTGCCGCCCGGAGCCTTTCCAGCCCGGCCCGGTGCGCGAGGGCGAACGGCCGGATCTGTGGCGGGAACAGCTCGGGATCGTCCATCACCAGCCCGCCGCCGGGGGTTTCGAGGTTCGCGAACAGGCCGACCACGACGAGCCGCGGCACCCGCGCCTCCGCGAGGCCCCGCAGCAGCGCGTCGGCGGCCCGGACGAAGAACTCGGGGTCGAGACCGTCGAAACCCTGCTCGGGCCCCGAGAACGGACTCACCGCATGCACCGCGGCGGCATGCCCGCCGCTCGCCCCGGCCACCGAGCGCGGGTCCCTGATGTCGCCGCGGAGGACACGGATGCCATCCGCCTCGATGCCTGCGTGCTTCTCGGGGTCGCGGACAACCGCGGTGACCAGGTGCCCGCGGGCACGTGCCTCGGCGGTGACGGCCCGGCCCGCGCGGCCACCGGCCCCGAAAACAACGATCTCACTCATGTGTGCCCCTCCCGGCGGCGACTTCCACCACCGGGAAGGACGGTATCCAGAAGATACTGGTTACCTCAAAGATACTGGGGCTACCCTCGCGTCCATGACCGAGCCGTTGGATCCCGAAATGTTCGACCCCATCTGCCCGTCCAACGCCATGCCGATCCGGATCGGCGACAAATGGACGGGGATGGTCGTGCTCTGCCTGGAGGACGGGGCACGGAGGTTCAGCGACCTCCGGACGCCCCTGCGGGGCATCACCCCGAAGGTGCTCACCCAGACCCTGCGGTCCATGGAGCGCGACGGCCTGGTGACCCGCACCGCGTACGACGAGAACCCGCCCCGGGTCGAGTACGAGCTGACGGCGCTGGGGCGCAGCCTCTTCCCGCTGATCGCGGCCGCGCGGGCCTGGAGCAGGGAACATCTGCCCTCCCTGCTCCGGGCCCGCGCCTCGTACGGGACACCGCCCGACGGGGTCCCGCTCCGGCCACGACCGGCCACCGGCGCCGACCGGCCGGAGTCCGTCACCTCGACATGATGAAGTAGCGATGGTCATGGGCTTTCCCGGGGGCGGCGAGCGGTCGGGGCGGTCATTCGGGGCGGGCCGCGGTGACCAGCCAGGCGGTGCTGAGCAGGCGGACCGATCCGTTCTCCTCGTGGTCGCGCAGGTGCTCCTCCAGTGCTTCGCGGGCACGGTCCGCGGCCTCCCGGGACACCTGACCGGTCAGATGGCGCCCCGGTCCGGTGCCCAGAAGGAAGGCCGCCGCTTCCTCGGCGTTCCGCCCCCAGTTCCCGTACGCCTCGACCCGTCGCAGAGCCGTGCGTACGAAACCGGCTCCGGACAGCACCTCACGGATGCGGTCCGGGTCCGCCAGGGAGAACATCCCGGGGCGCCCCGGTACTCCGAAGTCCCCGAGGGGCAGGTGGTCCCGCAGCGCCGTCATGGCCCGCACCCACCCGTTGAGGTCGGCGTCCGCGGCGCAGATGAACGCCAGCCGGCCGCCGGGGCGCAGGGCGCCTCCGATGTTGGCGAACGCGGCCGTGGGGTCGGCGAAGAACATCACCCCGTAGCGGCTGACCGCCGCGTCGAAGGCGCCGGGTCCGAAGGGGTGGACCTGGGCGTCCGCGTGCTCGAACGTCACGTTGCCGAGGCCCTCCCGCTCCGCGCTCGCGCGGGCGCGTTCGAGCATGGGGTCCGACAGGTCGACACCGAGGGCCCGTCCGTTCACCGCCCGGCGCGCGGCGAGCCGCGTCGTCCGCCCCGATCCGCATCCGACGTCGAGCACCCGGTCGTGCCCGCCGATGGCCGCGGCGGTGAGCAACGGCTGGTCGAAGCCCGCGTTCACGGCGTCCCAACGGTCCTGGTTGCGGGCCCAGTACGTGCCTTCGTAGCCGTTCCACGCCTGGGCCTGTTCGGTGTTGACGACGTTGCGCATCGGGTGCCTTCCTGTCGGACGCCGGGTGGGCGAGCCTATGATGGGCGTGTGCCCATACAGTATGGGCACACGCCCATACCGGCAATCCCCAAAGTGACCGGGGCGGACAGCGACAACATCGGGAGGGGCTCATGTCACCGCGTGGAGTGGCGATGCCCGACGTCAGGGAGCGGCTGTTCGCCGCCGCGGAGCGCGTGCTGGAACGGGACGGTCCGGGTGCCCTGACCAGCAGGGCGATCACCACCGAGGCGGGCTGCGCCAAGGGCATGCTGCACGCCCGCTTCGCCGGGCTGGACGAGTTCGTCGCCGAGCTGTGCCTGGACAGGTTCGCGCGCACCGCGCGGCTGGCCGAGGAGCTTCCCGGTCTGGCGGGCTCGGACACGGTGGTGGCGAACCTCATGGGCGTCGCCACCGCGCTGTTCGACTCCGGCGGCCCCGTGATCGCCGGTCTGGCCATGACGCGCCCGGCCGCCGCCCTCCGGATACGCCAGGAACTGGAGGGCGGGGCACCGGGGTTCGCGGCCGTCCAGGAAGCGATCGCGCGTTATCTGGACGCCGAACAGCGTCTCGGCCGCATCGCGGAGGGCACCGACACGGCCGCTGTCGCGCTCGCGCTGGTCGGAGCCGTTCACCATCTCCTGATGACCGGTTGGCCCGGCGCGCCGGATCCGCGCGAGCAGGTGGACGGGCTGGTGGCCATGCTGGTGAGCGGGGCCACCGGGTCCGTGCGCGGCGGTACTCCGGCCGAGGAGTGACGCCCGGGCCCGACGACCCCGGCGACCGGGCCCGGCACCCTGACGACCGGCCCGTCGCGACCGGACCCGGCGAAGGGGCGCCCCGCAAAAGGTGCGTCCCGCAAAAGAGTTCGCCCCGTCGGGCCCGGTCCTCTACGCTCCCCGCAGCGGGACTGCGCAGTTCCCGCAGGTTGCGGGGCTGTGGCAGAGCGGCCCATTGCGATCGGTGTGGGTGAGGCCCTCCCACATCGACTTACGGGGACCAGGGCGGGCCTGCCCCCCACCGTCCGCGGGTTCAAATCCCGTCGGCACCCGCAACCGACCGGATGCCGTCACCTCATGGACGTTTCTCCCGGCGTGCGAGGTCCGGGGGCCTGGGTCCGCGGGTCATCGGGCGTCCCCGAGCGCCCTGCCGATGCGCCGGGTCTGCCGCCACCGCTGGAACTCGGGCAGGTTCGCGAGGTCGGCGAGGTCCTCGAAACCGGGGTCGCGGGTGAGGACCTGGTCGGCCACCCGGTAGGCATCGTCGGTGCGGCCGAGGGCGAGCAGGACGCGGACCCGGGTGTCGTGGATGAAGTCGTGCGACGGGCCCTCGGCCTCGACCAGCGCCTGTTCCACGGCGGTCAGCGCGCGCTCCGGCTCGCCCATGCGCAGCAGATGCCAGGCCAGGGCGTTGCCGGTGCGGCGCCCGACCTCTTCCTGGAAGGCGCCCTCGTCGGTGAAGTGCCAGATCGTGTCGGGCAGCAGGGCCAAGGTCCGTTCGGCGTACCGGACGAGTTCGGCGTCCAGGACGGGGCGGTCGGCGTCCGACGCGTTGCCGGCGAGCTCGCCCAGGGTGTTGACCAGGGCGTAGTGGGCGTAGAGCCGGTCGTGACCGGAGTAGCACGCGCCCGGCACGCAGAGCGCGATGGCCTGCTCGTAGGCGGCGACCGCCGCCTCGCCCCCCTTGGCGGAACCTTCCCTGACCAGGGCGTGCACGGCCTGCCAGTTCGGATCGTGGACGACCTCCTCGGCCCCGGTGCCCCTCAGGTCGATTCGGGTGCCGGGGAACGTCGCGCGCAGCCGGTCCAGGGTCGGCCGGTCGAGCTCGGTGTCCCGGAGATTCACGGACTCCAGGTGGCGCAGGGCGAAGAAGGCTTCGGGAAGGGTCGTGAGCTCGTTGAACGCCAGGTCGATGTGGCGGAGGTTCGGCGTACGGACGAAGGCGTCTTCGGGCAGGGACCTGAACGCGGTGCGTATCTTCTCCCCCTCGAAGGTCTCCTGGCCCCAGCGGTCGAGTTCCAGGTGCTCCAGGGTGGTGATGTCCCAGATGCCGGTGAGCAGGTCCCTGGAGGCCGGGGGCTGTCCGGTCCACGGGGTGTGACCGCTGAGCCGCAGCACCCGCAGGCGGGGCAGCCGGGCCAGCTCGGGCAGCCGGGTCAGCCGGGCGGACGCGCAGGAGTTGAGGTTCAGCTCCTCCAGCGCGGTCAGGTCCAGCAGCGTGTCGGGGACGGACTCCAGCCAGGTGTCGGACAGGTCGAGGGAGCGCAGTCCCGTCAGTCGGGTGACGGCCTCGGGGAACGGGACCAGGGTGTCGCAGTAGTAGCGCCCCTGGTTCAGGCAGGACAGGTCCAGCTCGCGCAGGGCGTGCAGCCGGTCGATCCATTCGGGGAGCCGGCAGGTCAGATGTCCGGCGCGCAGGACCTCCAGGCGGCCGAGGTCGCCGAGGGACTCGGGGAGTTCCGTGAAGCGGTTGCCGGATATCTCCAGCACCCTGAGGTTCCGGAGGGCGCCGATGGATTCGGGCAGCCCGGTCAGCCCCGTTCCCGACACGTCGAGTTCTTCCAGAGCGGTGAGTTCGCCGATGCGTGCGTCGAGTGCGCCGAGGTCGGCGTTGTCCGCGAGGGACAGGACGCGCAGTCGGGGGAAGGCGAGCAGCTGCTCCGGGAAGCCGCGGAGCCCGCATTCGGAGAGGTCGAGTTCGGTGACCTCGTCGGCCCGGTCCAGCAGCGAGTCCAGCTCCTCCAGCGCGATGACGCGGCTCGGGCGCACCCCGGCGCGCAGCACCTGGCGTCCCTCGCCCATGGCCTCCTGGATCTTCCTCGAGTCGGCCTCGCCGTGCTTGTTCAGCAGTTCGGGCAGCAGGATGCCGCTCAGTTCCCCGTCGGTGAAGTCGACGGGGACGTTGGTGCGGCAGGGGTCGCCGACGAGGAGGGACTGCGGCTGCTCGGCGAAGTCCAGAATGAAGTACAGCATGCCGATGACGATCGACGCGCGGGTGCTGCCGCGCACCGTGAGGATGCCGCCGTCGTCCCCGTACGAGCCGCGAATACCGCCCGTCACCTCCAGGTTCCCGCGCACCAGCACGTTCGGGCAGCCGTACAGGAACACGTTCCGGGCCCGCAGGGTGCCCGTCACGACGAGGAAGTTGCCGCCGCTGTTGTCCCACCAGTCCAGGTCGCCGTCGACGGTGAGGTCGCCGTCCACCACGGTGTTGTACGGGATCCAGTCCTCGTCGCCCTCCGGTTCCAGGTGCCCCGCGACGTGCAGCCCGCCCTCGTACAGCCGGATCTCCTGCTCGTCGGCGAAATCGGCGTACGGGTAGCCGATCCCGTCGGAGATCCGGAAGCGTTCCTCCGCCTCCTCGACGGTGATGACGCGGTACCCGGCGGGTGAGTTGACCGTGGTCATGGGGTCCTGGTCGGTCATTCCTGGTCGCTCCCTCGTTGCTGGCTGTCCAAGTGGCCCGGGGGCCTGTTCGGTGGGGCTGCGTACGGGTCGGGCGGCCGAGGGGACGGGCCCGGGGCGGTGCTCCCGCGGCTCTCGACGCCTCCGAGGTCCTCGGTGCTCCGGGGCATGCCGGTCGTGGCGACGACCCCTCTGCCGGTGTCCGCCAGCAGCGTTCTACAGCACGGCTGTGACAACGCCGTCCCCGTGCCCACGACGGCGGGACCGGGAGCGGTCGGCGGTGCGACACCGTCGAGTAGCCTCTGCGGGAACGAACCCGACCGAATCCGAACGACCTGTGAGCGACCAGTGATTCGAGACCTGTACAACGTCCGGTGGCAGCCCGCGGAGGACGGTCCCACTCCGCTCACCGACGAGGAGGAGCGGCGCGCACGGGCGGTGCTGTTCAGCGAGCTCGGCAACACGATCGCCGACCGGGGCTGGGTCCGGTTCCCCGCGTACTCCCCCGAGGAGCGCCGTCGGCTGGTCGACGTCGCGCACCGTCTCACCTCCCACTGGGGGCAGCAGGTGTTCGTCGAGGCCGAGGACCAGTGCTCGTTGCGGCTCTTCCTCGCCGGGTACGGGACCCGGCCCGCGCAGCCGTCACTGCCGCAGCCGCAGCCGTAACTGCTGTCGCGGCCATGGTCCTGGCCGTGGCTCCGCCCGGGAAATCGCACTACGCTCGTGACCGTGCCCGCATACCCGTCGAACGAAGCGGCCATCCAGCGGTGGAACGGTTTTCCCCGCGAGGCGATGGAGGCGATGGACCCCGACGGCGACTTCGCCAAACGCCATCTGGTCAATCCGGTGCTGCTGCGCATGCTCGGTGACCTGCGCGGCAGGAACGTCCTGGACGCCGGTTGCGGGCAGGGCTACTTCAGCCGCATGCTCGCCGACCGCGGGGCCCGGGTCACCGCCGTCGAGCCCACCGACGCGATGGTCGGCTACGCCCGGGAGCGGGAGGAGGCCCTGCGGCAGGGCATCCGGTACGTCCAGGCCGACCTCGCCCGGCTGCCCGAGCGGATCGGCGGCTTCGATGCCGTGATGTGCAGCATGGTGCTGGCGTCCGTCCCCGACTGGAAGCCCGCCATGCGGGCCTGTGTGCGGGCCGTGCGACCGGGCGGACTGTTCGTCTTCTCCGTCAACCACCCCGCCTTCGAACAGCTCCTGGCCACCTGGCGCACCCACGGCGCCCACCGCACGGACCGGTATCTGGAGGAGTACGAGATCCCCCAGCCCCACGCCTCCGACTTCCACCGCCCGGTCTCGGCCTACCTCAACGAACTCGTCTCCCTGGGTTGCCGGTTGCGCGAAATCGCCGAGCCCGGCCTCGACCCCGGGGTGGCCGAGGAGGCGCGTCCGGCCACGCCCGGCATCGAGAGCTACGTCCACCTGCCCAACTTCTTGATCGTCGCGGCCGAGCGCGACTGAACCGGCGGTCGGACGCGGCTGAACCGGCCGCCGGGCCGGCCCGATCACCCGGGCAGGTCCCGGACGATCTCGACGCTCAGCTGGAAGCCCAGCTCCTCGAAGCCCAGCGCGTCCGCGACGCGCCGGGAGGCGGGAAGCCGCGCACGCCATTGCGGCAGCAGTCCGGCGGCGAGGGCGTGGGCGACCGTCGCCGAACCCGTCGTCCTCGCCAGTCCCCTCCCCCGGGCCGCCGACGCGGTCAGCACGCCGATGTGGGCGGTCCGGTCCGGCCAGGTCCGATAACCGGCGGCAGCGACGACCCTGCCGTGCTCACGGACCACGAAGGCGGGCGATGTGATCTCGTCCAGCGCGGCCTCTCCGGCGTCGTCGTCACCGACCGACCGTTCCAGGAGCCGCAACTCCGGGTGGTCACACGGCAGTTGCTCCACCACCGGCCCGCTCGTTCCCACCGGGCGAAAACCCTCGGGGGACACGTACGACAGCGCCGCCGGTCCGAGCACCCCCGCGGCGGGCAGCACTTCCCGGACCCGGGCACCGTCCACGACGGCCCCCGCCGGCAGCCGCCCCAGCGCCTCCCGGACGATCACGGCGGCATCCTCGGTCGGTACGGTCACGATCACCGAGCCGCCCAGGGCCACCACCCCGGCCCAACCGGCCGGGCACAGCCCCGATGACGGGGAGATCGCCACGTTCACCCCGCCCATCGGTGCGAACGACACCGGCACCCCGGCCAGGTTCTCCCACAGCCCGCGGGCCCGGAGCAGCAACGCATCCTTCGACATGGCCCCGATCCTGCCAGCCGGGGGCGGAGCCGGGGCCAAAATCGGGGTCGGGGTCGAGGTCGGGGCCGGAAGCCGACGGGAGGGGTCGGGGTCAGCCGGGGAGCATGGCGCGTCGGCCGGGGGCCGCGGAGGACTGCATGCTCATGCCGCCGTCGACGACGAGGAGTTGTCCGGTGAGGTAGCGGGACTCGTCGGAGGCGAGGAACACCATGGTGTGGCCGATGTCCTCGGGAGAGCCCAGGTACGGCAGGGCGTTGCCCTTCCTCAGCGCCTCGACGACGTCCGCGGGGAGGTTGTTCTCCAGGGCGGGGGTCATGACCGCGCCGGGGGCGATGGCGTTGCAGCGCACGTTCTGCGGACCGTACTGGACGGCGATCGACTTCGTGATGCTGACCACCGCCGCCTTGACCGCGCCGTAGGAGGTCTGCAGGACGTCGCCGACGAGAGCGGCCACGGAGGCCGTGTTGACGATGGAGCCGCCACCGGCCCGGATCATGTGGGGCACCGCGTGCCGGGAACCCAGGAGGGTGCTGCGCATGTTGAGGGCGACGGCCCGGTCGAACTCGTCCATGTCCATGCGCAGCAGGTCCAGGTCCTTGCGCGGGTTCGTCCCGCCGACGTGGTTGCACAGGACGTGCAGGGAGCCGAACTCCCCCACGGTCGCGGCCACCATGTCGGCGACCGAGCCCTCGTCGGTGACGTCCACGGTGACGGGCAGCGCCCGGCCGCCCGCGGCCTCGATGATCCCGGCGGCCTCCTCGGCGCTCCGCGCGTCGTGGTCGGCGACCACGACGCGGGCGCCCTGCCCGCTCATCAACTCGGCGGCGGCCCTTCCGATGCCGCTGCCCGCGCCGGTGATGACCGCGACCTTGTCCTTGAGGCGTTCCATGGCCATGTCCTTTCGAGGCGGATTCCCGCCGTGGAGCGAGCGGTACGTACGGGGTCGCGGGAGGCCGCTTCCCCGCGTGCACGGATGCCGGGAGCGGTCTCACCGAGCCCGATGAGCATCGCGCACACAATATGCACAGTACACATGATGTGCATTGTGCACAAACATGGTGACGCGGCCCCCGTGTCGGAAACGGAATGGGCGATGATGAGGGGAACCGATGGTGGAAGAGGTCCGAGGGCATGAGTGAGCAAGAGCGTCGGCTGGGTGATCTGGAACGGGAGCTGACCCTGTTGTCCCGGCATTTCGTCGCCGCGCGGGGACCTCGCATCGGTCAGAGCCTGGAACGCTCGGCCTACGTCCTGCTCACCCGGCTGGAGGTCGGTGAGCCCCTCACGCTGAAGGAGCTGGCACACACCTTCCAGGTCGACGTCTCCACCATCAACCGCCAGATCAGCGCCATGCTCCGCAACGGCCTGGTGGAGCGCATCCCCGACCCCGACGGCGGGCTGGCCCGCAAGTTCCGCCCGACCGAACTCGGTCTGGAGCGTCTGGAGGCCGATCGCGCCATCAGCCGCGCGGGGACCACGCGCCTCATCGGGGCGACGGGGTGGACGGACCGGCGGACCGAGCAGTTCCTCACCCTGCTGGTCGAGTTCAACCAGGGCATCGAGCGGCTCGAAGGGCTCTCCTGGTCCCGCACGGCCGGGACGGAGAGCCCCCCGGTCGCGGACTGAACCGGTACGCGGACCGGCCCTGCGCGCGAAACAGCCGGGAGAAGGGCCCGGTCGGCGTCATGCCGTGGCGAACCACTCCTCGGCGAGCGCGGACAGCGTCCGCTTCTCCGGTGTCCCCAGTTCCCGCAGATACCAGGAGAGGTTGCTGTACACGTGCAGCAACGTGTACGCGAGGAGCCGGTCCGGTTCGAAGGTGCGGCCGTACGCCCCCGCGAGCCGGGCGAGCAGTCGCGGATCGCCCCGGGTGACGAACACGCCGACCCCGACGAAGTCGTACGCGCGGTCCCCGATCATGGCCGGTTCGAAGTCGAAGAGCCCGGTCAGACGCCATCCGTCGGGATCGACCAGGAAGTGCTGCCGCATGACCTCGGTGTGCAGCAGGGAACGGTGCGGGTCGCGGGGCAGCGCGGTCGAAGCGAGGAACTCCGGGATCTGCTCCAGCCACTCGGCCGACAGGCCGTGTCTGCGCTGCTGTTCCACGGTCTCGTCGCGCCGCCGGTCCACGAAGGCACCCCAGTCGCCGGGGCCGAGGACGTCCGCGAGGGGGCCGGGGTCGAGGGAGTGCAGGACCGCGAGGGCCTCACCGATCTCGGCGACGAGCCGTTCGCGGTCGGCCCGCGGCACCCGGTCCCAGGCATGGGCCAGGTTCTCGCCGCGGAGCCGGGACATCAGCACGTACCGCCAGCCGTTCTCGTACGCCCCGGCCTCACGCACCCGCGGCGTCTCCACGGGCAGCCGCCCCTGGAGGTGGGACAGGACGCCGCCCTCGGCGACGCCGTCCCGCGCGGCGGCACCCGGGAACAGTTTGAGGACGTGTTCGTCGCCCACCGCGTAGACCGGCTGCGATCCCTCGGAGAACCGGGTCAGCGGTTCACCGGCCAGCCCGAGGCGCGCGCAGAGATCCTCCGCCCCGGGCCGCATCACCGTCTCGTCGGGGACGACCGCGTCCCACTCCTCGTCCGTTTCCACCGGGGGCAGCATGATCCGGACCGTAGGCGGCCCGGCCCGGTGGAAGCAACGGAATTTCCCGTACGCCGGAATCTCCCGTACGGCAATGCCCGACCGCTCAGCCGATGTGCTCCCTGCGCCGGTGCGGGTGGGCCGGGTACACGCCGAGGATGCGCACCTCGGACGAGAAGAAACGCAGCTCGTGCAGGGCGAGTCCGACCCGGGACTCGTCGGGGTGTCCCTCGATCTCGACATAGAAGCGGCTGGCGTTCAGCCCGGCGCCCATCTGGTAGCTCTCGATCTTGGTGAGGTTCACCCCGCTGCTCGCGAACCCGCCGAGCGCCTTGAACAAGGCGCTGGGGATGTTCCGCACGCTGAAGAAGAGGCTGGTCATCGTCGGTTCGCCGGTGTTCGGCGCGAAAACGGAATCGCGTGAGAGGACGACGAACCGCGTGGTGTTCTCCGGGTCGTCCTCGACCTGCGGGCGCAGCACCTCCAGGCCGTAGAGCTCCGCGGCGGCCGGCGGGGCGAGCGCCGCGTGCCGCGGGTCGCCCAGCTCCGCCACCTCGCGGGCCGCCCCCGCGGTGTCGTCGCTCACGAGGGTGCGCCAGCCGCCCTCGCGCAGAACCTTCCGGCACTGTCCCAGGGCGTGCACATGGCTGCGTACGTACTCCACCCCGTCGGGCGTCGCACCGGGAACGCCCATGAGGTCGAAGCGGATGGCGAGGAAGTACTCGGCGATGACGAACAGGCCCGACTCCGGCAGCAGTTGGTGCACGTCCGCGACGCGTCCGGCCGCGGAGTTGTCCACCGGGATCACCGCCACGTCGGCCATGCCGAACGTCACGGCGTCCAGGGCCTGCTCGAAGCTCGTGCAGGCCAGCTCACGCCCCTCGGGGTACAGGACGCGGGCGGCGGTCGCCGAGTTGGACCCGGGCTCACCTTGGTATGCGACGGTCGTCACCGTGTTTGGCCTTCCGCTGTGAAATGTCTCGCCGGGTGGAAGAAGGTCCACCGCGAGCCGTATGTGCTGCAAGTGGCAGTAGCAGTATCGACGCGTCTCCCGTGGCCGGGGAACGCGGGAACGGCGGTCGGCACCGCCGTCCGCGCGACGGGAGACCGGCCGGTTCCGCCCGGATCACCCCTCGCCGACGCCGTGCTCCCCATTGCGCCGTAACAGGTCCTGGTATTACGCCGTAATAGGTTCCGGACCCGTCCCGAAGGGTTCCTCCTCCGGGCCCCGGCCGCGGGGCCACTGCTCCCGGCACCCGGTCGGGCGATAGGAAGCGTCCACCCCGGTGCGTGTCCGACTGCTCGTCAAGTTCCCCTTTCTATCGCATCCTTGGCCCCGCTTCCATCGCGCCCTCGCCCCCCTGGCCTCACTTCCGTCGTGTCCCCGACCCGCCCGCGCGCCCCGCCGGACGCTGGCATGATCTCGGCCATGGGTAACTGGTTCATGCAGACGGGCCACGGCGTGCGGTTCGAATGGGGCCCCGACGGGGCGGCCCTCCTCGCGCAGGACGCCGCCTGTCTGGTCGTCGTCGACGTGCTGTCGTTCACCACGTCGGTGACGGTCGCGGTGGAATCGGGAACCAGGGTGTTTCCCCACCACCGGCGCGACGAGACCGCGGCGGCCCTCGCCGCCGAGGTGGGAGCCCGTCTGGCCGTGGGCCGGAGCATGGTCACCGAGTCCTCGCCGTGGTCGCTGTCCCCGGCCGCGCTGCGCCGTGCTCCCGCCGTTCCCCGACTGGTGCTCCCCTCGCCCAACGGCTCCACCATCGCCGCGACGGCCGGGGACTCGACCGTGGTCGCCGGATCGCTGCGGAACCCGAGCGCCGTCGGCCGGTGGCTGGCCGACGGCGGCTACGGAACGGTCGAGAGGCCCGTCGCGGTGATCGCCTCGGGCGAGCGCCGGCCCGACGGCGGTCTCAGGCCGGCCCTCGAGGACCTGCTCGGCGCCGGGGCCGTGATCGCCGCGCTGCGCCGGCACGGCCGGGACCGGCTCTCACCGGAGGCCGCCATGGCGGCCGCGGTCTTCGACGGGACGCGGGACATCGGCGCCGCCGTCGCGGACTGCGCCTCGGGGCGCGAGCTCATCGGCATCGGTCACGCCGACGACGTCGCCGTCGCGACGGAGCTGGACGCCTGCGAAATCGCGCCCGTCCTCGTCGACGGAGCGTTCACCGCCGCCTGAGCCCCCTCCCGTCCTCCTTCCTTCACCCGTTCCTTTCGGGGCTGCGGGCCAGCAGGTCGCGCAGTGCCTTCACGACGTCGGCCGGGGCCTCCTCCGCCATGAAGTGACCGCACGAGACGGTGGTGTGTTCCAGGTCCGCGGCCCAGGCGCCCCACAGGGCGGCGGCCTCGTACCCGAGCGCGGCGCCCCAGTCCTGCTGGAGGACCGAGACCGGCATCGTGAGCCGCCTCCCGGCCGCGCGGTCGGCCCTGTCGTGCTCCACGTCGATGCCGGCGGAAGCCCGGTAGTCCGCGACGATGGACGGCACCGCGTTCCGGCATGCCTCCAGGTAGGCGTCGCGGATGTCGGCCGGCAGGGCGTCGGGATCGTCGGTCCAGCCGTCGAGGAAGTGGGAGAAGAACGCGTCGGCGCTCGCCCCGATCATCGTCTCGGGCAGGCCGGGCGGCTGGGCCATCAGGTACAGGTGGAAGCCGACGGCGGCCGTCGTGCCGTGCATCACCTCCCACATGTCCAGGGTGGGGAGGACGTCCAGGCAGGCCAGGTGGGTGACGGCGGCCGGATGGTCGAGTCCGGCGCGGAACGCCACCAGGGCGCCCCGGTCGTGCCCCGCCAGCGCGAACCGGTCGTGCCCCAGACTCCGCGCGAGCGCGACGACGTCGGCCGCCATGGTCCGCTTGGAGTAGGTGCCGGGCCCCTGTTCCCGCGGCTTGTCGCTGTCGCCGTAGCCGCGCAGGTCGGGGCAGATGACCGTGTGGTCGGCCGCGAGGTCCGCGGCGACGTGCCGCCACATCAGGTGGGTCTGCGGGAAGCCGTGCAGCAGGACGACGGGCGGCCCGCTGCCGCCGACGGCGACGTTGAGCTCGACGCCCTCGTCCACCCGGGTCCGCCGGTACTCGAATCCCGGAACGGTGCGGTCCATGGTGCTTCTCCTTGCTCCGAACGAATCCTTCCCGGACCTCGGCGGCGATGACCGCCCGTCCGGTGCCTCCACCCTGCGGGGCTCCGATCAGCAACGGATCAGCGCTTGTAGGTTGGAACGGCTCCAGCGGGGCCACGCCACCGGGACGGCTCCGGCGGGTTGCCCGCCGCGTGCGCGGGAGCGGAAAGAAAGGGCGACGAGGGTGCGTGTGGAATTCGGGGTGCTCGGGGCGGTGATCGCCCGGAACGGGGCGGGGGACCTGCTTCCGCTCAAGGGCCCCAGGCACCGCGCGGTCCTGGCCAGGCTCGTCGTCGCCCACCGGCGGGTCGTGCCGGTGGCGCGGCTGGTGGAGGACCTGTGGGACGAGCCCCCGGCCGATGCCGTGGGCGCCGTGCGCACCTTCGTCGGTGATCTGCGCCGGGCCGTCGAGCCCGACCGGCCGCCCAGGACCCCGCCCCGGCTGCTGGTCACGGAGGGGCCCGGATACGCCCTGCGGGTCCCGAAGGACGATGTCGACGCGTGGCGGTTCGAGGCCGTGCTGGACGGGCTGGGCGACGCCGGGCCGGACCGGGTGGCCGACCGTCTCGCCGAGGCGCTGGGCTGGTGGCGCGGCCCCGCCTTCGCGGACTTCGGCGACGAACGCTGGCTGCGCACCGAGCGCTCCCGGCTGACCGAGTTGCGCCTGCACGCCGTCGAGCGCCGGGCGGAGGCCCGCATCCGCCTGGGCGACGCGGCCGGTGCCGTACCCGATCTGGACGCGCACGTGGCGGAGCACCCGTGGCGTGAGGAGGGCTGGCGGCTGCTCGCGCTGGCGCTGTACCGCTCAGCCCGGCAGGCCGACGCGCTGTCCGTCCTGCGGCGGGCGCGCGGCATGCTGCACGAGCACCTGGGGGTGGACCCCGGGCCCCGGTTGCGGCGGCTGGAGGAGGACGTGCTGCGGCACGCCGGTCATCTGGACCCCGACGCCCCGTCCGCGGTGGACCTGGTGTGGAGCCGGGCGACCGCCGCGTACGAGAGTTCCCTGGCCGCCCGGGCCCGTACCCGACTGGAATCGACGGCCGGTCTGATGCGGGATCTGGCGGTCACGGGCGGGGGTGGGCTGGAGTCGGCGCGGCAGCACAGGGTCGCGGCCGTGGCCGCCGCGGAGCAGTTGGGCGACCCCGAGCTGACGGCGCGCGTCATCGGGCTGTACGACGTACCGGCCGTCTGGACCCGGTCCGACGACCCGGAGCAGGCGCGGTGGCTGGTGGGGGCGGCGGAACGGACCCTTCGGCTGCTGCCGTCCGGGGGCCACGACGCGACGCGCTGCCGGCTGCTGGCGACCGTCGCCGTGGAGTCACGGGGCGTCCTGCCGACGGACGGGTCGGTGTCCGAACCGGTGTCCGAACCGATGAACGGGCCGGTGTCCGAGCCGGGGGAAGGAACGGTGGACGGGTCGGTGTCCGGAGCTGCGGCCCGGCCCCTCCTGGCGGCCCGGCGGGCGGAGGAGATCGCCCGTCGGCTCGACGACGCCTCGCTGCTCGCCTTCGCCCTGAACGGCACCTTCATGCAGACGTTCCGGCGGACCGGGCTGGCCGCCCGCCGGGACGCCGTCGGGGCGGAGCTGGTGGCCCTGTCGGCACGCCACCAGCTGGTCAGGTACGAGGTGCTCGGCCATCTCGTCCGGATCCAGGCCCGGTCCGCGGTGGCGGACCTGGCCGGGGCCGACCGGCACGCGGCGGCGGCCGACGCCCTGGCCGCCCGGCACGATCTGCCGCTGGTCTCCGTCTTCACCACCTGGTACCGGGCGCTGCGGACCGCGATGACCGAACCACCGGCCGCGGCCCTGGCCGCCTACGAGGAGGCCGCGCGGTGCCTGCCCGGTTCGGGGATGCCCGGGCTGCACAGCGGCCTGCTGCCGTTGGCGCTGCTGAGCGTGCGCCTGCGGCACGGGGAGCCGGTCGTCGCGGACCGCGATGCCGACTGGGGACCGTACGAGCCCTGGGTGCGCCCGGTGCTCCTGGTGGGCGAGGGGCGGGTCGAGGAGGCCGGCGAGGCGCTGCGGGCCGCCCCGGCACCGCCGCGCGACCTGATGTCCGAGGCCATGTGGTGTCTGGTCGCACGCGCAGCCGTCGCCGTCGGCGACCGGGACGTGATGGCGCGGGCGCGGGCTGAGCTCGCCCCCGCCGCGTCCGAGCAGGGCGGGGCGGGCAGCGGCCTGATCACGCTGGGACCGGTGGCGGACCACCTCGGCATGCTGGCCTCGGCCTCGGCATCAGCCCCGGTCTCGGACTCGGACTGACCGACCGGGGCGGCGCCGCGGCTCGCGGGGCGCCGGTCACCTCTCGGCCGTGGGGCCGTCGTCCTCGCCCGAGGACTTGTCCGGGTCGTCCGCCTCGGTGATCCGTGTGGCGACGCCCTTCTCCAGTACGACCGTCGCGAACACCCCGCCCTCGCCCGCCCGTTCCAGGTCGTCCTGGGTGCAGCGGCCGGCCGCCTCCGGGGCGGGCTCGCCGCAGATGGTCCCGGCGCCGCGGATCTCGGTCTCCTCGGAGACGGCGAACGGCCGGCTCTCGCCGGACACGTGTATGGAGTACCTGCCCGGCGTCAGGTACGAGACCGTGCCCGGCCCGAACGTTCCGCTCACGCCGTCGGCGGCGGACGGGTTCTGCGAGCCCCCCGTCGAGGTCTCCGCCGAACCGGGCGCCCCGAGGCGGAGTCACCCCCCTGACACGCCGTCAGGAGTGGCACCCCGGCGGCGAACGCGGCCGCGATCAGCAGGGACTTGGCGCCGCGGATCGAGCGCATGGTCTGTGCACCTTTCGACATGGGCCCGCCCGTGTTCCCGTGGGGCCCGGCGGGAAGCCGTTGCAGAGTGGTCCCACAGCTTCCCGCCCGCCCCGGCCCGAAGTCGGGTGGTCATGACCGTCCCGTCACCGACTCGCGACACTCCCCGGTGCGCACGCCACCGCGGAGGGCCGTCCCGGCGGTCGGCCGGCGCAGCGGGTCGTACCGCTGGTCAGGGACGCGGTCCCGGCTCCGCGGCCGGTGCGGGGGCGGCCGTGCCGGTCACCGCGCCCAGGGCGAGTTCCCGGCTCCTGCGGACGTGGAGGAGGGTGATCGCCCCTGCGGCGTCGGCGTCCCCGGCGGCGATGCGCTCGTACATCTCGCCGTGCTGCGCGCGCATGGGGGCGGGTTCCGTGTTCAGGCCGAACAGCAGCCGCAGCTGGCCGCTCAGCCGCTGCATGAGCTGGGCGAGCAACGGGTTGTCGGCGAGGGCCACGACCTCGTCGTGGAAGGCGGTGCCGGCGTCGTTCTCCCGCGTCCGGTCCCCGGCGGCGGCCGCGGCCTCCGCCCGTTCCAGTACGGCCCGCAGATCCGCCATGATGCCGGGTCCGCCGGGACCCGCGAGGGCCACCCGGCGGGCCGCGAGGCGGGACGCCTGGATGGCCAGGGGCTCCCACACGTCGTACAGGTGCTCCACGTCGGCGCGCTCCAGCCTGCGCACCCGCACGCCGCTGTGCGGCAGCAGGTCGAGCAGTCCTTCCTCCACCAGGGCCCGCAGCGCCTCCCGCACCGGTACCCGTGACATCCGGAGGTCCTCGGCGATCTCGCGCTCCACGACCCGGGTGCCCTGTGCGTAGCTGCCGTCGATGATGCGTTCCCTGACGGCCCGGCGCGCGACCTCGCTCAGCGGTGTGCGCGCCGTCGGCGCGGACGGCCGTTCTCCGTCCCCGTCTTCCTTCCGGCCGGTGCCTGCCGTCACGTGTGCCGCCCTCCCTGTGCCTTCCTGCCCTGTCCCGGGGTGGGCGCGGCGTCGGGGCCGCACGGTCGCCGGGCGTCCCGTCACCCTATGCGCGAGGCGGGGCGACGGGACGCCGTCGGGGCGGGAAGGAGGGTCCTCAGACCAGTCGGCCGTCGCGGGCGACCACCCGTCCGCCGTGCACCACCATGTCGCGGGCGGGCATGTCCACCACGACCTGCGGCAGGCACTCGGCGCGCAGCAGGACGAAGTCGGCCGGCGAGCCCGGGGAGAGGTCGGCGCGGGGCAGCCGCATGACGTCGGATCCGCCGTGCGCACCGGCCTCGTAACAGGCGTTCAGTTCCTTGTCGAGGCGCACGTCCGTGACCCAGCCGAGCAGGTGGGTCCGGTGGAACATGTCCGCGTTGCCGAAGGGGCTCCAGGAGTCGCGGACCCCGTCGGAGCCGAGTCCGACCCGTACGCCGTGCTCGCGCAGCCTCTCGATCGGCAGGACCAGCGACGCGCTCGGCGCCACGGTGGTCAGGGCGATGTCCAGCTCGCTCAGGTCCGCGGCCGTCCTGGCCAGTTCGGCGGCGGAGAGGCCGGGCAGGCAGAAGACGTGGCTGACGGTCACCTTGCCCTTCAGCGACAGCGCCCGGGTGCGGTCGATGATGGCGCGCAGCACCGTCAGGCCCGTCTCGCCCCGGTCGTGGAGGTGGATGTCGACGCCGACGCCGTACTGGTCCGCGAGGCCGAAGAGCAGGTCCAGCTGCTCGTCCATGGCGTGGTCGAAGCTGATCGGGTCGAGTCCGCCGACCATGTCGACGAGTCCGCCTCGGGCGGCCTCCTTCAGCAGTTCCGCGGTGCCGGGGGTGCGGATGACGCCGTGTTGCGGGAAGGCCACGATCTGGACGTCGAGCGCGTGCTTGAGCCGTTCGCGCGCCTGCCCCACGCCTTCCACGGAGGCCAGGCCGTAGGCGGGGGCGATGTCGGCGTGCGCCCGCATGGCGCGCGTGCCGCGGGTCACGGCGTGCGACATCAGCGCGTACGCCCGCTCGGCCACCGGGCGGCGCTGGCTGCGGAACAACTCCGCGTCCTGCTGGGCGAGTTCCTCGATGGTGTCGGCCGGCTTGCGCGACACCCACGCACCGCCCCACGTCGTCTTGTCGGGGTGGATGTGCGCGTCGACCAGGGACGGCAGGGCGATGCGGCCGCCGCCGTCGATCACCTTGGCGCCCCTGGGGGCCCGGTCACTCGTGATGCGGCCGTCGACGACCGTGAGGTCCACCGGCTTCGCCGCGCCCAGGGGCCGTACGTCGCGGAAGACCACCGCGTCGCGGTGCGCGCCGCGGGAGTCGGCCGCGGCCGGCGACACGCCCGCGGACATGGCGACACCGGCACCGGCCAGGGAGGCGGCACCGGCGAGGACACCGCGTCGGGACATCGGGGAGGGAGGGGGCGTCATGAGGGCCGGGGCCGTCGACCGCGGTACGGCGGCGGGCCCGGCCGCGGCCGGGCCATCGGCACGAGGGGAACCCGGGGCGCGGATTCCCCTCGCATCGACGAACTCGGCCACATGGAACTCGACCGCCACGGCGCCGGGTTCCTCTTCCAGGTCCTGACCGAACGCGAGGAGAAGAACAGCGTCGCCATCGCCTCGAACGAGTCGTTCGGCAAAGCGCACGTGTTCCGGCGAACCTGTGCCAGGCAGCGCCGAAACTTCACGGGTTTCGGCAGGAACGCGGATGCTGCATGATCGAACGATGCTGGTCGAACTGGTGAAGGTCGCAAAGTTTCCCTGGAGTCCCTGGCTGGCCCAGGTCCGGACGCCGTTCGGCGGGACAGCGGTCCGCTGGTGCGGTGACCAGGCCGCGAAGCCGGGCAAGTACCACGTTGAGTGGACGGTCGATGAGGACATCGCCTGGGGTCGGAACGCGAAACCGGCTGTCGGCGTCGGACCGGGAGTCCGGCCTGGCGGGCACTGCGTTGTCCTGCGCGGACGGCTGGACCTCACCGTGGACGGCGCCGCCGTGCTGGACTTCGATGGCTCGCAGATTCTGCTGGACCTTGCTGATCCGCTGCCCGAAGGTGTTGCCGGCACGTGGGTCGAGCTCTTCATGGAGCGCGAGAAAATCGCTCTCCACCCGTACGAACTCTGATCAGAGATCAGTCGTTGGCCGCCGCCCACTCCGCCAAGCGGGTCTCATCAATGCGGTCGGACAGATAGATCATGGTGGCCTCGGGGTCCATGCCGAAGGCGGCGGGCAGCGGGACGCAGCGCGGGGACGGCAGCGGGTGGTGACCAGACCTCCAGCAACGCACCCGCGTGAACGGCTTGGCAGTGGGTTGGGGGCGTCGGCGGGCAGGCCCGACGRCGCGAAGCGGGGCAGGGCGGTCGGCCGACGCGCAGCAGCGGCCGCCGCGGCAAGGGTGAACTGTGTACCCGGACACCGGCGTTACACCCCGGCCCGGGCAGAACAACCGGGCACGACGACAAGCCGGGCCACGGACGACAACAGGGACAGGAGCGGGGCGGGCGGAGAACGTCGTCGACGACGCGGCACGACGAGGCAGCGGGCCGGCACGCGACGGGAGGTACCACCGCGGGCCGGGCCAGGCAGCGGGCTGCGGGCGAGGGTGGGCGGACATCGACGGACAGGCCGAGCGACGACACAGGGCAGAACGGGCAGGCGGCGGCACGCGGCGGGCGGGGCGAACGAGAAAGGTCGTCGACGACACGGTGAGGCCGCGGGACCGGGCGGGCGACGGTGGCATGCGGCGAGGCAGGAGGCGCAGCGCGGGCCGGGCCATCGGCACCCGCCGCAGCGGCGCGGTGGCATGACGGCGGCCGGGCCCGGGTTCGTCCGGGCCCGGGGAACCCACGGTGTCTCTGATGCCATCCATGGAGAGGCAAGTCAACGCCCTGCCCTGGAGCTCCGGCGCCGTCGAAGGCCAGGTCACGCGGATCAAGCTGATCAAACGGCGGTCATACGGTCGAGCTTCCTTCGCTCTCTTGCGAACACTGGTCCTTGCTCAGCCGCCGTGACCGTCACGAGACCCACCACAGCCGCTTTGAGAAGCGTCTCATCAGAGCCGAGGGCAGCGAGCACGGCGAGGTAGTTGATGTCGACGCGGAAACGGTTCCGGACGAAAAGAGAGCCGACCTGGCCATGCGGACGCGGCACATATCCCGGACCGGGAAGCATGGCATGATCACGCGCAAGGTGGCCCGTAATCGGCCCCGGACCGAGGTCGGGCGGCCGGGCTCAAGGGCTACGGGTGGGGCAGACGCACTTACCGAGGCCGGCCTCAAGTGCTGGGCCGACAAGGCGTACCAGGGCGCCGGCGGCTCCATCCGGATGCCCTTCCGCGGCCGCCGCCTCAAACGGTGGCAGCGTCGGCACAACAGCACACACGCCAAGATCCGCTGCGTCGGCGAACAGGCCATGGCCACCCTGAAGGGCTGGCGCCCCCTACGGAAGCTCCGCTGAAGCACCAACCGCATCACCAACGTCGTGAAGGCCGTCCTCGTCCTTCACCACGCGTCAGCGTGAGGTTGGAAAAGGCTCCATGCCCACAACAACGCACCCGAAATCGTAGGAGCACTCACCGACTTCTTCCGTACCCACGGCCACCTCGCCCCGCCACCAGACCTCGCCGACCGGCGCGCGGCAGTTCGCCGCCCCCGCAGCCGATGAGAAGGGTGCAGCCAAGGACGAGCAGCGCTCCCGTCCTGGCATCCGTCGCCGTGCGGACGATCCGCCTCAGAGGGGGTCGATCTGCAGGAACTCCCGGAACTCCGCCATGCCGGCCTGATCGTTCAGCGCGGTGTTCCACCGCGCGATGTCGTCTTCCGAGACGTCGGCGTCGAGTGGTAGGAAGACCCGGACGGCGTTCGGCCACTGCTCGAAGAACCCACGGGCGACCGAGTCCGTCAGCGCCTGTGAGATCGAGTCCCACACCACCCTCCGGAATTCGCGAAGGCCCGGCACCGCGACGAGGTCGGCGCTCGGACCGATGAAGCGTTGCTCCGCCTGTTCTGCCTCGGCGCGGATCGGCTCCAGCGGATCGTCGATCCCCTCAACTCCGACGATGTCCATGTCCCACTCGCCGAGGTGCCATTTCACGTCGATGACGAACTCCGGGTCCTCGGCGATCATCTCGTCGAGATGTTGCCGCGAGTGCGCGAAGGCGACGATCGACGTGGCGCTGGCGTCGGTCGCGATGCCGACGCCGACCACGTCGTCCGCCGGCAACTGTCCTGCGACCGCCGAGACGGCCCGCTCGAGCGCCGGTCCGAGGCGATCGGACCAATCGCGTGCCCACGCGCAGAGCTCAAGATCCATGACTCCATTGTCGTCTCTCTCTGCTCGGATGTCGCCGACGCCGACGACCATGAACCCGGCGGGGTCCCAGCGCAGGCACCGRGCCGGCYCGGTGCCTGCGCCTGGCGGCGTGACACGCCCGTTGGCAGAAGGCTCCGGCAGCAGCTGCATCGGTGCAGGCTCAGCTGACGACCAGCCATCTGGACCGCGATGCCGAGCCCATCCGGCAGTGCTTGCCCGAAGGCACCGAGGCACTGGAGGAATCCGGCGGGCACTGTCACGTTGACTGACCGGGTGGGATGATCTTGTGGTCGCTCGTGTGGGCCGATGGCCCGACGGTGGAACAGATCCAGGAAGCCGTCCGGCTGCTGGCACCGGAGACGGGGGGGGGAAGGGTCGACTTCCGGCGCGCCCTGTCAAAGACGGCGGTGGCGCTCGGCGCGATCCGCGTGGCGGCGACTCCGAGTCCCCTGGCCTGCGGAATTCCTCTGCCGGTGACGCCAGACGCCATCGAGTCGTTGTGGTGGAACGTGTCGCTGCCCGCCCCGAGTACCCCGCGCGAGGACGCGCTCGTGTACGCGCTTCTCTACGAGGTACACGACGACCACCGACGTAACCATGTCACTGCCGACGAGATCTGCACGGCCATAAGACGACGGGGCATCGCACCGCTGCTCCTGCGCTCGGGGGCAGAGCTGACCCCGGCCGAGACCCTGACCGCACGCTACGCCGCCTCTCACGGATACCTCGCCTGGCGCCAACGTCTGGCGACCATGCCGGTTCCGGTGCTGCTGCGGGCGGTCCGCGACGACCTGCGGCCCCCGCCCGGCTGTCTCGCTGCGGCGCTCACCCTCGCCGTCGACTCGGGAGAGTCGGACACGACGACTGCCGAGCTCCGTACCCGCCTCGCTCACTCCGCCCAGGGCGGCGAGTGAGACAGCTCCGGCCGACGCGCCGAGCAAGTCATCCCACGTGCCGCTGCGGCGCACGCCGGTCCGAGGAAGGCACACATGACGAGGTTCCAAAGCTCCCACCCGGTCATGCCCATCTCCGGCGAGAGCCGGCTGGTCGCGGTCGGCCGCGCCCTCTTCGCCAAGCTCGCGGACGATCCGGTGGTGAGCGTCGTCGAGCTCCCCGACGGCCTCGGTGTCTGCCTTGTGCACGCCGCCCGCGGCGGCGGCAAGATCTACGTCGCGCCCGACGAGACGGCCCTCTTCGTGGGTTCGGCGGTCGACTTCGAAGCCGGCCTCAAAGCGTTCCGGGACGGCGTGCGCACGCCGCTCGAGAAGTTCGACATCGATCGAGGGGAAGCAGACGCCTGATCGCTCCCCCCCGGTCGCCAGCGCCCAGGGAAGCGGCGTCGGGACGTCGCGGAAGGGATCACAGCAGCCCCCGCGCGGAGGTTCAGGACGGACGTACGCGGCGCCTCGGATCCCCCGTCGGCAGGCAGGAAGACGACTGCGGGCCGGGCGCCCGGCGCGGCCCATGGGACACTCGCCCAGACCACCTGAGGAGGAACGCATGTCCCGGTCGTACCCCGAGTTCATCCCCGGCGCTGGAGCGAGCCTGGTGACGAGGAGCGTCCTCGCGGGCGAGAGTCGCGTCCGCTGGGTGCACCGCAAACCCTCCCGGCAGCCGGCTGACAACGGCTGGCGCGTCCTGGGCGACACCGACACGAGCGCATACCTGTCGGACACGAAGAACTGGGTGATCGCCGATTTCAACGAGCTCTGCGCCATCGAGCCAGCCCTCATCGGCATCTACGACTTCCCGATCGGTTCGGACCTCCAGATCGTGCGCGAAGGCCAGGGAATACGCATCGTCGACATCACCTCGGGCCACGAGGTCCCGCGCACCGCGTTCTACGTACCGCCGCAGCACCGCGCGGACACGAACCCGGAGCACGGCTCCTGACGACCTGTGGCGGCGGTCGGCAGCGCACGTCGGATCGAGTCGCACCCGCCGACGTCATCGGGCGCTGCAGGAGTGCCTGACGCCCGGCGAGGACGTCGATGGGGTCCCTGGCCTGGCCCCGGTCTGACCCTCGCTCGTGGGAGCCCGTCAAATCGGACATCGCCCGTTGTTCCTGGTCAGCCCGGGTGGGCAAGCCGCCCGTGAGGACGGCTTGCCCAGCAGGAGACGGCTGGGCTCAGGAGCCGAGCGCGGGCGGGTTGCTGTGGTGGCGCAGCCGAGGCCACAAGGGATGTTCGGCGAGGGCGTCGAGCAGGATCGCGGCCACCGATCGGTCGACGGTCCGGGTGCGCTTGGCCTCGTCGATCACGAAGGGCACTCCCCGGGCCCACAGCTCGCGGGCGGCCGTGTTCATCCGCCGGCTGACGACACCCTGGCTTTATCGACGTCACACGACAGCAGTTGTCGACGATCTCCGGAGGCATCCGCCGGGCCCGGATCTCGATGTCGACGAGAACGGGAGGCACCTGCCGGCACCCGGCAACGGCGGGACGGCGGCCGCCACCTGCGCCCGTAGCCAGCACCTTTGCCCCGGGCCCCGGACGAGCCGCACACGGCGTCTTGCCGGTCGGCACCGAGCTGCTGTCCGAAGCCATCGATATTCGACGCGGGCAACGCCTCCCGAACTGCCCGAGAAACGCTGCTCCTCGTCATCGACAGAGCCAGACTCCTCGGCGAACCGCTCCACGCCGTCACGATCGTCGCGGTGGCCCTGATCCTGTGCGCCGCCGTCCTCACGCAGAAGCCGTCTTCTTCAACCACCCGGCAAAGACCCGGTGAGAAGGCCACTCCCGAAACGGTCACGGCCCGTCCGCAGGAATAGGCAGCCTCGTTCGTCACCAGGCAGACCAGAGGAAGATACCCGCGACGTGGAGTCCGGCCAGGTAGATGGCGGCGGTCTTTTCGTAGCGAGTGGCGATGCCTCTCCACTGTTTGAGGCGGTTGATGCACCGCTCGACGGTGTTGCGCTGCTTGTATGCTTCGCGGTCGAAGTTCGGCGGTCTGCCGCCTGCCTGTCCGCGCCGCCGCCGGTTGGCCTGCTGGTCGGCCCGCTCCGGGATCACCGCCCGGATACCGCGTCCGCGTAGGTGGTCGCGGATCGCGCGGGAGGAATACGCCTTGTCGGCCAGGACCAGGTCCGGCCTGGTGCGGGGCCGTCCAAAAGGGCGGGGAACGCGCAGGCGGGCCATGACCTCCCTGAAGGCGGGTGCATCTGCGGCCTGGCCGGCGGTGAGAACGAACGCAAGTGGCCGACACCGGCCGTCGGCCGCGAGGTGGATCTTCGTGGTCAGCCCGCCGCGGGACCGACCGATGGTGTGATCGTCCGGCTCACCGACCGGAGCCCCTTTTTGCGGGCCCCGGCCGCATGCTGGTGAGCCCGCACGACGGTGGAGTCCACCGAGACGGCCCAGCTGACGTCTTCGTTCGCATCAGCCTGGGCCACCAGGGCGGTGAACACCCGCTCCCAGGTGCCGTCAACGGCCCACATTCGCAGGCGGTTGTAGATACCTCGCCAATTGCCGTACTTCTCCGGCAGATGCACCCACTGGGTACCGGTCTGGAACTTGAAGGCGATCGCATCGATCACCTCACGATGGTCCCGCCAGCGGCCACCCCGCTTCGGCATCCGGTCCGGGAGCAACGGCTCGATCCGCGTCCACTGCGCATCAGTCAACGGCACACCCGGACCAACGACCAGCTGATCCAAACGAAACTGCCTAGGCCGCCACCGCAGTGCTGGTCCGCGGTGTTGGCTCCGACGTTCTCCAGGGTGGTGTTGGGCAGCGGGCGGCCGGGGGCGGCGGCATGCGGCGCGGCACGAGACTGCGGCCCGGCACCGCGGCTCGGGGCGCGGGGCCGGGCGGCGCAGGGCCCCGCCGCCGCGGCCCTGCGGCAAGAACGAACTGTTTACCCGGACACAGGCGTTGCACCCGGCACGGCGAAACAGCACGGTACGGAACGGCGCGGCACGGCGGCAGGGCGGGGCCGGGCGGGCCGTCGACCACCGCGCGAACGGCCCGGCAGCGGACCAGCTGATGCTGTGGCATGGGCGCGAGGCTCCACGGGTCCTGGAGGAGCCGGTGCGGACCCGGAGCGTGGTCCTGTTGGCTGCCTGTCTCCGGGACCGGGCAGCAGAGGCGGGCCTGGAGAGGGTGCGGAGGTCGCCCAGGTGCAGCTCGGACAGGCGGCGACGATGCTGGACCGGTACCCGGTCTCCGCCCTGGAGGCGTGCCGGACCGCCCGGCCGCAGAGGGCAGCGACGTCGTCGTCGACCAGCTCCTCGCCGACTACGGCACCCCCGCTTTTGAGGCCGTCCGTCGGGCGGTGCGTCAGGCCCTGGACCACCACCGGGCCGACCGGCGGCCCGCACGTCAGGATCGCCGACCGGCGGCCCGCGCTGCGGGAGGCCGTCAGACCCGGGGCTGGAGACTGACACCCGCTGCGGTACGCGAGGTCGCCGAGGCGACAGCCGAAGCCGGTGTCGACGTGGTCCCGGCCGACGCGGAGATCTGGGTCCTGCCCGGCTGAGGACCCGTCGGCCAGGGTCTTCGCCGCGGCACCAAGCTGCCGCCCCCGCTTTGGGTGGCCGGTCAGTCAGGGAATTCGGGGATTTCCTCAGCTGTTCGGCCAGTCCCGAGGGTCCGTCGCGGGGCCATCGGCGTCGAGCGGCGGAAACCGGACAGGCTCTTGACACTCCGAGACCGGCACGGAACCGACCGCACACCCTCGCCGTTCTATGTGATGCAGCGCATACCGCACGGAAGGGATACTTGAACCGAATGGGCGACTCACTTCGGGTTGCGGCCACAGTCGGGTCCTGCATCGCCGCTTTTCTGGCCCTGGCCACAACCTTCTTCGTCTGGCGCAGATCACGCACGACCGCCCGGCTCCAGATCGTTCGCGACCTCCACGCGGAACTCATCACCGCCTCGGCAGCCCAGGACAGACACACCCTGGGGTGCCTGCACTGGCAAAACCGCGCAGTCAACCCCGATGAAGCGGAGCGGAGCAAGGTCATGCACGCGTACTTCGCGATGCTGTGGCGCTTCGAACAGCTTCACGCTGGCCGGAACGTCCTCCTCAAGGAAGTCGGCGGCAAACGGGACGTCGCGCTGAAGATGCTGGACGAACAGGTGTACACGCACGTCGCCGAGTACGTGTGCACGTTCCAGGTCATCAGGAAGAAGCTCACCGAGTCGAACAGGGACGATCCGGTATTCGACGGCGCCTACCGCGAGACCTTCAAGCAACTCTGCCTCTCTCTGGCCGACAGCTTCAACGACCAAGAAAGGAAGACACGCCTCGTGGCACACGGCAACAACACCGAGAAGTGCATCTGTGTGTGTCACGGAATGGAGGCGAAGCCGCCCCTTCCCACACAGCGCTGCCAGGGGGCGCCGGTGCCCGGGACTGCGTGATGACCCGTGGCCGCTACGGCACCCTGATGACCATCCGGCGGCTGCCCGCCCAGCCACCGGGCCTCCGGCGCAAGGGCACCTGCCCGAAGTGCTACGCCATGCAGGGCGAACAATGCCGCGACCGCCCCGGCACGCCACCGCCCAACGGGGTCCACGGCGAGCGGCTGCGTGCGAACGACGTCGCCCCCGCAGCACTCCCGCCCTACCGGGGCCGGCGGCGCGGACGCCACACACCCCGGTGACACACGCGAAAGCCCCGCCCGCGATGTCACCGGGGTGTTTCCTCCAGGAGCCGGTAGACGGTCCTTTTTGGCAGACGGATCCGTCCCTCGCACTCGTGCTACTTGTGCGAGAGGTCGCACGTGCCACGAGCACGGTCGGACGAAGGGCACGGACCCTTCGTCCGGCTTTGTGGTCTCGTCAACTCACAAGGTCCAGCGGTTTTTCCGGAGTGGGCGGTGAAGCACGGTGAGCCTCCGGCACCTCCCGAGCTCGCCTGCCAAGGAGGAGCCCTGCCTGCTCCTCGGTAGGCATCACCCAGAGCTTGAGGCCGCCTTGACAGCCCTGCGCGGAAACGGGCCACATGCCTCCCGGGCGGAGGGTGTTCCGTAGGGGCGCCCGCAGGTGCCGAGCGAAACCTTGCGGAGTTCGAAGTGCTGCTGGAAGTCGCGCCACTCCTGGGCTGTAGGCACGCGGTACGGGGCAGAGCACGGCGGTGCGACAGGAACCAGGGGTGCGAGGTCGTCGACCACGGTACGGCGGCGGGCGTGACCCCGACCGGACCATCGGCACGAGGGGAACCCAGGGCGCGGGTCCCCCTCGCATCGACGGCCCGGCGGCGCAGCCCGGTAGCCCGGCGGGGCGGGGCGCGGCCGCGGGCGCACCGTCAGGTCGACCATCGCGCGAACGGCCCGGCAGCAGGTCGGAGGCGCCAGCGGGTTGGGGGCGCCGGCGGCCGGTCCCGGACCCGACGGCGCGAAGCAGCGGGGCAGGGACGGCCGACCGCTGGCCGTCGCGCAGTGGGAGCGGCGGCAGGGCCGCCGGAGCCCGGCAACAGCGAGGCAGGGAAGGCACGATGGAACGCGCGGCGGCGCGGCGGCGACACGGGGCGGGGCCGCAGAGCAGGTGGTCGACGACGCGGAGCAGTGAGGCGGCGGCCCGGGGCAGGCGGTCGACGGTCCTGGGCCCAGCCCTCACCCTGCAACCGGCACCGCGGCCCCGAACCCGCCGCAGAGCCGGGCGGCGCGACGGGTGCCAGGCCGCCGACGCGGCAGGAACCCGGGACGCGGGGCCGGACCAACCGGCCACCGACCGCGGTACAGCACGGACCGCGGCAGCACGGAACGCGGGGCGCGGCGGAGCCGGGCGGGCCGTCGACGGCCCGGCGTCGGCCCGGAGGGCGGACGGGGAAGGAGGCCGACAGCGCGGGGCTGCGGCAAGAACGAACTGCGTACCCAGGCGCGGGCGTTACAACCCGGATGCGGACAGGCCGCCCGGGCACGGTAACAGGCAGGGCCGTGGAGTGGGTGGTCGACAGCCCGGAGCGGTGAGGCACCGGCCCGGAGGGGCAGGCGGTCGACGCCCCTGACCGAAACCCCGGCCCCGGTCCTGCGACTGGCCCCGGCACCGCCCCGGACGGGGCGGGGAAGATGGTCGACGACACGGTGAGGCCCCCCGCCCCCGGCCCGGAGCCCACACCGGCTCCCGGGCCGGCCCTCGGACCGGGAGCCGGCCCCGCCGGGGCCCCGTTGCCCCCGTCCCTTTCGGACCGGGGCAACGCACGGCTCTTCGTACAGCTGCACCGAGACCAGTTCCGCCATGTGGAGGGACTGGGCTGGTTCGTCTGGGACGGCTACCGCTGGAAGCGCGGCGGAGGGGAGAAAGCAGCGCTGTGGGCCGCGGGCGAGATGGCCGAGGACATGCCCGACACCGACGCGCGCGGCGTGTTCAGCAACCGCGAGATCGCCCAGCACAAGCGCCGCACCCTGTCCACCACCGGCATGAAGGCCCTCCTCACCCAGGCCAAGGCATCGCCGGACCTCTCCGTGGACCCGGACTGCCTGGACGGGGACCCCTACGCCCTGTGCACCCCCGCGGGCGTGGTCGACCTGAACAACGGCCATCTGCGCAAGGCCGACCCGACCCTGGACCTCCACTCCCGGGCCACCAGCGTCGCCCCGCAGCGCATGGAGACCCCTCGCTGGCACCGCTTCCTCGCCGACACCTTCGGCGATGACGCCGAAGGCCGGGAGATGATCGACTTCCTGCACCTGCTGCTCGGCCACTCCATCACCGGCGATGTGGGCGCGCAGGTGCTGCCCTTCCTCCACGGCGAGGGCAAGAACGGCAAGTCCGTCCTGCTCGACATCATGATCCAGATCCTCGGCGACTACGCGGACGCCGCCCCGCCGGGCTTCCTCATGGACCGCGGCGCCTTCTCCGAACACTCCACGGAGCTGACCGAACTGCACGGACGCCGCCTGATCGTGTGCAGCGAACTGAAGCCGAACGACAAGTTCGACGAGGCCCGCGTCCGCCTCCTGACCGGCGGCGACAAGATCAAGGCGCGCCGCATGCGGCAGGACTACTTCTCCTTCACACCCACCCACCACCTGTGGCTGCTGGGCAACCACCGACCCGAGGTCTCCACGGGCGGCTTCGCCTTCTGGCGTCGCATCCGCCTGCTGCCCTTCACCAGGACGGTGCCCGCCGAACGCAGGATCGACAACCTCGCCTTCGAGCTGGTCCGGGACGAGGGGCCGGGCATCCTCCAGTGGCTGATCGAGGGGGCGCAGCGGTACCTCGCCACCCGGGACCCCCTCGAAGGCCCCGACCGGGTGCGCATCGCCACGACCGCCTACGCCACCACCGAGGACCACATCGGGCGCTTCCTCGCGGAGTGCTGCACGCGCGACGGCGACCACGCCCGCGACCTGCGGGTGGAGCAGGGACTGCTGTACACCGAGTACAGCTCCTGGTGCCACGCGGGCGAGGGGATCAGGCCCGCGACGCCCCGGGCCTTCGCCAACCGGGTCCGCCAGGAGGTCGGTGTGGCCTCGCCGGCCGACATGATCAAGTCCAACGGGCGGAAGTACTACCCGGGCATCGCGCTGCTGGAGCACGCGTGACGCCCCGCCGGGACCGCCACCGTCCTCACCACGCGGCCTACACCGTTCCGGGTAAGCGTTCTACGATGAACGCCAGGCCCCGTACACGGCGGCTCCCACAGGACGGTCCGCCACTGCCCGAGGCGCGGGCCGGAGCACCACGCACACGATGCCGGGCCGCATCCCCCACCCCAGGGGGCACCCGGACGAAGGAGGGGCTGCAGCCATGAGCTCGCTGTTGACCGAGAGCGACCTCATCCACGAGGCAGAGGTGGTGTGGCTGGAGAACCTCGACGAGCTGGACTACGTGCGTCAGGCACTGGACAAGACCAGGCGTCGCAACACCAAGCCGCCCTATGCCAGGGACGGCCGCATGGTGGGTTACGCCCTCCTCGACGACCAGGCGTCCCCGGACCCGGACAGCGGTCTGTACAAGCGCCGGGTCTTCTTCCTCCTGCCGCACGATCGCGACAGTCTCCCCGACGGGCTCTACCGCGAGGGTGCGCCGGGGGAGGCCGTGGACCCCCGCACCATCGCGCCGAAGAAGCCCGGGGCGAAGACGCCCCGCTCCCAGTGCGGCTCCGGGGCCATAGCGACGTCCGCGCCGTGACCCACCGCCCGGACCCCGGAGGCGGCGCCCACGTCCCGGCCCCCGCCCGGGGTCGTGCGGGGGCGCGGGATTCCTGAGGGCCGGGCGGCGACGCGGGAGGGCGAAGCGCCTCTGCCCGCGGCCCTGTTCACATCGCGGCCCTGCTCAGGTCGTGGCCCTGTTCACGTGGTGGACGTGGCCTTTTTCGGAGCGGTCTTTTCCGGTTCCGCTTCGGTGGGGGAGTACATCACCGAGCGCTGCTGCTTGTGACGCTGGATGCGGCCCTTGGCGACGAGGGACTCCAGGGTGTTGCGCACGACCTGGGGCGTCGGCCTCCGCTCCGGATGTTTCTCCAGCAGCTCGTCGCGCAGCTCCTTCGCGAGCCGGGGTTCGCCGTGCGCGTTCAGCAGGTCCATGAGGACGTCCCCGAGCAGTGGCTGACGCGGCTTCCCCTCGGCATCGGCCGTCGTCGCGCGATGCGGCGTTTCTCCAGTGGCCCCGTTCTGCGTCCGTGCCGGCAGGGCCCCGGTGCCGGTGGTGTCGGCGGACGGCTCGAACCGCTCCGCGAGGTTCAGGATGTTCATCAGGAGGGCCTCCTCCTGCCGCAACACCTTGATCTTCTCTGCCAGTTCCTGCTGGCGGCGGCGATTCTCCCGCAGGTCCGACGCGGCTTGTTCGATGTACCGCGACCGGAGTGTGGTGCCAGTTGGTCGGCTGGTCACAACCGTTCACTCCCTCGTCAAGAATGGTACGGCGCATGCTACTCAGGGCCGTGGCGCCGACCTTTCCTCACCCGGCGGTTGATCGGTGCGACCGTGCGACGAAACCGACTGGGGGACGGGGCGTGGGGCCCGAAGCGGGTCAGTGGGCGGCCGCGGTCTTCTTGCGGGCGCGGTAGGCGGCGGCCTTGATCTTGTTCCCGCAGGACTCCATCCCGCACCATTGCCGCCGCGTGCCCCGGGAGCGGTCGATGTAGACGCGGGTGCACTCGGGGTTGCCGCACTCCTTGAGCAGGGGGACGTCCGGCCCGCTCAGGACCTCGACCGCGAGGCGGGCCACGGCGGCCAGGGCCTCGTCCGGCGTTGCCTCCGTCCAGCGCCCCGACGAGGTGAGCTGCGGGGCGGCCGTCGGCTTGCGCGCCGCGCCGTTCAGCACCTCCAGCGCCTCGTCCGCGTACTCCTCACCGAGGCGACGGGCCGTGATCAGTTGGTAGAGGGCCTCCCGCACGGCCTTCGCACGCTCGACGTCGGCCTCCCGGCAGGGGGAGACCGCGTCGACGATGCCGGACTCCAGATACCATGCGCCCAGCCTGTCCGGCGTCACGAACATCTCGAACCGCGTCGAGCGCCGCGCCCTGAGCGTCGCGGCGAAGTCGAGGGCCGGATTTCCGCATACGAAGACATGGTCCAGGTTCACATCACCATTTTGGCAGGTGACGAATGGGCCTGCAAGGCTTCGTCACCTGCCGGGCCGGTGGTCGTTCCGTTGCCTCCCGTTTCCTTCCGTTGCACTCCCGTGCCGGATCACCGCACCACGGCGTTGTCGTCCGCCCGGCCCCGGGCCGCGGAGAGCCGGAGTTCGCGCCCCTGCCAGCGCCCGCGCAGCCAGCGGTCGTGACTGGCCAGGACGATCGCCCCGGGCCCGGGGCCCAGAGCGGCCTCCAGTTCGTCGCACAGCCGCGGGGACAGGTGGTTCGTGGGCTCGTCGAGCAGCAGCAGTTCCGGCGGGCGCGCCACCAGGAGCGCCAGCGCGAGCCGGCGGCGCTGGCCCACCGACAGCAGGCCGACCGGCTTGCCCAGGTCCGCCTCGTGCATCAGTCCCAGTGATTTCAGCGGAACCGCCTCCGCCCGTTCCGCGCCGAGCGAGAGCTCGTAGGTGTCGCGCACGGTCCGGTCGGGCCGCGCGAACACGGTGTCCTGGGTCAGCAGTCCCACGGTCACTCCCTGCCGTCGCCGTACGTCGCCCTCGGCCGCGAGCCGTCCGGCGAGCACCGACAGGAGCGTCGACTTGCCCGTGCCGTTGCCTCCCGTGACGAGGAGGCGCTCGGTGGTGAGCACGTCCAGGCGCCCGACGGACAGCCTGCCCGGCACGCTCACCCCGCGCAGGGAGACGAGGGCGCCGCCCACCGGCACCTCGGGCGTCATCGGCACCTCGGACACCACCGGTGCCTCGGACGTCCCGGACACCACCGGCACCCCGGACATCCCGGATGCCATCGGCACCCCGGACGTCCCGGGCGCCACCGATACCTCGGTGGCCGCAGATGTCCCGGATGCCGCTGGTGCTTCGGACGCTTCGGATGCCTCCGGCTCCCGTCCCTCGGCGAGTGCGGTGACGTGGAAGCGCAGCGGCTGCGGCGGCTCACCGACCTGCGTGCGCTCCAGCCCGTCCAGCCTGCGGGAGGCGTTGCGCACCCGCCGCGAGATCTGGCTCTGCACCCGGCCGCCCCGGTGGCCGTACCCCATCTTCTCGTTGTCCGTGCGCCCCCGGTCCGGGGCGACCCGGCGCGCGGTCACACCGACCGAGCGGCGCAACGCCGCCAACTCCTCCTGCTCCTCGGCGTACCGCCGCTCCCAGCGCTCCCGCTCCGCCCGCTTCTCGGACTGGTAGGCGCTGTAGTTGCCGCCGTACCGGACGGGACCGTCCACGGCCGGGTCGAGGTCGATCAGATCCGTGCAGACGGCGTCGAGGAAGGCCCGGTCGTGGGCGGCCACCACGACGACGCCGGGCAGCCCGCGCACCTGCTCCTCCAGGAACGCGGCGGCCCCGTCGTCGAGGTGGTTGGTCGGCTCGTCCAGCAGGAGTGCCGAAGGGCGGCGGACCAGCAGGGCGGCCAGTGCGAGGCGCCCGCGCTGGCCGCCGGACAGGGAACCGAGCGCCCGGTCGTGCCGGAACGCGCCGAGGCCCAGTCCGTCGAGCACGATCGCGGCACGCCGGTCGGCGTCCCAGGACTCCCGTTCCTGGGCCCGTTCGAGCCGACGGCCGTACAGGTCGAGCAGTTCGGCACAGTCGGGGGAGTCCTGCGGGACACGGGCCAGCTGTTCGGTGAGGCGGTCGAGCTCGGCCAGGTCGTCGCGGGCCTCGCGCAGGGCGTCGTCCAGCACGTCGGCGATCGTCGACGTGGCGTCGAACGGCATCTCCTGGTGCAGGAAGCCCAGGTCGGCCGGGCGTGTGATGCTTCCGGCGTCGGGTTCGTCCACTCCGGCGAGCAGCCGCAGCAGGGTCGACTTGCCGACGCCGTTCTCCCCGATCAGTCCGATGCGGTGGCCGGGGGAGGCAGTGAGGGAGACGCCGTCGAGCACTCGCCGGGTGCCGAGGGTGCGGATGACGTCGTGGGCGAGCAGGGCGGGTCGGGGCATGGTGGTTCCACCTGACGTGATGCGGTGTTCGGCCCGCGGGGTGACACACCTCGGCGCGGGCCCGGTCGACACGTCGGCGGGTCACACCTCGGGCGCCCCCGTCTCCTTCAACTCGCCGCCGGCCAGCCGGAGCCACCGGTTCACCCCGATCCGGGAGAGGAACCGCTCGTCGTGGCTGACCACCACGAACGCCCCCTGGTAGGAACCGAGCGCACCCTCCAGCTGACCGGCGCTGACCAGGTCGAGGTTGTTCGTCGGCTCGTCGAGGAGCAGCAGCTGCGGGGCCGGTTCGGCGCACAGGACGCAGGCCAGGGTGGCGCGCAGCCGCTCGCCGCCGGATAGCACGCTCACCGGGAGGTGGGCCCGGGGGCCGCGGAAGAGGAAGCGGGCGAGCAGGTTCATCCGCTCCGCCTCCGGCCTGTTCGGGGCGAACGCGGTGAAGTTCTCGGCGACGGTGCGGTCGGGGTCCAGCAGGTCGAGCCGTTGCGAGAGGTAGGCGATCCGGCCGTCGGCCCGCTTGATCTGTCCGCCGTCCAGGTCGAGGTCGCCGTTGAGCAGCCGCAGCAGAGTGGTCTTCCCGGAGCCGTTGGGGCCGGTCAGCGCGATGCGTTCGGGGCCCCGGATCGTGAGGTCCACCCCCGCTGCGGCGAACAGGGTCCGTCCGTCGTGGCGGACCTGCATCTGTTCGCCGAGGACGAGCGTGCGTCCGGCGGGCACCCCGGTGTCCGGGAGGTCCAGGGTGATGCGCTGCTCGTCGCGCAGGGCCCGCCCCGCCTCGTCCAGCCGGGCCTTGGCCTCGCCGACCCGGGAGGCGTGCATCTGCCCCGCCCGGCCCGCGGACTCCTGGGCGCCGCGCTTCATGTTCCCGGCGAAGATGCGCGGCAGCCCCGCGCTCTTGAGGTTGCGGGCGGCGTTGCTCGCCCGGCGCTCGGCGCGTTCGCGGGCCTGCTGCATCTCCCGCTTCTCCCGCCTCAGCTCCTGCTCGGCGTTGCGGACGTTCTTCTCGGCGACTTCCTGCTCGGCCCGGACCGCCTCTTCGTACTCGGTGAAGTTACCGCCGTAGAAGCGGAGTTCGCCGCGTTCGAGTTCCGCGATGCGTTCCATGCGGTCGAGCAGGGCCCGGTCGTGGCTGACCAGCAGGAGACAGCCGCCGAAGTCCTCCAGCACGTCGTAGAGCTTGTGGCGGGCGTCGAGGTCGAGGTTGTTCGTCGGCTCGTCGAGCAGCAGTACGTCGGGCCGCTTCAGCAGCTGGGCCGCCAGGCCGAGCGAGACGATCTGACCGCCGCTGAGCGTGCTCAGGCTCCGGTCGAGAGCGAGGCCGGCGAGACCGAGCCGGTCCAACTGGGCACGGGTGCGCTCCTCGATGTCCCAGTCGTCGCCGATGGTCGTGAAGTGTTCCTCGGCGACGTCCCCGGATTCCACGGCGTCCAGGGCCCGGATCACCTCGGCGATGCCCAGGACCTCGGCCACGGTGAGGTCGCCGGTCAGGGGGAGGTTCTGCGGGAGGTAGCCGAGCGTGCCGCCCACGGACACGGACCCGGTGCCGGGCCGCAGTTCACCGGCGATCAGTTTGAGCAGGGTGCTCTTCCCGGAGCCGTTGGGCGCCACCAGGCCGGTGCGGCCGCTGCCCAGGGTGAAGGACAGCTCTTCGAACACCGGGGTGTCGTCGGGCCAGGCGAAGGAGACGTTCGAGCAGATGACGGAGGCGTCGGACATGGAGAGACCTCGGGTGAAGAAACGGGCAGGCTCATGGGCCGATACCCGGAAACGGACTGAGGAGACGACGAAACGGGCCACGACGGCGGCGCTCCTGGGCACCTGCCGATGGCCTGTCGGGTCGGGGTATCACCCCGAGATGTCGTCTTCACCCACCATGTCCGGCTCTCCTTCATTGCGTATGTTGCACGCGTTGCGCACATTGCACGATCAACGCCCGTCGAGCTTAACAGCAGGGCCTCGGAGGGGCTCCTGATTTACGGGCCCGGGGATTCGGGGGCCTGCGACGGGGCCCCGTGATGGGGCCTGCGGCGGTTGCGGAACGGCATCGAGTTCGTGGTCGGTGATCGAGAAGGCCGCCGCTGTGAGTTCCCGAAGCTGTGGCACCTGAGCAGGGCGGCACGGCCGGAGGCTGGACGGGAGCCGGTTCCGTGACGCCGACGAGGCGTGGGCATCGGTGAGCACACCGGACGGCCCCGGGGTGCTGCTGTGGGCCGGATCGGACCGAACGCGGCGATCGGCTGTCCGTCCCGGGACGGACAGCCGGCTTCTTCGGGTCGGGGCTACAGGCCGAGGTCCGCGGCCCAGCAGGAGAAGGACATCCACGAGCTCTCCGGGTCGTACGTGTCCTTCGTGGACTTCTCCGGGGAAGCGGGCCTCACCTCGACCATGTCCTCGTAGGAGATGCGCTCGGGCAGCTTGCCGAACCTTTCGTGCCGGGCTGCCGCGGCCTGGTCCGTCGTCGTCGTGCCGTTGGTGTTCACAGTCAACCTCCGCTCCATGGGTGGCGGATCGTGCCGTCTGTTCCTGGGTACGAGGCTTGCACCACTTGCGTCACCTGTCAAGCCGGTGACGCAAGTGAGGGGCGGCCTCAGAGGTGGTCCACGTCGACCACGGCCCGCACGAAGTCGGCCGGCGCCTCCTGCGGAAGGTTGTGGCCGATGCCCTTCGAGGTGCGGTGGTCGTAGGCGCCCGTGAACCTGTCCCGGTACGACATGTCGCCGTCCGGCGCGGTGAAGGGGTCGTGCTCGGCGTCGAGGGTGATGGTGGGCACCTCGATGAACGGTCGCGCGGCGAGCTGCTTCTCGTAACGGTCGTAGCGGCGTTCGCCGTCGGCGAGGCCCAGCCGCCAGCGGTAGTTGTGGATCACGACGGCGGCGTAGTCGGGGTTCTCGAAGGCCCGCGCCGTGCGCTCGAAGGTCGCGTCGTCGAAGTCCCAGGTGGGGGAGACGGTGTCCCAGACGAGGCGGGTGAGGGCGTGGCGGTCGGCGGGGGTCTCCATGGCGGTGCGGCCGCGTTCGGTGGCGAAGTAGTACTGGTACCACCAGGCATGCTCGGCCTTCGCGGGCAGCGGCCGCTTCTGGGCCTCCCGGTCGGTGATGAGGTAACCGCTCACCGACACCAGTGCCTTGACGCGTTCGGGCCACAGGGCGGCGACGATGTCGGCGGTGCGGGACCCCCAGTCGAAACCGGCCAGTACGGCCTTCTCGATCTTGAGGGCGTCCATCAGGGCGAGGACGTCGAGGGCGATCGCCGACTGCTGGGCGTTGCGGAACGTCCGTGCGGACAGGAAGCGCGTCGTGCCGTGGCCGCGGAGGTGGGGAACGATCACGCGGTAGCCCTCCGCCGCCAGCAGGGGCGCGACGTCGGCGAAGCTGTGGATGTCGTAGGGCCAGCCGTGCAGGCAGATGACCACGGGGCCGTGGGCGGGGCCGACCTCGGCGTAACCGACGTCCAGCAGACCGGCCCTGACCTGTTTCGTCCGGGTGAAGGACGGGTGGATGCCGGGGGAGGGCGAAGGCGGCGTCGGCGGCGTCGCGGCGGAGGCCGCCGGAAGCCCCCGCAGGCCCGTCAGGGAAACGGCGGCCGCCCCGGTGCCCAGTCCCAGTGCCTTGCTGAAGGTACGCCTGTCGAACATGTGAAGCCCTCCATACGTTTCGGTGTGCGGAGCTACGTGTCGAGAGAGGTGTGAGGAGTGCGGGGGCATGTGTTGCGGGGTGGCAAACGTGTCATGCGCCCGATCTCCGCGCCCGGCCCTGTTCGTGATGGTGCGGTGGATCGTGTGCGGGACGACCTTCACACGCGTTTCGTCACCTGTCAAACCGGTGACGATTCTTTGTGGGGGCGCCGACACGGTGAACGCGCTCTGGTTGAATGAAAGTTGTCGGGCCGGGACACCGAGGGGGATCGCGGATCTTCGATGGGGACGACGGCGGCTTCGGGAGCGGGCACCGGTCCGGGTGTTCCGGATGAGGTGCGGGTGTGGGTGCTGCGGGTTCCGACGGCGGCGGCCGGGCCGTCCTCCGCGATCGACGCGTCGGTGCTGGACGAGGAGGAGCGGCGGCGCATGGCCGCTTTCGTCCGGGACGAGGACCGCGTGCGCTACGGCTTCGCCCGTACGGCGCTCCGTACGATCCTGTCCGCGCGGACCGGTGAGGCCCCCGACGCCCTCCGGTTCGCCCGTGACCCCTGCCCCTGCTGCGACGAGCCGCACGGGCGTCCCGTGCTCACCTCCGCGGCGGCGGAGTTCTCACTGTCCTACGGCAGCTCCCTGGTCCTGATCGGCGTCGCGTCGGTGCCGGTGGGCGTGGACGTGGAGCCCGTGCCCGACCCCGGGGCGGCGGAGCGGCTCGCGAGGATGCTGCATCCGGCGGAGTCCGCGGAGGTCCTGGCCGTGCCCCCGCAGGAGCGCCCGGCGGCCTTCGCCGTGCTGTGGGCCCGGAAGGAGGCGTACCTCAAGGGGCTGGGCACGGGCTTCGGCCGTGACATCGCGGCGGACGACGTCCGGGGGGACCTCCCCGGCTGGTGCGTCACCGACATCCCGGTGGGCCCCGGTCACGCCGCCGCCGTCGCGGCAGGCTCCGCGCGGGCCCGCACGGTCGTCCGTGTCCACCACGCCCTTCCGGAGCTGTGAACCCGTCTCCATCCGGTGCTTTTCGTCCGTTTCGTTCCGTGCGGGGTCTCCTTCCGGGCCGGTTCGGCTTGACCTTGACACGTTGACAAGGTCTTCACTGTGGCCGAGGAGGTGATCCCGATGATCATGCCGAAAGAGGACACGAACACGATGCGAGCGCTCCGGGGACTGGAGAACGACAGCTCGTCGACCCGGCTGCAGGCGGCGCTGGCGGTCGGCACGCACCCGGACCCGGGGTTCATCGGCAAGCTCGTCGAGCGATGCGCGATCGAGCCCGAGTTCTACGTGCGCGAGATGCTGACGTGGGCACTCACCCGTCACGCGGCGTCGATGACGGTCCCGGTGCTCCTCGACGAAGTCCGGGCGGGGGGCGCGCAGGCACGGAGCCAGGCGTTGCACACGCTGTCCAAGATCGGGGACCGGCAGGCGTGGCCGGTGATCACGCCGGCGTTGCTGGCCGATGCCGACGACGAGGTGGCCCGGAGCGCCTGGCGGGCGGCCGTCGTGCTCGTACCCGAAGGTGAGGAGCGCGAGTTGGCCGTAGTGTTGGCGACGCAGCTCGGGCGCGGCGAACGCGAGACGCAGCTGAGTCTCAGCCGGGCGCTGATCGGGCTCGGAGAGGTGATGCTGCCGGTCCTGGGTGCGGCGACCACGGACCCCGACCCCCGCGTGCGCGCGCACGCGATCGCCACGGAACGGCTGTGGCGCGACCCGGACACCGGATTCGAGTTCGCGATCGAGGAGGCGAAGCGCGTCGTGGCCCTCGGCGGGGACGGCCGGGAGGAGGAGCGGTAGGCGGTGCTGATCGGTGATGTCGCACGACGGGCCGGGGTGAGCGCCCGCATGCTCAGGCATTACGAATCGCTCGGCCTGGTGCGGCCGACGGGTCGTACCGACTCCGGCTACCGGGAGTACTCCGGCGAGGACATCCGGCGGATCTTCCACATCGAGAGCCTGCGGTCGTTGGGGCTGTCGCTGCGCGAGGTCGGGCGCGCGCTCGACGATCCCGGATTCGCCCCCGCGGAGCTGGTCGACGACCTCATCCGGCAGACGCGGGACCGCCTCGCGGCGGAGACGGAACTGCTCACGCGACTCCGCCGGATCGACGCCGCGGAACCCGCCGACTGGGAGGACGTCCTCCAGACCGTCGCCCTCCTCCAGGCGCTGGGGTCGAAGAGCGCGGGAGCGCGGCAGCGTGCGGCCCTGTCCGCGGCCGATGAGGTGCCCGTGCCGGTGGAGGCGCTGGTCGAGGCCGTGCTCGACGAGTCGGACCCGAACGTCGCCGGAGCCCTCCGTTGGGCTCTGGCGCAATCGGGCGAGGGCGGGGCGGCGCTGCTGGCGGAGGGCCTCGGCTCGGCCTCGGCCGAGGTGCGGAAGCGTGCCGTCCAGTCCCTCGCCGAACTCCCGGACGACGGGACGACCGCACTGCTGCGCGACGCGCTCGCGAACCCCGACGCCGTGGTCCGCGGGTACGCGGCTCTGGCGCTCGGGGCGCGCGGCGCAGCCGACGTGGTCCCGGTGCTCATCGACATGATCGCCGAGGAGCGGAACGACGTCGACGCGGCCGATGTGCTGAGTGCGCTGGCGAGCGACCCCGAGGTGGCGGACCGGATCGCCACCGGGCTCCTCGACCGCCTCGCCCACGAGGCCATGGGACCGTCCGCACGCCGACGGCTGACCCAGGCCCTCGCGGACATCCCGGGGGACCTGACGGCAGGCGCGCTCGTGGACCTGTCGCACGACGAGGACCGTGCCGTCGCGTTCACCGCGACGTACATCCTCAAGCTGCGCGGGACGCGATAGCGGGCCGGCGGTTTTTGCGCCTTTACCGGGGCTTGAGCGGGGTCGTTCCTGCGGTGGTGTTGCAACGGTGTTGAGGCTGTGATGGTGCTGAGGCTGAGGCTGAGGCTGATGTTGAGGTGAAGGCGAAGGCGAAGGCTGAGGCCGAGGTGAAGGCGCGGAGGGCGGGTGCGGGGGAGCGAGTACGGAAAAGGGGCAGCGGCCCGGCGTGGTGCCGGGCCGCTGCCCCGTGGATCGTTCTCCGCCGTTCTACGTCTACTCGGCGACGTAGGTGCAGCCGCTCCAGGCGAATACCTGGAGCTCCTGGTCGTCCTCGACGACGGTCTCGTCGGTCGGCTCGAAGTGCTCGTACCGGTTGCCCGAAAGTACCTTCACTTTGGAGTCCCTGTCCGCGACGTAGCGCACGCGGTCCTTCTCGTGGATGAGGAAGGTAGGGCCACCGGTGAGAATGACGTTGGGATTCTCCATGACTGCCGTCTCCTTCGGCGCAGGTGCGGATTGTTCGGAAGTCCTCGGTGCTTCGGCCTGGCAGTAGGGGGTGCTTCGCTGCGCGCAGGATCGGCGGTCGCTCTAAAGCCCGTCTAAAGAGCTCAAAGCGTTCAAAGTGTTCAGGGCGCTCAGGGCGTTTTCCGGTCGGCCGGCCCCGCTGCCGCCGAGGCGCCGACGGCCTGGCCGGTGCGGAGGTCGACTTCGGCCGGAGGGGTGGCGGCGGGCGTGACCGGAGGGGTGGCGGTGGCAGGTGTGGGCTGGGTGGTGGCGGGTGTGCGGGGCTTGGTGTGGTTGCGGATCAGGAGGCAGGCGAGCAGACCGGCCATCAGGACCGCGATGGGCAGGGCCACCGTGCTGTGCAGTGTGGCGAGGAAGGCGGCGGAGTAGCTCTGGCCGGCCGAGATCCCGGCGGAGAGCTGCCCCTGTACGAGGGCGCCGACCGCGGCGGCACCGATGACCGAACCGATCTGGCGGACGGTGTTGTTGACGCCGGAGGCGGCACCGGCGAGCCGGGGCGGCACGTTGCGCATGGCCTCGGCGGACATCGGGGCGACGATGCATCCGACGCCGAGCCCGGTGAGCAGGGTGGCGGGGACGAAGGCGTACCAGGAGGTCGCGGGGCCCGCGATCAGGGCGATGGCGAGGATGCCGGACGCGTACAGGGCCAGGCCGGTGATGAGCAGGTACTTGCCGCCGATCCGGTCGGACATGCGCCCGGCGAACGGGCCGAGGGCCATCGACACCAGGGAGGAGGGGGCCAGCACCAGGCCCGCCTTCATCGCGCTCATGTGCAGGACGGACTGGAGGTAGAGGTTGAAGGGCAGCGCCAGCCCCAGCATGGCGATCGAGACGAGTCCGACCAGCACGGTCATCACGGTGAAGTTGCGGTCCTTGAAGAGCGCGAAGGGCACGAGCGGCTCACGGTCCTGGCGGCCGCGCTGGTGCAGCAGGAACCCGACGGCCAGGGCCGCGGCCGCGGCGAGCAGCGCCCAGATGCCCGGACCCCAGTGGTAGCGCTCGCCCTCCTGGAGACCGAACGCCAGGCAGAACAGGGTGGCGGTGGCGAGGAGGACGCCCATCAGGTCGAAGCGGTGGGTACGGGCGGGGCGGATGTCGGGGACGAGCAGGAACGTGAGGACGAGCGCGGCGATCCCGATCGGCACGTTCACCAGGAAGATCCAACGCCAGCCCACGGCCGAGACCAGCATGCCCCCGAGGGTCGGTCCGGACAGGGTGGCCAGGCCCGCGACCGTGCCCCAGATGCCCAGTGCGGAGCCGCGTCGTGAAGCCGGGAAGACGGAGACGATCAAGGTCATCGTCTGCGGCACGAGGAGGGCGGCGCCCAGCCCCTGCACTCCGCGGGCGGCGATCAGGGCCGCCGCGTTCGGGGCGAATCCGCAGGCGATGCTCGCCAGGGTGAAGACGACCAGGCCCGCGGCGAACAGGTTGCGCGGGCCGCGCATGTCGCCGAGCCGGCTCGCGGTGATCAGCAGTACGGAGAGCGCCAGCGCGTAGGCGCTCACCACCCACAGGGTCTGGTCGAGCGAGGCTCCCAGGCCGTTGATCATGTCGGGGATCGCGATGTTCACGATCGTCAGGTCCAGCAGGGTCATGAAGAACCCGAGCGAGAGCGTCACCAGGACTGCCCAGGGGTTCCCGCGCCACTTGAGCACGACCGTCTCCTTCGTCCGTCGATGGCCGGTGTCCCGGCGCCTGCTCCGAAGGTAACCCATCTTCTTCGATGCATCAAGATAGATATATTGAGGGAGATGTATTGGCGAGAGATGCATCTTCAGTGGATGCATCTCTGGAAGATGCATCGAACTCGATGTAATGTGGTGGCATGGATGGAGTCGAGCTGTTCTTGCTGGGACGCACTCTCATGAAGATCGGGGAGGGCGCGATGCCCGAGCCCGAGGGCGGCGCCGCCCGTTACGGAGGCGGTGTGCGTTCGGTCCTCATCGTGGTGAGCGATCTGGCCACCCACCCCGACAGCGCGGTCGGCGAGATCGCGGCCCGTACCGGCCTTCCGCAGAGCCAGGTCTCCACCGCGGTGGCCCGGCTGAAGGAGGCCGGCGCCGTGGTCACCAACCCCGACCCCGCCGAACGCACACCGCCTCCGTAACGGGCGGCGCCGCCCTCGGGCTCGGGCATCGCGCCCTCCCCGATCTTCATGAGAGTGCGTCCCAGCAAGAACAGCTCGACTCCATC
>NZ_RDBO01000086.1:119364-153740 GCF_008120935.1 Streptomyces sp. sk2.1
GTCACCGGCCGATCCATTCCGTCGACTCGGTGACCTCGGCCAGTTGTCCGGGGATCGGGGAGATTCCGATGCCGGGTTCGTGGGGCACGGTGAGGTGGCCGTCCTCCAGCACGAACGGTTCGGTGATGTCGGTCCGGTAGTACCGGCCGGACGCGGACGTGTCGCCGGGCAGGGTGAAGCCGGGCAGTGCGGCGAGCGCGACGTTGGCGGCGCGGCCGAGGCCGGTCTCCAGCATTCCTCCGCACCAGACCGGGACGCCGTTGGCGGCGCACACGTCATGGATCCGCCGGGCCTCCAGGTAGCCGCCGACCCGGCCCGGTTTGATGTTGACGACCGAGCAGGCGCCCATCGCGATCGCGTCGGCCGCCGAGCGGGCGGAGACGACGGACTCGTCCAGGCAGATGGGGGTGCGCACCCGCCGGGCGAGTTCCGCGTGGCCCCTGAGGTCCTCCTCGTCCAGGGGCTGTTCGATCAGCAGCAGCCCGTACGGGTCGAGCCGGGCCAGTTGCGCGGTGTCGGCCAGGGTGTAGGCGGTGTTGGCGTCCGCCTGGAGCAGCACGTCGTCGCCGAAGCGTTCCCGGACCGCGCGTACCGGGGCGACGTCCCAGCCGGGTTCGATCTTCAGTTTGATCCGCCGGTAGCCTTCTGCGAGGTAGCCGTCGACGGTGTCGAGGAGGGCGGGGAGCGAGTCCATGATGCCGACCGACACCCCGGCCGGCACCTGGGTGGCCGTTGCTCCCAGCCACTGGCCCATCGAGATCTTGTGGGTGCGCAGCCAGGCGTCCAGTACCGCGGTCTCCAGGGCGGCCTTGGCCATCCGGTGTCCCTTGAACGCGGCCAGTGCCGGGGCGACCGCCCACGGGTCGAGGTCCGGCAGGGCGGTGAGGGCGGGCACCAGGTGGCTGCGCAGCACGTCCGCGGCGCCGGCGGTGTATTCCGAGGAGTACAGCGGGTCGGTCATGGTGACGCATTCGCCGTAGCCCTCCTGGTCCCCGGTCTCGGCCCTGACCAGCAGGATCTCCCGGGTGGTCATTGTGGCGAACGAGGTCCGGAAGGGTGCGACCAGCGGCATCGCGATCCGGCGCAGTTCCACACCTGCGAGTCTCATGTCGGGTTCTCCTGACGTCTTTCGATCACGTACCGGCCGTCCCGGGTGAATCCGGTGACGGCGTGTCCCTGGGCCATCAGTCCGCCGAGCACCTCGCGCAGCGCGCGGCGCCATTCGCGGGCCAGGCAGGGGGCGGTCCGGCGCAGTTCCTCCGCCTCGGCGGGGACCCGGACCAGGACGGTGTCGCCCCCCGGGTCCCCGACGACGGGGCGGCCGTCGGGCCCGGCCTCCAGCCCGACCACCGTGCGTCCGCCCGCCGCACCGGCCGTGGCGGGCGGGGGCGGGGGCGTGCCCGTCGCGGACGCGACGGCGCGCGGACCGGTCAGTTCCCAGCGGACCATCAGCCGGTCCGTCTCGGTCCCGGCGTTGACCTCGTCCTGCATGCTGCCGTAGAAGTCGGGCAGGTACTCGCTGGGTTCCGCGCCCAGTTTGGCGAGGTTGAAGTAGGCGTTGCGGCTGATCATCGGGTCGAAGGTCCAGGTGATGGTGGTGATGCCGCGGGCCAGGGCCCAGGCCCGCTGGTGCTGCTTGACGGCGAAGCCGACGTTGCGGCCCCGCAGCCCGTCGTCCACCCCGGCAATGTGCGAGTGCAGCCCGGCGCTGGCGAGGAAGCCCAGGCAGAACCCGACCATCCGGCCCTCCCGGTGGACGCCCGCGACATAGCTGCCGGAGTGCGCGAAGACCCGGAGCAGCTCCGGCGGGATCAGCGGACTGCCCAAAGCAGGCCGCCAGATCCGGTCCAGCACCCGGCACGCCTCGTGCATCTCCTGCGGCCGGTGCAGCTCCGACACGGTCACACCCGCCCGGCGCGCCGCCAGGTCCGCGGCATTCGCCGCCGCTCGTGTTCCGTTCATCCCGCCGCTCCGCCGGTTCCGGCCGGCGACTGGTGCAGCAGCGCCGTCACCAGGCGGGCCACCAGGGCCGTGCGGCGGGGCAGTTCGGCGACGATCACATGCTCGTCGTCGGCGTGCGCCCCGCCGCCCACGGCCCCGAGCCCGTCGAGCGTGGGAGCCCCGGCCCCGGCGGTGAGGTTGCCGTCGGACGCACCGCCGACCGCCACCCCCCGCAGGGATCCGAGCCCCAGCTCCGCACCCTGCTCCCGGGCGAGTTCGAACAGTTCGGCCGAGGCGCCGGCCGGCAGGGGCGGCCGGTCCGGGCCGCCGGTGAAGGTGAGCGAGGCGCCTTCGGTCACCGGCCGCAGAGCCCGCACGGCACGGTCCACCCGGTCCTGCTCCGCGGCCGTCTCCACCCGCACGTCGACCAGCAGGCGGGCCGTGCCGGGCACGGTGTTGCGGGTGGTGCCCGACGAGGCGACGGTCGGGGTCACCGTGGTGCCGCTCGCCGGATCGGCGAGCGCCGACAGCGCGAGGACCTGATGGGCCAGTTCGGTGGTCGCGTTGATACCGCGGTGGGGTTCGAGCCCGGCGTGCGCCGCACGTCCGGCAATGCCCAGCCCATAGCTCGACACACCCTTGCGGACCGTCTTCAGCGCACCGTTCTCACTCGCCTCCAAAACGAGCACGGCCCCGGTCCGGCGGGCCTCGGCCTCGATCAGAGCGCGCGAAGTGGGAGCACCGATCTCCTCGTCCCCGGTGAGCAGCACCGACACCCCCTCCAGGCAGTCGAGGACGGACAGAGCATGGAACAGCTGCACCACACCCGCCTTCATGTCGAAGCAGCCGGGCCCGGTCAGCCGTCCCCCGCCGACCCCGAAGGGGTGAGCGGCCAGCGAACCCACCGGCCACACCGTGTCGAAGTGACCCAGCAACAGCACCCGGTCACCGGAACCGAACCGCCAGCGCAGGGCAGGCCGCCCCGAACCATCGAGCCACTCCGGCACCACACCGGTCAGCCGGGCACCGAGACCGGCAACGACCCCCGCACAACCGGCAACCGCGACCAGGTCCCCGCTCGGCGACTCGGCACACACCAACTCCCCGATGTCATCCAACATCCGCGACAGCCCGGCCTCCAAAGCAGTGACGAGTCCGGTCACGTCAGCCCACCTTGGGGGTGGCGCGGGGACAAAACGCGGTGGCACCGTCGCGGTGCCCGGCCCGTCCGCCGTCCTTCGCACACCGCCGCCGTTCCCGTCGCCGGGGCCGTCGGGTCTGTCGTACTCGCCATGGTCACCTCCGAAGGAGCGGCACTCCGCCGCCACCAGGAGGACGGTAGGCGGCGCGGGGCGGGCCCGGTTGGTGGCGGCGCACGAAAATCCGGCCCTTCGTTGGTGCGCCGTACCGAAGACGCACGACGGGCAACGCGGGCACGGGGTCCGTCCGACCGACCGTCCGACCGTCCGACCGTCCGACCGTCCGGGCAGGAAAACCTTTTGCGAGCCGTTCGCGCTGCTGAAAGCGTGGAATTCATGACCGCGCAGCACCAGATACGGGCCGACTACGACGCCCGGACGATCGTTGTCTACCAGGCGTACTCACCGGCGGTGGCCGATCCGGCCCTGCGGGCGAACCGGTTCGTGGCGCCGTTCTCGTTCAACCGGATGACCTGGATCAAGCCGTCGTTCCTGTGGCTCATGCACCGCAGCAACTGGGCGCAGAAGCCGGGGCAGGAACGCGTCCTCGCGGTGCGGATCACCCGGGAGGGGTGGGAAGAGGCCCTGTCCCATGCCGTGCTGACGACGTCCGATCCCGCCGCGGTCTCCCGGGCTCCCGTGCACGTCCAGTGGGACCCCGAACGTTCGCTCCGGGGGGCCGCCCTGAACCACTACAGCATCCAGGTCGGGGTGGGGCGCGGGCTGATCCGTACGTTCGCCGAGGAGTGGGTCGTCGGTCTCACCGATGTGACTCCCCAGGTCCGCAAGATCGCGAAGCTCGGCCAGGGCGGCCGGGCGACGCAGGCCGCGCGGCTGCTGCCTCCCGAGCGGATCTACCCGGTGCCTCCGGCCGTCGCGAGGTCCTTGCGCATCGATGCCTGACCGCCCGCCGCACGGGACGCACGAGAGGGGTGCCCGTGCGGCGGATCGGCGAGGAGCTGCGCAGACGGTCCGGCGAAGATCCGCGACGGCGGTCCGGTGCAGGCTCTCACAACGGCGGTTCGGTGAAGAGCCTCATCAGCCAGCGCGCCCCCTCCCTGTCGCCCGTCGTGCCGAGGCCGGCACCGGCGCCGGGGAAGAGGCGTCCCCAGGAACGGGCCCGGCCGATCGCCCCGAGCCGCCACGCCAGACCCGTCGCACGCCGCAGCCCGGCCGGGGTGCGGCCCTCGCCCGTCCACGGCTCCAGGTAGGCGTCCAGCAGTCGGGGCAGCGCGTCGGGGCCGAATCGCTCGCGAGCCGACCCGGCGGGCACCAGGAAGCTGCAGAAGGGGTGGCCGACGGCCGCGTCGCCCCAGTCGAAGAAGGTGTGGCGGCCGGTCCCGGCGACGAAGAGCTGGCCGTCGTGGAGGTCGCAGTGGTCGAGCGTGTCGGCGATGCCCGCGTCCGCGAGTTCCTCGCACCACTCCACGAACCGGGGCCGCAGTCCGCGCAGTTTCCCGCGGTCGGCGGGGGCGAGCGCGGTGTTCTCCTCGACGGTCCGGTCGAAGAGGCCGGGGAGCGCGGCCGTGTGCGCGGCGGGGACGCCGAGCCGTTCCATCTCCCCGGCGTACGGGACCAGCGCGCGCTGCATCGTGGCGTACTGGCGCAACGGCTCCTCCCAGGCGCGCGGGTCGGCGGCGGGGCGGGCCGCGTCGAGCGCGTCGCGGAAGAGCGTGCCGCCGTCCGGGAGCAGGGCCCAGCCCCGGTCCGTGTCGACGGCGAGCGGCCGCAGCACGTGCTCGGGCACCCAGCGGGACAGCGCGTCGGTCAGTCCGGCCTCGAAGGAACTGGCGGGCGGGTTGGCCTTGAACCAGACGGTGCCGCCGTCCGCGACGGGTATCCGTACCAGCACGGACCACGGCCGCAGCCGCACCTGCCACGGCCCGGCCCCGCGCAGTCCGTGCGCGGCGAGCCCCTGCCCGGCCCAGTCGAGGACCGCCTCCCGCCACGCCTTCCGTTCCCAGGGAGTCACCGCGTCCGGGTACCGCCCCCGGTCCACGGCCATCCGCCCGTCACTGCCCATCGCCCCGCCCCAACTGTCCATCAGCTTGTTCTTCAGCCTTTCAACCGTTGTAAAGCGATAACCGACGGACTTGCGTTCTCCGTGGCGCAGTTGCACGGCCTCCGGCTCGTCGTCGCCTCCGATGACTTCGGACCCCCGCACCCCGGATCATCAGTCCCGAAGTGATCCGACCGCCTCGGAGGTCATTTCGGCGGAACTCCTGGACGCCATTTCCGCCGGCAGGTCCGGGGCAGCGGATGAGGGTGAGGCGGCGATGACGGTTGCACCCGTCCGGTTGGCCGACATGTTCGGTGTCGCCTCGCGAGCCTCGGCGAGAGCCCGCTGCCTGATGTCGCCGAACAGCTGCATCGTGGTGGCGGCCAGGACGTCGTCCCTGCCGATGGTCCGCCTGTCCCCACTGCGAACGGACAGGACCTGGAGGCAGTCGTCGAGGGGCGGTGGTGCGGCCGGTTCGCCCGGTGTCACCAAGGTGACCGAGCCGAAGCGTTTCACTCCGCCCTCGCGGACGACCATGGCCGCGTCCCGGGCGAGGTCCGTCAGGAACGCGCTCGCGATTCCGTCCAGGTCACGGACCATCGCGGGGACGGCCGTCACCCCTCGGCTCCGCAGCAGCCTCTTGATCCCGGACTCGAACCTGTGGGCGCCGGCCACGGCACTCGGTTTGCGGGACCTGCCGCGCCCGGGAGGAACCACAACGACTCCCTCGGCGTCGCGCACGACACCGGTCAGGCCCTTGAACGTCGGGCTGTGCTCGTACCACGTGGCCCCCACCTCCACCTCGACGTTCCGGTCGATCGCCGAGATGAGGTCCCCGGGTATCAGCTTCTTCCGGGCCTGCTCCGCCGCCGCTCTCCTCGCGCCGTCGATGATCTCCGTCAGCACTGTCCGCGTCACCGACGAGGCGGCCCGGGCGGCCGACCGTGAGATGTGCATCGGGGTCACGTTCCTGAACACCGCGTTGACGAGAGAAGGCTTGAACGGCGAGACCTCCCCGGACGAAGCGGTCCCGGGACTGCTGCGCTCGGGGCGTGCGGGCTGTGCGGTCATCGGAAGAAACGCTCCCTGCTGTCGGAGTATCGAAGACCTACACTTCACCACGCGGATCCGCTCTCCTCCCATCCTCCGTCGAGGTTTCGACTTCGCTGCGTGACCGCCTCGCTGAGCCGGTGTGCCGGGCTGCGGGGGCGGTCGGCGGTGTCCGGTGATGTGCCGTCGAGTCCGTGGCCGCGGCCGGGCCGCGGGGCGACGGCCTCGCGGGCGGCATCGTCACCCCGGTCACCGTGAAGCGTGGCCGGAAGATGAGTTGGCCTTGCGGAACTGCGCAGGACCGCCCCGGGAGCACTGTCCTGTCAGGACACTCATGCCCGACCGTACGAGCAGCAGTGGTTCACCGCCCGGTGAGCCGATGCATACGTGCTCACCCGACCACGGGCGCAGTCACGACGAGCCCGCTGCTGCCGAATTCCTGTGCAACCTGCTGCCGCTCCCGATCACGCGTTCCGGCTGGGTGGGGCCGAGGCGGTGACAGGCCGCCCACCCTCATGTGGGCCGCTCCCGCCCGGTGGTGACCTCACCTCGAAGCCGATGCCACCACCGGACTCGTCCCCGGGTGCGTGACCACCAGGGCGTCGCGGCAATCGCCCCAAAAGTCGATATGCCGTCGAGGTCATGGTGACGGTGCACTGGACGGCTCGCAGGCTCTGGGGCCGGGCGGCGAACAGGGTCTCATCAGGCGTGTCCTGCGTCCCGCCGCTCTGTGGACGCGCCTTCGACGGCGGGATCAACGGCTTCACGATCTCGCACAGCCCGCCCGGAACGATCCAGCTCCACGTACCCCGCCCCATGAACAGCCGCCCCTCCGCCCGCCGCCGCTCAGCCCGAATGCCGGTTGTCGGGGTTCCGCGCGCCGTCGGCGTCAGAGGCGGGCGAGAAGGCCGGGCCCGGGACATCGCCGGGTGGGTCGTACGGATCCGAGCCGTTGCCTCTCAGGACAGGCCTCGGTGGATTTTCGGCTTTGTCGGCCATGACCTGCCGGGCACATCTCGTCGGGCACTACCGGCGGCGGGGTGACGACGGGGCTGCCCGGCAGGGCAGGCCTCACGTGGATGGATTGCTTGATGGTGAAGTCGACATGATGGATTGTCGGCTTGGCCTTGCCATGCTTGGGGCTGGACCGCGCAGGAACCAGAACGACGACCATCAGGATTCCGCAGTTTCGAAAGAGGGGGAACTACCGTGAAACGAACCGTCAAACGGTCGGTCTTATCCGCGCTGACGACCTTGGGGGCGGCAATCTCGTTGACCCTCGTCACTTCGCCGCAGGCCCACGCGATCGACATGGTGGAGTGCGGACCGAGTGATTTCCTCACAGTGAATTGGCACATCGAGTACGGGGGCTCCTGGTCCACCGAGAAGTCCTGCTTCGCCAATGCCGGTGAGTTCGACATGGACGTGATGGGGACCGAGTGGCTCGACAGCATCTCGACCGGTAACAACCGTGTCCAGTGGTGGGGGGACGGGCGCTGGCAGCCCGACACTCCCATCGGCAAGAACACCGTCTACACCTTCCCGAACCATCCTGGCGGGGTCGCGCTGGACTGGATCAGGATCCTCTGAGTCGTAGGTGCTCCCGGGGCGGCGATCGTGTCCGATCGCCGCCCCGCGCCGCTGCCGCGGTCCGAGCCGGGCGCATGCGCACCGGCCGGAGGGGTCGGGAGCCGGCGGTCCTGCTCTTTGCGGCGGGGCACGGCACCGGACGTACGGGTTCACCGAACCGTCCGGGTTCTCCCTCGGCCCGGACCGGGACTGCAGTATCGCCGTCCCGTCGCCCGGGAAGCAGACCATGGCCCCCTGCCGGTCCTTCTCCAGACTTTGCCGTGTCTCATGGGACGCATGCGCGGCGCCGCCGCTTTCGTCGACAAGGCCACTGCCGCATCCATCCATCAGTGTGACGGTGCGTGACACGAACAGACCTGTCAGGAGTCTGTCCGGCGATGCGATGCGGGTTGCCTTTGTCCGGTGCTTGTGAGCCTCGGATCTCGTATGAACATCGGCCGCGTGACAGCATTCTTCGGCACGATTCCCGTTGCGACGGGCGACGATTTCGGTCAAACGATCGCGTCGGCATCCGTTCGGGGGTGACTGTGCGGTTATGCGGGAGCGTGCCGGCTTTTGGCGTGATGATCGTCTGCGGCGCGGGATGGTTCGGCTGATGAACCGGTGGATCCGCATCGCGCTGCCGACTCATGTTCGTCCCTGAATCCGGGAAACCACAGGCGTAGTCCACAGGCACAGATGCACCTGCTCGTCCACGTGTCGACTGCCGGGCACCCGGCGGTGCTCAGCGCCGCAGGGTGCTTGTCGAAGGGGCGGCGCCTGTTTGCGGGGACCTTGCCGACCGGACGTACCTGCCGAGCCCGGTGGATGGGCCCGGCCGGTCGGGCGTGGGCCGGGGACGCACGGTGCCGCTGTCCCTCTTGGGACCGGGGCGCTCTCACCCACCGCAGAGGAGCACGGATGCACCTGATTCCCTCAGAGCAGGAGAAGCTGCTGCTGAGCGTGGCCGGGATGCTGGCCAGCTACCGCAAGGAGCGCGGCATCAAGCTGAACTACCCCGAGGCGGTGGCGTACATCAGTTGTTGGGTCATCGAGGAAGCGCGGGCGGGGAACTACACAGTCGACCAGATGATGAGCGACGCGGACGTTCCTCTGGAGCAGCGGAAGGGGGACACCCCGGGCCGGGGCGAGAGCGTCCTGACGACCGACGACGTCATGGAGGGCGTGCCCGAGATGCTCGACATCCTCCAGGTCGAGGCGACCTTCCCCGACGGGCGCAAGCTCGTCACTCTCTACGACCCGATCCGCGCGCCGAAGGCCGCCCCGCTGCCCGCTCCCATCCGCTGAGGTCGAATCCCATGCCCTACTTTCAGCCTCTGCCGCCGAAGCCCCAGGTGACCACGCCGGTCGTGTGTCCGAGCATTTGCCTCTGCCGTCCCGCGGACGACCCCTGCCAGAAGCCGGACCCCGTACCGCCCTCCGCCTTGGACCCGAGCAGGTCCCACGACTTCTCCCGGTACGAGGTGGGCGGAGTGTGGGTCAGGGATCCGGACGCGGTGCATGTGCTCAACTCACAGGGTGACAAGGCCGTCATCTATGTGGTCAATGTGGGTGACCGCGACATCCAGATCGGTTCGCACTTCCATCTGGCCGACGTCAACGAGGACCTGCTGTTCTTCACCGACACGGACACCGCCATCGAGGCGGAGGCCGTTCTGACCGATCCTCAGCGCCTGCGGTCCGAGCAGATCGCTGCGGCCCGTGAGCTGGCCCACGACCGGTCGAAGACGCCGGGGAAGGCCCCTTGGGGATATCGCCTGGACATCGCTCCGGGGGACTCCATGCGGTTCAGCCCCGAGAACGCGCCCAGCGAGGCGATCGAGGTCGTGCCGATCGGCGGACTGCGCCGCGTTCCGGGCCTGCGGAAGGACAAGCCGGCCGACGACGTCGCTCTCGGCTGACCGGGACTTCGTACATCCAGCTGGAGGAATGCAATGGCGAACATCACCCGCGAGCAGTACGCGAAGTCCTACGGTCCGACCGTGGGCGACCAGGTACGCCTGGGCGACACCAACCTCTGGATCGAGGTCACCGAGGACCTGACGTTCGGGGGCGACGAGGCGATCTTCGGCGGTGGGAAGACCATCCGCGAGTCGATGCTCCAGGGGACGACCACGAGCGCGGAGGGCGCCCCCGACACCGTGATCACCAACGTGATCATTCTGGATGTCGGACCCGCGCTGGAGCGGGGGAACACCCATTCCATCGTGCGTGCCGACGTCGGGATCAAGGGCGGCAAGGTCGTCGCTGTCGGCAAGGCCGGGAACAGAGACGTCATGGACGGAGTCACCCAGGGCCTGGAGATCGGCCCTTCCACGGACGTGATCTCCGGCGAAGGCAAGATCCTCACCGCGGGTGCGGTCGACACCCACGTGCACTACATCTCCCCCTCGGCTGTCATGGAAGCGCTGTCCACCGGGACCACCACGCTGATCGGCGGCGGCGTGGGGCCTTCCGAAGGCTCCAAGGCGACCACCGTGACGCCCGGCCCGCAGCACCTGGTGAACCTGCACCGGAGCTTCGACGACCTGCCGGTCAACGTGATGCTGCTGGGCAAGGGAAACACCGTCAGCAAGGACGGCCTGGACGAGCAGGCGCTCGCGGGGGCCGGCGGCTACAAGATCCACGAGGACTGGGGGGCCACCCCGGCCGCACTGGACGCCGCGCTGAAGGCCGGGGAGGAGTGGGGTCTGCAGGTCACCCTGCACGCCGACTCCCTGAACGAGTCCGGCTTCGTCGAGACCACCCTGGACGCCGTCGACGGGCGCGGAGTCCATGTCTTCCACGCCGAGGGCGCCGGCGGCGGTCACGCTCCCGACATCCTGAAGGTGGCTGCCGAGCGGAACGTCCTGCCCGCCTCCACGAACCCGACGCTCCCGTACACCGCGAACACGGTCGCCGAGCACATCGACATGCTGGCCTCCGCACACCATCTCGATCTCAGCAACAAGAACGACCAGGCGTTCGCCGACTCCCGGATCCGCTCGACGACCATGTTCGCCGAGGACGTGCTGCACGACATGGGTGCCATGTCCATCACCTCCTCCGACGCGCAGGCCATGGGCCGTATCGGGGAGGTCGTGACGCGTACCTGGCAGGTCGCCCATGTCATGAAGGAGTGGAGCCATCTGACCTTCAAGGACGCCAACTTCTTCTACGGGGCCGACCGGGGGCGGGGAGACAACGCCCGTGCGCTGCGGTACGTGGCCAAGTACACCATCAACCCCGCCCTCGCCCACGGCATCGACGATTACGTCGGCTCGGTGCAGACGGGCAAGCTGGCCGATCTCGTACTGTGGGACCCGCGATTCTTCGCCGTACGGCCGGAGGTGGTGATCAAGGCCGGTGCCATGGTCGTCGGCAACCTCGGTGATCCCAACGGTTCGGTGTCGACCCCGCAGCCGACCCTCCTGCGCCCCGCGATGGCCGACGCGATCGCCTGCCGGCTGTCGTACTCGTTCGTCTCCGAGAAGGTTCTCAACCCTCCTGCCGGTACGGACCCGTACGGCGGGGTGCGGGGCACGGGCGTGTTCAAGGGCTCGTTGCAGGACACGCTCGGTCTGCGGCGTGAGCTGCGGGGCGCCAAGCCCGTCAAGGACGTCGGGAAGGCGGACATGGTCTTCAACGACGGGCTGTTCGGCATCGACATCGACCCGGCCACGTTCAAGATCGCAGTGGAGATCCCGGGAGTCGCCCCGTCGGAAGGGCATGCCCTCACCAGGCACAAGAGCCGAAACGGTTTCTGGTATCTCGACCAGCCGAAACCGCCGAAGAGCCTGCCGCTCACCCAGCGATACCTGCTGTTCTGAGGAGCCCGGTGAGCACTTCTCCGCTCCTGCTCGCCCTGCTGGGCGATGCCCGGCTCCCCTCCGGGGGGCATACGCAGTCCGCCGGTCTGGAGCCGGCGCTGCGGGCCGGTACGACACCCGCCGAGGTGCCCGCGTACCTGCGCTCGCGTCTTCGCACCGTCACCCGTGTGGAGGCGGGAACCGCCGTCGTCGCGCGTGCGGTCGCGGCGAACGGCGGTGACCTCGCGGAGGTCGAGGCCGCCTGGGCCGCCCGGACCCCCAGCCCGGCGCTGCGGACGAACGGACGGCGGCTGGGGCGCGGGTACCTACGGGTCCTGCAAGGGCTCTGGCCCGGCCCCGTCGATGCCCGCGCACGCACCTGGTCACGCCCCGTCGTTCTCGGTCTGCTCGCGCACCGCGCCGGAATGGACCCGGCCGACGTGGCCCGTCTCGTCGGGTACGACGACGCCCAGACCGTGACAGCGGCACTCCTCAAGCTCGAACCGCAGGACCCGCTGCTCATCACCGCATGGGTGAACGAACTCCTGCCCGACATCGACGAGATGGCCGACGGGGTCGCCCCTCTCCGCCTCCCGGAACAGATTCCCGCCCACGGCGCTCCCCTGATCGAGCGCTGGGCCGAGACCCACGACGCCACCACAGAGAGGCTCTTCAGTGCCTGAGAACGCCACCGCCCCCGCCCGTGCCATGCGCCTGGGCGTAGCCGGCCCCGTCGGCACCGGGAAGAGTTCGCTCATCGCGACGTTGTGCCGGGCGCTCTCCGGCGAACTGCGCCTGGGCGTCATCACGAACGACATCTACACCGACGAGGACGCACGCTTCCTCAGGAGCGCCGGAGTGCTGGATCCCGAACGCATCCGCCCGGTGGAGACGGGCGCATGCCCCCACACCGCGATCCGTGACGACGTGACGGCCAATCTGCTGGCGGCCGAGGATCTGGAGGCCGACTTCGGCCCCCTGGATCTCGTCATCATCGAGTCCGGCGGCGACAACCTCACCGCCACCTTCTCCCCCGCCCTGGTGGACGCCCAGGTGTTCGTCCTGGACGTCGCCGGCGGCGGTGACGTCGTGCGGAAGGGCGGTCCCGGCATCGCCCGCGCCGACCTGCTCGTGATCAACAAGACCGACCTGGGCGAGCATGTGGGCGTGGACGTCGAGCGCATGACGCGCGAGGGGCTCGAAGCCCGGCAGGGCGCTCCGGTGGTCGCGCTGTCCCGGCACGACGAGGCGTCCGTCCGGCTGCTCACCGGCTGGGTCCGCGACACCCTCGCCCACTACCGCACCGGCGAGCACACCCCGGTCGACCCCGGTCCCATGGCGCCGCACTTCCACGCCGGTCAGGACGGTGAGGAACCCCACCCGCACGCCCACACGCACGGCCAGGATCCGACGCATGCAGGGCAGAGCGCGTGACCGGACCGACCCGCCTGGGCGTCGTGCGCACGGGGAGCCGCAGCCGCGTCCACCACACGACCGGGCATCTGACGGTGCGGACCATGGAGCAGGACGCCTACGGCGCCCGGGTGGGCCTGCTCGCCACCCAGGCGCTGCTGCTGTCCGGCGACGACGTCCGCATCGAGGTGGACGTCGCTCCCGGCGCCTGGCTCGACATCGTGGAAACAACCGGCACCGTGGCATACGAGGGTGACGCGCCGTCATCGTGGGCGATTGACGCCACGGTGGGCGACGAAGCGGTCCTGACCTGGGCGGGCAAGCCCTTCGTGGTCTCGGACGGGATCGCCACCCACCGCGACACCCGGATCCGGCTGCACGGCACCGGCAGGATCCTGATGCAGGAGAAGATCGTCCTGGGACGTGCCGGCCAGACCGGCGGGGATCTCACCACGTCCCTGAACGCGACGGACGACACCGGGCCGCTGCAGGTGGAACACCTCGACCTGACCAGGCAGGCCCGTTGCATGCCGGGCGTCCTCGGGAGCCTTCGCTCCATGGACACCGTCACCGCCCTGGGATGGTCGCCCGAACCGCCCGGCAGGCCGGCAACCGGCACCACCGGGCCCGGCGAGACGTACTTCCGTCTGGACCGGGCCGGGGCCGTACTGCGCTGGATGGGAATCGGCCGGTTCCGTGACCGGCTGTGCGACCCCGCCTTCGCTGCCTGGTGCGAGGAGGCCATACGCGGCCACCGGTACCGGGGCCGGCTTGCTGCACGACGCCCGAGCCCCACGGAAACAGCCGGGCGAAGGGCTGTGCCGACGCCGGCCGGCTTCCCGTCGTCGTCACCAGCAGCACCAGCAGGCCCGTGAACCTGCCCTCGGCCGACGGCGGGAACCAGGAGTGGGCCCGCAGGCCCGTGCTGATCGACCCTCCGCGCGGGTGATCACTCCTGCCCGTCCGGATCGTGCAGCAGCCGCAGGCCGCCGAGCATCTCGGGAAGCGGGCCACGACGAGCAGACCGATTGCTCCTGGACCAGGAGGTCGGAGCACAGGTGCCGTTCCGACGTCTTCGGGTCTCAGGCCGGTGCGGACGCGACGCGTCCGGACGGGGTGACGCCACTGGCCCGGTGCGCGGCGGCACGTGCGCCCCGGGGCGGGGCAGGTCCGGTACGGGGCGTCCGCACGGGGTCGGTGTCCTTCGGGCGCGGGTGGGTGCGCTCCCCTGCCGGACCGGCGTCCGGGGCGGGCGGTAGCGTGGGGCCATGACGATCGAGCGTGCCGCCCGCCGTGTTTCCGTCACCGCCCTGACCGCGCTCGCCGGGGCCCATGTCGCGTGGGGGCTCGGTTCGACGTGGCCGCTGCCCGACCGGGAGACCTTCTCGGACGTGGTGGCCGGGCGGCAGGAGCCGCCCGGTCCGGTGCCGTGTTTCGCGGTGGCGGGAGCGCTGGGGACCGCGGCGCTGCTCGTCGCGGGCCGGCCCCGGCGGCGCCCGGCACTGTCCAGGATCGGTTCGGCCGGTGTCGCGGGAGTGCTCGCCGTGCGCGGTGCGGCCGGGCTCGCGGGGCGTACCGAGCTGCTGTCCCCGGGGGCGGGGGGCTCGCCGCGCTTCCGGCGCCTCGACCGGATCGTCTACGCGCCGTTGTGCCTCGCGCTCGCTGCCTCGACCGCGGTGGCCACCGCCCGCCGCGACCGATAGGCGGTGTGCCGCGATTCCGTACGCCTCCGGCCGCTCCCGCGCCCGGCCCTTCTTACGCCCCTTGAGCCCCTTGCGCCCCGATCATGCCCAGTGCGTCGATCGCCGCGGGCGACAACCGCGGCCGTGCCAGGTCCGCCAACGGCAGCCAGGCGACGGCGGAGGTGGAGTCGTCGGCCTTGGTGACCGCGAGCGCGCCGGGTGCGAGCTCGACCCGGTAGAAGAGCCCCACGAGGTGCCAGTGCACTCCGAGCCGGTGGGCGGTGTAGGACCGGGCGTCCACCAGCCGGGCCTCCCGCAGTTCGAGGCCGGTCTCCTCGTACAGCTCACGTGCCAGCGTCTGCTCCGGTTGCTCGCCCGGGTCGATCCCGCCACCCGGCAGGTGCCACAGCCCGGGCAGGAACACCGGTGAGCTGTCCGAGAGTTGTGTCAACAGCAGCCGGTCCTCCGTGACGGCCACCGCATAGGCCGAGACGCGTGACCGTATGTCATTTCCCATGTGTACTCCCCCAGGACGCAACGCCCGGCTCCGGCCGGGCCGCACGGAACAACCTATCGATCACGAACCGGGGCCGGACAGGGCACTGGCCGGGTCCGTGCCCGTACGGCGGCTCCCGCGCCCCGACCACAACAGCCGAACCGGACGAAGGAGAGATCCCCATGAGCACGAGCACCTCCGGTCCCATCCGCGTGCCCGACGCCTTCGCCGCGTGCTACACCCGGCACAGCGGCGCCTCCGGCCGTGCCTGGATCGCCGCGCTGCCCGGCCTGGCCGGTGAGTTCCTGGACCGTTGGGCGCTGCGACCGGACGGCCCTCCGGACCACGGCATGGCCTCCCTCGTCCTGCCGGTGACCCGTGCGGACGGCACGCCCGCGGTGCTGAAGCTCCAGCAGGTCACCGAGGACAACGCCGGTGCCGCGTCGGGTCTGCGCGTGTGGAACGGCGACGGGGTGGTGCGCCTGCTCGACCACGACGCGGACAGCGGCACCATGCTGCTGGAACGGCTGGACGCGAGCCGGCCGCTGTCGTCGGTGGCCGACGACACGGCCGCCCTGCGCATCCTGGCCGAGCTGCTGGCCCGGCTGGTCGCGGTGCCCGCACCGCCGGACATCCGACGGCTGGCCGATGTCGCCGCGGCCATGCTGGACGGGACGCCCCGCGCGGTGCCCGCACTGAGCGACCCGGCCGAGCAGCGGCTGGTGCGCACCTGCGCGTCAGCGGTGGCCGAACTCGTCGGCGAGTCCGGTGACCGCCTGCTGCACTGGGACCTGCATGACGACAACGTCCTCGCCGCCGAGCGGGAACCCTGGCTGGCCATCGACCCCGAGCCCCTGGCCGGCGATCCCGGTTTCGAGCTGCTGCCCGCGCTGACCAACCGCTGGGCGGAAACGGTGGCGACCGGCGACGTGACGCGCTCGGTGCTCCACCGCTTCGACCTGCTGACCGAGGCGCTCGGGCTGGACCGGGAACGGGCGGTCGGCTGGACGCTGGGCCGGGTCCTGCAGAACGCGCTGTGGGACATCGAGGACGGCGAAACCGCTCTGGACCCGGCCCAGGTCGCCATCGCCACGGGCCTGTTGGACCGGTCGGCGCGGAAACACTGACACGTCTCGGGCACTGACACGCCTCGGGCGCCGGGCCGCGGGGCCGGACCCTCTTCTCGGACCAGTCCGGTGGACACCGCCCCCGTACCGCTCGCGACACCGCGCGGCGGGGCCGGGGCACCGCGTGTGCGCCGGGCCCGGAGAGGGCCCGGCCGCCCGGTGCGCACGCTCCTCGCACGCGGCCGCCCGGCCCCGCCCGGTGCCGTCAGGACAGCGCGGCCGGTGCTCCCCCGTGCGGGGTCAGCCGCGCGATCCGGGCCAGGCGGCGCAGCGAGTCCACCAGGGCCGCCCGGTCGTACGTGCTGGTCGTGACGAGCACCTCGTCGGCGCCGGTCTCCTCGATGGCCGTTTCGAGACCGGCGGCGACCTCGTCCTCCGTACCCTGGAGGTGGCCCTTCAGCCCGTCCTCGTAGAAGCGGCGCTCCTTCTCCGTCATGGTTCTCGCCCCGATCCGGTCGGGCGGGCCGAGCGGCGGGAAGACTCCGTGGGTGCGGGAGTGCGCCATGGACCACGCCTCCGGCATCAGCAGCCGCCGGGCCTCCCGCGCGCTTCCGGCGACCGCGACGGTACCCGCGACGACCACGTACGGTTCCGCGGCCCGGGCGGAGGGGCGGAAGTCCCGTCGGTAGCGTTCGACGGCGCGCAGCAGTTTCTCCCGGCCACGCAGGTCGCCGATCACCAGTGGCAGCCCGGCCGCCGCCGCGATGCCGGCGCCCTCCCCGGTGGCCAGCACGAACGGGGGTATGCGCAGCCCCTCGGCGGGGCGGGCGTGGACCTGTGGGTGGGCCTGTTGCGTACCGTCCAGCCAGCCGAGCAGTTCGGCCAGCTGTGCCGCGAAGTCGTCGGCGGCCGGCCGGTCGGTGCCCAGCGCCCTGCGGATGCCGTCGGTGAAGCCGACCGAGCGGCCGATGCCCATGTCGATCCGGCCGGGGAACAGGGACTCCAGTACGCCGAACTGCTCGGCCACCACCATGGGCCGGTGGTTGGGGAGCATCACCCCGCCCGTCCCGACCCGGATGGTGGAGGTCGCCGCCGCGACGGCCGCGGCCAGCACGGTCGGCGCGGAACCGGCGACGCCCGGCACACTGTGGTGCTCGGACACCCAGAACCGGTGGTATCCGAGCGCCTCGGCCTCCTCGGCGAGACGTACGGTGTCGCGCAGCGCCTCGGGGCCGTCGTGCCCCTCGCGGGTGCGGGAACGGTCGAGCACGGAAAACCGGGTGGATGCGATCACGGAACTCACACCCTTGTGCAACACCCGTGCGGCGCCAGGATTCCCCGCCCCTGCTTCTCCCGCCCGCCGCTCTCCCCGCCTTCCGCCTTTCCCTGTCCTTCGCCCGGTTCCTCGGCTCCGGGGCCGCGCCGCCCGGCCTTCATTTCATGGGCCTTCATTCCATGGGGTAGATGTCCCCGCTCGCCATGCCGCTCACCTGCTCGCTCTCCGATTCGATCCTGCGGGCCTTGTCCTCCAGGCGCCGACGCTCCTCCGGGTCGGTGGCCCGCTCGGCCTCGCCCTTCAAGTCCTTCGCCTTGGCGCGCAGTTGCCGTACACGGCTGCGGAGTTCGTCCGACTCGCTCATGATCGCTCCTTGGGTGGTTCTCCTCAGCCCCGGCACCGGTGCCGTCGGCACCGGCAAGCACCCGGGGCCGCGGAACGGGCTTTCGCGCCCAGGAAGCCGAGCCCGATGCCCAGCATCCAGAAGTCCTTGGCCAGGGGGGTGCCGTCCTGGGTGGGCCGCAGACTGCCCGGTTCCCGCATTCCGGGGACCCGCAGGTACAGCCCGACCAGGCCCCCGGCGAACCCCGTCAGCGCCAGCCCCGCCAGTCGCGTCGGCACGAAGGGGGTGAGCAGGGTGCCGCCGACCGCGATCTCCGACCAGGCCAGCAGCCGGGTGAACCGTTCGGGCTCGATCCGCCGCAGGAACGGGTAGGCGGCGCAGGCCATGCCGTGCAGGCCCTGCGCCGTCTCCGCGTCGGCCTTCAGTTTGCCCAGGCCGGAGTTGAGGACGAACGCGCCGATGGCGAGGCGAGGGGGCACGTCGCGCGGTTCGATTGTCGTCATGGGAGCCTCCGTCCCTCTGGTACCGGCCCCTCGTCGAGCTTATCCAGTGGGCGCGATCGGCGCTCCGCAAGGAGTCCCCGGCCCCGGCGGAGTCACCCGGCGTCCGGCCGTGCGGCGCGCCGGACCCCGCGCCAGGACGCCGGGGCGCAGCACTCCCGTACCGGTGATGTCGACTTCTGTTGCCCACCGAGCAACCCGGGGCCCGCGTACGTCGTCTTGATCCACAGCAAGGCGGTTCGCCGCGAGTGACAGGTCATGTCAAAACCCCACGAGTGCCCGGGTCAGCACACCAGGTAGCTATACACCTCATGTATACACATTATGTATAGCTGTTCGGATTCCGTCCCGGGCACGCGCGAAAGGTTCCCATGCACAGCAAGGCACTGGCGCCCGAGTACCAAGGCGCCCTCACGAAGATGTCGGTGAACTCCTCCCTCACGGACGTACTGGCTGAAGGCGTACGGCACTTGAAGGAGGCCGAACGCTCCGGATCCGGCGGGGAGGTGGCCCGGTGCAATCTCGCCGTGGCCGAGGCGCACCGCAGGCTCGGCAACGTGGCGGAGGCCGACCTGGCGTGGAAGGCCAGTTACCGGGCCGCGCGCTCGGCCGAGGACCTCGGGGCGATGGCCTGGGCGTTGTGGAGCGGCGGGACGCTGGCCCGCCAGCGCGGCGAACTCAGGCTGGCTTTCCGGCTGTTGGGCCTCGCAGCCGACATGGGCAAGCGCGGCGGGGACATCGTCGCCCGCGGCTACTCGCTCGCGGGTCTCGCGGAGACCGGGCGGATCCAGGGCGACTACCGGACCGTCGCCGCCCTGCACGAACAGCTGCTGGCGGAGGCGCGCGCACGCGGCGAGGCGCGCCACACCGTGTGGGCCCTGGAGGGCATCGCGCAGATCCACCGCAACACGGGCTCGCTCGACACCGCCCTGGCCATGTTCGAGGAGGCGGCCGAGCTCGCGGGCAACGCCGACGACCGGCGCGGCCGGGCATGGGCGTTGCGCGGCATCGCCGACATCGTCTCCCTGCGGGACGAGCCGGAGCGCGCGCTGGCCCTGCTCGCGGAGGCCGAACTCACGTGCCGGGAGATGAAGTTGTCCAGCGCGCTCGCCTACAACCACAAGATGCGCGCCAATGTCCTCTTCCGTGCCCGCCGGTACGAGGAGGCGCGCGCGATGTACGAGGAGGCGCTCGCGGAGTTCCGCGACATGACCGAGCCCCGGGGCGAGGCGCTGGCCCGGCTCGGTCTGGTCAAGTCGCTCGCACGGCTGGGCCGGGACCGCGACGACACCGCGAAGGACCTGGGCGAGTTGCGCCGCACCCTGGACCGGATAGGCCTGCTCAACGCCCGGGAGATGGTGGACAAGGCGTACGCCGAACTCGGGGTGGCACCGGCCGGTGCCGGTGCCGGCACGGACGGGGAGGGCGGACGCCGATGACGCCCTCGCCAGTGACCCAGCGGGCCACCCCGCCCGAGGTGCTCGCCCGCTGCCGCGACCTCGTGCGCCCGGCGCTCGTCCGGGCGGTGCGGCGCCTGCACCCGTGGCACGCCGAGATGGCCGCCTTCTCCCTCGGCTGGAACGCGGCGGACGGCACCCCCGTACCGGGCTCGCAGGGCAAGGGACTGCGCCAGGCCCTCGCGCTGCTCGGCGCCGAGGCGGCCGGGGCGCCGGCGCGGGAAGGGGTCGTCGGCGCCGTCGCCGTGGAGCTGATCCACGTCTTCTCCCTCATCCACGACGACATCATGGACGGCGACGAGACCCGCAGGCAGCGGGCCACCGCGTGGAAGGCATACGGAACGGGTCCGGCGGTCCTCGCGGGCGACGCGCTCTTCGCCGCGGCGGTGCAGACCCTGGCCGAGGCACCCGGACCGCACGGCGCGGCGGCGGTGCGGCTGCTGGCCGGGACCCTGACCGAACTGGTGCGCGGCCAGGCCGACGACCTGCTCTTCGAGTCCCGGCCCTGGACCGGTCCGGAGGCGGTCCGGCCGCACGAATACCGGTGGATGGCCGAGCACAAGACGGGGGCGCTGCTCGGTTGCGCGGCGGGGCTGGGCGCCGTGCTCGCCGGGGCACCCGCCACGACTGCGGAGGCGCTCACCCGCGCGGGACGGCATCTCGGGGTGGCGTTCCAGGCGGTGGACGACCTCCTCGGGATCTGGGGGGATCCCGAGGTCACGGGCAAGCCCGTGCACAACGATCTGCGGCGGCTGAAGAAGACGTACCCCGTCCTCGCGGCCCTGACCACGGACCACCCCGCCGCCCGGCGGCTCGCCGCGCTGCTCGACACCGGAATCCCGCTCGACGACACCACCGCCCGGCGGGCGGCCGGACTCGTCGAGGAGGCGGGCGGCCGCCGCGCCGTGCTGACCGAGGCCCAGCAGCAGCTGGAGCAGGCCCGCCGGAGCCTGGAGGACGTTCCGCTCGCTCCGGCCGCGCTCGGCGAGATCCTCGGGCTGCTCCCGTTCGTCGTCGACCGCACCGGGTGACCAGGACGCCACACCCCGCGTAGTGCAACCCTCGGGCCTCCCGGCCCCGGCCGCTCCTCTCCTCACCCCGCGGCGAGGCCCGAGGGCACACCGACGACCTGGACGGACGGTGTCCGAGCCCCGAACCGACTCGACTAATTCGCATTAGTACCTTGACTTCGTCTGTCGGCGGGTCCGAAGCTGAGCGCCTCCCACCGTGAGGACGCCATGAGTGAGATCACCCGAAGAGGGTTCGGCCGCATGGCCGGGCTGGCCGCGCTGACCGCAGGTTTTTCCCTGGGGGCGGGGGTCCCCGCCGAAGCCGTCGCCGCGGGGACCGGCAGGTTCGAGTCGCGTTTCCTGAGTTCGTTCGCCCAGCGCCGCTACTTCACGTACCCCACCCACAACGGCTTCGTCGATGCCGAACGCATCGTGCTCGGCCAGCGGGAGACCGGAGCCACCAGTCTGTGGGAGGTGGATCTGCGCTCGGGCCGGGAACGGTTCCTGGCGCGCTTCGCCACCCCGGCGGACGACCGCAACCCCTTCGTCTGGTGGAACGTCCACTCCGGGCACCTCGTCACCTGCGCCGAGAACGCCGTGTGGTCGGTCGGCCTGGCCGCCTCCGCGCCCACTCCCGTAAAGCTCTACTCACCGCCGACGGGCCGCGCGCTCAGTGTGGTCGTCAACCTCCACCCGGCGGGGGACAGGGTCCTGTGCAGCCATTACCCGGCGCCGATCGCCGCCGGTCCCACCAAGACGGTGGAGATCGGCCTCCTCGACGGCCGTGTCCGGGAGGTCTTCTCCGGCAGTGTGTTCGCCACCCACTTCCAGTACAGCGCCCACGACCCCGAGTGGATCGGCTACTCGCTCGGCGGCAAGGTCCGCTCCTGGGCACTGCACCCGGTGCACGCGCCGCACGGCAAGCCGATCTGGGACCAGGACGCCGCCGGCGTCCCCATCGGAACCCATGAGGTGTGGAAGTCCCGGGCCGACACCGGCTGCCTCGTCGTGGGCATCGGCAGCAGCTCGGCGGGGCTGTGGATGGTCCATCCCGACGGCCGCCCCGCCCGGTTGCTGGCGCGGGGTCCCTCCGCGACGAACGGCGCCTACGACCACTGCGACCTCACGGCGGATGGCCGCTGGGCCGTGACCGACACCATGGGCCGCAAGGGCTCGACGCTCGGCCAGGTGGGAACCGTGGCACTGGTGGACCTGACCGGGGAGCACCCGCCGCGCACGCTGGGAACGGCCGGCTGGGGCTCGGCCCATCCCGGCCATCCGCACCCGGCCTTCTCGCCCGACGGCCGCCTCGTCGCCTACACCGACACCGAGGCCGCCACCGACCGCACCCGCGTGGTGCTGTGCGACTCGCGGGGCGACTGGGCACCCCGCCCGGCGGCGTGGGAGGCGGAGGCGGAGGACCTCGTGGCCACCACCACGGGCGGCCGCACCGAGGTCTTCACGGACCCGCAGTGCGGTGCGGGCCGCGGCCTGCTGTTCACGCCGAACGCCCCGGGCGGCACGCTCTCGTGCGAGTTCCGGCTGCCGGAATCCGGTCGGCGGACCCTGCGGTTGCGGGTGAAACGGCACTACTCCAGGGGGATCTACCGGCTGTCGGTGAACGGAACCCCGGTCGGCGGTCCACTGGACCTGTACAGCCCCGTCGCGGCCTACGACGAACCGGAGTTCGCCGGGGTGTCCCTGCGGTCCGGGACCAACGTGCTCCGGCTGACACACCTGGGGCAGCGTCCCGAAAGCACCACGACCCCCGGGACCTGCGCCGTCGACCGCGTCGGCCTGCTCTGAGGACCGCGCGTGCGGCCCGTACGGGCCGCACGCCCCGCGCGACGGCCGGCCAGGACACCGGAATCACGCCCATCGGCAGTCACGGCAGCGAAGGAACCCGCCCGCTCCGGGGCCCGGGAGCGAGAACACCCGGCCCGGCCCCGTCGACCCGCCGCTTACCACCGCCCCGTCCGGGCCGACCGGCGACGGCCGACGTCCCGGGGCCTGCCGCCGGAGCATCTTACCGGTCCAGCACGGCGGACCACCTCCGCCCCTCCCGGTCCCGCCGCCGCAGCAGCATATGACTCGAACGTTTCCGCACGTCAGCCGGTCGGAGCCTTCCGGACAGATGGCCGGTGAACCCTTGACGCCACGCCGCCGATGCTATTGAGTGTGCGACCAATAGACCAGTACGTGGGTACGCCCACCACGCGGAGGCGCGCATGACTTCCACGGCCCCCGGCCCGCAGACGGCTGTCCCGGATCTTCGCCCGACGTCCGAGCAGGCCGGACGCATCGAGGCCCACGGCATCGACCACGTTCCCGAACAGGAGCGTCACGGCCGTCCCCGGGAGCTGTTCTCGGTCTGGGCCGCGGCGAACGTCAACTACCTGTGCCTGGTCATGGGCGGCGCCCTGGTCCTCATGGGGCTGACCCTCCTGCAGGCGTTCGCCGTGATCGTGGTGGGCAACCTGTTCTGGGCCCTCGTCGGGCTCCTGGCCGTCTCCGGCCCCGTGTCGGGCACACCGAGTTCGGTGATCACGCGGACGATGTACGGCATCCGCGGCAACCGGGTGAACACCGCGATCACCGGCTGGGCCATCTGTCTCTGCTACGTCTCCCTGAACCTGTCCGCGGCCGCGATCGCCGCCTTCTCCCTCCTGCGGAGGGCCGGAATCGAGCCGGACACCGGCGTCAAGATCGTGACGGTGGCGGCCATCGCCGCGTTCACCCTGGCCATCAGCGTCTACGGCCACGCCACGATCCTGAAGCTGTACCTGCCGATCACGCTGGTCCTGGTGGCGGTCTTCGCCGTCGTCGGAGTCAGCGTCCTGCGGCACGCCCACTGGGACTACACGCCCGCCGAACCGCTCCACGGCGGCCCTCTGTGGGCATCCCTCCTCGGTGGCTTCGCCCTCGTCGCCTCGGGCCCGCTGTCGTTCAACAACGGCGCCGACTTCGCCCGCTACCTGCCGCCCGCCACGTCCCCGAAGCAGGTGGCGGGCTGGACCGCGCTCGGCGGCTTCGTCCCGAGCGTCGTGGTCACCGCGCTGGGAACGCTGGCCGGCACCGCGATCGACATGACCGACCCGCAGACCGCGCTCGAAGGCATCCTGCCCGGCTGGTTCACACCGGTCTTCCTGGTCTCGCTCGTCGTGGGCGCCGTCGCGATCAACGCCATGACCACCTACAGCTCGGGGCTCGCCCTCCAGGCCGTGGGCATCAGGATCCGCCGCTCCCTCAGCGTCGTGGTGTACGGACTCGTCGCCGTGGCGCTCACCCTGTACGCCCTGCTCGTGTCCGACTTCCTCGACACGGTCAGCAACGTCCTCCAGCTCACCGTCGTCCTGCTCGGCCCCGGCATGGCCGTCTACGCCACCGACATCCTGCTGCGCCGCAACCGCTACGACGGCCCCGCGCTCATGGACGAGACCCCGAACAGCGCGTACTGGTACACCGGAGGCGTCAACCGGGCCGGGGTCACCGCCCTGGTCACCGGCACCGCGGCCGCCGTCCTGTGCGTGAGCACCGAGCTGTACACGGGGCCGCTGGCCCGCGCGGCGGGCGGACTCGACCTCGCACTCCCGGTCGGCATGCCGATCGCCGCCGCCGTCCACGCGATCCTCATGCGCCGCCACCTCCCCTCCCCCGCCTCCCGGGCGCACTGACCGCCCCGGCCTGCCCGGCCCACGAGGGCCGGGCACGACATCACCCGGCATCACCCGACACCAGACCGCACGAGGAAGAGATGAACACCGAACGACAGCACATCCGCGTGGACGCGACCGACCCGTTCGCACGCGGCCGGCAGCGGGGCGAACAGCTCCGGGACACCCTCACCGGCGGACTGGAGATCTACGACCGGCTCTTCCGCCTCGCGGGCCTCCCCGAGGACAGGGTCCGCGAGGACGCGCTGCGCACCGCGGACGCGGTCGGCGCGTTCCGGCCGCGCCTGCGCGAGGAGCTGGACGGGGTCGCCGCCGGTGCCGGGGTGGAGCCGTGGCGGATCGCCGCCCTCAACGCACGCACGGAGATCCTCGCGCAGAGCGGGACGGGGCGGCCCGGTGAGTGCTCGACCATCGCCCGGTGCCTCGGGGCGGACCCGGCGGCTGTGCGCACCTTCGGCGTGCAGACCTGGGACTGGCACGTGGAGCTCGCGCCGCACTGGCACACGCACGAGATACGGGGCGGGCGCCACGACGTGGTCGGCATCACCGAGCACGGGATCCTGGGCAAGATCGGTGTCAACAGCGCCGGTCTCGCCCTGCACTTCAACATTCTCGGGCACCGCGAGGACGGTGTCGGCGGCGTCCCCGTCCACCTCCTCGCCGCCACCGTGCTGGAGGAGGCCGCGTCGGTCGCGGAAGCGCTGGAGACCGTCCGGTCCGCCCCCGTCACCGCCTCCAGCTCCTTCACCCTCTTCGACCTGACGACGGCCGTCACCACCGACATCACCCCGGTGGGCGTGTTCGTGATCGAACCGACCGACGGCACCCTCATCCGGACCAACCACTTCCTGAGCCCGGTGCCCCGCACCGCCGAGAAGACCGAGCTCTACCAGCCCGACTCCGGGGACCGCCACGCCCTGGTGGCGTCCCGTTTCGCCCGGGACCCGAAGCCGCAGCCGCAGGACCCGGACGAACTGCTGGAGTTCCTCGTCTCCGGCCCGGGAGAGCCGCAGCTGTGCTGCGTGCCCGACATGACGCTCCTCCTCGGCCAGCGCTGGGCGACGCTCGCCACCGTCATGCTCGACCCCGGCAGCCGTACGGCACGTGTCGTCGACGGTTCGCCGCTGGACGCCCGCGAGCGGCCCCCGCGCACACTGACGGCCTGACGGCACCGATGTGGTGGGCGGCCCGGACGCAGGACCGCCCACCACCCACTGCTCGCCGACGCCCTGCCGGGTGAAGCGATAGGCTCGGTCTGTAGGCACCACGCGCCGTGCAGGCACGCGTCCCGATCCCGGAGGCGGCCATCATGATCAAGGATGTCGAGTACTCGACCCCCTCGCAGGCCGAGGGCGAGCGGCTGGACGAGGACAGGGATCCGGCGGAGGAGCGGCACCCCGCCACCACCCGCACCCAGCCGTCCCAGGCGGAGGGCGAGCGCCGGGCGGAGGACGAGGAAGCCGGGCAAGCAATCTAGGCCGTGTCCCGCGTGCGGGCCCCGTCGCGTTCTCCCGGTGGGGCGGTCCAGGCCATCGCCAGGGCGAAGCCGAGGTCGTCGAACCGGGCCCCGGGGAAGACGCTTCCGTACAGCTCGCGGAACTGCTCGCGCGACAGGTAGCGGTCGCTGAGGAGGTGCGCCAGCCACGGACGGCTGTGCCAGAAGCGGAGTTGGAACCAGGCGTCGCGAAGCCCCACCCGGCGGATCTCGCCGGGGAAGTTCCACAACGCGGGCCAGGTGTACGCCTTGCGCGGCGGTGTCGGGTACTGGTCGCACACGTTGTCGATCAGCGCGACGGTACCGCCGGGCCGCACAAGTCCCTTCACGTGTTCCAGGCCCGCTCGGTAGTCGTCCAGGTGGTGGAACATGGTGTGGCTGTAGACCAGGTCGAAGCCCTCCTCGTCCTCCAGGTCCAGCAGGTCCTCCACCACGTAGCGCACGTTGGGCCGGGCCCTTCCGGCCCGGGCGATCTCGATCAGGGGGCGGCTCAGGTCCAGGCCGACGACCTCCTCGAAGCTGCCCGCCAGGGCCTCGACCGCGTGCCCCGAGCCGCAGCCCGCGTCCAGGGCGCGCCCGCCCGCCGGGGCTAGTCCGCGCAGCCAGGCGGTGTTCTGCCCCGGGAGCAGGCTCACGAAGCGGTCGTAGTCGAGGGCGAACCGGTCGAAGGACCGCGGATCCGTTGTCTGCGTCATGCCTCTCCTCTTGCACGGTACGGGCTCGAAGGATTTTCCCCTGCCGGGCCGTCGCGCCTGTTCTCACCAGGTGTCGCAGTACTGGACGTGCAGGCGGGCGGGTATGTTTCCACGGGTCCGTGCCGCCGTCCACGGGCCGGAGCCGAGTTCGACGCAGCAGTGTCCGGAGCCCGGGTGGCGGTGCGTGTGCGCCGGGGCCCGCTCGGTGAGGTCGCGCAGGGCCGCGCCGTGCTCGGGACGGTCGCGCCCCGGCCGCTCCCGGCAACGGGCGGGGGCGGGCGGCGCAGCGCGAGCACAGCACGACGTACTTCTCCGGCGCACTCCTTCCTGATCCGCGTCCGGCAGGGGACGGGGGCCCGTCAGCGCGGCGGGGTCTCGCCCGCGCGGTCGACCGCGGCCCTGGTCAGTACGGCGGAGGTGCCGACGACGGTCCCCGCCGGGCCCGCGTCCCCGGTCCCGGACAGGACCGTGCGTTCCCCGAGGTACGTGTACGTGGTCCGGTCGAAGATCCACTGCGTCTGCCGCCCGTGTGCCGTGCGGGCGACGGCGACGCCCTCGCGTCCCGTGGCGTCGGCCGCCGCGCGGACCACCGTGACGCCGGGGATCCTCGCGGCGGCCCGGTAGAGCGCCGCGCCGACCCGTGGCGGGGCCCAGTTCTCCGCGAGCAGGTCGCCGATCGTGGTGAACGCCTGCTGGTCCGGGTCCGGTCCCCGGCCTCGGGTCTCCTCACGGATCAGCCTCAGCAGGGCGTCGGGGTCGGTGGGCAGCGAGGCGAGGTACGCGTGGGTCGGGTCGTCGATCGAGGGGGCGGAGCCGTGCAGGGTGCCCGGCCGGGGTGTCGCCCCCGGGCCGTCGAGGTTCTGCACCGGCCCCTCGGCGTCGAGGACGGAGTCGGGCTGCCCCGCCTCGCGCAGCAGGCCGGGGCGGCTGCCGTCGGCCGACAGCCACACCTGCCGCCGGTGCACGGGAGGCATGGTCACGGGGCCGCCCCCGGCGCTCTGCGCGGCATGGGCGACCCTGCTCTCGACGTACACGAACTGGCCGGTGCGGACCGTCGGGCGGTCCTCCCGCGCGGCGGCGAGCGCGATGCGGTCGAGGAGGCGTGCCGCCCCGGACGCGCGGGGGGCGCCACCGTCCGCGCCCGGGGCGGCGCGTCCGGGCGTGTCCTGGAGGTTCACCGCCACGACACCGCCGACCGCCAGGGCACAGGCGACGGCCGGTGCCACGAGGCGGATCCGCCACGGGCGCGGACGCGGGGTCCCGGCGGTGCGGGGGGCGGCGGCCGGTGCGGCGGGATCCGTCTCTCGCAACAGGGCTTCCCTCAGCAGCCGTTCGCGGTCGGGTGCCAGGCCGGGGACTCGCGGCGGGGGCAACAGGTCGACGAGGTCGCGCCGTTCGTCCTCCTCCGGCCGGTGGTGGGTGCGGCGCCGCGGGGTCGGGTTCATCCGTGGTTCTCCTGGATCGACGGGCGGGCCGCCGCGATGCGGCCCGGTACCGGCTGGTCGGGGGTGGTGGGGTGCTCGCGGCGTCCCGTCGCGGCCGGGCGGCCGGTGTCGGCCGGGGCGGGCCGGGTGCGTGCGGCGGCGGAGGAGGTCTTCGCGGTGAGTTCGCGCAACCGGTCACGGGCCCGGGACAGCCGTGACCGGACGGTGCCCACCGGCACGCCGAGAGCCTCGGCCGCGGCGGCGTAGTCCAGGCCCTCCCACACCACGAGGGTGAACACCTCCCGGTCGCGGCGGCGCAGCCGGCCGAGCGCCCGGTGCGCGGCCCGCAGTTGCTCGAAGTCCGCGAGGTGCGCGACGAGGTCGTCGGCGAAGTCCGGGACGGAACCGCGCTCCGGGACGCGGGCGAGTGCCGTCTCGCGGCGTCTGCGGGCGCGGGAGTCGCGGCGCATGACGTTGGTGGCGATGCCCAGCAGCCACGGGCGCAGGCCGTCCCCGTCGGGCCGCAGGGTCTCCCGGCTGCGCCACGCCTCCAGGAAGGTCGCCGAGACGACGTCCTCGGCCTCCGCCCAGTCGCCCGTCACCCGCAGGGCGTAGCGGTGGAGCACCTGGGCGTGCTCGTCGTACAACTCCCCCAGGGCGTCGCGGTCTCCGCTGCGGAAGCGGGTCCTCATGAGTGATTCCACACTCTGTTCTGCCTGGTCCGTCACGCGGGTTCCCGTGACGTGCGACACACCCGCGGACCGGTCCCCGCGCCCGGAGTGACGCGGCTCACGGGAACCCGGGGGCCCGCCGGTGCAGTGCAGGTCATGACCGATCCTTCCGTGTCCCGCCGGGGCGCCCTGCGCACCCTGGCCCTCTCCGTCGCCCTGGTCGGCGGCCTGACACCTCTTCAGAACCCCGCGGCGTTCGCCGCGGCGCCCGAGACGTACACCCTCACGATCCATCACCTCGACCGCTCCGGCCGCCCGACCGGGGACCACGAAACCACCGTCACCGGAATCTCCGGGGCGGGCGCCGACGAGGTCGTCCGGCTCCACGACGCCTCCGGCACGACCACGGTGCGGCTTCCCGAGGGCCGTTATCTGCTGGACAGTTCCCTGACTCCCGGCGACGGCTCGGCCGGCACGGACTGGATCGTGCAGCCGCGTCTGAACCTCGACCGCGACACCACCGTCACCGTCGACGCCCGGACCGCCGCCCCCGTCGACGTACGGCCGCCGGACCGTTCCGCGGGCTTCCTGCACAGCGGGATGTTCGTCCGGGTCACGCACGGCGGCACGGAACGGCTCCTCAACCGGATCTTCGCCTCGCCACAACTGCGCGTCGCGCACCTCGGCCCCGCGGCCGAATCAGGCTCGGTGAAGCAGTGGTTCGACTCGTACTGGACGGCCGGGTCCGCCGGGTACGCGCTCGGCTACGTCTTCACCGGCACCCGTGCCCTGACCGGTCTCACCCGGCATCCCTCCGCCGACGAGCTGGCGACGGTGCGGATCCGTGCCGCCGCCCGGCCGGGCGGTACGGAGGCGGGCTCCGTCGACCTGCAGCCGAGTGCCGGGCCGACGGTCGGCGTCACCCAGCGGCTGACGCCGCCCGGCACCGCCACCCACTTCGTGACCCCCGGGCGCGGCACCTGGGACATCACCTACACCGCCCCGGGCGCCCCCGGCGCGCCCTCCAACCGGTACGCGGCCGACGGGGTCGTGGTGCGCGCCGGGGCCACGACCACGCACACCTTCGACAACGCCGTCTTCGGCCCCGTTCTCACCGACCGTCCGGGGGTCGTGCGCGACGGCGACGAACTCGCCGTCGACGTCCCGCTGCTCGCCGACGGCGACGGTCATGTGCCGTCGGCGCCCGCGTACGCCGCGGCGTCGACCCGGCTGTACCGCGACGGGGTGCTCGTCGCGACCCGGACCGGCTCCCCCGGCCGGGCCCGGTTCACCCTGCCGCCGGGGCGTGCGACGTACCGCGTCACCAGCACCGTGCGGCGCGGCGGCGCGCCCGGCACCGCCACCGGGGTCACCGCGTCGTGGACCTTCGTCTCGGACACCACGGCCGGCATCGCCCCGGTGCCGGTGAGCGTCGTGCGGTTCTCGCCCGTGCTCGACACGGCCGGTACCGCGGCGGCGGACACGACGCTGCGGGTCCCGGTCACCGTGCTGGGGGCCGCCGCGCACGGGCGGACGCGTTCGCTCGACGTGTCGGTCTCCACGGACGGCGGTGCCTCGTGGACCCGGCTCCCGGTCGAGCGCGGCGCCGTCACGGTCCGCAACCCGCGCGCGGACACCGGCGTCTCGCTGCGCGCGGAACTGACCGACACCGAGGGGCGCACCCTCGCCCAGACCGTCGTCGACGCCTACCGAACGCGGTGATCCGGTGACCCCCTCGGGCGTGCGGCCCCGACTGCCGCACGCCCGAGGGGCATTCATCTGGCCATCGGGCCGCACAGTTCAGGTCACGGACACCCGTGGTACGTCGAGGGGCAACCCTCGTCGGCGACACTCCCCGCGTCCCATCCGACGGGGGTGCGCAGACGAAGGAAGTACCGATGGATCGCAGATCGTTCATGGCCACGACGGGCAGTGCGTCGCTGGTGGGCGGGGCTCTCGCCGCCGGTGCCGGGCTCGCGGCCCCCGCGGCCGAGGCCGCGCCGCGCCGGCCCGACCGGGGCCGGACCGTCCGGTTCAACATCATCAGTGACATCCAGGGCGATCTGGCCGACTTCGGCAGGGCCCTGGACGATCTGCACCGCATCAACCCCGGCAGCGCCGGTCTCGGCATCGCCGGTGACATCACCCCGCGCGGCTACGACTTCGAGTACGCGGCGGTCCGTCAGACCCTGGAGCGCCACCCGCACCCCAGGAACGTGGCGTGGGCCATCGGCAACCACGAGTTCTACGTGCCGAAGTACAGCGACCCCAACACGCTCGCGGAGGCCACCTGGCCCAACGGCACGACGGAGGACTCGCTCTTCCGCAGCTTCTACAACTTCGCGGGCCGCAACAAGGTCTACTCGGAGACGTCGTTCGGCGGTGTGCCCGTGCTCAGCCTGGGCACCGAGCGCTACTCCCACTACCACGACGCGAAGCTGTGGGACGAGGTGTGGATCAGCGACGCGCAGTTCGCCTGGCTGGAGGACCGTCTCGCGTACTGGGCCCGTCGCCGCAGGCCCGTCATGGTGCTGACCCACCACCCGCTGCCCAACACGGTGTCGGGCACCCACAACAAGCTCTACCTCAACGACTACCTCCAGCCCGACCGGCTGCTGTCGATCCTCGGCCGGCACAAGGACGTGTTCCTCTTCTCGGGGCACACCCACTGGGATCTCAACCTGTCCGACTGGGTGGTGCGCCGTGTCGTCCCCGGCACCGGAAATCTGGAGGGCTTCACCGTCGTGAACACCTCGGCCGTGCAGGTCGGTTGGATGGACGACGGCAAGGGCGGCGAGGTCTCCCTCGGCGGTGCCTTCAACCAGGGACTCCAGGTCGAGGTCGGTGCGCACTCCGTCGTCATCAAGGCCCGTGACTTCACCACGGGCACATGGCTCAAGCAGCTGACGGTGCCGCTGCACACCGGTTCCTGATCCGGCACCGGACGGCCGCCGTCACCGGTCGGTCAGCGTTCCTCCCCTCCCCGGTCGGGGCCGGGGAGGAGGACGCACACCACCGGGGCGGCGGTGGCTGTCGGTGTGTCGTTCCACGCGACCCGTGCCGAGTCCGTGGAGACGAGGGCGAGCAGTTCCTCCGGGAGGTAGTGGCCGGTCGCGGTGCCGACGGTGCCTCCCGGGAGTTCGACACGGACGATGGTGTGCCATCGTGCGCCGACGCGGTCGGTTCCGATCCGGACCTCCCGTATCCGTGCCGTCGTGCGGGTTCCGTGTTCGACGATCCGCGCGGCGTGTTCCGGGAGCGGACCGGCCGCGGTGCGCGCCCGTGCGTCGCGAACGGCGAGCGTACGGGCGTCGGCTCCGCTGTCGAGCCACACGAGGTGTCCGCGGCCGGGGAAGCGGCGGACGCCGATGAGCGTGCCGTCCCGGGGCCGTCCGTCCCGGACGGAGGGGACCTGGCGGTATCCGTGCACGAGGGTGTCGGGGGCGCCGTCGGCGGCGGGTATCTCCGCGATCACCCGGAGGCCGTGCGTGTCACCGGTGGACACACCGCCCCAGGTGAGGATCTCCGTTCCGACGACGCGGGCGGCCTCCAACGGTGTGTCGGGGCGCGGCCGTTCGGGATCGGGGCGGTTGAGGAGCACGACCGCGATGTGCTCCTGGGGGGCGTGCGGGCCCGGCGGGGTGCGGTCGCGCAGCTCCATGACCACCAGCGTCCAGAGGAGGACCGCCGCCCCGCCCGCGATCACGGCCGACATGCCGAGGACGATCGTCAGGGCGAGATCCACCGGGAGTTCCTCCCATCGGGGCGGGCGCGACACCCGGTGGGCAGCCCCGAGGCGGGGAGCGGCACGGTACGGGGAGCGGCACGTGTCGCCGCGCTCCCCGTACCTGGCGGCGTCAGGGGTTCGACGGGGCCGCGTCGACCTCGGCGAACCAGGCGTCGGCGATCAGCCGGTGGCCGAGGGGGGTCGGGTGGACCCCGTCCGGGGCCAGTTCCGCCGCGCCCTTGTCCTCGGCGGCGTGGGGCAGCACGAGATCCGCGCGGACCACCAGGGCGTCGTGGGCGAGCGCGGTGCGCAGGACGGCGTCGGTGCGGGGGGCCAGGTCCTCGAACCAGTCCTCCTGCCCCGGGGTGACGGGGAGCAGGAAGGGGGTGATGACGACCAGCCGTGCGGACAGCCTGCGTTCCGTTTCCGTGAGCAGCCGGTCGAGGCATGCCTCGAACTCGTCGACCGGGCTGAGGAGTTCCTGGTCGTAGCGCCGCCAGGTGTCGTTGATGCCGATCTTGACCGTGACCACGGTGGGCCGGTGGTCGATGACGTCGGTGGTCCAGCGGGGTTCGAGGTCGTACACCCGGTGGCCGCTGATGCCCCGGTTGATGACGGCGGGGCCGGGTCCGGTGCCCGCCCGGTCGCGCAGGGTCCGCGCGATTCCCCGGACGTATCCGTCGCCGAGCGACGCCGGGTCCGTGCGGTCGCGGCCCGAGTCGGTGATGGAGTCACCGATGAACAGGAGTGTGTCCTTCTCCGTGATGCGCATGTCTGTCGTCTACCGTCCTGGCGTCGAGGTGTTGGGGTGGGAAGCGTTCGTCCGCGCCGCGGCACCGGGCCGGTGGGCCGCCACGCGTCGCAGGGTCGTGGTCTCGCGCGCCAGTACGGCGGGGTCGCCGCCGGGCACGAACTCCAGGAGTGCCTGTGGCCGTACGCCCCGCCGGTGCAGCAGGTCGAAGACCCCGGTCCACAGGTCCTCGCGCTCGGCCAGTTCCAGGCGGTGGTTGCCCGGCCACCACGAGAAGACGTGCACCGCGCAGACCTGTTCGACGAGTGCGGCGAGCCCGGCCAGCGCCTCGTCGTCGGGGGCGTCGAGCGGTGGCTGCCAGTAGGTGCGGAGATTGTCCGCGCCCACCTCGTCCAGCAGCCGGACCGTCGAGGCGACGGTGTCGGTGAGGGTCTTCGAGTGGAACTCCAGCCCGAGTTCCAGTCCGTGGTCCGCGGCGATCCGGGCCGCCTCCCGCAGACCGGCCGCGGTCTCCCGCCGTTCCTGCGGGGTGGTCGCGTCCGATCCGGTGCCACCCGCCCAGACCCGTATCCGGGGTGCGCCGAGGAGGGCTGCGGCGCGGGCGATCGCCGGGAAGTCGTCCGTCTCGCCGGGGGCGGCGCGGTGGTACGAGCCGTATGAGCAGCAGGTGAGCCCGTACCGGTCGGAGGCGTCGCGGACGGCGCGGACCGTGTCGGGCTCCGTCCAGGGGGCGTGCACGTCCGCTCCCCACTCGACCAGGTCGAGCCCGGCGTCCGCGGCGCGGCGCGCGACCTCGTCGGCGGGCAGTTGCCGGAAGGTGACCGAGCACAGTCCCAGCCCGCTCATCGGGCCGCCCGGCCGGGTCGGGACGCGTCGCGTCGCACCGGGCTGCTTCTTCTCATGGTCACTGCTTCCCTCTCCGTGCCCGCCCTGCGGCGGTTCTTCCATGGTCTCGCACGGCTCGCCCGCCGGGGCCGTGCGGCGTCGGGTTCCCGGTCGTCCGGGAAGGGGAGATGACCCGCCCCCGAGCGGGCCGCCTCGCCGGTGTTCCGGTCATCCGTTCCGGGTCGTCCCGGGTCCGCTCACGTCGCGTTCGGTCCCACGTCGGCGGTGGTGAGGGGGTGGCGC
>NZ_RDBO01000087.1:0-1159 GCF_008120935.1 Streptomyces sp. sk2.1
CGTGCGGCAGCAGGCGCCACTGGCAGCCCGTCCGGTTCCGGCAGAAGATCGCGTTCACGACTTCCCGCAGGTCGCAGGACCCGGGATCTCCGGTCGCCGACCCCGCCACCCGGTCCTGCTTCCAGGTCGTGATCATCGGCTCGATCAACGCCCACTGCTCGTCCGGCAAGTCGCTGAGGTACGGCTCTCTCTTCACGCCCCGCATCTCAACATGGACATGCCCATGAGGCGGTCCGGACCGCGATCAGTACCACGACCGAGCGATCACGAACCGAGGAAGATCGGACTTAACGCCCACTGAGAAGTTCATCGACGCCGGCGGCGCGTGCGAATCGGTTGACCGTGGCGCGGCTGAGCTGGAGGTCGCGTGCGATGGTGCGAAGGCTGTCGCCGCGTTCGATGCGCTCGTGGATCTGCTGGTGGTGTTCGCGGGTGCGGGCGGCCAGAGGTCGGGGCCGGCCGTGGATGTCCAGCTCAGAGCGGTCGTGTCCTTCGGGGGCGGGGCCGTCGGAGGTCCGGTCGTCATGGGTGGTGAGGGGTTGTCGCAGGTCGGCGCGATGCCGCCCGATGACGCGTTCGACTGCTTGAGCCAGGTTGTTCAGGAGGTGCCATGCATCGGCTACCTGCCTGGCTTGCGGAGCCCCGGCCTGGGCCCCGTCGTGGAAGGAACCGGCACGGTCGCGGCAGATGATCCGCACTTCAGGGTGGTTCCGCAGCCAGGAGGCGAAGGTTGCTGCGGCCCGGTCGGCCAGGACGTCGACCGGGCGATGGGTTGCCATGTCGATGAGGATCGTCGCGCAGGTCTGTCCCCTMCGAARGGCAAACTCGTCGACGCCGAGATGCGGCACCAGCCCCGATGAGGGGAGCGGCTGTGCACGGATCAGCCGGAGCGAAGTGTCCTTGCAGGTGCCGACGGCCATGCGCCGGGACAGGCGAGCGCCTGGTCGGCCGCCCAGGAACAGGGCCACGTCGGTGAGCTGGGCGGTGAGAGCGTCCGTGCGGCGTGCGTGGCGACGGGTCAGGGCCGGTATCCGCTCGGCAGACGTCCGACGGGCGCAGTGCTCGTTCCCGCATACGAGTCGACGCGCTCGCAGTTCGATTCGTACACGCCGGCCCGCGACTGGACGATCCGCCAGCGTCCGCGGGTAGTAGCAGTGCA
>NZ_RDBO01000087.1:1259-3331 GCF_008120935.1 Streptomyces sp. sk2.1
TGTTGGACACGGGGTTATGCAGCTTGGGGAAGTGTAGTTGCGGGTTCGAAGAAGGTGTTCTCGTAGATGATCGGGGAGCGTTGTCCGAGGCGGGAGTGCCGGCGTCGGGTGTTGTAGCGGCTGGCCCAGCGGAAGGCCGCGAGCCGGGCGTGACGAGCGGTGGGCCACGCCTTCGCGCCCTTGAGGGTCTCCCTCTTCATGGACGCGTTCCAGCTCTCCGCGGCGGCGTTGTCCGCCGAACTGCCCACGGCGCTCATGCTCCTTCTCACCCCGGCCCGCTCGCAGGCGGCGGCGAAGGCYGCACTTGTGTACTGGGTGGATTCAACTGATCGTCGCAACACCTCGTAGTCGGAGGTGGAGTAATGGGTGTTGGCCCGCAGCAGCGCAGGGTTCGTGAGTACCGGGGGCAGATGCCGTCGCCGGGCCGGCCAACAGTTGCGTGGCGTGAGGACCGCGTGCGGTTCTGGGCTGCGATCGCCCGAGGGCTCCGCTCGGAGGAAGCAGGAGTCGAGGCCGGGGTGTCGCCCGCAGTCGGGACACGGTGGTTTCGCCACGCTGGCGGCGTGGGACCGAATCTCTCCCCGACGGTGTCGGGACGCTATCTGTCGTTTGCGGAGCGCGAGGACATCGCCCTGTGGCGGGCTCAGAACATCGGGGTCCGTGAGATCGCGCGTCGGCTGGGCCGCTCGCCGTCGACGATCTCGCGGGAGCTACGCCGGAACGCGTCAACGCGCACCTACCGTCTGGAGTATCGGGCGACCACCGCGCAGTGGCATGCCGAGCGCAGAGCACAGAGGCCGAAGACCGCGAAGCTGGCGGGGAATGAGCGGCTGTGTGGATACGTGCAGGACAGGCTCGCCGGGGTGATCCGGGCTGCAGACGGGACGCCTGTGCCGGGGCCTGCAACGCCCCAGTGGAAAGGCCGCAACAAGCCCAGGCGGCGAGACCGGCGGTGGGCGACGTCGTGGAGTCCGCAACAGATCTCGAACCGGCTCAAGGCCGACTTCCCCGATGATGAGTCCATGCGCATCTCGCACAAGGCGATCTACCAGGCCCTCTATGTCCAGGGCCGCGGCGCGCTCAAGCGCGAAATGGTCGCCTGTCTGCGCACCGGGCGAGCGTTGCGCGTCCCGCGTGCTCGAACGCGGCGGCGTCCCGGTGGCCATGTCACGCCTGAGCTGATGATCAGCGAACGACCGGCTGAGGCCGAGGACCGAGCGGTCCCGGGGCACTGGGAGGGCGACCTGATCATCGGCCTGAACCATTCGGCGGTCGGCACGCTCGTCGAGCGCACGACCAGGTTCACGATGCTGCTGCACCTGCCCCGAATGGACGGTTACGGCCTCGAACCACGAGTGAAGAACGGCCCGGCACTGGCAGGCCGCGGCGCCGAGGCCGTGAAGGACGCGATCGCTGACACGATCACCACGCTGCCCGAACATCTGCGGCGGTCACTGACCTGGGACCGCGGCAAGGAGCTGGCCCAGCATGCTCAACTCCGCATCGACACGGGCCTGAAGGTTTACTTCGCCGACCCGCACAGCCCCTGGCAGCGGGGCACCAACGAGAACACGAACGGACTCCTTCGCCAGTACTTCCCGAAAGGCACCGACCTGTCGCGATGGGACGCCAGCGAACTCGAGGCCGTTGCCCTCGCGCTCAACAACAGGCCCCGCAAAACCCTCGCCTGGAAGACACCCGCCGAAGCCCTCAACGAGCACCTACTCTTGACCCCGGAAGCCGGTGTTGCGACGACCGATTGAGTCCGGGCTGGGGAGCCGTGATCGGTGTGCATGATGGCYCCCTTCAGGCTGCCGCGGGTCCGCTCGGCCGCGGCCAGGGCGTCGACGACGAGTTCGGCCCGCATGTGGTCGGCGATCGCCCAGCCCGCCAGCCGGCGGGAGCACAGGTCGATGACTGTCGCCAGATAGAGCGGCTTCGCGCCGGACACGGGCAAGTACGTGATGTCGCCGACGTACTTGGTGTTGGGCTCTGACGCGGTGAAGTCGCGTCCGATCAGGTCGGTAGCCTTCACGGCGGCCGGGTCCGCGATCGTGGTGCGGTGTTTCCTG
>NZ_RDBO01000088.1:0-4018 GCF_008120935.1 Streptomyces sp. sk2.1
CCCGAACCCGGCCGCGAGCTGGGCATATGTGTGCCCCATCCGCAGGTGGGCGAGCGCGAGCAGGGCCTGGCGGCCAGGATTCAGACGCCTCCAGCGGGAGCCGATCGCGCGACGATGCTGCCGCAGACGAGCGGACAGGAAGCGCAGGGCAGAACTGGACACGTCGACGCCCGACGGGTAGACAAGCATGCGAAGCCTCTGGTGGAGACGGATTTCTTGGTCGAAAACCCATCTACCAGGGGCTTCACCTGTCTGTCAGCCCAACTCCGCAACCAGACGCCCAGGTTGAAAAGGGCTCACTGCCTGGACGGCTGGCCGATAAAGCGCGTTCTGAGCATGCAGCTGCGTGGCTCGCCCGGTGCTACTGAAACCTGCGCGGCTGAGCGATCACCGGGATGGCCTCTGTGATCCGAGGACGATGCCGATCAGTCCGCCCACGACTGCGCCGAGCCATGGACCGAGATAGGCGAGAGAGGAGACATCGGCGTTCCAAGTGCGGACGATGATGATGATCAGACCGAGCAGAATCGACTGCGCGATCAGATAGACCAAGATCTTTCGTCGTGCGGTCCAGCCTCGCATGTGCTCTACGAGTTTCTGCCTCATCAAGCCCCCCTGGCCATCGGAACGACGTGGACGATGGTAGAGCTCGCAGAGCACAGGCGACGCGTTCCTGCCCTGTCAATCCCCTCGGGTTGTGGAGATCTTTCAAGCGGCCAGCTCCACGGTGGGGTCGGCCTGGTGGTCTCGTTCGTAGTCGATCGGGCTGTGGTACCCGCACACGCTGTGTAGCCGTCGGGTGTTGTAGAAGCCGGTGATCCAGGTCGCGATCCTCAGCCGGGCCTCGGTGCGGGTGGTGAACGTGTGCCGGTGGACGTACTCGACCTTGAGCACGCTGTTGAACGCCTCGCTGACGGCGTTGTCGAAACACGACCCGACGCGGCCCATGGACTGGGTCACGCCCAGGCGGCGACAGGCCCGGCGAAAGCGCCGGGAGACGTATTCGCTGCCGTGGTCGCTGTGAAAGATCACGCCCCTGACGTCGCCGCCGCGGGTGGCCGTGGCCATGTTCAGGGAGGCGACGACGAGCTCGGCGTCGTGACGGGCGCCCATCGCATAGTCGAGCAGCCGGCGCGAGAACAGGTCGATGACGGTGGCCAGGTAGAGCTTGCCCTCACCAGTGGTGATCTCGGTCATGTCACCGCACCACACCTGGTCCGGAGCCGCCGCGGTGAAGTCACGACGCACGAAGTCCGGCGCCGCCGGCCGTTTGCCGGGCCGGGTCAGCCCGCGCCGGTGGCGGACCTTCCGTCCGGCCAGGCCGAGTTCGGCCATGAGGCGGGCCACGGTGTTCACCGAGACCCGCCAGCCCGCGCGGACCAGAAGGAGCCAGACCTTCGGGGAACCGTAGGTGCCGCCGGAGCCCTCGAAGATCCCCGTGATCGCGTCGGCCAGCTGTCCCCGCCGGACTTCACGCGCGGTGGTGGGCTTGTCGCGCCACTTGTAGAACCAGGACTCCGACACTTCCAGGACCTGGCAGGCCAGACGGTGCGGGACGCGGTGCTCGGTCCTCTGGTTACCGATGAGCACGGCCAGGGCGGCCGGGGCCGTCCCGGTCACTTCACCCAGAGGACCATGCATCGCTTGAGGACATCACGCTCCATCTCCAGCTCGCGTATCCGCTTGTTCTTCTCCGACATCTCCCGCCGTAGCCGCTCCAGCTCGGCGCGCTCGGCCTCGCACATCCGGCCGCCCGGCGCGGGCTCGGCCGGCCGGTCGGACGACGCCGACCCGTTGCGCCGCCACCGCGACACCCAGCTGTGCAGCGTGCCGGAGTGGACGCCGAGCTCCTCGGCGACCTCAGGGATCGGCCTGCCCGTCTCGATCACGATGCGCACAGCACCCTCACGAAACTCAGGCGTGTACGTCCGTTGCTTGGAACCCATGAACCCCAACTCCCCCTGCAATCACGGACTCCACGCTACGAGGGGAGGAACACCGGCACCGCCCCTCGGCTGCCTCGCCCCCTTGTTCGCGAGGCCGTCTCTCACCAGATCGAAGTACTCCGCCGGCACCGCGAACCCGAACACGCCTTCACTGAGATCGCCGCCCAGGAGGAAATTCTCCGGACCCGGCAGCGCCGCACCGGGCACGACGGAACACTGGAGGCCAGCATCCGGGCCGCCCGCCACCGGGCCCGCACCGAGCGCGGCCAGGCCTCCGGCACACCGGACCGGACCCGGCACGCGAGCGCGGCGTGACACCCGGCGCCGACCGCGCATACCTGATGCGGAGTACGCATATGCCCAGTACGGAGCAGACCCTCCGGCTCACGATCCAGGCCCTGATGCGCCTGACCGACGAGCGCCAGGCCGACCTCGCCGCCGGGATCGGCGTACCGCAGCTGGAGCAGTTCTTCCGCTTGGGCACAGGTGCGTTGGCTGACCGGCGGCAGCACTACCACCATCATCCAGAACCAGTGGATCCGGCTTGCCTGGCCCAATGGGCGTGCTGGCTACGGGCTCTGAGGGTGTGGGGGTGATCGGCACCCGAAACACGAGTCCGGTCGGTGACCAGTGCTGACCACAGGTCCCGCGCCTGGGCTGCGTTGCCCGCATCGCCGGTCCAACGGGCCTGCTGCTCGCGGGCGCCGAAGGTGTGGGGGTGGTCGGCGCCCAGGGCACGAGTCCGGTCGGTGACCAGCGCCGCGTACAAGTCACGTGCTTCGGCTGCAGCGCCAGCCTCGCCGGTCCAGGCGGCGTGGCTGTGGCGGGCTCTGAGGGTGTGGGGGTGATCGGCACCCGAAACACGAGTCCGGTCGGTGACCAGTGCTGACCACAGGTCCCGCGCCTGGGCTGCGTTGCCCGCATCGCCGGTCCAACGGGCCTGCTGCTCGCGGGCGCCGAAGGTGTGGGGGTGGTCGGCGCCGAGTTCTTCGGCGTGGCGGCGTACGAGCAAGGTGAACAGGTCGCGAGCCTTGCCCGGTTCACCGCTTTCACCAAGAAATTTCGCCCGGGCCCGCAGGGCTTCCAGCGTGCTTTGATCAACCCCCTCATGGTCTTCCGCGCCGGACGCTGTCCCGCCCCCGGTCGGCTCGCGCACCTCCGTCGGGTGTGGTGCCTGTTCCTGGGTGACCGGGCGCGTCGGGGGCGGGGGAGGAACGATCGCGGTCTGTTCCGCGGCGCCGCTGAAGACGAGGCCGGGGCGGGCGCGGTTCTCGACCAGGTCGCACACCGCCGGGGGCAGCCACGTTCGCACCGCGTGCGCACTCGCTTCCGCGCCCGCGTACCGCGCGAACCGTTCGAGGACCTCCTCGGGGCTCGGCCGCCGCCCCGGTTCCTTGTCGAGGCAGTCCCGCACCAGCCCCACCACCCCGCCCGGCACGCCGTCCAGGTCCGGCGCGTCGAAGAACGTCGCGGTCATCACCGCGAGGATGTCCGTCCCCACGAACGGCGCGCGCCCGGTCGCCGCATGAACCAGCAGCGCCCCCAGAGCGAACACGTCACTCGTCGGCGCGGCCGCCCCCCGCAGATGCTCCGGCGCCATGAACCCCGCCGTCCCCACCACATGCCCCACCGACGTCGACGCGGTGGAACCGTGCAGGGCCTTGGCGATCCCGAAGTCGATCACCCGCGGCCCGTCCTCGGCCACCAGCACGTTCCCCGGCTTCAGATCCCGGTGCACCAGTCCCTCCTGGTGCACCGCCACCAGCGCCTCCGCGACCCCGGCCGCCAGCCACCACAACCCCCGCTCCGGCAGCACACCGCACCGCGCCACGACCTCCTCCAGTGACGGCGCCGGCACGAACGCCGTCGCCAGCCACGGCACCGGCTCATCCTCACCGGACACCCCCACCACCGGCGCGGTGAACACCCCGTTCACCCGCTGCGCCGCCCGCGCCTCCCGGACGAACCGCTTGCGGAAATCCGCGTCGTGGGCCAGGTGCGGTGTGCTGCCGGAGCGGGGGTTGTGGTGGCTGGCGGCCGGGGTCGCGGAGGCGCTGGTGGCGGTGCACCAG
>NZ_RDBO01000088.1:4118-8572 GCF_008120935.1 Streptomyces sp. sk2.1
GAGCGGCGCGCGGGCACTTGGGCGGCGCGGGCACCCGGGCTCCGGACGGCACCGGTCGGGCGGCTCGGGAGCGGGTGCGGTGGGGCGGCTGCGGCAGGTGGGGCGCGCCGCCCGGTGGGGCCGTGCTGCGGGGCTCCGCCGACCGCGCGGACCGGATCGGACGTCCGCGCGGCACGACGGGGGTAACGGTTCAGTCGAGGTAGACGTCCAGGTCCTTCCAGAGTTGCTGGGTGCGGCGGATCGCGGCGCGGCTGCGCTCGGGCCGGGCCGTCTGCATGCCGGCGAGAAGTCCGTAGACCACCGAGGTGGCGGCCGTGACGGACTGGAAGAAGGAGATGCCCTCCGACGGCACGATCAGCAGATGGTGGGCGATGGAGGTGGCGAGCCGGCCACGCCGCATGTCGGTGATCGCCACCACGGTGGCGCCCGCCGCACGGGCCGCGTCGGCGGCGACGATGATCTGCTTCATGGACCGCCACATGTTGACGACCACGAGCACGTCCCCGGGGCCGAGGCAGTTGACGGCGGTCGCCAGATGGACACCGGCCCGGTTCTCCAGCGTGACGGGGTAGCCCATGGTGGAGCCGAGGTGCGCCATGACAGTGGCCGGACCGGCGAAGGAGCCGACTCCGACCACCAGGATCGACCGGGCCGAGGCCAGCGTGGCGATGGCCGCCTCCGCGTCGGCGGCGGAGTTGCTCTCCAGGGTCTGGCGCAGGTTCTCGATGTCGTGCGTGAGCGAGTCGTGCAGCGGGCTGCGGTGCTCGCCGTGTTCGGTCAGGGTCTCCTCGGTGGAGATGTGCACCAGGTAGCGGGCCCGCAACTCGCGTTGCAGATCCGGCCAGCCCCGGTAGCCCAGCGTCTGGGCCGCCCGCACCACCGTCGAGCTGTTCACGTCCGCCCGTTCCGCGATCTCCGCGATCTCCGCGTACGAGGACAGCTGCGGGTTGCGGACGATGACGTCGACGACCCGGGCCTGGGCCTTGGACAACGGCACGTCGGGCAGGGCGTCGCCCAGCCACTGGCTGTCGGCGTCCCCGGGGTCGTGGTTCTGCGGTGCGGACACGGGCCTTGCTCCCTGGTACGAGGTACAGCGCACTGCAAGTGCAGTTGCAGAACCGTACCTCGCAATTCCATTTGCAGGAACCCCCCATTCCGCGCGGACAGCGGCCCCGCACCACCGGGCCGCCCGAGCCCGCCGCCCGGAAACGCCCGAGCCCGGCCGGTACAGGGGCTGTACCGGCCGGGCTCGAAACCGTCAGGCGAGGGCGAGGAAGAGCTTCTCCAGTTCTTCCTGGGTCATGGGCGGGGCGTCCGAGTCCTCGGCGAGGCACTGACGCATGCCACCGGCCACGATCTTGAAACCGGCCCGGTCCAGGGCCCGGGAGACGGCGGCGAGCTGGGTGACGACGTCCTTGCAGTCACGGCCGGACTCGATCATGGCGATGACGGCGGCCAGTTGTCCCTGGGCCCGGCGGAGCCGGTTCAGGACGGGTCTCATCGATTCTTCGTCCACCTGCACGGGCTTTCCTCCTCCACTCCCTCTTCGGTGCCCGGTAATGCCCCGGGGCGTTTCAATGTCTCACCGCGCGCCCCGCAATTGCGCGATCGCCGTGCCGATGTCGGCGCGGGGGCCGCGGTTGTACGGGAGCTTGGACAGCAGGACGCCCATGGCGCAGGAGTTGCTGATCGCCGCGTAGGTCAGGCCCGCGCCGACCGCCGTTCCGACGAGGTGGACGCCGGGCACGAGAATGCCGACGAGACCGGTGGTGAGGACGATCGAGCCGGCGACCAGGCGGACCTGGCGCTCCATGTCCCAGCGCTCGGGGCCCCGCTCCACGGGCGCGCTCATCGCCTCCCAGGCGTTCACGCCGCCGTCCAGGACGCGGAGGTTCGGCAGACCGGCCTCGGTGAGCATCCGCTCGGCCTGGGCGGCGCGGCTCCCCGAGCGGCAGACGAGCACGACGTCCTCGTCGAGGTGGGGAAGCAGCTCCGCGCGGTGCTCGCGCAGGACGTGAAGCGGAACGTTGCACGCGCCGGGGATGTGGACGGTGCGGAACTCGGCGGGGGTGCGCACGTCGAGCAGACGCGGCGCACGGCCTTCGTCGGTGAGTTTGCGCAGTACGGCAGGGGTGATGGACTGAACGGTGCGCTCGGCGCTCATGCGTGACTCCGGAGGAGAATATACCCAGGGGGGTATATAAGGGGTACAAGGGGATGTGCGGGGTGTACGAGGTGTGCGAAGGGCACAGCCGGGAGGGGAAGCCGTCGACCGACGGCCCGCGGGCGGTCAGGCGCCGGTGGACTCCGCGGCGAGGGCCCAGGCCGCGTAACCGCCGAGGATGTCGGAGACGTCCTCGGCACCGCGGTGGCGCAGGAGGCTGGCCGCGATGGAGGAGCGGTGGCCGCCGGCGCAGTGCAGGACGAGCGGCCGGTCGGCGGGGAGCTCGTCCGCCCGCACGGCCAGTTCGCTCAGCGGGATGTGCAGGGCCTCGGGGATGAAGCCGTTGGCCTCGCGCTCGCCGCAGGTGCGGACGTCCACGACGACGGGCGGGTTGTCACCGGCGAGGGCGGCCTTCAGCTGCGCGGCGGTGAGGCGGCTGGCGGGGGCGACCTCGTCCTCCATCGCCCGGAGGGCGTCCTCGGGGTTGCGCAGGTAGCCCGCCACCCGGTCGAAGCCGATGCGGGCGAGGCGGGTGACGACCTCCTCCTCGCGGTTCTGCGGGGCCATGACGACCAGTTCGTCGGCCGGGTCGAGGACGGTGCCGGCCTGCTCGGCGAACCGGCCGTCGGCGGGCACGTTGACCGCGCCGCGCAGGTGCCCGGCGGCGAACTCCTGCGGGTCGCGGGCGTCGACGACGACCGCGCCGCCCTCCCTCAGCCCGGCGAACTCCTCCAGTGTCAGCGGCCGGGTCGCCGCCGTCGCGTCGTAACGGACGCGGTCCTTGCGGTTGAGCTCCGCGTCGTAGGCGAAGTAGCCGGGCGCGGCGGACTGGCCGGCGGTGACGAGCGCGACGAACTCCTCGCGGCTCATGGGGGCGCAGGCATAGTTGGTGGCGCGCTGCTCCCCGATGGTCGACTGCTTCTCCGTCGAGAGGTTCTTGCCGCAGGCGGAGCCGGCGCCGTGCGCGGGGAAGACACGGACCTCGTCGGGCAGGGCCATCAGCTTGTTCTGGACGCTGTCGTGGAGCATCCCGCCCAGCTCCTCGGCGGTCACGCCCACGGAGGCGAGCAGGTCGGGGCGGCCCACATCGCCGATGAAGAGCGCGTCGCCGGTCAGGACGCCGTACGGGACGGTGTCGTCGGCCCGCTCGTACACGAGGACGCTGATCGACTCCGGGGTGTGCCCCGGGGTCTCCATGACCTCCAGGGTGACGTCACCGAGGGAGATCCGCTCGCCCTCGGCCAGCTTGCGGATGGGGTACTCGGTCTCGGCGCGGCGGCCGTAGCCGATCCAGGCGCCGGTCGCGTCCGCCATCTCCAGGTGACCGGCGACGAAGTCGGCGTGGAAGTGGGTGTTGATGACACCGACCACGATGAGGCCCCGGGCGCGGGCGTCGGCCAGGTACTCGGAGACGTCGCGGCGCGGGTCGACGACCACCGCCCGGCCGGTCCCCTCGTCGGCGATCATGTACGACGCCTGGGAGAGGCAGTCGAGGTAGTACTGGGTGAAGAACACGGCGAATTCCCTCCTGAGGAACGCTCACCCGCAGCGGGTGCGAAAGTTTTGGTCACGGGGCGGCGGTGCGCCCCGTGGGGCGGGGGCCGGTCGGCCGGCTCCGGCGATCAGGCGTCCGCGCCGCTCACCAGCGGCCGGCCGGCGCGGGCCCAGCCCTTGGTGCCGCCCGCGACCGAGAGCGCGTCGACCCCGCGGGCCGCGAGCCGCTCGGCGGCCCGCAGACTCCGGTTGCCGCTCGCGCAGATCACGTACACCGGCCGGCCCTCGGGCAGGGCGTAGGGGACGGAATCGAACGCGGACAGCGGTGCGCTGTGGACGCCCGGCACATGACCGGCCAGGTACTCGTCGGGCTCGCGGACGTCGATGACGAACGCTCCGGCGGCCAGTTCCGCGGCGAAGACCTCCAGGTCCACTTCACACATCGAGGCATCCCTCACTCTCTCGGGTACCCCCCGGGGTATTGATGTACTCGACCGTAAGTCGACCCGCGCGAGAAGTCAAATACCCCCCTGGGTATCTCCACATCGCAGGGCGCGAAACACCTCGCCCACGGGAAAAATACGGGTAGGGGTATATTGGCCTGCACATACACATTCCCGCCCCGCGGAACTGCGCCGCTTGTCGCCGTCGGTCGCACACCCGGCCGCCCTCGCTCACCCGTACTGCGCGTCCGGCCGCCTCTCCGAGCGCGGCGTATGCCCGGCGGCCTCTCCGCGCACGGCCTGCACCCGGCCGTTCCCGGCACTCCGGACGCTCCCGACGCCTCGGTCGTCCC
>NZ_RDBO01000089.1:0-22657 GCF_008120935.1 Streptomyces sp. sk2.1
CCCTCCTCGCCCGCTGCCTCGCCCCCGTACCGGCCGACCGGCCCGGCCATCCAGCCGACCCCGCCGGTGAACATCTCCAGCACCGAGACGCCGAAGCTGTAGACGTCGCTGCGCCGGCCCAGCGGACCGCCCGCGCTCTGCTCCGGGGACGCGTAGGCGGGGGTCAGTCCGCCGGTGGGCACGAGAACGGTCCCCCCGGCCGACCCCCGGCCCGGCGCCCCGGACACGGTGGCCCCGCCGGTACGGGCCAGCCCGAAGTCCGTCACCTTCACCGTGCCGTCCGTGTCCAGCAGCACGTTCGCCGGCTTGACGTCCTGGTGCACCAGCCCGTGCGCGTGGGCGTGCTCCAGACCGCGGGCGAACTGCACCGCGACGTCCAGGATCCGGGCCAGCGCGGCTGCCGCGCCGCCCTCGTGGAGACTCCGGTCGGCGATCCGCTCCTTGAGGCTGCCGCCCGCGACGTACTCGGCGAAGACGCACGGCACCCCGTCGATCACGCGCACGTAGTGGCAGCCGCACACGTTCGGATGCAGCCCGAGCGACACCCAGGTCTCCGCCTCCGCCACGAACCGGTCCCGGTCGGCGGCGGTCGCGAACAGGCCGGGGCGCGGGCACTTCATCGCCAGGTCGGTGCCCCAGCGGAGATGGCGCACCCGGTACACCAGCCCCATCGCCCCGTCGCCGTGCACCCGCAGCACCTCGTACCGGCCGTCGATCACGTCCCCGGCGGACCGTGCCCCCGTCACACCGACCTCCATGCGGAATCCCCCCGTCGAGGTGCCGTCGGCGGGCCCGCGGCGATCCGGACGCGCCGCGGCGCCGCACCACCATGCCACGCGGGGAATCGCACCGCACACGTATGCGGCGGGGGCCGGGAACGGGCGGCGGAACATTCGGTGCACTCCAGGTGGCCCGCCCGGTCGCGCGTCCCGGACGGCGACGGAACCGCGCGGCGTCGACCGGCGTCTGCCCGCATGTCCGCAAGATCGTGAACGGTACCGGAGGAACCCGCCCATGCCCGCAGCAGCCGACCGCTACCTCTACCTCGCCCGGCACGGCGAGGCCACACCGGACGAGAGCCGCCTGACGGACAACGGCCGCCGGCAGGCCCTGCTGCTCGGCGAGCGGCTGCGGCACGTCCCGCTCACGGCCGTCCACCACGGCCCGCTCCCGAGGGCGGCACAGACCGCCCGGCTGATCTGCGACCAACTCGACGGCGTGCACCCGCAACCGTCCGAACCGGCCGGGGACTACCTCCCCCACCTGCCGGAACGAGAAGAACTCCCCGTGGAATGGGCCGACTCCATGCTCGCCCGCCTGTCCGGCTTCCCGGCCGAGGAGCGCGAGTGCGGACCGGGACTGGCCCGGGAGGCCCTCGCCCGGTTCACCGGACCCGTCGAGGGCGACGAACCCCGCCACGAACTGGTCGTCACCCACAACTTCCTCATCGGCTGGCTCGTCCGGGACGCCCTCGACGCCCCCGAGTGGCGCTGGATGGGCCTCCACCAGGCCAACGCCGCACTCACCGTCATCCGGTACGCGACCGACCGTCCCGCCTCCGTGCTCCTCTTCAACGACACGGGGCACCTCCCCGGGGAACTGCGCTGGACCGGCTTCCCGCCCGAACTCCGCGTCCCGCTCTCCGACGAGGGCTGACGGGGCGCCCCGGGCCGGGGGCGGGTGGTCGGCGCCGCATGAGCCGCGCCGACCACCGGCACCGGCACCCGGACGGGCGACGCGACCGCCGATGGCCGGACCGGCCGGCGAACGGCCCTAGACTCGGTGAAATGGCGAAGTACTACGACGTACACCCCGTGAATCCCCAGCGACGCACCATCAGCAGCGTGGCCGAGAGCATCCGGTCCGGCGCGCTCGTCGCGTACCCCACGGACTCCTGCTACGCACTGGGATGCCGCCTCGGCAGCCGGGACGGCATCGGCCGGATCAGATCGATCCGCAACCTCGACGACCGCCACCACTTCACCCTCGTCTGCCAGGACTTCGCGCAGCTCGGTCAGTTCGTCCACATCGACAACGACGTGTTCCGCGCGATCAAGGCGGCGACGCCCGGCAGCTACACCTTCATCCTCCCCGCGACGAAGGAGGTGCCGCGCCAGCTGATGCACCCCAAGAAGAAGACGGTCGGGGTCCGGATCCCCGACCACGTGGTCGCCCAGGCACTGCTCGCCGAACTGGGGGAGCCGCTGCTGTCCAGCACCCTGCTCCTGCCCGACGAGGACGAGCCGATGACGCAGGGCTGGGAGATCAAGGAACGGCTCGACCACGTGGTGGACGCCGTCGTGGACTCGGGCGACTGCGGCACCGAACCGACCACGGTCATCGACTTCTCGGGCGGCGAACCCGAGATCGTCCGCCGCGGGGCCGGTGACACCGCACGGTTCGAGTAGGACCCGCCGGCCCGGCCCCGGTGACGGCGGGCCGACCGGGCTACGGGGAGGCGGGCCGGCTCCCCGCACGCCTCGTCGAAGCGCTTCAGCACCAGGCGCGCCACGTCGGGGTGCGCGCCGAGCGGGGCCGAGACGAAACAGCCGCCGGCGCCGTCCGCGCGGCGGGCGAAATCACCGGGGGCCATCAGGTACCGGGCCACCGCCACCCGTCGGTGGCCCGCCGCCCGCAGGGCCCGCACGGCCTCGGCCGGGGTCGGGGAACTCGCGCAGAGGTGGGCGGGAACGACCGGACGCCCGAGCCGCCGCCGGAGCAGGTCCGCCATCACCGCGGTGCCGGTGCGGGCCGCCGGATCGGTGGAACCGGCCGCCGCCAGCACGACGGCGTCCGCCCCGCCCGGACCTGACCGCGCCGGGGACCGGCCCGCCTCGACGAGCCGGTCCTCCAGGGCGGCGGCCAGCAGCGGATCGGGCCCGAGCGGCCGGGCCTGCCCGATGTCCAGGTGCGGCGCGGCCGCCCGGATCGCGGGCAGGTCGACCGTGACGTGGTAGCCGGTGCTCAGCAGCAACGGGACCAGCACCACCGGGCCGCGCGCGGCGGCCAGCACCTCGGCGGGCGCGGGCGGGGCGAGGTCGAGGAACGAGAGACGGACCGTCAGACCGGGCCGTCGGGCACGGACCAGATCGAGCAGTTCCCGGTGGGCGGCGACCCCCGCCCGGTCACGGGTGCCGTGCGCGACGGCCAGCAGGGTCGGGGCGGCGGGACCGTCCGTCACGGCGCCGCCGACGGGTTGCGGCCGTGCCGACCGGGCCCGCGCGACGGCGGGTGGGGACATCGGCGTGGGTCCGTACACCATGGTGCTCCCGCCGGGGTGTGGGGCGGCCGAAGGAGCCGCGAAGTCGTCCGTCACGGCGCCGCCAACAGGCTGTATCCGCGCTTGGGCACCGTGCGCACCAGCCGGGCGTGCGCGCCCAGCGCACCGCGCAGCCGGGCGACGGCCGCCTCCACGGCGTGTTCGTCGGCCCGGCCGGTGACCCACACCCGGCGCAGCAGCTCGGCCCGGCTGAGCACCCGGCCCGGCCGCTCGGCCAGGGCGCGCAGCACCGCCGCGAGCAGCGGGGGCAGTTGCACGGGCGGCCCGCCGTCGACCAGTACGGCGTTGCCCTGCAGCACCAGCGTGCCGGCCCCGGTGCGGACCTCCCGCCTGCCGTGGGCGGGCAGGGCCGTCTCGACGGTCCGCACCATGGCGCCGAGCCGCCCCCGCTCCGGGCTGAGCACGGGGATGCCCGTCTCCTCCAGCGGCCGGGCGCAGACCGGGCCCACGCACACCGGCAGCACGTCCGTGCGCAGCGCGGCCAGCACCTGCGCGCGCAGGCCGAGTCCGTCCGCGGCGGCGAGGAAGGCGGAGATCGCGGGCGCGCTGGTGAAGGCGATCGCGTGCAGCTCCCGCCGTACCGTCCGCTCGGCCATCCGGCGCAGCGGCGACGGATCGTCCGGCGGACCCCAGCGGTAGACCGGGACCGGGATCACCTCCGCGCCGCGCTCGGTCAGCGCCGCGGTGAAGCCGTCCAGCGGCACCCCGTGCTCCTGCACCGCGATCCGCCTGCCCGGCAGGTCCCGGGCGAGCAGCCAGGTCAGCAGCCCGTCGGTGGTCTCGGTGGCCGGGGAGAAGGTCTCGCTCAGGCCCCCAGCGCGCACCGCCCCGGTCGCCTTCGGGCCGCGGGTGAGCACCACGGCCCGCCGGCACACCTCGGCCAGGCGCGCGCCGTACCCCCAGCCGTCGGCCGCGCTCAGCCAGCCGCGCCAGCCGACCCCGGTGGTCGCCACCACGTAGTCGAGCGGACCGGTCAGACAGCGCGCGGTGGCCCGGCGCAGCGCCTCGTCGTCCTCCAGCGGAAGGATCCGCAGGGCCGGCGCCTCGACCACCCGGGCGCCGCGCCGCCGCAGCAGCGCGACGAGTTCCTCGCGTCGCCGCGCGGCGGTGACCCCGACGGTGAAGCCGGTCAGGGGGCCCGTGGGCCGGGAGCTGTTCATGCCCTGCAGGCTCGGTCAGCGGTGTTTCGGCCCCATTGCGCGCCGGTCACGTCACGGTAAGCGGGAGGCCGCCGGACGTTACGCGAGGTTTCCGCAGGGTCACCCCGGTCCCGGCACGGGATGAGGGAGCCGTACCACCGGCGCAACGAGGGCGACCCGGCCGCGTAACGGCACCGGACGACGCTCTGGGGCATGACGACGACCGACACCCACTGCCCGTACTGCTCGCTGCAGTGCGGCATGCGCCTGCGGGTGCCGCGGGACGGCAGCGGGACACAGGTACTGGAACGCCCCGACTTCCCGGTCAACCGCGGCGCGCTGTGCGGGAAGGGACAGTCGGCCGCCGCGGTGCTCGACCCGGCCGTCCGGCTGACCGCGCCGCTGGTGCGCGACGCGCGGGGCGGGGAACTGCGCGAGGCGTCCTGGCCCGAGGCGCTCGACCGGGTGGCGGCCGGGCTGGCGGCGGCCGGGCGGTCCCACGGGCAGGACGCCGTCGCCGTCTTCGGCGGGGGCGGCCTCACCAACGAGAAGGCCTACCTGCTCGGCAAGTTCGCCCGGGTGGTGCTCCGCACCGCCGACATCGACTACAACGGCCGGTTCTGCATGTCCTCGGCGGCCGCCGCGCACCGGATCGCCTTCGGCCTGGACCGCGGACTGCCCTTCCCGATGGCCGACATCGCGACCACCGGCTGCGTGATCCTGGTCGGCGGGAACCCGGCCGACACCATGCCGCCCGCCCTGCGGTACTTCCGCGAACTGCGCGCCAACGGCGGCACCCTGATCGTGGTGGACCCGCGCCGCACCCGCACCGCCGAGCAGGCCGACCTGCACCTCCAGCCGGTGCCCGGCACCGATCTGGCGCTGGCGCTCGGCCTGCTGCACCTGGCGATCGCCGACCGCCGGATCGACCGGGAGTTCGTCGCCGCCCGCACCACCGGCTACGAGGCCGCCGCCGAGGCGGCGATGGCGCACTGGCCGGAACGGGTGGAAGCACTGACCGGCGTTCCGGTGCCCCGGCTGCGCGAGGCCCTGCGGCTCTTCGCGGACGCCCCCACCGGCATGGTGCTCACCGCGCGCGGCCCCGAGCAGCAGAGCAAGGGGACGGACACCGTGGGCGCCTGGATCAACCTCTGCCTGGCACTGGGCAAGGCGGGCCGCCCCGGCTCCGGATACGGCTGCCTGACCGGGCAGGGCAACGGCCAGGGCGGGCGGGAACACGGCCAGAAGGCCGACCAGCTCCCCGGCTACCGCTCGATCGAGGACCCCGCCGCCCGCGCGCACGTCGCGGACGTCTGGGGAGTGGACCCCGACGACCTGCCGGGCCCGGGCCGCTCGGCGTACGAACTGCTGGACACCCTGGGCACCCCGGACGGGGCGCGGGCCCTGCTGGTGATGGGCTCCAACCCGGTGGTCTCCGCGCCCGACGCCGGCCACGTCACCGAACGGCTGCGCGCCCTGGACTTCCTGGTGGTCGGCGACCTGGTGCTCTCCGAGACCGCGCAACTCGCCGACGTGGTGCTGCCCGCCGCGCAGTGGGCGGAGGAGACCGGCACCACCACCAACCTGGAGGGCCGGGTGATCCTGCGCCGGGCCGCCCTGACCCCGCCGCCCGGCGTACGCACCGACCTGCACGTGCTGCGCGAACTGGCCGCCCGGCTCGGCGTGCGCGAGGGCTTCCCCGAACGGGCCGAGGACGCCTTCGAGGAACTGCGCCGCGCCTCGGCCGGCGGGCCCGCCGACTACTCCGGGATCAGCTACCGCCGCATCGAGGCCGAACAGGGGGTGTTCTGGCCCTGCCCCGCCGAGGACCATCCGGGCACCCCCCGGCTGTTCCTGGACCGCTTCGCCACCCCGGACGGCCGCGCCCGCTTCGCCCCGGTCACCCACCGCCCGGCCGCCGAACAGCCGGACGGGGACTACCCGCTCCTGCTGACGACCGGGCGGGTGCTGTCGCAGTACCAGAGCGGCGCCCAGACCCGCCGGGTTCCCGAACTGAACCGGGCCGCGCCCGGACCGTTCGTGGAACTGCACCCCCGGCTCGCGGCACGGCTCGGGGTGAGCGACGGGGAACCGCTCGTGGTCACCAGCAGGCGCGGCCGGGCCACGGCCCCCGCCCGGGTGACCGGGGCGATCCGGCCCGACACCGTCTTCATGCCGTTCCACTGGGCCGGCGCCGGACGGGCCAACACCCTCACCAACCCCGTCCTGGACCCGGTCTCCCGGATGCCCGAGTTCAAGGTCTGCGCCGTACGCGTGGAGCGGGCCCGATGAGCCGGCGGATCGCCGTGGTCGGCGCGGGGATGGCCGGGGCCCGGTTCGCCCAGCAGTACCGCGCGCTCGGCGGGGACGGCGAGGTGGTGCTGTACGGCGCCGAGCCGCGCGGCCCGTACAACCGGGTGCTGCTGGCCGAGGTGCTGGCCGGGCGGTACGACCCGGAGGCGATCGCGCTGGACTGCGGTGCCGGGACCCGGGTGCGCCGCGGCTGCGAGGTGACCGCACTGGACCTGACGGAACGCCGGCTCCGGCTGTCCGGGGGCGGCACGGCCCCCTACGACGACCTGGTCCTGGCCACCGGCGCCAACCCCGTGCTGCCACCGCTGAGCGGACTGCACGGCCCGCACGGGCTGAAGGCCGGTGTGCACGCGCTGCGCACCCTGGCCGACTGCGCCCGGCTCGCCGAGGACGCCGCCCGGGCCACCCGCGCCGTGGTGATCGGCGGCGGGGTGCTCGGGATCGGCGCCGCCCGCGCACTGGCCGCGCTCGGCCTCCCCGTCGAGATCGTCCACCAGGCGCCCCACCTGGTCGAACGCCACCTGGACGAGCAGGCGGGCCAGGTGCTGCGCGGCTTCCTCGCCGACCTGGGCGTGGAGACCTACCCGGGCAACCGGGCCCGCGCCCTGCACGGGCCGGACCGGGTGACCGGGGTCCGGCTGGCGAGCGGCTACCTGCTGGAGGCGGACCTGGTGGTCCTCGCCTGCGGGGTCCGCCCCCGCACCGGGCTGGCCCGCACGGCCGGGATCGCGGTGGGCTCGGGAGTGGTGGTGGACGACCTGCTGGCGGCCTCCGCCCCCGGCGTGCACGCCATCGGTGACTGCGCCGAACACCGGGGAACCGTCCACGGACTGGCCGGACCGGCCTGGGACCAGGCCGACCTGCTGGCCGCCCGACTGGCCGGAACCGCCCCCGACGCCCGGTACACCGGTTCCCGCCCGCTGGCCCGGCTCAGCGCGGGCCCCCTGGAGTACGCGGCCTTCGGCGAGGTGGGCGAGGACGTCCCCGGCACCGACGTGCTGCGCCTGGTCGACCCGACCCGCGGCTCGTACAAGAAGCTCGTGCTGCGCGGCGACCGCCTCGTCGGCGGCATCCTGCTCGGCGATCTGGCCGCGGTCGGCGGCCTGGCCCGCGCCTACGAGCGCGACGACCCGCTGCCCGAGAACCCCCTCGACCTGCTCACCACCACCTGACGACCGTCCGCGACGCCACCCGAGGAGACCGCCCGTGATCGAGAAGTCCCTGATCCTGGTCGGCCACGGCATGGTCGGACAGCGCTTCCTGGAAGCCCTGTTCGAGCAGCCGGCCACCGCGCAGAAGTACCGCCGGCGGGTCACCGTGCTCGCCGAGGAACCCCGGCCCGCCTACGACCGGGTGCACCTGACCAGCTGGTTCTCCGGTACGTCGGCGGAGGAACTGTCCCTGTGCCCGCCCGGGTTCGTCGAGCGGCACGGCATCGACCTGCGCCTCGGCGATCCGGCCACCGCCATCGACCGCGAGGCCCGCACCGTCACCACCCGCGGCGGCTCCGTACTGCCCTACGACGACCTGGTGCTGGCCACCGGCTCCTACCCGTTCGTGCCCCCGGTGCCCGGCCACGACGCCACGGGCTGCCACGTCTACCGGACCATCGAGGACCTGGAGGCGATCGCCGCCGACGCCGGGCGCGCCGTCGTCGGCGCCGTCGTCGGCGGCGGACTGCTCGGCCTGGAGGCGGCCGGCGCGCTGCGGGCCATGGGCCTGGAGACCCATGTGGTGGAATTCGCCCCCCGGCTGATGGCGCTCCAGGTCGACGACGGCGGCGGCGAGGTGCTCCGGCGCAAGATCGAGGACCTGGGCGTGCACGTCCACACCGGGGCGGGCACCCGGCGGATCGACACCGACGAACACGGTCGGGTCCGCTCCATGTCCCTCTCCGACGGCACCGAACTCGCCGTCGACCTCGTGGTCTTCTCCGCCGGGGTGCGCCCGCGCGACCGGCTGGCCCGCGACTGCGGCCTGCCGGTGGGCGAACGCGGCGGCATCGTGGTGGACGAGCACTGCAGCACCCCCGACCCGCGGATCCGGGCGATCGGCGAATGCGCACGGGCCGTCGACGGCCGGGTCTACGGCCTGGTCGCCCCCGGCTACGCGATGGCCGACACGGCAGCCCGCGAACTCACCGGCACGGCTGCGGAGTTCACCGGATCCGACACCTCCACCAAACTCAAGCTGCTGGGCGTGGACGTGGCCAGCTTCGGTGACGCGCTCGGCACCACCGAGGGCGCCCTGGAGGTGCTCTACGCCAACAGCAGGGCCGGGATCTACAAGAAACTGGTGGTCGGCACGGACGGCCGGCTGCTCGGCGGCGTACTGGTCGGCGACGCCGACGCGTACGCCACCCTGCGCCCGATCGCGGCGAGCGGGGCCGAACTTCCCTGCCCGGCGGAGCAGTTGCTGGTGCCCGCCACGGACGGCGGGCAGGGGCCGCCGATGCTGCCGGACGAGGCGGTGATCTGCTCCTGCCACAACGTCGACAAGGGCACCGTCCGGGCGGCGGTCTCCGAACAGGGCATGCGCACCGTCCCCGAGGTCAAGAAGTGCACCAGGGCCGGTACCGGCTGCGGCAGTTGCCTGAAACTGCTGGGATCCGTGGTGGCCGAGGAACTCGCGGCGGGCGGGCACGAGGTCTCCCGCGGCCTGTGCGAACACTTCGCCCACACCCGTGCGGAGCTCTACGAGATCGTCCGGGTCAAGGGCATCAGCGGCTTCTCCCGGCTGATCGACGAGCACGGCAGCGGCGAGGGCTGCGACATCTGCAAACCGGCCGTCGCCTCGATCCTGGCCGCCCTCGGCAACGGCCACGTCCTGGACGGCGAACAGGCCGCCCTCCAGGACACCAACGACCACTTCCTGGCCAACCTCCAGCGCAACGGCTCCTACTCGGTGGTGCCCCGCGTACCCGGCGGCGAGATCACCGCCGAGGGCCTGATCGCCATCGGCGAGATCGCCCGCGACCACGGCCTCTACACCAAGATCACCGGAGGTCAGCGGATCGATCTGTTCGGCGCCACCGTCGACCAGTTGCCGGGCATCTGGCGCCGGCTGGTGGACGCGGGCTTCGAGTCCGGCCACGCCTACGGCAAGGCGCTGCGCACGGTCAAGTCCTGCGTGGGACGGACCTGGTGCCGCTACGGGGTGCAGGACTCCGTCGCCCTGGCGATCGAACTGGAGCTGCGCTACCGGGGCCTGCGGGCACCGCACAAGCTCAAGTCCGCGGTGTCCGGCTGCGCCAGGGAGTGCGCCGAGGCGCAGAGCAAGGACTTCGGCGTGATCGCCACGTCGGAGGGCTGGAACCTCTATGTCGGCGGCAACGGGGGCATGACACCGCGCCACGCCGACCTGCTGGCCGCAGGACTGGACCACGACACCCTGATCCGCACCGTCGACCGGTTCCTGATGTTCTACATCCGCACCGCCGACCGCCTGGAGCGCACCGCCCCCTGGCTGGAGCGACTGGAGGGCGGCCTCGACCACCTGCGCGCGGTCGTCATGGACGACTCGCTCGGCATCTGCGCGGAGCTGGACGAGCTGATGGCCCGGCACGTCGAGACCTACGAGGACGAGTGGGCGGCGACCCTGGCCGACCCCGAACGGGTGCGCCGCTTCGTCTCCTTCGCCAACGCCCCGGGAACCCCCGACCCCACCGTCCGCTTCGTCCGCGAACGCGACGGCATCCGCCCGGCCCGCCCCGACGAGGACGGGTTCACCCTCGCTCCGGCCCTGATCGCCGGAGCGTCCCTGGAGGTACGCACCCGATGAGCGAGCACTCCGAACGCCTGGTGGAGATCGACGACGGCCGTGCCTGGACACCGGTCTGCCGGTACCGGGACCTGGTGCCGGGACGTGGGATCGCGGTACTGGTCGGCCCCGGGGACGACCAGGTCGCGGTCTTCCGCGAGCGCGACGGCACGGTGCACGCACTGGCCAACCGCGACCCGTTCAGCGGCGCCCACGTCATCTCCCGGGGCCTGCTCGGCAGCCGCGGCGGCGTGCCGGTGGTGATCTCCCCGATGCTCAAGCAGACCTTCGAACTGCGCACCGGACGCTGCCTGGACGAACCGGAAGCCCCCGACGGAACCCCCGCCGACCTGCGTGTCTGGCCGGTGCGGGTGGTCGCGGCGGCACCCGTGGGGGCGACGCGATGAGCGGTACGGCCACGGCCGTCGCACCGGGCGCCGCCCGGTCCCGGCGGATCGAGCACTGGGACCCCGAGGACGCCGATTTCTGGGCCCGGTCGGGCGCCCGGATCGCCCGGCGCAACCTCGTCCACTCCGTCTTCTGCGAGCACATCGGCTTCTCCGTCTGGAGCCTGTGGTCGGTGCTGGTGCTCTTCCTCGGCCCGGAGTACCGCATCGACGCCGCCGGGAAGTTCACCCTCACCGCCCTGCCCACCGCCCTCGGCGCCGTGCTGCGGATCCCGTACACCCTGGCCGTGGCGCGCTTCGGCGGCCGCAACTGGACGGTTCTCAGCGCGTTGTTGCTGCTCGTGCCGACCGTGGCGGCCGGGATCGTGCTCGAACCGGGCGTCTCGTACGGCACGCTGCTCGCGGTGGCCGCCGCGGCGGGGGTCGGCGGCGGCAACTTCGCCTCCTCGATGGCCAACATCAACGCGTTCTACCCGCAGCGGCTCAAGGGCCGGGCGCTGGGCGTCAACGCGGGCGGCGGCAACCTGGGCGTGCCGGTCGTGCAACTGCTCGGCCTCCTGGTGCTGGCCACCGCGGGCGCCGGCCACCCCCGGCTGCTGGTGCTCGGCTACCTGCCGCTGATCGTGCTGGCGGCGCTCGCCGCCGCCCTGCGGATGGACAACCTGGCCACCGTGCGCGGCGAGCGCGGCGCGATGCGCGAGGTGCTCGGGGACACGCACAGCTGGGTGATGTCATTGCTCTACATCGGCACCTTCGGCTCGTTCATCGGCTTCGGCTTCGCCTTCGGGCAGGTGCTCCAGGTGCAGTTCCACCAGCAGTTCGACACCCCGGTGAAGGCGGCGGCCCTCACCTTCCTGGGACCGCTGCTCGGTTCGCTGGCCCGGCCGGTGGGCGGCATGCTGGCGGACCGGTTCGGCGGGGCCCGCGTGACGTTCTGGACGTTCGCGGCGATGGCGCTGGGCGCCGGGGCGGTGCTGGAGGCGTCCCGGCGGCACTCGCTCGCGCTGTTCCTGTGCGGGTTCGTCGCGCTCTTCGTCCTCAGCGGGGCCGGCAACGGATCGACCTACAAGATGATCCCGGCGGTCTTCCGGGCCAGGGCCCGGCAGGAGATCGGGAACGGCGCGTCACCGGCCGGGGCCGAACGGCGCGCACGGCGCAGGACCACGGCGCTGATCGGGGTGGCGGGAGCGGTCGGGGCCTTCGGGGGAGTACTGGTCAACCTGGCCTTCCGGGAGTCCTTCCTGCGGACGCACGACGGCCGGGCCGCGTACCTGGCGTTCCTCGGCTGCTACGGCCTGTGCATGGTGGTGACCTGGGCCTGCTACCTGCGCCGGTCCGCACGCGGACTCCCGGACGTGTGACGGGCCGCCGGGCGGGGCGGCGTGGCGCGGGCACCCGTGCCGGCGGCCGGGGCGGGACGCGATTCGTGCGGAGGCCGGGGTGATCGCTAAGGTGCCTGGTCACGACCGCACCCCGTTCGATCCAGGGGCCGGTCAGAGCTCTGCCGCGGTCGGTGGCACCTCCACGACCGCCGTGCCGGTCTCTGCCTGCCCGGGGCCCTGGAACACGGGGGCGATCCTCACGGCGGGGTCAGTCGGGCCCCGCCGACGGGCCAGGAGGAACGAGTGGCACAGATCATCGCCGAGGTCTCACGGACGTTCAACGAGTTTCTGCTTCTGCCGAACCGGACCAGGACCGACTGCTCGGCCGCGACGGTCGACCTGCGTACCTCACTGGTGCGGCACACCGTGGGCGAGGAGTCGGCGATCGAGCTGCGGTCCCCGTTCACGTCAGCGATCATGCAGGCCGTCAGCACGCCCGACCTCGCGATCGCGCTGGCGCGCAACGGGGGCCTCAGCTTCCTGCACCACAACCAGCCGGTCGAGGAACAGGCCGCGGCGGTCCGCCGGGTGAAGAACTTCAAGGCGGGGTTCGTCACCAGCGACACGAACGTCCGTCCCGACGACGGTCTGGGCCTCCTGGCCGAGGTCATGCGCCGCACCGGTCACAGCACCGCCGCGGTCACCGACGACGGGACCGCGAACGGCCGCCTGCTCGGCCTGGTGACCTCCCGGGACTTCCACCCCCAGCGCCACGGACTGGACGGGCCGGTGAGCGGCCGGATGACCGCCGTCGCCGACCTGGCCCTCGCGGGTCCCGACATCACGCTCTCCGAGGCCAACGCGCGGCTGTGGGACGAACGGCTGGACTGCCTCCCGGTGCTGGACGACGGGGGCCGCCTCCAGCACCTGGTGTTCCGCTCCGACTACGCGGACAACAAGCGTTTCCCGAACCAGCTCGTGGACGCCGCCAAGCGGCTCCGCGTGGGCGCGGGCATCAACACCCACGACTACCGAGAACGCGTCCCGGCCCTGCTGGAGGCGGGGGCGGACGCGTTGTGCTTCGACTCGTCCGACGGCTACAGCGACTGGCAGGCGCAGGCCCTGAGCTGGGTGAAGAAGCACTATCCGGAGATCCCGACCGGCGGCGGCAACGTGGTCGACGGCGAGGCGTTCACCTTTCTCGCCGAGGCGGGGGCGGACTTCGTCAAGGTCGGGGTGGGCGGCGGCTCCATCTGCATCACCCGCGACCAGAAGGGCATCGGCCGCGGTCAGGCCAGCGCGGTGCTGGACGTCGCGGCGGCCCGGGACGCCTTCTGCGAGCGCACCGGCGAGTACGTGCCGATCTGCTCCGACGGCGGGCTGGTGCACGACTACCACGTGGCCCTGGCACTGGCGATGGGAGCCGACTTCGTCATGATGGGGCGGTACTTCGCACGCTTCGACCAGGCGGCCGGCGCCAAGCTGCCCACCCGCGACGGCTTCGTGAAGGAGTACTGGGGCGAGGGCTCGAACCGGGCCCGCAACTGGCAGCGCTACGGGCAGGGCGGCCAGGGGCTGGTCTTCGAGGAGGGCGTGGACGGCTACGTCCCCTACGCGGGCGACCTCGACGAAGGACTCGCCCTGACCACGGCCAAGCTCAGGACCACGATGGTCTCCTGCGGCTCCACCACCCTGCCGGAGTTCCGCTCCACGGCCCGGATGACCCTCGTCTCGGACCAGAGCTTCCAGGAGAGCCACGCCAACGTCACCCTGCGGGAGGCCCCGACGACGGCCTCCTGACCCGCCCGGTCGCCGCCCGGCTCCCCACCAGATCGATTCAACCGGCAACCATTATTGGTATACCATTTTGCCGGTGATCGTCCTTCGGGGCGGCCGTCCCGCACCGGGGGAGGGGCGGCGACTTCGCGTACCCGCGGACGGTCCGAGCACCGGGGCGCCGTACGAGGAGGGAACGCGTTGTCGCAGGAGGAGCCGGGGGAGCGGACGGACGTCGCGGAACGGGTCGGGACGCCACCGCGGGAGCCACGGGCGGCCGGCGTCCGGCACGCGCTGGCCTCCCTGCGGAGCAGCCCGGGATTCCGCCTCCTGTGGGTCTCCAACCTCTTCTTCTACGGCGGTGCGTGGACCCAGACGATGGTCCTGGGCTGGCTCGTCTTCGAGACGACGGGCTCCGAGTTCCTGCTCGCGGTGTTCACCGCGGTCCGTCTCGCCCCGATGCTCCTGGGCCCGTTCGCCGGAGTGCTCTCCGACCGGTACGACCGGGTGCGCCTGCTGATGCTCGCCTGTCTGTGGGCCCTGGGCGCCGTCGTCGTGGTGGCGGCGACAGCGTCGTCGGGCCTCGTGTCGTACGGGGCGCTGGTCGCCGGCGGCCTGGCGATCGGCCTGGCGCAGTCCCCGTCGCAGCCGGCGCGCGCCTCGCTCGTGCTCGACCTCGTCGGGCGGGAGAACCTGAGCAACGCCAACGCGCTGAACGCGCTGGCGATGAACATGACGCAGGTCATCGGCCCGGCGGCCGGCGGGGCGATGATCAGCGCCTTCGGGGCGCCCGCGGCCCTGTGGATCTCGACCACGTGGTACGCGGTCTCGCTCGCGGCGCTTTGGCCGCTGCGCGGCGCGGGGCGCACGGCGCGGCACCGGCCGGAACCCGTGCTGAAGATGCTCGCCGACGGCTTCCGCACCGTCCTGGCCGGCCGGCTCGCCACGGCCGTGCTCCTGGTCACCCTGGCCGCCAACGTCCTGCTCTGGCCCGTCCACCAGGCGTTCATGCCGGTGTTCGCGGACCACCTCGGGCTCGACGCGGCGGGCCTGGGCCTCCTTCTGACCTGCGGCGGCCTGGGCGGTCTCGTCGGCTCGCTCGTCATCGCCATGCTCGGCGACTTCCGGTTCAAGGGCGGGCTCTTCGTGCTCGGGACCGCGGCGTGGGGCGCCCTGTGGTCGCTGTTCGCGCTGTCCCGTACGGTCCCGCTCTCGTTCGCCCTGATGGCGTGCATCGGCCTGATGAGCGCCGCGTTCGGCGTGCTCCAGACCACACTGCTGCTGATGACGACCGAGCCGGAGGTGCGGGGCCGGGCCCTCGGTCTCCAGGAGCTCGCGATCGGCGTCATGCCCTTCGCGTCGCTGGGGCTCGGCGCGGCCGCCGGGTCGGTGGGCGTCGGCACCACCGCGTTCCTGAGCGGACTCCTGCTCGTCGCGATCCTGCTGACGCTCGCGCTCCGGGTGCCCCAACTGCTCAGGTACAGCGGCGTCCCCACCGCCTGACGCGCCCCGGGAGCCGCCGGGCCGGACGGGCCCGGCGGTGCTTCCCGGGGCTCAGGAACCCGGTGTGCCGCGCCGCCGCGCCGCGACGGCGCGGCGGCTGTTCGCCAGGTGCTCCGTCACGAGCTCCTCCACCCGCTGGACGTCGCGGTCGGCGATCGCCGCGTAGAGCGCCTCGTGCTCCTTCGCGACCCCCACGAGGTCGTCGTGCTGGGCCAGGAACCACCGCATCCTGCTGCGGAGCGTGTGCTCCAACTCGCTGAGCAGGTCGTTCCCGGACAGTGAGGTCACCGTCTGGTGGAAGTCGGCGGCGGACCGCCGGGCCCCCACCGCGTCGCCCGCGAGAGCCGCGGACAGCTCGGAATCGAGGTCCGAGCGAAGCCTTTCGAGGCCCGCGCGGGTGTGCCGCTGGGCGGCCAGCCGGAAGGTGAGCAGTTCGAGCGAGGTCCGGATCTCGTCCAGATCGGCGATGTCCGAGGCGGTGAACTCCCGCACGACCGCCCAGGTCCGGGGCCTGGGGGTGACCAGGCCCTCGGTCACGAGCGCCTTGAGGGCATCGCGTACGGGCACCCGGCTCACACCGAGCTCAGCGGCGATCTCGCGCTCGACGAGCTTGCTGCCCGGCAGCCGGACCCCGTCGAGGATGTCGTCCCGCAACTGCCGGGTCACACGCTCCGACTCCGGCTCGAAGGGCCCGGACGCTGTCATAACCGATGACTCCTCCGTCATGGCGGGGACGGTGGGGACGTCAGGAGCGCGAGCCGTCGGCCCGGTCGTCGCGCGCCGCGTTCTTCTCCTTGATCCGTGCCGCTTCCTTGCGGACCTCCGCCTGGGTGGCCCGCTCCTTCAGGAGCCACTCGGGGGACTCCTGCTTCAGCGCGTCGATCTGCTCCGTCGTGAGGGCCTGCGTGATCCCGCCCCGGGCGAGACCGGAGATCGAGACGCCCAGCTTCGCCGCGACCACCGGGCGGGGGTGCGGGCCGTTGCGTCGCAGGTCCTGCAGCCACTGCGGAGGATCGGACTGCAGGGCGTTCAGCTCGGTGCGCGAGACGACACCCTCCTGGAACTCGGTGGGGGTGGCCTCTAGGTACACGCCCAGCTTCTTCGCCGCGGTCGCGGGCTTCATCGTCTGGGCGGTCTTGTGCGACGTCATGGTGTCCAGGGTATCGAGCATGTGAGCTACCTCCGACCAGGGCCGGTAACCTGGCGGGGTGACATGTTCGGAAGAAACCCCCTCGTTCCGGCTCGCCTACGTCCCGGGGGTGACCCCCGCCAAGTGGGTGCGGGTCTGGAACGAGCGGCTGCCCGACGTCCCGCTCACCCTCGTCGGGGTGTCGGCCGCCGAGGCCCCCGACATGCTGCGGGACGGCGCCGCCGACGCCGGTCTCGTACGGCTGCCCGTCGACCGGACGGCCCTCAGCGCGATCCCGCTCTACACCGAGACGACCGTGGTCGTGGTGCCGAAGGACCACCTCGTGGCGGCGGTCGACGAGATCGCCGTGGCCGACCTGGCCGACGAGATCGTGCTGCACCCCCTCGACGACACGCTCGACTGGGAGCGGCCCCCCGGCCGGCCGGCCAACGAGCGCCCCGCCACGACGGCGGACGCCGTCGCGCTGGTGGCGGCGGGCATCGGGCTGCTCGTCGTACCGCAGTCGCTCGCCCGCCTGCACCACCGCAAGGACCTCACGTACCGGCCGGTGACGGACGCCCCCGCCTCCCGCGTCGCGCTGTCGTGGCCGGAGGGCGAAACCACCGATCTGGTGGAGGAGTTCATCGGGATCGTCCGCGGGCGGACCGTCAACAGCACGAGGGGCCGGACCAAACCCCAGGCCCAGGACCGGTCGGCGAAGGGCAAGCGCGCGGAGACGGGCGGCGCGCGGCGCAAGCCCGCGGCAGGCGGCAGGTCGGCGACGGGCCGGTCGGCGGGGAAGAAGACGGACGGCAAGTCGGCGGGGAAGAACCCGCGCAGCGGTTCCGGCGGCAGGTCGGCCGGACGGGGCAGGCCCCGCCGCCGCTCGTAGCCGTCCCGGCCCGGTACGCACGGCGGGAATCAGCCGTACGGGTGAATCGGCGTACTCGTCGCCCGGTTCCGTACAACCGTTTCGTCCCATGTGCGGTCGAACGGTGCGTCGGGAGGGAACGGGCCCTTTCCGGCCGTCGCCCCCGCACCCGCCCGGTCATCCTTGGACCAAGGAGCCGCTCGTGCGCACGTACCGTTCGGCCGCCCTCGTCGCGGCAACGTTCCTCCTGACCGCGGGGGCCGGCCTCGCCGCCCCCGCCGCGTACGCCGGTACCCCCGGCGGAACGCACGCAAGCGACCGCAACAGCGATTTCGACGGCGACGGCTACGAGGACGTGCTCGTCGGCGCGCCCGGCGCCACCGTCGGCGGGAAGAAGGGCGCGGGATACGTGACCGCGCAGTACGGCGGCCCGGCGGGCATGGGCACCCGCCGCGTCGCGGTCATCACCCAGTCCACCACCGGAGTGCCGGGCGCCCCCGAGGCGGGCGACGGCTTCGGCCGGGCGCTGGCCACCGGCGACCTCGACGCGGACGGCTACGACGACGCGGTCGTGGGCATCCCCGGCGAGGACATCGGCACGGTCGCGGACGCCGGCGGCGTCACCGTCCTGTGGGGCTCGCCGCGCGGACTGACCGGCGCGGGCGGCGACTGGCTGGAGGCGGCGGAGCCCGCGGCGGGCAAGAGGTTCGGCGCCGCCCTCGCCGCGGCGCGCTTCAGCGCCGACACCCCCGGCGACGAACTGGCCGTCGCCGACCGCGAGGACCTGGCGCTGTACGTCTACGACAGTGCCCCGCAGCAGCGGTCCGCCCCGCCGCGGCGCACCGCGCCCGACCGCACCGCGGCCGCGGCACAGCGGCGGATCCTGCCCAGGTCCCTGACCACCGGCGACTACGACGACAACGGCTACGCCGACCTCGTCGTCTCCGGCGTCACGACCGGCGACGAGCCGGGCCACGGCTGGTCGGCCCTCTTCTCGGGACGGGCCGGGGGACTGGCGTACGCACGCGATCTGCGCGGTGGACCGGTCGCCGCCTCGGGCGACATCGACCACGACGGCTACGACGACCTCGTCACCGGCGAACCGAACGGCCCCGACGACGGCGGCGAGACCATGACCGGCGGCCTCGTCGGCGTGTACCGCGGCAGTCCCGACGGCCCGCTCGGCGCCGACGGCGCGGACGGTCCGCCGCAGTGGTGGACCCAGGACACCCCCGGCGTGCCGGGAACGGCCGAACGCGGCGACGGCTGGGGCGCGGACCTCTCCGTCGAGGACACGGACGGCGACGGGTACGCGGACGTGGCGATCGGCGCGCCGGGCGAGGACATCGGCACGGTGGCGGACGCCGGAGCGGTGTGGGTGCTGCGCGGCACGGCGGACGGCCTGACCGCGACGGGCGCCAGGTCGTGGGACCAGAACTCCGCCCGGGTCCCGGGCACCGCCGAGAAGGGCGACCGCTGGGGCGGCCAGGTCCGGCTGACCGACCCGAACCGGGACGGCCGCCACGGCCTGCTGGCCTCCGCCCCGGGCGAGAACACCGGCGACGGAGTGGTGTGGGTGCTCCCGGCCGGACCGGGCGGAATCACGGCCACCGGCTCGTGGACGTACGGCGGCGGTTCGCTGAACGCGCCGTCGTCGGACGCGGCGTACGGGGCCGCGATCGACGAGTAGCCGGGGGAGCGGCGCATCGGGGGACGCCCGGTGCGCCGTCCGCACCGCCTCAGCGCCCGCGGCGCACCCTGGGCTCGGGCACCAGGCGCACGACGCCGTTGAGCAGATGGTCGATCAGGTCGTGCGAGGGCTTGTCCGTGAGGTTGGTGAGCAGCCGGGCCAGGGTGTCGAGCAGGAACGGCGAGCCCATGACGTAGCGGTTGAGGACCGGCTGGAATCCGGACCGGCTGAAGACGAGGTCGGCGGCCTTGTTGCCGAGACGGTAGTAGCGCCCCCAACGCCGGTTCATCTCCAGGGGATAGCCGCGCAGCACCTGTTCCCGTCGGGGACCCCGGGGCAGGGCGAGGGCCAGCGCGACGGTCTCGGCCGCGACCTCGCCCGCCTCCATGGCCTGGCCGATCCCCTCGCCGTTCCAGGGGCTGATCATGCCGCCGGAGTCGCCCACCAGGAGCAGCCCGCGGGTGTACAGGGGATGGCGGTTGAAGCCCAGCGGAAGGGCCGCGCTGCGGACCGGCCCCTCCGCGTTCTCCTCGCGCAGCCCCCACGCCTCGGGGGTACGGGCCAGCCACTCGTCCAGCGTGGCGCGCAGATCGGCCTTCCCGTGCCGGCGGTGCGGCAGCGCGCCGAGACCGACGTTGACGCGGCCGTCGCCCATGGGGAAGATCCAGCCGTAGCCGGGCAGGTAGCGGTCGCTCCCCGGGAAGCGGAGGTCGGCCCACAGCTCCAGGTACTCCTCCTTGGAACGCTCCGGGCTGTGGTAGTAGCGGCGGGCGGCCGTCGCGATCTGCCGGCTCCTGTCGCGCTGGAGGCCCATGGCGAGGGCGAGCCGGGCGGAGGCGCCGTCGGCGGCGATCACGACCGGGGCACGGAACTCCAGGGATTCCTTCTCCCCGGTCACGGCGGTGACACCGGTGATGCGGCCGGCCCGGTCGGTCAGCGGATGGGTCACCTTCACGCCGGGGCGCAGCCGGGCCCCGGCGGCCACGGCGTGCCGGGCGAGGATGTCGTCGAAGTCGTGCCGGCTCCGGGAGAGCCCGAAGTCCGGGTAGCGCCCGAGCGCGGGCCAGTCGATGTGCACCCGGTGCTCCCCGGCCACCCAGCGCATTCCGCGCGACCGCGTCCACCCCGGTGCCTTGATGTCGACGCCCATCCTGATGAGCTGGTGCACGGCGCGCGGCGTCAGACCGTCCCCGCACACCTTCTCCCGGGGGAAGTGGGACTTCTCCAGGAGCAGGACGTCCACGCCCGCTCTGGCGAGGTGGAAGGCCGCGGACGAGCCCGCGGGTCCCGCCCCCACCACGATGACCTGGGCGTCCTGGTCCGACCCGTGGTCGGACCGGGCGTCGGCCGGTGACCGCTCTGGCGTCGTCTCCCGCATCGGGAACCCCTTCCTGGAACAGTCCGGTGCCGTACCGGGGACGGCATCCCCGGGCATCATCATCGATCAGGAAGGGGCCGGGCGGAACCAGGCCCGGCCGTCCGGCAGCCGGTTGACGCGGCGTCGATCCGGCGCGCGGCCCCCGCTCGCGGCAGCGCGGGCCGGGGCCGCCGGACCCGCCCGCCTACGACTCCAGATAGCGCAGGACCGCCAGCACCCGCCGGCTGTAACCGGTGGCGCGCGCCAGACCGAGCTTGTCGAAGACGGAGTTGAGGTGCTTCTCGACCGAGCTGACCGAGAGGTGCAACTGCTCCCCGATGGCCGCGTTGGTGCGGCCCTGCGCGACCTGCTCCAGCACGTCGCGCTCCCGGGGCGTCAGCCCGGCCAGCGGGTCGGTGTGCGTGGTCCTGATCACCAACTGCCGTACCACCTCGGCGTCGATGGCCGCGCCGCCCGCGTGGACGCGCTCCAACGAGTCCAGGAACTCGTCGACCTGCGCGACCCGGTCCTTGAGCAGGTAGCCGATCCGCTCGGCGTTCGCGGACAGCAGCCGCACGGCGTAACTGCGCTCCACGTGCTGGGAGAGGACGAGCACACCGATGCGGGGCAGGCGCTCGCGGATCTCCAGTGCGGCCCGCACCCCCTCGTCGGTATGGGTGGGCGGCATGCGGATGTCCACGACGACGACGTCGGGCGGGTCCGCCTCGACCGCCCGGACGAGGGAGTCCCCGTCGCCCACCGCGGCGAGGACCTCGTGTCCCTCCTCGGCGAGCAGGCGGACCAGTCCCTCCCTGAGCAGGGTCGAGTCCTCCGCGATCATGATGCGCACGGCAGCTCCGCGACGATGGTGGTGGGTCCCCCCGAGGGGCTGTCGACGGACAGGCGGCCGTCGAGGGCGTTCACCCGGCCGCGCAGCCCGGCCAGGCCGCTGCCGGTGGGGTCCGCGCCGCCGGTGCCGTCGTCCCGCACCCGCACCGACACCCCGTGCCCGTCGCCGCTGACACTGACGCGGATGTGCGTCGCGCCGGAGTGCTTGGCCGCGTTGGTCACGGCCTCCGACACCACGAAGTAGGCGGCCGTCTCCACGGGCCGGGGCAGCGGCAGCGGCACGTCGAACGCGATGTGCAGGGGAAGGGCGCAGCGCTGCGCCACCCCGGTCAGCGCCTCCTCCAGGCCCAGCTCGTCCAGTGCGGACGGATGGACCCGCCAGGCCACTTCCCTCAGTTCGGTGAGGACCTCCCCGGCCTCCTCGTGCGCCTGCCGGAGCAGCGCGGCCACCTGCTCGGGCGTCCGGTTGCGGCGCGCCCGTCCCAGCAGCATGGCCAGCGCCACGAGCCGCTGCTGCACCCCGTCGTGCAGATCGCGTTCGATGCGCCTGCGTTCCGCGTCGACGGCCCGGAGCACCTCGGCCCGGCTGGCGGCCAGTTCCGCGACCCGCAGCTCCAGCAACTCCCGTTCGGAGGGGCCGAAGTGCTCGCGCGCCTGCCGGGCGTCGAGGGCGCGGAGGGAGACGAGCCCCTGGAGGCCGAGGAAGAGCAGGAGGCCGCCGAGGACGGCCTGCGACAACAGGGCGAGCGGACCCGACGAGGAGTGCGGCAGCCGGGCCGCCAGCACACCGGCCAGGACGACCCCGTAAACGAGCAGCGCGAGCACGGCACCCGTCAGCACGCCCGCCCAGGTGCGCAGGGCGAGGTGGCGGAGCACCTCCGGGTCGGAGGCCCGGCGCGTGGGGAACCGGTCGCCGAAGAAGAAGCCGCGGCGCCCGCGTTCGAGTTCCACGAGCCGTCGCGCACCGGCGCTCAGCACGGTCCGCGCGCGCCGACGGGTGCGGGGCCACAGGAGGAACGGGCCCGTCAGCACGCCCACGACGGCGAAGTGGAGGAGGCCCGCCAGAGCGGTGCAGCAGCCGAGAAGGGTGCCCGCGGCCCGAAGGAGCCGAGGGGACCTGCGCACCGCCGGTGCTCCTTCCCCGTCCTGCCCCGGGCCACGACCGTCCGTACGGTCCTCGGTTTCCCCCTGCACGGACGCCGAGGCTAGCCGCACGTCACGGGCGCGGCAAGCCGGTTCCCGACCGGGGGCGGGAGCGGGGC
>NZ_RDBO01000089.1:22757-57489 GCF_008120935.1 Streptomyces sp. sk2.1
GGCTGAGTCCGCAGGCCCCGCCCGGGACGCGGTCGCGACCGCCCGCCGCACCCGCCTCCTGGCCCTGGGCGAGGTCCGCTGGGCGGCCGCCGCCCTGGCCCTGTTCCTGACGGCCCTGCCCCTGCACCTGTTCGGCGCGCCGTGGTGGACCTGGGGCCCGCTGTACGCGCTCACCTACGCCGCGGGCGGCTGGGAACCGGGCTGGGAGGGCCTGAAGGCGCTCCGGGAGAAGACACTGGACGTGGACCTGCTGATGGTGGTCGCCGCCCTCGGCGCGGCCGCGATCGGACAGGTGCTGGACGGCGCCCTGCTGATCGTCATCTTCGCCACCTCGGGCGCCCTGGAGGCCTTCGCCACCGCCCGGACGGCGGACTCGGTGCGCGGGCTGCTCGACCTCGCGCCCGACACGGCCACCCGCCTCCTCGCCGACGGCGCCGAGGAGACCGTTCCCGCGCGGGAACTGCGGGTCGGGGACGTGATCCTGGTACGCCCCGGCGAGCGCGTCGGAGCCGACGGCCGGGTGCTCGGCGGAACGAGCGAGGTGGACCAGGCGACCATCACCGGCGAACCGCTGCCGGCACCCAAGGAACCGGGCGCCGAGGTCTTCGCGGGAACCCTGAACGGCACCGGGGCGCTGCGGGTGGCCGTGGAGCGCGACCCGTCCGATTCGGTGATCGCCCGGATCGTCGCCATGGTCGAGGAGGCGTCCGGCACGAAGGCGCCCACCCAGCTGTTCATCGAGAAGGTCGAGCAGCGCTACTCGATCGGCATGGTGGCGGCCACCGTCGCCCTGTTCGCACTGCCCCTGGCCTTCGGCGCGGCCCTGCAGCCGACCCTGCTGCGGGCGATGACCTTCATGATCGTCGCCTCGCCGTGCGCCGTGGTCCTGGCCACCATGCCGCCGCTGCTCTCCGCGATCGCGAACGCCGGACGGCACGGGGTGCTGATCAAGTCGGCCGTGGTGATGGAGTGCCTCGGCCAGGTCGACGCCGTGGCCCTCGACAAGACCGGAACCCTGACCGAGGGCACTCCCCGCCTCACCGACATCCGCCCGCTCACCGGCCCGGGCCTGACCGAGGACGCCCTGCTCACCCTGGCGGCTGCGGCCGAGCACCCCAGCGAACACCCCCTGGCCCGCGCCGTCACCGAAGCCGCCCGGACCCGCGGGCTCGCCCTGCCCGCCGCCGAGGACTTCGCCTCGGCACCCGGAACCGGCGTCACCGCCACCGTGGACGGCCGCACGGTCGCCGTCGGCGCCCCCGCCCGGCTGCCGGTCACCGCCACCGGCCACGAGGAGGAGGCGGCGGCACTCGCCGCGCGCCTGGAGGAGGACGGCCGCACCGCCGTGCTCGTCGTCCTCGACGGCACACCCGTCGGCGTCCTCGGCATCGCCGACCGCCTGCGCGCGGACGCCCGTACCACCGTCGAACGCCTCACCGGCCTCACCGGCAGCGCGCCGGTACTGCTCACCGGCGACAATCCGCGCGCCGCCGCCCGTCTGGGCGCCGAAGCCGGGATCGACGACGTCCGGGCCGGCCTGCTGCCGCAGGACAAGGTCCACGCCGTCAAGGAGCTGGAGGCCATCGGCCGGAAGGTGCTCGTGGTCGGCGACGGGGTCAACGACGCCCCGGCACTGGCCGCGGCCCACACGGGCATCGCCATGGGCCGGGCGGGTTCCGACCTCGCCCTGGAGACCGCCGACGCCGTCGTCGTCCGCGACGAACTCGCCGCCGTACCCACCGCCGTGGCGCTCTCGCGCCGCTGCCGCCGCCTCGTGGCACAGAACCTCGTGATCGCGGGCGTGTTCATCACCGGACTCGTCGTCTGGGACCTGGTGGGCACGCTGCCGCTCCCGCTGGGCGTCGCCGGACACGAGGGCTCCACGGTCCTCGTCGGCCTCAACGGCCTGCGCCTGCTGCGCGACGCCGCCTGGACCCGTGAGGCCGACGCCCTTCGCCGGAGCGGTGAGACCACTCCCTGACCCACCGCCAGGCACCGCGAGTCATCGGGCGGGTGGACCGGGGAGCGCCGGGATGTCGGTGCGGGGCCGTACCCTGCCCGCCATGAGTGATGACAACGAATCGGTCTTCCCGGAACCCCCGCTCGCGGGCGACGAGGCCGCCACCCTCGTCGGTTCGCTGGAACGCCAGCGGGCCACCCTGGCATGGAAGTGCGGAGGACTGGACAAGGCCGGACTGAACGCCACCCTCGGCCCGTCCGCGGTCACCCTGGGCGGACTGCTCAAGCACATGGCCCACGTCGAGGACACGCACTTCGCCCGGCTGCTGCTCGCGCGGAAACCGGGAGCCCCGTGGGACACCGTGGACTGGGAGGCCCGGCCCGACTGGGACTGGACATCGGCCGCCGATGACACCCCCGAGGAACTGCTGACGCTGTGGCAGGAGGCCGTGGCCCGCTCCCGCGCCCTGGTCGCCCAGGCACTGGCCGACGGCGGCCCGGGAAGCCTGGGCCGGTACACCACGCCCGGCGGCGAGTCGCCCGGCGTGCGACGGATCCTGATCGACATGATCGAGGAGTACGCCCGGCACGTCGGCCACGCCGACCTCATCCGGGAGTCGGTGGACGGACTCGTCGGGGAGGACCCGCCGCGCTGACGACCGCGCCCGCCGGGCCGGTCGGCGCGAACGGCACGGCGGTCAACGACCCGTCCGCAGGGCCCCGTTCACCGGCGGGCGCGCCCGAGGGCCCCGCGCACGCCGTACGCCGCGGCCCCGGCCGCCAGCACCGCGACACCGGGGACGACCGACGCCGACGGCAGCGCGAAGGCGAGCAGCAGACAGCCCGCCAGACCGATGACGGGCACGGCGCGGGGCGGCCGGCCCTCATCGGGGCCGAGCGTCCAGGCGGCCGCGTTGGCGACGGCGTAGTACACGAGGACGCCGAAGGACGAGAAGCCGATCGCTCCCCGGACGTCCGCGGTGGCGGCGACGACGGCCACCACGGCACCCACGACGAGCTCCGCCCGGTGAGGGACGGCGAAGCGCGGGTGCACCGCGGCCAGGACGTGCGGCAGATGACGGTCACGGGCCATGGCCAGGACGGTGCGTGAGACACCCAGGACGAGCGCGAGCAGCGAGCCGAGCGCGGCGACGGCCGCACCGGCCCGGACCACGGGCACCAGACCGGGCACCCCCGCAGCGCGCGCGGCCTCGGCCAGCGGCGCCGGGGAATGGGCGAGGCGGTCGGGGCCCAGGACGGCGAGCAGGGTGACGGCGACGGCGGCGTAGACGAACAGGGCGATGCCCAGCGCGAGGGGGATCGCCCGGGGGATGGTGCGCCGCGGGTCGCGGACCTCCTCCCCGAGCGTGGCGATCCGCGCGTAGCCCGCGAACGCGAAGAACAGCAGCCCGGCCGCCCGGAGCACACCCCCGACGGTGGCGTCCGCACCGACGGCCAGGCGCCCGGCGTCCGCGGTGCCGCTGCCGAGCCCGGCGGCGACCACCGCCGCGAGGACGGCGAGGACGAAGGCGACGACCACCCGGGTCAGCCGGGCGGACCTGTGCACACCGACGCAGTTGAGGGCGGTCAGCGCCACCACCGCGGCGACGGCCACCTCGTGCTCCCGGCCGGGCCACACGTAGGAGCCGACGACCAGTGACATCGCCGCGCAGGAAGCCGTCTTGCCGACAACGAAGCCCCAGCCGGCGAGGTGGCCCCAGAAGTCGCCCAGACGCTCCCTCCCGTACACATAGGTGCCGCCGGACTCCGGGTGGCGGGCGGCCAGCCGAGCGGAGGACGTCGCGTTGCAATAGGCCACCACCGCCGCCAGGCCCAGGCCGATCAGCAGACCCGACCCGGCCGCGCCCGCGGCGGGCGCCGGCGCGACGAAGACGCCCGCCCCGATCATCGAGCCCAGGCCGATCACCACGGCGTCGAACACGCCCAGACGGCGCCTCAACCCGCCTGTTCCCGCCGATGCGTTCATCGCTCCACTCCCTGTCGGCCACTCCGTGCAGGAGGTCCGCGGACGGCCGGGGCGCCCGATCCGGGGGCACGGTAGCCGAACAAGGTGTCCGGCAGGGGGCGCGGTGGGACGGACAAACCCGGTGGGGGTATCGTCGGGGCTCGTACCGCAGGACCCGTACGACCGAGGAGTTCGAGGCAGCCGTGGATCGCGGACCGGCGCGCGCACCGGGAGTGTCCCGGCTGCTCGTGCTGTGCGCCGTCCTGTGCGGGCTGTTCCTCATGCACGGCGCCCCGGTCGGCGCGGCCGGGGGCTGCCACGACGCGATGACGACGGCCCCGGAGCCGTCCGGGCCGCTGCCCGCCGCGCTCATGGAGATGGCCGGTCACGCCGCCGCGCAGCACGGGGACGGCCCCGTCCGGGCGGCCGAGGACCTGTCCTCGGCGAGTGGCGAGTCGTGCGTGTTCACCCAGGCCCGCGACCGGGTGCTGCCGCTGCTCCTCGCGCTGGGCCTGGTGGTCCTGGCGGCCCGGGGTGTCACCGGGCGCCGTGCGGCCGTGCGCGGGCCGAAGCGACGGGGGCCGCCGTTCGGTGGCAGGGAGCTGCTGCTCCAGGTGTGCGTCGCGCGGACGTGACGGGGCCCGCCGGTTCGGGCCCACCGCGGCCGGACCGGTCGGACGACCCCATCCGTTCCGCGTGCCACCGACGTGGCGCGTCCACCTGGAAAGAACCCAGCATGCGCGTTTCCCCGCCCACCGCCGCCCGTCGCCGTCGCGCACTCGCGACCGCCGGTACCGTCGCCGCCCTCGCCCTGGCGCTCACGGCGTGCGGCTCCTCCGACGACACGAAGTCCGACGGCTCGTCCATGCCCGGCATGGACCACGGCTCCGGCAGCGCCTCCGCACCGGCCGCCGGGGGCGGTGCGTTCAACGACGCGGACGTGAAGTTCGCGCAGGAGATGATCCCGCACCACCAGCAGGCCATCGAGATGGCGGAGTTGGCCGACGGCCGCGCCGCCGACGCCGAGATCAAGAAGCTGGCCACCGCGATCGAGAAGGCCCAGGACCCCGAGATCAACACGATGAAGGGCTGGCTGAAGTCGTGGGGCAAGCCGCTGCCGGAAGCCCCGATGGGTGACATGCCCGGAATGGATCACGGCTCGGACGGTGCGGGAATGCCCGGAATGATGTCCGACAAGGACATGGACGATCTGAAGGCCGCCAAGGGCAAGGACTTCGACAAGAAGTTCGCCCAGCTCATGATCGCCCACCACCAGGGCGCGGTCACCATGGCCGAGGACGAGCGGAAGAAGGGCGACAACGCCGAGGCGAAGAAGCTCGCCGAGGCCGTCGTGACGGCCCAGACCGCCGAGATCGAGCAGATGAACAGGATCCTCGAAAGGCTCTGATCCCGAAAGGAGTGCGGCCCCGCCGAGCGGGGCCGCACTCCCCGGATTCCTCGTCGGGATTCCTCATCCGGGCGAGAGGAACGCAAGCCCGCAGGTGTTCTGCCCCGTTTCGCCCGCCGGGCAATAAGGTGCCCAATGCACCTTTTGTCGCTGTTTGCTGACATTTGAAATGCCTCTTTTGTGACCATGTGGCGCGCATCACGTCCGGCGCCCGTGATGTCGCCCCGCGCGGACCGGTTCCCTTTTCCCGCAAGGGAATGTGGTCTCTCGGTGTGAAGTGCGTTACTGAATTCCTCGTCATTCGATCTTGTGAATGAATTGTGTGCGGAATTCGGGGTCTTGTTCCTTTCGGTGTTTCTCGCCTACGGTCACCGTCAATCCGGACGGAACGCCGAATCCTGCCGCTGTCCGGCAATCCGACTCACTCGTGCACGGCAGGAACGGGGGACCCAGGCAAGCCGCCGGTCCGGTATCCGGAACGGCTCGGGGTGAAGCCGCATTCATGTGCGGCCGGGCATCTCCAGCCCGAACCCGACAGCTCACCCCGTAGGCGGCGGAGAGGAATTCACCATGCTCGCAAAGGGCGCGTACCGTCGTCGCAGGCCCGTCCCGCCGGTCCGGGGCCTCATCGCCGTGGGCACGGGCGTGGCCGCCCTCGTGCTCCCGCTGGCCGTCGCCGGAACGGCTTCGGCGACACCGGCGCAGTCCACCGGCGTCGTCGCCGCGCAGTCCGCGGCGTACACGAACGACCTGGACGGCTGGATCAAGGAGTCGCTGGCCGTCATGGCCCAGCACGGCATCCCCGGCAGCTACGAGGGCATCCACCGCAACATCATGCGCGAGTCCTCCGGCAACCCCCGGGCCATCAACAACTGGGACTCCAACGCCGCCGCGGGCACGCCCTCCAAGGGGCTTCTCCAGATCATCGACCCCACGTTCCGCGCCTACCACGTGCCCGGTACGTCGATGGACAGCTACGACCCGGTCGCCAACATCACGGCGGCGTGCAACTACGCCGCCGCCAGGTACGGCTCCATCGACAACGTCAACGGGGCCTACTGACGTACCGCGCGGTCAGTCCGGCCGCGGAGGCGTCCAGTCGGCGTGCCGCAGGACGGCACGGACGGTGACCCGCGACGGTGCCAGCCGCAGCGCCGCGTCGCGCAGCGCGACCGCCACCGGATGCGACAGCTGCTGCCCCATCCGGCCGGCCCGACGAGCCGCCCTCGCGACCGACTGGCTGCGGGGGCGGCGCTCGGCGTCGTAGCGGCGGAGCGCCGATTCCACGGAAGGTCCGGTGCGGAGCGCGGCGGCCAGCGACACCGCGTCCTCCAGTGCCTGGCAGGCACCCTGGCCGAGGTTCGGGGTCATCGCGTGGGCGGCGTCGCCGAGAAGAGCGACCCGCCCGACCGCGTAGGAGGGCAGCGGGGTGACCAGCTCGTTGACGTCGTGGTGCAGCACGGCGCCGGGCCGGGTCGCCGCCAGCAGGGCCGGAACGGGGTCGTGCCAGTCGCCGAACCGGCGGCGGACCTCGGCGAGCGGGTCCCGATGGCGCACCCCGGCGGGTGAGTTGAACACCGCGTGCCACTCGGCCCGGCCGTCCGCGAACACGATGTGACCGAACTCGGCCCCCCGGCCCCAGGTCAGCTCGAAGTCGGTGCTCAGTTCCACCGGCGACTCCGTGATGGCGCGCAGCACCGTCGAACCGCTGTGGACCGGGCCGGGGTGCTCGGGGAAGAGCCGTGCGCGCAAGCGGCTGTTCACGCCGTCGGCGGCCACGACCAGATCCGCGTCGAGAACGGTGTCGCCCGCGGCGAGTCGCACCCGGGAGGCGTCGGAGCGGTCGACGGAGGTCACCTCGGCCCCGGTGACCAGGGACCCGGCGGGCAGTGCCGCGCGCAGCAGCCGGTGCAGCACGGCCCGCGGAATGCCCATGATCGGGGTGCCCAGCTCGCGCTCCAGTGCCGCCCCGTCCATGCGCGCCAGCAGGCGTCCGTCCGGGGCGCGGGTGCCGCCGGTGTACTGGGGCCGGGCGGCCGCGCGCACCGCGGCCCCGACACCGAGGGCGTCCAGTGCGCGGATGCCGTTCGCGTGCAGGGAGATGCCCGCGCCCGCGTCGTCCGGTCCGGTGCCGCGTTCGAGGACGGTCGTCTCCCAGCCGGCACGGCGCAGCCCGATCGCGGCGGCCAGTCCGCCGATGCCCCCACCGACCACCACCGCGCTGCCGCCCATGCCGCCCCCTCTTCCGTGCCGTACCGCCACGCCCTCGGGCTTCTACAGCTGTAGAAGGAGAGTACTACGCCACCTCTACAGGTGTAGAAAGAGGGGATGAGTACCGATCGACGCACCGTTCTCGCCGACGCGGCCATCGAGGTGCTGGCCGACGAGGGGATGCGCGGACTGACCCACCGGGCCGTGGACCGGGCGGCGGACCTGCCCCCGGGCACCACCTCGGCCTACTTCCGCACCCGCCGGGCCCTGCTCACCGGGCTCGTCCGGCGGCTCGTCGAACGGGACCAGGCGGAGCTGCGGGCGGCGGGGGAGCGGACCCCGGCGCCGCGGACCCCCGGCGAACTCGCGGACGGGCTCGCCGCGTTCGTCGCGGGACGGCTCACCGGGGAGGGGCGGCGGCGGTCGCTCGCCCGCTACGCGTGCGCGGTCGAGAGCGTGCGCCATCCGGAACTGCGCGAGATCCTCGTACCGCGCCGGAACGCGGCCCGGGAGATCGTGCGGGAGTTCCTGGACGCACGGGGCGTGGCGGACGCCGAGGGGCGCACCCTCACCCTGCTGGCCTGCGTGGACGGGCTGGTCTTCGACCGGCTGGTGAGCGGTGGCGGCGTGCCGGGGGACGAGATCGCGGGACTGGTCGCCGCGGCGCTGCGGGAGCCCGGAGCGGGCGGTGAATCTCCGGCCCCGTGAACGGTGTACGGCGATCGCGCCGACGCGTCCGTCCTGGGCCGGTCCGGGGCGGCGCGCCCGCGGGCGGCCCCGGAGGCGTTGCGCGACCGACCCCGGAGGCGCTACGCGACCGGCCCGGGTTCCCTGCCCGGTGACGCGGGGACGGTCGCCGCCCCGCCCTCCCGGACCGCCCGCACCGCCGTCTCGTGGAGGTGCCGGCTGTCCTCCTCCGAACAGCACGGCACGGGGCTGCCCGACATGGTGAACCAGTCGATCGCGCCGGTGTACTGCACGGTGATCTGGGCGGTGTCGTCCGCCCAGGTCGTATGAACGGTCAGGTCCCCCGACAGGACACCGACCTCGTCCGTGAGCACACCACCGCGCCCGGAGAACACACTGCGAGTCGTCCATGACGCCCAAGCCATGACTCCAGGCTGGCACCAAGACGGCCGATGCGCGACCCGCGGCCGTCGCGCCCCGCGTCCCCGGCCGGCCGTGCCACGCCTTCCGGCATTCGGATACGGGCGAAACATTCCTCCGGGGACGGCTGCGGTTCCCGTACCCGCCGACCCCCGGGAAAAGAAGCGCTGTTAGCGCAAAAACGTCGGATCGGTGCTCCAAAACAACGAATTCCGAAGGTGAACAGCTCTTGACCTACGGAACTCGTCGAGATTGCATGTCGCGCTGGGAGCGCCGAAACCACTCATCACGTCCTCGTCTGGAGGCGATACCGCTCCCGCGCTCGAACACCATCACTGTTGATCGGAACCGCACGATGACCGACACGCTCAGCGCTCCCCAGGCGCTCGCCCCAGCGACCGGCCCCACCCCACAGAAGCTCAGGCGTTCCATCGGCGTCGTGGGCGGAACGCTGCTCACGCTCTCCTGCGTGACGCCCGCCTCGACCCTCTTCGTGGTCGTGCCGGACCTGTTCTCCAGCCTCGGCACGTACACCGCCCTCACCATCGCCATCGGCTCGCTGCTCTGTATCGCGGTCGCCTTCTGCTACTCGGAGCTCGGCACCCTCATCCCGAGCGCCGGCGGCGAGTACGCCATGGTGTCGACGATGGCGGGACGGCTGGCCGGATGGCTGGTCTTCGTGCTCTCGCTGCTGGTCGTGATGATCGTGCCCCCGGTCATCGCCATGGGGACCGCCGACTACCTCGCGCCCGTCGTGCACATCCCCGCCCCCGTCGCGGGTGCCGGGGTCATGCTCCTCGCCACCCTCGCCGGCCTCCTGGACCTGCGCGCCAACGCGTGGATCACCGGGATCTTCCTCGTCCTCGAAGTGATCGCGGCGGCCGTCGTCGCCGTGCTCGGCTTCGCGCACTCCGAGCGCGGCGCCTCCGCGCTGGTGCACGGATCGGTCGTCCAGCCGGACGGCGGCACGTCGCACGTCACGGCCATGATGGTGATCTCCGGGCTCGCGATCGCCCTCTTCATCACCCAGGGCTTCTCCACGGCCGTCTACCTCTCCGAGGAACTGGAGAACCCGCGGCGCAACGTCGCCCGCACCGTGCTCGCCACCCTCGCCATCTCCACGGCCGTCATCCTCGTCCCCGTCATCGCCATCACCCTGGGCGCACCGGACCTGGAGGCGCTGACCTCCGGCGACCTCAACACCATGGTCGCCGCCTGGTCCAACTCGGCCGTCGGCACCTTCGTCAGCCTCTGCGTCGCCCTCGCCATCATCAACGCGGGCATCGTGATGGTCATCCAGAACTCGCGGGTGCTGTTCGCCTCCGCCCGCGACAAGGCATGGCCCGCGCCGGTCAACCACGCCCTGTCCCGGCTCGGCCGGTTCGGCTCCCCCTGGGTGGCGACCCTGATCGTCGGCGTGCCCGGCGCGGCCCTGTGCTTCGTCAACCTGGACACCCTGTACGGCGTCACCGGCGTCTCCGTCACCGCCATGTACCTGCTGGTCGCCGTCGCGGCCCTGCTCTGCCGCCGGGGCGCGCACCGCGAGGCACCGGCCTGGCGCATGCCGCTGTGGCCCGCGGTCCCCGTGCTGCTGATCGTCGTGCTCGCGTACATCCTGACCCAGCAGGAGTCCGAGTACCTGCTGTGGACCGGCGGCATCACCGCGGTCGCCACGCTCTACTGGGCGTTCTACCTGCGCCCCCGCAAGGAGACCCACTGGACGGTCAGCATCCCGGAGGACGCGCGGGCCTGACCTTCCCCGGACACGTTCCGCGCGGTGCCCGGCCGTCGGCGAGGAGTCCCCGCCGACGGGCGGGCACCCTCCCGATGCCCGCACAGTGGGGGGAGGACGTCGTCGGAACACGGGAGTCGTGGCGGGATGAGTGTCGAGCGGGTCGGAGTCGTCGTTCACCAGGGCCGCCCCGAAGCCGTCGTCGCGGCGGAAGTCGTCCGTGACTGGTGCGCCCGCGAGGGCGTCCCGTGCACGGACATCGACGTGTGGCGCGACGACACGCGCAGACGCGGCGGACGCGAGGAGGCCGAGGTCGCGGGCAACCCCGACCTCGTCGTGACGCTCGGTGGCGACGGGACGTTCCTGCGCGGCGCCAGGATCGCCGCCAAGAACGGCGGCGCCGTCCTCGGGATCGACCTGGGCCGCGTCGGCTTCCTCACCGAGGTGCCCGCCGGGGAGGTCGTCCGGGCGCTCGACGCCGTCCACCGCGACCGGGCGGAGATCGAGCAGCGCATGACCCTGACCATGCGGGCCTCCCGGGTACTGGAGGTGCCCCCGGACATCGACGCCCTGATGGCCTACGGACAGCGCCCCGTGCTGCCGCCCCCGCAGATCGCCCCCGGCGAGGAGGCCACGGCGGAGGGCTGGGGCGTGGCGCTGGACGTCACCGCGCTCAACGACGTCGTCGTGGAGAAGCTCGCGCGCGACCGGCAGGTGAGCCTCGGCGTCTACATCGGCGGCCGGCTCCTCGCCTCGTACTCCGCAGACGCGGTCATCATGGCCACCCCCACCGGCTCGACCGCGTACAGCTTCGCCGCGGGCGGCCCGGTGGTCTCGCCGCGCATGGACGCCGTCCTCTTCACTCCCGTGGCGGCACACATGACCTTCGACCGCACCGTGGTCGCAGCGGCCGACGAACCGGTCGCCGTACGGGTCCTGCCCCACTCGGGACAGGCCGCGGTGACCATCGACGGCCAGCTGCGCGGCGTACTGGGCGCCGGGGACTGGCTCGGCGTGTACGCGGCACCGCGCCGCCTGCGGGTCGTCAGGCTCGGCCCGAACGACTTCTACGGACGACTGCGCACCCGTCTGCGCCTCACCGACGCCCCGGCCACGGCCGCCGACGGCGAGAGCGCACCGCTCTTCCGCCCCGACGGACCGGTCCCGCACGACCTGGCCCACCTCCATCTCTCCCCGGCGGCCAGGGACTGAGGACCGCCCGGCGAACCGGGCCCACGAGGCCGGAACCGCCGTACGACAAAGGAGTTCTCATGCCCGACAGCACCGATCTCCCCGCCTTCACCGCCGTGCCGGTTCCCGACACCGCACTGGCCTCGGCGGCGACCCAGCTGGTGCGCGACACGACCGACGACCTGATCTACCACCACTCCCGCCGCGTCTACTTCTTCGGCGGGCTCCGGGGACGCCGGGGCGGGCTGAGCTTCGACCCGGAGCTGCTCTACGTCGCGGCCATGTTCCACGACCTCGGCCTCGGCGAGGAGTTCCGCGGCAGCGGGCGCCGGTTCGAGGTGGACGGCGCCGACGAGGCACGACGGTTCCTGCAGGGGCACGGGGTGCCCGAGGACAGCGTCCGGCGCGTCTGGACGGCCATCGCGCTCCACACGACACCGGGAATCCCGTCGTTCATGGAACCCGAGGTCGCGCTGGTGACGGCCGGTGTGGAGTACGACGTGCTGGGCATCGGGTACGACGACCTCGACGAGGCGGACCGGGCCGCGATCGTCGCACTCCATCCCCGGCCCGACTTCAAGCGACGCATCCTCAGGGCCTTCACCGAGGGCATCGAAGGCAAGCCGGACACCACGTTCGGCAATGTGAAGGCCGATGTTTTGGAGCGCTACACACCCGGGTTCGAGCGCGGCAACTTCGTGGACACCATCCTGAACTCCGCCTGGCCGGAGTGACCGGGACGGGAGGACCGCGCGACCCGGACGAGGACGGCACCCGTCGTTATAGTTGGCGCCCACAGGAAAGCGACGGACGGTGCGGAGGAACGGCCGTGCGGGGCCGGTGAGTTCGGGTCCCCACCACGCCGCGTTCCCCACCACCCACGGAAGGGTCACGCGATGCCGGCCGTCCTCGTCCTGCTGCTCTCCGGCACCTGGCTGCTCTCCGGCGCCCTGGTCACCGGGACCGATCCGCTGATCGTCGCCGTGGGCCGGACCGCCGTGTGCTGCGCGGTGCTCACCGCCGTCGCCGCCGCCACCGCGGACGGCCGGGCCGACCTGCGCCGGGCCGCCGCCCGGCCGGGCACCGTCTGGCTGCTGGGCCTGCTCGGATTCGCCGGGTACGCGGCAGGGACCCTCCTCGCCATCCCGCGCATCGGTACCTCGCTCACCAACCTCGTCGTCGCGCTGATGCCGTGCGCCTCGGTGGCGGTCGGCGCGCTGTTCTTCGCCGAACGGTCCGGGCCGCGCAAGGTGGCGGGGGCGGTGCTGGCCTGCGCGGCGGCGGCCGGGTACGCGGCGCTCGGCGCGGACGCGGGTGACGCGGACGGGGCGGGGCTGCTGCTCGTGGCGGCGGCGACCGCGGCCTTCGCCGTGTACGGATTCCTGTACAAGGAACGGCTGTCGGGGCTGCCGCCGCTCGCCGTGCTGCCCGTGCTGCTCGCGGCCGCCACCTGCCTGCTGCTCCCGATGGCCCTGCCCGCGCTGATCGCCCACCCCCCGACACCCGCCGCGACCGGCGGCATCGTCGTGCTGGGCGCGGCCGTCTACGCGCCCGCCTACCTCGTGCAGCACCGGCTCATCCTGCTCCGCGGACCGGTCTTCACGGCCGCCGTGCAGCTGGCCGTGCCCTTCACCGTGCGGCTGGGCGACTGGGCGCTGGGCACCGCGCCCGCCCCCTCGCCCGCCGAGCTGCTGCTCCTGGCGGTGTGCTGCGGCGGGATCGCACTCGTCACCCTCCGGCCGCAGCCCCGGCTCGCCGCCGCCGAATGACCACAGGGGCTCAGGTTCCGGGCCGCTCCCCGGCAGTCGTCGCGTCGACCACCGGTGCGCACGGCTGGGCGTGGGTCCCGGGGCATCGCTCCCGTCGGCCACCCGGGCCGTGACCGGCCGGGTGCACGGCGGCGGCGAGCCGGGGCTGCGGCCCGTGCGACGGCCCGGCCCGTCCCCGGTGTTTGCCGAGGCCCCGTCACCGGCGTCGGAGCGGCGACGCCGTAGGGCGCGGCCGGGAAAACCGGTCGACGGGCGAGCACCGGCACGCGGCGATGTCCGGTACCGCCCGTCGGCCCGAACGCCTGAACCTCGTACGCCGGTGATTCCCTGTCCGGGGCGGGCCCACCCCGGACAGCGGCTCGTGCGGGTGCGGACCGGTCTCAGAAGGTGACGTCGGAGCAGGCGTAGAACGCGTTGCCGGTGTCGGCGATCGTCCAGACGCCGAGGATCAGGTGCTTGCCCGACTTCTGCGGCAGTACCCCGGCATGGGTCACGGTGGACGCCGGCAGCCGGCCGCCGAAGGGCACGGTCAGGAACGGCTGGGGGTCCAGGTCGGCCCGGGTGAGGGGCTTGGTGGGGTCGTAGCCGTCCTTGGTGATGTAGTACCGGAAGTCGGTCGTGGCGTGCCGGGCCGAGATGCGCCAGCGGAAGGTGTAGCTCTGCCCGGCGGTGACCTGGGTGGCGGGCCAGTTGCCGCCGCGCGGGTCGTCGAGCTCGGAGAACCGTCCGATGCCGCCGGCGCAGATGGTGCCGTCGACCGGGCCGCGCGCGGGGAAGCCCTTGGGCCCCTCGACGCTCGGCGGCTCCCACTGGATCTGGCCACAGTTGCGCACGGTGCCGTTGCCGCACAGCTGCTGACGGCTGATGGGGGCGTCGGTGTAGCCGTGGCTCTGCGCGCTGCCGGTGGTGACGAGGAGGGAGGCCCCGGTGATCCCGAGACCGAGTACTAACGAGGTGATCCTTCTGCGCATGCTTCGCTCCTGGGGAGGTGTGGGCGCTGAGAGGCGAGTGGGGGACACACTTCCACTCCACTAGGTCTAGACCAACTTCGAGACTAGCCAGGGCGAATGGTCATGTCCATACCAGTCATGTGCCGTTGTGCGACCCGTCGGTAACCGTCCCGGCCGCACCGGAGGGGCGCCGCCGGTGCGGTGTGCCGGTCGGCGGAGTGGGCGTACGCTGACAAAAACGCCTGCACACCGCGAGTGAGCGATGGAGGCGGCCATGACCGACCCGCACGGCTTCCTCAGATTCCCCCGCCGACCCGTCCCGGCACGGCCGGTCCGGGAACGGCTGGGCGACTGGAACGAGGTCCACGCGGGACAGGCGCTCCTCCCTCTCGTCCGGGAACAGGCCGGGCGCTGCATGGACTGCGGCATACCGTTCTGCCACCACGGCTGCCCCCTGGGAAACCTCATCCCCGAGTGGAACGCGTACACGAGACGGGAGGACTGGCGGGCGGCCGCCGAGCGGCTGCACGCGACGAACAACTTCCCGGAGTTCACCGGACGGCTCTGCCCCGCACCGTGCGAGGACGCCTGCGTGCTCACCATCGACGCGGCCCCGGTGACCATCAAGAACGTCGAGCAGGCGATAGCCGACCAGATCTGGGAACGCGGATACGCCGCGCCGTGCCCGGCCGCCCGGCCCAGTGGAAGGACCGTCGCCGTCGTCGGCTCCGGCCCCGCCGGTCTGGCCGCGGCACAACAGCTCACCCGCACCGGCCACACCGTCACCGTCTACGAGCGCGCCGACCGCGTCGGCGGGCTGCTGCGCTACGGCATCCCCGCCTTCAAGATGGAAAAGCACCACCTGGACCGGCGCATCGGGCAGATGCGGGCCGAGGGCACCGAGTTCCGCACGGGGGTGGAGGTCGGCGTCGACCTCGACGCCGCCGCGCTCGCCGCACGGCACGACGCGCTCGTCGTCGCCATCGGCGCGGGGGAGCGGCGGGAACTGCCCGTCCCGGGGCGCGAACTGGGCGGCGTCCACCAGGCGATGGACTATCTCACCCTGGCCAACCGGGTGGCCGAGGGCGACCGCCCCTCGCCGGGCATCACCGCCGAGGGCAGACACGTGGTCATCATCGGCGGCGGGGACACCGGCTCGGACTGCATGGGCACCGCCCTGCGCCAAGGGGCCGCCTCCGTGGTGCAGTTGGACATCAACCCGGAGCCGGGGGAGAACCGGCGGGACACCGAGCCCTGGCCCGTGCGCCCGAAGGTCTACCGGGTGTCCCACGCCCACGAGGAGGCCCGGGGCCGGGACGGTGCGGACCCCCGGCTCTTCTCCTCGGCCACCCTCAGTTTCGAGGGGGACCGGACCGGCCGGGTGCGCGAGCTGCGCCTGGTGGAAGTGGAGCCCGGAACCAGGAGACCGCTTCCGGGCGCCGAACGGGACATCCCGGCGGACCTGGTCCTGCTCGCCCTCGGCTTCCACGGCCCCGAACGCGGCACGGGACTGATGCGGCAGCTCGGCCTCACCCTGGACGACCGGGGGAACTTCGCCCGGGACACGGGCTTCGCGGCCGGGCCGGCGACGACGCCCGGCGCCGTGGCGGACGGCGTCTTCATCGCCGGGGACGCGGGGCGCGGCCAGTCCCTCGTGGTGTGGGCCATCGCGGAGGGGCGGTCCGCCGCTGCCGCCGCGGACCGCTATCTGAGCGGCTCCACGGTGCTGCCGGCGCCCATCGCCCCGGAGGACCGGCCCCTGACCGCCTGACCGTGCGAACGGCCCGGTGGCCGGTGGCTCAGGCCGTCGGAGCGCCCGCCACGCGGCGCTCGCCGCCGTTGCGCTCCTGCCACGCCCGGTAGACGTCGACCGCGGCCCCGTGCGGCTCGTGGCGCATCGGGAGGCGCCGCTCGTCCCAGTTCTTGGCGAACTCCTCGTAGAAGTTGTCGAGTTCGAAGTACTTGCGGTCGTCCACGTAGTGGGGCTCGTACTCCTCGCGGGTGGTGAGGAAGACGACCTCGTCGGGCGAGCAGTAGTAGAGGGAACCGAGGCACATCGGGCAGGGATGGGCCAGTACGTAGATGGTGGTGCCGGTCAGGTGCTCGGTGCCCAGCTTCCGGCACGCCTCGCGGATGGCGAGGATCTCGGCGTGCGCGGTCGGATCGCCGCTCTGGGCGACCTTGTTCGCCGACTCGGCCAGGATCCTGCCGTCCTTGACGATGACGGTCGCGAACGGTCGGCCGCCCTCGTCGACGTTGCGCCGGGCGAGGCCGATGGTGCGCTGTGCGAAGTCCACGGGATTTCCTTCCGGGAGGGGGCGGGCGCGAAGGCGCCCGGTGGGCCCGTCCGAAAGACAACGGGGCGGCCCGGCGACGCCGTCGGCACGGACCGCCCCGTTGTCTTTCGGACGGGCCGGATCAGAAGGGCTTGGTCGGCAGGTACTTGCCGTCCAGGGTGATCACCGCGCGCTCGCCCCCCTCGGGGTCGGCGACCTTCTTGACGTCCAGCCTGAAGTTGATCGCGCTGATGATGCCGTCCCCGAACTGCTCGTGGACCAGGGCCTTCAGCGTGGTGCCGTAGACCTGGAGCATCTCGTGGAAGCGGTAGATCGTCGGGTCGGTGGGGATGCCGCCGGGGATGGAACCTCGGGTCGGGATGGTCTGCAGCAGCGCCGCGTCGTCCTCGTCCAGACCCAGCAGCTCGGCGACGGCCGCGGCCGATGCCTCGGGCAGTGCGTGCTGGCCGAGCACGGCGGCGGTGACGAAGGCGACCGACAGTTCCGCGGCGTCGGCGATCTGCTGCCACGACACGTCCTTGCGCGTCTTGGCGGCGACGGCCCTGGCGGCGAGGTCCTGGCGGGCGGTGGCGTCGAACTGTGCGTGCACCATGGGAGGGTTTTCCTTTCGGGGTGTGCCGTTCGCCGGAACCGGACGGAACGGCGGGTTCGGGGGTGCGGCTCCATGACGGGAGCCGGGTGGGGGAGGGGTCAGGCCGTGAGGGCCGTGGGCCGGTCGACGGTGCCGAGCCGGTCGACGGTGCCGGTGGCTATGTCGTAGACCCAGCCGTGCAGGGTGAGCGAGCCGGAGGCGGTGGCACGTGCCACCGAAGGGTGGGTGGACAGGTTCGCCAGCTGGCTGAGCACGTTCTCGCGCACCAGCGCGGCCACCTTCGCGGCCCCCGACTCGACGGTGGTGGTGCGGGCCACGGAGGCGTCCGCGTGACGCAGCCAGCCGGCGATCGCGGGTGCGTCGCTGAGGTCGTGGCGCTCGGCCAGGGCGGTCATCGCGCCGCAGGCGGAGTGCCCGCACACCACGATGTCCGTGACGCCGAGGACGGCGACCGCGTACTCGATGCTGGCCGCCACACCGTCCGGTCCGGGAGTGTGGGCGGGGACGAGGTTGCCCGCCGTACGGATGACGAACAGCTCACCCGGCTCGCTCTGGGTGATCAGCTCCGGCACCACACGGGCATCGGAGCAGCCGATGAACAGCGTCGTGGGCCGGTGGGTGCCGGCCAGGCGGGCGAAGAGCTCCGCCTTGGCCGGGAAGACGTCCTGCTGGAAACGCGCGATGCCCTCGCTCAGATCGTGCATGGTCACTCCCTTCGGAATCTGCCGGCCGGTGAGGCTGACGAGATCCACCATGCACGACCTGCATCTATAGCGTCCAAGACGCAATAACCATGACTGCTATCGATGACATCTATAGTTCAGTCATGGCCCCGGAACTCCGTCATCTGCGCTACCTGCTCGCTGTCGCCGAGCACGCCAACTTCACCCGTGCCGCGGAGGACCTGCGCGTTTCCCAGCCGACTCTCTCCCAGCAGATCAAGCAACTGGAGCGCGCCGTCGGCGTACAACTGCTCGACCGTACGGGCCGCACCGTGCGGCTCACCGACGCGGGCGAGACCTATGTGCACTACGCCCGCCGCGCGCTGCGCGACCTGGCAGCCGCCGAGCGCGCCGTGATGGACGTGGCCGACCTGTCCCGGGGGCATCTGAGGCTGGCGGTGACCCCCACCTTCACCGCCTACCTCGTCGGCCCGCTCACCGCGGAACTCCAGGCCCGGCACCCCGGCATCACCCTGACCCTCCGGGAGATGGCCCAGGACCACATCGAGGCCGGGCTGCTGGCCGACGAGACGGATCTCGGGATCGCCTTCCACGGGTCCCATCTGCCCGGCATCGGCGCGGCGGAGCTGTTCACCGAGACCCTCGGCCTCGTCACCGGGCTCCCCCACGCCGGTGACCGCGACCGGCCGCTGCCGGTCCGGGACCTCGCGGAACACCGACTCGCGCTCCTCAGCGGCGACTTTGCCACCCGCGGTCACATCGACGCCTACTTCTCGGCCCACGGGATCGAGCCGCGGATCGTGGTGGAGGCCAACTCCGTCCAGGCCCTGACCGAGATCGTCGAACGCACCCCGCTGGTCACCGTCCTGCCCGACGCCATCACCCACGACAACCCCCGCCTCGTCCCCGTCCCGCTCGACCCCGCCCTGCCCGCCCGCACGGTCACCCTCCTGCGGCGCGAAGGCGCCTACCGGAGCGCCGCCGCCCGGGCCTTCATCCGCCTCGCGCGCGACCTCGTGCGCGCCCGCGGCTACGCCTCGGCCTGACGCGGTGCCGTGCGGGCCCCGGCCTGACGCGGTCGCCGCCCCGGCGTGATCGAGGGAATGCGAAAGCCGAAAAGAAAAAGCAGATCAGTATTATTAACGATCATATTCGTGACGGGTTCATTGGTTCACGATTCACCGGCCGTATCCACTCCGTTCAGCGGGAATCGAACTGAGTGATGATTCCCGTCACAGGTGTTCCGGGGTGTCGGCGGGAGGCTTGAATTCGACGGTTGAGGTCGGTGATCGGGGAAAAATTAGTAGGGCGGGTTCGCCCGGCGGTCGTACTCGGGTCCATGGGGCCCGTGGGGCGACTCGCACCATCCGAGCAGACCAGGATCCAACCGTGCATGACAGGCGGCGGCCGACGCACTGTTCCGGCATGCCCCGGGGCGGCGAAAGGCTGTCTCCTTCCAGGTCCGCGCCCTTCTGTGCTGGTTCCTTTCGTAAAGGTGCTGTGAGTGGAAAATCGTGAGCCGCTGCCCGGCGGTGAACCGGAATCCGATTCCGGTCCCGCCCGCGGGGCAGGGGGACCCCTGTCGCCGGCGCGCGCGGTCCTGCGTGTGTCGGGGTACCCGCTCCTGCTGGTGGGCACGGTCTCGGTGGCCGTCGTGGCGCTGTGTCTCGACTGGGACCCCGATCGGGTGAGTCCGTTCTTCCTGCTCGGCACCATCGGGTATCTCACCGTTCTCGAACGCCTGATTCCGTACCGGCGCGCCTGGCATCCGAACTCCAGGGAGTGGCGTTGGTACGGCATCTACTTCGTGCTGACGATGGTGGCCAGCGCCTTCGCGCAATACCTGGTCTCCACGATGGTTTCCCTCATATCCCCGGACGAGCCGATATTCAATCTCTGGGTGGAAATTCCCGGAGCGTTGTTGACCGGCTCACTCGCCAGTTATCTGGTGCACCGGTTCGGTCACACAAATGCGATACTGTGGCGATTCCACGGTGTGCATCACGTGCCGGAAAAAGTCAACGTCGCCAATAATGGCGTCAACCATGTCCTTGATATCGTCCTCGCCCAAGGGTTTGTTCAAATTGCCCTGGCGCTGGTCGGTTTCTCCCGTGAATCCGTATTCGTCGTCGGGCTTTTCGTGGCCGCTCAGGGATATTTTGTCCACGCGAACATCGACGTACGCATCGGCCGACTCAACCATGTGTTCGCCAGCCCCGAGCAGCACCGGTTGCATCACAGCACCGATCTGTCCGAGGCGGGCCACTACGGTTCCGATCTGTCGATCTGGGACCACGCATTCGACAGCTACACCTGGCGGCCCGGCCGTGAACCGGTCGCCGTCGGACTCGGCGACCCCGCTTCCTTCCCCCGCACCGGGGAGATCGTCGCCAGCCTTCTCCATCCCCTGCGCCGTGCGAAGAGGGGCGGGGTCGGTTCTTCCTGAACCACCCCTTCCCACGGGAAACCGCACGGATCCGGTACCGCACCGGTGCACGGCCGCACGGCTCCATGAGACCGCACGGCCGCGCATCCGCAATGCCCGGAAATCCGCACCGTTTCTCGTATCCCTTCTTCCCGTATCCGTGCCGTGCCGCGGCGCCATGACTTGAGGAGTACGACCTTGCCCGACGTGAACAGTGCCTCTGTGAGCGACAAAGTGGCGATCATCGGCATGGGTTGCCGCCTGCCCGGCGGTGCGTCGGACCCCCGCACGTACTGGCAGAATCTCATGGAGGGCAAGGACTGCATCACAGCGACACCGCCGAACCGTTACGACGTCGGAACGCTCGGCAGCCGGCACAAGGAAAAACCCGGACGGCTGATCGGCGGCCGGGGCGGATACATCGACGGTTTCGACGAGTTCGACCCCGCCTTCTTCGGCATCAGTCCGCGCGAGGCGGACCACATGGACCCCCAGCAGCGCAAACTGCTGGAGGTCGCCTGGGAGGCGCTGGAGGACGGCGGCCAGCGGCCGGCGGAGCTCGCCGGCAGCAACACCGCTGTGTTCGTCGGGGCGTTCACCCTGGACTACAAGATTCTCCAGTTCTCCGACCTGGGCTTCTCCTCGCTGGCCTCGCACACCGCCACCGGCACCATGATGACGATGGTCTCGAACCGTCTCTCGTACTGCTTCGACTTCCGCGGCCCCAGTCTGTCGATCGACACCGCGTGCAGCTCCTCCCTGGTGGCGGTGCACCTCGCCTGCCAGAGCCTCAACAAGCGGGAGACCGACCTCGCACTGGCCGGCGGGGTGCTGCTGCACATGGCGCCGCAATACACCATCGCCGAGACGAAGGGCGGATTCCTGTCCCCCGACGGCCGCTCGCGCGCGTTCGACGCCGCGGCCAACGGCTACGTACGGGCCGAGGGCGTCGGAATCGTCGCCCTCAAGCGCCTGGACGACGCCCTGCGCGACGGCGACCCCATCCACGCGGTGATCCTCGGCGCGGGGGTCAACCAGGACGGCCGGACCAACGGCATCACCGTGCCCAACGCGGACGCCCAGGTCTCCCTCATCCGGCGCGTCTGCGGCGAGGCCGGCATCACGCCCGGCGACCTCCAGTACGTGGAGGCGCACGGCACCTCCACCCCCGTCGGCGACCCCATCGAGGCGAACGCCCTGAGCCGGGCACTGGCCGAGGGCCGCAGGCCGGACGCCGCCTGCTACGTGGGCTCCGTCAAGGCGAACATCGGGCACACCGAATCGGCGGCGGGCATCGCCGGGCTGATCAAGACCGTGCTCTGCCTCAAGCACCGCCTCATCCCGCCCCACATCAACCTGGACCGGGTCAACCCCGCCATCGACCAGGCCACGTCCCCGTACCGCATCCCGGTCGAGCCGACCCGGTGGCCCGAGCACGAGGGCCCCGCACGGGCCGGGGTGAACTCGTTCGGCTTCGGCGGCACCAACGCGCACGTCGTGCTGGAGGAGGCGCCCGTACGGGACGCACGGGCGGGCGAACCCGACGCGCGGGCCTGGAACATCCTTCCGCTGACCGCTCGCACCCCGGAGGCGCTGCCGGATGTGGCGGCCGGGATCCGCCGTGAACTGGCGGGGGAGAACGGCACCGAGGTGTCGCTGTCCGACCTCGGCCACACCCTGGCCCGGCGCCGCCAGCACCTGGAGTCGAGGCTCTCCGTCGTGTACTCCTCGCGGGCCGAACTGGACGAGAGGCTCGCCGCGTTCCTCGACGGGGAACCAGGCCCCGGCATCACCCACGGCAGACGGCTCGACGCCGAACAACACGGCTTGGTCTGGGTCTTCACCGGAATGGGACCGCAGTGGTGGGGGATGGGGCGCCAGCTGCTCGAGGGCGACGAGGTGTTCCGGGACACGGTCGCCCGCTGCGACCGGATCATCCGCTCGATCGCGGGCTGGTCCCTGATCGAGGAGATGAACGCCGACGAGTCCGGGTCGCGCATGGGCGAGACCTGGCTCGCGCAGCCCGCCAACTTCGCCGTACAGGTGGGACTTGCGGCCATGTGGCGCCACTACGGTGTGCGGCCCGACGCCGTGGTCGGCCACAGCACCGGTGAGGCCGCCGCCTTCTACGAGGCGGGGGTCTACACCCTGGAGGACGCGGTCAGGATCGTGCTGCACCGCAGCCGGCTCCAGCAGAAACTGACGGGAACGGGCACCATGCTCGCCGTCAGCCTGCCCGAGGCGGAGGCCCAGCGCCGGGTGGCCGCGTACGGGGACCGGGTGTCCGTGGCGGCGGTCAACAGCCCGTCGGCGGTCACCCTGGCCGGGGACCGGGACGCACTGGCCGAACTGGCCGGGGAGCTGGAAGCGGAGCAGGTTTTCGCCAAGTTCCTGACGGTGCAGGTGCCGTACCACAGTGCGGGCATGGAATCGATCAAGGACGAGCTGCTGGCCTCGCTGGACGGCATCACCCCCCGGGCGGCGACGGTACCGGTCTACCTGACCGGACAGGAGGGCACGGCGCACGGCACCGAACTGGACGCGGACTACTGGTGGAAGAACGTCCGCGACCGGGTCCGCTTCCGCGCCGCCGTCGACCGGCTCGCCGACGACGGATACGGACTGTTCCTGGAGATCGGCCCGCACCCGGTGCTCGCCCACTCCATCCGGGAGTGCCTGGAGAACCGGGGGGCGACCGTCCGGACCCTGCCGTCGATCCGCCGCCAGGAGAACGAACCGGAACGGTTCGCCACATCTCTGGCCGAACTCCACAACCTCGGCGTCCCCATCGCCTGGGACACCCTCCACCCGGCGGGAAGGCCGGTGACCCTGCCCCGGTACCCGTGGCGGCGCGACCGCTACTGGACGGAGCCCGCACCGGTCGCCCAGGTCCGCCTCGGCCGGGCGGACCACCCCCTGCTGGGCCGCCGCACGACGGACACCGAACCCACCTGGCACGCGACCCTGGACACCGAGCGACTGCCCTACCTCGACGACCACCGCATCCAGTCCATGGTGGTCTTCCCGGCGGCCGGGTACCTGGAAATGGCCACCCAGGCCGTCCGCTCCCTGACCGGCGGCACCCACGCCGTGCTGACGGACATCGAGTTCCGCAAGGCCCTGTTCCTGCCCGAGGGCGAGGACCGGGACGTGCGCCTGACCCTCTCGTCGCAGAACGCGGCGTTCACGATCGCGTCGGCCGGGCAGGACGAGAACGACCGGGCGGTGCACGCCGGCGGTGTCGTGCGCTCCGGACAACCGCGCCCCGCCGGACCCCCGGCCGACACCGAGGCCCTGCGGGCACGGGCCCTGCGCAGGCTGACCGGCGAGGACTGCTACACGGCACTGGCCGCCCTGGGCTACCACTACGGCCCCGCGTTCCGGGCCATCGAGGAGGTGTGGATCGGCTCCGGCGAAGTGCTCGCCCGGCTCCGCCCGCCGGCGGCGATCGGCGACGACGCGGCCGGACACCACATCCACCCCGTGCTGCTCGACGCCTGCTTCCAGTCGCTGCTGGCGACACGGCTCGCCGACGACGGGGCGGGGGAGACGGCGGGCGGGCCGCCCGCCGGCATCCGCCTGCCGCTGTCGATCGACGAGATGTGCCTGGCCCCGGTGGGGGACCGGCCGATCTGGGTGCACGCGACGGTGACCCGCGAGGACGCGGACGAACTCGTCGGTGACATGACCGTCCACACGGACGACGGCGAACCCCTCGGCACCATCCGCGGCTTCCGCGCCGCCGACGTGGAGAAGGCGTCCACCGCGGTCGGCCTCGGCACGATCGACTCCTGGCTCGCCGAAACCGTCTGGATCGACAGGCCCTTCGCGTCGGACGGGAACGCGGACCCGGCCGGGTCCGAAGAGGTGTCCACCGACGGCGACTGGCTCGTGTTCGCCGACGACGGGGGCGTCGGCGACGCCCTGAGCGCCCTGCTCGCCGAGCGCGGCGAACGCTGCCGCCTGGTCCGTCCGGGAGACGCGTACCGGAAGGGCGACGACGGAAGGGAGTTCACCGTCGCCCCGGACTCCGCCGCCGACCTGGAGCGGCTCTTCACCGACCTGGACGACGGCGAGGAGGGCGCAACGCCCGTGGGCACCGTCGTCCACCTGTGGAACCTCGACCTGCCGCACCTCGACGACACCACCCCGCAGGACCTCGTACGGCACAGCGGGACCGGGGCGTACTCACTGATCGCACTCGCCCGGACGCTGCTCCGCCGCGGTGCGACGGGCCGGCTGCACATCGTGACCCGAGGCGCGCAGCCCGTGGAACCCGGTGAGACGGCCGAACCCCTGGGAGCGCCCGCCTGGGGCGTCGGCCGGGTGCTCAGGCACCAGGAACTGACCTCCCACCCCGGCAAGCTGATCGACCTGGACCCCGGCGCGCGGGGCGAGGACGGACACCGCGCCGAGGCCCGGGCCCTGCTGCGGGAACTACTGAGCGACGACGAGGAGGAGATCGCGCTGCGCGGCGCGAACCGCCTCACCAGCAGGATCCGGCAGGCCGAAGGGCTCACCCACCCCCTCCCGCTGCGGTTGCGCACCGATGCCAACTACCTCGTCACCGGCGCCTTCGGAGCGCTCGGCCGGCTGCTCTGCCGGACGCTCGTGCGACGCGGGGCGCGCAGCCTGATCCTGATCGGACGCACCGCGCTGCCGGAGCGCTCCGCCTGGCGCGACCTGGACCCCACCGGCGCCCCGGGCCGTGCCGCGGCCTTCGTCAGGGAACTGGAGGCACTCGGGGCACGGGTCGTCCTGGCCCCGCTCGACATCACCGACGAAACCGCGTTCACCTCCTGGCTGGAGACCCACCGCAGCACCGACCCGCTGCCGGTCCGCGGGGTGTTCCATCTCGCGGGCCAGGTCCGCGACACCCTCGTTCCGGACATGGACCGGCAGACCTTCGCCGACGCCCATGACCCCAAGGCCGTCGGCGCGTACCTGCTGCACCGCCATCTGCGCGACGAACCGCTGGACCACTTCGTCCTGTTCTCCTCGATCGCCTCGCTGCTGACCACGGCCGGCCAGACCAACTACGCCGCGGGGAACGCGTTCCTGGACGCGCTGGCCCAGCACCGCCGGGCGCTCGGCCTGCCGGGACTGAGCCTGGACTGGGGGCCGTGGGCCACCGGCATGATCGAGGAACTGGGACTGGTCGGGCACTACCTCCACAGCCGGGGAATGAGCTCGCTCGCCCCCGACGTCGGCATGGCGGTCCTGGAACGCGTCATCGGCCAGGACCGGCCCCAGCTGCTCGTCGCGACGGTCGTGGACTGGCCGGTGTTCCTGGCCTGGTACGCGACGCCGCCCGCGCTGGTGGCCGAGCTGGCGCGGACGGCCCCGGCCGGGAAGGCCGACGGGGCGGGCGAGGGCATCCTCGACCTCTTCCGCGCGGCGGACGGGGCGGAGCGCCTGGCCCTGGTGGCCGGACGGTTCACCGCTCTGACCGCCTCGGTGCTGCGGACCGGCCCGGAACGGATCGACCCGCAGGCGGGGCTCAACGCACTGGGGCTCGACTCCCTCCTGGCGATGGAGCTGCGCGCCCGGCTCAGTTCCGAACTCGGCGTCGCCCCGCCCGTGGTGGCACTGCTCAGCGGCACCCCCGTCGGCGAACTGATCCAGCAGCTCCACGACGGCCTCGCCGAGGCGGTGGCCCACGAGGCGGGCGGGGACGGCGCGGGCGAGGTGGAGGTGTTCGAGGACGAGCGGCGCCACCCGCTGACGCAGAACCAGAAGGCCCTGTGGTTCCTCCGGCAGCTCAACCCCGACGGCTACGCGTACAACATCGGCGGCGCCGTCGAGGTCCGGGTCGAGCTCGACCCCGACCTGATGTTCGAGGCCGTCCGCTGCATGGTCATCCGCCACCCCGCGCTGCGGACCAACTTCCTCACGGTGGACGGCGTCCCGCTGCAACAGGTCTCGTCGGACACCGAACCGGACGTCGCGCTGTTCGACGTGCAGGACCAGGAGTGGGAGGACATCCACAGCACGATCGTGGCCGAATACCGCAGGCCCTACGACCTGGAGCACGACCGGCTGTTCCGCTTCCGCCTCTTCAAGCGCGGCCACGACCGCTGGGTGATCATGAAAGCGGTCCACCACATCGTCTCCGACGCGATCTCGACGTTCACCTTCATCGAGGAACTCCTCGCGGTGTACGAAGGGCTGCGCCAGGGGCAGGCACCCTCGCTGCCGCCCGTCACCGCGCGCTACCTCGACTTCCTCAACGCCCAGAACCGCTTCCTGGCCGGGCCCGCGGCACCGCGCATGCTCGACTACTGGCGCTCCCACCTGCCGGCCCAGGTACCGACCCTGGAACTGCCCGTCGACAAACCCCGGCCCGCCGTGCAGACGCACAACGGGGCGTCGGAGTTCTTCGTCCTGGACACCGGTCTCAGCGCCCGGGTGCACGACCTGGCCCGCGAGCACGACGTGACCCCGTTCATGGTGCTGCTGAGCGCCTACTACCTGCTGCTGCAACGCTACTCGGGCCAGGACCAGGTCATCGTGGGCAGCCCGGTGACCGGCCGGACCGAGCAGGACTTCGCCTCCGTCTACGGCTACTTCGTCAACCCGCTCCCGCTGCACGCGGACCTGTCCGGCGACCCGACGACCGCCCAACTGCTGCAACAGGTGCGGACCACCGTGCTGGGCGGACTGGACAACCAGGAGTACCCGTTCGTCCTGCTGGTGGACGAGCTCGGACTCCAGCACGACCCGAGCCGCTCCGCGGTCTTCCAGGCGATGTTCATCCTGCTCACCCACAAGGTCGCCACCGAGAAGTACGGCTACCGGCTCCAGTACATCGAACTCCCCGAAGAGGAAGGGCAGTTCGACGTCACGCTCTCCGTCTACGAGGACGAGGCGGAACACCGCTTCCACTGCGTGCTGAAGTACAACACCGACCTGTTCCTGCCCGAGACCATGCGGCGGATGGCGGCGCACTACACCACCCTGCTCGACAGCATGACCACGGCACCCGCCGACCGTCCCACCAGCCGGCTGGAGATGCTCGAATCCCGGGAGCGCGAGCTGCTGGTCGGCGAATGGAGCGGCGCCCGGAACGCCGCGGCACGACAGCCGGGGACGGACCGCCCGCGCCCGGTGCACCGGCTGTTCGGCGAGGTCGCCGCCCGCCGCCCGGACGCCGTCGCCCTCACCGTCCCGACCCGCCACGGTGCGCCCCACCGGATGCGGTACGCGGAACTGGACCGCAGGTCCGGGGAGCTGGCCCGCCGGCTGAGGGGACTCGGCGCGGGCAGCGGCTCCGTGGTGGCGCTCTGCCTGGAGAAGTCGCCGGACCTCGTCGTCGCCCTGCTCGCGGTGCTCAAGACCGGTGCCGCGTACCTCCCGGTCCCGCCCGACCACCCGGCCGACCGCGTGGCCCACACGGTACGCAGTGCGGACGTCGCCCTCGTCGTCGTCGAGGACGACACCTGCCGGAACCGGATGGCGGGGCTCCCGGCCCGGACCCTGACACTGCGGGAACTGCACGAGGCGCCCCTCGGGGAGGACGGGCCGAGAACCACGCGGCCCGCCGACGACGAGGCGAGCCTCGACACGCCCGCGTACATCATCAACACCTCCGGCTCGACCGGCCTCCCCAAGGCCGTGCAGGTGAGCCACCGGAGCCTCGCCTCGGCCTACTGGGCCTGGCACCAGGAGTACCGGCTGGACCACGACGCGCGGGTGCACCTCCAGATGGCCGCCCCGTCCTTCGACGTCTTCACCGGTGACGTGGTGCGCGCGCTGTGCTCGGGCGGCAGCCTGGTCCTGGTCGACCGGGACCTGCTCTTCGACACCGAGCGCCTGTACACCACCATGCGCGAGGAACGCGTCGACTGCGCCGAGTTCGTGCCCGCCGTCGTGCGCGGCCTCATGGACCACTGCGAACGCGAGGGACGACGGCTGGACTTCATGCGCCTGCTGATCGTCGGCTCCGACGTGTGGAAGGCGGGGGAGTACCGGCGGCTGCGCGCACTGTGCGGACCGGACACCCGGCTGCTCAACTCCTACGGGGTCACCGAGGCCACCATCGACAGCGCCTTCTTCGAAGGCCCCCTCGACGGCCTGGAACCCGGACGGACGGTGCCCGTCGGGCGGCCCCTGGGCAACAGCACGCTGCACGTGCTCGACCGCCACGGCGAACCCGTACCGCCCGGAGTGCCCGGCGAACTGTGGATCGGCGGCGACGGCGTCGCCCTCGGCTACGCCGGCGACCCGGAACTGACCGCCGACCGCTTCGTCACCCGCACCCTGAGCCGCGAACCCGGCGCAGGCCCCGAACGCCTCTACCGCAGCGGCGACGCGGCCCGCTGGGACGCCGAGGGCCGGATCCACCTGCTCGGACGCATCGACGGCCAGGTGAAGCTCCGCGGCCACCGGATCGAGATCGGCGAGATCGAGGCACACCTCGCCCAATGGCCCGCACTGGCCGGCGCGGTCGTCACGGTGCGCCCCGACGCCCGGGGCGAGGAAATGCTCTGCGCCTACTGCGTACCGGCACCGGGCACGGAACTGGACCGGCGCGCGCTGCGCCGGCACCTCGCCGACCTGCTGCCCGCCCACATGGTTCCCGCGCACTTCACCGCCCTGCCGCGGCTGCCGCTGACCGCCAACGGAAAGGTCGACCTCGCCGCCCTGCCCGAACCCCGGCCCGACGCCGACGACGAACCCGAGGAGACGCTCCGCACACCGTTCGAAGTGAGCATGGCCCGGCACTGGAAGGAAATGCTCGGCCTGGAACGGGTCGGCCTGGCACACGAGTTCTTCGAGGTCGGGGGCAGCTCGATCAAACTGATCGAGCTCATCCACCGGCTGCGCAAGGAATTCGGCGTCGGCATCCCCGTCAGCCTGCTGTACCGGGTCACCACCCTGCACGGCATGGCCGCGACCGTGGAACGCCTCGCCACCGGAGGGGACTTCGACGACCTGCCCTGCCTGAGCTTCAACAGCGACCGGGAATCCGCCGTGTTCTGCTTCCCACCCGCGGGCGGCCACGGCCTGGTCTACCGGGAGTTCGCCCACCGGCTCCCCGAGTACCGGCTCATCGCCTTCAACTACGTCCCCGGCGCGGACAAGGTGGTCCGCTACGCCGACCTCGTCGAGTCCCACCGGCCCGAGGGCAAGTGCGTGCTGCTCGGCTACTCGCTCGGCGGGAACCTCGCCTTCGAGGTGGCCAAGGAACTCGAGGGCCGCGGACGCGAGGTCGCCCACGTGATCGTGCTGGACTCGTACCGCATCCTCGAACCCTACGAGCCCGGTCACGAACACATCGAGCTCTTCGAGGCCGAACTCGCCGACCACCTGCGCAAACACACCGGGTCGGACGCCGTTGCCCGCGAGACCCTCGACCACGCCGCGGAATACCTGGCCTTCTGCGGCCGCACACCGAACCTCGGCGAGGTGGCCGCGACCGTCAGCGTCGTCACGGACGAGGAGAAGACGGAACTCTACGCCGCCGGCGCGCGCGGCACCTGGCACGGCAGCTCGACCACGGCGACGGCCGTGCTGCGCGGTTCGGGCATCCACGCGGACATGCTCGACCCCAAGCACGTGACCCGCAACGCCGAGCTGGTGCGCGGCATCATCCGGGAGGGCGCGAGCGATGTCCGTTGAGACGGCCGACCCGTGGAGCACCCGGGAAGGGGGGAAGGACGGCAGCCCCCGCGTCATCGTGATCGGCGCGGGCGTCGCCGGGATGTCCACCGGGTGCTACGCGCAGATGAACGGGATGCGGTCCCGCATCTTCGAGAAACACGTGCTGCCCGGCGGCTGCTGCACGGCCTGGTCGCGCGACGGGTACATCTTCGACTACTGCATCGAATGGCTGATCGGCACCGCCGCCGGCAACGAGGCCAACCAGGTGTGGCGTGAACTGGGGGCGCTCGACGGCAAGAGCATCACCAACTTCGAGATGTTCAACCGGGTCGTCGACGAGACCGGGCGGGAGGTGGTCTTCTACAACGACCCGGACCGCCTGGAACGGCACCTGCTCGAACTCTCGCCCGCCGACGCCCGGCCGATCCGCTCGTTCTGCCGCGACCTGCGCCGGTTCCTCGACATCGAGCTGTACCCGTTCCTGACCGCCCCCGCACTGCGCACCGTGCGCGAGCGGGCGTCGATGCTGCGCACCGTCCTTCCCGCCTTCCGCCTGTTCTGGCGCACGGCCGCGACGCCGATGCACGAATTCGCCGACCGCTTCCAGGACCCGCTGCTGCGCCGGGCGTTCCGCAACATCTTCTTCCAGGACCCCGAGGGCTTTCCCCTCCTGCCGTACCTGTTCAACATGGCCGGCGCCCACCACGACAACGCCGGTTTCCCGCAAGGGGGTTCACTCGGCCTGGCCCGGTCGATCGAAGAACGCTACACCGGGCTCGGCGGGGAGATCAGCTACCGGGCACGGGTCGAACGGATCCTGGTCGAGGACGGGCGCGCCGTCGGGATCGAACTGCGCAACGGCAGAAAGTACTACGCCGACCACGTCGTCTCGGCCTGCGACGGCCACACCACGATCCACGGCCTGCTCCAGGGCCGCTACACCGGGCCGCGGATCGACAAGCTGTACAACGAGCTGCTGCACCGCCCCGGCACCCTGTTCCCCGCCGTGGTCTCGGCCTTCGTCGGCATCAAGGGCGACCTGGGCCCCGACCGCGCCCACAGCACCACCTACCTGCTCCGGCCCGAGGACGCCGCGCGACTGCCCGGTGCCCTGCAGGGCAGCGTGGTGGTCCAGCTGCGCTCCGACTACTCGGACGGATTCGCCCCGCCCGGAAGATCGGTCGTCCACTGCACCTACTTCAGCGACTTCGAGTACTGGAAGGACCTGCGCGCCGCCGACCGCAAGGACTACCGGGCCAAGAAGCGCCAAGTCGCCGAATTCGTGCGGGAGTTCCTGGAACGCCGGATGCCGGGCACCGGCGAGCGCATCGAACTGGTCGACATCGCCACCCCGGCGACGACCCGGCGCTACACCGGCAACCACGACGGCTCCATCCTGGCCTGGAAGGCGTTCTCCGATGCCGACGACATCGCGGCCAAGCTGGTCGGCAAGGACCGCATGCGCCTGCCCGGCCTGCGCGGATTCTCCATGGCGGGCCAGTGGGTCGGCATGGGCGGCCTGATCCGGGCCGCCTCCACCGGCCGCTTCGTCGTCCAGTACCTCTGCGACGAGCTGGGGCGCGGATTCACGGCGTCCGAGAGCCCGGGGACCGATCCCTGGCACCCCGGAAAGCTGGGCCGGCTGCCCCAGCTCGACAAATGGTCCGCACGCGGGGACATCCACACATGAGCCGCGCGGGGGACCTTCGCACATGACCACCGAGGAGAACACACCCATGCCGCGATCCGAACGCGAGTCGATGATCATCATCGGCGCGGGGCTCGGCGGCCTGTCCACCGGCTGCTACGCCCGGATGAACGGCTACCGGACCCACGTCCTGGAGATGCACGAACTGCCCGGCGGCTGCTGCACGGCCTGGGACCGCGGCGACTTCACCCTGGACCCCTGCGTCAGCTGGCTGCTGGGCAGCGGCCCCGGCAACGAGATGCACCAGATCTGGCTGGAGCTCGGCGCGCTGCAGGGCAAGGAGGTGCGGCACTTCGACGTGTTCAACGTCGTGCGCGGCCGGTGCGGCCGGTCCGTGTACTTCTACTCCGACCCCGACCGGCTCCAGGCCCACCTCACGGAGATCTCGCCCGCCGACGCCGGCCTCGTCCGCGACTTCTGCAAACAGCTGCGCGCCTTCCGCAGATGCCTCGCCGTCTACCCGTTCCTCAAACCCGTCGGACTGATGCCGCCGCTGGAACGCTGGCGCATGCTGGCCTCGTTCATCCCGTACTTCAACGTCGTGCGCAAGACCATCAGCACCCTGATGACCGACTATTCGGCCAGGTTCAAGGACCCCCTGCTGCGCGAGGCGTTCAACTTCATCCTGTACGAGAAGCACCCGGCCTTCCCCGTACTGCCGTTCCACTTCCAGCTCGCCTCGCACGCCAACCTCTCCGCCGGCGTCCCCGAGGGCGGATCGCTCGGACTGGCCCGGTCGATCGAGCGGCGCTACCTCGGACTCGGCGGCGAAGTGACGTACAACGCCAAGGTCGAGGAGGTGCTCGTCGAGGACGACCGGGCCGTGGGGGTACGGCTCAGCGACGGGCGCGAACTGCGCGCCGACATCGTCGTCTCGGCCTGCGACGGACGCACCACGATGATGGACCTGCTCAAGGGGCGCTACCTCAACGAGGCGTACCGCCACCTCTACACCCGGACCATCAAACAGCCCGGCATGGTGTTCCCCGGCTACTTCACCCTCTTCCTCGGCCTGCGCCGCGACTTCCCCGACGCCGACCCCTGCACCACCTACCTGCTCGACGAGGCGGAAGCCGCCGAACTGACCGGCATCAGGCACCCCAGCGTCAACGTCCAGTTCCGCAGCAGGCACTACCCGGAACTCTCCCCGGGCGGAACGAGCATCGCCTACGTCACCTACTTCTGTGACATCGCCCCCTGGCGCGCCCTGGACGAGGGGCCGGAACAGGTGACCCGGAGCCGCGGCGGACAGGAACTGCACACCCTGCCGGTGCGCCACGGCCGCGGCTACTACGCGGCCAAGCGCCGCGCCCGCGAGGCACTCGTCGCGTTCCTGGAACGGCAGCACCCCGGCATCACGGACGCGATCGCCGTGCGCGACGTGTCCAGCCCGCTCACCCAGGTCCGCTACACGGGCAACTACGACGGCACGGTGCTCGGCTGGCAGCCCTTCGTGGAGAGCGGGGAGACGCTGGAGAAACTCATCAAGAAACACGGTCCCGGCCTGCCGGGACTGCGGAACTTCTACCAGTCCGGCGTATGGGCGACCACGGGCGGCCTGATCCGCGCGGCGGCGGCCGGCCGGCACGTCATGCAGTTCATCTGCCGGGACGACGGCCGGACGTTCACCGCGTCCGTCGACGAGAGCGGGCCGCCCCCCACCCACCTGGTCGTTCCGGTGGGCCCCCGGCAGGTCGCACGGTCCGCCACCGAGGGCCGTCCGGTCCTCGCGGAAAGGAAGGCAACGGGATGAGGGCCAGGAAATGGGTGGTGCGCGAGCACATCGAGGGCGTCCCCGACATCGGACGGGTCTACGGGCAGGTGGAGGAGGAGATCGACACCGAACTCGCCCCCGACGAAATGCTGTTGAAAACCCGCTACGTATCGGTCGACCCCTACCTCCAGGGCATCGCGCTGGACACCCCGCTCGGGGCGCACATGGGGGCCGACTCGATCATGGAGGTGCTGGAGGCGGGGCCGCTGGCCGCCCACCGGCCCGGTGACCTGGTGCAGGGCTTCGGCGGCTGGCGCACCCATCTCGTCAGCAACGGCGCCGCCACGCCCTGGCAGACCGGGACGTTCCCCATGGTCTTCCCGGCCTACCGCCGCCTGGACCCCGACTGGTTCGACGACGCGCTGCCGCTGCCCACCGCGCTGAGCGTCATGGGCGGCCCCGGAATGACGGCCTGGGGCACCCTCACCAAGTTCATGTCGATCCGCCCCGGGGACACCGTCGTGGTCAGCGGCGCCTCCGGCTCCGTCGGTTCACTGGTCGGCCAACTGGCCAAACTGGCCGGCGCCAGGGTGGTCGGCACCACCTCGACGACGGAGAAGGCGGACTACCTGGAGGAGCTGGGGTTCGACGCGGTCGTCGTCTACCGCCACGGGGACAGCCACGACGCGGTGTGCGACGCACTCCTGTGGGCGGCGCCGGACGGGGTCGACAAGTACTTCGACAACCTGGGCGGCACCGTCACCGACGCCGTGTTCTCCATGCTCAACGTCGGCAGCCAGGTGGCCGTCTGCTGGCAGTGGGCCACCCAGGTGGGCCGGGACTTCATGGGCCCGCGCCTGCTTCCGTACATCATGTTCCCGCGCACCCACGTACGAGGGATCTTCTCGCTGGAATGGTTCACCGAACAGAACTGGCGGGCGCTCCACGACGAACTCGGTGGCCTGGTGCGACGGGGCGAGGTGCGCTGCGGGCACACCCTCCACCGCGGCTTCGACAACATCCCGGACGCCTACCGCAGCCTCTACCAGGACACCGGGGCCAGCCGGGGCAAGGTGCTCGTCGAGCTCTGACCCGGGCCCGGAACCCCTTCCCGTCCACTTCCCGCAGACCGTCGTTCCCGTGCAAGCCAGGAGGTTTCGTGTCCTGCCCCGCCGACTCCCGCAGCGCACCTCGCCCCGTCGCACCAGGCCACCGAGTTCGTCGTGGAGCGCCCGCCAGTTCTGTTCGGTGAACCATTCCAGCGAGAAGATCCCTCGTACGTGGGTGCGCGGGAACATGATGTACGGAAGCAGGCGCGGGCCCATGAAGTCCCGGCCCACCTGGGTGGCCCACTGCCAGCAGACGGCCACCTGGCTGCCGACGTTGAGCATGGAGAACACGGCGTCGGTGACGGTGC
>NZ_RDBO01000009.1:0-41278 GCF_008120935.1 Streptomyces sp. sk2.1
CCCGCCGCCCCTGCCGATCCCACTGCCCCTGCCGACTTCCCCGACCTCGCCGGCCTCGCCGACTTCACCGCCGAACTGTCCGACCCGTACTGCATGGCCCCGGACACCGCCGCCGAACTGCTCCGCGACCTCCCGTGGAACCGGCTGGTCGTGATGGGGGACAGCGTCACCGCCGGTGTGATGGACCTCCTCCCGGGCTATCGCGAGCGATCCTTCGCCGACCGCTTCACCGACGCCCTCGCCGCCACCCGCCCCGACTTCGCGACGGTCAACCTGGCCACGCCCCATCTGCTTCTCGACGAGATCCGGGACCAGCAGCTCATCCCCGCCCTGGACTTCGGGCCGGACGTGGTGATGGTGAGCGCGGGCGGCAACGACGCCTTCCGCAGCTTCGACCCGGAGAAGCTGCGGGCCGAACTGGCCTCGCTCCTGACACCCCTCGCCGAGAGCGGTGCCCTCGTCGTCACCATCGGCCTGTTCGACCTCGCCCGGTCGGGCCTCGTCCCGCCGGAACACGCCGACAACATGGCCCGCCGCTTCGACGAGCTCGACCGCGTCACCGCCGGCCTGGCCCGCGCACTCGGCGGCATCCACATCGACACCCACCACCACCCGCTCGCCGCCGACCCGGGCATCTACGCCGCCGACCGCGTCCACGCCAACGCCCGCGGCCACGCGGTCGCCTTCGCCGCCATCGCGACCACCCTGGCCCAGTACGCCCGGGAGTATCCGGGCGACTGACCCGGCCCCTTCCTTTCCCGGTCAGCCGGTGCCGACGGCACCGGACCCAGGGCGTGTTCCGGCAGTCCCGTCGGCCCCGGACACCAGCTCCGCCATGACGGCCGCCGGCAGGGACGGGTTGGCGGCAGCGGCTCGCCCCACCTGCCAGTCGTCGTCGGCGAGCAGCTCGACGAGGACCTCCGGCGGCACGGCCGGATGTCCGGCGGCCACCCGCCGCGCCTGCCGGTCCGCCAGACAGACGAGCAGCGCCGGGCCGGTCGCGCCGGGGTGCCGGGCGATCTCGCGCAGGGCCTTCCGGGCAGGCGGTACGCGTCCGGCCAGATCCTCCAACAGGGCGGGCGGGGTCCCCGGGTTGGCCGCCACCCCGGCGGCGACCTGGGTCCCGTGACGTTCGACCATGGACCGCAACCGGGCCTCCGAGAGGCCGGGGTGCCGCGCGACGGACTTGGCCACCCTCGCGTCGGGGTCGTCGGCCAGCGCGTCGCGTATCCCGGCCGGCAGATCGCGCCGCTCGGCCAGGAGCATCCGCAGCACCGGATTCGACGACCTGGCCAGATCCTCGACCTCGGAGGGGGAGGCGGAGGCGATGCGCGGCAGCAGGGACGAGCCGATCCTGGTGGCGGCGGCCAGGACGGGGAGCACGTCGAGCGGCACACGAGGGTTGTGCGCCAGACGGCGCCGCACATCGTGGCCGCGATCGGCGGCCAGCACACGGATCACGGCGTCGTCGATCGCCGGGTTCTCCGCGAGTTGGGCCCGGACACCGGGAACGGGGTCGTCGGAGAGCCGCACGGCGGTCTCCGGCGGCAGGTCGGGGCGGGCGGCGAGCCCGCCGCGCAGCAGCGCCGAGGGATGATCGGCGAACCGGAGAAGAGCCCCGACCGGTGTGGCGGGGTTCTGCGACGCCTGCTCCGCCAGCTCGTGGAGGGCGGACTCGTGCGAGCCGTCGCACGAGGCACCCGGCCGCAGGTTGCAGTCGGGCCGCGGACAGTTCGGATCGTGCGCGCAGGGCGTCTCCTCGCCGTCGCAGACCAGGCACCGCTCCGCCGGTGCCACCCCCTCGCCGCCGACCAGCATGGCCAGGACCCGCGGTGGTGTCGCCTCGTTGACCGCCACCGCGCGGCGGACCTCGGCATGCGGGTGGTGCGCCAGACGGGCCGCCAGGTCCGCCGTGGTCCACAACGCGAGTTCCACGACGACCCGTACGTCCGGGTCGGCGGCGAGTGTCTCCCGCACATCGGCCGGAAGCCCGGGACAGGCGGCCAGCTTCAACCGGTGCTCGACGTCGGGGTCCCGGGCGAAGAACCGCGCCCACTCCGGGTCGCCGGAACGCTCGTCGAGCAGGGCGAGCGCGGCCTGCGGCCGGGTGCGGGGGTCGACGTCGGCGGCGGTCAGCCGGCCCTCGTACGCGAGCAGCACGGCGCTCTCCTCGACGCGGGCGGCCAGGGCGACCGCCTGCTCGCGGCTGAGGTCCGCGCGACGGGCGAGGCTGTCGGCGACCTCCTCGTCCGCGACCGCGATCAGACGCCCCACCAGCTCGAAGGGCAGGGCCTCATTGGCGGCGAGGCCGCACAGCACGTGGTTCACAGGAGGACATCCTGCCCGGACCGCGGCAGGGGCGGCCAGGGTTCGGATTCGGGGCGGTCGGGGTTCGTCCGGAGTGGCCGGCGTTTCGAGTTCGGAATGGCCGGGGTTCGTCCGGAGCGGCTGGCGCTCGGGTCCGGAACGGTCGGGGTTCAGTCATCGAGCTCCGAGGGGTGTGCGTGCAGGGCGCCGAGGACGGGCGCGTACTTCTTCGCGTTCTCCGGCGACTGCCGCGCCCGGCCGACGGCCAGGCCCAGGGCGTACTCCGTCGGTGCCGCACCGCGGCCGAGCAGCCAACGCGCCATCAGCGTCCTCCCGGTGGTGAGCGCGTATTCGAGAGCCGTCCTGCCCTTCATCACGGCATCGATGTCCGCCCCGCGGTCCAGGAACAGAACCACGGTCTGCGGGTGGCCCCGATCCCCACTGGTCGCCGCCACCACCAGCGGCACCCACTCCATCGGGCCCTGGGCATCCATGACGGCCCCGGCATCGAGCAGCACCCGGATCATCTCGGGGTCGGGGCGCATCGCCGCCCGGAGCATCGGCGTCGACTCGTGGTACTCACCCGTCCGTCGGCACGGATCCGCCCCGCGGCGAGAAGAAGCCGGACGACATCGACATGCCCCGCGTTCACCGCGAGATCCAGCGCCGTACGCCGAACACTGTTCGGGGCGTCCGCCTCGGCGCCCGCGTCCAACAACCGCGCCACCGCTGCCGCATCGCCGTTCTCCGCGGCCCGTGTCAGCCGATCGGGCATGTCCATGGCTCCATCATCTCCGGCGACGGGGAACCCGGACCGTCCGCGGCCTGCTCGGACACCGGGGCGGCGAGCAGTTCCCCGTCCTCCTGCGCGGATGACATCGACACTGCGACCAGGGCCCTCCACCCGGCCGGGGCCCTCGACGAGCGAGCACGAGCGAGCCCCCGTTAATCGCTGGTGCGAGACCCGGGGACCCTTGTACGTTGGCGGCGCGACCGCGCCTCCGATGCGCCCGGCTGCGGCTACTTCCTCATGACAACCAAGTGATGCCGCCGCCCCTTTGATCTCGGCGGGCGCGGCCGTTTTCACCCTGTCGGGCCTCCGGGCCGGGGGTGTCCGATCCCTTGAATCCCGGAGGATTCGCTGCCCCGTTACGCCCCGCGCGTCTCCAAGGTCTGGTCCGAGATGCTCGTGACCCCGCACGTCTCGTCGGCCGCCCGCTCACAGCCCCGGCCACAACACCGGCCACAACCTCTGCTCCTTCCGCTGTCCCGGTCACAGCCCGGACACGGGCCCGCCGGGCCGGGCCTCCGCACCCACGAGGGTGGCCCGGCCTTCGTCCGCGAGCCCCGAGAGGAGCTCTTCCTCCTCGCGGTCGGCAACTTCGTGTCCCAGCGGACCTTTTACGAGAGCGGCGAGGAGCGGGACGACCGCTACATCCGTCTCGTCGGTGAACGCGCGGTCCAGGACCCCGTGTGGACGGCCGGCCTGCTGCGCTGGCTCCGCGGCGAGGGCAACATGCGCACGGCTTGCCTGGTGGGCGCCGCCACGTACGTGCGGGCCCGGCTCGCGGCCGGGGTGTCCGAAGGCCCGTCCAACCGGTCCGTGATCGATTCGGTGCTCCGGCGCGCCGACGAACCCGGCGAACTGCTCGCGTACTGGACCTCGGTGTACGGGCGGAACGTGCCGCAGCCCGTGAAGCGGGGCATCGCCGACGGCGTGCGCCGGCTGTACACGTCCCGGTCCCTGCTCAAGTACGACACCGAGTCCAAGAACTTCCGCTTCGGCGACGTGCTCAACCTGGTGCACGCCTCCCCCGACCCGGAAAAGCCCTGGCAGGGGGCGCTCTTCCAGTACATCCTGGACCGCCGTCACCATCCGGGGCGGGCGGTACCACCGGCCTCCGACCGGCTGCTGACCGCCCACCGGGCGTTGATGGAATCGGCCCTGGACGAGCGGCGGGCGCTGCTGACCGGGCCCGGCGGCCCCGAGCGGCTGGCCGGGGCGGGCATGACGTGGGAGGCGCTGGCGGGCTGGCTCCACGGACCGATGGACGCCGCCGCCTGGGAAGCCGTGATCCCCACGATGGCACCGATGGCGCTCCTGCGGAACCTGCGGAACTTCGACGAGGCGGGGGTCTCGGACGAGGTCGCGGCCCGGGTCGCCGCACGGCTCTCGGACGCCTCCGAGGTCGCCCGGTCCCGGCAGTTCCCCTTCCGCTACCTGGCCGCCCACCAGCAGGTGTCGTCGCGGCGCTGGGCAGCCGCGCTGGAACGGGCACTGGGCCACTCCCTGGCCAACGTGCCGTCCCTGCCCGGCCGGACGCTGATCCTGGTGGACCGTTCGGACTCCATGTTCTGGGACACGGTTTCCGAGCGGTCCGAACTGACCCGGGCGGACGCGGCCGCCGTGTTCGGCACCGGGCTGGCCATGCGCGCCGAGCAGGCCGATCTGGTGGAGTTCGGCTGGCGCAGCGCAGAGGTGCCGTTCGAGCCGGGCGAGCCGGTGCTCGAGGTGCTGAAACGGTTCCACGATCTCGGCGGCACCCACACCACGAAGGCGGTGCGGACCCATTACCGGGAACACGACCGGGTCGTGATCGTCACCGACGAGCAGGCCGTTCCCCGTCACCCCCGCGGGCCGGCCGAACCGGTCCCGGCCGACATTCCCGTCTACACGTGGAACCTGGCGGGGTACCGGCCCGCCCACGGCCCCACGGGCCCCCACCGGCACACGTTCGGCGGCCTCACGGACGCCGCGTTCCGGATGATCGGTCTCATCGAGGCCGGCCACGAGGCGTCCTGGCCGTGGACCGTTGAGCCCGCCTGAGCCCGCCTGATCCGGCCGGAGCCGGATCGAAGCGGCTCCGGCCGGATCGAACCGGTCCGGCCTCGTGCGGAGCAACGGTGGAGGCCGTCGGCCTACTCGAAGAGGGTCCCGGTCTTCTCGCCGATGGCCTGCTTGCGGCGGAAGTAGTCGTTGATGACGACCCGGTACAGATCGGCGTCCGGACGGGCCCAGTTGCGCATGAGCTCGCAGCCGAACGCGAGCGAGGTGATGGGCTGCGCACCGGCCTGCGTCATCCGTTCGATCGCCGTCGCGTGCGTGACCGCGGAGACACCTCCGACGGCGTCGACGACCGGGTAGACCTCGAACCCCTCGCGGAGCATGTCCAGCGTGGGGAAGGCGAGGCAGACCTCGGTCCACAGCCCGGCCATCACGATCTTCCTGCGCCCCGTAGCCCGGACGGCGGCGCGGAAGTCGGCGTCCTCCCAGGAATTGACCCCCGTACGGTCGATCTCCGCCACCCCGGGCAGTTCCTGCGTGATCTCCGGAACCGTGGCCCGATTGACACCCATTCCCACGGCGACCGTGCTCAGCACGGTCGGGAGTTCATAGGCGCGGGCGAGTTTGGCGAGCGTGACGGCGCCGAGGTCGATCTCCTCGCGACTGGCCGAGCCCACCGTGGCGTACTGGCCCTCCTGGTAGTCGATGAAGACCACGGCGCAGTTGTCCGGTGTGAGCAGGTGATCGGCCCGCGGGTCGCGGATGGGCTCGGGGGCGGTTTTGGCGTGTGCGGAATCGGCGGTCATGACGTGTTCCCTTCTCGCGTCCGGATCTTCCGTTCCTGTAATTCTTAAATATTAAACAATATATCCGGATGGGTCGCGAATCTTCCGTCCCGGGTCGGCCGGTGCGGCTGCGGGGGCGCGGCGCGATACCGGTTTCCCGGTCCCCGTCCGGTGGGTCGTGGCAGTCGAAGAGCCCCGGTCCGGGGTTCGGGCCGGGGCTCGAAGGGCTCAGGGTTCGAGGGGGTCCGCCGGGCCGGAACCCGACCCGGCGGGCGCCGTTGTCCCGGGCGGCGTCAGCAGCCCTGGCCGACGCGGAGCGAGGTCATCTTGTCGTTGAAGTGCGAGGGTACGGCCGCTTCGTACTTGCCCGGCGCGATCGTGATCATGCACCCGACGTAGTTGGAGTGCTCGTAGACGCTGACCGTTTTTCCGGTGCGGTTCCAGTACGAGGTCATGCGGTCGTTCATGTAATCGCCGACGTTGGGGTTCGACGAGGTGTAGTGCCGGAAGTCGCCCCGGTAACTGGACTGCTCCCAGACGCAGAAGGACCCGGACGGGCACTGGTCGGAGTCGGCCGCCGCCGGGTTCGTGGTCATGGAGGCGGTGCCCGCGGTGAACGCCAGGACGGCCGCGACGGTCCACAGGCGCGAGGAGGAGATTTTGAATCGGGCCATGCTTTTCTCCATTTCGTTTTCCGTGGTCGACCATTTGGGATCAACCGTGGGCAGCGTAGGAATTTCATGGACCGGCTGGCAATGCTCGACCGAGGCGGGTCAATCTGTGAATAAAGGTTTCTTCTCTTGGTTTCGTGGGCTTCTCGGAATTTCGGGGGGTGATGTCGATCAACACTAATAGGTGATATTTCGGCGCCATTTCACGCGCGCGTACGTACACGCGCCTGCGCCGGTTTCCGTCGGAACGGAGGATCGTCGGGCCAAAGACCGTTGCAGGGACCGCGGTCATGGGCCGGAGTGCCGCCGACCGGGGCCGGCCGGGACGGCGGCCGGAGGACGGTGGTCGGCGGCTGGAGGGTGGTGTTCGGGGGTGGTCGGAGGGTGGTGGTCGGCGGCGGGAGGACGGTGCTCGGGGGCCTACTGGTCCGGGCCGCCGCCGATGGCGCGCCAACTGGAGGAAAGCAGCTCCGCCCAGTGGTCCGGTACGGCCAGCAGGGAACTGCGGTCGGCGTCGGCCGCCGCGCTGCAGCGGACCAGGTCCGTGGCGCGGGTGAACGAGACGTAGGCCGGGAAGTCCTCGAAGACGTTGAGGAGCAGCGCCGCCGAGGACAGCGGCGTGCCGAAGGCGACGAGCCCGTCGGGCACGGTCACGCTGCTGACGACGAGCGGTGTGACACGGGCGCGCAGCGCGGCCCGGTACGCCCGGGCGGCGGTCTGTGGGGTGGCCCGGTTCTCCAACAGGGCGCGGAACGCGTCGCGTTGACGGCTGTTGCGGACGGCGCCGGTCTGCCGGGCCACCGCCGCGACGGATTCGTCCAGGGTGCCGGCCCGGTGCGGGAGGACCAGCCGGTGGACGCCCAGGCGGTTGCCGGGGAGGTGGCGTTCCTGCGGCGTCCGGGTCGACACGGCGATGGTCGCCACCGCGTCGCGCCCCGTGTCCGTCGTGCGGTGTTCGCGCCGCAGCCGTGCGAGGACCATGCCCAGGGCGGCGAGGGCGACCTCGTTGACGGTGGCGCCGTGGGCGCGACGCGGTGGCGACCATCGCCGTGTCGACCCGGACGCCGCAGGAACGCCACCTCCCCGGCAACCGCCTGGGGACGTCTTCCGCGCGGTCGGGCTGCTGAGCGTCCCCTACGCGCCGCCCGGCGGACCGCGGCCCAGTGAGGTCTTCGCGCGGATGGGCGGGGACGACGAGTTCTACATCTCCCGCTTCCAGGAGCCCGGCCGGGCGGAGGCCGAGATCGAACCGGACGTCCGCGGCTGGCTCGCGGGCTTCTACGCCGCTTTCTCCGCCGACACGACGCGCCGCCCTCCTGTTCACCCCGCTCGTCGGCCTGGCCGCGCTCGCGACCGCGTGCGGCGCCCAGTCCGACGGCGACGCCGGGCAGAAGCCCTCGGCCGCCAGGACCGGCCCCCCGTCCCCCACCGGCACGCCCGCCCGGTCGGCSGCCGACCGGGCGCTGCTCGAAGCGGCGCGCTCCGGTGACGCCGACGCGGTGCGCGAGGCGATCGGGCGGGGCGCCGGTCCGGAGGCCCGCGACGAGAACGACCGCACCCCGCTCCTGCTGGCGGCCACCGGTGACCACGTCGAGGCCGCCCGGGTCCTCGTCGACGCCGGTGCCGACCCGGACGCCCTGGACCAGCAGCACGACACACCGTGGCTGGTGACAGGAGTGACCGGCAGCGCCGCCATGGCCCGGACCCTCGCGGCGGCCGACCCGGACTACACCATCGTCAACCGGTACGGCGGCACCTCCCTCATCCCGGCCGGCGAGCACGGTCACGTCGCCTACATCCGGGAGGTCACCACCAACCCGGACATCGACGTCGACGTCGACCACGTCAACGACCTCGGCTGGACCGCCCTGCTGGAGGCCGTCATCCTCGGCGACGGCGGCACCGACCACCAGAAGACCGTGAAACTGCTCCTGGACGCGGGCGCCGACCCCGGCATCGAGGACGGGACCGGCATGACCGCGCTCCAGCACGCCCGCCGACGCGGCCAGGACGAGGTCGCCCGGCTGCTGGGCGAGTGAGCCGACGGCAAGAACGCGGCAGGGCCGCTGGGAATCGAGGGACAGGGATCGCGGGACAGGGATCGAGGGACGGAAATCACGGGACGGCGTGAGCCGGATTCCTCCTCGGCCCCGGTGACGGCACAAGGGCGGCACCCCCGACGGGGTGCCGCCCTCCCGTGTCCGGTCGGCCGCCGGTCAGCAGGCCCAGGTGTTGGACTTCATGTAGTGGGACACGCTGTCGGACTTCTTGTACCCCTTCGGGATGATCCCGCTGGAGCCGCTGTAGTTCTTCCCCGAGTACCACTTGAAGTCGCAGGAAGCGCCGTGGTTGTACCACGACTTGAAGCTCAGGAAGACCGAGTACTTGGTCAGGTCCGCGTTCTTGCCCGCGACCTGCTGCCGGTGGCCGGTGTAGTTCTGCCCGGACCAGACGCAGAAGTAGCCGGACGGACAGTCCGCCGCCGCCTGCGGAGTGATCGGTGACGCACCGGCGGAGCCCGCGGTCCCGACCAGCAGACCTCCGGTCAGCGCGATGCCCCCGGCCGCGGCTGCGAGCTTCCTGGTCATGTTCATGTGCCCTCCCCTTTGGGTCCTGAGTGAGCCGACCCACCGGCCGGCTCGACATCGAGACTGCGGGACGGGAGGCGGGGGCCGCCACAGCCGCCGCGGAGATGACGTCCTCGTGGGACGGCCCACGCCCCGACCTGCTGGGACGTGGTCCCAGGTGGCGGGCCGACGGGAAGGGGACGGGCGTTCCCGTGCGAACGTCTCACCCCATACGGGTTGTCCCACCCCGTACCGAATGTCCCACCCCGTGCGGGACGCCCTCGCTCCGTACGGACGGACGACCCGCCCCATCGGTGGGGGCATGCGGTCGGTGTCGGTCAGTGGGCGGCGACCGTCATCTCGAACGAGTACCGCGAGGCGCGGTACAGATGGGAGCCGCGCTCGACCGGGCTGCCCGAACTGTCGTACGCGGTACGGGTCATGGTCAGCAGGGTCGCACCGCGCGCCTCGTCGAGGAGCCGGGCCTCGGCGGCGGTGGCGCGGCGCGCGCCGATGGTCTGCGCGGCGCTCCTCAGGTCCGTACCGGACCGCCGGATCAGCTGGTACAGGCCGTTGTGGGTGAGCGCCTCCCCGGTCAGTTCCAGCAGACCGGCCGGCAGGTGGTTGCGGAGCAGGGCGATGGGCTCGTCGTCGGCGAACCGCAGGCGCTCGACGGCCACCACGTCCGCCCCCTCGTCCACCCGCAGCGCGGCGGCGACGTCGCGGTCGGCGGGGACGGTCGCCAGGGAGAGGACCTCGGTGCGCGGTCGGCGCCCGTCCCGTTCGAGGTCCTCATGGAGGCTGGTGAGCTCGACCTGGCGGCGGATGCGGTTGGTGACCACCTGCGTGCCGACCCCGCGCTTGCGGGCCAGGAGCCCCTTGTCGACCAGGTGCTGCATGGCCTGGCGCATGGTCGGGCGGGAGAGGCCGAGCCCGTCCGCCATGGCGATCTCGTTGCTCAGGCGCGTGCCGGGGGGCAGCACCCCGGTCTCGATGAGTTCCTGCAACTGCTGCGCGACCTGGAAGTACAGCGGTACGGGACTGCCCCGGTCGATGGTGATCAACTTCGTGAACGGCTCCACGTCACCCCTCCTGGGACTGCTGCCGACGGATGCAAGTATGTCCCAGCCCATGCTAGCTCCGTACGTCCTTATGTCCTAACAAATGGATCACCGGTATTTGTTGGGACTCCATAATCTCTCGCCCTCAAATCGGTCGACCTCCCTCCCGGCTTCCCTATCGAATGCTGGCATGATCCCCATGAGAGCAAGTCGAGCGGTATGTAGCATTCATACAATTCAAGGGGCTCGTATGACTGATAATGATCGGGTACTGGTGACGGGTGTCGGTGCGATGACGCCGCTGGGAGCCGATGCGCCGTCGTCGTGGTCGGGGCTGCTGGACGGCAAGTCGGGGGTCCGTTTCCTGGACGAGGAGTGGGCCGCCGACCTGCCGGTGCACGTCGCGGCCGGGCTCACGGTGGACCCCGCCTCCCTGCTGCCGAGGACCCAGGCCAGGAAGCTGGACCGCAGTGAGCAGGTCGCCGTCCTCAGCGCGCGGGAGGCCTGGGCGGACGCCGGTGCCCCGCAGGTCGAGCCCGAACGGTTCGCCGTCGTCATCGGTACGGGGACCGGTGGCGTCATCACCACGCTGGAACAGGACGACGTCTTCGAACGCGCCGGGGCCCGTCGGCTGTCGCCGTTCACGGTCCCCATGCTCATGCCGAACGGGCCGGCCGCCTGGGTGAGCATGGACCTGGGCGCGAAGGGAGGGGCCAGGACCGTGGTGAGCGCCTGCGCCTCCGGGGCGGAGGCCCTCGCCGTGGGGCAGGACCTGATCCGCGGCGGGCGGGCGGACGTGGTCGTCGCGGGTGGGGTGGAGGCGTGCCTGCACCCCTTCACCATTGCGGCGTTCGCCCAGATGAAGGCCCTGTCGACGCGGTGCACGGACCCGGAGGCCGTGTCCCGTCCGTTCGACGTCGAGCGGTCCGGGTTCGTCATGGGCGAGGGCGCGGGAATGATGGTGCTCGAACGTGCCGGGTTCGCCCGGGCCCGCGGCGCCCGCGCCCACGGCACACTGGCCGGCGGCGCCGTGAGTTCGAGCGCGAACCACATCACGGCCTCCGACGCGGAGGGCCAGTCCTTCGCCATGCGACTGGCGCTGCGCGACGCCGACCTGGCCCCGGCGGACATCGGGGTCGTGCACGCCCATGCCACTTCGACGGAGTCCGGCGACCTGGCGGAGGCCGAGGCGATCGGCCAGGTGATCGGCGACCACGCGGCGGTGACGGCGACGAAGTCGATGACGGGTCACATGATGGGCGCGTCCGGAACGATGGGGGCCATGGCCGCCCTGCTCGCGCTCAGGGACGGCACGGTACCGGCCACGCGCAACCTCGACGAACTCGATCCGCGCGTGGAACTGGACGTGGTGCGCGGTGAGCGGCGCACCGGCCGGTGGTCGGCCGCACTGGCCAACTCGTTCGGGTTCGGCGGACACAACGTCAGCCTCGTCTTCACGAAGTGACGGCGGTTCCCGGCTTTCCCCCGCCCCCTCCCCGGCCTCCGCGCCGACCGGTACGGCCCCGGGCCCGGCCGGTACGGTGCGGTGCGTGTCTCAGGCGGGCAGTGCGGCCAGCCAGTCGGTCAGGATCCGGTTGACCTCCTCGTGGCGCTCCTGCTGGATCCAGTGGCCGCAGCCGTCGAGGACGTGCGAGGAGACCAGGCCGGGCAGGGTGGTGGGGTACGCCCGGATCGCGTCGGCCAGCCAGGTGGTGGAGGCGTCCGACGCCCCGCCGATGAACAGGGACGGCTGGGTGATGGGCCTGCCCCGGAAGTCGGCGAGGTCCTCCCAGTCCCGGTCCATGTTCCGGTACCGGTTGAGCGCCCCGCTCATGCCGGTCCGTTCGAACTCCCCGGCGTAGAAGTCGAGATCGTCCTCACCGAGCCAGGCGGGCGACCGGTCGACGGGGAACCGGTCGCGCAGCGGCCCGCCGCGGCCCGCGAAGTGCGGGTCCGGGTCGTCGGCGGCGGGCATCGTGTCGGCGGAGAAAGCGGCGTAGAAGCCCGCGAGCCAGCCGCGGACGTCCGGTTCGATCTCGGCCTCCGCCCGGCCGGGCTCCTGGAAGCGGGAGATGTAGAACTCGTCGTCCCCGCCCATCCGCGCGAAGACCTCACTGGGCCGCGGTCCGCCGGGCGGCGCGTAGGGGACGCTCAGCAGCCCGACCGCGCGGAAGACGTCCGGCCGGAGGAGGGCGGAGTGCGCGGCGATGCCCGAACCCCAGTCGTGTCCGACGATCACCGCGCTCCGCTCCCCGAGCGCGTGCACCACGGCGACGGCGTCCTCGACCAGTTCGAGCATCCGGTACGCGGCGATCTCCCCGGGCTTGGAGGAACGCCCGTAGCCGCGGACGTCCACGGCGACCGCGCGGTATCCGGCCGCGGCCAGCACCGGAAGCTGGTGGCGCCAGGAGTACCAGGACTCCGGGAACCCGTGCACCAGCAACACCATTGGCCCGGTGCCCTGTTCCACCAGATGGATCCGGCCGGCGGGCGAGGCGACCAGTCGATGCGTGACGTCTGTGGACCGGGTGGACTGCGGCATGAATCCTCCGTGGTGTCGGTCGGTACGGGGTCGGGGCGGATACGGGATCGGCGGGTACGGGTGACACGGCGTGGGCCGCGGACCGCGGCCCGGAACACGATCATGTGCCGAGTGCGGGGACTGCCGCGAGCCCTGTTGCCGCTTCGGCAAACCGTGAACCGTTCCGGTGCTTCGAAGGCACCCGTTCGGCGCCCTCGCCCGCGGCGCCTCGTCGTTCCCGATGGAGTGGACGCCCCGCGCGGAGGACCGGGCGCTGCTAGTTTGCGGGCGTGGATCTCTTCTCGCGCTCCTGGACGGCGTTGCTCGCAGCGGTCGCCGAGCTCTCGGACGAGGACTTCGCACGGCCGTCCGGCTGCACCGGCTGGCTCGTGCGGGACCTGGTGTGCCATCTGGTCATCGATGCCCAGGACGTCCTGATCACCCTCGCCACCCCCGCCGGGACGGAACCGACCCGGGACGCGGTGACCTACTGGGAAGTCACCGGGGAGCCGCCGACCGGCGACGACCCGCTCGACGCGCTGACCGTCCGCCTGGCCGCCGCGTACCAGGAGCCGTGGCTGCTCAAGTTCCACCTCGACGACGTCGGTTCGGCCGCCGGGCGCGCCGCCGGACTCGCCGACCCCGCGACCCGGGTCGGCACCCGCGACGAGGTTCTCACCGCGGGCGACTACCTCTCCGCGTACGTCCTGGAGTGGACGCTGCACCACCTCGACCTGATCGCGCACCTCCCGGACGCCGCGGAGCCGCCCGCCGAGGGGCTCGCCCGGACCCGCGAGATGCTGGAGCGGATCGCCGGTGCGGTGTTCCCCCCGTCGTTCTCCGACCGGGACACATTGCTGATCGGCACCGGGCGGCGCGCCCCGACCGGGGCGGAGGAGGCCGAGCTGGGCGAACTGGCCGCGCGGCTGCCGTTCGTCCTCGGCTGACCGGTCCGGCCGGCGCGCATTCGGCGGGCCGCGGCATGCGCGTGTCGACCGGCCCCGCGTGCCCGGTGGGCATTCGTGCGCCGACCGGCCCCGTGCGCCCGGTGATCGGTCCTGCCCCTCGGGCGCACGGGGCCGGGGCCTACTGTGTGATCATGGATTCATCCCCCCGAATTCGGCGTGTGGGCAAAGCACTCGCCGTGACAGTGGTCGCCACGGCCATATCCCACCTGCTCCTGTCCGACGGTCTGTCGCTGTCCCTGTGGAGCCAGGCCTCGGCGAACATGGGCGAAGCCCCCGCGAGCACGGGGGACCAGGCGTTCACCGCGGCGATCCTCAACACCGTGCTGGCCATGCCGCTGGTGTTGTGGATCGGCATGAGGCTGTTGCGGGAGCGCCGCGTGTACCCGATGGTCCTCGTGGGCGCCGTCGGCTGGTTCATCACCGTCGGCCACGGGATCGACCTCATCGACGACGGGATCGGCACCCTGCTCCCCCTCTGGTCCCTGGCCGCGTTCGCCGCGGTCACCTGCCTGTCCTCGCTCGTTCTCACTCCCCACCCGCGCACCGACCGATGAGCCGTTCCCGTCGGCCCCGGATCGGGGCCGGGGCCGACGGGTCGAAACGGTGCCGTCGTCGCCCGCGGCGGGAGCACGGTCGTGGGGCGGCGGCGGGCGGTGTCGGTGGGGAGTGATACCCATGGGCCCCATGCCCATGAATGTGGATCACGCCGTCCCCGCCGACCTGGAGGCGCTCCGTGCCGCCTTCGACACCGACTCGTGCGCCCCGCCCCTGGGATGGGACGCGGTGTGCGCCTTCGAGGCCGCGCACGGGATCGTGCTGCCCGAACCGTACCGGACGTTCGTCGCGGAGATCTGCGACGGGTCCTTCTCGGGGCCGCCGGAGTACGGGCTCGTCGCCCTGACCGAGATGCCCAAGGACTGGGGCAACGGCCGCCCCGAGCGCGTACTGGCCAAGCCCTTCCCGTTGACCGGCGCGTGGGTGTGGGAGGGGGAGGAGGACGATCCGCGGCCCGAGGAGGAGATCGAAGCGCTCCTGGAGCAGGTCTTCTACCACGGCTCGATCGTGCTGGGCACCGACGGATGCGGCATGTACTGGCACCTCGTCGTCGCCGGCCCCCATCGTGGGCACGTCTGGAACATCGGCGGCGAGGGCGCCGTGCCCTTCGGCGCCGAGTTCGGCCACACCACGTCGGAGCCCGGCTTCGCCGGATGGGTCGGGCACTGGGCGGCCGGCAAGTACTGGTACGACGCCTCGTGAGGCCGGGCGCCTTCGGGGCGCGGCACCGCGGGGACGTACGGGAGGGAAGGGAGCGGAAGTGAGCACGACACCCGGAACGGCGGCGCTCGAACGGGTCGTTCCGACGGCGCACGGCGTCGACGAGCGGATCGACTGGAGCGAGGTCGAGGGGATCTGGGGCACCCGGTTCCCGGCCGACTACGTCGCCTTCATGAAGACGTACGGGGCGGGACAACTCAGCCGGGACATCGGGATACTGCTGCCGGTTCCCCGGCCCGACGCGTATTCGGACGGCTCCGGTCTGCGGCAGGAGACCTCGAACGCCCGCGGCACCTGGGAGATGTGCGGCGGGAGGGCCGCCCTCGACGTGGCCCCGGACTCCATCCTGGCCTGGGGCGTCACCAGCGGCGCGGACATCTACTGCTGGCTGACCACGGGCGACGATCCCGACCGGTGGCCCGTGCTCGTGTGCGGACGGCACACCGCTCCTCCCTTCCAGGTCCACCCCTTCGGGATGGCGGAGTTCCTGCACCGGCTGCTCACCGACGAGGAGTTCCAGGAGGAGACGATCAGCGTCGTCCTGCCGAAGGAGCAGTCGTTCGTCAACTGGCGTGAGCAGAAACGGCGTTGGGACGCCGGGCTCGATCCGTCCACCGGGGAGCCCTGGTAGCGGCCGGGCGGCGGGGCACCCTGTGCCCCGCCGCCCGGCGGTCGGTCCCCCGGCCGCCTCAGGCCGCGTTCAGGGCCACCGTCGGGTGGAGGCGGGAGGCGCGGATCGCCGGGTAGAGGCCCGCGACCACACCGATCAGGAGGGTGGCGGCCAGACCGCCCACCAGGGATTGCGGCGGGACCACCGCCGTCCACCCCTGGAACCGCGCGAAGCCGTACGTCGCCGCCGCGCCCAGCAGCGCGCCCGTCACCCCGCCCAGCGCCGAGAGCAGCAACGACTCGGTCAGGAACTGGAGCCGGATCGCGCCCCGGGTCGCGCCCAGCGCGCGGCGCAGGCCGATCTCCTGGCGGCGCTCCAGGACGGAGATGACCATGGTGTTGGCGATGCCGACCCCGCCGACCAGGAGGGCCACCGCGCCCAGACCGAGCATCAGGTTCGTCAGTCCCTCGTCGGTGGCGGCCTTGGCGGCCAGTGCGTCCGAGGGGCGGGAGACCTTGATGCCCGTCTCCTTGCCGGGGCTGATGGTGCGGGCCAGGATCGCCCGTACGTCCTCCACCGAGGCGTCCGTGGAGCGCTCGAAGACGGTGGTGGGGTGGCCGTCGAAGCCGAAGTGACGTTCGGCGGCGGGGAATCCGACCATGGCCACCCGGTCCAGGTTGGGGACCAGTTCGAGCGGTTCGAGGATGCCGACGACGGCCACCCGGGTCCCGTTCATCATGATCGTCTCGCCGACGCGGGTGATGCCCAGACGGTCCGCCGCCACCGCGCCGAGGACCGTCGTCGGGAGGCGTTCGCCGGCCCGGTCCAGCCAGACGCCCCTGCGCACCTCGCCGCCGAGCGCGGACAGCAGGTCGCGGCGGACCGCCTGGGCGGTGACGCCCGCGGTGCGTTCCTCGGGGACCACGTCGCTGCGGCGGATGCGGACGTCGATGTCGGCGGTGGCCGTGGCGTGCTGCACCGGGCCGATGCGCTCGACCATCGCGACCGCGTTCTTAGGAAGCCGCACCTCCTCCCCCATGGCGTCCTTGCCCGCCTCGGCGGTGAGGAGGTTGGTGCCGAGACGGTCGAGCCGGGCCATCAGGTCCGCACGGCTCGACTCGGACAGGCCGACGACCGCGACCATGGTCGCGATGCCGATGGCGATGCCGAGCGCCGAGAGCACCACGCGCGCCCGGCGGGCGCGGAGACCGACCGCGCCGACGCGGAGCACGTCGCGGGGCGAGAGGCGGGAGGGCCTGAGGTCTTTCCTCATGTGCCGTCCTCCGCCGTGCGGGGGGCGGGGGACGTACCACGGCCCGTGCCTCGGCCACCGCCGGATCCCATGTCGGAACCCGTGCCCGAGCCCGTATCGGTACCTGGGGCCGGACGCGCCCCGGAGCGGGTGTCCGAGACGATCTCGCCGTCCCTGAAGCGGACCCGGCGCGGCAGCGCGTCCGCGATCTCGTTGTCGTGGGTGATCACGCAGACGGTGGTTCCGGACGCGTTCAGCTCGTGCAGCAGCTCCATGACGATCCCGCCGGACGCGGTGTCCAGCGCCCCGGTGGGCTCGTCCGCCAGCAGCAGCCGGGGATTGCCCACCAGGGCGCGGGCGATGGCCACGCGTTGCTTCTCGCCGCCGGACAGTTCGTTCGGCGTGTGCGAGCCGCGGTGCTCCAGCCCCACCCTGGCCAGTGCCTCCCGCGCCCGCGCGCGCCGTTCCCCCGGTGGTACGCCCCCGTACAGCAGTCCGTCGGCGACGTTGTCCACCGCGTCGCGGCCCGCCGCCAGGTGGAAGTGCTGGAACACGAAGCCGATGTGGCGGGCGCGCAGTGCGGAGAGCCTGGAGTCGGAGAGCCCGGACACGTCGTACCCGGCGATCCTGACCGTGCCCGTGGTGGGCCTGTCGAGGGTGCCCATGATGTTGAGCATCGTGGACTTGCCGGAGCCGGACGGGCCGACGACGGCGAGCAGTTCGCCCGCCCCGACGGTGAGGTCCACTCCGCGCAGGGCATGGACGCCGCCGGGGTACGACTTGGTGGCGGCCCGCAGTTCGACCACCGGTGGCACCGTCATGACGCCGCCACCCCGACCTTCAGGCCCTCGCGCAGGTCCGGGCCGCTGACCTCGATCTGCCCGTCGGCGGTCATGCCCGTCTCCACCCGCACCATCTTCGACGTGGTGCCCCGGACGATCTGGAGGCCGTAGCCGCCGTTCTCGCCGCGCAGGGCGACGACCGCCTCGACGGGTACCGCGAGGACGCCTTCGCGCGCCTCGCTGACGAACTTCACGCTCGCCGGCGCCTTGGGGTCCTCGCCGGACGCGGCCTTCGCCCCGCCCTCCAGGACGACCTCGACGGTGATGCCCTCCTCGGCGCCCGCGCCGCCGCCGGACCCGGACTCCTCCGGGCGCACCGTTCCCGCGACCTTGCCGGCCACGGTCCGCCCGCTCGGCAGGGTGACCTCGACCCTGGTGCCGGACGAGGTGAGCGGGCCGTCGGTCTGGTCCAGCTGTGCCCGTACGACGGGCTTGGTGGAGGCGACCGTCAGGACCGGCCCGTCGGGGCCCACCCGGTCGGCGAGCGCCGCGTCGGCGGAGACCACCTTGACCGGTCCCGGCTGGAAGACGACGTCGCCCCTGCCGACCCGGCCGGTGGTGTCGCGGTTGAGGGACTTCTGCCACCGCTTGACGGCGGCCTCGGTGTCCTTGCCGTACCAGACATCGACGTACAGCCCCGCCCCGTAGCCCAGGTCCCGCAGGTTGCGCTCCAGTTGGAGCACGTCGCTGCCCCGGTCGCCGGGCTTCATCTCGCGGAACATCGGGACCGGCCCGTAGAGGAGGGTGACGGGCTTGTCGTCCAGCTCGTACAGCGCCTGCCCCATGGTCAGCGTCCTCCCCTCGACGGCGGCCACCGTGACGGTGCCCTCGACGGCGGACTTGACCGGGCGGCGCTGCGCGAAGTCGAGCCTGCCGTCGACCGTCTTGGACTGCACGAGGTCGGTGCGCACGACGGTCGTGGTGGCGGGCGGCAGGTCGTCGCCCCGTCCCGGGGTGCCCGCGCCGCCGCCGTCGCCGAGGAGCAGGACTCCCCCGGTGACCGCGACGGCGGCGGTCGCCGCGCCGAGCGCGCGCAGAGCGGTGCCGCGCCTCACTGCATGCCGTCCAGACCGTCGAGCAGCTTCGACGCGCACGCCTCGCGGGCCTTCTTGTAGGCCGGTGAGTTCGAGTCGATGGACGGGGACGCCGGGTTCGGGTCGCCACCCGGCTGGGCGTTGCCGCCGCTCATGGTCGGGTTGGTGAACCGGGAGACGCCGTTGTCGCGCATGCACTTGGCGTGCGCGAGCATCGACTCGTAGGACTTCTGCTGGTCGCGTTCGGGCTCGGCCGTCATGGCGGCCTGCAACTCGGGCACGCAGACGCCGTTCCTGCCGCCCTTGATGCCCTCGTTGCGGCCGGGCTGGGAGCCGATCTCGTTGACCTTGTCCCAGTCGAGGTACCCGCTGAGCCTGGGGTCGGGGAAGTCCTTGTAGCCGCCCTTGGCACGCATGCACTGGACGTACTTCAGCTGGGCGTCGTAGAAGGCGCTCCTGCCCGCGGACGGGGCGCTCGGTCCGCCGTCGCCCTTCGCGGTGCCCGCCGTCGGCGCGTCCGGTACGTCGGCGATCGCGGTGTCCTTCTTGTCCGCCCCGCCGGATTCATCACCGGAGCCGCCGCCGCAGGCGACGGAGAGTGCGAGGAGGGGCAGTGCCACGAGGGTGACCAGACGCAGCCGGGCGGCGGCGCGGGAGTTCGTGGCGGCAGCACGGGAGTTCGTGTCGGGGAGGTTCATGCCTGGGAAGTTCATGCGTCCCACGCTCGCCGCCGCGGATGATGGCCCGTCCATGGCCACATGATGAGAACGTAACAATGCCTCCGACCTGCGCCTCCGTCCCCGTCCGGGGTGGGGGAAACGGTTGCGGCACGCCCATAATCGGCCCCATGCCGCATGTACTGCTCATCGAGGACGACGCGTCCGTACGGGACGGGATGGAGCTCGTGCTGCGTCGGCACGGGTACGGCGTGGACACCGCCGCCACCGGGGAGCTGGCCCTCGCCCTGCTGGACGGCCCGGCCGGCGGGAGGGTCGAGCTGGCCGTGCTGGATCTGATGCTGCCCGGCATGGACGGCTTCGAGGTGTGCCGCCGCATCCGGGCCCGGACCGCCGCCCTGCCGATCATCATGCTGACCGCGCGCGGCGACGACCACGACGTCGTGACGGGTCTGGAGGCGGGCGCCGACGACTACGTGGTCAAGCCGGTCACCGCGCCCGTGCTGGAGGCCCGCATCCGGGCCGCGCTGCGCCGGGCGGAGCCGTCGGCGCGCCGGGGCCCGGACGGCGATCTCGCCGGGCTGGTGATCGACCGCGCCGGGCTGACCGTCACCAAGAACGGCATCCCCGTCCCGCTGCCGCCCACCGAGCTGCGGCTGCTGCTGGAGCTGTCGGCCGCCCCCGGCCGGGTCCTCAGCCGCGAGCAGCTCCTCGAATCGGTGTGGGACCACACTTTCCTCGGCGATTCGCGGCTGGTGGACGCGGCGGTGGGGCGACTGCGGGCCAAGCTGGAGGACGTACCGGCCAAGCCCCGGTACGTGCAGACGGTGCGGGGCTTCGGCTACCGCTTCGGGCCGCTGTGAGCCGTACGGGCGGTGGCAGCCGCAGGAACGGCCGGGGCGGCCGTGGGAGCGGCGGCCCGCGACGGCGCCGTAGGCAGTTCACCGGTGGCCTGCGCGTGCGGCTCGTCGTCACCTTCGTCGTCGTCGCCCTCATCAGCGCGGCGACCTCGACCGCCCTCGCCTACCGGGACGCCCGCACCGCCGTCCTCCAGCGCACCCAGAACGCGGCCGTGGACGACTTCCGGAAACAGGTCGGCGCGGTGGCCGTCGACTTCGACCTGCCGCCCGACCAGCAGTCGTTGTCCCGGTTCGCGGCGAAGGTGTCGGAGCGCATCGGCGGAAAGATCGTGGTCGCCCGCTACCAGGACCTGTCCGCCACCTCCGACTCGTTCGCCGACACGAAGTCCCGGATCACCGTCGAGCTGCGCGCCGCCGTCATGACCGGTGACGGCGCGGGGTTCCAGCGGGTGCGGTGGCGGGGCGAGCCCTACCTGGTCGTCGGTACGCCCGTCATGTTCGCCGACGGGGATCGCCGGGCCTCCGGCCTGGAGGTCTACGCGATCACCGATCTGCGGGCCGAGAGCGAGGACACGGCCGCCCTGCTCGACTCCGTACGGGCCGGCATCGTGCCGGTGGTCCTGCTGGCCGCCGTCCTGGCGCTGCTGGCGGCGGGGACGGTCCTGCGTCCGGTGCGGAAGCTGGGCCGGGCCACCCGCGAGCTGGCGGCCGGGGACCTCGGCAGCCGGGTCGCCGTCACCGGGCACGACGAACTCGCCGACCTGGCACGGACGTTCAACGACACCGCCGACGCCCTCCAGGCGTCCGACGCGGAGCTGCGCGAGCAGGAGGCGAAGGCGCGCCGTTTCGTGGCGGACGTGTCGCACGAGCTGCGCACGCCCCTCGCGGCGATGACGATGGTGGCGACCGTCCTGGAGGAGGACGCCGACCAGTTGCCGCCGGACGCGGCGCGGGCGGCCCGTACCGTCGGTGCGGAGACGGCCCGGTTGTCCCGGCTGGTCGAGGACCTGATGGAGATCTCCCGCTTCGACGCCAAGGCGGTGCGGCTGAACGCGGCCGAGACCGACCTCGCCGACACCGTACGGGCGTCGCTGGCGCTGCGCGGCTGGACGGACCGGGTGCGGACGGACCTTCGCGAGGGTGTGCGGGCGGTGGTCGACCGGCGCCGGATCGATGTGATCGTGGCGAACCTGGTGGGCAACGCGCTGCGGCACGGCGCCCCGCCGGTCACCGTGACCCTCGGGACGTCCCGTGCGGCGGACGGGGAGTGGGTGGTCCTGTCCGTCGCCGATCACGGCCCCGGGCTGCCGTCCGACGCCCGGGAGCGGGTCTTCGACCGGTTCTACAAGGCGGACGCGGCCCGCACGCGCGGTGCGGCCGACGACAGCGGACAGGGCAGCGGCCTCGGTACGGCGATCGCGCTGGAGAACGCCCGGTTGCACGGCGGCACGATCGAGGTGACCGACGCGACTGATATCGCCGATGTGGCCGACACGGCCGCCGACGGGCCGCGGCGCGGCGCGGTGTTCACGCTGCGGTTGCCCCTGCGGCATACGGAGGAGGACGCGGAGTGAGAGTTCGACGTACGGGAGAGGGAGCGGAGTGAGGGGTCGACCGGTGGGAGCGGCTGTTGTGCTGGGGATCGTCCTGGTGGGGTGCGGGGTCCAGCCGACCGGGGTGATAGGCGCGGGCGAACCCGCGTCCGGGCTGACGCGCGGCATGCGGTTGTACTACGCGTCCGCCGACGGCCTGCGCGCGGTGCCCCTGATCGACAAGGAGATCGACGACCTCGGCGGGGTGCTGAAGATGCTCGGGCAGGAGCCGCCCGAGGGGCTCATCTCCCTCGTCCACCTCGGCGGCTACTCGGCGGTCGGCTCGGGCCCCCGTGTCACGGTCAGCATCGACGGTCTCTACGGCGACTCGGGGCGCGACCAGGGCACGGGACAGGTGGTGTGCACGCTGGCGCGCGCCCAGTCCGTGCTCGAACCGAAGGTCGGGGCCGATGACGTGGAGGTGACCCTGCGGCCGTCCGAGGGCGCCGCGCTGGGCCCCTACCGGTGTGCGGACTTCCTCAACAGGTGAGCCGGACGGGTCCGCGACAGCGGGCCGGGCGGACGGGTCCGCAACGGCGGATCGGACCCTCGCGAACCCGCCCGACGGGAAAAGCCCGGGCGGACGCCGGCCCGCCCTGCTAACGTCCCCGGCATGAAGCGTGCCGCCATGACGACGACGCCGGAGAGTGTCCCGGCGCGCTGACCCATGTCTCAGTCCGAAGCCCCGGGGCGAGTGCCCCGGGGCTTCGTCCTGCGGTCACCCGCCCGATGTCCGCGAGGAGACCGCCATGCACGACCACCGCAAACTCGGCCGTGAACTGGGCCTGTTCGACACCGACCCGCTGATCGGCGCGGGCCTGCCGTACTGGCTGCCCGACGGCGCGACCGTCCGGCACGCCCTGGAGGAGTACATCCGCGCCGCCGAACGGCGGGCCGGATACCGGCACGTCTGCTCGCCGGTGCTCGGCAAGCGGGAGCTGTACGAGATCTCCGGGCACTGGGCGCACTACAGCGACGACATGTTCCCCCCGATGGACCTCGGCGGCGAGCAGGTCGTGCTGCGGCCGAGCCTGTGCCCCCATCACGCGGTGATCTACCGCTCCCGCTCCCACAGCTACCGCGAGCTGCCCCTGCGCATGGCCGAGCTCGGCGGCATGTACCGCTCCGAACTGTCCGGTGTGCTCGGTGGGTTGACCCGGGTCCGGGCCATCCGGCTCAACGACGCGCACATCTTCTGCACCCTGGACCAGGTCGCCGAGGAGGCGCGGGCCGCGCTGGAGATGATCCGCCGGGCGTACGAGGCACTCGGCATCGCCCCGGCCCGCCACCGGCTCTCCCTGCCCGGCCCCGGTGGCAAGTACGTCGCCGCGCCCGAGCAGTGGCGGCGCGCCACCGACCTGCTGGTCGACGTCCTCGACCGCTCCGGTCTGCCCCACGAGGCGGCCGAGGGGGAAGCAGCGTTCTACGGGCCCAAGATCGACGTCCAGGTCGCCGACGGGGCCGGCCGGGAATCCACCCTGTCCACCATCCAGATCGACTTCCACCAGCCCGAGCGGTTCGACCTGCACTACATCGGCGCGGACGGTGCCCGGCACCGCCCGGTCATGGTCCACCGCAGCATCATCGGCAGCGTGGAGCGGGCTGTCGCCCACGTCGTCGAACGGCACGGCGGCGCCTTCCCCGCCTGGCTCGCCCCCACCCAACTGGTGGCCCTCCCGGTCTCCGAAGCCGAACTGCCGAACGCCGAGGCGTTCGTGCGGCGTTGCGTCGACCTGGGGCTGCGTGCCGAGGTCGTGGCGCCGGACCGCGGCAGCCTGGGTGCCCGGATCCGGGAGGCCCGCCTGGTTCCCTACCAGGCCGTCATCGGCGCCAGGGAGGCCGTGGACGACCATGCCGCCCTGCGGCTGCGCGACGGCCGCCGGATCGGTCCGCGACCGGTCGACGAGGTGCTCGCCCGTATCGCCGCCCTCGTCGCCGCCCACGGCACCGAGCTGTGGTCCGACACCGCCCCGTAGCGGACGACGCGCCCGGGATCCGCTGTTGACCAGTGGTTATGCTGCGCCGTAGCCATAGGGGAGGGAACACACATGGGCTTTCGCAGACTGTTCGGGCTGGAGAACAACAGTGCCGACCAGGAACCGCCGGAGATCGACACGCACATCACCACGATCGCTCCGCTGCCCGGCCACATCATCGAGGGCGAAGTCGTCCTCAAGGGCGGCGGCCAGGGCTTCAAGGTCGATCACCTCAACCTCGACGTCGAGGCCAAGAGCTACTACTACAACGGCACGCTCAGGGAGGAGAACGTGGTCGGCCTGGATGTCGGCCGCTACTCGTTCGATGTGGAGCCCGGCACGGAACAGAGGGTTCCGTTCAACGGGCGGCTGCCCTGGGAGTGTCCGGTCACCGAGCTCGGCGGCCAGGCCCTCGGTGTCGATGTGTCCCTGACCACCCGGCTGCGCTGGGAGAGCGAATCACCGGTCAGGGACCTGGACTTCCTGCACATCGTGGCACCGCCGCTGTACGAGGCGGTCCTGGAAACGTTCGCCGAGGAGGGTTACCGGGTCGACGGATCGCAGTTGATCGACTCGTACATCCCCGACGTGGAGGCGCACCAGGGCCTGTACCAGATCTTCTTCGTCAACAACCCCGCGAATCCGGGCCGGTTCGGGGAGCTGGAGGTCGTCTTCCACCAGAACGTGGTCGGCGCCATGGTCTACGTCCGCCGCGCCGCCCGCTCCGTGTTCGAGTGGGAGGAGAAGCCCCCGGTACGCTCCTTCCCGGCCGCGCACCACGAGGTGGGACAAGTCGGTTTCGGGGAGCGGGTACGCGGTGCGCTCGCCGAGCTCGCGCTCCTGGACCGCTGAGGTTCGGGCCCCCGGGCACGGCGCTCGCCGACCGACGCGGCCCCGGTGACAGACGTACGTCACCACCCCGGCGAGGGCCCCGGGCGAGCAAGGGCGGATGACGGTCCGTCGTGTCAGTGCGACGGACCGGTGGGGCCCATGTTCCACTCCCGGGGCAGGTCGTCGCCGCAGAAGACGCAGACGAAGTCGTCCTCGCGCACGATGTCGTGCTCCCGGCAGCCGGGGCAGCGCCGGAACACCACCTCGTGGGTGAAGCCTGACGGACGCCCGAGGCCCGTACGGTCCAGGGCCCGGGCGACCGCCGGCCACGAGGTGACATCCGGGCAGTACCCGGTCGAATGATTGCTGACCCCGTCGACGGCCCACCGGCCCGCATCGTGGACGAAGCCGATCTCACCGGCGCCCAGGACCGGCTCCCCACCGGCGCAGGCCACGTGCTCGCTCCGTCGCGGCGCCAACCGGAGCACACCGTCCGTGGCGACCACGAAGGTGAACGGCTCGGCCGGTTCCGACACGGACAGCCCACCGGCCCAGCTGTCGAAGTCGGCCGCCGAACCGATCCGGCGACCGCCGCTCCCGGGCCGGACCGCGGCCCTCAACTCGGCCGGTCCCACATATGGATAGCTTCTCCGTCCCGGCGCACTCATGTGTGCCGGCCCAGAGAGCTCGCCCGCACGCGTGTGCGTCGCCACGGGCGCCGGGGTCAGTGCCGGCCGGTCATGTGGGCGAGTACCTGAGCGGCACCGTCGGGGCCGAATGCCTCGTCGATGGCCTCGGCCGCTCCTTCGGCGGCCTCGACGGAGCGCGGCAGGAGGATCTGCTCGTAGGCGGTGACGGCCCGGTCGACGATGGTGTTGTCGATGGCCGCGTCGGCGGTGGTGGCGTGGTCGATGAGGGCCCGGGCGAGGTCGGCGCCGTCGAGCATGGCGAGGTTGGCACCCATCCCGGAGAACGGGGACATGAGGTGGGCGGCGTCGCCGAGGAGGGTGAGGCCGGGGGTGTGGGGCCAGGTGTGCGGGACGGGCAGGGCGTACAGGGGCCGGTTGACGTAGCCCGTGTCCGTGTCGGTGATGAAGCCGAGCAGGTCGTCGCCCCAGCCGGTGAACTTCTTCAGGAGGGCGTCGCGCACGGCGGCGGTGTCGGTGAGGTCGAGCCCGGCCCGCCGGTGCCAGTCCTCGTCGACGCGCATGCCGATGTGGACGCGGATGTGCCCGTCGCCATTGCGCTGGGCGACGAAGCCCCGGTGGTCGTGCAGAGCCATCATGGTGCCGGCGGCGGTGAGCGCGGCGAGTCGGGGATGACGGGTGTCGGCGTCGTCGAAGCCTGCCTCGACGAACGTGACACCGGTGTAGCCGGGTGTCACGTCCGTCAGCAGAGGGCGGACCCTGGACCAGGCCCCGTCGGCGCCGACGACGAGATCCGCGTCAGTGGTGGTGCCGTCGGCGAAGTGCAGGCGGTGGACGCCGTCTCCGAGGGGCTCGACCCGGGTGAGTCTGTGGGCCCAGCGGACGGTGCCGGGTTCGAGGGAGTCCAGCAGGAGCCCGCGCAGTCGGCCGCGGTCGATCTCGGGGGCGCCCTCGGCGCTGTCGGTCTCGGGCGGTATGCCGTCGAACACGATCCGGCCGTCCCGGCCGACCACGCGCATCTGCCGGCCCTCGGGGCGGGACAGCGCGAGGAAGTCGTTCAGCAGTCCGGCCGCGCGCAGGGCGTACTGGCCGGATTCGGGGTGCATGTCAAGGGTGCCGCCCTGGCCACGCGCCTCGGAAGAGGTGTCCAGGTCGCAGACGGTGACGGCGATGCCGTGCCGCTGGAGGACGCGGGCACAGGTGAGTCCACCTGGTCCGGCACCGACGATGACGATCCGGGGGGAAGGGGCGGTGTTCATGGTGGTGCTCCGTTCGCGCGCACGGCGGTGCCGTGGAGTGTGGTTGGCGAGTCCCGGGCCCCGGGACGGTGCCGAAGGGCAGGTGGAAGGAGGGCGGAGAGCAGGAAAGGAGGGCCGGGGCCTGACGGACCCTCACGACCGCCGTCCCAGAAAAGCACAACGACTCACTAAGTGCAACGAGTCAACTTTTGAAGCTGGGCAACTGAAGAGGTAAGGTCCCGGCATGGCCGATACCGAAACCGGTGCCGGTGTCAGCACCGGCGCCGACACCAGTACTGCCGCCGACGTCCCGATGACGTCAGCCCCCATGGGCCGCCGCGAGCGCAAGAAGGCCGCCACCCGCCGGGCCATCGCCGACGCGGCCCTGCAGCTGTTCCTGGAGCGCGGGTACGACGACGTGGGCATCCGCGAGATCGCGGACGCCGCCGACGTGTCGACCACGACGCTGTTCAAGCACTTCCCCGTCAAGGAAGCTCTCGTCTTCGACGAGGACGCCGACCAGGAAGCACGGCTGCTCGCGGCCGTGCGCGAGCGTCCCCGGGACCAGTCCCTTCCCGCGGCCCTGCGCGAGCACGCGCTGCGCCATCGCATGGCGTCCGTGGACGGCGACGCCCGTTTCGCCTCCTTCTCCCGTCTGGTGAACGACACTCCGCCCCTGCGCGACTACCTCCAGGCCATGTGGCTGCGCCACACCTCCGCCCTGGCCCGGGTGATCACCGAGGAGAGCGGTCTGCCGGCCGACGATCCCGCCTGCACCGCCCTGGCCCACTTCGCCCTCGAAGCACCCCGTGCCGCCCTCGGCCACGACGACCCCCGCCAGGCCGTCGTCCGCGCCTTCGAACTGCTGGAGAACGGCTGGCACGGCCTCGCCCCCGCCGAGGGGTGAAGCAGTCGCACACCCCGACCGGCCACGGGGCTCTTCCACCTTCCCTGTTCTCCCCACCTCCCCACCTCCCCCACGCGGGTGAGGAGCACCGCTCTCAGGAGTGATGTGGGTGAAGGCGCACCCGGCCAGCATGGTGACCAGGAATCGAGGAACCCGGAGGTCATCGTGGTCGTCTCCGCGACGGGCAACGCGCAGGGCGGGGCATCGTCCGATGCTTCGGCAGGACACGGGCACGGCGGGGTGCGGCGCCGGCGATGGCCCGAGTGGGTTCCTGCGGCCGCCGTCGCGAGCAGTGTGGTGTACGCCGCCGTCGAGACCACGTGGGCGGTGACGGGAAGCACCGTGCCCTTCGCCCGGCACACCCCGTACTCGCCGACCGCCCAGCTCGTCCTGGCCGCTCTGGCCCTCGTCGCCGGTGCCGTCTGCCGGGTCGCCGGGAAACCGCCGGGGCGGTGGGGCCGGCGGGTGGTGACGGCCGGACTGGCCCTCACCGTCCCGGTGTTCGCGATGGGCATGGCCGCCCTGCCCGCCTATTTCGTCACCCTGGCGTCCGGTTCGGGACCGGAGAGCGTCACCGGGCTGGTCCATGTGCTGCTGAGCACGGCCCTCGTCTCCTGTCTCGTCCTGGTCGGGCTGTCACACCGCCGACGGCTGACCGGCAGATGCCCCCGCTGCGGAAGCAAAAGCGGGAACGGAAGCGGGGACGGGAGCGGGCACGGACACGACGACGGTCGTGACGCACCGGTCCGCCATCCCGACGCCTCCCCCGCCCCGCCCCGTACCCGGAAGGCGGCCTACTTGCTGCTGTGCGGACTGCTGCCGTGGGCCGCGGTCAAGACCGTCTGGACGCTGGGCGGTGACGCGTTCGGTGTCACCGCCGAGAAGTGGAAGGAGTCCGACTCCGGCGGATCGGAGGCGGTACGGGCGCTCGCCGCGGTGGGCATCGACGTCACCGTACTGGCCGCGGGGCTGGGCGTCTTCCTGCTGACCGGCCTGATGTACCGGTGGGGGCAGGTGTTTCCCCGCTGGGTGCCGTTCCTTTCCGGGCGTCGGGTGCCGCGCCTGCTGCCGTTGGTCCCGGCCTGGCTGACGGCCGTCGGCCTGTCGGTGTACGGCGTCGTCCTGGTGGTCTACGCCCCGCTCGCGGCCCTCGGGGTACTGCCCGCCCCGGAACCCGACGCGGAGTTGGGCGCCACCCCCGCCGGAACCCTGTGGCTGGCGGCCTTCGGAGGGCTGGCGTTCGGCGGGTTGGGCTTCGGCCTCCTCCTGGCCTCCCGCTCCTACTACGCCCGCACCCGCCCCGTCTGCGCCACCGGGTTCGACCGTACGGGGACGGAGGCGGAGAGACCCGGCGCGTCCGTGACCGGGCGGCATGGACCCGCCGCACCCGGACCGGTTCCGGTGAGTCCGGCGGGGTGCGATGGAATGGGTCGGCACGAGGTGAAACCGAGTGGAGCGAAACGGAGTTGAGTGATGGGTGAGTTGTCCGCGTTGGACAGTGTCCTGGGGTACGCCGCCCAGGTCCGGCTGACGGAGGCCACCGCGTTCCACGAGGACTCGGCGGGCAGCGGGGTCGTCGTGGACCTCTCCCGTCCCGACGAGCTCGGTGGTCTGCGGACGGCCATGGCGGTGGACTCACTGCCCGGTGGTGTGTGCATGTGCTCGGGGGACATCCAGTTCGAGTTCCTGGACGCACGCGGCCTGTTCCTGACCGCCGCGTTCCTCCACCACGGTGTGACGCTTCGTTGGGACGGCTGGGACGGCGACGCGGTCCTCGTCGACGGCCGGTCGCTCCTGCGTTGGCTGGACCTGCACGGCGTTCCCGGCCCCCTGCGGCAGTTCGAGGAGGACGAGCTCCGGTACCAGCAGGCGAAGGAGGAGGAGAAGTCGTGGCTCGCGGCGATGCCGCCCGCCCTGAGCGAGTTCTCCGAGGCGATGCTCAGGCTCTCCCGAACCGGCGGGAGCGCGTCGCCCCAGCTCCTGGCCGCGGCACGGGACCGGCTGCGGCAGTCGGTCCCGGATCCGATGAACCGGGCGCTGCTGCTGTTGGCCTGGTGCGGTGCGGGCAGCGGCCTGTGCTCGGGCTTCCCCTCGCACGAGGCGGTACCGGGGCTGTTGCTCGGGGACGTGCCCATGGTGGAGATCATCGCCGGTCTGCAGGACCCGCGGGCCGATGCCCGCCACGACGCGGGGGCGGTCCGTCACCTCGTCGGCTGGAAGAGCCGGCCCGAGCAGAAGCAGGACGTGGACGCCCTTCCCGCACCGCTCAGAGCCCGCCTCCTGCAAGGGGCCCGGGCATCGGGCGACCCGGACAAGCAGGCCAGGGCGGAACGCTGGTTGGCATGACCCCGGCCGGGCCGGTGCCCTCCCTCCCCACCGAAGGCTGGGAGGGCCGTCCTGGTCGGAGGACCGGAGGCGTCGCGGTGAGGGGGGCATGGTTCAGCCGAGTTCCCTGTTCGGCACGTATGCCGCGCAGTGGCAGGTGCCACTCGGTGTGAACTCGCCCGGGGCGAAGTCGTCCCCGGTGCATGCCCCGGTCCCGCCCTCGTGGTCACGGCTCTGGTGCTTGCAGGTACGGCACCACTGCTCGGGCGTGGCGATGAGGAGCATCGGCAGGAGGGACACGAGGCCGATTCCCCCGAAGAGGCAGAGCAGGACGAGGAGGTTCTTCCCCACGCTTCCCTCCCTCTCCACGACAGCCGGTCGCCGCCGGCCTCCTCACACGGTAGTCCCGCACGGCCTGTTCCGCTGATGGTGACTCAGTACCCGTCGTACGGGAACCAGATGGCGGGGCGACGCATGGCGGGACCGCTGGAGCGGGGGCGGTCTCCCGGCATCGGCGAGAAGGGCGGCTGCGTCAGGTCGGCAGTGTGGCGGGCCGAGGGTTGCCGGACATCGCACAAGAAGGCGTGGCCCGGCCGATGCCAGGATTCCGCACATGAACGATGTCCGGGAACGGGAAGTGAGCTGTCGCCCCCTCCGGCAGCGCCCCTTGTGGTTCTTCGTCCACCTCGGGGCCGCCGGGGCATGCCTGGTCGCGGTGCGCGTCGTGTACGGGGGCGGGTTCCCGGACGTGTGGATGGGCGTCGGCCTGCTGCTCGCACCGGTGGGCGTCCTGGCATTGGGCATGGTGACCGGGCGGGTGCGTGCCGACGCGTACGGCGTGCACGTCCGGACACTGCTGCGCCGCCGGAGCGTGCCGTGGGACGACATCGCCGACCTGCGCATACTCCTGAAGCACGAGCACAACCCCCGGTCTCCGGAAGTCCGGCGGGTGAGCATGGCGCTGCGCGACGGGCGCAGGACGCTCCTGCCGCTGCCGCAGAGCTGGTCGTCCGACGACCGCGCGGCCTTCGACGCGGAACTGGACGCGCTCCGCGCGCTGCACGCCCGGTACGGAAATCCCGGTTCGAGTCGCGTTCCCGTCATCTCGTACCGCACCGCCGGACGTGTTCCGGTCGGGGCCCTGGGGCTGTGCGTGCTGCTGCTCGTGGGTGCGGGCGCGACCGCCCCGGCCGTTCCGGACGCCGCCTCGCGCACGCGGGCATGGCAATCGGCCACCCCGTGCACCGCCGGGACGACCGCCGAGGAGCGCCGCGAGTGCCTGACCATCGTGCCCGCCGTGATCGAGAGGACCGAGATCGGCCGGCCCAAGAAGAAGAGTTGGCTGTACTTCACCGACGGCCGCCCGCTGGAACGGCTCTCGGTCTCCCAGGAGGGTGCCCAGGGGTTCGAGCCGGGCGACAGGGTCGAGGTGACCTTCTGGCACGGCGGGGCACGGAAGGTCGCCGGAGCGCACCACGTGTGGCGCGAGCATGTCCCCTCCGGTGGGGAAGTGGCCGTCCTGGCGGCCCTGTTGGCCCTGCTCGCGGGCTTTCCCGGCGCTCGGGTGCTGCTGCATCTGCGCGGGCGCCGACTGCCCGACGACGAGGTGCTTCCGTCGGTGCTGCCGTTCGCGGGCGCACTGGTCGGTACGGCCCTGTGGTTGCTGCCGCTCTGCTACCTCCACCCCACGACCCCGTTCGGCTCTCCCACGTCGATCATCTGGGCGGCCGTGGGCTCGTCGGCCACGCTGGTCATGTTCGTCCTGGCCTGGCGGGCCACCCGGGTCCGTACGCCCCGAACGGCCGCGGAGTCCGTCGGGGAGGAGGGAGAGGCCCGGACGGAGGAGGTTTTCGTGGCCGCCCGTTTCCTGGAGCCCACGGACTACAACCCGCATCTGTTCGGTACCCACATCGTCCTCGGTGACGGGCCACCCGCGGTGACACCCCACCCCGGCCCCGGCCGCTTCGCGGCGAAGCCGATCCCGGTGGAACGGCTCGTCCTCAAGACCGTCCGGCGGGTCCGGGGCGGCGACGGCGACATCGTCCCCGGAAGCTGGCACATCGCCGAACTCGACGACGCGGGCGAGCCGGTCCGCCTCGCGGCCGCCCCGGACGACCTCTCCCGCATCCTCCGCGAACTGCGCCCGGCGACGGGGTGAGACCTCCGGTCACGATGTCCGGGGTGCTCGGCAGCGGTCGCGAGGGCCGTGGGCGAGGGGCGGACCCTGCGACCGGGCGCCGCGTCACCGCCGGTGCCGACAGCACGTCACCGCCGGTGCCGACGGCATGACACCGGCGGTGATCCGTACCGCCGCGATCGGTTCGCCGGGCGGTGTGCCCCTGAGCAGGAGCGCGGACCTCACTCCTCGCGCGCGGCTCCCCGGTGTCGGTCCGCCACCCGACGGATGTCTCCGGCCGGTGTCGGTGACACCGGCCGGAGACCTGTGCGGTTACGCGGCCGCGCGCGATTCCTGCACGCGGGCCGCCAGCGACCGGACCGTCGGTGCGGAGAAGAGCGCCGAAACGGGCAGGGAGGCGTCCAGCTCCTCTCTCACCTTCGCCATCAGACGTACGGCCTGCAGGGAATCTCCGCCCAGTTCGAAGAAGTTGTCCAGGACGGAGAGCGAGGACGTTTCGAAGAACCCCTTCCACAACGAGAGCAGGGTCTGCTCCTCCTCCGTGGCAGGGCGTGCGTTCTCGCCCTCCGTGTCCGGCTCCTCCTCGTGCCGGGCCAGCGAGGCGCGGTCGACCTTCCCGTTCGCCGTCAGGGGCAGTGCGTCCCACACGGTCACCAGGGCCGGAATCATGTACGGCGGCAGGAGCTCCCCCGCGGCCTTCTTGATGTCCGCGCCCGTCCGTCCGGCGCCCGCCTCCAGCACGACGTGCGCCACGAGTCGCCTGCGTCTGCGGTCGCCCGGGGCCGTGACGACAGCGCCCGCGACCTCCGGGCATCGCAGCAGCGCGGCTTCCACATCACCCAGCTCGATCCGGTGACCGCCGATCTTGACCTGCATGTCGTCGCGGCCGAGGAACTCGATCTCGCCGTCGGGCAGGAGACGTCCCCAGTCACCGGTCCGATACACGCGTTCTCCGGTGTCCGGGGAGACGGTGAAACTCTTCGCCGTCTTCTCCGCGTCGCCGAGGTATTCACGGGCCAGGCCGATGCCGGCGATGCAGATTTCCCCCACGACCCAGGTGGGGCGTGCCCGTAGGAGTGTGTCGGCCACGAAGACCTTCTGGTTCCGCATGGACGTGCCGTAGGGGATGGACGGCAACGCCGTGTCCTCGGGCACGATCCGGTGCCGGATCGACCAGATCGACGCCTCGGTCGCGCCTCCCAGGCTCCACTGTTCCGCGCGGGGGAAGAACCGCCGGATCTCGACGGGCAGGGCCACGGGAATCCAGTCCCCGCTCATGAGGACGGCGCGCAGTGCGGACCGGGCGTTCGAGGACCGGGGGTCCGTGTACTGCGACGACGTCAGGTACTCGCACACCATGGCCATCAGGGCGGGAACCCCGTTCCACACCGTGACGCTCTCCTCGGCCATCAGGGAAAGCCAGTTGCCGGGTTCGCGTGCGTCCTCCGGACCGGGCAGCACGACCGCGCCACCGACGGAGAGAGGGCCGAAGATGTCGTAGACCGACAGGTCGAAGTTGAGAGCCGAGAGGCCGAGAACACGGTCGTCCGCGGTGAGCGACAGCTCGTCGTTGACGTCCAGGATCGTGTTGACCGCCGCCCCGTGCTCGATCACCACCCCTTTCGGGACGCCCGTGGAGCCCGAGGTGTAGATCACGTACGCGACGTCACGAGGTGTCACCGGGAGGTCCGCCGCCGTGCGGGCCGCGGTCCTCCCTAACGGGGTGGGCGCCTCGACGTCCAGCACCGTGAGGCCGTCGGGCCAGTCGACGGCATCGCGTACCGCGGGCTGGGCGAGGATCGTGTCCAGCCCCGCGGCCGCGATCACATCGGCAAGGCGCCGGGCCGGCCAGTGCGGGTCCATGGGAACGTACGCGCCTCCCGCCCGCAACACGCCCAGACTGCCGACCACCTGCTCCCAGCCCTTGTCCATCACCACGCCGACCAGCGTTCCCGTGGTGGTGCCGTGTGCTGCCAGGAGGGACGCCACCCGAGCCGATTCCGCGTCGACGTCGGCATAGCTGAGCCGCCGGTCCCGGGCGATCACGGCGACGGCTCCGGGAGTACGCGCGGCTCGCTCGATGAAACGGGAATGGAGAGTGTGGTCCGAGGGGAACTCGTGCTCCGGAGCGGGCCGGAGCCCGCCGGGGCCCAACTCGGGGTCGTTCGCCCAGGCGGGCGCGAACCAGGCGGAGTCAGCGACAGAGTTCACGAATCAGCCTTTCGTATGCCGCGAACATGCGGTCCACGACGCCCTCCGGGAACACTTCCTCCACCACGTCCCAGTTGAGGATCAGACCTCCGTTTTCCTCGAACGCCGTGTGATCGAGGATGACCTGCGGGGTGCGGACCCCGCTCCACACCGGCGTGCCGGTCTTCCCCATGCGGCACAGCCAACCCACCGGTCCGGTCTCCTGGCCGCCCGCCGCGGCCCCACCGATCGTGCTGTTGAAGACAACCGGCATACGCGCCCGCCCCGCGCTCGCGTCCATGCGGCCGAGGTCCCTGAGCACGTCGAGGCCGGAGTGGACGGTGTGTTCCATGTCCTGCATCAACCGGCGCTGGATCCGCCGGGCCGTGTCCCGGAACGGAGCGGCCCGGTCGACACGCACTTCGAGCAGACTGGTGGAGGAGAAGTTGCCCATGACATTCGATGTGTCCACGTCGGCCATCGCGTCCCGCTGCGACACCAGGCATGTGATCGTGAAGTCCGGTGTCTTGGACCATGCAGCGAGCACATGGCAGTACGCCCCCAGCACGGCGCCCGACGCCGTCAGGCCGGCTGCCGCAGCATTGCGCCTGAACCGTTCCCAGTCCGGGGCCTCGACGCGTACGAAGCGGTTGGTGAACACGGGGCGCCGTACATCGGCGAGGCGGACGGCGAGGGGCAGTTCCGGAGCGGGGGGCAGGCCCGGGAGCCGGCCTTCCCAGTACGACCTGCTCTGCCTGCTTTCCGCCGTCGTGGCCCGCTCTCGCATCCCGATCGCGAACTCGTCGAACCCGGACCGGAGCTCGGGGAGTTCCCGGTCCGGGGCGTCGTAGAGCTGCGCCCACTCCCTGAAGAGGACGGAGGTGCTGCTGCCGTCCGAGACGAGGACGTCGATGCCGAAGTGCAGTCGCGTCACGGTCGGGCTGATGACCGTGGCACGCACCGTGAACAAGGGCCAGGCCGTGACGTCGAACTCCTTCGCCTTCAGCTCCGTGTGTATGGCGGCGAGCCTCTTCTCGCGCTCGTCCTCCGTGAGCCGGGTCAGGTTCTCGACGGGGATCGATACACGTGGCACCGTGCCCAGCACCCGCTGGCTCCCGGCCTTCGGGTCGAAGACGGCCCGCAGCATCGGGTGACGCCGTACGAGCCGGTCGAGCGCGCGCCCGGCCGCCGCCACGTCGAAGTCGGTCAGGTCGACCTCGACGTACAAGTACGTGGATACGTTGCCCAGTTCGAAGTCGCCCGCGCGCCCCGCGAGATACGCTTCCTGCAGCTTGGTCAGGGGAAACGGGGCGGAGTCGGGCCCGGAGGGCTCCGCCGCCCCCGGGGCCTGCGCGGAGCCCGGCTCGGTGACCCGGCCTGGGTCGGACTCCTCTGAGTCGTCCGACTCCTGCCCGTCGTCGGGCCGGAAAAGCTCCACGACATGGGAGACGAGTGCCTCCGGAGTCGGGTGGTCGAAGACCACGGTGGCGCCCAGCCGGATGTCGAGCCTGCGGCCGAGACGGACGCGCAGTTCCATGGAGGTCAGGGAGTCGAAGCCCATCTCGTAGAAGGACTGCTGGGCATCCACGCGCCGGGGTTCGGTGCCGAGCAGCGCGGCCACGCTCTCCTTGACCACCGCGAGCAGGCCGGCGACGCGTTGGTCGTGGGAGGCGTCCGTCGAGTTCAGGAGGTCGAGGATGGTGGCCGTCTCCTGCGGACGGGTGGGCCGGTCCGCCCCGGCACGCGGCTGAGCGGAAGCGGTGGGCGTCTCCTGTTTCTCGTGCGCCTGCCGCGTCTCCCGCGGCTCCGGCTGCGGCTGCGGAACCGGCGCCGGTGGGACGACGGCGGGTACGGGCGTCCGGGCCTTCCCGGTCCGCGCCTTCCCGGTCCGTGCCGCTTCGAGTTCCACGAGGCGGGAGAACAGGAACGGGCCGTCCTCCATCGCGTCGGACACCGCGAGACGCGCCGCTGTCACGGCGGTGGTGCCGCTGCTGAGTGCGGCATCGAACAGGGCAAGTCCCTCCGGCACCGTGAACGGCGCGACTCCGTTGCGCCGCAGTCGCAGCAGATCCGCCTCGTTGAGGTGTCCCGTCATGCCCGTCGCCTCGTCCCACAGCCCCCAGGCGATGGAGTTCGCCGGTCGGCCCTGTGCCCGGCGCCATTGCGCGAAGTGGTCCAGGAAGGTGTTCGCCGCGGCGTAGTTGGCCTGCCCGGGGCCGCCGAGCACGCCGTACAGGGAGGAGAAGACGGTGAAGAAGCGCAGGTCGTCCTCACGCGTCGCGGCGTCCAGGGCGAGTGCCGAGTCGACCTTGCTCGCCAGCACCCGTTGCAGTTGTCCGGGCGTCATGTTCGGCACGATGGCGTCGTCGAGGAGCCCCGCGGCATGGACGACGCCGACCAGGGGACGTTCCGTGCGCAGTTCGGCCAGGACCGTGCGCAGGCGCTCCGCGTCGGTGACGTCGGCCTCGAACACGCGGACCGAGGCTCCCAGACGTTCGAGGTCGGAGGTGACGGCTGCGATGCCGGGCGCCTGCCGACCGCTGCGGCTGAGCAGCGCCACGGACCGTACGGACTTCCGGGTGACGAGGTGGCGGGCCAGGGCACGGCCGATCGTGCCGGTGCCGCCGGTGATCACGACGGTGCCGTCGCCGCAGTCCGGGAAGGTGTCGGCGACGGAGGAGTGGGGCCACAGGTACGGGCGCAGTACGCGGCCGGCGCGCACGGCCAGCTGGGCCTCGGACCGTTGCAGCGCCGCCTCGGTCGGGCCCGATGCGGCGACCGCGGCGTCGTCGACGTCGATGACGCGGATATGCCCCGGGGTCTCGGTCTGCGCGGTGCGCACCATCCCCCACAGAGCGGCCGATGCCAGGTCATGCGCGTCATCGCCGGGCACGGCCACCCCGTTCCGCGTGACGAACGTGAGCTGGGCCCGCCCGGCGAGGTCCTCGGCGAGCATCCACTGCTGGACGGCCCTCAGCGTCCACTCCGCCGTGTCATGGACGTGAGCCGCGGTCCCGGAGCCGGTCGACGGGGCGGGCAGGACGACCTGCCAGTCGCCGGGCAGCGCCCTGACGACCATGACGGCTTCGTCGAGCGTGGCCACGGTGATCCCGCCGTGCGCGGTGTCGCGCAGCAACGGGGCGAGCGGCCCGTCGGCGCCCACGACACACAGACGGCGTTTCGCGCCGGGTTCGCCCTCGGCCTCCGCCCAGTCGGTCGTATAGAGCCCGGCCTCATCCTGCTCCGGCTGCCGGGCGGGTCGCTCCAGGCCGCGGACCACCATGCGGTCGACGCTCAGCAGCACGTGTCCGTCGTCGTCGGTCAGGGTGAGGGCGATCGCGTCGGGAGCGACCCGCCGGGCAACGGCCCAGCACTGGTCGGCGTCGTCGCGGTCACCGGTGCGCACGCCGTTGAAGACGAAGGGGACTGCGATGTCCCCGGCCGCCGGCGTGTCGATCAGGCCACCGGCCACGGCGGCGTGCAGGGCCGCGTCGGACAGCGCCGGGTGCAGCGCGAAGCCGCTGTGGTTGATACGGGCGCTGTCCGGCAGGACCACGCGGGAACGGCTCCAGCCGTCGCCGTGCTCTCCCTCGCGTACTCCTCGGAACGCGTCGCCGTAGCCGTACCCCCTCTCGCGCAGCCGCGAGTACAGCGTGCCGGTTTCCAGGCGTCCGGCACCGGGTCCGGTCGGGAGGCCGGCGGGATTCGGCCGCGTGGTCCCGGGGGACACCAGGCCCTCCGCGTGATGCCGCCACTCGGCGCCGGCCGCGGGACGCGAGTACACGGCCACGGCCCGCTGCCCCTGTGCGTCGGCGGGGCGCGCGGTCACCTGTACATCGACCCGGGCCCCGTCCATCGGCAGGAGCAGCGGGTCCCGGAGCACCATCTCGTCGAGGGCGGGACAGTCGAGTTCGTGCCCCGCCGACAGCAGCAGTTCCGCGAAGGCGGTACCGGGCAGCAGGGGCGTGTCCTCGACCCGGTGGTCCAGCAACCACGGGTGGCTGCGGACGGACAGGTGCCCGCTCAGCACCGTGGTGCCGTCGACCGTCTCGACCACGGAGGTCAGGAACGGGTGGCCGCCGGCCGATATCCGTGCCCTGTTCGAGCTCGGCCGAACGGCGGGCGGCGCGGGGACCGCCGTGGTGTCCATCTGCGACGGGAGCCAGAACCGGCGTCCTGCGAACGGGTAGGTGGGAAGGTCCTCCGGAGCCGGAGCCTTGGACCACGTACCGGTGTGCAGGGCGGCCCAGTCGATGTCGTGCCCCTGTACGTGGGCTTCGGCGGCAGCCGTCAGGAACCGCTCGTACGAACCCTGGTCCCGGTGGAGGGTCGCGCACACCGGGGCATCGCTGTCGGCCTGCTCCAGGATCTGGTTCAGCGAGGTGAGGAGCACGGGATGTGGGCTGATCTCGATGAAGGCGTCGTAGCCGTGCGACACCATGGCCGTGACGGTCTCGGCGAACCGGACCGGCTCGCGCAGGTTCCGGTACCAGTACGCGGCGGTCAGGTCCTGGCCCCGCACTCGGTCGCCCTCGACCGTGGAGAAGAAGGCCACGTCCTCCGCGGAGGTCTGGAGACTGTCGAGTCCGGCCTTGATCGGGCCTTCGAGTTCGGCCACGACGGGGGAGTGCGAGGCGCACTTGGCCGGGACCCGGCGGGCGTAGACGCCCTGGTCCTCGCACTGGTCCAGCAGACGTCGCAGGCCGGGTTCGTCGTCACCGGACAGGATGGTGAAGGCGGGCCCGTTGATCGCCGCGACGGTGAGTCGCGCATCCGCCTCGCGCGTGGCGATCACCGCCTCCTCGGCGCCGAGCGCCACGGCCACCATGCCGCCGCGTCCCTCGTTCTCCAGAACGCGGCTGCGGCAGGCGACCACACGAGCCGCCCCGTCGAGGCTGAGAGCACCGGCGAGGCAGGCGGCGGCGACCTCGCCCTGGGAGTGCCCGACCACCGCGGCGGGCCGGACACCGGCGAGCCCCCACATCGACGCGAGGCCCAGCATCATGGTGAAGATGAGCGGCTGGACGACGTCCGTGCGCTCCCGGTCCGTCTCCCGGTCCTCGCCTCTGAGCACCGCCAGCAAGTCGTAATCGAGATAGGGCTTGAAGGCTCCCGCGACCTCCTCGACCCTCAGCCGGAAGACGTCGGAGCTCTTGAGGAGTTGCACGGCCATGGCATCCCACTGGGACCCCTGCCCGGGGAACACGAAGACCGGGCGCCGGATGCGCCGTGCCTCGGCGTGCACGACTTCCGAGGGGCCGGTGTCGTCGGCGAACGCCCGGAGCGCGGCGGCCAGGTTCTCCCGTCCTCCCGCGACGGCGACGGCGCGGTGGGTGTAGTGCTCGCGCCGGGTCGCGAGTGCCCGGCCGGTCGCCGCCACGGACGAGGTCCCGGAGATGAGGTGTCCGGCGATCCTGGCGGCGTGCGAGCGCAGCGCGGTCGGTGTCCTGGCGGAGAGGGTGAGCGCCTGCGTGGTGTCGTCGGAGGTGTCCGCCGGGGTCACGGGAGCCGTCGATTCCTCCTTCCAACTTTCGAGAATGACATGGGAGTTGGTGCCGCTGACTCCGAACGAGGAGACGGCGCACCGACGCAGGCCGTCCGGCTCTTCGGGCCATGGCCTGCTCTCCCGCAGGACGTTCACCGAGGAGGACCAGTCCACATGGGAGTTGAGGTTCTCGACGTGCAGCGTCTTGGGCATGGTGCCGGCGCGCATCGCGCTCAGGCATTTGATGACACCGCCGACCCCCGCCGCGGCCATGGTGTGGCCGACGTTCGACTTGAACGAACCGATCCACACGGGTTCGTCGCCGCGGTCCGCTCCGTAGGTGGCCTGAATGGCGTTGGCCTCGATGGGATCGCCGAGCTTGGTGGCCGTACCGTGCGCCTCCACCAGCTGGATCCTGCCGGGCGCGAGCCGGGCGTCGGCGAGCGCCTGCTGGATCACCTTGACCTGGGCCCTGCCGCTCGGTGCGGTGAGGCCGTTGCTCGCACCGTCCTGGTTGACGGCGGTCCCCTTGATGACGCCGAGGATGCGGCGCCCGTTGCGCCGGGCCGCCGAGAGGCGTTCCAGGACGAGGACGCCCGCGCCTTCGGCCCAGACGGTTCCGTTGGCGGTGTCGGAGAAGGTACGGCAGCGCCCGTCCGGTGAGAGGGCGCCCTTCTTGGCGTAGTCCACGAACATCCCGGGCCCCGTGAGCACGGTGCAGCCGCCCGTGAGCGCCAGGTCCGTCTCGCCGCTGCGCAGGGACCGGACGGCGGTGTGGATCGCCACGCCGGACGACGAGCAGGCGGTGTCGATGGTCAGGGCGGGGCCTTCCAGGCCCAGGAGGTAGGCGATCCGTCCGGACGCCACGCTCGGTGAGGTGCCGGTGCCCATGAAACCGGCTGTCGCGTCCTGCCACTTCCACAGCGGCATTCCGTACTCGTTCGGCATCAGCCCGACGAAGACGCCGGTCCGGGAGCCCTTCAGGCTCGACGGAACGATGCCCGTCCGCTCGACCGCCTCCCAGGCGACCTGCAGGAGCACCCGCTGCTGCGGGTCCATGGAGATCGCCTCGGCGGGCCTGATCCCGAAGAAGTCGGCGTCGAAGACGTCCGCGTCGTGGAGGAACCCGCCCTGCCGCACGAAACTCGGGTCGTAGAGATCCTCGGTGTGCCACTCTCGGTTGTCGGGAAAGTCGGTGATGGCGTCCCGGCCCTCGTCGACCATCGCCCACAGCTGTTCCGGGGTGTTCATGCCGCCGGGGTAGCGGCAGGCCATGCCCACGACGGCTATGTCCTCGGGCCCCGTTGTGTTCTCAGCCACGCAGTGCCTCCAGTTCGGTGTTCAGGTGTGCCGTGAGGTCGTTGATCGTCGGGTGGTCGAAGAGCGCGGACTCCTGGAGTTCCACCGCGGTGGCGGCCGTGACGAGGTCATGGAGCTCCAGCAGGGACATGGAGTCGACGCCCAGGTCCTCGAAGGTGCTGTCGGGGTCGACGCGCGGGCGTTCGTCGCCCGTCTCGCCCAGGACGCCGAGGAGGGTGCGCTCCAGGAAGGACCGGATGAGCCAGAGCCGTTCCGAGGAGTCGGCGGCCTTCTCCCAGCCGTCGAGCAGGGGGCGTGCGCGGAAGTCTTCCGGTTGCTCTCCCGGTTCCTCTTCCGGCACCGCGGGGGCCGGAAGAGGAGCCGGGAGAGCAACCGGAAGACTTCCGCGCACGCCCCCTACTCGACGGCTGGGAGA
>NZ_RDBO01000009.1:41378-57392 GCF_008120935.1 Streptomyces sp. sk2.1
ACACCCAGCTCCGCCTCGCCCGACCTCTCGCCGAAGACCTCCGCCGCCCCTGGGAACGCCGCACCGAACCACGACGCCTCACCCCCGCCCGCGTCCGCCGCGGGTTTCGCAACCTCCGACCGACCACGGCCCGTCCGGCAGCCACACCGAAACCGTCCCGCCCCGGCCCCGGGCGGCCGCCCGGCTCGAAGAACAAACACCGCGCCAAGCGCCACGACGTCGGCAAGACCGTCAAACGCGCCGAGACCATCAAGGAACACGAAGCCCGCCGAGGATAAACGCCAAGCTCAGAAGCCGTTGCCATACCGATCATGGAGTCTGTCGATCGAACGGGAGTCTCGATCGGGTGATCGCGGGCCCTGCCCGGCGTGAGAGCAGGGCCTGGCGGTATGCGGGGAAAATCCAGGGGAGCGGACGGCCTCGCGCTGCTACGGTCGGGCGCCATGAGCTGGCTTCCCGATGACTTCGTCCACCCCGTCCTGATACCGCTGCCGGGCGGTGATCATCACCTGCGGCCGATCCGGGAGGCGGACACTCCGCTCGACTATCCGGCTGTGATGGGTTCGCGCGAGCGGCTGTGGACCATCTTCGGCCCGGCCTGGGGCTGGCCCGCGGCCACCATGACCTACGAGGCCGACCGGGCCGACCTGTTGCGGCACGAGAAGGAGATCGCCGCACACCAGTCCTTCAACTACGCGCTGCTCGACGCGGCGGAGACAGCTCTGCTCGGCTGTGTCTACATCGACCCACCGGAGAGGGCCGGTGCGGACGGCGAGATCTCCTGGTGGGTGGTGGACGAGCTGGTGGGCAGCGAGGTCGAGCAGGCCCTCGACGCGCTGGTGCCGCAGTGGATCGCCGCCGCCTGGCCGTTCGAGCGGCCACGCTTCCTCGGCCGCGAGATCTCCTGGTCGGACTGGCTCGCCCTGCCGGAGCATCCCGACACGTAAGTGGTTGTTGCCCGTACCGATCTCGAAGGCTGTCGATCGAACGGGAGTCTCGATCGGGTGACTGCGGCGGTTTCCGCGCGTGAAAGCAGGGCCTCCAAGCAGCTCGGGGGTGCGATCCCATTCCGAGTGGCTCCCGGAAGCTCTGTTGTCTTTGTTGTACGTGCCCGAGCATGTTGACCTCAACTCGCCCACCGTGTCGTGCGATTGCCTCGCGCACGCGTACGGCAACGCGGCCGACCATCCGAACCGGGTGCGCCGGTACCCGTCGGGCATGAGGGACGCGGAGTGCACGGCCGTCCGGCCGTCACTGCCGGTGCCGGCCTGGTTCCAGGGGCGGGGTGGACGGCCCGAGGGCTACTGCCACCGGCAGCTGTCGGACGCGATCCGCTGCCTGGTCGCGGGCGGGATCTCGTGGCGGGCGATGCCCGCGGACTTCCCCGTACGGGCCCGGACCTACGCCTTCTTCCGCCGCCGGCGCGGGCACGGGCTGATCGCCGAGTTCCACGACCGGCGGCGCGGGACGGTCCGTGAGCGCGAGGGCCGTGAGGCCGAGCCCACAGGCGGCGGAGATCATCGACGCGCAGTCGGTGCGGGCCGCCGCGACGATGCCGACGCCTCACGCGGCTACGACGGCGGGAAGAAGGTGCCGGGCCGCAAGCGGCACATCGTGACCGACCTCCTCGGCCTGCTCCTGACCATCGTGGTCACGGCTGCGAACATCGGCGACCGGGGCGCCGCGGCGGGCCTGCTGATGCGTCTGCGCCGTCTGCGCCGTCTGCGCCGTCTGCGCCGTCTGCGCCGTCTGCGCCGTCTGCGCCGTCTGCGCCACGACATCACCCTCGTSTGGGCCGACGGCGGCTYCACCGGCTCCCTCGTCGYCRGGTGCCGSSASKYACTCGCCCRGACCTTGGAGATCGTCAAGCYCACCGACGYCATGYCYGSGTTCGTGGTGCTSCCSAGYCGSTGGGTGGCYGAYCGCARGTTCGCGTGGTTGKTGAACTCCCGCCGTCRGGCCCGGGACTYCGKGYCRCTGCCCYCCACCAGCGAGYCSYTGATCCGGTGGTCGATGGTCACYCGGATGAGCCGGTGTCCGGGACTGCCACGGTCCGCCTGACGGCGCTGAACGCCCCCGACGTCTCCAGGAGGAGCCACCCGCGCTCCGCCAGGCGCCGGGCTTTCGACCGCAGCCCCTCGACCTTCGCCGGCGTCGCGTCAAGGCCCGGCTCCACCGCGATCTCCTTGGCCCGACGGGATCCGTGACCCGTGGATCGCCGCTGTTCCAACACGCCCGGAATGCGCTGATACTCCGGCGCCAGAGCCGGCACCGGCAGCACCTTCCCGCCAGGGCGGCACCATCGATCCGGCATCGGCGCGAGCGACAGCACCGCTTTTTCCTCGGTCTCGGTCCCGGCGGTGGTCTCGGCAGCCGAGGCTGTCAGGGCCTCGACCAGCTCTTCCCACGCGATCACCCGCCGGTCCAGCTCGATCTCGGCAGCCTCCAACACCTCAGCCAACCGGGCGACTTCCTCCCGCAGCCCTTCCACCCGCACACGGGCCACTGCCTCCCGCTCCTCCAGCATTCCCAGCACCGACGCCATCGCGCACCCCTCGCTCACGGAGCGGGAACAAGACGCCGGATGCCTCTCCCCTTCCGAGCCACACCATGCCTGACCAGCAGAAATCAGCGGATCACGTTCGGTTGAGATACGGCTTCTCAACCCGACCGGCCCGCCAGCAGGTTGGAAAGAGTCCAGTGATTGCCGACGGCGGCTATCAAGGTGCCGGGCTCGTCACCTTGCACCGTCGCGATCCCGGGCAGAGCGAAATGCCTGCCTGGAAACTGGAAGATCCTGCGCGACTTCCGCCTCAAGGGCGATGGTGTACACCACGCGCCGCTCGGCATCGCCCATCTGCACAACCTTGCGCACCGCAACCGACCGAAGCGCTGCCGTTCAGGATTCGACGGGCAGGAGCTGGACCAGGCCGACCCAGTTCTCCTCATCCACCTTGGTATGCGTGGCGCGGACCCTCCAGCGGCCGGCGGGCAGCGGAACCAATGCCTCGGCGGGCATCCCGCCGCCGGGGTACTCGACGCCCAGTTCAGAGCCCGATTCGGCGGAGTCCATGAGCACGGCCGGACCGTCCGACACCCAGGTGCCGCACTCCTCCCACACCGTGGCCGGGTCTGCGAGGACAGTGCCTGCAGCGGCGCCCAGTCCGGCCACGGAGTCGGCGGCAAGCCACCGCAGGAACGCCCGGCGCTCGGGCAGATAACAGCTGGTGGCCGGCTCGTCCGCCAGCACCAGTGCCTGCGCACCGTTCTCCCCGACGGGGATCACACCGGCCAAATCGTCCACCGCACAGGCCCGGTCGTAGTCGTCTGGAGCGGTGGCGTCTCCAGCCGTGGCACCGCTCTCCGTGCACCCGCCCCAGGCGATCAGGGCAGAAACAGGGACGACGATCAGAGGGCCACCCATCGACTGCACCCAGCCAAGGGAGGGGCGGCAGACATCGTCTGCGGCGGCTGAAGAGGTGATCATGCAGTCAGTGTGCCCTCGCCCTCTGACAACGTCCGCGCGCTCATTGGAACCCGACACAGGAAAAAACGCAGCGCCTGTGGCAAACAACAGTTACGGGGAGAGCCTTTGGCCTTTAGCTGACCGTTTCAGAATGAGTTGAACTGCGGTTCCTTCGCTCGGCGATCTTGGTCGGCAGCGTGTCCGGAGTGCGTACTGATCTTGTTCCGGATGGCCTGTGGGAGCGGGTGGCCCCGCTCCTGCCGCCACCTCCCGGGCGGCGCCGACGTCATCCCGGGCGACTTCGCGTTCCGGCACGGAACCCCGCTCGCCGTCACGCTCACCGGCGGCAACCGGCACGACGTCACCCGGCTCCTGCCGCTGCTCGACGCCGTCCCATCGATCCGGGGCCTGCAAGGACGACCACGCCGCAAGCCCCGACGGCTGTATGCCGACCGGGGCTACGACTTCGACAAGTCCCGCCGCCTGCGGTGGAAGCGGGGCATCATGCCGCTGATCGCGCGACGCGGCATCGCTCACGGTTCCGGCCTGGGCAAGGTGCGTTGGGTGGTCGAGCGCGCCCTCGCCTGGCTGCACCAGTTCAAACGACTCCGCATCCGCTACGAGCGACGCGCTGACTTCCACCAGGGCCTGCTCGAACTGGCCTGCAGCCTCATATGCCTCCGCCGGCTGCGAACCTCGCGTTGAAGCGGCCCATGCTGGTGTTCTGGCAGTGCAGGTGGCCATGCGCTTCATGACGAAGCCCCAGGTTCACTGCAGGAGTGCTCCTTTTCGGTAGTGGTGATGTTCGTGGGCAGGGGTCGTGGGCGGGGCGCGGCATCGGGGCGCCCCGCCCACGGTCGGCACGGCCGGGTCACAGGGTGAGCAGGGCGCGGCTGGCGTGCTTGGGGTCGACGAGGGGCCTGAGGGCGAGGCGGACCAGGGCGAGCGGGTTGTCGTCACCGGCGATGCGGTTGGCGCTGAGCTCGCCGCAGGAGACGCACTGATGGATGATCATCCACTCGCCGTCCGGGCGGACGGACATGCCCAGCGCCTCCATCCGGCCGCGGCAGTCCGCGTCGCGGTCGCCCGGGATCTTCCGGTCGACGTGCAGACTGGCCAGGCAGTTGGGGCAGTGGTTGCGGTGCGCGGTGCCGGGCGCGTCCAGCGACACGTCGAGTCGGCAGGACGTGCACCGGAAGTCGCCTGCCCGGTGCCCACCCTGGGTGTGCAGGACATCCTTGTGCCGCTGCGGACGACGCCGCCCGCGACTGCTGTTGGCGCGTGACATGGCGGTGCTCCTTTCCTGTCGGGCGGTCAGAGGGTTCCGAATGCTTCGAGCGGAAAGGGCGGTTGGGCCAGCGGGCGGACCGCCATGCGCATCAGGATCAGCTGGTTGTCGTCCGCGCACACCGGGTTCGAGGTGAGCTCGTCGCAGCGCACGCAGCGGTGGATCACCATCCAGTCACCTGTGCGGAGCACGGCGATGGCGATCGGGGACATCCGGCCCTCGCAGTCGCTCGGACCGTCCTCGACGTGGTCGAGGACGTGCCGGGAGTGCAGGCAGGAGGGGCAGTGGTTGCGCAGAGCGCCGTCGGCGGCGTACGCGGACACGATCAGCCCGCACCAGGTGCAGGCGAAGGTGCTGAGGCTGAGGCTGAGAGTGTTGGTGGTGGTGTGGCTGGACACCCGGGTGCTCCTTGCTGGAAGTCGATCAGGACAGCAAGAGCAGGCCGAGTGGCCTCGTCAGAAGACAGCCCGATAACGCCGCGGAACGGCGGACAGGCAGGTCAGAGCACCGGAGGACACGTCCGGCAGCAGCCCGGAGAAACGGGCAGCGGAAGGTGGCGGACGGTTACGCGGTAGGGCGAGGCGCACTCGGCGCGGGCCGGGACATCAAGACACCTCTTCCAGGGCGCGCAGGCCCAGAACGAATCAGAACGACCCCTTGAGGCTAACAAGACACCTCCCTGGGGCGTCAACGCATTATTCCGCCGACGGACTGCGGTGTGGTTCCGGTCGCACCTGCCCGGCAGGGTGCTCGTCACCGTCGCGCCCTCGGGAATGGTGTGCTGCAACGAGTCGGCACGGACGGCGAAGGGGCACGGCGAGGCAAACCGAACAGGGGCGCCGTCGGCGTCGCCACAGTTCAGACACGACATTGCAGGTCGCTCCCGAATCTCATTCCGAAACGATCAGTTAGCTTGTTCTTTATCTACCAAGATCTTCCGGGCTTGCCGATGGCCTTGAGAGTCTCGGGGCGTTTGGCGGTCTTGCCGACGTCGTAGCGGGGTGCCCGGTGTCTGTTCTTGGCGCCGGGTGGTCGTCCGGGGCCGGCGCCGCGGGGTTTGGGAACGCGGGCCGGGCAGACGAGGTGAGCGCGGATGTTCCTGAATCCCCGGCGGACCCGGGCTGGGGTGAGCCGGCTGGAGGCGGTGGGCTTCTCCCAGGGCCGGCGGAGGTCTGTGGCGAGAGGGCGGGCGAGCCGGAGTTGGGTGTGAGCGACGATCAGGATCCAGGTCCAGCGGTCCGCCGCCTCGGGGGTACGGAGTTTCGGGGTGGTCCAGCCGAGGGTCTGCTTCGCGAAGCGGAGGGTGTGCTCCAGATCGAAGCGGCGGAGGAACGCCTGCCAGAAACGGTCCACATCGTCCGGTGTGGCACCGGTCTTCGAGGACCACAACCACACCGGCGGAGCGTCCCGGTCATTCGACAGATGCTCGACCTTCAACCGGATCAACGTGCCTTCGATCAAAGGCAGTTCGCCGTCGTGGTCGAGCCATGAGGAACGGTGGATGAGCCGGGGATGGACCCGGTCCCATGCCCGTGTTTCGGCCTTGCCGTAGTTGGTGGTGTCGGTGACCGTGGTGATCGCGGGCTCGGGCCAGGTCTCCGGCCTGGTGAACCGGAACTCCGGTCCGTGCTTGGGTGGCCGGCCGTTCGTCCCCGGTCGGCGGGTCGGCTTGGGCAGGCGCATGACGCGGTCGGAGCGGACCCGGCCGACCAGCTCGACCGGCAGATCGCGCAGGACCCGGGCCAGGCGGGTGACGTCGTAGCCGGCGTCGCTGACGATCACGATGTGCGGGTCCCCCTTCTGCCACTGCCCCGCGGTGATGAGCCGCTCGACGACTCCCCGCAACTGGGCGGCGGTGACCGCGGTCGCGTCGTCCACCGGTCCCAGCCGCACCGCGTCCAGGATCGCGGTCCAGGACGTGGCGCCCGGCGCCAGCGCGGCGACGAAGGAGCAGGGGCCAGCCCGGGATGAACTGCGAGGCCGTCTTCGCCCGGCCGTATACGTGACAGAAGAGCCGTTCCGCCGAACATGGTGCGTCCGAGCGGAGCCACGGTGACACGTCGACCGCCAGGACCAGGCGCCCGCCGTCGAAACGCGGCAGCAACAGCCCGGCCAGCACCGTCCGCAGCTGATCGGTGTCGATCCGGCCGTGGTTCAGGCCGCCGTACATCGCTCCATGTCCACGACGGTGTTCGGGCAACAGCGTCAGGTCCACCGGGGACTTCACCGCACCGTCGGCACACAGCACCGCGTCCGCCAGCTCGAACAACTCGTCGCGCCGGGCGGTCAGACACTCGTAGAACTCTCCCCGGAAGCGTGACGCTTCCGCGAACGCTTCCCTCCGCACGGCATCAGGCAGCAGACTCACCCTCACGGCCTTCGTCTTGGTCAGTGCACCTTGGTCGGAGCACATGATCAGACGAAGGCCGCCCCCGCGTCCGGCGAATCCCCAGGTGAGCGACTCAGTTCGAGACACCGTTCGAGGCCGGAAGAAAATGAACAAGCTCAGAACAGAGTCGAGCGAGCCACGAAGTCCTCACCGCCGTAGAGGGACTCGTACCGGATCTCAACGAGCAGTCTCGTGGAGATGAGCTCCCAGAACCATGCGGATTCCTGCCCGTTTCGCTCTTCGAAATGCAGCAGGTAGCTCCTCTCGCCCGGGATGAGAGCTGCCCCCGTGACCAACGTCTTCACTTTCGGCAGCAGGGGGAGGTCCTGGGCCATCTGGTAATACGTGGGCAGATCCCACTGGCCGATGACCTCCCCGTCGAGAGTGACCGACGTCCGCGTCACGACCGCCGGCCCGATCCCCGCGTTGATCACCTCCAGGCCGGCCACGTCGTCCCGGTATCCCGCACGAACTGTGCGGATCAGCACCAACGGCCGCACCGACTGCCGGTTGTGTGCCCGGGATGCCCGCGCCTGCCCCCAGCTGATCCAGAAGGATCCCATCGCTATGACAGTCGCGCACACGCCTACACCGGTTTCGATATTCATCCAGACCCTCCCGCGACTGGTCCCGTAGAACAGCGAAGACGCGTCGGCCCGTCAGGCGGTTCTACCGTGCTGCGGCCTCCGCCGGACCGTCCTGGACGCCAACCACTTACCCCACCCCGCGTCCGGCGAATCCCCAGGTGGGCGGCTCAGTTCGAAACATCGTTCGAGGCCGGAAGAAAAAGAACAAGGTTAGTCGTCGAACTCGAAGCCTGCCGTCTCGGCACGAGCAACGATCTCGCGAACTGTGCTGGAATGCGAGATCACGGGCTCGAGGGCAGCCTTGAGCTGCGTGAGGTCACTCAGGCTCCCGAGCGCACAGAACATGCCGCCCTCGCTGTCGAAATCGAGGTGCTCAGCGAGATCCGGCCGGGCGAACTGCACAAGGCCCTCCCAGAAGTACCCATTTGATTCGTGTCCGGCGGCAACTACTGCAGCATCGGCGGCCAGGTCACCGGCAGCGAGCGTCAGCGAGTGTTCGCCGTCAAAGTCATTCAGGGTGAGAGTCACGGCGCGATCTTCCCATGCCCAGTGCCCAGCCGGCCCGGCCTTGGCCGCACCCCCGCCCGGGAAACCTTCCCGGTCACAGCACCAGCCGGTTGAGAACTTCCTCAGGGGTGAAGCTCCAGCCGACCAGGCGTGGCCCGCTCCAGTTGATGCCGATCACGAGTCCGTCCCGGGCGGCATCGGGCAGTGCGCGATCGCACCAGGTGTCCAAGGGCATGGACTCAACGCGGAGCCCACGCCCCCAGATCTTCGCTGCCCTCTGGGCGCGGGGCGAGGTCGACCAGAAGGGAAGACTGCGCGTGCCGTCCGCAGAAAGGTGAGTCGGGCTTCCATCGCCATCCCGGACGAGCCAGACCACTCTGCTTTCCCGGACATCTCGGAAGAATGCCGCCGCTTGCGAACCGCTCTGACTCATGGCCACCGAGCCTATCGTTCCCCAACAACCATTTTGTCAGGAGGGCGTGACGAGATGGAATCGCAGGCACACCAGCGGCGTGTTCTCATCCACCGGCGTGCCAATACCCTCCCAGAAACGACGGTGTCCACTCCGCCACTCATCCAATGACTGGTCACCCTTTCCCTCAGCGGATGCGTGCCCCCACGTGACATCTGCGAAGGAAGCCAGTTCCACGCCAGTTATCTCGATCGTGGCGACGCAGTCTCCGTCGTTTCCGAGAATTGCCAAACGCTCGCCTTTGAACTCCAAGCCCTCCGTCTCTTCAACGTACTCGGCCAGCAGACCGGTGGTGGCAGTCTTTGCGCCGGCCAGGACGAGAGCGTTGAGCCGCTCGCGCGTCTCGCCCTTCGTCCCGAGCTCCAGTGCACGCATACCGTTCACTCGAGGCCACACGGTCGTACCTCCCTTTCCGTTACCTGCCCCCGCAGCGATCGCCCAGCGCGGATTCCAGTGCCGCATCAGACTGTGTTTGCCCTGTTATGACGCGCCGCTCGGTTGCCGCCAGGTGGCAACCGAGCGGTCGGAATGATCACGTGGCTGAACGTGTGAGGGTGCGGGGCATCGATGATGATGAGGGCAGACGCCTGCCGCGGTTCACCCGCAGGGGCACCGGGTCCGTGATGACCTGACGGCGGTCCCAGATGGTCCTGCTCTCCGCACAGAGCATGCCTGTGGCGAGGATCGTCGAGGTCCCAGACGAGGCGGCGGCACTTGTCGTGGTCGTAGCCGCGGTCACCCAGCACCACGTCGGGGTGGCAACGGGGCCGGCCGCGCTTGCCCTGCACCAATGACACGGCCTGCAGGAGTGGGATGAGCAGGTGACGTCGTTTCGGTTGCCGCCGGTCAAGGGGCGGCGAGTGGAATGCCGGTGGCGTCAGTGGCGTCGGTGGCCAGATGGTACTTGCTGCTGGTTCTGCCCCGGTCGACAGGACTTCGTCCTGTCTTGGCGCCCCCTTTGACGCCCGGATGCGGGAGCCATCGACGGCCGCCCGGAAGAAGCCCAGGACATTCGCGCTGCGGAGCTTGGCGAGGAGGACCTCATGCAGCCGGGGCCGCACCCCTGCCTCGGTCCACTCGGCGAGGCGGCGCCAGCAGGCCATGCTCGGCCCGAAGCCGAGCCCCTGCGGCAGGTGTTCCCAGGCGATCCCGGTGTGCAGCACGAACAGGATGCCCTGGAACACCAGCCGGTCCGGATGCCGCTTGCGCCCCGGATGCCGGGTCCGACGCTCGATTTTGGACAGCAGCGGCTCGATCACCGCCCACAACTCGCCATCGACATCCCACGGCTTCGGACGAACCACCCCACATCCGCGGGTCATCAGTCCTGGAACGATCCAACCACCTCAGGTGCGTCAACGCCGGGGCCGGGCCGGAAACAAACCGCCCGGCCTGTGCTACGGGCGGACCGGCCGCCGGGCCGGAATTCCGGACCGACCCTCCCCACCGGGACCTTCCCCCGATGCTCGCGCGCCCACATCGACAGAAATTCGGCACGAGAAATGTGAGCCGATTCCTCGAACAGATCTCAAGTGAACGTCCAGAGATTCTGAACAATAAATCGATCCAGAAATCTCGACTCGTTTTCACGCACCTTTAGACCCATGCGGTCAAATTTGAGACAGCAAATTCAAGACACCTCAAGATTTTTACATATGCGCAGGCCAGGAGCCATGTGAGATATCCGCGAGCCGAACATCGAGAGCACAACTAGCGCGGCTCTAGGAGCGGCCTGCTGAATTACCTGGTCCCTGATCTGTCGCTCCGGGACGCCGTTGCTCGCGGTCGATGTAGAGAAGGGCTCGATGGTGTCGATCTCAAGTCAGGATCGGATGGAAGCCGCACTGCCTGCGATCCGTGCGTTGCAGAAGCGTGCTGCGGATCTGGAGGCGAGGCAGGCCCGGCAGCACGAGCCGGTCGCGGTTGTGTCGATGGCGTGTCGGCTTCCGGGTGGGATCGATACGCCGGAGGCGTTCTGGGAGCTGTTGGCGTCGGGTGGGGATGCGGTGGGTGGCTAGACCATGCCTGACCAGCAGAAATCAAGGGATCACGTTCGGTTGAGATACGGCTTCTAACTCCTGATCAAGGAAGATGGGCCGATTACCTGAGACAACGTGACAGAGCCTGAGACTGTCGGGCGGGCTCGGTCTCTCCCACGGCCGTCGGAGGTCGGCTGCCAGCGGGCGGGCCAGACGTAGTTGGGTGAACACGGCGAGGATCAGCCAGGTCCACCGGTCAGCTGCCTCGGGTAGTCGGGGCGCCGAAGCCAGCCGCCTTTGCCAGTGAGCTGAAGGCCCTCACTCTGAGCCCGGCCCACAGCTCGTCGATCAAGTGCTGATCTACCGAACTGGACTGCTGGGGCTCGACAGTCTCAGGCTCTGTCACGTTGTCTCAGGTAATCGGCCCATCTTCCTTGATCAGGAGTTAGAAGCCGTATCTCAACCGAACGTGATCCCTTGATTTCTGCTGGTCAGGCATGGTCTAGCTCGGGGTGAGGGAGGCATGCGGCGTCTTGTGTCCGCTTCATGAGCGAGGGGTGCGCGGTGGCGTCGGTGCTGGGAATGCTGGAGGAGCGGGAGGCGGTTGCCCGGGTGCGGGTGGAGGGGCTGCGGGAGGAAGCCGCGCGGTTGGCTGAGGTGCTGGAGGCCGCGGAGATCGAGCTGGACCGGCGGGTGATCGCGCGGGAGGAGCTGGTCGAGGCCCTGGCCGTGTCCGCCGCCGAGACGACTGCCGTGACCGAGCCGGAGCGGGAAGCGGTGCCCTCGCCGGTGCCGGGGTCGGTGGTGCCGCCCTGGCGGGACGGGCTGCCGGTGACCGTGCTCGCGCCCGACTACCAGCGGATTGTGGGCGTGCTGGAGGAACGGCGGTCCGCGGGCGAGGGACCGGTGAAGGCCAAGGAGATCGCGGCGGAGCTGGGCCTTGGGACGACGCCGGCGAAGGTTACCTGCGGAAACGCGGCATCAAGGCGGTGATCCCGGAGAAGAAGGACCAAGCCGCCAACCGCACGAAGAAAGGCAGCCGAGGGGGCAGGCCGGTCAGCCACGACGCAGACCTCTACAAGGAGCGCAACACCATCGAGCGCCTGATAAACCGGCTGAAGGACTGGCGCGGCATCGCCACCCGCTTCGACAAGACCCCCGAGAGCTACCTCGCCGGCCTCGAACTCCGCGCCTCGATGATCTGGATCGAAGACCTGTTACGAGCAGCCGATTGATCGCGACATCACACAGACCCTAGGACGGCCTCTCGGACGCCGTGCCCCACCGGCCGACGAACTCCTCCAGGGCGCGGCGCTGCTGTTCCTCGCGGGTGGCTTGCCGGGCGAGGATGTCGCGGTCGATGTACGGGTCGACGGCGGCGAGGACCAGGCGCTGGAGTTCGGCCGGCTCCAGCGCCTCCACTTCCCACTGCACCGGCCGGGTGGGGTCGAAGCCGTAGCGGCGGGCGAAGGCCGGCCACCTCGGGTCGCCGCTCTTGCCCTCGGTCGCCGGGGGCCCGTACGCACGGACCTGGTCATAGGTGAGCAGCACTCTGGGCACTGAGCTCCAGCAGCCGGTGCGCTCCAGCCAGTCCCGTTCGATGTCCTCACCCGAGCAGTCGAAATCACCGACGTTTCTCCGGGGCGCCGCGTGCGTGTGATTCGAGTTCACGCAGCTCAGGGGCGGTCGGGACGACCTTAGTGGGTGCAACAGGTGTGGTGCACGGAGCTACTCGCCTTGATAGTTCTCTCTTGCCGACTCGCCCCGAAAGCATGCGGCGAGCACAACAGCTCCCGCTCGGTGCCTTCGATCCTGAACCCGGCATTTCACTGCGCGGACGTCGTCGACCAGGCCCTCGATCGCCTCGTCGAGCAACCGACGCAGCAGCCCGGGGCGGAGGGCTTCGAACGGCGAGTTGGACCCACCCCAGTTGCTCAGCCGTGTGGTCGACCGGGCGAACATCGGGAACCGACCTTCGGCACCAGGCGTGATCCGTAACACTGGTATCCGTCAGCGATGGTGACAAGGCAGGTCATTGGAGGTGCGGGTGGAACGCGGCACACTGATCGCGGGCAAGTACGAGCTGCGCGAGCGGCTTGGCCGGGGCGGGATGGGCGAGGTCTGGGCTGGCCGCGACCGTGACCTGCACCGTAACGTAGCCATCAAGCTGCTCGTACGCGATGGCGATGCCTCACCGGACCTGCTCCATCGATTCGAGCGCGAAGCCGTGGCCGTCGCACAGATCAACCACCCCAACGTGGTCTCCCTCTACGACCGAGGCGTTCATGAAGGCGTGCAGTTCCTGGTCATGGAGCAGATCGACGGCACCACACTCGCCCATCACATGCACGAGCATGCCCCCATGCCCACGGCACGGGCCCTGGAGATCACCCAGGAGATCTGCAGAGCCCTCGTCGCTGCCCACCAGGCCAAGGTCATCCACTACGACATCAAACCTTCCAATGTCATGCTCACTGCCGAAAACCGCATCAAAGTGGTCGACTTCGGCATCGCAGGCTTCACCCACACCCACACCTTCACCGTCGCCCCCACCACCATGCTCTCCCCTGTCGGCACCGCCCTGTACGGTGCACCGGAGCAATTCCTCGACCAGCGCGGTGACGAGCGCTCCGATCTCTACGCCCTCGGCAGTGTCTTGTTCGCCCTACTCACGGGCAATCCGCCCTTCGGAGACGGCAGCCCGCTGTCCGTCATCCGCCGCAAACTCGACACCGAGGCACCGCCTCTGAGCGACCTGCGACCGGATGTCCCAGAGCCCGTTGCTCAACTGCTCGTCGACGTGCTGCAACGCGACCCGGAGCGCCGCCCACAAACAGCGTCAACTGTCTACGACCGACTGAAACAGTTGCGATCCGACAACACCGCGCCCAGCGCAGGAACTGGCGTCCCCGACACCGAGCGTTCGTCGCAGTTTGCGCGGACGCGCACCCTCACTTATCAAACGCCCGACACCGGCGACGCCTTCGAGATCGCCTGGACCGGGCAGGAGCCCATCGCCACCTACACGACACATGATCGTCGGTCTCTGAGGCGCCACTGGCTGTTCTTCTCCCTCCTCGCTCTGCCACCGCTCTACTTCTTCACGGGGAATACGGTTGTCGCAATTCTTGACAACGGCCACCTCACGAAAAACGGCACCTCCGTCCTCTGGCAACTCGTCGGTGTCTTCGGGTCCTACGCGGTTCTTCTCCTCGCCACCTACGGCCGCAAGCTCTGGGCGGCTACGTCGGCCTGGAGACAGCACCGGCGCGCGATTGCAGAGCGGCACCCTTGGTCGCTTCGCGTGGACGCCACCGGAATCACCACCACGGACCCGCGCCATGCCACGCCCGTCGGCGGCCCCGCCGGTCGGCAAACCTACGGATGGAGCCTCGTAACGGCTGTCACGTTGGAGCAGGCCGCAGAATTTCGCTGGGGCCCCAGTTACGTCGCGTTGCACATCCAGCCCAAGACGACGGGGACTCAGAAGCCGTATCTCAACCGAACGTGATCCCTTGATTTCTGCTGGTCAGGCATGGTCTAGCTCGGGGTGAGGGAGGCATGCGGCGTCTTGTGTCCGCTTCATGAGCGAGGGGTGCGCGGTGGCGTCGGTGCTGGGAATGCTGGAGGAGCGGGAGGCGGTTGCCCGGGGGGCGTTGAGACTCCCCACTTCGTTGAACACCGGAGCGAGTGAGGCGAGGAGCATTCCTGGCCGTTTTCAAGGCTCTGTCCGCAGTTCCGTGAACCCATTCAGAAGGACCGGAAGATCCCCTCGGGATCATCGTGAGCCCATGCCGCAAACTCCTCGAAGCCCAGGTTGCCGATGCTCAGGTTCGCGTGAACCTCGTGGAGTCTTGCGGGGATGGTGCGGAAATGGCGGCCGAACTCGGTCAGCTGTGCGTAGTCCTCGTCGTCCACGCACTCCTCCCGCGTCAGCGTGGTGACCGCCAGCAGTGGGTGGCTCTCGGCCTGCATGGTTGTACGGTCGGCGAGAAAGACGACGGCCAGGTTGTCGTCGCCGCGGACCGCCGTCAGCACCTCGTCAACGGTCGCCCCTGACCAGGCCAGATCGTCGATGAAGTGGACGTCTGCCTCGTACGGCCTGTCTCCCCAAGGCTCCATCAGCGCCGCCGCTACGTCCTGCCACGCCTGGTCGTCGAGGTAGTCGGTTCTGACGACCAGGGCATCGAACTCATCACGGCCGGTGACGGCGGGCAACGGACTCATGGATTCTTCTCCTCGGTGATGATCGGTGAGCCGTGTCCGACTGTCTCACGGGCCGTTTCCGAGGATGAGGCCGCGGAGATCGAGCTGGACCGGCGGGTGATCGCGCGGGAGGAGCTGGTCGAGGCCCTGGCCGTGTCCGCCGCCGAGACGACTGCCGTGACCGAGCCGGAGCGGGAAGCGGTGCCCTCGCCGGTGCCGGGGTCGGTGGTGCCGCCCTGGCGGGACGGGCTGCCGGTGACCGTGCTCGCGCCCGACTACCAGCGGATTGTGGGCGTGCTGGAGGAACGGCGGTCCGCGGGCGAGGGACCGGTGAAGGCCAAGGAGATCGCGGCGGAGCTGGGCCTTGGGACGACGCCGGCGAAGGTGCGGCGTCCCGGTCGCCGATGTTCGCGGCGGTGACCGCGACGGCCAGGAGCAGGCCGAGAGTGTCGGTCACGATGTGCCGTTTACGGCCCGGCACCTTCTTTCCGCCGTCGTAGCCGCGTGAGGCGGCCGGCACTGTCGCTGCGGCCCGTACCGACTGGGCGTCGATGATCCCCGCCGTGGGCTCGGCCTCGCGGCCTTCGCTTTCACGGACCTTCCCGCGCAGCCGGTCGTGGAACTCGTTGATCAGCCCGTGCTCGCGCCAGCGGCGGAAGAAGGCGTAGACCCGGCCCCAGGCGGGGAAGTCCGCGGGCATCGCCCGCCAGGAGATCCCGCCCGCGACCAGGTAGCGGATCGCGTCCAGCAGCTGGCGGTGGCAGTAGCTATCGGGGCGTCCGCCCCGCCCATTCAGCCAGGCCGGCACCGGCAGCAATGGCCGCACGGCCGTCCACTCCGCGTCCGTCATGTCCGACGGATACCGCCGTACCCGATCGGGATGGTCGGCCGCGTTGCCGTACACGTGCGCGAGACAATCACACGATGGTGCAGCCGAGTTGGACTGGACGGGCTCGGACACGTACAACAAGGACACCAGGGCCTCCCGGTACTGCTCGGTCAGATTCGCATCCCCGAGCTACCGAGAGGCCCTGTCTTCATGCGCGTACAACGGGAAGATCACCCGGGTGAGAAGCCTGTTCGAACCGCACGTTCCGTGATCGGTTGAGATACGGCTTCT
>NZ_RDBO01000090.1:0-15526 GCF_008120935.1 Streptomyces sp. sk2.1
GGGGAGCGGCTGTGCACGGATCAGCCGGAGCGAAGTGTCCTTGCAGGTGCCGACGGCCATGCGCCGGGACAGGCGAGCGCCTGGTCGGCCGCCCAGGAACAGGGCCACGTCGGTGAGCTGGGCGGTGAGAGCGTCCGTGCGGCGTGCGTGGCGACGGGTCAGGGCCGGTATCCGCTCGGCAGACGTCCGACGGGCGCAGTGCTCGTTCCCGCATACGAGTCGACGCGCTCGCAGTTCGATTCGTACACGCCGGCCCGCGACTGGACGATCCGCCAGCGTCCGCGGGTAGTAGCAGTGCACTCTCGAAGACCTCTGCCCGCATCCGGAACAAGCCGCCGAGGCGGCCCGTGATCGCACGGCGACCCGGGTCTCCGTATCCGTCAGCACCAGCTGGTCGACCTTCACCCCGACACCAGGCAGTAGAAGGTCCGCGACCTGAACCCCACCCATCCTGCCTGATCGCTGCCCAACTACCCCCAAAATAACGACAAAGCCCAGAAGTTGGGCCAGAACCCTCAGTAATCAACGAAGTCACCACCAGGTCCTCCGCGACGACCTGGCCGGGACCTCCGGCAGGACGGGCACCGCCTCGGCGCACTTCGGCCGGGTTGAGTAAGTCGCTGCTCGGGGGCAGGTTGCCCGGGCTTTCCCCGGACTCGCCCAGGGCCAGGTCTGGGCGGCGGAACGACCTGTGGCAGGGCTTGCCCGGCTCCTGGTCGCGAGCCTCGCCTCCGGCGATCGCGGGTGGAGATGCAGGAGGTGTCCTCCTGAACGACAGTGGTGAGAGGGGGAAGCCCGTCACTCTCGGGAGAGCCATGATCATCAAGATGCTGCACGAGAAGGGCCTGAAATCCGAGCACGCATACTGCGCCGGCTTCCTTTCCGTCGGTTTGGCCGTGGCCTCGTGGGCCGGGTCGTTGAAGGCGGAGTGCCGCGGGCTTGGACGCGCGGATCACTGGGGCATTTTTGTCGGCGAGTGGGCACCGACCTTCTTCGCGATTGGCCTGGCCCTTGCGAACTATGAGCACGACGACCGGGAGTCCCCACCCGAGTCGCTGCGCTCCGTGGCCGACTGAGGCCGGGGGCGCGAAACGCGCAGTCGGCAGTCGGCAGACGACGCGGTCAAAACACTCGGTGTCTTTGGCGAACGGATTCGGCACGGAAAGGGACGCCGAGCGACGACACGGCCGATGACGAAGGCACAGCATCGGGCCGGCAAACGCCACGCGTCGGACACCTCGCAGGACTGGCCCGGCGCCCCCGTCAACAGGCGCTACCGGCGAAAGCATCGACGGCGGCGCGGGACGCCGAGAAAGCCCCCATGTGTACGCGGCGAGCAGACACCTTCCGCAGCCGACCGAGCGCCACCCGCCCTGCTACCCGTCGGCGGGACATGCGGGGAGCCTGGGGGCGCTCTTGGGGAGCTGCCAGGGTCCGCGGCCGACGGACCGGCCAGCCTCCTCGGTCTCGCAGCGCGCCCACGGAGACGGCGCTGCCACGTCGACGCAGCACGCCACAGATCCAATCCTCGGAACCGACGCGTTCGCTCGAAAAATCATGTGTTATATCGCGGATGGGTTATATGCCCAATGAATACAGGAAATCCTGATTCTGATCCGCGCAACACTCCGGGCCTGGAGTCCGGCGGCAGCGTCACCTCCGGTGAAACCCCACCCGCCGAAAGCAGCACTTCGGAAGCGGGACCGCGCCATGAATCCCCGCGAGGAGGGGCCCGCGGCCCGCTGATCGTGATTCTTGTCGTCGTGGTACTTGTGGCCGCCTTCTTCCTCGCCTTCGCCTTTCTGGTATGACACAGGGACTGTGGTTCCACGCTTGACGGTGCGGTGAAGGGGCCCAGTGGTTTTTGCCGGTCGTCGTTGCCACTGGGCCTTTCGGGGGAAGAGACCGTGCTGTCGAAGTCAGGGGGCCCCTGCCTTCGTCCGGTGCCGGACAGGGTGAGAAGAGCACCTTCGGATTCGTGGACGATGAAGGCGCTGCTCACCGCGATCACCGAGCACGGACTGGTCGTCGCTTGGACCCAGGAGATCGTGCCGACACTCCAGGCGGTCGGCCGCAAGCGGGAGACGCCGGGCGAGAAGTACGTCGAGGTCGAGCACTTGCTGTCCTGGCATGTCTCCGGCGCGCTGCGGTGCTCCACGCCCCACCCGGCCGCCGCCCGTGCCGGTGCCGCCCCGGTGCTCGCCTGCGTCCCGGGAGAACCACACCCTGTCGTTGGAAGTGCCGGCCGCGGTCGGGCTGTGGGCGCAGGGCCGTACCACCGCCGGCCAGCCGGCGGTCCAGCACGTCGCAGCCATGGAGTGGGGTGCGCGGTGCCCGTCGCAGGCCGGTCGTGCTGACGCTGGGACATGGCTGGGCGGGGCAGGCGGCGGGCCCGGCGCGTTCGTCGGGACTCGCCGGGGCGGTCGCCGCTCTGGAGCCGTCGGCCTCCTCGTGAGGGGGTGCCGTCCGACGGCACTTGGTCGTGGCGCCTGGGCAGCGGCCGGGAAACATGGTCCGCTGGACCAGTGGTCGCGGCCGGGTCGTTCGTCCACGGGCGAGCGTTGCTTTCGCGTCACGTTCCGGCACGGGCTGTGCCCGCTGCTTCAGAGGTACCGGTCGAGGAAGGGGCCGAGCGGACGGCCCTGATGTGCGGGTGCCACGGGTACGGCGTCGACCGAGGAGAAGCATGAGCGAGGAACATCGTCGGGCACCGGACGTGGTCGTCGTCGGTGCGGGCCTGTCCGGCCTGGTGTGCGCGCTGGACCTGTGCCGTGCGGGATGGCGGGTGGTTCTGCTGGAGGCGTCCGAGGGCGTGGGCGGGCGGATGCGCACGGACCGGCGGGACGGGTTCCTGCTGGATCGTGGTTTCCAGGTGCTCAACACCTCGTACCCGCAGGTGAAGCGGCGCATGGATCTGAGGAGCCTGCGGCTGCGGCCGTTCACCGCGGGCGTCATCGCGCACACGTCGAGGGGGCCGGTCCGCCTCGCCGACCCGACGAGGGAGCCCAGTGCTGCGGGGGCTCTGCTGACGGGACGGGTTGTCTCGTCGCGCGACCTGGCCGCGCTGGCGGCTCTCACCGTGCGGGACGCCGTTCTGCCCGCTTCCACCGTCAGACGGCGCGAAGACGGCTCCACCTCGGCGGCCCTGGCCAGGGCGGGAGTGTCGGACGCCGCAGTCGCCGACATCCTGCGGCCGTTCCTGTCCGGTGTCTTCCTGGAGGACCGGCTGGAGACCTCCGCACGCTTCTTCCACCTGGTCTGGCGGAGCATGGTCCGAGGGACCCTGTGCCTGCCGGCACAGGGCATCGGCGCCGTCCCGGCCCAACTCGCCGACGGGCTGCCCGACGGCGTACTGCGGTTTGGCACCCCCGTCGCAGAGGTCACCGACACCGGAGTGCTGCTGGAGGACGGGAGCGAGGTGCCGGCCCGGACGGTCGTGGTGGCGACGGACCCGGCGACCGCCGCCCGCCTGCTGCCGGACCTGACCGTACCGGACACACGCACCGTCACCACCTACTACCACGCCACCGGCAGGACACCGATGGCCGAACCGACCCTGATGGTGGACAGCACCGGAGCGATCCTGAACACCTGCGTACTCAGCGAAGTCGCTCCCACGTACGCGCCCCGTGGCACTGCGCTGATCTCCACCTCCGTACTGGGAACAGACCTCCCCGGCAGGGCACAGGCGGTGCTGTGCCGTCTGGCCGAGCTGTACGGCACCGACACGAGCGGCTGGCAGCAGGTCGCCGCCCGCACGGTCGAGGGTGCGCTGCCCGCGATGCTTCCCCCCTGGCCGCTGAGCCGCACCACCCGCCTTCGCCCGGGCAGGTACGTGTGCGGGGACCACCGGGCGACCGGATCGGTGCAGGGCGCCATGGCCTCGGGGGCGCGCGCCGCGCGTGAGGTGGTCGCCGACCGGGGGCAAGGAGGTGACGCCGGGGTGTGAACGACGTCCGGCCGCGCCCGCGGCCGGCCCTGGACGCGAAGCAATGACGATCGGATGAACCCGTTGGTCGTATCGAGGGGTGAAGCGTGGAACTGAGTGGTGCCCGTCTCCTGGGGGCCGATGCCACGGGAGCGCCGGGCGGTGCGATCACCGCCGAACCGGCCGACCGGGGCGCCCGCGTGGCCCTCGCCGGGCGCGACCGCGGCAGCCTGGCCCACACCGCGCGGGCGTATCCCGGTGCCCCGACCGCCGGCTTCGACGCCTACGATCCCGGGTCATGCGCTCGGGCCGTGCACGAAGCGGCGGCAGCTCTTCAAGGGGTGGACGTCGTCGCGTTCGGGTCGGTGGCCTTCGGTGCGGCCGAGGAGATCGGTGGCGAGGCCGCGGAGCACCTGATGGCGGTCAACCACCTCGCGCCCGCCGTGTTCTCCCGCGCCGTGCTCGGCATCCTGCGAAGCGGTTCGGCGATCGCCGCTGTCACCGGCGCGTCGGCCGAGTGCCCGCAGCCCCGAATGGCCGACCACAGCGCCTCCAGAGCCGCGCTCGCCGCATGGCTGGACGCCGTCCGCCGCGAAGCACGGAGCGCCGGTGTCGCGGTCCTGGAGATCCGGCCGGGTCATCTCGACACAGGCTTCGCGACTCGCCCCGTGGCGGGTACCGCCCCACCCCTGCCCGAGGGCGGCGACCCGCGTCACGTCGCCGGCGCCGTCGCGGACGCGCCTGAGACCGGCGCCGAGCTGCTGCGCCCGAGCCCCGGCAAAAGCCCCGTTCTCGAACGGCGAGCCCGGTGACACCCCGCCCCGCCGAGGAATCCGGCGTGATCGTCATCGGTGGTGGTGCGGCCGGTCTCAGCCTCGCCCACCGGCTGACGGAGAACGGCGCCGCCACTGTGACCGTGGTCGAGCCGCCGGACGGTCCGCTCCGCCCCGCGGAACGGACATGGTGCTACTGGGACGCGGGCGTCGACGGCCTGGAAGAGGCGGTCAGCGCGTCCTGGTCCGTGCTGCGTCTGCACGGCGCCGACCGTCGGCCGGTCGTTGTCGGACCTGCCCCGTTCACCTACCGCATGGTGTGTTCCGCCGACTTCGAGCGGCTGGTCCACGGCAGCCTGGCCCGCTCGGACGGCGGGCGTCTCCTGCGTGCGACGGTGGAATCGGTGGGCGGTGTGCCCGGAGGCGCGGAGGTCCGGTGCACGCTGCCCGGGGGCCGGTCCCTGACGCTGCGCGCCCGGCGGGTGTTCGACTCGCGGCCGCTGCCTGTCCTGCCGCCGGCGCGCACGCAGTTGTTGCAGCACTTCCGCGGCTGGTTCGTACGTACCGACACCGACCGGTTCGACCCCTCGGTCGCGGATCTGATGGACTTCCGGGTTCCTCAGCCGGCACATGGACTGGCCTTCGGCTACGTCCTGCCGCTGGCGCCGGACCGGGCGCTCGTGGAGTACACCGAGTTCTCCGGCAACGCGCTGACCACCGAGACGTACGAATCGGCTCTAGGCCACTACTGCCGAGATGTCCTCGGGCTCGGCGCGCTCACCGTGGAGCGGGCGGAGCAGGGGATCATTCCCATGACCGACGCCCGCTTTCCGCGTCGGGCCGGTCCCGCCCACTTCCGTGTCGGAACCGCGGGGGGCGCCACTCGGGCGGCCACCGGCTACACCTTCGCGGCGGTGCAGCGACAGAGCAGAGCCATCGCCGCAGCCCTGCGCGACGGGCGCACCACCGTCCCAGCCCCCCACGGGTGGAGGGCCTCGGCCATGGACGCGGTCCTGCTGCGTGCCCTGGACACCGGGCGCATCGACGGCCCCCGATTCTTCACCGACCTGTTCCGCCGGATCCCGGCGGAGCGCCTGTTGCGCTTCCTCGACGGCGCCACCTCCCTGCGGGAGGAGTGGGGCATCGGGCTGCGCACCCCTGTCCTGCCGATGCTTCGTACGGCCGCCGAACTGCCCTTTGTGCCCCGACGTTCCCAACCCTTCGCGAAAATCGGAGACAATCACCGATGAGCCTCCTGCGCGAGCACGACCTGGCCCGCGCCTTCGACCACGCCGCCCGCACCTACGACAGCCTCACCTCTCTCAACCCCGGCTACCACACCGACCTCCTGCGCTCGGCCCGCCGGCTCCGGCTCCCCGACGACGGCGCCGGACTGCACGTTCTCGACCTCGGCTGCGGTACCGGCGCCTCCACCCGGGCCCTGCTCAGGGCCGCGCCCCGGGCCCGGATCACGGCTGTGGACGCGTCGGCGGGCATGCTGCGCCGCGCCCTGGCCAAGCCGTGGCCCGCACGCGTACGGTTCCTGCACCTGACCGCCGAGGAGATCACGTCGGCCGGTGAAGGCCCCTTCGACGCGGTCTTCGCCGCCTACTTGTTCCGCAACGTCACCGACCCGGACGCGGTCCTGGGCAGCGTCCGGGCCCTGCTGCGGCCGGGCGGACGTATCAGCGCCCACGAGTACACCCTGAGCGGCCGGCGGCTGCACCGGGCGTTGTGGACGGCGGTGTGCCGCGGCGTCGTCATCCCGGCGGGCACGCTCACCGGCGACCGGGCCCTGTACCGCCACCTCTGGCACAGCGTCATCGCCTTCGACACCGCCCCCGCCTTCGCCGACCGGCTGACGCGAGCCGGCTTGACCGGAGTGCGCGTCGCCCCGGTCGCCGGATGGCAGACGGGCATCGTGCACACCTTCCTCGCCCGCAACGGCCCGAGCCCGGCACACCCGACCACCCCAAGGGATCGAGTCCGGTGACGGCCCGCCGTACCGCTGCCGCCCGACGAGGCCACGACCGCAAGGCCGAGGTTCTGACGCCGCCACCCGGCAGGGGCCGGTTCCAGCGCGGGGACGAGCCGTCCGTCGCGGTGATCGGTGGCGGGATCGCCGGCCTTGCCGCGGCCACCCTGCTGGCCGAGCGGGGTGCCCGCGTGACCCTGTACGAGAAAGAGGACGCACTGGGCGGCCGGCTCTCCGGTTGGCCCACCAGGCTGGCGGACGGCTCCTCCGCGACCATGACCCGCGGGTTCCACGCCTTCTTCCGCCAGTACTACAACCTGCGCGGGCTCCTCCGCCGTACCGACCCTGCCCTTTCGCGGCTCACGCCGCTGCCCGACTACCCCCTGCGGCACAGTGGCGGCCTGGCCGACAGCTTCGCCCGAGTTCCGAGAACGCCGCCTTTCAGCGCGCTCGGCTTCGTCGCCCTCAGCCCGAGCTTCGGATGGCGGGACCTCGCAGCCATGGACGCCCGGGCGGCACTGCCTCTGCTCGACGTGCGGGTGCCCGAGGTGTACGAACGCTTCGACGAGGTCACCGCGACCGGCTTCCTGGACAGCGTGGGTTTCCCGGAAGCTGCGCACCACCTGGCGTTCGAGGTGTTCTCACGCAGCTTCTTCGCCGACCCGTGCGAACTGTCCGCCGCCGAACTGCTGCTGATGTTCCACATCTACTTCCTGGGATCGGCCGAGGGACTGCTCTTCGACGTACCGGGCGAACCCTTCCCCCGGGCGCTCTGGGACCCGCTCGGCGACTACCTCCAACGCCTCGGGGTGGACATCCGCACCGGTACTCCCGTCCACGGGGTGCTCCCCCTCGGCGACGGTGGAGCGCACGTGCACACCGACACCGGCGCCGGCCCCCACCAAGCCGTGGTGCTCGCCCTCGACCCCGGGAGCCTGCGCCGGATCGTCGGCGCGTCACCCGGCCTGGGCACGTCCGACTGGTGCGAGGCCATCGCGGCCCTGCGCACCGCACCGCCGTTCCTCGTCTCCCGGCTCTGGCTCGGCCGGCCGGTCCGCACCGACCGACCCGGATTCCTCGGCACCAGCGGCTACGGCGGGCTCGACAACATCAGCGTCCTGGAGCGGTACGAGGGCGAGGCCGCCCGCTGGGCCGCACGGACCGGGGGCTCGGTCGTGGAACTGCACGCCTACGCCGTGGACCCGGTGGCCGAACCGAAAGAGGTGCAGGACATGCTCGTCGACCGGCTGCATCAGGTGTACCCGGAGACCCGCGAGGCGTGCATCGTCGACGCCCGGCACGAGTGGCGCTCGGACTGCCCGCTCTTCGAGGCCGGCTCCCACCACCGGCGACCCACCGTGCGCACTCCTCATCCGTGGCTGACCCTGGCCGGCGACGGAATCCGCTGCGACCTGCCCGTCGCCCTCATGGAACGGGCTGCCACCACGGGTTTCCTGGCCGCGAACGCCCTGCTCGCCGACCGGGGAGTGCGCGGCCAGGTCCTGTGGACGGTACCCCGGGCGGGCCGTTCACGCCTGCTCCGGACGCTCGGAGCTGTCACAGGGCGCCACTCGTCTCGCTGAACGGTTCCCGGTCAGCCGGGGAACCGTCCGGTGCTGCGCAGTGTCCAGCGCCGTTCGGCGTAGGCCAGGTCGTCACGCCACAGGCGGCCGGCCGTACGGCGCATCAGCGGGCGCAGTACGGGGGCGGCGGCCCGCGCCAGGGCGAAGCCGGGGCGGTCCGACACGGCGACGACCGCCTCGACCACGGCGGTGCGCGGACGTTCGTGGCCAGGCCCGGTCAGTGGCGTCGCGTGTGTCTCGACCACGGACGTGGTGCCCTCGCCGTTGGTGATGCGCATGACGACCGTGCGCGGCTCCGGCGCCGTGAACTCGGCCCGTACCGGAACCACGAGCCGCCCGGCCACCCGGAAGGAGACATCGACGACGAAGGCGTCGTCCTCGTCCCCCCGCGGCTCCCGCGCCACCGACAGGTCGACGAACGAGTACGGGTGGAACCACGAGCCGTGCCATGGATCGAGCCGGTTGGCCACCACGTCCTGCGGTTCGCACCGTCCCACCGCCGTGAACACCGCGTCCACCCCACGACCCCTCGCAGGTCGAGCGGACACGACAGGCCGCTCGGTGGGCTCCTCTCCACCCACCGCGTCCAGCCGCACCCAGACGAGTACGCCGTCGTCGTGCACGGGAAACGGCTGCCAGCCGGCGGACGGAGAACCGTCCAGGGCGAGCCCGTGCCAGTGGCAGACCAGCGTGCCGCACACCACCCGGCCGTCCCGCAGAGGAGCGCCCAGGTGCGGGCAGACGCCCGAACCGGCATGGGGCTCGCCGTCCTGCGAGCGCCACAGCACGACCTCCACACCACCGACCGTCCGGCCGTACGGGCGATCGTCCGCGCGCACGTTCCGGGAGGCACCGACCACGAACCAGTTGCCGGACGGGCGGGTGGACGCCCGCTCGAGCGCGTCGGCGACGAGCGTCGGCCGCGCCTGGCGCCAAGTCGGTTTCTGTGCCGCCCAGTCCGGGCCGGACCTCCGTCGCCGCAACGGGGGCGACCAGTGCTTGCCGTCCTTTCGACCACTCATCGCACCGGCCCCTTCCAGTCGGCTGCCGGACCACCTGCCGGGGCCGCTCGGCGCGTGTCGCGAGTGAGCCACCGGGCACCGGCCACGTGCAGTGCACCGGCCGCGGCCGTTGCCGCCCGACGCCGACGTGACACCACCGCACGACGATGCAGCACGGTGTAGTCCTGCTCGGCGATCGCGTCGAGAATCCCGCCGTAGAGGCTGAACGCGGCACGGATACAGGGACGCACCCGCGGATCGAGCATCGCGATGCCCGGCTCCGCCGTCCGGTACACGTCCCGCGTCACGGCCTCCGCCGCGACGAGAGCGGCGCGGATCCGAGGATCGCGCCGCCCGGTGCGTCGGCTCCACTCCAGCAGGGGCCGGTCCACACCGTGCGTGGCCAGCAGATCGCCGGGCAGGTAGACGCGGCCCCGGTCGAGGTCCTCACCCACGTCGCGCAGGAAGTTGGTGAGCTGAAACGCCACACCGAGCGCCGCCGCGTGCGGTGCCGCCTCCTCCCGGGCCGTGACCGTACCGAGGACCGGCAGCATCTGCAGGCCGATCACCGCCGCCGAACCGTGCATGTACCCCTGCAGATCGGCGTAGGTGGGGTAGTGGGTGACGGTCAGGTCGGCACGCATCGAGGACAGGAAGTCGGCGAAGAGAGCATGACCGATGTTGTAGCGGTCGGCGGTGTCCGCGACGGCCCGGACCACCGGTTCGCCGCCCGCTCCGGCGCGCAGCCCGCTGGCCAGGTCCCTCTCCAGGCGTCGCAGCAGCCGGTCGCGCTCCTCGGGCGCGCGATGGTGGTCGTGGTCGTCCACGATGTCGTCCGCCCAGCGGGCGAAGCCGTACAGGGCGTGCACGGCGGAGCGGCGTTCGAGGGGCAGCAGGCGGGTGGCCAGGAAATATGTCCTGCCGTGGCGGGCGTTGAGCCGTCGACACCGGGTGTAGGCGGCGCGCAGTGCGGGATCGGTGATCCCGGCGGCGTCCAGTTCACGACGGGACATCAGCACCTGCCGGGGCCGGAACGGAGGACGCGTCGGTCGCGGTCGAGGACGGCGCCGTCCGCGAGGGCCGGGCAGCGGTGCCGCCGGTGACGCGCATGGCGGCGAGTTTGCCGCTGATGAGTACGGTCGGTACGCCGACGCCCGGAGTGGTACCGCAGCCGCCGAGCACCACGTTGTCCAGCCCCCGTACGAGGTTGCGCGGGCGGAACGGGCCGGTCTGGGCGAAGGTGTGGGAGACGGAGAAGGGGCTGCCGGCGGCGTGGCCCTTCCTCGCCCAGTCGAGCGGCGTCACCAGAAGCTCTTCCTGGACGCTGTCCGCGAACCCGTCCAGGCCCCGGCGCTCCAGTTCGCCCACCAGGCGGTCGCGGTAGCGCGGGCCGAGGCTCCGCCACGCGGCGGCTGTGGGACCGACCGCTGTGTTCGGACAGGGGGCGAGGACGTAGTGGAGGTGGCGTCCCGGCGGTGCCAGGGCGGGATCGTGTGCGGTGGGGCGGGTGATGAGCAGAGAGGGGTCGCTCATCAGCTCGCCCGTGCGGGTCAGTTCGTCGAAGGTGCGCCGCCACGCGGCGCCGAAGGAGATGGTGTGGTGGGCGAGGTGCGGCCAGGTGCGGTCGGTTCCCGCGTGCAGGATCACGGCGGACGGTGAATGACGCAGCCGGGCCGGCCGCCGGGGCGTCCGCCCCAGCAGCCCGTAGGCGGCGGGGAGTTCGCACGTGAGCACCACCGCGTCGCAGGGGATGCGCTCGCCGGAGGCCAGGTGAACGGCCCGCACTCGGTCCGCGGAGCGCTCCAGCGTGCGTACTTCGGCAGTCCAGCGCAGATCGGCACCGGCTTCCGCCGCCGCGTCGGCCATGGCGCGGGGGAGTGCGTGCATTCCGCCCTTGGGGAACCAGACGCCGGCCACGGTGTCCATGTAAGCGATCACGGCGTAGGCCGCGAGTGCTCGGGCCGGGGCCACCCCGGCGTACAACGCCTGGAAGGAGAAGACCCGGCGCAGGCGCTCGTCGGAGAGGAAGCGGCCGATGCGACCGTCCAGCCGTCCGAAACCGCCCAGCGCCACCAGCCGGGCCAGATCCGGGTGCAGCAGTTGGAAGGGGGAGTCGAAGTTCGTGTCGATGAAACGGCGCATCTGGACCCGGTACAGACGTTCCAGCCACTGCCGCAGGTCGCGGTATCCGGCTGCCTGCGCCGGTCCGGCGAAGCGCCGTACTTCCGCCTCCATCGCCTCGCCGTCGGTGTGCACGTCGAGCGAGGAACCGTCCGCGAAGCACGCCCGGTAGGCCGGGTCCAGAGCCGTCAGCCTGACGCGGCGGTGGAGGCTGTCCCCGACGGCGGCGAACGCCTCATCGGCCAGGTGCGGCATGGTCAGCACCGTGGGGCCGGTATCCAGCTCGTAGCCGCCCAGGCGCACTCGGCCGGCCCGGCCCCCGGGACCGGAGTCCTGTTCGACGACGGTGACCCGGCGGCCCGCACCCAGCAGGTGCAGGGCACAGGCCAGCCCGGACAGTCCGGCACCCACCACGACGACATGGTCGGTCGGCCCCGGCACCCCCTTCACGCGACCTCCTCGGCACGGCGCTGGGCCACACCCGTCGCGCGCGAGACCAGCGCGGCGAACTCGTGCCGCACCGCAGGCCGTGCACCGGCGCGCTCGAAGTGCGCGAGGCTCATGCTGGTCAGCTCCTCGATCTTCGCCTCCACCAGGTCCCGGGCGCCGGTGCGCTGCAGCGCGGATCGCACCTGCCGTACGGCCTTCTCGGACTTCGGGTCCGCCTCCGGAGCCAATGCCATGGCAGCCCGGTGATCACCGGCGGCGTCGGCGAGCCGGACGGCGACGGCGAGGAGGTAGGTGAGCTTGCGGGAGTACAGGTCGTCGTCGGCCGGCTTGCCGGTCAGCGCCGGGTCGCCGAAGGCGCCGAGAAGGTCGTCACGGAGTTGGAAGGCCAGCCCGGCGCACCGGCCGGCAGCCCGCAGCGCGTCCAGCACGTGCTCGTCGGCACCGGCCAGCAAAGCGCCCAGCGTGAGCGGTCGGGCGACGGTGTACAGGGCGCTTTTCAGGGTGGCGATGGTCAGCGCCTCGTCGACACCGGAGGACCGGGTGGCCTGGGCGTGCAGATCGCGGTACTGCCCGGCGACCATCTCGGTGCGCATCGCCCGCCACTCCTCGTACAGCCGCGAGCCGTGCGGCATGCCGAGCGCCGTCTCCGTCAGCAGGTCGTCCGCCCATGCCAGTGCCAGGTCACCGGCGAGCACGGCGGCCGATGAGCCGAACGACTCCGCCTGGCCGTGCATGCCCATCGCCCAGTGCACGCGCGCGAAGTGTACGTGCAGGGCCGGTGCGCCTCGTCGCTGTGCGGACCCGTCCATCACGTCGTCATGTACGAGGGCGCATGCCTGGAGCAGTTCGAGGGCGGCTCCCGTGCGCAGGACGGCTGTGGCGTCTCCCGAGCCACCTGCGGCGCGCCAGCCGCAGTGGGCGAACGCGGTGCGCAGGCGTTTGCCTCCCCGCATGGCCAGCGCGGCGAGGCGGCCGGCCAGCTCCCGGGCGAAGATGGCGTCGACGGTACGGGCGTGACGCAGTCGTTCGTCGAGTACCTGCTCGAGGACTGTGCCGACGGCGTCCGCTGCGTCGATCGCAGTGAGGGGGTCGTCGACGAGTTCGGCCGGTGAGGCCACCATCGGCGGCAGTCCAGGCATGCACAACCCCTTCTCACTCTTGGTTATCCGCACGACACTGTTTCCGCCGACTTTCCTGTCACGGATGCACTGATTCCTTGCCCGTCCGGCACCCGACGCAGACCGAGCTCACCTCAGCGGCGCAACGGGCGGGAGCCCATGGTGGTGCGTCGCTCCGCGCGCGTTCCTGTTCGCGTACATCCGCGAGGTCGGTGAGCCGGTCCTACTGCTGCGCCGGCCGGGCGACGCGCCGGTTGCCGGTCAACAGGTCCCGGTGCCGGTCGAGGAAGGCCCAGTGGCCGGTGGTGTGCGGGCACGCGTGCTTGCCGGTGCGGTCACCCGGCCGGTGGGCGCACGGGTGCACAGGTCGCTCATGCGGTTCACGTGGGCGCCGCCCGGCGTGTAGGGGTTGGTCGTCATCCGGACGCCGTCGGCGTACCAGGACATGCCGACGACGTTGGGGAACATGACCCAGTCGTAGCCGTCCACGAAGCAGCGGTGGAACCAGTCCGGGACGGCGGCGGGGCTCCAGCCGCGCTGGAGTGCATGGCTGCTGAGGATCGTCGGCCGGGGATGTGGTGCGTCCAGCCCGTGTCGCGCACCTGGGTCAGTACGGTGCGCAGGCAGTCGGCCCGGACGGTGCCCGCGTCCAGGTCTTTCCCCCAGTCGGGCAGCGGGGCGGTGTGCTGAAGCTCGTTGGAGCGCCGGTAGTACTCCGCCCGGACAGCACGAGGTGGGCCTCGGCCCGGTGGAAGCGACGTCTGCGGAAGACGGAGCGCGCCTCGATCATGAGCAGGGGAGTGTCGAGACCGGGTCCCGCTTCGCCCGGGATGAGGAAGTGGGGCCGATTCGGTCGCCGAAGAGCCGGTGCACGATGTGTCTCCTCAGCCGCGGCCCCGGGCGTCCTTGAAGCGCGCGAGCCCGTCGGCGAGGTCGATGAGCGGGGCCGGGCAGTCGAGAACCTCACGTTCTTCCGACGGGAGGCGCCAGGGTTCGCGGCCTTCTTGCCGTCCACGCTCCTGAGTTCGGGGACCCGGCGGCGAACGTGGGCGCCGCCCCGGTCGAAGAGCCCGGCCTGGACGAGCGGATTGAGGACGCGGCGGGGGCGGGCGCCGGTGCCCGCGACCCACTGCCAGCTGAGCTGGTTGTTGACGACCTCGCCGTCCACGAGGAGGTCCAGGAAGTGCCGGGCGCCGATCGGCCAGTCGACGTACAGCCTCTTGTCCAGGAAGCCAGCCGCCGCGCGCGGCTGCGCATCCAGCCCTCGTGACGCAGGTGGCGCATGGCGACGTCGACGACCGGACAGTCGGTCCGTCCTTGCCGCCAGTACCCACGCGATCGGCGAGTTGATGCTCGAAGTCGCTCCGGCCCACCTCGCGGGTTCTACATATGAATGCTGCGGATCAGGATGTCGGCCACTGCCACCACGGTCCCGGTCAGGCTCCGGTTGATCGACACGCCGGAGAGGGGGCCGGCGAGTCCGGGGCTACCTCGCCACGCCACTTGCCTGCCAAGTTTTCCGGTCAGGGGGTGGCGTACTCGACACCGGTGAATGCGATTGTGGGAGCGCTGTGGCTGTTGGGTGTGCCGTGTGCTTCCACGGCGAAGTAGAAGGCTCCCTCCGTGGTGGGGAAGCAGAACTTCTTGCCCAACAGCTTCTGGATGGAGAAGTCCGTGATCACCGGGCCGGGAGCCTCACGGCATGCCTTGACTGTGGCGGGCCGGACAGTGACAGAACGGACGAAAGGGGCATCTGACCCGAGGTAAAGGGAGGCTGTACGATTTTCACAGCTCTCGATCTGGTAGCTGATGGTTGCGCCGAAGATCGGTTCGTCCAATTGCTTGGTGCTGTGCGATTCACTTCCGTCCATCAATGCGCGATGGGAAGTGTGGGAGACCTGACCCAGGACATCGGTCTTCTCGTGATACCCCGCTTCGGCAGGATAGGTGCCCACCTGAGTGCTGGTGTACTCGGCTGTGACCCGATCGCCGAACCGGGAGACCTCTCTACAGGTGGGAGGTTCCAAGATACTTCGTTTTGTCTTCGACGCCTCAATATCAGATGGTTCGTCAGTTCGGGGGGAAGTACTCCTGGGGGCGGTGCTCGATTTGTCGTTGTTGGGCGACGTTGAAGACGAGCAGCCCGCTAATGTCAGTAATACCGCAGCAATGGGAGCCGCGTACCGTAATCCACCTGTCACACTTGCCTCCCCGGGGCCGCGAGACGCTGAGTAGAGCTTAGACCCAATACCGGTGACTTTGAGCCGTGTTGGTCGTTGGATGTGTTGTGCCAAGGCCTGGGCAGGTGAAGTTGTCGGGTGAGCGGTTGTCGGACCGGATCGCTTTGGGGGTGTTGACGCGGGTGTTTCCACCCGGGGTGGTGGATGAGGTGATCGCGGAGTGCGGGCGCCGGGAACAGCGTTCCCGGCTGCTGCCGGCCCGGGTGGTGGTGTATTTCGTGCTCGCGATGTGCCTGTTCTCCGGGCAGGGCCATGAGGAAGTCGCCCGGCTGCTGACGCAGGGCCTGGAACGGGTGCGGCAGTGGGAGAAGCCATGGCACGTGCCGACGACGGGTGC
>NZ_RDBO01000090.1:15626-16586 GCF_008120935.1 Streptomyces sp. sk2.1
CTCGGCGATCTTCAGGGCTTCCTCGATCAGGGTCTCGACGATCTTCGACTCGGGCACGGTCTTGATGACCTCGCCCTTCACGAAGATCTGCCCCTTGCCGTTGCCCGAGGCCACCCCCAGGTCCGCCTCGCGGGCCTCACCGGGGCCGTTGACGACGCAGCCCATCACGGCGACCCGCAGCGGGACCTCCATGCCCTCCAGACCCGCCGTCACCTGGTCGGCCAGCTTGTACACGTCCACCTGGGCCCGCCCGCACGACGGGCACGACACGATCTCCAGCCTGCGCCGGCGCAGGTTCAGCGATTCCAGGATCTGGATGCCGACCTTGACCTCCTCGGCCGGCGGCGCGGACAGCGAGACCCGGATGGTGTCCCCGATGCCCTCCGACAGCAGCGCGCCGAAGGCCACCGCCGACTTGATCGTGCCCTGGAAGGCCGGCCCGGCCTCCGTCACGCCCAGGTGCAGGGGGTAGTCGCAGCGCTCGGCGAGCTGCCGGTAGGCGTTGACCATCACGACCGGGTCGTTGTGCTTGACGGAGATCTTGATGTCGCGGAAGCCGTGCTCCTCGAACAGCGACGCCTCCCACAGCGCCGACTCCACCAGCGCCTCSGGGGTSGCCYTGCCGTACTTCGCGAGCAGTCGCGCGTCCAGCGAGCCCGCGTTCACGCCGATGCGGATCGGGGTGCCGGCCTCGCCCGCGGCCCGCGCGATCTCCTTGACCTTGTCGTCGAACTGCTTGATGTTCCCGGGGTTCACCCGCACCGCCGCGCAGCCCGCGTCGATCGCCGCGAACACGTACTTCGGCTGGAAGTGGATGTCCGCGATCACCGGGATCTGCGACTTCCTCGCGATCGTCGCCAGCGCGTCCGCGTCGTCCTGCGTCGGACACGCCACCCGCACGATCTGACAGCCCGACGCCGTCAGCTCCGCGATCTGCTGCAACGTCGCACCGATGTCGGA
>NZ_RDBO01000091.1:0-28937 GCF_008120935.1 Streptomyces sp. sk2.1
TGTGGGACGTGGCGACAGGCCGTTGTGTCCACGTGCTCGACAGTTGTGAACGCGTCCACGGCGAACACCTCGTCATCACGTCCACGGCAGATATCTCGTCCGATGATCCGCCCCCATCGGGAGCGGTGTGATCACCTTCGCCCGGCATTCGCCGAAGCTCCACCGTCACATGCGACAGCCGCACGCCTCCGTCGTTGTCCAAAACGGCCGGAGCCGCCGGAACGACGGCCGCGACCCGTCGCGGCGCTCGTAGGATGCCTGGATGCCCAAGCCGATATGGATGAACCGCCGCTCGTGGGTTGCCGCGTGGGTGGTGCTGTGCGCGGCCGGCCTCGCCGCCGCAGCCGGACTGAACGCCTCCTCGACGCCGGACCCGCAGCCCGAAAAGCCCGTCAGTGCCGAGTGCGCCGAGCTCATCGCGGACGTCGAGGCGCAGGTGGCCGAGGCCCGGAAGGAGGACGAGGGGGACGGAGTGCTGGCCTTCTCCCGGGTCCGGGACGGCGCCGGGGACGACTGCCGCGACGCTCTCCGCGACCACTTCCGGGGCGATCGGTGAGCCGCGGTACCCGGATCGCCGCGACGGCGGGTGCGGTCTTCGTCGTCGCCGCGGTGGTCATCGCGGTGGGCGCCGTGGCGGAACCGGAGCAGCGGCCCGCACCGCCGCGGGTGTACTCCTCCTGCCTGGCGGCCGACACCGAGCCGGTTCCGGCGGGCGGCGACCCGTGCGACGGCCGCTGAGGAACGTCCGGGCGACCGTCCGCGGCACTGCGGAGCAGCCCCCTGGAGAAGGCTCCGGCCCGGCACCGGCCGGAGAGGGCTCCCGCGCACGGCCGGGTCGGTGAGTGACCGTGCGTGCTTGCCGGACGGCCGCTCGCACCGGGGGCGTACGGGGTATCAATATCTTTGGGAGCCAAGGCAGTTGAGGAGGGTTCGGTGAGCGGAAGGCCGCAGTCGTGGGTGGTCGGCGCCATGCTGGGCGTCGCCGCTTCGGTGCTGACGTGCGGGCTGGCCGTGGTGGCCGTGGTGCTGGTTCCCGCCCGGTGGCCGCACCCGGTGGTGACGGCCGTTGCGGTGCTGTTGGTCCTCGGTGCCGGGTTCACATCGATCCACGCGTGCTTCGTCCGTCTCGACTCCTGGCACTTCGGGGTGGCCGCGGTCGTGGAGACCCTGCTGGCTCTGGGGTTGTCGGGGTTTCTCGGTCAGGCCGTGCTGGATGTGTGGGGCGAGCCGGTGGACACCGTCGTCACGAAGTCCGTACGGCACGAGAAGAACTCTCCCACGGGGGCGGTCACCGGGTTCTGGTGGGAGTGCTCGCTGGAACGGCTCGACGGTACGGAACTCGAACGGAATCTGCGGGAGCCGGACCTCCCCCCGCTCGGGAAGGCGTGTCCCGCCGGAGCGAAGGCGGGAGACCGGCTCGTGGTGTACACGGTGCCGGGAGGCTTCGCCGCGCCGCAGACGAATGCCCCCGTCGGCGGTGTGTGGCCGGTCGTCGCATTCGCCGCTGCCGCCACGGTGGCGGCGGCAGCGTTCACGGCTGTCGGCATGGCCCGTGCGGGCGCGTCCACGAATCCTCCGTGAGCCCCCGCGGGCCCCGTACCGGTCGCTCCCCGTGGCGGGGTCAGTCCCCGTCGTCGAACCACTTCCCGCCACAGCGCCGGCAGCGCTCGCCCCACCACGGGTCTTCCCAGTCGTGCTCGGTGACCACGTGGTTGTCCGTCTCGCCGCAGCGCCGGCAGATCTGCGCGTAGTCGCAGGGCGTGGCCCTGCGGTAGCAGGTGACGTAGTCCGGCCGCTGCTCCACCGGGAGGCTGTCCACCGGGACGAGGTCGTTCGCGTGCAGGACGTGTCCGTATTCGTGGCCGCAACGGACACAGGCGACGGTCCTTCGGCACGGTTCGTCCGTGGGTTTCTCACGCCCGTACCGGTGCAGCACGTCGGACCGTCGGAGCCGGTCGCAGAACGCGCACCGCCATTCGTGAAGGCACGGGGTGGCGGGGCGATCGAGTTCGTCGGGCGTGAGGCACCGTTCCTTGTGGAGCCCGAGCCGGCACAGCATGCGACGCAGGAATCCGGAATGCCGGAGGGACGAGGTCATCTGTGCGACGCTCCCCAGGTTCGCAACCATGGCGATCGGCACGCCGACCGGCCCCTCGTACGCATCGTAGGACGCGACCGCACGACGGCGAACGCCCCGGCGGACAATCCGGCCCCGATGGCCTTCGAGCAGCCGCGGCGCCCCGTCCTCGGACGAGCCGATGGCAATGTCCGCCCGGGCGCCGCCCCTGCCGGGGTTCGAGGGCGGGCGGCATCGCCCGCCCTCGAACCCCTCGCCCATGGGGCCGGGGGCGTTCTCACCGGTGTTCTTCCGCGCCGGAACCGCACACGCCCTGGTCCGGGAGGTTCCGCAGGCGGGTCAGGACGGCACGGCAGGTGCGCTGGAACTCCAGGTCGCGGGTGACTCCCCGGCCCCAGGGTTGTTCGCCGCGCCGTGGCTGCGCCATCGCGGCCTCGATCCGGTGCAGTGCGGGGCGTGCGGCCGGGCCCATGCGGTTGAGGCAGGCGACGACGTCGCACGCGGTGGAGTCGTTGTCCCTCCACGCGTTCAGCAGAGCCGGCACGACGGTGTCGGCCTCGTCGTCCCCGCCCGCGTCCCACAGGGCTGACGCGACGTGGACGAGGGTCCAGGAATCGTTCAGCACGGCCGAATCGTTCTGTTCGTTGCGCGCGTTCTGCTCGATCTGCTCGTTCAGGATCCGGCGCAGGCGCGGCAGTACGGCTGCGGCGGGAGGGCCGATCCGGCCGACGAGGTCGATCGCGTCGAAGTTCCGGTGGTGGTCGAGGAGGCGTTCCAGCAGTGGTACGACGGTCTCGGGGCGGCGTTCGAGTTCCCAGACGGCGCCCGCCGCGGCGGTGCGGAGGGAGACGTCGTCCGCGTCGGTGAGGGGGCGGACGACGTCCAGGGCGGATGCGGCGCCGGTACCGAACGACGCGAGCGCCTCCAGGACGGGCTTCGCGGTGCGCCATTGCTTGTGCCGGACGGCGGCCCGGGCGGCTTCGGCGAGGGCGGGCACGGCCGCCGGATCACCGAGCCCGGCGAGGGCGGAGGCGAGAGCAGTGGGGCTGACGTCGGGCCACTCCCGGGAGTGGTCGACGTCGGCGAGGCGGCGGACCAGCCGGGGCGTGAGTTCCGCGGCGGCCCCGGGCAGGCGGCCGGCCGCGTTCACGGCGCGCCAGGCGTCGGTGTCGGTGTCCAGCGCGACCAGCAGACCGGGCAGGGCCCGCTCGTCCCCGAGGCCGGCCAACGCCACGACGGCCTGCTGGTGGGCGCGGCGCAGGGCACGGTGCGGACTCGCCCACGCGTCGGGCCGGTGGGTGGTGAGGTAGGTGGCGAGGGCTTCCCTGGCCGGTTCGGCGAGGGTGGCCAGGTGCCCGAGGGCCTCGGCCGCTGCCGCAGCGGTGCAGGAGTCGTACGGCAGCAGGCAGTCGCCGATGAGCCGCACCAGACGGGTGTGATCACCGCGCAGGGACGTGATGAAGCTGCGCGCCATGTCGATGGCGTCGTACCGGGTGCCCGGGTTCGGACTGCGCAGCTGCTCGGCGAGCAGAGCCGTCCGGTCTTCGACACGCGTGCCCAGGGCCTTGTGGAGGGCCACCAGCAAAGGGGTGGTGGGCGTGTGGACGCGGCCCTGCCGTTCGAGATCGGCGAAGGCGGCGGAGATGTGTCCGGGGACGTTCGGGTCGGGTTCGGGCTCGGCCTCGCACGCGCAGGGGCGTGCGGGGTTCTGGGGCCCTCGCGCCCGGTCCTGTCCGGGCCGGGGTGCGGGCGTGACCCGGCGGAGCAGTTCGATCGCGGTCGGCACCGTCCGGTCGTCGATGGAATCGGGGGCGCAGCGGGCCCGGTGGACGAGCGCCGCCAGGCGGGTGTCCGGATCGGTCGTGCCGCTGTCGGCCAACGTGTCCAGCCACGTTCGCGCCGACGCGGCGGCCGCGGGCAGACGGAGCGCCAGGTCGGCCGTCGTCCGTACCACCAGCAGACGTTCGAGGGCTCCGCTCTCTTCCACGAGGCGGTCCCGCAGGAGTTCCACCGCCCGTTCGGCATCGTCCAGGAAGAGGCCCAGTCCCTCGATCGCAGCCCTGCGTACCCGCGGGTCGGGGTCACCGGAGCGGGCGACGAAGGCGTCGGCGTGTTCGCGCATCAGGTTCGCGGTGTCCGGGTAGATCGTGGAGTCTTCCCCGTCCTCGCCGCAGATGACGGCGTAGGTCTCCTCGGCGTCGATCGCTTCCCGCCCGATGCCGAGCAGAAGCGCGACGACTTCCCCCCGGTCGGGAGTCGCGGGGTCGTCCGCCATCGCGAACAGGAACGGCAGGCTGGCCACCGTGCTCGAATAGATGCTCCCTTGGTGGAGCGCCGCGCCGTAGAAGTTGCCGAACGCCTCTCTCCGTATGCCGGGGTCGGGCGAGACCATGTCGCGCAGCCATCCCGGCACGTCGTCGGCCGGTCCGTAGGCGTGCCCCAGGGACGCCCAGTCGGTGCTCTCCAGGTTATTGATCATGACCGGCACTATGCCGGGCAGCACTGACACTTCCGGCGGAACCGACTCGACGCCCCCCACGACATGTACGGAGCAAAGCAGTGGGTGCCGGGTCCCGGGAGTGCGGCAGGTTCGGAATGGCGCTCCCCGGCCGCCGAGCGGGCTCCGCTGAGCCCGGCGCGGCAGAACTCGTCGCCACCCGCCACCCGCCACCCGGCATACGCATTGCTCATGGGCCGATTCAGCGAAATCCTCTGCCGGGTCTCCCCATGGACGCCTGGCTCTGCCGGCAGATCGTGGTACCCACCGCGCTGTGTGCTCCCTGCCGATCAAGCGAGGCATGACCATGGCGTATCTTCGGGGCACACCGCAGGTGGCCCCGACCGGCCGCGTCACGACCGCAGACGTGTACGGGAAGTACGATCAGCCCTTCCTGGACGCCGTCCCGGGCGCTCTCGGCAAGGAGTTCCCCGTCCGCGACGAGGACGTCCGGGGCCTCCACCGCTTCGCGACAGCGGCCGGCACGAAGGCCCACCCGGCGGGCGGCCCGTTCGTCCTCGACGTAATGGGCGCCCTGTCGCCACTGCCGGAAGCAGCCCCCGACATCCACCGCCACGACGCAGCCCGAGAGAAGCAGCATGCACGAGATCACCGCACTCCTGCGCGAGTACGACCGCGCCCGCGCCTACACCGACGAGCTGTGGAAGGACCTCACCCCGGACGAGGTGACCTGGCGCCCGCACGAGGACTCCAGCGCCATCGGCTGGCATCTGGGCCACCAGGCCCACGTCGCCCACTTCATGATCCGCAACCTCACCGCCGCCGAGCCCAGCCCCGACCCGGAACTGGACGGCCTCATGGACTCGGCGAACCCGGAGAAGTTCCGCGGCGCGCTGCCGACCGTCGAACGGCTCACCGCCTTCCGCGACACCGTCGCCGAACGCGTCCACGCCCGCATCGGCGACATCGCCGCCGGCAGAGTCGGCGCCCCCGCCCAGCTGACCGTCGTCGCCAACCACCTGCTGCTCGCGCTCATCAACCACGAGTACCAGCACGACCAGTGGATCAGCGAGGTCCGTGCGGACAACCTCGGCCACGCGCTTCCCTCGGATCCCGCCTCGGACTGGCTCAGCCGCGTCGACGGCTACCTCGTCTGCAATCCCTGCGCCTGACCCCGGGCCACCGGACACGTCCCTGTCCGGGCGACTCATAGGCCGCATGAGCACCGTCCCGTCCCCCACCTCCCTCGACTTCAACGGGCCTCGACTCCGCGCCCGACGGTTTCAGCGCCTTCCACCCGACCGGTCGCACCGGCGCCGCCCGTCTCAGGGCCGGGTTTGCGTCACTGCGAGCTGCGGGCTTGCCAGGACTGCGCCGCCGGTCCCTTGGCCATGTCGGTGAAGTAGCTGTCGTGGTGGACGAAGAAGGCGAGCCGTTCCTCGTCGCTCATGCCGGCGAGGTGACCGATCCCCTCGAAGTAGCCCTCCCGGGCCGCGCCGGGGGTGAACAGCATCAGGAAGTCGACCGGCTCGCCGGACTCGTTCCCGAAGGAGTGCAGGCCGCCCGGCGGCACGTGGAAGAAGTCTCCTGCCGATGCGTCGAACCATCGCCGGCCGTCGTACACCCGCAGCGTCCCGGCCACGACGTAGAACGATTCGCTCATCGTTCTGTGGAAGTGGGTGCTCGTGCCCGCGGCTTCGGGGCTCATGCGGACCCGGTAGAGGCCGAATCCTCCGCCGGTCGACGTCTTGGTGGCGAGATAATCGGTCCGTCCGCCGGACGGTGTGGTGAGGTCGGCCGGTGTGTCGGCGGAGCGGAAACCGGCGCTGATCTCTCCGTGGTCTCCGTGATAACGGGGCGGTGGGTAGTCGCTGTCCAGCCAGGACATTTCATCTCCTTGTTTCCGAAGTCGATCGCGTGCGGGCGTTCGAGGACCCGCTCAGTCCCCAAGTGCGGCCAGGAGCGGTGCGGGGGCGTCGAGGAAGACCTCCAGTCCGAGCAGTCGGCCGTCCCCGATCCGCCGGACGTGCAGTTCCCGGTCGAGGTCGCCGTCGGTGAACGCCCGGTGGACGGCCCGGACCGCCTCCATGCCGTGAGACATGAGCATCCCCCATTTCTCTTACCGGTAAGATACCATTGAGATACTCAAGTGGGAGAGGTGCCGGATGAGAGACGCCGTGGACGCGGTGATGGACGCTTGGCGCCGGGAGCGTCCCGATGTGGACATCTGGCCGGTCGGGGTGGTGGGTCGGATCCAACGGCTCGCCCGGCTGCTGGAGGCGGAGGTCCAGGGCTTCTTCCGCCGACACGGCCTGGACAACAGCGAGGCCGACGTGCTGACCACGCTCCGGCGCTCGGGCGAACCCTACGAGCTGACCCCCGGCCAACTCGTCAAGGCGTCGATGGTCACCTCGGGCGCCATCACCAAACGCATCGACCGCATGGTGGCCAAGGACCTCGTCGAACGGGTCCCGGACACCGTCGACCGTCGCACGGTGCGGATCCGGCTCACCGCCCACGGTCGCCGGACCATTGACGACCTGTTCGCCCTGCACATCGCCAACGAGGCACGCCTGCTCCAGGCCCTCGACCGCGATCGGGCGGACGAACTGGCCGACTCGCTGCGCACCCTGCTGCAGTCGCTCGGCGACACCTCCCTCACCTGAGAGTGCGGAACGTGAGCGCGCAAGGGCTCCGGTGCCGTGGACGGGAGCCCGAGCGCGCGCAAGCCGGTCGAGAAGGTCATCGCCCTCGACCGGCAGCGTGCCTCGTCGAGGCCGTGGCGAAGCCGAAGCAGGCCGTCCGCGTGAAGGAGCGGCCTCCAGCCGGGGCCGGCACGTGGATCGCGGCTCGTGGTCGTCATGCGTGGTCCCCGGGGCGCAGTGGGAAAATTCCGGTGACGCGCCCGGTCCTGTACACAATGATCGGCGGATGACCGAAAGCCCTGGCACGGACCTACGACTTCGCAGACTGACCGCCTGGCGCGGTGCGACGCGGGTGCTCTCCCGCCTCGCCGCCGAGCACCGGATCGGCGACCGGCTGGCCGCCCTCGCCGCTGACGCGGGCAGCGTGTACGACCTGGACGACTCGGTCGACATGTACGGCGACGGCATCGTCGGGGAGCTGGAGCGGCGCACCGCCCGCGCCCTGGGCACGGAGGCCGCCGTCTTCTTCCCCACCGGCACCATGGCCCAGCAGGTCGCGCTGCGCTGCTGGGCGGGCCGCACCGGGAACCGCACCGTGGCGCTGCATCCCCGGTCGCACCCCGAGACGGACGAACGCGGCGCCTTCGAGGCGGTGAGCGGGCTGCGTACGGTGCATCCGACGGCCGGGCCCCGGCTGCCGACCGCCGACGAGATCCGTGCGCTGGACGAGCCCTTCGGCGCGCTGATGCTGGAACTGCCGCTGCGCGAGGCCGGTTTCGTCCTGCCCACGTGGGACGAGCTGACCGACGTGGTGGACGCGGCCCGGGAGCGGGACGCCATCGTGCACTTCGACGGGGCGCGGATCTGGGAGTGCACCTCGCACTTCGGCCGTCCCCTGCAGGAGATCGCGGCGCTCGCGGACAGCGTGTACGTGTCGTTCTACAAGTCGCTGGGCGGGATATCGGGGGCGGCACTGGCAGGACCGCAGTCGCTGATCGACGAGGCGAGGGCCTGGCGCCACCGTTACGGAGGGGATCTGTTCCACCAGTACCCGACGGTGCTGAGCGCGATGCTGGGGCTGGAGAGGGAGCTGCCCCGGTTGCCGGAGTACGTGGCGCACGCGAAGGTGATCGCGGCGGCGCTGGCCGAGGGGCTCGAATCGGCAGGGATGTCGTGGTTCCGGGTGCATCCCGGGGTACCGCACATCCACCGGTTCCAGGTGTGGCTTCCATACGCCCCCGACGTGCTGACGGAAGCCTCGGTACGGCTGGCCGAGGAGACGGGGACGACGCTGTTCCACCGGTGGTTCCCGGCCCCGGGGGGACCACCGGACATCGCGTTCACCGAAGTGACGGTGGCGGCCGAGGGCCTGGAGTGGACGGCGGAGGACGTGCTGACGGCAGTGGCCGAGTTCACCGGCCGCCTGCCCGGGAGGCCCTGACAACACGGGGCGACGCTGAACGAGGTCCTCGACGCCCGGTCCTCCGGTCGGCGGTGACCGAGTCGCCCGGCCTGAACCGGCCGGACCCTGCCGGGCTCGAAGACCTCCGGGTACGCCGGCGGGGTGGACGGCTCGGAGTCCTGCCGGCGTGGACCCGGCACCGGCCGTACTCGCCGGACTCGTTCCCGTGCGGGTCGCGGCCGAGGCCGGCGACGTCCGGTGGCGGGGTTCGCGCCGCGGCCCCGCTCACGGCCCCGGCCGTCACCGTCGGCCTGCACCTGTGGCGCCGCAACGCGCTGCTGAGCGTCCTCGGCTGCACCGCCACCCACGTGGTCCTGGCCGGCACGGTCTTCGCCCGCTGACCGGGAGTACCGGAGTGCCGCCGGGAGGGGCGCCGCCGGGGCCGGCGCGAGCCGACATGTCCGGCCGTGGCAGGGCGAGGGCTCGGGAAACCGTCGCCCTGCCACGTTCTTCCTGTCGAGCTCTTCCTACCGATTTCTTCGCCGACCGCCGCGCACCGGGTCGGTCGCGGCGGGCCGCGTCAGCCGGCCATGGCGCCCACCGCCTCCGGTGTGGTCTCCGTCAGCTCTCCCCCCTCCAGCAGCAGCCACCGGGTGATGCCCAGCGAAGCGAGGAACGGCAGGTCGTGGCCGGCCACCAGCAGCGCGCCCTCGTACGACTCCAGGGCCGTGGTGAGCTGCCGGACGCTCGCCATGTCCAGGTTGTTCGTCGGCTCGTCCAGCATCAGCAGCTGCGGCGCCGGATCGGCCAGCATCAGCGCGGCCAGCGCCGCCCGGAACCGCTCGCCGCCGGACAGGGCCGCCGCCTTCCGGTCTGCTACGGCACCCCGGAACAGGAAGCGGGCCAGCCGCGACCTGATCAGGTTGTTGGTGGCGCCCGGTGCGAAACGGGCCACGTTCTCCGCGACGCTCAGTTCCCCGTCGAGGATGTCCAGCCGCTGTGGCAGGAACCGGGCCGGTACGTGCACCGCCGCCTCGCCCGACACCGGGGCCAGTTCCCCGGCGATGGTGCGCAGCAGCGTCGTCTTGCCCGCGCCGTTGCGCCCGACCAGCGCGACGCGCTCGGGACCGTACAGGTCGTACCCGCCGGTCACACGCGCGCCGTGCACCATCTCCAGTTCGCGCAACGTCAGCACCGACCGGCCCGGCGGCACGGCGGTGCACGGCAGGTCGACACGGATCTCGTCGTCGTCCCGCACGGCCTCCACCGCGTCGTCGAGGCGTTCCCTGGCCTCGGCCAGCCTCTCCTCGTGCATCATGCGGTGCTTGCCCGCGGACTCCTGCGCCGAGCGCATGCGCAGCCCCATGACCACTTTCGGTTCGCGCTTCTGGTCCCACATCTTCTGCCCGTACCGCCTGCGGCGGGCCAACATGACCTGGGCGTCGACCAGTTCGCGCTTCTGCCTGCGCAGGTCGGCCTCCGCGACGCGGACCATGCGCACGGCGGCCTCCTGCTCGACGGCGAGGGCCTCCTCGTACGCCGAGAAGTTGCCGCCGAACCAGGTGATGCCGCCCGCGCGCAGGTCGGCGACCTGGTCCACGAGTTCCAGCAGCTCCCGGTCGTGGCTGACCACGATCAGGACGCCCGGCCAGGAGGCGACGGCGGCGTGGAGCCGTCGCCTCGCGTACAGGTCGAGGTTGTTGGTCGGTTCGTCCAGCAGCAGGACGTCCGGGCGGCGCAGCAGCAGCGCCGCGAGCCGGAGCAGCACGGATTCGCCGCCGGACACCTCGCCGACGGTGCGGTCGAGTCCGATGTGCCCGAGGCCGAGTTCGCCGAGGGCGGCCAGGGCGCGTTCCTCGACGTCCCAGTCGTCGCCGACGGTCTCGAAGTGCTCCTCGGCCACGTCGCCGGACTCGATGGCGTGCAGCGCGGCCCGTCGGGCGGCGACGCCGAGCGCCTCGTCCACCCGCATGGTGGTGTCGAGCGTGATGTTCTGCGGGAGGTAGCCGATGGTGCCGGCCACGCGGACGGCGCCGTCGACCGGGGCGAGCCGGCCGGCGATCAGTTTCAACAGGGTTGATTTACCCGATCCGTTGACGCCGACGAGTCCGGTTCTGCCAAGTCCGAAGGAGGCGTCGAGCCCTTCGAGGACGGAGGTCCCGTCGGGCCAGGCGAAGGACAGGGACGTACAGGTGACGGAATGAGTCATACGGGGTCTCCGCGGTTGCGTGATGGTTCGGGGCAAACGCGTATCGAGACACCGGAGGCGGCGACCCGCTGTCGGCAGGGGAGAGGTGAAGCCCGAGGAGCGCGGAAATACCGAAAACCCTGCTCCGCAAGGACGGCTCCGACGCCGAGGTCGCACGCGGCATCCCCACACGTACACAGGGGGACACGGTGTCTCAGGACCTCAGAGGAACAACGTCCTTCTCCGATCGGCGGCAACAGAAGCCCGCACAACGTAGCAGGGGGTGGGCCCGCACCGTCAACGCTTTTTTGCCGCCCCGGGCCCGGCACCGGTCAACGGCCCCTCGGATCCCTGAACGGCACTCCTCCGAACGGGATCCTGCGGTTCCGGATGATCCGACCGGCCCGGGTGGTCCGGGCGATCCGACCGGCCCGGGTGGTCCGGGTCGTCGGCCGGGGCGGCGGCGGCACGCAGTGCTGCCTCGACCCGGCGGTTGCTGGTCATGGTCGACGTGACGGCGGTCATGGTGAGGAGGAGGCCGGCGGCGGCGTAAAGCGGGGTGCGTACGTCGTGGGCGGTGGCCAGCCAGCCGCCGAGGAAGGCGCCGAACGGGGCGGCGCACATGGCGAGCATGCGGGAGGTGGAGGCGACCCGGCCCATCAGGTGGGCGGGGACGATCGCCTGCCGGAGGGAGGGGCCGAGCACCATCGTGGTGCCCATGCCCGCTCCGCAGACGGCGAGCGCGAGGCCGGCGACGTACGGGTTCGAGGCGGTGGCGAGGCCCAGGACGGCGAGTCCCTCGACCGCGGCCGTGCAGGTCAGTGCGGTGCCGATGCCGAGTCGCCGGCCGAGGAAGGAGGCGATGGCCGCGCCGAGCAGACCGCCGGTGGCCTCCGCCGTGAGGAGCAGGCCGAAGCCGAAGGTGCCGATGCCGAGGCGGTCGTGCGCGAAGAGGGCGAGCACGGTCTCCACGGCGAGGAAGGCGATGTTCCCGACCGCCGGACGCAGCGCGAGCCCGAGCAGCAACTGGTCCCGGAAGACGTACGAGGCGCCGGCCCGCGCCTGCCGCAGCAGCGGCTCACGGGCCTGCGGTACGGGCCGGGGCGTGGCGGGCAGCGACCGTACGAGCAGTGCGGAGAGCGCGAACGACACCGCGTCGGCGAGCAGCGGGAACGCCCGCCCGAGCGCGAGCAGGGCACTGCCCGCGGGCGGCCCCGCGAAGCCGGACGCGGCGGTCTGGGCGCCGCGCAGGCGGGAGTTGGCGCGTTCCAGGAGTGCGGGGTCGCGGCCGAGCAGGTCCGGCAGGTAGGCCGTGGCCGCCGTGTCGAAGAAGAGTCCGCCGAGGCCGAGCAGGAAGGCGACGGCCGCGAGCAGTGGGATGCTCAGCACGTCGAGGGCCGCCGCTGCCGCCGGTATCGCGAGCAGCGCCGCGCGTGCCGCGTCCGTGACCCACATCGTGCGCCGACGGTCCCAGCGGTCCACCAGCGCACCGCCGAGCACCCCGAAGAGCAGCCACGGCAGTGTTCCGGCGGCCGTGACGACGGCGAGCGCCATCGGATCCCGCGTCAACGTCAGCGCGAGCAGCGGCAGCGCGGCGTGTGACACCCCGTCACCGAGCGAGGAGATCGTCTGCGCGGTCCACAGCCGTCCGAACCCGGTCGGCAACTTCCGTGCGTTCGAGGTCACTCGGCGCCCCCTTCGGTCTGCTTGCCCGGTGCCGGGCGGAACAGCGCGAAGACGAGTGACGCGTCCGGCAACGACGGGTCGGACAGCTTCCGGTACTCGTCCGCCAGTGCCTGGAGCCGCGCCCCCAGCTCCGCGAACTGCTCCTCGGTGAGCCGAAGATGCGCCATCCCCACGTGCCGTTCGCTTTCCGCCGGTGCGTCCTCCAGGTCCGCCACCGCGTGCCGCATCAGCACGTCCGGCCCGCCCTCGCCCGGATCCGGCAACACGATCGAGCGCGCGGCCATCGCGTAGTACCGCTCGGTGACCCCCCGGACCTTTCGCGTCCGCACCACCTTCACCAGCCCGGCCCGCTCCAACAGCCGTACGTGGTAGCTGGAACTTCCTTTCGCGAGGCCCACCCGCTCGGCGATCTGCGTGATCGTCGCGGGCTCGAAGCGGAGCACGGCCATGATCCGGTGACGTGTGAGGTTGGAGACGGCGCGCAGTTGTTCGTCAGTGGTGACGTGAAACGTCTCGGGAAGGTCTTCGGCAGGCATGACCCCAATGGTCAACGTTTCTTGACCATTGAGCAAGAGGTTTCGCCCGGACTTCCGGAACCGGCTGCTGTCCGGCACCTGGGGCCTTCACTCGTACCTGTGCCGGATCATCCGCGTCGTCCGGCACATCCCGGGGGTCGGTCACCCGGCCTGCCCGACGGCCCGGTAGGCGCTCGGCGGGCGGCCCAGCAGGGTGCGGAAAGCGGTGGTGAACGCAGCCGGGCTGTCGTAGCCGAGGTCGGCCGCGATGCGGGTGACCGGTGTACCGGCGGCCAGGTGCCGCAGGGAGTGCACGATGCAGGCCCGTTGCCGCCACTGCGCGAAGTTCAGCCCGGTGGCGTCGCGGAACCGCCGGCCCAGGGTGCGTTCGCTGACGCCCAGGGCCGCGGCCCAACGGGCGGGCGGATCGTGGACGTCGGGACGGCGCAGGAACGCGTCGCACAGCCGTCGAAGTGCCGGGTCGGCGGGCAGCGGGATGTTCAGGGGCAGTGGTGCCAGGTCGGCCAGTTCGTGCAGGAGCAGACCGACCAGGGCCGCGTCGCGGCCGTGCTCCGGGTAGAGCGGCTTCATGTCGACGGCTGCCAGGAGGAGTTCGCGCAGCAGTGGGGAGACCTCGACGACCCGGCAGCGGGCGGGGAACCACGGCACGGCGGCGGGTTCGATGTAGAGGCTGCGGGTGCTGACCCCGGGCATGGCGACCTGGTGCCGGGTCCCGGCCGGGATCAGCACCGCGCGGTCGATGGGCACCGTCCACGTGCCCTCCGCCGTCGCCAGCTCCATGACGCCGGTCGCGGCATACAGCACCTGGACCCGGCGGTGCTCGTGGTACGGCAGCAGGTGGCCGGGCGGGTAGTCGGTGCCGATGGCCAGGACGGCACGGTCGATGGCATCGACCTCGTCGATGGGGACGTTGCGCACACCGCCAGACTAGGTCCCGACCTCCTGTCGGATTGGCGAAAGCATCTGGCGTTCATTCGATTGCCCGCCATGTGGCCGGATCCGTAGCGTCAGGGCAGTGCTGACCTCATACCTCGTGCTTCTTCTGTTCGGCTGCCTGACCGGGATCACCACGGTGCTCTTCGGGTTCGGCGGCGGCTTCGTCACCGTTCCCGTCGTCTACGGCCTCTGGAGCGTCACGGCGCACTCCGGCGCCGACGTCGGCGCGATGCACGTGGCGGTGGCGACGTCGACGGCGGTCATGGTCGTCAACTCGGCCTTCGCCACTCTGACGCAGTGGCGCCAGGGTCGGCTGCGTCGGGAGTACATCTGGCCGATGGCCGCGTTCGTACTGGTCGGCGCGGTGGCCGGGTCGTTCGCGGCGACTCGGATCGGCGACACCGCGCTGCGGGTGCTGTTCGCCGCGTACCTGCTGGTGACGATCGCCGACAGCCTGCTGCGCAAGGGCTTCCTGTCCGTCCCGCGGGACCGGGAGCCGCGCCCGCCGAGCCGCCCGGTCAGGACGCTGGGCGGGGTCGGGATCGGCGCGGTCGCCGCCTGCCTGGGCGTGGGCGGCAGCGTCATGACCGTGCCGCTGCTGCGCCGCCGGGGCCTGCCGATGGCCGAGGCGACGGCGATGGCCAACCCGCTCAGCGTGCCCGTCGCCGTGGTCGGCACCGCCGTCTACGCCCTCGCCGCCCCCGCCCTGCACGCCCGGGCCGGACTGCTCGGCCACATCGACCTGCTCGCCTGCGCCGCGCTGCTCGGCGGCTCGCTGCCCACCATCGCCCTGGCCCGCCGCACCGCGACCCGCGTCCCGGACCGGGTGCACTCCGTCGCCTACGTCACCCTGCTGGTGATCGTCCTGCTCGCCATGGGGATCTGAACGGCGGGTCGAGGGTCGCCCCGTCCTCGCCGACGGGGACGGGGACGGGGACGGGGTGAGAACTGCCGGATCCGACCGTGGTCGGGCGCGTTGCTTCGAGGAGCCGGTCAGGCTCCCGTCGCCAGGAATTGCCGGGCGCCACGCAGCACGGTGCGCAGGTCGCGCCGGGTCGCGCGGCTGTCGAGGCGGACGTCGAGGGCCCCGGGAAGCCCGCTGGTGGCCCGGAGTCCCGCGGGCAGCCGGGAGGCGTCGAGCCCGTCGCGTCCGGCGACGAGGACTCCGAGTTCGTGGCGGCTCACGGCGTCGGCTCCCGACAGATGGTGGACGCCGTTCGCGTTGCCGGCCGCGAGCTCCAGCAACGCGGCGGCCAGATCGGTGACGTGGACGGGGCAGCGGATGTCGTCGGTGAACAGGGCGCCGTTTCGGGTACCGGCCACGAGGTCGTGCACCAGACGTACGTGCGCGGACCGCCGGTCGCCGATGATCAGTGAGGTGCGAGCGACGACGGCGTCCGGGTGCACGAGGCGAACGCCCGTCTCCGCCGCGGCCTTGGCCGCGCCGTAAGGAGTGACGGGGTCGGGCGGACAGCTTTCGTCGTAGTGGACGCGGGTGCCGGAGAACACCGCGTCGCTGGATACGTGGACCAGTCGGCAGCCGTGCTTCGCCGCGGCCATCGCCAGGCGGACGGGGCCCTCGGCCGTGACCGCCCAGTCGGATTCGCCGCTCGTGGCGTTGACGACGAAGCGCGGACCGACCTCGGCCACGACTGCCTCGACGCGCTCGGGGTCCCGCAGGTCGAGGGCGTGCCACGCGACCCCCGGAACGCTGCCGGGCCCGGTCGCGAAGGTCGCGGCCGTGGCGTTCCCGGCCGCGACCGCCCGGCGCACCAGCTCGGCGCCCAGGAACCCACTGCCGCCGATGATCAGGGCCGTCATGACGTGAAACCGTAGCGGACGGGCCGGCACCGCGGGGCCGCCGCCTTCCGACATGTTCTTCCGGGCTCGCGCCGACGGGTCACACGCGTATCGGAGGGGAAGCGTGCCGGGTGGGCGGCTCGACGCGGAGTGGGTCCGGTCCCCGGAGTCGGCGGAGGCCGGGCTCGCTGCCACACGGAGAAGAAAGCGCGGGCCCGAAGGCGGCCGCCCGCGTGCGGCCGGACGGTACGGGGTCGGGATGCCGATGTGGATGCGGGTGACCCGCTCGACGTCGTCCTACGGGCCCGCGACCGCGCCGGCGACGCGGTTCCGGAGGGCTCGGGACGGGGCACGGCAGCCACCGGCGAGTGGCAGTGACCAGCACGGTTGCCTCCCGGGGCAGGCGGCGGGCGGTAGGTCGGCGGCCGGGAGGTCCACCCTCAGATCTGATCGGACTGGGCCAGGCCCGACTGCCAGGCCCAGGCCGCGATGCCGACCCGGTTGCGGACGACCAGCTTGCGCTGGAGGTTGGCCACGTGGGACTTGACGGTGGCGGGTGAGATGAACAGTTCCTCGCCGATGTCCACGTTCGACAGGCCCCCGGCGACCAGCACCGCGACCTCCTCCTCGCGCGGGGTCAGCGGCTCGACGGGCGGGTTCCCGTCCCGGTCGACCGGGGGGACGAGCCGGTGCAGCATGCGTGCGGTGATCTGCGGGCTGATGAGCGCGTCGCCGGACATCGCCGCACGCACCGCCTCGACCAGAAGCGTCGGTCCGGAGCGTTTCAGCAGGAAGCCCGAGGCTCCGCCTCGGAGCGCGGCGTGCACGTATGCGTCGAGGTCGAAGGTGGTGACCACGACGACCCTGACGGGCGGGTCCGCCCCGGGGCCCGCGAGCCGCCGGGTCAGTTCGAGACCGTCCAGGCCCGGCATCCGGATGTCCGCCAGCAGTACGTCGGGACGCAGGCGCCGGGCGGCATGGAGCGCGGTGACGCCGTCCGCCGCCTCGGCGATCACCCGCATGTCGGGTTGGGCGTCGAGGACGAGGCGGAAGCCGGCGCGGACGGCTTCCTGATCGTCCGCCAGCAGAATCCGGATGGTGCCGGAGGTGGTCATACGACGGTCTCCTCGGGAGTCACGCCTCGCGCGGGGCTCGTTCGCGGATGCGGGTCCGCCGCCGGTGGAGCACCGGCGGGCAGCGGAAGAGTGGCCGTGACCCGCCAGCCCGCGGTCCCGTGCGGCCCCGCGGTCAGCGAGCCGCCGAGAGCCTCGGCCCGGTCGGTGAGCCCGGACAGTCCGAGGCCGCCCCGCGCGCGATCCGGAGGCAGGGACGCCCGTGGGGCGGCTCCGGCCCCGGCCCCGGCCGTGTCCGTGACGGTGATGCGGAGAGCCGTGCCGACCCGGTGCGGCACCCGCCGGACGGCGATGTCGACGACCGCGGCGGCGGACGCGTGGCGGCGGATGTTGGTGAGGGATTCCACCACGATCCGGTAGCCGGTCGCGCTGACCTCCCCGGGCAACCCCTCCAGCGCGTCGCCGGTCACGTCGAGACGGGCCCGAACGGTGCCGGTGCGGGTGAACCGGGCTGCCAACTCGGTCAGTTCGCCCAGGTCACGCCGCCGGTGCCCGGAACGGTCGGAGCCCTCCGCGCCGGGGGGCCGCCCGGCAGTCGGGGCGGGGACACCGCTCGGCACCGCCGCGTCCCGGCCCCGGCCCCCGTCCGTGTTGAGCGTCCATACCGTACGGTCCATCGCGGCCAGTGCCTGCAGGCCCGCTTCCTCGATCCGCGGCAACAACTCCACGGCCCGCGCGGGATCCTGCCGTGCCAGGAGCCTGGCAGCTTGGACGAGCACCACCACTCCCATGACGTCGTGCGCCGCGAAGTCGTGCAGATCGCGGGCGACTTCGAGACGCTGGTCGCGACGCTGCTCCGCGAGGGCCCGGCGTCTCCCGGAGTCCTGGACGCGCAGACAGCCGCCCAACGCGACGGCACCCGCCGCCAACAGCGTCCAGAGCAGGCACAGCACCGCGGTCTCCGCCGGACCCGAGGGCGGGGTCAGATGCGGGCCGATGCGCAGGGGCAGCGCCCCGATCGCCCCACCCTGCACGAGGGTGCACGCGATCGCCCCGGGCGTTGCGTGCATCCGACGCACCGTCGGCACCAGGAGTGCGAGCAGCGCGAGTGTCTCCAGCACCCACCACCAGCCCGTGGCGTTGACGACCGGTCCTCGGTAGCACGCCGTCACCGCCCCGGAGCCGACGGCGGCGGCGGGCCCCCACCACCGGCGGGCCGACCGGCGCCGGGGCAGACGGGTCGCCGCCGCCAGCGCCGCACCGGTCGTCAGCAGTCCCACGGCGACGATCGTGACGCCCGTGGCAGGCCCGGTCGTCCAGGCGGCAGCGGCCACGCCGAGGAGCAGAAGGCCGCCGAGCACGCGCAGTTGGGGCAGGTACCGATCGCTCATGATCACCGACCCTATGAGACGGGGCGGTGAATCCGGGTGGCGGCCCGGGACCGGGGTCGGTCCCGCTCGGTCCACCACCGCCCGGTTCAGTCCCGCTCGGTCCACCACGGCCCGGTTCAGTCCCGCTCGGTCCACCACGGCCGGGTCCCGGTCAGGCTCCGCAGCGCGTTGGTCGCGCAGTGCACCTCGCCGCCGACGGTGCCCCGGTGGTGCGAGTAGGCCCAGTCCTCCACCCAGGAGATGCGGGTGCCGGTCCGGCTCAGGGCCTGCTCGGCAGCCTGCTCGAAGACGTCCCGGCCGCCCGCCTCCGGCGCGTGCTGGCGCGGTGCCAGATAGACCCCGGTACCGGTGCTGACACCGTTGGCCGCGCCGGGCAGGTAGTTGGCGACCAGGTCCCGGCGCGGATAACCGACGGGCACATCGAGCCTGTTGAAGAGGGCCGGGACACGCACGATGTCACGGTCCGTCAGCCCGGCCTGATCGCGCAGGGTGCGCAGGGCGGCGTCGATGCCCCGTCGGGCGATCTGGGTGCCACGGGTCAGGGACGGCTTGCGCAGCGCGTCGGCGACCGTGAGACCGGGGTCCTCGGTGTCCTTCGCGGCGACCCCGCGCACCAGCGTCCGACCGCCCCCTCCGCGCTTCGCGAGGTCGCTCAGCAGGTTCCGGCCGAGGACGGGGTCGGCGACGACCGCCACCCAGCCCCGGGCGTTCCGGGCCGGGACGAAGGACAGGAACTCGTCGATATGGCCGACCCCCAGCCAGCTGGTGTCCACTGCCACAGGCCGCTGATAGCCCTGCGCGGCGAGCATCCGGAGGAAGGACGGGTCGGGGGATTCCGGGCCCCCGGTCCCGCCGTAGACGACCCGCCCGACCGGGTAGTGGCGGCCACGCCAGGTGTGCGGCGGGAGGGTACCGAAGTTTCCGGTGGAGCTGAAGGAACCGTAGTACTGGCTGTCGTCGCTGCCGACCCGCCGGGGGTCGTACTGCTGGATCACTCCCGTACCGGGGCCGCGCAGCAGTGGGAAGGCACTCCGTGAAGCGTCCCTCAGGGGGAACTCGCGTGTGGCCGTGCCCGGCATCACGTCCGCGGACCGCACGACGACAGTGACGCGGTGCTCCCGGCCGCCGGGAGCGGGGATGGAGGCGTAGGCGGTTTTGAACAGGTCCTGCATCCAGACGTCGCCGCCCGTGGGGTAGTTGTACAGAGGGGCGGGCAGCCCGGCCCGGTCGAGGCCGCGTCGCAGGTCGCGGCGGAACGCGGCCTCTCCGGGTTGTACGGGCCGCGGCTGTGCGGCGGGGTCGTAGCGCTTGCCGCGCTCCACCTCGGCCGGCCCGGTGGTGTGGTCGGCGGTCATCAGGCTTCGTATCGGCATCAGGTCGTGCTCGAACACCAGCGGCGCGACCCGGAGCCGTACTCGGTCCTCGGTGGTGGCGTCACCACGATCGACCTTCAGGACGAGGTCGGTGAAGCCCGCCCACTGCTCGGGGTCGCGTACGAAGTCCCGTGCCTCGACGCCCAGCGCGACGCCGCGGCGCAGCTCGCCGGTGGTCAGCCGGTCGCCGGGACCCAGCAGGACCATACGGCCACGGCGCTCGGCGAAAATTCGGACGTGGTCCCGGGAGGCCGGGTCGGCGGTGACGGTGGCGGTGGTCCCGGCCTCGGCGCGCGGGTCGGCGGTGATGCGCACGGGGGCGAGGTCGGCCAGGTCGGCCGCGCCGTCGACGACGGAGTTCGCGGCGTCGTCGCAGGCCGCGAGGCGGTCATCGGGCAACCGCGCGCCGGCGGGGCCTGCGGTGGGGCAGCGCCGCTGGTCGTCGTCCACGTTGGGCAGCATCAGCGCACCGCGGCCGCGGGTCCACATGTCCTTGCCGGGGTCGTCGTCGGCGGTGACCCGGCCGTCCCGGTTCGTGTCCGCCCGGATGACCGGTCCGAGCGGCGCGGCGTGCGCCGAACGCCCCGGAAACGTTCCGGACATGACCATGAGCAGGGCCGCGCCGAGTACGCCCGTGCTCGCGGCCGCCGGACGGCGGCGCCGGTGGCGAGGGCGTCCGACGGGGCGGGCGCCGGAGGTGGGCAGGGAGTTTTCGTCGTCCATGGCCCCACTCTCGGCGGGGCGCCGACCACCGGACATCCGCCGGATGGCCGGTTCCGGTCCGATGGACGGGTGGCGTCTCATCCTTTCGGCGGGGTTGCCCGACCGCGGCGGATCCGGCCGAGCATCCCCCACGCCGCCCGCCACGCGGTCGTACACCTCGTCGCCATGGTCCCGCGCGGGGGTCATCGCTCGGCCGAACGGGGACGGCTGGATGCCTCGGCAGGCCCTCGGGCAGGTGCTGGAGGGCTGTGGGCGGTCAGGGGTTCGGTACGGGTGCGCGAGCGGGCTCGTACGCCGGTTCCGGCGGGCCCGGCGGAACCGGCGGTTGTCGTCGGTCCCGCCGGGCGAACCCGGGCACGGCGCCGTCCGTGGGGAGTGCGCCCATCGGCAGTGGTGTCGCCCTCGCGTCCGCGCTCTCGCGTCGGGCGGCGATGGAGTCGTCAGCTCTCCCAGTGGATTCGTCAGCTCTCCCAGTCGACGGAAACCACCGTGCCGTCCCGGGTCAGCTTGACGGCGAGTATCTGATCGCTGAGATCGGGATCGAACACGTAGTCCAGGACGACAGGGGGCCCGTCGGACGGACCGCTCAGCCACAGGCCGACGCCGCTCAGGCGCATGGCGGCGGCGAAGGAGTCGGCTCCGACCGCTTCACCGGCCGCGTCCCGTACGAGACGGACGACCGTCTCGCTGTCCTCGCACTCCTCGACGTGGTGGTCGATGAAGCAGCGGTCCTCGCGCAGGTACGCGCGCAGCGCCGTGCGCGCCGTCGCGTCGAGGGCCGGCAGGTCGGTGAGGCACGCGGCGAGCGCGTCCAGCTCCTCGGCGTCCGGCTCGCTGGACGGTCCGGCCCACAGCTGGACCTCGACCTCGTCGTCCCCGAGTCGTGAAGTGCTTTCCCAGACGACCTCCGTGTCGTCCGGCGCACTTGTTTCCACGCGCCCGAAGTGGGCGTGCTCCATGGTCTTCACGCGAGATCACCATTCTCCTGCCGCGCCGGACGTGGGCAAATCCGTAGGTCGGTTCACCGTAGCGGGGACCTCCGACATCGACAGTGGCGCGCCGGACCGGTTCAGTCGGGCAGGCCGCGCAGGAAGTCACGGATCAGCGCCACGCTCCGCATCCGCCGGGTGGTGAACGGGAAGTGGCCCGCGTCGAGCAGGTGGATCCGGGCGTCGGGCAGGTCGCGGGCGAACGCGCGGGCGCCGTCCGGGCCGAAGATGTCGTCGCCGCGGCCCCAGACCGCCAGCAGCGGCGGCCGGTGCGTGCGCAGGTACTGCTGCCATTCGGCGTAGCGCGGCGGGTTGGTGCCGTAGTCCAGGAACAGGTCGAGCTGGATCTCGTCGTTGCCGGGCCGGTCCAGCAGCGCCTGGTCGTGCAGCGCCTGCGACGGGTCCACCAGCGTGGTGTCCGGGACGCCGTGGGTGTACTGCCAGTGCGTGGCCTCGGCGGCGAGCATGCCGCGCAGCGCGTCGCGGTTCCCGGCGGACGGGTCGGCCCAGTAGTCGCGGATCGACTTCCAGAACGGCGTCAGGCCGTCCTCGTAGGCGTTGCCGTTCTGCGTGACGATGCCGGTGATCCGCTCGGGGTGGCGCAGCGCCAGGCGGAATCCGACGGGCGCGCCGTAGTCGTGGACGTGGAGCGCGTACCGGGTGATGCCCAGCTCCTCCAGCAGCGCGTCCACCGTGTCCGCCAGGTGGTCGAAGGTGTAGTCCCACTCGTCGGCGGGCGGCGCGGAGCTGAGGCCGAAGCCGGGGTAGTCCGGCGCGATCAGGTGGAACTCGTCGGACAGGTCGGCCATCAGGTCCCGGTAGATCACCGAGGACGTCGGGAAGCCGTGCAGCAGGACGAGCGTGGGCGCGGCCGGGTCGCCGGCCTCGCGGTGGAAGACGTCGAGCCCGTTGATCCGGACGGTGTGGTGGCGCACTGCGTTCATGATCATCTCCAACCATCTAAATTCATTTAGCCGGTTGACGGCCGGATCAGCGTAAGCCGGTCACAACCAACCGGTCAAGTGCGTTTCACTGGTTGAGTAGACTGTGCGGCATGACACGCCCGCTCATCGGTGAACCCCTGGCCCTGGATCTGGTCAACTCCGTCTGGGTGGACCATGGCCGCCGCCTCGACCAGTTCGACGAGCCCGACGGTCTGGAGAACTGGCTCGCCGACCACGACATGTCCGGCACCGACGCCGACATCGAGACCGTCCGCGACGCGCTGCTGCAGGCCCGGTCCGCGCTGCGCGCCGCGCTGGAGGACGGCGCCGACGAGCCGCTCAACCGCGTCCTCGCCCGCGGCTTCCACCGGCCCGGGCTGCGCGGCGGAGCGCCGCTGGTCGCCACCGTCGTGGACGACCCGGCCTGGCTGCCCGCCTGGACCGCTGCCGCCGACCTGGTCCGCCTGCTCGCCGAACGGCCCGACCGCGTCCGCCACTGCGCGCACCCCGAGTGCGTCCTGTGGTTCCACGACGTCAGCAAGAACGGCTCCCGCCGCTGGTGCTCGATGGAGGTCTGCGGCAACCGCGCCAAGTCCGAGCGCTTCCAGAAGTCGCACCCGCGGCGGTAGAGGGGCGATCCGGGACGACGGCGCCCGGCGCGGGCCCGGAGGGAGCCCGCGCCGGGCGTCAGGACGTCGTGTTCCTCAGTCGGACCGGGCCCCGACGACGACGGCGTCCCGGGCCGTCCGGCCGGCTCGCAGGTCGGTGAGGTTGTCCTGGAACGCCCGGCCCACGGCGGCGGGTTCGCCGGGGAAGGCGAAGGCGCAGTGCGGGGAGATCACCAGGCCCGGCGTCCGCCACCGGGGGTCGTCGGCGGGGAGGGGCTCGATGTCGTGGACGTCGAGCAGCGCTCCGCGCAGTGTTCCGGTCCCCAACGCCTCGTGCAGGGCCCTGTCGTCCACCGTGCCGGCCCGGCCCACGTTGACCAGCGCCGCTCCGGCCGGCAGTGCGGCGAGTACGTCACCGTCGACGAGGTGGTGGGTTCCGGCGGTGGCCGGCAGGCAGCAGACCATGTGGTCGGCGGTGGCGGCGGCCTCGGCCAGGCGGTCGGCGCCCACGGTGCGGTCCGCCCCCGGCACGCCCCGTTCCCCGGTGCGGGTGACGGCGACGCACCGGGCGCCCAGCGCGGTGACCTTGCGGATCACGGCCTGCCCGATCCTTCCGGCTCCCACGACCAGGACGGTCGATCCGCACAGCATCGTGGCGGTGGACGTGTGCCAGGCACGTCGTTGGGGGCGCGCCGAAAGGGTCGGGAACTCCTTGAGCAGCATGAGCAGTGCGGACAGCGCGTACTCCGCGACGGATTCGACCGGGACCCGCGCCGAGTTGGTGACCAGCGTCCCGGGGGCGAGTCCGGCGGCGGGGAGGTGGTCGGTTCCGGTACCGGTGAGGTGCAGCCATCGGAGGCCGGGGAGCAGGTCGAGGGAGCGCTCGGGGAAGTGGTGGCCGATCAGCACCTCGACCTCGGCGAGTTCGCTCCGCGACAGGTCGAGGAGCGAGGTGGCCCGCACCGCCGTGACCAGTGGTTCCAGGTGGGGCAGCAGTTCTTCGGCCATCGCGGTGTGCGCGACGAGGACACGCGGGTCGTGCCAGGTGGACGTCCTCACCGGTGCACCGCCCGGTGTGCGAGGAGTTCCGCGACGGGGTCGGGGCTGCCGTGGCCGGTCAGCTCGGTCACGAGGGCGCAGTTGCGTCTGATCTTGTTCGCGATCCAGGTGCGCAGCCAGTCCGCGAGGCGCGGCGCGGACAGTCCGGACGGGGCCACCCCGGTCAGGACCGCCCCGGTCAGGGCCGCCCCGCCGACGTTCACCACCACGTCCGGCAGCACCGTGTGGCCCGCCTCGCGCAGGAGGCGGCGTGCGACGGGGCCGCAGCTGAGGTTGCCGCCCTCGACGACGACGCGGGCGCGCACGTCCGGGACCGAGCCGGGGTCGATCGCGTCGGCCGAGGCCGCGAGGACGAGGACGTCCGCGTCGACGGTCAGCCAGGCCCGGTCCGGGCCCAGGCACCGCACCCGGGCCGGGAGCAGCGAACGGTCGACGGTGCCGTCGGCGGAGGTCGCCGCGATCAGTCCTTCCGTGCTCAGGCCGGCCGGGTCGGTCAGGGTGCCCAGGACGTCGGCGACGGCCACGACGCGGTGGCCCGCGCGTTCGAGGTGCCGGGCCGCGGCCCGGCCCACCGCTCCGAATCCCTGCACCACCACGCGTTGGGGCGCGGTGACCCGCTGTGCCTCCAGTGTGCTCAGGGCCGCCGTCGCGACGCCGAAGCCCGTGATGTCGGACATGGTCCCGTAGAACTGCTCCCAGGGCACGTCCAGCCGGGTGGCCCCGGGTACTTCGGTGAGGTCGTAGTCGGCCGCGGCGAAGAACGCGTCGCGGTCCGCCGGTGTCGTGCCCTGGTCGCAGCCCAGGTACACACCGCCGTGCAGGAGCGGGCGGCCGACCTTGCCGAAGGTGCGCATCAGCCGGTCGCGGTCCGTGATGGCGGAGCGGGGGCGGATGCCCGCCTTGGCTCCGCCGATCGGCAGGTCGACGAGTGCGAGTTTGTGGGTCATCGCCCTTGCCAGGGCTGCCAGTTCGAGTTCGTCGACGGTCTCGGTGAGGCGGGTTCCGCCCATGGCGAGGCCCCGTACGGTGCTGTCCACGACGACCCAGGCGTCGGCCTCGCAGCCGGGCATCGAGAGTGTGGTGGTGAAGAGCGGCGACGCGACCAGGGTGTCGTCGCTGTGAAGGAGTTGGTTCATGTCCACGTCTTTCTGGTTCCGGTTTCTGGTTCCGGTGGGTGCGTCGTGGCGCGGTCCGGGTACGTGTCCGGGTGGCGGGTGGCGGCCCGGCCCGAGCGGCGTCAGGTGCGGGTGGTGCTCCGGCGCAGCAGGGCGTCCGCCTCGTCCTGGAGCGTGTCGAGGTCGTCCGCCACGACCTCCGCCGTCGAGATGTCGGGGAGCCGGCTCTCGATGTGGCGCAGGGGGCGGTACCGCAGGCCGAGGACGCCCCAGCCCGCGAGCAGGAGCCCGCCGGTGATCATGAGCAGTCCCATGCCCCGGCCGGGCCCCGTGCCGCCCGCGATCTGGAGGAAGGGGGTCTGCCCGACGAGGGGGTCGAAGAGGTGGTTCAGCAGGAGGGGGGTGAGCAGGAAGCCGAGCGGCATCAGCCCGGTGGCGAGCATCTGGTTGGTGGCCACGACCCTGCCCTGCAGTTCCAGGCCCACCTTGGCCTGGAGGATGGCGAGCCAGTGTGCGTTGAGGAGGGCGTTGCACACCCACCACAGGAACAGGCCCACGCCCATGAGGACGGGTTCCGGCCGCAGCCCGATCAGCGCGGTGGCCAGTCCCATCCCGATCGTCATGCCGATCATGCCGTCGGCCCGGCGCCGGGTGCCGCCCCAGAAGGCCATGGCCAGGCCGCCGACCGCGGCGCCGAGGCCGCCCGCCGCGGTGACCGTGCCGAGGACGGCCGGGCTGCTCGTGGAGAGGACGAGCGGAGCCGTCAGCACCGTGGTGGTGGCGATGATGTAGTTGACGACGATGAAGAAGAGCACCATCGCCACCATGGGCGGCCGTCGGGCCAGGAAGCGCCAGCCTCCGGTGATCGAGGACAGGAAGCCCTCCTGGCGCCTGCGGAAGAGGCGGTCCGGGAAGCGGATGACGAGCAGGACGGCCCCGCCGGCGAGGACGGCGACGAGGTCGATGCAGACCACCCCGGCCAGTCCGGTGAGGCTGATCAGCGCTCCGCCGAGCACCGGCGCGATCAGGGTGCTGAGGGCGGTGCCCAGTTGTACCACGCCGTTGGCCTGGGCGAGATAGGGCTTGGGCACCAGTTGGGCGACCGAGGCGAGGTAGGCGGGCCGTTGGAACGCCGCGGTGAGGGAGGTGAGCGCGGCGAACACCGCGACCTGCCACACCTGCAGCGCCCCGGTGGCCGCCGCGGCGACGAGGCCTGACAGGGTGACGCCGTAGACGGCGGCACAGCCCAGCAGGACCTTGCGGCGGTCCCAGCGGTCGGTGGCGGCGCCGCCCAGTGGCGCGGCGAGGAAGGCCGGGAGCATGGCCAGCATGGTGACCAGGGAGTAGGCGGACACCTGATGGGTCTTCTGGAAGACCCACACCCCGAGACCGAAGGAGGTGAGTGCGGAGCCGGTCATCGAGGCCGTCTGACCGAGTGCGAAGAGGCCGAACCGGCGCAGGTCCCGTCGTTGCGACGAGTTGTCCGGTGCCGTCGGCGCGGACACGGGGGCGGGCGGTGCGGACGCGGAGGCGGCGACGGTCGATGCGGAGGCGGAAGCGGAGGCGGTCGATGCGGGCACGGAAGCTTCCGATGCGGGCGTGGAAGCCGTCGGCGCGGGTACGGAGGCCGTCGGCGCGGGGAGTCGTTCCTCGATGATTCCGGCGAGTTCGCGGGCCTGGTGCTTGAGGAAGTAGTGCCCCGCGTGCGGGATCCGGGAGAGGGAGACGTCGTCGGCGACGGCGGTCCACTCGCGGTACCGCTCCTCGAAGAGTTCGGTGGTGCGGTCGCGGTCGCCGACGACGCACAGTACGGGCGCCCGCAGCCGCCGGGGGGCATGGATCTCGAAGCGGGCGCTGAACCAGTCGACCGCTTGGCGCGCGTCGTGCCGGACGGCCCGGATCACCGAGCCCCGGGTGTCCTCCTCCATCTGCCCGCCAAGTGCCCGCAGCACGTCGTGGTAGGCCCGGTCGGAGGTGCGCCGGTCGTCGGGGAACCAGCGGTGGACGAGGGCGGACAGCCTGCCGGGGAACCGGGCGCTGGGGAAGGCGGCGCCGAGGACGACCCCGGCGAGTTCCTCGCCCGCCTCCTCCAGTGCGAGGGCGAGCGCGACCGCGGGTGCGGTGCCGACGCAGTGCCCGTAGACCAGGACCCTGCCGGTGCCGGTGCCGGCGAGTTCGTCCCGGCAGCGTGTCACGACCTCGGTGAGGGGGCTCAGCTCCTCGTCGGCGCGTGCGGGGTCGTGGCCGGGCAGTTCCACGGCGAGCACCTGGATGTCCGGCCGCAGCACGGCGAGTTCGTGTGCGAGGGGTTGGTACGAGGCCGCGGATCCGCCGCCGTAGGGCAGGCAGACGAGGGTTACTCCCGGGGCCGTGCCCGGGGGTGGCCCGGCCAGCCGTTGGAGGAGCCCGGTGCCGGCGGACGCGGGATCGTCGAGCAGGGTCGCCAGCTCCCGCACCGTGGGGTGGGTGAAGAGGGACACCACCCGCAGGTCGGGGCCGATCAGCCGGGCGGCGCGCAGTGCGCTGAAGGAGTCCCCGCCCAGTGCGAAGAAGTCGTCGTCGATGTCGAGGTCCCGGTCGGGGAGTTCCAGTACCTCCCGCCAGGCCGCCGCGACGCGCCGCTCGGCGGCGCTGCGCGGGGCCGTGCCGTTGTGTTTCCCGGACGCCTGCGGGACGGGCAGGGCGGCGCGGTCCACCTTGCCGTTCGGGGTGAGCGGTATCCCGGGCAGGGGCACCAGGGCCGATGGGACCATGTGGTCGGGCAGTCGGGAGCGCAGGGCGGAGCGCACGGCCGCGGGGTCGAACGGGGTGCTGTCGTCCGCCGGGACGACCCAGGCGACGAGGCGGCGCCGGTGTGCCTCCCCGACGGCGAGCACGACCGCTTCGCGTACGGAGGGCAGTGCCCGGCAGGCCGCGGCGACCTCGCCGGGTTCGACCCGGTATCCGCGTACCTTGACCTGGTCGTCGAGGCGGCCGAGGAACTCCACGAGTCCGTCCGGGCGTACCCGTACCCGGTCGCCCGTGCGGTAGCAGCGCCGGGTTCCCTCGACCGGGTCCGGGACGAAGGACCGCGCGGTGGCCCCGGTGTTCCCGGCGTAGCCGCGTGCGACCCCGGGGCCGGCGATCCACAGTTCCCCGGGGGTTCCCGGGGGCGCGAGCCGACCGCCGCGGTCGACGACGTAGCACAGTGCGTTCGGGAAGGGTGTGCCGAGCGGGACCGAGGCAGTGGTCGCGACGGAGGCGGTGGTCGGGTCCGTGGGGGCCTCGGTGTCGACGGGTTCGCATCCGAGGACGGACACGGTCGTCTCGGTGGGGCCGTAGTGGTTGTGCACCCGCAGGCCGGGGCGGGCCGCGCGGACGCGGGCGACGAGTTGCGGCGGGCACGCCTCCCCGGCGAGCACGAGGAGGTGTTTCGGCAGTACGGCTGTCAATTCGCCGTGCGCGGCGAGGAGTTCGAGGTGGCTGGGCACCATCTTGACGACGTCCACCGGGTGGGTGGCGAAGTACTCGGCCAGCCCCTCGGGGTCGGTGGCCCGCTCGCGTCCCACCAGGTGCAGTGTGCCGCCGCTCACCAGCGCCCCGAACAGCGAGAGGTATCCGAGGTCGGCCGCCGCCGTGGAGAGCAGGGCGAACGACCGCCCGTGACCGTCGATCCGTTCCAGTGCGGCGTGCAGGTAGTGGGTGAGGGAGCGGTGCTCCACACCGACGCCCTTGGGGGTGCCGGTCGTTCCGGAGGTGAAGATCAGGTAGGCGAGCTGGTCCTCCGCCACCTCCACCCGTGCCCCGGGCCGGTCGGCGGGGGTGGTGCCGGGGGCGGACAGGTCCTCCGTCACCAGGACGTGCGCCGCCCGCACCCGGTCGGCCAGGGCGCGCCGGGCCAGTACGAAGCGTGCGCCGGACGCCGTCACGGTGCGGGCGGCGCACGTCCTGGTGA
>NZ_RDBO01000091.1:29037-52525 GCF_008120935.1 Streptomyces sp. sk2.1
GCCCGACTGCCCTGGTACCAACTCCGCGTCCCAGACGTGGGTTTCCGTTTGGTGACGTATGCCGTCGGACTGTTCGCTTGCCACATGACACATCATCCCGGTCCGGCCCTGGCCCGCAGGGCCGCCGACCATCCGTTCGTCTTCGCCCGGGCCTTCAACACCTTCGATCCGGCGGTCCTGGACCGGCTCTACGAGCCCGACGCGGGGCTCTACGAGCCCGACGCGGGCTTCGTGCCGGTGCCCGGCCGGCTGGTCACCGGAGCGGAGCGGTTCCGGGCCAACGACGAGATCGAGGTGTCCCGCACGGCTCTCGAGGTGTCCCGCACGGCTCGGGGCTGGGCAAGACGCGCTGGGTCGTGGAGCGGACCTTCGCCTGGCTCCACCAGTTCAAACGACTGCGGATCCGCTACGAGATACGCGCCGACCTCCACCTCGGACTGCTCCAACTCGCCTGCAGCATCATCTGTTTGAGACGACTCCGAACCTCATTCTGAAACGATCAGTAAGAAGCCATCTCATTTGGTGAGTCTGCGGTAGCAGATGAGGGTGCAGGCGATGCTGGTGAAGGCGAGGAAGTGTTCGGCCTTGCGTTCGTAGCGGCGGTGGAGTCGGCGGCAGCCGGCGAGCCAGGCCATGGTGCGTTCGATGGTCCAGCGGTGTCGGCCGAGTCGCTGTGAGGACTCGATGCCCTTGCGGGCGATGCGGTGCCGGATGCCTCGCTGTGTCAGCCATTGCCGCAGGTGGCGGTAGTCGTAGCCCTTGTCGGCGTGGAGCTTTGCGGGCCTGCGCCGGCGTGGGCCCCGCCGGGATCTGATGGGCGGTATGCCCTTCACGAGCGGGATCAGGGCCTGGCTGTCGTGCAGGTTGGCGCCGGAGATGCCGACGGAGAGGGGCAGACCGGTCCGCTCGGTGATCAGGTGGATCTTCGACCCGTACTTGCCCCGGTCGACAGGATTCGGACCTGTCAGGTCCCCCTTTTCAAAGCCCGCATGTTCACCGAGTCGATCGCGCACCTCGACCAGTCCCGCAGCCGCCGCCAGGCCGTCACCCCACTGCAGCCGGTCCGCTCGGCGGGCACGTCTCTCCAGCTGACGTTCTTGCGCAGCACGTACACGATGCCCCGAAGAGCCGCACGGTCGTCCGCCGGCAACCGCCCGGGATACCGATGACGCCGCGGCGGCCGGGGCGGCAGCAGCGGAGCTTCTGGTCGCCGGGGCACGGCCGTTTCGGCTCCTGCTGGGCCTGCCCGCCGTGTCCAGGGCGTCGTCCACCGGCAGAGTCCGCGTTCAGGGCGGGAGCGACGGCGCCGGGGCCGAAACCCTCGCCGAGGCCAGTGCCGGCGCGGCAGCCGAACGGGCCACGAACAGGATCGTCGAGGCAGACGCGCTGGGCGGTGCCGTACCGGGGTGCTCGGTCTACAGCTGCTGCTGGACCCACCAAAAACCGAGACCGACGATTCCGGCCCCTGTGGCGTAGGCGGCGCCGCGGAGGGCGCTGGAGCAGTGCGCGGCTGCGTCGGGCGAGCCAGTGCTTCGCGCAGCGGATTCGGCTGGTTTGGACTGTGGTCTCAGGGTGGCGGTTACTGTGCATGTGGTACTCCGTTGTTCCGGGTGCTGTTTCAGGGGTTCGGCGGGAGCTGGGCGGCGTAGGAACCTTCAGCCCCGGCCGGACCTTTTCCAGTGAGCGGGCCTCTTTCATCCTGAATAGCTGCAGGTCAGCAGTGTGTGGATGGCTTGGACGATGGTGTCGATGCGGCGTGTGGAGCATCTGGCTCGGCGGAGGATTCGCCAGGACTTGAGCTGCGCGAAGGCGCGTTCGCCGGGTGTTCGGAGTCGGGCGTGGTCGCGGTTGAACTGCTGGTAGTGCTCGGTGGTTCTTGTACGGGGTGCGGACCGTGGCGCCGGTGCCCTGGTAGGCGCGGTCCGCGAGGACGAGGATCTGCCGGGTCAGGCATGCCTGCACGATGCCGTGGGCGCGGGCCGCGGTCAGGTCGTGGGTTCTCCCGGGCGTGGCCCGGGAGAACCACAGGGGTGTGCCGTCGGGGCGGGCGATGACCTGCACGTTCATGCCGTGCTGCTTGTGTTTCTGGGAGTGGTACGGCTCGTCGGCGGCGATGCGGTCGGTGGGGATGAGGGTGCCGTCGACGATGACGGAATCGCCCTCGCCCAGGCCGGTCAGGGCCTCATGCAGGCCGGGCGCCCGGGCCGCGAGGGCATCGAGGGTCTCGTCGACGTACCGCCAGGCCGTTGCCTGCGAAACACCGAACCCGGCTCCCACCTGGGCGAACGTCTCGTTCTTCCGGAGGTGTGCCAGGGCGAGCAGGGCCTGTTTGAAGCAACCGAGCCGTCGCCAGGTCGACTTCAGTTCACGCCTTCGGGCGTAGATGAGCCAGGAGACGTGCTCGACCAGCTCATGCGGGACGTCGAGCATGGAAGGATACGGAACCAACAGAGCCCCCCCGGGCTGTCGGCAGTGTCGAGTGGAATCAACACCGCCAACGACCGGGGGCTCTGTCACGTCACCGCCCAGCTGACCAGGCCTTTCATCCTCCCAAGGCAGGATGAAAGAGGCTCACTGAATGATCTGCAGACTCCATGTATCTACTACGGGGCTGCGCCGGTAGAAGACGTTCGGCTGAACAGGATCACACGTCACCAGCACCAGGTCTCCCTGGTCGAGCACGACCTTCTGCTCGACTCTTGTGGAACGTTTCTTACGCGTCCGAATAACATCAAGCTGCAGCAAATGCGACCCTGGAGATAGAGGGATGAAGCGAACTTTTCTGATGCTAGTCCGGTCCACGCCGCAAAGCTCACGTCCGCCTTCCGTGACAGACACCAGGCACCATTTGGGCGACCAGCTGCGAGGGGGATCGCGCAAGTCTACCTGAACGAGCAGACCAGTCCGGCCTTGGCGGCGGGCCTTGTGAATCAGATAACGGGATCTCCACTTCACCCGGCCGTCAAATGAACTGTTTACCTGAGCCGCAATATTTCCCATGTTTCCCCCATCTGCAATCCGGTCAATCTGCCACACCTCCCAGGCCAACAGGGGGCAGGAATCCGAGCCGAATCTGGGCCTCGGCAGTGATGCAGTCAGCCCTGCCCTACCCTTCACTGCCACCTGGATGCAGTCCTTCAGCAGAGGAGTAGATTAATTACGATCCGGTTCCAGCAAGGGGGTGTTTATGGCTATACCTGTAGCCAGCACTGAAGCAGCATCTGCCCCCTTTCTGGCAAGCCTCATCATATACCCTGTACCCTTAAACGCCGCACCCTTGATCTTTCCGACTTCCTTAGCTTCATTGAAAAGACCTTTCGCGATCGCACCCGCACCAACCCCCATACCGGCGAACCCTAGACTTAGCGCCCCGGTTGCGCATCCATTCCAGTTCTTCCTGGCGCATGCGTCTGCCGTTGTCGTGACAGCGATGGCCGCCCCTAGATAAAATGCACCAGCCGCTATGGGGCCGAGAGGAGTGATCATAGATACGACCCCAAGGCCCACACCGAGGTACCCGAAAAACTTCGGGTTGTCATTTACGAAATCTCTCGCCTTATTGAAACCTCCCTTTATCTTTCCCCAGATGCTGTCTTTTTTGCGACGCTCAGCCTCAGCTTTACGTCGCTGCTCAGCCAGCTTGGCCTGCGCCCGGTACTGCGCTGCCTTGTTCGCCCGCTGCTTCGCGTAGTAGTCGTTGATCAGGTAGCCGCTGGTGTTCTGGCGGTACGCGGCGTAGAGGAACTGGGACTCCGGGTCCTTCATGGGTTTCTGCTGCCAGACCCACTTGCTGCCCTTCAGAACATATCCGGCGTCCATTCCGCGGTCCCGTGCCCAGGCGTCGTCGTTGTACGAGGCGCCGCCGGCCGGGCCGTCGGGGCGGAGGCCGTCGGGGTCGGATTTGGTGAGGGGGTTGTTGTGGGCGTAGCTGTACGCGTTCATCTGCGCGGGGTCGTTGGTGTCGATGATGGGGTCGACGGAGAGGAAGCGGCCGAGGGCGGGGTCGTATTCGCGGGCACCGAGGTGGGTGAGGCCGGTTGGGTCGTTGGTGCCGCCGACGAAGCCTCGGGTTCCGAAGGCTGCGGACTGGGTGGTGCGGAGTTGTCCGAAGGGGAGTTGCTTGCGGCGGGTGAGGGCGAGGGTTCCGACCGTGATGGCGGTCAGTGCGGTGCCCTGGTGGTCGCTGATGAGGTATGCGGTGGTCGCTCCTGTGCGGACGGCCACGGTTTCGCCGTTGTGCGTGTAGTAGCGGGTGCCGGTCTTGGTGCCGTTGGCGGTGGCGGTGAGTTCGTTGCCCTGGGGCAGGGTGAGGGTGCTGGAGCCGTCGGCGTTCTTGGCGATGAGGCGGTTGCCGTCGGCGTCGTAGACGTAACTGCTGGTCTTGCCAGCCTCGGTGAGGGACTTGAGGTGGCCTTCGGGGTCCCAGGTCAGTTCCTGAGTGGCTGAGCCGGTGGTGCGCTTGGTGGTGTTGCCGTTGTCGTCGTACTCGAAGGCGGTGGTCCGGCCGTTGTCGGGGCCGCCGGTGACCTTGGCCTGCTGGACCGCGTGCGGGCGCTTGGCGCCGGGGGCGGGGTGGGTGTAGTCGGTGGTGACGTCCGTACCGGCAGTGGTGGTGGCGTGGTCGGTCTGGCTGGTGCGGTTGCCGAGCTTGTCGTAGCCGTAGCTCTGCCAGTACGCGTCCGGCCCGCCAACCGTGTCCTGGGTCGGCCCGGCTGTGTGATCGCAGTCGGCCTTCGCGGTCCACGCCTCGGTGAGCCGGCCCAGCGGGTCGGTGGTGAAGCACTGGGTGTCCACGGACCTCTGGGCGTCCTGGCCACTGGCAGTGGTGACTCCGGTGACGTTGCCGGCCGGGTCGTACGCGTAGGTGCTGTCGTCCACGCGCTGTGGCGCCAGGTCGCGATCGGTGGTCTGCTGCACCAGGCGGCCGGTGTGCTCGTCGTAGACGAGGGACTTGTATGCCTTCTTGCCCAGAGTCGCCCCGTATTCCAGGCGGGTCGGACGGCTGAAAACGTCGTACAGGGTGTTGCCGACCAGGGCGCCGATCTGTCCGCTGGTCCGGAACGGCTGGTCGTCGCTGTTGTAGTTGGTGATGACCCGTTCCGAGGGAACGTTGCCGACCGCCGGGTTCAGCGTCCAGAGGAGAGCGCCCGTCTCGGCCTTGTAGCCGTAGGTCCAGGTGTAGGTGCCCGCGAGGTCACCTGCCTGCGACGGAATGGTGACGGTGGTGGAGGTGGGCTGGTAGCGGTCGTCGAACGTGTCGGTCGCCTCGGTGTACTCGGCGCCGTCGACGTAGCGGGTGCTGCTGGTCAACTGGCCCTTGGCGAGGGTGTCGTAGGTCCAGGAAGCCTGGGTGGTCTCCCCCTGCTTGAGCTTGGTCCTGCGTCCGAGCTCGTCGTACTCCGTGGTCAGTGTGGTCTTGTTGGCATCGGTGACGGTGGTCGTCCTGCCGAGTTTGTCGTACTCGGTGCGGGTGATACCGGCGTCGGGGTCGTCGACGACCGTCCTCTGGCCGCGGCTGTCGAACGTGTAGCGCCAGGTGTTGCCGTTCGGGTCGGTGACGCCGGTGGGCTCGTCGTACTTGCCGTAAGCGTAGGTGGTGGTCTGCGCGTTGGTCCGTGCGGCATCGGTGTACTGGAGACGGTCAGTGGTCCGGCCGCGGGCGTCGGTCACGACCGTCGTGGCCGTGCCGCCCTTCGGCGGGATGACCGTGGTGCGATCACCTTCGTACACCGTGGTGGTGCGCCACTGCTCGTCGCCGAACTTCAAGGACAGCGTGTCGGTGATCCGGCCGGTTCCGTCGTAGATGTTCTGGGCGGCAGCGGGGATGGTGTTGACGGCGGCGGTCGCCAGCTTCGCTTCGGGCAGGCCGTCGGCGTAGTAGGGGGCGTATGTCTGCCAGGCCCAGCCGCGGGTGTCGTACATGGTCTCGGTCATGATCCGGTTCTTGGTGCCGGTGGCCGGGGCCTGGGTCTGGCGCTCGCGCAGGAGCCTGTCGTACAGGCTGTAGGTGGTGCGGTAGTCGCCGTTCTGCTTCAGCGTCTTGGTGGTGACGGCGTTGTCGGCTGTCTTGGAGATGGTGTAGGCGTACTCGGCCGACGGCTTGTCCGGGTGGTCCGCCTTGGCCCAGCCCGGCTGCCACACCTTCAGCAGGCGGCCGAGGCCGTCGTACACAGCGTCGGTGCGCTTGTTGTTGGGGTCCACCTCGGCTACGGCCACGCCTCGGGCAGGGTCGTACGTCGTGGTAGTGACGTGACCGCGTGGATTGGTCACCTTGATCGAGGTCGGTGCCTCGCCGGTCGTCGGAACGTAATCGGTCGTCGTCGTCTTCTGGAGTGCGTCCGTCGAGGACTTCTCACGACCGTGCTGGTCGTAGGTGTGGGTGGCGGTGGTGAGGTAGCCGGTGCCCTTGTCGTCCTGCTCGTCGAGCCGGGTCACGTCGCCCTTGATGGGCTCGGCGGTCAGGCTGGTCGCGTTGTCGTAGTAACGACGGTCCGTCGAGATCAGGTCAGCGGGCAGCGTCGGGGCTGTGCCGCACGGCTTGGCCACGGTCTTGGTCTCGGCGACCAGGTTGAGAATGTTCTTGGCCGTGTTACGGACGTAGGTGGTAGTGGTGCATTCCTCGTCGCCGCTCTTGGCCGTATCACCGAGAGCGGACTCGGTCAGGACCTGGCCGACGGGGTCGAAGGTCCGCTCGATCCTGGTGGTGCGCCAGCCCGCTCCCACTGCTGTCCTGTGCTGCTCGCTCTTGCCGCCGGTGGCGTACGCCTTGCGGTCGGGAAGGTTCTCCGGCCGCTTCTCGGTGGCGGTGGCGGCGGACAGCCAGGGTTCGTAACTGGTGGTGGACTCCAGTTTGCCGCCGTCGCCGTTGTACACCGCCAGTTCACGGGTCATGCCGGCGAAGGGCTCCTTGTCGGTGACCGCGATGCCCTCGTGGTCCTTGACCGAAGCGCCGTCGATCCCGCGGAAGTAGCGGTACTCCTGCAGGGTGCGCTTGTCGGGTGCGGCTCCGGTGCGGACCTGCACGCGGCCGTAGCCCTTGCGGTCGCTGTAGGTGAGGTGCTTGGCCTTGGTGAACTCGTCGTCCTTGGACTTGGCCCAGGCCATGCCGTCCAGGTAGGAGTAATCCGTCTGCTTGGCGACGGCACCCTCGGTGTTCGGGTTCTCCAGGATCTGTGTGACCACATAGGAGTGGAACCAGTCGAGGTAGGGCTCGTACTCCGCCCCCGGAGCGTCCGGCGGCGACCACTTCACCGGGTAGCAGCGCCGGGTGTTGGACTCCGGAGCAGGTACGCTGCCGGCCTTGCAATCCGCCTGCGAATAGGTGATTCCGAGGGAGCCGCCGCTCTCGGTGTCGATGCCGTAGACGCGGTAGCGCCACATGGGGGGCACGGGGTCGGGCTTGCCGCCGGTGGTGGCGCCCTCGACCCGGTTGGGGAGGGTGAGTCCCTTGAAGTTCACGGCCGGCAGGGTGACGTCGCCGGTTCCGGTGTGGCCGGTGCGGGTGATGGAGGTCAGCCAGAGGGCCGGGTCACTGCCGTCACCGGTGGCGGGGAAGGAGTGCTCCAGCTTCCAGGTGTCGACCGGCTTGTAGGCCCCGCCGGTCAGGACCGATGTGGCAATCGTCGTCAGCCGCTTGCGGCTGAAGAAGGACGGGGAGTAGCGGTCCTTGCACTCCGTGCCCGAAGCGCAGTACCGGTCGAACGGCACGTCCGGCCAGTTCTTCGCATGCTCCTTGTCGAAGGTGCCGCAGTCGCTCAGGCACCGTTCGGACGGGGTGAAGTCAACCTTGGCCGCCGCCTTGGCCGAGTAGATGGCGTTGGAACGCAGCCCGTACTCGATGCGCTTGAGGTATCCGCCCCGGTCATAGACCGTGGCGGTGGAAGCACCCGTCGTGGGGTTCACGTTCCGGCCGTAGTAGTTGGATTCCTTGTCCCAGTAGTAAACCATCGCGTCGTTGTGCGTGTCGATGACCACATCGAGGTTCCAGCGCCACGCCTGCCGGCACCAGGAATCCTTGAAATCTGCCGTATGACAGGGCTCGTTCGTCTGGTTGCCGAAGACGGGCACGGTCCAGGTGGAGTTGGTCTCGTCCTTGCCTTCGGCCCAGCCGTCGGGCCTGTTCTGGCCGAAGTAGTAGCGAGTGCCGTCCGGGGTGGTCACCTGCCAGTGCTCACCGTCGTTGTCGCCGTTGGCGAGAGCGGTGTTCTTCAGCTTGGTGATCTTCGTTCCGTCATCGCTCTCCAGGTGCCACTCACCCGAAGCCGTGTCCTTGACAAGAGTGTTGGTCTGCCCGCCGAGGTTGATCACCGCGTTGTCCGTCTTCCAGCACAGGTCACCCACTTTGGCAGTGGTGTTGCTGTCGGCGGTGTCGTCGGCGCACGAGATGTACTGGCGCTCGATGTACCCCGGCTCCATCGACCAGCCGTCGCCAATGCTGTTCGCCTGGTTGTTCGTCGCGGCGGTGCGGCCGTCGATCGACTGCGAGGAGTACCCGAGCTTCAGGTCGGGGGCCGCCCTGCCCGGGACCTCCGGCACATCGATCGGGTAGTTCCACGAGAAGGCACCGTTCGAACCGCCGGCGGCCCATGAGGCGGACGGGGCGAGGGAAGTCGCCTTGAAATTCCCCGAGGGGCCTGAATCGGCGGCGGTGGCAGCAAGAAGCACGGTGCCGGCGGCAATGGCCGTTGTCCGGCGCGAGGTTCCGCGAACCGGATCATCGCCCGGGTCCGCGGATCCGGGCGAGACAGCGGGTGCGGGGAGAGCGACTTCGGCGGCGAGGGAGCCCGCCTTGATGTCATTGGTCGCGGAAAGTGCACCGCCGACGCTGCAGCCCTTGACTTCCGGGGTGGTGAGCGCACAGGCCGGAACCGTACGCATGGTCAGACGGGAGGCCCAGTCGCCGCCATAGGCATGGCGGAAGCCCGAGTAGTCGAGCTTCACCTTCACGGAGCCCGGAGCACCCTCTGTCGGACGGACTGCGAGCAGGACCCCTTCGATGCCGAGACCCTCGGCCACCCTACGGTCGAGCACCTGAACCTGGACCCGGTCCGGACCGGCCGGCCCGGGAGCGGACTTGAGACCCTCGGCATTCGCGGCACGGCCGCCTGCGTCCCCGGCTTTCGTCGATCGGCCCAGGTAAACGGGCAGGGAGCCTGCTTTGCGGGAGCCCTGGTCAGGGATGGCGGATGCGACAGAGCCCGGCCGGGGCCAGCTCACCTGCGGCTTTTCCCAGGAGTGCTTGACTGTCTGATCCGGCTTGGTGGATGAACGTTTCTCCACCAACGCGGTCGGCACAGGGTCCGTCTTCTTGAGCTTCGGCAGATTCAATTCCACCGCAGCCACGACGGGTCCGGAGAGCAAACCTGCGAACAGAAAAGCAGTCAGGGCCGCAGCGATCAGCCGCACCCGCCGTGCCGTACGTCCAGCGCAGAAGCGCCCGCCCCACACCATGCCCCGAACTCCCCACCGATGGACAGAAAGATCACAGTCAGACACGGAAGGTAGCAGGACCTTCACATCCTCCACTTTCAAAAATAGCCATCCACCCTCGACTACACGCCAGAATCAGACCAGAAAGAGAGGGGAATCATTCCCATTTTGGGCAAAATTTCATGAATTGCGGAATCTAATTCAAGCCATCTCGTCATTGGTCGAGCAGTCGCCCGCCTCGCAACACCTAAATCACATTCCTCACACTTCCAACACGACCTAAGGTGCATCTCGATCAACCAGGAGGGGGCTTCTCCCAATGAGACGCATCAGGGAAAAATACGGACAAGTGAACATGAAGGGCGCAATGGCGTCGTTGGTGCTTGCGCTGGCGATTGCCCTTTCCCTTCCGCAACCCACGGAGGCGATCGCGGCGGCACCGGACGAAGGTCCGTCCGTCAGTGACCGAGCCCTGAAGTCCGTCGACGCAGAAGCAAAGGCCCTCGCCCAAGCAGCCGATACCGGAGAACCTGTAGAGGTTCTCTCGCAGCGGACCGAGATCTCGCAGGTATTCGCAAATCCCTCCGGGACCTTCACTCAGGAAAGTTATGCAACGCCTCAGTGGACTCGGAAGAATCATAAGCTGGTCGACATCAACACCGACCTCGCAACCGAAGCGAACGGGCGAATAGCCGCAAAGGCAACCGACATCGGTGTGAGTTTCTCAGGCGGCGGAAGCAGTCCATTGGTGACAGTGACACGCGATGGTCGAAGCCTTTCTATCGGGTGGCCCGAAGAACTACCGAAGCCCATGGTCTCCGAGGGCACGGCGACCTATCCCGAAGTTCTTCCCGGGGTGGACCTCAAACTAAAGGCAAACAATTCAGGATTCAGTCAACTCCTGGTCGTCAAGTCCGCCGAAGCGGCTGCAAATCCAGAACTCAGGTCGATCGGGCTGAGTTTTTCCACCGACGGGCTGAACGTCACGACCGACGGTGACGGTAACCTTGCCGCCACCGATCCCGCCGGTCAGAAGGTGTTCGTCGCCCCCGCGCCACGCATGTGGGACAGCAGTACGGCCGCGACTCCGGCTGCAGCCCGCTCGGCCACGCCATCCGACGGAGGTCCGGCACCGAACGGCGAGTTCGAACCCGGTCACGGCGCCCGCGAATCGGTCATACCCATCCGGGTCGCCGACGAGCAGATGACTCTGTCGCCGGACCAGTCTCTGCTCACGGGCGAAGGAACGAAGTACCCCGTATACATCGATCCGGCTGTCACTGGTGCGCGTGAGGCATGGACGATTGCCTACAAGAAGACACCGACCACCGGGTACTTCAATGGTGCTGGATGGGACGGGGCAACGACACCTACCGCACGTGTGGGATACGAGAACATGACCAATGGGCTGGCCCGCTCCATGTTCCGTATGGACACCAACAACCTCTGGAACACGAAGAAGCAGGTCATCAAGTCCACATTCAGGGCCAAGAACTCGTGGTCGTGGTCATGCACCAAGAAGAAGGTGGAGGTATGGCTGACCGGCTCGATCTCGGCGTCCACCAACTGGAACAGCCAGAACAGCACATCTTTCTGGAAACGAAAGCTTGACGATGTCACCGATGCAAAGGGCTACAGCTCGTCATGTCCAGGCGGAAACCTTGCCTTCGATGTGACCTCCGGAGCCGCAGAAGCCGCGAGCAAGAAGTGGCCCAACATCACGCTCGGCCTCCAGGCAACCGATGAAGCGGACGTGTACAGCTGGAAGAAGTTCGACGCCAAGTCAGCAGTGCTCTCCACCGAGTACAACACTGTGCCCAACGCACCGACCAGCCTGAACACCAGCCCCAGCTCGGGCGGTTGCCTGACTTCGGCTCCGTTCATCTCCATCGGCAACACGGATGTGACGCTCAACGCCAAGGTCAGCGACCCCGACGGCGGCACGGTGAACACCCGGTTCGACCTCTGGGCCACCGGCCATCACCCCAACGACGACCCCAACGGGGTCCTGATCGTGAGCACCAAGGTTTCAACGACCTCCGGCAAGGTCGCGGCGCTCAAGGTGCCGAAGACCACACTGCAGAAGTACCTCACCACCGCCAACGGCAACTTTTCCTGGAAGGCCCGGGCGGAGGACAGCGCCTCTCAGTCCTCCTGGACACCAGCCGCAGGTCAGCCCGGTTGCCGGTTCGTCTTCGACCCCAACCGTCCGAGTACCCCGCCGACCATCAAGTCGACCGACTTCCCCGATGGCTCGGACGGCTGGCCGCAACAGACGGGAGAAGCCCGTAAGCCCGGCTCGTTCATCATCGGCAACGGTGGCGTCAACGACGTGACGTCGTACGAGTACTGGACCGACTGGGACACCACAGTACGCACCACCACCCCCACGGAAGATCTGGACGGGGACGGGAAGAAGGACGGCAAGATCACCCTGACTCCGCCTTCGGCCGGCTCACAAAGGGTGCACGTCCGCAGTCTCGACACGGCCAAGAACCGGTCCGACAGTGCGCAGTACCTCTTCTACGCCAACAGCCCTGCCATCCCGGACAAGGCTGGTGACCTCAACGGTGACGGCAACGCGGACCTCTACGGTGTGCGCACCGACGGCGAACTGTGGCTCTACCCAGGGCAGGGGAACGGCCGCGTGGGAACCGCCACCGTGGCAGGAAACACCGACTTCAACGGGGCCGGCATCACCCACCGCGGCGACTGGACGGGGGATGGCTACGAAGACCTGGTCGCAGCGATTCCGGGGGACGGGGGCAAAACTCTGCACGTGTTCCCCAACAACGGGCTGGGCTTCGCCTGCACAAGCCGTGACGAGCAGGCCGACGGACAATCCCAGTCCTGCCAGTTCGACGCCCAGGAACTGCAAGTTGCCGACGAGACCAACAACCACTTTGCGGCAGCCGATCAGATCCTCGCTGTCGGAGACGTCGACGGGCCTCTGGACACCGACGGCGACGGAACCATCGACGTACCCGGCTACCCGGACCTCCTGGTCAAGGAAGGCAACAGGATCTGGCTCTACTTCGGCGCTGAATCCTTCTACCTCGATCAGAGCCGGGCACCCGTCCTGATCGGCGACGGATCCTGGTCCGACTACGATCTCGTCGCACCGGGAGACCGCACCGGAAACGGTCGTGTCGACCTGATCTCACGGCACAAAACCAGTGGTGAACTGCGTCTTTACGAGGGCACGGGGGACTCCGGCGAAGGGCTCGGCTCCGCCCCGGCGTCCGTCGCCATCGGATCCGGCTGGACTCGTGCCAATCGTCCGCTGATCGCGGCTGTCCCCGATGCCGACGGCGACGCCAAGGCCGACATCTGGGCCACCGGAGGCGATGCCCGGCTCTACTTCTACCCAAACATCTCGGGTAGCGGGGTCGCCGTGGGCACCTCGGGATGGCAGAACTTCCAGGCACTGAGCTGACCTCAGGGGGCGCACGGCCGGGGTGGCCCGTACCGGTTTCGTCCGGTGCGGGCCACCTCGGCGGGAGCCGGTCGGGGCGGCTTCCGGTACTGCAACGGTGCTTTTCCTGAAGGTTGGGCAGGCTCGGATGGTGTGTGGCCGCATTGTTGGTAGTGGCTGATCCGAGCTTGGTGTCGTCGGCGGCGCCAGTGGGACCAGCGCAGGATGTGGTCGATCGAGGCTGGTCGGCGGTGGGTGAGTCGGTGGATCAGGCGTCACAGTTCGGGAAGGCTGAGGAGGCGAGGGCCCTGACCCCGGAGCTTGGACACCGGAGGGACTTGGATCTTGATGGTTCAGGAGAACGGAGTCCCCGTGGGGATGAAGCACTACCCCGCCGAGTTCAAGGCAGGCGCAGTCGCGCTGTACCGGTCGCGTCCGGGAGCGACGATCAAGTCGGCCGCCGCCGACCTCGGAATGAACACCGCGACACTGCGGAACTGGATCCGGGCTGCCGACAGGCGCCGCTCCGGCGCCCACTCCGCGCCGACGGCCGCTCCGCAGTCTGGCGGTGACACGGTTCGGGCGGAGCCGGCCGCCGCGAGAAAGAGGATCCGTGAGCTGGAGGAAGAACGCGACATTTTCCGCAAGGCTGCCCGGTATTTCGCCGGGGAGACGCGCTGGTGAACCGCTGCCAGTTCGTTGACGATCACCAGCGCCGATACGGTGTCAAGCGGCTCTGCGTCATTCCCGGGATCGCCCGTTCCAACTTCTACTACTGACGCCGCACCGCCCCCGCGCGGGCGGCCTGCCAGGCCGCCGAGGACCGGCTCGCGGCCCGGCTAGAGGTGATACTCACCCCTCTCCATCAACAGAACGCATAGCGTGACACTTGCCACACTCTGAGTGAAGTGCGCCCCTGGTATCCATCGAAGCCTCGGACTGGTCATGAAGTCAGGCAGGCCCGGGCCGGGGCGTTCAGGCCTGCCTCAAGGTCGCCGATGGCTCTGATGGCAAGAACCCCCTTCCGCAAGTGCATGCGAGAGGGGTCCAGACCCCGGTCGGCCAGCAGTCGGTATGGGGCTGGTGGCCCGATCGCCATGGACCGGCGACGCTTTTCCCAGGAGTTCTACCGGCGGTAGAATCGGTGGTATGAGCAAACCGACGAGCATCAAGACCAGCGAGGAAGTGCGCGACCGGCTGCGGGTCCTCGCCGCCGAGCGCGGTACCACCATCACCGAGCTGTTGGAGGAGCTCGCTGGCCGCGAGCTCACGGAATCCGAGCGTGAGCAGCGTGCCGGCGAGGCGGCCCGTGAGCTCGGTATCGAGTACACCGAGCAGGTCCAGCGGGCCGGGCAGGATGCCTGGGCGAAGATCCGTGCCCATCAGGGCGGCGCCGCCGCATGAGTCTGACGGTCGTCCTGGACCACACCGCCCTGGCAGCTCTGTACCGTGCGGATCCCTTCCTCACTGGCCTGTACATCGAGGCCTCCCGCGGCACCGGCCGCGTCATCATCCCGTCGCTGTCGGTCCTTGCTGCCGAGCGGCAGGTCACGGGGGCGGGCCGGCACGCGGCGTCCCTGCGGTTCGCGGAGAACGTCCCGTTCACCGCCGGGCACGCGGTGGACGCGATGGACTGGAGAGGCGTGGACTGGCCGGTGGCTCACGCGGCTGCGATCGCCTGGCACGCGGTGAAGGCGGGGGAGCCGGTCACGGTCCTGTCCCTGGAGCCCGAGCTGTACGCGGGTACCGGTATCACCCCGCTGAACCCCACCTGACCCCGAACTCCGGAAGGGGGCTGTTTCCTTCGGGAAACAGCCCCCTTCGCCGCTTTCAGCGCCCGCTGTGGTGTGCCTGCCGTGCGGTGACCAGGGACCGCCAGCGGTCGCGGGTGTGCTGTTCGCTGTCCAGCCACCGGGCTCCGGAGACCTGGTCGAGGGGCACGTCGGTCATGAACTGGGCGATGTCGGCGTAGTACGTGTAGTGGTCGCGGGTGAGGTCGCGCAGCCGGGAGATTGCGGCGCCGGCCCGGGTGTGGTCGTTTCGGACGGCGTGGTGGAAGCACACCGCGAGGTGGGTCATGGCCTGGGCGGCGACGATGCCGGCCGCGGCGGCTTCCGCCTGCAGGGCGCGGGCGCGGTCCTCCACGTCCGGGGTGGTTCCCGCGTCGCGGACGAGGGCGGCGATCTGGGTGGTCAGGGTGGTGGCGCGCAGGTCGAGTCCGTCGAGCAGCTGCTGGGCGGTCTCGAGTTCGTCGTCGGCCCGGCGGGGGTCGGTGAAGGCGAGGACGAAGGCCCGCTGGGCCTGGGAGGTGGCCTGTTCACCGGCGACGCCGTGCTGTTCGGCGTCGTGGCGGGCTGCTTCGTAGGCGGTGGCAGCTTGGTTCATGTCGCCCTGGATCCACCACACGTCGCCCATGACGCGGTGGTGGCGGCCGGGCCAGCCGAGGGTTTGGGCAGTGGCCAGGGCGGTGGGGAAGTCTCCGTCGAGGCGGGCCAGGTGGGCCAGGCCCCGCCGGGCGGCCGGTGCGAGCCGGCCGCCGCCGTCGGCCACCAGCTGCATCCCCCGGCGGGAGGCACCGGTGCGCCCGAGGTCGCGCTGGGCCTTGGCCAGGTAGTAGATGCCCACGACGGCTTGAGCCCGATCTGTGCCACCCTGCGGGCGATTCTGCCCGTCCGGCCGTCCCGGTCTGCCCTCCGGGGCCTGGTGTCGCGATCTTCCACCGCCTATGCAGGAAGAAATTTGCTACTCCTGCGTGGGAAGGCACTTCTATGCGTGTCCAAGACAATGACAGAGCCCAGCAGGCCGAACGCGGCCGAGCAGCGGTCCGCACGTCGACGGCGGGGAGCGGGGTGCCTCCGCGCGGTCTTATGGCGCTGCAGGCCGCTGTCGGGAACGCGACCGTCCTCCAGATGCTCCGCCAGGCGGGCCATCCCTGGGCCGAGGAGCAGCATCAGCCCTCCGTCGGCTGTGGCCACGACCACGTTGAGCGGAACGGGCATGCTGGGCAGGACGGGCGGTCCGTCGTGCAGCGTTCTGCCGTCCATGGCACCCTGCGCACTCCCGGAAGGCCCATGGGTGTGGCAATGCGCTCCGAGATGGAAGCGCGTCTGGGCGTGGACTTCTCCGATGTCCGCATCCACGACGACAGCGCCGCTAGGGCCTCCGCAGCCGAAGTCGGCGCCCGCGCCTACACCTCCGGCAGCCATGTCGTCATCGGCGACGGCGGCGCCGACAAGCACACCCTTGCCCACGAACTCACCCACGTTATCCAGCAACGCCAAGGCCCCGTTTCAGGCGCCGACAACGGATCCGGGCTAAGGGTCTCCGACCCTTCCGATCACTTCGAACGTGAGGCGGAGGCCACTGCCGTCCGGGCCGTGTCCGGGGCCGTGCCGTCTCTTCCCGGCATTGCGGCGGGCGGCACCGGCAGGAGCAGCGCTGCCGATGCGCACACAAGCGTGGTCCAGCGCGTCATTACCGATTCACAGGACCGCATCATATCTTCTGAAGGAAGATTAAGGGCAGCGATTGGCGAGATCCTCATGCATTTCCCTCGGGAAATGCATGAGGCGGTGGAGAGTGAAGTCCTTTTGATGGCCGATGCTGAGAATGATCGGATCCCGTTGGGTCAGGTGATGACGATCCTTCGGGATTATGCTGGCCTCGACCCCGTCACCTCCCAACGACTGCCTTCCATCCCGCAGGCGCAGCCGCCGCAACCACAGCCGCAGTACGACGAAATAAGCCTCGCGAGCCCAGAGTCGTTCCTGGAGTCCATTGCGTCCATCTGGTCCATCCCCCAGGGAAACACCGGATGTGGCCTGCTCAACGGAACCTTGTACTTATCGAATTCCGGGCCTCACCGGCCCGCCTTCTTCGATGACATCCGGAATGCCGTGGAAGTAATTAGAAATCGGAATAGTTCTCCACCGGACTGGTTTCCGGCGAAAGATCTGGTGGAGTGCCCTGGCTACAAGGGCACCACCTCCAACCATGCGGAATGCAGAATAATAAAGGTATGGGGTGGCGGCAACGGTGTCGGTGGAATCATTCGCACCACCCATCCTGCCTGTAAAGATTGTGCGCACCTCATGACCGAACAGGGCATCAGGCACGACGAAACCGCCGACCGAAAGTACGGGTTGACTGGCTGGATTCACCCATTCACTATGGAATTCTACGGCCCACAGACCACCGACTCCAGGCGCTATGCCCCGTCATAGGTGTCATTTCCTCCCGCCGGGGCAACAGTCGCGAACCTGCCAGCTTTTCCCACGGCGTCACCCGCATGCTCGCCGAACGGGGGCCTGAATCAGGCCGCCGCTCGGGGCGCTGTCGTCGACCAGTGGCCGGCCATCGCGTCCACCCTCGCCGGAAGGCAGCCGCCGTACGGTACGCCCTGGAGGACTGAGACTGTCGCCCTGCCCCGGGGCGTGGCAGGAGCGTACAGCCCGGGCGTCAGGGGCGGTGGCCAGGTTCTCGTGCAGCGAGGTGAAGCCGATCCCGCAGTCGCGTAGCTCGGCGACCATGTTGATGAGGCTCTGGAGGCTGCGGCCGTAGCGGTCGAGCGAGGGGACCACGAGGGTGTCGCTGGCGTCGAGGAAGGCGTGGCACGCCTTCAGTTCGGGGCGGAGGGCGTTCTTGCCGGACTTCTTGTCCGCGAAGATCTTCCGGTATCCGGTATCCGGTATCCGGTATCCGGCATCCGGCGGCGGCGAGGGCATCGACCTGCCGTTCGAGCTTCTGCCCGCCGGTGGAGACTCTGGCGTATCCGATCTTGATTTCGGCGCGGACGAGCTGTTCGGCGACGAGGAGGTCCGGTCCGTCGGCCGGTTCGAGGGCGGTCATGGCTCCGGAGCATGTCAGGAAACGGTGGTCTGGGGTTGTTGAACCCCCCAGGTTTTTGAAGGGGTTTCTGAAGGCCCTGCGGGGTCTGGGGGACTCTTCGGGGCGATCTTCAGAAAACGATGGCACCCTCAAGTGATCAACGCACCACCCACGGATGATCATGTGATTGTGGAGGCACAGGTGCGTGACTACGGGTTCTCGCCGGCTCAGCAGGACGAGATCTGGAGACGCTGGCGCGAGGGGCAGTCGTTCAGCTTGATCGGACGGGCACTCGGGGCGCCGATGCAGCACGCCTGTCGCTTCCTGTACCAGAGCGGCGGCGTCCGCCTCACCCCGCAGACGCGTTCAGAGCGGCATCTGAGCGGCAGCGAGCGCGAGGAGATCTCCTGCGGCATCGCCGCCGGGGGATCGGCCCGGCAGCTGGCCAAACGGCTGGGCCGATCCCCTTCGACCGTCTCCCGCGAGATCGCCTGCAATGATGGCGGGGACCGCTACCGAGCCGCCTCGGCCGATGCAGCCGCCTACGAGCGCGGGCGCCGCCCCAAGCGGGCCAAGCTCGCCAAGCGGCCTGCTCTACGCGCCTTGGTGGAAGCCAAGCTGGCTCTGTGCTGGTCACCCGAGCAGATCGTGGGATGGCTGCGACGGCAGTTTCCTGGCAACGCCTCCATGCAGATCTCGCACGAAGCGATCTACCTCTCGCTCTACGACCCTCGCCGACGTCAGGCGATCGACCGCAGCCTCACCCAGCGGCTGCGGTCAGGCAGGCCCATGCGCCGGCCGAAGATCGCCCGCCGGCCCACCGGGCGGGGCATCATCCGCGGCATGGTGTCCATCACCGCCCGCCCCGCCGAGGTCGAGGAACGCAAGGTTCCCGGCCGCTGGGAGGGCGACCTCGCGATGGGCACCCGGCCCTCGGCGGTCGCCACACTCGTCGAGCGCACCAGCCGCTACACGGCCATCGTCGCGCTGCCAGACGGCATCAAGGCCGAGCAGGTCACCCCGCACCTCACCAGGAGCCTCCTCAGCATCCCGCCCCACCTACGACGAACGCTCACCTGGGGCCGGGGCCGGGAGATCGCCGAGCACCAGGCCATCACCGCCGAGACAAGGATGCCGATCTACCTCTGCAAGCCGCGCAGTCCGTGGCAGCGCGGCACCAACGAGAACACCAACCGGCTGCTTCGGCAGTACCTCCCCAAGGGCGCGGACCTCCGCACGTTCAGCCAGGCCGACCTGGACACCATCGCCCACGAGCTCAACCATCGCCCGCGCAAGACCCACGGTTATCGCACTCCGGCAGAGGTCTACGCTGGCCTCCTGAACAGCGGTGATGCGCTGACCGCTTGAGCTTGCCATCGTTTATTGACGCCTGCCCTCACATGCGATGGCCCCGACGTGCGGGCTGTGTCGGTGGTGAGGGCTAAGGTGCGCTGTCGTGGACGCTGATGATCTTGACTACCGGGCCCGAACGCTGACGGGCTGCATTCCTCCGCCGCTGGTGGCGCGGCTTCTCAAACTCGGTCATGAGCGGGAAGTGGAGTTCCAGGCCGGCCGCGGGGAGTGGTTCTGCGCGCTGGAGTGGGCCCGGCTGCTTGGGCATCGGGGCCAGCGCGAGCAGGCGTTGGAGGTGCTCGCTCCGTACGTCGCCACGAACTGGTGGCCGGCGGCCCAAGCCCGGGCGGAGCTACTGGAGGGCTGGGGCCGAGCGGAGGAGGCGATTGCGCTGTCCCGCCCGTACGCGGAAGCCGGTGACCGGCTGGCGCTGGTCTTCTTCGCACGCCTGCTGGCCCGCCACGACCGCAGCGGCGAGGCGTTCATGCTGCTGCGTGCCGGGATCCAGGACTGGTTCCTCGCCGAGTGCCTGGTCGACGTCGCCGGAACGGCGGGCATGGACGAGGAAGCGGCGGCCCTGTTGGAGGCCCGGATGGAAGCAGCGATCCCTGCCTGTGACGACCCGGACTGTGACAACCTCCGGAGGGAACCGTTCAACGCAGTCGGTCTGCTCGCCACGCTCAGGGAACGCCAGGGCCGGATCGAGGAGGCGATCACCCTGCTGCACACCCGCGAGGTCACCTCCGTCAACGGCCGTGACCAGCTGGCTGACCTGCTGGCCAGACACGACCGGATCACGGAACTGCGTGCGTACGCAGCGTCCGAGTACCACGGGCACGCCGTGCAGCGCCTTGCCGAAGTACTGGAGGAACGCGGCGACGTGGAAGGCGCGATCGCCGCCTACCGCACGTTCGGTGCCACGCCGTCCGGCATGTGGCATGTGGCTGTACCGCTGTCCGAGCTCCTGGTCCGGCACCGACGGAGCAACGAGGCGATCGAGGTGCTGCGCGCGCTCACCGAACACGACGCGGAGGACTGGCTCGTCCACACTCTTTGCACCCTGTACGTCGACCACGGTCGGTCCCGAGAGGGCCTGGCCCACCTCGATGCCATCAAGGCGCGAAGAGACGGCAAGGAGTACTGGGACCTCTTCCAAATGCGGCTTCCGCTCATGGCCGACTGCGGTCTGCTCGACGAAGCGATCGAGCAGACGCGGGCGCACCCCGAGGGCGACACCTGGTACGCGGCCTGGGCCTTGTCCGACATGCTTGACAAAGCCGGCCGCACCGAGGAAGCCGACGCAGTCCTCGCACAGCACCCGGCAGTCAACAGCTCTCTTCGTGCCGAGCGCCTTATCGACCTCGGCCGCATCCAAGACGCTGTACGACTCCTCCAGCAGCCGATAAGCAAACCGACCACACCCGCCTGGGACGGCGCCTACTCCACCGAACCACCGTTCTGACAGCTCGGGCTGGTATGCGCCACGTCTCCACAGGACGTCGCGCGCCGGTTCAGTCGTTGCCCTCGTCGTCTTCGRCGGCGTCSGGGTCCCGGAGAGGGCGCAGGCCCTGGCCGGGTCCGCTGGCCTTGATGTTGAACAGGTAGCGGCCCAGGATCTCCGCTCGGTCGGTACTCCTTCCAGCTTCCCGACCCGCCTGGCGGCCTGCGTCCGCTGCGCGACCCCGACGCCGCCGAAGACTAACCGACACCGGTCCGCACCACAGGTGAGCCCGGCTGGCGCGTAGCCGGCCGGGCTTGATGTGTGCCCTCTGCGAGCCAGTCAGGCACGCAGCCCTCGATGCGAAACACGCCACTATGCGTCCTCGAAGCGCAGTACGAATCGTCGCTGCCAGGGGGTCTCCACCGCGCGGGGGTGGTAGTGCTGACGAACGAACGCGACGGCTTGGTCTGGCGGAACTCCATCAAGGACAGCCATGCATGCCAAGGCTGTTCCTGTCCGTCCACGCCCGCCTCCGCACGCGACCTCAACGCGTTCGTTCCCCGCCCGGGTCAACGCCTCCTGCAACACATCCCGAGCTTGTCGGCGATCCTTGGGAAGGCGAAAGTCAGGCCACCGCAACCATCGAGCCTCCCACTCGGTCGGTGGAGGCTGCTTACCGAGCAGGTAAACCGCGAACGATGGCGTCGGCCCTGACGGCAGGGGGTAACGCAAACCCCGGCCACGCACGAGCACGCCTGAAGGAAAACGCAGGATCCCGTCTGTCGAGTTCCAGTCCTCACCCATGCGAGCACCTTATAGGGGTCCATGCCCAGCAAGTCCGTGATCGCAACGCTTGCCTCGCGCACCATGCGGCTGGACTCAGCGCCTGCTGCCCCCGGGCGCGAGCAGACCGGTGACCTCCGCGATCGCCTCTGCCCACGGGTGGAAGTAGCGCCGCAGGTTCTCCGGCGGGACCTGTCCCCGAGTGGTGGACACCTCTGAGCCCGGCCCCGGGAGGGGCCGGGTAGGAGGCATCTTTTATGGTGATGAAGGTCTACTCGCCCGAGTTCAAGGCGGACGCTGTCGCGCTGTACCTGTCGGACCCGAGCCACACCTTCGAGGGCATCGGAAAGGATCTGGGGATCAGCCGCGAGACGCTGCGTAACTGGGTGCGGGCGGAACGGGCCCGCCGCGGCGGGGGCAGCACGACGAGTACGAGCACGGAGAAGAACACGGTGGATTCCCCGCCGACGGCCGAGGAGCTTCAGGCCGAGAACGAGGCCCTGCGCCGGGAGCTGGCAGCAGCCCGCAAGGAGATGCACAAGCTCGCCACCGAGCGGGACATTCTCCGCAAGGCGACAAAGTTTTTCGCACAAGAGATGACCTGGTGACCAACCGCTTCCAGTTCATCGAGACGGGCCCTGACCCCGGATCTTGGACACCGGAGAGACTTGGATCTTGATGGTCCAGGAGAACGGAGTCCCCGTGGGGATGAAGCACTACCCCGCCGAGTTCAAGGCGGACGCAGTCGCGCTGTACCGGTCGCGTCCGGGAGCGACGATCAAGTCGGTCGCCGCCGACCTCGGAGTGAACACCGAGACACTGCGGAACTGGATCCGGGCCGCCGACGGGCGCCGCTCCGGCGCCCACTCCGCGCCGACGGCCGCTCCGCAGTCTGGCGGTGACGCGGTTCAGGCGGAGCTGGCCGCCGCGAGGAAGAGGATCCGTGAGCTGGAGGAAGAACGCGACATTCTCCGCAAGGCTGCCCGGTATTTCGCCGGGGAGACGCGCTGGTGAACCGCTGCCAGTTCGTTGACGATCATCAGCGCCGATACGGCGTCAAGCGGCTCTGCGTAATTCTCGGGATCGCCCGTTCCAGCTTCTACTACTGGCGCCGCACCGCCCCCGCGCGGGCGGCCCGCCAGGCCGCCGAGGACCGGCTTGCGGCCCGGATACGCCAGGTCCACAAGGAATCCGACGGCACCTACGGTGCCCCGCGGATCACCGCCGAACTCCGCGACGACGCCGGCCGGGCGGTCAACCACAAGCGTGTCGCGAGGATCATGCGGACCATCGGGATCGAGGGAGTCCGTCTGCGACGCCGGCACCGCACCACCGTCCCGGACCCGGCCGCCGCGAAGGCACCGGACCTGATCGGCCGGGACTTCACCGCCGGGGCCCCGAACACGAAGTACGTCGGCGACATCACCTACCTGCCCATCGGCGGCGGGAAGTTCTGCTACCTCGCGACCGTCATCGATCTCTGCTCACGGCGTCTGGCCGGCTGGGCGATCGCCGACCACATGCGCACCGAACTCGTCACCGACGCCCTCACCGCCGCGATCCGGACCCGCGGCAGCCTCATCGGAGCCGTGATGCACACCGATCACGGGGCCCAGTACACGAGTCGGGCATTCGCCGAAGCCTGCAGTTCAGCGGGGGTTCGGCAGAGCATGAGCGCGGTCGGCTCCAGCGCCGACAACGCCGCCGCCGAGTCGTTCAACGCGACCTTCAAAAGGGAGACGCTGAAGGGGCGAAAGGGCTGGCCGAACGAGCGCGAGGCCCGACTCGACGCCTTCCGCTGGCTGTCGCGCTACAACACCCGACGCCGGCATTCCCGCCTCGGACAGCGATCCCCGATCGCCTACGAGAACACCTTCCACTCAGCATCAACTACCCTGGCCCAAGCCACATAGGCGTGTTCAAGATCCGGGGTCAAGGCCCCGTTGAGACTCCCCACTTCGTTGAACACCGGAGCGAGTGAGGCGAGGAGCATTCCTGGCCGTTTTCAAGGCTCTGTCCGCAGTTCCGTGAACCCATTCAGAAGGACCGGAAGATCCCCTCGGGATCATCGTGAGCCCATGCCGCAAACTCCTCGAAGCCCAGGTTGCCGATGCTCAGGTTCGCGTGAACCTCGTGGAGTCTTGCGGGGATGGTGCGGAAATGGCGGCCGAACTCGGTCAGCTGTGCGTAGTCCTCGTCGTCCACGCACTCCTCCCGCGTCAGCGTGGTGACCGCCAGCA
>NZ_RDBO01000091.1:52625-65333 GCF_008120935.1 Streptomyces sp. sk2.1
CCCCGTGCACGGGCCAGGGTGGGTGACCATGTGCTCCGCGTCCCCGGACTCCAGTCCCGGCGCCCGTCTCATGATCCTGGTGTTCCGGCAGGGCCCGCGCCGTGCCGTGCCGCGCCCGGTCCTCCGCGGGGCCGGGGGCAAGTCCGCTCAACCTAGCCCCGGGTGGCTGAAACGCTGCCCCTGGCTGGTTTACGTGGGGTTGGTGTGGGTGGTGGTGCGGGTGTGGTCGCAGCGGAGGACCGGGCGCGGCACGGCACGGCGCGGGCCCTGCCGGAACACCAGGATCATGAGACGGGCGCCGGGACTGGAGTCCGGGGACGCGGAGCACATGGTCACCCACCCTGGCCCGTGCACGGGGTGATTCATGGGCCGCTCATCACCGTCGGGGTGGTTCACGACACCGATCCCGGGGGCCTCGTACAGGGGGCCGGCGACCGGGTCGCTGAGGATGTCCTGCTCGAGCTGCTGGAGGCAGGGGTCTCGGCGGGCAGCGAGCGCGGCCCGCAGCTGGGGCAGGACGCGGGGCGCCCACGCGTTCGCCCAGTCCGCGAGGACGGTCCGGGCCTCGCCGGACAGGCACATCCACCGCAGGATGTTCTCCGGCACCCGGCGGGAGGGGAACATGCCGGGCAGGGCTTGGTTGTGGGCGAGGATGTGCCACGCCGCGTCGGACACGTACGCCATGTGCCCGACTCCGTCGACGGCTTCCTGCCATGCCCCGGTGACCTGGTACCCGGACTCGGGGTGGAGGGGTGCGGGCGGGTCCTGCTCGAGGGCGTACCGGTGGAGCATGACCCATTCGTGTTCGTCGAGGTGGTAGAGGGTGGCGAGGTCGCGCAGGAGGTCGGCCGGGGGGTTGGGGTAGCGGCCGGTCTCGAGGCGGTTGCAGGTGTGGATGCCGCGGCCGAGGAGCTGGTCGACTTGTTGCTGGGACAGGCCGGCGGCGCGGCGGCCCTGGCCGGTGGGGCGGGTGAGGCCGACGGATTCCGGGGTGATGCGGGCGCGCCGGTCTCTCAGGAACTGACGTAGCGACTTTTTGTGCATTGTGTAGACAATCCCCCCGTGGTGTTGCCGTGTTGAACCCGTCGGAGTCTAAATAGTCATGCCGGGTTTCGTAATAAAAAGTGCCCGAAGATTTCCGGGGTGAGTGTGCGTCATGATGTGCGGGACGCGGTCACGACCAGCGGGTTTCCTGCTGGTCGGCCGGTTTGATTTGCCGCAGTACGGGAGCCGCACATCCCGTGGCATAGGTACTGGGGTGAGCGTGGGAGCGGTGCCGGTATTCCGATGTGTGTGGTCGGAAACTTCGCAGCCCGGTGTCGTTCGCGCTCTCCCTGCCATTCTCCCCAAGGCTTTGGGTTGAGATTTACGGACCGTCAGATATTCACGGCTTACCGTCAGGCCGGACCCCAGCGTGCGGCTCATCGAGGGCGGCGCGGATGCGGGCGACGGCGTCTCGGCGGCCCGCCATGGCGACGGGGTTGAGTCGGGTCTCGGAGTTGAGGGCGTGCAGCTCGGCCCGCGCGCGGGCGATGGCGGCTTCGGCCTGCTGCCGGTCCTCGGCTTCCTCCGCCAGGCGGGTCCGCAGTCGCTCGACGACGACCTCGGCGCCTCGGTAGCGGTCGGCGAGGTGCTCGACGGCCCGCCGGGCCTTGGCGAGGGCGGTGCCGTCTTCGCGGTGCCAGCGGATGAGCTTGGCGGTCTCGGCCTCCAACTCGGCGATTCCGGCGGCCAGCTGATCGAGCTCGGCGGGGATCGCGGCGCCGCGTCGGGCGCGGTCGACGATGTGCAGCAGGTGGTCACGGTCGCTTCGGTCGCTCATCGGGTCGTCTCCTCGGTGGCGTTGTCGGTGCGGAAGCAGAGGGGCGGCGACTTCGGCGGGGTCGGGTCGTGGCGGTGCTTCCACGCGTCCCAGCCCTTCACCGGGTGGGCGAGCAGCCAGGCGATGTTCTCGGCGGACAGGACCGTGTAGACCGCCCAGTAGCGAGGGCCGGTGGGGCGCTTGCCGTAGTGCTGCCAGTTCGCCCAGTCAGAGGCACGGTGGAGGGGCTTGTAGCGGCCGAGCCCGTATCCAGCGGTGAGCGCGGCCAGGACAGCGAGGGTGAGGCTCATCGGCCCGGCTCCTCGGTCACGGCGGGGGCGGTCTCGGTGTTCCACACGCCGTACGACGGGTTGGGCCACGAGACGTAGGGAAACCGGGTGGCGCTCTGGCACGGCCCGGCGTGCCTGGTGGCCAGAACGCAGCGCAGCACGCCTTGCGCGTAGGTCGGCAGCGACCGGCTTCCGCACGGCTGGTCGGTGGTGCCGAGGATCTGTCGGGCCACCGTGGCGGCGACCGCCGCGATGGTGCGCGGGTCGTCTACGACGATGCTGTTCTCGGTGCCGCACTGCTCCCACACGGCGGCGGCGATGGCCTGCATCAGCGGGTCGCTGTCGGCCCAGACCGCGTCGGCGGGTGCGGTGACCTTGTCGGCCATCTCGCCACAGCCGGGGCATCGGACGGTGTCCGTGTCCGTGGGCGCGGTCACCGTGGCGTCGCAGTTGTCGCAGTGGTACTTCACGGGGTCCTCCTGGTGGTGGGTACGGTGGGTGGACGTACTGCGTGGTCACGGGGTTCGGGGCCGGCCAGCGATCCGGCGGATCTTGGCGTCCAGGTGCCCGGCCGGGTCGTCCGTGAGGGAGGCCAGGGCGACGGCTGCGGTGACGATGACGTCGCAGAGTTCGTCGGCGACGTCCTCGCGGGTGTGGGTGATGCCCTTGCGGGGGTTCTGCCCGGTGTGGCCGATCCATGCCTGCGCGACTTCCCCGGCCTCCTCGGTGAGCTTGAGGAGGCGGAGGGTGATCTCCTGGTTGGTGCGGCCGTTCTGCTGGTCGAGCCAGGCGACAAGCTCGCGGATGGTGGTCCAGTGGTCGGTCATTAAGGCTCCGGTGGGTGGGTGCTGGTCTGGTTTCAGGGTGGCGCTGGGCGGGCTGATTGCTGCCCCTGGTCTGTTGGTGGGTAGGGGTTCACTCTACCCCAATTTGCATTGCGAACGCCATAGGAAAATGGGTGCGGTGAGGCCCATCCCGTGCACCATCAGGTCTCATCTGCCGGAACCGGCCCCTGCCGCCCATGTCGCGCCTACGCTGAAACGGACGGCCCGCGCCCCGACCCCTGGAGGCCCCGTGTCACTGCCCGTGGAAACCAGCCCGACGCCGCCGTCGTACCCGCCGAAGACCCCACCGCCTCCGAAGAAGCCCGTCTCGCCGCCCCGCCCGGAAACGGTGGACGCCCCCGCGGGCGGGCCGGCCTCCTTGGTGCGGACAGCGCGGCGGGGTGTGGGCATGCGGAACCGGCGCGGTGTGAACTGGACGCTGGAGTCCGCGCCGTGGGCGGCGGGGAAGGCCCGGACCGCGGTGCTGGGACAGTTGGGGAAGTGGCGGTACCGGCTGGCCCCGGGCACGGTCACCGCGGTGGAGACGCTGGCGACGCTCCTCGTCGAGGCGGCGGTCGCCGACGGCGGGGCGAGGGTGTCCGTACACCTGTCGGACCAGGACGGTCAGGCGTGCATCCTCGCCCTCTCCCACCAGGCCAGCCTCACACCCGGTCACGCCCCTGGCGGTGATGACGTCTTGCACCAGATCACCGCGGTGTCCGGGGTGACGGGGTGCGGTACGGACACCGGGCCGGACGGGCGCCGAATCTGGGCTGTCGTCGACCTGGGATGATCCAGGGCATGACTACCGGACGACCGAAGCGGCTCAGCACGACAAAGGCGCGGTCTATTGCTGATGCGGCGCAGCTGGTGAAGGCCGGAGACTGGTCGACCAGCCATACCTGGGACGTGGTTGCGGAAGACGGCACGCTCTTGGTGGTGGTGACGCCGTCGTACGGGGGCTCGTCGCGTAGCGGCCGGGACGGGTGGAAGTGGCACCTCGCCGCCCTCGGCCCGACCGGGACACGAGAGAAGTGGCCGACGCGGCAGCAGGCCGCAGCGCAGGGCCTGATGAGCTGGATTCGGTGGGTGACAGCAACCCGGTAGCGGCCCTGCCCCAGCCCAGGCGGTCGTACGCGCCTGAAGGTCTCGACAACCGGATCTCGGCGTGTGCGAGGCCGGACACGGGACCGCGGCATAGGGCGTCAGCTAAGGCGCCGTACCAGCGTTCCGCCCGCAACGTGTCCGCGCAGGTGCTCGGCGAGGGCGTACAGGGCCGCTCCGGGCTCGGCAGACGGCTTCTCGATGACACGGACGTTCCCGCGGCGGGTACGCCGTGTGGGCGCTGGCCCCCGCCGCTTGACGGGCCTGCCCGCGGCGGCCGCGTGCAGCTTCGCGGCCTCGCTGTCGATGGCGTTGATGCCGGTCTCCGCGGGTGCGGGCAGGGGCGGCTCGTCCCAGGTGTCGGGCTCGGGCTCGGGGGGCGCCATGCCGTCGAGCGGGCTGGTCTGGGTGATGGCCGCACGGTAGGCGGTGAGCGCCACGACGGCGTAGGCACGGGCGGCATGTTCGGTGCGGGCGTGGAGGTCTTCGGCGTGCGCGGCGGCGAGCGCGGCGCGCTGCCGGGCCGTCTCGGACCACAGTTCGTGCCGGGTCTTGGCCTGGGCGACAACCGCAGCGGGGGCGGAGGCAGACATCTCCGGGGGTGGCGCGGTGGCTTCCGTGTCGGCGGCCTGCCGGGCATCGCTCGCGTCCTTCCATGCGGTCAGCAGCACGAGGTAGAGCTGCCGGTGCCGGGCGAGCATCTCGTCTGCTGCGGGCGGCCATGGTTCTGCGTCGGTGCCGTCGGGGTGGGGTGCGCGGACGGTGGGGTGCGCGGCCGTGTGCGCGGCATGGTGTTCACGGTAGAAGTCGCGGCCCCGGCCGGTGATCTCGTACCCGCCAGGGACCGCGCAGGCCAGCGGCGGAACATGCTTCTCGATCAGCGCGCGTTCGATGGTGACGGAGTAACCCCATTTCAGGGGTTTTCCGCGTTGGTGGGCGGACCATAGCAGCACGAGGACTTCCCAGGACCGGAGCCCGAGCGCGGCTTTGCGGGGCCCTTTGGGGTTCAGGCTGGTGCCGGCGCGGGCGGCGGCACGACCCTCCCGGGTGAGCCGCACGGTGCGCATGTACCCGAAACGGGTGGGCCGGCCGTCACGTGCGATGAGACCCCGGCGCTCGAGGGCGGCCATGGTGGACCCGTTGCCCTGGTTGTCCCAGCCGCGCCCCATCAAGCGTTCCTGGAGCAGTGTCCAGCCGAACACTTTGCGCAGGGCGGGTTCGTGCGCGAAGTCGATGCTGCGCCAGACCATGGCAGGCCGATCGTCGTACTCGCCGCGGGCCGCGTTTGACCGGCGGCCGGACTCCGCCGCCTGGTCCAGGTCGTAGATGACGGCAAGGGTGCCCTGCTGGCGGTCATTCAGGTCGTGCCAGGACTGGAGGGCTTTTGACGTCCGTGTGGGCATGCTGACCATCTTCCCAGCCGGGCAAAGCAGGGCGAGCCTTTCGAGTGCTCACGATAGGGCCCGCCGCTGACAGCCCAGGAGAGAACGCGGCAGATTCAGTCGAGGAGGTCGTACTCCCCGGGCGTCCAGTCGGCGAACAGGGTGAGCGCCTTCTCCTTCTCGGACCGTTCGGGCGTGGCCCCAGTGGCCGGCCACCAGTTCTCGACGTGGTGGGCGTCGACGAGGACGGATTCGCGGTACCCGTCGAAGTCACCGGGGTCTTCGGCGACACCGATGTGGATGGGTGTGTCGTCGGCCAGATCTTTGATCGCTTCGCGGAGCTGCGCGGCGTTCCATACCTGCGGGGCGTGGTCGAAGACGTCGGTCATGGGTTCAGAGTGCCGAACCGGGCGGTGTTGCTGGCGGAGACACGGCTGTACCCCGGGCCAGAGCGCTGGTCCGGGGGCACAGGGGGCTGGGGTGAAAAGCCGATCACCGGTGGTGAGTCAGGACCCAGCCGGGGAACACCGTACCGTCCCTGAACAGGCGCCGTGCCCGGCGATCGTCCTTCACGGGAGCCACCACTGGCGGCCGTGGATGATGCGCTCGGCATCCTTGATGTGCTCCCGGATCCACTCCCCGGGAGCGTCGGTGCCGTTCTTCTCGGCCTGGCCCTCCAGGTAGGTCATGATGCCGAGCATGCCGCGGGCGAGTTCACCAAGAACGTGCTGCATCGCGGCCTCGTCGGTTTCGAAGCTTTCGGGGTTGGGAGACATGGGTGCGTCCTTTCCTGTGGGTGGGGGGTCAGCGCGAGGCAGCCTAACGGTCAGGCAGGCGTGCCTCGGCTTCGTGCCGTTGATGTGTCCACGCGGTGTGTGCGGGTTCCGTGGCCTGCGTTCCGAGTGGTGCAGGGGAAGGTCCCGAGCTGGGTCTGAGCGCCTGTGCGCCCCGTCTGACCCCTCCCCGGGGGCGGAGCCGGGACGGACTGTCGGGAGCATGGGCGGATCCTGCGGGAAGTGCCACAGCCTGTCGGTGTTCGACGACCTGGTGCACGTCGCTCCTGGGGAGTGGTGGTGCGAGAGATGCTGCGAGGACTGGGCGTACGACGGCCTGGTCGAGGACCGGAACCGGGGCGAGGACGACTCGCCGACCATGCCGGTCGGTGACCCGGATGAGGCGCAGCACCGGCGAGGGAGGGCGGCGTAGGGGGCATGTCCGACTGTCGCCCGGCTGGCTGCGTAGGGGAGAACGAAGAACGAATGTCGGCCAGTGCTAGCAACGCTTCTGCCCTGTTGTGCCTGGAGATGTCGGTCAGAACCAGGAACGGCTGGAGGTTCAGACACTTATTCGACGCATCCACCAGGGGAGGTCTGGGGGTGCGAATGGGTTGTTGAGCGTGCGGTCAAGCACGCGTTCGTCTGCGGGACCGATGACTGCGCTCAGCTCGCGTCGTGCCTTGGACCTCAGAGCGTGGAGTGTGATCTCCAGCAGCGTGCGAACGTGGTAGTCGCCATTGCGGAGGTCCGTGTAATCGTGCTCGCAGAACGGCTCGAGCTCTCCGCGCGGTCGACGGACAGACGTATTCCAGCGGCGGAACGAGTGTGCGACCTCGCCTGCGGGGAGGCCCTGGCTTCGTTCAAAGAAGGCGATCTGCCTGTTTGCCGAGGCGGACAAGCCGCGGATCACGGGTGCCCGCCGATGGTGCGTTCGGCGTCGCGGGAGCTGCGCTCTGATCTCGCCCGGTGACCGGCGAGGCATGAACACTTCCAGGAGGAAGACGTTGGGTCGCCCGACTCTAGAGCTCGTTTGCGGCAGAGATCAAGTTCTCAGGATCGGTTCAGCTGACCGGATACTGTTCAGCGCGCGCTCGGGTGGTGGCGAGGCGGTAGGAGTCGGTGCCGGTTTCGATGATGTTGCCGCCGAAGGTGAGGCGGTCGACGATCGCCGCGCAGAGACGGGGGTCGGTGAAGGTCTTGGTCCAGCCGGAGAACGACTCGTTCGAAGCGATGGCGACGCTGTTCTTCTCCTCGCGTTCGGTCAAGACCTGGAAGAGGAGTTCGGCGCCGCGTCGGTCGAGTTCCATGTAGCCGAGCTCGTCGATGCAGAGCAGGTCGACGCGGCCGTAGCGGGCGATGGTCTTGGTCAGCTGCTTTTCGTCGGCGGCCTCGACGAGCTCGTTGACCAGCTTCGTCGCCAGGACGTACTTGACCCGGTAGCCGGCCATCGCGGCCTCGGTGCCCAGAGCGATCAGCAGGTGCGACTTGCCGGTGCCGGAGTCGCCGATGAGGCAGAGGGGCAGGCCCTTCTTGATCCATTCACACTTGGCGAGGGTGTGGACCATCGCCGGGTCGAGGTTGGGGTTGGCGTCGAAGTCGAACTTGCGCAGCGACTTGTCGCGGGGGAACCCGGCCGCCTTGATTCGGCGCTCGGAGCGGCGACGGGCCCGGTCGTCGCACTCGGCGAGGAGGAGTTCGGCGAGGAAGCCGAGGTAGGACATCTGCTCGCGTTCGGCCTGCTCGGCGAGTTCGGGGAACTGGGACCGGATGGTCGGCAGCCGCAGCATCCTGCATGCCTGGTCGACGGCGGTGGTGGCGGCCTGCTCGGTGAGTCCTCGCTGGCGGGGAAGGGACACGACGTTCTCCTCTTCAGGGGGTGGGGCGGTCGGGGCGGCGGAGCCGCAGGAGCTGGTCGTAGTGGGCGACGGAGGGCAGCGGGCGTCTGTCGGGCGGCAGATGGGCCCGGACGGCGGCTGGCAGTGGAGCGACACCGGGCTGACCTCCAGGGGTGAGTGGCTGTGGCGAGTCCTCGGGCTCGGCGTCGGCGTCAGCGGCCTTGCGGGCCTCCAGGGCGACGGCGTCTGCGGTCAATGCGCCGGTCTTCAGCGCGGAGGCAAGGCCGGTGATGAGATGCTCATGGGGCAGGTGGCGGCTCAGGAGGAGGACTTCGATAAGGGCTCGATTGCCTTCGCGGTCTCCGTGGGCCTTCACCGCGGCTTGCCACCAGGCGTCATGGATGGGGGTGAACCGGCCGGCAGCGCGAGCCTGGTCGAGGGCGGTGGCGCCGGGCAGAGCACCCGGCTTCCGGATCAGAGCCTCGAGGTAGTGGTCGAGCTCGAGGCGGGTGGCACCTCGGGCGATGAGTCGTTCATGCCGGGCGACTTCCTCGCGTCCGTCGTAGACCACCAGCTCGGAGGCATGCAGCATGACCCGGACGGTCCGCCCGATCAGCCGGACCGGCACCGAGTATCGGTTCATCCGGACACAGATCTGGCTGTAGCGGTCGACCCTCGGGGTGGAGAGCCGCCCGGTCTCGAACGGCTCCTCCGGCAGAGGCGCCAGCAGCGGCTGCTCGGCTGCGAAGTACTCGCCGATAGTGCGGGGACGGGACCGGATGCGGCGGGAGTCGTCCTGCTGGTCCCAGCGATCGATCATCGCGTTGAGCTCGGCGAGCGTGTCGACTTCGGGGACAGGGACGAGGTGGTTGCGGCGGAACCAGCCGATCTGGCCCTCGACTCCGCCCTTCTCATGGGCGCCGCGAATGCCGGGCTGGCAGTAGAAGGCTTCCAGGCCGTAGTGCGAACGGAAGGCAGTCCAGCGTTCGGCTTCCACCCGGCGGCGTGAAAGGCCCAGGACCTGGGCAACCGCGGCCCTAAGGTTGTCATAGCGGACTTTCCCGGCCGGCACTCCGCCCAGCACGTTGAGAGCGTGGACGTGGCCCTCGAAGAACGCCTCCTGCCCGGCCGAAGCGAAGATGCGGTGGACGGCCTTGCCCGAGTACGACAGCCGGAACGCGAACAGGTAGCAGGTCACCAGCTCGCCAGCCAGCTTCACCGTGACGTCCCCGAAGTCGACCTCTGCCTCGGCACCGGGCTTGTGGGTCTGCGGAACGAACGCGTCCACGACTCCCTTGCCGGCCTGCAACCGGATCTCCTGACGGCGATCGGCGACGTAGCCGCGGACCATCTGGTAGGAGATACCGACGGCATCGTGCTCGTCCAGCAGCCGGTCGTAGATCCGCTTGACGGTGTGCCGCTGCTTCCTCGGCGCGGTCAGGTCCGCCGTGAGGATGGCATCGATCACCGCCTTGTAGGAGTCCAGCCGCGTCTCCCGCGGCCTCATCTTCTTCCGCGGCTCCGGCAACGAGGAGGCCAAAGCCCTCTGCACGGTCTCGTAGCCCACACCGTACTTCCGCTTGAGAGCACGCACCGACATGCCGGTCCCGGCGTCACGGCGGATCGCCGCGTACAGATCGACCTTGGACTTCGGCAGCACCCCGGCCCCCTCGTCGTGCAGAGCACAACCATGGTCCCGAAGCAAGCACCGAGGTGTTCCCGAAACTCGGCAACATCACTCTCCCGTGGAACTGGACGTTCCCGCCGCTGAGTATCAGACGTTCCTGGAACTCACCTACAAAGCCACCCGGCCCCTCGTGCGCCCGAGTGGCCGTACGGCGCCCCAGGGGGCGTATAACGCTGCCGACCGCCACGCGAGGCGGAGTCGGCTCGAGCGTCACGGTCATGGAGCAGCTCAGGGTGCGCTACTGTCGGCGGGCGGCAGAACGCGTCTGCCAGAATCCCGGCCGGACAAGCACCCACGCCCCGGCGCGCGGACAAGGGTCTCGGACTCGCGCGGCACCTCAACTTGATGGCCCCTGCTACAGCATGGGCGTGGGCATGCCGTAGGAGGAATGTCGTGACCCGGGACAAGAAACGCAAGGCCGCCGTGCGCAAGACGCAGAAGGCCACAGGCGACCGGTATGTCAGGACCGCAAGAAAACAGACATACATGAAAGCGGTCGATCTCTCAGAACTGAAGCTCCTGGTCCGAGGGCGTCCAGTAGCGAGTGCGTCAACGGAGCTGCTCCGAGGGCACGGCGGCAGACTGGACGAAGTCAAGGAAACCGTCGAAGCGTGCTTCAACCCCGGTGGTTGCTGGTGCGAGGTCAACGGAGATCTCCACACCATCAGCAGTGGCGATCTGGAGGTCCGCTTGAGCCTCCAGCCGCACGGAACGGCCTGGCACGCGAACTACTTCGACGCCGCATGGGGCAGCAGCCAGTACAGAACCGTGCCGGCGGAATCGCGGGCGGACGTCGCCACGTACGTGGACCGTACGAGGGAACTGCGCTGGGGCCTCCTCCAGGAATCTGACCTGCGGAAAGAAGCGGCAGAAGGAGGGTTCGCAGCCGTTGACCGCCTGGTTCGGGACCTGGTCGGGCTCCAGGACGAGTGGTTCGCCGCACTGGACGGCCTTCACGGCGCGCTCCGCAGTGCTGCGGGCACGCTCCCGTCATGGGCGGAACAGTTCCTGCGGGAAGAAGCCGAGGAACTGAGCACGGCCCGCGAATGGCTGACCAGTGCAGTACTTGCCTACCACCACGGAACGGCCGGACGCCGCCCAGACACCCTCTACGGGCGTATCGGCTTGTCCTTGCTGGTGGGGGTGTCCGCCTGACAGGCCGTCCTGAATTCGACTGAGGTCCTGCCCTGCCCGCTTCCACGAAGAATGACGGCCCTGCGGTCGGGGCAGGAAGGGCAGCGTGAATTTCGAGTTCGAGTGCTGGCGCTGTGATGCGGACTGTGTGGTGTACGGGAAGCCGGCTGGTTTCTGGACCGAGCAGTACCGGTTGCCCGAGGGGAAAGGGCCCGGAGCAGAGAATGCTCCGGGCCTTCTGCGTGGTGCTGTGAGGTGAGGACGAGTCAATCCTGCGGCGTGACAGTCGGGCCCAGCGCACGGATCGCTGGGTGGTGGTCGATGAGGTCCAGGATCAGTGGCAGCGCCCGGGATGAGAAATACTCCCGACCCTGTATGGGCTCCTCGCGGGCATCCCGCAGCGCGGCAATGATGTTGTTCTCAAGTGCGCGAGCAACGCCGTCAGGCAGGCCAGTGAAGAGCCGCAGTACCTGATCCAGGCCGTTCCGCCGATGGGCACGGAGCCGGGGCCGAGGGTCCCCGGACGTGATCCCGAACTTCACCACGTCGACATCACTGGCAACGACATACAGGGCATCCCATGCTCTTCCAGAGCAAGCTCGGCAGAGACCGTCCCCGTCGCGGATATTTCCCGGTCGGGGTGCGCAGTCGTGGCCATCAGCACAGCGCACCCGGTGCGGAACGTTCGCTCCGAGCCAGGTTGACTCGAGCAGGGTCGCACCCAGTTCTGTGAGGCGGGCCCGAAACGCTGCCTCCGCCACCTTTGGATCCTTCCCGGCACAGGTCCGGCACACCCCGTCGCCGTTTCGCACATTTCCCGGGTTCGGCGCGCAGTCGTGACCGGCGGCACACCGAACCCGATGAGGGGCGTTCACTCCGAGCCAGGCCGGCTCTGCCAAAGTCGCGCCCAACTCTGTAAGTCGGGCGCGGAACGCGGTTTCAGCTGCCTGCGGATCACGTCCAGCGCAGGTCCGGCACACCCCCCGCCCCTTTCGCACGCTTGCCGGTTGCGGCGCGCAGTCGTGGCCGGCGGCGCAGCGCACCCGGTGCGGAGTGTTCACCCCGAGCCACAACGGCTCTAGCAAAATTGCGCCCAGCTCTGCGAGGCGGGCCCGGAACGCTGCCTCGGCCTGCTGAGGGGACTGACGCAATCTCGGGTGAGAAATCGGCAGGGATGGGTTGGACACGGATATACCTCCCGGGTAACAGCGGGCGACGGGTTGTTAGAACGAGGCGGAAGCACCGACTGGACGCGGGGCTGAGCTTTTCGTCGGCCCCGCGCTATCTCAGTGCGGGCCACTGATCCCGTACACGGCAGAGCACTCCCAGCAGAACGACGAGCCGGGGCGGACGGGGCGCCCACACATGCCGTCCTCCCCGTTGCATTCGACGCTGACGCGCTGCAAGTCGATGGCCGCCTGGTCCGTCCAGCCAGGAGGCGTCCACGTTTCCTCACTGCCGCGGGCGGTACCGAAAGGCTCAGCAGCCTGGGCAGGCAGCTTCGGAACCATTGACGGCGGTGGCCCGACGATGGCGTCACGCAGTCGCCTGGCCACAATCGCGCCGACCGTCGTCTTCACCTGCTCCGGCAACGCCCGGCCAGCAACGACATGCCGCAGTTGCTCCTCAGTCCAGCCTTCCAGCAGCATGCCGGTCACGGTCAGCCCTTGATCGGTGAGCGTTTTGCCCGTGAGCAAGAACTTCGGATTCTCTGCCCCAATCGCGAGCAGCAGATTGACGCCTGGACTCTGATTCGACATCTCGCTGCCGTCCTTCCCTCCCGTCGCTTCGTCGGACGCGCCTGCGGGGAAGGAAGGACGGCAGCGAGATGTCGAATCAGAGTCCAGGCGTCAATCTGCTGCTCGCGATTGGGGC
>NZ_RDBO01000092.1:0-3476 GCF_008120935.1 Streptomyces sp. sk2.1
CCGGTGACGTCGCCCGGTCCCCGCACGCGCTCTTCGGGTACCAGTTCCTGTCCCTCGAACACTGGGGCAACGCCGTCGCGCAGGCCGAGACGGCGGCGCACAACATGATCAGCAGCAGCTCGGAGCGCCGCCCGCACCTGTGGGTCCCGGCCTTCTGGTCCGCCCAGTTCGGGGTCAACATCAAGTCGGTCGGCGAGTAGCCGCTGACGGTGACGGTCGGCCCGTGCGTGGGCAGCGAGGGGTCCGGGAACTCGGCCGGGACCGGCCGCAGGCCCTCGGGGCGGCTGTCCACCACGGAGTGCTCCGGCGGGAACACCGCGGCCGACTCGATCTGCCGCTGGTAGAACTCCAGCCACTTCGTGCCGTCGAAGGAGACGGCGGCGATGACCCGCCCCTGGTACCCGTACGCGCAGACGAAGCGGCGTTCCGCGAGCGACCCCTGGGCGACGACGAGTTCCTCGCCCAGGGACGGGACGCCGACCGACTTGATGTTGACCCCGAACTGGGCGGACCAGAAGGCCGGGACCCACAGGTGCGGGCGGCGCTCCGAGCTGCTGCTGATCATGTTGTGCGCCGCCGTCTCGGCCTGCGCGACGGCGTTGCCCCAGTGTTCGAGGGACAGGAACTGGTACCCGAAGAGCGCGTGCGGGGACCGGGCGACGTCACCGGCGACGAAGACGTCGTCGGTCACGATGCCGCGGAAGTCGAAGGCCCGGCAGCCGGCGTCGCAGGCGATCCCGCGCGGCCCGGCACCGAGCCCGGAACCGGCCAGCCACTCGGTGTTCCGCTGCGCGCCGAGCGAGACGACGGCGACGTCCGCGTCGAGGGTGGTGCCGTCCGACAGATGGGCGCGCCGCAGCCGTCCCGCCGAGTCGCCCTCCAGCGCGGTGACCATGATCCCGCAGCGCAGGTCCACGCCGTGCTCGCGCTGGAGCTCCGCGGCCACCCGGCCGATCACACCGCCGAGGGCGCCCACGAGGGGGGCCGCCCCGCGTTCGGCGACGGTCACCGCGAGGCCGCGCTCACGGCAGGCGGACGCGATCTCGGAGCCGGTGAAACCCGCGCCGATGACCAGCACCCGGCGGGGCGGTGCCGCCAGCCGCCGCTGCAACCGGGCCGCGTCGTCCCGCGTGCGCAGCACGAAGACCCCGTCCAGCGCGGCCTCGGCCTCGTGCGGCCACGGCCGGGCGTGGACGCCGGTGGCGATCAGCAGCCGGTCGTACGCCACCTCGTCGCCGTCGGCCAGCCGGACCTTCCTGGCCGCCATGTCCAGCCCGGTGGCGGCGGTCCCGAGCCGCCAGTGCGCGTCGAGCGCCGCGCGCCGGGGCAGCGCGGTGCGGTCGGCGGTCGCGTGGCCCAGCAGGACCTGCTTGGAGAGCGGCGGCCGGTCGTACGGTTCGTGGGGCTCGTCGCCGATCAGCGTGAGCGAACCGGTGAAGCCCTCCTTCCGCAGGGTCTCCGCGGCCCGGAGCCCGGCGAGGGAGGCCCCGACGATCACGATCCGCCCCTCGCGCCTCAACCGTTCCAGGGCATCGTCACCGGACACCGGACGACCCCTCGCTCTCCGGGACGTCCGGGTCGTCCACCATGATCGCCTGCACGGGGCACGCGGTGACGGCGCGCATCACCTGCTCCCGATGGGCCCCGTCGGCGTGCGGGTTGTACAGCAACGCCTCCTCGCCGTGCATGACGAAGACGTCGGGGGCCAGAAAGGCGCACTGCGCGTACCCCTGGCACCGGTTGAGATCGACGACAAGCCTCATCAAGGGGGCCGTCCCTTCCAGTAGTGCTCCCGCCCAGGCTGCGAGGGCGGTACCGGAAGCGCGACCACGGGCGGACCAGTGGGGTCATCACCCGACCGCGGAGGCGCCGCGCACCGGCCGGTTCGCCCGGGTGCCCGTGCTCGTGGGTGCCGGCGCCGGGCACCGCCCGGCCGCTGTCGCGGTGGACCCCGACCTCGGCACCCGGGGCCGCGCGCACGTCACGCGCGACCACCACCGCCGGTTCCGGAAGCGGCACGGCCGACCGGGGAGCCGGAGCGCGGGCGGGTCGGCCGCCGCACGGCTCAGCCCGTCCACCGCCGCACGGCTCAGCCGGCCCACCGCCCGGAGAGGAAGGTGACGGCGACGACCGTCATCAGGGGGGCCACGACCGCGAGATAGGCGGTCCTGACGCGCGGGCTGCGCAGGCTCCAGGCGGCGAGCCCGGTCCACAGGGGCCACCACAGCAGGGTCGCGCGGGGCAGGGAGGTGTACCAGTAGGACGTGCCCAGCGCCCACAGGCTGACCGCGATGTACGCCGCCTCCGCCCAGCGCTGTTGCCGCAGCAGCACCCCGCACAGCACCAGACCGATGAGCATGGTGAGGAGTTCGGCCTGGGACATCAGGGCGTAGCCGGTGGACTGGGAGTGGCCGAAGGCGGCGTGCCAGGTGTTCTTCCACGCCTCCCAGGGGGCGTGGAAGTCGCGGTACCAGCCGCGTTCCTCGGCGTGCTTCCAGGCCATCCAGTCACCGGTGTGCGCCTGGAGGTACCAGCTGTGGAGCAGGGGCGGCAGGGCGGGCAGCGCCAGCCAGGGCAGGCGGCGCCAGTGGGCGGGGGTGCGGGCGGTCACCAGGAAGTGGACCGCCAGGGCCCCGGCGAGGAAGAGCCCGCTGACCCGGACCGTGGTGGCCAGGCAGGTGAGGACGGCCGCCGTCGGCCAGTGGAGGCGCTGGGCGGCCAGCCACGCGGGCAGGGCGAACGCGAGGAAGAGCGCCTCGGTGTAGCCGGCGGCGAGGAAGACCGCGCACGGGGACAGCAGGAAGAACAGCGCCGCGCGCGGCCCCGCACCCTCCTGCGGCAGGTACAGCCGGGCGATCCGGGCCAGGGCCAGTACGGCGACTCCCCCGGCGACGAACGAGATCAGCGCACCGGCGGCCGGCCAGCTCGGGACGACGGTGTGGACGGCCCGCAGCAGGAACGGGAAGCCGGGGAAGAACGCCTCCCTGTTGTCCCAGTCCGGCGTCCAGGGACCGGTCCCGTCCGGGAAGTAGCCGGACTGGGCTATGTGCAGGTAGTGCCACCAGTCCCACCGCTGCCACGAGGAGAAGAACGAACCGGCGTGGCGGGCCTTCCCGTCGTCGGGGAACAGCCACCGGGTGCAGTACGCGAGGGTCCAGATGCCCACCCGGGTCAGCAGGTACAGCCACAGCACCTCGCGATCGGCGGCCCCGATCCGCGACACCGGCGACCACGACCGCAGCTGCGACCACGACCGCACGTGCGGCCGCGATCGTGGCGGCGGTGACGCGGACGACGGACGCTCGCGCTGCCGTTGAGGGGTCAGAAGGCTCACTGCACATCTCCTGGGTCGTTCTCGCGCATGCCGGACGGCCCGGACGGCCCCGGCGGACCGTCCGGCAGGGGCCCGGGATCAGGGCGGCGGCAGGGTGGCGCTCCGGGTGGGGGAGGCCGGCGTCTTCGACGGGGTTTGGGTG
>NZ_RDBO01000092.1:3576-17361 GCF_008120935.1 Streptomyces sp. sk2.1
GCATACCCCGGGCCCGGCTCTGCCCCGGCACCGGCCCGGAGGGCGGGCGGGGAAGGAGGCCGACGGCGCCGTGGCGGTCGAGTTCCATGTGGCCGAGTTCGTCGATGCGAGGGGAATCCGCGCCCCGGGTTCCCCTCGTGCCGATGGCCCGGCCGCGGCCGGGCCCGCCGCCGTACCGCGGTCGACGGCCCCGCGTCCCGGGTTCCTGCCGCATCGACGGCCCGGTCGTGGGTCGCGCCCGCCGGGGCCCTGCGGCGGGTCCGGGGCCGGAGGTCTGCACAGAACCGTCGACCGCCCGCCCCGGCCCACCGCCTCACCGCTCCGCGCCGTCGGCCTCCTTCCCCGCCCGCCCTCCGGGCCGGTGCCGGGGCAGAGCCGGGCCCGGGGTATGCAGGGCCATCGACCGCCCCACCGTTCCGCGCCCCGTGCTGTACCGCGGCCTGGCCCGTCGCAGCGCCTGGCCAGCCGGCCCGCGTCCGGGGTGTAACGCCTGTGTCCAGGTACACAGTTCGCTCTTGCCGCGGGGCCGCGGGGCCGCTGGCCGGCGGGGCCCGGCCGTGTGGGTCGTGCTCCCGGCCCGCTCCGTGCTGCCCGCCTTGTTTGTCACCCGCGGGCTTGCCGTTCCGCGTCGTCGACCACCCGTCCTGCTGCTGTGCCGTTCCATGCCCCGTGCTGTACTGCGGTCGGTGGCCGGTTGGCCCGGCCCCGGGCCCCGGGTCCATGCCGCGTCGACGGCCTGGCCGCTGCCGCGCAGCCGCCCCGCCGCTGCGGCGGAGTTCGTACAGGACCGTCGACTGCCCCGCCCCGCCGGGCCGGTGCCTCACCGCTCCGCGTCGTCGACTACCTACTCCGCGGCCCCGCCTTACCGCGTGGGGCCGCCGCCGGGCTGTGTCGTGGTCGACGGCCTGGCTGCGGCCCTGCGCCGCCCGCCCTGTCTGTCGACCGCCCCGCCCCGGACCGTGCCGGGGTGTAACGCCCGTGTCCGGGTACACAGTTCACCCTTGCCGCAGGGCTGCTGCGCCCGTCGCTCAGCCTCCGCCGTGCCCGCCAGGACACAGGACCGGAACCCGGAACCTGTGCCGGGCCGCCGCCGTGTCGCCGTGCCGGCCTTGCCTTCTTGTCGCCGGGCCCCGTGCTGTCCTGCTGCTCCCGCTGCGCGACGGCCGACGGCTGGCCGTCCCCGCCCCCGACCCGCCGACGTCCCTATCCTGCTGCCCGGCCGCAGCCGCGCCCGCCGGACTCTGCAGCGTGCCGCGCCCCGTGCCGCCGCGTTCCATGTTGTACTGCGGTCGGTGGCCGGTAGGTCCGGCCCCGCGCCCTCCTCGAAGGCCAGCGTGACCCGGCTGCTCAACGAGTGCCGCGACCTCGGCCTCCTGCCCGCACGGGACGCGAAGCAGGACGGGCCTCCCATCGCGTACGAGCCTGACCGAACCGAAACGACGGACGTGATCCACCAACGGGTCTTCCTCGCCGTGCTAGACGACATCGCGGACCAGGGCGGCGAAGGCGGCCGTCTCGCTGCCGCCCTGCGCGACGAACTGAACACCGCCAAGGCAGAGCCGTGCGCCACGCTGGAACTCGACCTGGACGCGATCCGCGCGATGTACCCCACGAAGCCGATCGATGACGGCTCGGACGTGTATGTGCCGCTGCCTCATCAGGTGCACTGGAGAAGCACCGACGAAAGGTGCCTCGTCCCGTGACGGAAGTCGCTGGTGGTGGGGCACCTTTCTTGGTGTGTCCGGACCTCCTGCCGGGGTTGCTGCTCGATCGCGGGGAGTGAGAGCTTTGCCCCCCCCTGATCGCACCGGTGTGCCTAGGTGCATGATGTGCCTGGACACGGGGAGGACGCATGACGCAGACCACGCCGCCGACATGGGGGCTGACACCGCCGGAGACTCCTGGGAATCCGGGCGTGCCGCCGCAGGGGTTCATGCCCGTGCGGCCTCCGGACGGCGGGAACGCTGCGGTGTTCACCGTCGGGGCTGTGGCAATCGGGGCTGAGACCGTGATCGCCGCGCTGGTCGCCTTCCTGCACATCTTGCAGTCCGAGTCCCACGGAGGCGAAGGCGGCCTCGGATGGCTGTTCGGCACCATGTTCGCGCTCGTGCTGCTGGCAGTCATTTCGATGATCGCAGGGCTGGCCGGTTCGGCGATGGCGGTGCTTCCCCTCGTCCTTCTCGAGCGTGCGGTGGCCCGCCGTACGGGTCGGCGCGACAGCTGGCAGCTCACCCTGGCCACTGTGGCGGTCGTTGCCGTCGCCCTGGCGCTGCTCATCGGCTCCTGCATGCTCCTGGCCGGCTTCGGCGGCCTGCTCGTTTATCCCGTCCTTGCCCTCAGCCTCATCGTCGGGCTGGCACCCGCGACCCTGTGCGCCCGGGCAGCGGGGAACCCCGGAAAGCCCGGGGCCCGATGGCGGGTGCTCGGGGGTGTGGCGCTGGGCGGTCTGGGGCTGCTCGCGGTGACGCTTGCGATCGGGGTCGCGGCGTACAGCTCGGGGATCCTCAAGATCTACGAACCGCCCCGGCTCACTGAAGCCGACATGGTCGGCACCTGGACGGACGGCGACGGCGGAAGCCTCCGCTTCGAGGCGGACGGCACGGTGACGGCGAAGGGCGTCAACGAGTACGAGGCCACGGGTGAGCAGTCCGGTGCCTGCAACCGCACCGGGAAATGGCAGCTGACCGAGAACGAGGGTGTCGGTCGGCCGCTCGAGCTCAGCATCGCGGACTGCGAGAGCCTGTCCTTCGGCTGGGACATCGGCGGTACGGAGGAACACCCGACGGTCTTTACCTGGATCGGCGAGCCGGATTCGGGTGAGCGGTACATCCTTACGCGGCAGCGGTAAGCCATCCGGTGCCGAGGTCTCGGGCCTGGCCGCTTTCCAGATCCGTTCGTGCCTGGTCGTAGTGGCCGGCCCCGCGGAACAGGCCCGCACCGCGAGCCTGCCCTCCACCGAGTTCGCCGAGTTCTTCGGCGGCCGCGGAGCGTCCCTCATCTGAAGCCCCGGCGTCGCCCGGCCGGTTGCCGGTGACGGCTTACCGGGCCGTGGAATGCGCCTCGTGGCCGGGTTCTCGTCCACGTCCTCATATGGGTGGGCGGGCCCGGTCGTGTTTGGCGTAGCGGGTGTGAGCGGGTGACGATGTGGGGTGTGAGTGATTCGCGCATCAAGCCTCATCTGCGGTGCCTGTCGGGTAGCGGTGACCGGCTGGAACATGCCGTGGTGGAACGAGCCGTTGAACGCGCGGTGGGTGTCGCGGACAGTGTGCCGCCGCCGATCGGACCGTCCCGGCACGTTCTGGTGGTCCATACCGGGCGTTCGGCAAGCCTGAGCTGGTCGGCGGACGGTGCGGCCCGCCGGGAGCGGTTCCATGCAGGGGAGGCACTGGTCAACCCGGCGGGGTGGGCGTCGCGGCCGCGCTGGCAGGATGACGTCGAGCTGCTGCTGCTGGCTCTGGAGCCGGCCTGGCTGGAGAAGCTGGCCGCGGAAGACGGTGCGGCGGGCCGGTTCGAGCTGGAGCCGCGGTTCCACTTCACCGATCCGCTGCTGAAGATGCTGGTCGAGCGGCTGGTAGCGGAGTTCGAGCGTCCCGGCGTGCCCGATGGGCTCTACGCGGAGTCGCTCGTGCAGGCAGCGGCGGCCGTGATCATGCGAGTGTGCGGTGGTGCCGGGGGCCGCGATGCGCGCGAGGGCGGGCTGCCGCCCCGGCGGCTGGCCGAGGTCCTGGACTTCATCCACGCGAACCTGTCCTCCCGTATCGGCCTGGAAGATCTCGCCACGGTGGCCGGGGTCAGCGCCTCCCATTTCACCCGGGCGTTCAGGGCATCGGGAGTCCCCGCACCAGTACGTGATGCAGCTGCGGCTGGAGCGGGCACGCCAGGCCCTGCTGAACACGAACCGGCCGATCGCGGACATTGCCGTGGAGCACGGCTTCGCCGATCAGAGCCACCTGACGCGGATGATGCGGCGCCACACCGGCACCACCCCGGGCCTGCTGCGCAACGGGCACACGCGGGGCTGAACCCACCAGGCCGGCCAGTGCCTCCCGGACCACCCGCACCGCCGCCGGCCCGCGCTCCCGCTACGGCTTCGGCCCGACCGGTCCTCGGTGCGCCCTGCCGCCGGGTGGACGCGTCCGGCGGGTCGGGCCGACCGGTGAGCGGTTTGTTCAAGGGACGGTCGGGTCGTTCAAGAGCCCAGGCGCCGTCTCCGGCGACAGTGGGTACTGCGTGGTGCGCCGGTGCGCCGGTGCCCGTGTTCCGTCCAACCACCCCTCACGCAAGGAAGCCGTCATGGTGAACGCCCGGGACAAGACGCTCAACGGCAAGGTCGCCTTCGTCGGCGGTGCCTCCCGCAACCTCGGCGGGTTGATCAGTACGACCCTGGGCGCCGAGGGCGCGCTGGTTGCCGTGCACTACAACAGCGACTCATCCCGCGCGAAGGCCGAGGACGTCGTCGCGCAGATCAACGCCGGACCCGGTGAGGCGTTCGCGATCCAGGCGGACCTGACGAAGGTTGCCGAGGTGGAGCGGGTCTTCGACGAGGTCGTGAACCGGTTCGGGAAGCTGGATTACAGCATCAACACCGCCGGCATGGTGCTGAAGAAGCCGCTGACCGAGATCACGGAAGAGGAGTACGACCAGATGTTCGCGGTCAACTCCAAGGCCGCGTTCTTCGTGATGCGCGAGGCCGCCCGCCGCATCGAGGACGGCGGGAAGATCATCACCATCCTGACCTCGCTGCTGGCCGCCTACACCGGCCTGTACTCCTCCTACGCGGGAAGCAAGGCGCCGGTGGAGCACTTCACCCGAGCCCTGTCCAAGGAACTGTTCGGCCGGAACATCTCGGTCAACAACATCGCCCCCGGACCGATGGACACCTCGTTCTTCTACCCTGCCGAGGACGACGACTCCGTCGCCTACCACAAGTCATCGGCGATGAACGGCGACCTGACGAAGGTCGAGGACATCGTGCCCTGGGTGCGGCACCTGCTGACCGACGGCTGGTGGGCCAACGGCCAGACGATCTTCCTCAACGGTGGCTACACCACCCGCTGACCTGCCCCCCTTGCCTCCCGTGCTGCGGAGCACGGCCTCATGGTGTCCGCAGCACGCTGGGAGCCCTGGCACGAGCCCCAGATGTACCGGTCGTACAGGAGTGCCATCCCACCCCTCCTAACCGCTTCCATGAGGAGATGTGCAATGTCCGCGCAGCTCAGTGACCTCACCGTGGCCGCGTTCGTCGCCGCCGTGAACGCCGGCGACAGGGATGCCTTCCACGCGCTCCTGACCCCGGACGCCACCATGTCCGACGACGACACCGACCGTGCCCTGTCTCTCTGGGCGGAGAAGGAGATCTTCTCGTCCAACGGCCGCATGGACGTCGAATCGGTCTCCGCCGACGGCCGCACGCTGATCGCCACCTACACCAATTCCACCTGGGGCGCGATGCACACTCGTTGGTCCTTCACCGTCTCCGGTGAACGGATCAGCCGGTTCGAGACCAGCCAGGCATAGTGCCGCCCGAGCGGGACCGGACCGAGGCCCGGGTATCGCCCACCCGTACGACGCGCGGCCTCCGCAGCGTCGAACGACACCAACGCACCCCAGCAACGGAGACGGTGCCCATGAGCGCACCCACACCCGCCGGCCCCGCACCCGACGGACCCGGCCTCCAGCGGCCCGACTTCGGCCGGCCTTCACCCGCGCTGCTGGAGCGCGCCGTACGCGGCTACGCCCGCTTCCTCGCCGCCCAGGCCCCGGACGCCACCACCGGCGACCACGACCAGGACGACGACCCGGCGGGCACCCGATGAGCGACACCTACGTCGTGCTCCACGACCCCGACGGCCGGCTCGAGGCCGAACTCCCCCTGGACCGAGCCCCGCACGAAGCACTCGTCACCGCCGTCCTCGCCTGGAAGGACCCCGACCTCGAACCCCACGACTACGAACAGCTCGCCCTCCAGCTCGCCGGACACGCCCGCGCCGTGGCCGACGACGTCCGCCGCCACGCCGCCACCCTGCCCAAAAACGACGGCCCCGGAGCCCTCGCCGAAATCGTCCTCCAAGAAGCCGACCGCCGCCTGTCCGTACCACCCAAGGGCACCGCCCACTGCGCCCAGAACCGCGCCCGCCTCGCCCGGGCCCTCTACGAGCGGCTGGACCGCCTCACAAAGCCCCTTCCCGCTGCCTCCTGAACATGCAGCGCACGTCAACCAACGGTGGACCGCAGCCACTCCAGGGCTCCGACATCCTCCGAACCAACTCCGCTACGCCCGGCGGCAGAGCGAACAATGCTTCGACAGTCCGGGAGTACGGGGCTGCGCCGGTGTGTATGTCCGGTGCCGGATTTCAGGGGTGAGGGTGCTGGCTGAGCCATTGTTGGAGTTCGCGGTGGCGGAACTGGTAGCTGGGCCCGTTGTAGCGAAGGAGACCGGCAGTGACGGCCCAGTCGAGGAAGACACCGAGGCGGAAAGGGAGCTTGCCGCGTGAGCACAGCAAGAACACCGTGTATCTCCGCGCCGCGCTGGCGAACCCGCTGGCGAGCCCGACCGCAAGCCCAACTGTGCATCCGGCCGCGAGTCCGATCACGAGTCCGCCGCTCATGATTTCGAGCATGGGTTCCCCTGTGCTCGGGGATCCGTCCGCGAGCCCGTTGCTGAGTCCGCCCACGAGTGCGCCTGTGAGTCCGCCCAGGAGCCCGGCCAGGAGTCCGGCCAGGGGCCCGATCAAAAATCCGTGGACCACGTCGTCGCGGAGAATTCCCCGAGGGTTGGCCACGCCGGTTGGTTCCCCTGCGAGCCCGCGCTTGACTCCCCCCGCGAGCCCGCCGACACCGGCGCCGCACCGCGTAATCTGCAGTGCGGCTCCACCATGAACTACAGCGTCCCGCTCCGCACCGGGCTGCCCGACGGCACGTACACCGTCGCCTGGCAGGCCATCTCGGCGGACAGCCACCCCATCTCGGGCGCCTTCACCTTCTCCATAGGAGCCCCCTCCGGGACCACCGTCGCCCTACCGGCCGACGCGGCGGGGGGCGGCCTCGTCGGCGCCCTCTACGGCATCGCGCGCTATGCCGCGTACGCCGGTTTCATCCTGCTGGCCGGAGGCGCGGCCTTCATAATGGCCTGCTGGCAGCGAGGGGCGGGCACACGCCCGCTGCAACGCCTGGTCATACGCGGCTGGATGACCCTCACCGTGGCCACCCTGGCCATGCTCCTTCTCCGCTACCCGTACACCGGCTCCGGGGACCTCGCGGACGCCTTCGACCTCGACGGCCTGAAGGCCGTGCTCGACACCAGGCCCGGGGCGGCGCTCGTCTTCCGGCTGCTGCTGCTCGGCGCTTCCGCACTCTTCATCGCCGTGCTGTTCGGGGCGTTCGCGAAGCACGAGGACGGACGCGAGAAGAAAAACCTCACCGTCGGACTGGCCATCGCCGGCACCGTGATCGCTGTGGGGACCGCCGGGACCTGGGCGCTCGCCGAATATGCCTCGGCCGGGATCCAGCCGGGCGTCGCCATCCCGGTCGACATGCTCCACCTGCTGGCCGTCGCGGCCTGGCTGGGCGGGCTGACAGCTCTGCTGGTCGCGCTGTACCGGACGCCGGACATCGAGGTATCGGCGCTACGGCGCTTCTCCCGTGTCGCGTTCGGCAGCGTGCTCGTGCTCACCGCCACCGGGATCTACCAGTCCTGGCGCCAGACCGGCACCTGGTCCGCGCTGACCGGCACTACGTACGGGCAACTGCTGCTCGTGAAGGTGGGTCTCGTCGCCGTCCTGGTCGGCATTGCCTGGACATCGCGCCGCTGGACCGCACGACTGGTCACGAGCGGAGCCGACGCGGAGAGAGAGGAAGCCGGGGCAGAGGCCGAGGTGGAGTTCGAGGAGGCCGCCCTGGTCCCACCGCCGCCTGCCACCGAGGACCCCGTGCGGGCGGCCCAGCTTGCCCGGCAGAGGGCAGCCATGGCCACCGTCGAGAAGAAGCGGATCCGCGACGCCGACCCCGACCGGTCCGGGCTGCGCCGGTTTGTGCTGGCGGAAGTGGGAGTCGCTGTGGCGCTGTTGGCCGTGACGACCGCACTGACCTCGACCGAGCCGGCACGTGCCGAAAAGGAAGCGGTCCGCAGCTCCACTGCACAAACCGCTCTCCCAGCCGCACGCCCGGTCAATCTGACGCCGTCCTTCGACACGGGAGGCAGGGACGGCAGGGGAACGGTGCGGACGGAGATCGACTCCGCCCGTACCGGCACCAATGAGCTCCACATATGGATCGACAGCACCAACGGCGAGGCCATGGATGTCCCCGAAGTGAGGCTCGCCTTCGCTCTGGAGTCCAAGGACATCGGCCCGCTTCCCGTCATCCCTGCCCAGGTCACCAAGGGCCACTGAGGGTTTTCCAACCTCACGCTGTCGCGTGGTGAAGGACGAGAACGGCCTTCACCACGTCGGTGATRCGGTTSGTGCTGCAGCGGAGCTRCCGTAGGAGTCGCCAMCCCTTCAAAGTGGCCATGGCCTGCTCGCCGAGGCAMCGYATCTTGGCGTGAGAGCTGTTGTGCCGCCGCTGCCACCTCCTACTGAGGTTTTCGTGTTGTCGTCGGGTGGTGACGGTTCATGATCCCTGCGGTATGCCGGTGGGGTGAGGTATTCGGAGGGTGGGGGCCTGACCGTTGAGCGGCGGGCGTTTCGTGAGGAGATCCGGCTTCAGGCCGGGCAGCGGTTCGCTGCGGGTGAGAAGACCTCGGTGATCGCGAAGGACTTGCGAGTGAGCGTGCGGTCGGTGGAACGCTGGCGTCGTGCCTGGCGCGAGGGCGGCATGGGGGGCCTGCGTTCCGCGGGTCCGGCGAACTCACCGACCGTCACCGATGCCCAGTTCGCCGTCCTGGAGGAGGAACTCGGCAAAGGCCCGGCGACGTACGGCTTCGAAGACGAACGCTGGACCCTGGTCCGGGTCCAGGTGGTGATCCGCCGTCGTCTGCGAGTGAGCCTGTCGGTGGCGACGGTGTGGCGGCTGCTGAAGCGGCACGGCTCGTCCTGGCAGGCGCCTGCCCGCAGAGCACTGGAGCGTGACGAGCACGCGGTGGAGCTGTGGAAGAAGGAGGTGTGGCCCCGGGTAAAAGGCTCGCGGCGGCCTCTGGGGCCTGGATCGTCTTCGAGTTGCGCCGTGAGGCGCTGTGATTCGTGTGGAGGTGAGAGACCTTCACCGCCGACCTGTCGTAGCAGGGAAGCGGAGCTGAGGGCAGCCTGATCCGGGTGATGACGGGGAGGGCGGGAGCAGCCCTGACAAAGCCGGGACGTGCCAGTACTGCCAGATGGTGCGGGTCCGGCAAGCGGGATGGAGAGGAGTACGCGAGGAACCGGCGTCTTTACGTCTCTTAACGACTACACCGGCTCGAAACCTGGTGGATCTGGGCCGGAAGCGGTGCGCACTCGCTGCCTGAGGGCAGCGGGGAACTCCTTGGCCGGTATTTCGAAGCCGTTCGGGAGGCCACGAGGAAGGTCTACGGCGTACTCGTGGCGATGCCGCAGGGACACAGTTGGGCTCCTACTCCAACGAACGAATCACAGTGAGCCCTTTCCAACCTGACGGTGTGGGCAGGTGGTTGGCGGGTTGTACGAAGCGGTGAAGCTCCTGGTAGACGGGTTCACGACCAAGATCACCCGTGCCGACCAGGAGCTTCGCGTGCTTGTCTACCCATCGGCGATCGATCTGTCCAGTGACCATCTGCGCCACCTCGCCGGACACCTGGCTGCGCGCCGTCGTGAGATCGGCACCCGGTGGCGGCGCGTCACGCCGGGCCGCCAGGCCCTCCTGGTTCTGGCGCATCTGCGCTGCGGTGACACCTACGCCCAGCTTGCCGCCGGGTTCGGCATCGGGATCGCGACGGTCTACCGCTATGTCCGCGAGGCGATAGAGGTCCTGGCCGCGCTCGCGCCCAGCCTGGCCCAGGTCATGCGGACCGCGAGCCGGCTGGCCTTTGTGATCCTCGACGGCACCCTGCTGCCGATCGACCGAATCGCCGCCGACACCCCGTACTACTCCGGCAAACACAAACGTCACGGCATGAACGTCCAGGTCCTCACTGACCCGTTCGGCCGCCTGCTGTGGGCTTCGCCCGCGCTGCCCGGCTCCACCCACGACCTGACTGCGGCCCGCACTCACGGGATCGTCGAAGCTCTCGCCACTGCCGAACTCAGATGCTGGGCGGACAAGGCATACCAAGGTGCCGGCTGCCCGGTCCGGGTGCCCTTCCGAGGCCGTCGCCTCAAGCGATGGCAGCGCCGGCACAACAGCACGCACGCCAAGATRCGKTGCCTCGGCGAGCAGGCCATGGCCACRRTGAAGGGKTGGCGACTCCTACGGYAGCTCCGCTGCAGCACSAACCGYATCACCGACGTGGTGAAGGCCGTCCTCGTCCTTCACCACGCGACAGCGTGAGGTTGGAAAACCCTCAAGGTGATCTCCCACTGCGTGTGGCTGTATTTCCGCTTCCCGCTCAGCTTCCGTGAGGTGGAGGAGCTGATGCTCCAGCGCGGCGTCATCGTCTCCCACGAGACTGGCCGGCGCTGGTGTCTGAAGTTCGGCCAGGGCTACGCCGACGGGCTACGCCACCGCCGACCCCGACCGGGGGACAAGTGGCACCTGTATGAGGTCTTCGTAAAGGTCAACGGGGAGCGGAAGTACCTGTGGCGGGCTGTCGACCAGGACGGCAACGTGCTCGACATCCTCGTGCAGAGCCGCCGGGACAAGGCCGCCGCCCGGCGCTTCTTCCGCAGGCTGATGAAGAAGACGAGCGCGGTGCCACGAGTGATTGTCACGGACAAGCTCCGCTCCTACCACGCAGCCCACCGCGAGGTCATGCCCTCGGTCGAGCACCGCCCCCACAAGGGCCTGAACAACCGGGCCGAGAACAGCCACCAGCCCACCCGGCAACGCGAACGCGCGATGAAAGGCTTCCGTAGCGTCGGCGCGGCCCAGCGGTTCCTGTCCGCGCTCAGCGGCATCTCACCCCACTTTCGACCCCGCCGACACCTGATGACCGCCCCCGAAAACCGAGCCGAGATGACTGTCCGCTTCGCCATCTGGGACCAGAACACCGGCGCCGCCGGCCAGCCCGCCGCAGCCTGAGCACCGGCCCGAAACCCGACCCCCGCCACGCCCCGAATCGCCGTCAGGCACTCACACACCCAACAACGTGACAGCGCCCTCCGGAGGAGTTATCGATGTTTTCGACTGTTCCGGCGAGGACGTCGGGCGCGACTGAGGACCTTGATGTGACGTACGCCTCGTCTCTCGGGCGTATTTCCTGGCATACCGCTGTAACGATCAGCCCGTTCGGCCCACTACCCAACGACAGAGCACACCAGAAGGGACAGGAGGTGCGGCAGTGCCCGATCACGACGCGGATCGTTTCACCGCCATCTACGACGGCTGTCGGCAACGCGTGTGGGCCTACGTGGTCAGTCGTGCGGGACGACAGGTCGCCGATGAGGTGGTGAACGAAGCGTTCACCGTCGCCTGGCGCAAGCTGGACGAGGTCCCCGAGCCGCCGCTGCCATGGCTGCTCGCGGTCGCCCGCAACATCCTGCGGGACAACATCCGGGCGGAGGCCAGGCGCGCGTCGTTCGCCGCCGAGCTGCGCTCCTGGACGGAACCCGCCGAGGCGGACATCGCCGAGGAGGTGTCCGAGCGCAACGCGCTGCTCAACGCGCTGGCCACGCTGCCGGAGGACGATCGGGAACTGCTGATCCTCTCCGGGTGGCAGGGCCTGACCCCCGCACAGGCGGCCGCGGTGGTCGGCTGCTCGCCCATCACCCTGCGGGTCCGTCTGCACCGGGCGCGCAGACGTCTCACCCAGGCCGCGTCGGTCTCCCCACCCACGGAGGAGACCGCAGACGTGCGGCGTGTGTCCACCCGAGTCCGGATCGCCGTAGGAAAGGAAGCCCGGTGAAGAACGACATCCTGCACCGTCTGACAGCCGCCCGCCCCGCCCACCTCGACCCCGACCGTCCCACGCCGTCGGCGGTCCGGGAAGAGGAGCTCGCAACGTTCACGAGCCGTCCGCGCGCGATGCGCACGGCTCGCGCCACCGCCCGGCCGCGGAGGGCGGGCCGCTCTCTCGTCCCGGGTCTCGCCCTGGCCACCGCGGCGGCGGTGGCGGCTGTGGTGATCACCGACACCGTGCCGGAGAAGCCAGGACCCGCCCCCTCCGCGACATCGGGCTCCGGCAGCCAGATCCTTCTCGCTGCCGCCTCCCACGTCGAGCAGCAGCCGGCCGGTTCCGGCACGTACTGGTACGTGGAGGAACACATCGGTTCCCTCCGCAAGGTCCCGGGCAAGCGCTACACCGTCGCCGCCCGCACCGAGCACCGGTACTGGACGGCCGCCGCCGAGAACAAGCAGTGGTCGCAGTCCCTGGACCTGGGGGCACGTCCGGCCACGAAGGCCGACGAGGCGGCGTGGAAGGCGGACGGTTCCCCCACGTCGTGGAACCTGGAGGGGGAGACCCTCACCTATGCCGGCAAGGGCGAGATCCAGCACGACGCCCCCGGCGGAACCGGGGACATCGTCCCGATGGGCGACATCCCGCTCCGCGTCCTGGCCATGCTCCCCACCGATGAACAAGCCCTCCGCAAGCGCCTGTTCACCCTGGTCGACAAGGACTACAACGCCCCCAAGAAAATCCTCGACGGGATCGTCGTCGACACAGCCGTCCGACTCGCCACGACCCTCCCGTCCACCCCGGCCCTGCGCGCCGCCGCCTACCGCCTCCTCGCCGCCGAACCCGGCGTGCGCTCCCTCGGCGACGTCAAGGACCACACCGGCCGTACCGGCTACGCCGTCGCGCTCCCCAGCCCCCACGGGCCCGTTGAAATCCGCCTGATCTTCGACAAGTCCACGGGCATGCCGCTCGGCACCGAGACGGTGGTCACCCGGAGCGGTGACGGGGTGAGCAAGGGCGAGCTGCAGAGCTACACGACGGTCACGTCGATGAAGTGGACCGAAAAGTCGCCGCCGTTCGACACCGACACCGAGGACCCGGGCCCGATCTCCGCTCCGGTCGAGGAGCCGGGTGTCGAGCCGGCCCGCTGAGGCTTCGATGCCATCGGCGGGCACTGTCAAGTTGAGTGAGTGGTCTCCGGGCTGGGATGGTGGCCGGGTTTGTTGATCGTTCGGGAGGAGCCGGTGGTGGCGTCGGGCTGCCGGAGACCGGCCGAATCCTGTCTGAGCAGGCCGACGAGGTGGATGCCCTGCGGGGCCACCACCAGCGCCTACTCGCGGAACGGGACCGACTCAACGTACTGGCCGGCACCGTTTCCCGCACGATCGCCGAACTGGAGCAGTCCAGGAAGGACGGCAACCACATGACCATCAACCGACCGGAGAACCTCTTCGAGGGCGTGACGCCCTCCCAGTACGAGGACAACATGCGCGACTTCCCCGAACTCGCAGAAGAGGCCGCACGACGCGCCGTCACGATGAGCCAGGCCGATGCCGACACCGCGCACCGTGAGCGCACCGCGCAGATGATCCGGTTGGCTGAACTCATGGCCGCCGGGCATCCGGCCGGCGCCGACCCGGTCCAGACCGAAATCGACGCCCAGTACCGGGCACTGACCGAACTGCGCGCTGTCTCCACCGAGGAGTACCGGGCCATCGGACGCTCCATCGTCGACAACGAGACGTGGCGCGCCGCGTACGAGGCCATCGTTCCTGGCCTGGCCGCGTACCAGCGTGACGCCATCGAGGCCTATGCCACCACCCGGCTGAGTTGAGACGCGGCGC
>NZ_RDBO01000093.1 GCF_008120935.1 Streptomyces sp. sk2.1
GTGTGCTGCGTCGTCCAGGCCGCCTGCGCCCGGGCTTTCCGGGAGACGGGTTTCGCCGCCCACGGGCGGGAGCTCGTGGTGGCCGCCGCCAAGACCGTCGGTGTGGTTGCCGATGTTGGGAGGGCCGTCCCCGTTGCCGGCGCCCGAGGCGGCCACAACGACGGCCCCTCGGGCGCCGGCAACGGGGACGGCCCTCCCAACATCGGCAACCACACCGACGGTCTTGGCGGCGGCCACCACGAGCTCCCGCCCGTGGGCGGCGAAACCCGTCTCCCGGAAAGCCCGGGCGCAGGCGGCCTGGACGACGCAGCACACGGTACGGATGACGCGGCGCAGCCGACCCACCCCTCAGAGGGGAAGCGACCGACCGCTGAAGAGATCAAGGCCAAGCAGGACGAATTCGTCCGGCGCGCGAACGACCCCGACAAGTCCTGGTTCGACCTCTACTACCGGTCCGATGGCCATCGTCACAGCATCCATACCAAGATCGATGGCGTCGAACTGCCCATCCTCGCGAAGGACAGTGACGGCTCCTGGATATCCAAGCACGACCTTCCCTCGGCTCCATCGGAGACCAAATACGGTCGGGACCCGCTGGATCGTGACAGCACTCCGGTCGACCAGATCGACCACTTGGACGACGTAGCGAAGGACCGGAGGGTCTCTGTCGACCTGTCCAATGCCGAACGTGCGTACAAGACCACACCGACCGAGCAGACATTGACGGAAGTGCAGCACACCCGGCAGCAGTTCATCGACCACTTCGACGATCAGACATCCAACAACAGCAGCTACTCCGAGCGCCTTGGCGAAGACGCTGCACGACTGCATGTGATACCCGAGCGGTTCAAGGGCTCTGTGGAGCAGCCCCTACCGAAGACACCCAACGGCGCCAATATGTTTGACCAGTTGTACCGTCGACCGGATGGAAAGCTCATGATTGTCGAGGCGAAAGCGCCGGGTTCGGGTCTCATCTGGCGCAGGGGACAAGGTTCCGCTGCAGACATGATGGTCAAACAAGGCACAAGAGAGTATTTGGAGACCATTATTGCCGAAATGGATGCTCGACCTGCACTGTCGGTAACCGACAGCACAGGTAAACTTTGGAAAAATTCCGACCTGGTGACCGAGTTGGAAACAGCTCTCAAGCTCGGAAATCTGGAATATGTGATGGTGAGGGCTACCGAGAACAGCGGCAAATACTCCGGAGCCGTCCTTGAATACTTCAAGATCTGAAATCAACAAGGGAGATCAGTGACTACGAGCGTATCCCGGCAGAGTTATCCGGTGGCTGACATGGAAGCCGTCGTCCCTGTCATGGAGAAATCCTTGGCTAATTTGCTGCAATCCATCGAGACCTCACACAGCACCAGGAGCACGGTGTTGTCGAAGTCTCTGAACGTGGCGCGCGTCCGTTGTGTCGGAGATCCCGACTCGGTGATGCTGGAGACCTGGGAGTCCTGGCTGCTGGCCATGCAGGTGCACTCGGCGGTCTTCGCCGCCACGTTCACCGATCAGGAGACCGTGACCTGCAAGATCCGCCAGGAGGAACGACATCTCACCACTACTGGCCCTCAGCGATACCTCAATGCGGGAACCTGGCTCAACGCATTCTTTCTGGCATTGATCTGCCGGGAGACGACCCGCCTCGACATGCTGACCCGGGTGCCCACATCTCTGCTGCGGGACTGCGGTGGCGCGTTGGATGAATACATCTACGCCTGGGTGGAAACCCTCCGAAGCTTCTGGCTGCGACACGACGACGTCGGTCAGCACCTGGTGCGGGCCGTGGATCTGAGTGCACCCGAGCACGCCCGCGTCATCGACCCCGAAACCATGAGCAAGCTGAAGTACCCGCCGATGATGATGTTCTACCGCTACCTGCGCAACGACGCGGCAGGCTTCAACGAGGCGCTGAACGACGCCCTGCGCTGGCACAAGGAGTACTGGACGGCCGACGAGGATCGCACCCAGAACATCGAGGGAGTCGTGGCCATCGCCCCGCTGGCGATCGCCTGCCTCGCCAAGGCCAACGGCATCCCGATCGAGGTCGAATCCGGCTACCTACCGACCGCCCTGCTGGACTTCTCCTGGCGCGGTGAGTTCGACGCGTAGCCTCCGGGAGAAACCACGTGATGGATTCAGGTATTCCTCCCTTTCCGTCGGCTCGAAATAAGCAAAGGGATTCTTTCATGGCCAAAATCTTCCCCCGCCACAAATTGTCCGCCAAGCCCGATGTCGAGCAGCTCGCAGAGAAATTGGAAGCACATCTCCTCCAAGGAATCGAGACTCTCGAAGAGACAACGGAAGTAATCGATTCAAAATTTGGTACCGCCGTTCTGTCTTTGTACGCTCGCTGCGTTTCCGACCCGCGGGCCGCAGCAGCGGAGACGTGGGAAGCCGCGGTGAACGCCATGCAGCTCGGCTCGGCACTCTTCGCCGTGACCGGCATCACCGAAGGAACCGTCGAGTGCCGCATCAACCGGAAACTGCGGAACCTCCCCGCAGCCAGGGGACCGAGGTCGTCCGCCAGCGCCGGCAACTGGCTGTCCGCGTTCTGGCTCGCCGTCATCTGCCGTGAGCAGCAGCGGATGACGCAGTTGTGCGAGATTCCGCTGGAACGGCTACGGGCGCCGGAGGGGGCGTACGACGAGTACATCTACCACTGGGTCGACACCCTGCAGACGTACTGGCTGCGCCGTCCCGGACTGGCGGAGAAACTCACCACCGCCATCGAGATGACGGACCCCGCCATCGCCCGGATCGCCCCGCTCGACCTGTTGCAGGGGCAGCTCTATCCGCCGATGAACCTCTTCTACCACTTCGTCACCAGGGACACCGAAGGCTTCACCCCCGCCCTGACCGAAGCACTGAAACTCCACCAGGCTTACTGGACCCTCACCGAGGACCGACCCACCGACATCAACGGAAGCATCGCACTCGGCCCCCTCGCCATCGCCTGCCTCGCCCACGACGGCAAATTCCCCATCGGCGTCGAATCCGACTACCTCCCCAAACACCTCCTCCAGCACACCTGGCTCGGAGAATTCCCCACCTGAGCCCCGGCAACGTCGCAGCAAAGGGGAAGAGCGGAACAGCAGGATCGCGGTCTCTGCTCCGCTCAGGTTCTCGCCGGGTCGTCGTCGACGGAGCCGGCGGCCGGCCCCTGTTGTCCGAACCGTGCCAGGTAGTGCCACACCCTCTTGACCGCCTGGGGGTCGAAGCGGTCGTCGTGGGCGGCTTCTCCGAGGATGCGGGGGTTCAGTACGCCGTCGACGGCGATCTTCGTGCCCAGGTCGACGTACTCCTGGCCCCGGTAGTCGGGGTGGCGGTGGAGTTCCTCGACCGTGAGGCGGAATCCGGGGTGCCATTCGACGGGGCAGCCCAGACGCAGGGCCACGGTCTCGACGGTCGTGTCCCGGTAGCAGGGGTCCAGGACCAGGGCCTCCACATGGCGGTCCGGGCGGACCGGGCCGTGCACCTGTGCCTCGATGTAGTCGTCAAGGTCGTCCTGCTGATCGGCGAGGGCGAGCCCGATGAGACCCATGCGGTCCGCGACGCCGAAATCCGAGGGTTCGAGGAAGCTGTCCGGATAGCAGAACGTGGTCCGCTCCAGCGTCCCGACCGCCAGCCGGAAGTGGGCCGAGCCGAATCGCGGGGCCCCGCCGACCGGCTTCCGGCGGAAGTTCAACGCCCCGTAGACGGGCCGCTCATGGGCGGGTGCCTTGTCGTACGCCCCGTTGAAGATCCGGCTCTCCCAGCGCCACCGGTCGCCTCCGGGATGCGCGGTCAGTCCGCCGTTGCTGGTTCCCGTGACGAACTGCGAGCGGTAGACGCCGTCCTCGGCCATCGCGTCCAGTATCGACGTGCCGTGCACCGGGCGGTCCGGATGGAAGTTGAGGGTCACCCGGAGCGTCGGGTCCATCGGCGGGCCCGAGGCCAGTTCCGTGACATGACCGAGGGCCTGTTCCTGCGATACCGGGGAGGTCGGTGGTGTCTGGGAGGTCACCTGTGCAGTATTTCCCGGGGCGGGCGGGCGGCGCTCGCAGATTATTGGCCGCCTCCGGCACCACCCCTTGCAGGGAAACGTGACACATCAGAGGTCAACCGTCACGTTCAAATACAACAGGGTGTGTCTCCGGGCCGGACCGCGCTCCGGCCGGCCCGGGTTCCACAGCCGCCCGGGTTCTACAGCCAGCCCTTCTCCCGGGCGATGCGGACCGCCTCCGCGCGGTTGCGGGCCGCCAGTTTCTGGATGGCCATGGAGAGGTAGTTGCGCACCGTTCCCTGGGACAGGTGGAGGGCGCCGGCGATCTCCGCGTTGGTGGAGCCGTCCGCCGCCGCCCGCAGCACGTCGCGTTCGCGTTCGGTGAGCGGGCTCGCCCCGTCGGCGAGGGCCGCCGCCGCGAGCGTCGGGTCGATGACGCGTTCCCCGGCGAGCACCTTCCGTACCGCGGCGGCCAGTTCGGCGGCCGGGGCGTCCTTCACCAGGAAGGCGTCGGCGCCCGACTCCATGGCCCGGCGCAGATAGCCGGGGCGGCCGAAGGTCGTGACGACCACGACCTTCACGTCCGGGAGCTCGCGCCGCAGGACCGCCGTCGCGTCGATTCCGGTCATGCCCGGCATCTCGATGTCCAGGAGCGCCACATCGATGTCGTGCGCGTGGGCGGCGGCCACCACCTCGTCCCCGCGGGCGACCTGGGCCACCACCTCGATGTCGGGTTCCAGGCCGAGAAGCGCCGCCAGGGCCTCGCGCACCATGGACTGGTCCTCGGCCAGAAGGAGTCTGATCATGCTCATTCGTCGGATCCTAGGCCGGAACCGAGCGGAACGGTCAGGGTCAGCGTGAAGCCTTTGCCCGAACCCGAATTGGTCCTGCCCGAACCGGGGCCGGACTTGCCCGGGCCGGGACCGGATCTGCCCGGCCGGGTGGTCAGCGTGCCGTCGACCGCGGCGAGGCGTTCACCGATGCCGGTGAGGCCGTTGCCCGGCGTGGTGCCCGAGGCGCCGACGCCGTCGTCCGAGACGGCGAGTTCGAGGACCTTGCCGTCCAGGGTCTGGCGCCGGGCGAGGGTGACCGTGCAGTGACGGGCCCCGCTGTGCCGTACGACGTTCGTGACGGCTTCCCGCAGCGCCCAGGCGAGCACCTCCTCCGGCTTCTCGGGGAGGTCGTCGGGGGCCTCCGCCGGGATGTCGGCCGCGATGCCCGCGGCGGCCAGCGCCGTACGGGCGCCCGCGAGTTCACCGGGGAGCGTGGGGCGGCGGTAGCCGGTGACCGCGCTGCGCACGTCGATCAGGGCCTGGCGGCTGACCTGCTCGATGTCCGCGACCTGGGCGGCGGCCCGCTCCGGATGGTCCGGGAGCATCCGGCCGGCCAGCTCGCTCTTGAGCGTGATCAGGGAGAGCGAGTGGCCGAGCAGGTCGTGCAGATCGCGGGCCAGTCTGAGCCGCTCCTCGTTGGCGGCGAGCTGGGCGACGGTGGCGCGGGCCTCGCGCAGCTCGATCGTCGTACGGATCAGCTGGCGCACCCCCGTCATCGAGAACCCGCCGAGCAGCGCGGGGAAGATCAGGGCCGTGATGACCTCGCGGGGGTGGTCGTCCGTCAGCCCGATGACCACCATGACCGCCACGACGGCGGGGATCAGCCAACGGGCCGTGCGCAGCGGCAGGGTGGCGCCGACGGAGACCGCCACGTACACGAAGAGCACCAGCCACGAGGTACCGAGCGTCAGGGTGAGGACGGTGGCGAGGAGGCCGAGGAAGGCGATCGAGGCGTGGACGACACGTCGGTCCAGGGGCTTGCTCGTGTGGCGGAAGACCAGGAGCAGGTAGGACCCCACGAAGGTCAGCAGGCCGAGCCAGCCCAGTACCGTCCCCCACGGGGTGTGGTGGCCCCCCGCCAGGTCCTTGACCGGGGCGCTCATGAACGCGAGCCAGATACCGATCCAGAGCAGCTTGATCCAGAACTGCTTGCGGTTCGTGGGAGGGCGCCCGATGCCCACCGACGTCTCGTCGTCGTTCACGCCTTCAGGGTGTCCTTCCGGTAGAGCAGGGCCGCGCCGCCCGTGAAGAGGAGGAAGTAGGCGCAGAGGACGGCGATGTCCTTGCCCTGCGGCGCACCACCCATTTCGATCGCCTGGCCGAGAGAAGCGTACGCGTGCGTGGGCAGCCACTCGGAGATGTTCTGGAGCCACTGCGGGAAGGTCGCGCTGGGCATCCACAGGCCGCCGAGGATGGAGAGCCCGAAGTAGATGATCATGGTGAGCGGGCGGACCGCGTCCCCGCCGGCGACATAGCCGATGGCGACCCCGAGCGCGGCGAAGACCAGCGAGCCGGCCCAGATGACCCCGGTCAGCGCGAGCCACTGCCAGGTCTCCACCCGTACGTTCTTGACGGCGGCGCCGACCAGGAAGACCACCACGATGCAGGGCAGGGTGACCACCGCGGCGCCGGCGATCTTCGCCAGGACGTAGCCGCGGCTGGGCAGCGCGGTGAGCCGCAGCTGGCGGACCCAGCCCTTCTCGCGTTCCTTGGCGATGCGTTCGCTGTTGCCCATGAGGACGGCGGTCAGCGCGCCGAAGGAGGCCATCGAGACCATGAAGAAGGCCTGGAAGGTGAGGTCGGTGTGCGGAATCCGGTCGGTGGTGTTCTGGGTGCCGGAGATGAGGAGGTAGATCACCGAGGGGTAGATGACCGAGAAGAACATGAACTTCTTGTTCCGCAGGGTGCGGGTGACTTCGAGCCTGATCAGAGTGTTCACGCGGTCCTGGCCTCCTCGGCCTCGGTGATGGCGACGAAGGCCTGTTCCAGGCCGAGTCCCGCGACTTCGAGTTCGCGCGGGTAGAGGCCGAGCCCGTAGACGGCGTGGACGGTCGCGTCGGCGTCGTGCGACTGGATGCGGACCCGGTTGCCGGTGACGTCGAGCGCGGAGAGGAACGGCAGGCCGCGCAGGGCCGTTTCGTCGACCGGGCCCTCCAGCTCGAAGGAGATCCGGCGGGCCCCGGCCCGGGCCTTGATCTCGGCGGCGGTGCCGTCGGCGAGCAGTCGGCCCTTGTGGAGGACGAGCACGCGGTCGGCGATCGCGTCGGCCTCCTCCAGGTAGTGGGTGGCGAACAGGACGGTACGGCCCTGCTCGGCCTGCTCGCGCATGGTGGCCCAGAACGCCTGGCGGGCGGTGACGTCCATGCCGGTGGTCGGCTCGTCGAGGACGATCAGGTCGTTGGCGCCCGCGGTGGCGAGTGCGAAGCGGACGCGTTGTTCCTGGCCGCCGGAGAGCTTGTTGACCATCCGGTCGGCGATCTGCGCGACGCCGGCGCGGGACATCACCTCGCCCACCGGGTGGGGCCTGGGGTGCAGGGAGCAGCCGAGGCGGACCAGTTCCTCGACGGTGACGTCCTCCATCAGGCCGCCGGTCTGGAGCATCGCGCCTACCTGGCCCCGGGCGATGGCGTCCTGCGGGGTCGTGCCGAAGACCCGGACCGTGCCGGAGTCCGCGGTGCGCAGCCCGAGCAGCAGGTCCAGGGTGGAGGACTTCCCGGCACCGTTGGGGCCGAGGAGCGCGACGGTCTCCCCGGGGTGCAGTTCGAGGGTGAGCCCGTCGACGGCGCGTACCTCTCCGTACGCCTTGCTGACCTGGTCGAAGCGGACCGCGGCGGTCCTCGCCCCGGTGGCCTCGGCGGCTTTCGTTGTCATGCGTCCAGCGTGGCGGAGGGCGGGGCGGGCGCGGCAGGGTCGCCGGTCGTGGAAACGGGATGACAGATGTCATGCCCGGTTTGTGACTGCGGGGCGAGCCGTTACCGGGCGACCCCTTTCGGGGCGAGGACCGCCGCGGTCCGCTTCGACCAGGTCAGCAAGGCGTACGGAGAGGTACGCGCCGTCGACGGGCTCACCCTCGAACTGCACCCCGGGGAGACCGTCGCGCTCCTCGGCCCCAACGGTGCCGGGAAGTCCTCCACCCTGGACCTGCTGCTCGGGCTGCGCACCGCGGACTCCGGCACGGTCCGGGTCTTCGGCACGACCCCGCAGGACGCCATCGCCCGGGGCCAGGTAGGCGCGATGCTCCAGACCGGCGGCCTGATGG
>NZ_RDBO01000094.1 GCF_008120935.1 Streptomyces sp. sk2.1
GCCCCGTCGTCGAGCCGGGCCGCCCCGCCGCCCCTCGCCGCGCCGCCGGGCCGGGCCGCGCCGTCGCCGGGCTGTCGACGCGGCATGAACCCAGGGCGCGAGGTCGTCGACCACGGTACGGCGGCGGGCCCGGCCGCGGCCGGGACATCGGCACGAGGGGAACCCGGGGCGCGGATCCCCCTCGCGCCGGCGGCCGGGCCCAGACCCGACGGCGCGAAGCTGCGGGGCGGGGGCGGCCGGCCGCCGGCCGTCGCGCAGCGGGAGCAGCAGCAGGGCGGCAGGGCCGGCGCGACGGAACGCGGCCAGGCTGTCGACCACGACACAGCCCAGCGCGGTGAGGCGCCGGCGCCGGGGCCGGGCGGGACCGCGGAGTAGGTGGTCGACGACGCGGAGCGGTGAAGCGGCGGCCCGGAGGGACGGGGCGGACGGCCCTGGGCCCGGCCCCCGTCCTGCAACCGGCACCGCGGCACGGCAGACCAAGCGGCGGCACGGCCGGGGCCGGGCCGTCGACAAACGGGCGAGCGGTCGACGGTCCTGTGCAGAACCCCGGCACCAGGTCGCTCCGGCGCAGCCTCCTCGGGTCTGCGCCGGAGCGGTGGTTCTCTGCCCTTTTAGTGGACGGAGATCGTGAACCAGGAATCTGCCTTGGTGCCGTTCTCGTTGGACACGTTGACCTTGGCGGTGTTCTGGGCGCTTCCGCATCCGATCCCGCTGCCCCAGGTGACCTGGAGGATTCGGTTGGCTGAGTTCGCGGTGGCCTGAAGGATGGAATTCGACACCTTCAGGTCGGCGTCGGCGAAGTTGATGCAGTATTCGCCGGTGTTGATGCGCTTGACGGACTCGATCCCCTTGGCGTTGGAGATGGTCCCGTTGCTCTGGACTGTTGCCGCTGCCTGCGCGTACGGGGCTTTGACGTTGTCGGCCACTGCGTAGGCGACCCCGGCCGTGGTCCCGGCCAGCACAACGCCGAGTGCGGCAAGAGCGACGGTCCGAGAGCTCATTTCCTTGAACATTTCTCTCCTTTGGATCATTCAAGCCGTGCGCCTGAAAGCGACCGTATTCAAATGCGCAAACCGGGGCGGAAGCAAGAAAATCAAGCCCGCACCACTCATTTGCGCCGGACAGGGTTGACTTCTAAGACAAGCCGCTTTTTCTTGGAGAGCTTTTATGGATTGGAGTCCCCGGCCTCACGCCTGTCCCCGGGCCGGTCTCCTGCAGGTGGTGGGCAAAGGCGACTCGTCCGTGGTCGGACCGGCACCCACACCGCGTGCGACGGCGAGCAGCGGGGCATCGGCGCCATGCTGGAGCCCTTCGGACTGGACATCTTCGGAATGAAGTTGCCCTGGTACGTGCGCCCGAACCGCGCCGGCCGCGGCCTCCGGGCCGACCTGGTCGCGCAGGCGGTCAAGGACCTCCCGACCGCCTGCGGGGCGCCCCGGGGCAGGCCTCTCGTCCGCGCGGCCTGGGTGAGGCGGCGCGCCGGGCGCCGGAGCGGCCCCGGTTTGTCGACCGGCCTGGCGGCCCATCAGTGGAGAGCCCCGCCGCAGGGAGGGGCCCGTCCGAACCCGGGGCGGCCTGCGGTCCGTCGTACGGGAGTGCGGCACGCATGGCAGCGGCCCCGGCTGGAGGCATGTGGTGGTCCTGGCCGGGGCCGTGCGTGTCCGGGGTGGTGCGGCGGGTCAGTACGTCAGGGGGAGCGGGGTGAGGGTGACGGTGTCGCCGTAGCTGAAGGCGTTCAAGTCGCCGTCGGTGACTCCGATCTTGATCATGACGCCTTCGGCCTCGTCGCGGCTCCCGCGGACCAGGATGCCCTGCGCGGTGTGTCCCCCATCCGGGATGACGAAAGTCTGGCCGTACCAGCTCCCGCTCTCCGAGCCGTGCTCGAACGCCACATGATCGGTGCGGATGATTTCGTCGACCTTCTGGTGATAGGTGAGCTTGCCCTTGATCACATAGTGGTCGGGGCCGTCGGCCCACACATGGCCCTCGAATCCCGCACCGTGCGCACTGCTCCTGTAGCGGGCCTTGAGCGGCTGGAGGGGCCCGCCGAGGGTGGCGGTGACCTTCTCCCCCTCACGTGGTAGTCGCCGTCCAGGCGCAGCCCGAGGTGCAGTTCCACGTTCTCGCCCCGGCTGGGGGTCCAGCACTGGCGACCTCGCGCAATCGTGAGTCGCGTATTCCTCCGCCAGTGGGGGCTGCGCTCACTGTGAGTGGCCGCCAGTCTCAGCCTCTTTCCCCTGCCGCCGGGCAGGTCGGCCGTTCCGCCCTGACTCACCTGTCCGCGCTCCTCAACGAGATCGGTGTTCCCGGCTGCAGTTGCTCACGGCGCTGCCAGGCTGACCTCCTCAACGGGATAGGCGGCGTGGAGTCGATATATGCGCAGGCGAGTCCGCACGCAACGGTGATTCACTGGCCCGATGAACACGTTCGACGAGTACCTCACGGACTGGGAGTTCGGCGAGGACTGGCGGCCAGTGGTCGAGCACCTGGCGGCCCGCGTCACGAGCTGGCCCAGGGGGGCGCCGGAACCTGAAGACTTTTGCGTGGACTTCCCCGTCGACGTCCTATGGACAGACGGCCTGCTGGTGTGGACGAGCCTGGTAGACCCCGTGCGCAATATGATCAGTACCTGCTTGGGCGGCCAGATCGACCGAACGGGTCTTCGCTGCGGCATCCTGAACCCTCACAATCCGGGAGACCATCTCGACTGCCGCTTCGTCCTTCTCGGCGAAGGAAGATCCCTCTCTGATCTGGCAGATGTGCTTCTGGATTGGGTGGCCGCCGAGGCCGCACGTCTTTCCACCAGTCGACCGCAGCCCCTACGCGCGCCGAGATCCGTGCAACCGGAGGGTGACTGCTCCCGGGCTCGTGTTCACCGTGAGTGGTCGCCGGGGGCATAGTGCCGCCAGGTTCCTCCTGCCTCGGCGGCGAGCTGGGCGGTGGTGTCGTCGTGGTAGCCGAGCATGCGGGCGATCACGGGTGCGGGGCCTGGAGGACGAGGTGGCGGATGGCCGCCGTGCGTCCTCGCTGGGTGGGGAAGCCCAGGTGGCGAAGCCTGAGACCGCGTTTGAGATCTGCCGTGCCGTGGGGCTGGCGGGGTCGTTGAGTTCTGTGTGAGTGGTTCTGGGGGCGGGTATCCGTCGGACTTGGCGAACGAGCAGTGGGCGCTGGTGGAGCCGTTGCTGCCGCCTGCGCGGGTGGGTCCGAAGGGTGGGCGGCGGGAGAAGCACCCGCGGCGGCGGATCGTGGACGCGATCTTCTACGTGGTGCGGACCGGCTGTGCCTGGCGGCAGCTGCCGAAAGACTTTCCGCCGTTTCTGTGGAATCTGTGGTGTCAAGTTCCCGCGGCGGCTCAAGCCGCCGTGCCGTGCTCAGCGGGGGAACATGTCGGCGTAGGGGTCCGGTTCGTTAGTGAAGGGGTCCCGGCCGGCTTTCCATCGGATCTGCTGCTCGCGCCAGTGAACAAATCCTGGAGAGGCCTTGCCCCAGAGCGAGGCGTCGCTCAGGGGGCACGTGGCGAGGTCAGCGGTGAAGATCCGCAAGAGGAATCGGGCCATGCCGCAGTCGAACAGGGTCCAGCGCTCGGGGGTGTGCCGACCGCAGACCAGGACCGGCCAGTGGTCGGGGTTGGGGTCAGTGGTGAGCCAGCAGAGGAGATCAGGTCCGGATGTCTGGCCCCAGGGGAGGATGTGAGCCGGGTCGAGGTCGGGGCGCCATTGGGCCGGGGTGTGCTCCCACGTCGAACGGGCGCCCAAGATCTCGTCCTCAATGGCGCCGGGGTCCCATTGGATGCCGTCCTGATGCAGAGGAAGGAGGACACTGAGCAGGTCGTCGATGCCTCCACCGCCGTATAGCGACATGAACGCCTTGTAGTCGGTGGGCAGTCGGCAGTCCAGTCGCTCCTCAACCGAGGACCAGTCCAGGGCCTCGTCAATGCCGAAGGTCGGGGCCATGACCTGGGTCAGTGCTGCGATATCCGGATGCTCAGTCATGGGCCTCCCCTTCCAGTCGGTTGGCTCAACCTAGCGGCTTGGGCGGACAGCACGGCTGGCGGGTGCTCTCTTGGGCCCGCGCGTCGATCGCAAGGAACGGTAGTGGTACAGCGCCAGGAGGCAGGCCGAGCTCGCGCGGGGTGGGTCCGGCCGGCGTCGGGACGTCGGCAAGCCGCTCAAGCAGCTGGTCGAGGGCAGCTTGGCCGTCGTCTACGGCGGCGCGTTCGTCGTCGGTGAGCGGGATGGCGGCGAGCATCTTCTACAGGTTCTTCTTGGCCTCCAGGAGCTGGCCCTTGCTGGAGGCCTTGGGGGTGTAGAAGTCGCAGCGTGCGCAGGCCATGCGGTGCTGGCACTGCTCGAAGAACGTGTAAGTGCACCAGCCGTGGCCGAGGTCGTAGTACTGCCAGGGGTCGCCGTTCGCGGCGGCGCCGGACGCGACGGCGTCGCGGTCGACGAGGACTTCGACGGTGCGGACGTTGCGGGCGAAGTAGCCGGCGTCGTTGTAGGCCCGGGCGAGCGTGTTCGGGGTGATCTTCGCGTAGTGGGCGGTGGCTTCGGGAGTCCGGTGTCCGAGCCATCCCTGGAGCTCGAACAGGGTCATGGGCTCTTTGGCGTTGTAGAGCTGGCTGGCGATGATGGAGCGGGCCCGGTGGCTGGTGATGTTGCCGCGGACGTCGGCGGTGGGGACGCCGGCCTTGCGGCAGAGCATCGGGATGATCGCTCCGTTGATGTAGTGCTTGGAGACGCGGCGAGCGCGGAAGGCGAACAGGAAGTCCACGCGCTCGTTGGTCTTCGGGTCGAGGATGGCGGGCTGGTCGGGGCGGACAGCCTGCCAGGCCTCGATCGCCTGCCCCAGCAGCGGGTCAACCGGCTTGGTGAACGCGGTGCCGGTCTTGTGGGTGGGGACGTCGAGCAGGCAGACCGCGTCCCGGGCCAGGACCTCGCCGGAGTCGCCGGGGATGGGCAGGCCGTCGTGCTGCCAACGGATGCACCCGACCCGGAGCCGGGCGACTTCGTCGCTGCGCTGTCCAGCGAACAGCCAGGTCAGAGTGATGGCCCGGATCAGCTCGGCCGGGTAGGTTCGGCCGTCCGCGGTCGGTAGGTCGCCGGACTCAACGTTCAACCCGGCCCACAACAGCTTGGCCCAGATGTCGTCCGCGATCACGCGCGGGTCGGGACCCATGAGGGCCTGGACGCTGCGGGGCGTCCTCAGCGCGTGGGCCCGGTTGAACCGTTGCGGGATCCACTCCCATTCGTGCAGGTCACGGAAGAACGCGCGGGGCACTTTCAAGTAGCCGGACTTCGCCTGCGGGGTGAGCGGCTTGCCGATGCGGCCCTGCGACCGCATGCCCGCCGTCCACTGGGAGTAGTCGCCGACCGTCATGCGGTCGACCGCGGCGACCCAGGACGCGCAGGTCTGGCGGGTCCAGAGCTCCGGCCCGGTGACCTCTGGATGTTCGGCGGCCAGCCAGCGTCCGATCTTCGCGAGGACACTGCGGTAGCTGCTGCGGACGCCCGACGTCAGCGTCGAGGTCGCGTGCCAGCGCTCAACCCAGTTGGCCCAGCTGCCCGCTGTGCCCTCGATCGCCGTGGGCCCGGGGCCGTGCCGGGGCCGCGGCGGCGGATCGGCGTGGCCGAGAGCAGCAACGGCGCGGTGGATCCCGTGGAGGTCGCTGGCCCACTCGCTCTCCTGCATGGCCGCCGACGCGCGGACCGCGTCCAGGGCCGGAGTGGACAGGGCCTCCAGTCGGGGACTGCGGTTCAGCAGCAGGATCTGGCAGACCGCCGAGGTGAGCCGGCTGGGACGGCGCTGGTAGCCCCAGTCGCCAAGGACCGCAAGAACCTTCCCGACCGCGGCGTCGACCGCGCTCTCGCCGAAGACTCGGTGGGCGAGAGTGGGCCGCTGGAAGCGTCCGACCTGCTCGAACGCGGTGAAGCCGCCGAGGAGGTAGGCGTAGGCGATCACGAACGGGCGGGCGTTCGGGCCAATCTGACCGCCCCACCGACGTCGGAACTCGGCCCCGGACCGGTCGATCAGGTCGGACCAGCCCCAGTAGCTGCGGCCGAGTTCACCGCAGCGGACCAGGACAAGGGCCCTCCGCGGTCGCTCCCCAAGATCTGTGCCAGAACCCCGTTCTCGTGAACAAAGCCAAAGGTACGGGGGCGTTCGGCCAGAGCTGTCTTCAGCAGTCGTTCGAACTCGTTTGGGTGGCGCGGTGGTTCACCGGCAAGGTCGAGAGCGGTGAACAGCTCGTAGCGCACCGCACGAGCCGTGGGCCGGGCCCGGAAAGTGATCTTGCGGACGTCCTCGCCGGGTTCGAGCTCCCGCAGGCAGGTGTTGACGGCGAGGGTCTTGCCGCTGTCCCGACTTGACGGCTTGGCGCCGTGAGGTGTCTGGGTAGCGCCGTTCACCGGGCTGAGCCCGCGGCAGTTCGGCAAGCTGGTGACCGTTCTGCGGCGCGAGGGTGCAGATGCAGTCCGAAAGGGCCGGCCGTGGAGCTTGCCGTTGGAGGACTGGGCCTTGCTCTGCTCGACCACGGAACGTTGGGCCGACCACTGCGGCGGAGAGTTTGGCCCTCTGCCGGAAGGAGTTCAGGGCGCGATCGTCTCCCCTTCTTGTGTGATGTGAAATATCACATGAGAAGGCGGGTTGATGGCCCGTCACGCATCGGCGAAAACACTAAGGAGAGCACGTCCCCATGAACCGCTTAGCCCTTCTCGCGGTCGGCGTTGCCGGCCTGACCGTTCTGGCCGCCGGCCCGGCCGCCGCGACCCCCGCGGCCGCCGCCAACCAGACCGTGACCACCTGCGGGAACTCGGGCCTCCAGGCAGGCCTGCTCACCCGGCTGTGCGCGGAGGTCACCGGTAACGCGGTGCAGTTCTATGGCAGGGTCAGCCTCGCCGGGCCGCCCTCTCCCGGCAGCCCGACGCCAGCCACAAAGGAGCTGTCCACCACGCTGTCCGCCGAGGTCGTGGGCGCCGGCGCCCCGCCCCTCACGCAGGGCAAGCCTGTCGTCTTCACCACCACGACGCTCGAGGTGCGCGGCCCGGCGAGCCCCGTCCCTTGTGGCACCACGGTCCGCGGCACGTTCGGCGTGGCCTCCTTCCCCTGGACACCTCAGCCGGTCGTGCACGAGGTCACCCTCACCTGCTAGCGCCCAGCCCCCGGCGACTCGCCCAAGCGGGTCGCCGACGCGGCCCCGCAGACGGGGTGGACGTGGACCATGTGCGTCCGTTGTCCCTCAGTGGCGAGGACGTCGACAGGAGCGGCAAGATGCTGGGCCACGACTGCCACGTTCTAAAGACGCGTACGAAGTTCGGGACCGCTGGTGCCCGTACATGACTCCGCCCCGGTACGGGCGTTGGACGGCTCGTACCGGGGCGGCAGGCGTTAATCGTCTTGAGAGCAGAGCTCGGGCCGGGAGCAGCGGGAGGCGGCGACCGAGGAGGGAGGGCGTGGCGCCCGTCGGGAAGCCGTTGCCGAGGGATAGGGCGCTTCACCGCCACTGAAAGCGCTGTGCGCCGCTGTGAGTGGGAGCTCTCACTTCCCTGACCCGGTAATCCTCACCCAGTGACCAGGCAATCCTCACTGCTTGTCCAGCACCAGCGCCGGGCCATCACTGCTCATCACCCCATAGAACACCCTCGATCGGCCCGGCCCACGGCACCCAAGGCCGGACACCAGACTGAGAACCATCCCGGGCACGGAAGCGAGAACTCCCACCCTGCGGGCGCACGATGCGGGCACCATCGAGTCGCTGGCCGATCCTCGTGTCCGCAGCGGCCGGGAGCAGGGTGGCGAGGACGTCGACGAGGGCCAGGGCGACGGGGGCGCCGAGGAATCCGGGGCGAATCCGCAGGTGAGCGCGGCGGCGGGCTCGGTGCTGCGGTTCGGTGAGGCGCGCGATCCGGTGGCGCTGGCCAGCTTTGTGCGGCTGCGGGTGATCGACCCGGAAGGGGCGTACTGGCGGCGCGGGGTGGAGGCTGCGGCGCGGTGGCGGCGTGAGACGGGGAACACTGCGCTGCGGGTGTCGTACGCGTACGAGACGCCGGTGGGGTGGGGCTCGGTG
>NZ_RDBO01000095.1 GCF_008120935.1 Streptomyces sp. sk2.1
CCCCACCGCCGCGGCCCCCGCGCCACCACCGAACGCCCCGTCCGGAACCGTCCCGTCGTCCGTCCCGTCGTCCGTCCAGGAGCTGCCCCATGCCGTCCTCCCCCGAAGACACCACCGAGTCCGCCGGATCCCCCGACCCGCTTGATCCATTGGTACTCCACGCCACTGACAACGGCGTCCTCCTGATCACGCTCAACCGCCCCGAAGCGATGAACGCCATCACCCGTGACCAGCGGGAACGCGTCATCTCACTGCTTTCCGAGGCGTCCGCCGACCCGGCGGTCCGGGCCGTCGTCCTCACCGCCACCGGCCGCGGCTTCTGCGCGGGTGCCGACCTGCGCGGCGCCGCGACGACCGGGGACCGGGTGCCGGGCGACGTGGCCCGTACGATCCGGCTCGGCGCGCAGCGGCTGATCGCGGCGGTCCTGGACTGCGAGAAGCCGGTCGTCGCGGCCGTCAACGGCACCGCGGCCGGTCTCGGCGCCCATCTCGCCTTCGCCTGCGACCTGGTGCTGGCCGCCGAGTCGGCGAAGTTCATCGAGGTGTTCGTGCGCCGCGGCCTGGTACCGGACGCCGGCGGCGCGTATCTGCTGCCCCGGCTGATCGGCCCGCAGCGCGCCAAGGAGCTGATGTTCTTCGGTGATTCGCTGCCGGCGACGGAGGCGGAACGGCTGGGCCTGGTCAACCGGGTCGTACCGGACGGGGAGTTGGCGAAGACCGCCGGGGCGTGGGCCCGGCGGCTGGCCGACGGCCCGACCCGGGCCATCGCCCTCACCAAGCAGCTCGTCAACGCCTCCCTGGACACCGACCGCACGACGGCGTTCGCCGCCGAGGCCGCGGCGCAGGAGATCAACATGACGACACGGGACGCCAACGAGGGCGTGGCGGCCTTCGTGGAGCGCCGGGTCCCGGAATACCGGGGGCTCTGAGGCGTACGGGGCGACGGGGCGTGTTCGTGGCGTGCGGGATCAGCCCGGGGCCGTGCGGCTGAGGGTTTCCCAGGCGAGGTACTGCTCGGTGCGGGCCCGGTCCATCTCCTGGACCATGTCGAAGGACTGGCTGCCGAGGATCAGCCGGAGCGGCGGGTCCGGCAGGGCGGCCAGTTCCAGGAGGGCGGGGGCCGCCTTCCTCGGGTCGGGTCCCGCGTCGTCGCCCCACATCTCCGCCAGGCGGGTGCGCAGTTCCTCGTAGGCGGGGTCGGGTTCGGTCGTCGTGGTGCCGGTCGTGAAGAGTCCCGTGGCGTAGCCGCCCATCTGGACGACGGTGACCTTGATGCCGAACTGCGCGACCTCCATCGCCAGCGCCTCGCCGACCGAGCCGAGCGCGGCCTTGCCGGCGCCGTAGAACCCGACGGAGGCCATGCCGCCGCCGCTGCCCATCGACGTGATCTGCAGGAGGCGGCCGGAGCCCCGGGCGCGCAGGTGCGGGACCACGGCCTGGGCGACCCAGACCGCGCCGAAGAAGTTGACGTCGAGGTGGTCCCGGATCTGCCGCTCGGTGGCCTCCTCGACCATGCCGTACAGCATTCCGCCGGCGTTGTTGACCACCACGTCGAGGCCGCCGAAGGCCGCCGCCGCGCGGTCCACGGTCTCGAACACGGCCCGGCGGTCGGAGACGTCGAGGGACAGCGCGAGGAAGTCGTCCGGGTGCTTCTCCGCGAGGTCGGCGAGCGGGCCGACGTCGCGCGCGGCGGCCACGACCCGGTCCCCGGCGGACAGGGCGGCCTCGGTGAAGGCGCGCCCCAGGCCGCGGGAGGCGCCGGTGATGAACCACGTCCTGGTGTTCGGCACGGGGCCGCTCCTTCGTCCGTGACCGGCACCGCGTTCCGTTTCCGGTGTTCCGCGGCGTCCGGCCCTGAGCATTGACGAGACGGAACGTTCCGTCTCGTTGGGGACCTTAACCCATCCCCTTGACCCGCGCCAGCCCGTCCGGGGCCGGAACCGGTCCGGGGACCGTGACTTTCGGCAGTGCCGGGACGTCTCCGGCCTGCGTACCGTCGTCCGGGTGGACAGAGCGACGATCATCGGCGCGGCCGGGCGGGCCGCCACCCGGGGCGGTCTGCTGACCGTCGCGGCGGCGGCCTGCGTCGGGCTGAGCGCCGTCAGCCCGTGGTGGGCGCTGCCCGCCGCCGCGACCGCCTTCCTCGCCGGGCGGGAACCGGGCAGGACCGGGCCCGCGCTCCTCGCGCTGGTCGCGCTCCTCGCGGGCGGGGTGGTGGCCGTGGCCCTGGTGCCCTCCTGGCTGCTGATGGCGGGGCGGTTCGTCGCCGTGGTGGCGGTGGCCGCGGTGCTGCCGTGGTTCGCGGGGCGCTTCTGGCGCCAGTACCAGGAACTCGTCCGGGCGGGCTGGGAGCGGGCCGCCCGGCTGGAGCGCGAACAGCGGCTGGTCGCCGAGCAGGCGCGGTCCCGGGAACGGGCCCGGATCGCCCGGGACATGCACGACGTCCTCGGGCACGACCTCAGTCTCATCGCGCTGTCGGCCGGCGCCCTCAAGCTGGCCCCCGGGCTCGACGACGCCCACCGGGCGGCGGCCGGGGAGATCCGGGCCCGCGCCGCCGCGTCGGTGGAGCGGCTCGGCGAGGTGATCGGACTGCTGCGCGAGGAGGCCGACGACGAACCGCCGGGCCCGCCCGGCACCGGCGTCCCCCGGCTGGTCGAGGAGGCCGCGGCGGCCGGTCTCGCGGTGGACCTGCGGGTGGAGGGGGACGCGGACACCGTGCCCCCGACCGCCGCGCGGGCCGCCCACCGGGTCGTCCAGGAGGCCCTGACCAACGCGGCCAAGCACGCGCCGGGGGCCCGGGTGGACGTGCGGGTGGCGCACACCGCCGGGGGGACGACGGTCCGGGTGGAGAACGGGCCCCCGCCCGCCCCGGTCCGCGCCGGGGACGCCCCCGGCACCGGGCGGGGGCTGATCGGGCTCGACGAGCGGGTGCGGCTGGCGGGCGGCACGTTCGGGCACGGCCCGTACGGCGGCGGCTTCGCGGTCACCGCGCGGATTCCGCACACCCCGCCCGCCCACCGGC
>NZ_RDBO01000096.1 GCF_008120935.1 Streptomyces sp. sk2.1
GTCCCCGCCTCGCCGTCGGAGGTGTCGGAGGTGACCAGGACGACGGTGCCGAGGGGGGTGACCGGCCCGGTGGGCGGGGCGGCCGACCTGGCCGGACTGATCGACGYGCCCGAACACCTCCGGGAGAGCATCGAGGAACTGCTGCCGCTGCTGAACACCTGGTGGCAGCGGCAGGAGGCGGACTCGAAGATCGCCGACTGGCTGTACGAGGACACCTGGCAGCCCGCCCCGCCCACCGGGCCGGTCACCCCCCTCGGCACCGTCGTCCTGGTCACCTCCGACACCTCCGACGGCGAGGCGGGGACGGCCGACGACCTGGAGGCGGCCCTGGTCGCCGCGGGCACCCGGGTGCACCGCGTCCCGGGCTCCGAGGACCGGGCGACGCTGCTCCGGGCCCTCACGGCCCTGCCGCAGCCGCCACAGGCCGTACTCGGCACCGCCTCCCTCGACACGACCCCCGGCCCCGGCGGAACCACCCGCGGATTCCTCACCACGCTCGCCCTCCTCCAGGCCCTCACGGACACCGGATGGACCGTGCCCCTGTGGGCACTGACCCGCGGCGCCGCCACCGTGGACGGCGACACCGGCCTCCCCGACCCCGCCGCCGCACTGGTCCTCGGCCTCGGCCGGGTCGCCGCCCTGGAGGACCCGCTGCGCTGGGGCGGCACCATCGACCTGGCGCACCGGCCGTACGACGGCTGGGCCGGCCAGGTCGTGGCGGCCCTCTCGGCCGGCGACCACGAGGACCAGAGCGCCCTGCGCGCCCGCGGCAGGTTCGTCCGCCGCATGCGCCGCACCCGGCCCGCCGCGGGCGGCGAGGGCTGGACGACCCGCGGCACCGCACTGGTCACCGGCGGCCAGGGCGCACTCGGCCGACACCTCGCCCGGCGCCTCGCCGAACGCGGCACCGAGCACGTCGTACTGGCCTCCCGACGCGGCACCCCGACCCCGCAGACCGAGGAACTGCGCACCGAACTCGCCGATCTCGGCGTCCGGTTGACCCTGGAGAGCTGCGACGTCACCGACCCGGACCAGGTCCGGGCCCTCGTCGGCCGCACCGGCGACGACACCGCACCGCTCACCGTCGTCGCCCACCTCGCCGGGGTGTCCCGCATGGCGCCCCTCGGTGAACTCACCGCACGGTCCGCCGCCGAGGAGATCTCCGCGAAGGTCCTCGGCGCCCGGCACCTGCACGAGGCGCTCACCGGACGCGAGATCGACGCCTTCCTGCTGTACGGCAGCGGCGCCAGCCTCTGGGGCGGCGCGGGCCAGGCCGCCTACGGCGCGGCCAACACCGCGCTCGACGCCCTGGCCCGCCACCGCCACGCACAGGGACTGCCCGCCACCGTGCTGCACTGGGGCGGCTGGTCCGGCGGCGGCATGGTCTCCGACGAGGTGGAACGCGTCGCACGCTCCCGCGGGCTGCGCTCCATGGCCCCCGGCCGCGCCCTGGACGCACTCGAACTCGCCCTGCGCGCGGGCACCGTGGCGCTCGGCGTCGCCGACATCGACTGGACAAAGTTCGCCCCCGCCTATCGCGCGGCCCGGCCGCGCCCCCTGCTCGACGGCATCGAGGAGGCCCGCGAGGCCCCGGCCGAGCAGGGACCGGCCGGCGACCCCTCGGCCGGGCGGGAGCTTCGTGCCCGCCTCGCCGGACAGGACGCGGACGAACGGCTGCGCACGGTCACCGGGCTGGTGCGGGACGAGGTCGTCCCGGTCCTGGGACTGACCCCGGGCGAGCTGTCCGACGACAAGCCGCTGCAACAGCTCGGCCTCGACTCGCTGATGGCCGTGACCGTACGCAACCAGCTCATCCGCCGCACCGGCCTCGCCGTCACCACGGAGATGATCCTGCGCCACGGCAGCTGCGCCGGCATCGCCGGGGCGCTGCTCGGGGAACTCCTGCCGGACGGCGGGCGGACCGACACCACCGGCCGACCGCGCACCGGGTCCTGGCTGCGGGTGCTCAAGCCCGCCGAGCACCCCCGTGCCCGGGTGTTCTGCGTGGCGGGCATGGGCGGCACCACCGGCGGCTACGTCCCGCTGGTGCGCCATCTGCCCGACGACGTCGAACTCGTCGGCGTCCAGCTGCCCGGCCGCGAGGCCCGCGCGGACGAACCGCCGGTGACCGACATGATGGCCCTGGCCGACCAGGTCGTGGCGGCGATGTCCGACCGGCTCGACGTCCCGGCCGTGCTCTACGGCCACAGCCAGGGATCGTGGCTGTGCTGGGAGGTCGCGCACCGGCTCGCGCACCGGCCCGGCGTGCCGCCGCTGGCGCTCGCCGTGGCCTGCGCGCTGCCGCCGCTGGCCGAACCCACGGCGGGACTGAACCGCCTCGCCGAACTCACCGGCGACCTGGACGAGGCCGCCCTCGACGAACTCGCCGGAGTGTTCCGGGGACTGCTGCCCGATCAGATCCTGGAGAGCGAGGAACTGCTCGCCGAGTACGTCGACCGGCTGCGCGCCGACACCGTCCTGGCCGAGAACCACCGCGACGTCCTGCGGGGCGTCACCCGGGCCCCGCTCGACCTGCCGCTCTTCGCGGTCGCGGGCAGCGACGACCCGGTGCTCCCCGACGGCGCGATGGAGGTGTGGCGCGAGCTGACCTCGGGGGACTTCGTCCCGTCGGTCATCGAGGGAACCCACGCCGCACCGATCGTGAACCCCGGGGCGATGGCGGCCGAACTCATGAACGTGATCACACACATCGCGACCGTGGAGGAAACCCATGCCTGAGACAGTCCGCCCCGACGGGGCGCGGATCCACTACGAGGTGCACGGCGAGGGCTTCCCCGTCCTGTTGCTCGGGGACGGCCCGGCGGGCGGCGGGACCGCCGCCTGGGACGAGAACTTCTACCACCCGGTGACCGAACTCGCCGGACGCTTCCGGGTGATCGCGGTGGACCCGCGGCACATCGGCCGCAGCACCACCGCCCCCCTGGCGCCGTTCTCGTACGCGACGAACGCCGCCGACATCGAGGCGGTCCTCGACGACCTCGGCATCGAACAGACCCATGTCGTCGGGGCCGGGACCGGTGCCGCGCAGGCGTGGCGGCTGGTGCACGACGCCCCGGGGCGGGTGCGGTCCGTGGTGTGCCAGGAGCCCGTCGGCCTCGACGGGGGCAACGGCCTGGACGTCTTCCTGGCCGAGTACGACGAGGCGATGCGGCTGCCGAGGGCCGAGGGCATCGAGGGCGTGATCGCCGCCGCCGTCGAGGCGGAGGGCCGGTTCGCCGGCGGCACCGGGGCGGGCCCCTACGCGGCCCGGCTGCACGCCGACCCGGAGTTCCGGAAGGAGGTCCTGGCGCTGCGCCGCGAGCGGTACATCGTCTCCGTGGTGCGCTTCCGTGACGGCGTCCGGCCCCGGGGCTCCGCGTACTTCTCCGTCCCGGAGGAGTGGATGACCCGTTTCCCCGCGCCGCTGCTGATCCTGCCGGGCAACGACCCGCTGCACCCCGAGGGGGTCGCCAAGCGCCTCGCGGCCGAGGTGCCGGACGCCCGGCTGCTCGACGCGGTGCCCGGCGCCGGAGACCGGAACACGGAGGCCGTCCGGGCGATCGTCTCCTTCCTCGAAGAGAACACACCCCGCTGAAGGAGACCGAGGACCATGCTCACCCTTGACACACTGGACATCACCGACGAGAAGGCGTACACCGAGAACGGCGGTTACCCCTTCGCGGAGTTCGACCTGCTGCGCCGCGAGGCGCCGGTCTTCTGGTACCGGAGGCCGGGCTTCGAGCCGTTCTGGGTGCTCACCCGGCACGAGGACATCGCGTGGGTGTCGCGCAACCCCAAGATCTTCTCCAGCGCCCAGCGGGTCACCCTGGAGACGCCCGAGGCCGTCGACATGTTCGAGGGCCATCTCGACCAGCGGGCCGAGATGTTCGGCCACAGCCCCGACCTGCCCCCGGCGCTGTCGTACATGGACTCCCCCCGCCACCGCCACCTGCGCCAGGTGATGGCCCCCTGCTTCACCCCGAAGGCCATCGCCGAGCTGGAGGAGCGGTTCAACGAACTGGCCGCGCAGTACGCGGCCGAGTTCACCGCCCGGCTGGACGAGCACGGCACCGCCGACGTGGCCCGCCACCTGTCCGCACGGTTGCCGGTCGCCGCGATCTGCGAACTGGTCGGCGCGCCGCTGAAGGACTGGGACGACATCTTCGAGTGGTCCGAGGGCACCACCGGCGCCGCGGACCCGGACAACCAGCGCGACGGTGAGGACACCGAGGCCACCTTCGCCCGCAACATGGCCGCCCTCAACGGCTACGTGGCGAACCTGGTCCAGGAGCGGATGGCGCAGATCGACGGCACCGGCACCGATGTGCTCAGCCGGCTCGCCCGCGCCCGCATCGACGGGGAGCCGCTGACCTTCCACGAGATCCTCTACACCATCTTCAACCTGCTGGTCGCCGGCATCGGCACGACCCGCAACGCGACCACGGGCGGCGTCCAGGCGCTGCTGGAGCACCCGGAGCAGTTGCGGAAGCTGGTCGAGGACCCGGCGAGGACGCCCGGCGCCGTGGAGGAGATCCTGCGCTGGACCTCGATCGCGGTGAACTTCGTCCGGACGGCGACCCAGGACACGGAGATCGGCGGTCAGCGCATCCGCAAGGGCGAGACGGTCGTCATGTGGTACCCGGCGGCCAACCGGGACGGCTCCGTCTTCGACGACCCGTACCGCTTCGACATCGACCGGGACGCCACCGCGCAGATCGCGTTCGGCGGCCACGGCGAGCACGTCTGCCTCGGCTCGCACCTGGCCAGGCTCGAACTGCGGGCGGTGCTGAAGGCGGTCGGCCCGATCCTGCCGGAGCTCGAACTCGTGCAGCGTCCCGAGTTCACGGTGCTGCACCTCCAGGCCGCCGAGATCAAGCGGCTTCTCGTACGACGCAAGGACCGGTGAAAAAGATGTCGGAGAACACGCGGCCGATACCGCAGTCGCTTCATGAATTCGCCAGCGGGGACGAATCCGATCTCAATGTCGTGGCGCCGTGGACCGGCCCCGTGGTCGATCCGGAAACGGGCCTTCTGTGCGAGCCGATTCGTGGTCACCATCTGGTGGCGACATCGGTGGGCTGGCCGAAACCGGGACACGAGCCCGTCGCCATCGAGCTCAATCAGGGGATTCTTGAGGAGCTCTATGTGCGACCGGGACTCCTGGCGGTCTGCCTCGGCATATCGGAGAAAAATTTCAGCAGCACCAGGAGTCTCAGCATCTGGGAGAACGAGGAGGCGCTGAAAGGCTTTCTCATGTCGAAACCGCATCTTGCCGCGGCACGTCGGGTGCGAGAGCTGATGTTCGACTGGGAAGGCGCCAACTGGGAATGCACGGAAACGACCGAGCTGCCCACCTTCGAAGAGGCGCGGGCCCGGCTGGACGCCATTCGCCCGCCCGGCCGCAGCGATTTCGCATCGCCCGGCCACTGACCCGACAGGGAACCACCGAAGAGTCACCGAAGAACGGGTCGAAAACCGCTTGATGACCGCTCCGGAATCAATTGAGTCCGACTTGAGACCGACTCAAGAACGAGTGGAGAGCAAGTGGACCGCGATTGGACCGCGAGTGGATCGCGAGTGGAGAAAATCGCCCCGTCCTCGAAGAACGATTTCGTACCGCTTGAGGAACAACCCATAGGAGTCCGCACATGACCGTGATCGCAGAGGCCCCGCCGCAGTCGCTCACCACCCACTTCCTGCACCACTTCGACCTGGCCTTCGGCATGGTCCTGGAGCTCGCCGAGGACTTCGACGACGAGACCGCGCGCCTCGCCCCGGCCCCGCACAAGCCCCTCGTGTGGTTCCTGGGCCACCTCACCTGTGCGACGGACTACTTCTCGACCCTGCACCAGGGGACGGAATCCCTGGTCACGGAGGAGTTTTCCAGGCGCTACGCCGGGAACGACAACCAGGACTGGTCGATCGGCCCGTCGCTGGAGGAGATGATCGACCTCTACAAGGCGGTCCACGCGCGCATGCGCGGGTTCGTCGCGGGCCTCGGGCCGGCCGACCTCGACAGCGAGTCCCCGACGGAGCCCTTCGGCGACGACCGGCTGAAGAACCTCGGCAAGGCGCTGTCCATCATCCAGATGCACGACGCGTACCACTGCGGACAGATAGGGTGCCTGCGCGTGGCGCTGGGAAAGAACGTTCCCTTCTGATACTTCGCCCGTTCCCGAAAGGCGGCCGCCGGATCCGGAAGGCCGCCTTCTGGGCGCTGCTACGGTGTGAGAAGGCTTCGTCCACAACGTTCGGAGCCCGGATCAGGAGGGCGCCAATGTCGTCTCACATCGCTTTCTTCAATTTCCCGGCAATTGGTCATGTGAATCCCACGCTCGGCGTGGTGGAGGAACTGGTCAAGCGGGGGCACCGTGTGACGTGCACCGTCACGGAACACTTTGCTCCCGCGGTCGAGGGAGTGGGTGCGGAAGCGGTCAGGTACGAATCCATTTTCGGCGATTTCTATCGCAGTCCCTTCACGGCGGAGGCCAACGCGGGTGAAGGAATGCGGTGTCTGGACGAGGCGACCCTCCTCGTGCAGCAGGTGAGCCCGTTCTACGAGCGGAACAGGCCGGATGTCGTCGTGCACGACTTCATGGCCTGGGGCGCGCGTTTCTTCGGCTCCAAGAACGACATTCCGCTGGTCCGCAGCTATCCCTCGTACGCCTCGAACGAGCACTTCAGCGTCCAGGAACGTTTCCCCATGGCGGAGTACAGCGACCCCCAGGTCATGGAGATGATCGGGAAACTCACGGCGCTGCTTCCCGAATTCGGGCTGCCGGCCGACCCCATGGGATTCTTCCAGGGCATCGAGGACCTCGGGATCGTCTTCATGCCGCGCGAGTTCCACTACGAGGGCGACACCTTCGACGAGCGGTTCGTCTTCGCCGGACCCTGCCTCGGCGACCGCTCCTTCCAGGGGTCCTGGCAGCCGGCCTCCGGCGGTCGGCCGGTGCTGCTGATCTCGCTCGGCACGGCGGCCACCGGCTGGCCGGAGTTCTTCTCGATGGCCGTCGAGGCGTTCCGCGACTCGGAGTTCGACGTCGTGATGGCCATCGGCGACCACATCGACGCGGCCGAACTCGGCACCCTCCCCGCCAACTTCGAGGCCCGGCGCCACGTACCCCAGCTCGACGTGCTGAACCACGCCCGGGTGTTCATCACCCACGGCGGCATGAACAGCACCATGGAGTCGCTGTACCACGGCGTCCCCATGGTCGTCATCCCGCAGATGTCCGAGCAGCGGGCCAACGGCCTGCGCGTGGACGAGCTCGGCCTCGGCCGCCACCTCGCCAAGGAGGACGTCACCGCGCAGAGCCTGCGCGAGGCCGTCGCCGGGGTCGCGGGCGACGCGTCCGTCACGGACCGGGTGCGGGCCATGCGCGACACCATGCGCTCCGTCGACGGAACGGCCATGGCGGCCGACGCCATCGAGCGGCGCCTGGCCGAAGCCCGCTGACCGCACACCGCATCACCGAGGGGCCCGTGCCCCGGCAGCCGCCGGGACACGGGCCCCTCGCATGCCACCGGCCGCCGGGACGCGTGGCGCCGGACGGATTGGACGCCCGTTCGAGTCGGCTTCGAGCCGGGCCGCGCAGGGTGTGAATGTGCGGGGGACTGTCCCCATCCGGCGCGACCCCCGCCCCAACCGTCTATGAACTGGAAGGCATCGTGAAGCGACTTCTCAAGATCGCGGCGGCTGTCCTCGCCCTGGGCCTGGTGGCACCCGTCGCCGTGGCCGGTGAGGAGACCGACTCCGCGGCCAAACCGCGCACCGCTTCCTTCTCCTCGATCGGTTCGCCGTCCGCCCCCTCCGGCAAGGGCAGCTTCCGTTTCGGCGTGTCCAGCTCCGCCACCCAGATCGAGGACCAGAACACCAACACCGACTGGTACAAGTGGACCCAGCCGGCCCCCGAGGGCCTGGGCAAGAGCGCCTTCGTCGGCGAGGGCGTCAAGGGCTACTCCAAGGCCATCGAGGACATCGGGCTGCTGGAGGACCTCAACGTCGACTCGTACCGCTTCAGCATCGAGTGGGCCCGCGTCGAGCCCCGCCGCAACCAGATCGACGAGGCGGCACTCGACCACTACAGCAAGCAGATCGACGCGCTCATCGCCCGCGGCATCCGCCCGATGATCGTCATCCACCACTTCGCCAACCCCGTCTGGGTCGACAACCCGGAGGACCCCGGCTGCGCGAACGGCCCCTCCGACACCAACCTGTGCGGCCTCGACAACCCGACCGGCGGCCCCCTGGTCGTCGCGGAGATGGCCGAGCACGCGAAACTGCTCGCCGAACGGTTCGGCGACCGGGTCGACGAGTGGGCCACGCTCAACGAGCCGATGGTCTACATGCTGTTCTCGCACGCCTTCGGCGCCGGCCCGCCCGGCAAGGCGAACCTGCCCACCGCCTTCGCCGACAAGTTCGTCCCGGCCCTGCGCCAGTACATCAACGCCCACGCGGCCATGTACAAGGCGATCAAGCGCTACGACCGGCACGACGCGGACGGCGACGGCCTCACCTCCTCCGTCGGCCTGACCGCCAGCGTCAAGCAGTACGTGGCTGTGCGCGACGGCAAGGTCAGCACCGAGCCCCGGGACATAGCCGCCCGCGACCGCTTCCGCCGCTTCTTCGAGCTGAACATCCTCGACTCCCTGTGGAAGGGCAGCTTCGACACCGACTTCGACGGAACCGCGGACGAGGCCCACCCCGACTGGAAGAACACCCTGGACTGGCTCGGCATCCAGCTCTACGACCGCACCGGCGTCTCCGACCCCGGCCCCACCCCCTCGCCGACCACCCTGCCGGTGATCAACGTGGACACCTGCGGAACCGCACCGTGCCTGCCGGCGAGCGACCCCTCCTACTTCATCCCCGCGATGGGCTACGAGTCCGACCCCACCGGCCTCTACCCGGTGCTCAAGGACTTCTCCGCCCGCTACACCGGCCTCCCGCTGATCGTCAGCGAGTCCGGCATCGCCACCGAATCCGGCAAGCGCCGCGCCGAGTTCACCGTACGGGCGCTCGAACAGATCGATCGGGTGCGGGCCGAGGGCGTCGACGTGCGCGGGTACTACCACTGGAGCCTGCTGGACAACTTCGAGTGGCTTCAGGGCTACGGCGCCCGCTTCGGCCTCTACTCGGTCGACCGCACCACGATGAAGCGCACCCCCACGGAGGCCGCGACGGTGTACTCGGCCATCGCCGGATCCCGCACGCTCACCCCCGCCATCCGCAAGACCTACGGGGGCACCGGCCCGCTCTCCCCGGAACCGGCCGGCAGCACGGCCGCGACCGCACCCGCCCCGGCGGTGACCGGCCGCAAGCGCTGAGAACCGGTCGGGCGGCCACCGAACCGGCGGCCACCCGACCGGCTCCGGGAGAGCCGTCGCCCGGCGAGTACCGGGCCGCGGCTCCCGAACCACCCCCGCGGGCGCTCCGGATTCCGGGGCGCCCGTTCCGGGTGAAACCGGGCCCGACCCGGGTGAAGCCGGGCTCCACCCGGTCTCCAGAACGACGGTCGAGAGTGGGGCGGGCACAGTCACGGGCCCGTCCCCGCATCGTGCGCCGGTCGTCCGCTTCAACGAGCTATCGAGGATGAGCAGATGAGCTATGCCCAGGTGAACAGTGGCGACGGCCGGGCTCCGGCGACCGCCGAGGACATCACGGCCTTCGTCCGGACTGCCGTCGCCGAACTGCTGGACGTACGGCCGGAAACCGTCGACGTCGACCGGCCGCTGCGCGACCTCGGACTGGACTCCGTCCGGATCCTGTCCCTCGTGGCGGTGCTGTCGGAACACCTCGGACGCCCCGTGCCCGGCTGGGCGGTGTGGCAGTACCCCACCGTCGCCGGACTCGGCGCCCACCTGGCGGGCGAGGACGCGCCCCCCGCCGCCGCACCGCGCACCGGCCGGACCCCCGCCGCCGCGAACGACCCCATCGCCATCGTCGGCCTCGGCTGCCGACTGCCCGGCGGCATCGAGACGCCCGAGGCGCTCTGGGAGAGCCTGTGCGACGGGCTCGACGCGATCCGCGAGGTCCCCGCCGACCGCTGGAACGCCCGGGAATGGCTCGACCCGGACCCCCGGGCACCCGGCCGGATGAACACCCGCTGGGGCGGCTTCCTCGACGACGTCGCCGGGTTCGACGCCGACCTGTTCCGGATCTCGCCCGCCGAGGCCAAGCACATGGACCCGCAGCAGCGCATGGCGCTGGAGGTCGCGTGGGCCGCCTTCGAGGACGCCCGGATCGTCCCCACCGACATCGCCGGCACCCGCACCGGCGTCTTCTTCGGCACGATGGCACAGGAGTACCACCTCGCCACCGGCGCCGACGCCGACGACATCGAGACGCACTCCGCCGTCGGCTGGGACAACTCCATCATCCCGGCACGCATCGCCTACACCCTGGGCCTGCACGGCCCCGCCATGGCCGTCGCGACCGCCTGCAGCTCCTCGCTCACCGCCACCCACCTCGCCGTGCAGAGCCTGCGCCGGGGCGAGACCGACCTCGCCCTGGCGGGCGGCGTCAACATCATGCTCCACCCCAACACCACCGTCGCCATGACCAAGTTCGGCGGCATGAACCCGGACGGCCAGTGCCGCGCCTTCGACGCGGGCGCCAACGGCTACGTGCGCGGCGAGGGCTGCGGTGCCGTCGTCCTGCGCAGGCTCTCCGACGCCCTGGCCTCCGGCGACCGCGTGTACGCCGTGATCCGCGGCACCGCCGTCAACAACGACGGCGCCTCCAACGGACTCACCGCCCCCAACCCGCGCGCCCAGGTCGACGTCGTGCGCACCGCCTGGCAGGACGCCGACGTCGACCCCAAGGACGTCTCCTACGTGGAGGCGCACGGCACCGGCACGCTCCTCGGCGACCCCATCGAGGCGGAAGCCCTCGGCACGGTGTTCGCCGAGGGCCGCGAGGAACCCCTGCACCTGGGCTCCGCCAAGACCAACTTCGGCCACCTGGAACCCGCGGCCGGCGTCACCGGTCTCCTCAAGACCGCCCTGTCCCTCCACCACGGCGAGATCCCCGCCAGCCTCCACTTCGACGTGCCCAACCCGCACATCGACTTCGAGGCCAACAAGCTCAGCGTCGTCGCCGAGCGCCGCCCGTGGCCCGCCGCCCGCCGCCGCTACGCGGGCGTCAGCGGCTTCGGCTTCGGCGGCACCAACGCCCACGTCGCCCTCGAAGAGGCCCCCTGCGTCCGCCGCCGCCTCGCCCCCCTCGCCGCCGCGACCGAGGAGGAACTGCACGCGGCGATCGCCGGGACCGCCACCGCGACCGGCCCGTACCCGGCACCGGACGCCACCGGCACCCACCGCGCGGTCGTCGCCCCGACCCCGGACGGCCGCGCCGAAGTCGTCGCGGGACCCACCCGGCCCGGACAACGCCCCCAGCTCGCCCTCTTCTTCTCCGGCCACGGCGCGCAGTGGATCGGCATGGGCCGCGACCTGCTCTCCGAGCCCGCCTTCCGCACCGCCCTCGACGACTGCGACCGCGCCGTCGCCGAGCACACCGGCTGGTCGGTCACCGAGGAACTCCTCGCCGACCCGGCCGCCTCCCGGCTCGACCGCACCGACGTCGTCCAGCCCGTCCTCTTCTCCGTACAGGTCGCCCTGGCCCGCACCCTGGCCGCCTGGGGCCTGGAACCCGACACCGTCTTCGGCCAGAGCATCGGGGAGGTCGCCGCGGCCGTCGTCGCGGGCGCGCTCCCGCTGGACGAGGGCGCCCGGCTCATCACCACCTGGTCCGCGCTGATCGCCGAACGCGCCTCGGGCCACGGCGCCCTCCTGGTCTGCGACCTCACCGCCGACGAGGCCGCCCGCCCGGCCGCCGACCACGGACTCTCCGTCGCCGGACACCTCGCGCCCGACCAGGTCTGCCTGTCCGGCCCCGCGGACGCCGTCGCCGCCGCCGAACGGGAACTCTCCGAGAACGGCGTACGCACCGCCCGCGTCAACATCGACTACGCGTCCCACAGCGCCGGGCTGGAGGACCTCGCCCCCGAACTCGTCCGCCGGCTCGGCACCCTGCGCACCGGCGTCACGTCCGTCCCCTTCTGGTCGACCGTCGACGACGACTTCGTCGACGGCACCGCGCTCGGGGCCGAGTACTGGGCACGCAACATGTGCCGCCCCATGCTGGTGGCCGAGGCGGTCGCCGCCCTCACCCGCACCGAGCCCGCCGCCGCGCACGGACTGAGCGTCGTCGAGATCGCCCCGCACCCCGTCGCCCGGCACTCCCTGGAACGGACGCTCACCGCCCTCGGCGGCACCCGCTCCGCCGCTCTCGCCACCTGCCGACGCGACCGGCCCGCCCGCCGGAGCCTGGAGGACCTGGTCGCCCGCCTGTGGTGCGAGGGCCACGACATCGGCTGGACGGCCGTCCACGGCCGCTCCGACCGGCCCGCGCTCAAGACCCCCGTCGTCCTCACCGTCTCCGGCAAGTCCGAGGAGGCAAGGGCCGAGAACGCCGCCCGGCTCGCCGACCACCTGAAGGGCCGGCCCGACGCGGAACTGCTCGACATCGCCTACAGCGCCGCACACCACCGCGCCCACCTGGAGCACCGGGCGAGCGCCGTGGTGAGCACCACCGAGCGGGCCGGGGAAGCACTGCTGGCGTTGGCGGAGGGCCGGGCGCACCGTGATGTCGTCGAGGGTTCTGCCGTCGGTGGTGAGTTGGCGGTGTTGTTCACGGGGCAGGGCAGTCAGCGGATCGCGATGGGGCGTCAGTTGTACGGGGCGTTCCCGGTGTTCCGGGAGGCGTTCGACGAGGTGTGTGCGGCGTTGGATCCGCATCTGAGGGTGCCGTTGGCCGCGGTGGTGTTCGCTCCCGAGGACAGTGCGGACGCGGTGTTGGTGCATGAGACGGAGTTCACGCAGCCGGGGTTGTTCGCGGTGGGTGTGGCGTTGTTCCGGTTGTGGGAGTCGTGGGGTGTGGTGCCGGGTGCGGTGGTGGGGCATT
>NZ_RDBO01000097.1 GCF_008120935.1 Streptomyces sp. sk2.1
GGTCGTACCGGCGCAACCGGGCGCGGCCGGGTACACCGGAGGCGCTCCCGGGGGCATCGAGCCGGGAGGGACGGGCGGGGCCGGCGGAGCGCCCCCGCCCGTCATGCGCAGCAGGTACGGCGCCACGAACACCGCGCCGCCCACCCACAGCAGTCCGAACAGCAGCGCGTCCGGCACGCTCGGCGCGAACTCCGCCGTGCCCTGCCCGCCCATCTCCGCGAAGCCGCCCGACAGTTCCGTGGACACTCCGCCGATACCGCACAGCACCAGGAACATCGCGAGGAACAGGGCACCTGCGGCGGCCTGTTCGCGCCGGTCCGCCGAGCGCCGCGCGGCCATGACGCCCACCGCGAGCGCACACACCACACCGGTCACCACCGCGCAGGTCACCGCCCAGCCGCCGACCTCGTCGCCCAGTTCGGAGAGCCCGAAGCCGCCGTGCTCCATCCCCGAGCCGAGGTAACCGAGTTGGCCCCGCACGTCGTACTCGACCGGGGCGCCCCAGCTCACGCCGAGCACCGCGAGCCCGATGTTCGGCAGCAGCGGCAGCGCGATCAGCATCGCCTCGCCGTCCACGTCGTCGAGGTTGGCGTAGGAGATGAACCCGATCAGGGAGCAGAGCAGGAGCACGGCGCCGAGCGCCCGTACCGCCGTCCCGGCCACCCGGACCGCGGCGTGCGCGGCGGGCCGCTGCGCCCGCCACCGGCCCGACTCGTCGCGGTACAGCGCCCCGGCGGTGACGAGCAGCGACAGCGCCAGGGCCCCGAGCGTGGCGAGCAGCGGCGCGGACGAGACCGAGACCCCGGCGATCTCGGGCTGGGAGAACAGTCCGAGCACCAGCACGACGGCCGAGGCCACGAGGCTGATCCGGACCGCGGACTCCATGCCGTCGCCCCGCTTGCGGGCCGCCCTGGCCGCCAGGAACAGCGCTCCCAGCCACAGCACGGTGACGGTCAGCGGGACGACGGAGAGCACGGCGCCGCCCTGCGTCATGTCCCCGTCCATGCCGTAGCCGTCGGAGTCGTAGCCGCCTCCGTAGTCGTTCCCGTAGTCGTTCCCGTAGCGGCCGGTCGGGCCCACGGCCCGCAGTTCGAAGCCGCCGCCGAACGCCTGGAGCAGCATCGCCAGCGCGATCCGCAGTCGGTCGGTCCATCCGACGACGACCGTGTCGTCCTGCCCGTACGTGGGTATGGCGAGCGCCACCGCGAGGGCGATCAGCAGTCCGCTGGGCCAGGCCGCCGCCTTCGCCGCACCGGCCCAGCCGCCGCGGAGGACGCGGCCGAAGAACTCACCGACGGGCGACGGCCCGGCAGGGGCCGCCGTCGGGGCCATCGGCGGGGCCGGTGCGGCGAAGGCGGCGGCCTGGCCCAGCGGACTGCTGATCGCCCTCGCGGTGGCGCTCGCCATACCCACGTACGGGCAGGACGACACGGTCGTCGTCGGATGGACCGACCGACTGCGGATCGCGCTGGCGATGCTGCTCCAGGCGTTCGGCGGCGGCTTCGAACTGCGGGCCGTGGGCCCGACCGGCCGCTACGGGAACGACTACGGGAACGACTACGGAGGCGGCTACGACTCCGACGGCTACGG
>NZ_RDBO01000098.1 GCF_008120935.1 Streptomyces sp. sk2.1
TCCCGCACCCGTCCCCGACACCATCAGGAACGCCCCCTCGCCACGGGCCCGCGCCACCCGCTCCGGAAAGGCCAGCGCGGCCACCAGGCCCACGGCCGCGTCGTCCGGTCCCGACCCCCCGCCCGCGTCCGCGACGAAGGAGGACAGCCGCCGCACCTCCTGCCGCCAGCGCGCCGCGTAGCCGTCCCCGCCCCGCCGCGCGGTCCGCAGCGCCGCCGCCAGATCGTCCCCGTACTCCCGGGGCGGCTCCTCGCCCAGCAGCGCCACCACCTCGGCCGCCCGTCGCCCGCCCACCTCGGGCGCACCGTCCAGCAGTGCCCGGGCCAGCCGCGGGTGCAGGCCGAGCCGGGACATCCGGACGCCCCGGCCGGTCACCCGCCCGTCCGCGTCCACCGCGCCGATCGCCGTCAGCACCTCGCGCGCCGCGCCCATCGCACCCGCGGGCGGCGGGTCGAGCAGCGCGAGGCCCGAGGCGTCCGGATCGCCCCAGCACGCCGCCTGGAGGGCGAACGCCGTCAGGTCCGCGACCCGGATCTCCGGGGACGGGAACGGGGCGAGCCGTCCGTCCTCCGCCTGCGCCCAGCACCGGTACACCGTCCCGGGGGCTGGGCGCGCTCACGAC
>NZ_RDBO01000099.1:0-126 GCF_008120935.1 Streptomyces sp. sk2.1
GTCATCGCGATGCGGGACGCGGTGTGCCCGGCGGCGGTGGGGGTCGACATCGGCTGCGGGATGTCCGCGGTCAGGACGTCGCTCACCGAGGGCGACCTGCCGGGGGACCTGTCCCGGCTTTTTTTT
>NZ_RDBO01000099.1:172-564 GCF_008120935.1 Streptomyces sp. sk2.1
GTCATCAGCCCGGTGACGTGCACGGACTCGTCACCGCGGGGTGGGACGACTTCTGGGGACGGTTCGACGGGATCGCCGACGCGGTCAAGTTCCGCCGGGAGCGTGCCGCGAAGCAGATGGGGACGCTCGGAGCGGGCAACCACTTCGTCGAGATCTGCACGGACACGACCGGTTCGGTCTGGCTGATGCTGCACTCCGGTTCCCGGAACATCGTGGGACGACTTCTGGGGGCGGTTCGACGGGGTCGCCGAAGCGGTGAAGTTCCGCCTGGAGCGGGCGACCAAGCAGATGGGGACGCTCGGACGGACACCCCGCAGATGGCGGCCTACCGCAACGACCTGTTCTGGGCGCTGGCTGATGCTGCACTCCGGTTCCCGGAACATCGGCAAGGA